>CAZRRJ010000116.1:0-1000 GCA_964602515.1 uncultured Saccharicrinis sp. | reverse complement strand
AGGGGCATTTTTCGTTTTCGTTGAATGATTTTTTGTCGTTTAACTTGGCCGATAGATCCTGAGGCCAGTCCCTCGTTAGGCCAGAGATCAAAACTGAAAAAAGTCATGAGGGGGCTGGCCGTGCCAGTCAGGAATCAGGCTCTTCTGATCGAGTCGCCTTTCATTTGGGTAGTAGGAGCTGCCCAAATTTACGCCAGAAAAAACTCAGATAAATTCAGGGCCGACAGATTTGTGCCGATCAGTATGTCGTTGTCTTAAGGGGGCTGGCGCCTTTGCCTTTCTTCTGGCTGTTTTTTTAAGTAGTGCATAGCTGTTAGCTTGGACACGGTTTTGTTGGCGCTAGGCGAATAGGCTTGTAACGATCTTGGTCCTGTTTTCATCGGCAGAGTTCGTTAGAATAGGGCGGTTTGGCCTGTGCAAAGCCAATCGATCTATCCTAAGGAAGCCTTTTGCAGCGGAGCACCCCATGAGTTACAGCCCCATTACCGAAGCGGTGATGTTTTTCGACGCCGACGGCCATGTGTGTAAGGAGATGCTGTTTCAGGAGTTCGAGGCGATTCTCGATGGTGTGGTGTATCTGCAGGAATTTGCCAACAAGCTGCTCTACAGCGCCTATGTGCAGATCAACAGTCGTCTGCAGGTAAAAGCAGCTGTTGGCTTTCAGGTCGATTTCGACGAGGAAGGGCGCGTCGATCGCGACTGGAACATCCCCCTGGATCATCTGGTCAGCCAGATGAATGCCGATGTTGAGCTCGCTGGTCAGCGCATCAAGGTGGTCGGACGCAGCAACTGCCCGGTCAGCTGGCATGCCGATGCGCTCTGGGACCTCAAGCCGGGTCACCTCAAGCAGATTGTTCGAGCGGCCGAGCGCAACATGCTCGGTGTTCTGGTGGACGAAACGCCGGACGAGGAAGAGATCAGTGCTACGCCGATGGCAGCAGGCTCAGCCGTTGATGTGGCGGCGATCCGCCAGCAGCTGCAGGCGCGGTTTCAGCAGCTC
>CAZRRJ010000115.1:0-1014 GCA_964602515.1 uncultured Saccharicrinis sp. | reverse complement strand
AGAGTCAATTATTAAAAAGTCCATTCAGAAACAATATTAAAGCATGAAGAAAAAGAAAAGAAAAGTATTTAAAAGAAAGCCTGTATATTATCAGTTATTGTTATTACGGGTATTTATATTTTCTGTAAGTATCTGGTTTTTTTTCAGATACAAAGTTATAGTGAACAGGAGTTGTTTGAAATGTTTGGAGAACAGGAATTAATTGGAGGTAGTAATCAACGAGGGGCTCAAGCTATACAGATGTTAATCGTTAATACCTGGGGAAAAGCAGGAATGATTGGCTTTGCTGGTTTATTTATTTGGGGTGCAATTCACTATCTAATTAAAGAAATCAAAGAATTTAAACGTTTTCTTAAGAAGGATAAGTTATATAATCAAGGTCTTGTTTTTGATTTGTATGATGATTATAAACCAACCCCTATGCTAAAACGGATAAAAAATCTTTTTTCAAAGGCACCCAAACCAACAAGGCGAAGCTACCCTACAGAAAAGGAAATGGAGGAGAAGTTAATGAAGAATAAGTATTATAAAAAGAGATAATAAAGTTAGGTTATATGCCTGTCCAACGGCAATTTGGCTTTATCTATAAAGGAGGCGATATACAAACGCTCGCCCACGAGTTGGCCCATGGTGTATTTCGCTTGCGTCATACCTTTAGCGAAGAAAACGAAGCCCTGATACCTAAAGGCACAACAGAAAACCTGATGGACTATACCAATGGTACCGCTTTATTTAAATACCAATGGGAAAAGATGCACAAACCCGTTTTAAGTTTTTTGAAATAATAATGAATGACGGGCAAGCGCTGACAGTTGATAAAGCTTATGCCATTAATAAGTTATTTGCTACGGTAAAAAATAACCAAGAAGCCTCACAGTTACTAAATAAAATAAAGGCAAAAGGTTATGAAAAGGAATTGGTAAAAAGTATTAATAATCTACAAACAACCATATTTACCCCCGTTCCCCGTAGCAACAAATATACGATATCGTTTGGCGTAGCGTCTCGCTACGT
>CAZRRJ010000114.1:0-1019 GCA_964602515.1 uncultured Saccharicrinis sp. | reverse complement strand
CACTTCTGTGTGTTTTCCAATCTCATACTTACTAACAATAAAATACATAGTTCATCCTTAAACTAATGGGTTGCCTTTCTTATCACAATCTCGGAAAGCTATACCTACTGGAAATTGTGGGATTCCATCTTTGGTCAGTGCTTGGTATTTCAAAGTAATCCATTTACCTATATTTTTAACACAAGCTTCATAGTTTCGTGTTTCAAATGAACCAATCATTTTACACTCCACTTCTTTCCCATCTTTCATCTTACAAGTATATACGCCTTCCTCATTCTTATCTTTTCTTACAGAAATTATCTTGACTTCCATATCCTGAAAATCTTTCCACTTCTGCAAATCATTAGAACGGTCACCGAACTCATACTTTCCATAACGATTACGAAGCATTAACCCCTCATAACCCTCATCTAGATAATCATTCATTACACTTCGTGCTTCATCCTCAGATTCAACTAAAGTGTTTGTTACAACTTTAATATGCTTTAAATCAAACTGCTTAATAGCTTTTTCTATCTCTTTTAAATCTTTAAGCCTGCTTTCGAAACCTTTGTCCGCAACTGGAATATCAAAGATATGGTATTCTAGTTTATCAGTCAGTTCTTTTTGTTTCTTAGCCGCACCTACAATGTCTTGCAATAAGACACCATGTATGTACAGTTCTCCATCGAACTTTTCAATACCGGTGGCTTCTCTTAAGACTAAAAGTTCAACAAGAATTCTAAGAGGTGTTAGATATCTTTTACCCATACGTGATGTCAAATGCACTGTAGTATCTGTGGCTTTAGCAAAACAACGGACACCATCTAGTTTACGAGAAACATAACATGGGTAAGTAATCTTATGGGATTTCTTAAGATAGTCATGAGCTAACATCGGAAGAATGTTACGAGCTTCCAGTGCATCGCTTTTATCATAACGATAACCTTTGTCCCATTGTTTAGCGAATGCTGAGTTTAACTCAAGCTTAGCTTGTTCCTTTTTACTCGTTTCATTTGCTTTCCCTACATTCTTAGGTT
>CAZRRJ010000113.1:0-1021 GCA_964602515.1 uncultured Saccharicrinis sp. | reverse complement strand
GATTCTTCGTCTACACGATTAAGTGCTCAGGGCCGTAATAGTTAGAAATCGAGATCGCTTGGGTAATCGATTCAGAGATAATGATCAGGCTTGATGCCAGTGCTTTCTCTGCGATTTCCGCACGTGATAGTTCTTTAAGTTGACGTTGAACCGCATCCGTTACCTGGTCGGCGATCACTGGTGATGGCGTAACCAATACCACTTGAGAATCAGGACCGTGCTCGGCTTGGCTCAGCAAGTCAGCGGCAATAAAGTCTGGGTCTGCGGTTTCATCGGCAATGACTAACACTTCAGATGGACCGGCTGGCATATCAATCGCCGCGCCACGAAAATCGTTGCTAACCTGACGCTTGGCTTCTGTCACATAAGCGTTACCTGGGCCAAAGATCTTGTCCACTTTGCTAACGGTTTCTGTACCATACGCCATGGCAGCTACCGCTTGACCGCCACCAACGTTGTACACTTCGTCGATATCACACAGCTTAGCGACGTAAAGAATTTCATCCGCGATTGGTGGTGGAGAACACAGCACCACTTTGCGACAACCTGCAATTTTCGCTGGTACACCAAGCATCAATACGGTTGAAGGAAGTGGCGCGCTACCACCAGGAATATACAAACCCACTTTTTGGATTGCGCGAGTCACTTGCTCACACACTACGCCCGGATGAGTTTCAACTTTGATTGGCTGTGGCTTTTGCGCTTTGTGAAACTTCGCGATATTGCTGTAAGCCTGCTCTAGTGCTTGTTTCATTTCTGCCGATAAACGCGCTGAAGCGGCATCAATTTCTTGGCTAGAAACACGAATTGAATCTGGTCGAACTCGGTCAAACTTTTCTGTCAATTCCAGTAACGCGGCATCACCGTCATTTCGAACTTTTGCGATAACCTCTGAAACCGCCGCTGTGATGTTCGCGCCTTCTGCAATGGCTGGGCGCTCTAAAATTGAATCTTGCTGAGATTCACTCAATGATTGCCAAACTACCGTTCTCATCGCCCGTTACTCCATCATCTTCTCAAT
>CAZRRJ010000112.1:0-1030 GCA_964602515.1 uncultured Saccharicrinis sp. | reverse complement strand
AACGATTAGCTATGAAAAGTACGGACTTGATAACTCTGCCGTATCGGTTTTCTCATGAGCCAAGCATTTGTATTGACTGCAATTTAATAATTTATCGTAAATAGTCAAGACGGATGTCTTGGCGGAGCAACCAAGCACGGAAACACTTGTATAAAGCTCTGTACCCGTATTTTTTATTAGCTGTTGTTGGGCGTTCGTTATTTTATTTCGTTTATCATTCGTTCGTATAATTTATCAATTCCAATCCAATCAGTTTCATCATTTGTCTCTTGTTCAAGAAAAAATAGGTTTTTATAAAATTCCTGTTTCCTCTCTTTATGCTCTTCTTTAAGTCTAGCTTTATCCACTTTTATGTCACCCCAATCTTTTGCAAGTGTCAACTCGATTTGATTGTCCATTTCTTCAAAGAAATTCTGTCCAAATTTTTTTACTTCATTTACAAAGTCAGAATAGTTCATTTCAAAATTTCCATCTTTTGCTGTCCACAAACTAATTCCATTTTCCAACGTATGTTCAGTATCCCAAACAATTCGAATTTTATCTTTGTGTCTAAAAAACGACAAATGAGGTCCACCAATTAAATGTCCAGAGTCAAAAAGTCGTTCATAAGTCCATGAGATTAATTTGTCATAGTCATCAAAATAAAAGTCGCTGTATTCATCTTCGTCAGTATCATATATGTCAAGCCACCTTTGAGAGTCATTTTTAAATTGTTGTATATTTTCTGTCAGGCAGTAAAATTTTTTAGGAATTGATTCACTTATTTTTTCAAAACGTTCTGTGAAATCTTCTAAAAATCTGACAATGTAGTAATCGTTATATGGGCTTAGTTTGTCTCCAAAATGTTGTAATGCTTCTTTTGAATACTCGTAAATTGTCTGGTCTCCATATTTTAACCATAAATCTCCATCAGTTAGCCAAAACCAACTTAAATACAAATTTGGCTCTTGACCAACTGGATTTATTTTATCATAGTCTCTAAGTTTAAAGTTTATCATAGTCGTTCTTCATAATGACGCCCAACGGCCTG
>CAZRRJ010000111.1:0-1036 GCA_964602515.1 uncultured Saccharicrinis sp. | reverse complement strand
AAACCTACCCACTGAAACCAATGGATAGGTCAATATCTAACTACACGTTAGTTTTATTCAGCATCCTTAGCCGCAAGCATTTCAATCAATTCATTTTCAGTGTGACCAAAAGCCTTGCATACCGCTGCAATGTAGCCTAAGAAAGATTCACCCATATCTTTTGCTTTTGTTGCGTGCTTTTCTTTACCGCCATCGTTCCATTGTTGACGGTTTTTAGCCTTAGTTTCTTCGGCTTTTTTCTTCTTATCTTCCTCTTTTTCTTCATCAGTACGGGTATCTTTCGCACCAGCAAAGATTGATGGAAGTTCGTCGTCGTCTAGGTCGTCGCCACGCTCGCGGGTTTCTAGGTATTCATCTAGTTTTGTACCTAGTTGTGCCATAAGTGGAGCTAGTTCAGCGCCGCTGATACCGTCTTTAAAGCCGTCAATTTTGTGTGCTTCAAAGATTTTAGTTAGGCGTTTTTCTGACTTTTTAAGTGCAAAGTCGCCATTGTCAGTCAGCTTAAAGCTACCATCTTCTTCTTTCACTTTCACACAGCCGACAAAGCTGTTAATGAAATTGATGATAGTTTGGTAGTTTTTAGGCGAACGTACCTTGTATGATGCTTCTTCCAAGCCTGCTAGGACGTAACCAAGTGATTGCGGGTTGCCGTTTTGGTCGATTACATTACGTACTGCATGGACAACAGACGCACTAAGCACGTTAGATGCAGTGATAGTAGCGTTAAGTTGAGCAACGAAAGTAGCACGGTTAGTAGCGATAGTTGTAGTCATTTTGATTTCCTCTTTTAAAAACAATAGTGATAGTTTGCTAATAAACTCACAATTTACACTGTAAATTCATTAGTCAAACCATCAATAGCTCATATTATCGCCTAATATGGGGAAATCTATTGGGTTTTGACCGTCAGCCTACAGCTAATTTACACTGTAAATCAACTACTTACTGACTTTGCGCAATTATCAAATATCCTAGCTAAATCTCACTAGGTTTTAGGTAACGCCATATTAATTAGACTCGTTTAATTGGTTCTAAC
>CAZRRJ010000110.1:0-1059 GCA_964602515.1 uncultured Saccharicrinis sp. | reverse complement strand
CATTTTATGTATAAAAAACTATATAAATAACTAATTATCTTTTCATAAGATGTCAAATGTCCGTATAGCCTGTATTTATAGGCTTTATGGGCATTTGTTGTTTTGGAAGATACTTCGCATATACTGGCATATTACAGTATATTTTGGTAATCAAAAGTAGTAAAAGTGTAGTAAATCATCACTTTGCTACCTACGCAATAAGCCTTGTCATTTCTGCCTTTGCAGAATCAAATGTAGCGTGTGTATAGTAGTTTAATGTAAGAATTATATTTGAATGTCCCATAAGGTATTGTAATGATTTTGGGTTCTTTCCTGCATTGGCTAAGTTCGTGCAAAATGTGTGTCTAAAAGTATGTGGAGTTACATTAGGTAATGTATCCTTGTGGTTCTTGTTATACTTTTTAACAAGACCTTTGAACATAGCTTCATAGCTACTTGCTACTTTGGGTAAACCGTTTCTGTTTAGGAAGATAAAGTCACTGTAACCATCAACTATGATTGCTTTCGGTTTTTTACGATTGCCTAGCACACGTTTTAACGTGTCATAGACTTTATCACTCATAGGAAGTTGTCTAATACCGTTATCCGTTTTAGGTTTTTCAATATAGTAGCCAATACCTGTACCTTTTAATAACTGATGGTCTACATTGATTATCCTATTTTGGAAGTCTAAATCTTTCATAGGCAATCCACAAAATTCAGAGATACGAAGTCCAGTGCAAAGAAGTAGCGTGATTTCATCATAATATTTCTGATAAGTTTCGTCACTTTCTGCAAAAGAAAGTAGAATTTCTTCTTGCTCCTTAGTTAAGGCTACTTTAGGTTTGGTATCGTCTTTTAGAACGGTATTAAGTGCAAAATCAAAGGGATTTTTTCTGATACAATCGTCTTGTATAGCTGTATAGAATGATGCTTTTAAGGAACGTTTGTAATTACTGATGGTTTTATATGCAAAACCTTTTTCATTCATTCTTATAGCCCATTCTTTAGCGTCTGATAGTTTCACACTTTCAATGCTTCTTGCTCCTAGTGGGTCATCTTTGAGAAGCCCCATGAGGT
>CAZRRJ010000109.1:0-1063 GCA_964602515.1 uncultured Saccharicrinis sp. | reverse complement strand
CGTCTGGGGTAGAGGGTTGCTTTTTAATCACATTATTTTATATTCACTTTTAATCTATTTAATAATTTTTTAAAATCATTTAAATACGCTTCGTTTAAAATTTTACTTGGTGTATGGCTAGAGTAGTCGATATGGTTAATATACTCAATATCCTTATACTTATCAATTTCTTGCACTTTTAATGTTGTTGTAAAAATAACCTGTTTGTCAATTGTATTAAACAGCTCAATAACTTTCTTTTCCTTTTCAGTAGATAAATCTTCTGCTCTGAAAGAGTCAACTATTATTGGGTATTTATGTTCAAGTACTTTTGAAAAAGCAAATAATTTAGTTAAATGAAATATAGTGGATTCAGCTCCCGAAAATACAACGTCTTTCTTGGTAAATAGTTCATCAAACTGCAATGTACCATATGGGTCGATTAATTTATATGTATCGTTCATTACATTAACAATTTCTTCTAATAATTTTTTTTGCTTATCAAGATTTCCACTGATGTTGGTACTTAATTCCTTTAAGGTTTCATTTATTTTTTCTATGTCAATGTCTATTCGTTTTAACTCGACTTCAACGCCATCAATGTCCATAATATCTTGCTTATGTAAAACAATTGATTCAAGAGAAACAGTTTCGTCCTTTAAAAGTAATTGCAACTTATCTTGATGGATATTAATTTCTGTTGTGATGCGATCAAATTCTTCAGAACAAGATTCAATTTTTTCGGTGATAGAATCCATAATCTGTTCTCTCACTTCTGTAGTTGAAACATCAAATATGTATGCTTCAGATTTGTCAGTTGAGTAAGAAATGTGTCCAGACCCACAATCCATACATTGCAGTTTACCAGCTTTTATGCCTCTATTTAAAGATTTTAACTCCTTTAAAGCTATTTCAAATTTTGTTTTTCTGCTTAGTTCTTTGTTACGTGCAATTCTTAAATCTGATATAATATCTTTCTCTTCCTCCACTTTTTTTAGCATTTCACCAATGGTGACTTTATCACTATGCTGGCTAAGATAATTGGTAACAACATCTTTTGAGTTTAATATTTTGTATTCTTTTA
>CAZRRJ010000108.1:0-1063 GCA_964602515.1 uncultured Saccharicrinis sp. | reverse complement strand
CTTAAGGATGCTCCCTCCCATGAAACTACACCCCCTTCTGAGCGCTGCGCTGTTGCTGGTGACCTGCCAGCTGCAGGCCGAATCGATCAGCGTACACAACTGGAGCGACTACATCGCTCCGGGCATCAACGCCCGCTTTAGCGAACAGACCGGCATCGCCGTCGACTACAGCGAATTCGAAAGCAACGAAGCGCTGGAAGCCGAATTGCTGCAGGGCAAGCGCTACGATCTGGTCGTGCCCAGCCACGATTCTATCAGGATCAGATTGTCGCCGGCCTGTATCAGGAGATCGACCAGGAGCAGCTGAGCAACTGGAAACACCTCGACCCGAGCATTCTGGCGCGCCTGAGTGACAGCATCGATCCGGACAACCTGTTCGGCGTGCCTTATATGTGGGGCACCACCGGCATTGGCTTCAATCCCGAGCAGGTCCGCGCCGCGCTCGGCGACAGCGCTCCGGTCGACAGCTGGGCACTGCTGTTCGAGCCGGCCAATCTGGAAAAACTGGCCGCCTGCGGGGTCGCGATGATCGATTCGCGCGCCGAGATCTATGCCTCCATGCTGGCCTACCTCGGCAAGGATCCGCTGTCGCGCAATCCGGCCGACTATGAGCTGGCCCACCAGCAGCTGATGAAACTGCGTCCGTACCTGCGCTACGTTGATCCCGATCGCGGCCCTGAGGAGCTCGCATCCGGTGCGCTGTGCGCACTGATCGGGTTTTCCGGCGATATCCTGGCCACTCAGGAGGACGCCAGCGCCCAGGGCATCGAGATCGCGTACCGCATCCCCAAAGAGGGAGCCAGCCTCTGGTTCGATATGCTGGCCATCCCGGCCGACGCCCCCAACCCGGAGGCTGCGCTCAAGTATCTGAACTTCCTGCTCGATCCCGGCACCAGCGCAGAAAACGCCAACTACATTGCCTATGCCACCCCGGTCGCCGGCGCACTGCCGCTGATCGATCCGGCACTGCGCAACGACCCGCAGATCTACCCGAACGCCGCGGCACAGGAGAAACTGTTCTTCCTGTACGGCCAGAGCAGCAAGGTGAAACCGCTGCTCAACC
>CAZRRJ010000107.1:0-1070 GCA_964602515.1 uncultured Saccharicrinis sp. | reverse complement strand
TGTTGTTGTTGTTGTTGTTGTTGTTGTTGATTTCATTCATATTTTTTATTTTTAAGACTTTTAATAATATTTTTTCTGCGCTGACGGTAATCGCTGTGCACATTAACTAAAACAAGAGCCTTGCAATACTCTCGTATAATATAAGCTGAACCATAGTTAAGCTCTTTTGTTAATGAGTTTTCTTTGAGAATCATCTCTAGTTGTTCATAATGATGACTTTTAAATAAGTCTGTCAATTCGTGAGCTAAATTATAATGCTCAATAGTATTATATTTGTGAAAATTCCTTCTGTATTGAATAAAATTAAATTCCAATATAGTTGATAATGGTGTGATAAATTCTTCATTAACAGCCCTTTTATTAACCTCTATTTTTCCGATAAGAGCCTTTGAACAAAATAATTCATCTGCTAATTGTTGCTGACTTAAGCCTTTTTTAATTCTATGTGTCATTATTATTTTTCCTAAATTATCATTCACATTATCCTCCTTTTTGAAACATCGGCTACAAAGTGTCCCTTTCCATAACTATAACACTTTGTTATAGTTATGGAAAGAAAATAAACGTATATTTTGTATATTTTGTACTAAAACTTTATGATTTACAAGAATAACGATAGTGTATTGATGCTATTTAAAAGTAAATGTTAAAACAATCCATCTAAGGTAGGGCGGTTGTCACCCTACACATAAACCAATCAATTTGATAACACTGTCTTATACATGAAAAATAGAGATTGCAATCCAGATTTAGAGTTTTATAGAATTATAAAAAAAATATCTAAACATTATGGGTATAGTTATAGGGTTTTCCCCAAAATATTAATTATAAATGAAATATCTTACGTAACAGAAATAAGTAATGAATCATTAGATTCTACTTCTAGTATTGAGAATTATTTTGTAAATTCAGGAATATTACTTTGTTTAGCGTATGTTTTCCAGCTAACAGATTTGCATCATGAAAATATAATTGCAACTAAAGATGGACCTGTGCCCATAGATTTTGAAACTTTATTTTCAGATAATTTTGAAACGGTTTTAGATACAGCGTTATTACCGTGTTATAAT
>CAZRRJ010000106.1:0-1093 GCA_964602515.1 uncultured Saccharicrinis sp. | reverse complement strand
TGTCGCTTGGCGGTGCTATCGCGATCAGCGATAAACGTTACCGCTTTAGAAAAAGCGCGAAGAAGCAGGAGGCATGATGAATAAGAAGTATCTATTTATTCCGCTGGTTGCATTTTTAGGCTTGGTGGCCGTGTTTGCCACCCAGCTGATTAAAAACTCTCACGGTGACGATCCAACGAAACTGGAGTCGGTACTGGTGGGCAAATCAGTACCAGAATTCCGTCTGGAAGATTTGGCTGAGCCGGGCAAGTTGTACGATCAGGCGATCTTTAAAGGTGAGCCACTGCTGCTTAATGTGTGGGCGACTTGGTGTCCAACCTGTTATGCCGAACACCGGTATCTTAATGAGTTAGCCAATGAAGGCGTCAAAATCATTGGTTTAAACTACAAAGATCATCGTGATAAAGCGGTAGGTTGGTTAAATGATTTAGGCAATCCTTATCTGATTAGCTTGTTCGATGGAAACGGCATGCTTGGATTGGATCTCGGTGTCTATGGTGCACCGGAGACTTTCTTGATCGATGCTAATGGTGTGATCCGTTACCGCCTTGTTGGTGATGTAAACCCACGTAACTGGAAAGAGAAACTCGAGCCAATGTACTTAGAGATGGTAGCGGAGGCGAAGAAATGAAAAAGTGGATGATTGCGCTATTCGCAGCAATGACATTTTCTCTAGCAGCACACGCAGCGATTGAGGTATACGAGTTTGATACTTTACAACAAGAGGAACAGTTTAAAGAGCTGGGTCATACTCTGCGTTGTCCAAAATGTCAAAACAACACCATCGCGGACTCAATTGCGGAACTGGCTCAAGATCTTCGTCATAAAGTGTACGAGATGACCCAAGATGGTAAGTCTAAGGATGAGATTGTGGATTACATGATTGACCGTTATGGCAATTTTGTTACCTACAACCCGCCATTTACACTGGCAACTTCAATTTTATGGTTGGGACCATTAGGTGTTGTACTGCTTGGCTTTGGGATTATTATCATCCGTAGCCGAAAAGCGAAGCATGTGGACGTTGACGATAAATGGGATCAAGACAAAGAACAGCGCCTTAAAGCGCTACTCGATGAAGAGAACGACGGAG
>CAZRRJ010000105.1:0-1099 GCA_964602515.1 uncultured Saccharicrinis sp. | reverse complement strand
TGGGAAAAAAAGCTACAGACTGCTATAATGATTACGCTAAAAATATTTACAAGTAGTTGTCTAGGCAACTACCTACGAGACCCTATCTATTGGATTGATCCTTGGGGATTAAAAGGAGAGTATGATGTAGGACGTTATGGCGATGATTTGGATAACAAGAAAGGTACACAAAAACACCACCTGAATTAAGATGCTGCTTATCGTGGTTTTATTTTTACAAAAGATGGAAAAGCAATAGTGCTGGAAGGAAATGCTTTCTGTGAAGTTAAAAGCGAACATTATTTGGCACACCAATCTTTAGAAAAATTTTGGGATAATACCGTAAAAGAGTAAGTCTTTTCGGTTCTAAACCAACAAACTTACAGTATACTCAAGCTTAAAAAAATCTTTATTAGACGCAGGAGTGCCTACCGCAAAGGTTGAAGAGGCTCTAAAGGCTGCTATTTTGAAGATAGAGTTACATATGGCTTATTGGGTGGAATGGAGGTTCCAAGAGTTCCTGGTCGCATGAATCAAAAAGGATAAAGGAAATATAATATGGGTAAAAAAGGACTGAAAAGAGAATTTCTTATACCAATTATCAGTATAAAACGGTTACTTGAGGTGGAATGGATAAGTAATATAGGGAAATTTTCTCATATAAAAAACATTAATAGTGAAGAAGAGTTTATTCAAAACATCACTAGTCTTGAATGGGAAAACACGGTATTAGAAGTATCCAATCTTATGAGTTCAAATATAAGAAAAAAATATCCACATACAATAGAATGGAACTTACTTGCAGAAGATGCAAGAAGTGTAGTGGAAAGTATAGACTTATCTAATATTTTTATAAAAAATGAAATTGTAACCAAAAGTATTATTGATGATATCAAAATAAATTGTGTTTTTTATTTAATAGAAAGCGCATACCACGAAAAAAATTTATTACCTCTTCCTTTATTTTTTAATCGCCTTATAGAAGTATACGAAATAGGGCATATCCCGTGTGGTATCAAAGGAGATCCCTCTATAGGAGAATTATTAGTTTATTAAGGTGTTACCAGAATAAAATTTGACTGATTTTGTCACTTAATTTATGTAACAATAGTTTTTTAGT
>CAZRRJ010000104.1:0-1112 GCA_964602515.1 uncultured Saccharicrinis sp. | reverse complement strand
ATCAAATATTCCAGATTATTATGAATGGATTTTTGAAGATGAAAGTATTTAAAGGAAGAGCAGCAGAACGAGCAATGGCTGTATCTAAAATCATTGAAGTTGCTCAAGTTGAAACAATCCAAAACATTAATGTTGATTGGGCTGTTAAAGTTGTTAACGGTAAAGATGAGTTAGTCCCTCTGGTAACCATCAATTACCGTAAAAAGGGTGGGCTTCTAAGTGACTAGAAATAAAAAAGATTTCGAGAAAACTAAAGAACAATACGAAAAAGTTCTAGTCCTCGTAAAAGAAAAATGGCCTACCATGTTCCATAAATACAAGCGTAAACCTTTAGCGCATCGTATTTCAAAAGACATTATCAAAGGTGTTGGTTGCACTAAAGAAGAAGTCCATAGCTTCTTAGCCATTTGGTGCTCAGATTACCATTACCAGACAGGTCTGCTATTCAGTGCATATCGTTTTGGATTAGACGGTGAGGCTTCTGGAATCGTCACATGGGAAGAAAGAGCTAAAGCTTGTGAACGCTACCATAACTTCCTTATGAAGCGTCAGAATGGCTCTGAGGGGCTTGTACAGGCATGTCCTGTATTCACTAAAGCTAATATGGCTCGTGAGATGTACAACCATTATTGTGCATTCTGCCTAAATCCAGAAAATGATAGCACTCCTGAACATTTCTTTGATGTGAATGAAATCAATTTCTTGGTTGCTCAATATCGTGGTGACCGTAATGAAGCAGAGTTTAAACTTATTACTACTGCTTACCTGAATATTAATAAAGATGGTGAAACAATTAAACGTCCATCTTTTGAAACTAAAAGTGAGTAATGTTATGTCTTCAATGACTGCAAAACAAGAAGTTCGTCGTGCTAACTTCACTCAAATGATTGCTGATAACAAGGCATGTTTTCGTCTATGTACTTCTGCAATCAATCTTTGCGTAACTGGTCATTCTTCTGATGAGTTACGTAAAAAGTATGCTCTGAAAGAAAAGGATAGCATTCGTGGTATACTTTCTAAAGAACAAGTAGCTTATGCAACCAAGCTAGAACAAATGGCTGCAATGAAACTTGAAGAAGTAGAAGATAAACTTACTACTTTCGATATTGTAT
>CAZRRJ010000103.1:0-1121 GCA_964602515.1 uncultured Saccharicrinis sp. | reverse complement strand
ATAAGGGAATATAGAGATAATCCAGAGGGTGAATATTTACCTCAGGTTGAGCAAGGCTGCTTCTACTATTATCACAACGACCATATTGGTACACCGCAAGAGCCAAGGTCAATAAGAAGATACGGAAACAGGACTTTACCATACTAGATTTAGATATTATAATCTTTATGGCGATGATTATATCAATGCAGACCCCATAGGAAGTATAATGAAGGATGGGATAATGTAGATGATCTAAAACTTATCGAAAGAAAATGTTCATAGAACGGATAAGTAAGAAATGCAAGAAATATTAACAAGATTAAAAAAGTACTAACTGAATAATTTTGAACATCTAACAGTAAAACGAAAGGAGTTTACTCATGATAAAGCGATTTACATGGAAAGAAGGAGACGTATATATATTTCATGCTGGTTTTGATGCTTATACGATAGGTCAAGTTGTAAAAAAGAATTTCATTTTATTCTTTAACTACTTTTCTAAGGATGAGGACATAAAAAGTTTGGACTTGAATAAATTACCTATTCTTTTCTGTTGCGGTATTCCTCAATTTGCAGTTAAAAAGTTTGCATCTCATAAAGTGGATAGCAAATCAATTCATCCAATAGAAGGTTATGAGGTTTCCACATTGTGGATTGCAGAAGATCCCCCTTTTTCCGAAACATTTGAAATTTATTTATGGGAGTGTCTTGACTATTCATTGACCTTATCGAATAGTAACGTAATAAAAAAGTTAGACCTAAAAAAAGACAAAAAAGTCATAGAAGAATATGAAATGATGAATCTTAGAACAGATATAGGATACAGACTAAGTTTATGTAAGGAAGCTAAAGAGAATCTAGACCCTTTAAAGGATTACTTATTAGGAAAAACAACTCTTGTTGAATATTCAAATAGCACTAAAGAGTTTAGGGGAAAGTTTGAAAAAATGTTCAAATGAAGCAATAAGGAGAGTCAGTGTCACGGAGGTTAAAGCCACTCCACGTCCCACGAAGCCAGAGGAAAACAACACCATAATGAAAATAATACGAATTGCACAACAAGACTTTAAGAAAAATAGATATATTGATTGGAAAAATACATGTGCTACTCCTGAAATAGTTAGTGAGCAGTTCTATCT
>CAZRRJ010000102.1:0-1130 GCA_964602515.1 uncultured Saccharicrinis sp. | reverse complement strand
GAAGAAATTGAAGAGAAAACTTCAGAAATTCCAAAAGATCAATTCAATGACTTTCTCCGATTCTACTATTTGCGAGAGATTGATCAAGGGTGGCAGAACCACCTGGAAACACTAGAGGAGCTAAGAGAGTCTGTATCACTTCGAAGTTACGCACAGAAAAATCCTCTTCTTGAGTACAAACTTGAGGGGTTTGATTTCTTTGAAAACCTTATTGACCAAATCCGGACAAAAATGGCTCGACTGGTGGTTCGTGTGCAAGTACGAAAGAACCCCGTACAAAACCAACCCGCGAGAGAGATGCAGGCAGTTCAAAAAAATCTTGGTGGCTCAGAACCTGTACGAAAAACAGAGGCTGATCAAGTGCAGGTTGTACGTTCAGTACCAAAGGTAGGACGAAATGAACCCTGTCCTTGTGGAAGTGGGAAAAAATATAAACAGTGTCACGGTAGGTAGGTAGTTCCTACGGTGAATCAATAAAAACCCTCTACCCTCCCTACCCTGGGATTGTAGAGGGTTTTTCATACCCACATAAATAAAGAGATCTCCTTCCGACACATACAAGGAGACTTACATATACAACATGGTACGACTAATTCCCAACGTACATATCGGGTAAGAATAGCTTTTGGCCTACAAAGATAGTAGTAGAGGTGAGATCATTAGCATCAATCACATCCTGCATGGTTACACCGAAGCGTTGGGCAATTACGGAAAGGCTATCTCCTGACTGAACTGTGTACATACGCCCATTTGATCCTGGGATTTGAATAATATTTCCCACCACAAGCTCTCCATAAAGAGATATTCCATTATAACTTGCTATAGTTTCTGGGGTAACTCCAAACTTCACTCCAATTGATGTAAGCGTATCACCTGCTACAATTGTGTATGGAGTCACACGGACAATATTAAGAAATCTTGTAAATGAAGGGTCCTCAGAAGGCTCTAGTAAAGATCCCTCAACAATACGAGAAAGCTCTTTCTCAGAAAAGGTATCCTCTGGTATGTCAAGGTTATTAGATACAATACGAAGCGGGTCATCTCCACCTCGCTGACCAACCACTACAATAATTAAAAGGATCATTACTACAAACAGAGGAATAGCTAAGGGGAGCACTGCACGAAGAACA
>CAZRRJ010000101.1:0-1133 GCA_964602515.1 uncultured Saccharicrinis sp. | reverse complement strand
TAGTCATATGAGATAAATCCACTTGTATTCTAAAACAATAGCCTTATACCTATTCCTGCACTATTAAGTGCAAAGTTTAATTTAGGTCTGTTAAGTGAACTTTGCGATACAGCACTTTTATTATAAACGCCTACTGCTTTGCGAGCATGTTTATTGAATCCTTGATTTAACGGTATTGAAATAGTTATTAAGCCTGCTCCAATACCTGCTAAAGCCCAGTTAGGTTCTCCTCCTGCCAGGGCAGTACCTAAAGGCCAACCTACCATAAACCCTCCTGCAAAACTCAATGCAGCTCCCCAGCCATAGTTGGTTTTTGCCTTTTTATAATGAAGGTAGGCTTCTTCATTATCCATCATAACCTGGTTAAGCTGGTGCATAGTTAATCGTTCTCCCGATTTCATAAACTTATAACCACCAAAAACCTTAACCATAGAAATTGAGTCAGTTGTTTGAGTGGCTTGACTCCATGATAACTGTGTTGCAATGAGCAATATCAAAACAATAAAAATATTCCTTTTCATAAGCTATTGTATTTAATTTTAACCATTATTCTATCTGTTTACATTTAAGTCCTTTAGATACTAGTTTGGTCAACCTTTACTGTAATAATATTTTAATTTTCTTCAGCCCCTTTCTTCTATTCTTATAAAATTCAAAGATTTCTCCTTGCTGACTAAAAGTCACGGTATCTTTATTTGTTATAAGAACAAGTTCTTGAATATTGTCAACATACTCCATCAAGGCATCGTTTGACCAAGTTTGCTCAAAACCAAATAGCTGGGTTATCTCATTGTTCTTACCTCCTGATATTTCTATTTCTGCATTGTCTTTTTGATTGGTAGTAATAAGCTTATAATGGGCTACCTCCTCCGTTTTATTAATTAGTATAATCTTTCCCGGGGTATCACAAGCCATTATTGAGATAAGGCTGACTAAAAATATAATTATCCTATTTTGTTTCATAAATATTTAATAATGTAAATTCGTTATTTTTTGACCGTATGAATTATACCAATATCCTATAGTATTAAATGCATATTTATCAGCATACCATTCATATGTTCCTGACGTTGAGTATGGAGAAGCGCCTGTTAAATAGCATTGCAAGTACTCTATAAGTGTTTTGCCATAAA
>CAZRRJ010000100.1:0-1135 GCA_964602515.1 uncultured Saccharicrinis sp. | reverse complement strand
AATGATTTTTTGCCGTCCCCATTGAGAGGACACAAGCGAATTAATGGGTCGGTTCCTTAGAACCGATCCTACTTAACCGGGCCCTGGTGCCCAGTGACCCTGAGGTCACAGACTCGAACCGTTAAGAAACAACACGGGTATAACGGAGATTTAACCGATGAACATTCGTCCGCTCTACGATCGCGTTATCGTACGTCGTGAAGAAGAAGAAACCACCACTGCTGGCGGTATCGTGCTGCCGGGCGCTGCGGCTGAAAAGCCGAACCGTGGTGAGATCGTGGCTGTAGGTAATGGCGTACAGCTCGACAGCGGTGAACTGCGTCCGCTGAGCGTCAAAGTGGGTGACAAGGTTATTTTCGGCAAATACGCCGGCACCAACACCGTGAAGGTGGATGGTGAAGAACTGATCATTCTGAACGAAAGCGAAATCCTGGCGATTGTTGAATAAGCCAGCCTGTTTCAGACGATAGCGTTCAACGGATTTAGAGGAAGTTAAACGATGGCAAAGCAAGTTGTTTTTGGTGATGAAGCCCGTCAGAGCATGCTGCGTGGCGTAAACGTTCTGGCTGACGCGGTGAAGGCTACTCTGGGGCCGAAGGGTCGTAACGTGGTTCTGGACAAGGCGTTCGGTGCACCGACCATCACTAAGGACGGTGTCTCCGTCGCCAAGGAAATCGAACTCAAAGACAAGTTCGAAAACATGGGTGCGCAGATGGTGAAGCAGGTTGCTTCCCAGGCCAACGACAAGGCCGGTGACGGTACCACCACTGCAACCGTTCTGGCTCAGGCGATCGTGACCGAAGGTCTGAAGTCTGTAGCCGCGGGCATGAACCCGATGGACCTCAAGCGCGGTATCGACAAGACCGTAGCTGCGGTTGTGACCGAGCTGGGCAAGCTGGCTACTCCCTGTGACAACACCAAGGCGATTGCTCAGGTAGGTACCATCTCTGCCAACGCCGACAGCGAAGTCGGTTCCATCATCGCCGAAGCGATGGAAAAAGTGGGTAAAGAAGGCGTTATCACCGTTGAAGAAGCTTCTGGCTTTGAAAACGAGCTGGACGTTGTAGAAGGTATGCTGTTCGACCGCGGCTACCTGTCCCCGTACTTCGCCAACAACACCGAAAGCATGACCGCC
>CAZRRJ010000099.1:0-1160 GCA_964602515.1 uncultured Saccharicrinis sp. | reverse complement strand
TTAGGGCCGTACACACAGAGCACTGCGCCGGGCCGCGAGGCCAGGGGTGAGAAGAGTCAAAGAGGGCGAGGCGGGCTCTTGTTCTTCCCCCTTGCCGGGGTGCAGGGGCGGTGCCCCGCGAGCACTGAAATCACAGCAAATGAAAAACAGCTGTCCGGGCAAAATCTAGAACACAGAAGACAACAAAAAAGCCGCCCTCTTCAGGCGGCTTTTTCACTCCAAATCAAAACCAAACTCCCCCTAATGGCGGAGCTTGTAGCCCCGACTCAACAACGTATAACAAACCCCATAAAGCACCCCACAAAGCACCGCCACGCAGATCAGCGAACTGGTCACATCAATGCCGTCGGACACGCCGAGGATGCCGTAGCGGAAGGCGTTGACCACATACAGCACCGGGTTGAAGTAGGTCGCCGCCTGCCAGAACTCCGGCAGGATCGAGATCGAGTAGAACACCCCTCCAAGATAAGTCAGCGGCGTCAGTACGAAGGTGGGCACGATCGCCACATCCTCGAACTTGTTCGACATCATGCCGTTGATAAAGCCGCACAGGGCAAACAGCAGCGCGGTCAGCAGCAAGGCGATAAAGGTCATGCCCCAGTGCACCGGGGTCAGGTCGGTGAAAAACAGCGCCAGCCCCATCACGATCGCACCCACGGTCAGGCCACGGGCCAGACCGCCAGCCAGAAAGCCCAGCAGCACCGCATGGGCGCTGGCCGGGGAGACCAGCAGCTCCTCGACATGGCGCTGGAACTTGCCGCTGAAAAACGAGAACGCCACATTGGTAAAGCTGTTGGTGATCACCGACATCATCACCAGCCCCGGCACCACGTACTGCATGTAGTCGACGCCGCCCATCGGGCCGATGCGCGATCCGATCAGCTGCCCGAAGATGACAAAGTACAGCACCATGGTCATCGCCGCCGGCAGCAGGGTCTGGGGCCAGATGCGCAGAAAACGGCGCACTTCGCGCATCATCAGGGTGTAGAAGGCGATCAGCTGCATCTGCAGTTCGCTGGGCTGCTCGCTCTCCAGTAAACGGCTTTCATCCAGATTATTCAGGCTCATGCGACCGCCTCCAGATTGCTGTTGTTACTGTCGGCGCTGTCATTGGATGCGTCCTGCTTTTGTTCTTCTGCCTGGGCTGCGCTCTGCTTGCG
>CAZRRJ010000098.1:0-1169 GCA_964602515.1 uncultured Saccharicrinis sp. | reverse complement strand
ACACAGCATATGCATATCTCTCATGAGTATGTTTTGATACTAGCGTATAGCGATAACAAAAGAAAATAATTGACAATCCCGTATATTGAACTATACTTAGATATACGTGGAGGATACTATGTATTATGGGTACGAAGTCATTGAACACACTCACGGATTACCACTCAAAATGATTATTAACCACGCATACGAAGTACCCTATCACTGGCATAACGATATGGAAATCCTCATTGTATTAAAAGGGGAGGTTCTGATTCAGATTGAAGGACAAGAAAATAGACTCAAAGAAGATGATCTTATTATTATCAATAACAATTATCTTCATAATACAGTGGTTGCAAACTCTTCATCCCTACCAATTATTGCAGGCATTCAGATAGATACAACCTATTTTGATGCCTACATACAAAATTTCAGCAAAAAGCGATTTCTCTGCAAGAGTTTTCTTCATGGGAAGTACTATCAAAACACGATAAACCCCATTCGTGGTGCTTTGGCAAAACTATTTCTCGAATATTCCACCTACGGAAAGGATGCGATGGTTGCGATATGGGGCATTACAAGCCTTCTCTGCCATTTCATCAATAACAATATTGAGTTTGAGATGGACATTCATCACGATAAAAGTTGCTCAGAGAATGATTTCGAGAGGCTCTCAAAAATAATGGAGTATATATCCACCCATTATAAAGAGAAAATAACTCTTGATGAGGTAGCAGAATTAGTACATGTAAATAAATATTATCTCTCTCATCTTTTTAAGAAAAATACGGGCATAGGATTTAAATCCTATATTAATCATATCCGTCTAGATCAAGTAATGAGAAGTATCCTATCAAATAAAATAAGTATTTCAGATATTGCTAATGATTGTGGATTTTCTAACTTAAATAGCTTTTATAAACTATTTCGTGAGAAGTATCACTGCTCACCTGCAGAAATGAGAGAACAGTATAGAGATTTAAAAAAACAGAACTATAAAGAAACTATCCTACAAGACTATTTACATGAAAAATTTCTATCCTACTTAGAGAAAGATAACTCATCCCTAAACCATTTAACAGATACGAATTATCAAAACAAAAAGTATCCCATTGAACCGCTAGTCCATCGGTGAGCACCCAGCTCTTGTAGAGGGTGTGGCAGAACTTATCAAACGACTAGGGTAG
>CAZRRJ010000097.1:0-1184 GCA_964602515.1 uncultured Saccharicrinis sp. | reverse complement strand
TACACGGGCTTACCGTCACGAAGCCAGAGGCGCAGGAAAATCCCCAGCACCTTGGCATGGCGCTGGGCCGCCCAGACACGGTAATGCTGGTCAAATACCGCTGCATCGAGCTCCGGCCTGGCAGCCAGATACGCCGCCTGCAGCTCTGTACGCAGCGTCTCGGGCAGGTCGCGCCGGGCATCTTCGAGTAACGATGCAAGATCATAGGCCGGACTGCCGATCAGAGCGTCCTGAAAATCAAGCAGCGCACAGACCCCTGGCGCCGGTCGCATCAGGTTATCGACATGAAAGTCGCGCAGCACCAATACGTTCACCAGAGACGGCAGCGCGGCAAACACCTCCGCCCAGGCATCCAGCCACCCCTGACGCGCGGCGGGATCAAGCGAGCGCCCGGTCAGAGCAGGCAGATACCAGTCCACCAAGAGGGCCACCTCGTTGAGCGTCACGGTTCGGTCGTATTCGGGCACCGCCAATGCCGCATTCTCGGGGTGACAGTGCAGTGTCAGCAAACGCTCCAGCGCCATCGGATAGAGCTCTTCTACGCCGACACCGGCGTCGAGCAGGCGGGTAAAGGTCTGCTCACCGAGATCCTCAAGCAAGGCAAAACCGGCATCAACATCCTGCGCCAGAATTGCCGGCGGATGCTGGCCCAACGCCTGCAGATGCTCGGCCACCGCGACAAAGGGGCGGATATCTTCCTGTGGCGGCGGCGCATCCATCAGGATGCGCCGCTCTTCGCCACGAGACAGACGAAAATAGCGGCGAAACGAGGCATCGGCGGCCAGAGCCTGCACCACACAGCCTCCCCAGCCCTGCTGCTCGATAAACGCCTGTCGTGCACGCGCGCGCGCATCCTTCATGCTAGCGGTCCTCCTGATCGTTACCGCTGGCGGCGGTGGTCTTGAACTGCGCCCCAAGGCGCAGGCCGTTGCAGATACCCAGATTATGAAACGAGCGCTCGGTGATCGAGCTGATGAGAAACTGATCCCCCAGCTTGAGCTTGACCAGAATCTGGTGATCACCAAGGGCCTGAAAACCTTCGACCTCCACATCCAGCCGGTTAAGCATGCTGCTGTGGCTGTCGGGACTGGCCGTCAGAATGATATCGGTCGCAGGAATCTGCAACCGCCAGTAGCTGCCGAGCTCGCGCTCGAGGCGCGGCACGGTAACTCGCTGCCCAGCCA
>CAZRRJ010000096.1:0-1189 GCA_964602515.1 uncultured Saccharicrinis sp. | reverse complement strand
CTGACCGAATTGAAGAGATGATTCAATTCGCAGAAATTGGAGAGTTTATCGATCACCCTATGACAACCTACTCATCGGGAATGAGAAGCCGCCTATCTTTTGCGGTGGTCTCCTCTATAGAGCCTGACCTACTCCTTATTGATGAACTTTTTAGTGTAGGAGATGCACAATTCCGTAAAAAAAGTGGAGAGCGAATTCAAAAAATGATCGACGATGAACGTACGGTAGTCATGGTGTCCCATAGTATGGATATTATTCGAAAAAATTGTAAACGGGTACTTTGGTTAGAAAGAGGAGTACTGAAAATGGATGGAACACCAGAAGAAGTAATTCCACAATATGAGGAACTATTAACCTAGAGACTGAGAATCTCGTTTAAGCTTGCTGTTCCCTTTTACTCTACAACGGTAAACTCTTTTGTTTATGTATGATAGAGCAGAAGACCTATTCATAATTGCTCTCATGGGGTTTATCATGAATTATTATCTTTAACCAGTTTGCTTTCTAGAAGACTTTTATTTTTAAGTACTAATTCCCAAACCTAATATATGCTAGATGTATAATACATATTAAAATCTGTACTTATGAAACAGAGTAAAATATTTCATAACTTATAAATTAGAGCCATAAAAATAAAATTACTGCATTTTATTACATGATTCACTGATTTTCTCCAAAGTGTGCTACTGTAGACTTATTTAGATACAATGGCTTTTCTCCCCAACCTCGCTTTATAGCAGATATTCCTTGCTTTTGAAGAAAGTCTCTTTTACACATCATCGATTGTAGATTATAACGGATAAGATTTGATCGTAACGTAAGGGAACCTCCTATTCTATTAAAATCATAAGCTCCACAGTAAATCTCTTTAGTGTTTTTTACCATAAGATGATCACTGATAATAAAATCATTATCTGTTCCCTCTAGTTCATTATACAATTTCGTATATCCATCGTTTATTACCATATTGTCAGGGTCTAAAAAAGTTACATACTTTGCCTGTGCTAGTTCTATTCCTTTATTTCTTGGCCTCAAGGCACTTCCACTTCCCCCTATCGGAAAAAAATAGCTCTTAATATTCTCATACTCTCGGGTAAGTCGCTTAATAATACCAAGAGTCTCTTCATCTGAGGATCCATCATCCATTAACAGTATCTCCATATCCTCAAACATACTACTTTGCTTTAAG
>CAZRRJ010000095.1:236-1231 GCA_964602515.1 uncultured Saccharicrinis sp. | reverse complement strand
GGGCTTTCATTTCGAGTTAGCTAAAAAGAAAAAGGGATAGCTCATGAGTGCTAAATTTACAGAGGAAAAATTAGAACTTGCAATCATCGAGCTTCTGGAAGTTGAAGGCTATGAGCACGTTCTTGGACAAACTATAGCAAGAGAACCCAATGAGGTTCTTATCAAGGAAGATTTAAAAGCATATCTTTTTAAGCGGTATGCCGCCGATAACATTACCTCGGGTGAGGTTGAGTCGGTTGTCCGTAAGCTGGAGGTCTTTTCCGCGTCAGATCTATATGAAAGCCATCATGAAGATGGTCTCTGATGGCTTTTTGTTGAAGCGTGAAGACCGCAGCAAAAAAGATCTGTATATCCAGTTGCTCGATTATCGGGATCTTACCGAACTGCGTGAGCCGAAGCCGACCGAGGTCGAAACCGTCGTTGCTGAGGAAGTCGCCATCTATAATGCAACTCACAACATTTACAAGGTGGTGAATCAGTTCGAAATCCTTGGATATGAAAAACGGATACCGGACGGCAGCCTATACATCAACGGTTTGCCCTTGGTGGTTTTTGAATTCAAAAGCGCCATTCGTGAAGAGGCTACCATCCACGATGCCTATGTTCAGCTGACAACTCGGTACCGCCGGGATATTCCAGAGCTGTTTAAATACAACGCGATTTGTGTGATTAGTGACGGTGTCAATAATAAGGCAGGTTCTTTCTTTGCCCCGTATGAGTTCTTCTATGCGTGGCGAAAAACCGATGGCACAGACCTTGTTGAAAAAGACGGCATTGATTCCCTCTATACCATGGTCAAGGGGCTGTTTAATCTGCACCGGATCAGGGACATTATCCGAAACTTCATCTATTTCCCGGATACCTCTAAAAAGGATGAAAAAATCGTTTGTCGCTATCCACAATATTATGCCGCCACAAAACTCTATGAAAACATAAAGCTACACCGTAGGCCCGAGGGCGACGGTAAAGGTGGAACTTACTTTGGCGCTACTGGC
>CAZRRJ010000095.1:0-226 GCA_964602515.1 uncultured Saccharicrinis sp. | reverse complement strand
TTTCACCATGCTTTTCCTGACCCGGTTGTTGATGAAGAGCGTGGATTTTTCCAGTCCCACCATCGTCCTTATTACGGATCGGACCGACTTGGATGATCAGTTGTCCGGGCAGTTTACCAATGCGAAAGGCTATGTGGGTGATGAAAGCATCATCAGCGTGGAAAGCCGCCAGCACCTTCGTGACTTACTGAAGGGCCGTAACAGCGGCGGTGTTTTCCTGACTACG
>CAZRRJ010000094.1:0-1231 GCA_964602515.1 uncultured Saccharicrinis sp. | reverse complement strand
AATATGGCATATCAGTTTAATTAATAAATCATTGCTCAAACGCACCACCATTTATGATCTATACTTCCTTATAAATGTCATATTCATCAATATGATCTTGGCGGTCAACAGCAGAATTAATATATTTCTGATAGTTAGTAACGAAGTTTGACCATTTCACTGCTTCAATATAACTACATGTTCCAGTCCAAATTGTACTATCATTATCGCAGGTACGTTTTGATGCATTTTCGGTTCTGTTAAATTTATTCTTTTTAATTATTGTAAATAACTTATCTGTATGATGCGTAGTGCATCCTCCGTTACAACAAACTTTTGACTCGAGATAGTATGTATATGAATTGTTTCCGTCAGGAAGGACAACAGCTAACATTGCATTGCTATGGCTTGTAACAGGCTCTCCATTTTTGTTCCTTCTGGACGTTTCTTTTAGAGAGTATGATACTTCCCAAGGAATCCACTGATCTCTGTCGGTCTTTCCAGATTCTCGCATGCCAGGTGATATAAACACAATTGTTACAGAACTGTCATAGATTCTGTCCTTGAGAGTTCCCCAAATTGCATCATCTGAAAGGTCGCTGAGGTCCTCTCCATCACTTTCGCCTTTAAAAATATTATCGGATGAATCCACTATTTTTTCGAACTCGTCGATATAGTCTCTAACCGTTGAGTTTTTTTCTGATTCTAAGTTGTTAATTTTATCATCTGCGTATTTGTATGAAATAAAGATTTTTTTACCCATAATATAATTATTCCCTCCTTTATTTGGTAGCATAGGCTATGCTCGTTCAATAATTATTTTTTTTACAGCAGCAATAACTTCATCATCAGTTGTCCCGGTTTTAAGCAATTGGAACTCTGCTGATGTGGAATAATTGGTTCCAGATTTATTTATCTCATCCCATATCTCTAACGCTGCTCCTCCGGTTACTTCTATCGGTATTACAAGGTTGCCTTGTTCGAGCGAGAGATGTGCTTCTTCAATGCATCCAGGTGAATTTATGATTGATCCATTCTCTTTTTTCGTTCCGTTAATTACAATCGTTATATGTGTATTGAGCAAAGCATTCTTCCTAAGTTGAGTATAAAATGTTTTTCGTTCATCTGCTGTCATATCTTGCTTGTATGGAAAAGGAAACAGGAATACATTTTCATTGAATTTTTTTGCAGCTTTGTTTTGGTCGATTATTGTACAACCCTCAAAGCCACCAGAAACAATATCCGCGCCTAG
>CAZRRJ010000093.1:0-1246 GCA_964602515.1 uncultured Saccharicrinis sp. | reverse complement strand
GCTAAGCCATTTGTGCCACTAATATAATGAACTTTTTTATCGCTACCATCAGGAAATACATCTTCTTCGTAAGCGCCAAGGTAATAGCGTGTTTTGGTAAGTAAACCGTCGGTTTTATAAAGAGCTTTACGACGTTGATTATCTATACCGTAGCTTAATATTAAAGAATCATTTGCTTCGCTAATGGTTTTAACTTTTCGAAAGTCGGTATAGGTAATATTTTGCTCCTCATCGACTATTAGTGAAGGATTACCGCTTATGGATGTCAGGGCATGAATACGTTGCGGATCAGTATAGTTCATAGAAAAGCCAATATCGCTTTTACCAGTGATATTACCATGCTGGTCATAGTCCATATTAAATGTACCAACAGAAGAGCTGTTTTTAAACAGTTCCCATCCCTTCAGCTGGTTATCGTCATGGTAACTAAACACCTCTTTTTGATTTGTTAGCTTGTCTTCGCGATATTCAAGGTTACCTTTTGTATTGAACTGGTAGCGCTGTTCTATTATACCAGTGCTGGTGATACTTTCGGGCAGGCCACGGCTGTCAAAGCCATAGGTACTTGTGCGGCTGCCTTTTTTTATACTGGTCAGTTGCCCGCGCTCATTGGTTTCTTCGGCTTTCCATACACTAACACTTCCCTTGCTTTTAATTTCGGCCAGGTGCCCGTATTTGCTATACCGGCTGGTGGTATAATAACCCGAAGGGTAAGTGTGCTTTACCTCTCGGCCATAAGTATCGTAGGCCGATTTTGTAACAAATGTTTTATCTCCAATCTTTTCTGTATACGTGGTTACACGGCCCAACTTCGTTGAGTGACCCTCGTCGTACTTATAATATACCTCGTGGCCATCTTGTTCTACACGTTCTAAAAAGCCGGTTTTATCATTATAAGTATGGCTTGTTGCTTTGCCGTTAATGGTTGATGTAAGCACACGTCCCGTGTTATCATAGTTGTAAGAGGTACGTATAGTTTCTATGGAACCATCGGCTTTTGTCTTTTTATGCTCTTCCCATTCCACTTCGCCAAAGCCATTGTATGCACTGGTGATGGTACCGGCATCGGGGTCAAGCAGCTTTATACGGTTCCCCTGCAAATTAAAGGTCGTTTCTACAGCTTTACCGCCCTGTGGAGTAGCCGTTTTAGTTAAGCCTGAAGGCCAGTACGTATAGGTTACTGTACGCCCGTTAACACTACTACTTACCAGTTGCCCGGCTTTGTTTAGTGTTTCTTTTTGTGTGC
>CAZRRJ010000092.1:0-1258 GCA_964602515.1 uncultured Saccharicrinis sp. | reverse complement strand
GACCTACCAGAAGAACAAGTGGGAGAACGGAGTTTCGATACCGACCTGCTTAAGACGTACCAAAAGCAGTTTGCGATGACCAACGAAGAAGTCGACCAGGTTCTTCGCGTGCTCGGTGATATGGGACAAGAAGCGGTAGGCTCGATGGGTGATGACACGCCAATGGCCGTGCTTTCTTCTAAAGAGCGTTTGGTAACGGATTACTTCCGTCAGAAGTTTGCTCAGGTGACTAACCCACCGATTGATCCACTCCTCGAGCAACATGTCATGTCTCTCGCTACCAGTGTTGGACAAGAAATGAACGTTTTTTGTGAAACCGATGGTCACGCTCATCGTGTCACATTCGATTCTCCGGTTCTACTCTACTCTGATATGCAGCAGTTACTGGAACTGGGCGATGCGCATTATCGCAATACGATTCTCGACATCAACTACGACCCAAGCGAGAAAGACCTCAAGCAAGCGCTCATGGATCTGTGTGACCAAGCCTCTCAGGTGGTACGCGAAGGTACGGTATTGGTCGTGCTCTCCGACCGCGCTCTAGTTAAAGGCAAATTACCCATCCCAGCGGCCATGGCTGTTGGCGCCGTGCAGACTCGTTTAATCACAGAAAACCTGCGTTGTGATGCCAACATCATTGTAGAAACAGCAACCGCACGCGATCCTCATCAGTTCGCGGTATTGCTTGGCTTTGGCGCGACAGCGATTTATCCATACCTTGCGTATGAAGCGTTAGGCAAACTCATTGACGACGGTGCACTTGATAAAAGTTATCGTGACGTGATGCAGAACTACCAATACGGCATCAACAAAGGTCTGTACAAGATCATGTCGAAGATGGGTATTTCTACCGTGGCGTCTTACCGCTGCTCACAATTGTTTGAAGCCGTTGGTCTTAGCCAAGATGTAGTCGATTTGTGTTTTGCTGGTGTCACGACTCGTATCCAAGGCGCAGGTTTTGAAGATTTCCAACAAGACCTGTACAACTTGTCACGCAAAGCGTGGGCGAAACGTAAAGCGATTGAACACGGCGGCCTGCTGAAATACGTCCACGGCGGTGAGTACCACGCCTACAATCCAGACGTGGTCGGCACGCTGCAAACGGCGGTAAAATCAGGCGAAAACGCAGACTATAAGACCTTTGCTAAACAGGTGAACCAGCGCCCTATCGCGATGCTGCGCGATATGATGAAATTGAAAAAATCTGACCAGCCACTGCCATTGGAAAAAATTGAGCCGGCGAGCGACCTGTTCAAAC
>CAZRRJ010000091.1:0-1258 GCA_964602515.1 uncultured Saccharicrinis sp. | reverse complement strand
ACGATACACTCCAGGTTTATTGGCGTGAGAGAGATCTACCTCCAGCTCAATAAACTTATAATTAAACTCCCCAAATTCATCACTGAGCTGACTTGCTGAAACAAGTACTACAGGAGTTTCATCAAAGATAACATCCATACCTTCGGGAGCTATAACAGTTACGGGTAAGTAAAAATATTCCGTATCTATATGCCCTGATTCGTACACAAAGAAAAGCGTAACTACTAAAAAAAGTGTTAGGAGCTTAGTTTTCCATGATCGAAAGAGAGCTGATGATAAATCATTAATATTAATCATCCTCAACCTCCAAAACCAAGGTATCTCGATAGTTTAAAAAAGAGATAAGTGAATCTTTTAATTCACGGGAAGAGAGATCGTAGTAGAGCTTCTCGTTACAAGCAAGAGAAATAGCTCCTGTCTCTTCTGAAACAACAAGTACCACAGCGTCGGAATCTTCTGCCATACCCTGAGCAGCCCTATGCCTAGCTCCAAAGCTACGAACAATATTCGTCTGCTCAGTAAGAGGTAGAAAACACCCAGCCGCAAGAATTTTATTTCCGTGAACTACCACAGCACCATCATGTAATGGAGTGTCATGGTCAAAAATAGTAAGGAGAAGAACCGATGAAAAATTTGCATTAAGACGAGTTCCTGTCTCTATAACATTCTTTATGGTCATCTTTCGCCGAATAACAACCAAAGCTCCTCGCCTCTTTGTAGAGAGCACCTCAAGGGCATCAATAAGACTGTCTAGGTATTCGGTAGTAGCTTTATGAGGAACACCACTCCCACGCCCCACACGGAACTGCGTCATTACAGAACGAAGCTCAGGCTGAAAAATAACAATAAGTCCTATAAGGATTACCACAGTAAACTGATTCATAAACCAGAGGAGTATGGGAAGTTTTAAAATAAAACCTACCAAATAGGTACTAAAGAGAGCAAAGAGTACTCGTATGAGCTGAATGAGCCGTGTTTTTGCAAAGATAGAGATAATCTGATACAGAAGAAGTGCTAGGAGAACAAAGTCAAGTATAGCAAAAAGAGGATTAAACTGATCACGCATGGTTACCAAAAATGCCATAAATCTATAGCTCCTTATAATAACGGTGCAAGAAGTCGTAAAAAGGAGTTACGTAACTTCTGCCATGAAGGTATAGCGTTATAATCCTCCATAGTCATCTCAGATGAAAGGTGTCGATCACGTACATACTGCTCATAATACACCTCTGCCATAGGTTGATTGTAAAAGAGTACA
>CAZRRJ010000090.1:0-1274 GCA_964602515.1 uncultured Saccharicrinis sp. | reverse complement strand
CTCGACGTATCTTTTCTATAGCACCATCGGACCGTAACATATACTCTGCCGATCGTAACTTTCCATTATAATTAAATCCCATAGAGTAGCCATGGGCTCCGGTATCGTGGATAACCAAGATGTCTCCCTTCTCAATCTTTGGAAGTTTTCGGTCTACCGCAAATTTATCGTTATTCTCACAGAGTGATCCAGTCACATCGTAAATCACTTCTGGTGTCTCTTCACTAACACTCTTACCTACAACCGTAATATGGTGGTATGCTCCGTAAATAGCTGGACGCATAAGATCCGCCATTGATGCACTCACACCAACGTATCGTTTGTACTTTTCACTAACATGAAGCACCTCTGTTACAAGATATCCATAGGGTCCTGTAATGGCACGACCTAACTCAAACACCACACGGGTGTTATCAAGGTTTGCAGGTAACATCATCTTCTTAAAGGCTTTTTTAATCTCCTGAGATACCAGCTTAAGATCCATTGCATCCTGCTCTGGGCGGTATGGGATACCTACTCCGCCACCCATATTTACAAACTCAACAGATATATCTAGTCGCTTTTTAAGCTCCACCGCAAGGTCAAACAACATATTAGCGGTCTCTATAATATAAGTAGGGTCCAACTCATTTGATGCAACCATGGTATGAAGACCAAATCGCTCAACACCCTTATCTTTCATGGCACTATACGCTTGGAAAATTTGCTCACGGGTAAGTCCATACTTTGCCTCCGTAGGAGTTCCAATAATTAAGTTACCCGTCCGAGAATCTCCAGGGTTATATCGAAAACAGATAAGCTCAGGAAGTTCACCTAAAGACTCAAGTGTCTCAATGTGAGTAATGTCATCAAGGTTAATGATAGCTCCCAGCTCCTTTGCCTTTGCAAATTCAGCCACAGGAGTATCGTTGGATGTAAACATAATTCGCTCGCCAGTAAATCCAACTTTTTCAGCCAACTCTAACTCAGCAAGAGAGCTACAGTCAACGCCAAATCCATTATCTAGCATAAGCTTTAAAATTGCAGGATTTGGACAAGCTTTAACTGCAAAGTAGTTAGTAAAGCCCTTTACCCAAGAGAAATGCTTCTGCATACTCTCGATCTGTCGTAAGATTCCTTTCTCATCGTAAAGATGAAAAGGTCCCTGCTGTTGAGCTATAATCTCCTGAAGCCCTTCCTTTGATAAAGGTAGATTTTTTTCTGTTCCCATACTAATAAGTCCCCACAGTTACATATTCTTTACTATGCTCTCTACCGCACGGATAATATCCTCT
>CAZRRJ010000089.1:0-1279 GCA_964602515.1 uncultured Saccharicrinis sp. | reverse complement strand
AAAGAATAGGGAATCATATATACAAGAATATGTCAATCACATTGTTTTAAAAGATATAGGATATAATCCTAGTCTTTGCCATGGCGATGTTGGACATTTGATCATTGTTGATAAAGCTAAAAAATATTTGAATTTTAATAAGTATCAGATGCAATATTTACAAGAAATAAATAGAAAAGTATTTAACATAGATTTAAAAGTTTTTTTAGGGTTTGGACTGTTTGTTGGAATAGCAGGCTATGGTATGTTTTTGTTGAGGTGTTGTAATAATTCAACAAGTGATTTAAATATTGATGAAGGATATTTATAAAGTGAAAGGAGAGGTTATGAAATTTTTATTAGTTTCTATGTCGAACAGAGAAAGTAAAGACTCAAATACTTTATCTGCAGTTCAATATATGAAATATGAATTGGAATTAATAAATATTAAATATAATGTAGAAGTAATTAATCTAAATGATTGTAATATTCTGCAATGTATTGGATGTATGGATTGCTTTACAAGAGGGCAATGTCCACTAAGTGAAAGAGACGATGTTAAGTTTCTGGTGGAAAAAATAGAAGGTGCTGATCATATAGTATTTGCTTCCCCTGTATATTTTCATAATGTGCCATCTGTCTGTAAAAATTTTTTAGACAGAATTTCTCACTTTACACATGTCTTCAAATTTATAGGGAAAACATCATCATCAATTACTACAACTGCTACGAATGGTAGTGCTATTGTAAGTCAATATTTGAGTAAAGTACTTCAACAATTAGGAAGTGCTTACTTGGGGGGGACATGTCTTACTTTGTATAGAATTGATAATGAAGCTATTGATAAAGTTATAAAAGATAAAATAAAAAAACATTGTATTAAAATTGTGAAAATGATAAATGAAAAATCTTTTTTAAATGAGACGTTTTTTCCTTTGCAAAATGAAACCTATAAACAGTACAAAAAAATATATAATATACCATTAAATGGCATTGCGTATCATTATGAGGCAAGCATATGGAAGAGCAGTGACATTTTAAGTAAGAATAGTTTTTATGAAGCGTTTGAATGTGCACACAAAAGGGGGATAAGTAAATGAAAAAAGCTGTAAAAATTGGAGTTTTATCAATATTAGTTATTGTATTAGCAATAAGTTATGGAAGGTTTACATATTGGATGCAAGAGAAATATGAGATGGAGTGGCTATGGACTATAGTTAGACTTTTGCCACTATTATTCGTAATATATGTTATATCAATTAAAAAAAAGAGGTAAGTAGTAATTATTAGGAGGATTTTA
>CAZRRJ010000088.1:0-1314 GCA_964602515.1 uncultured Saccharicrinis sp. | reverse complement strand
ATTCAGATGCATTTACTACCTCTTTACGAGGAAAAATCCTTGGAAGACCTTGGTCTCACTTAATTATTGAAGATGCTATACCCTCATTAGAGATCAAAATTTCCGATGATAATGGTGATTCACAAATATATTATCCAGGAGATGTATCTTTACGATATCTTTCTCCTGGAAATATTAATCTCCTGTTGAGTGGGTATGATTATATTGATGAAGAGATATCTCTTGTTTTAGATCCCTATAAACAACATGTTATTTCTGGATTTCTTGAAAAGAAAGAGAGTCCAACTTTTTATTTAGATGCGCACACCGATTTAAAGGTGTACGGAAATGAAATGTACCTTGGGTACGGCACACAGGAGCTACAGAATTTATCACTACCAGGAACACTTCGATTAACCAATGGGGTGAATGATTATACTTTTATTTTACGAGAAGATAGTAATCCCTATTTAGATGCTATGGTGTTAGATGATACAATATCTTATCAAACTATTGTGAACCAAAGAGAGCAGAAGTTTTATAGATCCTTTGCATTTTTTATGCTTTCAATACCAACTTCGATTCTTACCTATCAGGTAAAAAAAGAGTATCAACAGGTTAATCCTGACTCTATGCTTGGTTCCTTTTGGAATGCTATTTTTTATACATCAATTACTGCCAATGTTTTAGGTGGTATTAGATTTTTCATAGACATATCTCGTTTTGTTAACGCAGAAGATATTATTTATTCAAGGGAGTAGATTGTATGTTTAGTTTTATTGGAAAGAAATTAAAAAAGTTATTTACAGGAAAGGATGAGGAACAGGATATCAATGAATCTACCCCTGAACCAGTTGTTGAACCCGAGCCAGTAATTGAACCTGAACCAGTTGTTGAACCTGAGCCAGTAATTGAACCTGAGCCAGTAATTGAACCTGAGCCAGTAATTGAACCTGAGCCAGTTGTTGAACCTGAACCAGTAATTGAGCCTGAACCAGTAATTGAGCCTGAACCAGTTGTTGAACCTGAACCAGTTGTTGAACCTGAACCAGTTGTTGAACCTGAGCCAGTAATTGAACCTGAGCCAGTTGTAGAACCTGAACCAGTAATTGAACCTGAACCAGTTGTTGAACCTGAACCAGTAATTGAACCAGAGCCAGTTGTTGAACCAGAGCCAGTTGTAGAACCTGAACCAGTAATTGAACCTGAACCAGTAATTGAACCTGAACCAGTTGTTGAGCCAGAGCCAGTTGTTGAGCCAGAGCCAGTTGTTGAGCCAGAGCCAGTTGTTGAACCTGAGCCAGTTGTTGAACCTGAGCCAGTTGTTGAACCTGA
>CAZRRJ010000087.1:0-1333 GCA_964602515.1 uncultured Saccharicrinis sp. | reverse complement strand
GACGGGTGGTGAGGCCGATCATCAGGGTGGGGAGGAACTGGTGGTTGCGCCGGCGCGGCCCCAACTGCGCAAGCCGCCGATGTACAAGGTGGTCCTGCTCAATGATGACTACACCCCGATGGATTTTGTCGTTGAAGTACTTGAGCACTTTTTTCACATGGATACCGAGCGTGCGACACAGGTGATGCTCACTATCCATACTCAGGGAAAAGGAATCTGTGGCGTATATACGCGGGATGTAGCCGAAACCAAGGCCGAACAGGTCAACAGCTATTCCCGGGAGTGCCAGCATCCGTTGCTGTGCAAGATTGAAAAGGCCGATTGAGTGGGTTTGAAATGCTGAACAAAGACCTGGAACTGACCTTGAATGCGGCCTTTCGTGAGGCGCGCGCCAAGCGTCATGAATTTATGACGGTCGAGCACCTGCTGCTGGCCTTGCTGGACAACGATTCAGCGATGCAGGTGCTGCGTGCCTGTGGTGCCGATCTGGTACGCCTGCGTGCCGAACTGACCGATTTTGTCGATAACACGACCCCCCTGATTCCTTCGGATGACATCGAGCGAGAAACCCAGCCTACGCTTGGCTTTCAGCGCGTTCTGCAGCGGGCTGTATTTCATGTGCAAAGCTCGGGCAAGAAGGAAGTGACCGGCGCCAATGTGCTGGTAGCGATCTTCAGCGAGCAGGAAAGTCAGGCTGTTTATTTTCTCAAACAGCAGCAGGTGGCGCGGATCGATGTGGTCAACTACATCGCCCATGGTATCTCTCGCGTCAGTCATCAGGAACACGAGGGGATGGGGGAAGAGCCGCCCCAGCTTGACCATGAATCCGGACAGGAAGGTGCGGCGGCCAATCCGCTGGAAAACTATGCCACCAACCTGAACGAACAGGCGCGTCTGGGCCGGATCGATCCCCTGGTGGGCCGCGATCAAGAGCTTGAGCGGGTGGCGCAGATTCTGATTCGTCGGCGCAAGAACAATCCGCTGCTGGTCGGTGAGGCGGGTGTCGGCAAGACCGCCATTGCCGAGGGGCTGGCCAAACGCATTGTCGATGGCGAGGTGCCGGACGTCCTGTCTTCGGCCACTATCTATGCGCTCGATCTCGGTGCTCTGCTGGCGGGTACCAAGTACCGTGGTGATTTTGAAAAACGCTTCAAACACCTGCTTTCCGAGCTGCGCAAGCAGGATCATGCAATCCTGTTTGTGGACGAAATTCACACCATTATCGGGGCCGGCGCGGCTTCTGGCGGGGTGATGGATGCCTCCAATCTGCTCAAACCGCTGCTGACCAGTGGCGAGATGCGCTGTATCGGATCGACTACCTTTCAGGAGTTTC
>CAZRRJ010000086.1:0-1335 GCA_964602515.1 uncultured Saccharicrinis sp. | reverse complement strand
AGTTTCCTATAAAGGTAACGCTTACCACAGAGTACACCTATGATGAGTTAGGTCACACCCTTACTGCTGAGTACCCAGTATATGTGGCACAGGTGGGTATTGCTGTTAACTCTGCTACCGGAGAGCCTTCAAGAGCTCCTAATGTAACAGTAGGGGAAGGTATTCCTTCTATAGAGGTAGAGGTTGATACTACAAGAGACCTCAGTATGTTTTTGCATACAGATATTCCAGGGCTAACCTTCAATAATGTGATTTGGGAGTCAGATAACCCATCACATGTTATGGTAGTTGATAATAAGAATGGAATCATTAAGGGTATTAAGAGTTCTGCTATTATTACCGCCACAGATCAAGATTCAAAACTTACTGCACAAATTGAGGTGTCGGTAACTGGTGCGGGTCCAGACGCTATTGAGATTGTAAGTGACTCAGGTGAGTTAGTATTACCTGTAAATAAGAATAGCCTTCCCGTTTCTCTTGTATTTGCACCAGAGGGAACCGAGAGTGCTGTATCTTGGGGGATTAGTGATGAAAACCTAGCAACCATAGTAGATGGAGGATCTAAAGGTGTTGTTCTTTCTAATGATCAAGGGAACACAGGGGCTGCAATTGTTACGGTAACCTCAGAGGTAAATCCTTTAATAAAGGGTCTTTTAGACGTAACCGTATATGATATTATTATTACAGGAAATACAGGAATTGATGATAATACTGGTTCAACCAACCTTACGGTAAAAGTGAATCCAGAAAATGAAAAGACCTCTGAGGTTGATCTTGCCACTTTTGGCGAGATAATATGGTCTATTGATAAGGGTGAGAGTATTGCTACCTTAAAGGTAGATGAAAGTGACCCTAGAAAGGTTACGGTTTCTGCGAAACCTGAGGAGATTGCAGCTCGAGCACTTAGAGGAGAGCAGGGGCCATCGGTTGTTAAGGTTTCTGTACGTACAGGAAACGGGCTTCATGCAACAACTGACATCTATATTAACCCCCTCTATGTAGATAGTGTTACCATCACTCCACCAGAAACGCTTCCAACCGGAGCAGAGCTTATAGATAGTCAAACCATAGTTATGAATACAAAGTCAGATTTTAGGTTAGGAGCAAAAGTAGTTCCTGCAGACGCATCTAACAAAAGTATTGTATGGAGTGTTGAACCCGAAGGTATTGTTACTGTACAGGGAGGAAGTGTAGCATCCTTAGGACCTCTAGGGACTGCAACCGTAACAGCAACAGCTAAGGGTGTAAAAGAGGGATCAATAGCAGAGTCCCAATTTATCATTAAGGTGAGAGACTTTGAGCTCACCTATGGGAAATCATATATCCCCGTAGGAG
>CAZRRJ010000085.1:0-1373 GCA_964602515.1 uncultured Saccharicrinis sp. | reverse complement strand
TTTACATATCCAAAGGGTTTTCCAAACACTCCGATAATCCCATAAGAATCCACCAAAAGAGGAATCTCCCACCGCCTATCAACAGGCACAGACCATTGATTATACAACTCTTTAATACGCTTATTCCCACCAATAAGATCTATCGTATCTCCAGAAAGATACGACCGAACAACTAGGGGTTCACCAACTATATCAGAGGGCAACCAAATCTCCCCCTTTTGAGGGTTTCCAGAAGAAAGTTCTAAATAATATTGATCAAAAAGAGAAGTTCTTCCAGCCTGTACTCTATTAAAATAGCCTTTTTTCACAGAAGGGGCAACTAGTTTTGAAAGAAAAAGCAAACCTTTTTTCCACTCCCAAAGAGTCCCTTGAGCTCCGTAGAGCATACCATCTTGAGAAAAGTCATTTTGTAAAATAGGTACCATTGATTGGTATGATAATTCACCTTTACCTAATGACTTTTGGTGGTTCCACATAGTGCAGAGAGTTCTAAACTTACCCCAACGGGTTAAGTTGGAAAATGAGCCTAGTGAAACCGAAACAGAACCATGCTCTAATACTTCTACCTGAGGAAGTAGGTTCTCATGAAACAGCATCTCTTCTCTCACATCCTGCATCTTATGGCGCCCCTGCAAAAGAGCCTTCTGATAACCCGGGAATATGTTTCTTAACAGTGGTATAAGGTGATGACGCATTTGGTTCCGTAAATACAGATCCTCTCTATTTGTAGAGTCTTCACTCCAAGAGATATTATGAGCGCGTAAAAACTGCTCTAACTCTATCTTTTGTACGGATAGCAGAGGTCTTACAATATACTCTCGCTCCGCTGCAATACCACAGAGTCCATCAACACCTGCACCCTGAAAAAAACGATGAATAAGGGTTTCTATTTGATCATCCTCAGTATGGCCCAAGAGTATACACCCCCCATATTGGTCAACATGGCTCTGAAACATCTCATACCGGACAGTACGAGCACCCTCTTCAGGACTTAAGGCGTTGGATACACAGAGAGCATCAATGCCCCCCTCTTCTACCGTTTGTATATGTACAGAAATACCTAACCTATCTCCATGATACTGAATAAGACTCATCTCTTTTTGCAGTTCCTCTTTGGAGCGAAGGTTATGATTCACATACAGTATTTTTAGTTGATCCTGTGAAAATAAAGATCCCATAAGATATAACAGAGCGGTAGAATCAATTCCCCCTGAAACTGCTATGGTATAGGGTGTTTTTTTTGTGGCAAGCGCTTTTTTTATGTGCTGATGTAAGCCATAGATGTTTTTTGGGATTACTCCCGGCTTATTACTATTATGAGGTTTTTTTTCTATTATACTCATGCATCACATCCTCTACAGGCTTTTGCAGGA
>CAZRRJ010000084.1:0-1387 GCA_964602515.1 uncultured Saccharicrinis sp. | reverse complement strand
ACGGAACAGGTGGAGTTCAATATACACCTTATATCACATATGCAAACCAAGGTGGTGGATATGAGATGTTCAATGGTAAGCAGATTAATGCTTTACCTCCTTTGAAATTTGAAATTGCTAAAGCTGGCCCTAATCAGATTACTGAAGATGAAGTAATGCTTGAGATTCGACACAATGCTTTTGAACGACTACATGCTCCATCATACCTGACTTACTTAGGTAGAGAAGTTGAAGTTGTTGGTAAAGTTAATGTAGGAGCTAAAGGGCATCATGACGGTGCAATTTGGTTTGATGATGTAGTAACACCTAGTGGATTATACATTTCTGAAGACCGTGACAATAAAGCTTATGGTATTGAAGAAGCTGATGGTAAAGATCCAAACATCACAGGTGGTACTGCTTACTTAGTTGCTTTCCGTGCACATATGCGAGGTAAAGCTCCTGATGATGGTATGGTTCGTGCTTATTTGTATAATAAGAATATTGATCCATTCGAACCAAAAGGTTACTTAACAGATTCTAATGGGCAACCCCTAGTTGTTGAAAAGCACTATAAAGCTGGTGATGAGTTAGGAACATTGGATGTGATGGGTATTGTTAAAGCTAAAGCTCTACAAGAATTCTCATGTCATGTTGTTGATGATTTCTCAGACGATACACTGGTTCTTACGGACCGAGCTGAAGGTGGTACTGGTTTGTTAATCCAAGCTTTGACATCTGATGAGAAGACTGGTCCAGGTTTAATCCAGTTTGAATCTGATACAGCTCAAAACATTAAGTTCACTTCTCGTTACTTAGGAGAAAGCATCAGTTCTATTAAATGGCTGGTTCAATATCCTATGGCAGAAGCTGAGACTAGTCCAAGAGATGCACTTCCTATGGCCGATGGTCTTACTTTCCAAGCGTTGTCTAATATTGTAGTAGGTGTTAGTGATAATGCTTTCCACTTTAAAGATAATGGGAAAGATGTTTGTGATTTCATGTTTGGTAAAATCTTCAGCCACGAAGAAACTAAAATGTTAGCAGGGAAAGATTTAGATATCGTTCTACAGTTAACCAACAAAAATGATGCTTTCAGAGTAGGTGTTTTTGAATGGGATGGTGAACCAGATAGGTTTACTCCTAAAGTGTTTACTGGAAGAAATAATGATGCTCTTGTTATGGGTGCTAATTGGAAAGAAGGTGGAAGCATGTTCATTGCTGAAGATCCTCTCCATGAATACTCAACTAAGATGGGAACATTAACAGTACCAGCTACGGCTAAGAACTTTGCTGTTATGATTTATCCAGTCACTGCTCAAGACCCGATGACTTTAGATTTGAAAGAGTTTCAAGTAAATGTTTCTGAACCATTTATTGGTTACTACCTAGAAGCTCCAGAGATGAC
>CAZRRJ010000083.1:1171-1390 GCA_964602515.1 uncultured Saccharicrinis sp. | reverse complement strand
GGTGCACGTTCGCGAATGTGGTCACCTTCTTGTGTAGCAACACAACCACCAACGCCAATCACGACGCCAGGTTTCTTATCTTTTAGCGTTTTCCAACGACCTAGCTGGTGGAATACCTTCTCTTGTGCTTTTTCACGGATAGAACAGGTATTAAGTAGTAATACGTCTGCTTCTTCTGGTTCTTCTGTCAGCTCGTAGCCGTTAGCCGCATTCAGTAGA
>CAZRRJ010000083.1:0-1161 GCA_964602515.1 uncultured Saccharicrinis sp. | reverse complement strand
TCAACCTTGATTACTTTGTAATGATAGCACCCCCAGAGGGGGTTTGGGGGGTTCAATGTGCCACCAGTGCAAGTGGCACAACCTCAATCTTCTGTCGTCTCTTCTGTTGCTACTTCTTCTGCTTCTTCTGGTTCTTCTGTCAGCTCGTAGCCGTTAGCCGCATTCAGTAGATCCGCCATTTTTGATGAATCGTATTCATTCATCTGGCAGCCCCAGGTTTTAATTAGCAGTTTTTTACTCATGTTGTTCGCTCGATCGTTAGTTTAAATTAAGGGAGCAAATCGCCCAATGTTTCCAGAATGTCATCGGAAATGGGTTTCTGATGACTAAATTTTAGCCGCCCTCACGGCGGTAAGCGGCGTATTGTACTGCTTTCACTTATCAGTGACCAGTGATCGCACTAAATCTCTTGTAACCATTGTGGCTTCTGGATTTTTACCCTGCTTGGGCCAAGGTTTTTCAACAAAATCGTTCGCAAAAAAAGTCCCGCTACGTACAATAACTTGCGTGTAACTCAGCCAAAACAGAAGTAGTAATGATGAATGATTTTGACATCGTGGTGATTGGTGGCGGCATGGTTGGTGCTGCGGCCGCGATTGGATTTGCTAAACAAGGTCGCCGAGTGGCCGTGGTCGAAGGCTATGAGCCTCAGCCCTATGACGCATCACAGCCGATGGATGTGCGTATTTCCGCCATCTCTCAAACGTCGGTGGATTTGTTGACCTCATTGGGCGCTTGGGATGCAATTGTCGCCAAGCGTGTCTGTCCGTATCGTGGTTTGGAAACGTGGGAGCACTCGGAGTGTCGCACACGATTTTCCAGTGAATCGCTGGGGTTGGCGCAATTGGGTTACATGGTGGAAAACCGCTTGATCCAACTGGGGTTGTGGGAACAGTTTGCGAATTACCCCAATGTGACGCTGTTTTGTCCCGATACGCTCAAAGACATCACTTTGGGTGAAACCCATGCGGTGACGTTGCAATCGGGCGTGGTTTTGCATTGCGAATGGATTATTGGCGCCGATGGCGCGAATTCACGCGTGCGCGATGTGGCTGGTATTGGAGTCACGTCGTTGGATTATCGTCTGCATTGTATGCTTATTTTCTTTGTGACCTAAAAGCCACTACAAGTTGTCTCTTTGCTGGAGTTCTTTCCTTAGGG
>CAZRRJ010000082.1:0-1397 GCA_964602515.1 uncultured Saccharicrinis sp. | reverse complement strand
ACGCAAAATCTCGAATTAGCGATGCATAAAGCGCCATTAACACCTAATATGTATTCAGATATTATTAGAGTTACTTGGGAGCTCATAAATTCTAAGGACAAAGAGGTTTTTAATAATTTAATGCACCAGACCGAGGGCACCGTGTTAAGCAAAATATTCTATAAATTGCTTCAAAGCCACCCGAGGAAAGTAAAAGTTATAACTGCGAATTATGATAGATTAGTTGAATATTCTGTTGACAAAATTCCGGCAAATATTGAAACTGGTTTTAATGGTGAATGTACAAAAAATTTTATCGGTTTGCAAAAAAGTAATGACTTGAAAGAGAACACAGTGCTTCTATGTAAGGTTCATGGTTCCTTAGATTGGTTTAGGTGCGAAAAGAATCTTCAATTAGTTTCGATGCCGAATTCATTTAAAATATATGATGGATTTACACCTGCGATAGTAACCCCTGGTATTCAGAAATATCAAGAGACGCATAATGAGCCATATAGATCTTTAATAGCTACTGCAGATGAATTTATTTCAAGTGCATCATCATTTTTATGTATTGGTTATGGGTTCAATGACGAGCATTTACAGCCTAAACTGATTGATCATATTCAGCAGCGTAGTAAACCAGCAGTGATTGTAACTAAGACATTGTCTGATAAGGCTAAAGAAATTCTAGAAAATGCAAAAAAATACATTGTATTTGAAGAAGATTCTAGTGGGAAGACAAAAATTACCGTTGATGGTGTTGTTGAAGTTGTTGATGGTGATTATTGGCAGTTGGACAAATTTATAGAATTATGGTTGTAATTTGTGGAGGTATATGATGGGAATTTTTGATTATGAAAGTGAACAAGCTATAGGTACTGTAAATAGTGTTGATACATCAACCGTTGTTATTTCTGTGGAAGATGATAGTAAATTAAAACAGCTTCAAGTTAATCATCTTCTTGTAATAAGAAGTTCAAAAACAAGTCAGCATTTGATTGCTATTGTATCAAAAATACTTAGAAAATCAATGATTGAGCAAATATCAAATGAAGAACAACAGGTAGCTGTTGAAAATATTATTAAAGCAACATTAATTGGAACACATGTTGATAAGGTTGGGACACAAGATAATGTATTTAAGCGTACCTTAGAAAGTGTTCCAGAGATTAACGCTGAATGCTTTGTGTTAAATGGGGATAAGCTAACAGGATTTATGCAAGCGATATCGAATCAAGCAGCATCTTCTACTACGCCATTATCTTTAGGTAAATACATACTTGATGAAGAAGCAGAAGCATGGCTAGATGGAAATAAGTTTTTTCAAAGACATGCAGTTGTAGTTGGAAGTACTGGCTCTGGTAAATCATGGTCAGTAGCACGACTACTAGAGCAAGTATCTGAATTGGAAGCAG
>CAZRRJ010000081.1:0-1402 GCA_964602515.1 uncultured Saccharicrinis sp. | reverse complement strand
GTTAACGTGAGGCTGCCATAATAAACTCTTTAAATAATATTTGTGAGAAATGATTCGATTTTGCTTTCCATTCTGGGTGCCACTGAACACCTACGAAGAATTTTTGCTGCGGTAGGCTAAAGGCTTCTATCAGGCCGTCCGGGGCCTTAGCTTCTACTTGTAGTTGCGGAGCGAGCTGATCGACGCCTTGGTTATGCAGCGTGTTCACTTCAAAAAAGGCGGTGCTTTCCCAATGATTCTGTACCAGCCATTGCTCGAACAAACTCTGTTTTTGAACCAATACGGCGTGTGCCGGCGCATACTTTTGTTCGAAATCTTCAACAGGCGACTCGCGATGGTCATTGAAGCCAGACTCATGAACCGCCGGATTCAACGTGCCCCCAAGTGCGACGTTCATCTCTTGAAAGCCACGACAAATACCAAGGCAAGGAATGTTTTGGTCAACCGCATGGCGAATCAAGGTGAGCGATAGCTCGTCACGGGCTTCGTCCTTTTTATTTTCAGTGTGCGTCGCGTTGTAACGGTGTGGAGCAACGTTAGAATGACTACCTGGAAACAAGAAGCCATCGCACAACTTTAAGATAGACGCGATTTCATCACCCGACATTTCTGGAGCCAACATAATCGGTAGCCCGCCAAAGTCTTTGACTGCGCGAAGATAAAAATCATTGACCGCTTGTATTTGATAACCACCCAACTGCTTGGTGCAGCTAACAACGCCAATGATGGGTTTGCGTGTTCCTGACATGACATTTCCGTGTTCGATTTATTTAACATTTAAACTACAAACCATGTACGAAATTATCAACACAGATATTTAAAAATGTAACAAAAACGTGATTCCTGCCACTTTTTTAACCAATAAAAGCGATATTTCTGCTCATTATATTGAACAAAATAAAATCGACTGTTAAAAAATAGTTAACAAGAACACACAAAACAAACCAGCTAAAGCCAAAAAACACAATATAAGTGTTTGTTTAAACTAAAGATAAATGAATAAAACCGCACTTCCATCAATAAAGTGTAAGTTAATTGTTAATTTACTTATCTGTAGTTTAACTCGTCAGGCTAATTGGAGAAGTACATGGAATCGTATCTACAGGAAGTACAAAATTTTAAACAACAGTGGCCTGATATTGAGTTTATCGACCTTATCTTTACCGATATTAACGCTACCCCTAGGGGGAAAAGAGTCCCAGTAAGTGCACTGGATAAGCTCAGCAAAGGTGTCGCGCTGCCTCTTTCTACTATTACGCTAGATACCAAAGGTAACGTGGTCGAATCTGCAGGGTTGGGAGAAGATTTGGGTGAACCAGATAATCTGTGCTTTCCCGTGAGTGGCACGTTGATGCCAACCGCAAAAGAGCAAGTTGGCCAAGTGCTGTTAAGTATGATGGAC
>CAZRRJ010000080.1:0-1429 GCA_964602515.1 uncultured Saccharicrinis sp. | reverse complement strand
AGAACCCTCCTGTAAGTCAAGAGAGATATCGGAAAGTATTTTTAACTCTTCACTCCCCCATTGAAACACTTTTGATACATGAGATACAGACAGTAAGGGGTTACTCATATTTTATTACCTCCAAAGGAGAGTTTTTAACAATATCTATACTCCCTCTCCAGGTAGAGTATAATACTATGAACATAGTAGTAAGAATAATTGTCGTAATTTCAAAAGGACTAATTCTATAACTCATAGTATACAGTATAGGTGGCGAAAAATACCCACCAAAAAACAGAACAACACTTTGAATTATCTTTAATATACCAGAAATAATCTCATTACTATATAGTAAAAAAAGATATCCAGAGAGTACCCCAAAAAGAACTCCTAACACTCCTAAAATACCCCCCATTCCTAAGGTAATACCTTGAAGCTGTTCTCGGTTAGCCCCTGTAGCTTTGAGCATGGCAAGCTCTTTTCTTTTTCCTCGTAAAAGACGATTTACACTATGCTTAACACTAATTCCTGCAAAAAGTACAAGTAGCCCAAGAAGAATAGTAAGTACCATTTTCTCAAGCTCTAATGCAGCAACAAAATCCTGATGTAACTCTTTCCATGTAAAAACAGTTGCATCAGGATAATTCTCAATAATTGTATTTTTTATACTATCAGCCTCTTTATGATTGGTAGTTTTTATTCCAAATCTAGGATTACTATTTTCAGGTAAAACCGCAGATCTATCTTCAAGAGGAATAATAATATACCTACTATTCATCCCACTATCCTTTGAGTATATAATACCATCAATTCTTGGTTGGTACATTGCAGGACGTAATACAGATCCTCCTCCTCCCAGTGCTAATAGCTGTATAGGATACCCCCAGTTTACCCCTGCTGTAGAAGCTAAGTGAACTCCAACTAACGCTCCACCAGGTAGTAATGTATCTTGAAAAAACCCTATCTCCCTAGCAAAAATTGGATCAATACTCCTTATATTTGAAGGAAGTGCTCTTACCATAACAGGGATATAATCTCCATTTTCAGTAAGTACTAATGTTTCTTCTTCATAGTAAGGAACAACCGTAGTAACCTCGGGATAGTCAAGGATTTCATCGGTAAACTGAGATGGTACGTGTTCAGGCGAAAAAGAAACTTGTAAATGGTAACTTGATACTTGAAGAATATTTTTAATCGCCTGATCTTGTAATCCATTAAGAAGACCTAACACAGAAATAATTCCAAAAACACTGGCTCCAACAACAATAATTGAAAGTAACATTACCGATGGAATTTTCCCTTTTCGAAGGCTATATCTTAATGCAATACGTAATATTGGCTTACTCATAGGGCTCTATTATTTGAAGAATCATAGTATTATCAAGATATGTTGATATTGTCTTAATAGTATCTAAGTAGATGGTAACCCTCCTTAGGTTATCAGGAAGAT
>CAZRRJ010000079.1:0-1467 GCA_964602515.1 uncultured Saccharicrinis sp. | reverse complement strand
GTCCGCTGACCCCGGCACGCAGCACTCTGGCCAAAATCAGCTATCAGCGTTTTTTTGGCCTCTATTGTCACCTTGGCGGTATGAGCGGTACCGCCGCCGAGGTGGCCGGCGAACTGTGGCAGCTCTATCACAAGCGGGTGGTACCGATTCCCGAGCATCGGTCCAGTCTGAGGCAGGTGTATCCCGACTGGAGTGGCGCCCGGCGGGCGGACAAGTGGCAGCAGATCGTGCGGCGCGCCCGGGCGTTGCAGCAGGCGGGGCGTCCGCTGCTGATCGGCACCAGTTCGGTTGCCGCCTCGCGTGAACTGAGCGGGTATCTGCAGCGGGCCGGTCTTGAGCACCGGATTCTGAATGCGGATCAGGATGCCGAGGAGGCGGCCATTGTCGCTGCGGCCGGGCAGGGGGAGCAGATCACCGTGGCGACCAGCATGGCCGGGCGCGGTACCGACATCAAACTCAGTGAGGCGGCGCGGGCGGCCGGAGGTTTGCATGTGATGCTTTCGGAACTGCACGATTCGGCACGTATCGACCGCCAGCTGATGGGCCGTTGCGCCCGGTTTGGCGATCCGGGTTCGGTCGAGCGGATCGTCTGCGTGGAAGATACGCTGTTGGCGCCGCATCCTGCTTTGGTTACTCTTCTGGCGCGTCTGATGCCGCGCGGCGGTCGTTCCCGGTTAGTACCGCTCTGTCTGCGCTGGGCGCAGTGGCGCGTTGAGCGGCGCCATGCCCGTCTGCGGCGTCAACTGCTGCTGCGTGATCAACAACAATCGGAACTGCTGGCGTTTGCCAGCCGTCGGACCTGACCTATGACTCTGCTTCGTTTCTGGCCCTGTGTATTTCTGCTGACCTCTCTGCCGCTGGCGAGCATGGCGTCCGAACTGCCGCAGCTGATCGATGAGGAGGCTCTGGCACTGGAGCTTGAGGCATTGCCGCCAACGGCGCTGGGGCCTGCGTCCGGCGGTGCCGGTCAGCTCAGCTGCCTGCTGGAGCCGAGTCAGGTGGTGGATCTGAGCAGTGCGGTTTCGGGGGTGGTCAAGCAGGTCAATACCGAACGTGGTGATCGGGTGCGCCAGGGGCAGGTGCTGTTGGAGCTGCATGACGGGATCGAGCAGGCGCAGCTCGAGACTGCACGCGCGAAGGCTGAATTCGCCCGGCGCAAGATGCAGCGCAATCAGGAGCTGCTGGAAAAGAAGCTGCTCTCTGACTTCGAGCAGGACGAAATTCGCACCGAACTGCGTCTGGCGCAGCTTGAGCAGCGCGAAGCCCGAGAACAGCTCAAGCAGCGCACCATTCTCAGCCCGATCAACGGGGTGGTGGTCAATCGCCATGCCAGTGTCGGGGAGTACGTCGGTTCCGATCCGCTGATGCGACTGGTGGCGCTGTCACCGCTGTACGCCGAAGTGATCCTGCCGGCGCAGCACTATGGCCGGATCGGTGTGGGTGATCAGGTCGAGGTCGAAGTCGAAG
>CAZRRJ010000078.1:0-1476 GCA_964602515.1 uncultured Saccharicrinis sp. | reverse complement strand
ACCAGCAGTTCGGTGGCTACGGTGGCCAACAGGCCGGCTACTGCGCCCAACAGAGCAAATTCAACCCACTGACTGAGCGCCAGCACAGGCCGCCGGGCACCGAGCATGCGCAAGACCCCAAGTTCGCGCGTACGCTCCAGATCACTGGCGACGAGACCGGCCCAGAGCACTGCAATCCCAGCCAGCAGAACCAGCACCAGCAGCAGCTCGACCGCGAGCGCCAGCCGCCCGAGCAAGGCCCCGATCTGATCGAAAACCGCCTGCAGATCGAGAAAACTCAATGAAGGAAACTGGCGCATCACCGGCAGCAGACGCTCACGTTCGGCAACAGGCAGATAGAAACTGGTCATCCAGCTGGCTGGATAATCGGACAGATGACCCGGCGGAAAGATCATGTAGAAATTCGGTCGCATACTCTCCCACTGCACTTCGCGCAGGTTCACCACCCGGGCCTGCAGCACCTGGCCTGCAATGGAGAACTCAATACGGCTGCCGAGTTCAAGACCCAGACGGGCCGCCAGCCCCGCTTCGACCGAAACCGGGTGCACGCCTTCAGGCAGCGTATGCGGCAGCGGCCACCAGTCCCCGGCGATAAGACGATTGCCCTCCGGCAACGAGGCACTGACGGTCAGATTGAGGGCGCGGCGCAACGCATTGGCCTCACGCGCCGATGCCGGTACCGCTTCGCGCGCCGGGCGACCCTCAATGCCGGTCAAGCGTCCGCGCACCAGGGGATACAGTGGCGGCACCTCAATGCCCGCGCCGGTCAGGCCCTGTGCCACTGCATCGACCTCGGCAGGCTGGATATTGAGCGCAAACCAGTTGGGCGTGCGCTCGGGCAGCTGGGCCTGCCAGCGCTGCAACAGGTCGGTACGCAGGACCAGCACCGTGGACATCGCCATCAGCGTCAGAGCAAAAGCCAACAGCTGAACCTGCAACAGGGCCGGCTGCCGCTGCCAGCGTTGCAGTGTCAGCCGCAAAGGCAGGGGCAATGAGGGCCGCTGCAAACGCCGCAGCAGAGGATCCAAGAGCTGACGCGTCAGCAAGCGCTCACACAGCCAGAGCGAAAGCGCCACTGAGGGAATCGTCAGCGTCAGTGTCCAGGAGCTGCTGAACAGATACAGCAGCAACACCAGCACCGTCAGAGCCAGCAGATAGGTCAGCCAGCCTGCCAGAGGCAACGGCGCCAGCTCCCGGCGCAGTACACGCAGGGGCGACACGCGCCCCAGCCGAATCAGCGGCGGTAGACCAAATCCCAGCGCCACCAGAACGCCGGTGGCAGCGCCGCCCAGATAGGCCCCGGCCAGGCCCCGAACAGCAATCACCGCAAACCAGTCGGGCAGCAGCGTCAGCAGCAGAACATCGACCAGCGCAGCCAGCACCGCGCCCAAACACAGGGCCGCAACGGCAATCACGCCGAGCTCGGCCAGCAGCAATGCCAGGACGCGGCGCTGCGACAACCCCAGACAGCGCATC
>CAZRRJ010000077.1:0-1477 GCA_964602515.1 uncultured Saccharicrinis sp. | reverse complement strand
TATTTTTGGTGCTAGAATTGCTGGTTTTTCTAAAAGTGGTGGAACAAAAACTACAATTAGAAATTATAAAATTAAAAATGAAGAGAATAGCTCTAATTTGGTTTATAGTGATTATGCATCATTTAATGTTCAGCGCAATCATGCAAAAAAGGAGTGTACAATTCTTGAATATTTTGATAATATAGACACAGTTTTGTATGGTTTTTCTAAAGCATATCAATATTTGCAAGAAACAAATTTACATTTAAACATCCTACACAAGTTTAAAAAATATGAATATAGAAATCTCAAACTTAAAACATATGATATATATAAGATACTTGATGTTTCTAAAAACAGTGTTTACTTGAGAAATGAAAAATTCAGAGTTTTATATTTTGCTCAGTTTCTGAAAAAATTGGATATACAAGATGAAGAAGTTTTTGGATTTTTAGATAGTTTATATAATTACACAGTTCCTGCATTTTTCTTTAATAAAAGTTACACTGATAGTATAGCTTTGAAGAAGTTGACCTCTGAAGATATGTACCAACAGATAAAGATTATTAAAATGGCTTTTGAATTTGAAAACTTTGATAGAAATGAATACAGAAACATTATGAAAAATAAAGAAGTTCCAGTTGAAGGTAAACTGCAAGAAGTTACAGATAAAATACTTGATAGCATCATTACAAAAGATGGAAATACTTGGCTGGATTTATCTGAACAGTGGCATAATAGTGATGCCGCTATAATTATTAATCAAGTAACGATTATGGATGATTCATTTTATAATGGTAGATCAGGTGTGTTGTTTTATTTAATGGAGGTTTATAATAATAAATGCTATAGTGATTTAGTTAGACTAAAAGAAGTTATACTATCTGTTGGGCTTGATATTAAATCTAAGTTATTTAATGGTGAGTATCCATTGGATGCATCTATTGGGTTTTATCAGGGAGTAGGTGGTATTGTATATTCGCTAATTAAACTAGAGCAAATGGGAATGACTGAAGATTTAAACAAAGACAGAATTTATGATGTTTTTATAGACCGGCTTAAGTCTTTTAATTATACAGATAGAAAAAATCATGAAGCTTATGATTTATTTACAGGAATTTCGGGCGCGATTAAATCAATATTACTTATTTTAAATATTGAAAAAGATCAAAAGATAGTTAATAGATTCAAGAGTGAACTGGACACTCTAATTTTAAAATTATTTAATGTTTTAAAAAGGGAAATAGAAGATAATGAGAATGTTTATATGGGCTATGCTCATGGAATTATGGGAGTACTATCTGTAATGTATGATATAGAAGATAAAAATTCAACTTGTCGTCAATTAATTAAAATGTTAGAAAAAGTTTTAGTGGTCTCAAAAATTGGCGATTTCTTTTATCCTAAATTGTATTTAGATAGTGAAATCGGTTCAGGTTGGTGTCACGGCGTAACAGGTCAATTACTTTTTGAAATAAAAGGAAAGAATAGGGAATCA
>CAZRRJ010000076.1:0-1484 GCA_964602515.1 uncultured Saccharicrinis sp. | reverse complement strand
TGTTGCACAAGTTCATAACTTAACCATTAATCATACAGGAGGACTGACTTTACAGCCTGGGTCGCAGATGACAGTAAACGGTAATTTGGTTACCAATGATAAGCTATTTATAGAAAATACAAATGCCAGCCCGGCATCATTAATAACACATGGAACGGTAACAGGTAATGTATCAATTCAATGGGTTTATGATGAGTTACGCTGGTGGTTTATTGGTCATAGCATAAGTAATCCCCAAATGGACAGTTATCGTAATATACCAATAAGTGACCCGGGCAATAAGTATGTTCTGTATGATTATGAAGACCCGGGAACACTTATAAAGATATCAGATAATAGCTTGTATAATTTTTCAGCAAATGATGAGTTAAGAGGCTACCAGTTAAAGGTATTAAAACCGGGCACCGGGGTTAACCATAGCGGCCCATTAAATAACAGCGCAGTGTATGAAAAAGCAGTACAAACGGGCTGGCAGATCATTGCTAACCCTTATGCTTCATATTACCAGCTGCCAACAGATCCAGCCGGGAGCGGTGATTTTTCCAAAACAGCCGGGTCGGTATATGTTACAGTATCCACTTCAAATAAAGATAAGGTATACGAAACCTTTAATACCAACTCAGGCATTTCGTCACCAGGGACGTTTAACGGTATTATAGCGCCATCTCAGGCATTTTACATAAAAACTATTGAATCTTCAACACCTGGAGATAAGTTGTATATGAGAGCATCCAACCGTGTTCATGACAGTAACAAGTCATCCTTAAAATCCGTTTATTCATCAGAATCTAATTTACTTCGTGTAAAAATCAGTAATGAATACGATTTAACAGATGAAGCTGTTATAGCCCTGCGGGCAGACGGAGATACGTCAATAACACGAAGGGATTCAGAACAACGCTTTATGAGCGGCACAGATATATCATATATTTATTCTATAGTAGGAGGAATAAAAACAGTAATAAACGTTTTACCCCAAGAGCTCAATACCTATCAGCAGCCGCTTGGAGTGCAGTTAAAAGAAGGTAAGCAGGAGATAAAAATTGAAGGTCTTGATCAACTGTTGTATAACTATGATATTGTTCTGGAAGATAAGGTTGCAGGAGTGCTTATGCCAATGACCAGCCAGGTATCGTATGAATTTACCGGCGAGGCCGGAACCTTTGATGATCGTTTTGTTCTTCATTTTAATAAGATACAGGTGCCAACAGGTACTAATGATTTGGAGATAGGAGAAAGTGATGTTAATGTTTATATTCAGGATAAATCAACATTACAGGTAATTTGCAATTGGGATGCAAAAGAGAAAACAGTAAGTATATTTACCATTACAGGGCAAGAGGTGTTGAATCAAACATTTGAAGGAGAAACATTAACAGAACACCTGACGCTTAAAACAGGTGTATACATTGTACAAATAAGCGGAGCAGGTAAGACTTATGAGCAAAAGGTATTTGTTAGGTAAAGTATAGAAACAGATCATG
>CAZRRJ010000075.1:0-1486 GCA_964602515.1 uncultured Saccharicrinis sp. | reverse complement strand
CACCTCATTCATTCCTTAATATTTTCTTGTCTCTTCTCGTAGTTTTAACTTCTTATGAGACTCATAAGTGTTTTTTTTTTTCTTTCCTTTTATTTTACTTAGATTTAATTTACTTAATTCCAATACAATTTTTTTGCTTTCTGAGTCGAAACTTCTTTCTAAAATATTCATTTCTATTCCTTCTTTGGCTTAGGGTAAGGAGCTCTTACCACAACATTATCAACACCCGCGTACCATCTTCCGAAACAATCCTATTGGGATCTACTTCTCCTGTTCTTGGAGGATGTTCGTGTGTTCACTGCCCCCCCATTTGGATACCAATTTAAAGGCACCATGGACATAATTTTTTTCTTTTCGTTTTCTCCAATAAAGAACTCTATATCAGATAAAGCTATTTCAAAACGAGGGAGTATATCGTTCATTTCATCTTCTGAATATCCAAGGGTATTTACTGTTTTTTGTATATTATTGATAATAAGAGCGACTCTATCTAATTGAATATCCTTATGAACCCTACTTGAGTGTCCTAAACCCAAAACTATCAAACCTAGAATGTTTGAATCGCTACAAAAACTATACTTTTCTGCAATATCGTAAAATTCTGATATGTTATCCGCATACATTGACGATCCTATAATATAATTTTCGACTTTATTTTTTAAATCTGGAGAAATTTTTAGTATATCTAGCATTACTTTATTTTCCTTTTTTGTTAACTAAACCTGACTTTCTTAATCAAGCCTGCATGTTCTAATCAAGCTCATTCCAACTTCTTTGATGGCTTATAATCCGCACTGATAATTTGATGATTGTAACGTTAAAGTTTTAGAACCTCATTCTCTGGGCTTAAAAAACTCTCTTATTTCTGCATGCGTTTGTTCACTCAATATATTTATACTACCATGAGACTGTATTAGTTTATAATACTCTATGAAAAAATCTTTAAGCTTCTCTGGCAAATCGGGGAGTTTTATTTTTATATGATTAAAGATATAAACTATATCTTCATATGACAACATCCATTCTCCTGTATTGTAAAACTCTGTAGCTGAATCGATTAAGCTTTTCATTTCTATTTTTTCTTCACTTGAAGTATTATCTTCTATATATTCAAGCGCTACTTTTAGCATGTCATAACATTTTGAATCAATATTATACAAAACAACCTCCTATATGCTTTTTATTGCCTAGGGTTTCTTGGAGTATTTGTTGGGAATGATGTAATTATATCATCTCCTCCAGTCGCCACTATAACTGTCATGTTCTTGTGCCTGTGACCTTTGTTCTTCCTCTGTGTTGAGGAGTAGATGCTGCGGTGGGGTCTGTTGCAACATCTAATGTTTCGTATATAACTTTATCATCAGACCAATCTTCTGGAAATTCACTTTTACCTGCTCTTCCTATTCCATATCTATCTCCTCCAACCATGCGATCGCCATCCCATAGATAAAAGCTACTTTGAGTATGTAGACATTTTTAAGCCTGT
>CAZRRJ010000074.1:0-1492 GCA_964602515.1 uncultured Saccharicrinis sp. | reverse complement strand
ATAAACTTTATGCTTGATGAAATAAATGGTAGAGCAACAGTGTTAAAAGATAAAAAAGAGATTAGTGTAAAAATTTTAAGTATTGTTTTGTCAAATAAAAATGATGAAAATATAGCAACAGTAAGAATTGAAGTTATAGAAAAAGGTAAAAATTCAAATAATACAAATGAAGATAAAAAAATAAAAGTAATTACATTGACTTATGATTATTTATCTATAAAACAAACAGCAAGTTTAAGGCTAGAAAATCCACTAGGATTTAGAATAAATACATATAGAAAAGATGAGGAAATAACAGAATGAAAACATTAATTTTAATCTATTTTTTAAGTGTTACAACAGCTTTTGCAATAAAAATTCCAAAGCCAACTTTGTTTGATAAAAGAATTGTCTATGCTGATTTTAATACAGATGATGTTTTTCAACTTTATAGTAAAAATGGATATACAACAATAGTAAAATTTGCACAAGATGAAATAATTTTAGATATGGGAAGTGGTTTTAATCAAGGTTGGGATATTCAAGATAGAAGAAATTTTATCTTTATTAAACCAAAATCTTATGAAAGTCAATTTGCAGTTAATGAATTTGGAGAAACAATAAATAAGAAATTTATTATTCAACCAAACCCAAAAGACTGGAAAACAAATCTAATAGTTTTAACCAATAAAAGAGAATATGTCTTTAATCTAAGTTTGAGAAAATCAAAAAATAGTCATTTTAAACTTACTTTTAAATACCCAAAAGAGGAAAAGTTAAAAGAACAATTAAAACTAGCTAAAGAAGAAGTAGAAAATGAAAAACAAAATATTCAAACTGAATTAAATAGAACAGCAGTTCCAAGAAATTGGAATTATTATATGAATGTTAATCCTGAAAGTGAAAATATTATACCTACCTTTGCATATGATGATGGTCAATTTACATATTTTGGATTTGATAATACAAAAGATATTCCATCGGTTTTTTTATATGAAAATGAAAAAGAAAGTATATTAAATACACATATGAAGAGACAAGACAATTATGATGTTTTAGTTGTTCAAAAAACAGCTAAAAAGATTGTTTTACGAAGTGGTAAAAGAATTGTTGGAATTTTAAATAAATCTTTTGGAGTAAATCCATTGCAAGAAAGAAAAACTACAAATTCTACAAAAATAAAAAGAGAGGTGATTAATGGAAAGAAATGATGAACAATTGCAATCTGATTATGTAGAAGAAAATAAACAAAGTGATTTAACAGATGCAAAAAATACAACTTTAAAAAAGATTCAATTTTATATAACAATGATTGTGGGTATAGTTTTTGTTATTTTAATTATATTCACGCTTTTAAAAAACTTAATTGGTAATGGGAATAAAAAAGAAACTGTTGTAGAAAATGAAACTCCTAAAGTACAAAAATTGAAAAAAGATGATTTTTTTACAAAATTAGAAGAAGATGAAAAAGATATTTCTAAAAATGAAAATAAAAAAGATGTTGATATTTTTT
>CAZRRJ010000073.1:0-1547 GCA_964602515.1 uncultured Saccharicrinis sp. | reverse complement strand
TGAGGTTCAAAAATTGAAAATAGGTAGCAAAAAATCCTGAATTCTTGGAATGAGAATTCAGGATTTTTTATTGGCTATTTTATACTTGTGGTAAATCGATAATTAGTTTATGAGCAAGCTTTAGAAAGTGCTGGTAGTTTCCAAATGTCATTTGTAGTTCTTCGGCAGTAATTGTATTACCGCTTGGATGTCCAGCTTCATTTCGAACCTTACGAATTATATCTAAGAAATTAAAGTTTAATTTTGGATTTTCAAAACCTAATGATTGAAACAGATTTACATTGCTTTCTACTCTTTTCGAAAACTCATCAAGTCTATTATAAGCACATTTTGCATTTATGACCTTTTTTTCAAAATTGCTGACTTCAGTTGCAGAGGCGTGATTAGTAAAATATATTTTAAATGAATCACAAATATTAAGTAATAGATACTCTGCTGCACAACCTAACATGGTACTTGCGGAAAGTCGATTATTTCTCATAGCACACTCGCAAGCTTCATAAAGATAAGATTTTTCAATAGAATCAAGACCCATTTGAGTAATTTCATTAACAAATGCTTGATAGACAGAGTTTTCAACAATTTCTTTCTCGATTTCATTAATTTCAACAGTTGTTACTTTAGATGCTAATATACTGATGCCTAGACTTGTTGCCATATAGTCGTCATCATCTTCATAAATTTCAAAGCATAAGGTTCTTATAAAATCAATTTCATTCTCTAAAATTGATTTGTAAATTAATGGTGTTTTGATATTAATATGTAGATTGCGTTGATCGCTTACAACTCCTGTAAATTTCCATTGTTTATCATATACAATCCTTGAATGTTTAATAATATTACTGAGTTCTGGACGATCTTTAAAATCCAGATATTGAATTAAAGTATAATGCAAATCTTTTTCGGGTGTCATAACAATTGTTCCTTTCTTTGTTAATTAGATTGATGGTAATAGGTTATATTTATCAAATAAGTTTCTGAAAAAATTTTCAATTATTTTTTCTGCTCCAGCTCCGGTAAGTTCATATCCACCAAACCTGAAAACGTCATATCCTTTCAGTTTAATTCGCCTATCTTCACGAACCATTTCTGAGTACAATTTTGGTGATGATTTGTCCCCTTCAGAGTAGTGTTGCTTGCCATCAATTTCTATCACAATCCTTGTTTTATTTGATAAAAGGATTAAAAAATCCATTCTTTGTCTAATCACTCGTTTTTCTCCGTTTAAATTTTTTGAAGAATATGGATCATAATGTAAATAGACCTGAGGTATTAAGGCGGGTAAAGTCTCTTGCATAGTTTCTCGAAATTTGAAATATGTTTTGAAAAATAATTTTTCGGGTTTTGAGTCTAATGATTTATACAAACGTTTATATAGGTTTTGCTCGTCATCCAAGGTATATGTTTCAATCTCTTTGCTCCACCACTTTACTAAATCAATCCATAACAAACCCGTTTCAGGTATTGGTTTGTCATATATAAGGCAGTATTCCTCGTTCTTAACCAGTTTAATTTCGTTGTTTAAAGAATCACTAAATATAATTTCG
>CAZRRJ010000072.1:0-1547 GCA_964602515.1 uncultured Saccharicrinis sp. | reverse complement strand
AAATTTTAAATATAACGTACCCTTACTTTTTTTAACACATATACAATCATAGCCCAAATGTACCCTATACATATCAAGCACGCCCGAAAAGAAAAATCATAAAATAGCACCTCTGTTATTGATAATGGATTATATAGTAAAAAACTCATATCCACACTTACAAAAAAAGTATATAATAACTGAGAAAGCATTACGAAAATAACAAATGTGATAATAAATATAATTATCCTATTGTTCATTAAAACTTTTAAAAAATACATCATAACGTATATATATACTGAAATTAAAAACAACGAAACAAAGTATGCTAACACCTGCTCGCCCTCGCTAAACATCTTAAAAATATTCAATACTTGTACACTAATTAACAATACTGCAGTCAGAATATAACAAACAAGATCCCATTTAAATTTTGTTCCAAATAATATAAAATTTGATTTTGTAACACCTTCAATTTCATTATCTATTTCAAAAAAAATGTTTCTACTGCTCCAAAAAACAATTATAATTGTAAATGATATTTTTAGAATACCAAAAATCTGTAGTAATTCTGTATCCGCATCATATATTTTCAAAACAAATGAAAGAAATATTTGATATGCCAAGATAATTATAGTTAGAACTTTTAAATGACAATTTGCTTTAGATTTCAACATATTTCTATCCTTTCATGCTTATGTCATAAAAAATTTTTGTTACAGAACGATCCTCAATATCAAATTCTATATTGTTAAGCTTTAACTCTTTAAACAAATCATAACTACTTGAGTCATTTGGAACGACTACAATATTGTCTGATAGCCTATGTTTAATAATATCAGAGTTAATACCTAGTATATCCTCTTCTCTTTTAAAATTTACAATAAACATATTATTATATTTTTCTTTAAATTCTTTAAGATTAAACTCAGAAACTATTTTACCTTTTTTTAAAACATAAATTTTATCACATATTGCCTCTATAGTATCTAATATATGAGAAGACACCAGAAAACCCGTATCCATTTTTCTAGATTTTAAATATTCTAAAACTTGATTACTCGATTCTATATCCATTCCATTCGTAGGTTCATCCAGAATACAAAAATCTGGTCTAGATAGAAATGCAACTGCAATAGCTAACCGCTGTTTCATACCAAGAGAGTAATTTTTCACTTTTTTATAGATAAAAGTAGACAAATCCAATTTGTCTATCACTTCTTCAAAATCGTCCTTACGATTAATTTTACTTTTACTTCCATAAAAATAATTTCTAAAAAATTTAAGATTTTCGTAACCAGTATATCTTTCTAATAAATTTGGTTTTTCAATATATATTCCAAAATACTTAACAAAATTTTTGTTTACAAACTCTCTTGAATTTAAATTATCAATGAAATAATCTCCCTCATAATTTTTTATTAAACCCGAAATGATTTTCATCATAGTTGTTTTTCCAGATCCATTTGGACCAACAATTCCAATAACTTCACCTTTTTTTATCTCAATATTTATTGAATCATTCGCAACTACTTTGCCATATCTCTTTGTTATATTTTGTAGTTTTA
>CAZRRJ010000071.1:0-1621 GCA_964602515.1 uncultured Saccharicrinis sp. | reverse complement strand
AGTAACGCAGGGGCTGTTCACAGGACTCGCCGACAGCCTTGAGTCCGGCGAAATGAATCACCGCATCAAAGGTGTGTTCTGCAAAGAGCTGGTCCAGCAGCGGACGATTTAGAATATCTCCCTGCACAAATTCCGGTGCAATACCTGTAATCTGCTGCACGCGCTCCAGGCTTTCGGCGCTGCTGTTGCTGAGATTATCCAGTACCACCAGACGGTAGCCGGCCTCCAGCAGTTCAACACAGGTATGGCTGCCGATATAACCGGCACCGCCGGTGACCAGAATCTTTTGCATGGTGCTTCCCGTCAGATGATGCGCATGGAAAGGTCGATCGCGCGGCAATGTTTGGTCAGCGCGCCGATCGAAATGAAGTCGACCCCGGTCTGGGCGATGGCGACCAATGTCTCGTCGGTGACATTGCCGGAGGCCTCCAGTTTGGCGCGCCCACGGGTAAAGGCGACTGCATTGCCCAGTTCTTCGAGGCTGAAGTTATCCAGCATGATAATGTCGGCCCCCGCTTCAAGCGCTTCAACCAGTTCAACCTGGCTTTCCACCTCGATCTCTACGGTCTTGCCCGGCGCCTGCTGCTTCGCTGTGGCCACCGCTGCGGCAATACCGCCACAGGCGGCGATATGGTTTTCCTTGATCAGGAACGCATCATACAGACCGATACGGTGATTGAAGCAGCCGCCAAAGGGGACGGCATATTTCTGTGCCAGACGAAGGCCCGGAATGGTCTTGCGGGTATCGAGCAATTTCACCTCGGTATCTGCAACACGATCGGCATACTGACGGCAGATGGTGGCGGTTCCCGAGAGCAGTTGCAGGAAGTTGAGCGCGGCGCGCTCGGCGGTCAGCAGACTTCGTGCCGGCCCCTCAAGACTGAACAGCTGTTTGTCGGCCGCGACCGCTTCACCTTCTTCGATCTGCCATTCGATGTGAATGCGCTCATCGACCTGGCGCATCACTTCGTCGACCCAGGGACGACCACAGATTACGGCGTTTTCGCGACTGATGACCCGAGCGCGCGCCATCTGGGTCTCGGGGATCAGCGCAGCGGTGATATCGCCACTGCCGATATCTTCGGCCAGTGCGCTGCGCACGTTGTCCTGAATGGTGGCAATCAGCTCGGGATTTAGCGATCTACTCATGGCATGACTCGAATGAAAAAGGCGTACAGGCAGCGATTATATCTGCCCGGCAGTGGCATGGTCGATTGAGGAATGCCGCTGTTGTACCGGAAGGATGCGGCGAGTACCGGTAAGGCGCGTTATTTTATGTGAGCCTGCTCTCGTTTGTCGAAGGCGCCTCTTATCGTTTCGCAGCGCAATTTTTATACTTCTTTTATCCCATCTTCCTGTTTTGCACCGAGGTCTGCGCATGAATCAGCAGAATGTTGTTGCTTTTGCCGCTCAGACATCCGTTCGTCAGGTGGCCTTGCCTGCGCAGATCGGCCCGCTGCATAAACTGCTGCAGCGCTATCTGCATGCACGGCTCAGTGCGCTTTTTATCAGTGCCGACAGCCAGTTCTGCAAACTGTCGGAACAGTCGGTGCGGACCGAAGACTGCGAAGCCTACCTCGATATTGCCCAAGAGCTGCGTCGAACACGAAGTTCCATAGCC
>CAZRRJ010000070.1:0-1635 GCA_964602515.1 uncultured Saccharicrinis sp. | reverse complement strand
GTGATATATTCCCAAAACCTCTTAATCGTAAATCACTGTAGTCAAGTCCAAGTGTATGTATGGCTACAACACCATTTGTAAAATCTGCTTCAGCTAATATACTCATATCAAAAGCTTGAAGTTTAAAGTCTTCTAATTCTATTGTTGGCTTCCCATCTTCCGCAATATTTCCCGATAGCTGCAGTGATAAAAAGCCACTCTCTGTTCCATTGGCATTTACTGGAACAGGAAGATTCTTAGAGGCAAATGTGAAGGGATTGTTTTTATCAAATGCAACCTCTCCACGTAAAAGAGTTCCCTCTCGCCCTGCAATTCTAAGAAGAGAATCTTCTACTCTTGTGGTGAGCAGGTATTCATGAGAGAGTATTTCTAGATCAATGTCCGCAGATGTTTCTTCTAAATCAAGGGAAATTGCTCCTGATATTTCAGGAACAGCCACCCCCTCTGTATGGAGGGACATAGTAAACTCTGTACTATTCTCTATAACCCTTGATTCTACCAGAATAGTGGTTCCTGTACTTTGATCCTCTAGGGTAAGTAACCCTTCGAGACCGGTTGATGTAAGGTCTATTATTCCAGAGTATGTACCACTAAGTGAATCCTTTGATATTTTAAGTTGTTTTGCGGTAATAATTCCGTTATTTCCATAAATCTGTCCAGACAATAGAATATTATTTAAAAGCACATCAAGGTCGCCTGAGTAGAATATATTTTTTCGAGGAACCGAGTATGTGACAGACCCTTTTCCAGTTACTAAGGTTTTTGGAAGTATGGTTCCCTCTAGTTGAAAAATATCAGATATCTCAAGTGTCTCCATTTCAAAATCTGCTTCAAGCAGTTGTTCTGTGAGGTAGTATCGTAAAGCAATATCTAGGGGGGTTTTTCCTTCTACCTTAGACAACTTAAGTACATTTTGATCTCTGTGTATCTGAAAGCTTTGATCAGTAATAAGTATATTTGCATATTTTAACTGTTTAAGCTTAACAGTAGTAACAAAGGTTTGAAAGAAGTTTCCTGTTTGCCCAGTTATTCTGAGATCTGAAGAAAGAATGTGTTCTCCATCTTGATACCCTTGTACAAGACCTAAAATTTTAAAGTCTATATTATTATCTTTGAATAGAGCATCCATTGACTGTGATTCTATAGTTATACTTTGATTGTCTCCATAAACAGTGATAAAGCACTGGGTTGCTTTTATTGCAAAATCAGGTAAAGATGTTGTTCGGTTTTCTTGCTTTTCCTGTGAATTACTTCCTTTGTTCTTAGACTCTCCCTGGGTAAGAAATTTTTGAAGAATATACGGTTGATTTATGGTGTCTATGTATATATTAGCTCTATGAATAGAGAGAGTTGTAGGCTTTTTACCTCTCTGAGCAAAAAGTAGTTCTAACAGTGAATAATGGACTCTAAACCGGTCTACCGACAGAATGGTTCTGTTATCCGATTTGTTAATAAGCTCTATATTTCGCAACTCTACATATTGAAATACACTAGGAGATATAGAATCGTATAAAATATTAACCTGAAACTCCTCCTCCACCTGAACCATAAGCTTTGCATGAATTGTTTCCATGTTTTTTCTTATAGACTGCTGAATAGGAAAAAGTGCAGATATCATCAGTATCATAGATAGCA
>CAZRRJ010000069.1:0-1665 GCA_964602515.1 uncultured Saccharicrinis sp. | reverse complement strand
GGTATTATGTTTTTAGGGCTTATGGGAGGGCTAGAAGAGGGAATACCTATTCTGGAAGATTTTACCTACTCTGCACCCGGGGTTGGTACTCAAAAGCCTCTTGATATTATGGATTTTGATATGGGCTTAAAAATGAAAGCAGCCTCTGATTATAGTAGTCTTACTGCCACCATGAGTATGAGTTTTGAGTATATTTTACGTGACTGGGAGCTTGATGATATATACATACAGTTTGATGGAGGCAGTGCTATTTTTTCTATAGAGATGATTATGGACTTTACTTCTGAGCAGGTAAGTTTTCGGATAGATGGGTCTTCTCAAAATTACCATGTCTTAGATACCCCTTACGGTGGCGTAAAATTACATACGGTATCGGTACTCTCCGAAAAAGGAAAATACCAAGAGGGCATGCAATTTAATGTCTCTGTACCACTATTTTATTCGGTCTACACAAACAGTGGAGATAACATGTTTTCTGGTAACTTAGTTCTTACTGGTGACGATTCTTCCGATGCAAGTTTTTTTGATATCCTATCACAATTAGGGATATCTGATTAGTACATGTACTAGGGGTCTGTGGTGTGTAAAAAACTCATGGAGGAGTTGGGTTGAGAGGTTAGCATAGTTAGGTGATCTTGGGCTTTTTGGTACGCTTAACTATGAATGAGGACGTTTATGAAAAAGAGAATAGGAATCTTCTGCTGTATGGTACTGTTTCCATGGTTTGTAGTGACAGCCGAGGGAACAGATGAATTTACGACTCGCATGACAGAAGAGTTTTATGAGACTTCACTGAATGGAGAGCTCTTGTCTGTGAGTGAAACGGAAGCTCTTATTTTAGATCTTCTCAAGCAGGGTGGGTCTGGTGTTTCATTTTTGGAGGACGTGCCTGAGGTGAGTCAGATGATAAGTGATCGTTTGCTGGGTTCCTTAAATGAGTATTTTGATGAGACGGTAACTTTGGATGGACTCATTCTATTAGGCATATTTGGTATGTTTCAAGAGGGACACACCCTTATAGACAATTTTTCCTTTGTGGTACCTATGCAGCAAGGTGTTGTGCCTGCTGAAGTTTCTTCCTTGAGCCTTTTCTTTCAGGCTGAGCCACCTCTCTCAATGGACTACTCCAATATGTACGGTAATATCTGGTTTGATTACAGTGTGAGAAACCAGAAGTATCCTAGTTTTTTTGTGTCTTTTTGTGCTGGTGTTTTTGATTTTTCTCTACAGTGTGCGTTGCATGTGGTGGATGGAAGCACCTATGTTACCTTCGCAAGCTCAGGTACCGATCTTCTGGTGCTTGAAACTAAGGAGGGGAGTGCTAAGGTTATTTTAGAAACCGAGTATGAGGGAAGAACTCCCGTAGGAAATGTTGAAGGAAATAGTGATCTTAGGGTAACTTATGATATTCTCGATATTTCAGGTGATATTGCATATACTGGAACCTATACTGCCCAGCAGGATTTGGGGTTTAACTACTTTGGGGCTCTTGACTCCTTTATCTCTAAAACCTCTTTAGGTGTAACCCATTAGGATGTGATGTATGAGTACTATTCTTGTGTTAGGATTAAACCCTACACTTCAAAAAACATTGACCCTTGCAGGACCCACTGTAAAAGGGGGAGTTAATAGGCTCTCCGACTCTTTGGTATCTATTGGTGGCAA
>CAZRRJ010000068.1:0-1717 GCA_964602515.1 uncultured Saccharicrinis sp. | reverse complement strand
ATGATGTTGCTCTTCCCATTTCACGTAAATCGTTTGAATTAATTCTATCTACTGCTAATATATCTATTTCATCAAATAGAACAACAACTTTTTCAGGGTTAGGAACTGCTTGAATTTCATCAAACAATTCTGCAATATTTTTTCCAGTTTGGCCTAATTTACTATCGATTATTTGATTAAAATCAACAGCATACAGCTCTCTTTCAAGTATCCTAGCTATTTGTTTAACCGATTCCGTTTTTCCAGTACCTGGTGGTCCTTGAAATAGAAATTTATTTATTCCTACATTGTGCCCCACTGCATTAACTATGCCTAGGACATCATCCTTTATCTCTTCTGGTAAAGGTAATGATTCAGAAGACGTCTCAATCTTTTTAAAGTAATGACTATCCGATTCATCAACCTGTGGGGAAAATGTATTTGTGCTTGAAAGCAACCCCATTATATATTCCGACAACTGATAATTATTTATCTCGTCAAAATACTTTGCAATCTCATATGCTTCATTTCGAAATGCTACATCATTCTTCTCAGTATAATATTTTATTAAGTTTAAAACGTTTTTCTTTTTCATCTCATTCACCTCTAATACAATTATAACACTTTGGGACAACTTGTCAATATTTGGGACAATTATATTATAATTCATTTTTCTTCTACATGTTCTATAGCATATCTAATTGATTCGATTTCTTCTGTAAAAGACGTCATATCAACGGTATCAATCACTCCTTTATGACAAAGTATTACTATATGATTTAGCCTTTCACCAAGTATAGATAATCTCTTATTTATATCACCAAAGTCATATTCAATAATACTCTTATTAATAACCTTATCCCTTGCATATTCAGAAAGATTTTTATAACCACCTTCTTTGATTTTCTTTTCTATTATTTTCATTTCATCTTCTGTAACACGAGCATATATTCTCTTTGTTTTCAAACACATAACTTTTCCTCCTAACAGGGTGTGGGCAACCCACTTTTTACAAATTTGTCGGACAAATTGGAAGCTTGCCATCTGCTAAAGCAGCTGTTTTGTTCAGCTCTACTGCTCAGCGGTTTCTATGTACTTCTTATAAAGATATCTAACTGTAGAGTACACTAGCACCTCTCCAGTTACTTCCTCAATCTCCTTAGATATCTGCCTATATGAACAACCCTTATTCTTCAGTTCACTGATCAATTTCAGGTTCTCTACCATTGCTTTAGAACTTCGTTCTGGGTTATCGATAATAACATTTAGACCTTTATTTTCTTCTATAAGCTTTTCATACTTTTCAACAATTTCTTCAATCTGCTTGATGTAATTTTTATGATTCTGGATAATCAGATCTTTTTCTTCAATATCCTTTTCGAAAGCATTACATCTAGCGTCAAGATTAACCACTTCATCTTGACGCCTTTCAATCTCTGCATTCAATTCATCAATTTCCTGTTTACCAAAACTTATTAAAGCCATTCTACATACCTCCCCTATGACGGTATTCTATATAACACTTTTACCGTCATGACGCCAAAATCTTAGGCTATATTACTGTCATTACTGTCATCATCGTCATTACCGTCACTAATTGATAGAATCCGCTTGTCACTCTTTCGGATAAACTCAATATGAATATTAAATTTCTCTTCTAGAATATCAGCATGATTTCTAAGCTTTTTAGACAGCGTAGCCGGTGTTACTTCTTCAACAAAGCCAATCTTAACCAGCT
>CAZRRJ010000067.1:0-1731 GCA_964602515.1 uncultured Saccharicrinis sp. | reverse complement strand
GATTTAACAAGAAATACGGAATTTCAGAAAAATAAACATACTTCTTGTCATACCTCTTGAGTTGTGGTACAATTTGGAGGTAAACGTATGAAAACAATAGAGAAACTGCATAAAGAGGAGTACGGAGTTGTTCCTAAGGTTGTTGCATCAGCCCCAGGACTCGCGTGTCTCTTTGGTGAGTTTGTTGAGTTCTGCGAGGGGCATGTACTAGTAGGTGCCCTCAATAAACGGGCGAGGGTAGCAATCTCTCCTCGTACGGATAACTCCTTACGGTTTTATTCTGCAGATCTTGGTGAACGAAAAAAGACAACCATCCCAAACTTGAAATATCGAAAAGAGGATAGGTGGGCAAATAATGTAAAAGGTATCCTCTACGAGCTCAACCGAAGAAACTATAGTTTTAAAGGGCTTGATATTACGATACAGTCAGACATACCTTTGGGTATGGGTTTTCGCTCTACCACAGCACTTGCCACTGCTACCATGGCAGCTATGAAAGCTCTTCACGGTTACCATCTTGACGATAGGCAGGTGATTGAGACTATCTATTTTGCAAAATCATCTTTTCTTGATGAGCATGTGCATATTTCAGATATTATGGCAATGCTTTATGCAAAAGAGGGAATGTTTTCCCTTTTTGATATGAAGTCGTTAGAACATGAGGACATTCCTGCGGTGTATCCCGGAATATCTTACTACATAACAAATAGTAATGTTCCTGTCTTTGTAGATAAAGAGGAGACTGCTTCGAGATCTGAGCTTATTAAAGAGGGTTTTGATTTCATTAAGTCCCGTGTAGATATTCCTGTTCGAGAGATTGATACTACGGATATTCAGTTTTCAACCCAAGGACTTTCTAAAGATGCCAAGCGGTACTGTCTACACATTGTAGAAGAAAATCGCCGAGCAGTTGAGGCCTCACGTTATCTTAAGCATGGTGACTTTGATCCTTTTGGAAAGTATATTGTACGATCTTATGAGTCTTTGAGGGATAATTTTGAGATTTACTCTCCAGAGACAGACTGGCTTATTAAGCGCGCCTTGGAAATACAGGGATGTTATAGTAGCCAACTTATGGGGATCAACTTTGGTGGCTGTGTGTTGACAATTATTGATTCCGATAAAATCTCCGAGCTCGAGGAGCGATTTGTGGAGTATGAGCATATTTTTGGATTCGCTCCAACAGCCTTTCAATTAGAGCCTTCTTCTGGGGTTATCGTAGAAAAGGGTTAACTATGAACATCTTAATGACTAATGATGATGGAGTACATAGCCAAGGTATTATCACCTTGGCCAAGGTGTTTGCGCCACACCACAATATATGGGTTGTGGCTCCCAGTACTCAGCAGAGTGGGAAGTCCCACGGAATAACGCTTCATAGTGAAGTTGTGTTTCGCGAACTCGCCTCCCAGAAGTACTCCTGTGAAGGCACTCCCGCAGATTGCGTTTTGTACTCTCTGGGAGGAGCATTAGAGCTTCGCCCCGATCTTGTTATCTCTGGTATTAATGAAGGGTATAATGTAGGTACTGATATTGTGTATTCAGGAACTCTTGGGGCAGCACGAGAAGCGCACCTCCGAGGAATCCCTGCAATTGCACTCTCTTCTGGTGATCCTTCTAGTATTGATAATTTTACCCATCTAGCAGAGATAGTGCTTAATAACTTACACCAACTTATGGAACTTTCTAACTGTGAGTTTCTTGTTAATATTAACTATCCTCGTATTCCTG
>CAZRRJ010000066.1:0-1775 GCA_964602515.1 uncultured Saccharicrinis sp. | reverse complement strand
GGGTATTGATAATCTCCTTTGGAAACTCTTCAAGGTGACTAGCTTTAAATTCCAGACTTTCAAGTGAGGATGGAAAACGGTCGATAAGGTCTAACTTATTATCCCCAGTTCGGGTAATATTAAGCTTTTTAAGTTTTGACAGCTTGTGAATACCCGGTTCAATAACACCATAACAAACGGATATGTCCAAATCCTCCAACTCCGGCAACTGCTCAAAAATACTCCAGTAATATTTACTGCTTAGGTGGTAATTGCCAGCTAATGACAATTTCTTTAACTTTTTCATTTTTACAAGGTCATCAAAAAAACCAATGGTCTTTTCTTCCGGCACCTGCTCTATACAATAGGATAAATCCAACTCTTCAATATTCTCTAACTGGCATAGAATAGACAAGGCCTGGGGAATATTGAGTTTAAGATTATTGGCTAAATCAATCTTCTTTAATGTTTTGAGCTTTAAGAACTCTTTGGGCAACTCTTCTATATTCTTGGCCATACTAAATTCCTCTAAATTCTTCCAGTCCTGAAGCTGTGAAACCACGTGTTGAATATGTAACTTGGGGCAGTTATAAAACAGAACTGATTTTAAGTGTTTTAAACTTTGAAATGTATCCGGCAGCTTTGTTATACCGGCAGAGCTAAAACTTAATTCCCTTAACTGTTTTAAGTGGGAAACCCTCTGGCATGCTTGTTCATAGTTAAAATCAGCAGGATTCATGGTTCCAATACCAACTTCCTTTAAATGTTGCAACTTAAGCCATTCTTTAGGAAACTCTTGTATACCACATTCAACAAAAAATAGACTTTCTAAAGCCTTAAGCCTTGAAATATTTTGAACAACAGATTGTATATCCTTAAACTCTGAGAAAGTAATATTAAAGTATTTTAAACTATCCATATTAGCCCCATTAAAATCCAGTTGATCCACCTTACAATCGAACATTGACATTCTCCTAAGACAAGCCTGGCTTTTATTTAATTCGGTCAAGAGCGCATTGTCTACCTTATTAGAGAAATACAAATGCTGCAACCTGTCCAGTTTGGATAAGTTAGCCGGGTATTGGTCGGTATCTAAATGATAAACCTGCTTAGGATAATTTAAGGCCGGTTTAACATGGATATAATGTGGTACATAATCCGGGTTTACGGTTTCACAGTAATTGATTGCGCTGTTTTTCTCTGTGTCCTGGCATTGTATATAGCTCATAGCAATTAATATTAACAATAGAATAAATAACGGTTTACTTTTTTTCATAATAATTGACTTAACCCACTTTATCAAGGTTTTTATTTGTTATATTGATTGATCTTGTATTATATGTTTTTTTATTGATCCAATAAGGTATACCTGCCCAGCACATCAAAATCCACCAGCTTTAGTTCGGCCACTTCAACATCTATCTCTATACTTTTTTCATTGCCCAGGGTCAGCACAAGGATTGTTTTGTATTTATCTACATCTTTTGTTACCGTTAATTTACAGGCTACGGTAATTTGATCTGTTACCTCCACCATTGCTGTATTAGCTGATGGCAGGGCAATATCCGTTAACATGCCCGTGGCCATTTCGCTGCTCATATTGGCAATAGCTCCTTCTGCTGATATTTGGAGCAAGCTTGCCTTATGGTCTTCATTTTTGGCTTCACCCTTGTTTTTCTCATAAGCCGCCACCACTTGTTGTACCAGCTGCGAAAACATTTCTTTTATGGCTACACTGCCGCTATTGACGTAAAGCCTACCTCCCCTCAAATACCTCCGTATAGGGTAACCATTTA
>CAZRRJ010000065.1:0-1777 GCA_964602515.1 uncultured Saccharicrinis sp. | reverse complement strand
GTACAACCTGGAGCTCGGCCAGGCGATCATGATCGCCGTCGGTTTCCTGCTGCTGTTCCTGGCGATTCGCAAGAACTTCGAACCGCTGCTGCTGGTGCCGATCGGTTTCGGTGGCATTCTGGCCAATATTCCGGAAGCCGGTCTGGCGCTGTCGTCGGTCGAGCAGGCCGTTGCGATGGGCAAACCTGAAGTGCTGCAGGCGCTGTCGGCGCTGCTGCAGGTACCGAGTCTGGATCCGCATGCACTGGTCGAGGCCTATCACACGGCACCGGCGGCGCTGCATCAGGCGGCGATCAACATTGCCAACGATGCTGGATACAGCAACGGTATGCTGTACAACTTCTACTCCGTGGCGATCGCCTCCGGAGTGGCTCCGCTGGTGATCTTCATGGGTGTTGGCGCGATGACCGATTTCGGTCCGCTGCTGGGTAACCCGAAGACGCTGTTTCTGGGTGCGGCTGCACAGTTCGGTATCTTTGCGACCGTGATCGGTGCCGTGGGTCTGACCCAGCTCGGTCTGATGGACTTCAGTCTGGCTCAGGCGGCCGCCATCGGGATTATCGGTGGTGCGGACGGCCCCACCGCAATCTATGTCTCCAGCATGCTGGCGCCGGAACTGCTCGGTGCCATCGCCGTGGCTGCCTACTCCTACATGGCACTGGTACCGCTGATTCAGCCGCCGATCATGCGTGCGCTGACCTCCCAGAGCGACCGTCAGATCGTCATGACTCAGCTGCGCAACGTGTCCAAGCGCGAGAAGATCATTTTCCCGCTGCTGCTGCTGCTGCTGGTGGCGATCCTGCTGCCCGATGCGGCGCCGCTGCTGGGGATGTTCTGCTTCGGTAACCTGATGCGCGAATGTGGTGTGGTCGATCGTCTGTCCGACACCGCGCAGAACGCGCTGATCAATACCGTGACCATCTTCCTCGGACTCTCCGTGGGTTCCAAGCTGGTGGCCGACAAGTTCCTGCAGGCTGAAACCCTGGGGATTCTGGCGCTCGGTATCGTGGCCTTCTGTATCGGTACTGCGAGCGGTGTACTGATGGCGAAGCTGATGAACAAGGTCAGCAAGCACAAGGTCAACCCGCTGATCGGCTCGGCCGGTGTATCCGCGGTGCCGATGGCCGCACGGGTATCCAACAAGCTGGGGCTTGAATCGAACCCGCAGAACTTCCTGCTGATGCACGCCATGGGCCCGAACGTGGCCGGTGTGATCGGCTCGGCGGTTGCGGCCGGTGTGATGATTCGCTTTGTCGCTGGCTGATTGCCCGGACGACAAAAAACGGTGGCTTCGGCCACCGTTTTTTTTGTCTGCAAAAGATGGCCGGCTGCTGGCTAAGCTTTAGCAAGGTTTCCTTGCTGGAGTTTCTGCGTATGAAGGTCTTTCCCGCTTATACCCCCGAAACGGCGCCGGAGGCGGCCAAGCCGATTCTGCTGCATGCCGCTGAATCGCTTGGTTTTGTGCCCAATCTGTATGCTCAGCTGGCCGGGGCGCCGGAGGTTCTGGAAGCCTATCAGCAGCTGATGCGCCAGTTTGAAACCTGTTCCCTGAGCCCTGTGGAACGTCAGGTCGTGCTGCTGACGGTCAGTGTTGAAAACTGCTGCAGGTTCTGTGTACCGACCCATTCGTTTATTGCCAAGCAGCTGGTGGGGGTTCCGGAGGCGGTGGTCGAGGCGATTCGCGATCGTGCGCCGATCGATGATCTGCGCCTCGAAGTGTTGCGGATGACGACGCTCAAGCTGATGCGTGAACGCGGGTATCTCAGTGCCGAGGCGC
>CAZRRJ010000064.1:0-1812 GCA_964602515.1 uncultured Saccharicrinis sp. | reverse complement strand
GCTTGAAAAGCTACAGGCCGATGGAATTCCTAGTAATATTACTCTCTCAATATCACCAACCTTAGGAGCTATGCTTAAAGATGAGCTTTTGAGTGACCGGTATCGTAACCATGTTCAGCTTATGATAGACTTAGGAGAGAAGGAGTTAGAAACCCTTCCTCATGATTCACCTCATCGTAATGAGGCCCAAAGAATTTGTAGTCGATATAAAAAAACTTTGGAACAATATGATCTTTGGGATAAAAACCTTCTTGGTGTTCTTGGTACACTTAATGAAGCGGGAGGTGTTACCCTGATTACCACCGCAGCAACCCATGCGTATTTACCCATGTATCAGGGGTATCCACAGGCGGTTGCAGGGCAGGTTTCTGGTGGCCTTCAATCTTTTGAGTACTACCTGAAACAACGGTCTAAGGGGTTCTGGTTACCGGAGTGTGGATTTTATCATGGTTTAGATGATATTCTTGCTCGGGAGAGAATTGCTTACACCTATGTATCTTCTCATGGACAGTTATTTTCCGAGTCCTCATTACCCTATGGGGTATACGCACCTATGGTATCACCACGTACGGGAATTGCATTTTTTGGAAGAGACTTTTCTGCGTGTCAGGATATTTGGGATGCCCAAAAAGGGTACCCCGCAGATGGTGCGTATAGAGACTTTCATAGTGATATTGGGTTTTATCGAGATATCGACTACTTGCGTGGATTTATTCATGAACCGGGAGTTCGCTCTTTTACGGGGTATAAGTATTTTGCTGTTACCTCTATTCATGAAGATACCAAGATGCCTTATGATCCTGAACTTGCGTCAAAGCGGGTGAAAGAGCATGTTCGTAATTTTCTCCATAACCGAGAGTTTCGAGTAAGTAAGTTATCTAAATCCTTAGATATTCCTCCCTGCTTTACCATTACCTTAGATGCAGAGCTTTTTGGTCACTGGTGGCATGAGGGGGTAGAGTGGTTAGATCAGTTAATTCGAGCTACCCATGAACATCCCACGCTCTCTATGGTCACCGCCGAGCAGTATCTTGATATGAACCTTCCTGTGCAGCATGGCGTTCCTACATTTTCAAGTTGGGGCGATCGTGGGTATGCGGAGACTTGGCTTGATGGTTCTAATGATGAGATGTACCGCTATCTTCATAAAGGGGTTGAGTCTATCATAGAAATGGTGAATAGATTTCCCCATGCTAAGGGGTTGCAAAAGCGAACCATTCAGCAAGCAATTAAGGAACTTTTTCTTGCCATGTCATCTGATTGGGCCTTTCTTATTAAATCTGGTGCCTTCTCTCAGTACGCATCGTCAAGAATAATTCAACATATGAAAAATTGTGACAGAATTTTATCGGCACTTTCTCAGTGGAATGCCGATGCTGGCTGGATTTTACAGCTTGAAAAAGATCATAATATTCTTCCTGGGTTAGACTCTTCGGTATTTCTTGACCCTGAGCATGATCTCTTTACATCAATATAACTCATATTGTAAGAATTCCCCCTTTTTCCCACCATCTAAACCCCTGAAATCTGCCACCTTTTCCCACGTTGAATCCATTTTTATGTAAAAGCTTATAATTTCTTTCTCTGTAAGGAGTTATAAGCTTTTATTTTGCCTTTATCTCTAAAATACATATCATTTGTTAAGTAATTTTATACTAAAGTGTTACCCTTTTGTTATACTTTTATCTTTTTTTTCGTTGACTTAAGTGGGTAAAAGTGGGAGTATGGGGTACATCACTGTCAAAAAGTGGCAGAAAATTACAAAGAAGGGGGTAAGAATATATGTTGAATGGCGAATTTCACAACACAGCA
>CAZRRJ010000063.1:0-1812 GCA_964602515.1 uncultured Saccharicrinis sp. | reverse complement strand
CGAAGTACCGCTAGTAGGTTACATCGAGCTTTTACATAGGCATTTACCATTGTCACCTTCCTTTATGTTCTTTCTAGGAGCGAGTGGTTACTCACTTCTAATAATACCTTAGATTCTGAAATTTACAAGGGTTTTTCTGTATAAATCCCAGAGCTATTGAAAAAATAGGTGTATATAAGGGGTTTCTCTTTGGAAAGTTTTCCCCCTTACAGCTTTTTATTGCCTATCAGGATAGAAGGCTACTCCTATGGACATTGTAAAGAAAGAGTTACTTGAACCCGCTCCATTTTTATAGAATCCCAATATATTTGACCCTTCTAGTTCTCCAATTTCTGCTAGTGTGGTATCACCATTTGCTTGATACTTTTCATAACTGGTTGAAAAAGTTAATCCAATATCTTGATTATTCTTAAAGGGAAAAACTGTTGTCTCTATGGTTGTCCTTATTCCCAGAAATCCGTGCATACTATCTCTAAACTCCCTATTCCTTAAATAGTGGCTATCAACAGCGTTGATATAAATATAGGGATATATGAAGGTTCCTAGATTTAGAATTATATTTTTAGATATCTCAATTTGATTTTCCACACCTATGACTGGGTATATAATAAGTTGATCATAGGAGATAATATTTCCATAAAGAGGGACTTTGGGAGTCTCATCTGTTATTGCTTGGGGGTTATTGATAGGTGAATACTGCTTATATCCGTGCATGGCAGACCATTTTTTGTTCTCAATGGAGAGTCCTATTGAGGGTAGTACAATCCACTTACTATGGAGTTTTAGGGGGAATTTTCCCATGAAGAACAAGGAAAAGCTCTTATCTAAGTAGTTTTCGTGCATTGAAAAGTTTGTTTTTGCTGGGCTATCGGGAATAAGATAGTCAGAGTTGTAAACTTCTCCTACTCTAGAGGGGATTGCAGTGCGAAGTTTGAGATCAAAAAAGAATTTTTTATATCGAAAGCTTGATGAAGCCTCTATATAAGAGGAAAAAAGATGTTGCCATTGGAGCTCACTTAACAGTTTTTTCTCTCCTCTCCCTGTAGGTTGAAATACTAGTTCTCTAATATCGCCAAACTCAACGCCTGTAGACATAGCGACAAAATAGGAGAAATTTGACTGTTTGTCAGCCTCTTCCTTGTGTGGTGGCTCTTCTGAAAATATCTGAACAGGAAATAAAAAAATATAAACCAATAATATATATTTGCACCTACTAGACACCATATTCTCCCCCAAAAAACTCTATCGGAGTATAAGATATAAATCAAGGGTGAGATAAAAAAGTTTATTACATAGGTGGAAAAAATATGAAAACTTTGTATACTTGTTGTGTTGTTTTTCTATATATGATACAAATGAGTGGCTACTCACCTGCCAAAAGGAGTGTTTATGACAGATACAGATAGATTAGTTATTGAAAAGAGTGTGCAAGATCAACATGAGTTTTTTGGAACCCATGTAACTCGTGATATTGCCTTTAGGATAAAGCAGTTAAAAGCCCTAGAGTTTGGAATTGCAAAGTATAAAGAGCGGCTAGAAGATGCTATTTGGAAGGATCTTCACAAATCACCGGAGGAGTTTTTTGTTACCGAGATTAGTATTGTTACCCAGGAAATAAGGAACCACATTAAACATCTTAAGAAGTGGGCAAAGCCTAAAAGAGTAAAAACACCACTCCACCTACAGCCTTCAAATAGTAAAATTTACTATGAACCTCTTGGGGTTGCACTGATTATGGCTCCCTGTAACTACCCTTTTCAGTTATTAATGAACCCCTTGGTAGGAGCAATTTCCGCAGGGTGTTGTGCTACT
>CAZRRJ010000062.1:0-1818 GCA_964602515.1 uncultured Saccharicrinis sp. | reverse complement strand
AGTTCGATAACCCGGTGATGCTCTACTCCATCGGTAAAGACTCCTCTGTCATGCTGCACCTGGCACGCAAGGCGTTCTACCCGGGCAAGCCGCCGTTCCCGCTGATGCATGTCGATACCACCTGGAAGTTCAAGGAGATGATCGAGTTCCGTGACCAGATGGCCGCCGAGGCCGGCATGGACCTGATTGTCCACATCAACCAGGAAGGCGTGGACATGGGCATCAGTCCCTTTACCCACGGCAGCTCCAAGCACACCGACATCATGAAGACCCAGTCGCTCAAGCAGGCACTGAACAAGTACGGCTTTGATGCGGCCTTCGGTGGTGCGCGCCGTGACGAGGAAAAGTCCCGCGCCAAGGAGCGTGTCTACAGCTTCCGTGACCGCAACCACCGCTGGGATCCGAAAAACCAGCGTCCGGAGCTGTGGAGCATTTACAACGGCAAGGTCAACAAGGGCGAGAGCATTCGTGTCTTCCCGCTGTCGAACTGGACCGAGCTGGATATCTGGCAGTACATCCATCTGGAAGCGATCCCGATTGTACCGCTGTACCTGGCCAAGGAGCGTCCGGTTGTCGAGCGCGACGGCATGCTGATCATGGTTGATGATGAGCGCATGCCGCTGGAAGAGGGCGAGACCCCGGAAATGAAGATGGTGCGTTTCCGTACCCTGGGCTGCTACCCGCTGACCGGCGCGGTGGAGTCCGAAGCGGACACCCTGCCGGAGGTGATTCAGGAAATGCTGCTGACCACCACGTCCGAGCGCCAGGGCCGAGCGATCGACCACGACAGCTCCGGCTCCATGGAGAAGAAAAAGCAAGAAGGCTACTTCTGAGTTAATTGGGTACAGGTATCATGAGTCATCAATCCGAACTTATTTCCACCGATATCAACGCTTACCTGGCGCAACACGAACAGAAGGAGCTGTTGCGCCTCTTGACCTGCGGTAGCGTGGATGACGGCAAGAGCACCCTGATCGGGCGCCTGCTGCACGACTCCAAGATGATCTATGAAGATCAGCTGGCGGCCGTGCGCAACGATTCCGGCAAGCACGGTACCCAGGGCGAGCGTATCGACCTGGCGCTCTTGGTCGATGGTCTGCAGGCCGAGCGCGAGCAGGGCATCACCATTGATGTGGCCTACCGCTACTTCTCCACCAGCGAGCGCAAGTTCATCATTGCCGACACCCCCGGACACGAGCAGTACACCCGCAACATGGCGACCGGTGCGTCCACCTGTGATCTGGCGATCGTGATGATCGATGCGCGTCACGGCGTACTGACCCAGACCAAGCGCCACAGCTTCATTGCCAGCCTGCTGGGCATCAAGCACGTACTGGTCGCCATCAACAAGATGGACCTGGTCGACTACAGCGAGAAGGTCTACAACGACATCCGCGCCGACTACCTGACCTTTGCGGACAAGCTGAACGTGCCGGACATCCGCTTTGTGCCGATCTCCGCCCTGGAAGGCGACAACGTGGTGTCTGCCAGCGAGAAGATGGGCTGGTATCAGGGCGAGCCGCTGATGACCCTGCTCGAGCAGGTCGAGATCGCCAAGGACAAGAACCTTGTTGATTTCCGCTTCCCGGTGCAGTACGTCAACCGTCCGAACCTCGATTTTCGTGGGTACTGCGGTACCGTGGCGTCCGGTCTGATTCAGCCGGGTGATGAAGTGATGGTGCTGCCGTCACGCAAGACCAGCACCGTCAAGGAGATCGTGACCTTCGACGGTAATCTGGACGAGGCCTTTGCCGGTCAGGCGGTAACCCTGACGCTGAACGACGAGATCGACATCAGCCGTGGTGACATGCTGGTGAA
>CAZRRJ010000061.1:0-1827 GCA_964602515.1 uncultured Saccharicrinis sp. | reverse complement strand
TATATTGTCAGGCTTTATTCTTTTTATTGCCTTTAGCACGGATTACAAATCCGCGTTAGCGGAGAGTACCTCATTGCCGGGCTTTTATTATGCGCAATATTAAGATGAATTTTCACTTTTTATGCATTAGCAATATAATAACTCCTTAATAACGCTCCTAATGCAAAGAACCCTACAAAAAGTATCAATAGGTAGATAATACTATAGATTTTCAGCTTTCGCAATTTCTCAATTGAGAACCCCTTATAGTAAGATAATATCTTATCGTACTTCTTGTTGTAGTTAAAGTAAACCAAAGCAAGTAATCCTGAAATAAGCGAGAAGTATTTATAGTATTCCCCATAAAAGTCGAACTTATCTGGCAGCAATAAATACTCTATTAAGGACAATATAATATACAAATTAGTTACACCAATAAATATTATTGTGAGTATTGCAAAATACTGGGGAAACTCTTTTTCTTTAAAAACATTAATACAAAAGAAATATGCTTTTGTAAAAATATATGAATATAAGTCTTTCATTGTATTTATTTAAACCATTTTGTGTCATTAGTTCCATACCACTTACTTGGGCCATACCATTTACCAAGATTCCAACCTATGCTCCAAGAGGTGCCAATAACTGGAACTGCTCCAATACCATTTGAGGTTTGTTCAATAATCATCTCAGTTGTACCTATTTGATTATTCCTCCACTGATTGTCAATATTATAAGCCCCATAAAGAGTAAAGACTGTACCTCCATATTTACCAACTATTTTAAGTCCCTTTGGTACTTTTAATGGTGTTTCATCAAGACCATTTAAAGCACTTTGACGAAGAAATTCATTATTGATAATATTATAGCCACCTTTAGCTAAGCTTGTCGTAGCAGAAAATGCAGTGCCGGCAATAAAGTTATTCGATAAACTATTATCAGAAGCGCTAGCTGCCCATGGCCCTGCTACCCCATTTCTAGTAGGCATGGAAATATAACCCCCACCATTTGCGTCAACTTCAACTCTCGCTTTATTAATAGCACCAATAGCATTTTTTTCGGGAGAACTTAAATCCTGGTTAGCCAGCCAAAGTCCACCACCAGCCAGAGTTGTTACTCCTGCTCCCTGCCAGCTTAGTACGCCGGAGTTGAGAGTAAACTGTCCTATACTGGTAGCCCATTTACCCATATTAACACCAACATTAAAAGTTGCTCCTTGTCCACCAGCAAGCCAGCCTCCTGCACCAAAAGCGGACTGAAAACTAAAAGCTCCAACAACGGCACCAAAACCCATTGCATACCATGTACTGGTATTGTAGTTCCAGTCTCCCGGGTTAAACTCCCCACCGTTGGCTACAGTACCACCTGCATAAGCACCAATTATAGCGCCTGCTACAAACCACCAGGCCTCGCCGCTCGGGTCGGTATATAACATAGGGTTATTCAGGCAATACGCATACCTGTTATAGTTTAACCAATACCCCGGCGCTTGCAGCTGTGGATCAGGACTTAAAAACCTGGCAATAGCCGGATCATATACCCTGCCATTCATATTAATCAATGCAAACCCATCCAAATGCTCATGCATGGTAAACCCACGGTCGGTAATGGAAGTTACCGGTGTAGTTAACTTATCCTTCCAGCTATCAGCCTTACGCCTGTTACCCCAGGCATCAAAGGCATGGCGCTCCAATACTGTTCCGGCCTCATCTGTCAGTGTTGTCAAAGAACCTAAATAATCAGTATAGGCATAATATAACTGGCCCGAGCCGTTGCTCTCTGTATAAATGGCCGCTAAGCCATTTGTGCCACTAATATAATGAACTTTTTTATCGCTACCATCAGGAA
>CAZRRJ010000060.1:0-1849 GCA_964602515.1 uncultured Saccharicrinis sp. | reverse complement strand
ACGTTGTCTCATCATCTAAAAATTTAGCTATAATTTTTTCCATTTTAGGGGTTTCATTTTCCATAAATTGCAGTATACTATCATACATAAAAAGCACCATCCTTGACGTTAGTTTTTTAGCGAAACCATCATACCACAAGGGGTGTTTTTTTGTATTCTTTTATATTTCTTTTTCCGAAATTAACTTTACGCTAACGTCATATTATTAGAATTAGCTGAATTAATATCGTCTAAAGTAGATAAATACAGCTTTGCCAGGTATAAATACAACTTTTATTCCGTCCCTGAATATCTTGTAGGTAAAAAAATAACCATGAAAGTGTATCATGATTATTTTAAAATTAATTCAGACTTATGACTTAGAGCTGGGTTTACCTACTTTCCGTCCCGATTAAATAGGTGCCAACTTGAAATGACTGCAGAATGATTATTCTGTCGTGAAATTTTTATCAACGAGCAGAGTAAAACCCATGGTCTGACTGGGATTATCGAAACCATAGGTTTTGTGTTGATTTATGTTGCTAAAATATTGAATTAAATGTGGTCAGAATATCACGACTCATCCGACATTACGCATGTGATTGATTTTTATTGTGGTTTTCTGTTTCAGCCACCAAACCACCATTCCAAATGCAAGCGCTATTATTATGTAAAACATCACTCTCAAATAATTAATTCCACCACTCCAAGAATAACTCTCCATTTCGAAAGAGAAGTATTTATCATTTGAATCATACAGGTTATATGCAATTATCGATGCAACTGCAAACACCGTACTATATATAAAATTTTTTATGAATAACTCCTTGAACTTTTCATACTTAACAAAGAATGATGACAAACATATCATAACTATTAGCATATTGAAATGAATAGAATCAAATCTTTTTGCTGTGTTAATCTCACTTACAATATTCACCAACGTTACACATACTAAAATAAGTATGATAAAACTAAAAAGTATCAACTTATTCTTCTTCACCTTACTTCTCTCCTAATCTAATTATGTCTTCTTCCACCAAAATTGGATAAGCAATGTTTCCTGGACAATCTGACGCATGCCCATCAACATAAAAGTCTTTGTGTCCTCCTACAACATCAATCCCATATTGAGAATCAAGTGTATTCACCAAATTCTTCAACCTTTCTATTTGCACATCTGATGGTGTAGTATAACCTTCACCTTTAAACCAGTTAAACCAGTCAATGGCATTTCCTTTAATACCGCTATTGTTATGGAAATTACCCATTAAAACAACACCTATCTTGTTTGAATTTTTTAGTGCAACGTGCGAACCTTTAATGTCGATTGGTCGTCCTTCATATATCACACCATCTCCATTGATTACATAATGATATGCAATATCTGCATATTCCCTATCTTCTTGAAAATACTCTTGAAAGTCAAAAATGTCTTCGTTAGCGCTCCTATCTGAGTGGTGTATTACAATTGAGTTGTAATAGTCAGCTAGATTTTCAGTCAGGTACTCTGGTTCAAATTCGTCAATTACAGGACTTGCTCCCCAATCGTCTCGACTGATATAATTTTCTAAATCAGAAACATCCTGACTCGTCCCCTCAACACACCCAACCTGTACATTATTGTTTACCTCTTTATTGATAACTTCATCCTTGACTTTCCATACTGGTGTCGATGGGTTTGATTTTAGTGGTCCTAAGTGCCCTGTTAGTTTTATATGCCTTTCAAGATCCTTCTCTCCTTGATATGAACTTACAGGTGCATTACATTCATAACAATTTCCAAGATTATCTCCTGTCGATTCATTAATGATTTTTCCATTTGGACGCTCTGTGACCTGTTGTCCTTTATCATTTGTTCCTACTTCAT
>CAZRRJ010000059.1:0-1865 GCA_964602515.1 uncultured Saccharicrinis sp. | reverse complement strand
TAAAGTGAGTTATGAAAACTAGAAATAGAAAAATTTCGAGAAAAAAACTTTGAAAATTTCAAATATGTATTTTACATAAGTCGGACGTCGCCCTTGACAGCAAAAAAAAACAATGCAAATAGACCTTGGCGACGGTGAAAACTCAAGAACAGTTAGAGATGTTACGTCGAAAGAGACGCAGTGTAGCATTGATTTTTGTGCTATCAAGGATAAATCAAAATCAAAGATTTTGACGACTGTGGCAATGCCTCAGGATCAAATCTAAGAACAATTAGATGATGAAAGTTTTTGATGTTCTAAGATAGTTTGTTGACCAAGCTGTAAGAGGAGTTGCCACTTGCCAGGCATATTTTCAGCGTTTTGAATTGCATCAATAGAGTTGAGAACATTGTAGCTTTTAGATGAATGCGGCCTAAGGAAGTTGTAATAAGCAACCCAAAGTGATACAGCATAGTTGGCGCCATCGAAGTTATCGTAACCACAAGAGCAACGATAGGTGACTTTAAAAGTGCGATTAAGGCGTTCAACTATCTGTTTGAAAGATCTAAATTCAGTTGAAACAGCATCATCATTAGATAATCCGATGACTTGGGTAATGGCGAAATTCAAAGGGTTGTTTCTTCGAAGTGCAAACTGCTGAGAGGCTAGAGGATAGGCACTATAGCCATCGGCAATAAATCTAAATAGTTTTGAGGTGGAAGTAACATGTTTAAAGGCCATTCGCATAGAAAGAATGCATGGTCCAACAGAACGAGAGTCAGAGACTTGATAGCCAATGACAGAGTGAGAGACAGCATCCATAACAAACCAGATATAACCTTTAGCACCATGGACTTTGATGTAAGTTTCGTCAGCAATAAAGGTGTCCGATTTAGGGTAGTTATAGTTGTCAACAAAAGGTTTAATAGTAGCAGATGCTGTTTTACAGTAGTTGGCAACCATGGTGTGAGAGACATTGATGCCGTAGAGATCTTTAAGAGCCAAGGAAGTTTTCCTAAGAGAAAGACCAAAATTAACGTGGAATGTTAGACAAAGAGACATGATGTGAGCATTGTTTTTTCTAAACTTAAGAGAAGAAGCATTTTTATCAATTACAGTCATATCTGTTTTGAAGAAATCAACATTAAATTCACGATAGAGATAATGAAGTTTGTGTTTATACGTCTCGTTATTATCAAGGATTTCTTTAGCTACTTTCTTTTTGTTCAGAAGGTAGTAGGAGCATTTGTTATTGATGCATTTATGAATGGTGAAAAACTTGCGATTTTTGATAGGAGAAAGGGTGTGGCCACAATAAGGACATTTAAGTGTAAGTTTTTTTGAAATTTGTTCTCCAGTGATAAAGGTTTTGCCACAGACTTTACATTGATATTGACCGTTGCCGCCATTGTTATCATAAAGATAATGATGAGGCGCACCACAAAGTGGACAGGTAACATGTTCAGAGACAGTCTTACCATTGCGGCGTTGAACCGTTTTAAAGGGTTTAGTATCTTTCCTTTCGGGAATCTAAGTTTGATGGTTTTGTAGGGCGACCGACTTCTTAAAATTGTGAATAATAATAGATGGATTATGCCCCTCTTTGAATCAACTGTCTAAGGGTGGATTCGTAAGGCAAATTCCATGTATCCAGATGCTGTAGCATTAAGATGTGATAGAGGCGGCAGTACCACATTTTAGTTGAGCGGTGTCTGCCGTTTTCTAATAGGAAGTCTAATTTCTCACGTTTGTTTGAACGCTCTGTAGAAGTTCTTGCATTATACTCAGTTTTCCATTCAGCACTGTCTCTTGGAGGAATATTAAATATTCTAGGATAATATTTACGAAGCATTTTAACAACAAAAGTTTGATAATCGGCATGAGTG
>CAZRRJ010000058.1:0-1913 GCA_964602515.1 uncultured Saccharicrinis sp. | reverse complement strand
CCTCCTAAGCAGTAGGTCGGACGTTCGAATCGTCTCCGGGGCATTGGGTCGTACTAAGGTACGACCTTTTTTTATACCCCAATGGGTCGAGGTTGGAATCCCTGATATGTAGAAAGGTTAGCACCTTTCTTCTGAATAACCTCGTATAAAAACAGTTCTAAGAGTAGGGTGTGTTGATCACTTTTGAGAGTTCTTGCCTGCTCTTCACACTTTGCAAGTTGAGCAATACACTGTTGTAACTCAGTAGCAGAGAAGTTTGCAATTCCCTCTTTGTAGGTTTTCTGATTCCTCGCACCTCGTATGGGAGAGCCTTTACCCAGTATTTTTACCTTCATACACGCTTCGGAAAGAGGAACACCTTGGTCTTCTAAATTTGCAAGACTCAGTAGTCTTCGGAACTGCCATAAGAGACCAGGTAGGAGGGCGCTAGGGGAGGCCTCTCCTGAGAGAGCAAGGGTGTGAAGTATTTTTAAGGCTCCCTCAAGGTCTCTATGGATAATTGTGTGGAATAGGGTAAACACATTCTCTTCCTTGCTATGGTAGATAAATGTTTCTACATGATACTCCGTAATCTCCTGTTCTTCCCGCGTAAAAGCTAAGAGCTTATCACAGGTTTCTCTCAGGTCCTTTTTATTATTCTCTACAACATTAAGAATTGTATCAATTGCTTCCCGGGTAATACTTTTTTTCTCTTTTTCAACATATCGCTCTATCCACTGCTGTTTTTGGTTTTCATAGAGTTCCCAAAACACTTTTTTTTGCTTTGGTGGAACAAGTTTATCAATACCACTGGGGGCTTGAGGCTTAAGAGTGGTAAAGAGTAGGGTTGTCTCTTCTGGAAGTGTCTCAATTCCAAGTACTATAGTCTTGATTTCTTGGGCAGAAAACTCATCAACCCTTTGAAAGTGGAACAATCTATGGGCTGAAAAAAGGGATCCATTTTGAAGCTCCCCATACCACTCATCAATATTTGAGTCCTGCGGATAGAGCTTTATTATTTCAGGATCTTCTCCACAGGATGTTTTAATTGTTTTGAGTAAGCTTGCAATAGCAGCACTCTTTTCCTCTACCTCTGGTCCCGAGTAGAGATAGACAGGCATAGCTTTAGGATCCATAAGTCCTAAATATCATATGAAGCTTTCCTAGAACTGATACATCTTTTGAGTATATGTTTGCAAATTCTTCATTTCGAGCTTCTAGCCGTATACGACTAGCCTCTTTATAAAACCTTTTAAGGGTAACAGGCGTATCATCTACCCGTGCAACAATAATATCACCATCATTAGCTGTGTTTTGATACTGAATAATAGCAATATCTCCATCTAAGATTCCATCGCCAATCATACTTTCTCCCTCTACTTGTAGGGCAAAGTATTTTTTCTGAGTATGTAAAAGAGTTGATGGTATAGTAATATTTCCATTGTAATTTTCTTCTGCATGAATAGGAATACCCGCAGCAACCTCTCCAAGGAGAGGAATATCTCTCGTTTTTTCAAGGGTACTATCAGGTGTGCACTCTAGTGTTCTTGATCGCCCTTTTACAAGGGTGATTTTATTTTTTTTCTGGAGAGCCTTTATATGATCGTGAGCCGCTTTTACAGAGATAGAAAAATGAGCTGCAATTTCCCGATTTACCGGTGGATAACTATTTTCTTCTTTGTATTTCCGAATAAATGCTAAAATTTCCTCTTGTCGCTTTGTTAACTCTTTCATACATAAAATTATAAGACACTCTGATAGAAAGAGCAAGAGATAATACCGTTAAAACTTAAAAAAAGGTAACATTTGTTTAGTATTTGTAAAAGAAGTATGTAAAAAATAAAAAAGTCTAAAGTCTTTCATAGGACCTTAGACTTTTGATTATTGGAGGTGAGGGGAGTCGAACCCCTTACCTCTTGAATGCCATTCAAGCG
>CAZRRJ010000057.1:0-1946 GCA_964602515.1 uncultured Saccharicrinis sp. | reverse complement strand
TGATTCACCTCCGTGTTTCCCCTCAGGATAGAGAGTTCCTTATAGCTGAATTTACTGGGAAGGATAAAACATAGAAACATGATAAATCGATCGTACTATTCAAACACAATTAAAGGCTTTAAAGCTGATTCAACTTCTAATATAGTTGGAGAGTTAACTCGAAATTATAGCAATAGAAGATTAGATGAGTTACAGGTAAATGCTTGGCAATCTCAAATAGAGATTCTTCAAAATCAGTTAGGAAATTTTAAAGGTCAAGTGTACTTTGAGTTCACTATTCCACGAATGGGAAAGCGTGTTGATAATATTGTTATTATTGGTAGTACTGCATTTATAATTGAATTTAAGGTTGGCGCAGACGAATATCAAAAGCATGCAGTTGAGCAGGTTATTGACTACTCTCTTGATTTAAAGAATTTTCATGAAGGAAGTCATCATATAACTCTTATTCCTTTACTTGTTGCTACAAATGCTTTGCCTGTAAAGAATGATATTGGATATATTAAAAGAAACCTCACTGTTGCTTATGCAAACAAACAAAATTTACAAGAAGTTATGGCTCTCTGTATTGATGCTAATACTGAAGAGAAAGAAATTGATGTTTCCTATTGGGAGAGTTCAATATACAAGCCAACACCAACGATAGTTGAGGCTGCTAAAGCTTTATATAAGGGACATAATGTAAAGGAAATCACTCGGTCTGATTCTGGTGCGATAAATTTATCTAAAACAGCAGCTTGTATTAATCAAATAGTAGAACACTCTAAGAAATCTAGAGTAAAGTCCATCTGTTTTATTACAGGAGTTCCTGGCGCAGGTAAAACTTTAGCTGGTCTAAATATAGCGAATGAACGAATGCATGCAGATGAGAATGAAGGTGCAGTTTTTCTTTCAGGGAATGGACCATTAGTCGAGGTCCTTCGAGAAGCATTGGCTAGAGATGCCTCTACTGGGGCCACTGATACGGGAAAAAAGATATCAAAAAAAGAATCAGCAAGAAAGGCCAATGCTTTTATTCAGAATATTCATCACTTTCGAAATGATAATATAGAATCAAAAAGTGCTCCATCTGAAAGAGTAGTTGTCTTTGATGAGGCCCAGCGTGCGTGGGATTTAAAGCAAGTCAGTTCTTTTATGAAACGAAAGAAGGGCATTGAGAGCTTTGGTATGTCTGAGCCTGAATTTCTTATTAATGTAATGAATAGGCATAATGATTGGTGTACAATAATTTGTTTGATAGGTGGAGGCCAAGAGATAAATACAGGAGAGGCAGGTCTCGAGGAGTGGGTGAGTGCCTTAAAAACCCATTATGGAGAATGGGAAGTTCATTATTCGAATGTTATTATTGAAAATGAGAATTATTTAAAACAGAATGAGTTGAAATCTTGGTTGGAGATGCATGCAGATATTCATCCAGATTTACACCTTGCTGTATCTGTTCGATCTTTTCGATCAGAGAAGCTTTCTAGCTTTATCCATGATTTATTAGAGTTAGATATGGACTCTGCTCGAAGTTTATATCTTGAGTTGCAGTCAGAGTACCCCATCGTATTAACAAGAGATTTAGATATTGCTAAGCAATGGCTGAAAAAGCAAGCTAGAGGAACAGAACGCATTGGGTTGATTGCCTCTTCGGGAGCCCGCCGTTTACGACCTTGTGGTATTAATGTTAAAAATGAGATTCAGGCTACGCACTGGTTTCTTGATGATAATGATGATGTTCGTTCTTCTTACTTCTTAGAGGAGGTTGCAACGGAATTTGATATTCAAGGGCTTGAAATTGACTGGGCCTGTGTTGCTTGGGGAGCAAATTTTCACTTGTATAATAACCTATGGCAATATAAAAAATTTAAAGGATCAAAATGGCAAAATATCAATACTGAAATTAATAAAAAATATTTAAAAAATACATACAGAGTTTTACTTTCTCGAGCTAGGCAGGGAAT
>CAZRRJ010000056.1:0-1974 GCA_964602515.1 uncultured Saccharicrinis sp. | reverse complement strand
TGAATCCAAAGGACGCTTCACTATTGTCTGCAAGCTTCCATGCCTTCGCTCCTGCATTCGCACTATTCTCTAGAATCTCTTTCGTAAGTGGTAATTCGCTGACATCTATGCTGAAGTCTTTTCCGTAGATTCCGTACTCTGATCCTATGACTGTATTCTCTCCTCTGACCAATACTGTTATGGTTTTTTTAGTAGTTACCTCTTCCTCTACTACAAGATCTATATCATAGCTATGTCCTTCTTCTACCTCAGACTCTAAAACAGATAGATCACTCACTGCTACAGTAGCCGAAACACGAGAATCTGTTAGATGCCAAGCTACTGCACTTGATCTACTTAACACCTCTTCCTCTAGCATCTCTGCAGCTATGGCATTTGCAAGATCTTCAATATCAATAGAAAAATCCTCTGCAGATATTGCAAACTTATCCCCTGTTTCCATATTCTCACCACTAATCATGATAAGATATACCCACTCTCCATTCCCTACCCCTGTGGCTTTAAGTAGCAGAGTTCCTACTTCTGTTCCTGTTATTGTTACAGCACCAGTATTTGAATCTTTCTCAATACGTATACTAGCTCCATTATTCGCATATTCGGTACTCCAAAAAACGTCATCTACTAGGGAAACAGAACCTCCTTCTATCTGATTAATCGTAGCTCCTATATCAACTGGAGTGTTAAGATGTATCGTTGTACTCTCAATCCTGCCAAGACTCACTTGGTTTAACTCTGGAGTAGTGATTAACCCACGAACTGTAGCTATATCATCATCAGGAACTCGGGGAAGATTTGTTGCAAGATCATACACTTCTACATCTGTTGTAGCAACTTCTGCATAGGTGTCACTGGTAGCCACTTCTACGGTTACTATTCCGACTTTCTTCCCCTTAAGTGATGCAGTTTCTCCTAAATCTGCTAAATGTGCAGACACCTCACCATACTCTGCGCTCTCTGGTGAAACTGTCCAAATATAAGGGGGAGTTGGGCTAAAAGAAGCACTCGGCATTGCGGTTAATCCAATACTCCTATCTTTCGCAACTATGGCTGTGTTATTCTCAACATCTATGGAAAGAGCTTGTATAGTAATCTCTTTACTCCAACTATTTCCATCTACCGTCTTTGCTGTAAGCAGCACAACGCCTCGTTCTACTCCTGTAAGGTCTACAGTTCCATCATTATTTGGTTGTAAAGTTACATTACCTACTTGGCGAGATACCACCTGGGAAAATCCATCAGTAGCCTGAATCAGTTGTGCTTGACCCGTTGGAGGACCATAGCTCCAGGTAAGATTGATATCATCACTTGATACACCTAATGGAACTATATTTGGATTGATAGTGATTGTATTTCCTACACCGACTTTATCCTCGTTGGGCTCTAAATCTAGGTCAAACACCGTAACAATATATGTGTCCTTCTTAAATTCACTACTTGTGGCCGTTACTACAACATCTTTTTGAGGAGATAGCCCTCGAATGGTTCCTCCATCGACCTTGGCTTTACTTGTATGAGAACTCTCCCAACGAGTTATAACAGGGGTACCTATTTTTTTGGGGTCAGAATACTCCGCAGCGAGCTCAATAAAGTTCCCTACAGATACATAGCGTAACCCCGACAACTCAAAACTATTGTCTGCCACAGGTTGTTCAGGATTAACTCCTGATTCTGAATCATCCCATATTTGCCTACAACCTAATATGAATATAAGCAATACGAATAACATTAACCATATATCTCTCTTAGCACTTTTCACATAGCCCCCTTTTTTCCCCCTTTTACCATAAAAATTAAAGAGCTAGCCCGAGAAGCTTACGCAGTGTAAACACCACTTGCCATGGGGGAAGCACCTCCCGAGTTAGCTCAGAGGTTAAACCTCTTGTGAGAATTTTATCAAAAAAAAAAAAAAAAAAAAACCACCTCAAATGCCAAAACCAGAAAAAAAATAATTTTTCTGCAATAATTTATTATAGT
>CAZRRJ010000055.1:0-2018 GCA_964602515.1 uncultured Saccharicrinis sp. | reverse complement strand
ACTACCATATAAAACTACACCACTCTCAAACAGCACCACAAATGCAAGCAGCTAAAATGGAGTTTGACTACCATATAAAACTACACCACTCTCAAACTACCGTTTCGTATTTGGTCGTTTCTCCATTGTTTGACTACCATATAAAACTACACCACTCTCAAACCCACTCTACAGTGAAGTCATCACTGCCAAAGTTTGACTACCATATAAAACTACACCACTCTCAAACTAGCGGATAATGAGTATATTAAGGTGGTGAGTTTGACTACCATATAAAACTACACCACTCTCAAACTACAGGAGGAAGAAAATGAAAAAGACTAGAGTTTGACTACCATATAAAACTACACCACTCTCAAACTATACCTCCTATATATTAAGTTGCTATTTAGTTTGACTACCATATAAAACTACACCACTCTCAAACAAAGATTGTACGCTTTACAGCGACGATATTGTTTGACTACCATATAAAACTACACCACTCTCAAACGACAAGATAAACGAAGCTAATATAGCTATGGTTTGACTACCATATAAAACTACACCACTCTCAAACCATCCGTACTTGTGATCGTTGACACCTCCGTTTGACTACCATATAAAACTACACCACTCTCAAACTATTGCCTACAAATCCATCTAAGCCATCAGGTTTGACTACCATATAAAACTACACCACTCTCAAACATCTCTATAGGGCTCTGCTCCTCTGTAGGGTTTGACTACCATATAAAACTACACCACTCTCAAACCCAAATCAAGTAAATAAGAAGAACAGTACAGTTTGACTACCATATAAAACTACACCACTCTCAAACATATGAAAGATTACAAGGTAAACATCGAAGGTTTGACTACCATATAAAACTACACCACTCTCAAACAGAGAGAGACAAACAGTAACTATAGACGTTGTTTGACTACCATATAAAACTACACCACTCTCAAACTTGGATCATTGATGACCCTGTAGGACTCCAGTTTGACTACCATATAAAACTACACCACTCTCAAACGGGGTGTCTACCCCCTCCCCTGCTCCCCTCGTTTGACTACCATATAAAACTACACCACTCTCAAACCTCAAATTCAAGATAACGCCACCACAACGTTGGTGCTTATACGGTAATCATTACTATGCTTATAGTACTTATCTTTTATATATCTGTCTACTAAGTTTTCTAGATCTCACATAAATCACTATCAATAATTCTCACATTTTCACAATAGATACGTGGAAATCTCTCAATAGTCTCAATAAGTAAAATATGAATTTTCTCGTAGATACAAAACTGGTAAAAGTGCTGTAAATCTTCTTTAGATAAGAACGATTTCAGGTTGATAAATACAAATAGTTTTTTCTTAAATAGGGTTGAGATTATTTCTACATAATTCTGCAAATGTTCTAAAATAGTGAGGGACTCAATATCTATGCTCACTTCTAAATCCTTCATAATGGAGGGGAGAGAAACCTCATCTTTGCAGAATAAGGGGTAATCATATCCCTGTAGTAGATTATCAATAAATGAGATAATTTCCCCCTCTAACTCATGAGTTCTTAAGAAAAATTCATCCTCATGGGCTCGATTTGTCAGGTCTTCATATATTTTACTTAATACTTTCCTGTTATTTATATCTATACTAAAAATATCTGTAATTAACTCTACCTCCTTATCAACAGAAAATTTGCGAGAACCTTTCAGCAAAGCAAAGGAGGTGTCCTCTTTATTTAAAGCTTGCTGTAATTCATTAATAAATGCAACTAACATATGAGGATTTTCAATAATAAGTAGAGATATAGATGTCTCTTGAATTTCAAGGGGCTCCTCAAAGTAGGAAGACACTAATTTCATCATAAAACAACTAACCTCTCTTCTGTATCCACAATATTTGAAGAACATTCACCTAAGACATATTCCATTTTACTAAACTGCTTTTCCGTAATTGTAAGTATTTGAATAACTCCATTGGAAGGTTTGTGCTGTTTAATATTTTTCATCATAACCTCCGCTGCA
>CAZRRJ010000054.1:0-2172 GCA_964602515.1 uncultured Saccharicrinis sp. | reverse complement strand
TGGCTTTCGTTTATTATACAGGCCAGAGGCCTTGTTAATTACGACGTAGCGAGACGCTACCGCCGAACGATTGACATTATCTAGTTCCTACGTGGAACGGGGAGTAAACTGTCCTATACTGGTAGCCCATTTACCCATATTAACACCAACATTAAAAGTTGCTCCTTGTCCACCAGCAAGCCAGCCTCCTGCACCAAAAGCGGACTGAAAACTAAAAGCTCCAACAACGGCACCAAAACCCATTGCATACCATGTACTGGGGAACGGATAAGGTGCTTCCTGATTAATTAAGTAATAAATCTTCTTTCACAATTTCAAAAGAACCTTGAATAATAACTATAGTAAATGTAGTATTAAATAGAATCATATTATTATTTTCCCTCAATTTATAGTTTACTTTAAAATGAGAAATCTGATCATATGGAAGTCTTTCTTTATCATAAGTAGAAGCTAAAAATTTTAAATACTTGTATTTTCTTTTTCTCAAATTTAATACATTATAGAGTATATTTGAATCTTCTTCTTCTCCTATTAATACAAGCTTCTTTCCTGAATGATAAAACAAATAAAGTTCGAAATCTTCCTCTATATATGTATCATTATTAATATACTTTTCAAATTTGACACATTGTACATTAGCCTCGTCATTTACAAACACTCTTAGATTATCATAAAAACTACATAATATAGAGTCCACGATTTCTAAATTATAATTAATTCCTGACTTATTAAATTCCTGACTTGAACATGGGTATGAAGTATAAACTAAAATAATAAAAATAACAAGTGACTTCATTATATTCTAAGGTTAAAAAGATCTCATTACCAAATGCATTAATTCCCTATAGTTTTTAATAATAATTGGGTTATATGTATTAAAATAGTTAGTACGCCATTGGGCTGGAACAGTTCTTGTTCTTCCAAATCCAAAAAATACTTTTACTTTATGTTCAGGAACATAATATTTAGTTGAAAATACAGTGCTTGCAGTTAAATCACCATTAGGTTGAACTCTTGAGTTTGAAGGTAGTGGATAAATTGTTTCAATTTGTTGTTCTCCTTTATATTGTTTTTTAAGGTAATAACTTCTAACTTTTGTAAGTCGAGCTCCAATGTCAGCATAAATAGGTAATGCAATCCCTAAGTTTAATCCAAAGTCAGTTTCAAAAAGTTTATTGCCGCTTAAGATATTAGACATAATGTCGCCAGCAGTTGAACCTACCATATAACTGAGAGTGTTGTGAAGCGAACTTTTACCTACTGTCATTCTCCAAAGAAATTTCCATCCTTTGGGTGCTATTCCTAGTTCCACATTCATTAAAAACTTATCCATCCCATAGGCAGCAGAATTACTTGCACCCCCCACAAGCGAACTCTTCAATGCTCCTTTTGTGCCGTTCCATATGGCTTTTCCCAATGATTGTCCTTGCATTAGTCCATTTCCCGTATTAACAATAAATCCACTGGAAAAGTTACTACTTGCACCTATTGCTGATACTGTTGCAAAACTTGATGTTGCTGACATAGCAGATGATGATCCAACAAAACCAGCACCAAAAGAACCTCCTGCCATTGCAGAACTAAGCCCTGCACCAACTCCCGCACCAACAGCACCAGATAACGCTCCAATACCAAAATACCCAAGTCCTTCACCTAAGCTATCAATTTTATCGGCATTAGTAATAGTATTCATTACTCCCCCAATTGCAGCTCCTATTACCAAATGCCAAAACTCTCCATCTGGATCGGTATATATCAAAGGATTATTTAAACAATACGCATACCTGTTATAGTTTAACCAATACCCCGGCGCCTGCAGCTGTGGATCCGGACTTAAAAACCTGGCAATAGCCGGATCATATACCCTGCCATTCATATTAATTAAGGCAAACCCATCCAAATGCTCATGCATGGTAAACCCACGGTTGGTAATAGAAGTTACCGGTGTCGTTAACTTATCCTTCCAGCTATCAGCTTTACGCCTGTTGCCCCAGGCATCAAATGCATGGCGCTCCAATACCATTCCGGCTTTATCTGTCAGTGTTGTCAAAGAACCTAAGTAGTCAGTATATGCATAATATAACTCGCTCGAGCCGTTGCTCTCTGTATAAATGGCGGCTAAGCCATTTGTGCCACTAATATAATGAACTTTTTTATCGCTACCATCAGGAA
>CAZRRJ010000053.1:0-2186 GCA_964602515.1 uncultured Saccharicrinis sp. | reverse complement strand
AATATCCCACTCCAGAAACGAGAGTAATAAGCCCTATCCAAAAGAAAAAATGAGCCATCCAATATGGAGGTTTATATTCGTACATCTTTCTTTCACCTACTGAAACCTGTTCTATATTTCTCCTATTCTTTCTATGCCAGATTTTAACATGATTTGTCTTTTTTAGATTAACAGACAATTCCGTTTGTAAAATCTTTTTTCTTTTTTTTAATTCTGTATAATACCATCCTTTTTGTTTTACTTCAATGTAAAACACTTCATAATTAGAATCATCAGATTTAATCCTTCGCAAGCCATACTTACTTACCTCTCCCTCCACAAGAACTAAACCATCTATATTATTAGGTATTTCTATAAACTTGTTTATCCCAGTTATTAAGCATCCTAAGCCAAACGGTAAGCCTACAAAAAGCACTTTTAAATACCCAGATTTCATTAGAAGTCCCATAATTAATCTTTTGATTGTTTAATATGATTTTGAAGCAAATTGAACACGTCAGGATAATTTTTCTCTAAAGTTCGTTTATTTTTATCACTTACTTCTTCCCAAGCCTTAGATAGCATTAATACCTCCTGATTTATTTGTTTATCGGCAAACTGTTTAAATATTAATGCACAATCGATTAGGCTACTTATTCTTTTGTATGATTCAATTACTTCATCAGTTAATAATTCTTGTAACTCATTACCCCCCAACTTAACAGTCAAATCAGTAAAGTTCTTTATAAAAAGTATAGTATAAATAGTTTTTGATATATACCCTGTTGATTTTATTACCTGTGCTCCTCCCAAATAAAAAGAAGCTGCTGTTAAACCTAACTCTACCAACATTTTATTTGTTTCACGCTCTTTTTGGTCTATTGTCCAAGCCAATAATATACCGGGCATTACAACTGTATTGTCCTCTATATTAATAAACTTATTTTTTGAGGCAAAATACACACTTACAGTTTCAAAAGGTTCAAGGTAAATATTCTCGTGATACGAAGCATTGGTGTAAGGATTACTACTCATAACGTGTATTCTGAACCTTCCGTCGTCTTCAAGATGAACCGTATAGCTATTGAGCCTGGATTTATACATCCAATCAATCCAATTACTCACACCGGGATTATTGGCAAAGGTGCTATACTTTTCTACAGTGCTACCTAATGGCTGCCACGCAAAAAAGTTTTCTGCACCTACATTTTTGCCTTCTTTTATTATGCTTTCTTTTGTTTGTGCGTAATACAAACTGGCTAAGCCATTGGCTATATTGGTAAATATGGTTGTTTGTAGATTATTAATACTTTTTACCAATTCCTTTTCATAACCTTTTGCCTTTATTTTATTTAGTAACTGTGAGGCTTCTTGGTTATTTTTTACCGTAGCAAATAACTTATTAATGGCATAAGCTTTATCATCTGTCAGCGCTTGCCCGTCATTCATTATTATTTCAAATAACTCAAAACGGGTTTGTGCATCCAATTCCTCAATTATACAAGTTGGGTAGTTTAGTATCTCCTGGGTTATATAGTTAGCTTTTTTTCCTGTTAAACTGTTTGTAATATTATTTATTTGAGATATAAATTCAGATTCTGTTACGCATAGGTAATCTTTTAACTTTTGAGCAAGATTATTTGATGGTTCAACATCTGTACTTCTTACTTCAAAAGTTAAGTAATTCTTACTTTTATCTCCTACTATAACATGATTATCCTCTATTGTTAATTGGCTTATATCAATTGTTTCCCCGGAAGTACTTGAAGCAAATGTTATCCACATCCAAATACTACCATACTTAACCTTATCCATTAATTGAGGGTAGGTCCATTTATCAAACTTATTCTTAGTATTGTATTTAAATGTAGCATCAATAAATTCATTTTCACCGGCTTGTCTTAAACACCTTATCTCCTCAAGGTATTTCTTGATATATTCTCCATATGATCTTTCTGATGCCCCCTCTTCATCATCTTTTAAAAATGCAAACAGCTCAATATCCGGGTTATGCATCTTTTCCCATTGGTACTTGAATAGTGCTGTGCCATTGGTATAATCCATCAGGTTCTCGGTGCTGCCTTTAGGTATCAGGGCTTCGTTCTCTTCGCTAAAGGTATGACGCAAGCGAAATACACCATGGGCCAACTCATGGGCGAGCGTTTGTATATCGCCTCCTTTATAGATAAAGCCAAATTGCCGTTGGA
>CAZRRJ010000052.1:0-2191 GCA_964602515.1 uncultured Saccharicrinis sp. | reverse complement strand
CATCAGTGGTAACTCCCTCCCTAGATGAAAATCAACTTCATCTACCAATACTTGATGGGTCGCTAAATGAACTCCTGAGAAACTAAACTTACTCGGCTTAGCATGGTTTTTCCTTTAGGTAAATTTTATAAGTTAAATTTATCTTTGAGATAAGAATAATTATATGCTCTACTTAAGCGTTTTTTTATAAAGTTAAATAAATCTTCAGTTGCATTATAAGCTTCATGCTCATTAGGGTCATAATTGGCGTATATATTAAAAACAAGCTCATTTGTTGCCACTTTAAATTTATTTTTCTTTATGATTTTATAAATATCTTGAGAAATTATTTTTCGGGGAGTGCTAAAAACTTCATAAGCGATATGGTAATGGGGGAAATGAGCATATATTTCTTCTAAAATAGAAATATCATAATATTCTAAATACTTTACGAAGGCTGTTTTAGGAAAGCCAGCTTCATCATAAACAGGCTTAAAGCGAGATTTTTGAAAGTCAATAACAGATATGGCATGATGAGGGTGAAGCAGAAAAAAATCTTTATAAATATTGCCTTTATAATAAATTTCTACAGGAATAATCTGCGCGTGGTCATAAATAAGATGTTCTATAGCCTCTTTTAAGCGTTTAGAAATGATTATTCCTTGAGATTCTATCATATCCATATTGGCTAATGTTTTTTCCCATTTTGTTTCTTCATCGGCAATAAAATAAAGCTTTTTTTGCTCTACTTTTTGGTTTGGGTATAATATACCTCTGATGCTTTCAAAATTTTCATTCGCCAAATGTACGCCCGAATGAACATGGAATGAATGGGGAGCTATTTGGTAATAAGGTTTCATTAGTTACGTCCTCCTAAGGTGTTACCACCCTCTTTTTTTTGGTTAAATTAGTTGTGCCTGTTTTTCCAATTGTATAGCCTGCGTTTTCAGCTTGTTGAATAACTTATGGAGAAAAGCCATTTTCTGTTGCGGGCAGCACAATTAAATTACTTTTTGCATCTTACGTAAAGCCTATATCCACATTGTAATATCTAAACCTATTATAATAAATCCCACTCTCCTCATCACTTTGTTGACCCTGAAACCTTAACAAACATTTTACCACTTTTCCGTTATCATTGGAAGAGCGGAATACACGTTCTTCCTCTTTTCTTCCCCAAAGCTTATAGCGGTAATCCGTTAATAAATAGCCTTTTTCGTTAAAGATTTCCTGAACTAAGCCTGATCCACTCGATAACATATAGTATAGGTTGTTATTTACTACTTTAGCGAGAGGCTTAAGGCTGCCTTGCTCAAATAGCCTGCCGCCACCATCATCGGCAAAATGATGCCCAACCATGCGATCGCCATCCCATAAATAAAATGTACTTTAAATATGGTTGCTTTAAGCATCAAGGCGGCTTAAGCACCAGATTATAAGCCTACTTTTTGTGTAATTTTAGTAGCTCTTGGTTAAATTTTTCAACATCTACTATAGAAGACAGCATTTTGTATAATTTTAGCAGCTCTTGGTTAAATTCTTCAACATCTACTTGAAAGCTTAAATACATCTGCTTCTCACCTGAAAAGAGTGATAGATGAGGTCCTACATTACTAAGACATCCTAAATAAAAATCACTTAATCTAGAGCCCCTAAAAAGAAGTCTGATTCCATGACGCTCTCTGTATTCATACATAATATCCATATCCATATCATTTTCAATAGGGGTATATTCGTAGAACTTATCAATAGACTCGGCAATAGTTCGGCATTTAGTAGTAAAAGGATATGGATCTTGCCAGTCTAATTTTATCAATGGCAGAAGATCATCTGCTTCACTAATATATATATTTTCCTTTAAGTAATCATTGTTTTCAAAAAACTCTAAACAAATACAAAATACCCAATCACTCCAAGCAACAGGAGGTGGAACTAATGTAATTTTCATTTTTTCACTCCTCCCTGAATTGATTCATTTAGAACTTTCTGAGCTGTATCATCATCTAAGTCCATCTCTGTACCCCAACGTCCCGGCTTATGTTTTTCTGTTGGGGCATAGTTATACTCCTCATCACAGCCACCTCGAGCCAGCAAGGGGATCAATCCATATTATGGGGTTGTGGACATATCCCCAAAGGCGCAGGCCGCCCATGGTGCCAATAGGATCAGCCGATAAATACTAGCCTATATCAGCATCGTAATATCTGAACCT
>CAZRRJ010000051.1:0-2322 GCA_964602515.1 uncultured Saccharicrinis sp. | reverse complement strand
TATTAATTCTAAGTGATTGAAGTATAGGAGTGTAAAAATATAATTTATTATTTTATATTATTATGTGTTGTTATATGATCTATTTTACTTATACTTGTATAGGTATTTAAATGTTCACTTGAATAGTTAAGTATAATAAAATATGAATTATAAAACTGCATATAAAAATACCATTAATAAGGGTATTGAACGCTAGCACCTGCTAAGGTGTTTGGACTTGCAGGTGCGTATTCCCCTTTTCTTCTTTCCATTCTCAATAGTTAAAATCTCATTACCGAATAATTGGGGCTTTTAAACTAAGTAAGCATTGACTCAAAAACGGATAACTATCCGTTTGCAAACCGATAGTTATCCGTTTCGAAAAATATAACTATCCGTTTTTAAACACATAACCATTCATTTTTTATAGACACAATTATGGCAATTAAATACAAGGTAATTAAGCGAGGTCAACCAGGTGTGGCAGGTGGAGGACAGCAAAAATTTTATGCATCGGCCAATGTTACAGGTAAAGAAACGCTCGAAGATCTAACCGAATTAATAGAACTGTCAAGCACTGTCAGCGGTGCAGATATACGGGCCGTATTATACTCAATGGTAAAAGTAATGCAAAAATCGCTTTCCAATGGCAAAATAGTCGAATTGGGTGAGCTTGGTAGCTTACGGGTTAATATCAGTAGTAGTGGAGAAGATAAAGAAGAAGATGTAACCCAGGCTAGTATTAAAAGTGCTAAAGTCGTTTTTAGGCCGGGTAACGATATTCAAAACCTGCTTAAAACACTCAAATTCGAGAAAAAGACAGTATAGATAACCCATCATTTAAATGTTATACATAGGATAAAAACATATCCTATGTATGCATTTGGGTTATCCATAGAATTTGAGGTCGTACCCATGTGACCTTGATAAAAACTGAACACATGAATAAGCTATATATATTATTTTTAATACTGGTAATTTGCTCATGTTCATCAAGAGAGGAGAATAATAAAGACTACGAGAGGTGGGAGGGGATAATTTTAGTTAATAACTATGAGCTAAAGTTAATTTTTAAATTCAACAATAAAGAAGCAGTACTTGATGTTCCGGCACAAGCAGTTCTAAATTATCCTGCTTCAAAACTCACTCTTTCCGAAGATAGTGTTTGTATTGTTTTTTCGGGTATAATGGATGCTCGTTTTAAGGGTGTAAATAATGGTAGAGTAATTGAAGGAAGTTGGATACAGTTAGGAAAGAGCTATCCCATAACTCTGCGAAGGAAAAAAGAGTACAGCAGGCCTCAGAGTCCTAAACCTCCATTTTTATACAAGGTTGAACAGGTTTCGTATCGCAGCAGAGATAAAAAAATAAGATTTGGAGGTACATTAACAATCCCGGAAAGTAAAACAAACTATCCTGTTGCAATTCTAATTTCAGGGAGTGGGCAACAAGATCGTGATGCAACTATATTTGGACATAAACCTTTTCATGTAATTGCTGATTATTTAACACGGCACGGTATTGCCGTTTTGCGTTTTGATGACAGGGGAATTGGCGAGACTTCCGGCAAAGCAACTTTGGTAAATGCGACCTCTTCTGACTTTGCTTTAGATGTTATTGCAGGTATTGAATACCTTAAAAACAGGAAAGATATTGATAATAGCCGGATTGGACTTATCGGGCATAGTGAGGGTGGACTTATTGCAACACTTGTTGGGGCAATGAGAAATGACATGGCATTCATTGTTTCTTTAGCAGGCGTTGGCATTCCTGGTGAAGAGTTGGTTTTATCCCAAATTGAAAAATCCCTCCAACAATTTGTTTCCAGCCCTTCAATTGACTCCATTATGGCAATAGAGCAGGAAGCCATTAACGTTATTAATCAAGAAAGTAATAACAGGTTGGCGGAGGTAACTATCCTTCAAAAAATACAGCAAAGGGTATTTTACCAGGATTCAGTTGTAAAAGAATATTTTGGAATAGAAATAAAAGATGGCTTTGAAAACTTTAATCTAAAGAATACAGGTGACCGATATAAGCAAATGATGCAACCATGGTATAGATATTTTCTTTTGTATAATCCGGAGCAATACCTGTGTAAAATAAATGCACCCTTGTTAGTATTAAATGGTGAAAAAGATACCCAGGTTTTGGCAGATTTAAATTTAAATGGGTTTAGAACAACGCTTGATAAGTATGGAAAAACAAATTATAAGATAATTAGATATCCCGATCTGAACCATTTCTTTCAGCACTGTGAAACAGGTTATTATGATGAAGTTGAATTAATTGATGAAACGATATCAGGTAAAGTGTTGGATGATATTTCTGTGTGGATTAACA
>CAZRRJ010000050.1:0-2620 GCA_964602515.1 uncultured Saccharicrinis sp. | reverse complement strand
TCGCCTCCTTTATAGATAAAGCCAAATTGCCGTTGGACAGGCATATAACCTAACTCTTGTGCGTTGCCTTTGTTACGCTTTAGGTCGGTGTAAAAAACGTAGTAGCGTTGTGGGTCAATAGCTGCCTTGGCCTTGTATTGCTTTATTATATCTTTTTGTTCGCTGGTGTAGTTGGCATAAAAGGGGCTTTCTGCTTCGTTAAGGGTACTGTAGCTGGTGGTAAACTGCTCTTCTACTTTTATATTAAAGCGTATACCGGCTCCCCGATAAATAGCATTATGCTCTTCCAGTTCACTAAATCCCGGGGCTTCCCTGTTGTTGGTGGGGATGATGCTAAGGTTAACAACCCGTTCTTCTTTTAGGTACACCAGTTCAAAGGCACCTGCTACAATGCACTTACCTGCTTTGTTATTACACCGCGCTATAATGGTTTCGCTACCATACTGGTCGGTGCCCTCCAGCATTAGCGTGTGCCCTTGTACAGGTATTATACGCCCTGTGCCAAGGGTGACAAATTCAAGGCTGTCGGCTGCTATGCCTGTTACTGCAAAGTCGATAAAGTCGCTTTGTTTGTACACTATAGATTTACAAGGCAGTACATGCCCTTCTACCACTGTGTACAGCCCTTTTAGCTCTTCCGGCGCATCTTGCGCAGGGGCATCAAAGCCATAGCGCTGTTCGGAACTGGCACTAAAGCTTACCCTTATACCACTTTGAGGGTTAAGGCTGCTCACCTGCTTTTGCCCTTTGCTGTTGGTGCTTATGCCAGCGGTATTGCCGGCGGTAGGTGCACCCTGTGCCGATTGCTGCCCCACTTGTGTTTGCCCGTTTTTATCAACATGGTATATTTTGCCCGTGTTATCGCTTAGTTCGTAGGAGTCGGCCCCGGAGATTATAACCTTTTCGCCATTGGTACCTGTTACGGCTACGCGACCTGTTTCGGGGTAGTAAACAATATCGGCTATTTCAAAGTCCAGCTGCTGGTCTTTTTTGCCTTGTTCGCCATCTACAAGGTTACTTACCTCGCCGGTGGATACGATATTTTCGCCATTGCGGTCACTCTGCGTTTCTACCATGCCACGTACCAGCTGGTAATGGTCGTTGATAAAGATATTATGGAATTCTACGGCCAGCTTTGTATCCCCAAGCCAGGGAACCACGGTATAGCCTTTTCCACTGTAAGTTCCACTACTGCCGGTTACCCAGGTTACTGTTACGGGAAAGTCGCCGGCTGTAAAGCTTTCATTAACACTTAAGGATGGCAGGGGATTGCTCCCTTGCAGTTTGATATCGGGTAATACACCACACTGGTAGTTATGAACTTCTTCCCGGGTAGGGGTGGTAAATTGTTTTATGGGGCTATAGCTAAAGCTTTCAGGGTCGGCATTGGTGTTGCAGTGCCCGCCAACACGGTACTCGTATTCGCTGCCGGCCTCCAAATCACTGATAAGAGCTTGTGTATTGCCGGTATTGATGGGAAACCAATAGCCGGGATCCCGGGTTGTTTGGCTCGTGGTGATTTTTTCTCTTTTACCCGTTTCGGGGTTACGAACTCGTTTGGTCTTTTCTTTTTCTTTGTAGTTGATTTTACGGTATTGTAACCGGTACCGGCTAAAGTGGGAGGCTCCTTGCCACTGGATATTAACGCTGGTGGTACCCCGGGCTTTGCTTAGTAAGTGTGATGGGGGCGGACAGTTGCCCGAGTAGGTAAAATGGTAGATTTCGCTACAGCCTCGGTTTTTAAACATGCTAAGGGGCTTAGTGGGATCGCTACTAACCACTTTTATACGCCACGCGTAGCGCTTGCCTTCCTGCAGGGCTGGTTTACTCGCGTTATAAAGCAGGCTGTTGGCCTGGGTGGTCTCGGTCCACAGACGCGGAGAAGACACAAAGGCCTGCTCCGGGCTGATGTAGTTATCCCATATCTCTACCAGTTCAAACTGGTTGAGCGTATTGGGGATACCATGGTGCATGGGCGTCCAGGTAAAAAAGATATTGGGTACCGGGCTAGCCTGTATATTCTCGCCTCGCTGTGGCAGGTTCAATAAGGGCGGGTTGCTCATTGTTATAAAAAGACCCGTTTCGGTACGCCGGCTTAACCGCAGGCCGGTGGTAAAATCGTATACCGTGATACCAAGCTTATAAAATCCTTCGGGTAAGGGGTGTTGGTACTGGGCCGGCGTAAGGCCTACAAGGTTTTTATACTGGAAATAGGCTTCCAGGTCGAGGTTACTCAAGCGTAAAGGCATGCCCGACTGCAACTGTATAGGGGCGGCATTGATAATAACATTGGTGCTTCGAACATTTATACTGCCATTATTGGTCAGCGTAAGGTGCAGACGTACCTGCCGCTGACCCTGCTGCATATCGGTCAGCAGGCACTGTATATTCAGCTTTTTTTCCGTGGTGGTGCCATAGTCGCTTAGTTTTACCAAATAGGGCGGCACCACCTGGACATTTACCTTTACTGGATAGTTCTGACCTCTTAGCCCTGTAATATTGAATAAAAACAGTAATATCGTAAGGATATAATAACGCATGCTTATGGGTGTTAAATCCGATAGTTATATTTTCTTAAACGGATAGTTATCGGTTTGCAAACCGATAACTATCCGTTTTT
>CAZRRJ010000049.1:0-2655 GCA_964602515.1 uncultured Saccharicrinis sp. | reverse complement strand
CTCGGAAGGGTGCCCAAGATTCCATACCATCAAGAGATGAGGTTGAGAAATTTATTTTATCACAATAGTGGTGCTGTGTAAATCTTTTATGACTCTTTATTATGCTCCTCTTTTAATACTACAATGGGAGGCTGGTTTGTTTCTAGAGCTTGCTTATCTGCCTCTTCTGTATCAAAGTGCTCATGGGGGACAAAAACATACCGAAATAATGTTGCTCCTGGTTGATCAGCTTTGTAGTTTGTCATCCAGTAATTATTCATAACATAGCTATATATTGTTCCGTTGACGGGAGATCTTTTCATCCATCCCGATTTTTCTGGTTTCCCAGATCTCCGAGGGTCTTTATGAGGGTTACCTGATTTGAAGATTGGAGCATCTTGGAGTATGCATGTAACTCCTAGCTGATTCTTTTTGTTCGATATATCAACCCAGCGAGTTGCAGTAATGAAATTCTTATTTGATGCAGGTAGTTGATCCTTGTTTAGCTCGGCAAAGCCCCATAGGGTATCATATGTTATTTTCCCTTTAGAAAAATTGAAGGGAAACTCAAAGTGAATTCCCTCTTTCTTCCTAGTTTTTGGACGGATGAGAGTATTTGATAGATATATGTTTTTGCTGTTTGCCTGAATAGAAATATCAGTAATCATATTGATACACCTCGGAACTTTTCGCTGAATTCTTAATGATGCTACTAGTGGTCCATTCTCTACTATCTCTATAGAAACACTCTGTGTATCTTTTGGACTTTTGGGGATGCCAAAATATTTAGTGGTAAGAAGAATGTACTGGTTAAATTTTTTTGAAGTAGTGGTATCCACTAATTCTGTATTGTTGTACTGTATACTTCTAATCGTCCCTGATGTTGGATGTATATCAACCTTAATGAGTCCATTTGTTAGGGTGTTTTTTTGTATCATGCATGGATATATGATTTTTCTATCCTCTTCTGTTTTGACTAATCTATTTGATAGCTTGTATGTCCTATGCCCTAATGCAGGAATTTCATCTATTAAATATACTTGACTACCACTAGTAAGTTTTTGAGAGGGAAGGGAGATTCTTTGTTGATCTGTAGCTGTCAGATGAGAAGATTCTATGGTAACTAACGTGTTTTTTAAGCTCCACTGGTGGGTGTTGTAGATACATAATGAGTTACCATCTTCTAGCAATTTGTTCTGAGTAGAAGTTGATCTCAGGAGAGATCTTTCATAGCTACCTTGGTCAATAAACGATCCCTGGGTCATTATCTCAATGAGCTTCTTTGATCCTCTTGAGGCAAAAAGGGCTCTTTCTTTTTTCCACTCCCACTGGCTCTGTGCAAAGGTATGGTCTGGTTTGCTAATTGAGTTATAGGCTCCCCAGGTGTGCTCATTATAAAGAAGTACCTGCTCCCAGGTGTTTCGGAAAAGAGGCTCTTCTGGAGATGTATGAAGTATAGAACTTAAGCTCTGTATTTGACTCATCCTTTCGCTGGTTTCTCGTGCAATTGCTGTTTCTCTTGCCGATGAAAATGCACCATCCTCCCAGTAGGGAGTGATGTCTCCTTTTTTAGAAGGGAGTATATTACCGTAGCTGTTTTCAAAGTCTTCCATAGCTTGTGATGTAGTAGAGAGGCGTATCTGTATCTGAGGGTAAGTTCTGTTCCACGCTTCTACAATAGATGAAATATTAGGATCTGGTGGACCATTATCGCCCCCAATATTGTATCGAATAAGTACTGTATCATACGGGTAGTCCTTTTTCTCAAGTTGATGAAGATAAGAAAAAATTCTTCTTGAGGTAAGTTTGTTTTTTTTACCCTCACTGTTTAAACTTGTATGGAACCATGCATATCCTTTTCCATGGGTGTACAAGAGAACCCTCTCTTTCCCTGATGGAGATACCCAGTAAAATGGAGCATCCCCAAGTTCCTCCAATGTATACCCAATTCGGTCAAAATGGTTAGGTCCTGCAGATAGGTACTGAATTCCTTGGTTTGCAAGAGCCGTTACCAGTCCCCAGTTCCAACCAGGAACATCGGTAATCATTGCAGAGGTTACAGGAATTCCTGCAAGGTCTGCAAAAAATTGAGCATTATAAAAATTTTCTTTTAGCTCTTGGGGTCTGCAGAGTCCAGTTAAAAGGTTTCCATAAAGTCCATCAATTCCGATATGACCAGACTGAATCATTGAGATAAATCGGTTACGGTCATCAGATGTAGCTTGGTCATACCATGGCTTTATTGCCCATGTAACCTCAGGGTTCCAGCGAAATTGTGAGTATTCAGGATTTTCTCTGTGCATATCAATAAGATCTAATGCTCTATAGGTATGACTGAACTGTCTCTGTAGAACTTCTTCCTGTGTGTGGGTATACCCAATATCAAGGTGTGTGTGATGTATTAGGTGGATTTTCCAGTTTCTTGTGAGTTTTTTCATGGTACTATCCTTTTCTTGGTGGTTTTGTAGATTCCCTTTGGATTAACCTTCCTAATAAGGTCTGTTGTGAAGGTGTTCTATCGGGATGTGTAATGGTTTCAAACAGTGTTTGTCCTGCAGTGTTTCCAATATTATAGGATGGCTGTTCCACTGTAGAGAGTGGGATTCCCATGTGTTCTGCAAAAGGAAGATTATCAAACCCAGAAAGAGAATATTCCTCTGGAATTGATATTCCACG
>CAZRRJ010000048.1:0-2933 GCA_964602515.1 uncultured Saccharicrinis sp. | reverse complement strand
AATATCCCACTCCAGAAACGAGAGTAATAAGCCCTATCCAAAAGAAAAAATGAGCTATCCAATATGGAGGTTTATATTCGTATAAAATATTTTCGCCTACTGAAATCTGTTCTATATATTTTCGCCCTCTTTCATGCCAAACTGTTGCGAACTTATTATACTTTAATTGAACTGGTAATCTTTTTTGTAAAGTATCTATTTTCCAACCTAAATCTGCATAATACTCTCTATTATTTATAACAATAAAGAAAACTTCAAATACACTATCTGCTCCTTTATCATAGATGTCTTTCATACCAAAAGAGGTTATTTCCCCATTAATGCTTTTAAGCTGTTCTGTTGTTCTTGGTATATTTATAAAATTATTTATCCCAACTATTAAACATCCTAAGCCAAACGGTAAGCCTACAAACAAAGCCCGTAAATAACTGTATCTTTTTATAAAGCTCATTTTTAATTTTTTATCTCATTTGTATACTCCTGAATTAATTTAAAAACATCAGGATAATTCTTCTCTAAAGTTCGTTTATTTTTATCACTTACTTCTTCCCAAGCCTTAGATAGCATTAATACCTCCTGATTTATTTGTTTATCGGCAAATTGCTTGAAGATAAGTACACAATCTATAATGTTACTAACTTTTTTGTATTGTTCTACATATGATACACCTAATAACTTTTGTAAATCTTTATCTCCCAACTTAACAGTCAAATCAGTAAAACTCTTAATAAATAGAGCTGAATTAAGTATGTGACTATACTTGCCAGTAGATTTCATCACTGCTGCCCCTCCCAAATAAAAAGAAGCAGCGGTTAAAACTAATTCAGCCATCATTCTATTCACTTCCCGTTCCTTTTGGTCAATTAACCAAGCCAACATTATTCCCGGCATTACAACTGTATTGTCCTCTATATTAATAAACTTATTTTTTGAGGCAAAATACACACTTACAGTTTCAAAAGGTTCAAGGTAAATATTCTCGTGATACGAAGCATTGGTGTAAGGATTACTACTCATAACGTGTATTCTGAACCTTCCGTCGTCTTCAAGATGAACCGTATAGCTATTGAGCCTGGATTTATACATCCAATCAATCCAATTACTCACACCGGGATTATTGGCAAAGGTGCTATACTTTTCTACAGTGCTACCTAATGGCTGCCACGCAAAAAAGTTTTCTGCACCTACATTTTTGCCTTCTTTTATTATGCTTTCTTTTGTTTGTGCGTAATACAAACTGGCTAAGCCATTGGCTATATTGGTAAATATGGTTGTTTGTAGATTATTAATACTTTTTACCAATTCCTTTTCATAACCTTTTGCCTTTATTTTATTTAGTAACTGTGAGGCTTCTTGGTTATTTTTTACCGTAGCAAATAACTTATTAATGGCATAAGCTTTATCATCTGTCAGCGCTTGCCCGTCATTCATTATTATTTCAAATAACTCAAAACGGGTTTGTGCATCTTTTCTCATTGGTATTTAAATAATGCGGTGCCATTGGTATAGTCCACCAGGTTTTCGGTGCTGCCTTTAGGTATCAGGGTTTCGTTTTCTTCGCTAAAGGTATGACGCAAGCGAAATACACCATGGGCCAGTTCGTGGGCTAAGGTTGGTATATCGCCTCCTTTATAGATAAAGCCAAATTGCCGTTGGACAGGCATATAACCTAACTTTATTATCTCTTTTTATAATACTTATTCTTCATTAACTTCTCCTCCATTTCCTTTTCTGTAGGGTAGCTTCGCCTTGTTGGTTTGGGTGCCTTTGAAAAAAGATTTTTTATCCGTTTTAGCATAGGGGTTGGTTTATAATCATCATACAAATCAAAAACAAGGCCTTTTTTATATAGACGACTTTTTCTTATATACCGTATATAGGCAAATACTTCTTTATACAAAAAGCAGGATGAACCTAATATACCAATAACAGGTACTGCCATTATACCTGCTTTTCCCCAGGTATTAACTAAAAGCCTCTTTATTACGATAGCCTGCATTTGCCTTGACCCCCCTATTAATTCCTGATTTACAATCCTTTCTACTATATCCTGCTGTGTTTCATTTCTTAGTGAAAAAAATAACCATATCATAGAAAATAAAAATATTGTCACAATAAGAATCTCAGAATAATAAGCTCCCAGGTGTTTAAAATTTTTTTGTTTTTTATTCGTTTGTGGCATTTTTTGTAGTATTTATAATTGTTTTTTGAACAAGCTTGTATACTTCATCTGAACCTATAATATCAGAAAATTTTCTTAATACAATATCTGAATTAATTCCTTCCTGTAACTCATTTAACAGCTTTTTAACCTGTTCTGTTTTTTTCATTTGATTAAATACAATGGATACACCTGCTTCTATTGCGCAGTCTTCCATTCCATCTTTAATATCCACAATCAACTCACTACCACCATCCTGTATTCTCCTGAACATAGCAGTAGCACAGCTTGATAATAGTTCCTGTGTTTTGTTATCTAAAGATGCATAAGAAACCATGCCACCTATAACTGCATCTTTTATCTTTACTTTTCCCCAGGCTAAGTGGGCTATTTTCGTTGCCGTTTCATCAGGATTTTTTATAGATTGTTCTATAAAATGTACTGTAAATTGTGTAAAAATATCAATTGCTGCGTCTTTACTTACTTCACCTGCAAAACGTTTCATCACACGTGTTGATACATTAACTGCTTTACCGCCTTTTCCTAGTATCTTAGCGCCTTTGGCTAATTTAAATACTTTTCCTACCTGTACAACTTCAAGTATCAGAAATCCTCCCGCGGCTATACGACTGGCTTCTTCGCCATCAAAGTCTTCTCCATAAACAACTATATACACATCTTCTACTGGTAGAATATAACGGGTTGTAGCTTTGGCGGCTTCTTTGGATATGTGTTTTGCTATTTTATCTATCTCACAGCTTAGGCAATTGGT
>CAZRRJ010000047.1:0-3053 GCA_964602515.1 uncultured Saccharicrinis sp. | reverse complement strand
CCATATTTTCAAAATATTCATAATAGCATTTAGAAATATACAAACAACCACCATTGCATATAGGAAAGTATATACACTTCAAGCACTCCTGTCGAGGTTCTTTCTGAGGCACTACCTCCGTTTTTCATCCCAAGAATGCATTACAGGGATATGTGACCATATCGGAGTTGATAGAAAAGCTATGATGTCGCTTTCCTGGACAAATAGAATCTTCTTAGTTTGATTTATCCATCTTTTTTATTATATTACTAAATATCAAACCTCCAAATACAAAAAGCAGAATATTTATAAATAAGGTAGTTCTCACATCAACGGTCAAGAGTAAAAGATAACAAACCAAAAGAACTAACACTGAAATTATTCTTGTAGTCGAACTTGAAATCGAGATAAAAGAGGACATAATGCCAAATACTGATTCCTCAATATGTAAATTTTTATAAACAACCTGCCAGTATTGAAAAATAGCTTGGTCTCCCCTCCTCAAGAAAAGACCAAACAAAGAACAAAGGCTACCACTCTCTCTTACCCAAGAATCTTTTAAGATCCTCCGCTGGTGTAGATATAGGAGCTATCTGAACATTCTCAACAAGAAAATTTTTCTGAACTTCCATAAGGGTGTATTTTATTAAATTACCCATTAACGAGGATTTCAAAAACTCAAAATTTTCTACATCTGTATTTTAGTACGAGGTGTTCCTACAGAGGTTTATATTACTTTTTCAAGATACTGCATATCACTTTTTTGTAAGAGCTTCAATTTTTCAACCTATCTTAAATACATTTTCCACTATAATCGAAAAAAATAACACAATGAGGCTGGCTATCAATAATTTTTTTACCATTTTATCCATCGTAATAATCCTTTATCAATATTATATCACTCTTTTGCAAGAGCCTCTTTCGGGCTGATTTTTTTATTATACCTATATATAACTATATAAGAAGCAGCGAAACATATTAAAATAAAGCTTAGCCCCACTAAGATGCTATACGTATTTATCCTATATTCTTGTACTGAATACCCTAGAAAATTGCTCAAGTTCATATTGAGTAGTAAACTAATGCTATAAGTTAGACCAACAGATATTAAAAAACTTATACCCCACATTACACCCAATCCACCTATAAATATTGTAAAAATATATCTATTAGATACGCCTAAGGCTTTAAGTATTCCAATCTTTCTTGTGAGCCCTTTCATAAGATATGCTATCATAAGAAGCACTAAAATAAAAGAAATTACACCAACCAATAGACAACTGAAAAAAGTGGTCCTCCGCACCATCTCTTTATAATGAAAATTCATTATAATATCCCCGATAACTGAGCTTTCGATATTGAGTTGAATCACCGCATTTAAGGCTTCATTATACTGATCTTCATTTTTCACATAAATATATATGAGGTTCTCCTCTTTATCTGCATACAAAGATTCGTATGTTTCTTGTGAGACAAAGATCGCGCCTTTGAAAAACTGAACTTGTTCACTAAGAACCCCAGATAGGGTGTAATTATTGATATCTGTATTTCCCCATTCTTGATTTAATGTAATGGGGTGTTGAATAGTATCACCTAGGGTGGCTCCATAGCGATTTTTTGCATATATCCCCATTACTGCCTCAAGCTGTGCTACTTCTGGCAAACGCCCATCTCTTATATTTCTAGCTAATTTCTCCTCTATAAAATTATTACTCACTCCATATATGGTATACTCTATAAAAGTATTGGTTAAAGGGTCTCTTTTAGTTTCCATACTTCTGGAAGTAATCCCATAAATTTCAATCTCATCATCCATAAGATTTGTTCGCAAATAATCGCTTACATTAGGCATATCATTATAATATTTATATCGCAACATACCATCTTCATCCATTTTTCCCTTAATAATAATATCGGGCATATCATTTTCAGCAAGATCATTAGACAAACTTATTACTCGAACCCCTAAAAATGTCAATGTTAATATGGTTAATATACAAAAGAGTATCAATATTTTGCTATTCTCAAAAAGCACCTGAGTGAATAAAACAACCTTCATACTTCCTCCTTTAGACAGATATAATTTCATCGGAGCATTGATCAAACTGAGATGAATGGCAACTGACAATTCCTATTCTCTTATTTATGTGGCAATATTCATCAATAAAATTTGTAATAATTTGTGCATTAGTATTATCTAGGTTAGAAACGGGTTCATCAAAAATACAGATGTCGGGATTCTTAATAATAGCTCGTGCTATTCCGACTCGTTGTTGTTCTCCCCCTGATAGCTCTCTTGGGTATGCATCTTTTTTATCAGTAATTTTCAGCATATCCATGGCTTCCAAGGCTCTATGAGTAGCATCTTCTTTTGATAAGGTTTTAGCACATACATCAGCAAGGATTATATTATCCAAGACTGTCAATCGCCCTAAAAGATTATGATCCTGAAATACTAATCCAAGAGAGTTCTTTCTGACGTTACATTTTTCCGTTTCATTCATAGCACTAACTAATAATTCGTCATAATAGATTGAGCCACTATCAACCTCATGTAATAGAGCTAAAAGACCTAATAATGTAGACTTCCCACTTCCTGAGTCTCCTTGCACTAAATAAAGCTTTCCCGAAGAAAAATCGTAACTAAAATTCTTTAACACCTCCAGTTTACGATTAGACTTTACATAAGATTTACACACCCTTTCAACTTTTATAGTCATATACATCCCTTCCTATCCAGTGTAGTTTTATACTTTCGCTCTTTTTCGAGAACATAAAATTCAATGATTCCTTCTTGTGAGTTCTTTTTTACTATCTCCTTCAGAGAAAATCCTACCCTCTTTTTTGGGAGAGCAGGGATAGAAAACATCCCCCTGCCAGCACGATACTAGCTTAACATAACTCATTTATGAAAGCAAGAAAACTCTGAAAAAAATTCACAAACTCCATCCTAACAGAAACAGTCCCTCTCCCCTCCTCTTAATAACCGATAGATAACAAAGCAGAAGCAAAAACAGAGAAAAAGAGTAATACCTATAGGGAGTGCCTGTAAGGTCTCTACCTACAACTTTACT
>CAZRRJ010000046.1:0-3056 GCA_964602515.1 uncultured Saccharicrinis sp. | reverse complement strand
TCCCTGTTTGTATTACAGAAACTGTACCATAGCACGGTAAATTGTGCAAGTTTATCCTATTCTATACAGAAAGAGTTATATTACAAGGCTTGATGGGGATAACGGAATATATAAATAATAACAAAAAGGTGCCCCTGAGCTTCTGAGACTTTCAGAGAGGTGGTCTTTAAATCTACTACAAAACTCTACCAAAACTGCAAACGCCTATATAGCATTACTACATATATTAGTGTCCATAACATACAATGTAAAAGCAGCACACCTAGGTTTTGAACATACGCTACATCAAAAGATCCTGTAAATTGAGTAATAGCTTGAAATACCGGTACCGAAGGCATAATCCAGTATACCCACGGATACCAAGAGGTTCCCGTTCCAACTAACACTCCCACAATGGGTATGGCTAAAAAGAGGATAAGTACAAATTTGATCGTGACAATAACCCCAAGATAGTCCTTTGCCCCATGAGCAATATAGAGTCCTAATATTGCAGAAAAATATGAGGCAAGCAGTAAAAGTGGAAAAGCTACAATAATATTGACTCCTACCCCCAGCATAATAATCCAAGTAAGTAATACCACAACTGTACTAACCACAAAACCCAGTACTATCCGTTGTAATACAAAATCGAAACGACCTAGAGGCAATACCCCATGTACAATAAAAACACCACTCTCTTTCTCTGACACCATAGTAATAGCATTAAACGAACTACCGATAAAGCATGCGGTAAGTAATACAACCGCAATAAAAAACTGCCTCAACCATACAAATTGGTCTTTCTGATCCTCCAAAGCCATAACATAGGGATTTTCCTCAATAGGCAGTGTAATAAGATCGTGAAAATTATTTACAAAGGATTTGGTATATGAAGATTCATCACCCGCAAGGATAAGGGAAACCTGATACATGGGTTCCAAGTCATTTGGCACTGACTTTGTATCTATAGGTTTAACAGGAGGAACAACTCCAACAACTTCGGTAGAGGGAACAAGTACCAAGGATGTAAGTTGATCATGAGAATCAACAATCACAAGGGATGTATTTGCCTCCAACCAATCTTGTAGCTCTGCATCTAAGGAATTTTGAACCATTACTGTTTGCAAAGAAACACTCTGGGAAAGAATATCCGCTGGGATAAAGCGGACTCCAAGGGCTAAAACTAAAGGTAAAAGCATACCAATAAGTACAACTTTATCTGTAAGTAGATATTTAAATTGATATGTTAATCCATGGAATTTAGCCATACTGCATTACCTTTTTATACCATCTATAGGTTACCCAGCCCAAAACAACGAATCCACCTATAAAGAGAAAATAAAAGCTGTCAATCACTAAGGAGCCACCAAAAAACAGCTCTTTTATACGCACATACAGAACGTATAAATAGTTGTACTCTATGCCTGGTATTTCAAAAGAGGTGTTGGCTGATAAAAAGAGTGGAGAGGTTAAGAGAATAATAAGTACCGTATAGATTACCCCAAATTGCTTAAAGTTTTTACATATCAAAGAAGCCACTAACCCTAATATAGTCATAGAAAGTGAAAGAAGAGTAACAGGAAAAAATACTCTCCATAGGGTAATAGTTTCACCAAAAGAGAAATTTATAGTAAGTAAAAGTATCGTAAAGAGCATATCAAAAAGCCAAAATACTCCAAGCTTTATGAGAAGTTCTTTCCATATGGGCGAAGGCAACACCCCAAGTGCATGAAATACTCCCATTTCCTTCTCTTTGAAAAAAAGAGCCACAATCCCTAGGAATCCCACCGCAACAATCTCAAAAAAGAGTACTTCACTGGTCATCTCTCGTAATCGTCGTGCCCTTTGAGTATATTCACCGATAATATAAATTGCTCCAGAATCAAGGAGTGATTCTTCAAAAACCGAAGACATCCCCTCGGGAGCAGGTATATCCATATCGGCATACCCAAACTGTATATAAGCAGAATAAACTATAAGAGATCCTAAAATAAGAAAAAAGAACTTTCCTTTATACATAAGTTTTAGGTGCTTAACAAAGGATGCTCTCATGGGCGAACCCTTTCTTTCTTAGATGATTCCTCTGGCAATCTCGTACCAGTAGTTTCAATAAAAATTTCTTCTAAAGATTTTTCCCCATATTGATCTTTAAGTCCTTTAATAGTACCTACAAGATGAAGAGTTCCATCTACAAGAAAGCCAACTCTATCACAGAGTAGTTCCGCATCATACATACTATGGGTTGTTAAGAATACGGTAACACCCTTTTGTTGTTGCTCACGAATTACCTCTCTAAACAGAACAGCCCCAGCAGGATCCAATCCACTAGTGGGTTCATCAAGAAAGAGCAGTTTCGGATTTGTTATGAGAGCTCGTGCCATATTAATACGTTGCTTCATTCCTTTTGAGTAGGAAGATACAGGTCGCTTTACAAAATCCATTTTAAAGCCAAGGCGTTCTAAAATTTCATACACATCTCGCACCGGACTCTTATAATAAGAAGAAAAATATTTAAGGTTATCGTACCCACTTAAGGTGTTATAGAGATAGGGAAATTCAAAAAGAACCCCAATATTGTTATAGAATTCTGTCGAGACTTTACTCATCTCATGCCCTAAAACCTGAGCAGAACCTTGGTAGTTACGAATAATTCCAGTAAGAATTTTTTGAGTTGTGGACTTTCCTGCACCATTAGGACCCAAAAACCCAAAGATCTCACCTTGCTGCACCTCACAACTTAACCCCTGAAGAGCCTTTTTCTTTTTATAGGTAAAAGAAAGATCCTCTACTACTATGGCATTATTCATCATAGTCCGATTCTTTTTTTTGTGATTTCTTAAGCATGCTTCTTAACACTTTAAGTTTCAGAGGAATCAACACCACAACTGCTATACCAATTATTAACCACCAATACCATGCCATACGAACCTCCTAATCATTACTGTCTCACAATTATTATACCACACATTTTTTTAATAGCAAGTAAATGCAATCTGTGATATATCCAACAGTCCGTCACTACTCAGGAATTGAGAGATGGTGCCTACTTCTGTAGTGTGATGGAGCCTCTCCTGTAT
>CAZRRJ010000045.1:1587-3142 GCA_964602515.1 uncultured Saccharicrinis sp. | reverse complement strand
TGTTGATTACACGAACACAGAATTGGATATTCAGTTTGGAAGATTGAAAGATGGTATTAAGCCGATAAATAACAATTACCAAAGTACTGGTACTCAACACCATACTTGGGAAGAAGACGCTAGAAAGTACTTTAGAAAATGGGACAATGTTAAGCATATCAGAGAAGTTTATAATCCTAGAGGTCGTGCTAAAAAGGCATACGGCAAGGGTATATGGGGATTAAGCTTAAAGACTAAAGAACGGTTAGAAAAGAAGTATGGCGTTGGACTAAAGTTCGGAATTGTAATTACTCTTAAGGAAATTGATGGCGTTAATCGTATTGATGAGTTCATTAAGAACTGTTCGTTAAGAAATTGGTTAGTTACTAGAGTTGACGTTAAGCAACGAGTTGATATTTATAACATTGCTGAGGAAGAGATTGATTTTAGTGAGTAGTAGAGCCTAAATATTGTGAGTAAAGGAGGTGCATGAATGTTTAATAAGGATATTGTGATTCCGGATGAAACCCCATTTGTAAATGATGTATTATCAAGAGAGGCATTTGCTGATGGGTTAACAAAGGTTTTAGAATTCTATAATGAGACTACTGTGCTAAGTATAGATTCTGGTTGGGGAACAGGTAAAACAACGTTTTTAGAAATGTGGAGAAAGAAATTACAACTCAATGAGAAATTTGAGGTAGTATACTTTAATGCATGGACAAATGATGATTCAGAAGATCCATTAATTGCAATGCTTATAGAGTTTAGTAATCAGTTAAATCTTAAAGAAGATGAGAAAACAAAATTTGACAAAGTTGTTGAAAAAGCAAAGCCGATAGTTAAGAAGGGGATACCTGCTTTGTTGAAGATATTAACACATGGAGTATTGGATTTGAATGGGGTTAACCTAGGTGAATTTAATGAGGAGCAATTAGTTGAGTTATCTGGAGAATTAGGGTCGATCGAGTTTAAAGTTTAAAGCGAGAAAAGTAAGCTTAAGAATGAATTTAGGACTGCATTAAAAGAATTCCAAGAGGGTGTTGATAAGAAAATAGTTGTATTTATTGATGAATTAGACAGATGCCGGCCCACTTTCGCTGTTGAAGTACTGGAAAGTGTTAAGCACCTAATGAATATTGATAATTATAAATTTGTTTTAGCTCTTGATACGAATCAGTTATCGCATTCAGTTTCTACAATGTATGGTGTAAATATGGATTCAAGAGGTTATTTGAAAAGGTTCATAGATTATGAGTTTAAGTTGCCAACAGATAAGGTATCAATATATATTGATGAATGTTTAAATTCATTATCTGAAGGTGAGAAATTGACTGGTACATACTTCCTTATACCAATGCTAAAAAATATATCGTAAAATATAATTTTTCATTAAGACAGATCAACAAACTTATGGATTATATTCATCTAATCATCCCTTTAACGCCTTTCGCCGAAAAGCAAAAAAATGGATATACAATTACATATCAACTTATATTAGGTGTTTTTGTATTCGAGGAGTAGAGTTATGTATTTGTCTTTGTGCCGCGGTGCTTAAATGCTGTATGGGAAACTG
>CAZRRJ010000045.1:0-1577 GCA_964602515.1 uncultured Saccharicrinis sp. | reverse complement strand
AGGTGTTTTTGTATGCAAACTTAATAATAATGAGGACTGTGGATAGAGAATTGTATTATAGGCTTCAAAGAAGGGAGGCAGAGATAACAGAATTTGGAGCATATATGGAACCTATTCTGATTAAGAACTATGATAAGTTCATAGATCAATATTATGAGCTGATTCTTGAGTCTGTCATAGAGAGGCAGTTTAATCCTAATCAGAAAGAAATGATAGAGATTAATGAGGATTCAATGGAGGCGTACAACCTAATTCATTTGTTTGATTACCATACTATGAAATTAAGACTGTTTGAAGTACTTGAATTTGGATATTCAATAACAGATGTGGAATAAGTAATGTCTAAAAGTCGTAGGAATACCTCGGTATTTTTACGACTTTTAAATTTCTTGATTTTTCAGTTGCCTGCCAACATATCGACATTTAGATTCGACAAATCTCTTGGGTTTTTCAGTTGCCCACCAACATACTAGCACTTATGTCTAGCAAACATTTCAGTTAAAATTATTATAGTGTCAGGCCACGCTTTATAAGTTGGTTATATCTTATTGATTTAGAATCTCAAATAGTAATCGCTTAGTTTAGAGATTCTATGAATAATTACACAAATCCCTGTTTTTAGTATATAATAGTGTAGTTAGGGAAAAACAACGTGGGAGGTATCTTTTATTCTTGAAATATGGTAGAATTTTAGAATCGATTAGGTATTTTTTATTTTCAATTTATTATTGATGAGGAGATAAAAAATGGGACCCTATAAATTTATTTCCTCATGCTCCTGATGATGAGTATGAGTCTGAAATCAAGCAAGTTTTTATTTGCTCAAAAGGAGATATGTCTTCAGAAAAACTAGCAGAAGATATTTTTAATGTATTTGCAAAAAGTTTTGGAGAAGATGTTTTTAAAAGGTCTTATGATGATTGCATTACTCTAGCAAAACGTATACTTGAAAGAAATAATAATTGAAGTAAAAGGAGATTTTATGTGGACATCCTATGAAATTATAAGGAACCATCCTCAAGATTTTGATGTAAAATATCGGCTTTATACTCAAAATGAAGGAGGAAGAAAGATTACCTTCCAAGGACTAAGATGTGATTTTCTTTATGAAGGTGATGATGTGAGTGATGGAATTTACTGTATTCATCCAGAATTTGAGGATGATAAAAATAACATTATCGAAGATTTAAGTATTCCAATACCAATCACTGGTACGGCAAGAATGTGGATTGTGTTTCCTGAAATGAGAGAAAGAATACACCGAAATAGAATAAAGATAGGCATCAAAGGATATATGATGGAAGGTTCGCGAAAAATAGGCGAAGTTGAAGTTATTAGGATAGTTGGTCTACATTCAAATTCATGTAAATTGTGAAAAGAGATAGTTTAATGATTTTTATGAAATAGAGTTTACCAAACTATAAATACCAAAAAAATTTGAAGTATAGAAATTTATTGCATTATTAATATGCACTAGATTAGTTATGGAGTTTGTATGATTGATAGTATCGAGAAGGTGAAAAAGTATTATTTGGATTTAGATTGCTCAAAGTTTCATATGGCACGAGAGTTTCCAG
>CAZRRJ010000044.1:0-3213 GCA_964602515.1 uncultured Saccharicrinis sp. | reverse complement strand
AAATAATCTATCCATAATCGACGGATTTTAACGAATAGAAACTATTTTGTTGACAGCTGACAGGAACCGTATTATAGTAAACACTATGATGGTTGGGGGGAACGTACATCATACACATACCGTTTTTAGTTGATCTAGGGTGAGATGGTAAAAGAAAAATTATTGCGAAGTGTAATATTGCTTGGTAGTAAAAATATAGTGTAATTTAGGAGAGATGTATGAAAAAGTTAATGCCCCTGCTTGTATTGGTATTGGTTGTCTTGGTCGGTTGTTCTAAGGAGAGTGGAACAACGAGTAGCTCTGGAGAAACAGACACCCAACAGGTTACTAAAGTGAAGACACAAGTGTTAAAATTTGCGTTTAACCAATCTGAAAATCACCCACAGTATAAGGTGTTAAAAGAGTTTGGCGAAAAACTCTATGAACAGACAGGAGGAGCGTATAAGCTTGATATTTCGCCTAATGCTCTTTTAGGTGATCAGCGTGCAACCGCAGAATTGGTACAATCAGGAGCTATTCAAATGGCTACAGCAGGAAACCCTATTGTAGAAAACTTTAATCAGGAGTTTGCAGTTATTGGTTTACCATATATTTATGATAGTCAAGATCATCAAAAAGAAGTGTTTACATCTGGTGTTTTAGATGATCTATTTGCTTCAACTCGATCTAATGGCTTTATTGTTGCTGGTGCATTTACAGCGGGATCTCGAAATGTGTATACAGATAAGCCCATTACATCACCTGCAGACCTAAAAGGTTATAAGGTAAGAGTTATGCAATCTGACACAATGAAGCGCATGTTTGATCTTATGGGAGGTGTAGGAACACCAATGGCACAAAGTGAAGTATATACTGCTATTCAACAGGGAGTGTTAGATGGTGGTGAGAATAATGAAGTTACCTATGTAGATTTAAAACATTACGAAGTAGCTCCTTATTTTTCTTATACCCAGCACCTCATGGTTCCCGATTTAATTCTTATTAATACCTCTATCTATGATAAAATGTCTACTGAACACAGAGCTACTTTTCATAAGCTTATGAATGAGGCTGTTGAAAAAGAATTTTCTGTTTGGAATGAGAATGTAGCATCAGCAAAGAGTATTGCTATTGAGAATGGAGCTACCTTTATAGATGTCGATATAAAGCCTTTTCAGCAAAATGTAAAACCTCTCCATGATGATGTAACTAGTAAATCATCGGGTGCTCAAAAATTATACGATGCAATTCGAGCATTAGCCAAATAGTTAAGTATATGAGGTAATCCTCTTTGACTTTTGTCTTGGAGGATTACTGGCTGTTCCTTTTGTAACACTCAAAATTTCAGATAATGCTACGAAAGGATAAAAAGGATGTTTAAGATCTATGAAAAAAATCAAATTAATAGTAGATAAAATTATTGAGTGGTTTTGTATTGCCATTATGGGAAGTATGACTATCTTGGTTACTTGGCAAGTCTTTACGAGAAAAGTACTCAATAATCCCAGTACTATAACAGAGCAACTTGCAAAATACCTGTTTGTATGGCTTGTGTTGTATGGAGCTGCCTATGTTTTTGGAAAGCGAGATCATATGGCAATTGTTTTTATGGTAGAGAAACGGTCGCTTCGTGTACAGTGTATTTTAAAAATTATTCAAGAGATATTGATTGGGGTATTTGCACTTGGCGTAATGGTTTATGGCGGTTATTTTGGAGCTGTTCGTCAAATGGGACAACTTGATGCAGCCCTACAGCTACCAATTGGAATTATTTATAGTGCTATACCAATAAGTGGTATTATTATTATTTTGTATGCAATCTATAATATTATCTCTTTTATTCAAGAGATATCAGCGAAGGAGGTTGTGTAATGGATATGGCAATGCAAGCAGGACTCCTTATGCTTATTCTCATACCTATATTTCTTACAATAGGTGTTCCAATTAGTATTAGTATTGGTCTTCCTTCCACCTTGGCAATGTTACTATTTCTTCCTCTTGATGGTGCTATGACTACATCTGCACAGCGACTATTTATTGGAACTAACTCATTTTCACTTTTGGCAATTCCATTTTTTATCCTTGCAGGTAATATTATGAACAGTGGAGGGATTGCCATTAGGCTTGTAAATGCGGCAAAAGTATTAAGTGGTCGTTTGCCAGGACCTTTAGCTCAATCTAATGTTGTGGCTAATATGCTTTTTGGTGCCATTAGTGGATCTAGAGTTGCCGCAGCGGCTGCAGTGGGAGGAACTATGGCTCCATTAGAGGATAAAGAGGGTTATAAAAAAGAGTTTAGCTCTGCTGTAAATATAGCCAGTGCCCCAGCAGGTATGTTAATTCCTCCGAGTAACACTCTTATTGTATACTCAACAGTTGCAGGGAGTGTTTCTATTTCAGCACTCTTTATTGCTGGATATATACCAGGGATTCTCTGGGGATTAAGCGTTATGGTTGTTGCTGCAATTATGGCAAAAAAAGAAGGGTATGTATCAAGTGAAAAAATTCCTTTTAAGTTAAAACTTAGAATCCTTTTTGATGCGATACCAAGCTTATTGTTGATTGTGATTGTTATTGGTGGGATTCTAAAAGGTTTCTTTACTGCTACCGAAGGATCTGCAATAGCAGTAGTTTATTCTTTTATCCTATCTCTTATCTATAGGGAATTAAAGGTGAGAGACCTCCCCAATATTCTTCTTCAGTCTGCACGTATGACTGCCATAGTTATTTTTATGATTGGAGTCTCTTCAATCATGTCCTGGGTAATGGCATTTACTAATATCCCGGGAATTGTGGCAGAGGGATTGTTAAGTATCACAAATAATAAAATTATTATTCTTGTAATGATGAATATTATTATGCTGATTATTGGAACATTTATGGATCCAACACCGGCAGTACTTATTTTTACACCTATTTTTCTCCCAATTGTCCAATCCTTTGGTATGCATCCAGTACATTTTGGTATTATGATTGTTTTCAATCTCTGTATTGGAACCATAACACCACCTGTTGGACCTATACTTTTTACAGGTTGTAAAATAGGCGATGTTACTATAGAACAAGTTATTGGACGGTTGTTGCCATTTTTTACTATTCTTGTTGGGATGCTTCTTCTTGTTACATATATTCCTTGGTTATCTATGTGGCTTCCAGAAGTTCTTGGGCTTGTCAAATAGAATGACCTGCTGTACCATAGCCACATGATCCGAGCAGATAAAGATTTAGCTTATA
>CAZRRJ010000043.1:0-3295 GCA_964602515.1 uncultured Saccharicrinis sp. | reverse complement strand
TGCTACAGGTCAAAGATTCACCTCTCTTCCTATTACTATTGATACGGAGGCTTTTGTATGATTACTTTTACACTTAATGGAAATACTGTTTCGGTCGAAGATAGCTTAGGGGAAACCTTTTTACTCCCCTATCTTCGAGGTATTGGTCTTACAGGGAGTAAAGATGGGTGTAGCATTGGTGCCTGTGGTACCTGTACCGTAGTTATTGATGGGAGTGCAAAGCGTAGCTGTAGAACTAAATTATCAACCCTTCAAGGAACCGAGGTTATTACCATAGAGGGAGTTCGCCAGGCTGATGGATCCCTTCATCCCATTCAACAGGCATTTGTTGATGCAGGAGCTATTCAGTGTGGCTTTTGTACTCCCGGAATGGTTATGACAACCTATGCACTCCTTTCTACAAATCCAGATCCTTCAGAGCAAGAGATCAAGCGTGCTTTGACTGGTAATCTTTGTCGATGTACGGGGTATGTAAATATTATAAAGGCTATTCGGCTTGCTTCTCAGGAGATGAGAAAAGCGTAATATCTTTAGTGTGAAACTTTCCAAGAGGCCCTATAGGGTCTCTTGGGTGTTAGGATCTTTTGCTTTATGTCCAACCAGTGCAAAACCTACAGAGAGGTTTTCATTTCGAACAAAAACACCCTCTGGAACCTTTAAGGTTGTGGGGGCAAAGTTCCATATTGATCGTATTCCTGCAGACACCATCTCATCTGCAACATCCTGAGCTGTTTTTACAGGTACTGTAATAATACCAATAACAATACCCTTCTCTTTGATAGTTTTAATCATGGCGTCTTCTGGTTTTACTACAATTTCTCCAATGGAGGTTCCTACCTTATTGGGGTCATTATCAAATGCCTCGGTAATAGATATATTTAAATGAGAAAACCCTGCAAACTTAGTAAGAGCTTTTCCCAAGTCTCCCACACCTGCAATAATAGCTTCTCTTTTAATATGTATTCCCATAAACTCTTCTAGCAGAGCTTTGAGACGATCTACGTTATACCCAATAGAGGGAGTTCCTTTCTCTTTAAAGCAGGTGAGGTCTTTTCTTATTTGAGTACCTCTAATGCCAATTCTCCGTCCAATTTCTTCAGACGAAATGTGGGATAGTCCTGTCTCTTGAGCTTGTCGTAAAATACGATGATATAAGGGGAATCTTTCTAAAGTTGCTTTTGATATATCCATAACTGTATTATACGATTCAGGTTAAAAATATCAAGTAGAATTCTCAAGGTACCCCATTAATATTAAGTAATGAGACGGAGCTTTTCTTGTTGGATTTCTTCCAATACTCCTATTTTGCACGCAACATAGGAAATCCGTAGGTCATATTCCCTTGATCTGCAGTGGGAATCGTAAGCTTTGAGGCTTCTCCCATACTAAAAGAGTCTCCCCACACTATGGTATAGGGGTATGGGTTTATCGTATCGTTAATGCCAATTGTATAAATAGTATCTAGTCGTCTTGATGCATCATTATAGGTGAATTCTTGTATGAATGGGGTTGTTGTGACAATTTCTTGAGTTTTTGGATGAATAATATTTTCTTCAGGAGACTCGGTTCCATTATTGTACTGGAGGTATTCACCAGCCCATGATGAGAGAATTCCTGTTACACTTCGGTAGCTTTTTGAAGATTTTACAATATTATCCCATCCTATGTAGGGAGATTTAATAAGTCGAGAAATAAAAGCAATTCCTCCCTTATCAGTTATTGAGCCATCTGCGTTCCATACTGCGCCACCCTCTTCCTCAAATAACCACCATAGGAGAGATAGTACCGCCCCTCGGCGCTCTTGGCTATCATCAGATCGTCCTACGGTATTTTTATCGGAGAGAGAAAATTTCTCGGGCCAGATAAAGTAGCTCTTTACAAAGAGAAAGTTACCACCAGACTCACCGTACCCAAAAAGACTCTCTGTTAAGTGGGCAAGTCCCTCATTAAGAAACGTCTCCTCTAGTTTAATGGTTGATGTTTTTCCTTCCAGAAGGGGAATGTACGTTTTGTGAGAGAAGTATACTAAGTGGGTATATTCATGTCCAATAGTTGCGGCCAAAGATCTTGGTTTAAAGTTATGATCATATCGATCAGGGAAGCCTAAATATATAATATCTTCCTCATTGCTTCCTGTTTGACTACTATCAAAGAAGTCTCCAGGGTTAAAAAATCCAATAGCGAATCGACCCTCATTAATTTTGTCAGACATAACAATTGAGAAGTTTCCTGAATTGTCTAAGTCGTAATGAGGTCCTACTATCTCATGTACTTGTCTAGGAAGAACATCTTGCTCTGCCATTTTAATAACCTCATTAATATCTGAGTTACCACCGGGGCTTCCGTTATAACTATCTACATCAACCCATACCTGAATATAAGGACCAACGCTATAGAGTTTTGTGGTAATTCTTTCATACCCACTGGTTCCTGTCCATAAATAATATTGCTTTTGGTCTCCTAGCTTATATGATGATGTAATATTTTTTGATGTGCCATATCTTGCTGCAGGAGCGTTATTCTGGTGTAATACTTTATCTGGTAGTTTTGGAGCAATTGCACCTGCTCTAATTGGAGAATCTTCTCCATTTACTTGAAAAAGGTTCTCTGACTTATATACTACCTCATTGTGTACGAAATCTTTAAACTCCTCAAGTTCAGAGTCTGCTTCAGATATACCACTCCCTTGTGAGTTTCTACTCAAAAGAGCATAACGAGTATTAGCAGGTTCTGTGAGCTCTAAGCTGCTAGAAAAACGATCTTCCTTCTCAAGTGGAATAGATATGGAAAAATATGCGTACTCTCCAGATGGAAGGTATTGATCTTCTTTCATAAAGTATTGAGGACGGTAGAGTGTTCTGCCTGGGGTAAACTCATAATCATAAATAAAAATTGAGGTAGTATCTATGAGTGAAGAGTTTGCCTTGAGGGAAATTTTGTGATCTCCTGGAATAAGGTGATTATCAAGGTTTTGCTCTTTTCCTATAACCCCTTGAATATCGGAGGTCCATAACACATCAACAGGATCTGAGGTGTTACTTCTTAATGTAGATTGTAAATACACACTGTTGAAAGGATCACCAATTCCTCTATTCGGCTATCCGTTATATCTCCTGTCACCACAACTGTTGGTGAGCATGATACTGTAAGCAGAATCATTAAAGCTAAGAATAACAAAATGCGTTTCATAAGCTCACCTCCCCTATTGATATTATAGTAGGTACTTTTTTATAAGTATAGTCCTTTTGCCTTGTTTTTTTTTTTTTTTTTTTTTTTTTTTTTTGTAAGTTTTTTT
>CAZRRJ010000042.1:0-3378 GCA_964602515.1 uncultured Saccharicrinis sp. | reverse complement strand
TTAACACTACTACTTACCAGTTGCCCGGCTTTGTTTAGTGTTTCTTTTTGTGTGCTCCCTTGCTGGCGCGGATTTGTAATCCGTGTCCTTTACTTAATAACAAAAACATCCAACAATCCTTTCTCTCCAGAATAATCAACTGCACTACTATATACACAATCTTCTGGTCTAAAAACTAATCCTTCTTCTACAGGATTATTATGTATATAATTTAGCTTCTGGTCTATAACTGCATTACTCTATTGGCTTCTGGTCTGCCCGCCAAAAGCGAATACCCTTTGGAGTGGTAAATTGTTTTAACAACCACTCTTTTCGACTTTCTTGTATGTTTTCATCTATCGCATTAATTATTGCTTTTAAAGTAAACTTCTTAAAATCTCTGAAAGCTGTACTCCATTCTTACCTCTTGCAATCAAATGGACATGGTTAGTCATAATACACTAGGCAAATAACTCCAGACCTTTATTTCTTTGGCAATACTTCATGTTTTCAATGAGAATATCCTTATAACAATTGCGGGTAAACACATCAACCCAACCCTCTACTGCAAAGCTGATAAAATAAACACCGTCAGGATTATAGAATTTATACTTCCTACTCATAGCTTCTTACTTTGAACATAAATATACAAAAGCCCGACTATATTGTCAGGCTTTATTCTTTTTATTGCCTTTAGCACGGATTACAAATCCGCGCTAGCGGAGATTGATAAAATGCTTACCAATAAAAAGTTTAAAGATTTCTTTAATAAAAATATTGCTTTATTATACAGGCCAGAGGCCTTGTTAATTACGACGTAGCGAGACGCTACCGCCGAACGATTGACATTATTTAGTTCCTACGTGGAACGGGGGATTTGCAATCCGTGCCCTTTACTTAATAACAAAAACATCCAACAATCTTTTCTATCCGGAATAATCAACTGCACTACTATATACATAATCTTCTGGTCTATAACTGCATTACTCCATAACTCTATTGGTTTATTGTCTGCCCGCCAAAAGCGAATACCCTTTGGAGTGGTAAATTGTTTTAACAACCACTCTTTTCGACTTTCTTGTATGTTTTCATCTATCGCATTAATTATTGCTTTTAAAGTAAACTTCTTAAAATCTCTGAAAGCTGTACTCCATTCTTACCTCTTGCAATCAAATGGACATGGTTAGTCATAATACACTAGGCAAATAACTCCAGACCTTTATTTCTTTGGCAATACTTCATGTTTTCAATGAGAATATCCTTATAACAATTGCGGGTAAACACATCAACCCAACCCTCTACTGCAAAGCTGATAAAATAAACACCGTCAGGATTATAGAATTTATACTTCCTACTCATAGCTTCTTACTTTGAACATAAATATACAAAAGCCCGACTATATTGTCAGGCTTTATTCTTTTTATTGCCTTTAGCACGGATTACAAATCCGCGCTAGCGGAGATTGATAAAATGCTTACCAATAAAAAGTTTAAAGATTTCTTTAATAAAAATATTGCTGCGCTATAAAGCAAAAGCCACGCTATCTCTAACGTGGCTTTCGTTTATTATACAGGCCAGAGGCCTTGTTAATTACGACGTAGCGAGACACTACCGCCGAACGATTGACATTATTTAGTTCCTACGTGGAACGGGGGTTTTGATTATGCCCTATAATTACATAAATTTGTATAATTATTAAGATTTTATATACTTTAATATCTGCTAGGATATGGGCTCAAATAAAATCATAGCCCATTTAAGGGAAGAAAAAGGATGGTCACAAACAGACTTAGCTGATAAAAGCTCGGTAATGCTCATTTTGATAAGAAAACCGTACAAAGGATACAAGACATTGAAAACCTTGCTCCACAAGTTAAGGACAAACTGTTTCTTCTTAGATACAGTAATTCGTGACAATAAGACTCAACAAGTTTATTTAAACCGATAAAACCAATATTATGAACCTGCAATATATCTCAGACAGTAAAGGACAGATTACTGGCGTATTCATTCCCATAAATGAATGGAACGATCTTAAAAACAAATACAAGAACATTGAACAGGAAGAGGTAAGCGTACCCGACTGGCACAAGGAACTGGTATTAAAACGCCTTGAGGATTACAAACAAAACCCCGGCTCTGCCATGGATTTTGATACGGCTATGGATGACATTGAAAAAGACCTGTAATGTACAAAGCTATTATCCTGCCCCTGGCCAAAGATGACATTAAAGAAGCTGCCTTTTGGTACAATAAGCAACAAGCCGGACTTGGTAAATGCTTTACTGCTGAGGTTCGCGAGAAAGTCCATTTTATCAGGCAAAACCCCAATGCTGTAAATATCCGCTACAACACGGTAAGAACTGCTGTTTTAGATGTATTCCCGTTTATGGTGCACTACATAATTGATGAAAATAATAAAACCATTATTGTTTCGGCGGTATTGCATACAAGTAGAAACCCTGATATGTGGAAGAAGAGATAAAAGAAAAGCCCGGCTACCCGGGCTTTTGCTTTTTATTAAAAGGTTATTTCACATACCTTTCAATACCAATTTTCTTCTCTAAATACCTCAATAGCGATAAACTTAAAAACACTCCAAGGAAAAACCAAAAAGAATAACCTAGAGCTAGAGGTATCTCGTTATCAAATAAAAAATTCTTAGCAAGAAAAACCGCAATTACATCAAACAATAACAAGTAAGATGCAACTTGGTAGTAATTAGAATACATAAAGTGAATAACTTTTTTCATGACCTTCTCTTTAACACAAAAATAATAAACTGGCAAATAGCCAAACATACAAGAGTAACTCCTAATAAATAGTGGCTCATCGCCTCATATGATACATCAAATTGACTCAAGAAAAAATATCTAAAAATCACTATTGAAATCATTAGGGCAAATACAATATTTCTGATTAAATACAAGTATTTCATATTATAACTCTTTAATTTCCTTGTTTGTAGTAATAATACGGATAAACAGTGGAAGTGTCAGGCTTTGTAAAAATTGTTGTATCAACTTTAGGAATATTTTTATAAAAATCATATGCTCCTATTCCACCACCTACAGGGAGCCACCATTTTGGACCATTTCCACCCCATGGATTAATTGGACTCGTTTCAAATCCCCTAACTGGCTTAATATAGTCATTAGGCCTATGATATCTCCAATCATTCGGATTACCATAATTCCCTTTGAGAAATTCATACCCTGCTATAAAAACCACACTCGCTTTCAACAACCTCATTACTACCTGAGGGTTTACTCCCGTTGCTACTGGTAATAGTGGATATCCTGTTTGATATATAGGACCATCATATGGTTCAAGTCCATAACGGGGTGGTAAATTGTTCTAACAACCACTCTTTTCGACTTTCTTGTATGTTTTCATCTA
>CAZRRJ010000041.1:0-3384 GCA_964602515.1 uncultured Saccharicrinis sp. | reverse complement strand
GAGGTGTTAAAGTGAAGAACCATAGTATGGTTATGTTTCTCAATTGCTTGAGCAACGGTTCCAATAATCTCATCAAAAAAGGGATTACCCAACCCCTTTACCAGAAGACCTATGTGATTTTGTTTACTTGCTTTTAAAGAACGGGCACTTCCATTGGGAACATAGTTGTTCTCCTCAATAATTTTAAGAACTCGCTCTCTTGTAGCCTCACTTACATCTCTATTATGATTAAGCACACGAGAAACTGTACTTACCCCTACCCCTGCAAGTTGAGCAATCTCTCTAATGCTTATATTCTTATTCATTTTTTCCCTCGTTTTCTCTTAATCGGAAACGTTTCCGGTAACGTTTCCAAAACCAATATAACACGAGTTTCTACAGAAGGCAAGAAAAAGTTTTATTTTTGTGCTGCCAATTATGTAAGGGTTATAATAGAAAGCCCCTACTCCTAGTTAGCCTGTGTGATTGGAGTAGTTTATTGAACCTTCCCTAGGCAGGGACCCTTCTAGACTTTTTTGAAAAAGAGCTTGCTATACTGTATCATAATTTTTATAAGATGATTCAAATAGCAGATTCACTTACATGCTGAATTTCTTTATTTTGTTTTCCTTTTCTTAAGAAATAATGCCACTCCTCCTCCAATAACAAAACCCAAAACAATGACAATCCAAGTTACAACCGACTCATTCATATATAACTCCTTTCATTAATTAAAGGTGTGTAGCCACAATATTCTTCGTAAGATGCTTTTTAATAATAGCAGCAAGTATCATCACACACATCACAACAATTATCATATTATACACATACCCTATGGTAGAATTCAACTTGAGAAAAAAGTATAAAATACCTACCAATATCAGATCAATACCTGTGATAGCATATCCAAAAACCTTATAGTTTGAAAAGGATAAACCCACCATACAAGTTATAAGGTTTACAATGATATGGTTGCATAAGACTACTATTGAAATAAGTAGTAACTCTAGCATCCCGAAATAGCAAACCAAACTCATTCCAAATAAGAGATTGAGTAACACACTATTAATGATTAACATTACTCCATAGGCGCCCATGGTTATTAAGGTACCAAAAAGAACTTTTCCAATTAAAACACTGGTAATATTAAGAGGTAAGCTAATGAGGGTTTCCATTGTTTTATGTATTCTCTCTGCAATGACCGCATCCATTCCCATATTTATAGGCATAAACCCAGAAACAAACACAATAGCTAAAAGGGAGATCATAAACTGATTAAATTGTACTGATAGTCCAGGAATTTTTGCAATGGGATACAGTACTGACATTGATATAGCGATACATAACCACTTAATCATGTGCCTTCTTTTAAAGAAATGGGTAGCCTCTTTTTTGAATATTAACTTTATCTGATTCATTCCCCTACTCCTTCCTACTTGTTACCATCTGCAATACTTGAGGCTTCCATGAATATTTACGAATAGACAGAAATAACAGAAAAAATATACATACACAACAGAGAATGTATAACAACATAATAATATACTGACTCGCTTCGGAGTTTTGTATTAATTCTTGAAATACTACGTATGGAATACTGATAAGAATCAATGGCACAGGTAATTTTATGGCACACTCAATAACATTACTGGCCTTAAAAGAGATAATCATAGCCAGCATGGTGATGTTTACTATGGTAAACAGTGCTAAAATGAGCTGAAGAGTCAGATCTAATATCATGGTGAAATCAAAGGGCTGTGTAATAATTTGTTTGAGATATAAAGCGAGTGAGAGTATTAACACTGGCATCATTAACACCACGAATAGCGCAACTGCTTTACCAAAAAAAATAGTATAGAAACTTAAGGGTAATGTTAAGGTTGTCTCAATTGTTCTACCACTTGACTCATTTGCAAAAAACTTACCAGCAACTTGAGCTGAATAGAGAATAGCAGCGCTTACTACAAGAGTCATCCCAGAATTCTTACTTACTACCATACCGACCAATAGAGGAACACAGATAACAATCAAAATAATAAGGTTAGCTTTTTCACTTTTAAACTCTGTAAGATGCTTTCTTATGATACTAAACAAGAGAATCCTCCTTATCTTTCTCCAAGTAAATACGTGTTAAATCAAAGACCTTTCTACTAACTTCATATACTCCAAGTCCTCCCTGCACTAAAGCAGAAATAGTGGTAGCAATTTTTTCTTCATCAGTTGTATAGATTAAAACCTCTCCATCTTGATCACCCTCACCAAACTCAATATTACACATATTAAGGATGTTGACTGCATCATCATAGGTACCATTTCTATAGCATACCTTCGTCCTCTCTAATTCACTTTGAGGGTCACTTAAGGAAGAAGCATATACATTGACTCCATCTTTTACAATAACTACATTATTACAAATTTTACTCACGATATCTAAATTGTGGGTAGTAAGTATAAAAGTAATCCCCTTTTGTTCGGAATACTCTTTAATTATCTCTGCAAGAACCTGAACACTCACTGGGTCAAGACCATTAGTAGGCTCATCTAACATAACTATATCCGGTTCATGAAATAAAGTCCTTACAATAGCAACCTTCTTTTTCATACCAAGTGAAAAGTTTTTTATCTGATCATGCTTGTATTCCTGCATATTAAAACTTGAAAGAAGTCTATCTATTCTATGGTCAAAGGTTTTATCATAACAACCATAGGCCTCCGCAAAGAACTTTAAATTATCATATACACTCATTGACTCATATAGCCCATTATCCTCACATAGAACACCGCACCTTCTTAATATATTGGACTGAGTACTCAGAGGGTCCAAGTCAAAAACTGAAACCTCTCCATCATCAGCTTTCAGTAATCCTAAAATAAGTCTTAATGTCGTGGTTTTCCCTGCTCCATTATGCCCTAGCAGTCCAAGAACATCCCCCTTTTGTACATCAAAACTAAGACCTTTTAGCACCTCTTTATTATTAAAGCATTTTTTGATATTTCTCACTGTTATAACACTACTATCAACCATTTTTAGTACCTTATACCTCTATTTATTACCCCATGAGAGAACTTTCCTCACTCAACACGACATGTTCTCTGTGTATCATAGTCCTGTATCATTACACTCAAAAGTATTTTCTTGTATCACCCTTCTTAACCCAATAATAAGATACAACTTAGCAATATTATAATTGCTTGACAACTACCTTTTACCAACAAAACAAAATAATTCCAGCATAATTTTTCAAAAGGAAGATCTTATAGGGCTCTGGAAAAATGGAAATACTCGCATGATCTCTGTACAGCAAACTTGGCATACTATTACACTTAGTGTATTATGTTACATATTAAATAGAATAGATACAGGAGAGTCTTATGAAATCATATAAATTCATGATAGGTATTGCA
>CAZRRJ010000040.1:0-3451 GCA_964602515.1 uncultured Saccharicrinis sp. | reverse complement strand
GTAACCTTCCTGTAATATTTCTCTGGTAAACTGAGGGTATGTTATATCAGGAGGAATCTATGAAAATTAAAGATTTCAAAGAAAAAAAGGCAAAGCAACAAAATGTTATGAGTAAAAAACTGGATACTCAAAAACTACAAGCACAAAAACTTGAGAATGTCCAAAGCTTATGGTACGTAGTTACGTCTTCCCAAAAAAAACATATCATGGGTTCTAAGGGCTAGCACTACCATGAAGAATGGGGTAAAAGCAAACCCCATTCTTCTATTTGGAGCATACCATGAAAATTAAAGATTATTATTTACAAAGAGGAAAGAAAGAGCTGTTGAGCAATGTGCATGTAGAATTCTACTCTGGCACCATTCACCATATGGTAGGTGGAAACGGAGTAGGTAAGTCATCATTTGCTAAGTCAATCATAGGAAGCATTCCCTATAAAGGAACCATAACAGAGGCAGACAATATCTCTGTAATTGGTAGCTACACAAATATACCCTCTAGTTTAACCTTAAAAAATATTTTACACCTACAAAAAAGAAAAAGTACCATTGATTTTGATCACTTATATGAACTTTTACATATTTCTGAAATATCTCACAACCTAGAGTTTAAAAAGATGAGTGATGGACAACGACAGAAAATTAAACTTATGTTCTTTCTTTCAGAGAAACCAGATGTTATTATATTGGATGAATTTACTTCATCTTTAGATAAAAAAAGCATGAATGATGTATACTGCTTTTTTAATGGCTATATACAAGAGCAACCTACTACCACCATAGTTAACATAACTCATAATTTAATTGATTTAGAGAATATGGAAGGTGTATACTGGTATATGAAAGATAACAATATTGTACCATATAAAGATAAACCCAGCATTATACACGACTACACAAGCTTAGTATAAAAGAAGGAGAAATGCTATTATGATAGAACTTACTATATTGAAGAACAGCAAAATTGGTCTCATTATCATAGGGTGTTGTCTTGCCTGCCTTGTGTTTGCTTTTGTCTTACTTGTTGGTATAGATGGATATCCACCAAGTGAAGTGTCAATAGATATATTACAATATAGTGTATATACCGTATATACTCAATTTGGATTTTTGCTATTTTCGGTAATGCCTATATATCTAATCACCTCTGATTATAAAGAAAAAACTATTGTCTTTTATAAAAAAATGAAATATACAGCAGTAACATATATACTAAAAAAACTTCTTTCAATCAGTATGTTCTTTGCTCTTGGAAGCTTTCTTGTTGTTGTTATTAGTGCCATATATTATATGAGCCTTGATAATGCCCTACTGCTGTTTCTTAAAATGGCAAATGTGACAATATACTATTTAGAGATATCAATTCTTTTCGCATACTTTCTAGGTCACTTTATAAAAGCCTTTGCCGGGGGCTTCTTTTTTTGGATATCTTCTATGATTGTAGTTACTACTAACCCTCATGGGGTTTCTCGTTTTTTTGCCTATTACGATGCATTATTAGAGAGGCATGAAAGCTTTGAAGTAATCTTAGCTACTAGAGCAATGGGTGATATCTCTGTGTTATATGAACTTGCATATAACATTGTGATTGGTATAGGTATAGTTGCTCTTGTAGCTGTTTTTAGGAAAAGGTGGGTGCAGTATGGAGTATAATCATATAGGTCTTCTTTTAACAGAGAATTGTAATGCACGCTGTAAAATGTGTTGTGACAAAAGAGGGCAGGTCAAGGGCCATACATTAACACGAGAAGAATTAAATCTTATACTTAAGAGGATAAGAGATTATACTCCTATTGAGAGTATTGGAATAACCGGTGGAGAACCAATGCTATATCCAGATTTAGTAGAATACTTATTTCAATACGATTTTGGTAGGATCATGAACTTTAGTATTAAAACTAATGGCTTTTGGGGTGCTCATAAAGCGAACGCTCGCAAGTTTTTAAAGAAAAACAGGGGAAAAATAGCCAGTATATCTTTTAGCTATGATGAATTTCATAGAGAATTCATTCAAATAGAACCAATTAAAAATATCATTGAATTATGTACAGATTTAAAAATACACACCGAAGTTGTAGGCTGTTTTTTAAGAGACAGTACTACCCCTGGCGAAATATTAGACGAATTTGGTGAATACGCGTATCTTACAAAAATTTTATATCAGCCAGTTATCAAAACAGGAGCAGCAAAAGATTTCCCTGACAATAAAATTATAAAACTCATTGATACAGAAAAACATGACATTAAATGTATGATCACCACTATCCAGGATTACTCACTGGCAATTACTCCAAAGCTTGATGTATACCCTTGTTGCTCTCAATGCATAGAAAACACCATACTATGTATGGGCAATCTAAAAACCCACACATTAACAGAGATTGTGGAAAATATTACATATAATAAGGTAATACACACCTTTTTTACCGAAGGTTTTGCCCCTTTTATTAAACTATTACAAAAAAAGCATATAGATTTTCCAAAAAAACTTTCGCATCACTGTGAATTTTGTGAATTTCTATTTCACAATGACTGGTTCTTACAGATATTAGAAAATGAAAAATACTATAAAGATTGAACAATATGATAATTTTGCCATAGCTGAAAATAATGAGTTATGTATACTGCAAAATGGTTTCGATTTCTACAAAATTACAAAACAGCAAAAAGCGGACTATGCTAGGGGTAATGTAATAGCATGCACTTACATACAAGATAGTTTTGCCTTTTTTACAACAAGTCTCTTTATCATTGCATTGTCACTTATTATATACTTTGCCTACTATGATTACACTCTCATAGATAGTAATTACATGATTGCCACCCTTATACTCATGATAAATATTCCTATTCATGAGCTTGGGCATATTCTTATACTAAAACTATTTTACAAACCTGCTAAAGTAAAAATTGGATTTAAATTTATGTTCATATTCCCAGCATTTTACGTAGATACCTCATTTAGCTACCTTCTTCCTAAATACAAAAAGATTTCCGTATTTTTAGGAGGAACTCTTTTTAATGCTCTATTTCTGCTTACCTCATTTATATTGTTTCCTGATATGTTGCATTACTACTATGTGCTTATTGTAAATATGTTGGTTAACTTCTTACCAATTATAAAGAGTGATGGTTATTACTCTTTTATGGCTATTTTCAATAAGCACACCTTTAACAAAGGTAAAAAAAGAACCCGTATTGAAGATTTTATACGAGGGTTTATTATGTACCTATGTATGTTGGGAGCCTCTTACGTATTATAAAATTATGCAAAGAAAAGAGTAGGGAATCCTTTGGGAGTTACCCCATGACCCAAATATTGCAAAACAGGCAGATAGAATTATTCGTATTGTTGATGGCAATATAGCGTAGGAGGGGAAAGTTATAAAAACACAGCTCTCTCTGTTCCTATCTGTTGCACCACAAAGGATGACGTCTCTTGAGGAGAACAG
>CAZRRJ010000039.1:0-3486 GCA_964602515.1 uncultured Saccharicrinis sp. | reverse complement strand
CCATACTCTTGGTGTAGGGGCATTTCTGGAATACTCTTGGCTCATTCTGTTCTTGTAAAAAATGTACCAGAAGCTGTAAACTTTTGGGCAGATATGGAAGCATATACAACAGAAGAACATATACAAAACATGTTTGGTTTAAGTAACCCCTGTTTGTGTCATGGAATATTTGGTAATCAGGATATATGTCTAACCTTAGATTCCTGTGAACTACTACCAGAATCTGTAAAACCGTATCTTACTGCAGAATTCTTTTCGGAGTCAGATATGAAAGAACATAAGTGGGTAGGAGATAGCACCTACCCATACGAAGGTTTTATGTTGGGTGTTGCTGGAGTGTATTATACGTGGTTAAGGCAGCAAGATCATTCTTTACCATCGGTACTATCATTAGATATATATCAAGGAGAGGCATAATATGAAAGTAAAAGTGTTTATCTATAACGGAAGTCCACGCAACAAGTCAACTGGTAAAGTTTTTGCCCTATCCTGCATGCGGTCTTTAGAGGAAGATTACCCCGTAGAACTTTCTTGCGATTACTACGATGGAACAACTTCGCATATAAATCCTTGTTTTGGGTGTGAAGCCTGTTTTTCTACAGGTAAGTTTGTATGTGGCAATGATGATATGGCACTCTTGCGCAATAAGATGCTAGAGGCAGATGTTGTTATGTTTGTGAGCCCCGTATATATTCATGGAGTTACTGGAACCATGAAGTGTTTTCTTGATCGCATAGCAAGTTGGGCTCATCTTATGCCCCTTGCTGGACGTTTTGGAATAAATGTTTCGGTCTCTGCAAGTAACGGAAATAGTTATGTAAATGAATTTTTACATAAAGTATCCGATTATGTTGGGCTAGCTACCTTGCAAGATGTTGCTATTACCAATTTGAGTACCTTAGCGCCAGAAGATAGAACTATTGCACTAGAGAGCTATGGTAAGAATACAGCTAGACTCATATACAAAGTGCTGCGAGATAAACAGATTGATAAGTATATAACCAACAATCAAGATATAATTTTTGATAGTAACATATCGCTCTTTGCAAAAAGTGATGGTAATGGGTTTGAAGAAACCTATTGGAAAGAGATAGTGAATCAAGGATATAGCAATTTTGCAGAATTTTTTAAAACACACGCTAAAGAGCGAGGTCTATTGGTATGAAAAAAGTCTCTCTTGTTCGTCAGTCAATACAAAGTGAGTGTGGGCTCTGCTGTGTCTCTATGGTAGCAGGGTATTACGGGTTTAAAGAGCCCTTGAGCTTTTATCGAAGTACTTTTCGCATTGGTCGAGATGGCACTGCATTAAAAGATTTGTATCATATTTTAGAGGGGGTTCACCTTACACCAGAGGTGTACAAGGTTCCAGATATAGAACATTTCGAATTTCAACCCAAACCATATATTCTTTTTACAAAGAATAGCCATTTTGTGGTTATTAAAGTGGCTCATAAGCGGGTAACCGTGTGGGACCCCTCTGGGCAAAAATATACTATCTCTATGCAGGAGCTTTCAGAGCTTTCGGGAGGATTTGTCCTACATGCTACCCCTGCACTCGACTTTAAGAAACGTACAAATAAAACAAGTGAGTTTCGGTACGTAAAGCAATTTTTTTCTCAGGTAAAGGGTCGCTTTTCTGTCGTTTTGTTGCTGTCTCTTTGTGCCTATGGTATCTCTTTAGGGGTACCCATATTATTGCAAAATATTGTAAATCAGATTAGCCAGGATACTTCTATAGATTTTTTTGCAACAACCGCTATTGTTATAGGTGTTGCCTTTGGCTTTTTTATCGTTTCGCACGTGCGAAATATTGTATTAAACAAAATGCAGGCACAGCTATTTGAAAACATATCTTTAGAGACTATCTCACATCTTTTAAAAATTCCATTTTCTTATTTTGACGATAGGGGAGAGGGAAATGTGTTGTATCGAGTGGGCATGTTATCACAAATACAAGAACTTATTTCTACAAGTTTAGTACAAGTTATTTTAACTGCCGCGGCAACTACTATTGTTTTTGTTTTTCTTGCAGTGCAATATCTCTTTCTGTTGCCAGCACTTGTGGGGAGTGTACTCTTTATAGGTGCCTATGTATTTATTGCAAATACAAATCTTATGGCTACAAAACGAACGGAACTTGCGGAGTCTAATAAGGTGGCAGAAATTCAAACCGAGATAGTTACCACCATTTTTCAAATAAAAAGCTCTCGTCTTATGGACTATTTTAAGCACTATTATATAGGTGCCTGTACCTCATTTAAATCTATATATCTAAAAAGTAATCATAAATTCAATCTCTTTAACCTCATTATTGCAGTATGTACCACCTTTTTCCCCATGCTTATTTTGTTATTAGTTACCTCTGTTGGAACTGTTTCTATTGGAGAGATTGTTATGATTTATACTTTAATAGGACTACTACTAAGTTATAGTACTGCTCTTTTTGCAGAAATTTCATCTATTGCTCTCATGGGACCAGCACTGCACTATATTAATGATGTATACGATGAAAAAGTACTCCCTTCTTCTGGTACGAGTCAAGTAAAAGAGTTGGATAATGTGCAGGTTTCAAACCTCACCTTCCGGTATAACGACGTGGGTGGAGATGTGCTTAAACATGTTTCTTTAGATATTCATAAAGGCGAAAAAGTGGCGCTCGTGGGGCTATCGGGAAGTGGAAAAAGTACCTTTATTAAATTACTGGGAGGGCTATACTCTGCAGACGCTGGTACTATTCTTATAAATGGAAAGCCCCTTACTTCTTTGAGCGACACCACTTGTGCAAATCTCATTACGATTGTACCACAACACGCCTCGGTTTTTAATAAGTCTATTCGAGATAATATTGTGTTAGATAAACATGACACTCCTGATGAAAGGGTGTACGAGTTATTAGAACTGGTTAATTTACGAGAGGATATTGAAGCATTGCCCATGGGAATTGATACTATTGTTTCAAGTGGTGGTGGGAATTTTTCTGGAGGACAATGTCAGAGACTTGCTATAGCAAGAGCTCTATTTCGTGACCCTCAATTATTAGTTTTAGATGAAGCTACAAACTCACTAGATGCTATAAATGAATCGCTTATATATAGAAATCTTAAACAAGCAGGAGTTACCTTGCTTACCGTTTCGCATAGGCTTTCAACAGTAAAAGATGCGAATAATATTTATGTAATAGATAAAGGGCAGATAATTGAGACAGGGCAACATGATAATCTTATGAGTTCTGAGGGCTTGTATGCCTCATTGTACCATGAACAACAGGCAAAAGAAAAAAGATTACAGATTCAATCAAGTATGGCTTTATAAACCGATTTTTCAAGTAACACACCGTCCTTTTTTTGGCCTGTGTTACAAAATGTATAACCGCTACAGCTGAGTAATCGACTGCACCCACACTTCCGTACGGGTACAGTCGGTAGCAATGTTTATACTTCTGCAGTGGCCTCCGCAAGCCACTCCTGAACCGGTTCTGCTAAAAGG
>CAZRRJ010000038.1:0-4013 GCA_964602515.1 uncultured Saccharicrinis sp. | reverse complement strand
TCCTGTACCCGGTTCCAGCTATCGTATTTCCACTTTGTTTCAAAGGTGGCTACGGGTTTTATCGCCCATTTTTGCCAGTTGCTTTATTTCGCCTGCATCTAAATCTATTAGCTTAGGTATTAGCACCATTTTTAGCGTATGTATTGCAGTAATTACTTCTTTTTGTTCTTCTTCGGTTAATTATATATTTGTCTAGCATAATGTTTTGTTTTTAATTAAATATTTGCCAACTATGGCACAGGTTATTAACCTGCGCCTGTTGGACTTTTATTCTTTTTCTTGATTACTTTCGTAAAGGGTAATTACTTAGCGTTTATGCCTAACGGGGAGTTTTTCCCAACCTTCGCTAGGGGGTATCATTTCTTGAGATACTTCTTTATCCAATAATATTTCACAATTTTCTGGATCTTCTGGATTAAACTTAATTATATAACTCCTACCTACAGTTTCTTTTAACTTATTCCCTGTTGATGAAGAACTATAGTCTTTATTCTTATATTTAAACTTGAAATATATAGATTCACTACTTCTAACCAAATACATATGTTTATACACGTTTCCAGTCGTATAGCGATGATTTTTATCTAAAGCTCTTTTATTCTTTATTGCGAAAAACATATATATTACAACAAGAATAAAAACTATGGATAAGGGAAGTACTCCTTTTCTAATTTTCATCATAAAACTATCGATCTTTTAGTGTATTATTAATTCCTGTGGATACTCCACTTATTTGCGTTCTGGTAAGGGTAGAACCAAATTTAAAAACTGACGTATTATTCTTTACTACCGACCTTAGTTGACCATCAACAGAATTAGCCATTTTTCCTGCTCCATAACCAACTCCAATATCGATCATTGCTTTGGTAGGATCTTTGCCAAAGCCAAGTCCAGTAAATTCAGGCACTGAAGGATTATTGACATCGAAGCTCAAGTCTAGTCCACCCCCAATAAGCGAACCAGCTCCCGGGGCTAGAAAACCATCGGATAAAACATCAATTAAATCAACTTTTCCATCATTAGCCAAGTATTGAGAACCTGCACTTATTGCCATTTTTGTACCTGCCATTTTTGTTGTAGCAGTTGCACCAGCATATATTGCTAATTCAACGCCACCAATAATTGCCACAGATAATCCTACCGAAACACCAGCAACAGTAGTTGCATTTTCATTAATAGCATTATTAACAGCCCTGGCCATAACATCACCTTCATTGGGTCTAACATCTACACTATTTAGTGTTATTCCCGGGTTAGGTCCTATAGTTCCATTATCCCTATAAAGATACTTTGGACTATAACCCTGTTTGCCTAAGTACTTTTCACCCTCTTTAGTTGTAGACTGGTCAACAGCATTGTCATCCCAATAAATAGTTTTATCTTCTTTTTGCACCCAATCGGCTTCCATACCATCGGGGTCTGTCATGTTTACAGGATTATTATGACAATAATGATAAGGTGACCAACTTGGGTACTTCTCTGTCATCTTGTCTACGCCGTACCAAATACTTATGCGAGGGTTGTAATAACGGTCATGAACATAGTAAAGCCCAGTCTCTTCATCAAGCTCCTTACCATTAAATAAAAACGGGGTGTTCCATGTGTTGTTGCGCTCTTCAATAAAGACTTCACCAAATGGTACATACTCGATATGCTGTACTACTTCACCATCGAGGTTTGTTATGTAACTGGCACTACCCAAATGGTCGGGGTGATAATAGTACTGCAACTTCTCATAATCCGCATTACCCGTTGGTATTGATTTTAGTCGTGATGAATTATCATCATTACAACAAAAGCCTTCTCCATCTACGTAATTGTTATTGTCTACTGCTAAATATGGTACTTCAAAGAGCGTGTAGGTGTTCGTTATCACCTCTTGTAAAGATATATATTTATTTTTATAATCAGGTACTTTTACCCCGGCAATATCTTCTCCCGCATATTCCTCACGCCTTGGGTCTACGCCAAAGCTGCCTATATCGCCTAGTTTTGAGACTATCCTTTGGCTGCCAATGTAAATGTGCTTGGTGTATTGCCCGCCTTTACTCAATACCATATAAGGGCTCACATAGAGTGTATAGTTTTGATTTTGGGTGTAACCGCCACTAAAGGCACTGTTGACATGGATGCCTTCGCCCCTGCCATGCAGTTTTACCGTTCGCTCGCCCGCGGCATCATAAAAGTATGAGCTTATATAACCGTTGTCGCAAATTGAACGCAGCCGGTTCTCTTCATCCCAGCTAAGCTGCCGCTCCTGAATTTGCGTTTGTACGCTGTCACTGGTGTTTACATATATTAGGTTACCGTTTAAATCGTAATGGTAGGAATCCTGAACCTTTTGGGTACTGGCAGCTACGGCCGTTGACCAGATTCGCTTAATTCAACAGCTTGATGAGGATGACAAGCAGACCATATTTAAACTGATTGATAAAATGCTAACTAATAAAAAATTTAAAGACTTCTTTAATAAAAATATAGCGGCACTATAATACAAAAGCCACGCTATCTCTAACGTGGCTTTAATTTTTACATTATAGGCCAGAGGCCTTGTTTAAAGCGACGTAGCCAGAGGCATACGCCAAACGATTTACATTATTTAGTTCCTACGTGGAACGGGGGCGGTGTTGTGTTTATTTCTTAATTATTTTAGCTTTATTATTGAGCCAGCCAAATTTCTTCTTAACCATACTTTCATCAAATTCAATACTCTTATAATTATCCTTTGTAACTTCAATTGGTATTAGAGCATGATAGACTGGGTTCTTTTTGCTATAGATTACCAAATATTTATGCTTTGGACATTTTAACCTTTTTTCCTGGCTATCTTTTGGTATCGAATAACGTCCTTCATAATAGTCATTATCTACTCTATAAATATAGTTATAAGCAATTGTCATACTTGTTGTACCACTTAAATAACTTTCTGTTGTTATTGCTATCGTTCTTTCATAATTAGTCATATAATTTCTATAAAACACTGAATCTAAAATACTCATGATAATAAGTAATAGAATAGAAGAAACGATGATAATACCTATTTTTTGACTATTTGACATCTGTATGTTTTTGACCGTAGGCTGTTAATATATTAATATAGTTTCCATATGAGTTTCCAACTCCATTTCCTAAAGATTTTCCAAATTGAGTGCCTGTATATTGTATAAATGTACCGGATACTGCCCTAGCAGAATACCCTGCAACTCCATCACGATGAGGAATAAAACCATCTTTTAAATTTGAAGTCTCTAAAACAGTACCTGCAACAACATTAAGTCCTTTGCCCCAGATATTTCCACCCGGAATAGCTGAAGTAATGTTGAAGTTCATTACTGCATCCTGCCCATTAAAGTCATGCTTTATAAGTTGAGAAGTAAATTCTCCTCCCATTGCAGGCAAGTTTATTAAACCTGCTGCTGCTAATTCTGCACCACCAATAATTGCCACAGGTAATCCTACCGAAACACCAGCAACAGTAGTTGCATCTTCATTAATAGCATTATTAACAGATTGCTTAACAGCCCTATTATCAATAGCACTTACCTGGCGTTGGTATTCATCCATCGCCTCCTCATGATTATCGCCAATATTACCATTCTGTTTATTCCAATCTGCTAAAGTACCATCAAAACTTGAAGTCCATGTACCATACTTTCCTTCGCTGCTAAATCCTGATGGAGCTTTACCTACAACGGTAGCTTCACCTAGTAATACAGGGTTGTTTTCGTGCCCAACAGGTGGATCATCTACCCTCATACCATCCGGATCAATCAACATCACCGGATTATTCATTGTGTAGCAATACGGTGAGTGTGCAGGATATTTATCAAATAATGGGTCTGTAGATAACCAAAGTGAGGTTCTCGGGTTATAATACCTTGCTCCGTAGTAATACAAACCGGTCTCGGCATCAAATTCTTTTCCGTTGAAAAGAAACGGGGTGTTCCATGTGTTGTTGCGCTCTTCAATAAATACCTCACCAAAAGGCACATACTCCACATGCTGTACAACTT
>CAZRRJ010000037.1:0-4121 GCA_964602515.1 uncultured Saccharicrinis sp. | reverse complement strand
CAAATCTCAAGTCCAGTAAGAGCTATCTGTGAAAACTAACTTATTATCTGTAATTTTTCACAAAATATTAGGTATCAGCTTCAGTACTCTCACTGTTTTTTTTTTTAAAAGAAGTAAAAAATAATTGAAAGGTGGTATCACATGAAGAAAGGAATTTTTATTCATGCAAAAGAAGTAGCAACAGGATTAGGAATATCAGAGATTCACGCCTACAAATTGGTTAGAGGTTTGAATTCTGAATTGGAAAAAATGGATTCATCGTGATATCCGGAAGAGTAAGTAGAACAATTTTAATGAGAAAGTGTACGGCTCTAAGAAAGATGGTTAGAAACATGTCAGCTTATAAGGACAAAAAAATAGGAAATAGTATACATTCTTTTACTACTAAGATTTTATGAACTATCATCTAACCCTGCGGCAAAGGTTGGTAATATGGGTAAGGAAAAGACAAAAGAAGAGTATAAGAAATTCTTTTATGCAATGATGGATAAGCCATTGTCCTTTTACGCATTTGAAATACTGTATTGGACAGGAATTAGAGTGGGAGAGTTGCTTGCTTTAACACCTAAAGACTTTGATTTTTAAAAACAAACATTGTCGATTACAAAATTATATCAACGCTTAAAGGGAAAGGACATTATTACTGATCCTAAAACCACAAAGAACAATCGGATCATTAAAATGCCACAATTTCTATGCGATGAAATCAATGAGTATGTCAATAGCTTATGTAAAATAGATGAAGCTGAAAGAATATTTTCCTTTTACTAAAAGTTATCTTCACCATGAAGTGACAAGAGGGTGCAAAGAAACGGGAATAAAAAGAATTGCCATTACAGACAGAATGGGACATGAGTGTATTCATATCACATATAACTATGCACATCTTTTCCCTTTAAGATAAGATAAAATGGCCTATAAATTAGATGAGGTATTAGTAGAACTCAAAAGAATAGCAGATATTTCTGCGGATTTTGATGAATTACTTGAAACAATAAATCTAATTACTCTACATTAGACGGACTAAACAATTAAACCCTAGTTTCTTAATTGCTCATGTAGATATAAACGAAAAGTAATTGAATTTATAGCTTCTTATAGTATAATACATTATAATATTTTTTTATCAAAATTATAAGTATTTGGTATTTGAATATTCATTACATTCATATTTATGATTAGAAGATAGAAACTATATAAAAACTAATAAGAAAACAATTTATTTTTACATTAAGAACATGTTATAATTAATAGTGTACATATTAAAACAAATTAAATGGGAGGTTCCGACGGAATTAAATGAGATACTAAATGAAATCAGTATAGGTTTTAATAATGCTGATGAAAAAAGCAAAAAAATGAAAAGCTATGTGGATGAGGTTAAAGCAGCCATAGAACAACATAGCGGAGTAGTTGAAAATAGGACACTGTCTTTTTCAGTGTGGGATAGTAGCACAGACAGTTCAAATAATGGTTCACAAATATTTTATCAAGGGAGTTATGCTACTCATACTGCTATAAAAAGCTCTAGGTATGATGTTGATGTGGATATTGCATTTTATATTGATGAATATCTACCTGTTGGAATGAGGAATACAATATACAAGTTACTGTACTCAAAATTTAATAGTCGTTACAATGTAGAACAATAGATTTTAATGATGGTTATAAGATAGATGTAACTATTTATAGTAAAAGTAATAATTATGAATGCTTAAATTTTCATAATTCAATTGATGGACTTGAAACAAAAATAGAGGCAAAGCCTAAAAAAATTGTGCAAACATTTAATGATTACTTAAAGATAGATGATATGAAGCGTCCTATAATTAGACTTATGAAACACTTTTGTAAAAATACGATAGATAGCTTGAGCATCGCAGAAGAAAATAAAATCCCTACCATAGCTCTCATGCTTATTGCTCTAAAAAATTATGAACAAACATTCAAAATAATCAGTGAAGAAGGTCTCTTAGAAGAGTTACAGAAATTCACTCAAATATGCATCAATTATTTTGACCATAGTAATATTGTAGAATGTTCAGAATTATTGATCAGCAATACATTGTATAAAGTGAAAAATTTCAACGACCTTAAAAGAGTCTTTGATACTATTCAGCTAAACCTTAACTCACAAAACTATAGCGCAATTACATCAAAATCAGTATCTGATAAATTAGCACAGAAAAATCCAATTAAACCTGCTTTGTTAGGTACGATGGGATAATTATGGCAAATGAGACAAAGAACGTAGCTAAAACTGTATTAGAACTTCTAGACATTGAGTACACTTTTAATGATAACAAGTATCATTTTAACTTTAATAACATTGATTTTTGGGTAACTAGAGAAGGGAGAATTGGAGTTAGTGAGAGCTACTATGGTAAAGTTCCGCATGTGATGTCAGATGGAGCACTGTGCATTAATAGAAATATAGAAGTTGACTTTTGGGAAAAATCAGAAATTCAGTTTGCTAAAAGTATATTTATTTATGCGGAGTGGCTTCTAAATTTGCCTAACAAGTATTGCATTGCAGAAATACTATCGGAACTAGATTTTTATTTACAGTCATATTTGTCTAAATCTGTTGCTATTGATGAGAGTACAATACAATTTGACAAGTGTATTAAAAAAATTATTTGTAGTACAGATGAATTGTGGTTTCAATTAGAAAACATTAAAGTCAGCGCCTGGCATAAATTCTCGCCGATCGATTTAGAGAATTATTATGTGTATGTAAAACGTACTGATAATGACAAATATAAAATTAATTTTGATAGTTGCTCAAAAGCTAAAATGAGAGTAAGTGGACTAAACTTTAATTCTGTAAAATATAATGCAACTTTTATAGGTGTTGGTTCTGTTAATTCGTATATCATTAAATATTTGTTTTCTAAAGGGCTTAAGGATATCACACTTATTGATAATGATACTGTCCGTGTGGACAATATGTTTAGATTTGCCTTTCCATATATAGACAATAAAAAAATTGATGCAGTAGAACAGTTTGCCAAATCAACTCTTAGTGATTTTAATATTGAAAAAATAGACGACATAGTTACGAAAGAATCTGAATTCAATCTCTACAATGCCGAAATGATTTTTGTTTCAGTTGATAATATGATTTCATGGTTTAATATCTGTAATTATCTAGTTAATAATATTTCCAGTGATACAATTGTATGTTTTGTTGGAGTTGATATTTTTGGAGGTTTTGGTAAGTATATTAAAATACTTTATAAATCTGAAGAAAAAGAGCTGTTTAAATTCAACTTTTATAAGTTTTTGAGTTTTGAAGTTGATGATAAAGTATTACAAGAGCGAAAGCAAATGATCGGCAATGGATGTGGAAAATCAATTGCAATATATACAGAAAGCCATCTTCTAGCATTAGCAAAGTCAGTATGTGCGGAAGAAAATTTTAACGAGGTATACTATGTCCCATTTGAAAATTAATATAGTCAATGATGTCTTGAAGTTGTTTGGCATTTATTATTCTCAAAATTATGAAGTAGGAGGTATTTTGTTTGGGGAACGCTCAGAAAGTGAATTAAATATTCTTACGATATCCTTTAAGAAAGGTTCATCATCTGAGATTGAGTTTAATATGAATGATAGCAGTATTTTTGTGTCGCCGAAAAATCTAGATATTATTGGAACTTGGCACTCACATGTTTGTCAAAGTAATCCAATGGCTTCTATAATTGATCATAGGCAATGGAAAAAATGGGGGAGTGACTATATTCACATAGTTACATCAAAAAAACAATTTACGATTTACAACTTTGACTTGCTAAAAGGAGCTTATGTATCTTGTGGAGGTTCATATAATGATTTTACATTTTTTTAAAAAGATTATACTCCCAATTTTATTTTTAACTATTCCAATTTTATTCTATGCTATTGATTTTGAAGGTAAAGATTTTATTCTAAGAGTAATTTTAGAAACTCAAATTCAAGATAATGCTGAAAAAGTGTTGGAAGTTTTAGGTTATATAATATATATTATTTTCTTTTTCTTTTTCCTCTATTTGATTAGAAAATACACTAAAAAAAGAAGTTTTACAGATGCTACAGCAAATTTTTATGCTAACTACCCATTTTTTGTATATTGGATAGCG
>CAZRRJ010000036.1:0-4309 GCA_964602515.1 uncultured Saccharicrinis sp. | reverse complement strand
CAATTAGAATCGTGGGCAAAGAAAAATAATTTATTATCTATTATTTGCAGACGATCTGCATAAATAGTTGTGCAACCAGAAATTGCATTAATACTATGACTCCAACATTTGTTTTTAAAATTCAATACACAACATTCTATATTATCTTCATCATAAGGAAGCCTCAACAGATAATCACCAGTAATTATATCTCTGCTTTTCTTTACTGGAAATTTTAAATTTAAATTTTCTTTAAAAACTTCAATTAAGCCTTGTTCACTAACATCAATGTAGGCACTAATCAGCATACTATTAATTAAATAACATCTTTTTTCCCGCTTTAATATGATTCCTTCCTTTAAGTTTAAAAAAGTGCTTTCTCCATTCTCATAAAAAATTCCAAACTCATCTGATACTATACTATATTCACCTGACGCTTCTTCAATCTTATATTTCCACATCCAGTCACCTTCTATGTTATTCCTTACAATATGTGGATTATCTCCTATTAGTTTTAGAATAGTCTCTTTTTTTATCAACTGAAGTAAGTAGGCTTCCTTTATTTTATAAGCAAATTTTAAACACATATTAGTTGAATATTTTAGTATAATACTTATCAACAAAATTAGATATTTCTATATCTGTAACCTGATTGCTTGTATGGGATATACCAAACCATTTTTCGACTTTACCCTTTATATCTGTTCTTTTAAGCATATCATTAATTGTTGTTCTATTCTCCTTTAACATCCTAAGCAAATCCCCGTTAAGCGTAGCGTCACGCTACGTTTTAGACTTCAAGGCCTCTGGCCTGGTAGTTACTTTACTGTTATAACACTTAATGTCAATAATTCTACCTCAGGTAACACTGTAGCTTCTCCTGCATAATCACTTGCGCTGGAATAGATATAATCTTCGGGCTCCTTTACAATGGCGGCTCCTCCTTGTTCGTCTATTTTATAGCCTGTACTCATAAAATACGATATACAATAATTACTAAAACAAAGTTATTACAGCTGTACATTTACAGGCCAGAGGCCTTGTTTATAGCGACGTAGCGGGACGCTACGCCGAACGATGTGCATTAATTAGTCCTACGCTCATCATGGGATATTCTTACGCACGGTTTGTCGAAGTTCATATGCCCAACCTCTTTTTTTAGCTAATCCAGAGGTTTTTAATTGTGCGACTACAGTTGCAACACTGTAATTTGGAAGATTCTGAGTAGCTAAAGTAATATCATCAAGTACTGCTTCTATTGGAAGTAAACTTGCATTTCCTGAACTTGAATTAGGACAAATTGCACATGGGTTACTTCAGGTTGACATTAATTAGTATCTAGGCTTAATGGAGCTATTTCAGTATATTATAGTTATTACTTTTCAAAAATGTGGAGGGTATTCCCATGTAATGTTCTGAGATATAATTCCTCTTCATGATAGACAGGTGTATCAAATTGGTCATCTCCATCCAAAGGGTAACTTTGAATAAACTCTAATTCAGCTCGTTTTATATCCATTGCGCCAAACAGTGCAGACTGTCCACGTCCTCCAACAAACCAAAGCTTACCATTAAAAATTGCCTGTTTACTTAAATCTAGCGATAATCCTTCTAGAAAGATATCTGAAGTCTGTTCTTCAAAAATCACCTTACCTGTGATAGGATTAAAAACCTGATAGTAATTTTCACTTAAACCATAATACAAGTTGTCATCTTCATTAAAATGTAAAGCAACTAAGTTCTTGCTATATGGTACTTTAAAATTTAATTCCCATAGCACTTCCCCAGTATATATATTTAAACCAGCAACCTTTTTTTCTTTATTTGCTCTTGTGTGTGCCGTATAGATTAACACATCACCACTAACTTTTAGACTACCAAATAACCAAAAACCATCATTAAGTTTATAACTCCACTTCAGCTCCTTTTTACCTTTAAAATCATAAATTTCTAATAAATTTCGTTTGGTAAGGGATTTACCAGCTGTAGTAACTACAATATCACCAATCCATATTGAAATATTCTTATTAAATCTAAAAGATTCTTTTTCCATATATGATTGATAAACTCTAACCAAATCAGAATTATATTCAAATAATAAAAATGAATCATCTTTATTTAGGGAGCCTAATAAATGCTGTGAGTTAATATAGCCTATGTCAAATAAAGATGTTTTTGGATTAAATACATTCAGAGATTTGGAACTGTATATATATGGGTAGTATGAAGAGTTAAACAATTCGAACTCTTTATTTACAAAAACTCCATTATTTATTTCTATAGCTTTTGCCCCTCTTACAAACAAATTATTTGTCCCTCTAAATATCTTATATATGCCTTTATAGACTATCTTCTTAATCATACTAATCTGCTAATTCAAATATTTCATCAAACTGGTCAATTAATTCTTTCTTAAGTTTTGCTTTTGTCGGATTATTGACTCCTTGCAAAAACTTCTTCGCCATATCATCAGTTAATGGTAACTTTTCAATTTCAGATAGCATTGCAACTCTAAATGTTTCACCACTATTTCCAACAGGATTTTTTGAACCATTGAAAATCCACCTTACTTGATCTAGATCTTCTGTCACAGTTAGATCTTTCATAAACTGAGTTTGGAAGTGACCAGGAGGTACTTTTGAAACAGATTTAAATTCATAAAATATTTTAAATCCATCATCAGTAATGTCACTAACATCAACATACCTACCCCGTTAAGCGTAGCGTCACGCTACGTTTTAGACCTCAAGGCCTCTGGCCTGGTAGTTACTTTACTGTTATAACACTTAATGTCAATAATTCTACCTCTGGTAACACTGTTGCTTCTCCTGCATAATTACATGCGCTGGAATAGATATAATCTTCGGGCTCCTTTACAATGGCGGCTCTACCCTGTTCGTCTATTTTATAGCCTATACTTATAAAATACGATATATAATAATTACTAAAACAAAGTTATTACAGCTGTACATATGCAGGCCAGAGGCCTTGTTTATAGCGACGTAGCGTGACGCTATGCCGAACGATGGATTTTATATGTATATCACTACCTTCTATTTTTATTTGATATTCTCCCCTATAGCCTCCTAATGCTCTGTCAAACATTTCTTTATTAACATAAACCCAATCTGCCTCATCAGGAAGTTGTATAGAACTATTTGTACATGCAGAACAAAGCAAACAACTTATTAATACTATTTTATGGTATAATTTCATTTCAACTTAGTTTCTAGAATTTTACATGTATGTTTATATGCAGCTCCTCGGTTTGAACTAAGTAGTAATGCTATTCTTTTCTTAGTTTAAATTTGTGGACACCTGCTCTAACCTGTAAAAATGCTACGAATAAAAATACCAGAACAATAACGTATTTCCACCAACTATTTTCTAATAATGAAACTAAGGCTATTAATGCTTGTTGACCAGTAGGTTTCCCCTCTTCTAAAGCATTTTCAATAAATAGAGATGTTAGGTAACTGAAGCCATTAAATAAAAATGTAAAGCCAAAAACTGCCGAGATTACACCCATAAAGATTTCTTCATGCCACTTCAATTCTCTTGATTTACTCATTCTTTGATTCGTTTAGAAACTCATATCCAGAACTATATTGCTCATTGGGGTTAATAGGCAATAATAATTTAGGAACAAGTGGATTATCTATTTCTACATTAATACCTTTAAACCATGCTAGTTTGGAATATCCAATAGCTGGGTGGGATATAAATTCATTAACCAATTCCTTATTCTTATTTCGTTGCTTGTGACGATGCGGAGTCAGCAGTTCATTAATTGCAGCCTCACATCCACACTTATCCCTATCTAAAAGTGATTTGAAAAATTGAACATCGGGCTGAATGGCTGTTTGACTCTTTTTATGACTTAGGATATCCAAAACATTTATATAATCTTGATTTAACTCATCTCTTATTGCCAATTGAATAGCATATAGAATAGACCCTTTTTTGATGATTTTATCATATCCTATAGGAGCTAAATTGGCATATCTTTTTATTAAATTAATATTATCACTTAATAATACATATGCAATATGACTCATCCCATATTCTAAAATTCGACTATTGTGCTGTTTGATTAAGTATTCGTCAACCCTGCCACATATATAGAAAAATTGTTTACATGCTAATATGTTTTCTTCCAGAAAAAAAGCACTTAATGCAAAAATTTGATTATCATCCCACAACCTACCGCCTAAATTTCTAAGGCTATTAATATCCTCTTTAATAATTGGGAGAACTTTGGAATGGGATTCCGAAGATGTCTCCAAAGCATTGTTTAACCACTTTGTTTGCTCTTTAGTAATTTCCAAGT
>CAZRRJ010000035.1:0-4349 GCA_964602515.1 uncultured Saccharicrinis sp. | reverse complement strand
CCATAATAATGGCTGCTTATAACTGTGAGAGGTCAATATCCCATGCTTTGCAATCTGTTTTAAAGAGTAAGTTTAAAAAGAATATTGAGTTATTAGTTATTGATGATTATTCAACAGATAATACTTATGAAATTATAAGGCAGTTGACGAAGAAATATGATAACTTGCGTGTATATCGCACGGATAAAAATACAGGTAGTCCTTCTACTCCTCGTAATATTGGGATGATGAATGCAAAGGGTCGGTATGTAGCTTTTTTAGATGATGATGATTATCTTGATATTGATGTATTAATGTGGAAAATTGATTTTATGGAAAATCATAAGCTTGATCTATTGTTGTCAAGTATTCATGTGATAAAGCTATCGAAACAAACTATAAGCAATCAAGTTGATCCTTCTTTGTTTTCTAAAGAGAAAGGGTATTCACGGCGAGTTGCAGCTGTTTTTAAACACTTAAGTACTACAATTGACTGTGTTATAAGGAATGATTTTCTTAGAGGGAACTCTCAAATCACATTTAGTGGTGAGTATAAAATAGGAGAGGATACCTTATTTTATGCCAAGCTATTTTCTGCTAGACCAGTATTTGAATATATTAGAAAACCTCACTATTATTATGTAAATAGAAATGATGATTTACTCAACCTGTCAACTACACAAGTCTATGGGGATTTTGAGTTAGGGCAGCATCTTGAAATCTGGGAGAAAGTAGAAAAAACTTTACGCAAAATATCAGTATTCTATTTTAAAAATCGACTAGCGACTGCTTTTCGAAATTCATTGATATCGCTGGTAAAGTACTCTAATGGTAATATATCGGAATCCGTATTTAATAAATTTGCAGAATTCACCTCTAAGCATAGAAAATTTCTGGGGTCAAAATGTGCTTTAAATAGTAGGTATCAAGAAATATATAACGCTCTTTTAGATAGAAATTATATGGATTTTTTGAGTAGTCTGAAAAAAAGAGTACTAATTAATGGATATGATTTGAAATTTATTCTTCCCTTAGTTCCTTACCTTGAAGAGGTATATCATGTTAAAATTGACGAGTGGGTAGGACATGACGCTCATGATGAAAAGACAAGCTTGGATCTTTTACAATGGGCCGATATTATTTTTTGTGAATGGTTACTTGGTAATGCGGTGTGGTATACAGAGCATAAGACTTTATATCAAACACTACTTATTCGGGCGCATAGGTTTGAGGTTGACAGGCATTTTGGTAAGTCTATTGATTATACTAAAGTTGATTCTATTATTACAGTTGGTTACTTTTATTTTAACTTATTTAAAGAAGCTTTTAGTATCCCTCAGAAACAAATGAGACTGCTCAGTAATTATGTTGAGTCTTCTATATACACAGGGGAGAAACGAGGGAGCTATTTGAAGCATATTGCTATTTGCGGTATTTTGCCTTCACGGAAGGGGTTCCATCGTGGGCTAGAATTGATAGAGAAACTTAGGCATGTTGATAGTGAGTATAAGCTCTATATTATTGGTGATAACCCTGAAGATATAGGGTGGATTCAAAATAGTCCTAAAGAAAAAGAATATTATCAACAATGTTATGATTATATAGAGAAATATGACCTTTCAAAAAATGTAATTTTTACGGGACGAGTGTCAAGAGACGTTATGTTTTTAGACGTTGGATTTGTTTTATCTTTAAGTGACGACTCCAATAGGCCTGAGAGTTTCCACCTGACTCCTGCAGAAGGTGCTATGGATGGGTGTGTCTCTTTTATTAAACAGTGGCGAGGATCTGAATATATATATGACTCATCTTTTTTGTGTGAAACTATAGATGAGATATTTGAAGAAATAGTCAAATTGTCTACTCATGAAGATTTATTTATTATGAAGCAAGCTACGCAAAGATCTTATATCACAGAACATTATGATATTTCTTTATTTCTAAAACGGTTACAATCTATTATAGATTTATCAGTTTTAAATAGTTAAAAGAGTGTAATATGGAAAATATATTTGATGTGAAAAAGTACTGGGATGTTCGTTATAAATCCCAAAGAGACTCTGGATCAGGGTCTTATGGCAGATTAAGTCGTTTTAAGGCTGAAGTTATTAACTCTTTTATAAAAGAGCATGCTCTTACCGAATTGCTTGAGTTAGGTTGTGGAGATGGCAATCAACTTGGACTTCTTGATATTGCAATGTATCTAGGTGTTGATATAAGTCAGGAGGCTTTAAATATTTGTAAGGAAAAATATAACAATGAGGAAGGTAAAAAGTTTTTGACTTATACTGAACTATATGACTTGAATCAACAGTTTGAGTGTGTTGTTTCCCTTGACGTTATATATCACTTGTCGGATGATAATCTATACTATACTTATTTAAAAGACTTATTTACTTCTGCAAAAAAATATGTAATTGTGTATGCAAACTCTACAAATTATCATTGCAGTGGGGTAGATGTAAATTCAGGATATGTTCTATTTAGAGACTTTGTAAAAGATGTTGATCATTTATATAAAGAGTTTACTCTTATTGACATCATTTCTAATGAATATCCCTTTTCTAGTTTGATGCCAGATGATACATCTTTTGCCGATTTCTATATTTTTGAGAGAAATTCAGAAAAAACAATTGATAGAGATATTTTAATTAATAGATTTTACCTAAAAAAGCAATTAAATAGGCAAAGTGTTTTGACTGAGGAACTCACATTCATCCATGAGAATCAAAAGAAAATTGCAAGTTTACAGCAAGAGAAGGATGTAAGTTTAGCTGCTTTGCGGGAAAAGCAGATTGAGCTGGTTAGGATGGAGGAGAACATAAAAAGGCTGCAACAAGAATGTGGCTCCTACATGAGTAAAATTAAGTATGAGCAAGCTATGTTAGTTCAAGTAAATAAAGAGTTATCTTTAATAAAAAAGAGTAGATCTTATAAAGTTATCGTATTTGGTTGGAGAGTTAAAGGGCGACTAAGAAAAGTTAAAAACCATGTGGCGAAAAAATTATACGTTATTTTTAAGAATAATAGAAAAATCATGTCTGTCTTTAAAAAAATAAATAAAAAATTCAAAATTATTAAAGATACTACCCTCATAACGGGTGAGAAAAAAGTGAAACCTATTTCTACTCCTGATGAGGTTCTCTGTATGCCAGATATTAAAGTTGCTGTTATCTTAGATGAGTTCTCTTACATAAGTTTTAAAGATGATTTTAATGCTCTTGTATTGACTCCAGATAATTGGCAGGAGGTTATGGAAAAAGAGAATCCCGATTTATTCCTGTGTGAGTCAGCATGGTCCGGTGTCGATAGTACTGTAAGGCCCTGGAAAGGAAAAATTTATGCAAGTACAAATTGGGAATATGAAAATAGAACTACCCTAATAGAGATTCTTACATTCTGTAAATCTAAGGGGATTCCAACAATTTTTTGGAATAAAGAAGATCCTACTCATTATACAGACAAAGAGCATAATTTTGTTAGTACTGCCATTATGTTTGATCATATTTTCACTACAGCAGAAGAGTGTGTTGATATGTATAAAAATGATCATGGTCATACAAGTGTTTTCGCTTTGCCTTTTGCTACAAACCCTAAGATGTTTAACCCTTTAGAGGTTGTGCCGCGAAGTAAAGATGTTGTGTTTGCAGGATCATGGTATAAACAGCATCCAGAACGTTGTAGAGAGATGGAAATGATTCTAGACTCTATCTTAGATAATGGTTTCAAAATAAAAATTTATAATAGACACTCCGAGGACAATGATCCGAATCATATGTTTCCTGAAAAATATAAATCTTATATACATAAAGCAGTTGCATTTAGAGATATGCCACAAGTATATAAAGAAAGTGAGATAGCTCTTAATATAAATACGGTTGTTCAGTCGAAAACTATGTTTGCTAGAAGAGTGTTTGAGCTAGCTTCATCAAATACTCTAATATTATCAAATGATTTTGCAGGAAAGGAGATGTTTGACAATAATATTGTTATTGTTGATAATCATATCGACATTTCTCGTATTGATGAGTACAGGCAACGGAACTTAGAGTATGTATTAAAGTATCATACATATACACAGAGATTCAAGCAGATTTTAGATAATATTGGATACTCGTATAATGATAGGTATAAAAAGCTACAGGTATTATTTTACGTTAAAAGTTTTAGTGACATTGAAGCTATTATGCAGCTGGATTTTTGTAGAGATTTTGAGCACTCAATAGTACTGAGCAGAGAAATTCCTACGCACACTATTAAGTCCTACTATGAAACATATGGGCATATTATAAAAATATTTTCAGAACATTATATAAAAAGCTATAGACCGTCTATTTCAGTAGAGGAGAAGTATGTCGTGCTTCTTGAAG
>CAZRRJ010000034.1:0-4444 GCA_964602515.1 uncultured Saccharicrinis sp. | reverse complement strand
CCAAGAGAGCTTGTTGGTGCAAAATAAAGATCAGGTTGCAGAGAAGTACCCAAATTTGTTTATTGATAATAGTTCGCTAGAAGATATTATGCTCTACGTGCAAGGGTAGGGGAGGGCGATATGTTGGGATTAATGAAGTATAATATAGGAGCCTGCAGATCCTCAATACAGGCTGTTGCTATAACCACCATAACTTGGCTTATGGGAAGCCTTGTGGTAAGAGAGCCTTGGATTTTTAAACTTGCTATACTGTGTGCTATCACAGTACCTCCCCTTGCTATGATTGGCTCTGAAGGGACAATTGACGCTGATGGTCCTTGGAAAAAATTTGAAGCCATCCTACCCGTAACAAGGCATGCTATTATTGCTTCTAAATATCTTATTTGCTTACTTCTTATTATTGCAGGAATATTTTTTGGAGCAGTTGTGTTGTTATGTTCATACTTACTTATACCAGAAATTCCTCTTTCTGACTTCTTAGGAGAAATGATTATGAGTATTGGTATTGCATTTTCTATAAGTGCCTTGTTGTTTGTTCTTACAACAATCTCCGATGATAAAATAGGAGGGTCTGTTTCACTCCTATTTCTGTTGGTCTTTCCTTGCCTTGTGTTGATAGGAATCTTTGTTTTACTTGCAAAGAGTAAAGGAGTTTCTGTAATCCAAGTGTTTATGTCACCTGAATTAATGACCATAGGAGGATGGATCTTCTTTATAGCTGGGGTGTTGTCCTTTTTGTTCTCGTATCCCATTTCACAAAAATTGTATAGAGTAAAGGAGTTGTAGTATGTTAGGTCTTATGAAATATGTTTGGTATAAAATAGGATCGGTATTTCTTTGTATTATGACGTTGGGAATTATCGCCATGATAGTTGTTACGGCTTTTGACTTTTCCGATGTAATAAGTATAGTGGTTATGCTTTTTATTGCAGTTACACCTATGTCTCTTATGAGTAACGACAAAAAAGAGAGTGTCGTCCCAACGACGCAATATAAAAACACATTGCCGCTAAAAAAATCTCTTATACTTGGCTCTGAGTATCTTGTGTACTTATGCGTAGTTGCTATTTTCGCTCTGTTGTGTATGGTTATAACTGCAATTATTAGAAGCTCTATGTTCTCTGAAGTTTTCTTCTTATCTGCCTTCGCGATATTTGTGGCGCTGGCAATAGCTTCATGTTACTTTCCTGTACTGTATATAGTAAAAGACGCTAATCCAGAGATTTTATCACCCTTTTGTATGATGGCTGGGGTTGCTCTTTTGATTGGAGTGGTAGAGTTGTGGCTCTTCTTTTTTAAAGACTCTTTATTGGGATCAAATGTATTTGCTGGTTTTGTCGTTGTTTTAGGGGCAGTCCTTTATTTTCTTTCGTATTTGTTTCTTCTTGTAGTATATAAGAAGAAAGAGTTTTAGTTGTTCAAAAACATGGACGTAGTCCATGAAAAATTAATCGCCTTATTGTGGCAAAGGAGTATATTATGAAAAATAATATCCAAAAAAATGTAATGGTAAATGTGGATGAGTTAACTCGGTTAGCTGCTTATGGTGGAAGCGATGGAACCCCTCAGGCTAGAGTTGGTGTTATTGTAGCTACTAAAGCAGTTACCAAGGTAACAGCCGTTGCTTCTAAGAAGTTGTGTGCACCAGTATCAATGTACATAACACAAAAAGTTACTAGGGCTGTTAGTTCTTCAAAAGGGTAGATTTTGTCTTTTAGTAGTTATTATTGTGTTTAAACATTAATTGTAACTCTATGTAAAGAAAAATTTAGGTTTAAAACATGGAGCAAAGTCCATGAAAAAATTAATCGCCATTGTGGCAAAGGAGCATATTATGAAAAATAATATCCAAAAAAACGTAGTGGTAAATGTAGATGAGTTAACTCAACTAGCTACCTATGGTGGAAATGATGGGAGACCACCACAACCAAGAGGTTTGGTTCTCTCCTTTGTAACTAAAGTTGCGACTGCAGCGATAGTTAGTGCGATTGATGGATATGTAGATAAAAAATTATCAAAGAGCTTTAAGTGTTAAGCTTACTGAGGTTATCAGATGACAAGTGTGTTGTCTGATAACCACTTAATTGGTATGTAGTGTTGCAGTAGAAAAATCTTAATACGGAGTTTATAGGTATGCAAAATAGATTATTTGATTTAGTTCCTTGGCGGATTGTATCTCAATATAAAAAAGAGAAAAATATAAATATGCACTGGTCTACTCAGCTCTGCTCATCTTTTGACCAAATCTTATTTGATACAGCAAAAGAGTTTATCAGTAGAGTTATGGTAACAGAGTATCATACTATGCGAGATTCCGGTGTATTAAGTGATACCACAAGAGAGCTGCGATTTGCAAAATTCCAACAATTAACAGAAGATCCATCGTATATTAATACCTTATTTGAAAAATACCCATTATTACAAAAATTACTGTATGCTAGGCTACACGATACCTATATGTTGTTTACAGAGATTACAGAGAATTTTTCTGAGCAGAAAGCAGCGATAGAGTCGTTTTTTGAGGTTTCTTTACCAGAGATAACATCTATAGAAACCTCTATGGGTGACTTGCATGATGGTAAAACCGTGTGTAAGGTGTTTTTTGATACATATGCACTTTATTATAAACCTCGTAAGCTTATGGGCGATCTGTTGTTTCAAGAGCTTATGGATACCCTAAAGCAGAGTGGTGTAGTAGATTATAAAAAGGTAAAAACCCTCTGTTTTGAAGACCACTCTTGGCAAGAACCCATTGTGTACAAAGAGTGTAATACCTTCAGTGAAGCTAAACGGTATTACTACAGAGCTGGGGTTATGCTATCACTCTTTTATGTGCTACATGCAGAGGATTTACATTATGAAAACGTGGTTGCCCACGGAGAATATCCTGTAATACTTGATTATGAAACTATAACTTCTTGTAGCGTTGAAAGTGACCTGTATAACGGTTCTGGCAAAGGAATTGATCTTAGCTGTCTGGCCACAGCTCTTTTACCAGCCAATACAAGAGATCAAGTGTTTGATGTAAGTATGAGTGGTTTTTTTCTTCAAGCGGGGCAATCAAATACCCTGTTTTCTTATGCCCTTGTAGAGCATGATGAGTTTGATATTGCCTATGAGCAAATTCCTGTAACTCAATCTGTTTCGGGCAATGCGGTGTTTGTGCATGGAAAAGTTGTGGACTATCTGAAAGTGCAAGAAGATTTTATAAACGGATTTACACAAGGGTGTAAGGCTATTCTTACCCATAAAGATAAGATTACTGATATTCTGAATAAAGAGATATACAAAGATTTAATCATAAGAAAGGTAATTAGACCTACACAAACTTATTACACCTTTATACAATCAAGCCAGCACCCCGATATGCTTAAAGACCCTATTGCCTACGATAACCTCTTTGATATTTTACTTGATACTTTCGAGCCTTCAAAATTTGGGTATATACGGGTAGAAAAAGAGATTTCAGAGATGAAAAAAGGGTACGTTCCTCTGTTTTACACTCATTTACACGATACTCATTTGTATAGTAATGGCTCTGTGGTGTGTAACAATTATTTTTCCACCTCTCCTTATTCGCAGATAGAAAAAGGTTTAGCCAACTTGTCTAAAGATATGATAGCGTATCAGGCAGAGCTTATTAAGGCATCGCTATTCACTATGCTCTCTCCCAATGATTTTGCAGAAGAAACTGGAGCTATCTACGGTACAACAGGTGCTTTGCAAGAAAAAAGAGAAAAAGCGTTACATGACTTTTCTGATCGGCTCTTGCTATTAAGTATTTCAGATGACCAAGATGATACAAGTACTATGCCTATGGTGCAAATAGATAATGATAGGTTCATCTTTGATTCTTTAGATGCGGGGCTTTACTTTGGAGGAGGATTGGTGTTGTATCTTTCTGCATATGCAAAAGTTTTTTCTTCTGATGTAGCTAAATCTTTAGCAACTCGACACATAAAGTATCTTTCATTGGTACATCTTACTACAAAAGAATCAAGCTCCGAACCCATAGATTATTCTCTGTATCAAGGGTATGGAGGACTTTTATACCTTGCGTACAACCATTATAAGTTGCATGGCGATAGCAAAATGTACAACTTGGCAATATCGTTAGTGCAAGATATTATGAAGCAATATAAAGCTCACGATTTTAGATTGGACAACGACGAAGATTACCTGAATGGGTTTGGAGCCACTATGCTATTTCTCTGTAAACTCTATACAGATATAGACAATACAGAAATGCAGCAGCAGATATATGCTTTAGCAGAGAAGTATGCCAGTTTTGTTTGCAGTAATCCTTTACATGTTGTGGGGGTAGCTCACGGGTTGTCAGGTCAAAATATGGTATTATCTCATATATATGCCATTACTCAGAATAACAAATTATTGCAGACCATACAGCGTAATAGAGATAAAGAGCAGGAACTTATAGAAAAGC
>CAZRRJ010000033.1:0-4490 GCA_964602515.1 uncultured Saccharicrinis sp. | reverse complement strand
GCACAACAGAAAACCTGATGGACTATACCAATGGTACCGCTTTATTTAAATACCAGTGGGAAAAGATGCATAACCCGGATGTGGAGCTGTTTGCATTTTTAATTGATGAAGAAGAAAGCCTTGTAGTACGAAACGAAGTGATAAAAGGTAAATGGCAAACAGTTGACCCGCCACAGCTCTTTGAGGCTAAAACAGCGTTGAGTTACAACAAGATATTTATTCCTGAAAACGAGTATATCCGGCGAACCCATACCTTATTAAAACTGGAAAGTGGCGAATACTTTTTATCTTCACCGGAGGATAATGATAACACTGGGTTACATAATACCTATAGGTTAAAACTTTCTGGGGACACAACATGGTACGAAGTCTTTTTAAGTTCTTACGATACCAATTGCCTAAGCTGTGAGATAGATAAAATAGCAAAACACATATCCAAAGAAGCCGCCAAAGCTACAACCCGTTATATTCTACCAGTAGAAGATGTGTATATAGTTGTTTATGGAGAAGACTTTGATGGCGAAGAAGCCAGTCGTATAGCCGCGGGAGGATTTCTGATACTTGAAGTTGTACAGGTAGGAAAAGTATTTAAATTAGCCAAAGGCGCTAAGATACTAGGAAAAGGCGGTAAAGCAGTTAATGTATCAACACGTGTGATGAAACGTTTTGCAGGTGAAGTAAGTAAAGACGCAGCAATTGATATTTTTACACAATTTACAGTACATTTTATAGAACAATCTATAAAAAATCCTGATGAAACGGCAACGAAAATAGCCCACTTAGCCTGGGGAAAAGTAAAGATAAAAGATGCAGTTATAGGTGGCATGGTTTCTTATGCATCTTTAGATAACAAAACACAGGAACTATTATCAAGCTGTGCAACTGCTATGTTTCGCAGACTACAGGATGGTGGTACAGAACTAGCTGTAGATATAAGAAAAGGGACAATTGATTGTGGAATAGAAGCAAGTATCTCAATAGTTTTTAATCAAATGAAAAGCACAGAACAGGTTAAAAAACTGTTAGGTGAATTACAAAATGGAATGAACTCGGATATTGTTCTTAGTAAATTTGCAGATATTATAGGCTCTGACGAAGTTTACAAGCTGGTACAAAAAACGATAACAAATTCTATTAAAAATGCATCAAATGAGTAAGAAACAAAAAAACTTTAAACACCCAAGAGCATATTGGTGTGAAATTGTTATTGGAGTGGTATTTCTAACACTATTTATAGATACCACTATTTGGGGACTTAACAAAACAGAAGCTGAATTAATAGAAATGTTTGGTAATCAAGAATTAAGGGGGGGAGCAAAACAAATTAGAGCTATTGTAATAGAACGGTTTTTAGCAAATAAATGGGGAAAAACAGGTATCATGGCTGTTCCGGTTATTGGTATCCTAGGTTCAATATATTTCTTGTATAAAGAGATATTTGCCTATGTTAGATATATAAAAAAGAGTCGACTTTTTAAATTAGGGTTGGTATCTGATTTATACGATGATTATCAACCAACACCCATATTAAAGCGCATTAAAAACTTATTTACAAAAAAGCCCAAACAAAACAAGCGTAATTACCCAAGCTCAAAAGAAATGCAGGAGCAGTTAAGTAAAAATAAGTATTATAAGAAGTAAGTACAAGGCAGCTATTGACCCACAACGCTACTACGTTTTTTACACCGACCTAAAGCGTAATAAGGGCAACGCACAAGAGTTAGGTTATATGCCTATCCAACGGCAATTTGGCTTTGTTTATAAAGGAGGCACTATTGCTGTATTTATCTTTTTCCCTCCTTCAAATATTGGTGGTTGGACATTGGGAAGTATGTCAATTGGATTTGGAGCAGATCAAGTTGCTGGAGGAATAAATAAACTTACGGCTATTAAAAATGGAATGTTTGACCCGACCAAAGAGTATAATCCTGTTAAGGGAGTAATAATGGGTATGACTGGTGAGTATGGTGAACAAGTTGGATTTGCATATGATTTAACTTCAATTCTTGTTGGTTTTCTTTCTGCACGTGGGGAATATAAAACGATTACAGAATTACCATCATTAGCAGGGAACGAGCTTGAAGCTATAATAAGGGGGTATTCTGCAGGTGCAGAAACAATTAATACAAGCATGGGTACATATTACCTTATAAAAAAATAATTTGATATGACGAAAATTAAGGGCAAAACACATTCCTTCTCTGAATTAGCATATCCTGTTGATGAAACAGACCCATTGTTTTTTTATGCAATTAGCTCTACCGAAGGGGAATATATCATGAGTGATAAGTATTGTGTTGGAAATGCCCATATGGATAAAAAAACATGTACTAAATTTGTCTTAACGCACCAGGGAACAAACTGTCAGGAAGAGTTTTATTTACAGGATATACAAACAACAGCTTATCCGGGAGAATTAACAATGATTGTGGCAACAGAGCAAAATAGTCAGTTTGTAAATGGTATACTTACCTTGAACTATGATACCTGGCTTAATGAATTTAAAACATTGATAAAAGAATTAAACTGGAAAAGGTTGCAGTATTACCCGGAAGATGCGTATGTCGAATTATCTGTAAACGACCGGATAGAGGCATTAATTGAGCTGTTGAGTAGTTCTTTTATTACATCGGGGAACATATGGTCAGTAAATGAAGAGCGGATTATTACTAATTTGTTTAGTATTGAAGCGCAAGACCAAAGCTTATTTTATAATTCTCTGGTAGCGGAGAAAAATAGAGAAGGTGTTTATTTGTTAGACGCTTTAGCAAATAAGGTAAGCCACGATAGCTTTACACGAATTGCAGCAGATATACTTAGGTGGTACAACAACAGCGCTATAGAAGAATCCATACAAGCAAGTACACCTGTGATAGATTGGTTTGACAAGGATCATGATGTATGGCAAAGAAAGCGCACATTTGAATTTAACAGTTCGGGTAACATTAATTTTAGGATTAAAACGAGTTGGTTTACCGAAGAAAGTAGCATTGAAAGCATTATCAGTACCTATGAAGACCTTTCCCCCCTGTCTCCTGTCGTTGTAAATATAAAATTACTGAGTAATACAGCATCTCATAGTAAGAATGTAATAGTTGGGATGCAGGAAGGAGATACATATGTATTACCTGCTATAGTATTTGTATGGATGATAAACCAGCACGATAAGCTAGAGAACCTGGAAATGCTAAAGGAAAGCATTAAAGTAGCCAGTTTATTTGTTAGTGTTAAAGAACTTGGTACAGCAAGTAATATTATAGCAAGAGTACTGTCGACAGGTACTGTTATTTCTGATATGGGAGATATGTTTTTTACAGATGATAGGATCAAAGAAAAATTAAGTAATTTGGATAGTGGTGCTGAAGTATTATTTGTCTGGAATGAAATAACAAAACACTTTTCTCGTACATCATTTACTTACTCAACATTAAAAGGCAAACCCGAATTATTTGTTACATTTAAAATAACATGGAATGAATTAATATCCAGTAATATAGATGTGAAGATTGTACTAGGAGAAGAAGATTTTAAGAAAATTAATGATTTTTGTGATCTAAAAATAGAGGAATAATTATGTCGATATTTAATACAAGCAGATATTTAAAAGCAATTTTTTGGGCTTTACCAATGGGGATTTTATCTATTTACTATGGTGGTAGGGCATTAAGGAATGTAAAGCAAGATGTAAATGATTATCCTAATACATATGGCATAGTTGATTCTATTTATGATGCTAGGATAAAAATTAATATCAGTTCTGTGGATTATTATAATGCTCTAATGGTCCGTATAGAGAATGATGATTTTTATGCTATGTCAGGAAAAAATAAAAGACTAATATTAAGTAATTTATTGATGAATGATACTGTTTCTATATGGTATCTAATGCGAGAAGATGGGGGGGAGAAAGAGATTAAAGCTATCAAAAGAGGCGAAGAATATATTATTAAGTATGAACCTGGCGGTTATTGGGTAGGTATCTTATTTATGCTTTGGGGCTTATTTTGGCTTGTTATATCTGTTCTTTATGTAGTAAAACATCCGGAGGATTTATTTGGGAGTAAAAAGAGTAAAGAAAAAAAATGATAATAGTGCTCTGGCTTCCGTGCACCATGTATGGTATAACTAAAATATAGTTATTGCATTTTTGATTGAAGAAGAAAGCCTTGTAGTACGAAATGAAGTAATAAAGGGTAACTGGCAAACAGTTGACCCACCACAGCTATTTGAGGCAAAAACAGCGTTGCTTTACAACAAGATATTTATTCCTGAAAACGAGTATATCCGGCGAACCCATACCTTATTAAAACTGGAAAGTGGCGAATACTTTTTATCTTCACCGGAGGATAATGATAACACTGGGTTACATAATACCTATAGGTTAAAACTTTCTGGGGACACAACATGGTACGAAGTCTTTTTAAGTTCTTACGATACCAATTGCCTAAGCTGTGAGATAGATAAAATAGCAAAACACATATCCAAAGAAG
>CAZRRJ010000032.1:0-5679 GCA_964602515.1 uncultured Saccharicrinis sp. | reverse complement strand
TATTCACCATTTCTATAAACGCAAAAAATCCGGTATTCATATCTGAATACCGGATCTCTCTTTAAATAAGGCAGCGACCTACTCTCCCACTTCTACGCAGTACCATCGGCGCTATCAGGCTTAACTTCTCTGTTCGGAATGGGAAGAGGTGGAACCCTGATGCTATAACCACCTAAATGTCTTTCTAAATTGTTATAAAAACTATTTAGTACATATCAGCATAAAACAAAATCATAAACACTTAGTATTTAATATATAATCTAAACATGTCGTTATGATTTATCCTAAGAAAGATTCGGGTAATTAGTACTGCTCGGCTATGATGTCACCACCTTTACACCTGCAGCCTATCAACGTCATAGTCTCTAACGTCCCTTAATGGATATCTCATCTTGAAGCAGGCTTCGTGCTTAGATGCTTTCAGCACTTATCCCTTCCATACTTAGCTACCCAGCAATGCCCCTGGCGGAACAACTGGTACACCAGTGGTATGTCCAACGCGGTCCTCTCGTACTAACGTCAGGTCTTCGCAAATATCCTACGCCCACAACAGATAGGGACCGAACTGTCTCACGACGTTCTGAACCCAGCTCGCGTGCCACTTTAATGGGCGAACAGCCCAACCCTTGGGACCTTCTCCAGCCCCAGGATGTGACGAGCCGACATCGAGGTGCCAAACCGCTCCGTCGATATGAGCTCTTGGGAGCGATCAGCCTGTTATCCCCGGAGTACCTTTTATCCTTTGAGCGATGGCCCTTCCATACGGAACCACCGGATCACTATGCTCTACTTTCGTACCTGATCGACTTGTCGGTCTCACAGTCAAGCGCGCTTATACCATTATACTCTATAGACGGTTACCAATCGTCCTGAGCGCACCTTTAGAAGCCTCCGTTACTCTTTTGGAGGCGACCACCCCAGTCAAACTACCCACCAAACAGTGTCCCCTTTATTGGGTTAGGATTCAGATAAGCAAAGGGACGTATTTCAAGGATGACTCCACATAGCCTGGCGACCATGCTTCGTTGTCTCCGTCCTATCCTACACATTACTTACCCAAATACAATGTTAAGTTGCAGTAAAGGTTCACGGGGTCTTTCCGTCCCGTTGCGGGTATCCGGCATCTTCACCGGAACTACAATTTCACCGAGCTCATGGCTGAGACAGTGCCCAGATCGTTGCACCATTCGTGCAGGTCGGAACTTACCCGACAAGGAATTTCGCTACCTTAGGACCGTTATAGTTACGGCCGCCGTTTACCGGGGCTTCATTTTAATGCTTCGCATATGCTAACATCTCCACTTAACCTTCCGGCACCGGGCAGGTGTCAGGCCTTATACTTCATCTTTCGATTTTGCAAAGCCATGTGTTTTTGATAAACAGTCGCCTGGGCCATTTCTCTGCGGCTCACATCCCTGTGAGCACTCCTTTTCCCGAAGTTACGGAGTTAATTTGCCTAGTTCCTTAGCCATGAATCACTCGAGCGCCTTAGTATACTCAACCCAACTACGTGTGTCCGTTTACGGTACGAGCCGTCTTACTCGCTTTTCTTGGAACCGGCTGCTTACTTTCGCTTCGTCCGTAGACTAGGCTCAGCGTACTATTCCGTCAGTACGCAAGTAGATCACCAATCCGTCACTTTCTTTGTAAGACAGGTACAGGAATATTAACCTGTTTGCCATCCACTACCCCTTTCGGGTTCGCGTTAGGTCCCGACTAACCCTGATCCGATTAGCGTTGATCAGGAAACCTTGGTCTTTCGGCGTGGAGGTTTCTCACCCCCATTATCGTTACTTATGCCTACATTTGCTTTTCTAAACAGTCCACAGAAACTCACATCCCTGATTCAACCCAGTTTAGAATGCTCCCCTACCACTGAAATTAATTTCAATCCATAGCTTCGGTAGTATGTTTATGCCCGATTATTATCCATGCATTGCCGCTCGACTAGTGAGCTGTTACGCACTCTTTAAATGAATGGCTGCTTCCAAGCCAACATCCTAGCTGTCTGGGCAGCAAAACCGCGTTTGGTCAACTTAACATACATTTCGGGACCTTAGCTGATGGTCCGGGTTCTTTCCCTCTCGGACATGGACCTTAGCACCCATGCCCTCACTCCTATTCATCATTTATCAGCATTCGGAGTTTGTCAGGAGTTGATAGGCGGTGAAGCCCTCGCGTCCTATCAGTAGCTCTACCTCTGATAAATTAAAATAAGGCTGCACCTAAATGCATTTCGGGGAGTACGAGCTATTTCCAAGTTTGATTGGCCTTTCACCCCTACCCACAATTCATCCAAAGACTTTTCAACGTCAACTGGTTCGGTCCTCCACGGTGTGTTACCACAGCTTCAACCTGATCATGGGTAGATCACTTGGTTTCGCGTCTACTCCTACTAACTATATAGCCCTATTAAGACTCGCTTTCGCTTCGGTTCCGACCCTTAAAGTCTTAACCTTGCTAGTAAGAAGTAACTCGTAGGCTCATTATGCAAAAGGCACGCCGTCACTGAATAAATCAGCTCCGACCGCTTGTAGGCGTACGGTTTCAGGTACTTTTTCACTCCCCTGTTCGGGGTACTTTTCACCTTTCCCTCACGGTACTGGTTCGCTATCGGTCTCTCAGGAGTATTTAGCCTTACCGGATGGTCCCGGCAGATTCATACAGGATTTCTCGTGTCCCGCACTACTCAGGATACTCGCCTCGTTTTTAATCTTACGTATACTGGACTATCACCGTCTGTGGTTACTCTTTCCAAAGTATTCTACTTCAATTAAATTCAATTATGCAAGTCCTACAACCCCATTTTTGCCGAAACAAATATGGTTTGGGCTTTTTCCACTTCGCTCGCCACTACTATGGAAATCACTTTTGTTTTCTTTTCCTCCAGGTAATTAGATGTTTCAGTTCCCTGGGTTAGCTTCCGGTTAACCGGATGACTGGCCTTCAACCAGCCGGGTTGCCCCATTCAGAAATTTACGGATCAATAGTTGTTTGCACTTACCCGTAACTTATCGCAGCTTATCACGTCTTTCTTCGCCTCTGAGAGCCTAGGCATTCCCCGTACGCCCTTTTTTTCTTTCTTATTATCGTAAACTTTCGTGTTTATGATATTGTTTTGTTTGCCAATATGTCAATGATCGTTTCGCTTTTCTTAAGCTCGTGGAGAATATCGGAGTCGAACCGATGACCTCCTGCGTGCAAGGCAGGCGCTCTAGCCAGCTGAGCTAATCCCCCATCTAAATTCTGTAGTCCCGGGCAGACTTGAACTGCCGACCCCTACATTATCAGTGTAGTGCTCTAACCTACTGAGCTACGGGACTGGTGCAGTGTCTTTCCCTGTACATACAAAAATGTACTGGAGTGCTTGACGCTGTAATATATGATAGTACAAAAAAAAAGATAAATGCTAAACCTATCTGTTAGATAAAACATTTCCAGAAAGGAGGTGTTCCAGCCACACCTTCCGGTACGGCTACCTTGTTACGACTTAACCCTAGTTACCAGATTTACCCTAGGCCGCTCCTTGAGGTCACAGACTTCAGGTACCCCCGGCTTCCATGGTTTGACGGGCGGTGTGTACAAGGCCCGGGAACGTATTCACCGCGCCATGGCTGATGCGCGATTACTAGCGAATCCAGCTTCACGAAGTCGGGTTGCAGACTTCGATCCGAACTGAGATCGGTTTTTGAGATTAGCATCTATTCACATAGTAGCGACCCTCTGTACCGACCATTGTAACACGTGTGTAGCCCTGGACGTAAGGGCCGTGCTGATTTGACGTCATCCACACCTTCCTCGCGGTTTACACCGGCAGTCTTGTTAGAGTCCCCACCTTGACGTGCTGGTAACTAACAACGTGGGTTGCGCTCGTTATGGGACTTAACCCGACACCTCACGGCACGAGCTGACGACAACCATGCAGCACCTTGTAAAATGTCCGAAGAATCCTATATCTCTATAGAAGTCATTTTACATTTAAGTCCAGGTAAGGTTCCTCGCGTATCATCGAATTAAACCACATGTTCCTCCGCTTGTGCGGGCCCCCGTCAATTCCTTTGAGTTTCATTGTTGCCAACGTACTCCCCAGGTGGATAACTTAATGCTTTCGCTTTGTCGCTTACGATCTATTGCAAACAACTAGTTATCATCGTTTACGGCGTGGACTACCAGGGTATCTAATCCTGTTCGATACCCACGCTTTCGTGCATCAGCGTCAGTTACAGTTTAGTAAGCTGCCTTCGCAATCGGTGTTCTGTGATATATCTATGCATTTCACCGCTACACATCACATTCCGCCTACCTCAAATGTACTCAAGATTACCAGTATCAAAGGCAATTTTATGGTTGAGCCACAAACTTTCACCCCTGACTTAATATTCCGCCTACGCACCCTTTAAACCCAATGAATCCGGATAACGCTCGCATCCTCCGTATTACCGCGGCTGCTGGCACGGAGTTAGCCGATGCTTATTCATATGGTACTGGCAAATATCTACACGTAGATAACATTCTTCCCATATAAAAGAAGTTTACAACCCATAGGGCAGTCTTCCTTCACGCGACATGGCTGGTTCAGACTTTCGTCCATTGACCAATATTCCTCACTGCTGCCTCCCGTAGGAGTCTGGTCCGTGTCTCAGTACCAGTGTGGGGGACCTTCCTCTCAGAACCCCTAGACATCGTCGCCTTGGTGAGCCATTACCTCACCAACCAGCTAATGTCACGCATGACCATCTTATACCACCGGAGTTTTAATATCTTAATGATGCCACTAAAATATATTATGCGGTATTAATCCGAATTTCTTCGGGCTATCCCACTGTATAAGGCAGGTTTCATACGCGTTACGCACCCGTGCGCCGGTCGTCATCTGCAGCAAGCTGCTCTGTTACCCCTCGACTTGCATGTGTTAGGCCTGTCGCTAGCGTTCATCCTGAGCCAGGATCAAACTCTTCGTTGTATAAAAACTTTTAATATATCTTCCTATGTTTTATACTAATTGAACAGGTGTTACTTTTACCTTTTTTTTCTTTCTAATTCATTAAACTGAATCAGGTACTACCAATATTTTCAAAGATCGTTAAAAACTTATCTTGTCTTTCGTGATATAACCGGAATCGAACCGGATTGAAAACCATTATACCTAATGTTATTGAACGTTTTTATTCTCTGAATCTTAACGCTCTATAACTTCTCTAAAAAACCGAAGCGGCTGCAAAGGTAAACCTTTTTATAACCTCTTTCCAAATTTTTTTCCAAGTTTTTTTTAAACTTTATTTAATGCCTTTGCGTTAAATAATTACTTCCTTTACAAGCCTTTTAAGCTTTAATTTTATCCGGGCTCAAAAAAACGTGTTTTACTCCCTTGATCCAGTCTCATTAAACAACCCGTTGTCGTTTTTGCGGCTGCAAAGATAAATCCTTTTTTTCGTAAATACCTAATTTTTTTTTAAGCTTTTGAAAAGTTTATTTTGCCTTTTTTAATTAGTACTAAACAAACATCCACACCTAACCTCTTTAACTGGGTATCTTAACCGATTTTTCACAATGTAATTAAACGCTATCCCTTGCCTATTCCGGCTTGTAGAAAAACCATTGTCTCTCAAAGCGGCTGCAAAGATAACTAACTATTTTCCATTTTTCCTAATCTTTATTCCTGAATTTTATTCAATCTTT
>CAZRRJ010000031.1:0-6150 GCA_964602515.1 uncultured Saccharicrinis sp. | reverse complement strand
GAGTATGATATTAATACCGTGATTTTTCAGACCGCTTTTTTTAAAGAAGTGGAAGTAGAAACAATCAAATTATTTAATCAAATTATTTTGACTCAGTATCCCAACACAAGTTTTCGAATATATCCGGAAGATGATGACGTAGATTTAAGTAATATAAGATATTTATCGAATATTAAAAGACTAGAGATTGAAGGAAATATTGTTGCAAATACAAAATGTCTTGGTGCGTTAAAAAAATTAGAGACATTAGAAATATCAGTACGACATATTGATAACTTTGATTTTTTAAAGGAACTTACGAATTTAAAAATATTAGGCTTATATAATACAAAGACTGTAAAACCGAGTATATCCGCAGTAAAGTATTTGCAAAAGTTAGAAGTTTTAAAGGTTGAAAAATATAAAAATGGTTTAGAGTCAATTAAAGAACTGAAAAGCCTTAAAAAATTAATAATGAATGGGCAAAAACTTAAAACGTATGATTTTTTACCAAATCATACGTTAGAGTATGTTCATTTACCCAAAATTAAAGAGTATGAAGTAGATTATTCTTCTGTAAAATCGGATAAGATTATGATAGGTGGTGTAGATATTAACAAGAAGACACAAGAAGAACTATCTGGTGTAAATCTACCGTTTGAACTTACAAATCATGAACGAAAATATTTAGGTCTTGAACCAGTTGAAGATCACTGGGATTTAGTGAAATTAAATGAGTATAATTATATGTATTTTGATGGAAATACGATTAAACGTTGTATTAAAGTAGGCAATGACTCGGTATCCTATTCAGAGTTTCAATATCATATTGAAACGGATAATCGAGAGATGATTTTACCTAAAACTGAAAAGGGTAAACCTAAAAAATTAAATTGCACGAATTTTCAAACATGCAAAGAAGAGGGAGTCTATTTCAGGTATAGAACGTCCGACAATACATTTATGATTGGGAATTGTACAAGTCAATTAAGTTTATTTGAGAGTTGTTTTTTTGATGTACCATTAATGAAAGATTATAAAGAACTTAGAACTTTTATTGGGACATATATTGAAGAAACAACAGAGAAGAATCTAGAAGAGCTAGAGCGTTTTAAAAAGAGTAAACGAAAGCGTATAAAGTATAAAGCAGGTGATTTCTTTAGAATAAAAATTGGCAGAAGCAATAAGTACATGTATGGGAGGATTTTGATTTCCTTGGCTGAACTTAGGAAGTATAAAGAGTTCTCTGGGAAATATAAAAACTACGGGTTACATTTAATGACAGTGCCTGTTATAGCAAAAACGTATAGGTATACTGGAGAAGAAGAAATTGATTTACATACATTAAGGACAATGGAATCTTTTCCGAGCTATATCACAATGGATAATAAACTACTGTATGGAGAGCATGAAATTATAGGTCATTTGCCTTTAGAAGAAGTTGATTTGCAAGAGATGTGGATATCGTATAGCAGAAGTATTAGTGGTTTAGATAAGGATACCTTTTATCTACAATGGGGAATAATTTATTGCGAAACACATGTCGATAATGTTCCAGAACATTTAAGAACATCTCAGTTTAGACATGAGGGCGTTGGAATCAGGATTGGATTTAAGGATGCAGAAGAATTTTATGATTGCCTTGAGAAAAATTCAAATGACCCTTATTGGGAAGTTAAAACTCATGGGCGTTTTGATGATTTACGAAACCCAAGGAATAAAGAAACCAGAGATGAAATATTAGATTTTTTTGGACTTAATCCTAAATTAAGTTATGCCGAGAATTTGAAAATTTGGTTAGAAGGAAAAGAGGACAGAGCATATTTAGATAATTATAGGATATAAAAGAAGGGTAAAACCAAAAATGAGGCGATTAAAGAATGAAGAACTATTTAGAACAAAATAAAAAGGGATAAAAAAATGGATATAACAGATGCAACTACAGATGATGTTAAAAAATTTTTAGGTCAACATGGTATGACCATATTTAAAATAGTTTCCTATTTTTTAGAAGGGAAGTTTAGTGCTATAAAAGAAGAACATTTAATCATGGAAGGTTGGGGACAAAACAGATCCTTTAGTGAAATAATAAAAATAATTAATGAAGAAATAGAACATTATGGGGCAGAGCGTTTATTTTTAAGTGAACGATTTTTGTGGGAAAGAGGTGAATATGTAAAAGGTTACATCTTTGATTTCCCATTAGGTGAAATTACAGAAGAAGGAGAGCTTATAATGAGTGATTTGTATGCAAAATTTTCTATTGAGGGCAATCAGGTAAAGTTAAGAATGTTTGATGTTCCATAAAGTTACTAGTCAAATTTGTAATTCTTTTATTTATGGAATGGGCATATTTTATTAGCTGAAGAAAAGCAAAGCTTTGATGATATTATTAATTGGGAAAATGCCGATAAATATTATATCCACCGTCCGTACAGCTTTGAGCCTTTAGCACAAGTTATAAGAGAAGAAGTTGACGATGAAGATAATCCCTATATTCCGAGTTTAGATCAAGAAAAATATACACCTAACAGATAATTAAAAAAAAGGAGACCAGTCATGAAAAACAAAAATATATATTATGACATTCACTTATATGGTCGTCACGTTGCGGCAACTACCACAAGACCTGACATAAATGTGTATCGAGTAGGAACATACTCCCAAGCAGAGAAACTTGTTGTTGATACAGGAGGTAAAAAGGGATGGGAAAGAACCTTAGATGAAGCGGATTGCATCAATGAGTTTTTAGGTTTCTTTTCCGAGCGATTTATTGATGCTGCATCAAAGTATATTGATTCTCGGTATGTTCAACTTATTCCTTTAGTGGTTAATCATAAAGATAAGGAGTACAATAATTTCTATGCTCTAAATCCCTTAGTACAAGTTAATATCGTTGATCCTATCTCAAGCTTCTGGAGAGAAATGGTTAGTAGTACACCTGAAAACCCGCTTTACTTGACCGCATCCTTCCAGCATTACAATGATAATATTTTAGAAGAAATTTACGCCGAGTTCCCCCATATACATTTTTCAAAAGATCCCATAGTTGGTCCAATGTTTGTATCTAATGAGATAAGAAAATTAATTAATAGAGAGAAACTAAAAGTAAGGGCAGTGCAATATCAACCTTCCACAAATGTGTATAGAAACAACGATTGTATTTCTGGGAAGGATGTAACACCGCAAGCGTGGATACAAAAAGTAAAAGAGACAGTTAACTATGAGTTTTTAAAAGAAAAATTTGGTTGGGAGTGAGGACCCGAATAAATTATAGGTAGAAGATCCATCAAAAAATCGGTTCACATAAAATGAAGCAAAAGGAGATTGCAAATGACGGATAATGTTTTAGAAGATGAAAAGTTATTATTTCGATTTATGGAAGAATATACTTTGGGGAAAGAAAATATCAGCATATTTATAAAGGAATATAGCAAAGATATTATCTTTAAAAAACATAACAGGGGTATTCTAGAAATGCTAATTAGTTACTCCTCAGATAGTCCTACGAAATACCCTGATAACGATTTTCTATTTCTTTTAACTTTAGCTATAGAATATGGAGCTAGTATTGATCAAAGAGATGTTGACAATCGAACCCCTTTGCATTTCGCTGTTTATGCAGATAATCATTTAATTGTTGATTTTCTAACAAGGATGGGGGCGAGCATAGATGCTGTTGACAAATACGGTTTTACACCACTTATGCGTGCGGTCGATATGATGAAATATGAAATTGGATGCATGCTATTAGAGAGAGGAGCAGACCCATTTTTAAGTACAAAAAATCACTCTGCTCTCAGTCTAATGCGTGGTGGAAAAAAAGATCAAATTTGGGAAAATTTAAGAACAGTATTAGAGGAGAAATCATCGTGAAATATTTACAATTTATTGAAATAATGAGTCAAGACTTTGATGAAATACAGAGTTCTTTTCAATCCATAAATCAATTAAAGATTGATGATGCACCTGTTAGCTTTTTATCTGAGATAATTTGTTGTCGGAGCTCACTAAGTGAGGATGAAAAAGTTATTTTAATAAAAAAATCTTTAGAAAGAGGCTTATGTATCGAACAGACGGACGCTTTTGACCAAACCCCTTTGCATTATGCATCATTAAATAATCTTCCCATAGTCACATCTTTTTTGATAGAAGTGGGAGGGCAAGTTGATTCTGTAGATAAAATGGGAAACACAGCACTTTCTAAGGTTGCTTTGCGGCCTAACCTAAAAGAAGTTGCTAAAATATTAATAGCCAATGGTGCAGATATATATCATCAAAATTTTATAGGAGGTTCGGCTTACTTTTACATGACACAAAATTTATTATCAAAAAAAGCGTGGTGGTCAGTTATTAAATCATTTGAAACGCCATAAGCTTTGGGGCAAAATCGCCCCAAAAAGAATCCTCCGCTCTTCCAATGACAATAAAAAGGTAGTAGGATGTTTATTAAGGTTTCAGGGTCAACAAAGTGATGAGGAGAGCGGTCTTTATTATAATAGATTTCGGTATTATGATGCGGATATAGGTCAGTTTATCAGCCGATCCCATAGGCACCATGGGCGGCCTCAGATTATGGGGCTATGTCCATAATCCCATAACTTGGATCGATCCTCTTGGGCTGGCTAAAGGGGATTGCGGTCGATATGATGAAATATGAAATTGGATGCATGCTATTAGAGAGAGGAGCAGACCCGTTTTTAAGTACAAAAAATTACTCTGCTTTCAGTTTAATGCATGGTGGAAAAAAAGATCAAATTTGAGAAAATATAACAACAGTATTAGAGGAGAAAACATTGTGAAATATTTAAAAAAATTTACTCCTGTACCAACATTTGTTCCCGCCAATTGGATCATTCAAAAAAATTATTTGTTTGATCCAAACAGTATTGACATTAACTTGTTTAATGAAGATGAGTCCTTTTTTGTTGAGAATGAGGTTTTGCGACCATCCTTATTATTTGCATCGACGAATAATTTATCTGGAGCGGAAAAAGGGTTGATAGCTAATTTATATGCAGGTACAAATATGTCTGAATCAAAAATAGTTTATGACTTGCAGTTTTCTATTCATGCTAAAAAACAAAAAATTCATCATGTAGTGGAGGAAAACATTGATAATATTTTTATTCTAGCCAGTAAAATTTCTCAGCATATGATTAATTGGGCATTTGATTATGAATTTACTTTAGATCAAATTAAAGAAATAGAAAAGTCTTTCAACTAACGAAAGCCTCGGGAGCCGAGGATATATTTAACGATAAAGGTTATAGGAGAGATTAAATGACACACGTTAGTTTTTGTGTTAACAAAGATATTAAAGAAACAATAGTTATTGATATAAATAATGGAGATGAGGTAATAGAGAGATCAGCCAAGGTCATTTCTTGAAGTGATATATTATCTGATTTAGATTCAAATTTTTTTGAAATAAATTATATAAAAATGGACTTTTTGTTTGACGAAAATGATAAGCTAATATCTATACGAATAAATGAATAAAAAATTGTTATAAGATAAGGAGTCGTATTATTGAAAGATTTTAGATTTGTTTTTGATGAAGAAGATGAAAGCTCCCTACTGTTTATTAAAGTAGAAACATCTGAAGAACAAGACAGAAAAATTGAAAACAGCTTAATGCTAAGCAATGTACTAAATGGTGTTTCTAATATAAAAAAATTTAATTTTAATGGTTTAGAGGTAAACCTAGATTTTAATAAACAGGGAGAGTTACTTTCTATAGAAGTTTATAATTAATATTTCTTTGATGCGGATATAGGTCAGTTTATCAGCGGATCCCATAGGCACCATTAATGGAGTTTGGTTGGAAAAGTTCTTTAAAGCAGTTATTTCCAAACATGAAATTTAAGATTCTAACAAGTATGAATGATGGTTATGATCCAATTATAAGTTTTTCACAAGTAATAAGCTAGAAGATAAAATAATACAATAAAAACAAAATTTATGTCTGAAGATTATATAATTTTGAACCTTTAGCACGGTATTATAAGAATAAAATTTGACTAATTTTGTCATTAAATGTATGTAACAATAGTTTTTAGTTGACCCATATACATACAAATGAGATAATAAAATATTCTTGTTTATTGGAATGCATACATGAAAAAGGTAGTACTGTGTAGATAGGGTTGCAACAACTGGAGGTCTTAT
>CAZRRJ010000030.1:0-6159 GCA_964602515.1 uncultured Saccharicrinis sp. | reverse complement strand
CTAACGAAACCATTACTATACCAACAGCGGGCACAGGTTACAATTTTTCTATTGACTGGGGTGACGGAACAGTAGAGATTCTTACCGATTCAGATATTACCGGTTCACCTGTTGGTTTCCAGCATACTTATAGAAATGCAGGAACCTTCACGGTAAAAATAAATGGTACCTTTCCTCGCATCTATTTTAATAACACAGGCGATAAAAGTAAAATATTAACCGTAGAACAATGGGGTAATATGCAGTGGGTTAGTATGGAAGGAGCTTTTAGAGGGTGTAATAACCTGTTAAGCATACCAGGAGCAACAGTTGAAGAATCGCCTGATTTGTCGCAGCTTACTACCTTGTCAAGAATGTTTCAGAGCTGTTCAAAGCTCAATAGTGATATTACAGCGTGGGATGTGAGCAAAGTTCAGGATATGAGCTTTATGTTCCAGTTTGCTACCAATTTTAATAATGGCGATACAGGTAATAATGGGCAAAAACCACTTGTATGGGGCGATAAAACCGCTAATGTAAATGATGCCAGCTATATGTTTAGTAATGCTCACAAGTTTAACCAAACGCTACAATGGAATGTAAACAATGTAGTAACAGTAGAAGGGATGTTTAGTGACGCCACTTCTTTTAATAATGGAGATACAGGTAATAGCGGAAGTAAGCCTTTCCAGGGTAATCCAGAAAGTATGTCAAATATGTCAATGATGTTTATGGGCGCCACATCATTTAACCAGGAGCTACAATGGAATAATGCCAGCCTTGAAGGAACTTTGGGTCTTTTGTTTTATGGTGCCACCTCTTTTAACAATGGCGATATTGGAGATAATAATGCAAAACCACTTCACCTGAGTGTTGGTGCAGTTAACAATCTGTCGATGGCGTTCTTTGGCGCAAGTTCATTTAACCAGGATATATCCACCTGGGATATATCTTCTCTTCAAAGTGGATCTGTTGGTAATATTGGAGCTTCTAATATGCTTTCTAACAGCGGAATTAGTACTGATAATTACGATAAACTACTTATGGTATGGAATGCTAAGTACCCAACAAAAAATAACGTAAAATTTGGAGCATCCGGGCTAACCTACTGTTTGGGAGCAGATGCGCGTAAAGCATTAATAGATCGGGGCTGGGGAGATGGAGTAGCAGGCGAAGCAGGCGGTAATGGCGATTATCTTGATATAGATGATAGCGGTACATCTAAACCAGTAATAAGCACAACAATAGTTGAGAGTTTGGGTGTTTACCAGCAGGAAGATGGTATTATAACATTAAGTAATACGCAAAGAGGTATTACATATTACGCTCAACGCCTTAATGGAGTTACAACACAATACACGGCAGCAGGTAACCCGGCAGCAGATATTACCATAAACGTTGGAGCATTAACGACTACTACCAGCTTTCGTTTGTGGGCCAGCAATGGATATTGTGAGGCAGAATTTAATACAGTAACCATCAATGTTTATCCCAAGGCAGATTTGGCAGCCAGTACCGTACAGGTACTTACCGGCAACAAAATTGCCAATGGCACAGATACTCACCAGGTAAAAGTAACAGTAGTAGATGTATTGGGCAACGTAATTGATGGCGCAGGCGTAGTATTTGCTCCAACTGCCGATGTTAATTTTAGCCCGGGTAGCCCATTACAAACTAATGCAAGGGGAGAAGTAATACTTCAAATAACATCAACAAAAGCCAAAACTTATTCCACCTCGGTTAGTGTTTATACCGAAAATATTGAAAGAAATAACCATAAAGAAAACTGGGGAGCTATAACAAGTAGTGGCAACCCGGCAAAATATACCTTTATAAGCGGGGCCCCTGATGTTACTAAAAGTACACTGGTCTTACAAACAACAGGGCAGAATATAGTGGCAGATAATACCTCAACACATATCCTTATAGCAACCTTAAAAGATGCTTATGATAACCTTGTTTCCGGCCGCGAAGTGATCTTTAATGCCACGTCAAACGGCACAGATAAAGTTCGTTTTTATTATAAAGATGGCACCAATAACACTACATCTTTTAACCCCGGAGATCCAACAACTGGCCTGCTTAGTAATGAAAAAGGAGAAGTAACAGTTTATGCCACTGCATCAAAAGCATGGACAGGTTTTATTACGTCAGCCCGTTTTAATAATGGCACAGCGCTAACAAGTTTTAACCAAAGCCTGTCATATAGCTATGTTGCAGGACCAGCAGATTATACCAAATCAACAGTAACAGCCACACCTGCCACACAAGTAGTTGGAGGTGATATTCAACTGACCATAACGCTACAGGATAGTTTTAATAACCCCTGCCGTAATGTAGCCAGTTACTTTAAACAAGCCAAATTAAACAACTCGGTAACCTCGTTGGTTAGTTACGGGGGAACAGGTAGCCCCGATGCAATAAGTGGATTTAGTGATAATAAGGGGCAATTTACAGTACCAGCCACGTCTAATATTGCTAATACTTACACTACCGAGGGCACAATAAAGGTTAATGGCGTAGAGGTTATGGGTAAAGATGTAAGCTATAGCTTTACGGCCAATACACCCGACCCGGATAATTCCAATACCTATGTGGAATTAATCCATAATAACTCGGAAGCCAATGGTGTTGTACAAAACACTATTACTGCCTATGTTTCTGATGAATATGGCAATGCCGTAAGAGGAATAAATGTAAAAATATCCGCACAAGCCGATATTAATTGGGGGAGTGGAATCAATACCGATCGGGTTGAAGTGACCAATAGTAGTGGGGAAGCCTACTTTTCCGGCACATCAACAGTAGCAAAGGATTATACTACCCCGGTATTGGTTGATACAGATGGGGCAGGGGATTACCAGTTAATTGCAGACCAGTCCACTACAGATATAAAGCGTAAAAACCCTGTCAATCATAGCTTCTTAGCCGGCAAACCAACATCAACCAATAGCTCTTTTGAGGTATTAAATAGCCCAGCCGAAGCCAATGGTACAGATGCCGTTCGTATTAGGGCAACCCTCAGGGATGGATCAGGCAACCCTACCCCAAACGATACCGTTGTGTTTTTCAATACGGCCAATGTTACTTTTAATATCTCTCGGGGTACAGCCCCCAGCATCCCATTGGATAACAATGGTAACCTAAGAGTACTAACCGGTAGTGATGGCGTTGGCGAAATTACAATAACATCAACTAAAGCCAGTGATTATACAACCGCAGTTAGTATATTGGATGGCAAATTTTATACACTAGGAGATGCCACTTATAAGTTTATACCCGGGGCAGCAACAGGAGGCAATAGTATAGTAACCGTAATCACTAATAACCAGCCCGTAGGAGAAAACAACATCTTGCAAGTTCAGTTGTATGATGCAGAAGGCAATGCACTTGATAAAGTACGTACATCTACAGCCGTTGTTTTTGCAGCAACAGCCGGCGTAAACATAAATGGAGCAGGTATTAATACCGTTTACACACATACCCTAAAAGTGGGAGATAATGGTAAATTTACAGTCCCCCTAACATCAAATGTATCAGCAATAGAGTATTCTACAGCAGTAAGCATAGGAAGAACAGGATTAAGTGGCAGCCCTGCAAAATATACTTTTAAAGCCGGTACCCCTGCCGTAAATAAGTCAAAGGTAGAGGTTATCGTTAATGGTAGTAATATTGACAGTGCTACACCTAACCAAATAAAAGTAAGCATTTATGATGCACACAATAACCCGGTTCCCGGGGTATATGTAATATTTAGAAAAACAGCCGGGGTAGATTTGGGAGAAGGAGTATTTGCGGATGTACAAGTTCAAACGGGCAGCGATGGAACAGTTACCATAAATGCAACAGCAACCGAGGCAGGACCTTATGGCACTAACGTAGCCTTTAGCACCACCGGTTGGGATGCGGCTTCTTTTGTTGGCAATGATATAACTAATGGCGGTGCTCCGGCAATATTTTACTTTGTAGATAAATACACCGTAACAGACCAGGCAAAGAAACTGGCATTGCGCGCCAAATGGTACGTGGTTCAGGAAGCAGATGCCCCAGCAGAAGAAGCATCAAAATTATTTAACAAGGCAGGCGTTAAAGCATGGCATCTCAACAGTAAAACACTACTTACTAATGCCGATGTAATTACGGTCTCCGGTCTTTCAGGCGTAAAGAGTGGGCTGGTAGGTCCATACAATCCCGGCCTTAAACTAACACACCCTGTTGCGGGGGTATTAGAGCACAACAAGGTGGTGGTCTCCGTTGTTGATTCAGAAACTGTTTATGATGAAAGCAAGGAATTGGCCATACGAGCTACAGACTATTCTCTGGATAGAGTCCGGGCATTAGCGCATAATGCACCCCATGCAAAAATAGATGCAGATGTAAAAGCCTGGAGTTTAAGTGACTATTCCAATAACGATTTATCAGGTAGCTCAACGGGTACGGGTAGCCTTGATGGTATTAAAACAGGCGTAAGTGGAGTGTATCCATTATCATTTACCCTTTCTAACAACAACCAGTCTGTAATTAAAATGGTTGAAGTAACCGTGATAGGAGATAGCGATTGGTTTATTACCACCTGGAAAACCACAACAGCTAATGAAACGATCACTATACCCACTACCGGTAATGGCTACAATTTTTCAATTGATTGGGGCGATAATTCGCATATACAGCAGCTTACAGATAGTAATGAACCATTTACACACACCTATGCAACAGGCGGGACACATGTTATAAAAATAGCAGGAGAATTTCCGCGTATATATTTCAATGGCGGCTTTGAGGGACAAGACACGGCCAAAATAAAAAGTATAGAACAATGGGGTAATATTAAATGGAAAAATATGGCCTTTGCTTTTGCCGGTTGTAAAAACATGGTACTAAGCGATACCATAACATCAAACAATGTGCCAGACCTGTCAGGAGTAAGCGACATGAGATTTATATTTAATAAATGTAAGAACCTCAACAGCCCTAGCCTTAATGATTGGAATGTGAATACGATTACCAATATGGATGCAGCTTTTGCCTATGCCGATAAGTTTAATCAAAAACTGGATAAGTGGCGTACAGGCAATGTTACTTCAATGAGACATATGTTTGCAGGCGCATTGGCCTTTAACCAGGATATAAGTAACTGGAATGTAGGTAAAGTAGAAGATATGGCAGCTATGTTCTTTCATGCATGGTCCTTTAATATAGATCTTAGTAAGTGGGATGTAAGCAAGGTAAAATATATGAATACCATGTTTTGTGATGCTACAAGCTTTAACAGCCCATTAAACTGGGGAGCAAAAACGGCAAGCCTTGAGGAAGCCCCAAGTATGTTTGAGGGAGCCACATCTTTTGACCAGGATATAAGCTCGTGGGACATCAGTTCATTTTGGTATGGAGAATCTATGTTTAGAAAAGCCAAACTGTCGGTTAATAACTACGATGCCTTATTAACAGGCTGGGAAGCACAGGTAACAGCAGCAGTGGCAAGTGGCAAACCACTTGGTAGTACTGCCGTAGTGTTTCATGGCGGAAACAGCAAATATTGCCAGGGCAGCACTGCTCGCAAGAGACTTATAGCTAAAGGTTGGGGCGATGGTATGCCAGGCGATCAAAGTACGAATAACACTGATATTATTGATGGAGGCAGCATAAGCCCGTCACAACTAATCGTGAACAGTGTTGGTATACAAGCCTGTTCAAGCACTACTATAGACCTGACTAAGGCTGTTAAACCAATAAGTAATCATACCAACGGGTATACCTTGACCCAAGATGCAAAAATCACAAACTGGAAAATTTCTGGTAGTGCAGGTAGTATAAGTGATCCGGCTAACTTTGATTTGTCTCCTTACCAGGTTAATGACGTATTACTAATTGAATTTACTGTTAGCGAACAGCACTGTGAGAAGGATATTACAGGAGTGGGACAGTTATTAATTAAAATACAAGATGAAATTAAGGACATTGATAATACTGTTACCCTGTGTTATGATGAAGCAGAAAGCATCAACCTGTTTACTTCGGTAGGCTATATTGGCAAAGGCACATGGGCGTATGTGCCACCTTCTGATGGAAGCCGGCCAACTTTACCTGCCGGTTCATTATCCGGGCACATATTTAAAGGGCATATTGCTTATGGTGCGGTTAATGGCTCAGCACCATCGGCACCGGTAAGTTATACATTTA
>CAZRRJ010000029.1:0-6589 GCA_964602515.1 uncultured Saccharicrinis sp. | reverse complement strand
AGTGATACTCCTACTGGTATCACGAAAAAGAATTCGTCGAGTAACTTAGGGGGAAGGCTGTCAATAATATGAGTTAAGCCCGATGGAAAGTCGGGCTTAACTTATGTAGAACATTACTCTACCTATATGCACGAATTTTCCACTCTAAATTCGTACTCTCTTGATCTTTCCACTCGGTAACAGGAAATCCATCGTATCCTCCACCTCCATTGAGAACATACCCACTGGTTCGATTTTGTATTTTCATATACCCTGGGCTACTTTCAATGAGAAGCCATTCTAAATTAGGACTTATCACATTAGTCCATTCAGTAATAGGATACCCATTGTACCCGCCACCTCCATTGAGTACCAATCCACTAGATCCATTTTTTAGGGTTTTATAACCATTTCCTACATCAACTATCATCCAAAGAGTTTGAAAACTAGAAGAGTCTGCTGCCTCTTCAACAGCACTGCCTCTTGAACCTCCTCCACGCAAAAATAAACCATCGGTTCTATTAGAAATGATAAAATATGAATCCTCCGTAGTGACACTCAACGCATCTAAAATCATAAAATCACCAGTTCGCTTTACAACTCTCAAGGTGTGATTACCAGAGGGTAATCCGTACTTACTATAAATTACTTGTTGTGACAACCGTACTTTATTATAGCAATTTACGGTAGATTGAAAGACACCATCTAGGTAAATATCAACCTCACCCATATCTGAATACTTCTCAGAAATATATTCTATACCAGTACCTGAAAAAGAAAATTCAAAGGATGCTCCATTCTCTTCTGTATAGTGAATATCATCCATATAATCTCCAACTCCTCTTCTTGAAGATCTTAGCCAGTTCCCCTGATAGAATATTTCAGTCTCTGTATCATTTATGAGGTTGGAAGCCTCTGGTAAACTACCTCTATTTTTCAGGGTGTGTAAAACCTCTAAGGAGTCCTGAGAAACCGTACCATCTTCATACATCATAAGGTTAAACGACAGAGGTATTCTATACTGTTCTGCATGGGTCAACCAGTTTATTGCCTGAGCTTTAGATACACGGTTTTGAATTGTCATATTTGGTTTATGAACCCCCCACTCTTGCTCCATAATAAACATACCATGATCTAAAAGTCCCTTATTGGGTCCAGACAGAAGCACTCCATCTCCCCCTTTTTCTGGTGTTCCTACCACAGAACCTCCATGGTGGCCTTCCCCAAAATTCACATCTTGAAATTCCGTTATTCGTGTTGAAACCCATGGATTATAAGAGATCAATCTGTTTGGGTTTCCCGCTCTTGCAGCCTCCCCTAACCGTTCAAACGGAGCAGGATAGTAAACACATCCATCATCAAAGAAAAATCCATCAAGATTCTCTCCATACCTATTTCCTATCTCCTCAATAACAGTACACCAGTTATCAAAAAAATCTGACCTATCTCCTGTTCCTCTTGCAGAAAACTCTGTTGGCCAATTTTGCATTTCCGCCCAAGTGGGTTCTTCTTGTAGCCCTTGATGGTAGTAAAGCATAAACCTAATACCATTATCCTGACAAGCTTGAGCAATTTCACCAACAAGATCTCTATCTGAGGTAAAATTACTATGCCCCATAATGGAATCAAAAGATTGAATAGGAGCCTGCATCCAGAATTGATGCCATGTAATAGACCATATCACATAGGATGCTCCCATATCTTTCACCATAGTAATAAACCTATCCACATCAAAATCTTCTGCTCCCTGATTAATACTTTTTCTATCTCCATTTTGAGGATACCCCCAAGCTCCATACTGAAACATTACCCCATACCCAGACTCAGCTAGCCATGTAGTATCCTGCTTAAAGGTTCCCACTCGCTCCTCATAATCTACAACTTTATCTTCCCGAATAAGCTCTAAAGACTTAATCTGAATATTCCCAGAAACGTTCCCATTACGAACAAGCCTTACCTTCTGTTCCCCTGCGGGAATATATATAGTACCTAACTCTAGCTTATCCCAACCTGTACGATTTGTTACTGCCCTAAGAGTGCTGGAAGAGTTTTCTACTGAAAGCTCTAAGGGTATCTCTGATTTAGCCTCCAAGAGTGCCCAGACTCTATATTCAGCTCCTTCAGGAACATTTACATGCCAACGAAAAAAGTCACTCTGGTCATTAAAGTTATTAATCCAAAAGTGCTTAGGAAATCCATAGTTAGTCACTCGCATATCTGAATTTCTTTCTGCCCCCGCAGCCATAAGATACACAATATTATCCTTTCCTATTGAACCATCGTGAAATACAACATCTTCACTGCTGGGTATAGTTATTCCAGACCTCACCTTCACAAGATCTTCCTTAAGTGATGGTTGAGATGTATCTGAAGAGTTTGGCAAAACCTCCCGACAGCCGACAAGACCTAAAAGAAACAAGAAAGCTACAATACTAAATACACTACGCATAGGCACACTCCTTTATATAAATTGTATAATACATACCGATTGATACAGGAAATACTGCAACCTCCGGTGTATCCATTACAACAGAAACAGAAGATCCTTTCTCATCCTCTATCACTATTGGACCAATAGATAATCTAATCACTGGATCAAAACCACCCTCTATCACAAGAGTTTTTAGTTTTTTTTGATCCCATGTAAAGGATACCTTATGGCCACCTCTCACCCGAAAATTTTTAACCTCACCAGAGCTCAAGCAATCAGGAATAGCTGGTAATAGTCGAATAATTCCATCGTAGTCCTGTACCAGCAATTCACACATCCCTGCAACAATGCCAAAATTTGCATCAATTTGGAAATAACTTGGAGGGTGACCACCAAAAAGATTAGGATGAATATTATGTTCTAGTAGTACTCTTAGTCCATATTCTACTTGTAGAGAATCACCAAAACGGGCTGCTAAAGCAACCGACCAAGCGGCACTCCAACCGGTACTTCCTCCCCCATTGATCATCCTTTTCTGAAAACTTGTTTCTGCAATAAGTCTGTAGGTATCAGATAGCAGGCTACCGTATGGATACGCTTCAATAAGATGAGAGAAGTGTCTATGCCCGTTATCAACTCCTCTACTCTCTTTACCCCACTCAGCAATACAACCATCTTCTATGGTATATTCTGGGAGTTTTTCCAAATAGCTATCAACTTCAGATTCTATAGAGAGGTCTTTAGTGAGGTAGGAGATTTCTTTTAATGAGGAAAAAAATTGAAAGAGTAACCCCCTATCCATAGCAGAGAGCTGAGTAATAGCGATAAGGTTATTATCCCAGTGATACATGTGTTCTGGAGAGGTTGAGGGAGCTGTATATATGTTATTCTCCCCGAACATCAACCAATCCTTTAGAAAGGCAAAGCACTCTTTGTACAGAGGGTGTAGAACCTTTACTAAAAAACTCTTATCTCCTGTAAATTGGTGGTGCTTAAAAAGATCTAAACATAACCACACTCCAGACATATTCCACATACCCCAACTGGCACTATCCTTTTCCCTTCTACTGCCAAAACCGACAGGAGTTGTGTGAGCCCAAAGGTCTGACTGGTGATGTAATACAAACCCTCTCATGTGATACCACTCCTGAGCTGTTTCCTTACCTCTTTTACACAGTCTAGTTATAAATGTGTGTAGGGGTTCTAGGCAGTCACCTAATCCTGTTCTGTGTGCATGCCAATAATTCATCTGCAAATTGATATTGAGTGTGTAATTTGACCACCAAGGGGGAATAAGATGTTTATTCCAAACCCCCTGTAAATTAGCAGGCTGAGATCCTCTACGAGAACTTGCAATAAGAAGGTATCTACCATATTGAAAAAGTGTACCTAAGGTAAACCCATCAAATTCTCCCCTTTTTGCAAGTGATACAATTTCTGGGGTATCTTTTTTCTTTCCTCCAAAGTCTATTTCCACCTCATGATACAAAGTACTCATATCAGATACGTGTACTTCCAGTAACTCACTATAGGGAATCTTAATACTAGAATTAATGGTATCTACACAATGAGCTAAAGGGTCATGGTGAACAAAACTAGTCCCACTGGTATAGTAGATAGTGATCTCCGTAGCATCCTCCACTCGAAGAGAGTCGCCACACTCACAGACAGTTCCATTGGTTACTATATTAGCTATCCCGGCAAAATGAATACTTTTCTCTTTCTCTTCATAGGAGACCGTATTACCATGGTCTGAAAAATTATACACATCCCCAATAACAATATTACTGGGAGCAACTCCTTCTATAACAATTCCATTTTGGGAAAAGGAGCATCTATGAATAAGCTGAGATGAGAAAGAGATACTCATAGAGAATGGGGTATCACAGAATGTCCTGTGAATAAATAGGTCCTGTGGGAATGAGCAGAAGCTTTCTGTGGTAAAGAAAGAGTCTCCCTTTCTTCCCTCTGCAGTGGCAATTCCCGTAGCAAAATCAAGAGATCTTACATACTCTTCAGGTTCTTCCCAACCACTATATGAATAATCTATATTCCCAAAAGGGAGAAAGACCTGAGTAAATGGGCCTAGCATCTCTGTCTCAATAATATCTTGAGCAGCTTTGAGCTCTCCCAATTCCATCTTTGTACGGACTACTTTCAATGATTCTCTAAATTTTTCATTAATATATCTTCGTTCATAACCTGACCAAAGGGTATCATCATTAAGATGGAGAGATCCCTGATTGAGATTTCCGTCTACCATAACACCAAGGTGACCATTCCCCAAAGGAATAGCTTCTAGCCAATCTGATGCGGGAGTTTCAAAACAAAGCCCATATTTTTTTATCATAACCTACCCTTTTACTCCTCCACCCGTAAGTCCTGAAACAATATACTTTTGTGCAAAGAAAAATACACCAACCACAGGAATAAGTACAATACAGCTGGCAGCAGAAAGTGGCCCCCATGCGGTACCAGAACTTTGAACAAATGCCGTAATTCCAAGTGGCAATGTTTTCATTGAGGAAGTAGAAAGTTCAACAGATGCCCAGAGGAGTTCCCCCCACCAACCAAGAAATAGAAAAATTGCATTAGTTGCCGTGGCTGGTAGCATTATCGGCATCACAATAGAGAAGTATGTTTTTCCTTCAGAGCACCCATCAAGACGTGCCGCTTCAAGAAGAGATGTAGGAATAGTTCTAAAAAAGTTTCTATAAATATAAGTTGCAAGAGGTAATCCCCAACCAATATAGGGGAGAATAAGAGATGCATAGGTGCCTGTAAATTTTAGTTTTGCAATCATAATATACATAGGCATAATAATAGATTCTGAGGGTAACATAGAGAGTAGGAATATTCCAATCAATATAATATCAGCACCAGGAATCCTAAGCTTTGCAAGAGCATATCCTGCCAAAGATGAGAGCATTAATGTTATTATCACCGTACTACTTACCACAATAATGGATGAGAAAAAGTGCTTCCCTATCTCTGCAACTTTCCAAGCATGCACATAATTTTCAAAAGCAAAGCTTTTGGGCAACGCCCAGACACTATTATAAAACTCAGAGGAGGTTTTAAAGGATGTAATAAATACAAAGTACAGAGGATATACTGTAACAATAATTCCAAGAAGTAAAATTAACCTCATACAAATTTTTGTTATATCCACTTGACTCTTAAATTCTTTAGAGCTCATAATCATCACTCCTTAATAACCATCGTGTCCCAAGAACACTGAGAACTACAACACAAGTCAGGAGAATTCCCATTGCCGCAGCTTCGCCAAAATACCCAAAAGAAAAGGCGGTTTTCACCATTTTTATAGGAATAGTTGTAGTCAACTCCCCTGGCCCACCTTGAGTCATAGTAAAAATAAGCCCAAAAGATTTGTACTGTTGCCCTAGGGTGTTAATAGTTGTAAGCAAAATCATGGGCTTTATAAGAGGAAAGGTTATCTTAAAAGTTTGTTGCCAGTATTTAGCCCCATCCATATAACTTGATTCAAAGAGTGATTGAGGAATTGTCTGCATAGCAGCAAAGCACAAAATCATATTTGCTCCCGTACTTTTCCAAATAGCAGCAACAATAATTGAGAGCATAGCAGTACTTTTGTCCTGCAACCACACCCGTGTAAGATTTTCTGCATTAATAAGTTCCAAGAACTGATTTACTAGACCTATCGTAGGATTGTAAAAAAAGGTAAACATAAGTCCAACAACCGCAACTGGGAGCATCGCTGGACTATACAAGATAAGACGCATAACAGAGCTTTCTCTACGCCCCATCCTGTATAAACATGTTGAAAGAACTAGCCCTAATATAACAGCCCCCGCAGTGGAAGCTAAAGCGTAGTATATTGAATTAAACAAAGCCTTACGAATAGAGGGATTCTGAACAGCCTCTATCAAATTAGATAACCCTACCCATTCAGCCTTACCAAATCCAGTCCACTCTTGAAATGAGAGTATTAAGGTCCAAATAAAAGGTATAATAAGTGCCCAAAAAATAAATAATACCGTTGGTAAAAGGAATAAAAATCCCACCCAACTTATACTCTTTTGTTGTACTCTTTTCATAGTTGATCCATAGGGAGAGGTCTAATTCCCTCTCAATCATGAAGGGTACTCAACAGAGTACCCTCTTCAATATGTTATTTTAATTTCTCTAAGTTTGTTA
>CAZRRJ010000028.1:0-9181 GCA_964602515.1 uncultured Saccharicrinis sp. | reverse complement strand
ATCCGGTATTCAGATATGAATACCGGATTTTTTGCGTTTATAGAAATGGTGAATATATCCCTGTTATTAAAAAGTCAAATAAGGCTTTATTTGGGACTATTTATTCGATATGAGAAAATAGATTTCAGGATCTATATAGGTAGCTTAAATCAGCTTAAAATAGCCTTTTCTCGCCTGTGCTTTACGTGTTAGTTATCCCGGAGTTAGTATTTACTGCATAAGTTTTATATTCATAGTACGAGTTTAGCCGAATGAAAGTAAAATAAATATTACCTTGATTGACCTGATCATTCGAATATAAAAGATTTAATGCCGATTAGGGTAAGATTGCCTTTAGTATATAATTTTAAGCCCATCGGATGACAGGCTTAGATCTAATAACAAGTAATTATTTTATATGCTTTTTATAAATAAACTGTGCATACTCTTTAGCAGCCTTAGCAAACGATTCCTGGATTCTAAAACCAGCATCAAAATCAAATCCAGCAATAGAACCGCTACTTCCTGGACTCCCATTAATTTCCAGTTTGTGCAGTATAATGTCTGGCTTAGCACTTTCATAAATAGTGATTACATGATTTGTTTTTGCAGGCTTTCTCATAACACCTACGTTAATTCCAGGTTCAATAAATGATGTATTAACTTTAATTGTGTATTTAGATGTTTGACTGTCTGGAATAACTTTTGAATCGAAGAGTTCTCCGGCATGGGCATTGAATAATTCTATAAACTTAGAAGGGTAACGTACGGTTTGATCCTTTTTCCATTTAGTGGCCCACTTGTCTCCTGTGCCTTCTTCTTTATCATCGCGCTCAACAATTTCACGATTGACATATGCACTTTCTTCCATTTTGCCAACTTTCAGATTTGCATAGGTAAATACAATATTAATATTCTTATCGCCCGAAATGCAATTAGGATTGCCCTCAATTGTCTTAAGCTTCTGTGCATTACCAATGCCTGTAACTAAGCAAATCGCCAGTAATAATAGATATTTGTTCATAATATTTAAAAAATATGTTATTTAATATGGTTAAATATGTACAATAAAATGAATTTGTAATCTATGTTGCGTAAAATAAAAGGATTATTAATCTCTCCGACGAATAATCTGAGCTTTGAATGAGTTGTGTGAATGGCTTCTAAATGAATAAAGTGACTGGTAAATGTTAATTATAGCCCGAAATATGTTGCTCTAAAATACAGATAAGAATTTCTTAAGTATTGCATTATGTTGCTTTTCAGTGATTGAAGTTAAATCTCTTCTGTAATACCAAAGCGACATTAAGATATACCTTATTCTTCGTTAAAAAGTACTATATAATAACGGGTTCAGGCAATTATTGACCAGGATAGCCAGATGTGTTTTATTTATCAGTTGTCAGGAACCCCACAAGTGAAGTATGAATGCGGGTATAATATTAAATTATAACTGACAAAATGATTCAGATCAACATACAGGAACTTTGCATAACAATCGGATTAAATATCTAAATAAATTGACAAACCTACAGAAACAGGGTATAATTCCGGTCCTTTTTCTTCTTCAAACAGGGTTGAGAAGTAATAGCTACTATATAGGTTAATTGCACGGTAGCCTATACGTACCATTGCACCATACCTAAATTTTTGAATATTATAATTGCTCTTACCTTTTTGATTATGAGGCTCCATATTATCGTCAAATACCGTACGAGTGTATGAATTAATACGCATACCACCAATAGCACCTGCTGAAAAATATAATGAATTTTTATTCTGCATCGTCGGAAACTGAAGTTCTAATAAGAGAGGCACATTCAGATGTGTTGTAACCAATTTATTTTTATCTAATGGACGCGATGTAATATCATAAGTGGTATTACCTGACTCATCTTTCTTTAGCAAATATGGGTTGGAAAAATGGTAGTTGTTCCACTCTATACCTAAGCCTGTTACTAAACCTATATTGCCCATTCTATCGAGTCCGATACTCCATTGTAATGCATTTATAGCATAACTTGTAGATCTGCCGGCATTAAGTTCCATAAAGGAAGCGTCAGGAGGTAAATTAGTGCTTTTACTGTAAGTTACATAGTTATTAAAACCTATTTCTAACCCTGTGTAATGACCTTTAAACCGTTTTTTAGTGCGATGGTACTGGTGATTATTGTCCGATCCAATCTCAATGCATGTATTGTCGCCTTTTTCACGAATTATAATATTGTTGCCAAATATTCTTATTTGAGTTTTATTGTCGGATTCGTCTTCGATAATAACTTCTTTTTCATTATTATTGATTGTTACGGTAGAGCTTGGTTTTTGATCCTCATTCTCAGGAACAGGAATATCAAGTGGATGACCATTGGTATCTATCCATATTATTTGACCATCAAGAAGGGCTTTTGCTTTCCCATTTTCAAAAGCCCAGATATGAGTATATATTGGAGGAATAATTTCGTTTCCCATATAGTCGATATATCCAACCTTCCCATTTTTTAAAACCCTGGCTTTATTATCTTTAAAAGTCCATATTTGTTGATACTCGCAAGGAATAATTTCATTGCCATTTTTATCGATATAGCCAATTTTACCTTGCTTTAATACCCGTGCCCTATTATTATCAAATGACCATATCTGCTGATACTCACATGGAATTACCTGCTCGCCTTTAAGGTTATAATAACCTAATTTACCATTTTTCAGAACTTTGGCTAATCCATCGTTGAACGCCCATACCTGATCGTATTCAGAAGGTATTATTATTTGACCATTAATATTGTATATTCCGGCTTTCCCTGTTTTCAGTACTCTAAAAAAGCCTTCAGCATCAAGGTTCCACACCTGATTAAAATCACAAGGAACAATTATTTGGCCATTAGAACGAACAATGCCTACTTTACCATCTTTTATAACCCGGTAAATACCCGTTTTAATTTCCCAGTTACGGTCATAAAGAGAGGCTACTTCAGGCTCAATAGTTTGAGCATAACACAGTGTTGATGTTAAGGTTATTAGCACGAAAAAGGACGATAATATCTTAATCATAATAAGCGGGTAATTAAAATTGCACTAAAGATAAACCAATTGTAAAAGGATATAATTCTGGTCCCCTGTTGTTTATATAAAAAGTTGAAAAATTATACGTAGCATACAAGTTAATAAAGCGATAGCCTAATCTTACCATGGCACCATATTGAAAAGGAGTAAGGTTAATATTATCATCTTCTTTATCCTTAATACGGTTATTATTTTCCTTATACACAAGTTTTGTATGCCCACCTAGCTTAAAACCACAGTATGGTCCAGCAGAAATGTAAAAGCGATGGTGATGCTGTGAAGAGGGTACCTGTAGTTCAAATAGTAAAGGTATATTTATAAAAGAAGTAGTAATCTTGTTTTTTTCAACATGTCGTTCGGAAGGAACCGGAATACCAATTGTTTTACCGGTATTAGGCTCACGTTCAAATGTGTAGGCTAGGTCTGTCCGGTAATTATAAAATGTCCATCCGGCACCAATTACCATACCAAAGTTATTTTTATTGCGTTGAAGACTAATGTTATATTGTAAAAAATTTATACTGAAGCTTACCGATTTAGACCCGTTTAAATCCATAAACCGGTCTTCAGGTGCCAAATTTGTTGAGAAATTGGAATTAACAAAACCATTGAAACCAATATCGCATCCTGCCCAGTGTCCTTTAAACTTTTCTCGTGGCACTCTTACCATTCGGACTCGTGATCTGTTATAATCTTCAATAACTTCAAACCTTCGTGAGCCAATTGTTATTTTGGTGATAGTATCGCTATAATTATCAACTTCTAACTTGATACCACCTGCGCTTATTATACTTTTGTTATTATCTTCCTGGATGCTTATAACATTTCGTGATGTTTCTTTATTTGTTTCTTGAGCTGTACCATGTAAACAAAGAGATACAACAATAAATTTTAGCGAAATTATTTTTACAAAATTTGTCATCATATATAGTATTTGTTATAAAAGTAACAGTATGACGGCTTAATTAATAAATAAGTTACAAGTAAAATAATGTGCCTTAAATAGTAGGTTTTGTAAAACATTAGTAATTTGTAGTGTAGACTTATAAAATATTTAGTTATGCGTGTTGCAATTTTTACCGGAAGTCCCCGAATTAATGGAAATACAGCTACTATGGCTTCATTTTTAGCCAATGAATTAAAAAATAACAATGTAACAAGTGAGATTTTTGATTTATATAAGCATAAAATTGAACCATGTCTCGATTGTTGTAAATGTAAAACAGACCAGATGATATGTGCTCATAAAGATGGTATGGGCTTATTGTATAAAAAATTAGAATGGGCGGATATACTTATATTTGGAGCACCAATACATTGGTTTGGCCCGTCAGTCCAGACAAAATTACTTATAGATCGGTTCAGACCTTATTTTGCCAATAAAAAATTGTACGGTAAAAAAGCAGCCTTATTATTGGCAGCAGAATCAGGGGTTGAAGATTGTAATATGATCATTGAACAATTTAAACGAATTTTTAAAGCTTTAGGAATGGAGTTTATAGGTGCAATTGCTTTGCAGGCTAATGATGTAGGAGATGTTAAAGATAATACACAATTGAGCGAATTCATTGGGGGACTTGTTGAAAGAATTATGGAATTTGAGACATAAAAGAAAGTTTTAATCAAAAAAAAATGAAGAATATTTTTAAACTACGAATTTAGTTAAATAGAATGAAAGAATTAACGAAAGGCGAAGAGCAGGTAATGCAAAAACTTTGGAAACTGGGCAAAACCAATGTGAAAAGCATTATCGAATTAATGCCGGAGCCCAAGCCGGCATACAATACGGTATCAACCATTGTACGGATACTGGAGAATAAAGGATTTATTGACCATAAAAAGGCTGGTAAAGGGCATGTGTATTTTCCTTTAGTATCGGAAGAGGTATATAAAAAAGCCTTTATGAAGCGTTTAATATCTAATTATTTTCAAAACTCCTTTAAAAATATGGTATCTTTTTTTGCAAAAGAAGATAAGATGGATATTAAGGATCTTGAGGAATTGATGAATGATGTAAAAAAAGATTTGCATGAATAAAAAAATAATGAGTCATGACTCCATCATATAATAATCCTTTAGACACATGTGGATTATCAATGGGTAATTTGCATGTTTTGTTTTTACACCTGTAAATAAGTGTTGCTTTTTCTTTAAACCGATTTTTTAAAGAGCTCCATTTCCTTATTTATAGTGTCTGAGCCGGTATATATTACAGTAAGAAATTTCTGAATATGTATACGCCTGGAACTCTCCTTCTTTGTCTTCATACCTGAAAAGCCTCTATATTACCTGATCCGCATTAGGGCGCTCTTTTTTATCCACTTTAATACAAATAAAATACAACCAGCTGGAACCTTATTGGGCAATACCCATAATATCAAAAAACTAAAAGCAACGATATAGGGTTAAAACTTGGTATTATGCACCTGCATGTGTAGCCGGTAACATTAATGGCCTTATGAAGATAGCCAAGTGGTAAAGCAACAAAAGTAAGAATCGAATAAGCGCTTTACTATGTTATTCAAGCCCGTATAAAGCAGATCAAAAGGGCCGAAAGTAGTTCATTGCCAATATATAGCCTTTATTCACAACCCTCCGGTCTCATGTTTTCTCAGCACAATAATGATATTTTATACTGATGTTTTTAAATAATTATAACTATAAAATTTGATTTTAACCCGGGTTAAAAGTATCTTTTACTAGGGTTAAAATAAAGTTTAACCCGGGTTAAACTTTTAAAATGTAAGGTGAAGAATTCACTATTCACCTTATATAAAACTATTAACATACTGAGATATGGCCATTAAATACAAGAAAGTAAAGCAAAGAATAATAAACAAAAGCGGGGAAGAGAAAGAAGTGTATTATGCAAGAGCATGCAAAAGGCGCAGGGTTGACCTTAATGAAGTAGCTGACCACTTGTCGCAATTAACCACGCTATCGCGTCCTGATGTTTACTGTGTATTAATTGCATTAGCCGACACTATACCCCACTATTTGCTTAATAACAAATCGGTAGAGCTTGGCGACTTAGGTACAATAAGCCTTCACTTTACAAGTAATAGTAATGAAAGTGAGAAAGAAGTTACATGGCGGTCAATTAAAGATTTAAAAGTACAGTTCAGAGCCGGAAAAAGGATTAAAGAAAAATTAAAACATGCCAGTTTTAAAATGGTTAAGTAAGTGTAGTTGAGCAATGCAATATTTAAAATAAGATAAAGCTTACTTTGATGTGTAATTGAAGCAAGAGATGAAGTATTAGTGCTTTGTAAAGGCTGTATGTGTTCCACGGCATATTTACATTTCAGTATTTATGTTATATTTGAAAAACCAGCCTCTCTGAAGAAGCAGGGTAAAGTTATAATAACTGTAGCAGGAAAGTTAAGAGAGTCCTGTTACATAAAGACTCATACTATGCATAAACTAAAAAGTTTCATTCTGATTATGCTTTTTGGCGTAATATTGCTTTGGGGGTGTGAAAGGTCAATAACTGATGAAATCGCTCCAGCAAAAGAGAAGGAGAATGATATTTGCTCTTCACCAGGTCCTGATTTTATAAATACCGGGGATCTTCTGCACTTTAAGAACTGGAAAACAGTCGAAAATCTCAGTACTTCGTTAAATGAAGATGAAAAATTGAACTACTTTAATGAATCACCATCTTCTTTTAAGTCTGCTGCATATTATTACGACAAAGCTTTAAGCGATTTGTATGAAAATGATAATACGCTTGCTTTTGTTAACCAGTTAAAAACGAAATACCCAGGGTGCATTAAAATAGAAATGTTACCTGACAGCTCTGCAAATCTTGTTTTTACAAGTAATGCCCGCAGCCTGACCTGGATACTAAATCAAAACAACCAGGTTATTGTTGATAGCGCTGTATATACATTTAATGCAGGGAAACAAACCATTGAATTTTTAAGAGAATTAAAAGAAAAACCTGTATTTGATACTGACGGTGCTAATGTTGTATGGGTTTCAGATAACAAAGTAGAAATAACAACAAGCACGTTGAAATCTTTAATATCTACTCCTGGTACAAGGCTTGTCAGAAAACATAAATGGAATGGAAAATACCGTTTACAGGCAGCGCTAAGTATAGAGCATCTGTGGGTAGGTAACCCAACCACGTACAATAAAAAACTAAATAAGTGGCAAACCCGCCAAATCAGACGATTATGGGTTCATTACAAGCAAGATAGGAAAATGTGGTATGGCTGGACAAAAAAGCCTACAACCTTTCAATATAAAGTGAAAAGTTTACGTGTAAGAGACTTTAGTGGAGCATGGGTAGATATTGATAAACCACCATTTTTAGAAGGTTCATTTTATGGAAGAGAGAAGCAACTACCTATTTTAACAAAAAAAAGGACTGTAGATCATTATAATCCTGACAGGTATAAACTTCCGACCTATTTAAAAAATCTAGTTTTTTCAATTAGTGTTGATGTTAAATCAGGACAAGTGCCTTTATGGTTTAATTTGTCTTTTAGTAATTTAAATACATATGAATATTAGAACAATATTATTTTTTATTTTGCTATGGAGCATGGCAGAAATAAATGGACAGTTATATGTAACAGGAGGTAGTAACTTATCCCGAATTTATATAATGGATAGTGGGTGGCAGCCGTATAATTATGGTCTTGGATATAACTTAGGCGTGGCATATACATATGAATTAAATAAAACGTTTAGTTCCAGGTTTGGTGTAGGTTTTATTCACCGCAAAGTTAATCCGGCTACTTCAACTTCTCTTTATACCGAAACATTTTCAAGCAAATTGGTGACAGAAGATCAGGATATGCTTGCTATTCCTATAGATATAAGGGTAAATGCCTGTAAAGGAGTTAGTTTTATAACGGGTTTTGACTTCAACTTTTTTCTTAATGATATTGATTCGGAATATGAAAAGGTACTTGATCCTAATCTTAAATTTGGTTTATCATATGGCTTAAAGCGATTTGTAATTGATGCCGGGTATACGTTTAGTATACGCCCATTCAGAGAGCAGGATAGCTTAGCAGAAGGACTCGTTGGTAATAGGTATAAGAATGAAAGCTTTTTTATTAATATTGCTTACCGTCTTTTTAATTAGGGCATTAATAAGCTGTATTTGAGAGTTCCATATGACCATTGAAAAATAAATTTAAACAGATGAATATTAGAGCAATATTAGTTTTCGTTTTGCTATTGTGCTTAACAGGAGCAAATGGCCAATTATATATTACAGGAGGTAGTAACCTATCGCGAATTTATATGATGGATAAAGCCAGGGGACCACATGCGTATAATTATGGTTTTGGGTATAATTTAGGCGTGGCATATACTTATGAATTGAATGAGACGTTTAGCTCCAGGCTTGGTGCTGGCTTTACTTATCGTAAAGTGGATCCGATATATTCAACTAAAGAGTACCCTGAAACGTACCCGGGCAAACTTGTAATAGAAGATCAGAATGTGCTTGCTATCCCTATAGATATAAGGGTAAATACCTGTAATGGTGTCAAACTTATTACGGGTTTTGATTTCAACTTTTTTCTTAACAATATTGATTCGGAATATGAAAGGGTACTTGATCCTAATCTTAAATTTGGTTTATCATATGGCTTAAAACGATTTGTGGTTGATGCCGGGTATACGTTTAGTATACGCCCGTTCAGAGAACAAGACTCGGGCAACAGGTACAAGAATCAAAGCTTTTTTATTAATATCGCATATCCCCTTTTTAATTAGGGTTATGAGATAAAATAAAAAAGAAACATAACACCCGTGCAGAACCATTAGGTTCTGCACGGGTGTTTTTCTTTAATATAAACATCAGGAAATTTTAAGAGAATTTAATAATTAATAAAACAGCACGCCTTAGTACAAATGCCGTTATTCAGCTCTGTGTTGTATTTAAAAGGGTGGCTGGTATCAGTGTACTTAATGTATGCCGTTTTGCTACTTTTCTTTATCCGGAGTTATAAAAAATAAGTTCCATTGGTTATTTTTTCAATAAACTATACAGCGCTTATTCTGATAAAACAAAACTGCTAACGTCAGCAATAAGATATCTTAAAGCCGGTGTTAGTAGATATTAAAATAAAAAACAGAGTTAAATAATAGCCAGTTTACTACGCAAATTCCCCATGCT
>CAZRRJ010000027.1:0-10449 GCA_964602515.1 uncultured Saccharicrinis sp. | reverse complement strand
GGTAAGACTTATGAGCAAAAGGTATTTGTTAGGTAAAGTATAGAAACAGATCATGTAAAAAGAGGGTGTCCGAAAAGTAAAGATTTAATTCTTTGTCAAAATTCAGTATTACTCCGGCTCTGAAGGGGGACTGAATTTCAATAACTTCCCTATAGGGATTTAAGGGTGAAAAGTTGTTGAAGACAAAGGACTCTGCTTTTTGGACACCCTCTTTTATATTAGTCATAATCAATTGTAACCTATTTATTTTTACCCTTTGGCACAATGCTGTTACCAATTATATGTGCAGCTTTATAATTCATATAAAACTCCTTATTTGTTTGGCGTTCATTAATCAGCTGGCAGTGGGCATTTATACAAGCCTTAAGATCTTTAAGCTTATTATTTAATAGCTTTTAATTCATTAACAAATCTCCCTACGTTAAACTACAATTTTCTACCTCAGAAGCTAAACGTTTTACCTGTTTGCCTGTCTTATTACTTTAAAAGCTGCATTGTTGACCTTTATTAAAGTCAGGTACCGTCTATTTAGCGTCAGTCTTTATCTTTTTTGCACCGATCATGATCTTATAAAAGCTCAATTTATAGCTGAGTGAAGTTCGGTTTTCTGCCAAAAAAGGTCAACCTTGTCAGGTTTTGCCTAAAACTTCTGCCAATTTGCTTAAAAGTTGAGCTTACTGTGGCTCACACTTTGAACCAAAAGAGGTATCATTTTAGCACACATAGCATCAAGTTTGATTCTTTTTGTGTATTTATTGACTTAAAAAGGGTAAAAACTGGGCTTTTGTAAGTTAAACTTTGATGCAAATAGAGTATCCATTATTGCAATATGCTTGCCCTTTGTCAGGTTTTGTATATTGAGTAATGCTTTTTGCTTAATCGTTTTACCCCGGAGGATAAAAATAGAAGCTTAGAGGCAGAACTTTAGAGCAAAAAGCTCTAAAGTTGGTGCTTAGGGAAGGGAATTTAATGCTTAAAGGCTCAAACATTAATGTTTAAGAATTAAAAAATACAAGTCGATAGATTGAAGTAACAAGAGGGTGTCTGAAAACGGATGCCCTCTTTTTTATTCATAATCAATAAATTACAGTCTTAGTAATTTATTTAAAAGCTTAGTGTATAATATTTTAAGGCATGAAACAAATCAATTTCAAGCCCTATAATCAAGGTCAATCTGAACTTTTCCCATCCCGCCTTGATGAGTTTATTCCCGGGAACGCACCGGTTCGTATAGTCAGTTAAGTAGTGGATGAGCTTGATATAGATGATATCGTAAAGAGTTATAAGGCAGGTGGATGAAATAGAGCAAATTCAACACTATGTGAAGTTCAACTATTTTTATGCTGAACAAAAGAAAGCGTTTAAAACTAATCCGTACAAAGTAGAGAATTTGCATTACAATACAGTAGGCGATTACTTTGTATGTCTGATGGGGCAGCACATGCATTTTGTTACAGAGTACGAAAAACAAAATGCCCATGGTTATATAATAAAGACCTGGTTATAAATAGTCTTTTGCTGAGAATAGGTCTGGAATTTTTAGACCACTAAGAGGCTGCTTCAATTCTTTTTATACTTCTTGTTACAGGTGTGCAATGTACTTTTTACATATATACCAGTTGACTGTGTTTTCAAAGTATTGATAAAAAGAATGTCATTTTCCGGTTGTACCATTTAAAAAGTAAAAGTTTTGACACATGTTTGAAATCTTCTTTAGAACCGGGGTAACCCATACCAATAAAATTGTATTTACACCATAGGTATATGAGGCTTCAAAAGCAACAATATTAATCCTTAAAAAACAGTTGTTTATCAAAAATAAATGTGCTAAAGCTAAATGGTGTAGTGTTGTAATGTACATATAATCAGTGCATAGAGATTTTTCATTATTCTGTAGCTTATAACCTGCTTACGTTATGTCAGTGTAATAATCTGGAATAATTGTAATTTTGTGGTAATAATATAATTACCAATGTGTACAGGGTGTAATATACATGTACGTTTAATTGTAAGGATGTAAAGTGTAATTGGTAGTTATAAGACCGTTGTAAATTGTTGTATATGAAAAAATCTGATTCACTCAAATTAGCAGTGTCTTTTAACAGTATTGTGTTAATATTCCTTTTTAACGTACTGCTATTACCTCTCACAGTTGCACAAACAGGACCAGGAGGTGTTGGTTTGCAAGAAGATGTAGTTGTTTGGTTAAAGGCAAGTGATGGTGTTACCTATGATGGTTCAAATGTTGTAACTTCATGGACAGATCAATCTGCTTTCGGACATGTGGCAACACAGGCGAATGTAGCCTGGCGCCCAAGCTATGTGGCAGATGGAGGAGCTGATTTTAATAACCAGCCGGTTTTAAGGTTTAATGATGATTTCCTCACGATACCGGATGATAATAGCCTTGATGGCTTTGCGCAAGGTGTTACAATTTTTGCTGTAATTAAAGCCACAGGCCATAATGATTTTCAGGGAGTAGTAGCTAAAAGTGCTGCTTTTGGCATACAATCCGCCTATAATATGTATATCAGGGATGATGGTGACCTTAGAATGCGGGTTAACAATGGAGGAGCAGATGCCCAGTCATTAGGATCAGGAGTAATAGGTGCTTCAACCTATGTATTATCCGGCGTTTATGACCCTGTAGTTAAGAAAAGCCTTGCTATATATTACAATTCACAACAAAGTGATACAGATGCTGACGAAACTGCAGCCCTTGGTTCTTATTCGTCAGGTTTAAATATTGGAACATATGCCCCTGCCAATAATTCCTCCTGCCTGAGAGGAGATATTGCCGAAATAATTATATACAACAAAGGGCTTAAAAATGCGGAACGCCTTATTATTGAGAATTATTTAGGTGAAAAATACGGCATTACAATATCTACCGATATTTTTGGAGTAGATGCAGGTTATACGCCAGCTTATTTTTACAGTTTTACAGGAATAGGAGAAGAATCAGATGGGGGTGTTAACTCTTCAAACAGTGCTGGTTTTTATATCTCAGAAAACGGGAGCACACAAGGTATTGGGGAGTATATAACCTTTGCACATAACAATACTGTAAACGCAGTTGTTACCTCAGATATTAGTGGGAGTGTTGATGCAAGATGGGCACGCGACTGGTGGGTTGAAAAAAGCACAGGTGCTAATGTAAATGTTAACATGACATTTGATTTACAAGAAGGTATTCCGGGAGGCCAATACCCTCAGGATATAAACAATTATGTATTGTTATACCGCAGTACAAACTCTGGCAATTATTCAGTAGTAACAGCTACACCAAGTATTGGTGACGCAGATCAGGTTGTTTTTGATGTGCTTAATGCAAACCTGCAAAATGGTTACTATACAATTGGTACAACAGATCAGGTTAATAGTCCGGTCGAAGGTCAGGCGGGCGTTACCTGGTACACGCTTATTAGTGGCGATTGGGATAACTGGGAAACATGGACACTGGATCCTTCAGGTTCATTACCTAATAATCCGGGCCGGTCATACCCTCAAAATTTAACCGATAATGTTGTAATAAAAGATGGTAAGACTGTTACAATGAACCTGAATAACATTCATTGCGCGTCTCTTAAAATAGATGGGCGTTTAGATTTGCTTAGCTCAAGCGGACATACCTTTGATAAAATAGATGGTTCAGGTCGTATATTGATGGCAGCAGATAATTTTCCATCCTTTACCGATAACTCAGGCTTTGTTGATAAGGGACAGGATGAAGGAACGGTAGTATATTATGGAAATAGCTTCTCTCTTAATACAAGCTACACCTTCTGTAATATGGAAGTTAATATGACTGATGGACAGACATTAACACTGCTTAATGACTATATTTTAAACGGTAGCCTGACAGTTATAAACGGAGCTTTTCAGATTAATAATAACAGTACAGTTCAACGCAAACTTACTGTTGGTGAGGATCTTATTGTAAATCCTTCTGGAACGATTAGAACAGGTACAGGAAATCCATCCGGGGGCTACCACCAGGTATTTATTAAAGGCAACTTTACAAATAATGGAACAGCCCTTTTTACAAATAGAACAATACCGGGGTATACCACTACAGATAATACAGGAGCAGTTGAAGTCATTTTCAATAGTGCAATAAAAAACCAAACCGTTTTATGTAATGGCGAAACACGCTTTAATCAATTAACATGCGATAAGGGCACGGATGAAACTTATATTTTGGATGTATCGGCAAGTAATGTTAATAACTTTAAGCTCTTTGGACGAAATAACCAGGGTGTAACCGGGGATGGAGAAAACGGAGGCAACCGTGATGGAAATAAAGCCTTACGTTTATTAGCCGGTACTTTAAAACTGGGAAGTAATATTGTTATCCCGGAGCTGGCAGATGGTAATAGTTATGATATTGATACAGATGCACGATTGTGGTTATATGCCAATGCTTCTGTTACAATTGACAGGGCTAACTGGCTAGCAGTGTACGGTACCCTGCAGTGTTCAGATAATGCTGTTTTTAATGAAATAACAGGCTCAGGTACAGTACTGCGTGGAAGAAGTACCCTTAAATTTGAAGGAGGAACGCATAACCTTAATACCGTAAGAACATCAACATGGGGTGGTGCCGGAGATCATTTGGGAGCGTATATTCAATCAGGAGGTACGGTTAATGTTGTTAATGAAGCAGGCAATTATGCTTCATTTCACTTGCCATTCCAAACAAATGTATTTCATATGTCTGGTGGTACCTTACGTATTACCGACCAAGGAAATAGTGGTGGTGGAGATGATTTTGCTATGATTGTTAACTCATCAGATGCCAATAGTAATGTAACGGGCGGAACAGTAATTATAGATGTTGCACAAAATGTAGGAACATCGTACTTAATAAACCTACGGGCTCCGGTTTGGAATTTGATATTAAGAAATACATACCCAACAACCTACCCCATAGAAATTGAGCAGCATACTGCTATAAATAATGATACAGAAACAATGGCCGCTATGCCATTAAGGGTATTAAACGACCTTATCATTGAAGGAGCCAATAATACAACTTTTAATACCAATAATGCTGATGTTAGCATAGGAAGAAACTTCAGAATTGAAGAAGGAGCAAACTATAACTTTGGTACCAATACAACTACATTTAATGGCACCGAGAATGCCGAATTATATATTGGATATTCAACACCAAATAATGGCTATGAACAGCATTTTTATAACCTGATTGTTGATAAGCCCGCAGATAAAGGACTGGTGCTTAAAGGAGATTTGCAAAAAACAGCTCAATACCAGGAAGATAATGGTTTTCAGCACTATATTGCACGCCTGGTACATGTTGAAAATGCACTTGAGGTTAAAAGCGGTACATTTGATCAGGGGCAACATTCAATTCGCCTGTTTGGTCCCTTATCAGTTAAAAAAGACGGACAATGCGGCGTATATGAAGCTGGCGTAACGCATTTATATGCTTTAATAATGCTTAAAGATGCGGATATAAATATTGAAACAGAAGATGGAGCCATTTTTGGTAATGTTAAGCTAAACCCATCTCCAAGTACAGATATTATATCTTTCTCAAGTGATGTGTATATCAAACGTATCTCCTATTTTCATGGTCGTATTAATTTGGGAACCAATAATCTGAAAGTAGACTATCTGCATAGCCAGTTAACAACTAGTAATTATGGCTGGAAAGACGGCAGAGCTTCTGATGAAATGATTTACTCAAGCGGAAATGCCTCAGATGGTGGGTTAACGCTTAAAATAACCGGAGATGGTACCTATGGTTTTCCAATTGGTGTGCCGGGTAAATATACGCCGGCAAGTTTAACCGTTACAAATTTTGTTGATGACGGTTATGTTACAATAAATCCGGTTGACACAGAGTTGCAAACAACGAACTTAAGTGGGGGTAACCTATTAAACTACTATTGGCGGGTTAATCACGAAGGATTTACTGCATTACCAACAGCACAATACCGTTTTAAATATGATAATAGCGATATAGTCGGAGCCGAAAATACATATTATCCGGGTAAAGTATTAGATGAAAACCCATATACACGGTCATATGAAAATCGTCAGCAAAATGTTGTAGATAACAGTAATGAAATAATATTTAATGACTACAGTACAACGAGTGGAGGAGGACAAGTAAGTGATACACGTTCTGGGTTTACCCTGGAAAATGCCAATTACACAGCCGGCCAGACCGGACGATTTACTGGTAATGTTGAGGTGTATTATAACAAGAGGAATAATGGGGGCACCTGGCATAATGCAAGCGATTGGTTTATGGATGAAGATGAAACAGTTGTTGCAACAGATTATCCAAAGTCAGGAGATGTTGCTGTTATCAGAGGTGATAATTATAATGACAATATTACTGTACAGAATAATGAAACCTGTGCCGAAGTAAGGTTTGTGCGTGAAGGTACTTATGTTGATATAGAAAGTTTACCAAGATTACGAATTCAACCAAATGCAGTATTAAACGCAGCAAAAATTTCTGGAGTTGGTGATTTATATATGCAGCATGGTTTAATTAGTGGAGCAACAGTTAATGCTGATATTGGTGAGTTTGCAAAAAATGAAAACAGTGTAGTTGAATTTTATACTACTCAAAACGGAATCTATAATGTTGATTTAGTAGATTTCTTTGCAGAGTTACCTACCTTAAGAATATACGGACAGGGGAACACGAGCAGGTACGTGTCATTTAATTACGATTTAAAGTGTAAAAACTTAGTAGTAGATGGTGAAGCAACACTTTATATTGGAGGGAACTATAATATTGAGAACCTAACCAGGCTTGGTTTTACCAATGATGGACGAATCAGGTTTCCTAATGGTAATACTTCTTATACATTTACAACAGGAAGCTTTTTAACTAAATTGGGTAAAGACTCAGGGAGTGCTTCAGAATTTTATCGTGTTGATGTGGAAGCAGGTAACAGTTTTGGGCTTGAGCACCGCTTTGTGATTAAAGAAAATATTGATTTGGAGTATTGGAATAATAGCCCTGGTGATGCGGTTGTACTTGATTTTTACAATTCGATTAATGAGAATAAGGTTATATTAGAAGTGACAGGAATAGGGGAACATTCTTTAAATAACAGTTTTTTACCCGCCCAAACAACCATTGATTTATACAGAATAATTGTTAATAAAGGCAATAGCATTGCTTCATCATTTACAATGAATAACAGCTTTTTTGTAAATGGTACAACATCAGGAATCGGAGTTGCAAAAGCCATTGAATTACAAAACGGATTATTGGTACTTAATGATGCCAGTATTAATATTAACTTAACTACAGGTGACGATCATTTTGAGATACCATCAACGGCAGGATTAGAGTTAAGGTCAGGTACTGCAAATGCAAATGGTAACTCGGGTATTACTTTAGATGGCACGTTAAATATTACCGGAGGAACGTTGGATATGCGTGGTGGTGATAACCCAATAATTTATAGTTCATCAGGAAATGCAATAATAGGTATTAGCTCTGGAAACCTGTATGTTGGTTCGCAGGTAAGGCGCGATGAAACAAGCGGAGAAGGTGTACTTCAGTATTTGCAATCAGGAGGAATTGTAGAAATTGGACAGGATGCAGCAGGTGTTGATAGGCGGGGTATATTTGAAGTATTAAATCCAGGCAGTTCATTTACTCACACAGCAGGTTCATTTACTTTGGTTAATGATTTAAGAGCCAATAGAAGTGTAGCATCGTTTTATTTCGATCCTGAAACGGTTTCTTTAGATGCAGGAACTGAGTTTATTTTTGGTAATTTAAATACAACAATTGGCGGAAAAGATTTTACAATCTATGGCGGAAAAGCCCTTCAAAATCTGACTATTAATAATGCCGGCTCCAATAATCCAACACTAACTTCTTCTGTAGTACCCCTGGTTGTTAATGGGCATATGGTAATTGGAGCAGGTACAACATTTAACGCAAATGGATTAGACCTTACAGTAAACGGTAATTATAATAATGCTGGCGTATTTATTTCCAATAGTAATACAAGCTATTTTTCCGGTGTTACCGATCAGTTGGTAACCTCTACCGGTACAGGTGAGTTTTATAATTTATATAAAACAACAGGAAACACATTTACAATAGCCAATAATATAACCGTAAAAAATGAATTGCATTTGACAGGTGGAGTCTTTAATGATGGGGGGAATAGTTTGTTTGCCAAAGGCGATATGAATATTAGCATTACAACCCAAAGTGCCCCGGGAGGAGACGGAATTGTAGCTTGTGGAACAGCACAGCAGCAATTAGTAGGGTCATCAACCTTGGCAGCTTTAAAAATTGACAACCCCGAGGGAGTAAAAGTCCCGGTTGGTAACCAGATTACAATAGCCGGTAACTTAATTATGAACAAAGGTGTATTTGATATTGATCAGAATTTACTGGTGGTTGAAAAGAATGCAACAATAACAGAGGCATCTTCTTTTTCCGAAACAAACATGATTCAGACAAATATTTCCTTTACAGATGCCGGAATTAAAAAAATATTTCCGGCTATTGGTGCTGCAACAGACTTTGTTTATCCTATTGGCTCGCAAGGCAAATATACGCCTGTTGCACTTACAATACGATCAATTAACGACGGAGCTTCTATAAGGGTTAAAGCAGCAGATGAACATCAGCCAACAGTACAGGAAGGTTTAGGTGCTATGGGAACGGGCGAAACAAATAATGTACTTCAGTACTATTGGATATTAGATGCCGAAGCTACAAGTGGTATTGATGCCACCGCCATTATGCAGGCCTATATTAATGACGAATTGGTAACACCGCCGAATTCAACAAGTGAATATATTACAGCTCGTTTAAGAAGCCGTGCTTCAGGTATATGGGAGAAATATGGAGATGCTTTAAATAATGATTACAATGAGAGTACACATGAATTAACGTTTACTCTTTCGGGTGGTGATGATCAGGTTGACGGTGATTACACAGCAGGTATTGATGATGCTATTCCTGATCAGGTTGCTCAGTATGTTTCTCAAAACGATGGCGACTGGAGCACTGCAACCACGTGGTTGCCTAATATTGCCGGAGGGCCAAGAGGTGCAAGGGTACTTGTAAGGCATGAGGTAACAATGGATGATAATTATAAAGTATCCTACGAAACGAGGATTGATAATGCGGGCAAACTTAAGATTGATCAATCATATGGGCATCGCCTGGGTAACGTAATTGGTACTGGTACCTTGTATCTGGAGCGGGGAGATATGCCAGCAGGTGAATATGCGGGTTTCTTTGCTCCGGATAGTGGAAGGGTTGAATACGGCTATACTGGTGCTCTTGACGGAAATGAAGATTACGATATCTTAAGCTCAGTTCCTTCTGTAAATACAGTAATTGTTAGTGGTGCCGGAATTAGAAGATTGCCAAATATAGAGTTACAGCTACATGGTAATCTGGTAATTGGTGATATGGTTAGCGGGCCTCAGCTAATTAATGAGCACAGTCAAAAACTGAATATTAAAAAAGATCTTGAGTTTAATAATGGAACCTACACATCTAAAACAAATGCGAATTGTATTATTAATTTTAATGGGGTAGCAGCACAGTATATTAAAGGTATGAAAGGGTTTACTGCCACGAATACAAGCGCATTATTCAATGTTGAAATTAATAATGCCAATGGCGTAACTTTAAATAATACTATTGAAATAGCCGGTTCTTTAACGTTTGGTTCAGGAATTATTAATTCAACAGATATTAATACCATTACTATTACCAATATAACCACAGACTGTGTAATTGGCGCAACAAACTATAAATATGTAAATGGGCCATTGTATAAATCTATAAGCTCAGGTGATGAATTTAATTTTCCGGTAGGAAAAGATGGACGCTATGGAAATGTACTGGTAAAAGGGACGAGCCATAATGGAATATGGGAGGCAGAATATTATAATAATAGCGCAAGCAATGAAGGTTATGATGTAACAAGCACAGATGGAAATGTTGAATTTGTCAGTCATAATGAGTATTGGAGAATTAAAGCCCCAGCAACAGGAAATTCAGCTAACCTTCTGTTACGATGGGATAATGCTAGTGGCGTATCGCCAGATGATAACTTAAGAATAGTAAAGTGGACGGATTTAGCTGTGGATGCCTGGTCAGAATTGGAGATTGGTACAACAGATGGTGATGCTAATAATGGAACAGCTGATTTAGCGGAGCCAATAACTTATGGATTTAGCGGAGCCAATAATAATCAGTATATTACATTTGGATTTATTTCCATACCACAGTTTACATGGTTAGGTAATGATCAGGATTGGTTTAAATCTACCAACTGGGTTGGTGGGGCAATACCGGGAGCTGGCGTAGATATTATTGTGAATAATGCAGGCTTTGCACCGGTTATAAACACAAGCTCTGTTGCACAAGTTCATAACTTAACCATTAATCATACAGGAGGACTGACTTTACAG
>CAZRRJ010000026.1:0-10889 GCA_964602515.1 uncultured Saccharicrinis sp. | reverse complement strand
AAAATAAAAAACAGAGTTAAATAATAGCCAGTTTACTACGCAAATTCCCCATGCTGCCTACGCAAAAAGAGTATATAAACTACGCAAAAGGAGTATAGTTATTACTCAAATGACGTACCTGTTTTGTTTTAATTCGAAGATATCAATAGTAAACAAACCTTAAAAAAAGCTTCAAAAACAGCTTGAATAAAAGAAGTTATATACCCGTATTTTAGTCTTACAGTGTAGTATGATAAGCGCCGGGAACCTATTTTTTTCAGCAAGCTATTTATTAAAATAAGAGAAAATTATGATAGTATAATAGTGCTGTAATTTAGTAATCCAAAGGCTTTGAAGTTGATTTGCCGAAGGGTTATAAACACTCCCAAACTATATCAACATAACAAGAAGAAAAAATCTTAAAAAGGTACAAACATAAAACCACAGGCTGTATTTACAAAAGCCATTTTTATACCATATATCAAATAAAATAATGATTATACCCCGGTATATTTGTTATAGAAGTTAAGTAAGAGTACAAATAGTAAATAAATCATAAGTAATTCGCATATTGCTTATTTAAACTACGCAAATGACTTAGTAAAAATAGGGAATAGACTAATAGATAGTGTTTTTGTGTATTGTATTTTTGGCTTGCCCAAAAGTGTGATATGTAATATTTATGATTGCAAAGGAGTAAATAAAACGACACAATAATAACATATAAAATATAACAAAATAAAAGATTATCCAGTTTAACTAAAAAAGAAATAAAAATGAAAAAACCATTACTCTTGTTGGAGCTAATAGCCTTAATTATAGCAACAGGTATTAACGCCCAGCAAATAAACCCGGGTGGAGTTCAAGGCACGAAAGCCTGGTTTGTAACATCGCCCGTTACGCCCAACCATAGCCGTTGGGTAGATAAAAGCGGTCATGGGCTAATCCTCAAGCAAGGAGCGAACAATGAATTTCAATGGGAGAATAAAGAGCATAACTTTCATAAATCGCTGCTTTTTTTTCGTGATGATGTTTACTTTGACCTTCCGTATAGTGCAGGGCGTCAGTTAACCACCTTTGGTTTGTTTAACCCATACCAGTATAGCAATGCGCACCCCACCGAATTTTTGCTTTACGATGTAATTTGTACAGGCAACAACGAAAGCTTTAATATGTCTACGGATAAGGTTTATGCCCCAGGCGGCGCTATTCAGATGGATTATGGTTCAACATCCGGCGATGACCTGTATTTCAGGCTTGATAGTTTTCGTACCAACAGAACATTACGCTACCATACCAGTAAAATACTCAGCCACTACAAAGCAGAGTTTACCAATCATAGTATTTGGGGGGAAAGCGACGTGCGTATTTACATTAATAAAAACCGCAGCGGCATTAATAAAATATTGTACTTCATACCCGAATTTATTGTTTACGACCGTTGCCTTACTATGTCTGAACGTTTGCGTATAGAGAGTTATATGGGACGTAAATACGCTATCCCGCTCCAAACCAGTTACCTTTCCCCCGGTAATGGTTTGCTTTGGGATTATACAGAAAACCGTGCTTACAATAACCGCATGATCTATGTTGGTCGTGAAGATGAAAGCGACCTGTATCAACCCCAGGCCGTAAGTTCCTATGAACACTATTTTTTAAATAACACGGAAGGCTTGGAAGGCGTTTCTGAAAGTGGCTCTAACTCAACCAGTGATAACCGTCACTGGAATAACCGGGATCGTAACCGTTTGTTGGTATTTGGTTTACAGCAATTTGATTCAGCATCTTATACCGCTCATGGAGCTTTCAGCGGGCTTAGTAACGGAGAGTATTATATGCTTGGCGATGATGCAGGTAACCTTTCAGTAGAGGCAACGGACAGCAGTGGGCTAGCCGGTCTTTCAACGATTGGTCGGCAGTGGCTGGTAAAAACGAATACTTCACCACGGGCAGTAGAGCAGGTTAACTGGTCAGGCACCGGAAGCCTTCAAAGCACATCCTTATATAATACCCAAAGCATCTCTCTTTTAACAGGCGTAGATAAGGGAACACACATCCTGATAAGCGACCAGCAAGTAAAATATCCCTCCCCGGGCATCTCGTTTTCTATACCTTATATTCGTAATGAACGCGAAGGCGACTTGTATGTTGGCTTTACAAACAGTAATAGTCCTTCATCCTTTGTCAACTTTGGTATTAAAATAAGAGCAGACGGGCAGGTTTACCTTGTGGAAAAAGGACGTCAAAGCAGTCATATAGATGGGTATACCAATACGCGTCACCGGGGTTTTAAAATGGAACTAGAGGGCGATGAACTTGTGTTCTATTACCAGTATCACCACCAAGGCACCTCTATACCTTATAGCCGGCGTATTAAGCTTAGCCCGGACGAACAGGAAAGTTTAAAGTACGGATTAGTAAGGTATGATGGCACCGGCGACGGCGTACTGGTAGAAAACTTAAAAACGACAGGTTTTTCGCAACAATATCACAGTACTTTTTTAGAGCTTCGAGGATCCTATAACCATATCAACAACCTGGATTATAATGGTATGCCAGGTATGCCCAATGTCGATCCACGCGATAATAAAACCGTATGGTTGCTTATAGACCCTGAGGGAAAAGGTAATTTTACCCACGATGGGGTAAAGCGCTACCGTGCAGATGAAATTACCGGCTATGGAAAGGGTAAATACCTGTTTAATAATATACCCTGGGATGCCGATGGCAGTGGTAGCGATGTATTTACATTCGGTTATAGCCCCGGTACCATCGTAGCCCGGGTAGAACATATTGATGCCGATTGCGAAAAAGCAGGTTTTATAAAAGTTAGCCTTGATGAAGGCGAAGAACTTGATCACCAGCTGGATATTTATAATTCAGGCGACACCCTTGTTTATACAAGTAATATAAGTTTACAACACCATAAATTGGCTCACCTGGATCCCGGTAGCTACCGTGTTGTTATTCATAACCCCGTAAGCAATGAAGAGGTTTATCAACTAGCCACCATAGGCAAGGCCTGTGATATGCAGGAAGAAGAAGAAGCGATCCCGGCTAAAGACCATGAAACATCAGGTATGCAGGTACGCATGTATCCAAACCCTACCAGGGCCGGCACCGACTTTACTATAGAAACCCAGCTGCCGGAAGCAAGCCCTGTTCTTTACCTGGTATACGATCTCACCGGGGCTGTTATTGATCAATTTGAACGGCCAGGAGCCACGGATTTCCATCAACTGACCTACCGTATTGGCCAGCCAGGAGTTTACATAGTAAAAATAATTACCCAGTCAGGCGAAGAAAACAGGAAAGTGTACATACAATAAAAAAAAACAATGAGTAAATGCGATAACGTGTAAATAAGCTAATGAAATACTTACCGCATTAACACATTAATTACCCCATAAATGATAAAAAATGAATAACAAAACACTCGCATATAAGATAAGTGCCTGGTTCTTTATTTTCCTTATGATGAGCCAAAGCATGTTTGCCTATGGAATGCCTTTAACATGGGATGACGCATTACCCGGGGAGCAAGAAAAGCAAGTATCCACAACACGCTTTACAGAACCTTCCTATAACATAGGTTTTAATTACTCAGCAGGTCGCACGGAAGGCGTAATAGGACTATATGCAAACCAAGAACTCGATAATCCTGCCGACAACTATTTTGTAGTTCCCTTTAATCATTCTTTAAGCATGACAGACCAGGTTTGGCTTAGTTATGAACTAGAAGGCCTTGAAGGAAGCCACAGTGTATCACGCAGCCTTAACGATGGTTTTTCTACCGGGGGTTACTGGGTGCAACTCACCCCCCATAGCAATGTTTTTCAGGAACAACTCAACCCCAATGACCTTGTACAAGGAGATAACACCATTCAATTTACGTTACCCCCTGGAGCAGAGTATGGTTATAAAGTAAGAAACGTAAAACTTGAAGTTAAAAAGAGTGCCGACTTTCAGAAGAAACTTACGGTAGTAACAGCCCTTGAGCATCAAAGACAAGTCTATTTAAAAGGCTTTGTAAACAACCAGGTTTATAAGGTCACAGCAGGGCAAACCACATTGCCATTACATAAGGGTAACCTGGAGGCCATTATCAGCAAAAAAGAATCCAAATCATTGCAGATTCATACCAAAGGAGGAGATGTAATAAGTTACCGTCTCAGTCCTGAAAAATTAAGTCGAGTAGATTATAAACATCCATTACAATCCTTTGGGAAGCAGCATTCAAGCCTGTTTAAAACAAGTAAAGATAATATCTTAAGCCTTGAAGGGGCACAATTACAAGCCCGCAACAGTCGGCTTAAAGCCAACAAAGAACTAAGTATAACCACTCTGCGTCATATTGACCTGCCCGCGTTGGATATGGGCATGCACAATGTAACTTCGGAGCACAGTGGTTACCGTTTTTTGCCCCATGGCGAACATTTTACCGATAGCGGGGCTATAGTAACAATAAAGTACGACAAGCTAAAGTTACCGCCAGGCTTTACCGAGGATGATATAAATGCTTACTACTTTAATACCAGTACAGGCCATTGGTCAGCCCTGGACCGGGATAGTATAGATAAAAGGAACAGCCTTATCTATGCCCGTACAAGCCACTTTACCGATATGATAAGTGGCGTTATCCAAGCGCCGGAGAGCCCGGAGACCGCGGGTTTTACCCCCACCATGATGACCGGAATCAAGGCTGGTGACCCCACGGCAAAAGTAGGGTTAATAACTCCCCCCACGGCAAATAATCGTGGAACAGCAGGCATGAGCTACCCCTTTGAAATGCCGCCTGCGCGTAATGGTATGTCCCCCTCTGTAGCCCTTAGCTATAACAGCGATGGCGGTAGCGCATGGGCCGGCCAGGGCTGGGATTTAAGTATCCCGGGTATAAGTATAGACACCCGTTGGGGAGTACCACGCTACAACCCTGAAAAAGAAACCGAGACCTACCTGGTGGACGGTTCCATGATTGGTTTTATGGATGGTGACGAGCTACACCTGCCACACCGTCATAAAGAAAAAGCAGGTAGAGAAAGCAACCGCCGTTTTTACCCTCGTAAAGAAGGCAACTTCTCAAAAATAATTCGCAAAGGCAATAGCCTAAGCAACTACACCTGGGAAGTAAGCGATAAAAACGGAACCATTTATACCTATGGAGGCAATGGAGGAATCCTAAAAGGCACCATCACCGATATTGAGGGTAACACACGCGAAGTCATAAGCGAGTGGAAACTTTCAAAAATACAGGAAAAGCACGGCGACTATATCGAGTATTTTTACGAGCAAAAAACCGAAGGAGTACGTGGTAGTTTAACAGCAAAAGCCTTGTATTTAACCAAGATCCAAAACAATACAGGCACCAAGGTCGTATTTACCTCCACCAGCAAAAAGCTCAAACAAACCAACAATGCCCGCTATGGCTTTTTAACCAGCAGCAATCAACTGCTCGATAAAGTAGACATACACTTTGAGGATGAACCGTTGCGCAGCTATACCCTTAGCTACAAAAACGGTGCATTCCATACCAAACTACTCGATAAAGTAAGTCAAATAGACAGTAAAGGGCAGGAATTTGCTTCGCATAGCTTTGACTATTATGATGATGTAAACAGGAGAGGTACCTTCAAACCTTTTGAAGACGGGCAGGCATTTGATGTACCCGAAGATAACCTAAGAGGTGATGATATTATGTCGTGGGCCAAGACCAATGCCGTAGGCGGTTCAAAAACAAAAGCCTGGGGAGCAGGTATGTATTCCGGTGTTGGATGGGACGAGGCTGTTATCAGTAAAGCCAATTCTGGAGGAATTGATTATGACTACAGCAAAAATAAAAGCGAAGGCTTAATGACCCTGGCCGATATTGATGGTGACGGACTGGCCGACCGGGTATTTGTAAAAGATGGTAAAATAAAGTTCAGGCGCCAGTTAGCAGGTAGTAATACTATCTTTTCAGACCAGGTGGAAACTGCACAAGGCGATCTTGGTAATTTCCTGTATACCGAGGGCTCAAGTAACCGGTTTGGTTTTGCAGTATATCCCGACCCGGCTTCTATTTCAACCAGTATGACACTGTCCAGTAGTAAAACACCGGTTTATTTTACCGATGCCAACAGCGATGGCCTTATTGACATTGTTAGCAACGGAAAAGTCTACTTTAACCGCATTGTAAATGGTATCCCTTATTTTAATAAAAGCTCGGCAAACACCCCCAGCCCGGTATTGGCCGGCGAAGAGGTGTCCGGCACCCTGGATTTTAACACCTATACCGAAGAAGAAGTACAAATGCTAAAGGAGAAAAACCCTTTGCATGATGCAGTAAGGGTGTGGCATGCCCCTTTTGATGGAAAGGTAAAAATTACTGCACCCGTAAGGCTTATCCAAAACAAGGATAGTGAAGCGGGTAGCCCCGATGGGGTAAAAGTATACATTCAAAAAAATGGTGCTATTATATGGCAAACAGCTATTGCACACAATAATTATAATGCCATAACCCCTGCATTATGCGATAGTATAGAAATAGAAAAAGGCGACCGTATTTATTTTAGAGTACACTCTATAGACAATGCCTGGGACGACATGGTAAGCTGGGATCCTGAAATCACCTATCTAAAAAAACCAGCCACATTATCCGATGCGAACAATAAACCATATTATAAATTTAAAGCATCAGAAGATTTTCTTTTAAGCGGCGATTATGCACTAGCACCACCCATAAATGGAAAGGCCACAATAGAAGGTCAGTTTAAAAAGCCGGTTACCAGTGATGATGTAGAGGTTATTATAAGCAAAACCAGGGCATCAAAAACCGATACCCTTTGGCAATCGTATTATGCGTGGGATTCAGATACAAGCCAGGTAATATCACTTAATGAAGTAGAGCTGCACAAAGACGATAAGTTATCGTTTAAAGTATACACCACATCAAATATAAAGTGGAGCGATATAGAGTGGACACCATGCCTGTATTATACATCATCGAGCGAAGAAGGCGTGACGGAGGTTATGGACGAAAAAGGTAATCCATATATAAAAACCTACCCCGTACCGCACTTTAGCATTTATCCTGAGCAGGTGCAGTTAGGAACACGTTTTTCAACAAGTGGAGAAATAAAAGACTCCACCTTACATTTATTTCCAAAAACGATGGCTATATCGGGTAATGAAAGTGATACAGCATGGTTAACAGTAAAAGAAAAGGATGCCCTTGTTCTGAAAAAGCAACTTATTTATAACAAAGGAATATTAACCGACCAGGATACCGTTAGTATTGATGATTACTACGGACAGCCCCTGTATATCGAATACTATAGTGAGTCGGCAGAGCTGGCAGAGCTTTTAAGCGATAGTATACGTGCCATAGTTGACTCGCGGCGGGTATTTATACACCCCTCGGTATATACGCCGGTAACCGATACCACCAAACTGCAGATGGGTAACCTGTACCGTGGCTGGGGGCAATTTGCCTACAATGCCAATGAGGGCGATCGCTCTAACCTACCCATTGACGAAAGTAAACTAACCATTGAAGCCGACCTGGATACCAATGGTAAAGACGATGCCGAGGATTACAAGGTAGAGAACCTGGAGGGTGACAATATGGATGACGTTGAAAGCAACTTTGCATCCGATGGTGGTTACAATGCCTCCAAGGCCCTTTTTGTGCTAATGCGCCCCAATATGCAGGAAAACCGGTGGACCGGTTACGACGAGCATGTATTTGTAAGTGCCGGTACACTAAGTTCTTCACGCATGGGCGAAAAAGAAATATCTGCTGATGCATCTGTGCCGGGTGCACAGGACGGCGAAGTATATGCCCCGGTTAAAAAGAGCAAAAGTACCAGTTATGCTTCATCAGGGGGAGCATTTGGTTTTAGCACCTCGGGCACAAAATCAGAAAGCCGGATGATAAGCGATTATATGGATATGAATGCCGACGGGTACCCGGATATCCTGGCCGGCGATGTGATACAATACACCAATACAACAGGAGGCTTATCGTCCGAAACATTAAGCAACGGGCGTATTAACTACTCCGAAAGCTGGACTGCCGGAACCTCTTATGGAGGAAAACCCATAGAACTGTTCCCGGATGAAGTTCAAAAAAAGCACAGCATTAAAATACAGGGCGTAAGTGTTGGGGGTAACCTGTCGGAAACCACCGACAGTTATACCTACATTGATATAAACGGCGACGGCCTGCCTGATAAAGCCTATAAAGATGGCAAAGTAGCCTTAAATATGGGCTATTCATTTGCTTCACCCATTGCATGGGACTATAACAACGTACAAAAATCATCGGTAAAAATGGGCAGTGCCGGCATTAGCGGCGGTGGTATATCCATCGATGCCGAAACAGGCGAGGTAAGTGGCGGAAGCCTGCAACTTGCCTTTCCACCCGACAGGGGCGACTTCCAGGGTGGTGTTGGATTTTCACATACGCGAAGCCGTCCCGATATAAGCTTTATAGATGTCAATGGCGATGGGCTAACGGACTGGACCAGCCGGGATAACAATACCGTTAAGATAAGGCTTAATACCGGTAATGGCTTTGACCAGGAACTAACGCTTAATAATATAGACCGGGTAAGCGAAAGCTTATCGTTAAATGGCTCGGCCAATACCGCCATTACCTTTGGTATTACAATTGGAGTTCTGCCAATTAAGTTTGTTTTTAACCCAAGAGTAAATTTATCAAGATTTGTTTCAAGGGACGAAAAGCAACTAAAAGATTTTACAGGCGATGGCAATGTGGATTTTGTAGTTTCGCACGACCCCGGAAAAATTAAAATATACCGCTCCACCATAGCGCGCACCAACAAGCTGCGCAGTGTAGCAAACCCATTGGGCGGCAGTTTTACGCTGGACTATAAGCGAACACCTGCTACCTACAACCACCCCGGTGGAAAATGGGTAATGGCCAGCCTTGAAGTTAACGATGGCATAAACGATGATGGCTCTAACAGATTGACCCACTTTAACTATGCCGATGGCAAGCGCGACCGCTACGAACGCGAGTTCCTGGGCTTTGGCAAAGTAGAAAGCCGGCAGATGGATACCGACCGGGATAATGCCCTGTACCGTACAGTAGAAGAGCGCTACGATGTGAGCACTTACTACACGGCAGGCAATAACCTGGGCAGTACGCTCAAGGATGCCCATGGCAAAACCTACACCCAAAGCACACAGCACTACTATACCTATAAGGTAAGCGTAATAGGCGACAGTTACAGCTTTGCCCCCCTTGGCGAAATTAATAAACAAAGCAGCCCAATGGTGTTTACGCCTGTTAAATTCAGCCAAACGGCCAATAAAGAAGGCGACAGCGGAAATGCCCTTTTACAGCAAAACCACTACAGCTACCGCAATGGCGGGGCGGGCGAACTGTCAGCTTATAAGTTCTCCGACAGGGGTGGTCTTACAGCCGAAGGAGGTGGAACATTTAACTACCAAACCGCTATTACTTACGAAGATAAGCCCGGTAAACGCATCCTGGGCCTGCCCGTTAAAGTAAGGGTAACAGGCGGCGATGGTAAACTCTACCGTGAAACCACTGCCACATATGATAACCTGGGACGCATAAGCGAAGTGGCTCAAACCCTTGATAATGGTAAAGCCATAAGTAATTTTGAGTACAACAAGTATGGCAGCATCACCAGGCGCACCCTGCCCGCTAACAGTTCAGGTCAACGCGTGTGGTACACCTATAAGTACGAAAGCACCTACCATATGTACCCCGAGCGTATAGAGGATGTCTTTGGTTACCGCAGTGAGCTGGAGGACTACGACTACCGGTATGGTATTGCCCTTCGTACCAAAGATATGAACGGCTACTACCAGGAGCAGCAGATCGACCATATGGGGCGTCTTACGCAAATAACCGGCCCCAACGAACTGGCCGAAGGGGCGCCCTATACCATCCGCTTTAGCTACCCGCAAAATTATACTGCAAGCGGCTTGCCACATGTTGCCCTTACGCAGCATTACGACCCCGTGCACCCTGGTAACCCCATGAATACCTCTACCTTTGTTGATGGCATGGGCCGGGCTATACAGGTTAAAAAAGACGGCGTAGTAGCCAGTGGAGGCAGCAAAGAGGAAGTAAGCATAGTAAGCGGGCGTATAAAATACGACGCCTTTGGGCGATCTGCCAAAGCTTATTATCCTACTACATCTGCACTAAGTGAGCACGCCACATTTAGTACGGCATTTGATGCCGTAAGCCCAAGCATTACCACCTACGATGTAATGGATCGTGCCCTGATGGTAACACTTCCCGATGGTACGGAAACGACCAATGCGTACGAACTGGACGGGCACCTGCAAAAAGTGCAAACTACCGATGCAGAAGGCGGCAAACAGGTTAGCTATACCAATGGCAGCGGGCTGAATGTAAAAACCGAACAACTGGGCGGCCCGGACGGTACGATAACGACACAGTTTAAGTACGATGCCATTAACCAGTTGCTTGAAGCCATCGATACCGAAGGCAATGCTATTGTAAGCGCTTACGACATGGGCGGACGCCGCACCAGTGTAACGCATCCCGATGCCGGAACAACACGCTTTACCTACGATGCTTTGGGTAACGTGCTGACACGGCAGACCGCTAACCTGGCCGACAGCAACGCTGTAATAACATACAGCTACGATTACCACAGGCTTAGTGGTATTAGCTACCCATTTAATCCAGAAAACAATGTACGTTACCACTATGGTAATGCACATGCCAACCATAATCGTATTGGCAGGTTAGTCCTTCAGGAAGATGCCAGTGGAGCACAGGAGTTTTACTATGGTCGCATGGGCGAGATAACTAAAGTACGCCGTACGCATATTATTCCTAACCATGCCGTAGCCACCTTTGAAACAAAGTGGAAATACGATAGCTGGAACCGGGTACAGGA
>CAZRRJ010000025.1:0-12279 GCA_964602515.1 uncultured Saccharicrinis sp. | reverse complement strand
TTTTCCTCGTTCCATTGAATACTGCATCAATTTGTCTCCTTCCCCCTAGGTTATACCATAACTCTAGAATTATTTAAAGATACTCTTTTCACTGGCGAATGGATACCTTTAATCAGTATAAAGAAGATATTACTATTTTGAAGGAGCTTCAATCCTAAAATTGGTTTTTCTTATAGCACAAAAAGCAACTGCGAAGTAATGTTGAGTTTCTCTCCATATTGTGGTATTGTATTCAAGAGGTTTTAATGGCTAAAAAACGAGTAACCGTATATGACATAGCAGAACATTTACATATTTCTCCCAGTACTGTTTCTCGGGTACTCAATAAATCTACACTTATTAGCAGTGAGCGCTCAAAAGAGATCCTTCGAGTAGCTAAAGAGCTTGGATATACTCCCAGAACAGTAAAAAAGCATGCATCACGAGCTGTTTTAAATATCTACCTCTTTTTGCCTCCTACAGAGAGTAGTATTACCCATTTTTTTTATAATATTTCTGAATTGATTGAGTCTATACATGAAGGATTCCAAGGAGTACGTCTTAATATCAGTACTCGTATAAATGATGGAAATCTTGATTTCCTTGGGATAAAAAAAACTGGACATATTGATGGTTGTATTTTTGCCTTTACCACTCCTAGTTCTTCACTTGTTGAGGCTTTACAGAAAAAAGAGGTTCCTTTAGTTCTTCTAAATCGAAAGAGTGAGGAGCTTAATTGTTTATACTATGATACGCATCAAGGTATGAGTCTTGTAGCAGAAAAGGTGTATCATCGATGGGGAAACAATATACAACCTTGCTATGTGGGATTCTCAGAGCTTAGAGATCTTTCCTATGATCGTTTTTTAGGGACTCAGGAATTTTTTCGAGGGAAAGGAATTCCCTTTGATGATTCTCATACCTATGAGATTTCCCAATTTGAAGAGATAGCATCTTCCGTGTTACCTTGGATTACAAAAAATAAATTTAATGCGGTGTTAGCATTTAACGACTATATTGCCATTGGCCTTTACACAGCTCTTATCAGCCGGGGATTTAAGATCCCAGAAGATATATCTATTACGGGATTTGATAACTCACCACTTCTTACACTGCTTGATAAAAAAATAGATACCTGTAGTCTTTCGGTCTATGAGCTAGGAAAGCAAGCAGGGGAGTGGTTATATAGGGTAGTTGTAAAAAAAGAGATTGAGGTACTGCATAAAAAACTTTCTGTTGAGTACATTTCTGGTGATACGTTAACGGTAAACTCTATAAAGTTATGAGGTTTCAGAGTCAGTGGAAATTGTTAACCATTCTAAGGGGAATGATCTTTTTGTTTCCTCTCCCTGAAGATATACCATATCTCCCTCTATAGTAAGTTTTGGGATTATCACCTTTGGTGAGTCCTGTATTCTCCCTGCTGCACTTAGCGTTCCCCATAGACAGCATCCCTTCTGTTGTTTTCTAAGAATAAGTGGCAAATTTGTTCTTGGATAGAGAATATTGGTGTTAACATCCATCCCAATAATTTTACAATACTCTTCAATTTTTGTTGTTTGAAATTCTGTAGAGAATGGAAGGATCTCACTCCATAACCCTTTTCCTACGGTTCGGCTTTTTCCCATCTGTCCCCAGGATACTTGCATATGGTCATCTACAGGACAGGCTGATCCTCCTTCAGCTAACTCTAGAGCTGTATTACTTTGAATAAGGTGGAGCCTAACTTCCCATCCTTCTATCCATGTGAGAATGCTTCTTATGTATGTACCTTTTTTAGGGGTCCAGTCAGAGGAAAGTACATTATCACTAAACCGATGGTTTTGAGTCCTCCCACGGTGGATCCAAAGATCTTCATCACTTTTTACCATAAGAGAGTTGTCTCCTCCTTGTTCAGATAACTTACGGTTCCCTGTTGGTACAGAAAATCCACAAAGAGTAGAGTAGCTGAGTTTTCCATACTTGTGATCTGTGTGACGAGGTTCAAAATTTGCATACTGTCCTCCACTCAACACTGTTACATCTCCCTTGGGGTTTCTACAAACTAAAAAGCGAGGATGAATTTGTAGAGAGACCTCTGGAACAGTAGTGGGCAATGGCTTTTCTTCGGTGCTCCAGAATGGATGATTATCTTCTAAAGCTAAAATGAGAAAGCTCTTAAATGCCCAGTATGGACTTCCTGGGGCATTATAGCCCTCTGCCATAATTAAGTTTGGATAGGCATACCCAATAGAGAGTTCCCCTGTTTCATCCTGAATAGGCTGGTTAAACCACCATCGAAGATTTCTCATAAGAAGGCCTTTTATGGTTCCTAGGTCTAGCCAGGGAACATCCTTATCTAGTCGTACAAAAGCGGCAGCTGCCCAAAAAGATGACTGGGCAAACCTATATGTAAGACTTCGACCAAAGGGTAGGGCTTCTCCTTCAGAGGAAAACCAGCCAAGGAAGTCTTTTGCAAAGAGAGCAGCACGCTCTCGGAATTTTTTTGATCGAATGGGATCTGCCTCCTCTTGGAGTTTTGCGTATAGGAGACCATAGAAGTGCATAGCAAAAGATATGTAGTAGTCATATTGAGGGGCGGCTCCATCAGAGTACCACCCATCTCCCTTGTAGGATGTTTCTAATACCTGAAAATCATCTTCAATCTGCTTTTTTGATCCACCTTCAGAACAGGCTATAAGTCCAAGGTTGCAGAATATTCTGAAGAAGCGCCAATTATTTGCAGGGTAATCGTAATTATTTACTTCTGATAACCATGTTCTCAGGGTTGATTGATCTTTTTTGCTTAAGTTTTCCCAAAAAATAGATGGAGTCATAGCAAGGGATAATCCAAGGATACACATTTCAACAAATTTTTGATCATAATTACCAAAACCTCCTACATATAGGGGGTCTTCTGTACTAATTCCACGTATTAGACTCTTTACAGCTTTTTGACTGTATTCTGATATGGTGGTTGATTTAGATCCTCCAGCAATGGCAGGTACAATACCCCAGAATGGACGCAGCAGCTTCTCTAACCCCGCAGCTTTGTATGAATAATGAGCTCCTGTAATACAGGGTAGCATTGTAGAATCATTTGTATCGAACTGAGGAACTAAGGCTGAAAGATAATTGTCAAGAACTTGAGCTATATCCTGTTTGCTATAAAGCTGATTGTTACGTATGGTTTTCATATGATCTCCTTATTTTATCCTAACTTTTTAATCCTGATGTTGATATACTAGCAACAATAAATCGTTGAAATATAAAGAAAATTATCATTACAGGAATAAGTGCAATTGCCGCACCTGCCATTTGTGGTCCGTAAAGGATATCGAATTCTCCTGCGAAATCTGCAAGCCCTAAAGGCAGTGTTTTTTTAACTTTTGTAGTGATATAAATCAGTGGAGCAAAAAAGTCATTCCAGAAATATCGGAAAGAAAAGATTAGAGCGGTTGCTAATACGGTTTTAGAAAGAGGAAGGATAACTTTGAAGAAAATATAAAAGTCATTAGCTCCATCAATATATGCTGCTTCACTGAGAGCTTCGGGAATAGTCATGAAAAATTGTCTGGTTAAAAATGTAGTAAATGCAGAGAATGAGCTGATGAGTATTAAGGATGTATGGGTATCATAAAGTCCAAATGAGCGAACTACTAAAAATTGGGGAATGATAATTACTTGAATAGGAATCATTGTAGATGCAATATAGATGAGAAATAAAGAATCTTTTAACTTCCATTTCATCTTAGAGAAGGCGTAGGCTGCCATTGCTGATGTTATAAGTTGGATAGCAACAATAATTGTTGTCAATTTTAAGGAATTCCATATATAAATTCCGAAGTTATTATTAAAAAGTTTTTGAAAGTTGATTGTTGTGAAATCTTCTGGTATGAGAGTGAATGGGTAAGAGAAAATTTCAGCCTCAGGTTTAAAAGCTGATGAAAATATAAAAAGAATAGGGCCAATAATAATAAAGACAGTGACTATTAATATTGCTATCATAAGTATTCGACTAGCTTTCATATGTTACCCACCTTTTTTGCATAGAATATTGAAAAATTGTTATAGAAAGAACAAGTAGTAAGAGAACCATAGCCTGTGCAGAAGCATACCCCATTCTGTAATGTGTAAAACTATTTAAGAAAATATTAAATCCAAGAACATTGGCTGCTCCATTTGGACCTCCGTTCCCAAAGCTACCTCCTGTGAGCATATATACCTCATTAAAGGATTGAAAGGATCTTATTACTAAAAGAATAAAACATAGAAATGTTACGGGGGATAACATAGGTAATGTGACTTTAAAGAATTGATACCGTGAATTCGCTCCATCAATTTCAGCTGCTTCATAAAGAGATTTAGGAATAGATTGTAAACCTCCAAGAAAAATTATCATATAATAGCCAACATTTTGCCAAACAAAAGTAAAGATTATTACACCTAGGACTTGATTTGGGTCTGAGAGGAACCCCTGCTTTTCAAAGCCTAGAGCTACAAGGAATGAGTTTATAATACCATTTCTCGGGTCAAACATAACAATAACAGCAAGGGAGATTGCTATCATAGATAATACTGAAGGTAAAACAAATACCCCTCTGATTACATCACGCCCTTTAAATGGTTTATTCAGGAGCAATGCAAATACAAGTGACAGTATCATTACCAGTGATATTGAGAAAAAAGAAAACCTAAAAGTAACTCCAAGAGAGTGTCGAAATTGGGAGTCTATTAAAAGAGTTTTGTAGTTCTCAAAACCTATAAAATTATAACTAAACCCTCCAGAGAAGTCTGTAAATGAGAGAGCTAGCCCTGCTATAATTGGGTAAAGTATAAAAATACAAAAACCAAGGAGACTCGGTAGAAGAAATGCTAAGAGTGTTGGTAGGGGAGTTTTATTTCGACTTCTCATAGATGGTACCTCTTATTATAAGGCACTCCCACAGATTGTAGGAGTGCCTTTTGTATTTATTTTGTTACACGAATGATATCATTAAGTCTGCTTTCTAGTTCTGCAGTATACTCATCAAATGTATACCCTTCGTATAGGTATAAATCAATTGTTTGTGAAAAGGCTTGTTCTACTTGTGTCCCATACTTATTGAGAGGCATAGCAGGGCGTACTTTTTTTTCTTCAGTAAAATAGGCAAGACTTTTTTCATCGGGAAAGGATGCGGATAAAATATCTTTTACTTCATTATTCATTGCTGGTGGTAAAATTCCTAGCTCTGCCATAACTTTAGCTCCTCCATCAGCTCGGGACATCCATGACAGAAATTCAAATGCCGCATCTTTCTTTTTAGATCCAGAATATATATGGGCAAATGTTGGAGCCCCAATACTTACATACTCTTCTGTATCAGAAGGTAAGCGTGCCACTCCCCAATCATCCCACCCGTATCCCTCTAAAAGGTTCTCTTCACGACCTTTAATCATAAATCCAGGGAACCATTCTCCAATAAGGAGCATCCCTGTTTTTCCTGCATAGAATATAGTTGAATAGTGTTCTTTCGAAATTCGAAGTTCTCTTAATGGAAGTAGGGCCTCTGCAGCTTCAAGCTCTTTTCTTACATCAACTGAAGTTTTTAAGGGACCCTTTAGTACATCTAAATTACCATTGGCATCAATAAACTCCCCGCCGGCCTGAGCATGTGGGAACACTTGGCACATACCCCATGTGTAAATTAGAGTTCCATAGATTTTTTCCAGAGGGTTACTTAGAGCTTTTGAAACTTCTATAAATTTCTCCCAAGTCCATTCATTGTTTTCTATGTATGTATCAGGGTAGGGAATACCGGCTTTATCAAAAATATTCTTGTTATAGAATGTATAAAAGGCCCCTGATCGAAAGGGGAGAGCTATAATTTTTTCTTCTATTTTTAGGTAATCAAGAGAGGATGATATAGCCGAAAGGTTGTAATCAGTACTATTTATATATTTTTCTAATGGTTCAATAAACCCATTTTTATAATGAGGGAACATGTCGGATTGTCTTTTTTGAGCATACACATCTATATCTCCTGCACCACCTGTAAGTAGTGTTGTGATTTTTGTTTCGTACTCTCCTGTGGGTATTTCCACAAAGGTCACTTCAATTTCGTCTTGACTTGCATTAAAAGCATCAACTAGAGCATTATTATAGGTTTCTGCCCAGCTGTAAAAATTGATTTTAATTTTATTTGACCCATTCTGGTTAGTTGTTTTATTCGTATCTTTTGAGCAGGCGAATAGGGCAAGGAAGAGAATGCTAAGCATTATTATTTTTTTCATCTTCAGACTCCTTTAAAGTACTATGTATCCTTTCTATAAGTTATTATTGCATGCAACAATTGTAAGGTAATTATATAATCCCTATTGGATAGTTGTCAAGGAAAAGTTTTAGAAATTTTATTTGCGTGTGTATTGCAAGTTGAAGAGGGTCATCTGAAATGATAAAATAAAAATACTCTTGATTTTTAAGTAGTTGCATGCAATAATGCAGTAGAAGTTCTCAAATATTTTGTAAAACTGATTTGAGAACGTTATATGAGAAGGAGTAGCAATGTCAGTACATGAGACTTTCAAGTTTAGAAGTACGGGAGAGTTAGTTTCTAAAATAAGCTCTTTGGAGTTAGATATTAAGTTAGCTAAAGATACAAAAATACTGCATAAGCATGTTACTGTGGGGAGGTATAAAGCTCCCAATGCTTTGGCTATTTTGCCAATGGAAGGGTGTGACTCTCTTCCCAATGGTGGACCAAGTGATTTAGTTGTGCGAAGATATGTACGATTTGCTTCTGGAGGAGCAGGTCTTATCTGGTGGGAGGCTAATGCAGTAGTTGAAGAGGGGAAGGCAAATCCTTTACAGATGATGTTAACCTCGGAAAATGTTCATGAGTTTTCCCAGTTAATCAATCAATGTAATAAAGTTGCCAAAGAGAAAAATGGATATGCACCGCTTCATATCTTGCAACTAACACATTCTGGCCGATATAGCCGACCTTCTGGGCACATTGGAACGCCTATTATTCCGCAGCATGATCCTATTTTAGATAAACAGATGGGTATGTTAGAGAGTTATCCCCTCGTAACAGATGAATACTTAGATAACCTTATAGAGCAGTATGTTCACTCTGCGAAGTTAGCATATCAAGCTGGATTCCATGGAGTTGATATAAAGTCTTGTCATCGGTATTTACTTAGTGAGCTGCTTGCTGCTCGTACCAGAGGGGGAAAATATGGGGGGTCTTTTGCTAATCGTAGCAGGCTCCTCCTTGATATTATAGGGAGTATACGAAAAGAGCTGGGAGAGGACTTTATTATAGCATCTCGGTTTAATGTTTTTGATGCTCACCCTTATCCTTATGGCTTTGGGTGTACGGCTGAGGATATGTGGTCCTTTGATGATACTGAACCTCTACAACTTACCAAAGCTTTATGTAGTTCTGGGGTGAACCTCCTCAGCACATCTGCAGGAAACCCCTATTACAAGTACCCTCAGGTAACACGGCCTTTTGATATTTCCAATAATGGTACGGTCACCCCTAACGAACACCCTTTAGAGAGTATAGCCCGACTTTTTTCATGTACCCAGAAGGTTCAGGATATAGCAGGATCTATTCCTGTGGTAGGCAATGGTTACTCTTGGCTTCGAGAATTTTTTCCTGCTGTGGCTGCTGCAAATATCATGGAGAGAAAGTGTTCTTTTGTAGGTATTGGACGACTTGGTTTTGCTTACCCCTCTGCTCCAAAAGATATTTTAGAAGGACGACAACTTGATCCTAAGCGTTGTTGTATTACCTGTAGTAAGTGTACGCAAATTATGCGAAATCATGGAAAGACAGGCTGTGTTCTTAGAGATTCAAAGGTATACTCAAGTCTGTATAGAAAATCTCAGCAAGAAGCAGAAAAGAGAGGAACACTATGAGTAATAAGGTAGCTATTATTACTGGAGCTAGCCGGGGAATAGGGTTGGCTATTGCCAAAGAATTAGGAGTAGATGGATATAAGATTGTTATTCTAGCACGAGGATCCGAGGCTAGTTATGAAAAGCAGTTCTCCTGGTTTAGAGAGCATAATATTGAATTTCTTTATATTCAAGCAGATGTTTCAGACACAAAAATTCATCAGCAAATTATAGAAGAGGTTGTTGCCCACTTTGGGGGTATTCATGTTCTGGTAAATAATGCGGGAGTTGCTCCCTCTGTAAGAAATGATCTACTCGATATGACTGAAGAAAGTTATGATTATATTATGCATGTGAATACTCGTAGTGCTATGTTTTTAACACAAAAAGTAGCAAAGCAGATGATTTCTCAGAGTAGGAAGGAAGATGAAAGGAAAGGAGTTATTATCAATATAACCTCAATATCATCTTTTACAGCATCAATACTAAGAGGGGAGTACTGTGTGTCAAAAGCAGGACTCAGTATGTTGACTTCTTTGTATGCTAGTAGATTAGCAAAGGACCACATTTTAGTTCATGAGGTTCAGCCCGGTATTATTTCTACTGACATGACTAAAGATGTAAAACAGAAGTACGATAAGCTTATTTCTTCGGGAGAGTTTCCTTTGGCTCGATGGGGTACACCAGAGGATGTTGCAAAAGCTGTAAGTTTGCTCTGTAGTCCAAAGATTCGTTACTCTACTGGTGAAGTTTTGCACGTGGATGGTGGATTTCACTTGAGGCAATTATAATGATAAAAGTACTGACTTATGATGCTGTTGTTGTAGGGAGTGGCTGTGCTGGGTTGAATGCTGTAGATTGGCTCCACTCAGGAGGCAAAAAAAACATAGCTCTTGTTACTGAAGGTATGAATAAGGGAACATCTAGGAATACAGGAAGTGACAAGCAGACTTACTATAAACTTTCACTCTCTTCGGATCAATCAGATTCAGTAGGTGAGATGGCTCAAACTCTATATCAGGCTGGATCAATCAGTGGTGATATTGCACTCACTGAGGCGGCTTGCTCTGTACAATGTTTTATGAAGTTAGTGAACCTCGGTGTTGATTTTCCTACAAATAAATATGGTGAGTATGTGGGGTATAAAACGGATCATGATCCTCGTAAAAGAGGAACCTCTGCTGGGCCTCTTACTTCTAGAGATATGACAGAGAAGCTTGAACAGTCTGTTATACAGCGTGGAATTACTATTCATGATAAAACCACGATTATAAAAATTGTTGTCTCTGATAACCAGGTCCTTGGGTTAATAGCTCTTGAGAGAGAGGGCTGTGAGGTGTCTTTATGTTATATTCGTTCACCCTATATTATATTTTGTACGGGTGGTCCTGCTATATGTTATGCTGATTCGGTGTACCCAACGAGTCAAACAGGAATGAGTGGAGTGCTTTTTGATGCAGGGGTTCATGGAGCAAATTTACAGGATTGGCAGTATGGCTTAGCATCTATAAAGTTTAGATGGAACGTATCTGGTTCTTACCAGCAAGTTATTCCCCGATATATTTCTATTGATAAAGATGGAGTTGAGAGAGAGTTTTTATTCGACCAGGGAGTTGATCCTGAGGATGTAATTCATAGGGTTTTTCTAAAGGGATATCAGTGGCCTTTTGATATTGCTAAAGTTGGAGGATCTTCAGATATTGATCTATGGGTATATCATGAAACAGCTATTTTAGGACGACGTGTTTTTCTCGACTATCGATCAAATCCCCGGTATGTTACAGAGGATTTATCCTCTCTTTCATATGAGGCATACAAATATTTAGAGAAATCTGGGGCTCTTTTAGGTACCCCAATAGAGAGACTCAAGGCTATGAATCCACTGGCGATTCAGCTTTACAAAAAGCATAACATTGATTTATATAAGGAGCCTCTTGAAATTCGAGTTTGTGCACAACACCATAATGGAGGTGCCCTTGTTGATCATAACTGGGAAACAAATATTCAAGGACTTTATGTTGCAGGGGAGGCTGCTGGAACCTTTGGGGCATATCGCCCTGGAGGATCTGCCTTAAATTCTACACAAGTGGGATCAATGAGGGCTGCACAACACATATGTTTTAGAAAAAGAACGCTTTGTATTCCCGAAGAAATTTCTTTGCACGAAACGAAAGCGATTGAGTTATATGAAAAATTGGTTGATACTATAGGTACAAACTCAAAATCTGTAAACTCAATTTATAAAAAGTTTCAAACCAGTATGACTACATTTGCAGGACACATTAGGACAAAAGAGGGGTTGCGTAGACTTTTACATGAAATAGAGGAACTTATACCCCACTTTTTTTCGACCGTCACGGCTCCATCGCTTGAGCTTGTAAAAGTATTCAAAGCCTATGATATGTTAATAGCAGAGAAAGCTATTCTTTCTGCAATGCTATTAAGTGCGGAGATATGTGGGAGTAGGGGATCTGCACTTGTGGCAGGAAGTAGTGTAAAGAATACTCCTACTCACATAAGAATTATTACAAAAAAAAATGGTAGTAGCTTTGAAAGCTTTTCTGAAACAATTCCACCTCTTCCTGAAGAGGTTAATTGGTTTGAGTCGGTTTGGGCTTATCATCGGGAGAAAAAACAGTAAGGAGGCTATTTGTGAAAGTGTTATTTTTAGCTGACAATGTGCAAAGTATTTTTAATTGCTACTCTTCAGAGCGTGTTGATGAGAGTTGTGTTTTCTCAAATCAAGAGTTTTTTTCTCGCAAAGGAGATTTTACAGAGGTTGAATATATATTCTCTACTTGGGGAATGCCAACACTTTCAACGACTCAAATCTTGGAGTATTTGCCAAGCTTAAAAGCTGTTTTTTATGGAGCTGGTACAGTTTCTTATTTTGCAAAACCATTCCTTGAGTTAGGTATTTCTGTATTTAGTGCATGGGCTGCAAATGCTATTCCTGTAGCTGAGTATACTGTAGCACAGATTGTTCTAGCAAATAAAGGTTTTTTTCAGCTTCATAGACGATACAGGGATCAGGGGGCTTCCTGTGTAGGATCCTATGCGAATACATTCCCAGGGAACTATAAGGCAAAAGTTGGTCTGTTGGGATTTGGAATGATAGGTAAGGCTGTTGTAGAACTACTCAAGCCTTACAATCTGGATGTGTATGTTTACTGTCCTTACTTATCAGAGGAAGAGGCGGACTCCTATGGTGTTTTTAGGGCGAGTATGGAGTATGTTTTTGAGCATTGTCAGACTGTTTCTAATCATTTAGCTAATAAAGAAGAAACAGTAGGTATCCTAGATTATTCACTGTTCTCTCTATTAAAAAAGAATGCAGTATTTATTAACACAGGGCGTGGAGCACAGGTTGTTGTCCCTGACTTAATTCGTGCGATGGAAGAGGAGCCCAATAGGACAGCTTTGCTTGATGTGACCGATCCTCAGGAACCTCTTTCTGTTGATGATCCCCTTTGGAATATTGATAATATTGTCATTTCTCCCCATAGGGCAGGGTCTAGAACCAATGAAGTGCAAAGACTTGGTGATTATATGTTTGAAGAGTACACGAGATTGATAAATCATGAGGAAACTCAATATGAGATAACTCTAGAAAAACTAAAAATTATAGCCTAGGAGGGTGAATGATTGGACTAACCTCTATATCTTTTAGGAATAGAACTGTAAAAGAGTTGATTAACCTGTGTGTAGAAACAGGAACAGAGTGCATTGAGTGGGGAGGGGATATTCATATTCCACCAGGAGAGTTTGAGTTAGCTAAGAGCATTGGAAACCTGACTCGATCGAAGGGCATTAAGATACTTTCCTATGGAAGCTACTATAAAGTACTTGAAAGTCAAAACCCACAAGAAGAATTTACTCAAATAGCTAAAACTGCTCAAGCACTTGGGGCTTCTCTCATACGAGTGTGGATGAGCTCAGAAAACTATTTAGGAACTTCCTCTCTTACGGTGGAAAAAAGTGTTAAGGAGCTGGAACTCCTCTGTACTATTGCAAGCTCCTATGAACTCAGTATTGGCATGGAATATCATCGTGGAACTCTTACTGAGAATAAGGAGAACACCTTGAGCATATTATCTCAGGTGAATGCTCATAATCTGTATACTTATTGGCAACCAAACCCAGATATAAGTCATGAGGAGCGACTTAAAGAGATTTCATTGCTCTCTCCGCATATTTGTAGTATCCACGCGTATTGGTGGGAAAAAGGAGATGTTAGAAAGCCCCTAAAAGAGGGAGCTCTCTTTTGGAAGGAGTATTGGAGAGCCTTACAGAATGACAACTGCCCAATATATATAGAATTTGTTAAAGGTGATACCTTTGATCAATATAAAGAAGATATTACTATTTTGAAGGACCTCCAATCCTAAACATCTTATAATCCACCAGAGTATGCTGAGCTCTCTTTGGTAACT
>CAZRRJ010000024.1:0-31455 GCA_964602515.1 uncultured Saccharicrinis sp. | reverse complement strand
TTAACACTACTACTTACCAGTTGCCCGGCTTTGTTTAGTGTTTCTTTTTGTGTGCCATTGGGCGAAGTAACCGTTGTTTCCAGTTGATTATAACTTGTGGTGGTTGTGCCCATTGGCGTTTTTTGCGCGCTTACACGACCATAATCGTCATAGGTATATTCTGCCTCATTACTTTTAGTATCCCCGCTAAAGTAGGGTTGAGATACCTTTGTAAGCTGCCCTATACTGTTATACTCACTGTCAATACTTATTTTTTTATTGCTGTCAAAACCATAATACTCCTGTCGCAGCTCCCGCCCCTGTGCATCAGACCATGTCCATACAGGCGATTGTCCTGACGTTTCGGTATAGCTGTAATACTTGGCTTTTGAAGGACCTTTGCCATTGGCCCACTGCAACGCATAAACCGAATAAGTACCATTGGGATGTGTCGTTTTTTTCAAACGTCCAAAACCATCGTATTCGAAACGACTTGTTAAGCCAAGGTGTACCTGCTTTTCTGATTCTAATAAACCTGTTGTTTCATTATAGCTATAACTGGTTTTAAAACCGGTAAAGTCATTGGTTTTCTCTATTATAAACCTGCCCGATGTACTGTATTTAATACTTGTCCCCCGGCTTTTACCATTGGCAGTTACAATAATTTTTTGAGGGTTACCATAGTTATCCGGCTCCTTATATTCGGTTACCAACTGGTTAACCTTGCCGGGGTCCCTGGTTTCTTTAGCCAGGTTGCCTTTTTCATCATACAGGTACTGTACTATACGATCCTGGCTCTCTGAACCTTTACTTTTCTTTACCGTCACTTTTGACGGCTTATTGGGACACCAACTGCCATTACTAACATAGCTGATACTTTGTTCTTCTTTTACATTACTGCCATCAAATGTTGTGCTTATTTTTGTTGGGTTGCCATAGGCATCATAAGTATTATAGTCTGTTTTTTTTGCTATGCCACTTAGTTTATCTTCTGCTTTTTGCCATTTAAGCTGCGATATATACCGTTTGCCTCCTTTATTAATTAAAGCAATATCCTGGCTGTTAATACTTATTATATTACTACCTTTTTTAGTTGTTGTTTTATCTGGCAATAAAATAGTGTAGGTCGTATTGAGCACATTTCTTGATTCCACCTCAATGCCCGTGGAATTATTTTTAATATTATAAGCCATAAAACCTAAATAACCACGTCCGCCGGGGTGTACCAATGCACTTTCGTATTTATAAGAAGTGCTATTTTTTCCACCAATACCATCAGGTACAGCTGTTTCTTTTACAACATAAATGGGTGCTGTTATAGAAACAATATTGCCTTCAGATACACCACCAGCATTATACACATCACTGTTGGTTAATGGGCTGTATTTTATTTCTGTTTTATTCTTTAAACCATCAGTTACCGAGCTTAGCAACCTGGCATTAAAACTACTGTTATTACTATAGTGCAGGTGAAACATCTTGTCTTTGTCAGTAGTACTGTAAAGGTTGGCTGAATAGCTCAGCAGATCCATTCGTCCGTCACCATTGTAATCACCTGTACAAATCAGATGTTTATAAGAGTAATCCTCAGTATTAGTATTAAGTTTTTTTACTAGGGAAACATTCGTACCTGTTGATTTATACCACGCCACATAAGAGCTGCTAAATTTTCCGTAGGTTTCTTCAAACCAGGTTCCACCATGTTTTGTATATGCGGATTCAATAATAACAATGTCGGATTTACCATCATTATTAAAGTCCATCACCAAACATTGATCCTTTGAATTATTTTTACCCGTATAGCTTTCTTCTACTGCATTAACACTTGTTAAGGCAGACTTGGTAAAATAACCATCTCCATTATTTATAGCAAAATACCAATTACTATTACAATGTTCGTTAAGTACAAAATCAGGCAGGCCATCACCATTAAAATCGCCCGATTCAATACAGCTATAAGTGGCATTAAAACCAGTAGGCGAAGTCAGCTGCGAAAAGCTTACCGGGGTATAATTACTTGAGTTTAATTTACCGCCATTATTTTTTAGTAAGTGGTAGCCACTGTCTGTTACAACCAATATATCCTTTAGCCCGTCAGCATTATAGTCTTCAACAAATAGCTTTTTGGGAGCTGCATTAAATGAAAAATTAACATCTATTTGTACATAAGTCCTGCCTGTAGAAGATGGTGTATTATAGATTATTTTTCCCGGGTATTGCCCATTCTTAGCATGTTGTTCTATAACCAGCATATCATCATAACCATCATTATTAAAATCCCTGATAGCATTTAAGGGGCTTTCGTTGCTGAATGTTTTGAGATTTGTTACACTAAGTAATTTTTTTTGATCTAAATTATAAAATGCAAACTGACACCAATGATCTGTTTTATTTAAATATGGAACTACAAGCGTTTTGGAATCTAATGCCTTTGTATGAGCAGCTTCAATGCCTCCCAGGCTACCAATTATACCTTCAAAATCGATATTTAGAACCGTATTATCGTTATATGCTTTACCCCGGGAAAAAGAAACTGTTCCGTTATTGTTACTGGCAATAAAGGTTTGAAATATTTGCCTGTTTGTATATGCCCCCGGACCTGTTGATTGTTTCCAGGTAAACATAGCAATTAAATCTGACAAGCCATCACCATTAATATCTCTGGATACCCAAACCTTATTCTGTGTTTCAGAGCCTGTATATCCATCATCTGGTATGGATAATTCTTTGTGGCTGATAGATTGGCTATTGCTTCCCCATAAAAAAGTTAGCGGGTTAAAACTTACACTGTTTTGACCTCTTAATGTGATTGATTCTACATAATCTGTTTGGCTTTTATGTGCTATAGTATATTCTTTTAACTTGGTACCAGCAGAATAGACCTGGATATCTTTTAACCTGTAAGTAAATTTTTGTTGAGAACCCGCATCGTAAGTAATAATATTTTCAGAACGGGAAGTTGAGTAGTTTAATTGTATTTTTCCAAATTCCTCATCCTCATTTCCATAAGTAATTGAAGCCAGCCTGTCATTACTTGTAACTCCATTTGTTGTAGTACGTGTACGCACATATGTACGTTCACGATTTGGATCATCACCGGTATATGTGTAAAGAGATTGTGTTTCTTTTGTAGAGGATTTGCCTGAAGTTTTTGAATAACTGTAATTTATATAGTTACCATTAGTATCGGTCACTTTTGTTAACATCCAGTTTTTATTTATATCCGTAGATGTTTTACTAATCCTTTCTTCTTTTAAAAAGAACCACTTTCCAACACCAACTGGTGCTATTCCGTCAGACTCTCTGCTATCACGTTCAATGCTAATAGGAGTAAGCTCATCATCATCAAAACCAATAACATAACGTTCCGTTATCCTGTCTTCTTGTACAATAGTATTTTGCACAATAAACACTGCGTCATAGCGCATTTTAAGGCCGTTTTTTGTAATCACCTCAAAATAAGTAGGCCCCTGGCTGTTTATACCATAAGCAATTATCTTGCTTTGATCATCAGCTTCCTTTCTGTATTCGTATTTATCTGAACTAATCGTCTTTGTTTTTATCAAACGTACACCATCAAGAGCCAGTTCGTCTGCATTAGTCCATTTTACACCTTCAATTTTACCATTATGGTATACTGTTTTAGGCACCCTACCAATCATCGATACCCCGTTGATATTCCATCCCCAACCAGCAATACCATTACCGGACTGGCTGTTGTAATTTAGGCTGACATTGGGTTGCATACCATTTATACCCGGTGGGCACTCAACAGGAATATTATATGTGGCTGCACCTGAAGAACTAACATTAAATTGTCCGGGTATTGACCCAACAACACCGCCTTTTGTAGCATCATCTGTTACTTTATCATCATCTGTTAAGTAAGTTGCATCATCAGGTGGAAATAATAAAGCCTGATCTATCTTCGCAATAAACTTTTGCCCACTTACCGCTTTATAGCTAAAGCCGGGTTTAAGTGTTACATAATCGCGTGCCACATAGGTTTTATTGCCATTTGTAGCTGAATTAAGTACATAGTTGGTTTTTACTTCCTGTGCTATTATGTGGCTTATGCACCACAGCATAGCTATATAAATTGTTATTAATCGTTTCATATGATTATAATTTAGTAATACCCGGTATTAGCTTATTGTTTAATAATCTTATAGCTTAACTTCTCCTCATTGGCATGCAAAATGAGGATATACACTCCCGGGCTTAAATGTTGCATCTCAACAGGAGTTTCACCAGCATGTATAGCCTGGCCTTCTCTTACTTTATTACCGGCGGTAGTGTATAATTCATACCGGTAGTTAAGATTAGGGTCGCCACCTGTAATATTTACCTTAAGGTTGCCATGGGTTGGGTTGGGATATATACTTACCTGTCTTTCCTTCCATGTTTCTTCAACTGGTATTATATCCTCCTCTAACATAGCAGTCTTAAGCTCTGGTAAAGTTATGGTTACCAGCTTTCGTTTAATGCGATTACCAGAGGCATCGTAAGTATATTGAATTTCATATGTATGGGTTTGTGCTTCGGCATATAAACCAAAAAACAGCCCTATTACCAGCATTAGTAATAATTTTTTCATATTCTATAATTTTTAAAGATTTAGATTACCTGGTGCTGCCCCTGTCCCCTAAAGGAGAAAGCAACGCACACATCGAATATTTATTAAAACTGCAAATCAAAGCCCCTTTAGGGGTTTGGGGTAAACACAAGCTGCAAATCAAAGTCTTTTTAGAGATTTAGGGTAAGTAAGCTGCAAATCCTTTTTATTCTCCATCTTCCAATATCTGCTTCAGCATCAGTCTAATGGATTCCATCTCTTCACTCATTTTCTCAATCTCTTTCTCTAACTTACCTATTATCTCCTTGTCTTTTTTCTCTAAGTCTATTGAGTACAGCGTCAACTCCTCAATCTTCATCAGCAGCAACTTATTCATCTCTGCCAGGTTAACACCACTTTTTTCCATAGCGGCAGCACTTGGTATTTCGGGTAAGTGCTTATTGGTTTTAATAAAGCTTTCTACCTCTGATAGATCACGTAGTTGGTAACCGGGTTCAAAAACAAAGTCGGCCGTTTGTGCTTCTACCTTAATTTCAGTGGCTCGAATGGTGCCGGCTACATCGAGTTTGGCTTTTGGAGAGGAGGTACCAATACCAACATTTGCTGTCCTTAAATTAATGTAACTAACTAACTCCTCAGCATTGGATCTGGTTGGCTCAGTTGTATTAATATTTACATTACCAATTTGATATTCAATTTTCACATATGGAGTCCATTGTGAAGGACTTAAAGTAGAATTACTATCCCACCAAAGATCAAAATATGTATTACCGGACTTTTGCCATAGAAAACAACCTCCAATATCATTAAACAACTCTACAAAACGAACCGGGTTACTTCCCCAATCCTTGCTGATAATAACTTTCCAACCATTATAATTTGCATGCATACCAGCTACATTGCATGTTATTTCATAAGTTCCAATAGTTATTCTGCCCAGGTAAAAAGTTCCTGTCCTATTAATTTCAGCTGGCAGAGAATATTCGATACATTTTCCTGTATACAGCGTTTGTCCCCACCCAGTTAAGGTGAAAAAAGCTATAAAAATTAAACTTATAATTCTTTTCATATTCTATAATTTTTAAAAATTTAGATTGTTTGGCGCTGCCCCTGTTCCCTAAAGGAGAAAGCAACGCACACATCGAATATTTATTAAAACTGCAAATCAAAGCCCCTTTAGGGGTTTGGGGTAAACACAATCTGCAAATCAAAGTCTTTTTAGAGATTTAGGGTAAGTAAGCTGTAAACCCTTTTTATTCTTCACTTATTTTATTTTTCTTACTCAATACCTGTTCCAACATTAACTTAATGGTATTTATCTCTTCACCCATCACTTTCTCTCTTTTTTCCAACTCCTCAACTCGCTTCTCTTTATCTATAGCGTACAAGGTCAACTCTTCTATCTTCATCAGCAAGAGCTTATTCATCTCTGCCAGGTTAACACCGCTTTCTTCCATAGCGTCAGCACTTGGTATTTCGGGTAAGTGCTTATTGGTTTTAATAAAGCTTTCTACCTCTGATAGATCACGTAGTTGGTAACCGGGTTCAAAAACAAAGTCGGCCGTTTGTGCTTCTACCTTAATTTCAGTGGCTCGTATGGTGCCGGCTACGTCGAGCCTGGCTTTTGGAGTGGTGGTACCAATTCCAACATTACCACTATTCATAATGGTCAGTAAACCATTGTCAGAATATCGAAATCCAGAACCTATATGTATTCGATTCCCATTTGTTGCATCAGGACTTATCCAAAACATTGAATTATTTACAGAATTATTAGGCCCGAAAATAATTCCTGCCCGCTCACCTGCATCACCTCTGGAATCATAACCTAATTGTGGATTTTGAATTGCAATTCCACCTTTTGTATGTATTTTCCCATCAGGTTTGGGAATTCCAATTCCAACATTACCATTATCACAAATACGAATTTTCTCATTCCAGTTATCAGAATTAAATCCTGTTGCTGTACCAAATTTTAATGCATTTCCTGCTGACCAAACGTATGCCTGGTCTCCTGCCGGATTCCATCTGTATTGAAAGTGTTTATCATCCTTTGTTGATGATAAAACACTATTTATATTACCACTTACATGCAATAATACCTTCGGATCTGTTGTCCCTATTCCAACATTACCTGTAGCCTCTATTTTATTCTGTGCCTTACCTAACAATGTGATTGTTAGAATTGGTAATAGTATAATTCTTTTCATATTCTATAATTTTTAAAAGTTTAGATTATTCGGCGCTGCTCCTGTTTCTTAAAAGAGAAAGCAACGCACACATCGTATATTTATTAAAACTGTAAATCAAAGTCCCTTTAGGGATTTAGGGTAGGCAAGCTGTAAACCCTTTTCATTCTTCACTAATCGTTTATAGTATGTTAATTACCCGGTATTATTTATTGAGAATCATGTCTTACATCCTGTTAAATAAATTTAGTCTACAAGCCACGGCAGGTAAAGTATGTAATCCAATTCAAAAAAATCTTATTTTAAATTATTGCTCAATAAATATGTGTTTGGTATATGCAATTATTTAAATGAACCTTTTAATTATGGTTTGCAATGAGTAGAATGCCAAAAAACACTAAGTCACACGTGCGAAAGAAGACCCTGGTTTTATTGGTATTCTAAGGAAAACTGCTATACCTGTACTACAGATAAAAAAATGACTCTCGACAGATGGTCTGTTAGTAATAGGTCATTTTTATTTTACCTCTAAAGTAAAATTACTTCCTACTACTTTTGTGTTCTTATTTAAGTGCCACCACCTGCATATTGCGTTTTAAGCATTATAGTATACTGGCCCGCCGGTTGTTGAGGGATAAGACCAATAATCTTTTTATTGGTGTTGGTGGCTATTAATTCCGTGTTATCATTTGATACCAACCAAAGCCCGGTTTTATTATCACCATCAATTTTTAAACGGGTACCAGTAAGCTCAAACAAATTGCCGGGAGTTACCTTAGTGTTATGCGAAGCCGAAGCAAAATCTTTAAAATTTTTGAGTTGAGGCAGGGTGTTGCTTGCTTCTATCTTTCTAAGGTTAATATTTTCGCCCCGTTCCACACATTTTTCTACTTTCTCAAAAAAAGCATTTAATACAGCTACAATATCAGTTTCAGATACCAGGTTACGTTTTGATAGCATTAGCTTAATAAAGCCCTGCATATCGTGTGATTGATCTGTTTTTACTCTTGCCGAGTAGTTCACTTCGGATATTAAATTGTTTAATACTAAGAAATACTTCATAATAATATGCATTAAATTATTAATATGAAGTAAAGTTAATGATATAATCATTGTTAAAAGAATAAAAAATGAAATTTTATGATAGGTAAATTACCTATTTTGCTACGTAATTTGCGTAGTGTTGGTACGCAAATTACGTAGCTGAAAATAAATAATAGTATGTAGAGTGTTGTTATTGTGGTATTTATGGAGAAAATAGGCTTTTTATTGTTTACGTATTCATTTTTACCTGTTGTAAAATCTTTCCCACTTTATCATCTTTGTTTTCTAAAACAATTATACTATGCGATTATCATTACTACTTGTAGCAGCAGTTCTTTTTTCAGCCTGTCAGCCTAAAAAAGAATACATCCGCAATGAGGGGCTTATTTTTGGTACCATTTACCATATGACCTATGCGCATCATCAGGATCTGTCAGATACCATCACCAGCGTTTTGAATGCTTTTGACTGGTCCATGTCAACCTACAAGGAAGGATCTGTTATAAGCAAAATTAACCGTAATGTATCTGGTGAAACAGATGAGTATTTCAGGCAGGTCTTTCTTAAAGCAAAAGAAATAACAAAAGTAACCAATGGGGCTTTTGATATGACGGTAGCTCCCCTGGTTAATGCATGGGGGTTTGGCTTTTCAAAAAAAGACAGTGTTACCCAGACCTTAATAGATTCAATAATGCCCAATGTTGGTATGGATATGTTGCAATTAAAAGACAACAGGCTTATCAAACAAAAAGCAGGAGTAATGCTCGATGGTAGTGCTATAGCCAAAGGTTTTGCTGTTGATGTGGTAGCTGATTTGTTAGAAGCATTTGAAGTACAAAATTATATGGTTGAGATTGGAGGTGAGATGCGTGTTAAAGGTAAAAATCCAAAAAATACAGCCTGGCGTGTGGGTATTGATAAACCGATTGATGATCCTGAGGTATTAAACCGGCAGTTACAGGAGGTTATAGGCATTAGTGATATGGCATTAGCAACCTCGGGTAATTATCGTAATTTCTATGTAAAAGATGGAAAGAAATACGCCCATACCATTAGTCCTTTTACAGGTTACCCGGTTAACCATCAGCTATTAGGAGTTTCTGTTCTGGCACCTGACTGTATGTCGGCTGATGCCTATGCCACAGGTTTTATGGTGTTGGGATTCGAAAAAAGTCTTGAAATTGTTAATTCACACCCGGAGTTAGAGGCTTACTTTATTATGGCAGATGATGTACAGGAGTATAAGATATACTCAACCAAAGGATTTTCGAAATTTATTATTGACAAGAATTAAGTTGGAGTTTAACTTGCATCTTCGAAGTAAAGATGAATTGTTTTAACCCAATTTAATCCAGCTAATTAAGAAGAAACATGTAAGCTTTATTGGTTTTGCCGATTGCAGTTATTTTTATAATATACCCTTGAAGGAGAAAGTAATGAAGTATCTCTTTGAGAGAAAACCAGGTTAATTGTTAAAAGCAAAGCAATGAGCGTTTTGCATATGAATTATGTGTAAGTGATATACGTATTGTGCAAATGCTGAACGAAGATGGTAAGATAAATTACAAAATATATAAAGACGAAGTATTTCAATCAGGAGTTGTTGTTGAGGTAACTGTAAATGAGGGCGAAGCCGAAACAAGTGTAAATTGTATGTTTATTAATAAGAACAGAGATCTTAAAATAGCCTTCAGTGATGGATCAAACCTTGTGTTATCAGAATTAATAGAAGAACTGTAAGAGACATTTGACCTTATATTTAATTCGATGGAAGAATTGTATTTTACCAGGCATATTTTTAATAGATTGGCATTCTGAGCAGAAGAAGGAATGATAGCAAGGATAAGCATAAGCAGTGTTGGGTTTAGGTGTGATAAATGCGAAAGGTGGGTGTATAAAAGCAGGGCTATTGGGCTATAATAATTATTTCTCTTAAAATTCGTCAAGTAGAGTTATTAAAATTCAGTCCTATTTAAAACTGGAGTAATACTGATTTTACCAGCGAAACGAAAGCTTCACTTTTTATACATTCCTCCTTTTTATCAGTGGTTAAACACCCGTTCTGTAAGGTAAATTTTTCCTCTTGATACTAAACTAGCAGCTTGTAGTATTGCTTTCAAATTCACCATCCAGCTTGAGCGGTTTAACTTTAAAAGCTTCTTTTCTTGCCAGCTTATCCTGTGTGGTAGCACAATAAATACCTTTATCATTTAAAGCTTTATTACCACCAATATGCGTGTTCGGAAACTTTCCATTTTTTTTTATAAGAATGCGAATCGACATTAATACAAACACAATTCCCATCAGTACAATACTTAATAATACAACCGGCCACATAGCATTTCCCTTTTTAATTCGGTACAAAAATACTAAAATTTGTTTTAGGCAAACAATCCGAGTCCTTTATATGTTTGATTGTTACCCATAAATAATGGCATATAGCTATTAATATGAGTGATTCAATTATTGAAAAAAGAATTTCACTCATGTTAATCTCGGTACAGTTGAAGGTAAGCTTTCAAAAAAAGAGTTTTACAGGTACTGGGGTGCAGTAGGAGACAGAAATAATTAATGAAACTAATTATTTGGCGTAGATTTGTGCCGTTAACAACAAAAAATGTAATAAAAAGAAAATCATTAATATGTCAGCAGAAGGAAGTGAGCTCAGCTTTACGGAGTTTAAAAAAGAAGTAATTTCCGACTATAAAATTGCCTGCGTAAGTCGCAACATGAGTTTGTTGGCCCGAAAAGAAGTGTTAGGAGGGAAGGCAAAATTCGGAATATTTGGTGATGGTAAAGAAATACCCCAGGTTGCCATGGCAAAGCAATTTAAAAATGGTGATTGGCGTTCAGGTTATTACCGCGACCAAACATTTATTCTGGCAGCGGGGATGATAACGCCTAAAGAATTCTTTGCCCAATTATATGGTGAAACACGTACAGAACTGAATCCTGATAATGGAGGGCGCTCTTTTAATAATCATTTTGGCACACGCCTTATTGATGAGAATGGCGATTGGAAACGGCTTTCAGAAATGAAATGTACTGCTTCCGATATTTCGCCAACAGCGGGGCAGATGCCGCGTTTGGTTGGTTTAGCTATGGCTTCTAAAATGTATCGTAACAGCCCGGAGTTAAAACAGTTTGATAAGTTTAGTATTAATGGTAACGAAGTTGCATTTGGTACCATTGGTGATGCCAGCACCTCAGAAGGGCATTTCTTTGAAACCATTAATGCAGCAGGCGTATTGCAAATACCAATGGCTGTATCGGTTTGGGATGATGGTTATGGCATTTCTGTTCCAAAGAAATTTCAAACAACAAAAGAGAGTATTAGTAAAGCGTTAAAAGGTTTTGAAAAAGGCGCTAAGGATAAAACCGGGATACTGATTTATACTGCTAAGGGATGGGATTATGCAGGACTTTGCCAAATGTATAGTGAAGGTATTAAGCGTTGTCGTGAAGAACATGTGCCGGCCCTGTTTCATGTGGAGGAGCTAACGCAGCCTGTAGGACATTCGACCAGTGGATCGCACGAACGTTATAAGTCTGAAGAACGCCTGAAATGGGAGAAAGAATATGATGGTATTGTGCAGATGCGCAAATGGATGCTGGAGAGTAAATTATCTACTGCAGAAGAGCTGGATGCCATAGAGGAAGAGGCAGTGGCAGAAGTAAAAACGGCGCAACAAGAAGCTTTTAACGAGTTTAACAATGCCTTTAAAGAAGAGCGTAAAGAGCTGTTGGATATTATAAACCGAAAAGATTGTGTTTGTAACGAAATAAAGCAGGATAAGATTGATAGAATCGTTAAAGATTTACAATCCACTTTAACATTAGACCGGAAAGCAATTTTAAGTGCAGCCCGTAAGGTACTGCGTCATTATTGCTCGGCATGTGAAAAGCCCAATAGTATGAAAGTTCAGTTAAAAGCCTGGGTAAAAAAATATGCTGACGAGGGGTGGGTTAACTATAGCAAGTGGCTTTACAGTGAAGATGCGTATTCTGCATTAAAGGTTGAACCTGTTAAGCCTACTTTTGATGATGATGTAAAGATGGTTCCCGGACGTGAAATATTACGCGATAATTTTGATTACATATTTGCCAACAACCCTAAAGTAGTAACCTTTGGAGAAGATACCGGATTTTTGGGTGGTGTAAACCAAACACTGGAAGGTATGCAGGCCAAATATGGTAATTTAAGAGTGCGCGATACCGGTATACGAGAAACCACCATACTTGGCCAGGGCATTGGAATGGCTTTGCGTGGCCTGCGTCCCATTGCAGAAATCCAGTACTTCGATTATCTTTTGTATGCCTTACAAACCATGAGTGATGATTTGGCCACAACTCGCTATCGTACTAAAAATGGCCAAAAAGCACCTGTTATAGTACGTACACGCGGCCACAGGCTCGAAGGAATATGGCACAGTGGATCACCATTAAGTATGGTTATAAACTCTATTAGGGGTGTATATGTTTGTGTGCCACGTGATATGACACGAGCCGCAGGCTTTTATAATACCTTGTTATCAGCCGATGATCCTGCCTTAGTTATTGAACCGCTTAACGGTTACCGTTTGCGCGAAAAGCAACCATCAAACATTGGAGCATTTAAAATTGCGCTTGGTGTACCTGAAATTATTGAAGAAGGTAAAGATGTAACACTAGTAACCTATGGATCATGTGTGCGCATTGCCCGGGATGCAGTGAAACAACTGGCTGAAATAGGTGTTTCTGTGGAGTTGATTGATGTACAGACCTTATTACCTTTTGATATTGATAAGGTAATCCTGGAATCCATTAAGAAAACCAACCGTGTTGTTTTCTTTGATGAAGATGTACCGGGTGGTGCCACTGCGTATATGATGCATAAAGTTGTAGAAGAACATGGCGGTTTTTATCATTTGGATGCATCTCCGAAAACAGTAACGGCCAAAGACCATCGTCCGGCATATGGTACCGATGGAGACTACTTTAGTAATCCTAATGCGGAAGATGTATACGAAGCCATTTATGCTATGATGGCAGAATCAGATCCAAAACGTTTTCCGGCAATATATTAATTTATCATTGACCCAATAACCTGGCGGAGCTCTAACTTCTGCCAGGTTAAGGTCAGGATTAAAAGGTTTATGCTTTTTTTCCTTTAAAGCGGATAAAACCAAATAACAAAGCCCCCGCCATTAAAAAAGATACCGGTGTTGGTAAGCCAAAAGCAGCAGGTATTGTACCAACTAATAATGCGATTGATCCAACCAGCAGGGCATAGGGCATTTGGGTTCTCACATGATGAATATGGTTGCATGAACAGGCTAAGGAGCTTAATATAGTGGTATCAGAAATAGGTGAGCAATGATCGCCCAGTACTGCTCCTGCCAGTACGCATGAAACAGCATTATAAAACAAAGGAAGAATAGCTTCCGTATCCATGCCCGATTCTACACCAATTTTCCATATCGCTGGTAGTATCAATGGATAGATAATGGCCATAGTACCCCAGCTTGATCCGGTGCTGAATGCTATAACTGCTGCAAAAACAAAAGTTAGGGCAGGTATAAACTGTGGACTGATATTAATTGCAGTAAGAATACCTGTAATAAACGTGGCTGTATGCAAATGTTCGGTTAACAGGGCCAGCGACCATGCCAAAGACAGTATTAATATGGCATGAAACATGGTTTTAAAACCATTAATAAGACCATCAATACTCTCTTTAAGGCTAAGTATACGCTGGCTGGTTGTAAGTACTAAAGCTGCAAATACGCCTGCTAACGATGACCATATTAAAGCATTAAATACATCGGCATCGCCAATGGTTTTTGATAATTTGCTTGTAAAGTTAAGAGATGCATCACCCCATACCACCGGGTTCCAGCCTGTATATATTAAACCGGCCAGGGTACCAAAAACAACAATAATTACAGGAATAGTTGCATTGTACCAGCGTGGTGTAACATCATCAGCTACTTCCAGCTCTTTCATAATTTGAGGTGAGCGACCGGCCTTCTTTAATAAAGCGTCCGGATTAGCCTGTATAGCTTGCCTTTCGGCATTTAACATAGGGCCAAAGTCGCGCTTTTGCCAAATAAGCAGGGGAATGAAAATAAGTGTAAGAAGCGGGTAGAAGGAATACTTCAGCGATTGTAAAAAGACAGAATAGGCCGACATCTCTAATCCAACTTCACTAATGCCTTGTTGAATGTAGCTTAATTCGGCACCAATCCATGTAGTAATAAAAGCTATAGCAGCAATAGGAGCCGATGTGGAATCAACCAGGTAAGCTAATTTTTCACGCGAAATCTTTAACTTATCAGTTACAGGCCGCATGGTATTGCCTACAACAAGAGTATTGGCATAATCGTCAAAAAAGATAAGTAAACCCATTAAGTAAGTAATCATTTGGCCTGAGCGCCTGTTGCTGGCATATCTTGACAGGATGTTAACCACACCTTTCATTCCCCCGTTTAAAGAAATAAGGGTAACCATACCACCTATTAACATGCTGAAAATAATAATGGATAAATGCTCATGACTCAGGAGTGCTTGCATTAAATACGTATCAATAATGGCAAATGCTCCTTTAAAGATGGCTACAAAGAACCCAATGCCCGAATACTTAAAAATAACGGTAGTTCCGAATAGCAGCCCTACAAAGAGCGAAGAGAAAACCTCTTTGGTTAATAAAGCCATTAAAATGGCTATTAATGGAGGTAAAACAGATAACCAAAGTGGAATAGGAGATACCTGCCTTTTCTCTATGTTATTAGCCTGTATAAGCTGAAGCTCGGTTGTTTCAGTAAACGTATATTCGCAATAAAGACCATTTTCATCGTTTAACAACTCTTTCTTTGCCGAATTAATTAATAAGATGGGAGTAAACAGTTCACCAGGCCCCTGGTGAATACGAATGGTTGTAGAAACATTCTTCATTATTGCCGGGGGAAGCTCAATTGAACTACTTTTCTGATTGGCAATAGCAACGAAATTAGTAGTGAAGAGTATGACACTTAATGTTAATATACGCAATAAAGCAAAGAGCTTAGAATTCATATGATTTTAATTTAAATCGTGAAGATATTTAAAAGAAAACAATAAACAGCCTTTTTTTTATAGCGTATTAAATGAGCTAATTTTAAAAAAAAAAGGAGAGTCCTTGTTATCTTGTTGTATATGTATTAAATTAAAAATTCAAAGATATTTGTAGTAGAGGAGGTTCTGTTACTGTTTTGTAAACTGGCAGGCTTTATTGAGTAAGGAAATGTTTACGTTTACAATAGTTCATTATAATTGTTATATTTATCACAAGAATAATAGCAAATGAAGAGTTTAGATTTCGATATTTTTAAAACACAACAACCTAAATTAAAACCGACAAAAGGCCGTATTTTAATTGCTGAACCTTTTTTGCAAGGGCCTTATTTTAGCCGGTCAATTGTATTTTTAACGGAATATGGAGAGAAAGGAGCCATTGGATTTGTTTTAAACAAATCATCTGAATTATACCCGGACGAGGTGATTGAAGACCTTTTTAATTTCAAAGGTGAATTATATGTTGGAGGGCCCGTTTCTTCTAACTCTTTACACTTTATACATACCTTGGGCGATAAAATACCCGGATCGATGCAAATAACAGATACACTATACTGGGGAGGAGACTTTGAAGTACTTAAGAAATTGGTTAACTCAGGTAAAGTGGATTATACCCAGGTAAAATTCTTTGCAGGTTATTCCGGGTGGTCGCCGGGCCAGTTAGAAGGAGAGATAAATGAAAACTCATGGATAGTGGCCGATGTTAAAGACGAACTTATCATGGATATTGATATAGAACATATATGGAAGCACACAATGGAAGACCTTGGTGATGTTTTTAAAGCATGGACTAACTTTCCTGAGAATCCATCATATAATTAGTAATAAACCGGGTTTTAAATTTAAATTGCCCCCAGGTTAATATCTTCGTTTAATAAGCGGTTCAGCTCTTTTGTTTTCCTGCAGAAATAGCGTTTGTCTTTTAAGCCAACCACCCACTGTATGCCTTGTATGGCATTGCTTAAAAAGATCTCATCTGCTTCTAATAAGGTGTTACAATCTGGTGCACCAACTTCAAAAATACTCCACCCGTTTTCTTTCATAATCCGAAGCAATTGTTTACGCATAATACCATCCACACAACCTGATGAGCGGTAAGGCGTATAGATTTTACCGCCTTTAATCCAGAAGAGATTGGATGCCAGCCCTTCTATAACCAGGTGGTGAGAATTGAGTATTAAAACATCATCACATCCCTTTTCTTTTTTATATAAGCCGGCTAAGACAAAAAACAGGGCATTGGCTGTTTTATACTGGCTGAACCGGTTGATAGGTTTATACTCATCTTCAAAAATATCGATTAACAAACCTTTAAGGTTGAGCTCATAGTCCCTTGTTAATAACGGACTTACTTCAATTAAGTAGTTAACCCTATTTGAAGCGGGAGTGTATAAACCCCCATCTTCTCTAAATATGGTAAGGCGGACTCTGACATCACTAAATAAACGATTCTTTTGGATTAGGCTACCGATTTGTTTTTCAATAACATCAGCAGGAGGGAGGGATTTGAGATCCATCTTTAAGAGGCTCATGCCATTAAGCAGGCGCTGATAATGATCGTGAAAATAAACCGGCTTCTGATGTATACAACGGATCGTTTCAAATAAGGCATCACCATAACGAAAGGCACGGTTCGCAGTTGTTAACACTGCGGCGCCTGCTTTTAGCTTAATGCCATTTAGCGATATGTATTGTTCAGCTATCATCCCTGTTCAATTATTGTTTTACAAGCAGGTAAAATAGATGTATTAGCTTCTATTTTAAAGCACTGTTTTAAGCCAGCAGCCTGGCCGGCTTCTATGTCCCGCACTGAGTCGCCAATTAAGTAAGATTTATTTCTATCAACCCCGTGCTCTTTTATAGCTTGTAAGATCATGCCCGGTTTGGGCTTTCTGCAACTGCAATCGCTTATAGCATTGTGGTGAGGACAATAATAGATATCGGTAATATGAATTGCATTGTCAAACATGAGCTGAAGAAAATAATCGTGTACTATTTTTACATCATCTTCGGTATATTCACCTTTGGCAACACCTCCCTGGTTGGTTACAATAATAAGCTTAAAACCGGCTTGTTGTAGTAACATAAACCCCTCTGTTATATCTTTATTAAGCTTAAAGTATTCCGGTTTGTACACGTAATAATGACCTTCATCATTATTGATTACACCATCACGGTCAATAAAAACGGCTTTATTCATTATCGGCTGAAAATAGAAAGCAATTCATTGGCAAAACGCGCCAATAGAGAAGGGTTTAGAATAACAGGAAATATGAAGCCATAAACGGCTCCCCAAAAGTGCGTGTCATGACCAATATTATCTACATTTTTTTGAGCCATAACACGGGAATAAACCAGGTAGCCAATACCTAAGATAATACCGGGTACAGGAATAAAATAGAGGTAGATAATTCCAAAAGGATCATATAATATACTTGCAAAAACCACTGCCGAAACAGCTCCTGAAGCACCAATGGCATTGTAGTTGTAATTGTCTTTTTCCTTAATGTAGGAGTAGGTACTCGACACCACTATTGCTGAAAAGAAGAAAAGCAGAAACAGGATATTACTGTTGCCGGGTAAACTCGTCATAAAATAATAAATGACATTATGCCCGAAAGAATAAAGCACAAACATATTAAGCAGCAGGTGCATCCAGCTTCCATGAAAGAAACCATGGCTGATTAGTCGTAAATATTCTTTTCTGTGTTTAATTTGCCAGGCATTAAACTGGTATTTGTAAACCAGCTCTGGCTGACTAAAACCTGCTATACTAATAAAGCTAATAACTATAATAATAATAATTGAAACGTTCATCTTCTTACCTTTTTGCTTAGTGCATTATTTTAAAAACAAGTTCCTTTAGTAATTCTCCTGATTCGGTTGTAGCACTTCCAAAGCCCTTTGATTTCATATCGTATTCGCGAATAAGGCTAATGATTTGTACTACCTTACGGGCATTGTAATGGCGTGCACCAGTAGTATAATCAGGTACAAAAAACGGGTTGATTTTAAGTGCCGAAGCAACTGAATTTTTCGATTTATCAGGTAAATAGTAATAAGCCAGTAGCTTTTGAAAATAACCAAACAACGTTATGGTTGTCATCTGTATTGGGTAGGCTTTGGGGTTCTTACCAAAGGCCAGTATAATCTTATTGGCTTTAGCCACATCTTTGCTCAATATGGCCTTCTGAAGTTCAAAATTATTGTAATCCTTGCTAACACCTATATTCTTTTCTATATGGGCGGCAGTTATTTGTTTAACAGCTGAACCCATTGCCAGCTCAAGCTTATCTAATTCGTGTGCAATTTTAGAAAGATCGCTACCCAGAAATTCCGCCAACAAGGCTGAGGCTTTGGGGTCAATGCTTTTTCCCTTTGATGATAAATAGCTGTTAACCCACTGGGGAACCTGGTTATCGTATAGTTTTTTTGCTTCAAACAATACGCCGTTCTTAGCCACGCTTTTGTAAAACTTCTTCCGTTTATCAAGTGTTTTGTAACGGTAATTAATCACCAGGATAGTGGAAGTAAGAGGGTTGTTGGCATACACTTCCAAATCCTCTATCTTGGGTATATTCTGAGCTTCTTTTACAATTATTACCTGGTGTTGCGACATCATTGGAAAGCGCCGGGCTGCATGAATAATTTCCGTCGTATCAATGTCTTTACCATATAATACAGTTTGATTAAATCCTTTCTCTTCTTCGGTTAAAACATTGTTGGCAATATAATTGGTTATCTCATCTATAAAATAACCTTCATCGCCCATAAGAAAGTAAATCGGCTTGTATTTCTTCTGTTTTAAATCCTGTACTATCTGCTCAAATGTCATTTATACAAAAGCTTAACTGTCAAATTTTAGATGTTTCACTGATTTTCCATTATTCATAATAGTCATCAGTGCCTTTATACCAAGTTTAATATGCCTTTCAACATAGTTCTCAGTCACTTCTTTATCGCTGGCTGTTGTCTTAATTCCTGTTGAAATCATTGGCTGGTCCGATACCAGCAATAATGCTCCTGTAGGAATATGATTATAAAAACCGACTGTAAAAATAGTAGCAGTTTCCATATCTATTGCCATAGCACGTGTTTTTTCAAGGTACTTTTTAAAGCGCTCGTCATATTCCCACACACGTTTGTTGGTTGTAAATACTGTTCCGGTCCAGTAATCCAGCTCATTATCGCGTATAGCACTTGATACAGCACGTTGTAGGCTAAAAGCTGGTAAAGCAGGAATTTCTGGTGGTAAATAGTCATTAGAAGTACCATCGCTACGAATAGCAGCTATAGGTAGTACAAAATCGCCCAATTTATTTTTACGCTTTAAACCACCGCACTTGCCAAGAAAAAGAACAGCTTTAGGCGAAATAGCACTAAGTAAATCCATCATGGTTGCCGCATTGGGGCTTCCCATTCCAAAGTTGATAATGGTAATGCCATTGGCACTACAGTTGGGCATATTACCATTTTTACCAAGGATAGGAGCATTATACCACTCTGAAAACAGCTCAACGTAATGGTTAAAGTTAGTCAGCAGAATGTATGGGGTGAAATCTTCCAGTTTTCGTTCAGTATACCGGGGTAACCAGTTGTCAACAATGTCCTTTTTTGTTTTCATCAGCGAAAAATTTTGAAGTCTAAAAATTGCAGGAAAGCCGCAATAATCAATCGCAATAAAGTATATGTATTCAATTTTATTCTTCACGCTAAGGTAACTTTTTCTGTTTAATTTGATTTATTTTGCCAAAAAAAAGGAACGGATGGAAAAACTCAATCTTCCGCAAGTGCAATTAAGGATCAAACACCTTGATGATAAAATACAGGTATTTGATGAAGTACGAAAAAAGTTTGTGGCCTTAACGCCGGAAGAGTGGGTTCGTCAACATTTTATCCATTTCCTGGTTAAGCAACAAAATTTTTCGGCCGGGCTGGTAGCTGTTGAAATGCTGGTTAAGGTCAATGATTTGAGCCAGCGTGCTGATATTGTTTTGTATAACCGTAAAGGCCGACCCGCTGTTATTGTTGAGTGTAAAGCACCCGGAGTAAAAATAACACGTGCTGTATTTAACCAGGCAGCACGGTATAACACAAAGCTAAAGGTAGATTACCTTATTGTAACCAATGGTTTGCAGCACTTTTGTGCTAAGTTGTTGGATAATGAGGGTAATTATGAGTTACAAAAAGAGATACCATCAGCTGATGAAATATACTTATAATATTTAGTGTAGTAACTGGTACAGGCGCTCGTCTTCAAAGCCACCTTTTATTTTTCGCCAGGCCTTTTTAACTCCAACAAGATTAAAACCCGCTTTTTCAAAAAGATGAATACTGGCTTTATTCCTTTCCGAAATATTGGCATAAAGTTGTTTAAGACCTAAGTTGTTAAAACAGTAGTTGGTAAACATATTCAAAGCATCAAAGGCATAACCTTTTTGGCGAAAGTTCTTATGAATGATAATACCTACACCGCCACGTTGATGAAAGGCATCAAAGTCAAATAAATCAATCATACCAATAACCTGTTTTGATTCTTCCAGCTCTATTATTAAGCGGAGTTGTTTAGTTTGAAAAATATCAAGTTGCGCCTGCTCAATATATTTTTTTAGCTGGTGTTTGGAAAACGGGGTGAGCGTATTACTCACCTCCCATATTTCCATATTATTTTCCCACTGGTAGAGCAGGTCGGTATCTTCAGGTTCAAGTGCTCTTAAAACCAACTCCTCAGTTTTCATCATCTTTACTTTTTTGATATCTCAGTCAGGCTGTTGTATTGATCTGTGCTACGCACAAAACTATCTTGCCATAAACCGGTATTTATAACTTTATTTTTACCCTTTAAAGCTGCTTTAAAGCCTTTAAAAGTTCCATACGAATAGCGATAGAAACCATCATTACATTTGTATTCCTGGATAAGCTCATGTTCAAGATCCTTAAAAAAGTCATACGTTGCTATTGGTTTTCTTAATGATAAAATCTGAACAGTATAGTATGGAATTCCATCAGAAGTATCCATTTGCTGTGTTGGAGTTGCCTTAGGTAACTTTTCTTTTGGTTGAGCAATCGCCACAAGCATAATATCATTAAGGTTATTGGCTTGGTTAGAATTTTTATAAGTCATCTCTTTTGTTACATCAAGCTGTACTTTATGTGGCTCAAAGCCTTCGCCCGAATATTCAATATCATACTTGCTGTCAGCTTCAAGAATAAGAACATATTTACCTGTGCCGGGGTGAGGACGATAATGGCCTGTTGGCCCGGGTTCGCCTTGTCGTGTTACAGTAATATGAATATTCTCTATTGCTGTATCACCTGTTGCATTAACACAACCTTTGATAACGGCTAAACGGTTAATTTCCGGTTCCTCATATTCAATAAGGTAAATGTCTGAGCCACCATAATTATCATCATACCTGGATGATGCGTAATAGGCTATGTTAGGTGTTGCCGTTGGTACAAAAAAGAAATCATCACCAGGTGTATTAATCGGATAGCCTATATTAATGGCTGATCCCCAGTTGCCATTTTCTTCCATTTTGCTGTAAAAAATATCGAATTGCCCCATTGAGTTATGGCCTTCAGAGCTAAAATACATGATTTTACCATTAGGGTGAAGTACCGGTGTTTCTTCATCGTAAGGTGTATTAAATGCTTTCATGTTTTCCGCCTTACTCCATTCTCCATTAGGTAAACGACGGACACGATAAATATCAAACCCACCCAGTCCTCCCGGACGGTTACTGGTAAAATAGAATGTTTGTTTATCAGCTGTTACAGTAGCATGTGTTTCTTCGAATTTTGAATTGATCGGGCTGGCCATCTTAGTAGGTTCTCCCCATGTAGAACCATCGTATTGACTCATATAAATGTTGGCACCATTAACATCATTACGGAAAATGCATAATTCTGTTCCTTGCGCAGATAAACAAACACCAGACTCATGCCCTGGTTTCTTAAATAGTTCATGTAGCGATTCTGATTTACCCCAGGTATCATTTTCGTTAGCTGATGAGTAGATTCGTTCGGCATACTGGCCATCAAAAAGAAGTTCACTGTAACTAGATGCTCGTCTTGATGTGAAGAACAACATACTTTGGTCGGCAGATACCAGTGGGCTGTGTTCATCGTATTTAGAGTTGATATTGGGCCCAAGGTTTTTAACTTTTAGTTTAACAGGTGTTTGTATTAGCTTAATGGCGTTTTCACAAACCTCAATTTCATGCCCGGTTTCAGAGCGCAAGAGTTCATCTTCAGCCGGTAACATTTCAATTAGTTCTTTGTAAGTGGTAATGGCTTTTTCGTGTTGCAGAAGATATTGGTATGCTTTTCCCATTGATAATTGAATATCAACACCTATATCACCAATTTTCTCATCTTCTTCCAGTAAGCTATAAGCTTTCTTAAAATAAACGATGGCACTATCGGGGCCATCAGATGAGTTAAGGTGACAATTACCCAGGTTGTAAATTACAGCTACATTCTCCGGGTCGGTTTTTAATATATCCGAAAAAAGTTTTATGGCTTCGCCATATGCTTTGTCATCAGCCAGTTTAATAGCCTGGTTAAATTTTTTAGAGTCAATTTTAGAGTCGGATTGAGCAAGTGCTAACTGCGAAATTAAAAGGAATGCAACTGCAATTAGAGCGTTAAGTCGTATCATACCTCAATTACTTATGTTTGGTTTTATTAAAAGACTTCGCAAAATAGTTAAAAATGCGCATGTGGCATTTTTAATTATTGTATTTTTTACGAATGTAGTATTTGGTTTGACTGAATTTCTTTTTCAGATGTAACAGTGTTGTTAATCCTTTATAACAAGTGGGGCTAAAAAGGTAGCACTTGTTCTGCTTTTGTAGTCAGATCGGAAAGCTATATCAAAGAATAAGGAGATACTTGTTTTACCTTCAGTCTCTACTGTCATCTGGTAGCTAACACCTGTTGGTAAAATCATAGTATACTTACCACTATTAACCTGGGGCTTGTAGATGCCTTGTTGTTCGCCAGTTTCCTTATTCCTAATAAGGATACGTGAACTAGCGGAAGGCTGCCCGTTTTCAGTAAAAAGATAGCCGGATACAACTGCTAAAGCCCTGTTGTGGCTTACAGGATATTCAATAATGTATATGTCTGATTGCCCATAGCCCCCGGGGCGCTCAGAAGCAAAATAGACCCGTTGTTCGTCAAACGTAGGGATATAAAAAAGGTCATCACCAGGCGTATTAATCGGGTAGCCAATATTTTGTGCTTTACCCCAGTTAGCGCTGCTATCCAGTTCTGATTTAAAAATGTCGAAACCGCCCATAGATGTATGGCCTTCTGATGCAAAATATAAAGTTTTTCCATCGTATGATAAAAACGGACTTTCTTCATTGTAAGGCGTATTAATTTCCTGGCTAAGCATAATTGCTTTTCCCCACTTGCCATCGGGTAATTTCTTCGACATGTAAATGTCTTTTCCTCCAACTCCATTAGGACGATCACTTGTAAATAAAATAGTATTACCATCCAGGGATAGTGAACCATGTGATTCTTCAAATGATGAATTAATAGGTTTGGGGAGTTTTTGTGGTTTTGTCCATTTATCATCTTCAAAATAAGATATATATAAGTCTCCTTTACCATGGTTACGGTATTGGATTAATGTTTTACCATCAGGACTTAAACTGCAAGTGGCATTGTAATCGTCCGAATTAATAGGATGCCCTGCATTAACAGATGGTACCCAGTAGCCTTCTCGCCATTTACTGGTGTAAATATCCTCGGGAATAAGGCTTTCTATATTATTTTTTTTTCCTGTTCTGTTTCGGTTTGATGTAAACATTAAAAGTTCTTCATCACCCGAAATAACCGGGCTGTGTTCATTGTATTTGCTGTTAATGGCCTGGCCCAGGTTTGTAATCCTGTAATCAACCGGGTGTTTTTTTAAAAAAATAGCATGCTTACAGTTATTGCTAAGGTGTTCTAATTGAAAATGAATTTTATCCCGTTTAAGAGGAACGGTATCTTGTAGTTGCTGAACCAACAGGAGGGCTTTGTCAAATTGATGGGTAAGATGATAGGCTTGTGCTAAATGATAATTGGCTTCAATGGCATAGTCATTTCTTTTCGAGTAAATGCCATATTCTTTCTTTGCTTTTTCTAATGGATTAATGGCATCTTTAACATGGTTGTTCATATTTAACAGGCAAATGCCATACATTAAATTCAAGCGGGCATTTTCGGGATGTTTCTTTAGTAAGGTAAGCAGGTTTTCAGAGGCCTCTTTGTAATCTTCAAGATTTACCTGGTTTTGTATACGAACGATGTCTTTTTTTGTAGGTTTTTTTTGTGCATCACATACTTCAAAAAAGCCTATCCAAAGTAAGGTAATAACTAAGATTTTAATCATGACAAGGTTATTAATCTAAACGTATATGTAGCTGATTCTAAAAATGCAAAATTCTTAGCTGATTGGCAAATATATTAGATTAACAGGCTTATTTTTAGTGTGGGCTGATTCTAAATATAACAGTTCATTTTATCAGGCTTATTTTATTTGCAGAAAACAGCTTGTAAAAAACCACAAAGTGTCTTACGCTTAGCCTTTAAAAAACGCTGCTGATAATTATCTTTTTCAGCTTGCGGAGCATCGCTGTTTATCCATTGCCATATTTCGCCCCATCCCATAAAACCACCAACATTTCTATCATCAATAAAAATATCAGCGTTAACTTTACGGCTAATATTATCGGTAATTTCTTCTTCTGGATGTGTACGGTTAATGGCGTAAAACTCAATGCCATTTTTTCTGCAATATTCAACTGCATCATCCAATTGCTTGCCGGTACGTATAGTCCAAAGAATAAGTAAATGCCCCTTTCTTTGCATGTCTTTTAAAGTTTCAAAAGCAAAAATCTTTTCCTTACCTATGGCAGGATAGCGATGTTCTACAATTGTTCCGTCAAAGTCAACAGCTATAAGCATAAGTACCAGGTTTATATTATAATTCTGATTGATTAATGTTTAGTTCGTTAAGGATGGTGCTTGTTTTTGGGTAATTAAGAACCAGGAACAAATAGATTAAACCAAAAACCATGAGTTGGTTTAGGTTACCTGTCATTAAGTAACTTAAAAGACTAAGTAGGGAAAGGCCTTCCAGTGTCATAATCTTAATAAAGAATGCTAAGCGGTATTGCTGTAGTTTTTTATCAGCAGACCATTCGCCTGGTAAATGACTGACTTTACGTTTCTGAAACATGTAACTTGCCGGTATACCGGCTAAAGCCAGTATAATAATCAATGATTTTAAATTGTTTTCAGCGTTGATGTCTAACTCATAAACTTGTCCGTTTAAAGTGATGTATGCATATGTGAGAACTGCAAAAATGGCTAGCATAACTGTTACTATAAAATAGATCAGTTTAACTTGTTTTAATGATTTCTTTGGGCTCATACTCTATAATGTTTTTTCAAAAGGTAGTCGGTTAACCAACGATCTGCCAAGTGTTACTTCATCTGTGTACTCCAACTCATCACCGATTGAAACGCCACGGGCAATTGTTGTTGTGACAATATTATATTTTTCAAACTTCTTGTATAAGTAAAAGTTTGTTGTGTCACCTTCCATTGTTGTGCTCAGTGCAAAAATAACCTCATTTACTTCACCACTCTTAATTTTATCTACCAGTGGGCCAATGGTAAGGTCGTCAGGGCCAATGCCGTCCATAGGTGAAATAACACCACCTAAAACATGGTATATGCCAGAGAACTGTTGCGTATTTTCAATGGCCATAACATCACGAATACTTTCTACAACGCATATTAAGCTATGGTTACGATTTTGATCGGCACATATATTACAAATCTGGCTATCAGAGATATTATGGCAGCTGGAGCAGTACATGATCTCTTCGCGCATTTGGTGTAAGGTATCCGAAAACTTAAAGACCATTTCCTTTTCTTGCTTTAGTAAGTGCAGAACCAAGCGTAATGCTGTTTTCTTTCCAATACCGGGTAGTTTAGAAAACTCATTAACGGCACTTTCTAATAATCGTGATGGATATGATGATGGTGTCATTTATTTAAAATCTATTAAAACTTCAAAGATAATAAAGATTACTTGTCTCTCTTATTTTATGAATATTAAGCATTGAAACAAACCCTGTTTTTGGGTATTAAATAAGGTTTAAAGCCTGGTTCGCACCATTTATTAAAGTATGCCATTATCTATTAATAATATAATGTGCTCAATCATTTTATCATCGCCATCTGCCTCATATTCCGATTTTAAGTTAGAGCCAAACAAACGTGCTACCCCTTGCCAAAAAAATGCTGTTACGCCACCTTTATATTGTTTTATTAAATCGTAAGTAGTGTCGCCGGTTTCCCGGTTAATGAGTTTTATTAATAAGCGCCCCTGCGAGTAGGTTAATTGCCGCAGGGGTTTTTCAAACTCATTAAACAATTCTTCCTCAACAGCATTTAAATAGGTTTTCTTTTCTTTTTCGTTAGTTAGTGTTGCCAGGTGAGAATTAATTGTATTAATTTTTTTACCGGCACTGCGGGCGTAAGGCAATACCTCTTTTACATTTCTTACCAGCTTGCCATACCGTCGTTTGTGTCTTTTGTTTTTAAACCTGTATGGAGGAATAACAGCCACTTCCTTTATATTGATATGAGGGATGGTATCGTTCTTAACAATACGGTGTTGAAGTACAAGGTTGACAGAGTCGGCCAGTTCCTGGGATTTTGTGGAAGAACTAAATACGATCAGGAACAATAAGAAATAAAGACTATAAACAGGCTTTATATTGCTATATTTTGTTATGTATTGCATAGTACAAAAATAAGCCTGGAAATGGTTTTTCTGCAAATAAAAATAAGTTAATCCAATGGTTTATCGGTACCCCTTCCCGTTATAAAACTACCCACAAGGATAAAAAATATTTCGGATGTTTTATTTTGTATTTGGCTCAACTGGGTAGAGATAAATGCAAGTGAGAGACAGGGTAAAAGAGACCCTTTAATAGTAACCAGGGATTGATGTAAAAAAAACTGAACCTATTTTATTGCATATAAACTTCTAAGATATTTGATAAAACGTTGTTCCAGGTCGCTTGAAAATAGAAAGCATCAAGAGTAAATTGACGAAAGAATAGCGGGCTGTTTAGAGTCAATAACATGAAGAAAAAGGCTGTTATCAAGTGAAATCCACAAGCTATGAATAAAAAACAGGTTTGCAGCGTCAAATTTTATCACTATAGCTTGCTATACCCTATAAATATATATTGCAAATCAAACATTTAATAAAATTTGAGCACTACACCATGCAAAAACTACCTCTCAAACCACTATTTACACTACCCTGGTAAAAAGTAAAATACCGATTGTCTCATATTGTAATCTCCGTATTACAAACCAAGCTCCATAACTGGCAAGTTGTCCACCGCAATCAATAAGCTGTTTATAGCATGTAACAAGGTATACATTGCAACCGACAAGTTGTCCACCGTAACTGACAAGTTGTCCGCTGCACTTACCCAGTTATACACCGCAACTGACAAGTTGTCTACCATAACCGACAAGTTGTCCGCTGTACTTGCCCAGTTGCACACTGCAATTAATAACCTGGGATCGACGAAAAAAATTAGATCTACCTCGTTACATATGAGTCATTAAGGTATTCGATAGAACGTTGTTCCAGGTCGCTTGAAAATAGTGAGCAAGAGTAAATTGACGAAAGAATAGCGGGCGGGCTATTTTGAGTCAATAACATGAAGTAAATGGCTGTTTTCAAGTGAAATCTACATGCTATGAATAAAAAACAGATTTGCAGCGTCAAATTTTATCGCAATAGTATACTATACCTCCAAAATTATACCTTGTAAACCAGCTCTTTATTTCAACCTGGGTTTTAAAATTTAAAATGCTCCCCGGTTTATACAAAGCAAAAAAGTGCACAACCGTTTATTAAAGGTTTAACAAACAGTTATAATTTGTATAATTTCAAAATAAAGTTCTTCTAAGTCTGAACTGGTTGATATGTACCGTTTTAACTTGTTGTTGAGTAAGTTTTTTTTAACAACATTGTTTAGAATTACCGAAATACTTCAATTTTTTACAAAAAATTATATCAAACAGGTATGCTCATGCCATTTTAGCCCTAACAAATTGTTCATAATTAATTGCTGTTATTAACAATAGTAATATCTTGTTTTCGCTACGCAAAATGCGTACTTTACTACGCATTTTGCGTAGCGAAAAGAGGGGGATTTCCCACCTAAATATAAATATTAGACCTATATCTTTGCGCTGCTTAGAAGTGTTCTCTTGTAGAGATGTTAAATTATAGTATTAAATTATTCTAAATTTAATATTAATTATTAGCTGCAACAGATTATAAAAATTACATATACAAATTTACTTTCCTATGAAAACACCATCATTTAAATTAAGAAATTATTTTTATTTGATAATTGCTACACTTCTTATCCCTTTAATTACCAGGGGACAGGTACGTAATGAAGACATACCAAGGTTAGTTAGCTTTTCAACTACAGTACCCGATGGGCAGTATTTTACCGATGATGTTATAAGGCTTGAAGCTGAATTTGACGATTGGCTTGGCCCAGGGAGTGAAATGAAGGTGCGTTTGAATACGGGCGATACTGTTAATTTTGTCTTTAACCCGGAGTATGCCGAAGATATTATTGACCCCAAGTGGGGTGTGCCCGGTGTAGAAAATGCTACTGGCGCGGGAGCAGGCCAACATATTTTTGGAGTGACTTGTATTTTTGAGTTGGAGGGGAAAGGAGGCCATACGGAAAATAAAGGCAAAATGGTGATTAGCGGTGGCTTTAGGGATTATGAGGGATCGGGAAATAATAATTTAGTAATTACCGACCATGACGGTAAGCTCCTACAGGGGTTTGGTACTTCTTTTAACTTAGATGTACGTTGGGTAATAGAAACCCTGGATGGAGGACTCTTGGTGTGCGGGGCCTTCTATGATTATGCTAATGTCCGTAACGACAATATTATAAAGTTTAAATACAACAGTGCTACCAGTAAGTTTGAGGTTGATACTGATTTTATGAATAATCTTACTGTAAATAGAACCAGGAACGCTCTTTCCCCCATGAATATCTACCAAGGTACACCAGCCTCTGTGAGCCTTTATGGGAAACCGCAAAAAGGGGTTTTGCAGGATGCAGATGGTAGTATTTATATTATAGGTTCTTTTACAGGAGTTAGTGGGCAGCCACGTCGAAGAATTGCAAAGCTTAGTGCTGATGGGACCTTAGACGAAACATTTAATTATTTCTCCTCTACTACTACTGATCCGGGGTGGGGTTTTACCATGAGTTTTGACCCGGATCATCCCAATGATCTTTGGATTGGAGTAGGTAAGGGGGGGACTAATGCCAGTGGAACCCGTTCAGCTGGTGTTTATCGTATAAGTAAGACTACCGGCCGGCCGGTAGTAGATGTTAATAATGATGGACAATACGATGTGTCAGACTATTTTGAAGTTTTTGATAAAGGGTCAGCTTCTATACTAAATCCTACTCCAGGTATAATAGCCATTACAGTAATGCCAAATGAAGATAAAATTGATACTGATGGTAAGCGGGGGCCTGGAGGAATCCTCGTGACCGGGAGTGGTCAAAATTCTACCCGTGGATGGCATGCTGCACTTGCATTAACTGATGACCTTACACTTACTCCCCTTACTAAATTTAATTTGGGGAGAACTTCTCCTGGCGATTTAACAATAAGGGATGTGTTCCAAGGGTGGGGTGTTGATGGGGCAGCCTTTCTGAAAGAAAAAATTTGGATTGGAACGCATGAAAGCTGGTGGTCAGGAGTAGAGAGATTTGGAAAGGAGAATTATTTTGAAGGCGCTTTAGTTGTAATGAACTATGATGGTAGTTTAAGTACCAAGTTTAACCATATGTTGGCCAATTATGATAATAAAACTGATTCGACGAGTAATGGTGAGCCGCGCACTGACGGGGATTACCGTTTAGATGGTATTGGTGGCTGGTTCCGCTATACCAGAAATGATTCAGCCATGAAAGTAAGACCCGTATCTAGGTATAGTAACGGTAGGGTTAATAATGGTCGTAATGGTGGTAGTGGTGATGTTATGTCGCTCTTTGTAACCTCTGACGGTGACCTGATGGTGGGGGGGAGCTATGGATCAATAATGCAGAATGATGGCGATACAGAGCCAGTAGTGATGATAGCAAATGGAAATGTTCCAGATGACGAGATGATTACCCGTATAACTTTTAGACGTGCAGTAGGTTATTATAAAGTTTCTGCCGATGATATGGTGCCTGAATTAGAAATAGTAGAAATATTGGATGGCAATACTATTAATGGAGTTTTTGGTCATAAAGATCCAGAACCTATTTCACTGGATAATATACAACAGGGTAATGAGTTTGAAAATAACCATAAAATAGCCATCAATATGCCTCCTTATACTGCTGATGATTATTTTATTACCACTTGGAAAACCACTACAGCCAATGAAACTATTACCATACCAACGCAGGATAGTAATGGTTATGATTGTTATATTAACTGGGGAGCAGGTGATAAAAACTATGAACATTTTAGTGGAACAGCCCCGGTAATTAAACATACTTATACAACACCAGGCACTTACACTGTTAAAATAGCGGGAAAATTTCCACGTATACGCTTTAGTAATACCAATGCCGCCAACAAAAACAAGATTTTTGACATAGTGCAATGGGGAAATATACAGTGGGAAAGTATGCAAGATGCTTTTAATGGCTGTGAGAACCTAAATTGTACAGCAATAGACACCCCCAACCTTAACCACCCCAACATTGTTCTTATTGGGATGTTTACTGGGTGTACTTCGCTTGTTGGTACACCGGTGTTTAACGATTGGGATGTTACGAAGGTAACCCAGATGAATACCATGTTTAAAGATGCCAAAGCATTTAACCAGCCATTGAATAAATGGAAGGTGGACAATGTAAAATGGATGTCCGGGATGTTTGCCGGTGCTGAAAAATTTAACCAGGATATTAATGACTGGTCAGTAGGTAATGTGGAAAATATGTATGCCATGTTTGAGGGAGCCAAGGCATTTAACCAGCCATTGAATAAGTGGAATGTACAAAAAGTTAAGCAAACCACCAGGATGTTTGCCGGTGCTGAAAATTTTAATCAAGACATTAGTTCATGGCAAATTACAGCACTTACCGATGCTGAAAATATGTTTTTGAATGTTACACTTTCCACTATAAATTACGATTTGTTACTTGCTAGGTGGAACAAGCAGGTACAGGCAGCAGGTAGTACAGGACTAGGGGCACGTGCCATTAAATTTCATGGCGGTAATAGTAAATACTGTTTAGGTAAAGATGCCCGTAAAGCACTTATTAATAAAGGCTGGGGAGATGGAGTAGCAGGCGAAACGGGTAATTATAGCGATATTACAGATGGCGGCGAAGATTGTTCAGGAACCTTTATTACCACCTGGGAAATAAAAACAGCTAACGAAACCATTACTATACCAACAGCGGGCACAGGTTACAATTTTTCTATTGA
>CAZRRJ010000023.1:0-36237 GCA_964602515.1 uncultured Saccharicrinis sp. | reverse complement strand
ATTGAATGTGAACAAAGCCCCCTACAAACAATCAATGCCAATAGTGCGATTAATAAAAGTGCCTTGCCAAATAACGTGGTGATAGAATGGTTTGATGCGCCTTCGGGTGGTAAAAGCGTTAGCAGTCCTACGCTTAACATGGTTGGTTCAGAAACCTATTTTGCACAGGCTAAGAATACAACAACTGGCTGTTCCAGTCTTAGCAGGACAAAAGTAATACTAACAATTAATAAAGTGCCGGATGCTCCTCTTTCAATGGGAGATATTATTGAATGTGAACAAAGCCCCCTACAAACAATCAATGCCAATAGTGCGATTAATACAAGTGCCTTGCCAAATAACGTGGTGATAGAATGGTTTGATGCGCCTTCGGGTGGTAAAAGCGTTAGCAGTCCTACGCTTAACATGGTTGGTTCAGAAACCTATTTTGCACAGGCTAAGAATACAACAACTGGCTGTTCCAGTCTTAGCAGGACAAAAGTGATACTAACAATTAATAAAGTGCCGGATGCTCCTCTTTCAATGGGGGATATTATTGAATGTGAACAAAAACAAGAACAAGTACTCATACCTGAAGCATCTTCACCAAACACAGTAACTATCAATTGGTATGATGCAATGAAAGGTGGTAATATTATAAAGCAGCCAAAACTTAGCTCTGTAGGCTTAATAACTTATTATGCAGAAGCTGTCAATAAAAAAAGTAATTGTACAAGCCATGGCAGAACCTCTGTAAAGCTTCAAATTCATCCGGCTCCTTTAACCCCTGTTGTTTGTAAAGACCAGACAGTTATTGCCCAATTGCCTCTTCCAACACTTGTTGCAGTCGCAAGCCATGCACCTAACGAGCAAGTTACATGGTATACAGCTCCTGAAAATGGTGATAAAGTAAGTGCACCAATTTTAAAGTCTATTGGTGACACAACCTTCTTTGCCGAGGTAATAAATGTAAACAATGGATGCCCTTGCCTAAACCGTGCTCCTGTCAGACTTCAAATTATTAATACTCCCCCAATTGCTAATCGGGATATATATTACACCGTGTATGAAACAACGCTCAACGTTAATGAAACAAAAGGAATCCTCTATAACGATTCTGATTATGAAGATCATGCTTTAAGTCCGGTTCTTGTTTCAGATGTACAAAATGGTATCTTAACTTTAAAAAAGAATGGTGCCTTTGAATACCGACCGGATCAGGGATTTGCTGGAACTGATTATTTCACCTATATGGCAAATGATGGTTTTGAAAATAGCGAACCTGCTGAAGTAGCTATTGAAGTTAAGCTCAAATCCTTGTCAATTGGTTTCTCTCCTAATAATGATGGAATAAATGATACGTTTATATTTCCCGGTATACTTAATTTCAACAATAACACTTTGGAAGTATATGATAGAAGTGGATTATTAGTGTATAAATCAACAAACTATAAAAATGATTGGGATGGAAGATCTGATGCTTTATTTTACAATAATCAAATCTTACCCAATGGAGTATACTATTATATCTTGACTATTAATGATTCAGAAGATGTATTAAAAGGATACATCAGGATTAATTATTAAATATGAAACAAATATTCAACATAGTAATACTGCTACTAATATTAACAACATCCGAACACACTCACAGTCAGCAGCTATTCACTTCCTACATTAACAACCTTCTGGTTGTTAACCCCGCATATGCGGGTATTAAAAGGAACCTTAATGCCCAACTTGTGCATCGTAACCAATGGGTCGGCTTTGATAATGCACCTCAAACCACCGTTTTATCAGCCCATACTCCCATCCCATTCTATCACAACTCGGCAGTAGGATTATCCATTATGAATGATCGACTTGGAAGTATCTCACAAACTGCCTTTTTTATGGATTATTCGCATACGCTAAAATTTAGAAAAGGACAGCTGGCCATGGGAATAAAAGGTGGATTGGGTTTATTCAGTGATAATTTGACAGGTTTACATACAAATAACAAAAATGACCCCTACTTTAATTCCAATATCCACGGAACCTCCCTGGTTAATTTTGGCGTTGGCCTTTTCTATTATACGGAAACAATTTTTATTGGTGTATCTGCCCCCAGAATGCTCCTCAACTCTATTGAGGTGGAAGATGTTGCATATGATTATAATGAAAGAATATATTATTTATCAGGCGGAGGTATCTGGCGTTTAAAACGTCATATTAAAATCCGGCCATCAGCATTACTGCAAGTCTGGAATGATGCCACTCCTTTATTGGATTTTAGTACTTACCTTATATTTAATGATAAACTATGGTTGGGTCTGGGAGGACGAAATATTAAAGCAATAATGGCTTCAGCACAACTTCAGATCAACTCTCAACTCAAAATTGGTTACTCTTTTGATTATAACTTTGTTGATTCAAACCTGCTCAGCCTTGGTACACATGAAATATCAATCATATTCAGATATCAATCAAAGCGGGATAAGCATCGAATACATTTACCTTACTGTTATTTTTAGTTTTAAGAAATTAGAGAGAGAGTTTGTCTCATAAGTCACTTTAAAACAGTTAATATGTGATTTCAATACTCAAAGATGCCGATAGAATCTCACCTAATGGCTATTGGTTCAAAATATAATCAACATAAAAGTAATGAAAAACAGAAGAGGCTGTCTTATTTCGATCAGCCTCTTCTGTTCTACTACATTAATTTCACTTTTTCACCCTTTCACAACAGCTAAAGGCTCCAATTCAACCTTAATTTTCACAAGATCTGATTGATTAGCCATTACAATATCAATATCCTTATAGGCACCTGCTGCTTCATCTAAATCCTTTCGGCTCCTTATACCGTGCACAATACCTTTATCATCCAAACGTTTAATTTCAGTCTCCAAATCCAACTCTCGTTGTGCTTGTTTACGCCCCATTACCCGTCCGGCACCATGCGAACATGATTCAAAGCTTTCAGGATTTCCCAAACCTTCTACTATGTATGACTTTGTACCTTGTGAACCCGGAATAATACCTGTTTCACCTGCACGAGCCCGTGTTGCCCCTTTTCGGTGTATCAACACATTTTTATTAAAATGATTCTCCCATACAGCATAGTTATGAGCAATATTAATCATATCATCAAACTGCACCTCTCCTCTCATAACTGTCTGAAAAGCATCCTGAACACGTTCCATCATTAATTTTCGATTGGCAAAAGCAAAATCAATACAGTAGTTCATTTCATTGATGTATGCGTGTGCTTCATCTGTTTCTATGGGTAAAAAAGCCAAATCAAAAGATGCAGGCACCGATGAGTACCAACGCTCATTTAATTGTTTTGCCTTTTTGTTATAAAAGTCAGCCACTTGTTTACCTAAATTACGGCTACCGGAATGAATCATTACCCATACAAACCCATCTGATCCATGCTGAATTTCAATAAAGTGATTACCCCCTCCAAGTGATCCTATTTGGTGTTGTGCTTTTATTATATGGCGCTCTACAATATTTGGCAATTCATTAACCTGGGGCATGTACTTATCATCCTGTTTCTCCTTATGCCAATTAAAGCCAAGCGGAACCAACTTTCGTATTTGACTCATTATTTTTTTTAAAGTCTCCGAGTCTACATCTTTAATACTTGTTCGCATGGCACACATACCACAGCCAATATCTACCCCCACTGCATTGGGTATAATTACACCTTCTGTAGCTAATACTCCTCCAATGGGCATTCCATAACCACAGTGAGCATCTGGCATTAAGGCTATGTGCTTGTGTACGAATGGTAAATTAGCCATTTTTTTAGCCTGGCTTAAGGCGTTTGCTTCAATGTCATCCAACCACATTTTAATTGGGCGGTTTTCTGATGATATAACTTTGTTCATCTGTTTATTTTTTTAACATTAAACTTTAAACACAAGGTAAACACATGACTTACAATATATTTGCAAATTTCACTCATCATTATCTGGTTACCCGTGTGTTTATTTTCCATTTTAATACATATAAAGTGTATAGTCAAAAATGCACTTCAATTTTAACCTGTAGGTGAAAAGATTTGTTTCAATTGGTCAACAACCTGACTACCGCCTGATAAAGATATGGTGTTTATCTTATCAGCAATCTTTTCTACATATTCCATTTCCTTTAATTTAAAGAGCATCTTGTTATCTTCCATTAATTTAGCTGTATTTAACAGGCTACGGGTCGATGCTGTTTCCTCCCGCCTTGTTATAATGTTGGCCTGCGCCTTCTTTTGAGCAACTAACACCTGATTCATAATATCACGAACATCACCTGGCAAAATAATATCGCGTACACCACCGCTCATAAGCTTCACACCAAAACTTATCACCTCTTCTTTAACCGTTGAGACCACAAATGCACTAACCTCCTCTTTCCGTTCCAAAATCTCATCCAGTGTTAACATACCTACATACTCCCGTAAAGCCAGTTGAACAGCCACATACAACTGCTTTAAATAATCCTGACATGCTGTTATGGCTTTCATAACATCCACTACCTTATAGTTTACAAATACACTCACACGCAAAGCAGCTTTATCTTTTGTCAACAATTCCTGTCCAGACACTTCCATCTGTGCCTGTCGAACATCAACTTTCATTACACTAAGCGGTGTTGAATTATTCCAGAAGTAATATAATCCTTTATCTAATGCCTGTACAAATGAGCCATTAACAAAAAGCATACCTTCTTCGTGTGCCTGAATACTATAACACCTTATGTAGCTACTTAATTCAGCCTTTGACAACAAATGAGTCGGCAAATTATCAATCGGTGCTGTTTGCCTACGGTCTAATCGCTGAAACAAATGTTTGATGACACCTTTCCAAAAAACATAACGTCCTGGTGGCAACACTTCTTTAAAAATACCATTCTCATATCTTATAACAATCTCATAATCCATCACGTCAACCACTTCAAGCCTATTTGTTAAATCTTTATCATCCAGCAATATATTTAGTTCTATATTTAAAGTAAAAGGTTGCGACATATTACAAACGTCCACTTTATCAAAATAACGTACCCAGTGTGTACCTGCTTCCAGTAGCTTTATATAATCTCCATTTCTGAATACCAGACCAACTTTACCTTTATTTATTCTTACTCGTTTCATTTTTAATATATTTAGTTAGTTTATTACTCATTTATAATGAAAGCAGAACGACAAGGTCACCTTTAGCAACGGGGATAAGGGAATTATTACGCCAGAATAATTAGTTTACCTGTTAATCTCTACAAGACAATTTCGCTTTCTTATCAAAGAAGCGGGTAAGCTTGCAAACACTTATTAATAACAAGTAAAAAGTGCTTTACACTACCAGAGAAAGTAATTAGCTTTGATAAACATTACATCTGATCCTCTGGTTACTAAAGGATTGTTATTATCCGAAAATAACAACCGGCCATGTGTCATTCTACTTTCGTGTAACCGTTAAAAGGTGGTTAACCTCAATTCAGGATTCGAACCTGACCGTCATAAGACTTACCTTACATGAGGATGTTGCTCTACCTATTTGAGCTATTCCGATTTTCACCGAAAAGAGGATTTGAACCTCCAACACACATCTTGGTATATGAACCAGTTGGAAAACAAGTAGTATATTAAACTTAATTAAGCCAACACTATGAAGCTATACAGAAACTTACATCTCGTCTTGCAGACCAACTTTTTCATTTCTTTATCTTCTTAAAGAAGAAATATTATTAATCACAGAAAGTGAAACCTATTTAAAGATCGTTTTTGTCATATTGACGATACAAAGATTATTAACTACTACGCAGTCTTTTTGCGCAGTTAATATTTTTTTTTATTTTTCTAAAAAAAAGAAATATGCCTGCTAACAGAAATGCACTTATTCGTTACACTACCATAGATAAATGCCTGCGTAACAGGTATCGCAAATGGACACTAGAGGATTTAATTAATGCCTGCTCTGATGCATTATATGAATTCGAAGGCATTGACAAAGGAGTAAGTAGACGTACCGTTCAAACAGACATTCAAATGATGCGTAGCGAAAAACTGGGTTATAATGCTCCGATCATTGTACAGGAGAAGAAATTTTATACCTATGATGATCCTGAATATTCAATAACTCAATTACCATTATCTGAGCAGGATTTAAACAAACTTAGTGATGCTGTTGAAATACTAAAACAATTTCAAGGCTTTAGTCACTTTAAAGAAATGACCGGTCTTATTCAAAAACTGGAAAATAAAATTTACTCAGAACATACACATTCTCATCCGGTTATACACATAGAAAGAAATGATTATTTAAAAGGTATAGAACATCTTAATGGTTTATACCAGGCAGTTTTAAAAAAGAATGTCATTAAAGTTGAATATCAATCATTTAAAGCAAAGCGTGCCAACCGAATATACTTCAGCCCTTATTTACTTAAAGAATTTAATAACCGTTGGTTTCTGATTGGGAAAATGCAAAAAGGTAACACAATTATGAACCTGGCCTTAGACCGGATACATACATTTGAAATAATGGAACAAATGAATTTTAAAGATGATCCATCCTTTGATGCCAATGTACACTTTGAAAACGTTATTGGTGTCACAGTAAATTCAGGCTTATTTCCCAGAATCATAAAGCTTTTTATTAATAATGAAAACAAACCCTATGTATTAACTAAACCAATGCATTGGTCTCAAAAAGTAACAGAAGAGAGAGAGGATGGTGTTATCATTACCGTTAAAGTAGTACCTAATTTTGAGTTAGAGCGATTAATCCTTGGTTTTGGTTCGGCAATAGAAGTTATATCTCCTCCTTCGTTAAGACGAAAAATCAGCCAGCAGATAAAAAAAGCTGGTAAATATTATTTTGACTAAAAAAAAAATAACTGATGCCATTTTCAGTAAAAAGTAAACCTGCTATATAAAACTTATACAACTAGTTACCTACACACCAAAACTATAATTTAACTTAGTAAGTAAATGCTTACAGCTTAACCTGGGATCATTTTAAAGAAATTATTTTCAATATATATTTGCATAATTGAAATAATACGTTTTATCTTTGCACAGCATTTCACCCTGAGTATTTATATACTAAAGAAAGGGAAAGCATTATGTTGGAATTTACTACACATATATAACAAGCGATTAGGAAAGACCAGAACAATTTCTGGTTTTAAGATATTCTGTCCTGATCCAACCAATCGGGATTTTTTATTCCGTCTTGGTTCAAAATCATACTCATTTTAATTTTTAGCAGGCCTGTTTTCAGCTCTTTTGTTTTTAGCTGTTGAATCAATACAGGTCTCCGGAATTGTCTGTAATCAAATGGACTTGTTATCCATTATTGTATTGATTTTAGAGTTAACGCTAATACCAAAACAAAATTGGTATTACTTCATCAATCATATATGACACAATTGATGAATGCATTCTTTTTATCGGATTTCATAAACCCTTCAAAAGAAATAAAATCAATACTATACGAATTACAGGACTTCTGACACAAGATATTAAGAACACCATAATGGGCAGTTACAAGTTAAAAGGCAAAGATCTTAAACAAATCAATTATAAGTCAGACAGAGCAAAAAGTTTAGCAATAAATATTATGCAACAGGACTTTAAACACCTGTCAAAACCAGAAAAATTAAAGTTACTTAAAGATGTACTTTTAAATCCCGAAAAATTCATTGATCACGCTTCATTTTCAAAGTTAGCAGAAGAGTTTACTGGAAGAGTAAAAACAGAAGCAAGTGTTGCACACACCTTAAATACTGAAAAAAAATCGTTTAAAACATTTGGAAGTCACCTTATTACACCAGAAACAATTGAGCAAATGAGTGGTGCTATGCAACTTCCTATTAGTATTAGTGGTGCTTTAATGCCTGATGCACATGTGGGATATGGCTTACCTATTGGTGGAGTATTAGCCACTGATAACGTGGTTATACCATATGGCATTGGTTTGGATATCGGGTGTCGTATGTCATTGAGTATTTATAATGTTCCGCCAGATTTTATTAAACGAAACAGCTATCAGATAAAGACTTCACTCAAGAAAAATACGCATTTTGGTATAGGGAAAACATTTAAACAAACCGAAGACCATGAAGTGTTGGACAGATCAGAATTTTATGAAACGGCTTTATTAAAACAATTACATGGTAAAGCTAAAATTCAGTTAGGAAGCTCAGGATCAGGAAACCACTTTGTTGAAATAGGAATTGTTGAGATATGCGAAAACAGCCGGTTGAATATACCAACAGGCCATTATATTGGTATACTTGCACATTCCGGCTCAAGAGGCCTTGGTGCAGCTATTGCAAGTCATTATACACAAGTTGCAATAAAAAAGTGCTCACTCCCTAATAATGTCCGGCATTTAGCATGGCTCGATTTAGCTTCCGAAGCCGGACAGGAATATTGGCTTTCAATGAATCTTGCAGGCGATTATGCCAAAGCCTGTCATGATGTTATTCATTACAAATTAGCAAAATCTCTGGGCTTAAAAGCGATAGCTAAAATTGAGAATCATCATAATTTTGCATGGAAAGAAATCCATAATGGCAGAGAATTAATTGTACACCGTAAAGGCGCAACTCCTGCAGGCAATGGACAATCAGGTATTATTCCGGCTAATATGATTGATCCCGGCTATATCGTCACTGGAACAGGAAACCCCGATTCTCTCTTCTCTGCTTCACATGGAGCCGGTAGAAAAATGAGCAGAAAAAAGGCCAAAGAGTCAATTACCGGTAGTGAACTAAATAAACAATTAAAACAAAACGGCATTACAACAATTGGCGGAAGCATTGACGAAGCTCCAATGAGCTATAAAAACCTGGAAGAAGTTATGAAAAGTCAAAAAGACTTAGTCAATATCGAGGGAAAATTTTACCCACAGATTGTTAGAATGGATAAATAATTGAAGAAATGGAAAAAGTTATACAAATAACATCAGGAAGAGGCCCGGCAGAGTGCTGCCGGGTAGTGGCACAAGTTCTAAAAATCATTATAAAAGAAGCAAATAGCAACAATTTTAAATACACAATTCTGCACCGTGAAGAAGGCATAGAGACTGGAACTCTGCATTCTGCAACTATTCAGCTGGAAGGTAATGAGGTTAATAACTTTATAAAACAATGGGTTGGAACTATTCAGTGGATTGGTCAAAGTGAATACCGCAAATTTCATAAAAGAAAAAACTGGTTTATAGCAATAAATGAGTTACCTCTTGCTGAGGGAGCCACTCATATAAACGATAAGCATATCACTTATCATGCTATGCGATCAGGCGGACCAGGTGGTCAGCATGTAAATAAAGTAAGTACAGCAATCAGAGCTACACATGTTCCAACAGGATTACATGTTGTTTCTTCTGAAAGCAGATCTCAATTACAAAATAAAAAGCTGGCTAAAGAACGGCTGTTTAAGCTTTTAAGGCAAGAAAAAAGCAATCAGAAAAAAGCAATAACTAAAAAGAACTGGAAAAATCATAGTGAAATATTGAGAGGCAATCCAGTAAAGATATTTGAAGGAAGTGATTTTAAAGTTCGAAAAAGCAAAAATAACTTGTACTAGATAGAACTTGATCTGTACTTGCCCCTACTTGATCTGACAAATATGACTTATCTGACAGCTTCAGAAGCTGTCAGATGATTTTTATTTATATTGTTAAACATTAATCTAAATGCTCATTTAAAAATTCCTAAAAAATATCCAATTCTCCTCTGTAAAATTTGGGAATGCATATTAACTTCATCATTAAATGATAGTAAGCCGTCTGTATCTTTCTTAAAGCTCGTATAAAAAACCTGGACATACCATAACAGGGATAAATATAATACGATACTAAATAGCAAAACGCGATAAAATAAATTGTTTCTGTTTTATTTATTACTTGTTCCCTGAAAGCAATAGATATTACCTGCAAAATCGCAGAAATAGATCCTGTTGTCACCTACTGCTACTGTTGTAAGAACAGGAGCACCCAAACAGGTTTTCCACAGAAGCTGACCGTTTTTTTCATTCAGCACATAAACACAGCCATCCATTGCTCCAAATACAAGCTTATCATCAATCAGCATGGGCGTTGATTCAATGCTTTGCTCCCTATCGGAAAAGTAAGAGGGTGTATATAAAAGTGGACGTCCTACTTCAAACTCCCAAATCTTTTGCCCACTTACTCGTTCAAAGGCTGCAATACCAGGATGCGAAGCAGCAATGATAATTTTGTCTTTAAGAACAATGGGAGCAGTTGTAGCCGTGTTTTTCATTCCCGTAAAAAAGCCACCTATTGACTTTCCCGTTTTTAAATCCAATTGATGTAGTTTTCCTTCTGTTTCGGCACTTCTTTGTGCTACCCAAAGGCTTCCATCTTTATAACTTACAACACCATCTCTAAAACGTAAGCCATCGTCTTTTCTTGACCAAAGTAATTTGCCTGTTTGAGTATCGTGAGCATAAATGGCATTCCAGTGACTTGAAACAATAAGAATTTCATCAGCAATCGTCATAACAGGTGTCGTACCTTCCCCCGAATCCCAGTCCTGATTTTTCCACAACAGTTTTCCACTGTTGACATCCAGAGCACAAAGTGATTTACCAAAGCCAGTATAAACTGTTTTACCATCAGTAACTAACCCTGTTACAAACCCGGGGAGACGATTATAGCCTAAATCTTTTTTCCACTTCAGCTCTCCTGTCTCTATAACTATGGCGTAAGTTATACCCTGCATATCGGTAGCTATCAAAAGTTTTTGGGCTATCACCATTTGGTTCTTTACTCCATTTAGGGTTTTATATCTCCAACGTTCTTTACCTGTACCTGCATCCCAACCAATGATGTAGCAATTCTGGGCATTTCCATCGTCAAAACCAGCACTCATCACCAGATCGTTGTACAGTACAGGACTACTCATAAAAACATTACTGCCCAGGTTAGCTACCCAAGCTAAGTGATAGGGTAAATTTTGTGCTCTTTCAATTACGGGATCATGTTCTTTATTTCCTGCCAGGTTATACCACTGTTGGGGTTTAGGGCATGTAAAAGCTGCTTTTTCAATAACAAACTTTTTCCTGGTGCTCAACAGGTCACCACTTTTAAGGTAAGCGTAAACTACCACAGTATAATGATCTTCTGTGGCTGCTTGAAATGAAGCAGACCAGCTCCAGTCAGAGTTTTGCTGCATACAAGTCCAGCGATCACTTTCCAATGCTGAGTTCCAATTAAATCCTTCTGCTCCCCATATTCCAAACTGCACACTATCCACCTCTGCACCACCATGATAAGCATTTACGGTCAGTTGTACTCTCCCTTGACCATCAGCTTTTGCAATTCCTCCCTGGGGGTTTACTATTTCGATTTCCCGGTTAGGATATGTCCATCTTAACAGAGAAGAAGTATTGCCATCTGTATCTACCTGTACTACTCTAAAAGCAGAAGGAGAATGATCTATACCTCCTTTAGCACATGTGGAAGTGCCATAAGAAATAACTCCCGACTTTTCATGTTTTTTAACCATATTGATGTGCCAGTGTCCATACAACCATGCTTTTAGATTGTAATCTTCAAGTACCAGGTATTTTCCATCTCCGGTATTAAATCTAAAACTGTCTTCATTTGTCAAGAGATCGTGATTGAATATGATTTTAGCTTGTTTTTTATCATAGGTTCCGAGTAAATTTTTTAACCAAACACCTATTTCCTTCCGGGTAAATCCAGGCTTATAGTCACCTCCCATCATAGGAGTTACAATGTATAATGTCTTGCCTTTTTCAAAGGCATACCAAGCCGGACCAAAGCATTGTTCAAAAAACTGTTCTCCATAATCTCCTTTTATCAAGTCATGATTACCAATACAGTAGTAAACAGGAACCTGCATTTGCTTTTCCATCAAATTATCGGCATGCCATTGCATGCCTGAGCGGTAACATATATCTCCTGTGTGTACGATAAAATCGGGTTGGTGAGTTTTAGTATATTGTTTTAGTTGATCGAGCCAGTCTCTGTGCTCAAAGGTTTCGGTATCGGATATTTGTAAAAAGGTAATCTCATTTTTATCTGCTTGAAAGGTCACAGGGAATGAATATTGCTCCCCGTCGCAAACAGGTATATAACGTTTGCTTACCTGCATATTCGCAGAGGGATAGAGAGTCACAAATCGTTGTTTTTCCCAGCCAGCCAGCTCAAAATAACCTATTGAATCTGTACGCATAACATGATATCCGTCGGAAACTACAGCATGGGCTACTCCCCTTTCATTATAATCCTTAATGCCATTGTCATTTTCATCATGAAAAACAATACCTTTTAACTGGGCATTCAGACTTATACAACTACCTATTAAAAGTAAAACAAATAGACTGTGTTTTGTGAATATCATTTGTTTGGAATTTTTAGTTTTATATTTGATTTTTTAGGGACTAATGGTAAGTCGTGTATTTTCTATACTTCAGGCCAAGTATTTCCGAGCCTGCTTGTACCAAATTGCTTTACACTCCCCTCCAGCGTGAGTATTTTATCTTCATTAATGGTAATTTCTTCTGCTTTTGAAAAATAAATCAACTCTCCTACTTCCATTTTAACTACTACCTGCACATCAGTACCAATACCAACTGGAAAACCTGCCAGCCAGTTTATCTGGTAGTTCTCAATAGTATTTAAGTCGGGATATACTGCCTTAAGAGGGTCTACATCCCAAACTTCCATGAGCTGCTTTTGACAAAATAAAAGAGTACCTAATAGCCCCATGAAAAAAAGATAATAACGCATGATTGTTTTAATTGAATTCTGTAATTAAAAACAAAGTTATTATCTTTTTTGTATCATATGCAGGTTAAGCAATGTTACTTAGACATATATTTTATTCAGGATAATAAAAAGAAAAGGTATTACACCAATTTTGTTTTTGTATTGATGTTAAATAAGTTTTGAGTTTAATCAACTTCAGATAGTTTGGGAAATTTAGTCCAAAAACAAGAAAATATTACAGAAAACTTCTGCCTATACTGCCCCGGCTTTTGCACTGTAACCCCTTCATAATAACAGTCCATTATTTCAGTATACCGTATATGAATTGATTCTTACATTTCTACTGCCTTGAAAATTGCACTATAACGATGCTAAATTTTTCACCTTGTACAAGTTGAAAACAATCTACCATCCTATACGACATCCTGTATAATCAAATTGGTATAACTATCACTTTCTGTGACTGTTATTTTTTGTCGATACCGGTTTATCTAAATAAAGGTTTGCTCTTTGTATTTCTAAAGCTTTTAAAGAGCGACCCAGAATACAAACCAAAGGTATATACAAAGCTCCTAAGAACTATTTTTAGCCTCTTTACTGGTTATATATTTGAAAGTTATCTGCAACGATAAGCCACATACCTTTTCATCGGTTTCAAAATAAAGGGCAGATATCCTCTGCCCTTTATTGTTTGTGTATTGAATTAAAAAGTTATAAAAACCATCAAGGAAGCCACTTTTAATTGTACTTAAGGGGCTTGTCTAACTTCTTATAATCAACTTTAACTTTTGTACTTAATTAATAAATATAAACTACCAATTAAGTAAATATGCAAATACCAGTGGTGCCACAATGGTTGCATCAGACTCAATAATAAACTTTGGTGTACCAACATTAAGCTTACCCCATGTTATTTTTTCATTTGGCGTTGCACCAGAATAAGAACCGTAACTGGTAGTAGAATCTGATATTTGACAGAAGTATGACCAAAAAGGTGTCTTTGTATAATTCAGATCCTGCGATAGCATAGGTACAACACATATAGGAAAGTCACCAGCAATACCTCCTCCAATCTGAAAGAATCCTACACCATTCTTTTGCGTATTTTCAGTATACCAATTTGCCAACATGGTCATATACTCAATGCCACTTTTCACCACAGAAGGCTTTAACTGCCCTTTAATACAATATGAAGCAAAGATATTTCCCATTGTTGAATCTTCCCATCCGGGAACAACAATTGGAATATTCTTTTCTGCCGCAGCCAATAACCAACTATTCTTCGGATCAATCTCGTAATACTTCTCAAGTTCACCTGAAAGCAATAACTCATACATAAATTCATGAGGAAAATAACGTTGACTCATTGCATACGCATCATTCCACAACTTATAAATATGTTTTTGAATTCGCCTGAACGCCTCTTCCTCTGGTATACAAGTATCAGTCACCCTGTTAAAACCATTCTCCAACAATTCCCTTTCCTTCTGAGGTGATAAATCTCGGTAATCAGGAATTCTTTTATAAGAATTATGTGCAACTAAGTTCATTACATCTTCTTCCAGATTAGCCCCGGTACACGAAATAATATGCACCTTATCCTGACGAATCATTTCGGCTAATGAACGGCCAATTTCAGCAGTACTCATAGCACCTGCTAAGGAGATTAACATCTTATTGCCCCGTTCCAACTGTGCTTCATAAGCAACAGCAGCATCTACAAGGCTGGCAGCATTAAAGTGCTTAAAGTGGTCTAACATAAATGTTGAAACAGAACCTTTATTTGTCATTGTATTTAAATTTATATGATAATAATTTATAATATAGTTTTGCAGCTAAAAAGTCAGGGCATTTGTTAGTATTTTCGGGTGCCAACTCAACCATGTCGAAACCCACAATATGCTTTTGCTCAAATACCTTCTTTAAAAATCTTAATGTTTGATACCAATGCATACCTCCTGGCTCAGGCGTTCCTGTAGATGGCATTATGGATGGATCAAATACGTCCATATCAATAGTAAGATAAACGTTCTCTCCCATTTGTGCAATGGCTTTATCCATCCACATATCATTATCAACAATATCCTGTGCCATAAAGCACTTATCCCTGTTCAAATACTGAAGTTCAGATTCATCCATACTTCTGATACCTACCTGAATAAGGTTTGTATTTAATGAAGCTTCATGCAATGCACACGCATGGTTATATTTCGAACCACCGTACTCCGCCCTTAAATCTGCATGGGCATCAAGTTGCAGCACTGTCAGGTCTTGATACTCTTGATTATAGGCTTTTATAATACCTATACTTATAGAATGTTCTCCACCAAAAAATGTAAGAAACTTATTCAGACCAAGCATACATTCCACTTCACTTTTAACATGCGCAACCATTATCTCAGGATCCTTATCAATACAGATCTCCGGAAGTATATGAATCCCTTTTTTATATACTGATGTATTGGTTTCAATATCATATAACTCCATGTTCTCAGCAGCATCTAAAAATGCACCGAATCCTTTATCTGCTCCTTTCCCCCAGGTACTTGTTCTATCATAAGGAATGGATACTAATAATATTTTGGCATTGGATGACGAAGCATACTGCCTGTCAATGCCTGCAAATGTTCTCATTTTAATATGATTTATTAAATCTATTTGTAACTAATCTTTACTTCTATTATAACCCAAAATCTTAATCATTTCATGAGCCGACTGCTCTTCACGATAAACATAGTCCTTAAAGTTACCTTTTTCATCGCGATCAATAATCACATGCTTTGGTGAAGGAATAAGGCAGTGTTTAATGCCCCCGTATCCACTTATTGAATCCTGGTAAGCTCCGGTATGAAAAAAACCAAGGTACAATGGTTCTTTCTCTGAGTTATCATATTTTGGCAGAAGAATTTCCTGGTTTAGGTCTTCCGAATTATAATAGTCTGAATGATCACAACTGATTCCCCCTATATTTACTCTTTGGTATTCATTTTTCCACTTATTTAATGGTAAAAGGATAAATTTCTCATGAATAGACCAGGCATCCGGTATAGTATTCATTAAACTATTATTTATGATATACCATGTTTCTGCATCATTTTGCTTTTTTTGCTCTAGCACTTCAAAAATTATTGCTCCTGACTCACCAACGGTATACTTACCAAATTCAGTAAATATATTAGGCTCTGGAATACTTTCTTTAGTACAGGCATCTTTTATGTTTTTAATTATCTCATTTATTAAGTATTCGTAATTATACTCAAAACCTAAATGATTACGAATAGGAAAACCACCACCTAAATTAAATGAATCCAGTGAAGCTGATTCTTTCTTTAATTCAATGTATAAGCTCAAAGCATTTTTAAATTCCCCCCAATAGTAAAGGGTATCTTTAATACCTGAATCAACAAAGAAGTGTAGCATCTTAAGTTCAACCTTATCGTTATTCTGAATATTATTCTTAAAGAAGCCTAGCACCTCATTATAAGGAATACCAAGGCGTGATGTATAATAAGACGATTGGGTCTCTTCATTTATAGCCATACGTATGCCCACTTTAATTTTTTGCTTAAATTTCAATTTCTTTAAACGATCCAGCTCTGTTGTGCTATCAAGAATAAGAATTGAATTAACAAATCCAGCCTCCTGAAGCTGCATAATCTTTTTTAGATATTCCTTTGTTTTATAACCATTATGTACTATGATTCTATTTTTATCCAGTTTTTTTTCTTCGAGCAAATGCAATATTAAATCAATATCGTAAGCCGATGATGTTTCAAGATTTACATCATGCTTTAAAGCCTCATTAACAACATGATAAAAATGATTACATTTTGTACAGTAGCAATAATTATACGTACCTGTATAGCCCTGGTTTTTAATTGCCCTGTTAAACAGATTACGTGCTTTTTTTATCTGATCACCAATTTTAGGTAAGTAAATAAAGCGGAATGGTGTATCATACTTTTCAATTAGATGCTTTAGCGACACGCCGTGAAAGGTTAAATAGTCATCTCTCAAATCAAAACCTTCCTGTGGAAAGTAATAGCTCTGCTCAATTAAATCAAAATATGTATTTTTCATCATGTTAAATCATTAATAAGGTTAATATCCATTTGCTTTTTTTAAAGTGTAAACATCTTGTCTCCTGTCCGACAAGTTATTTACACATCCATTACTTCTTAAATCCCTCAGTAAATCAACATCTACATCTGCAATCAAAATCATTTCGGCATTAGGAGTTGCTTCAGCCTTAATACCATTAGCCGGAAACTGAAAACCACAAGGGGTAAAAACCATTGATTGTGCATATTGTATATCCATATGATGTACATTGGGCAAATTACCCACACTACCGGCTATCGCTACATAACACTCATTTTCTATGGCACGTGCCTGGGCACAATGCCTTACTCTCAGGTAAGCATTTTGTGTATCCGTTAAAAAAGGGACAAAAAGAATATCCATGCCCTCCTCTGCCAAAAGACGCGAAAGTTCTGGAAATTCCACATCATAACAGATTAGGATGCCTATTTTACCACAATCTGTTTCAAAAGACCGAAGACTATTACCTCCCCGTAAAGCCCATACCTTTTTTTCATCAGGTGTAACATGTAACTTCTCAAACCGTTCAATGCCTCCATCCCTTTTACATAAAAAACCAACATTGAATAAATCATTACCTGCAAGCTCAGGCATGCTACCTGATATTATATTTATATTATAACTAATAGCCAACCTTGATAATGCCTGCTTAATCTCATCAGTATGACTTGCAAGTGCACGTATCGCTTCTGGTTCTCTCATATGGTTATAAGCAGCCATTAATGGTGCATTAAAAAACTCAGGTAAAAGCACAAAATCGCTTTGATACCCACTTAGTGCGTTTACAAAGTACTCAACTTGTTGAAGTAGTACTTCCAGATTTTTATATGGACGCATTTGCCATTGCACCACTCCTATTCTAATATACTTCTTAACAACTTCAGCTTTTACCTGTGGTTTGGTATAAAATACGTTATTCCACCTAAGTAATACAGCATATTCTTTCGAGTCGGCATCGCCTTCCAAATAATTTTTAAGAATTCGAACAGGGTGAAAATCATTAGACAGTTGAAAATTCAGTACCGGATCGTGAATTTCTTTATTTCTAACCTTTTCAATATATTGTTTAGCGCTTATTTCCTTAGCATACTTATGGTAATTGGGAATACGCCCGCCAAAAAGAATACCTTTTAAATTAAACCTTTCGCAAAGCTCTTTCCGATAATCATACAAACGCCTCCCAAGCCTTAACCCTCTAAATGCCGGCATAACAAAAACATCAATACCATAAAGCATATCCCCATCGGGTGAGTGTGTTTCAAAGGTATAATTATCAGTTATATCCCGGTAAGTATGATGGTCATCTATATCAACTGCATTTACTACAATACTCAGGGCACAACCTGCAATTTCACCATTAACCTTAACAACTACCTGGCCTTCTGGAAACAGGTTAGTCAACAGTTTTATTTTTTCCTCTTCCCAATAGGCATTATTCATCGAATGATATGAGCTAATCATCAGGGATTTTAATTCTGAATAATCAGAAAGGCTTAAATATGACAACTCAATATTACGAATCTTATCTATCATAATCTAATGACATTTAAAACTTCAAACTAATTAGAGTGTTCAGGCTTAGCAATACACAAAAGGTACAGCTTAGAATCTTCAGATGCAAAACTTCTTTGAGACGATAATAACATGCTTCTAAACAGACTATATCAAGAATTTTACCAAGCCCTTATAATACCCTATATTTTTGTCAGTAACCTACTGAAATTAAACTCACTCCTCTTATTAACCTACTGAAATAATGACAATTAGATCGCGAGGAATGTTTTAAAAATATCTTAAACATGGCAAACGATGATTAGAAATACATTAGGAATAATTCTATTCACTATTTATTCTCTGTTGATTAATACTCTATATATTGAAAAGCTTAGCTCAGGCGGAGAATAGTACGTAAAAACACTTGAGTATATTAACTTCAGAATATTATTTTGTATCAACCCATTTGTTTTATCGATAAAATGTTGTTTCAATTATTTATGCGGCAAATTTAATTATAAATTGGAAATATAAACATTTTTTCAAAAAAATAATCACATAGTTTTTAATGCTTTAATTTATTTAATAACAACACCTTACAACATTCACTACGAAAAGCACTTTTTATATTCGTACTTAAACAAATTTTATAACATTTTAAATCTATTTTCTCTCAAATAACAATTATATACTGTTGGGAATTTGTAATACATCAAGCTTGAACATCAATAATTTATTACAGGTAGGTTAACGAGAAAGTTTATTGAAATCTATTTCCCCACTTTTACATATCTTCTGAGCTCCATTTAAGAATTTTATTGAAAACTCTAATATTCTGGTTGTTATATTGAGGTAACTCAAAAGCATCAAGTATAAAACAGAACGAAACAAGGCAAAAAAACAGATTTTTTATTGATAACTCATGATTTTAGCGGCAAATATGACTATATTTCAACTACTTACAATGTAGACTCAGAGCAAACCCATATTAAACTATATAGAACCCGGATTACACTCCAAAACAACATACTGTAGTTTAATTAATATAATATCATTATCCGTTTTTAAGCATAATATATAATAATCTTTAATATAAAAGCACCATAATAACTTAATATCAGCTCCATAAATACTGAAGAGATATTGTTGTATTATGAAAATGGTATTATCTCCATTCTTTCAATCATTTAGTCATACAGGTAGTACTCCGTAGCAAAACAAGTCCATGCTGCTCTCCCTTGTAATGATTGTAAATCAGAATAGTCTTCTGAGAGGCAGTCGTTTCCCGAATTACTGATGCATCAGGAACTGTTTTCCCGGCTATGAGTTCACAGGCAAAGTAAGTGGCAAATGCGCTGGCTGTAGGGTATTCACCTACTAAGTTCTTAAAACTATACAGGTTTTGAGTTATAAACATCTCATCACACACAATATCATACCAAAAATCAGTCCTGCAATCTCCGTTCTTACCTACAATTACGGTATCAATATCCTTTGGAGTTAAAGCATTTTTTGAAAGGAATGAATTTATAAAGTTTGAAATTTCTTCACTTTGTGGATAACATACCTGACCTACATCAACAATTTCGGCAATGGCTTTTTCTGGTTTACCGGAAAGTAAAAACATACTTGATCCTTCACCACAAACAGTACCGGGTGTTTGTGACGTTAATAATTCAGTGGAGCTTATTTTAGTCTCTTTAAACTGATTAGCCAGCTTCTCTATATTAAAATTATACTCCGATATTTCTTCTACGTTACCTAAAAGAAGTGTTTCTGCCTTTTGTTCATCAAATAAAAGAATAGCATCCAGTAAAGCATTTTCAAATGCCAGTCCTTTATGAACATGTGTCATATTATAGGCTTTATTCTTACTTATAAGAGCAAGGTTGCCTGCAAGAGCATTAGGTGTACTTTGGGCAAAATTGGTTGGCGTAAGGGCACCCTCATTATAGTCTTCTATCTGGTTTAAAAACTTTATACAATCTTCTAAGCCTCCTTCACTTGAACCTAAAATAATGCCATCCACTTTACCTGCATCTTTTAAGATAGGCAGACCAGCACCAATTCCCATACGAATAGTTTTTCCCATCCTTCGCAATTGAGCAGACCGAATCAGTCCTTTATAATCAGGTTCTATGGCATTATATTTATCACCTGTATAGGAGATGATTTCACCTATACCCTTATCTGAATGCGTGTTTTGGGGAGATATGCTTGATGTTTTAAGTACGTACATCATGGCTTCGTAAATATAAGTGAAGTACAATTACCCCCAAATCCATAGGAGTTAGAAAGTACAGTATTGATTGTAATACCTTTAGTATAACGAACAACTGGCGTTGTATTATAATCCGGAATAGGATTAGTGACCCGTAAGCTCGGGTATATTTCGTTATGTGTAAGGCTTAATATACTAAAAATTGCTTCTAAAGCACCTGCTGCTCCTAATGTATGGCCTGTATATGATTTTGTTGAGCTGTACGGCGGGATGGTTTCAAAAACTGTGTTAAAACCTGTTAATTCAACTATATCGTTATTTTGTGTTCCTGTACCATGCGCATTAATATAGTCTATATCTTCTTTTGATATCTTACCATCTGATATGGCATCAATCATACACGATGTTACGCCATCTGCTGTATCACTCATTGAAGAGCTATGATAAGCATCATTGGTATTTCCTGCTCCCAGTATTCGAGCATATTTGATTTTTCCGGTACAAATATCCTCTGCTTCCATAACAAGGTAAGCTGCTGCCTCACCAAGGTTTAAACCTTCTCTTGCAACATCAAATGGTCTGCATTTTTTATCCGTAAGAATCTGAAGTGCATTAAACCCATTTACTGTATACTTGGCAAGACTATCAACACCACCAACAATAGCACGTTTTACACGCCCCGTTCGGATCAATTTCATGCCTGTCATAATTGCATTTGCACTGGAAGAGCAGGCTGTATTTATTGTATTGGTAATACCTTTTAGCCCGTACTCCTTTGTAATTCTTAATGTATGGGCTGCACAGTTATAAGATTGAGTATAATCTGAATCAGTTCCCCTTAGATTTGCGTCCCTGTATAATTCATCTGTTAAACACATTCCTCCTACTGTACTGGCTGATATAAAGGCTGTATCAGCAGTACCAATATCTTTCTTTTGTAATCCTGCATGCTTAATGGCTTCATCAAATGCAATAAAAGCAAGTGCATCAGTCCTGGTAAGTCCCTTTTTATTTGTAATATCAACTTTTTCCAACAGGGAAGATGTTGACACTTTCACCTCTCCAAAGAACTTTTCACATTTGTATTTAGATTCTAAATATTCAGATTTTACAAGACCGTCCCTTTCCTCCCTTAGTTGAGAAAGATTCTCTTCTGTGTTTAAACCTAAAGGGCTTATACAGCCAAGTCCTGTAATGTAAATATTCATGTGTCTACTTTTAGTCATTATACATCAAGTACCAAACGAGCAGCTAAGCTTCAGGATTAGTACTTATCCTATAAGATAAGGCTTTCCAACAAGCAGGAACCTTTGCCGTCAACAACTTCCACCCCAATATATACTGGGGAGTTGTTGAAATTCAGTCTATCTATAAATTGAGATAATACTAAACTATGACAAAGAGTTATTTTTTACTTTTGCGGATCGTCCCAGGCTATATATCAATTACCCTATGACCAATCATCTGTTTATTATAATCTTAAAACCACATGACTTACCCAAACAAATAAAACTCAATGTATAAAGCTAATTCTTGTGGTTTGTTACTTTATTTCTTATTCGCAATAATAAAATCGGCCATGCTATTTACATCTACTAAGATTTTACGCCCCTCAGTAGGGTTAGTAATTTTAACACCAAACTCTCTTTCCAGCATAACGGTTAATTCCAATGAATCTATTGAATCCAGCTCCAACCCGGAATCACCAAAAAGTGGCATATCATCAGTAATATCTTCCGGCGTATAATCGCTTAAATTTAAGTATTCTATAATGTGATTTTTCAGCTCCTTTTTTATTTGTTCTTTATCCATTTCTTTATTCCTTATATAATTTTATCAACTTTAAATTTCAAATAGGTTAACAATTGGAAAACAATACTGAAAGATACCAAAACTAAAATAACCCGGTATAGATCATTCCAATTACCATTTTTCAAAAATAAGATATAATATCCTTCTATGCACCAATTCAGAGGTGACAATCGGCTTAATACCTGCATATATTCAGGCATAACAAATGTTGGCACCCATACACCACCAAGGGCTGCTAATATAATAATCGAAATAGCACCTATACCATTTGCCTGTTCTTGTGTTTTTGTTAAAGCGCCAATCATAAGGGAATAACTAACTGCCGCAATTGCACTTAAAAAGGTAATAACCAACATGCCTATAATGTTGCCGGGTAAATACAAAACAGGAAGTTGAATATGTGGAAATACATATGCTCCCATGCTAAATATTAATAAGACTTGTAAAACACCTACTACCATGTAAACGACTTGCTTACTAATTAGAATAATGGTAAAGCTTGATGGCATTGTTTTTATACGAACAAAACTACCCGAATTACGCTCCTTTACAATATTTGTTCCCAATGAAACAACCATAAAAAACATAGCAAACACTGTCCATGCCGGCACATTATGCTGTGTAGCATTAGGGGTAAGCATTTTTTCGTTTTTTGAAGCCGGTATGCGTTCTATTTGAATATGGTTCCTGGTAATATTTTGTTTTATATTCTCTGGTACTGCAGTTTCTCCCATTTCAGAATATATACTTTCTACCATCCTGGAACTTTCCATGTTGCCCATATGAGCATATATCATTCCTATTACCGACAGGCAATAACTTTCTTGTAATACCGGATCATGTACAAACATTATTGAAGGGTAACTGACTTCTTTAACCTCACCATCTCCAATACCAAAATCCTTTAACATTTGTGTGCTTATACTACTTGATAAGTCCGCTAGCTTTTGAGAAAAGTCCTTTGATATATGAATACCTGTTAAGGCCTCGTTTTTTGCTATTCGTTCTTTAAGTTGCAATGAATCAATGGCGTCTGTTTCAACCACATTAAACATACCTGATTCTGCCAACATGTTGGATAATTTGCTGCCTAACTCTCCTTTATCATGATTAGAAATCAGCATGGATATTTGGTTGTTATTTACAATCTTAAAAGCTGAATCCTGAATTATAGTAATAATAAATACAAGCAATAAGGGTAAAACAAACATTAATGTTAAACCAAGCTTATCATTAATAAGCAGAATGAGCTCTTTTTTTATGGATGTTATCAGCCTATACATTGTCTCTGTACTCTTTTCCTGTTAAAAGAAGCATAATATCCATCAGACCAGAAACCTTATACGATTCAAAAAGGTTTTCCAATGTATCATTTGCAATCAGTTTACCATAATCAAGTATAGCAACTTTATCACAAAATTCTTCTGCCTCTTCCATATGATGTGATGTATATATAATGGTTGTTCCCTTTTTATTTAATTCATTTAAGAAGGCCATTATAGCATTTTTCGATTGAATATCAACCCCTACTGTTGGTTCATCGAGAAATATAATTTCCGGGTTATTAAGAATACCTATAGCCAGGTTAAGTCTTCGTTTCATACCACCCGAAAACGTTTTTACCTTTTTTTGCGCTACTTTTGACAAACCTAATACAGAAAGAAGCTTAAGCGACCTTAATTTAGATTCCTTTTTAGACAACTTATACAGCGCTCCAAAGTACTCCAGGTTCTGGTATGCAGTAAGCTCCTCATATAACGCTAAATCCTGTGGAACAAACCCTAAATTTAATGCTTCTCCGTTAGAGGGAAAATAATGCACTTTCCCCGATGTTTCGGAAAAGAGTTTACATATGATGGAAATTAAAGTTGTTTTCCCGGCTCCGTTGGGACCAAATATACCAAATTTATCTCCCGCATGAATCGTAAACGAAACATCCTGCAGACTTAAGTCTGTTGATCCTTTATAGCGCTTACTAAGCTTTTCTATTTGAATAATTGCCTGGTTCACTTATTTAAATTTAAGTTTGGACAAGCGTTTAAAAGCCTCTTTTTCCACATCCGCAATATCAATTAACAGATCATGCATCTTATCGTAATCACTTTGCTCCGAAGCTCGGCCACGCAATGCGCCTGCCATAAGCATAGCACTTTGTCTCCACATATCACCGGCTTTAGTAAATTCGTCTGAAACATTTAAGAGCTCTTTACTATCAAAGTACTCGGCTGCTTGTTCCAAAAATGCTGCATATATAAACCTAAACCCACCTCCCCCGGTTCCTATCTCTTCTTGCATACGAATAATTTGTCCAAGATATTGACCGGCTCTTCGTGGCCCAAGCTGTTCCCGCCATCCTTTTACTTTTTTAGCTGTATACTTGATACCATTTATCCCGGTAATAGGCCCTGGTATATGCAACATGTCTCTCACATTGCGCTTTATTCCTTTTATTATTCCCTTTTTAATATCTTCTTTGGTAATTTCATCAATCGTATTAACATAATACAAGTGACCTTTAGGTGCGTATACTCCTTTTGCAAAACGAACCGTATTCATGTCTTCCTCCGAAAGTGTTGTAACGCTATCCATTACAGGATCACTTACAAGGTAATTTCCATTTTCTTTACCATAAACAATCAGGTTATGGGCATTAAAATGAAACCTGTATTCTTTTGGAAAATAAGAAAGGTTATACACGCCTACCTGGCAACCAACTAGTTTCCCTTGTTGTAAAAGCTTATCTAAATATTCCTGTGCAAACTTTGGGTTTCTGAACTTTTTAGATACAACATCAATATTCAGGCTTTTGCAGGTGCGTTTAAAAATCCGACCGGGCATTGTACGAAAAGCAAATGCCGGCAATCCGTTTACCTTAATAAATGGCAGGTGTATATAAAATAAACCAGACCCTAAGCCAAAGGCTAAAGGTTCTGTCATAAAATCGTGTCCGTATGATTTTATGAAGTTGGTAATTACTCCATTTTCACAATGTGCTGCCTGTGTATGCGTATATTTATCTTGCATTAGCCTTTAAATCCTTTTAATTCTTCAATGCTTATTTTAAAGACATGTGCATATTTCTCAATCATTGATTTTTTCAATTTCCTGAAAACCTCTGGTTTAAAATGCCTTTTCACTCTGAACTTCATTATCCCAACATAATCAGCCAGTATGGTTTCATCCATTAATTCTTTTTTCATGAAATAAAAAATCGGGCTTTTTCTCCCCTCAGTCACTTCTTTCCTGGCCTCTTCTACTTCATTGTTAATATCGTTCCATGCCGAATCTAGTGCTTCAGACTTTACACTCCAGCCTTTACTTAAGCCAGTACCATACCTACCATCCTCACCCTTAACATAATACATTTCATCAGTAAAGTTTTCAAGTGTCGATTTGTCTTGTGGAATTTCTTCTTTTTTCACGGTAGTACGACTTAGTTAATTATTAGCAAACAGTTAGCAGGCAAAATGCATATGAGAAACGAGCACTTTCCGGCACAGCCAATAGTATTTTTTCTCCTTTCTTTAGTTTGCCTGAATTAATAAGTCCGTCAAGCATAAGGTATATAGAACCTGCGCCTACATTTCCTTTGTCCTTCAAGTTGGTATACCATTTTTCGTACGGTATGGTAATCCCATTCTTCTCTAAAATGGCATATATCTTATCCTTAAAGAAGTAACTGGACATATGTGGAAGAAAATGGTCGATTGTTTCAATACCAATATCATATTTATCTAAAATGCCTTTTAATAAATCAAATCCCTGGGTAACAATCTGTGCACTTAATAATTTAACATCTTGTTTAATACTTAAAACAGATTTATTAAGCAGGTCTTGTTGTGGCATATTCTGATAACTTTTTAACGAGCCATCTTCCAACTTCTCTGCCCCCATATACATGCAGGTATCATTTTTATTTGCAAATGATGCCAGTTCTATCCAATCAATACGCAACGAAACACCTTCGTTGCCGGGTTTATTTTGTAATAAAAAGGCTCCGGCACCGTCAGATAACATCCAGCGTAAAAAATCTTTTTCAAATGCAACATAAGGGTTGGCTTCAATCGCAGCCAAGTGTTTACCTTCTTCTTCAAATGTATCTGACTTAATAATTGAAGATATTCGTTCAGAACCAGCACAAACAGCATTGAGTTTTTCACCTGATTTAACTGACAAAAAGGCATATTTAAGTGCATGCATCCCCGAGCAACACGATCCGGCATTGGAGGTCACTTCAATCTGACCTGTTTCAGGCAATAAGCCATGCACCATAACTGAATGGGAGGGCAATAACTGATCCGGTGTAGTTGTTCCACATGTAATTAAGCCTACGTTTGAAATAGATTCAGGATCTCCGGTAAAAAGTCCTTTAATAGCTAAAGCTACCATTTCAGCATTTGTATGGGTCGGATGCCCGTCGGCAGTAAGAGCATAATATCTTTGTTCTATACCATTACTACGTAATACAATCGCTTTAGATTTTGAGGGTTTCTTATTTATAAAACCTAAGTACTTTTCCATATCGCAATTCGATACAGCTTTATTAGGTAAAAAAGAAGATGTTTTTGTTATAAAAACTTCGGTCATTCTTATGCAAATTTATTGCTGTAAATATAGTTTTTTCTTCTGTTAATTCTATTGTAAACAAAAGGAAGAACCAGCAGTTTGAAAATATTAACGACAATTGGAGCTATAAAGAAAAGAGCTACAATTAAATAGTATTTGTAAACACTTAATAAAAATTTTCTTTTTTTAGGTGTTGTCCCCATTTTTATTATTAAGCTTGCCCAGATTTTAAATAATCGCCTGCCTGCTGTTTCAACAAAAAGAATTCCTGTACTTATTGAAATTTTGCCTTGTTTCAGTATTTCTGCCTGAAGATCAGGTAATGTATTGTTCTGAATAGCATTATTTATCACACTGGCATAAATACCTGCTCCTTCAATATCTTTACTGCTTACTCCGGGCTTTGGGAAAATTCCCCACTTTTTGTTTTTTTTCCCGTTCAACATCCAGTGCAAAATGGTAAATGCACTAATGTAATTGTTATGTGTATCTATAAAAGGAATATTTCCTACAATTGTTCCTCCTGCCTCCGTAATACGTTTATCTACACTCATTTGGGAGTTAACCCACATATTACGTGAACCAATAATTGTTATTACAGGTGTATCTTTTACCCGGTCTAAAAAGCTCTGCTCCTGAAGTAATGAACTGGTTGGTACAGATGGTGATAAAAACCAGGGTTGATAACCTAAAATAATAAGGTCATACTTTTCATATTTGTAACTTATCGGGCTGAGTTCTGTTTTAGTTTCAAGAACAGATTCGGGCATGGCATCAAAAAATGATTCAGATGACCACGGGAATGGAAAATCTTTTTGGGGTTTATATTCAACCCTGTCAATATCCGCATCAATCCCCTGTGTGCAGTTTGTTACCAGTTCATTTAGTTGCCCGGTCTGCGAATATGATATAACTAGTACTTTCATTTATGGCTTAAGATCTTTTTCGTTAAGACTTTTGGATTGCCTAGCATAATTAATCACCTGTTTCTGAACGAAATGATCGAGCTTTGAGTAATGAGAAATGATTAATTCTTTATCACTTTTTATCTTACTCTTATACTTAACAAGAGCGGGTGATTGCTCCTGTATTACAAGACGTAAAAATCGGTATTCTATATTACCTGGTTGATTTTGTATTTCTTTTTCCAACAGATTTCGACCTTGTTTAAAAGCATCCAGCTTTGACTTTGGTGTAGGCAAAAGTGATGATAGTTTCATATACAACGCTCCTCTATAAGCGTTCGCCAATGAGGTTGAAGTTTCTTCATCTTCAATTTGAACAATCAGGTTACTTATATTTTCCGCTGATTCACTGGAAAATACAGGATAAAACCGGGTTCGTTCAATGCCATATATATTTACATTTATTAACAAAATGCTTAAAAGCACAAGGGTTTTCTTTTCCATATATTTTAAGAGACAGGCTTAATTACAATTTTTTTACAAATAAAATAAAACTTAGTGAGACCACAGCCCTCTAAAGTTAAATGTTTAAACCATTTTTTTACATTATCAAAGTTATATCGTAAATGCTTGTTGGGGAATGGGGTAATTAAAAAATGTGCTAATGTGTTAATGTGCTAATGTGTTAATGTGTTAATGAGATAATGTGACAGTGGGGTAATAAATCCGGGGACTTTTCTATCTCCTGATGCATATTAATAGCTTTTATCAGTTCTTTTTGCTCTTTATCAGCTTTTCTCTGTGCATGCCTTGTTGCTTTAAAAATACCCTTTAAACCTAGTTTTCTTATCCTTACGCTCTACATTAAAGTTAAAAATATAATTGTAGTTAAGGTTGGCGGAATATTGCCTGATATGCCGGTTTACACTTTTATTATCGAGCATAGCCAGACTAAGGTTAAAGTTGTGTCTTTTCTTTAGTCGATAGCCGCTTGTAAGGCGCACATTAACAACATTAGCCAGATTACCGCCCTCATTAAATGAGTTGCTGTAGGTTGTAATTAAAGCGGTTTTAAAATTCTCCCACAGGGTTTTCTGTACCGAAAGGTTATAACTCAGCACCTGCATATTTGTTTCACGGGTTTTATTTTGATTATGGTTTATGCCTGTTGCAATATTTAGTCGCGTGGGAATAAGCGAAAACTGGTAGGCCAGCATGGTATTGGTAATGCGGTTGCCAAGGTATTTCTGATCATCGCTCTGCTGCTCCGACGCTTCCTGGTAGGTAAAGCCAAGGTTAAAATTTTGCCGTTGCGTTTTACTGCTGCGCAAGGCATAGTTAAGGTTGGCCGATGCCGACATGTTTAACTGGGTAAAATTTAAGGTATCCAGATTTTCAAACTCATTGGTCTGGTTAATATCGTTGTATATATCCCTGATGTGTACGAACGATTGCACATTGGAATAATTAAGGCCCAGGCTGAGCTTTCGGGTAATAGCCGAAGTGGCATTGGCTGAATAAATGGCTCTTTTGCTGGTGTTCACCTTTTGATTTTCCAGATTATCGCGCTGGTATCCGGCATCTAAGCTCCAATGCAACCACCTTATTAATGATGAGGCCATGTTTATGGTAATGTTTTCAAAATCGTTGGTATAATAATAGGCTCCAAAGGTGTTGTAATTGGGGGCAATACGTTCGTAAGTGGCTCCTATTTGTCCCAATGTTGAGCTTTGCCTTACACTGGTTTTAAAGGCATGGTAAACGGCTACATCGCCTTGCCTCCTGAATAGTTTATCGGCAAATGCATTATTCAGGCTGTCGCTTGTCCTTATATCGCGGTTAACAGCACTTAGTCCGTATTCGCCCTGTACTGATATGTTGTGCTTTAAGTGCCAGTTAAGCGCCACACTTCCTGCAATATTTTCCTGTGGTGCTATGTAATTGCTGTCGCGCTTATTAAACTGTATCGATTGCCCGTCGTCTTGTGCCTTTAGCATGTTGACTGATACCTCAAGGTTTTTTGCCCGGTATCCTATTTTAAATGCTCCGCCCACACGCCTGTACGAGGCATTCATACCCGATGAATCGGCTTCAACAGCCTTACGCAAGCGACCATACATAGCAGCTACCTCAAACTTATCGCCGGGTGTTAGCTCTACTCCCCCACCAAAAAATTCGTGCCCCGATAAGGTATAGGGCGAAAAGGACATGGCCGAATAACCCATATGGGTACGTATCCACTTATACGAAGGCGATAAGGAAAAACGGTTGAAGGGAATAGTCAGGTTGGCCGTTGTCTGATTATTGGTGTATGCCATTGACATGGGCACATCTACTACGCCCAATAAGCGAAAATTTAGGTTTCCCGACAGGTAATACGAATAAGGTGTTATGCGTGCCAGTGAATCGGGCGAATACTGCCCTATCTGACTAAATGATAATCCGCCGTTTCCTATTAATAAGGGCGCTTTTGCTACCTGCTCTATATCCTGGGCATAAGCAACATAAGGCCATATGAGGGCTATAAGGATTATTGCAATTCCTTTAATTGGTGTTTTTAACATGAATTAGGTAATAATAATGGGGTAATTAAAAAATGGGGTAATGTGGTAATTGGGTTAATGTGGCTATAGAGTTATGGACAATATTTGAATTAGCTAATGGGGAATTAGGGTTAAGCTACTCCCTCTTCCCCACTCTTTACTTACATTTTAACTGTTACGGCCTTACTTAGGGCTGATGATGTGCCATCGGTATAAACGGCTTTTATAGCGTATTTGTATTGCTTTTTAGGACTCAGGCGCGTATCGTAATAGACCTCTTCGGTTGTATTATCGTACAATAACATGGCGGCATTGTTTACACTGCGATATATCTGAATACGTTCGATGCTTTTTTCTGATGTAATGGTCCAGCTTAGCTTTACCTTATCCGTTTGCAGGCGTCGCTTTAGCTTTATTTGTTCCTCAATTCCGCTGGCGACTTTAAATAACATGGTTTTTGATGGTGGCGACACCAATCCGGCTTCATCTTCGGCCAATATGCGGTACACATAGGTTTGTCCCGCTTCCACTGTTTTATCGGTATACTTACTGCGTATTTCGCTTATATGCTCCAGGCTTGTTAAGCGTTTAAAAACCGTATCGTTTAGCATTTTACGATCAATATGGTGTTGGGCTACATCTGTACTCGAACTGTTAATCCAATGTATTTGTGGTTTTCCTTCTTCTTCGTTTATCGCTTTTATTACCGGTGTTACAGGCGGTATTATATCCGGTCGCGTTAACTTTAATACTTCTGAAAAGGCAGACATGTTCTGACGTACATCTTCTGCTTTTACCCTGTAATATATGTCTTTGGTAAGCGTTTTTATATTTATTGAATCGGAATAAACCGTATCCTCTTGTGTTGAGGGACTCATCAGCATGTATTCAAAATCGGGATGGTTGGATGTATACACCCTGTATCCTTTTAAATCTTCATCGGTATTGGTTTGCCAGCGTATGGTAACATGGCCTGTGCTGTCAATAGCTCCCATTAGCCCTTGCGGTTGTGCTGGCGGAAAACTATCTACTCTTGCTGCATGTGTTATTAGTGGCGATAGTTTCTCTTTGTGCTCGCTATAGACCGACAGCAGATAGTAATTGGTCATATGTGGTGTGGTATCGGTAAAGGCTCTTTGTGTGGCATCTGTTCCGTTTAATATCAATTGCTTTCTTTTTTGGGGCGATGATGAACGGTATATCTTAAAGCCACTGATGTAGGCATTCATCTCTTCGGGATAGTCCCACTTTAGCTCTACCCTTTGGTTATCTACCACCTCGTTACCAATCATAACCGGTGCATTTTTTATGGGTAAGCACCCTGTTCCAAAAATTGAGTCCGATGGTGGCCCCATCTGTCCAAAGGCATTGATACCCCTTATGCGGTAATAAGCTAAGGTTTTATTATCGGGTAATGTATCGCTTTTAAACATCCGTTGCGGCTTAACTCCCTCATCGCTTAACTGTACTATAGCGTTACTATCAAGCAGGGCATAATGCTGTCCTTTATCCACCGACTTTTCAACAATATAGCTGCTGTACACATGATTAAGGTACTGGATATTCCACGACAGCAACACTTTGTGGTCGTCCCACTCTGCTTTTACATCCAAGGGCTTTGGCAATGGCCTGTATGCCGCTTGTCCGCTAAATACATAGGCAGTATCTACGGCCAGTGAGTCGGGACAATTGATATACACGCGGTACAGGTATTTCTCATTAGCCTTTGCCGTTTTATCAGCAAAATAGAGTCCCGACAGCTCTGCTGCTTTTAAGGACTGATCGGCTGCATACACTGCAAAGCTATAGCGCTGTTGCTCTTCCTGATATTTTTTATAGGCCATATGCGGATTACCTCCTGTTGCAATTCCCTTATATACCGAAGCATATATACACTCGGCTGCAATACCTATGTATTTATTATCGGCAAAGGGCTCCCACTCTTCTACCGGCGCAGGCTTAAGTACCTTAGTTGTTAACTGAAGCTCTTCTGCTTGTTTGAGTAATTTCTTATCGCGTAAAATTGTATACCGCTTTACCTTGTAGCCATACTGGTTACCCAAGCGCCACACCTTGGGCGTTGTTGGTGCCCAGCGCAGCATAATAGAATCGGGCATGGGACGACTGATAAGGCCTATGCTTTGTTGTGCCTGTGCTGTAAGGCCTAAATACAAAAACAAAAAAATGAGTACGGTGTATTTTGTTGTCATTAATAAGTGATTTTTATTAAGATGATGTGCTTATATTAATGTTATTATAAATGCATTGTTGCTTCTCCGTTAAGCGTAGCGTCACGCTACGTTTTAAACTTCAAGGCCTCTGGCCTGATTATTACTTTACTGATATAACACTTCATGTCAATAATTCTTCCTCTGGTAACACTGTTGCTTCTCCTGCATAATTACATGCGCTGGAATAGATATAGTCTTCAGGCTCCCCGTTAAGCGTAGCGTCTCGCTACGTTTTAGACTTCAAGGCCTCTGGCCTGATTATTACTTTACTATTATAACACTTCATGTCAATAATTCTACCTCTGGTAACACTGTTGCTTCTCCTGCATAATTACATGCGCTGGAATAGATATAATCTTCAGGCTCCCTTACAATGGCGGCTCGAACAGGATTCATGTGTATATAATTCAGTTTTTGTGTGACAAACTTATCTGAATAGACATGAACTGCATGGTTTTCATGTGTCCATACCTGATACTTGCTATTTCGTTTGTGTGAAAAGGCTGCTTGTTTAAAGACGTTTAACAGCCATTCGGATCGACTTTCATTATTTTGCTCAATATATTGGATAATCTTTTTACTTGTATAACTTTTAAAATCCCGAATTGTGTTACTCAACTCTCCTGAACTACTTTGTGCTAACAGATGCAGATGGTTACTCATTATGACATAGCCATATACAATCAAGCCTTTATTGGCAATACAATAACGTAGGTTTTCTATTACAAGATCACGATAAACCTGACGTGAAAATAAATCTGCCCAGTTTACTACTTGTAATGTAAGATAATATGCTCCTCCCTGTTCATCTATTTTATAGCCTGTACTCATAAAATACAATATATAATAATTACTAAAACAAAGTTATTACAGCTGTACATTTACAGGCCTCAGGCCTTGTGTATAGCGACGTAGCGTGACGCTACGCCGAACGATGGTAGTTGCAAACGACCTGATACAGACGACGAAATTATACCACAATAGTTATCGTGATTCGCCGAGCGGCATTTGTCTTTTAATACTCTACCGTGAGCCGGGTTATTCATATTATATGATAATAATACATTCCATTCGAGCATTCGATTTTTTTGCTCAATCACTATGAGTACTGCCTCAACTACAACCTGAGCACCACCTCAATTACTATCTGACTAATACCTCAACTACCTTCTGAGTAGTACCTGAAGTGAGACCTGAGTAGTACTACTCAAACAGTTTGAGTAATCCCCGTTAAGCGTAGCTTCACGCTACGTTTCAGACCTCAAGGCCTCTGGCCTGATTATTACTTTACTGTTATAACACTTAATGTCAATAACTCTACCTCTGGTAACACTGTTGCTTCTCCTGCATAATTACATGCGCTGGAATAGATATAATCTTCAGGCTCCCTTACAATGGCGGCTCGAACAGGATTCATGTGTATATAATTCAGTTTTTGTGTGACAAACTTATCTGAATAGACATGAACTGCATGGTTTTCATGTGTCCATACCTGATACTTGCTATTTCGTTTGTGTGAAAAGGCTGCTTGTTTAAAGACGTTTAACAGCCATTCGGATCGACTTTCATTATTTTGCTCAATATATTGGATAATCTTTTTACTTGTATAACTTTTAAAATCCCGAATTGTGTTACTCAACTCTCCTGAACTACTTTGTGCTAACAGATGCAGATGGTTACTCATTATGACATAGCCATATACAATCAAGCCTTTATTGGCAATACAATAACGTAGGTTTTCTATTACAAGATCACGATAAACCTGACGTGAAAATAAATCTGCCCAGTTTACTACTTGTAATGTAAGATAATATGCTCCTCCCTGTTCATCTATTTTATAGCCTGTACTCATAAAATACAATATATAATAATTACTAAAACAAAGTTATTACAGCTGTACATTTACAGGCCAGAGGCCTTGTGTATAGCAACGTAGCGTGACGCTACGCCGAACGATGTGCATTAATTAGTCCTACGCTCATCATGGGATGTCTCCAAAGCATTGTTTAACCACTTTGTTTGCTCTTTAGTAATTTCCAAGTTTCAAAATATTTATTTGTTTACTTTCCTTATTTACAACAGTTATTACCTTAGATATCTTATCCTTATTAAGAATTAACATATCAGCAATGGCAATTTTATTCTTCTTAAGTATTTCGTCACTAGTTTTATTTGCAGCCTGACGTATTCTACCTGCAACATTCGTAATCCAATCATCGCTCATTTGTTGTGGTAATTCAGTTGAAAGATTAGCTGCATTTATTGAAACTCCACCTGAAGACCTCCACTGCTTTGCTTCTCCAACAATTATTTCAACCCCGTTAAGCGTAGCGTCACGCTACGTTTTAGACCTCAAGGCCTCTGGCCTGATTATTACTTTACTGTTATAACACTTAATGTCAATAACTCTACCTCTGGTAACACTGTTGCTTCTCCTGCATAATTACATGCGCTGGAATAGATATAATCTTCGGGCTCCTTTACAATGGCGGCTCTACCCTGTTCGTCTATTTTATAGCCTATACTTATAAAATACGATATATAATAATTACTAAAACAAAGTTATTACAGCTGTACATTTACAGGCCAGAGGCCTTGTGTATAGCAATGTAGCGTGACGCTACGCCGAACGATGTGCATTAATTAGTCTTACGCTCATCATGGGTATACTATACAAAAAATTATCCAAAAATATCTTTCCTATAACCCTCCCATTCCTCATATGGAATACTATCCAGCTTTTTTATCATCTGAGGGACTCGTGCCACATCATCTTTAAAACGATCTGTAAACCTTAATTGAATACCTTCATCATCATCAATTTTATTCCAGTATTCCTCGTATCCTTTTTCGTAATATTTTTCATAAATACCTTTTGCAGTATCAGATTCTTTATTTATTAATTTACTGATAATAACATCCTGGTAAAAAGCTGATCCAGATCCATCATCCCGCGATGTTAAATCTGTATTGTTCCAGGCCTTTGTCCATAACTTCCCATTTAAGGCATTTTTTCTAAATAAATCCCGCACATCTTCCAAAGTTTGAAACTGCTCAAACCATGGCATTATAAAATCTTTAACCAATCTTTCAAACTCGATCTTAGCCTCTCCAATTGGTAATCCCATTTCTGAATATTGTTCTTTAAAATAAAATTCTCCGTATAAACCTTTTTTCCGTTCGCATGGATTATCATCTGGTAAAGCATGATCTGTCAGAATGCCTATTAAATCTCTCCCCCAATACCTATCACCTACAATACTATTTACCAGTGAAGTAACTTGTTCAGAAATAATACTGCAGGCAATAAAAAAAAGCTCACTATTATTAATACTAATAACTAATTCATAAGTAAATACTGTTGCTTTCTTTACTCCTCTTTGTTTCCCTTTCCAAAACTTAAAATCATAATTCTGCAATATATCAGCGGCTAAATCTATTATTACTTTTTTGTTTCCCATAACTCAGTATTTTAGTTATCAAAATCTACTTTTATTATTTCTATATCTAGCTTTTTAACAAGTTTATCTTGTTGCAAAATATCTTTTCCTACTATATCTACTCCAAAAAATTGTTTTGCATTTTCGCCCCCGTTAAGCGTAGCGTCCCGCTACGTTTTATTTCACAAGGCCTCTGGCCTGA
>CAZRRJ010000022.1:0-40261 GCA_964602515.1 uncultured Saccharicrinis sp. | reverse complement strand
TAAAATCAATACCAACGGGTAATGCGGATTATGAGAAGTTGCAGTACTATTATCATCCCGACCACCTTGGTTCTGCTTCGTATATTACCAATTTAGACGGTGAGGTCGTGCAGCACATTGAGTATGTTCCATTTGGTGAAGTTTTCATAGAGGAAAGAAATAACACTTGGAACACGCCTTATTTATTTAATGGCAAGGAATTGGACGAAGAAACGGGGCTTTATATGTACGGAGCGCGTTATCTAAACCCCAGAACAGGGCTTTGGCTCTCGGTAGACCCCTTAAATGAAGAGCGGATAGGTCTCTCGCCCTACCAATATTGTCAAAATAACCCTGTAATGTTAGTTGATCCTACAGGTTTGCTGGATGATGATATTACTGTTAATAATCAAGGAATAGTTACTAAGGTTGAAAAAAATAATGAGCCTAATAGATTTTATGATGAAGATGGTAATCAATTATTTTTAAATGATCCAGAAAACGCAGATAAGAATATCACAACTAAAGATTTTAATGAAGGAGATAGGTTGTATTATCCCTTGTCAAAATCAGAGATACGTGCGGGAATAGATAATGCTGGCGAAACTAGTAATTTCTTACAGACCGCATGGAAGTCGTATGGGAAAGCGGATTTCACTTATTCACTTTTAAGTCCAATAGTAGCAGATGATAAAGGTATATCAATAAAAGAAGACTATATTAAAAAGGGGATTTTTCTACCTGATGATTTTGGATACTTTAGAGTTGAGGGAGAAAATTCAATATATAACCTCTATGATGCTGGAAACTTTACTTGGGGTGGATGGATGAAAATGAACGATTATAGTTTAAAAACATCATTGAAAGCAGCTAATTGGAATTCAAAGCTTTCGGGGAATGGTTCGGATACTAAAGCAGACCAAGCGGCTATAAAAAATGGGTATAATTTTTATTTAAAAAATTTCAGCAAGAATGAGAAATAAAGCGATATATATTGTTTTCAGTAGTTCTATTTTTCTAATAGCTCTTAGGTTACATGCTTTGTTTTCAGAGGAGGGTTTTCACAGGATGATTGTCAAAAAATATCATTTGTATTTAGTTTCTCCTGTTATTTTCATTTGTATGGTTTTATCTCTTTTATATGTGTTAACTTATTTGACCTTATCAAATTCAAATAGACTGAGTCCGAGACAAGTAATTTTACTGTTGCCTTCAGTTATAGTATTATTGGGTATCATATTTGGCTGGTAAGAGTAGTAAACTTAAAGAGGGGTTTTATAGGTTTGATATACCCCCTTTGCTGCCACACGAATCCTTTCATAGTAGATAAGGGATTTAATCAAAAACGAAGAATAAAAAGTCCAACAGGCGCAGGTTAATAACCTGTGCCGTAGTTGGCAAAATATTCATCAATTAAAAAACAGAAATTATGCTGGAAAATTAAATAATAGAATTAACCGAAGAAGAACAAAAAGAAGTAACTACTGCTATAAACACGCTTAAAACGGTGCTAATGCCAAAGCTAATAGATTTAGATGCAAGCGAAATAAAGCAACTGGCAAAAATGGGTGATAAAACCATGGCATTTGTAGAAAAGGCCATTGTACATATGGAGCAAAACCCCTGATGGAATGAGGGTAGATGATCCACCTGTTGGGCACGAAAACAACCCTGTATTACTAGGTGAAGCTACCGTTGTAGGTAAAGCTCCATCAGGATTTAGCAGCGAAGGAAAGTATGGTACATGGACTTCAAGTTTTGATGGTACTTTAGCAGATTGGAATAAACAGAATGGTAATATTGGCGATAATCATGAGGAGGCGATGGATGAATACCAACGCCAGGTAAGTGCTATTGATAATAGGGCTGTTAAGCAATCTGTTAATAATGCTATTAATGAAGATGCAACTACTGTTGCTGGTGTTTCGGTAGGATTACCTGTGGCAATTATTGGTGGTGCAGAATTAGCAGCAGCAGGTTTAATAAACTTGCCTGCAATGGGAGGAGAATTTACTTCTCAACTTATAAAGCATGACTTTGATGGACAAAAAGCAATAATGAACTTCAATATTACTTCAGCTATTCCGGGTGGAAATATCTGGGGCAAAGGCCTTAATGTTGTCGCAGGTACTGTTTTTGAATATTCAAGCCTTGAAAATGGATTTGTCACTCATAAAGATGGTGTTTCAGGATATTCAGCCAGAGCAATATCAGGTACGTTTATACAATATACAGGCACTCAATTTGGAAATTCTTTAGGAAATGGAGTTGGGAATTCATATGGGAACTACATTAATATACTAACTACTTATGGACAAAAAAACACACATGCAATTGTCAAATAGTCATAAAATAGTCATTATTGTTGCCGTTTTTATTCTATTGCTTATTGTTATGAATACTTTGGACTCAATATTTTATAGAAACTATTTAACTGAGTACGAAAGAACAATTGCAGTAACAACAGAGAGTTTTATTGGAGGAAATGTAACTATGTCAATAGGACACCACTATGTGTATAAAATAGAAAATAAGCTTTATAGAGGGTTATATTCGATACCAAAAGATAGTCAGGAAAAAAGGTTAAAATGTCCAAAGCATAAATATTTGGTAATCTATAGCAAAAAGAACCCAGTCTATCATGCTCTAATACCAATTGAAGTTACAAAGGATAATTATAAGAGTATTGAATTTGATGAAAGTATGGTTAAGAAGAAATTTGGCTGGCTCAATAATAAAGCTAAAATAATTAAGAAATAAACACAACACCGCCGTACGTATAAAGCGTGCGGTAAGGTGTTATTAAAAAACAAAAGTTATGCTAGAAAATTATATAATAGAATTAACAGAACAGGAACAACAAGAAGTAAGCAACGCTATTAACACGCTAAAAACGGTGCTAATGCCCCCGTTCCACGTAGGAACTAAATAATGTAAATCGTTTGGCGTATGCCTCTGGCTACGTCGCTTTAAACAAGGCCTCTGGCCTATAATGTAAAAATTAAAGCCACGTTAGAGATAGCGTGGCTTTTGTATTATAATGCCGCTATATTTTTATTAAAGAAGTCTTTAAATTTCTTTTTAGTCAGGCAGGTATCAATCAATTTAAAATCTTGCATTCTGTTTGCGATAACGCTTATATAATACCAATACTACATTGAACCCGATAGCTATTGGGTTCAATGTAGTATTGAATTGTACTTTAAATATTATATCTGGCTTTTTTGAGGCAGTTTAAAGTAACTTATCCATTTTAGCAGCTTCAGCTTTTTGGTCAAGTCGCAGGTAAATGTTTTTTAAATGGCGGATATAGCTTTTGTCAGAGGCATTCTGTTTACGAAGCTGTAGAAATGTATCGCGCGAGATACGGAAATCAGCTGATACCTTTTTAAGGTCGCGACGCAAATAAGCATAAGTAGTGGCATTCTTTTTTTTGTTATAATTGGCCATTTCTGTTTTATACCTGTTCTCTGCTTTGTTGTAATAGTATTTAGCCTTCCATTCCAGTGCTGCCGTATAACCGGGTTCTTCTTTTAAAAGCAAGTTACATGCTTTGGCAGCAGGGTAAGCTTTATTAGTTGCTTCCAGTGCCTTAATATTAGCCAGCTGTGCTTCTTTTGAAAGCTTAATGTCTCCTTTGGCATCGTAAGCATCCACTACTGCCTGGTGGTTTTCTTTTGAAGTATTAAGAAAGATAAGACGCTCGGTAGATAATTTTACTAAATCAGTATTCTTAAGTTGATCTTTTTTAGAATTCCATAACGCTAATTCATCATCAACTTTTCCCTTGTGTTGTAGCATTTGTGCGTACTCAGCAAGCAGCCTGGTATTGGCTTTATCCTCCAGAAGTGTATTGTATATTGTGCTTGCCTCATCCACTTTATCAAGCTGGGCACAGGTTTGAGCTTGTTTGATATAAAGCGTTTCGTCCACCTCCACATTATTGGCTTTTGCAAGTGTAATAAATTCCTGGTACAGGGTATAGGCTTTGCTGTAATCTGCTCGTTCAAAAGCAGCATCGGCCTGTGTTTGTATAGATGGTAGTTTGGCTGTAGGATTACAGGCAACCATTATAACCGTGCTAAGTAATATTAATGTTTTCTTCATCAGCTTTTAGTTCTAGAGAGTATAGAATGGCGAAGATACAATCAAAAGCTATGCCGTACAATTAAATGGCTTACGGGACTTGGTTTTTGAGTGTCCTGGTATTAATGTTGTAACAGGAATGGATTCTGATAGTTTCGATAGATATTGGTATAAGAGGCTGAAGCAGTGCTCCTTTGGGAATAGTTTGATGAGCAATATCAATACTTACCTCAGTTATACCTTCAAGATAGAATCCCAGTTCTTTAGCAGCTTTTTGACTTAAATCGATTATACGCCCTTTTATAAAAGGTCCCCTGTCGTTAATGGTAACAAGTACATTTCGTTTGTTGGATAAGTTGGTAACTATCACTTGGGTTCCGAATGGTAAAGTGCGGTGTGCTGCAGTCATTTTGTTGTTACTAAAGGTCTCACCATTTGCGGTCAGACGGCCTTCAAACGTGTTGGCATAAAAAGATGCTTTCCCTTTTTGCTGAACTTTTTGTGCCACTGTTAGTAGCGGTAAAAGAAATAATGTAACTATAGTTATAAATCGTATCATTTTACTTTTGTAACACCACCAGAGACAATAAATTTCATTATATCAGCCGGATGTACATCCAAAGGCTTAACATGATTAGCAGGTACGACATATAATTCGCCAAGGATACCATACGAGCTAGGCATGTAAACGGCTATTTTATCTTTTATTCCTAATTGAGTTAAATCTGTAGCAGTGATAAAGCCAAAGCGTTGCAGAATACCTTCCTTATCAAGTGTTATAAGAACGGGCTTTTCAAATTTACGTTCTTTACCTACAAAGGCAGATAAGAGGTCTTTTACCGAGGAGTAGATGACTTTAATAAGTGGTGCTCTTTTGAGCATTTGCTCAAATGAGTTACTAATGGGGGTAGTAATTAAGCGTTGGCCGATAAAACCAATGAGCGTAATGACGAGGAGAATGACCAGCAGGCCTAATCCCGGGAAATTAAAACGGGCGTATGGCTCATGTTGAAATATGTCCAGATCGCGTAAAAGGCCATCAAGCCAGATAAATGAAGATATTAATACGTATAAAGTTACAGCAACAGGTACAACATAAAGTAAGCCTTGAAAGAAATATCTGGCGAGTTTTTTCATTTTAATTTATTATCAAGATGTTAAAGTCATGTACAAGTTGTGTTTATTATTTACGTATTAGATAAGAAAATGATTTACAGGATGTATGTTCGTCATGTATAATTCCCCCCCTCCTATAGGTCTTATGGCACGTTTTATATTTGGTTTTAGTTGTGTATTTCAATATCCGTATATACTAGAGCTTGTTCTCTTCCCTCACCTTTTTGGTTAAACTCTTTACTACCAGATCATATGAGTGATCAATCCACTCCCGTAATAATTCATCTTTAACCGATCCGTCAATATCCACTGTGTTCCAGTGCTTTTTACTCATATGGTAGCCGGGCTGTACAGCAGGGTATTCCTCTCTTAAACTGATTGCCAGCTCTGGCTCGCATTTTAGATTAATGCTGAATGCCTTATCCAAACCGGTTAAGGCAAACATTTTACCTGCAACTTTAAAAACCAAAGTCACTTCATCAAAGGGGAACTCTTCGGTTACAGCTGGTTTGGCTATGCAATATTCTCTGAATTCTTCTATATTCATCGTTTAAATAATTTGCTGTTTCAAAACGGATATTAATCCGCTGAGTTAACTTTTATTTATTGCTTTTGTGTCTCCGCATCTCAGTGATTAGCTTGTTTTTTTCTTTCACTTTATAAACTTGGATGAAACGCTTCCTCAATATGCTCAATTATCCAGTCGTCGCCATCTTGAATAAGAGTTACCACATCAAAGCGCACCTCATTTTCTATATTCATAGTGTTAATATAAGCCTCGGTTGCTTCTACAATAAAGCGAATTTTACCGTTAGTAATGGCTTCCTTCGGATTTTCCCAACCATCTGTAGTACGTGTTTTTACTTCTATTATTACCAAATAATTGTTGTGCTTAGCAATTAGGTCAAGTTCCTTATGGTTGAATTGCCAGTTGCGTTCCAGTATTTCAAAGCCCTTCTTTTCTAAATATCTGGCAGCAATAGCTTCGCCCGTTTTACCCAGTTCATTATGATCAGCCATAATTTAAAAAGTTAGGTGACAGTTGTTTTCGGTTATATTTAAGCTTACTCTTTTCCCAAATATCAATGGTTGGTTGAGGTGACTATGACCAGCCGGAAAATTAAATAATACGGGGTAGTTATAGCCTGAAACAGCCTCTTTTATTATTTCAAGAGCATTTTGTCCATAAGGATCATTATTATCTTTCATGTCGGTAAAGTCACCAACCACTAATCCACTGAGTTGACTTAAAAAACCACTTAGTTTCAGGTTTTGCATCATTCGGTCGAGATGATACAAGTATTCCGATAAATCTTCTATAAAAAGAATTTTGCCATGAGGATCAGGATCAATATCAGTTGCCCTTAAAGCATAGATTAAAGACAGGTTACCACCAATCAAAATACCTTCGGCTTTGCCATGTCGGTTAAGTTGACAGGGCTTTATGGTGTAATTAGGTCGTTCGCCATGTAAAAGCTTAAAAAGGTTCTCAATATCCTCTTCATCCACTGCTTTATCCGGAAAATTCTTCGGCATTGGCCCATGAATTGAAGCCACTCCAACCTTATGATTTAAGGCGGCATGAAGCACTGTTATGTCGCTATATCCCACAATCCATTTGGGGTATTCTAGGTAATGAGTAAAATCCAGTTGATCAATAATCCGGATGGTGCCATATCCGCCACGGGCACAAAAAATGGCATCAATATCCTTGCTGTTAAGCATGTGCTGAAGGTCATTTTTTCTATGCTCATCATTGCCTGCATATTGGAAGAAGGTATTGGTGACATTATCACCCAACACAACTTTATAGCCTTTTTTGTGCAAAAACTTCTCAGCAAAATGAATGGTTTCAGCATCTGTTTTGCCTGCCGGTGCTACAATACCAATGGTTGAACCTTTTGTAAGTGACTTAGGGAATATCATTTTTATTTAGTGTCTAGGTATCAAGATAATCAATATAATTCTGAAGATGAAAATCGTCTTATATCTTGATACTTGTGTCTGGCATCTATTTCTCGTATCAGGATAAAAGTATCAATATAATTCTAAAAATGAAAATCGTCTTATGTCTTGATACTTACCTCTTGATCCTATCATAACCAAATAAAAGTATGAGGATATTTCTGAAAATAAAAACAGACATGTGTCTTGATGTCTGAGTCTTGCTTCTATAATAAATTACTTTGCATATCTTTGCGCAATTAAAATAAACCATAGAATACCAGGTTTTCAAAAAACATAAAATAATTCAAGCAGAATGAAGCAAGCGGGAGATTTCAAAAGAACTTTGGTAACAACAGCATTACCCTATGCCAATGGTCCTGTTCATATTGGTCATTTAGCAGGTGTGTATGTACCGGCTGATATTTATGTACGCTACCTACGCCTTAAAAAAGAAGACGTGGTGTTAATTGGTGGCTCTGATGAACATGGTGTGCCAATTACCTTAAAGGCCAAGAGGGAAGGTATCACACCCCAGGATGTGGTGGATAAGTTTCATGGTATAATCAAAGAATCCTTTGAGAAGTTTGGTATTTCATTTGATGTGTATTCGCGTACCACAAGTAAAATACATTACGAAACTGCGAGTGAATTTTTTAAAACATTATACGATAAAGGTGAATTTATTGAAAAAGAATCGGAACAGTATTACGATGAAGAAGCCAAGCAATTTTTAGCCGATCGTTATATAACAGGCACCTGCCCGCATTGTAAAAGCGAAGGAGCCTATGGTGATCAGTGTGAGAGTTGTGGTACGTCATTAAATGCAACAGATCTAATTAATCCACAATCTGTTGTTTCAGGTAGCACTCCCGTTGTTCGTAAAACCAAACACTGGTATTTACCATTGGATAAGCATGAGCCATTTTTAAAAGAATGGATATTAGAAGATCATAAAGAGTGGAAGCCGAATGTATATGGTCAGTGTAAATCATGGATTGACCTTGGTTTGCAACCGCGCGCAGTAAGTCGCGATTTAGATTGGGGAGTACCAGTACCAGTTGAAGGAGTTGACGGTAAAGTACTTTATGTTTGGTTTGATGCGCCAATTGGTTATATATCAGCCACCAAGGAATTAACACCTGAATGGGACAAGTACTGGAAAGATGAAGATTCTCGTATACTTCATTTTATTGGAAAAGATAATATTGTGTTTCATTGCATCGTATTTCCATCAATGTTAAAGGCTGAGGGCAGTTATATTCTACCTGAAAATGTACCAGCCAATGAGTTCTTAAATCTGGAAGGCGATAAGATTTCAACATCACGCAACTGGGCTGTTTGGTTACATGAATATTTGGTTGATTTTAAAGATAAGCAGGATGTATTGCGTTATACTTTAACAGCTAATGCGCCGGAAACAAAAGATAATGATTTTACATGGAAAGATTTCCAGGCACGTAATAACAATGAGCTGGTGGCTATACTTGGTAATTTTGTAAACCGTGCAGTTGTGCTTACCCATAAATACTATGATGGGGTTGTTCCTTCACAGGGGGAGCTTAAGGATTACGATAAAGAAACCTTAAATGAGATTCCTGTTTTGGTAAAGAAAGTAGAAGATGCTTTGGATAGCTTCAAATTTCGTGAAGCTGTGAAGGAAGCTATTAACTTATCTCGCTTAGGAAATAAATACCTGGCTGATACTGAGCCATGGAAACTGATTAAAACAGATGCTGAACGCGTGAAGACAATTATGAATATTGCACTTCAGATAACAGCTAATGTATCTGTTTTGATTGAACCGTTTTTACCATTTACAGCTAAGAAGATGCAAAGTATGCTAAACCTTAATGGTTTGGAATGGGATGCTTGTGGGAAGCTGGACTTATTGGAAGCTGGGCACGCCATTAATAAACCGGAGTTGTTATTTGAAAAGATAGAGGATGAGACGATTCAGACTCAGCTGGATAAATTAGCCCAGACCAAAGTGGATAATGAAGCTGCCAGTAAAGTAGCAGTACCAGCCAAAGAAAATATTGAGTTTGACGACTTTGTAAAAATGGATATCCGTGTAGGTACAATCATTGAGGCAGAGAAAGTGGCTAAGACAAAAAAACTACTTCAGTTAAAAGTAGATACTGGTATTGATCAGCGTACTGTTGTTTCGGGTATTGCCGAATTTTTCAAGCCCGAAGAAATCATCGGAAAGCAGGTGAGTATTTTGGTTAACCTGGCGCCGCGTAAGATTCGTGGCATAGAGTCACAAGGTATGATATTGATGGCTGAGGATGTAACAGGCAAGTTAGAGTTTGTAGCACCGGCCAATACTGTTAAAGAAGGCTCAGAAGTGAGATAGGAAGACCTGGAAAAGAGATCAGGAATCGCATCGTTAGATTATTAATGATGCGATTTTTTTTGTTATAGAGTTTATTATTTGATTGATATTGTTTTTCATTTATGTCTCTGCGTTAAACATGTTTTTTATGACATTTATGCATTTTCCTTCCGCACTTTTTACCGTAACTTGCAGGCCACTATTCAATCTTTATTTAATGTATCTGAAGTATATTCTTACGGGAGTTGCACTTTTAATAGGAGGGCTTCTGGCTGTGCAAGGCAGTATTAATTCGCAACTGGGCGGTATTTTGAAAAATCCTCTTCAGGCTGCTTTTGTAAGTTTCTTCATAGGAACCTTAACCTTATTTGTACTTAATGTTATAATGCGTGCCGAGCTGCCAGTAAAAGAAACATGGGTTGAAATACCCTTGTTTTTATTTGTTGGTGGAGTAATTGGTGCTATTTACGTTAGTTCAGCTATTATCCTTATTCCTAAAATTGGTGTTGTCACAATGCTGGGCGCATCTATTGGCGGACAAATGGTTGTTGCATCAATAATTGATCATTATGGATTTTTTAATGTGGCTGTGCATTCTATTTCGCCTGGGCGTATTATTGGAATTATTTTATTAATTATTGGAGTGTTTCTTATCCAGCGCTTTTGACTTATTAAAGAAAATTAGCTTTAATAACGTACTGATTAAGTATGAGTTGTGGCAGAATAATAAATGCAATGTATTAAGGTTTATACATATGATATTGATTATCATGCTCTATAACACCTTTAAAAACCGTTAAAATTTAGTTTTAATATAAACAAAAGGCTTATTTTTGCGCCTTGGAAAAAACAAACAGTTATATTATGGCAGATAAAACAAATCAACTGTTATTTAGTGATTTTCCTCCAGTATCTACGCAGGCGTGGATGGATAAAATCACGGCAGACCTTAAAGGAGCAGACTTTGAAAAAAAGCTGGTATGGAGAACCAACGAAGGGTTCAACGTACAGCCTTTTTACCGTTCTGAAGACCTTGAATCATTAAATTATTTGGACAGCCAGCCTGGCGAATTCCCTTATGTACGTGGAAATAGTGCAAAGACAAACCGTTGGTTTGTTCGTCAGGACATTATTGTTAAAGATGTAAAAGCAGCCAATGAAAAGGCTTTAACTATTCTTACAAAGGGAGTAGACAGCCTTGGTTTTATCTTTGAAGATAAATCGCTTATTACAGAAGCTAACATTGAGGCTTTGTTGAAAAACATCCTTTCTGATGATGTGGAGTTAAACTTTGCTACTAAGCATGGTAATAAAGAATTAGCAGAAGCGATTGTAGCAACGCTTAAGAAGATGAACCGTAACCTGGCAGAAGTAAAAGGATCAATCAACTTCGACCCGATTGGCAGTCTTACAACTACCGGTAAAATATGTTCATCAATTGAGAATGCAATTGATCGTGTGAAGGAGATTGTTGAAATTGCTAAGGATCTTCCCCAGTTTAAAGTAGTAGCAATTAACGCTAAGAACTTTAATAATGCAGGTTCTTCAATTGTACAGGAATTAGCATTTGGACTTTCAATGGGTAATGAGTACCTGTCTCAACTTACTGAAAGAGGTCTTTCTATAAATGAAGCAGCATCTAATCTGAAGTTTAACTTTGGTATTAGTGGTAACTATTTTATGGAAATTGCAAAGCTTAGAGCAGCACGTTTATTGTGGGCTAAGATTGTAGAAGCATACAAACCAACTGGTGTTGAGGTATGTAAAATGCATATTCACAGTGAAACCTCTGAGTGGAATAAAACTATTTTCGATCCAAACGTAAATATGTTACGTACGCAAACAGAAGCCATGTCGGCTTCCTTAGGAGGTACACAATCGTTAACTATTAAGCCATACGATGCATTGTACAAGGACTCTGATGAATTCTCTGAGCGTATTGCCCGTAATCAGCAATTATTGTTGAAAGAAGAGTGTCATTTCGAGAAGATTGTGGATGCGTCAGCAGGTTCATATTATATAGAAAACTTAACAAACAGCATTGCTGAGCAAGCATGGGCTTTATTTGTTGAGGCTGAGGAAAAAGGAGGTTATTTAGCTGCTCTTAAAGAGGGTTTTGTTCAGAGCCTTGTTAAAGAAACAGCAGACAAACGTCGTAAAGCAGTTGCTACCCGTCGTGAAAACCTGTTAGGAACAAACCAGTTCCCTAACACAGGAGAAATCATCTCTGGCGATATTGATTTATCAAAATTAGAGCGTGTTTGTACTTCATGTGAAGGCGAAAAGCTTATTGAACCTATCGAGTTGTTCCGTGCTGCGGATGAATTTGAGGCATTGCGTTTAGCAACCGAAAAAGCCGCTAAGCGTCCTAAAGTCTTTATGCTGACCTACGGAAATTTAGCAATGCGTTTAGCACGTTCCCAGTTTTCAGGTAACTTCTTTGGTTGTGCCGGTTACGAAATTATCGATAACCTTGGATTTAAAACCATTGAAGAAGGTGTTGAAGCTGCTAAAAAAGCAGGTGCAGACATTGTGGTACTTTGTAGCGCAGATGACGAATACGCAGAAGCAGCTCCTAAAGCATTTGAATTATTAGGCGATACACCATTAGTCATTGCTGGTGCTCCGGCTTGTGCTGATGAGTTAAAGGGAAAAGGCATCACAAATTTTGTGAATGTTCGCTCAAATGTACTTGAGACGCTTAAGAGTTTTAACGAGATGATTTTAAAATAATAGATAGAGATAATAGACTATTAGACAATAGATAATAGACAAAAAGCATAATGCATAATTTCAGAGAATTAAAAGTGTGGCAAAAGAGTAGAGTTCTTGTTAAGGAGGTCTATACTATTACCAGCACTTATCCTAAGTCTGAAATGTATGGATTAACCAATCAGATGAGGCGTACTTCCGTATCAATTCCTTCAAATATTGCAGAAGGATCAGGGCATAAGTCTTCAAAAGAATTTTGTCGTTATCTTGAAATTGCTAATAGTTCATCCCTTGAACTGGAAACGCAGTTCTATTTGTCCTGTGATTTGAATTTTATTAGTGAAGATGATTTGATGTATTTTATTGGATTAATACAAGAAATACAAAAGATGATCTTCAGTTTTGGAAAGAGTTTGTAAAAGGGAAAATCTAACAATCTATTATCTATTAATCTAAAATTCTAATAAATATGCGACCAAAATTTAATAACATAGATTTTAAAACCAAGCCATGTGGTACGAAAGACGTATCTGCTTGGGAACAAAAACACGGGATTAAAAAGAACTGGGTTACACCAGAGCAAATCCCTGTTAAACCAGTATATAGTAAAGACGATTTAGAGGGCATGGAGCACTTAAATTATGCTTCAGGTTTACCTCCATACCTGCGCGGACCATACTCAGGTATGTATGCAATGCGCCCGTGGACTATTCGTCAGTACGCAGGTTTCTCTACTGCAGAGGAGTCAAACGCATTTTATAAGCGTAACCTTGCTTCAGGGCAAAAGGGTTTATCTGTAGCATTTGATTTGGCTACGCACCGTGGTTACGATTCAGATCACGAACGTGTAGAGGGTGATGTGGGTAAAGCAGGTGTAGCTATTGATTCGATTCTTGATATGAACGTATTATTTGATGGTATTCCATTGGATAAGATGTCGGTATCAATGACAATGAATGGTGCTGTATTACCGGTATTAGCTTTCTATATTGTTGCAGGATTAGAGCAGGGGGCTACTTTAGAGCAGTTATCAGGTACTATCCAGAATGATATTCTGAAAGAATTTATGGTGCGTAACACGTACATTTATCCACCTGAGTTTTCAATGAAAGTGATTGCTGATATTTTCGAATATACATCACAAAAAATGCCTAAGTTTAACTCTATTTCAATCTCGGGTTACCATATGCAGGAAGCAGGTGCTACTGCTGATATTGAGCTGGCATATACCTTAGCTGATGGTTTAGAGTACTTACGTGCAGGTACACAGGCAGGACTGGATATTGATGCATTTGCACCACGTTTGTCTTTTTTCTGGGCAATTGGTATGAACCACTTTATGGAGATTGCTAAGATGCGTGCAGGACGTATGTTGTGGGCGAAAATTGTGAAGCAGTTTAACCCAAAGAACCCAAAGTCTTTAGCTTTACGTACACACTCACAAACCTCGGGTTGGTCGTTAACGGAGCAGGATCCGTTTAACAATGTTGGTCGTACTTGTGTTGAAGCAATGGCAGCTACATTAGGTCACACACAATCGTTACACACTAACGCACTGGATGAGGCAATTGCATTACCAACTGATTTCTCTGCGCGTATTGCTCGTAATACACAGATTTATATTCAGGACGAGACGCAAATTTGTAAAGGTGTTGACCCATGGGCAGGTTCATATTATGTAGAGTCATTAACCAAAGAGTTGGTTGACAAAGCATGGGCTCATATTGAAGAGATTGAGTCATTAGGTGGTATGGCAAAAGCAATTGAGTCAGGTATTCCTAAGATGCGTATTGAAGAAGCTGCCGCACGTACACAGGCCAAAATTGATAGTCAGACTCAAACTATTGTTGGTACTAACAAATACCGTTTGGAGAAAGAAGATCCGATTGACATTTTAGATGTTGATAACATGGAGGTTCGCCGTTCACAGATTGAGCGTCTTAAGAAGCTTCGTGCTAACCGTAACGAGGCAGAGGTTCAGGCTTCATTAGAGGCCATAACAAAAGCAGTTGAAACAGGTAAAGGTAACTTGCTTGAGTTAGCCGTTGATGCAGCACAAAAACGTGCTTCATTAGGAGAGATCTCTGATGCTTGTGAAAAAATCGTAGGTAGATATAACGCTGTAATAAGATCAATTAAAGGAGTGTATAGTGCAGAAGCAGCAGACGATAAGGAGTTTGCTAAAGCAACACAGTTAGCAAAAGAATTTGCTGAGAAAGAAGGTCGTCAGCCGCGTATCATGATCGCTAAGATGGGTCAGGATGGGCACGATCGTGGAGCAAAAGTAGTAGCAACAGGGTATGCTGATATAGGTTTTGATGTGGATATGGGACCATTGTTCCAGACACCATCAGAAGCAGCTAAACAAGCCGTTGAAAATGATGTTCATGTTGTAGGTGTTTCGTCACTGGCTGCTGGTCATAAAACATTGGTACCTCAGATTATAGCAGAGCTTAAAGCGCTTGGACGTGAGGATATCTTAGTGATTTGTGGTGGTGTAATTCCTGCACAGGATTACCAGTTCCTTTATGATGCTGGTGCTGTGGCTATCTTTGGCCCTGGTACATCAGTTGCAAAAGCAGGTTCTGATATCCTTAACTTGTTAATGGAACAAGCTGCTGAGTAATTTGCCGTTTGTTAACAGATATAAAAGCCACCTCGTTAAGGGGTGGCTTTTTTTATGAAGGTGATATAACCCCTTCCCTTTATCTAATGGATTTTGTTTTGATAATCAATTATTTACTTATATGCGAGTTTTGATGTTTAAATCGAACTTAGGTTAATAAGGTTCGTTAATAAGAATAAAAAGATCAAAAATCATTTATAAAAGCTCTGATCGAGGCGGGTGTATAATAAAGTCTTTTCCCCGGAAATCTTTTTCGGATAAGGCTTGTGCGTTAGGCAGCCAACATTAATGAAAACTTATGCTTATTAATTAATAAGCAAATCAGGTTAGAAATTGAAAAGTACATTTAACACTGAATAAACATCAGGAAACAAAGAGAAGAAGCCTCCCATTTCAGATTATTTAGCAAGAACAAAAATGATCCCGGCTTATAAAGCCGGGACACTAGATGAACTTCAATACAACGAATTGAAAGAAGTTCTCTCGTCGATCTGCAAAATTTTAAAATAGTATCCTGGCTTATTTAAGTTTAGCAGCCTCATCTACGGCCTTTAAAAAGATATCATCAATTTGGTGAATTATAGGATAGAATCCTTCATTATCGATGATATTTCGCGCTATATAACCTTTAAGCTCCAGTTCAATTAGTTGTTTCGATATATTAAATTCCTTTTGGTTGAATTTTACCCCTGTATCTTTGGCAAATTTTAATAACTCGCTTACTAAAGGTTTACGATTTAAATAGTCTTCAATTTCTTTAGCTGATGTCAGGTTTGCCAGTTCTTTACGATGATCATCGGTGTACTTAAGTGCATAACGGTAAATAATACCATTCATTCTTAAGTTGATAAAATAATCAGTAAGAATAGTTGTGTCACGAGGTACAAAAATATCGGGCATTATACCGCCTCCACCATAAACAGTTCGTCCGTTTTTGGTAGTATATTTTAAGTCATCATTAAACTGTATACTGTCTTTTGTGAAAAATTCACCATGCTCATAACGTTTATATATATCTTCATAATAGTCCTTCGCACCATTTTCATATGGTTTCTGAATACAACGGCCACTAGGCGTGTGGTAGCGTGCTACCGTAAGACGTAAAGCAGAGTTATCAGGTAAAGGAATCTGTTGCTGCACTAAGCCTTTACCAAAAGAACGACGGCCTATAACCAACCCCCTGTCGTTATCCTGTATTGCTCCTGCAAAAATCTCACTGGCAGAGGCAGAATATTCATCTATTAATACAATCACCTTCATATCCTGGCATGTGCCAGCGCCGTTAGCATGTACATTTTGGCGTTTTTGAGCCTTGCCTTCAGTGTACACAATCAGATCTTTAGCCGGAAGAAATTCATTACACAAACGAATAGCTACATCGAGTAATCCTCCCGAGTTGCCTCTGAAATCAATAATTAGTTCTTGGCAATTATTTGCTTTTAGTTTAGCTAAAGCAGTTAAAAACTCCTGGAAAGTATTTTGAGCAAAACGATCAACTTTAATATACCCTGTTGTTTTATTTACCATATAGCTGACATCAACACTATAAATAGGGATAATCCCCCTGGTAATGTTATACTCCAGCAATTCTTTATGTGGGCGACGGGCAATCTTCACCTTAACACTGGTACCCATCTCACCTCGCAGTTTTTTCATTACATTATCAGTAGGCATTTCTATACCAGCTATAATAGAATCATCAACAGTCACAATACGGTCGCCCGGCAGAATACCCACTTTCTCTGATGGGCCACCCGGAATAACATTGATAACCATTACCGTATCATTCTGCATACTGAACTGAACACCAATACCTCCAAAATTTCCTTGTAAATCTTCATTAACTTTTGCCAAGTCTTTAGCTGGTATATAAACGGTATGTGGGTCAAGGTTTTTTAATATCTCCGGTATAATTTTTTCTTCAATTGCCTGCCGGTTAATCGTATCAACATATTCATCTTCAATTAGTTTCATTAAGGCATCCAGCTTATTAGTCTGGGGGTATATCATTAATGGATTACTACCACTTCTGCTTGCTGGCATAAAGTTGCGCCCGATAAAAATGCCTAGTACCACCAAAAGGGCAAAAATAACAGGCATAAAAATCTGTCGTTTACTATTTGACTGTGTCATATTCTATTTATTTTTTTTGATGTCAGTAAGAGATACATAGTGTGTTATCCCTGTTTAATTCCTTTAATTTCACCACTATCCACAGCAATTAACTCATCACTAATATGCACAACCTCAATATCTGCCCTCTCCAGTAAATCAAGGCCATCTGTGTTGTGATATTTCTCGGCGTAAACAATACGCTTAATTCCTGCCTGGATAATTAATTTTGAACACTCTATACAAGGTGATGCTGTAACGTATAGGGTTGAGCCATCCGAACTATTGTTAGACCGAGCTACTTTGGTAATTGCATTAGCTTCGGCATGCAGCACATACGGTTTTGTTTTATTGGTGCAATCTTCACACTCGTTTTCAAAACCTGAAGGTGTACCGTTATAGCCATCGCTTATCACCATTTTATTTTTAACAATGATAGCACCAACCTGTCTGCGGTTGCAATATGAATTCTGCGACCAAATACGAGCCATTGCTAAATAGCGTTGATCAAGCAAGAATTGTTTGGTTTCTTTCTTAGCCTTGTCTGTTTGCATGCTTTACAATTGTGTTCTACAAAAGTAACAAAATATGTTTCCGAAGGTTGATTGAGTAGGTGAAGGGATAAAAAAAGGTGCTATTTGTAGCGAATTTCTATCTTTTGTGCTTTGCGGGAGTCGAAATAAAACATTTAATAATCCGATTAATATAAAATTAGAGTTGCAGTTTATGCTATATTTTGTAGTGAAGGTACAAACAAGGTATGAGCAGGACTTTTTTGCAAGGTTTGCTTGTTTTGGGCATAAACCTCCCCAATTACATTTGAGATATCCCGATAGTCCTCAGTTTATAAAAGATAATATACAAAAAAGGATGCCAAACGACATCCTTTAAATTATGGTATGTTCTATTCCTATTTCCTATTTCGGATGAATATAAAAATGCCAACTGCAATTAAAATAAGCATTGTAATTGAACCAGTTATAGCTAATGTCTGGCCAATACTAAATGATTTTGGTTCGAAACGAAATTCAATATCATGTTCTCCGGCCGGAATCATAAGTGCACGAAGAATATAATTGGCACGTATTAGCTCTGTTTTTTCACCATCAATATATGCATTCCAGCCCTTATCGTAATAAATATCGCTAAATACCGCTAATTGTTCCTGTGTGGTATTTGATTCAAATATTAAATAATCTGGTGCATAGCTGGTTAAATTAATTTGACCGCTTATCGTATCAGTTAAGTAGCCTTTTACTTTATCTGTAAAGCGCTTTTCAACTACAGCAGTTGTTTTTAAATCAGTTGAACCGAGCGCAGCAATCTCTTCGTCAGGACTGGCTACTTCTTTTATATTTTTTACAAACCAGGCATTGCCCATATAACTAGGGTTGAAGATGGGGTGTGCTCCGGGGTTAAATATGATGTATTTTGTATTCATCATATTCAGAACCGGCATATGTTCCATAGCTTCTTCCAGCTCGCCCGGCGTTTGTGCTGTCTGGAGAACCTTTACCAGTTCCTGCCAGTTATCCATTAAATAATAGTCAGCTACATCCTGGTAACGGCGTAATTTAGCACCGTGGAAACCACCAACTGATTTGTGCCAATAAGGAGTAAAACCATCCTTAAACGGATCGCGATAGATAGGGAGTACACGGTAATAATCGTCTTTATCCTTTAAGATTGCTTCATCAGCTTTCGATTTGGCAAACTCCTGCCGTGCTTTTGATTTGCTTACAAAATCATCGTTGTTGAGGTAGCGCTTTGAAACACCCCACAGATCAATAAAAACGATGATAGCCAGGCCCCATATCAAATAACGCTTTGATAGTTTATTTTGTGCATAAAACCATAATGATGCAGAGCCAAGCAGGATAAAAACAAAGCTACGCCATGCATCTGATGTTAATAAGATCTGGCGGGCAGAAATAAGGTTCGATTCTAAAAGTTGATACATTTGAGCCTGTTCACCACCCTGGTTAATTTGTGCACCAATTTGTTGCTGTTCCATTGGCGATAAAAACTTATAAATATCAAAAATATTCGGGAACAGGGCTAATAATAAGCTTAGCCCTCCGGTTAAAGCAAAAGCGATTAAAAACCACTTGGTATCTTTCTTTATAAGTTCAGGCTTATCAATAAGGGTTTTTAAACCCAGAAAGCCCAATACAGGCATTGCCATTGAAGCAAGTACCAAAGCCATTTCTACCGTTCGGAATTTATTGTACAAGGGAAAGTTGTAGAACATAAAGAAATTAAACGATTCAAAATGTTTACCCCAGGCCAGCATTATAGAAAAAAGAGTGATACCAATTAGCCACCAACGCTCCTTACCTTTATAATAGAATGCACCAATAAAAAACAGGAAACAGATAAGTGCACCTGCATATACAGGGCCACTGGTAAAGATCCGCCCTCCCCAGTATTGACTTGACTGGCCAACATATTCTTTCAGTCGCGGATCAACCTGTCGCATTGCACTTTCTGAATTGGAAAGGCCTTCAGATGCACCACCAACTACATTAGGGATCAGTAGGGTAAGGGTTTCGTGTACACCATAGCTCCAGCTAAAAGCATAATCAACATCTAAACCAGAATGTTCTTTTTCGCCTTCAGCAGCACTAAGTTCAGATGCTCCCCTGATGGAATAGTTGCCATACTCGTAGGTTGTCCACAGGTTGGTTACATTGGGTAATATGGCCAGTATAGCTGCCAGGGCTAAAATTGAGGATGTTTGTGCAAAAGCTTTAATCGCTTTTTCTTTAATGGCATATATCAATTTAGAGATAATGATAAAGCCTACCATAAAGGCCAGGTAATATGTTATTTGCACATGGTTGTAGGCAATTTCCATCCCTAGGGCAACAGCCGTTATAATTCCGCCAATCCACTTGTTTCGGTTAAAAGCAAATAGTACACCGGCTACAACTGGAGCCATAAGCGCTATGGCATAGGTTTTGGTGATGTGTCCGGCTATAATAATGATGAGGTTATAGGAGCCGAAAGCAAAAGCAATAGCACCAATAACACTAAGCCAATGATCTACCTTCATGCTTAACAGGAGCAGGTAAAAACCAAGCATATAAAGAAAAACAATAGCTACCGTTTCATAAGGTAAGCCCAAGCGGGTAGCCCTGTTAAGTTTTGAGAATATATTTTTTGAAGAATCTCCCCTGATCTGGTAAGCAGGCATTCCGCCAAACATGGAATTGGTCCACATGGATTTTTCTCCCGTTGCTTTTTCGTAATCAACCAGCTCCTTAGACATTGCAATAGCGTGTGAATTATCTAGTTGAGGGAGTTTCTTACCCTCAAGAACGGGTGAGAAATAAACAAAGCTAAGTACGATAAATAAGAGGAAAGCTGCTAAATTAGGCAGGTAGGCTTTAAACTTGTCAAACATGGTTGTACATTTATTATTTTGCATGTGAAAATACGCATACTTATTGAAATAGAAAAAGGCTCAGATAACAAAGCGGGATACAAATGCTTTTGTTACTTAGCCTTGTATCCCGCTGTATTATTTTAGTGCAATGTATCTCCTTACCTTATTCTTAGCTTCTCTGTATATACTTGCTCGTTAAGCTGAATTTTCATGATGTAAATTCCGGAAGCCTGTCCACTTAAATTGAATGAATAGTTACTGAGCTCATTACTTGAATTAAAAGATTTTGTATAAACCATTCGGCCATTAGAATTATAAATGCTAACCTCACATTTGCCTTCAGCAAAATTTTTGGCACTTACATTAAACTGTCCCTTGCTCGGGTTTGGATAAACAGATAGTGTTTCTTTCTTTTCCTCAGTGTTATCTTCGGTAGTGATAACTTCGACACCTGTATCTGTTAGCTCCTTAACTGTTACAGAAAATGTTGTTTCAATATAATCAGTTCCAGAAGAGGCCTTTAAAGTAATATATGAAACACCTGTATTTGTATCGCTAAAGTCTAAGGTTAAATTATTGTCTGCAAGTGATGTTGTAACCACACTTTCATTAGAATTAGATTGAATACTAAGCTCAATTGTTTCCGAACCAGAATGGGCAAAAGTATTACTTAAAGCAATGGTTATGTTTTCAGCGCCTACAAAGCAAATTTGGTTTGCAGGTTTATTAATAACAGATATAGGATTGTTCGATTGTCCGACAAAAAGACCGCGCCCGTGTGTTGCTATTACGACTTTGCCATCCAGATCGCTTGTCTTAACCCTGTTACAAACCACATTGCCAAGCGTTTCCTTGGCAATTACTTCCCAAATTGTATTAGAGCCGTTAAGCTTATTGGTTTTATACGTTCCAATACTAGTTGAAACATAAAATGTTTTTTCACCGGCCCAATTTTGTATTGCAGCACTTCGGAATGAAGGGCCAGGACTTTCTTCTGTAGCAGTTAGGTTACCATCTATATTTATATAGCTTTCTCCGCCGTTAGTTGAATGGAAGGCACTGGGGACTCCATAATTAGAGAATATAACAATAATTTCATCAGCATTGGCCGGGTTAATAGCGATATAATAGGGATATGCTCCATTAGGGGCAGCATCAATAGAAATATCTTCGCGAACCAATAAATCAACATCGTAATGGCTGTTCTTTACTTTAAAGATTTTAGGTGCTCCGGTAGAAGAGTATGCAGCATAATAAAGAACATTGCCGGGGGTCTTGGATATCGCTAGTGCCGATACGGTTGTTCCAGTTAATGTTAATGCTTCAGGTGCATACCAACCATGCATTGTTTCGTTTTGGCTTGCAGGAATGGCTTCCATGCCTTGGTTAATCCACACTTGCGTTCCACCTGCGTAATACATAATGTTTTCATTATTTCTGTCAACAACAAAAGGATTAATAAAAAGCTGTCCTTCTGCATCAGATGGGTGAGCTACCGTCCAGTTCCAAGGACCGGTAGAACTATATGGACTTAGTGGCATACCATCATCGCCATAGCCAATTCTCATAATGTTACCGTTTTGAGTAGAAACATAAGCATAGTTCTTACCCATATAGCAATATGAACCATCACCTGAACTTACATCTGTAGATTGGCTTGTATTTATGCCATCCCATTTAAAAGATGGTGAACCATTGTCCTGTGTTCCTCCCAGGTAGCGGTCTTCATTCGCTTTTGTAATATCAGAAACCGTATAATACTGCGTTACATTGTAACCGTTGTTTTTATTTTCCCACCTCAAGTTGGTTCCTTCTGCAGTTCGCAGTGTAATATCTTCAACAAAACTCAAACCGCCATCGTGGCCACTCCACACGGCTGTATTGCTGTTAGGGTCAAAAACAGTTATATGACAATCTGCATGATGATTAAAGTAGCTTGAGTATGAAAGTGTACTGGAGGCTTTATATCCGCCAATCCATCCATTATAAAATTCGGGTACAGTAGTAAAACCATCAGTAGAACGAAATAAAGATGTACTTCCAATAATAATAAAATCCGGATCATCAGGTTTAACAGCCAGTGTCATGTTATAATTACCTTGCTGTCCTAACCTGCCATTACTATTGGAAGGAGAAGCAGGTAAAAACGCGGTTCTGTCAATTAGTTTCTTTTCTGTAATATCAATTTTATGGAATGCAACCTCATTATTACCTTTATGTGTATAAACATACCCAATATCAGAATTGGATGGAGCAAAGCGAATAAGGCTTCTTTCGTGTTTTGAAGGGAATGTTACCTGATCAGGATCAATTTGTGTAAAATCAAGTGTTCCTTTAGGTGCATAATATACCCCGGGATTATTTATAGGATCTTTTTTAGTTGGAGCATAGTATTTGTTGTATCCAAGATCAGACAAAACGCATAACACATTACCTTCACTATCAAAATCAAAGTCACAATAATAGTGGTCGTTTCCACCTCCAATTGCAGTTTTTAATTCTATGGAACCAGCATTATTAATTAATCGAAGTAAACCATATCCATTGGCAGCAACATATACCTCTCCATTATGTGGGTTAACTTTTATTTTTGATACAAAATCGAATAAAGTATCATAAATATATGGATTTGTATCCTGGCCGTATATCATCGTCCATGTTTCGCCATTATCGGTAGACTTAAACAAGCCATAGCCATAAAAGCTAGCACCTGATGCTCCCGCAGAACCGCCATCAAACTCACCACTGGAATAATACCATGTATCCTCATGGCCGGTTCTGGTATCTTGGCAAATTGATGTAACCGATAAGGTTTCTTCAGGAGTGTTTTTTAGTGACCATGATGCACCTTTGTCAGTTGATTTCCAGATGCCTCCTGAAACCCCGCCAGCTAAAATAATATCAGAATTTCTGATATCGATAGCCAATGCGCGTGTTCTGCCACCTACATCATTGGGTCCCGCTTCGGCCCAGGTATAGGTAGATGCTTTTGTACTTTTAAGACGCATGTTTTTTATGGATTGAAATAATTCCAATTCCTTTACCCGTGCATTGCCGGGAATCTGGTTAATTGAAGGATCTCTTAAAGCATTGAAGAAAAAAGCGTCACGATCGGCCGCTGCGCGGGGTGCTGCTTTGGGGGAGTTGCTTGAACGGATTTTTTTTGCAGGACCAATAAATTCACCTTCATTGGCCGTATTATTAAATAGAAATAGTGAAAGTCCTGCTCCAAATAAAAGGAGAGTAGAGAATAGTAGTTTTGATGTAGTTTTTTTCATAGGATAGTAGTTATTTGTTGATAGGTTTAAATGACCAGCTATAGTCATTGGTTTCAGGTATTGATTTACAAGTAATCAAGCCTTTTATCACCTTGTTGTAAGGCGGAACAGGTGTATCAATAGTGTTAAGTTTCACTCTTTGTCCCGAACTGATTACAGGAGCAGACCGGCCACGTAAAAGAACTTTATCAATTACTAAATAATCAATGTCGTTTTCTTTTATTAACTGACCTTGTACTTTTACTTCATTTAGGCCTATTTGTTTCGGTGTAAAAGAAGCGGGGCCATTATTATTTCCTGTTACGGCAATGCTTGATTTAGGCTTACATTGCACAAAAAATAAAGTAAAGAGGACACAAATAAAAAAATAATTAGCTTTCATTCAATGCTGGTTTTGGATTAAAAAAGGTTGCTAAGATAACTTTACAGAGAAATGTAATCAATCGTTTATGTTTAGTGTAGGTTTATTTACGTTTAACTAAAATACAAGTTACAAATGTTTTGAAAAGATACAAGAAAAAAAAGTCCGGATTCATGTGTATCCAGACCTTAATATTATTGTAATAAGTAACTTTTACAGTTGCTTAAATAAATCTTTCATACTTACCTTTTGGCTTATTATACTGTGCAGGTCTGCAATTTTTACACGTTCCTGCTTCATTGTATCACGGTAACGGATGGTAACAGTATCATCTTCCAGAGCTTGGTGGTCAATTGTTATACAGAATGGTGTACCAATAGCATCTTGCCGGCGATAACGTTTACCAATACTATCTTTTTCATCGTACTGGCAATTGAAATCGAATTTTAAATCATCGATAATAGCACGCGCTTTATCCGGCAACCCGTCTTTTTTAACCAATGGAAGAACGGCTAGTTTAACAGGAGCCAGAACAGGAGGCAGGTTTAATACTACCCGTGTTTCTTTCTTGCCATCTTTACCTTCCAGCTCTTCTTCGGTGTATGCACCAGCCATAATACTAAGGAACATACGGTCAACACCAATTGAAGTTTCAATAACATAAGGTACGTAGCTTTTATTTAGTTCAGGATCAAAATATTGTATTTTCTTTCCTGAAAATTCCTGGTGTTGAGATAAGTCAAAATCAGTGCGTGAATGGATACCTTCTACTTCCTTAAATCCAAAAGGCATTTTAAATTCAATATCAGTTGCTGCATTAGCATAGTGTGCTAACTTTTCATGATCGTGAAAACGGTATTTTTCTTCGCCCATCCCCATAGCCTTATGCCACTTTATACGAGCTTCTTTCCAGTATTCAAACCATTTCATTTCTTCACCCGGACGAACAAAGAATTGCATTTCCATTTGTTCAAACTCGCGCATACGGAAGATAAACTGGCGCGCTACAATTTCGTTACGGAAAGCTTTTCCAATTTGTGCAATACCAAAAGGCAATTTCATTCGGCCTGTTTTCTGCACATTCAGATAGTTTACAAAAATACCTTGTGCTGTTTCTGGACGTAAATATATTTTCTGAGAACCATCGGCTGTTGAGCCCATATCGGTTGAAAACATAAGGTTGAACTGGCGTACATCGGTCCAGTTTTTTGTTCCTGATATTGGACATGCAATTTCGTAATCAACAATAATTTGGCGTAAATCCTCAAGGTCGTTATCGTTCAGAGCCTTTGCAAAACGTGTATGTACTTCATCTATCTTCTTTTTGGTGGAAAGTACACGAGGATTTGTCTCTAAAAACTGGGCTTCGTCAAAGCTTTCACCAAAACGTTTTTTAGCTTTGGTAACTTCCTTATTTATTTTTTCCTCAAATCTCTGAATCAGATCCTCAATTAATACATCAGCACGGTAACGTTTTTTACTGTCTTTGTTATCAATCAATGGATCATTAAAGGCATCCACATGGCCGGAGGCTTTCCAGGTAGTTGGGTGCATAAAAATTGAGGAGTCTATACCTACCACATTTTCGTGCAATAATACCATTGAATCCCACCAATACTTTTTGATGTTATTCTTTAGCTCAACACCATTTTGAGCATAATCGTAAACTGCCCCTAAGCCATCATATATTTCGCTTGATTGAAATACAAAACCATACTCTTTACAATGAGCTACTAACTTTTTAAAAACATCCTCTTGTGCCATACCTTTACTGTTATGATTTTTATATCAGAAGCACAAAAATAGTTCAAATTTTGATTATCAGCGAAGTTTTTTACTGTGGAGTATAAATAATTGTCCTATGATTATTTCCAATAAGTTTAGGAGTTATTGTATAGTATAATAAAGATATTGGCTGGTTACGCCTGATTACAACAAACTGTTTCGAATATCTTCAGGAGTTCATAATAATAGAGCATTATAAAATATTATTTGTGAAAATCAATATTAGTATTATTGCCAATATATTCATATTCACGTATATACTTATATTTAAAGTTGTGTGCTACGGCATATGCGTATGTGTTGCTACGCATTTTACGTATAGATTCCTACGCAAATGGCTTAGGGAAATTGCGCAAGGTGCTAATAAATTGTTAAATGTTATTGCTTATGTTTGACACCTGATTGTGATGTGTTGATTTTTAAATTAATACTAGTGAGAGTTTATAGTCATAAAATGAGAGTTTAGCAGATGTAAAATAAACCTATGCTTAACCAAAACTATTGATGAGTATTAAAAGAAATATAATTTACGGTGTAATATTATTGATTGCTTTTTGTTTTTCATGTACCAAAGAAACTACCGTACCTGTAGAGCTTAATTTTAATGTTGAGGTTGTTAATCAAGATTATTCAGTACCATCCACTATTTCAGTTACAAATAACACTAGGGGAGCCGATACTTTTGAGTGGACGTTTGAAGGTGGTGTACCAGCATTTTCGCAACAACAGAATCCGGGAGATATTAGCTACAGGCAAGCTGGAACTTATGCTATTACGCTAAATGCTGCAAATAAATACGGTACATCAAAAGATTCTACCATATATATTAGTCTGGATGATTCGGTTAGTGTTGACTTTGATTTAGAAGTTATAGAAAGCGCTTTCCCTCCTGTAGAAGTAAAAATTCATAATAAATGTTCAGGTACAAGTTCTTATAAATGGGATTTTGCCGGGGCAACACTTTTTTCAGGATCAGCAGAACAACCCCAAAGCATTGTTTATAAGCAGCCAGGAGAATATATGGTAACTTTAAGGGCATCCAATGGAAGGGAGACGTATACAGTAACAAAGCAGATTACTGTTTTAGATGATATTATTGCTGATTTTGATTGGGAAGTTAATTTTTTTGATACTGATTACCAAGTTCCCGTAACAATACGGTTAAATAATAAGTCAGTTAGTGCAACAGCTTATCAATGGCATTTTACCGGCGCTAATATACCAAAGTCATCAGAAGCATCCCCCGAAATTACATTTGATTCAGCCGGAACATACACAATGCGTCTGGTTGCAGATAATGGTAAGAAACAAGTGGAGCAAATTAAAACGATTGAAACTTATGAAGACACTAATCTAAGAATATTAAAAGATATTAAATTAGGTATTAACTCAGCACATGCTTCTCTGGGCTGCTTTTATTCTACCAGTTTAAGAAAGAACATTAAAAAGGGCGAAATAAACGACACTAATGCACCATTAATAGATATTGTCTATTTCGGATTAAACTCCAATTTTAACTATAACAAGTTCATTAGTCCTGCCCAAGCGTCCCAAACTACCTTTAAACAGATTCCTGACGCCAGTCATACAGTATTTATTAATTCCCAGGAGAATGTACCCCGGTTAAATGTTACGGAAAATGACTTTGAAACGATGATTGATGATACCCTGCTAAGAACACTGATAATTGAAGAGACTGATGCCGGGAAAAAAGAATTTACAGGAGAACAGGTGCCTCGTATTGTATTATTTAAGACTGAAGATGGCAGGAAGGGAATAATACATATAAAAGCGTTTGTGGATAATGAGATTGATTCATATGTGCTTTGTGATATAAAAGCTCAGAAAAAAGCCTTAAATAATTAAGCTGTTATTAATGAAAAGGCTTTCTATTATATACCAATACAGCTTATTAATACTGTTGTTACCAGTGAAGGTGCTGGCTCAGTCAGTTGATTTAGAAAGTGCCGGCGACCAGGTAAAAAGTTCTATTAAAGAGATTGCTTCGGGCAAGGCATTTAAAGTTAATGGAGGCATATCTGCTAATAGTGTTTACTATAATTCAAACCAGGATTTTGCAGGTCGCGAACCATTGACTTATTTCTTACAGGGCAACCTCAATTTTAGTTTCTTGTCGTGGACAATGCCCTTAAGCTACAGCTATACAAACCAAGGGAGTAACCTTGGCTATGATGTTCCTTTTAAATTTAATCGACTGGCATTAAATCCCCGTTATAAATGGGTGCAGGGCTATATAGGAGATGCCACCATGAGCTTCTCGCCTTATACCTTAAACGGGCATTTGTTTACAGGAGGGGGCGTTGAGCTAATACCGCAAGACTTTCCCTTAAAGGTGAGTGCCATGTATGGGCGCTTACTAAAAGCAGTTGAAGATAACGGGCAGGCTAATACAATTCCTTCGTTTAACAGGATGGGCGGAGGACTAAAATTATTGTGGGAAAAAGATAGCTATAGTTTAGGAATAATTGGTTTTCATGCCTCTGACGATATTAATTCCCTGGATTCAGTCCCGGATGCAAAAGGCATTACACCACAGGAAAATTTGGTATTAAGTGTACAGGGTAAGGTTAAACTTTGGAGAAGCCTGGAGCTTTTTGCCGAATATGCCTCTTCTGCTTTAACAGTGGATACGCGTGCAAACACAGAAGCAAATCCTGATTTTGGATTGGCAGCCTTGTTTTTTAATAATACATCAGGCACACAGCATACATCTGCCATTAAAACAGGTATGAATATTACATTGCAGGCTACAACAATAGGGGTGCAGTACGAGAGGGTTGATCCGGAATATAGAACTCTGGGAGCTTATTTTTTTAATAATGACTTTGAAAATATAACCCTTAATATTGGTCAGCAGTTTTTTAAGGGAAAGCTAAGTGTTAATGCCAATACGGGTTATCAGCGCGATAACCTTAATAATCAAAAAACAACAGAAACAGGACGTTTTGTTGGTGCAGTAGATATAAATGCTCAATTGAGCGAGAAGTTAAGCATACAAACTAATGTATCCAACTTTACCTCATATACTAATATGCGGCTTAACCAATTTACCGATATTAACGATTTAACAGATCTTGATAATGGTTTAGATACGCTGGATTATAAGCAGATTACAAAGAATGCAGCCCTTAATATCAATTATACGCTCCGTTCAGACAAGCAGCAAAATCAGTCTATTAGTTTGAACTACAATGTAAATGATGTGGCAAACAAGCAAGGTGATATTGTTCGAACAGGCGATGGCTCCATTTTGCATAACAGTGCACTGGTGCATACTGTTAGCTGGGAGCATTCAAGTATTAGCCTGACATCAACTTTAAACTATACACATAATACCATTGGCTTTGATGAGGCATCAATGTACGGTGCAAGTGTAAGCGCCAGCAAGTCATTATTAGATGGAGAACTGAATTTTAACCTGGGTCTTGCAGCCAACATTGATAATAGCAATCGGGGATACACCCAAATAGGTAATATAAGATTCTCAGGAACATGGAGCTTCTGGGAAAAACATAATCTCTTGCTTACTGCAGTGCATATGCAAAGGGATTCAGACATACAAGATACATACGCTTTAAAAGATATAAGCCTTACACTGGGCTATAATTACAGCTTTTAGCAAAGGGTATTGAATTAAAATAACAGGCCAGTGCCGTACTTAGTTAAAATGTGACTGAGGAGGCGAAGCCGTATAAATAAAACAACAAAAATGAATAAGATTAAAGCAATAATCCTACTGTTGCTAGCAGCAGTAGTAGTAAGTACAAAAGCACAGGATAACACTATGACCTTTTTAAAAGGTGTGCCGCAAACAACACAAGTTAATGCAGCGTTTCGTCCTGTTGACAGGTGGTATTTGGCTATGCCAGCATTAGGCAGTATCAAAGCTAGCGGCGCAAGTACAGGATTCTCATGGGCAGATGTTTCAAAAGGAGATACGCTTAATCTGGATTACCTGGCAGGTAAGCTTCAGGATAATAATGTATTGGCTACGGAAGCTTCATTGCAATTAATAGGTTTTGGGTTTAAAGTCAATAAGACTTTTTTCACATTCGACCTTAATCACAGGATGAAATTGCGAATGGGATACCCAAGTTCATTGCTTGATTTACGTTACGGCAGCGAAAGGTATGGTTTAGCACAACCCAATCATTTAAGTAGTGCAGCATTAAGTCTTAATACCATTAACTACTCAGAAATTGCAATTGGAGCATCTCATGCCATAACAAGCAAAATTGTAGTTGGTGCACGCCTGAAATATTTGATGGGAGGTATCAATATCCATAGCGAAAGTATGGACTTAAATTTTCAAACATTTGAGAACGGAGCGATGGATATGCAGACGAATATTAATGTAAATACCTCTGCACCTTTAGTGGTAGAATATAATGAAGATGGTACAATAAAGTCAATAGACATTAAGGATGGTGTAGAAGCAGGCGAGCTAATTATAAATGACAATAATGGCTTTGCAATTGATTTGGGCGCAACATGGCATGTAATAGATAAGCTTACTGTAGGAGCTGCCCTGAACGATATAGGTTTTATTAAATGGAAAACCAATACACAGCAATTTTACAGCAGTAGTACCATTCGTTATTCTAATTTAGACTCTACAGGCGATGATGATTATTTAAGTGATGTAATTGATAATATTGAAAATACCCTGACGATAAGACAAACATCAGCTTATACAACCGGCCTAATGGGAAACTTAAGCCTTACAGCAGATTACCAGTTTAAAGATTGGTTAAATGTCGGTTTTATGTCAAAAAACCATATCGTTAACAGCAAACTGGTGCCGGAAACAACATTGGCAGTGGCTATGAACCCGGGAAAAGCACTTTCAAGTGTAATCAGTTACTCATTAATGAAAGGAGCACCAGCAAACCTGGGTGTGGGCTTAGCCTTAAATGCCGGGCCGCTGCAATTGTATATGACTACCGATAACCTGGATAGCTTATTTAATGTTGAGAAGGCGAAGTACTTTAATGCCCGTATGGGAATCAACTTTGTATTTAATGCAAAGAGTAATAATTAAATGCAAATAGCCTGTTAAATCACTTAGGACAGGGGCTATCTTTTTTATAATAATAATAATGCTCATAATGAGCGAATTACTAATCAATTAAATTTCTAATTATGAAGAAGTATTTTTTAATGGCTACACTATTAGTAGCAACAATGATGACATCAATGGTATTTACATCGTGCGATAAAGATGACGATGAGTTTAATCACGATATTGTTGGAACCTGGATGAGTGACAACTCCCATGGAGTTAAGCTTACACTTGATAATAATAAAAGTGGTATCCTGATGATTACTACCGGTGAAATGGAATCTGGGTATAAATTTGAATATTCAGTTGATGATGCGAAGAAAGAGTTGAACATTAAACTATTAAAAACATTAATGGGTGACAATGAGTTACCTCTTTTTGGAGTGGATACTGAATATACAGTAGGCTTTAAGTTAGAGGGTGATAAATTAACTTTCCTTGAGGATGAAAGCCTTACAATTGGTATGGTATCAATTGATGGTGCTTTTACCCGTCAGTAGTTAAATTGACCTAATTAAGCCAGGTTGAAACAGGTGTTGAGATCTGGCTTACTATCATCTTTCAAGCCAAAATTATACACTAATAGCCATCATACATCGTGTAGTAAAGATGATGACGAGTTTTCACATGAAATTGTAGGAACATGGCTGGATACTAGACATCCTGATAGTAAGCTTATTTTTAGAGCAGATAAAACAGGAAGTACGATTGATATTGAGGATGATCTTAAAATAGAAATGATATTTGACTATACAGTTGATGATGAAAAAGGAGAATTAACAGTTACTACAACCGAAGCAAAGTATAACGGTACTTCCGTTCCTTTGTCATCTGTTGGTTTTGATAAAGAGCCGATTATTATGCCTTATAGTATTAAGGATAGCAAATTGTTATTTGACAATGGTAGTGATGGAATCTATGAACGTCAGTAGTTAAATTGACCTAATTAAGCCAGGTTGAAACAGGGAAACTAAAATAATGCACCAGCTACTAAGGTGCTAAGGGTAAGATTATCATTGTGTTATAGGGTCTTAGTGGTAAAGCAATATCAACCATTAAGTATCAAAGTATTATTTAAGAATTTTATATTCTAATTTTTATAACTATTTAAAAATGAAATACATTAAAAATTATCTGGTAGTATGTATAGTGCTACCCTTTTTATTGTCTTCGTGTAGCGTTGACGAAAAGTTTATTGTTGCCAATATTGAGGGCTCCTGGGAAGAAGTTGAAGATTATGCGTATGAAGGAGGCTTTTATCGGACACGATTTACCTTTAATGCAGACAATACAGGCTCAGTTTATGTTGAAGAAAGCTACAAGGATGATGGTAGGATGTATAGTTGGGATGCAACTTCAGAATTTGTATATAAACAAAAAGATGACCTGGTTATATTAACCGTGACTACTGAGCAAGGTACTACTACCACAACCAGCAGATGTCGGGTTGAAGGAAACCAACTACATATAACACATGGTATTCATCCCGATGGAAGTGAGAATTCAAAGATACTTACCCGGCTATAGCTGAAATTTATGTAAGTTATATTATTCGTATTTAATAAGGTTCCACGAGTATTCGATTTGTGGAATTTTTAATCATTAATCAGATTAGAAAGAAATATTTAAATGAAACATTTGTTCGTATTAGTATTAATACTGCCTTTTGCATTTACATCGTGCAGTAAAGAGGAGATTTTAGAAACAACACCTGAATTAAATATTCTGGGTACCTGGGAACACTATCAAGAATACAGTGGAGATTATGGTAACTGGTATGAGGAATGTACTTTTAATGAAGATGGTACCGGATACCATCTTTTTAAGGAAAATAGGGATGGTGAGTACAGAGAGGGAAACAGTGATTTTACTTATGTGATAGATGGTAAAAATATCACATTTACAGTTATAAAAGAAAATGGTGTGGCTGTAGAAAAGGAGCCTGTTAAGGAAGAGATTTTTTTTACGTTTGACCAGCGACTGGTTTTTGACTATTTTGGTACTGACCTGGATGTGTATACTCGTAAAAAATAAACACTAAAAAGGTATGTTATAAATCTTTGTAGTACAGCTGCTTTAAGTGTTTTTAACAAGGAGGGTGTCCAAAAAGCTGGAACCAATGTCTTCAACAACTTTTTACCCATAAATCTCTATAGGGAAGTAGTTGAAATTCAGCCTCCCTTGTAGAGCCTGGGTAATCCTGAATTTTGACAAAGAATCAATTTTTTACTTTTCGGACACTCTCTTTTTTCCATTTTCAAATTTGTGTTATTAAATTTACCCAGTAAAAGTACTAATCACTGGGTAGTATCTATCAAAGCAATAGTTTACGTAAGATACCCTTCGCTTTGTATCCCTTTTTAGGTATTTATTTTTGTTATCCTGAGTTGTTATCTCTTCCCAGTTAGCAGCTTTTGCTAATGAAAATAGTGAGTTTCAAGAATAATTTGACGCAGTAAATCAGCTCTTTATTTCAATATGGGTTTTAAAATTTAAATCGAACTCTATTTAAAACTATAAACAAATGAAACAAATTATTAAAATTAGTTTATTAATATTTATAGGTGTAATAACCTTTGCCTGCAGCCAGGAGGATAATAAGCCTTATGGACCTGATTACGAAATTAAAGATATAAAACTTGAAGTTGAAGGTGGTGAATTTTATAACGACACTATCCCGGCCGACGAGTTTAAGTTAACACTTACATTGCTATCGGATAACGATTATGCACAGCATTATGGCTTAAGCCCAACTCTTAAAAGCAAGATAAGTAATATACAGGTTTTATTGGAGAACTATAAGGATCTGCCTTTAATGACAAGTAGTGATATAAGCTCATATTTTCTTGTTGAAGATGGATACACCTATAATCGATTATATGAAACCATTGAGCAATACACACAGAAAGAACAGATACGGTCACTCAGACCATTCTTAATATTTACTAACCAGGCTTCTTTAAGTGCAAAGGCTCCGAAGTTAATAACAAGTACAACAGAAGTACAGATAAAAGTGATGTTGACTCTTGATGGTAATAAAACCATATCAAAGCAAATAAAAACAGTGTTAAAACCTTAAACTATACAATATGAATGTAAAACAAAAATGCTTAGTATTAATACTAATGCTTGTTACAGTCGGGATTGCGAATGCTCAGGAAGAAACGATAAATCGGGAAACGATACAATGGGGTTTTCAGGCTACATTTGGGTTTGATGGCATATCGCAGGAAGCTAACAACGATTATATTTATACACACAGGCGTAATCCTTTATTGTTAGGTGTTTTTGCGCAATGTAAAAAAGCAGAACTTAATATAAATGCAGGCTTCTCGTATATTGGCGCAGGACTTGGTTATAGAATATACAAAAACATTGCAGTTGTTGCAGGTATAAGTACTGGCATGCATAACATTAACATTGAAAGAGATGGAATAGATTACCGTTACTCATATGTTGAAGGGGATGTAGCTGTTACACAATATCATATGGGAGTAGCTTATAACACTACCTTTTTTCAGCGTTTAAAGCTAAAGGCAACAGCAAAAGCAGGTGGTATAAACTCTAATGAAACGTTGGCTATATCGCATATTGATAATTATACACATTATTATAATGCTAATAAGCGGGCTTTAAAAACAGATAGTTACAGACTTTCACCATCTGTAGTGTATGGTGGAGACATATATCTTGAGTTATTGCCAAAGCTATCCAAAAACAGGATGCGTCCACTGGTTCCGTTTTTTAACCTGTCTATAATGGGTAATACTAATAGTAATACCAGTCGCACCGTTACCGTAGAAGAGTGGATACCCGGTAATGTGGTATACAAAGAAACCGCAGCGCAAAGTAATATGACCTATGACCTGGTAAGTATGCAGGTGCAAGTGGGTTTAAAATGGTTTCTGAAATATTAAACAAATGGAAATATGAAATGAGCCATGAGAAAGATCTTCATAGGCGAGTTCCATCGAATACCTTTGAAAATTTATAATGTAATGAGATGAAAAACGTAGCCATTACATCGTTAAGTATAGTATTGGTGCGTATTGCTCCTGTAAAGCAAAAAGTTAAACTATAAAAAGATCACATTTACAAACTTAGATAAGGATACAATCTTTTTATTCGGGCATGTTACTATCCCTTATTTTGCAGGAGGGATATGATTATAAACCGGGGTTTGACTTAAATTTTAAAACACAAATGAAGTAAAAAGCTGGTTTACAAGGTATATTTTTAGAGGAGTCGTTTTATACAATTGCGATAAAGTTTGACGCAGTAAATCAGTTTTTTATTCAAAGCTTATGTATTTCACTGAGAAAACAGCCAGTTATTCTTTTGTCAAATTACACTTGAAACTCACTATCTTCAAGCGAACAGCAAAAACGTTCTATCAATTACCTTAATTATTGATATGTGATGAAGTAAATTCAAAAATTTACTTCGAATGCAGGTTAATAGTAAAGGAGCAAGAGTTACTTCATTAACAACATTTCCGACAAGAAGCCTTGGGTTACATCACAGGAAAACGGGGTATAGCGCAACAGAGCATTACTTTGGTAACCACTTTAATCCATATAAAAATATGTGCGTATTAGTGGAGCACCTTGTTAATAAAAACAAACTGTAGAAAGTGGGCATATATGCCTCAAGTTACAATCAGAAATCAGAAATTATCATGAATCAATCTGCCCGTACATTGTTGTTTGGTATAATACTCGTATGCCTTACCCCTTTGTGCTTATTTGCATCAAATGAGGAATATATACATATACCAGAGCTGGAAACAGGTGAATACCTTGGTACAATTGCCAATGCTTATAGGTCACCATCCGGTGCAAATGATCAGGACAATAAAAGCACAGCAGGGGCACAGCAGGTAATGCAGCAGGTAGAAAGTAATAATTTATGGACTGAATCATTAAATACGGCCGACCTTAGTCAATTGCCCATAGGAATAATGCATACCAAAGGGCAGGAGTACGGCAGTTCAGGAGGCGATAATGTAGAGTACACCGTTGCGGTTAGTAAAGCACGTTTTTTTGCCGAGTACACAGAGTTAACTGTATATGCCCGCTTACGAATACCACAAACCGATGGCAATGGCAAAAAGAAAGAGTTGTTTTTTGGTGCCGATAATATTATCCTTTCACATAGTGGCGGTATTATTGGTGATGCACGTTTGGCACTACTAAGTGATATATACATCCCCTTTGGTAATGGGGCCTGGGAAATTGTATTAAAAGGAGGCTTTGATCCACAACGGGGCGAAATAAACAGTCAAACCTATGTTAGTATTAATTGCGATGGCGTAAGTGGATTATCGCTTGATGGCGATGTTGTTTTCTCTAAAAGCCTGGTAGTTCCTGTTATAAATGGACAGCCCGATAGTAACCGGAATGTAAAAGGCAGCTTTTTAATACAAGCAACAGGGTGGAATGATTTGTTGGCCGAAGTAAGTATTTCGCCATTTATACTGGCTTCGCAATTGCAAAGCTTTGAAGAGCAGGGGGCTTTTATATTCTCAGCACAACGGGCAACGCTTGATTTAAGCGATTTTAGAAATAGCCCAAACATATTATTCCCCGATACCTACAGGCAAAATGGCTTGTTGGGTCCAAGCCCTGAAAGCTGGAGGGGTGTTTATTTTAATGAAGTATCCGTAGCCTTGCCGGCTATGTTTAAAGAAGGTAACTCACCGGAACCGGTACGGCTGGCAGGCTATAACTTATTAATAGATAACTATGGCGTATCGGGTATATTCTCTGCCGAAAACCTTATTTCACTGGATAAAGGCCGTACCAGTGAGCAAAACGCATGGGCTTACTCAGTTGATTACTTTGGACTGGAGCTGGTATGCAATCAAATTGCGTCAGCCGCTTTTGAAGGGCAGTTGCTATTACCCCTATCAAAAGAATCCGAAACACTAAGTTACCAGGGGCTTATATCTGCCCGGGAATACCGTATGCGTGTCGAACTCGATTCAGCTGTTAACTTTAATCTTTGGTCGGCCAGTGCCGAGTTATTGCCCAATTCCTCTGTTGAACTGGCAGTTGTAGAGCACCAGTTCAGGCCCAAAGCACATTTGTTTGGTTCCTTAACCATGGCCGTATCTTCTAATCCTGATAATGCCAGCGATGTCCTGTTAAAAGCCCGTGGTATTGAGTTTCAGAATATGGTTTTGCAAACAACAAAACCTTATTTTGCAGTAGATTATATGGGATATAAGGGGGAAATAAGCTTAGGAGGTTTCCCCGTATCCATATCTGATATTGGTGTTAGGGTAAATGAGCATGAGCTGGCCTTAGCCCTTAATATTCAGGTAGGTTTAATGGAGTCGGCAGATAAAGGGTTTAGTGTTGAAGGACGGGTTGCCGTTTGCGCAATTTCAGCCAATAAGAATAACCGTCAGACCTGGAATTACAAGCGGATTGATATTTCAACCTTTAGTATAGATGCTAACCTTGGCGCTGTAGGATTAAAGGGAAACCTGCATTTCCGCTATGATGACCCGACCTATGGCAAGGGCTTTTATGCTAATTTGGATGCCTCTTTTAGTAAAACAATCGGCCCACTTAGGTTAGAAGCACAGTTTGGCAAAAAAGACTTCAGGTACTGGTATGTTGATGGCTCTGTTGAAGGCCTTAAGATACCATTTGGAGCAGTTGTTTTTACAGGCTTTTCGGGGGGAGCATCGTACCGGATGAGCCGTAAGCTGGGTGCTAATATACTGGCAGCCCAATCGGGACTGGCTTATGTGCCCGATGCTAAAGTAGGCATAGGTGTTCGTGCTGCTATGTTTGGTTCAGTTATTAGTGATAAAGCCCTTTCATTAAAAGCAGGTTTTGAAATAACAACAACCCGCAGCGGGGGTATTGCCCGTATGGGACTTTTTGGTGAAGCCTCTGTTATGAAAGCTATAGGTGGCGTTTTGGGCGACCTTAACGGTAAGCTGGCCGCTACCGTTGAAAAGCAATCAGATGCCATAGTAAATGCATTGGATAAGGCCGGGGCAGTGGGTGAGATTGCCAATAAAGGCGTGGATAAACTTGCTGATAAGTCGATGTATGACAGGGCAAAGGAAATAAACAAAGGCGTACCACCAGGGATAGATGCTACCATAAAGGCCACCATGGGTATAGAGTACGATTTTATGAACAGTGTATTGCATGGCGAATTAGAAATATTTATTAATACCCCCGGTAATATATTAACAGGAGTAGGCCCCGGAGGACTTGCCGGCTGGGCAGTGTTACACTGTAGCAAAGAAGCCAACTACCTGTATATAGGTACACCCGACAATCCTGTTGGTATTAAAGCAGGGATTGGGTCTGCGTTTATTAAAACAACATCTTATTTTATGGTGGGCGATAAAATACCCGGTAGTCCGCCGCCACCGCCCCAGGTAGCACGTATACTTGGACTTGAAGTATCGGAACTGGATTATATGCGCGATGAAAATGCGCTTGGCAATGGTAAAGGTTTTGCCTTTGGCTCACATTTTTCAATGGATACAGGTGATATGACCTTTTTGATTTTATATGCCCGTTTCCAGGCCGGATTGGGAATGGATATTATGCTTAAAGATTATGGCGAAGCCGTGTGTGTTAACAGGGGTAATGACCAGATTGGTATAGATGGCTGGTATGCCAATGGCCAGGCTTATGTATATTTAGAAGGGGAACTGGGTATTAAGATAAAGCTGTTCTTTGTAAATAAAAAAATACCAATTATAAAAGGCGGAGCAGCAGTGCTGTTGCAGGCCAAGGCACCTAACCCCTTTTGGATGAGGGGGTACATAGGTGGGTACTACGATCTGTTGAATGGGCTGGTAAAAGGAAAATTCCGCTTTAAGATGGAGTTGGGTGAGCAGTGCGAATTAGCAGAAACATCGCCATTGGGAGGTATAAAAATGATTGCCTCGGTAGCACCCAATGACGGCGATAAAGATGTGGATGTTTTTGCCATGCCCGAAGTGGCTTTTGCCATGAAGGTGGGCGAAGAATTAATTATACCCGAAGATGAAGGTGACCGCTTTTACAGGGTGGTATTGGAGCGCTTTGATGTACTCAATAAAGAAGGTAAAGCCATTGATGGAACTATAAAATGGAATAATACCAAAGATGTAGCCAGCTTTGTTTCGGCAGATATATTACCATCAGAACAAGATTTTAAAGTTGCCGTTGAGGTGAGTTTCCAGGAACGTATTAATGGTGTTTATCAAACCATAAAAGTAGACGGAAAGAAAGCTGTGGAGTACGAAGAACGCAAATTTACTTCAGGAACAGCACCTTCGGTAATACCGTTGCACAATGTGGAATATGCCTACCCTGTAATAGAACAGCAAAACTTTTATAAAAAAGAACACCCGCAAGGTTATTTGGCTTTAAAGCGCGGCCAGGATTATTTGTTTGATGATGGTAAATGGAACAGTAGCGTGTTTTTTATAAGTGATAACAAAGATGCAATAAGGGTTGATTTTAATTATAATACAAAAGATAATAAAATCAATTACACCATGCCAAAGCTGGATAATAAACAACAGTACCGTATGGCTATTGTTAGTTACCCACTTAATACCGAGATAGATACTAAACAATTACAAGGCCGTGAAAGCAACCCTGATGAAATGGCTGAAAATACCATGGAGATTAATACCAAAGAAGCTAAGCTAAAGGTTAATGCGGCAACCTCCCAGGTAGAGCGCCTGGCTTATAATTTCAGGAGCAGTCGTTACAATACCTTTGCACAGAAAATAAAATCGATCAGGCCAAGTAAAAACAACTGGGGTAAGCTGGCCTCTGACCTTATCTACCTTACAAGCAGGATTAATGCTAATGAGCCTTTTGACCTGGCAGAGCTAACAGGTAATGCATTTACAGAACAACCACTTGTTAATATAAAGGCAACATTGTCAGATAGCTATTTTAAAGAGCAGGTAGCTCCTGTTGTATATAATAACTATCCATTAGACGGGCAGTTTTACCTGCGTAGAGATGATGCCCGCAAAACAGGGGGGCAGGAGCCGGAAAACATTGGTATACCACCATCAGGAGCAATACCCGTGTTATCGTCTTACCTTGTAAATCTTGAGCAGGATATCAGGCATGAGATGGTAAGCACCACATTTCCGTACATGTATAATTTGCCCGTGTACTATAAAAATGACTTGCTTGATTTACAGGGCCAGGTAGCCAACCAGTATGTTGATAAGCCCAATAGTATAAATGCCCGGGCATTAAAAATACTAAGTGCTAAATACCCGTTTATGCGCGAAGGGAATTACGAGGTAGAGCTGCAATATTGTTTTCCGGACGGTTCAAAAGGTTCAAAAGCGATTTATAAATACAGAAACAATCTGAAGTTTAATCCGGAGTAAAACACATCAGCATAAATAAAAAAACGGATAGTTATCGGTTTGCAAACCGATAACTATCCGTTTAAGAAAATATA
>CAZRRJ010000021.1:0-43951 GCA_964602515.1 uncultured Saccharicrinis sp. | reverse complement strand
CTGTAAAGTCAGTCCTCCTGTATGATTAATGGTTAAGTTATGAACTTGTGCAACACTAGTATTACTAATATATGGCGCTACTCCCGTATTATTTACTGTAATATCAGTACCTGCGCCCGGTACACTTGTTCCACTCCAGTTATTTGGATTAAACCAATCTCCTGAGATACCACCTTCCCACTGAAAAGCAGGTATTAATACTGATCCGAATGTAAAATAATGATTTGCTGTGCCATTAAATCCAAAGGTTAAATCTGAACTTAGATTAACCGTTCCGGCTGATGAGTCTCCTACCTTGCTGCCAATTAACAATTGATCCCACGCATCAGGTGTGCCTGCCGTCCACTTTACAACCCTAAAATCATTATTCGGATTAATGCCACTATTAGCATCCCACCTAAGAAGAACATTTGCCTTTAAACCAACACCCGGAGCCTGAACATTCCAGTACTCATTATGACTAACATATTCAACCGGGGCAACCAATGCATCCGGACTCATTCCTCCATTAGCAGGATTTGAATTGTAGTACCTGGCACTCCATATACCTGACGAAGAAGCATTAGGTGACACTGTAATTTCACCATAACGGGTCACATCCCCCAATGGGAAAGTAAAATTATCTCCTCCTACAATATTCTTTCTTAATGCGCCCTGAACATAGGCCGTATTACTACCTCCCTGAAAAGCAGCTGCTGTACTATTCATTATAGTTAAGCTTCCCCCGGCATCTGTATAAACAATCCCCTTAGCCAGGTTAAGAATGTTATCAACTTCAATATCATTTTCAATCTTAACACCTACTGCACAGTTAATTTCAAAATTATAAAGGGCATTAGTTGAAGTAAAATGCTGTGTACCTGAAATACTTTGCAGTATATCACCATTCATTGTAAGTGTTGGTATACGTGCTCCAAAAGTTGTTCCTGCATCAAAGCTACCCCCGGTAAACGCAATATCTCCTTTAATTGACATGTTTCTGTTATGGGTATTTACAACATCAGCTCCATTTAACGACAAATCTCCTAATATCTGAAAATCTATATTGGGTAAACGACGTTCACCGGTACCACTTAATACCAGGTGATTTAATGATGTTATTTCACTCAGGATATCATAATCAGCCGATCCTGCATATTCCAGAATACCACCTGTTGCTGAAAAGAAATCGTCATAAGAGCCTGCCGGAAGGTCTCCGCTCATTACTTTAAGTGTGCCTGTGCCAAAAACATCACCCAAACGATGACCAAATGATGTACCTACATCTACAGTGCCTATGGTATTTATATAAGTACGATAAGCTGCCATAAAGTTATTCGGCATACTTACATTATTATCAATATATACAACTGCTCCCCGCGGACCACCGGCAGGAACTCCTACTCCTGCAACACCAGTAACTCCTGTTGCAGGATTATAGGTTGCCCATGTACTTTGGTTATTCCAATTATCATCAACAACACTTATAAAAGCAGGTACCTGATCCGGAATTTTTGCTCCCGCAGTATAATCCCCGTCTATACCATCATCATTTGTTCCTGATCCTGTAGACCCTAAACGGAAGTTGATGTAATTATTACCTGCTCCCCCATGAAAATCATCAACTCCAAGTTTATACCAATCAATACCTGATAGCAGTATTCGTGCAGCCTGGTATGTTGCAGTATCACCATAACCAACTGCATCACTTTCATAAAAGTACATATAGGTGTTTGCAACAAGGCCTTCAATTCCTTCAGCATCCAGTGTCCAGTTGTATTGCAGTACCTCATCTTGATCTGCTACCGGCACTGACACATGTGGTTCATCAGCAGCCTTAACACGAATAGATCCTCTTGTTGCATTTTTCTCTGTAATATCAAAAACAACTGGTGTATATTTTCCTAATGAACCAATTGGGTATGTAAATGTGCTTGTTCCACTGCTTATTTCCGGAAAAAACTTTTTAATTCCATTATCTACAAACGACAAGTTGGTCTGTATCATATTGGTTTCTGAAAACGGTGTTCCGGTGCCATTTCCCACAATACCTGCCGCTTCTTCTATTACCAAAAGGTTACGCCCAATATCAAACACACCATCCTGAAGCTTTAAATAATCAGTAAAAGTAATTGCACCTGACTGCGTAGGCAAAACAACGCCATTGGCATTATTTATAGTTAAACGGTAAAATGTTCCATTCCCCCCCAATTGCTGCACATCAGAACCTGCCATAACTATACCCTGTGTAGAACCGGAGCCAAGTGTAATAATATTATTCGTTACATTACCCTGAACGGTTAAATCATTTTCACCAGTATTTAAAGTTCCAGAATATAAACCCAAATCACCTGTAACAGTAATAGGTGACGATGCTCCCTGAATAAGCGAACCTGTTCCCAACTGCTTCACAAGGTTTGCAAATATTGGTGTTCCTGATATTGTTTGATCTGTTAAACCCTCAAAATAGGTGGTATTGTTATTCGCAGTAAAAACAGCACTTGTATTTTTCGTAAAATTCCCTTTTAACACCAGGTCAAGCCCGTTGGCATTAAAAGTACCACTATTAATAGTAAGGTTTCCATTTAAGGTGGCTGGTACAATATTTAATACAGCAGTTGGGGCATTTGTTCCTTCAACGGTTAAATTACCTATTTCCTTACCGGCATATATCGCCATTGTTTGCCCTGCTGGTGTTAAATTATTACCAATGGTAAAACCTGCTCCTTGCCCGATCGAAACGGTTTGAGGATCAAAAAACAGCGCTGCTTTGGTGGCTCCATGCCCTCGTACTAATGTAATATTAGCTCCTGCTACCTGTGTAAATGAACTGTTTGTTCCTAATATTTCAAATATACCACGTGTACTGTTACCCGAGGTTTGCGTGCCAATGGTAACAGTACTGTTTGCATGGTTCTGGCTAAATGTTAATGCACCAACATCAGTTGATATAGAGCGGCGAATTTGCGATCCAACATGCAATTCTGCTCCATCACCCAACCAAACAGATCCGTTTCCTGAGGTGGAATATTCAATATAATTATCTATGTATGCACCACTACCCTGGTTGCAGTTTACAATTCCACTATTATTAATAATTAGTGAACCATCTAACCATATACCGGTATTGGATGCATTACCTCCAACATTAACTGTTGCACCATCTACATTTAATATGGTGCCCGACGGGATTTTAAAATCATTGCCTCCGGTTGATAAATCAATATTTATAGCGGTATTATTTAGATGACATTCGCCTGAAGTTAAAGTCAGAGCTTTTACTGCTCCGGTTTTATCTCCCGACAAAAGAAAGCTTTGTGTAAATTCAACCTTCTTTCCGGTAGGCTTATTAACCTCTATTTTACTAAACTCTGTTCGTCCGCTGCCAGAACGTAACACAGAAGAATTATTTGCACCTTCAAAAACAAGTGTTACTGTTGGCCTGCCAGCCAAATTAAACAGGTCAATAACACCTACGCCTTGCATTATATCACCATTTACAACCAAACGGTGTTCTGCATTTCCACTTGCATTGCTTACATATATGCTCCGTGCACTTGTTGGCGTTGTACCAGCAAAAGATGTAAAATCCAGATTACCTTCTACTGTAAGTGTTCTATTGTTATTTCCCGCCGGAAACTCTACTGCACCATCCTGGTATTGTCCCACTATAAGATCTCCTCCAATGGCAATATCACCATTCGTTCCATTGTTTAACAGTAAGGTTGAATTACCACGGGGATTAACATTATAGTTGACTTCTATATCATTGGTAAATGTTACTTTCTGGCCTTCAAATGCCACATTAGGATATATTTCAGGATATGTTGGAGCATTAACACTTGCAGCAACACCTACATATAAAAACCAACTGTATTTTTCATTTGAAAAAGCGCCAAGGTCTCCTGTAATAATAGGGTCACGATTATTATCAATCCACTGCGTTAACATTCCTGTACCGGATACCCTGTTCAGATTCATCTTGTTACCTCGTTCAATCTGTAATCTCGGTAAATCTTCGAAATATTTTGACACTATGGTATCATGATCAAATATTAACTCCCCTACCGTTATATCGGTATACGTGCCTGTTCCATCGTAGGCAACATTAATGCGGTGATTATTCCCTATAACAATTCGATCTCCATTTCGTGGCCCGTCCCACCAGGATAGTGCCCCACCTGTATGTGATGTTTCTGACCATGTATTCGAATCACTCCATGATCCATTTTGCCTGCTATATAGTGTTCGAACCCAGTTATAATCATTTGATTTGCCTAAGGTAAAATCTTTGGTAAACTCTGCCGCATAAGGGAATGAGTATGTTCTATTTCCATTCTGTCTTACCCCAGTAAATTCTGCCCATGTACGGTCTGTTAAAACTGATCCATTTTTCTCAAACCAATTGGCAAGATCTTTATCATAAGTGAATGAATACCTAAGGTTATCTTTGGTAATTCCCTCTAAGCCAGAATAATTAACTGACCAATAAAAAGGCAATACTGAAGCTGTTGGGTCTGTTGTTGGATGCTTTCCTGTAATTGGTTTAGCAGTAAGGCTTCCTGTTGCACTTAGTGACGTTCCGTTTCCAAATACTTCAACCGGTGTATACCGGTCGTTGGGTGAGTTACCACTATCGTATAAACCTATTGGGAAAAACTGCACTGAAACATCGTTATAATTTCCACTTAATACAATTGGTAAGGTTAATCCGCCGTCTGAACTTAAGCCTGAAGTTCTGAACATTGACTGATTATATCCCCATACTACACTTCCGGCTTTTGATAAGCTTGTTTTAACTTCCAGGTTATACGTTCCAATATCAACAATTTGATTTCTCACTAAATAAAGCGATTCCACATCAATATTACTCAGTATTTTAATTTGTGGTGAACCAGAGCCGTTATCAAGCCTTAAATTTCCGAATACCGAATTCTGACCAGTTTTACCTTTTAACGTTTGCTGAGATGTACCATTTAATACCAAAGCATTTGTTCCTGTTATATCACCATAGGTAATATCAATATTACCTGCCAGGTTACGATCAGATGTACCAATATCCAGTGTTCCTTTAGCAATAGTTAAATTACCCATTATCGAAACTGTTCCACTTCCTAAGGTAAGAGTATTGGTCGGGTCATCTTTAGCTAATTCTATATCATCAAAAACAATAGTGCCACCATCAACACCAGATGGATTACCTCCGATAAAACGCGTTGTATGACTTGAGCCTGTTGAGAATGTTCCACCATTACTAAAGTCACCTCCTATTTCAAGAGTATAATTGGATGTTGTTATTGTAGAGTTGGCATTGGTAAGCGTTAAATTATTTAATACAGTTAATGCAGATGTTAAAATTACATTTTGTGTATTTGAACTGCTAAGCTCCAGGTTATAGAGTGGTACTGTACTTGATATATTAAACAATGAACCATAATTACCCCCTGTATTTGTCCTGTTGATTCGTATAGTTCCCCCAGTTACACTATAATTTCCTTCACCCGATTCAATCCCCAATGCAAGGTTTGATCCTGTGGCAGCATCGTATATTTCCATTACTCCGCCACTCATTATAAATACATTATCAGTTCCTTTTACATGAAAGGTTGGTGAGTTACTTCCCGACAAGTCACTGTTAATATCTCCATATAGCTGAACCAGTCCTCCTGATTGATTATAACTCCACTTTCCGGTTTGTCCGCCGGCACTTCTAAAACCGGGTGTAATAACCGTTCCACCTTCTATATGTACAATGGCACTTCCGGAGTCCCATGCAACAAAGCCATGCGATTTAGTCTCAAATAATCCATCTGTTACCATAAACTTTCCATAAACAGAGAACGACTGAGAACCGGAGTTAGCTGTATTAACACCAGATCCCGTAACTCCACCTACGGTAGTTTCAGCATTTGTACGTGCCGTACTATAAACCTTTACTCCGCCTCCATTAAGATGTAATGCCGCACTTGCCCCAATACTAAAATCAGAACCACCTTCTGTTAGTGTTGGAATAAATACAGCACCACTAAGTTTTAGTGTTCCATTCTGAAGATATAACGCTTTAGTATTAGCTCCACTTTGGTTGTTACAGCCAAACAGGCGAAAATTTGCTTCATTAGATGCCGACAGGTTTACTGTGTAGGATTGATCATTTCCTTTATTAATAATTAAACGGTACAGATCGGTTGTTCCATTACAGGTAAAATTAGCATCAGATGTTCCGGTCATAGTTAATACTGCTGCCGCAACACCATCACCAGTTAAACGTATATTATAAACCGGGTTACTTTGAGTTGTTAAGTCAACCTTTCCGTTATTTGTAAAGTTGCCATAACAAATTACCTGGTGATAATCCGATTCACTGTCTCCAAAAGATTGACCACTTCTTACTGTCAGCTCTCCATCAGCTTGAATATTAATATCGCCATTTACTGTTATACTATATCTTATGGCAGAATTTTCTCCTAAACGAACTCTTCCACTTTTAACCAGGAAATTACCATTTAGTACATAATTCTCTCTTAAGGTAACCTGGTTACCTGTATTCATATCAATCTCTAAGTTATAAAAGTTTGTTGCCGATTGAATATTGAAGTTAGAGTTACCATAATAAACACAAGTTCCCTGATCTCCATCTTTATTAACAAACCCGGAATCGTCTCCAATGGCAGGATAGTTATCTGCTGCCATAAGTATACGGCCACTTCCACTCAATTCTGTAAATGTATGTCCGCCTGACTGACGCAAATCAAGCTGGCCAATTACTTTTACTTTACCAAGATTAAGTGTTTCTACCCTGGCAGTACCGCCGTTATTAGCTTCATCATACGGTGCATTCCCATCAGGTACCACAACCGTTTTACCTGTAAGTATAACAACATTATCACCGGCTGATGGCACAGCACTACCCACAGGCACTGCTCCTGCCGGGTCCAGTGTCCAGATATCCTGATTATCCCAGTCTCCGCTCGCTAATGTATACCATGTGTTTTGAGCGTTTGCTCTTATCCCCAATAAAAGCAATACCAATACAAAAATTGCTTGATTATATTTCATCTTTCCTTTTTATTCCCTTTACAGTAATAAAATCTGCTTATTGCACAAGCTACATTGTACTTAAGCATAATTTCCCTTGAACGAGTTATACGTAAAATCTCATAATAGTTTCATTATTAATCTTTTTTTAACAAAGAAACTGTACAATAACTGCTCTTGTTTTCTTACTAAAGAGGAAAAGAAAAACACCTCAATACCTTAAAATGTTCTGTAAGTATCCAACTTTAACTAAAATAACGCTTACGCACCAAGTTTGAAAGAAATTTTACTGTTGTTAGGAAATAGCTTAATGGCATCTATCGTCAGGATTAAATTGACGCTGGCACTCCGCAATATCACCTCAAAGCAAGTTATCTTACTCTATTTTTCGAAGTGCTTTCCAATCCGCTACGCAGCAAATTTTACCTTGTAGTACCGGGCATTTCTCTTTCAATACTTTTTCTACGTCTGCCGGACGTTTTAAGCCATTAAATAACTCCATCGGAAAATTGGCTTCTGACAGTTCCAACTCCGTATCTACATTTCGAAGACCAAATGTACGGACTTCAATTTCTTCAAATCCGGGCATTATCTGGGTGTTATCTTTTATATAGCTGAATGCGCCAACCCTATCTTCGGCAACAACAGGCACCACGTGATAAGCCCTGTCTACCTGTGGCAACAACAACTGTCGGAATTCCCGTCCTGATATGCCTAAAACCATTGATAAGACTACTCCTCCTGAAATAATTATTTCTCCCGGTTTATAACGTTGGTAGTTGTAATGTATTGGGTGTGTGTTTTTAAAATATGTTGCCCAAAACAGGTTTTCACTTTTTCCAACCGGACGAACAAAAGGGTGTAACAGCAAATCACCTTCTGCAAAGTCATTGATTTTATTCTGAATGGAAATACCACGTACTCGTGCTAATATTTTCTCTTTGAAGTGGTGATTTTTATGCGGTTCTATCCGTTCAACTTCCGAATTTTTAAGCGGTATTATTACAGGAAATAAGGTTACTCGTTCCAAACTAAATACAGCCTCTCCTTTTTGATTAGATAACACATGCTCAGAAACAACGGTTGAATAATTGCCGTTGGATGTTGCTTTAATGGCTTTAATACGAATAATGCATGAAAATGTATCACCTGCAAAAGCAGGCTTTAAATACAAGGCATTACGGATCTCCAGGTGCAACAGGCTAGAGTGTGCAAAATTTTCAACACCAAGACTCAAAGTAAGGTTCATTAAAAAACCATATGGCAGAAACATTTCATGAAAACCAAGTATTCCGGCAAATTCTCTGCTGTTTTCCGGGTATGACGAAGTGGGCATTAATCCGCTCCATAAACTATGAGCTGACTCATCAACGGTAATATTAAACTGACTTAATATTTCCTGTCCCACAAACACCCGATCAAGATCGAGCCCGTAATTTACTTTTTTGTTTGGTTTTATAAATCCTTGCATGGCTAATAATGTGAACCACAAAAATAATTCTTTTCACCATACAAAATGCGCTCATAACAAGCCTACTACTGATAAAAAAACACTGTACTTTCAATTGCCAAAGCAAAAAGACCTTCTTGCTTTCAAATTTTCTATGATATCTTATTCATCGTTAGAAACAATAAGCAAAGTACACGAAAAAAAGTCATTCATATTTCGCTCATTGGTGAGCACCCACCTTTCGTTTATCACAATGCCTCATGTATTTGTCTAAATTTTAACTCCTCGCATACACTTCTTTATTGTTTTCATTTCAATCAAATGCCCAAACCTTATCTGGCAGTAGTCCTGCATTTCTATTACCATACTCCTGCCACTACCTCCCCGCAGTTAATGCAGTAATTGCCTTTACCTCCTGTTTGGTATCCGTTTCGTTCAATCATTAATTTACCGCAGGAGTTACAAAATATGTGTTTTGCCAAGGGGTAGATCCGACATTGCCAATATAAACATGTTTTAACCCTTTGTGCTTTGCCTGTTCAGTAATTTGGTGTAATAAACAAGCGGATCGGTATAAGTATATGAAATGGATGAACACTCCTTTTCTATCGCCATATCAACAAATTCTGTTGGAGTAATACGCCCCAATTCTACTGCAACAGGTGATGCCTGTGAAATACTATGGTTCTGACAATTTTTGCACGACAGGTTGCAGCCTCCTGTGGCGAGTGATAAGGTTTTTGAACCGGAAAGAAAGTGGTACAGCGTTTTTTCAATTGGATCAATATGCAGGGCACATGGGTTGGCGCAGGCCTGTGTTATTAATTTTCCGTTGTAATTAAAGCGTGTACGACACTTCCCTGTCTAACCGAGCATAAGCACACAATAGTGCGGACAAAGATCGCAACGCACTTTATCTTTAATTACCATATAAAAGGCTGCCTCACGCATCTCTATTCTTTCATTATTTTATGACCTGTCAGTATTCTCGATTCTGCTCTCCGGTAGCCTTTTATATTAATATCGCCTTGATCTGTAATATTTACAACTGAGTAACTGCTATTGGTCATGCCAGAATAATCAACCATAGCCTTTTGCGTAATGTAGTGAATTCCATTAATCATCTGGTAAGCGCCTTCATGCTTATGCCCCTGGAAAACGGCTAATACTTTATTACTCTTTTCGAATACCTGCCGTACTTGTACTGCATTATTTACATATATATCACCTTCGCCATCAACAGGCTGATGTACAAAAATACAAATGGGTTGCCTGCTCTCGCTAAGTTCATTTTGTAACCACTCCAGTTGAATTTGCGATACAGCGGTATCATACCAATTAAAGTTACTGTTGTCATAGGGCACCTCATCTGCCCTAAAGCAGGCATCCAGCACAATAAAACGCCAGCCTCTTCTAACGAAGGCGTACCAAGTCTGTGCCGCAGGGATACCAGTGTTATTAACCATACCCTGAAATTCTTGTTTTGATAAGCTATCCAGGTCATGATTACCCAACACATGGTACCGTGGCCCTTTAAAATTTGCATATACGGCTTCTATCTCTTTAAGATATTGCATTGTTTTGGCCTTATCCGGTTCAGCATTTTCATCTTTAAAATCACCCGTCTCTATTATAAAGTCAGGTTTTAACTGATTATACAGCAAAATGGCCTCTGAAAGTTTTTCTTTACTCTCAAAAAAATACCGATCCCATTTTACTTTGGCTAAAGCATAATGAATATCGGTAACCCAACCAAAGGAGATGGGTTTAATTGTGCAAGATTGTATTAAAGGGGATAGTAAGGCACCACCAACGAGCCATGTACCAGTTTGTATAAATTGTCGTCTGTTTATCATCGTTTATCAGAAAATATTATCGCTTCATATGTAAATATTTCTGCCTGTCGCCAACCATCCCAGCCTATTCTTGCTTTATCGCGCGAACAATAACCAAGGTACTCTTCAATGGTCCAGCTATTACGTGCTCCAACCTGGGGAAGAAATGTGCCTGAGCTCAGACCTTTTTTCACATATATACCGTGTTTTTGTAAATCTATAGTTTTAAAGTCGTTTACTTTCGTCAGTGGTGTTAATACAGATATCTCAATCTGTACATCATTTAACTCGTCTTTCTTAACAGGCTCAAAACGTGCATCATGCAAGGCTGCTTCAAGCACTAGCTCTTGCACTAATTTATAAAGTGGCAAATGCCCTGACATATACCCGGTACACCCACGTAACTCACCCTTATGATACACTGATACAAACGCACCTAAGTATTGACTTAAAGCTTCGCTTAGCTCACCTATGAGAAAATCATTCTCCACTCCAAAATGTTGAACAAGGGTTTTATGACACAATTGGAGTAAGGTTTCTTTTTCGCTTTCATCAAGAGTAAACTCCCCTTTATTACAAATCAACGCCATAGCATGATAGCCCACTACCCGGTTTTTATCTTTTTGCATTTTATCACCTGAGTTCTGATACTTAAGGTGATGATATACCATGTTAGCATTTCCTGAACTTAAATACTGTAGTGTAAGCACAGCACTCCATCCACACAAACCTGTTAAAAAGCCTTTTACACGAGTTGTTTCATGATTTTTTAAAACATCCAACAAGGCTTGCGGTTCGTTACTGATAATAGCAGCAGCAGTTTTTTTATCCTCTACCAAAGCATCTTTGGCAGCAGGATAGTGTGAAAAGTCAGTACTAATAATAAACAAGTTATCAGAATTAAACCAGGGCTTTAAATACCTTGCAACAACCTTACACTCATTCGGATCCGAACTACCCATTAGAATGGGTACAATTGAAAAGGGCTTATCAAGTACGGTTTGTAAAAAGGGCAATTGAACTTCCAGACTATGCTCATCTGCATGAACAAAGGGATCATCTTTAAATAAAACGTTTTTCTTTATCAGAGCATTGGTAATTTGGGTATTTACTACAACTTTACCCAATGGCATGTTAAAAGCTGTGCAGTTGTAAACGGCAGCTCCTGCAAACTGTTTTCGGTGACTGGTGCCAATAAGAAATACATTTTTATACGCATGTGTTTCCACTTGCTTGTAAGCTATAGCAGCCACCTCTCCTGAATAAACATAACCCGCATGTGGAACAATTAATGCTCTAACCTCCCCCTTGGCTTCAACTTTATCTGCCAATGCTAAATAGTGGTGCACTTGTTCATTTAGTTCTAATGCATCCAATTTATAAAAAACTCCGGCTACTGATGGCTCTCTCATCAAAATCGTTTTATATCGACACTTAACCGAAGTTACAAAGAAATATTAGTGATATAAAATACCGGGTTAATGAATTACTAAAGATTACAATAAGTGCTAATTAATGAGCTTACTAGTTGTCAAAACAAAAGTTTGCTCTACGACTTTAGCTCAATTATTTTCAACTTTTTCCAGCTCAAAATTTGCATTAAAAAGAAAACAATCTATCTTTGCACCGCAATTGAGAAAAATGAGTGCGACTCAGTAGCTCAGCTGGTAGAGCAACGCCCTTTTAAGGCGTGGGTCCAGGGTTCGAATCCCTGCTGAGTCACCACTTTCAGACCTTATAAAGAAAGGTCTTTTTTTTTGAAGATTGGGAGTACAAAAACTCCAATTATTACATGATGACTCAGTAGCTCAGCTGGTAGAGCAACGCCCTTTTAAGGCGTGGGTCCAGGGTTCGAATCCCTGCTGAGTCACCATCATAAAGCTTCGGATTATTTTTCCGAAGCTTTTTTTTATATTCTACACAAGCATATTACAATAAAACAGGTTCTCTGTCGTTTTTTATCTGTCTAATAATTGTATATTTTTGGTTCTTTTAATAAAATTCGGACTTAATGCCCACAAGTAGAACAGTTTTTATTACTTCATTATATTTCATTCTCATTAGCATACTATTCACAGGATGTATAGGTGGAAGTAAATTGGGTAATGCCAATAAAGCGTACTTAATTGGTGAGTACGACCGTGCCGCGGTGCAATTTAAAAAAGCCTATAATAAAGAAAAGAACAAGTATACTAAAGGTGAAATTTCATACTACCTTGGCGAATGCTACAGAAAAACAAACAAACCCCAAAAGGCTACAATGCAATACGCCAGAGCTGTACGTTACAAGTACGAAAAAGCTGATGCAGGCCTTTACCTGGGAGACACCTATCGGGCATCGGGCAAATATGAGAAAGCATTAGAAGCATATGAAGCGTATATAGAGATAAACCCATTGGACAAACGAGCTCATAATGGCATAGCATCATGCAAGCTGGCCATGAACGACTCGCTCACATCGCGTTATACTGTGGAAAAAGTAAGAAAACTTAATAGTAACAGGTACAGCGATTTCTCACCCGGTTATGCCAGTACTGATTATGACCAGGTTTACTTCTCTTCAATGCGTACTGAAAAGAAAAAACGCAAAAAAAACCACATTACGGGCCAAGGAGGCTGCAATATTTATATGTCTCGTATTGATGCAAAAGGCGAATGGACTGATCCGGTACTTTTAGATGAAACAATTAACACTATTTTTGACGAAGGTAGCGCCACCATGTCGTCTGAAGGTAAAAACATGCTTTTTACCCGCTGTCGTTATGATAAGGAAAAACCATTAAGTGCAGAAATATACCAGGTAAGTCGATCGGGAGGAAAATGGAGCGAACCAACTCAAATTATTGTTGGCGATAGTATCTTAGTTGCCCATCCAAGCATATCACCCGATGGTGAAACCTTATATTTTGTAAGCGACATGCCCGGAGGAGAAGGTGGCAAAGACATATGGAAAGCAAGTAAAAGCCGGGACGGTAACTGGGGTGAACCTGTTAACATGGGTAACCTGATTAATACAGCAGGCGATGAAATGTTTCCTTCTGTAAGAAAGGACGGCTCCTTATATTTTAGCTCTAATGCACAAATTGGGTATGGCGGCCTAGATATTTTCCGTGCTGCATTTGATGAAGAGGAAAATAATTGGGTTGTAAGCAATCTTGGGCGACCAATCAACAGCGAAGCAGATGATTTTGCCATTACCTTCAAGGGGCTTGAAGAGTCTGGCTTATTTAGCTCATCACGTGGCAGTTCAAAAGGCATAGACAACATCTATTCTTTTACCTTACCAAAATTAGAATTTAGTATTAAAGGACAGGTTTACAGTCAAAAAACAGAGGAACCAATAACCGAAGCCTACCTTCGTTTAATCGGTACAGACGGCACTAACGTAAAACTAAATATACGCAATGATGGTACTTTTGGAGCTAAACTATCACCACAAACCGAATACGTGTTTATGGTCGCCTCAAAAGGTTACTTCAATTACAAGCATAAGTTATCTACAGTGGGCTTAGGTAACAATAAGATTTTTGATTTTGAAGTTGGTATGATGCCAATGGAAGATGCAATTATTCTTAAGAATATTCACTTTACAAAAGGAGATTTTGACCTTAACCACAGTGCCCGGCAGGAACTGAATCGACTGGTTGCAATTTTAGAAATGAACCAGGCTATTGTACTGGAAATTATTGCTCATGCATCCGGTGAAGGTAATGAATCAGAAAGTATTATTTTATCTCAGAGACGAGCCGAATCTGTAATAAACTACCTACTTAGCAAGGGTATTCCAACCGAACACCTGTCAGCTAAAGGTGTTGGTAATACTCAAGCAACGAAAGTGAACAAGCGGCAGGCAAAAAAACATAAGTTCCTGAAAGAAGGCGATGAATTATCAGAGAGTTATATTAATCGCATCAGCGGTACCTCGAATAAGGAAAAAGCCCATGATATAAACAGGCGAATTGAATTTAGGATAAAAGATAGTAATAATCAGTCTGACAAATAATGCTTAAAACGTAGACTTAAGCAACTCCACCAATGGGTTGGACAGGTAAGTGATACAAAAACTCCAAAGTATAATGCCTAAAATAAGATAAAACAAAAATTTACGTGTATCATTTAATAATGCCATACCAATTATTAGAGCAATAAATGGCCCAAACAAACCTGTTATCATTAAACCTAAACCCGGAACACCATATTTATCCATCCATCGGGCAAACTTCTCTTTCTTCTGTTCAAAAGATTTACTTCCGTATTTATTCATTATCCGCTTGCGAAACGGTTCGCCCGAAAAGTACACTAATAAGGCTGAAGAAATTGATCCAAGTGCAGTAAACAAAGCCGTGTAAAAAGGCATTAATCCCATTGCTATACCAACAGGAATACCTTTCCATATACCTGTTGCTCCGGTTAAATAAACGGCTAAATATTTTCCAGCTTCTTCCATAAAACGGCTGCAATAATACAAAAGTTTAGCCTGCTTCTGATTACAACCTGTCTATTTTTTATAAGAATTAAATAGCATAATAAATCAAAACATATGAGTGTAACCTATTGATTATTTCCTTCTCTGGATGCAATAAAGCTAATAACAATTAACTGCAAGGAGTGATAAATCATCACCGGCACTAGAAACAGCCCCTGACCGGCCACATTGGCCAATAACACTTTAGAAAACACCGTGCCGTGAACTAAGGATTTCTTAGATCCACAAAACAATGCAGCAATACGGTCTTCACGATTAAATTTAAGCAAACCGGCAATACCTCCAACAACACCATAAACTACAAACAACAACAACACTGAACTGCCTCCTATTAATGCTAAGTCGCTAATATTTATTTCATCAAACACCCCAACTGTAAATGATTTACTAAAACTCTTATAAACAATTAAAAGGATAATCAGCTTATCAAACCAGGCAATTTTTTTAAGATGCTTCTTTACAAAAAGACCAAGATAACGGTGTAATATTAAACCAAAAAATACCGGAACTAATATTTTCAGAAATAAACTTAGTATAATATCTGAAAAATTGAATACCACACCATCAGATTGCCAAAATAAACCAAGCCATAATGGTGTTATTATAATACCAATTAAACCCGAAATACTAGCGTTAAAAATTGCACCAGCTATATTTCCTTTGGCTAAAACAACCATTACAACAGAAGAAGATACTGTGGAAGGTAATGCCGCCAGAAAGAACATGGCTAACCAGATTAGCTGTTGCTCTTCTGTGTTTACAAAAGGGAGAAACGCAATAACTAAAAGTGGAAACAATACAAACGTTGCTAGCTGAACAAGTATATGTAATCGGTAATTTCTAAGCCCATCCTTCATTTGTGCAGGACTTAACTTTAGGCCATAAAAGAAAAAAATAAGCGAAATACCAATATCAGTTATGCTTTCAAGATTAACAGTTCCATTGTAAATACCTGCCTGAGGAAAAAAAAACGCAAGCAAAATCATTATCATTAATCCAAATATAAAAAGGTCTACTTTTTTTAACATCTGCTTCATATTTATCTACCTCAAAAGTAAACACAATTTTCTGCCTCAATACCATCTGCCCATCACTATCTGTTATCTTCTGACTAATATTTTGATGATGCCGAAAGATTGTACTATTTTTACATCCCGAACAGGGTAAAAAAACTGATAAAATAAGACTTGTGAGCTCAGATTCGAGATACAACCAACGCGGCGTTTCAGCCTCTAAAGAAGACGTACATAACGCCATTAAGAATATCGATAAAGGCGTATTCCCCCAGGCATTTTGTAAGATTGTGCCTGATATACTAGGGGGTGATGAAGAATATTGCAACATAATGCATGCCGATGGCGCAGGCACAAAATCGTCTTTGGCTTACTTATATTGGAAAGAAACTGGTGATGTTTCTGTTTGGAAAGGTATAGCTCAGGATGCCATTATTATGAATGTGGATGACCTGCTTTGTGTTGGCGCTACCCAAAACATACTGGTATCCTCAACCATTGGGCGAAACAAAAATTTAATTCCCGGCGAAGTCCTTTCTGCCATAATTAATGGTACAGATGAATTATTAGCTGAGCTGCGTGAAATGGGCATCAGTATTTACCCTACTGGTGGTGAAACTGCAGATGTAGGCGATTTGGTAAAAACCATTATTGTAGATAGTACGGTTACTTGCCGGATGAAACGCAGTGATGTAATTTCTAACCATAATATTCGACCGGGAGATGTTATTGTTGGCCTGTCATCATCGGGACAAGCAACTTATGAGAAAGAATACAATGGTGGCATGGGAAGTAATGGTTTAACATCTGCACGTCACGATGTATTTGCAAAATACCTGGCTGAAAGATACCCTGAGAGTTTTGATGGTTCCGTTCCGTCTGACCTGGTTTATTCGGGCAATTACAAATTAACTGATCCTGTTAAAGATTCGCCCCTTGATGCCGGGAAACTGGTACTTTCTCCTACACGCACTTATGCGCCTGTTATTAAAAAAGTACTGGATGAAATGAGAAGTGAGATTCACGGTATGGTTCATTGCTCAGGTGGTGCACAAACCAAAGTACTGCATTTTGTAGATAATGTTCACATCATCAAGGATAATATGTTTGATGTCCCTCCTCTTTTCAAAACTATACACGAAGAATCAGGCACTGACTGGAAAGAAATGTATAAAGTATTTAATATGGGACACCGCTACGAAATATATCTGTCGCCTGAAAAAACTGATCAGGTAATCGAAATTGCCAAGTCATTTAATATTGATGCTCAAATTGTTGGTAGAGTTGAAACACATGAAGGTAAAAAGCTGACCATCGAAAGTGAATTTGGCACTTTTGAATACTAGCTTTTGAGTAAGTAGAGTAAAGTTGGTAAGCAAAAATTTAAGCTTACTATTATTTAATGAATGTCAACAACTAAGATATGGCACAACAACACGATTTATTAGAAAAACTGGAAGGTCTTCGCTTACGTTTTCTGGAAGTATCAGAACTGATTACTGACCCAGAAGTAATTGCAGATACCAAACGATATATCAAACTCAATAAGGAATACTCTGAACTTGAAAAAGTAGTCAATGTCCGTAATGAATTCGAGAATACATTACAGAATATTGCATCGGCAAAACAAATGTTAAAAGAAGAGAGCGATCCGGAAATGAAGGAGATGGCTAAAATGGAATTGGATGAACTTGAAGCCAAGCTTCCGGTAATGGAAGAGGAAATCAAAGTTTTGTTAATCCCTGCCGATCCTCAGGATGCTAAAAATGCCGTATTGGAAATCCGTGCTGGTACAGGCGGCGACGAGGCCAGTATCTTTGCCGGTGAGTTATCCCGCATGTACACAAAATTCTGCCAGGATAAAGGCTGGCGCGTAGAAGTTACGAATAGTAACGAAGGTACATCAGGTGGTTTCAAGGAAATTGTAATGAATATAACAGGTACAGGTGTTTATGGCATTTTAAAATATGAATCAGGTGTACATCGTGTTCAACGTGTTCCGCAAACCGAAACACAAGGGCGTGTTCATACTTCAGCTGCCACAGTTGCTGCATTACCCGAAGCAGAAGAATTTGACATTGAATTACGTACTGAAGATATTCGTAAAGACACTTATTGTGCATCCGGCCCCGGTGGCCAGTCGGTGAATACAACCTATTCAGCTATTCGCTTAACACATATTCCATCAGGCATTGTAGTAACCTGCCAAGATCAAAAGTCACAACTAAAAAACCTTGACAAAGCAATGGTTGAATTACGTACTCGACTATACAATCTGGAATATCAAAAACACTTAGATGAAATTTCATCACAGCGTAAAACAATGGTTTCATCAGGTGACCGTTCTGCGAAAATCAGAACATACAACTACCCACAGGGACGTGTAACCGATCACCGCATTAACCTTACTCTTTATAACTTACCAGCTATTTTGGATGGTGATATTCAGCCGATTATTGACAAGCTGATTGTAGAAGAAAATGCTGAACGTCTGAAAGCAAGCGAAATGTAAGCAGGCTGATTCATTATTATGAGCAAAAGATATTACTCAATTACGCTTTACAACTATTAATAATTAACCGCTGGTAACTAAGCACTGGCAGATAACAACTAAGATATGACATCACAAGAGCTTTTTGAAAATATTAAAAAAAAGAAGAGTTTCTTATGTGTTGGGCTGGATACTGACATCAATAAGATTCCTCGTCATTTATTAGATACAACTGATCCTATCTTTGCTTTTAATAAGCAAATAATTGACGCAACACATGATGTAACAATTGCTTACAAACCCAACTTAGCGTTTTATGAAAGTTTAGGTGTTAATGGCTGGAACTCATTAGAAAAAACCGTTAATTACATTAAATATAATTACCCGGATATTTTCATTATTGCAGATGCTAAACGTGGTGATATTGGTAATACATCAGCCATGTATGCCAAAGCATTTTTTGACCATATGGAGTTTGATTCGGTAACAGTTGCTCCTTATATGGGTGAAGATTCTGTGAAGCCTTTCCTTACTTATGTTGATAAATGGGTTATTCTTTTAGCCTTAACCTCAAATAAAGGAGCTGCTGACTTCCAATACATGAACGAGAATGACGAAAAGCTTTTTGAACGTGTAATTAAGAAAAGCTCTGAATGGGGAACTGAAGAAAATCTTATGTACGTGGTTGGTGCAACCAAAGCTGAAATGCTAGCCAACATTCGTAAGTTAATTCCAAATCATTTCTTGTTGGTACCTGGTGTTGGTGCTCAAGGAGGAAGTTTAGAAGAAGTTGCTAAAAATGGCATGAACAGCAAATGTGGCTTATTAGTTAACTCAAGCCGTGGTATAATATATGCTAGTAATACAGAAGACTTTGCTGCCAAAGCACGTGAAAATGCAATTGAAGTACAAAAAGATATGGAAGCCCTGTTAAAAACACATGGCTTGATACAATAAACTGTTCGATCTTAGCTTTAAGTCGAACCCGGCTTATAGAATTTTCTATAAAACAGAAATCCCGATGCAAGATATCTTGTATCGGGATTTCTGTTTTATAAACAACTAATAATCTACATATAACACAAGTCACCCCCTAAAACTTGTACTATTCATTAAATTATATTAATTTCAGAAGATATATATCATTAAACTACATATTTAATTAAAGAACCTAACTATATCCAAATATGTCTGAAAAATTTTTACACTACATTTGGCAACACAAGTTATATTACCCACAGCAATTACAAACAACAGAAGGACAAACAATTGAAGTAATTCATCCCGGCACAAGAAACACCAATGGTGGCCCAGATTTCTTTAATGCCAAAATTAAAGTAGATAAAACTCTTTGGGCCGGCAATGTGGAAATTCACCAAAATGAAGGTGAATGGGTCAAACACAGGCACCATAAAGACGCAGCATATAATAATGTAATCCTGCATGTGGTAGAGCAACTATCTCCACCAACAATTAATTCAAACAATAGAGCAATTACTGTATGCCAACTCAAGTATCCGGATAAATTAAAGGAGAGATACAAACAAATATTTCTTAATAAGCAATGGATCTCATGTGCAAATGCAATTAACCAGATTAACAGCTTTAACCTAGATCAATGGCTAAATCGTTTGTTAATTGAAAAGTTAGAAGAAAAATCAGATCTCATCGAAGCCCTTCTTGATGCAAGCAAAAATAATTGGGATCAAGCTTTTTTTATTTTATTGTCACGCAGTTTTGGCTTTGGGCTTAACGGACTTCCATTTGAAATGATGGCCAGACAAACCAATCTTAAAGTATTACTCAAACATGCTGATAACCTATTTCAATTAGAAGCAATACTATTTGGACAAGCAGGGCTCTTAAGTTCACTCAAACAAACAGATGCCTACACAAAAGCCTTAGTTAATGAATACACCTTTCTAAAAAGCAAATATAACCTTACTCCAATTGAGCAACACCTATGGAAATTTCTGCGCCTTCGCCCATCAAATTTCCCAACAATACGCCTCGCTCAATTGGCTAGTATTATTCATAAAACAAAAGGCCAGTTTGAAACACTACAAGACATCAATCAGGTAAAAAACACATATGAAATACTATCAATAGAAACATCTGAATACTGGCAAAATCATTATCGTCTGGGTGTAAAAACCCAAAGGAAAACAATCAAACAGATTGGACAACTATCAATACAACGCATTATTTACAATACTATTACACCCTACATTTTTATATTTGCATCCAAACATCATGATGAAAAACGAAAAGAAAAAATCATTGACTTCCTTTATCAACAGCCACCTGAAAAAAACAGAATACTAAGTAATTGGGAAAAACTAGGTATTAAAACTCAAAATGAAGCTCGGGCACAAGCACTGATTTTTTTAAAAAACAGCTATTGTAGTCATAAAAAGTGCTTAAATTGCCACATTGGACACGAAGTTTTATGCAAAACCTAGATAACAATTCACTATATCACGATACAATCAAAGCACTGCTAATTGCAGGAGGTTTGCTTATACTAACCATTGCAATTGGTTCTGCTGGTTACATGCTTACCGAAGGATACCGTTTTATTGATGCAGTTTATATGACTGTAATTACAATGGCTACCGTAGGTTTTCGTGAGGTCATACCCTTAACAGATACAGGTAAGATTTTTACAATTTTTCTTATTATTTTTAGCTTAGGAATTTTCGGTTATGTTATAACACAAGTCACCCGGATAATATTCGAAGGCGTTTTACATCAATCGTATAAAGCATATCAATTGAGAAAGAAAATTATTAAATTAGAAGATCACGTCATTGTTTGTGGGTTTGGACGCAATGGCTATCAAGCTTGTGTTGAACTGTCGGAACATGGTGAGCAATTTATTATTATTGAAAAACGAGATCATGTCATAAGCCGTATTCTTGAAGACCCTGACTTATTATACGTACAAGGTGATGCCAGTTCTGAGGAAGTACTGGATACTGCTCAAATACGAAATGCTAAAGCACTTATTACTGCACTTCCTAATGATGCAGATAATATGTTTGTGGTATTAACAGCAAGTGAAATGAACCCATCACTTAAAATAATAAGCAGAGCAAGTGATTTCAGATCTGATACAAAACTACGAAGAGCAGGTGCTACAAACGTCATTATGCCTGATAGAATTGGCGGCCAGCGCATGGCTAAACTTGTATTACAACCAGATGTTGTTGAGTTCATTGAATATATCCTTTTACAACGATCAAAAAATGTTCAGCTCACTGAAATTAATTGCAACAAGCTTTCTGTAGCTAATAATAAAAAAACCATACGAGACCTTCGCTTACGTGAAAGGTCCGGAGCCAATCTGATAGGCATTAAAACAGGTGAAGGAGCATATATTTTTAATCCATCTCCGGATATTGAGATAACACCCGCTGATAAATTATTTGTTCTTGGCTCTCCTGAACAAATTGTACAATTTGAAACAATTTTATCGAACAACATACAATCAATAAATAATACTAATAGTATTATTTAAACTAACTTACAACATGAATAGCGATGAAGTAAAATAATTTTAGAACTTTTTAAGGTAAAAAAAGTATATAAAAACTTATACCAAAACATCAGAAAAATAACGTTTAATAGTTTTTTGGTTCGCTTTTTGATGACACACTGGTATAATTATAAATTTAGAAACCCATATATTTTAAGTATTATGAATACGAGAAAAATTACCGGAATAGCAATTGTAGCTCTTGTTGCATTAGTTGGATTCAACAGTTGTAAATCGAAAAAAAAAGTAGCGACAAACAGCGAAGTAGGACAAATTCTTGAAGCTCTGCCATGTGAAAAAGAAGGTCGTTCTGACAAAAATTTCTTTAGAGCCAGTGCCATGGCAACAAGTTCAGATTTAAGTTTGGCAAAAGAAAAAGCATTATTAGCAGCAAAACAACGTTTAGTAACACTTATTAACTCAAATACTAAAACAGTTACAGACCGCTATGTAAATGAACGTGAATTTGGTGATGCAGCTGAATTTGAACAAAAATTTGAAAACCTTACACGTGAAGTGGCAGACGAAACAATTAATAATGTAGTTGTAACTTGTGAAAAAGCAAGCGTACTTGACAATGGTAAATACCGTGGGTTTATTTCTGTTGAAGTAAGTAAAGAAGACATTAAAAATGGTATTGACCGCAAATTATCTAACAATGCTAAATTGCAGGTTGATTACGACAAAGCTAAATTCGAAGAAATTTTCAACCAGGAAATGAATAAAATGGCAGAAGAGCGCGGTTTATAAACGCCCTATCGTAAAATAATTATCCCAAAGGCAGGTTAGCATGAGTAATCCTGCCTTTTTTTAGTAAAAAACTAATTATCATTTGCTTGTCTACAACAATTAAATAACTATCTTTGCACCCGCAAAATATATTTAAATAGAGTATTATGTACTTAACAGCAGAAAAAAAGCAAGAAATCTTCGAGAAGTACGGAAAGTCGAATACTGATACTGGTTCAACTGAGGGCCAGATTGCATTATTTTCATACCGTATCGCTCATTTGACAGAACACTTAAAGTCAAATCGTAAAGATTATAGCACGCAACACGCATTAATTAGGTTAGTAGGTAAGCGTCGTAGTTTACTTGATTACTTAAAGAAAAAGGATATTGTAAAATATCGTGAATTGATTGCTAAATTAGGAATTCGTAAGTAATCAACAAAAAATCAAAGGAGGGCAATTTCATTAGAGGTTGCCCTCCTTTTGTATAAGACAGAATCTTAAAAATCCATTTTTCAGATTGTTATACCAAAATAGCTAAAATATTGTCTGTAAATGTAACTATTCTGCTTTGTCAGACCTTAAAAAAGAAATACTTTTTAGCAGTAATCTAAGGATATTACATATCTTTGGCTTGAATAATAGAAGGATAAAAAAAAAGATAAGAAAATTGTCATGATTAAACCATTAGAAAAAGTTATTGAACTAGGTGATGGCAGAACAATTACCATTGAAACAGGTAAATTAGCTAAACAAGCAGACGGCTCTGTAGTCGTTAAAATGGGTGATACCTATTTATTGGCAACAGTTACTTCTGCTAAAGAAGCAAAGCCCGACGTGGATTTTATGCCACTAACTGTTGAATACAAAGAAAAATATGCTGCTGTAGGACGATTCCCCGGAGGATTCCAAAAAAGAGAAGCCCGTCCATCAGATTATGAAATATTAGTATCGCGTTTGATTGATCGTGCTTTACGTCCACTTTTTCCGGAAGACTATCATGCTGATACATTTGTGACTGTTAACTTAATCTCTGCAGATACCAATATTGCGCCTGATGCACTTGCTGGTTTGGCGGCGTCTGCTGCACTTGCTGTTTCAGACATACCATTTAACGGGCCTATCTCTGAAGTTCGTGTTGCTCGTATTAATGGAGAGTTGAAAGTGAACCCTACTATCTCTGAAATGGGAAATGCTGACATGGATATTATTGTTGCTGCTACCATGGAGAATATTATGATGGTAGAAGGTGAAATGTCAGAAGTATCGGAAGCTGATCTGCTTGAAGCTATGAAAGTTGCTCACGAAGCTATTAAGGTACAATGTCAGGCTCAGATAGAGATGATGGAGGAACTTGGTAAAACAGTTAAGCGTGAATTCTGTCACGAAGAAAATGATGAAGAATTGCGTGAGAAAGTGTGGAAAGCAACTTATGATAAGGCTTATGAAGTAGCTAAATCAGCCAATCCAAATAAACACGAACGCATCGATGCTTTTGGAGCAATCTGCGAAGAGTTTATTGCAAACAACTACAATGAAGAAGATGAAATCCCAACCGGATTAATCAAAAAATATTACCACGACGTTGAAAAAGAAGCTGTTCGTAAAGTTGTACTTGATGAGCAAGTTCGCTTAGATGGTCGTAAAACTGACGAAATCCGTCCTATCTGGAGTGAAATAGACTATTTACCGGGACCACATGGTTCTGCTATATTTACACGAGGAGAAACACAATCCTTAACAACAGTTACTTTAGGTACTAAGATGGATGAGAAATTAATTGATGATGTAATGAACAAGAGTTACGATCGTTTCCTTTTACATTACAACTTCCCACCTTTCTCAACCGGTGATGCCCGACCTGCCCGTGGTATCAGTCGTCGTGAGATTGGTCATGGTAATCTGGCTTATCGCGCACTGAAGCGTATGATGCCAGAAGACTATGCTTACACTGTACGTATCGTATCAGATATTCTTGAATCAAATGGTTCATCATCAATGGCAACTGTTTGTGCAGGAACTTTAGCGTTAATGGATGCCGGTGTACCTATTAAGAAACCTGTTTCCGGTATTGCAATGGGATTAATCAGCGATTCAAAAACAGGTCAGTTTGCTGTTCTTTCTGATATTTTAGGTGATGAAGATCACTTAGGTGATATGGACTTTAAAGTAACCGGGACTCGTGATGGTATTACAGCTACTCAAATGGATATTAAAGTAGACGGATTATCATACGAAGTATTAGAAAAAGCTTTAAACCAGGCAAAAGCCGGCAGACTGCATATTCTTGATAAATTAGACGAAACAATTACAGAGCCACGTGAGGATTACAAACCACATGCTCCTCGTATTATAAGCTTCGAAATACCTAAGGATATGATTGGTTCTGTTATCGGACCAGGAGGTAAAATCATTCAGGAAATTCAAGCTACTACTGAAACAATTATTACCATTGAGGAAGAAGGTAACATTGGTAAAGTAGCTATTTCTGCTTCCAACAAAGAATCAATTGATAATGCATTAGCTCGAGTTAAAGGTATTGTTGCTGTTCCTGAAGTAGGTACTGTTTATAAAGGAAAAGTTAAATCAATTGTTCCTTTTGGAGCTTTTGTTGAAGTACTTCCGGGAAAAGATGGCTTACTCCATATTTCAGAAATCGAATGGCGTCGTCTTGAAAGAGTTGAAGATGCATTAAAGGAAGGTGAAGAAGTAGAGGTTAAATTAATTGAGATTGATCAACGTTCAGGTAAATTAAAGCTTTCAAGAAAAGTTCTTTTACCAAAACCAGAGCGTAAAGAAAAATCTGAAAACTAAGATTAATTAAGCAATATATCAAAGGCTGATTCATTATGAGTCAGCCTTTTTTGTTGCCTGAAATCTTTTTCATATTTTGCACCTTAACAATACCCCACAATCAACAAGAATGAATCAACAAGAAACTTTTGATACACTTAACAAACAGCTTAAGGACATACCGAAAGTACAAATCAGGCTAATGAGCCTTGCCGTCCTGCCACGATTAATGGGAGCATTAGATCATAATCAAGACCATTGTTCCGATTGCAAAAAACATAGTACTGAAGGAAGCCTCTTTGTAAATAATATCCGACCTCTTTTTAATCAGGAACGTAATGTGCAAAAAAACTTTGAAAAATGGGTTGACAATGCACAAAAGCACCTTAAAGATAAGCACCAACAACATGTGAAAGGAAGACTGACAGCTATATTTACAACCATTTGTATGATAGCAGGATGCCTTATAGCCATCTTATATTTAAACATTACAAATACAACCAATTACATTAGCAGTATTAGTTTAGGTTGGGTCATTGGTATGATCACCGGCTATTTTATTGGAAAGATAAAAGAAAATCGTTTGAATAAAAACAATAAACTATATTAACGAAATCTTATTATGAAACATCTACAATTACTAAGTTTAACATTATTAATTATGATATTAGGCTGCCAACCCTCTCAAAACCCGTTTACGTATCCTGAAACACGCAAAGGTGATGTGGTTGATACCTATTTTGGAACTAAAGTTGCTGATCCATACAGATGGCTTGAAGATGATCGTTCCGAAGAAACTGCCGAATGGGTTAAACAACAAAATGCGGTGACCTTTAATTACCTGGAAACAATCCCATTTCGCAATCAGATTAAAGAGCGACTAAAACAAATATGGAACTACCCACGTACATCAGCACCTTTTAAAGCTGGTGGAAAATATTTTTTCTCAAAAAATGATGGTTTACAAAACCAAAGTGTATTTTACATGCAAGAAACATTGGATAGCGAACCTGTTCTTTTCCTGGATCCAAATAAATTATCGGAGGATGGTACAATCTCACTAACTAATTTCTCCGTTTCTAATGATGGTAAATATTTAGGTTATGGAATATCACGGGGTGGTTCAGACTGGCAGGAGTTTTATGTAAAGGAAATTGAAACAGGCAAAGTATTGAAAGATCATTTGCAATGGATTAAGTTTTCAGGTATTGCATGGTACAAAGATGGCTTTTTCTACAACAGATACCCTACGCCGGCTAAAGGTGATGAGCTTAAAGGAGAGAATAAAAATAGTAAAATATACTACCACAAAATTGGCACATCACAAAAAGATGATGTAATGGTGTATGAAGACACCGCAAATCCGGAATGGAGCTTCCATGCTTCTGTTACAGATGATGAAAAATACTTAATCATTAGCGTAACAGAATCAACCAGTGGCAATGCGCTCTATTTTAAAGCTCTTGATCAAAAACAAGCAAAAGTTATCAAAGTTATTACAAGTTTTGATAAAGATTATTCGGTAATAGAACATGTTGATGGTAAACTTTGGATATTAACCAATGATAATGCACCTAAATACCAAGTAATGCAAATTGATGTTAACAATCCATCCCGCAAAAACTGGAGTTCATTACTTCCGGAACATGAGCAAAACGTATTAAAAGGAGTTTCTTTAACAGGAGATAAAATCTTTGCCAACTATCAACAAGATGCACATTCTGTAATTAAAACATTTAGTAAAGAGGGGAAATACCTGTATGATGTTAAATTACCTTCAGTTGGTTCAGTAGGAGGATTTTATGGTAAGGCTGATGACCCAGAAACATTTTATACCTTTTCTTCTTACACCTACCCTTCTGTTGTGTATAAATACAACACCGAAACGAACGAATCAGTTGTATACAGTCAAACGGAAATTGATTTTGATATCGCGCAATACGAAACCAAACAAGTTAAATACAAGAGTAAAGATGGTACTGAAGTTCCTATGTTTATCGTACATAAAAAGGGCTTAAAATTAGATGGCAATAATCCGGCATGGCTGTATGGTTACGGAGGCTTTAACGTTAGCTTAAATCCTTATTTCGATGTGCGCCGTTTGGTATGGCTTGAGAATGGAGGTATTTTTGCTGTTGCTAACTTAAGAGGTGGTGGAGAATATGGAGAAGAATGGCATAAAGCAGGAACTAAACTGAAAAAACAAAATGTTTTTAATGACTTTATTGCCGCTGGCGAATATTTAGTTAATAAGGGCTACACTAAACCTGAATTACTAGCAGCACAAGGTGGTTCAAATGGTGGCTTATTAGTTGGTGCAGTAATTAACCAGGCTCCTAACCTATTTAGGGTTGCTTACCCACAAGTAGGCGTATTAGACATGCTACGATACCAGCATTTCACAATTGGCAGGTATTGGGCTACTGATTATGGTACAAGCGAGGATAGCGAAGAAATGTTTAACTATTTATATCGCTATTCACCTTTACATGCTATTAATTGTAAGCTCAAGTATCCGGCAGTAATGGTTACAACAGCTGATCATGATGACCGTGTTGTTCCTGCTCACTCATTCAAATACATTGCAGCATTACAGGAAGCTTACTCCGGTAATCGCCCAATGCTTATCCGAATTGAAACAGATGCAGGACACGGGGCTGGAAAACCAACTTCAAAGATTATTGAAGAATGGACCGACCTATATTCTTTTGCTTTTGATCAAATGGGTCTGACTCCAATTTATTAATAAGTTTACTACAATGGAAAATACCGATATACAATCAAAAAAGTATTTTTTTGATTGTATATCGGTATACCTTAATTGCGCCTGCTAACTTGAATATAAACTTTAATAATAACGTAAGTTTGATCTAAGCACACACTATAAATCATTGAAATATAACTATCTTTATCTAAGATCCAGAACACAAAATACCAGGAAAAATTCTGTTTTGCCTTGTTTCCGGCTGTTTTATACTTGATACTTTTTTGATTAAATCCAATATAATAACCAACAAATTTAAAGTCTTCAATCAAAACCTTATATCCAACTCTGACTAATACATACTGTACCACTAGAAAACTCTAAGTTCTAGCATTTTTGGATAGAAATTTTGTAAATATAATTTGATAAAAATTATAAATATTGTAGATTAAACACATGTTTTTCACGATAAGAAGGCATAATTTGTCTTATTTAACTATCTTTAATCTTTGATAAGGTCATTTCTTTAGATTTAATGGCAAATCAGTATTTTATTTTTTAAAAACATTTTTAATTTTGCAGCATACACTGTAGATTAAAGTCAAAAACAAATAATTGGGTAAACATTATGAAAAGAATTAGAATTTCTCTAATTGCATCTCTGGCAGTAGCGGCATTATTAGCTAGCTGTTCTGGTTTAGATAAAATGAACAAAGGTGCGAAAGACGTTAGTTATTCAGTCAATCCTCCTGTACTAGAAGCGCATGCTGGTCAGGTTAATCTTGATGTGACTGTTCAGTTCCCTGAAAAATACTTCGACAAAAATGTAACTGTTGAAGCTACTCCGGTACTGGTATATGAAGGAGGCGAAACTGCTTTCCCATCATACCGTGTACAAGGCGAAAATGTAGATGGTAACGATAAGGTTATTTCAAATGCAACAGGTGGTTCATACACTTACAGTAACTCTGTTCCTTACAACGAAAACATGCGAGTGTCTGATTTAGTTGTTCGCATTAAAGCAACTAAAAAGGGTAAAACATCTGAGTTTGATGATTACAAAATTGCTGATGGTGTTATCTCTACATCTGAGTTAGTGGCCAGTCAGGGTGCTCAACCAGCAATTGGTGATGATGCTTTTCAAAGAATAATTGCTCAGGCAAAAAAAGCCGATCTTTTCTTCTTAATCCAGCAAAGTAATATCCGCGGAAGTGAATTGAGAAAAGAAGACATTGCTGCATTAAAAGACTACATGAAAGAAATTAAAGCAACTGAGAATATAAATTTCAAAGGTGTTGATATTTCAGCTTATGCTTCACCTGATGGACCAGCTGATTTAAACAGTAAAATAGCAAGCCGTCGTGAAAAAGTAGCTAAAGACTACATTGTTCGTGAAATGAAGAAAGCTAAAGTTGAAGGAGGTACTGACGATGCAATGTACACACTTAAGAACACTCCTGAAGACTGGGAAGGCTTTAAAGATTTAATGGAGTCTTCTAATGTACAGGATAAAGAACTTATTTTACGCGTTCTTTCTATGTACAGCGACCCTGAGGTACGTGAACGTGAGATTAAGAATATGTCAGAAACATTTAGTGTAATTGCTGATGAAATTCTTCCAAAATTACGTCGTTCTCAAATGTCAATTAACTCAGAAATCGTTGGTAAATCTGATGCTGAAATTACAGAGCTTGCTAACAACAACCCATCTGAATTAAACATTGAAGAATTGCTATATGCTGCAACATTAACTGAAGATGTTAATAAGCAATTAGACATTTATAAAGCTGCAGCGGCTAAATATCCTAAATGCTGGAGAGCAGAGAATAACATTGGTTGTACTTTATATTCTAAAGGAAACTTAGCAGCGGCTAAAACTTCTTTTGAGAAAGCAAATGCTATAAAAGGTGGTGTTGCAGAAGTAAACAACAACTTAGGTGTTATAGCTCTTCGTGAAGGTGACGTTGCTAAAGCTGAAGAATATTTTGGTGCGGCTGCTGGTGCAGGTACTGAGTTGGATAACAATTTAGGTATTGTATCTATTTACAAAGGAGATTATGATGCTGCTATTCGTTACTTCGGAAACAGTACTAGTTGTAATGCTGCTTTAGCTAAAATCTTATCTGGTAAATACGATGCTGCCTTATCGACATTAAACGCTAACACTAAAGAAGTAGGTTTCAAGTACTACTTAAAAGCTATCGTTGGTGCAAGAACTGCAGAAAACGATATGATGTTTGACAGCTTACGTAAAGCTTGTGAGCTTGACGCTAAATTCAAAACTACTGCTACAACTGACATGGAATTTGCTAAATATTTTGAAGATGCAACTTTCAAGTCTATCGTTCAGTAATTAATTGAATTGATAATAATACAAAGGGTGAACGAAAGTTCACCCTTTTTCTTTGCTCTAAATTCAAAATATTTTTACTTCTTATTGATTTAAATTTTATAATTCAACTTTTTAAATACCTCCCAGAGAACAATCCCTGCACTAACCGATACATTAAAAGAATGCTTGGTTCCAAATTGAGGAATTTCAATACAAACGTCGCTCATATTAATTATTTTCTGTTGAACACCTTTTACTTCATTCCCCAAAACAATCACATAGTGCTTTGCCTTTTCAGGTTCAAAATCAATTAAAGAAGTACTGTTTTCAACTTGCTCCAGACTACAAATGATCTTCCCTTCTGCTTTTAAAGCCTCAATAGCATCTTCTGTTTTTTCAGCATACTCCCATTCAACAGCATCTTCTGCTCCTAGTGCCGTTTTATGAATTTCTTTATTAGGAGGTGTAGCTGTTATACCACATAATACAATCTTTTCAATCTTAAATGCATCTGAGGTGCGAAAAACTGACCCCACGTTATTTAGGCTCCTGATATTGTCTAGCACCACTGTAACGGGGACTTTAGTGCAAACTTTAAACTCTTCTATTGTCAATCGATTTAATTCGCTTGTCCTTAATTTTCTCATTCCTGCAAATTTTGACAACAAAAATAGCACTATTCCTGTTTTTATAGGTAATTGAATTATACATGATGAAAAATTCTACCCTTAATGGAATGCTAAATCCCCTTTAATATGAATATACACGAGTATCAAGGAAAAGAAATTCTAAAATCATTTGGTGTGGCAATACAAGAAGGTATTGTAGTTGAAACACCTGAAAAAGCTGTTGAAGCGGCCAAGAAACTACAGGAACAAACCGGTACTGGATGGTGGGTAATTAAAGCCCAAATACATGCCGGAGGTCGTGGCAAAGGAGGTGGTGTTAAACTGGCCAAATCATTAGACGAGGTAAAAGAAAAAACCAATGACATATTAGGAATGACTTTGGTAACACACCAAACAGGCTCTCAAGGCAAATTAGTAAGTAAAGTTCTAATTGCTCAGGATGTTTATTATCCTGGTGAAAGTGAAACAGAAGAGTTCTACATGAGTGTATTGCTTAATCGTGAAACAGGTCGTAACATTATTATGTATTCAACTGAAGGAGGTATGGATATTGAAGATGTTGCTGAAAAAACACCTCATCTCATTTTTAAGGAAGAAGTTGTCCCCGGATTAGGACTGCAAGGCTTTCAGGCCCGAAAAATAGCTTTTAATCTTGGTTTGTCAGGCAAAGCCTTCAAAGAGATGACAAAATTCGTAACAGCGCTTTATAAGGCCTATGTTTCTACTGATTCATCCATGTTTGAAATCAACCCTGTTCTTAAGACCTCTGATAATCTCATACTGGCCGTTGATGCTAAAGTGAATCTCGATGACAATGCTCTATTCAAACACCCTGATTTTGAGGCAATGAGAGATCTTACAGAAGAAGATCCAGCCGAAACTGAAGCCTCTAAAAATAACCTTAACTTTATAAAGCTGGATGGCAACGTGGGATGCATGGTTAATGGAGCTGGTTTAGCAATGGCTACAATGGATATTATAAAACTATCAGGTGGCAAACCAGCTAATTTCCTTGATGTTGGTGGAGGCGCTAATGCTGTCACCGTTGAAGCCGGTCTTAAAATTATCCTTAATGATACAAATGTAAAGGCTATCCTTATTAATATTTTTGGTGGTATTGTAAGGTGCGACCGTGTAGCAAATGGTGTTGTTGAAGCGTATAAAAACATTGGCCAGGTTAATGTACCAGTTATAGTTCGCCTACAAGGAACCAATGCCGAGGGTGGTAAAAAAATAATTGACGAATCAGGACTAAAAGTATACTCTGCAATTACACTTAAAGAAGCTGCTGACCTAGTTCAGCAAATTGTAAATTAACAGCCAGCTAAGTACTGGTGCAAACTTTATACAAAAACGGGATTGCTCATTAAAAACAATCCCGTTTTCTTACTTTATCCTCCTAATAAGGCTATCTCAATACATTTGCCATTACCATTTAACAGGTTTTCTACGTACAGGCATACTCATGCACCTGGCACCTCCTCCACCACGCGATAACTCAGAACCTCCAATAGTTACTACATATTTTTCATAATCCGCAAGGTCAATTTTGCCCTCTATTACATCTTTAGCTTTAAGTATTTCAAACCCGTTCTTATTCATCTCTTCCATTGTGTACACATTACGAGCATACCCAAGAACCTTACCCGGTCCCATAGCAAAAAAGTTAGCACCACTATGCCATTGCTCACGCTCCTGAGTCCAAATATCTGTCGATCCACCACAACATATTGGGTTCATATCCATACCAAGACCTTTCAGACAAGAAACCAAATTTTCTTTCGTCTCTATTGACTTTACTTCCCCATTATCAAGTGTAATAAGAATTGTACTATAACGGCTGTCTTTCATGATAAGTGGTTCATATACCATACAAGCATCTTTATCAAGAAATGTAAACACCATATCCAAATGGATAAAAGACTCAGGTGTATTAGGTAATTGTTGTACCACTATATATTGACGCTCTTTTTTCTGCTTTAGCTGATTTATTATAAAATCAATACCCTGAGAGGATGTACGTGCACTATTACCTATAACCAATATATCATGACGTGCAATTTGAACGTCCCCACCTTCAATCACCGTTTCTGCACCAACATTATAAAAATTTAACGGATTAACCGTTTGAGCTTTAAAACGTGGCGAATGGTTAAAAATAGCTTCCATAACAATTGCCTCCCGCTCCCTAACCCTATTAGCCATTTTAGAAATAAGTACCTTATCTCCTATGCTTACACTGGCATCGCGCGTAAAAAAGAAATTATGCAAAGGACGTAATGAATAACGGTCATCTGCCAAAAAGGTTGTTAATGAATCAGTCTTCAAACTTACACCTTCAATTAACTGACGAGCTAACTCTGTAGCCGAAAGTTCCAATAGATCTTCTTTGATATTAAGCACTTGTTCAAACGTACAGATCTTCTCTATCAGGCTTAACTTTATCTTTGGCTGCTCTAATATTTCTGATAGTAAATCCTTCACTTGAAAGGTTTGTGTCACCTTATCAAGCACACCTGAAAACTGCCTATATTCTTCTACAGCTACAGATAAATTAAGGATATCACTATATAGCGCACGTTCAGCATTCGAGGGGGTCATATTCTCCACTTCTTTGCCCGGCGTGTGTAAAATTACGCCTTCTAATTCTCCAATTTCAGAGAAAACACCTATATCAATGGTCTTAATCATGGACAAAACGGTTTAAAATTATTTTGGTTATTCTTCTTGCCGCAAATTTAAAAACCCTATCCAATTAAAAAAATGATTGTTCACACTTCTTTAATTCTTTAAAATAAGCTACTAAAATGTTGGTATAAAAGAAAAAAACGGATTTGCCGGCAGAGGTAATTTTGCCTGCACCTGCTCTTTACTCCAGCCTTCAAATAAGGCCTTTTGGTATACTTTTTCTCGCAATCCATCACCCACAAAAACTACTGATTTTAGTTTATTATCAGAATAGTACATAATTCGATGAATACCTCCTTCTTGTTCATCTACAGCTTCATAGTGTCCTGGTAAAAGCTTTTCATATCCAGCAGAAAACATAAATAAACCAAACACTTCTGTTTTTAACCTAAATGGCGGCAGCTCATGCATTTCTTTTTTCCCCAACACATTTAAAGCAGCTAATCTTCCCTGGTGCTCTGCTGCATGCCATAAACCGGTAACAACACCACGGGCATGTTGGGCCACGTCGCCTGCAGCCAAAATATCACAATTACTTGTTTGCATATACGCATCAACAACAATACCTCTTTCTATTTTCAACCCTGCCTTACGTCCCAGTTCAATATTGGGAACAGCTCCAATACATAAAACGATGACATCAAAAACATACCTCTTACCCCGTAAACAAAGCTCAAAGCTTCCATCATTTTGTTTATGAACTGACGAAACTGACACACCTCCAAACAACACCAATCCTTTCTTCTTCATTTCTGTTTCAAGATGTTGTATCAATTTCACCGGAAATAATTTTAATAATGGATGTTTCATCCGGTTGGCAAGGGTAACCTGCTTACCTTTTCTAAGCAATTGATCTGCTGTTTCAACACCTTCTACTCCTCCGCCTATAATTAAAAAACGCTCCTTACTTTTACTTGCTTCCAACAGGCGATCCACATCAGCTGCATTCTGGACTTTATGCATATCACTTCTGTCGATACCTGAAATATTAGGTACAACTGAAACAGCTCCGGTTGCCAGTAGTAATTTCTGATAAACTACTTCTAGACCTGACTTGGTGTAAAGCACTTTTTGGGAACTGTTTATATCAGTAACCCAATCGAATATAAGGCTTACATTATTATCTGCATACCATTTTCCATCTGCCATACGGAATTCTTCTTTTTCAAATCCACGTATTATATGTTTATTAATCTTAGTTCTTTTATAGGGTAAGCGATCTTCCCCGTGAATAAGAAGTATTCTGCGCCGGTCTCCGTATTTACGCATAGTTCTAATAAAACTTATTGCAGCAATACTTGCTCCTACAATAACAACCGGATAAGTACCTTGATTCATTTGTATAATATTTATTTTTTAATTGCCTGACTGAAAGCCATATTTATAAATTGTAATTATTCCATGTTTCTTTCCAATCTATATCAATTATGCTTTATATTATTAAATTGAGAATGTATATCTTTGTATCTCTTACAGATTACAACAAAACTGGACGATTTGTGTTGAATGTATTATTTAAGAATGATAAAAAAACACCTGACATTACTATTTATTACTCTATTTCCTGCTGTATTACTAAGCGCTCAGCAAATATTCAATTTTAATGTTTTTAATGGAGAAGGCGAGTTACGTACGATTTATGCACAACGTCACCGGATTAATAACAAGTACTCACTCAACTTAGACGGCGGTGCATATATTGGTTTAGGTAATAACATATGGACACGTTGGGGGATTCGTGGTAATATAGAACGGCGTTTATCCGACTTATATCGTTTCGATATAGGGTTTATGTATAACCATGTAGACTATATCGACTTTACCCGTCAGGAATTCAGGCCTCACCAGGCTTTCCACATAAGTTACCCTCGCTTTAAATCATCAGTACTAAAGCATCGCTTTCGGCTTGAAGAACGCATTTTTACTCATGTACATGAAGATATTCGTGACTTTAAAATCAGGCTTCGGTACCGCATTCTTCACCAAGGGCGCTTTGATGGTAAACCAATTGCTCCACAATCTTTTTACTACAGATCTTTTGCCGAATTTAATTTCAATATTTATAACGAGTCAGAAGGCTTATTATGGGTACGCGGACGTTATTGTGCCGGTTGTGGTTACCAGTTTAGCTCTAAACTAAGTATAGATGCCAATTACTATTTTGAACACACCAAGGTATCCAGAAATATTGATCAGATTATAACACATATTTTTCAATTTACAGTAAGACAGACCATACATTGGCAAAGTTAACGGCATTATCCTGATAAGATATTTACCAACAAACAAGCCCATTCAAAAAATGCGTATTATTTTAGCAACAAATTTCTATCAATGAGGGAAACAGGAACACAAAAGGCCATCACAAAATTTCTTTTACACTTACACCCTGTAAAAGTAAATGCCCAGGCTATAAAATATACACGTACATTCGGCCTGGGAGGTATTGCAGCTCTTTTGTTTGTACTTCTGTTTATTACTGGTCTGTTGCTTCGTTTTATTTATGTACCTTCAGAAAAAGGAGCATATGATTCCATTATCTATTTACAGGAGGAAATTCTTTTCGGAAAATTACTCCGCAATATGCACTACTGGTGTGGTATGTTATTAGTTGTTATTTCTTTCTTGCATGTTATCCGGGTATTTTACAGTCAATCCATTTATTTCGAACGACGCAAAAACTGGCTTTACGGGCTTGCTCTTATGTTTTTAGTCATCGCATCTAACTTTACCGGTTACCTTTTGCCCTGGGATCAACTGGCCTATTGGGCTGTTACTATTATGACTAATATGTTGAGCTATATACCACTTATTGGCGATAGCCTGGCAATATTAGTCCGGGGTGGTTCCAGTGTTAATGAAGATACACTGCTGCGTTTCTATCATTTCCATACCGGATTATTACCTTTGCTTATGGTGTTTGCAATGAGCATACATTTTTGGCTGGTACGAAAAGCCAAAGGTGTTACTGTAGCCAATTCCTCGAACAAAAAGATGGTAAAAACCAACCCTGAATTAATATATAAAGAAATTGTAGTGGCACTGTCTCTAATACTTTTACTTATACTATTTTCAATGGTAACAGATGCCCCTTTACTGGATAAAGCCAATCCATTAATAAGTCCTAACCCGAGTAAAGCCCCCTGGTACTTTATGGGTTTTCAGGAATTGCTACTACATATACACCCGGGCTTTGGTATTTTTATTATTCCGCTACTGGTTACAGCGCTCCTCATTTACATACCATATATAAAAGACACTGATGTTAATGTTGGTGTTTGGTTTAATTCAGCCAATGGCAGACAAATTACAATTTGGTCTGTTAGCTATTCAGTCATCTTTACATTTGCTATTATTGTTATTACTGAATATATCTTTAAATTTCAAACATGGATGCCAAACTTACCTGTACTAATTACAACAGGTTTACTTCCACTTATTATTTATGTGTTACCAACCTACGGTTTTATCTTTTTTGTAAAAAAGAAATTTAATGCTATCAAAACAGAATTAATAATCTGCCTTATCACCATATTATTAACAGCTTATATTATAATGACTGTTGTGGGAAGTTTAATGCGGGGAGAAGGCATGCAACTATTTGCATAATGCAGTAATTATGGCATTTTTCAAAAAAAATATATCACGACGCGGATTTATCAAACGCGCCATTTTAACAGTTGTTTCACTTGAGCTGGTTTATTTATTTATTAACCTTCTTAAAAAGGGGAAGGATAAAAAAGAATTGGAACATTTGTTTAAAGCTGGCGAGATTGACTTGTTTGAAAACGACAGAGTGTATCCATTTAGTACCGGGCGCTTTTACCTTTCCCGCCTGGAAGATGGTGGTTTTTTGGCTATCTCAACCAAATGCACACACCTGGGATGTACAGTTCAGTTTAATAATAAAAAGGATACATTTGTGTGCCCCTGCCATGCTTCATCATTTAACAAATTTGGTGAGGTTTTAGCGCCACCTGCAACACGAGCACTCGACCTTTACCCTATTAGCATTAACAATGGACTGGTTTGGGTTGATACAGCTAATCCTGTTAAACGAGGTAAACACCAAAGCTCACAAATAACCTATGCTTAGATGATTAACACACGATTATACTACAATATTATATTGGTTCTGGTGAGCACCCTGGTACTCCTGTTCCCTGCTTACCTACTGGTTAAAACATATTCTTCACCAGGTACATCAGCCTCAAATAAAGCACCTGAATTTGTAGGGGGTAACACCTGTATCGAATGTCATTTACCCGAATATAATGATTGGAAAGGATCACACCATGATCGTGCTATGGATTATGCAACAGACTCAACAGTACTGGCCAACTTTAATAATGTTGTAATTGAAGGCAATGGTATAACACACCGTGCCTTTATGAAAGATGGCCGTTTTATGGTTAACACCGATGGTGATGATGGAACCATGAAAGATTATGAGGTAAAGTACGTGTTTGGTTTCACCCCACTTCAACAGTATTTGGTTGAATTTGAAGGCGGGCGCTTACAAACCCTACCCCTTACATGGAATACGCTTGACAGTGTATGGTACCATATGGCAGATTCAACCTATGCCAACCAGGATATTCATCATGGCAACTGGTTACACTGGACCAACCAGGCACAAAACTGGAATAGCATGTGTGCCGATTGTCATTCTACTAACCTGCAAAAAAACTACAACCCTGTAACAGATACCTACAACACTACCTGGTCTGAGATAGATGTTAGTTGCGAAGCTTGCCACGGGCCAGCATCCAACCACCTTAAGTGGGCTGCCCTGCCTAAGTACGCACAGGATGAATTTGAAAATTATGGCCTGCCGGTAAAAACCAGTGGTATAAGCAATGAGCAATATGTTGATAATTGTGCACGTTGTCACTCCCGACGCAGTTCGCTGGGTGATTTTGATTACACAACGCATAATATACATAACCATATTATCCCTAATTTACCCGATGTACCAACCTGGCATATAGATGGTCAGATATTAGAAGAAGACTATGTTTATGCCTCTTTTATACAGAGTAAAATGTACACTAAAGAGCGTGAGGTACAGTGTAACGACTGCCACAATGTACACAGCGGAAAACTCTTGTTTGGCACCAATTACAACAAGTTGTGTTTACAATGTCATACAGCTGATGTTTATGATACTCCTGACCATCATTTTCATAAAACAGAAGGTATGAGTGGAGATGCTGTTATCTCTGAATCAGGTGTTAAGTTTGATGTTGGCTCAGGTACTTTGTGTATTAACTGCCATATGCATGGCCAGTATTATATGGGGGTTGATTACCGCAGAGACCATAGTTTCAGAGTGCCACGACCGGACTTATCAATAAAATATGGTGTACCTAACGCATGTAACCAGTGCCATGCCGATAAGAGTAACCAGTGGGCTGAAAATTACATTACAAAGTGGCATGGAGAAAGCAGGGCTTACCATTTTGCAGAGGCTTTTGATGATGCCCGTAATAACAAAACAGAAGCAGCTAACCGCCTGAAAATAATAATTGATGATGAATTATATCCTCATAGTATACGAAGCTTATCCATTCAACACATGGGTACATACTTTCAGGATTCATTAAAGAAAGAGGTGGACAGCTACCTGGGCAACATGTACCCCGGTATACGCCTGGCTGCTGTTCGTGCTATACAGTTGACCAGTGAAGAGGATGTAAATCGTATTTACCCCTTATTAAGTGATGACACAAAGGCAGTAAGAACTGAAGCCGCCCGCGTACTTTCTGGTATGGGTGAAGATTTGATACCACAAAAACACAGGAAAGCATACAATAAAGCCATTAAAGAGTATGAACAAATATTGATTTACAACGCCGACTTCCCAATTGGAAAATTTAATCTGGCTAACTATTACTATAACCAGGCTAATTATGATGAGGCAGAAAAGTTTTACCTGAAAGCACTAAAGCAAGATGAAGAATTACACTTTATTAAGCTCAACCTAGCTTACTTATACAATAAGATTAAGAAAAATGATAAGTCCGAATTGCTGTTTCGCGATTACCTGAAACATGAAGCACAGGATGCACAAGCACTCTACTCATTCGGGCTCCTGCTATCTGAAATGCAGAAATATGACGAATCGCTTAAACTACTGGTTAAATCCTATAAAATACAACCGGACAGGCCGCGGGTAGCGCATAATATAGCCATGATGTTTGATTTTATGGGCAATAAAACTGAAGCTGAAAACTACTTGAAAAAAGAGATTGCTTTAATTGATAATTACAACAGTAATGCGGCGCTATTGCAGTTTTACCTTACAAATAAAATGACAAGTAAAGCTAAACGATTGGCTTTGCTAATGAAAAAAGCGTATCCTGATGCAACAGAGTTGGATCAGATTATTACGAGCCTGGCAGGCTTTTAACCAACAATTGTTCAAATATATTTGCCAGGTTTGTAATATATAACTCCCTTTTTCTGTGCGAAGAATCATGTTTTTGTAAAGCTTTAAATAAGATATATTTGTTTTTAAGATGATCTCTCATTAAGGATAAGGAGAGATAAATTTGTTCCTTTATTGATTAAGCATTTGCCTTAATTAATCTTTATAAAATTTATTAATGCAGGTAAGCAATGGTAATAGTATCATGCTGATGCATAAAAAACTAACCAAATGAAGCATTTATTATTTTTTTTACTGACTTTCTGCCTTATCGGAAGTTCTGCTAACGCACAGTATGACTTAAGTGCACCTGTGCCTTTAGATCCCAACATTAGAACCGGGGTATTGGACAATGGATTAACGTACTACATCCGCCACAATGCAGAACCTAAAGAGCGTGCCAGCTTTTATATTATTCAGAATGTGGGTAGTATACTTGAAGATGATTCTCAGGATGGACTGGCTCACTTTTTAGAGCACATGGCTTTTAATGGCACAAAGCATTTTCCGGGTAAAGGTGTTATCTCCACACTGGAGCGTCATGGTGTAGCCTTTGGACGTAATATTAACGCATATACTGCACAAGACGAAACTGTTTATAATATCTCCAGTGTACCTGTTGCCCCTGATGGTTTATTGGATACTTGTTTGTTAATCCTTCATGATTGGTCAAACTACCTTTTACTTGAAGAGGAAGAGATTGATGCAGAAAGAGGTGTTATATCTGAAGAGTGGCGCACACGCCGTGACGCCAGCTTTAGAACTCGTAACAAAACAACACCAGCACTATTAAATAACTCAAAATATGGTAAGCGCGATGTAATAGGCGAGCTTGATGTGATTAAAGGTTTTGAATACGATGAATTACGTCGTTTTTATCACGACTGGTATCGTACAGATTTACAAGCCATTGCCATAGTTGGTGATTTTGACACGGCTGAAATGGAGAAGAAAGTTATTAAGTTATTCTCTAAAATACCTGCTGTAGATAACCCTAAAGAGCGCTATGAAGTTAAGGTAGAACCCAAAGCAGAAACAAGCTATTGCCTGGCCACCGATAAAGAAAACGTACAATCGAGTGTGTCACTTTATATTCGTCATGATGCCGAGCCTGTTGCCGATAAAAACCATGCATCACTTAAAACCAATTATATGCGTAATTTAATTCGTTCAATGGTATCTGCACGGATAAGTGAATTATTGCAAGAAGGAACTCCGCCGTTTATTAATGGCTCAATGGGCTACTATGATTACCCCCGACCAATAAGTATGTTTTATATGAGTACCACTGCTAAAGATAATGAAGAAGCCTTGGCCTTTGAAACAATTCTAACTGAAGCAGAACGTATCAAACGCCATGGTTTTACACAAGGGGAGCTTGATCGTGCTAAAACGTCTATGTTAATGAGCTTCGAAAACTATTATAAGCAACGCGATAAAATTAATCACGATAGCTATTGTAAGGAGATTAAAAGCTTATACTTAAATAATGCACCAATGTCGGGCATTGAATATGAGTTTCAGTTTGCTAAAGCAATTATTCCAGGCATTAGCACAGCTGAACTGGGTGCATACTTTAATAAGATGTATGCTGATGAAAACCGTGTGATTATAATTACCGGACCGGAAAAAGAAGGCATTACCCACCTTAGCGAAGCAGAGTGTTTAGCAATTATAAAGAAAGTGGAAAACACCCCCGGTATTACAGCATACGTTGATGAAGCTGTTAGCTCTTCTCTTGTGGAAAGTCTCCCAGTAGAAGGAAAAGTAATATCGGAACGTATGTTGCCCGAGTTTAATGCAGTAGAGTGGACACTGAACAATAACACCAAGGTGGTATACCGTCATGCCAATTACAATAAAAACCAGGTGGCTCTTAGCAGTTACAGTAAAGGTGGATCATCATTATACAGTGTTGAAGACCTACCTACAGCAAGCATGGCGTCTAACTTTATGCCTGCTTTTGGTATTGGCGATTACGATGCCATTGCTCTGCGTAAAGCTCTTACTGGTAAAAATGCAAGTGTAAACTTCACTATCAGTGATTTATCTGAAAACATTAACGGCAGCTGTAGAAATGAAGATTTTGAAACCATGATGCAACTGGCTTATTTGCATTTTGAAAAGCCACGGTTTGACAAGGAGGCTTTTGATGCACTAATGGCTCGTAATATGGCCTACATTACTAACTTGAACGATAATCCAAAGAAAATAATGGGCGATAGCATTAGTAATATCAGAACAAACTACCATGAGCGTAATTTAACGTTCAATGAAGCGTATCTGAAAAATGTATCCTTTGATCGTATGGAAGATATATATAAAGAGCGCTTTAATAATGCTGCCGATTTTACATTCTTTATTGTTGGTGATATAGAAAAGGAAACTGCCAAAGCTATAGCCGCCAAATATCTTGGTGCAATCTCTTCATCAGAAACAAAAGAGAACTGGATTGACCATAATATAAATGGACCTAAAGGCACTACTAAAAAATCAATTCCAGTAAAACTGGCTGAGCCCAAGGCTACAGTACAGGTTTTTTACGATAACAAAATAGCGTATACACCACAAAACAGGATTGGCATGTCCTTTATCAGTGCTGTACTGCGCTTGCGTTATACCGAGAGTATTCGCGAGAAAGAAGGTGGTACCTATGGCGTCAGCGTTCAAGCATCTACCAGCCATTATCCTAAGCCAGAAGGTAATGTTACCATTCAGTTTGATTGCGACCCTGAGCGGGCTAACGATTTACTTCCCTTGGTGTATGCCGAGATTGAGAAAATGAAAAAAATTGGTGCATCGCAAAAAGATATTGATAAAACACGTATGAACATATTAAAGAGCCATGCCGAAAGCAAAGAGCAAAATAACTATTGGATGAGCAATATCAAAAGCTATTATGTACATGGTACTAATATGACACTAAGTGAAAATTATGAAGATATTGTAGAGAATATGAACCCGAAGGATATTAAGAAACTGGCTAAAAAATTCTTTTCAAAAGCCAATAAAATTGAAGTTATTTTTGTGCCTAAGGAGGACTAAACAGTTAAATTATCAAATAGTGATAAGGCTGTCCTAAAAGCAGAGTCCTTTGTCTTCAACAACTTCCCTATAGGAATTTAAGGGTGAAAAGTTGTTGAAGACAAAGAATTAAATCTTTGCTTTTAGGACAGCCTCTTTTTTTTACAAACCTACAAGCCTGCCTGTTCTTAACAGGCAATTACTTAGTTAATCCTTACAAACAAGTAATTACTGGAGATATGCTATAAACCTGGGTTCAATTTATATTTTAAAACCAAGGTTGAAACAAAGAGCTGGTTTTACAAGGAATAATTTAGAGGGATAGTATAACTATTGCGATAAAATTTGACGCTGCAAACCAGTTTTTTATTCAAAGCTTGTGGATTTCTCTTGAAATCAGCCTTTTTCTTCATGTTATTGACTCTAAACAGCCCGCTATTCTTTCGTCAAATTACTCTTGAAACTCACTATTTTCAAACGATCTGAAACAACGTTCTATCGAATACCTTAATGACTTATATGTAATGAGATAAATCTAAAATTTTTCGTTGATCCCAGGTTAATAGAGAAATTTGATTATAGCATAAAAGATTGTTATGCAAAAAAACGCCCGGAATAAGTAATATGCTTATTCCGGGCGTTTTTTGTATTCTTAAGATTGTGTTTATAAAGTATTAGTAATATTAACGGTTAGTTTTATATCTCCTGTAACACACTCGCCAGAAGCTGGTACATATTTAAATGTATAACTTACCGGTGCCGATGGTGCTGAGCCATTAACCGCACCATAAGC
>CAZRRJ010000020.1:0-46444 GCA_964602515.1 uncultured Saccharicrinis sp. | reverse complement strand
GGGTATTGATAATCTCCTTTGGAAACTCTTCAAGGTGACTAGCTTTAAATTCCAGGCTTTCAAGCGAGGATGGAAATTTATCGATATGCTCCAATTTACTGACACCGGATCGAGAAATATTAAGTTTTTTTAGGTTTGACAACTTATGAATACCTGTTCCGATAGCACCATAACAATACGTCAGGTTTAAGTCTTCAAGTGATGATAACTGCTCAAAAACACCCCAGCAATACTCACCATTTAACTGAGTACTATGTGATAAAGACAGTTTTTTTAGCTTTTTCATTTTTACAAGGTCATCAAAAAAACCAATGGTCTCTTCTTCCGGCACCTGCTCTATACAATAGGATAAATCCAACTCTTCAATATTCTCTAACTGGCATAGAATAGACAAGGCCTGGGGAATATTGAGTTTAAGATTATTGGCTAAATCAATCTTCTTTAATGTTTTGAGCTTTAAGAACTCTTTGGGCAACTCTTCTATATTCTTGGCCATACTAAATTCCTCTAAATTCTTCCAGTCCTGAAGCTGTGAAACCACGTGTTGAATATGTAACTTGGGGCAGTTATAAAACAGAACTGATTTTAAGTGTTTTAAACTTTGAAATGTATCCGGCAGCTTTGTTATACCGGCAGAGCTAAAACTTAATTCCCTTAACTGTTTTAAGTGGGAAACCCTCTGGCATGCTTGTTCATAGTTAAAATCAGCAGGATTCATGGTTCCAATACCAACTTCCTTTAAATGTTGCAACTTAAGCCATTCTTTAGGAAACTCTTGTATACCACATTCAACAAAAAATAGACTTTCTAAAGCCTTAAGCCTTGAAATATTTTGAACAACAGATTGTATATCCTTAAACTCTGAGAAAGTAATATTAAAGTATTTTAAACTATCCATATTAGCCCCATTAAAATCCAGTTGATCCACCTTACAATCGAACATTGACATTCTCCTAAGACAAGCCTGGCTTTTATTTAATTCGGTCAAGAGCGCATTGTCTACCTTATTAGAGAAATACAAATGCTGCAACCTGTCCAGTTTGGATAAGTTAGCCGGGTATTGGTCGGTATCTAAATGATAAACCTGCTTAGGATAATTTAAGGCCGGTTTAACATGGATATAATGTGGTACATAATCCGGGTTTACGGTTTCACAGTAATTGATTGCGCTGTTTTTCTCTGTGTCCTGGCATTGTATATAGCTCATAGCAATTAATATTAACAATAGAATAAATAACGGTTTACTTTTTTTCATAATAATTGACTTAACCCACTTTATCAAGGTTTTTATTTGTTATATTGATTGATCTTGTATTATATGTTTTTTTATTGATCCAATAAGGTATACCTGCCCAGCACATCAAAATCCACCAGCTTTAGTTCGGCCACTTCAACATCTATCTCTATACTTTTTTCATTGCCCAGGGTCAGCACAAGGATTGTTTTGTATTTATCTACATCTTTTGTTACCGTTAATTTACAGGCTACGGTAATTTGATCTGTTACCTCCACCATTGCTGTATTAGCTGATGGCAGGGCAATATCCGTTAACATGCCCGTGGCCATTTCGCTGCTCATATTGGCAATAGCTCCTTCTGCTGATATTTGGGGCAGGCTTGCCCTATGGTCTTCATTTTTGGCTTCACCCTTGTTTTTCTCATAAGCTGCCACCACTTGTTGTACCAGTTGCGAAAACATTTCTTTTATGGCTACACTGCCGCTATTGGCTAAATTGCTTATTTTACCCATTACCTCAAACTCGTAGCCCGTAAAATTCCACACCCTTACTTTTTGTGTTTCAAATTTCTTATTAACCCTTAATATCCTTTCCTCAATACTTTCTGCCCAGTTAAATACATGTTTACCTTCAAATGCATGATCACCTACACCTAAGCTTGCTGCAAGCTCTAACTGTTGTTGCCCCAGAGCTGCCAACTCATAATCGTCCCAAAAACCGGCTTCCTGGGGGCCATAAACCCCTGTTGCATTTAGGTTTTTGGCATTAATAACACTTTTTGCAGTATATTTTAAACCAGCCTCTGCCTGAAGTGTATCGCCTAATTCGGCACTGGCTGATAAATGAATGCCTCCACCATAGGCTACTTCATTCTGCGCCTCAGCATTAAATGGTGTATCTGCATTAGCATTATTCCTGTCAAATAAGGTATTTTCCAGCTTGGCAACATTATGCTCGGCCTGTTCAGGGCTTATTATTTCACCACCACCATATAAGTAGTTAAGTCCGTAATAAATGGCACCAGATGGCGATAAAGACCTACCTTGTGAGCCCACAGCTACCTGCCAATCATTGGCTACATCGCCAGCCGAACGGCCTAATTTGTAGATACCGTAATAGATCAGGTCGGCTGCAGCATCAAGACTCTCTGCCGTAATCTCAAAAAAGGTAAATAGATCCCCCTGTCCTTCAACACCGGGAACCTCAACTTTTACACCCAACTTGGCCTCCAGCTTATGCAATACCAGGTTGGTATTGGACTTCTTCCTTTCCTGCTCAAAGCCACCGCCCAATACCACTTTTACAACGGCAGCAGGAATAGGAATATTCACCTGGAAAGTTGCTGTAGTTTTTGCCCCGGCTGTAGGTCCTAAAAATGTATGCATGGGGAAACCCAACAGGGCTCTTATAATGCCTTTAAGCGGGTTTTTGCTGTTGGCGGCCTGCTCCAGCTCTGCGTTAAACATGGACTCTTCTACCTTAATGGTTTCATTTCCTTTTGTGCCATTACCTGGCTGTTCGGCAGAATTATGCCCTTCTGTTTCTTCCTTTTCTTGTCGGATTTTGGCCAGTTTGTTATCCCCAATTATTCCATCTAAGCGGCCAATTTCTTTGTCGTAGTTGCTAAAAGAAACAAACCAACGACTTAGGGTGTCGCGCATATATTCAAGCAAATCGTTACCTCCGTTGGCCAGTTCATTGTCTATAAGAAGATTCATCAGGGCATAGCTGAGGTTGTCCTGTATGGCCCTATCGTATTGCTCAATAACAATTTTAACAAAGTCGGGATTATACTGTACATATTCGGCCAAGCCTTCGGCAATGGCAAGTATATTTGTTTCGGAACCAATAAAATCACCGGCTTCCTTAGCCGTTGCTGGCCGGTCGGCTATCGCCTTTATACGGGCTTGCTCTGCTGCCTTTTCTTCCGCTACCTGTTGGGTTTCCTGCTGTTTTTGTTTTTCCTTTTCTTTTATGACATTGCGTTCGGCAATAATGTAGGGGTAGGCCGCTAAACGCTTTTGTACATAGTCGGTATCCATATGCTCGGCACGCATATTTTTAAGCGTTTGACTATCCGGCCCGGATATATTACCATCGCAGGTGTGCCAGAATAAAACTTCCTCCTGGAATTTCCATATCGCATCAATGGTTTTGCTTATTTTTTCCTGCTCAACAAATGGTGTAGGTGAGTTCCTTACCAGCCTGTTTTCATAATCAAAGTCGGACTCAGACAATAAACCTAAATCAAGCAAAGCCTTTTGAATGGTCATAACATCAGCCTTCATATTTTTGGCATTACCGGCTCCAATGCTAGCTGCTATTTGTGTACTGGCTTCAGTTACCCGCCTTTTATCCCCGGCAACTAATTGGTTTTGCGATACACCTACCGGACCTTCGCCAAGCACCATAACACCCCATTTTATACCTGCAAAACCATTCTCTAAAGCATCAACAAAAGCCCGGGTACCTACCTTAATCTTCTGCTTTCGCATATTGTCTTCAAACTGTTCAAAAAGTATCCCGACATGTGGATAACCCTTCCTGATTTTTTCAATATATTTTCTCTTTACTCTGGAGTAGTGCTTTTTTAATCCATTATGCATCTGTTGCTCTTGTGGCGTCAACACTATACTTTCGGTGTGTTGTAAAGACTCTTGCTGTTCTGATGCTTGTTTGGTATCAGAACCATCACTTTTAATGACACTTTTTTCTTTTACCTGTTCACTTTCCTTCGGCAGCCCTTTAAGCTGATCACCCAAATCGACCATGCTTCGGTCACTAATTTTCTTCACCACCTCTACGTCAATACCTCCATAATAATCTTCTTCTGATTCCTCAAGATCGTACCACAAACCATCTTGCTCAAGTTTTTTTAACTCATCGGGGTGAAGATTGTCTTGCATAGACTATAAAATTAATTGCAACTCAAATAATAGATTAACAATACCAATACTATAACAAAGAAAATTCTTACTAAAAAGCAGAATTGGCACAACTAAATTGCTAATATAATTATTTATAGGCATACTACGCGTATCATTATCAAATAAATTATCCTATGATTACACATTGCTCATAATATTTCCGTTAAAGTCTGGATTCCTTTCTTATGCCTTATCTTTCCGAAACCTTTATACAGCTCAATGCCCTGTTCATACCAAAAAACAAATGTTCCTCTGCTATTTTACAAAGTAGCAGAGGCTTCTAAAGAAGGGACATATACCTATCAATCCTTTGTATTTTTTGGGTATTATACCAACTCTATTTTGAAGAGGAACTTAAGTTATTTTGAATATTCTAGCTTTGATAAAGCAGTTATTACGATAAGTGACCCAATAGCCAGACTTGCCTGAGCATTGCTGAATAAAGCAATAATCATAAAATAAAGAACAGAGATATTTCAATAAGCTACCGTGATATTTTTTAACGCCGTATATATTAAAAAGAACAAGGCTCGCCCTAAGGCTATCGGATTCAATGTAGTATTGTATTACAATAATTCCTTTGAAGGATCCCAAAAGACTTCCTGAAAATTCGTAATCTGATTATTTTTAACTTTTATCCCCTCATTACCGAGTAACTCCTGCATTGTTTCTCCACCCGGAAAATGATGTTTACCTGTTAAAATGCCCTTGCGATTTACCACCCGGTGCGCCGGAACAAAACGATGCCAGCTACTACATTTATTCATTGCCCAGCCAACCATACGCGCACCACGATAACTGCCAATATAACTAGCTATAGCGCCATAACTCGTTACCCGACCCCTGGGAATTAACTCGGCTACCAAGTAAACACGTTCAAAAAAGTCATTTTCTTTTTTGGGCATATTATTGAGTTTAATGCCCTTTCTTACGAGCCAGGGGCTGATTTACCACTGAATCTTTAACTTTAACAACACCACGTCCGGCACTATGGTATTCATCAAAATCAATTTCAATATCTGGTTCAGTCCATTCATCTCTTTGCTCTAAACAAAATTTCAGGTACTTGATTGACAAACCATGCTCAATCCATTTTGATTCGTAATGTGTTTGTATGGAGAGAATATCATCCGTATAATCAGATCCGTATAAATCCGACTCGTTTACTTCTATGGCAAGCTCATTCACTTTAACCATTTCAACCGTATAAGTATACAGGAAATTGGAATCTGTTTTTAAATGAACTAAACCATTTGGCTTTAAAAACTGCTGGTAATTTTTTAAGAATCGTGTTGAAGACAGCCTTTTATTAACCTTTTTCATTTGCGGATCCGGAAATGTCAACCATATCTCATCCACTTCATTTTCCGCAAAAAAGGCAGTTATAAATTCAATGCGTGTACGAACAAATGCAACATTCTTTAATCCTTTATTTTTGGCATCAGTTGCACCACGGTGCATACGCGCTCCTTTTATATCAATACCTATAAAATTTTTATCCGGAAACAATTCAGCAAGACCAATTGTATACTCCCCTTTTCCACATCCCAACTCAAGAACAATCGGTTTATTATTCTTAAAAAAGTCTTTATGCCATTTCCCTCTTAAACGAAATGGTTCTCCATTTAAGTCACTAAAATCGGCTTCAAATACATGCTCGTAAGTTGCCATTTCAGCAAACTTCTTCAACTTATTCTTTCCCACTTTTAATATACTATTTTGTCGGTCTTTTTACTTCTTCCAATCGCAAACCTATATTGTAAATACCGTGTAAATCCTCTTCGCGCATCCCCTGTATTATTCTGAAGGTATACTGGCCTTTTTCGGCAAATCTAACGCCTTTTTGGTAGGGCACTTTTACATGGTATAGACTTCCCCAACCAGAACCAACCCATTTTCCATTATCATCGGCTAAAGTGCAATCAATTTTATCCTGCACAACAATACCACCCGGGCTTATTACGTCAACAAATAACCACAAATTACTATTGGGGTAGTCAGAACGATTTCTCACATTAAGTACTACATCATAAGCTTGTTCTGTACTTTCAATGTCCACTTTAAAAACAGCCATCGAATCCATATTCCACCCTCCACCTGGAATAGTTACATACTGATCAAATACCACATAACGATCGCAACTACTTATTACAAACAATGTAATAATACACATCAATAGTATCCAATTGCTTTTACTTTTTAGCATCGCCTCCTTCTTTACGCTTATTATTTGGCCTGTAACGTTTTTTTGGCCTGTTAGGTTTATTTACTGCAGCTGATTTAGAACTGCCTTTAATTTCTAACTTACCTGTTTGTTTTCCTTTAGCCTCACCATTTCCTGTCCCCTGAGATCTTCGCTTATTTGGCCGACGGCGCTTCTTTTTCTGTTCATCAAAACGTGTCAGGCTGTCCTGACCTACAACATTCTGATAAGTTGGCTCAGCAACTAAAGGTAAAGGCGCTTCATCTGCTAACTTATCCACCTTTTTGCCCTTACGGTTCAGCAATATCACCTCTTTTACACGATCGACAGATACCATGACAATTCCTGCCGGAATATCTTTACTGGTACTATACCACATTGTACGAGAAAAGATATCTGTTTTAAAGTGATAATAACTACCATCTATTGTTTCCAAAACAATATTGGTTTTCGGAAAATCCTGCTGCGCATCAACATAAGCATCCAGTTCATAGTTAAGGCAACATTTTAGTTTACCACATTGTCCTGCCAGCTTCTGCGGATTAAGCGATATTTCCTGGTAACGTGCAGCATTGGTTGTAACCGATACAAAATTAGTCATCCATGTAGAACAACACAATTCACGACCACAAGGGCCAATACCTCCAATTCGACCAGCCTCCTGACGGGCACCAATCTGACGCATCTCTATGCGTACGCGAAAAGTTTCTGCCAACACCTTAATCAGTTGACGAAAATCAACACGCTCATCAGCAATATAATAGAAAATAGCTTTAGTTCTATCGCCCTGGTATTCCACATCACCAATCTTCATATTTAAATTAAGGCGTTCAGCTATCCGCCGCGATTCCAGCATGGTTTCATGCTCAAGGTTTCTGGCTTCATCCCATTTTTCAATATCTACTACTTTAGCCTTCCGGTATACCCGCTTAAACTCGTATGTATCCAATGAGATATTGTACTTTTTCATCTGAAGCAGTACCAGTTCTCCAGTTAAAGTAACTGTGCCAATATCGTGTCCCGGCGATGCTTCTACTGCAACCACATCCCCTTTCTCTATGCGTAATTCATTGCTATTACGATAATATCCTTTACGGGTATTTTTGAATTGTATCTCAACAATATCTGTAGTGCTAATACTATCCGGCAGATCATCAAGCCAATCGTACACATTTAATTTACCACATCTGCTTGCACAACCAGAGCAACCTTTTTTTTCTGTATCTTGTATCGTTTCTTCCATAAAATAATTAATAAAAGGCTCTATGGCCTTGTGAATTTGCCGGCTACTGTTTTAACAGTATAATCACCTTTAAACACAAATCCATTAATATAATGCGAGCATTCCCATTTTGTTCAAGATGAGAATGCGCCAAACTAAATTCCTCGCTTAACTGAAGCACATTATTGTCGTTAATAAACGGAGAAAAACGTACCGAGAAATTCTCTTCTTCAGGTGTAAGATACAATAAATCTTTTTCCTGAATGTTCATCATAAAATTTTCGCGTATCAAACGTAAAGCAAATTCAAAGAAATTCTTCTGTTTTTCCTTAGGCTGCTTATTCATTTCTTCGCACCAATCTATCAATTCAAATAACTTACGCCCATAGGCAGATCGCATCATACTAACAAATTTCTCGAAGAAGAATGCCCGCTCCTCACCTTTGCTAACAATCTCTTGTGCAACCACAAAATTACCAACTGCTAATTTTGCAAAATGCTCACACTCTTCATAGCTCAAATCGTACTCTGCCTGTAAAGCCTTTGCAATATCCTCCTTTTCCAAAGCAGGAACGTTCAACATCTGGGCTCTACTTTGAATGGTTCCTAATATTTCGGATGGATTATCTGATATTAATAAAAACACTGTACCTTCCGGTGGCTCCTCCAAAAGCTTTAAAAGTTTGTTGGCCGCAGCTACATGCATTTTCTCCGGCAACCATATAATCATCACTTTATACTTCGCCTCAAATGTTTTTAAGCTTAACTTTTTAATAATTTCCTGACTCTCCTGACTGTATATCAAGCCCTGCTTATCTGCCTCCAGAAAAGTAAACCATTGACGAATATTAAAATATTTCTTATCTAAAACAAATTGACGCCACTCTGTCAGGTAAACGTCACTTACCGGATTCTTATGCTTTGGACTCTTCGCTACCGGAAATACAAAATGCAAATCGGGATGAATAAGTTTGGAATACTTAATGCAGGACTTACAAACTCCACATGAATCATCGTCGTGACGATCGTGACAATTTAGAAACTGTGCAAAAGCGAGTGCCAGATTAAATTTTCCAACTCCTTCTGGCCCACCAAATAATTGGGCATGACTTACACGGTTTTCCTTTACCATGTTTACCAGGTGCTTCTTAATTCTGTCGTGTCCTATTACCTCTCTAAACTTCATGAAACTGCCTAAAATTCAAGAGACCAAAGATAGCAAATTAGTTGATTGTGGAAAACGTTCTTTAATAAGCTTTAGCAGACCATGTACCGACGTCCAAATAGTGATTCAAATCATCCTCATAGTAGTCTACATCTTTGGTCTATTGCATTATCTTTGTAAAAAAAAGCATGTCGACATTTTTATTTGATGAAATTGTTTTTGGCCCAGTTAAAAGTCGTCGTTTAGGGGTTTCTTTAGGCATGAACTTAATGCCTGTTAATCGTAAAATATGCTCTTTTGATTGCATTTATTGTGAGTGTGGATTAAATGGAGAACTGGGTGATAAGAATGCTAATATACCTACACACAAAGAGGTTAAAATTGCATTGGATACTAAACTCCGGGATATGCTTAAAAATAATGTAAAACCTGATGTTATAACTTTCGCCGGCAATGGTGAACCAACCCTGCACCCAGATTTTAATCGTATAATTGATGATACCATTGAGCTGCGCAACCTACATTGCCCGAATGCCCGTATAGCCGTTTTATCAAATGCTTCGCGCCTGCATAAGCCTGATATTGTTGAAGCGCTGTTAAAGGTAGATGACAATATTCAAAAATTAGATTCCGGTTTAAAGGAAACTATTTTACGTTTGGATCAACCCAATTATCCTTTTGATTTAGATGCTACAATACAACAACTAGTGGCTTTTAACGGACAAGTCATTATCCAGACTATGTTTGTGGCAGGTAAAGCTAACGGGCAGGTTATCGATAATAATACCGAAGAAGATATTGCAGCCTGGCTACTTGCACTAGAGAAGATTAAGCCTCAAAAAGTAATGATATATACTATTGAGCGCGATACTCCTTATAACTCATTAAAAAAAGTATCTCTTGAAGAATTAAACTCCATCGCAAAAAAAGCAGAAATGAAAGGGTTTAATATTTCTGTTTCAGGGTAGAACATAAATGTTTGGAAAGATATAAGGTTGTATATTTGTGTTGTGTGTAATTCAAACAAACGTCGAATCCTTATTAGTCCCTTAAACTGGGGACTAGGGCATGCAACACGTCTTATCCCTGTTATTGATACTCTTACAAAACAAGGACATTACTGCCTGCTTGCCGGAGAATCACCTTCTATTGATGTATTAAGGGAGGCATTTCCACGACTCCCTTTTGTTGAACTTCATGGATTCAATGTTAAATTATCAAAGAGTAACCAACAATGGTTTAAGATCTTTAAGCAGGTTCCAACATTTTTCAAAGCAATAAATAAAGAGTTTGACCTGACTCAACTTCTTATTGAGAAATATCAAATAGACTTAATACTATCTGACAACAGGTATGGCGTTCGCTCAAATAATGTTGCATCTATTATTGTAACACATCAAACACAACCTCATCTTGGCAAAATATTTAACTTCTTCAGGCCTTTATCAAACCAAGTTATTAAATACCTGCTAAAAAAATTTGATGCATGCTGGATTCCCGATTTCAACATACCAAAAAATCTTTCTGGTGACTTATCTGTACCGATTAAAACACTTACCACAAGTCATCTCGGAATATTGTCGCGTTTAGCAATCAATGAAACTGATGCTATTAATAATCTCAACACCGACATCCTGGTTATCCTTTCAGGACCTGAACCGCATCGAAGCCAGCTAGAGCAATTGCTTCTTGATAAACTCATTAACTGCCACTTTAAAACAACTATCCTTAGAGCCAAACCCAATAGTAAAACAGAAAAACGAAACAACATTCTACTGCTTCCACATTGCGATACAGCATCTTTCAGGAATCTCATCTGTAGTAGTAAATATATTATTTGCCGTTCTGGTTATTCCACTTTAATGGATTTACATTATTGTAATAAAAAAGCGCTTTTAATACCCACCCCCGGTCAATTTGAGCAAGAATACCTAGCCAATAGAATGGCCACACAATTTGGGTTTAAAACTATACCCCAGGAAAAACTTGTAGATTTTGAAATTAATCAACTGCTGTTACCCGTAAAGCAAGACTTAAATTATAGCAATACACCACCATTTACATTACCCTCCTTGCCAGTCAAATAACTTTAAAACTGTCTTGAGGCAAATAAACAGCATTTCATCCCACGTTTTTATTGTCTCATCAATAAATTTGTAACCTTTAGCTCATATGCCAGTATCAATAAACAGATACAAGAGAAACACAGGTTGACTTATTATTAAGGTCTTCGTTTTTATTAAGTTGTATCTTAATTAAAATCGTTCATATTGTAATTTATACGGTATGAATATTTAAGAAACACGATGATAACGCTAATTATAACAACTTTAACAATTCTGACTTTTGGCTTATGGTTCTGGAAAAAAGGAATTATTCTTTTAGCAGAAAAAAAGGCATCAAAAGAGTTGGAGAAAATATTGTTTCCTGAAGGCAATTCAGAAAAAATATCCATACTTGAGGCATTACAAAAAATAACAAAAGGAAAATACACCAACGAATTACTTCTTGACTATTTTCTTAAAATAAAAGGCTTACAGGTTATTAATATGTATAACCCTGTTGATTTTTGGACACGTCGCTTTTTAATGAGTCCTACAAAACTTAAACTCAACTATTTTGAACAGGTTAAGTTTTATGAGTCCTTCTTAAACTACCCCAAGGCTTCAGCAAGAATAATTAATTCAACAAATGAGAATAACACATATATTACATCTGAATCTAATACGGGCTTCTTAAAAAAACAGCAACTGGCATAAACAGTTTACCAAATTTAAGGGGACAAGTGGAAAACAATGTTTTGTCAGGAAAGCAGGAACGGGAAGAATGATCTTCCCGTTTTTTTATGCTTATTCAATCCAATTATTTAAAATTAAACGAACTGGTTCCTACATTAAAACCATCAACAAATATATCTACCTTATATTCTCCGGCCAACAGTTCTCCCTCTTCGGCACTATAAAAAACACAGATATCAACATCCTCACCACCATATTCAAACTCCCGCTTAGCTGTGAAGTTTATCTTCTGTTCTTCATAAGTAAATAAGTTATCTTTTGAGCTTACCAGTAAAACTTCATCAGGCCGTATTATCCTGATATAGACTGTTTTCATCCCAACTGGCGTTGTTACATTTTTACTGATAGTGCAGCACATTCGTATTTTTGCTACGTTTTTTGACTTTTTAGTCTGATTTCCTTTTGCATTTAAACCAGTTGTTTCAATATTAAGCGTTTCAAGTTGAGATGCAATTTCCACCTTTTTATACAAAGTCTTTTTTACTTCTTCCAATTCCTTATACGATTGTGCAATTTCTGTATGTTTCTTCCGGTATTGAATATTTTCCTTTGTTAACTGTTCATTTCTCCGGTTGAGCGAATCAATCTGCACTACAAAATTACGCATCACGCCACGCATCGTCATCAATTCCTTCTTATACTCACGAATTGTTCTGGCATTAGTCGCTTTTATCGTCTTAATTTCTTCAATCAGGTGTGTGATTTTCTCACGCTCTTCCTCAAGCATTAAATTAAGTGTATCATTATTGCTGTGCAAAGAATCATAATCCAAAGCTAAAGCCTGAAAATCCTCTGTCAACAGAAGCTGTTCTTCAAGCATTTCCTGCTTATAAATATCGTTCTCTACTTTCTGATTAACAAGGAAATAGATTAGTGCCACAATAACAACTACTGCAATAACAACAATTGTATATAATAGTTTATTATTAGATATTTTACCTGCTTCTTTCTCCATAATGACTTTCAATAACCTTTTTAATAAACAGACAAAGTTATTATTTTTTGATTGGCTTGCAATGTATTATCAAAGCACCTAAATCGGATAAGATTTACCAAAAATGATTCCCGATTTTATTTTATGTCGCATTAATGTATAATCTTTTTAAATTTGCGTAAAATAAAAACTGCATCTGTTTTGAAGAAAAAAATATACCAGCTTGCTATTATAATTGTGGCAACACAATTATTCTGGTTTTGTGCTAATGTAGGAATGCCAAGCGGTGGCAAAAAAGACGAAACACCTCCAGTGATTGTTCGATCAACACCAAAGGCTAATGAACTAAATTATAAAAAAAAGACTATATACATTGAATTTGATGAGTTAATCCAGCTCAAGGATTACCGATCAAAGTTTATTGTATCTCCTCCTGTAAATGAACAACCAATTGTTGAAGCCCGTGGTAATAAACTCCTTATAAAATTTGAGGAGGAACTACAGGCCAATAGTACTTATACACTTGATTTTGCAGATGCAATAGTAGATAATAATGAGAATAATGTTCTTGAAAATTTTTCTTTTTCTTTTTCCACAGGAGAATACATTGACTCTTTAGAAATATCAGGTAACCTTTGGGATGCGGAAGATTTAGCTCCTTCAGAGGGTGTGCTAATATTTCTTCACAGTAACCTTAACGATACAGCTATACAAACGCAAGTTCCAATTCGTATGGCTAAAACAAATGCACTTGGCCGCTTTAATATTCGCAATGTCAGCCCAGGCAAGTATCGTATTTATGCTTTAGAAGATGTCAATCGCAACTATAAATTTGATCAGCCCGGAGAAGCCATGGCTTGGTCTGATATTATTGTAGAACCAGCATTTGAATATCGCCAATTTGCCGACACAATACGTATTGACTCACTAGAAACTGACTCTATCCAATATCGCGAGGAATTGGTGTACATACCTGACAGCATTAAACTGTTTAAATTTCAGCATGATTATAAAAAGCAATATTTAACAAGCGAAGAACGCAAGGAAAGAGCTAAACTAACATACTATTTTAACAGGTCGCTTGAAGAAGATGCTCAAATTTCTTTAACAGGAAAGGAAAACCTTCAGGATGTTTTTATAATGGATTGTTCAATGAATAATGATACTGTTTCATTCTGGCTTAAAGACAGTACTTATTACAACCAGGACTCTTTATCTGTAACATTAAGCTACCTTATGCGCGATACACTTGATACTCCATTTACTCAGACAGATACTATAGCCATGTATTTTTTTGAAGTAAAAGAAGAGAAGAAAAAAAAGCGTAAAAAGGACGATGAACCAGAGCCAATTCCAACAATACAACTTAAAAATCTGAAAAATAATATTGATGTTTTTGGCCAATTTCATTTTTCATTGCCTGCTCCTGCTGTTTATTTTGATAAAACAGCAATTAAACTATACAATCACAAAGATTCTATACCTCAGGAAGAACCATTCGAATTTATCCACAACTCAAGATCGATTCTTAATTATACCATTAACAGCAAATGGGAACCCGGGGTTAATTATGAATTGGTGATTGATTCAGCTGCAATTAAAGATATTTATGGCTTGCAGAATGATTCTATTAATGCCACGTTTTCTGTTAAATCATTAGATAGTTATGGAAAAATCTTCCTTAAAATTACAGATCCACAAGAAAATTGGCTGGTACAAGTCATCAACAGAAAAGATATTGTGGTGCAACAGGCCTATGCCCCAAAATCAGGTAAATTAGGTTTTCGTTATCTCAACCAGGGAGAATACATGATTAGAATTGTTGTTGATGAAAACAAAAACGGGAAATGGGACAGTGGTAATTATTATGAGCGCATCCAGCCCGAAAAATTAAACTATTATCCGGATAAGATTAACGTACGAAAAAACTGGGAACTTGATCTTGAAACCTGGAATCCTTACACATTTAGTGTGGATGAATTTTCACGTAAATTTAGAAAACCTAAGAAAAAAGAAAATTAATGTCTGTATTACTTAATTTTGCCATGTTTCCTACTGATAAAGGAGATAGTGTTAGTCAGTACGTAAGTCAAATTATCAACCACATTAAAGATAGTGGCATCACTTACAAGCTCAACCCTATGGGTACAAGCATTGAGACAGATACCATGAGCCAAGCATTAAAGATAGTGCAGGAGTGCTATGATATACTCGAACCAGTTTCTAAGCGTGTCTACTGCTCTATCAATATAGATGCTCAAAAAGGGAAGACAAACCGTATATCAAGTAAAATTGCATCTATCGAAGCTAAAATTGGAGAGGTAAATAAGTAAGCGGCATATTTTTTGCCTGGCTTTTACTTTGAACCTAATCCACGGCGTTAATTTTTTTCGCAACAGTTTACTGTTTTCCCGATAACTATCGGGATTGTCACCTGTAAATCTACATCTTATTGCAATATGAAGTATAAAACTTAAATCAAACCCCAGGTTTAAAAATCTTATATGCAAAAACAACTTGTAGCAGTACTTTGGTTAATCATTAGTACATTTCAAACGCACGCCCAATGTAATGATTTAAACACCTCGTTTAAAGCCGGTGAAGTCGTTAATTACCATGCTTATTACAACTGGGGTTTTATCTGGCTAAATGCAGGCCAGGTTTCTTTTACGGTAAATGCAATCGAGGTTGATAACACACCAGCTTATCACTTAAAAGCACATGGTGCAACCTATAAATCGTATGATAAACTATACAAGGTCAGAGATACATTTGAAACAAAAGTTGACACCCTTCACCTGGTTCCTTTTGAGTTTAAACGTATTACAAACGAAGGCAGCTATAAAGCTGACTATCTTTATAAATTTGACCATAAAACGCGTAAGATCAATGCTTCAATTCAGAAAGAGAAGGAACCAAGAAAACATACTACTCTAAACTGGAAGGACTGTTCGTTTGACTTGCTTACAATGGTTTATAAAGCCCGTAACATTGATTATTCATTATATAATATCAACGAAAAGATACCAATTAGCATGGTAGTTGACGGTGAAATACATGATATTTATATTCGCTACCTAGGTAAGGAAACTATTAAAAACAGGGACGGGCGTAAATTTAATTGTTTGAAGTTCTCTCCTTTATTAGTGGAAGGAACCATTTTTAAAAGTGGTGAAGATATGACTGTATGGGTAACAGATGATGCTAACCGTATACCAATTATTGTAGAAGCAAAAATTATAATTGGCTCTGTTAAGGCCGTTTTTGTAGATGCCAAAAACACACGTCACCCAATAGCAGCAGAAATTAAGAATTAAAGCACTCCTGCCAATTTGCCAAAGGGGCATTATACACATCGCTTAGTACTGTAAATTGTTTTTTTAGTTCATCAGGTGCATTTTCAACTACAAAGGCACTTTTAAAATAATTTAACATATCCAGGTCATTGTAATCATTACCAACAACAGTAACATCAGTCTCGTTAACCTGCTCTAATTTACAAACTTCCAAAATACCATTAGCTTTTGACACCTCAGGATGAAAGCACTCCATCCAAATACTAACACCATCAATTGGAGAGGTTGCCCGAACAACTTTAACCCCATGCATTTGTTTTTTAATTTGCTGAAACATTTCAATATGAGGTATAAACGCTAAAGTTTGTGTATAATCCATCTGTGGCACCTCACCATTTATAACTTCAGCATCAGCATGATTAAACTCCAGGTATCGCTCAAAATCAGGATGGGAATCATCTCCTTCAGGATGAAAAAATAAGTGGTTTTTTGGTATGGGATGATGAAGCGTATACTCAACATGAAACTGTTTAAAGACCTTAACCAACTCTTTTGCCTTTTCAAACCCCAGATGTTTAGTTTGTAAAAGCCTTTTCTCTTTCCAGCAATAGATACCAGCACCAGAGGAAAAAACTAAATAATCCAGAGGAAAACCCACAGGTAAAACACTTAAGGCAGATTGTAAGGTACGACCTGTAGCAACTACTCTTACAACATTTTTTGAGCCCAAAAAACTCAACACCTCAACATCTTTTGAATTAAACGGTGTATTTTTAGCTAAAATGGTTCCATCTAAATCTGTAGCAAAAAGCTGACACATAATTATTTTATTTGATCTAATTGATAAGGAGTAGCTTGATAAACGTAATAATTAAGCCAATTTGAATATAATAAACTGGCATGGCTTCGCCATAAAACCATTGGATCATTTTTTGGATTATCATCAGGGAAATAATTGATTGGAATATCAATATCTAATCCTTTTGCAATATCCCTGTAATATTCATCTTTTAAAGTTGTAGCATCGTATTCTGAATGGCCTGTAACAAATACCTGGCGCTTATCTTTCGACATTACCATATAAACACCTGCCTTATCTGATTTTGATAATAAATCCAGATCAGGATGAGCCAAAATATCTTCCAGTCTGACTTCTGTATAACGCGAATGAGGTGCATGATACAGGTCATTAAAGCCACGCACCAAAGGCTCTTCCGGTTTTTCAACAGTGTGCTTAAAAATACCGAACATCTTTTTGTCAAGAAGGTATTTTTTAACACCGAAATGATGATAAAGACCTGCCTGTGCTCCCCAGCAGATATGAAAAGTACTGGTTACATTGGCTTGACTCCAATCCATAATCTCCACTAGCTCATCCCAGTAATTAACCATTTCAAAATCGAGTAATTCTACCGGGGCACCAGTTATAATCATACCATCAAACTTTTGCGAGCGCACTTCCTCAAATACCTTATAAAAAGAAAAAAGATGCTCGCGTGGTGTATTTTTCGACACATGGCTTGATGTCATTAAAAAATCGACTTCAACCTGCAAAGGACTATTTGACAGGGCACGAAGCAAATGTGTTTCTGTAGCCACCTTAAGCGGCATTAAATTCAGAATCAATATCTTAAGCGGCCTTATATCTTGACGCACAGCCCGCTCTTCTCCGATAACGAATACATTCTCGCACTCTAACACCTTGCGTGCCGGTAATAAATCAGGTATTTTAATTGGCATATTATGGTTGTAATTGTGTGGTTGCTATTGTATTGTTCGGACTATCTTTTTATAATTCCAAAAAATAAGATATTTAATATATTATCAATCTGCATCCTAAAATCATCAAATTTATTATGCGCCTTAAATAAAGGCCCCTCTAATCCTTTAAGTGCAATAGCAATAGCAACGGCAGCCAGATTAACATTCTTTACCAGAAAACTCTCATCTTTCTGTCCTTCCTCAAGCATTTTGGTTAATAATTGTACCTCTTCAGCTTCTCCCTTACCACGTAGTTTATCAAAAAATTCGTAAGCCCCGAGGGAATCATCTCTTAGCACTTTCATGTAATTCTCAAGCATATGAATAGTTTTCATACGTGTAATTACATATTCTTTAAATTTATCCTTCGGTGATAATTCAGATTCAACAACCTTATTTAATTCAGTAAAAAGAATATCTTTCTCCAGTTCAATAACAGCCTGAAAAATCTCTTCTTTATTCTTAAAATAATAGTACAACGAACTTTTTCCCTTGCGCAATGCCTGGGCAATATCTTCCATTGTTGTTTTTTTGTATCCAAACTTAGCAAATAACTCCCTGGCAGCCTCAATAATAGCTACTCTCATTCCATCACTGTTCGTTTCTGATGGATAAGCAATACCTATAGTCATCCTGATAAATTTAATAATTAGTCCTTTACAAAAATAGGAATTGTTTTGCCGAATATAAAACCTATTTAAGTCAAATTCTAATATAAAACCTCTTACCAACTTAATTTTGAGATGTTTAGTTCAACCCGACTTATTTGGTCGAATTTCCATCTACAATCGTAAAATCAAGTTGTTTCTTTTCTAAGTTTGCACTGGCAATTACAATTCTTAATTGATCTCCCAATTGATAACTTCGATTATATTTGCTTCCTACCAAGCAATAGTTCTCTTCATCAAAATTGTAATAGTCATCATCCAAATCACGTATTGGAATCATTCCCTCACACTTATTCTCAACAATCTCAACATAAAGTCCCCATTCTGTTACACCAGAAATAACACCATCAAACTCTTGTCCAATACGGTCTTTCATAAATTCAACCTGCTTGTATTTTATTGATGCTCTTTCGGCATTGGCAGCACGTTGCTCCATTTCAGAACTATGCTCACACATCTCTTCATAAATTTCTTCATCAACTGAATTTCCTCCATCAAGATAGCGCTGTAATAAGCGGTGTACCATCATGTCGGGATATCGACGAATTGGAGATGTAAAGTGTGAATAATACTTAAATGACAAACCATAATGCCCTATATTATGCGTTGAGTATACTGCTTTGGCCATTGTGCGAATAGCCAGTGTTTCAACAATATTTTGCTCTTTCTTTCCCTGAACCTCTGCCAGCAAACGATTAAGAGAAGAGCTAACAGACTCTGTTCCTTTAGGCAAAGCTTCGTAACCAAAACGACGAACAAACGAAGCAAAACTCTCAAACTTATCAGGATTTGGAACATCATGAATACGGTATACAAAAGTTTTAGCCTTACCCCTTCTGCTCTTCTCCATTTCTTTTCCTCCAATTAACTGCGCCACTTTTTTATTGGCCAGTAACATAAACTCCTCAATAAGCTTATTGGCATCTTTCGATTCTTTAAATAAAACGTTGATTGGTTTACCATCTTCGTCAATATTAAATTTAACCTCTATCCGCTCAAAACCCACAGAACCAGACTTAAAACGCTCATCGCGTAATTGCTTGGCTAGGCGGTCAAGTGTTAATATCTCACTGGCTAATGCCCCCTTACCTGTTTCAATAACTTCTTGCGCTTGTTCATAAGAATAACGCATATCTGAATATATTACGGTACGACCAAACCAGCTATTAACAACTGTTGCATTATCGTCCATTTCGAACACTGCTGAAAAACACAGCTTCTCTTCATGCGGACGCAGTGAACAAATAAAATTACTCAACCGCTCAGGTAACATTGGTACAACCCTATCAACTAAATAAACAGAGGTAGCACGCTCATATGCCTCTTTCTCTAATAATGTTTTTGGCTTAACGTAATGCGTTACATCAGCAATATGCACACCAACCTCCCAGTTGCCATTATCCAGTTTTTGTAAGGATAAAGCATCATCAAAATCCTTGGCATCAGCCGGGTCAATTGTAAAAGTTGTTACTTTTCTAAAATCGCGTCGTTTCTTAATTTCTTCCTCAGAAATTTCCGCACTTATAGTTTCGGCCTCATCATTCACCTCTTGGGGATAATGATAGGGTAAATTAAACTCTGCTAAAATAGCGTGCATTTCCGTCTCATTATCTCCAGCATCACCCAATACATCTATTATTTCGCCTATTGGATTCTTAGCTCTTTCAGGCCACTCAATAATACGCGCAATAGCCTTTTGCCCATCTTTTGCTCCATTTAACCCATTACTTGGAATAAAAATATCATGTTGCATTACCCGATCATCTATTACCAAAAAGGCCAAACCTCGCGATACTTGCATTACTCCAACAAACGAATCTCGTTTACGTTTTATAACCTCAATAATTTCTCCTTCAAGCTGACGATTACGACGACGTGCATTTTGAAATACTTTGACATAATCGCCATGCAAAGCATGATTCATATTGTTACGTGAAATAAAGATATCTCCCCCTTCTGAACCATCATCAGGTATTACATACGCTGAACCAGAAGCTGTCATATCAACAATTCCGGTAACAGTTGACCCTCTACTCAATAATTTATATTTTCCAGCAACAACTTCTGTCAGATATCCTGATTCAAATAATTCATTTAGAATAATCTGAACGGCCTGCCGGCCTGTTTTCTTCTTTACCTCTAATAAAGCTGATACTTGCTTATAATTAAAAGTACGTTTTGGCTGATTATAAAATAATCCTTGTATGAGCTGTTTTAGTTCCGTCTTTTTTGAGGGCTTCTTTTTCTTTTTTTGTCCCATATTCTGTTAATCTTATTATGCTTAAAGCTAAAATTTTCTATTGAAAATGGTATGTCCTGTACCAATATGAGCTATAGATATGTAGTAAATCAGATTTATTTATCTCCCGGTAATCTACTCAAAGGTATAAAATAATTTGATCCAAATTGTTTAGAAAACAATTAAGTCTCGCAATAACCTTTTTCCATTTTTTACAGTATAAAGCTACCTAATACTATTAGACAAAGCTTAGGCAACTCGACACCCAATATTGTAAAAATGCAAAACTTCCTTATTATCATCGGCATTATGATAGGTTCCATATCAATGGCACAATCATATGAAAAATACAATGGCGATACCATTAACATCATTGATATCAATAATCAAAAACAAGGCTTATGGGTTAAATTTGACAATAGTGGTAAAATTATCCTGGAACAAGGTCATTATATATCAAATAAAAAGGATGGCTTATGGACTACTTATTATAGCAATGGTAAAAAGAAGCACCAAATAACTTACGAAAAAGGAAAAGCCATTGGTAAAGCCTGCTTTTATTACGATAATGGACTTATTTCGGAAGAAGGTTATTGGCATATTGATCACTGGCAGGGCAACTACAGGTACTATAATAAAACTGGTCGCCTCGCATACGACTGGAATTATGATGAAAAAGGCGAACGGAACGGAACACAGAAATATTATCACGATAATGGCATTTTAAAATATATGGGAGACTGGCAAGAAGGCAAAGCGATTGGCACCCTAAAGGTATTCGACTCCGATGGTAAACTTATTACTGAACGCGTGTACAATAACGGAGAATTTAAGGCAGCCGTTGCCATTACAGAAAACATTAAAACGAATGAAGTTGCTCCCACCCAAGAACTTACTCAAAACAAACTCAATAACAAATTTAAAGGTACAGGTACCCATACGGTGTATAACTTACATGGTAAAATTGAAGAACAAGGATTTTTTGTCAATGGAAAACTCTTTAATGGCCAGCATTACTTTTACGATAGCAACAACTCAGTGGTAAAAATCATCCATTATAGAAATGGCAAACTGTTAAAAATAGAAGAGCATTAATTTTAAGTATCCTTAATTAACTAAAAAACAAACAACCAACCCCTTCTCTTGCTTTTATCCTTCAAACAAAAGATGAAAGTAAGCAATAATTTGTACTTTTACAGCTTGTAACTAACAATCTATTACCGTTTCAACAAGCATGGAGAACAAGTTATTTATATACAATACACTATCCCGAAAAAAAGAAGAGTTTCAAGCGCTTAACCCCAACCATGTGGGACTTTACGTATGTGGTCCAACCGTATATGGCGATCCACATTTAGGGCATACTCGTCCTGCTATTACATTCGATATTTTATTTCGATACCTAAAGCATACCGGATATAAAGTACGCTATGTACGTAACATTACCGATGTGGGACACCTTGAAAATGATGGTGATACCGGTGAAGATAAAATAGCCAAAAAGGCCCGCCTTGAAGAGCTGGAGCCTATGGAGGTAGTGCAATATTATACCGATCGCTACCACAGTTACATGGATCAGCTAAACGTACAAAAACCAAGTATCGAACCACGTGCATCGGGTCATATAATTGAACAACTTCAGATAGTTGAAGATATTTTACAAAAGGGGCTGGCATACGAAAGTAACGGATCAGTTTATTTCGATGTGGAGAAATACAATAAAAAACACCATTATGGTACCCTATCCGGTCGTAATGTAGAAGATTTACTTAGCACAACGCGCGAGCTGGACGGGCAAACAGAAAAACGGAATAGTTTTGACTTTGCCCTATGGAAGAAAGCTGCTCCGGAACATATTATGCGTTGGCCTTCCCGCTTTAGTGATGGTTTTCCGGGTTGGCATCTTGAATGTTCGGCAATGAGTGCCCGTTACCTGGGAACTGAATTCGACATACATGGAGGTGGAATGGATCTGCTTTTTCCACACCACGAATGTGAAATTGCTCAAAGCACCGTTGCCAATGGACATGCACCTGCACGTTACTGGATGCACAATAACATGATTACCATCAACGGGCAAAAGATGGGGAAATCATTAGGTAATTTTATCACACTGGAGCAAATGTTCTCGGGTGATCATGAAAAACTGGAGCAAGCTTATAGTCCAATGACGGTTCGTTTCTTTATTATGCAAGCGCACTACAGGAGTACTCTTGATTTCTCAAATGAAGCACTACAGGCAGCTCAAAAAGGCATGGAACGCTTAATGGAAGGATATGCTAACCTCGAAAAGCTGGAAGCATCAGACAGTTCTACATTTGATGTAAGTGCATTAAGTGAAAAATGTTATAAAGCGATTGGTGATGATATCAATACACCAATATTAATAGCACACTTATTTGACGCTGTTAAATCCATTAACAGTATGTTAGCTGGCAAAGCATCATTAACAGTTGAGGATCTTGAGGTTCTCAAAACATTAATGAAAACCATGGTTATCGACATTCTTGGTTTATCAATAAATACCAATAATTCGACCGATAATAATGATAACTTATTATCTGAAACAATTAAATTGCTGCTTAATTTAAGAATAGATGCTAAAACCAATAAAGATTGGGCTACTGCAGATAAAATCAGAAACGAACTTCAGGCACTTGGTGTAATTGTTAAAGACACAAAAGACGGCTTTGAATGGGAAATTAAATAATAACAATTGATGAAAAATTCTAAATACATAACAGCAGGTTTAGCAATATTTGCCAGCCTGCTTTTTTTTGCTTGTAACTCTAAGCCAAAGAGCTCCAACCAAAACAACAAACAAACAGCAAAGACTTTAAAAATTAACACACCTGTTTTTAACAGCGACTCAGCCTATCATTACGTGGCAAAGCAAGTTGCATTTGGCCCACGTGTACCTAATACAACTGAACATGCTGCCTGCGCCACTTACCTGAGCAATGAACTAAAACGATTTGGTGCTGATGTTATTATTCAAGAAGCTGATGTAATAGCATTTGACAATACAGTTTTAAAGGCTAAAAATATAATTGGACAATTTAATCCTGAAAAAAATAACCGCATATTATTATTTGCTCACTGGGATACACGTCCATTTGCAGACTACGACAAGGATAAAACCAAACAAAATTTACCAATTGACGGAGCCAATGATGGAGGCAGTGGCGTAGGTGTTTTATTAGAAATAGCTCGTCAGATTGGTAAAACAGGCCATAATTTGGGAATTGATATTATCTTTTTTGATGCAGAAGACTACGGTCAACCGGTTCATATTAATTTACCACATAAAGAACATACATGGTGCTTAGGTTCTCAATACTGGGGAAAAAATCCTCACACTGCGAATTATACTGCCCGTTATGGTATTTTACTTGATATAGTAGGAGCTAAAAACGCCCTCTTTTACCGTGAAATCTATTCACAGCAATTTGCCCCGGAACTTCTCAACAGGGTTTGGAATACAGCATCTGATATTGGTTATGGCCACCATTTTGTATATGATCAGGGTGGAATGATTACCGATGATCATGTTTATGTGAATCAGTTTCGTAACATCCCTTGTATCAACATTATTCAACACGACCCTACGTCACAAACAAGCTTTGGCAAATTCTGGCACACCCATGATGATAATTTGGAAGGCATTGATAAGAACACTCTGAAAGCTGTTGGACAAACTGTACTGGAAGTTATATACAATGAAAAGTAAAACAATGCTTTATTTAACTGCAAAGTTAACAGAGAACATTGAGACGAGTAAACGCAAATCCCCTGCGGCTAAAAAAAACTAAACCACCCCTGTTATAACGTTAAAAAAGTAAATAGTGAGATTATCAATTAAAAAGTAAGAAAATATGCCCAACCTTCTTCCGTATTTAGATAAAAAATTGATAGAAGCCGGTTGTGATGAGGCCGGCCGTGGCTGTTTAGCAGGTCCTGTTGTGGCAGCGGCAGTTATCTTACCAAAGAATTTTAAACACGAGTTATTAAACGACTCTAAACAACTAACTGAAAAACAGCGGCAAAAACTACGCCCAATAATTGAAACCCAAGCCATTGCTTGGGCTGTAGCTTTTGTTGACCATACTGAGATTGATGAAATTAACATACTCAATGCTTCATACGCTGCAATGCACAGGAGTGTTGATCAACTAAAAACAAAACCTGAACATTTGCTGATTGATGGCAACCGGTTTAATCCTTATAAAGGCATAGATCACACTTGCATTGTTAAGGGCGATGGCAAATATTTATCTATAGCAGCAGCTAGTATTCTGGCAAAAACACATCGCGATGATTATATGGAAGCAATGCACAATAAATATCCACATTATGCCTGGGGCAAAAACAAAGGCTACCCTACAAAAGCTCACCGGGCTGGTATAAAAGAACATGGCATAACACCAATTCATCGTCGCTCATTTCGCTTATTAGATGAACAGATGAGTTTGTTTAAAACAATTTGATTAATTCTAACAAACGTGGTAAAATATTTTAATCTTCCTCCTGTTATAGAACACACCTCTGTTTACATGGAAAATTATATCTTTGACACTGTAAAAATGATTATAAATTAATAGAGTATGTAAGTTGAACGAGCTTTTATTGTTGATAACTATCCCATTTTCAATCACTAATAACAATTAAAATTTGTAAGCAACTTCAATTCTTAAAAGTACAACTTTATGAGACGAATAGCAGTAATTTTGCTAGTAGCATGCATGGGTATTACGCAATTTGCGAAAGCCGATGAAGGAATGTGGTTATTACCACTAATCAACAAATTGAATATTGAGAAAATGCAGAAAATGGGCTTTCAGCTTTCTGCAGAAGAAGTATACAGCATTAATAACAGTAGCTTAAAAGATGCTATTGTAATTTTTGGCCGTGGCTGTACAGGAGAAATGATTTCTGATCAGGGGCTAATCCTGACCAACCACCATTGTGGATACGGTAATATCCAGGAACTAAGTTCTCTTGAAAATAATTACCTTAAAGATGGTTTCTGGGCTAAAACTTTAGATCAGGAACTACCTGCCCCCGGCTTGTCTGTTACTTTTTTAAAATATATGACTGATGTTACAGCTGAAGTTACAGCTGAGCTTAACGATGATATGACAGAGGCAGAACGTTTAGCTAAGATCCAAAAAGCATCAGCAAAATTAGTTGAAGAAGCATCAAAAAACAACGATTATACTATTAGTGTAAAAGATTATTTTGAAGGTAATCAGTTCTTTTTAATTGCTTATGAAAAATTCAATGATGTTCGTTTTGTAGGTGCGCCTCCTTCATCAATTGGTAAATTTGGTTTTGACACCGATAACTGGATGTGGCCTCGACATACTGGTGACTTTAGCATGTTTCGTGTATATGCTGGTCCTGATGGAAAACCAGCAGAATATTCAAAAGATAATAAACCATACAAACCAGCTCATCACCTGCCTGTTTCATTAAAAGGTGTTCAGAAAGATGATTTTGCCATGACCATTGGTTTCCCAGGTAGTACAGAGCGCTACCTGACTTCGTGGGGTATTAAAGAGCGTATGGATATTATTAACGATGCTCGCATTCGTCCGCGTGGTATGAAGCAGGACATCTGGTTAAAAGATATGCGTGCTGATGAAAAGGTAAACATTCAGTATGCCACCAAATTTGCACACAGTTCCAACTACTGGAAAAACAGTATTGGTATGAACCGCGGTTTAGAAAAATTAAATGTGCTTGGTCAGAAAGAGGCATTAGAGACAGAGTTCACAAAGTGGGTAAATGCCTCAGCAGATAGAAAAGCAAAATACGGTTCTGTATTAAGCGATCTTAAAAAGGCTTATGCTGAACGTGCGCCATATATGAAAGCAACTTCTTTTTTGGCTGAGTGCCAATTGCGAGGAACTGAAGCATTCTATTTTTCTTTAAATGCAAAAAGTTTGGAAAAAGCGCTTGAAGAAGAAAATCAGGCGAATATTGATAAAGCAATTAAAGGCTTAAAGAAAGCAGGCGAAGCATTTTTTAAAGATTATTATCCAGAGACTGACAGAAAAGTTATGGGTACTTTATTAAAGCTTTATAACGATGATATTGATACTAAATTTCACCCATCATTCTACGCTACCATCAAGAAGAAGTTTAAAGGTGACTTCCAAAAATTTGCTAATGTTGTTTTTGCCAAATCGATCTTTACTGATGAGGCTCGTTACAATGCATTTCTTGCTAAACCATCATTAAAAGCTTTAAAAGGCGATTTAGTGTACCAGGGCGGAATTTCTTCTTTAGAAAAGTATCGTGAAATAAAAGATATGGAGTCTGAAAGTGCTATTGTTATTAATAACAACAACAGATTGTTTATAGCTGGTTTAATGGAAATGCAGCCCCAAAAAGTATTTTATCCGGATGCTAACTTTACAATGCGTTTATCGTACGGTAAAGTAGGCGACTATGAGCCTAAAGATGGTGTTGTTTATAAACACTACACAACTATTGAAGGTATCATGGAAAAAGAAGATCCTGATAACTTTGAATTTGAGGTTCCTGCTAAGTTAAAAGAGCTATGGAAAAATAAAGATTACGGGCAATATGCTGATAAATCTGGATATATGCCTGTTTGTTTTACTTCAAATAATGATATTACCGGTGGTAACAGTGGTAGCCCGGTAATTAATTCAAACGGTGAACTATTCGGGCTTGCTTTTGATGGCAACTGGGAAGCAATGAGTGGTGATATAGCTTTTGAAACCGAGCTTCAAAAATGTATCAATGTTGATATCCGTTATGTACTATTCATTATAGATAAGTATGCCGGTGCAACTAACTTAATTGAAGAAATGACTTTAGTAAAATAATATTAAAAAACCTGACTTACAGAATAATGACAGAACCAGCAAGTACCATATGATAAATGAATACAAATTTTAGACATATGAAACAAAAGGCTGTTTTCAAGTGAAAATCAGGTTAAAAGTCAATTAACATACAAAGGGCTGCTAAAATGAATTAGCAGCCCTTTTTTGTTAATTTTACTTAAAATCAATCTACTTCATAGCAATACCACTAATTATCTCGTAGTTTCGTTCTCCTTAAATTTTAGCTAATTATATTAATGCGAATACTTTTATACTTCATATTGTTATCCCTGCTACCATCTGCTGTTAAGGCTGATGAAGGTATGTGGCTGCCCTATATATTGAGCAATTCTCAAATTGAACTGATGTACCAAAAGGGGCTTAATATCCCATTTGAATCGATTTACAGCCACTCAAAGCCCTCGTTTAAAGATGCAGTTGTATCATTAGATAATGGTTCTTGTACAGCTGAGTTTATAAGTACACAAGGCTTACTACTAACCAACCATCATTGCGGCTATAGTGAAATTCAACAACACAGCAGTATAGAAAACAATTATCTGGAAGATGGTTTTTGGGCTAAAAACTTTAATGAAGAGCTGCCAAACCCGGGTAAAACTGCTACCCTACTTATTGAGGCTCATGATGTAACTGAGCAAATACTTACCAACTTACAAAGTAACATTTCTGGAGAAAAGCGCATTACAGCCATTGACAGTCTTATCTCCTTAATAGTAGATGCTGAAGAAGCAAAATCAAATTTTGATGCCAGCATTAAATCCTTTTTTGATGGCAATAAATACATACTTTTTCTTACTGAAACGTATAAAGATGTACGCTTGGTTGGCACGCCTCCTTCATCAATAGGTAAATTTGGCGGTGATACAGACAATTGGATGTGGCCAAGGCATACAGGCGACTTTAGCTTTTTCAGGGTTTATTGTTCTCCCGATGGTTCCCCGGCTGAGTATTCACCCAATAATATACCGTTTACCCCCAAAAAACATTTTAAAATAAACCTAAAAGGTATTGATGAAGGTGATTTTTCGTTAACACTGGGCTACCCGGGAACAACAAATCGTTTTTTAACTTCATTTGGAATTAAGGAAATTCAGAATGTTATTAACCCAATTATATCGGAAGTAAGAGGCATTAAACAAGATATATGGCATAAAGCCATGAAAGCATCGCCGGAGGTTAACATTAAATATGCTGCAAAATTCTCCGAGTCAAGTAATTATTGGAAATATGCAATAGGACAAAATCAGTCTCTGGATAAACTTAATGTAATTAAAGAACGACAAGCAAAGGAAAAGGCATTCAGAATATGGCTTGAAGAAGATTCAACACGCCTGCACAGGTATGGTAAAACGTTATCGCTTATTGAAGCATCTTACCTACTGGGTGCCAAGCTTACACAGGCAGAAACCATAGCACAGGAAACAATGCTTGAAGGTGCCGATATTATCATGTTTGCCCTGGAAGTTACCGCCTCATTTATGGAGCTTCAGAAGTACACTAAAGGAACAGAATTATATAAACAACAACTTGCTAATACCATTAAAGGCCTTAAGCATCTTTATAACAATTTTGATGCATCCCTCGATCAGGAAGTATTTCAGGCCATGTTAGTTTATTATCTTTCCAATACACCTCAAAGCCTTCGTCCATCTTCAGAAGATTTATTGGGTAAAAAATACGCTAAAGATCCACAGGGTTTTACCAAACAGCTTTATGATAAAAGCGCTTTAAGTAATCCTGATGCCATTATCTCAATAGTAAAAAATGGTAATCAGGATGAGCTGTTTAAAGATCCGGCAATCTCTTTTTCATACCAAATATTATCACACCTATACCAGATGCTGGATGTACATGAGCAACTTAACAGGCAAAATAATGATGCTCAAAGGTTATTTGTAGATGGCTACATGTTAATGAATAATGATAAAGATTTTTATCCAGATGCCAATAGTACCATGCGTCTATCTTATGGTAATGTTGGACATTACGAGCCTAAAGATGGTGTGAAGTTTAAATTTCAAACAACTTTAAAAGGTATTTTAGAAAAGGAAAATTCAGATAATATTGACTTTAAGGTACCACAGCAATTAAAACATTTCTTTAAGCTTAAAAACTTTGGCGAATATGCCTTGCCTAACGGACAAATGCCTGTATGCTTCTTAACAAATAACGACATAACCGGTGGAAATAGTGGTAGTCCTGTACTAGATAAAAACGGAGCGCTTATAGGTCTCGCATTTGATGGCAACTGGGAGGCAATGACAAGCGATTTAGCCTACGAAGATAAGCTTCAAAAGTGTATTTGTGTTGACATCCGGTATATTCTTTTAATTGTGGATAAAATGGCAAAGGCAGAAAATTTAATTCGCGAGATGGATATTATCAGGTAAGCAAATTATCGGAAATCACACCTATCTTTGTAAAGTAAGTGAACTACCAATGGCTAAAAACAAATACTACGTTGTTTGGGTTGGTGCAAAGCCCGGCATTTATAATAGTTGGCCTGACTGCCAGGCTCAAATAAAAGGTTATCCCGCTGCTAAATATAAAGGGTTCTCTTCGTTAGCCGAAGCTCAGAAAGCATATAGTGGCATAGCAAATGATTATATTTCAACCACTAAAAAAAATAATATAAATAAACCAATCAGTTCCAGGCAAAATATTATTCAAAATAGTATAGCTGTTGATGCTGCATGCAGTGGCAACCCGGGTATAATGGAATATCAGGGTGTATTTACAAAAGACAGCCGCCAACTTTTTCACCAGAAATTTCCTTTGGGAACAAATAATATTGGCGAATTCTTAGCCTTAGTACACGGCATATCGTATTTACAAAAAAACAAACTTGATATCCCAATCTATTCTGATTCTAAAATAGCCATAGGTTGGGTCATGAAGAAAAAGTGCAAATCTAAATTAGAAGAAACAAGCAAAACAAAAGCATTATACGACATGGTACGTCGGGCCGAACAATGGCTTGAAAATAACCCTATTAAGGTAAAAATACTAAAGTGGGATACTAAACACTGGGGCGAAATTCCAGCTGATTTCGGACGAAAGTAAGCGGTTTTATTAATTCAATTCCTTATAAGGCACTTCAAATACAACTCGCGTTCCTTTTAAGCCATAATCTGACAAGTCTTCCACTTTAAAACGAACTGACTGATGTTTCTTCTTATCATTTAATAAACGCAGGCGCTCTTGTGTTAACTTAAGTGCTATTGACTTATGCTTTTTTGTTTTAGATTTTTCCTCAAGCAAAGAATTTTTAATTCCAATACCATTATCTTCTATCGAAAACTCTAACTTATCATGAACCTTCTTCATTTTAACATGAATATAACTATTCTCTCCTGTTAATTGCCCATGCTCAATAGCATTTTCCAAAAAAGGTTGAGTTAACATCGGTGGTACAATCACACGTTCAATTTGTATACTTTCATCAAAAGCTATTTTATAACTTAATTTATTATCAAACCTACGATTCTGCAAACTCATGTAGTTTTCTAATATTTCCTTTTCCTTTTTTAGCGTTATTTGTTCCTCTTTAGCATACTGCAATACTAATCGCATTAAAACAGAAAAGTCAGTTACAAAGTCCATAGCTTCTTCCTTATTATTATCCAAAATAATACACTGCAAAGCTGATAAAGAATTAAATATAAAATGCGGATTCATTTGTGTACGCAACACCTTATGTTCCAAGCTAAGGCGTCTTTGCTTTTCTTTTATTTTCAGTACATAAATCCATATTAATACAATAAATGTTGAAAAAATAAAGAATATTGACATAGTCCACAGGTAAAGCCTGTTTCTTTCTTCATTTGATCTTAGGAGGATTAATTCTTTTTCACTTTTCTCAGCATTATACTTTTTTTCCAGTTCAAGTAATTTCTCAACCTGTTTATGATTATATATTGAGTCTTTTAAGGCTACAAATTTTTCAAGCGTATTATTAGCCAACTCATACTTCTTTAACTTTTTATAGGTTGTATATAATCCTTCTAAATTGCTAAGCTGTACATTTCTTAATCCCGTTTCTTCATTATTATCATTAGCCAATTGATAATAAACTAATGCATTATCTAACTCATCATTCAAAAGATACATTTCTCCCATCAAACTATAAGTATGTACTAAGCCCATTTTATTATCTAAACGAAGAAAAATTTCTAATGCAATATTAAAATAGTCTTTAGCTCTACTTTTCTGCCCACTTTGAAAAAACAGTTGACCTAAGTTAGAAGCCACAGAGGCCTTACCATTTTCATTACCAATCTCCTGAAAAGCATCAAAGGCATTTTTATAGTATTTAAAAGCTAAATCCAAATCGTTCATTTCAACAGCAACAATTGCCATATTATTGGTTACATCAGCAATAGCTGAGTTATCCTGTAACTCTTTATAAAGCTGTAAAGCATTGTTATAATACTCTAAAGTAAGATCATACCTTTCCCACGAACAATATATAATTCCAAGGTTCTGATAAGCCTTTGCTATACCTTCTTTATTTCCTTTATTTAGTTCATATTCAAGGGATGTATTAATCTCAACTAAAGCACTATCGAAGTTAGCCTTAAAATAATACAACAACCCAATGTTATTATGCAAAATACCAACCTTGCTAGAATCATTTTGATCCAGAAATAACCTTAATGATTTTTGATAGGCTTCTAAAGAATTATCAAAATCCTGCTCATAATAATATATTTCAGCCATATAAAAATTACTATAAGCACTTTTATAATCAGCTACAAACGGACACCTCTTTAAGAGTGAATCTCCAATACACCTTACACTATCTGTATTTCTTGGCAATTCTGCTAATAGTGAATTAAATTGAGCTACCCATTCTGATTCAACAGCATTTTCTTTCCTTTCTTGCGAATAGGAATTAACAATGGCATTAAACAGCAAAATAAAATAAACTACCGACCTTACTTCCCTCATACTTTACGTTAAATAACAACCTAAAATAATACTATTTTTTTTCAAACCATCATTTCTTTCGAAGTGCTTTTATCAAATTTCTGTTGTTACCTTATAAAAGCCAGAGTATTAAGAACACTATAAAACCTTAACAACTATTTTAAACAAAAAAAACTGATATTTGTAGTCGTAATGATGCATTTATCAGGTCTTTTTATTAAAATTACTCTTTACAACAACCTAATTTAAGATTGTTTGATATTTCTATACCGCCATACCTAATGAAAAAAACGTTCCTTACAGTAATATTATCAAAATTACTAATGTATTGCTTCTTACAAGCAAATGCTCAATCCGGCATTATAGGTGAACTACCTGATTCATCATTCCTGGTACAGCAAATTTTCATTGATGATGCTCAACTGATTGATAGCCTTATTACCAATGTTGATTCATTAAAAAGTAAGAAGAATACATTGGCAGAGGTATTATTTAATCCCGATATTCAACTAATACTTGGTGATACAATTAAATTAAAGACTGTTATAATTAAAAAAAAACTAACTTTCTTAGAACGTGACTCAGCTAAAATAGCAGATATACACCCTCAAGATTCACCTGATGCCAAAGGCTTTACTCTCACATCTGTTGATGGAACAGCAAAAATAACTTTCAAAGGATCAATTCGCTTAAATGGGGCTTATGATTTTAATGGCCTTTCACATCGTGATCATTTTCAAATATATGAGATTCCTGTAGGTACAAACGGGCAAGGCGCACGATTTTTTATGAGCGGTAATCAGACACGATTTGGCTTTGAAGCAACAAAAAAAACCGAATTGGGGCCAATAGCCATACGACTGGAAAGCGATTACCTGGGAGAAAGTCATAATTATCGCATTCGACATGTTTATGGCTCTTTTATGGATGTATTAGCCGGACAGACCTGGTCGGTTTTTGGTGATCCTACCTCAATACCATGGACTGTTGACCTCGAAGGTCCTAATAGTTCTGTTAGTGAACGAACAGTACAGATCAGGTACAGCCGTTTAATTAATCAAAATACACGATGGACCATTTCAATTGAGTCCCCACAGCTTGATTTAAGTGCACCAGACAGCATGCAGATTACCTTACAGGATTTCCCTGATATTGCTACTCGTTTTAAACGCTTAACAAACTGGGGCCACATACAGCTTGCTATGATTTTTAGAAGTATGGCATATAACACAGACCAATCTGGATCATTAGGATATGGTGCTTTACTGAGTGGCCGGTATGAATTTAGTTCCAATAAAAAGCTGCTGTTCCAATTAGTTGGCGGAAGTGGGATAGCGCGCTATATTGGCTCGGTTAATGGAAACGGGTTAGATGTTGCCTATAACCAAATTACCAGGGAATATAAGCCTCTGAGCCTTTATGGGGGATTTGTGTCTTTTGGAATAGACTGGAATGATAATATTTTCTCCTACTTTACTCCCGGCTTTACATATATGCCGGTTCCTGGGTATCGGCCAGATGATACTTTTAAATTTAGTAGCTACTTCGCCGGAAATCTATTCTGGAATATAACGCCAGGCGTAAGGGTTGGTGGTGAATATTCTTTTGGCTCACGTGTCAACAAAGACAAGCAAAAAGGAGAAGCCAACCGTTTTTCTTTTATCATATATTACGATTTTTAAGATGGACTGCTTTACACCACTTAACAAGGAAGACTTAAATGAGCCATTGCCTTCCTTCTTTACAAATCCGTTTGATTATGAGCCTCATAATCTAAGCAAGAAAGCATCTTTTATTCTGCAACAATCTCTTCAACATAGTACTCCTTCACATAAGGGTAAAATGTATGGTGTACTTGTTGTTTTAGATAAAAATAAAAACCTTGGTTTCCTGTCTGCTTATTCCGGCAATGAGAAAGAAAACAATTCGTCAATCCAATTTGTACCCCAGGTATTTGATATTACAAATAAGAACGGTTTTTTTAAAAAAGGAGAGGCTGAGCTAAACAAGATAAATAAAGACATTGAAGATCTTGAAAATTCTGATACGTTTAAGGGGCTTAAAATAAAACTGGAAACAGAACAAAGTAAAGCAAAACAGGCAATCGGTTGTGCAAAATATGAAATGGCTAAAGCCAGGGCCAAACGAGATCAGATACGCAACACTACAGTTATTTCAGATGAAATTAAAAATCAATTAATTAAGGAAAGCCAAACGGAGAAAAGTAATTTCAAAAAACTTAAAATAACGTGGCAAAATCACTTAAACACACTTAACGAACAGGTTAATGAATACCAAAATAAAATTAAGCATCTTAAACTCTTAAGAAAAGCTAAATCGGCACAACTGCAAGAGCGCCTTTTTAACCAGTATCGCTTTTTAAATAAATATGGTGATCTTAAAAGTGCCTGCGACATTTTTAAGGCCACACCAACAAAAATTCCTCCTGCCGGAGCTGGTGATTGTGCTGCTCCTAAATTATTGCATTATGCTTTTGCCATGCAACTGCAACCTGTTGCAATGGCTGAATTCTGGTGGGGCAAATCCCCTAAGGCAGAAATCAGGAAACACGGCCATTTTTATCCGGCATGTAAAAGTAAATGTAAACCCATACTGAATCATATGCTTAAAGGCCTTAATACCAAAATGGTAACAAGATATTCCACAAGCAAGCCTATTCAATATATTTACGAAGATAATACCATAGCAATAATCAATAAACCAGGCGGATTACTCTCTGTTCCGGGTAAAGATGAAACCGATTCTGTCTATTCAAGAGTAAAAGAAAAATACCCCCAGGCAACGGGACCGTTAATTGTACATCGCTTAGATATGGCTACTTCAGGATTAATGATTATAGCCAAAACAAAGGAGAGTCATGAGAACCTACAAAAGCAATTTTTAAATAAAACGATTAACAAACGCTATACCGCACTTCTTAATGGTGTTCTTAAAATGGATAAAGGTGAAATTAACCTGCCCATACGTGTTGATCTGGATAATCGCCCCAGGCAAATGGTTTGTTTTAAACATGGTAAACCAGCCATTACCAAATGGAAAGTTATTGAACGAACAGATACGCACACAAAAGTATATTTCTATCCTGTTACAGGCCGAACGCATCAGTTAAGAGTACATGCAGCACACCCAATGGGGTTAAATACACCAATAGTTGGTGACGAACTATATGGAACTAAAGCAGATCGGTTAAAACTGCACGCTGAAAAGATTGATTTTATTCACCCATTAACCAAGGAACCTATGAGTTTTATACTTACTACATCATGTTCCAACAAAAAGACTCAGGCCTGATAACAGTTGTTCATCTCACCCAAAGTATTATTATTTTTGATACCTACTCCAGTAAAAAACCTGACACACTCACTTAATACATACCTATTATATATTAAAAAAATAACAGCCAAAGACACTATGCAAACCTTCAACTATACAAATCAAAACCATATTATCTTTCTTTTACTGGCCATTATCATTATTACCCTAACCTTTTTTATCCTTAAGTATAAACTAAGCGAATATTTAAAGGAAAGAAAGGTTAAAAAACGTTTTGAACGGGGAAACAAACTTGAACTACAAGCCAAAAACTTTCTGAAGAACAAAGGATATACAATTGTTGATTACCAAAGTACATACGAACACAGGTATATGGTAGATGGCGAAGTACAATACGCCGATATACAACCGGATTATATTGTTAAAAAGAAGGGGAAAAAGTACATTGTAGAAGTGAAAAGTGGTACAACTGCTACCAGCCTGCGTAACAGAAGTACCCGACGCCAGCTATTGGAGTACGACTATGTTGTTGAGAATGATGGTATTTTCTTATTGGATATGGAGCATCGTGATTTAAAGCTCATCCAGTTTAAATCAAAAGCAGGCAAGCGTTCTGGTAAATTATTAAAAACAGTTATTGTTGTAGCCATTTTTGGCATTGCTATTCCTTATTGGCAAATTAAGGTTGCAATTGGCATTGTATTAGGCGTATTATTTCTTTTAAAAGAGCGAATTTAATGAAGAAATAATGGCGCTGTAGCATCAGAACAACAGCCTGGTATAACACTATTGAGAAAAGCAACTAAGATATAAAGTTAAAGGTTTAATACCGACACTACATTGAAATTGCATAATCTACTGCCCTGTGGGTAAAAAGAAGATTAAAGCTACAGGTTCAGCGTATTTAACAAACGCTCAAACCCTTGCTTATTTATCCAGTTTTGCCTATTGGCCTGGATAACAACCTCCTTTATTCTGGCAATAAACCCCTTTCTAATACCATGCGCATCCACATATGCCAGGGCTTCTTCAAAGGCCTTAAGCATGGCTTTATAAAATGATTCCTGATTAACGCTTTTACCTGCTGAATAAGCCTGGGCTATTTCAATATGGTAAAACATAACATCGGCCACTAATGATGGTTCAACTCCAAGGCGATTAAAATGACGAATGTATTTTTGAGCAACAGAGCGCCTTAGCTTAGCTTTTCTTCGCCCACTAATTGGAAAATACTCTTTTGAAATCTTCAACTTGCACTCTTCCATTAGTTTATTTTCCCTGGGATTAAATGCAAAATTGTAATATTCTTTTACTTCTTTAAAGCGCGTATACAAATCTATAATTTGCTCTTCGAGATGCGCTTTGTCCAGTTCACGAAGGTATAGCTTCAGGTCTTTTTTACTCATGGAGTAAAAGTAAAAAAAAGGACTTATACCAATCCTGTTTTGAAGAGAGACTTGGATTGTTTTGAATATTTTTTGCTTATATAAAACGAAAAACAGAAGTATAGCAATAACTACAGCGATATTTTTCAATATACGATAAGTTAAAAAGAACAAAATTATATGGCTCACCCGGTGGCAATCGGTTTCAATGTGGTATTGGTAAAACTGTACTTATCCCCTTACTGTTTTGTTGCAACACGGGTACAAAGGCAAAAAATAACCGCCTTAAGTTCATTAGTACAATAGGGGACTTGTAGGTTTAGTTTTATCAAAAATTAAATACGTAAGTGAAATAGAGCGGGTAGCAGTAAATACTAACAATCCGGGTATTAAAACTGGAAATACCGGGCTTAAGTCCTTGCATATCAAGAGCATTCTAAAGCCAATAGCTTAACTTACTACACATATTATTCCAACCGTGCTTTGAAATACCACAAATAATTTCAAAGCATATTATAACCTGAGTTCGATTTACATTTAAACCCAGATTGAAATACGAAGCTGATTTACAGAAAACTGTATACTATTGTGATAAAATTTGACGCAGTAAATCAGCATTAAACTGCTTAATTAAAGATTCAATGGAAACTTTAAGTAAAATAAAAATTGCAAACAATAAGATATTTAAGATTTTTTTAGTATTATTGTATATCATTATTCGTGTTTACTTAAACACTTTGTAACACACAATTTATGAATTACAAAAAAGCATACCGTAATACCATCAACAAGGGTATTGAATTTTAGCACCTGCCAAGAGCCTACACCTTGCAGGTGCTCCCTCCTGTTACCTTATTAATGCTTTATAAAGATAACCCTTCAGCAGTTCACTTATAAGTTTACTGTTATTACAGGGGTATAAACAGCCGTAACCGGTAAACAAAGCCCGGTTAAGATTTAAAAAAAAATACAAAGGTCATTTTCATAGTATATAGCCTGGCTAATACCAATAAGCTGTAAAAGATATTTCTCCCTGGAAAAACTTGACCTAAAACAAAATATTATGCATAAAATACCTATATTATTACTCCTTACAGTATTAAGTATACGTTTTCCTTTAATACTTACTGCCTCAGATACTTTACACGTTTACCATAAAGAAGTTATAAATTACCAGGTAAGTAAGCTAAGCAAAGATTTAGAACTTAGTGAACAGCAAAAAGAATCTATACAACAAATTCTGGAAGCAGAAAAGGGAAACAGGCTCAAATTAACCCCATCGACAGGAAATGATTTGCCCCCGTACTTTACTATTTTAAATGCAAGCCAGCAAGACAAGTGGCTGAGGTACTTTAAGCAGGATAATGAAAGCAGCCCGGAAAGCAGCACCTTAAAAAGTACTGGCCGTATTGAATCAGAGCATGTATTAGAGCTGGGCACAAAAGATATTACAGACGTTCGTGTGATTATAAATAACCATATCGACGGTGCCCATTCCGAAAACACCAACTACAGTACTTATAGCCGTACCTGTGCTGTAGCCTGGACCTACCGGGGAGCACTAATGTTTTGCAGATCTTATATGCATTTCGCACTGGATGCTATTCCGGCAGGTAGCACTATAGTTAATGCTACATTGTATTTATACAGCGACCCAAAGCAAAGTTCGCCTTCATCATCTGATGCCAATAGTACATTAAGCGGTTCAAATGCCATGTATATAGAAAGGGCAACAGAAAACTGGGAAGAAAAAGACATTACGTGGAATACACAACCTGCTACAACGCCCGAAGGCAGGGTTTTAGTAAATCAATCATCAAGCCCCACGGAGAATGTTCAGCTCAATTTAACAGGCATGGTGCAATACTGGGTTAATTCACCATGGTTAAACCATGGTGTTAAACTACAATTGCAAACAGAAGTACGTTACCGGGGCAGGAACTACGCCAGTACCGACCACAGCAATGTAGCTCTACGCCCTAAGCTGGTAATCTATTACAATGAACCCCACAGCAATATAGAATATACCTACGATAGTGCCGGGAACAGGCTTAGCCGGCAAACTATCGTATTAAGATCATTAAAAAGCAGTAGCCGCAAATACCAACAGGCTCAAACCAATTATAAACCGGTGACAAAAGCGTTTGAACTAAAAGAAAGCCTTGAGGAATCCAACATTGTTTTGTACCCCAACCCCACACAAGAGAACCTGAATATACAATTCGATAAAGTGCCCAATGCGCCTGTGCACTATTTTTTAAACGACTTAACAGGAGCAAGAAGGTTACAGGGAAAAATACTGGATAGCTCTTTAAAGACCTTACCGCTTGGTGAACTGCCTCCGGGTGTTTACCTCCTTACCTTAAAACAAGGTACTACATCTGTAAGCTATAAAATTATTAAGCAGTAAGCCCGGCTATTCGTTTTTAGATACAGGCAGTTAGTTCTTTTAAAAACTAATGGCAAAAAACGACCTACCTGTATTAATGAACCATATAAAAATCAAAACAATGAAAAATTATATATATATCATACTACTTACCCTGTTTGTACATATACATATTAACGCACAGGTGATTAGTCCCGACCTGTTACCTGTATGTAGCGATTCTTGTAGCTGTTACTATACAGATACCATCCCTGTACTGGTAAAGCTACTGCCTGTAAGCCAGCCAGTATCACCGGTAAGTAAGCCATTAAAAGATACCACGGCTACTGCATTAAAAACAACAAGTACCAGCAAGCTATATCCTCATATACCTAACCGCTTTACACCCGACAGGAGCAAAATAGTGGGAGAAATACCCATAACAGGAAACATAACACCCACGGGAGCACAAAGCTACACCATACCCATAAACACAGAACCAGGGGCTAATGGGGTACAAGCCAATGTAAGCATTATTTACAACAGCCAGGGGGGCAATGGTGTATTAGGCAGAGGCTGGTCCATTGGTGGTTTACCGGCTATTGTGCGGGCTAACCGGGGTATTTATTACGATGGTACAACACAAGGTGTAACGAACACTACATCGGATGCATTTTACCTGGATGGCACGCGCCTGGTACGTTTGTCATCAAACAGTAGTAGCATTACCTACGAGAGTGAGCAGGGCAATGTTAAAGTGGTAGCCTACACCAGTGGCAGTACAGTAAAGTATTTTAAAGTGCATTACCCCAATGGCTCAACAGCTATTATGGGCTATACCACCAATACCACCAACAAGTTTTCTTATCCGGTAACTCATATAACAGATAAGCACAATAACGTTATTAACTACAGTTACAGCTATATTGACAATAATTACCGTATTAACAATATACAATATGGCCAAAATGGTAATTCAGCACATTTTGCCGGGGTGTACTTTTCCTATACCACCCGAAACGACATCCGTTTTGCATGGCAGAATGGATTAAAAGTTCAAAACCGTTATTTATTAAGCTCTATAAGCTGTAAAAACGGTAGTACAACAGTTAGTACATATAGATTTAATTATAATAGTGACAAGCTCTTACAGCAGGTTAATTGCTCGGTTGGAGAAAGCAGTCTTAACCCATTAAAGTTTTATTATGGCGAGGGCAGTAAAACAGCACGTTTAGAAAAAAGTGGCGAGGTTATGATTGGTCACTTTACTGGTAACCAAGTTCTTCGTAAAGGTAAGTTTGATGGCTGGAGCGATAATGACGGTTTAATTGTGTATCCAAATAAAAACCCAAGTGCCTATAGTAACGGGCAGTTTTATAACCTGTACCATAACGACCAGTCATTATTGGTACAGCTGGGGCTGGCTTCAACAGTGGCATTGCCCATAACATTAAAGGCCGAACGGGAGTTTCGTACCTTATTTGCAGCCAATATTGATGGAAAACCGGGTGACGAGGTTATAAAAATAAACCATAATAATATAGGCAACAGCTACATGAGTACCCAGTTTAAAGTATATGGCAAATCAGGAACAACAGGTTTGGTATTGCGAAAAACCATTAAACTCAATGGCCAGTCAATAGCTACTTTACGACATCCCCACCTTTATTATGCCGGGGATTTTAATGGCAATGGCAAAATGGAAATATTCTCAATAAAAGCCAATGTACAAGGGCATGGTTCAAAGTGTGTGGTCTATGACCTTAATTCAGAAAAAGTGGTATTAAACCGTTATGTGTTTAATTATGCCGTAGACTTAAATAATCATCAAAACGATGATATTGTTATTCCATTTGATTATAATGGAGATGGCAAAACGGATATTATTCATATTAATAGTAGTGGTACGCATGTTTATACATTTAATACAAATAATGAAGTTATTACAGGCATGCAAAAAGTAGCCAGTTACCCGGGTTTAAAAAAGACTACGATAAAGGATCGCCACTTCCAGGCAGGCGAATTTAATGGTGATGGCAAGCCCGACTTACTGGTTTCTCCTTTGAACTCGTATAAAACATACACACAAAAGGCCATTCCCGTTTCAACACCCCACACATGTTTTGACTGTGGGCTTAATGATCCTATAGACCATTCGCCGGAAGCTCCTAATTTTTTATGTAAACGCTGCCGTACTTATCTATCCTCTTCTAGTGAATGTTACAGTTGTAAGCGAAGGTTAAGCTATAGCTCATGGCAAGGCGGGTTGGTTTGCTCATACCATGGTAAAGAGGTAAGTGTAGAGGTAGAAAACTATGTAGACAGGGGTAAGAACTGGACAATATATTACAGCAAGGGCGATGGGCAATTTGACAGGCAAAACGTTACAATAAGAAATACAGAGGGCAATGATGTGTACGAACTACTGGATATAAATGGCGATGGTACAAGCGATTTGGTTTGTTGTGATAACAGGGGCTATACTTATGCTTACCTGTGTAAAAACGGTAAAATAAGCAGTACACGCAGCGGCTATACTTATGTGGGTAAAGGTACTAAACTGGTATCTACAGAAATAGCCAGTGGTAACTATTACAGTACGCTTATAACTATAAAAGATGGTAAAGCCCAAAGAATTAATTACAGTACAGACGAAACTGTACAAAGCCGTTTAACAGCTGTTGTTAACAGCTATGGCACAGTAAATAAAACACGCTATGCCAAAATGAACAGTGGTGAGTACAGTTTGTACACAGAAGGGTATGGCGCTGTATTGCCTTACCAAAACTTTAACGGCCCCATCTTACTGGCAGCCGAAACCCAAACATGGAACAACAATACCAAAACAACTCACCTGGCTTATAGCTATATTGATGCTATACTGCACTGTCAGGGTTTGGGCTTTAGAGGCTTTAAGCGTATTAATACCACCAACCGGGTAAGCGGGGCTTACACCTATAGCTTTTACGACCCCCTGCGTTATGGCGTACTTACCCGGCAAGATACCCGTGAAGCATCGGTAGTTAATAGTTATAGTGTAAGTGTTGGCACAAATAAAATAGCTAAAGTAAGGCTTACAGGCTCAACTGTAACGGATAAGCTAAAGAACAACACCATAAATAAATCGTATGAATACGATACTTACGGCAACCCTACCCGTGAACACATTGATTACGGTAGTGGTATTACCACCACTACCACCATAATTTATAATAATTATACAGGCTTAAATACTTCCGGCATTTATATACTGGGTATTCCAACATCAAAACAAGTTGTTAAGCAGGCAAATAATAATACTTTTACAGGAAAAACCGAATGGACATACAACAACAGTAAGGGAATCCCGATGCATATTACCAGTTACCATAATAACCTACAGGTAAGTCGTGTAAGCTACACATACGATTCTTTTGGCAATATCACCGGGGAAACCACAAAGGCATACAGCTCTCCAAACAGTTTAACAACCAGTTATAAATACAGCACTAATGGCAGGTTTATTACCGAAACCACTAACCCAATGGGGCAAAAAACAAGGCATAACCGTAACCCCAGGGGGTTTGTTAGTAGTAAAACAGACTTTAAGGGTAACACCACTAGCTACCAGTACGATGCTTTAGGCCGTGTAAACAAGGTAGAGTACCCCACTGGTGAAGAGCTAAGTACAAGCTACAACTGGGACACATCGGGCGGTAATTATATGTACAGCGTAAGCAATACCTCAAACATATCGCCTGCGGAAAAAATACATTACGATGCCTTTGGCAGGGAACTTAAAAGTGGTACAATAGGGTTTACCGGGTGGATTTATACCTACAAGGAATACGACACCCGGGGAAGGTTATACCGCTCAAGCCTGCCAACATATAGCAGCAGCAAAAAGTGGAACACCACTAGCTTTGATACTTATAACCGCCCCTCTCGTATTACTGAAGCATCGGGGGCAGTAACCATGTATAGTTACAGTGGAAACAGTGTTACTGTAACTAAAGAAGGGCGTAGCAGTACCAAAACCACCAATGCAAGGGGCGACTTGGTAAAGGCCTCCGACCCCGGCGGTACCATAAATTACCAGGTAAGGGCTGACGGGCAACCATCGGCTATTATTGCACCGGGAGGTGTAACAACACGTTTTACCTACGATAACTACGGGCGTAAAACAAGTATGACCGACCCAAGTGCCGGAACAATTACTTACCAGTACGATGCAGCGGGCAACTTGTATAAACAAACCAACGGGAACGGGAAAGTAAGCACCTGTACTTACGACAGGTATAACAGGCTGGTAAGTGAAACCACGCCCGAAATAAGTACTGCCTATACCTATAACGAAGACGGTTTGGCTACGGGTAGCACCAGCAATAACGGAACAAGTACCGCTTATACTTATAATAGTTTGTTACAGCTTACAGGCTTTAGCGAAACAGTGGACGGGCATACCTACAGTGAAACTTACGGGTATAGCAAGGGGCGTGTAGATAACGTTACATACAAGCCACTTAACTATAAGGTTACCAATGAGTACAATAGTAATAATTATCTTATTCGTAAGAAAAACGGTAGTACCACCTTGTGGACACTCAATATGTTTGATGCTTTTGGTAACATTTTAGGGCAAAGCTATGGTAATGGCATATCGGTAACGCAAAGCTTTGATGCCTATGGCTTCCCTACTGCAATAAGGGCAAGCAAAAATAATGCAAGCCTGCAACATTTTGGCTATAGCTTTAACAGGAGTACTGGCAACTTAACCAGCCGTAGCGACCAGGTACGTAACCTGGCCGAAAGCTTTGAATACGATAAGCTGGACAGGCTGACCCATTGTACAGCTTTGGGTAATACCGTTGAAACACAATACTATGCCAATGGTAATATAAAAACCCACCCCGGTATAGGCACTTACCAGTACCTTAACAATAAACCTTATGCCGTAAAGGGCGTTGAGAATACGGGCAATGCAATACCCATACATACGCAAAACATAAGCTACACCAGTTTTGAACGCCCCAAACTGCTAAGTGAAAATGGCAATACCTTAAACTATACTTACAATGCTAACTATAACAGGGCAAAAACAGTAAGTAACAGTAATAACAGCACAAGCACCACTTTAAGCTATGCCAACGGTAAATACCAGCGCATACAAACTGGCAGCGAAATAACAGAACGCCTTTATTTAGGTGGCGACCCCTACTCGGCTTTTGCCGTGCTGGAGCGTAAAAACAACAGCAATAGCCTGTATTACCTGCACCGCGATTATTTAGGCAGTATAACCATGGTAACGGATGCAAATGGCAATAAAGAGGCGGAATACAGTTATACAGCATGGGGGCAGTTACGTAACCCAACTAACTGGCAATCTTATAATGCAGGCAATGAACCAACTTTAATGTTTGGGCGTGGCTACACCGGGCACGAGCATTTACATGCTTTTGGTTTAATCAATATGAATGCCCGTTTATACGATGCATCCATAGGTCGCTTTTTATCGCCCGACCCTTATGTACAGGCACCTGATTTTACTCAGAATTTTAACAGGTACAGTTACTGTTTAAATAACCCGTTAAAGTTTACTGACCCGGATGGGGAGTTCTGGCATTTGATTATAGGAGCCGCTATTGGCGGAGTTTTTAACTGGGCTGCAAATGGAGCTGAATTTACATGGGACGGACTTGGTTATTTCGGAATTGGTGCGGTTGCAGGAGCAGTTGGAGCAGGAGTTGGAGCAGGAATAAGTTCTGCAATGGCAGGAGGTTCTTTTGGAGCAGGGTTTGCAGGTTCTTCTACTGCTATGACTGCTTCTTCCAGTTTTGTAAGTGGTGCTGCTATAGGAGGTGGAGCAGGTTTTAGTGGAGGATATACTACGGGCTTTGGTAATGCATTAGTTGGTGGAGAAAACTTAGGTAATGCATTTGGTACAGGTTTGAAAGCCGGGCTGATTGGAGGTGTATCTGGTGGTTTAATTGGTGGAGTGCTCGGAGGACTTGATGCCAGACTAGACAATAGAACATTCTTAAAAGGTGATTTTACTTATGATAGTAATGGAGTAAAGATTCCAACTAGAAATGATTTAGTTGGACAGGTACAACGCCATTACAATGAACGAAATATAAATGATAAATTAGTAGCAAGGGGTAATTCAGAAGGACAATATGGATGGTACGATATTGAAAGTATTGAGATAACCAAAATAAGAAGCCAAACAAATATTCTTACGACAAGTAGAGAGGTATATTTTGATATTGACGCTTATGTGAAAGATGCATTAGGTAATATTGTAGATATTTTATTAGATGCAGGTTTTCAAGGCCTTGGTCCTTGGCCAGTTCAACCAGGCTTAAACCTAACCTTTGAACAGGTCTATCCTTTGTATACTTTTACTGGTATTTATCCATTTAAAAACAAATAAAATGAGAAGAATTGTAATCACGTGTTTTATACTGATTAGTATAAGTTCCTGGCAAGATTTTATAATTGCACAGAATAAAATAAGTAATCAGGAAGTAAAAACAGATTCTACACTTGTATATATATCCAAAATTCAATATACGGTAGATAGTTTAAAGAATGAACTTAAAAATATTCGCAGAAAAAAGAGTTTTTTTGGAGATGAGAGGAAAAAGGTTAAAAGAATTAAAATAGATTACTTATTGCTTGAATCTGAAATAAGAATGCTTAATCATATTCATCAAAATGCAAATAGTTCTGATACTATTAGGTAGGCGCAGCCATTGATGGTAATAATGTTGGTTCAGGAATGTTGCAAGATACAAAATATGGAACTATAGCAGGTGGCACAATGGCCGGGTTAAACATAATGGCTATGGGTGCAGCTTATGTGCCGGATAAAAAATACGGAAACTTTGGAAAACAAAAGCCTATATACAGAAGAGGGACGTTTGTAACTAAAGCTTTTTTCTCAGGAACAGGTGTAGCAATAGGAAGAAGCCTAGTTACTAGTACATTGCGAGGAGATGAATGGTTTCTTCCAAAATGATTTAATGTAAACAGTTACAATGAGTATTTACGAGCACATGAGACAGCTCATTATAACCAACAAATTAATGATGGATTTGCAAATCTTTATGGCAAAACACTTATAGAGTACTTGCAATGCTATTTAACAGGCGCTTCTCC
>CAZRRJ010000019.1:0-54261 GCA_964602515.1 uncultured Saccharicrinis sp. | reverse complement strand
TAAAATAATAAATTATATTTTTACACTCCTATACTTCAATCACTTAGAATTAATACGCAAACTACAAATACAGCTTACTACAAATAAAATGTGTATTATTTATACCAGCACAACTTAACAGATGTATAATAGTTAAAATTAGTATTGTCTATTTATATTACACATAAGTGCATTGTAATAATATTGCAACTGAACAATTTAAGATATAAACAGCATTAAAGAGAAAAGCTAATGAAAACCTATAATTCTGCTTTTAAGATATTTTCTTATACTAGTTTTTATTACGACAATCCGGCAGGTATATAAAAAAAGCTGCCATTTCCGACAGCTTAACAATGCTTTTACTTTATTCGTTCGAGGTATTTCTTTCTGATTCCAATTAAATAATCACGGTCTATATTCGGGTTATAAATCCGCACCATATCAATTATTCCAAAATTCTGGTGAATATGCCCTACTGCCGCATCAAACTTACTTAAATCCCAGTTATGCTTTACTTTGGTAGTCAGATCTTCAAAATATTTCCAGGTGAGTTTATTTGGAACGGTAAAGTAACCATGATCTTTTTCATCTAAATCAAAGTACACGCCATCATCAATTTCTTCAAGGGTAAAAAACTTTTTCAAGCGTATAACCCCGTACCCTGCAATATTTTTAGGCTTCTTCTTAAATTCTATTCCTTCATCCATATAACAAGCTTGCAAATCAATTACCTGGTCAAATTTATCCAGATGACGAACACGTATTATATGGTAATCTTTATTATAAAGGTGCACGGTACCTGCCGCAGCATTAAAGTTGGCACTAAAATATTTTTTAATATTTTGCGTTGCTCGTGTTACTTCTTCTAAGGTGTATAGCTTCTTTAAAACCAAATAAATATAAAGTGGTTTTGAGTCTGATGGCATATCACTATAATAGCTAAAATACCCGGGAAATGGTTCAGGGGCTTCCAAAACAAATGTATTTGGAAGAATTTTGTCTTGCATGGTCACTAAAGACTCCTGCTTAAGGAGGTTGCCATATCTTTGCAAAATAATCTTTTTTGTACTCATGAATGTGTGTTTAAAGTTTTTACCTCCGGTTTAAATATTAACCTGTGTTAAAACCCAGATCATCTATTACTCAAAAGTTATAAAAAATATAATTATCAATCAACCTCTTTCCTCACTCATACACCGTGCTTTTCTATGCTTCATGATCACGCACAAAAACCGGCTGATCATCTGTTGATAAACTTGCTTTATAATAGTAGCCTTCATCAGAAAAAGCAATCAGATCATCAGCATTAGATATTTCATTTTGTATAATAAAACGTGTCATTAATCCCCGTGCTTTTTTTGCATAAAAACTAATCACTTTATATTCTCCGTTTTTCCAGTCTTTAAAAACCGGACTAACAATTCTTTTATCAAAAACCTTCTTATTAATCACCTTAAAATATTCACTGGAGGCCAGGTTAATAAGGGTATCTGAATCATCATTATCCATATCTGCCTGTAACAATTTTGTAATCTCATCGCCCCAAAATTCATACAAGTTCTTACTCTTTCCAATAATCAGCTTAGTTCCCATCTCTAAACGGTATGGCATAATATTGTCAAGAGGACGCAACAAACCATATAAACCGGAAAGTACTCTTAACTTTTTATTTGCAAAAGCAATCTCTTTAGCCGACATTGAGAGAGCATCAATACCCGTGTATACCTCCCCTTTAAAAGCAAAAAGTGCAGGCCTAATTTCACTTTCGTTAAAAGGATACGACCACACCTGGTACCTGTGATGATTAAGCTGTGCTAACGAACTACTGATTTTCATTAAAGAAGTAAGATCTTCCTTCTTATATTTTTTTAGAACTTCAACTATCTTATCAGCCTCACTGGCAAACCTTATATCAGTATTTTTTGTTTGTGGTATTTGTTTTTCAAAATCCAGCGATTTTGCTGGTGATATTATAATGTGCATGGTTTTATATTTGTCTTTAATTAATAACAAAGTTCAGCAGATGTTGGTTCATATACATATATGACAAAAAAGGACTGCATCCGCAGCCCTCTTAACCTATCAATGTATCTTAAATTAAATTTAATCCGCTACAATCACTTCCACACCGGCATTAAGCAGTTTTTCACGATCTTCTTCTGTTATACCTTTGTCTGTAACAACAATATCAACATCCTTAATCTGCCCAATCACTGCTAAACTACGCTTTCTGAATTTACTTGAGTCAACAACAAGAATAACCTTTTTAGCCATTTTCAGCATTGTGCGGTTAAGAGCTGCTTCTTCCAGGTGTGGTGTACTAAATCCCAGGTTAACATCAATACCATCTGCTCCTATAAATAATTTATCGCAGAAAAAGTTTTTAAAGCTATTTTGTGCAATTGAACCAATAAGCGATAAGGATTTTTTTCGCATCACACCACCCGGCATAATTACATTAATCTGATCAAGATCGGCTAAGGGCCCTGCAATATTGAGCGCATTAGTTATTACCGTAAGGTTCTTAAATTTACTCAGATGATTTGAAACTTCTTTAGTAGTTGTTCCTGAGTCCAGCACCACAGTATCACCTTCTTCAATCAAACGTGCAGCACGCTTTCCAATGGCTTCTTTTTCTTTTGCATTTTTAACCTTTTTTTCTGATAACTTCATATCCAGAGTCACCTTATCGGTTTTAATGGCACCCCCCCTGGCACGAATCAAAAGATTTTTATACTCCAATTGAGTAAGGTCATTACGTATTGTTACCTCACTTACTTTAAACTGCTCACTCAATTCATGAACATTAACTTGACCTTTATCATCCAGAAGCTTTAATATTAGACCTCTGCGACCAACTGTTGTATTTGAATCGAAGTTATTCATTAGATTACAATTAGCATTAATTTTAGACGTTTGATTAATTTTTTGTACAAAATAAATAAAAAAATTAGATTAGTAAGCATATGAAAGTTATTTAGTTATGGTTCGTTACATACTCTTTACAATCACAAGCATACTCAGCTTACATTAAGTTATAAGTTCATTATTCCGAAAGGCAATACTCTTTAAAACGCAACGTTTAGTAATGCACCATAGATAAACACTCTATGGACGGATGGTTTATATTTATTATTTTTCAGGCTTAAATTAAAGCAGGTGTAGATAAAATGGAAGAATATTATAGTACAGATGACTTTATTACAATTAATAAGATAGATGCGCACCTACATTACTACTCAGAAAATGAATCATTTTTAAAATTAGCAAAACAAAACAACATACGGCTATTATCAATTAATGTTGATTTTTTGGAAGATGAATGGATAATGTTGGACAGGCAAGTTGCTATAAGTAATAAAATGATGGCGATTGATCAATCGTTTTTTGCCTTTATAGGCGCTGTTCCAATGCTTCATCCACTCCAGGATTCACATATCTCACATGCCGTTAAAAAAATTGACAATGCCATACAGCAAGGTGCCGTTGGGGTTAAGATATGGAAGAATATAGGAATGAAAATCACTTACAATGGTACATATGTAATGATTGACAACCCGGTATTCCAACCCCTTTTGGATTACCTTTCTGAAAATAAAATCCCACTATTAGGACATTTTGGCGAGCCACGCAATTGTTGGTTACCCCTTGAGGATATGACGGTATCTTCAGATCAGAAATATTATGCAGAACATCCTGATTTTCACATGTACCTGCATCCTGGTATGCCAAGCTACGAGGACCAGGTAAATGCCTGTAATTTAATGTTGCAAAAAAATCCTGCATTAAAGTTTATTGGTGCCCACCTGGGCAGTAGCGAGTATAGTATTGATGAAATGACGAAACGACTGGATAAATACCCCAGGTTGATGTTTGATATGGCTGAGCGTATTTGCCACCTTCAGCACCAAAGCATAACAAATCATAAAGAAGTTAGAAATTTCCTGATTAATTACCAGGATCGCTTAATGTATGGCTCTGACATGGTATTTACTGATAAAAAAAGTATACAGGAGCAAATTAATGATGTAACAAACAGATGGATCAGTCAATGGCGTTTCCTGACTCAAAACGATGTACAACACGCCGAAGAAGTAAAAGGATCATTCAAAGGCATGGGGCTTCCTAAGAAAGTAATTGATAAAATCTACTTTCATAATGCGCTGAGTGCTTATCCCCAACTATCTGAATATTTCAGACACTTATAACTATTATGAAATTCTATATGGCTCCTTTGCAGAGCTACACAACATCTTTTTACCGTAAAGCCCATGCATCTGCATTTGGCGCAATGGATAAGTACTTCACACCTTTTTTTGAAGATACCGGTAAGCTTAATAAGCAGCTTATATTTAAGCCTGAACTGGATAATCAACTCAATGAGCATTTAAATGTTGTGCCACAAATAGCGACAAACGATGCACTTTTCCTGTTGTATTTTGCAGAAGAAATGCAAAAACGAGGTTTTAAAGAGCTAAATATCAATATGGGCTGCCCGTTTCCTATGTTAGTAAAACGCAAACGTGGCGGAGGTTTACTTGGCCACCCTAAAACCATTCAACAATTACTTAATGCTTTTGATAAGGCTAACTTAAACATTAAACTGTCTGTTAAAATGCGCCTGGGCATTGATACTATTCAGCAAGGGCTGGAAGTTTTGACTATTTTAAATGATTTTAAGCTTGAAGAACTTATTCTTCACCCAAGGCTTGTTGTACAAAAGTATTCCGGCGTACCTGATTGGGGAAGTCTTGAGCAGTTCCATAATCTGAGCAGGCACCGAATAGTTGCCAATGGTGATATAAACAGTTATAGTGATTTGGTAATCCTGAATAAACACTTCCCGGCAATTGACTCCTTTATGATTGGAAGAGGGTTATTAACAAACCCTGGCCTGCATACAAAATTAATTCACGGTAATTCGCCTTCAGATATTACTGCTATTACGAATTTACACCAACATTATTTTTCACTAATTACGTCTTACTATAAAGATTGGAATCAGGCTTTTAACTTCCTGCATTCGTTCTGGCATTATCCGTTAAGCTCATCCATAGATAAACAACGTCATTTAAGAAAATTAAAAAAGTACAATAAACCTGATTTATATACCGAATGGTTAAAAACCATTAACAGCCTTTTTTAATTAACCGGGGTACCTGCTCCCAATGTTATTGGGATAAGCAAATATAACTCATAAAACACCTTACCTACTCTGACTCCTTAATGCCCTAAAGGGCTATTCACGCTATAAAGCTATCATGTCGATTTATTACAATCTATTCTGCCGTTTAATCCTATGCAGCCTTACTAAATTATAAATCAAACTCTGTTTTTATAAACGCCGATATGAATGATAAAGCTCAAATAGTTTTCTTTATAAAAGTGGTACATTTGTATTCTCAAAAAATATAATCATGATTATAGATGAAATAAAAGAAATACTGGAACATGAAGCCCAGGCAGTTAAAAACATTCCGGCAACAGATGATTTTGTCAATGCTGTTAATCTGATTCATCAGCAAGTTCACCAAAAAGGAGGTAAATTAATCACCACCGGAATGGGAAAAGCCGGGCAGATAGCAATAAACATGGCAACGACTTTTAGTTCTACCGGAACAGCTGCTTGTTTTTTACACCCCAGCGAGGCACAACATGGTGACTTAGGTATTTTACAAGAGAATGATGTATTACTGATGATTTCTAACTCGGGTAAAACCAGGGAAATTATTGAGCTTATAGATTTGGCAAGAGGGCTGCGCCCGAATGTACCTATTGTTGTTATTACAAGCAACACAACATCTGTACTTGCTAAAGAATCTAATGTTTGTATTAGCACCGGAAACCCAAAAGAGGTTTGCATTTTAGGGCTCACCCCAACTACATCAACAACGACAATGACTGTTATTGGCGATATACTTGTAGTGCTACTAATGAAGAAGATTAAGTTTAACAACACAGAATATGCTAAACGTCACCATGGCGGATACCTTGGGCAACAATCACGTAAAGCAGCAGGACTAAATAAGTAAGCATGAGCTTTAACTGGAAAAAATTACAAAACGGATCAGATATCCGTGGCGTTGCATTAACCGGCGTAGCTGGTCAGGAAGTTAATCTGGACACAAATGTAGTTAAACAACTGGGCTATGCTTTTTACCAATGGCTACAGCAAAAAAATACAGGTTCTAAAACCATAAGAGTTGCTGTTGGCATGGACTCCCGGTTATCGGGGCCGGATTTAAAAGCAGCATTTACAGAAGCATTAGTCAGTGCAGGTGCCGAAGTATTAGATTGCGGAATGGCATCAACCCCGGCAATGTTTATGACAACTGTAACGGAACCATGCAATGCCAATGGAGCAGTAATGTTAACAGCAAGCCACTTGCCTTTTAATCGCAACGGGCTCAAGTTTTTTACACCTAAAGGTGGATTAGAAAAGCAAGATATTTCTGATATACTTACTATTGCTGAAAACAACCCAATACCTACCGAATCAAAGCCGGGTTTATTAAGTACGGTTAATTTTATTGATGTGTATTCAACTCTTCTTGTGGATAAAATCCGGAAGGAAGTTAACTCGCCGGATAACTACAAAAAGCCATTAAGTGGTTTTAAGATGATTGTTGATGCTGGTAATGGCGCTGGTGGTTTTTATGCCCATAAAGTACTTGAGGAATTGGGTGCTGATGTTAATGGCAGTCAGTTTTTAGATCCGGACGGACGCTTTCCAAACCATGTACCAAATCCGGAAGATGCTATGGCAATGCGATCAATATGTAATGCTGTAAAGGAACATCAAGCCGATTTAGGGATCATCTTTGACACAGACGTTGATCGTGCTGCAATTGTTGACGAGAAAGGCAATCCTGTTAACAGAAACGAACTTGTAGCACTCTCTGCTGCCATTATTAACGAAGAGCATCCCGGTTCTGTAATCGTTACTGATTCAATTACTTCTGATGGTTTAGGGTGGTTCATTAATGATGTGCTTAATGCCAAGCACCACCGCTTTAAACGTGGTTATAAGAATGTGATTAATGAAGCCATACGCTTAAATGCAGAAGGTCAGGAATCATGGTTAGCCATTGAAACATCAGGTCACGCGGCTTTAAAAGAGAATTACTTTTTAGATGATGGAGCCTACTTAGTAACTAAAATAGTTATTAAAATGGCCAAACTTAAAGCAGAAGGTAAATCCTTGTCATCGTTAATTGATAAATTGCCAACTCCAGCTGAAAGTAAGGAGTTTAGAATAACAATTAATACTAAAGATTTTAAACAATACGGCGATAAAGTTATAAGTGAACTTGGTATTTATGCAGCATCTAAAACAGGCTGGGAATTAGTACCTAACAATTATGAAGGAGTTCGTGTTTCGGTACGCACGGCAGAAGTTTCAGGATGGTTCTTATTACGCTTGTCTCTGCACGACCCTGTAATCCCGCTAAATATCGAGTCGGACAAGCAAGGTGGTGTAGAATTAATAGCACAAACATTAGTCCGTTTTTTTGAGTCATTCAGCAATTTAGATTTAAAGTCACTAAAAAACAGATAATTATGAGAATTTTAAAAGAAAATACAATCGGTGTAATTATTGACATCCAGGAGAAGTTGTTTCATCATATTCATGAACATGAACGTCTGGAGAAGAACACAAAAATTTTAATCCAGGGGCTAAAAGCACTGGACGTTCCTTTTTTGATAACAGAACAATACAAAAAAGGATTAGGTGAGACTATCGTTGGAATTAAAGAACTAATAGCCGAATACCCTCATTTTGAGAAAATAGCATTTAGCTGTTGTGATGATCCTAAATTTATGGAAACACTTGAAATCAGCACAAAACGTACTGTTATTCTGGCTGGTATGGAAACACATATCTGTATGCTTCAAACAGCTATTGATTTAAAAGAAAGAGGTTTTCATCCTGTAATAGTTGCAGACTGCGTTAGTTCACGAACTCCAGAAAATAAAGCAATAGCTCTTGAGCGTATGCGCCAGGAAGGCGTTACTGTTACAAGTTACGAATCAATCCTGCTTGAGTTATGCCGTGTAGCCGGGTCTGATGCATTTAAAACCATTAGTAAGTTGATTAAGTAATTGGAATTAGATATTTTGCAAGCCACTTTGTGATCACAAAGTGGCTTTTTTATGGTGTTTGAAGTAGAATTGGGGACAATATTATGAGGAAAGTTTTTGGTTTAGGCGAAACAGTGCTTGATATTATTTTTAAAGATCAACAACCCGTAGCAGCCAAAGCAGGTGGAAGCACATTAAATACACTGGTATCACTTGCCAGAGTTGATATTCCTGTTACTTTCATTACCGAAATTGGTAAAGATAAAGTGGGTGAAAATATAATGAAATTTTTAAGCGATAATGGCTTATCTACCGACTATATCTGTCGCTTTACTAAAGGAAAATCAGCTATTGCACTGGCTTTTCTTAATGAAAATAATGATGCTGAATACGAATTCTTTAAAGAATACCCACAGCAGCGATTAGTTGGAGAAATTCCCGACTTCAAGCCTGATGACATCCTCATCTTTGGATCTTATTTTGGCCTTAATCCAGCTGTGAGGCCACGCCTGCTAGAATATCTTAATGCAGCTAAAACCAATGGTACTTTAATTATTTATGATCCTAATTTCCGAAGTCATCACCTAGAGAACCATGAAAATCTTTTACCTATAATTGAAGAAAACTTTGCCTACGCTGACATAATACGAGGCAGTGATGAAGATTTTTTAAACATATATGGTACAAGCAACCCTAAAGAAGCATATGCCCGGGTTGCTGCACATTGCAACAACTTGGTTATAACGGCTGGAGCCAAAGGGGTATACGTTTTTAGTTATGGCTTTCATCACCATTATCAAGTACCAATCATTAACCCAGTAAGCACTATTGGAGCTGGAGATAATTTTAATGCTGGTATTATTAAAGCTATACTAGATCATAATATTATAAAAAATAATGACCTGATCATAAAACCACATGATTGGATACACCTTACAGCCTATGGCATTGAATTTTCATCAGAAGTATGCATGAACATTGATAACTATGTTGACGATCGCTTTAAAAATAACCTGCTGAATAACATAAAGAAACGTATTAAATCAACCAATTAGTTATAAACTTCTTCTTTTGTATAAAAACCACTTTCTTCAATAAGAACTTTATTAAGGTTTTCTTTTGTTACAGCAATTGAAGCTACCTTAAGCGTTGGCACATCTTTTTGCCCATTGTTGGTGTAGCTCAGGTTCGCTTTATTCAGCTCATTTTCATTCTCAAGCATTTTTAGAACTAACTCAGCTGCCTGCTCTGCAATTTGCTTAAGTGGATGAAATGCTGTCATCTGCTGCTTACCCGCTAAGATATTTTTTACTCCCCGTAACTCTGCATCTTGACCTGTGATATACACCTTTGATATAATCTCTCTCTCTTCTAACACCTTAACGCAAGCATCTGCTATTCCATCAAATCCGGCAAATATAATATCAGGTACTTCACCTGTATATGACATAAACTGTTTAAGTTCAAAAGCTGCGTTAGCTGCACTCCATTCTTCTATAAAAGTTTCGTATAGTATTTCAATTTCACCCCTGTCTTTTAATGGCTGTAACTCTTTTTTTATTGAAGCTTGCAATTCAATGGCATTACGGTCATACTTATCACCTCCAAGTATAATAGCTTTTCCCCGGGGTTTAACTTTTAATATTTCCCCAACCATTATTTTTCCTAATTCTACATTGTCGCCTGCAATATATAAATCCAAATCGCAATTTTTAATTAAACGATTATAAGCAATAACTTTAATACCACGACTATGGCCTTCCCTAACAATAGCTGCAGCTGTATTAGAATTAACCGATATTATTGTCAGAGCTTCAATACCCTGATCAAACATTTCTATAGCCTTGTTATACTGCTTTGCTTCATCGCCTTCTCCATGCCCTACTATCACATCCGCACCTAAAGACTGGGCGTGTTGTTTAAAATAATTCGCCTCTTTCACATAGCGTTCGGTATTGGGCGAAGTATACAAAAAACCAATTTTTACGGCATTGCCAGACTGACAAGCATTATTCATAAAAGCTAAAACGACTAAAGCAAATAATAGTAAGCGTTGCATATTTTTATTGAATTTAAATCAGGGATTATATGTGCTAAAATTAACATTTAATAACTACAAAATTTTTAAAACATGTTTTTTTTCACAATTTTCGTCGATATTTAGCAATTAAAAATACCAAGGGGATGAAATGGAAAGATTTAAAAATTCGCTCCAAGATAGGAAGCGGATTCGCCATAATAATGGCAATAATCATTGTTTTGGGTGTAATAATACTGCTCAACCTTTATAAAGTAGAAGGTGAAATAAAAGCATTAACATCAACCTACATTCCTGTTGTAAGGGAAGCTGTAAAAATGGACAGGTATTGGCACGAAACAAGAGAATATGCTCGTTCATATGATTTTACAGGCAATGTATATTACAAGGATAAAGCCGAAAAGAGTTATCTGAAGATGAGTGATGCGCTAAATGAACTTCAGAATATTATGAAAAATGATCTGAATACAATTAGCTCTAACGGTGTTGACATAGATTTATTAAGCAACCTGGTTAAAAAATATAAAGATTTAACAACAAATTACTACAATAGAGTTGTTGTCTCAACAAAGCTAAAATCAGATTTTATAAGCTCTCTTCAGCAAATAGAACAATATAAAGACGTTAATACAAGCTATGCGAGTAATACACTCAATAAACTGGCTCTCCGCATTTTAAAAAACGACCTTGAACAAAACTACACTGATATTGAGGAAATAAAAGAAGCATTTAATCACATACAGAAGCAAATTGAGAGTCGCAATTATCCAGAGCCTATTAAGCATAAAATTGTTGCCACAACCCAAGCCTTACATTCATACCTGTCTGACTTACGCCAGTTAAAAAAGCAGGAAATCAAGCAATTTGAATTGGCTAAAGCTATTATGTGGGAAGTTGGCGCTTCTTCTGATGTTGGCCTTGATTTGATGATGAAAATAGGTGATGAAAGTGTAAACATTATCGCTATGCAACGGCAAATTTTGATTGGTGCTTTTATTGTTGTACTCTTACTTTGGTTTAATATGGTTTTTTTTCTTTCAAGAGCCATTGCCCGACCTGTAGAAAAAAGTATAGCAATGGCAGAGCGTCTGGCTCAGGGCGATCTTTCTGTTGAATTTAATGTGCATAGTAATGATGAGGTTGGTAAGCTTTCCTCATCATTAAATACAATGGTTAATAACCTTCAGAAAATGGTAAGCCATATAAATATGAGTACCAAGCAAATTGTAATAGCCAGTACACAGTTAAATGAAGGGGCAGCAGAATTGTCGGACGGAGCAACGCAACAAGCCACATCGGTAGAAGAGGTATCTTCATCCATGGAAGAAATGCTTGCTAATATTCAACAAAATACCGATAACTCCCGCACTACTGAAAATATAGCAAAAGAGGCTTCAATTGGCATTACTGATAGCAACCAGGCATCAAAAGAGGCCACTAAGTTTATAGAAGAAATTGCTGAAAAAATTAGTGCTATCAACGACATAGCCATGCAAACCAATATCCTGTCGTTAAATGCAGCTGTTGAAGCCGCACGTGCCGGTCAGGAAGGAAGAGGTTTTGCCGTAGTTGCCAGCGAAGTGAGAAAATTAGCCGAACGAAGCCAGCAAGTTGCTACCGAAATTACAAAGGCTTCTGAAGAAACCATTGATTCGTCGCGAAAAGCAAGCCATAAGCTGGATACAATTACACCTGAAATAGAAAAGACAGCTGTTTTAATCAAAGAAATATCAATAGCATCAATTGAGCAATTAAGTGGAGTAGAACAAATCAATAGCGCTTTACAACAATTAAATCAGATAACACAACGTAATGCTGCTAATGCTGATCAAATCAGCAGTGCAGCACAGAACCTGGATCGACTATCGCATGAACTGGAAGATGCCATTACGGTATTTGACAATAAAGCATAAAAAATACCCCTCCAAACCATAACGGAGGGGTATTTTTCTTTTAAGACAGTCATCTATTTACCCATGAAATAACTGCTATTAAAGTGATTTTTTCTTCGCTTTATTAATACTCGGATACTCTATACGTGCATGATAAATATTCTTTAATTTACTCTTAAAGACTTCTTTTGCTTCCGTAATCTCTCTAAAGGTAATTGGAGCATTAATAAATTGATCTTCTTCTATCTGGATACCAATAATTTTCTCTACCAGCTTATCAATCTCATCATCTGAATAACTTTTCAGACTTCGTGAAGCTGCTTCAATCGAATCAGCCATCATTAGTATAGCCGTTTCTTTTGAAAATGGTGTTGGCCCTGGATAACTAAAAGCACTAACATCAGGTGTTTTATCTGGATATTTATTAATAAAAGAATTATAAAAATACCGTGTTTGAGTGGTTCCCTGGTGCGTGGTTATAAAATCAATTATTTGTCGTGGCAAATTATGCTTTAAGGCCATCTTTACACCATTCTCAATATGATTGATAACAATGCGTGCACTTTCTTCAAAATCTAATTCTGAATGAGGATTTAATCCGCCGGCCTGATTCTCGGTGAAAAACATTGGCGATGCCATTTTTCCTATGTCATGATACATAGCACCTGCTCGTACCAAAGCTGGATTGGCATCTAACTTATAAGCAACTTCCTGCGCCAAATTACCTACCTGAATACTATGTTGAAAAGTACCCGGAGTAGCCTCAGCCATTTCCCTTAAAACAGGGTGGTTTGTATCAGCCAGTTCAACTAAAGTTACGTCTGACAAAAAACCAAACATACGCTCAAAAATCCATATTAAGGGATATACCATTAATAGTAATACTCCATTTACTGCAAAATAAGCGTACATCAAAGGATCAATTGACTTAAAACCTCCATCTTGCCACAATAATAATGCGGTATAGAATAAAGCATAGGTTAAAATAATAAACATTGCGGCACGTACAATATGACTACGACGCGTCATTCTGAAAAGACTAAACATTGCTACGAGTCCAACCGGGATTTGAATAAAAACAAACTCAAAACTGTTTTTAGCAAAAAAGGCACAAATCAGAATGGTTATCACGTGCATAAAAAATGCCAATCTACTATCAAGGAATGTTCTTATGATAATTGGCAGTATAGCAAATGGTATAATAAAAAACGGAAAATGTTCAAAAAATTGTCGCATACTTGCCATCGATACCATCAACGTAGTAATAAGTAAAATAAACCCAATTGAGCTTATAGATTGGTAAACATCGCGCCTGAAATAAAACAGGAACAAATAAATGGAAACAAACATCAATGAAATCAACATAAACTGACCAACCAGGATAAAATAATAATCTGAATCAGATGTAATATTTGCTTCGTATTTACGCCGTAATGAATCCAGAACCTTTTCCGTTTCTGCGTCTACAATCTCTCCCTGGTCAATAATTCGCTGGCCTGCCAGCACCCGACCTGATGTTAGCGAAATATTTCTTCTTTGTTGCGCCATTTCTACTGAATTACGATCAGCATTAAAATAAATATTGGCTTCTATATACTTATTCAATTCAAGCTTATTAATCAGATCTGATGCCTCACTCATAACAGCTTCATTAGCTAATGATAAGTTATTAGTAATTGAACTAATTAATTTTTTATAAGCACTTATTCGTTGTTCCAGTTCTGATAATTCATATGGCTCAACATAAGAGCCCTTTATAAGCATTAATTCAAAATTTGGCGGAGCATCAATATAATCTTCTGGAAGCATTATAATACCTTTCTTATAAACAACAGCAATATCATTAAGACATATACTTTTAATAAGATCAAAGAATGATGTATCTTTACTATAGGCACCCGATAGAGATGGATACTTATTCCTTTTCTCTTTTACAAAAAGATTATAATCAGCAATAAACCGATTCTGCATTTGATGAAGAACAGTTGAATCCATCTCAAAATAAGGACGATATTTCATTAAAATAGAATTCGTTTCTTCATTTAATTCAGCTTGTGTTTTAAAAATAGGAAAATCGAATGGAGCAATAAGTGCCGGGTGTTTCCAAGGTGTTCCGTTGAGGTATTCGTATGCAAACTTACCTGTCTTTGGTAAGAGATATGTAACTATAGCAATAGTAACGATAAATAACAGTAGCCTTGCTGTTGGTTTGTAAACCTTACTCTTAAATCGCGAGAACTGTTCAAGCATAATCTTAAATTTTATTAAATATTCACGAATATAGTGACCAAAGATTGCTAAAGGTAAGTTTTTTTAAATAATTTCACTTTCCCATAATTAAGGGAACAACGTAATTTTTGCAAATGGACAAATCAATATGCACATTTGGCTTTATTCCGGTACGAAAAGAGCCTTCTGAACAGGCAGAAATGGTAACACAATTGCTATTTGGCGATACTTTTGACATTAATAAAACAAATGGTCAATGGAGCCTTATAAAGCTACACGATGATAACTATGAAGGATGGATTAACTCGAAACTCATAGCCAAGCTACCTGGTAAAGAAGTCGATAACTGGATTAAAGCTGATAAATGGATTGTTCCTGCTCCATTCATTAAAGTCGTATCGGAACCAAATAAAACTACCCAGTTTATTTCCGGAGGGAGTACAATTTACTTTAACACTTCAGAGCGCAACAGCTTTAACATAGACAATAAAGAGTATTATATATCAAGTAATTATAACCTGGATAAATCACCAGGCACACTTACCGAAAATGCTACTGCTTTTCTTAATTCACCATATTTATGGGGAGGAAAGAGTTTCTATGGTATTGATTGCTCTGGATTAACCCAGGTTCTATTTAAGATTTCAGGTTTTCAACTTCCCAGGGATGCCTCTCAACAAGTTGAATTAGGATCAATTGTGAGTTTTGTTGAAGAAGCTGTACCCGGTGATCTGGCTTTCTTTGATAATGAAGAAGGTCACATTACTCATGTAGGTTTGTGCCTTGGCAAAGGTGATATTATACACGCTTCCGGTCAGGTGCGCATTGATAAACTGGATCATCAGGGTATTTTTAATGAAGAAACAAAAACCTACACCCATAAACTCAGGGTAATTAAACGCATATTATAATGGCTTATACTTATGAGTATCCGCGTCCTGCAGTAACTACTGACGTACTATTAATAACAAAGGATAAACCTGCTCAAATTCTACTAATTCAACGAGCCAACGATCCTTTTCAGGGTTTATGGGCTCTACCAGGTGGTTTTGTTGATATGGATGAAGATTTACCTGTAGCTGCTCTGCGCGAATTAGAGGAAGAAACAGGAATTAAAGACATTGAAGTAACACAATTTAAAACCTATGGTGCAGTTAACAGAGATCCGCGACACCGAACTATTTCTGTAGTATATTATTCAATATCAGATTATAAGTTAAAAGCTCAGGGCAAGGATGATGCAAGCGATGCATGTTGGTTTTCTGTTAATGAACTTCCCCTGCTTGCATTTGATCATCAAGACATTATAAAGGAAGCAATTGAAACCTTACAACTTAATCGAGGCCTTTAAAATATCATAGGCTTCAGGACCTTTGCTAAATAATAAATCAATTACACTTAAATTAGGTACAAACGAATATTTTTCAGAAAATACCTGCTTATATTCAACTGTTCGATAGGACTGATCGTCCTCAGGCATCACTTTTGGATGAATCACATTTCTTAAATCTTCATATAATATGTCGTCTGAATGCAGAAACTCATCTGTTAGATCAAACTCCAGTTCAAGTTCCAACTCATCAAGTAATGTTTGAAACAGGCCTTGATTAAAGTCAACTAGGTATTTGTAATTCTTCTCATAAAAAGGGGCAAAATCATCGGCATAATACTCAAAAAAAGGAGAACTATTGTATGCTGAAACAATAGAACGCCAGTGTTGTTTTTGCCAATTGGTATCATAACTGATACGGGTATCCTTTATTGCAACTTTCTCATTCTTTATATTAACAACCGGAACTGTTAAACTTAACAGCCCGTTCGCACCTATTATTGCGCACCTGTTACTATATGTTTTTCGTTGATAATTAGCACATTGCTCAATAAACACCTTGTCAGCATTTATTACATGTGCAAATAACTGAACAGAGCCCAGATAACACAGGGGAATAAGCTTAATCTTCTGCATCAATATCATTTGTTTCATCTGTCAGCATATGATCATCAACCTTTTTTTTAGTTTTCATCTTCAACTTAATAAAAAAGTACGAAGCACCAGCAATTACACCGGTAAGAAAAACTACAATCAAAAGAACAGCAAGAGAAACACTCACTTTATTAAAAAAGAAATCCACTTCTACCGGTTCAGCATTTTGAACCGAAAAAATAACCAACAGAGTTGATAAAAACAGAAATATCCAGAATGATTTTTTCATTTTTAATTACAAATTAAAAGTAAATAACCCCAATATAAACAATTTTAAGAAGCTTTATCAGTAAGCATTATTATCTTCCCAATAATATGATTTTCTGGAACAAACCCCCAGTAGCGACTATCAAAGGAGTGTTTTTTATTATCTCCGGCTACCCAATAGTAATTCATTTTAAAGGTATATTGCTTGCTGCATATATTATTGATGTATATTTCCTGCTCTCTGACCTCTAATTTATTCCCTTCATAAGATTCTATAATTCTTTTATAAAGGGGTAGATTAGCCAATGATAAGTAAACTGTTTTTCCCTTTGTTGGTATTATTATTGGCCCCATATATGAGGCATTCCAAAAATAACTTCTTACAAATGGAAAAACATAAGGACTTGGCCTGTTCATTGGATCAACTACTTTAATAAGATATTGATCCCAGGCATTATTTTTAATTACCTTATTCTGTAATTCAACATATTGATGGCCATTTTCATAATATTGTTGAAAAGCTTGCTTTAAAATATTATTTTGAACAGAAGAATCTACTCCGGATTTTATCTGATATATATTAATTGAATATTCATTAACTGGCTGGTAATTATTATTAACGTACAAACTTCCGTTGGCAATCTTAAGTGTATCGCCGGGCAAAGCTACTATCCTTTTTATAAATGGCTTACGATCACTTACTTTGCAGTATGCCAATTTACTGTCTAACAATGACATATAGCTCTTAGTCGCTTCATATTTCCGCTTTATAAAGTAATAATTCTCCTTATGATCTTTAAAAACAGTATCAGCTTCAGGAAAATGTAAAGCAATGATGTCGCCATGCTTTATTTTTGTATACCCCTTAAGTCGTCTGTAACGCGTGCTGTTATTTTTATTTACAGCAGAACCATAAGCCAGTTTATCAATTACAACCAGTTCATCGACATCAAAAACAGGCAACATACTGGTTGAGCGAATTAAAAAGAAGCTAAACACAAAATTTTGAACAAACCAAAGTACAATCAATGCTGTAATAATAGCTAAACACCATTCTATTACTTTTTGTTGAAAGGAAGATAGTTTTGTACTTAGTTGAGTTATATTGGAATGGAGTGAAGGACACCATGACAAAACACTTACAATAAAAACGATAACTATCAATAACCAACTCTGACTCCATATAGAAAGGAGTAAACCAACAATGATAATAATAAACTGAATGATTGATTTCACTTTTTTCATAGAAAAAGTAAGCTCATTAGGGTTAATGCCCTGTTATATGGTTTATTTATGAACAATTTTAAAGAAGCGATCCCATCTTATATTTGATGGAAAGCTTTTATCAATATCTAACGACAACCAAACCAATATAGGCTTACCAACAATATGGTCTTCAGGAACAAATCCCCAGTATCTCGAATCTGCTGATTTATGCCTATTGTCGCCAAGCATGAAGTAATAATTCATTTTAAAGGTGTAGCTCTTTTCTATCTCTCCATTAATATAAATATTACCTTCTTTTACTTCTAGTGTATTGCCTTCATAAGCTGTAATAATGCGCTCATACAACACCAAATTAGTCATTGTTAGTTCAACTGAATCTCCTGCCTTTGGCATTTTTAATGGACCAAAGTTATCTCTGCTCCAGTTATAGTCACTACTAAATGGAAATACCTGGAAACCGCTTCCATTAGGCTTACTTTCTTCAATTATAACACTTTTTATAAAACCCATTTTTTTCACCTCTTCTGCTTTCGCTTTATTGAGTGGTAAATAGTAGTTTGGTGCAATTCCACTCTGGTCTGCTTTTGAGATATCCAATCGCTCGAAGAAACGATCATTCAGCGCCGTGCCATCTGTTTCAATCCTGTAGTTATGCTGAATATCATCCGGATTAGCAACTTCTTCTCCATTTATAAAAATCTGGTTACTTCTTATCTCAAATACATCACCAGGGAGTGCTACGCAACGTTTAACGTAATTATCCCGACGATCAACAGGCCGATAAATTACTTCTCCAAAGTCATTCGGATTACTTTTTATTATATCACGACCAATATTCATTAAAAAGTGATTACGCTCCCAGTCGGAATTAAATGGTGTTGAAGGCATCAGATCATTATTACGCATTACCTGACTTTTACCAGCCTCTAACATCAGGTTATAATAATCCGGATTTGTTTGTTTAAACGGGACAGTATCACCTGCAGGAAAATTAAACACTACAATGTCATCGCGCTTTACATCGCCAAAACCTTTTAAACGTTTATAATCCCAATATGGCCAACTGGTATATGATTTTGAATTTACTATTGGAAAGGTATTCTGAACCAATGGAAAAGCAATTGGTGTATTGGGCATTCGCGGACCATAACTAACCTTACTCACAAATAAATGATCGCCTACAAGTAACGATTTCTCAAGCGAGCTGGTTGGTATTTTATAGTTCTGAAATAAAAAAATGTTAATCATATATACAGCAAACAAGGCAAACACCAATGCATCAGTCCATTCAACAAAAGCACTCGGTTTTTTACCATCTTTGGTTTTCTTCCAAAAATCCCACGGTATCTTTTTTGTAATATAATTATCGAATATAAGCGGATAAATCAACAACAACCAATAGTTACCTACCCATACAACCCATAAAATAAAAACAAGACTGGCCATTGCCAGTTTAATCCATCTGAAAAGAGATATATTCTTCATTTAGTAATTTTTTAAGGTTAAAAGTTTAAAAGGTCCTTCATGGTTAAAAAACCTGTTTTCCCTTTTACAAATTCAGCAGCTAAAACAGCACCTAAAGCAAATCCCTTTCTTGATTTAGCACTATGATGTATAATTATTTCATCAACCGATGATTCGTATTTAATGGTGTGTATACCCGGAACTTCGCCTTCGCGTATAGCTTTTATAGCAACATCTTCACTACTTTTTTCACGATCAAGAACCCATGCCGTTTTTGACTCTATATTATCAATAATACCTTCGGCCAAGGTTATAGCTGTACCACTTGGTGCATCCAGTTTTTGCGTATGGTGTACTTCTTCCATCGACACATTGTATTCATTCATTTTATTCATGATACGTGCCAATTGTTTATTTAACTCAAAAAATATATTAACACCAAGGCTAAAGTTGGATGCATAAAAAAATGTCTGCTTATCATTTTCACACCTGTCCTTAATTTCCTCTAATTTATCAAGCCACCCAGTTGTGCCGGAAACAACCGGTACATTAGCCTCAAAACATTTGATATAATTGTTGTATGCTGCTTCAGGCCTTGTAAACTCTATAGCCACATCAGCTGACTTAAAGTTAGCATTATCAAATGAATCAGAGCTGGTAACATCAATTTTACTTACAATCTCGTGCCCACGATCAAGTGCTATTTTCTCAATCTCCTGACCCATTTTCCCATATCCTATCAGTGCTATTTTCATGTACTTATAATTTTCTTTCAGTTGTTATATGTATACAACGACAATAACTATTGAGGCTATCCCACGCACTATAAACTTCAACATTAATTTATCTACACATTTAAAGATATACATAAATACACCATATTTAATTACTCTGTGTGTAGTTTTTTAAGGTTAAACTTACATGTTCGTTCTATATGAATAAATTTTACTGTCTTTCTATTAATTGGCAATAAGCTAAACGTATTTTTTTAAACATTATACATTTCCAGTGTTAAATACTGAAAATAAAAAGCTTATAACAGGTTATAAAATAACAATATTTTTCCTTTCCGAGCAAAGATAAAAAATCTATAAGTAACTCAGCTTAATATTATATTATAAGCGAAGTAATTTCTGATAAATCTTAACACCTGTTGCATATTTTGAAAGCGTTTATACTATTTGCATATTTCTATCGTTTAATAACAAAGCTAATTATTTATCTTTGCAGGCGTTTAAGTTGAGTATACACAAAAAACAACATTTTATACATGAAACAGCTTATATCTTTAGTATTTCTGGTGTTTATTACCAGTACAAGCGGAATAAAAGCACAAGCATATCGAAAAATTACTACTCCTGAATATATTGACACCTATAAAGATCTGGCTATTAAAGAGATGAAACGGGTTGGCATTCCGGCCAGTATTACTATGGCGCAAGGGATTCTTGAATCAGGTAACGGAAACAGCACTTTAGCACGAAAATCAAACAACCACTTTGGTATTAAATGCCATAGTGACTGGAATGGTAAGCGAGTATATCATGATGATGATGCTAAGGGAGAATGTTTTAGAAAATATAAAACAGTTTATGAATCATACATCGATCATTCTGAATTTTTAGTTGGTAAGAAAAGATATGCCAGTTTATTTGAATTAAAAATTACCAATTACAAAGGCTGGGCCAAAGGGCTAAAAAAAGCGGGTTATGCTACAGATCCCAAGTATGCTCACCATTTGATTGATATTATTGAAAAACACAAGCTTTACCTGCTTGATGAAAATAAGTATTGGAAAAAGCCTATGGATGATACAGGTAACGACAACTTTGTAATCTCGCCTTATAACACTCACGTTGTTGAGTATAATAACGGCATCAAGTACATCCGTATTGAAGATGGTGACAGCTTTAAGTCTGTTTCAGAAGAATTTGGCTTAAGGCCATGGGAGTTATATCATTACAACGACTTACCAAACACGGCCGACATACAGGCTTACAAGTATATTTATATCCAGGGTAAAAAAGGCAAAGCACACAAAAGCCATGAATTCCATACTGCAAAAGATGGTGAAACACTCCAATCTATTTCTCAGAAATATGGTGTAAAATTAAATAAACTACTAAAATTCAATAAATTAAATACAAACACAAAACTTAAGGCCGGCGATAAGCTTTACTTAAGAAGAAAAAAGAGATAATACTCTGGTATAAACCAGTTACATATAATAAAGAAAAATAAGGGTGTCGAAAAAAAAATCGACACCCTTTTCTATGGTATACACTATACAAGTTAAATGTATTATTTTATCATCTTTATTTGCTCTGTATCAAAACCACGAAGCAACTCTTCAATTGTCATCTTCTTTTTACCTGCAAGCTGTAGTGTTTCAATTTGTAAGGCAATATCTGCAGTACCAATTGCCAGGTAAGTTTTGTTATCCGATTGCACCTGTCCACTTTCCAGCCTTATTAATTCTGCCTTTTTAGCAGAGAAGATCTTAACACTAATTATTTTGCCATTAAGCATGGTCAACTCAGTCCATGCAGTTGGATATGGTGATAATCCCCGGATATGATTCCAAACCGTATCAGCATTCTTAGTCCAATCAATTCTGCAATCGTCTTTAAATATTTTTGGAGCAGGATTAAGCAAGACCTCATCATTACACTCAGCCTGTGGTACTGCTTTAACATTACCGTTTTCAATAGACTTAACTGTTTTCAACACCAGTTTAGCACCAAGTAGCATCATCTTATCATGTATCGTACCAGCCGTATCATTTTCTGTAATTGGCAATTCATCCTGAAAAATGATGTTTCCGGTATCAATCTCATGCTGTAAAAAAAACGTAGTAACTCCGGTTTTTTTATCGCCATTAATAACAGCCCAATTAATAGGAGCTGCTCCCCTGTACTGAGGCAATAATGAACCATGTAAATTAAATGAGCCCATTGGAGGCATATTCCACACTACTTCTGGCAACATCCTGAAAGCTACAATAACCTGCAGGTCTGCCTTAAGCGCTTTAAGTACCTCAAGAAAATCAGGATCCTTTAGTTTCTCAGGCTGCAGAACTGGTATATTTTCTGAAACAGCATATTCTTTTACAGGTGATTGCTTAAGCTTTTGCCCCCTGCCTGCCGGACGATCAGGTGCTGTTATCACCCCTACTATATTGTAGCTGTTTTCAACCAATACTTTCAGACTTTCAACCGCAAAGTCCGGCGTACCCATAAATACAATTCTTAAATTTTTATTAGCCATAACAATAAATGCTGTTTATTCTTTTATTTCGCGATTGCCTTTAATATGTGGCGGAAAGTACGGACAATGTTTACAACCATTTCCACAACAATAACCTCTTTCTTTCAGATATTTTTCTGTCATAACCCGATAACCACGTGGATCCATATAGTAATCTACATTTTCTTCCAGTGGGTCTGACATATAATAGTCATCAAAATCCATTTGCCAATCTTTAATTTATGATTTACTTGCAAAGATAAGGCGAACAATATAAAAAATGGTCTCCACCAGAGACCATCTTCAATATCATTAACTGACTAAGCTTATTTCTGACTAAACTGTTTCATAAACTGAACACGAAGATAACCTGCCGGATTACTTGCATTAGACTGTGCTAAAGAGCCTCTAAAATCATCCAGAGTTTCAAATTCCTGCTTTATCATCCAATTCTCTATCTCCCGGTTATAGCGCTCAATTACCTCTACGCCATTTTTATATAAAGCACTTGCAACCTGCACAACCTGTGCTCCTGCCAACAGCATCTTAAGCATCGTACGCGAGTCATGAATACCTGTTGTTGCAGCTAAATCGCATTTTACACGGTTAGCAGTAATAGCAATCCACCTTAACGGCATAGTATATTCATACTCCTGACTAAAAATATGCGTTGGAATGACCTCTAAATTATCAACATCAATATCGGGTGAATAAAAACGATTAAAAAGCACCAAACCTGCAATTCCTGTTGTTGATAAACGCTGAATAACATTGGCTAAATTAGAAAAATAATGACTGATTTTAACTGCTACAGGTATAGTAACCTCCTTTAGTACAGCATCAATAACATCAAAATAAACCTGCTCATTATCTAAACCCTGCTTATCGGTATCTGATGGTAATGAAAAAATATTCAATTCAATTGCCTGTGCACCAGCATCCTGCAAAGACTTAGCAAAATAAGGCCAATTATGTGCCGTAATACAGTTTATACTTGCAATAACAGGGATATCAACTTCCTTTTTACAATCTACAACTAATTTCAGGTAATTGCTTAATGTGTCTTCTACATCATAATTATCGTAATAATCCATTGTTTCCGGATAAAGATAGTTTTCGGAGTGCATACTCTGCATGTCACGCTCCATATCTTTTACTATCTCTTCTTCAAAAAGAGACTTAAGTACCACCGCTCCGGCTCCGGCTTTTTCTATCTTTTTAATATCATCTAAAGAGTTAGTCAGGCCTGAGCTTGCAGCAACAATAGGGCTCTTAAGTTTTAATCCTAAATAAGTAGTTGAAATGTTGGCCATAATTTTTAGAAATTTTGTTGATAAAAGGGTAAACTATAATAAAAAACTTCACACCTTTAGTGGGGTGAAGCAATTTGCACTATGGTAAAACAAATAAAGAATTCGTATTGTTGCATTGGCCTTATGTCGGGCACCTCATTAGATGGTCTAGATATGGTATTATGCCACCTTAATAACTCCGGAAACACATGGACTTATAAGATACTAAAAACCAAAACCTATGCCTACAATAAAGAATGGCAGACAAGACTAAAGCATGCTGTTAGACTAAGTGGGCTTGAATTACAAAAGTTACACCGTTCCTATGCCATCTGGATTTCTGAGCGTATAAATAACTTTATTGATTATGCTGAACCAAGTCCGAACTTTATTGCATCACACGGACACACCATTTTTCATGAGCCTGACAAAATGCTCAACTTCCAGCTAGGCGATGGTGCTGTAATTGCTGCACAAACAGGCCTAACAACAATCTGTGATTTTCGCTCTATGGATATATGCCTCAACGGGCAAGGCGCACCACTGGTTCCTGTTGGCGACCAGCTTTTATTTGGACATTATTCTGCTTGTGTTAACCTTGGAGGCTTTGCAAATGTTTCATGTGAAATAGATGGTAAACGAAGCGCCTGGGATATTTGTCCTGTTAATTATATTATAAATCTCCTGATGCGACAAGTGGGTAAAGAAATGGATTATAATGGTGAATTTGGTCAAACAGGCTCTGTTATTGAAGCACTACTCAAGCAACTGAATACCTTACCCTATTACTATATAGATGCCCCTAAATCACTTGCACAGGAGTGGGTTGAGAGACATTTTATGCCCGTACTTAACGGGTACAGCAAATACCCTCTTAAGGATATATTACGCACATGTTATGAGCATTTCGCCATAATAATATCTAATGATTTAAATTCTATTTTAAGTGGCGAAATACTATTTAGTGGAGGAGGTGTTTATAATACATATCTAATGCAGCTTATTCAGCAAAAAACCAATCATAAAATAACCATCCCAGACCAACAACTTATCGAATTTAAAGAAGCATTGGTATTTTCCTTATTAGGTGCTTTACGATTTACCAATCAGATCAATTGTTTATCCTCCGTAACAGGAGCTGACAGCGATTGTAGTTCGGGAGTAATTCACTGGGGGAAAAAATAAGAAACTGGTGGAGCCTGTTTTGATCATTTATCAATCTCATCTAAGTCATCACACCCTAATAAATGACCAAAATTTACTTGACCGCAGAAATAAGTAATGGCATCCACCAGCACCTCTTACTAATGAAACACATCAATGCAAGATATGTTTACAGCTAATACGCATTAACAAAAAAAAGGAAGCTTTATTGGCCTCCTTTCTTCATTGTATCAGTTATATAAACTATTTTTTCTTATACTTAAAAAACTCCAGATCATGCCCCATACGCTCTTTCTTAGTCTTCATATACAATTCATTGTGCTCATTGGGCGTAATTTCCATCGAAACATTTTCGACAACCTCCAAACCATAGCCCTCCAAGCCGATACGTTTAATAGGATTATTGCTCATTAAGCGCATTTTACTAACGCCTAATTCTCGTAATATTTGAGCACCTACACCATAATCACGCTCATCTTCATCAAAACCTAGCTCAATATTAGCATCTACAGTATCCAATCCTTCTTCCTGAAGTTTATAAGCCTTTATTTTATTCATCAAACCAATTCCCCGTCCTTCCTGGCTCATATAAACAACAACACCTTTGCCTTCCTCTTCAATTAATTCCATTGCTTTTTTCAGCTGCTCTCCACACTCGCAACGTAATGAGCCAAAAATATCTCCTGTTGCACAAGATGAGTGTACACGAACAAGGATCGGTTCATCGTCTTTCCACTCTCCTTTGATTAAAGCCATATGCTCTACTCCGTTTGACTTTTGCTTAAACGGAATAAAACGAAAATCACCACTGGCAGTTGGTAAATTAACTTCAACTCCTTTAACAATAAGACTTTCATTTTTAAGGCGGTAAGCAATCAAATCTTTTATTGTGATTAGTTTTAGATTAAATTTCTCCGCTATCTTAATTAACTCCGGCATACGTGCCATTGTGCCATCCTCATTAAGTATCTCAACCAGAACACCAACTGGCGATAAACCTGCTAAACGGGCTAAATCAACTCCTGCTTCTGTATGACCGGCACGACGTAACACGCCACGGTTTTTAGCTTTTAATGGGAAAATATGCCCCGGCCGCCCTAACTCTTCCGGAGAGGTACGTGGGTTTGTAAGTGCAAGAATCGTTTTTGCCCTGTCAGAGGCCGAAATACCTGTTGTACATCCGTACCCAAGTAAATCTACAGAAACGGTAAAGGGGGTTGCATGACTGGCTGTATTCTTTCCAACCATTAAATCCAGTTCTAGCTCATCACATCGCTCTTCTGTTAATGGCGTACAAATAAGACCACGCCCGTGCGTTGCCATAAAATTCACCTTCTCAGGAGTTATCAATTCGGCTGCCGCAATAAAATCTCCTTCATTCTCGCGATCTTCATCATCAACCACAATAATTAACTCACCTTTTTTAATAGCCTCAATAGCTTCCTCTATAGTATTTAGCTTAAACTCTTGTTCTCCTGACATTTATCTTCTTATTTGGACGGACTCATCCGTAATAGAAATGCAAAATTAATGAAATAAACACCCAAAACAATGAAATGCCTCAGGTCTTATCATTAGTTTGGTCATTACCTTCTCTATCAAGTCGGTTTTTTAAATCAAATTTCTCACGCTTAAATAGTTTACGAAAGAAAATTAAATAGGCGTCAGCATTAAGCAAGGTAGAATCCGTGGCTGATTTATATGTTAAAAAAACACCCAAAGGAAATAATATAGCCGATGATAACCACATTCCTTGGTAAACATGCCAAACGCCCTCACGGGCAAACTTAGCTCCCAGTGTATCAATTATATAATATACAATAAAAAAGAATATTGAAATTACAACTGGCATACCTAAACCACCTTTGCGTATAATAGCTCCAAGCGGTGCACCAATAAAGAAAAAGATAAAACAAGCAAAGGACAATGTGAACTTACGATGTAACTCCATAGTATGCCGTGTTATTCGCGTTTGATAACTATTAAATCGACTTAACTTACCTTCCAACTGACTCCTGTTATCCTGTGCCTGTCGCTTTGCACTTTCAATAGCAATTAACTGCTGATGTGTGCTTAAACTTTCAAAAAGCGAATCGGCATCCAGAGATTGAACTGAGTCTAACGCTATTTCTGGTATTCCAGCATTTTTTCGTTGAAAATATCGTCTTTGCTGAAAATAAAAGTTCTTAGTCTGCTCATTAATCTTTTCTCCCACATCCTTTTTCACCGTGTTAAACGAATCAATATCAGCTGTAAGTTGTGCCATGTTTTTCATCCTGTCATGACTTGAAAACAACTGCTCATCTTGCTTTTCTAAATTATGGCCTTTCATTTCAAAAAGAGCGATTTGTTTCTTAAACTTATCTTTTCTAAATTGTTGTTGTGCCCTACTGCTTAACCTCTTATTCTCCTGCCGAACATTCTCTTCATAACGAATGCCATCCATCAGCGTCAACTTCATAAAGCCTTTGTCTTCTGACACCTGCAATCTACCTGAGTCTGCTAAAGTAACATTACTATTGGGGTTACGACTATCGCGATGGTCATATATCATAACCTCTTTCATCAGCCCTGACTCTGGATCTTTACCTTGTATCTTTATACGGAAATCCTCAATGCCATCATAAAACACCTGCTCTTTAATTTCAAGCTCCGGTTTTTTTTGTTTTACAGACCATAATAATGTATAGAGTTTTAAATTAGCCCAAGGCAATACGTTATTTGAAAAACCAAAGGCTAAACCCGCAATAATAATGGTAACAATAATCAGAGGCTTCATGGTACGTAACAGGGATACTCCTGATGCTTTAATCGCTGTTAACTCATAATTTTCGCCTAAACTTCCAAAGGTCATCAAAGAAGCTAATAAGATAGCCAAAGGCAATGCCATAGGTATAACCTGCAATGATGCATAAAAAAGCAGCTCAGCTAAAGTGGTAAAATCAAGCCCTTTACCTACCATATCATCAACATAACGCCATAAAAACTGCATTACCAGGATAAATAATGAGATAAAAAAAGTCATGGTCAATGGGCCAAGATAACTTTTAAGTATAAAAAGATGTAACTTCTTCATATTTTCTGAAAAGCAATTTCATTTAATTTTTATACAATATGCCACAAAGGTAGTTGAAACAATGAAACAGCAATATATTGAAATTCTAAAAAAAAGCTTTTTTACAGATAACGCTTCCCAAGTGGCCTGTTCTTTATCAAATACTCAATAACAGAGTAAAAAGATACAACTTTATTGCTGCATCAGAGTACTTGTAATTAAATAGACAACTAACATCTTCTTCACCCGTAATTTAACACAAAACAAAAACACCTGACAAAGCCAGGTGTTCAAAGCAACATTATACCTATAAATACCTTATAAAGAACCTAAACCATGTTTTAGTTCATCAATCTGTTGATTCCATAATTCAATAGCATCTTCCTTTTCATCTCGTTCAGCAAAATCGACTACTACAATAGCAGTTTCGCCAGTTAATTCATCCACATTAATCCTGAATTCAAAATACGTTTTATCATCTTCATCATCTAACCAATGATAACGAACCATTTTATTTTCTTTTCGCAAAACTTGTTCAGCTTGTTGTTCCGAACCATCCCACACAAATGTGAAGATTTTACCTTCTAGATTTACATCATCTGCAAACCACTCCGACAGTCCACTTGGATTACTCAAGCGCGCAAACAATATCGAAGGCGAGGTTTTGATGATATATTCTAGTTCAAATTTTTCTTTTTGAGTTGGCATATTAGGTTTATTTTAGTAATTGTATTGGGTTACAAGATAGTAGATTTCTTGAAAAGATTAAAACAGAACACAAATAGCTGTCAATAAAAAAAAGTTCAAAATTATCACAAGCTGAACAACACTCAGGCTTAGGGAGTTTATTAACCCTTTTCAAAAAAAATAAAAATATTTTATTTTTTTTGTTGCTAGGTATGAAGTTTTACCCTACATTTGCAACCGCAAAAAAGGAGATATACAAGCAGTGTTAATGCAACTCCTAATAACAAATGCCGAGGTAGCTCAGCTGGTTAGAGCGCAGGATTCATAATCCTGAGGTCGGCGGTTCAAGCCCGCCTCTCGGTACAGTTTAAAAAATAAGTCAATTAAAATCCTGATAGTTAGCTATCAGGATTTTTTATTTAGGACAACCCCTGGACAACATTGCTTAAAAAGTGAAACGTTGTTACGCTTTCGTAAACTGGATAGTAATACAAATTTGCGTCAATATCCCTATTCAACACTTTCAGCACTTCTAACATTTCAATCTTGCCATTTCTATATTCGTTGAGCAGGTACCAACCTTCAGAGAATATGTCCCCAACCAGCAACAGGTATAACATCTGATTACAATGTGGTCGCATCTCAATAAACTTTCGGTGTGATAATCACTTCCTTAAACCTGCCTAATAATTTTAGGTATCACTTCAGATATCAAATTACCTAAATAAGTGCTAATTTTAGCCCCTTTCGTAACTTAATTTACCACTTTTGCTGATAGTCCAAGAACTTGTTTATACAAAGGTTAAAAGCCATTCCAAGGAATTTTGGGATGAAATGTCCAAGCGTGTTCTAAACTGGAAGGAAATTGATGGGAAAATGTATGGGATGAAATTGTAAATTAAAAAGTTAAGTATCATGAAAACCATTATCACCTTTTTGTCACTTATATTGATTTCATTATCTGCACTTTCACAATCACCAATTGGTGCAAGGTACAAGCCTATCGACTTAAACAATGGTCACAATCACACCAAATACACAACAGAGCCATCCGATTTAGTATTTAAGTTTGCTGCTTACACAACATCATTCGATTCGGATGACAATTCTGTTTCATGGGGCATTCCTGAATATGTAAGCTACGAAGTGAAGAAGAAAACCTTTGAAGTTGAAAAATATTCACGTCCCAAATGGATGACCGATGATAACTTACACAAGCAAGGTATTGCACCAAATGATGATACCTATGCCGTATCAGGGACAAAAAAATTGAAGGAAGTTAAAGGTGACTACCGCTTTGTTCGTGGGCATCTTTGTAATAAGGATGCAGCCGACCGTATATCAATGGAAGCAGGTTTTAATACCCACACAATTCTTAACGCAGTACCACAATTGCAGTGGCAGAATAACGGAATTTGGAAGGATTTAGAAGAAGAAGTAAACCATTGGGCTGATAAATACAACAGTGTTTGGGTAGTTTGCGGCCCTGTTTTCTTCAGTCAATCACCTGCGATGTGGCTTGGTGAAGCTGATGAAGTAAAAGTTGCTATACCTGATGCTTTGTATAAAATTGTAATTCGTGAAACAGGTTCAGGTATCGAAACATTATCCTTTATATTTCCTAACATTATTCCGAAAGAAGAAAAGGATTTTAGACTGTACCTGACCAGTATGGGGCGATTGGAAGAATTAACAGGATTAAAGTTTATCACGAACCTTAGTGCCAATCAACAAGCCACTATTAAAGCTAAGCACCTTGGCTTATCTAATACAGAAAAGAAAGCTGTGGTTGATGCTTGGTAAGCAACCTAATAATACCAAGTCCATAATAATAGTACCATCAATGTTATCTGAAGAATTGGCTAAAGAAATTATAGCTGATTATAAAAATGTGGAAGCCAAAACAAAGCACCTGTTGAAAAAGGTTCGTAGGGTTGTGGTTCGTTCAAAAGGTAAGCGTTTTCAAAAGCTAGTTGAATATAAATCACCTGAAAAAATGATTGGCTTTTATGTTTTAATTTTTCCAATAAAGACGTTTACTGTTCACCTGTGGTCTACTACCTAAATGATTTTGGTTTAAACGCAATTGAACTTTCATACAACCAAAGAAATGACAATTTATAGAACCTTAGTGAAGTATGATTTGCACCATTATACTTCGCATTTCTTACAAAGGTATAACGAAAGGTTTCTAAAGGAAACAGGTATGCCCAAATTGGACTTATTAAAGCATTTCATAGTACACAACCCGATGACTCAAGTTATGACCGTACCTGACAATGAAAAGTACAAAAATGGAATCTACGCAAAATTTAATGATGGTGTTGGTTTTGGGCAAATAGAAGTTCCTTCATCTAATTATTTTTTTCACTTCAAGACATTCCTTTCTACAGATATGATTGTTGAAGAACAAGATGATTACCTAAAGCAAACTGTTGCTGAATCTTTGTTGCAATACGAAGTACAATGGAAAGAAGTACTTGGGGATAGTGATTTGAATACCTTTGGTGTATTAGGTAATGGAAATGATTAGGTTTGTAAGCTAAAAGATCTCGCACTATGATAGTACCCAATATGACTTCTGAAGACCCCTACCAAGTGTAAAAAAACAAAAAAACTGGCAGACCTGGTGGCTCTGCCAGATTTTTTGACTGGCAATATGCCTAGTTAATTATTTCATCTACACGTATTACCCGCTTCGTATGGTCACTATCGTAATCAAACTCCATTTCACCATTGACATTTAGGGTAAGTGAGTTTAAGTTGTACCAAACAATAGCCTTACCTACTTCTACCCCATTGAGGAATTTAAGTTGATAAGTATCATCTGTTGGTTTTATAATCTGAAAGTTGCTATTGTTTGTAATCTTCATGGAGAATAAAGAGACATTACGTCCTTTATAGGTTTCTACCTTAATTACACCTCCATCATTTATGACAAATTGCATACTCAACAAACCTTTATATACATCCGGATTGTGCTTATAAAACTCCGGGTTATTTTTATTCATTAAGTTACGAACTGTAATACCTGAGATACGTCCGCCATTCTGAGCCAACAATTTAATAGTTGCAAAAAGTGCTACCATATGCTTGTTCATATTTTGCTGCTTGTAAGCGTTCATATACGATTCAATCTGATCTTCGGCACTAAATACAGCACTCGACAAAGTGATGGGTACATCTTTTGTTAAGCCTTCTATCTCGCCAATCACACCACGAACAACCACCTCATTTTTTGAATCGACAGTAATTTTAGGTTCAAAACTTACCTTATCAGTTGGAAAAGAAAGTAGGTCAATCTTAGTACCATCGGCTTTATACTTACCATAAAAGGCCAGTTTTTTACCTTCCGGCACTTCAAAATTAATGGCCTCACTTAAAACAGGCTGTGCCCGATTTGAAATACCCAAAACCAAGTGAGCCGCGTGCTGACTACGTGCTATTTCACGCCTGTTAACATTTACAGATCCGGTATAATTAATTAAAGCGTAAACATTGCCTTTTTTACCCACATTAAAAGCCTGGGTAAAACCATTATTAGAACATTTTACGGGTAAAAACCATTCCAATGATCCTCCCTGGTCAAAAGTAGCAAACCATAAATCTCTTGTTCCACCATAAGCTGTATAATCCTGGTTCCCAATAACTATTTCATCCTTAAACCATCCCGACACCATATATTTGCCATTCTCTGCTACGGTACGATCTGATATAAACACCTTACCTTCATTACCTTTCTCTACTGATTGCGCAATCATCTGCCAGATATTATTCAAACGGCTATCATTATTAATTTTAATGGCAATTGGCGTGTATTTTTCATACTCAGGCATTACTGCTCCAATGGGTGCATTAATATAAGTCGGATCTGTAATGGTATAAGTGCGGTTATCAACCAAAAGGCTATACCCTTCTACCGGTACCGAAAATGCTACTGCTGCTGCCATATGGCTAAAATAAGTTAGTGCTACTGCATCTAAGCCCAACAACTCATTTACCAAACGAGTAAACAGCACCACCCGATCTTCACAATCCGAATACGGGTAATAAAACAGTTCATCCGGGAAAAACATTTTCTCCTTGTTAAACTGGTCACGATCCGTTTTATATTCAAAGGCATTATGCAAATAATCTAAAAGGAAAGTAACCGCTTCTGTTTCCGATTTACCTTCTAAACGTGGTGTTAAGTATTCGTATAACGTTTCTTTAACCGAACCCGACATTGCTGCATTTAAATAAACGGTATTAACTGTTTGTGGGTAACTGGCCAAAAAAGCCATTACGGTTTTATCCATCCCAATTTTTAATGGTTGAGACTCACCGGGAAGTGTTGTTTTTCGTACAATAACATTAGATGCGTCAGTATAATTAAGACTAAATGGCAGATGTAAATCAACCTTTTTTGTTGCTCCACCAAAATTTTCTGTATAAGTCATCAAGCTCTTTTTGCCCAATTTCGTATTCATCAGGTAAAAGTTGCTTCCTTCTATATTATAATAAGGCTTTTCGTACACTTCCTGCATAAAGGGTACTAACAAGCTTAAGGTACTTCCTGTATAGCCAATTTTCACCTGGTATCCTGCCTGGTTCATCATGGCCCAAGCCCATATGGTCTGATTATTAGCTGAGCTAAACAGTTGTTTAGATGTTTTATCAATCAACTGGTAAATACCCCAGTCATTCAGGTTTTTCTCTTTTGCATAGTCAATCAGCGACTCAATATACAATTGATAATATGTATTTGAGAATGTATCCCAGTACGAAGCAAATGCACCGGGTTTTACCGTTGATAAACTCAAGTTCTTCATTCTCTTATCAATATATAACGGAGCCTTACTACCAAAAAAATCAACTGTCAATGTTGTTTTATACGCCTTCGTTTCTTCTGGTATCCTATATATTGGTGCTATAGAAAAAGCAGTAGCATCAGCAATTATAACCTCAGGCTTAATGGGGGCAGGCATAGCAACAGGGCTGGTTACAGGATTCGAATCACCAATTGGTTCGAGCTTACCGGGAGTTTTTACTTCTTCTGCAATTATTGGTTTATACTCAGGCTGCTTAATCGGTTTTGGCACTTCAACTGGCTTTACAACACTTTCGTTTTGCTCAACTTCAGTAAAACCTTTCTTCAGGTATTTTTTAAAGGCTATATTCATCTGCTTTAGACGGGCATCATACTCCTCCTGCATTCTCTTTAGCTTAGCCTCATAATCACTATTCATCTTATTTAACCTTGCCTCATATTTCTCATCCATCTTTTTAAACGGATCATCACCTGTTTGTGCCAAGGTGCTACTTGCAATGCTTAATAATGCAATAATAAATATCAATATTTGTTTCATGTGTTTAAAAGTTAGTACCAAGGCATAATTAAACCAGTTAGCAACACTTAAATTTATGGTTCTAAGTGCCAATACTATGCATGGTTTTTTCATTTATTTTGTCGGTAACGATTAACAACATCTCTCATCTTATATTTCACAAAGTTAAACTATTCAAAAACTGATACAAGTCTTTGTCCTGTTCTTACCAACTAATAACCTGCACAATCCCTACTTTATTCATTATTATTCATGCTTCATCCCCAAATTATTTATTATTATAACTTTATGAGTAAAATTTGTTCTCTGTAAATTTAAAAATGCAAACACATATTATAAACTACAACTATGAAAAAAAAAGGTGTATCACTAGTTATAGCCGTGATCATTATTATTATAGCCATTGTTTTTGTAAAAGCTATTTCCAAATCAAACGATAAAAAAACCAAAGAATTAGCACCTAAAAAGGAGATGTTGGTAAATGTTATCTACCCCAAACTAGAAACCATTGAAAACAGCTACAAAGGAACCGGAAAACTAAGAGCAGTTGATCGCTTTGAAATTGTAGCCCAAACAGATGGCCAGTTGCTTCCTTCGGCCCGCTATTTTAAAGAAGGTAAAAGCTATAAAAAGGGTGAAACAATATTGGAAATTGATCACCAGGAATATAACATGAGTTTATTGGCTCAAAAAAGTGAGTTCATTACTTTAGCCACCTCCATCCTTCCCGATCTAAAATCCGATTACCCGGATTCATACCCTTTATGGCGCAAATATGTTTCATCTATTGATGTTAACAAAAGATTACCCGCAATGCCTGATCCGGGAAGTGAACAAGAACGCTTTTACCTATCGGGGAAAGGTATTTTGAGCAAATATTATGCTGTAAAATCAGGGGAAGAAAAACTAAGAAAATACACCATCCGTGCTCCTTTTCCAGGTGTTGTTACCAGGGTAAATGCCGAGGCTGGTAAGGCTGTTCGTTCCGGATCGGAACTGGGCACAATGATTAACACATCTCTTTACGACATGGAAATAAACATTCCATTGGCATATATGCAACAAATAAAACCTGGTACAACAGCCTCCTTAACTTCTCCGGACATAAATGGGGCATGGACTGGTAAGATTATTCGTATCAGTGGCGATATTGATGAGCAATCGCAAAGTGTAAAAGTTTTTATCCGTACAAGTGGAGCTACCTTAAAAGAGGGTATGTACCTTGATGCTGAAATTAAACAACTACCATTTAAAAATGCGATGAAAGTGCAGCGAAAGATGGTGGATAATAATAACAGAATTTATATCGTAAGTAACAACCACTTAAAACTTAAAGAAGTACAAGTTATTACAAAGCAAGGTGATTATGCCATAATAAAAGGCCTGAATGAAAATACCCCCGTATTATCAACCATTATAAAAAGTGCCTATGATGGTATGCCGGTAAGAATTAATAAATAGTAATGTTACACAACAGAAGCAACAAGTATAAGGTGCAAAATAAAAGCACGTTCGGCCAATCAGTCTAACAGTCTCTTATCTATCATCTAAAAAATAAACATACGAAACAAACATGTAAATTCAATTATTAAACCTTCACACAGGAGGATGATTGAATTTATTTCTGAGTTCCATATGACTTTTGAAAAATAAATTTAAACATATGAAAAACCTCATCGCCTATTTTATGAAATTCCCATTAGCAGTAAACATCATTTTGGTGATGACATTGCTATTTGGCCTGTTTTCATTATCCGGTATTCAAAAAAATTTCTTTCCCAATATATCGCAACGCTTTATTTATGTTGACATTATTTATCCAGGTGCTTCTCCTGAAGAGGTAGAGGAAGGTGCAATCCTTAAAATTGAAGAAAATGTAAAAGGACTGGAAGGTATGGAACGTATCACTTCTGTATCGCGTGAAAACTCTGGTACAGTAACCATTGAAATGCTTAAAGGCACTGATATGGATGAAGCACTTATAAAAGTAAAAAACGAAGTTGAGCGTATCGCCTCTTTTCCTGTTGGCATTGAGTCGGTGGTAACTTATAAGCACGACGATGTTAACTTCTCCATTAATTATGTGATTACTGCAAGAAATAACCAGGTTATTCCCCTTAAAAAACTAAAAACCATTGCCCGCCAAATGGAGCATGACCTGTTGCGAAAAGATGGTATTTCAAAAGTAACAATTGGGGGCTATCCTGACGAAGAAATAGCGGTTTTACTTAATGAGAATGCGCTTGAATCGTACAATATTACCTTTTCTGAAATAGCCCGTGCTGTTGCATCTACCAACCTAATTATGACAGGAGGAAGTATAAAAGATGGTGAAGAAGAATTGTTTATTCGTGTGCGCAACCGGGAATACCGTAGTGAAGGCCTTGAGGATATTGTCGTTAAAAACACACCAAACGGGGGCATTATCCGCTTAAAAGATGTAGCTACAATACAGGATCAATGGGCCGATACTCCTTCCGAGGTATTTTTTAATAACAAGCAAGGTATTGTTATCACAATTCAGAACACCTTCTCTGAAGACATTATAACTGCTACTGATGCAGTTAAAGCGTATATTGAAGAATTTAATAAAAGCCAGGATTTAATGACTGCAACCATTATACGAGATCAGAGTGACTTATTAAATCAGCGTATTAAGTTACTTGGAAAAAATGGTATCATTGGTATTGCCCTGGTTCTTTTATTCCTTTCCTTATTCCTTAATCCCCGTATAGCCTTTTGGGTAGCACTGGGTATTCCGTTCTCTATGCTGGGCATGTTTATTATTATTCCTGCAACATCAGTTACCATTAATATGCTCTCCTTATTTGGGTTAATATTAGTGCTGGGTATACTGGTAGATGATGCCATTGTGGTAGCCGAAAATATATATCGCCACTGGCAAAAGGGGAAAACACCAATTAAAGCAGCTGTTGATGGAACACTGGAAGTAATGCCTGCCGTATTATCCGGTATATTAACTACTATGATGGCCTTTGCTGCTTTTATCTTCCTCGACGGGCGAATGGGCGATATGTTTAAAGAAATCTCAATAGTGGTTATTGTAATCCTTTTTGTATCCCTTATTGAGGGCTTAATTCTTCTTCCTGCTCACATTGCTCACTCCAAAGCTTTAATGAAAGGTTATAAAAGCAAATGGATACAATATATGGGATGGGCCGAACATGGTTTACTTAAATTGCGTGATATAACCTATTTACCTCTTCTAAAAAAGGCCATTGAATACAAGACAATTACATTTGCTGTTTTCATTAGCCTGTTTATTATAGCAATAGGAATGGTTTCTGCCCGGTGGGTTAACGTTACATTCTTTCCACAGGTTGACGGCGATAATATCACCATTAGCTTAACCATGCCATCGGGTACTGATAAGTCGGTAACTCAAAAACAGATTGACCACATTAGCGCTGCAATTTGGGAAGTAAATGAGGAAATGAAATATTTACAACCTGGTAATAAAGATATTATAATACAAACTTTTCAGCAGTTTAAAGGCAGTGGCAATAAAGCCACCGTAGAGATAACCCTGCTGGATGGAGAATCACGAAATTCAACTACCGGCGAAGTAACTGTTCAGTTGCGTAAAAAAGTTGGTGAAATTGTTGGTGCTGAAGCCCTATTATTTGAAAGCTTTAGTCCTTTTGGTAAAGCTCTGCTCATCTCTCTTGTTGGCGATAATAACGAGGTATTGCGTAATGCCAAGGAAGAACTCAAACTCGGGCTTAATAAAATGCCTGAAGTTACAGATGTATCTGATAATACCCCTATCGGAAACCGGGAAATAGAGATTAAGCTTAAAGAAAAAGCACATCACCTGGGTATATCCATCCAGGATGTTATAAGCCAGGTACGTGAAGCCTTCTGGGGCAACGAATCACAACGCCTTCAGCGTGGCAAAGACGAAGTAAAAGTATGGGTTAAATATAGTGAGGAGAACCGTCGCTCTGTTGGCCAGTTAGAAAACATGAAAATTCGTTTGGGTAATGGTATTGCCTATCCATTATCTGAACTGGTAACGATAAAAACAGTTAATGGTTTTTCTAATATTCAGCATCTTGATTTTGACCGGGAAGTACAAGTTGAGGCTAATCAAAAGGATCCTAATGCTTCGTTACCTGATATTATTAAAAAAATAGAAACAAAAATTCTGGAACCTATTTATGCCAAATATCCGGGTGTAAAAGCTAACTACGACGGACAAAAGCGGGAAAGTAAAAAAATACAGAAATCCATATCAAAGGTCATGCCTGTCATATTACTACTCATGTTTTGTGTTGTTATTCTTACACTTCGTTCGGTTACACAATCTATTTTGGTATATATAATGATACCAATAAGTATTGTGGGGGTAATCTTCGGGCACCTTATTCATGGCATGTCGCTAAGCCTGATGTCGGGCATGGGTATAATTGCATTAATTGGCGTCATGATTAATGATTCGCTTGTATTAATTAATGCCCTTAACATTAACCTTAAAGAAGGAATGAAATATAAAGATGCACTTATGGAAGCTGCTGTTTCTCGCTTCCGTCCTATTATATTAACTACCCTAACTACTATTGCAGGTATGGCTCCAATGCTGCTTGAAACAAGCTTACAAGCCCGTTTTTTAATCCCTATGGCCATTTCTGTTAGTTATGGTATGGCAATGGCCACAACTACCACATTAGTTCTGTTACCTGTTATGTTGCTTATTGCCAATGGAACAAGGTTAAAATGGAACATCATAATCCTGAATAAAAAAGTTAGCCGTGAGGAAATTGAACCAGCCATTAAAGAACTTAAATACACCAAAGATTATGAATAAAATTACAGCACTAATAGTTTTAAGTCTGGGTACTGTACTGAGCTTTGCACAAACAATTCCGGATACTGTAGAACAGCTTACTTTACGAAAGGCTGTGGAAATAGCTATGGTAAATAACTACGATATAAAGATAGCCAGCTCTGAACTGGAAAAGGCAAAAAACAATAATTCTATAGGTAATGCCGGGTTGTTACCATCTTTAAGTATTAGTGGCGGAGCCGATTATTCCAACACCGATACAGAACTTGAAATACTTGGTAACCCGGATATTATTAAAGTTAATGGAGCCGAATCAATGAGTTACAATGCCAATGCTCGCATCGACTATACTTTATTTGATGGCTTTGGGAACATGTATACTTATAAAAAACTTAAACATGTAGATCATTTACAGGAAACCATATTCAGACAACAAACAGAAGCAACGATTGTACAAGTGACCGAACGTTATTACCAGGTTTGCAGGGCTCAACAAAATCTGCACCTGGCTAAGGAATCTATGCGTATATCAAGAGAGCGGCATCAAAAAGCCATTGACAAAAAAAACTATGGTCAAGCCAATCAACTAGATATACTGAATGCAGAAGTAGATATGAATAACGATAGTACTACTGTACTTCAGACCGAACAAAACTATTTACAAAGTGTTAAGAACCTTAACCTTGTGCTTGGTGTTCCTATACAAAACATTTACGAAGTAGATAACAGCATTAGTTACCGCGATAATTTTACTGCAGAAGCTGTTATTTCTGCTGCCATAATGAATAATGCCAGTTTATTAGCACAACAGCAACAGCAGCAAATATCAGGTTTGGATGTAAAGATTACAGATTCTAAAAAATACCCTTCTCTTGCCGTCTATGGCCAGTACGGATATTCAAGACAAGACAATGATGCCGGCCAGATGTTATACAATCAAAACCTGGGCCCATCAGCCGGGATAAATCTTAAATTCAATGTTTTTAACGGACGACAGCAACGAACTAAAGAAAAAAATGCACGACTTGAACTGGTCAGCCAGCAAGAACGTACTTACCAGGTTAAATCAGAGATAGAACGTGATGCATCCAATGCCTATACTGACTATATTTACAAACGAAGAATTGTAGATTTGCAGCAAAGTAGCATGGAACAGGCTAAACTAAATTTTGAACAAACGAAAGAAATGTTTCAGTTAGGCCGGGTAACATCAATTGAATTCAGAACAGCCCAGCAAAATTTATTAAATGTAGCTGCCCGGTACAACGATGCACAATACACTGCCAAGGTTGCTGAATTTTATCTGCTTCGGTTAACAGGTGAATTAATACAATAATTATAACCTGGGCTGCATATAAGAATTTGACTAAAAACTGTAACACTGATTGTTATATTGAATTTAATCAAAAGGTATCAAGTACAAAGTAGCAGGCAACAAGGCAAAAAAGAATTTTTCTTTATACTTGTATACCTTTTAACATTAGAAATAAAAGCAACTCCTTTTCAACTATTTACAACACAAACCCAGATCAGGTTCACGTTAAAATACTAAGAATAAACGTATGATTAAAAATAACCGGCTTAAGCTATTACTTACACCATTAATCCTTTTTGGAATAATTCTGACTTCAATGACCTTAACCGTAGTATTTCAATACCGCACTATTGACCAACTGAGCCAGATACCATATGAGCGTATGCTAGTTGGTCTCGTTGAGTCACTGGTTATCGTTTTTCTATACAATTTTATGGTGCGAAGACTTAATGTACATTACCCATGGAAACGCAACTGGTTTATACGATCACTTATCGACTTTGTATTAGCAATTTTTTTACCCGTTATTATTATAAGCCTTATGAATATTGCTATTGATGCAGGCTGGATACCAAAACATAAAGAACATGAGCACTATAGAATCTTTGTCTTTATCATGCCTTTGATGATAAGTGCCCTATTATTAGTTGTGGTAGAAATGATAGTAGCTACTGAGGAACGTAATAAACTGGAAATAAAACTGGCACACGTAGAAAAAGAGCAAATTAACTCTAAATACACAGCTCTTAAAGAGCAGCTTGACCATCATTTTTTGTTTAACAACTTAAGCGTTTTATCCTCACTCATATATGAAAATACAGAAAAAGCTGATAAATTCATTCAGGATTTTGCCGCTATATATCGCTACGTACTATCTATTAACAAACAAGATTTAGTATCGCTTAAACAAGAACTCGAATTTATTGATACCTATTTAAACTTGTATAAGTTCAGATTTGAAGAAGGCTTTAATTATAAGTTAAACATCAATAAGAGTGCTGTTCAAAACCTTATTCCCCCCTTAAGCTTACAAGTTGTTGTTGAAAATGCATTTAAGCATAATATCATTTCCCGCCAAAAACCACTTGAACTAAGCATATCAGCTGAAAATAACACCTTATTCATTAAAAACAATATTCAAAACAAAACCGATAAAATTGAATCAACAGCAACAGGCCAAAATAACCTGGTTGAAAAATTTAAACTGCTTAATTGCGATTTACCGCAATTTTATATTAAAAATGGTTTTTATATAGCACAAATACCTCTAATACAAGCTACCCATGATTAATGTATTAATCGTTGAAGATGAAATGCCTTCAGCACGAAAACTAAAAACTATGCTGAAAATAACAGCACCTGATTTTAATGTGACAGAAACGCTTGATTCAGTGGCTGAAACACTTGACTTTTTATCTGGTAATAAAGTAGAATTAATCTTTTTAGATATTCACCTGGCCGATGGCAATAGTTTTGAAATATTTAAGCAAGCTAATGTCAAAATACCAATTATATTCACAACCGCCTTTGACCAGTACGCCATTCAGGCCTTTGAGCAAAATAGTATCGGCTATTTGCTTAAACCCTTTGGCACAGATAAGTTAAAAGCTGCAATTGCAAAATTCAGAGAGCATATTACACAGGCACACCACCCAACAATTGATTACCAGCTTTTAGGTAAAATGCTTGCTCAACACCAAAATACACCTGAATACAGAGAGCGCTTTTTAATTCACTATCGAAACAAAATAAGAACAGTTGCAGTTGAGGAACTTGCTTATTGCTTTGCTGAAAACAGAGGGGTATTTTTATGCCAGCATAATGGCCAGACATTTGATATTAACTTAACTCTTGAACAATTAAGCGAAGAATTAAATCCACGGGAGTTTTTTAGAGCTAACCGAAAGTTTTTGGTTAATATTAAGGCTATAAAAGAAGTACACCTGTACTCAAAAAGCAAACTTAAATTAGAGCTAAATCCACCAGCCCATACCGAAGTTATTATTTCAAGTGAAAAGGCCTCAAAGTTTAAGCAATGGTTAGCTAAATAAACAAACATTTACCTGTAGCGCTTGTTGTACTGGTATAACTCTAAAAGCAATACAACTGCTTTCTATAAATTGTACAACAAATCATTAGCATCTATATGGGATTTTTTAAATCACTACTTAATAAAAACAAAGGCCTAACATTACAAATAAAGTCTGATTACCATTGTCCTCCTGTTACCATTGTATATGGTACAAAAACAGGCAATGCTCAACTTATTGCACAGCAAACACATAAATATTTTAAACAGTGCGGACTTGAGTCGGAATGCTATAATATGGACAAATACGATGCAGGCCGGCTCCCATCAGAAAAAAACCTTTTACTTGTAATCAGTACCGATGGTGAAGGTGAATTGCCACCTAATGCTAAAAAGTTTTACCAGCTGTTGCAACACGAAGCAATGCCACCATTAAGCAATTTAAATTATGCACTTTGTGCCCTTGGCGATTCTAACTACGATATTTTTTGTGGTGCTGGCAAGCGGGTTGATCAACAATTACATAAACTGGAAGCCACGCCAATTATTAAGCGGGTTGATTGTGACCTGGATTTTCAAAAAACAGCGCTTCAATGGATACAAAATTGTTATGATACCATAGTAGGAATAAAAAAAGAACCGTCTAAACCAGGTAAACCCAATTTATCACATCCCAATTTTTTAACAACACAACTAAACAAGCGTTATAAGCTAAGTAAAGGCAATACTGAGCAGGCAGTTTACCATATTGAGCTAGATAACAACAAACTGCATATTAATTATTCAGCCGGCGACTGTATTGAAATTATACCAACTAACCCAGAACAACTGGTAGAGAAGATACTGGCATCTTTAAAGCTGGATAAAAATTATATTTTAAAAGAATATAATGAAACACTGGAAGATGCACTGATGCACCGCTTTGAATTAACAAAAATAGCACGCCCTGTTATCAAACGATACCTTAATTTATTTAGTATTAAACAACTCAATGAACTTTACGCCAACCGATCAGCATTAAAATCATACATGGAGAAAGCTGATATACTGGATTTATTAAGTGATTATCCATCTAAGCTGAATGAAGATCAACTGGCTGCCATATTGCAACCATTACACTCCCGGTATTATTCTATTGCATCCGGGGCAAAAGCCAATGCCAATAAAATTGACCTAACCATCAAAACGGTTCGTTTCAATCACCGGGAACGCCAATACGAAGGTGCTGGTTCAATTTATATGAATGAAAGTCTTAAGGAAAATACAAGTGTTGATTTTCGTTTAGTTACCAATCCGTCATTTCATTTACCAGGAGATAACAACACCCCCTTAATCCTGGTAGGAGTAGGAACCGGAATTGCACCATACCGTGCTTTTTTACAAGATTTACATGCACAAAACATTAAGAATAAAGCATGGCTTATTTGGGGTGATAAGCATCAAAACCATGACTTTTTGTACGAAAATGACCTGCTTTACTATCTCGAAAATAACACCTTAGCCCATTTAGATACTGTTTTTTCACGCGATCAGGAAGAAAAAAAATACGTTTACCACAGCATTGCTGATAAGAAATTACAGCTACTGGAATGGCTGGATAATGGTGCACACCTTTATTTATGTGGCCACACCTCTATGGGTGCTGGTGTTAAAGATACCTTACTCAGCTTATTTCAAAGCGAAAAAGGCATGACAGAAGAGGAGGCCAGGCACCACCTTAAAGATCTAAAAGAACGCCAGATCATTCATGAAGACTTGTATTAAACACAAGCACCAACCAAAGCCGATATAAGTTGGTGGGTAATATACCCCTAAGGACGGGTGGGTAATGCCTGTTGATGGGTTGAGGAGGACTGTTGAAATGCTTATTAGGCCTGTTGGCAGGGTAAGGAAGCCGATGGACGGGTATGTCAAGCCTGTTGGAAGCTAAAGATGCCCCTATGGGCGGGTGGACAATGCCTGTTGACAGGTTGGGGAGGGCTGTTGAGATACTTTGTAGGCCTGTTGACGGGTTAATCAAGCCGATTGGAGGGGTAAACATACCTGTGGGCTAATAAAATCAAGGCTTTTGGTATTTATCGCCAATATCTGTTATAAACTTTCCTGGTAAAAATAACCTCCATATTTACCAACGGGGCTTACTTTAGAACCTAACAACCAGAGTTCGATTTAAATTTCAGCATTAAGATTGCCATAAAGAATTGATATACAAAACAATTTTTGCAGGGCTAGCGGGCTAGCTCAAAAATTTAACGCAGTAGATTAGTTTTTTATGACAAAGCAGAGATGTTTCACTTATAAACAGCGATTTTTCTTCCCCAAAATTATTCAAAACAGCCCGCTATTCTTTCTTAATTTTCGGTTAAAACTCACTATTTATAAGCGATATGAGTCTAAAATTTTACGTCAAACTCAGGTTAACACTATATTCCCAGGTAAAACAGGTAACTACAAAATCAACCAGCCTTAAAAAGGTGCACTGTTAAAACCGGGCCCTTCCGGAAATTCAGGCAAGTGATTATCACCACCCTGAAGTGCACTCTGGCCATCTTCATCACCTTGGTTCATTTTAGAACCAAAGGTTTGCGATGGTGTTGACTGCCCAAAGCCACTATCTTCGTACTCTGCCTCTTCCACATCCTGGAAACGGGCCAGTTCAGCACGGAAACGTAAACGTACATCAGCAGTTGGCCCCGCACGGTGCTTGGCAATAATAATCTCTGCCATTCCTATCAGTGAATTACCCATTTCGTCCTCAGTAATACGATAGTACTCCGGACGGTGAATAAAGCACACCATATCTGCATCCTGCTCAATAGCACCCGACTCACGCAGATCGGATAACTGCGGCCTTTTCCCTTCTGCTCCTGCCCTGCCTTCTACACCACGGTTTAGCTGCGATAGGGCTATAATAGGTACATCCAGTTCTTTTGCCAGTCCCTTTAGGTTTCGCGATATCAAACTTACTTCTTCCTGACGGGAGCCCGGGTTCATACCACTGGCATTCATCAACTGGAGGTAGTCAATAATCACACATTGTATATCATGCTGCTTCTTTAACCGACGACATTTGGCTCGTAGTTCAAACACCGATAAACCGGCTGTATCATCAACAAATATAGGCGCATCAATAAGGTTCTGTATTTTATGATCAAGCTGCTCCCATTCGTAAGGTGCCAGGTTACCTTTCTTAATTTTATCTGCCGGTAATTCCGTTTCGGTAACAATCAAACGGTTCACCAACTCAATATTTGACATCTCTAAGGAGAATATTGCAACCGGTGTTTTATGATCTAAGGCCATTTTACGAGCCATGGATAATATAAAAGCTGTTTTACCCATTGCCGGACGAGCCGCAATAATAATAAGGGCAGAGCCTTGCCAACCCGCCGTAATCTTATCCAGGGCTGCAAAACCTGATGGTGTACCACTCATTCCATCATCGCGCTGTGAGGCTTCTTTTATTCGATCAATAGCATCCTGAATCACTGGATTTATCTGTGTAGCATCACGCTTCATACTTCCCTGCGAAAGCATAAAAAAGGTACTCTCGGCTTCTTCAAGCAAATCATTTACATCAATAGAGTCATCATAGGCTTTTGATTGTAAATCGCTTGATATAAGAATCATTTGGCGTTGCAGAAACTTTTGCCAGATAATACGGGCATGGTATTCAATATGAGCTGCTGAAGCTACTTTACTCGTTAACTGGCTTACATAAAATGCACCTCCAATTTCTTCCAGCTTCCCCATCTTCTTCAGTTGCTGTGTAACAGTAAGCATATCAACAGGCTGCTCATGCGCCTCCAAATCCATAATGGCTTTATAAATATGCTGGTGTGCTTCTTTATAAAAATGCTCCGGCTTTAGTAGCTCCGAAACACTTAAAAAAGCATCTTTTTCCAGCAATAATGCACCCAATACCGCTTCTTCAAGATCATTTACCTGTGGTGGTAACTTACCCATTTCAAAGTCTATAGACTGCTTCTTACGGTTTGAATATCTATTATCTGCCATATACGATTTTTGGAAATTTTGAGGATGACAAAGATACAAAAACAGCACTAAGAACTGTAAATATTAGAATTTTTAACATGGTAAATAATTTATAACTGCCTGGTATTTTTCGTTATGTGTTTGTACTCCACTGACACATAACGAAAAGCAGGCCAGAGTACGTCAGCAATACTTAAAAGAATAAAATAGTGCACAAGCAGTAATCTACCAATTAAAATATGCGAGACAAAAATTACCCAGGTATAAACCATTTATTCTTTTGTTTTTAAAGCTTCTAATACTGACAAAAAAAAGACATTCATACTTAATAAGTGATTATATTCTTAATTAACATTTATATATTTCTGAATATTAATTAAAAGCAGGCAACACCATTTACTATTCTTCAACTTGTTATAAAAGCGCATTTACCTGCCTTTATAAAACGGCTTTAAATACTACAACTTCACCTGCTAAGCAGGATCGGCTTTTCGTATCCTCATTTCTTGTTCTTAATACACTTATTATCGTGCATTATATTATGCTGTATAACATTTTGGACTCTATTGCATTTATGTTTATTTTTATAAAAAACCTCTTAACAAAGAAATACAGGAAAACAAAGTGTTAACAAATGGCGGAAAAGTTTTAAATGCTCCGCTCACAAAAGCAGGTTAGCTATGAAAAATTTAAACGTTTTAATTATTATCATCCTTTTGGGTGGAATAGTGTTTATCGGGTGTGAAAAAAAGCAGGTTACAGAAGCTGAATTTATAAATCCTTACGAACATGTAGGGATAGACCATAATGAAAATCTAAATGCTGTAATGTCTAAGTTAACTTCTATTCCCAAAGGAAATGAAGACATTAAAACCGAGGTTGCTAAACTGTTAAAGAAAAATGGAATTGGAGATAACTTAAAAAATTCTTCTATAGAGGAGATTAAGGAGCAATTCCCGGATTTTCCCAGGTTCATTGAAGAACTTAATATTGAGAACTGGATAGAAAGTTTTCCTTATTCTAAAAAATTCAAAGAGGAAGCCCTAATAACAGTTGAACAATTACAAAGCTTTAGCTCTGTTAGTGAACTTGATAAATTAATAAAAGAACGTGAGCTTAACGCATCGGCTCTCTTTGAAGGAGAAGAATTAAGGCTAATGTACGAACACCTTGCCGTGGCACGGTATACTGTTAAATATTGGAGTTCTGTTTCAACAGGTGGCGAAGGTGGTTTTGATAACCTGGTTGCAACAAGTCAAAAACTTAAAGGAACAGCAGGTTTAAAAGGCGTAAATCAAATCAACGGATGGAAAGTTCTCGCTTGCGATTGTATTGGGGGATGGATGGGAGGCCCTTTTGGATATATTGGAGCTTCTGCTATATCAGCAATTATGCAAATGTAAAAAATATGGAAATGTTTAAACGAATCCGTTTACCACTAATATCAACAACTGTTTTGATACTTCTCCTATTTATAACCAAAAATAATGAAGAATTATTCAGTATCAATAAGATGTTTGCTATTGCCTTTAGTGGCTGGCTTATAGCTAAAATATTTAATTTAAAAAGATTAGATCAGTAACTAAAGCCCCATTTTGGGGCTTTTTACACACTTACTATATTCTCTACTGGCACTAAGCAAACAACGCCTCTTCCCTCAAATCGAATTTAAATTTAGGACTAAAATCTGCTAGTTTTATAAACATCATTTTCAGATTCACTCTCAATATGTTATATATGGATGTAATTCTCATAGTATATCTCTTGTTTTTTGTTCTTTCCACCCTATTTTTTTAATCATTAGTCACGGACTGGTTTCAATATTGTTTTTCAATTAGTGCGTTTTTTTTTAATGTATATATATCCAATACCTCATAGTGTGGGCATTATGGTATCTTTTAAATCAGAATATACATGCAGTACACTGTTCTTTTCTCAATCTGTTATAGAGAACCGTTCTTTTTAGAACAATACTCAACTTATTTTATAAGATTATAACTTATATTTGAGACATTGATTTTAGTTTAAAGTATGCATTTTTACTCATTACTACTCTACATCTGCTTTATACTTATATTTGGTATTCCCTGTAACAGCCAGGTGAAATTAAATAACACAATGCTTGGTACAACAAGCCGGGTGTACCTTGATGTACCAGATACAACAGAGTTAATAGCTTTGTATAACAAGGGTGTCAGAACATTTGCCCCGGTGTGCAAGGGTACACAAACTAAAAAATGGCTTAAAACTTTTTTTAAAACAGTAAATCAACTTCATACTCATTCCGACTCTGGCACAATAGTATTACTCAATTTACATTGCGATGCTGAAACATGGGACAATCAGATTCAGCACTCTCCCTTATCTGTTAGCTTAAAAAAGAATAAGGCTTCTATAAGTGAGTTGTTTACCCTTAATGTAAACGAAAAAAACAGTATTGCTTTTAACCTCTATCCTTCGGATTATAACTTTGCCTTAGGGCAATATATATGTTTGTACAACAAAAAACAGGAACGATCAAAACAAGAACTAAAGGCTGATTTTTTATTAACGCATTCAAACTTATCTCCGCTGGATTCTTTTCCTGACATAAACTACGAACGCTACCTTATGCGTTCTGATTGTGCTGACACTACAGGGTTACGATCATTACTCAGCACATGGATAAGTACCGGTAAAAGGCCACATTTTATTAAAGCAGAACACAAGTATTTAAACAATTACAAACAACTGGTAAAAGAATTAAATAACATACCTTATCGTTCTGCTCACTTCAAAAAAGGAAAGGATTCTTATGCTCCTGTGGCCGTAAAAGAATACAATAACTTCTTAAGCGGTGGCAGGGTATGTTTTCCAAGCCCTAATTATTATGGTTTACAAATAACCCCTCAAAGTAAAGGACACCGTTTTTCGCCCGATATATTTATGTTTACTCCGGAGCATAATGTCAAAGAGATTCTTATCCGGACATTCCCTTTCAGCCTGGCTGAAAAGCAGGTTGCCCATTTTCATTTTAACAACGCAGATAATCCCTGTTCGCCTGATATCATTACTTATTTCACCTCCACCGACTCTTTACTTGTTAAGGATGATGAGCGGGGTTTTGTTTATACTTTTGATGGATTAAAAACATATATTGATTGTGGTACATCTCTTGATATTAATTATGATGAACCCATTTCAATAAGTACATGGATAAAACCCCTACTGGCCGATAATAACCACAGCATTATAGGTATTGGCCGGAGCTTCTCATTTAAAATCCGCAATAACCAGCTTACCTTTACCCGTGCCGGTATTAAAGATACCCACTTTTCAGGCAATACAATAGAGCTTAATACCTGGCAACACATTGCTGCCATATTTGAACCCAACAGGCAAGTCAGCCTGTTTCTTAATGGAAAAAAAATAGGACAAGAAGATGTTACGGAGATTGTAAAATCAAACCATTCACTATTAATTGGCTCAAATATATGGGGTGAATACTACAAAGGTTTAATGGATGATTTAAAAATATGGAACAGGGCCTTATCTGATGATGAAATTACCGCCATTTATAACAATTACACATCTGCCAGCAATTCTGCTGAATCAACACATAAGTGGTGGTTTATAGTGGTAATACCTGTTCTTATTCTTGTGCTTATCTCAGTTCTACGCAAAAAGAAAGTGAACAAACAAGGAGCTGACTCAACAGTAAAAGAGGTACCTGACCTTATACCTCTTGCTAAAAAGAAAGCATTAAAAGCCTGCCTGCTAACCTTTGGTGAATTTAGAATATATACCGATGAAGGACAAAATATTGTAGCCGGGTTATCGCCCAAAGAAAAGCAACTGTTCTTATACTTATTATGGCATACTTTAAGAAGCACCAATGGTGGTGTATCATCACGGCGAATGTCTGACGACCTGTGGCCGGGCATGCCGGCAGATAAGGCTAAAAATAACAGAAGTACCTATATGCAACGCCTGCGAAAACAAATTACAGATTGTACAGGTATTCAATTGATTTATGCACAAAATAAAAAGTGGAGGCTGGAGATTCCGGCCAATTTCAGATGCGATCTGACCAGTTACCAGCAGGCGTATTCCACATATATTAAAGATAAACAGCCTGCTAATTTTAAAACATGGCTCCAGGTAATTAGCGACGGAGCCTTCCTGCCTGAAACGCACAACGAGGTGATTGATGTTTTTAAGAATGAGATTGAAAACGAAATAATCAATACCCTGACAGCTTCATTCAGTATTGACCTTGCCAGTAAACAACACGATACAGCTTCGCTGCTCATCTCTACCATCAGGCAGTATGATCCGCTTAATGAACCAGCCCTGGCACTTGAGCTACGCTGGTTAAGTAATAGAGGCCAGCACGGCAGGGCAATGGATGCTTTTCAGCGCTTTAGCCGTGATTATGAAATGATGTATGGCGAAAAATTAAATAAGGAAATGAATGATTTAATGCTCTGATTTAGCCCGTTACCCTATCTGTTACTCCTTTCCTTATACCCCGGTAATACATATTTGTGCATCATTAACGTAAATGCACTTTATATGAATAAACATATCCGCAACATAATACCCCTAACCCTGTTAAGAATTAGTATAGGCTGGCTGTTTTTAAATGAGGGTATACAAAAGCTATGCACCAGTGGCTGGACATCTGAATTATACCTGGGTCAATCCAAAGGCCCCTTAAAAAGTATCTTTTCTTTTATAGCTGCTAATGACACCTTACTGTTGATAAGCGATTACAGTATCTCTATTCTCTTGTTTGTTATTGGTACAGGCCTTATTCTTGGCTTATTAGAACGTATAAATGCCATAGCTGGTATACTTTTACTACTACTCTTTTACCTGGCTTACCCTCCTATTGGATCTACCATCAATCAACATACCGAAGGCAACTACCTCTTGGTTGATAAAAATATGATTATAGCTTGTGCCTTATGGGTTATATGGAAATTTAACAGTGCCAAAGTGCTTGGTATAGACAGCTTATTAAAAAAAGAAAATCACCACAAGTATTAAGTGTAAGCATTGAATTATGAACAGAAGAGATATATTAAAAGGGCTGATAGGTATCCCGTTTTTAGGAGCATACAGTTATTTACTATTCAATAAAACAAGTAAAGAAGTAGCACACGAATCCAATGTTTTTTTGGATATGCTCCAAAAAAAATTACCTCCTACAGCACAACGCGCCGCTATACCATACAGTAATACAAAGCTTCGTTTAGGTATAATAGGAACAGGTAACAGGGGCATGTACCTCATGAAAGCACTGGGTTTTGTCACGCCAAAGTCAATTGATAACATGTCGGTTGAAGCCCTAAACCTGTTTCTGGAACAGGCTGATTTAAATATTGATATAGTGGGTATTTGCGATTTATACCAGCCACGTGCCAAACAAGCCTCATTGGCGGCAGCTAATATTAACCGGCAGGGATCTGGAAAGTTTAAGAATAAAGCTGTAAAAATATATTCCGGCTACAGGGAACTCCTTAAAGATAAAAGCATTGATGCGGTTGTAATTGCTACCAGCGATCACTGGCATGCCCCCATAGCTATTGAAGCATCTGAAGCAGGCAAGCATGTATATTGCGAAAAAGCATTGACACACAACCTTGAAGATGTATTTAAGGTTCGCAATAGTATTAAAGCCTCCGGTATCACGTTTCAATTGGGACATCAAAACAGGCAGGCCGAAAACTATATACGTGCCAGGCAAATTGTTGATGCCGGCCTTCTGGGTAATATTAACCTGGTGGAAACATGTACCAACAGGAATTCGCCCAATGGTGCATGGCTTTACCCAATACCTGAAGAAGCTAATAGTAATACAATTGACTGGAACCAATTTATAAGAGAAGGTAAGCCCAAATTTAATAAGGAACATTTTTTCAGATGGCGCTTATTTTGGGATTATGGCACAGGACTGGCAGGTGACTTACTAACTCATGAATACGACTGTATAAACCAGGTATTACAGATGGGTATACCCGAAAAAGTTTCAGCCTCAGGTGGTATCTACCATTGGAAAGATAAACGTGAAGTACCTGATGTTTTCCAGGTGGTAATGGAATATCCGCAGCGCAATATGTCAATTATGTACTCGGCATCACAAGCTAATGCACATAATCGCCCGCGCTTAATAATGGGGAACGATGCTTCATTGGAAATAGGGGGACAGCTTACTTTAAATGTAGATTCAGGATCAGACCAATACGCATCCTACCTAAAAGATAAGGTGATTAATCCCGGCGACAGCTTTAACCTCAACAACATCAATCAACTAAAAGTAGATGCCATTAGTTCAGCCACTGAAAAATATTTTGCTTCACGTGGTTTACTTTACACCTCTCAAAATGGCAAAATGGTTGATACCACTCATTTGCACCTGGCCGAATGGTTACACGCCATTCGTACAAACATAACACCAAGTTGCGATATCAACCAGGCATTTGAAGAGGGCATAACTGCACAAATGGCTACACTGGCTTACCGTGAAGGAAAAGTAAAACGGTGGGATGGTGAGAGAGTTATTTAAACTTTTTTCTATTCGTATATATCAGTTGGCGGTAATGTAAACTGAACTGCACGAACGATTTCCGATATTTAATTATCTTTACCTAAAAAAGAAATTAATGACAAGTAATTCAATAAATCAACTACGAGATTTCTCTTCATTATTTACAAGAAGTGAAGTAAACCGTTGGTTTAAAGAGGATTTTGAATCTATCGACATTAAGCTTCAAAGGTATCAATTGACAAAAAAGAATAAAGGTAATTCCTATTTAAACATATTAAAACAAGCATACAAAATTCTTGAAAAGCAATATCCCCCGCTAAGCGTAGCGTCTCGCTACGTTTTATCAAACCAGGCCTCTGGCCTAATTATCATTTCACAGTAATTACACTTAAAGTCAATATTTATACTTCGGGCAACACAGTACATTCTCAAGCATAATTACAGGCACTTGAATAGATATAAGCTTCCGGCTGCCGAACCAAGCCCGCTCGTACAGGGTTCATATGTATATAATCCAGTTTCTGTGTTACAAACTTATCAGAATAAACATGTACTGCATGATTCTAGTGTGTCCAAACCTGATAATGACTATTGTGCTTATGCATTGAGGCAGCTTGTTTAAATACACTAAATAGCCACTCAGAACGACTTTCATTATTTTGATCAATGTATTGAATATTTTTTTTTACTGGTATAGCTCTTAAATTTGCGAATGGTATTACTTAATTAACCACTATTACTTTGCTCCAATAAATTCACATGATTGCTCATTATGACTATAAGCATACACTATCAAACCTTTATTTGCTATGCAATACCGTAAATTATCGTTTACAATATCACGATAAACCTGACGCGAGAATAAATCCTCCCAGTTCACTATTTGTAAAGTGATATAATAGGCGCTATCCTGATTATCTATTTTATATCCTGTACTCATATAAAATGAATATACGAGATTAATAAAGATTCTACTCGATTATGCTATTACAGGCCAGAGGCCTTGATAAAAACGACGTAGCGAGACGCTACGCCAAACGATATCGTATATTTGTTGCTACGGGGAACGGAGCGAGCGTTTGTATATCGCCTCCTTTATAGATAAAGCCAAATTGCCGTTGGACAGGCATATAACCTAACTTTATTATCTCTTTTTATAATACTTATTCTTCATTAACTTCTCCTCCATTTCCTTTTCTGTAGGGTAGCTTCGCCTTGTTGGTTTGGGTGCCTTTGAAAAAAACTTTTTAACGCTTTGAATAATAAATGGACGTTTATAATCATCATATAAATCAAAAACAAGACCTTGATTGTATAACTTATCCTTTTTGAGAAAACGTTTAAATTCTTTGATTTCTTTAATTAGATAGTGAATTGCTCCCCACACGAATAAACCAGCAAAGCCAACCATTCCTGCTTTCCCCCAGGTATTAACTATTAACATCTGTATAGCCTGTGCTCCACGCTGGTTACTGCTCCCTATTAATTCCTGATCTCCAAACCTGTCAATTAACTCCTGCTCACCAGAACCATATATCTGCCAAAAAAACCAGATACTTAAGACTAAAACAAATAACCTTAATGCAAACAACCGGTAATATACAGGCTTTCTTTTAAATACTTTTCTTTTCTTTCATCCTCTTAATATTGCTTCTGAATGGACTTTTTAATAATTGACTCTATTGTGTTGAAACAATCATCACTGG
>CAZRRJ010000018.1:0-61544 GCA_964602515.1 uncultured Saccharicrinis sp. | reverse complement strand
GAATAGGTATAAGGCTATTGTTTTAGAATACAAGTGGATTTATCTCATATGACTACACAGGCAGTGAACCAAGCCTGCTGTTTGGCCGTGGTTATACAGGGCACGAGCATTTACATTGCAGGCTTCCTCTTTTTAGGATTACTTAAAAAGCGGAAGCTTACAACGTTTCCCTGATTTTGAACTACTGAATATTGAGAATTGTAATGATTATAAGTTATTAAAAAAGACACCTTGGATATGACTTTATTAAATAGACATCCTGTTCTACATGGCGAGTCAAAAGAGTTTGGACATAAAATAAATGCGATTAAAGCAGTTTTATTATTAACCTAAGATTGACAAATTCAAATTTATCTCATTACATATAAGTCTCTAAGGCATTCGACAGAACGTTGTTTCAGATCGCTTGAAAATAGTGAGATTCAAGAGTAATTTAACGAAAGAATAGCGGGCTATTTAGAGTCAGTTACATAAAGAAAATCCCTGTTTTCAAGTGAAATCCACAAGCTTTGAATTAAAAACTGTTTGCAGCGTCTAATTTTATTGCAATAGCATATTCCTCCAAAATTATGCCTTGTAAAGTTGCTCTTTATTTCAACCTGAGTTTTAAAATTTAAATCGTACCCTGGTTATTAAATAAATTTGATTTACAACACAGAAGGTTATTGCATATCTGTTATTATATAATTTAACAACAAAATGTCATATACTTTCACTTTATTCATATTGCTCATTTGTTGTATGGTCGGTATTAACCATTGTATACCTTGAAATTATTTGCGGCATTTCAATGTTCAATTGACATTATAAGCAGGTGCATATTAATAAAATTAACAAATTAAGTAAACTAATGTTGAATTAATTTTGCTAATTAACTTAGTTTGACTACTTTTAAGTTAAATTATTACAAAGTAAACCGCTGGCTGGTCATCAACCTTGCATATAATTAGCGTCGTGCTTCGGACGATGTGGCCGGCGGAACTTTGTAATAATAAGATTCTAAATTTCTTTATTATGGCTTTACGCTATGGACTTGTTCCAAATCATCTGACAGATGATCCTAACGACTGCATGGCAGTTACCACCGACAATGATACTATTAACGTTGAACAAATTGTTGAACGCGCTATTGGCAAAGGCTCTACCGTTACCAGGGCAGAAGCCCTATCTGTTATTGAAGAGTACGAGTATGCCATTGTTGATGCAATTAAAGAGGGAAACAATGTAATTACCAACTTATTCAAAATTTTCCCAAGTGTAAGCGGTGTGTTTGTTAATAACGAAGATGGCTTTGACCCTGCCCGTCATTCGGTAAAATTGAACCTGAATGCAGGTAGTCGCTTAAAAAGTATCGTGCCGAATATTGAACTTAAAAAGGTCAATATTATCTCACCTCAACCTACTATTCAACGCTTTACCGACCTTAAAAGTAATGCGGTTAATGAATCGTTTTCACCGGGACAAATTGCTTCAATTAAAGGTTCTCATTTAAAGTTTAATGAGGAGGATAAGCAACAAGGCATCTTCTTTATTGCTGCTGATAACGAGGAAACAAAAGTGACAAACGTGGTTAAAAACAAACCTTCTGAATTGCTATTTTTTGTGCCGGAAAACCTGAAAACAGGAAGCTTCCAGGTGGAGGTTCGCGTGATACAGTACAATCATAAGAAACTTAAAACAGGACGCTTGATCTCTGAAATAACAAGCGTATCGTAGAGTATAAGTTTAAGGTTATTACAAGGGCTGACTACCATCTATAGTCAGCCCTTAGTTTTGCTCAGACATTATGAGCACTACCTCAACTACCACCTGACTAATACCTCAACTATTACCTGAGTAGTACCTGAAGTGTTACATGGGTAGTACTGCTCAAACAGTTTGAGTAGTATAAGGCGTAATTATTGAGTAGAAAAAAGCCTCATTCGAATAAATGAAACCCAGTTAAAAATACCACACTGTATAAAACAATTCTATTTTACATGTAATGTAAGCATCCCCTGTATACACCTGTCTGCAAGTGCAAAATATACACTTATCATTTATTTGTCCTGCATTACTATTTGCTCTTTACAAGCCTATAAAACAAATAATTATACTAATCTACAGTGGTAAGTAAATTTCGTTTTCTTTCCGCGACTGATGCATTTCTACAAAGCGTTTATTTGTAATTCGATACATCAACCCTTTAAACTTACGCGCATCATAAGGACACATCTCAATACAGCGGGCACAAGAAATACAAACTCTTTTATTGGTTTTTTTGGGATTATACCTGTCAATAGCTCCTGCAGGACATGAACGGGCACAAATACCACAGAAATTACAATTAGAATTAGACTTTGCCACCAATGGAACCACACCGGCAGGTCGGTTAAGCGTTGGGGTCTCTATATTAAAATCGGCATTATCAGTAATTCGGGAATGAAGTATACTTTGCTTTCCAAACTGCCTGGCATTCTTTAAGTCTTTTGTATCAGGTCGTCCCTTACCCAGCTCAGGAAATAATGAGTGCCGGGCTACAAAAGCACCCGAGCTAATTGGAACAAAACCTGCTTTAACACAAATATGGCTTAATTCTGTTAGTGTGTCTTCGTAATGACAATTACCATAAGCACAAGCCAGTATTGCCCGTGCACCATTACCCCTTATCCGGGCTAAATATTCAGCCGCAAGAGCTGGTACACGACCTGAGAAAGCAGGTACTGCAACAACTGCAACATCATTACAAGTGAGGTTAACAGGCGATTGTACTCCCTGGGTTATATCATGAATAATAAGCCTGTCTGAAATACCACTTGCAATGGCTTCTGCAATTTTTTTGGTTGAACGAGCCGGACTAAAAAAGATGACATGCAACTTTCTGCCTGGGCTTGTTTGGGTATGAGCTTGTGGTGACATTATATAGCGACACTTTTTATGGTAGGGTTTATTTTGCTTTTTTTACTTACACCAATTGTTCCTTGTTAATTTTCACCACAAAAATATGGAATGATCGCAGTTCAGTAATTGACGAATATCACATATGGAGATGTTACAAAACAGCAAAATACATGTTTTCCTTTAAGGCGGGTTGTACCAAAAATGCCAGGAAAGGCTTTATACTATAAAAAGTTGATTTAAACATTTATCGTTAGTAACTCTATTAATTAAAACTAATAACCTCAAAACGATTTCGTTTCGTGGATTATTATCTCTTTGGAGTTATTTCCTTTATTCAAGTCTCAAAGTTTTCTCTACGAATAAACATCATTTTCTTTCTATTAGCTGGTAACATCTCTAATAATTTAAGATTAACCAAAAATTCAAGGTCATTCCTTGCTGTTTGGTTTGCAATTAATAATCTATTTTCAACTTCTTTAACTGTTAATGCCAAATCTGGTTCATCATAATACCATTTAAGAATTTCAGCCATCCTCTCATTTATAAAAGGTATTCTCTGAAAATTAGTTATATACTTTTTCTCATCTAATTTTTTTCTGATATACTGCCTTAATGCCTCGAAAGACAATTTCATCGTTTTTAGATTATAACTGCTAAAATACGTAAGGTCATTATCATCATTTTCTGTATACAAATAAGCCTTTTCGTATTGCGTTTTACTTTTCAAAATTAATCTTGAAATTGAAAGATACTCTGTCAACCAATACCCCTTAGACAGCAAATACCAGTAAAACAAAGCCCTATCTGTCCTTCCGTTCCCATCAACAAAAGGATGAATAAAGAATCCTTGACTATCATGATTAAAGAATTCACAAACCTCTTTTATGAGCTTAGATATTTCTTTATATGGTGGTGGAGTATGAACAATTTCACTCTCTACTTGATCAACCATATGTACATCGTCATCTTGCCTAAAGGCTCCTTCACCTTCAGGATCATCTAATGTAGCCTTCGTCATCAAACGATGTATTGCCAGTAGACCTTCTGGAGTTAATTCCCCTGACTTGTGGTCTACAATAAATTTAATTGTTCTGTAGTTATTCAGAATCATTTGATCAGATTTGCTTTTGGGTTTAGACTCCCGGCGAAGCATCTCTTTAGCCTTTTTTCCAGTCGTTACAGCGCCCTCCATTTGAGACGAAGCAATAGCTTCCTCCATAATAGAACTAATTAAATATCTATCCTTTTATTTTTCCGGAATCAACTTCTGCGCACCCAAATTACCTCCAATATTCAGGTCAAACTCATGTAAAACTTCCTGAATAAAATCTGTCTGTGAAAATTGAAACTTATACTTACCAAACCTCAAGAATTTACTTTCAAACATCCTTGTTGCTTTAACTGCTGCCCACAAATCAATAGAAGTGTATCCTTTAGGTAATTTTTTATTTTTCACCTTATCCCAATACAAATAGCTCTTATTACATTCTTTGATTGTTATAAGCCCTTCATCAAAAGTTGTAAGGACAAGACCTTTCCTTATATTATCTTGTGCAATTGTCGGAGTTGGTTCTATCATAACTAAAATCCAGGTAAGACTTTGTCAATCTTACATCTCATATTCTACGTATATACAAACAGTACAAGTCCCAGGTTATTATTGTAATTTTGCAATAAAGTTCTGATTATCATCACCAAGACTACATCAACCTGTTTAAAATTGAAAGAAGCCCTGGATAGCTTTAATTTAGGAAGCTGCGTTTTATAAACATGGAGCGTTCCTTTAGCTAACTTTGCATCAATGAGGCGAATCTGCTTCTCTACAAATTCATAGAACGACTTACTATTGAATGATTCATTATTGTAAACCCGGTCAAACTCGTACAGGTTTAAATATTTATCCTTAACCTGGTAGTTAAAGAATAATAACACGTAAATAAACAGGATTAGTGTCACCTTTTTTTGTGTAGTGAGTACGTAGAAACAACTGTACTGAACACCCCTTCTTTGGCAGTTTTTCTTCTGTGAAACATTTTACCAAAAACATTGAAATATCGCTTTTCAATCTTTATATGAAGAAAGTCCAGGGCCATTAAAAACAAAAGGATTGAAGTTCTCTACTTCAATCCTTTCTTCTCCTGGGAGGTTCCTGGCGGACTCGAACCGCCGTAGCTGGTTTTGCAGACCAGTGCCTAGCCACTCGGCCAAGGAACCATTGTGTTTCGGGATGCAAAATAAGTAATTAATTTACTGCTGAGCAAATTTTATCACTTCTTTTGACCATATAATTTAAGACAGCCGGGACACAGGCAGCCTTTATATTTCTCTTCCAATACTTTAAGGTTTACAGGATTAATAAAATACGCCATACACCAACACGGTTTATCTGAATTGGCATAACATGAATAGGCAGCTCCACACTTAGGGCACGTTTTAGTTTTTACACCTGTTTCCATGTGCTATCGGCTAAAAGTTACACTAACACATTTCATCTGCCCTCCCATTGGCGGGTTCATTTTCGATACTTTAACTGTTGCCTTTTTTAGTTGTGGAAATTGCTTATATATTCCATCAATTATTCTTTTATTAAGGTGCTCCAGCAAATGTGAGTTCTGCATAATTTGCTCACGAACAATCTCATAAACACTTACATAATTAAGGGCATCAGTAATATTATCACTTTCTGCAGCAATAGTACAATCTGTTTCAAGGCTCACTTTAACCAAAAACCTGTTTCCTACCACTTGCTCTTCTTTAAAACAACCATGGTAAGCATAAAACTCCATCTCTTCCAGTTCAATAAGCCCAATCAATTGCTCGTCTTTCATTGTTCCTCCGGTTTTTTTGGCGAAAATAAGCTTTTATCGCCGAATCATCAGATTTTTAAGTCGAAAAACAATTACTTTTGCACCTGATGTACATACATCTTATCAAATGCAAATACGAATTTAAGACAAAATAAGAGCAGATGGAATCGAACGAAACGCCTAGAACAAATTTCATTCACCAGGAGATTGATAAGGATATAAGCGAAAATAAAAACGGAGGTGCTGTATTAACGCGTTTTCCACCTGAGCCCAATGGCTATTTGCATATTGGACATGCTAAATCCATCTGCCTGAATTTTGGATTAGGCAAACACTATAAAGGAGGCACTAACCTGCGCTTTGACGATACTAATCCTACCAAAGAGGATACGGAATATGTTGATTCGATAAAGGAAGATGTTAACTGGCTGGGCTTTAAATGGAATGGTGAGCCTAAGTTTACGTCTGATTATTTTGAGCAGTTGTACCAATGGGCTGTGCTTTTTATTAAAAATGGTAAAGCTTATGTTGATGACCAGAGTGCTGAAGTAATAGCATCTCAAAAAGGTACACCTACAACCCCCGGACAAGAAAGTCCGTTTCGTAACCGTAGTGCTGAAGAAAACCTGGATTTGTTTGAGCGCATGCGTAAGGGTGAGTTCCAGAATGGCGCATGCGTTTTAAGGGCAAAAATTGATATGGCATCGCCAAATATGCATTTGCGCGATCCTTTAATGTATCGTATCATCCATGCTAGCCATCACCGCACTGGTAATGACTGGTGTATTTACCCTATGTATGATTTTGCTCACGGGCAAGGTGATTTTAAAGAGGGTATTACACACTCCATATGCACCTTAGAATTTGAAGTGCATCGCCCCTTATACAATTGGTTTTTAGAGCAGATATTAGAATTTCAACCCGAATTAAAAGTACTGCCTCAACCACGCCAGATTGAATTTGCCCGTTTAAATCTTAATTACACCGTAATGAGCAAACGTAAGCTTCTTCAATTGGTCAATGAAAACTATGTAGCCGGATGGGATGATCCGCGTATGCCTACTATTTCGGGTTTACGCCGCCGTGGGTACACGCCGGAATCTATTCGCCGTTTTGCCGATGAGATTGGTGTTGCCAAACGTGAGAATATTATTGATGTGGCACTTTTGGAATACTGCATCAGGGAAGATTTAAATAAACGTGCGCCTCGTGTATATGCGGTAATGGATCCTGTTAAGGTCATTATTACTAACTATCCTGAAGGACAGGTTGAGTGGATGGATGCGATTAATAACCCGGAAGATGAAACAATGGGGTCGCGTAAGCTTCCGTTTAGCCGTGAGATTTATATTGAGCGTGATGATTTTATGGAGAATGCGCCACGTAAATTTTTCCGAATGGATGTGGGAAGAGAAGTTCGCTTAAAGAATGCTTACATTGTAAAATGCGAAGATATTAAAAAGGATAAGAATGGTGAAATAAGCGAGATATACTGCACTTATGACCCGGATACTAAAAGTGGTATGGAAGGCAGTAACCGTAAAGTAAAAGGTACGCTTCACTGGGTTAGTATTGAACATGCTAAAACAGTTCAGGTAAAACAATACGACCGCTTATTTATGGATGATGCACCAGACGGCCATAAGGATAAGGATTTCCTTGAGTTCTTAAATCCTAACTCTCTTTCGCTTATTAACAAGTGTTATATAGAACCAAACTTTATGGATGCAGGTGCTAAGTTTGATGATGGCATCCTGCGTTACCAGTTCCAGCGTTTGGGTTACTTCTGTATTGATAAAGATTCTACAGAAGAAAAAACGATTTTTAATCGTACAGTTGGTTTAAGAGATTCGTGGAGTAAGAAAAAATAGTTTGGTTAGATAAGGGGTTATTAGATAAGAGATGACAAGCTTTTAGACTGTTAGATTTATTATTTTAACCACCTCTCCTCAGTAAAGCTGAGGTACTCCTCCTTGTATAGGAGGAGAACTAACAAACTGCACACTACCTGTTGAAGCTTAACAATTTATAAGCACGACGATGAAGTTGTGGGGATGGGGGCACTTGTTGTCAGACTGGTATTAGGAGATAAATAAAAAGTCCCGCTTCTAAAATGAAGCGGGACTTTTATTTTGCATGTAATTACTTGCTTAGCTTATATTGGCAACCGCAGCTTTTACACGCTTAATGGTTTCATCTTTTCCAATCATCTCTGCAATAGTCATCAAATCAGGGCCAAAACCGCCCCCTACAAGTGCTAAACGAAAAGCATTCATCACTAATCCAAAGCCAAGTCCTTTGGCCTCAATTTGCGCAGAGATAGCTGCTTTAATATCATCAGCTACCCAATTATTCACATTTTCCAGTTCGGGGCACAGTTCTTCCATAAATGCAGGTACATCACCCTTCCAGCGTTTTTTAATAACTTTTGCATCATAGCTTACTGGTGCTTCAAAAAAGAAGGCAGATTGCTCCCACAGTTCACTAACAAAGTTAACACGCTCTTTAACCATTGCGGTAACTTTACTTACATAAGCCTCATCAGCTGTTATATTTTTAGCTTTTAACTCTTCCATATAGAGCTTTGCTAATTCTATATTATCCTTACGAATAAGGTGTTGTTGATTAAACCATTTGGCCTTATCCGGATCAAAACGTGCTCCTGACTTATTTACGCGTTCTATTGTAAAAGCTTCAATAAGTTCATTCATGGTAAATAATTCACGCTCATCACCGGGGTTCCAGCCCAGCAGGGCCAATATATTAACAAGTGACTCGGCAAAATAACCGCTTTCGCGATAGCCCATTGCAATACCATCTTCCAGCTGCCAGTTTAAGGGAAATACCGGGAAACCACCTTTATCGCCATCACGCTTCGATAGTTTTCCTTTTCCTGTTGGCTTCAGTATTAATGGTAAGTGGGCAAAAGTGGGCATGGTTTCTTCCCATTTTAATGCCCGGTACAGCATTATGTGCAGGGGTACTGACGGTAACCACTCTTCGCCGCGAATAACATGTGATATTTGCATTAAATGATCATCAACAATATTTGCCAAATGATAGGTAGGCAGTTGATCTACACTCTTATAAATGACTTTGTCATCCAGCGTATTGGTATTAAACTTTACCAATCCACGCACCATATCCATTGTTTGCACTTCGGTATCTTCAGGCATTTTAAAACGTATTACCCAAGGCTCCCCTGCCTCCATTCGCTGTGCCGTTTCTTCTTTGCTAAGCGTTAATGAATTTTTCAGGCTCATACGAGTATGCATATCATATGAAAAGGTTTTCTTTTCAGCTTCAGCCTGTATACGCAATGCATCCAGTTCTTCGCTGGTTTCAAAGGCATAGTACGCCCAACCTGTTTCAATTAACTGGTCGGCATATTTCTTATAAATATCACGTCGCTCACTTTGTTTATACGGGCCAAAATCACCGCCTTGCTTTACGCCTTCATCAACAGTCATACCCAACCATTCCAAACTTTCGTTAATATACTCTTCTGCTCCTTCTACAAAACGTGCTGAGTCTGTATCTTCTATCCGAAGGATAAAATCACCACCATGCTTTTTAGCAAACAGGTAATTAAAAAGAGCTGTTCTAACACCCCCAATATGAAGAGGGCCGGTTGGACTGGGTGCAAATCGCACGCGTACTTTCTGAGCTGCCATATATTGTTATTTTTTTGCAAAGATAGTAATTGAGATACAGAAGTCAGAACTTAAATTAAAACAAAAAAGGTTGCCAATAATCGACAACCTTTAACTTGTAAACCAGTATAAATTACTTCACGTAAGCAGCCTGTTTAAGATAGTTTAAACTCTTTTTTACACTTTCTATTGGCGTATAGTTATAACGCTCAACCTCAACAATTATATGCTGCATACCCGATATTCTGGCAGCATTAAAAACAGGTTCAAAATCCATCAGTCCACTCTCACCCAATTCTTTTTCATCTTTAACATGCCATAGCTCAAAGCGGCCCGGGTATGTATTAAAATAAGTAATAGCGTCTTTTCCACCTTTCATTATCCAATAAAGATCCAATTGAAACATCACTTTCCCTGGGTCGGTATTATTCAGCATAAAATCATAACGAATAACACCATCTACCGTATCAAATTCTTTATCATGGTTGTGGTAGCCAAAACGGATGCCTTTAGCATTACATTTTTCTCCTATAACATTAAAATAAGCGCAGTAACGCTTTAAATCATCCAGTGAACCATAGCCTTTTTTATCCATAAATGGTTGTACAATGTACTTTACACCTGCTTTAGCATGGGCGTTAATACATTCATCCCACCATTGCATGGTTTCTTCCCACGATAAGGAATCGGGTAATGCCTGTCCACAATGTGATGCTATAAATTGTAGTCCGTTATCATTAAGCAATTTCTTAAACGACAGGGGCTCCATTCCATAAAACTGCCCATTGGCATAACCGGCTGCTTCAATAAAAGTATAGCCCATTTCACCAATTTGCCTGATGGTTGCCGGGGCATCTGCTTTCATATCATCACGAACAGACCATAGTTGCAGTCCAATATCTTTTGTTACTGGTTGTGCGCATGCATTTATCATCAATGATACAGCTAAAAGTAATATCCCCTGCAATTTATTTAGCCTTATCATAGTTCTTTAATTTTAATATTGCGGAACCACACATCATCACCATGATCCTGAAGCCCAATATAACCTTCGCTTGCCACATCAGCCCAGGTTGGATTTAATGCAGGGAATTTACTTCCTGCTACCAATTCGTTCCATTCAGGTGTCCATAAATGGTATTCAACAACAGTTTCCCCATTCTGAATATGCCATACAGATCCTTTATATACTTTAATTTCTACAGTATTCCACTCGCCAAAAGGCTTGGCATTCTGGGGTGTAGCAGCATACAGGTCGTATAATGAGCCTGCTTGCCTGTTACCGGCAATACCTGCATTGGCATCAGGGTGATTTTCATTATCCAACACTTGCATCTCCGGTGCTGTTTTCCAGATATAATCAAGCTTATCACTTTCTTGCCCAAGGTAGAATATACCAGAGTTACCTCCTTTAGATATTTTCCATTCCAATTTCAGATGGAAATTCCCGAATTTCTTGTCACCAAAAATGATATCTCCACGATCTTTACCCCCGGCTTCTCCTCTGCCTGATCCCGGGCAATGAATGGTACCATCTTCGGTTATTTCCCAACCATCAGGAAAAGTCGTTTTACCATAGTTACGCCAGCCATCAGGTGTTTTTCCATCAAATAACAATTGCCAGCCATCAGCTTTTTCTTCTTTTGTAAGGGTGTTATGCCCTTGTGGTTGATTACAACATGAGTTCAACATAAATAGAGTAACGATGCTTATAAAGATTATATTTTTCATATGTCTAAAATTTGTATTCATTGATCATATGAAACTCGCCAATTTTGTCATCCTCCTGTATGAGAAGCTATTCTCATGGCTCGTTTCATGTGTTTAAAATTAAGTAGCAAGACATAAGTATTAAAATGCAAGACAAGGTATTTTAATTATACTCATGTGTGGCAAGAAACTTATGTCATGATTGTTTCATATGTTAATTTTTAAATACCAAACAACAGGTGTTTGATAAAATACTGATTTACCGGATATAATATTTAGTACTTACTTTGGCATCGGGGGTAATGTCCAGCCATTTCTGTAAGTATGTTTTATCAGCTCTTGTGCAAAAGCATTTGCATTAACCGGTTTTGTCCACTCTTTATCAAAAGTAGGATGCCCGTCATGTATTTTAAAACCATCGCTAATAACTGTACGTAGGGTTTCATCATCCGCAATATTGGTAAAGCGCATATTCTCACCATCCCATTCAAGTTCTTTATTAAGCGACTGTAAGCGAACGGCTAAAACGCCCATTACCACCATTTCATTAAACGGCCCTGCTTCGCTAAACGGCGATAAGGTTTCAGTTCTATTTTCGGGCGATTCTTTACATGCTCTCACCCAATCCATCTCGTGACTGATTTTTATGCGTGGCATTGTTTTGGGTACATCAGGCTTACGACCTGACAACAACCATGGGTCGCGTCCATAACACCCACAAACCAAAGTATCTTTTGAGCCATGGAAAAGTACTCCTCCTCCCTGGTTGTTCATATCTTTACCAGCAGGCCACCCTTCTGGTTTTAGTGGTTGAAGTCCACCATCGTACCAATGCACTTCTACTTCAGGCATATTAACCTTTGCCAGTTTTTTACGCTCTGGAAAAACCAATCTTACTTTTTGTGCAACCGGTGCTGCATCGGTTAATAATAAGGTTGAACTCCCCTGTGCTTTGGTTGGATAACCTAAGTTAAGCCCTTTAAATACCGGATGAAGAATATGGCAGGCCATATCACCCAGTGCACCTGTTCCAAAGTCCCACCATCCGCGGAAGTTCCATGGTGTATATATTTCATTGTATGGACGCATTTTTGCAGGCCCTATAAATAAATCCCAGTTAAAGGTATCAGGAATAGCTTGTTCTTCAGTTGGCCGGTTTAAGCCTTGTGGCCAGATAGGTCTGTCAGTAAAGGCTTCCACTTTTCGTATTTCACCAATTTCACCGTTTTGTATCCATTCTGTTGTTAAGGCTACACCTTCACCCGATGCCCCCTGATTTCCCATCTGGGTAGCTACCTGGTACTTTGCTGCCAATTTTGTTAGTAAGCGCGATTCGTAAACAGTATGCGTTAATGGTTTTTCAACATACACATGTTTACCCATTGTAATGGCCTGTGCTGCAATTATTGCATGGGTGTGATCTGCTGTTGCTACAACTACAGCATCAATATCATTACCCATTTCGTCAAACATTTTCCGCCAGTCCCAGTATTTTTTAGCTTTCGGAAAATAATCAAAGCAGCCTTTAGCATATCTCCAGTCCACATCACACAGGGCTACAATATTTTCGCTCTCCATAGCCTTTAATACACCAAAGCCTCTTCCGCCAACGCCAACACCTGCAATATTTAATTTATCACTTGCTTTTTTCCGTTTCCGGGCACCTAAAACAGCCGATGGCATTAGGGTAAACCCTGCTGCTGCAAGTCCTGCTTTACTAATAAATTGTCGTCGATCTATACCTGATCTTTTCTTTTTTTCGTTCATATTCAGTCTCTAAAAATGATTAATACTAGGCTTATTATAGGTAGGGTTATATAACGTGTTCTTTATCGGCATCCCAGAATACTTTCCTGTTTTCCCGGTATGCAATGGTTGCCATATGTGCTGTTATGGCCTCTTCAAATGCCTGATCAATATCGCAACTTGGTTGCTTATTTGTCCTTATACATTCTAACCATTCTTTTATATGCAAATGGGCTGTGTTTACCCTTTTTCCTTTTACATGTGTATAAAGTAAGCCCCGGCTTGCAAAGTACTGCTCAGTTGCCGAAGTTATACCATCCAGTGTGTTTTTACCCGGCTCATAAGTTATCATGGGCTTATCGGGCGATATTAAACCGGCCTCTAATTGCTTCCTGTATTGTGTTGAACGATTATCAGGATAGATTTCAAGCGTATTTTCCATCTTCATGGTAGCATCGTGCCCCATCAATACCTTGCCGCGATAATAGTCGTTGGCCAATGATGCACTATACATAAAAGTAAGGTCACGTTCGGGGTATTCAAAAACGGCCTGAAAGACATCCGGCACTTCCCGCCCGTCTTTATAAAAGTAGACGCCACCAGAGGCAACTGCCGAATGCGGTATACCTAATTTCATCACTTGGTTAACAGCATCAAATTCATGTGTTAGCAAGTCGCCTCCCAGCCCTGTTCCATAATCCCACCAGCACCGCCAGCGAAAGAAACGTTCGAGGCTAAAGGGATGCTTGTTGGTTGGCTCAATAAATTGCTGCCAGTCAATATTATGCTCACTGGCCTTTGGGTGTATGGGATACACCCATGCTCCATTAGGATCGTTACGATTGGTACATACTTCTATAAGTGAGATTTTGCCTAATACATTTTTATCAACTAATTCTTTAGCTTTATTAAAACTTGCCGTTTGTCGCCCCTGGTGCCCCAACTGCATTATTACCCCGGATTCTTTAATGGCTTTTCGCAAGGCAAATGTTTCTTCAACTGTTCGTGTCAGTCCTTTTTCTATGTAAATATGTTTTCCGGCTTTAGCTGCATCAATGGCCATTTGTGCATGCCAGTGATCTGGTGTAGCAATTATTACAGCATCTATTTCAGGGTCTGCCAACAGGTCCTTATAATTTCTATAACGTTTGGCTTTTGATACAACTTGTTGTTGTTCAGTTATTTTATTGCTATTACCAGCAGCCAGTATGCCATCTTCTGCATGGTAATCAAAAATATCACACACCGCCCTGAATTCTATATTTAAATCTTCCTGATCCCTGTAGTCTGCCAGCCGGGTATCATTTTTGTTAACACGGTAATTCTCTTCCCAGCCTTTAAGAAGCTTAGGGTGAGCAAAACCTGCTGCCTCCATTAACTGTCTGCCTCTTATACCAACACCAATAATGCCCAGTCGTATTGTCTGTCCTCCGCCTGATGTACTTACGCCCTGTTCATCATACAAATTAAGGCCAAGATCATTGGCAATACTATAGGTCTTTTTCTTTTGATAATTTAATTTCTTAAACAGACCGTAGCCAAAAGCGCCAAGCACTGGTAAAGTGGCTAATGTTTTAACAACATCTCTTCTGTTAAACTTTTGTTGTTCTTTAGGATTATCCATATATCAGCCTCTTTTATAAAATAAATAACGGTCAACTCCAATACGATGCCCTGTTGGAAAAGCATACATAACAATAAGTACAGCCATAAATATTAAATTCTTATCAACCCACATGGTATGCTCCATTGAAAGCATTATTGGTTGTGCCTGGATAAGTGGTGGGTGCGATAAGTAATAAAGGCAGGTTAAAACAGCACCGGCTATTGAAGCTATCCTGGTAAACAGACCAACAATAAGCCCTAATCCAATAGCAATAAGTCCCCAGGTATTAAGCTGGTTAATAATATCAACTGCAATGGAACTATCGGCTAAATCAATAAATATTGTACTAAAAAAGCCTTGTGAACTCTTTAAAAAGCCAAAGGCCGACCAATTGGGGTTTAGAAATTTTACAACTCCTTCGTATAGAAAGTACCAGCCTATAAGAATGCGAACGGCTACTAAGGAGTATAGCTGAATGCCTTGAACCTGTTTTATATTCATAAAACTTTTTGTCTTAGTTACGTATGTGGTATTTTATTTTTAACGTTAAAATAATAACATTTGATTAGATTTAATCATGTTCAATGTTTTTTATGCGTTATTTGAACATTTAGCACCTCCCACAGCCATAATTACAGGCTTTAAAAGCTTTTTAAAAGCCCTGGCAATTATATCTATGCAACTGGTTGGGTTTAAAAGGGAATAAGTCAATCACTAGTTTACTATTCAATTCATGATTAGTACTTAAAATAAAAATAACTTAGAAGGCCTTGCAAATGAATTTATGGCCGAGGGGAGACGTAAGTTTTTGTTCTCCATAGCTTAACGATTATCGCTCCGATATAATTGACCTCACGCAAAAACTAACCCACCGAAGACTAATCTATTATTATTAATTTACCAGTGTTCTATTTTGATTATTAGCCTATAATTGGTAATTATGTAAAAATGTGTTTATAATGAAGCTTAGCAAACTACATCGTTACCAATACCTCGAAGAGTTAATCAGGAAACGAAAAACCGGTAATTCAACTGAGCTATCTCAAAAACTTGGCGTTTCCTGTCGGCATGCCTACCGAATGATTGATGAACTTAAATTATTAGGGGTAGAAATCGTTTATTCAAAGGAAAAGCGATCATTTGAATATATACGACCTTGCCAAATTACAATTGATGTCAATATCCGTTTTTTAGATGAAGATGAAATAAAAGAGATAAATGGTGGTTTTAATGATAAAAACAATTTTTTGACCTTTTTTGTCAACTACACCGGATAACTTTACATCTAACAACTAAGAATAACTCCTTATTTGCCAGACAATAATGTCGCAGTTATCTAAACTTTAGAACGATGTTAGATTTAAAAGACATGGGTGTTCGGGAATTAAATGCCGAGGAAATGAAGAATGTTAATGGCGGTGCATCATCTGATGTATTTACTGTTGTTGGAGTACCACTTGCTGCAGTGGGAGTTGCAGTAGGCATAGCTACAGGCGGAGTAGGCTTTGCCTTAGTTGGCGTTGCTTTTGCTGCAGGAGCTCTTGTCGGTTGGGCAAATGGTATTCCCAAATAATAAATTATAAGCGCTGTTTAGATGGTAATCTTATTATTATCATCTGTTTAAGGCAGCGCTTTCAATAAGCTTAATCTAATGAATAGGAAAGTTTTAACATTTAATCATTTCATCCATCATTTTAATACTAGGGCTGATATCTTTAATATCTTCTAATTATGGATACATTACTACTTCAATTATACTATTTTCTATACTTTTTAATATTACTAATATAAAAACAAACAGGTGGCTTTTGTTAATACTTGCTTGCTTTCAAACAACTACCAGCACAATTAATATTGTTATGAATGATCACTCTCAGATTCTTTATTTACTAGAATTTGCAGGCTCAATAGTTGTTGTTGTTTTTGTTGTTTTTTATAAGAGAACACATTAACCAGACTTTGCTATAGGAACTGTTTTAAAATTCACACGAGGATATTTACAACCAGAAAATATATCCTCTTATTACTTAAATAAATAATATGGGCAAAAATTTATTAATTTGTTTGGGATTAATGTTGATTACAATAAATGTTCTGAATCTGATTTTTAAATTAGACTGCTTTTCACACTCCTCTTCAATAGGTGCATTAATAACTGGGGTTTGTACGCTTGGGGTAGGAATATGGATTATCTTAAAAAACAAGAACTACAAATAGCATTTCAAAAAAAAATACAATGCATAAAATTAGCACTTGCTGAAACCACTGAATGTCAAATCGCAATTGTTGATTGGTATTATTATTAAAGTAATAATAAACAAAGTAAAGCATCTAACAAAAAATCAATGGACATCGCTATCTATCGCTTATTTGTTGTATTATATTATTGCAAACAGGGCTATGTTTATTAATAGTTTGCTCGATGGGATTAAAGATTTCTTATAACACACATAGGTCAAATAAAAGTATAACGGTCGATGTTCAGGAGTTATTCCTGAAGTGCTGTTAATAATTTACACAAATGGTGTTATAGCCTATTCTTTTATAAGACTACTAAGTAATATAAAGAATGTCCAAAAGTAAGAATCCCTTATCTTCAACAACATTTTACCCTTAAATATCTAAAGGGGAGTTGCTAAAATTCAGCATCTCTACAGAGTTGTGGGAATACTGAACTTTGACAAAGAATCAATTTTCTTACTTTTTGGACACCCTCTTTTTATTTCGGTTATATATTTTGGCAGATAATTAACCGCATTTTGAAGAACCACAACTCTTACAAATAAGACAACCTTCCTGGTAGATTAGCTCATCTGAATTACAATTCTCACATTTTCCTTTTTTAGCTTTTGTTCCATTAGGAACATATTTTTTAAGTGCTCTTTCTACACCATTTTTCCATGTGTTAATCGACTCACTGTCTAATTGCAGGCCTGCCACCAGGTTTATAATGCCTTCAATTGGCATTTGCTGACGCAATACTCCGGAAATTAGCTTCGCATAATTCCAGTATTCTTTATCAAATTTATGCGATAAGCCTTCAATGGTGGTTTTATAACCTCGCTTGTTGGTAAATTGAAAATCATAACGCGATGTACCATCCTCTTCCCGGTTCTTAATGATCTTACCTGTTTGAACAGATTTAGGTAATAAAATACCATCTTCATCATCAGATAAACCTGTAAATACTTCATAAGGTGTACCATCAATCAGACCAACAAAAGCAATCCACTTTTCTTTGTTATTCTGAAAACGTACTACATCAGCCTCTAATTCCAAAGGTCGTTTCTTTGGAAAAACACCTTTTTTCTTTTCTTCCTTCTTATCATTGGCCACAAGTACACCTGCTCTACTACCGTCGCGATAAACGGTAACACCTTTACACCCACTTTTCCATGCTTCAACATAAAGCTGTCCTACCAGCTCTTCTGTAGCATCTGCAGGAAGATTAATGGTTACACTTATGGAGTGATCTACCCATTTCTGTACCCCACCCTGCATGCGTACTTTATTCATCCAATCAACATCATTTGATGTAGCTTTATAGTATGGCGACTTGGCCATTAGCTCATCTAACTCTTCCTGTGTATAATCTTTAGCTGTTTCATACCCATTAGCTTCCATCCATGTTACAAACTTGTGGTGAAAAACAGTGTATTCTTCCCAGCTATCGCCAACTTCATCCACAAAATCAACACGTGTTTCTGTATCATTTGGATTAACTTTACGACGACGCTTATATACCGGCAAGAAAACTGGCTCAATACCCGAAGTAGTCTGTGTCATCAAACTGGTTGTTCCTGTAGGTGCAATCGTTAATAAAGCAATATTACGGCGACCGTATTTCTTCATATCAGCTGCCAGGGCAGGATCTGCATCAAATAAACGGTTGATAAATGGATTCTTTAATTCTTTTTTAGCATCATAAATTGGGAAAGCACCACGATCTTTTGCCATATCAACAGAAGAGCGATAAGCAGCCAAAGCCAGGCTTTTATGTACTTCAATAGAAAAGTCAACTGCTACATCACTACCATACCGAAGGTTTAATGCAGCTAACATATCTCCTTCAGCAGTAATCCCAACACCCGTACGACGACCTTCTTCTGCTTTCTTACGAATATTTTCCCAAAGTTCACGTTCAACACGCTTTACCCTGTCTTTTTCCGGATCTGCATTTATCTTATCTAAAATACCATCAATCTTTTCAAGCTCCAGATCAATAATATCATCCATCATACGCTGAGCATAACCAACATGCTCTTTAAATAATTCAAAATTAAATTTTGCCTTTGGTGTAAACGGATTCTCAACATATGAGTATAAGTTAAGTGCAATTAAGCGACAACTATCATATGGACATAATGGAATTTCGCCGCATGGATTTGTTGATACAGTACGATAACCCATATCAGAGTAACAATCCGGCACTGATTCTTTTATAATTGTATCCCAGAATAATATTCCCGGCTCAGCAGATTTCCATGCATTATGAACAATTTTTTGCCATAAACCACTTGCATCAATTTCCTGTGTATAACTTGGTTTTTTAGAATCAACAGGATAATGCTGAGTGTATTTTTTACCATCTACCACCGACTGCATAAAAGCATCATCAATCTTCACCGATACATTTGCGCCAGTCACCTTACCTTGCTCCATCTTGGCATCAATAAATGATTCTGAATCAGGGTGCTTGATGGAAACACTTAGCATTAATGCACCACGACGGCCATCTTGCGCTACTTCTCGTGTTGAATTACTGAATCGTTCCATAAAGGGCACGATTCCTGTAGAGGTTAATGCTGAATTTTTTACAGGAGAACCCTTCGGACGAATGTGGGACAAATCATGCCCAACACCACCACGACGCTTCATCAGCTGAACCTGTTCCTGATCAACTTTCATAATACCACCATACGAGTCTGATGGTCCATCATCACCAATAACAAAACAATTAGATAAAGAGGCTATCTGGTAGTTATTACCAATCCCTGACATCGGCCCTCCTTGAGGCACGATATACTTAAAGTTCTTTAATAAATCATACAGTTTGGTTACCGTTAAGGGATTAGCATACTTTTCTTCTACCCTGGCAATTTCTCTTGCCAATCGCCAATGCATCTCATCAGGATTGGTTTCGTAAATATTACCATCAGAATCTTTCAATGCATACTTATTTACCCATACACGAGCCGCTAACTCATCTCCTTGAAAATATTCAAGAGAAGCATTAAAAGCATCCTCATAAGTGTAAGTTTTACTCACAATGTTAGTTTTTAGGTCGATTTCTTTAACAGCCATTTGCTCTCAAAAATTTAAAACGTTGATAAAATGGTATTTAGTATTTTTTTCTCCTCACTTTAACACGTCTGCAAGTTAAGAAAGGTATCATTTTTCAGCAAACAATAGTTATTAACAATGATTAAAAGTTGTCTAAAATTTTCACCTTACACACTAATTTAATGCATGTTAACTTTTTCACAATAGCCTAAAAGTTGTTTAAAAGGATATTTTTACAAACAGGATTCGAAAAACTTTGATCAGCTATTGCAATTCTTAAACCTCTTGTATTTACTAATGCTTCGCAAACACATCTATTTAACATAGGCTGATACTAAACCATAATCATCCATTTTTTGGAATGTTACTAACAACTTGTTAATTTTAGAAATAAAAAAAAGCCGAAGCTACAAAAACTCCGACTCAAAACTGGTATTCGCACACTTAACTACAAAACAAAAACTTCTTCCATAATTTGCTTTGTTGCACCACACATATTATTGACATAGTTTCCTGCATTTTTTGAGACTTTTATCAACAAAGCTTCATCCCTCCATAGTTTTTCAACCTGGGTAATAAAGGTACCTTCTTCTTTAAATGTATAGCCAGCTTCTATGGCTATCAAATCATGTGCTTCTTTAAACTTCCGAAAGTTTGGGCCAAAAAATACCGGCATTCCATAGGTTGCAGCTTCAAGTGTATTATGTATACCCTTTCCAAATCCTCCGCCAATATAAGCTATCTGTCCATATTTATATATAGCCGATAACATCCCTATTGTATCCACAATTAAAACCTGTGCTTCTGCAGGCTTATCAATCGGGTTAGTATATCTAAAAAACGGCACCTTCAATTTTGCTTCTATCTGCTCAATATGTTCGGTATGTATTTCATGAGGCGCAATTATTAACTTTACTTCCCTATTTATATTCTGTACATAATTGATCAATATATCCTCATCAGGTGCCCATGTGCTGCCTGCAACAATAACTTGTTTTGAGTTACCCACAAACTGATCAAGTATATCAAATTTTTTCGATTCGTTTGCAATATCCCTCACCCTGTCAAAACGGGTATCGCCGGAAACGGAATAGTTTTTAAACCGGATACTTTTTAACAATTCTCCTGATGCGTCATCCTGCACATAAAACTTTTGGAATGCACCCAGCATTTTCCGAAACCAGGTACCATAGAACTTAAAGAAAGATTGCTCTTTCCTAAAAATCATTGATACGCCATATACTGGTATATTTTGCTGCTTTAATGTATTAAGGTAATGATACCAAAATTCGTACTTTATAAAAAACACCTTTTCCGGTCTTATACAATTTATAAATCGCTTTGCATTTTGCTTAGTATCCGATGGAAGGTATAATATATAATCAGCCAACTCATAATTTTTACGTACTTCATAACCCGATGGCGAGAAAAATGTGAGTACAATTTTATAATCAGGATACTTTTCTTTTATCGCCTCAATGACCGGACGCCCTTGTTCAAATTCCCCCAAACTGGCCGCATGGATCCATATCACTTTACCATTAACAGACAAACAGCTCAATTGCCTCTTTGTCAATAAGCGTCCCTCTTTTAGAAGCCTGGCTTTTGAATTAAACGGGGAAACCAGATAAATCAAAAGCGAATATAGCGCTATTCCAAGGTTATAAAATAATGTCATTGCAATATTAAATTTGCAGCAAATATAAGCTTAAAAACAAAAAAGCCTGTCAACTTACGTCAACAGGCCGCATAATATATAACATGGTATATTTTTATCCGCGAATAGCTTTTACCCCTGGTAATTCTTTTCCTTCTAAAAACTCAAGGGAAGCACCACCTCCGGTAGAAATATGGCTCATTTTATCTGCTAAACCACTTTGATTAACCGCTGCAACAGAATCTCCACCACCAATGATAGACACTGCTGATGAATCAGCTACTGCCTGGCAAACGCCAAATGTTCCTTTAGAAAAATTAGGCATCTCAAAACATCCCATAGGACCATTCCAAACGACTGTTTTAGCACTTGCAATCTCAGCCGAATAAGCAGCTGTTGTTTTAGGACCAACATCTAAAGCCATTCGTCCTTCAGGAATATCACATCCCACTTCCATAATATCAGCATCATCAGCAAATTTATCAGCAGCCAGGTTATCTATAGGCAACATGAAATTAACACCGTTCTTCTCTGCATCTACCAATATTTTTTTTGCCGTCTCAACCAAATCTTCCTCAACTAATGAGTTACCTACATTATGTCCTTGTGCTTTAAGGAATGTGTATGCCATACCTCCGCCAATTAAGATTGTATCAACCTTTGTTATCAGCGATTTTAGCACTTCCAGTTTTCCTGACACTTTAGCTCCACCAACGATAGCAACAAATGGCTTTTCTGCATTGGCAACCGTATCTCCTAAAAATTTAATTTCTTTATCTAAAAGGTATCCTGCCATCTTCTCAGCCATAAACTTAGCAATGATAGTTGTTGAAGCATGTGCACGGTGAGCCGTACCAAAGGCATCGTTTATATAAACATCAGCTAATTCAGCCAATTGCTTTGCAAATCCTTCATCTCCCTTAGTTTCTTCATTGTGGAAACGCAAATTTTCAAGTAATAATACTTCACCACTTTTAAGATCAGATGCCATTGCTTTTACCTCATCACCAATACAATCTGGTGCAAACTTAACATCAACACCTAAAGTAGCAGTAAGATGAGCTACAATGTGCTTTAATGAAAACTCTTCTTTAGCTTCGCCTTTCGGACGCCCCAGGTGAGACATTAATATTACAGCTCCTCCGTCAGCCAATACCTTTTTAATTGTAGGTACAGCAGCCCGGATACGGGTATCATCTGTTATTTCAAATTTATCATTCAAAGGCACGTTAAAATCCACGCGAATGATGGCCTTTTTTCCTGCGAAATTAAAACTGTCAATTGCAGCCATTTGTATAGTGATTTTTATAATTCAACAATGCCGCAAAGATAAAAAATTATCGACGGTATTGTGACAAAAATCAGTATTTAGATTTCGTTTTATAATTCTTTAACGCAATTGAGTTGCAAATGGTAAGAAAATATTAAAAACCCCTGTTATTCAAAGTTTCTACTTATAAAAACCTACTACCAGTACTGCTTTATATCAATACCTTTTGCTACAGCTAGAAAAGAACCATTTCGTAAGTTCTCACGATTATAAGTCATTGCCTGTTTTGTTTCCCAGTCATATAACTGCCCTCCGGCAGCTTCAATAACAGCCTGTCCGGCAGCAGTATCCCATTCCATTGTAGGTCCCAAACGGGGATACAAATGAGCTGCTCCTTCTGCAATTAAACACATTTTTAGTGAACTGCCTATAGATACTAATGCCAAAGCTTCTTCTTTGCGTTTTAACAGGCTTATGTACTCTTCGGTTTCTTGCGATAAATGACTAATGCTTGTAACTACTGTTGTTACTTTTGGCAAGTCTTTCGGTATTCTTTCTGTACAAAGTGAATTTATTAAAGAAGATACATCTGTTTGAATCCAATCTTTTGGTAATTCAGCTTTATATGCCCCTGATTTATCACCCCAATACAAACAGGCCTTAGCAGGTACAAAAACCACCCCCATCACTGGCCTTTGATTTCGAACTAAAGCTATATTAACCGTAAACTCTCCCCTTCGCTTCACAAATTCTTTGGTTCCATCAAGCGGATCTACAATCCAAAGATCCCGCCAGAACCGACGTTCACTATATGGCGAATGTTCCCCTTCTTCACTAAGTACTGGAATTTTTGTTGCACGTAGTGCCGAATCAATAATTTGATGACTCCTCATATCTGCTTTAGTTAATGGCGAGTCATCACTTTTTAGTTTTACACCAAAATCATCAGAATTAAAGACTTCCATTATTGCCTTGCCCACTTTTAAAGATGTTTCAATTGCAAGGCAGGTTAAATATTCCATTTTATTTCTGAATTAGACGAAATGTAGAGTTATTGGTAACAGTAAAAGCTCTCAAATCAATTTTTTGTATAACCAGAAGTCCTGGCTTCGCCCCTTCCCGAATCTCTCCCCATTCCGTTTCATTTAAGATCCGGGCAGCTTCTACCGTATGCTTTATCAGGTAATGTGCTAAATCAAACCGGGAATTTTCCCGCAATACATTATCAATGATTGAACGCCAGGCATTGACATATTTATCACTACATAAGGTGTCACACCCTTCCTTTAACCGCAACACCCCATTGCTGACAGCCTGTACTCTTTTCCTTTTATAAGTACTTACTTCTGTAATTGAAGCAACAAAACCGGGAACAATAATACCCGGATAATATTCTAAGCCAGCCTCTTCTTTAAAATAGTCTCCGGCTTCTCTAATATTAATAATGCGACCTTCGTTATCAAACTGTATAATTGGCCGCTTCCCAAATGTTCCATCAGGTCTCAGGTAATAATGAGAACTTACTTTTCGCATTACCTCAGCATCATTTCTTCACTCTCCATTATTGGAATAAATGATAATTTTACATCACTAATTTCAACCAAAGATTGTTTTGCTGTATCATGATCAAATAGAAATCCCTCAATATTTATCAGGTATTTTTCTTTAGTAATTGAATGCGAAATATTGCCTTCTACCTTTTTAAATGACTTATGAATATGATACTCTAAGGTATCGACTGTACTATCAGCATAACAAGCCAGTATCTTCATCTGAGCACTATCTAAAAAACTTCCTTCTTTAAAAGTGTAAACCGCATGCAATCTTAATACACCATTTTGCAATGAGTCTGTACTTATACAAAAAGGTAATCTATTATCCAACGAGTCTAATGAATTATATGGCAAACTAAATTCTGTCGAATCCTTCCATAACTCCTGGATATCCGGAATCTTTGTAAGGTTTGATTGCTCTTCCTTTTCTTTATTCATTCTGTTTTTCAATTCAGCATCACGTTTGCTTAGTATCACAACTGCTTGCTCATATACATCAGAAAGCACTACAGGATGAGCTGAATACCAAGCCATAGCCGTATCAAAATCTACCTTTGTTAAGCCATGCTGCTCTAATACAAAACGATAATAACCAGACACGTTATCTTCTTTATCCAGGTTATAGTTCAAGCGCGTTTGAGCAAGTAAACTTTCTACCTGGTAAACATCTGCAATAATTAATGCCATCTTATCTTCATCAGGAAAATAACGAGGAACACTCGGTCGTGTTGAACAGCTATTAATAAAAAATGTTAACAACAGAATGTATAAGTAATGTCTTTTGAGCATATCATTAGTTTTATTTCCCGTCAGCCCTAAACATGGTTCTGATCGTTTTTAAGATAATGACAAAATCCAAACGTAACGACCAATTATCAATATACTCCAAATCCATACGCATCCATTCTTCAAAAGAAACATCATTACGCGATGGCGATATTTGCCAAATACAAGTTATGCCGGGCTTCATTGATAAGCGACGGAGCTGCCAACGCTCATACTCTTTAACTTCAGAAGGAACAGGAGGACGAGGTCCCACAATTGACATATCACCTAATAGTACATTAAAGAATTGAGGCAACTCATCTAAGCTTGTCTTTCTTAAAAAGTTACCTATCCCAGTAATTCGAGGGTCTCTTGCAATTTTAAATACAGGGCCATCCATTTCATTCCGATCCATCAGCTTTTCTTTTAACTCCTCTGCATTAGTTACCATGGTTCTGAACTTATACACCCAGAATTTACGCCCTCTTATACCAACCCGTTTTTGTTTAAAGAAAACCGGGCCCTTTGAGCTTAATTTAATCCCAATTGCAATACCAATATATAATGGTGAAAAAATAGTTATAGTAATAAAAGACACTGTAAAATCAAATATACTTTTCAACTTCAACAACAGATAATCCATTGGTGTATTTGAAATTGTTAAAACGGGGGTAGTGCCAAAATAGTGCAAGTGGGTTTTATTTGTTAGCATATTAAAAAATGGCGATGACATTCGGAATACCACCCCCAGCTCATTACAACTGGTTAGTAAACTCATAATATCTTCCATACGGGCTTTCTCACGACAATATATTACTTCATCAATTGTCTTTTCCTCAATTACCTTGTCAATATCAGTATCTTCAGGCAGAAAAGTCACCTTATGTTCAATCAGTTTTTTAAGGTCGTCACTTCCTACAACACCAATAATCCGATACCCCCATTCTGTGTAATTTAAAACTTGATGAATAAAAGCTAAGGCAGATGAATCACCAACAATAAGAATATTTCTTGAGTTTAAACCCTTTTTTCGTGCTCCTTTCATATAGGCAAAGAGCATCATCTTCATAAGAAAAAGGACAATTGCCGATATTACTCCAAAATAAATAATTGGCGTAATACCAATATAATAAAGGTTAAATACAAAAACCGCTAAAGCCAGGATACCTATACCTACAAATGTTGCACCAACAATATTTGACAATAAGATAGAGTATGGACGAGACCTGTATAGCTCATTAGTCCTAAACGCCTTTGACAACAAAAACCACAAAACCAGAACAACTAAATGAAGAATAATGGAGTCTTTGTTATTTAAAAAAGTAAACTGTCCGAAATGAAAATATAAAGCCACATCCAGAGAAGCCCAAGCAATTAAGGCATCAATAATAGCCAAAAAATTATAAACAACTCTTTCCTTTTCTTTTAACATTCGTACATATGTTTATTTACCGCAAAAATAGGTATTCTTATCTAGTCTGGAAACTATTCTCTGTTTTTAAAATTGGGCGTATACTGCAAACTTAAACTTGCTCCTGTTGAATGATACAACTCTCCAAAATCAATAGCTAACATAGCATTAACCTGCACCCCCTTAATTCGCGGTGTTTGCCAGGATAATTCGAGCATAGTATAAAACTGATTTTTATTTTCTAAAAAATAATAATTCTCGGTTCTTTCCCAACTATAACGATACTTAAATTCTTCGGCATAAGCTCCTTTATTATTGGTATAAGTTAGTTTTGTTCTATAGTTCAACTGCTTAGTCACACTCCCTTTTACCCCAACATTTATACCATTTACCCGATTATTAACAAAAATGCCATGATCATTATATAAATATTCAGGCGCATATTGAGAAAACTTTTGAGCTGTATGGTGTAATGGAAAACCCATATCTGAACCATGATAAGTCCAACCATTATAATACTGACCATTATTCATGTAATCATCACGACCACCATACTTATGTCCTTCATTCAGCTCAACCTCCAGGTAACGTTGAACCTCTTCCTCTGTCCAACCCGTTTTTGTTTCACCAAAAACTTCATACATAAAACCATCAAAGTCTCCTTCAATATCTTCCATCCAAATAATGGAACCTTTAGAGTGTCCATTATAATCGCTAGGATACAGAGGATCTGGTATACCATAACCAGATTGATGGTCGGTACGAAATACCTCAAATGAGATACCTTTTAACCAATCAATATCTTTGGGATAAACGACAGTTCCAATAATGTAATCCTTATTATAAAAGTTATATAACTTTAATCCAGAAGCATCAGCAAATGGTTTTTGCCAGTAAAAATGAACATCTCCAAAATTTGCCTGCCAGTCAAATCCAAAATCCCAAAACCCCATATGAGCTCCGGCTGCATTCGTTTCTTCACCTCCTCCTAATTTTGCTGACCCTTTAGCAAAAAATGTAGACCAAAAGTCAATCGGAATACTTGCACCATTGGGGCGAGTACCTCCGAATAGTGCAGAATGTACCAAACCAGCATAAGGCTTCAATTTAGTATTGCCCAAACGGGCATAAGCAAACTTTTCATGCAATAAAATATCACTCGCACTATTGCTTTTTACGCCTCTATCATCATTTAATACACCTTGTGAGATTCCTCCTTTAATTTCTACCCAGTCTTTTGCAAAGCCCAATGGTAAATAATCAAAGATACCTATAGTTATCCTTGGCACAGGCCGTGCATTTGTATTCATTAGAAAAAAGCCTGTGGTTAAATCATCATAATCTGCAAAAGGAGAAAACTGCTCCTTCCCCAACGAAAAATCGATAATCGAAAGACGACCATTAATGTATGCCTCTTGAAGTACACTCCCGCTAACATCAAAATTTGCCAAACCTCTTACGCCAGCTTTTAATGAGAAGGTATTGTTTTGTATCAATTGATAAGACAGTCCAATATTTACCATGGCCTCTGCTTTTCCATAATCACCATATATACCCCATTGATTTGCAGTAAGCCACATAGGCCTTAAGTCTTCCGATGAAAATATAGTATGAAAAGAACCATCAATATCTATCTGATTTTTCTGCGCTTTTGAGTGAAATAACACAGTAGTTAATACAATTATTAGCAACAATTTACTTCTCATTGAGTTCGTTTTGATTTATTTAACTTTAAGTATAAAATCCATAAATAGCCTACAAAGATAAGTAATGTCAGGTATAACAGCCGAATCTCAACGATAATTAAAGTGGCTTCCAGAATAATTATTACTGTAATAGATTATCCTTTTTTACTATCTTCGCGGCCAAACCTTTAAAACTTTGCACTCGTTGAAAAAGCTCTTTTTATTTTTCATTATCCTTATAACAACAGCTCCATTTATTCATGGGCAGTCCTCTACTTATAGGGACAGCTTATCAGTTAAACACACGTACCTGACAACTCGCATTCATGGCGGTATTGTTGTGCCTCACCATGCTAATATGATGTATTTTCTGGAGAAATTCTCAGGTGGTTTTGAAATTAACTATGGCCGAAGTATTTTCTCAGAAAAAAGTTGGGAAAGCTATTTTAACTACCCCGAAATTGGACTTGGTTTCTACTATGGTACATTTGGAAATAAAGATATTTATGGTTCTGGTCTTGCCCTGTTCCCATATATCAATTACAATATTTATCGTAACTCTAAATTATCCTTTCAAAACAAAGTATCATTAGGTCTTGGATATGCAACTAAGCCTTTTGATATTAAAGACAATACATACAATACTGTTTTTAGCTCTCATCTCAATGCATATATTGGGTTAGCTCTTCTAATGGATTACCGACTATCGGAACGTTTATCCCTGGCAATGAGTGCTTCTTTAACACATCTATCTAATGGAGCAGCACGTAAGCCCAACCATGGCATTAATACCATTACTGCCAGTCTTGGTGCCAAATATCATTTTAACACCAACTTAACACCTGTTCTAACTAAAACCATAGCTCCTAAAAGCAAAGAACGTGAATTTATAATTGTCGGAAGCATAGGTAGAAGCCAAAGCACATTTTACAATCAGAAACTATATTGGAATGGAAGCCTAAGCATTAATCACCTTTGGCATTTAAATACAAAAAAAGCCATTGGTCTCGGTTATGACCAATTTTATTCTGAGACAGCACCATATGCCTGGGCACCAAAGGATGAATATCCTGCCAACACCGAATATTCAACACGCCATTATCTTTTCAATAGCCTTTTTGCGTCATACAATGTCTTCTTAGGTAATACCACACTCTTTGTTAATGTTGGAGCTTATTTACATACAAATATCAGTCCCCCACAACCATTATATCCACGAATAGGGGTTCGTCAGATGATTGGTAAAAATTTCATTGCTAACTTTAGTGTTAAAGCCAGTTTCTTTAGATCAGAATTCTTAGAATTTGGACTTGGCTACCGGATTCCTTACACCAGAAATAAAAAAGATGACAATAAATAAATATATATCAGGCATTTTGCTTGTCTTCTGCATTGGAGGCTTCTTATCTTGCGAATACATAAACAACCTAACCCAGAATAGTGAAATAACCTCAACACAACAAGAGGTTGGGGAAGTCAGGTTTATTGTAGCTAATTCACCTTGTCGTATTATGCTTCATAATAATGAAAGCAGTTATATTGATATATCTGGCTATAACAATTTAATCGAAGATCTGGATATTATTTACCACAATGATTCTTTAATAATAAACCATAGGAACAAAAACTACATTCAAAAAAGTAAATTGATAGAAATAACTCTATCATCCAAATATTTAAAAAAAGTTACAGCCAATATGGCTATAGAAATGAAAGGTACTGAGCCTATTATTCTTGACAATCTGTCTATGGTTATTAACGGGGGGGCTAAGTTCTCAGAAATAGATCTGGATGTAAACGCAAAAAGTATCGCTTTACATGTATATGGCAATAATATTGGTAATTTTAATTTATCGGGAAATAGCCTCTCTTCATTTTTCACCCTGGAAGGAAGTGTTAATATTAATGCCTTAGATCTGACATGTATGCAATCAAAGGTTATTCATAAATCTATTGGATACTGTAAAGTAACCACTAATACAAAGCTAAATGTTAAAAGCTACTCTTCTGGTAATACCTATTACATTGGCAATGCACAGGTAGAACATGAGCGACTGGAAGTGCCCTATATGCAATCAACCGGCAAAGTAATCCAACTTAATTAATGAAAGGAAAAAATATGCTATATCCTAAAGTAAGCTTGTTTTTAACCACCTATAATTGGCCGGCAGCACTGTCCCTCTGTTTAAAAAGTATTGCCACTCAAACCCATCTTCCTGATGAAGTTATTATAGCCGATGATGGTTCGAAACCACCTACACTAGAAGTTATTAAACAATTCCAAAAGAATTTTCCTTGTAGAATTATCCATGTTTGGCAAGAAGACAAAGGCTTCCGGATAAATACTATACGTAATAAAGCCATTCAAAAAGCTTCATACCCATATATTATACAAATTGACGGAGATGTAATACTCAATCCTCATTTTGTAGCTGACCATATGAATTTTGCTAAAAAAGGTCGCTTTGTTGCCGGACGGCGACTAGGTTTGTCAAAAATAGATACAAGACAGTACTGTGACGTTCTGAAGCTCCCTAAGCTTAAAGCACTTCGTATTAAAACAATAGCCTTACTCCACCACCACCTACTTTATAACTCAAAATCAGTGAGAGGTGTAAGAGGCTGTAACATGGCCTATTGGAAAAAAGATGCAGAACGCATAAATGGCTACGATGCCAGTTGGGAAGGCAAAGGCCCTGATGATAAGGAGTTCGCCATTCGCCTTGTTTATGCTAATGTAAAGATCTATAATTTGAAGTATTATGCCATTCAGCATCACCTGTATCATGGCGAAGAAGGCTTACTTAATAATTATAAAAAAAATCAAGGACTTTACGCCGAAACGATAGCAAACAGAAGTATTGTGGCAAAAGACGGATTAAGGGAGTTAATGGAATATGAAAAGGACATCAAGGATACATGATCAATCCTTGATGTTAACAAGGCTGTTTCAGAAATAACGTTAAGATGAGGAATATATGGGCGTATTCAGGCTTGTAATATTTGTGTAAGCTTCCCAAAAAATCGGATCATTCAAAAATAGAGTTTTAAAAATAGGATTTTCTCACATAAGCTCCATTGGTGTTTTGTAATTAAGTGCCTTATGTGGTCTATTTTTGTTATAATCTTCCATCCAATCATAGGCTTTGTCTCTGACTTCGGATAAGGGTAAGCATTCGGCCTCACACATCACAATTGCTTAACGCGAGACAATCTAACTGTCCATAGCATCCATAGACAATTCTCACTATTCTAAGCGTTTTTCCAGTTGTGGGGTAAAAGATCGGCTAAGTCTAAAGTGTAGTCTTTATTGTAGATGGGTATCTTGGTTAATACGTCGGTCAGCCATTCTCTAGGATTGACATTAGCGGCTTTGCAACACCCAAGCAACGAATATATGGCAGCTGCATTTTCAGCTGCATCATGATTGCCACAAAATAAATAGTTTTTACGACTTAAGAATATCCCTATTTAATTTTCTTTACGCAATTATTTTATCTCTCGCTCTTAGCTTTCCGAGAAACGATAAGAAACGCCATATATAATGGGATAGTTCTTTCTCATGGTATACTAGTCAACAAACAGACCTAAAAATCAAACCTAAATTCACAAAAAACCTTATTATAAACACTCTCCACTTATATACCATTGATACATCTTCTCAATTCCCTCTTCAATCTCAATCTGGTGTTGCCAACCAAGATCATGAATCTTAGATGGATCTGTTAACTTACGCATTGTTCCATCTGGTTTATTAACATTGAAATACAATTTTCCTTCAAATCCAACTTTATCTTTAATCGTTTCTGCCAAATGACGAATAGAGATTTCTTTACCCGTACCAATATTTATATGAGTATTCCTTACCTCTTTTTCATTTGAAGAATACGTATCTTTAAAATCTATATTCTCAATGGTATAAATACATGCTGCTGCCATTTCTTCCGACCATAAAAACTCACGCATTGGCTTACCCGTACCCCATATTTCAATTTGCACTTTATTATCAGTTTTAATTGAAATTCCATACTTATTAAGTATCAATAAAATCTGCTCTTCTGTATTGGAGCCATCAACACCTTCAATCGGATTCTTATCTAGATCATTACGTAATGAAACCCAATCTTTATTCTCTAAACACTTCCCTAAATGGTTCTTACGAATTAATGCCGGCAACACATGCGATTTCTCCAAATCAAAATTATCATTAGGGCCATAAAGGTTTGTTGGCATTACTGAAATAAAATTAGTGCCATATTGTAAGTTATATGACTCACACATCTTGATACCAGCAATTTTTGCAATCGCATACGGTTCATTTGTATACTCCAATGGAGAAGTCAATAAACAGTCTTCCTTCATTGGCTGAGGAGCATCCTTCGGGTAGATACAAGTTGATCCCAGGAATAAAAGTTTCTTCACATTATGCTTATAAGCGGTGTGAATCACATTATTCTGAATCATTAAGTTCTCATAAATAAACTGAGCCCGATAAGTATTATTAGCAACAATGCCTCCTACTTTTGCTGCGGCCAGTATTACATACTCTGGCTTTTTTTCTGCGAAGAACTGATTAACCGCTTGGGCATCCATTAAGTTCAACTCATCAATTGTTCGTCCAACCAGATTGGTGTAACCTTTCTTTTGCAATATTTTCCACAATGCAGATCCTACTAACCCTCTATGACCGGCAATATATATCTTTGCTCTTTTGTCCATATCTCCTCATTAAAATAAAGAAACAGGCTGTTCAAAAGCAAAGCTTTAGACTCTCTTTCAATATTCCATTATAGAAAAACTGAATTTCAACAACTCTCTTTTACTGATATAAAGGCAAAAGTTGTAGAAGCCAAATAACATTACTTTTTTGACAACCTCATTGTCTATTAATTTGAAAACTTGTTTATTCGAAATAATTTAAAGTCTCGTACCCACCGTCTTTCAAATACTTATCTTTCTGCATCAATTTAATATCTGACATCATCATATCTTTCACTAAACGAGCTAAATCATATTCAGGATTCCAGCCCAACTTCTCATTTGATTTCGTTGGATCTCCAATCAAAAGATCAACTTCAGTCGGCCGATAATAGGCAGGATCAACTTTTATAACCTCTGTTCCTAATTCAATTTGAAAATCAGAGTTAGTACATGCTTTTACTGTACCAACTTCTTGCTCTGCCTCACCTCTAAACTCAAGTTCAATACCAACTTCAGTAAAAGCCATCTTTACAAAATCACGGACTGTTGTTGTAACCCCTGTTGCAATCACAAAATCCTCCGGTTTATCCTGTTGCAAAATTAACCACATAGCTTTGATATAGTCTTTGGCATGTCCCCAGTCGCGCTTTGCATTCATATTTCCAAGATACATGCACTCCTGCATACCCAAGGCAATCTTAGCAGCTGCACGTGTGATCTTACGCGTTACAAATGTTTCTCCCCTTAATGGACTCTCATGGTTAAATAAAATACCATTACAAGCAAACATATTATAGGCCTCTCGGTAATTCACTGTTATCCAATAAGCATACATCTTAGCTACTGCATAAGGACTACGTGGATAAAATGGAGTTGTTTCTGATTGTGGCACCTGTTGTACCAAGCCATACAACTCAGAAGTAGAAGCCTGATATATTTTAGTCTTCTTAGTTAATCCTAATAAACGAATTGCTTCCAGTATTCGCAATGTACCAATACCATCAGCATTAGCAGTATATTCAGGTGTATCAAAACTAACCGCCACATGGCTCATTGCTGCTAGGTTATAAATTTCATCAGGCTGAACCTCTTGAATAATACGAATCAAGTTCGTTGAATCAGTTAAATCGCCATAATGCAAAATCAGGTTGCGATTCTCCACATGAGGATCCTGATACAAGTGATCAATACGATCTGTATTAAATAAAGATGATCTCCTCTTGAGACCATGTACTTCATATCCTTTTTTTAATAAAAATTCGGCAAGATATGCGCCATCTTGTCCTGTGATACCGGTTATAAGTGCTTTTTTCATATATAATCCACCTTTACTTTAATGCAATGTTGAATTTTAGTGATCTATTTTTGTACCCTATGTTTATTAAATCCGCACATACTACTAATACAAAGAGAATTACAATCAATACAAAAACTATATATTTTATTCCTATTGAGATTTACACATTACTCCAAGAACAAAATCTTTTTTCTGTGGAATAAAGGAAGTGCTCCATAACGTTAAAACAATCAATGTGAAAAATATTTCATCCTTTTCTAAATCTTTCTTTTAAGACTAGTAAGACAAATTTATAGTTCCCAATTAAATACCTTTTCCATAACCTTTTAGGCTCTTGAATAAGTCGATAAAACCATTCGATACCAAACCTCTGCATCCAAAACGGAGCCCTTTTTGTCAAGCCAGCTATTACATCAAAACTACCACCAACTCCCATTACAAATGGGACATCAATAATGTCTTTATATTTATTAATAAAAATCTCTTTCTTTGGAGAAGAAAGAGCAACAAATAACATATTGGCTCCACTTTTTCTTATATCCTCTACAATTTTTTCTTCTTCATCTTCTGAGAAATATCCATTCCGATAACCAGCAATAATAAGTTTGGAATATTTTAAAGCATAAGTTTCTACAACCTTCTTAACAACACATTCTTTTGCACCAAAGAAATAACATTTATATCCCTTCTGGTAACAGAGTTCTATTAAGTTAACCATTAGATCTATGCCGGCAACCCTTTCGGGCAATCCCTGACCTAGAAATTTGGAAGCCCAAACAACAGCTTGTCCATCTGCATTTATTATATCTGCCTCTAATACCGATTTTCGAAGTTCACTATCAGACTGCATGGATACAATTTTTCCAGCATTTACAACTACATGTTGAAGATTTTTTCCAGACTTAACTGCTTCATCAATAAAGTTAATTGTTTGTCGCATTGAAGCAGCAACAACCGGTATACCAAATATTTTTTTTCTAATCATTTCTTTGAGATCAATAGTAATAACCTTTCATACAGTACCTTTCCAACATATTTACTGTCATATTTCTTTGCTGTTTCATGAGCAAAAATGCTCATTTGCTTACGTTGTTCCATAGAAAGGTTAGCAAATTCTTCAAGCTTATTGGCTAAGTAATCTGGATCATCTTTTTTATATATAAAACCGTTTCTACAATCTAAAATAAAATCTTTTACAGCACCGTTATTAAACGCAATTACAGGCTTTCCACATGCCAACGCTTCAATTGGCACCAATCCCAAACTCTCCCCTTTTCTTCTACTCGGAAAAACTAAAACATCAATGGAATTAAGAAAGTCATTTACCTCATCATGTGAAAGAAAACCTTTATAGTCAACGCTATTGCTTATATTATTTTTTTTTATTAAGGCCCTAAACTGGTCAATTTCTTTACCTCCTCCTGCTACAAGCAATTTATGTTGAATTACACTTCTGTTACTGAGTCTTGAAAAAGCGTTAAGTAAAGTATCATAACCTTTACCAATATCTATTCGACCCAAATAGCCAATTTTTAACAAATTGTCTTTATTTGCCTTCAAACTAAACTTAAACTTATCAAAATTAATTCCACCAGAAGGAGATATGAATATTTTGTTTCTAGAAACATTCAACCCACGCTCTATAACATCCATAAAGTAACTTGAAGGAACAACTATCAGATTTGCTTTAACAATTACTCTTTTTGCAAAAAACCATACAAATTTAGAATACTTAGATTCATGAAAAATATCACTCCCATGAGCATTAATAACCAAAGGTCGCTTTAAAAACGGCAATACAAAATAAAGTGGCAATAAGCTATGATTTGCATAATGTACATAAATCAGATCATATTTCCCTCTAAAAACCCCAACTATAGCTTTAATAAAAAAAACACAATAATTTGCTATCTTTTTTATTAAGTACGGTTGTTTGGTAAGAACAACTTTTACTTTTATATCTCCTCCATGTTCTGTTATTGATTCCTCGAATTGTTTAACAAAAGTACCATAATAAGGATATTCATTTGACGGATAAAGATTTGATAACAAGAATAATTTCATCAGAATAAGGTATCTTGAACACATTTAAATCGGTTAAACCAAGTATGTTCATTAATGGCTCTTTCATGGGCATATTTCCCCATCTTCACTATTTGACGTTCATTTCTATCGCTTAGGTATTCTTTGCACAATTCGACTAACTCATCTTCATCATCGTAAAGTAAAATTTCATTTCTATCTTCAAAATAATTTTCTATTTCTGGTATTCTACTGGTGACTTGAATGCCACCACACATTGGAATTTCAAATGTACGTAAATGTACTTTATGGATTGGCTGTTTCAAGTGATAAGTATCAAGTAACTCTGATACACCAAGAGATAATGCATAACTTGAATATATTTTTACCATCTCTTCGATATCTGGATTTCCTTTAAAATTCAAGCTATCCGAGTTCTGTTCGATGAAAATATCTAGATTTTCGACATCTTTAAATTTACCCCTTACTACTGCATTTAAACACTTTCGTCCAATATCAAATCTAATGTAATTATAGATTTTTTTAATTTGCATCGCCCTAGAACTTCTATTTCCATTTTTAAATTTCAAATTCCAGCTTCCAAAAACATCTATAGAAATTTCATTTGCAGCCAATTGAGAGATTTTCCTTGCCCGAATACCATATGGACTACCTATAAATGCAACTTTAGGTATTCTTACATACTCATTACTTTTATATACATATGGATTTGCAGCATATGGTAAGAAAAGAGACCTCCCTCCCCATTTCTTGAATAGTTTTTGCGTTTCATAGGAAGTCAACCATACTAAATCAAAAACAGCAGATAATTTTTTATGATAGAATGGAATCGAAAGGTTATCCCAACAAATTAAAAGTGTTGGAAGGCCTAACTCCTTAATTGAATTAATAAAAGAAACCGAAAGTTGATAATCATTCATCGCAGTCATGAATAAAGAGTATTTCCCTTTTTGGCTTTTTATTTTCTCATATACCACTGACTCATAGTCTAAATCCTCTTCTTTATATGGATTAACAAAATCAAAATCCACTCCATATCTACTTAGCTCATCAATAAAATGCCACCTCTGCCATTTATCCATGAACCTGTTTCTTTCGGGGAAAAGATATAGAATTGACTTTCCCTTAAGTTTTTTTAATTCTCTTATCATTCGCAATATAATTACTCCATACACAAACCAATATAATCAAATAGCCCTTTTGTGTTCTTTTCCACAAACTTGATTAGAATCGTAGGCCAATAAACTATTCATAAGACCTAAAAATATACCCGCCATTGCCGAATTATAAATATGTCCAGCAGTTGAAGCGATTATAAATAACAAAATATTTACAACCAATAATATATATGCGAACTGATTCTTCCCTCTTGAATATTTTACATAACAATACACAAGCATGCAAAAAACTGTTATAAACAACCCTATAAAACCTATGAAACCAAATTGAAACAAAAAATCTACCGGATCAATTTCAACTCCACGTGCTACTCCAATATATGGAATAGTAGAATTTGTAGTAGCAACAACACCTTTCCCACAAACATACTCAATCATTGAAGAATTGTTGACATAAGCCTCTTTAGCTGCCTGAAAAGTTTGATTCCTTCCTGAAAGTAAAGTGGTTACCAAATCTCCTTTATTCACAACATAATAAAAATGCTCAATTCTTGCTAACAAGCCTATTTCATCTATTATAAAATACCCTGCATACATCAGCAAAACAAGCATTATAAGCCCAATTATTATAACTTTGAATCTTTTAAGCGACCAGAATGAACTTCCATAAAAGGTGCTAATCACAGGAATCATCATTACTATAATAATCGTCCCAAGAATTGCAACTTTCGTCACTTTAATAAAACCTAGAGCAATTAAAAACAATGATACCAATATATAACGTTTAATCGAATATTTATGATAAACATAATACAATATAGGTGTAAACAAACAAATCATTAAGCCACTAACTTCATTACCAGCATAAAAAAAACCTATACTCCCAATGCCTCCTCCATATTGGGAATATCCATACCCAAACATCCCTGCAACCAAATTAAAACCCAAAAATAAGATATTAAAAATATAGATTCTCTTGATGGTATTTAATTGTATTAAATTCCTTTTGATAATTATATAGAAATAAAACCAAATGCCTATCATCCCAACAAATTTATGGGCATGAGCAAAATCCGTAACTAACCATTCCACATTGTAATAATTATAAAAATGCACAAAGGAAAGTAATATGAATTTAAAATAAACAATAAATAGTATCAATGATAAATTACGGGACAAAGAAAATATCCGATAAAAAATTAAATATAATAAGACGATCCTAACCGGCTGGCCAATACTAGGAAGACCTATTCGCAAAAAGATTCCATTAAAAGTATCGATTAATAATGAAAAAAGTACAATAGAAATAATAATAGAATCAATAACAGCCCTATTGAATCCAATACCAGAATAAGAACTGTGAAGGCTTATTGCTTTATCTCTTGCTTCCATCTATTGTGGCTCTTAAAATCTTATCTAATTTATTGACATGTTTCTTTCTATTAAATGCCTGCACACTCTCGTCATTTTTATCAATATCCAATTCTTTATTGATAATCGCTTCATAAGCAATCTCAAGTTGCTTATATATTGATTCCATAGTATTATCTACTACATATGCATTCTTGATATCCTTTAGTGTTCTTGATATAAATCCTTCAGTTTTAACCACTGCCAAAATAGGTTTATTCATCGCTAAGTAATCGAAAATTTTAGTTGTTGGTTCAAATGCATGCTCACCCGAAATAATCAGACATAAATTTGAATTACAAACTTCTTGAATTGCATTATTATAAGGCACAAAACCAATATACCTTACATATGATTCTACTTCATTCTCTTCTATTTTCTTGACAATATGTTCTTCCACTTCACCAACCCATGTAAACTTAATATCTGAGGCTGTTAGCTTTTTCTTATCAATAAGTAGCTTAAAGGCCTTAAAAAAAGCCGATGGGTCTCTAAAGTGCCTAAAACTACCTGTATATACAATATCAAAGTAGTTTTTTTTGTTTTGTTCCAATTCTTCGAAGTCCTGAGGGTCAAAACCATTAGGTATGGTAATAAATTTTTCTTTAGGAATCTTTTTATAATAATTACTATACAATAGACTTGCTTCCTCAGTAACATTTAAAATCGATTCTGCATGCCTTACCACTCTGTTTTCATTGTACTTAAACAACAAATTTCTTATAAAAGCAAGCTTTGTTTTCCGTTTATATGGATTGAGTGCCCATGGGTCGCGTAAATCTAATATATACTTTAATCCAAACTTATTTTTAAACCAAGGAGCTAAACAAAGATGCATGAAAGGTCCCCCAGTCCAAAGAGAAATATCATATTGATGGATACTTAACTCCGCTTTTAGAGTCTGCTTCAAAGAATCATACCAATAGATCCCCTGCTCATTTATTCCAACGAGTTTTTTTTGTCTGATTTCAGTTCTAATAATATTTACGCCTTTGATCTCATCTAACCACTCATAGTTAAACTGATGGTAGTATTCATCTTTAATGGTTATTAACGTGATATTCCAGCCTATTTGTTTGAGGTACTTAATAAACTTGGTAATTCTTACAGCTCCAACCCCTCCACTTGGTGGGGAAAGATAGGCAACCACTAATAGCTTTGTACTACTTGACATATACTTTATAACTTTGACTTCGTATTATATATTTTTTCGCACTTCTTAATACTCTATATCCTGGTGAAATTTCTGAATCGTATATTTCCGCTTCTCCATCAAAATCAATTGCTATATTACTCTCATAGCTATATAATTGATTAAAATCAAAACACTTCTGGATTTCATTTGAAAATGAATCACTCACGATTAACTCTTTGTTCTTTTTATTCCAAATAATATCACGGACATGCTCTCCTCCGTAACCAAATTGTGCCCCCTTGAAGCATATTTCACTTTCCGTCTCTGAAAAATGGATTAGATTTGGCAAAGCATTTTCTTTTCGCTTAAATAAGTTGATCCATTTGTTTTGTTCATGTCCACTAAATATTGGCAAATTATGAGAACTTATAGAGCAGAATTCTTTGCGCGTAACAGGATCTGAGGTATAACAATATGTTCCCCGGTCAACAACAACATTTTTCCCACTGATTACAAGCTCGTAACTCAATTTATCATCATGGTCATGCCCTCCTGAACCATTTGTACCTAGCCTCCCTAAGGAAATTATACAATAGTTATCGCAATCGCGCATAATTGCCCAGCCAGCATCATTAAAAACTTTAGAAGGTATATCCTTTAAAGAAAGCATTGAGTTACTTTCCTTAAACCAATTCCTGAGAGAATTTCCAAATAGGATTTTGACCTCATTGCATTGATCGCCAATTACAAATTCTTTTATTTTCCAACGAGCTTCTTTAAAGAATACAGCCCCAATTGCTAATAGGTACCTACCATCTGATATACTGCGTGTATGGTCAAAAATCAAAAACCTACCAGAATCATTGTCTCCAATATTTGGAATTTCACCATTGGGTTTTAATATATATAAGAATGAGTCAAAAACATTATACAGTAAATTTATCACGTCCTTTCCCCATATTTTTATTGCAACTTCTAAATGGTTTTGTCCATCAAAAAGGTTATCTGAAATGGTAGTAAAATAAATAGCATAGAAGAACAGTTCTGACGACAAACGATGATAATTTGTGGAACCTTCAAAATTAGTTCCTTCAGGATGGAACTGCTTCTTCACCTCTCCTATAAAAACGTGTTGATAATGACTGAACTCTTTTTTTAATCCAAGAGCATTCGTAAGAATAATTAAAGTTGATAAATTTGAAAGATAGTGATTATTTCCTTGTCCATTGTATACCTCCAGGTTATTGCCAATATACAATACATGATCATTTAATGAGCGGGAAATTATTTCCAAAACATCATTCTGAAGTTGCGAGTCAATGTTTGATGTTTCTTTTATAGCTCCATATGCTAATAATATGTTTGTTGCCCTTATACCAACTTCCATACTGCACTTCCAATTTGGCCCAAATTTTGGAGGTTGGCTAGCTATAAAATCAAGAATATGGCATATTACTTCCTTTGTTTTATTCTTATGCAATAAAAAAGATAAGTGTTGCAACCGTGACAACTCCCACACACTTTTAATGTCAACACCTTTGTGAGTAACTAGGTGATCAATATCAGAATTGAATTTTCGGGTTTGCCAACTATATCCACTTAAGAAATCTCTCTCCCAGTTTATTAAATTATATGCAGGTTCTATTGTGCAAAGCCTACTTATAATAGTTTCACTTAAGCGTTTGTTTTTATGATTGACATTTATCTGATTGTCACCTTTAAGGAATTTTGTCTCTATGCATATATCTTCCTTATTTCTTGATGAAATAAACTTTTCGCCAAAAATATCAAAATGTACTACCTCTTTAATTTTCAATTCAAAAAAAGGGTAGTTAATGACTTTAACAACTTTTTTTGAATATGTACTAAATAATAAGGATTTAAATTTATGCAATTCTTTCTTATACCGTCGTGCAATTTTTTCCTTTATTTGTTCGTACATTATTTTATAACGCTATTATTGTAATTTATACCAAGTTTAGTAACTTAACTAATTCTTTTAGTTTCCCAATAGTTATCGGTAATATCAATAACATCTAATTGACTGTTTTTTAGTACTCGTACTCGTGCCAGAACTGTCTTTTCAGCGAAACTTTTAGAATATCCTAGTTTGATTAAATGTTCAAATAAATCCTTATCTGAGAATATTTTTTTTATTGGTTTACATTTGTTTCCAACTGCTAATACAAAGGGGGGCATGGATGAAGAAACTACACTTCCAGCACCAATCACACTTCCTATTCCAACTTTGACTCCAGGTAAAATGATAACACCAGCGCCACACCATACTTCATCTTCTATAATTACCGGTTTCGAATTCTCTCCATTTTTGGATTTTAAAAACCGAACACTCTTACCTTTCACTCCAAAATAATGATTGCCTCCAAATATCATAGGACGAGGACCAAACATTACATTGTTACCAATTGTTATATGTCCACTAAAGTGTGCATTATCACCAATAAACACATTATCACCAATCGTAATATTTTCAGGTGATAGAAACTCACTCATTGAGTCGTAAAGAAAATTCCTCCCAACATTCTTTAGTAACACCTTATATCTCAACCTCCTAATTAACCTTATGTAGTAATTGGGGTCAGTCAAATTAAGTAGTTTCATTTAATTTTAGATTAATTGCTTTTTTAACCATGTAGTTCGAAACAAAAAAACCTATGATACTGCTTGGCAATAATCCATAGCAAGCTCCCATTATACCATAATAATTCAAAAATATTAGACAACTAATCGCATTCAGGATAAATGTCCCCGCAGACAAATAAAAATTCCAATTTAAAAGTCCCAGTCCATATAAACCTATTCCATTAAGCATATATATATTTCGTATAAACCAAACAACTAATAACAACTTAATAAATATATAAGATTCAGAATATTTATTTACAAAAACTAAATCGATAGCCACCGGAGCCAAGAACCAACCAATTAATAACAAGCAAATGGAAAGTAAAAGATTTAATAGCTTGTATTTTTTAAGTACCCTACGCCATTCTTTTACATCATTCATTTTTTCAGAAAAGTACGGCGTGGTAATTTGCTGAACCGTACTTGTGATTAATCTAAATGCTAATAGAACTGTAACTGCAAAGCTATAATATCCAACTTGCTCTCTATCAGATATAAAGTAATTTATCAGAAAAATATCAACATAAGTCCCCAAGTAGCCAACAGAATTAGCCAGAAAAGCAAACTTTGCTAAATTCCAATGTTTAAAGAGTGTAGCAAAGTAGTCCTTTTTACAAAAAACCCTATTAAAACCTACCCCCAGCTTTCTACATGCATAATATAATAAAAATGATGTTAGCATGATGCCTGAAACATAAGCTATACCATAGCCTATTATCCCAAAGAGCCATGTGAGTAAGATTATTAAAACTACACTAAGTATTTTGGAAGTTGACTGTATATAAGACAACTCTTTAATCCTCTTTAATCCCTGTAGCAATGCTGTACTAATAGAATTAACAGTGAAAAATGGGATCGTAAAAGCAAAAACAGGAAAATACTTAATAATTATTGGCTCTGACGAGAGTAAGCCCATTTTTGCGAATAAAACAGAGATAGAGTATACAAAAATAGAAGTACAAACAACAAAACTAAACGCTACTTTAAATAACTCAACCTTGTGCTCAATTGAGTGTTGTTCTGACACCAGCTTTAATGTGGATGAATTTAATCCTAACCCGGCCAGTATTACTAAGACGCCGATATATGTTTGTATTATTCGCACATCACCCACTTCCTTAGGTGTTAAAATTCCAGCTACAATCAAGCCAGAACCAAAAGAGACTAACTGGATTAGAAAATTAGCTGATAAAAGATGGAAAAAGCCTTTTTGCTTAATCTGAATAATTAAATTTTTTACAGGATTAACTATTTTTTCCATCTAAATAATGCCTTTCTAGGATTTCCAATGCTTTCTTATGTAGATCATCAAGATCCCTATTTTTAAATAAAACGGTCCCTAACGGACGGTCACTCACATTACTGGCTATTGCAGGACAATCAAAAAACAAAGCTTCTGCAATACTAATACCATAACCATCTGAAGAGGTTGGTCTAATCATAAGGTCAGCTGTTTTAAAAAGGGGCCATAGTTCCTTCTGTCCTTTTAAAAAATAAAAAGAATCGTTTAGTCCCAATTCATTTATTTTCCGACTAATCTGATTAATATACTCTTTATTATCCTTGTCATTTGCCAAGGCAAATAAAAAGCCAATATTAGGAAACTTTTGTTTTAGTCGACGGGTTAATTGTACACACATATCCAAGCCATACAAATCAACCCCATCCTTAAATACAATTGCAGCAGCATTAGCAACGATGAGCGGGCTTTTTGATTTTCTAAATGTATTTAACTCGTCAGAATATGTACTTATGATTTTTTCTTCTTCTTCAATAGGAGGAGGAATAAAAGCGTTTCTCAAAAAAATTTTATTTTCGTCATAACCTATTTTGTTTAGAAAAGCCTTTAAATGCTCTCCTACAATCTGAACAAATTGCGCATTCATAATTGCTTTCCTCAACAACCCCTTAATAATTGGTCCTGCCAAATTATAATGATCCTCTAGCCCTTTCCCATGGCTCACAAAGGCATATTTATACCCAACAACCTTTGAAAGTAGATAAATGATCAATCTTCTCCTCAATGAAGGGGAGTGATAAATAACAAAACGATACCTTCTCAATATCAAGTGAAGTCCAAAAGTCAAGCGATTTAAGGTCTTTTCGTCTAAGAAAACGACATCATTATCTTTGTTAAGATTTGAAAGCCTATATAAATAGACAGAGATTCCTCCAATTGGTGGAGGTAAAGGACCTATGTGAACCGTTTTTTTTGCCATTACAAATACTGTCTCACATCCAATTTCTGCTCAAAAAACTTATGTTTCCCAACAATAGTTTTCTCTAAACTTTCAACTCGTTTAATCAAAATTGATATTTTACCATTTGATGCATCATGCATTTTTTTTATTATTTCCTTTTCATCTTTTAAGGAAAACTGATATGTAGGTATAACCTTCACTATCACCTCTCCAATCACTTCCTGCTCCAATTGCATTTTCTCTATATTCTGAAATGCTTCAAAATGCTGAGCAAATACTAAAGCAGTTAACGTGATTACTTCCTTATCAGAATTAACAACAAAATCTTGAGATCGACCAACAATATTATCGAGTATTTTATAATTTCTACCACATTTTTCGCATCCCTCATTCCCAACTTTAGCATAATCCATAGTTCGATAACGAATAAATGGTGTAACATAGTTCCAAAATGATGTTCCGACAATCTCTCCTATTTCACCAACATTTGCATTTTCGCCATTGTTTTTTACGATTTCACATAAACCATATTGAGGATATACATGAAACCTATTTTCACTTAGGCAGTTTGAAGCAAAAACCGCTTTTTCTGTATGGCCATACCAATGACAAATATTAGTTTTAAAAACTTCTTCTATTAAGTTTTGTTGAAAATTAAATAAAGGCTCACTCCCCAGCATGATTGCCTCAAAATTATGCTCTAATCTTAAATTATTATCTTTCATTATTTTTGCCATAATATAAACAGCAGATGGATATCCATGAAAAATCTTGTATTTTTTGCGATTAATCTTCTTTAGATATAATTTAACATTAGTTACGTTCAGATCATATGAAGACAAGATAAGTCCAATTATTGGATCATACGATACAACATTTTTTCTTCTATCGCCTCGTAATACAACTCTTTTTGTATTTCGATTAACCTCTGGATAAAAATGACTCCATGAATTTTCAATAAATGCTCTTTCTATTAGTGCATTCCCATTTTGTTCATAAAATCCAAATGGTATTCCAGTTGAACCACCAGTGGTAATTAATTTAGTCCCAACTAATATTTTATTAGAAAACACATCAAGATTATCTCTTAATGTATCTTTATCTATAAATGGTATTAAATTCACATCGTCTAAAGTTTTTAGTTTGGAGGGTTCAAACCCAGACTGCAACCAATGTTCTCTATATCCTTCAATATTATTCCAAGAGTAGTTAACTATTTGAACAAGTTTATGAAACTGCCATTCCAAAAGTTGCTTTGCCGATAGTTTCTCAGTCTCAAATATCAGCTTTCGTGTTTTCGAATAATGTCTATTACCTCTTTTTAGAAAGAATGGGAGCTTAGAATAAAGATATCGAAAGCTTTGAATGTTTCTCATACCAAAAATGAAGCTTGAGTAGTTTGAAACATATCCCAAAGTTCAATTGGAAAACGATGATCATGTTCAATCAAAGCTTTATGTAATTCCTGAAGTTCTTCTAAATGCCCCTTATCACTTTCATTCGATGATAAATCCTTAACTTTTACACTAAAACCTTCCAAAGATTTATAATCATTTAAAATGATTGATTTCTCATCAAAGTGAACTTCCATATATTCTTTTGAAAGCGCTTTACTTCCAGTAGAGAAATATTGGATATTACACACTGATCCATCTGAATATTTTAGTGTAAATGATTTATTATCGGTCGATTGAACTTTATCATTATTTGGAGATAATTGCTCTACTGAAATACTCTCAATTTTAGCACCAGTTAAATAGGTCATCAAATCAATTATATGACATCCTTCACCAATGATCCTCCCTCCATCTTCATGAGTCCAATGGTCACGAGGCATAAACCCCGCATTCATTCTATATTGAATAAATAGTGGATTAATTCTACTATCCGTATGCTTTTTTATTTCTCTGGCATATTTACTAAACCTTCTATTAAAGCCAACCATTAACAATGGCTTTTTTTCAGGCATCTCAGATTGATAGAAAGATTCAATCACAGCTAACTCCTCATTAGATATTGCTAATGGTTTTTCTACAAACACATTCTTACCTGCCTGTAAACTTTTTAAAACTAACTTACCATGATCACCATGTCGTGATGTAATAAAAACTAAATCAACATTATTATCATTTAAAATGTCATCAATATCCGTAGATACTTTAGAGAAGTTATATTCTTTACCAATATTCTTAGCCTTCAATCCAGATCGATTAACAAGTGCATAAAGATTGAATTTGTTACCAAGCTTTAACATATTTGGTATATGTACACCAGTTGCAAATTTACCAGCACCTATTATCGCTACATTTATCGATTCCTTATCAACTCTGGGGTTATTGTTTAACTCAATTACTCTTGATAAAGAATGATACCTATAACCTCCTTCAAGTTCTCCATAATTAAGCAAAACCATTAATGGTTTAGAATCTTCTGAATTAAATGACTCAAAAGCTTCTGTGACTTTTTCAAAAGGATACTTTTTTTGAATCAACAACTCAACAGAAATATTTCCTTCACTTAAAAGTCTTAGATACTCTTGCATATTACGGTTCTCGGTCCAGCGAACATAACTATATGGATAATCCAATCCTTTATCTTCATAATTAGTGTCATATCTTCCTGGTCCATAAGAAGTAGACACTAAAAAATCTAATTCTTTTGGATAAATATCCTCCCGTTGAATTTCCATTCCACTAACTCCAACCAATACAACTCGTCCTTTCTTCTTACACATTTTAAATGCATCAGACAAAGGCTCATTGCTATGAGTTGCAGCAGTAAAAAGAACTCCATCTGCCCCATAACCGCCAGTCCATTCATTAATATTATTTAGAGCATTTGAATGTTTGGGATTAATAACAAGTTCAACTCCCAACTCTTTAGCAATATTTAATCGATCTTCGTCTAAATCAATTGCTGCAACTCTGACTCCTGAAGCTTTAAGTATCTGTACACTTAACAAGCCAAGAATTCCTGCACCAAAAACTACACAAAATTCTCCTAAGCAATAGTTCCCTCGTCTAACACCTTGCATCGCAATTCCTCCAAGGGTTACACTTGAGGCCTGATCAAATGATAAATTTTCAGGCATGTTCATAACTAAATTTTCAGGAACAGATACATACTCCGCATGATTTGCTATTCCAGCACCAGCAGCTGCTACTTTGTCTCCTACCGAAAACTTAGTTACACATTCACCAATTTCAATTATAATACCAGAAATCGAATAACCAGTAGGTTTTTCTTCTTCTACTTTATTTTTTGCTTTTTTGTATGCATTTAAATAGCCATCTTTTTTTGCGATATCCAGAGCTCTTTTAACTTTTTCAGGTTGGTTTAATGCCTTCTTTATTAAACTGCCACCACTGGATCGAACTCCATGCATTTCTGTACCGGCAGAAATACAACTAGAGACAACTTTAATTAACACACACCCTCTTGATACCACAGGAGCAGACACCTTTGCTCCTAGAACTTTTCCTCGCTTAACTACCGCTTGTCTCATATCTCTACTTGTAAATGCCACAAAAATCTAAGACTGTTTTATTTGTAGGAATTTTAACATCTTTAAATTCATCATGAGCAACTAAAAAAGTAATAATATCAGCTTTTTCTATTGCTTCTATGTAATTCGTTAATTTAAAAATCTGGTGTTCTTCAATATTAGGCTCAACAAAATATATTTCCTCGTTATTAGAACTTTGAAGAACTTTTTGAGCAATATATTTAGCAGGCGATTCTCTTAAATCATCAATATTGGGTTTAAAAGCAAGCCCCATTATAGCAATCGAAGGTTTGCGACCATTTTTTAACTCAAATTCTAATTTACTATTTTGAATCTTTTCCGCAACCCAAAATGATTTGTAGTTATTTGTTTCGCGAGCCTTACCAATCAATTGTGCTTCTCTTGGATAGTCAGCTACAATAAAATATGGATCTACTGCGATACAATGACCGCCAACTCCACAACCTGGTTGTAATATATTCACTCGAGGGTGTTTATTGGCTAAATCAATTAACTCCCACACATTAATATCCGCTTTATCACAGATTAATGATAATTCATTGGCAAAAGCAATCTGGGAGTCACGACTTGCGTTCTCTGTCAATTTACACATCTCCGCTGTACGCGCATTAGTTGCATGCAATTTTCCTTCGACAAACAAAGAATAGAATTCAATCGCTTTCTTCGTACTATCTTTATTAATTCCTCCAATCACCCGGTCGTTTTGCACCAACTCATACATAACATTACCTGGCAAGACTCGTTCCGGACAATAAGCCAAAAAAATCTTGTCTTTTAATTCTGGTCGTTGTGAAAAAATCAGTTGTTCCATCAGCTCAGTTGTCCCAACAGGAGAAGTTGATTCAATAATATATAAATCACCTTCTTTCAATAAAGGGATCACGTTCTTCGTTGCTGCTTCCACAAAAGAGATATCCGGTTCATGATTTCCTTTAAAAGGGGTAGGTACCACTATTAAATAAACATCTGCAGGCTGCACATTTGTTGAGGCTGATAAAAAACCATCATTAACTGCGTTTTTAACGTAAGTCTCTAATTCAGGCTCTACAATATGAATTTGTCCTTTATTAATCGTCTCTACAACTTTAGCATTAATGTCCATTCCGAACACTTGAATACTATTCGATGCTACCAAAGCACTTGTTGGTAAACCTATATACCCCAGACCAATGGTCGTTACAGAAATCTTCTTACTCATCCTATTAGATGTTTATTAATTTTTTGCTAAAAACTCTACTATTCGATGTGATGCCTTCCCATCACCATATGGATTATGAAGTGTACTCATGGCTTGATAACATTCCTCATTATTAAGCAAATTTGTTGCTTCTTTAATAATTTTATCCTTATCAGTACCAACTAATTTAACTGTACCTGCGTTAACTGCTTCAGGTCGTTCGGTTGTATCTCGCATAACCAACACTGGTTTACCTAAACTTGGTGCTTCCTCCTGAACTCCACCACTATCAGTAACAATTAAATACGCTTTATCCATCAACCAAATAAATGCCTCATATGGCAATGGATCAATTAAATGTATATTAGGATTATCACCTAAAATAGAATACACAGGTTTCTGAACATTCGGATTTAGATGGACAGGATAAACCACTTGTACATCCTCTCTCTTAGCTAGATCATTTAAAGCATCACAGATATTTAAAAAACCTTGTCCATGGTTCTCTCGTCTATGTCCCGTTACAACAATCAGCTTCTTCTCTGGAAGAATAATCTCTTTGAGGCTGTTTATATTATTATTACTTTTTATACCATTGACTATATTCACACTTTCCAACAAAGCGTCAATAACAGTATTTCCTGTCACTACAATAGACTCCTCAGCTATATTTTCACTTAGCAGATTTGCCTTTGACATAGCTGTAGGCGAAAAATGAAAGTCTGCAATTCGACCTGTCAATTGTCGGTTAATTTCTTCTGGGAAAGGACCTCGCTTATTATATGTTCTAAGACCAGCCTCTACATGTCCGACTTTTGCTCCTGAATAAAACGCGGCTAAAGCAGCAGCAGTAGATGTTGTGGTATCCCCATGCACTAAAACACAATCAGGTTGAAAGTCTTCTAATACAGGCTTTAAGCCATTGATAATATCACTGGTTAAAGAATATAAATTTTGATTCGGCTTCATTAAATCCAAATCATATTCAGGTATAATATGAAAGAATGATAGAACTTGATCTAACATCTCTCTATGTTGTGCTGTTACACAAACTTTAGTTTCAAACTCATTATTTTTCTTTTTAAACTCTTTTACCACTGGAGCCATTTTAATTGCTTCTGGCCTAGTTCCAAAAACTATTAGTATCTTTTTCATCTTTATTCTACCTGAGTTTTTTTTACTATTAGAAATTTCTCTTTAAATTATCCAACATCAACGTACCCAATATCCACCCCAAGCCGATAAAACCACCTAAAAACAAACTCACAATAAGTATAATCATCTTCTTTGGCGCACTTTTTCCAAGTGGCACTTTTACCGGCTCTAACACAGTAAATGCTGGAGTTTGTTCCATAACTGTTATTTTAGCTTGCTCCAATTGAGTCGCTAAACCAGTGTAAACACCAGCAATCATTTTATAGTTCTCTTCCAATCGTTCATATTCCAGATTAATACGCTCTGAAACCATATTACGATGCTGATCTTTATATTCAAAATACATTTGTCGGGCTTGCTCATATTCATGCTTTTTCTCATTATACCTGGCCTGAATAAAGTCAAGATTTTCCCGCGCTTGTTTAGTTTTGTATTGAATCACATATTCCTGAAGCAAATCAACAGCCTTTTGCACAAGTTGTGCAACAAGTACAGGTTCTGCTGCTTCAGCAGAAACTGAAATTAATCCAGTTTTTTTATCTACTTCAACAATAATAACTTCTTGAACAGCTTTCATTGCTCTTACCTCTTCCTGAGAAAGAGTAATTACTCCATAGTCTGTACTATCAGGTACTGCTTCTTTTTTTAAAGCATTCTTAATTGTCCAAGGTAACTTTATCGTATACTTCAGTGCTTTCTCACCAAAAGACTCAGTCGTATCTGCTACAACATATTCATACAAAGAGGTCGGCTTACTATACTCCTCAAAATGAAACTTTTGATTTATAATTTCTTTTTTAAAGGGGTAACTCTCCACCACACTAGGATATATCTCAGCCGGAATACCACTTGCGGGACTTCCCATCATTGAACCAATATCAACACCAGCCATACCTGCTAAGGCTCCTAATCCACCCATATTACTCATCATATCTTTTTCTGCTGAAGGTAATAAGGTAGCTGATGCCTCATACTTAGGTTCTGAAGTAAAGCTAATTATTAAACCAACTATAAAAGAGATAGCAACTGAATAATAAATGGTATTACGACCATTCCAAATTGTTTTTGCCAAGGCAATCAAATCGATCTCATCATCTTTAATGATAGTCAATGACTCTCCTTCTTTTGTATCCTGAATCCTCATATTATAGCTATCCGAGATTTTTATTGTTATTTAGTTGCATTAATAACGGTAACAACCGTTAAGGATAAGGAAGCTAAACTACTGGCAACAGCAATCCATGCAGCAGCAGACATTGGTGCTCTATCTGGTTTTTTAGGAACAATAATCTCAGTTCCCGGCAAAACTTTAGGATAGCTTCTGAAAAACAAGTAATTCTTTGTTGCAGCAGCAACTCCATTAGGATAAATAACATAAACCTTGCCCTTCTTAGCCCTTAGTGCAAACCCACCACCTGAACGTACATAGTGTCGCAAACTTTTATTTTGCTGGAAAGATACAGATAATGGGTTAAGTACTGCACCAGCCACTTCAACCGTTTGCAGTTCTCTTGGAATAATAAGCTCATCCCCATGCTTTAAGAAAATATCTTCTTTACAACCCGGATTCTTCATAATTTTATCCAGATCAATACCAACAACATCAAAACCTATATCGTTAAACTCAATCGATTTATCGTTTTTCATTAACTGCTCCCGGAGAGCCTTTTCTTTAGCCGAGTCAGAAGATTTCCTAGTTAACATTGCTCCAGCTGGATAAGCATCACGAGTAAAACCACCCGCACGATCAACTATAGTTGAAATACGCTCATTCCTAGATGTTAAGCTAAACTGCCCGGCATAGTTAACCTCACCGCGTATATGCACAACTGCCTTACTTTCAAAACCGGGAGCACGGCGCACAAAAACCTGATCAAACGGCTGAAGTATAAAAGAAGCATCATCTCCATTCATTTTCAGATTCCGCGAAATGTGAAATTGAAAAACATCTGCAATTTTATCATTTGCTATCTGAGCTTCCTCATAATTTAAACGTCGTGATATTTCTATATAAGATTCTGAAGCCGATTCTTTAAATCCACCGGACTTAAATACCAAGTCTGACAAGGTCATATCTTCCTGAAAATCGAACTCTCCGGGATACTGAACATCACCAAATATTTCAACAGTTCTTATTTCCCGTAAACTTTCAATGGATGATATAGTGACCATGTCTTCGCGTTTCAATTCATAGTTTTTTTCATTGCGAAGTACTGCTCCTAAATCAAAAGTGATATTTTGCAATGAAAGGTCAGGCATTAACCGTGTAATTAATCCCCTGTTTAAAAAAGCATCTTCACGAATACCATCTGCATTATCAATTAGTTGCTTTAATGTCAAGCCCTCTGCTAATTCATAATTTCCAGGTCTATAAACGGCTCCATTGATGCTTACCTTATTTTCAAATCGAGATAATATTGGTCCAACATATACGCTATCTCCACTTTGCAAAATCGTTGAATTAAAATCCGCTTCTATAATATCTTTAAAAACCTTTTGGCGACTACTATTTCGGTATAATTCCAAGCGATGAGTATAAGCATCCTCGGTAAAACCTCCTGCATAATCAATTATATCAGAAATCGTTTCATCTCCCTTTGCCTCAAATAGTCCTTCTCGTTTTAATTCTCCTCCAACCTTAATTCGTTTGTCATAGGTAGGTATTAATATAACATCATCTTCACGTAAGGATATATTAACAGAGCTTTGTCCCTTTAATAGATATTCATACACATCCAGTGTGCCAAACAACTCACCATCTCTTATCACCTGAATATTCCGAAAAGATCCTTCCTGATTAGGCCCTCCAGCCAAATATAGTGCATTAAATGCCGTAGCTGTACCGGGTATAGTGTATGTGCCAGGCAAAAATGCCTCTCCAATAACATTAACCTTTATTGCTTTTACTGTTCCAACTGTTATACTTGCAAAGGTTTTTGGGTTAGGTGCTTTTAAATCACGATAAATTGTTGAAAGCTTGTTATAAATACGTTTTGTTGCAACCTCCTGAGTAAGACCTCTAACCCTAATCGGACCAATATTTGGAATAGTAATGTTACCATTTTTATCAACAGTAAATGCGTAATTTTGCTGAGAAACACCCCACACATCAATTAATATTTCATCACCTGCCCCAAGTACATAAGAGGCTGGCACTGGGATATTAACATTAGGTTCAAAACTTAAATTCTCATTATTAAAAAAAGAAAAGCCAAATATCCGTGTATTAATACGTGACGAATCAACCGGTTCTTTAACTGACTCAACCATGTCAAAACTTAAAGAGCCAACACCAGCCTGAGGAACCATATCCGGATCTAAAGGTACTCCACTAAGTTTTACATCTCTAATCCGTTGCTGCAACTTCATAACTTGCTGAGTTGACATTCCTCGAGCCTGAGCCAACATAATAGCCTGATCCTCCGTTAACCCCCTTTTCTCCATCTCCTGAATCAGGCGCATAACCTGCTCATCCGTCATCTCATCAACATTAATCTTGGATGGATCTACACTATTGGGATTGATACTTTGAGCAGTTACTTGTGTAAGTGAGGCTAAAAATAAAATTAATAAAAAAAACAAAGAACGTAACTTCATTCTATACATATCATTTTAAGAGCATATTTTCAGCTCTTGTGATTGAACATTATATACGCTAACGCTTCCTGACTCCCAGTATCATCCACTAAATGACAGGCAGCAGTAAGCTCAAAATTGATACTTATAACCATTCAGCATCAATTACTATTGCTAATAACAAAACTGTTGCAAAGTTAGACATAATTACTACGCTAAAAATGAAATGTGCTTATTTTTTCACAACTTTTAGTGATAACCTTAACAATGTACAACAATCTTAGTTTGTCTCTTTAAAAAAGCGTTTTTGGAAAAATAGTATAATAAATATTCCAATACTTATTGACGAATCTGCAATATTAAAAACTGGCCTGAAAAAGATAAATGGATTACCCCCAACATAAGGTATCCATTCGGGATATCGCCCCTCTATTAACGGAAAGTAAAGCATATCAACAACCTTACCATGAAGAAATGAGGAATACCCTCCATCGACCGGCATAAAAGTTGCAATCTGACCATAACTATGATCAAATAATATACCATAAAAAGCACTATCAACAATATTTCCCAGGGCACCTGCTAAAACCAGAGCTACACAATAAATCAATCCATTAGGTGCACCTTTTTTACTTAGGTTAACCATATACCACCCAATTCCAAACACGGCAATTATTCTAAATACACTTAAAAACACTTTACCAAATTTCCCTGCCAACTGCATTCCAAAAGCCATTCCGTTATTCTCAACAAAATGAATAATAAACCAATTACCCAACACCGGGATTTCATCGCCAAGCATCATATGCGTTTTGATGTAGACTTTAACAATCTGATCTATAAATAAAATAACGAATATAATTAGGAAAGATTTCTTCAATACAGACATAGTGCTTTTATTAATTATTGATGAGAATACAAAACTCATTTTAAGGTTTCATAAAAAAACCTAGAAATAAGATATGCCTAAACACACGAGTGACCAACGGATATGAAAACTTATTTCCATCGGTCACTTTGGTTAATTTAATCTGGTATTTACCCAATAAACCAGCAAATTACTTTTGGTCTTGTTTAGCTTCTACACTCAAAGTTGCATGCGGAACAGCTTTCAATCGCTCTTTTGGGATCAATTTGCCGGTCACTCTACATACTCCATAAGTTCCATTTTCAATACGAACCAAGGCTGCTTGTAAATGTTGTATAAATTTTTGTTGACGCTGAGCTAATTTCCCAGCCTCTTCTTTTGAGAGTACTGCTGCTCCCTCTTCTAACACTTTAAAGGTAGGAGAAGTATCCTGCGTATCATTACCATCTTCATGGGTAATTGTATGCCTCAACAACTCATAATCTTTTCTAGCCTTATCCAGCTTCTTCAGAATAATCTCTTTGAACTCCTGAAGTTCTTCATTAGAGTAACGGTTTTTTTCAGCCATAATGACTAATTTAAATTATAACACATTTACCACTATGCTTTCTCTATTTGCATAAATGTGGTTATTTCATCATCAATTTCAACGGGTTTACCATCACTATTATTGCATTGGTCTACTAACTTCACTTCTACTGCTAATGTTTGAGCACTTATGTAGTCAGCGTGTTTTTCAACAGCATTATTAATAGCGTCGTGCTTTTGTATCTCTAAATAAATTTTGTCTGTCACATCAAAACCTGAATCTTTTCGCAAGTTCTGAATACGATTAACAAACTCTCGAGCTATCCCTTCTTCTCTCAAATCATCTGTTACGTTAATATCTAACGCTACAGTAATTTTACCTTCATTGGCAACTAACCATCCCGGAATATCTTCTGATATAATATCTACATCTTCCAATGTAAGTATAATTTGCTGTTCCTCTATATTCAACTTATACTGCTCTTCTTTTTCGAAGATAGCAATTTCTTCTTGACTCATGGCATTTATTGCACCAGAAATTACTTTCATAAGCTTACCATACTTAGGACCAAGGGCTTTAAAATTCGGTTTAATTTTCTTTACCAAAATACCTGATGCATCTCTCAGGTATTCCATATCTTTAATATTTACTTCCGTTAAAACCAAATCCTTAATTGCTTCCAGTTGATATTCAAATGCTTCATCCAGAATTGGAATCATAACCTTATTCAACGGTTGGCGAACCTTAAGATTAACCTTACGACGCAAACCCAATACCATTGAAGATATAGATTGTGCATACTCCATACGCTCTTCAAGTTCTATATCAATCAGAGCTTCATTAAACGATGGGAATTGAGCTAAATGGACTGATACATCTGAGCATCGACCTGACACCTGATTCAAGTCAGTAAATAATTGATCAGTGAAAAATGGAGCAATTGGCGCTGACAACAATGCTACTGTTTCCAGACAAGCATATAACGTCTGGTATGCTGCCAATTTATCTTCATTAAACTCACCTCCCCAAAAACGTTTTCGATTTAAACGCACATACCAATTGCTCAGGTTTTCAATTACAAAGTCCTGAATAGCTCGTCCAGCCCGGGTAGGCTCATATTTCTCATAGCTACCTGATACTTCTTTCACTAAAGAATTTAGCAAAGACATTATCCAACGGTCAATTTCAGAACGTTTTTCAACAGGAATAAGAGCTTCCCTCCCTGTAAAACCATCAACATTGGCATATAAAGCAAAGAAAGAATAGGTATTGTATAAAGTTCCAAAGAATTTTCTTTTTACTTCATCAATACCTGCAATATCAAACTTTAGATTATCCCATGGCTGTGCATTAGTAATCATATACCAACGTAAAGGATCTGACCCCTGTGCATTAATTACCTCAAAAGGGTCAACGCCATTGCCTAAACGTTTCGACATTTTATTACCCTTTTTATCCAGAACTAATCCGTTAGAAATAATGTTTTTAAACGCTACAGAGTCGAATAACATAGTAGCAATAGCATGTAAAGTAAAAAACCATCCCCTGGTTTGATCAACTCCTTCTGCAATAAAGTCAGCAGGATACACCTGATCAAAGCCTTCCTTATTCTCAAAAGGGTAATGCATTTGCGCATATGGCATAGCACCAGAATCAAACCACACATCAATTAAATCTGGCTCACGATACATCGCAGCTCCCTGATCTGATACTAATATTACATCATCCACATATGGACGATGCAAATCAATTTTATCATAATTCTCTTTTGAATTATTACCTATTTCAAAACCTTCAAATGGATTTTTCTCCATTAACCCGGCTTCTACAGCTTTATTTATTTCAGTCATTAACTCCTCAACAGAGCCAATACATTTTATTTCCTCACCATCCTCAGTTCTCCATATTGGAAGAGGTGTCCCCCAGTAACGCGATCGACTCAAATTCCAGTCAACTAAATTTTCAAGCCATTTACCAAAACGTCCGGTTCCTGTTGATTCAGGCTTCCAATTAATAGTTTTATTCAATTCGATCATTCTGTCACGAACCGCTGTTGTTTTTATAAACCAGCTATCTAAAGGATAATATAAAATAGGCTTATCTGTCCTCCAGCAATGCGGATAATTATGAACATGCTTTTCAACTTTAAAGGCTTTATTTTCCTTCTTCAACATCACAGCTAAATCCACATCAAGCGTTGCTTCATTCTCTCCTAATGAAGCATCATAGGCATTTTTCACAAAACGGCCGGCATATTCAGAATAACCATCAACATTGACATTACTCTTAACAAAATCAGCGTCCAGATCCTCTATTGAAAAGAATTTACCAGTACGGTCGACCATTGGCTGACGTTTACCCTCTTTATCAATTAAAACTAACGGGGCAATACCTGAAACCTTTGCCACACGATCATCATCTGCACCAAATGTAGGAGCAATATGTACGATACCTGTACCATCTTCTGTCGTTACAAAGTCACCAAGTATCACCCGAAAAGCATCACCTTCAGGCTTAACCCATTGCATTAACTGTTCATAATAAACACCTTCAAGATCTGTCCCTTTATAGTCTGCAACAATCTGATATGGTATCTTTTTATCACCAACCTGATAAGCATCAAAATCCAGTTCAGCATGCTTTGGATTAAAGTAATTAGCTACAAGAGCTTTTGCTACAATTACTGTAACTTGTATTCCTGTATACGGGTTATATGTTTTTACTTTTTGATACTCAATTTTGGGACCAACAGCTAATGCAGTATTAGAAGGTAAAGTCCATGGCGTTGTTGTCCAAGCTAAAAAGCTTAATTCATCCTCGTTGTCAAAAAGCTTCTCGGACACTTCGTTTCTGACGATCTTAAACTGTGCTGTACACGTTGTATCCTTTACATCGCGATAACAACCCGGCTGATTCAATTCGTGAGTACTCAATCCAGTTCCAGCAGCAGGAGAATAAGGCTGAATTGTATAACCCTTATACAACATATCCTTATTAAACAATTCTTTCAACAGCCACCACAATGTTTCAATGTACTTATTATCATAAGTAACATATGGCTCTTGCATATCAACCCAGTATCCCATTTTATGAGTTAATTCCTCCCATAAATCAGTATACTTCATCACATCTTTACGACAAGCGTCGTTATATTCTGCTACGGTTATATTTTTCCCTATATCTTCTTTTGTTATCCCAAGAGTTTTCTCAACACCAAGTTCTACTGGCAAACCATGGGTATCCCAGCCAGCCTTACGCTTTACCAAAAAGCCCTGCTGAGTTTTAAAGCGGCAAAATATATCCTTAATTGTACGCGCCATAACATGATGAATACCAGGAATCCCATTAGCAGACGGGGGACCCTCATAAAAAACAAAAGTTGGCTTTCCTTCTCTGGTTGAGATGCTTTTCTCAAATGCTCCATTTTCTTCCCAAGCTTTTAATACATCTTTATTAACCTGTGCCAGATTCAATCCTTTATATTCCGGAAATTTTGCGCTCATTAATTCTATATTTTTACCCTTATTTTTAAAAAGTTTACAAATATAGAGCTTGGTATAGTGAAAAGCAAATGATTCGCACATCATCGTACTACAATAAAATCAGAAAATTAATACTCATTTTTTAATCTCTATAAATAAGGGTTTCATATAAAGAATTACAGAAATCGACCATTATCAGACGCAAGATTTTATATACTTTTGCGCATCAATTTACAATGTATAAACTATTAACACACATCATTTATGAGAAGAATTCTGTATACATTAATGGCAATAATGGTCATTAGTACTTTTGCTAAAGCTCAAAATTTACAAATCCATTATGACTTTGGTGAGGAACGTAAAATGATTACCACAACTTTAGAGATGTTTAAACCAGATAAATATGGTAGTACCTTCTTCTTTGTTGATATGGATTATAGCAATGATAGCAGGGATATTGACAATGGAGTGTCGTTAGCTTACTGGGAAATTGCACGTAGCTTTAAATGGAAAGAGACTCAAAAGTTTGAACCACGCGTTGAATTTAATAGTGGAAAAGCAACGGGTTTTCAGATTGAAAATGCCTGGCTTGTCGGTGGTCAATATACCTTTAACAATGCTGATTACTCAAGGTTAATAACTATTCAAGCCAACTACAAGTACATTAAAGATAAGCATGATGCCTCTTTCCAAGTAACCGCTGTTTGGGGAATGCACTTTATGGACCGGAAATTGTCATTTGTTGGATTCACTGACTTCTGGAAAGAAGATATGTTCTGGGGAACAGATTTCCGTTTCTTAACCGAACCACAGCTTTGGTATAATATGAACAACAACCTTTCATTGGGAAGTGAGATTGAAATCAGTAACAATTTTGCAAAAAAAGGCTTCCTTGTATGCCCAACTCTTGCAGCTAAATGGACATTCTAAATTAATCATCATTATATCATGTTAGAGAAATTTTTCGAATTATCAAAAAATAAAACCAACGTTAAAACTGAAATTCTTGCAGGTATAACAACATTTATGACCATGGCATACATACTTGCTGTTAATCCAAGCATTTTATCAGGAGAAGGACAAGATCTGCCTGTTGGTACACTAATGAATAAAGGTGCCGTTTTTACAGCAACAGCATTATCTGCTTTTATTGGCACTTTAGTTATGGCCTTATGGGCTAAATTACCTTTTGCACTTGCTCCTGGTATGGGATTAAATGCTTTTTTTGCATTTGGTGTATGTTTGGGCATGGGTATGTCGTGGCAATTTGCCTTAACAGCAGTATTCCTTGAAGGTATTCTATTTATATTGATGACAATTTTCAATATTAGGGAGGTAATTATTAATGCTATTCCTAGAAGTATGAAAAATGCTATATCAGTGGGTATTGGTTTGTTTATTGCTTTTATTGGAATGAAGAATGCAGGTATTATAGTTGACCATGAAGGTACTTTAGTACATCTCGGCAACATGAAGTCGGCTACTGTAATCCTTGCATTTTTTGGTATTATTCTTACAGGGGTACTTTTAATCTTAAAAGTAAAAGGAGCTCTATTAGTCGGAATGCTTGCTACTACGCTTATAGGTATTCCTACGGGTGTTACACAACTTCCTCACTTTGATTTCTCAGTTCCTTCACTTGCACCTATAGCATTTAAATTCGACTGGTCTTGGATTAATTCTGCAGAAGGTATCTTCACTATGATTACAGTGCTATTTACCTTTTTATTTGTTGATATGTTTGATACTGTTGGAACCCTAATTGGAGTATCAACAAAAGCTAATATGCTGAGTAAAGATGGTAAAATTCCTAATGTAAAAAAGGCACTTATGGCAGATTCAATTGGAACAACCTTAGGTGCCGCACTAGGCACTTCAACAGTAACAACTTATGTCGAATCAGCATCTGGCGTTGCAGAAGGCGGACGAACAGGATTAACAGCATTAACAACAGCTATATTGTTTATCCTTGCCTTATTTCTTTCACCACTATTCTTAATGATCCCTGCAGCAGCAACAGCACCTGCACTCGTATTAGTTGGCGTAATGATGATGACACCTGTTAAGAATCTTGATTTTGATGATTATACAGAATCAATTCCAGCGTTCTTCACTTTAATTATGATGCCTTTAACATTTTCAATTGCAGAGGGTATCGTTTTTGGCATGTTAACTTTTGTATTTTTAAAGCTTCTTTCCGGTAAGTACAAAGATATTTCGATCATTAGTTATGTATTAGCTTTACTTTTTATCTTGAAGTTTATCTACATGAACTAAATAATCGTCTCATTAAAAAAGCAGCTCTTAATAACTTTAGGGCTGCTTTTTTTTTATAATTCCAACTTCATCATCGCTTAAGTATTTTATACACTTGCAGTTCGCTCTAGTATAAAAAAGGCAAAAACAAACTGCAGGGTTAAGTTTTTACTAATAGATTTCTACGGGTAAAAGCTTAAAGCAGCATCAATAAAAAATCCAAAAATGATAGATATATTCTCAATTACAGAAAATACTGGTGTTGTATTAATTAAATTCTGATATTGAGAAGACGTATACGATAATATAATCGAATCTTAACAATAGATCTATAGGGATCAAAAGATTAAAGAAGTAGTAAATTATAGCTTAATCTGTTCCTGACAATACAGTGA
>CAZRRJ010000017.1:0-68523 GCA_964602515.1 uncultured Saccharicrinis sp. | reverse complement strand
GCAATTTCACTACGCCATTTGCTTATAAAAGACTAAGCAAATGGCGTAGTTGAATTTATTCTGAATAGTATTTCGATCCTGAATATCACAGCTATTATATTCAGCAACACTGGCTAACCATACAATTTGAGGAATATAAATACAATTGATATATTAGTTACTTAACAACAAAGACACCAGCCCCCTGTTAAAACCAGTTACGGTCAGAAGGGCTTGGTGCCTTTTAATCTTTGTTCGTTTCAGAACTTAAAACCTACAATTCCTTAATCCTGATATTACGGAAATAAACCACCGAACCATGACCTAAAAAGCCAATATGGCCTTTGGTTCGCTTTAATCCCGGATGTTCCTTACCATCCAGCGTACCCATTTCAGAGGCCTCGGCAATATCGCCATCAACAATCACTTCACCATTTAATATGACCTTTACCCGCTTACCTTTAACTATTACTTCTTCACTATTCCACTCTCCAACAGGTTTTAGAAAGCCTCTTTTAGCCGATATTACCCCATAAACAGAACCATGGTACTGGTAAGGCTCCAGGTTGGCATATACTGCAGCAGTATTGTCCAGTACCTGTAATTCCATACCTTCATAAGCAGCATCGCCTTCTAAAGGTGCCCTGATACCTATACCATTATTAGCACCGGGCGTTAATTTAAACTCGAAACGGTAATTAAAATCCGCATATTCTTTTTCGGTAAACAGGTTACCATGTCCGCCATTTTCTGGCTTCACTACTATTTCACCATTTATTACCTTGTAGTCGGTTTTATTACCTGTCCACCCGGAAAGATCAACGCCATTAAAAAGCGCTTTAAAACCGTCTTTCTTTTCTTCCTCAGTAAGGTTTAACTCATTACTGTTAAGTTCATTCACATACACATCACGAAAAGCCAGATCGGTACCATGTGCCTGTAATTCAATAGGTCCTTTGGCAAATATCGGTAATGATCTGTCCCAGTAGTTTTCCATCACCACATTATCAACCACCAATAAGCCATTAAGGTATACAGTAACACGCTCTCCTATCATTTTAATGTAAAAAGTATTCCAGTCACCAACAGGATTATCAGCCACTAACAGGGGCTTACTCTCATGTTTCTGATTGTTATACAGTCCGCCTGATCCGACCTGGGCACCCACTTTTACCAGCGTTGTATCCCATATTTGTATTTGTGGCGAACCGCGCAGGTAAATACCGCTATCTCCTTCTTTTGTTATGCGCCAGTCAACAAGCATTTCAAAATCGCCATATTCTTTTACTGAACACATATTATGCCCTTTGCCATTAAAAACAATCATACCGTCTTTAACCGACCAGCATTCTGTCATTTTTTTATTAGCTTCTTCCTGACGTTTCTTTAAGTTGTATGGACTTAACTTTTTCTTTCTAATTGGGTTATCAACAAAACCTTGCCAGCCATCCAAGTTTTTACCGTTAAACATAGATACGTACCCCTTTTCTCCTGCTAAGCTATTCAGGTAATTTTCAATATCAATTTTCAGATACTGACTATCCTGCCCGCTAATCAATGCCCTGCTTTTTTCAAGTCCTTCAGCAATCAACTGTCCTGTTAATCCATTCTTTTTACCGGCATCGGGCATGGCAATTTTAGCCAGCGAATTGGCTGCATCACTTTGTAAGTTCTTATCGTCTAAATAAGTACTTACATATACAAACGACAAGAATGTTTTAACATTTGCCAGTGCTTGTATAATTAATGCTTTCTCATCATTATTATCAGCCACTTCCATACCTTTACGCAACAATAACAATTGCTGGTCATGTGGCAATTCAGATGAAGCTACCATGTTAACATACCCCTTAAAGGCTGTACGACGATCATTCCCTGGCATATTTCCGGCTTTACACAAGTTATAAAGTGCTTCTGAGGCATTATGATCCCCCCATGTTGCTAAAGCATTAAGTGCCACAGGCGATTGAGTTCTTTTGTAATACGCCACTACAGCACTCACCGCGTCCTTACCACCAATAGCGCTGTATACTGGAATATAACGCAATGTTTCTCCTTCCCTTGCTGCTTTATTTACTTTTTTCTCGGCTACAGCAGTATTATCAGCACTTTTAACCGCTTTTACAATAGCTTTTGCTGTAACTTCAAGCTCACTTTCTTTATCCAGTTTATCGTATAATTTAAGAAGATCATCTAAGTGCTTCTCACCGGATACTTTATCTAAATTATTAAATGCAGCACTTCTTAAGTCGCCCCTTGAAGCAGTGGCTTTTAGCACCTTATCAAAAGCCTGTTGCTGCTTTTTTATCCCCCATACATTTAATAATACAATTTGAGCATGGGCAGGCATACGCTCATAGCTATCAAGGCTTTCGCCCAAATTAGCTTTACCCAACACCAGTAAAAGTGACTTTTGCGCTGCTTCTACATCTTCTTTTTCACTTTGCTTTGCTAAATAGTTTAGCAAAACAGCCAAACCCTTCTCTTTTGCCTGAACAGCATATACGATTGCTGCACAAGCTCTTACTTGCTTATATTCAGAACTTATAAAAGGTACAATAGCATCTGCAACAGATTTATCTTTTGCTTGTGACAGAAAATACAATACCTCCATCTGCACATCCGGTGATTTACTTCTTTGCAGCGCTTTTATCCATGGTTCAACAGGTAACTGATTACGTACAGCTTCTTCAATGGCAGCTCCCCGGTACGTTTTATCCTTATCTTTTAGTGCTGATAACAGTACTTTTTCTCTTCCGGCACTATCAGCAACACGACTTTTAATAAGCATGGCATTTATACGCACCTGTACGGCTGTGCTCTTTTTATTAATTATATCTGCAATTTTTTCTGCCTTAACAGCATCTTCCAAGGCAATGGTCTCACAGTATTGCAAAAGTGCAAACACAGCTCCTGTTGCATCAGGATTATACCTTACCTTTTTAGCTTCTGCATAAAGTATCTCTTCTGCGATTTCACCCGGCATAGCAGCCAGGGCTCTTAAAACTGTTGCCTTCAGTTGTGTATCATTTGTTGTTCTTAATGCAGCCACTGCCCCGGCATATTGTGCATCTTCAGCCCCGGCAATTCCTTTTACCAGCTCAATCTGCATGGGTACTGGTGTCCCCGCCAAGGCATCAACCAGTAAGGGCGTTGCTTTTTTATAATCACTAAGCAACATACTTTTTACTGCTGGCGATATCAATCGCTCATCCTTTAAATATTCACTTAAAAACGGCAGGCACTGATCGCTACCCACAAATTCAAGCTGACGGATAAAAAAAGCTTTTACTTCTGCACTACTTCCTTGTTGAATCATTTTTAAAAGCAACAGCTCCCAATTGACCTTTGCCTTACTATGCTTATTGTCACTTACAAATTTAGAATAGCTTTCGATGGCAAAACGTGCATTGGTATCATCTCCCGTTCCCGGTTCTGTAATTTGCTGAGCAATTTTTAAACGCACCTCTTCACCCATCTCCAGCATCTCACTCATTAGCTTATTGCGGTGAGCCGGGCTTTGCGCTGGCATTTGCACCAACAGGTCTGCTACTTTGGTATCAATAGTACGGTTAATCTGTGCCTGTAAAGGCCCTAATAACATACCGATTACCAGTATGCTAATCATTTTTTTTATGGTGTACATTATCATATCTTCTGATTGGTTTTATAAGCTTAATTAATTATATACTCCAGTTGCCCCGCATTGGCTGATCAAGTAAACGGTTAGCTCCATCATCATTGATAAAGCGCTGCTTAACCGGATCAAAATGTAATGTGCGGCCTAAGCGAATGGCAGCAATACCCATATTAACAATAGTACATGAGCGGTGTCCATTGACCTCATTAAGCGCAAATTTCTTCCTTGTTTTTACCGATTCATGAAAAGAAGTAACCTGGGGATCAGGATCAGGCATTGCTTCCACAATTTGTTTTAAATTGGGAATAGTTGACCTGAAGCCTTTAAATATTTTACCATTAGGACCTTCAATATATGCCGCATTCTGATCTTTATTTTCTCCGTCAAGAATAATCTGGCAACCATCAGCATAAGTATAAGTAATACGTCGCCATGTACCTACTGCGTCAGAATGCTGTTGGGGCGCATCCACTTCTACTTTTACCGGGCTGGTATTGTCTTTTCCAAGAATATACTGAACAGGATCAAGATAATGTTGCCCCATATCACCTAAGCCACCGCCATCATAATCCCAGTAACCACGAAACTTTGAGTGTACACGACGCGGATTATACGGTTTAACAGGTGCAGGCCCTAACCACATGTTATAATCCAGTTCTTGAGGAACCGGTGCCGGAGGCAGGTTATGTTCGCCTTTCCAATAAAATTTCCAGTTGTAACCTGTAACACCACTTACTGTCACCTTTAGAGGCCAACCTAAAACACCACTGTCAATTGCTTTTTTTAGTGGCTTAACCGTTGTGCCTAATCCATAAAAGTTACCCTGGAAACGAAACCAGGTATTCAGCCTGAACATGCGCCCGTGCTTCTGAACAGCCTCAACCACTTTAATACCTTCACCTATAGTACGTGTCATGGGCTTCTCGCACCATATATCCTTACCTGCTTCAGCAGCCATTACCGACATTATACCATGCCAGTGAGGTGGTGTGGCAATATGTACTACATCAATATCTTTTTGCAGTAGTAAATCTCTGAAATCAGTGTAAGCAGGTACACCTTTTCCAACTTTATTAATCGCTTTTTTCAAATGGTTTTTATCAACATCACATATGGCAACCAATCGTCCTTCACGGGTCAGGTGATGTCCATAGCCAATACCACCCATACCAATTATAGCTTTGGTAACCTGGTCACTGGGAGCAATATACCCAGTACCACCTAAAACATGGCGTGGTACAATGGTAAAAGCAGTCAGCCCCAGCAAGCCTTTTTTAAGAAATGCCCTTCTCTCTATTTTATCCGAAGCCTTCTTTCTCTCATTAAGAGGCTGATCATTTTTGTCTACTTTTTTCTTCATAAAAATCGGATTTTCATCAATTGATAATAAATTCGTCAGAATACTACCGACATAGTTATTTTCAAAACTATTATAAAACAGAGTATTAATAGGGGTAACAAGGTGAGTAACCCGGCTATTTTTAGCATACCTCAAATAAAAATAACGCCAACATAGTTTTATTAACAGAGCAGAAAGACTTATTTTGCATCCAAAAGAAAAGCATGCTTTGTTACCCAAATGCTAAAATAAATTTAGGCCTCAACGTGGTTGAAAAACGTTTAGACGGCTACCATAACCTGGAAACTATTTTTTATCCTATTCCGTTAACAGATGCTCTTGAAATGGTGCCTGATATTAATGGCAAAGAATTATATACCTGGGGCAATTCAGGGATAACAGTAGATACCACACCAGAAAATAACATTTGTATTAAAGCATTAAAGCTGATTAAAAAACAATATGATATACCTCCGGTGAAAATTCATCTACATAAGATGATACCTTTTGGCGCAGGTTTAGGTGGAGGATCATCGGACGGTGCATTTATGCTTACCCTACTCAACAAAGAGTTAAAGTTAAATATTAGTGATAAAGAATTGCACAATATGGCTGCCCAACTGGGAGCCGATTGTTCTTTCTTCTTAAATAATAAACCAGCCTATGCCACTGGTATTGGCGATATTATAGAACCTATAGATTTAAATTTAAGCGACTATTATTTTTACCTTATTAAACCTCCTGTTCATGTCTCAACACCTGATGCATACGCCGGCATAACACCCCGGCCATCTTCTAAGGAATTAAAAGATTTGATTCAACTCCCCATTAAGCAATGGAAACATCATATTAAAAATGATTTTGAGAAATCTGTTTTTACCAGGTACCCGGAAATTGGAAGGTTAAAAATGCAGTTGTACGATGCAGGAGCTTTATATGCATCCATGTCGGGAAGCGGATCCAGTGTATTTGGTATATTTAAAAGTAAACCAACAATAAATATTGATAAAAGCTACTTTACCTGGGAAGGTCTGTTATAAAAAAAGAGCTGCAAAATGCAGCTCTTTTTCTTTACTCTATCTCAATCATTAATTGGTTTTTCGGAACACGATCACCTTCAGCAACTTTAATTGCCTTTATTTTGCCATCACGTGGCATCGTAATTTGGTTACGCATTTTCATCGCTTCCAAAATTAAAAGTGATTCTCCTTCTTTAACATTCTGTCCCACTTTTACTTTAATCTCAAGTATTGTCCCCGGAATATACGACATAATGTGATCCGGGTTTGGGGCTTCATATTGTGTACGGTTTTCGAATTTCCTGGTTAATTTTGTTTTGTACTTCATACTAAGTATAGCAAAATCAACCAATCCTTCAGTCTTTTTAGTACTCATAAGCTCTTATTAAAATGGAGGAATACCATGTTTCTTAACAGGACGATGATCGTCTTTATTAGCCGACACTTCAATTGCATGTAATAACAATGAGCGTGTTTCATTAGGCTCAATAACCGAATCAATATACCCTTTAGCTGCTGCTACATATGGATTAGCAAATTTCTCTTTGTACTCTTCTACTTTTATAGCACGCATTGCTTCCTTATCTTCAGCCTCATCAATATCTTTCTTAAAGATGATGTTAGCAGCACCTTCAGGCCCCATAACAGCAATCTCAGCCATTGGCCATGCAAACATAAAGTCAGCACCAAGGTGACGGGAGTTCATAGCAATATAACCACCACCGTATGCTTTACGTAAAATAACTGTTACCTTAGGTACAGTAGCTTCTGAGTAAGCATAAAGCACTTTTGCTCCATGACGGATAACCCCGGCATGTTCCTGATCTACACCAGGCAAATAACCAGGCATATCCTCAAGCGTAATAATCGGAATATTGAAAGCATCACAGTAGCGAATAAAACGAGCCGCTTTATCAGAACTATCGCAATCAAGTACGCCGGCCAATACCATTGGCTGATTAGCAACAAAACCAACAGTCTCACCATTTAAACGGCCAAATCCGATAATAATATTCGCAGCCCAAAGCTCCTGAATTTCAAAGAAATCAGAATCATCAACTATGGCTTTAATAACATCACGAACGTCATATGGTGTTTTAGGATCTGATGGAATAATATCTTCTATCTTACCTTTAAACTTAGGTGGTTTGGGAGGAAAAGCTTTAGCTTTCTTAGAATTATTCCATGGAATAAATGTTACAAGCTTTTTAATCTGCTCAAAACAATTTGTTTCACTATCAGCAAAAAAATGGGCATTACCTGTAATCTCGGCATGAACTCTCGCTCCACCTAAATCTTCCATAGAGATTTTCTCACCTAATACAGATTCGATTACTCCCGGTCCGGTAATAAACATTTTAGAAATATTCTCAACTACAAAAACAAAGTCGGTTAATGCAGGCGAATATACTGCACCACCAGCACAAGGGCCTAAAATAACAGATAGCTGAGGAATAACCCCTGATGCTAGTGTATTACGATAAAAAATCTCACCATATCCGGCTAATGAATTCACCCCTTCCTGAATACGGGCACCTCCTGAATCGTTAATACCGATCAAAGGCACACGCATTTTTAAAGCGTGATCCATTATTTTTGTAATTTTACGGGCATGCATTAACCCTAATGATCCTCCGGCAACAGTAAAATCCTGTGCAAAAATACAGATTGGTGCACCATAAATAGTACCGGTACCGATAATTACTCCATCTCCATGCAGTTGCTTTTTGTCCATTCCAAAATCGCGAGCAGTATGCTCAACAAAAAGATCATACTCGGTGAAAGAATCTTTATCAACGAGTGCCAGGACACGTTCGCGAGCAGTCATTTTACCCATGGCAGCTTGCTTCTCAATGGCTTTTTCACCACCTCCCTTTTGCACTTGTTCCTTTCTTTTCCGAAGGTCTAGGATGTGTTTTTTCAATGACATAATCCAAAAATTTTATTTAACCTACTATTAACCAAGTAACATAATTGCACCCTGATTAACAATTTTTCAGAGTGCATAATTACAAATTTTATTTTTTTAACAAAAGTGAAAAAATCAGTATATAAATACAGAGTGAACCCTAAACCAAATCAACCTTTTCATTTATTGTTATTTAGGAGCCCTCATATATAATATTATTCCGATAATACTAAATACAATATTCGGAATCCATACAGCAAGCAAAGGATTCATATTGCCATTGACAGCAAACGTAGTAGAAACCGTCATAAATAGTATGTAAGAAAAGCTTAAAGCTATACCTACTCCTATATGCAAGCCCATTCCTCCCCTTACTTTTCGCGATGCAAGTGAAACACCAATTAGTGTTAATATAAACGCACTAAATGGTGATGCTACCCGCTTATATTTTTCAATTAAAAATTCTTCTAAATTACCAACACCACGAGCCTTTTGCTCATTAATATACACATCAAGCTCCGCATTGGTCATCATCTCAAAATACTTACGTTCCTCTTTAAAATCCTTTGGGGTGATATTAGCAATCAAAGTATCTATTTTTGATCCACTTGATATTTTGTGTTCGATGCCATTGATAAAATCTCTTTGTACATAGTTCTTCAACTCCCATTTTCCGCTTGCAGTGTCAAATTTTGCATACCGGGACGATATCTTCGAAAGTAACTCCTTTCCATCATATTTTTCCATCGAAAAATAATCGCCGTTTCCACTATACGTACGGTATTTATCCATATACACAAATATGCCCGGTTCAATTTGCATATGTATCTTTTCCAAACCTTGTGCTTTCCGGTTCTTTACATATTCATTTTCAAACTTAATGCGTGTTTTATTTGCCGGTGGAATAACATACCCCCCTAATATAAACGAAAATGCCCCAATAATGGCAGCACCAAGAAAATAAGGAAACATCATACGCCTAAAACTTACTCCACTTGATAAAATAGCAATTATTTCTGTTTGATAAGCCATTTTAGAGGTAAAGAATATTACAGCAATAAAAACAAATAATGGGGTAAAGAGATTAGCGAAATAAGGAACAAAGTTTTTGTAATAATCAAAAACAATAGCATCCCATGGAGCACCATGTTCAAAAAAGTTATCAATCTTCTCAGTTAAATCAAATACCACTGATATACTGATAATTAATAATATAGCAAAAAAGAAAGTTCCCAAAAACTTCTTTAATATATAGAGATCAAGTTTTTTCAAAACCTGTTTATTTAGTTTATACTAAGCTTTGCTCTGTTTACAAAAGAACAAAAAAATAGTGATATAAGATGTTTATACGACACTTTATAAGCGCGTAACGAGCTTTTTAACCATTATGCTTTTCCAGGCCTCAAAGTCACCCGCAATAATATGTTTCCGTGCTTCACGTACTAACCACAGGTAAAAAGTAAGGTTGTGCATACTTCCAATCTGTGCTGCAAGCATTTCTTTTGATATATATAAATGGCGTAGGTAAGCTTTTGTATAATGATGATCTACAAAAGATATTCCATTGGGATCAATAGGAGAAAAGTCATTTTTCCATTTCTCATTGCGCATATTTAAAATACCCTCAGATGTAAACAACATGCCATTACGTCCGTTACGGCTTGGCATAACACAATCAAACATATCCACTCCTAAAGCAATATTTTCCAGTATATTTGCAGGCGTACCTACTCCCATCAGATACCTTGGTTTATCTTTTGGCAAAATACCATTTACCAACTCAACCATTTCATACATTACCTCGGTTGGTTCTCCTACAGCCAAACCTCCAATAGCATTACCCTCTCTGTTTTGTGATGCAATAAACTCTGCTGATTGTGTTCTTAAGTCTCTGTAACCAGCCCCTTGCACTATTGGAAAAAAGGATTGCGAATGACCATATAACGGTTCCGTCCGGTCAAAATGATCCACCCCTCTTTTTAACCAACGATGGGTCATTTCCATTGATTTCTTAGCGTAGTTATATTCTGCATCACCCGGGGGACACTCATCCAGAGCCATAATAATATCAGCACCAATAACACGTTGAGTATCTACTACGTTTTCAGGTGTAAACAAATGTTTTGATCCATCAAGGTGCGAGCGAAAAATAGCTCCTTCCTCTGTTAACTTCCTGTTATCGCTTAATGAAAATACCTGGTATCCACCACTATCAGTCAACATCGGTTTATCCCATCCATTAAATTTATGCAGGCCTCCGGCAGCTTTTAATACATCAAGTCCCGGGCGCAAATAAAGATGATATGTATTACCTAATATTATTTGAGCCTTAACATCATCCTTTAAATCACGAAAGTGAACCCCTTTTACAGATCCTACTGTGCCAACAGGCATAAATATAGGCGTTTCTATAGTACCATGATCTGTTGTTAGTTTACCTGCCCGTGCACTACTCTTCTGATCTGTATGTTGTAATTCAAATTTCATGTTATATTATTTATCTTCATTTGTCATATGGGTACAACCACAATAGTTATTGTGATTAACGCCTGCTACAACCAATTCTAAATTAAAGTGGCCTGGTTATTTATGTATCTTGGTATAACTAATAATATCACTTGCAAATGACCTGGTGTGCAATATAGCCTGCAAATATACAATAGCTGACCCTATTTATAAAATGAGTCAACGTTGTTTATTATAAAGGCCTTGTGTCCGGGTAAAAAAAATTAATAGGATTATTATAAAACCTACATTGAAAAAAAGCGTAACAAGTTACTATGTGCATAAAAAATTAATATCAATTTTACCAAAAAATACCACTTGTGGAAAAAAGTATATTTTACATTATTATTGGTATCTATGCATTCTCATGGATTTTCCAGGTGTTTTATCATTTGTTTTTCATGCTAAAAACAGCCACATGGAAAACTCCTGCCCGGACTAATGGCAGCAAGCCCTTATCGGTCATTATCTGTGCAAAAAACGAAGCGCAAAACCTTGAGCAATTCATTCCATATGTTTGTACACAAGATTATCCTAATTACGAAGTTATTGTAGTTAATGATGGTTCAAGTGATGAAACGGAAATGACACTTGCACAGCTTAAAAGCAAGTATTCCAACTTATACTACACTTCCATCCATTCCAGCAAACAATTTTATTCAGGAAAAAAACTTGCTTTAACAATTGGTATCAAAGCAGCTAACAATGAATATCTCATCTTTACAGATGCTGATTGTAAGCCAACATCAGACCAATGGCTGAAAGAAATAAGCAGTCAATTCTCCAGTGAAAAACAGATTATAGTAGGCCATGGCCGCTTTTCAAAGAAAAAAACTTTATTTAACCTGTTTCTTCGCTACGAAACATTTTGGAACGCAGTTCAGTATATGGGTTTTGCACTACGCGGACAAGCATTTATGGCTGTTGGTCGGAATATGGCCTATACCAAATCACTTTTTTTAGAAAAAGATGTATTTAAACCCTACCTGAATATGGCTTCCGGTGATGATGATTTGTTTATGAGGGCTTGTGCCAATAAGCACAATACCACTGTTCAACTTAATTACAACAGTCAAACAGAATCCATTCCTCCCAACAACATGAACGAATGGATAAACAGGAAATCAAGACATTTAACTACTTCACCAAAATATAAATTTAGTATTAAACTAAGCCTGATTACAGAGGTATTAACTCGTCAAATATTTTGGTTGCTAACGCTTTGTTCACTTTTTTTTCCTATTTTTACACCGGTTACAATTTCGTTGTTTGTCGTAAGGTTAGTAATAATGCAGGTTATACTTGGCAAAGCTGCTAAAAAAATGGGCGAGAACAGATTGTACTTGGCAGCCCTAGTTTTTGATTTGATAATACCGATTGTAATAGGGTACGTTTGGATAATTAATATTTTTAGCGCAAAGAAGAAGAAATGGAAGTAAATCCGAATCTATCTGATAAGGCAAAATATGACCTGGACCTAGTAGAAGTTGCTGTAAAAGGTGATCAAAAAGCTTTTGCAGAATTAATGGGTCGCTATAAGGATGCCATTTATTATATGCTTCTAAAAATGGTAAATAATAAAAGCGATGCCGATGATTTAACAATTGAGGCCTTTGGTAAAGCTTTTAAAAATATACACCAGTACTCCCCCAATTATGCATTCAGTACATGGCTATTTAAAATAGCCTCTAACAACTGTATTGATTTCTTAAGAAAGAAACGGAATAACATTGTTTCTATTGATGGAGGTATGTCAGACGATAAAGAAAATGATCAGCCAATTCATTTAAAGGATGAAACACCCGATCCGGAAGAGTATTTGATTAAACAGCAGAAAAAAGTATTAATGCGTACTGTTGTACAGAAACTTAAGCCACGCTACCGTATTCTTATCGAATTAAGATATTTTAAAGAATTTTCATACGAAGAGATTGCAGAAGAGCTTGATTTGCCACTTGGAACAGTCAAAGCACAGCTTTTCAGGGCACGCGAATTACTTTTTAATACGTTAAAAAATTCTGACGTTAAATTAGGTTAAGCCTGAATTTTTCTCTCATTTAATAATATTACAGGGTTTTTAATCCTGCTTTACTCATGGAATTAATACGTAAATATTTCCCGAATTTACCTTCTGATATTGAAGATAAGTTAAGTATGCTTGGTGATTTGTACTCTGAATGGAATACAAAAATTAATGTGATTTCTCGAAAAGATATGGATCATTTTTATGAACGTCATGTCTTGCACTCACTGGGAATTGCAGCATTTATACAGTTTGAAAAAGGAACAAAAATACTGGACGTAGGATGCGGAGGTGGTTTTCCGGGCATTCCATTAGCAATAATGAACCCAGAAAGTCAGTTTCATCTGATTGATTCTATCGGAAAAAAAATTAAAGTAGTAAAAGGTGTTGCCGAATCTATTGGTATAAAAAACCTTAGTGCAGAACAAGTAAGAGTAGAAAACCATCCACATAAGTATGATTTTATTATTAGCCGGGCCGTAACCGCGTTCCCTGCTTTTGTAAAATTATGCCAGAATAAAACTTTACCGGTAAATAGTAATGCAATAACAAATGGCATTATTTATCTTAAAGGAGGTGATTTCTCAGAAGAAATCAAAGCATTTAAAAACAGGGTATCAATTACACCACTAAGCAACTATTTTGAGGAAGAATTTTTTGAAACAAAAAAAATCATCCACCTGTCTTTGTAAGGTATAATAATCAGAAAGCTAAATCATACCACAAAAAAGCAACGATTTATTTTTGGAAGATAAAAAAAACGTTTATTTTTGCAATCCGAAAACGAAAGATAAGGCATTAGTCGAAAGATAAAAAAGCATAAAGATGAAAAGGACATTTCAACCATCGAATAGAAAGAGAAGAAACAAGCATGGTTTCCGCTCAAGAATGGCCAGCGCTAATGGTCGTAAAGTTTTAGCTTCAAGAAGAGCAAAAGGAAGAAGCAAATTAACTGTTTCAAGCGAAAAAAGACACAAAGCTTAATAATTAAGCTCTGACAATATAAAAAGTAAAGGATCCTCTTTTGGATTCTTTACTTTTTTTATGCCCTCATGTGAGATGGCTGTATTTTAGCATTTTTATATTATTTTTGAGCCAATTGAGAAAACTATTACTCATTTAACAGCACAAATAATCATGTTTTTTGTTAAATTTAAATAATGCGCTTATGTCATTTGTCAAATCATTAATAAACAATGTGTTTGTTAAAAATATTATCATTGCAATTGTCGTAGTTTCATTCGTTCTTATAGCTACTTTTGTTAGCCTTGATATATACACTCACCATGGTGAATATTATATTGTACCGGATTTTAAAGAATTAACTGAAAAACAATACAGCAAATTAATTGAAGAAAAGGGTTTCCGCTATAATATAATCGATTCTGTACATGTTGATGGCTATATGCCCGGAGCTGTTATAGAGCAAATACCTTCTGCCGGAAGCAAGGTTAAGGCAAACAGAAATATTCACTTTACCATAAAAGCGGTTTCACCAGAAAAAGTACAGGTTCCTGATTTAATTGACTATTCGTTACGCAATGCTAAAGTAATACTAGAGTCGTATGGTTTAACTCCGGGAAAACTAATATATGTACCCAGTGAATACCGTAACCTGGTTCTACAACAATTATATAAAGGTAAACCTGTAGAGCCCGGTACAATTGTAACGAAGGGAGCTATTATTGATTTACACATTGGTAAAGGGTTAAGTTCTGAACAAACAAATGTACCTGATTTATCGGCGTTAACCCTTGAGGAAGCACGCAGTTATGCCGTTTCTGTTTCACTTAATATTGGAGTATCAATATATGATGAGTCTATTCAAACCGCAGAAGACTCAATTACTGCTTTTATCTGGAAACAACAGCCTCCGGCTGAATCAGAAGCCAAAATAGCACTTGGATCGTCAATTGATGTATGGTTAAGCGTTGATACCGCCAAGATAAATTACTAATTTGATTTTAAATTTATTATAAAAACAGAGATGACAAAGCACATACAAGAGGAGTTTGAAGAATTAGAAGAAAATAATGAGCTGTATGAGCATTATCGTTTCGAAACTGATCCTGGTCAGAACCCTCTCCGGATTGATAAATTTTTGGTTAACCGGATCGAAAATGCCTCGCGAAATAAGATTCAGGAGGCCGCTATAGCTGGTAATATAAGGGTTAATGATAAACCTGTAAAATCAAATTATAAGATTAAGGCCAACGAGGTTATTACAATCGTTATGTCTTATCCTCCTCGCGAATTAGAAATTATAGCACAAGATATTCCTTTAACTATAGCACACGAGGATGATGAGCTGATTGTTATAAATAAACAACCCGGCATGGTGGTGCATCCGGGTCATGGAAATTATACCGGCACTTTGGTAAATGCCCTGGCCTGGCATTTAAAAGGCCTTCCCTTGTTTAATTCCGAAGACCCACGCCCCGGTTTAGTTCATCGTATTGATAAAGATACATCTGGCTTGTTGGTTGTGGCTAAAACCGAACAGGCCAAAAACTTTCTGGCCCGTCAGTTTTTTGAAAAAACTTCGACCAGAACATATGTGGCTATTGTTTGGGGACAACCCAAAGAGGACGAAGGCACGATAGTTGGTAATGTGGGCAGAAGCCTGCAAGATAGAAAACAAATGGCCGTATTTCCTGATGGTGAGCGCGGTAAACATGCTGTAACACATTATAAAGTATTAGAGCGCCTGGGCTATGTTTCTGTAGTGGAATGTAAACTTGAGACAGGCCGTACGCATCAGATCAGGGCACACATGAAACATATTGGCCATCCTCTTTTTAATGACGAACGGTATGGTGGGCATAATATTCTTAAGGGTACTACATTTACCAAATACAAGCAATTCGTACAAAATTGTTTTAAAATATTGCCTCGACAGGCATTACATGCCAAAACTTTAGGTTTTGTACATCCTAAAACGAATAAATACATTGCTTTTAACTCTGATATACCTGCTGATATGGCAGAGGCAATAGAAAAGTGGAGAGGCTATATCTCTGGCAGGGATAATCAATAACAGATTTTTAAAAACAACTGGCCATGAAAAATATTGGTATTATCTATGGTGGGTATTCATCAGAAATAATTATATCTGAAAAGAGTAAAGAGGGTGTTATGACTTTTATTGATGACACTAAATATAAGCGTTACCCAATCTTAATTACTAAAGAAAAATGGTGTGCTGTAGTGAATTGTAAAGAGTACCCTATTGATAAAAATGACTTTTCATTTTGCATTAATACAAATAAGATCAAAATTGATTTTGCTTACATTACAATACATGGCACACCCGGTGAAGATGGTGTTTTGCAAGGCTATTTTGCTATGCTTAATATCCCTCATAGCACTTGTAATGTGCAAGCTGCTGCTATTAGCTTTAATAAATTTACCTGCAATACATACCTTAAGGGGTTTGGCGTAGCTGTAGCCGACTCGGTACTGGTTCGTAAAGGTAATAGCTTTAATGCTAAAGATATTGTTAATTCACTGGGCTTACCTTGTTTTGTAAAACCTAATGCAGGCGGTTCAAGCTTTGGTATTTCAAAAGTAAAAGAGGCCGATCAGTTAACACCGGCAATTGAAAAGGCTTTTGCAGAAAGCAATGAAGTTATTATTGAACAATTTATCGGCGGAACTGAAGTTACCTGCGGTTTATACAAAACTAATGATAAACATAAGGTGTTTCCGGTAACAGAAGTGATCAGTAAGAACGAGTTCTTTGATTTTGAGGCTAAATACACTTCTGAAAAAGTAGAGGAAATCACGCCAGCTCGTATTGAAGATAAGGTACGCGACCGCATTCAGTCTATTTCATCTCTTATATACGATATATTAGCCTGTAAAGGTATTGTGCGGATTGATTACATTATTAGTGACAATAAGATTTTCTTACTGGAGGTAAATACAACTCCGGGCATGACTGCCACCAGTTTTATTCCTCAACAAATAAAAGCTGCCGGCCTGGATATTAAAGAGGTGTTTAGTGAAATAATTGAGTACGAATTAAAATAAGAGACGTATCTAAATTCAAGGCATAAATAGCAGGAAACAGCTATTTTGCCTTGTTTTATAACACTTTATATTTGATACCTTTTGATTAAATTCAATATAACAACCAACAAATTAGAGTCTTAATAGTTTCTTATATCGAGCCCAGGTTATAATACTAAATTAACCACAATATGCCATAGTCATATTGGTACAAATAGTATATTCGATGCCCATAATTTCTACACCTAATTAAACAAGCCCAACCGGCTTTTAACTTGTAACAGTGTTTAAATATGGAAGGTATTTATATTCAACTTCCGATTAATAATAGTTTTGCGCACCAGTTGTACTAATACCTGTTATTACAATTGCTCCGCTACCCATTTTTAATTTTTTCTTTTTTGATTTACCAAAAGCAACAATATAGGCGTTCTCTGACTCACACAAAAATGACAATTGTTCTTTGGGATTATTCATCTTAAGCTTAATTTTTCCTTCGGTGGTTTTAAAACCGGAAGATGCTTCTAACTTAACTCGCGTTCCAATAATAGATCCCTTGGTTGAAACAAGGTTAAATGTACCGCTTACATCAAATAAATTTAAAGTGCCGGCTGCCGAAAGAGACTGTATATTACCTGTTGCATCCGATAGTTTCATTACTCCAGACATGGTTTTGAGGTTTACATCTCCTTGTACTTCCCTAATTATCTGGCTACCAGCTGTTGATTCTGTTTTTAATACCCCCACTACTTTTTCAACCGATATGGAACCACCATCTGAACTTAAATGAGCCATACCATCAATATTACGAACTACTTGTGTGCCAGCTTTAGTTAATATGCTCAACTGACCTTTAAGAGCAGTAGCTTTAACAGATGCTGATTCTGATTTTAGTATTACTTTTCCTTCTAAATTATTTACAACAATTTTTCCTGATTTGGATTGTGCTGAAATAGCCGAACATATAATACTGTTCATGGTAATGTACCCTGAGGTGGTCACAACATCCACATTAACACCATTTGGTACTGTAATTTCAACAACACCTGTATGTGTTGTCCAACCCGATTCTGGCTTCTGTACATTTATCTTTAATCCTCCTGTTTCCTCTTTAAATGTAATAGCATAACCTTCCAGTTTTTTATTTGCTTTAAGCTCGCCAATTACACTTACCACTTCCCCTTTAATAACATTGACCTTACAAAATTCTCCTACAACAGAGATGTTTGTAACGCTTTCAAAACGCTCACTGGCGCTTGCCACTACTTCGAGGTCCTGCGCAATTATTGTTAGTGGTAACAGCAACAACAAAAACAATATTAACTTTTTCATCTTCCTTACAATTTAATAAACACTGTTGTTACTACGCTGTTACAATACAAAGGTTTCTCCGTAAAACTAAAAAACCCGGCAGAAATCAAAGCTCTGCCAGGTTAATTATTTATTTTATCCAGAAGAATCTAGTCTTCCATATAACTTTCAATTGGTTCACAAGAACAAACCAGGTTTCTGTCGCCATAAGCATCATCAACACGAGCTACATCTATCCAGAATTTATTCTCACGAACATAAGGTAATGGATAAGCCGCTTTCTCACGTCCGTACGAATGCTTCCACTCGTCAGCAACAACCTTATATGCCGGGTGTGGTGCATTCTTAAGTACATTATCCTCTTTATCGGCAACACCACTCTCTACTTCTTTAATTTCTGCATATATTGATTTCATTGCAGCAATAAAACGGTCCAATTCCTGTAAAGACTCACTTTCGGTAGGCTCAACCATTAATGTTCCGTGTACCGGGAATGATAAAGTTGGAGCATGAAAACCATAATCCATCAGGCGTTTGGCAATATCTGTTTCAGTAATACCTGAGTCAGCCTTAAAATGACGACATTCCAGTATCATTTCATGGCCAACGCGACCATTCTTTCCGGTATAAAGGATACCATAGTCATCCTTTAACTCTGTAGCCATATAGTTAGCATTTAATATAGCCATTTTGGTAGACTGTGTTAAACCTTCGCCACCAAGCATTTTAATGTAACCATAAGTAATAGGCAACACACTTGCACTACCCCATGGCGCTGCAGACACAGCTGTAATACCTGTGCGTCCGTTATCAACTACAGGGTGCTTTGGCAAAAACTCAACCAAATGCTTTGCTACCCCAATTGGTCCTACACCCGGGCCACCACCTCCGTGAGGAATAGCAAATGTTTTGTGCAGGTTAAGGTGACAAACATCGGCACCAATATGGCCAGGGCTGGTTAAACCAACCTGCGCATTCATATTTGCACCATCCATATACACCTGTCCGCCATTATCGTGAATAATCTGGCACACTTCAATGATTGACTCTTCAAATACACCATGCGTAGAAGGGTAAGTCACCATTAGGTTCGATAAGGTATCTTTGTATTCTTCAGCTTTTGCACGTAAATCTTCAACGTCAATGTTACCTTTTTCATCACACTTAACCACCACTACCTTCATACCAGCCATAACAGCCGATGCAGGATTTGTACCGTGTGCCGATGCAGGAATAATAGATACATTACGCTGTGTATCACCACGGCTCTCGTGGTAAGCCTGTATAACCATTAAGCCGGCATACTCACCCGCAGCACCTGAATTAGGTTGCAGGCTAACATCTGCAAACCCCGTTATTTCGGACAAATCACTTCGCAGCTCATCCATCATCATATGGTAACCTAAAGCCTGATTAGTTGGGATAAATGGATGAAGGCCGTTAAATTCAATCCAGCTTAAGGGGAACATCTCTGTCGATGCATTCAGTTTCATGGTACAAGAACCCAAAGAAATCATTGAGTGTGTTAAAGAAATATCCCGGCGCTCTAAACGTTTGATGTAACGTGTCATCTCCGCTTCTGAGCGGTATTTTTTAAAGATGTCCTGGGTAAGAAATGTACTTGATCGGGCAAATTCAGGTTTTATTGATATTTCTTCTGCAAAATCACCAATCACAGGCACTTCTTTACCTGCGGCCTTAGCAAATACCTCAACAATCCAGTTAAGATCAAACAGGTTAGTCGTTTCATCAATACTTATACCAACTTCGCCATTTTCATAATAACGGAAATTCATTTCAAGATCGAGACTGAATCGCTCTATATCTTCCACTTTAACACCTTTCGGTATAGCAAAACGAATGGTATCAAAGAAATTCTCATTTAATTGCTTATAACCTAGTTTTTCAACTTCGTAAGCAACCTGTGTTGCAATACAGTTAATACTTCTGGCAATACGCCTAATACCTTCTTCACCATGATAAACGGCATAGAACCCAGCCATGGTAGCCAATAGAGCCTGGGCTGTACATATATTTGAAGTAGCGCGTTCACGCTTAATATGCTGCTCACGCGTTTGCAGTGCCATACGCAATGCTCGCTTGCCATTTACATCTTTGGTAATACCAATGATACGCCCCGGTAACTGACGCTTTAATGCTTCCTTTGTTGCAAAATAAGCCGCATGCGGGCCTCCATATCCCATTGGAATACCAAAGCGCTGCGTTGTTCCAAAAACAATATCGGCCCCCCATTCTCCCGGAGGCGTTAATAGTGCTAAACTTAATAAATCAGCTGCTACAGCAATTCTGCAATCGTCTTCATGCAATTTTGCGGTTAAAGCTTTATAGTCTTCAACTGTTCCATTTGAGTTGGGATATTGCACTATTACACCAAATATATTTTCGCTGAACTGTGCCGTATGTACATCACCAAAAACAAGTTCAATACCAAGTGGCTTAGCCCTGGTAATCAGCACTTCCTTAGTTTGGGGCCATATATTTTCATCAACAAATACCTGGTTAACAGCTGCTTTTACCTGTTTACGACTGCGTGCATTATACATCATAATCATGGCTTCTGCCGCGGCAGTTGCTTCATCTAATAAAGATGCATTAGCCAGCTCCATACCTGTCATCTCTGTAACTACAGTCTGAAAATTTAATAAGGCTTCTAAACGACCTTGCGAGATTTCAGCCTGGTATGGTGTATATGATGTATACCAAACGGGGTTTTCCAATACATTACGGGTAATTACAGCGGGTGTAATTACATCGTAGTATCCCATACCTATATAAGTATTATATACTTTATTTTGCCCGGCGATATCATGTATCTTTCTAAAATACTGACGCTCTGTCAATCCTTTTCCAATGTTTAAAGGTCGCTCTAAACGTATAGAGGAAGGTACTGTTTGTTCAATCAGGTCATCAATAGATGATGCTCCAACTTTCTTTAGCATAGTGTCTATATCATGATCCCTTGGACCAATGTGACGAGAGACAAACTGATCGGTTTTCATATGCTTTTATTTAAAAACGTTTTAACTTTTAGATTTACTTTTAATGAGTTCAAATTGATGAATAAATTCTTGAAAAGACAATGATATTTGCTTTATTATTAAAAAAATAATATCAACCTGACTGCGGTATATTGTACTGGATAGTACATTATTTTTGGTTTCTTCCAGGCAAAATTTTAGCATGTATAGTTACGGTACATTTTTTAAGGCAAAACAGAATGGAGTTATTTTTTATACGGTATATGGTGGTTTATCCTGTTAAAATGTAAGAACAACAGATTTAGTTTAATCATTTTAAGACAGATGGCTCTATCCTTGTACATTAAGAGCGTTGTTTACCATATGAATAATGATAATGATTTACCACAAAGAAGAATAGTAATTGGTTTTAATAATGAAAGCATGCTTAGTGCTGGTTTATTCACTAAGCATGCGATGTGTGTGTGTGTGTGTGTGTACTTATTGATTCAGGAAGGGGTTGTTGATACGCTCATGGCCAATGGTTGTTGATGGTCCATGTCCCGGATAAACCTTTACCTCATCATTTAATTCCAGCAATTGCGATTTGATACTTGCAATAAGTGTGTCATAGTCTCCCCCCGGTAAATCAGCTCGTCCTATACTTTCGCGAAATAGTACATCGCCTACAATGGCAATATCATCGGCTTTGCTATAATATACAATTCCTCCAGGCGAATGTCCTGGCACATGAATAACATCCAGTGTTGACTGACCAAAGGATACCGTATCGCCAGCATTAAGGTAAGTACCTATAGCGGGTGGATTGGCTTCTACCTGAACACCAAACTGGGCTGCATACGATACTGTTTGATCGATAAAAAACTCATCGCCCATGTGTGCTTCTACTTTCAGATCGTATTTTTCGGCAATATACCTGGTTCCAAAAACATGATCAAGGTGCAAATGCGTTTGCAACAGTCGAACAGGTTTATACCCTTTATTACTGATAAAATCAGATATCAACTGACATTCTTCCGGTGACAGGCATCCCGGATCTATAATAACACATTCTCCACTTTCATCAGACAAAATATAGGTATTCTCTTGCCATGGGTTGATTGGAATTACATCTACATTAATCATTGTTTTATATTTTTAGTGCATTTTGCCAGAAACCCAGCCCCGGCTTATTAATGTTTTATTTTTTATTCTAGTACTATTCAGTGTCTTTAACGGTGCTTACACTCTTACTAGGTGTTGTACTATATACTACCCTAAGCGTACTATGGAATAATTATAACTTTTATACCCGGCTCACAAAATATACTGCTGTTTTCTTTCTTTTCACTTAACACTTGTTTCCTAATCCTTATCTCTTGATTCTTTAAAAAATCATTTCTTCACTACTCCTTTTAACATTGGCACAAAAGCACATTCTTCTATTTCTTCTTGTTCAAACTCATCTTCATCAATACGAGTTATGCGTGTTAATACCTGCTTTTTATCACCAAGGGGTATTATCATTACACCACCAACTCTCAATTGCAATAATAGTTCTTTGGGGATAAAAGGCGCTCCTGCCGTTATTATAACTTTATCAAAAGGCGCATGCGATGGTAAACCTTCGTAGCCATCACCAAGAAAGAAGCGTCCCTGGTAGCCCAGTTTCCTTAATAAACGTGTTGAACGCTGATATAGTTCGTGCTGTCGTTCAATGGAAAATAATTTAACGCCCATTTCTATAAGTACTGCAGCCTGGTAACCTGAACCGGTTCCTACTTCCAGTACTTTATCCCCATCTGCAATTTCCAGCAATTGCGATTGCAGTGCAACGGTGTATGGCTGAGATATAGTTTGTCCGGCAGCAATAGGAAAAGCCTTGTCCTGGTAGGCAAAATTTACAAAACCACTTTCTAAAAATAAATGACGCGGTATATTGCCTATGGCCTGTAACACTGCACGATCCTTAATCCCTTTCTGCATCAATTCCTGCACCAACCTGTTCCGCATCCCTTTATGCCTGAACGAATCCTTTTGTTCCATCTGTTTAATAAATGAGAAACAAGACATAAGATTGATTTACAGGGTGTATACTTACCTTTTATAAGCCCCTCCTCCCGATAGTTAGCAGGGTGTCTGTTTGTCAAGAACTTTTGTCTATGCTTATTTCATGGGCAAAAATAGTGTTTTATTCGAATTTGACAGGTTGTTTTTATTGCTGGTGAAAAATAGTTAAAATTGTAATCTATAGTAATAATATGTTTTTTTATTTATAAACCCGTATTATGCCCGTAAGCCAGCAACATGAATACAATGCTTTATTAGAAATGGCTAAGCAAATCCCTCCAAACCGGATTAAAAAGATGCATATGCCCATAAGCACATTCTTATTTGAAGTTAAACAACTGCTGTTGTGGAGTACAACAGATAAAGCACAACTATTGGAGTGTGGTTTACCCGGGGAGATTTTTGATGAGCTTGAGTTTTTAAGCCATAAAGCCACTGATGCTCATATTAAAGTAAATACATTACAAATGATGGCTACAGAAGAGGATGTTACCTGGAAAGAAAAAAAAGCAGGGGCAAAAAGACTTCGTTATGAACTCATTAGATGTTTTTCATTTGCATTTAGGAATGACGATAAACTGATTACTTTACTCCGGTCATACGCAAAGCATTCAACCAACCTGTTGCTTACCCAGGACCTGTATGATTTAGTAGAGATTGGAGAGTCAAACAGGGCTCTTTTGGAAACTACAAACTTTAACATGAACCTATTAGAGCAGGCACGTACAGAAAAAGAAAGTTTACGTGAAGCGCTGGCACACAAGAGCAGTATTATTCACAGCGCTAAACCCATAAGAACAAATCGTGACCAGCTTTTATCAATGATTAAAAGCCGTGTTGATAAAATACGGCAGGCCGGAAAGTTCATTTTTGCAAACAATCCGGAACGATTAAAAGGTTATGTAAGCCAGTATATTAAAAGGAAAAACAATAAAAAACGCGCAAAAATGAAAAAGTAGTAAGCCATCTTTTATTTTTACCCCGGTTTTTAACTTTCTGCTACCTTTTCCCTTACCAGGATCATATTACAACATACAAAACTCATGACTTTACTGCATCGGATCATGTTTTAACTCCTCTGGATCATATTTTAACCATTCTGGATCATGTTTTAACCCTTTCAGATCACGTTTTAACCCTTTCGGATCACTATTTTATACCTCTGGATCCGATCTTTTATAGTAAAATACTGATCCGATATAGTAGTTTATTGATCTTTATGTATTTATAATTGATCCGAAGTATAAAAAATATGAGCTTTAAGTGTTAAATTTTGATCTGAACATTAAATACCCCCATCCCCACAACTTCGTTGTGGTACTTCCCCCTGACTTAAGGGTCAAAGGGAAGAGTGATTAGCATGGTGCTTATAATTATCTCACCAATTTTGGACACCTTCTCCGATTTTATCGCTTTACAAGCTTTTTTGTAACAACATATGAATCATTTCTTAAGCGGAGTATATAGTGTCCTTTAGGCAAATCGCCCCAGAACAGGCTGGTTTTGTTTTGCCGCAGTATACCTTGCCTAACCCGGGTTCCGGCTAAATTATACAGGTCGTATTCAATCAACCCGGATAAGTTTGTACTGATGTTTACTTCCGAAGAAAACGGGTTTGGAGAGATTGTTATTCCCTGGTCTGTCTCCGGCTCATCTTCTACTGACGTAAAGGTATCAAAGCCAGATAGTTTCTTCTGGCTAAACAGGGCGTATTCACCAGGCTTAAGGCTAAATGTCATTTCTTTATCTGTTACCATAAGACTATCTGACTTTATAATATCGTACCACTTACCTGTTGTGCTAAATTGAGGTTTTGCTGTGGCCTGTGTAACACCAAAATTACCAATTATGCGCACATCTGATCCGGAGAAATTAAGTGCCATTTGTTTAACTGCTCCTGCTACATCCATAGTGTAGTCAGTAGTTGCAAACACCGGTTCATTCTTTTTTATCTCTATTAAGCGCTGGTATACGGAAAATAATTGTTGGCGATTGGCATCATCCTGGTATTCCCATGTTGGTGGTTTTTGTGCTAAGCGGCAATTATCGCTAACGCTGCCATCGGTACAGCGGTTAATGCTCATATCAAAACCCAGCTCGCCAAACTGCCATATCATTTTTGGTCCCGGCACTGGTATAAAAAAGGCTGCTGCCGCTTCCATGCGTTTTAAAGCGGTATTAATGTCTTTTGTACTATAGTCGCCTTCTGTGTTACCATATTGAATGTTTTTATACATCAGGCGCTCCTCATCATGGCTTTCCATATAATTAACAATGTGCGGTTTTGACCAGCCCCGCTCTTTGTACGATGTCCATTTAAGGTCTGACTTACTGCCTTCGTTATAGCCCATGGTGGCTTCATTGTAATTATGGTTGGCATTACCCCAGAAAAGTATGCCATTTTCGTGATTGGATAATTCCTTTTCTTCCTTATTATCCGAAAGGTGCTCAAAAATAACCAGGGCATCATTTTTTTGACTCCAGATACAGGATGCCATACGCTTTAAAATAGCAATACGCGGTGCATCGTAGGCACTTGCCCAATCGCCCACGCCATATTTAGTATTGGTAAAGCCTTTGGTAAAATCAAAGCGGAAGCCATCTATTTTATACTCCTGCATCCAGTAAGCGCATACACTATCTACCAATTGCTCGGTATGAATACTCTCGTGGTTAAAGTCGAAGCCCCATTGTGCTGCCGGTTCATCCATGTTATGCTCGGTATTGTACCACGGGTTGTTTAATGGTTTACCATTTTCGCCTAAATACATGCGTGCAAATGGCGACTGTCCGTAGGAATGGTTTAAGACCATATCCATAATAACTGCCATGCCTGCTTTGTGGCATTCGTCTATAAAGGTTTTATAGTCGTTAACGGTTCCGTAAGCTTTGTCGGTAGCAAAATAGAACGATGGATTGTAGCCCCAGCTATCGTTGCCTTCAAACTCGTTAAAGGGCATTAGTTCAATGGCATTTACTCCTAATCGTTTAAGGTAAGAGAGGGTATCTGTTATGGTTTTGATATCTTTGTTTTCGGTAAAGTCACGTATCAGGATTTCATATACCACTAACTTTTCGGGTTCCGGCACTTTAAAGTTCTGCACTTCCCATGCAAAGCTTTGGTTTGCCGTGGTAAATACACTTACAATTTCAGTTGTTTTACCTGTTGGATAAGCTTTTAAATTGGGATAGATTCGTTCTGGTATATATTTATCATTCAAGGGGTCAAGTATTTTATTTGCATACGGATCGGCCACTTTTAAGCCCCCATCGAACCAAAACTGGTAAGCGTATTCTTTTGTTGCTTCCAGTCCGGATAGTGTTAACCAAAAGTAGTCACCATCTTTCTTCATCATAGCCGAGTTGGATGGTTGCCAGTTATTAAAGTCGCCCATTAAATAAACAAATTCTTTACCGGGGGCAAAAAGCACAACGGTTGCTGTGGTGGCATTAATAACATTAACACCACGCCTCATGCCCTGTGGCCTTGGTTCAAGCACAACATCGCCTTTAACAAAGAACTGTGCTGTTGCTTCAATTTTTTCGGCCCCTTTAGTTGCCACGGCTTTTAATGCATATTTATCGAGGGTTACATTGGATATGGTATGCATAAGGGTCTGTGCTGTAGTAGTTGCTACAGAAGAGCCATTTACAAATAGTTCCAGCTTATCATTTAACAGGGCATCAACTTTTACTTTAACGGCTGTGCCCTTATCATGTACACTATTATCTTGCGGCGAAAGAAATGATACAGTTAATACTTCTGCCGATACGTCTTTAAAAATATCCTTACCTCCTGCATCCTTACCTTCTTTAGAGTTATCGTGACTACGGAATACGAAGGCCATTTTCTCAATAACTTCTCCTGCCGGAACACCATAATATGCCCTAATGGATGATGTTAATGTAAGGGTGTATTGATTGGCAGCTATTTTAGTCATTTTATATTTAGCTGCATTATCGCCCCATGCTGGTGCATATTTCCAATCGCTGTCACTGGTGCTTTTATCGGTAATTACCCCGGTGTGGGCATATACATCACCTGTGTAATCCTTTAAGCCGGCATTGCCCCTATCGGCATAAAAAGTAATGGTTACTTCTTTTGAGTCAACAGGTATGGCCGGATCTGAAGTAATAAGCTGTGCTTTAATTCCTACAGACAGGATTAGTAATAAACTAATATATATCAGTCTCATTTTCTAGTTTTTTTCTTTTAACACAATACCAGTTAATGCTTCTACTTGTATCTGTTTACCGGCTATATCCTGTTCTTTTATAAGGTCGCAGTATTTTTTACCCGGTAAATCAAATGCCACAGCTTTATTACCCACATTAAGCAGGACTAATATGGCCTGATCTTTATCAAAACGACGATAGGCCAAAAAATCACCTTCAGCCTTTACAAATTCTATATCACCATCAACTAATACTGCATTAGAATGGCGCATGCCTGTCAGCTGCTTATAATACTGGTGCAGTTCTTTATTAAAGCCAACCGGATCGAACTGTGCATCTTTGGCTTGTATATTACTCCTGTTTTCGTCATCAAACGTATACTCCGGCCACCAAAGTGGTTTACGACAATCGGGATCATCAGCTCCCCACATACCCATTTCATCGCCATTCCAGATGTGTGGTGCGCCTATACTGGTAAACTGGTGCATAAGGTACAGCTTTACCCTTTGGTATGTTTCGCCGGATGGTTTCCCTGTCTGATAAGTCGGATCAGCATCGGGCTTGGCATTGTATTTATACATGCCTTTATTCTCAAAACTCGACAAAAGGCGTGGTGTATCGTGTGTGGCTGCAGTATTCATCATGGCATAACGCGTACTTTTACCCAGTCTGTTCCACTGAAGATTAAGGCTATCGACAAATTGCTGTGCGTTAATTTTAATATCACCGTTGGCAAAGAAATAACGTGCCGGGCGATACACCTGGTAGTGCATTATGGCATCAAATACATCACCGCTGACATAGGGTATTGGGTTCATTAGTTTACCCGGCCATTCTTCCCACCATATTTCGCCTACTAAATAGGCTTCGGGGTTAATGGATTTTACAAATGTACGGTAATCGCGCCAAAACCCCATTGGTATATGGTCGGCTACATCAAGGCGGTAGCCATCTACTCCTTTACTTACATTTCCATTGGGTGCCAGCCACCGCTTACTAACAGCATACACATGTTGTTTTACATCGGGGTGCAGATCGCCCTCAAACGGATGCCCCGGACGATGCTCTCCTGTTGTGTTTACTTTTTTTAGTTCGGGCAGGCTACTGATATTAAGCCAGCCTTTATATTCAAATTCATTTTCTTCGGTATCCGGGTTATCAAATTGCTTAATGGCGTACCAATCTTTGTATTTTGATTTCTCCTGGTTCTTTACAATGTCTTTCCATGCCCAAAACTCAACTCCTGTATGATTCCATGAGTAATCGATTACAACCCGGATGCCCCTTTGATGGGCTTGTTCTATTACGTTTAAAAAGAGCTTATCAGCTGATGTCCACTGCCATGTGTCAGGGTCATCAGGATCTTCTGCTGCCATTATAGCTAAATCGCCTTCGGGGTCGGGTCCAAAATTTACATCAATATGATGAAAATGACGGGCATCATACTTGTGCAGTGAAGGGGCGTCATTAAGGGGATTAAAATATATAGCGGTAATACCAAGGTTTTCCAGGTAGTCCAGCTTATTTATTACGCCTTGCAGGTCGCCACCGTAACGGCGCAATTGTAGGTTTGAATAATAACCTTGTCCGGTGGTTTTTGCCCATGGTTCAGGTTTATACCAATCTGTTGTCCATGGTGTAATGGACCAGTCTTCCGGCGTTTCAATAAAGTTAGAGGCCGAATACATGGTTTCGGGTGTTGGATCATTAGAGCTGTCGCCATTATTAAAGCGCTCTACAAATACCTGGTACCAGATAACATCTTTGGCCCATGAAGGCGGGTTTGTCGGGGTAATATTAACTTCTTTGGTTTGCGATTGACAAGCTATAAGTGCTAATAATAAAAAGGTATAGAGGTAATTGTTTTTCATATGATTATAATTTACTTTCATTTACCATATGGAACTCGCCAAAGTTGAATCTTTCCCTGTATGAAAAATTATTAGTTAAAGCTGATTTTCAATTCTCATGGCTCGTTTCATATAAAAAAAGGGGGGGGGGGTAAAAAAAGCCGCCACGATGGGCGGCTTTTAAATATATTACATAAACATTAATTACTCTGGCTGAGTAAATGAATATTTCATATTATTTAAGTCAAACACGACATCATATGATCCAGCCTTTTCAACAGCAATGTTATCACCACCGGCAGTTAAGTTACCATTGGCATCACCTGTAAGGTCTCCACCCCAGGAGCTGTTCTTTCTGAATTTAAATCCTCCGGCTGTAAAGTCAGTAGTTGCTTCCCATACCTTTAATTGTCCGTTATAATGCATAATAACATCATCTGCATCTCCCCAGCCACCAGCTGCATCTCCAATAATACCCCAATAATCTGTTTTAGTTAAAGTTATGGTACTGGCATCTAAATCAACTTTAAATTCATAAGTTCCCGGTGCTACTACAAAGTTATCACCGCCACCAATTGTTCCGGTGTAATTATCACCATCGGCAGTTAGCGTACCACCCCAGTTCACATCCCAGTTCGGACCTTCAGTTAATTTAAACTGACCATTCTCCTTATTAGTCTCCACAATCCTGATGATACCTTCATAAATTTTATCAGAGTTATATGAATACAGACGGCCATTTTCAGCTCCCGGACTCCATCCCTGGTAAGCTCCCGGGACATAGATCATAGGATATTCAACCACCGTTTCATAGGCAACCATATCATAAACACTAACTTCTGAATAAATTGGATCTACATTATTACTTATAGTCCCCTTAATTCTAACGAAAACTTTTTTGCTTTCTGTAGGTGATGCTCCCAATGCAATAAGGACGTTATTTATATCACTTACTTTTACTTCTACCTCTAATGTATCTGTTGATACCAATGTAGTTGGTTCTACAAAAGTGTCATCATAGGAGAACTCAACTTCATAATTTGTTGCCACATTAAAACCAACGTCAGCAAGGCTCCATGCAAATTTCACCATATTATCAGCATCGTCTGCGGTAAATACCATATCTTCTGCCGCCGGACTTGCAATAACAGGAGCCACAACATTACCTGGGTTATATGTAAGTTTGTCATCATCAGAGCAGGAGCTCATAACTAACACACCCAGTATTACTAAAAATATATTTAACTTTTTCATTTGCTTAATAATTTACTGAAACAATGTTTCATATTAGTAACCAGGATTTTGTTTTAAGTTTGGATTGGCAACAATATCCGTATAAGGTATGGCCATAAGATTGTACTTATCATCCATATCCATCCCTTCCGGGGCATTACCTTTTAATGGCCAGTTATAACCTTTTGTAAATTTTCCAAAACGAACTAAATCGGTACGGCGATGACACTCCCAGTATAATTCGCGGGCTCTTTCATCCAATAACCAATTCAAATCAATACCCACAGGAATTGTGGCACCAGCCCTGTCTGTTATTTGCTTCACATAGTTATAATTTGTACCTGAAACATTACCTTCCAAGCGGATATCGATTTCAGCTGCCATTAAGTACGCATCAGCCAAACGGAATACAGGAATATTTACATCAGCCCAATCATTTTTACCTTCATTGGATCCAAAACCACCATCGCGGGTTTTATTTTTAAATTTGGTTACTGCATAACCATCCTGAAACTGACTTTGATCTTCAATCTCCAGGTTTTGCCCATTGGTAAACCATAATGCACGACTATCTGCTTCTTCAAACTTATTAACCAAAGCTTTGGTAGTACGGTTACCACCCCAACCATTAGAAACACCATAATCAGACGCAACCATATCGCCACCAATGCCAGCACAAATCAGGTAGGTAATACCTCCATAGGTTCTGGTACGATCTCCATCATAATTAATTGAATATATGATCTCATTATCACACTTATAGTTATCTGCTAAAAACAAGTATTCATATGGAGAATAAACATCACCAGCTACAGCATCGGCACTTGTTATTAAGCTATAACCGGCTCCAATTACTTTATCTACATAAGTACGTGCCAATTGATAGTAGGCATTATCTGTTTTGCCCAGATAAACAGCATGATTTAAATACAACTTAGTTAACAGCATCCATGCTGCACCTTTATCAGCTTGCCCTACATACCCCTGACGAGGATCCAGAAGTACTTCTGATTTGTCTTCCCCATCTCCAACAATTGCTAACAATTCACTTTCAAGGTAGTTGAATAATTCAGGTCCTCTTACATTCTCACCAGCTGGCATTGGCAATGCAGATCCAACCGCGTCATCCTCCGTTATAAATGGAATACGGTTACCAAATAAATCTAATGCATGCCAGTAAGATAGTGCTCTTAAAAAGCGTGCTTCAGCTTTATACTGATTCAATTTAGTATACTCTTCTTTACCATAGGTATTGGCCTGACGAATAAACTCATTGGCTAATGAAACCTGGTAAATGGCCCGGTAATAAAAAGATCTGATATAATCGTTATCTGAACTCCAAAGCATTTGACTTACCTGGGGCAAATTAGGATCACCCCATCCATTAACAGCCTCATCAGTTGGTAACTCCTGGCTAACAAAATAACCACGCCAATACTGGCTGTGACCTTCATCAAAACCACCCAGATCACCATCTCCTGCAGGTCCTTGTTGACCTGAAACTGCAAATCCAGCATAAATTTTTGATAAGACTTCCAGAAATACTTCCTCTGAGTCATACACTTTATCAGCGGTATTCAGGTTAGGATCAATCGGAGTTACTTCAAGATCGTTAACGCAAGCTCCTAATCCAAAAGCTACAAATAACCCTAGCGCAAATTTATATATAGTTAATTTCTTCATTTTCTTACTTTTTAAAATGCAATGTTTACACCTAACAGATAAGTTCGTGGACGTGGGTATAAGTTATTATCAATACCGCCGTCAACTTCAGGATCTAATCCTTTATAGTCTGTTATAATAAACGCATTATTAACACTTGCATAAACACGTATATTTGACGCCCAGTCTGCCTTAACCTTATAGCCTAAAGTGATATTATCCATACGGAAAAAAGAGGCATCCTGAATATAGTAGTCAGAATGCAGCTGTGCTTCTTTAAAATTAGTATTTAACACATCGGAATGTACATTAAATAAATACTCACCGCTAACCTGCATATGGTTGTAATAACCGTTGCTTGATGCAATATTATTATATACATCCATGCCTAAATTGGCTCGTCCTGAGAAAGAAAAATCCCAGTTTTTGTAATTTAATGATGAATTAAGACCTAACATCACTTTTGGAGCAGCATTTCCTGCAACATACTTATCACTTGGGTCAAATGTACCATCAGCATTGTCATCCTCATATAAGCCTTCGATTGGTGTTCCATTTTCGTCATATACCTGGCGATACACAAAGAATGATCCTACTGAGCTTCCAACCTGATGTATCTTAATAGTATTACCTGTTCCTCCATTTATTCCACCATGCTCTACTCCTATATAGTTAGGATCTTCAACCTGCGTCAATTTGGTAATTTCATTCTCATTGTAGGTCACATTTGCACCAATATTCCACGACCAATCGTTGTTTTCAAACGCAAGTGCATTTAATGAAAATTCAAAGCCTTTATTCTCCAGTCTACCCACATTTGTAGTAAGTTGGTTAGTAAGGTTCGATCCTGCAGGTACAGGTATAGTATTCAACAGGTCATCCGTTTCTCTTAAATAGATATCTAAGCTACCATAAAAGCGGTTATCCAGCAATCCATAGTCAAAACCAAGGTTATATGTTGTTGTTTCCTCCCACTTTAAATTACCGTCATATCCATTTGGACGATTCGTATTAATAGGAACTTTTGTATATCCGTTAACCGGATCATAATACACATATGAAGCAGTTTGCTGCCCCGCTTTATATGTTCCAAAATATCCATAGTTACCAATATCCTGCTGCCCTGTAACCCCGTATCCCAGCTTCATCTTTAATGTCGAAAGAACATTGCTATTCTTTAGGAAAGATTCCTCTTTCATATTCCAGGCAAGTGCTACAGAGGGGAACAGCCCCCAACGGTTCTCATCCGAAAAACGAGACGACCCATCATTTCTTAAGGTAAATGTAAGGTAATACTTGTCTGCATATATATAATTAAGACGTCCGAAGAAAGAAACCAAATAGTTTTCATTCCTTTCTGTACGAGCTGGATCTCTAACAAACTCGCCTGATTCATTAGCTTTGTTAAAAAAACTCGCACTTTCTTTTTCAGCCCAGAAATGCTGCCACGAATATCCCCCCATTACATCAAAACGAGAGTTTATTTCGCTAAGGTCTTTAGTATATTGCAGGTAAAAATCAAGGAGTTTATTTTCTTTTTTCTGCGTATAATTCTCATAAGCACCACCTCTTAAGTAGGCATCAGTATCCCATGCCGCACCAGCAAAGGTTTCTTTTCCTCCATCATCCTCTCCTTTTAGCATATCTAATCCCATATTAAGATTTGCTCTTAATTCAGGCAGGAAATGAAACTTATAATCGAACTGCGCATTACCAACAAAACGGTTAACAGTTGACCTATCCATTCTTTGATCGATTAATGCCCTGGCATTATCCGGTGCATTACCATTTGGTATTCCACCAGTTCTTGTCCAGGCAAAATAGCCTCCAAAAGCATTGCTATCCTGGTAAATAGCCTGAGTAGGATCCATTGAGATAGCATTGCCAATAGCATTTTCATTTGAAAAGTTATTCTTAATGAACATTCCTTTTGCCGATACATTTATTCTTAAATGATCATCAAAAAGCGATGGATTAATATTAAGCGATGCTGTTGTACGTGTCATATTAGATTCATCCAATATACCATTTGCATTATTATAACCAACAGAAGCACGGTAAGGAAGGTTATCCGCTAACATTCCTGCTAGAGCAACATTATGATCTGTACTTATAGCAGTTCTGTAAATTTCATCTTGCCAATCCGTATTTGATGTTCCCATTAAACCTACACTTCCGGGAAACTTTTGCCCTAAAACTTCTGCATACTTCTCTCTTTCCAATACATCAACAGTATTGGTTGGCGTAGCTACTGATACGTTTCCGGCATACTCAACATTTAACCCGGGCTTAGTACCCTTTTTAGTTGTAATTAAAATTACACCATTTGATGCCCGCGAACCATAAATAGCTGTAGCTGAAGCATCTTTCAATACTGTAAAAGTTTCAATATCTGCTGGATTTACAACATTGAGCGGATTACGCATCCCGGATATATCACCATTATCGATAGGTACACCATCAATAATAATCAGAGGATCATTACTTGCAGATAAAGATGAACCTCCTCTAATGCGAATTGTCGATTTAGCACCAGGAGCACCACCTCCATCTGTAATCTGCACACCTGCAACTTTACCATTCATCAATTGTTGTGGTGAATTTATAGCTCCCTGATTAAAATCTTTGGCAGATACAGTTGCTACTGAACCTGTAAGATCTTTCTTCTTTGAGGTACCATAACCAATAACTACAACTTCTTCCATTCCAATAACATCTTCTTCCAATGAGATATTAACAGGGCTTGTTGTTGCAATAACTTCCTGAGTTTTATAGCCAATAAATGAATAAACTAGTGTTTGTCCACTCCCAACATTTATGGTGTATTTTCCATCCGGCGTTGTAATTGTACCGTTAGTAGTACCTTTTACCGTTACTGTAACACCCGGCAAAGGCATTCCGTCTGTTGCGTCACTCACCATTCCAGTAATGGTTATCTCTTGTGCCTGCACGGTAATAAAACCAAACATAGCTACAAGCAGAAACAGCAACTTAAAAAGATTTGACTGTTTTTTCATAAAAACTAGATTTTCATGTGTTTATTTAATATTCATTTAATCATCACATGAAACCCGCCAATTTGCATTGTATTTAATTTGATATTAAATAAGCATAGCGTGCTTCATTTAATTAAATATTTTTCTGTTCGTTTTAAGGTTTTTTTATTGTGGATCTAATTGAGAAGTGAATTCTGTTAATACCCTTAAAACGCTTAATAAACCACTAAGATTGGGTGCAAACATAAATAAATAGAATTGAAAAATAAACACAAATTAACACTCCAATACGCACTTTCAATGCAAACGATACCGCAAACGTTTGCGGTATCGTTTGCATTGAAAACACCTGCTATAAAACATGTTTTTCACTTTTACCAATAAAATTAGAATGAGCAAAACAGTGACTTTTTTTACTCGGCTAAATCTATTTTGCTATCTTTATTTTTCAGCAGTATAATTCAATCTATCTGTTCATTATGAAATCGCAACCTATTACTATTAAAGATATCGCAAGAATTTTAGGAATTTCTCCTTCTACTGTTTCAAGGGCACTTAAAGATCATCCAGATATAAGTCTTAAAACCAAACAGTTAGTGCAGATATTTGCTGAAAAAGTAAATTACAGGCCTAATGCATTAGCACTAAGCCTAAGAAGCAGCAAAACAAATACTATTGGCATTGTTATTCCCGAAATTGTTCATCACTTTTTTTCATCGGTCATCAGTGGTATTGAAAATGTGGCATATGGCCGCGGCTATAGTGCTATTATTTGTCAAACGAATGAGGACTATCAACGAGAAGTTAATGATTTACAAGTACTAATAGATAACCGGGTTGATGGTATTTTAATTTCGATGAGTAAGAATACACATGACTTTACTCATTTCGAAAATTTAAAAGATAATGGTGTTCCGGTAGTGTTTTTCGATCGCATTTGCGACCAGATTAGTTCAGACCGGGTTGTAGCTGATGATTTTGAAGGTGCAAGAATAGCTACCCGCCATTTAATTGAGAAAGGTTGTAAAAGAATAATGCACCTTGCTGCACCTCAGCACCTATTAATAGGCAAGAACCGTAAAGAGGGATATATCAGCGCACTAAAAGAGCAACAGTTAGTTTACGAAGACAAACTAGTTATTAAATGTGATACGAGAGAGGCGGCGTTTGAAAAGGCTGATGAAATTATTCGTTTAGCTCCGGAAATTGACGGTATTTTTGCAGTTAATGATAGTACTGCTATTGCTGCCATGCAGGTATTGCAACGCAATGGCTATATAGTACCGAAGGACATAGCTGTTATTGGTTTTGGTGATGGCCCTAATGCCAATATAGCATATCCTCCTTTAACTACAGTTGAGCAAAAAGGTTATGATATTGGCCAGGCGGCAATGCGTTTACTTATTGGTCATATAGAAGACAGTGTTAATGAGGACGAGTATAAAACTAAGGTTTTCACTCCTGAACTGGTCGAAAGAAGTTCTTCTCAATTGGGAAAAGATATTTAATTAACCGGGTTCGATCTGTTTTTTTGGGGGGATTGACCTCATTGATATAAGCAGAACTGATTATCATTCTTAAGCCTTATAATCTCAATACTGAAATGCAAAAGCACAGAGTTGTTATAATGTTAAGCTCTGACAGTTTGATTTACCTAATCACATATTAATCTGAGCCTGATATAAAAATTTGATTGAAGACCCTAATTTATTGATTGTTAATCATCAAATACTAAAACAGCAAGAAATAAGGTAAAACAGAATTTTGTCCTGAATATTGAAACTTTTAAGGGTGCTTAAAATACAACAAGTTTAAAGTGTAAGTGACAAAACAATATAACAGCATTTTTTTACTGCGATTAATCATACTGATGGTATTAGTCTATTTCTTGACTGTTTACACTCCATAAGCTTTATGCCTGTATACCAAACTCATACAACAATACAAGCTACATCTTTTCAATAAAACTCTTACTTGTACAGCTATCCTATCATATTATAAGCTGGTTCTTTTTTATTGCTTCTCTTCTTGTTATCGAAAACGTTTGCAGAACAGGTAATATTTTTAATTTGTTTAGAAATGGACTTTACAAAACGTACCCCGCAATCGTTTGCAATAAGCATATCAACTGATAGAGTGCATAATACAGACTTATAACTGCAACATCTTAAATTGGTATCACAATTTGGTTTTATTTATGTTTGCATTGGATTTAATTGAAATGTGTCTTACCTGTTAATACTTTTATCACTACTTGTTGTACCTTACAAGTGTTGAGGTATTGTATGTTCCCACTTGATTATATTGGAGAGTACTTTTGGTTGATAATCATCTAAATTTAGTATTCACTGCATTTATTAAAATAACGTAATTATGAAACAATTACCAAAGCTATCATTTTGGCAAATCTGGAATTTAAGTTTCGGTTTTTTAGGTGTTCAGTTTGGCTTTGCATTACAAAATGCCAATGCAAGTCGTATTTTGGCTAACCTTGGAGCTGATTTACATTCACTTTCATTATTCTGGCTTGTTGCACCAGTAATGGGTTTACTTATTCAGCCTATAGTTGGTGCAGCCAGCGATAAGACATGGAATAAATTAGGACGTCGTTCGCCTTATATATTTTTTGGAGCAATTGTTTCGATGATAGCCATGTTTTTTATGCCTAATGCTCCTTATATAATAAAAGCAGGAGGTACCGGTGTTTTAATCTTTGGTGCTGTAATGCTTGCATTAATGGATGGGTCTTTTAATGTTACATTTCAGCCATTCAGGGCTTTAGTAGCTGACATGACTCCTGAAGACCAGCGTAACATCGGGTATTCAATTCAGAGTTTTTTAATTAACGTTGGTGCAGTAATCGGATCTGCTTTGCCTTTTATATTAACAGCTGTTGGCATAAGCAATGATCCTGTAGCAGGCGAGGTTGCTGATTCTGTAATCTGGTCATTTTACATAGGAGGCAGTTTGCTCTTACTAACTGTTTTAGTTACAGTATTTAAAACAAAAGAATATCCACCTGAGGAATTTGAAGCTTACAACAATATTACACAGGAGGATAAAGAGAAAAAAGAAAGTTTTTTTTCCTTATTGAGAAATATGCCAAAAACAATGCGCCAGTTAGCAATTGTTCAGCTGTTCTCTTGGTTTCCATTGTTTTTAATGTGGGTGTATTCTACTCCTGCAATAGCCCAACATTATTGGAATACCCCTATTGGTGATGCCACTTCTCCTGCTTTTAATGAAGCAGGAAACTGGGTAGGTATTTGTTTTGCGGTATATAGTCTTGTTGCGGCATTATTTTCAGTAGCAATGCCTTCATTAATAAAAATAAGCAGTCGTAAACTTGTGTATGCAATGGCACTTGCGTTAGGGGGTATAGGTTATATATCTACTTATTTCTTTACCAACCAGTATATGTTATTAATATCAATGGTTGGTATTGGAATTGCCTGGGCTGCAATTTTAGCCATGCCATACGCAATTCTTTCTGGTTCTGTACCGGCTAAACGAATGGGTATGTACATGGGGCTCTTTAACCTTACAGTTGTAATTCCTCAAATTATCAGTGGAGTATTCAGTGGTTCTATACTTAAGTTTTTATTTCACGAGCAAGCTATTTATATCTTAGTCTTAGCTGGAGTTTTAATGCTTATAGGTGCAATATCTGTATTTTTCGTAACCACAAAAACTCAGGAACAATCTTAATTTAAAATTATCATGGGACAAATAAAAGCTTGTTTATTTGATTTGGATGGCGTTATTGTTGATACCGCTAAATATCATTTTATCGCCTGGAGGGAATTAGCTAATGAGTTGGGCTTCGAATTTACCGAGGAAGATAATGAACGTCTTAAAGGAGTAAGTCGTATGACTTCACTTAATATCTTACTTGAAATTGGTGGTATCACCCTTAACAATACTGAAAAACAAAGGCTTGCAGAAAAGAAAAATGAAAAATACAGAACGTTTATACTAAAAATGCAGCCAGACGAAATACTTCCCGGAGCTAAAGAATTTTTACTTGAACTTCGGGATATGAATATCAAAATTGCTTTAGGCTCTGCAAGTAAAAATGCCATGACTATACTTGAACGCCTTGAGCTAACAAACTTATTTGAAGCCATTATTGATGGCACTAAAGTAACTGAAGCAAAACCTGATCCAGAGGTATTTTTAAAAGGAGCTGAAGCCTTGGGTATATTACCCGAAGAGTGCCTTGTTTTTGAAGATGCTGAAGCTGGCGTTGAAGCTGCTTTAGCTGGTAATATGAAATGTGTGGGCATTGGCTCCCCACAGATATTGAGCAAGGCCAATATGGTAATTGATGGTTTACACCAGATGAACTATCAAAAAATGAGAGAACTAAACGATTAGTAATAACAGTTTTGATAAGAAGAGGCGCTTATCACCATCTTTAAAATCTTAAATCTATTACAATGAAAGAGTATTTAAAACACGATGAGTGGTGTATAATAGAAGAGAACTTCAACCCCGAATACCATCAGTCTTCCGAGAGTATTTTCAGTCTCGGTAATGGCAAGATGGGACAAAGAGCAAATTTTGAAGAGAGTTATTCTGGCCCTTCGTTACAAGGTAGTTATGTTGCGGGTATTTATTATCCTGATAAAACCCGTGTAGGATGGTGGAAAAATGGTTATCCGGAATATTTTGCCAAGGTATTAAACAGTCCGAACTGGATTGGCATTGATGTTCAGGTAGATGGTCAGTATCTTGACCTTTACACTTGCAAAACGGAAAATTTCAAGCGCACTCTAAACATGAAAGAGGGCTATATCTTACGTGAGTTTACTGCCATTATGAATAATGGCAAAAAAATAAATGTTAGTGCCAAGCGCTTTGTAAGTATGGCAGACACAGAAAATGGCGCAATACGCTATTCTGTTACACCACTTAACTTCAGTGGAAAAATTACATTTACGGCTTACCTGGATGGTAATGTTGTAAATGAAGATTCTAATTACGATGAAAAGTTTTGGAATTTAATAGCTACAGAAGGTCATACAGGAGAAGCCTATCTTGTTACCGAAACTAAAAAACTGGGTTTCAGGGCAGGATTTGGCATGAAAATATCAGCAAGAATTAGTGGATCAGAATTAAAACTTACGCCTGAAATACTAAAAAAGGAAAGCTGGGTTGGTAACCGTATTGAACATGAAGTGAATGAAGGTGAATGTTTTACACTTGATAAAATAGCAGGTGTATGCAGTACGCTTAATTACAGTAGCGATAACTTATTAGAGGCAACAAAACAAGTTACTCATACCGGATTTAACAAAGGGTTTGATAAACTGCTTGTTGATCATATTAAGGTGTGGGCAGATAAGTGGGAGTTAAGTGATATCCGGATCAAAGGAGATGTAGCTGCCCAACAGGGCATTCGCTTTAATATATTTCATTTACACCAAACCTACACTGGTGAAGATGAGCGTTTAAACATTGGCCCCAAAGGCTTTACCGGTGAAAAATATGGTGGGTCAACCTATTGGGATACCGAAGCTTATTGCATCCCTTTCTTTGTTTCAACCGCTCCTGCCAATGTAACACGTAACTTATTAATATACCGATACAAGCACCTGAACAGGGCCATTGAGAATGCAGCCAAGCTGGGTTTTAAAGATGGTGCTGCTTTATACCCAATGGTAACAATGAATGGTGAAGAGTGCCATAATGAGTGGGAAATCACTTTTGAGGAAATTCACCGAAATGGTGCAATTGCATTTGCAATATACAATTATATTCGTCATACCAACGATGTTAATTATTTAGCTGAATACGGGCTTGAAGTACTAATGGGTATTTCCAGGTTCTGGAGTCAGCGCGTTACTTTCTCCGAAGAACGACAGAAGTATGTAATGCTTGGTGTTACCGGACCAAATGAGTATGAAAATAACATCAATAACAATTGGTATACAAATAAAATGGCCGTTTGGTGTTTAAAATATACCATTGAGGCCTTAGCAAAAGTTAAAGCAATAGATGCTACCCGTTATAACGCAATTATAGCAAAAACAAACTTTAATTATTCCGGTGAAGTTCCCCGATGGGAAGATATCATTAACAAGATGTATTTTCCACATAACGACAAACTGAATGTATTTATGCAGCAGGATGGCTTTATGGATAAGGAGCAATTATTAGTCAAGGATCTGGATCCATCTCAACGTCCTATTAATCAGCATTGGTCGTGGGACAGGATATTGCGTAGTTGCTTTATAAAACAAGCTGATACATTACAGGGCATTTATGTTTTTGAAGATGAATATGATTTAGAAACGATCAGGCGAAACTTTGAGTTTTATGAACCACGCACGGTTCACGAATCGTCTTTGTCTCCTTGCGTTCACTCTATTCTTGCAGCTAAAATAGGCGATTACGACAAAGCCTACGAGATGTACCTGCGTACTTCCCGCTTAGATATAGATGACTATAACCACGAGGCTCATGAGGGACTGCACATTACAAGTATGGCCGGCACATGGATGTCGATTGTAGAAGGATTTGGAGGTAAACGCGTACACGATGGCAAGCTTTTCCTTAACCCAATTATTCCACAACAATGGCAGGAATATGCATTTAAAATCTCATTCTTAGGTAACGATTTAGAGGTGGTGGTTAATACTAATGAGGTAAAAATCATATCTCATGCTTCCAAAACGATTGAACTCCAGGTTTATGATAAAACAATTGTAATTGAAGCCGGTAGTACGCATAGTATAGTTAAATAAACTTTATATCACATAACAAAAAAGGGTGTCTGAGAAGTAAAAATTTGATTCTTTGTTAAAATTCAGTATTACCCCAGTCCTAAAGGGGAAACTGAACTTCAATAACTTCCCTATAGGAATTTAAGGGTAAAAAGTTGTTGAGGACATTGGACTCTACTTTTTGGACACCCTCTTTTGTGTCAGATCAGTAAATAAAAGAGCATGGTATGAAAATTACAAATTAATACCAATTGAATTACTGGTAAAATAAGATATTATTCCTCTTTAACCTTCTTTATATTTGATATAGTTCTCTGCTTTATCTATTTTGTATTGCTCCTGTATAATACAAATGTTTAACTATGAGATCTAATATTTCACTTCTGCTTAGCATTATATTACTATGGAGTGCTAATATAGTATTTGCAAATAATATTGAGCTTAGCCCCAAAAATTGGTGGCAAAACATGCATTTAAATAAGGTAACTGTTATAGCAGAAAAAGTTCCTCTAGGTCTTAAAAATATAACGATCAATTATCCGGGGGTAAGTCTTATTAATTTCTCAGCGGCTCAAAATAATACATTTTATTATTTGGAATTAGAAATTAATACGGATGCCAAGGCGGGAGCAATACCTGTCACATTTCATTTGGCTAATAATAAATCTAGTTCTTCAGTCTTTTACCTTTACGAACGAACTAAACTCCAAAGGCCTTCCAGTCTTACTGCGGCTGATGTTATTTACCAAATTATACCGGACCGTTTTTGCGATGGTCAACCTGCTAACAATCAGATAAAGGATTATCTTGAAAGTTATGACCCATTGAACCCGGGTGGTTTACATGGCGGGGATATTAAAGGAATTATCAACAATATCCATTACCTATCCGAGTTAGGTTGTACCTCAATTGAGCTTACTCCTGTATTAGAAAGTAACCTGATAACGCATTCCTATGACAGGATGGGACCAACCAATCATTATAAAATTGATGAACGTTTAGGTGATTATTCCGACTACAGCAGTCTTATAGAGAAGTGCAGCAACAACCATATTAAGCTCATTCAATCATTTGTATTACACCAAATTGGCAAGCAACATCCATGGTATAAAAAGATGATTGATGCAGACTTCTTTTATCAAACCTTATACAATTACGAGGATGGTATCATCAATTTAAATATACTACTTGATCCCTATTCTACAGAGAAGACCAAAGCGAATAACCGAAAAACATGGGAACGACCTGGCTTGCCTACACTCAATCAAAACAATCCTCTTGTACAAACCCTACTGATTCAACATTGTATATGGTGGCTAGAAACCAGTGGAATAAGACTAATAAAAATAGAACAGACAGCCCGTAACACTCCTGGTTTTCTATCTCTATTTATAAAAGCATTAAGACAAGAATACCCCAGTATGAGTTTGATATTTGATACTAAATCTATTCACAATACAAGCTCTTTAGAGCCAACAGTCCAAACTGATATGCACTCGTACTATACCGATTATTCATACCCTCAGCTTATGTCTAATGTATTCTCTACTTATAAGAATGAGAACGAAGGTGTTAAAGATTTATACCATTACGCCATTAAACAACATCCAAAGACAGCTATTCATTCAAAAATTATATGCCTTGATAACTATTCTTTAACAAGGGCATTCACCAATGCTGACAGTGAAAGTAGTCAATTATTATTGATGCTGGGACATTTATTAACCAGTCCTGGTATACCAAGCATCTATTATGGTACAGAATGGCAATTAAAAGGTAATTACGCCAAAGGAGAAAGTGACGTACGAAAAGATTTTCCGGGGGGAGGATGGGATAAAGATAAGCAAAGTGGCTTTACAACAAATCAGATGAGTAATGATAAAATTAAACTGTACCACCAACTAGAAGCTATATTAACATGGAGGAGAAACAACCCGGAGATATTAAATGGAGACTTTATTCATTTTTATCCTGAAAATGACACATATACCTTTGCCCGCTTGAGTAAAAATGGAGCTATCCTAGTAATTATTAATAATTCAGGCCAAAAAGCACATCAACTAAATGCTAAACGCTATGAGGAGATCTTATCGAGATACATTTCCGGGGTAAATATAATAACAGGTGATCGTTACGTAGACTATAATGAAATTATTACACCTGCTAAATCAATAACAATACTCGAACTTCATAAAGACAAAATTTAAACTGATTTAAGTAAAAAACTGTAATTTTATTTCCTAGAACAAAAAAATAAATTTCATGTCTACAAAAAAACAAACAGCAGTAATTCTTGCCGGATGCGGTGTATACGATGGTACTGAGATTCACGAAGCCGTATTGACCATGCTTGCAATTGCAAAACAAGATGCCGGATATACCCTATTTGCTCCAGACATAGAGCAACATCACGTTATTAATCACCTGAAGGGCGAAGAAATGAATGAAAAACGTAATGTTTTGACTGAAGCAGCCCGAATTGCAAGAGGTAATATAAAAGCTCTTTCTGAATACACACCTGAAGACTTTGACGCACTCTTTATTCCCGGTGGCTTTGGAGTGGCTAAGAACCTGAGTTCTTTTGCGTTTGATGGTGCATCTTGTACAGTTGAAAAAGAAACTGAACGTGCTATTATAGCAACTCATGCAGCCAATAAGCCTATTGGTGCACTGTGCATAGCACCTGCTGTTATAGCCAGAATTTTGAAAGATGTAACTGTTACAATTGGTCAGGATAAAGAAACTGCAAAAGCCATTGAACAGATGGGCAATTCACATTCCAATACCAGTCATGGTGAAGTAATTATTGATGAAGCCAATAAACTTGCTACTACGCCTTGTTACATGCTTGATGCTAATATTGTACAAATTGCTGAAGGTGCTGATAATATTGTAAAGGCTGTACTGGAAATGGCATAAATATCAGCTCGTAGAAAAATAAAAAGGTCGCAGTTTTAACTGCGACCTTTTTATGTAGATATTTTCCAATGCTTTACTATCTAAAAAATAATAACTCACGGTATTTTGGCAAGGGCCACATTTCATTATCCACAATTAGTTCCAACTTATCAATATGGTACCGAATATCATCAAGATAAGGGTATACCTCCTTATCGTATGCATAGGCCTTATCCGTTTCTGAATCAATAACATTACACCTTTTACGTGCTTCAATCATCTCTGCAGTCTTAGCTTTAATTGATGTAATATGATTAGAGATTGTTTTTATCAAATCCATTCTTGCACCAGCTAACTCTTTAAACTCAGCTTCAGTAAAGATATCACGCATACCCTGTACATTCTGAATAAGGCCAGTTTGATAAGCAATTGCTGTTGGTACAATATGATTTATCGCCAAATCACCTAATACACGTGATTCAATCTGAATCTTTTTGGTGAATTTTTCCATTTCAACCTCAACACGCGCCTCAAGCTCACGCTCAGACATAACACCTGTGGAAACCAAAGTATCCTTAGAGTTCTTATCAAGGTACTTAGATAACGACTCCGGCACTGAGGTAATATTTGTTAAGCCACGCTTAGCAGCTTCTTCTTTCCAGTCATCAGAATAACCATCACCATTAAAACGTATTGGATTAGATTCAAGTATAATCTTCTTAATGGTCTGGAATATAGCTTCGTCTTTTTTAACTCCTTTTTCAATTAAGGCATCAACATCACGCTTAAACTCTTCTAGTTGAACAGCCATAGCTGCACTTAAAGCAGTAAGCGGTGCTGCACAATTGGTCATTGAGCCTACAGCACGGAACTCGAAACGATTACCAGTAAAAGCAAAAGGAGACGTTCTGTTACGATCAGTATTATCCAATAAAATTTCAGGTATACGCCCAATACCCAATTTAAGAGCTGTTTTCTCCTCAGGTGTCATTTTCTGATCTGTTACCCGCTCCGCAAGATTATCCAGCATATCTGCAATTTGTGATCCTGTAAATACAGAAATTATTGCTGGTGGTGCTTCGTTGGCTCCCAAACGATGACTATTGGATGCTGTTAATATAGATGCACGGAGTAAGTCCTGACTTTTATATACTGCTGCAATGGCATTAACCACAAAGGTTAAGAACTGCAGGTTACCTTTCGGATTTTTACCCGGTGCCAACAAAACAACTCCCCTGTCTGTTTGCAACGACCAGTTATTATGCTTACCTGAACCATTAATACCTGCAAACGGCTTTTCATGCAATACAACCTCAAATTTATGGTGACGGGCAATACGCTTCATCAAATCCATAATTAACTGGTTATGATCGTTTGCCAGGTTTGCTTCTTCGTAAATAGGAGCCAATTCAAACTGGTTAGGTGCTACCTCGTTATGACGCGTTTTAACCGGGATACCCAATTTATGCGATTCAATCTCTAATTCAATCATAAATTTAGATACACGCTCCGGAATAGAGCCAAAATAATGGTCATCTAATTGCTGATCTTTAGACGATGAGTGTCCCATTAAGGTACGCCCTGTAATCATCATATCCGGACGAGCCTGAAACAAAGCCTGATCAATTAAAAAATACTCTTGCTCCCATCCCAGGTTAGTATGTACTTTCCTTACTTCTTTGTCAAAATATTGCGCTACACCAACTGCCGCTTTATCTACGGCCGCTAATGCTTTCAAAAGTGGCGTTTTATAATCTAAAGCTTCTCCAGTATACGAAATAAAAACCGTGGGAATACAAAGTGTTGTACCAATAATAAAGGCTGGTGATGATACATCCCAGGCAGTATATCCACGTGCTTCAAAAGTCTGACGAATTCCTCCTGACGGAAATGATGATGCATCAGGCTCCTGCTGAGCTAACAACTTACCTGAAAATGCTTCAATCATTGAACCATTCTCACCATAATCGATAAAACCATCATGTTTTTCGGCTGTTCCATCTGTCAATGGTTGAAACCAGTGTGTATAATGAGTTGCACCACGCTCCATTGCCCATGCCTTCATTCCGGAAGCAACATTATCTGCAACTTTTCTATCAATTGCTTCACCTTTATCTGTTGCAACCTTTACAGCTTCATAAGCATCCCTAGACAAATAATTTGACATTGCCTTTTTATTGAATACTAATTCACCGTAATAGTCAGTTGCTTTCACAGAAGGAAAGATTACTTCTTTTGGCTCTCTGTTCATTAATTCTCCCAGAGCCTGGAATCTCAATTTTGCCATAGTTTTATGTTTTTATCGAATTAGATGAAGCAAAAATATACTTTTTTCAACAACCTAGTACTATTTCTTAAGGTCATTTTTTTATTTATTCAATTTTTAACAACCATACCCCCTATTTCACATACCTAACTAAACCATTTACTCATATTTAAAATACTAACACCCCGTTAAAATCATTACTATATTCCTTATTCTTATATGTACAATAAAAAAAGCTACCCCTACAAAACATGGGATAGCTTTTTTCAAAATAATAAATTTCTGAATTAAGGCATACTTTTTAGCACACCCTTATTTTTCGTACTATTTTCCTAACTCGGCAAAGTACTTATAGAAATATGGTATTGTTTCTATTCCATTATAGAATTGTTCTAATGGAAAATTTTCATTTGGTGAATGAATAGCATCAGACTCCAAACCAAAGCCCATTAATACAGATTTAACACCCAGTATTTGCTCAAATGTTGAGATAATTGGAATTGAACCTCCGCTACGAACCGGTATAGGACGCTTACCAAATACTGTTTCGCAAGCTTTATCAGCAGCCTGGTAGGCCGGCAAATCAATTGGACATACATATGCCTGACCACCATGAAGGTGTTCAACTTTCACCTTAACACTATCTGGTGCAATAGATTCAAAATGCTTACAGAATAATTCTGCAATTTTATGATGATCCTGATCAGAAACCAAACGAGATGAAATTTTTGCATAAGCCTTAGAAGGCAATACTGTTTTTGCTCCTTCTCCAGTATAACCACCCCAGATACCACAGATATCAAATGATGGGCGAATTCCTGTACGTTCATTTGTACTGTATCCTTTTTCCCCATCCAATGCATCTACATCAAGTGCTTTCTTATACTCCTCTTCATTATAAGGTGCTTTAGCCATCATAGCACGCTCATCATCAGATACCTCAATTACATCATCGTAAAAACCTGGAACAGTCACATGGCCATTCTCATCAACCATTTGTGTAATCATCTTAGCCAGTACATTAATTGGATTAGCCACTGCTCCTCCAAACAATCCTGAATGAAGATCCCTGTTTGGACCCGTCACCTCCACCTGCCAGTAGCATAATCCTCTTAGCCCGGTTGTAATGGTTGGCACATCTGGTGCAATCATTCCTGTATCTGAAACCAAAATTACATCTGACTTTAACAGTTCCTTATTCTCTTCACAGAATTTTGGCAGGTTAGGCGAACCAACTTCTTCTTCTCCTTCTATAAGGAATTTTACATTACATTTAAGCTGGTTTGTTTTTACTAGATACTCAAAAGCCTTAGCATGCATAAAGCCCTGTCCTTTATCATCATCTGCACCACGGGCATAAATTTTACCATCACGAATTTCAGGTTCAAACGGAGGAGAGTCCCATAGGTCAAGTGGGTCAACCGGCATAACATCCATGTGCCCGTACACTAAAACAGTTGGATATGATGCATCAAGATATTTCTCGGCGTATGTTACAGGATTACCTTCTGTCTCCATAACCTCTGCTTTATCAGCACCAGCCTCCAACAACAGTTTTTTCCACATTTCAGCAGCACGATACATATCCGGCTTATGATCTGCAATAGAACTAATTGATGGAATACGGATTAATTCAAACAACTCTTTTAGGAAGCGCTCTTTATTGTCTTCGATGTATTGTTTTAAATCTTGCATAATATAATTTTTAAGTATTTTCTGAATGAAAAATACATATCTCCTGAGCAATAAGCAAGGATATATCTCATACTTTAAGTTATTCCTGCAAATCTTGTGTGTAAATAACATTATAAACCAGAACGTACATTTGAATTTAAAATCAACATCGCTAAAGTCTATTCCGTTAATAAACCTGGCTAATACACAATCCATATTAAATAAAAAACGGCATTCCTTCATTCAGAATACCGTTTTTCTATTATTTTTATCTTGCTGTTACTTAATGTTATTAAAGACATTTGTTACATCATCATCTTCTTCAAACTTTGCCAACAGTTTATCAATATCAACCATTTGTTCTTCACTAAGCTCCTTTGTATCCTGCGGAATCCTTTCAAATTCAGCCTTTTCAATTTCAAAACCATTCTCTTCAAGGTATTTTTGAATTGGCCCAAAACCTTCAAAGTCTCCATAAATCATTATGCTACCTTCGTCTTCAAAAACTTCCTGAACACCAGAATCAATTAATTCAAGTTCTAATTCCTCCAAGTCAACGCCTTCCTTCATCACTACCTTAAAACTGCACTTGTGCTCAAACATATAGTCAACACAACCTGTTGTTCCAAGCGATCCCCCAAACTTGTTAAAATAGCTTCTTACATTAGCTACAGTACGCGTAGTATTATCAGTTGCCGTTTCTACCATAAAGGCAGTACCAAAAGGTCCATACCCTTCATAAACAACCTCCTTGTAATCGGCAGTATCTTTACTTGATGCTTTCTTAATAGCACGCTCAACATTATCTTTTGGCATGTTAGCTGCTTTAGCATTCTGAATCAAAACACGCAAACGAGAGTTAGCATGCGGGTCGGGGCCACCATCTTTAACAGCAATAGTAATTTGCTTTCCAATCTTTGTAAATGTCTTGGCCATTGTTCCCCAGCGTTTCAGCTTTGTGGCCTTTCTGTATTCAAATGCGCGTCCCATTTATGATATAGTTGTATATTAATTTATCCCACAAATTTATAAGGGATTTTTGATAATTCTAAAAATCCATACATTTTTATGTCCTAAACATACAAATTAATCTACTTCAAAAAAGATCGTATAAAAAGCCTTTTCTATAAAGCGATTAAGATTTGAACAAAGCCAAGTTTTTGTTACTTTTGCACATACATTATTGTAAGTCTGAATGGCAAGAAAAGTAAAAAAGAATCAACGCGAAGTAATTTCCAGAGAACAAGCACTTAAGCGCAAACATAAAGCTACTTTTTTACTCAATGATAAAGAAAAAGATGCTGTTGCAATTTATTGTGAAAAATATAAGATTGGAAACAAATCTAAATTTATGCGCGAAGCAGTAATGCGTGTTGTAATGGAACAGTTTCTGGATGACTACCCAACACTTTTTGAAAAACAAGAATTAAACAGGTTAATTTCAGACTAAGGTATTTATTGCCATTCCGGCATTTCTGCATCCTCAAAGTATAGCTGCCTGTTTCTTCCATCTATATCCATTACATATACACTTCCTGTTTCCACACCAGTATTTGATGTATTTACAAAAATCAGTTTTGATCCATCTGCTGAAAATCTCGGTTGCAAATCATTGGTACCATCTGGCTTCTCCACCTTAGATAAATCAACAATTTCTGATGAGGAAATATCATAAATACAGACTCTGGAATCTAACATGCGTCCACCAAAATCATTTACACCATTCTGATCATGCGTATAGACAATTTTCTTACCATCAACACTAAAATTTGGATATTCCGTTCTTCCATCTGCATTATCAACTATAAGAACACTGTTAGAACCATCAGGATCCATAAGGTAAATTTCACTATCATATATATTAACCCCTCGTGTCTGAACTACAATTTTTCCTGCTAATCCAGACCAATCGGCAAATACATAGTTTCTCCCTACTGGCGCTGTAGAGATATTAATTAAGCCTGTACCATCTTTTCTTATTTTGTACAATTTATCATACTGGCAAAATAAAATCTCCTCACCACTGGGCGACCAACAAAAACCAATACCTTCATTATGATTACCTGCAATTTTTAAATTCGATACTTTTTTAACGTTAGTGCCATCATTATCCATTAAATATAAATATGAAAATGAATTTTCTACAGCTGAAAACAGTATCTCATTCGTTATTACATTTCTTCTCGGAAATAAACATTGCTTTGTATCATTTGAAATCAACATCGGAGTGTCACTTTCACTTTCTGCCATATAAATATCTTTATCTTTTACTCCTTTTACGAAAAGGAAAGGGAAACCCGGCATTTCGATTGTTTTAAAACTCCATATGGGACTTTGTCCAACCTCTTGTTCATCTTTTTTTGCAATAACCTGCCAAAGGTGAGTACTTGAGTAATTCAATTTATCCACGGTATAAAAAGTATCCGCAATTTCACTCACATCAATCAGGGGCTCTGATGAATTATTCGAATATATAATTAATTGGTATGTCAGGTCATCTAATGAACTTGCTTCGGATTTCCACCTAAAAGTCGTGTTAACATCAATCATCTCAATATTATTACTCGGTATTGGGCTCGACAGGCTAACAGAAGAACCAGCCACATTATCTAAAGTAAGTTGAATAATTACATTACTATTTCTTTCTCTTTTAATATTTACTGTTTCGATTCCATTATCATACCCAAACTTCTTAGCTGTCACAACGTAATCACCAGCATTTAATTCAGCAATAAAAAATTTTCCCTGTTCATCTGTCATAACAGACTGACTTGGTGGGTTAGTAGAAATAACAACACCTGCGACTGGCTCTTGCGTTTGATTATCTATTACAATTCCATCCAAGGCACCCAATGATGCATCATCAGCTGCATCTTCGCACCCTACAAAAAAAGTTGTTATTAAAGCAAAAAATAGTATATACTTAAAACTCATCATTTGTTATTTTTTCTGAATTAAATTCTTCCTATTCCAATTACGACCAAAAATATACGATATACCAAAGCTACCTTCCCATAACATATCCCGATAAGAGCCAGCCTTAATTCCCTCAACACCATCATGAGAAAAAATACTATTTGCAATATTTACATTCAGCTTTATCCTGTGGGTTAATAAATAATCTACCCCCAATGATGTTGCCATAAAACCATAATTGTCTCCTGAACTATCACCACCAAACGAATTATTAAGCACTCCATATCCTACAGAAAGGTATGGTGTAATTCGCTCTTTTGGTAACATATCAAATTTTAATGACGGCAAAACGGTTATAAACCGATTATTACCAATAACTCTTGAATCAATTTGCCCGAATGAGGTTTCCAAATTAAATGAGAGAACCGGTGTTATACGAACATTTGCACTTATTCCACCCTTAAAGCCCGGATTAGAATTTGCCACATCACTATCAAAATGCAAACCACCACCCACTATACCTAAACCAATCATTCCCTTCTCATCATAATACCTCCGCCCAAGGTGATCAATCTGCGCATTTTCTGCTTTCTCCAGTTCATATGCTTCAATAACACTTGCTTTTTCAGCTACTGTGGCTCTCGTATCCCATAAGTTAGCCTTCATTCCTTCTACAATAAGGCTATAAACTGATTTTTCAATTGCTTCTGTAACGGCCATTTCAGACGGTTCATTGTAAGTAATTCCTGTCTCAGCCTCTAATAAACGCTTAAATTTAACATACCTAAATATGCCAAAATCTACCTTTTGAGAAAGTATTGATTTAGTAGAATATACCGTTTTTAGAATTTCTCCATTTTTTGTTGAAACTGCTCTTAAATATATTGATACTCTATCTTCTCGATACTGACCTGAAGCTCCGGTTCCAAAATACCTTACTCCTGCACCACCAGTACGCACATTAGTCTCATATGAAATTATACCTCCTTCGAGTATTATTCCGGCAAAAAGTAACGGACTCAGTGCTGTAGCTCTCTTTCCTTCATAGGCCGCCAAAGTATTAGTAATAATCTGGCGCTCTGCACTAAGATTACCCAAATTCTCCCTTTCCAGGGGACGAAACCACCCAGACTCTTCCAGTGTTCTTATTAATATAGTGGTTGCACCTTGTGTAACAGCTGTAGACCAACTGGAACCTAGTTCAGTTGGTTTGTATTGTCCTGTTTGATCACGAAATTTATATACAGCTGCAACTAACTTTTCCTTTGGTGGAGGTAAGCTTTTAAGCTCAGAATAAAATGCAGTTTCAGCACCTAACCTGGCCGGCTCAGTTGAATATGGTTGATGTATAGTTGGGCTACACGAATAAAATGCTATTATGATTAGCCCAATTAATAATTGAGTACTTCTCATAAGAGAAAAATGGATTTAACTATTGAACATTAGGTACTAAAACACTCGTCTGGCTTCCGGTAGATGAATCCAGAATTTTCACATTGATACCGCCTGCTCCTTCTGTAATTTCAATTTGATATGAACCCACCTGATAAGAACCCTCATCCAAACCATCAGTTCCAAACTGCTTGGTAACCAATTGTCTGCTTAATTGATAAAGTATTTGCCGATTAAGGTTATTCTCAAAGTCTGTTAATGGATCTTTGGTAGTACTTCCTATTTTTGTTGCAGGATCTTTGAAGGTATCCTGCGCTTGTGCAGAACTTAACATCCATTGGTAATTAAATGTATCTCCGCCAAAAGCGGGATTTTTAGGTTTATACACCATGTCCTGTCCCTGCATCACACTACAGCAAAATAAACTTATTAAAAACAAAAAAAACAATTTCATAATCCGGTTGGTTAGTTGTCAATATTATTATTGATATGTTCTATTAAGGTTTTGTCTGTCTTGTTTAAGCTTATTAATGTATGCCAAGGTATATGTTCTTGCCATTTTTACCATCTCTACAATATCATCGTATCTTCTTTGCAATACTGCCTGATAAACTAAAGTATCTTTTAAATAGACTTCGATTAAAGTACTATTCATACGAAATGGCCTCTCTTTAATTTTTATATAATAATTTTTGAAATCAGTCGGCTTTACCCATTGAGAAAAATAAATTTCATAAAAGTCACGCCCTGCTTTCGACATTGTTTCATCTATAATAATGCCATCAATTTCCATTGCTGGCGGATCCACAATCGTTACTGTTTTATGTTTTTTCTGAGCTTCTTTTTTTTGACGCTCATACTCTCTTATTAATTCTTTTAATGCTTCCGGAGCTTCCTTAAATACTTTTTTTGTTGTATCGCTTTGTTGATTTTGACATTTTGCCAGGTTACATGCCAATAAGCAAAACAAAGCAATTATAATTTTTTTAACTCCCATTAAAATGATCCCAGTGGCCCTTGTTTAACAACCACTTGCATTGGAGTAGCTCCTGTTTGTTCAACTACAACACCTTTGGCGTTTCCAAAAGTTGAATAGTTAAATTCATGCCCATCTCCTACTTGTGTTACATCATGGTGCGTATTGGAACCATAATGTGTTATATTCATGGTGTTATTATTACCCACCTGCTCACTATCCAAACTATTGTTAAAACCAACAAATTTATTGATTACACTATTGTTATCTCCTTCTTGAAGAATATTAGTATTATTACTATATCCCAAATGGTTAACACGTATATAATTATTTGCTCCAACCTGGTTGGCAGAAATACTGTTATCTACTCCAACTTGTGCTACAAATGCAACATTACTATTATCGATTGAACCATTTGTAATCGCTTGCTGAATGAGTACAACATCACTACCAGAACCCAACTTATAATCTCCTTGTTGCGCACTAATCGCCCCTATGCAGGCAAAAAAAACAGTAGCTATGATTAAATATCTTCTCATTACAAAGATTTTAAAGCAATATATTTAAAAAAAAATAAACACATAAAAATAATTGACGAATCACCAATTATCTATGTATGAACGTTGTTTTTTAAAATACAAAGATCAAGGAGACCAATGATCTCCTTGATCTTTTATACTTTTTTAGAAGTTCTGATTTACGGTAGCTGAGTTACCTGCTCCTGTTTGAGTAATAGTTCCTGTATTACCACTTAAGCCTTGTTGCAATAAAGCAGTATTACTACCTGGGAACGCACCAAAACCATCTGCTACACCATTCTGGTTAATTGTACCAACGTGGCTGTCACCAGTCTGGTTAATTGTTGCATCACCAACATCTTGTCCGGTTTGATTTATAGTAGCCGTTACATCTGCCGCATTATACTGATTAACCATAGCAACATTGGCTGAACCAAGAACTGTTTGATTAATAGTAGCAACAGAGTTTGTTGTTCCAACATTCTGGTAAATTGTAGCACTTGAAGTACCCATATAACCATCCTGATCACTCTGGTGTATAGAACCAACATTTCCTGACTCTGCCTGATAAATTTCAGCTACAGATCCTTTGTTATAACCATCCTGAAGAATTGTTGCATTATTATTCATACCTGTCTGATCAATCTTAGCAAAATTAGATTCTCCTCCAACCTGATCAATATCAGCAACATTCATATATGAACCACTATGCTGATCAACATCAGCCTCATTGCTCAAACCACTTTGATCTACATATGTGTCATTTAGGTTACCATTCTGATCTACATTAACCATTCCTGATGTACCAGTTTGTACAACAAAAATCTCATTATTAGGATTCCCCCATTCTGCACCGTCATTTTCCTGAGTTGTGTTGGCTTCGTTATCATCACCAACCTGACGAATACTTACATAGTCGTTATATTTTCCTTTTTGAAGTGCACTTGCTCTATTATCATTACCTTCCTGATAAATAATTGCTCTATTGTTAGGCGCTACAATATCAACACCCCACTGCTCAGTACTAGCTGTATTACCATCACCAATCTGATCAATATCTGCTTCATGGCGTGTTCCATCCTGCCAAGTTGATGCGGTATTATTATTACCAGTTTGATCAATATTAGCTTTGTTTCTAAGGTCAAAATCATTAACATCTGTATTTTGATCAATAGTGGCTGTATTACCATCACCATTCTGCATTACCCATCCGTAATTATTGCTTTCTGTTTGATGAACGGTAGCGGTATTGTTATCACCTGTTTGATCAACATAAGCCTCGTTGCTTCCAACACCCAGGAAAGGTAATTCCTGAGTTACAGTCGCTGTATTACCAGAACCATCCTGATCTACATAAGCATCCTGGTTATTACCAGACTGGGTTACAGTTGCCTCATTTAATAAACCACCTGTACCATTCTGATTTACAAAAGCCTCCTGGTTATTACCAGACTGAGTTACAGTTGCTTTACTTAAATCACCTGTTTGAGTCGTTTCCGACAAGTTCAAAGCACCTGTTTGAGTTGTATATGCTTCATTGTCATTCCCTGCAACATCCTGCTTGGCATCTTGCAACGTACCCCCCTGCGTAATTTCAGTTGTATTGTTATCTCCGCTTACAGTTTGTAGAGCAACTGAATTTGAACCAGTTTGTGTAACTGTAGCCGCATTTCCATTACCAGTTTGAGTTGTAGTAGAAGTGTTTGTCTGTGCAAATGCTACTAAGGTAAGTACACTTAGAGCACTCGTTAAAAGTAACTTTTTCATGATAATTTGTAATTAGGTAAATAATAATTAATTCTCTATTTAATTTGATTGTATAATATTTGCATTATTAGATATTCCAGACTGTATAACTATTGCCCGGTGCATCTCTCCAGTTTGACTTATTATCGCCTCATTATTATGCCCTCCAAATTGAGTGACATTAGTAACATTTTGATATCCTGATTGCGACAACTCTACATTATTTATGTGTCCACCTTTTTGATTCACAAATGCCTGATTCAAATCTCCATCCTGAACAACTATAACAGAATGCATCCTTCCTCTCTGAACATTATCTATTGTATTTCTGTAGCCTGATTGCATTAAGTCAGCTGAGTTTTGATCCCCTCTTTGCTTTGATTCTATTATATTATCCTGAAAATGCTGTGTTGTTATGATTTCGTTTCCATTTCCTTTTTGTGAAATATTAGCTGTCTGATTAAGTTGTATCTGCGTTATTTCTGCAGCATTATTACGGCCATATTGTTCCAATACAACTTCATTATTAATGCCTGCTCCAATACCAGATTGATTCACATTTGCCCGGTTAGCTTTACCTTCCTGCAATATTTGTAAATCATTATTTCTTAAACTTTGGTTTGCTGTTACAAGATTACTGCTTCCATCCTGAACAATAAAAGCACTGTTATTAAATGTAGAATTATCCGCTGTACCTGACTGATCGAGACTAACACGATTACCCCTTCCTTCCTGATATATCTCACCTGAATGCAATTCTTCATTAGCATTAATAAATGCACTATTGGCAAAACCTTCTTGTTGTATATAATGTAAATTGTTTTTCCCTCCTTGAGTAACTTCAGCCAAATTACCTTTAGCAGTAACCTGAGAATAACTTACTGTTGTTACAAGCATTACTAAGAAAAAGAGAGTGTATTGTAACATATTTGTGTTTTTTCCTTTTTAGATGTACATCATACAACAATACATATGCCAACAAACATATCTTACTTATTATGTGCACATTAATAAAACACCCTATTGATTTGCCTACCTTTGAATGACCATTTTCGGCCAGGCAACTAAATCCTTACATTCTAAAAATCACTACATACAATTGAATATCTGCTAATTACAAATTATATTATCAATTAAAATAAAATGGCCTAAAATGGTCGTCTCTTCGTTTTACATCTTACAAATTGCAATCTCATCAATAAAATCACTGCTAATTGTTTTTTCTATGAATGGACTAAACTCAATAATTAAGAGACTAAAATGAAAATTTAATTGACGAACAAACTTGCATTATCCAAACGCTTACAACGCTAATGATCTGATTGCTCAGACAACACAAAGTAAAAGGCAAAAAAAAAGTGACCAAAAATGGTCACTCTTATTCTATACTGTGTTTTTTGAGCTTTCGATTAAGGGCTTGCCGTGTAATATTTAGTTTTTCAGCTGTATGGGTTTTATTATGACTACAGGACTTCATAGCCCTTAAAATTATCTCTCTTTCAACTACTTCAAGATTATATTCATGATCTGCTATACCAGGGATATTAGACTTCTCCGTAAAACTTAAATGCTGTGGCCTGATTGTATTTGTATCACACATTAAAATAGCTCGCTCTATAATATTTTTTAATTCGCGGATATTACCCGGGTAATTATGATTAACCAATAGGCTCATTGCTTTTGAATGAATACTAACAATCCCTTTATTATGTGTCTCGGCAAACATTCGAACAAAATGATTAACCAAAACAGGAATGTCTTCACTACGTTCTCTCAAAGGTGGGATATGAATATGAAATGAGTTCAGGCGATGATATAAGTCTAAACGAAACTGACCATCTTCTATCATTTCTTTTAAGTTCTTATTTGTTGCACAAACTATACGAGCATTAACATTAATAATATCATGAGATCCAATACGTGTCACCTTTTTCTCGTCCAGCACCCTTAGTAGCTTTGATTGTAAAGCCAGGTTCATATCACCAATTTCATCTAAAAACAAAGTACCTCCCTGGGCACGCTCAAACCACCCGTCATGATTGGCCAGAGCGCCCGTAAAAGCACCCTTCTGATAACCAAAAAACTCACTCTCAAATAAAGAATCCGGTATAGCAGTACAATTTACAGGATAAAATGGCGCTCCACTTCTTTCGCTCATACTATGAATACCACGTGCTATCAGTTCTTTCCCACTTCCACTTTCTCCAGTTATCATTACAGATGTTGAATCGGCTTGTGCTACCCGTTTCATTAAGGTATTTATTTCCTTTATAGGCTGACTAACTCCAATAAATTCGATGCCCCAATGCGCCTCAAACTCTTTTCTTGATTCTTCTAATTGCCGGTCAGACACATAACTTCTTACCTGGAATTGCTTATAACTTTCGCACTTTTCGATTGCAGAACGTAATTCACTAGCCCTAAACGGTTTTTCTATAAAGTCGCACACGCCTAATTTTAGTGAAGCTACAGCATTTTTAAGACTCGCCTGTCCTGTTATTACTATTCCTTCAATATCACCAAACTGGTCTTTCAAATCATGAAAGATAGATAAACCATCTCTATCGATCAGGTTAATATCCAGAATTGCCAATCGTGGTGCATTTTTAATTCGTGCTTCCTGGTACTGAACCCACGATTCAAAAGCAAGAACTTCAACATGATCTATATTAATACTCTCATAGATTTCTTGCCTGAGTTCCGGTTCATCTTCAAAAAGTAAAATTGTATATTTCATCATAATCAGGGTTGGTTGGTTGTATCATTATGATCCTGACAGATCACTCTTTAGCTTATTACAATCCTCTGCTAATAAAGGGAATGTTAATGTTGTTTTAAAAAACTTACCTTCTTTAGTTTGAACAACAATACTCCCATTCATCTTTCGCATAAGGTTATTAATTATAAACAGTCCTAAACCTGTACCTCCATCGGGTTTCTTTGTTGTAAAAAATGGCTTAAACAAGTCATCCAAATGTACTTCTTTAGCCCCAAGGCCATTATCGATAATATTAATGCTGGCAATATTATTCTTTGCTTTTACTACAATCTTAAGCTTAGGCCTAAAAACATCTTCTTTCAGCTGTTTATAGTGTAGTGACTGGATACTATTGGTGAGTACATTAACAAAGATCTGTTCTAATTCATTAGCAGAACCTTTAATATATACATCATCCATATGCTTAACTGATAATATTAAACCGCTTACATTTAAATATGATACATCTTCCAATGCAAAATTCAGAACTTGTTTAATATTTATTATCTGATCTCGCTTTTCAGGAACAGATGAAAATTGTTTCATTTCATCAATAATTCCTCTCATTCTTAGTATTTGCCTTTGTATTTGTTCCGTTTTTGTAAATAAGTATTCCTCTGAGACATCCCCTGTCTTCCATTTATGAAACATATTATCAATCTTTAAACTCAAATGCGTTAAAGGTTGATTAAGTTCGTGAAAAATCCCAGAAGCAATCTCTCCCAAAGACTCTAAGCGATTCTTTTTCAATAATTCCCACTCATAAGATCTGTTTAGCTCAAACTCCTCTTGTACCTGGTTTCGCAACTCTTCATTCTGTATCTCAAGATCCTGTTGCACTTCAACAAACTTCGTTAAGTCTTTAACTGTGGCCATAAAATGCCTCTGGTTATTATAATTAATTGGTGCCAGGTTTAATATAAACGTTTGATTATTTCCAACACCTTTAAAATGACAAAATATAGCACGCGAATTGGCACTGGATTTTATCATATTATTATAATTAAAATGCTCTGGTGATAATGCGTTTGTTTTAATTATATCTTGAATCCTAATAGGTTGAACAATAATTTTATGTTCTAAAAAATAATTGATAAACGAGTAATTGAACAGAAGGATCTCTCCATTTTCTTGAATAACAGCAATCGGGTAGGGTAATTTATCTATCGGAATAAGCCCTGCTTTGCCTTTGGGAAGTAATTTATTACCAATAAATTCAATGGTGTTACTTTCAGTTTTACGCATTCTCCAGCAAACCATCATCATATCCCCATTATTACAAATGGCTACACGATAACTTATATCTTTATTTTCTGAAGCAACAAACGCATTATACTTTTCAAGGATAGAAAAGGGTAAGGTACCTTCCAAAACGTTTTGACCAGGAAGTACTCCTTCCGTAATTAAATTCCCCCTTGACTTAACAACATTCCCTTCTTCATCCAATAAATAATAAAACAATTCCCGATACGAAGTCTCTTCGCTTATTAGCTGCTCATTAAGATACATAGCCTAAATCAACGTTAGACAAATAAAAATAGGCTGAATAATTTACTTTTGCCTGAAAAATTGATTTACGTTCATTTTAAAAGGACAATCGTGAATATTTTAATGATTAAAGATTTCCAAAGAATAGTAAAAACCCATTTTAAAGCTTAAAATCCAAGTTGCTTAACCCAGTTTTTAATTCGCAAATCAGATAAATCTGGTTCATTATCCTCATCAAGAGCTAAACCTACAAACGCACCATCAATCACAGCTTCTGATTCTGAAAAATCATATCCTTCAATTGAAGTTGATCCAATAATTTTCCACTCTTTTTCTTTTAAAAGATGATACAATTTTCCCATTCCATTACAGAAGGTATCTGGATATGTATGCTGATCACCCAAACCAAACAGTGCAAAGGTCTTACCAGATAAATCTAAGGACAAAAGTAAATCCACAAATAGTTCAAAATCATCCTGAAGATTACCAACTCCCCATGTAGAAGTACCAAGAATATAGTTATCGAACTCTAATACTTGTGTTGGTGTAAGGTCGTTAACAGGCAAACAAGCAGCATGTGGCAATTGCTGTTGTATTTTATCGGCAATAAACTGAGTATTACCTAGTGATGATCCGTAAAAAATAGCTGTTCGCATAATTTATGTTGTATGTTCAAACTAAAACACTGTTTACTTGATAAATGTTTACTTTTTTCGAATCAGGAAAATGCCATCTCTGAAAGGTAAAATCACTTTTTCAACCCGATCATCGTCTTTTATCATTTTATTAAATGCAATAATCTCTTTGGTATAAGCATCGTTAGGATGCAAGTCCTCAACAACCTTCCCTCCCCATAAAATATTGTCGGCTAAAATAAATCCTCCCTGGTTAAGCTTATCAAATACCAGCTTATAATACGTTCGATACTGTCGCTTATCTGCATCCATAAAAACTAAGTCATAGCTTTTATCTAACGTTGGTATAACATCTACAGCACTTCCAATATGTAAATCAATACGGTTCTGTAAGCCTGCTTTCTCAAAAAAGGACCGGATAAACTCTTCCATCTCATCATTAATTTCAATCGTATCAATGTGTGCATCTTTTTTTGACTGTCCCATAGCCATACTAATTGCTGAGTAACCGGTAAATGTACCTATCTCAAGAATATTTTGAGGATTAATCATTTGACAAATCATTTTTAAAATCTGCCCCTGTACATGGCCACTTAACATACGTGGTTGCAACGTTTTAATATGTGTTTGACGATTAAGCTCTTTCAACAGATCACTTTCTTCGTCAATGTGATTGAGAATATATTGTTCTAAATCTATAGATAAATCAGTCATTAGTCTATTTGTAAATTAGATAAGATAATTTATTCGGATCTAAGATCTCATTTGCAACATCCATTAAATTATCAGAGTTTATACCGTCAATTTTTTTATAGATCGCCTCCATCTGGTCAACCTGATTATATACTAAATAACTTTTACCCATAGAAAGCATCAGGCTCTCACGGTTATCTGATGAGATAGTCAATTGTCCCTTTAACTGCCTGGCCGCTTTATGCATCTGTAGCGTTCCCAGCTTTTTTTCACGAAGCAGTCTCAATTCACGATCAATAATATCAAACGAGCGATTCAGATTTTCTTCATCAGTACCAAAATATATGCTAAAAACTCCTGTCCCAAAATATGGTGAATAATTTGATTCAACATTATATGCAATCCCGTTTTTCTCACGTAAAGACATATTTAAACGCGAATTCATACCAGGGCCACCAAGCAAATTGTTAAGCAGATGTAAATGCAAGCGTTTATCATGTTTAAAATCGTAGGCTACATTACCTATAATCACATGGCATTGATGAGTCCCTTTCTCAATTGTAAGTGCATCAGGCGTATAAAGTGCTACTTCCGGGCGCTCAAAAGCTCTTCGGTTTTCTTCAATATCTCCAAAATATTTTTCAGCCCACTTTATTATCTTCTTAAACGAAACAGCTCCTACAGAACAAAACACCATTTGGTCTGTATTATAATTAACAGCTATAAAATCACGAATATCCTTATTCCCAAAAGATTGCAACATTTCTTCTGTACCCAGAATATTACGTCCCATTGGGTCACCCTTATACAGCATTTCTTCAAACTCATCAAAGATTAATTCTGCGGGACTATCTTTATATGAATTTATTTCATCAACAATAACTTCTTTTTCCTTAGCTATCTCTTTTTCAGGAAATACTGAGTTAAATGTTATATCAGAAATCAATTCAATTGCCCGTTCGTAATCCTGTTTTAAAAAAGAAGCGTATATGCAGGTTTCTTCTTTCGTTGTATATGCGTTAAGCTCCCCTCCTACATCATCTAAACGACTTAACACATGATAAGCCTTTCGTTTTTTTGTTCCTTTAAATATTACATGCTCAATAAAATGAGCCATCCCATGCTCATCTTCTTTTTCGTCCCTGGAGCCGGTATTTATAATTAATCCACAATAACCAACAGGAGACCTATCTTCTTTATGAATAATGCGAATCCCGTTCTTTAAAGTATATATCTGATAATCCATATTATTTTTTGAAGGTGCAAAAATACTAAACATCAGGTAAATTCACAGCTCAGTAAAAAAAAAGCAACACTAAAAGATTAAAAATGTTTTTGTGGTCTAAAATCTTTGCCTATATTTGCACCGCATTTCGGAAGAAATGTTGCTAAAAGCCCCAATACGTGGGGTGTTAGCGAAGATTGGTGCCATAGCTCAGTTGGTAGAGCAACGGACTGAAAATCCGTGTGTCCCTGGTTCGATTCCAGGTGGCACCACCAGTCATTAGGCTGATTTTAGGGTTATATTAATTTCCTGTGGGGACAGGATATTAATCCAAAGGGTAAAGGGTTATTGTTTGTGTTATTTTTACTTCGGTAAAAGTAACTCGGTGCCATAGCTCAGTTGGTAGAGCAACGGACTGAAAATCCGTGTGTCCCTGGTTCGATTCCAGGTGGCACCACCGCAAAAAGGGAAAGATGAAAATCTTTCCCTTTTTTTTTATGGACTAAAAATAAATACTACTTCGTGTATATTGTCATGTAGTGAAAACTGATTTTATTCTTCTCTCACATTTTGCTTAAAAATGGCTTTAATAGGATTAAAGAAGCGTTGTAGCAAGCGTATATCATCGGTAATAATTTCGGCTGTTCCTGTCATCTCTTGCGAAAAGGCTAATTGCTTCCCATAATTACTGGTCATACCTGAGGGTATCTCAACCTCTGCAATATAGATAACGCCATTTTGTGTTGTAACAGGCACAAGTGATATATGACTTAGCTTACCTTTGAGCAATCCAAATTCCATATGGGGATAATTGTCAAGCTTGATGTTAATTGTTTGGCCTTGTCTTACTTTCCCAGCTCCCAGTGCAGGAATCTGTATTTTACCTATAATACTGCGTGCTTTATCTGGAATCACCGTTGCAACCACTTCTCCTGTCTGGATATTCTGGTTTGTGCTCCATATTTGGGTTAGTGTAACTGTTCCTTTAATGGGTGAACTGATCACATAAGCTTGTTTCCAGGCCTGAATCTGGCTTTTAAGATTCTCTAATGAACTTTCCGTAGCAATTATTTTTGCTTGTCGCTCTTGAATATCCTGTAATCTCAGTTCTGATATTTGCTGATTGATTTTATTAATTTGCATTCGTGTTTGGGTTAGGCTTGCTTTGGTATTTTCAAAGGTCAGCTGTTCCTGTATGTGTTGCTTCTCAGCTTTCTCATAATCGGATTGTGACAGTACCTTTTCTGTATATAGTGATTGATCTCGTTTAAATTGCTCATTGGCCAATTTTAGTTCGCTTTGCTTTAAATCCCTCTGAACAACTATTTGTTGGTAATAAACTTCGTTGTCTTTCTTTTGGATTTGTAGATTCCTGATTTTTTCAGCGTAAAAGTCCAGTTCACAATAGTTTTTATAATCTTTAGTGAGCTGTAAAAAGGAAGCGTAAGCCTGTTGTATTTCGCCTAATTGTAAGTTTTCAGGGTATTTAACAGTTGAAGCTTGTGTAAGCGTGTCCAGCATAGCTTCCAATAAAAGCACATCTTTATACTGGCTCGTGTTTTCAATTATAGCGATGATCCGTCCTTGTTCTACTTTTTGATTTTCTTTTATTAAGAGGTGTGTGATCTTTCCCCTTGTCATTGCCCGAAGTTGAGCAGGTGGGTTCTGGGTAGTCAGGCTTATTTGCGAACTGATAATATCGGGATATTTAAAAAACCAACTTGCTGTAAGCACGATAAAGATAACAGCAAAAACAGAGCTTATCCCTGCCCTGAGTATCCACGATGGGGATGCACCCAGAACTTCCTGTACTTCTTCACTTCTAAGTTCTATATGATCTGTGTTTTCTGTCATTGGCTTAACTTCCTAATTCCAATTGGTTTTTGACTAAGCGATAGTAGTCACCTTTTAGCTTTGTTAGTTCCTCGTGTGTTCCTATTTCGCTTATTTCTCCTTTTTCTATCACTACTATCTGGTCAGCATTCTGCACGGTACTCAACCTATGGGCTACAACGACAACTGTGCGTCCTTCAAAAAAACGATTCAGGTTATCCATAATGATTTTTTCATTATTAGCATCAAGGGCATTGGTGGCTTCATCGAAAAAGAGATATTGTGGATTTTTATAAACAGCCCTTGCAATTAGTATGCGTTGCTTTTGCCCCTGGCTTAAGCCATTGCCTTCGCTTCCTATTTTGGTATTGTAGCTCAGGGGTAAGCACTCAATAAACTCCCTGATATTGGCTGTTTTTACTGCCTGTAAAAGACGCTCTTTATCTATGATATCATCACCAACAGCAATATTTTTGGCAATGGTATCGTTAAAGATAAAACCATCCTGCATAACTGCTCCAGTCTGATTGCGCCACCATTTTTGAGAGTAGTTTTTTAATTGATTGTCACCTACTGAAATCGTTCCTTTATTAACCTCGTAGAAGCCCAATAGCAGTTTTATGATTGTGGTTTTACCACTTCCACTTGTGCCAACAATGGCTGTTATTTTGTTTTGAGGTACGGTAAGCGATACATTTTTGAGTACCATTTCGCCATCGGGCTTATCGTACTGAAATTCTACATTTTTAAGTTGTAAGCTTTTATCTTCGGGAAGTATAGCAGTTTTCTGTTCTTCGGGGTTTTCCTCGTCTTCCTTGTTATGGATTTCGCCCAAACGTTCTAAACTGATTTTGGCATCTTGTAAGGAATGGATAAAGCCTATAAACTGGTCGATAGGCGCATTAAGCTGACCAATAATATATTGAATGGCTAACATAGCTCCCAGTGTAATATCTCCCTTAATAACTGAATAGGCTGCCAAGAAGCTAATCAGTATGTTTTTAGTTTCATTTATCAGTACTGTTCCTGTTTGTTGGTACTGGCTGAGTGCCAAACCTTTTATGCTGACTTTGAACAGGCGGATTTGTATGCGCTCCCATGTCCAACGCATTTGCTTTTCGGCATTTTGTAGCTTTATTTCCTGCATGCCTTGTATAAGCTGAATAACATTTGACTGCTCCGATGATGCTTCCTGGAAACGTTTAAAATCGAGTTCTCTGCGCTTTTTCATAAACAGGTAAATCCACCCGGTATAAAGCAATGAACCAATCAGGAAAATAGCAAATATTTTTAGGGAGTACCACGCCAGTACTGCACCAAAAATAAGCAGGTTGAAAAGCGAAAACAGTGTGCCAAGGGTTTGCCCCATCAGGAAGTTTTCTATACGCTGGTGGTCGCCTATACGTTGCATCAGGTCGCCTGTCATTTTGGTATCGAAAAAGCCAATGGGCAATTTCATGAGCTTGATTAAAAAATCGGATATCAGCGAAATATTTACCCTTGTGCTGATATGCAGCATAATCCAGCTACGGATAAAATCAACTGTTGCACGGCTGATAAAAAGAACCATTTGGGCAATTAGCACTAAGTAGATAAAATTGAGGTTATTGTTGGCAATACCAAAATCAACTACACTTTGTGTAAGAAAAGGTAGTACCAGTTGCAAAAGGCTACCCACTACTAAACCAAGTATAAGCTGGATGATCAGTTTTTTATGGGGCTTTAAATACTTAAATAAGAAAGTAAGTTTTGTTTTGTCGTTCTGCTCCCCTGCTTGTTTATAAAAATCAGGTGTAGGCTCCAGTAGTAAGGCAATACCTTGTTTCACTCCATCTTTTTCGGTGGTTTGCCAATGTCTTAAAAATTCTTCTTTAGAATAAGTAATCAGTCCCTCGGCAGGGTCAGCAACATAAACTTTATGCCTGGATATTTTATATACAACTACAAAATGGTTTTGTCGCCAATGGGCTATAAAGGGGGTTACTTTTTCATCTTCAATCTTTTCAATACTAGATCTTACTGCCATCGCATGAAAACCAATACTTTCAGCAGCATCACCAATACCTAAAAGCGAAACACCCTCACGGCTAATATGTGAACGCTCGCGCAAAGTATGAGCAGTGTAGTGTTTGCCATAATATTTCGCTATCATACGCAAGCAGGTTGCTCCGCAGTCTATACTCTCCAGTTGTTTATAAAATGGAAACTTGGGCATAAATTATTTTTTCAATTTTACAGTCAACAAGCCAATAAAAACAACACATATTGCACACACGACATAATAAAGGCTACCTGAAATAAAAGTCTTTGTCACTGGAAATAAATAATACTGAATATCGATGTTTATATTAATAAGTAAATGAGATAGGATTGTTAGATGTAAAGAATTTGAATAATAGTAGATTACTCCTAATAGAATACCCAAAATAAACGTTGACAATAATACAGCTAAATTAATGTGAACAAGTGAAAACAGCATTGATGATAATAGAATAGCAAAAACTGGTGATGAATACTTATTTAACAATCCTTTAAAAACAACACCTCTAAAAACGAATTCTTCAATTAGTGGAGCTAAAAAATATGCTGTTAAAACATGCATTAAGCTTAACCTGCTATCAAAATCAGTTTCACTGAATATCACATTATCATATTCTTGCCAAAAGGAGAGGTTTAGAAGAAAAGAAATTATTCCCACCCCAAGAGCAATTATAAAAACAATTGAAATATTTTTTACTGATAGTTCAGAGGGTAGCAAAATCATCTCCAATATTTCCTTTTTTTGAAAAAAAATAAACATTGGGATGAGAATTATTATTAAACTAAATAAACTACTGTATTTATCCAGTAAATATAAATAATTGGGAAAGAGAAAGAGGGCTAATAGTGATATTAGCCCATAAATTGCAAATATTATTACAAGTAACAATAAACTTTTCACCCAAGTAAAGGTTAATCCTGTTTTATTATTTACCATATTATTGTATTAATGAAACCCACACCAATGTGCAATTGTGTTAATCATGTACTTTAATCCATCTGCTCTTACATTACTATTAGGATCATTATTTATTTGTCGCATAGCTCCTGCGCAAATAAAGCAATCTCTCATTGATGGATAGCCACTCCCTGTTGTAGGTCCTGTCTGTATATAATCCGGCCTTCCATACGGACGATCATTCCACCCTCCCTTAATAGTCTCAGATTCCTTAATTTGAATAATTTCAAACTCAGATTCCTTTGATATATTAATTTGATTCATTTTATCGCAATTTTATTTAAACATTTTTATTCAACTTAGATTAAATTCCAACAGCAAATCTACTTTTCCAAAATCAATGCTAACATCCATTATATACACCCAGTATAGACAACTTTAGATCAACTATTACCGTTCAGCACTAGGCTCTTATTATATCAATTTTTAGACAGTAATTATTTGCTATTTCTTGTTTTATCATCAAACTTGCTTGTTGCTTATATCAATAACTTTTAGGTCAAAGTCATTATATAAAGGACAACTCGTTTAGAAATTGATTGGCACTAATTTATTACTCCGTCACCAATACATTGGTTGTAACAAAAGAGATTATCACACCCATAAGCCCAATCGCCTTATAGGTGCTAAAGCTCTTTGCCACTGATTGCGTGCCGATATTTGACATTATAGTTCAATATATATTGTAATTATTTATCAAAATTTGCTATTACCCTTATTTATATACAATTACTAAAACTTTAACCTTTTGATCTCTTACTAAGAAAACATATTGCAATCCCCATAATAAGACCTATCCAAACAAACAATTGACCAACTTCAGGTGTAAGTATAAACATCAATAAAACACCTGCTAGAATACAAAGGGTTCCTATCAAATATAAAACTGTTTCTAATCTTTTATTTTTCACGATTGATTCTTTTTAGCCATAATCATTTATCTTTCCTAAAGCGTTCCTTGCTATTAAATGTGCGATCAATGATTTACAGCACACGATCAGCAATCTTTTTCCTGAACCTGCTTGTTAATCCACACAGAAATATCATCCAACACTTTACCTGATATCGTTTCATCAAT
>CAZRRJ010000016.1:0-85829 GCA_964602515.1 uncultured Saccharicrinis sp. | reverse complement strand
GGTAAGACTTATGAGCAAAAGGTATTTGTTAGGTAAAGTATAGAAACAGATCATGCAAAGCGCCTGGTATTTTATAAAATACTAGGCGTTTCGTTTATCAGAAGGAAAATATGTAGAATCATCTTATTGGCAGCAATTGGGTCTGATATCAAACAAAACGATTCTTTACCTCGGACTGGGTTTTAAGATTTAAAGAGAGAGTCCCAAAAGTAAAAATTTGCTTTTCGGACACCTTCTCTATGTTTACACTGTTAGTAACTGAAATAGAATGAAGATCCGGAACACAAGTAACAGGAAAATTCTATTTTGTCTTGTTTCCGGCTATTTTGTACTTGATATTTTTTGATTGAATTCAATAAAATAGCCAGTAAATCAAAATCTTCTGTAAAACTCATATGTCGAGCACAGGTTATTGTCCGGTGTACAACGTGCGATGATACCTCTGGGGATATTACCGTTTATTCTTAAAAAAGAGTTGCACAATCTCTTTGCACTCTTTAGCCATTATGCCAGTGGTAATTTCAGTCTTAGGGTGAAGCAGTGGTGGCGTACATCGCTCAAACCCCCTTTTTTCATCTCTGGCACCATATACAATACGCTTAAGTTGTGACCAACTTAATGCACCGGCACACATAACACAAGGCTCTAAAGTAACATAAAGCGTACACTCATTTAAATATTTACCACCTAAAAAATCTGCAGCAGCTGTAATGGCCAGCATTTCTGCATGAGCAGTTACATCATTAAGTGTTTCAGTAAGGTTATGAGATCGTGCTATTATTTGATTTTGACAAACAACAACTGCGCCTACCGGAACCTCATTTTTTTCTTGTGCTTTCTGAGCTTCCATAAAGGCTTGCTTCATAAAGTATTGGTCAGAGAAAACTATTTCACTCATTTTTTTTGTAATCCTTAATTAATCAGGTTTTTTATATTTATTTTCTTACTATTTTCGCAAAGATAATTTTTAACGTCAATATCGTTGTATACATTTGGTGACTCACAACGATAAATATGTAATTACAATGTACAGGACACATACGTGCGGAGAATTAAGGATTGAGAATGTCAATCAATCGGTTACCCTTAGTGGATGGGTACAAAAGATAAGGAACTTAGGTGGAATGACCTTCATCGATTTGAGAGACAGATACGGTATAACTCAATTGGTATTTAACGAGGAAACACATAAAGAGTTATGTGAGCAAACAAATGATCTTGGTCGTGAATATGTGATTCAGGTTAATGGTCAGGTTGCTGAACGAAGCAATAAAAATGGTAAAATCGATACAGGAGATATAGAGATTTTAGTGGATGAGTTAACAGTGTTAAATTCATCAGAACTACCTCCGTTTACAATTGAAGATGATACTGATGGGGGAGACGAGCTACGTATGAAGTACCGTTACCTTGATTTACGTCGTAAGCCTGTGCGTGATAATTTAGTATTACGTCACAAAATTGCTTTCGAAGTTCGTAATTATCTCAATAGCGAAGAATTTATCGAAACAGAAACCCCCGTTCTAATTAAATCTACTCCTGAAGGAGCGCGTGACTTTATTGTTCCATCACGCATGAATGAAGGACAGTTCTATGCCCTTCCGCAATCTCCACAGGTATTTAAGCAATTGTTGATGGTGAGTGGTTTTGATCGTTACTTTCAAATTGTGAAGTGTTTTCGTGATGAGGATTTACGTGCGGATCGTCAGCCGGAGTTTACACAAATTGATTGTGAAATGTCATTTGTAGACCAGGAAGATATATTAAATACATTTGAAGGATTAACGAAGCATTTGTTTAGTGTGATTAAAGGTATTGATATTGATTATACCTTCCCGCGCTTATCGTATGCTGATGCCATGAAGTATTATGGTTCGGATAAACCGGATATCCGCTTCGAAATGAAATTTGTAGATGTAACAGAAGATGTTCGTAGCTCAGATTTTAAATTATTTAACGAAGCAGAATATGTTGGTGGTATATGTGCAGAAGCTTGTGCAGGATACTCAAGAAAACAGCTTGATAAACTGACAGACTTTGTTAAGAAGCCGCAGATTGGAGCCGGAGGCTTAATATATATCAAATACAATGCTGATGGCACAGTTAAGTCATCCATTGATAAATTCTTTACAGAAGCACAACTGTTGGAATTATGCAAAAAGTTTAATGCTAAAGCAGGCGACTTGGTGTTAATATTAGCCGGTGCTCGTAATAAAACTTTAAATGCGCTATGTGAATTGCGTTTGGAAATGGGTGAGCAACTGGGGCTACGCGATAAAAATAAATTCGTGCCAATGTGGGTGGTTGATTTTCCATTATTAGAGTGGGACGAAAATGCGAAGCGTTTCCATGCGATGCACCATCCGTTTACATCGCCAAAAGCTGAAGATATGTCTTTATTGGACACTAAACCCGGTGAGGTAAGAGCAAACGCTTATGATCTGGTGATTAATGGTGTTGAAATTGGTGGAGGTTCCGTTCGGATTTTTAACGATGAGTTACAGCAGAAGATGTTTAAGTTATTAGGTTTTACGGAAGAAGAAGCGGAAAGCCAGTTTGGCTTCCTGATGAATGCCTTTAAATATGGTGCCCCGCCTCATGGAGGAGTTGCTTTTGGTTTCGACCGTCTGGTATCTTTATTTGCAGGTTTGGATTCCATCCGTGATGTGATTGCTTTCCCTAAAAATAATTCAGGGCGCGATGTAATGATTGACTCACCTTCACCCGTTACAAAGGATCAATTGGATGAACTTTGCATAACGTTGAATAAGAAAGAAGAATAAACTGAAATAAATAGTACTAAAAAAAAGGCGGCTGATCAATTGATCAGCCGCCTTTTTTATGTTGATAATTGCAGTGTTCTTTTTATTTCTCATCAGCAGTATAGAAATTCTTTACCGGGTTAGCATACATCTCCAATAAAGTATTGTGAAGAAACTGTTTATCTCCATTAATGCGTGATAAATGCTCATCAAGATAAGCTAAGAATGTACTTTTATCTTCATCGGTATACTTATTGACGTGCCGCTGGTGGTTCGTAAACAAATCATCAGCAATAAAATTGCCCGGATAAAACTTATAGTTATTGTGAATTTGTGTATCAATAAGCTCAGCTAAGCCTTGCAGTTGATCATTTTTGTCCATTGTTTCCAATGTACTTAATTCGGAGTTAATTGGTGTGCCGAATCCAAAATGAACACGTCCTTTTCGCCCCCTCAGTCCGGCACCCATATGTTTAAGGTCATCAGCTGCCGATTTCTTGTAATCCGAATCATCACGTTTTTTCTGAAATTCTAAAGCCTTTAGGTAATCACATGGATCATATTCGTATGAGATTGATACAGGAACAATATTTATATCACTAAAATTATCACTAAAATTACCATTCCCACTCATATTGAGCATTTTTAATAAGCTTACTTGTGTTCTGTCATCACCATCTTTTGATCGTCCTTCACGTTGAGCAATCCAAATGCTTTGATTGCGTTTGGTTAAAGTTTCTCTGATGTATGAGGATAAGCGCCTGGTACTTTCCATCATTTGGCGTACAGGCAGGTTGCGTTGTACAATAAATGACTTGTTGAGTTTAACCAGATCAGTAATCCAAGGGTAAATCAGTAAGTTATCACCAATCGCTATTTCAGTGGTATTAAACTTATTCTCAACCATTAAAATATTAAGAATTGCTGAATCAAGAACAATGTCTCTGTGGTTTGATATAAACAGATAATGTCCATTGGGATCTAATTTGTCAATTCCGGAATGGGTAATACCTTTAGTAGTTGTGCGAAGTACCTCTTTCACATACGGGTAAATTACCTCTGTTTGAAATTCATTAATAGATTTTATACTTAGTAATTTCTTAAGAAATTGCTCGGTAGAGAAATTTGGGAATAGGAATTTTATTAATTCCAGGAAGCTAACTTCATTTATCAATCGTTCGAATACTTCATGAATCTCTTCGTCTTTATAAGGCCGAATTGAATCAAAGTTTAATTCTGTTGTCATGTGCTTTTATAATATTTAGGGCAAAATTAAGCCAAACTATTGTGTTTACGAAATTATAAGACGGATAAGTATTTAAAACAAAATTTGTATAGATAGATAAATTCCATAAAGTGGAAAAAATATCAAATAATGGATTAAAATACTATTCAATAAATGTTAATTAACCGTATTTCAGAGTAATGTGTTTTTCGGTACATAAATTGTTTTTATAATGAGCAAACATCCGGAATTATGATACGAGTAAAAGTATTTAAAAATACCACGTTAATATCTTTTGAAAAGAAGGAGAACTTGGATTTAAGAACATCCAAAGACTTCAAAAGTCAATTGATGGATATATTAAAGAAACCATCTACAAATTTATTTGTGGATTTAGAAAAGGTAGAAGAAGTTGATACAGAAGGGTTGAATACTTTAATAGCAGGACAGCGTTTGTCAGAAATGAATCAAAGTCAGCTGAGTCTGTTTAACGTGAAGGAGAGCGTGCTTAAATCAATGAAGAAGCATGAACTCGATAGTTATTTCTTTTTTTGTGACCGTCCAAAGCCCTTTTCTGATAATCTGTTAATGGTTTATTAGTTAAGGAATCCGGGAGGCTCAGGCCTCCTGGTTTATTATTTCCCAATATTCAATTGCTCTCCTGGTATGTGGTATTACAATCGTACCACCTACTAAATTAGCTACAGCAAAGATTTCCATCATTTCAGCATTAGTAATACCTTGTTCGTAACATTTTTCTAAATGATACTTAATACAATCATCACATCGTAAAACCATGGAGCTTACCAGGCCAAGCATTTCTTTTACTTTTGTAGACAGGGCACCTTCCATGTAAGTATTCGTGTCCAGGTTAAAAATACGCTTAATCACTTTATTGTCTCCAGCCAATAGCTTTTCATTCATTGCTTCGCGATATTCGCGGAATTCTTTTACCTTTTCGTTCATAGGTAGTCTCTAAATCAGGTTATTATAAATAAAGTATTTGAATCATTATTAAATGGAATCACCTTTTAAGGTTCCCTGCGTGGCTTCTTTAATAATTACATTAACAAAGTCTCCAACTTTATAATCTTTTCTTGGAAAAACAACCACCTTGTTTTGTGAAGTTCTGCCATAAAGCTCTTCTTTAGACTTTTTAGATGTACCTTCAACAAGTACTTCGTAAGTTTGGCCAATATCCAACTGGTTGTTCTCAAACGAAAGCTGGTTTTGCAACGCTATTATCTCATTTAATCGCTTTCCCTTAACATCTTCCGGTATATTGTCTTCTAAGTGTTTACTGGCATAGGTGCCGGGACGCTCAGAATATTTAAACATAAAAGAGGCATCATATCTGGCCCATTTCATTAGGCTGAGTGTCTCCTGGTGATCTTCTTCTGTCTCGCTATGAAAACCACAAAATACATCAGTTGACAATCCGCACCCCGGTAAAATTCGTTTAATTGCCTCTATACGCCCCATATACCATTCACGATCGTATTTTCGTTTCATTAATTTAAGTATTCGTGAACTACCTGACTGTAATGGCAAATGAATATGTCGGCAGATATTAGGGTATTTAGCCATTACCATTAACGTTTCGTCACTCATATCTTTGGGATGAGAAGTAGAGAAACGAATTCGCATTTTTGGGAAGTTACTGGCCACAAATTTTAATAATTGAGGAAAGTTAAGCACATTACATTCACCTGCTTCGTAGTTATACGAATTAACATTTTGCCCAAGCAGTGTCACTTCTTTAAACCCTTTATCCTGTAAATCCTGAATCTCTTTTTTTATACTTTCCGGCTTTCGGCTTCTTTCGCGTCCACGTGTATATGGTACAATGCAGTAAGAACAAAAGTTATTACATCCACGCGTGATAGAAACAAAGCCCGAAACCCTGTTTTTATTAATGCGTGATGGTATTACATCAGCATATGTTTCATTGGATGAAAGCTCAACATTAATGGCTTTATGACCTTTCTCAGCCATGCCTATCAGGTTGGATAAATCAAGATAAGCATCCGGACCAACAACAATATTGGCCCCTTCTGCAAAGAGTTTATCTTTAACACGCTCGGCCATGCATCCAATAATGCCAATAATAAGCTTAGGCTTATTTTTACGCATAGCAGTAAGCTGCTTTAACCGTCCCAGTACACGCACCTCTGCATTGTCGCGAATAGAACACGTATTTATAAATACGGCATCTGCATCGTTAATGTCATGGGTTACGCCATAACCATCCATCTCCATAACAGAAGCTACAACTTCACTATCTGCTACATTCATCTGGCAACCATAGGTTTCAATAAAAAGATTTTTACTATCTTTTTTAGCAATTAAAGGCTTCACATTACTAAACTCCATCATATCCTTGTTTGGGATTATATTTCCAACTGATTGTCATTTTTTTAAGCGTTGCAAAGTTAATGCTTGAATAATTAATGACAAGTATAAAGGTTCAGAATTGTTATTTGTTTGCAAGAGATTCCAAAATATGGAATATAAAATTTAGTATTGTATCATTTTTTTTTAGCATCTTAAAGTCAGTTTGTTAACTTTAAAATTGTAACTTTAAAAAAAACTCACAATGTACGAAGTATTAATTCCTGTCGATTTCTCAGAAGAATCAATTATTGCTCTTGAGTATGGTATTGATCTGGCTAATCATTTAAATGCAAACCTGCGTGTTATACATGTAAAAGCAGATTCATTAATAGTACCATTTTATGTTGAGAATGCAGCCGATTATACATTAGACCATAATGTGGATATCTGGGCAAATGACTTACATGTAAAGTATAAGGCTAAATATATAGTAGAAAATGGCCATTTTGATTATAAAATTAGGGAAGGTAATGTGGTTAAAGAAATCACAAATCAGGCTAAGTATGATGACGCTACAATTATGGTAATGGGAGCCCATAGCGATAAGTCAATCGGAGCACGGTGGGTTGGAAGTAATGCATACCGTCTGGTATCTCATTCGCCTTGCCCGGTTATTGTTGTTAATAAAAAAATGAAACTTGTGCATAACATTAAAAGTATTGTTGTGCCTGTTGACTATTCTATTGCAAGCAGAAAAAAAGTGCCTGCTGTTACCGGTATGGCCTACTTGTTTGATGCTAAAGTGCATGTGGTTGGATTAAAGCCTTCTGATCTGAAGTGGATGAATGAGGAAATGGACGTATTTGTTAACCAAGTCAGGAATTATATTGTGAATAATGGAAAAGTAGAAGTTGTAACGCACCAACTTGTAGGAAGCGATTTTGCACAAAACATTATGAAATATTCCGATGAAGTGGATACGGATATACTAACAGTACATGTTCACCATTCAAATAACCCGTTTGTTAGGCTCTTCCAATCCTTTGCAAATGAATTAATCAATAATTCTTTAAAACCTGTACTTGTAATTCCCACAAAAGATTAATTCTTATCATTATATTTGTGCAAAATTAATTACAGTTTTAATGATGAGATATTTTATTGTAATTGTACTTTTAGCATTACGCGTGACTGCTTTTGCACAAAATGAAAATGGACTGATTGCAGATTTGCAGCAGCGAAATGTTGGGGAAGGGGTAATCACCATTTATGACGATGAAGGTATTGAAGAATTGGTAAATATACAGGTAAGAGTTAATGAGCGTATGGGAGGTGTTGAAGGGTACAGGATTCAATTGTACTCCGGATCAGGTCCTGCGGGAAAAAGAGGAGCATTAGATGCAAAAGGAAAGTTTTTAAATAATTTTCCGGATTACGATACTGATTTATCTTTTACCTCACCATTTTGGAGGGTTAGAGTTGGAAACTATCGTCATAAGCATGAAGCCTTGCCTTTGCTCAACGATTTAAGAGCGCTCTTTCCAAATTGCTATATTGTGAAAGATGGTAATGTGAAAATGAATAAATTTTAAATAAAATACAGAATGTGCAAAGCCGGAATTATTCCGGCTTTTTCTTTTTGAAAATCTTGTTGGCGATTAAAAAAATAGAAATAAATTTGCGCTTTATTTTTTATAGGGAGATATCATGAGTGACCAGATTAAGCATGAATGTGGGATTGTTCTTATCCGTTTGTTAAAACCTTTGGAGTACTACCAAGAGAAGTACGGTACATGGCGTTATGGCCTTAATAAACTGTATCTTTTGATGGAGAAACAGCATAACAGAGGGCAGGATGGTGCCGGAGCTGTAAATCTTAAAATTGATCAGCCGGCAGGTCAGAAGTATTTTTCAAGACACCGTTCTAATAAATCAAACCCGATTAAAGATGTGTTCAAAAAAATTAATGAACCATTTTTAAGACAGCAGGAAAAAGACGCAAACTTGTTAAATGATCCTAAGTTTGCCAAGGAAGAACTCCCTTTTGCCGGTGAATTGTATTTAGGGCATTTGCGTTATGGTACTTTCGGAAATCATAGCATTGACTATGTACACCCCGTAATGCGCGAAAATAACTGGAGATCAAGAAATCTGACATTGGCCGGGAACTTTAACCTGACAAATGTGGATGAGATTTTTCAGTCATTATCTGATCTGGGGCAGCACCCTAAAGATTATACAGATACTGTTACGATACTTGAAAATGTGGGGCACTTTCTGGATGAAGAAAACCAGTTACTCTTTAGAAAATATAAAAATGAAGGCAAAACCAATCGTGAGATATCAGCCAGCATTGAAGAGGAACTGAATATCAGGGAAATTTTAGAGCGATCGAGCCGCAGGTGGGATGGAGGTTATGCTATTGCCGGTGTTGTAGGTCATGGAGATGCTTTTGTGGTACGTGATCCTTGGGGTATTCGTCCTGCATGTTATTATGCTGATGATGAAATTGTAGTTGTGGCTTCTGAACGACCTGTAATACAAACAGCTATGAATGTTCGTTCTGTACAGGTTAAAGAATTAATGCCGGGGCATGCACTTATCATTAAAAAGAATGGTAAAGTAACGGAAGAATTGGTAAGAGTGCCACAAGAAAGGCGTTCATGCTCTTTCGAACGTATTTATTTCTCCCGGGGAAGTGATCGACAAATATATGAAGAGCGCAAGCAATTGGGACGTTTATTAGCCCGAAACATACTTGAAAAAGTTAATTTTGATATTGAAAATACCGTTTTCTCCTTTATTCCAAATACTGCTGAAACCGCTTTTTATGGTATGATGGAAGGAGTACGTCGTGAGGTGGACCAGGTGAAAAAGCAACAGATACTTGATATGGGCTCTGATATCACATCTGATAAACTGGATAAGGTTCTGAGTCTTGAACCACGGGTGGAGAAGATTGCGATAAAAGACGTTAAAATGCGTACATTTATTGCAGATGATGACAGTCGTGATGATATGGTGGCACACGTGTATGATGTTACTTATGGTATTGTTAAAAATGGGGTTGATACGTTGGTTATTATTGATGATTCAATTGTAAGGGGAACAACGTTGAAGAAAAGTATTTTAAGAATACTCGATCGTTTGCACCCTAAGAAAATCATAGTGGTTTCATCCGCGCCTCAGATTCGTTATCCGGATTGTTATGGAATAGATATGGCTCGATTGAAAGACTTTTGTGCTTTCTCAGCCGCTATTGAATTGTTGCACGAAGAAGGAAAAGCGCATATTATTGATGAGGTATACAAGAAATGTAAAGAACAACAAAATCTTCCCAAAGAAGAGATTGTAAACCATGTTAAAGATATTTACCGTCCATTTACAACAGAGCAGGTTTCTGCTAAAATTGCTGAAATGCTGACGCCAAAAGATATAGATGCCGAGGTGGAGCTGGTTTATCAGACCATTGAAAATCTACATATTGCCTGTCCTGATGACAATGGAGACTGGTATTTTACCGGTGACTATCCAACACCGGGAGGTAATAAAGTTGTTAATACGTCATTTATTAATTTTATTGAAGGCAATAGCGGACGAGCGTATTAAACGAGGTACTTAAATAAATATGCGCCCAGTAATGATATATCATTACTGGGCATTTTTTTTACATGTTTTAATCTTTGTTAACTCAGCAGGAGAGTGTATTGGCACAAACATTGCTTTAAACTCAACAGATTTTTTTCATAGATTTGGGTTAGGTTAATAAATTTGGGAACACTGCAACGGCACTGTTCCCATTTCTTTTTTGCCGTTTATTAACCTTATTGGCAATTAATATAATCGCGTACCAATTGAAAAATACCGTCAAACACAGGGTAGTCAATGGTATCAGGCGTATCAAGTGGTTCGTGGTAATACTCATTACCACCTTCAGTCCAGAAAAATAAAGCAGGAACACCATTGTCGTGAAAATGATAATGATCTGATGTATCTTCGTAGCCGGTTGGTTTAAGGTGAGCAATATAGTTATTTGATTGATTAATAGCCATAAATTGCTTTTTAACTTCCGGGTAAAGATTGGCATGAATAAGCTCTGTCCATTGTGTGCCTGATGCCACCATGTCGAAGTTAATAACAAGCTTGGTTTTTTCTAAAGGGTAGACCGGATTTGCCACGTAATATTCAGAACCATAATAGCCTGCCTCTTCTGCACCAAAGAATATAAGTTGTATGCTATAATAAGGCTTCTTTTTCTTATAATAATGGGCTAATTCCAGTAGCATTGCCACACCACTGGCATTGTCATTAGCTCCTGCATACATGGCTTCTCCAAACATGCCAAGATGGTCATAATGGCCTATCAGCGTAATGCAGGTATCTGTTTGTCCTTCAATAAAACCAATTACATTCTGGCTTTGATACCGGGTGTCAAAAGCACTTTTAAGATTAATCTCAATAGATGTTACAGTTGAATCTATTAAAGTTTTACTAACCCGGATAGTAGCATAGTCGTTAACATATCGTCGTGCAGAATATTTAGGGGAATCAACACACTCAATAATTCCTTTTACCATTAAAGGGGTTGAGGTAAATAAATTGCGTGCAAAATAATACAATTCACTGTTGCTAATAACTGTTGAATCAAAACACACAAAACTATTTGACAGGTCTTTATACAATAGTTTCTGTAAGCTGCTTTGCTTTACCAGGTCGCTCTTAGAAATCCATACCAAAGGAAATTTACCTTTTACAGAAGGCGAATTAGGATAGGCAACCCAATCAATGCCATTACTTAAGGTTTTACCTTTAACCTTTAGATGAGGCGTACCGGTATATGTATTAACATTCATATTGAAATACTGATAATAACTATTGCCAAGGGGGTTGATTTTACCTTTTTTTAGTTGTTCAACAATATAGTCAGCTGCTAAGCTATCACCTTTGTTGATATAACCCCTGCCATAGAATAAAGGCGAGCTTAGGTCATTAACAACCTTTTTAACCCGCTTCATATTTTGCCCTACTGCAACGCTAAATATCACAGTAAGCATCATACTAATAATAATCCGTCTCATTTAATATTGATTTACTTTTAATTTGTTTGCCGGGTGGCAAAATAAAAGGAATTCAGAATTAAAAGCAATGTTACTTGTCATGGTTTATTTTATGTCATTAATAATAGTGTTATAACTTGTTTATTGTTTGTAGAAGAGTTGGCTTGTATGCTGTATAATGCAAGTCTTATTATAATTCATGTAATTTAATTAGTTGGTAATCCTTTACTAATAGCTAGTTTTCAATGATAGATATGAAGTATGTATGTTTTGTTTCGGTAATAACCTTTTTTGTTATTGTCGTTTCGTTATAATTAACCTCGTAAGGTAATTCGTTGAAGATTGATTTGTTTATTGCCTGTTTTACATTTTTCAGGATCGTAGAAACGGAAAAAGAATCAATTGGTATACAGTGTTTTGTGGTCAAACAGGTATAAGTAGTATATTATGAGTTATTAAAATGGCCCACCACGAGGGCAGGCCATTTAAAATAGACTAAAGGTTTAAGTTAATATTAATCATTTGTTAGGTATGTATGCACTGTAAATAGTCTATCATCTCTTAAATATTCTCAACACACATGGCAATTCCCATACCGCCGCCGATACAAAGTGTAGCCAGGCCTTTTTTAGCGTCACGTTTTTTCATTTCATGAACCAGGGTAGTTAAAATACGTGTTCCACTGGCTCCAATGGGGTGGCCAATAGCAATGGCTCCACCATTTACATTGGTGATTTCCGGGTTTAGTTCCAGCTCTTTCATTACTGCCAGTGATTGAGCTGCAAAAGCTTCATTTGCTTCAATAAGCTCCAGTTCATCTTTATTCCACTTGGCTTTTATAAGCGCTTTATTAACAGCTTCAACTGGCCCAATACCCATAATTGATGGTTCGGTACCATGCCATGCATACGATACAATTTTAGCCATTGGTGTTAAATTGTATTTTTCGCAAGCCGCTTTACTGGCCACAATTACTGCGGATGCACCATCGTTAATGCCGGAAGCATTGGCAGCTGTTACTGTGCCATCCTTTTTAAAGGCCGGACGAAGCTTACCAAGAGAATCTGCGGTAACGCCCATTCTTACAAATTCATCTTGTTTAAAGATGATAGGATCTTTTTTACGCTGAGCTATTTCAATTGGAATAATTTCATCTGCAAATCTATTATTGATGATAGCTTGCTCCGCTTTATTTTGCGATTGAGCAGCAAAAGCATCTTGTTCTTCGCGTGATAGATTGTACTTATCAGCTAAATTTTCTGCAGTTGTTCCCATATGGTAGTCGTTGAAAACATCGGTTAAGCCGTCTGATATCATGGTGTCAACCAATTGGCCATTGCCCATACGATAACCGGTTCTGGCCTTAGGTAAGATATATGGTGCCTGTGACATATTTTCAGCACCCCCTGCTATTATTAATTCAGCATCACCGGCTAAAATACTTTGGGCAGCCATAGCAACAGTTCTCAGGCCTGAACCACAAACCATATTAATAGTCATTGCAGTCTTTTCTTTAGGAACACCAGCTTCCATTGCAATTTGTCGTGCTACATTTTGCCCGTGTCCGGCCTGAAGAACACAACCCATCAATACTTCATCAACTTCTTCACCCTTTAAGCTGTTTCTTTCAAAAAGAGCTTTTACTACTGTGGCACCCATCTGGGCCGGAGATATGTTTGATAATGTTCCTCCGAAATTTCCTATTGCAGTTCTTGCTGCATCAACAATATATACTTCTTTCATATGTTTGTTTTTTTAGATAATAGACATTGATATGAGAATTAAAAAAATGTTTTTATCAGGAGTCCGGGCTTTTCAGTAAGTATTCTTACATTTTCATATTTGCACATTCCCACATTCTCCTCTTAATTATTCATGCGTTCCACAATCTTTTCTACAACAAATGAAGCAACATTTTCCGGATAGGTACCCCGTCCAAAGCCTGCATCATACCCCAGCTCAAGAGCCAGTTTGTTACTAATGCGCGGGCCGCCGGCTGTAACTACCATCTTATCGCGTAAGCCTTCAGCCTCCATTAATTCAATCAGATCAGTCATATTCTGAATATGCACTTCTTTTTGTGTTACAACCTGTGACACTAAAATAGCATCAGCATTAAGCTCTTTTGCCTTTTGTATTAACTCCTCATTGGGAACCTGTGCACCTAGGTTGTAAGCTTCAATCATTGGATAGCGCTCCAGTCCATAGTGTTGGTCAAAACCTTTCATATTCATAATGGCATCAATGCCAACAGTATGTGCATCTGTTCCGGTGCAAGCACCAACTATAACCACTGGTCGTTTAATATTTTTCTTAATGTATTCATTTATCTCGTAATAGTCCATTGATTTTTCAATGGCTTCAACTTCAATTTTATCGTAGTCAATTTGAAGCGATGTTTTTCCATACACCACAAAAAATGAAAAATCATCAGACAATGGATTGGAGTGTACAATTTCCACTTCGTCAAACCCTAGTTGTTTAGCATATTGGCGTGCTGCTTCATCAGCCTTAGCAGAATGAGCAACCGGCAGGGTAAACGACAACTGAATAGCGCCATCGTTCATTGTATCTCCGTAAGGACGTATCATCATTTTAGTTTCCTCCTTTTAGTTCGTTTTTAATTCCTAATTCGGCTTCCAGATAATCGTAAACCGGATTGAAATAATCATCAGCTCTAGCAATCACACCTTCAAACCCTTTTCCTCCATGCTTAGGACGACTTACTTCGGCAAACATCTTTTGCTCAATGGAATCAAACAAACCTTTTTCATTTATTTGCTCTAAGAATTCGATCGTCTCATCCAATACATTTTTTGCCCTTGTCTGAATTATACCATCTTTCTTGTATTCAATATCGTTAGCAAAATCCTTGGTATTATTCAGAATGTATTTGGCATTTGATACTGCTAAAAAACGGTCTTGCATAAATGGTGTATGAATTGCTTCAGTAAGCATGCCAAGTAGTAAAATACCCTGGTTGGTTGATTTTGCTATGAAATTAAACATCGCATTCATAATAAAACCTTTAAAAATATCACCCGTCATATATTTTGTTGGCGGCATATATTTTAATGGTGCCTCGGGGAAAATCTCACGCGCCATTTGTGCCTGTGCCATTTCATATAAAAAGCCATTTTCAAGTTCAGGATTCATTTCAAAAGCATGGCCTAATCCCATAAGGTGAGCTGGCAACCCAGAATCGTAGGCAAAGCGCTCATTAATAAATTGTGATGCTGTTACTGTATAAGCTTTCTCGTATGCATCAGAAGTCGTTAGGTAATTATCCTCACCCGAGTTAATTGTTATACCCGCAAAAGCATTGATCATACGGGAAAATTTCTGATCGACAAAAGTGCGGTACATATTAATATCTCTGAAAAGAACACCATACATTGAATCATTTAGCATCATATCCAGGCGCTCAAGGGCACCCATTGCAGCAATTTCAGGCATACATAAGCCGGAGCAATAATTTACAAGGCGAATATATTTACCGGTTTCATCGCCTACTTCATCCAATGCTTTACGCATTATTTTAAAATTCTCCTGGGTAGCGTAGGTGCCGCCAAAACCTTCTGTTGTAGCACCGTAAGGAACAAAATCTAATAAGCTTTGCCCAGTGGTGCGAATAACCGCTATAATATCAGCACCTTGCCTGGCGGCCGCTTGTGCCTGCTTTACATCCTCAAAGATATTACCTGTTGCAACGATAAGGTATAGTAGTGGGCTGTTTTCTTTTTCTTTGTATGCTGTAATTTTTGAAGTCCGATAAGCAACATTGTTTTTAACCCGCTGAGAAAATTCAGCTACCAGTTCACCAGCCTTTTTATTGATAAGGGTAAGGTCGGTAAGGTCAATATCTGATATGTTCAGCCCACTTGCTATTTCGGAATTGAGCTCTTCAACAGAGCAACTTTTTCGTATTAAAGCATTAATATAGTACTTTGCCGATCCGTATTGAATTTTATCACCCAATGAATCAACAATGGCATTGGGTACCGGCACATCAGAACCGGTAACACCATCGGCACCTAACATGCGTAATGTAGCACGTTCGATGGCTACAGTTGTATGTTTCTCAATATATTCATTAACAGGCTTAGTTATCTCCGCAGATAAAGCCCTGGCCTTGCTAATTTTATTTTTATCCAGATTTAGTTTTGAATCAGTCATATTTTGTCTGTAAATATTCGTTAGCATCTTTTAGTATTTCACTATTCAACCCCAGTAGTCCTGCAATTGTTAAAGCATCATATTGCTTTGGTTTTGCATTATCCTTTTCCACCTCATATTGCATAAATGAGTTGATCAGTTTTATCTTTTCTTTAATAGTGTGTTCTGTAGTCTGTTCACAATAATTGAGGTATTCACCTTTATTTAAGCCTTTCATCCTGTATTTGGATACACCTTTGATCGATGGGATGTTTATAAAATGCGTAGAGAAAAAACCAGTGATGTTTTTATTTTCGGCAACATATTTCAAAACGGCATAAAGTATTGCTTTTGCTTCTGTTGCATTCGTTGTTTTAGCCAGCTCATCAACCAAAAGCAGCATAGAGCATGGTTTGCTTATAGCTCTTGAAAGGTTATGTACCTCTTGTCCGAAGGAGCTTAAGCCTTCAGTATTTTGCATATGTGTAAGTCCCAGTACATCAATTTGATCATACAATTGTGTTTCAAAACATTCAGCGGGAACATAAAAGCCCATTTGACTTAGTAATTGTAAAAAGCCAATTGTTTTGAATAGTATCGTTTTACCACCCATATTAGAACCTGATAATAAAATTGAGTTACTGTCAAAGGTTGCACTTAATGGCTTGTATTTTAACCCGGCCGCTTTATGTTTTAGTTTTAAAGGCAGGAACTCTCCATTCTTGACCAGTATGGTTTTGCTATTGAATGTTGGCTTTGTTAAGTGGTATTTAAGAGCTAATCTGGCTTTGGCTATACATACATCAATTTGCTCAATAGACTTAATGTACTCTACCAGATGATTCTTTTCTTTTTTAATTTCATCCGATAGTTGTTTCAATACCTTCTTTTCAACCTCAGCCTCTATGTTTAAAAGCTCTTCCTTCTGTATTAAGCCATTCATGTACTCATTCGGAAAAACAGGCTTAACACGTAACATAGTAGAGTCGTAAAACTCCTTAACGAAATGAGAAGAGTCAAGATTATTTGTTTTTGAGTGCTCTACCAGGATAAATTCGCGATGGTTAAAATCAAGATCGTATTGACGCAGTAAGTGGTCAATTGTTTTTTGTTTTATATCAGCTAACTGTGCGTTTAATAAGCTGATTTTTGTTCTGATGGCATCAAGTTCTTCATCAAAAGCTGATGAAAGGTAAAATGACTCATTAAAATCCTTATCCGGAGTGAGCTTATCTAGTAGTTGCTGCGAATTAAAAGAGAGGTTAATGTGCTTGTACCATTCTTTATTATTAAAGTACGATGCAATTGATTTATAATGAAGCAAAAACTTCTTAATGAGGAAAAGATCAGAAGCATCAAAGTTGTCTTTATTTAAGGTGTTTAAGCGATCAATTCTACTCAGATGGTACTCAACTTTTGTAATTGTATATTCATCTGAATGAATCATCTGAATGATTTTATCAGTTACAAAATGAAGGTGCTCTAATTCAGCTATATTCGATATAAAATGGTACTGTTCTTTATGGTCTGTTCCATATGGCGTCAGTGGTTTATACTTTGCGTAAAACCAATTAAAATCCGTAAATTCTATGGCTCTCTTAATTGACATATGGATTGATCGTTAAATTTGTTTGGATTTTACTTTTTTGATATAGGTTCTTAAATTCTTTCTCATCAATACCTTTTAAAACCACAATAAATCCATTTAATCTGAGAGTGTTAATAACCTTAATTTTCACTTTTGGGGTTAGTTCTATAAGTTGATTATAATTTAGAAATATGGAAGAGAGGTTATTGATGATTATTGTTTTGTATTTCTCTGGTATACTATTGACTTTATTCGTAGTTAATGCACCATTAAGGTTAAAAACTTCACATGAGTTTATATCTGATTCAGTTGCCTTATCCAGTTTTGAACACAGGGATAAAAGCTTCATCATATCCAAAGACTTTGTGAGGTTTCGCCTGTCGATATTTAGTAAATAGAAAAAGGCAGAATTATTGACGGCACTGACAGGCGTTAGGCGGCTGGCAGCACCATCAATAATAACTGTTTTAAAAAGGAGCTCTGTGTTTAAGAACTTTATAATCGTGTTTAATTGTGTGTTATTCTCCGGACCAACTAATTCTACATTGCCTTCTCTAAGTGTTGTTGCAACAATAATCTGACCTAAAACAGTATGGTATGGAAATACCTTATGAATTTTATACAGGCCATTGCTTTTGCTCAGCATTGGGTAAGTTGTAACAATGGCATCACCCGGAAGCGTATGAATTAAAGGTTTTGTTCTTCCGTCAATCTGGTCATTGCCTTCTCCGTCTATGCCAACGGTGCAAAATGCCGGGGTATCTACTTTCCTGATATAACTTAAGGCCATATTCATTAAAGTTGTTTTACCGGCGTTTTTACGGTTGCCCAGTACAAAAGTATTGGCATTTAAAAATTGATATGTCCAGTTATTTGCCTGCATTATAACAAATCAACAATTCATTAATGTTTACCGTTGGTTCTGCTTTCTCTTCTTAATGATTGAGGTGTTATTGTTCCACCCTCATTAAGTAGTTTTGCCACACCATCTTTTGCCACTAATGACTCATCATTACAGTAATCGCAGTTGCTTTTGGTGTGTCCCTGGTAATCAGATGGTTGTGTGTAGCTTGTAATCATACCTTCGTAATTTCTAAGAACCACACGTTTCTCAGTCTGCGAGATTAAATAGTCAGGCATTACCGGAATTTTTCCACCACCACCAGGTGCATCAACAACAAATGTTGGTACAGCCAGTCCTGAAGTATGTCCCCGCAGGTTTTCAATAATCTCAATACCTTTCGAAATTGTTGTTCTGAAGTGAGAGATGCCTTCTGATAAATCACATTGGTAGATATAATATGGCTTAACGCGGATCTTAAGTAAATTATGCATTAAAGATTTCATAATATTGGAGCAATCATTAATACCTTTTAAAAGTACTGCCTGGTTACCCATTTGAACACCACAATTGGCCAGCTTTTCACATGCTGTTTGTGCTTCTGCTGTTATTTCTTTGGGATGATTAAAATGTGTATTAAGATATACCGGATGATGCTTTTTTATTATTTGGCACAAGTTATCAGTAATGCGTTGTGGCAATACTACAGGCATGCGGCTGCCAATGCGAATAATTTCAACATGCTCTATTTTACGTAGTTCACCAAGTATGTAGTCAATTCTGTTATCGCTAAGGATAAGTGGATCGCCACCCGAAATAACAATATCCCTTATTTCAGGATTGTTTCTGATGTATTCGAAAGCTTTTTCCAGGTTACGCTTTTCCATATCGTCGTCTGTTTCACCAACAATTCTTCTGCGGGTACAATGGCGGCAATACATGGAGCATTCATTTGTTACCAACAGCAAAGCTCTGTCTGGATAACGGTGTGTTAATCCCGGTACCGGCGAGTCAATATCTTCATGGAGTGGGTCGCTTAAGTCTGAAGGTGCAATATGTAATTCGTTAAGCACAGGTACGGCTAACATTCTTACGGGGCAGGCTCTATCCTCTTTACTCATTAGGGCAGCATAATAAGGCGTAATCGCCATTTTAAATTTGCCTAATGTTTGAGAGAGGTGTTTATGCTCCTCATTTGTTAAGTTTAATACTTTTTCAAGACTTGGAATATCACGAATAGCATTACGCATTTGCCATTTCCAGTTATTCCAATCCTCCTCTGCTACATCCTTAAATAAAGGGATGCTTTTGTAGTCAACATTTATATATGGTTGTTTCATTGCGTAGATTTTTTCAGGTGATTAAGTGTACAGTTCTTTGTAAAGTGCTCTTATTTTTTCATTCTTTCTCAAAATATCAATCGCCATATCTGCATGTCCAGTTGCATAGCCGTTTCCAATAAGCATATCTACATCTTTACCAACACCTTCGGCCCCCAGTGCTGCTTTTGTAAACGAAGTTGCCATACTAAAGAAGTAAACCGTTCCCCGGTCTTTACACATCAGAATTGAGCCCATTTCAGTATTTGGAATATTCACATTGTTGATAACCACATCAGCTAATGCTCCATTGGTTAGTTGTTCTATTGTCTCAAAACAATTAAGTGCATCAGTAGCGTTTAGCTTAATGGCATGGTCACAAACATTGGTTTGCTTAAGTCGCTCAATATTTTCAAGGCAGTAATCAGCACCAATCACCATACCTTCTTTACCAACAATTTGTTTGGCAACAGCACAGCACAAAATACCTGATTTACCACCGGCACCCAATATAACAACGGTATCGCCTTTCTTAACTAATCGTTCAGTTTGTGCAGGAGCACCGCATACATCTAATACTGCCAAAGAAAGGGTTTCAGGTAGATCTGAGGGAAGCTTGGCATAAATACCACTTTCAAACAAGATGGCTCTACCTTTAATTTTAACCTGGTCTATCTCAGGTTTGATATCAATAATTTCTTCTATAAAAAGCGGCGTAAGCGATAAAGAAACTAAAGTAGCTATCCTATCACCTGTTTTCAGGTCAATTTTATCTGCTAATTCAGAACCTACTTTTTCAATACTGCCAATAAGCATTCCTCCCGATCCTGTAATGGGATTTTTCATTTTGCCTTGCCTTGCAACAATATCTTTAATAATGGACTTAATGGCTTCTATATCGTCATTGGCTTGTTCTTTGATTTGAGTAAAACTGGCTGAATCAATATTTAATACATCAACATCAATTAATATCTCATTATCGTAAAGCTTATCCATGTTATTATCAACAACTGTAGCCGGTTGAGGTAAAACACCTTTAGGCTCAATCACCCTGTGAGTTCCGTATTTATTCCCTTTTAAATTCATCAGACTGTTTTTCTAAGGTTAGATGCTTTTAAGCCGACCTGTGTATTAATACATTGTAATGAGCATAATACACAGAACGGGTTGTATTTAATTATTCCTGATATTTGCATCTTAGTTCTTATGTCTTTTGTTAAATTCCCTTTAATTGCAGCATCTCACGCACATCAGCAGGAGTAGCTATTTTATAGCCTGCATCACGCGATAGCTTGGCTGTACGTTCCACTAATTGTGCATTGCTTTCAGCCAATACACCTTTTGAGTAATAGACATTGTCTTCAAACCCTACACGAATAAACCCATTGCCAACAGCATAAGCACCATAATGAGCAGGCAGGCATGCTCGGCCAACGCCCATCACAGTCCAATAAGCTCCTTCGGGTATACGACTAACCAACAGGTTTAGTAACTCAATGTCGTAAGGGATTGCTCCGGGTACGTTCATTACAAAACCATAATGGTAAGGTGGTTTTAAAAGTCCTTCCTTAATTAAAATATCAGCAGCAGCAACATGAGAAATATCAAAGCATTCCAGGGTTGGACGTACATTGTATTTAATCATTTCTTTAGCAAAACGACGCATGGTTGGTAAAGTATTTACAATATACTCATCTCCAAAGTTAACCGTTCCACAGTCCAGTGATGCCATTTCCGGCCGGATAGACTCAATAACAGCAACACGTTCGTCATCAGTCATGCCAACGGCACCTCCAGTAGTAATTTCAATAATAATATCACAACGCTCACGAATTAGTTTTATCGCTTCTTTAAATACTTCAGGGTCTTGTGTAGGTCCACCGTTTTTATCGCGTACATGAAGGTGTACAATTGAAGCTCCTGCTTTATAGGCATCATAAGTGGCATCAGCTATTTCGAGAGGTGTAAGGGGTAGATTTGGATTATGCTCGCGGGTAGTTTCTGCTCCGCATACAGCACATGTTATAATCATTTTTTTCATATGTCTAAAATTTGTATTCATTTACCATATGGAACTCGGCATTTTTTTCATTCTCCTGTGTGAGAATTTTTTCTCATGGCTCGTTTCATAATCGTCGTTTCTAAAATTTTAAATAATTTGCTAAGTTTTTAGTTACGAATTTAACCACGGCCAATTATTACACCTGTTGGATCAACCTTCTCACGAAGAATTTTTAGTTCTTCAGCACTTGGTTCTATTGTTGTTTCATAATTGTCAGGAATAATAACATCGAACTCCGCATTTTCTTTAACATCCTGTAAGGTTTTACCGGGGTGAAGTGATAAAAGCATCATCCCTTTTGTTTCAGGATGATAACCATATACGCCGATATCAGTAATAACTTTATATGGCCCGGTATTGACAGGAAGGCCGGCTTCAAGCCTTGAATTTCCACCTTCAATAAAGCCCGGTGTAGTTATAAAATCGACCTTATTAGCAAAGCGTTTTTGGTTCTGAGGAGTAACCACTAATGTTCTCCAGCATAAGGATGCCAAATCGTTGGCGCCACCACTCCCCGGGAATCGGGTTTTGGGCTTATTGTAGTCATCACCAATTAAAGTTGAATTAAGGTTACCGTATTTATCAATTTGTGCACCGCCTAAAAAGCAATAATCGACAACACCAGCCTGGCATAATTCCATTATCTCAGCCATTGATGTGGCCTTTAGGCCTTTGTGTGTGGTACGCGAGTCGCCAACAGAAATAGGCATCGTTGGTAAGAGAGGAGCAATGCCTCCTGCCTCAAAAAGAATGGTAAGATTTGGAGATTGTGTTAGTTGCGCCAGCATGGCAGCAGCACAAGGTACGCCTGTTCCTACTACAACCATAGCGCCATCTTCAAGGTTGCGGGCAGCAATGGTAATCATCAGCTCCATTGGATTGTAAGTTGTGTCCATTTTTATGGTTTTAGTAGGTTAATAAAGGTGTTCAATTCGCATTAATTCTTTCATCTTATTCATTCCGCCATTTTTTTCTAAATAAGCATAGAAATCTTCAGAAGAGTGGATGTTGTGATCAATGAATTTCTCCAATTGATCTAAATCCTTTTCTATTGTTAACCACTCATTTAAATGCTCTTCATCAGAATAATATTCACCTGGCATATTACCCGGGTATGAGCCATAAGGCATTTCAACAACAGCATCAACACACCAGTAAGGAATGACTGTTTTACCCGGCTCGCGTCTGATTTCTTCGTTAGAGATTATTTTTTCTGTGGTAACAATAACACGCTTTGAAGCTTTGGCAATATCGTCGTCAGCAACTAAAATACCATCAATCTGACAGTTGCCGTAAATGTCAGCTCTGTGTACATGGAGAATGGCTACATCAGGATAAAGCGCTGGTAATGCTGCTAATTTTTGTTGAGTAAACGGGCATTTCACTTCAATAGCTGCAGAGTGGTTAAAAGTATCGGTGCCCAGCATAACTCTGGAAGGTAAATATGGCACACCCATGGCAGCAGCCTTAAAGCGCCATGATAAAGCACCGTTTGACCATTCTGTAACTTTAACATCGCCGGATTCAAACATGCGTCGTGAGTTTTTTGATAAACCACGGGCCTCTAAGCCAACAATGTAAGCTGCATCGCAACGGTTAAAGCTTTTGCCGGCACTTAGTAACTGACAGTCGTGTGTTGCTACATGACCTGCAAAACCAAGGTTCTTTTTTTTCTTGCGGATAATTTCGTGGATCAGAGCAGTAGGAATTCGTACACCACCAAAACCCCCAATAGCTAGGTAGTCACCATCGTTTACATATTGGTCTATAGCTTCTGCAACAGTTGTCAGCTTACTTTTCATTTGCTTATTCTTGCCCCTGAAAAATGCTCTCATGTTATCTGCATCAGGAGAGGTGAACAGTTCACCTGTTCCTTTTTTTAATTCATCTTTTCCCATGCCTTAGTATTTTTTGCTTAGGTATTGTAAAGCTTCTTCAATTGCGTTAATGGTGTAATCTAACTCCTCTTTAGTATGACGGTAGCAGATATATCCATGGTGAAATGGTTGTAGAAATATTTTACGGCGAATTAATTGTGTATAAAAATCGTTACGCTTGGCTTTGTAGATACCATCAGCAGTTTTGTCAAAGGTTATAAACATCATAGGCGGTATGCCTGATATCCTTGCACCAACTGGGTATTTCTTTAGAAGGTTAGAGATACCCTGGTTAAAATCCTTGCCACGATCCCATATTTTATCAAGAACACTATCACGTTCAAGTATTTCAATGGTTTTAAGAGCTGCTACATAACTTAAACTGTTAGGGAAGAAGGTTGAGGAAATAAATACGTTTGATTCACCCTCTTTCATAATTTCAGCTTTCCCTGTAACAGCACCAATAGGATATCCGTTAGCCATAGCCTTACCAAAAACAGCTAAGTCAGGCGTAACCCCGTAGTGTTTTTGAGCACCTCCTATAGAAACTCTGAATCCGGTTCTGATTTCATCAAAAATAAGAACAACTCCATGTTTTTCGCATAAGGCTTTTACAGCTTCTAAAAAACCCTTCTTTGGTTCCTCAATAGGAGCTGCCAGTGGATGTCCAAGTGGTGTAATGATTACAGCAGCAGTATCGTCTCCGTGTTCTTTTAATAAGACTTCTAATGATTCAAGATTGTTATAGCTGAATTCGTAAACATCTTCATATAATTTCTCTGGAATCCCGCCTTTAACCTCTACACACCAATCGTGCCAACCATGATAACCACAGCGCATTACTTTAGTTTTCCTGGTATAAGAACGGGCTAGTCGTATAGCTGTTGATGTTGCATCAGAGCCTGTGCAAACGAATAAACTCATTTCAGCGCATGGTATGAGTTCATTCATTTTTTCAGCTAATTGATTCTGGTACTTCTGAGTAAGAGAAAAGCAAAAACCTTTATTTTGAATTTGCTCAATTACGGCATTGTCAACCTCCTTTTCCCTGTTACCTAAAATCATAGGGCCGTAAGCACACAAATAATCAATGTATTCATTGCCATCAATATCTTTTACACGCCCCCCTGTGCCTTCGTCAAAATATATCGGAAATTCTCCCTGTACAAAATTATAAGGACGGCGTATGCCAAGTACTCCACCCGGAATAAGAGATTTACCTTTTTCTAATTCACTTAATGATTTTTCTAATTGTAATTTTTTCGCTTCCATATCTGTTTAATTTTGGACATAGCAATGATTATTGAATAGGCTTGCCCAACAGAGATGTAGGAAATACAGATTTAGCTATTGCTAAGGGTAATAAAAGTTGATCAATGAGGGCAATGATAATAGTAAAGGGGTTAACTAGAGATCAGTTACCTCAATTCTTTCGAACCTATCGTATATGAATTTACAAATCCAGTTCATTATCCTGCTATAAACTAACGTTTCTAACTTTCGATGTTAAAAATAAGAACAAAAACGATTAAATCGTTAAAAATATAACATGATTTTTCGCAGCTTACCTTAAATCTTAGTTATACACTAAAATTTAAGGAGCTGCTTTAAAAGATAAAATATGTATTTATTTTTAGTCTTCAGGCTCCCATTCTCTAATGTGTATTAAATCAGGAAATGCTTCTGGCTTAAATATTGATTTACCATTAATTGTTCTTAAGCATTCCTGTATTCCCTCTGGTATACTTGGGTGTGGATAGAATATTTTTAAAACCTCCTGAAGGCTGTTTCCCTGGTTTATAAGGTGAGCAACAGAGACAATAAAAGCAGATGCCTGTGGTCCAGCTGCCCGCATGCCTAATATACGTTGCTCTTCGTCATTGCTTACCAGTAATTTTACAAACCCATTGGTGTTTCGCATGGCAATTGCTCTGTTTACCAATTTATTGGAGTAGAATGCTGCTTTGTAAGGTATCTTTTTCTGACGAAGAATTTTTTCATTTGCACCTACCGCTGCTACTTCTGGTTTAAAAAACATCAGGGTACTCATATGTGAGTAGTCCAATGGGTATTGTGGGGTATCTCCAATCTTTTCTGCTGCCAGGCGTCCCTGAAATTCAGCAACACTATATAGTTGCGCATGTCCGGTAACATCGCCGGCCGCATAAACGTGGCAGTGTCCTTGTCCATCCCACAATAAGCAATCATCCTGTATTGGTATTGTACCTTTCTCGTGCAAATCAATTCCAATTTTATCCAGACCCAATCCTTCTGTGTTGGGTATTCTGCCTATGGCAACCAAGGCCACATCTACTTCAATTACTTTACTGTGTCCATCCTGATAATCCAGTACAACCTCTAAATGATCAGGATGTTTTCTTATATGGCGAAGCGTTGCTGTATGGTGGATATTAACACCATTGTTTTCCAGATTTTTAGAAACGAAGCTACTTACATCGTCATCTTCGTATGGAAGTACTTTATTGGCGCGATCCAATAGGTGTACCTCTGTTTGTGCAAAGTTTGAAAAGATAGTGGCAAACTCACAGCCAATTATACCTGAGCCAATTATTAACATGCGCTCAGGGAATTCTTTTAAACTCAGGATGTCATCTGATGATATAATGCGTTGCCCGTCAATTTGAAGCCCTTCGTATGGTCTCGGGCGAGAGCCTGTAGCAATAACAAAATTCTTACCTTTAATATATTTGGTTTCTTTTTTACTTTTGACCTCAATATTATTGTGGTCTATAAAATGAGCCCATCCGTATTCAATTGTTAAAGATCCTTTTTTGTTTTTAGCAGGAGAGTATGTTTCTATCTGGCTAAGCATTTGATATTGCTTCTCTTTAGCAGCCTGAAGAACGGTTTTTTTTACCTTTTCGAAGTTTACACTAAGTGAGCTGACGCGGTACCCACGGTCAACACGAGCAGCAATGGAGTAGTCCATTGATAATTCATACATCGTTTTTGACGTAAGTGCACCATTCATAATGCCGGCTCCCCCCACGTGCTTGCCTTCAATGATACAGACGTTTAATTTGTAATCCAAAGCTCTTATGGCGGCAGAAAAGCCTGCTGGCCCGCTGCCAATCACTACCAAATCGTATGTGTTAGTCATAGAATTCATTCTTAATAACTATATAAAAAAAAAGAGTTACAATTGTTTGCCTGTAACTCTTCTTTCTTAAACTTTCTTATTTAATTCTTATCTCTTAATCATGTGTTTCATTCGGATTGAATGTATTAACATGACGATTTACCTTTTGTTTGTATAATTCATTTATAGTAAGAATTATACCTGTTTCTTCTACATCGCCAAAACGATCGTTTACAGCGGTGCCAAAGGTTCGCATAGAAGGTGATAAATTCATGTATGCATTAATTAGTGGCGGAATATTCTCTCCAAATTCCCGAACGCGTCGCATAAGAATTTTGTAGTCTTCCTGGTAATTTTCTCCACAGAAAATATCCTTTAAGTCTTGTTCAGATAAATCAATCTTAACGGGTTTGTGTGGATAAACTAATTTATCGGGATCGTTAAAATACTTAGCCATAAAGCCAAGAATTAAATCTCTGGCATGTTGATTAAAGTGTGTATACATTGTAACTTTGCCAAAGAAATATTTCATTTCAGGATGACTCACAATTAATGAACCTAATCCATCCCAAAGGTTATCTAGTGCGAATAGGCTTTTGGTGCCAGCTTTAGAAGACTGGTATGTTGGCTGTACGAATGAACGTCCCAATTCTATCATATGAGGTAAATACTCTTTGATAAATTTGTCTGAGAATTGAAACAAACGGGAAGTGGCTAATTTTACATTTCCCAATTGATCGAAAGGAATATCACTTCCTAATAAATAACGATAGCCACCCAAAATTTCTTTTTGTTGAGGATCCCAAACGATTAATTGGCGATAAGGAACCTCCGCCGTATCGTAATCATCAATGTCGGTTTCTTTACCTGTTCCACCTCCGGCCATTCTGAAGGTAATTTCTCGCAAGCGGCCAACTTCACGCATTAAAGCAGGTGCTTCATGGGCGGTAAAATCATATATCTTATTATCGCCTTTGTTAGTATTTCTAACAAAGGTTTCCTTAGTTAATTCAGCTTCAAGTTCTTCCCGCAGTACAGGCGGTATAATTTCTTTTGCTCTCATTCAGTGGGTTTCTAACAATAGACTACAAATCTAATCTAATTTTGATAAGGCGTAGACTTCATTCTTTATTTTTTGTGCCCAATCGTTGCTTGTTTGTGTTTTATTTACGTTGTTTACCTCAATAGGTTTCCCAAATGTAACAGTTATTGTTTTGTTCTTTTGTAAATAAAGTTCATCAACAAGGTAAAGCATCTCTATATTAACCTTAATTCCCAGTCGTTTCCTCCAGTTGGCGAGGTTATAAAAGCGGTTGGTATTGCGGCCTGAAATGTGGACAGGTATTATTTTTCTATTGTGAGAGTTGGCTTTATGAATAAAATTCTTTTTCCAGTCTAAATCTCTTATAATACCTTTTTTTCGTCTTGAAACCAGACCGGCAGGGAACATTAATACCTGGTTGTTGCTGGCATAGGCTTCGTCGATTCTTCTTGCGGCATCACGGCTATGTCCACCATGTTTGTTTATGGGTAAAAATATTGAACCAAGATTGGTAATATTCATCAATATGTCATTAACCGGGAATTTCAGATCCTGAAAGAACTTACCAACAGCAGCTACAAATATAACACCATCCAGTCCTCCTAGTGGGTGATTGGCTACAAATACGAAACGGCCTTCGTTTGGAATATTTTCTTCTCCCTTAATAATGTAACTAGATTGAAAGTTGGAAATTATCGCTTCAGCATAATCGATGCCAAACAGGTGTTGATGCTTGGCCATAAAATTATTAACCTCTTCCTGGTGGGTTATCCGCTTGAGATAATTGATAAGAAATTTGGGAATGTATTTTTTGAGCTTAGGGTTTTTGTCATTAAAAACCTTGTCAATATCTATAAATTTTGAATTTTGTACTTTGATATCCATTGCAATAATCCGTAATAATTTTTCAAGTTTAGGAATTATTTTTAAAATAAGCTTTATCAATAATTAAATTTGATGTCTCTAATAAGCGAAAAACACAGAGAGGGAGTGGGTTGTTCAATTTATTTTATAGTGCGATTATTCATAGTAAATAACTTACAAATGCTTGAGTATAACATTAAAAGTTATCAACAGGTGGGATAAAGTGGAGTAAAGTGGTTGTTAGTGGTTTCTTTTTTATTTACTTTTACACAAGTAAATGCACTTTTGTAATGATCACATTTATAGGCGATTTTGTTTGTAAACCCGATGTAAAGGGGCGTATTGTGTTGCCTTCTCTCTTTAAGAAAACAATGAGAGAGGCCAATCAACAGTGCTTTGTGGTAAGAAAAGATTTGTTTGATGATTGTCTTGTTTTAATTCCCCAGGAGGAATGGCGAAAGGAAGTTGAGATACTTGAAACAAAATTGAGTGGGTTTCGACAAAAAGATAAGCGTTTAAAACGTGCCATGTATCGTTCAGCTGCTGAAGTAAACCTGGATGCTAATGGAAGGTTCTTGGTTCCCAAACGCCTTTTGGAGATGGTTGATATTGATGGAGAAGTAGTGTTGTTGGGTGTTGGTAGCAATATTGAACTTTGGAATAAACAACAGTTTGATAACGATGATCTGAGTGGTGATGAGTTAGGTGAATTAGCGGAAGAACTACTTGGTGGTAATTCTGGTGATGAAGACGAAAAGTAGAAGCATATGGAGGAAGGATATCATATACCGGTTTTACTCAAAGAATCAGTAGAGGGTCTAAATATTAAGCCAGATGGCACATACGTAGATCTTACCTTTGGGGGTGGAGGACATAGTAAAGAGATATTAAGTCGTTTAAATAAAAATGGCAGGTTAGTTGTGTTCGATCAGGATAATGATGCCTACTTAAATAGACCTGATGATAAACGTTTATTATTTGTTCGTCATAACTTTCAGTATTTAAGTCACTTTTTGCGCTATTTAAATATTAGTCAGGTAGATGGTATTCTTGGTGATTTAGGTGTTTCATCTCATCATTTTGATGCTGCAGAGCGTGGTTTTTCGTTTCGTTTTGAAGGAAAGTTGGATATGCGTATGGGACAGGGGTTAAGTATGACCGCTGCCGATTTGGTTAACACATATTCCATTGAAGATATGAAGCGAATCTTTTGGCAATATGGTGAAATTAAGTCATCATTTAAATTAGCCTCAGAAATTGCAAAAGAACGTGTAGTTAAGCCTTTTAAAACAACTACAGACTTAAAAGTTTTAGCGGAAAAGATTGGGCCAAAAAAGGAGCAATCAAAATTTTTGGCTCAGGTATTTCAAGCATTACGTATTGAGGTAAACAGAGAAATGGATGTACTAAAATCCGTATTAATGCAATCTGTAAATAAAATTAAGCCAGGGGGGCGTTTATCTATTATTTCATACCATAGTCTGGAGGATCGTTTAGTAAAGAATTTTGTCCGGTCAGGCGATTGTGATAAAATACAGGCAGATAAAGATTTGTTTGGCCATTCCAGTGTGCCTTTTAAGGCGGTTAACCGGAAGGTAATTACCCCAACAGAGACAGAGATAGAAAAGAATAACCGGGCGCGGAGTGCAAAACTTAGAATTGCAGAACGCTTATAGGCTTTTTAGATGAATGTGGGAGTGATATTACTTAGCAGACAAATATTTCAGTACTTTTTAATTGGATAAGGTGCATGGGGTTGAAAATGAATAAAATAACCGAGTTTATCCTTTCTAAGGAAGATATGGATGAGTTAAAAAATTTCTCATTCAGAGATGTGATAAACGGTCGCTTATTTACCCGATCATTAATTGCCAAGCAGCTGCCATTTGCATTATTTCTGGCATTTTTTTGCTTCTTATATATTGGTAACCATTATAAAATGGAAGAGCTGATGCGAGAAGTAGCCGTTTTAAATAAGGAATTAAAATCACTTCGTTATGAAGCGATTACTACTTCATCTGAATTGATGTTTATGAGTAAGCAGAGTGAAGTGTTGAAAAAAATAAAATTACGAGATCTTGAGTTAGAGGAGCTAACAGAGCCACCAAGGCGCTTAAAGGTGAAAAAGTAAGAATGCAGATTAAGAAAGGAATCATATTACGATTTGGCTTGTTGTACGTTAGTATAGTATTGTTTGCGTTAGTGATTTTAGCTAAAGCTCTTTACTTACAGGTTGTTGAGGGTGATAAGTGGGATGAAGTTGTGGCTGGGCAAAATAATAAGGATATTGTAATTGATGCGAATAGAGGGGATATTTTAGCGTCAGATTTGCGAAAGCTAGCATGTTCTGTTCCTAACTACAGGATACATATGGATATGCGTGCACATGGATTAACAGATGAGGTGTTTAATGCGCATGTTGATAGCCTTGCATACCAGTTATCGCAGTTTTATGGAGATCGATCAAAGGCCGCATTTAAGAAGGGCTTAAAAAGAGCCCGGTCAGAGGGGAAGCGTTATTACATGGTGCATCCTCGTCGTATTTCATTTACAGAACTTAAACGGGTAAAAGAATTTCCTATTTTTAGGTTAGGAGCAAATAAAGGAGGTTTTATTCCTAAAAAATATGAACGTCGGAAACTACCATTTGGTGAATTGGCAGCCCGTACTGTTGGTAGTTTGTATGCTGAAAAAGATTTAGGAGGACGCTTTGGGTTAGAGATGGCCTATAACAACAGCTTGAAAGGTGTTAGTGGAGTAAGTACCCGAACGCGGGTGAGTGGTAATTGGGTTGTGGAAGAACAGATAGAGCCAACAGATGGGCATGATATTGTTACAACAATTGATATTGGTTTACAGGATGTTGCAGAAACGGCTTTACTACAGCAATTACAGAAGCATAAAGCAGATCATGGGTGTGCAGTACTTATGGAGGTATCCACCGGGGCTGTTAAGGCAATTGCTAATTTAGGACAGACGCCTTCGGGAAAATATATCGAAAAATATAATTATGCTATAGGTGAGGCCGCTGAGCCCGGATCAACATTTAAGCTAGCTTCTATGATTGTTGCTTTGGAAGATGGTGTTGTTGAACTAACAGATAGTATTGATACAGGGAAGGGATATTGTTTTTTCTATGATAGAAAAATGATAGATAGTCATTATGGTGGATATGGAAAACTGTCAGTAGGAGAGGTGTTTGAGAAGTCATCAAATGTTGGAATCTCTAAAATGATTGTTAATAACTATGGTGATAATCCTCGACGGTATGTTGATCGCCTTTACGCAATGGGACTTAAAGATCCTTTGGGTATTGAGATCAAAGGAGAAGGCCTTCCAATGATTAAGTATCCTGGTGATAAGACATGGTCTGGTGTCACTTTACCATGGATGTCTATTGGGTATGAAATGAAACAAACACCATTGCAGGTGCTTACTTTTTATAATGCGGTAGCAAATAATGGTAAAATGATGAAGCCCATGTTTGTACAGTCTATTCAGCATCATGGTGAAGTAGTTAAAGAAATTAAGCCAACTGTACTTAATCCATCAATTTGTTCTTTAGAGACAATTGAAAAAGTACATAAGGTAATGGTGGGAGTGGTGGAAAGAGGTACAGCTAAAAACATTAAAAGTGATCGTTATTTAATTGCAGGAAAAACGGGAACAGCCCAAATCTCAGATGGAGTTACAACATATAAAGATAAAAAGCATCAGGCATCATTTGTTGGATATTTTCCGGCTGACAGGCCACTGTATTCCTGCATTGTAGTTGTTAATGCGCCTTCTAAGAATGAGTATTATGCCAATGTTGTGGCTGGATCGGTATTTAAGAAAATTGCGGATCGGGTTTATGCTCAAAGTTATTATCGTCCTCAGGTAGAGGACAAGGTAGAGGTTCAACTTGCTAGGCACCAGCCATATTCAAAAGGAGGAAAGAAGGAGGAATTGCTTACTGTATTTAATGAAGTTGGCGTAATGGTGAAAGGTAAAGAAGTTAATTCTGAATGGATATCAGCATCAGCAAGGGAGCATGATGTTAGTCTTAACAGAAAGAGTTTTCCGTTAGGAATAGTACCAAATGTTAAAGGTATGGGAGCTAAAGATGTGGTCTGTATTCTCGAGAATATGGGGCTAAAGGTAATTATTGAAGGAGTTGGACGGGTCAAAGAACAGTCGTTGACGGCAGGCCAGAGTTTTAAGAAAGGTTCAACCATTTATTTAAGAATGGGATAAATATGCAGAAAGTATCATATATAATAAAAGGAGTTAATGTTCTTGAAGTTATTAATGAACAAGACTATGCCATAGAGCATATTGTTTTTGATTCACGGAAAGCTGATGTGAATGCTGTTTTTGTGGCGATGCGTGGCACTGTAGCTGATGGGCATAATTTTATTTCCAAGGTAATTGATTTAGGATGTAAAAATATTGTGTGTGAGGAGTTGCCGGATATAGTGCCGGCGGATGTCATGTTTATTCGTGTGAAAGATAGCTCTTATGTATTGGGGCAAATGGCCTCTGCATTTTATGGATACCCATCAAGTAAGTTAAAGCTGGTTGGCGTTACAGGTACAAACGGAAAAACTACAACGGCAACAATGTTATACGATTTGCTGATGCAAATGGGGTATAAAACCGGCTTATTCTCAACAGTTGCCAACTTTATTGGTAAAGTTCAAATGGATGCTACTCATACCACACCCGATGCTGTAAGTCTAAATCGGATTATGGCTGAAATGGTTGAGGCTGGTTGTGAATATTGCTTTATGGAGGTGAGCTCACATGCTTTAGTGCAGAACAGGGCTGCCGGGCTTGAGTTTGCAGGTGGTATATTTACTAATATAACGCATGATCATCTGGATTACCATAAAACCTTCAAAGCATATATTGCTGCAAAAAAAATGTTTTTCGATAGTTTAGGTAAAGAAGCCTTTGCTTTGGTAAATGGAGATGATAAGAATGCAAGTGTAATGCTACAGAATTCTAAAGCGCGGAAATATACTTTTTCGTTACGTGGTATTGGTGATTATAAGTGTAAGATTATAGAAAGTATGTTTGAGGGCATGCAACTTGAAATAGATAACCAGGAGATATGGACACAATTTATTGGTGATTTTAATGCGCAGAATTTACTTGCGGTATATGGAGCAGCACGCTTGTTGGAGCTTGATAAAAATGAAGTACAGGTGGCATTAAGTCGGCTTAAACCAGTTGACGGGCGATTTGAAACCATTCGGTCTGCTTCCGGGAAAACTGCTATTGTTGATTATGCACATACACCTGATGCGCTTAAGAATGTGATAGAGACCATTAATTTGGTACGTCAGCCTGATCAGCAACTTATTTCAGTTGTTGGTGCAGGAGGGGATCGTGATCCAATGAAACGACCAGAGATGGCAAGGGAGGCTGTGGTAGGTAGTTCAAAAGTGATTCTAACATCTGATAATCCCCGAAGTGAGGACCCAGAAAAAATAATTACTCAGATGATGGAAGGTGTTGCATTTAAAGAAAGAATAAAAGTTCTTTCGATAGTAAACAGGCGTGAGGCAATCCGTACAGCATGTATGGTTGCATCATCCGGCGATATTATACTTATAGCAGGTAAAGGACACGAAACGTATCAAGAAATAAAGGGAGTACGTCATCATTTTGATGATCGTGAAATTGTAAAAGAAGTCTTTAACGAAGAATAGAATCTGAATCATGTTATATTATTTGTTCGAATATCTGGAGAAAATGAATATACCCGGAGCAGGTATGTTTCAGTACATTAGTTTTCGTGCCGGATTATCGGTTATATTTGCTTTATTTACCGCAACCGTATTTGGTAAAATGGCTATTCGCCTGCTTCAGCGTCAGCAAATTGGAGAGGTTGTGCGCGATTTGGGTCTTGAAGGGCAATATGCCAAAAAAGGAACACCAACAATGGGGGGAGTCATTATTATTGCTTCAATCCTGATTCCTGTCCTTTTGTTTACAAAGCTTAATAATATCTACATAATACTAATGATAATATCAACGCTGTGGCTTGGTACGATAGGTTTTATTGATGATTATATCAAAGTATTTAAAAAAGATAAAGAAGGTTTAGCGGGGCGATTTAAAATTGCTGGTCAGGTTGGTCTTGGGTTGATTGTTGCTATAACGTTGTTTTCTAGTGATAAAGTTGTGGTGCGTGAGAGCATTCAGGGTGAAACCATTGTTGTACAACAGGAGGATGGAACATCAGTCGAGCGCCCCCTTGTGAAAGAAGTCAAATCTACAGTCACTAACATTCCGTTTTTAAAGAATCACAAATTTGATTACTCATCTGTTCTTTGGTTCTTGGGAGATCAGGCTCAAAAGTGGGGATGGCTTATTTTTGCCGTAGCAGTAATTTTTATAATTACGGCAGTATCTAATGGAGCCAATATTACCGATGGACTGGATGGACTGGCAACCGGAACGTCAGCGATAATTGGTGTTACACTTGGTATATTTGCCTACCTCTCAAGTAATGTCATATATGCTGACTACTTAAATATAATGTATATACCACATTCTCAGGAGCTCGTAGTATTTATGGCGGCCTTTATAGGAGCAACGGTTGGATTTTTATGGTATAATTCATTCCCTGCCCAGGTATTTATGGGCGATACAGGAAGTTTAACACTGGGAGGTATTATTGCTGTATTTGCTATATTATTACGTATTGAACTGCTGATACCAATACTATGTGGTATTTTTCTTGTTGAAAACCTGTCAGTAATGATACAGGTGAGTTGGTTTAAATACACAAAAAAGAAATATGGCACAGGCAGGCGTGTGTTTAAGATGGCGCCATTACATCATCATTATCAAAAAATAGGGTATACAGAATCTAAGATCGTAACAAGATTCTGGATCATCGGAATTATACTTGCAGTATTAACAATTGTAACACTAAAAGTACGTTAATCGTTATGCAAAAGCTGGTTGTATTAGGAGCAGGAGAAAGTGGTGTTGGTGCAGCTTTGTTGGCAAAGCAGCAAGGGTGGGATGTATTTGTATCCGATAAGGGTGATATTGCAGAACCCTTTCGTGCAGAGCTTGATAATGCTGAAATTTTATGGGAAGCAGGTCAGCATTCCTTGGATGTTATTTTTTCAGCAAATGAAGTTGTAAAAAGCCCGGGTATTCCTGATACCCTTCCAGTTATTAAGCAATTACATATACGACAAATTCCTGTAATATCAGAAATTGAATTTGCCGGACGTTATACAGATTCTAAAACAATTTGTATAACGGGGAGTAACGGGAAAACGACGACTACCATGTTAATTCATCATTTACTTAAACATTCTGGTGTAAATGTTGAAATGGCTGGTAATGTAGGAACAAGTTTGGCGCGTCAGATTGCAGAAGGTAAAACGCCAGAATGGTTTGTTATTGAGTTGAGTAGTTTCCAGTTGGATGGAATGTACAACTTTAAGGCAGACATTGCCATTCTTTTAAATATTACACCCGATCATTTGGATAGGTATGACTATCAAATGCAAAAGTATATTGATAGCAAATTTCGTATTATACAAAATCAGACAGAAGAAGATGTGTTTGTTTATTGTCAGGATAATGAGGTGATTGTTAATGAATTACGTCATCGTTTATTAAGGGCCGAAGTAGTTCCTTTTACACAGTCTGATATATTAAAACAAGGTGCATATTCTACCATTGATGAGATAATTATTAACTATAACAATGAAACCATGAGCATATTATCGCAAGAAATATCGTTACAAGGTAAGCACAATCTTTATAACTCAATGGCTGCAGGTATAGTAGCCAGAGTTCTGAAAATCAGGAAAAAGTTAATTAGAGAAAGTTTATCCAGTTTTAAAGGTGTGGCTCATCGTTTAGAAAAAGTAATCTCAGTCAGAGGTATTGAATTTATTAATGACTCCAAGGCAACTAATATTAATTCTACATGGTATGCACTTGAGTGTATGACAAAACCGGTCATTTGGATTGCTGGTGGAGTAGATAAAGGCAATGACTATAATGAATTAATGAGCCTGGTTACTAATAAAGTGAATGTATTAATTTGCCTTGGCGCAGAAAACGATAAATTAAAAGAAGCTTTTGGCAAGGTTGTACCTGTTATTAGAGAGGCAAAAACGATGGAAGAAGCGGTCGAAATAGCATATGAATTAGCACATAAGAATGAAGTAGTGTTGCTGTCGCCGGCATGTGCAAGTTTTGATTTATTTGATAATTATGTGCAGCGGGGTGATATGTTTAAGGCATGCGTGCGAAATTTATAGTAAGCTATAATGAACGAAATAATTAGAAAATACATAAAAGGAGACCGTATAATATGGTATGTGATAATTGCATTAGCAGTTTTCTCCAGTCTTGTTGTGTATAGTGCAACAGGAAATCTGGCATATAAACATCAGGAAGGAAATGCTATTTTTTATCTGTTCCGTCACACCAAGTTCTTATTGGTTGGGATGGGTATTATTATTGCCGTTCATCATATTAATTATAAGTGGTTTGCGCGTTTTGCGACAGTCTTTTTGTATTTTTCGATTGTTCTGTTAGCTATAACTGCAGTATCAGGGGTTAGCCTTAATCAGGCCAGTCGTTGGTTAACGGTACCTGTTGTTGGTATTTCTTTTCAGCCGTCAGAGTTAGCTAAGTTGGCTCTTATGATGTACATTGCAAAAGTATTGGCGCAATACCAGAGTAATGATTTGGCCGCAGATGATGCCTTTAAGCCAATAATGCTTCATGTGGCTATTGTTTGTGGGTTGATTTTTAAGGACGATTTCTCAACGGCAGCATTAATTGGTGCTACCAGTTGGATCGTTATGATGATTGGAAGAGTTTCATTGAAATATTTATTCGGTACCATCGCGGTTGTTATAGCATTTGTATTGATTGTACTTTGGTTATCTGAATATGTGCCCTTTTTACATCGAGCAAGTACCTGGAAGGCGCGTGTAGAACGTTTTATTAATGATGATAACCAAGAGGAGGTATCGGGAAATTCTGTTGATTATCAGTCGCAACGGTCGCAAATGGCAATTGCAACTGGAGGATTTAGTGGTAAAGGGCCGGGCAATAGTCAGCAGCGTTATTTCTTACCTCACCCATACAGTGATTTTGTATACGCAATAATTGTAGAAGAATGGGGTTTGATAGGTGGTTTCTTTGTTATGCTAGCCTATCTTATATTACTCTTTCGGGCGGGTGTAATTGTTCGGGCAAGTAGTCGGACATTTCCAGCATTTTTAGTCATTGGACTGGCGACCTTAATGGTGGTGCAGGCTTTTATTAATATGGGTGTGGCAGTTGGAGTTTTGCCAGTTACAGGTCAGCCATTACCTTTGGTAAGTATGGGAGGAACATCTACTTTATTTACGTGTTTGGCTTTTGGCGCTATACTCAGTGTAAGTCGTAATAACATGCAGGAAAAAGAACTGGTAATACAAGCTGAAAATAAATAAAATATGGGACAGTTACGAGTAATTATAAGCGGTGGAGGAACGGGAGGACATATTTTTCCTGCTATTTCAATTGCAAACTCAGTTAAGGCAATGGAGCCAGGTGCTGAGATATTGTTTGTTGGAGCTCTCGGAAAGATGGAGATGGAGAAGGTGCCGGCTGCAGGTTATGAAATTATAGGATTGCCTGTTGCAGGGTTTCACCGTAAGCTTACTTTGCGTAACCTGTCTTTTCCGTTTAAATTGATAAAAAGTCTTCTTAGAGCCCGAAAAGTTATTAAACAATTTAAGCCTGATGTCGCTGTGGGGGTTGGAGGGTATGCTAGTGGCCCGGTTCTGCGTATTGCTTCACAAAGAGGAGTGCCAACCTTGTTGCAGGAGCAAAATTCTTTTCCCGGTGTAACTAACCGGATATTGGCAAAGAAAGCAAACTTAATTTGTGTTGCCTATGATAATATGGGACGATTTTTTCCACAAGAAAAGTTACTGTTAACTGGCAATCCAGTTCGTAATGATATATTGAGCAAAGTAACTTACGAAGAGGCGATAGATTACTGGAAATTGGATTCCGCAAAAAAAACAGTGCTTATTTTGGGAGGCAGTCTGGGTGCACGATCTGTAAATGATGGTATTATTCAGAAAATAGAATCTCTGCCAGAAGATGTACAGCTTATCTGGCAAACCGGAAAAATTTACTTTGAAGAGATGAAAGCCAAGTTGCCGGAGTCATTTAAAAGCAGAGTAATAATAACAGATTTCATAAGTCGAATGGATATGGCTTTCTCAGCATCTGATTTAGTGATATCGAGAGCAGGAGCAAGTTCAATATCGGAATTGGCTATTTTAGGTAAACCAAGCATATTTGTGCCTTCTCCCAATGTTGCCGAAGATCATCAAACAAAAAATGCGATGGCTTTAGTTAATGTTCAAGCAGCTTTTTTGGTAAAAGATAATAAAGTAAATAGCTTGGTAGAGGTAGCCTCGGACTTGGTGAAGGATGAGGCCAAGTTGTCAGAACTGTCTGAAAATATAAAGAAAATAGCCAGACCTGATGCAGCTATAGAGATTGGTAAAGAGGTGATAAAGCTGGCGAAAAGAAAGAAATGATGTTGCAGTTGAAAGATATAAAAAATGTATATTTTATTGGGATTGGCGGTATTGGCATGAGTGCCATTGCACGGTTCTTTAAATTCGAAGGTATGCATGTTGCCGGATACGATCGGGTATCAACCGTTTTAACAAAGGAGTTAGAGCAGGAGGGTATTGATGTGCATTATCAGGATGATATTAAACAAATTGCTCTGAATTACCATAACAAAATCAATACACTTATTGTGTACACGCCTGCTATACCGGATAGGCATACAGAGTTGACTTATTTTGTAAATAATGGGTTTGATGTTAGAAAGCGAGCTGCGGTTTTGGGGCTTATTTCGTCAGGAATGAATGGTATTTGTGTGGCAGGAACACATGGCAAAACAACGATATCGTCTATGACGGCGCATTTATATAAACAGTCAAAAGTGGGTTGTAGTGCATTTTTAGGAGGTATAATTAATAACTATAAAACGAATTTTCTTCATAATTCAGAATCATCATATGTTGTATTGGAAGCTGATGAGTTTGATCGATCGTTTCTGTATTTGCAACCGCATTTTGCCCTTATTTCGGCTATGGATGCCGATCATTTGGATATTTATGGTGATGTCAATAATGTAACTGAAGCTTTTCATTCATTTGTTGATTTGATTGAACCAGGAGGGGCTCTTTTACACAAGGTTGGTTTACCGCTTACTTATCTTGGAGACGATGTTGAAATTTTTACCTATTCCACAGAGCAGGAGGGCGATTTTTATCCAGTAAATATGAAGATGATGGATGGGATGTACGAATTTGACCTGAAGTCTCCTTTTGGTACCATAAAGCATCTAAGAATGGGAGTTCCCGGTTTAGTAAATGTTGAGAATGCGGTAGGTGCCATTGGCTTGGCATTGCTTGGAGGTGTTGAGGCAGATGAAATTCGTACTGCTCTCCCGGATTTTAAAGGTATAAGAAGGCGTTTTGAATATCGTATTAAGACAACGGAATTTGTATTTATTGATGATTATGCACATCACCCACAGGAGATTAATGCAACAGTTAAGTCTGTCAGAGCTATATATCCAAATAAGAAACTAACAGTTGTTTTTCAGCCACACCTGTATACGCGTACACGTGATTTTGCATTTGAATTTGCATCTGCGCTGGATAAATGTGACCGGGTAATTTTACTCGATATTTATCCAGCAAGAGAATTGCCTCTTGAAGGTGTTACATCGGAAATGATTATGGATTTGATGAAGCTGAAAAATGTTGCAGTGGTGTCAAAAGAACAGTTGTTTGAGTATATATCAAAGGAAAATAATGAATTGGTACTAACACTTGGAGCAGGTGATATTGATAAGGAAATACCTCTTTTAGAAGCTCAATTTAGAGCATTTATCAATAATATTTAAGATTTCGACAAAATGTTAATAACTATTCTTGAATATGAAGAGGTTAGTGCCGAGAATAAGCTATATTTAAACGGTGTAAATGCGTAGTAATTAAGAATGAAGCGTTGGAGAAACATAATAGGCTTAGTAATTATTGTGATGTATTTCCCGATCATATTTTCGTTTATTGGTGTGGATAAAAGAAAAGTAGTGTGTGGTGAGATTATTCCGGCAATTAAAGATAGTGTTAATAACAGGTTTATTACACCTGAAGAAATTAAAGCTATTGCGTTAAAAAAATACCCCAATGTACTTGGACGTGAACTGCAGGATGTCAATTGCAATGATATGGAGGTATTTTTTAAAAAGCATCCGGCAATATACGATTGTGAGGTGTATTATACCTATGGTGGTACACTGCATCTTGATGTTTGGCAACGAGAGCCATTAGTTCGTGTTTTTGAGGGAAACATTTCTTATTATCTGGATGCGGATGGTGAAAAGATGCCTTTGTTTAACAATCATGCAGCCCATGCCCTTGTTGCAGGTGGATACATAAAGCGTTTGCCTGCACTTGATGATTTGGTTATCATTTCAGAACGGATTAATAGTGATAGCTTCTGGAAAGCCCAGATTGAACAAGTGTATGTTGATGAAAAAGGCGAATTTATTTTGGTGCCTCGTGTAGGCGATCATTTGATTGAATTTGGAAGCTTAGAGGATTCGGATATTAAATTCCGTAACCTAAAAGCACTTTACAAAACGGGATGGAATACCCGGGAATGGAATTTGTATAAGAAAGTGAATTTAAAATATAAAGGACAAGTCGTTTGTACAAAAGGATAGACGTTATGAATCAGGAACCTAATCTAATTGCAGCCATAGATATTGGAACCACAAAAATAGTGGCGATTGTCGGTCGTAAAACGGAAGATGGAAAGCTTACACTTCTAGGAATGGAGCAAGTACCTTCTATTGGAGTTAAGAGAGGTGTTGTCTTAAACATTGATGAAACAGTATCTTGTATTAAGCTTGCTATTTCAAGAATTGAAGAGAAATTGAATGTCCAATTAACGAATGTTTATGTTGGTATTGCAGGTCAACATATTAAAAGCATGCGTAACAGAGGTTATCGTTTTATTGAGACAGGGTTGGAAATCACTAAAAATGATGTTGATCATTTGTTTGATGATAATTATAAAATTCCTGTAGAAGCCGGAGAAAAAATTATGCATGTTATTCCGCAGGATTATATTGTGGATAATGAAATGGGAGTTAAAAATCCGGTAGGTATGTCTGGCAGACGCTTAGAAGGTAATTTTCATATTGTACTCGGACGAATTGCTTCTGTCAAAAACATTGAAAAATGCATCCGACGGGTGGCTTTACAACTTAACGACCTTATTCTGGAACCCTTGGCCTCTTCTAAAAGCGTGTTAACTGAAGAGGAGAAAGAAGCAGGTGTTGTATTAGTTGATATTGGAGGAGGAACAACCGATGTAGCTATTTTTTATGATGGAATTATTCGTCATACTGCTGTTATTCCTTTTGGAGGTAATGTAGTGACATCTGATATAAAGGAAGGCTGCTCTGTCCTTTATAAACAGGCCGAGTCACTAAAAGTACAGTTTGGATCAGCTATGGGTGATTCGGCACGAGAAGATATGGTGGTTACAATACCTGGTATTGCAGGATGGGAACCTAAGGAAATCTCTTTTAAAAGTTTGGCCTATATTATTCAGGCACGTATGGAAGAAATAATTGACTACGTGACTTACCAGATTGAGACTTCTGATTGTTATGATAAAGTTGGATCAGGTATTGTTCTGACAGGTGGGGGAGCTTTGCTGAAAAATTTACCTCAGTTAATAAAGCTCAGAACAGGACTTGATGTAAGAATAGGTTTGCCTAACAACTGTTTGGTAGGTGATATTCCGGCTGAAGCACATATGCCAAGTTATTCAACAAGTATAGGCTTAATACTTAGTGCAATGGAACGTCCGAAGCGAAAAGTTGTAGAGCCAGAGTTGTTTGGAGAGGTAGAACCGAATTGGGAGGAATCGTCAAGGCGTACGACTTCAAAACGTGAAAAACCCAAAAAGGAAAAATCGAACTATAAAACAGGAAATCTGTTTAGCGGAATTAGAAATGGTTTGGTAAACATCTTTGATGAGAAAGATGTAGAGATGTAAGATTGGCTAAAAAGACGGATATGAGTGAAGAATTGATGAATTTTGATATGCCCGAAAGTGAATCATCCATTATTAAAGTAATTGGAGTTGGAGGAGGCGGAAGTAATGCAGTCAATTACATGTATGGTTTGGGAATTAAGGATGTTAACTTTGTAGTTTGCAACACAGATGCGCAAGCATTGGCAAGTAGTCCTGTACCTGTAAAAATACAATTGGGAGAATCTTTAACAGAAGGAAGAGGGGCAGGTAACCGTCCGGAGAAAGGACGTGAATCAGCTATTGAAAACCTTGAAGACGTTGTTAAAGTTCTTGGAAGTAATACTAAAATGGTGTTTGTAACCGCTGGTATGGGTGGAGGTACAGGTACCGGAGCCGCTCCAATTATTGCAAAAACAGCAAAGGAGATGGGTATTCTTACAGTTGGTATTGTTACTATTCCTTTCCGGTTCGAAGGTAAATTACGAATAAATCAAGCCCTAGATGGTATTGCTGAAATGGAACGCAATGTCGATTCGTTATTAATTATTAATAATGAGCGGCTTCGCGAAATGTTTGGTGATCTGAAATTGTCAAATGCTTTCTCAAAAGCAGATGATGTATTGGCTACGGCCGCCAAAGGTATTGCAGAGATAATTACAGTACATGGCTATATAAACGTCGACTTTGCCGATGTTGAAACTGTAATGAAAGATAGTGGTGTAGCAATAATGGGCTCAGCATATGCAGAAGGAGAAAAGCGTGCAATAGATGCTATTCAGGCCTCCTTAGAGTCACCATTACTTAATAATAATGAAATAAAGGGTGCACGCAATATACTACTTAATATCACATCAGGTGAAGAGGAAATTACAATGGATGAAGTAGGTGAAATTACCGACTATGTTCAGGATATGGTAGGTAAAAGTGCTTCAATTATTTGGGGAACAGGTAGTACAGCCGAGTTGGGTAAGCAAGTTTGTGTAACGATTATTGCTACTGGGTTTGTGTCAGACCAACTAATTGAGCATCGGCAAAATAAAAAAGAAGTTGAAATAACGCGTTTTTCGCTTGATGAAGAAGGACATGTTGTTAATATATCAGACGAGGGAGCATCAACAGATTCTTCAGTAAAGAGTGTTGCTGGTGATGGAGAAGGGCGTGTGATTGATTTTGAAGTAATTGAACGACAAAAACAAGATCGTATAGATCAATACTATCAGCCTGTAGTGCCTCAGAGTCGTAAGGCAGAAGTTGAGCATTATAGTCCTAGGAATATTGATTTCATTGAAGAAGGGCTTAGTGCTGCTGGTGGTAGTTATTATAAAACGCAATTGAGTCAGGAAGAAATGGAAGATGAGCGTTTTATTGAAGAGATTGAAAATGTGCCGGCTTACAAACGGCGAAAAATGCAAATAGAGAATAATAAACGTGTTAGCCAGGAAAAAAAAGTTAGCCGTTTTTCTCTTTCAGAAGATTCGAAGAATGGGCCAAGAATTAGTAGGGATAACCCTTACCTGCACGATAATGTAGATTAAAAAAAAGATATGAGTTTAGAAGTTCAGATAAACAACGATATTAAAGAAGCCATGAAAGCTAAAGATCGTATTCGTTTAGAAGCTTTACGTGGCGTGAAAAAAGAAATAATTGAAGCTAAAACATCAAAAGGAGCAGCTGGTGAAGTTACTGATGCCGATATCATGAAAATTATTCAGAAAATGGTTAAGCAACGTAAGGACGCAGCTGGTTTATTTAAATCCCAGAATCGTGAAGATTTAGCAGAAAAGGAACTTGAAGAAGTTAAGGCTATAAAAGGTTATTTGTCTGTTCAGCTTTCAAAAGAAGAGTTAGTTCCTTTGGTAAAAGCGATCATTGAAAAAATGGGTGCTACGTCAATGAAAGAGATGGGAAAAGTAATGGGTATTGCTTCAAAAGAATTAGCTGGTAAAGCTGATGGTAAAGATATTTCAGCTGTAGTGAAGCAATTACTGGGATAAAATCACAAAAAAAGTAATAAGTTGTCGGTACTGGTTAAGTACCGGCATTTTTATGAAGATTCAGGTTGAATATAAAACAAAAAAGCGGAACTAACAGAGTTCCGCTTTTTATTTGTATGTTATTTTGTCTTAGAAGAATTTGCTTCTTGAGTCTTCAATTATAGCATTTGAACGAATAGCCTCAGTTGCTTGATAATCTATCTTGAATGTAGTACTTTGCTTCAATTGTGCTTTTTCTGCATCGATATCAACAGTGTTAGTCGTTACATTATTTACTTTAACTATATAAACACCATTATTGCCAGCTACAGCCGTGCTTAATTCCCCTGCTTTAGATTTTGTAGCCAATGCAACCAAGGCAGGTTCAACACCAGCTCCTGGTACCTGAAAGGCGCCAAAATCTATCTGGTTAGCAGTCATTACTTCGCCATTAATAGCACTTGCAAGTGCACTAATATCGTTACCTTGTTTTTTACTATTTAATTCAGCAATCAATAAATCTGCTTTTTTCTCTTTACGCAACTCTCTTTCAATTGATGATTTAACAGCTGCTATTGATTGATAACCTTCTTTTTTAGCATCGGTTAAAAATGCAATAACATATTCATCGCCAAACTCAAAAATTGGAGACATGTCTTTTACATTAGCTTCAAAGGCCCAGCGAACCATCTCACGTGAAGATTTAAGGTTATTAACAACACGATCATTTTCTCTAAGGCTTCTTCCGTAACGTTTAACCAGATTATCGTTTGTTATCGCCTCATCAAATTTTTCAATTGTATTGTTGATAGAAGCAAATTTGGCTGCTTTTGCATAAACTTGCTGATTGGTTTTTGTACTATAGTTAACATTACGCTCTAAGGTAGCAATGTTATATTTTGTAACAGGTTTTCCTTTATCCTGAACATTGATAATATGGATACCAAATTGAGACTCTACTTTTACTATAGCGCCTTTGTTATTTTCAAAACAAGCATCATTAAATGGTTTTACCATTTGCCCTTCTGTGAACCATCCCAAATCACCACCGTTTATTGCCGATCCTTGATCTGTGGAATGTTCGCGTGCTACTTTAGCAAAATCCGCACCTTTTTTAATCATTGTTAAAAGACTATCAGCTAGCACCGCATCTTTAACAAGAATATGTCGCGCTTTAACAGAATCTGGAATTTGCTTAATTGTTATAATCCGAGATAGTTTAAATGTTTCATTTTCAGCATAAGGGCCATAAACATCACCTTCTTTGGCTCCTTGAACAAAACCTTGTAATGTAGAGCTTAATTGATCAAATTTAAGGTTGCGATCAATGTAATTTGATTCTGAGTTCATGTTAACATACTGGATCGCATCAGTTGCAGGATTTTCAAAGTCAACCTTTGCTTTTGTAATCCAATCTTCAGCTAACTGGCGGTCTTCTTCTGATGGTTTAATTTCAAATGATACATAAACCACATCGCGCATAGCATCTTGTTTGTAATTTTCTTTATGTGTATTATAGTAGTTCTTGATTTCATTATCAGAAATACTTATTGTTGAATCTGATACAGAAGCGTAACGTTTAACTACAAAGTCAAAGTCCACTTTATTCTGTTTTGCTTCCGCTTCAATTTTCGCCTGTACAGTAGTTACAAACATGCCTTTTTTAATCAATTCACGATATTTCGTGAATAAACGCTCCTTTTTAATTTGCTTTTCAAGATATAACCAATAAAAATTTGCATTCGGATCAAGGTTTTTTTGCTGTAGAAAGTTAATAACCTGTGCTTTATCAAATACCCCTGTTTGAGGGTTGGTAAACATTTGACGAATTTGTGGATGAACATTTTTACCTGTTGCCAACTCAAAAATCTCATCAGCTGTTACAATAATTCCTAATTCATCATATTTTTCTTCCATAATCACGTCCTGTACTAATTGATTCCAGGCCTGTTCGCGTATCTGGTATGATGTGTTTTCATCTAATGCTGAAGAACGTGAGTTGAGCTTGTAATAATCTTCTAACTCAGTAATGTAATTTTGGTATTCAGGATAAGATACAGATGTGCCATTGATTTCTGCAATCTGCATGTTTTTTCTTCTAAACATGGAATCTCCTGAACTCATTAAATCGCCTAATAAAAAGGCAAGAAGTCCAATCGCAATTACGATAATGAGTAATCCAGATTTATTTCTAATTCTCTCTAATGTTGCCATTCTGTTATTACTTATAAAATTATTGTAGATCTAAAAATCAGGTTACGAATATACAAAAAAATGAGTAACCCTGTGAGGTGCTTGCCACTTTGGTATGATAAAGTTGGTAAAATGTTTTAATCGGCTTTTATGGTCACTTTTACAAGTTCAATCCTTGCATTAGTAGCTTTTAATATTTCAAAGGTAAAATGGTCTATATATATCATATCATTTACCTCCGGAATGGATTGGTTATGAAATAATATCAATCCGGCAATGGTTTCGTAATCATCAGAACGGGGAAGCTGAAGTGCGTATTTCTCATTCAGGTAGTCAATCTCTAATCGCGCAGATAAATGATAAATATGATCACTTAATTTTTCTTCAATATGATCAGAAATATCATGTTCGTCATTAATCTCACCAAATATCTCTTCTAAAATATCTTCTAATGTTACAATTCCTGCTGTACCACCAAATTCATCAACAACTAATGCTATACTTTTATGTTCTTTGGTGAAAAGCTCTAAAACTTTATTTGCAGTCATTGTTTCCGGTACAATTGATATTGGACTTACAATGTTGCGCAGCTTTTTGGGGTTTTTAAATAAGGAAGAGACATGTACATACCCAATAATATTATCTATACTCTCCTTATAAACCAGTATCTTAGACAATCCGGTTTCTATAAACTGAGTACGCAAGGGTTCTAATTCTTCGTTTACTTCAATTACTTGCAAATCTGTTCGAGGAATAATACAATCCCGAATTTTAAGTTTTGAGAAATCTAAAGCATTTCTCAATAATTTAAATTCATTTGCTCCTTCATCATCTTTGTCTCTTTTTTCATGATGTTCAGTTAATAGGTTATCCAAATCAATTTTCGAGAGCATCCATTTTCCCTTTTTAGGTGCTATTTTTGCTTTAAGAATAACTTTAATAATAAAGTCAGAAACACTCATTGTTAATTTACTGACCGGATAAAATGAAAAATAGAAGAATAGCAGGGGAATTGCAAAAATGTTAAGAATAAAAGTTGGATGAATTCTAAAAAGTGTTTTAGGTAGAAATTCGGCAGTAAGTAGTATTATAAGAGTCGAAAATACTGTCTGGATCAACAATAGTGCGATACTTGAATCAATATATTGGTTTATTGCAGGCTCAATAATTTTAGCCATTTGTAAACCATAAATTACTAGTGCAATATTATTTCCAATAAGAATAGTAGAAAGAAATATACCAGGATTGCGCACAAAGCGATTTATTATACGTGCCGGAAACGGATGTTTCTTTTTATTTAATTCTAGCAATAATTTGTTAGAACTAAAAAATGCCATCTCACATCCTGAAAAAAATGCAGATAGCAATAAAGTCAATGTAATAGTAAGGTATGCGTTCATGTAAGCTTAAGTAAAAAAGAAAGATAGGAAAAAGTTGGAATATAACAGTTATTCATCAAACTCAAAATCCCCCTGCATGTTATGAATGGTCCAATTCTCCATGTTTTCGTCAGCTTCAAACTTAGTACCGGTAATAACTTCTTCTTTTGTGGTAATTGTAACAAACTTATCGGAGTAAATTTTCTTGGTTTTGGTATCCCAAAATAATTGTTCTGTATTAAGAACTTCTCCTTTTAAGTTAACTGCCTCTACATCGATATTAAGTTCCCATAAACCTTTTTCCTCGTAGTTAATGGCATTTCTACACTTTATTTGAGCTTCAATTTCACCATTTTCTTGATACAAAATCACATGAAGGCCTTTAGGAAAATCCATATAAGGCTCCTTTTTACGGTCATAACGCAATAGCTCCGGAGTGATAAACCTGTGTGTTATTCTTCCAGAGTCAGTTAATGTCGATTCAAATTCTTCGTAAATAAGAGAAGGAATCTCTTCTCTATTGGCAATAGCTTGTATTTCTTCTGGTTTATTGGAAGTACAAGCTGGTAAAAAATAAACAGCAAGCAACACAAGGCTGCTTGCTGTATATTTTTGAATAATTGTATTTTTTAAAATAGGTATCAATGTATTACTTTTTTACCCTTACTGTTGTTTGAGCATTAATCCATCCACCTACAGTATAGCTGTCTCCCTCTTTTAATCCCTGAAAGAATACTTCTTCTGTATTAGGGAAGTATTGCGAATAAAGAGCAATCAGTTCGTTAGCTTCGGTTGCCGATTCAGAATCAACAGATTTAGCTGTTATTAACTGATCAACCACCACCCAATATGTAGTTTTATGTTCAAATTCAGATGAGCCAATACTTGCCGCACTTGCTGCATAAGCTTTCCCAATCAGGATATATGGAGCACCCCAGTCAGAACGTAAAGCAATAGCTTTTTTTGCCTCAGCTCTTGTTTGGTTGTATTTCTTTTGCGACATGTATATTAAACCAAGATAATTATGGTATTTTGCTGCTGCAGTATTGTCTTCTTCTAATGAAATAGCTTCGTTAAAATAAGAGATTGCTTTAGGCATATCCTGTGTTTTCATATACATACGAGCCAATCCGAAGGCTGAAGAAGCCGAAGGTTCAATTTTATGCAAATATTCCGATGACTTATAAAATAAGTCTGCTTCACCACAATCGCTTTGTGCTAATAGTCGGTTTACTCTTTTTAACCAATCCAAATCAGTAGTGTGGTCGGCAAGTTGAGGACCAAAAATTTCTGCTAAAGTTTCGCAGTTAGCAGCTCCACTTTGTGCAAAAAATTTCTCAACATTATTAATTACTTCCTGAATTTGAGGCTTATCAGCATCCTTAGTTGCTTCCTTCTGCTTGTTAAGTGTTACGGTAATGTTAGTGTAAATATCAACAAGCTTTTCGCCTGATAATTCTCCCATTTTATACATAGCTGTACTGTTGGCCATATAAGTTAATAGTGCCGGAGTTTGCGTTTGCACTCCTAAGGCTTTATAACCGTTTTCCAGTAAAGGTTGTACTTCTTTTATTACTTCAGGATTATTACGGTTGTAGCGCAACATGGTAATTGCTTTTTTCGCCATAATATATGCCGTAGGATATTTTTTATGGGTGCCATAGTATTTGGAACGCTGGTCATAAACTTTCATTAATAAAGTGTACAATTCAGCCTTTTTAGCTGCATCTTTCTCTTTGTTATATAGTTTTTCTACTATGCGTTCACCATGAGAGTAGATGTTCATTGTAGCTAAAGGACATTCATTGAAAACGATTTTCCAATACGGATACGCTTCTTTATAATTCTTTTGTTTGTAATACTCATTGTATAGAGAAAGATTCTCTAAACATCTTAAGCTGTCTTCACCGTGGCCATATTTTGACCCATCTTCAACTCCTTTTTGAGCAAAAGTAGTAACTGATAATAACAGTCCTACAATTAGTAATGTAGCAATTTTCATTGGCATGGTATTCTGGTTTTTTGTATTAGTCTTAATCAAATTTTCGTTTCATGAACCAATATTCATGTAATGTCAGGTTCATTGTAAAGCGCAAATAGTCTTCTTGCACAAGACTATTAGATGTTGTTCCTCTTTGACCCCATTCGAATGCAAGGTTGAAAGATGTTTTACTTCTTTTCAACGGTAAACCTACACCAAAAGTTATGCCAAAATCGGTTAACTGCTCTCCATTGGGTGCAACAAGATATTCCTTCTTATATGATGTTCCCAACCTGTATTTTATTCTACTTGGATAGAAGCTTGCGCTTCTGTAGTTTGGTATATATTCTACTCCGAAAGCGAATGTTTCTTCGTCATCAATGGTGAATCTATCAGAGCCACTGGCTGCATTAGATAAGCTTGGGAATTTTGATTCACTCCACTTTGCCAAGGTGTAATCAGCTGTAACCGTTAAAAAATCATCAATGCTATAAGCGATTCCAAAACCTAATTTTTCTGGCATTTCTAACGCATCTCCATCAAATTTGGTTTCAGTAAATTGCAAAGTATCTGCAGCAACCACCATCATTTCACCTGCTTTAAGAGTATTACCTGCGGCAACAAGGCTTCTAACAGTACCTTTCATGCCTGTTTTGGGGTGATAAATTGCTCCTATAACAATATTCTGACGATCCTTTAACTGGTATTGGTATTGTAGGCCAAAGTCCATATAAAAATCATTTATTGAAATACTTTGCGATGTACCCATTTTTAACGCAATAGGATCATTTGCAAATTGAGCTAACGAGAAGTGTTCAACTTTTCCAAATACATATGAGAAATGTGCTCCGAATGAAAGGTTTTTAATAGGACTTAAGGCTAATCCGGCATACGCTTTTGTTGTATTTCCCTGTCCGGATGCATTGTAAATAGAGTAATTTGGGTCAGTTTCAGAATATAAATACTTATTATCATCAAAAAACTGATAGCCTACTAATGTTTCCGGTTTAACACCAATTGACATAAACCCCCATTTTGCGACAGGGTATCCAACAGCAAAATAGGAGAAATTCATATCAGAGAATTGTGCTGTCATATTTTTACTTTTAATCTTCTGATCAAAGCCGGATATTCCTCCTTCAAAAAAGAATGAAATAGAATCCATACTAAAGTACGAAGCAGGATTGATATTATTAAGGTTGTATGAACTGGTAAGAGCAATACCTGTATGTCCCATACCTGCATTTCGTCCAAAACCGCCGTTTTGTGTTTCTCCCAAACCATACCTGGAGTATGGAGAATAGGTTCTGTTTTGCCCTTCCGTAGAAACAGATAATAAAGATACCAGTACGAGTATTAAAATGACTTTATATGTATTGTGCATTGTATTCGAGAATTCTGTTAAGTCCAATAAGTACTAAATTAGGATATGCAAAGATGGGATTTTTTAACTTCCTTGCAAAAAATTCTGCATCACCGCCGGTTATTATTGTTTTTAGTTCTTTAAATTGTTTAGAAAGGTCATTTATTAAACCATCTATCTCGAATAAAATTCCATTCTGAACTCCTGATACAATGGCAGTTATGGTTGAATTTCCTATGAGGGGAAAGTCATCATTGGGCTGAACCAATGGAAGCTTACTTGTAAATTCACTTAAAGCGCGAAAGCGCATTTTCATACCAGGAGAAATGTTTCCTCCCAAAAAAATGTGGGAGGAACTAACAATTTCATAAGTAATAGCCGTTCCTGCATCAATAACCAAGAGATTAGTATTTGGATGTAAACCGATACCTCCAGCAACAGCAGCCAATCGGTCTTTGCCCATTGTTTCTTTTGATTTGTAATTCCACTTAAAGGGCAGGGGTGTTTGATGTGTAAGGTCAATTAAGCGAGGAGAGAGGTTATTAAGGTTAGTAATAAGTTCATCATGACCTTCTTTTACAACAGTTGATACAATTATTTGATCTATAGAGTAGTTTTGCCTGATGATTTCAATTAATGGTTTATCAAGAAAATCGATTGAATCGGATTTAACAAGCTTACGCTGGTCAAAAATACCGTATTTAATCTGTGTATTTCCCTTGTCAATTACTAAATTCACGTTATATTTAATATAAATCAGTTAATGTCTCACATATAAAACTAACTGCAAAGATAGTAAAGAGAATACAGTTGGTGGTTAGTAGTTATTAAAATTTATGCGAAAGGTACTTGTAGTTGAAGATGATAAATTCATATCTGCCATTTTTACGATGTTTCTGCGTGAGTTAGGGCATGAATTAATCGGAAGGTGTACTGCCGGTAAAGATGCTGTTGATTTATCACATCGCTTGCGGCCTGATGTTGTATTAATGGATATCCATCTGGAAGGTGAAATGGATGGCATACAAACCGCTGAACAATTAAGGCGGGAGTTGGATATACCAGTTATTTATGTATCATCCGATACAAGTAGTCAGGTGATTAAGCGTGCAATCGTGTCTAATTCATATGGTTTTTTAGTAAAGCCGGTTAATAAGAAAGAACTTGGTATTGCTATTGATCTGGCTTTTTATAAGCATAAGGTTGATCAGGAACAACGTGAACGGGAAAGAGGGTATCGTCAATTTATTAGTGAAGCATCAATGCCATTAATGATCATTCAGGATGGCCGTATTCAGTATCTAAACAATCTGGCACTTGACTTGTATAAGACACATTATATGGAAGATGTACTGATGTTACCATATTTAGATTTTGTTGATGACTTAGATAAACAACGTGTAGATAGTTTATTACATGAGTTTAATAATAAAGGATGTGGTTTTGAATCTGTTAATATAACTATGGAGGATGTGCATGGACAATCTTTTCCTGCCCAGATTTCAGGTTCAACTATTGTATTTAATAAAAAGAAATCGTTGCAGGTAACCATACTTGATAATACCGAGATGATTAATGTAAGAACTAGGGCCAATGCTTTGCTTGATGTATTAGTTTCACTTGGACAGCCATATTTTATAACAGACCGGCGTCTTAAAATTAAAACTATTGCTACACATCCAATGTTCGACGAGCTTAATATCGAAAAAGATATAATTAAGTCTCTCCCGAACTCAATACTTTCAGCAGATACTGATGATGTTATAAGTTTTAATAATAAGTATACCGGGAAAGTCTTTCAAGCCTACAAAATTAAGAATACTGCAGGAGTCATTTTTGAGGTACTCTTCTTTCCAAAAATGTCTTAAGCCATGCTTATCTCGTTGTTGAAACCTAAAATACCGTAATTTCTTTATCAGCCCTTTGGTATAATTGCTTTATACATATCATCAATTAATACCTTAACTTCCTTAATCGATTTTATATCCCTCATCATCAGGTATAATTTACTCTTACCTTCTTTTATAATAGCCTTTTGGGCATTGCTCTGAACCCACATTAAAACACCACTAAATATCGACGATTGATAGTACAATGATGCCTGGTTAGAGACAAAATAGAGGTATAAGAGGTTATTTTTAAAGATGATTTTTTCAATGCCAAGTTGCTTTGCCATGCTTCTGATACGTACAATTTTAAATAAACGTTGTCCTGATTCAGGGATTGGGCCAAAGCGATCAATAAGATTATTTTCAAAAGTTGTTACAACCTCTTCTTCTTCTATGTTGTCAAGCTCACGATAGAGGTTCATTCGTTCAGCCACATTTTCAATATAATGTTCTGGTAAGCGCGTTTCAGAATCGGTTTCAATAATACAATCGTTCACGTATACAGTTTGTGTTGCTTCGTTTTGCTCTTCTGCAAATGTTTCTTTGTACTCCGTTTCTCTTAATTCAAGTAAAGCTTCGTTTAGAATACGTTGATAGGTCTCATAGCCTATATCAGAAATAAAGCCGCTTTGCTCTCCGCCAAGTACATCACCGGCACCGCGAATATCAAGATCTTGCATTGCAATATTAAATCCACTGCCTAAATCAGAAAACTCTTCAACAATTTTAAGCCTGCGACGTGCTTCTTGCGTTAGTGTTGATAATGGAGGAGCCATTAAATAACAGAATGCTTTTTTATTTGATCGCCCCACACGACCTCGTAACTGATGTAGTTCACTTAATCCGAAGTTATGTGCGTTATTAATAATAATAGTATTGGTATTAGGAATGTCCAGTCCAGACTCAATAATTGTAGTTGCAATAAGCACTTCATATTCACCCTCAATAAAATCAAGCATGATTTTTTCAAGTCTGGCACCTTCCATTTGGCCGTGAGCTACTACAGTTTTAACATTTGGAAGAATGCGGTTGACCATAGCTTGCACTTCCATAATGTTTTGTACCCGGTTATTAATGAAAAATACCTGGCCACCCCTCTCTACTTCATATAAGATGGCCTCCTTTAGAATTTCTTCATTCATAACATGTAATTCAGTAATAATGGGGTGACGGTTTGGAGGTGCGGTATTTAATATTGATAAGTCGCGTGCGCCCATTAATGAGAATTGTAAAGTACGGGGAATAGGTGTTGCTGTTAGTGTTAAAGTATCCACATTCACTTTCATTTGCTTTAGTTTCTCCTTAATGGCTACCCCAAAGCGTTGTTCTTCATCAATAATCAGTAAACCAAGGTCTTTAAATTCAACATCTTTACCTGTTAGTCTATGTGTTCCGATAAGAATATCAACCTGCCCTTCTTTTAGTTTTGTAAGAGCTCTTTTAACTTCTTTTGGTTTTCTCAAACGGCTTACATAGTCAATGTTACAAGGAAAATCTTTCAAGCGTTCTTTAAATGTTTGGTAATGCTGAAGAGCTAAAATGGTTGTTGGCACCAAAATAGCTACCTGTTTATTGTCTGCTACAGCTTTAAATGCGGCACGTATGGCAATTTCAGTTTTTCCAAAGCCAACATCGCCACATACCAGGCGATCCATTGGTGTTGGTTTTTCCATATCAATCTTTAGTGCGGCTGTAGCTTTTGTTTGGTCTGGTGTATCCTCATAAAAGAATGAAGCTTCCAATTCTGTTTGCAGGTAGGTATCGGGAGTGAAAGAAAAGCCGGGTTCAGTCTTTCGTTTGGCATAAAGTGCAATTAGCTCACGGGCAATATCCTTTACTTTTTTCTTAGTTTTATCTTTTAGTTTTTGCCACGTAGCTGTACCCAGTTTGTTTATTTTTGGAGGTGTACCATCTTTATCTTTAAACTTACTAATGCGATGTAAAGAGTGAATATTGACCAGTAATACATCGTTGTCTCTATAAACCAACCGAATTGCTTCTTGTGATTTACCATTTACAGTTTGTGTTACCAAACCTCCAAACCGACCTATCCCATGATCTATATGTACAACGTAATCGCCTGGATTAAGACGGTTTAACTCTTTTAATGAGATGGCTTGCTGCGCAGCTTTAGCTTTTTCGGTGCGAAGAGAAAATTTATGGTAACGTTCAAAAATCTGATGATCGGTATAAAAACAGAGATGAGCATCATGGTCTATAAAGCCTTTGTGCAGGCTATGATTAATTTCATCGTACATGAGTTGAGCACCTCTGTCGCTAAAGATAGCTTGCAGACGTTCAAACTGTTTGGGGTTTTCAGATAGTATAAAGCACTCGTACCCTTCGCTTTTTTTTTCTTTCAGATTATTTTCGAGTAGTTCAAAGTTTTTATGAAAGACAGGCTGTGGAGCTGAGTTAAAATTAATATTTATGGCATTCTGTAGTGTATTGTTGGAGCCAATGGTAATGATATGATGTTTTAATGCACCCTGATAAAAGTTAGGATATGAGCAAATATTTTCATCTTTTAAAAAGCTATAATTTTTATCATTATCTTCATTACCGTCCTCGAATTGGAAAGTATGGTTGGCCAGTTTTTCATTTATTGAAGCCATCCTCTGTTCGATATATGCAAAGCTGTTAATCCATATAATTGTGTTTTCCGGTAAATAGTCGGATATAGTAATCAGGGCTTCTGAATTTTGATTTTCAGTTAAATTAGGAACAATTGTTATTTGTTCCTGTTTATATTTTGAAAGCTGATTTTCAAGGTTGAAACTTCGTATGCTATCTATTTCATCTCCAAAAAAATCAATTCTATAAGGGTCTTCATCAGCGAAAGAATACACATCTATGATACTTCCTCTTACTGAATATTGTCCCGGTTCAAAAACAAAGTCAACGCGTTGAAAGTGGTATTCGTTTAAAATGTCAATAATAAAGGATATATCAAGTTGATCGCCTGTGTTGATTATTAGTCTGTTTTCGTTAAGGGATTCGGCAGATAAAACTTTCTCTACTAGCGCTTCTGGATATGAAATGACAAAAAGTGCATTTATGTTATTGTGAAGTTGGCTAAGCGCTTTAGTTCGTAATAATATATTTTGTGAATCTTTTTGCCCGTATTCTGGTGATCGTTTATAAGACGAAGGAAGGAATGATACATGTTTTTCAGATGTTAATTGCCTTAGGTCATTATAAAGATAAGCGGCCTCCTCACGGTCATTGAGTATTATTAGGTGGGGACCATTAGAAATTAAGTTAGCTTGTATTACTGCACTTAAACTACCGGTAAGACCTTTTAAGGCAATACGTGCTTGTTTCGTATTTAATGCTTCTTTTATTTGAGTAATACGAGAGTCCTCTTTATAATAGGCTTGTATCTGATTTATCTTCACTTTCGACTATTTTTAAGCAAAAGTAGTTGAAATATTGAGGAAGGAAAAATGTACGTATTAAATGAGCGGCTCGTTGCCTATTAAAAGCAACGAGCCGTTTAATGCATAAGATTAATCTTCTTTACCATATTTTTTTAAGTAGCTTTCTATTTTTTTAACCATTTTAGAGGAGCCTGTATAAAAAGGTGTACGTTGGTGCAATGATGTAGGCTTAAGTTCCATTATGCGTTGTTGTCCATTGCTTGCAGTTCCACCGGCCTGTTCAGCTAAAAAGGCTATTGGGTTACACTCGTACAACAGGCGTAGTTTACCAAGTGGGGCTGTTTCAATTTCGGGATAAATAAAGATACCACCTTTTAGCAGGTTACGGTGAAAATCGGCTACTAAAGAACCAATATAACGTGAGGAGTAAGGGCGATTGCTGGCTGAATCCCTTTCCTGACAATATTTAATGTACTTTTTTACACCTTTTGGAAATTTCTTGTAGTTACCTTCATTAATAGAATATAAGGTGCCATTTTCAGGTGTTTTTATCAGTTGATGAGACAAACAGAATTCTCCAATTGACGGATCAAGAGTAAAGCCATTAACACCATTTCCGGTTGTGTATACAAGCATTGTTGAGCTACCATATAATACATAGCCTGCAGCTACTTGCTTGGTTCCTGCCTGTAAAAAATCCTCCATACTTGCTTTTTCACCCTCTGGTGTTACGCGTTTGTATATTGAAAAGATGGTTCCAATTGATACGTTAACATCAATATTTGAAGAACCATCAAGAGGATCCATTAGAAACACATACTTTCCTTTACGAGCCATCTCGTCATCGAAAAAAATGAAACTTTCATTTTCTTCAGAAGCAATAGCACAAATTTCACCACAACTATGCATGGCATCTATAAAATAATCATTTGCAATGATATCAAGTTTTTTTTGATCTTCGCCCTGAACATTGCTATTACCTGCATCTCCAAGTATATCTACCAATCCGGCTTTGTTTACTTCACGGTTAACAATCCGGGCAGCCGTACTAATGTGATGAAGCAGATGTGAAAAACCACCATCAGCTTTATAATCAAGATCCATTTGGCTTTTTAGAATAAACTCATTTAAGGTTGTTACTTCAAATTTTGTCATGTAGATTTTATTTTAAAAAAGTGAAAGATAATCTAATCCTTTGGTAATTAACAATGACGTGGCTAATGTGTTGTGTAACGAAAGGAAATAGTTATAAATTGAAAGTGACTTTTATTTTTAAAATGTTCTGCGAAACAATTTGAAGATGTAATTTTAGAGCATGAGAGTATTTAAATTTGGTGGTGCATCGGTTAAGGATGCTTTAGGTGTTAAGAACCTGGCTAATATTGTAAAACAATATAATGAGCCTTTGGTAATTGTTGTTTCTGCGATGGGAAAAATGACCAATGCCATGGAAGGTATTGTTGAATCCTATTTTCAAAATGATGCTGAAATACTAAAGCTAAGGTTTGACGAGTTGAAGGCATACCATAAACAAATTTTGCTTGATTTATTTGAAGCTGATAATACGGGTGTAATTGATGATTTACTAAATCAGTTATGGCAACGCTTACAAACTGAACCTTCGCTTAATTATGATTTTGAATACGATCAGATAGTACCTTTTGGAGAGCTATTAAGTACAACAATTGTAAGTACATACCTTAATAATATAAATCAGGTTAATGAGTGGGTTGATATACGTAAGGTATTAAAAACCGACGATTGCTACCGAAGTGCAGGTGTAAATTGGGAGTTAACCCAGAAATATATGAAAGCGAAATTTAAAGATAAGGCACAGGCCTTATTTGTAACACAAGGCTTTATAGGTTCAACTGAAAATAACTTAACAACAACACTTGGTCGCGAAGGCTCTGATTATACAGGTGCAATAATTGCCTATGCTTTGGATGCCCATGGTTTATCTATTTGGAAAGATGTGGTTGGCGTGTTAAATGCAGATCCGCGTTGGTATCCTTATGCAACCAAAATTGAAGAATTATCTTATTGGGAAGCTATTGAGTTGACCTATTATGGAGCCCAGGTGATACATCCCAAAACCATTAAGCCACTTCAAAACAAGCAAATACCTTTGCTGGTTAATTCTTTTATTGAGCCGGAAACTAAAGGAACGATTATTAAATCGAGTGAACAGAATGCAGAACTGCAACCAATCTATGTATTAAAACGTAATCAGGTGCTGATCTCAATGTCACCTAAGGATTTCTCTTTTATAATTGAAGAGAACCTGAGTGATATTTTTCAGGTATTTTCCAGTCACCGCATAAAACTCAATATGATGCAAACCTCAGCACTTAATTTTTCTGTTTGTGCTGATGATACCAAAAGAATAAATGTTGCGATAAAAGAATTGAGTGAACACTTCGATGTACGCTATAATAAAAATATGGAGTTACTAACGATTCGTCATTATACGGATGAATCAATTCGACAAATGATAGATGGTAAAGATGTTGTTGATTCACAAGTGAGCCGTAAAACAGCGCGTTACGTTTTAAAATCATCGGCCTGGAATTTTTAGCTTCGTGTTAATGGCTGAGGGGTTATTAAGTTATTTTATGTGGGCAGGTGATACTGTTTGTTAGAATAAGAAAGTGCCCCTATTGGCGTGTATGTAAGGCCAATTGAGATGCTTTGTAAGCCAATTGACGTGATAAGCAAGCCGCTGGGCGAGTGTGTAAGGCCTGTTGAAAGGGAAAGATGCCCTTGTGGGTGGGTGTGTTATGCCTGTTGGCGGGTAGGGGAAGTCTGTTGAGATACTTATTAAGCCTGTTGACGGGTTAAACAAGCTGATGGGAGGGTGTGTCATGCCTCGGGGCTAGTAAAATAAAGGATTTCAGGTCTTATTCCTGAGATTGTAAAATGAACTCTGTCCAGCATTATTAATTTTGTAGGACAGCATTATGAAAACAGAAGAATTTGGATTCAGAACCTTTAAATATTCTTCTTACAAAGTTAATTAGTCATCTTAATGTAAAAAGCAGCCTTATAACCTCGTAGTTCGCCTTCGTCGGTAAGAAGCTCATAGGCAAGTAAAACAGCATGAACTTTTTTGTTCATAACTTGTGTTTGCTCATCAAAATACCAGGTTTCCCAAAATTGTAGTTTGGCTACTTTATCTCGACTAAATTCGTCACTTTTTTCTATTTCTTTGATGTCTGAAACAGAAAGTGGTTTATGTGTGGAATAACTATATGCAATAGCTTTATGTGAATAAACAGCATCAAAAAACTGATCGACAAACTGTGGTTTCTTAAGTTGGCTTAAGCATTCATTAGTCCATGAATCAAGAGGATTGGGGTTTTTAATAACTACAGAATAAATTATTGTATCGGCTATGCATTGTCCGGTGATAGGATGATTAGCTACCTGGGGGGAGTGTTCTTTTTTATCACAACATGCCTGTAGCAAAGTTGTCAGACACATTACAAAAAAGATAATGTGCCTGGTTTTGGTTGGAGTATTATTCATCTGTTTAGAACTTATTTTCATTTTGTCATATCGGTATCAATGATCGCTTTCATAGCTATAGTACTCTCAGCCTATAAAGATTATCGTTCAAATGAGAGGCGTTCGCCTTTTATATCAGTATTAACTTTACCATTTGCATAGGCTAATTTACCATTGATAATGGTGTTAACAACTTTATGTGAAAAAGTAGTACCTTCAAAAGGAGACCAGCCACATTTGTAAAGTATGTTTTCAGGTTTAACTTCCCAACTGTTATTTGGATCGACCAAAACAAGGTCAGCCTTATAGCCTTCACGAATAAAACCACGTTTCTCAATCTGGAAAAGTATAGCAGGATTATGGCTCATCTTTTCAACTACCAGTTCATAGGAGAAAATACCTTGATTAACCATTTCAAGCATTGATACTAAAGCATGTTGTACTAATGGCCCACCGGAAGGAGCACTAAAATATTTATTGTTTTTTTCTTCAATGGTATGTGGTGCGTGGTCAGTTGCTACAACATCAAGATTACCATTAATTAGTCCTTTACGCAGGTGCTTACGATCATTTTCTGATTTAACGGCCGGATTCCATTTAATACGTGAACCATATTTATCGTAATCAGCATCTGTAAACCACAAGTGGTGTACGCACACTTCGCCGGTTACTTTCTTTTCGCTTAGTGGCATACCCTTATCAAGTAATTCAAGCTCTTTTGCCGAACTAAGATGAAGAATATGTAAGCGTGCACCATGTTTACGGGCTAATCCAGCTGCTTTTTTAGAAGATTTATAACAGGCTTCTGCTGAACGGATAACCGGATGATATTTGAATGGTATATCTTCGCCATACTTATTTTTATAAATAGTTGTATTTTCCTGTATGGTTGCTTCATCTTCACAATGTGTGGCAATTAACACCTTGCTTTCGCCAAAAATCCTGTCAAGTACTGATTCTTCATCTACTAACATATTGCCTGTTGATGAACCCATAAATACTTTTATTCCACAAACTGTTTTAGGATCTGTTTTTAATAGTTCATCAATATTATCGTTGGTTGCACCAATATAGAACGAATAATTAGCAGCAGATACTTGTGCTGCCAGTTTGTATTTTTCTTCAAGTATTTCTTGTGTTGTGGCTTGAGGTTTCGTATTTGGCATTTCCATAAAGGAAGTGATACCTCCGGCCACTGCGGCTCTTGATTCGCTCTCAATATTTGCTTTATGTGTTAAGCCCGGCTCTCTGAAATGTACCTGATCATCAATTACACCCGGTAATAAAAGCAAGCCTGTTGCATCAATCACTTTATCAGCCGTTGGTATACCATTGCCAAATATCACTTGTTTAATCAGGCTGTCTTCAATTAAAATACTTCCTGTTTGCCTGGTACCTTCATTTATAATGGAGGCATTCCTTATAAGTAGAGTCGACATATTTAAAATTTATAAGTATAAAATAAAAGCTTATTACTCGTATAATTACGATAGATGTGCAATTGGTTTTTCTGGATTTGGGGGTGTTTTTAATTTTAAAAGCATACGTATTAAAACTAGAACAAATCAAAGGTCTGACAACAAAAACTATTTGTCAACTTTCTTATAACTTTTAAACCAACTTGATGTTTTCATTTTGATAACACCCCAAACAGCCTCATTAAATATACCACCACTCATTTTAGAAGTGCCTTGTGTGCGGTCAGTAAAGATGATTGGTACTTCAATAATATTAAAACCAAATTTCCACGTTGTAAATTTCATTTCAATCTGGAAAGCATAACCTTTAAGTTTGATTTTATCAAGGTCGATAGTTTCCAGAACTTTACGGCTGTAGCACTTAAAACCAGCTGTTGTATCCATTATTTTCATACCTGTGATAAAACGGACATATACCGATGCGAAATAAGACATTAGTACACGTCCCATAGGCCAGTTAACCACATTAACCCCGGAAATATAACGTGAACCAATTGCCAGGTCAGCATTTTGCTTTAAACAAGCATCATGAAGGTTAATCAGATCTTCCGGAGGATGTGAGAAATCGGCATCCATCTCAAAAATGAAATCATATTGGTGTTCAACAGCCCATTTAAAACCTGTTATATAAGCAGTACCTAACCCAAGCTTGCCTTCCCGTTCCAGGATATGTATCTGATTGGGGTGGGCTTCCATAAGGCCTTTAACAATTTGAGCTGTTCCATCTGGAGAATTATCATCAATAATCAGTATTTCAAATAAACGGGGTAAGTTTAACACTGCATTGATGATTAATTCAATATTTTCCTTTTCGTTATATGTTGGTATAATTACCAGATTTCGGGTGTTCTTCATATGAAACTTCTCAACTTGAATAGGGTTTCCCAATTCGTTGTTATATTATATGCTTTTCGACAAGGTAAAGGTAATAATATTACTTAACATGAGTTTTTATTAAGGTTTTACAGTTTAATTGTGTTGGCCTTATTTCCACACACAAATTCGATTGTTTTTATATTTCGTGGAACTTCAAATAAACGTAGGCTGCTTGTTTGGAAGCTTTTTTGATCGTTTTGTTCCTCAATTTTATAATTAATTGTTAATGTACCTTTGGTTATATGGTGTTTTGTTAATGTTACCTTACGCACTGTTGTTGATGGTTGAAGCACGATAGCAGCGATGTAATTTTTTTCAAAATCAGGTTTGGTGATGCTATTACTCATTGTTTTGGCAACACCAAAATATTGATTGAAATCAGCTTTATTTTTTAGTACAACAAACATGGTGTCTGTTGTAAATTCAACAGTGTTTTTGATAAAATAGCCATTTAATTCTGTTAGTGTAATCCCACTGGTTTTGGTTTCTTCTTTTGCCAGTTTACATTTGCAGCTCTGAAAGCATAATATAATAGCTAAAACAACTAAAGTTAATATTTGTCTCATCCCTATTTTAATAATTAAAACTGCTTCCCCCTAAAAATTCACGAATAATTGAAGTAGGAGGTATTTCAGTGGGTTGAATAGGCTTAAAGTAGCTAAAGAAATTAAGTAATCGGTGAGCTTCAGCATACTCCGGTTGATTAGGTTGTACTTCAAGCAATATTGGTTCAGCTTGTTGTTTTAGAACAGAAAGCTCATAAAGTAAAGCTGTATTAAACATTACATCTGCTTCTTCCTGGAATGGGAAGATGTGAGTATCTTCACCGCGGCGCACACTTGCCCAGCGTGAAATGGTGTCCTGAGCTGAATATCTGCGGTATTTATAATCGCGTACAATACGCCTTATTAACCGGTTGTCAGTTGTATGAATCAGGTTCTGGTTATCAATATTAACAGAGGTAAGTGCTGAGACGTAGATTTTAAATTTTGATTGTTCAGGAATCAGGTGTGTTAATTGTGGGTTGAGCCCGTGAATCCCCTCTACAATCAGAATATTATCATTATTCATCTGAAGTTTTTCACCATCGTAATACCGTTGGCCTGTTTCAAAAGAAAACTTAGGTATTTCAACTTCTTTACCAGCCAGTAATTCGATCAGTTGTTGATTAAATAGCTCAATATCTAAGGCATTAAGTGATTCAAAATCGTATTCGCCATGTTCATCAACTGGTGTATCTTCACGATTAACAAAGTAGTTATCAAGAGATAAGTTAACTGGTTTCATTCCAGCTACCATTAACTGAATGGCCAGTCGTTTACCAAAAGTTGTTTTCCCGCTTGAAGAAGGGCCGCTTATCAGAACGAGTTTAACTGATTTTTTTCGTTCATCAATCATATCAGCAATGTGTCCGATCTTTTTTTCGTGCAGGGCTTCTGATATTTTAATAAGGGTTTCAGCTTTACCATTAACGCATGAATCGTTAATATCAGCCAGATTTCGAATGTTAAGTACACGATTCCATTCAGAAAATTCCTGAAAGATATCGAACATTTTATTTTGCACAACAATATCTTCTAATTCCTCAGGCTTGGTGCGTTTGGGTATTTGAAGTAACATACCGTTGTAATATTTTATCAGGTCAAATACCTTAAGGTATCCTGTTGATGGTACCAGGTGGCCATAATAAAGACCAATATGTTCTTCTAATTGATGATATGACGTATATAGTTGGCCACGATGCCTGATTAATGCAGTTTTGTCCTTTTGTCCTTGTAACTCAAATAATTTTATAACATTGTTAGACTCTTCCTTACGGTGAATAAATGGGGTATCGGAATTAATTATTTCCACCATTCTTTTTTGAATATCCATTACATCATCAATGGTTATCTCTTCTCCTTCAATGGAGCAGTATGTTCCTTTAGAAACAGAATGTTCAATGCGTAATCTGGCATTGGGGTAAAGTTCACAAACCGCTTTATTAAGTACTAAAGAAAGGCTGCGTATGTACATGCGCATTCCGTCAGGCCTTGATATATCAATGAACTCAATGGTTATAGGATGAAAAACTTCGTAAGAAAGCTCTTTTAATTTATTATTAACATAGGCTCCCAGTATTGGTGTTTTGAGCTTTATTCCTAAATCTTTTGCTATTTCGCCAAGTGATGTGCCTGGAGAATAATTTTTACTTATATCGTTATTTGTACACTTTACAGGAATAGTTTTCATCATGTAGCCAGTTTTAATGTTTTTTTAATAAAAATAGAGTTTTCCATGAAGAAAACCGGAAAATAAAAGTTTAAAATGATCTAAAGGATGTTTAGAATTAATAATGTTGAGCTGAATTACAAATTAGGATTGCTTAATTTTGCTTTTGATATTTTAGTTCTGAGCTAATTCATCCTTTAAATATCTTGCTGTATAGCTTTTCTTATTTTTTGCAACCTGTTCAGGAGTGCCTGTACATAAAAGTTCTCCTCCGGCACGTCCGCCACCAGGACCAATATCAATAATGTGATCAGCAACTTTAATGACATCAAGGTTGTGTTCTATAATTAATACCGTATTGCCTTTGTCTACCAGTCGGTTCAGAACACCTAATAATACGCGTATATCCTCAAAGTGAAGTCCTGTTGTTGGCTCATCAAGAATAAAAATTGTTTTTCCCGTATCGCGTTTTGCTAATTCAGCAGCTAATTTAACACGCTGGCTTTCTCCACCAGAAAGCGTTGTTGATGGCTGCCCGAGAGTAACGTAACCAAGTCCTACATCTTGTAATGCTTTTATTAAATGAGACAGTTTCGGAATGTGTTGGAAAAACTCAAGGCTTTGATTGATTGTCATGTCAAGTACATCGCTGATTGATTTCCCTTTGTAGCGAACTTCGCATGTCTCGCGATTATACCTGCGGCCACCACAATCAGGGCATTCAACCATTACATCAGGTAAGAAATTCATTTCTATCACCTGAACACCACCACCTCTGCAGGTTGGACACCGTCCACCAACAACATTAAAAGAGAAGCGTCCCGGTTTATAGCCACGAATTTTTGATTCTGGTAATTCAGCAAATAACTTTCGTATCTCGTCAAATATCTTTGTGTAAGTTGAAGGGTTAGATCGTGGTGTTTTACCTAGGGGTTTTTGATCAACATCAACTACTTTATCCAAAAACTCAATGCCATCAACAGAGTCATAAGGAAGAGGATCTTTTACTGCTTTGTAAAGGTATTGGTTAAGGATAGGGTAGAGTGTCTCATTAATTAAAGTTGATTTTCCACTGCCAGAAACCCCCGTTACGCAAATTAGTTTGCCAAGTGGGAAATCAACATCAATGTTTTTAAGGTTATGCCCTTTTGCACCTTTAATCGTTATTTTATTACCATTTCCGCTTCTTCTTTTTTTCGGTACTGCAATTGTTTTTTTTCCTGTTAGGTAATCTGCAGTAAGAGAGTTGCTCTGTAAAATCTCTTTAGGGGTACCATGTGCAACTATTTCACCGCCGTGACGCCCCGCATGTGGTCCCATATCTATAATATAGTCTGCAGCCATCATCATATCATGGTCGTGCTCAACTACTAGTACAGAGTTACCTGTATCTCGTAACTGAGAAAGAGATTCTATTAAACGGTGGTTGTCGCGCTGGTGTAGACCGATACTTGGTTCGTCTAGTATATACAGCACATTTACAAGCTGAGAACCAATTTGCGTTGCCAGACGTATACGCTGGCTTTCGCCACCTGATAAAGACATTGTAGTCCGGTTGAGCGATAGGTATTCGAGGCCAACATTAATTAGGAAGCCAAGTCGGTTTCTAATCTCCTTTAGAATTTCATAACCAATTTTTATCTGTTTTGTGGTTAAACGGTTTTCCAGGTTCTGAAACCATTCATGTAAAAGGCTTAGATCCATATCAGCCAAATCAGCTATATTTTTGTCATCAATTTTAAAATGCAAAGACTCTTTGTTTAGTCTTTGTCCTTTACATTCATTACATGTACTGTTAGTTATAAACTGTTTGGCCCACTTGTTAGCTTTCATTGATGTGTCATTATCCTGCTGATCCAGAATATACTTAATTACACCTTCAAAGCTTAAGTTGTAGCTGGAAGCCGAATCTAAAGCTGCATTTTTGACTGTTAATGGTTCACTTGATCCATAAAGAATAGTATCAAGTGCTTCTTCAGGGATGTTTTTGATTGCAGTATTAAGTGTAAAATTATACTTTTTAGCAATGGCTTCTATTTGCCAAAAAATGAGGTTATTTTTGTATTTTCCAAGAGGAACTATACCACCTTTTTTTATAGTTTCATTAGCATCCGGCACAATTTTGTCGAAATCAACATCATTAACAGTGCCTAAACCTTTACACTTATTGCAAGCTCCCTGCGGTGAGTTAAATGAGAAGGAGTGAGGAGCCGGCTCATTGTATGATAAACCGCTTGTAGGACACATTAGTTTACGACTATAAAAGCGCTGTTCATCTGTTTCTTTATCAATCAGCATCATAATGCCTTTACCATGTTGCATGGTTAATTGGATGCTTTCTTTCAATCGCTTGCTGTTCTTGTCAGAAAGCTGAACCCGGTCAATGATGATCTCAATAAAATGAGTTTTATACCGGTCAACTTTCATGCCATGAACTACTTCCTGTACTTTGCCGTCTACACGTACATGTAAAAAACCTTTTTTACGTATCTGTTCAAATAGTTCTTTATAATGGCCTTTTCGCCCTTTTACTAGTGGAGCTGCAATGTAAACCTTACGGTTTTTATACTGTTCGAGAATTAGTTCCAAGATTTGATCATCGGTATATTTCACCATTTTTTCTCCTGTTTTATAAGAGAAGGCTTCGCCGGCTCGTGCATAAAACAAGCGTAAGAAGTCATAAATTTCAGTGATTGTACCAACTGTGGAACGTGGATTTTTACCTGTTGTCTTTTGTTCAATTGAAATAACCGGGCTTAAACCAGTAATCTTATCTACGTCAGGTCGTTCCATGTTACCCAGAAATTGTCTGGCATAAGCTGAGAATGTTTCAATGTAACGGCGTTGACCTTCGGCATAAATAGTATCAAAAGCTAAAGAAGATTTACCACTACCACTTAAGCCTGTTATCACAACCATTTTATTACGAGGGATTGTAATGTCAATGTTTTGGAGGTTATGTACACGTGCCCCATATACTTCAATTTGCTCTGTTTCGTCAATCTGATTTTTGATTGATTTTGCCGTTTTCTTCATCCGTTTCATAAACTTTAAGCATTCAAAGATAATTATAGTTTGTGAAGTTTAACATAGTAAAGGATTTTTTAGCAAGAATGCAATATAACTGAAAGAAGCCGGGCTGTAAAGGTTAAAAGAACTTTTCAATCCGGCTTCTCTTGTTTTATTATTTTACAAGTTACTTTATAACTTGCTGTGTAGTATCTTTTATTAATTCATTTGGTTTATTGACAATTTTTTTTGAGGCAGAGGGTAATTTAATTGTATATGTTTTTTTATTAGAATTAGTTAGGTAAGATTCTCGTAACCATGGATTCAGGTTTTTAAACTCTTTATACGTTGTACCGTATTTTTGTGCATAAGTAGCAAAGTTTTTAATGTCTGTGTTTATTTCAATATCAAAGGTTTTAATAACGGGATACAGATCTTCATTTTTAACAAAAAAACCATATTTCTCTGGGTTTGAAAGAATCTCTTTAACGGCAAGAATACGGAATACATAGCGTCCGGTTTCTTCACCGAGTAATAAATCGTAATAGCATTTTGTATTTTGACGTTCTAATTGTCGGTTTACACCCGTCCGGCCTGCATTGTATGCTGCTGCTGCCAATGACCAACTACCATAGTGGTCGTACATTTTTTTTAGATACTTACATGCTGCAATAGTTGATTTTTCTATGTGATATCTTTCGTCTACTTCTTTTGTTATTTCAAGCCCAAACTCACGACCTGTTGCTCTCATAAATTGCCACAAGCCAACAGCTCCTGCAGGTGATATTGCTCTAGGCATAAACCCACTCTCAATTAAAGAGAGGTATTTAAAATCATCAGGTACACCCTGTTCTTTTAATATGGGTTCTATAACTGGGAAATAACGATTAGCCCGCTTTATAAATAATATTGTTTGAGATTGCCAATATGTATTAACTAACAATTCACGGTCAAAACTTTCTTTAATATCATAACGGTTGATAGACACTTCTTCACCTGCAAAGTTGATTGAGGCAGGTATATCAAGTGATGATATAATGTAACCAGATTCTTTGGTTTTATTTTCAGTGGGTTGCGTAGCTGGTTCTGAAGAGTAAGTAAATAATTGTAATACCAAAGTAATGGCAATTATTGCAACTGATACTGATAATAACTTTGCGAAAAAATTCGTTTTCATATGCTTTCCCATTTTCTATCTAATTCTTTAGGAACACCAAAAATAACTTAACAATCAATCCACGCAAACAGTGTGCCGCAATAGTTATTAACATGACGATTTTTTTTAAGTAATCTTGGTGTTAATAGTACGTCAAAGAATGCAAAATAGTTTGATTATTATTGGAAAAGAATACCTAAGAAGAAGAGCGTTTAGGTCTTATTAATTTTCCTGTTTTACTATTTACTTCTGGATTTGGAACTTTTACTCTTTTAACTTTTCAATATCCGTTTGATACTGTTGATTTTTCGATATCACCTGGAAGTAAAACAACCGATAAATAAATTTGAATTAAAAGTGTTTTTAATGTAAATACTTTAATTAACAATATGTTTTGATTAAAGCCATGTTAATTATTTAATGTTGAGTTTGTGAAGTTATAGTAAGTCTTTTAAATTATGCCACAAAATATTAGGTAGTATCAATTAGTTGAGCATAAAAAAAGAGGCTACTCATAATGAACAGCCTCTTAATGAAGATTATTTTTTTAAACAATTCCGGCAAACCCCATAAATGCCATCGCTAATAAACCAGCTACAACAAGTGCAATGGGTGTACCTTTCATTCCTTTCGGAATGTCCATTAGATCCAATTGTTCGCGGATACCTGCAAAGGTTATTAATGCCAAACCAAAACCAATAGCATGTGATATTGCAAATATTACAGATTTGACAATATTTGTATCTTCCAGTTTTAGAGCAAGGATTGCCACACCTAAAATGGCACAGTTAGTTGTAATCAAAGGTAAAAATACACCTAATGCCTGGTAAAGGGGAGGGCTAACTTTTTTAAGTATTATTTCTACCAATTGAACCAATGAAGCTATAACAAGAATAAAAGTAATTGTTTGAAGATATTCAACATTAAAAGGTTCAAGAACCGTCTTTTGAATGAAGAAAGTAACAATTGTTGCAATTACCATAACAAAGGTAACAGCTCCTGTCATACCAATACCAGTCGATATCTTTTTAGAAACACCCAGAAAGGGACATATTCCTAAGAATTGGCTAAGAACAATGTTGTTGACAAATATCGCCGAGATAACTATTAATACATATTCCATAGCTTATGCTTCTTTTTTAACCTGATTAATAAATGCGATTAGGTAACCCAAGGCAATAAATGCACCTGGTGCTAATACAAATACCAACATTCCATAATCTTCAGGAAATACTATTGTGCCGAAGATTTTACCACTACCAAGTAATTCGCGAATTGCACCAAGAATAGTTAAAGCCATTGCAAAACCAAGTCCCATACCCAAGCCATCTATAATAGATGATCCGATGTTGTTTTTTGATGCATATGCTTCAGCTCTTCCCAGTACTAAGCAATTAACTACAATTAGAGGGATAAACAAACCTAAAGAGTCAAACAATGCTGGTACATAGGCTTGCATAGTCATCTCCACAATGGTTACAAATGTAGCAATTACCACAATAAAAGACGGTATACGAACTTTATCTGGAATTAAGTTTTTAATCAATGCAACAACCAAGTTGGACATAACAAGTACGAATGTCGTTGCTAGTCCCATGCCTAATCCATCAATTGCAGATGAGGTGACACCTAATGTAGGACACATGCCCAGCAATAGGGTGAAAACAGCATTCTCTTTAAAGAATCCTTTTGAAAAATTATTCCATTGGCTCATTCTGCACCTCCTTCCTCTACTGAGGTATTTGAAGTAGCTTTGTGGCTACTCTGGTTATCTGTATATGTTTCGTACGCAACTCTAACGGCATCAAGAAAAGCACGAGAACTAATTGTAGCTGCAGTAATTGCATCTACTTCGCCGCCATCTTTAGTAACCAATAGTTTATTGGTTTTCGGATGCTTACCAATAATACTCTGGTTACCCTTATTCATCTTAAACCAATCGGCCATTTTAGTTCCCAGACCGGGCGTTTCTTTGTGTTCCAATACCTGGTAATTAATAATTGAACCATCAGGTTTTAGGCCTAGCATTATTTTAATATTACCGCTAAAACCTTTGTTTGTCATTGTTTCTATGGCAATGCCAATTAATTCACCATCCTTTTTTGCCGGGAAAAATTTTAATGTAAAGCCTTCCTTAGATGTTAATTCATAGACTTCTTCGCCCGGATTATTATCAAAACCTGGGACCACTTCAGTGATGGCAGCTTGTTGTTTTGCTGCTTTTGCTGCTGCAATAGGTCCTTTGGTGAGCTCGTACATAAAGCCCAACGAAGCGCCTGCTACGCATGTAATAACGAGCAGGGTTAAAACCATATTTTTAAGCGTTGATTCTGTTTTTGCCATGATTTATTTTTTTACCTACTCTTATGCTTTAACTGTTTTTATTACTTCACCAAATCGTTTTGGCTTAACGTATTTATCAATTAAAGGAACAAATCCGTTCATAATTAATATAGCGAATGAAACGCCTTCAGGATACGCACCAAATACACGGATAATCACCGTGATAAGGCCAATGCCAATACCATAAATAATCATGCCTTTGTTAGCCATTGGTGAACTCACATAGTCGGTTGCCATAAAAATTGCTCCTAACATTACACCACCTGTTAATAGGTGAAACAGCGGGCCTGCATATTGTTCCGGGCTAATTAAATGAAGTATACCTGTGAATACGGCTATTGTACCAAGTACTGCAACAGGAATATGCCATGTAATGATTTTCTTCAATAGCATGTAAACAAGTCCGATCAGCAAGGCAATTGCTGCAACTTCACCGACTGAACCTCCCATTGCACCAAAGAATAACTCGTTAAGAGAAGGAATTTTATTCATTAAAGCACTTACTGTTTCTCCATTGGCTAACCCTTCTTTCATTAGAGATAATGGTGTAGCTCCTGTTTCAGCATCTAAATAATGCATTTGAGAAACAACGGGCTTAGGCCATAAGGTCATTTGAACCGGAAAAGATATTAGCAGGAATACCCGCCCTACCAGAGCGGGGTTTAAAGGATTATTTCCTAATCCACCGAATGACATTTTACCTATGCCAATAGCAACTAAACTACCAATAATGATGATCCAGACAGGTAAATTGCTGGGCATATTGAAGGCCAGTAGTAATCCTGTTAATGCAGCCGAACCATCCAGTATAGATGATTCTTTTTTAAGTAGGAATTTTTGAATGGCCCACTCAAAAAATACGCACGAAAGAACCGCTGTTAGTGATACAATTACAGCACCTAGTCCAAAATAGTAGAGCGAGGCTGCAAAAGCGGGCAGAAGTGCAATGATCACCCCATACATGTTTTTCTTCACAGAGTCGCCACTGTGTACATGCGGGGATGGTGATACGGTTAACATGTTCATTGTATATCGTATTATTTTGTTCTTAATTATTTGTTACGGCTTCTCATTATTTGTCCTACTTTTCCTTTTCCTAAACGAATATAGTCAAGTAACGGACGGTTGGCCGGACAAGTAAAACTACATGAACCACACTCTATGCAATCCATAATCTTTTCTTCTTCAGCTCTGTCCCAAATGGCTTTATCAGATACAGTACTTAATAAATATGGCGATAATCCCATCGGACACACAGAAACACACTTGGAACAACGGATACATGGCTCAAGCTTTCCGCGTTTGGCAATCTTTTCAGGCATAATTAAAATACCTGAGCTACCTTTTGTAATTGGTACTTCGGTTGATGCTAAGGCTTTTCCCATCATTGGGCCACCTCCAATAATTTTACCTGTATCTTCAGGCAGTCCACCCGCAGCATCAATAAGCTGGTTAAGTGGTGTACCCACACGTACCAGAAAGTTAGACGGATTAGACACTGATTTGCCGGTTACTGTTACCACACGCTCAAACAAAGGTTTATTTTTTTGTATTGCTTCGTAAACAGCTAATGTTGTTCCTACATTCTGTACCACAGCACCAACTTCAATGGGTAATTTACCGGATGGAATCTGACGGCCTATACAAGCATCTATCAGTTGTTTTTCTCCACCTTGTGGGTATTGCACCTTTAATGGCTGAATAGAAATACCTTGGTATTTTGAAGTCAGATCAGTCATGTGCTTAATGGCGTCCGGTTTGTTGTTTTCAATACCAATGATGGCTTTATCAACTTTAAGGGCTTTCATCAGTATTTGTGTTCCAACCATAATTTCATCACCTTTTTCCATCATTAACTGGTGGTCAGCTGTTAGGTATGGCTCACATTCAACACCATTTAAGATTAATATATCACAGGTTTTTCCCGGTGGAACAGAAAGCTTAACATGCGCTGGAAAGGTCGCTCCTCCAAGTCCTACAATACCTGCTTCGCCTACTTTCTTGATAATTTCTTCTGGTGAAGCAGGTATTTCTGTTACTAAATCTTCCGATCGGTCAATACTCTCGTCCCATTCATCACCTTCTGTTTTGATGATGATGGCACTACGTTTGTATCCGCTGGTATCAAGGATGTTATCAATTTTAAGCACAGTACCTGATACTGGTGAGTGAATATTGGCTGATACAAATCCTGTTGATTTTGCAATGAGTTGACCCACTTTTACTTCATCGCCTTTTTTTACGATAGGCTCAGAAGGCGCTCCGATATGTTGAGCAATAGGAACCGAAACTTGCTCGGGTACGGGTAAGACCTCAATTTTTTTACCAGCTGAAAATTTGTTTTCTGCCGGATGAACCCCTCCTAATGAGAATGTTTTTAACACAATTGGTCCTCCTATTTAAATTTTGTTTCAATAACTAATTTTAACTTCTATTCTGCTGTTTCAACTACTGGCTTTTCCACTTTTGGTTTAGGCGGTGGGAAGTTAAGCATGTGTATGGCATTGGTCGGACATTCGGCTACGCATTTACGACACAATTTACACTTGCTATAATCAATGTAAGCCAGATTGTTTTTAACTTCAATGGCATCAAAAGGACAAATCTTCTGACATTTTTTACATGCAATACATGCAACTGAACATGCTTTTTTGGCTGCTGCTCCTTTATCTGTATTTACACACGATACAAAGATACGTCGGCTCTTAGGGCCTTTTTTGCGTAGCTCAATAATGTTTTTAGGACATGCATCAATACAAGCTCCACAGGATACACAATTGTCTTCAATAATAACGGGTAAGCCTGTTTTTTTATCCATATACATGGCATTAAAATCACAAGCATCAACACATTCTCCTAAGCCTAAACAGCCGTTAGAACATCCTGTGTCGCCACCATATAAAGAAGAAGAGATAGTACATGATGTAGCACCATCGTATTGGGTAATGCGTGGTCGATTTTCACAAGTACCATTGCATCGTACAACAGCAATCATTGGATCTGCTGCTGATGGCTCTTTGCCTAAAATAGCGGCTGCGGCACTCATTGTATCACTTCCGCCAACCGGACAGTTTAAATCAGAAATATCATCTGCTTTAACCATTGCCTCGGCAAAAGCCCTACAACCGGGAAAACCACATCCACCACAATTGGCAGCCGGTAATACTTCTTCAACCTGATCAATACGAGGGTCTTCAAAAACCTTAAATTTTTGAGCCACAAAATACAGAATGATGGCAGCTAAAGCCCCCAGCATTCCTAACGAAATTATTGTTATCAGAACAACGTTCATATTTAGTTGATTTGATGTTTTATTGTAAATGAAAATGTTCGTTTGAGCCTGTCTTTTAGAAAATAAATTACAGTGAAATATGGAATCAGTACAGCTAATGAAAGCACTGCTGCCAATAATTCTTTATTACTAAGGTAAAATACTGTGATAAGTGTTGTTAAAATTAGCAAAACTGGGTAGACATACGCTAGCAATAAAGCTTTAGGGGCTAATGATTTTTTACCTAAAAGTACTACTTTTTGCCCCTGGCTAATATCATTTATTGATTGATAGACATCAATCAGCTTATCTTGTAAATCAGCTGCTGTGCAAGAGCCTTTTGCATGGCACGAAGCGCAAGCAGATTCGTTCACAATTCTTACTCTGATGTGTTGTGGGTTAATATCTTCCACAATCCCCTCATGTTCTATGTAATCTATATCTACCATAAGCGTAGGGGCACAAATGTAACGAAGTATCGGAATTGTTTTAACTGTTTATGTGTATTTGTATTTAGAATGAATAAAAATAAGCTGTGTACTTTAAGTTAATTGCCTATATGATAGAAGTATTATGAATTAGTAAGTGTAAATAGTTGGGCATAAAACAATTATAAAGAAAAAAATCTCTAATTATTGAAACGTAATTCTACTAATAACACTCAGCATATGAATAACTAATCAGAGCTGTATTAAGATTTGATAATTCAAAATGTAGGCGTACAAGGGAGTGTGTTATACTTGTTTCCAATGTAATACAGCGCCTCTACGTAATTTGCGTAGTAAAAGTACGAATGTTACGTAGTGTGATTACGTAATATGCTGTTTTAAGTGATCTGAATATCTCGTTTCTTGCAAGCGATAAAATCTTAAAGTAACAGTTGTTCTCTTTCGAGGAGAGAACCTACAATCATTACCTTAAAAATACTGGAAATAGGGACAGTATTAAGTTTATACCGACTAACCTAACACTAAGGAGTTACTTTAAGAATATGGAGTGGGGAATTGTAAATAATAAATTATGTTATCGATTAAGTATGCCCTAATAGGGAAAGTGTTTTTAATAATGTTGTTATCTGTTGTGACTGGCAGTGCAATTAGTCAAAATGAACCAACATACACACAGTATATAAACAATCAACTTACTTTTAATCCCGCCTATGCCGGAATTCATGATGTATTAAGTGCACAGTTAACTTCACGGAACCAGTGGGTTGGATTTAATGGACGGCCAATAACCAATGCATTTACAATTCATAGTCCTATTTATTATAATGAGATGGGAGTTGGCTTATCTATTGTTAATGATAAATTGGGGCCATTCAATCAAAATAGCATATACTTTGATTATTCTTATAAAATTACAGTAACAGATAAAGGATATGTCTCTTTCGGTCTTAAAAGTGGGGTTGATATTATGCAGTTTAATAAAAATGATATAGGTAGTATTGCTGTTGATGACCCAAGCTTTATTCAGGTTTATGAAAACTCAACGTCATTAAATTTTGGTGTGGGAATGTATTATGTAAATCCTGATTTTTATGTTGGCCTTGGTATTCCACGTTTGGTTAAAACTAGTTTTAATAACTCAGAGCAGGCACAGCTTGAAACCTCTTCCTTACACTATTATATATCAGCAGGAGCTCTTATTGATGTTGCTGATGATATCCGTTACAGGCCTTCTCTTCAAGCACGAGTGGTGCAAAATGCACCTTTATTGCTCGAAGTTATGAACTGGGGTATTTATCGAGATACCTATTGGGTTGGAATTGGCTACCGCTTAAATGATTCTGTGAATTTGGGTTTACAAATGCAAGCCTCAAAACAAATAAGAGTTGGTTATACTTATGATTATACATTAAGTGACCTTGGTAAGTACAGTCAGGGAACTCATGAAGTATCGGTAAGCTACGATTTTAATTTTAATAACCGTAATAAAAAATTTAATCCTAATAGATTCAGTAAGTGTACGTATAGGTGGTGGTAGTTTCTTTCTTGGGAAAAGGAAGGTGCTGAGTTTGGAGTCAAGGCCAATAAAGTACAAATACCAAGGGCAATAAGGTTATCTGGATATTCTTTGAGATCTACATCGGTAATACCCTGGAAATTGGAAAGTACATACCAGGGGATCACTCTAAAACAGCCTAAAACTTAATCAAAGTATATGCTTTTGCTAATTGCTTAATTATAAGATACTAAGTGTGGGATTAACTTTTAATAGAATTATAAAGTTTATATTACTTCTGAAATTGCCTAACTAATCATGCTCCAATTTATTTTTTCACGAGCTAATTTTTTTAGTTGTTTATTAAGAATGTAGTTTTCGTTTTTTTCAAGCAATGGATCATCATCAAGAATGGCTTCGGCTACTTGACGGGCAAATTGTAGTATTTGGACATCTTTACCAAGGTTGGCAATCTTAAGTGCAAAGGGAAGACCGGATTGTTGTGTTCCTTCCAAATCACCAGGACCCCGTAATTTCATATCAGCCTCTGCTATTTCAAATCCATCAGTTGTACGGGTCATAATTTCCATGCGTTTGCGTGTGTCTTCCGATAGTTTATAACTGGTCATTAAAATACAAAAGCTCTGATCGGCACCACGTCCTACACGCCCACGTAATTGGTGAAGCTGCGATAAGCCAAAGCGCTCTGCACTTTCAATAACCATAACTGATGCATTGGGAACGTTTACACCAACCTCAATGACTGTTGTGGAAACCAATATTTGAGAGCGGTTTGAAGCAAATTCCTGCATCGCGTCATCTTTTTCAGCAGGTTTCATTTTACCATGCACCATACAAACACTATAATCAGTAAAGATACTTTGCATGTATGTATAACCTTCCATCAGATTCTTAAAATCCATTTTCTCAGATTCTTCTATCAATGGATAAACGACATATACCTGTCGTCCTTTATCTAATTCACCTTTAATAAATTTATTAAGATTGTTACGGCGGTTATGAAAATAGTGTGCTGTTTCAATTGGTTTTCGTCCTGGAGGCAATTCATCAATAACAGATACATCTAAATCGCCATAAATGGTCATAGCTAAAGTACGTGGAATAGGGGTGGCAGTCATAACCAATATATGAGGAGGTTGGTGATTTTTACGCCAAAGTTTAGCGCGTTGAGCTACTCCAAAACGATGTTGTTCATCAATTACAACTAGGCCAAGGTTATTAAACACTACTTTATCTTCAAGCAAGGCATGTGTACCTATTAATATTTGTAGTTCTCCAGACTGTAATTGTTCATCAACTGCTTTGCGATGTGCTATCCTGGAAGAGCCAGTCAAGAGTGATATTTTGATATTGAGTCCTTCCAGCATTTGGCTGATGGTTTCAAAATGCTGTGTAGCTAATATTTCTGTAGGAGCCATAAGGCAGGCCTGGAAATTATTATCAAGTGCAATGAGCATAACCATTAAGGCTACTAATGTTTTGCCTGATCCTACATCACCCTGAAGCAATCTATTCATCTGCTTACCTGAGCCCATATCTCTTCGTATCTCCTTAATTACTCGTTTTTGAGCAATGGTTAATTCAAATGGTAGCTTTTGTGAATAGAAACTGTTAAGGTGTATTCCAACAGTTGAAAAGAGGTGTCCTTGAATTGCTCTTGCCCGGTTGTTACGTTGTTTCAGAATATTAAGTTGTATATAAAACAGTTCTTCAAACTTAAGGCGTAATTGTGCTTTCCCTAATTCTTGTGTGTTTGTTGGAAAATGAATGGTTTTTAGTGCTTTATGTAAATTAAGGAGCTTGTATCGCTCAATAATTTTTGCTGGTAGTGTTTCAGGTATTTTCCCTTGGAAGGATAAGAATATATTTTGTTGAAATTTATGAATGGCTTTGGAATTTAAAAAGCCTTTTTTCATTTTCTCTGTTGTATTATAAAAAGGTTGTAAAGGGGATGTAATTTTCTTTTGTGCTTCATTTACTTTTTCCAGTTCGGGATGCACAATGTTAATCCGCCCGTTAAAAGCAGACGGTTTTCCAAAAACAATGTATTCGGCTTGTGTATCAATGCCTTCTTTTACATATTTATGTCCTTTAAACCAAACGAGCTCCAGAATTCCAGTACCATCAGAAATTGTTGCAGTTAAGCGGCTTTGTCTACCCGTACCAATGGTACTAATAGAAGTAAATCTACCTTTTACTTGTATGTATGGTAATGTTGTATTAACTTCACGAATACTGTAAAACTTGCTCCTGTCGACGTATTTGTATGGAAAATAATATAGAAGATCTTCATACGATGCGATTTTAAGCTCTTCTTTTAAAAGTATTGCTTTTTTAGGACCTACACCCGGTAGGTAATTGATATTTTGCATTGCCAGATCAGACATCGATACAAAAATAATAATTTTAGTGCTTAAGTTATACGTTCAATGTCAAGAGCTCTTCTTTTTTTATTTTAAGTTTTATTCTCGGTTATTATTAATTTAGGGCTTGTTGCTCTTGCTGTAAGAATATTTTTTTGAGATATTATTAATAATTAGCAAACAATATGGTCTTGCAGTGTTTTATAATTAGTTGCATTGCGATTTCTACAGGAGAGGAGCGCGCTCAGAAATTTTACTGGATAAAAGTTCACTAATTATTATCTTCAGGCATTTGAAAATATACGTTTATGCTTATTTATAGCTCCTATGCATTAGTATATTATAAAAAACCTAGTGAATTTATTTTGAACTACAAAATTGGTATTCTGGCATACTAAGTGTTGATTAGAGCTTTGCGCAGGCCGGAACTAGTAGAGGAGCATGTTGAAATATTTGGTTAGATTAATAAGAAACTGCTTTACCTTGTATTAGATAAAGTTATTGAAAGTTACTCTACAAAAATAGTCAAAACCATAAATACAGGAAGATGATAAATAGTCGCAGAATTATTTTTCAAAGGTGATTGATATAAAAAAAATATCAAGTATTTATGGTGATTGATCAGATACTTTATTTGTAGGTGAAAAGGCCTTGTTTACTGCGAATAACTAAAATTAATCATAAATTGACCAAAGTTATGGTAGTTATTTAAGTTTTTTACACAAAAAAGTACAATCTTATTATTAGACTGTAAAATAATTTAATAGATTTACAAGAGTTATTAATTAACGAAACCAATGTCAGTATTGGGTTAGCTTCAACGGAAGATAATATTTTATGCGCAAAATGTATAGCGTTAACATCTGAGAGATGCATTTAGAATTTATTCTTATTTAATTCTTAGGTTTTCCAAATAAGCTTCTCTCAGATTTTTTTATTAATCTAATCCCGGACGAATAAAGTCCATTACTCGCGGAAAAAGAATCAGAAGTTCTTGCTTCAATTTAGAAAGATGTTTTAAGATATTTAAAATACTATCTTCCTTTTTAGGAATGTATTTTAATAACTGACTCCATGCTATTATACATTCATCAATAGCTATCAATGTAATTTTGGCAGAGCCTTTTGCATCAAACGATTCAAGATTGATTGAGTTATCCTTGTTTAAGCCATTTATAGCCCGGTTGACTTTAGCCGGAATAAAAAGCTGAAACCAAGTGATTGTTTCAACATAGTTATGTATTTCGGTATTTGGTTTTTTTATTAGTCGGCTTTCAATTTCTAGCTGGTTTGATTCAAGCCATCTTTTAACTTTTTCAGCATATGATTCAGCTAGTTTTTCAACACCATGTTTACTTATTTGCAGACTCTTCAACTCAGTAATATCCTCTAGAGCTTCATCAATCTTAATCCCGCGTTTTATAAGCTCCTCTTCTATTATTTCAGAACTCGCTTGTAGCATAACCATTAACTGATTGTTAACTGCTTTTTTACCTTGTTCTGATTTCTGTATTAACTTATCAAGTTCCTGGTTTAGAGAAAATGAACTGCATTTATTTGTAAACTGGCATTTCTTACATCTTCCATCACAGTAATTGTGTATTCCAGAGATGTAATTTTCATTCAGAGGTTGTTTCATTAACATTTTAAACTTATCAACATCCTCGCGTATTTGCTTTTCTTGTTCTTCTGAAATATTGGGTATTAAACTATTGAAATCAATCAAGCCTTTGTCTAACGGATATGACGCATCATTTTCACATTTAAAACTCTCACAAACGTTACAGTGACCTGGGAATGGACAGTTACTTTCATCAAATTTACATGTTTCTATCTGTACAGTAGCTTGTTTGCAATAGATATGTTCACTATTCCAATGGTCAATAATAAATTGGTATTTTATCTTATTATTAACCTTTTCAGGAAACATAAACTCAAGATTATAACTTAATAATAGTTTTTCAATAGCATGGTATATCTTGTCAATTTGTTTATTGCTTAATTTGTCCGATGTAGGAAAATGATATTTATCAATACCAACTATCGACGCTATTTTTTCTGGTGTACCACTTAAAAATTCATCAGCAAACTCATAGTTGTTTTCACAATCAATATCATTGCTGCAATCAGTATTATTGAGTGCATTCCTTATTGAATCATCAATTAATTCAAGTAATTGTTTTATATAATTATTCATTAGCTTTATAGGTTTGCTTATGATTGTAGTTAAAACTAAAACAACAGCTGGCACGAAGTGTTTAATTAAAGGATAAAAAAGATTGAGTAACCTGAGGGCTGCTTAATAATTTCAAGCAAAGAAATGCCAAATATAATTAGAGTATAAGACTCTATTCTGATACTTGATTCAGCTAGTTTCAATGAGATAAATGAGATGATAACGACTTCCTGTGGATATTGTTTGTAATCTTCGGTGTAACCTTTAGGCGTTTTGTTTATGTAATAAACAGAGATCAATTAAAATTATACATTAGATTTTTATAAAAGTGCTGATATGCAAATTAAATTTTATTTCCATATCTCATAGGAGTATTTTTGTAATTCTCAATGTATGAATTGTTTAATGGGTGATTTTGAATTGAAAGTTAATAATTTAAGAAGAGGAGTATCTTTAAATATCAACAAACATTTTCCGTCAAGTAACGTTGTGCGCTGATGTACTTTAATTTTTTTTTAATATTAGGTTTTTAGTTCATTGGTTTCTTTCAATTATTTCATATTACATAGACCTGATAATGGTTTAAAAATGCTCTTCCTTTGTTTAGATCAAGAAAGTCCTAGTATTTTTACGACTCAGGCTGGTAAAACTTTTGTTTGTTTTTTTCTACCCTTGCCTTTTTCTACATAAAAGAGTGTGTTCGATATAATATTTTGCACTATGAATACATAGTGGTATTGATTTTCAGGTGTATATAGATGAAAGAATAGCGGCTAATTTGAATCAATAATACAAAAAGAATTGCTGTTTGTAAATGAAACAGCAAAGATCGCTGTAATCATGTGCTTAAGAGAGCGGGATGTAATTCTAAAATTATCTATATTTCAGAAAAAAAGTGAATGAATCTATTTCAGGTTAAGAGTTTTTTTGAGTACCAGCTAAAAGCCCGTTATAAAAAAGGATATGGTTTGCATAGTCCTTTTGTATTTAATTTAGTAAGAGAAGTAATCTATTGCAATTACCCATTTTATGCCTTCGATAGTATTAACTACTACAGGAAAAAATTATCGACATCCTCGGAAGTTATAAATATTGTGGATTATGGTACAGGAAGTAATATGTTGGGAGCAAAGAATCGGAAGGTGTCACATTTGGTAAAGCGCTCATCCATACAAATCAAATATGGTGAATTACTTTTTCGAATAATTAATGAACTTAAGCCAGAATCAATACTGGAACTTGGTACTTCAATTGGTGTTAGTACAGCATATCTGGCATTAAGTGATACACGCAGAAAAGTAACAACTATAGAAGGATGCGCAGAAACAGCAAAAGTAGCAGGTCAGTTATTTAAGGAGTTACAATGTGATAACATTCAGCAAGTAATAGGTCAGTTTAGAGATGTTTTACCTGAATTAGTAGCAAAACAGAGTAAATTAGGTCTCGTGTTTTTTGATGGTCACCATCAAAAACAAGCTACTTTGGATTACTTTAATGTTTGCCTTACAAAAGCAGAGAATGATACCATTTTTGTATTTGATGATATTCATTGGTCTAAAGGGATGGAAGAAGCATGGCATATTATTTATTCTCACCCACAGGTCACTGTCTCTCTGGATTTATTCCAGTTTGGGATTATCTTTTTTAAGAAAGAGTGTCAAAAGCAGCATTTCATTGTACGATATTAAGCCATTACATCGATAAAAAATTATATTTGTTTGTCAAAAACTTAACTCTTATGGATAATAATACGGTTATTCAGATTAATAATATCAAAAAATTTTATCATGTGGGTGCGGAGATTGTCAAAGCGCTTCAGGGCGTATCGGTAAATATTAACAAGGGAGAGTATGTTGCCATTATGGGGCCTTCTGGGTCAGGGAAATCTACTTTGATGAATATTATTGGAGCCCTTGATACACCTACTGATGGTAAGTACATTTTGAATGGTACTGATGTCAGTCGTTTAACAGACGATAGCTTGGCAGAGATACGAAATAAAGAAATTGGATTTGTATTTCAGACCTTTAACTTATTGCCTCGGTATACAGCTCTAGAGAACGCGGTGCTACCTTTAATTTATGCCGGAATATCAAAAACAGAACGACTAAAAAGAGGTAATGTGGTTATGGAAAACGTTGGTCTGACAGACAGAATGCATCATCGACCCAATGAAATGTCGGGTGGGCAGCGGCAACGAGTTGCTGTGGCACGAGCATTAATCAATAACCCTTCTATTATTTTAGCTGATGAACCAACTGGCAATCTCGATTCAAAAACATCTATTGATATAATGCGCCTGTTTGATGAAATTCATTCAAAGGGTAATACAATAATATTAGTTACTCATGAGGAGGATATTGCACAACACGCGCATCGTATTATCAGATTGCGTGATGGTTTGGTCGAAACTGATGTTATTAATGAAAATGTGACTGTGTTATAGGAGAGGAAATAATGTTAAGAGTAGAGCCAATATCTTACATGAATCATGATATTGCTATAGGTGTAATTTTTATTTATAACCATTCAGATTTCGAACTAATTAAAAAATAGAGTAGAATTAAGTTTAGCCTTGAGTGATGATGTATTCTGTTTTGTAAAAACATATTTAAAATGATTACCTATTTTGTTGTATTTACCTTTCATTGATCAAATGATTTCAAGTGTTAATGAAATTCCTTTGATTCGTGAGTTGTAAGAATGAATTTTTTTTTATATTCGCACATGAATATAGTAAAGAAGAACACAATATTATTAATGTTAAATTGAGTTGTTATGTATTGGACACTCGAATTAGCCTCTAAATTGGAAGATGCGCCATGGCCGGCCTCAAAAGACGAATTGATTGATTTTGCAATTCGTTCAGGTGCACCTCTTGAAGTAATTGAGAATCTCCAGGAAATAGAGGATGAAGGAGAAGTTTTTGAAAGTATTGAAGATATTTGGCCGGATTATCCGAGTAAAGAAGATTTCTTTTTCAATGAAGATGAGTATTAAGAGAGTAAAAAAAGGGGCTTATGCCCCTTTTAATTTTATTTATTCTGAATCACTGAACTCATAATCATCGTATACTTTAGTGAATTGATCCATTTTTGGCATTTCTACCTTTTTGAATATATCCCATCTGTTTTTCGGCCTAATTTTTTCAAGCCAAATAAAGCCTTGGAGTTTTACATCTTCATCAGGAAGAAAGTAAGGGGGGTTTAGGTTACCTTTAGGGTCAGTTTGCATTTTAATTCGTGTAATTTGCTTGTTGCTTAATGATATTGATAGGTGGCTGCTTTCAGCTCTGTTTACTCCAATAGTCATCTCTTTATCTTTCGGGTAATATACAGTTTGGCCATTGCCATCAACATCAATTTTATAGATCTCATTGTTTCTGATATAGCCAACCATATTTCGACCTTTAATCTGATTGTAATGGAGGCTGTCTTCCGGTGATATAATAAATGCGGAATTAATTAATTCAGCTTTGTATAAAGCTTGGTTCCGACTAAACAATCTTATTGTTTGCGCAGTCATTTGGTTTTCTTGCGCCCAAATAACAGGATTGTGATAAAATGTATTAGTAGAATCACGGAAGTCATACACCATAGAGTCGCATCTACCTTGCATATCCTTCCTAAAGAATCTGACATCGTAATAGGCCTTAATTAAACGGCTTTGTTCATCAGGTAATGGTATCGCTTGCAAAGTATCAGCATGTAAAAACAAGGTGTCCTTTTGATGTATTTGAAGTAGTTGTGCTTTTTTTGTTGATAAAGCATACTGGGTTAGTTCATTGTAATAACCGTAGTTACCAGTGATTATTATATTATTTGTTGTATCATGGAGTTCAAAATTATTAAATGCTTCTCCAAGTCCCTGTTTGCGATCATAAAAGATAGTATCGCCCTTTAACAGGTTTTCTTTACTCTGGACGTAGCCTTTTTTTAGTAATTTTGCTTTGTCCTCTTTGGTGTCGTAATACCCATCTTCGCTATATATCAGATTATCATCACTATGTATAAAAGTAGGTCCTACAATACTTGCTATTTCAGTTATCGTATGATATTTTAGAGTGTCCGAAATAATCGTGTATTTTGGGTTAGTAACAACAACAGAATCTTTAAAATGAACTTCACTAAAGTCGGGGTAATAATAACCCAGGTTGCTAATTAATACATTTTGTCCACTCAATACTTCTCCACCATTAAAGTAATATCCGAAGTTATTAACACGGTCGTAATCCAGAAACTCGGTTAGAATTGTAATATCTTGTTTTTCAATTTTAACATTATCACGTACTTTGGCAATTCCTTCAGAACTATCATAAGTCAGAATGTCACCATATAAATGAATGGAATCATTCTGTATGATGTGAATATGATTAAATGCTTCTATTAATTTTTTGTCTTCTTTTTCATGAATGTATGCACTGTCACAAAACATAATAGTATTGCCGTGCTTAAGCTTTACATTGCCAATAAAAAGTTTTACATCTGGCCCCAAATGTTTGCTTTGACTTAATGTATTTGCATTAAGTACTTTAAATCGAGACTTTTCGTTTTGAGCCAGTGTGTTTTGAGTGTTACTACTTAGAAATATTAATAGTAAGATAACTAATATTCTTATATACATTATATATCGTCTGAATTTATGTGGGCGTAAAGTTGCTAAAAATAATGCTTTATTTAAAGCGTAAAATAAGCTCTAAATAAAATACAATTATATATAAGAACAATATCTATCTCCTGTCACGTATTCTATATATTGGTATTAACTTCGGTATAAATTTTTTGCTTTTTATCGAATGTTTTTTCGAAATGATTGGAGTATCTTACAAAAGGGAGTCTAGTTTGAATAAAGTTAAGAATGTTTTTGTAAGAAGAACAACAATTCTAATCCACCAGTAATCAGCATCTAAAGGGAAAAAACAAGAAAGATTGAATAAAATTCAGGAATAAAGATTAGGAAAAATGGAAAATAGTTAGTT
>CAZRRJ010000015.1:62236-97409 GCA_964602515.1 uncultured Saccharicrinis sp. | reverse complement strand
TCTCTAAGTTTAAAGTTTATCATAGTCGTTCTTCATAATGACGCCCAACGGCCTGCGGTATAAAACGTTGCGCAGTTCGAAGCACAAACCTATCAAGCCGTTAAGTCGCTGATTAAATGTTATGTCGTTCAAACTTAGCACTATCCGCGCAATGTTTTATGACCGCTTGTTAGCGGCTTTTTTTCTCATGTCCTCTTGTCTTTTTAAGTTCTCAGGATGTTTCCGTAATTGAGCCATCGTTGAATTAAGCTTATAATTCTTCCCCTTTGAATGCATTTTAATTCCATTTATACTCAAATTCATTTCACAATCAGAGCTATTCAGAATCAATAGATTTTCTTTTCCCGAATTCAAAACCACATCTGGGTTCTCTCCTTCCTTTACCACAAAACTTAATTCAGATTGAGACTTGTTTGCTCTCTCATACTTTAATGACTTTTCATAAAGTTTCATCACATAACTCTCTGATACTTTCTCGTCAAAGAAAACAGCACTAAAACAATTTATAAATTGCAATACATTTAATTTGTCAACGTCCTCTTTATTTGTTAATTGTAATGTTTTTTGTTTACGAGTTCCAACCTTATAAATTCCTGGGTCATAAAAAACAATCATGGTTTCATGATTAAGCGGTATAAAAATTTGAAGACCAACTATACCATAACCAGTCTTTGAATTTGGCCATTTTTTTTGTTCTAAGAACTGATTATACTTAACAACAGGGAAGTCAGAGGTAATAAACGGATAAGAAGTTTGATTTACTATTAATTTATAATCAAGGTCTACGGTATTAAGAATCATATCGCTAGTCATGGATAAAGAAAGCTCTATATGTTCTTCGTGTCCTAATTGTGGAACTAATTTCGTTAAATCAGCATTTGGGTCTAGCTCTAATATTCGCTTTTCCATTTGCTTAAACATATTTTTCATTCCATCTATTCTTACAGGATTTCGTAAATCTGTCAATGAAACAAATCCTAACAAATTTGCATGTTCTTCAGTTTCTTTTTTTGGTATAATCCTATTTTCAAGAATATCTTTAATTGCAGACGAAAGAAAACCCTCAATATCTGCTAGACCGTCCTCAATTACACCATCGTGTCCATAAAAGAAATTCTTTGACCCTTGAGTTTTTAACTTAGCTTGCTGTATGTATTTTTTATTGAAAATATTAAAAACACCAATCTGCTTTTTATTTCCTTGAAAAGAAAAATTTCTTAGATAAAATTTCGGTATATAGTGTTGGTTTTTCTTATCTGTTATCATTTTATCTGTAGTTTCAGACTGTCACTACCTTAAATTGCCCATAACGGTAAATTGTATGAGTAGTGGCAGATTGCGTGGTACTTTTCTGTCAAACCACTGTGCAGTTTGAGCGTGTTGCAAACCTTGATATTTAGCACTTTCCCTGCCATTACTTATACAAAGTGTTAGGTGCTGGTGTTAATTATTTATCCATTATTTTCTTGTCCTGTCCATCTATATTGTTTCACACGCCCATCTGATGAAGATTCATATGTTCTTTTATCATCATTTAGCATTCTCTTTAACAACCATCCCGCATCTTTTCCAGCTTGCTCTACATTTTCAGACTTTTCAAATAAGGCTATCATTGGTGTACCTTCCCAAAAGAAATTATCTCCACCCAATAAATCTCGGGCAGCAAACCATTCTTCTTTTCGGTTTTTACACCAACAATAAACAGCTCCTTGTAGAAAGTCAAGAATTCTTTGCCTTTGTTCATTAGTTATTCCATGAACTTCCCTTATTTCTGATTCTTCTACTAACATATTATTTAGTCTACTTTATTGTATTCCGTTTCTAAAAAATCAATTCCGCTTTTAAACGTATCATTTTGTTTTTTTAAAGCTATGATATTCGTATCGTATTGTTCTGGAAATCTCTTGAATTCAATAGCCATTCGTTTAATTCCGGCTGGACACAAATATGCAGGCGTGTTCCGTCCTTTAATTCCTAAAGAAGGAATAATTCCGTCAAATAAATCTTCTGAAACTTCAACACCAAATAATGTTTTAACAGCCTTGTTAGTCAATTGTATAAAGTATGGAATCCTGACTACTTTGTATCCAAAACTTGAATATAATTCTGTGTTTTTGTAATCCTTTTCAATAATGTCAGGATTAGTATAATGTGGAAGTCCATCAAATTCTATAATTACTTTCAAATCTTCACTTCGATAATCTGGTCGACTTCGGTACGAAACTCCATTTATTTTTCCTAAAGCCTTATCATGTATCCAGTCGTTTATATTTGGATAAATTACTTTTAAATATTCTTCAAGTCCAGTCCTATGAAGTCCAGTATCTTTATCTATACCTGCCTTTTCAGCCATTGCATTTGTCTCTCGTAAAAATCCCCACTTTTTGTCCATAGTATTTGTCTTTCCTTTCAGTATTTAAAAGCTTATTTGTTGCAGTTAGTTTCTTTTACTTGCACCTAACGGTCAGGCTATGAAGCGTAAGTGAACATTAACCGTACTCACTTCCAAACCTCACTGAGCCAAACGTTGTATTTGTTTTTATCTTTTCATATTAAAAGCCAAATCAACGATTTGGCGCTGCTTGCCGAAGCTACGAACCTTCCCAAAATAGTCGACTCACTTATGCTTTATTAGCCATTGTTGGCAACCGTACTTTATATTTTCAATTCATTAATCAATATTCTTCTAAACATAGCTAGAAAAAGCCCAATTATTGATAAAAACAATATCAAATCCGCCTTAACAAACCAAATATTCGGAATCTTTAATGCCTGAATTAAGAGAGGTACTATAACACCGAAAACCATAACAGCTATCATTACACGAAATGAAAAATTCACCGACTTTGGGAGAATTGATAAATTTTCTATCAACAAATTTCTTAGTCTAACTAAATAGAATGAATCAAAATCGGTCCCAAGAGATGATAATATTTTCTCTATAGGCTCAGAGGGATTACTATACTTATTAGAGTCTATTTTTTTTGCCAGGCTACGTATTCTTTCAATGTCACTTTGAATTGCCCTATTAACTCTTAACGAACTCATCACGTAATTGTATTTATAATCGAAGTTATACCAAAGTGAATTCGCGGTATTCAACCCAACCCATTGATTAATAATTCCTAAATTATATGTGTAGTTATAATCATAGTTAGAGTATAGAAATAGATTTTTTTCTTTAGTGTCACCTTGAATTGAAAGAAGGGCTAAATATAAACTGCCAATGTTTTCACTAATACTTGTATCCTCGACAAATTTTGTTCGCAATTTACCTAACTCAGAATTTGGTATAATTCTATCTGAATATAGGGCTGCATAGTCGAGTTTTTTATATTGGTGTCTAATTTTTTGTTTTAGTCCAGAAGGCCATATGTTGTCATTGTCAATTAGAATTTTACAAATTCTCCGAAGGTCAGATACTTTATTAGGTAAGTCTATTATTTCTTGCTTACGTTGAATATTTTCTTGACGTTGACTGAATACCTTTGATATTATAACTGTTAGTACTATCGCCGAAAAAATACTAGAAAACTGAAATAGAAGTGATACAAATTTTTCAATATCGCTTTCTATCCATTTCGCATTAAGTATCAAAAAAATAACTTCAATTGCGATAATTACAAATTGAACCTCGATTATGTATTTCTTAAGCCATTCTACAAGTTTATTCATTTCTCAGTTTTGATTTATAATGCTAGGTCACAGTATTCCCGTATGGTTGCCAACGTTAAGTATAAGAAACGTAAGTGATTTCGAAGCTCTTACCTGTCAAGTTGCACTGAGCCAAATTTGCGTTTTGACACAAATTTAAAGTTTTAAAACAAACCGTCAAATCGCAGATTTGGCGGAGCTGATTAAACGCACAAACGTTTCGTAAACCACTGAGCCACTTATGTTTTTTATACATTGTTGTGTTTTCATGCTTTATATATTATCTCAACTAATCTTTTCAATCCGTGTTTTTTTACAATGAATTCTTATTTGTTCAAATCCATCAATGTCAACAAAAAGATACAAATCTAAATCTTTCGATACTTTTTTAGAGTCATATGTTATCGAGTTTACCCGACTTCCATTCCAGTTAGGTTCTAAATAGTCCATTTTTAGTTCTTTGAAAAACCTTGACACCTTATCATGATTGAATACTCCAGAAAATACAATCCTCACATGTTCCTTTAAGGGATAAAAAATCTCATATAGCTGAAGTGTCAAAACGAATCTATCATCTTTCTCCTGTTCACAACTAATTATTGTTGAATCATGAAAATTATATTCTAATTCTTTCTTTACCATTTTTTAATCACAATATGCAATTAGTCTACAATCAATTTCTTTTGCTTTACTAACTAATCCGAAAAGTTTCCTTAAATCAGAGTCGCTTTGATTTATATGATTTATAAGACTATCATATTTTTGCTTTACAAAATCAGAATTCCATCTGAAGTCAGAGTAATAATCTAATCTATCTTCAATTAATCCTTTCGCCTTTAGGTTTTCAAAAGTTCTATCATCTAAACCACCTACATATTCCAAATTAATCTGCTCTGGATAGGATGGCTTAGATTGTTCGTCATTAATTATGTAAAAATCTAACATGTTTAGCAGTTTCTTCTTTGCATGAAACACAACGGTAAATTGTATGGTGCGTAGGGCATTAGAAAGCACTTTCCTGTCAAACCACTAAGTAGTCGAAGCGTAGGTTTGACACCTGCTATTTGACTAAACGTCGAAGCTGCGCTTCGGCGGGGTTGAAGAAAGTGCAAAAGCTTCATATACAATAATTCCGCCCTATGCACTATACAAAATGTTGTGTGCATGTTATTTCTTTTTGAAGTTAAACAAGTCAGGTTAATTTCTCACTTGCATGGTGTTTTTCTGACCAATAACTCACCCCTCTGTTAACTATACTTGATTTCATTTTATCAAAATCTTTTTCCACACTTTCTTTAATTTCGAAAGTCTGATAATCTGCAATAGCTCCAGACATAGAGCTATTATTATTATTATAATCAACTACGTCTTTGCCCCATGTTATTTTTTCTGGTGGAGTATTGAAATCATATTTTCTGCAGATGTAATATGGTTTATTGTAGTATTTAAACTCACATATGAAATGACCATTTTCGAATAAATAACCTGTCTTAGCCCACGCGCCATAAGCTTCAGGAGCAAAATATCTAATTGCCTTCATTTTTTTTAATTATGTATTTTTTAAAAAGTTCCTTTCTCAATCTCAGGTATAATACCCTTTTTTAAACATCTTCTTATCCCATGTAAAGAAGCTCCCATTCTATTATAAACATTAGCTGTTCCCCTATACTTTTTTGATTCCCACAGATATTTGTCACTGCCAGAGTTAAAAACAAGTACACTTACACGAGCTTCTCCCATTGCTCGTCTAATCCTAAATTTGAAAATCAAGTCAGCATCTTCAATATTTTCAACAAGTCTTAATTTCGAATACTTCTCAATTTCTTCCTTCCATACTTCTTGTTCAGGTTCAACTTGACTATCTTCAGTAAGCTTTATAAATACAGCTTTTCTCCCGTCACTTGACACTTTTCTTTTATTAAAGGTTTCTTTGTCGCCATTCTCAAAAATAATTTCCTGTAGTTCAGTCTTACTTATTGTGTAAAGAGGTCCTTCAATATTTGAGAACTTTTTATATTTAATGTTTTCACTTGTAATTTCTAAAACTTTTACCTTCACTTCATCCCCATTGGTTTTTCTCAATAAATCTTGAGCTCCAACACTAATAATTACTATTAAAAAACTAATTGTCAATAAAATCTTTTTCATCATGTCTATTTTGTTTTACTATTTTGTTTGTCCGGTTTTGCTTAATTGCACACAACGGTTGGTACATGTTGTCGGGGCGGATTTCGGAGAGCGTTCCTGTCCGAAGGACACGGAACTGCGATGCGAGAATCCGCAGTTGGCGTACCACCGAACCCCGCCCTGCAATATGTACATTGTTATGCTTAGTATTTTTATATTGTAGTAATAATTATTTCACAATCATCTTCTTCTTTATAGACAATAATTGACCTAATGTCAGATAAATTTACAATCTCATAGTCTGTGAGCTTTTTATAATCCCTCTTCTCAATGAGCATGTTGTTTAATGTTATTTTTAGATTTGACACATTTATAAATTTATGATATACTTCTTTTAAGTCGTAATGGTCTCGAAAATACTTCTCGTCAAATGGCCCAACTCCAATTGGATTAGGAAAACTTTTATTGAAATAGAACCCAACTAAAGGATTACTTTTTGAACCTACTGGCATAATACATGAATCCTTATAGTTGTACACTGGAACTGTAAGCGTAAATCCTATTTCATTTAAGACAGTAGTGTCATTAGGTGATGGCTTAAAGTTTTTAGGATACTCGTCTCGTTTAAGTCCTTTTAATTGCTTTTTTACAATTGAATAATGTTTTAATAAAAACTCATATCCGAATTTAGAAGTGTAATTTACGGTAGGAGCAATCTCCTTCATGTCGATATAACTCTCGGTAATTAGTCCATAATATGTTGTATCACCATCAACAACTTGTGCATAAAATCCGCAGGGAAGATTCTTATCTAGCGGTTTCAATTCTTCAGACTGTAAATGATTGATTTGAGCTGAATTATGTTTTTCTATTTTAAAGTCTGTTGAAATAGCAAATAAACCAATTGTTAGTATGCTGAGAACTGATGATAAAACGATAACCTTTTTCATTGTGTAAGTTTTTAAATTAAATAAATTCTTAATTCCATTTATCCATTTTAAATCATGAATGAAGTTTTTGTTGTCCATTTCTTCTGAGTTTTCTGCTTCAATAAGCAAATCAACACCAAGATGTTTTGATAATGTCTTGAGCGTATAAACTCTGGGAATAACATCTCCTGATTCTAATCGTTGTATTGTTCTAATCGAAATCGAACTAACTTCAGAAAGTTCAGCTTGTGTTAATCCTTTTGTTTTTCTTGCGTTTAAGACATTCTTTCCAACTTTTTCTTTATCCATGAAATTGAAAAATGAAACTTACTACAAATGAAAAATTAGTTTTTCCAAAATATTATTTTTTATTATGACACTCTTATGTCATTTACATGTCATTCTAATGTAAATATCTCTGTCACATGGCACTTTTCAATATTAAGCATAACGGCCTGCCGCATGATGCTGTAGCAGATTTTCGGTGCTGATTGTCCGTCCGGCAGGACTGACAAACGAGGCGGGAATCTGCCCACCCAAAGCGCACTGTCGCCTGCTATGCATTATTGCGGTTTGTTGGCATTAGTTATTCTTCCCATTCTCCGAAATTGATTCTAGAAAGTGTATCATTTTCAAATTTATATTTTGTATAGCTATCACCTCTCTCGTCTAGGCAAACAGAAACTTGGTTGATTTTTTTAATTGTTGAATCTGCGAATTGAAAATAGCGATTAATAAATTCTGTTTTAGTCATTCCAATTTTGATTCCATTTAAAAGTCTTAAATCATGGTCAGTAAGTTGACCCTTGCCAAGGAACAATTCAAAATGGTCAGAATATTCTGATTTCCATTTTACAAGTCTAACCATGTTCTGGTTTTTACTGAAAACAATTGTTTTCGATTCCCCTTCTGTTTCATATGAAATTTCATAATCTGTTAGATAACCTGAAATATCACGTTCTATTAGTAATCCAAATGGATTATATAATTCGTCTAAACAGCATAAACTAACTGTCGAATCTTTAAAAGCCAAGAAATATCTGTCAAATTCACCTTCAGGAACATTATCCATAATTTTCTTAGATTTTGAAGGAGCTGTCTGTGCCTTTTTGATATTTAATTCTTTCTTTTCAATTATTTCTGTCTTAGTTGGAGCTGTATCGCTTAAAGATTTTGTCTGTTTCTTTTCTTTACAACCTATGAAAAGAAGTAATATGGCAACGTATAAAATGTTCTTTTGCATCGTGGTTTTTAATTAATGCCAACGGAAATTGTATGAGTAGTGGCAGATTGCGTGGTAGTTTCCTGTCAAACTGCTACGCAGTTTGAGCGGACTACAAACCTTGACATTTACCACATCGCCTGCCATTACTTATACAAAATGTTACCTGCTGGGCTTTCTCATTATTCTTTATTTTATTGTTTAGCAAAATTAAATATCCAAGGTGCAGCAACTCGTCCTATTTCCTCCTGCTTGTAATTAGTAATCATTGATAAATGATGCTTTGGTATGCACAATCGAGATGATATTTTATCTTTAAATTCATTGTAAGTGAAAAGAGAAAAATCATCTTCCTTAATTTTAAAGAGTTCCTGTCCTTTATACTTTAATGACTCTAAATAGTAAAAAGTTTTTTTAACACCGGGAATGTGCTCAACTAATTCTTTTCTAAAGATAATGTCAACAGCTATAGAAGTAGGTTTAATCGATGGAATATATAAGATATAATCTTTAAAAGGACTCAACTGGTTTTGAATAAACTCAATACTTGAAGTATAATTTTTATCTTCTTCTAATGTGAATATTTTGTCAATTAAAGCTGATTTGAAACTTAAACCTTCCCTAAGTTGTCCATCAGAATCAAAGTATATTTCATATAGAATCCCATTTAATATATGATTTTCGCCATCTATATTCCATTTCAATAAATTATCTTTTAGATTCTCGAAAAACTTGTTTGTATCCCATTCGCCACCAACAGCAGTTTGTAAAAGGTTGCGACCTATAATAAATTGCGAGTTAATATCAACTTCTGAAGGCTTTAATTTCTGAAAACCCTTAAATGCAGAATTCTGCTTATACCAATCGTGAGATTTAAGATTAGTGATTATGGTATCAACATCTGATGTGCTTGGATTATAAGTTGAGTCAGCAATTACTTCTTTTGAGTAAGGTAAATCTATTGATTGAATAAGTTGTCCAGAATTAAAAAAGAAATCTCCGATAAGCGATGTATGTTCCCAGCTCAATTGTTTGCCATTAGACATTGCATAAACTGAAGTTCTTACACGCTTGAAAAACTCTTCAATAGGTATATATTTATCATCAATATGATCAAGAATTGCTTTTGTGAAATAACTATGTTTCCCATTTACCCCATCAGAATCACTTGCAGTTTGTCCTGGAGAAGTTGAGAATGCTATTATACTTCCTTTTGGAGCATATATAGGTGCTAGCCCAGATGTATGTCCGCCTCTACTTGAGTCATCAAATGGGTTGTCCCTGCAAGCATCCAGTATAATGATTTTGACTTTTGGGTTGGCTTTATCAATGTCTTTAAGTACTTTTTCTAGCTCTATAGAAGTGTATTTTGCAGAGCCTTCATCTTCAAATTGTGAATCTATATTGCAAAGATAATTTTGCCCATCAATCTGCAACCCGTGACCTGAGAAAAACAATAGAGCAACACTTGATTCTTCAATAGAATTGCAGAACGATGATAACGCTTTAGCAAAAATTGGTGTATCACAGTCCGTTTTTTTTCTACATTAAAACCTAAGAGGCTTAATTTTTTAGCTATTGCATCTGCATCATTTATTGCATTATCTAAAGTTTTTTTGGTATATAGATAGTTGTTATTTCCTATAACTAGAGCGTATGCTTTCATTGTCTTTAAATTACTTTATTTTATGTACAAGCTGTCTTTTAGCCTTGCAGGTAACGGTAAATTGTATGAGTAGTGGCAGATTGCGTGGTAATTTCCTGTCAAACCGCTACGCAGTTTGATCGGGCTACAAACCTTGATATTTACTATATCGCCTGCCATTACTTATACAAAATGTTAGCAAACGTAATTTATATCAAACCATTAATCATTTCTATAATTGATGGTGCAATTGCGTTACCAGCAACGCCTTCAAGCAAATTCCGAATAGTCTTTAATGATTCTGTTATAATTAATTTTTTAGGTCTTGGTGATTTTGATTGTGTTTTAATCGTCTCAAATTCTGATTCAAATTCTTCATTGTCTTCTGGTTCGAATCCTAAATTTTTTCTGATTTTTTCAATTTCTTCGATAAGCTTATTTAAATCAGCTGTTTTAGCCTGTTCGAATAATACACTTTGACTAGAGTTTACATTCCCTTGCTGAATCGCTGAGTTAGTCATATTTTCTACATGAATAACATTAATTGCTGGGAAATGCTCGGTAGGTATATCTGGGGAATTATGCAATTCTTCAATTTCAAGAATTCCTTCATGAGTAATCGAAATTCCACCTCCTAAAGTCATTGGTTCAATTAAATATTCTCCTTTTAAATAATCGACAACATTTGAAATGTCATTTCTCTCAATCGCAATTTCATTTCCAAGTTCCCACATGTTAACAATCGATGAAGAATTTCCATCTGTAACCTCATAAAGCTTATTTAAAAACTCGAATCTTATCTTTTTCTTTTGAGAAATATCCATAATTAATCGAAGTTGTCACATTTGGGACATTTCCATGATGCTCCATCAGGTCTATCCGGATGAATTTTATTGTCAAGGCTCTTAGTCTCACCAAAATCATGATAGTTCTCACATTCTTTCTCAAAAGCTGCTTTTGGAGAAGAGGCATAGCTAAACTTAAAACGGTCATAATCACCAACCCATTTTTTAAGTCTACCATTTACATCACTATCTGCCCGTCCAACATATTTCACGTAAAACGAATTATCTTTTACGTACCCAAGAGCATAATTACCTGCAGATGTTTTTGTAGCAACTTCGTCAATTTTCTCATTTGTAAGGCCATAGGAACCTTCCATATTCAACTTTGCCATTTCTTAATATTTTAGTTTATTATTAGTATCGGTCTTTTTATGTTTGCTAACGGTACATTGTATGAGTAGTGGCAGATTGCGTGGTAATTTCCTATCAAACCGCTTCCCAGTTTGAGCGGGCTACAAACCTTTATATTTAGCACTTTACCTGCCATTACTTATACAAAATGTTGTGTGTAGTGATTAAATCCTACACCTATTTTTTCAAATTATCCCTACATATCATTTAAATGATTTTGTGTCAACTGATTCAGATTTGATTGAATCAAAGCATAGCTAATCGGTGTGAAAATGAATGCCCAAAGTATTATTGCCCAAGTTTTATAAAATTTTGGAGCATTATTCTCTTTAAGCTTTATGATAAGACTAGTATTTAATGAGGAAACAATAATCGGTGAAAGGATTGAAAGAAATAATGTGCACCAAACTGCTGCTCTGGGTGATAATATATTTTGCGTAGGATTGATTTGATTAACCTCACCATGTAAACGATAAGATAAGTGTAATATATAATAAATGTTATAAATAGGAATCAGGCATAAAAGTGCTACGAGTACAGGTTCTCTATGAATTGGAGCTAGAGTATTTTTTCTTTCTGGTGGCGGAATATTAAATAGTTCTGCTTTAACAGGTAAAAGCAATATCGTTCCAATTAATGCAGATACTAATCCAATAATGATATAGCTTTTTGGATTATTCAATATATCAAAAAGCCAACCAAATAAACCACTGAAAGAAGTCCAGGCAACCAACTCAAAGAAGGTGATTAATCCAAAACTTACAACGAACATTTCACTGCCACCTTTGCCACCAGAAATGATTGTAGGAATCGCTAATGCAATGGCACCGAAACTTAGTCCAATTAAGAAGTAACTTATTGATAATGATATAATAGAGGGTGTTAAAAGTAATAATAGTAGTCCAATTATTGTTAAACTTGAAAAAAGATAGAGAAGGTAATGGTTTTTCATACGAACCATAAACCATGCTAACCAAAATCCTCCGAAACCAGCAAATGATTTAAAAGTCATTGCTGTAGCTAATTCAGATGTACTCATTCCATAAGACTCTCTGAAAATTGAGTATGAGAAGCTCATAATAACATTTGGTATCAATAAAAAAATAAAGAAAAGGAAGATTCCCCAGAATTTATAAGTACTTAGCTGGTCTGCCCATGTCCATGAGACTTCATTTGTTGAAATTTTTTCTTTTTCCATTTTTAATCCTTTTTTAGTTAATATTGAATTCTCAGGCTCTTGTATCATTACACACAACGGTGAGTGTATGATTTCGTAAGGGATTGCGGGCTGCGTTCGTATCCACCGTTACTGAATTTGGAGCGGGAGACTATGCTTCGCATACCACTGAAACCCTTATGAATTATACACATTGTTGTGGGTAGTTTGTCCTTCATTTATTGAGCGAAATAAGTCAAAATACTTGTTACAAAAAAGAAGCTCAATCCAATCGTAGCAATCCAAGTCTTTCTATCATTGACCTCCTTCTTGATTATACATAATGCAACCATTATCAATCCAATCAAAAGGCAAATTGTACTTACAAGTCCAAGTATTAGCATGTTCTGAGCAAATCTTGTCGCATCGTGTGCCATATCAACGTAACTAATTGTCAGTACGAAAGATACAACATTCATTATCAGAACGTATATAAATAATCTAAAAGCCCATTTTTTATAGTATTTCATTCTAATCGTTGTTTATTTTTTTAATCAATAATTCTCTTGCTTTATCGAACTCCTGCTTTTTCATCCACTGTTTTTCAATCAAATGGATTCCCTGCTCGCTCTCTATTTCTATCACATGGTCATAAGTGTTAAAATCACCAATATTTTTAACATTATTGAAATCAACCTTCACTCTATCTTTCCAGCGACCAGGTATCTCCAAAAAGTCTTTTCCAATTACTAAATCACCAACATTAAATTTGCGAATATATATTATTAAAAATCCGAGTCCCATTGCTAACATTATTAAGCTAAATAATCCGCCAATAATGGAAACAACAATCTCGTCTTTACTAATCAGCATTGCGAAAAGTGGAGATATTATTATACCTCCTAATCCTATGAAAAGGTATTTAATCGGAGGTCGATATTTAAATCTGCTATTGTTCATCGTAAATTACCCACAACGGATTGGTATATGAAACGTTTGGCATTTCAAAGCGATTTCCTATCAAACCGTTGCGATATTTATTAAGTGTACCGCCCTTAAAATTAGCACTTTCCGCCAAATGTTTTATATACCGTGTTGTGTTTTCGTGCTTTATTCTTCGCAGTCTGTCCGTGTGTTTGGGCAACCATACTCTTTGACAAGTTTTGGTCTGTGCGTCAGCTTTTTTGAGCGACTTGGCAATGTGTATGGATGCGAGGAGTTGGCTCATTTTATTTAATCAATTTAAGTTGGCGAGCAATATCTTGTGTGAATTTTGCCATTGGTCGTTTATGGATATCTTCAGGTTTTGTATAATTGCTAATCAATAAACGTTCAATCATTTCTTTGTCAGGGAAAAGTTCATTAAAATCTCTTATTAAATGCCTGTTGTTAGCTTCCTTATATGCCTTTGATTTGTGCAATAATTCTACGACTATATCTTTCTGTGTTTCGTAAAGTTCCTGAATACGAAATAATTTTGAATGATTTGAAAGAAGCTTTTTATCATCTGAATCTATGTTGTTTTGGTCTTTATAATGTGTAAAGTGAAACTTTATTTCTTCTGTTTTTTGATTATTCCAATAATTAAGTTCAACGTCCTTGTCCAAAACAAATGAATACACATCTAAATCATCATCCTCTGAATACAGCATAAATAAAGCTTCTTCAGAGCTTTTAGCTTTGTTACAGCTACTGCAACTCGGAATTAAATTATAGAATGAAGTACATAAAAAAGGGTATTTTGATTTTGGATAAAAATGGTCTAATTCAAAATTAGCTTTTCTTCTTCTGATATCTCCTTTCTTTATGCCTTTATCTTTGAAATTCTTTTTATAGTATTCAAGATTTATAACATTCGCTAGTTGAGCATTACAGTATATACACGAATTAAATCCTAGATTTTTAGCCAATCCCAAGTATTCATTATCCCGTAAGTCTCCATAACGCATAGCTAAAACTATTTTCTCCGCATAGTTCTTCGGAAATTTTTCGAATTTCAATATTGCATTGAATTCATTTATTAGCTCAAAAAATCTGGAGGGTTTAGCTCGTAAAATATCATCATACTCGTTGATTATCTTGTCCAAATATTGTCTACCTATACCACGATATTTACTTCTAAGATATTTCAGTTTATCTATAGGTTTTGTAAAATCACGGTTAGAAAACAAATTTTTATAGAATTCATCTACTTTTTTTTCAAGAACTGAATCAATTTTTATCCTTCTCATTTTTCACGCATTCTTTTAAGTTCTTCTTGCATAGATTTAATTCTTTGCTCCAAAAGTTCAATGCTACGAAACTTATCATTAAACATTTTTTCTAACCTCTCTTTTATTATTGGTTCTCCAATAATCTGTATTCTTGATAATAATGATTCCTGGTTTTTGTACTCAACATCTTTCAGGTCAGCAATAATTTTCTGTAAAAACAACTTAGCAAATTCGCCCATATAGCCATTAGCCATAAAGAAACTATCTGATAAAAGTTCATGAATATTTGCTCCAAATGTATTCACATCTTTGCTCTGAGGATAGGCACGAAAATCTTGTAATTCTTTTTTCTGAATATCAAGATATAGAATATTTGTATTGGGAATGTCTGATAAAATAAATGGAGAATGAGTTACCAAAGAAATATTTATTGAATCAATACTTTTTAAAGAAATGTTACGAATGCTATCGTATAAAAACTTAACAAATGTTCGTTGCATATCAGGGTGAAAATACAGTTCAATCTCTTCAAAAATTATATTTACATTTTTATATTGAATAATACTACCATTTTCTATAACTGAATCAATATTAATAAGGTGATATATTATTGAACTTACAGAGTGAATTTTTTGCTTTTCTCCAGAACTTAAAAGGCTAAATTTTGTACTTAAACCATTTGTGTTACTAATCGAGGTTAAATTGTAATCAACATCATATATGGGTGGAGGAATGAATTCAATTCTTTCCGTATCTTTTGATTTGGTTAAAGAAATCATCTCATCAATATTCTTAGATAAATCATCTACTCCAAGCGTTAATTGTGTACTTACCCCAATTTTATTTTCGCTATTGAATTTTAGAAAATTTATTGTTTGTCTTATTTTATTGGTTATGTGAGTCCCTGGATAAACAAAAAGTCTATTTAAATATTCATCAATTTGTGTTCTGTATGAATCCTTCTTTAATGAATCAGGATGAACTCTGCCAATCAACATCTTTGTTTCGAAATCAAAAAGATTCCCAAAATTCGTTTTGTATACCTCAGCAATTTTGAATGTCTTGTAAAATATATAGTCAAGAGCTTTATTATTTACTTCAATTGTCTTATCAACTTGTTCAAAGTCAAAATTCAATTTTTGGCTAAGTATCTTGAATAATAATGGTTTATAGTGGACTAAACCTTTAGAAGCAACTTGTATTCTTTTGCTTTTTGAACTTATATCTTGACTTGTGTATAAAATTTTAGAGTTATAATCTGTAGAGTTTAACTCTAATTCAATACTGTCGACTTTTTGTTTTTCAGTAAGCATTCTAAAATCAAAAGAATCCTCAATCTTCTTTTTTCTTAAAACATTTGTTAAAAGCCTATCATTAATCAAACCTTTTTCTGATTCATAATTTATATTACCTTCTTTCCTGAAAGGATTTAGTACTAAGGGAGTTTGATATGAATCATTTTTATGAAACACCTCAGTCAACCAATCCCCAAGTTCTCTTGAATCTAAAGAATAAACAGAGTAATTAACAGCTATAGTATAGAATAAATCCTTTAAATTAAAACCGTCATCCTTCACGAAACTTGAGTTGACTAACTTAAATGCTTTAATAGACTGGGTTTTAGAATCATCAAAAACTACTACTTTGTATATAGATGTAGTTTCGAAGTAAAGCTCAACATTTAAGCAATCATTAATGTCTTCTACAACATTATATAAAGGCTTTGTATCATTGGGAATATATGGTTTTGCAATATTGTTAATCACCATGAATAGTAATTCGACAAGGCTACTTTTACCGCTTCCATTTTTACCAACTATTGCTGAGATATTAACATTTATTGTTTTTGAAGAAGTTTGAATATTATATAAGTCTCTAGGTGTTTTTTGTAATGGAATTATGTTTACAACTTGTTGATTGAGGTCGATTTTATATTCATAATCATTATAAAATTTATATAATTCCCCTTCCTTTAAAATTTTCAAAAAACGGCGGGAGCAATTCATTAGTGGACGTATTGCCAGTAGTTTAAATGCACTCATAAATATTAAATATTTTCTTCTATATTTTTGGTTTGAATAAAATTAGGAGTTGAAGAATCAGGTTCTGTTGTTGGTTTGTCAACTTTTAGCATTACAGGCATAGGAAAATCTACTCCCATAAGAATTGCTTCACCAGCACCAAGTACAGGAAGAAAATCTAATGAACTTTTATTAGCTGAAGAACTAGCGTTAGCTATAGATTCTTTGTCAAAATGATTAATAAGTCTATGAACTATAAAAGTGCCAACTTGGCTTAATGTCCCTGTCGGAATATCTCTTGGCATTTGGGTTGCCAAACATAAAAACAAACCATATTTCCTACACTCCTTAGCAATTGAGTCGAATGAGTTTAATTTAGTTAGTTCAAAGTACTCATCTTTAACCTCTTTATTTAAATATTGATGAGCTTCATCAACAAATAATACTAATGGAGATTTTTTAAATATTGATTTTCTTGATTCTTCTAAAAGATATTTTCCAATTGCATTTGCCAAAATCTCTCTTGCTTGAAAATCGAATCCAACATCTTCGAATCCAATTCTTAGAAGATTCTTTTTACTGGATAAGAATTTTTTAATTTGAATAATTAATTCATTGCTATCATTCTTTGTTTTTTTAAATCCAAAAATATTTTCGAATTGTGGATTTGTAACAAGGTTACCTATTCTTAGAATCAAGCTAATACAATTATTCAAATGATTAGCATTTTGATTACCCCACTTATTCGAATTGTTAAAGTCAACGTCATATACACATTCATTAACTATTTGAGTGCTTAATTTTGAAATATCAAAATCAGAATCCAAGCTTTCAATTTCATAAATGTATTTATTATATACACGGTTAAAAGGTCTCATTAATTGACCAGCTTTTAATAACGCTCCATTATTGCATTTAATCTGTTCGCTCTTTTCATCAGAAATTTTAATACTAAAAGTATTGTCATCAATTTTAGTTATAAAATCCTTATCCTCCTTTTCATTGAGAACCTTCAGTACTTTTAGAGATTTTATAGCTTCCATTAATTTTGGAGCTTGAACTTGACCAGAAGGACGCAAAAGGACGAATATATCACCCACCGTAAGATTTGAATAATGGAAAAAGGTCTTTGATGACAAAATTGATGATTCATCTGAGTATTCCTTTTCATCATGTTTGTAATATTCACCAGTAGCATCAATTAAAATTGCTTTACCATTATTTTCAACGAGACCTTCAATTAGTTTGCTAACAGTATAACTTTTCCCTCCTCCAGTTGTGCCAACCACAGCACAATGTCTACTAAAAATGGCTTGCTGTGAGATTTCGACTTGGGCTGTTTTATCATAAGTTAAACAACCCAATTCAATAACAGGAGCTTTCTCAACCTGGTCTTGCTTTAATCCAAAACCTCTAAAATATCTTTTTATAAATTCAGATGAACAAACGAATACTTTTGCCCCAATTGCAGGTAAAGAGTTTAATCCTTTCTCAATTTTACTTGGTTCAAATAAGTCAAATGATAATAGAATTTCAATTTTCCCAGTTGGATGAAAATCTTTATTATTGAATGATTTCTCGCTTAACTCTAACCTTTCTTTTTCTGGTAAACTTAATTCAAGTATTTTTCCTAGAAATCCAAATTGTTGTCCCTCAATCACAACAAAATTACCAACTAATCCACCTTGTAGTTGTTCTCCCTTAAATGTGAACGACTTTAAAAGTACACTAGAAGGGAAATGAACTTGTACAAATTGCGGAGTTACATGATTAATGTATCCAATAAAATAACTGTGTTCAAAAGGATTTCTATTCATCTTGTCCTTCGTTTAAATTGATGACAAGTTTTCTGTGTTCTTCTTGGTTGTATGTTTTTAAATCAGGAAAGAATCTGACAAAATCTTCAAAAATTTCATCAACAAGAACGATATTCGAGTGACTCTGTGCAAGTCTAAAAAGTTCTTTTGTAAATTTATTTGAACTATCAATCCCCTTATTCACAACCATTAATTGGAAACTTGGATTTTGTTCAAGTGCTTCATGAATAGCCGTAACAATGTGTTTATCATTGAAACTAAAGCCAATACAAATCAAAATAACATTATCGTTCCTTAAATTTTGCTGAAATCTTGACATCATCTCAAAATAAGGTTGCTCATATGAGTTTTCATATTTGCTATCCTTTGGATAAATCATAAGAGGTTTTACAGTCTTACTTTTTTGCAAAATATTTCCTTTTAAATCTTTTTCCCAATCAACAGAACCGTGCGGCTTATATAAATGAAATACTTTTCTAATAAAATTATCCTCTTCTTTAACACGACTATTATCTCTTTGAACTATATCATAATCAAAATTACGACCGCTAAATATCCTAGGAAATGAAAACGAAAATCCATCAATAATTGTAAAGTTGCCTAATCTTCCAGCTTGCTCAAATAAAGTGTCGTAATTAAGAGTAAATATTTTAGCTCTAGGCAGAGTTACTTTCCTTTTAGTTATTTTCTCAAGAAATACTTTGTGTGGAGAATCTTGTGGAAGTTCTAATTCACAATTTGATTTTATTAAGCTTTCTATTTTTTCAATTGTTTTTTGAATATCAATATTCTCACTTTTAACATATTCTTTTGCTGAATTAGCACACGATAGTAATTTTTCTAAGTTCTTTATAAAAACATCCCCATTCTTATCGGTATAATGAACAAGTTTACAGAATTCAGATAAAGTCTCCTTTGTAAGTTCTTTTTCGACATCATCCCAAAGATGAGATAAAAGTCTACCTTTCAGCTTTCCTTCACCAATCCCGACCGAAGAACCAGCTCCTGTTAGGACTACAAAATTTTCAAACTGATGATTAAGAAATTTCTGATATTTATTTCTTTTAACTTGTAATGCATATTGTCCTTTGTCTTGAAGGTCATCTGGCTCAAATCTATGTTCTTTATTATCTATGAACACTTTTGAAACAATGTCATTCTCAGATTCTATACTTACTCGACTATTTCCATTAATATAAATATCTTTCATATAATCGTTTTTATCGTGTGTCGGCAAAAATTTGGCTCTTTTGCAAGCTGAAGCATCAGCCAGTGGGTTTGGGCTTGCAAATGTGCCAAATGTGCGTTGGCTTTAGTTGCACTGTCGTTTCTTAGCATGAAACACAACGGTTGGTACATGTTGTCGGGGCGGATTTCGAAGAGCGTTCCTGTCCGAAGGACACGGAACTGCGAAACGAGAATCCGCAGTTGGCGTACCACCGAACCCGCCCTGCAATATGTACTTTGTTAGGCACTGGCTTTTATTTTTTGTCATTTAAAATCACTGATATTCCCATTCCGTTAATCGAAAATGAAGGATAATCATTCAAGTCTACACCTGGAATATACGTGGCATAGTAGTCTTTGTCGAGAAGATGAAATTTTTCAATTGAGTATCTTTTGGTACTCTTGTTAGTTTGTCTCAAAAATTCATTAATTTTTTCTTCCAACCACGAATTCATAAGAAACTCATCCAGCTTCTGATAACTTATATTTTTATCTCCAAATTGATTCTCGTAACTCTTTGAAAGTTCAGTTGTCATGTCTTTATAATATATCGGTGGCTCAAAATAAAATGAATTGAGTCGGTCAATATTAAAGTCTTGCTTAATTTCTGGTAAACAGTCGTTTAATTTATCAATTGCACATGAAAATAGAATTGGTCTGTCATTATAAAATCTAATTTGCACAGAACTATCTCTCACATATTCAGTCAAACCAATTTTAAAATCAAGGGTATCTTTATTTGCAACCCAACAATATGTGTATGATTTTGCATAGAAATCAATTAATGGCTTATCTATTTTATTCTCAATTTTTACCAATACAGTGTCAATTGAATTTTCTGTCACCTCTGATTGGTCTGTATCAGTTTTTTTAGTCGAGTGATTGCAAGACACTAAAGTCAAAATGATTAAAATGGGTAATATCGTTTTCATTGGTCTTTTTTTAAGCTTGTGCCTAACGGCCCGGCTATGAAGCGTAAGGGAATTTTAACCGTACTCACTTCCAAATTTCACAAAGCCAAAGCGTTGTATTTGTTTTTACTTTTACTTTTCAAAAGCCAAATCAACGATTTGGCGCTGTTCGCCGAAGCTACGAACCAACCAAAAACAGTCGGCTCACTTATGCTTTATTAGCCATTGTTAGGCATAGTTTTTATACTACTTTATTCATATCAATTTCATACCCACTATTTCTTAGTTCTTTTGCAAGAGAAAGTTTCCAATCACCTGCAACTGATATATATACTACTCCAGAAATATCATTTGGTTTTTCGATGTCACCTTTAACTAATGCGCAAACATTATTGCGTCCAATTTTTCCAATTAAAAAACCATGTTCAAATACAACATTTTGTCTTGCTCTTGGCTTTAAATCATATTCCTGTTTGTTAATTGCTCCAACATCACAAGGAGAGTATAGTACTATTCCAAAACCTACATTTGAGTGCTCTTCAATTTTTTCAATTATTGTCTTACCTGAACTCGCTTGTTCATGTAAGATAATTGCTTTAAGATTAAGTTGTTCAACAAACCTAGCTACTTCTGTTTTTAGAAGTTCATCATGGCCATGTACAATAAAAACTCTACTTAAGTCTAATTCTTTTGTTATAATCGGACTATTAACTTTTGTCTTAGGAGCAATTCTCAAACAAGCAGTTAAAGCACTTACAATAATGCCTTTTTCACGTTCAACTGTATCTGAATAATTATTATCTAAATTTATTCTATTAAACCTCTCGAAGATTCTCCATGGAGCACTATCTTTCCCATATGTTGTTAGAAGAAAATCTTCACATTCTGCAATCCATGCCTGAAATTCAGCACTTGGTCTACTAAAAACACCTAAGCCACCTGGATGATTATAATTGTTCTTCTCAAAAGTATGTTGCCTAGCTTCTTCTATTAGTTGATTAATCTTATCATTCATTCTTAATATTTTATATTCTGATTTAATTAAATTCTAGTGGTTCATGGTGTGGTAAATTATGCCTAACGGCCTGCCGCATGAAGCGTATGGAGGTTTAACCATACTAACTTTCCAAATAAAGCGGAGCCAAAGCGTTGTATTTGTTTTAACTTTTCAATTTGAAAGCCAAATCAGCGATTTGGCGTTGATTGCCGAAGCCACAAAACTTTCAAAAAGAGCTGAACTCCATATGCTTTATTGCGGTTTGTTGGCAACTGGTTTTTATCTTTTCGTATATTCTAAGATTGACTTTATTGTTTTAATCTCAATAGGTTCTTCAGTCTGTATTTTTTTAGTTGTAAATCCTAATAATAAGGTTGAGCCAAAAGAATACTTGTTCTGAGTTGTCAGAAAATATGTAATCCTGAAAGTTCCGTCGAAAATATCTGGTCTACTAAAAGCTGAATCTATTGAAGTAATTTCTGAAATCGGGATTGTTATGCTATGTCTGTTAATCGAAATTCTTATGGTTTCGTTTTCAAGTACTGCTTTATGAACATTGTTTTTTGTGATATGCACTATTCCCCAAAGTAAAGATGGTAACATAAACCAGTGTCCAAAATTGAAATCATTAACTGAAATTGTCAGACTAACGATTATTATAGCGACAAAAAGATTAATAACAACCACTTTTGATATTGCTGTTCGTCTATTTGTAACTGGTAAGTTCATTGCGTCATTTTAACTTGTTGCCAACGGTTGTTGCATGGCGTCGTAAGGGGATTTAGCCTCACAGACTTTCATAATTGCGCTAAGCCAAAGCGCATATTTTGTTTACATTTCATTTTAAAGCCAAATCTGCGATTTGGCGCTGTTCGCTTTTATAGAGGCCTACCTATAAAGTACGAACCCCTTATGCGCTATTGCAACGTGTTGGGCACTGTAATTTATATTTTAAAAAATCAGGTGTCATATTCACCATTCCATGGCTCGCCAAACGCTATTGTTGAACTTGGTTGTAATTCTATTACTTTATATTCATCGTTAGGAATCAGTCCGAATTCAATGCCATCAATATCTGTTCTAAATGGCTTTACTTTAATGTCTTTAAATTCATGTATTTCTGACTCGGCTAGCAATTCGTCTAATAGAAGTTTGGTTGTGCCTGGTCGAATTTCACTTGTTTTTCCTGCACACTTGTGTTTTGTTTCAATATGATTTCCATTTTTGTCAAATAGGTAAACTAATGCGTATTCAATTCTGTCAGTTTGCCAATTGTCACCTGAATAACCATTAGGAAATACAAAGGTCTCATAGCCAAAAAACAGAAGTCCGTTTTTAGTTTCCCCTAGATAATGCGTATGATAATCTTCTTCACGCATTATTGGTATTAAAGTTGGATGCCAATTATTCATGTGTTATTTTTTTATAGTGCCCAACGGTGGCTAGATGAAGCGTATGGAGATTTAACGAGCAAACCTTTCAAAACGCCACCGAGCCAAAGCTTTTATTTGTTTTTATCTTTTCATAATTAAAGTCAAATCAAAGATTTGGCGGTGTTCGAAAACTCCACTCAACTTCCCGATAATCACTAACTCCATATGCTTTATACTAGCGTGTTGCCACCAGTTATTTCTTATTACCTATAAAACTCATATTTTGCCCACTCTTGTCACTATCAAAATTCAGAAGAATACTGTTCGATTCTTTTTTTAAGACTCCAATATTTAAATCGAATTCACTTTTATTAAAAGTTCCTGTATAAATATCATATATGTTTCCTATAAGAATGTCTTTATCATCGAAAGAGATAACTGCTACACTGTTTATTACAACTGTTGATTCTTCCATTTTTATCAAGCATTGAACATCTGAAGATTTTTCATCATACCTGAAAATATTTAGCTCTATATTGGACATTACGTCCTTGGAAGGTTCAGATGTTGTTTCTATTTCAAGTGTTCCTGTATAAATTCCTTCTAACTCCTCGATATTTAATAGTTCAGAGGTCCCTTGCTCATTTATGCTGAAAGAAATATCCCAGCTTGCCAGTTCTATTGGCAATAAAAAACAGTGTATTTCAGACAGATTCCTACCATTATAATTGGACCAATATCCATGAATAGTTCTATTGATTACTATTTCTATTGATTTTGCATCAGTGTCATTATTTAGCTTGTAAGAATAATCTAAATGACCAAGTTCCCAAGTAACATTTTGATTTGAAATAATTAAAAAATATTTACTGAAATCAACTTCTCTATCTATGCTGTAATCAAAATCTAATATTTGTCGTTCCAGCTCTGCTTGAGAACTTATTATAACAGGTTCATCTAAATGCCAAAGCTTTTGATTTAATGAGAATAGCTTTCCTGGCTCCTCCAATGAAATTGGATAACCATTCTTTTCTATGTTGAAGAGCTCTATTTTATCGTATAATTCAATTAGGTCACTATCCTTTTCTTCACATGATAAGCAAAGTATTGAAAGCAATAATAACGAATATGATACAGTGTAGATTTTTTTGATTTTCATAGTTCTTGTGTTTTTAATTGGTGGCAACGGTTCGAATATGCGTAGTGCGGGATTTCAAGGCACTTCACTATCAAACCCCTACTTTGTTTATTAAATGCTTTTATGCTCAAAATTACTAAATTGCCCCGCATTACGTATATTTATTGTTGTAAGCCGTTTTTCTATTTGATTATCTTTGAAACAGGTATTATTTTTCGCTCTTTCTCAGTAAAATACATTTCCAGTCCATCAACAAATTCGGTCAAATGTTTCTCTGTCAAACCCAGCAAATAAGATGTAGATGTCGAATTAGGTTTACGCTTTCGAAATTCAATTTTGCCCTCTTTGTGATAATAACTTTTTAGTTCTTGCAAATCTTTGTCATTGATTATGCCAATTGCTGGTATTCCATATGTTCGCGTACCTAAATTTGGCTGAAATTTAATTTGTCCATTTCTAAATCTATCTATTGAACTACTTTTATTATCTAGCAATACAGGTGCGAAAGAATAGTGTTTTCCATTTTGACCTTGATGTATTTCAAATAACACTAATCCAATATCAAATTCTTTGTTTGAGGAACAGAAGCAATCTCCGAGAAATAAATCGTTATCCAAATCCGAGTCCAAAGGTGTAGGACAATCTGCTTCTGGTTTATCTGATTTCCAAAATTGCCACCACTTTCTACCATCTGATTTATAATCATCCTTAGGTTGCTCTCCTAGTAAATTATTTTCATCATATTTTTCTCCTTCTTCTCCAAGAACTACTGAATCAAGGTCATGAGCAATAGAAATCATTTTCTTAATAATCCACTCATCAGGATTTTTTACGCTTATCCAACCATACTCTTCATCAAAGGTAAAGGGTACTTCTCCTTTATCAGTTTTCCACAATCCTGCATTTGGAGTTGATACTGTCAGGGATTTTCCATCATCAAGCTCGGCGGAGAATTCTTCAATCTGGTCAAATTCAGAATCCGATTTTATATAATCAATCCATTCCTCTTTTGTCAATTTTATTTGATTCTCCTCTCTCTGAATACTTAGTTCATATCCCATATTTAATCAGTATATAATTTCGATTCGAGTTTGTACAGTTTCGCCAAATGGCTTACAACGGTTGTTGCATGGCGTCGTAAGGGGATTAAACCTCACGGACTTTCATAATTGCGCAAAGCCAAAGCGCATATTTGTTTTACATTTCATTTTTAAAGCCAAATCTGCGATTTGGCGCTGGTCGGTTTTGCAGAGACCTTCTAAATTACTACGAACCCCTTATGCGCTATTGCAACGTGTTGGCGGTATGTTCTTTATCATTTCTTGTCAACCCAGTCGCAATCAGAATCAAACTTAATTTCGGCTAAACGGTCCTCAGTAAATATATAACTTGTAAATATTTCTCCCATTTCATCTTCGTAAATTGAGACACTTTCAATCTGATTATATATTTTACTCGTCTGAAAAAACAAGTTAAGAAAATCCGACTTTTTCATTCCAATCTGCACTTTAGATGGTCTTAATAGGTCATTACCTAAAATTCTGCCACAAAGGATAACAGTTCTATTTGGTGTCACATAGTCATTGAAGTAAGTTTTTACAAATGAACTGTCTTTTCGATAGACAATAACAGTTTCCTCTTTTTCAAATGGATTATATTTTTCTGTTGTCTTTATAAAAGCTGAATACTTAACTTTCTCTGTCAAGTCAAATAACTGATAACTACAAAGGGATAAATCTCCATTTTCAAATGAAGCCAAGTATGTATTGTAGCCATCCTTTAGTATTTCATCTAGATTTATTCTGTTCTCTTTCTCTGTATCAATTTGCTCCTTAAAAAGGGAAGTAGTCTGTGATTTAATTGGGTTAATTTCAGTTGTTTCTTTCTTAATTATCTCTTTCTTCTCAGTCTTTTCTTTTTTAGTAGTTTGAGAACAACCAGTTCCAATTATAATTATTAGGATTATAAATAAGTATTTCATTCTCAATGTTTTTGAATTACCGCTAACGGATGGCGGTATGAAACGGTTGGGTTTGCGGAGTTCGTTACTATCCACCGAGGAAAATGCTGATGCGGGAACCAAATGCTCGCAAACCACTGAACCCCAACTGTTTTATGACCGCGTGTTAGCGGCTGGGGTTTATCTATCATATTGTGTCCAATAGCTCCAATTACCATCAGATTTAATTTCAAACATAATATTTCCTTTCCAACGAGTCGACCAAACATTATCGCAATACTGTCTATATTTATTTGAAGCATCTGTCGACGGCTTTTTACCCACAGATACAATTGTGTACATAGGATTCATATGTTTAACTGCTTTTTGATGATAGCCACTATCTCTTCCGTGATGTGAAGCTTTAAGAATCGAAACATTTTCAATCAAGTCACTATAATTATCCATAATGTAATCCCAAGAATCCTTTTCTGCATCACCTCCTAAAACAATCTTTTTACCACCGTATTCTATTAAAAGCACATAGCTTAAATTATTTGAATTAGAATTTTTTAGTAATTCTGAATCAGGCGCCAAAATGGTTATATTATCCTCATTCCAGAAATCTCTTGATTCACCAGACTTAGGTCTAATTGTATAAACACCGTCCAAATAATACTCATTCGTATCTCGATATTTTTTGTAAAATTTCCAATCTTCTTTTTGAGAGTCAGAAAGTTCAGATTCATCCTGAGTATGACTATTCTTAGATATCCATAGTGTACCGATACCTTTAGTATCCTTGAGTTCTTTTATTCCAGTCAAGTGGTCCATATGTGGATGTGTTGAAATAAAACGAAAGACTCTGCCAATACCTTTTTCAGTCATATAGTTTATCGGATTCTGAAGTTGAATATTGTATCCTGCATTTATCAACACCTGCTCCATAGAAATTACTCCTGTACTGTATTGAAGCTGATATATAGATGGAAGTTTATTCAATGCTTCTGTCAACAACTCATTTTTTGTCGTGTCATCCATATCATCGGTCATGTTAATGTCAATGACAGCAACTCTACCCGTATCTTTAAATTCAACGATAATACAATCGCCGTGTCCTACGTTTATAAAATGTATCCTTATCATTTTTGTAAATATTCTTGAAATAACCGTTTTGCGTATTGATTTCCTAGATGTTTAATTATTGGTTTATGAATACAGAGAAGTATTGCAAAACAAACAATTAAAGTAAGGCTTAGTCCAAATAACAGTTTGTTTGATTGGAGATAAAAGTAAACAGAATCAACTATTGACATTATAAGACCCAAGATTGAACCTCCAATCAGATTTCTTGCAAATCCATATTCAATATTATGTTGAAGTAAGAGTCTTCCATTTTTAACTTTTTGTCGTATTAATCCGACTGCTTCAATAATCATTTTTCTTGCATTAACTGGGTCAACTAATTCTTCTTCCTCAGTCAATAATGTAATTTTAAAGTCTTTCTGTATTCTCTCTCTTATCTTTGTTTTGTAGTCTTTCGAATATTGCTGGTCACTAAAAAGTAAAAAGTTTGTTGTAGGCATTTCCATCTCATTTTTGAAGAGATGTCTTTCAAATAAGAACTTGCCGAAGAATCTATTTATTTGAACGAGTAGATAAAGTAGTACAACTGAAATAGTAATATTTCCAACAATTTTCACTTTTAGTAAGTCATCAAAAACATCCTTTAATCCATCTATATTGCAGTAAATCGTGAACAACAAAAATGGAATCAATATGATTATTGAAGGATATAGTCTTGCAGTTCGGTTATATTTATCAAATTTCATAGTTTATATTTTTGCAGTAAGTTTCTTACCCTTGCCGCTAACGGTGGTTGCATGGAGCGTAGCAGATTTGCGGCATGGCTAACTTAACACACTCACTAACAGTTAGGGCGGGAATCTGAATATAATAATAAAGCTAAACCCTGCTATGCTCTATAGCAACGTGTTACCAAACGTGCTTTTATTTAGAATGAAAGGTGTCTAGTGTAATAACACAAAAGGCACCTTTACTAAAATCATGCTATTTCTCAAGCTTATTTTTGTTCATTTTGTCACCCACTATATAGCCAGCAATTGACCCAATCAGTAATGGAACAAAGTAATTTTCATCTAATAAGAACCAAATAGCCATAGCAATTATTTGCCCCGTTGCAATGAATATCAAAAATCCAATAATCTTTTTCCTCATTACCACCATTCCATTAATTTATAAACAGCAACCCCTACAGAAGCTCCAACTCCTCCACCAACGACAGCACCACCATAAGCTACTTGCCCAAGACCAGGTATAACATTCACTACCAAAGCACCAACCGCTCCTCCTACTGCACCTGCAACATCACCTTTTACAATGTCTTTCCCGACACCAGTCACACTTTTTAAATTATTTCCATCTAAAGCAAGCCATTTATCCCAATTTTCAGACCAATATGAATAAGAATATCTCGCTGTTTGTGTCGCTGAAAATAAAACAATTAACTGTTCATCTGAAAAAGAGGATTCGTTTTGAATCTCCTTTTCTAGAGCTAAGATCTTATTTGGGACCTCTGCATTATTAAAACCAACATCGGTTAATATTTCATCTAATTTCTGTAAATAAAAATTTTCTTTTTCACTTAAATATTGGCTATAATCGTTAGTGTTCAGAGATTTCAAGCTTGTCTGACTAAAAACACTTCTGACATAATCTACGGCTATCTCATTAGATTCAGTACTATACTTAGAGTTACCTCGAATCTTTGAAATAAGAAATTCTTCAATGCCAGTTTTTGCACTTTTTAAATTCCCATTTTGTTGATTTAAAAAATCATATGCCTCACCAACCATCTCATTATGTTCGATTCCTACAAATTCAATATCATTGGGAGTAATCTTTGTCTCAACATCATTATCAGATTCCGACGAACAAGAAAATAAAATAGCACTTATTATAGCTATGAATATCAAATTTATTTTTATCTGTTTCATATATTTGCAAAATTATTGAAAAGGCTACTGTTCTTATTATTCAGCCTTTCAGTTTTTATAAAAATTCGAAGTCTCCTTTTTTGAATGTTTCGACTTTCAGGAGTTGGAGGCTTCATTTTTTTTGAACTCACTACCGTAATTCAAAACTTACTTTTCTTCTGTAATGAATTAAAGATGTCAGTTAACTTGTGTCCATTATGTCTTTTTTCATGTTTGGTAACGGATTGGTATATGCAAATGTGGGCGATTGCGGGCTTCACACCTATCAAACCGTTACGATGTTGAAGCGGGCTACTGCCCTTGATTTTAGCACAATCCCGCCCATTTTGTATATACCGTGTTGTAAGCTGGTGTTCATCGTTCAAAGTCCATCTGTTTCAAATCATTACAAATTTATTCTTTTATCTTCTTAAATCGCACTGACCTTGATTCAAAGCACGAATTTATTTTGTTTTTGCGCGTGGGCAAACCCTAAAGCCCTTTGGGCTAATTGGGCTGGCATTTACAAGCTCTTTGACAAAGCTTTGAATTGTGATTTGGCTTTGCGGGGCTTTGGCAATGTGCTTGTAAATAGGGTTGACAATCATCGAACTAAATATATTTCTACTGCTTCAAATGATTTCTTATTCTTTTTCTTATCAAAGCTTTCAGTTATAAGGAAATTGACTTTTTTACCTTCCTGAATAAAATCTTTTCTGGCTTTTACAGAATTAAATTTAAAGAAGTATGAGTCTTTACCATTATCCGCTTTAATAAAACCAGATTTTCCGTTTGGCAAAATTTTACTGATTGTACCCTTTAATTTCTCCTGTGTACCATATATAATTTCGTTCCAAATCTTTTCAACTGAACGTTTTTGATTTCTTAAATCGATTGTCTCTTCTGTATTTAATTTGAAGAAAGATGCAAGTTTTTGTTGTTCCGCATCGAGTTTTGAATCGTTAGCCTGTTTTATTGCAATAACAAGTTCTGCATGAGATTTGGCTTGTTCAAGTTTATCTTGCTTATATAATATCCTTGCCAAATGAGTATACAGATTAACCTTCATTAAATCATCACCAAAGTTTTTTGCTGCTTTAAGAGCAAAATCTAGTGATTTTTCAAAATTTTCCTGTTCAAAATATATTTTAGATAATTCATATTCAATAAACCACTTTTCGCCTTTGCCTTTATCTAATGATTTTAAAATTTCTTCGGCTTTTTCTGAATCACCTAATTCAACATGACATAGTGCAATCCTACGTTTAAACCAGATTGAATTATCGTAATGAAGTTGATTTATGCTTTGCAGCGCATGTTCAGCAGTTTCAATGCATTCTGAATATTTTGTTTCATTAAATAATAGGGTAATCAAGAATGAATAATAGTTTTCGAAATCGGAAGCTAACTTACGTTCTTTTCCTTTTAGGTCAATTACTTGTTCTTGTTGTGATAGTTTCTCAGGAACAATTTTATCAATCCAGTAGCGGATTTTATAAGTATTGAAGTTTGGGCGTTTATAATGCTTTAAAACCTTAAAAACACCTATTGTAAAAGGACAAGGTATTGAGTTTTGCTCAGAAACTTCTTGTTGACCATTAATTTCATAAATACGGTCTAATGCTTTTTCAATGTTGTTTAAATCTGTTGAGTCGAATGTGCGAATAAATTTATCGAAATAAGCCCAGGTAAGATTGTTTGCCAGATTTTCAAAATCAATATATTCCGATATATGTTTTTCGGATAACTCAATTGACTTATCTAATTTGCCAGTCTTTTTTAATGAATATACATAGCCCCAGATATCCCACTTATTCAAAACTGTTTGAGGGTCGTTATATGCCTCTTCATAATGAGGAATAGCTTCTTCAAACTTCTTTTGTTTTCTTAAATCATTCGCTTGCTGCAAGTGGTTTTCCATGCTTTTCAATAAACTCGTTAAAAATAGTTTTTACAATATCATAAAGTTCTGGATTATTACATTTTATGGGATATATTGTAGTAATAAAACCCTCGGAATTTAAAAATATATCAAAAATAAAAATTGCTTCTTGTTTTTTCAAAATTATTCTATCTGCATAGTTTTGATGAGCTACTGAAATAACGGAAACATCGTTTACATTTAGAGCATCATTAATATGGTTAAAAAGTTCAGATATTATGGAATCACTGAATTCTGAGGAACCAGACTTGGCAACAATAATTTCCCCTGATTTAAGATTATTTAAAAAGTCATCTATTTGAGTTCCAAATTCCTTAGGACTTGATGTAACAACACTGTGTTTTTTAAAACGATTTTTACCATCGTACCAAATAATCAATTTTGCCTCTTCACTGTTCTTTCCTAGAAGTTGATAATGTTCAGCGTAATCTTTATGGTCGACATTTTTAACAGAAATATTTTGAGTATTTAATTCGGAAGATAGCCAACAATAAAAGTTAAAAAGAAAATCAGGGACAGATTCAAACGAAACTGGTTTGTCTCGCAATTCAATTGGTGTATCGTCTGTAAATGGGAAAAACTCTTTTTTAGCATCTGTCTGTACTACACAGGCATGATTGTCTTTCCATACCATTTTAATATAAGGAGTAATCTGGGGAGTATTTACGAGATATAATCGTTTTTTTGCGCACCCTATACCAGAATAAACCCATTTGAAATAACCTTTATTATCGGTACCTCTGTCATCTCCCTGATTCAGGTTGAAAAAAATATGGTTCCATTTATAAGATTGCGCCCTGTGTACTGTTAATGCATAACCATACCTCAAGTTGACAGCATTGACGTATTTGTCATGATAAACGATATCTCTGTGAATTTCAATACGACGATTACGCCAGAAATTATTCTCAACTTTCCGTAGGTTCTTTTTGCTAAAATCAAGTTTTGTTTTTACTTGTTCACCACGGTCAAATTGTTCCTGAAGTTTATCTATTTCGCTTTTCAAAGTAATGTATTGTTCCGAGGCAACAAATTCCAGCCATTCTTCCGAAGTGTTTTTTTCTTCCTTAATATGGTTGCTTACTTTTTGATTTATATACGCATGAATCGCAATGTATTCTTCCCGATTAATTTCATTAGCTGTGGAATTCCAGTAATTCTCAAATGACAAAACATTTACTTCAAGATTTCTTTCAACCAATTTTAATTTAAGTTCCCTGAAATACAATTGCACAGGCTTTTTTCCTTTGAATGGTTGTGAAATATTTATGGTATCATTTGAAACAGATAGAACTTCTGCAAACTCACCTTTGAAAATTTTCTGTGGTACTGCGAAAGGGTTGTCAGGAGCTACAATGACATTGTTATTAATTATTACTATATCACCCTTTTCAAGCTCGGCATTTCTATTGAGTACTTTTGACCTTACCCAATTATTTGATTCGAGAATATTATCATTAGAAAAAGCCAGAATTTTTGTATTGTACAATTCTTCACTGAAATGCTTTCGCATGGCTTGTGCTAGGTTGCCATCGGATTTAGCCACTTTCACAACATCCGAATCAACCAAGTTAAGTTGATTATATTGGTCTTTTATAATCTGATTGCGAACACTAAAAGCTTGTTTAAGAATATTTGTATTAGTTGGCGGGTATGGTTGTATTTCAATTTCTCTGCATTTTATAGAATATTCGCTTTGTAAGTATTCGACACATAGAGCTGATTCTTCATAACTGCCGATGCCTAAACGGTACTTATCACCAATAAATAAAATTTTCCGTTTCGTTTTCTCTGTATCAATATACGTAAGCAAATCTGCCAGTAATTGCCCTGTTCCAAATTGAATTGTCGGGCTTATAAAACTTGCATCGGAAATATGATGAGCTTCATCAATAATATAAAGGAAGTTGTCTGATTCGTTATTCTCCCTTATATTAAAAATTAATTTGGTATCGACTAATTCAGGTTCTTCCTCATTGGAATTTTCTTCTGTATTTACTCCGTTTTCACTTTCAATAGGAACTTCGATTTGTTCCGAGAATTTAAAAATATGACTGTAAATACTTCCTACAGATTCAATCTGTTTGCGAACATTACGAGCGATACGGTTATTGGGTGCTAAAACCTGCCAGCCGTTTACAGTGTCCTTTGGTATATTTTTTATGAGATGGTTTATTAAAAATGTTTTCCCACATGAATAGGAACCAGAAAGAATTAATGCGTTTTCTTCTTCATTATTAATGAAATTTTGAATCTCTGTGAAAATTCTTGACTGCTCCTCTGTTAAGTGGTATTGTTGTTCAACGGGTTGTTCTTCAGATTCAGTTGCTATTGGAGCCGCTTCTTCTGGATTCCATAAGGTTGTACTAAATAAGTGAGCTAAACGTTCTAAATCGCCATCGCTTAATTTTATCCTGGTTGTGGTAATATCATCAAGTGCAGATAAAATAGAATTTTTGTCTTTAATGAAAAACCAATTTCTTTCCAGTTCGGGAATATCACCTTTTAACTGAACAGGATTTATAAAACAAACTATACAATCAATAAATTTTGTGTGAAATTTTGAAGCTTTTGAAAGGAATTTAGATTTATGATAATTCAGGTAATCACCCAGTTTTACTTTGTGGTTTTTAAGCTGAATATATGGATTTACCTGATTTCCACCCTTAACAACTATATTGCCTCTTTTCCAACCCTCAATCTCAAAATTTTGTGTTGCAGGTAAAGTTATCTCTCCCTCAAAATTTTTAAAGTCTATGATATTAAACGAACTACTTGTTAGAAATAAAGCGTCGGGAGCTACTTTGTTACCATCTTCATCAAGTATTACAGGATTTCCTATTAATACAGCATGTTCCTTTCGTTTTTCATATAGCTTAGTTAAATCAAGAGCCAATTGCCTGAAAAAGATGTTTTCATGAACATGTTCAAATTTATTTCTATAGACTTTTATTGGCATATTTTTTTATCTAAAGTAAATAATATCAATCAGAATGACAGAAATGTGTCGGCAAAAAAACAGCTCTTTTGCAAACTTAGGTTTGCGGGTCGGCTCGTGGGGTTTGCAAATGTGCTGTTTTGAGCGGTGGGGTTTCTTATGTCTTTGCGCGGAGGGAGAAAAAACAAAATAAATTTCCCTCAAACTTCACCGCCTTATCCACGGAGCACCAATCCAGTCATTCCGTTTTTGTAATTATTTCAATTTATCTATATCGTATCAATGTGTCGAGTCGGTTTCTTACACTTGCTTACAACGGTTGTGTTAATAACAATGCAACTAACATCTTATTATGCATCACATTTATAAGTTACTGTTATGCTTTTGTTTATCTCTTAAAATATTATCCAGGGGACTATTAATTTTTGCAAGAGATTTATTACTAATATGTGTATAAATCTCTGTTGTTTTAGTTGATTCATGTCCTAATAAAGTTTGGATATAACGAATATCTACGCCTTGTTCAAGTAAATGCGTGGCAAAAGAATGTCGCAACATATGAGGAGTAACTCGTTTATCAATCCCTGCGTTTTTAACAGCCTTCTGAAGAATCCTACTAATGCTTGTTGTGCTATATTTATTTCGGCTTTGTCCTTCAAACAACCAGTAATTGGGTTTAAACTTCTTTATGTATGTCTTTAAGACATTAGCATTAGCCTCAGATAAAATACTTATACGGTCTTTCTTCCCTTTTGCTCCCCTTATCAATACAGTTTTCCTTTCAAAATCAAGATCCTGTGTCCTCAGCTTAATGAGTTCACTTCTTCTTAATCCTGAAGAATAGATGGTGGCAAGGATTGCCTTATGTTTAATGTTATCAATAGCATGAAGAATGGAAAATATTTCACTTTCGTTTAACACCTTTGGCAATATCTTTTCACTGCGAGGTCGATCTATGTTGTAATATTCCTTGTTTCGCCCCAATACTTTCTCGTAATAAAACTTAATAGCATTAATCCTTTGGTTCTGCTGCGATGGTGAGATTCTATTCCTCCGTATTAATGCTAAGATGTAATTATCAATTTGTTTTTTCTCAATTTCATCAATATTGGTATTGGTAAAATAGCCCAGAAACTCTTCAAAATAGTGGCAGTAGAGTTTAATGGTATTTGCACTGTATCTCTTCTGTTCCAATTTATTCAGGTATAATTCAGGCACTGATATTTTCTTCTTTATAGCTACAGGCCTCTTTTCGGGATATACTGTCTTGTCTTCATTCTTTTGCCGTTTTAGGGCAGAATAGTTTATATATGCCAGATTCTTAAAGGATTCAAAAAAAACATTTAACTGAAAAGTTTCCTTAGGAATATACCAACACTGAAGATTAGTGCTCCATTTGGCGGTAACTTGCTGTTTTAGCTTGAAAATAATCTTATCGTTATATTGAAACTTAATCATAACAACCTCCTGATTATTATGCCGTGTAGTTTCCAGTGATATCTGTGGACGAATGTTCAAGATTATTTATTTTATGCTAAAGATACTATTTTTATAAAACAAAGATTAATATTCAGTAAAAAAATTACTGGGCAGCAAATTTTGGCGGGTCAACCATGCCAATGGACAGGGTAAAAAAAGCCAATGGGCGGGTGTGTAAGGCTTGTTGAAAGGGAAAGATGCCCCTATGGGTCGGTACGTAATGCCTGTGAACGGGTAGTAAGGCCAGTTGAGA
>CAZRRJ010000015.1:0-62136 GCA_964602515.1 uncultured Saccharicrinis sp. | reverse complement strand
TACTTATTAAGCCTGTTGGTGGGTAAAGCAAGCCGATGGACAGGTGTGTAAGGCCAGTTGAAAGGGAAAGATGCCCCTATGGGTCGGTGCGTAATGCCTGTGAACGGGTAGTAAGGCCAGTTGAGATACTTATTAAGCCTGTTGGTGGGTAAAGCAAGCCGATGGACAGGTGTGTAAGGCCTGTTGACGGGTAAGACAGGCCTCGGGGCCAGTAATATCAAGACTTTCCCGCTTACCTTATCAGTTCACCCTTTTCCATCTTACCCGGCTCATCCAATAACTGTATGGTTGATATCTGCCCCAGGTTAATCCAGTCTTTAACTTCCCATAGCACCTGCTTGTCGCGTGTTACTTCAAAAACCTGTGCCTGACCACCATTATGTCCATGTCCACCCCAATTACAAACGATTATATTTCCATTCTGAAGTACTTGTATTCCGGCTACAAATCGCAAAGGATGGTTTGGTAATTCATTTTCTTCAATGCTCCAGATTTCTTTCCCATTTTTATCATACTCCACTAACCGGTGAGCATCACCACAAGCCACCATTGTACCCCCGTTTTCCAGGCGTAGTGCACAAAAATTATTACCCCGTACTGTTAAGGAGTCAATGCTGTTTCCTTTTTTATCAAATTCTACAACTTTATCGCCTTTAAAGTAACCAACCAGATATGTTCCTGCTTTTGTTTTACGAACATTCCGAAACTGTGCATGTGGATGATTGGCTAAGGTTGGCAAATGCAATTTGCGCCTGATATGTCCTTTCCGGTCTATTTCCATTAGCTTGGCGGGTTGTCCGTTTTGCATTATCAGAAAGCGCTTACGCGATAGCGGAGATGCTGATTGTACTTCTGTTCCTTTAGCTGCTTTGTATTCCCAAAGGGTTTCCTTTTTAAGGTTCACCAAGCGCGCTCCATGCCTGTAGCTAAAAAGAATGGTACTATCAGATAATAGCGAAACATCATTACATTCTCCCTGGAAAAGGTACGACCATTCGATTTGCCCCTTACTATCCACAATAACAATTTTATCCATGCCACTGCCCGATGCAATAAACCGGTGCCCTGTAACAACCTGCGACCAAAGGCTATTAATACATAGCAAGGAGAATATACCTAGTAGTACGACCTGTTTCATTGTATTTTTAATTTAAGAGGGTGTCCCAAAAACAGAAATCTTTATCTTCAACAACTTTTCTTCCTAAATCCCGATAGGAAAGTTGTTAAAATTCAGACCCCTTAAGGTGGGGTAGTACTGAATTTTGACAAAAAATCAATTTCTTACTCTTCGGACACCCTCTTGGATGAAAGTATTTACTCCTCAATCATTATCACTCTAAAACCAACGCCTTCGGCTTTTTGCCACGAGTAATAGCCAATAGCAGATTCAACAGTACTTCTCTTGGGTCTATCACGCCACGAACCACCTTTAACCGTTTTCCGGCCAGAGGTATTTATTTCCAAATTTGTATTTATCGGGTTTATGACGTAATCATCCATTACCCACTCTGCCACATTTCCATGCATATCGTATAAGCCCCATGTGTTAGCTTTATATTGTCCGGGCTTTGTAACAATCATTTGCCCATCATCAAAAGTCTCCTGTGGTATAAAATTATATTCTTTAAACAAATGGTGCTTACGCCCCATTGGCCTTGGATTTACACCTATTACTGCAAAATCTCCCAATTGCATATCAGCCAGGTTAGCATATTGAGAAAAATCATCATTCACCTTGCCATACCACATCGTTTGGTCAGAACCCGATCGACAGGCCCATTCCCACTGACTTTCGGTTGGTAAAGAAAATTTCAGGCCACTTTCCTGCGATAGCTTTTCGCAAAAGGCAAAAGCCTCCTGCCAGCTAATACGGGTAACAGGTAGCTCCGGGTAATTTACCGGGTAGCCTGGTGAGGTATGGTCTTTCCAGAACTGGGCGATAAAACGGCTGTCGTGCCCTGGAAAAAATGTTCTGAATTGTGCATTGGTAATTTCAAACTGCCCCATCCAAAAGGCTTTCTCAATATTTTCAATCATCATATTGCCAGCCTTATTTTTTCTGATATAAGAACCTGCCGGTATTTTTACCATTTCAAGCTTAAGCCCGTTATCCAGTTCTATGGTCTTTGTATATTTCCCTTCCTGCTTTTGCCTGGCCACTGCTTCTTCCATTGTTAACGGCCACCCTTCCAGCTTAGGCATTTTCGTTTTATTAAGAAGATTCCTTTGAGGTTTCTGCGGAATGGTATCCTGCAAACGCCTTAAATAATCGGCTAACTTAACTTCTGCCTCTATATCTACCTTATAGCCATTAAATTGTTCTGCCAGTTCCAAACGCCTGTCTTTCTGATTATTTTCACAGTATTCAGGTGGCGAAAAACGGTTGTGATAAGGCACATTTAAATCAATCCACGTATGTAAGCGATCCCATTCTTCTTTATTCATCTTTACACCGTAATGGCCTTTTTCGAGAATCTGTATCAATTCACTTGTTGAAGCATGGTAATCCATTGGTGTTAATACATGTAAATCTGATTCAGGCCCCGGGCGTCTCACATAGGGATGTAAAGCCCTGTATGAACCAGATAAATTACGGTAGCCTGCTTCTTTCTTATCGCTAAAGTCAGGTAATTCATTTGATCCATTATGGCAGGCCGTACATTTACGATCAAGTAATGGCTGAATTTCATTTTTATAGGCAAATGGCCTTACCGGTCCATAAAAGGGCTCAATGGTATCGGGTAGCTTACGAGAGGCAATGGTAGGACGAACTCTTGGTATGGTATTTTGAGACTCATGACAACCAACACACGATACTACTTCACCAGGCATACCTGTGAGCCAGCTACGCATAAGCTGCATCGCTCTTCCGTTTTCATCAAGGGGCTGTAATGATACGGGCGTATTGGCCGGAATTTTAAATATAGCAGAACCGTCTTCTTCTACAGGCACTGTTCCCAACACCCGCTTTACATCCCAACTGCTCTGAATACCTAATTCATCGTGCCCTCCTGTTTTATTATATGAGTAGTGATAAGCAAATATACGTAAGGCTTTCACTGTACCTTTTTCAACATCTTTTAGCCCCTGTCCTTCATATATATTGGCAATATATACGGTTGATGTGGTATCATCCATTTGTACTTTTTCCGGTATAACAGGTGGCACAGGGCGCTTATCCAATAACATGGGGTACAGCATTGCTTCGCCTTCCTGCTCAGCAATCAATGTCATGTTATCAAATACATCTACTAAGTAAATTCCCCATAATGCATCGGGTGAAGGCTTAGCTGTTACCAAAAAGAAATGGTCGTCTAGGGGATAGGGCGCTAAAAACTGCGGCCATACTCCATCCACTAAGCCGTCTTTAATAATTGGTTCTACTTTACGCTTACTAAATGGTAACTCCTGAATGACTCCATCTGCCTCTTTTCTTCCTTTTTGAGGATCAAAAAGCATAAGGCGCCCCGACCTTACAACACCATGATGCCCTGAAACAACTGTTATAAATTTTGTTGGGTGATTGGGTATCGGGCGTGCTTCGAACATAGAATTAGGAAAGTAAGAGTTACTACCATAATACTCCTTTTTTCCTGTTCCATCAGGATTCATATGCATTAATATACGGCTAAAATAATGGGTGGCATCAGTATATTCCCAGCGCAGATACATCAATCGCCCGTTATTAAGAACCGTTGGATTCCAGTCGTTATCCTGTCCAAAGTTGAGTTGACGAATGGCTTTTGTTTGAGGGTCAAGCTCAAAAACAGCTCCTGTAGCCTGCACACCACCAATACAAGGCACCCCTTGATAAGGTGCTGTTGAAACCATTGCAATCTTACCTCCTGGCAGGTAACAGCCATCAAAAAAGCTAACATCTTCATAGCCATCGGGCGTTAACTGCTTTAACCCTGTACCATCTCTTTTTACTTCAAACAAGTGCCATGCTTTTTTATCATTTACCGAAGCAAACAGCATTCTTTCTCCATCCCAATGAATATCCGGATCGTTTATCACTACCGGTTTTTCCGGCTTATAAATTGTTTGCAATGATGATAAATCACCAATTCTGGTCATAACAGACAGTTCATTATCCCATCCTTTATGCGCAGTTCTAATGGCATCTGAAGTCGTCCAGTTATTCTCCGGATAGCCCAAGTGCTGCGCCATTACTTCACGCGCACGCTTCTCACCTACACGCTGACGCAGTAAAAACATCTCTTTATCCTGAATCATTGGATTTGACAGAACAATCTTTCTGCACAAGTCCATAAAATGCTCACTTTCTGCAATATTACCAGTATTTCCTTCTTTTAGTCCGGCAATCAGTTTTTTGCGCATCTGTTCCAGCATAGGAACACTGCTTTGTTCGCTTGAAGTTAAGTTACCTTTATGCTGCGGGTAGTTCTGCTTAAAAAAATCAAAGGCTTGCTTTATATTATTTCCGTTAAAGGTTGCCAGTTGATCCAGCCTTGCTTTGATTAGCATCATATTCTGGAGCTGTACCAATTGCTTTTTCAGACTTTTCCCACCAACCTTCTCCACCAGGTTAGTTACTTCTGCTGTTTTACTGATTTTATCAGCTACTTTTTTAATCACTACTTCACCCTCATCTCCTAAAAGTAATGGTGCATCTTCGTCAGCAAATACATGAAGCAGGTTACCCTCAAAAGGAAATACTTTATTTAATTCCTTCATACATTGCAGTATTTCAGAATTATATGCAGCAAAAATAATACTTGACATATTATTACCGCCATTTCCCTCAATGCCAATTGTGGCTTTAAAAGCTTTGTATTGTCCGCCTAATTCAAACAAAACATATCCTGGGGCATGCATACACATTCCTTTGGCATATTCTTTTCCTCCAATAACAATGGGTTTTCCCTCCAGGTTTTTATCAAATTTCAGTGAACCCCATCCTTGTTTCTCGTCCAGTATTTTAATTTCTGAAACAGGCACTTCTGTACCATCTTCTTTAATAAAGCGGGCATTACCCCATGCGGCATGATCTTTATGCTTACCATCTTCTGTAGGTTCTACGGCCAAATGCAGGTAAGGCATTCCACTTACATCAATTGTAACATCCTCTGCCTTATCACTTATAACTTTTACAGTTGAACGATACAGGCGAAAATCCTGAACAGCCGATACATGTTTAAGCTCCTTGCGAAGCTCCATAACTGTTTCAACCCAACTCTCCTGTTTGCCCTGTTTCTGTGCTGTTACGATTATACTACAGGCACAAAAAAGGATAACTAAACAAACACTATTTAATGTTTTCATAATCTGAAATGTGTTATAGTCATTTACTTTTAGAGCGACAGCACATACTCTGCCAGTTGCTCCAATTCTATATCTGATAATTCTTTTTTTAATCCGTGTTTTTCTTCTTTTAGCATATCAAGTATACTTGCTGAGCGGCCATCATGTAAATAAGGCGCAGTTCGCCATACTTCAATAAGTGTGGGTGTATCCCAAAGTGATGTGCGATCACTTTTACCGGGCGTACCAATGTCGTGCTTTTTTTCATCGGTATAGTAAGGTGCCGGATGACAGTATGCGCAACCAGCCTGTTTAAACACAAGCTGACCTTTTTGCGCTTTCTCCGATAACTGTCCGTCAACCAAATAAGGGCTTGGAACAGGCTTTAAGGATAACAGGTATTTATCAACTGCCCTGGCATCAGCCTCGTCTACCTGTGCAAACTGAATATGACGAAATCCTGCCCTGACAGCGACCTTAGCTGTTGGCCTGATACCTGTAACCATTGCTGGCGGCGTTTCATGCGCCAAAAGCATACTCTTACAATTCTTTGGATTACCAATGCCATCGTTCAGCAAATCCCAGTTAAGACCATCGGTACGCGCATCGTTAGGATGACAGCCGTTACATGACTGCCACTGCTGAAAACAATGCGATGCATCATTAAATACAATCTCTCCTAACCGTACCGAGTCAATCTGCAGGCCGGGATTCATTTCAATGGTATGCTTTAATTGATGGTTGCCCAGATCCGCAACATGTATACAATCAGAAAAATACAGTGCTGCATACACTTTGTTGTTGCTTAACTTAATATGGCGGGGTCCATTGCCTTCTACTTTGTAGCGTTGGCGTATATCTCCTAAAAAACTTAAGTCATAAGACAGTATTTCCTTATCTTCTATTGTATTCAGTTTATCAAGCATCTGCTGATAATGAATAAGGCTGTAATCATGGGTTCCCGAATGTGCCACAGCGATATACGAGTTATTGGCATCAACGCCCCATGAACCTGCTGCACCACGCTCCGGCTCATCAAGCAGTATTGTGGCGTAATTATTTTGCTGTTCTACATCTAAAACAGACAGTGCACTGGTATTCATCCAGCCTTGTTCCAATTGTGTGGTTGGCACCTGGAAACGTCCAAGGTTATGAGCAATAAGTACATATTTTCCATCGGGTGTCACTTTTAATCCACGTAAGGCATTGCTTCCGTTGGTCAGCTTAATGTGCTTCTGTATTTTTTTTGTCTTCGTATCAATAATGGATACATCGGCTGCAACAGTATCTATATCTGCACGTGTAGCCGGCAAAAAATTAGCAACATAAAGCCAACGACCATCAGGTGTAATATCCATGGTCATAGGCTGGCGTTGTACTTTTATACGGCTCAGCTCTTTTGTTGTTGACAAGTCAAATACTGTAATATCATTGGTATGTTGATTAGCAACAAACAACTGGGTACCATCAGGTGATATTACCGGGCTAATGGCTCCATGTCCTGCCGCCCATGTCCTAACAACTTTTAACTGATCAATATCTACCTCCATTATTTCACCAAGTGCATAACTACAGCTGACATATATTTTATCATTGCCATTGTAACAAATGCCTGTTGGTGGCAGTGTGCTTGGAATGCGTTTTATTAGCGTACTGGTCTTTAAATCAAAAAAATCAATGCTCAGCCCTGTCTTTTGCACCACAACCAGGTAGTTATGAATACTATCTATTACAAATGCTGTTGGCGATAAGGGTTTGGATGTTTTGTTATTGTCAGCCTTCACACCATTAAACGATACAAGGGTGACAAAAGCAAAAAGCAAGAGCACCATACATAAGACTGTACTTTTACTATTTCTCATCAGTTTATTTTTTAGATTATAGATTGTTAGAGACTAATTTGCAGAATACATATTTGTCCTAATAATTCTCTACGTGTGTTAATTTGGATAATTAAATTTTACATATTCGTTTCAACAATACATTTCCTCCCTTTATTAACTACAGATTACCCAGGTATAATCAACACTATTTCATTTTTAACCCAAAACCAGGTATTAGTTAGCAAGCTGCTAAGAGCATCCAATCCCCATTACAACAAGAACCGGATGCCCGTATTAACTTTAAGTACTGCTCAATATTAAGGCTCTTGCCTTGTTGGCGCCAAAACAATTTCCCTGATACATACATTCTGAGGCTGCGCAAAAGCAAAATACACGGAGTTGGCAACATCACTTGCGCCAATGGCTCCACCAATATCACTTTTCCAGCTTTCATAGCCGTTTTTTATGTCATCATTAGTCGTATGCGATATCAATTCTGATTCTGTTGCACCGGGTGCAATGGTGATAAACCTTACATCATGAGCCGATAATTCCATACGCATACTCTCTGTCATGGCATGTACGGCAAATTTGGTTCCGCAATAAACGGCATGGCCTCCCAAGGGTTTACGCCCTGCTACTGAACCAATATTAATTACCGTTCCACCTTTACGCTCTTTCATAGCAGGCAACACGGCCTTTACACCATTAAGCAATCCTTTTACATTAACATCAAACATTTGCTGCCATTCATCGGGCGATTGTGTTACGGGATCTCCTAATAACATTACGCCTGCATTATTAATCATACATTCTACGGGTCCAAATGTCTTTTCGGCATCTGCAACAGCCATTTTTATAGCATCTGCATCTGTTACGTCTACTTTTTTAATCAAAGCATTGTCAATGTTCATGGCTTCCATATCTTCCTGCCTTCTGGCCATTAGTAAAAGCGGATAGCCTTCTTTAGCAAACTTCTGTGCAATAGCTTTTCCAATTCCTGAACTGGCGCCTGTAATTGCAATTAATCCTTTTTTCATCATTATTGTGTTTTATATGTTCTATATATTATAACCATAACTTAACGATATCTTATGAGCGTATGCCATTACCTCCTTACCAATGGCATCAAAGTCTTCTTCTTTAATACGTACCGACGGGCCTGTGGTCCAGATTACAGCAAGGGGATGTCTATGCTGATCAAAGATGGGGGCTGCAACACAATGCACACCTTCCATCTCTTCAGCATGATCCACTGCATAACCCTTTTTTCTTATATCTTGTATTTCTGTCATCATAGCTTCCCTGGTGGTTATTGTCCGCTCATTATAAGCTGTCATTTCAATTTTTGAGAAAACAGCTTCCCTGTCTGCATCCTTTAAAAAAGCTAAAAGAACCTTGCCGGGTGCAGAGGCATGCATTACAAAATGCTTTCCCGGCTTAATAAAGAATGTAAAGGGATGGTTACCTATAACCTGTTCCAACAGCGCTACATCATTATCCATTAAGGTGCCCAACAGTACTGTTTCATTTACTTTATCGCGCAACGCCCGCATGGGTGCCAGTGCCTTTTCAATCAGACTTTCCTCCCCCAATGCTGCCAAGCCAATACTTAAAAACTTACGCGTTAACATAAACAGGCCACTATCCTCTTCTTTCATTAGATAGCCCGAATCCATTAATGTACTGCATATCCGAAATAAGGTGGACTTGGGAATATTTGTTTTTCGTATCATTTCTGACAGGGTCATACCGTTACCTTCATGCGATATGACCTCAATTAATAAAAGGGCATTTGATAGATTGGGGATAATATATTTTGAACCGTTTTCGCTAATTTGTTTCATATATGAAACCCTGTTTTGTATTTGAAACAAATATGTGAACTTATTAGCAATCAAACAACGAAAGAACTCTTAAAACGATTCTAAACAAGCCCTCATTACACTAATAAGCATATAAAACTTTCATTTACGGGGTGGTATAATACCGGTGCCTATTGAATGCTTTATTGTTTATTGCAATAAAAAAAGAAATGCCCCAGACAGCTAAAGCCAACTAAAACTCCCCAATTATTGACTTTATATCTTGCTCTATTCCCCTGATTCTAACCCAAGATAAAGCCCGCTTAATAACCATTTTCCTGCTTCTTTTTCAAAAAGAAAGATGTATGTTCCCGGACTAAAACCTGTCAAAAAATATCCAGGGGAAGCTACAATTGCAGAGGATTTGCCGGTTAATGTTACCATTTCCAATAAACAGTTACGGGCCACCTTAGGATCAACCACTGGTGGATCCTGGTTTTCCTCTACCATATAGTCACTGTCACGATACTCATACCACATATATTCCCAGAAAGCCTGTGGATCATCATCAAAAATCCCGTATAAGTGATTTAAACCTTTATCCTGGCTGATTATACCAGCAAGGTTATAAGCTTCATCCACACTCTTGCAAAATTTAATGCATTGCTCTTTTAATGGCTCCCGGATCAGTTCACAGTTTTTTATAGAATCCTGTAAGGTCCCCTTAATGTAGTTGAGAATAATGGCTTCTTTTTCTGTTTCGCTTTTATCCCACCATGCACCTCCTGACCACTGACCATCATCTTGCCTACACCTTATACCACGATTTGCTTTTCCATACCACTTGTTCAGCTCTTTATGTACTTTTAAAACCTCTTCTTTAAGTGAAACAACAAAATCGTTATCAATATGCGATAAGTCTGGTTGATACGTAAAATTATTTAAATCAAGGCCGTGCTTGCTTTCTACATTACACGAGATAAAAGAAATATGTACTAAAATAATGAGTGTTAAAAGGTATAAATTTTTCATGTGTTTATTTTTTAGATTATAGCTTATTAGATACTAGATAAGAGACTTATTTTTCAGGATTCATATTCATCGTTAATTATCCCCCGATAGCTATCGGGGTCGTACTCTCAAGTAAGTTTTAATCGTGCACCTGTGTGCAACTTTTTAATTAAAATTTACATGGTCGTTTCATATATAAGAATTTTAATAATTATTCTAAGCCAGAATTTGATGTTGCTAAGCCTGTTAATTCAAAGTGCCAGGTTTCTTTCCAGGTTCCTGCCCTGACTACACCAAATTTATGTGCAATTAAATCAATTATAGCGTCTTTTTGATTGATAAAATTGTGCCTGTCAATATCAATAGCTACTCCAACAGTATGTAATGGGTATAACCACTTCCACAAGATTCTCTTGCTTCAAAATCATGTATTTTTCCATAAGGATCATCAACGATTCATCATTTATCTGTGATCTCCTGCAATCATACAATATGCCCTTTCTTAGAATTATATGAAAATGTAGAGATAATTACAGAATTTCCAGCTTTTAATTCGGGTAAAAGCTGATTCGTTAACACTTCCTGATTTGAAGTATTTAAACTTATTTCTTTAGTACTAACACCTAATCGTTTTCCCATGGTCTAATCCTTAAAGATTATAATTATCCCTAAGGCGCTATTTTATTCGTTATTTTTGGTTAACTCTTTTATATCCGTTTTAATTATTTGCCCATAACTATCTACCTGTAAATTATACGACTGCCTGAATTTCGTATAAACATGTCTTCCATCAAAGTGGTATACTGAATCAGAAACAGAAACAGTTAAATCGGTGTTTAAAATACCATTCAGCTTATATTCACCATCATTAAAATTACCATGAATATTGTGTGCACAAAGCACAATACCTTTATCATTATAGGTAACCAGTATAACCTGGTGGGTAAGCACGGTGGTTGCCGTATAAACAAGGCCAATTATATTTTCGTGAAAAGGGATTTTATAAGCTTTTAATATTTCATTTTGATCAACAGCTAACACATCTTGTACATGTTTAGTATCAATGTATTTTGATTTTAGGCTTGCTTCGTTTTTTATACTTAATCCTATTTCTGTCCACGCATCAACAAAATTGTATGGTAGCATAACATCGTTAAAACCATTAATGTATGTATTGAATGCGGAATCTCTGGTAACAAAATTGATATTATTAGTAATTGGAGGGCTTTGTTTTATTTTTGACGATTGATTAGTGAATATGCATGAACTAACAGTTATTGTAAATCCAATAAGTTTTAATATAGCTGTGGTTTTTAAATTATTATCCATTGTGTTTATTTTAATTAATTGTTTTGCCTGACCTGTGATACCGTGTAGGTAGTCTTCTTATTCCAAGGCTTTTCGCCTGTTAATATATTATTTTCTCCCAAAAACAACAGGTTATCTTCATTATAGCCGTATTTGGCTCCATTTCTAGTGCCCGGATCAAAAAATCTATAGTAAACTTTATTGTCTTTAATAACTTTTCCCACAATGGTAATAAAATGTTCTGTAGTATGATCCGGATTGTATGTTTTTGTTCTTCCATCATCAACCCCTACAAGTACAGGTTTTCCTGCAAGTAATTGTTTGTCAATATATCTTACACCAAGTCCAGCTTGTCCATTAAGATTCATATTTTCCCCATCTTGCTGCAAGAGCATTGGTATCCTACTGGACACTATATGGTTAATCGAGCCTCCTTTTTGTTTAACCATTGCACAGGCCGCATCCCAACAGCAAACATTATTCGATTTATTTGGACGGGCTTTTTCACTATCATACAACCCCCGTCCATCACCATAATTTGCAGATTCGTCGCCTACTTTAAACTGGGAAATCCACTCACTTGTTAATAATACAAGATCAATCGGGCTTGTTTCTATGGTATGATTCTGATATTCTTTTATCATTGTTAAACGGGATACCATATTATTAAATGTATTGCCGTTAGAGTCAATACGTCCATCAGGAGATATACCCAAGCCAAACCGTTGATAATTTGTTATTGCTTTTATTGTATCAGGCAATTCTGTAACAATATCATCTACAGGCATATTTTTAACATTTTCAATTTCTTCAGAGTTTTGAAGATACCCTAATAAATTAAGGTTTAGTTGAATAATTTTCACATCACATGCTAAATTAACACCACCCTGACCAACGCTATTACCAATAAGTGTATTAGGATTAATGTCATAACCTGACACTTCTTCTTCCACTACCTTTTCAGGCCCAAGAATATTATCTAACCTCTCAATTTCTTTGGTATAACTGCTCCACGAAACAAACCAGTTTGTTAAGGTCTCCCTCATTAGTTGTACCAGGTCTTCGCCACCTGTTGCTAATTCAGTATCGCTGACCCTGTTCATTAGGGCAAAGGTGATATTATCCCGATCCATGCGGTCAAACAGGTTGATAACAGCCTGTACAAATTTGGGATTTAAGGAAACATATTCTTTTAGCTTGTCGGCTATCTCTAAAGTATTACCTTCCTGCTCTAAAAATTTACCTGCTGCTTCTTTTGTTGCCGGTTTATCTTTTATGGCTTTAATCCTGGCCGCCTCTGCTGCTTTTTGTTCCGCTTGTTTTTGCGCAGCCAGTTTTTCTTGTTTTCTTTTTTCTGCTTTAGCCTCCCTTTGTGCTACAATTATTGGGTACAGTGCAATACGCTTTTGCACGTAGTCGGCATCCATATGTTCGGCATGGATTTCTTCAAGGGTCTTGCTATCGGGACCTGAGATATTGCCGTCACTGCTTTGCCAGTGTAATACTTCTTCCTGGAATCGGCTTATGGCATCAATAGTTTTGCCAATCTTCTCCTGCTCTACGGTTGGTGTTGGCGAGCTATTTACAACAGTACTCTCCTGCTCAAAATCACTTTCGGAAAGCAGACCTAGATTAAGCAGGGCTTTTTGGATAACCATAACATCTGCTTTTATGTTTTCAGCATTACCGGCTCCTACGCCCGAAGTGATTTGTGTATTGGCCGCTGTTACCTTATTACTGCCTTCGTTTACCAATTGGTCTTGCTGAACTGAAACAGGGCCTTCATCCAGCATTCTCCACTCCCACTTTATACCTCCAAAGCCTTTTTCAAGGGCAGAGACAAAAGCCCTGCTGCCAACCTTATTTTTTTGGCTGTACATGTTTTTTTCAAACTTGTTGAATAGTGCTTCTATATCCGGACGATGTCTCTTTACCTGCTGTATATATTTATTCCTGATACGCCTGTAGTACTTTCTCAGGCTACTTCTGAACATGGCTTCTTCCGGCGTCAGTTCCGCTTGCTTCGTTTGTTCCGCTTGTTCTGCATGGATAGCTGGCTTATTTTCGGGCACAGTACCATCAGGTATTTTCTCCTCTTTTGTTTTTACAGGTTTAAGGTTTTTACCGGCTCTCTCAATGTCCGCATCTATTTGGGCATTAGTCGGGGCTTGTAGTATTTTGATTTGCTCGGGCTTTAAACCAACAACACCATCATCTTCCTCCCAATAGCCTTCCCGACCCAATTGCTTTAACCATTCTGCTCTTTCTATGTCGTCAAACAATTCTTTGTTATACATAGGATAGTGAGATTATTGTTTTTGCAAATACCCGGTTAGCATACAATAAAACAGAAATATCGACTCTTTGCGCTGCTAAGCATCCGGGAAGTAGCTTAATGTTATAGTTATGCATTATCAAAAATTTACCTGTAAGCTATTGAATTTTCGAAGGGTAAATATAATAATTAAATTAACATACCATACATAAGAACACTTACGACATTAAAAACCGTAATCATCATAAATCAATAATACTCTATTCAAAAAAAAACGCACCTGCCAAATTCTACTGAACTCAACAGGTGCGAAACCATACATCTTAATTTAATCTAATTCATATAATGCCATATGGTATAACCGCCGGACAGGTTATGTAATTTATCAAATCCATTTTGCTGAAGGATAAGGAACGATATGTAACCACGTAAGCCCTTGGCGCAATATACATAGGTTGTCTTACTTTTATCCAGCATATCCAGCTTATTTCGTAGCTCGTCAACCGAAATTTCAATGGCATCTTCAATTTTACCCGTTTGTGCAATTTCACCCGGAGTACGCACATCCAACACCTGGTACTTGCTTTTATCTTCTTCGGCAATAACTTGCTTCAGCTCATCCACACTTACCTCGCTATAGTTGGCATTAAGGGCATTTGATGCGACATAGCCCGATACAACCACCGGATCTTTAGCAGGTGAAAATGGTGGTGCATAAGCCAGATCAAGCTTTGGCAAATCCGATATCTTTAACTTAGCATATATAGCGGTACTCATGACATCTATGCGCTTATCAACACCATGCTCACCAAATATCTCACAACCTAAAATTGTGCCGTCTTCCGGTGCATAATAGGTTTCTACTATCATCTCTTTTTGGTCGGGATAATAGCCCGGTGTAGCTCCTGCCAGTATCAAGTTTGTTTTAAACTTAATACCCCTCTGAGTCATAAACGCAGGGTTCATGCCTGTACGTGCCAGCGTTTTTTCAAAAACCTTAACTATAGCGGTCTTATAGCCTCCCTGAAAAGTATCCGAGCCACCAGCTGCATTTTGTCCGGCTGTTCGTCCGCCTTTATTAGAATGTGTACCCAATGGCAGGTAGTCGTATTCTCCTGTCTGAATATTTTTGATACTGGCACAATCACCGGCTGCATATATATCGGGCAATGATGTTTCCATCTTTTCATTTACTTTAAGCGCACCGTTACCTATTGCTTCTGCCCCTTTACTTGTCAGCATTTCTGTATTCGGACGAATACCAACGCTCATTAGTACATAGTCTGTTTTTACAGATTTGGCATCTGAAATCATTACTTCTGTGATATTTCCCTTCTCTGTTTTAAATTCTTTCACAAAAGTATTGGTGATAACTTCAATACCATGTTGCTGCATTGTTTGCTTAGCAAAATGACTAAATTTAGCTTCCCACATAGGCAGCACCTGCGCACCTCCCTCAATAAGTGTTACTTCTTTACCCATCTCACGTAGGTTTTCAGCAACCTCAACACCAATCAGTCCGGCTCCCATTACCGTAATATGCTTAGCAGTTTCAGGAATGGCTTCTTTCATTACCTTATCGTAGTCTTCCAAACTACGACATGGTGACCAGTTGCCAGCTACTTCTATATTTTTAATTGGTGGGATAAAAGTATGTGCTCCTGCCGCATAAACCAGCTTATCATACTTATACTCTCCCTTTGATGTTATTATTTTATGTTCTTCAGGTATAATATCCATCACCTCTTCTTCCAGGTGCATATTAATATTAAACCGCTTTTTCAATAATTCTGATTCAACAACGATCAGTTTTTTACGGTTATTAATTACGCCAGATAAGGCATAAGGTATACCACAGGTTGCGTATGATATGTAGCTTGTTTTTTCAAACAAGAGAATTTCTGCATCTTCGTTTTCACGACGAGCTTTAGCTGCTGCTGATGGTCCGGCAGATAAACCACCAATTATAATAATTCGCTTCATGTATTTATTTTTTTAGACTATAGATATTTAGACACCAGATAAGAGACTGATTTGCAGGATGCATATTCGTTGTTAATAATCCCCTGATAGCCCCGATAGCTATCGGGGTCGGGACATTCGGAGCCAGGCTCTTGTGTCCGGATTCTTTTGTCATGATGGTTTCATATTTTAAATAAAAAAGTATCAGAGGTAAGTACTAAGATACAAACCAATTAATAATTATTAAAACCACTGTAACCTTGCTTTTTAATGGCCTTTGAGGACTTCACATTTAATAATAAAGATTTCAGTCCCCAAAAAAAACAGTTTGCCTATTCACTAATCCAGCGGTGTAATTTATTCCAGCCACCTGCATTATACACATCAGTAATGCCATTTTGCAGCAATATGCCTTTAGCAGAAGCACTGCGTATACCTGATGCACAACATACCACCAGTGGTACATTTAGTTTTTGCAGTTTTTTAATAGCTGAGCTGTTAAGACGGTCAACAGGAAAATTTAAGGAACCATCCACATTGCCATATTTAAACTCTTCGGGCGAACGAACGTCAATAATACGTGCTCCATTATTAAGCGCTTCAAGCACTTGTCGTTTCCTCTTTCCAAATAGTATATCTAATAATCCCATGTAATCTGCTTAAATTAAGGTGTATTAATTATTTATATGTGCATGTACAACCGTCCACGAACCACCATCAACAATATCGGTAATACCATGCTGTTGCAGGTAGCCACATGCTGAATTACTTCTAACACCTGATGCACAACAAACAATCAATGGGGTTTTCAGATCCTTAATTTCTGCTATGCGATCAGGAATTGAATCCAAAGGAATGTTTATTGATCCGGGCACATGCCCCATCTGAAACTCCTCAATTGTTCTCACATCAATTACTACAGCATTCTTTAAATCCATTTTATAAGGTTTTATTTGTTTCTTAAGTTTTACATTGACAAAACTAATACCTCAAAAAAGACTGTTTTGTGCCTTATGTCACATAAAAGAAAATTACTGTTTGAGTTTAATATGAAGGCTATCCTCTCATAAGTAATAACCAATAGCACAGCAACCAAATGTATATTAGCCTAATTTTTTCTGCAGACAGATGATACCTGAGGCATCACCTTTTTAACCCCCTGCAAGCCACACAAAGCATTAACAAACTAATTGCAAACAAGGCAATAGAGCTGAACATTAATAATATTAGGCTACTAAGATGACTTTAAAAAAAGGGTTTCAAGGTATCTAAATTTAGTGTGGAGTCAGGATAAATTTCAAACCCAAGCTTGTTTTTCGGAATTACCTTAGTAGTAAACGTCTAAAAAACACGTAAGCCTACCCGCCCAAATCGACCAGCTCAATTCTATTACGCGATAATTTAATTTTACCCATTTTCTCAAGTTGCTTTAACAACCTGGAAACAACCTCTCGCGATGTATGCAGATCATCAGCAATTTCCTGGTGTGTGCCCGACAGACTTATGGTGTTCCGTTCTTCCGAAAGCTGAATAAGATACTGCTCCAGCCGCTCATCCATCTTTTTAAAAGCAATACTATCAATAGCATGTAGTAATTCTTCAAAGCGCATACGATATGATTGCATAATAAAGCTACGCCAGCCGGCATACTTCTTCATCCAATCTTCCATACAACGAATAGGCACCATAATGGCTGTTACTGCCTCAATCACCGTAGCACGCACTTCGCTACTGGCTTTTTCCATGCAGCACGATAATGTTGATGCGCATGTATCTCCTCCATTCAGATAATATAAAAGCAACTCATTGCCATCATTATCTTCACGCACAACCTTAATAACACCTCTTATCAGCAATGGCATGGCAACCACATCATCACCAATCTCAATAAAATTCTGCCCCTGCTCCAATGTTTTAGTCGTACAATAGCGCTCCATTTCCTCTAATAAAGACGGCTCTGTTAAAACAGGAAATTTTTGCTTAATGATCGTTATTAAACTCATATATCAATACCATTTCAGTTATGCCGTTTTCTCAAATTCTGTTAAAAGCCATGTAAATGTATTTCATTACCGTCAATTCGATCAACCCACTTCCCCATTTTCTTTTGTATCACCTTAAAATGATGCTCTTCATCAGGACAAACCAAAGATATGGCCTCACCAGGCAATTCTGCCCTTCCTGTCCGTCCTATTCTGTGAATGTAATCTTTGGGTGAACGTGGCAATTCGTAATTAATAACAAAGGGTAAAAAGTCAATATCAATACCACGAGCCAACAGATCTGTTGCAACCAATACTTCTATTTGTCCGTGTTTAAACCGATCCAAAGCTTTATTACGGGCACCCTGCGTTTTTTTGCCATGTATAGCTGTAGCCTTAATACCTTTGTTAGACAATTTTGACACAACACTATCTGCTTTAAAAGCCGATGACACAAAAACCAATACCTGCTTCATTGCCTTGTTTTTAATAAGATAGCGCAATAAAGGCCCTTTCTTTTCTTCATCTATATAATAAGCAACTTGTTCTATCAGTTCTACTTTATCTTCATCATCTTCAACCTTTATTACTTCAGGGTTATTCAGTAACAAATTCATCATACTGGTAACATCCTCGTTGAGTGTAGCCGAAAACAACAGGTTTTGGCGCATAGCAGGAAGCATTGAGAAGATACGCCCCATCTCCTCTTTAAAACCCATGGATAACATACGGTCTGCTTCATCAATCACCAAAGTATTTATTGTTGAAAGATGAACAGCATTTGATTCAACTAATTCGATTAAACGGCCGGGGGTAGCTACCAGAATATTAATCCCCTGCAAAGCTTTCATTTGCGGATTAATAGATACGCCACCATATACCGCAAGTGTTTTTATACGTTCAGGAATAACTGAACCAAAACTCTGAAACACATTCTTAACCTGTTCGGCTAATTCCCGGGTCGGAACAAGCACCAAAACATTAACATGCCGGTTCTTTGTTTCTCTGCTGCGTTGTAAGTTTCTTAATATTGGTAATACAAAACTTGCGGTTTTACCCGATCCTGTTTTAGCAATACCTAATACATCAGCCTTTTTCAAAACAGCTGGTATAACTTTTTGCTGTATTGGGTAAGGGAACTCATATTTTTGAGCTGCCAATGATTTTAACAGTGCTGGAGATAAGCCTAATGAAGAAAAAGACATATTTTATTATGTTAATTATTTTATAACCCAGGTTCAAAATGCAAAGATACAGGAAGAAACCGTTTAAAATTTACTTTTGTACGTTAGTTTAGCGCTCTTAATCCAAAATTTCCCCCAAGCGCAGGTTATTATCTTAAAAGAGCAGATGTCAATCATACAACTTTCACTATTTTTGCGCCAATAAAAATACCATCATAGTAAAGACATTTCATAACACGTTATAATGCAAATCCCTCAGCAATATAAATTCATTGTTCAGCTTGGTAAGGCGTTGCATACTTATGGTGTACCATCTTATAAATCGCAATTATATTTAACCGAGATTGCAGCAAAAAGAGGTATTAAAGCCAGCTTTATGGATACACCAACATGGATTAATTATGTATTTTACGAGGAAGATGAGCACACTTATAATCATGTTGAGTGTGTTCCTCCCGGCGAACTTAACCTGGGAGCTTTGTCAAAGGTTATTGAAATCACCAATCATGTATTATCAAACGAGCTGTCATTTACAAAAGCAAAGGCAGAAATCGAAAACTTAAAAAATCACAATTTCAGTTATCCCAAAATAATTGAACTGTTATCTTTTATGTTATCGGCCGGTTCTTTTAGTATAATACTAAATACAAACTGGACATCAGCAATTGTTGCCTCTTTAATCGGCGCACTTGTATATGGCATTACTGTACTCGCATCTAAATCCAGTTATATAAGAAGCACACAGGAATCATTAGTCGCTTTTATGGCAACCATTGTTACTGGCTTATTATCTACACTTATACCCGGCATTTATATCTCTATGACTATCCTGGCCTCAATTATTGTTTTTATACCGGGCTTATCAATCACTACTGCACTTGAAGAAATTACTTCACGCAGCCTGGTTTCCGGTACAGCCAAACTTTTTGATGCACTTGTCTCCTTGTTTAAGCAGTTTTTTGGCGTTGTACTGGGGCTTGCTATCCTGCCTTTATTTACCCAACTGCACCCCATCCCCGTTGTGGATGATATACCCACATGGGTTAATTTTATAGCTATTCCCATCTTATCATTAAGTTTAATGCCCGTATTTAAGGTTCGTCCTAAAGATTTAACATTAGGTGTAATTACCGGATTTTTGTGCTTTTTTACTACTACATTATTTGCATTTACAGGTATTCTGGTTAGTATATTTATTGGTACAATTACGGCAGTTGCAATCAGTAAGCTTTTTACACACCTTACAAAAACACCCCGCTTAGTGTACTTAATACCGGGACTAATTATGCTTGTTCCCGGCAGTAAGGCATTTATAAGTCTAAGCACAGTATTCTTAAGCCCTGAAGTCAACAACGGTAATAACATGGGCGAACAGGTCTTATATATTTTTATGGGTATCATTGGTGGCTTAATCTTTTCGGGTACATTTATGGATAAAAACCTGAATAAGGTACCCAAGGAACAACATCAAATATTCAAACGCTAGTATTAGCCATGTAAAGCCGAACGTTAAGAATTGCAAAATGATGATGATATAGGAATAATAAAACCAGATGTTAAAACTAAGTTTTGTACATTTGCGCCCTCTTTCAAAACTTTTGAAAAAGGCATCAAACAACATATCAGTTAACAATCTGTTAATTAAAGGATAACAGAGTAAATTATTTTATTGAAAAAAGCACACGATGAAGCTACTAGTAAAAACCATGCACGGGTTAGAGGAGGTATTGGCAGAAGAATTAAGGACTATAGGGGCCTCTGATATTACACCAATTAAAAGAGCAGTTACTTGTACTGGTGATAAAGAAGTTCTTTATAAAGCTAACCTATACCTTCGCACTGCATCGCGTGTGTTAGTGCCTATCTTAAAATTTACAGCAAAAAACGAAGACGAACTTTATAAAGAAATTTATAATTACGATTGGTCTGTTTATATTAATGAGCAAAATACCTTTGCCATTGATGCTGTTGCTTTCTCCGATTATTTTAAACACTCAAAATACCTGGCTCTAAAAACAAAAGATGCCGTAGTAGATCAGTTCAGAGATAAAAGTGGTTCACGCCCGTCTATAAGCCTTGATAATCCTGATTTACAAATAAATATTCATGTTTCAAACGACCAGTTCACTGTTTCACTAGACAGCTCTATTGAATCATTGCATAAAAGAGGCTACCGCAATCCTTCTCATAAAGCACCGCTTAATGAGGCATTGGCAGCCGGACTGCTAAAACTGGCCAAGTGGCATAAAGATATTCCGCTAATTGACCCGATGTGCGGAAGCGGTACTATTCTTATGGAAGCGGCTATGATGGCTTGTAACATACCACCTGCCTATAAACGTAAACACTTTGGTTTTATGTCGTGGGCTGATTACGATAAAGCACTCTGGGAAAAAATATATGCAGAGGCAGAAAGTAAAATTTCTTACCCGAAGGTTAATATTATTGGAGGAGACAGCGACCCTAATGCCGTTGATATGGCAAAAACGGCCTCTTTGGATTTCCGTTTGAACCGCCAGATTCGCATTGTTCGTTCTAAAATGGAAGACCATATGCCACCGGCACCTCGTGGAATGATGATCACCAACCCCCCTTACGGTGAACGTTTAACAATGGATGATATCAATGACTTTTACAAAAAGATGGGTACACACCTGAAACGTAATTATACCAATTGGCAGGCATGGATTATCACATCTAACTTTGAAGCACTTAAACATGTTGGTTTAAGGCCTGACTCAAAATATACGCTTTTCAATGGATCATTGGAATGTAAATTTGTGGCTTATGATATGTTTGAAGGCGATATGAAAGAATTCAAGAAAAAAGTAAACAGGAGCAGAAGAGCAAATCAATAAACAATTTACTGTGTGATTTGTACTGTTACCTGGCACTTACACCAACAATTTGATGTAATAATCGCTTAATGTATTTTGTACTTACACCTTGATAACCAAAAGCATGCAAAACAGAATTACAGAATTATTTAATATTCAATATCCGATCATTCAGGGGGGAATGGTTTGGTGCAGCGGATGGCGCTTAGCATCAGCGGTAAGCAATAACGGTGGCTTAGGCTTATTAGGCGCCGGTTCTATGTACCCCGAAGTATTTCGCGAGCATATTCAGAAAATGAAAAAAGCGACTAACAAACCATGGGGTGTTAATGTACCTTTGCTTTACCCGGATATTGATAAGCTTATGCAGATTATTGCCGAGGAAGGTGTAAAAATCGTATTTACTTCAGCAGGCAACCCGGCCAAATGGACTGGTTTTCTTAAAGAGAAAGACATTACTGTAGTTCATGTTATTGCCAATGGCCGCTTTGCTAAAAAGTGTGAAGAGGCCGGCGTTGATGCTATTGTAGCCGAAGGTTTTGAAGCAGGTGGTCATAACGGTAGAGAAGAAACAACCACCTTAACTTTAATACCATACATAAGAAAAATAACTTCATTGCCTTTAATAGCAGCAGGCGGCATTGGCACCGGAGAAGGTATATTTGCAGCTCTAACATTAGGTGCTGATGGTGTTCAGATTGGTTCACGCTTTGCTATTACAGAAGAATCATCGGCACACAATGAATTTAAAAAGTGTGTTGTTGAAATGAAAGAAGGCGACACACTGCTGTCGCTGAAAAAACTGAGCCCGGTACGTTTAATTAAAAATGCCTTTTTTGAAAAAGTACATGCTGCTGAAAATGCCGGTGCATCAATTCTTGAACTTAAAGATATACTAGGAAAAGGAAGGGCAAAAAAAGGAATGTTTGAAGGTGATATAACCGAAGGTGAACTGGAGATTGGACAAGTTGCATCACTAATTAACGAAATAAAACCAGTTAACCAGGTTATTGACGAATTACTTAATGAATACCACGCCATAAAAGAAGAATCCGTTTCTAACCAGCGATTTCATTTTTAATGATAAATATACAAAAGCAAACATTAGCCAATGGCCTACGCATTATAGCTCATGTTGATAAAAGCACGCCACTGGCTGCCGTTAATATTCTTTATAATGTGGGAGCCAAAAACGAGCAGCCCAATAAAACAGGTTTTGCACACCTCTTTGAACATTTAATGTTCGGTGGCAGTAAAAACATCCCCTCGTTCGATTCACCATTACAAATGGTTGGAGGCGATAATAACGCCTGGACCAACAGCGATATAACCAACTATTATTTAACGCTGCCAGCTGCTAACATTGAAACAGGTTTTTGGCTGGAATCAGACCGGATGCTTGAGCTTGATTTTTCGGAGAAAAACCTGGATATACAACGAAAAGTGGTTATTGAAGAATTTAAACAGCGCTACCTGAACCAGCCTTATGGCGATATTCCACTACTACTTAGTCCGCTGGCCTATAAGGTACATCCTTACCGCTGGCCTACTATTGGCAAAGATATTTCACATATTGAAAATGCTACTTTAGATGATGTAAAATCATTTTTTTACAGCCATTATGCCCCCAATAATGCAGTAATGTGTGTTGCTGGTAATATTGATCCGGATAAGGTTTTTACACTGGCAGAAAAGTGGTTTGGTGATATTCCGAAGCGTAATATAGCTCAAAGTAATATAGCTATGGAACCGGAACAAACAGAAGAACGCCACCTGGAAGTTGAACGTAATGTACCAGCTGATATGATTTACAAAGTATTCCACATTGGCGGACGAATGGATAATGATTTTTATACAGTTGACCTGCTTTCTGATATTCTGTCAAATGGTCCTTCTTCTCGCTTAATACAATCATTGGTTAAAGAGCAACAGCTATTTAGCGAGGTTAATGCTTACATATCAGGTGATCATCATCCCGGATTATTCACCATTACCGGGCGTCTTTTACCTGATACAAAAATGAAAAAGGCAGAATTAGCTATTCAAAAAGAAATAGATAAAATTTGTAACCATGCTGTAGCAGACTACGAATTACAAAAGGTTAAAAACAAAGTTGAATCTACTCTTGTGTTTTCTGAAATAAACTTCTTAAACAAAGCTATGAACCTGGCTTCATTCGAATTGTTGGGTCAGGCCGAAAACATTAATCATGAAGTAGAAAAATACCGGCTTGTAACAGCTCAGAATTTGCAGGATTCTGCTCAACAAACATTCCAACCATCCAATTGCTCAACTCTATATTACCGTTCCAAACAGTAAAGCAACATGCAAACAGACAGAAAAACAGCTCCTGAATCAAAGCTTATCAGCACGTTTGATTTACTTCCCATTGAAACATTTAAATTAGATAATGGTATTAAGGTGCATTTGATGCAAGCCGGTTCACAGGAGGTTGCCAAACTGGATTTTTTGTTTCCTGCCGGTTCAATACAAGCAGCAAAACCATTGCTGGCTTCAACAACTAACAATGCGCTTACCGAAGGAACACTAAAACATACTGGTGGTGAAATTTCTGAAAAAATTGATTTTTTCGGCGCTTATATTGGTCAGCAAACCCAGTTTCATCATTCAGTTGTTACACTTGTTACTCTTTCACACTTCTTACCTCAAACACTTGAAATTCTAGAAGATATTATTAAATATCCGGTATTTGACCAGAAAGAAATTAACACTTTACTTAGCAAGCGAAAGCAAGAATATTTAATTGAAAGTAACAAAGTAAAAACGCTAGCTACAAGAGCTTTTACACAAAACTTATATGGTAAAACACACCCTTATGGTAATCATCTTGAGCTTGAAGATTTCAATAAAATAAACCGTGAGGATATTATAGCTTTTCACAAACAATCGTATATTCCCGCAGGAACACATATTATTATATCAGGGCAACCGGGCAATAGTATTAAAGAGTTGTTAAATAACCATTTTGGTCAAAAATGGTCAAACAGCGAAGGTTTACCAGATAATAAACCTAAAGTGCAAAGTGCTGTTAAATCAACCATCTTTGTACCTAAAGAAAATGCCGTTCAATCGGCCATAAAAATCGGACGACCATTATTTTCAAAAGAACACCCTGATTTTCATGGTTTACAAATACTTAACACTATCCTTGGAGGCTATTTTGGATCACGCTTAATGACCAATATTCGTGAAGAAAAAGGCTTGACTTATGGTATATCATCTTTTATAATGACTTACAAACATACTGGATTCCTAATGATAGCAACAGATGTAAAAGTCGAAAACAGAGCATTAGCTGTTAAGGAAGTGTTTAATGAATTACGAAAACTCCGTGATGAAGCCATCAGTAACGAAGAGTTAAAACTTGTTCGTCACTTCCTTATTGGTGATATGATTCGTAATTTTGATGGCCCATTTGCCACATCTGATAATTACAGGGGCTTAATTGACCAAAGTTTATCACCTACGTATTTTAACGATTTCTTTAATTTACTTTTAAACATTACGGCTGAAGATTTAAATATATTAGCGAAAAAATATTTACAAGAAGAAGATTTCATTACCGTTGTAGCCGGCAAATAAGAGAGTTGCCTTTCAAAATTCCTACCAAACTATACCCGTTCTATCTTTGTTTCAATCATAGGAATTAAGTATTTTAGTTCGCTTTAACGATTACGTGCATGACAAAAATTGATTGGGCAGAAGAGGACAGGATGATTCGAGAGCGGTTTGAGGCTCTTATCAAAGCTTGCCCACGTTGCCAGACTACCGAAAACAAAAAACTGGTTTCCAAAGCCTTTGAACTTGCTAATGAAGCACATAAAGGCATGCGCCGTAAATCGGGCGAACCATATATTATACATCCGATTGAGGTGGCACGTATTGCTGCTGAAGAGATTGGACTTGGAGCTAAAGGTGTAATAGCGGCACTTTTGCACGATGTTGTTGAGGACACCGACTATACCGTTGAAGATCTTCAAAATATCTTTGGTGAAAAAATAGCTTCCATTGTTGCAGGTTTAACTAAACTGGAAGGTGTTTTCGATCAGTCAACATCTATTCAGGCCGAGAATTTCAGAAAGCTTTTACTAACAATGGTAGAAGATGTACGGGTTATTCTTATTAAGTTGGCCGACCGCTTGCATAATATGCGAACGCTTAATTCAATGCCAGATCATAAACGTTTAAAAATAGCTGGTGAAACACTTTATTTTTATGCTCCACTGGCACATCGCCTTGGACTTTATACTATAAAATCAGAGCTTGAAGATCTAAGTCTTAAATACGAATTACCACAGGTTTTTACTGAATTAAGCCAAAAAGTAAAAAACAGCGAAGAAGAACACGAGGATTTTATTAATCATTTTAAAGCGCCCATTGAAGTCAGGCTGCATGATGAGGGCTATGAGTTTGATGTAGTAGGCCGACATAAGTCAGTGTACTCCATTTGGAGTAAAATGCAGAAAAAAGACCTTCCTTTTGAAGAGGTTTACGATCTACTGGCCATTAGAGTTGTTTTTACACCAAAGGATAACATGCCTGAAAAAACACAATGCTGGGCTATCTATTCAATGATAACAGATATTTATAAGCCCAAGCCAGATCGTTTACGCGATTGGGTTTCTACCCCAAAAGCTAATGGTTATGAGGCTCTTCATAGCACTGTTATGGGACCCAATGGTAAATGGGTTGAAATTCAGATCAGAACCAAACGAATGGATGAGATAGCAGAGCGTGGTTTTGCTGCACACTGGAAATACAAAGGACAGAAAGAGAAAGAATCGGAACTGGACAAATGGCTGGAGATGATTAAAGAACTTTTAGATAATCCGGATGCTGATTCTCTGGAGTTTTTAGATGATTTTAAGCTTAACCTCTTTGCTTCTGAAATAATGATATTTACACCAAAAGGAGAAGTTAGAGTACTTCCTAAAGGTGCTACAGCTTTAGATTTTGCTTTCGACATTCACACAGATATTGGCTACAAATGCATTGGTGCCAAGGTTAACTTTAAGCTGGTCCCTCTAAGCCATCCGCTTAAGAGTGGCGATCAGGTTGAAATTATTACCTCTGAAAAGCAACAACCGAAATACGATTGGCTCAACTTTGTAACAACAGCTAAAGCCAAAACACGTATTAAGCAAGCTTTTAAAGATGAGCGCAAAGCCATTATTGGCAAAGGAGAAAAATTACTGGAAGATGCCCTTCATCAAAAGAAACTAAGTATTAACTCCCGTATCCTTAAAAAGATCCTTGAATTCCATCAAATAAAGAAACGTGACGAGCTTTACTTTAAAATTGGCAAAGGAAGCATCAGCCTTAATGATTTACATAAAATATTAAGCACTAAATCACGTAACAAATGGATTCGTTACTGGAAACTGAATTTTGGTATGTCATCTGGTAACAAGCCACAAACGGAAAAACAACAAGCTCTACCTAAAACAAAGCAGTTGGTGCTATCAGATAACGAAGAGCAGGATCATTTTACTATTGCCGAGTGCTGTAATCCAATCCCCGGTGATGATATCCTGGCTTTTATGGACGATAATGAAAAAGCAGTTCTTCATAGTCGTAAGTGTCCAATAGCATTAAAACTGATGTCGAGTCAAGGTAACCGTATTGTATCGGCTCAATGGGAATCACATAAAATACTCTCCTATCTGGCACTTATTAATCTATCAGGTATTGATCAAATTGGTATTGTTACTAAAATAACCCGGGTTATTTCTGAAGATACAAATGTTAACATGCGTTCGATTAATATTGAAAGCCACGACGGCATTTTTGAAGGTAACATCTACCTGTACACACACAACACCGAAGATTTGAATAATCTAATTATGAATATAATGAAAATAAAAGGGGTACACAATGTAACACGGCAAGACCGCATCAAAAGCTGATTTATAATAATTCTAAACAAGTATTTTTAATTCGATTGATTTTACCTATTTTTAAACCCTATTTTAATTGAGATTAAAAATGAATAAGGTAGAGGCTAAAAATGTAGTAAAACAGTTATTCACTGAATATCTTCAACGTAACGGGCATCGAAAAACGCCAGAACGTTATGCAATATTAGACGAGATATATAGCCGGGATGGACATTTCGACATTGAGTCGCTTTACATTTTTATGAAAAATAAAAACTATCGCGTATCAAGAGCAACGCTTTATAATACTATAGACCTTTTATTAGACTGTAAATTGGTTATCAAACATCAGTTTGGTAAAAATATAGCCCAATTTGAAAAAGCATTTGAATCAAAACAGCATGATCACCTTATCTGTATGCAATGTGGTAAAGTAACTGAGTTTTGTGATCCGGGTATACAAACAGTACTAAATAATGCATCAAACTTTAATAATTTTACAGTATCCCATCACTCTTTATATGTATATGGCACTTGTAGCGATTGTGAAGTAAGCAACGTAAAATAATATAACACACCTTCGAAAAAAACAAAGCTTAAAAAAATAGCTTTTACGGGGATAATGTGTACTTTTACAAATCGGAATTCTGAGGTAATCGGAAGTCCGATTTTTCATGTTAAGAAGTTGACAAAATTGCCTTAGTACAATTTTAAAAAGTTGCTAGTAAGTTTTTTAAACTATTACCAGCTTTAAATGTACCACAGGCAACTAGACCATAAAATTAAAACGTAAGAGAATGAAGGTTGATGTTTTACTAGGACTCCAATGGGGGGACGAAGGCAAGGGAAAAGTTGTTGATGTACTAACTCCGCAATACGATGTCATCACCCGTTTTCAGGGAGGACCAAATGCAGGTCATACATTAGAATTTGATAATTTCAAACACGTACTACACAATATACCATCCGGTATATTCCATTCAGATAAGGCTAATATTGTTGGTAATGGTGTGGTTCTTGACCCAATTACTTTCAAACATGAGATTGACTCTTTGAAAGAAAAAGGGTTTGAGATTACCAAAAACCTGTATGTATCAAAAAAAGCACATTTAATTTTACCTACGCACCGTATTTTGGACGCTGCTTCTGAGGCATCTAAAGGAAAAACAAAAATTGGTTCTACACTTAAAGGTATTGGCCCCACTTACATGGATAAAACAGGGCGTAATGGCCTTCGTGTTGGTGATATACTTCATAACTTTGAAGAAAAATATGAAGCACTAAAAGCCAGGCACATCAAAATGCTTGAGATGTACGATTTTGAGTATAATATTGAGGAATTTGAGAAAGGTCTTGCTGAAGGCATTGAAACGCTTAAAAGCTGTATTATTATTGATAGTGAACACGAGATTAATAAATACCTAAAAGCCGGGAAAACCATTCTTGCAGAAGGCGCTCAGGGTACACTTCTAGATGTCGACTTTGGTTCTTATCCTTTTGTAACCTCATCAAATACTATTTGTGCAGGAGCTTGCACTGGAATGGGTGTTGCGCCTAATAAAATTGGCGAAGTATATGGTATTTTCAAAGCCTACTGTACCCGTGTAGGCAGTGGTCCTTTCCCTACTGAGTTATTTGACACTACAGGTGAAGAATTACGTAAGGCAGGTCATGAGTTTGGTGCTACAACAGGCCGTCCTCGCCGTTGTGGCTGGATTGATCTGGTTGCTTTAAAATACTCTGTAATGATTAATGGTGTTACACAATTAATTATGACCAAAGGGGATGTATTAAGCAACTTTGAAACAATTAAAGTAGCTACAGCCTATAAGTTAAGCGACGGTACTATTACTGAGGAATTTCCTTTTGAAATAACTGATGAGGTAGAGCCTGTTTACAAAGAGCTTAAAGGTTGGAAAGAAGATTTAACAGGCTTAAGGTCAGAAGATCAATTTCCACTGGAACTAAAAAATTACATCACTTACTTAGAAAAAGAGCTTGAGGTACCGATTAAGATTGTATCTGTTGGCCCTGATCGTGAGCAAACAATCATTCGATAAAATACTATTAAAATAGACTAAACCGGTTCTTATTGAGCCGGTTTTTTTATACGATAAAGTCCAATCAGCATATCACGCCCATTCAGATATTCAGCTTCCGAACGCATCCAGTCACTCCAGGAATCCGTTGGGGGAAATTGCAAACCACATTTCACCAACATTTTTATAGAAGCGTTATTATCTGACTCAACCGGAACTATGACATTCTCAAATTGTTCTTTCTCACAAAATAGCAGCCTAGCTTTAACCAGTTTCTCGGCTAAATGACGCCTTCTGAACTTTGGTTTAACCACCGTTCCATTAAAAATACAATACTGGTATTTATATGCCTGAAATCGCCCAACAATTACATGTCCCCAGGCCATTTCTTCCAAGTTTTTATTCAGTGCATAAAATTCGCGCTGCGGAAGCTTAATACCATTAAACTCTATATCAGAACGCACTGATTTTATCAGTACTTTTCGTTCGGCTATACCTGTTGATTTATAATAAAAGTGTAATACTTTATAAAATAAAGATGTGAATACTTTAGGATACTTCATGGCATAAAAATACAGCATTAATTACTCATTCGCTATATTTGTAATAAACTGAATAAGGATGCTTACACAACCAACTTTATTGCTTGACAAAGCCAAATGCATGGCTAATATTGAACGCATGGCTACAAAAGCCAATAAGGCTAATATTTTATACCGGCCACATTTTAAAACACATCAATCGGCTGAAGTAGGTGATTGGTTTCGCCATTATGGGGTTGAATGTATTACTGTTTCATCGGTAAAAATGGCGATGTACTTTGCCAATAATGGATGGAAAGATATTACTATTGCATTTCCAGCAAATATTCTTGAATGGCCAACGCTTAATGATCTGGCAGCTAAAATTAATTTAAACATTGTTGTTGAATCGGCTGAAACAATAAAATATCTTGAAAGGCACCTTACTAATCCTGTAGGAACATATATAAAAGCTGATACAGGTTATGGACGAACCGGTGTTAATGCCGAGGACTATACTACAATGCAAACTTTATTAAGTGCATTAAAGACGTGTAAAAACTTAATTTTTATAGGCTTCTTATGCCATGCCGGACATACCTATAATATGCAATCAAAAGATGAAATTATTCAGATAATGGAACGTTCACGTCAACAGTTATTGGCTCTAAAAACTTTTTTAGCCAATGATTTTCCCTTAATTCAAATTTCATACGGCGATACACCATCATGTTCTGTATCAGATAATTTTGAAGGCTTTGATGAAATACGCCCCGGTAATTGTGTATTTTACGATAATACGCAGGTTGCTTTAGGTTCATGCACAATTAACGATGTTGCTGTTGCCATGGCTTGCCCGGTTGTAGCCAAACATGCCGATAGAAATGAGGTAATTGTTCACGGCGGAGCTGTTCATTTTTCTAAAGATGCCATTATAAAAGATGGTAAACCTTTTTTTGGTACCGTTGTGCAACTCGACGCTTTCACCTGGAATGTTAATAAACCTGTGGGTAGTCTCAGTAAAGTATCACAGGAGCATGGTATTATTAAAGTAAGTAGTGCGCAATTATCCCGTATCAGTATTGGCGATATATTAGCAGTACTGCCCATTCACTCGTGCCTTACTGCCAACCTAATGAAGACATATACAACCACCGAAGGCAAACTGATAACAATGCTAGTTTAGTCTTTTTCGGACTTTGTAAGCATCCGACCAACCATAAGGGCCATAATTATTACCAAATAAAACTGCCCACACAAAGTAACCAGCAATGCCAATGACTTAGCGCTTGATGATACTGGTAATAAATCGCCATAACCTAGCGTGGTCATTGATACAAAGGTGTAGTAAAAAGCATCGTACACATGACCTGCTGAGTTCCCGGTAGTAAAATTAAAAGTACCTTCAAATTCAGTTGAAAACATATTGATTAAAATACCAAAACCAATACCTATCAGTAAATAGCCATTAATAGCTTCTATAATAACAAGCTTATTTACTTCTTTTTTTTGCGATAACTGCCTAATAAAACGAAAAACCCGCATCAGAAAAAAGATAGCTAACCATAGTGTTGATAGGTAATTGACCAGATCCATATTTGCAATTCGGGTAATCCAGATCGCAATAATAGCGATAAGCACCTGAAACAGCACTTTCTTCTTTTTATCCTCACTGGTAGCATATGTAGATGTAAGTACTATAAGCGTTATAAAAATTTCAAATAAGCGAAACTGAATAACAGTGTTTACTACTGGTAAAATAAAAATGGTAAAAGTCAATAAAAAAAGTAAACCCCAATTACTTAATAATGATCTTAAATCATGCTTCTTATTAATCCCCTTTATTAATCCCATGTTTTATGACCTAATTAGATTTAATACAAATCTAAATTAAACTGCTTAAATTCGGAACACTTTTTATTTATTAACGTTGAATAGCTCAAATACAGCAAAATCTAGTCATTATATGAAACGAACACGTAGGTTTTAATTGAAAAAAGGCACTCCGATACTTAATTAAAATTTACCTGAACGTTACATGTGACCATTAAATAGCAAATTTTATACATGAAAAGAATTGCACCACTGCTTTTTTTGGGAATAATATTATTATCATCATGCGCCAGCAAACGTAACTACAATAAGGCACAAAAGTTTGATAAAGCCGGCTTATACAGTGATGCCGCTACTCTATATTATAAATCGTTAAAAGCAAACAAGAATAATATTGATGCCAAGCTGGGCCTACAACGTACCGGCCAAATGGTATTAGAAGATAAAATAACAGCATTTCAGGCACAATACAACAATGGTAACGCCAAAGATGCGGTATATGCCTACAGAGATGCCGAAAGTTACTACAACCAGCTGTCTACTCTGGGCGTTAAGCTTATCTTGTCGGAAGAGCAAAAGGCGTATTACCTTGAGGTGAAAGATAAATACCTTGATATTCTGTATCAACAGGCCACTAAAGCCCTTGCACACGAAGAGTTTGGCAGTGCAGAAACTTACTTTAAAGAAATTATAATAATAGATAAAAACTTTAAGGATGTCCAAACCAAATGGATAACAGCTAAATACGAACCTATTTACAGAAGAGGAAAACAGTTAATTGCAACGGCTTCTTTTCGGAGTGCTTATGGTGATTTTAACAGTATTAATAAAGCAACTAAGGGTTATAAAAACAGTATTGAATTGCAAGCCCAATGCCTTGAAGAAGCTACTGTAAGTATAGCGGTATTGCCTTTTACCTATAAATATAAAATTTACAGAAACTATGTCTCACCTGTAAAAGGCAATGTTGTTAACCAGCTTAGCCAAATAAAATCACCTTTTTATAGGCTAATCAGCGATGACGCTATTTTATCGATCTCCGATTGGTCACACATCAAAGATCCAACCTTAGCTGTTAAGCATGCTAAACGCCTGGGCACCGGTTTTGAAGCTAAAGCCATCTTAACAGCACGCATAGACAACTATATGCAAGAGCAAGGACAACTAAGAAAAAAAGAAAAAAGAGGTTACCTTAAACGCACTGTTGAGGTTGTAAACCCTGAAACAAAAGTGAAAGAATCGAAAGTAAGATACAGCAAAGTACGCTATTACGAATATGAACAGGAAAACTCGGTAGTGCTATCGTTAAGCTTCGCTTTAGACAGGGTTGATAAGGATGAAATGGCTGTATCGGATATTTTTTATGGTGAAGAGAAAAGCAAAGTGCATTATGCCAGTTTTGATGGGGATTATAAACAGTTGGTTGCCGGTTATTGGAAATATTCAGATAAAGTTTCAGATGAAGACCAGATTTACGATTCTTCCGAATCCAATAATCAACTGCATTCTTTATTTACAAACAGTAAGCAAATTGTATCCATTGCTAAATTAGAAAGCACCTTATTTGATAAATGCGGTCTGCACGTGGCTAATAAAATAACTGAATACAAACCTGAAAACTAGGTACTGCCATGAAGCTTACAACATACCTTACACTTCTGCTTATTATAATCTTAAGCGGCTGCTCATCTAAAAAGAAAGAAGCTGAATTACTGGAATTAAATAAACCTGAGTGGCTGAAAAACAGGCCGGTCTCATCAGATTATTTTTATGGTATTGGCATTACACCCAAAGTGGGTAATACGCTTTATTACGAAGAAAAAGCTAAAGAACGTGCTTTAGCTGATTTATCGAAGCAAATAAGTACCCGAATAAAAAGCGAACAGAACATGTATCGCATGGAGGACAACAAAGGGGTGCACGAATACATTCAGAGTCGTATTAAAGCTACTTCTGAGGAGTTTTTGGAAGGCTATCAATACATAGATAAATGGGAAGACCTAAATAACTACTATACTTTTTATAAACTATCGAAGGCCGAATTTTATGCCTGTAAAGCCCAACGTAAAAAAAATGCTTTACAACAATCGCTTCTTAAACTGGAACAGGCTGAAGATGCCAGGCAAAAGAATAAAATTATATTGGCACTGGAACAATATGCTGCTGCAATTGATGCCATTAGCGGGTATTTAAATGAAGAAACAAGTGTTGAAACAACACAGGGGAAGCTTGACTTATTTGAAAAAAGTAAGGAAGGGATTGCCCATCTAATTAAGCAGTTGAGTATATCTTTTAACAAGCCAATAATACAGGCAACTGCTAATAATAAGGTAGCTGGTGGTATTGCCACCTTATTGGTCGTGTGCAATAACTATGCATCATCTAATATTCCGGTTCGCTTTAATTATAGTGGTGGTTTTTTAGTTAACGATAAGGTTAAAAGTGATATTGAAGGCAATGTTCCTTCGCCTGATTTTACCTATACTACTAAAGCTGAAGAAACAGTTGTAGCACATATTGACCTTACAACACTGGGGAGAGAAATATCTCGTAACCTTATTGTACGCAAGTTAATAGAAAAACAAAAACAAGCTACTGCTGTGCTAACGGTACAACGGGTTGACTAGTTCAATATACTATCACAAAGCCGGGCTATAACTCATTTTATAGCCCGGCTTTTCGTTTAATATCTTATTTCATAAACCTACATTTCATAATGCAAACCACCTGTTGGACCTAAAGGCAAGCCCGTTAACAGCCATATAGCTAATAATGTCATCCACGATATCATAAATACGATGGAGTAGGGTAACATGGTTGATACAATGGTACCAATCCCTGCTTTTTCATCGTATTTCTGAAAATAAACAATAATTAAAGCGAAGAAACTCATCATTGGCGATATAATATTGGTTGCACTATCGCCAATGCGATATACAACCTGTGTTAGCTCAGGCGAATAGCCCAGCATCATAAACATAGGTACGAATATGGGTGCTAACAATGCCCACTTGGCCGATGCACTTCCCATTACAAGGTTAATCATACCACAAAAGAGGGCAAACATCAGCATTAAGGGAATTACACTCAGATTAAGCTCATTAATGGCATTTGCCCCGTTAACGGCCAGTACTAGGCCTAAATTACTCCAGTTGAAATAGGCTACAAATTGTGCTGCAAAAAAGACCAATACAAGGTACGGGCCTAATGATTTGGCAGATTCGCCCATTGCGCCCATTATATCTTTATCGGTTTTAAAAGTGCCGGTAATTTTACCATATACTATACCACATGTACCAGCCCATAAAAACAATACGGCTACTACTCCTTTTAATAAAGGAGAGGTGAGTAAACCGTTATCTTCACCCCGTAAGAATCCTTCATCTGGTATAAGACCCCATGCCATTAAACCAAGAAATATACACGATACAACAGCCACCCAAAGCAATCCTTTCTTCTCTGTTTTTGTTAACTCATCCAGCCGGGTTTCTTCTTCGTTCACTTCTCCTTTGTATTCGCCAAAGCGGGGTGCAATTATTTTTTCAGTCACCCATGTACCTACCAAGGCTACCATAAATGTAGATATTACCATAAAATAATAGTTACTCACCGGGTTAACGGTGTAGCTTTTATCAACAATATGAGCTGCCTCCTCTGTTAGTCCGGCCAATAAAGGATCGATAGTACCAATAATTAAATTCGCACTAAAACCGCCGGATACTCCTGCAAATGCTGCTGCCATACCAACTAGTGGGTGACGCCTGGCCACAAGAAAAATAACCCCTCCTAGTGGCACAAGTAGTACATATCCTACACTTGAGGCCACATTAGAAATGACTCCTGCTAAAATTATAACGAAGGTTAATAAGCCTTTGGGAGCTGCCAAAACTAACTTACGTATAAGGGCACCTATCAGATCTGATTTTTCTGCTAAACCAATACCCAACATAGCAACTACTACTATACCCATTGGCGCAAAACTAGTAAAGTTCTTCACCATCTCAGTTAGAATACGGCGTAAACCTTCAACCGACAATAGGTTAATTACATTAATAGTTTCCTGTGTTGTTGGATGCGATGCTGTTGCACCCGCCCAGGCAAATATGCCCGAAAAAATAAGTACTATAACTGCGAATATCCCAAATAATAATGCAGGATGCGGTAACACATTACCTACTCGCTCGACGCCATTTAAAAATATATCGACTAATGATTTCTTCTTCTTGACACTTGTACTCATTTTTGAAAGTTTTACTATTAAGGCGTCGAAAATATAAAAAAATCACATGCCACCAGTCAATATATCATGTTGTTGAGGGTGTTATATAACATATTGGTTTTCTATTCTATGACTTTTATGCCGATTAATAAAATATTACCTGTTTTCAGGTCTGCACAAACGATTACCCTGTACCAGACAAGTTAATTTCTTAAAAAAGAAGAGAAAAACGACTATAAAAGGAGAAAAGCCTTGTGTAGCATTAGCAACTAGCAGTTGGTAAGTATTAGTACTTTGATTTGTTTAGTCCGTTATAAACATCATCTTGCAAAGTGCAGAAGACAATCCTGAGAATTGGAATCAATGCAGCACACTACATAACACAAAAAAACAGCCACCATGTCGGCAGCTGTTTCTTATATAAGTATGATACTAAAATAACAACAAATGCAGCCTTAATTCCCATTGCTATATTGTGCTATATCCATATTTCTTCAAAAAACAGATTAGTCAGCAATATTGGGACGTTCGAGCCCATAACCTTTTTTCTTATCTTCTGCCTTTAGGGCTAGTGCAACAATAATAGCTAACAATCCTGTTGCTGCAAATATTACCATAGGTAATGTATAATCATAATGACTAAAGTTACCATTAGCATCCATAACCTTACAGTACTTCTCTAGTACAATACCGATTAATAATGGCATCCCCATTAAACCCCAATTTTGCACCCAAAATATCAAAGCATAGGCTGAACCAAGTTGCTTCTCCGGAATAATTTTTGGTACAGACGGCCACATAGCCGATGGAACCAAAGAAAAAGTAACTCCCAATAATATAATTAGTACAATCGCAATTACATAATGATTAAGTGCGGGAGTAGCAAAAACAGAGTGCACTGCTAAAAGCATAATAGACCCAATCAACATGATAGTAGCACCTTTTCCTTTACGGTCATACATGTTACCAAAAAATGGTGTTAGAATAATTGTTCCAAATGGCAATAAGCTTGGGATTGCACCTGCAAAATCCTCATTTACACCATATTTATTTATCATTAAATCAGTAGCATAATAAAGGAAAGGGAAAATACCTGAATAAAATAATACGCAAAGTAATGCGATTAACCAGAAACCTTTACTCTTAATAATAAACAATATATCAGACACTTTAAAAGCATCTTCTTCAGAAACCCCGTCTCCTATACCTTCTGATCGTTCAAGTTTCTTATCCATAAAAGTATACCAAAGAAATGCTATAAAACCAGCAATCAGTAGGCCAAGTCCTAACATTAGCGGAGCACTAATAGCAGGAATACCATTAACTCCTAATGCTTTAGCCATAGGTAAAGGCACAGCCAGGGCCAATGCAGTTCCCATACGCGCTGTAGCCATCTCAAGCCCCATAGCCAAGGCTAATTCTTTTCCTTTAAACCATTTTACAATGATCTTTGAGATAGTTATTCCTGCAATTTCAACCCCCATACCAAAAATACCAAATCCTAATGCACCTATCGCTATTGATGATTTAAATCCGAATATCGTTCCTTCCATTGGGAATTCGATGGCATAATACTGTAAGGCAGTACCAACAATCATAGTTAGAGCAGCTCCTAACCCTGTAAATCTAACGCCTACTTTATCCAATATGATACCACCAAAAATTAGCATCAGAAAGAAAACATTAAACCATCCATAAGCACTATTCCATACTCCAAAATCGGCACTATTCCAGCCCATATATTCCTCTAGTAATGGTTTTAATGGAGAAATTACATAGTTAATATAGTAACCACAGAGCATCGTAAATGATACAACTGCCAAAGCACCCCATCTTGCACCTTTTGAATCTCGTAGACTTTTATTTATTACTTCAGTCATTACAATTTGTAGTTAGTTAATAAAAAAAGAATAGCCACAATGTGTCTTGCAGCTATTCAAATTATATGATTATTTCTTTACTGGTATATTCTTCAGGGTTTCAACAAGGTACTCCCAGAATAAAGCTACTGTTTCAATATTCACCTTTTCATCAGGTGAGTGAGGGAAACGAATAGTAGGACCAAATGAAATCATATCCCAATGCGGATAAGCACTACCAAGTATACCACACTCTAAACCAGCATGAATAGCTTTAATTTCAGGAACTTTCCCCCATTTTTTATTATAAACCTCCTGCATTGTTTTTAAGATAGGCGAATCCATATTTGGCTTCCATCCCGGGTACTGTCCACCAAAAGTAACTTCGGCACCAGCTAAACGGAAAGTACTTTCCATCATTGATTCCAAATCTTCTTTAGCCGTATCAACCGAGCTACGCATTAAACAGCTGATTTTAATTTCGCCATTACCTGATTTAACAACAGCAATATTAGTTGATGTTTCAACAAGCCCTTCCATATCTGCACTAAAACGAATTACACCGTTTGGCGCAGCAATTACAGCATTGATTAAATCATCCTGTGTAACCTCATCAATTAACGAAGCCGGTAAATCGGTATTGTCTGCTACAAAAGTGATGTCTGTTTCAACGCCTTTGTATTCTGCTTTGTAAATTTCTTCAAATTCTTCCAGACTCTCAACAAACTCGTCTGCATTATCCGCTGGCACTGTTAATACCGCAAAGGCTTCGCGAGGAATAGCATTACGTAAGCTACCGCCATCAATAGAAGCTAAACGGGCATCAAGATTGGCTACTGCCATTTTTATAAAGCGGAACATTAATTTATTGGCATTACCACGTCCGCGATTAATATCTAAACCAGAATGGCCACCTTTTAATCCGGTTAAACTTAATTTAAAAGCTACCGAGTCTGCCGGCACCTCTGCATCTGTATATGTAAATTTAATGTTAGCATCAGAACCACCTGCACAACCTACATACAACTCACCTTCATCTTCCGAATCCAGATTCAAAAGAATATCACCTTCCAACAATCCGGGCTTAAGAGCATTAGCTCCTGTCATACCGGCTTCTTCGTCCATTGTAATAAGAGCCTCTACCGGACCATGCTCTAAATCTTTTGACATTAAAACAGCCATAGCTGCCGCAACACCAATACCATTATCAGCACCAAGAGTTGTTCCGTTAGCTGTTACCCAACCATCTTCAATTAATGTCTCTATAGGATCAGTTTCAAAGTTATGTACTTTATCGCTGTTCTTCTGAGGTACCATATCAATATGGCTTTGCAAAATAACACCCATCCTATCTTCGTACCCCGGCGTAGCAGGCTTGCGAATAATAACATTACCTACCTCATCACGGATAGTCGTAAAACCAAGCGATTTACCAAATGCTTCAATAAAGTCAATGGCTTTTCCTTCCTTTTTTGAAGGACGTGGAATCTGGGTCAATTTGTAAAAGCTCTCCCAAAGATCCTGAGGAGACAACTTAGCTATTTCGTTATTCATATCTGATATATTTTAATAAGGTGTTATTATAATTACTTTCTTTTAATAGATTGTAAAGCCCCGGTAGCCGGGTTAAGTTGTATACTTACATTTCCTTGTTCAAGCACATTAGATGGCATTGATACAACTTGTCCATACTGACTTAGGTAAACTTCTTGCTGTTTTATTAACTTATTTTTATCAATAATTTTGATCCTTGCCTTACCTGGCTGACAATAGTATAGACCATTTCTTTGTTCGTCATTTTTTGTATCAACTTTTTCATTGGGTAAGTCTCTATTTTCTTCAGCCTCAAGCTCAAAATAAACGGGTGTTCCGCTCACATCCATTTTATCTACAATACCATTAACGGCAGAAAAACGGAACAATACATCATTATTTGTACTTTGCTTACTCGGTATAATATCGAAAGATTGCACCATAGTCACTGTTTCTTTTTTACCAACAAACAGCTCCATATGATCTTTTTCCAATTTATTTAGCTCTCGAACCATTACTTCGTACGACTGCCCATCGGGCGGCAATTGCTCATAGTCACTTGCCAGAATTTTAAAACGGCGTTTTCTTATTTTATAAATATAGTTAGCTGCCTCTTCAGCCATAGCTGCCGTCGATGTTTTAACCAATTGCTTTTCAAGCATGGCTACATTATTAAAGTTAACATCTTTTATTGTTGGCATATCTGGCATAGTATAATCTTTTAAGAAATCATCTGTCAATACAACATCTAAATTAACACCTGCTAATACTCCAGAAGGTGTCAGGTTTAAAAATGGAGCCGAGCTTTCCCCTGAGAAGTTAATAACATACCGTTTATCTTCATCGGGCACACCATACGTTAATATATTAACTGATTTTATACGCCATTCTTCTTTATCCTCAGTAACCACATCTGTTACATTCAGCATTTTCTTCGAATAACGATAGAAAGGCCCCACCTTACTAACTGTTTTTTCCACTTCTATATTTACCCGCACAACTGTTGCTGGCAAGCTATATAATAAGGCATTGCTTGTGGCATTGCTTAATTCTGATACTTGTTTTACATATACCTTTGAGGGAATAGTCTTATCTACCGCACATGACACTAGCACAATAGCAATACTTAAGGAAAGAATAATCTTTTTCATCTTACACTTTTTGCAGATTAATTAAAGCCATGAAAAGAAAAATCGATTGACAAATTCTATTCATCGCAAATATCTAATTAACGCCATTTTACATCAATAATATATGGCGAGCTCCAAAGGTAAAATAAAAAATTAAATGCCAAGCTGATAATTATCGTCTCAAATGCTTAAATGCCACACCAATTTTTGAAATAATATCAGAAGCGATAATACCTTCTTCAGCCTGCTCTGCAAGCAATAAGTCCGCTGCCAGCCCATGTACATAAACTCCCAACCGTGCAGCATTTAAGGGTTCATACTTTTGCGCCAATAACGCCACTAGTATTCCTGTTAATACATCACCACTACCTGCTGTAGCCATACCAGCATTACCTGTTGAATTAAAATAACATATTCCTCCAGGTGAAATAACGGCTGTATATGCACCCTTTAACACCAATGTAACCTGTAATTCTTTAGCCAGCTTAATGGCTTTCTGCAAACGGTCATATGAATTACAGCTTGTGCCAACTAAACGGTCAAACTCCCCTGGGTGAGGTGTTAAAATCGCATTTTCGGGCACCAGCTTCCATAACGATTTATCCCCAGCTAGTATATTAAGTGCATCAGCATCCATTACAATTGGTCTACCATTAAGACTACCCAGTAATTCTTTAAGCATTGATTGGGTATTAGGCTTAATACCAATTCCGGGGCCAATTCCTACAGCTGAATAGGTACTCAGATCAGGAAACTCTGAAAGAAGCATATCTGACTGGTCAATACTAGCCATAGCTTCAGGTACAGCCATTTGTATTATCGGATACCCTATGCGTGGAACATGGCTGGTTAGTAAACCAACCCCACTTTTTAAACAACTGCGCGATGCCAGTATTGCCGTCCCCATCTTACCGTAATTCCCAGCCATAAGCAGGGCATGCCCGTTATGTCCTTTATGTGAAAATACCCCATGAGTCTTTAATAATTTTTTTATGTCTTCTTTTTCCGTAAGTTCATAAGGCGTAAACGTTTTTTCTATTGCATGAGGGTGAAGGCCAATATTTTTAACACTTATCCTTCCTGTATATTTTTCATTTTCTGAAAAAAGAAATGCCAGCTTATTAAACTGAAAACTAACTGTTCTGTCCGCTTTAATTATACTATCTAAATCATTACTTCTATTATCCTCTCCCATTAATCCTGATGGTATATCAATAGACACCACCCGGTTAGGTATCTTATTTACATATTTTACAATATCAGATGCCAAGCCTCTAAGAGGCCTGTTTAATCCTGATCCAAAAAGACCATCAATAATGACACTGTTCTCCGATATTGGCATAATTTGCTCTGCCTTTGTAATAAACCGGATGTCAGAATTACTAACAAGCCTAAGTCGATTAAGATTTGTAACTGAATCAGAACTCATATCCTCCTCTTTACACATGATCCAAACAACCACCTCATTATCAAAATCTCCCTGCAATAATATACGCGCAAAAGCCAAGGCATCTCCCCCATTATTACCCGGGCCTACCAACACATCAAACTGATCATAGTCTAAACAATCATCAAATGCCCCAGTAAATTCTATTGCAGCCCGCTCCATCAGATCAATGGATTTAATCGGTTCATTTTCGATTGTATATTGGTCTATCTCGGTAATTTTACTAACAGGAAATATTTTCATGATATATAGTTATATAAAAATGCATGTCTCTAAATTTACAAAGAAATCCGGTTTATCCTCATTTAAAGATATGAACAAAAAATATTCGATTACACATAAGGCTACAACCCACAATTAGTCAAGACATAAGCTTATATGTAATAAATTATCAAAATATTCTCCCCGTACATTTCTAACCCTCATACGCTTACGGTATACCTGCTGTACAGCATGACACTTACGATTTGTAAGTGCCCCAAAAAAATATATATTTGCCACGCTTTGAATTAACAACTAATTATAAATTAAATAGATATGTTTAAAGGACATCCTAAAGGAATGATTGCTGCAGCATTAGCAAATATGGGAGAACGATTTGGCTTCTATATTATGATGGCAATCTTAACACTATTTATTTCTGCTAAATTCGGTTTATCAGAAACTACGACAGGGTATATTTTCTCTGCTTTTTATGCCTCAATTTACCTATTGGCATTAGTTGGAGGTAGAATTGCTGACAAAACAAAGAATTACAATGGTACTATTTTAACTGGGTTAATCATTATGGCCGCCGGGTATGTAATGATAGCAATCCCAACTCCAACACCTGTACCTAATCAAGCTTTATATCTGGGTATTACCTGCTTAGGCTTATTTGTAATAGCTTTTGGTAATGGTTTATTCAAAGGTAATTTACAGGCTCTTGTTGGTCAAATGTATGATAGTGAAGAATTCAAAGCCAAACGAGAATCAGGTTTCCAACTATTTTATATGTTTATCAATATTGGTGCCCTATTTGCTCCATTCATTGCAGTGGGGATAAGAAACTGGTGGTTAAAAACAAATAATTTCTTCTATAATTCATCATTACCGGAATTATGTCATGAGTATATTGGTCATACTAAAGCAGGAACTGAAATGTCTCCAGAAAGACTTGGCCAATTAACGACTTATGCGAAAGAAGTAATGGCAGATGGTAGTCCTATTCCAGAATTAGGCACTTTTGTAAACGATTACCTAAACGTATTTGGCGCTGGTTTCCAGTATGCTTTCATGTCCGCTATTATTATGATGGGAGTATCATTGATTATTTATTTGGTAAATAAATCTCAATTCCCTGACATGTCTGCTAAAGCAAAGCAAACTGATAGTAAAACACCTTCTAAAGAAGAAGTTCAGATGGACGTTAAAGAAATAAAACAACGCATATACGCTTTATTTGCTGTATTTGGAGTTGTTATTTTCTTCTGGTTTGCTTTCCATCAAAATGGATATTCATTAACATATTTCGCAAGAGATTATATTGATTTAAGTGCTATTAAAATCGATTTAGGATTTACTCAAATAATTGGTGCTGAAATATTTGCTGCTGTTAACCCTATATTTGTAGTGTTTTTAACTCCTGTTATTGTATGGTTTTTTGGCTTTTTAGAAAAGAAAGGGCTTAATTTATCAACCCCCAAAAAGATTGCATTCGGTATGGGTATTGCTTCTTTAGCCTATGTATTCTTGATGATATACTCTTTTGCATTACCTACAAAAACAGAATTAGCAGGAATGACTCCTCAAGCTATTGAAGCCATTAAATTAACTCCATGGATCATGATTGGGTTATATTTTATCCTTACTGTAGCTGAGTTATTTATCAGTCCATTAGGTATTGCTTTCGTTGCTAAAGTAGCTCCTCCCCACATGCAAGGAATTATGCAGGGAGCTTGGCTTGCTGCAACAGCATTAGGTAATTCAATCTTATTTATTGGCGGTATTCTATATACCAATAGTCCAATGTGGTTAACTTGGTTTGTATTTGTTGCTGCCTGTGCCCTTTCAATGTTTGTAATGCTAGCTATGGTAAAGTGGCTGGAAAGAGTTGCAAAGTAAATTTGAACTTTATCATATACTAAAAAAGAGGCCGGAACGGCCTCTTTTTTTATGTCTCATCATGAAGTATAAGCATAGGGTGCTCTGGTTGCAAGATCATTTTTCGTGTTACGCTTGGATGAAATAAGCGCTCAAAGAATGATTCATTATGCCGGACAAGTGTAACAATATCGGCATCGTTCTCTTCCATAAACTTCAAAATACCATTACTCACATCCTCACCTTCTATAAAATTAAAGCTAAGATTCAATCCTTCAAAATGTGAAGCAATCTTACTCTCAGCTTCCAGTCGATTTACGTAATCATTCTCCATAACATTTACAAATAATAAATCAGCATGAAAGTAATGACTCAAATCGCGTAAAGGTTCCACAACCTTATCAACTTTAATATCCTTTAAATCGGTTGCAAATACAATTTTCTCAGGTTTTTTAAACTTCGTATGCTTTGGTACAACCATAATAGCAGCACTAATATGTTTTACTACTTCATAGGCATTACTACCCAATAAGAAGTTCTCTAAAGCTGTTTCTCCTCTACATCCAAGCACAATTAACTCAGGCTTAAAGTCTGTAATTTCATTTTGTACCACATCTAACAGTGGACCAAAACGAGAAGCTAATTCAACGCGGGCATTAGGAAAACGCCTGTGCAAGAGAGATAATTCATTTTTTAAGCCTTTAAGGCTTTCTTCTCCTAATTCTTCTTTCACCTGCATAATATAAGGACTGCCGCTAAACTCAAGATCATATGCATTTAAGAGGTCAAAATACACCTTTTCATTTTCAAACATATTAAGGGCGTACATGGCAGCATTACGGGCAGTATCAGAGAAGTCGGTTAATAATAAAATCCGTTTCATAATGGCGAGATTAAAGGTTTAAGTTTCAAACAACACCACACCAACACCTGGCAGAGGAAGAGTCGCTACCGAACGTCATCAATAGAGAGATATCTAAAACACTGAAGCTTTTTCACTGGTCTTAGATAGCAATTAATTTATTTAAAAATTATAAAAAAGTCAAGTTTGAAGTGATATTACTTAATTTGGAAAGTCACTACAATCACGCAACACAAAACGACCCTCCAGATTTTGATCATCAATACTGCGCCCTTCTATTTTACCTTCAAGAAATAAACTTTGACCAATTTTTGCAATACGTTCATCAAGACAATATTCAATATGTGGATCACCTTCAACAATCTCATAGGCAATACCTTTCAGAATTAAAATACCTTCATTATTATCATCATCCCACTGAATCTCACCTTCCACATCAACACTAATAACAAAAGACTGGTCATCATAAATACACTCAGTATAAACTAAAGTTCCAGTTACATAGCGATCTTCTTTAGTTTTGAATATGGCACAACCAATATCAAAACCTTCATCAAATTGCTCAAAAAAACCATATTCTTTGTTAATCATTTGTTTTCAGATAAAAAAAGAGTTGGCAAAGATAGCCAACTCTTTTGAAATAACGCAATTCGTCACTACGAACTATATCTCTCTAATGATTTACATATCATTATTATGCACCTGGGATGCCACCCATACCAAATACCATGGCTAACAGGGCAACTGTTTCAATAATACCCATAGCAGCAATGTACATACCTGCACCTTGCTTATCATCAACCGCTAAGTTTGAACAGGCAGCAGCTCCTGCTTTCCCCTGCATAATAGCCGATGCAGCAATAGCAATACCTACGAATAAAGCAAAAACCATCTGGTTCATATAGCTATCAGGGTTTAAGTTGGCTCCCGATAATGCATTCATAAAAATCATACCGTAAATCACCTGACTTAAAGGCATACCTACCATCGCTAATGCTAATGAAGGTAACTTCTTTTTGTCTTTAATTGATTGTTTCCAAAGCCCCATGGCACCCATAGCTGCAATTCCTGTTCCGATTGCTGAACCTACTCCCGCGATTCCTAATGCGATGGCGTGACCACCAAATCCATTTACTACTGTTAATAATGTCATTGTATATAGTTTTATTAATTTTTACTTATTTTTTTAATTTAAAAGGATTGTATTCATTACCAGAAAACTCCACACTGGCATGACCAGCATATTCAAGCATATTTAACCGAACACCATGCACCAATACTGCCATTGCTGCAAGTGTCATATTTAATCCGTGACCAAGAATAAGGATTAATACCGCACCTATTCCTGAAGCAATAGTAGCGATACCATCTCCAATGGCCATATCGTTAAAACTACTTGCCATTAATACCGTTGATAAACCTACGGCATACAAGCGAATGTAAGAAATAACATCAGAAAAGCCATTAATCACATTCAAGGGTAAATTACCCAAGGAAGATAGCATACTTTTCAATATGGGCTGCCCCGGGCTTGAAAATAAAGCTACCAAAATAGCACCACCAATAAACAGCCACCTCATAAATTCAGGAGCCGGAATGGCTAATACCATCTTGTTCACCATAAAGAAAAGTCCCCAGATAATAGCTATCCATCCCACCTGAGCCACAACCAACACCGTATTAAGGTATTTCCAGCCCTTTTGTATATGGCCAATAGTTAAATGAATGGCACCAATAAGGAACATAAACTGTTGAATAAAGAGATTATCACCTCCAAAACTCGCCAGTTGCTGTACTTTTAAGTTGCTCAAAAATGGAATATTGGCTATGACTTCGGCACCAAAATAGGTTCCTGTAAGCACGCCCCAGGTCATAATGGATACAGACAAGGTATACATCAAACCAAATTCGATGGATTTCGCAAACTTTTGTTTGGCATGAACCATTAATGTTATCAGCAGAAAGATAAGCCCATAACCAGCATCTCCAACCAGTATACCAGTGAAGAACGTAAAGAAGACCAAAAAGACTTTTGAGACATCAATTTCATCATACCCGGGAACCAATCCCATAAAGCTCATAACCGGCTTAATCTTATGCGACCACTTCGGATTACGGAGTAAAGTTGGAACTTTATCATATTCATGAGCCCTTGGCTCTTTAATTACGTATCCCCAACCGTTTTTCTCTGCTGCTTCAACCACTTTAGCGACTTTGTCTTCAGGTATAAACCCCTCCCAACATCTAACACGGTCGTGATAGGCTATACCACCATACTGAACATGACGTATATTCAATCGGCGGTTTCTCTCTGCCAATGCTTCTTCCAGCAAATTTTTCTGAAGGCTTAACTGATATAACAATTGTGTATTAGCATATAACTCTGCCTTTTTTTCTGCTAAAGCAATTTCCAATTCTCGTTGTGAGATATCAGGAAAATCCACTTGTTGAAAATTCAGGCTCGCACCAGCATCTTCAGAAATTAACACCACCTGATTCATTTCCTTTAAGCGTCCGATAACTTTTACGTTCTTTTGATCCTGAATTATCTTCAAATCCCGATCAGCTATTTCATATAGTTTAAGCGATACACCTTTATTATTGATGGCGTGAATATCATCCAACGAAACGCTCCCCCAGTCAGAGTACCAACACTGCGCTTTATATAATTCTCTTAATTGTTTGTCCACATCGCGGTGAATACGATAAGTATCCAAAACCTTATCCAGTAAAGCAATTTCACCACGTTCCTCTTTGGAATAATCCACCGTATCGGAAGCTAACTGAAACGTCTGATCACTATACCCGTCTAAAATCGAAATAGCCTTTTTCAACTGTTTAATGCGCCCTTGTACTCGATCAATAGATTTATCCTTTGCCGGTTGAAATGGCGTGATATGCATCAGTCCTAACTGACCTAAAACCGTCAGGTCAGCATCCATGTCACTAGTGGAATTCGCCATGAAGAGCAATAGTTTTTTCATTTTCGTAATCATACCATTACCTCCTCTTTTTGAGTCATTTTTACCACTTTTGCTGTGGCAATTGTCAGACGTTCATCATCCTGCAATTTTTGACCAATTTTTCGAATAGCTGTTTTTGCATTTGGAATACGACGATTTTCAAACAGCTTAATACGGGCACGGACATCCAATAGCTCCTCTTCAAGCAAACGAATCTGCTCTTCAAGGCATTCAATTTCAGCTAGTAACTGTAATTGCTCCTGCATTAAAAGAACAGCGTCATCTACCCATAACGGTGTATCTTCCTGTATGGGATTCACGTTAAAATCAACACTTTCGTATTGCTCTACACGAACGCCAGCCACATCTATATGCCTTGTAATAACTTTATTAACAGAAATAAATGTTTTAATATCCACATACGAATCACTCATAACAGCTACCCAAGGTTCAGCGACCTTATTGTTTTTGTCAATCACCTGACGAATTTCCTCAATTCTTTCTGCAATTGTATTAATTGTAGACATCAAGGATTTCTCCATGGCTTCGAACAAAGGCAGCATACGTAAAGATACCTTCAGAATTTTCTTCTGACGTGCACGTTCTGTTTTTGTATATTTTATTTTTGCAACTGCCATTATTCCTCCTCTTTTTTTGATGGGTTAACAACTGATGCCAATATCTTCGAACCGGATTCCTTATTAAAAGAATTTAAACGATTTAATATCTGCAATTGCAACTTATAAACCATCACTTCCGTTAGAGTAAACACTTCTCCCGCCTGAATAGTATTCAGCTCTTCCCATTGCCATCGCATTATAAGCTTTTCACGCTCCAATGGATTGGCATTCACAACAGTTTGTGGGAGTCGATCTAAATTAGGTGTTCGTTTTTGAGCCTTGGCTGTTCGGATTTCAGTAATATCTTCCTGCAATTCTCCCAACATAATGCCAATGCTTTTTAAACCAACCTTACCCTCCAAATCAGCTGCCTGATAAATATCAACCAGTTCAAGTTGCTTAAAGTGTTTTGCCGATAATTGCTCTTTGGCATCATTGGTAAACTCATCAATCGTAATTGGTGGTACCTGTCCAAATTTCAAAGATGGCAAACTACACATTAGGTAAACCAAGTTTGACATAACTAGGCCTCCTGATTTTGAGTTATGCGTTCAACTAAATCTTTATTTAATAAGGCAAATAACGCTTGTTGTACATCACTGTCACTCAATACAAACTGCACGCCACTATTCTCTGTTGATTGAACTACAATTTTTGCTTCGTTGTTAGCCAAAGGCTGCAAAGTAACCTCCTCTTTCAAACCTTCTTTAACAATAAAAGCTTGCATCCCTTTCAGCGTCGCTGGTGGTACTGCTACATCTTTTTTGCCATCAATAGAAGCCACTACCGCTTTAGTCAATTCTTCAAGGTATTGATCCCGGGTAAATAAACTTTCGCTTAAGTCTCCAAAAATTGATTCCATGTATTTTAAAACGGCCACTTTCGTTGCTTCAAGCATATCACGAGAAGCTTGCTTCATTGCTGTTTGCGCATTCTTTTGAACTTGCTCAGCTTTTATGTTGGCTTCTTCAATAATAGTAAGCTTTTGCGCTTCTGCTTCAGAAATCAAAGCTTCTGCTTGTTTTTTAGCCTCATCAATAATATGTTGCTTTTCAACTTCTCCGGCATTTATACCTTGCTCCTTCAACTTTGAAACAATTCCCTCCAGATTTTCTTTATTTTCGTTCATTTCTTACTTTTTTTGGTTAACAAGCACTTAATTCTTATCCCAATATTCCTCAATCAGTTTTTTACTGAGACCCGTTTCTGTTGGTTCGAAATGGCGTTTAAGAATTGACCAACATTTATCCAAAGCTGGCTCCAGCTCAATAGGCTCACCAAATGGCTCTTCAATATTTTCTATAAAATCGGTGCGGTAACGTAATAATTTTTGAGAGAAGGCATCATTAGCTGCTCCTACCTCTGAAGCTTCATAAGCCTTTTCAGCATCTGCTAATAAAGAAGCCATAGCTGTCATAATAGCACGATGATCTCCACGTGTTTTACCATTCACACCTTGTTTCAAACGCGAAAGCGAACGGGCTAACTTTAATTTACCATTCTCAAGGAAAAACTGTCCCTCGGTAATATAACCCGTATTATCAGGCACTGGATCTTCTAATGATTCTAAGGTTGTGGCTCCAATAATAGTGATGGAACCGGCTCCTTCAATATCGGCAGCAACCTCATATCTCTTAGCCAATTCAGAATACAAAGAACCTGGATAACCTTGCAAAGAAGGGATCATATCCTGATAGTTGGCCACATTACGTAAGATGTTAGACCAGTTTGTCATATCAGTAAGTAATACCAATACATCTTTTCCCTGGTCACCAAATTCACGAGCTACACTTAAAGCAACATCAGGTAACATCAATCCTTTAATCTGTGAGTCACCTGCCAAGTGGGTAAACATAATGGTTTTATCAATGTTACCAGACTGTGAAAGCTGCTCTTTAAAATATTGATATTCATCAAATTTTAAACCAATACCAGCAAAAATAATCACATCAGCCTGAGCGCCTTGTGCAATCTGCGATAACAATCGGTTATACGGCTCTGTAGGACCGGCAAAAATTGGGATTTTTTGTGATTTTACCAATGTATTAAATACATCAATCATTGGAATACCTGTCCACAATGCTTGCTTAGGCACATTGCGAACTGTAGGATTTAAAGTATCTAAACGGGTTGAAATTTGTTTCTCGAAGATCACTTCTGGCCCCCCGTCAGATACTTCTCCTGCCCCATCAAAACTACGGCCTAACATTTTATTTGAAAAACCTGCTGTTAGTGGAACCTCATGCATGCGAATTTTGGTTTTTGTACTTAAACCAGTAGTGCCATTAAACACCTGAAAACGGGTTGCATCTTCCGTAATATTAATGGCTTTCGCAAATGACAGGCTTTGGTTGGTATCTGCTTCCAATAGTTCAACTACATGGTTTAGCGCCACCCCGGGATTACCTTCTACCGAGATGAGGGCTTTACCAACTTCACTTATTTTGTTTATTTCTTTCCTTATCATACGGCATACTCCTCCTGTAAAATAAATTTATCCACTGCTTTGGGCAGATTACTTAATTGCTCCTCCGTTATTGCTGAGTAATTCCAATCTTTCCACCACTGGCGCAATTCATCAAACTTTTGTTTGATTAACTCTTTTATTTGTTCATCGTCCATGTCTTCTTGTTGAAAGTTGATGCTATTATCAATTAAGCGTTGAACAGCCTGATTAATTATTTCCAGACGTTCCGGACGTGTGCAAGCATCCACTTTATCGAAGGCATCTTGCTGCATCACACAAAAATCAATGGTTAAACCTTTTTGATACTGAATGTAATTTGATACAGGTACCTTCTTTAATCCAATAGTACTTATGGTTTGATCAATATCGTTAGCATCATTTAATGTTTGAATCATCTTCTGACGATCTTTCCATGACACAAAACCATCGTACACCGAAGTAGTATACACTAATGGATCGATAGCCGGATATTTTTTAGCATCAGCACGATCCTGAGATAATCCCCAGAAACCACCTGTAGCATCCATAGTAGCCTGTGTTACTGGCTCCTGAAAATTTCCACCAGCAGGTGAGACTGTTCCAATAAAAGTTAATGATCCGCCAGTTCCTAAATCTTCGCCGGCTCGTTGGTACATTCCTTTAATCTGATCAGGAATATCCATCGGGAAAGCCTCTGGTCCAGGAATATCACCCTGACGACCACTACGCTCACGTAATGCCTGCGCCCAACGTGATGTTGAATCAGCCAAAAGCACTACTTTTTTACCTTGATAGCGATAGTACTCTCCTACTGTTAAGGCAATAAAAACAGAAGCTTCACGAGCGGCTACCGGCATTGAACTGGTATTACCAAAGATACACATACGTTTCATTAAAGATTCTCCGGTTGTTGGATCTTCTAACTCGGCAAACTCCTTAAAAACTTCTACTGCCTCACCGGCACGCTCACCACAGGCAGCCATAATAATAATATCAGCTAATGCATATTTACATAATGAATGCTGTAACACTGTTTTTCCTGCACCAAAAGGGCCCGGATTACCTACTGTTCCTCCATACCCTACAGGAGCTAATAAATCAATTACTCGTGTACCTGTTGAAATAGCTTTACTAGGTATAGCCCTATCTATAAAAGGAATGGGTGATTTTACAGGCTGACGGAAAGCCAACTTTAATTCGTGTTTTTTATTTTGCTCATCAACTATAATGGCTACTTGTTGAGTAATATTTACCGAACTTTTTTCAATAATGCTTTCCACCTTACATGTACCAAAGCTAAATGGCACCAGAATTTTATGATTAACTTTTCCTTCTGGCACACTTCCAATGACATCACCACCGGTAACTATATCACCAACTTTGGCACTAGGTGTAAAATCCCACAAAACCTCTTCGTCCAAGGCGGGGGCATTCATTCCTGGTTTAAGATAAGGATCTTCTTCACTTAGTTTATACAATGGGTTTTGTAATCCATCCCACACACTAGTAAGAAGTCCTGGACCCAATAATACGGATAAAGGGGTACCTTTAAATACTACTTCATCACCAATCTTAGCTCCTGTTAAATCTTCAAAAACCTGCATTTCCACAATACCTGCTTCGGCATTTCTAGGGTCAGGCTGTATCTGCAATACTTCCGCTTGAAGGAATTTTCCATCAACGGCAATCTCAGCAGTTTCCCCCATTATCACATCATCAAAGAATCGGGCTTTTACCAACGAGTCCTGGATAGAAATCAGGCTTCCTGTCCTCTTTTTATTGATATCGTTCATAGTTTATATTTTAAAGCAGTTGGTTTTCCCCAACCGATTTCTCATTACTAATTGTCTAAAAATTACACAACATTAACGCATTGATAATTGAACACTTCATTAAACAACACTATACTAATATTATTTACCATACAGCCAATTTCATGTAAAACCATAATAACACTAAATATAAGAACCAATTGGATTTTTTCTGATTTGAGACAGGTAGGTTAGCAAAGATTAATTCTTTATTAATTTGTGTATTGACCATTGTCATGTCCATTCTAGTTACTTGCTCTAATGATTTTAAATCAATATTGCACCGGCTTCGTATTTAGCTATCTGTACTCCCACACAATAAATATCATCACTTAATTCCTGGGGCTCAGTTTGCATAATACCTTGTTTTTAAGCTGTAAATACTATTAATGTTTTCTTTTGAATCAAATATAACTTTTTGTTCTTAATCAGGCAATTTATTTAGATGAATTACAAATAGCATGTTTGGTATAATTATTAAGCAAAACGAATGTATACAATTCTTTAAAAAAACGGAAGTTTTTAAGGACGAAGGCATATAATTACTGAATAAAATGTTGTATTCTTCTTATAAACTTACAAATGTAATTTCTCACACAAAAAGATTCTTCCTATATTATTTCTGAATTTAGGTACAAAAAAGGCTGTCCCAACCACGAGACAGCCTTAGCAAAACATTAACCATAAAAACCAAATTCAAGTCATATGTTAACACATGGCCGAACTATTCGCCTTTTTAACCACTTCAAAGGCGTTTTCTATCTGATCTATCAGATCCTGAGGATCTTCTAGTCCAATACTCAATCTTACTAATGAAGGTGAAATCCCTAATTTCATTCTATCTTCCGGAGATACATCAACATGTGTCATCGTAGCAGGATGTTCAGCTAAGCTTTCTGTTGAACCAAGACTTACTGCCAACTTGAATAATTTAAGGTTATCTAAAAACATAAAAGCTTCTTTTTCGCCTCCAACAATATCAAAAGCAACCATAGAACCTGCCGATAAACACTGACGCGTAAATATATCTTCCATTTCAGAACCTTTTTCCAGAAAACCAAGGTAATGTATCTTATCAACCATTGGATGTCCTTTAAGATACTCTGCAATTACTTTTGCACTTTTAGCCTGAGCTTCCATACGCACCTTAATTGTTTCCAAACTGCGTTGCAACAACCAACTCGAATTTGAATCCAACTGGCTTCCAAAGAAAGTACGCATCCCTTTTATCTGTCCGATTAAAGCTGCAGAACCAGTACAAGCTCCGGCAATAACATCACTATGCCCACCAATAAATTTTGTTGCAGAATAAACAACAAGGTCAGCTCCAAAGTCCTTTGGATGCTGAAAAACAGGACCCAGGAACGTATTATCAACAGCTAATACACATTTTTTATCTTCTGTACTAAAATATTTAGCAATACGCGACACCATTTCAATATCAATAATTGAATTGGTTGGATTACCTGGTGTTTCAACGTAAATCATTGATGGTTTGCGTCCGGGATAAGCCTTTTCTACACGTTCAATTATAACATCTTCATTTTCTCCTTTTACAAAGCCAACTGCTCTAATATTAAATTGTGGTAGTACATGATGTATAAAATGATCTGTTCCACCATATACCGGAGATGAAAATAACAATACATCACCCGGCTTAACAAAAGTCAAAATTGTAGTGGAAATAGCTGCCATTCCACTAGAGAAAAATGCTCCTGCTTCTGTTTCATCCCAAAGTGCTAAACGCTTTTCAAGGATATCCATATTAGGATGATTAAGACGAGAATAGATCATTCCCATTTCTTCACCTTCTTTAGGTTCTCTTAGGCCATAAGCCAATTCAAAATAAGCTTTCCCTTCTTCACAATTATTAAAAGCGAAAGTAGAAGTCTGATAAATAGGGCATTTTACTGCTCCCTGATGTTCATGTGCATCATATGCGTACGACATCATTAAACTTTCTGGTTTCATCTTCTTACTCATCTCTAAAATATTTTTTCATAAAACTACACCATAGCAGTTTATTTAACCAATCATATCGCTCATATTAGCAATATTTTCTATATATTTGACAAAAAGTAGAACTATAGCATATCCTCAAGCAGTAACCATGAGTCCATTAGAAAAATATTCTCCTTGTAGTTTAGATAATACAGATAAGAAGCTTTTAAGCTTACTGCAAAAAAATGCTAAAATGACTACAAAACAATTGGCCCACCATTTAAATTTATCTACAACACCTGTTTTTGAACGCATAAAGCGTTTAGAACGCACAGGTGTAATAGAAAGATATGTGGCAATTGTTAATAAAGATAAAGTTGGAAAAGAATTAATTGTATTTTGTAATGTTTCATTAAAACAACATTCTCATGATGTAATCCGAGAATTTGAGTCAGAAATTAAAAATCTGCCTGAAGTGATTGAGTGTCATCATATAGCAGGTATGTATGACTATTCTTTAAAAATTATCACTCAAAATATGGATACTTACCACGATTTTATCTACAATAAATTGGCATCCATTAATAATGTTGGTAATGTACAAAGCTTATTTGTAATGCGAGAAATAAAATCAGGAACCGAGCTACATCTGGAATAAACCATCCCCCTCAAACTCTATCATTCTCATACAAAGGTAAATAAAAATAAAAACTGGTTCCTACTCCCAATTCAGATTCAAGTCCGATTTTCCCATGTAGAAGTTCTACGAGGTTTTTAGTAATGGTTAATCCCAAACCATTACCTGCATACAAATTATCTGTTGAATTTTCAATCTTAAGAAAACGATCAAATATACGCGATTGATGGTTTAGGCTTATTCCGATACCACTGTCTTCAACATTTATTAATACGTGATTATTTATAACTTTCACACTAACTTTAATATAACCTGATTTGGTAAACTTAATGGCATTACTTATTAAATTATTCAAAATCTGCCGAATTCGAAAAGCATCTGATAGTATTGTAATTGGTTCTTCTTGACATTCTAACTGATATTTAATACTTGTTTTATCTAACAAACTCTTTGAGGTTTTAAACGTCTCAAATACATCTTTAACTAAAGCTGTAACTTCAACTTCACTTCTAATCATTTTTAATTGCCCAGACTCAATCATCGATATATCAATGATGTCATTCAGAAGGTGTAACAAATTATCTCCATTAGTTCTAATCAAACGTGCAAAATCCATTCTTTCATCGTTGGAGAACGAATTATTTAACAGCAACTCTGAAAACCCCATAATGGCGTTCATAGGTGTTCTTATCTCATGACTCATATTAGATAAAAATGCTGATTTTAAACGATCCGATGCTTCTGCTGCCTCTTTAGCTTTAACCAATTCAACTGTACGCTTCTCAACTTTCGACTCCAATTTCCGCGCAAAGTCTTCAAGCTCAGCTTTCTGTCGTGCTATCTCATCACGTTGGTGATTTGCAATATTACGTTGATTTTGAATTTCTTTTGTTCTTTCCCACACTCTTTGTTCCAATATATCTTTATCTTTTTTCAATCGGTGCATCCGGTAACGCACAAAAAAATATACCAGCATAGCTATAAGCAAAGTACACATCAAAATAAACCACTTCTCTTCCCATAGCGGTGGATTTACTTTTATATCAATTCGCTTACTATTATTACACAAATGACCTTCCGCATTTGTAGATTGTATTTCTAACTGATACTTCCCGGCTCTCAAGTTAATAAAGGTAAGCTGCCTTTGGTTTCCGATAGGAATCCATTCTTTAGAGTCGGGCAACATTCTGTAAAAATATTGTATTTGCGATGGCCCTTGATAGTCTAGAGCAGCAAAGTCTAAAGTGAAAAATCGTTCATTTGGTGCAAAGCTTATGCTACTTGCCTCAATAAGTGAACTTCTAATTTCAATGTCATCCCAATTTGTTGTATCTCGCACTGAAACCTTTTTTCCATAAAGTTCTAATGACGTGAAATATATTGGTGGCTCAAAAACAGATTGCTGAATACTATCTGGATGAAAAACATTAAATCCATTTAAACCTCCAAATAAGAAACGACCATCATCTAAACTATTTGCTGCAGGATTAAATTCATTACTCTGTAAGCCATCCTGAACATCGTAATTAACAACCTCATTTGTATTCAAATTAACACGATCAATACCTTTATTGCTGGATATCCATAACTCATTATTATTTTCAAGAATACGATAAGTGTAATTATTGCTCAAGCCTTCCTTTAAGCCAATTTTCATTACAACCTTTAGGTCGCTGGTAACCTGATTTATACCATTGTCTGTAGCAAGCCATATCCTACCTTTTAAATCCTCATATATCGAAAGTACATTTGAACTAGTTAAACCGTGCGTATCATCACCTTTGTATAATCGTTTAAAACTATCTTCTAAAGGTTGGTAAATATTCAAACCACTATTGGTTGCAACCCATAAAATACCATTCGTATCACAGTGTATGTCCCATACTCGATTATAGCTTAATGCCCCATCTTCCGGGGCGTAATAATAGCAATCAAACTGATCTTTTTTTTCATTTAACCGGGCCAGTCCATATGCAGTTCCAACCCATAAATGCCCTTTTACATCCCTTTCAATAGCATACACTTCATTGTTTGGCAAACTATTAGCATCTCCTTCTACATATACATAGGTTTTATTTTCTCCTGTTGCAATGTTATGCCTGATAAGCCCCCTGGTTGTACCAATCCATAAAATATCATTTACATCATGAAACATCGCCCATACTGATACACTTTTACCTTTCCCCAGTGGATAATATTTTTCTATTTTATCAGTAACAGTATTCCATATTGATAACCCCTCAATTGTTCCAATCCACACATTCCCCTTCGCATCTTTTTCTAAAGAAAAAACAGAATGCCCATTTACTCCTTCTTCATTATTTGTCTGATAATAGTGCTTAAATTGATTATCAGATATATTTAAGTGAATGAATCCGTTACTTTTAGTTCCTATCCATAAATGCTCCCGTTCATCAAGATATAAACACTTCAGGTAATTTTCTTTTAAGGTATGTATGTCATGTGGATTCTTAACATACTTTGTTACCCTATTATCTTTTGTAATATGCATCAACCCTTGCGCACTACTACTTAACCAAATGTCATCATCAGACCCTAATTCTATATCGTTAATTAGAACACCTTCAAACTGACCCTGTCCATACTCTCCTGTTTTTTTATTGAAACGGTAGAAGCCACTATCTGTTGCTACAAGTAAAATATCCGGATTAACATCCTGTTCTATATCCTCAATAATATTGTTATTATAATGTTCTTGCTTCCCAAACGAGCATGGGTAAACTTGGTAAGAATCGGTCTCTTTATCAATCCTCACAATTCCTTTACCATACGTTCCAATCCAGATAACATCATCTGAATCAATAAAAACTTTTATTGCTCCAACATAGGGAAATCTGCCCTTTTCATCTTCATTTGCAGTATAATTATTAAATATTCCACCTTTTGGTTCTAAGCAACTTACCCCATATGCTGTTGCAATCCAAACTTTGCCATTTTTATCAATTGATAATCCATACACAAAATCAGAAAGAATACAATTATTGGATTTATCATACCGATAATGCTTAAATGTTTCTCGTTTAGGATTGAAAACACTCAAACCTCCTCCGTTAGTCCCAATGTAAATAAGGTTATTTAACGTATCTTCGAGCAAACACGTTATTGAACTATTAATCAAGCCAATTGTTCTATTCTCTGACTCCGAGAAGATGGTTACTTCAATACCATCATACCTATTAAGTCCATCCTCAGTACCTAACCAAATAAACCCCCTTTTGTCTTTAATAATACAAGTAACAGTATTCTGAGACAATCCATTATCTATACTAAAGTTATATTGTGCAAATTCTTTCTTTTGTCCGACACTAATCCAAAAGTTACATACTACCAAGAGTATAACCTTAAGTAGGACTAATATTATTTTATGTTCTTTTATTAATGCGGACAATGGATTGATGTTATTTTTTTTAGCGTTCTATAAATTTAATGCAAAAATCTGCTTAAACAAATAGTTCTCCAAAACAAACAAAATAGCACGTTCTTTGTTAAAATATAACAGTCAATCAACTATATTTATGATGAATATAATAGATAAATTAAAATGGCGATATGCCACAAAGCAATTTGATACTACCAAAAAGCTGCCCCAGAAGCAAGTAGATCTTCTATTGAAAACAATTAATCTCACTGCGTCTTCCTATGGGCTTCAGCCTTACTCTGTTTTAATTATCGAAAACGAAGAAATCAAAACGCAATTAAAAGAAGCTGCTTGGTATCAGTCTCAGGTTACTGATGCTTCGCATGTTATTTTATTTGCAGCAAAAACCAATTTATCACAATCAGATATTGATGAATTCATCCAGCGTATTTCTAAAATAAGAAATACACCTATAGGTGCTCTTGCTGAATATGAAGATATGATGAAAGGTTTTGTTAATGCTTTGACTCCCGAAGATGCTGTAATATGGGCTACGAAACAGGCGTATATAGCACTTGGGCAATTGCTAGTTACATGTGCTATAGAATCAATTGATGCTTGCCCAATGGAAGGATTTAATAAAGAACGGTTTGATGAAATACTTAGTTTGAAAGAAAAGAATTTAACTTCTGTTGTTATGGTCACTGTTGGTTATCGATCTTCTGAAGATCAATACCAACATCTACCAAAAGTTAGAAAAGATCTTGATGATCTTGTAATTAAATATTAGAAAAAAGGGCTTGCCTTATCAACCAGCAAGCCCTTTTGTTTTTTTTTATTCCGTACTCATTGATGGTGGATAACATTCTTTTGAAACTCCCCTCATCTTATTAGGTTCTGAACTCATATTAAAATTTAATTGTCCGCCTTCCAGCAATTCATTGTGACTAATGTAATTTTTATCCCACTGAATACCATTAAAACTTAAACTATTTATGTAAACATTATCTTTACAATTGTTATCACTAGATATTACTAATGTTTTACCATTAGGCAAACTTAGTGTTACCTTATCGAAAACAGGACTACCAAAAACATACATATCCTGTCCTGGACAAACAGGGTAAAATCCCATTGCACTAAAAACATACCAGGCAGATGTCTGCCCATTATCTTCATCTCCACAATAGCCATCCGGAAGTGGAGTATATAACTTATCCATTACATTTCGTACCCAGTATTGAGATTTCCAAGGCTCTCCTGCATAGTTATAAAGATAAGTCATATGCTGGATAGGTTGATTACCATGGGCATACTGCCCCATATTCATTATCTGCATTTCGCGTATTTCGTGAATAGGAAATCCATAATATGAATCATCAAAAACTGGTGGTAGTTCAAATACTTCGTCTAACATTCCAATAAATTCCTTATTTCCCCCCATTAAATTCTTCAGTCCCTCTATATCATGAAATACAGACCATGTATAATGCCAACTATTTCCTTCTGTAAAAGCTCCTCCCCATTTAAATGGGCTGAATGGCTTCTGAAACTCCCCACTTTCATTCTTACCTCTCATTAACTTATTTTCTGCACAGAAAAGATTTTTATAGTTCTCTGCACGCTTCTTAAAAAGATTAATCTCTTCCTGAGGTTTACCTAACTCTTTAGCTAATTTATAAATATTATAATCAGCATAAGCATATTCCAAAGTACGTGCAGCATTCTCATGTATACCAACATCATATGGCACATATCCTAACTCATTATAATAAGATGCTCCGTACCTTCCTACTGATGTAATATCTTCTTTATACCCTTTGGTATTTTTAAGTATAGCTTCATACAATGTTTCAATATCATAATCACGTATACCCTTTAAGTAAGCATCTGCGATATTAACTGCTGAATTTGAGCCAATCATACAACCTCTGTGCCCAGGACTAGCCCATTCTGGAAGCCATCCACTTTCTTTATATGTATTAACCAAACCTTCCATTATTTGATTGTTTAGCTCAGGATACATAATTGTAAAGAATGGGAAAACTGCTCTAAAAGTATCCCAAAAACCATTATCGGTAAACATGTAACCGGGTAATACTTTGCCATTGTAAGGGCTGTAATGCACAACTTTATTGTCTTTATCGTACTCGTAAAATTTACGAGGAAATAATAAAACACGATAAAGAGTAGAGTAGAATATACGTTGCTGATCAATCGTACCTCCTTCTATTTTAATTTTATCTAATTCATTTCTCCAAGCCTGATAAGCCTTATCTTTAGTCTGGCTAAAACTATCTTCTCCAATCTCACGCAATAAATTTAATTCTGCCTGTTCATAGCTTATAAATGATGAAGCAACCCTAGCATGTACCTTTTCTCCTTTAGATGTTTTAAATTTCAATACAGCACCAACATGATACCCTTCTTGTTCTAACTTACCAGTTAACACATCTTTATTCCATGACTCAACCTTATCAAAATCCTTATCAAAAGTAACTACGAAGTAATTATGAAAATTATCAGGTACTCCACCTGAGTTATTTCGACAATAACCAATCACTTTTCTTTCGTCAGGTATAATTTTTACATATGAGCCCTGATGGAATCCATCTACCAACACATAACTAGACTCACTTTCAGGGAAGGTAAATCTAAAATGTGAAGCCCTTTCAGTTGGTGAAACTTCTAAATTAACGTCATAATCGGCTAAATAAACCTGATAATAATGAGGACTTGCAGTTTCAGCTTTATGAGAAAACCAACTAGCTCTTTCCTCTTCTTTAAACTTTAATTCACCTGTAACAGCCATTAGACTAAATGCAGCGTAATCATTAATCCATGGACTAGGTTGATGTGTTTGCTTAATACCTCTAATTTTTTTTGCATCATATTGGTAAGCCCATCCATCACCCATCTTATTTGTCTGAGGTGTCCAGAAATTCATTCCCCAAGGTGTTGCTATTGCAGGATAGGTATTACCATTCGATAAAGCAAATTCACTATCGGTACCCATTAACGTATTTACATACTCAACCGGATCATTAACTTGCAAGCAAGTTTTCTGTGGCTTATTACAACTCTGAAAAGATACTATTGCTATTAGTGCAATTGTAATTTGATTTAATTTTTTTATCATATAATTGTCCTCTTTCACTTATTTTGGATGCAAAATACAACCCTTTTTTAAGCATTACCACATCTAAGAGTTTAAATATTAAGCTTAAGAACAAATACACACAGAGTAAAACATATATCCACTATGGATAGAAGCTATAATCTGAGTTCAAATAAAATTATTTCGCTTAAATAAATATACTATGACTCTCAAAGCGAGTTCACTCTAAGCAATTAAATATAAACTTTACAAAGCAAAAAAAGACAGGATAGACATAACAGAACAGCTAAAATATTCCTGTATATATATACTAAATGAACCCAGGACAGCGTGGAATATACATCGTG
>CAZRRJ010000014.1:0-107421 GCA_964602515.1 uncultured Saccharicrinis sp. | reverse complement strand
ATTGATGAAACGATATCAGGTAAAGTGTTGGATGATATTTCTGTGTGGATTAACATGCAAGTTCAGGAAAATGATCCTTGATATCTTCATGATTTTTATATTAAAATTGAAAACGCACGTAAATAACTAAATGTATTTTGTTATTATTTGCAGTATGGTTATTTTATAGTGTAAACTTCCCCAGAAACAGGACAGTTTAAAAGTAGACAAATAAATGTTAATTTTGAACTGTTAAAAGATGAAGAATAAAAGATTTTACCGCAATAAATCTCCTCAATGCTTAAGGAGTAAGAAAACGGCAAAAGTAAAGTAAATGTGATTCATGAACCGGTCAAGTGTATATAAACGACTTCGCTCACCCAGTTGCCCTTGACAGAACAAAAAATCACACTGAAAAAGCTTTCAGAATTTGATTATGAAAAAGAAGATAATCTATTTTAAAGTAGTCCTAAAAAGGGGAAGCTTACAGGGGGCACACGCATACATTTATGGATGCCCCGGATCGAATGATGAATGAAAACAAGGAAGAAGTGATTGTTAACCAGGCCGGGAGGGGTGGCATTTATATGGAGAAGCTGGATATTGAGTTAAATACTGAAGTCAAGCAGGTAATCCAAGTGTTAAATACGACTTGTTATGTATAAAATATTGAATTTGAGCCATAAGTGTATTGATCAGTTAAGGGAGGAGTATGCTTTTGATGAGCATTTTCTGAATATTGCAGAGCCACGTTTACGCTTATTAAATGCTGTTAAGACCCAAATAAATAATGATTTGGTTTGGACAGTTAATTTTTCGATGACCAATAAGGCTGAAAACTGTGTTAACATTTCATTGCCCGATGAGCGTGGTAAATTTCATTTTTACTATTCCATACCACTTGTACTCAATTTAAGTATTCATCTTTACCTGGGCGATAATACATTTAACTTTTTCGAAGCACATCCATTGTTATTAAAGCAAAACGTTATTAAAGTTGACGAATATAAAATAGAAGCAACAGTTAATACTTTGCCACACCTGGTTTTAACCAAACGTAGTGACAGGTACGACAGGGCACTTTTATCTGAAGTAGAATATGAGATAGAGCAGTTGACGAAATCAAATGTTTATACTACCTTATCAACATTATTTCAGAAATTTAACCCGGTATTAAAACAAGTTATTAATGGCGGTATACAGTTATAAAAAAAGGCTCCTGAAGGGAGCCTTTAAATATTATTAAACTATTGTACTAGTCAATAGGTAGCTGACGCTTAAAGCTTTCATCTAATGAAATAATTGTTTCAGTAGCTGAAATACCGGCAATAGCTTGTAGTTTATCGTGTAGTATACGCTTCAAATGCTCATTGCTTTTTGCATATATCTTTATAAAAATTGCATATTGACCTGTGGTGTAGTGGCACTCAACAATTTGGGGTACTTCTTCCAGCATCTTTACAACCTTATCAAAAAGACTTGCTTTCTTAAGAAAAATCCCCATAAAGGCGCAGGTGTGGTAGCCTATCTTACCTGGGTTAATAATAAATTCTGACCCTTTAATAACTCCCATATTCATCAGGCGCTGAATGCGTTGATGAATGGCTGCTCCTGATACTTTACATTCACGTGCTACTTCCAAAAATGGAATACGAGCGTTTTTTGTGATAAGTGATAAGATCTTCTTATCAAGACTATCGATTTGTAAATTGCTATCCATGCTATATATGACAAATGTTAGGATTCGTAACTAATAGTGCTTATTTATTAATAAACTGCCACAATAATAACACATTAATAATAAACATCCAATGATTAAGCTGTTGTAAAATTGATGTTTTACAGCTAATCCTTTTAAATTCAAACCTATCGCATTGTGTTAAAACATCCTAAATAACAATTGATTACAAATTTATTAGCTGTTGATATGCTAAAACAAGTAATAATTTATAACGAATATAAAGTAATCTTAATCCAGTTTTAAACCAGTTAAATCATTTCCACTGGGTAATTGATATACTTTGAGTTCAAATTCCTGAACAACGGCTAAAACATGATCAAAGATGTCTGATTGAATACTTTCAAAATTAACCCATTCCTGGTCTTTGCTGAAGGCGTATATTTCGATAGGTTGGCCTTTTTCAGTTGATTGTAACTGGCGAACCATAAAAGTCATATTATTGTGTACCATTGGGTGCTCACGCAAGTAGGCCTGAAGGTAATGGCGGAATATCCCGATATTGGTTAATCGCCTACCGTTAGCCAGGCTTTTAATAGCTGCTCCTCCTTCTTTTTGGTTGTGTTCCAAAAGCTCTTGCTCCTTGTGAGTAATATAATCTTTAAGCAAACGTATTTTTTTGAAACGCTCTATCATTTCAGTGGTACAAAACTTAATTGTACGCATATCAATATTAATTGATCTTTTTATACGGCGTCCGCCTGATTGTTTCATCCCTTTCCAGTTGATAAACGAATCATCTACCAATTTGTAAGTTGGAACAGTAGTTATTGTTTTATCCCAGTTCTGAATCTTAACCGTATTGAGTGTTATATCCAGCACCGTACCATCAGTTTTGTACGAGGGCATAGTAATCCAATCGCCCGGACTTACCATTTTATTTGCTGAAAGTTGGATGCTCGCCACAAAGCCCAGTATAGTGTCTTTAAAAACTAATAGTAAAACGGCAGCAACAGCTCCAAGGCCTGCCATTATTTTTGAAACATTAATATCAAATAAAATTGATATAACTATAATGGTGGTAATAAATGCAGCCACAATTTGAAATACTTGAATAAGTCCTCTTATGGGCCGTTCCCTTGAATAAGGAAAAGAGTTATAAATATCAGTAATTGCGCTAAGAAATGCATTGAATGTCCATAGGATAATAAAAACAATAACACTGCTTAATATTTTTTGAAGATACACAACAATATTTGAATCAGGAAATGCTCCAAAAATGACACCCAGCAATGCGTAAACGATTAAGACGGGAATACAATTCGATAAGCGGTTAAAAACTTTTCTTTCAATAAAGTAATCATCAAATTTTGTTTTTGTTTTGCGAATAAGTTTTTCCAGAGCCTTTATTAAATACCTCTTAATAACTTTATTTGATAAAAACGTTACAATGAAGGTGATTATAATCCATGTAAAAGTTAAAGCGAATTTCAAGTATTCTTCATCAATACCCGCAGAAGCTAAATAGTTATGCAAATGTTTGCTTAGTTTATTTAATTCAAGAACATCCATACAGTAATTCAATTTTTTAGTTGCATAAAACTACTACTTTTGTCAGGAAAGATAAACTTATTACAGGTGAAACGAGTTTTTGTCTGGCTACTGGTTATTAGCTTCAGGTCTCTGTTATTTAATATTTAAGAATATTTGCATGAGACGAACATGTAAATTTAGCATCTGGATTTTCACACAAAAGGATGATAAAAATTACCTGGGCGTTGTACATGGCAAATGAAAGCAAATTATAATAGTATGAAATCATCATGACAAAAGCATCCCGATACGCAAGATAATGATTAAAAAGCTTTGTCTTGTCTCTTGATACTAATGTTTTGATAGTTAATTTTAAACACATGAAAAATATAGTTTTAAGTATTATTGGCTTTCTTATTTTATCAGCATGTCTTAGAGCGCAAACAACGTTTGATAAAAATTTTGAATATAAGTCCTTAAGAGTAGATATGATCTTGGCAGGCAATAATGCAGAACAATCAGCATACCTGCTTGAGCTAAAACAAGAACCCTATTACGGTGGATCCATTGTAAACTTAACGGATGAGTCAGGATATGGCGAATACCGTTATACTGTGCTGGAAACAGAAACGAAAGCACCTTTATACTCACGCGGTTTTTGTACTTTGTTTGAAGAGTGGCGGACAACAGAAGAAGCCAAAACCGTTAATAAAGCATTTTACCAGAGTGTAACCTTTCCCTATCCTAAAAGAAAAGTTGATTTTGTATTGGAAGAGCGCAAGAAGGATGGTAGCTATGCACCCTTGCTTAGTATTACCATTGATCCGAAAGATACCAATATAAGGAAAGAAGCTGTACCGGCTTATGAGGTGGTAAAAGTAATTGATAATGGAAGTACAGCCAACAGTGTTGACCTCACTTTTATTGCTGAGGGCTATACCATTGATGAGATGGATAAATTTAAACAAGATGTTAAACGAATGGGAGGATATATTTTATCTCAGGAACCATTTAAAAAGCTGAAACATAAATTTAATGTGTGGGCGATATGTTCACCGTCTGATGATTCTGGTACTGATAATCCACGTAAAGAGCAATGGTCACAAACGGCTGTAAATTCATCTTTTAATACTTTTTATATTGACCGTTATCTTGAAACATACGATGTAATTTCTATACGGGATATTGCTGCCTGTGCACCATATGACCATATTTGTGTATTGGTTAATTCCGAAAAATATGGCGGTGGAGGAATCTATAATCACTTCTCCATAGGCACATCAGATCACCCATTGGCTGATAAGGTTATGTTACATGAGTTGGGGCATGGCCTGATTGGTTTGGCCGATGAGTATTATACCTCAGATGTAGCATACCAAAACTTTTTTGATTTGAAAGTTGAACCATGGCAGCCAAATATTACAACAATGGTTAACTTTGATAAGAAGTGGAAACACCTTGTAGATAAAGATACACCAATACCAACACCTGATACAAATGAATATAAGCAAGTAACAGGTGTATTTGAAGGAGGAGGTTATGTTGCCAAAGGCGTTTACAGGCCAGCGGTAAACTGCAGGATGAAAACCAACGAGGCAAAAGGATTTTGTCCGGCTTGCCAAGAGGCCATTACCCAGGTAATTACATTTTTAACCGATTAACATAAATGCTATGAATTATCTTGCTTCCGAAAACCGTTACAAAAAAATGCTGTATAAACGCTGTGGTAATAGTGGTATTAAACTGCCCGCAATATCATTGGGGTTATGGCATAACTTTGGTTCCGAAGATGTATTTAGTAATGCCCGTGCTATTCTTTTGCATGCTTTTGATAATGGTGTTACACATTTCGACTTGGCTAATAATTACGGGCCTGTAGCAGGTTCGGCTGAAGAAACATTAGGCCGGGTTTTGAAGCAGGATATGGGGGGCTATCGCGATGAGTTGCTCATATCTACCAAAGCCGGTTATTATATGTGGGATGGCCCTTATGGAGAATGGGGCTCGAAAAAATACCTTGTTTCGAGCCTTGACCAGAGTTTAAAACGCATGGGGCTGGATTATGTTGACATCTTTTATCACCATCGCCCCGACCCGGATACTCCACTTGAAGAAACAATGGCAGCTTTGGACCTGGTGGTGCGCCAGGGGAAAGCACTGTATGTGGGCTTATCAAATTACAGTGCTGAAGAAACACAAAAAGCAGAATCAATATTGCGCAATTTTGGTACTCCATGCCTGATACATCAGCCACGCTATAATATGTTTGACCGTTGGGTTGAAAATGGATTAACCACAGTACTGGATAAAAGGGGAATTGCTTGTATTCCGTTTTCACCACTGGCACAGGGTTTATTAAGTGATCGTTATTTAAAAGGTATACCGGCAGATTCACGTATGGCTAAAGCACATTTTCTTACAGAATCATCATTAACAGAAGTAAAAAGAAATGCTATTTTAGCCTTAAATGAAATGGCTCAAAAGCGCAATCAGTCTTTAGCTCAAATGGCTATTGCATGGTTACTAAGTAATAAAACTGTTACATCAGTATTGGTTGGAGCTTCATCAACAGGTCAGTTGGATAACAACCTGGCGGCCCTGGATAATTTAGATTTTACGCCTGAAGAACTGGTACTGATTAATCAACTGTGTCAACCCGTATTAAATGAAATAGAATGATATTGCTTTAATAACCTTGAATATTAATAATCACTTTGATGTTGAGTGTATCATTTGGGGTATTTAAGGTAACCGAATTTTACAGAGAAAGTAATTGAGTGTTTTGTAATGATTATCAGGTGTTTTTGATAAGTTGCTGACTATTTTATAGAAGACTCCCTGGCTTTTGAATTAATACAAATACTACATTGAAAAGCTACCGGATTCACGTAATAAATACTGAATTTTATCGTCACAATTGCTCAATACATCAGGTTATATTAATGTTTATAAGCAATTTGAGTCGGTAATTTGATATCGAACGCAGGTTAATACATATCGAATAAAGCGAATGATTCCGGAGAATATTATTGTCCAAATCATTGCTTCAACAATTCACTACATTAAAATTACAACTCACTACTTTTCATTTTTCTTAGCTCCTAACATGTTTTAATATTGTACCATCGAAGATTTGTAAATGGACAATTTAAAATAATATAACTATGAAAAAGACCTTTACTCACAAAACCCATTGCATGTTACTAACTATGGTTAGTATTATGCTGATAATGGCTTTTTCACAGTCGGCTATGGCTGATGAAAAAACACATAAAGCACAGGCGAGATCCAGTGTTTATGAATTGCATAATGAAATACGAAAGGCTCATAATGAAATGCGAGAAGAGATACGAGAGAGTGCAAATGAGATAAGACGTGCTTTCGCCATTTCAAAAGAGGATTTTGAACTTTCAGCCGGATCATCAGATTTTCCCTTCGATTTAAAGTATAAAGGTATTATTGAGCTTTCGTCAGACCAAAAAATGATAACAGGTATTTCATCTAATGGCTTCGTTGAGATAAATAAAACGGTATTTGGTAATAACAGGCGCTTATTTATTCATACTAATGATATGGGGGTGCTTACCTATGAATATTATGTGGGGAAAACAGAAACGGCTTTTGAGCCGGAAGGAAAAAAATGGTTAGGTGAAATATTGCCTGGTATCGTAAAACGAAGTGATCTGGGAGTCGAATCGCGTGTTCGTCATCTCTATCAAAAGGAGGGGATAAGTGGTGTGTTAAGCGTTTTGGAAGAAATGCCTTCCGGATCATCGCATTCATATACATCAAACGAGTGGAATGTATTTACAATTAAAACAACATCACATAAATCCGGATTATCAGCATCAAAAAATACGTATCTGAAAACCTTGGTATTTGACAACCAATTAAAATCATCAGATATTATACCGGTTTTAAAAGTTATTGAAAAAGTAAGGTCGAATAGTACAAAAGGAACTTTAGTGCGTTATATTCTTGAGAATTATAAACTAAATACCGAACAACTATCAGCTTTATTAAATGCTACTGCTACACATGATTATAATACTGAGCGAGGATCAACGTTACGTTTATTTAACCAGTTTTATACTGATGATTTCATTATCCGTAAGGGGTACTTTGATATTATTAAAGATATGGAGATTAATTCTGAAAAGGGTAATGTACTTAAGCATTTAGTAAAAACGACAATATTATCTGCTGATAGCTGGATTAGTATGCTTCAAACGATAGATGATTTCTCATCAGAAAGAGAGAAAGGTGCATTATTATTGTTCTTGATACCGCATATGCCAAAGGATGAAGTGGTGATGGATACCTTCCGTGAAGTGCTGGATGATATGTCGGACAGTTATTATATACTTAAAGGAGAGATTACCACAGCCTTATTAGATGCCACTTTAAAAGGCGGACGTAAGAAAAGAGATAAGAGCACATTGCTGACTTACCTGAAAACTGCCGAGGGTATTTCATCTAATAGTCAGCGGGGAATGATTTTACGTAAGGCTAATTGCTTATTTATTAACGATGAAGAAGTGGTAGATGTCTATTTTGAAGCCTTAAATGGTTTAAGCAGTGAAATGGAAATGTACAATGTTATGCTTGATCTGTTGAATAAAAATAAGCTTGAAGAGGCTGCCATGTATCGTTTGTTGCGGACATTAGATCGTTTGGTTGGTGATTTTCAGCATGGAACAGGAGCTGTTATGCGAGAAGTAATAAAGCAATTTCCGCTATCTGAGACTAACTACAGCCAGTTTTTTCGCTTAATAAACCGGATGGATCAGGCTAGTACTATTGAAGAGTTGTTACGATTGGTTATTGATAATCCAGCTATGAATGACTTTTTGGTTGCAAAAGTTATTGAGGGCACTCAGCAAATTGAAGTTGACGTTGAGAGAGCGAGTGTTCTGACCCGTTTAAGCCCTCATATCAGTAGTAAAAGTACATCATCAACCTATATGATAAAATCGATGGCTAAGGATTTAGAATCGGAATACGAGAAAAATCGTGTTTTGAAAACTTTACAGTAACTTAGCAATACGATGACAACCAACGTTCAATTATATTCTTCCAGAAAGTTAATAATACAGATGTTAGTCAGCACACTCTATGGTGTGTTGGCTTTTCTGTACCTGTTTTATAGTGAAAACGGAAGTTTACCTGTTTTTACACAGCACCTGGATAACTTGTCTTTTTTCACACTTAGTTCGTGGCTTATTTTTGGATTTTTTACACTAATATCCAGAAGCCTTAATGTCTTTTATCCCTGGTTAAAAGGAACGACCTCCAGGTTTATTATACAATTTGTATGTAACTCTTTGGTTGCATTAGTATTGTTTTGGGTGTGTATTAAATTACTTATTTTAGTCAAGTACGACAATATCGCATTTAAGCTCTTTATAGAAGAGAAAGGTGATGCAGCGGTTAAGTTCTTTATCATTTTCTTATTAACCAACTTGGTTTTTATCCTGGTTAATTTGTACCAGTATTCATTTACCAGTTTTATACAGGCTAATATAGAAAGTGAAAAAATGGTGCGTGAGCGCCTTAAGCTTCAATACGAGATATTAAAAAGTCAGCTTAGCCCCCATTACCTTTTTAACACCTTAAATACGATTGCATCATTAATTCATCGTGACGCATCTACTACAGAGGGATTTATTCGTAAGTTTGCACAAACATTTACGTATATACTTAATAGCCATCAAAAAGAACTTGTAACTGTTAATGAGGAAGTGAACTTTATAAAGGCCTATTATTTTTTATTGTGCATTCGCTTTGAGAAGGCATTGTTACTGAATATAGATCTGGATAATGTGAGTGCCGATAGTTATATTCCACCAATGACTTTGCAATTGCTTGTTGAAAATGCAGTTAAGCACAACCACTTTTCAGAAGAAAAACCGTTACATATTACTATAAAATCAACTCATGAGCATTGCATTGAAGTAGTTAATAATTTTGAACGTAAGCCGGGTTTTATAGAGGTGGATAATCAATTGTTAAAAAAACCGGAACATCACGTATCGCATAAAATAGGTTTAGAGAATATAAAGAAACGCTATTCTTTCTTTAGCAATAAAGAAGTGGAAATATCAAAAGATCAGACTTTTTCGGTGATTTTACCATTAATACTTAATCCGGAGCTATTTAATCAATCAAAAAATATATATTAAATTTAGGACTGATACTCAGTAAGTATGAAGACAATTAGTAAACAACAAAAATGGCTTCGTTTTTTACTACCATTCCCCATAGGTGTGGTAGTTTATATTTTAATACTATTGGTTTTTGACAGCCTTGAGCAATTTGGTTCTAATTTCTTTAGTCAAGAGGTAGCTATCACCATATTTTTATCGTTTGTATTGTTAGAGACTCAAAGGCTGTTACTTAATGCTACAGACCGGCGTTTCCCTTTAAAAATGCAGATTATTAGTGGAGAAGAAGAGTCTGTTCCCACAAAATCAGTTAATCATTCTCTTCGTATTGTTTTAGTTCCATTAATAAGTGTGCTGTTCTCATTAATACTGATAAGCCTTCTTGTCAGTATTTATTTCTCATTTGTATTATCCATCAGTGATTTTTATACAGAGCTAATTGTTTTTAATGCTGTATACAGCATTGTAGCTATACTTTATAGTATAATTCATGTTAGTACATCTTTTTTGGCGGTACATAAGCAAATTCATTATAAGCAGGAAAAAGAGCTGCGTAAAGGAATGGAGACTGACCTGGAGAAGTTTAAAATGCAGATTAATCCAAAACTGTTGTATGACGGATTAGAGAATTTAATTTCTATTGTACATGTTGATCCAAAGTTGGCTGAACAGTTTGTTGGCCACCTGTCAAAAATATACCGTTATAATCTCGATAACCGTCATGTCGAATTAGTTGATCTGAAATATGAGCTGGATCTGAGTTCGTCATTGCTCCATTTACTGAATGTGCAGCATAAGAATATGATTTCGTTCACATATAATCTGCCCGACGATTGGTTTGAACACCAGGTAATACCATGCACTATATCAACATTAATACAGGAAGTTGTTAACAAATCAATAATTAACAGTTTCCAGGCGATTAATATTAGTTTAAATATGGTTGGTGATAAACTGGTATTTATATGTAACGATAATCCAAGAATAGGTTTTAATGGCGAAAGCACATGGAACTTATCACTGATTAATAAAGCCTATTCGTTTTTTAATAATCAACAACTGGAGATTGTCCGCAACAATCAACAACTACATATCAACATCCCTCTGTTTGAAATAGAGGAAGAATAAGCTAAACCCATATGAGAGTATTAATTATAGAAGATGAAAAACCAGCTGCCGAAAACCTGGCACGCCTCCTGCAACGTTACGATGGAAACATTGAAGTTGTCGATGTTTTAACATCCATATCATCAAGTGTTGAGTGGTTTTTAAATCCCCTTAATTCGGTCGATTTGGTTTTTATGGATATTCATTTATCTGATGGACTGAGTTTTGAAATATTTAAAAAAACACAGCTTAACCTTCCGGTTATATTTACCACAGCGTATAACGAATATGCAATTCAGGCTTTTAAAGTTAATAGTATTGATTATTTGCTAAAACCATTGGATTATGATGATTTATTCCGGAGCATGGAAAAATTAGAAAGCTTGCGTCAGAATTTATCATCAGTAAGTCAGCGTATAAAGCTCGAAGAGCTAAATGAAGCGCTTTTGCATTACCGTAAAACCTATAAAGAACGTTTTATGGTAAAGCTTGGTGAGCGAATAAAGTCGGTAACCAGTGATAAAATTGTATTATTTTATGCAGAGGGGCGCACGGCCTTTATTCTTACAGCAAGAGGAAACCGTTACATTATTGACTATAAATTAGAAGACCTGGAAGAAATACTTAATCCGGCAACCTTCTATCGAATAAGTCGTTCTTTTATTGTTAATATCAATCATATACAGGATGTGTTGGTGCATTCTAACAGCCGTTTAAAAATTCAATTTGAACAGGATTTTGATCGCGAGGTTGTTGTTAGTCGTGAAAAGGTACCTCATTTTAAGAACTGGTTTAGTGGCTCGGAAGCTTAAAATGTTAAATGTATATTAAAGGTAAGCTTCAAAAAAACAACCTTATTAAGGATTAATCACCAACAATCACTAAGCATTACAGCTTTCTTTTCAGAAAAGAAAGAGTTTTGACTGGCACCAAGGCTATAATTTAGATTGTTTGGTGGGTAATTGGTATGACCAGAAATAACGAAGCAGCTTGTAGGAAGAATTGAAATGGATTGTGGCATTTTAAAGTACAATTGGTATTATATATGTTAATCATGTGCTTATAGTTACATACTATAAACAAGCTGTTGGGATACATTGCAACGTCCTTATAAAACATACAAAACTTCCTTAGTTTTAGATAACTATAAATACTACCTTTGCAGCTCGTTAAAACAGGGCTATGGTTAATTATTTATCAGTTGAGAATCTAACACAAAATTGGGGCGATGTACGTCTTTTTAATGATATTTCATTCGGCTTATCCGAAGGGCAAAAGGTGGCTTTAATTGCGCGCAATGGTGCCGGAAAAACCACATTACTTAATATTATCGGGGGAAAAATACCCGCTAACGAAGGTAAAATAGTGATGCGTTCAGGTATTACACTCGGTTATTTATCGCAAGATCCTTACCTTAATAAAGCCCACACTGTAATTGAAGAAGTGTTTAATACGGATAATGAAGTGGTGCAAACCATTAAAGCCTATGAGCAGGCTATAGAAAGTAATGATCAGCATAAGATGGGTGTCCTTATTGAGAAAATGGATGCACTGCAGGCATGGGATTATGAGCAACGTATAAAGCAAATTTTATCGCAATTAAAGATTACCAATTTTGAGCAGTCCGTAGCAGAGTTGTCTGGCGGACAACAAAAACGTGTTGCCTTAGCCAGTATTTTAATTAGTGAGCCCGATTTACTTATATTAGATGAACCGACTAACCATCTTGATCTGGAGATGGTGGACTGGTTAGAGCAATATTTGTCAAAATCAAAGGCAACGCTGTTAATGGTTACCCACGATAGGTATTTTCTCGACAGGGTATGTAACGAGATTATTGAGATGGCTGATGAAACCATTTACCGTTACCAGGGTAACTATTCATACTTTTTAGAAAAGCGACAAGAACGTTTAGCCAATAAGAAGGCAGAGATAGAAAAAGCCCGTAACTTACTAAAAACTGAGCAGGAATGGATGAATCGTATGCCCCAGGCGCGTGCTACAAAAGCAAAATACAGGGTTGATGCTTTTCAGGGTTTGAAAGATAAAGCCAATCAAAGTTTGAACGAACAGAACCTTGAACTGGGTATTGCACAAGCCCGCCTTGGAAAAAAGGTTATTAACCTGCATAATATATCAAAGTCATTTGAAGGTTTACAATTGATTAATGATTTTTCTTATAAGTTTGCGCCATTTGAGAAAGTTGGAATAGTAGGTAAAAACGGAACAGGAAAATCAACCTTCTTAAATATTCTTACAGGTGCTTTACAACCAGATAGTGGTGAAGTAGAAAAAGGGGAAACAGTTGTATTTGGTTACTACCGGCAAGAGGGTATTAAAATTGATGATAACAAAAAAGTAATTGAAGTTATTTCTGATATTGCCGAAGACGTTTCTTTAGGAGAAGGAAAACGCATGTCGGCATCCCAGTTTTTGCGTTACTTTTTATTTCCCAATGAAATGCATTATGTACAGGTAAATAAATTAAGTGGAGGAGAGAAAAAACGCCTCTTTTTAATGACTGTACTGATCAAAAATCCGAACTTCCTTATTTTGGATGAGCCGACTAATGATTTGGATATTTTTACCCTTAATGTGTTGGAAGATTACCTGATGAATTTTAAGGGGTGTGTGATGGTAGTATCCCACGACCGTTACTTTCTTGATAAAGTAACCGATCATCTTTTTGCTTTTGAAGGTAACTGCATAATAAAAGATTTTCCGGGAAGTTATAGCGATTATAATAAGCAGAAAATTGCTTTGGATCGAAAAGAAGGTAAGGCGACTAAGAAAGAAAAAGTTACTGAAAAACCTAAAGCTGTTAAGGAAAAGCCTAAGAGGCTGAGTTATAAAGAAAAGCGAGAGTTAGAACAAATAGAAACAGATCTTGAGGAACTGGAATTAAAGAAAGAGAATCTTCAGAATGAGCTAAACGCAGGAGGATTAGATTCTGAATTACTTGTTGAAAAGTCAAAAGAACTGTCAGAAATAATGGCAAAAATGGATGAGAAAGAACTTCGGTGGCTGGAGCTGAAAGAGATTGAAGAAAACTAACTATAATATTATCAATTAAGGCTAAAATGCTATATTTGTGTAGCTTTTAACTTTTTCATGACTAAAAAAATAACCATATTTTGCTTGGTATTTCTGGCTGGTATGGCATTTAATCTGTACGCTCAGTCCTCGCGGCTTGTTCGGATTGGTGTTCATAACAATCCACCTCTTTGCTCAATTAATACGAACAATGAAGCAGAAGGGGTTTTTATTGATATTATTAACCTTGTTGCAGAGAATAATAACTGGGAGCCCGAATATCATTATTATGATCTGGCAGATGCAATTGAAGCCCTTCAATATGGTAAAATAGATTTATTACCAACAGTTGCCTACAGTGAGGAGAGGGCACTCACTATTCGGTTTTGTACCGAATCGGTTTTTACAAACTGGGGCGTTATATATACTACCATAAATAGTTCGATAGAGAATATTCCTGATCTGGAAGATAAACGTTTGGGATTGGAGAAGGGTGATATTCATGCAAAAGCATTTAAACAACTTCTTAATGATTTTAATGTAAATGTAAATATTGTATGGTGCACTAGTCCGGGTGATATTTTTGAGAAATTACAAAATAAGGAGATAGATGCGGGGGCTGTTAATAAAGTATTTGGATTCAGGCACAATCTGGATCATAAACTTAAAGCCACTTCTATATTATTTAACCCTGTTAATGTAAAAATAGCAGGAGGACCTCTTTCTCAAAAGCTGCTAGACGAGGTTGATCAAACCCTGGTGGAGTTAAAAAACAACGATCCTCAACGTTACGAGGCTATTATTAATCAATGGTTGATTGTTTCAGTTGGAAAGCAATCGCCCCAATGGGTATATATTCTTATTTTTATTTTATTAGGAGTAAGCTTTATTCTTGTTATTGGATTGGTATTGCTTCGTAACTCAGTCAAAATAAAAAATAAGAGGCTACATAAAGAGAAGTTGCAGCGTTTGAGCAGTGAAAAAACCATTAAGCAGCTGGAGCATGAAAAAACTTTAATTCTAAATAGTATTGAAGAGCAGGTGGTTTTTATGGATAGTAGCTACCGGATCATCTGGGCTAATGATGCATTTAAAAAAGCGGCTCAAATACCTTTTGATGAATTAGTAGGTAAAAAGTGTTTTGAACTTTATTTTAATGCCACTACTCCTTGTGATCATTGTAATTATGGGAAGTGTTTGAAAACCAACAGGACAGAGTCAATGGTTTATCACAATAAGGATTCAGACCGATATTTTCTGGTGAAAACACACCCGGTATTTGATCACGACCAAATGCCCATAGGCTTTGTTGAAATTTTAGCAGATATTACAGAAAAGAGGAATAATGAAAAGGAACTAATTGCAGCTAAAGAAAAAGCAGAACAGTCTGATTTTCTTAAATCAGCATTTCTTGCTAATATGTCGCATGAAATTAGAACACCAATGAATGCCATTATTGGGTTCTCCGAGTTATTGGAAGATGAAGCCTTAACCCATGATGAAAAGAAAACCTATGTTAGCATCATACAATCAAATGGGCAACAGTTACTAAAGTTAATATCAGATATTTTGGATTTCTCTCAAATAGAATCCGGGCATATTCAAATGCAATTTTCATTGCTTGATGTAACCAAATTTCTTGAAGATATTTATTGCCAGTTTAAAAGTGATACAAAAAAGCACAAACCACAACTCAGAGTTGTATTTGAGGTTACAGATGTTCCCCGGGAAGTAATGATTGACACTGATCCGGTCAGGCTTAAACAAATCATATTTAACCTCTTAACAAATGCTATAAAATTTACAGATGAGGGTAGTGTAACCCTTGGTGCTTATATACAAAAAGATCAGCTTATTATTTTTGTAAGAGATACAGGGATTGGTATTCCAAAAGAAAATCATCAGGATATTTTTAAGCGTTTTTCGCAGGTTGAAAATAACAAAGTAAGAAAAGCTATTGGTTCCGGTCTTGGTTTAACTATTGCGAATGACCTGATTAAAATGCTTGGAGGTGAAATTATGTTGAAATCTGAATTGAATGTTGGCAGTACTTTTTATATCTCTCATCCTATAAAGAAAGTAGCTATAAAAAATAAAAGAGCCATTTAATGGAGTAACTATGGTGGATTAAAATCAGGAATTTTTATCCGTTTTTTATGCCTTTAGTATAGTTTACAGAGATAGGCTGATTACAACTTATAAGCTATTAAGGTAATTTATTTTCAAATTAAATTATTCTTAAAAAGAAAGCTCACAATTTTATATTTGTAAATATATTTATACATTTGCATCATACAAACAAAGCAATGATGGCTCACAATTTATTTTATAATTTTTATTATTACTTTTTTAGCAACAGTTAAAGAGGTGGGCTTTGTATGATTTAAACTAAACAAACAAAAGATATTTAAAACCCGCCTTATTAAGGCGGGTTTTTTTATATGTATTATTTAAGCTATGAAACAACAGAAAAAGAGAATTGCCATTCAGGGATGGCCAGGAGCAAACCACGAAATTGCCGCGAAAGCTTTTTTTGAGGAAGAAGATATTGATATCATCCCATGTCTTACTTTTCCTGATTTGTTTGATACACTTAAGAAAGATCGTGATAGTTATGGAATAATTGCTATTGAGAATACCCTGGTAGGGAGCTTACTGCAAAACTATACAATGTTGAAAGATAGTGACCTGGTGATAATTGGAGAATATAAGCTTCGTATTAAGCATCAGTTGTTAGCTCAGCCGGGACAAAGTATTGACGATATTAAAGAAGTATATTCTCACCCAATGGCTATTATGCAATGCCAGTCATTCTTCAAGGATTATCCGCATATAAAACTGATTGAATCGGAAGATACAGCCCTTAGTGCCAAGAATATTGCAGATAAAAAGTTAATGGGTATTGGCGCTATAGCATCTGAGCTGGCAGCAGATATGTATCAGTTGGAAACACTAGCACGAAATATTGAAACCAATAAAAAGAATTACACACGTTTTCTTATCATTACCGATAAGGGAAAAACAGAAGTAGATGCACTGCTTGAACAAGGCAAAGTAAATAAATCATCTATCGTCTTTTCCTTACCACATGAAGAAGGTAGCTTGTCGAAAATACTAACTATCCTGGCTTTTTACAGCATTAACCTTACTAAAATTCAATCTTTGCCAATTGTAGGACAGGAGTGGGAATACCTGTTTTATGTGGATCTGACATTTGCTGATTATAAACGCTATTTACAATCTTTAGATGCTATTCGTCCCTTAACAAGTAAGTTAAAGTCATTGGGTGAGTATGAAAAAGGCAAACAGTCATATCCTGTTCAAAACGGGCACTTAAGTACAGAATATTCATTATAGATTATGCAAACAAACATGCAAATACAACCGGCCAATCGCATAAACCAGGTAGAGGAATACTACTTTTCAATTAAGTTAAAAGAGTTGGATAAGCTGCGTAAAGCGGGTAAGCCTGTTATTAATATGGGTATTGGTAACCCCGACTTACCGCCTGCACCAGCTGTGTTGGAGCAGCTAAATGCACAAAGTACTAATGAAAGCAATCATGGCTACCAAAGTTATGTGGGTATACCGGAGCTTCGTGAGGCCATGAGTGCCTGGTATAAAAAGTATTACCATGTAGAAGTAAATGCCACATCAGAAATATTGCCTCTCATGGGTTCTAAGGAAGGTATTATGCTTATTACTATGGCCTTTGTTAATCCCGGTGATAGTGTTTTAGTGCCAAATCCGGGTTACCCAACATATGCGTCAGCCAGTAAGATTGCAGAAGCAAACCTTATTTATTATAATCTGGATGAAAACAATAATTGGCTGCCAGATCTGGCAGAGCTTGAGAAACAAGATTTAAGCCAGGTGAAGTTGATGTGGATTAATTACCCCAATATGCCTACCGGAGCCAATGCTAATATTGAGTTTTTTGAGCAGGTTATTGCCTTTGGCAAAAAGCACAATATTGTTATTGTGAATGACAACCCGTATAGCTTTATACTTAATGAAGCACCAATGAGCATAATGCATATTGAAGGTGCAAAAGATATTGCTATTGAGCTTAACTCCTTAAGTAAATCGCACAATATGGCAGGATGGCGCGTGGGTATGGCTGTTTCTAATCCTCAGTTTATTGAGTATATATTAAGGGTGAAAAGTAATATGGATTCGGGTATGTTTAAGCCTTTGCAACTGGCTGCTGTAATAGCTTTAGGGCTTAATGCAGAGTGGTATGAGAGTGTGAATGCTGAATATAAGCAACGTCGTGTAATAGTGCACGAAATAATGGATTTGTTGAATTGTAAATACGATTTAAATCAAACAGGTATGTTTGTTTGGGCACGTATACCGGATAATTATAAAGATAGCGGCGAGCTGTCAGATGAGATACTATATGGCTGTGATGTATTTATCACACCCGGATTTATTTTTGGCGATACAGGTAAAAGATACATTCGCATTAGCCTTTGTACCAATCAGACTGTATTAAATGAAGCCAAACAACGCATAGAAAAACTAAGAAACTAATATCACCATGGAACACAAATTAGATTTACAACCATTAGCATTGCCGGGTTTAGAGCTTAAGCGTCCAATTATAATAAGCGGACCATGCAGTGCCGAAACAGAAGAACAAACACTTGAAACAGCTCGTCAGTTAGCGGCACAGGGTGTGAAAATATTCAGAGCAGGTATCTGGAAACCACGTACCCGACCTGGCGCTTTTGAAGGCGTGGGAACAGTTGGTCTTCCGTGGCTTAAGAAGGTGAAAGAAGAAACAGGCATGTTTGTTAGTATTGAAGTTGCCAATGCTCACCACGTATATGAAGCGCTAAAGTTTGGTGTTGATATGTTGTGGATTGGTGCACGTACAACAGCTAATCCATTTGCTGTGCAGGAGGTGGCTGATGCTTTAGCCGGTACGGATATTCCGGTATTAATTAAAAATCCGGTTAACCCTGATCTGGAATTATGGATTGGTGCTATTGAACGTGTTAACCGTGCAGGAGTAAAAATGATAGGAGCTATACACAGGGGGTTTAGTACCTACAATAAAAGTGAATACCGTAATAATCCTGAATGGCAGATTCCTATTGAGTTGCGTCGTCGTATTCCTGAGTTGCCTATTATTACCGATCCAAGCCATATTACAGGTAAAAGTGATATGATTGCAAGCCTTTCACAAGAAGCCATGGATTTGAACTTTAATGGTTTGATAATTGAATCACACATGTGCCCCGAAAAGGCATGGAGTGATGCCAGTCAGCAGGTAACACCTGAGCGGCTTGGTGAAATTAAAAATAACCTGGTGGTTCGTCGTTCAGCCATTGGTGATACTCCACGTATAACATTAGATGAACTTCGTAAAAAAATTGATGGACTAGATAAGCAGTTATTAGAGATCTTAAAAGCCCGTATGACGATATCAGAAGCCATTGGTAAATATAAATATGAGAATAATATTACCATACTTCAAACACGGCGTTACGATGAGGTAATGAATAACCGTCGTAAACAGGCAAGCGATGTTGGCCTTAATCCTGAATTTGTAGTGAAAGTATATGAGCATATTCACGAAGAATCGATTAATCGCCAAAATAAGGTGATGAATAAAGCCCAGGAGAAAAAATAATATAAGACACAAGTATCAGGATGATTGTCTACTAAGCTGATACTTCTGGTACCTGCTACTTAATTTTTGATACGAAGTAAAATGAAAATATGCATTTTAGGAGCCGGTAAAATGGGCACCTGGTTAACCGATGCCCTTTGCCTGCAGCATGAAGTTGCCATTTTTGATAAAGATATTTCCCGACTACGGTATGTGTTTAATACGCAACGGCTCACTAAATTTGAAGAAATAACCGAATTTGAACCTGAGCTTTTGATTAATGCCGTTAGTTTGCAGTATACTCTGGCTGCTTTTGAAGAGGTATTGCCTTTTTTACCTAAAAGCTGTATCATTTCTGATATTTCATCGGTAAAGACAGGTCTGCAGAATTTTTATGAGAATAGTGAAATGCGCTATGTGTCAACGCACCCGATGTTTGGCCCTACTTTTGCTAACCTTAAGGACTTGAGTATGCACCATGCCATTATTATAACCCAAAGCGATCACTTGGGAAAAGCTTTTTTTAAGGATTTTTATGCGTCGCTTGGACTTAATATACATGAGTATAGTTTTGATGCCCATGATGAAACCATTGCTTATTCCTTGTCAATACCATTTGCTTCATCTTTGGTTTTTGGCGCTTGTATGAAGTACCAGAAAGCACCTGGTACTACTTTTAATAAGCATATGAATATTGCAAAGGGCTTACTTTCAGAAGAAGATCATTTACTCACTGAGATTCTTTTTAACCCGTATACATATGAGCAGGTGGAAAATATACGCTTTCAACTGAAACATCTTCTAAAACTTATTGATAATAAGGATTCTAAAGGTTTACAAGTGTTTTTAAATAAGGTGAGACAGAATATTGAAGAGTAAAATACTGGTGATTTTAGTATTTTCATCAGGGTGTTTTTGAATTATGTTATAATGCACTGTGCTCTAGTTTCTTTTGGGTACTTTATAGAGCAGATATATTCTTATTATCTTTGCATCAAATTAAATGGTGTGCCAAAACAACGTGTATTATTAGGAATGAGTGGAGGTATGGATAGTTCCATGTCGGCAGTATTACTGCAACAGCAGGGGTATGAGGTGATAGGGGCAACATTACTGACACATACAGATGAGAATAATGAGAGTATTATTGCAGCAAAAGATTTAGCTGAAAAGCGGGGAATTGAGCATTGCCTGGTTGATTGCAGAAAGACATTTAAAGATGAAGTTATTGCATATTTTGCCGATGAATATATAAAAGGGCGAACACCAAACCCTTGTATTCGTTGCAACGAAACCATAAAGTGGAAATACCTGTTAGACCTGGCTGAGAAGCTAAATTGTCAACATATTGCAACGGGGCATTATGTGCGTAAAGCTACACTTAAAGGCGTTCATTACATTCAAAAGGGCATTGATCCGGCCAAAGATCAATCCTATTTTCTCTGGAATTTGAGTCAAAAAGTAATTGAAAAAGCGCTTTTCCCTTTAGGGATACTGCATAAGAAAGAAGTGCGTGAGCTGGCTCGCAGCTTAGGTTATACAAATATTGCAGATCAAAAAGAGAGCATGGGCGTTTGTTTTCTGTCAGGAACAGACTACAGGGAATACCTTAGCGGATTATTAGCGGATAATCACCCGGCATTATCACCCGGCCCTGTTGTCGATCGAGAGAATAAGGTGCTTGGGCAACATGATGGTTTTTCATTTTATACCATTGGGCAAAGGCGTGGAATTGAAGGTATTGCAAAAGGAAAATGTGTTGTAGCAATTGATGCGGACAACAAAACTTTGATTGCGGGAAAGCGCGAGGAACTGATGGCTCAATCTGTTGAATTACAAGACTATTATATAACGCCGGATACAGAACTTTGGACGAGTCAGAAGCTTTTTATACGTATTCGGGGTCTTGATAGTGTTCCCGGGTATTCTGGCATGGTTGAGCTAAATGGTAACAATTTACTTGTCAACTTTGATGATGATGTATGGGCACTTACTCCAGGCCAATCTGTTGTATTTTATACCAATGATATACTTATTGGGGGAGGTATTGTTTAATAACCCGGGCTCAAAATTTAAGTCGAATATAGGTTAATAGTAATATTATTTCTATTTAAAGACTAACTAAAATACTTATCTTCGTTGCTTTTAAAGATTGATATATGCGATTATTACAAGGTATATTTATATTTTCTTTACTCACCTGGAGTATTAGCACTGTTAATGCACAAGCCTTGAAAGTAGGTGATAAAGTGCCGGATATTGTTCAAAACTCACTAAGTGGAGAGGCCATTTCTCTTTCCTCTCTAAGAGGAAAAGTTGTTTTAGTTGATTTTTGGGCATCGTGGTGCGCACCATGTCGTAAAGAAAACCCTGTGCTTGTTGCTGCTTATAATAAGTATAAAGATGTAGAATTTTCTTCTGGTAAAGGTTTTACCATCTTTAGTATTTCTTTAGATATGAAAAAGGAATCGTGGCAGGAAGCGGTTAAAACAGATGGGCTGATTTGGCCTTATCATGTTAGCGACTTAAAAGGCTGGCGTAACGAAGTAGCTAAAGAATTTAATATTAAAAGTGTGCCAACAAGTTACCTTATTGATGGCGATGGTATAATTATAGCAATAAACCTGCGTGGCGAAGCACTGGAAAAAAAGCTAAAAAGGTTAACAGGTAAAGGCTGGTACAAATTCTGGCATTGAAGAGTTAGCTGGTAAATGATATAAAGCCCGGTCAGATTTATTCCAACCGGGCTGTTTTTTGTATCAACTTTTATTATTGACAAATGGCTGCCAACCGGGCTTCGTTAATAAGCTGCTTGGTAATAACATCAAGTTGAATTTGAACTGATTTTAATTGTTGAACACTACCGCTTTTGGCACAAACGCTAGCAATTTCATCTAATTCGTAATTCTTATTATCGTATATGTAGTAGCAAGCGCCATTAGCGTCACAACAAGCAGTAATATCGTCAGCTGTGCATGATCCAATATTCTGTTCTGATTTTTGACACGATTCTTTGTCACCATCATTACTGCTACAGCCAATTAAAGACCCTGTTAACAGACCAAGGGTTAAGAATGGTAATAATTTCAATAACTTTTTCATGATTATTTTTCTTTTATTAATTTTTTAATGAATACCATTTAGGCATTACTCTAATTCTAACATAGGTAAAAAAACTTGATAGTCTTTATAACCAACAATTACTTTATCGTTTACTACAAAGGTAGGAGTTCCATTTGTTTTTAACTCCTGAAGTTGAAAAATATTTTGAATAATTTGCTGAGAATTACTGCTTAAAATACATTCAGCAACATTCTCATTTGTTGCTATATATTCATCAATAAGTTGGTTAAAATGTTCGGTGTAAATTATCTCATTTTTATGCATCAATAATTTATGCAACTTATTAAAATTACCAAATTGATTAATACAACTTACTGTTTGGTAGGCTTGAATTGTAACTTTGTCTGTTTTGTTACATACGAGCCTGATAATAATATTGAGTTTTTTTTCATTAACTACTGTATTATCTAGTTTAGGATAAACCTCATTAAAGAATTTCTTACAAAAGCCACAATTATAATCGAAATAGACAATTAAGCTATTAGGTGCAGAGGGATCTCCTAAAATAATGTCGTTTGATTTAATGTGATTAATCTGTTGAAGTAATTTTTGCCGTGGAAAGCTTATAATTTTAATTGTCGCTATTATAGCAATAATTAAAATTAACAGTCCACTAATTACCCATAACCTATGCCATCGTTTTATCCTCATTAATTATCTTCAACGTGAGTTTTGTAACTAATAATTTTAGGGTGAAAAGACAACTTTAGCAAAGCTTCTTGCAGGTTAATGTTAATTTTCATGTTTTGTCTTGCTTTGGAATCTTTTCCTTCCAATGTACTTTTAACTGTTTTCTCATTCTCAACCTTATATATAGCATAAAGAGAAGTTAACCCCTTGGTTCCACCATCATCTTTTTTCTTTTTTTCATTGGATTGTTTCTTCTTTATACGGTCGGTTTTTCCTTTTCTTAAAATCTCCTTTAGGTAAAAACGTAAATGATATTGGCAGTCCAGATTGAAATTTTGCATTCCAAAAAGACTGATATCAAAGGTATTGGTTTTGACATTAGTTAAAGGAGCGTAGATAGCTCCTGCTGAAACAAACATTTTGGTGTCAATAGTTTTAAATTTAAGGTTATCTAAGCCGTCTATACCGTAGTCTTTTCCCATTTCAGCAGCAATAGGATAATTGGTCAGCTGCCCTTCTTCAAGCTTTAAATCGGCACTCATCATTATAGAATCTGTGATTAATGAGTCTTTAAATAAAATGTAACCGTTTAAATTTTCAGTACTAAGATTTCCGCTAAGTTGTTCATGGCTTATATAGCCATCGTTACCATACTCTTCAAGGTTATCCAAATCAACAAGTAATTGATTTATATCCATCTTATCAACCTTGTTTCTGAAATTAATCTTCATAACATTATTAGCCAGCATTTGTACTTTTATTGCACTATTTGTACTTCCTTTAAATGCATCAAATTTTATCTGATCGACAATGTATAGGCTATCAGATACATTGTATAAAGCACTTAAATTGGTAAACATAGCCTTATTAAACTTAAAGCTGTTTGCCGTAATTTTTCCTTTTGCATGAAATTGATATCTGCTGGGTTCGATTTGTTCAATGTTGGCTGTTGTTGGTTCTGATTGAGTCGAGTCTTCAGCCATAAAAGCTTCTACAAGGGCATAATCAATGTCTCCAAGTTCGAAATTACCATTTACTTTAATCGTATCGGCCTGGTTAAGCCAGAATGCATTGTATATATTAATGATATTAGCCGATTTTGTTCCAAACGCAATATCACTAAATTGACCCGATAAGTTCTCTATATTTAAACTATCTGATTTTAAGGTGAATTGACCACTGAGTTTATCTATTTTAATTAAGCTGTCATGCATAGCTATTTGCACATCATCTAAGCTTGTATTAAACTTACTTTTGGTAAAAAGAGCAGCCATGGCCTGATCCGTAATAGAATCGAGGTTAATTGTACCTTCTGAAACTAAAGAACTTGTTATTATCCCACTTATATCTTTTACAATAGTAGTTGGTGCAAAAGGCTTAAACTCAGCTAAGTTAATTGTTGTATTAGCGTTAATAGTATAGTTAGGATATTCTAAATTACGGATGGAGCCAGAGCCCTTAACTGAGCTTTCAGCAGTTTTTATATCAAGATTTGAAATATCTATACTAATGCTTTTAAAATTTGAGATGCTGCCACTGTACCTGCCATCCATTGATATATTTTTAATGGATAAGGGGTAGTTTGGAATATCACCATTTAAATTATTAACAGCAAATTGTTTGTTTCTGTAACTTAAATGCCCGTTCCAGTTTTTTAAGCTAAGTGTAGAATCCAATTTAACACTCATATTTTTAAACTCTGCCTGCACTTTACTATGGGCTAACAAATAATCTGTAAAGGCCTCATCAAATTGCCCAGGTAATTGTCCCTCAGTAGACATTTGTAAAGCCAGTTTACCACCAAGATCTTCAATGCCTGAATCCGGCATATGGTTTAAAAGTGCTTTTAGGTTAAGATTGAGCTTACTGTTAACAGAATATGTTATGGCATCAAGGTTAGCTATTGAACCGGCAATAAAGCCATTACTTTGTCCACTTGCAAAACTTAAAGTATCAATATCTAAAGTTGTGGTTTGATTGTTTCGGAGTTCGCCATTACTGTATTTGGCAGAGAGCTTAATATGGTTCACGGTTGGATAATCAACTATTTCAATACTACCTTTTTGTAGCTGAAACCAGGCATTTACAGATGGTATTGTACTATCGTTGTATAAGCCTTTAATCTTAGCTTGTGCACTTGCAATACCCGCTAAGTTGCGAATGCCATAAGTATTGAGTAAACTATCAGGAATATATTTTTTCAGTTCGTTTAAATCAAAATGTGATGACGAAATATGGACATCTGTTTCAAAAGAGGTGCCTTGTTTTATTTGTCCGGAAGCCTTTAAACTGGCACCATCGGTCTCAATGAAAATATCCTTAATATTAATGAGGTCATTATAATAAGTAAGATCCATGCTAACTTTTGTTTCTTCCATAAGCACTAGATTACTTGCCGGGTAGTGACAGTTATTAGCTCTTAAAGTACCCTTAAATGCAGCTATCTGGTTTAATTCATTAATTTGAACATTAGCATCAGCTTCATCAATATAAAGACATGCTTCTATAGCATTGCTTTCATCTTTAAACGAACAAAAGAGATTATTAAGTTTTAAGTTGTCAAGTTGCAGGTAAATGCTTTCAGATGTTGTATCGTCGTCCTGTTCTTCCGTTTCAGCAATAAAAATATCAAAGTTTGTGCTGCCATCTTTATTGATATGATAATTCAGAAGGCCACCTTCAACAGATATTTCTTTAATTTTAAACTGGCTATCCAGAAGTGGCATGGTTTCAACCGATACAAAAATATGCCTGACATGAGCTAATGTATCATGTTTTGTGGTAATAGATACATCTTGTAAATCCACTGTTGCGAATGGAAAATTATTCAGCAATGAGAAGTCAACATTGCGAACTTCGATAGTCCCATCTATTCCATCATTAAATCTATCTAAGGCAATTTTAGTTACTTTATTTTCTGCTAATTCAGCAATTAGAAAAAGGCCAATAATAAGGCTAAAAATAACAATGGTAATGTAAGCAAGAATTTTGAATAACAACTTCATATTAAACAATGTGATTAAAACTGCTGAGCAGTATAATGAATAGAGCAAATTTATGATTAATCTGGCTCTTTAATAGTTAATTAATGCAAAACTTAAACTTTTTTGCTTATTTATTAAAAAAGTTAGAATGTGTCTTGACTTTGTTTATCTTGTATCGTAAATTAGATTATGTCTCAGGGATAGGATTTGGAATTTAGTTGTGGGACCAAAAGCTGTAGCACTTCGCTATAATAAGGGTACGAGGATCCTGGTAAAAGTATTGCCGTAATAGGATAACGAGAGATGCAATGGCTTTTAGCCCCTTTTTTATACTTCATAATAATCAGCCTTCTTTTCATTTTACTCATTTGTTTTATTACGAAACCTTAGGATTTTTAAGGCGTATAGAATGCTTATATAATAATTGTATATTTATTTCATAATAGAATTTAAGGCCTCATGTTAAATAAAGCGATAACTCTATTTGTCTTTCTGCTATTTTATAGTGTCGTGTTTTCCCAGTCAGTAAGTCATTACGAAGATCCTTATTATTCTCCTTTTGAGCGTTATGTATATAAGCCGGGTACTTACTTTCACACATCTGTCCGACAGTACAGAATGGATCAGTTGGAAGCGATTGTTAATACTGATTCTGTGCTATATTATGGTTTAAGAGTGCCTTCAGGAAAATTAAATTTCTGGAAGCGTATTTTGCATGATGATTTATTTACACTGGATAAAAAGGATGTAAATATTGTGGTTAATCCGGTATTTAATTTTGAAGGAGGACGTGAAAACAGTGAAGGTAAAACAACATACACCAATACGCGGGGGCTATATATTAAAGGTAATATAGGTAAGCACCTTTATTTTTATACCGATTTTATAGAGAACCAGGCTGTTGTTCCAAATTATATCGATCAGTTTGCCAATGAGACGAATATGATGCCCGGGCAAGGCCAGCGGAAGGCTTATGGTAATAATGGTCATGATTTTGCGCAGGCAACGGGTTATATTGGGTTTAATTTTGTGAAGTATTTCAATTTTCAGTTAGGTAATGGTAAGCACTTTATTGGTGATGGTCATCGGTCTTTATTATTATCTGATGGTGCTTATAGTTATCCATACCTTAAGCTAACGGCTGATTTCTGGAATATTAAGTATATGGTGATGTGGAATAAGATGCTGCAATATGATGAAGTCGCTGATCAGACAGATTTTAGGTATCCGGGTAAATATGGTGTTTTTCAATACCTTGATTGGAATGTAAATAAACGATTGAGCTTTGGTTTTTATGCTAATGTGGTATATGCCGAACAGGATTCGACAGGTCACAGAGGCTTTGATATGCATTACCTCAATCCGGTCAACTTCTTCAGGCCGGTTGAATATAACCTGGGGTCGCCTGATAATGTTACTATGGGCTTAAATACCCGGTATATCGCAGCCGATTGGTTAACATTTTATGGTCAGTTTGTTCTTGGCGAGTTTAAAGCTGATGAAGTATTTGGAGGTAATAAGTGGTGGGCCAATAAGCATGGTTTTCAGTTAGGTGTTCGTACTTTTGATTTGTTTGGTATTGATAAGCTCGATTTACAGGTAGAATATAATCAGGTCAGGCCATACACTTACTCACATTATACCACAATTTATGCTTACGGTCATATGAATCAACCCATGGCGCATATATTAGGTGCTAATTTTAGAGAAGCATTGGCCATTATGAAGTATAAACGTAACCGTTGGATGTTTAAAGCAGAGTTAATGGCAGCCAGGTATGGAGAAGATTTTGGTGATGGAGTAAGCTGGGGTAAAGATGTATTTATGCCAAATGTACAAAGGCCTTATGATTATAACCATACAATAGCTCAGGGGCTTGAAACAGATGTTTATAATGCTGATGTAAATGTGTCGTTTTTAATTAACCCACGTAACATGTTTAATATTGTAGCAGGGGCAAGAATGCGTAAATTAACAAATGTGCAACGGACAGAAGATACACAGCACTTTTATTTTGGTATTCGTACCTCATTAAAAAGTTTGTACAATAACTTTTAACAAATAAAAAACGGTTCTACCCGTTGATAAAACCGTATTTTTAATAACCTAAACCCAAATCTATGAAAAAAATCTATAATGGGCTGATCAATTATTGTGCCATAAATTAAAAACGATACCCAGCTTTTTGTATATCTGCCATATTATTAATTGGTTTTCCAGGTTTTAGATATTGATTCATGTGTTTGTAAATCTTAATGCGTATTTCTTTTGCAATTTTGGTATCCATCCTGTCAAAAGAATGCCCACCTGGTACATCCTGGTATATTTCGTATTCAAACGTTTTGTTATCTGCTTTTAGCGATTTTATTAAATGTTCAACTTCAAGCACATGCACATCATTATCATTTGTATTGGTATGAATCAGGAGTGGAGTATTCTGAAACTTAGAAGTGTTCCATGCAGGTGACCGGCGGCGATATTCTTCCACATTGTTGTGTGCTGATTGTCCAATATGATAGTCGGCCTCATATAATTTACGGTAATCATCTTCATAATAACCCATTCGTGAAATTAAGTCGCTTACAGGTACTCCGGCATACGCAACGGCAAAATCTTTAGGGTGATTAAAAATATTAAATAAGGTTATGAGCCCTCCGTGACTCCATCCCATAATACCAACACGGTTTTTGTCGATAAAGTTATAGTTTTCGAGCATGTAATTTTTACTGGCGAATACATCTTCTACTTCTAATCCACCGTAATCTATTTTTTTATAATGACCTGCTCCATAGCCTGTGCTACCACGGTATTCAGCTGCTACCACAATGTATCCCTGACTTACAAGTTCCCGAATGATGTGGGTGTAGTAGGTGGTAAAATCGGCATGAACTCCACCATGAGGCAGTACCATTAACGGGTATTTTTTATTGGTATCAAGATTATTAGGAAAGAAAAGGTAGGACCAGAATTTAACCGGGTTACCTGCACCAAGGCCTGTGGGATTATCCTCTTTCCATTTAGGCGGGCCGCACATGTAAACTTTATCTACATAGGCAATATCGCCGACTCGTTCGTACCACATTAAATCATCAACCATTTTTTCAAGGCGGTCAAGCCGGTGTTGCAGGTTTTCATTAGTGGCTTTAAAAAGTTCTTTTGTTTCAGAATTTTGGCAAAACACAGGAGCTACCAACAGGAAGAGTATTAATACTGTAAATAATTGTTTTTTCATGGTTGATTGGATTTGTTTTCATAGTGTAAGTAATAAAAAAAGGCAATTATCACCAATGATAATTGCCTAAAGTTATTGTTTATTCTAATATCAGAGACCTAAATGTACCACTGTAATACCACTTCCGCCATATTGTAAATCTTCATCCTTGAACGAGTCTATAAATGGCAGTGTATTAAGTTGTTCCCTAATCATATGACGTAAAATGCCATTTCCCTTACCATGTAATATTTTAACCTGGGGAGCTTCACAAATTACCGCTTCATCTAAGTGATTAATTACAAGTTGAATGGCTTCTTCAGTTCTTTTGCCTCTTACATCAATATAAGGTTTGAATGTAAGCTTACGTTCGCGTACCTGATCGCCCACATTTGATGATGAAGCCATTGGATTGAGTGTGTTGGCTCGTTTTGCAGTTTTATTACTTACGATTTCAAGTCGGTTTAGCTTTACAGTTGTACTTAAACTGCCAAATGCTACTGTAGCTTCTTTACCCTGTACCTTAAGCACTTCACCGGGAGTGATTTGCCCCTTAAGTCTAACATTATCACCAACCTGTATTGGTATTATTTCCTTTTTAGGGCGGAGCTTGCTTGCAACCTCCTCCTGTGTCTCTTTTTTATTCTTTCTGTTGGCTTTTCTTTTCTCTCGTTCTTCTATTTGACGAATTTTGCGATCTATTTTTTCACTGTTTTTATGGTTATCGGTAGCCAGCTCTTTAAAATCATCCAACTTTTTGCGAGCTAATTTTGTCTTTTCTTTATTAGCCTGGGTTTCCTTAATTGTTCGGATGGTATTTTCAATCTCCTTATTGGCATTTGACAGCAAGTGTTCCGCTTCACGTTTGGCCTGATCAATAATTTCTTTACGTTCTTTTTTAACGTTTTGAAGGTCGAGTTGGTAGCGCTCTAATACATCAGCCAGCTTTTTTTCGTTAATTCTAATGGTGTTACGCTTTTGCTCCCAATACCTTTTATCACGAACAATTTCGCGCAGGTTTTTATCGTAATCAACATGTTCCTGACCAATTTTTTCTTTAGCATTGCTTAGAATATTCTCGGGTAAACCAATTTTTCGGGCAATTTCAAAAGCAAAAGAGGAACCGGGTTGTGCGATTTGTAATTTGTATAAAGGCATTATTCGTCCCGTATCAAAAAGCATGGCTCCATTTTCAATACCTTCGGTTAGCGATGCCATATGTTTTAGGTTAGTATAATGGGTTGTTATTACACCGTATACCTTTTGTTGATTTAACTGTTCCAGTACACTTTCCGCAATTGCTCCACCTAACATTGGTTCGGTTCCAGTACCAAATTCATCAATTAATATGAGTGTTTCTTTTTGGCTATAACGCAAAAAATGTTTCATATTAAAAAGATGAGAACTATAGGTACTTAAATCATTTTCAATAGACTGTTCATCTCCAATATCGATAAAGATATGTTTAAAAAAACCAATTTTAGAGCTTTCATGCATGGGAACTAACAGCCCGCACTGAAACATATATTGAATAAGTCCAACTGTTTGGAGACAAACAGATTTTCCACCTGCATTGGGGCCGGATATAAGAAGTAAACGTTGTGTGGGATCTGATAGCTCCAAGTCTAATGGAACGATTTCTTTATTAACCGCTTTGTGTTGAATGTACAGAAGGGGGTGTGTCGCATTTTTCCATCTAAAGTTTTGTGTATTATTAAACTCAGGTAAAATGGCGTTTATACTAATAGCAAACCGAGCTTTAGCCCGTATGAAATCAATCGTTCCCATAAAACGATATGAATCCAGCAGATCGTTTATGTAAGGTCTTATAACATCCGCTACTTCAATAAGAATACGTGTAATCTCTCTTCTCTCAGCATATTCCAGCTCACGTACTTCATTATTAATCTCTACGACTTCAGCAGGTTCAATAAAGGAGGTTTTACCTGTTGCGGACTCATCTTGTACAATACCGCCAATTTTTCGTTTATTAGCTGCCGGTACCGGTATAACGGCACGTCCGTCACGTATTGAAATACTTACATCAGAATCAACAAGTCCATCGTGTTTAGCCTTTTTTAGTATGGCATTTAAACGCCTTGAAATACTGTTTTGCTTATTGAAAATATCTTTTCTGATTCGAGCTAATTCGGGCGAGGCTGTATCTTTTATCTTACCAAATTTATTTAGGATATGATCTATTTTATCCAAAAGGAATGGAAATACTGCCACCTCTGAAACCAATTCTTTTAGTTTGGGGTAGTCTTTTTCTTCCTTTTTATTAAAAAAACGGCAGATATCATTTATTGTGCTTAGTGAGCGCTTTAGATCAAAAAGTTCACTTTCCTCCATAAAGCGGCCTTCGGTTTTTATACGTAAAAGGGGCTCACGAACGTCAATGAAATATCCTGTTGGAAACCCGTTTTCTTCCAAACAAACCCTTCTGAATTCGAAAGTACGAAGTTGATTCGTAGTAACTTCATCAAAATCAATACTGAAATTCATTTCGTCAACTGCTTCTTTACCTAAAGAGCTCATACAGCTCTCTTTTATCAGCTCGCGAATGCGGGTAAACTTAATCTTATCTTCAAAACTTTCCGGATATATCACTTTATTCATTTTGTGCAAAAATAGCAAAAGGATAGTGCTTTATAAAACCTTCTGTGACTGAAGCTGGAAATGTACTGTAAAAAATGTTAAAAAACAGGATTTTTCTTGTTACCCTATTGACTCCACTGCATTATGGTCTTAATTTAGCTTTCGAATCAAAAAATAAAGGCTCTCCTGGTCCCCAAATATTGGAAACATTCGGATGTGTGTGTGAGGTTTAGGTTAGAATTTTTTTCATAGAATGTTTCTTCGCCTGTCTTTCTGGACAGGCTTTTTTATATTTTGAAATAGAGAATTTTATCAGGGATTTAGACAGGTGTTGGCATAAGCATCTAAAGCTGCATAGAGTTTTAATGGAGATAAGGAACGCCATTTTATGTTGTTTAACTGACCGCCATATAACATGTAGTAGTTCAGATTAATTTTATCAAATTCTGTTAGCACATGTTCACGAAAATTGATGGCTATAATCCAGCCGTCCTCAATGTCGTTAAACCAATCTTCATAATAGGAGTCATCAGAATAATGAAAGTTAAGTACATTGTCTCCTATCAGAATAAATTTTTGTATACCATTTCTCTCTAACTCTTCAATAACTGAGCGTTTAAGGTGCATTATATCATTATATAAACAATCGTTCCATTCACCCATTAACTCAATAATGGCAAAACAGTCTTCATAGCTAACAAACAGAATTTTTAAATAAAGTGTTTTCGATCCAAATTCATCCCATTTTGGATGAATATAATGGTTGTATATGGTGTTGTGGCATATAAAAGCATTATATTCTTCTCCATAAAATGGAGACCTAAAGTCTTTATTTGCTGAATAAAGCTTTTCCCAACGTTCATATGGTTCTATGTTCTGCATTTTTAATTTAAATGGGTATTACTTATTTTTTTCTGTAAAAATAAGGGCTTCTAATAAAATATTTGTGAGTATTGCAGGTGAGTTTCATAAAGCAGGTTACCTTTTTTATCTGATTATATACTGACTTTATTCATGAAAAAAATCTTTAAATCGTGATTAATATCTTGTTTTGAGCTTTGTTAGCGTTTTATTTTTGAGCCATAAAACTACTGGGAAAATGAGTGCATTAACAAAATTAAAAGAAAGAGGTTATTTGGAACGCCGCCGTTATGAGGCTTTGTTCTTTTTAATACTATTTGGCGGTTTCTTTGGGTATTTAGGGCATGTAATGGGAGTTACCAACCTACTGAATACATTAATGAGAACAGCACATGATTTACTGATGAATACAGTATTCTTCATTATGGGTATTACAGTATTAACAGGAGCATTAGGGCGCTTGTTAATTGAATTTGGAGTAGTCAGATTGCTTGAAGTGGTGTTAGCTCCATTGATGCGACCATTGTTTAACCTGCCGGGTGTAAGTGCTTTGGCCGGATTAATGACATTCTTTTCTGATAATCCTGCAATTATTAGTTTGTCAAACGATAAAAACTTTAGCCGTTATTTTAAAACACATGAATTAATCTCTTTAACTAATTTTGGTACTGCTTTTGGGATGGGATTAATTGTATTGGCCTTTATGACAGGACTTGGGTATTTCTCAGGTGCTATGGTTGGTTTGGCAGGTGCAGTGCTTGGTGCGATTATTTCAACCCGCTTAATGCAACATTTTATAAAAGGAGAAATTCCTGCTGATAAAGAGTTTAAAGGGAATGGTGATGAAGAAAAGATTTCATTTGAATCAAAAGGGAGTACTTTTCAGCGTTTTTTAAATGCCATGTTAGATGGAGGTAAATCCGGTGTAAACCTGGGTTTAGCTATTATTCCGGGAGTGCTTGTAATTAGCACAATTGTTATGGTTATTACCTTTAAACCTGCTGATGCAGCCATAGGTTATCAGGGGCTGGCATATGAAGGCGTACCTATCTTACCTAAGTTGGCCGGATCTGTTTCCTGGTTATTTGAGTGGCTGTTTGGATTTGAGCACCCTGAGTTAATTGCTTTCCCGGTTACATCACTGGGAGCTGTGGGAGCTGCATTGTCAATGGTTAAGGCATTTATTGCACAAGATATGATAGGTGGTAATGAAATTGCTGTATTTACGGCTATGGGAATGTGTTGGAGTGGATACTTAAGTACACATACAGCTATGTTAGACACCTTAAATTTCCGGGAACTGACTTCAAAAGCATTATTAGCACATACAATTGGTGGCTTACTGGCCGGTATTTCAGCACACTATTTATTTGTGCTGTTAAGTATCTTTGAAATAGTTTAATAGCTTCGAAATAATTAATATAAAAAGCGCGAATCATTTGTTGATTCGCGCTTTTTATGTCATATACTTTTCTTTAAATATTTGCTAAACGGCTGAAAAAATGATCTATCCCCAGTAAGAATAAAACACCCAAACTAACAAAGTAAAATATTGAAGGTAAACTCTCCAGGCTGCTTCTAACATTGCCAAGATTTTCATTGATTAAACCCATATCAATAAAAGATATATCAACAGTAAGGCTGTTCCAGTACTCAAGTAATACAGATGCATCTATTAAAAATGTAATTGCTAACAGGGCTACAAATCCACCAATAATCCATAAGCGATTAGTTTTGTTGATGATGGTTTTGTAAACAACCGGTTTTTCACTCCAGTCTTTAAAAACCCGGTTCATTGTTTTTTGCTTCAACGTTTCGGGTGCTTTTTCCGTACTAAAATCCTGAAAAAGATCCTTTATCCACTTGTCATTTATGTCGGAATTGTTTTTATCTGCGTTTTTCATTGTCTCAAATTTAAATAAAAGACTTTAATTCATCGTGCAGAATTAATTGTAATTCGTTCTGCAACTGTTTTCTGCCCCGATGCAGTTTTACTTTGATATTAGATTTTGATAAACCTGTGGCACCTTCAATTTCTTCAATCGACTGCTCTTTATAATAGTAAAGAATCAAAATAAATGCATCATCTTCCTTTAAGCGACTTAATGCTGTTTTTAATACCTTTTTACGTTCTTTAACTTCAAGCTGGTTAATACTGTTATCTTCTATGAGCGATTCGTGTTGGATAACTTCCATACTTTCAATATCGGATGTTTCCGGTTTTCGGCTTCTGAGTTTTGATATGGCCGTGTTGTAAATTATACGGTATAACCATGTTGAAAAAACAGCACTGCCTTTAAACTGTTCTAAGGCTTTATAAGCTTTAAAAAAAGCATCTTGTGTAATCTCTTCAGCTTCCTGTTTATTTTTAACAATACCATTGGCTAATGTAAAAGCCATATGTTGATATTTATCAATTATTTGAGAAAATGCAGCCAAGTCACCTGTGCGCACAGCCTTAATAAGTTCTATGTCATTTGAGTTGTTCATTCACAAAATAAGACGCCTTGTTTTTCGATTAGGTTACACAATATTGCATAATTTACAGCTAATGCTTGCTTTTGACAAGTTTATTTGATGCAGACAGCTTTTAATGGAAGCTGTTTAAAGTCCTACAATAGCTTTTTGCAACTTTATACAACTTCATATCTATTCTTTTCAGCTGGGATGCTAATAAAATGTTTTAAAAGAAATACTGTCTTTTTTGTAACCACTTCTTTTTAGGTGACGTCCAACGAATGAACGCTCCAGGAGAAGTAATTAAATAAAAGTAAAATTTAAAAATATTGTATTATGGAAGGTGTATTAGTACCATTAGTATTTTTTGGAAGTATAGCAGCAATTATAATCTCACTGTCTTATTTTAAAAGTAGAAGAATTGAGCGCACGGCTCTTATTGCTGCGGGAAAAGAGGCTAGTATTTTTGAATATGGTAAGCCTAAGCACTATTTAAGTCTTAAATATGGTATGTTGTTAGTAGGTTTGGCCATTGGTATTATTCTTGGTGGGGTTTTAAACGCAACTACAGAAATGCATGAGGCACCTGCATACTTATCAATGGTCTTATTATTTGGAGGGTTGAGTTTGATTCTGTATTACGTTATTCAGAAGAAATTACCACAAGAGTAATAATTGTTAAGAAGTATAAACGACAAAGGCCGCTTAATTTGCGGCCTTTGTCGTTTTATACAGGTGGTTATTTTCTGATTTTATGTCCCTTAATTCCATAATATAAGATGTACAGAAAACAGGGAATGCATATGGCATAAGCATATTGTGCACCAAAAATATCTTTAAAAGAAGCAAAAGCAGTAGGAATAATAGCTCCGCCAACAATAGCTATGACCATTAATGACGAACCTGCTTTTGTAAATTTACCAAGGTCTGTCATTGCCAATGGCCATAGAGCTGGCCACATAAGAGAACAACCTAATGCCATAAAGGCTATAAAATAAATAGAATAAGCAGCAGGAGCCAGTATTACCATAACAGATCCGAATAAGGCGAGATAAGCACATATGCGTAAGGCTTTATCTTGACTAATATATTTTGGTATAAATGCAGCACCACATACATAGCCAATAACCATTCCTATTGGAGCTATCCAGGCATAATATTCTGCATTAATCAAACCTATGCTATTTGCATAATCAACCAGTGTACCTAAAGATATGGTTTCAACACCAACATAAAGGAATAAGGCCAACACCCCTAATAATAAATGTGGAAATTGCCAAATGGATGTCTTATTGGCAGCATATGGACAGTCTTCAGCGGCATCTTCATCTTCACCTGTTGCTTTTACCTCCGGAAGGGGAGCCAATAATGCAATAATACCTAGGAGAAGAAAAACACCAATAATAATTGTAAATGGCAGGTTGATGTCTGTAAGTTCAACATAATCAACCTCTTTTCCAATTACTATAGCTAAAAACAGGGGAGCAATAGGCCAAGCTAATTTATTAGCTATACCCATTATACTCATTCGTTTGGCAGCACTCTCTATTGGTCCAAGTATTGTAATGTACGGGTTAACCGAAGCCTGAAGGAAAGTATTGCCCATTCCACTAATAAATGAGGCAATCAGAAATAAAACTAAACTTTCATTTTTAGCCGACGGAATAAATAAGTAAAATCCAAGAGCAAACATTAAAAATGATAAAGCCATTGTTTTTTTATAACCAATTTTACCAATTACCAATGAAGCTGGATAACCAAACAAAAGAAAAGCTGAAAAAGTAGCTGCAAGAACCAGGTACGATTCAGTTGAAGAAATATTAAGAGCAGTTTTTAATAAGGGAATTAGATAACTGTTAATGCCTAATGCAAATCCAATTGCAAAAAACATAAGTCCAATAATTATAATGGGTAATAAAAAGCCATTACCACCATTATTTGATTTACTTACCATATTCAAAGATTTAAAGTTTTTAGTTTTACGATTTTGATATGGCGCAAATATACTTATTTCAAATTATGAATTGTCGTATCCTTATTAATTATTTATTGATAAGGTTTTGATTTATTATAATCGAAACAAAACGAAAGGCTATTTGCAGTGTAAATGTATGCGTTCTCTGCATAGTCGGTTTCTGATAATCCGCCTTAATTGTTCATCGTAGAAGATGCTCCAGCTATTATATGTAATTGACCCCATTTTAATCACAGTTTGCTTAAACTTGTTTATAGGATCTTTAGATCTGAGTGCTTTAACCATTTCAATGCTATCTACACGTTCCTGTTCTAAAGCAAAGTCCATCATGGTATTATATAATTCACGAGAATTAAGTTGCTTAATCTGAAAATAAGCATCAGGATTATTTTCAATTTCATTGTAAAGCAATTCATAATCATCATCTCCTGTTTCCATAAAATCCATGTAACCATCAAACTCAGGAATTGCAACAATTTTGCCATTTGCACGCTGTATAAACACAAGGAAATTATCTTCAAGCAGCTTAATGGTACGGTCAATAAGTTCAGATGTGTTTTTCATACTATTTCAATTGAAAAAAGACAGATACAATATGTACCTTAAAAATATGTTTTTTTCCTGATATTAATAGTGGTGGAGGGAAAATAAGCTTACTTAAATTTGAAATTAACCAGTATTTAGCTTGTAATTATATAACTTCATAGGCATAAGGATTTGATTTTAAAAACTTTTTTTGTTTTTTAGTCAGCATTATGTTTGTAGAGTTCTTTAAAAATGACGTTTGAAAGTTCATCGTTTCTTAGCAGTCTGAAACTTGAATTGATATAGTTAATAATAAAGGTGTTTATAAACGGAATTTGCATATTCAATTGTCCTCATTATTTTTACATGTTTCAGAACATTGTTTCATTAGGTATAATACAATTTTAAAAGCAAGTATACGAAATGCAGACTTTGCAAAAAATAGATATTGCATTATTAAAGGATGGAGATGAAAAAACCTTTGAGCATATTTATAAAGTTTATTTTAATGCTTTGTTCTTTTTTGCAATTCAGTATGTGAATAAAAATGCTGAAGCTGAGAATCTTGTACAGGAAACCTTTTTGGCATTGTGGATGAATAAGGAGAGTTTTATTGGCAGTAGAGAAAACTCAGTAAAAGCCTGGCTGTTTAATACCATAAAAAATAAGTGTCTGAATCATTTGGAAAAAGAAGCAAGTGAAAACCGGTATAATGATTACCACTTGTTTCAGTATCAGTCAGACATTGCCGGGCTGAAGCAAATGCAAATATCGGAGGTCACATTTTCTGAGATTGAAAGCCTTTTACATAAAGCTCTGGAGATGATGCCTGATCAAAGCCGCAGAGTATTTGAGATGAGTCGCTTTAAAGGATTTAAGAATAAAGCAATTGCCGAAGAACTAAGTATCTCAGTTAAAGCTGTTGAATCCAATATTACCAGGGCATTGAAGGTATTACGCATCTGCCTTAAAGACTATCTTCCTCTTTGTATTCTACTTGGTATTTTCAGATAAAAGTAAACTTTTTTATTTTTTCATGTAGGGTTTTTTCTGTTCCACCTGTCTTAAGTTATAGAAGAAGTGAAATAACATGGATAAACAAAGCATTTGGGAGCTTATTACAAATCAGTTGCCTGATAGTAAAAAGAGCAAAGTATGGGAGGAGATAAACGCATCGCCCAGGTTGACTGAGCAATATCATGAGATGAAGAAAGTATGGGCTTTATCTGGTTTTGAAGAAATTTTTACAGCGCAAAATATTGACAATAAGTTTAAAGCTTTCAATAAAATGTACAGAGTTGGTAATCGTACATCTAATTGGGTTAAGGAAATATTAAAATATACTGCAATTATCGCTATTACATTAGGTAGCTCATATTTTTTATGGCAAAGTGTGGATAAATCAGAAGGAGAGGGATTAAGTGTTTCACATATTGCTTCAGAACAAGGTAGTGTTAATAGTTTTACATTAGCTGATGGTTCTCAGATTTGGTTAAATTCTGGTTCAGAAATTAGGTTTCAATCACAAACAAGAGAAAAAGTTGAGTTGAAACTTACAGGAGAAGCTTTATTTAATGTTATTCATAATGAAAACAGGCAGTTTATAGTAAATATAGGAGGGTTACAGGTTAAAGATCTGGGTACACGTTTTAATCTTAGAAACTATTCAGAAGATACGGATGTATTGGCAACATTAATAGAAGGAGAAATTGTAGTTAGTAATACAGCTCATGATTTTACAGAACAACTGAAACCCGGGCAGCAATTGCGATACAATAAAACTAATGGTAGCTACCTTTTGGAAACAGTTGACACAGTATATGTGGGAGACTGGAAAGAAGATAAATTTAAATTTGTTGATAAAACCCTGAAAGACATTGCTGTTGATTTGGAGAACTGGTATGGTGTTAAAATCCAATTTAAGAATGATAAAATAGGAGAAGAGCATTTTACAGGAGTTATACAGAAAAGTTTATCTGTTGAACAAGTAATAAAAATATTATCGTACTCCGCAGGGGTTAAATACAGTATTGACGAAAAAAATAACCAGAAAAAAATAATATTTAAATAAAAAGCAACATCCAGGTCGAAGTGGATGCTGCTTTAAGTTATATGAAACTGCTTCAACAGTTTCTAACAGTTAAATAAAACGTTACAAATCTATGAAAAAAATGCAAACTAGACCATGGTGGGAGTACCTTGGTATCGGGAAAATTCTACGTATTATGAAAATTACGTTTGGATTGATGATAATATTTGGATTATCAATATCAGCAGCGGGTTTCGGTCAAAACAAGAAGCTAACGCTTTCAGTTAAAGATGCTACTTTACTCGAAATTTTTAAAGAAATAGAAGCCAATACCAACTTAGGCTTTCTCTATAAAAATGATCAGATTGATCGGGGCAAAACATTCAGTGTAAGTGCCAATAACAAAGATGTTCATGAGGTACTTAGTGACTTATTAATGGATAGTGATTATACTTTTACCATAATTGAAAACAATGTGGTTATTACGAAGGTTCGTGATCAAATATCTGGATCTGATCTGATGCCTCAAGAACAGAGTATTACTGGAAAAGTTGTAGATGTTAATGGAGAACCTTTGCCTGGTGTTAATGTTTACGATAAAGTAAACCCACAAAATGGCGTTATTACAGGAATAGATGGCTCTTATACTATTACTGTTGATAATGCTGATGTTATATTGGTGTACTCTTTTATTGGTTTTAACGATCAGGAAGTGCAAACAGTTGGCCGCAGCCAGATCAATATTACTTTGTTGGAGGAACAAATAGGTTTAGAAGAAGTGGTTGTAACCGGTTATGGAACAGTAACAAAAGAGGCATTTACAGGTTCAGCCGCAGTAGTTAATGCTAAAAAGATTGAAGAGCGCCCAGTAGCATCATTTCAGGATGTATTACGCGGTAACTCACCGGGTACCATTGTAGCAGGTACAGGACAACCAGGTGCCATGAATAGTGTTCGTTTAAGAGGTATTAGTTCTATGAATGCTTCAAATGCACCATTATATGTTATTGATGGCGTTATTATGGATGTTTCCAATATGTCTGGGAACAGTGAATATGCGACCAACCCACTTAATTCAATTAATCCTTCGGATATTAAATCAATGACCGTATTAAAAGATGCTGCATCGGCTTCATTATATGGTTCTAGGGGGGCTAATGGGGTTGTTGTGATTACTACAAAGCAAGGGCGTGCAAGTGATAAGCCTCAATATAGCGTTGATGCACAAATGGGGGTATCTGAACTTTTCAATGCCAGTAAGCCTGATTTAGTGAATAAGGATGAGTTTATGGAGCTGTGGCTAGAAGGCGAAATGCACTACCAGGTGCGTCGTAAAACAGGATATGATGACTTTTTCATGGAAATAAAAAACCTTTATGCCGATAAAGAAAACTATGAAGTAAGCGGGCGTAATTACACAGACTGGCAGAATTATGCTAAAAAGCAGTTTAATGATCATTTTGGAATTTGGAGTCCTATTAATAATGACTATTACACTGACTTTTATGATGCAGATGGTAATCCTGGAAAAGATTTTGATAAGTTGGCAGACACCAACTGGTATGATGAAGTAACCCGTGTTGCACCATTCCAAAAATTTAATGTATCAACACAAGGAGGTAACAATCATTTTAATTATTACGCTTCTCTAGAGTATTTCAATCAAGAAGGTATATTAATAGGTAGTGGTTTAAAAAGATATTCTATGAGAACCAATATCTCTTCAAAACCTAAGGGAGCATTAATTCATTGGGGAATTAATAACATGGTATCATACAGTGACCAGAGGGGGCCTCGTTCAGGAGCATTTGGATATGCTATGCCACAATATACCGCTTTGGCAATTGCCCCTGTTGCACCAGTTTATTTGGAAGATGGTTCATACAATCTTAAACTACCAAAGAACGTTAATAACAACCAAAATCCGGTTGCTGTTGCAGAAACCAATGAGTATTTAAGGCCACAAACAAAAATTCTGACTTCTGGGTGGTTACAATTAAATTTCACAGATTGGCTGAATATAAATAGTCGTACTAACCTGGATTATACACATGCACGTCTCCGTAACTGGTACAATAAAGATTTTGGAGATGGAAAGGCTGACGAAGGATCTTTGTACGAAAGGGATGCGCGTCGCAGGAAAATTAGCAATACAACTTTATTAAACTTTAACAGGACATTTAATGATGTACATTCGGTTAATGGCTATGTTGGTAGTGAAGTTGAAGATGTGAAATATGAGTATATTGGAGCTACAGGTGTTAAGTTTCCATTTAATAAGACACCTTACTTAAGTGCAGCTGCAAAACCGGAAAGTGTACAAGGTTCTGGCTCAGAATATGGGATGACGAGTATTTTATCAGCCGTTAATTATTCGTATGGTGGTAAGTACTACTTGTCAGGAACCTTTAGAAGTGATAAAGCATCACGTTTTGCAGAAGACTTTAGAAGAGGTAATTTTTGGTCAGTATCAGCAGCATGGCGTATTTCGAAAGAAGCATTTATGGATAATCTGAAATTTTTAGATAATCTGAAATTAAAAGCCAGTTTTGGTACAAATGGAACATTACCTTCGGATTATTTTGCCTGGATGCCACGTTATTCTCTGGGACAAGATTATGTTGAAGTACCGGGAGCTGCAATTTATGATATTCATAATTCAGAATTAACCTGGGAGGAAAATGAAGTATTTAATGTTGGTTTTGAATCAAGAATATTTAATTGTGTTAATATCAATTTTGAATATTATAACAGAACCACAGAGAACTTATTATTAGATATTCCATTATCAAGTACATCGGGTTTTACATCTAAACTTATTAACTCTGCAGCCAGTTTAAGCAATAGTGGTGTTGAAGTGGACGTTAATGCAGATATTATTCGTAATAAAAATTTTAACTGGAATATTAATGTTAATGCAGCTACGCTTAAGAATGAATTTTCGGGGCTTGAAAACGACATTATAAGCAGTACGCAAATTAAACGTAATGGTGAAAGCTTTTATACGTGGTATATGGCGGAATGGGCTGGTATTGATCAGGCGACCGGGGAACAACAATGGTATGGAGTTGATGATAGTGGTAATGAAATAATTGTTAAGAATTTTGATTTGGCAGAGCGTCGTATTTTGGGTAAAGCACTGCCTAAAGTAACCGGTGGTATCTCAAGTACTTTTACATGGAAAGGTTTTGATCTGAGTTTCTTATTTACATATGGGATGGGACATCATGTAATGGATTATACCGGGCGGACTGCTACGGTTAATGATGGTTATCGTGATTATAGAGGTATTGAACGTAGTCAGCTTGATCGCTGGACACCTGATAATATGAATGCTACGAATCCAATACGTGTTAATTCTTCCGGAACATGGAACCGTTATCCTTCATCACGCTATTTATACAAAGGCGATTACTTAAAACTTAAAAATATTAAATTACAATACACGATTTCATCGTCTATAACTGACAAATTAAAATTGCGTGGTGCAAGTGTATTTGCTCAGGCTGAGAACCTTTGGGTTACTACTGAATTAGACGGTTTTGATCCTGAAATTTCGCTAAGTGGATTTAGAAATCCAGATCAGTATCCCACAGCAACAACTTATACTTTTGGTGTAAAACTTAACTTCTAAAAAACAAAGTTATGAAATATAAAATCTTAATATTCATCGCATTACTTGGCTTAACCGTTGCCTGTGATGATGTACTTGATAAAATGCCGTACACTTCTGTTCCAACAGAGGTTTTATTTGAAGATATAGAAGGTGCTAATATTGCTTTAACGGGTGTGTATAATTCATTATCAGATGCCGATTATTACGGACGTTTGATGTATGCTTTTGAAGGATCAAAAGGACCTGATTTTTATGTTGAAGATACAGGTAACCGCTTTCAGGAAGAAAATGGATATCGCGAATCATCAACATTAGATGCTTATGCCAATGATGCCTGGGACCAAATTTACAGTGTGGTTATGCTTTGTAATAATATTTTGCATTACATTGATCTGATTGAGGGTGATGCTGACGAGATTGCAGAGATTAAAGGTCAGGCTTATGCGCTCAGAGCACTTGCTTATTTTGATCTTATGCGTCTATTTGCTTATCCTCCAACATTTTCTATTCCTGGAGGTGATAACTATAACGATAAATACAAGTGGGGTGTACCATTAATGTTATCAAAAGAAGATAATGAAAATGCAGTAAATAATCCTCCAGCCAGAGATGATGCACAAAAGTGTTATAAGCAAATTGTTGCTGATTTTCAAAGTGCTGTAATTAATCTGAAAGGAGTTGATAATGGGCCTTACTTTATCTCAGAGCGAACAGCCAATGCTTTATTGGCAAGAGTATACTTATACCTTGGCGAATGGGATAATGTGATTGCTGCAGGAGAACAAGCTCTTGGTAAAAACAGTATGCTGAAATATGAAGACTTTAATACTAAATATTACATCCCTCTTAATAGCGAGAACCTTTGGGAATTAGGCTATTTATCAACTGATAATTTGGGATCAAATTCATTAAATAGTTTGGTTCGTAACCCTACTATTGATGATCCGGGCAGCCCGGATGATGGTAAGATTGCAGACGATGTAGGTTATGCCGGTTACGGTGGAAATATATATTTGCGTGGTTTGCTGAATGAAGTTGATGGCGATGTACGGCAATACTTAATCTGTAACAGTGAACTGGGCAATGAAACAGGTATTCGTAAGTACATTGGTGATGGTAACCATGCTGTACACAATATTTACATGGTACGTTTGCCAGAGGTTTATCTTACACTTGCTGAGGCATATGCTGAGCAAGGAGCTGATCTTACCAAAGCAGAAGAGTACATGAATAATGTGTACGAAGCCAGAACAGGATTTAGCTATACAGCTCCGGCAACAAGCGAATTAATTGTGGTTGATATATTAAAAGAACGTCGTAAAGAATTGGTGTTAGAAGGCCATACTTTTTGGGATCATTTTCGTCGTGCGATTCCTTTTAATCGGGAGCCTGAAGGTAATGTAAGCAATGATGTTGCATACATTGATTATACTCAACCACAAGTTGTTTATCCAATTCCACAAAATGAAATGGAGGCAAATCCTAATATCAGAAATCAGCAAAATCCGGGTTATGCACCATATGTAGCAGGTCAGTAGATGTTTGCTTACAAAGATTAAAGGTTTAGTTGTGTAATTATAGTGGCAACACGGATCAAAATGCCGGAGATGGAGGAGTGTGACCCTCGACTCCGGCATTATTCTATTTAATTGCTTAGCTTGTAAACAAAAACCAACATAAAAAACAGGTAATATGAATAAATCGATCAAAAGAAGTGTTCTCCTTATTGTTGTAGTATCATTTGGAATAATTCTTACCTTAAAGTACTGTCCGTATTTTACCAGGGAAACAATAATTGTTAATTTGATTGAAGAAGAATCAATTAGCGATGGACCTTATGTTTTTACAAACAATGATTTAATTGAAGTTAAATGGGTAAGTGAAGGGCAGGTGTATGCACAAAATATAAAATCAAATGATTTACTTAAGATAGATCATAGTCCCTCATTTAAAGTAAAGCTTAAGCAACTGGATCTATTGAAACAGGCGACAGACTCAAGTTATGAAGGCGTGGAAAATATTGCAGTGTTAAGTGATATACATGGCCAGTATCAACTATTTGTTGACTTACTTAAGGCAAATCGTATTGTAAATAAACATGGGGATTGGAATTATAAAAACGGGCACTTGGTAATAATTGGCGATGCTTTTGATCGGGGTGAGAAAGTGAGTGAAACGCTTTGGCATATTATAAAATTAAAGATACAAGCAGAACAAGCAGGGGGGAAAGTACACTACCTGTTGGGTAATCATGATATAATGGTACTAAATGCTGATTTGCGTTACATTAATCCCAAATATAATGAAGTAGAAGAGTTATTAGAGATAAGCTATGACCAGTTATTTGGGAAAAATACCCTGTTGGGTCAATGGCTTAGGGTGAGTCCGGTAGTTATCCGAATCAATGGAATTTTATTTAATCATGCAGGACTTTCGCCTGCCATGGCACGTGCTAATATGAGCATTGACAGTATCAATAACATCTTCTCAGCTCATATTATAGATAATAAGAAAGACAGTATTAGAGCCAATGCTCAATTATCTTTGCTGGCACGTTCAGAAGGTCCAATCTGGTACCGTGGTTATTTTAGAGATACAACGCTTACAACAATGCGGGTAGATAGTATATTAAAATGTTTTGAGGCACATCGTATTGTTGTAGGACATACCTCAATGGATAAGGTGGAGGTATATTTCGATAATAAAGTGTTAGCTGCCGATACCAGTATTAAACGTGGCGAGAAAGGTGAAATCCTGTTTATTGAGAACAATAAATATTACCAGGCTGGTTTAGATGGAAAGAAGCGTTTGTTGTGGTAAAATATTAGTTAGCACTTGTTGATTGATATGTTTTTAGAATCAACAAGTGTTAATTTCGCTAATCGTTTTTGATTTTTATAAATACGCTTGTTCCAATTTGTAGGATCAGGCTTGGCTGGGCTTTGCCAAACGAAGTAATAATCATAAAGTAAAAAAATGAAATAAGACCTTTTACTGCTTATTTCGGAAGCCATAGCTACAGAAATAACTTTAACGAACTATAAATTGAAAAGAATAAAATGATAAAGCTTCTTCCAATTACAATGCTAGTATTAATGATAATTATGATATTTTTTAAATATAAACATAAAAGCAAGAGTAATAATTTGGGGCTTGGAACAAAACTTTTTTGTAGGATGTGTAATTAGCTTTCGAGTGCCTCTTCTAAAACAATATTTGAGGCAGAGTGTTTTGCATGAGGCAGGCTAAAGATAACCTTGGTACCATTTCCTTTCTCAGATTCAATCCAAATACGTCCTCCGTGGCGCTCAACAAACTCTTTACATAGGATTAAACCAAGCCCGGTGCCTTTTGCTGAAAATTCAGACCCAATAAAATAAATTTCTTTTTTTGTGAATATACTTTGAGTCTCTTCTCTTGTCATACCAGAGCCATTGTCACAAATACTAAGGTGTACACTGTTCTTATGTAAACAAGCTATTATTTTAACTTCACTCTTTTCAGGCGAATATTTAATTGCATTTGAAACTAAATTGCGAATAATCGTGCGTAGCATATTTATATCTACTTGTACCTCTAACGTGTTAGGTATATCGTAACTAAATGTAATGTGTCGTGTATTAATAGATTTGTCTAATAGCTTAACACTGTGTTTAACAAGTGGAGCTAACGGTGTAGCCAAGGGTTTAAATTCTATATCGCCACGCTGAGAATTAGCCCAGCTCAGCAAGTTATCAAGAAGGTGGTATGTACTTGTTGAGGATTCGCGCGCAGCAATGAGCAAGTTCTCAATATCGTCTTCTTCATACTCAGGCAAATCCATATAGAGTTCAATTAGTTCTTTTAAACCACCTACAGGGCCGCGTAAATCGTGTCCAATAATACTCAATATACGGTCTTTAGCGAGGTTAGAAACCCTTAATTGTTCGTTCATACCTGAAATATCATCTTTCTGACGAATCAGGTATTTCTTCGATTGAATAAGCTCTTTTCGTTGGCTGTATAATATATAGCCCAGCACCATTAATAAAACAGCGATGATGCTAACCGCTATAATAATGATGTTTTTGTTCTTAATACGGGCTTGTTTCAGAGTATCCTCTTTTTCCAATAAAGCAATTTCACGGTCTTTCTCCTTAAGCTCAAAGCTTTTTTGCATCTCTATTAGCTTATCCGAAAAGGCAATATTAGAGAGAGAGTCTTTGAGAGTATCGTATTTTTTTAAAGCAAGCAATGAATTTTCAAAATCACCATTCATATAATAAAACTCAATGCAGTTATAATAAAAGTCCAGCATAAGCTGAGTAGGAAGATTGTTATTTGCTGAGATCTCAGTAAAAGTATTTTTATAATGTAAGGCAAGTTCACGATCTTTCATTCTTACACAAACTATAAAAAGATTCTGTATTGTTGATGCAATCTGAACCTGATCATTAGTTTTCTTCTTATAAAGAAGTGCTCTTTCAAGATACTTTAATGCTTTTTCCCAATTATTTTTTTTAATATAAACTGAACCAATGTTATTGAGAACGTTCCCTTGTCTGATAGGATTAGGGAAGTTGCTTAAAAAATCTTCAAGCTGAATATAATACATCAACGCTTCATTATATTGCTTTTTTTTGTTATAATGATTGGCAATGTTTAAGATAACTTGTTCCTTAATATTTCTGTTCTGAGTACTGTCAAGAAGTAAATGGGCTTTATTATAGTAATTATCAGCCAGCTTAAAATTGTTGTTCTGAGAAAAATAATTAGCAATTGTCATATTACAAACAATTGCACCATCCCATTGTCTTATTTCTTCATACAGATTAAATGATTTGTTAATATTTACAAGGAGGGTATCAGAGTTGTTCTTTTTTGCTGCTATTTTACCTAAATAAAAGTAGCAATCTGCAATGCCATTAGTTATACCTCTTTGAGTAAATCCTTTAAGGGCTTTCTTTAAGCATAATGAAGCATTTGAGTATTCATTTTTTTTGTAGAGAAACTTGCCAAACTGGAGGAAATAATCTGCTTTGCAGGATTCAGGTAGTTTTTCAATTTGGGGAGCAAAAGTATTGTAGTCATTAGCTTTTAAGCTAATTATTTGCGTGTAAATTTTAGTTTTATTTTGAGAAAAGGAACAGTTGTCAGAATAGACTATATGAAGATCAGAATTGTAAGAAGGTGACTGAGCCGCAAAAATATTTGAAATGTATAATATATGGAGCACATATAAAATCATATACTTTGCTATAGCCTTACTGTGCTCCATTATATTTACTTTTTAAACATCTCCCTCTTCATAGTCAACTGAAACTCCAGTGCTTCCTTCGTCATTCATAGTCTGGCTAGCACTTCTCAGTGAAATCGAATCTGAACTTAATGTCATACTTTTTACTTTTACATTAACACCTCGCTCTAATAAGCCAATGTCTTCACGTTGTATTGTAAAATCAGCACTAAAATAGTCAAAATCTTCAGACGTTCCGTTATAGGTAATCGTTAAAGGTCGGTAATATACATTATCGGCTACTGTCCCTTCGCCGCTTGTTGTAATTTTACTGTCTTTTGGCAGGTAGGTAATCGTTCTGACTTCAAAACGTTCAATATTTCCATTACTGTCTTTTACAGTCTCCATATTTACATATGGTACAAATTTTTTCATCTCAATTCAGGTTAAATTTTAACAGGGAACAATGTATAAAAAAATCAAGTTATTCACTTGTCATACCGAATGTTTTAATGGGATGTACGAGAGCATTCATCAATGAAATATTGCAGTTAATAAAAAAACTGATATATGGTATAAAATATTTATACTCAATTGCTTTGTTGTGGTGGTATAAAGTTCTGTAAATGGGTTTGTTTTCTTTTAAAGAGATGTATTATAAGTATGATATACGTGTATAATATAATGTAATCGTTAATTCATTATTTATAAGAATTTTATAATATTTAGATGTGCCAAAACAAATGAAAAATACTTTGTAATTATACAACGCCAGAATAAAATCAACTAACTTTGTCATGATATTTTACAGGGAGGCGATCCGAAAAATAAAGATCCCGGTTTCTTTCGGAATTCAGTATTGACCTGCTTATTGAAGTCAACAACTATCTTTTGAGTATTTATTACACAAAAGGCCGTTGAAGCCAAACGGATTTGTATTACCAGGATACCCTTTGGAGTAATTTTAAAAATGCCCACTTATGGATATTGAGTTAAGTAATATTTTATTTGCCTTTGGCTTAACCCTTTTTGCAGGCTTAAGTACCGGTGTTGGCAGTGCAATGGCTTTTTTTGCCAAGCGAACCAATACACGTTTTTTAGCTTTATCATTGGGGTTTTCTGCCGGAGTAATGATTTACGTTTCCTTTGTTGAGATCTTTGTTAAGGCAAAAGATGTAATGGTAGAAGCTTATGGCGAGCTACCAGGGACATGGTATACTGTATTGGCTTTTTTTGGTGGCGTTTTATTTATTGCACTTATAGATAAATTTATTCCATCAGCAGAAAACCCTCATGAGTTGCATTCAGTTGAAGAAATGGGAGGACAGCCAAAAGCCAAAGACAAAAAGCTAATGCGCATGGGTATGTTTACGGCTTTAGCTATTGGTATCCATAATTTTCCAGAAGGACTGGCTACGTTTACAGCCGCATTGCAGGATCCTAACCTGGGTATTGCCATTGCAGTAGCGATTGCTATTCACAATATTCCAGAGGGTATTGCAGTATCAGTACCAATATATTATGCCACAGGTAGCCGTAGGAAGGCTTTCAGGCTAAGTTTTTTGTCTGGTTTGTCCGAACCTATTGGGGCGCTGATTGGTTATCTTATTTTAATGCCATTTATGACACCCTTAACATTTGGGATTATTTTTGCCGGAGTTGCAGGCATAATGGTGTTTATAAGTTTAGATGAGCTCTTACCATCAGCACGCGAATATGGCGAACATCATTTATCTATTTATGGCCTGTTTGCTGGTATGGCGGTAATGGCGGTTAGCTTACTTATGTTTTTATAAAAATATCAAATTACTGAATTAAACTACTTTGCTGTTTGATTTTAAGAAATTGAGGAGATATAATTGAAGCAAACGGATCATTATAACATAGCTTGTACATTTACTAACAAAACAATTAATTATTACTTACATATGAAGAAGTTTTTTGGTCTTCTCATAATGGCCAGTATTGGAATAAATGTACTATATGCGCAAAAAACAGATGCTAATATATTTGGTGATGTTCAGGCTAAAGGTGAGCACCTTCCATTTGTTAGTGTATATTTGAAAGATACTCAATTTGGTACAATGACAGATCTGTCGGGTCATTATATGTTGACAAATTTGCCGGAGGGAGAGCATATACTAGTGGCGAGTTTAATGGGGTATAAGCCCGTTGAAAGAGCAGTGAGCATTATTAAAGGGCAATCTCAAGAGATAAATTTTGTGATGGAAGAGCAGGTTATGTCATTAGACGATATTGTAATTACAGGAACAAAAACCTTTAAACGAAAGACAGAATCAGCAGTTGTGGTTAATGTAATAGAAGGTAAAAAACTAGAAATGCTTCAGGCAGGAACACTTTCAGAAGGCTTAGCTTTTCAGCCCGGTTTACGCATGGAAACGGATTGTCAGACATGTAATTATACCCAGCTAAGAATGAATGGACTGGGTGGTGCCTATTCACAAATTTTGATAAATAGTCGTCCTGTTTTTAGTCCGTTAACGGGTTTATATGGTTTGGAACAGATACCAACTAACATGATAGAGCGCATTGAAGTGGTACGTGGAGGTGGTTCTGCTTTGTATGGTGCTGGTGCTGTTGGTGGTAGTGTTAATGTAATTACTAAAGTACCTGAGTCGAGTAATTTTTCAGCATCTACTACACAGTCCGTCATAAATGGTGATGCGAATGACAGCCAGGTATTGGCTAATGCAAGTATTCTGTCAGACCGAAAAAATGCCGGGTTAACCTTATTTGCTACCAATCGCAATCGTGAATCGTACGATCATAATAACGATGGTTTTAGTGAGTTGCCAAAGTTGAAAAACAATTCATTTGGATTGACTACTTTTCTTTTACCAGCTCCTAATCATAAATTAGAAGCAGGTTTTTCCAGTATGTATGAGTACCGAAGAGGAGGTGATGGTGAAGAGTTGCCTGCATATCTGGCAGAACAAACTGAAGAACGTACGCATAATGTACTCATGGGAGGATTGGATTACAGTTTTCAGTTTAATGATAATCAATCATCATTAGATATTTATGTAGCCGGGCAACGTACCGGTCGTGATCATTACACAGGCATCAAACCTACTGAAGGTGACGTAGACTATCAGGAGCACTTGGAAAAACCTCCGTACGGGCTTACTGAGAATGAAACCTATATGGGGGGTGTACAAATCAATCATATGTTAACCAACTTTTGGGGTGGCAAGAATAATATAACCTTTGGGACAGAGTATAACTACGATATGGTCAAGGATGAAATTAAAGCCTATGAATATTTACTTGATCAAACGACCCGTAATTTTGGGGCATATGTACAAAGCGACTGGGAGGTAACAAAAAAGTGGAATTTATTAACAGGTGTACGTGTCGATAAGCATAACATGGTGGATAACACGATTCTTAGTCCACGTGTATCTTTATTATATAAGCAAAATGGCATGCAGTTACGAGGTAGCTGGTCAACAGGTTTTAGGGCGCCACAGGCTTTTGATTCGGATATGCACATTGCTTTTGCAGGAGGTGGGATTCAGCGTGTACACTTAGCACCTGATTTAAAGGAAGAGCGTTCGCAAAGCTGGAGTACATCTGTTAATTATGATATGCCAACTGAGAATTACATTTGGGGGCTTACTTTTGAAGGTTTTCATACGACCTTATTCGATGCGTTTATTTTAGAGGAAAATGGAACAGACGGACAGGATAATATGATACTCGAAAAGCGTAATGGAAGTAACTCAACAGTAATGGGGCTTACTATGGAGGCACGAGCCAACTATAACAAAATATGGCAATTAGAAGCCGGATATACCATTCAATCCAGTCAATTTGATGAAGTTGTGGACTGGTCGGAGAGTATTGCCGGTACCAAAGACTATTTACGTACACCGGATCAGTATGGTTACTACACATTAACATATAATCCTGTTTGGGGTGTTAAAACTGCCTTGTCCGGTGTTTATACCGGCTCAATGTTAGTGCCCCATTTTGGAGCAGCGAATAATGGTGTATCAGGCAATCCGGTTAATGATGAATTGCATACATCAGATTCGTTTTTGGAGACTAATATTAAGCTGAGTTATGCTCTGGATTGGCGTTACGTTGGCGTAGGCTTAGAAATATTTGGTGGTGTTCAAAATGTTTTTAATGCTTATCAATCAGATTTTGATACAGGAAAAAACAGGGATAGCAATTATGTTTATGGGCCGGCACGCCCCCGAACGATATATCTTGGGCTAAAGATATTGAGCTTATAAAATACTACAATATGAATTATAGCATAAAAGGAGAATATTTTTGCAACAGGGAGAAATAGCCTCTTTTTTTAATTTAAATCAAATGTATAATGAATTGATAGATACATTTGTGCGTATTTTGAATATCTTATAAATAATATTGATCAAAAGATATACTCCTCCATTTTCAAATTATTATTTTTGCCACGCAACTAATTACAATGGATTATGCTTAAAAAAGAACGTTATCAAAAGGTTATTGATCATTTTCAGGAACATATGCCTGTTGCCGAAACAGAATTACACTACTCTAATCCTTATGAGCTATTGGTTGCAGTTATTCTTTCCGCTCAGTGTACCGATAAGCGTGTTAATATGATGACACCCGCTATTTTCGAACGTTACCCTGAGCCTGAAAACATGGCACAAGCAACACCAGAAGATATATTTGAGTTAATTCGCTCGTGCAGTTATCCAAATAATAAGAGCAAGCACCTTGTTGGGATGGCCAAAATGCTGGTTAAAGATTTTAATGGTGTTGTGCCGGATGATATAAAGGAACTGCAAAAGATGCCCGGTGTGGGACGGAAAACAGCTAATGTAATTGCATCAGTAGTATATGAAAAGCCTGCTATGGCAGTAGATACGCATGTGTTTAGAGTTGCCGCACGTATTGGTTTAACGAGCAATTCAAAAACACCACTTGACACAGAAAAACAGTTGGTAAAGTATTTTCCCGAAGATTTGTTGGCAATAGCACACCACTGGTTGATTTTGCATGGCCGGTATGTATGTGTTGCACGCAAACCTAAATGTTCACGTTGTGGTCTAAAAGAATTTTGTCGTTATTATGAGAAAGAAGTTTATAGTGAATAAGGCCATTAACAATGGCCTTATTCAACTGTAATGATAGATTCTTAATTTATGAATTTAATAATTCACCCCCCGAAGAATCACCTTTCTGAAAATTGGTAGGTGTAACACCAAATAAACTCTTAAAACTTTTAGAAAAGTACTTAGGATCATTAAAACCAACCTGATACGTTACTTCTGATACATTTAATTCACCTTGTTTTAACAGTTTAGCTGCTTGTTTTAAACGTATAGTACGAATAAACTCACTGGTACTTTGCCCGGTAAGCTCACGAAGCTTCATATGTAGCAGAGTACGGCTTACACTCATTTTCTTAACCAGCTCCGAAACATTAAAATTAGCATCCGACATATTGTCTTCAACCGTTTTAACAGCTCTTGTTACAAATTGCTGATCGGTAGATGTTGTTGCAATCTCCTCAACAAAGTCCCATTGTTCTTTAAAGCGGCTTTTCAATAACTGACGGTTGGTTAATAAGTTTTGTATTTGCGTAACCAAGAGTTGTTTATCAAATGGTTTTACCACATAAGCATCTGCACCTGCTTCAAGCCCTTCCTGTTTAGAATCTATATTATCTAGTGCCGTAAGCATTATTATTGGTATATGACTTGTGATAACATTATTGCGCAGTTTATTACAAAATGTAAAACCATCCATTTCCGGCATCATAACATCTGAGATGATGATGTCAGGTAAGGAAGAAGATGCTTTCTCCAGACCCTCAACACCGTTTACAGCTTCATCTACTCTGTAATGGTTCTGAAGAATATTACAAAGGTGTGTACGCAAATCCTTTTGATCCTCAACAATAAGCACCTTGGGTTTATCACCACTCTCAGTAATGACCGGGTTAAGAACTGTTGTCGTGGTATCAGTTGTATCTGAAATCTCTTCTTCTGTACTGGTAACATCCTCTATTATCTCATCAGCACTAAAACTTGCCTTATTAACAAGTAATGAGATAATAAAAGTTGCACCATTGGGTTCATTGTCCTTTATAATAATATTACCATGATGCATTTCAACAAGTTCTTTTACCAATGATAATCCAACTCCAGTTCCGGCGCCTCCAATATGCTGATTTTGTTCGGATTGATAAAAGCGTTCAAAAATCTTTTCCTTATCTTCATCCGGCACACCACTGCCATTATCGCTAACTTTTATAATAACTTTTTTACCCTTATGTAACTCAAGGCTTATGTTTATATTACCATTAGATGGTGTGTATTTAAAGGCATTGCTTAAAAGGTTAAAAATAATGGTTTCAAGTTTTTCAGCATCAAACCAAACCAGTAGCGGTTTTGAGTCGATATGATATGAGAAATGAATGTTTTTTTGATCTGCTATTCCCTGAAAAGATTCTGCAACACGTTTGATAAAACTTGTAATATTTCGTTCGCGTACACTTAAATGCATATTGCCCTGATTGATCTTACGGAAATCCATCAATTGATTAATTAAGCGTAAAAGCCGATCAGTGTTGTTCTTCATCAGTTTAAGCTGACTTTTGGTTGGAGTTGATAAAGTACTGTCATTATCAAGCATTTCTTGTAAAGGACCTGCTATAAGTGTAAGAGGAGTTCTAAACTCATGAGAGATATTAGTGAAGAAACGCATCTTCATTTGGTGTAATACAACTTCCCTGTCGCGGGCAATCATTTCCCTTTTAAGTTGTTCTCTTGCTTTTACACGTTGTATAATAAAGCGTTGCGATAGAATAATAAGAGCAATTAGTATGAAAAGGTATGCAATGTAAGCATACCATGTCCTGTATAATGGCGGGTTTATTATAATAACTAAAGAGGCTTCTTCAGGATTCCATTCTCCATCGCTGTTGGCAGCCCGTAAACGAAAAGTATATTTATTTGGCGAAAGATTAGAGTAGATGACTGATCGGTGTTCTGCATCTGTATAGTTCCATTTATCTTCCAAACCTTCAAGTTTATACATATAGCTATTGGCTTTTTGCTCAATAAATGATAATGCAGCAAAGCCAATCTGTATTACGTTTTCGCTGTAACGAAGCTTTATTTCTTTTGTGGACGAAAGCGCTTCATTAAGAATTATCCTGTTGTTTACCAGCTCATTGGTTTCTACTTTTTTTCCGGCTAAACTAATGTTTCTTAATACCGGTTTTACAAGGTGTGGATTGGTTGAAACCTGGTCGGGATAAAAAGCCCATAAACCATCCTGCGATGGCATTGCTATTAATCCATCTTTAAACTCAGCAACCTGTCCCGGTATAAAATAATTACTTAAGAATCCGCCCGGCATAAAATAGGAGGTAATAACTCCCGATTGTGTATTAAAACGTGCTAAGCCTTGCAAAGTACCCAGCCATAGGTTGTTATTTTTATCTTTATAAATCTGGCTTACAGCAGATGATGGTAAACCCTCTTTTTCTTTATATACCCTGTTTATATTCTTGTCCGGATTCAGTAGATGTAAACCCTTGGTTGTTCCCACCCATATATTACCGTTATTGGCTCCGCTAATGTGGAGTATTTGTCTGTTAGCGAGTGAAATAGGAGTGGTGTCCTCATTAAAATGGTAAAGTAGTTGGCCGCCATCGTATTCTCCGTCAATGGAAAAACAATACAGCCCTTTGTATTGTGTACCTGCCCATAAGCGGTTTTGTTGGTCAATATAAGTACATGTAAAAATTTCGCTTATCGGAAATAGCCTTTGCCCATTCTTCTTTTCATAAATAAAGCGCTGCTGCACTGTATCAAATATGTTAACACCTTCTTTGGTAATCACCCAAAGCTGGTTATCATGTTCAAAAATACTCTTAATATCAATACTGTTTATTTTGTACGGAGCTGGTTTGTAAGGACTGTATTGTCTAAAGGAGATTAACTCTTCGTTATCAAAAACGAAACGCATCAGGCCTTCTGTTTGTGTACCTACCCATAAATGCCCTTCCTGGCTTTGATAAATAGCTTGAATATGTTTTCGGTATAGGTTAGGCGTTTGTGTTGAATCTTCAAGTAAAGCCTTAAACACCATTGAGTAACCATTATTCTGATCTAATTTAAACAGTCCCGAATTGGTTCCTATTAGTATTTGTGATGTGTCACTCTTACTAATAGAATTGATATAATTGGCAGATGTTGAAATATAATTGCTTAATGTATTTCTAATATGGATAAAATTCTCAGGTTTTTTGTAGATCAGAATTACACCACCACCTAGGGTGCCAGCCCATAAATTTCCTTGTTTATCAGGATAAATAACCTTTATTTTATTTTTAAACAAGCTTTTAAGTGCATCTTTTCTCTCAATAAACCGTTCGAATTTAAATGGTCTTTGATCTTCATCTCTTTTTAACCTGTTTAATCCCCCATCATATGTTCCGGCCCATAAATAACCGTCTCTATCTTCGCATAAAGCATATACGTTATTGTGACTGATTGTTGTTGTATCGTTTTCGTTATGTAATAAATTTATAAAAGTATCGTTAGCTCTGTCATATAAATTTAAGCCATGTGCCCATGTGCCGAACCATAAATCGCCTTGGTTATCTTCAAAGATCGACATGATGGCTGCACTGCTTATAGAGCCTTTTTCTCCATCAGCATAATAATTAATAAAAGAATGACTACCCTGATCAAGACGGCTAAGTCCTCCTTCGGTTGTACCAGCCCATAAAGTTCCGTTTTTATCTTCTAACACAGAGTAAACATGTGGGTAAATAAGACTTTTACTATTGTTTGGCTCATGATAATAATGGGTTATTTTTGATACAGGTGTATTTTTGTCAGGAGAGATTGTTATGTGGTTTAGTCCGTTTTTTGTACCTACCCAAAGGTTATTATCCTTTGACTTTGCAAAGCAAAACACTTCATCTGAGGTGAGCTTTATGTTACTTGCTGTTTTTTTGTTAATATGTGTAAAACGTTCTGTTTTTAAATCGTAAATACTAATTCCACCACCATCTGTACCAATCCATAGTCGGCCGTATGGATCCTCATATAAAGCTCTAACCAGGTTCGCAGAGATGCTGTTGGGGTTATTGCTTTTATGCCGAAAAACTTCAATAGTATATCCATCGTACCGGTGAAGCCCTTCTTCGCTCCCAAACCACATAAAATCCTGAGAATCTTGAAGGATGCAATGAATATTATTGTCAGTTAAGCCATCGTCAGTTGAAATGTTATTGGTTACAATTCGCTGATTTTGAGATAACGCCCTATTACATTTTCCTAGGGAAAATAGAAATAGAAGAACAAAGAATATGAGCTTATGCATATCTAATAGCAATTACAATTGTTGTTGTACTTAGTAACTTATGGTTCTTGATCATGTAATAGTCAGGATTGATATGGACAAAAATAACACATTAATTTGGTAAACTATATTGCTTTCAGGTTGTAGGTGTAAATTACTTATCTCTTACAATATTACCAGGATGTGATTAATTGAAAAAAAAGAAACCTATTTTCTTTTAAAATGACATTTAACAAATCTTAACTGTGATGATTTGTAATAAACGAACAAATTTATTCATCTTTGCAGTAGGGATTTTTCATAAAAATTGGATTTAGTTAGCTGATTTATGAATAAGGGCAGGTTTTTTAATCTGCCCTTTTTCTTTTAACAAGGATTAACGATGATTGAGTTTTATTCACTATAAAAACCACCACCTTTGTACCGTAGATTTTTTTTTCATAGATTTTGGATTTAGTTAACGAACTGATTAAGGGTAGGACAGGTTTTTGATCTGTCCTTTTTTTATGTCATTCACTTCGTAAAATATCATTTTCTTACTGGTTTTTACAACTCAGGTTACCTTTTATCTATCAATTGATAATTGTTTGCTTACCTTAATAAATACCTTCAATAGGTGTTAGCTGTACTGTTTTTTAATTTAATGCATAATCAGGGAATGTAGTTACCTGGGTTAAATTGGGGAAAACATTCAGTTTGTTACACACTTGGGGAGTTGATAGTTTTTCACCTCTTGATTGATAAAATACAGGTTGATAAATGCAGATGTAGGTTACTTTTGATACTCGATGATGTCTTTTAACAAGGATTAACGATGATTGAGTTTTATTCACTATAAAAACCACCACTTTTGTACCGTAGATTTTTTTTCATAGATTTTGGATTTAGTTAATGAACTGATTAAGGGTAGGACAGATTTCTCAATCTGTCCTTTTTTTATATTTTTTTCTCAGAAACAATGTAGAATGCATCCCGTATATTTTTATTCATCAGCTAAACAATGTATCTTTTTATCCGTTTTCTAATCAAAGTAAAATAATGGATAATCTATTTATAAAATACATGAATATGCGTGAGGATAAAGTGGTAAGATCACCACGCATTATGGTTAATGCTGGGCCGGTTATTACAATTTCAAGAGAATATGGTTGCCATGGTATGCGTATTGCCGAAAAACTTTGTGAACTACTGACTGAAAAGAGCAGGGTTAGTGGAGAGAATAAAGAGTGGCGCTGGATAAGTAAGGAAATACTTGAGGAATCAGCCAAAGAATTAAAGCTTTCCTCCGGTTTAGTAAAAAAATTAAGCGATTACAAGCATAGTAGTTTTTTTAAAGATCTTGCACTTTTCTTTAGTGAGGATTTTTATCCCGGTGATGCTAAGATTAAAAATACCATTGCTAAATATATTCATGATGAAGCAGAGCAAGGATATGTTATAATTGTTGGGCGGGCAGGTGAAGCCATTACAAAAAATATTAGCCGATCTTTTCATGTAAAATTGGAAGCTCCGATTGATTGGCGCGCTAAGGTTGTTGCTGAAGAAGAAAACATAACTGTTGCTGAAGCAAAGAAAGAGTGCCTGGAGCAAGACAAAAGACGTGAACAGTTCCGTGATTATTTTGAGAGAGGCAAAAAAGATATTGACTTTTTTGATGCAATACTAAATTGTAAAGCACTTACCGACGATGAAGTATTGGAGTTATTGGTTATAATTTGTGAAATAAGAGGTTTTATCTAAGCACTGTATTTGTTAAGGGTTACATTCAGTAATGATTGTGACCTTTGTTTTGGTAACTCATCATAAGTTGCATTGCTTCATTTTTATACGATGTACCAAATAGATTGAGATGATTAAGAACATGATAAAGCACGTAGATATTCTCACGATACAAATACCCGTCATTTAAAGGATACTCTTCCTGGTAACTTGTGTAAAAATCCTGGCTAAAACCTCCAAATAATTTGGTCATAGCTAGATCAGTCTCGCGATGGCCATAGTAAACCGCAGGATCAACTAATACCGGCTTCCCGTTTTTATTTACCATGTAATTACCTGCCCATAAGTCGCCGTGACATATGCTAGGCGCTTCTTCACTGCCTGATAATATAGTAGGAAGATGCTTTTCAATATTCAAAAAAGCCTTACAAAAAGAAGCATCGGAGTATCCATTTGCCTCAGTTAATTTGTATTGATATAAAAGTCTGTTAGTGAAATAGAAATCCAGCCACTTATCGGTATACGTATTGATTTGTGGTGTAGAGCCAATAAAATTATCTTCGTAAAAACCATATTGTGCCGATGTGTATTTATGCTGGTTGGCAAGTGCTCTTCCAAATTCGGAAAAGAAGGATAAAGGCTTATTTCCCTCCTCTATATATTCAAGCAATAAAAAATCTTCATCAACCATTATTATATTTGGTAAACCAATACTCTGGGCTTTATGCAGTTCCCTTAGGCCATTAGCCTCTTTCTTAAACAGGGTGTTAGAAAAGCCTTGTTTAAGAAAAAATGATTGGCCTAAATCTGTTTTTATTACAGAAGTTTGCGCTATACATCCACCACCCACTATTTCCTGACGGATGATGGTGCAGTTAAGTTGCTCTTCTATTTTTGTAAGAACAGCCTTACTCATTGGCTTGAATATGTTCTAATAATCCGCCACAGGCATCTTCAAGAATATCTAACACTAATTCAAACCCAGCAGCACCGCCGTAATATGGATCCGGAACAGAGGAACCAGTGTAGGTCTTACAGTAATCGGTCATTTTACTCAGTTTTTTTTGCGCAGCATTGGTAGGAGCCAAACGTTTTAAATCATCCATATTCTGATTATCCATACCAATAATGTAATCAAAATACTCAAAGTCCGATGGTGTTTTTACCTGCCGGCTTATGCTCGTTAAGTTTATATCCCGTTGTTGAGCATGGCGTTGCATACGTTGGTCAGCAGGATCGCCGGCATGATAACCTGTAATACCGGCCGAATCAATTTCAAAATTCTGGCTGATATTTTTATTCTGAATAAGGGCTTTCATAACAGCTTCTGCACTTGGACTTCTGCAAATATTTCCAAGGCAAACAAATAGAATTTTTGTTTTATCTACCATAATGTAATGTATCTATTTAGGAAGTGTGAATTTGGTTTAAAAATTCTAAACAAACTAGGGAGGTGGTTGTTTTTCTTAGGAAAATTGGCTTTTTTCGTTGAATATTAAGATAATAAAATTTAACGAAGCGATTATGCAAAGAATTAATTATCAGGACTTTATTTCTGCATGAGCGTTATATTGGTCGTTAAAAACAAACTATTAGGTAGATGAAAAATGTAACAACTATAGTACTAGCACTACTTTTTATTGCTGGTTGGCAAGTGCAGGCGCAAGAAGATTATAAAGATCTTCATAAAAAATACGAATATACAATTGAGAAAAGGCATGAAGTGCTTAAGATTGATTACGATAATATACGATTTAAAAAACGCCCTAAGAATATCATCTTTTTTATTGGTGATGGAATGGGGGTCGCTCAGGTTTTTGCTGGAATAACAGTTAATGGTGGTTTAAATATAGAGCAAATGCCTTACATTGGTTTTAGTAAAACTCAGAGTGCTGATAATTATGTTACCGATTCGGCAGCAGGAGGTACAGCTTTGTCAACCGGAACCCGTACGAACAATGGTGCAATTGGTGTGGATGTTAATGGTGATAAACTAACAACTATTCTTGAATATGCAGAGCGAAACGGTAAGGCAACAGGCTTGGTTTCTACTTCAGCCATAACTCATGCAACACCAGCCTCATTTATTGCTCACCAACCCAAACGTAGTATGTATGAAGAAATAGCCGGTGACTTTATGGATACTGATATTGATGTATTTATTGGTGGTGGAGCCGATTTCTTTACAAAGCGTGTGGATGAACGAAACCTGGTGTTGGAACTTAATGAGAAAGGGTATCATGTTGGTTATAATATTGATGAAGTAGCTGAAGTTAATAGTGGTAAATTAGCTGTGTTAACAGCTGTTGGACATAATCCCGGCTATCGCGACAGGGGTGAAATGCTTACAAAATCAACAAGTAAAGCAATTGAAATACTGGATAATACTGATAGTAAAGGTTTCTTCTTAATGGTAGAAGGCAGCCAGATTGATTGGGGTGGGCATCAGAACGATGCTTCTTATGTTACCGGTGAAGTACTTGATATGGATAAAGCATTAGCAGAAGCTTTAAAGTTTGCTATTGAAGACAGGCGCACACTTGTTGTTGTTACGGCTGATCATGAAACAGGAGGAATGACTGTTAATGAGGGTAATCCGGCGGAAGGGTATGTGAAAGCTGGATTTACAACAGGCCACCATTCAGCGGTTATGGTTCCTGTTTATGCATTTGGAGCAGGAGCGGAGGAGTTTATAGGCACTTATGATAATACTGAAATATTTGAAAAGATGTATAAGTTGTTTAAATTTAAAGAAGAAGATAAGGATAAATAAAAAATAGTTGAAATAACACTGTAGCCGTTCTGAATATTCAGGGCGGCTTTTTATTATACTTTTTGATGATCTTATTCTATCAGCCCAAGTATTACCAGGAAAGATAATGCCTGCATTTAAAGTAGTATTGAATATAAATGGTATAAAAAAGAACACAATGGCACAACAATATGATTATGAGTTAGAGTTTAAAGTACGCGATTACGAATGTGACTTACAGGGGATAGTTAATAATTCGGTTTACCAGAACTATTTAGAACATACGCGTCATGAATTTTTAGACTCGATTGGAATTAATTTTAAAGCTTTGTTTGAAAGGAATATAGTGGCTGTTGTTGCTCGAATTGACCTATCTTACAAAACGCCTTTGAAGAGTAATGACCGCTTTGTAGTACGTACACGGGCTGAGCATAAAGGTATTAAATACATGTTTTATCAGGATATATACCGTTTGCCCGATGAGCAGTTATGCTTAAAAGGAATAGTAACAACAACAACATTAATTAATGGAAAGCTGGCTGTATCTGAAGAGTTAGCAGAGGCACTGTCAAATGCTTGTAAAAAGCCGTAATGAAGATATATTCCGGTTCACCTAATGCTCAGCCATTACAGCCGGGCATTAAGTAAAATCGAAATTTATTTTATAATTCCACACCCACCGGGCAATGATCTGATCCCATTACATCATGTAAAATAAAGGCATCTTTTAGCTGAGGAAGAAAAGCTTCACTTGCCAAAAAATAATCGATTCTCCAGCCTACATTCTTACCACGTGCCCCGGCTCTGTAGCTCCACCATGAGTAGCGGTTTTTTTCTTCAGGGTAAAAATGACGGAAAGTATCTTTTAGTCCACCTTGTGTAAAACGATCCATACCGTCAATTTCTTCCTGCATAAATCCGGCTGATTTGTTATAGTTTGGTTTTGGCCGGGCCAAATCTATTGCAGTGTGTGCCACATTAAAATCTCCACATACCAACACTGGTTTTTCCTCCTCCTGTTTTTTCAGATAGTTGAAAAAAGACTTATCCCATTTCTGACGATAAGAAAGTCGCTTTAGTTCACTTCCAGAATTAGGTACGTAAACGGTAACAACATAAAAGCTTTCATATTCAGCACAAAGAATCCGACCTTCCTGGTCATGTTCCTCAATGCCCATATCTTTGCTAATACTCAATGGTTTTTCTTTTGATATAATAGCAGTACCGGCATATCCTTTTTTTACAGCCGAATTGGAATAAATATGATAGTCTGATAAATCAGCTAAAGTATCCGCTACCTGGTCATCTTGGGCTTTTGTTTCCTGCAAGCATAAAATATCAGCCTCCATTGCTTTAAAATCTTCAAAAAAATTCTTTTTGGTAACGGCTCTGATACCGTTTACATTCCATGAAATTATCTTCATTATTGTTTCTTTCTTTATGAAAATGCAAATTAGCGAATCTTACTATGTGTGCAAAACAGAAAAAGCAAATCAGGCAGATTTATCTGATTTATAAAAACGTTTTCCACGTTTAAAAACCAGGCGCTGTTCAAGTTTTACTTTTTCATTTTCTGGTGCTAATAAATAGGTTTGGCAATCATTACCACAACATCCATTGTACTCCTTCTTACAGTTATCGCATTGAATAAATAAAAGATTACAACGCTTATTGGTGCAATTGGTATGTGTGTCGCATGTTGCACCACATTGGTGGCACTGGCTTATTATATCTTCACTAATGCGTTCGCCCAAGCGATTATCAAAGACAAAGTTTTTGCCAATAAACTTATTTTCTATCTGCTCTGCTTCAATTTGGCGAGTATAATCAATAATGCCGCCCAAAAGCTGGTTAACATCAGAAAAACCATGGTGTTTAAGATAAGCACTTGTTTTCTCGCAACGCACACCCCCGGTACAGTATAGGAGTATTTTCTTATCTTCCTTTCCCTTAAGTATGTTAACCACCCCGGGCAACTCCTCCTTAAAGGTATCTGCACCAGGTAAAATAGCACCCTCAAACCGGCCTATTTCACTTTCGTAATGGTTACGCATATCAACTACAACAGCGCCTTCATCCATTGCTGTATTCCACTCTTTTGCACTAAGGTGTTTTCCCACATTCGTTACATCGTATTCTTGTGGCTTTAAGCCATCGGCAACAATTTGCCGACGTACCTTAAGCTGGAGTTTCAGGAATGATTTACCATTATCTTCAACAGCTATTTTTAGTGGCATATCTTTTAGTTCACTTACAGATGCCAGGTGATCTGTAAATTCTTGCCAAAAGTGGTTGGGTACACTCATTTGTGCGTTAATTCCTTCTTTAGCAAGGTATATCCGGCCATAGCACTGGAGTTTATTCCATGCTTGGTAAAGTATATCTCGCATTTCGGTAGGGTTATCTATTAAAACGTAGCGGTAAAAAGAGACTGTAGTTCGTTTAAATGTTTCATTATTTAACCGCTCCTGAAGTTGTTTGGGACTTAATGTATTAATAAGATGCTTTTTACTGCTATTAGGATCCATAATTTTATAAATTTACACAAAAGTATAAAAATACCTTTAAGTCTTAAATAAAGAAGAGTCAAAAAAATAAGCTGCCCGGAGAAAGACAGCTTATAAAATATGCGGCTTTGATTATTATAATCCACTAAAATCGATATCCTTAAACACCAGGGTAGGACTAAGAATACTTGAGTATTTATAAGGATCATTGCCTAATTCGGTCAATTGTTTCCAGAATTCTTTAGCATTGCCCGAGATATTCATTTCATTAACTGGCTTAACAATTTTACCTCCCTTAACTAAGAAACCGGATACGCCAAAAGAGAAGTCTCCTGTTGTTGAATTAGAGTTACCACCATTGAAAGACGTTACAAATATACCAGTGTTAATATCTTTGATAATGGCATTAAAGTCTCGTGAACCCAACTTGAATAAAATGTTGGTAGTAGAACCGCCGTTAGGTGTCATATCTAATTTTTTACCATAGTAATTATCAATGTAATAGTCCTTTAAAATACCCTTCTCAATCATTACACGCTTTTTGCACGCTAGGCCTTGTCCATCGTACAAACGGGATCCAAATCCACCCGGAATAAACGGATCATCAATAACAGTAAGTTCAGGTGAGGCAATGGCTTGCCCGAGCATACCATCTAAATAAGAACTTTTTTGCTGTAAAGAGCGTGCCTGCATTGGTCCTATAAAAGTAGATAGTAAACGGCCAGCAGTTCGGTTTTCGATTATCATATCGTACTTGCCCGATGCTATTTTAGTCTGACCCATTTTACGAATGGCATTTTCAGCAGCTTTAGAGCCTAACTCTTCAGGTGCAGGCATCTGCCCGAAAAAACGGCTTCCTCCCCAGTGGTAACCTTCAGGACGCGCATCACCATCACGAACGGTAACTTCGCCACCGGCCCAAAATGAAGTGGAGGCACGTTCAGCAACTAAGCCGTTACTATGTACCAGAACACTCTCAGAATAATCATCGCTAAAACCACCTGTAGCCGAAATAATTTTGTCGCTCTTTGATCGTGCTATTTGTTCTATTTCTTTAGCTATTTGTACACGGTTTTCCGGTGCAATCTGGTTGTACGATTTATCTTCAAGTTTCAGATCCCTGTTTAAATCAGTTGGGTATAATGATGGGGCAGGTAAAGCTCTGAATTTATCAGCTGTTAGATATTTTGTTGCCTCAACTGCTTCAGAGATAAATTTCTCCAGATCCTTTTTATTTAAATTATTAGTTGAATGCCCTGAATATTTATGATCACGATAAATATTTAAAGACAAACCATTGGTTGTTGACTGTTTAATTTTTTCAATTTTTTGCTCACGTACCTCAATATCTACAGAGCGAGAATTACCTATAGATGCAGCAACTTCGGTTGCACCTTTCTTTTTGGCGAACTCAACGGCCCACATAGCCAGTTCCTGTCGTTCTTTATTGTTCATTTTGTTCTTTTTTGGGTTAAACTGAATTAAGCGTTAACACCACCAACGGTGATTTTTGATACTTTGACAGTTGGTAATCCTTGAGATACAGGTACTCCCTGTCCGTTTTTACCACAAGTCCAACCGCCTTCGGCCATTTTAAGGTCATCGGCAACCATTTCAATATCGGCCAGTACTTTTGGTCCGTTACCAATGATATTAATATCCTTAATTGGCCGGGTCAGCTTACCATCTTCAATCAGGTAGCCCGATTTTACATAGAACGTAAAGTCACCAGCTCCAATCATTACTTGTCCATTAGAGAATGATTCGGCATAAACACCATATTTTACACTTTCAATAATCTCATCTTTCTTATGCGGACCATTTTCCATGTAGGTGTTGCGCATACGTGGCATTGGCATGTGGCGGAATGATTCGCGACGCCCGTTACCTGTTGGCTTTACGCCATAATGTTTGGCACTAATGCGATCATGTAAATAAGAATTCATTGTTCCACCCGCCACCATATAGGTGCACTCTGTGTTATTACCTTCATCATCAACATTAATAGAACCGCGAATGTTAGGATTGGTTCCATCATCAACAATAGAAACAAAGTCTTTGGCTACTTTTTTACCAATCTTATCAGCAAAAATAGAAGTCTTTTTACGGTTAAAATCAGCCTCCATACCATGACCAATTGCTTCGTGCAGAAGTATTCCGGAGCTACCTGCTGCCAATACAACAGGTAATTCACCTGCTTTTGGTTTAACAGCATCAAATAACGATACTGTACGCTTAACAGCTTCAGTTGCTAAGGTATTGATTGCTTCGGGTGTGAAGAATTCAATTCCTCTGCGCCCAGAGTAATCGAAATAATTTTGTTCTTTTTGCCCATCCTGATCAGCAGTACAGCTAACCGAAAGCTGTGCCATTGGCTGGTAGTCGCAGGTTATGCGTCCTTCAGAATTGGCAAACAGAACATACGATGTTTCATCATTAAACCATACATTAGATTTAATAATACGGCCATCTAATGCAAAAACCTTCTCATTAATTTGTTGTAAGTAAGGTATTTTCTCATTAATCGAGATTTCTTCCCAAGGTGTTTTAATCATATAGTAGCTTGGCAGTTTGGGCGATTCAAAAGCCACAGGAGCTACCTTAGAAGTACTATTGGCTATATTGGCAGCAGTTCGGGCAGCAGATTTCATGGCTTCAAGGCTTACCTCTTCACTAAAAGAGTAACCGGTTTGGTCTCCTTTTAACACGCGAATACCAACGCCAAAGCTAATATCAGAATAGGCTCTGTTAACTGCATTGTCTTCCAAACCAATATAATTGGCTATGTTGTGCTGGAAATATACATCGCAATAGTCACCGCCTTTAGAAAGGCCTTCAATAATAATTTGTTGGATCATTTGTTCTGTTACACCAAAATGTTCCAGGTAGTTGTGAATAGTCATGTTGCCTCCAATTTTTGCCGGTTTGGAAGTACACCCTGCAAGAACATGAGGGAGAACGGCTGTTCCAATTGCTGTTGCAGCGCCGGCTTTTAAGAAATCTCTTCGATTAATAATTGCTTTCATCTTTCAAGATTTAAGGGCAAATAGCGGTAAAGCAAACCACTAAATTGCACATGGGTTTGTAGATAATAAGGTTACACCAAACACATAAGAACAACAGATTGCATTTATCCTTAAAAGAAATAAAGCGGATTTTTCAGTTACTTTAGATTTGATGTATTTAAGTTAATAAATATGACCAAAGCATAAACTCAGTTGCATTAAAGATATTTTTAATTGATATGAAAAACAAATAGATTGGTTTTGAATTTTGGTGTTAACCAGGCTTGATTTGCATGAAATTACCGTTGATAAGTATTGCTTGTGATATTGTTTAACGATGAAATACATTACCTATAAATTGTAAGCCGTAAATAATATTAGTACGCCAGTAAGTCCAGTTATGTGCACCATCGCGAATGCGAAACTGGTGCTTAACGTTTTTGTTTCGCATGGCTACATGTAAGGCAGCATTGCCTTTGTATAAAAAATCGTCGTCACCACAGTCAATATAAAATTTAACCCGGTTGAGCTGGCTTACCGGTAGCTTATCAATCATCTCTAATACATTATAGTTAAGCCAGTGTTGTGGTAAATTGCCTTTTTTATCAAGATTTCCATAAATAGGAATAAACCAATCCTTATTGCCTTTATTGAGATGATATTTCATTTCATCATTGGTATATACAGCAGCGCTAAAAGCAGCACAGGCGCTAAACATATCAGGGTGTTTAAGAGCCCATACGAGTGAACCATTTCCACCCATTGAAAGCCCGCTGACAGCTCTGAACTCTTTTTGCGAACGAATACGGTATTGCTTTTCTACAAAAGGAATAAACTCTTCAAAAATCATATCCTCGTAACGATCGCTTCCACTATGGTTATTGACATACCAGGTAACTTTGGCATTGGGCATAATAATGATCATTGGAGGAACCAGGCCTTCCTCTATGGCTTTATCCAGGGTGTAATTTACTTCGCCAAATTGTACCCAGGCAGTTTCATTATCAGAATAGCCATGTAAGAGGTATACAACAGGGTAGGCACGTTGCGATGTTTCGTAGCAAGGTGGCAGGTAAACCGAGTAATTTACTGCATAGCCGGTTATTTTACTTAGCATGTTTTGGCCTTCAATAACTTTACCTTTAGGTATTTGTGCAAAAGGTGTAAGACTGGTACACAGCAATAGAGCAGATAATAATAATTTCATTTTTTGAGTTTTAGAGCTTCTAAGATATAAAATTTAAGTAGCTGTGGTTGTGCATTTTTATTTTTACCTGTTTAATATAAAGTATGGTTGAGGTTATCACAGGTTTAGCTGGTATTATTTTTAGATAGTTATGCCTAATATAATAAATGATAAAATGCCGACATTTAACTAAAAATGACTGGGTAGTGTGTTGAGTTTAGGTGCGCTTATAGATTAAAACTGTTGAATATTAAAGGAAAAATGACTTTGTTCTTATAATCTAAAGTAATTCAGTATCTTTATTATGAATGAAATACATTTAAATATTAATTATAAATTTTTGCATTATGAAGTACGCTTTATATCCTAACACACTTAAAACTCAAAATAAAGGAAGTTACCTGGCAAGGGTAAGAACTGATAAATCAGTTAACCTGGATGATATTATTGAACAAATGAGTGCCCCGGGTTCGGGTATCATGCCATCTGAAGCTTTGGGAGCTGTTAGTATGTTTTTTGATGTTCTGGAGACAGTTTTAAGAGAAGGACACCGTGTTAACCTGCCTTTGATGAAAATTATGCCGTCTATCAAAGGTCAGTTTATGAGTTTGGATGACCGTTTTGATCCCAATCGTCACAGTTTGACTTTTAATTTTACACAGGGAGAAGAACTGAAGAAGATGGCGCTGAAAATAAAACCGAAAAAAACTAAAGCCAAAACACATGTGCCAGCCATTATAAAGCTTATTGATTTTAGTCAACAGGCTACGGTCACTACTTTTAAGCCAGGTATGTTAATTGAAATACATGGTCGGAACCTGGTTCTGTCGGATGATGATGATACAGGCGTGTACCTGTGTTATAAGGGTGATAGTAAAAAGATATCTTTTACAAGAAAAGTTGGGCCTGATGTAATTGTTGTTTGTTTGCCTAAGGAGTTACCCGATAAAATGATGCGTCTTAAAATGGTGGTTCGCCTTAAACATCATGTTAGGCTACTGGAATGTTATAGTGGGATTTATGAAGGAGAGCAGAAGGGATAGAGTATAGGGGATAGAACATAAGCTTGTACAGGCCTTAGACATAACTTGGGTAGCAGCTGTTACTTAGTTGGGTAGCAGCTGTTACTTAGTTGGGTAGCAAGTGTTACTTAGTTGGGTAGCAAGTGCTACTTAGTTAAGTAGCAAGTGCTACCTGTACCATATTAAGGTAAGGTAGATGCCTCAAGATGAGTCTTAAGGGTTAGATTAGAGAACTATACTCTTTTAACAGTCAGGCATAGATTACATTTTAAGTTTGAAACTATATTTTAGGAGGGACATAAAAAACACGATGGCTTTGTGTTAAGAACCATCGTGTTTTATGAGTTTAGTTACTTCTTTTTACCACAGTTTTTCAGGATAAATATCATCTTGTATCAATTGGTTAAGCTTATCCTGTACCAATGGTTTATCTTCTTTATAAGTTACGCCAAACCATTTGGCATCTGTATGTATAACTTTTGTACTGGCTTCACCTTTTTTAATCAGGCCATCAACAACAGCATTAAAGTAGAACTCAGATTTCATTTCAGTTCCTTTTTCTTTTAAGAACTCAATAAAAGCCTTTTCTAAATGCTTAAAATATTCCGGTTTAAAAGCCCAGAAATTCATAGATACTGCTTCGTTTCCGGTAAGTTCAGTTTTGCTGTCCCCTTCGTAAAAGAAGATTTTATCCCCTTCGTAGCCAATTTTTGTACGCTCAACAATATTAACCAGGTTGCCTTTTTCATTAGTTTCGCATACACCACGCGATACAGTACCATGTTCAGATAGGGTATTATTTAAAGCATAGCCTACCATTGCATATTCACTGTTATTGGTGCTTTCGGCAACAAAATCAAATACCTGCTTGTAAGCCTCACGCCCATAAAAATCATCAGCATTAATAATGGCAAAGGGTTCGTTAATAACATTTTTAGCCATTAAAATGGCATGGCCTGTACCCCAAGGTTTTTCACGACCTTCGGGTAGCGTAAAGCCTTCGGGTAAGTCGTTTAACTCCTGGTATACATATTCTGTTTTAATTTTACCTTCTAAAGTTGGTTCAAATCTGGCTTTAAATGCATCGGCAAATGATTTGCGAATAACAAATACAACTTTTTCAAATCCGGATTGAATGGCATCGTATACCGAGTAATCGATTATAGATTCACCATGTGGCCCTAATTCATCCATTTGCTTTAAGCCACCATAACGGCTTCCCATGCCTGCTGCTAAAATTAAAAGTGTTGGTTTCATCTTATTATAATTTTATATTTTTAAAGGTATTTAGTAGAATTCGCTTGTAATGTTTATCCTGCATATGGCTTGTTTATGAGTTTAAAATTTGCGTATACTTTAGTATATCTATTACTCTGAAATATCGATATTTAATTTTACAAGCTACTCCGAAAGTTATTCTATAATTAAACGAAAGACAAAAGTAAGGATTAATTTTTACTTTTACTTTCAAAATCTTTCTTTATTCCTTCATATAACCAATTTGCTAAAGCTTGTCGGTTATCAGCTTTTACAAAACGTTGCTGATCACGATAGTTCTGAATATTACCTAACTCTATAAAAACGGAAACCGGGGTTGTATTGCGCAGGAGATAAAGATTTCGTTCGCTAACGGTGCCTGAGAATCCTCTTGAAGGTTGATGTTGTGCATATTTTTCATCAAAAATACGGTTTAACTCTGATGCCAGTTTTTTGCCGTTTTTACTTTTTTTGTGATGGTAAAAGAACACATCTATTTGCTTTCGTTTACTGCGGCTATCAACATGTATAATGAGGCAGCGACGATAAGCTTCGTTGTCCTGTTTGTAAAGTTTGTTTACTTCATGTGTTCGTTGTCTTAAGCGTTTAACCTGGTCGAGGGGTATGTTATGTGTTCCACAGGTTTCATGGTTATCGTAGTGTAAAATCTGTGCATCCCTTATACCATCGTCTTCGTCCTGAATAATAATATGCACTTTAGCACCATTCTCCATTAATTTTTTAGCCAGTCGTAAGGTTATATCGTAGGCATACTCATCTTCGTGAAGTTCATTATTGCCATATTTACCTATTGCCCCGGGGTCTGGGCCACCATGCCCGGAAACCAAATAGAAGGAAGAGCCTTTCATATCTCTTGATTCCAGGGGAAAATATTCACGTTCTTTACCAAATAGGGGTTCAAATAGCTCAATACTAGTTAAAGGTATAGTATATGAATGATGTGCCAGAAGGGAATTATTCTTGCCAAGTTTACCTTTATTAAGCTCAATAAAGGTGTTTTTATGCTCCTTAGGCGACAGGTTATGGCGTATTAAAAAACTGTGTAACCCTTCGCCCGGTTTAGGTTGGGCTGTTTGTAAACTGGCTGGTGCTTGTGCAGTCAGAAACAGTGCATTTACAAATACCAGTATTACTACTAAAATGTATGTTGTACTTATTCGTAGGCTCATGACTTACAAAAATAATTTTTTTCGCTTTTCTTCCATGTATTTAAGATATAGAAGTCTAATATTATTTCATTAATGCTTGCCTGTAATTGATGAAATATTGAATATGTATGGTTACTTTTGATGATCTAAAAAAATAAAAGGAATGCATAAGGAAGCGTACTTAAAAAGTAAAAAGCAAGTAGCCAAATGGATGCGTCGTTTGTACGAAAAAGGATTAACAACATGTTTAGGAGGGAATATAAGTTGCCGTTTAGATGATAATCATATAGCTATTACAGCATCGGAAACAGATAAAGGAAAGATAAAAGATGTTGATGTTGCAGTGGTTAGTATGGATGGGCTTGTGATTGAACCTTTGGTTAAAATTAGTATGGAAACGGGTATGCATTTAGCAATTTATAAGCAGCGTCCTGATGTAAAAGCTATTGTACATGCACACCCTCCTTTTGGAAGTTTATTTTCTGTATTAGAACAAAAAATAAATACAAAATTATTAGCTGAAGCCTATACAATTATTGGTACACCTCTTGTTGCCTCTTACGCTGCGCCAGGCTCAGAGCAGTTGGCTGCTAATGTAGCCGAATGTGCACAAAATACAAATGTTGTTCTTATGGCAAACCATGGTGTTTTGGCTGTTGGCAATACCTTACTTAAAGCTTTTGATCGGATTGAGGTACTTGAAAATGCTGCTAAAATGACTGTTTTAACAAGCTTAATGGGTGATAAGCGTGAATTAACATCTGCCCAATTAGCAGAACTGGATAAGCTCTTTGGTTGATGTAAAAAGGGGTATATATCAGATTATCATTAAGATGTGTTTAGTGTAATGCAATCAGCCTGTTATTTGTATGGTATGATATTGTGTCATTTGAGCATATTCAACGAAAAAAATAGTTTACTAACGAAAAAAATAGTTGATAAAACGAAATGAATAGTTATATTTGTTGTGTCAATACATTCATGGTACATAATTAAATGGCAAAAACAATGATTACAAAACGATTAACCAGGCGCGAAGAAGATGTGATGAAAATATTGTGGGAGGCTGAGAAGGGTTTTGTTAAGGATTTGTTGAAGAAACATCCGAAACCAAAGCCACATTACAATACTTTTAGCACTATTATTCGTGGATTAGAGGAGAAAGGTTATGTAGCACATAATTCTTACGGTAATTCGCATGAATATTATCCGGCCATTACTAAAGAGGATTATCGCAAATTGTTTATCAAGAATGTGGTATCTGATTATTTTGAGTCATCGTATAAAAATGTGGTGTCGTTCTTTGTTAATGAGGACAAGCTTAATGTGGATGATTTAAAAGAGTTAATTGATATTATTGAAAAGAAAAAACAAGCCTGATGCATACCTTTTTTGAACTTCAACTCAAGGCAGGTGCTATTATTGGTGTATCAATATTAGTATATGTCTTTATTTTAGCGCGCGATAGCTTTTTTCAACGTAACAGGGCATGGCTGCTGGCCACCTTAATTGTACCATGGATTATGCCTGTGTTGGCAATGCCTGTATGGTTGAAAAACAGTTTGTTTGCCGGGGAACAGATCAACAATGCCTTTTTATTGTCGTCAGATACAAATATGCCCGCTGATGTTACGCATACGCTTACTCAGCAGGGGGGTGATTGGCAAATGGTTTTATTGGTCGTGTATGGTGTTGTAAGTTCAATGCTTGTATTGCGTTTACTATGGGCTTATCGTATGATTTTTCACCTTAAAAAGCAGGCTGAAACACGCTTGTATAGGGGACATAAAGTTGTTCTTTTAAGTGATAATACGGTAAATCCATTTTCTTTTTTCAGAACCATATTTGTACCCCAATCATTGGAGGGAACAGCAAATGAAGATATGATTCTGGAGCATGAGAGAACTCACTGTTCTCAATTACACTCAATTGATATATCGCTGGCTGAATGTTTATTGGTAATACAATGGTGGAACCCGTTTGTTTGGTGGTTGCGCAAACTAATTGCCCAAAACCATGAATACTGTGTTGACAACGCTATGGTCAAACAAACCTTGGAACCCAGGTACTATCAGTATGCTTTGCTTGATTTACTTCAAGGTAGTAAGCGATTACAATTGGTGAATAATTTTAATCAAAGTTTAACGAAAAAGCGAATTGTAATGATGAATAAAAAACATACAAACAAAATAGTAGGATGGAGCAAAAACCTGTTGATTATACCTGTTATGGTAGTATTCTTATTAGGGTTTACCAATTCGGAAAAAGCTCTTGAAACAAGACCTTCGGAAAATATTACATCTGCGAATGATCTAAGAAATTTTATTGCCAGGACAGTTAAGTATCCTTTAAAAGCCCAGGAGTTAGGAGCAGAATCGGAGGTGTTTGTTCAATTTGATGTAACAGGTAATGGTAAGGTTCGCAATGTGAAAATGAAGCAATTTAATAATGATGTTACCCAGTTGAGTGAGGTGGTTGTTGTGGCATATGGAAATCCGAAGGCCATTAAACCTGTTTCGGGAAACAATACCATAGATGTTGATGATTTATTTGAAAGCGAAGTAAAGCGTTTAATCCATAAAATGCCAACGGTTACGGATGATGCCCTTGTAGGTAAAACAATAGGGTTAAAGGTAAAATTTATGCTACAGGGAGAACCAAAGCTTTCAGGATCTCAAGCACTTAAATCCGGGAAAGAACCCATTTATATTGTTGATGGAAAAGAAATTTCGAAAGCGCATATGAATGATTTTGATCCTGATGGTATTGAAAGAATGGAGGTTATAAAAGGACAAGCAGCTATTGAAAGATATGGCGAACGAGCTAAGGATGGTGTTGTTATTATTGCGATGAAAGTTTTCTAATAAGCACAGTTTTAGACTTGTAGTTAATAACAGATCCGATCTTTGTTAGCCATAGTGCTGGTATAGATCGGATCTTTGAGTTTTACTTGTTTTAAAATTATTGTTCTTCTGTTACCTGGATGATTTGCTCGTTGTAAGACCAGGCTCTGAAAAAGCCCAGTACACCATTGCCCATATTCGACTTTGGGTTATATGGTGTTGAGCTACCGCCATGTTGATCAATAATATCACCTAATTCGGAGTAATAATTGTAAGTAGCCTCATCAATAGAATAGGCTTTTACAGTTACAATATCATCAGCAGTGAAAATAAAACTGAACGGGCTGAACTCAATGGTTTCTTCTTTGGGGAAATACTTATGAGAAAGAGTATTGTAAGTATCTTCTTTTTCTTCGTTATTCAGGTAGTATTTAATAAGAAAGAAATTTTCTTCCTCAGGATTGTTCTTTAGGGTAATTTCCAGGTTATACTCTCCTTCTTCACCAAAACTATCAAAAGGTTTATAGTCCAGCTTAATAATTTCTGTAGGCGTTAATAGTTTGCTCTTGCCAGTATATATTTTGTTATCAATGGTAATCTTTAATTCGTAAGTAATACCAACCTGTCCGCTTATTGTTTGCCCGGTATAAAGTCCTTTACCCTGGTGACTTAATGTTTCTTCCAATCCATTGGAAGAGCTGATAATAACTGTCGCATTTTCTTCATGTTGAGGTTCTTCTTCAGAAAAGTAACTACTGGTATAGCTCAGCTGTACCCGGGCTTTACCACCCAGGTTGATTTGGCCATCAATGGATAATTTAGGATCTGCATTATTCAGGTTCACATCTATTACTTCTTCACATGATTGAAGCAGTGTGCCAAGGGTCAGTGAGAAAGAAACAAAAAACATGATTCTATATTTGAAAAGTTGTTGCATAATTGTGTGTTTTGTCTTAAAACTTAAAATTCCAGGTAACAGAAGGTACAATACCAAACAAGCTTAGTTTAACCGCTTCTGTAACATTAGGGTTATTCTCGTTTTCGCGGAAGCTGATGGTGTATGCATTCATTTGGTTATAGAGGTTATAGAGTGAGAAATCCCAACTTGACTTAATGCGTCCTTTACCCTTTCCTTCAAGGTGAAAGTTAAGATCCAAGCGGTGATAATCTGGCATTCGATAGCCATTGCGCTCAGTATAATAAGGTACCTGGTTACCATCAAATTCATACTTCCCACTCGGAAAAGTTACAGCATTACCTGTGTAATAAATCCAGTTGGCTGATATGGATAAGCGAGATGTTGCCTGGAAACTGCTTACAACAGAAACATCGTGTGTTTTATCGTAAGATGAATTGTACCAATCGCCATTGTTAATGCCTTCAATCTTGTTTTCGGTTTTTGATAGAGTATAGCTTACCCACCCGGTGAACTTACCATACTTCTTTTTCAGGTAAAGTTCTAAACCATAACTACGTCCATCACCTTGTAATACGTAGGATTCAATATCTTCATTCAACATGACTTGTGTGCCATCTTTATAATCGCTGATATTCTTCATCGTTTTATAATACGATTCGAGTGAGAACTCATAACCATTGTCCATAAAATTGCGAAAGAAACCTATGGAATATTGATTAACTGTTGTGGGGTCTATATTAAAGGTACTGGGAGTCCATGTATCGGTTGGCTGACCTGAAGTACTGTTTGACATTAAGTGCAGATACTGCACCATACGGTTGTAAGAAACTTTTACCGAGCCTTTGTTATTATACCTGTAATTGGCTCCTAGCCGAGGTTCAAAACCATAAAAACTTTGCATGACTTCACCATTTTTAAAATGCTCTTTTTTAACAATGTTATTGTCATTATCGTAAGTGATATTATTACCTGCGCCAAACTGGTTGAACATAGAAGCCCTTAAGCCATAGTTGAAAATAAATTTGTTGCCCAGGTTTTGTTCATTACTAATGTATAAGGAAGATTCTAAGCCCTGCTTTTCTGCCACTTTTATATCAGAAATCGAGTTATCTTCAAACTCAAACTCACCCGGATAAAAAGTGTGGTAAGTTGTATTTAAGCCAAATTTTACTGTGTTTTGGGGATTAGCGTACCATGTAAAATCCTGTTTCAGACTAACATCTTTAATACCTGATGACATGCTGCCTTCATCACCAAAATTAAAACCATAATTGTACTCGCTATAAAGAGCTGTGGTATTAGAAAACAGGCGTGAGCTAAAAAGATGGTTCCAGCGAAGTGTAGCTGTTGTATTTCCCCAATCCATACCCAGATCATCAAAACCAAAATCATCTTTACCAAAATATCCCGATAAGTAGATACGGTTCTTATCATTAATCTTGTAATTTATTTTAGCATTTAAATCGTAGAAGTACATTTGAGTGCCACCTTCAATCTGGTTAGCCCCTTTAGCCATTAAATCGGCATAACTGCGTCGCCCCGAAACAATGAATGACATTTTATCTTTCATGATTGGCCCTTCTAATGTGAGGCGTGAAGCTAATAAGCCAATTCCTCCGGACCCCTGAAAATTTTTCATATTACCATCGCGCATAGTAATATCGAGAACAGAAGCCGCCCGGCCTCCATAGTTAGCAGGTATCCCACTTTTATAAACTGTCATACCTTTGATAGCATCTGCATTAAATACAGAAAAGAAGCCCATAAGGTGTGAAGCACTATAAACAGGGGCTTCATCTAATAAAATAAGATTTTGATCGATAGAGCCTCCGCGTACGCTAAATCCATTACCACCTTCAGAAACGGTACTGATACCGGGCAGGAGCTGAATCGTTTTTAATATATCGCGCTCGCCAAATAATACAGGAAGTTTATCAATGGTTTTCATATCCAGCTTTTCTCCGCTCATCTGGGTTGCAGAAATATTTTTATCTTTTTTCTCGGCACTAACCACCACCTCATTTAAAGCTGTTTGATTAATATTAAGCTGAATTTTAATGGTTTTGTTAGCGTTAAGTTCTACCTGGCGTTGTTGTGTAGCATAGCCAACAAAGCTATATAAAACCGTTTGCTTGCCTGCCGGAAGGGTTAAGGAGTAAAAACCGTAGGTGTTACTCATTGTACCAACGGTTTTATCTGCGGTGTAAATTGTTACGCCAATTAGTGCTTCACCTGTTTCGGCATCAGTAACTTCGCCACTAATTGTATATTTTTCTTGTGCAGAAACGCTTGTTAATAACATCCACATAAAGGCTGGTAAAAGCCATAGTCGTCGTTTTAAATCCATGGAATAGACATCTGTTGATAAAATTAGGTTAATTACGCAGTAAGGACAGCAAGATAAGTTAAAGGTTGCACCAAATAGCAAATAATCTACTATCAGCTATATTGTTTCTATTAAAAACCAAATATTTTCAACCTAATATATTTAGTATACAAAACCTGTTGTTATACCTTATATTCCCTCATTAACACATTAAATTAGTACATTAACACACATCCCGTTATAAGTCAGCCCATATTCTTGCCAAAGAAAAGCCTGGAGCATCAATCTTTAAATCAAGGAAGTAACCAAATGGTGTTTGAGTAGTTTCATATTCAGCATTTTGTAGGCGTGTTTGTGCATTATTAAACAATTGCATGGTAAATTCAATAGAAGCTTTGGAGCCTGATAAATGTGCAAAAGAGTGTAGTACTATCTTATTAGTATTGTTCTTTCGGGCTGCCCATTTTAAATGATTGACTAATTTCTTCTCTCTGCTACGTACATCCTTTTCTTCATCAGAAGCTTCTACCTGAATACAAGCTAATAGGCAGTTTGTAAAAGTAGCTGAATTACCCGGATCAGGCGCATTTTCAAGGTTCTTTTCTGAAGGTGTGTAGGCAAATTCTCTGGTATAGAATATAAGGACTTTCATTCTTAAGGAATATCAAATTGAAAGACAAAAATACTAAATAAACCGAAGCCTAAATAACCATTTAATCCAGAAGTAAGAACTTAATCTACTATAATAAATAACAGTATTTTATGAATTGAATATCCATAGGTATGCTTACTCTCATACTGTATTATTCAGTAACCTGAGTTTGATGTAAAAAATTGAATTTACCTCATCACATATTAGTAGTTAAGGTATTTGATAGAAGGTTGTTTCAGAGCGTTTGAAAATAGTGAGTTTCAAATGTAATTAATTATATGACTGTTGTTTAATCATTAATTTACCTTTAGTGCCAAAACATTGGAGATATAAATTGAGAAGAGGGCTGCATGTGGGAAAAGGGTTTTTATTTAATATTGATAAGCAAAACGGCCACTAATAACTTAGTGACCGTTTGAAGCATATTTAAAGAATAGTATTAAATTTTACTATTTACAATCTCTAATATTTCCATTTCTTCTCGGATAGCTTTTTCCTCAATAGCTTTACCTGCCGCAAGTACCTTTTCAACATAAGCTTTATCGTCTAACCCAGAAGCATTAATCTTTACATTAAGATAAGCACCCATTACGGCACTGCGTGCACATAATGCACCAACACCGGCATCTGATACCGAGTTAGGATTACCAATCTCTGCCATAGCACGAATTACTTCAAAACCGGCAAATGATTGCTCCATTACACGAAATGGTACTTCAATAGCATAGATTGTAGCATCGTTAATAGCTTTTTTGCGAGCTGCTTTTTCTTCATCAGTTCCTTTTGGCAAACCAAAGGCATCCATAATACGATTAAAGGCATTGGTATCTTCATCAACCAAACGCAATAGTTCCTTCTCTATAGCCATACCTTTTTCAGCCCAGTTGCTAAATTCTTCCCAACGCTCGTCCCAGCCACGTTTATGAGCTGACAGGTTAGCTACCATTGTTGCCAAAGCAGCGCCTAATGAACCTACGTAAGCAGAGATAGAACCTCCGCCCGGGGCAGGTGACTCAGAAGCTGTTTCATCAGCAAAATCAGTCAGGTTCATGTCAATTAACTGCTTTTTCTCGTCCTTAAGAATATATTCTATAATTTTTTTATCAGGGTCAAATGGGTATAACTCATCTAATCCCATAGATTTAACTGCTATTTTAATAATTTCACGCTCAGGGATTCCTGTAGAGCGTTCCTGCTTACGTAAGAAATACTTACCAGCATCAAGCATTGCTTGTAATGGTACAACACCCACCATTTCAGAGCCTGTAACGCGTATACCACGTGCATTAGCCCGTTCGTAAACCGCTTCGTAGGCTTTGTGTAGTGAAGTAACCGTAATATCAGTCAGGTTCATTGAAATCTGGGCAATACCATATTCTTCAATAAACCAGCCTATACCTTTTACAGATTTCAGCATTCCCGGAATATTGACAGGCTTGCCGTTTTCGTCTTTTACTATCTTACCGGTAACAGGATTACCTTCGCGTTTAACGCGTCCACGCTCACGCACATCAAAAGCAATAGCGTTAGCTCTGCGTGTTGAAGTTGTGTTTAAGTTGACATTGTATGCGATAAGGAAGTTACGGGCACCAACGGCAGTAACACCTGATTTGGCAACACTCTCATTCCATTCAGCAGGGCCAAAATCCGGTTTCCATTCTGCTGTTCCAATACGTTTAGAGATGGCTTCATACTCGCCCTCACGACAAGTAGCCAGGTTCTTGCGTTTTTCTTCTTGTGCCGCAAACTCGTAACAATAGATTGGAATATTCAGCTCTTCACCAATACGTTTTGCTAATTTATGAGCATACTTCACAGTCTCTTCCATAGTAATGTTAGCCACAGGTACCAGCGGACAAACGTCGGTTGCTCCAAAGCGGGGATGAGCTCCTTTGTGAGAGCGCATATCAATTAGCTCCTGTGCTTTTTTAACTGCTTGAAAAGCTGCTTCGCAAACCTCTATTGGTGTACCTACAATAGTTACTACAGTACGGTTAGTTGCTTGTCCCGGATCAACATCAATTAGTTTAACACCGTTAACCTTCTTAATTTCATCGGTAATCTTTTCGATAATGGCCATATTGCATCCCTCAGAAAAATTAGGAACACATTCTATTAGTTGTTGCATGATTATATATTTTTGTCAATTAGTTACTTATTTATTATCAATAATTTAAATGCGCAAGGTGGCTTGTACATTGTAATATAGCTTTGTGTGCTGATAATTATATTTTTAATCCATTTAGTATTGTTGTTTCCACTTTATTCTCACCATATGCATATGGCAGGTATTCAATACCGGGAATAGGTTTGGTTATAATAATATTGGCACGTTTCCCAACGCATATAGAACCTAGCTCTTTATCAATACCCATGGCATAAGCTGTGTTTTTGGTTACAGCATTAATAACTTCTTCGGGCAACATACGATATAATATACTTCCCATAGCCATTATCAATTGCATATTGCCCGATGGTGATGAGCCCGGGTTAAAATCTGACGCCAGGGCAACGGGCAACCCGGCTTTCATCATTTGCCGTGCCGGAGCATAAGCCATATTAAGGAAGAAGGCTGCTCCCGGCAGGATTGTTGGCATTGTACCAGAATCTTTCAATTCTTTTATTTCTTCTTCACCTGTAAATTCAAGATGATCAACAGAAAGGGCATTGTACTTAACACCTACCTGGATACCACCGGAGTAATCCAGTTCATTGGCGTGTATTTTTGGAATCATACCATATTTAGCGGCGGCATTTAAAATACGGTCGGTATCTTCAACAGTAAAGAATCCTACATCGCAGAATACATCAACGTAATCAGCCAGCTTTTCTTTTGCCACAGCAGGAAGCATTTCATTAATCACCATATCAACATACTGTTCTTGCTTGCCACGGTATTCCATTGGAATAGAGTGAGCTCCTAAAAAGGTCGATTTGATAGTAAGCGGACTGGCCTCTTTTAGACGTTTGATAACACGAAGCATCTTAAGCTCACTTTCAAGAGTTAAGCCATAGCCACTTTTTATTTCAACAGCCCCGGTTCCCCACTTAATAATCTCATTAAGACGAACCATAGCATCTTCAAAAAGCTCATCTTCGCTGGCTGTTTGCATTAACTTAGCTGAGTTAAGAATACCGCCACCACGGGCAGCTATCTCTTCATAACTCAAGCCCTTGATTTTATCGACATATTCTACATCGCGGCTTTTAGGGTATACCAGGTGAGTATGAGAATCACACCAAGCAGGTAATACCAAACGATCAGTGGCATCTATAATTTCAGTATCAGATGAAAGTGTTAAGTCATCTAAATTGCTCATCTTGCCATAAGCATTAATATAGGATCCCTTTATTAATAAATAAGCATTATCAATAGAAGGCAATTGTGCCATTTGTGCACCTGCTATATACGGCTGGTTCTCTTCTTCAGTTTGAACCAGTGTTTTTATATTCTTGATTAACAGTTGTTTCATAAGGTGTACTTCTCTTATTATTCGACAAACTAAAAGTACTGTTTTTGTATTTCACCTATCTATGATTTTCATCAATTGAGAAAAATGTAAGTAGTTAAAAAATCAGAAGCAATGCATAAGTATATGAATGGTCCAATTTTATAATGAAAATACAGCATTACTATATACTTTGCGTAATTTTAGTTTTTAGTTTAACACTGGTCATTATCTTTTGATGTCTTTGAGCTTTATTGTTAATAATTCAATTAAAAAACTATTTTTGTTTCGTTTTTAAAATTCGAAAATTAGGTTTATGTATAAGCCTTATACTTGATTCTAATATCATTGATACCTTAATTCATGTTTAAAAAAGTACCCCACACCTACGTTATTGTATTCTCTTTAATTGTATTTGCTGCTATTGCTACATGGTTTATACCGGGTGGTGAATATATTGAAGAAACCAAAGTTGTGAATGGCATAGAAAAGACTGAAATGGTATTTCAAAGTGTCGATAGTCAGCCACAAACATGGGAAGTATTTGCAGCCATGGTACATGGTTTTGAAAAAGGGGCTGGTATTATTGTATTTATTTTAATGATTGGAGGTGCCTTTTGGATAATGAATGATTCTAAGGCTATTGATGTAGGTATTTTATCCTTTCTTGAATTTGTGAAGAAACTTGACAGGTACAAGGCTATACGGGCTGTAGGAGCAAATAATCTTATATTGGTGCTCATTATGCTTATGTTCTCCATTTTTGGGGCTGTTTTTGGTATGAGCGAAGAAACCATAGCATTTATGATAGTGCTGGTGCCATTGGCCATATCAATGGGGTATGATAGCATTACAGGGGTAGGTATTGTTTTTGTAGCTGCCGGACTGGGTTTTGCCGGAGCTGTGCTTAATCCTTTTACCATAGGTATTGCCCAGGGGCTTGCTGAACTGCCTTTGTTCTCCGGTTTCGAATACCGTTTAGTATGTTGGTTTGTTATTAATATTGTGGGTTTTACCTACATTTTATGGTATGCTCGTAAAGTAAAGAAAAACCCCGGGTCATCAACTGTTTACGAAGAGGATGAGTACTGGAGAAAGCGTACAGCAGGTAAAATTGATGGTATTAATGATGCCACACCACGTTCGGCATGGTGGGTATATGGAGTTACTTTAGTGGTATTGATATTGTTTGCCTTTAAACACGAAATGACGACTTTAAAGATGGGGGAGGGAGAAGGTGTAACATGGCCAGTAATGCCAGTAATGGCTGGATTTTTCGCTATAGCTGGTTTTTTGTCATTACGTAAAAAGGTACATTTCTTTATACTAAACCTGTTAGGTTTTACCATTTTATTTTTAATTATTGGGGTGATGGGCTACGAGTGGTATATTACCGAAATTGCGGCCCTGTTTCTTGCAATGGGTATTTTATCCGGAGCAGCCATGGGGTGCAATGCTGATAAAATTACAAAACTATTTTTAGCAGGAGCGAATGATATTATGTCGGCAGCTTTAGTAGTTGGTTTAGCAGGAGGTATTATAGTTATACTAGAGGATGGTAAAATTGTACATACGATACTGTATACGATGGCACAGTCAATGAGTGATTTGGGTAACATTGCTTCAGTTGGTATAATGTATTGTATTCAAACCCTAATTAATATATTTATACCAAGTGGTTCAGCTAAAGCCGCATTAACCATGCCTATAATGGCACCCTTCAGCGATTTAATTGGCTTATCGCGTCAGTCAACAGTAATGGCTTTTCAGTTTGGAGATGGCTTTACAAACATGATTACACCTACATCGCCGGTATTAATTGGCGTATTGGGTGTTGCTAAAATTCCTTATACCAAATGGGTAAAATGGATTACTCCTTTAATCATTATTTTAGTTATAATTGGCTTTTTATTATTGATACCTACTGTAACGATGGAACTGAATGGGTTTTAAGTAGTGCCATAATAAATATAATATAAATCAATACAACGGGTGGAAATTAATATTTCCACCCTTTTCTTTGCTATAATAATTGAACAATTCTTAAGGAAATTATACTTTTACAAGTATAATTCTTTATACTTATGAACAATACATACGTTTTAATACTCTCCTTAATATTGAGCCAGTTATTTAATAACGTACAGGCTCAGAATGATTGGGAAAACCCCAAAGTGTTTGCTATAAATAAAGAGAAACCACATGCATCATTCTATTCTTATACAAACAAAAAAGATGCTTTGTTATTTGACCGTAATGAAGCAAAGTTTTTTAAACTATTAAATGGATACTGGAAGTTTAATTGGGTAAAACAAACGAAACACCGGCCGGTTGGCTTTTTTAAACCGGATTATGATGTAAGTACATGGGATACCATTAAAGTGCCTTCAAATTGGGAGCTGGAAGGCTATGGTATTCCTGTTTATGTAAATACAAGCTATCCTTTTGCCATGAAAAATCCACAACCTCCTTTTATACCGGGGGAGTGGAGTCCTGTAGGATCTTACCGAAGGTCGTTTACAATTGATGAAACATGGAAAGAAAAAAGGGTATACATACATTTTGGAGCAGTGAAATCCGCATTTTATTTATGGGTTAATGGGCAAAAAGTGGGGTACTCGCAAGGCTCAAAGCTTCCGGCAGAATTTGAATTAAGCAACTATCTGCAAGAAGGCATTAACACCTTGGCAATTGAAGTTTACCGCTGGAGTGATGGGTCTTATTTAGAATGCCAGGACTTTTGGCGTTTGAGTGGTATTGAGCGTGATGTATATTTGTATGCTACACATGATGTTAGGATAAAAGATTTTCATTTTAAAACAGACCTGGATGCTGCTTATATTGATGCAGACTTTAGGGTTGAGGTTGAGCTTGAAGCCGGGCAAAGCAATGATCATTGCAGGGTTGAGGTACTTTTACAGGATGGGAACAAAACTCTTTTTCAATCAGATAAACTTGTTGAGATTAATGATAAAACTGGAAAAATCATATTTACAGATCGTGTAACAAATCCATTAAAATGGACTGCTGAAACACCGCACCTTTATAACTTATGTATTAACCTGAAAGATAAAAACAACACAGTTTTAGAATCAACAGCTGTAAAGGTCGGTTTTCGTGAAGTTGAAATAAAAGGAGGACAATTGCTTGTTAATGGTAAAGCCATTTACCTGAAAGGGGTTAACCGGCACGAACATGATGAGCATACCGGGCATGTTATTAACCGGCAATCAATGCTTCAGGACATTATGCTTATGAAAACCCATAATATTAATGCCGTTAGGACATGTCATTACCCTAATGATCCATTATGGTACCAATTGTGCGATGAATATGGCTTATACTTAATTGATGAAGCTAATATTGAATCGCATGGTATGGGGTATGGAGAAAAAAGCCTGGCAAAAGATACAATATGGCAGGCTGCTCATCTCGATCGTGTTCAGCGTATGGTTCAGCGCGATAAGAATCATCCTTCAGTAATTATTTGGTCTTTGGGTAATGAAGCCGGCGATGGTGTTAATTTTGAAGTGTGCTCAGACTGGATTCATCAATTCGACTCTTCACGTCCGGTTCATTACGAGCGGGCAGGGCAAAAAGAACACACCGATATTGTTTGTCCAATGTATGCCCCAATTGATCATCTGGTACACTATGGCAGGCAGGTACAAACCCGTCCTTATATTCTTTGTGAATATGCTCATGCCATGGGAAATAGTGTTGGTAATTTACAGGATTACTGGGATGTGATTGAGCGCTATGATAATTTACAGGGCGGGTTTATTTGGGACTGGGTAGATCAGGGACTGGTTAAGTATACAGAAGAAGGAATAAAATACTGGGCCTACGGTGGCGATTATGGTCCTGATGATATTCCAAGCGATAAGAATTTTTGTATGAATGGACTGGTTAACCCAGATCGTTCTTTACATCCAGCTATTCATGAAGTTAAAAAGGTATACCAGAATATAAAAGTTGAACCTGTTCCGTTTAATAATAATGCTCTACAAATAACAAATAAGTATGATTTTATTTCCCTTGATCGTTTTCAATTAGAATGGGAGATGCTTGAGAACGGTTATCCCGTGTCTAGTGGCATGGAGACATTAGAAGGTATTGCAGCCGGAACGACAAAGAAAATACCTTTCTATCTCAATGCATGGAAGCAGAAAGAGCAATCAGAATATTTCCTTAATTTCAAAATAGTTTTGAAGAAAAGGTGGGGAATTATTAAAGCAGGAACCATTTTGGCAAGTGAGCAAATAGCTTTAGGAACTGAATATAAAAACAGGCTAAAAGAAAGTAAGGCACCAGTATCTGTTCTTTGGGGTGATAATACCTTTTTAGTAGGAGGTGAGCCCTTTACTGTTCAGTTTAATAGGGAGACAGGAGCAATTTTATCATACACATATAAGGAAAAAGAATTGTTAGTTGAACCAATTGAGCCTACTTTCTGGAAGGCTCCAAACGATAACGATTATGGTTATAATATGGTGGAAAACCTGGCGATATGGCGAAAGGTGATGGCCAATGCAAAGGTGATAAAGTCAGATATGTCACGTATTGGTAATTCACAGGCAGATGTCAGCTTTATTCTTTATCTTCCTGATGCCGATGCTCATATTAACCTTAAATACATTGTTTCGGGTAATGGGAAGATTGTTATGAATTATGAGTTTAAAACAGGAGCCAGGGGCTTACCTATGTTACCTCGTGTTGGTATTAAAATGGCGTTAGCTCCTGAGTTTAATCAATTGGAGTGGTATGGTCGCGGGCCGTGGGAAAATTACCCGGATCGAAACTCATCTGCTGATATAGGGTTATATAAAAGCTCAGTTGATGAGCAGTATTTTGAATATGCAAGTCCGCAGGATAATGCATATAAAACAGATGTGCGCTGGCTTAGGCTGAGTAATCAAGCAAATAACGGGTTATACATAACATCCAGTGAACCCTTGGGGTTTTCTGCGTTACATTATAAGGCAGAAGATTTTACGAGAAGAGAACGTGGTGTGATGCATCCGTTTGATTTACCCCTTAGAGATGAGGTTTATTTACATATTGATCACAAAATAATGGGAGTAGGTGGAGATAATTCGTGGGGTGCAAAGCCCCATGCACCTTATTTGATTGAGCCAAATGACTATTCCTTTAAGGTTATTTTTAAACCCTTTTCAGCAGAAGAGGTATTGTATTAGTTTAAGATCAACATAAAATTAAAGTCACAAAAAGAGTTATGGTTTATGCTAGATTAGTGCTGAGTATTTTGATAGTAGCGGCCTGAAACAATAATTTTATATCTAACGCCGGTAATTAAATATCTTTATAAGATTGTTGTTGAGCTCTCATTTTGAGCTCTTCAATAAATTTTTGTAAAGCATTAATCTGACTTTTTTGCTGCTTGGTTTTATCAGTAAGTATTATATTTTCTTCTAACAAATTATCTTTAGTCATTTTTAGCTTTTCAATTTGTTGAGCCTGGTTTTTTTCGTGCCTGATTTTACGCTCCATACATTTTTCCAATGCAGTGTTTTTATCAAGCACCTCTTTTAAGTGTTTTTTGAAAAACCCTTTCTCTTTACGGGTAACTTTAAGTATTTCATTTATTGCTTTAAGGTGTTTGCTTAAGCCTGTTTTACGTTGGAGTAATAAGTCATAATCATGCTTAAGGTGTTTATAGTCATCAGCAAGCTGATCAAACTGGCGTTCTTTTCTTCTTAGTGCAATACGTTGGTTATACTTCGCTGCTTTTTCAAAACCCCACTTGTTGCGGATGTAATACGTGTTGTTTTTATCAACATAAATATTTTCTTTGGAAGTGTGCTTTTTTAATTTAAGCACAAGAGCCAGGATGTCATAGGCTGAATTAATAACTTGAAGATTATTTTTTGTTAGCATGAAACGATTAAGTTTCTTTTTAGTTATGTATTTTTATCATTAGCAAATATAAGGTAATCAGAACTTAAAAATCAAATATTTTAACTTAATTTATTAATTATAATAATTGAATAAGATAAAGACATGACAAAACCGGAAAATGTGATCAAATTTTGTCCCAAGTGTGGTTCAGGGCAGTTTAACTTTGATGGTAGTAAGACCTTCAGGTGCCAGCAATGTACGTTTCATTTTTTTATTAACTCAGCTTGTGCAGTAGCTGCCCTTATTATTAATAAAGATGGGCAAGTATTACTTACACGCCGAGCCTTTGAACCTTGTGCAGGTATGCTTGATTTACCGGGAGGTTTTGTTGATCCTATGGAGACAGCAGAGGAAGCCGTTTTACGAGAAATAAAAGAAGAACTAAATCTTGATGTATTATCTTTAACTTACTTGGTATCCTTCCCTAATGAATATATTTTTTCTGGTTACTCTGTTTTTACTACAGATCTTGGTTTTATTTGTAAAATTGATAGTTTTGATTACATACGGGTAAACGATGATGTAAGTGCTTATGAATTTAAGTCAGAAAATGAGATCGATTATAATGAGATAAGTTCTGAATCAATACGCCAAATACTTAGAGTTTATTTTAAAAGGGCTAAGGAGTGAAAATTTAGATTCAAACTAAATTAATGCCTGCCAATAATTACCACATCTAAACTTTCTTTTTATTTTTTATTTTTAAAGAAAAAACCATGAGTCAAGAATTACAAATACTATTAATAAGTGCAGCTTCAATTGGTTTTATTCATACTTTATTTGGTCCTGATCATTACCTGCCATTTATAATGATAGGAAAAGCACGCAACTGGAAACTTGGTAAAATAGTGGCCTTAACACTTGCATGTGGTATAGGGCATATAGCGAGTTCTGTAATAGTTGGCTTAATTGGTATAGGACTTGAGCTACAGGTTGAAAAGTTAAATTGGTTTGAATCGTTCAGAGGTAATTTGGCTGCATGGGCACTTATTGCCTTTGGTTTATTGTATGCATTATGGGGGCTTCGTCGCTGGTATAAAAAGCATAACCATCATGAAGATAAATTAAATGAAAAATCAAAAAATATAACACCGTGGGTCCTGTTTATTATTTTTGCGCTGGGTCCTTGTGAACCATTAATTCCGATATTGATGTACCCGGCAGCATTGGAGAGTGTTGGCGCTTTGGTTTTGGTAACAGGTGTTTTTGGTTTGGTTACTTTAATAACCATGACAAGTGTTGTAATTGCAACTTCTTATGGAATAAGTTTTATTAGCCTTAAAAAAATCGAAAACCTGGGACATCCTATTGCCGGGTTTGTTATTTTTTTATCGGGTTTAGCTATACAGGTTCTGGGCTTATAATAATAATGTATCAGCATGTTTATTTTTGCGCTATATACAAAGGATTATATTGTAACTTTTACGAAAATGCCACGTTAATTGTCATATCGTATCGTTGCTCTATAGAAAGATTGCAATCCTGAATGATTTTTGGGGTATTATTTATAAAAACAATAGCGTTGAAAGAACTGTCTATAAGTGTCATATTAATGTGTATCTGTGTTTTCAGTATTGATGCACAGCAATATAGCTTTGAGAGCTTTGGAGAAAATGAAGGATTGGAACATCCTTTTATTCAATGTGTGGTAGAAGACTCTATTGGTTACGTGTGGATTGGCACAACTGAAGGCTTATTTCGCTTTGATGGATTGTATTTTGACGCCTTTAAACAGAATTTAAACGATACCTTATCTATATCAGATAATAACATTAGAACAATTTATGTTGACCCGGATAAATCATCCCTTTGGATCGGGACAAATTTTGGGGGAATAAGTCGTCTTAATCTTTATAATTATGAGTTTGAGCATATACAACGTGAAAAAGGAGTGTTGTATAAAAATGGAATAGGGGCCATTAATGCGATTTATAGGCATAACACATGGCTATTTATAGGCACAAAAGATAATGGATTACAAGTATATGATACAAATGAAAGACAGTTTATTGATTTGCTGTTAGATGATGGAAATGGAGCCTATAGTGTATATGATATTATAAATTTCAATCAGGTACTAACCATTGCTACCAACAAGGGGTTATACGAGTATAAACTATCTAAAGTTAATGGTGGCAATTATAACTTAGAGAGAGCACCGTATTGCAAATGTGTTAACAGGATTAACTCTTTATCAGTTGAGAGTGACAGTACTTTGCTTATTTGTTTTAGTAAAAAACTCGTACGTCATTATGTTTACTCCAATAAGGAAGATATATTGAGTAGGGATTATGATAGTAGCAGACTGTTGACCAATCATATTGTTGATGCCAATGGTGATATTTGGTTAGGAACTTATGGTGATGGGTTGTTACAGATAAGTAAGGATGGCCAATTACAGAACCAGTTTAAAGCAAAAGAAAAAGTAGGATCAATTGCCAATAACTGGGTTAGTTCATTTTGTTTTTCAAACACACAATCATTGTTGTGGATCGGAACAAAAGATGGCTTGTCTGTGCTTGATTATAAAAACAGCAAATTTAAGAAGTTTCGGGTCAATGAACAAAACGGGCAGTTAGCTGATGATGTTTTCTTTTTATTTAAGGATTCTGACAAAAGGTATTGGAGGTGGTCCTTTAATGGTTTATTTGTACATAAAGAAAATGAAGAACCACGAAAGTTTGTAGCTTCAGATGGAGAGAGCTTTGATAACGATACAATTAATTGTGGCTACGAAGATGAAAATAAAGGGCTCTGGCTGGGAACACATAATGGTATACTAAAACTTGACCTTACCAACGATAGCTATAAACGGTATGCCTTTACAGGAGAGGAAGGCCTTAACTATAACTCTATTACAGATATTATTCGTAATAACGAAAACATCTGGATTATTACATTTGGAGGGCTTATACAGTATGATTTGCAAACCGGTACGTATCAAAAATATCCCTTCCCTGCCTCGTTTAGGAGTCATAATAGGGTAAAAACTTCTATTGGCAAGTTTGATGGAAGTAATAATTTATGGATAGGAGATAAGAATGGATACCTTATCTCATTTAATATTGTTGAGAAACAATTTGAGCGTTTCTCAACAGTTTTAAACAATGGAATAAAAAATACACGCTATAACGCCGTTTTAGGTTTATATATTAAAAATAATAATAATATATGGTTAGCAACATTTGGCTCCGGCTTATTAAATTTTAACAGGCAAACAAAAAAGATTACCCAGGTTTCTTCAAATGAATTACTCAATACAAACGTTTACTCAATATATAAAGATAAAAATGATTTCTTCTGGATGAATACTAATGCTAAAATACTTCGTTACAGCTCTAAAGATAATAGCATACTAAGTTATGGCCGTTCTGAAGGAACACTGTGCAGAGAGTTTAATGAGCGTTCGCATTATGCTGCAAAAGATGGAAGTATTCTGATGGGAGGTTTTGGTGGTTTTGTGGAATTTAAACCAGATAGTTTTCATTATAATAATAAACGCCCCAGCGTAGAAGTTAGTTCGTATTTTGTTGAGAACGATCATGATATGATAGGAGGTCAGGTGTATTATAACCTGGAGTTTATTGAAGGAGATTCACTGGTGATTAGCACCAGTCATGATAATATAACCTTTAATGCTAGTGTACTAAACTTTCAAAGTCCTGAAAAAAACATGGTAGCCTGGAGGTTGGAAGGGTATGAAGAGAAGTGGGATACTTTAATGGCATATAATCCTAAACTATATACTGCTCTTCCTGAAGGTGAATATACGTTAAGAATTAAAGGTTGCAACAATGATCAGTTGTGGAATGATGAAGGGGATAGCATACGTCTAATTGTTAAACCAACATTTTTTCAGAGTAAACTCTTTAAAGGTTTATTTATAATCATGGGTATTGGTTTGATTCTACTTTTTTATAAAATGCGTACAAGATACCTGCGACTGCAAAAAGCACAGCTGGAAAAGATTATTTTAACAAGAACGAAACAGCTACAGCAATCAAATCATGATCTTGAGGAAAGTAAAGAAGAAGTACTTGCACAAAAGAGAGAGTTGGAACGGCATAGGTATTATCTTGAAGATTTGGTGAGGGAACGTACATTAGATCTTCAATATGCGAAGGAAAGAGCGATAGAAGCTGATCGCCTGAAAACCGCATTCTTGGCAAATTTGTCGCATGAAATTCGTACCCCAATGAATTCAATAGTTGGATTTTCTACCTTGTTAGCAAGTGATTTATATGATCTGGCAGAACGTAAGGAATATGCTAAAATAGTACAGAATAGCAGTGATAGTCTCTTGGTTTTAATTAATGATATTATTGATATCTCAAGAATAGAAACAGGTCAGGTTCAATTGGTAAAAAGTAATTTTGAAGTTAAAGAGCATTGCACCACCGTTTTTAAATCATTAGCATTTAATAAAGTTAAAGGAGTTGAATATTTACTTGATCTGGATGGTATTAACGAACAAGACTTTATGTATTCCGATCCGGAACGATTGAAACAGATATTAAACAACTTAATAAGTAATGCTATAAAATTTACAAAAAAAGGACATGTGCTCTTAACGGTACAAAGTGGAACAAATGCCCTAAAAAAGATAATTAAACGTAATTCAGAAGTTTTACCTCAGAACTTATATCTCTTTACTATTGAAGATACTGGAATAGGTATTGATCCAGAACACCATGAAAATATATTCTCTCCCTTTAGAAAAGTTGATGACGGGCCCGATATTCATGGAGGAATTGGTCTTGGCCTTAGTATTGTAAAACAACTGGTGGAAATGCTTGGAGGTGAGATATGGGTGGAATCTCAACTTAATGTCGGAACTACATTTTATTTTTATATTCCAAAACAAGGACGCGAAGAGCAAATAAAAAAAGTCAATCATACTTTGATTGACCTGAAAAACTGAGCTTAAATATACTTTCTTAAAAGATGATCTTAAATCTCTTTTGGTGTATATAGACTGTATCCATATTACTTTAATTAAACAACAGGGCTACCCTTATAAACAGTAGATGACTGTACAGGAACAATTATACCTCTGTATTGAACACGGGCGGAGGTATTGCCCTGGATAGATGCACTGGCAATTTGACCATCAGAATTACAATCTAAACGAATATCGAAAGAGCCTATAGCTGATGAGACATAGAGCGTAATAAAGTACGTGCCTTTTTTATCATTTTTTTTAACATCATACTTTGTAATGTTACCTCTTACCGATATGCCACCAACCCCATTCTGACCTATTCCGGCATTTGAGCCAAGTTGTACAAAAGCTATTTCGCCTTCAACAGCAATAAAATTAAGGGAACTGTTTACATTAATGCTAGCCCCTCTCTTATTGGCCAGGGTATTGGCCTCAAGCACCCACCGTTTTTCATCAATTGCAATAGAAAGTGATTTTGCCATTTGCTCAGAGAGTTCTTTTTGCTGTTGCTTGTGAATTTCGCGGCGCTCTTTTCTTGTAAGTTTATTTTTATCATCTTGCTGTCCCCAGGTAACCAGCGATAAACTTAATAAAACTGTAAATAATACAAATCGTCTCATAGTGGTTAAATTTTTGATAATAGTAATTATTTAAAGAATTAATAAAAATACTAATGCCATTTAATTCTATAACCGATATTCCACTCAATAACTTCAGCAACAGAAAAATTATGAGCACGTACCAGAAGGCCGGTATACATATCATTTTTAAAATGGTACTTTAAACCAAATTTTTGATATAAGATCGGATTTGAATTATCATCTTTTTTACGAAAAGCCAATACTCCAAAATAGGAAGCAACTGATAAGCGGTCAATTGTAAACTCATAGGTACCATATATACCCAGCAGCATCTTTTCGTATAATTTGTCCGAAAAGTCTACCACAGGTTCACCAATATCCGGATTTATAACAGATACATTAGCTGTTTCATCGTAGGTAATATCAACGCCAACACCAAACTTGTTTTTCCATGTAGATTGTTTCAGAAATGCAGCTGAAAAATTATAATATTGGTGCATTACATCTGCAATAGCATCATTATCGTTGGGGTTATTGTATAAAACATTACTAGATCCACTACCCAACTGTAAGGCTACTTCATAATGTTGTGAGTAGGCAGCTTGCGCTGTTCGTACCAGAACAGGTCTATCTTTAAAACTATAACTTAGTTCAATTGACGGAGAAACCAGGTTGATGCCGCTATTGGGTTTTTTTGTCCCCCCATTTGAAAAATGAGTAAAGCCAAAAGATCCTCTGATATCCCAGCGGGAACTTAAATGATATTGGTAATATAAGTTGGCATCAATATAAACAGTACGATAAGAGCCTATTGCTACGTTAAAAGGGTTAGTATATGCATTATAAGGTTGCCAGTTGTAGGTTAAGCCAAAACCCAGTTCATAACCAAATGAGCCTTTTTGTCCTCGTTTAATCGGAAAACCCATAAATCCATATAAGGCAGTAGGCGTTCCAAGTTCATCAACATTGAAAAAATTGGCATTGTAAAATGAAACACCATAATATGGAAAATTAAAGATATGATGCCACTCCCTGCTGCCATCGGTTTGTATGCCATAGCTAATATTTAAAGCCTGGTAATAATCTATAACCTGTCCGGCTTCATTTTTACCTTCAACAAAGCTATTGGTTTGTAACACCCTGCCTGCATGATACCGGATTGCAATATTGTTATAGCGCTTTGGTTTTTTTACTACACTTTGGGTAGTATCATTCGACTGTAACTCTTGTGCGGTAGAATAAGTGCCTATTGTTAATATAAGCAGAGCAAAAATAAACCTCATGAAAAATTCAATAATATAGTTTGTATGATAGAATTATGTTGTAAAAGTAAAGCATTGTTTTGTAGGGGCAATATTAAGGGCAATAAACTTAGTAATAAAGTTTAATTATTTATGAATTGATTTTATATTGAAGTGTAAAAATAGTAAGGGTGAGGCATTCAGGATACATTATAATTAGTATTGCTTTGCTATTTGTACTTCGGAATACGGTGCAGGCACAGCAGGTATTATCCAATAAAAGTTATCAATTGGTTTGGGATAATGATGTGTTTATGATGACAGATTATTATTACACCCAGGGGATTTCTTTTGCAGGTTACCATCCAGTATTTAAAAAAAATCCGGTGAACTTGATTCTACTTAAACCAAAGGATTATAATGCAGTTATATATGGCTTTTCAGGATACCAGAAAACATATACACCCAAAAATATAGGAAGTATAGAAATACAGCATGTAGACAGGCCATATGCCGGAGTGCTAATCTTTACATCGCATTTACGTGCTGCTAACCGAGATAAAGGATGGCTGTTTAGTGTGGAGTTTGATATTGGGGTAATGGGACCAGCATCCGGGGCAGGACAAGTACAGTACCGTTATCATGATTTAACTGATAATCAACTGCCCAATGGTTGGCAATATCAACAATATAATTGGCCGGTATTGAATTATAACTTTGAGGTTTCAAAACAGATTTATGCATCACCGTTTATAGACTTGGATGCAAAATTTGGTACATGTATTGGAACTTTACATGATGATGCTTCAGTAGGGATGCTTTTTCGTATTGGCAAAATGAGAAATTACATAGAGAGTTTGGGACTCCCTTTGTTGAGAGATGCATCAGCATGGCAGATGTATTTTAATGCTGAACCAACCATTACTATTGTTGCTTATAATGCCACACTGATGGGAGGATGGTATAGAAATCCAAAGATACACTATATTGGATTTGAAGAGTTAACAAAAGTAATTGGGCGATTGCGTTCCGGTTTAGGACTCGGTTATAAATCATTTGGTTTAACCTTTGATGTTATATTGCAGCTAAAAGAATTTAAAGGCGGTATGCACCATTGGTACACCTCAACCAAATTATATCTTAATTTTTAGAACCAACAATACTATATAAAACTACAGAAATACCAATTATAAGCATACCTGCAATTGAGATTAAGTTTGGTGACTCGCCTGGTAAAATAAGCCAGCTTAAAGAGGCTCCAAAAACCGGAATTATAAACTTATAGATATTTAAATCAGAAACCTTAATACCTGGTTTTTGCAATAGAAAAAACCAAATGGAAAAAGCTGCCGCAGATATAAAACTAAGCCACAAAAGAGCGATGTAATAGTCTGAAGGAAAAGAAAAACCAACAAAGGGCTCGGTAAATAAGGAGACTATAAAAAGAATTAATCCACCTAATATCATTTGACTGGAATTAAGTAAAAGAGGTGAAATAGTACCTCTTTTTTTGCTCACAAATACATTACCAATACCTGAAGCTATATTTGCGAGTACCAAAAGAAAAATTCCAAATAATTCGGTCCAACCATTAGGACCATCAATACCTTTAGGCAATGCAATCAGAACAATTCCACCAATACCAGAGGAGATTGTTAAAGTTTTAGGTAGAGTCATTTTATCATTACTCATCATAAAGTGTGCTACCAGGGCTGCAAATAAAGGTTGAGATCCTATAATTATAGCAGCTAATGAACCGTCAATCATATCTACCCCCATATAAAAAAGAGCATATAAAATAAAAGTCTGAAAGGCCGATACTTTTAGTATTAATAGAAAGTTATTTTTAATTGAAGAAAAAATAGAAGAATGGGCTTTAAGCATTGGTAAAAGTAAAATCCCCGACACGAAAAAACGAAGTCCGGCAAATTGAAGTGGTGTTGTATATTGAAGCCCGATTTTTATGCCAACAAAAGCTGTTGACCATAGCAGGCATGCGCTAACAGCCAGAACAGAATATATAATAGTTTGTCTTTGCATTTTTATTTCTTAGCTATAACTACATTCTTTAACACAAAATAAGTTAAAAAGAACAAGACCCATCCGGTAATTATCAGATAAAAAGTAGTACCGGTATGGCATATAAAAGCGCAAAAATAAAAGTATTTTCTTTAAAAAATAAGATATTAAATGTTTGCATTTATCTTTGAGGTATGCATATAACAATTAATGATATTATTTATCAAGATGAGGTAATGGTAGCAGTTAATAAACCTGTTGACTTACCGGTACATAAAAATGATTTTATGCCTGCTGATGCTGAGTACTTAACCAAGCAGGTAGGTAAGTTAACTAACCGTTCTGTTTATCCGGTGCACCGGCTTGACTCAAAAACATCAGGAGTGATAATATTGGCGTTTAGCAGCGAAATTGCTGCTGAACTGGCAAGGCAATTTGAACAGCGAACTGTAAAAAAGAAGTATTTAATGGTGTGTAAAGATATACCAGGTGAAGGTACTTTTGATAACCCCGTTCTTATTAAAAAGAAAAAAAAGCGCCAAGCAGCTATTACTCATTATAAAACCATTAAAACAACAGAAACTTTAATATCATATAAAAAAGAAAAAAATGTATCACTTAGCCTGGTAAAAGCACAGCCCGAAACGGGGCGTTGGCACCAGCTTAGGCAACATTTTGCCATGAATAGAACTGATATACTGGGAGACACGCAACATGGCGACTGGACACTTAATAAAATAATGACAGAACTAACAGGAGTGAAACGCTTGCTGCTTCATGCTTCACATTTAGAGTTTATTCATCCGGTTTCAAAAGAAAAAATAAGCCTTGAGACTCCTTTGCCCAAGGCTTTTGATGAAGTACTTACACGGTTGGAGGGAGTACGGTATCCTTTGGTTTAAGTGTTTTTTTACCGCTTAGTGGTGGTTTATATTGGTCAAACCCCTGGCCGTAAACCGCCATTACATTAGCTACAGAAATAAAAGCATCAGGGTCACTCTCTTTAATAATTTGGAAAACCATATGCGACTCCGACTTTTTTACAATTGTAATAATAAACTCACGATCACCAGCATAATAATAGCCACGGCCTTTTAAAAAGCTTAATCCCCTGTTGATTTGAGATGATAACTTATCCGCAATCTCTTTAGGCTTTTGTGATATAATTAAGATCTGCACAGATTGACGCGACCCGGTTAAAAGCATATCAGCCATGTAAGACATTACCCCAATAACCACAAAACCATACACCATTGTTTCCAGGGATTTAAAAACCAAAAATGATGAACTAATGATAATAATATCAAGAAACACCATGATACGACCCGGGCTAATATTGTGATTTTTGTTGATAATCATAGCCACAATCTCTGTACCTCCAGTACTACCGCCCTGAACAAACAAAATACCAATACTGGCACCAACCAAACCACCACCTATGATAGCAGCCATAAATTTATCACCTACAATTGGCTCAGATATAAAATAGGGGAAAATGGTAATAAATAAAGATAACACAACCAGAGAATAAATAGTTTTAAAGCCAAAACCTTTGCCTAACACTTTCATCGACAGAAGGATTAATACACCATTTATAGCCAGGTTGGTAGGGCCAACAGGCAACTCAAATATAAAATAAAGAAGCGATGAAATTCCCATAACACCACTACCAACAATACCAGATGGTATAACAAAGCCAACCCATCCAACCGCACTTACCAGTAAGCCAAGCGTAATTATTGCATAGCTTTTTACCTCGTTTAATAATTCTATTTTTATCATTTGTTTTAATGCATTAAAAAAGGTGTCCGTTTAACAAACACCTTTCTGTATATTGTAATAAGTTGATGTTTTAAAGAGCCTTTTTATAACAACGTTTTCTTTTGTGTTGTATATGATCAAATGATTTCCACATCTGAATAGCCACATGGTTGTTTTCTAACATCCCGGTTGTCTCAACATGCTTAACACCATCTTCTTTAGCTGTTTTCCACAGGTCGTTCATTAATAATGAGGTAACCCCCATTTTTTGAAGCTCGGGCTTAACACCTGTAAGCATCAGATCCATTTCCTTTGGCTTCTTAAGCGCCTTCATAATATGCCACCAACCAAAAGGCAGTAATTTACCTTTAGCTTTTTGCATAGCTTCTGATAAAGAAGGAAGCGCAACCAGGAAACCCGCTAACTCATCATCTTTATCCAGGATAATCTTCACATACCTTGGGTTTAGCATAGGAAAAAACTTATTGATGTAAAACATTACCAGTTTCTCGGGCAATTGAAATGTGCCAAATAGCTCGGCAAATGCCTTATTAAACAAGGCAAAAATCTTTTCCTTATACGGTTCTAATTCATTACGGGAGGTAAAGTTTAGAGCTTTTAAACTATATCTTCGCGTTAACATATCAGCCACTTTAAAGGCTTTTTCTGGCAAAGCATCCGGGAATGTTATTCTGAACTCAAGCCAATCAATTTCTTTTTCGTAACCCAGTTCAGTAAAATGGTCCTGGTAATAGACCATATGGTAGTCTGACGCTACTGATGGTAACCACTCGTGCCCTTCAACCAGGCATCCCTGGTGATCAAGGTTTGAAAAGCCAAGTGGGCCTTGTAATTCTGTCATACCCTCTGCTTTAAGCCATTTTTCAACGGTATCAAAAAGCGCTTTACTAACTTCTGTATCATTAATAAACTCGGGTCGTGTAAATCGCCCTATGTTCCTGCCTTCTTTTTCTATCCAAAGCGTATTGATAATACCACCAACTCGCCCAACACACTCATTATTCTTATAAGCAACCCAAAACTTTACATTGCAAAATTCGAAAGCCGGATTTTTTTCTGAAATAAGAGAATCCCGTTCGTCACTTTTCATTGGAGGAACCCATTTACTATTCTCTTTATAAAGCTTATAGGGAAGATTGACAAAATCATTTATTGTTTTTTTGTCATTAACTTCTTTTATTACAATACCCATGATGTAAGCGTATTTTTTATTTTTGCTGCGAAGGTAATATATTAATTGCAGTTAATCTTGATAAAATTTTATAATGGAGGTAAGACATAACTCTTTTTGAACATGCCGACGCCAGTTTAAAATAAGTTTGACATAAATAAATTTTTATAAATACATCTCAAATAGAGTCATTACCCCTTCATATTATATCCAAACCATATTAAAAAAGTATTATATCAAATGTTAACACCTAAGTAACGATAATACTTACATTAAAACTTTACAATCAATAACTTACCGCACTATTTTTATAGTAATAAATTTTAATAAATATTTTGGACTTAAGTTGAAAAGTAACATATTTGTTTTTTAACCAACTACTTATACCTATGCTGAATTATCGTTATATCATACTTATACTCGGGCATATACTACTTGCTTTGGGCGGTTTTATGTTATTGCCTGCCTTGGTAGCGCTTATTTATAAAGAAAATGACCTGCTAGCCCATCTAATTTCAGCTTTCACATGTCTTTTTATTGGAAGTAGTGTATCGTGGTTTTTGCGAAAAACCCCTGTAGATATTGGTAGAAGAGAAGGATTTATTGTAGTTACCCTGGTGTGGATTGTAATGTCTCTCTTTGGATGTTTACCCTATATATTAAGTGGCTCAATACCTGGCTTTACCGATGCTTTTTTTGAAACCATTTCGGGTTTTACCACCACAGGTGCATCGGTAGTTTCTAATATTGAAGCACTGCCACACGGTATCCTGTTCTGGCGCAGTGTAACCCACCTTATCGGAGGGATGGGAATAATTGTACTGGCAGTGGCTATATTACCATATTTTGGATTTGGAGGAATGTCACTCTTTAATGCCGAGGCCGCAGGAATAACAAACGACAAGCTCCATCCACGCATTAAACAAACCGCAAAGTTGTTGTGGCGTATTTATATCATACTGATTTTACTCCAGACAGGTTTTTTATTACTAGGAGGCATGCCATTATTTGATGCGTTATGCCATAGTTTTTCAACATTAGCATCAGGAGGATTTTCAACTCAAAATGATAGTATTGCCGGGTATTCGCCATTTATTCAATATACCATCATTATTTTTATGTTTTTGGCAGGTACAAACTTTACACTATTTTATTTTGTTTGGAAGCGGAAATTTAAAAAAGTGTTTACAAACAGAGAACTATTAATATATATAAGCATAATTGCCATAATTACCGCTATCGTAACAGTCACCTTAACATTTCTCGATCATGTACCGGGAGAAGGCTCATTTCGGACAGCATTATTCCAGGTTGTTAGCCTTATAACGAGTACAGGATTTGCAACGGCAGACTATACCCAGTGGCATCCTTATTTAACCTACCTAATGTTTTTACTGCTTTTTAGCGGCGCTTGCGTTGGCAGTACTTCGGGTGGAATTAAAATTATGCGGCACTCAATCCTATTTCGGAATACACTTCTGGAATTTAAACGAATGGTACATCCCAGTGCGGTTATACCCCTGCGAGTACAAGGAAAAATAATAGCCCCGGATATTGTTTATAAAGTACTGGCATTTGTAATGTTGTATATGACTATTTTTTCCCTGGGAACTTTTGCATTAACTGTATTTGGAATGGATATGGATTCAGCTATGGGAGCTGCAGCCACTACCATGGGTGGAATAGGTCCGGGCTTAGGTACGGTTGGTCCGGTTAATAATTTTTCTTTAGTACCTGGGGCTGGTAAGTGGGTACTAACCTTCCTGATGCTTATTGGCCGGCTCGAATTATTTACGGTATTAATCTTGTTTTCTCCATATTTCTGGAAGAATAATTAAATCTCAGCGATATTTTTTGATCTAAAAATATCATCTTTGCCGTGCAAAAAATACGGTCAGGGTTATTATGCTTAATTCAAGATTTATAGTGCTTGTGCTTGGACTACTTTTAGTCGTTGAAGGTGTTTTTATGTTATTATCAGCCGGAGTGGCACTGCTGTATGGAGAATATGATTTAAAATACCACCTTCTTTCTGCTGCAATTTGCATAAGCATAGGTGGTGTAACCGGTTTTTCTTTACGTAATGCACCCAAAGATATTGGTAAGCGCGAAGGCTATCTTATTGTAGCCCTCGTATGGATTGTATTTTCCTTTTTTGGCCTTCTGCCATTTTGGCTCAGTGGAGCTATCCCTTCATATACCGATGCTTTTTTTGAAACCATTTCAGGTTTTACAACAACCGGAAGTAGTATATTAAACGATATTGAAGCACTACCACATGGTTTGCTGTTCTGGCGTAGCCTTATTCAATGGCTTGGAGGTATGGGTATTATAGTACTCTCATTAGCTATTTTACCTGTACTTGGGGTAGGAGGTATGCAAATGTTTATTGCAGAAGTCCCTGGGCCTGCACCGGATAAATTGCACCCACGTATTACTGAAACCGCAAAGCGCTTATATGGCATATATGTTTTATTCACATTAGTAGAAGCCACCCTCCTTATTATTGGAGGAATGACGCCTTTTGATGCTATCTGCCACTCATTTACAACAATGGCAACCGGTGGGTATTCAACCAAGCAGGCAAGCGTAGCTTATTTTTCATCACCATTTATTCAATATGTTATTATTATCTTCATGTTTATTGCAGGAGCAAATTTTACCTTATCATTTAGTGCTCTGAGAGGGAAATTTAAGAAAGTACTTAAAGATGAAGAATTTCAAGCTTACACAGGTATTATTATCGGCGTAAGTGTTCTGGTTGGCGCAGTGTTGTATTTTACAGGAACAACAGGGAATCTTGAGCAAGCATGGCGCGATGGACTGTTTCAGGTTGTTTCAATTATTACAACCACAGGCTATGCTACAGCCGATTATTTATTATGGGTGCCCTTTTTAAGCATTGTTATCTTCCTGCTCATGTTTACCGGGGGATCAGCCGGGTCAACAGGGGGAGGTATTAAAATAGTGCGTATCGTATTGCTTATGAAGAATAGCTTCTTTGAATTAAAGCGCCTGGTACATCCTAATGCCGTTATTCCGGTCAGATACAATACAAGAGCTGTAAATGCCGGTATTATTACCAACGTATTGGCCTTTATTGTTATTTATATGATAACAGTGGGTATTGCCATGATTATTATGAGCATTATGGGGTACGACCTTGATACGGCTCTTGGAGCTGTAGCAACATCAATTGGTAATATTGGTCCCGGATTAGGTGAGGTGGGGCCAGCCCTTAACTTTTACGAAGTACCGGCTTTTGGTAAGTGGTTCCTTTCTTTTTTAATGCTGATTGGTCGCCTGGAACTGTTTACAGTTATCCTGTTGTTTTCACCTTATTTTTGGAAAGAATAATTAACGGTTAAAGCTCAATATCACCTTTCCCTTGCCGGGTAATTTTAAGCTCGTCAGACGTGCAATCAATTATTGTAGATGCTTCGTTATCGCCATATCCACCGTCAATAACAGCATCAACAAGGTTACCAAACTTCTCATAAATTAATTCAGGATCAGTTGTATACTCTATTATATCATCAGCATCCCTTACCGACGTTGATAAAATAGGATTACCCAGCGCCTTTACCAGTTCACGAATAATGTTGTTGTCGGGCACGCGGATACCAATTGTTTTCTTATTGTTTTTAAAAAGCTTAGGTACATTGGTATTGGCCGGCAATATAAACGTAAAAGGACCCGGAAGATGTTTTTTCATAAGCTTAAAAACATGATTATTCAAAGGCTTGGTAAAATCTGATAAATGGCTAAGATCATAACAAATAAATGAAAGATTAGCCTTCTTTAGGTTAATACCTTTAATACGTGCTACCTTCTCCACCGCCTTAGCATTATTAATATCGCAGCCAATGCCGTAAATCGTATCAGTCGGGTAAATAACAATTCCTCCATTGCGAAGAATATCTACAAGCTTACTAATTTCCTTATCATTCGGATTTTCGGGGTAAATTTTTACTAACATCTTATTGTTTTTGTTGGTGTAAAAGTAGCAAAAATACCAGGAGCCTGAAAATAAGCAAGTTTAAATTATACGGCGTTACACATTAACTCCACCCAATATCAAAACCAGCTTACACCTTATGCTGCTCCCTTTAGGGAATTAAAGAGCATTGTGTAAGAATACTAAAAAACTCCATAATATAACTTTTGAAATTTACTATAGCACTTAAATACCCCTATAAAAGTAAAAATGTAAAATAACATAAGCATCAATAATAGTATGGGTAAAATTCATTATTAGTACTTAAGAAGTGCCCTAATAAAGCTTCTGTATTAAGGGATCTGCGACTTGCAAAAGGAAGTAAAGTTAATAAGTATTTGAAAGTGTGGTGTATGTAATATTGGAATAGTATTTCAATATAAATAATACTTAAATTATAAAAACATAGTAAATATTGTTAAAACTTTACATATCTTTATGCATAAATAGAATAAAAACAAATAATAGTAGCATTTGATAATTATACCTGAGAGGCTAATAATAACTTAAATAATAAATATGCATCCCGTAAATCCGTCCATTACCAGGCTTCTGAAGTTTAATATCTAAAATTCAAAAAAAATGTTTTATTACGGAAGATGGGAACATTCAGAAGAATATTATCTCAGTGCAAATAACGATACTTTGTTTTTACGGGATTTAAGATACGATTGGGATACTTTAGTATTGTATAAGCATCAACTTATCTACGATGGCCCTAATTATATTGGCATAGATTCAACCCAAATAAAATAATAAAAACACAGGGTGTAAAGCCAGTTGATTTTATACCCTGACTTAAAATATCGTAATACAAACGCCCCAAACAATTAAAGCAGTATATCGGCAGGTTATAAAAGAAAAACAGCCATCCCTTAAAATCAGTCTTGCACCTTAATACTTATTATAAACATTTAATAATTAAAAAATGACAATTATGAACACACGTAGCTACAAAAACAAAGACGTAGAAATGTTATTAGCATCACGTACAATTACTACCAACCTAAGCGATAATATTAAAGAACTCTCCCTGGTACGCACCAATTGGACGGATGAATATGTAACAACACTGCAAGGTAAAATCAATAATGCCATCGAAAATTACCTGGGCCTGGATAAAAAGAAAGAACTCCGTAATGCAACAGCAACCGTCTTAAGTATACAGGCAACAGCCAAAAGAGAAGTATCCTTTCTAAAAACTCAAATCGAAGTTGATTTCCCGGGTACTAAAAACCAAATACTTAAAGAACTTGGTTTTGATATAAACTTTCGCAAAGTACAAAACAATGACCAGGAAGCACTTATACAACTACTCTATGCTCTTAAAAAAGGGATGACCGATGAGCTTAAAAACCAAATTATCGATAAAGGGACATCCCCTGCCTTAATCGATAAAATCATTGACTATGCCAATGCGCTAAATGAAGCCAACATAGAACAGGAAGTATTAAAAGAAAGCACAAAAAACATTTCCAAAGAAGCTTTAGATACCTTCAATGAAATCTACAATGAAATAATAGGAATCTGTAAAATAGCATCACGTTTCTATCAATACGATGAAGTTAAGAAAGCCATGTTTACCTATACTAAAATAGTAGCAGCCATGAGTGCAGGAGTGAAGTCAAAATCAGAAAAAACAGCAGAAGAGTAAAAGTACGAAGCGAAACATATGGAAATAGTTTACACAGCGGCGGAATACCACTTTGTTTATTCCGCCGCTAAATTTGCATAAGCGGAAACAAAAATAGCAATCACCGATAAGTACTTATTCAAAGTAAATGCAAATACAGCACAGGTAAAGTAGTATTTCGCATAGGCAGAAATATACCCATCAAAGGTAAAAAGAGCGCCCATACCAGCGGAAATATATATTGCATAAACAGAAAAACACTTAGCAAAGGTAGATGTATATTCAGCACAGGCGGAAGTGCTGTAATCATTCTCAAACAAATTTAAATGCAAGATCTACTTATATCTAATATAAGTAGATCTCTATTAAAGAAATAAAATGAGTAAAAAAGAAATGACATGGAAATGGGCAGCAATAGTAGTGTTAGTATTATCTTGTTTGAGCTTGGGCGTTAGTTTATTAGTAGAATTAGCTGTTCATTATAATTTGCTTTCATTTGACTATTCACATAATATTAGTCGAATACTGATGTACTTGTTGTTAGTTCTCGTTTTGCTTTTTGCAAAAAGAACGTTTAAAATAAAATTCGACTTTAATAAAAATACACCACAATTAAAGGAGGTGTTCGTTGTTTTATTAATTGCTGTAGTTTATCACTACATCAGCAGTCTTTTTGTTATCAGAAATTTGTTTGAAGTGATTTTTTATAATGCAAAGGCTGAAATAGAATATTTCCATGTTGAAAAAAACTCCCAGTATTATATTTATTTAATCATGACCTGTGTTTTAACTCCTATATTGGAAGAGGTATTTTATAGAGGAATTCTACTTAAGCAATTGCTTTATCGGTATTCAGCATTTCCAGCTATATTTGTTTCATCCACACTCTTTGCGCTGGTTCATGTTTATAATATAGAAATTACTTTCTTTTTTGGAGTTATATCTGCTTTAATATTCCTGTACACAAACTCCTTGTGGCTTATTGTTATTTACCACTCCGCATATAATACATTGGTTCAATTATCTGATTATTTTCGTTTGTATGATCTTTATGTGTTAAATGAGTGGTATTACGCCTTAGTAGTTGTACTCTTTATTTCTGGTTTGATAGGTTCCTTTCTGGTTGTTAAGAATCGTAGTATAAATGAGCTTTTACTTCTTAAGGAAATTAACAAAGAAAAAGACCTGCATGTGAAAAAATGATCGTTATTTATTGGCGTAATGCTTTAATGGAATTATTAGAAAAGAGTTGCATAGTCATTATTACTTGACAATTTTTGCAGTTGCTATAAAACGTATAAAATATAAAAATCTTTTTACCAGAAGGCTTTTATAGCTCATGCACAAAATAGAGTGGGGAGAGCAGGATTCGAACCTGCGAAGTCATAAGACAACGGAGTTACAGTCCGTCCCAGTTGGCCGCTTTGGTATCTCCCCAATTATATACAATCATGAAACGAACATGTAAATTCAATTATAAAAATTTCACACAGGAAGATGATTGAATTTTATTTGAGCGTTCCATATCAACATATGAAATATAAATCAATAAAAAAGCCACCCTTTACGGATGGCTTTGAGCGGAAGACGGGGCTCAAACCCGCGACCCTCAGCTTGGAAGGCTGATGCTCTATCAACTGAGCTACT
>CAZRRJ010000013.1:0-119563 GCA_964602515.1 uncultured Saccharicrinis sp. | reverse complement strand
GCTCAAACCCGCGACCCTCAGCTTGGAAGGCTGATGCTCTATCAACTGAGCTACTCCCGCAAAATTCTTGCAGAAAGATAAAGATAAGTAATTTCCATCTTAATATCCGCAAAAATTAGATTTTGATCCTAAAAAAGTGGGGAGAGCAGGATTCGAACCTGCGAAGTCATAAGACAACGGAGTTACAGTCCGTCCCAGTTGGCCGCTTTGGTATCTCCCCATCAATTTACCGCAATAATTTTAATGATCGTTATCAGAAAAATACTGACTTTATTTCATTTCAATAGGCTGATTGACTAAGGTAATCAGCCTATTTATAGTACTTTAGCATAGTTTTACTACTCTAAAAACGGTGTGCAAATGTATAATTTATTTTCAACACCACAAAAAAATAACTCTTTTTTTTGCCTATTTAGCACGTACCTTTTCTTTCCATTTAATCAGTTGCTTACGCAGTGCATCTACAGACGAATCCACAGCTTCTTCAAATGTTTTTGCTTGCTTCTTGGCAAACAATTCACCACCTGGAATATTTAAACTTATTTCAGCAACTTTATTTTCAGTTGAATCCGACTTATCCAATCTAAGGATGACCTCAGCAGACACGATACCATCAAAGAACAGCTCTAACTTATTTACTTTTTGCTGAATAAATTGCTCCAACTGCTCAGAAGCAGTAAAGCGTACAGATTGAATTGTAATATTCATATATATTCCTCCTTCTTTTAAACCCTTGGATGGGCCTGTTTGTATATAGAATTTAATTTTTCAAAAGAATTATGCGTATAAACTTCTGTTGCTGCCAAATTAGCATGCCCCAACAATTCCTTAATAGCATTTATATCCGCACCTTTATTCAATAATGCTGTAGCAAAAGTATGTCTTATCACATGCGGACTTTTTTTAGTTACTGTAGAAACCTGATTAAGATATTTATTAACCACACGATAAACTAGTTTATGATATATTGGCACTCCCTTTTCCGTTAAGAAAACAACGGATTTCATTACAGACGGAAATACTCTTTTTCGTTCCTCAATATAACACTCAATTGCAACCTTTAGCTCTAGGGTTATTGGAACAATTCGCTCCTTATTCCTTTTTCCGCGAACCTTAATAACATCATTTGCAAAATCTATCTGAGCATCTGTTAACCCAACTAACTCAGATAAACGCATACCAGTAAGATAAAACATTACAATTATAAGCTTATCTCTTAACCCAACAAAGTCATCATTAAATGAAACATGATCAAGCAAAACATCCATTTCCTGTTCTTTCACGAAAACAGGAAGTTTTTTTGAAACTTTAGGCGTAATAACTTTTTCTGCCGGGTTAACACCAACACATTCTTCACGCATTAAGAATCGAAACAATACTTTTATGGTAGATATCTTTCGGCCAACAGAACGAGCAGACACCCCCCTATTAACCAACAACACCATCCAGGATCGGATGGTTTTTGAAGTAACATCACTCCAGAGTTCTATATTTTCTTGCTCCAAATACTCACAAAACTGCTTTACATCATTTTTGTAAGCCACAACAGTATGAGCAGAACTACGTCGCTCGAACTCCAGATATTTATAAAATAATTCTATTTTTTGCATCAGCAGAGGGTATCATTTTATGCTTTAAACGAATATACAAAAAAAGCAATAAACCAACGCCCTCTGCAGGTAATTTATTCTGCCTCGCGCTGCAATTGCTCGATGTAAATAGCTTTTTTTACCTGTTCTCTTTTCACAACAGAAGGCTTTGTAAATGCCTGACGTGATCTTAATTCACGCATAGCACCTGTTTTCTCAAATTTTCTTTTAAACTTCTTTAAGGCTCTTTCTATATTCTCGCCTTCTTTAATAGGTACAACTATCATAATGCTTACTTTTTATTTAGGCCGCAAAATTAATCATTAAATTGCAAAATTTCAACCTTTTGAGTACATCAGAAATGTATATACCCTCAAATTTTGCAGCTGCAAAGAAAATGAAGTTTAGCGACTACAACAAATTTTAGAGGTTCTTTTTTTATATATATAGCATAATTAATTCGAAACAATGAAATACCGCTTAAACAGCTCTTCATCAATATTTGCAAAAGCTTCAACTGAAAAAAACTGCTGAATTGAATGTAATTCTCCTTTTTTTCGACTTTCATATATGGCTTTAGCCATATAAAAATTCAGATATGGATGCTCTTTCATTTGTCGTAAACTAGCTTTTGACAAATTTAGTGGAACAATTAGAGTTGTATCAACAAAAAGTACATTTAAATTATCTTCAATTACAACAGGGGATATGCCTTTTACTTCTTGCAACTGCTGAATTTGATAAAACCCTCCAATGCGATTTCTGTAGGAAACAATTCGTTTAGAAAACGCAGGTCCAACACCTCTTAATAAAGCCAACATAGCAGTATCAGCAGAGTTTATTTCTATCTGATATTTCTTTTGGTTTACTCCTTTTGGATTCCTCTTTATCAATAAGGTATCAATGGATTCTTGCCAAACAGTATAAACATTCAACAAATAGGATTTATTAACCCTGTTCTTAAAATAAAAGTCATTTTGCTTTTGTAGTATATCCTTAATAATCTGTACATCAACATTCCAACTTACAAGCGTTGTTGAATCTACATTATTTAAATCAATTAGAAAAGATCCTTCCTTTTCTAATGCTTTGTTAATACGTCGATAATCAGCAACTCGATCCTCAATTACGACATTTGATTTCAGGCGATTAAAGAGTACCGAGTCAACGCCATATATTTCTCCAAATTTTTGAGTAGTTTTTATGTGTCCTCCTGCTTCGCGATATTTAATTATATTAATAATTGCTGTTTTTGAAAATCCAAGTCGTTCCATTTCCTTAACCTTTACCGTATTTGGATCAAAGTTAAAACATTCATATTGCTTTTCATTTACCTGTTCAATATGCTTTAATTCTACACTCTCAATCCATGCATACAGCTCAGGATCAAGCATTACCTCCTTAGGTACTGACCTAATTAACAGAAGTCCCACTAACAATAACACGCCAATAAATACGACCAAAAAAGCTGACTGCTCACGCCTGGATAAAGAAAAAAGATCACGCCACATGCTATTTCAATAAACGAACTTAAATTAATCCTAATCCTTTTAAAAATACAGCTCCAATTGCCAGCGGCGCAACAATTTTTAAAATTACCATTAGTGTATTAACAAAATACATCTTACCCCCATGCGCTTCCAACTCATCCTTTACATTAGTTTTTCCTAGTATCCAACCTGCAAACACTGCAATTAAAATACCTCCCAGCGGCAGTAAAATATTGGATGAAGTCCAGTCAAACAACTTAAATACCCTATCAGAAACAACACACAATACGCCCAACACCGTAATAGACACAGCAGCAACAATAGTTGCATTTCTACGCTTCATGTTAAGTTCTTCTGAAAAATATGACACTACAACCTCAAGTAAGGAAACAGAAGAGGTAAGTGCTGCAATTACAAGTAAAACAAAAAACGCTACTGAAAAAATGTAACCTCCATGCATTTGATTAAACACATTAGGAAGTGTTTCAAACACTAACCCTGGACCAGAACTGGGATTAATCCCAAAAGCAAATACAGCCGGAAATATGGCTACTCCTGCCAAAATAGCAATCAGTGTATCAGCAAATGATACAGATACAGCAGTATACATCAGATTTTCTTTCTTTTGAATATAGGAGCCATAAGTTGCAATAACACCCATTCCAATACTTAAAGAAAAGAAAGCCTGCCCTAAAGCTTCTAGCACAACCGAGCCTGTTACTTTTGAAAAATCAGGCTTAAACAAAAAAGCTAACCCTGCTTCTGCCCCGTCAAGAGAAATGGATTTTACACAAAGGATTACAATTATTACAAATAAGAGCGGCATTAATACTTTAGTATATTTCTCAATACCATTTTTTATGCCTCCGATAACAATAATAGCTGTTAATATCATAAATACCACCAGCCAGATAACAGGACCACGTACTGAACCAGAAAAATCTTTATAGAATTGACTTAACTCAACAGCTGTCATGTCAAACAAACGATTTCCAACTGCCAAATAAGTATATTCTAATGTCCAACCTGCAACAACAGCATAAAAAGCCAATATCATAAAGGCTGCTCCAACCCCCATTATTCCAACTGACATAAATAATGGCTTATTGGGCGACAAGGTACGAAAAGCTCCAAAAACATTTTTTTGAGCACGACGGCCAATCAGTAATTCGGATAACATAACAGGCAAACCAATAGAAACAATAAACACTAAATATATCAGAAGAAAAGCACCTCCGCCATTTTCGCCAACCACATAAGGAAAGCGCCAAATATTACCTAATCCAACGGCCGAACCTGCGGCGGCGGCGACTACACCAAATTTACTAGAAAAACCATCTCTCTTACCAGAGTTCATAATATTATTAGATTTGTATTGCCCAAAATAAAAAAAAGAGGCACAACATATAAAACATGTGCCTCTTTTTATAATAAATTTTTATTACTATAAACGATTGATGCAATTCAGATCTTCAAAAGCAACCTTTAAGCGATCGACCAAAGTAACCTGACCTGCACGTAACCAAACACGTGGATCATAGAATTTTTTATTTGGCTTATCGTCACCTTCTGGGTTACCAATCTGACTCTGCAAGTACTCACGATTTTTTGCTTCAAAAGCACGAATACCATCCCAAGTAGCCCACTGCGTATCAGTATCAATATTCATTTTAATAACACCATATCCAATTGCTTCGCGAATCTCTTCTATTGAAGATCCTGAACCTCCGTGAAATACAAAGTTAACTGGTTTTTCTGCTGTATTGTGTTTCTCTTGAATATACTTTTGAGATGCATCAAGAATTGAAGGCTTCAGCACAACGTTACCCGGCTTATAAACACCATGCACATTACCAAATGAAGCTGCAATAGTAAAATTTGGTGAAACTTCCAGTAATTGCTCATAAGCATAACTTACTTCTTCTGGCTGCGTATATAATAATGCGTTATCAACATCCGAGTTATCAACACCGTCTTCTTCTCCACCTGTTATACCAAGTTCGATCTCCAAAGTCATACCTATTTTATTCATACGAACAAGATACTCTTTACAGATTGCAATATTCTCTTCCAGTGGTTCTTCTGAAAGATCAAGCATATGAGAGCTAAACAGAGGCTTTCCTGTTTCAGAAAAGTGCTTTTCACTTGCTTCCAACAATCCATCAATCCAAGGCAATAATTTTTTTGCAGCATGGTCTGTATGAAGCACTACCGGCACACCATATGCTTCAGCTAAAGTATGTACATGCTTAGCTGCAGATATAGCACCTAAAATTTGTGCTTGCTGCCCATCTAATTTCAATCCTTTACCTGCATAAAATGCAGCACCACCATTTGATAGCTGAATCATTACAGGAGAATTTACTTCTTTAGCTGCTTCTAAAATACCATTAATTGAATCTGTTCCAACAACATTTACAGCAGGCATTGCAAAACCTTCTTCTTTGGCTATTGCTAACAATTTTCCTAAATCATCACCAGTAACAACACCAGGCTTTACAACATCTAATACTCGCTTCATAGCTTTTTATTTATAGTTCGAAATAATAATTTGCTCAAAAAACACTACGAAATTAGTGAAAAACATCGAAAAAAAATTACATTTTTCTATCACCCCGAGTCCACCTGCTTACATTTAGCATTCATCCTACAATAAAAACCTGATAAAGATCAGAAACAGATCAAGCTTTAGCTAGTTGTTTTTCAGGACATTTGAACACCTGAACATTATCAAAAAAAGATATAGAATGAACCATTATTTATTAAAAAAGTTTCTTTTTTGAGTTTGATTTTTTTGAGTTCTTAAGAAAAGTTTAACTATTATTTACAACTTATATTGATAGCAACTAAAATGGATAGCCAATAGCAAAATTAAAAGCCATATCATCCCATTTAATTGGTTTTACTCCAAGTATCCAACGCTCGCCAGCCGCTAAAGACGGATCTCTGGCTTTAATGCCCATATCAAGGCGAAAAACAAAATAATTAAAATCTAAACGAGCACCTGCACCAACTCCTACCGCAATCTGTTTATAGAATTTATCAAACTTAAAAAGTCCGTCCTCATCAAGTTCCTGCTTACCAGACGAACGTATAGACCAAATATTACCTGCATCAATAAAAAAAGCACCTTCCAGCAGCCAAAACAAATTAAACCTATATTCTGCACTAGCTTCCAATTTAATATCGGCTGTTTGATTATAGTAATCCAATGTTTTTTCAACATACGAACCAGGCCCTAATCCTCTTACAGGCCATGCTCGTATACTGTTGGCTCCACCAGAAAAATACCGTTTTTCAAAAGGCAGTACATTTAAGTTACCATAAGGATAACCTGCTCCCATAAATATGCGATACGCAAATGAGTTTATCTTGTTAACATTAATATGATATCTCCAATCAACATCTGCCTTTAAATATTGGGCATAACGAATACCAAAAATTTCGTTGTATTCTTTTTCACTTTCGTTATTAATAAGCGAAGAAACACCATTTAGAATATTACCTGCCGATTGTAGATTAGCTTGAAAATATCTATAATTTTTATTGCCGGCTATTGGTTGTTCACTATAAATAAAAGTATAAGATGTGCTACTAATAAAATGATCCCTATAACTGTATTTCAAAAATGTATTTTCTATTTGTGAAGAAAAAACAGAATCAATAACGGGCACATTAACTACACTAAAATCTATTGGAGCAAGGTAATGAACTATCAAAGGAGATGATTTCCAACTATATCCAATTCTTGCACTAGCTATTGTCCTAGTATAATCAGGTCGTCGTTGATAATTGTATACCAGAGAAAAGTTGGTTCGGGGATTATATTTCTTTCTGAAATTTTCAACTTTAAAGGGCATCATAAATTTAGGAATAGATAAATTTGCATCTCCCCCTGCTTCCAGGGTTTGAAAATTGCTTTTGTCGCGCATCAATTGATTCTCTCCTGCTGTTCTGAAACGCATATCAAACACCTCTCCTCCTCTCAGTAAATTCTTGTGCTTATAACCAACACTTCCTGCCGCCCCCAGGTTTCCAGACGAGTTAGTGCCTTCTATTTCAAAAGTATAGCTTTGTGCTTTTGATGATGATAATTGAATATAACAATGTAGTAAACCATTTCCATTTTCATCAAATTGCCCAACAACAGGCTTAAAGCGAATATTTACAAATCGAAACAATTGCAACTCTGATAAGAGCGATTGTGTTTTCTCAACTGCTTCTAAATTGTAATACTCTCCCGGAACAATATAATTAGAGTTGATTAGCACATCTGCTTTAAAATTCAAGTTTTCTCCGTATAAAATATTAAATCCTTCATACTTAATGGTATCAAACTGATTCATATAATCAGCCTCATTTCTTAAGGCCTTTTGCGGATCGTATCCAACCAGAAAATAAACATCTTTAACTTTATATTTCAGATGACTTATAACAAAATCAGGCTTTCCAGCTATCTGAATTCGATCTTTTATAACTATTAATGAATCATTTACCCTGTAATTTCCAAGTGAACTATCTGCCATAAAATAAAGGTACTCTTTTCGAAATGCGTAATATCCTTTATTACGCATTTCACGCGTAATCCTCTTACGTTCATTATCATGCAAATCTGCATCAAAAGGTACACCTTTCTTTAGCAGGGTATTGATTGTGTCATTAAGTATATGCCTTTTTATAGAATCATCTTCAATTTGATAACTAATATTATTTAAACTATAACGCACTCCTGAATTTATGATGTAACGAACTTTTGCTTTCTTTTTTGATGAGTATATAACTGTATCCTTAACTTCTGCATTAAAATACCCTTTATTATTAAGAAATATTTTTAATTGTTCGTTAGATTTCTGCTTTAAAAGATCATCATACAAAGCCGGCTCTTCACCTATTCGACGCAGCCATTTATTAATACCTTTTTCCTCATCCTTTCCGGATAAATTATACAGGCCGAGATGAAAACGCCAAAAACCTAAAATTTTTACATTTTCTTTTTGACGAACATAATACTTCAATTCTTCTTTCGAAACTCCTTTTGCTTCATTTTCTATTTCAACTTTATTAAGCAGGAAGGCATCTTCAGGAACATATTTTACTGATCGACAACCAAATAACATTATTACAACAACACAACTTATATATTTGAAGTTCTTAATCGACATCTAATAAAATCTCCTTTGTGAAAACTTTTGCTATAAAGATATTTATTTCGTCTGATATGCTATAACTTTGTAGACAATAATAAACACGTTTCTATAATTCTGACTTAAAGCATTAAGGATGTTAAGCAAAAACAAACAAAAGTTTATCTTATCACTCAAAAGAAAAAAAGTACGTGATCAGTATCAAGTCTTTATTGCTGAAGGAGAGAAATTAATTAAGGACTTATTAATAGCAAAGATTGATACATATTTTATTGTTTGCACAAACGATTGGTTAATAAACAATAGAAATCTGATAACAAGCGACATAGAAATAATCACTTGTACACGCGAGGAGATCAAAAAAATATCTGGTCTTAAAAATCCATCATCAGTTCTGGGTATATTCAAACAAAAAAATAAGGAATTAAACCTTGCGGCTTTGAGAAATGAACTAAGCCTTTTTTTGGATGATATTCAAGATCCTGGCAATCTAGGAACCATTATACGCTTAGCCGATTGGTTTGGTATTAAAAATATTATATGTACTACTGGTTGTGCTGATGTATATAATACAAAAACAATCCAATCAACGATGGGAGCAATTTCTCGTGTAAATGTAACTTATACCAATGCTGAAACGTTTCTTAATGAATATTCGGCTTTGAAACTCCCGGTTTATGGGACTCTTTTAGACGGTACAAACGTTTATAAACAAAGTATTACCGAAAATGGCTTAATCGTAATGGGCAATGAGGGAAAAGGTATTAGTTCTGAGGTAAAAAAATACATTACACACAAACTACTCATCCCCTCTTATCCAATAGGAATACCTACCTCTGAATCACTTAATGTTTCTGTTGCAACGGCAATAATCTGTGCCGAATTCAGACGGCCTAAAGTATAACTATTTTATACCTTCTATTGTCATTCCTGTAATAAACTCAAACGCTTTCTCACCACATCTTTCACCATCAATAGCCGAAGAGGCAATTCCTCCGGCATAACCTGCTCCTTCACCGCAAGGGTATAAACCTTCAATTTGCACATGCTGAAAGCTTATGCGATCTCTGGGAATACGCACTGGAGATGATGTGCGACTTTCAACTCCAACTACCAGAGCTTCATTAGTTACAAAACCTCTCGCACGTTTATCAAAGTATTCGAACCCTTTTCTTAGCCTTTGTCCAATATTTTCGGGCAACCAAAAGTGTATTGGTGAAGCTACCAAACCTGGTACATATGAACAATCGGATAGTTCAAACGACAGTTTTCCATCAACAAAATCAGCTAATGATTGTGCTGGCGCTGTAATACCACGTCCTCCATTAATAAAGGCCAGACGTTCCAATTCCTTTTGATATTCTAATCCTCCCAGAACGCCTCTATTCTGAAATTCACCAATATCCTCAGGCCTTACTTCAACCACCATACCAGAATTAGCCCATGGCGAATTACGTTTGGAAGGCGACATACCATTAACCACCATTTCATCCGTATTGGTCATAGCTGGTACTATAAAACCACCAGGACACATACAAAACGAATAAACACCCCGCTCTTCAATCTGGCAGGCTAAATTATAACTAGCTGCAGGCAAATACTCCCCTCTGCCTTTTAACGAATGATACTGAATCTGATCAATTAGTTCTTGTGGGTGTTCCACCCTGACACCCATGGCCCATGTTTTAGCTTCAAGTGCAACCTTATTAGCATCTAACATATAATAAACATCTCTGGCTGAGTGACCTGTAGCTAAAATAACGGATTGTCCAAAAACTTTTGCACCTGATTCTGTTTTTACTCCAGCAATTTTTTGTCCTTCAATAATTAAATCGGTTACCTTAGTGTTAAAGTGCACCTCACCTCCTGCATTTTCAACTGTTTGTCGAATATTCCTAATTACATTGGGCAACTTATCTGTCCCAATATGGGGATGGGCATCAATTAATATCTCCTCACTTGCTCCATGGAAATGAAAAACCTCCAGTACCTTCTTAAAGTCACCTCGTTTGGTGCTTCGGGTATATAATTTACCATCCGAAAATGTACCGGCACCCCCTTCTCCAAAGGCATAATTTGATTCTGTATTAACAGTCTCATTTCGATTTAAAAGAGCCAAATCCTTCTTACGTTCATTAACCCCCTTTCCTCTTTCAAGAATAATTGGTTTAATTCCTAATTCGATCAAACGTAAAGCTGCAAAATAACCTCCTGGCCCAGCTCCTACAATTATAACAGACGGGGCATTCGAAACATCAGGATACTCGTATATTGTTTTTAAAGGCTTTGGTGGAATTGTATTGGCCCATGCTTCAACATGCAATTGCACAACTATTATTTTCTTGCGGGCATCAATTGAACGTTTCACAACCCTCATGTCCGTAATATTTCCCGGAGCTACCTTCATTTTTTTTGCCACTAAAGGCTTAAAAAACTCTTCACAGGAGGCCTCTTTAGGAGAGAGTCGTAATACAATTTCGCGTTTCATATTTATTATTAAATAATAGTAATTGCATCAAAACTTTGTTTTGATGGTTAATTTAAACGCAAAAGTAATTGAATTTATTCAAAATAGAAGGTCAGGCAGAATATTCGTGAACGCAGTGCATCCAATGAGTCGGTATAGATTTCATCTCCAGGCTCACCTGTTCCTTTAGTGTTTAGTACGCTTCTTAAACCTATGGAGGCTTTTGCCTCAACTGATAATCTAAAATAGGTGAGATAAAAGTCAAACCCTGCACCAAATTCAAAGTAACCATCAAGCGAAGTTAAGAGTAGCTTATCTTGCTTATTTTTAGCCAGATCGTAGCGAGTATTAAACCCTCCAATCAAATATGGCTTGGCATTATGCATTCGAAATGCATTGTATTTTAACAATAATGGAAACTCTAAAAATGTTGATTTTATCTTGAATGGTTCTTCTCGTTCAATAAAAGTACCGTCTTTATCATACCTGATATAGCTCATATTGCGTTGACCAAAGCTAATTCCGGGTAAGAAGCGTAAATTCAGGTCACTGGTTAATTTATAACTTGTAACAATTCCAATATTTAATCCTGGTGTTAAGGATAAGACATCACTATATAAAACATCACCTGCCTCACTAATTACACGTCTGTTATTATACACGGCAAAGTCCATTGTATTAACACCTATAAGAAACCCAAAATGTAATGGCCTCTCATCGAAAGATCGCAGATTGGCAATTTTACTGTTTTTACCTTGTCCAACAACAAGGCTTAGCTGCGTTACCAAAAATATTATCAGGAGAAGTTTTCTCAATGGATACGTATTTTTCTTTTACAATTCTATAACTGAATTATTGGAATATTATTGCGTATTTTTTTCTGATAAATAAATGGTTGCAATTCCCATTGTTTGTTTAAATCGTTTAAGCGGGGTCATTCCTGCCTTCCTCAACTCATCATCAAAACGCTCACCATCAGGAAAATTAAGTACTGACTCGGGCAAATAAGTATAAGCTGCCCTATCTTTTGAAATGATACCTCCTAACCAAGGTAAAATATAACGAAAATAAAATAAATAGAATTGTTTAAACGGAAAATATACAGGTTTTGAGAATTCCAATACAACCATTTTCCCACCTTCTTTTAAAGTACGAGCCATATCGGCTAAACCTTTATTAAGATTCTCAAAATTACGCACACCAAACGCAACAATAACAGCATCAAAGAATCCATCATCAAAAGGAAGGCTTTCAGAATCCCCCTCTTGTACTGAAATCATATCCCCCAATTTACGTTTAGCAATTTTTTCCTCAGCTACTTTAAGCATTTCAGTGGAAATATCAACGCCAATTACCTTGCACTTTAGTCGTCTATTAGCCTCTAATGCCAAATCACCTGTTCCTGTTGCTACATCCAAAACAAGTGGCTCATTTATATCTTTTAATAGGTTAATAGCCCTTGTACGCCATACTTTATCAATCCCCAAAGAAAGAAAGTGGTTTAGAAAGTCGTATTTGGGAGCAATATTATTAAACATCCCGGCCACTTGAGTTTTCTTAGAACCTTTGGAAGTTTTATATGGTTTAACTGTCATCTGCATGAATTTTGGTCAAAAATATAAAAAAGCAAACATATATACGCGTTGCACAAAAAAAGAGGATACCATTTCTACTTTTGTATCCTCTTTGGGTTCAATTTGTATTTTACAATTGTCTTTTTAACACATCCAGCATATGCTTAAATTCTATATTACTGAATCCCTTTGATGCATACACAATTTTACCATCTTTATTAATGATGTAATTACGCGGAATAGACTGGATTGCAAACTGGTTAAAAATTTCCCGTTTCGAATCGGGATAAAAAGGTAAATCCATTTTCTGATCAGCAGCAAACTTTAATAGCTCTTCACTTGTATGTTCCCGTCCGATAACCAACAATACAAAATCATCATTACCTTTATACTTCTCCCACACTTGCTTCTCTAAAACAGGTAATTCTTTACGGCATGGCGGACACCATGTTGCAAAAAGATTAATCAAAACTACTTTACCTTTCAGATCTGCAGTTGTTAACTCTCCATCAGGTGTAATAACTGTAAAGTCAGGTGCAACATCTCCTACCTTAACCTTTTCTACACTTTTGTCATTACTGGCCCAAGCGACCAATATTCCTGCGGATAATATAAATAAAACAGTGAAAACCGTTTTTAATGTAAACTTCATAATTTGTTGATATTAAAATTACTTTACCCTTCAACCCACGTCTTTAACCTTTGTTCAAAGGCTTCTTTTAAATCACTTATATAACCAAAAGATTCATCATCAACTCTAACTTCTCCTTTTGTTACATGCCCTAAAATCGAGAATGGTACATTTGATTCCATCATGAAATCAACGAAATTATCCTGCTCAGCAGGAGAAACAGAAACAACAACGCGACTTTGAGATTCTCCAAACAAAAATGCCTCTTTCCTAATTTCAGCATCTGAGGTAATATCAAAACCAAACTCCATTGGAATACTGGATTCCAATAAACTAAAAAACAACCCTCCATTTGATACATCATGAACTGAACGAACCAGTTTTTTTTGAATTACACCAGCCACTACATCATGTAAATCTTTTTCTTCTTTCGCATTATAATATGGAGCTGCTGACTTTTTTATATTCAAAATACTACTTGCGTACTCAGATGAATTGACATCATTACGAGATTGTCCAATTAAAAATATCATATCACCTTTATGGCGAAATGATAAGGTGCTATGTTGATTTTTATCCTCTACAACTCCAACCATTCCAATTACAGGTGTTGATGTAACAGGCTTTAAATGTCCCCCTTCAGAACGTTGATTATTGAAACTTACATTTCCACTAATCACCGGTATATTAAAATCCTTACACGCTTGTGTAATACCATTTAGCGATTCCTTAAATTCAGCATATACTTTTTCATCATGAGGGTTACCAAAATTGAGACAATTGGATAAACCTATAGGCTTACCTCCTCCACAAACAATATTACGTGCTGCTTCAGCTACTGCTATTTGAGATCCAATAAAAGCATCTGATTTCATGTAACGCGAATTACAATCCATCGTTGCAGCCAAAACTTTATCAGAGCCTTCAATACTAATAAAGGCTGCATCAGAAGGGAATTCTGAATTGGCTTCACCCTGACTATTCGTTTTACTAAATTTATCTGTTAACCAACTTTTAGATGTAACATTTAAATTAGATAGCATCACCTTAATAGTATCAGGGTAATGATCCGGTTCATCATAAATATCTAAATTTATTCCCGGAACTTTATCTTTATTTTCTACTACAGTTTTTTTATACTCTGAGCCATCATCATTAATCGAAATGCTTATAACAGGCAGATCTGCTACGACTTTATCATTATAGTTAAATTTAACCGAATCTGATTTTGTTACCTTACCGATAACAGCCATAGCTACCTCAAGTTTTTCTATTACTTCTTTAACAGCATTCAAATCCTTCGGTGCAACACACATAAGCAATCGTCCCCAGGTCTGGGACAATAAGAGATCTTTAGGTGTTAAACCTTCATTACGCTGTGGTATATTTTCAGCATTAATACTAATACCTGCCTGACCACGAGCTGCCATAGCCAGTGCTGCCCCGACTACTCCCTGAGAGCCTAATGGCTGTACTCCAATTAAGCTAATTTTGTTATTTAATTGCTGTACTGCTTCTAATAGTTCTTTTTCAATGGCAACATCCATCATTTGATCAATAGATACAGGAGCACTATCAATTTCAGATAAAATGTCTGTTTCAAATACACCTACATCAACCCCGTCTTTACCTGTACGTGCCCCTATAATTAATATGAGGTTACCCTCTCCAACGGCTTTACCAGACAGCAATTTATCTTTAGGAACAACCCCAATTGCCATATTATTAACAAGAGGAGTACTATTATATCCTTTTGAAAAGAATGTTTCGCCTCCTACGATGGGTACATCAAAACCACTTTCAAATTCACATATTCCTTCAGCCACCTCTTCAAATAACCAACGCGCAGTATCCCTTTTACCATCCCCAAAACGTAAAGAACTTAAAAAAGCCAAGGGTTTTGCTCCCATAGAAAAAATATCACGCATAACTACACGCAATCCGGTGGAAGCACCTAAGCGTGGTTGAATTGCACAAGGTCTATTATGAGAGTCAACCTTAAAAACACATGCATTACCATCTCCTAAATCAACAGCTCCGGCATTTTCTTCACCTGCTTTTATCAGCACACCATTGCCATCAAAAGGCAATTCAGGCATCAATTTAATTGAGTTTTTATATTTGGTATGCTCCGACCAAAGAATTGAAAATAACTCTAACTCTAATGCATTTGGCATGCGTTGCAATATCTCCTTAATTCTATCAAACTCTTCAGAAGTCAAGTTTAATTTCTCAGCTTCTTCAATTGTTGGAAAAGTTGTATCCATAATTAGCGATTTTGAATTGTTTTGAAAAAAACAATTTAATATACATTTGTACTGTGTCAGGCGATCTCAAATAATTTACGTTGAAAATATAAAAAATAACTCAATTAGCAAACGTGAAGAAGCTTAAAACATGCCTATTGAAGCACATACATTTTTAATGTAATCGTTAATAATTGATTAAGGAATGAATTTAAAGAAATATAAAATGAAACAAATAGCAATAATAACCGGAGCGACATCCGGAATTGGAAAAGCCACGGCCTTTAAGCTGGCTAAATTAGGCTATAGCTTAATTATAACAGGAAGACGAAAAAATCGATTAAATGAATTAGAAAATCAGTTAACAAAAGAGGGACATAATGTAAAAACGCTTTGCTTTGACATCAGATTGACACAAAGTATTGATAAAGCCATAACAAATTTAGAAGACAAGTGGAAGAACATTGATGTACTTGTTAACAATGCAGGTCTGGCAGCTGGTGCCGACCCAATACAAAATGGTTTATGGAGTGATTGGGAGCAGATGATTGATACTAATATTAAAGGCTTGCTTTATCTTTCAAAACAGATTATTCCCTTAATGACAAAACGCAAAAAGGGACATATCATCAATATATCCTCAATAGCAGGTAAAGAAACATATGCCAATGGCAATGTTTATTGTGCTACTAAACATGCTGTTGAAGCAATTACTAAAGGTATGCGTATTGATTTACTACCACATGGAATAAAGGTATCTTCTGTGTCACCAGGCATGGTTGAAACGGAATTTTCTGTTGTTCGTTTTCATGGTGACCAAGACAAGGCTGACAAGGTATATGAAGGCCTGATACCATTATGCGCAGATGATATAGCCGATACTATTGAATTTATGGTTACCCGACCTGAACATGTTAATATAAATGATATTTTAATTATGCCTACTGCCCAGGCCAGCGCTGTATATAACCACCGAAAAGAATAATGTGAGGTATCAAGTACAAAATATTGAGGCGTTTATAAAAACTACATTTCTTGCTACAGGAGCTTCTGAAGAATATGCCACCTTAGCCTCGAAAGCACTGCTTTCAGCTGACCTGAGGGGAGTTGATTCTCATGGGGTCGCACGTCTGCCAGGTTATATCAGATTGTGGCAACAGAAACGTCTTAATATGACACCTCATATCCATTTGGTACATGAGACACCAAGTACCGGAGTTATTGATGGTGATTTGGGTGCAGGATTAGTTGTTGCACAAGAAGCAATGAACTTAGCGATTAAAAAAGCTAAAAATGTAGGAACAGGCTGGGTTGCTGTTAAAAATTCTAATCATTTTGGAATTGCCGGATATCATGCCATGATCGCCTTAGAGCATGATATGATTGGTATTTGTATGACCAATGCCAGTGCTTTGGTTGCACCAACCTTTTCAAAAGACCGCATGTTAGGCACAAACCCTATTGCTGTAGCTATTCCTGCTTTATCAGAACCCCCTTTTGTTATGGACATGGCAACAACTCCTGCTGCCAATGGCAAGTTAGAGGTTTGTGAACGAGAAAATAAAGATATCCCAATAGGATGGGCACAGGATAGTGAGGGGCAAATCAGTACGGATAATCTCATTTTAAAAAAGGGTGGTGCTATGCTTCCTTTAGGCACTGACCGAACACATGGGTCGCACAAAGGGTACTGCTTAGGTGCATGGGTAGATATTTTTTCATCTGTTCTTTCCGGGGCTAATTATGGCCCGTGGGTACCCCCCTTTGTCTCATTTCTTAGCCCCCCTTCCAACCCTGTTGGCGATGGCATTGGCCATTTTATCGGAGCCATGCGAATTGATGCTTTTCGCCCGGCTATTGAGTTTAAACAACATATGGATAATTGGATTCAGGCCTTTAGAAACAGCAAAAGCATAAGCGGACAACCTTTAGTTCAAATTCCCGGCGATCAGGAACGAATAATTTCAGAAAACAGGTTAATGCATGGTATCCCTCTTCATAAAAAAGTTATCGAGGACTTAAATATACTGGCTAATAATCTTAATATTTGTCCGTTACATTGACAACACCTGCTTCATAACAGCATTTAAAATATTTAAAAAAAGGGCAAACAACTTAATGCTCTCCCATTATTTCATACGCTTATCACATCTTTTTACATAAACCCCTGTTTGCTTAAAACTTCAAGTAAAACTTTACTAAAATGCTCATTGTCGTCTTTTTTATAACGAACATCAGTAAACACCTGTGCTAATGACTCTTTGTTATTCTCTTCAACAAAAGCTTTATTCTCAGGAAGGCTTTCCTTATTTGAATAAAATGCACTAATTTTTTCAGGTGTATAATCTTTATATGTTTCCTGATGAATTACAGCTTCCAAAGGTAAACGATCAACCTGTACCGGATTTTCATCAGGGTAGCCTAATGTAACAGTTGTTACAGGCACAACACCTTTTGGTAAGTCTAATACTTCAATAATTTTATCAGCAAGATAAGTGGTCGTACCCAGATAGCATATTCCCAATCCACTTGCTTCAGCTGCCACACATACATTCTGAGCAACCAACAAAGCATCGACAGCCGCAGTTACGAAAGACAAAAAATTGTTATACCCAGGCTCTGCATTATTTTGTTTACACCAAAGATTAAAGCGGTTAAAATCAGCACAAAAAGTAAGGGTAACTGGCGCTTTCCTGATCATTGGCTGGTTAAAGTGACAAGGCGCTAATTGCTCTTTTTTAAATTGATCACGTGTTACCACAATACTATAAACCTGCATATTACCTGTTGTTGATGCACGAACTCCAGCATTTAAAATCTCATTTAGTAATACATCACTTACAGATTCATTGGTGTATTTTCTAATTGTGCGATGTTCTTTCAGTATATCTATCATTGTACAAGAGTATTTGCTTTAAGCTTCAAATGTAAAAAATAAAAAAGTTCTTGACAATGAATGCTTTCAGTATTGCATACAATACATTAATCGAAATAACTTTTAACTTTAAAAAAAAGAACACTTCCGTTGAAGTGCCCTTTTTATTCAATCCAACAACTAAAATATCTAAATTATTTTTAGCTTTCTTAATTGATCCTGCAATAAAATTTTATTGCTCTCTTCCATTGTACACATTGGTGACCGAAACACCTCCTGAATCTTTTTCATCTCAGCTAATGCAGTCTTAACTGGTATCGGATTCGATTCAACAAACATCAAATCCATCAATTTAAGATACCTATAAAACAACACATTAACTTCCTGAACATTCCCTTCCATAGAAACCTTCATTAACTGAGCAAACTCATTCGGTATAACATTAGCAACTACAGAAATACAACCATCTGCACCCAAAACATTGGCCGATGCTGCTAAAAAATCATCTCCACTATAAATTTTAAAACCTTCAGGACGTTGAGCAACCAACTCTGTCAAAAGTGCCAAATCGCCTGATGCCTCTTTAATAGCCACAATGTTTCTGTAGTTTTTTGCTAGCCGGATAGTATTACTTACTGAAATTTTAGAGCCCGTACGCGATGGTACATTATACAAAATAATTGGTACATCAACAGCCGCAGCAACCGCAGCAAAGTGCATATACATACCTTTTTCAGTTGGCTTATTATAATACGGACCAACCACCAAAACCGCATCTACTCCTATTGCCTCAGCTTTCATTGTATATTTTATACACTCTTGTGTTGAGTTACTCCCCGTTCCTGCAATAACAGGAATTCTTCCACCTACACGCTTTACTGTTCGTTCAATTAAAAAAGCATCTTCATCGCCGGTTAAAGAAGGTGTTTCTCCTGTTGTGCCGCACACCACAATTCCATCAGTCCCATTTTCAATGTGCCAATCTATAAGTTGATCAAATGAATCTACATCAATTTCTCCATTCCCTTTAAAAGGAGTAACAATTGCCACAATTGAGCCTCTCAAATCAAATTCTTTCATCTGCTAATTGTTATTTTCGGTATTTAAAAACAATCTCTCATCCATAAAACAAATTCAGAATATTGATAATTGCCTTAAATGACCAATTAATGGTTTCAAAAATATCGAACTCCTGTCATTAAAGGAAATTTTTCAACAAAAAAAACTTTTTTATAACTCTTTGTTAATTTCTTAACAATACCTATGTTTGTATAAAATTTAAATATGTATGAAAACAGTTAGTCAAGCCGTTGAATCAGTTATAAAAGTTAAACCGTTTGTTATTGAAGCTTTATGTGAAGGTCTTCTTAACATTTCATCATTGGCACGACAAATACAACCGATGGTTGAAAAACTAACGGAAAAACCCGTAAAGCAAGGTGCAATTGTAATGGCTTTGAATCGTTTAGCACCACAACTGGACTATTCCCTTAATAAGAATCTTCAGAAATTACTTGAATCGCTGGGCGACATAATAGTCCGCTCAAACCTAACGGACTATACCTTTAGAAATAGTAACACCATCTTTAACAGCCATACAAAAGTGATGCAAGAAATCAGCAATCATCATGATGTATTTTATACACTTGTACGCGGTGTTTTTGAATCTAATTTAGTTGTTAGCTCAGCTTACGAAGCGTATGTGGAGAAACATTTTGCTAGTGAAGAATGTATATTAAAGCAGGATGAATTATCAGCAATTACCCTCAAATTGCCAGCCGCTAATGTAGCTGTAACTGGTTTTTATTACCATATATTAAAAGCTATTGCCTGGGAAGGCATTAATATAAAAGAAGTTATTTCTACAACTAACGAATTTACAATAATTGTAAATGACGAAGATGTAGACAGGGGCTTTACAATATTGAAAAACCTTAAAACTGCTTATAAGCAGAAATAACATTTTCGATAAATTTTAATAATTTAGAATATTCATATAAATTACACTTGACTTTGTACGATTAAAATTAGTAATTGCAAAACATTATTAATTTTAATCGCCAGAATATGAAAAATTTAAAGATTACACCTTTATTGATTTTATTATCCTTTTTTGCATTTAGCTGTGAAAAGGGATACATCTCAACAGAAAACACTTCAACCGCACCCACAGAACTCAAAAATTCGGGATTATCTTACCAAACGTATATTGTAAGCTATAGAGATGGTGTCATTGAAGATTTGGATGACAAAAATTTCAAAGTAAGAAAATTAAAAGTTACTGAGCATACTGAAGCTCTTTTCAAAAAAAAGAAAATTAAGACTAAAGCATTTAAACATGTTTATGGTAAAGCATTAAAAGGCTTTGCTATGGAGCTTTCTGAAGAAGAAGCACTGTTATTAAAGGAAGATAAGGATGTACTAAATGTTGAACCAGATCAAATTGTTACACTTTCTCCACCAATAATAAAAGGTAAGCCTGATAGTGGAGAACCAGCAACACAAATTACGCCGTGGGGCATAAACCGGGTTGGAGGCTCTACCAGCGGAGTAGGTAAAACAGCATGGATTATTGACTCTGGTATTGATTTGGATCACCCTGATTTAAATGTTGATATTACAAGGGCTGCTGTTTTTTTAGGCTCCAAAGACACACCTGATGATCAGAATGGACATGGTACACATGTAGCAGGCACTGTTGCTGCACTAGATAATTCGGTTGGGGTAATTGGTGTTGCTCCAGGTGCTACTGTTGTTCCTGTTCGTGTATTAAACAGAAGAGGTAGCGGTACTACTTCAGGAGTTATAGCAGGCGTTGATTATGTTGCTGCAAATGCCAGTTCTTCAGATGTAGCAAATATGAGCCTTGGAGGTGGAATATCAACTACATTAGATCTGGCTGTTTTAAACGCATCAGCGACATGTAAGTTTGTACTTGCTGCAGGAAATGAATCTGATGATGCAGACAATCACTCACCAGCTCGAATCAATGGATCTAACATTTTTACTATTTCAGCTATGAACATAAATGACAACTGGGCTTATTTTTCAAACTACGGATCTGCGGTTGATTATTGTGCTCCAGGTTACAGTATTGAATCGACCTACAAAAATGGTGGATATTCAACGCTTAGCGGAACATCAATGGCTGCTCCTCATGTATGTGGATTACTTTTAATATCCAATAATCTAAACACTGATGGATATGTTAACGGTGATCCTGATGGTAATCCTGATCCAATCGCTCACAATTAACATTTGAAATTATAAAGTAAGTTTAAGGCAGGCAATCAAAAAGCCTGCCTTATTTTTTAATCAAACTCAACAGGTACAACCAGTGATTTTGATACTGGCTTAGAGCGATACTGTAAACTTAAAAATGGAAATAACTTAAACAAATCAAAATCCTATCTATTCGAGCTGGATGTAACAAAAAAGATTCCAAATTACATTACCTTAATACAAAAACAGTAGAATAATTCATAGGGGTTTTTTATATTTACCCCCTTAAACTTTATAACTTATATTAAAACAAAAAATGACACCAAAAGCCATTTTGCCGCACATAGGATTCGGCAACATCAAATTCGGGATGGAAGAACATGAAGTATCTAATTACATAGGCGATCCTGACGAGACAGAAGTTCAAAGCTACGGAGATGGTGCCGAAGCAACTGTTCTTTATTACGATGAAATTGGTATTTCTATGTCTTTTGACAAGGAAGAAAACTACCGCTTGGTAGAGATATCGTTTGAATTGGATAACTTCATTCTTCACAATGCTATTAAAATTGGCATGAGCAAAGAAGATTTCTTAGCTGAGCTTGAAAATCTGGACATGGGTGAATACGACCTGGAAGATATGACAGATGAAGGCTTTGAAGACAAACAATTGTATGTATTTGAAAAAGAAAACATCAATATCTGGATGGATGATGACAAAGTTACTTCAATCCAAATTGGTCCGGAATGGGTAGATGATGAAACAATAAGATGGCCTGCATAAAGTCGTCAGACAATTACAAAGAAGTTTAGTTGACTAAACTTCTTTGTTTCCTTCTTTTGTCTACAAAAAGCCTCCTTTTGCTATGAAATAACAGCAATTCCTCAAGTTGGAATAAATAAATGAAACCCAAAAGAAGTTTTCTCGTTTATACACATGTTGACCTATAACATTTTTGAGGTTTTAAGTTAATCTTATATTTTTACAGATTAAGTAAAGGATAGAAAAATGAAAAAAAATTCGTTGATTGCGGCTGTTTTATTTTTAATAATGTTGGGAATGAGTTCATGCAAAAGCACAGAAGATTGTCCTGCATATGGTTGTACTGAGGTAGAAAACAATACTGAAAGAGCATAAATAATACAGTAAGAAAAAGCATAATAAAGTAATATGAAAGAGGTTATTTACCTTCTTTTATATTACTTTTTGTATTTTATAGCCTTCTATTATCTACCTACTTGATCAACGAATATTTATGAAAGGTATATTTTAAACATTATTAAGAAAATCATTTTCAGTTTTCTTGACGTTTTAATTATGAATCGCTACTTTTGTGACGCATTTTTGAAGACCTTATCAAAACAATTCTTAAAAAAGCAATAAAATGTCAAAAATCAAGATTGGGATTAACGGGTTTGGCCGTATCGGACGTTTCGTTTTCCGTCAGGCTGTAGCTAAAGGAACAGTTCAAGTTGTTGCTATCAACGATTTGATTGATGTAGATTACATGGCTTACATGTTGAAGTATGATTCAACTCATGGCCGCTTTGACGGTACTGTTGAAGTAAAAGACGGTAAATTAATTGTTAACGGCGACGAGATCCGCGTTTCTGCAGAAAGAAACCCAGCTGACATTAACTGGGGTGCTGTTGGCGCTGACTATGTTGTTGAATCAACTGGTTTATTCTTAACTAAAGAATCAGCTCAGGGTCATATCGACGCTGGTGCTAAAAAAGTTGTGATGTCAGCTCCTTCCAAGGATGACACTCCAATGTTCGTTATGGGCGTAAATAACAAGAAGTACACTAACGATATGACATTCGTGTCTAATGCATCTTGTACAACTAACTGTTTAGCTCCTATCGCTAAAGTATTACATGACAAATTTGGTATTGTTGACGGTTTAATGACAACTGTACACGCTACTACTGCTACTCAAAAAACAGTAGATGGTCCTTCAGCTAAAGACTGGAGAGGTGGACGCGGTGCTGGTCAAAACATTATTCCTTCATCAACAGGTGCTGCTAAAGCTGTAGGTAAAGTTATTCCTGAGCTTAACGGAAAATTAACTGGTATGGCTTTCCGTGTACCAACTCCTGATGTATCTGTGGTTGACCTTACTGTAAACTTAGCAAAAGGTGCTTCTTACGAAGAAATTTGTGCAGCTATGAAAGAAGCTTCAGAAGGTGAATTAGCAGGTGTTCTTGGTTACACTGAAGATGCAGTTGTATCTAACGACTTTATCGGTGAAACTCAAACTTCTGTATTTGATGCTAAAGCCGGTATCGCTTTAACTGACACTTTCGTAAAAGTTGTATCATGGTACGATAACGAAATGGGTTATTCAGCTAAAGTATGCGAATTAATTGAATACATGGAATCAGTAAAATAATTGATTCTCTCAATCATATAAAAGGCTTCCGTTTTTGGAAGCCTTTTTTTATTTTTATCATTTGTTGGTATAATCCCATTAATACTACATTGTACCTGATAACTATTGGGTGAACCTCTTTTTGTTTCTTTTATCTTATCCTCTTAAGCAGGCTATATGTATAATTTAATAACTCACATACTTATAATTGTGTTTTTTATTACGACGTACAACAGAACAAGGAATAGCACTTTTACTTTTATCATGACAAATACGATAATTAATAATCAATTGATACATATTGCCATAAGCTGATCTTGCCTTGGTTAAACCAAACTGGTATTCGAGTCCTGCACTAACCCCCTTATAGACTATTCCTCCTGTCAATGCCATAGCAAGAGATCGTCCAAGATGTTTTTCTGCCGTATGACGATACGAAACCAACCCCCATGTTGACCAATCCGGATCCGGTGTTGGCATATACAGTTTTAAGTTAGCATCTAAACGACTATCTACATACATATTTCGACGATACATCAAAGTAGGTTCTATATATAAATCTCTATCAGGAAACTTAAAACTCCCTCCGGCATGCACATGCCAATCTGTTGTTAATGGGGGTTCTTCTTCATGCAAATACAAAGAATTATTTTGCGGTAACAAGTTAGTAATACCAATTCCTAAATGAATGTCATTATATTTTAATAAAGCTCCGGTACTGACATTAAACCCCCAACCACTTTCATTACTCCCAAGTATGGTAGGATCAAAATATTCAGGATCAAGAAGGTCATCCAAACTAATTGAACTCTGTTCAAGGCTAAAAGCAAGACCAAACGATATTGTTGTTCCTTTACCTTTTGATTTACTTAACTGTAACTCGTATGAAAATGCCTGATGAAAACCCATCTCTTTGTATGATCCATTTCTATCATTATATACATATGATCCAGAGCCCAAATTTCCTTTTACAGGTATTTGCAGGCTAAAAATCTGGAATGAAGGTGCCAGATCTGTTCCAAACCACTGTTTTTGAAAAATTCCGGTAGCTGTCATACAGTTTTTATGAAATGCAGCGGCTGCAGGATTCATTTGAAATAAATCATACACGTACTGGTTGGTCAGGTAATATTTCTGCGCTTTTACCACTCCAACTGCAAATAGTAATAATATTACAGCACCTGTAATCCTCATAATATTATGACACTGATTATCGCTTAATGGTAATATGTCCTTTTAAAGTCTTGTTAACAGGCCTTAACTGAATAACATACCAATAGGCATCCGAAGGAACAGGTTTACCAAGGTACTTTCCATCCCATGGTGGATCTGTTGCCAAATATTCGACTAATAATTTTCCATAGCGATCAAATATTCTGATTATGGAATCCGGCACTTTCTCAAGCCCTGTTATATCCCAGGTATCATTATATCCATCCTCATTAGGTGTTAAAACAGGTGGAATCTTAATATCCAGAATATTATTCAAGACAAATGAATTAATCGCCATACAACCGTTCTGATCAGTAACCGTAAATATATGTTCCCCATTCGAAAGATCACTAAATACATTCTCTTCCTGGTAATAACCATCATTTAAGGCATATAAATATGGTTTTGTACCTCCTTCTGGGAACAGTGCTACTTGCGCATAAATAGAAGTATCAATATGAGCTATCACCGGGGTTGGGTTTAGCACAAGTTGCATCGTATCTGATGCCCAGGTACAACCATCAAAAGCACGCAGCCAATAACTACCTTCTTCACTCAACTTTACAAATGCCTGTGTATCTCCTGTACTCCATTCATACATTAAGAATGAAGAATCCACCTCTAGCAAAAGTGTATCTGAACTACAAACAGATGTATCTGAAATCAACTCCAGAAATGGTGATACTTTATGTTTGACTGTTTGACTGTCAAACCCAAAACACCCAAATGCATCAGTAACATAAACCATATTAACAGTATCCATCAGGCTGGCTGTTATACTTTGAGTTGTTGAGCCATCATGCCACAAATAAGAAGCAAACCCGTCACCCGCATCTATTGTCCATTCATCCACAGGACAAATGATCATATCCGGTCCTAAATCAACTTTTGGTACCGATCTCCATACAACAGAAGCCTCAGCCTCTGTAAAACATCCATTCGCATCTGTTACCTTAAGTATATATTTTCCATTAGAGGCCGTTATAGTCTGGCTGGTTTCTCCTGTATTCCATGAGTAACTATATGCACCAGAAGGACCTGTCAGGGTAACTTCCTCTCCCGCACACACTACAAAATCTCCCAGTATCACTTCAGGTGTTTCGGACACCGTTATATTCACAATATCTTCAGCGCTACAACCATCAACATTCCATACCTCAAGCTTGTAGCTTCCTGTTTGTGTAACCAACAGTTCATTTGTATTAAGCAAGGGGTCATCATTCCACTGATACCTGTTATAAGATGGATCAGGTGTTATTTTTAGGTTTATTTTACCACATACACCACTATCATCGCCTAAACTTATCTGTGGAGATGATTTAAAATTAACAACAACATGGTCTGACACCTCACAATTATTCACATCTCTGATGTGCAATATATATGTTCCTGATTCGTCAACACTCAAAGGAGCATCATCGATCAGCAGGCTTTCACCACTTGCTGTAAGCTTATACCAGCTATAACTTTGAGCATCATTCTGTGGATTTGTTAAAGTTACCTTTTCATAATCACATGCCGTTTGTGGATCTCCTAAGTCCAGACTACTGGTTGCAACTGTGGATACATTCACATTATCAGATGCCTGACAGCCAAACTCATCAACAGCTGTTACACTATAATTACCAGGTGTTTTAACTGTTAATGATGCCGTCTTCCAGTCACTATACCGAACATTAGAATTTCCATTCCAATACATATAACCAAATGCTGCATTATCAGGTGAAAAGTAACTATCAACACTCAGTTCCTTTTCACCTCCATCACAAATTGAGAAAATACCAGGTAGATTAACCTGAGGAAGCCTGTGTGTTTCAACAGTAATATAGTTTGCCTTTACACATGTTCCGAATGTTGATTCTACTTCATAAAAGCCAGCAGTTGATACACCCGGTATTACTTTCATACCATCATATTCAGGACGTGCTACCCCGTCAATGATCCAGGAATAAGAATCATAACCATCACTGGCCACCACATCAACACTTTGCCCCTCACATAAATTTTCTGTCAATGATAAAACCGGAGGGTTAGTTACATGAAAAGTTATATCAACCTGGTCACTTACTTTACAACCATTTATATCCAAGGCCTCCAGCCTGTATATACCGCTATTGGACACGTCTGAATTAGAAATTTCATATTCATTTGGTGGAGTTGGATTTAATTGAATAATGGTTCCAGGATTACTACTAGCCTCAAAAGTCCAATTAAAATCAGAATAATCCGTACTGTTGACTATACTTAAAGTAATACCAGTACACTCATCCCTATCCTGACCCAAATCAATGTCAATGGGTTGAATAAAGCTTACATTTCCATCTTCACGAACAGTACAACCATTATTATCAGTAACTTCCAGCCAGTAGTCTGTATCTGAGTTCAATACAATTGATTGCGTTACCTCGCCAGTACTCCATAAATATGATACGTACCCAGCAGGCCCATCAACAGAAAACGCCTCGCCCTCACACCCAAACTGATCACCCAGCGTAAACGATGGCAAACTAAATACAGTTATATCTATTTGTGCTGTTGAAGAACATCCATCACTGGTCCAAGCTGTTACGGTGTATACTCCGCTCTGTTCAGGAATAATCCAATCCTGCGATTCATCAATATTGATTACTACACCATTAAACACCCATTCATAACGATCAAAACCAGTTAGGTTACGAATGGCGCTTCCTTCACATACTTCGGTAGCACTCAAGGTAATTGAAGGTACCGGACTGACTTGGATATTAACTGTATCGCTATTGGTACATCCCATATTATCTGTCACAGTCAGGCTTAATTCAGATGAAGTACCATCAGCAACAAACTGTGTTTGATAATCCTTATCACCATTACTCCAAAGATAATCGGCAAAACCATCGCCTACTATATAATTAATAATTTCTCCTTCGCAAACAGTCGTATCATTACCTAACTCTATTTCAGGCAATAAAAAATTGACATCCAAACTATCAACCACCTCACAACCACCAAACTGTACCTCTGCCTCAACCCAATATTTACCACTCTCCGTAACTGTTAACGTTCTATCTGTCGATAGTACCTGGTTACCTGTTTCTTTTGAAAACCATTGATAATTTAACATACCATCCTTTGCCTCCAGGGTAATTTGATCCCCATAACAGGTTTGCCCAGGCCCCATAGCCCAAAATGAATTATACGAAGAAAAGTAACCAAAGCTTGTTCCTCCATCATCAACTCGTGAATCTGATTCATCAAGAACACACAAATGAAATAAACCGGCTTTATTTTCAATTGTATAAGGTAAGCCGGTTGATAAATCATTCATATTTACAGCACAACACACCCATGCTTCAGGTCCGGTATCCTGCCCAGGAACTGTCTGCCAGCTCCTAATATAATTTTTGAAGTTAACATCAGATCCCGATCCATCATACATCATAAAATCTTTAGTATGTTTGCGCTTAACAACTAAATTTACCCAAAAATCTCTATTAAAAATACGAGTAAAAGAAACTCTATTTGACCCATTACATGAGTAACTTGGTAATATAGCACTGGCCATCTCATTGGCCGATGTTGTTGTTGTATTTACCAAACCGGTAACCTGGTATGCATATACGCGCTTGTTCGCATAAATAAAAACAGCATGATCCGAAATGTCAAAAACAGTGGTCTCTCCTTTATTTAGTTCACGAACTGTTTTGGATGTATTATTGAGGAACACCATAGTATTATCTTCTATGGCCAGTACAAAAACTTTTTGCACTGTATTGCTATTTTTCACACTTGAAGGTGCCTTACTGGTATTAATAGCTACATACTCGTACCCTATAGCGTTAGTCGGAATAAGCTGGTCTCCTATTAAATCACACGGAAAACTATCAACATCTTCAATGACCGAATCATCTGATATTGTAACTGCAATAAACTTGTCAGCATTAATCTGCGTTCCAGCTAATGCTGCTCCAATAGATATATCCCTGCATTCTATACTATAAGTTTGTCCTCTATTTAAAGTTATCGTGTATGGAACTCCTGCCTTATGTCCTGTAATATCACAAGCAGGTATTATTGTTATAGTTGTATTATCTTCTGTGGCAACTATATCGGCTTTTTCATTTGCATTACCACCGTATTGGGAAGCATTGCCGTATATAGTTTGCGATGGTATAAAAAATTCCCGCCCTAAAGCATTATCTCCTTTTAATGTAAACTTTTCAGGATTTGAAGTTGATCCTACATCATAATACGCTGTAATATCGGCTGTTGAAGTAATTAATATCCCTTTATTATTAATTGAATTTGCAGGAGAGTTCTCAACATCAGACTTATTTAGCTGTATAGCAGAATGTGAACCAGCCAGAACAGTTTTTTGCTGTAGCACCCTGTTATTATCCGCAGGTAACGAAACAGTTATTGTTGCTCCAACATCAAATGTTGTTACTCTAAGAACCACGGGAGCATCCCCGTTTCCTTCCCATACATCAGGTGCAGCAAACCAAAATTCGCGTCCAACCTGTCCATTGATTGTTGAAGCCAACATCAACAGAATTAGATATAAAACTACCTTCTTCATTTTTTGGTTAAGTGTTTCGTGAGATGTAAGATATAATCAATTCCCACACGTTATTATACCAATACTATATTAAAATACTCCTTATTCTTTCGCTCTTTTTAACTTATACTTCATTAAAAGACATCGCAGTAACTTAAGCTATACCACTGTTCTTTACCTTGCTTAAGCTAAAAATATTCAAAATAATTTAAGGCTCACCCGATAGCTATCGGATTCAAAATAGAATTGGTATTACCAATTTAATAAATATAAATTACCCACTATAACAACACTTATACACTATAAGTTGAATACACAACACCTGCTAATTTACGACAACCAATTTAATAAAGTTGCATTATTGCTTTATTTTTCAAAATAATAAACAATACTAACACTGTAATTACCCAAATAATAATCATAGCTATCCTTTTAAGATACAACATCTTACATTACACTTCGTTTTAAACAGAATACAAGAAAAATCATATACTCCTCTATTAAACTACACATCGCATTCAGTACCTGAAAACTACTTTAAAAAAGACTACTTTTTGTAATACTTGGCAAGTGTTGAGAAATCTATCAGGTAAAAAAAGCCCGACACAAAATGTGTCGGGCTTTAATAGTCCTAAATCAACCAGAGTATTAGTAACCTCTATTTTGATCTTTATCATCAATTAAATCATTAGCATTCATTTCTGATAATGGTATTGGCATATTTAGCCTATAATCATCTCCATCAATTGTTACTCCATTATGCTGCCAATGATCATCTCCTGTTCTTACAAAAGAAGTGTTGCGTCTTTTAATATCAAAAACTCGATGTCCTTCAGCAAAAAGCTCCTTCCTGCGCTCCAATAAAATTTCATTTACAAGGTCGCTTCCTGTGCTACTTGACTTTTCTAAAGAAGCATCTCTCGCAGATTGCAGTACAAAAAGAATTTCCTGTGCCTTAACATCATTCCCTAACTCAGCCTGACATTCTGCTTCAATAAGATACATTTCAGAAGTTCTGATTCGTGGAATATTCCTACCTGCACCCATAAGTCCTTCAGGATGACGATGTTTAGTAAAATAAGAACCTTCATCAGCCGGTTTAGACGGAAAAAGTTTTTTCCTATAATCTGTGTCCTCAAATAAATTCACAAAGCTTTTGGCTGCCCTAAGAGAATTATAACCAAATACACTCCCTTGATTTCCATCATCATCAGTATAAGCAAAAGAAGCCAAACTCAAAAAATTATAAGTCTGTCCCTGAATAAAGGCGCGTTCCCAAATTGTCTCAACTTCAGTAGTGTTAAAACCATTTAAGTAAACTTGTTCTGACATCAGATCAGAACCATCATCAAGATTTCCCCTAGCTGCACTAGCATTCTCAGCGCCCTTATTCCATTCTTCCATATCAAGATATGTATTTGCTAATATAGCATACGCAGCCCTTTTATCTAAACGCCACTTTTGGGAAGCTTCATTTTTCTCTTTTGGAAAAAGAGGAATTGCTTGGCTCAAATCCTTAACAATTTGGTCATATGCATCTTTAACAGTTGAACGACCAACAGGTGATGCTTTATCTGAATTAATATCAATTACAATGCCCTTAGATGACAAACCTTTGGGATGACTATAAGCATATTCTCCATATAACCTTATCAGTTTTAGAAAACAATAAGCTCTGGCCGTTAAAGCTTCTGCTTTTAGTTTCTTTTTGCTTACATCATCACCTTCTACTCCATCAACCTTATTTATAATATCATTACACGATTTTATCACTCGGTATGTTCTATTCCAAAGATCTGTAGTTTTGGAACCTTCATTGGTAAAGTTTAATGGATATATTTGTGTAGAAAACCGACCATAATTATTGATACTTTTAACAAAAATATCTTCCCCCATTACATCTGGCCCGAATATCCATCGATATCCTTCAACACCATTGGAGTACACAATAGCATCATACACACCAATCATATTCGCATCAACAGTTGTAACTGAAGAAAAGATAATATCTTCTGAAACTGCATCTGACGGCTCAACATCTAGAAAATCATCGCTACAGCTTACCATAAGCCCCGCGAATAATATATATAACAATAACTTTTTCATTCTTTTCCTTTTTATCATATGTCTTAATTCTTTTTTATTACTCAATTTAGAAGGTTAACCTAACTCCTAATGATAATGTCGTAGGATTTGGTATTTCCTGAGTAATTGTACCTGCCAGTCCTCCCATTTCGGTGTCAAAACCATCAAAGTCAGGATCAAAAAAGTGTGCCCATAAATTTTCAGCTGAAAAAGAAACAGATGCCGCTTTAAAATACCCGGTTCCTAACCACCTTTTAGGCAAATTATATGATAGATTAATATTTCTTAACCTTAAAAAGCTGGCATCATATAAGAATCTAGTTGATCGAGAGTTAGAGTTATCTTGAGCATTTGGTATAAATGTCGAATTTTCTGACTGTGTATTATTTCCATAGTGATCAAGAAGCTGTCTAGATACCTGTGTTCCATCATATGAAAATAAATCCATCTTGGTATAATCCAGAATATCCCCTCCAACCGAGTATGAAAACAAGATGCCTAAACCAAAGCCCTTATAACTTATATTAGTACCAAAACCTCCAAAAAAGTCAGGTAATGAACTTCCAACTTCATATCTTGTTGCAGCAGAGTAATTACTTGTTTTAGTTTTGGTAACACTACCGTCAGCATTCTCAACATCAATATACCACAAAGGCTCTCCTCCTTTTGCTGCTGCATCCATGCCATACAACTTTTCACCTTTCTGTGCCACACCTGCCCATTCCTGCAAATAGAACTGGTATCTATCAGACCCTACTCGCCAAATTTTTGAGCCTTGAATATTTTCATTCGTTGGTAGTTCAAGTAGTTCATTATTATTAGTTGCAAAATTAAAGCTAAAGTCCAATTCAAATTCTTTTTTCCTAATAGCTGTATAACTTAATTCTACCTCAACACCACTATTCTTCATCTTTCCATAATTTCCTTTATATGATGGACTTGATACACTGCTTACAATACTTCCACCCATTGACGCTCCCAAAGGAATATCAAACAAAAGATTATCGGTAACTTTATTGTAGTATTCCACTGTACCTCTTAACCTATTTGAGAACAAAGCATAATCAAGACCGATATTAAAATTAGCTGATTCTTCCCAAGTAAGATTTGGATTAGAAACTTTGTTATTAACATAGCCAGCATTGCCATTATAAGTGAAATCTCCACTATATAGTCCCATGTAATCCCAAACGCCCACCTGATCATTTCCTGATGTTCCATAACTTGCTCTTAACTTTAAGTTATCGACAAAAGCAATATCACTCATAAAGTCTTCTGATTTGATGCTCCATGTTCCTCCTACAGACCAAAAGTTAGCAAATCGGTTATTAGAGCCAAATCTTGACGAACCATCTCTACGAAAAGTTGCTGATAAATAGTACTTTCTTTTAAAATTATAGTTAAGTCTGCCTATATATGAAATTAATGCCCAACGCTCTGATTTTGATGAAGCATCTTCGGGCTGTGATGCATTATCAAGTTCAGGCATTAAGTTATTTTCACCAAAATCAGGGAAACGAGTACCATGAGAAAAGATAGTTCGATAATTATTTTCTATTACCTCGTAACTAGCCATGGCATCAAAATTATGATCATCATTTAATGTAAAGTTATAAAATAATGAGTTTGTATTCTTCCATAGTACATTCCATGTAGCAATCCTGTAAGTCCTTCCGGATACACCAGCAGCATTACCATGATAAGGGTTATAAAACTGCAACTCATCCAGATTTGTATAATCAATAGAAAGCGAAGGACGAAACTTTAATCCTTTTATAATATCCCACTCCAGATAAATATCTGATAAAACCTTATAGGTTTTAGTATTGTAAATATCTTTTTCTCTTGAGTAATGAGGATTAAAATCCATTGAAACCGGATTTGTAAAGTTATACCTTTTATCTCCATTACCATCAACTAAATAAATTACATTACCTCTCTGGTCTGTTTTAATTCCACTTGACCTAACAGGATTTCCATCTCCATCCATTTGTAATCGATCAACTTCATATATTGGTAATGCATTATTATAATATAACCCGTTCCTCATTGGACTTGCACCAGATGTGCCACCAGCTGTTTGATTCTGATCTGAGTAACTTAATGTTGTATTGGTTCCAAAAGATAATTTATCAGTTAATTTAGATTTTAAGTTGAACTTACCTGTGATACGATCAAAATCGGCTCCTATTACTACTCCATCCTGTGAAAAATAACCTAATGATGTATAATAACTCATCTTTTCAGATCCTCCGCTAAAATCAGCTGAATATTTCTGATAAGTACCCACCTGAAAAATTTCATCCATCCAATCAGTATTTACTAACAGGTTAGCATCTCCACGAAGATTCCCTTTTAAATCGTAAGGATTTGTTAAATTATATGGATTAGAATTTAAGATACCTGCTGCCAAACTTGCTGCTTCATCACTCGTTTTTCCACCACTCAAATAGCTATCGTAATACAATTTGTGTATTTCTGCCGATGAAGCAAGATCATACTTTCTTCCTAGTGGTAAAACAGATACTCCAGTATTAAATGAAACATTGATTTTTGAGTCTCCCTTTTTACCCATTTTAGTTGTAATAAGTACAACACCATTAGCAGCACGTGCTCCATAAATAGAAACTGCTGATGCATCTTTAAGAATGGTTACATTATCAATATCATCAGGATTAATTGAAGATAAAACATTGGTGGTTTGCTTATTGTCTGTAGCCGGAGATAAACGACTAAATCCCTGAGAAATAACAGGAACACCATCAATAACATAGAGTGGCTCGCTGGATGCATTTACAGACCCAACACCCCTAATACGTATTGAGCTACCACCTCCGGGTTGTCCTGTTGAACCAGTAACCTGAACACCAGCAGCATTCCCCTGTAAGGCTCTTTGAAATGATGGAACCGGAGAATTTCTCATTGACTTTTCATCAACAACACTTGCCGAACCAGAAAAACCAGCTTTTTCAACTTTACCATATCCTGTTGCAATTACAGTTACCTCATCAACATCAACCGCATCACTTTGCATCGACGCATTAATTTTCGACTGTCCATTATAAGCTATTTCCTGTGTTTTCATTCCAACGAAGGAGAAAACAATGGCGGCAGAGCCATCAGGAACTGACAAGCTATATGTTCCATCAGGCGTTGTTACTGTACCTATTGTGGTACCTTTTATAAATACCGATACTCCTGGTATAGGGCTATTATCAGCAGCATCTTTAACAGTGCCACTTAGCGTACTGGTTTGGGCAAATGTTTGCCAACCAAGTAACAACATGACTGAAAGTGTAAATAGTACTTTCTTCATAAATAAATAAAATTTAAATTAATAAATGATTGGGATTCAACACTAGTAATAATCAGATTATCACCTTACGCTATTATTCATACTTGTAGAAACAGATGCCTTCTCTTCTCCACAAGCATCGTTATATGTTATGTTTTGTATGAAAATGAGTTAATTAATAGACTAATATCCATTAATAATATTCTTTTTATATGCTAAAATTAAAAAAGGCGTGTGATGAATTTTTGGTACACGTTTGTATCGTAAAACCTAAAGTCTGGAAAAAAATCGTCCTACTTATTTTTTAAACCTTTAGTCTTTCACACGCCTTAGTTTTAATATAGTTTTATGTTTTTCAATTGGGAGACAAAACTATTGCACACGCTGTAATAATCCTTTAGTCAAATGCGTATTTTCACTACTCCATTTGCGTACGTGCTATACGCAAATGGAGTAGTGACACACACTTTGAAGAGATAATAAATAATAAAATATTAATAGCTTCTTATGTAAATTAATACTTTTTCATATTTACACACAACATACTATACACCAAACAATAAGATTAATACATCACTATATCTCACAGACTTATACAACATTAATAATGTAGAGTGCAACAAACGAACAAAGGGAAAAGAACAAGCTTAATACTACACCTGCATAGTATTTATCAATAGAACATTAGAATACTAAAAAAGAAAACTAAGCACCCTAAATTGCATAATAATAACATTTAAAATACCCTTATTAGTCATATGCGTAATTTTACTACGCAATTTGCGTACAACACATAAGTAACATGCTTATTGTAAAAGAAGAATTAAAAGTAGGTGCAAATATGGGGTATGTAATGATTTTGACTTAAATAATCTAACTTCTTTATTTTGTATCAGCTACATTAGTGCGCCTTGTTCTTTCGTGCTTTTTAACCTTATACTTCTTAAAAAACACCACTGTAGCTTAGGCTATGACACTTTTTTTTCACCTTGTCTAAACTAAAAATGTTCGAAACAATTCAGGAACCACTTCAATATAGACTGGTGTAAATAGCCTTACACGGAACCTTACAAACATTATGCACAACACATAGTTTAACTTTAATCTCCTCCTGCCCCTAAAAGATCTGCACATATTATTCATACCTCAATGAATCAATAGGATCTAGTTTAGATGCTTTGATAGCAGGCATTAAACCGGAAACTAATCCAACAATCAAACATACAATTACGCCTAAAACAACCCAGTTCCATGGCACAATAAAATCAGTCTGTAAAGCCATCGACATTAAATTACCGATTAAAATCCCCAGCACTGTCCCAATTACTCCTCCTAATTGTCCAATTATAATGGATTCAAATAAAAACTGGTTACGAATAGCTTTATTGTTGGCTCCCATTGCCTTTCTAATACCTATCTCACGTGTTCGTTCAGTAACAGCTACTAACATAATATTCATCAATCCAATAGCAGCTCCCAACAAAGTAATAAGCCCAATAATTGAAGCTACAAAAGTAACATTGCCGGTACTTTCTATTAACAGGCGCGCCAGGTTATCACTTTTGTTGATATTAAAGTTATCCTCATCATGTACTGTTAAACCGCGAATAACACGAAATAACCCGGTAGCTTCACTTATGGCGCCATCAAGCTGTTGACTATCATTTGCTTTAACCACGATTTTATACGACATATTGGGTCGGCTAAACACCTGTCGCACATTTGTTAATGGTAAAAGAAGTATATTATCACTTTGCGCTCCAAATCCTGAGCCTTTTTCTTCTAGTACTCCAATAACCTTATATTTTACTCCACCGGTAACGATAACCTTATCAACAGGGTTAGAGCTATCGGGGAACACCTTTTTAACCAAACTACTGCCCAGTACAGCTACATACCTGTTATCCTGTATATCCTGGCTTGTAAAATTTCGTCCCCACTTCAAGTTATGCCCTTCCACATCAAGAAAGTTCTCATCAACACCCATTACCATCACATTAGGGTTTGATTGCTCTGATTCATATTTAACCGTTGCTGCTCCGCTTGCAGTGTGTGATACCGCAACTATTGATGGAAAATTATACTCATTTTTGAACTGTATGGCTTCTTTAAAAGATATAAATCCATAGCGTTTATTCCTTAATTTACGTTTTCCGATCTGTACATTCATTCCCCTGTTTTCAATGGTAAATGAATTAGCACCCATTCCTGTGAACTTGTTATTTATGGCAGCCTGGATAGATGATATTGCGGTTAAAATTCCTATCAGAGCTGTAATCCCAATACTTATGATCAATATTGTTAAAATAGTCCTCAACAAGTTGGTTCGTATGGAACCAAATGCGATGCGTAAATTTTCATAAATCAAGATCAACTTCATATTAGGGTATATTCAGAAAAAATAATCAGCCATCAAGTTAGTAAAAGAATTTTAAAGCAGTATCAACTGCAACTAATTTGATGTTCATCTGTTTAATAACATGATTATAAATAGTGATATTTTACTAGTTTTGTTAACCTTTGGAAATGAAAAAAAATCGCTTATTTGTATTACTTAACCAATAAAAAGATGGCTTTTGACATTGAAATGATTAAAAAGGTATATGCCGAATTACCAGGTAAAGTTGAAAAAACAAGACAACTACTCGGCAGGCCCTTAACGTTAACTGAAAAAATCCTTTATGCTCATTTGGCTGATAGTATACCGGCAGAGTCATTTGAGCGTGGCGCATCATATGTCAATTTTAATCCCGACAGAGTTGCAATGCAGGACGCTACAGCCCAAATGGCTTTATTACAATTTATGCAGGCAGGTAAATCGCGTGCTGCTGTACCATCTACAGTTCATGCTGATCACCTTATCCAGGCCAAAGTTGGCGCTAATAAAGATTTAGCAACTGCAGAAGTCACAAATAAAGAGGTATATGATTTTCTTAGTTCTGTATCTAACAAGTACGGCATTGGTTTCTGGAAACCGGGTGCGGGTATTATCCACCAGGTTGTATTAGAAAACTATGCTTTTCCGGGTGGTATGATGATTGGAACAGATTCACACACAGTTAATGCTGGTGGACTTGGCATGATTGCTGTGGGTGTTGGTGGTGCCGATGCTGTTGATGTAATGGCTGGCATGCCTTGGGAATTAAAATTCCCTAAACTAATTGGTATTAAACTAACAGGTAAATTAAATGGTTGGGCTGCCCCTAAAGATATTATTCTTAAGGTGGCCGGATTATTAACTGTTAAAGGTGGTACCGGTTGTATTGTTGAATATTTTGGTGAAGGAGCAGAATCATTAAGCTGTACAGGCAAAGGAACCATCTGTAACATGGGTGCTGAAATTGGAGCAACTACTTCTACTTTTGGTTACGATGCTTCCATGGCTCGCTATCTGACTGCTACAAACCGTGCTGAAATAGCCGAAGCGGCCAATGTTATTAAAGAACATTTAACAGGCGATGCAGAGGTTTATGCAAACCCTGAGAAGTATTTTGATCAGGTTCTTGAAATAGATTTAAATACTTTAGAACCTTATTTAAATGGTCCATTTACTCCTGATCGCGCAACACCTATATCGGAAATGCGCGAAGAAGCCAGAAAAAACGGTTGGCCTCTAAAGGTTGATGTAGGTTTAATTGGCTCATGTACTAACTCTTCATATGAAGATATTTCCAAGGCTGCTTCTATTGCCAGACAAGCTTCTGAAAAGAATTTAAAAGCAGCCAGTGAGTTTAAGATCACTCCGGGATCTGAATTGGTACGCTATACCATAGAACGTGACGGGCTGATTGACACTTTTAATAAAATGGGTGGCGAAGTATATGCCAATGCCTGCGGTCCTTGTATTGGTATGTGGGCACGTACTGATGCTGAAAAGCAAGAAAAAAACACTATTGTACATTCGTTTAATCGCAACTTCGCAAAACGCGCAGATGGCAATCCGAATACATTTGCTTTTGTAGGTTCTCCTGAGCTGGTAACTGCCATAGCCATAGCCGGTGATTTAGGTTTTAATCCCTTAACAGACACTTTGAGAAATGAAAAAGGTGAAGACGTTAAGTTTGATGCCCCAACAGGTTTTGAGTTACCTCCTAAAGGCTTTGATGTAGAAGATGCCGGTTACCAGGCTCCTGCTACTGATGGTTCAGAAGTGAATGTAGTTGTAAATGAAAACAGTGAGCGATTGCAGCTTTTAACACCTTTTGCCCCTTGGGACGGAAAAAACATTACTGGTGCTAAATTATTAATTAAGGCAAAAGGGAAGTGTACAACAGACCATATTTCAATGGCTGGTCCATGGTTAAAATTTCGTGGTCACCTTGATAATATCTCTAACAACATGTTGATTGGTGCAGTTAACTTCTTTAATGAAGAAACCAATAAAGTTAAAAACCAATTAACAGGTGAATATGGCGAAGTACCTGCAACACAACGCAAATATAAAGCTGAGGGTATTCCAACCATTGTTGTAGGAGATCATAACTATGGCGAAGGATCATCGCGCGAACATGCTGCAATGGAACCTCGTTTTATGGGTGTTCGGGCAGTATTGGTAAAAAGCTTTGCCCGCATACACGAAACCAACCTTAAGAAACAAGGTATGCTAGGTTTAACTTTTGCCAATGAAGGCGATTATGATAAAATTAAAGAAGATGACACATTTAACTTTCTTGATTTAGATTCATTTAGCCCCAACAAACCATTACAATTAGAAATCGTTCACACAGATGGTTCTAAAGAAGTGATTATAGCTAACCATTCATATAATGAAACTCAAATAGCTTGGTTCAAAGAAGGCTCTGCACTTAACTTAATTAAAAAGCAAAATGCATAACCTCAAAAAATAATAAATTTAAAAAAGGCTGTCTGTATGGATGGCCTTTTTTATGCGATTTTAATCAGGCATATGACTTAAAAATACAAAGTTGTAAGTAATACGGATTCCATTTTGCAACCCAGCTAAATTAATTATTTAGATTTTTTTTAAACCATAACAGGTAATTATTACAATAAGAGAGCCTAAAGTCAAACTTGCTGAACCAGGCAATTATTTTAAAATTAAAAAGGAAGCAATACTCAAACTAATTCGAAACCCTTGGTTAAAGAGACATCTTATAACGTAGTATAAGTTCAAAAAAAGGATAAGACCCATCTGATAATTATCAGGTTCAATGTAATATTAGCACAAAAAGGTTATCATTTTACAATCTAACAATTCTCTGTCCACAGCAAGTATTAAGAATGATATTAAGTACTGTTTGTACAAACAGTAAAGAACTGTAACGTATTATCTATTCATCACCAACACTACTCAACATATAAGATACTAGTTTATCAACAGCATATAATAATCAATCAATATTTTGATCATCTGAGTTAATAATATTAAATAATAATAACTTTGATATTGCAATTTAATTTTCTTTAACTAAACTTGTGTTATAAAACATTTTAATTACACGTTTTTTGGAAAAAACAAAGAAAATACAAACTAAACTCACATATGATAAATATTCCCAAAAGGAACTTTATTTTTCAGAATTATTTAAGCAATATTATCTTAGGCTATGTCATTACGCTCACACCTTTATCACTGACTTTGAAGTATGTAAAGACATCGTTCAGGAACTATTTGTTAAGCTTTGGGATTTGGATTTACGCAACTTCTCACCAAATCAACTGGACTGCTTTTTATACCGAAGCATCAAAAATGCATGTTTAGGCTACTTTCGTAAGCAAAAAGTAAAACGAAATAACCATGCACACATTTTACAACGTTTACTTGAAAAAGAAGAAGTCTTTATCCCAGAAGTGGAACTAAACGAATTAGTTGATAAAATTCAAGAGGCTCTGAACAAATTACCACACCAAACCCGATTAATTTTTGCTATGCACAGGCAGCAAGACAAAACATATGCTGCAATAGCTAAGGAGCTTGACATATCCGTTAAAGGAGTTGAATTTCATATGTCAAAAGCCTTACAAATTTTACGTCTACAACTTAAAGATTACCTGTGCTTTATTGCTTATTTTTATAATTTGTTTTAATAAAAGTAAAAAAAATACAATTCTTCACTAGGGTATTAGCCTGTTAAAGCATTTTATAATCAGTAACAGAACAAAATAGTAATGAATAATAACAGGCAACATGCTATAATACTTAATTATATTTTCAGTCAGCATATTACAAAAACTGAAAAACAAGAACTGGAAAAATGGCTGGAAGCAACCCCTGATCGTTATACTGAACTGGAAAAATTGATAAAGGCCAAATCTATATATTCAAGTATAATGCAGGAATCAATATTAAGTCATGACTATGCAAACATCAAAAAGAAAATTGTAAAAACGAAAAGACGTCGTACAATCATAAAGATAGCAGCCATTTATATTGGACTAATAATTGCATCTTTTAGTGGCTACCTCTTTCTTAATAATAATGATGATGAAACATGGCAACTTGCCAGCACTCCCAAAGGCAAAACAAGTAAAATATTACTCCCAGATAGTACACAGGTAACACTGGCTCCCAATAGTAAGCTATTCTACCCTGCACATTTTAATTCTTCAAACAGGCTTGTAAAACTTGAAGGACAAGCCTATTTTGAGGTAACACATAGTGGGGAAAAACCTTTTAAAGTACAAACAACTTATTCAACAGTTAAAGTTCTGGGTACCAAATTTAATATTAAAGCTTATCAAAACGAAACAATTACTTCTACCCTATTACTTGAAGGAAAGGTAAATGTTTACTTTACGAATAAAACAGGTCATTTCATTAACAAACAAACATTAAAACCAGCACAAAAATGCACTTACAATCACCAAACACAAACTTATAAAACTATTACTCCTGATAACTTATGCAATGATCTGGCCTGGAGAGAAAATAGGATTGTGTTTAAAAATGAAACATTCCGCGATGTTGCCAATAAAATAGAACGTTTTCATAATGTGGTGATTCACTTTGAAAACAAGCCATTGCCCACCAAGCTAATTACTGGTGAGTTTAGAGATGAAACCCCCAGCGAGATACTTAAAACCATAAACCAATGGATCAATTTTAACTACGAAATTACTAACGATACTATTAATATTAAAACTTTGCCTATGTAATAAAAATTACGAAGGGTGTTGCAGCACCCTTCGTATAGTGTCCTTAAAGTCAAATTCTATTGCGAATAGAATTTTAAAATAGAACAACTAAAAAACAACTCAAAGTTATGAAAATTAAATTTATAAAACGTAGCTCCTATTTCGAAAGTAATAAGAGTAAAAGACAATTACAATCCGTTATAATCACAACATTTTTTATTCTAACGGGAACTTTCTCTATACAGGCTAATCAACAGGAAGACAAAATTACTATTAACTTTTCCAACTCCACGATTGAAGAAGCATTAGATCTGATAAAATCAGAGTCTGACTATCGAATCTTTTATAGTGCCGATGAATTAAATAATAATGTTAAGCTACACTTATCTTTTAATGATACCCCAATTGAGTCTATACTAAGCAAGGTATTGGAAGGGCAAAGTGTTGGATATTACATTGAAAATAAAAAAATAACAATATCAAAAAAGTTACATGAAAAAACATTGGCATTATACCAAAAGATAAAGATAAAAGGAACAGTAAGGCAAACAGATGGCACGCCAATTCCAGGCGTAACCGTAATGATAAAAGGAACAACTACCGGAACTATAACAGACATAAACGGCTCATACAGTCTTGATTGTAATTCACCAGAAGATGTCTTAGTAATTTCCTTCATTGGTATGAAAAGTCAGGAAATTAAAGTAGGCGACCAGAAAACAATAAATACCACCCTACACGCATCTGTCGAAGATATTGATGAAATTGTAATCACTGCTTTCGGTACCGGGCAAAAGAAGGAAAGTGTTGTTGGTTCGGTACAAACCATTAAACCTAAAGACCTCATTGTTCCTTCTGCCAACTTGTCAACAGCCTTTGCTGGTCGTTTAGCCGGTGTTGTAGCTTTTCAGAGAACAGGTGAACCCGGTGCCGATGGTGCCAGCTTTTATATTCGCGGTATTTCAACATTAAGTGGTACCACCTCTCCCCTAATTGTTATTGATGGCGTGGAGGTGTCTGCAAATGATTTAAATGCTCTTCCTCCTGAAGTTATTGAGGGTTTTTCTATTTTAAAGGATGCTACAGCTACAGCCATGTATGGTACAAGAGGAGCTAATGGAGTTATGATAATTACAACGAAAAATGGAGCAAATCTGGAAAAACCTGCTATTAACATACGGGTGGAAAATTCAATTAGTCAGCCTACTTCAACTCCTGAATTTGTAAATGGGGTTTCTTACATGCGGTTGTACAATGAAGCAGTAACAAACCAATCTCTTGGCGATATTTTATATACTGACGAGCAAATTAATGGAACTGCCAAAAATCTGAATCCATATGTTTTTCCCAATGTTAACTGGTATAATGAAATATTTAAAAATCAAACTCATAACCAAATAGTTAACCTGAATATAAGAGGTGGTGGTAAAAAAGTTGATTATTTTATGAATGTGGGAATAACACATCAAACAGGGATGTTGAAAAACAGAAGTCAGGAATTCTTCTCATACAACAACAACATTGATGTTATGCGTTATGCCTTTCAAAATAATATTAATGCCAATTTAAGCCCCTTATCAAAGCTATCACTACGGCTTAATACTCAAATACAATCCAAACGTTCGCCTAACATCGGCGTCAGTAATATCTATAATTCAGTAATGAATACCAACCCTGTTAATTTTCCGGTAATGTATCCAGACCCTAACAATGCAGTTAGTTGGATAAAATGGGGAGCTTTTGCCGGTGGAAATGAACAAGGTGCAACAAATCCATTAGCAGAACTGACAAAAGGATATAATAATTCTTTTAACAGCACTGTTATTGCTAATCTGGAATTTTCGCAAAAGTTAAGTATGATTACAGAAGGGTTGAGTTTCAAAGCCATGGTATCTTTTAAAAACTTCTCGTCATCCCTGACTAAGAGAAGCCAAGGATACAATAGATATACACTTGACAGCTATGAGATTATAGATGACAACTATAATATTACCACCCGACCATTAAGCGATGAAAAAAAACCTGTATTCTCAACTTCAGGTTCACAGGGAGGAGACAGACGCATCTACTTTCAAACTTATATTGATTATTCAAAGGTTATTGAAAAGCATAGCATTAACACAATGTTACTTTACAACCAGGATCAATTTGCTAATAACAATGTGTCCAATTTATTATCATCATTACCAAGACGAAGACAAGGTGTAGCTGCCCGGGCTTCGTATGGTTTTGATAACAAATACCTTGTAGAATTTAACCTGGGTTACAACGGTTCTGAAAACTTTGCAGAAGGGTATAGATGGGGGCTATTCCCATCTGTTGCTGTAGGTTACAATATTTCTCGTGAATTATTCTTTCAAGGCCTGACTGATATTGTTTCAAATCTTAAATTCAGAGCTTCATATGGAGTTGTCGGCAATGACCAGATAGGTGGCGAACGCTTTATATATCTTTCAGATGTTGATCTGACCGGGAGCAATAGTTTCAGAACCGGGTATGGCAATAATATTATCGACAAGAGTGGCCCATCGTATAATCGCTACCAGAATAATAACATTACTTGGGAAACAGGTAAAAAAATCAACTTAGGAGCTGACATCCAATTGTTCAGGGACATTAATATTATGGTTGATTTTTTCCAGGAGATGCGTGATAATATCTTTCAGGAGAAGAAAACTATTCCAAATTATCTCGGCACATCAGAAACCAAAATCTACGGTAACTTTGCCAAAGTTAAAAACTCAGGTTTTGATATAGCACTTAACTATGGCAAGCAAGTCAATAATAATTTAACAGTTCAATTTAAAGGTACTTTTACTTATGCTACAAATAAGATACTTGAGTATGATGAACCATTTTATATGGAATATCCTCACCTTGCACAAGTTGGCCGAAAACTGAATACATACCTGGCCTATCGGTCTGATCACTTATTTATTGATCAAAACCATATAAATAACAGTGCAAAACAGCAAATATCAGGAAATGTATCACCTGGTGACATTAAATACCTTGACATGCCAAACCGTTATGGTATATCCGATGGTATTATTGATGCTAACGATAAGGTTTACATGGGACATCCACAGATACCTGAAATTATATATGGTTTTGGTCCGTCTGTCAAGTATAAAAAGTTTGATGTTTCGTGTTTATTCCAAGGAGTGGCTAATACATCATTAATGATGTCAGGTTTTCACCCTTTTGGCACTCAATACAACCGCAATGTTCTAAGCTTTATTGCAGAAGACTATTGGAGTCCGGATAACCAGAATATATATGCAGCTTACCCCAGGTTGACCAAAATTGATCATCCTAACAATACTGCTGGATCGGATTTTTGGATACGAGATGCCTCTTTTATAAAACTCAAGAATGCAGAAGTAGGCTTTTCTCATAAAAATATGCGCTTTTATGTAAGTGGCCTTAACCTCTTAACATTTTCATCTTTCAAATATTGGGATCCCGAACAAGGAGGAGGTTCCGGCTTAAAATACCCAACTCAACGTGTTTTTAACATTGGATTTCAAATGACTTTATAAGTAAATTAAAACGATATTATCATGAAAAAAAATATTATCCTAGTACTAGTCACATCCCTGGCATTGGTGTCATGTAACTTTCTGGATATTGTTCCAGATGAAAAACCCACTGAAGAAGATGCCTTTATGGACAAAATAGCGGCAGACCGATACATGTATTCGTGCTATTCTTACCTGCCAAACCCACGCAGCGGGAATGCTTCACTTGACTTAATGACAGGTGATGAAGTTGTTACTGCTTTTGAACACGAAACTTTTGCCAACTTTCCGAAAGGCAATTATACACCCAGTACACCAATTATTTCGTATTGGAATACCTTATTCCAGGGGCTTCGTCAATGCTATATTATGCTCAATAATATTGAAACAGTTCCAGAACTGGAACCTAAGAAGATTGATGATTATATTGCACAAACCAACTTCTTAATAGCTTATTATCACTTTCTATTGATCCGATCATATGGACCGATAATTCTTATTAAAGAAGAGCCTTTAATTGAAACAGCACCTGAGAATTATTTAAGCCGTAGCAATTATGATGATTGTGTACAATTTATTATTGATAAGTTTGATGAAGCGGCCGAAGAGCTACCTGCCAAACGCAGTGGTACTGAATATGGCCTTGCTACAAGTGTTGCTGCTAAAGCCCTAAAAGCACGTTTGCTTCTTTATGCTGCATCACCACAATTCAATGGCAATCCCATATACAATAATTTGAAAAATAAAGATGGCTCACCACTCTTTAACTCCACTTACGACCCAACAAAATGGGCAAAAGCCAAAGAGGCATATAAAGAAGCTATTGATTTAGCCCATAGTGCAGGTTTTGAACTCTACCAAACAGAAGACTATGGTGACAATTACCAGCCTGCCGACCCATTTATACACCGGCTAAGGTATAACATCATACACCCGGCTAATAACGAGATAATTTGGGCTGACTGCAATGAAGAAGGCTACTATGGTATACAAAATAAATCCGTTCCTTTTGCACCCTCTGCCGGCTGGAATGGTATTGCACCAACTTTAACAATGATTGAACGGTTCTATACCGAAAATGGTCTGCCTATAAGTGAAGATCCTGATTATAACTATACCAAACGCTTTGACGTTGTTACAGGAACCTCTTCAGATACGTTGGCTGTTCCTATTGGCTCTCAAACATTATTGCTTAATTTAAAAAGAGAACCCCGGTATTATGCCTGGATAGCCTTTCATGGAGGGTACTTTGAAATTATGTCGGCAAATTCCAATGGTGCATATGACAGTGACCCTCATTTCTCAAAAAGCAATGTCAATGGTAAAGAAAGTTCCAGACTTATTACCAGCATGTTAAAATCAGGTAATTGCGGACGCCAGGGACGAACAAACAACTATTCACCCACAGGCTTCCTTAATAAAAAAGGTATTGATCCATCCTATAAGGTTTCCAAAAGTTTAAGTAAACCAAATGATTATCCATGGCCAATAGTCCGCTTAGCGGAGTTGTACCTGGGATATGCTGAAGCATGCGTTGAAGATAGTGACTTACCTTCTGCTATAACATATTTAAATCTGGTACGTGACAGGGCCGGTATTCCTGATGTTGAAACAGCCTGGAATGGTGTTGCAACTTTAAACCAGGATAAACTAAGAGAGATTGTCCGACAAGAGCGGCAAATTGAACTTTACCTGGAAAATCATAACTTCTGGGACATGAGGCGCTGGTTAAAAGCAGGCGACTTTTTTAATGTTAAAGCAAAAGGATTAAATATTGAAGCTGATAATATTTACTCTTTTTCAGAGGTACAAGAAGTACCGTTTGTCAGAAACTTCAACAATCCGGCTCATTACCTGATGCCTATTCCTATTACTGACATCAACAGAAACACTAACCTGGTTCAGAACACTGATTATTAAATAATAATTATTGTTTCTCTCCTATTGGTTAATTTAAAAATTAAAACTCATGAAATACAAAAGCTCTATAATAATTACCATATGCTTATTAACTATACTATTCAGTTGTAAGAAAGAAACTATAGTTTTAGATGGACCATCAGACATCAGTAGTCCACAAGCAGAAGCCAGACCCGGAAGTATTTTACTAAGCTGGAAAATGCCTAACGACAGTTCTGTACATTATGTTGAAGTGAGCTATTACGATCACCGTTTGAAAAAAGATATTATTAAACTCTCAAGCACTGATTCAATTGAAATACTAAATACCCGTAAGAAATTTGGCGAATACTCATTTGACTTACTACCGTATAGCACAAACCGGTTAAAAGGCAAAAATATAAATATAAAAAGTATTTCTGATGCAGCCCCAATTGTAGAAACCATATTAAGAGAAGAAAAATTAGAATTAACAAAAGAGCAACTATCAACTAATGCTTTACGAGAGAGTGATGGCCCCGAAAAACTGCTTGATGGCGATAACTCCACTTTTTTTCATACTCAATGGCAATCGCCACCTCCGGGACCTCATTACCTGGAAATAGATCTGAAAAAAGATGTCCAACATTTCCGTTTTAACTATTCGCCCCGAACTACACATACAGAAACTAAACCAACAGATGTTGATTTGTTTGGTAGTATGGATGGAAATGAGTGGTTCTTAATACGCAACCTAACTGTTGAAGAAGACCAGCTTCCAACCACAAAAACAGATTCTTTTAACTCGCCCACTTACAGTAGTGATCAGGTATTTCGGTATTTCCGATTTAGTGTGAATAAAACAAACAAAGAACACGTTTTCTGGACCATGAGTGAATTCGAATTTTTCACAATTGAAAAACACATCATTGACCCGGAGGATCCTGATACAAATTATTAAGTAAACTTTTTATTACGGCCTTACCCTTTTTACAACAGTCTATTATTAACACCTAAAAACCAGTAACAATGAATCTATCAAAGTTAAGTATTACCATTTTTATTTTCCTGTTAGCTGTTATTCTTAATGCCTGTCAACAGGAAGCTATCGAAAGTCCTGAAAAACTAACGATAAATGAGCAATATAAATCAATCAGTTTTCCGCTTGAATCTTCTCAAAAACTAATTCCAATTTATTCTACAAAAGATAATTGGAGTATTTCTTCAACAGAAGGATGGTGTCATCCGGTAAACCAAGGTGATAATGAGTTAAAAATTAGTGTTGATAAAAACCCAGCTACAGCACAAAGATCAGCTATTATCACTATTAAGACCAACACTTTAAGCGAAACTATAAACATTGTGCAGTTTGGTTCAGACCCTGTTATTGCTATTCAGAATAAAGATCTCCGGGTTGATTATAAAGCTCAAAGTATTACTGTAAATATTCAAAGTAATATCCAGTTCGATTACGATATTACTGAGAGTTGGATAAAAAAATCTCCCGTACTGAAAAATGCACAAGTAGATCTTGTTGATTATGTTTTCGAGTTTAATGTTGATCAACTGGAACAATCCGGCATCCCCCGTGTTGGAAAGATCTATTTTAAAGAAACAAATGGTACAGTAAAAGATAGTGTAACTGTATTTCAGGCATTAACTATTTCGGATACATACACCCCAATAGGAACAGAATCTTTTGAGAAGGATAAAAAAATACCTGTGTTATCTGCTGTTCTGAGCCCATCTGATAAATACCAACCAGGTCAAAATATTGATAAAAGTTACGATAACGACCTATCAACACTCTACCATTCACCATGGGGTGGAATGCCCGATAAACCTGTTTTATCATTTGAATACAATCTGGATCCGGCAGAAGCAGCTATAGCTAACTATGTTGTCTTGCATCCACGTTCAAGCGGCCCCAATGGCATTATTAAAAAAGCTTCGGTATGGGTAACAACAGCAGATAATCCAACCTACACTTTAGTAGGTGAAACGGATGTTCCACGGTCTAACACCCCTATCAAAATTAATTTTCCAACACCCGTTATTAATCCCCGAAAAGTTAAAGTAGATGTAAGCGACGCTTATTCCGGTGATGCTGGTAAATACTATGTTTCTCTTGCTGAATTTGAATGTTACGAAAACAGAAGCCTGAATGCTATCTCTGATGATTTACATCATTTTACTGACATCACTTGCTCTGAACTAAGGGCAGGATTTACAACAAGTAACCTTAATGATATTAAAAACCCTTTCATCCAGAATATTGCTGCCTATTTATTAGCCGGAAAATACAATATGGAGTTCAGGGTTCAACAATATGAACCATACCGCCCTGTAGGTGATTTATCTGCTGAGTTAAAGATAAGTGGGTATAACCAGTTTGAAAACCCGACAGGTATTTACTTTGAAAAAGGAGAAGAAGTTGTCATTTTTGTTGGATCATCTGAAGCTGAAAATTTAAGTTTACGAATAACTGATTTTGGACCTGGAGGAGACGATAATAGCTATCCACTGAGTAACGGATTAAATATACTTACCATAAAGGGAAATGGAAATGGTTATATTAACTATTTCACACCGGAATATCAAACTGCTCCAGGTATTAAAATTCACATTGCATCAGGTAAGGTAAACGGCTATTTTGATTCTGGCCGTCACAACGAGGCTGATGGAATTGCACTACTTGATAATGCTATTAGCCCAATTCTTGATATAGTAGGAGAGAAAGTTCAACTGGCTTACAGTGTTGCATCACTTAAGAACAATTGCTACGGCCAGCTTAAAGAACTTATTACGCTTTATGATGATATTATGACTTCGCAACATATGATTATGGGGCTAAATAAATATAACAAGGAACCTAAAAATCATATATTCGGTCGTGTTATATGGCAAGGATATATGCATGCAGATGGGTATGGAGCTGCATTTCATGACAACACCATGAATACCGTTGCCAACCCATCTGCTTTACGCCAGAATATATGGGGTGTTGCTCATGAATTTGGTCATGTTAACCAAACCAGGCCGGGCTTAAAGTGGGTTGGAACATCTGAGTGTACCAATAATATCTTTTCGGCATGGAACCAGTATTGTTACACTCCTGGTAGCTTACGATTGGAACATGAAAATATTAGTGGAACTATAGGCGGACGGTTTAACGCTTTCTTTACCAACGGCATTATAAATGGACAGGAATGGGGTTTACAAGCCGGACCTGATGTTACATATGGTATAAAAGCAAATGGCAGATGGGGTGGTGATCATTTTGTAAAACTAGTTCCTTTATGGCAATTACAACTATATTACCATGTGGCTGGCGAAGGAAATACATGGCATCAACCGTATTTTTGGGCTGATATATTTGAGAAAGTTCGTAACACTGATGAAAGCAGCTTTTCTGATGGTAAGTTACAAATGAATTTTGTTAAGAATGTATGTGATGCTGTTCAACAGGATTTAAGTGATTTCTTTTTAAAGATAGGAATGCTTAAGGAAGTTGATAAGTACTTTGATGACTATGCTCCTGCTCAAAAAACAATTACTCAATCAATGATAGATGAAACCATTAACTATGTCAGCAGATATCCAAAACCACAAAGTAATGTTATCCATTACATTAATGGTAATTGTATTGATGCATTCAAACACAAAAGAAAAGTGGCAGGACAGTATAACAATGGAATAAACGGTTCTACTTCAAAAGTTATATCTCATAACGTGTGGCAAAATGTAGTTGTTTTTGAAACCTACTCAGGTAATGAGCTATCTTTCATCACTATGGTTGGAACCGGCAGCTCCACTAACAGTACTACTAATGTGCCATACCCGGGTGGATCTACCAGGATTGAGGCAGTCAGTTATGATGGTAGCCGTACTCTTGTAACGGGTAGCAGGTAAAAATAAAACGTAGTATATACCTACAACAGAATTAACCAGTTTGTTGCAAAAGGTTGTCCTTCTCAAAGGACAACCTTTCTTTTTATTCGTATCCTTCCCAAAAGTTCATTAATTTTACTCCATCCAGCTCAGTATTTAATAATAAAAAAATCATACCCCGGTTAAATCCGGGAATATATTGAAAGCTTACATAACAGCTATTAAAAAATAAAATTTACCTGATGAAAAATGTAATGAATTACAAAAGAGCAATGATCTGTTTCTTATTGCTTACCTGTTCACTCTTGTCTTACTCTCAAGCTGAATCAAATGTTCTTACACCAGCAGAATTATTGCAACTCAAATCAAGCCAAATAGTTCAAATACATCCGGATGGCAAGCAACTGATCTATACAATTTACACACCACGCACACCTAATGAAGCTCCCGGGGACTCACACACAAGCTACATGCTTGCCAATTTAAACTCCAAAACATCAGAACCTCTTTTTAAAGAAAATATTAAAGGCATCTCACCACTGTGGAGTCCTGATGGTAAAACCCTTGCTTTTAAGATGAGAGTTGATAATGCTTACCAGGTATTTGTAAGGCCAACTGAAGGAGGTAAACCTATACAGGTAACAAATGCTATAAATGGCGTTAATTCTTTTGAATGGAATCCTAATGGTAAAGGCTTTGGATACCTATCAACCACAATAAGCCCAGGTAAAGAAAAAGAACTTAAAAAGCGAGGATACGATTTTATTTTCTACGAGGAAAATATTAAAAATGATAACCTGTTCCTTGTGGAGTTTGATGAAAATTTTAATCAAACCAAACAAATTCAGCTAACAAAAGATGTTAATATATGGGATTTTACTTTTGATAAAAAAGGTGAACAATTAGCATACAGTTCTACTGCCCTAAAACTTATCGATCAGAAATATATGTTTCGGAAAATACATATTTATGACATTGAACAGGTGAAGGTAAAACAGGTACTTAAAAATGTTGGTAAGCTGGGTAATTATGCCTTTAGCCCTGATGGTTTGCAACTGGTTTACACCGGTGCCTTTAATATTAATGACCATGCGGTAAGCCAGGTTTACAATGTAAACATATCCGACGGATCCATAACAAATATTACACCTGACAAATACAAAGGACATGTGACCTGGGCAGATTGGAAATCGAACAAAGAAATTGTATACCTGGCACACGAAGGTGTTTACCCAAAACTTTATACCATTGCACTTAAAAATAAGAAACGCCAGCTTATTCTGGACTCAAAAACATCTGGTATAATATTTAGTTCGCCTGTTTATACTTCCGATTTTAAATCATTGGCTTTTAGTGGCAGTACACCAAGCGACATATCAAATATTTATACATGGAGTGGCAAAGGTGAATTAAGCCTGTTAACAAATATTAATCCTGAGTTAGCCACCAACACCTTTGGCAAACAAGAAGTAATTAACTTTTCGGCACGTGATGGTTTAAATATTGAAGGTATTTTAATAAAGCCTGTTGGTTATAAAGAAAGTGAAAAATATCCCCTCATTGTTTTTGTGCATGGTGGCCCGGAATCGCACCATTCCAATGGTTGGTTAACAGGCTATTCAACACCGGGCCAGGTAATGGCAGGTAACGGTTACCTGGTTGCTTACTTTAATTACAGGGCAAGTACAGGTTATGGTGTTGAATTTGGTATGGAAGGTTTCCAGGATCCGGCAGGTAAGGAGTTTGATGATTTAGCCGATGGAATAGAATACCTCATTAAAGAAAAAGGTGCTGACCGTGAACGTGTTGGTATGGCAGGTGGTTCATATGGAGGTTATGCATCAGCTTGGTTTGCTACCTACTATACTAAATATGTTAAGGCAGTTGGTGTATTTGTGGGAATTACAAATGTTATAAGCAAAAAAGGCACAACAGACATTGCTTACGAGGAGCTACTGGTACATAGTGGCCAACCATTGGAAAAACAATGGGAAATGAACCTAAAGCAGAGCCCTGTTTACCACGCACATAAAAGTAAGACAGCAACATTAATTTATGGTGGGGCTGCTGACCCCCGCATTCATCCTGCCCAAAGCCTAGAACTTTACCGTCGCATGAAAATGAATAATCATCCTGCTGTTCGTTTGGTTCAATACCCGGGAGAAGGGCATGGCAACAGAAAACAAGTGGGACGTATTGATGTACTTTACCGCCAGCTAGCTTGGATGGACTGGTATGTTAAAGATTTGCAACCATTAGATGGCCCAATGCCGCCATTGGATATTAGTGACAAATATGGTTTGGATTGGTAATCAGCTTTTATACCCGGGCAATGGATTGTACAATATTCATTGCCCGAACTTAAAAATACAACAATGAAAACAGCATTAATAGCCGGGGCAACCGGCCTTATAGGTCAATCTCTTCTCAAGATACTACTATCCGGTAAGCACTATTCTAAAGTGATTGCATTAACCAGGCGCCCATTACATATTGAGCACAAAAAACTTTTGGTGCTAAATATTGATTTTAACAGAATAGCCAATTTTAAAGTGGAGGATAAGGTTGAGGATGTATTTTGTTGTTTAGGAACAACCATTAAAACTGCCGGTAGCCAAGAGGCATTTACAAAAGTAGACTACACCTATGTTGTTCAGCTTGCTCAATGGGCTAAGCATAATAAATGCCAACAGTTCTCGGTTATTAGTTCAGTTGGAGCATCTGTGCAAACAACAAACTTCTACTTAAAAACAAAAGGTAATATGGAAAATGCCATTTCAGAGCTAGCTTTACCAGGTATTCATATTTTCAGGCCTTCATTACTTTTAGGACATAGAAAAGAATTTCGTTTGGGTGAAAAGATATCAGAGAAACTAATGCTGCTTTTTAACCCCCTGCTGGGCGGAAAACTTAAAAAGTACCGGGCAATTAAAGCTGATAGTGTAGCCTTAGCCATGTATAATAAATCTCAGCTAAATAGAAATGGCACATTTATTTACGAAGGAGACGAAATAAAGTAAGCCCATATAATTTTATAATGTGCTTTGTATAGTACACAAGGTATATTTCAAGCAGCTGTATCACAAGTACCCTCTCCTGTCTTATACAATCAAAAACATCTACCCCCAATACAACTGTGCCGTAATACTATTTCGACACATCCATTTTTAATTTCTTACCCTTTATTTTTTCATTTTTCAGAAGCTTAATTACCTGGGGTACTTTGCTGCGCCGTACAGCTACAAAAGACACACGGTCAAGTACATTAATTAAGCCTAAATCATCTTTTTGAAGGTTACCCTTTTTTAAAAACAGGCCTACAATATCTATTTTATTAATTTTGTCTTTCTTTCCACTACTCACATAAAGCGTTTGCCACTCAGGTGCAGATGGCAAAGGCAGATCCTCTCCTATGGTTTCAAATTCAACCTCATCAGTAATGTAACCAGGCACTTTCTCATCCTCTGCCATTACCAGGTACACTGTACCGTCGGCATGCATACGCGCAGTACGCCCGTTACGATGAATATATGCATCTTCTTTTGAGGGTAAGTGATAATGCAGCACATATTCAATCTCAGGTATATCAAGCCCTCGCGAAGCTAAATCGGTTGTAATCAAGAGATGATGACTACCATTTCTAAACTTTAGTAAAGCACGCTCTCTTTCTTCCTGCTTCATACCACCATGAAACACATCATGTGCCACTCCCTGCCCCTTCAAATGATTGCTAATCCGGTCGGCAGCTTCACGATGATTAACAAAAGCCAACATAGGTGCATTACCTAAATGACTTATTAAACGCACAAAGATTTCCAATTTATCACGCCCCTCAGCTCTTACTCCTTTTAGGGTTAATCCGCGTGGCAACTCCTCTTCTTCAATAAAATTAAGCTCTTCAGGCGTCCTAATACCCGTAAAAGACGGAAGCTTATCCATAGCTGTTGCCGAGGTTAATATGCGTTGCTCTATGCCTTTCAACTGCTTAATAATTTCCTTCATCTCAATTTGAAACCCCAGATCAAGTGCTTTATCAAATTCATCAAGAACTAAAAAACGAATATTTGACGGATCAAATGACTCTCGCCTTAAGTGGTCGGCAATACGCCCAGGTGTACCAACCAAAACTGCCGGTGGATGCTTCAGGTTATTTATTTCTGTTCGTACTGGGTGTCCGCCGTAGCAACAATTTACTTTAAAACCTGTTTTCAGACTTTTAAATACCTGTTCAATTTGAAGTGCCAACTCACGTGCCGGAGCCAGAATGAGCACCTGTACCTGTTCATTATTTTTATCGAGCTGTTCAATTAAAGGCAGTAAAAAAGCCAGTGTTTTACCTGAGCCTGTTGGTGATAATAAAACAACATCATTCCTGCTGTTAATACTTGCAATAGTTGACTCCTGCATTGGATTAAGCGCATGTATATTTAGCTTGCGAAGAGCCACCTGACTTGATTTCTGTAATTGTTGCATGCAACAAAGATACCCGTTAAAAGTGATCTTTTAATGAAATACTCTATAATTTAACATCAAAAGGCCACATGTAGAACAACGTTAATATTACAATGTAAAACACATGGTTACAAATTGCCTACTTCCACTCCACAATCTGTCCGCGTTTATCATCCAGCATCTCTTCCGGTACATTTGCTTTGATAGAATCGGACAAACGTTCAATTAATAAGCGTTTATAAAAAGCCCGCGAATAAACAATACTAATTTCGCGCAAAGGCACCGGTGATTCAAATTCCTTAACTTGTTTATGCATATCAAAAAATAACTCATGTGCTGCCAAGCCCGGCATAAGCGTATATCCCCCCTCCGTATCCACCATCTTTCGAATGGTATCCAACGATCCGCTTTCAAATTGGAATGGTATATCAGGACTGGCACTTTCCTGTATTTTACACAAGTTAAGCACTTGTGAACGAAAACAATGGCCTTCATTTAAAAGCCACAGCCCTGATGATGTTAGCATATCAACACTTAATGTACGAACCTTGTGCAAAGGATGATCTGGGTGAGCATATATTAATACATCTTCAAAAAAGAGCGCTTGTTCAATAATATCCTTTTCATGCAATGGTGTAACAAGTATTGCTGCATCTAACAAGTCCTTTTTTAATGCCTTAACAAGTTCCCCGGTTATCATTTCTTTAAAAGAGATTTTTACCAGTGGATTATGAACTTTAAAATGGCCTACAAAACGGGGTAATAAATAGGGTGCTACAGAGGGGATAATACCAATATTTAATTCACCTTCTATACGTCCCGATTCCTCACGTACAATCTCTTCTAAACGCTTATATTCATTTATTACCACTCGTGCTTGGTTAATAATAACCTGACCAACGGGTGTAGTAAGTACAGGTTGTTTGGTACGGTCAAATATAACAACACCTAACTGCTCTTCTGCTTTCTTAATTTGCATACTTAAAGTAGGCTGCGTAACAAAACATTTCTCGGCTGCAATGGTAAATTGTTTGTAATTATCTACAGCTACTAAATATTCTAATTGTTGTAAGTTAAGTCCAAGCATCTGTTATACAGTTATTATAAGTTTTAGCTATGCAATATATAAAATTTATCTATTTGATTGATAATGTATGGAAATATACCTTTGTTCAAGAATTTTAAAACAAATAAAAACGATATATTATGAAGACAATTAACGAATTATTAGGTTTAAAACAACAAGAAAGTACTGAATTAGTAAACGAACTAAATACACTGTTAGCCAACTATCAGTTATTCTACCAAAACTTACGTGGCTTTCATTGGAATGTTAAAGGTGAGAAATTTTTTGAACTACATCTTAAGTTTGAAGAGTTGTACAACGATGCAGTGGTTAAAGTAGATGAAATAGCTGAACGTATTTTAACACTGGGCGGAACACCAATGCATGCTTTTACCGACTATGTATCAACAGCACAAATTAAAACGGCTAAAAATGTAAGCAACGGTAACGAGTGCATGCAGCTTACCTTGGAAAATATGGCTACCATAGTTCGTGCTGAAAAAGCTATGCTTCCATTGGCACAAGAAGCTGATGATGAAGGCACTATTACTTTACTCACCGATTACATCAGCCAACAGGAGAAAACCGTATGGATGCTAAATTCATGGTTATCGAAATAAGACTATAGTAACACTGCCTTGATAAACATTGCAGGTTATTTTATAGCTATATTATTATCTGATACAGGGGGTCTCAAAAGTAAAACAATTGGTTTATTGTCAAAATTCAACATTATCCCACTCCTAAAGAGCAACTGGCTTTTAACAATTTACCAACACGGGTTTAAGAATAAAATGTTGTTGAAGGTAATGGACTCTTCTTTTGGGATGCCCTTTTATTTTTTTAATATATTTTTCTTTGTTTATGTTGCCAATCAAGGGATAGCTGGTAGCGTACGGTAGAACCTTTAAATACTTTCTTATTGTGTATATTTTTCCAGCACAGTTGTAATTTTTATTATACTGTAATGTACTACCAAATGATTGATAAAGATACCTCGTTTTAAAGACTATTTAATTACAGGATAAAAAAATGTAGTGTGTTATTGGTATAAAACACACTACATTTTTAATAAAAACACAGGTCTTTTTTTAAAAATGTAGTGTCTTTTTTTTATCAAGTATATAACATTGATAATCAGGATATATAAAATCTTCGTTCAGGCCTTTAATTTTACTTTTATTTGCCATGTAGAACTCACCTGATTTGCCCCCTTCCCTGTATTAAAAGCTATTAACCTGGGTTTGACGTAAAATTTTTAATTTATCTCATTATATATGAGTCTCTAAGGCATCCGACAAAATGTTGTTTCAGATCGTTTGAAAGTGGTGAGTTTAAAGTGTTATTTAACGAAAGTGTGGCGGGTTATTTTGAGGCAATTACAACTTTCTTGTTAAACCGGGACAATGTTGGTGGCGGATACAAAGCCCTTAATAAACACTGTCCCGGTTATATATATGCATATATATTGCGATACTTATTCCTTTATGTTATAAACTGTCTTTCCTTCTTTTATTGATTCCAACACTTTTATCTTATGTATGTCCATCGGATTTATTTTCAGTGGGTTTTTATCCAGAATCACAAAATCGGCCAGTTTATCTTTGGTAATTGTTCCTTTGCTGTTTTCCTCAAAATACTGGATTGCTGCCCATTCGGTGTGTGTTTTTAGTGCTTCGTATGCGGTTAATCGTTGGTCAGGTCCTAATATCTTTCCACTTCGCGTTACACGGTTTACGGTGGCATCGAGCACTCGCAGCGAGTTTGGAAAGGTAACAGGTGCATCATGATGTGAGGTAATGGTAAGGCCGGCATCAACAGCATCACGACATGGCGAAATGTAATGGGCACGCTCTTCTCCAAGCACTGATTCTACATGCCAGTCGCCCCAGTAAAAGGTGTGCATAGGAAATAATGAGGGTAAAATTCCAAGGTTTACCAGGTCTGGAATTTGGTCTTTTCTTAATGTTTGTCCGTGTATCAAAACAGTTCGGTGGTCGTTATAAGCATATTCCGCTTCTGCTGCTTTTATAGCTCTAATGTATTGGTCTATTGCTGCATCGCCATTGGTATGACAGAGTAATTGCCATTTGTTCTCAAAGGCTTTTTTTACATACATGGTGGCATTATCATCATCCATTATTGCATATCCTTCGTAACATCCTGTCTGGCCATCCGGGTTTACATGGTAACACTTAGAAAGCCATGCTGTTTTTCCTTGGGGAGAACCGTCCAGCGTAAGTTTCACTCCTCCTATACGAAACCGGTTATTATAGCTGTGCTCCTTGTTATAATATTTACCCGACATGTATTCAGTTCCAAGAGTTATATCAGGATATACTACAACATCAAGATAGTACTTCTTATTATCGGCAGCAGCTTCCAATATTGCTAATTGTTCCAGGGTTGTCCTTCCATCCTGCACCGTAAGATACCCTTTGCTGGCGTATTCGTATTGTGCTTTTTCAATGCACTTTGCAGCCACGTCGGCATCTGTTTTTGCAAAAATAGGTAGCAATACTGCATACAAGGCATTTTCTTCCAATACGCCATTGGGTGACTTGTCTTTATTTCTTCGCAATACACCTCCGTTGGGATTAGGAGTTTGATTGTTGTACCCCAGTATTTCCATTGCTTTTGAGTTAATTACTCCCAGGTGCCCGGATTGGTGCAAAATAAGTATAGGTATTTCTGTGCTTACTTTGTCTAAATCTGTTGCTTTAGGGTGCTCCTTTTCGGCCAGTTGTGAATCATCATACCCATTTCCAATAATCCACCCAAATTTACTGATAATATATTTTCCTTCTTCGGTGCTTATCCAGCTGGTTAACTGGTTAACAATGCTTTGTGTATTTTGGCCGGGGCCGTCTGGTGGCGGCAATAAATTGGCACACAAGGCTGTAAAGCCCAAATTATAAAAATGCCCATGACCGTCGATAAAGGCCGGTAACATGGTTTTCCCCTGCAAGTCAATTTGTTTTGCAGCGTCAAATTTTTTCAACGCAACTTCTTTTGCTCCCACAAAAACAATTTTTCCGTTTTCTTCAACAACAGCCTCAACATATTCCGGCTGATTACCTTCCATTGTAATGATGTCGCCGTTGAAATAAAGGGTTTGATTCTGTTTCATTTGTTTTGTATTGCAGGATATTGCAATCAAACATACACTTACCAGTGTTAATATTCTTTCTTTCATGCGGTTAAAATTAGTATCAAAACATAAGTATCAAGATACAAGACAAAGCTTTTTAATCATTCTCTTGTGTGCCGGGATACTTTTGTCATGATGGTTAATGTGTTTAAAATTAAGTTTCTCAATAATCCGATGTTTACCTGAATTGTATGGTCAAAAAGGGAATTTTCGAAATTTAAATAATTATTGCGGTATATTCCCTATAGCTATTTTATATTTCTAAATTACTAAAAAATACCGTACCACATACCTCCTAAAGGCATTTAGGTTTTTTACCATGAATGGCATATTGATATATGGTATTATAGTTCATTGTTCTTTTTTTTCTTTCACAAAATAGACAAAACAAATTAAAAAAGATAAAAAGGCTCTTCAAGCCTTTCTACCTACGCCCAAATTACAGCAATGGTATGCCTGTTCCGGTCGAAGCCTAAAACCGCCTCCAGCCAGACTATATCCTCAGAATTTACCTCCCTCCTTTATTATTTTGATATAATGGTATTTCTGATTATTATCCTTCTTCTTTTTCTTTGATATTACCAGATGTTACCAACACACAAAAGAAGAATGATTGCCGCTATTACAAGCATCGTAACACTGCTTTAGGATTAGTGATGAGGCATGAACCTGCCAACAAAGGAGAGTTTGAATAAATTTTATAAGCAAACCACGGAAAGACAAGAGCTGGACAATGATTTACTGGCAAAAAACATAGACAATTACAAAGCTATTGCCAGAGTCCTTAGGCCCGGAGACAGGCCTGTAAAAGTTTTTCGCGTCGATATGGATGCCCTTGATCAATTTAATAGTTAAATGGTAAAAGCCTTTAAACAAAGGGTAACCACATTGGATTACCCTCTTATTTTTTCATGCTTTTTAATCTCCAAGGATGAAATGCAACTGTCCGCCACTTATTATTTGATCGTGAGTAAGTGTTAATTCATCCAGGGTTTTCCCATTAAAGGCTACCGAACGAATAAATACATTTTCTTTACCCTTACATTCTGTCGTTATTTCAAACCTTTTCCCGCCTGGCAGTTTAATTGTTGCTGCTTTCAGCCATGGCGAAGTCAGACTATAAACTCCATTTGCCGGGTTAACCGGGTATATTCCCATGGATGACATCACCAGCCAGGCCGACATCTGCCCGCAATCTTCATTACCACAATAGCCATCCGGCTCAACGGTATACTGACTGGTAATGATGCGACGTACCATTTCCTGTGACTGTCGAGGCTGACCAATATCGTTATATAAATAAGCAACGTGATGACTGGGTTCATTACCATGGGCATACTGGCCAATCATTCCCGTAGAGAATATAGGCAACTCATCGCCAGGATCGTCATAGTAAGTAAACATCGAATCCAGCCTGGCAGTAAAATTATCCTTCCCGGTTATTTGAATTAATCCGGGTATATCATGCTGCACATGCCAGAAGTAGTGCCATGCATTACTTTCGCAAAAGTACTCAGTATATTCCTTGGGGATAAAGTGTTCAACAAAGTCACCGTTTTTATTGCGCGGCCGAAAGAAGGTACTTTCTCCATCATACAGATTTTTCCAATAATCTGCCCTGCTACTGAAAAGTTTATAATCATCCGTTTTGTTTAATGCCTTGGCAAAAGCCGCTATACACCAGTCATCATAGGCATACTCCAGGGTTTTGGAAACACTCCAATGTCCATTATTTTCATCATCATACGGTACATATCCATATTTTTTATAACCTGGTAAACTCCAGGCATCACTCATAGCAGTTGCTTTACAGGCCTCGTAGGCTTTCTGAACATCCATCGGAATACCTTTTAAATAAGCATCTACAATTACTGGTACAGAGTGGTAGCCAATCATCATGTTGGTTTCATTTCCAACAAAACTCCAAACGGGCAGCAGGCCTGTCTCATCATAGTGACTCAGAAAGGAGGCAAGCATATCCTCAACCTTACCCGGAACAAGTATCGTATATAAAGGGTGAGCTGTACGATAGGTATCCCATAAAGAAAAGGTATCGTACTTATCGTACCCCTTTGCTTGATACATTTGTCCATCGGCACCTTTATACCATCCATCCACATCGGAATGCAGCGATGGTGTTAGAAAACAATGGTACAAATTGGTATAAAAAATAGTTTTTTGCTGTTCATCTCCCTCAACCTCTATAAGCTGAAGTTGATTATTCCAGGCTCTATTGGCTTCAGCAACAACCCGGTCGAAATCCCAATGCGCGCACTCCAGTTCCAGGTTTTTTTGTGCTCCTTCAATTGAATACGATGACAAAGCAACCTTAATTATCACCTGCTCTTCTTTGCCAGATTTAAATGTCACTTCTGCTTTAGTGTTATCGCCTTTTACTTGCTTTGATTGTTGTTTTGCACCATCAGAATAAAAGTCAACAACCGAAAAAGGTTTTGAGAACTTAATCACAAAATGCTCCCGCTGATCAGGAGCCCACCCGGCGGAATACCGGTAACCCACTATCGTACTATCATCCAATAGTTCCAGGCAGGTATCAGTGGGCTTGTCCCAGTTAAGTTTATAGCCCAAATCAATTAAAATCTTTGACTCCTCATCTTTAGGAAAGGTATAACGATGAACACCTACCCGCTCGGTGGCGGTCAGCTCAGCTTTAATACCAGAACTTAACAAATCAACCTGGTAATACCCCGGCGAAGCCGACTCTCTTTCATGATCAAACATCGAATAAGGCCTGTAATTGCCCTGTTCGGGCCAAAGATCAGAGGTAAACCTGCTGTTATAAGGCATAATCAGGATATCGTAAAGGTCGCCCGCCCCGGTGCCACTCAGGTGCTTGTGACTAAAACCGGCGATGGTGGAGTCCTGCCAATAATAACCAGCAATCCGATCCCATCCGGGCAAGCCATTGTCCGGACTCAACTGAATCATTCCAAATGGCACGACTGCTCCCGGGTAAGTATTCCCGGGACCATCTGTACCGATAAACGGATCAACATACTTTGTAAGATTAACCGGTAATATTGACGATTTTGTTTGCCGGCATGACCAACCAACCAGCATGATTAATCCCGACAGAACTATAGCATTTATCGATCGCATTGCAGTATGTTTTATGTATTAAATCGAATTGTTTTTAATAAACTCTATAATTTCCTGCTGGTATCCAAATGCCATACCAACAACGGTATCGGCAGCACCATAGTAAACGGCTATTTTCTCACCATCGGTAAGAGCTGCACATGGAAATACCACATTAGGCACATCACCGGCCAGTTCGTAAGGTGCGGCAGGAGCAAGTAAGTATGGTTGTGTTCTATAAAGTACTTTTGAAGGATCATCAAGGTTAAGCAGAGCAGCTCCCATTGAGTAACGGAATCCATTGCAGGTATTAATTACGCCATGATAAAATTCGAGCCATCCTTCGCTGGTTTTGATGGGTACAGATCCGGCACCTATCTTGGTACATTGCCATGCACTATCCTCAAAAGGTGTCACCTTCATCACACAACGGTGTTCGCCCCAGTATTTCATATCGGGACTGTAGCTGATGTAAATATCACCAAACGGGGTATGCCCATTATCGCTTGGTCGGCTAAGCATAGCGTAACGTCCGTTTATTTTTTCAGGAAACAGCACTCCATTGCGATTAAATGGCAAAAAGGCATTCTCGCACTGATAGAATACTTTAAAGTCAAAGGTATAAGCAATACCTATGGTTGGCCCATGATAACCATTGCACCAAGTCACCCAGTAGCGATCTTCAATAAATACTACACGTGGATCGTATTTATAATCCGATTCAATCATGTCTGTATTACCCTCCTGCATCACAATAGGCTCGGGGTTGATATCCCAGTTGATGCCATCTTTACTAAAACCGGCGTGAATATTCATCTGCACGGCTTTATTATCACATCTGAAAACCCCGGCAAAACCTTCTCCAAAGGGAACCACTGCACTGTTAAATATACTGTTTGAGGTGGGTGTCTGGTAACGCCCAATTACAGGATTTTTTGAATAACGCCACATCACATCATTGCAGCCTTCAGGCCGATTTTCCCATGGCATTTGTTCTTTTGGTGTCATATTTCAATAGTTTTAAATTGTTTATAATGTATTTTCTTCTGTACTGGAATACGTAAAAGGTACAAAGTAAGCAACTAATAAAGCTGGAATAGTGGCAACCATCACCCATATAAAAAACAGTTTATACCCCAAAAAATCACTCAGGTAACCACTTATCATGGAAGGAATCATGAAACCCAAGTTCATAATACCAGTAGCAAACGCATAATGAGCCATTTTGTATTTTCCGGGCGCCACCTGTTGCATCATAAACAACATTAGCCCTACAAAACCAAAGCCGTACCCAAAATACTCCAACACCACTGCTGTTGATATAATATATAAATTGTCAGGCTGATAAATAGCGAGTAATGAATAAACTGCAAATGGAATATTGAATATCAAAGCCAGCTTAAAAAGTGTATGCTTAAGCCCCTTTGAAGAAATATAATAGCCTCCTAATAGTGATCCCAACACGAAAGCAGCCGCACCAAGTGTTCCATAAACCAAACCAATTTGTGAAGTACTCAGCCCAAGTCCTCCATCCTCAACGGCCGACTTAAAAAACAAAGGAGCTATCTTAATGGCAAATCCCTCGGCAAACCGATAGAGGATGATAAAAGATATGTACCATACAACGTGCTTTTTCTGAAAAAAGGTTTTAATCACATCAACCAGGGTGTTCATTGCTTCCTTGAATGATTTTACTTCACTGGCAGTGCCACCCGAAGGCAGCATTTTAATGTGATACAAGCCGAGGAGCAACATAACTGCACCATAAACAGCCATTACAATCATCCAGGCATATGTAATTCCTATGGTTTTTTCCAACTCACCGGCCAGGTACACAAAGCCTCCTCCCGACACTATTTTTGCAATGTTATAAGCAGCCCCTTGCCAGCCAATATATTTAGCCTGTTGTTTTGACGATAATACCTCAAGGTAAACACCATCGGTGGCAATATCGTGCGTAGACCCGCTAAATGCAACAATACACAACAAAGCTATAGAGTAAGTAAAAAAATGATCGAGGGGCAGCGACAGGGCCACCAAGGCAAACGTCATACCTGTAACCAGCTGGGTAGCCACCACAAAATGTTTCTTGGTTTTAAACATCTCAAGTATCGGGCTCCAAAATGGTTTGAAGGTCCAGGGTAAGGCAATCAAAGCCGTCCACAAAGCAATCTGCGCATCACTTATGCCCATATTTTTATACATCAAAGCAGAAGTCTGTGCAATGGCTACGAACGGCAAGCCCATAGCAAAGTAAACAGTTGGAATCCAAAGTACGGGATTCTGTTTCTTAGTTCTTGATTCTATCATTTATCTTATTTTGTAAAAATCTTCAACTTAGCTCCTTTAACAACGTCATCGTGCTGGATAAAACAGGAAGGAGCCTTTTGTTCGTTAATTAAAATGGATTCAATGGTATTACTCCCCTTACCGGACTTCACAATGTCAAATGTTTTTCCGGGGTAATACTCATTATCAAGAGTGATACTTATTTTATCAAATACAGGGGTTGTAATAGTATAGTTCATATCACCCGGACAAACAGGATAAAATCCCATCATGCTGTAAACTACCCAGGCACTCATGGTACCACAATCATCATTACCCGGCAGCCCGTCGGGTGAGTTTTTAAAATAAGTATCAATTAAACGACGGGTTTCTTTTTGTGCACGCCACTCTTCCCCTTTGATATAATTAAACAGGAAAGGATAGTGAATATCCGGCTCATTGGCCATATCAAAAAGCTTATCATCAAAAACCTTCTGCAGCTTCTGGGTAAAGGCCTTCTTACCGCCGTTTAATTTAATTAAGCCCTTAATGTCGTGCTGAATACCAAAAGTATACTGCCAAGCCGTGCCCTCATGAAAGCCATGTACCGGTTCAAAGTTTTGCCCTTGTAAAGGGTTAAACGATTCCAGAAAGGTTCCGTCAGCCTTTTTAGGTCGTAATAATCCTGTTTCTTTATCATAGTAATTAGCATATCCCCTCGACTGACTCATAAAAAATTTGTAATCATCAGCATGGCCTAAGTCTTTAGCCAGTTGAGCCAGATTCCAGTCGGCCAAATAGTATTCAAGGGCAATTGAAACCGAATGATCATAATCCTGAGTAAATGGCACATATGCATTAGCCAGGTAAAAATCATTGATCGTTCGTATTTTGTTGTCATTCTCTGCCGTTGTAGCCGATTTAATCATGGCTTCGTAAGCCGTTTTTACATCAAAATCCTTAAGCCCTCTGAAATAGGTATCAACAATAACCGGAAAAGCCGGATCACCATTCATGGTATAGGTCTCGCAGCTGTTCAACTCCCACTTGGGCAGCCAGCCACTTTCTTTATACATATCAACCACCGACCGCACCATATCCAGCTGTATCCCGGGATATACCAAACTCATCAGTGGGTGAAAGTTGCGATAGGTATCCCATAAAGAAAAAACAGAGTACCGGTTGCGTCCTTCAACACGCCCTACGCCATAGTTTTCCATCAGGGGGTATTCGCCGTTAACATCATTGATAATGTTGGGATGAATATGCATATGGTATAAAGCCGTATAGAAAACCGTCTTTTGATCATCTGTTCCACCTTCTACTTTAATCTTAGAAAGCGTTTTTTCCCACTGCTGTTCAGCTTTGTAACGCGTAGCTTCAAAATCAAAACCGGTAAATTCGGCCTCCAGGTTTTCGCGGGCATTTTCAATGCTTACGTATGAAACACCCACCTGAACCAATATAGTTTCCTCGCTGTGGGTTGCAAAGCTAAAATAGGCACCAATACTATCACCAGCCACCGGGTGTTGAAATTTTTCGTAAGGTTTAAACAAATTATCTGTATCAGACCACGCACTTTCGGCTTTTAACTTTGGCATCTTTTTAAACACTCCATACGATGAAGCGGGTTGACTAAAACGGGCCACAAAATAAACGGGGCGTTCAGAATGCCCATGATAACAGAAATTTCCAGTCATACGATAACCTTCCACCTCACTATTGTTAACAACCTTAATACTGGCACCGCCTTCATTTGTCAGGCCATTGCCTAAATCAATTAAAATATTTGACTGCCCGGCTGGAAAAGTAAACTGACTTAGTCCGGTTCGTGCCGTTGATGTAACTTCAGCCCTAATATTGTACTTATTTAGGTAACAGGTATAATAACCCGGGTGAGCTTGCTGCGCCGACATAAGCGACCCATAATCGTTAAGGTTAAACTTTAGCTCACCAGAAGTAGGCATTACCATAATTACTCCCAAATCAGGACACCCTACACCGCTTAAATTAACATGTGAAAAACCGGATAAAAAATGATTGTCCCACGAATAAGGTGTAGACCACCACCTGTCATCTTTATCCCACTTGTTACTTTCTGACCCGGTAACATTAAAAGGGACAACTGACACCATCCCCTGGGGAACCACTGCACCGGGATTGGTAGTCCCAAAATTGGTAGTTCCGATAAACGGATTGACATACTGCGTGTATTGCTGCGCAACAACCATTGATAAGTGACTAACCACTGCTATCACCAGGAAAAGAAATATAGACTTTTTCATTTGTTTCAGTTTAATCAAATTATTTTGTACTACTTATCTAATAACCAGAATTCGATGTGAAATTTTGAATTCTGGTTAATAATAATGGGGTTTTGCGGTTTCTGCTTTGCGCAAGAACCACAACAGCCCTTCTTTCTCGTTGAAATTAAAATCGCCAGTTATAGCTATCAACTAAAAAGGGGCATAACCAGTAAGCCATGAACTTAACTGGTACTCATTAAGCGTAATACGATTGTATTTCTTAAAACCTCTTAATAAACAGCATCACATGAACACATTATTATATCGAATTAATTAACACCCCGGTGTCGAAAAATATTAACTGCTTAATTTATTCAATTTATAATTATACTAAGGGTATAATTCAGCAATGCTTTAACCTTATTGTTGAAATTAGAAGACTGGCTTAAGTATCTAATAATACACAAAATTTGTGCATATAACAACTATTACAATAGTGTAATCCAGAACTAAACTCTGTGAATGGAACATGAGAAGTTGATAGACGCATTTTTTATGGTGTATCTCCTTTCATAAATGCTATAGGAGTGATACCAAACAGCTTTTTAAAGGACTTTGAAAAATATTTCGGATCTTTTATCCCCACATTTAAAGCTACTTCTGATACATTTAAAATTCCTTGTCTTAAGAGCCTGGCTCCTTTCTTAAGCCTGAATATTCGTAAATACTCACTGGGTGTTCTCCCGGTTTGTGTTTTAATTTTTATATAAAGATTTGTTCTACTAACTGCTACATCTTTTGCCATTTGAGTTACATTATAATTAACATCATTATAGCTGCCCTCCAACTGCCTTTCTACCCGCCTCATAAATTGCTCTCCAAATGAAGAGGAAGGCAGACTATCAATAAATGAGGCATCTTTTGTGTAATAAGATTGTAGTAATTTCCTGTTTTGTACCAGGTTCTCTATCTGAAACTTTACAAGATCTAAATTGTATGATGAACTTATTATAGCATCTGCACCCGCCTCTAAAGATTGCAATGTAAACTCACTGTTATCCTGCTTTCCGAATACTACGAGGGGGATATGACAGGTTAACAGGTTACGCTTCAATAAATCAATTAGCTCTATCAAAGTTTTATTTTTTGAACAGTATTCGAATACAATGGCATCTGGCTTTAACTTAATGGCATGCTCAATAGTATCTCCTGCTGCAACAGAACCAACAAAGGTAAAAAATGACTTTAATTCCCCTACCTGTGAATCATTTCCAGAACATGGAAAATAAACAGATAACAATTTATAACCACGGGCTCGCAACCGATGCAGTGGAATTGTTGTGGTAAAATCAGTAGCTAAAAATGAATTAGACTTATTCACAATTAAAACGATTTTGAAAAATAATCAACCATTCAATTGAATGGTTGATTATTTACTTGTTATGAACCCGATTTATAACAAAAATCACAGGTTTATTTCATCCAGAAAAATAGTCACCAATGCACTGATAACTATAACAAATAGCAATCAGTGCATTGTCTTTTATTCCTATAGTCTTATCGCCAGTATATTCTATAATGAAGTAATATTCTGACAAAAATGACCAAAGTTTAATTTGTCATTTTTAACATAGGAGTAGGTGCCCCATATTTTATTTCCATCATTTTTTAGGATTTCAAACTTAATTTCCTCTGTTGTAAGAGGAGCTCCCCATCCGGTTACAAACTTAAGATTAGCTCCTGTTTTTTCGCCTACACTTGTATCTCCTTGGTAGTAAATTTTAAAATACTGAGACCACAAACTCCACCCTATCAACACATCACCATTTTCCTGGCTATAAAGGTAAGTATAGTAATTAGCCAAAGAGCTAATAATCAAACTACTGCCATTAAAGATATACCTTTGTTTATCATCTGCCATAATTTCATTTAACTCTTCTTTTGTATAAGGTATTGTTGTTGAACTTATAGAAACAGGCACCTCAAGTACCAAACTATCAGAATCAGTCAAAGTTAGTGTGGCTTCTCCTACAGCACTTGCTTCTATTATAAGTGTATTTTCACGTATTGAAGCCTCTACAATATCACTTTCTTCTGTAACCTCATAACCTCCATTTCCTTTCAGAATAGGTAATTCTACTGTTCTGGAATGACCTAAGGGGATAACTATATCTACTTTCTCCTTTTCCAAAGCAATTTTTGTATAAAAAGCTTTAATGTTCAACTCCTTATACTGACTATTCTCATCAGAAACAACCAACGAAACGTGCCCCATGTCCAATGCACTAATACTAATTTTATTACCTGTTACTTCGGCAGTTACAATATCCGGGTTGGAAGAGAATACTCCATATTCACCACCTCCGGTTAGAATTTCAACAGTAGTGTTTTTCTCAACTTCTACTTCAATGGCTGTCTGCGACAGGGTTAACTCCGGTATTTTTTTCTCAACCGGACGTATTTCTGATTCTTCATTATCTTTACTACAAGAAGTAAAAACTAAAGGTAAAAATAACAGTGGAAGCAAAAATATTATGTGTTTGTTTTTCATATTGCAAAATTGTTTATCTAACTGATAATTAAATATTACAGGCTTTATTTCCTTTGTGAAAAAATAAAATCCTACCAATCTTTATTATAGAACGTTTCTTTCAGGTTTACGTCTTCTATGTTCTCAATTTTGACACCATCTTTACCGAATACTTCCAGTTCGTCATCAAATAAAGCACTGGCAATTCTTTCCATAGCTGGCTTTTGCCTCCTTGTAAAGTTAGGGCGTAATGGATCCATAGCAAAAATCATGTGTGAACCATATCCATCCTGACGTAATGATAGCAGGTCTTCTTCAGACGCAAAATATCCACGGGCAAACTCTTGTGAGTATAATGCCATGTTGGATTTAGGCATACCGGGATAGTTATCACTTAAATCAGAACCTCTCATATAATCATGTATACCATAATCTACAAATGTTCCGGATTGATGACCATCAATATCAGGCAAAACAGCGGTTGTGCTATAAACATATGCACATACCAACTTATCGGGCATGGCTTGCTTTGTTTCGTAGCAAAGGCGTGCTGCTGCTGCCGACGATGGACCAACAAACCCTTCTGGTACAGGCCTTTGATATGCTGAATATTCATCATCAAAAAACACTCCATCCAGTTGATAGGCATCACAAACTGCTTTAAGTTCCTGGGCAAACTCACGGGCTGTTTCATCGGCAAGATTTGCAATACCTGAACGATCGTGATTACCCAAAAGCCCCAGGATAACTTTCATTCCTCTATCTTGCAATGGCTTAATGTATTTATCTCTATTATCAAGCAAGTGCTGCACATTTTCATTATTATGCACATATACCCGTCCGGTTTCATTATTGTAATTAATGTTAGCTGAGAAAAGAATAACCATATCAATTAACGGTTTTCCACTTTCTTTTAATGAAAAACATAAATTATTTAGAGGGTTGGTATCATTAACCTCCATACAACTGATAATTTTTATTCCGCTTGCCTTTCTGCTGGTCGGAATTGTTGTATGATCTTTTACAAATAACAAATAACCGGCTCCGGTTTCTGACAGTTTTACTCCCCCGGATTTTAGTTTCGTACTGATTGGAATAACATACGTTTTATCAGGGGTAAGTGACTCATCCGATATAAAATTAACATTTACTAATCCCGATTTTTTTTCTCCCTTTTTGATAGTAACCTCACTATCAAATGAAACTAATTGTTGAGGAAACAATCCAAAATCGGTTTTATTCTCATTATTATAAGCCTCTAAAACAGAAGCATTGTACTCAAATACTGCCTGCACATCTGATTCTGTATTTTTTGACAAGGCAAGAAAAATTCCGGCCTGACCTTCTTGTCTAAGCTCAACTAAAGAAGATAATTGCTTTCCTTCATCATTGATAACAAAAGCCAGTGTTTCTGAATCTATTGTGTACAAGCTTTCATCTACATTGCTTAAATCAACACTTTCATTGCAAGCATTAAAGCTTAGCATGCCAATTGTACATGCCGCCATAAATACTTTTGCCTTATATCTAATATTGTATTTCATAATAATTAATTTCATTTTTCAATGGAAAAGAAGGAATTACGCGGTAAATTCAATTGCTATTCAAAAAAACAGATTTGCTTAGTAATCCTTCTCGCCCACTTGTTATAAAAACTACAATTACTCTTCTTTTGCAGGTAAAGAAACCGGAGTCCACCTCAATGTGCTATTGGCAACAGCATGGTTTCCATTTTCTGTATAATCCTGAATTGAAAGGGCTGACTCATCATCAAATTTCCAATAAGCCACCAGTCCTTCTGATTTAGGCTCTACATAATAAGGGTTTGCAGCAATTTCTTCCTGTGTACGCACTACATTCCAGATACGACACTCAGCTATTTCACCTGCCAAAAAGCGTTCGTCAGCATAAGAGCGGCCAATACAAAATCCATTTGTACCTCCGATACCAAGGCTAACCAACCCTACATTCTTAATCCCTTCTGATTGTTTCTTACCATTTACATAAACAATCATAGAACCATCAGCAGAATCATAAGTTAATGCAATATGTACCCACTCTCCTGTTGGCAGGCCTTTGTTTGAATCTCCATCAGGAAAATTACCTCTTTGGGTAGCTATCTGAATTTGATTTGCAGGAAAACCGGCATCACCCAAACGAATCAGAAAAGTTCCTTCGATACCCATAACGGTACTAATCATACGGTCGTAATTACGAACCCTAATCAGTGCTTCCATGGTTAATTGCGACAGGTCATTACATACTTCTGGCTTTTCCCAGTTTATAGTGAGGTAATTTTCCTCAATATCGGCTACAACATTAATTAATGCTGCTCCTTTAAACACATAATAATGCGTACGTGCACTCTGTAAAAGCTCTATATTAGCATTATCAACAGTAACCGGCAACACATACACAAGTTCATGATCTAATTCATCTAACTTAATAAAACGGATAGTTGCCCCGGTTGAATGCACACTACCTTTTTCAATAATTGCAGTATTGTTCTCAAATACATAGTTAGAATCAGGTAATGCAATAGCTTTATCATAATAAGCACTGTTATATTTATCAACCAGCGATACATCTGCCTTGTAAACAATATTTACATCATGTAATGCCGGTTTAGGCAGAGATGACTGAATATTCTTTTCAATCTCTGTAACACCATATTTCAAAAACAACTCAGCTGTCTTAGAGGCAGAGTCAATAAATAATTTGTTCTCAAATGTGCTATCATCCTCCCGGCAACTGCCTAAAAGAACCATACATAATAAAACCAGGAATATTATATAGTTTTTCATTACTTATTTATTTTGTTATAGAAGGATTAATCGTATTAATTGCAGTACGGGTTTGATGATATAACCGTATTTTATCGAAATAATCATTACTCACATTATTAATAGCCATACCTTTTATTGTAAAGGCTGTATGTTCTACAGCTGCCCAAACAGATACTCCTGCAACCGAACGTGTTTCTCCATCGGCCCAGTAGCCTGTTTTTACATCAGCCGGATCTAAAGAGGTCATTTCAACAGACACTACAAAACGATCTACTGGTACATTTTCGGTAATAGACGAATGAATGCTATAACTTACTTTTGAAACACTACCTGCATTGGAGCATGGAATAATAATATTTTCGCACAAAGACAAAAAACTTCTGTCTAACAGGTTTTGAGGGTATCCTTCGAAAAAGAGCTTTTTATCTTTATTACGCTCACTCCAGTCTTTCAGAATCCCAATAAATGAATTGTGGTAGCCTTTGTACTCCAGCTTTTCGGCAGATGTCATATGTAAAATTCCTTTACCTCTATAAGCAAAACATACACCATCGTAATTGTACTTTCGTACCAAGGCTAATGAACTATTTATAGTATCAACCAAAAAAGCCCTAAAACCTGGTAGTTCGGCTGGCAGCTCTGCGCCTTCCTCTAGCTCGTCAATAATGGCTTGACGCTCTGTTTCCATTATATCATAGTGCAGTTTTAGGGCATCAAACCCAATTGAGAATATAAACTTTGTTCCTTTCTTCTCACGCACTTCATCCATTTCAGCAAGCTCCCATTCTGACAGGTTATCAGGATATTGTAGAGATATATAATCTACACTATCCGGTACTACATTAATATGCTGAGCTAGTGTAAAAGGCTCCTTTTCAGCATTATTAAAGCTAACAATCATATTCTTATGGTCAGACTTTTTATATGCTCGCAAATTTTCCAGGTATTGAGCATATAGTTCCGGATTTAGCTCGGTAATATCATACTGCACAATGTCCACCGGCTCAACTTCTGTCCAATCGCTACATGAGTTAAGCAGCATTACAGAACTCATCCCTATTAGCACTAAGGCAATTTTATATATTTTATTTATCATTGTGTTCAATTTTACTTTTTACAATCCCACCATACATTAGTACCCATATTATCAGGTCCATTTAAATAAGATTCCACTGCATGTTGTACATTTTCTGTATTACTTGTGTATTCTTCCGATGGGTATGGCATACGACGGGCACCTTTCTTACTATCTACCACTCCTCCGCTTCGGTTACCTTCGTCAGTAGCTGGAAGTAGCTTTGGATAACCTGTACGACGGTAATCGGCCCATGCTTCGTTACCTAATGGCCAGTTAGCAATCCATTTTTGAGTAATAATTCGTTCCTGTTTTTCCTCTGTTGTAGCTGCTTCATCCCATTTAACAGATATTGAAGAAATTGCACCTCCATAACTATAAAGTTCGGAAGGATCATTATAAGTGGTTGGTACACTCTCTGCATCTTCCAGGTATTGGTCAACACCGGGAGCTCCCCATTGTTCAAACGAAAGTCTGATGCCTTCATTATAAAAAACATCAGCTGTTCCTCCCATTTCAAATCCAAATACAGCATTACCTTCGGCACGTAAGAATGCAACTTCGGCCGCATTCATCCAAAGAACAGCATCAGAAGCTGTCATTTTGATGGTAGAATATTTATTGAAATGCTCCCCCATCTTTGCTAAGTTGATACTGCGACGTAACCCCACATAAGTTTCTCCTTCCCATGTAGATTTCTCAAAATAACTGTCGCGGCGGTTATCTTTATAACCATTCATATAACAAACAATATCAGCCGCAGCATGTGTATCTCCACCTGTCTTTGCTTCGTTATAACGCACTGCCGTAAAAAGAGGATTGGGTAAAGTACCAAAATAATCCCATGTTGCATTGTCGGCATTTGATTCAATAAGACCTAACTCATGTACTACAGCACTTTCAGCTACTTCTTTTGCTTTTTCAGGATTGGCATAGGCAATCCTAAGAGCCAGACGAAGCTTTAAGGAGTTGGCAAATTTGCCCCATTGACTTACATTACCGCTATATACAAAATCGGCAGAAGGTACTAATGATATATTCTGATTAGCTGTAAGAGTATCAATAGCTTCTTCCAACTCTTCAAAAAACTTATTATAAACGTCCTCCTGTGAATCATACGGAATTGCAATTTTACTATCCTGTCCAATCTGAGAATAAGGTATTGCTCCATAGGTATCGGTAACACGGCTCATTGCTGCCACTTTTATAATTTTTGCTATTGCATAAGGAACCGGGTTATCAGTGTTACGCGACGCTATTTCTACAGTATTCAGGTTGCTATACAGGGTAGAAATAATTCTGTCACTCATTAAAAACACTCGTGTCCAGTCATTTTTTGCATCAAAATTTGAAATGGTATTGGACCACCCACTGTTGGAGTCGGCAAAATAGCCTCCCATAGGGCCGCCTAACAAGCAATCTGTAAATTGAGCAGTATTTACATCCGAAGAAATTACTGTACTTGCTAAATTACTCATTGCCGAACCCAATGCATAATCATCGGCACTCAAATCTCCCGGCTGATATGGATTTGAATTTATATCCATATAATCGTTGGTACATGCAGTTAAACCTGATATAACCAGACCTACGATCAATGTATTTATTATATTTTTTTTCATTGCTGTTTTATATTAAAATTTCAAGCTCAACTTAAAACCGATATTACGTAATGATGGCATCATGAAATAGTCAATTCCCTGGTAAAAATTGTCGGTAGATGCAACGTTCTCCGGGTCAAAAGGAGCTTTATTGTATATCATCAAAAGATTGCGACCAACCAATGATAACCTGATGTCACATATATTGTTTAACATTGCCCGTGGAAATGTATAACCCACTGAGACTTCCTGTAAACGCACATTGGTTGCTGAATAAGTGTAATATTGAGGAACTGATGTTCCGCTACCAATTACTCCATACCATTTCTGCGGACTCAGTTCATCTCCTCCATTAACGCTTATATTTCCCTTATCGCGCGCATCAGCCGAAGCTTCTGATACACCGTAATAGTCTAACATTGCCTGGGTACGAGAGAAAACAACACCTCCTAAACGGGCAGATACCAAACAGCCAGCATTAAAGTTTCTCCAGGTAAAATGGTTACGCCAGGCTAAGTTACCATCAGGTAATACACTCCCCAGCTTGATATATTTATCGGGATTTTGAATGGTTTCAGTCGAAACATGTCCATTTGAATCAACATGTATATTGTTATCACTATCGCGCTTCAGATCAATCAACGAATAAAGATCTCCCATGCCACCTCCTTCTCTCAACAAGAATCGGGCTTCGCCTAAACCGCCCATATTTAATGTGTTCAGAGAAAAACGTTCGCCGGTTACAGGGTTAATAGCATTATCTGCCAATGTCAGGATCTCATTTTTATTAGTTGAGAAAGTAAAGCCTGTGTCCCATGTAAATCTATTCCATGTATTTTTGTAATTTAACGACAACTCGATACCGGAGTTACGCACAGCTCCTGTCTGAATATACATTGCTGACCAACCACTAACAGGCAATTGTGGATTAAATGTCTGGTTCATGGTTTTGGCATTGTAGTAAGTTACATCCAAATTGAAATTATTTAGGAAGCGCATGGTTAAGCCAAGCTCCCAAGAATTGGTACGTTCTGGTTTCAAATTATAAATAGGGTATTGAGTCATAATACTCCACTGACCAGAACTTGCATTCCACTCATAACGCGGATTAGCCAGGTATCTTGCAAAGGGACTACCTACTGAAGCCCATGAGCCGCGCAACTTCATATACGACAAATAATTTTTATTCAGATTAGGCATCAGTTCAGACAGTACCACCGAACCTCCGACTGAAGGATAGAAAAATGATTTACTTTCTGAGTTAGGGCCAGCCAGTTGAGAAGGCCAATCGTTACGACCAGTCAATGTAAGGTAATAAGTACTTTTGTAACCTAATTCGGCAGAAGCAAACAACGACTGGGTTTGTTCGCGCCACCCTTCTTGCAAACGTTGTGTTTTGCTGGCACTCAAATTGTGTACAGTAAAGTAGTTAGTCAATCCTACGGGTTCTCCCTCAAATGACTCACTACCATCGGCAATAGGACCTCTTACTTTCATTGCATCTGATCGCACATCGGAAAAAGAACCGCCGAGGTTTGCCTGTAACGACCAATCATCACCAAAGTGCTTATTAATATTAACCAAAAAATCAGTATACAATTGCTTATCCTGCATTTTGGTTATACCGTATAAACCGCGGGAAGATCTTTCTGTTAACTGGGTATTGGTCGATGCATAGAACTTTTCAGTATAATCATTGATTGAGTTGTCGAGACGAACACGCCCTGAAATATTTAACCAATCCAGTATTTCATAACTCAGGCCAGCATTCAACATGTAACGGTCTTTTTTATTTTCCCGCAAATTACGATAGTTAATCCAATACGGATTTTGCATAACCATTGCTTCATCTCCTACCGGCCAATATTGTGTATAAATCTTACGAGAAACATCATAACGCTCATACATGCGAATGTCTTCCCAATCATTACCGCGCGGAAATAAATAAGCTCCTACTAATGGGTTATTGTATGAGCCTTGGTTTGTCATATTTCGATCATCCTGCAAAATATAACTTGCACCAATATCCAACTTCATTTTATCTTTTAGAAAAGAAGTTGTATTACGAACTGTGAAGTTATAACGGTTATATTTATTATTAGGCACAATACCATTAGAGTTTACAGCTGCTACTGATGCATAAGTCTGATTTTTTTCGGTACCGGTAGATAAAGAAACTGACTGTGTGTTTATAATACCTGTTCGAAAATAATCACTTTTAGGATTATAACCATTATTATTTGCATTAACCAGTCGTGCTCCCCATGTAAGCGCTCCTGATTCACTTAGAACACCTTCTGTACCCGTTCCATAGCGATTCTGAAAGTGTGGCATCACAAATGGTGTTGAAAATTCAGTGTTACTATTAATAGTCAGACTCAATTTTCCTTGTTCACCCTTTTTTGTTGTGATAATAATTGCACCATTGGCTGCCTCTGAACCATATAGTGCGGCAGCCGCTGCCCCTGTTAACACCGACATTGACTCAATATCTTCGGGGTTAATATCTGCAATTGGTTCTGTTGCACCTTGTGAGTCTAATTCTGTACCTCCACTATTGCCACGTCCTGAAAAAACAGGAACACCATCGATCACATAAAGTGCATTAGAAGTTTGCATAATGGATTTTGTTCCACGCATTACTACTTTGGATGCACCACCAACACCAGATGAGGAAGTATTTATATTAACACCTGCTACTTTACCACTAAGCGAATTTATAAAGTTCACATCCTTATTAGAGGTGATACTTTCTGTATTGACTTGCTGTACATTATAACTAAGTGCTTTTTCAGATCGTTTAATACCCAAGGCTGTTACAACCACATCACCTAAAATTTCACTATCTGCGCTCATAGTTAAATTTATTACCTCGCTTCCTGTGATTAGTTTTTCAACAGTCAGAAAACCAATATAAGAAAACTGAAGGACAGCATTATTAAGCACTTTCAGCGAATAATTTCCATCCAAATCAGTTATAGTGCCTTGTGTAGTACCCTTAACAAGAACCGTTACTCCAGGCAAAGGTTCGCCACTTTCATCTTTAATACTACCCTTAATCAGAACCTCTTTACTTTCCTGCTGAAGAAGCGCAGTATGAGCACCAGCTTTACTTACAGTAATAATGTTACCCTTAATGGAGCATTGTACTCCCTGCCCTTCAAAAACATGATTTAGTACGTCTTTTAACTCAACGTCATCAGCCTTATAACTAACACGCTTATTCAAATCTATGTCTGTAATGTTAATAGAAAACGAATAATTATGCTGAGTTCTTAATAGTGAAATAGCTTGTTTAATTGTTGTATTGTTAAAATTTACCGATATCTTCTGAGAAAATATGGGTATAACTCCTCCAAGGAACGCAATAATCATTATAGCTACAGCTTTTTTTAGCCATAAGTGCGCCAGAGAAGGATTCTCTGCTTTAAATTTCATATATTTATACGATTTTTAGTTAGTGTAACTAAATTTTTAACTGAAAACTGAGGTGGAGAATGTGCGAGATTCTCTACCTTTTTAAAAAAAAATAAAATGTTCTTAATTCTTTTTATACCATAGGCATTCGGCAAATTTGGTTTCACATAAGTAATTTGATTTAGTTATATTTTAGTGCATCAATAAATATAAATTATATCCGCACTGCGTCTAATTCTCATTTTTCCGTTGGCATTAAGAGCCAATAATATTTCCTCCAAACTTTCATTATTTATAAAAATTGAATAATAATGCTCGTTTTTTAGCAATTCATTTTCTATGATTATACGCACATCGAAATAACGCTCAAGTGCTAAAACTATCTCATACAGAGATTCATCAATAAAGTAAAACCCTTTCCCCTCATACCAATATTCCCTGTTAGCGACTATAAATTCATTCTTTTCAAGTTCACCGGTCTCCTTTGAAAATTTAACTATTTTGCCGGGCTGCAGAAGTTCACTTTTTATTGTTCCTTGGTAGTTCGCTTCCATCCTTACGACTCCTTCCATTAACGAAACAACAATTTCAGAATCTTCACTATACGACTTAACATTAAATTTTGTACCCAAGACTTCTACTAAAACTTCTCCTGCAGACAAAATAAATGGCCGTTTCTGATCCTTTTTAACCTCAACATATGCCTCGCCAGCTAAGTAAACCTGACGAATTGAATTGTTGAATTTTTTGGGATATATTAATTTAGTTCCGGCATTTAACCAAAGCTTTGAGCTATCAGGTAAAGTTACCATCTTACTTTGTCCATAGGGAACGTACTCTTCAACCCATTCTTTGGGATTATTTTTCTCGGCGTAAAAATAAACTGCGGTAATTAATAACGGCATAAGCAACACAGCCGCAACATACTTATAAAACTGACCTAATTGCCTTACAAAAGATTTTTCCCTCCGCTTTTTATTCTCATGGTATAACACTGCTTTCTCAAAGTTGATAAAAGCATGTTTCACCTGGTCATTATTCTCTTTTACTTTGATCTCATCCACCAGCTCTCTAAGCAATACATCATCAGCACTTCCATCCTTCAACTCTGCAAGCCACCTTTCAACGCTGGCGGCTAGTTCTGCCGAACAGGTTTCATCAAAATAACTGCGTATCTCTTCTTTCGTCATAAATATTTTAAATAATACTGTAGACCTAACCGGCCTACATTTAAAGAACGAATCACACGAATCAACTACGCAATTAAAATTTAATTTTTTTTTATTTTTTAAACAAAATCAAGTGTAAGAAAAGAAAAAATAAAGGCAGATATTTTCTTATGTCTTTCAATGCCAACAATATATGCCTTTCAACCGTTCGGACAGAAATATTTAATTCATCAGCAATTTTTTTATTACTTAACATCTTTTCACGACTTAGGCGATAAACCATCTGCCGCTGTTCAGGCATTTTTGACACAACCTCAACAATCTTCTCCTGCATTCTTTCTGCATCAATGGTTCCTTCAAAATCCTCAAAAAGCATCTTGTCATGTTCTTCTAGCTGTTGATGTACTAAATTGGATTTCAATTTAAAATGATCACGTACTTCATTTTTAGCTAAGACATATAAATAATTATGAATCGACTGGTCTGGCTTAAGTTTTTCCTTATTTACCCATACCTTCATAAATATATTTTGTGTAATATCTTCGGCAAGCCAGGCATCTTTAGTCATGCCTTTAATAAAGGTATAAAACACCATATATTTTTCATCAAAGAGTTTTCGAAAAGAAGACATATCTCCTCTCCTAAGACCTTTAACCATAACACAATCAGGACTTTCCAGCATACTTCGGGATTACATATAGATAACTGATTGCTACAAACATAACAATTATAAGGCGTAAAAATAAAAAGTACTTTTAAAAAAAATATTGAGAAAAAGTAAACATCTATCTAATACGATCTTTTCGAAATACTTTAGACTTACAAATTTATTACCCACCCTCCTATATTCAATCTGAACATCGTGTAAAGCATGTAATATTTCATTTGTTAGTCTATTCAATCCAAATCGAACCCACCATATATGTTTTTGCCTTACCACTTATTCTTACCCTCTCTCCCCTGTCTTCACAAAACAAAACCCCTTTACGATCAGATAACTGCATAGCTTGTAATTTGCTTTTATTTAATTGCTCGCTCCAATAAGGTATTAATGAACAATGTGCCGATCCTGTTACCGGATCTTCGAAGATAGAGGCCTGTGGCGTAAAAAAACGAGATACAAAATCACATTGCTCTCCCTTGGCTGTTACAATCACACCTCCATGCCCCAAATTAATCTGATCAAAAATATTCCTGTCTATTTTAATGTTTATAACATCATTTGCAGAATTGTAAACAAGTAAATAGTCACGTGATTTTAACACTTGTTTAGGCTGCTTACTAATGGCTCTTTTTATTACAGCCGGCAACTCTTCTTTCAAAGGCTTACGCGCAGGAAAATCCAATGAGAATAAATCATCGCAACTCGTAACAGTCACCAAACCACTAGCTGTTTCAAATACAATATTATCTTGTGGATAATTCAGGTGTACTTTTAACACATAAGCTGCCGCTAAAGTAGCATGACCACATAAATCCATCTCAATATCAGGCGTAAACCAACGCAGGTGTATAGTTTCGTTATCAATAACATAAAAAGCTGTTTCAGCAACAGCATTCTCTTGTGCAATCTTAAACAAAAGCTCATCGGGCAACCAATCCTCAAGGGGCACAACACATGCAGGATTACCACAAAAAACACGATCACAAAAAACATCTATCTGGTATATAGAAAGTTTCATATCTTAATAGTTTGATGATTACTGCAATTTAATAAATTGTAATTATTCTTCTCTTTCTTCCAAGATTGATTATACCGGCTTAAAACAAATTCCGGTTAATGCTATCTTGGGTTTATTAAAGAAATAGCGATAAGATTAAAGCTTAAACTTAATAACGGAATAGTTATTGAGAAAACAGTAACTTCGAAAAACTGAATTACTATTATTCCTTTGAATTATTCTTCATTTTACACAAGTATAAAAGTCACCTGGTAAGAACATCATATTTTTTTCATTCAAAACTGATACGTGTGAAAAATCATTATATTGCGAACTCATACCATGGAAAAAATCGAAAAACAATCGGATATTTTGCTTATCAGGCAAATTTTAGATGATAGTCAGTATGCTTTTAATCAATTATTTGACAAGTATTACGATTATGCTTTCGATGTCACTATTTTATATTGTAATTACCAGGATGCAGAAGAAGTCATCAGTGATGTGTTTGCAAAAATATGGACTAAAAGAAAGCAATTAGAAGGCATCTCCAACTTCAAAAGCTACTTATTTATTTCATTAAAAAACCAATGTCTTAATTATCTGCGAAAAAGAAAAATTGATACCATTGCCATAGAAAACTCCTTTGACAATATCATTCAAAAAGAAGGAAACCCTCAAATTTTGCTGGAAATACAAGAATTGACAGATAAAGTAGAAAGTGTTATATCAGAACTACCACCAAAATGTAAAGAAGCCTTTAAACTGGTACGCGAAGAGGGGTTTAAATATAAAGATGCCGCCAAACACTTATGCATTACTGAAAATACCCTGGATGTACACCTTAAAAAAGCGACAAAACGAATACTGGAGGTAATCAAAAGTTATGGTTTAAAAACTATACTAATCTTTTTACATATATAACACGCTCATTTTTAAGTGAAAATATTTTTTATTCAAAAAAATTACTTTTAGAGTAACGGAAATAAAAATAAAATGAGTCTTTATAAACAGAAACAGGAAAATGGCACAAAAGATAGCAAACATAGAACAACTAATTAGTCGTAAAATAACTGGTGACATTACACCGGCCGAGATGCAACAATTGTTTAACTGGATTGCTGAAGATGAAAAGAATGCTGCTATTTACCAAAAAATGATGAAAGCTGTTAGCTGCCAACAAAGGCAACTAAGAAAAAGCAGCATTTGGCACAAGGTCAAAAATAAAACACATAAAGAGCTTTATTTCAACACTAAACGAATAGTTAAGGTAGTAGCTATGCTGACTTTAATTGCATTAATTCCATTGGCTTTAGGAAAATATGGCGAAGATGATTCAGGACATAGCTTTATACATACTGTTAAGGGTAATGGTGTTGTCACATCTTTTTACTTACCCGATGGTAGTAAAGTATTCTTATCGAGGGGAAGTGAAATAAGGTATAATGACAGTTACAATGAAAGTAACCGTGAATTACTTCTAGAAGGTAAGGCTTATATTGAAATAGACGAAAGATCAACTCACTTACCTTTAATCGTTAACTCAGGTAAAAGATGTGCAATTGCCCACAAGGGAAAAATAGCCATTGATGGAAATACCAACCACTTTGATGTGGCTGTGGAGGAAGGAGAAGCTACAGTTGTAGATACACTGTATAAGAGGGTTATTATTCCAATGTATAAACTTCAACCGGCAATCAGGGTAAATGATGAAAAAACAGAGTCATTATTTGAAAGCACTAAAATATCACAAGGCCAAAGGGCTATATACTCTACAATGAATAACATGGCTAAAACCAGTGTTAACAACTACTGCGATGTATTTAGCTGGAAAGATAAAGTATTTTGTTTTAATAACTTAAAACAACATGAGTTGGCATTTAAAATATCTGAGTGGTATGGCAAGCGCGTTGAATTTAAAGGTGAGTTAAATCCTTATAAAAATTATTCAGGAAGCTTTGATAACCCACGTGCTAATGATTTAATAAAGGAAGTTTTTGGTACTAATGTTACAATGTTTAAAGAAACAAAGAAAAAAATAACGGTTACTTTTTCATAAAGCAACAAAAAAATAACGTTTATAACCAGTGGTTTATATTGCATGGCCAGCATATAAACCACCAATTATAAATCATTCAAACCAATGAATGATACTGGGATAAATGTATCCCGCTATAAATGAATAAAACCGTGTTAGTTAATTTACATTGGCAGTAATTCAGGTAGATATTAAACCCCTTAATCAATCCCTTATTACTTCCATAACTTTCTAAATTTAAATTGTATGAAAACAAATCTTCTAAAATTTGTAATGGGACTCATATTGCCTGTTGCAATAGCATTTACAGCATGCGAAGACGACACTCCAAAATCATCCTTAACCGGATTAACTGCTTTTAGTTTTATGGCTGATGACAATATTCCTGGTTTAGAAAATATCACATTTGAAATCAACCAGGCAGATTATACCATAAGCAATACTGCCGAACTTCCTTATATGGCAGATGTATCTGCCTTAGTTGCAAAATATGAAGCCATTGACAAAACAGTGGTTACCATTGGTGGTACTGAGCAAATAAGTGAAGTAACTGCCAATGATTTTAGTTCTACTGTTAACTACCTGGTTACAGCAGAGGATGGTGTTACACAGGCAACTTACCGGGTTACAGTTAATATATCGCAAGTGAATCCTGATGGCGTTAGCTGGGTAAAAGAAAACCCTGCTATTACAGACATGGGTTATAACGCTATGCAAGCCATATATTATAAAAATAAGCACTTGGCAGTATTTAGTTCAGGAGGTTTTTCTAGTTCAACAAAAGTATTTAAATCAACAAATGGTAAAGACTGGAACGAAGTAACACTTGACACCAACTTTCCAGGTGCAGCAACAGGTGCATATTACACAATAACAGTGCATAACGAAAAACTATACGTTACAGGCTATACAGCTATACCAGGTGGAGGTTGGGCTCCAGAAGATTTCGCTGAGGTTTGGGAAAGCACAGATGGTGAAACCTTTACCAAGCTAGATAATACCTATACAACACCTGCCGTTACATTAGCAACCTACTCACTAAACAATACTCTATGGGCTATAGGCGGACAAACTACTTTTTATGGTTCTATATCAGGTGCTAAAGGTATAGATTCAGAACTATTTGGACCACAATCCCTTTCAAATAAAATCAGAAGCACTTCTGATTTTATAAACTGGACAGAAACAGATCTTCCTGAAGAAGCTCCACGCCGTAGTTCTGCTAACGTTGTACATGGCGGAAAAATGTTTATGATTGGAGGACAACTACAAGGAGGCTTTCTTTCAAATGATGTATGGATCAGTACGGATGGCACTAACTGGACCAAAAATACACCTACAGGTTTAACTCCTCGCATGGGAGGAGCAGCCATTACATACGATGATAAAATCTGGTTATTTGGCGGACAAACAGGACTGGGTGTTTGTACAAACGAAGTTTTGGTATCAGAGGATGGTATTACCTGGACAACGCCCAATGAAGATGCTTTATTACCAGCTGAGTTTGCAGGGCGCGCAGGCCATTCAGCTTACATTGATGCCAATAACCAGGTTTGGATTGTTGGTGGTTATACCGCTACTAAAACAAGTACAACAGACCCAGATACTGGCGAGACAACATATGGAGAAGAAACAACTACCACTACTGAAGTATGGAGTGGAAAATTAAATAAACTATAAAACTTTTCCACTGTTGCACAATGTACTGTAACAGTGGATACCTTTTACTCCATTAACCTTTTCATAACTAAATCCCAATTATAATCTACCTATCTGCATTCTGTTTATAGGTTTTAAAAATATTGCCATGCACAGAGCATTTCATATTATTTGTATCTGGCTTTTAACCACCATTACCCTGCAGGCTCAAGAAATAGCAAAAGCCGTTGAAATTGAACCTACAACTATAAAAGGAGTAGTTATTGATTCCAAAACAGGAGAGCCTATACCGGGTGCCAATGTTTACATTAAAGAAACAATGCAGGGAGACGTTTCCAATATGGATGGCGAATTTACTGTTCGCCAGATCAATAAAGGACAGACTGTTTGCATCTCATGCATTGGATGTAAAGACATGCATATCATTTATGATGATCAGAAGTTTATTAAAGTAGAACTACATGAAGATGTAGTTGCATTAAGCGAAGTTATTACTGTTGGCTATGGTGTGCAGGAACGGCGCGATATGACAGGTTCTGTATCCAAAATTACTTCAGAAGAAATTGCGGGTTTAGCCCCCAGCTTTGACAATGCACTAATAGGTAAAGTTGCTGGTGTAAATATCAACTTAAGCAGTGGTGCCCCTGGTAGTGCAACCTCAATAACCATACGCGGTTTATCATCTCTTAATGCCGATAGCAACCCTTTAATTGTTATTGATGGCGTTCCGATATATGGCACAGGAAAAGCTGTTAATAACCTCGATTTTGGAAATGGCTCAACAACCGGTGGTACAATTGGTGGTAATTCGGTAAGTAATGGTTACTCACAACAACCCGAATTTGAACGTAACCCCCTGGCTACAATTAACCCTGATGATATAGAATCCATCGAAATACTAAAAGATGCCTACTCAACTGCAATTTATGGTTCACGTGGTGCAGCTGGTGTTATTTTAGTAACCACTAAAAAAGGAAAAAAAGGCAAGCCACAAATTAACATTGGTCATTCTGTTGAGTTAAGTCAACCAATGGCTACGCCAGACCTGTTAAATGCTCAGGAATTTAGCACAATTTATACCAAATTTAATAAGTACATTAATACACCCGGAAACCCACAATGGCCAATATTACACAATACAGATTGGTTAAACCAGGTATTACAAACAGGTATCACTCAAGCAACAAGAGCATCAGTATCCGGTGGTACAGACAACACATCATATTACATTAGTTTTAACCGTTTCGACCAGCAAGGCTACATTATTAATCAGGATTTTATCCGCAACAGTGTACGTACTAACTTCGATTTTAGCCCGGCTGAATGGATCAACTTTGGCACTAACTCATCATTCACATTAATAGATAATGCAGCACTTAACAGTCAAAGCGTTTATCGCGATGCCATAATGATGTCGCCCAACCTTCCTATATACAATTCGGATGGCAGTTACTTTTTTCACACCCCAAATGGTCAGGGCTTTAATAATAACATTAACACCATGTCTAACCATTTGGGTAATCCGGTAGCCAGAGCTAATGAGGATAATTATGCGAAAGATACCCGTGTTATTTCAAATTTTTACGCCGAATTAAAGCCTTTACCATGGTTGCGTTTCAAATCTGAACTTGGCTTTGATATTTATAATACCAAATCATATAACCGAAATATGGCTACACCACAAAACCCAGGTGGCACAGGAACTGCAGCATCAAACCAAAACCTTAAATATGTGGTAAATAATGTTTTAACTTTAAGAAAAGCAACCGATAATCATTTTTTCAATGCTATTATAGGACAAAGTTTTGAAACATCAGAAGAAAGCAAGATGCGTATTACAGGAACCGGCTTTTTTGATGATAGTGAAATAAGTATACAATCGGCAACCGATAAACGGGTACTTGAAGCCCTAACACAAAAATGGGCAGTAGTATCTTATTTCACCCGCCTCAATTACCGTTTTAATAACCGCTATTTAGCTGGCTTCACATATCGTGTTGATGGCTCATCACGCTTTAGTAAAAATGAAAGGTACCGTGGATTTCCATCATTCTCTGCCGGATGGATTGCTACTAAAGAGCAATTTATGGAAGGAACAAAATCATGGCTTAGTGAGCTAAAATTACGGGGAAGCTATGGACTTACAGGTTTAGAAGGTTCATTTAGTGGACGCTACTATGGCAACCAAGGCATTTGGGTGAGAGATAACAGAACAGTAAACGGTGGGACTTTAAATTACAACGGCGTACCCTTGCTTTTTAACGATCAACCTGTTAACCCAAATCTCGAATGGGAAACGACTACATCACTTGATTTAGGAGTAGATGCCTCCTTATTTAATGGTAAATTAGATATTACCTTTGATTACTTTTATAAGCGTACCAATAACCTGCTGGCCAACGATTTTGTTCCTTTATATATGGGCTTTAGCTCTCAACAACAAAATGTTGGTGATATGAAAACAGAAGGACTGGAACTTTTAATTAATGGTACCATCTGGCAGAATAATGATTGGATGTGGACAGGTTCTTTTAATATCTCACATATAAAAGATAAGTTGCTACATTTAAATGAGGCAGGTTACCAAATGGCAAGTAACCAGGGACTGGAGCGTAAAGTATTTGTAGTTGGAGAAAGCCTAAGTCAATTCTATATGTACAACTGGGCTGGTGTTAACCCCACAACAGGAAACCCCTTATGGCATTATGAAAATGGAACTACAAGTGAAGTGCCGCCACAAGGGGTTTACGACGATGAGACCCCCTTAGTCAACCGTTCTTCTATGGGAAGTAGTATGCCAGACTTTTATGGTGGATTAAGCAATAACTTGCGCTACAAAAACTGGGATTTAAATTTTGCCTTCTCTTTTTCTGTTGGTCAGAAATTATACAACGGTACACAAGCCACATTAATGACATACACTTTACCTGATGCCAATAACCTGGCAAGAGATATATTAAACTACTGGAAAATACCCGGACATCAGACTGATGTTCCCAAACTGGATAATGCTACTACAGTTTATAAGGATCCAGACTGGGGAGCTAACAGTGGTTTAAGCGGGTACGATGTAAGCCGCTTAAACAACCGATTTTTGGAAGATGCCTCTTATCTACGATTAAGAAATATAACACTCGCTTACTCTTTTAAAAACAACTGGGTAAAAAAACTTTATATGGAACGCATCAGGATGTATGTACAGGGCACTAACCTGTTTACTTTAACCGGGTATAGTGGTATTGATCCCGAAGTAAGCGCTTATGGTTCAAATGCAGTATTGGGAGGCTACGACGAGATAACAATGCCACAATCCAAAAGTGTAAAATTTGGTGTTGATATTAGCTTTTAAAAATAATATAAAAGAACACTGTACATAAGGCATTCGACATGTATAATAAGATAAAATAAATATGCACTTCAGCATTCTCAATACACGAGCACTCCGCCAGTTATCAGCGCAAACGGAAGCTTACAAAGGGTAAATACACACTCTAAAAAAATCTATTACCTAAAAAACAAACAAATGAAACGAACATGTAAATGCAATTATTAAATTTTCTCACAAGAAGATGATTGAATTTATTTGAGAGTTCTATATGGCAAATAAAAGAAAATATAAACATATGAAAACAACACATATATTTCTGACTCTTGCAACAATTGGCTTATTCATTACATCGTGTGATAAGCAACTGGATTTAGCACCGGAGGATACCATTGTAGAAGATAAAGTATTTGAGAAATTCTCAACAGCCGAATCAGCCATTGCAGGTACCTATCATATGCTTTTTAGTGCCGTAACCAAAGATTATATTATGGCAGAAGCTACATCACCTACCTGTCAGTACAGTGCTGGAGCCGGCCGTACATACGACGAAATTAATAATGGTGCTGTATTACCTGAAAACAGTATGTTACAAGGTGTTTACGAAGGATATTACGCAGCATTGGTACAAGCAAACTTGCTATTGTATAAAATTCCTGAACTGGGTAGATATTCTAAAGATCAAATGAAACAACATATGGCAGAAGCTAAGTTTATAAGAGCCTATGCCTACTTACGATTACTAAGCTGGTACGGCGATGGAGCCTTACTAAATCAATCCCAAAAAGATGGTATTGTATTATACCTTGAACATTACGATGGTTTTAACCGTGATACAGATATTCGCCCCCGCAATACCAATAAGGAAGTATTTGCACAAATTATTTCAGATTTAGAGGAAGCTATTGCCGACTTACCGGAGCCTGGCGACCAGGTAAATACAGAAACAAAAGTAAGCCGGGCAAACAAAGCAACATGTGAGGCCCTGTTAGTACGTACCCATATGTATAGCCGAAATTATACCAATACCATTACCTGGTCCGATAAAGTCCTGTCACACACTGAATATAAACTGGAAAGTGATTTACGAACAGTTTTTCCGCTAAATCCTAATGATGCAACAATGCCTTTCTCAAATGAGCACCTCTTTGGTTTTCCGGTAAGTACTAATGGTGGCAACTGGCAATTTGGAGGCAATAACATTTACTATAATTTCAATAATTATTGGTATAGTAAAACTCTAATTAATAGTTTTTCGCATAACGATTTAAGAAAAACAGAACTGATGAGAGCAGAAATATATCAGGGCAAAACAATTTATGTAACAGACAAATACCCCAATACCAATGGCCGAGATAATATTACTGTAATGCGTTTACCAGAAATAATACTGTCTAAAGCTGAAGCCCTGGCTCACAACACAGGAAATGTAACACAAGAAATGGTTGATTTACTAAATACAATACATTTAAGAGCTAACCCAACAGAAACGGGCTATAAAATTAATGATTTTGCCTCAACAGATGTATTTATTGAACGGGTGTTATTAGAGCGCAGTAAAGAGCTGGCATTTGAAGGTTTTTCACGCTTTGACCAGCTGCGTAGCGACAGGCCATTGTATAATCCTGATTTACCCGATAATAAAAAGGTATTTCCAATACCTCTGCGTGAAATTCAGATTAGCAATGGTATAGTCAAGCAAAACGAAGGCTATATCTCTAACTAATATCTAACAAAAAAATAAAGAATTTATGACAATAAAAGGAATAAGCTTAGTACTGATTATTATTACCTGTACCCTATCCAGTACTTATGTAGCCAAAGCCCAGATGCAACCAGCTAAAAGGATACCACCTAAAGTTATTAAAGGGGTTTCGTTAAATGCTCCTGCAAATGAGGTATGGACAGTATTATCCAAACCACAAAGATACGCCGAGTTTGTACCTGCCATCAGTAACTTTAAGTGCAATGGGGATACACAAGGTGCTAAAATGAGCTTTTCCATTCCCAACGACAACATTCGTCAACAGCAAGTGAGTGTGCTCAATAAGCAAGAGCAACAAATAACCTACTATGTTACAAAATCAGAATATTACAATCAGCCCTGGGTTTACCGCATAACCATTGGTGCTGATGAAAATAAATCATTTGTACAGTTCGAAGGTATATTTAGTATTAACGACAAGAGGAAAAGCGATGAGGTAAAAACTCTGGTAGAAAAAGAATGGCTTTTGATTAAGAAAGGCTTAGAAAATAAATTTAATTAAAACTCCAAAACAGATAACAAATGAAATTCCAATTAACATTACTATTAGCCTTTATTATTGGCTTTAGCGCTTGTAACACAATAAAGCAGGATGGTACAATTACACTTACAGGAAAGGTTAAGTTTCCTGATGAACGCTTTAAAATGTATATCTCTCAATACCGCAATGGAGAAAAAGTTGTGACAGACTCTTTTAAGCTTAATGAAGACGGCACATATACTTATAATATGAAAGTGGATCAACCCGGTGAATATAACCTGGATTGTCAAAAATGGCAATCGGTACGTTTTTGGGCCGAAGACGAAAATTTGAACATTAATTTTCGGGGACAGGACACGGCGAAGATCAAAATTAAGAACCCGCCATATGTGTATATTAATGGTGGCGACAAAAATGAGGTAATGAATCAGCTTAACTTTCAGGATTACCGTTCGTACCAGGTAATGATAGGTATGTCGCAAGCTGTATATCATGCTACCAAAGATATACCCGAGAAATTTGGTGAAATATCAGGTAAACTATATGAAATAACAGGTGATGATGATGATGCCCGCATACGATTTCTGGCAAAACAATATGCCGACAGGAATAGTGTCTTAGCAGTTGTTAACCGCCTTCGGGATAAAACAGATAAAGCTTTAATTGATAAAACCCTTGAGATACTTAAAAAGGCTAACCCCAATTATCCACCTTTATTAAAGTATATCAAGGATAAAGAAGATGCGCGTAACGCTGCCGAAAAAGTAAAGATAGGCAGTATAGCTCCGCATTTTTCTTACCCAACACCAGAAGGAACAATGGTATCTCCCGATGATTTTAAAGGAAAATTTCTTGTTATCGATTTTTGGGCGTCATGGTGTGGCCCTTGTCGTAATGAAATACCTCACTTAAAAGAAGTTTACAAAAAATACCATGATAAAGGTGTTGAACTACTAAGTGTATCAATTGATAAAAAAGAGAAAGACTGGCTTAAAGCACTAGCAGAAGAGAATATGACATGGCCACAAGTTTTAGCTCCTAAAGCTGGTAAGCAAACCATGAAAGATTATCAATTTAGTGGTATACCATACATTATTATTCTTGATAAAGATGGTAAAATTGTAGCCAAACAGTTACGTGGTAAGAAAATTGATGAAAAGTTAGACGAATTATTAGCAAAATAATCGTTACAATTACTATATTAAATCAAATGTACTACCTAAAGAATAAGCTTATTCTAATTTATAGTATCATAATCTTTGGTATTCCCAATAGTCTAAAATAATTAATAACGCAAATACAATGAGGACATTATTTATATTATTAATGGCAGGCCTAATTTATACATCGCCTGCCTTAGCACAACAAAACAAAGAAGGCATACAATTTACAAAAGGTACATGGGCCGAAATTATTAACATTGCAAAAAAAGAAAACAAAGTCATTTTTGTTGATTGTTATACAACATGGTGCGGACCTTGTAAGATGTTATCAAAAAATGTTTTTCCACAAAAAGCAGTTGGTGACTATTTTAATACCAGTTTTATTAATGTAAAAATTGATTGCGAAAAAGGTGAGGGTCCCGGCCTTAAAGATAAATTTGGGGTATCAGCTTTTCCAACCATGCTATTTATTGATGCCAATACAGAAAGAGTTCTACACCGAGTTGTAGGTGCTGTATCGGCCGAAAAATTAATTGAGGAGGCTAAAAACGCACCTGCTGAAGCTAAACGTGCAACCGAATTAGCAACCAAATTCAAACAAAATAAAAAGGATATTAAAGTAACAGAAGATTACCTGGGCTACTTAATAAAAATCAGTGACCCCAAGGCGAAAGAAGTAGCCATCCATTACTTTAGTTTAATTCCTAAAACTGACTGGCACAAGAAAGAGTACTTCTGGATAATGAGCCGCTATATAGATGATCCTTTTAGCAAAGAAGCCAGTTATTTTTTTAAGAATAAAGATGCATTTATTGAAACAAATGGTTTTAAGGGCGAATATTTTGAGTCAGGCATGTATTACAGTTATGCAGGTAAATTAGCAGATGTTAGCAGCAAGGCAGATTTTGACCAAAAGAAATACAATAAGCTGGTTAAGTTAATGCAAACCAATGGTTACGATCGTATTGAGGCAATAGAAGATTATACCCAACGTGCTTTGCTGGTTAATGTGGGCGATTGGGCCGGCTATATGAGCATTGTTGAAAAGCATTTTGAAGAAGGCATAGCTAAAAACCCACAATACTATGCTGAGTCGGGCTTTAACCTACTCAATCGTTTACAAAACTGTAATGATAAAACTATATTTTTACGTGCCATAGCATTAATGGATGATGTAGTAGCATCCCAATTAGCTAACCCGGAATTAAACATGTTTGGCTTATCTATTGCCTATAGGGATAGCTACGATTTTATGAAAAAGGCTGGTATAACAGGTGATAAAATAGCTGCTACCAAGGCTATATGTGAATTGCTTGATAACATTAACCCTAAGCACCGTGCCTTGTTAGATAAAACATATAATGAAGCACAAAAAGCTAAAGAAGAAGGCAAAACAGGTGGACGTGCTATACCAGCTATGAAAATGGGTGGTTTTTAATACTCCATCTTAGGAAGTATACAATCTAGTATCAGGCGCTTTGAATAACGGTTCAAGGCGCTTGTTGTAAAAACACATAGGGTATAACCTAGGATAAAATAAAAGCTATTGCAAAACACGAGAATAAATCCATATCTATTGATTACTATACTGTTTGGTGTGGCTCGTACAAAATAAATCAATTTGAAACAAAATTAAGAACAAACACCCACCATAAAAATGATAACCAATAAGATACCAATTCCTCAAATTAATACAACTCTCCTGGCATCATCGTTTTTACATTGGCAAACTCTCCTTCTTCCCTTCTCTGTATACCTTTAAAACAAAAGAAGGATAAAATCTATATCAAACTCAGTCCATATAGTGGAGAAATATCCACAAGATTACAAGCGTAACATCATTTTAGCCACCTCTTTCCATGTTATCAAACGAATGTTATTAGCTTTAAGCTTTGCCTTACACGCTTCGCTGGTAAAATAATCAAAGTCAATTTGCCGCCATTCAGCTCCAAAATTAGGATGATTCACCGTTATACCCTTCATTTCATCATCATCAAATGCCGGGTGAATCAACAGAAGGTTTAAACCCGGGGTTAAATTATCTAATACTCCTTCATAGTAAGATCTCAAACCTCCCTTCTCAAAATCGGGATATTCTGCTATATAAATTCCCTCCAATAACTTTTCACTATCACCTGTACCTGATATATGCTCAAAACCAACCATTTTTAAAAGCTGATCACCTACTAGCACAGGTAGCTTATACTCAGTTCCTAACTTTTTATATACTTCGTAAATATCTGGCCTGACTCCCACACTATACATATGCGAATCAAGGTGTGTTGGTTTGATCCCAAAAGCCAGTGCTCTTTCAATCTGTGCCCGTAACTCTATCTCTACCTCTTCTGTAACAGCCTCTCGTTTAATATGTTCTCTTTTGGCATAAAAATAACCATCCTTATCAATTAAGCTGGATACCTCTGAAACAGGAGCAACAGGTCCAAATTTATAATTCTCCCATTCACAGGTTAACGTTAAATGAATACCACAATCAAATTGTGAATTAGCTTTGGCAAACTTAACAATCTCATAAAACCAGGCACAAGGTACCATCATACTGTATGAATTGATCATACCCTTTTTTAGCCCCTGTATAATAGCCCTGTTTTGTGCATGCGATAAACCAGCATCATCTGCATGAACAATTAACAGCTTACTGTTTTTTGAATAGTCCATTTGTTCAGTGATATTCATTTGTTTGTTTTTTAAGAGAATAATGGTAATAATCAATTATTTTAACTGCCCTGCCACAAAGCCTGTTGACCATGCTGCCTGAAGGTTATAGCCGCCTGTTATGGCATCAATATCCAATACCTCACCGGCAAAATAAAGATTTTTACACACTTTGCTTTCCATGGTATTAAGGTTGATACTTTTTAAGCTTACACCGCCGCAGGTTACAAATTCATCTCTGAACTTAGTGCTTCCTTTAACAGCATAAACATCGTTGGTAAGTATATTAGTCAGTTTATTCAGACCTTTTTTACCCAGTTCACCCCACTTCTTACGAGCCGATAAATCACATTTACTCAACAGGAAAAGCCATAAACGTTCTGACAGGCCATAGGGCTTAATATTAACCAGTAGCTTATCAGGTCTTTGAGTAGCAAGCGCATTTAAAGTACACATAACCTCATCGTTTCGTTGCTCACAGCACCAGTTTACCTGCACATTAAAACGATAATCCATTTCATTAATTAGCCTTGCACCAAAGGCAGATAGTTTAAGAATAGCAGGGCCACTCATACCCCAATGGGTGATTAGTAAAGGGCCTTCTGCTTTTAGTTTAGTTCCTTGTAAAACTACCATTGCTTTTTCAACCACCACACCCATCAGTTCAGTTATAGCATCTCCGGGTATATTAAAGGTGAATAAAGATGGTACGGGGGGTTCAATTTTATGGTTTAATGCTTCCAGCCAATCCAAACCACCTTGTTTGGGCGAGCCACCGGTAGTTACAATTACTTTATCACAATATGCCGGTTGCTGAGCACCTTCAACAAACTGGAGCTCCAGCCCCTGCCCTGACTGGCGTATGGCTTTTACTCCGGTCTGTGTTTTAATCAGAACACCAAGCCTCCGGCATTCTTTTAAAAAGCAATCAATTATACTTTGTGAATCCTGAGAAACCGGAAACACACAATTATCATCCTGTATAAGCAACGGTACACCACGTAACTTAAACCATTCCATTGTATGCGTGGTATTAAACACATGAAATACCTTTTTCAGGCTTCGTCCTCCCCGCGGATAGGCCTTACACAACTCTGGTATATTTGTACACCCGTTGGTAACATTACAGCGCCCACCACCCGAAATCTTTACTTTTGACAAGACCTTGCGCGATTTCTCAAAAATTATTACCTCAGCCCCCGGGTAGTTTTCCTTTGCTGCAATAGCCGAAAAAAATCCGGCTGCTCCCCCTCCAATAATTCCAATCTTCATGTTATAATCCGCTATTAAATAATAAGTAAAACCCCTGCTCAAAAATAGGTAAATATTAGATGGAAGGCCTAATACCTGGTCTCTCTAATCGAAAAACCTAAGCAAAGGCTACATTTAACAGCATAAAAAAGGCCCCGTTACCTAAATAACGAGGCCCTGTTTTTTTAATATCTGCCTATTAGAACATATACTGAATACTTGCTCCAATTCTAAAGTATGAACTATCCATAATTGTAAAGCGAGCTTCTGGAGCAAGGTTTAAATTATTAGATAATCTATAATTAACACCAGCACCAATATTTAAACCAATTTCTGATTCGCTGACGCTAGTGCCTGGCACAGAAACACCTCCAAAATTTACTGCCGGAGCATCTAGTTTTGCCGCAGTAACAGCCAAACCAGCTATACCATAAAAGTTAAGTTTCTCATTTTCCTTGTGGAAAATATAATGCCCGTCAAAATCAAAGATATTATATGTCACATAATCTTTTTCAAAAATATGACTAAAGGCAAAAGCCCCTTCAATCTGTTCGTTAATTGAATATACTGCATTAAGTGTTAAACCAATATTACTAATATCACTTGCATATACCAAACCACCACCAACTCTTAATTTTGATGAATCAAACGACTGCGCAAACAAGTTGCACGATAATACTACTGCTAATAATAATAAAATACTCTTCTTCATAATTACGTTAATTTTAAATGTATTAGTTAATGCTATCTGTATTTTATAACATTGCATTTAATGCTAATAAATATATTTAAGCGGTTAAATATATAAAATTAGATAAACCCTACCACCTGTTCACCATAAATTTTTATTATAATTAATATGTTTTAGCACTTTCTAACTTTAAAAATAAATAAAGACAAATTAAATTGAGAAACCCAAGTAATAAAGTTATATACAATAAAAACTCCCGCAACCAGCTCGTACGGGAGTTTTTTATATTTACCGGTATTATATCATAACACACTTCAATACAGTTAAAGCCTGCTATTTTAACAGTTCTTCTTTTGGAATAAAGAGTTTATTGAAGTTTAAACCAACTTCCTCTTTAAAGTATGTCCCATAATTATGTGATGATGTGATAATAGCCTGATTAGCTTCTATTACAGCATTTATCTCAACCTGTTCACCATTGCCTGTATATATTTTCGCTTTATGCGTATAAGGTGAAATGTTAGAATCTGTAAAGCCATTTCCACGCAAGGATGCCATACCTGATAAGTAGTTGACAACTGAAGCCGAATCAAGCCGAATACCTTCATTCATCCAAATACCTTCATTCTTTACCATGGTAAACGAACTATCTGCAGGATAAGTAAATTCTATTTTATTAATATCGCTTGTATTTACTTTTAACAAGTTTTTATCTCTAAAACTATCAACATTCCGGTTAGCACTACTTGCTAAAAAGCCTTCAACAGCGTACACTTCTTTTTCATCACCATATCGTACATAGGATGTCATTGTACCCTGAGGACGACCATATGAGTTTTGCCGCATCATTGGGTTTACCCCGGCTTGTGTGTACGAGAATTTACCAATATATAATTTTGCCAATTCGCCCCCAGCTCCTATAAACCGAACTTCTGTTGCCAATGAATCAGTCAATTCAAACTTATCCCATCGATCTTTACTTTGGGCAGCCAGCCTTATTGGTTTTAATCCATTTAACTGACTTATTAAGCCGCTTATAATTGACTGATCGCCATTATATGATTTACTTTCATAAATAACTTTCCAATCCTCATTGTCTTTTTTTAGCTCAATACTTTTACCATTCAATATTCTAGGTTTCAGAATTACTGAAGTAATAGTACTTTCATCAATATTAAACAACTCCGGTTTCAGGGTATTAATTCCCCTTTTACCATCCAATACCTTAACTATAACCGTTAGCATTAACAGGCCGATAAATACCCAGCCTAATTTATTTATATCCAGTTTTCTAAACATAGCTCTCTCCTTTTACTTTTAAGCGGGTAAATTTTCTTCTTTGATAACGATAAATACCTATGCCAAGAATAATAAGAATTGGCAGCGTAAAATTCAGAATTTTCAACATGCGCTTATCTCCCTCCTCCAACTGATCTAAAGGACGCAATTTCATTTGCTTGCTCCTTAATTGAATAAGGCCTGTGTCATCACTCATAAAATCAATAGCGTTAACAACAAAATTGGCATTATCTGGTTGTACCTGGCGCATTTCCTGTCCTGATCCATTAATAGCCAAATCGCCATCAGTAATAACCACCAACTTATGCTTATCTTTTTCTAATAACCCCGCTACAGGAAGTTTTGCAGCTGTAAAATCCTTATCCTGCCATTGCTTCTCAATATTAAAATATACAGGAGCAGATTGTTTTCCCGACTTATCAGAGGTAAACACCAATGGGGTAAAAGTAGAAAGCGAATCACCATTAAAAGCTAATGAACTACCAAACTGCATAACCATTGTTCCCAAACCTTTTGTAATGGGATGATCGGCAAAGTTTGATAAAACAGGCAAGTAAGGAAAACTTATAGGACGATTAACCATAAAAATACCTTGTTGCTGCTGTACATTTACTGAACCACAATTGGCATCTATAATAAAGTCTTCATTTACAATAAGGCCATGCTTTTTTAACCAGTCAGCCATTCCCGTATATTTAACAAAGCCCATTCCTTGGTTTAATTGAGCATCTACCTTATTAAATGACACTAACAAATTACCTCCTTGCTTAAGAAAATCTTCCACATAGTTAAAGTGTTCCTCAGGAATTGAATCCTGGGGATTAAGCCATGCCAATGTTTTATACTTGCTTAAGTTAAGGCTGTCAGACAAAGTTACTTCTTCAGGCACATATAAAACTTCCAGTCCCTGTGTCACCTGTATTATTTCACCTAGAGAAGGTTCGCCATGACCAACAATAAAACCAACAGCATCTTTATCTGGAATGGTCATTTTTTTAATCGCTGTTGTTAATGCATATTCCATTTGTGCACCTGGTTGAATAAAAGGTATTGTTTCCGCTTTTTCGCCTATTTGTACCAGGGCTCCCATAAAAGCTTTTTTAGTTGTTGACTGATCTTTTTCCCTGGCCTCAATCATAACAGTCTGGATACCTGCCTGAACTGCTTTTTGCTCTACCTGTGGGTCTTCATTAGGATTAATAAATTCAAATACCAATTGATGATTAGTACGTGAAGCATATTCAGCCAAAAGGTCTTTAAAATCAGTTCTCAATTGATCAAACTGAGGTTGCAATCCTTCAGAGAAGTAAGCTGTTATTGTAATTGGTTCGCTAATATCCTTTAAAATCTCTTTTGTTGTTTCACTGAGCGTATACCGCTGATCTTCTGTAAAATCCAGACGAATAAAAAAACGATTGGCTAACACATTAATTAAGACCAATATGCCTAAAGCCAATGCGATATAATATTTAAACCGAAGCTTATCGTTCATGATTTCCTAAATTAGTTGATGTTACGTTTAACAAGTGATAATTCAGATGCCATCAGGCCTCCTAATATTATTGACGCAAAATAGATGATGTTTTTACTGTCAATTACCCCCCGGGTAATACTATGGTAATGATATTGCATATCAAGGTATGCCAGTATGTCTCCAAGCACTCCGGGAAAAGCATTTGCAGTTATTCCAAACAGGATTTGAAAAAATATGCCAATTATTAATGCCAGCAAGAAAGCAACTATTTGATTTGAAGTAATACTACTGGCAAATATACCCAAGCTAATGTATGCAGCACTCATCAGTAACAAGCCTAAATAGCCAGTTAATACAGCACCATGGTCTATCGGTCCAATACTGGCAATAGAAATATAATAGGGCAATGTCAGTGCCAGTGATATAGCAATCAACAAAAAGGTTGCAAGAAATTTTCCTGTAACAACCTGCCAGTCAGACACAGGCTTGGTTAATAATAACTCAATAGTGCCTGTTTTAAACTCTTCCGCAATTTGTTTCATTGTAAGTGCTGGAATAAAAATAAAGAGTGTCCAGTATGCAATGCCAAAAAATGGCTGCATGGTTGCCCGGTTAATGTAAAAAACATCATTATTTCCATAGAGCCAGGTAAAAAATCCACTTAACCCCAGAAAAACTACAATGAGAATATATGCCATCAGGGAATCAAAATATCCTTTTAACTCCTTCTTTGTAATAATCCATATTTGTTTCATTCGTATATTTTATAAATTTTACAATTGTGTATCAAAGCATACTATTTACCTTGTGTTAATTCCCTAAATACATCTTCAAGATTTTTCTCAACAGGCGTTAACTGCGTGATAAACCAAGATTTACTTACGCACATATTAAAAATTGCTTCAATTGACGATTGCCCTGCATGACTTTCTACCTCAAAAAACGACGAATCAGACTCTACAAATGATACACATGCCACCTCTTCAAGTTTGCTTAAGGCTTTATAGGCTTCATTATGGTCGGCAGCACTAATACCAACCTTAAGAATCTCTGTACCCTGTGCCTCTTTTCGTAATAATTCAGGGGTTCCGTCAGCTACTATCCTGCCTTTATTGATGATTAACACCCTGTCGCAGGTAGCTTCCACTTCCGCTAGTATATGTGAACTAAGGATGACTGTTTTTTCGCGGCCGATTTCTCTTATAAGCTTACGGATTTCAATGATCTGGTTCGGATCCAAACCCGTAGTTGGTTCATCAAGTATTAGCACCTCGGGCTCATGAATTAGGGCTTGTGCCAGACCTACTCGTTGTTTATACCCCTTTGATAACTCACCTACTTTTTTGTGCTTTTCCAAATCTAATCCACAAATACGAATCATTTTTTCAACCTGTGATTTGATCTTGTCGCTACCAACCCCTTGCAATTCACCGATAAATCTAAGGTAGTCTATAATCGTCATGTCGTGATATAAAGGGTTGTTTTCCGGTAAGTAACCAATACTTTTCTTTACTACATCAGGTGCATGATGCACCGACTTTCCTCCTACAGTAATATCCCCTTCATTAGGCGTGATATAGCAGGCTATTGCTTTCATTGTTGTTGTCTTACCTGCCCCGTTGGGGCCCAGAAAACCAAGAATCTCACCTGTTTTAACCTGAAAGGACAGGTTATCTAAGGCTTTCTGCGTTCCGTACGTTTTTGTAATATTCTTTACAAGGATATCCATTGTTTAGAATGATTTATTATAATTTGAAATTAAATTGTTTATTATCTGCTTTATATTAGATGATTTTGTCACCCCGAGCTACGTCTTTTCATAAACGATTAATAAAGACAATGCTAGAAAATAAAAGTGTTTAGCTAAATTGACACAGGTAATTGCACCATCTGTATATGAATGACAAAAGATCAGATATTATTTCAATAGTTAACCGTTTTTGATGCCCCAAAGATCACTAACAAAAGTGTAACAAGACCATTACATGACACTAACCATTGCCTTAATAAGCTTATCAGCTACCTTGTACCATCTCCTGCCTTCATTATAGATACGATTGCTTCCGCCAATTTCAATACACTAATTTTTTTCATTTTCGTCTTTTTTATTGTTTACTACAAAAATAAATTCAAGTGTAAATCATTTTCGTTAAAACGTGGTTAAAATCAGTTAAGAAAAAGTTAAAATAACTCACTTTTAACTAAATCTCAGGTAAAAACAAACACCGGAGGGATTGGTATTTATAACACATGTTAGATCCAAATTTACTCTGCAGGCAGCTGAATTAGAGTTAGCTTTACCTCTAAGATTAAGGCGCAAGTATTAAATATCAAAATTCAGAACACAAGTACCAGGGAAAATTCTGTTTTGCTTTATTTCCTGGCTCTTGATACTTTTTGACTAAATCCAATATAACGACCAACAATTCAGAGCCTTCAATCAAATCACTATGATAAATTCAAATTATAATAATGCCATATGTAGCCAATAAATATTTTATTCCAATGGAGTAATTGGCGTTGTAATACTACAATTAAGCAACGTAAAATAAGTAAAATGGCTTACTCTTACAGGGTAAGAATTAATTTATTACGCTTCTCTCTCACTTCCAATGGTAATAACAACATTCATTTTGCTCATTACATAAGCGTGTGCATTACGGGTATGTGTTATGGTGCAATCGCTACAATCTTTTACACCATTTGTATATTTAAAATTCCCTCCGCATTTATCTTTTAGCATATATAAAGGACAATAGCAGAACAAACAATTAAAGCCTGCTTCGTCTTTAACTTTATGACATGGAAAATATTCACATTTTTTATTCTGAAAAAACTTATAATACTCTGACATAAGCCAATATTTTAACTTATTATTTTTATCAACATTAAAAAAAGGAGGTGCTAAATTACACATATATTTATCATCGGAACATAAGCCAATATGAATATTTTTTGAGTTTGATAGCTTATTACTAGAAGTATTTTTAATCAAAACGACTAATAAAACTATTTAATTTAGGGTATAACACTATTACTTTATCAATACCAATATGCAGGCATAAAATGTAACAATAAGTATAAAATGAAGTTTTACTTAATAAATATGCAATCTCAGGCTATGAACTTATATCTATTAAAGGTACTTGTCATTATCCTATGATTGAAAATCCTGTTGAGTTTAACCAATTACTCAGAGACCTTAATTTTAAAGATAGAACGCAATAATATTAACAATCAACTGCTATCAAGAATAACTTGCCGAATGATTAATACCGGTTTAGACCAGCACTTCTTCAATCAAGACAATCTTATTCAGTTTCAGTTTTTCAAGATAATGTTGCACCAGCTCTTTGGTATACTTTCCACGTGTAAGCACTTTTATTGTTGCTGGCAGAGCAGCATATAACTGGAAGAAGTGATGTACCGCTGTTGGTGAGCTAAAAACAATCCCAGTAAAATCATCCAGGTTATGGATGACTGCATTATCGGGTATTACGCTTGTATATAACTGTAGTTGAAACGTTTGATTACCTAACTCCCGTAAGCCTTTAGGTAAAACAAATAAGCCTTTGTCTGAGCAGGGTAAAAGTATGCTTTCCCTGCTAATACCTTTAGCCTTGAAAGAGGCTAACAATCCACCTGCGGTATTATCAGACGTTTCGGGTTTTATCACCAAACCATGTTTCTTTAATTCGGCTGATGTAGAAATTCCAATAGATGTTAATTGGTGGTTAGCAATAGCCCTTACATCAAAGTTCTTATCCTGTAGGGCTTTAAAAAATTCACGCACAGCAAATGGTGAAGCAAAAAGGATGCGATCAAAGGCTTTTAAATTATTTATGGCTGCCTGACCCTCTACTGTTGCTTCTTTACTGTTAACAGCAACCATAGGGTTATGCACAACAATACCTTGTTGTTTAAAGAAATTAACATCAGTACCTGTATAAAGCCATTTCTGATTTTGCTTTTCTATATCTGGTGAAGCAGTTTGCCCCACAATAAGCAAAGCGGGCGCCGGTAAAGTTACTTCTGTGCCTGACAATTGTCCGAGGGTATAATACACTATCTCTTTTGAAGGCAGAGATGCATTACGCACTGCTGCTACAGGGGTATTAGCAGGCCATCCGTTATCAACAAGACGTTGTGCCCATCTTTGCTGTTGCGATGCCCCCATATAAAACACAAGGGTATCTGCAACAGGTAACTTATTGTAGATGGCATCGTGCCCCAAAGTAAAAGCCACTGAGGTACTGGTTCCGCGCGATGTTAAAGGCAGTACTGCATCAGCTGCCGCCGCAAGAGCTGATGTTATACCCGGCACTATTTCAACCTCAATTAAGCGACGTTTCAGGTAATGATACTCCTCACCTCCACGGCCAAATATCAATGGATCTCCTCCTTTAAGGCGTAATACTTTTTTGCCTTTAATAGCAGAAGCATATAACAAGCGGTTGATGTCGTCCTGCTTTGTACTATGCTTTCCCTTACGTTTTCCTACATATATTCTTTCAGCTGCAAATTGATTAAGATAAGTGTTGTCCAGCAAATCATCGTAATAAATAACATCTGCTTCCTGTATTAAGCGGTGTGCTTTTAAAGTAAGTAACTCAGGATTACCGGGACCAAAACCAACAATATCAACCCTGCCCTGATGCTTGCTCAAACCTTCTTCTGCCAGCTTAAATACACTGGCTTTAGCAGTATTTAAGGCAAGTAAAAACAAAGGGTCGTATGCATCATCTTTATTAGCAATTACAGCCGCTACCTGCACTTGTTGCGGATGAGGATATGGCAACTGACTCTGACTTAGCAATACAAAATCAACATCTTCCAACAACAGCATCATAAGCTGATTAATAGTAAATTTGCGATCAGTTTTCTGAAAAGACCAGGTAAGTTCAGTTTTTCCGCTTACAGCTTTGCCAAGTTGCTGATAATAGTCGTTAAAACTGGCTTTGAAAGATTTGATATGTACTTTTTGTATGCTCATATTCATTATGTCAATCATATATTATTCTCCACGGTGCATAACACGGTTAAAATCAAGTTGTATTTTTCTTTATTCGTATCGTTACCTTAAGCATCGGTGCCATTAAAATCAATGCGGTAATCGTCTTTGCTTTTAGTTGTTTTTATCCGTCCTGACTGCGCCAGATCACGTATCTGATTACGCCAGTGAATAGCTGCAAATACATTCTCCCCATTAGAGCTTACAGCTACAGTCATTTGATCCTGTTTATGAATTGCTGGCGAAATAAAATCACAGTTGGATGGTTTATCCACTACATTTACCAGGCAACGGTAACGACGCGCATCAGTACGAATCCGGCTGTTAAGCATATGATCATCTGTTGCCGCATACACCAGCAGATGTCCGTCCAGATCAGCCGGTTCATAGGCTTTTTCAATTACCTCTATAAAGGAACGCTCTCTTATCTCCGGCACTACTTCCCTGGCAATCACCTTAATCTTATGCGTAAACTGCTCCAGTGATTCTATTTTATGTATAGCAACTTTTCCACCTCCTATTATTAAGATGGTTTCATGCTCAATATCAATGGTAATAGGTAAAAAATTCATCTGTATCTGCTTTTAAAATTGCTACTAAATCTGGTAATCAGGTTCGGTTATCTGCTCTTTACCAACCTTAAGGCGGTTCCATACCCGTTCGTGCAAATAGTACAATAAAAGCTTGGTAAATACTTCTACTACACTTATTGATGCAGCAATGCCCACTTTTCCGGTAACGAGATAAGATACCAGGAAAGTATCAACAGTCCCCGTTACACGCCACGAAATGGTTTTTATAATGCTTCGGTATCTTTTTTCTTTCATCGGTTTATAATTTAGATCTGAGACTTAAGACAAAAAAAGTATGAGATGGGTTTTCAGCACATCGTTTTGACTTATATAATCACCGGTCTGTGTATCTAATTGCCTTGTCATGGTGTATCGCAACAACGATGCTTCAGTTCTACTGAATCTCCTTCACCTGCTGCGCTATATCAACAATCTTTTTTCTGATAATAAAGTCACCAAAGGCCTCTCCTTTATTTCGCTCATTGGCATACTGTTGAAAAAGTGGTTCTAAAAGCTCAAGTATTTCCCTTTCATCTACCATTTCTTTATATAAGCTATTCAGACGATCACCGGCAAACCCGGCACCCAGGTACAGGTTATATTTTCCTGCTGCTCGCCCAACTAAACCAATCTCACCAAGAAAAGGCCGGCCACAACCATTGGGACACCCGGTCATTCGAATCAGTATATCATCATTACTAAGCCCGTTCTTTTCCAAAAGCACATCCAATTTTGTAATTAATGAAGGCAAATAGCGCTCAGCCTCAGCAAAAGCCATGGTACAGGTATTTAGAGCTACACAGGCAATGGCATGCTTTCGCAATCCGGAAAGGGCTTTGTATTCTCCTGCCGTATACCGACTTAAAATATTCTGTACCTTTAATTTGTTACGGCCAGTTATATTCCCCAATACCAGACCTTGATTGCCCGTTAAGCGAAAATCACAAACCTTAAGTTCCGCCACTGCACGCAATGCTTCTTTTAGCTTTAGTGTTTCAGTGTCTTTTACCCTGCCATGCTCAACAAACAAACCTAAAAACCAAAGTCCGTTAGCCGCCTTTTTCCATCCAAAAACATCACCATTAGACTTAAACCCGTACGGCTTTGAAGCATCAAGTGAAAAGCCCAAACGGTGTTCCAGCAGTTCCAGAAAACGTTCTGATCCAATACGGTCAAGGGTATATTTTAAACGGGCTTGTTTACGATTCTCACGGTTACCAAAGTCCCGCTGTATCTTCACAATTTCTTCAATAACGGCAAGAGCTTTATCCTTTTTAACAAAGCCCAGTACATCAGCCAGGCGCGGATAGGTCTCCGGCATTCCATAGGTTTTACCCATTCCGCCTCCTACAGCAATATTATAGCCAATTAGTTGTTCATTCTCTACAATAGCAATTAAACCAATATCGTTGGCAAATACATCCGTATCATTATAGGGCGGTACTGCAATAGCGATTTTAAATTTACGTGGTAAATAGGTCTTACCATAAATGGGCTCTGTATCTTCCTGACCACCTGACACCAATTTCTTATTCAACCATATTTCGCTATAGGCTGTTGTTTTGGGCAAAAGGTGATTGCTAACAGCTTGTGCAAACTGCGCCAACTCACCAACCACAGGCGATAACCCTTCATTGGAAGTACTCATCACATTACGGTTTACATCACCACAGGCAGCAATGCTGTCAAGCAAAGTATCATTAATCCCCTGCATTGTCTGCTTCAGGTTTTTCTTTATAACACCATGTAACTGAAAGGCCTGACGGGTAGTAAGTTTAAGCGTACTGTTCCCGTATTTATCTGAAAGTTTGTCTAAAGCAATCCACTGCTCAGCAGTGGATACACCTGCCGGTACGCGTGCACGTATCATAAAACTATACAGCGGTTCAAGCTTTTGTTGCTTGCGTTCATTATCCAAATCACGATCGGTCTGCTGATAACTGCCATGAAATTTTATTAACTGTGTGTCATCAGCAGCAATGGCACCAGTTGCTCTATCGTTCAAACTGTCTACTAATGTTCCCCGAAGGTAATTACTGTTTATTTTAATGGTCTCCACCCCTGATGGAGTCCATTCCTGTGGCTGTGGTAATTTTATAATTTCTTTACTCATGATTTTTATGCTTAAATATTGCTAGTAAACATCTTCCTGGTAACGGCCTTCCTGGCGATAGGCATACAGTTGCTGTTCTGCTTCTTCCTGGCTCACCTTAGCTTGTTCTTTTATAATCTCAACAATAGCATTCTGTACATCTTTAGCCATCTTTTTACGATCACCACATACATACACATGTGCTCCGTTCTTCAACCATTGATACAACTCACCGGCCTGCTGTTTAAGGCGATCTTGTACATACACTTTTTCTTCCTGGTCGCGCGAGAAAGCCACATCAATTTTGTTTAGTATACCATTCTTACGGTACTTAAGCCATTCGGCCTGGTACAGAAAGTCTGTTTCAAAATGCTGATCGCCAAAAACCAGCCAATTTTTACCCGGTGCACTTTGCTCTGCCCTTTCCTGAATAAACGAGCGATAAGGTGCTACTCCTGTTCCTGCACCAATAAGAATAACCGGTTTATCTTCTTCCGGTAAACGAAAACCTTCGTTTTGCTTTATCCGTACAGCTACCTTTTCTCCAACTTCAAGCCGGTCAATCAGGTAAGTCGAACACACCCCCTGGTGTTCTCTTTCATTTTTGGTATAGCGCACTGCTCCTACCGTAAGGTGAACTTCATCGCCCACATCACTTTGTGCTGATGCAATAGAATAAGCTCGTGGTGGTAAGGTACGCAAGGCATCCACCAATTCCTGTGGCTCTATATTAAAGCTAAATTCCGAAACCAGATCAAGCACATCTGTTCCGTCTAAAAAGCTATCTAACTCATCCTGGTTGTCCAGTAAATAATTTAAATCCAGCTCTGTAACAAATGCAGATAGTTTATTAAAAACAGGCACAGTCACCAGGGTAAGTTCTTTATGCTCCTGTAATACTTCTCTTATTGTATATTCTATATTTTTGTGCTTTACAGGTTCGTTACCCGTATAATTTAAAGCAGATAAAATTTCATCAACAAATACTGTATTATTCAGGGCATATACTTCCAATGCATCTCCGGGCTGATAGCTAAAACCAGATCCTTCCAGATCCAGCTCTATATGATAAGTTTCTTTGGCTGATCCTTTCCCGTTAAGCAGTACTTTCTCAAGCACTTCAGCATGAAAAAGCCCATTATAAGGAGCTGTCTGTTTTACCTCCTTTTGTACTTCTGGTACAGTATTATCATTTTGCTCTGTATATAAGCTCAACACCTTGGCTGATAAATGGTCTAATTCATCTTTAAAATCAACATCCAGTAAGAATGGTTCAGCTAATGCTTTTGCTCTGCAAGATTGTAAGCGCTCATGAAAATCAAGCCCTGTCTGGCAAAAATATTTATATGAGCTATCGCCTAATGCCACAACAGAATAATTGAGATTAGACAGATTACCAGCCCGCTTACTTCCCAGGAAACGAAAAAGTTCTTCGGCCTGAACCGGAGGCTCTCCTTCTCCATGTGTAGACACAATAAACAATACATCTTCATCATGCTTCAATTGCTTTGGCTTATAATCAGCCATATTATGCAGTTCAATTGATTTATTGCTATGTTGTGCCAGTTCGCTTAATGCTTTTCCAATTATTTTTCCATTACCCGAATGTGAGCCAATCAGCACTTTTAATGTTCTTTGCTTAACAGCCCCCACGCCCACTTTTGAATCACATGCACTAACTACCTCCTGCTGCGCATCTGCTCCATCTTTAACTGCTCCAAGTCCTACACCCGATAAGTAACCACCTAGCCAAAGTAACTGTTCCTTAGATAAATCCTGAACTAACTCACTTACTTTACCCAATAAGGCATCGGGTAAAATACCTGTATCTGTTTGATATGACATTTTATATCGTATTAGAATAACACAATTGATTAGCAATGTTTTAATTGCTTATTTATACTATAAGGGGTATTTATCCGGAAAGAACTATCCGGCATAAGAAGGATTAAGCCCAGCAGGGCATTCGTAAGGCTGAAGAACAGTAGGTTGTTATAAATTTTCTCATCTTCATTCGTTTTAGGGTATAGCTTCCCCGTTTCGCAAGATGGATTTTATACCATCCTGCGATCAGGTATCACTATTATTTTTTTCAGAATAACCTGGTTATCATTAATACCAGGTTGCTATTTTAGTCAATTTTGAAGCTACTTAGATAACGCTCACCAGTATCGGGTAAAATAACAACTATACGTTTTCCGGCGTTTTCCGGACGATTAGCCACTTGTATTGCTGCCCAAAGTGCTGCTCCTGATGAATAACCACATAAGATTCCTTCTTGCTTAGCTGCATTATTAGCAGTTTCAATAGCATCTTCATTGCTTACTTTAATCACCTCATCAAATACGCCGGTATTTAAAACATTTGGTACAAAACCAGCTCCGATTCCCTGAATTTTATGAGGTCCCGGCTGTCCGCCTGATAAAACAGGTGATGCTTCTGGTTCTACAGCGATAATTTTCACGTCTGGTTTACGTTCTTTTAGCACCTCACCAACACCTGTTATGGTTCCCCCAGTACCAATACCTGCAACAAAAATATCAACTTCTCCATCTGTATCTTCCCAAATCTCCTCTACTGTTGTAGCACGATGAACAGCAGGATTAGCAGCGTTATTAAACTGCTGTGGTACAAATGATTTTGGTAATTCTTTAGCAATTTCATCAGCTTTTTCAATGGCACCTTTCATACCTTTTTCAGCCGGTGTTAGTACCAATTCTGCACCAAACTTAACCAGTAGCTTACGACGCTCAATACTCATACTTTCAGGCATGGTAAGAATAAGGCGATAGCCTTTTACCGCTGCTACAAATGCCAGCCCAACACCTGTGTTACCACTGGTAGGCTCTACAATAACCGTATTGGCATCCAAAAGCCCTTTTTGCTCAGCATCTGCTATCATTGAGTTGGCAATCCGATCTTTTACAGAACTGGCCGGATTAAAAAATTCAAGTTTTGCAACAAGCTCGGCCTGTGATCCATTGGTTAATCTGTTGACTTTTACTAATGGTGTTTTACCAATTAATTCTGTAATGTTTTGTGCAATCTTACTCATGGTCTAATGGTTTATATGTAATACATCATTTTATCATTCTCTTCGGCATAATAGTTTTTCAATTTCTCAAGTGTGGTTTTACGTAATAAACGCCCATAATCATTTCGTACACTTGTTAAAAATCTTCCAACAGCCTTTTCGGTGTTATTTCCTTCTGTGGGTATATTCTTATCCAGTTTCTCATCCAAAGCCAATACAATGTCGAACAAAGTTATTTCTCTTAAAGGACGAGCCAGGCTATAACCACCTCCTGCACCACGGCGCACACTTACCACTCCTTGCTTACGAAGCAAAACAGCTATTGCTTCCAGAAATTTAAGCGATAGTTTTTCACGTTCTGCAATTTCAGCTATTCCCAGGTAACTACCTTCAGCCAGCCCCGAAAGGATTAATAAAAATCGTAAACCGTAATGTACTTTCTTTGGAAACATATCCTACTAATTTTCTATTTACAGAGGCAAATATCAATCAGTTTGTTAACACCAACAAGAAATAAAAGACTTTTTTATCCTATAATTATAATAGGATAACAATGTAGAGCATGACTATCAGCAACTTAGTAAGCAGAAATAATGCCGGTATATTTTTACAATTCCTACTATATTAATAGGCAATTAGATTGTTTTTTAATAGGAAATAATTTAAAAAGCTTCGCGAATGGTAAAGTAAACACCACTATCACCATGATTAGAAACACCATAATCAATCCGAAAATTAAGTCCTTCATCCGGTAACACCTTAAAGCGCAGGCCGACCCCGGATACAAAATGAAGATCCTTTAAAGGTGCATCAAAAAAACCGGGTGAAACCTTACCGGCTCCGGCAAACACCACAGCACCCAGACGCCACCAGATATGCTGACGCCATTCAGACTGGACGTACAACGAATGTTTATCCATATACCGATATGGATGGGCAATTCCTCTTAACATTCGCTTTCCACCGATTGAAGCCAGCTTGTAAAAAGGAACATCACCAGATGTAGCATTCACTACTGCCTGGAAGCCTAAAACAGATTTATCTTCGTTCAAAGAAATAAATCGCCTGGCGTCTAATGCTGTTGCAGTATACTCATAGTCACTTCCAGAAAAGGAACCATATGCCACTGATGAAAATACCACAAACCACCCTTTTGATGGATATAACTGATCATCCCTGCTATCATAAGCCAGGCCAGGCCCGATACCGCTTACCCATCCACCTTTGTAACCTGCTACCGACGGATTTAGCAAATCTCCCTCTATATCCGAAAAAGAGTCATAATTAAAGTCCACTCGCAACCCAAGAAACCAACTATCTGTTAGCCCTTTAAATATGTCACTCTTAAAAGAAAACCGATTAATATTGTACTGCGCATATGGTGGAGATTTCTTTTGGTTACCAATACCATAATACTCATCCGGCAAGTACAGATACTGAAATTTGGAGATAAACATCCAACGGTTTTTAGTAAATGCTAAAGCGTCTAACTGAACCTCATACATGCCTTTTGTTGATATCTGAAAGGATGGCGCAAATGTTGTTGGCCTGTAAAATTTACTATCTATGTCTTCTTTGGGTTTAATACGCCAAACTGGCATAAGGCCAAACTCAATACCTGTGCGAGGCGAATACCCGGCCATTGGATAAAATGACAGGGAACTCCTTCCTTTTTCAATGGTTACCATATCTATCAGATGTTCGGCTAATTCAGCAGCTTGTTCCACTAAATTCAGATCTGAGGTGTCTTTTCTAACAGGTTCTTGTCCTTGTACCACTCCCCAAAAGCAAAACAGCAACAATGCGCTTACCCCAAATAATCTATGCATACTTTTTTAATATTGTAAGGCCTGCCTTAAGTCTTCTATCAAATCTTCTATTTCTTCAATCCCCACAGACAAACGCATCATGGTTGGCCGCACTCCCATTTCCTGTTTTTCTTTATCAGAAAATTCAGCGTATATTGTTGATTCTGGATGAATAATTAAGGTTTTATTATCATTAAGGTTTGTTGCTTTACGCATTACCTTGAGACGATTAAAAAACTTAAAACAAGCGGCTTTGGATTCCAAATCAAATGTCATAACAGCACCAGGCTTACCTGAAAATTGTTGCTGTGCCAGTTCATACCCTTTTTGCCCTTGCACGCCCGGGTAATTATAAGATTTAACCCGTTCGTGAGCTTCAAAAAAAAGTGCTAAAATTTTACAGTTCTCAACACAACGATCAATACGAAGCGGCATAATATCCAAGCCCAGGTTCATAAAGTGAGCTGTATGAGCTGTCATCGTTCCCCCCAGATGGCGGAATATTTCCTTACGTATGCGCGCCACCAGGGCATCTTTACCAAACTTATCCGACCATGAGCCCAACGCCGGCAGTTTAGAATAATCAAAAAGGCCATTATCAACTACTACACCACCAAAAGCAGCAGCTCCACCTGAAATAAATTTGGTTGTAGACATGACTTCAACATCAACACCAAATGGTTTTGAATGTAAAACATAGGGCGGTGTAAGGGTACTATCACACACCACTGCAACATTGTTTTGTTTAGCAAGCTGCGACAACAATTTTAAATCAACTATTTCCAATTGCGGATTGGTTATTGTCTCAAAGAAATATACCCTTGTTTGCTTGTCTGTTATGGCCTGTACCACCTCCATATCCGTCATATCTGCAAAACGAACTTCAATGCCCAGAGATGGTAGCGTTTGCTTTAATAAGGCATATGAGTGACCAAACAAATGATTAGAGGCTACCACATTCCCTCCTTGCTCTACCATACTTATTAAAACATTGGAGATAGCAGCCATGCCGGATGATAAGGCCACAACGGCATGTGCTTCAGTAACTGCCTTGATCTTATTTTCGAAATGTTCAACGGTAGGGTTTGATGTACGCGAATAAGCATGTGCAAATTTCTTACCGGCAAAGGTATCCGAAATATCTTCTGCACTCTCAAACTCATAAGCCACACCATCGTACACAGGCATGTGCAAGGCATTATAAGCATCTTTTTCAGGAAATGATGTATGAAGGGAGCGGGTTATAAACCCCTTTTTACTTTTTTTCATTCACAAGTAGTTTTCTTTGTATTGCACGGTAAAAATAAGAATTTTTAATAACCTGCGATCGATTTAAATTTTAAAACTAAGATTAAAATAAATAACTGATTTACAACAACTAGAACACTATTTTAATAAGATTTGACGCAGCAAATCAGCTCTTTATTCAAAGCTTATATATCTCACTTGAAAACAGCAATTTTCTTCATGTAATGGCCCCAGTACAATAACTATCTCAAAGCTTTTACTTCTTCAACAGTAATCTCCTCACCTGAATTACCAAATCCCGAGCGTATATAGTTCAATATATCTGCAAGTTCTTTATCAGACAAGTTCCTGTAACTTGCCATTACACCATTATAGGTTTCTCCATTAACCTCAATTTCACCACTCAAACCGTTCAGCATAATATTAATCAGCGGCACTTTTTCTCCTGAAACAACTTTATTGTCAGCAAGTGGCGGATACATGCCCGGTATACCCCGGGCATCACGCTGGTGGCAAGCCATACAATGCTTTTTATACTCCAGGTGCCCCGGGTGTTGATCTGTAACAACCATTTTCAACACTGCACCCTGCTCTTTTTCTTTTTTGGGTGAACCACAAGCTGCTATTACACCTATGATTGTGAGTAAAATTAATCCTTTTTTCATTTTGCAATACAATATATAGTTACCTGGTTGATAAGCAATCACTGTTGTTAATTAAATTACTGAACAACTTCATAATACATTTCATAAAACTCTAAAAATTAAGTCTTCCTTATTATTATTTTATAAGGTTGTGTATATAAATCATTTTCAAATGCTGCAAAAGCAACAATACACACCTGTCCAGGAGCTCAAAAAAAGAGATTGTGAATTTACTCATTTTTCTATCTAATCATAATTTACTGTGTTACCGTTTGTATAATCTGTTCACTCTCTTTTCCTGCTTTATCCATTGCTTTTGCAATTATTCCACCAAACATTCCTCCTATTCTCACACTATTCAACCGACTAATATACACATGCCCGTCACTTTTTTCATAAACAGAGATACGACAAGGCATCATTGTTGAAACAATACGTTCATCATCCTTTGCTAATACCAAATGGGCAATACCAGGCTTGCACACTTCCATAACTTTTACTTTACTAACATCGTAATTAAACCTGGCCATAGTGGCCTGCAAATCATGTACGTGTGGGGTTTTCCATCCCAAAGAATCAACCGATACCTGCAAACGCTCCAGCGTTTCTTCAAATCCGTACTGGCTTTTACTTTCAAGCACCATTATTTTAGGCGCCATGTTTTTAACTATAAGTACGGTTATCACTGCACCAATAATTAATCCAACAATGAATAATACTATTTTTTCCATTTTATAAGTGTTTAGTACTTAATATTAACAAATCTACATTTATCAATGTTTAAATCTTTTAACAACTGCGTAATTGCTACATGAGTGTATTTTTCATACTTTTGCAGGTCACGACCCAGTCAACAAGAAAACTAGTACAATGATTGTTTATTTAAGAATATTATCTCACGAGATAGAAGCCTTTGTGAAAGAAATAGCCATTGATGACACACTGACTTTTGCCGACCTCCATAACACCATACAAAAACTCCTGGAATACGATGCCACCCAAATGGCTTCCTTTTTCACAACAGACAAAGAATGGAATAAGGAAATGGAAATTACGTTGTTCGACATGGCCGATAGTAGCTCTGACCTGTTAAGAGTTATGCAAGATACGCTGCTGTCTGATTACCTGTTTGAGGAAGGACAACGCCTGCTTTACGTATTTGATTTCTTTTCGGAGAGAGGCTTTTTTATGGAGGTTATAAAAATTGCCGAGGGAACACTTGAGCAACCTAATTGCTACCGGAATGAAGGCACAGCTCCTGAACAAATTTTAATTGGAGATTTAAACGGGAATACGAGGAGACAAGAAATGAATTTTCATGAAGATATATTTGATGGTTCTATTGATTCTCTTGATTTTGATAGCCTGGACAATTTAGATATGGATAGCGATATTAACCTGGATGATCTGTCAGACCACTACTAGTCAATAATCAAAGTAATCAATGACACATACCCTTGTAGTATTAATCGGGCCGACAGGCATCGGCAAAACAGAACTCAGCCTTCGCCTGGCTCAGACACTTAATACTGAAATAATATCGTCAGACAGCCGTCAGATATTTAAAGAACTTAAAATTGGTACGGCTGCACCTACACCTGATCAACTTAGTGAAGTAAAGCACCACATGGTGGCTACACATTCTGTTTTAGATTATTATAATGCTTTTGAGTTTGAGCAGGATGTACTAAAATTACTCGATAAACTATTCTTATCGCACAATAGCGTACTTATGACAGGTGGTTCAATGATGTATGTGGATGCTGTTTGTAAAGGCATTGATGATTTGCCTACTATTGATCCTGAACTTCGTCAGGAGGTAATGGATTTGTATAACAATAAAGGCCTGGACGCTATACGAAGACAGCTTAAAATGCTTGATCCTGAATTTTATAAGCAGGTTGATCTTAAAAATCACAAACGCGTTATGCATGCACTGGAAGTCTGTCTTATGACTGGCAAACCATATAGTTCTTTACGTACCAACACAAACCGGAAACGCCCTTTTAACATACTAAAGATCGGGCTTGATATGGATAGGGCAGAGCTTTATAATCGTATTAACTACCGTGTTGATATAATGGTTAAGGAGGGGTTATTTGATGAAGCCAAGGCTTTTTATCACCTAAAGAACCACAACTCACTTAATACCGTTGGTTATAAAGAAATTTTTGGTCATTGGGATGGAGAGTATGATGCAGACACTGCCATTGAGTTAATAAAACGTAACTCACGCCGGTATGCCAAACGCCAGCTCTCATGGTTCAGACGTGATAAGGATATTAAGTGGTTTCATCCCAAAGACGTTGAAAAAATCATTAACTTTGTTACTTCAGAATTAGATTGTTTTAACCCACCGGGTCAATAGCAAATCCTTGCTCGCGGTTTACAAACTTAATGACCCGGTGTTTTTTTCATATTTCCTCCTATGAGTTCACCACACACTTTTAACATACGTGTTTATGGCCTTTTAATCAATGCAGAAAAGGAAATTCTGCTAACTGATGAATACAGGTTTGATCTATTTATGACTAAGTTTCCGGGAGGAGGATTAGAGTACGGTGAGGGGACTATTGACTGCCTTAAAAGGGAGTTTAAAGAAGAGCTTGGTATCAGCATCGAAGTTGATACGCATTTTTACACGACCGATTATTTCCAGGAGGCCTTTTCTTTTAAAAATATGCAGTTAATGAGTATTTATTATACGGTAAGTACCAAAGAGCTTGATAAAATAAAAATTACCCGTATCCCTAATGAAATAGCTGCTATTGAAGGAAGCCAATCCTTCAGATGGGTTGCTCTTAACCAGCTTGACTCCAAAGATTTTACCTTTCCAATTGATAAAAAAGTGGTTGAGCTGTTAAAAGCATCAATTACTTAGTTGCCTCCACAACCAGGTGAAAGCTATCCTTAGTCCAGTTTCTGTTATCAAAACCGCTATAGTAGCTCACATTTTTAAAAAGGGGGTTTAATAAGTGGGTAAGCTGTGCTTTTGTTAAGGCCAAAAGTGTAACTGTATTCTTAATTACATTTTCCGAAGAAGAAAGGATGGTCTCAAAATCAATATTTCCATCAGTTCTGTGAATATAATTACGAATGAAAGTGTATTTATTTGTTTGTATTGTTGGAAGTGCATTAACCTTATTGGCTAATACTCTATCGTAATTAATGATCTGAAACAGCAGTTTGCCCCCTTCTTTAAGCTGCTTAGCAACATTCTTAAAAACAATATTTACTTCATCTACGGATGACAAGTGAACGAGTGTATTGCCAAAACAAAGTGCCGCATCAAACATTATATTTGGATATAGTACAGGGCTTGTTTTCATATCGCCTTGCAAAAACTCAAGATTGAGTGCCTGCGGCCTTTTCTCATTGGCTCTCGCAATCATTCCGGCATCAAAATCAAAGGCTCGCATTTTAGCACTTCGCCTTGCCAAAGCAATTGAAAGTGATCCTGTACCACAGCCTATATCCATAATCGTTTTAGCCACCAGGCTATTCCCAAGTGTTTTTTCAACAAATTCAACCTGCTTTATATTAAGAGGGAACAACAGATCGTATGCCTCTACAATCTGGCTATAAGATGTCATATTTATATACGTTTTGAGATATGATACCGGTTACGTTCTGAACCATTCCGCGATACCAGCTCGGCTAAAAATCCGGCTAAAAACAGTTGTGTTCCAATAACCATACTGACCAGTGAAATATAAAAATAGGGGCTGTCTGTTACCAGCCTGGCAGCTATATTATGATACACATACCACAACTTACTTAAACCTAAGCCCAGCGCTGAACCAAATCCAACAACAAACATTAAGGTACCCAGTGCACCAAACAAATGCATTGGCCGTTTACCAAACTTAGAAATAAAAGTTACCGACAGTAAATCCAGAAATCCTTTTATGGTGCGCTCTATTCCAAATTTAGATACCCCATACTTACGCTCCTGGTGTTGCACAATCTTTTCGCCTATACGGTTAAAACCGGCTTGTTTGGCTATTAAAGGAATATAACGATGCATTTCGCCATAAACTTCAATATTTTTAATTACTTCTTTCCTGTAAGCTTTGAGCCCACAGTTAAAATCATGTAGTTTTATGCCCGATACAACACGTACTGTCCGATTAAATAACTTGCTGGGTAATGTTTTGCTTATGGGATCATATCGTTTCTTTTTCCAGCCACTAACAATATGGTAATTTTCTTCACGAACCATTCGTACCAAATCAGGAATTTCTTCCGGGCTATCCTGCAAATCTGCGTCCATGGTAATAACAACATCTCCTTCTGCCGCCTCAAAGCCACAATATAAGCCTGCTGATTTACCATAGTTACGACGAAATTTAATGCCCTTAACTGAAGCGTATTTCTCTTTCAGCTCTTCAATTACCTGCCATGAGGTGTCTGTACTTCCATCGTCAATAAACACCACCTCATAAGACCAATTCAGCGGGTCAATAACCCGCTGAATCCATGCATATAATTCTTTTATTGATTCTTCTTCGTTATATAAAGGAATTACTATTGATAAATCCATACTATGCTTCTTCTACAACTTCAGTACTATCAAATATTGAAGGTTCTTTTTTAAATATAGCTGCTAAGATAAGCGAAATTATAGCACCTATAAAACCACTACCGAAAATACCCAATAACAAAACAGCTGTTGGATTTGTAAACATACGTACCATTTTTTCAACCATTTCCAGTTGTTCTTCCGGCGTACCCTTTGCCATAGCATCTTCCAAGGCTTTATTCACCAACTGATCCATTAAACCGGGATCGATATATTTCATTAAGATAAAAGAGAAGATACTTGACAAAACACCACCAACTACCATTGTAAAAGTCCCTAAGCCCACACCTTGTCCATATGCAAGCGCACCGCCGTTTTCCTTATCCCGAAAGTTGATCATTGTATAGCAAAGCATTCCAATATAAACGAGGTAAGTAAAATAACCAGCTGCAGTATTACCTGTTAAACCTGCAAAGTAAAGTACTAAAGCATAAACGATTAAAATCAGCCCCATATAAAGGCCATATGTCATTGCACTTTTAAAGATAGATGGGTTTTGTTTTTCCATGATTCTGTTTTTAAATTATTCAACTAAAATACAAAATCATTTGAATGTAGAGTGTGCTGTAATTAAATTAAACGGGGTGAGTAATTTTAATTTAAATATTTAATTATTTTTTGTTTTTCATTATCACCACTTTAGAACTTAGAGTAAAAAAAAGGTGGCTTGAATATTTGCACGTAAATGGAATTGTTATACTTTTGCATCCGCAATCACAAAGGAATACGGGTAAGTCTCATGCGACTAGCTCCCGTTGAACTCCCCCAGGGCCTGACGGCAGCAAGGGTAAACGGTTGTAGCAGTGCGACGTGGGTAGCTTACCCACCCGCCGATGTAGCTCAGCTGGCTAGAGCAGCTGATTTGTAATCAGCAGGTCGGGGGTTCGAGTCCCTTCATCGGCTCTTGAAGTGTAATCAAAGGGTAACACATTAAAGTATTAAGGTATTGAATTTTACAGTTGGGGAGATACCAAAGCGGCCAACTGGGACGGACTGTAACTCCGTTGTCTTATGACTTCGCAGGTTCGAATCCTGCTCTCCCCACTCTATTTTGCCGATGTAGCTCAGCTGGCTAGAGCAGCTGATTTGTAATCAGCAGGTCGGGGGT
>CAZRRJ010000012.1:0-128096 GCA_964602515.1 uncultured Saccharicrinis sp. | reverse complement strand
ATATAGAAGCCTGCTATGACACAGAGTATCTAGAAAAAATCTATATATTAGGCGACCAGAGCAAGTTGGAGTTCTTTACAAATTACATAGTATATAGTACAATTTAAAGTACGAAACAAAGGGGGATTTTCATGAAAAAACTCAAACTGCTCTGGAGAATTTGTAGGACCACCGATGCGGACAAGATTGTACTTGGCTTCGTGGCATTTGTATTGTTTTCAGCTTTTATTTTCACGTTAGTGGAGCCAGGTATCGGTGGCTATGGAGATGGAATCTGGTATGCTTTTGCGGTTTTTACCACCATCGGTTTTGGTGATATGGTAGCTGTTACTCTGATTGGTAGAATTTCAACCATTATGCTGGGATTATATGGAATACTCGTTATTGCGCTTATTCCTGGCATTATTGTAAACTATTATATTGAAGTGTCAAAAATTAAGGCACGCAGTAGTGTTGCTACGTTTCTGGACCAAATGGAGCGTCTGCCAGAACTATCGCGTGAGGATTTGGAGAAAATTTCTGAGGCGGTACATAGAAAACGATATAAACTATAAAATTAGCACACTGTGGTAGCTTTTTATTAGTTATATGAAGAAATTTATTATATGGGAAGAATAACTTAGAAATAGTATTACTTATTATACGAGGAGAAAAATACATGGAAAAAATATTTGAACATATTTTAAATTTTGTGGAATATTTAGAAAAAGAAGGTGTTGGTTTAAGTATAATATCTGAAAAAAGTGATATTGAAAGTCTTCAGGATACTTTTAATGAAAGCCCAGATATTCTTAAACCTGAAATTGATCGAGTAAATGCACGGATAAAACGTAGAAAAAATTATGAACTTTCGAATGAACAAACGTTGTTATATTATACCTACAAAATTAAACTTTTATGGACGCGATCAGGTCAAAACCCAGGTGAACCAGTGCTTCATGGTGGTTTTGCATTTAATGGTTTAACAGATGTTTTAATTATGCCAACAGATTTTTGGGCTCATAGCGTTAATAAATTTAGAAAGAATCTATCAACAGAAGAATTAGCCTTTCTTAATAAACTTAGTTGGTTTGAATCACCGACACCCCATGCTTCGTCAATGTATACACCTATGTATGGCTGTTTGGAATTGTTAGAAAATAGATTCCCTGAAAAACTGTTTTTCTATGATAGTGGAACAGTATATGAGCTGGATATGACTATTGAAGCCTACATATCCAATCTATTAGATTCTGTAGCATTATATTGTTGGCAGTATTTTTATATCAATCCAGAAGAGATTATAAAAAAGAATAAAGGGGTTAAGGGGGCATCCTGGTACATGACGATGGAAATAAATTTTCCTGAAGAAAATGACAGGTTGCAGAATATTATAAGGTATATGGAATATTGTATGGAATATCTTCCAGGCTCATTTCCCGGTATGGATTTTTCATTTCACCAAAATAGTTTGGAAAAATTAAAATCAAAATTATAAATACCTCACGTTTGGTAAACAAAACATAGTGAAAAATTCCAAGAATGCATGAATAATTTCACTTCCGAATTTGGATTTCTTTATTCGTGCATTTGTGGTGGTAATAAAGTATTCATTAGAAATTAATTAAGGTATATGTGCACAATTATTGAAAGTTACTTTAGTATTTTACTGGAGATGTTCCGGTACGATATGGCTGTTATGAGTCAGCCCTGGATGTATTACTTTGTAGTGCCCATAATAGGGTATTTGGTGTTCTTCTTTGTTAAGTGGGCCGCACTAACAGCGCCATTATGGATGCCTTTTAGTATTGTATTAAGTACTTTACGAAGAGGAAAAAAACAGAATTAAATAAAAAGCAGCCACAAATGCACGAATAAATTTTATCGTGATTTTGGTATCGTAGCTGTAAAACTTAAACTTTTAAAAGGGGCTTATCCTGCATGTTGTTCCCTTTAGTGTGAGTGAAGGCAGTTTACTTTTATGAAATAAAATAGCCATGAATGCACAAGTAGTATTTTTATTCGTGCATTCGTGGTAATATTAGCATTACTGCACTATCCATTGGCCTTTTTTATTTACTTTAATGGTACAGATATCAATATTATTAAGTAAATCTATATGTCCAACAATCAGGCTTTCATTTTTATTGGGCAGGAAATTAATTTGCCAGGCCGAATTACCATTGTCACTATGAGTTCCATGACTTCCGTAACTGTTCGATAACACTAATTCTCCTTTATAATTAGTTAGGCTATAGGTAATATCCTGAGAGTTGTTTGTGCCTTCCAGATCGGTTGAAACATTACTTACAAAAATAAAATTGCCTTTATTGTCAGTATCAATAGAAACAGCATAACCTTTATTTTTATCATAACCAAGGTCACATTCTTGTTGAGAAAGCACTTGGCCACTTGCAGAAACTTTTGTAAGCAGGGCACCTTTTTGTGTTTCTGTTTTAGAATAAATATTACTAAGTACAATAATTTTATTATTAGATATAGTAACATCATTACCAGTAAGCCATTGGCCATTATAATCTGTAACATTCCACCACTCCAGAAATCCATTTTTAACTTTAGCAAGCCATGCTTTTCGTACACCGGATGCCTGAGATGCAGAAGAAACAAGGTAGTGTGCTCCATTGTGTTTTGCAGAGACTTTAATGGCTTGATGAAAGTCCATCGGAATAAGCTGTTTTGATATTAACCTTAACTCATTACTTGCACTAACCCTGTATGTACTTATATAATTATTGTTTTGATTGATGTATTGAACCAGCAAAAGTAAATTATCATCTGTTTCTTCAATAAGTTGAGCACCGTTTATTGAAGAAGCAGTAATGTTAAAATTAAGTGAGTCAACATAGTTACCTGTATCATCAAGATAGCTTAAAAACATTTTTACTTGGTCACCTTCCTTGTATTGGCATCCAAAACAGGCATATAATTGTTTGCCCGACATTTGTAAACCGTCAAAAAAACGGGAGTTAATCAGGTTCTTTGAATGACTAGCCCATTGTAGCATACCATCATTACCCAGTTTTGAAACAAATAAGCGTTCATCCATAAACTGATCTACTGTGTAGCCTGTAATGAGCAATTCATTATCTTTAACTATGCGTGATGACAAAAGATGATCATCATGATAGCTACCTACTACTTTATAGTATAGCTGATTTTTTTCCGGTTCATTTAATTCAGTTTCAGTACATGAGTATAAGCAGCTACTCAATATTGCTAAGGTAATTAACCATGTGTTTTTCATTGTAGTACTATGTGCATGCAGACCATTGTTTAACTGGCAATAGTCTTTAGTTATTAATATAGTTTTAAATTGCCTTATTATCTCCATTCACTTATTATTGGAATTTCCATCCATGTGTATTTTATGGTGGTAAACGACCACGGTAATTTATCCAATAAAATATCTAGTGAATGACTTTCTATTTGGAGTCGCCATTGCTTCTCTTCAAAATTTAACTTAGCATTGCGCATTAAGAACGTAGCTCTTAAGGTTTCAATAGAGGTGTTTTTAAGCACCCCCCAGTTTTTAATTACGGCATTCAACAGACTGTCGCATAGTTCTTTTTCCTTTGGGGAGATAGCCTGAAGATTCTGTAATGTTTGCGATGGCATTAGGCCCGAAATTATTTTATGTAATATAATTTCAGGTTCTTCCGGATGCGTATGTCCGGTAGCTAAATAATATAAAAGTTGTACAGCTTTGGTTTGATCCACTTTGTTCTCAAATCCATTAACCGTGATGAGTTCTAGTTTAGAGAATAACATTTTTATATACGGTGCCAATAAAATTATGCCGGCGTTGGATATAAACATGGTTTTATTTTTCTCAACATCTATTAAGTACTTACTCTTATCTTCATCGGGAAGAGAGGAATTAGTATTAGATAAAAGTTTAGCCTGTGTTTTATTAGTAAATGATTGTAATAGCTGATCTATATTTTTTGCTGTATGGGGCTTTATAATTTCTTTTATTTTTTGCCGTTTCTCTTTACTCAAAGAAATTAAAAACCATCCAAATTCGGTATCTTGTTTTTTTACCTTTTGTTCCACTTGTTCTGCTATAGAAGGGAGTTCTTTCTTTGTAGTTAAGCCGGAGAATAGCCGCAAGAGTAAATTGTAAAAGTATGATGGGGTTGTTTCTGTTGTTTTTAATGCTTTGACATTCGTCTTGTTTGTTAGTAATGTATAAATTGTTTCTTGCTGAATACTATCGAACAAGGGTGAAGTTTCTTTAATAGCTGTTTCAATTTGCTTAAGCGAATATTTTTGCTTTATACTTTCACGGTTTGTTTTTATATGCAATATTATTTCACTTGCCAGATCTGTTAAAATAGATTGAGCAGTATAACGGGCTATAATTTCAGGTTGTTGTATAAAATCATTAAAAAGTACTTCTCTTTTACTTAAATAAAGTTGTGTATTATTAATGTTTAACAGATTAAAAGTACTTGCTGGCAATAATTGTTTGATGGTGTAAACAATAACCAATGGTGTTTTATCCATTGTTTTATATACCAAACCGGATAAGGCTGAATTATGATGCTTATGTGCCCATATAAGCATGTTTTCGACCTGATTTATAGTGTAGCCCATTGTGTTTAACACAGCCTCGTAGTTAATCGTAAAGAATGTTTCAATAATATGAAATGTTTGAGTTTTACTTAAGTAATATTGTCCCTCATCTATTGGAAAGAAATCTTGAGTATTAATACCTAAAGTATCAGTGTTACTGGTAATAAAACCATGTTTATGAGGCTCAATATCCGGCTTGGCGACATCATGCAATACCTTACTTTGGGGATTATAGGTATAAATACCTTTTTCCACCTTCTCTTTGTTATGTATTGTTAATGAGGTGTTTGTAGTTGAGTCTTCTGAGATTGTGCCTTTCGCTTTATACCTGTGGTCTACATTCTCAGCAACACTCTCATTATCCTTAATACTCCTGTTGGGAGAAGATTCTTCTTTGGTATTTTTTGAATGAAGCTCAGCGTTTTGTTGAGTATTGTACGATTGGCTCTTTCCTTTTTTCGAGTTTTGTTCAGTAAGAGTTCTTTTATTATCGGTTCCCAGATCACTGGATTCCTTTTCTTTGTCAATTATTTTTTCAGAGTTTGTATGTTCGTTTGTTGAATTTGCACCATGCCGCCGACTCTCATCAGGGTTTATTTTATTATCACCAACTTTCTTTTCTTTGTCAATTATTTTTTCAGAACTTGTATGTTCGTTTGTTGAGTGTGCATCAAATAACAAATCCTTTTCTGTATTCTTTGTGTTTTTTTGTACAGAGCTGTTTTCAGTATCAACAATAGTACTGATGGTTTTGGCCAGTTGATTAAAGGGCTGTTTTACCGTAGTTGTTTTACTCGCTTTATGAGGTAAGGTGTTAAATAGTAAAAATAGTTCATTTTTTAAGTCTGTAATCCATTGGGGTTTTTTGAAATGGTTCGGATGGTATTTTAACGACATGATAAAAGTGCCTCTTATCAGATTGTTAATTTTATCAGATTGCGAAGGAGAGAAGTACTTCCCGGGTACATTACTTAAATTAAAATACATGGCTATTATCTCTTTACTAAAATCATTGTAATTATGAGTAACAAAAGATATAAGTTCCTTTTCAGAAACTTTGTAGCCTGTTATAGAGTTAGTACCAGCGTAGGGAGTCTTTTCCTCTAGGGTGGATATATAATTTTGTTTTAGCTCATGTAAAAGCGACCTCGTATTGGAACGAACGGAACTAAAAGGTAAACTTATTACGGTTTTGTAATAGTCAAGTAGTATTGTATCTGATGTTGAGTATAAGGCCTGACTGGTATATTTAATAAGTTTCTGTTCACTTAATTGCAAGTGAAACCAGCTAAGGTTATTGCTTATGATGCCCAACAACAGGTTTAGTTTTTGTTGCGATGACAGCCGTGATAATTCAGGAGCATCGAATAAAATAAGGCCTAGTTTAGTGTAATTGTTATAAGCCTTTTTATCCAGAAGTGCTTTAAAAGTATTGTTAATATTTGTTTTTAAAAGGGCTCTGACAAATCGTATTCTATAATCTGTATTCTTTGCCAGGCTTACAAGTGTTAAGCTCTTTTCCGACGGCAAAGAGTAAGTTTGCTCTAACCAGTAAGCTATATTTTTCTGATTAAATTCCTGTAGGTTCCACGGTATAATACCTGTGGAAAAGTAGGCTTTTAGGTATTCAAAAAGTGTATCTTCGAAAATTACATGCGTAAGCTTTTCCTGTATTTTCGGATGTTGTGTTTCTACTTTTACCTGGCTTAATATGTTTTCCAGCTTTTCTTTAAAAATAACAGGCAGGTTATGCTTAATATCGGATTCAGTAAGGTTACCTAAATTGAGTTCAAGTTGGGGTAGTTTATAATGACCATTGCCAAAATACTTATTAAAGAGCGCATCACAGATATGGTGTATATGTGTATTAAAATCAGATATAATCTTATCCTGTAAGCCATTTGCTTTTGATTGATTATTATAGCAAACATCAAACTTTAAAGAGCATATTTTGTTATTTTTCGGATAAGACATTGCGTTGTTTTACTGTTGTTTATAGCAGTTAAGATATAGTAGTTCAACAAAGTCAGAGTAGCCTGAATAATCTTTTTTACCTGTTTGAGTTTGTAAGGATTGCGAAAAATGTGCCAGGTATTTCTCCAGTTTCTTCATGTCTGTTGACTTAAACCAGCCTACATTAGCCGAAATATTGGCAGGTTTCTGCTCTATTATTATATCGTTGATAATCTCTTTAAACTCGTTACCCTGAAAGCGAGCCGTCCAGTCAGGAAATATTAAACTTAACTGGAAGGAGAAAAACTCTTCCGGAATGTCTATTCTGCCTGGTTCGTACTGAACATAGAAGCCAAATACTTCACTACGGCTTATTTCTTCCTTTTTAAGCTTAGATAAAAATTCAATTAAAGCTTCTCGTTGTGCATGTGTATATTCAACCGATATATTAGGCTGAATACTTGAAAATATTAAATCAGTATTTTCTATTTTAAAAACAATACTCATTTCGCGGTTTTCGTCTGCCTCAACATAAAATGATTTTTCCTGCGAGAAAGAATCCTCAATGATATTTAATATTTGGTCGCGTTGACTAAGGGAGAAACGTTGGTTACTTTTTAATATGTGCTTGCCATCGCTCCCATTGATGTATATACCAAACATTTCTTCTTCAGGTGCCGGGCGCAATAATATGTGTTCTATTAAGGTAACACCTTCACTCTTTATATTGATTTCTCTAAACTCGTTGATCAGCACTTTAACAGCTTTCTGTGCATCAGCTTCGGATGTATACTTACCCATAATAATAAAGTCATTTAGCTCATCAGGTTTAAAAACCAATAGATAATCGCCACCTTTGTCTGTTTTTTTACCAATCCTGTAATTGTCAAGTATAATACTGTCTGAAAGAAACTCTTTAATAACTTTTTTATTCTGAAGAGGCCATAAAGATTCTAGGATTACTTTTTTTTCTGAATCTTTAATATCCAACTTATCAATGTCAGAATCGTCAATAATATCAAACTTAGTCCGTATATCTTCCTCATTAATGTTTAACTGTTTTATTCCATTTATAGTACTCCATTTTTTATAAAATGCAGAGGCGTCAGTACTTAGTAAACTCATTTTGTGCTGCCTCAACATGCTGAAGTAAGAGTCGGGTAGTTGTACTTCAATTTTGCCGGTTTCAGTTTCTTGTATACCCATTCCCATAATAATGGCTATGCGCTTAACCAGAGCAGAGTAATTGGTATTTGTTTTGTTAAAGTAGTCTAAACCTTGCGATCTGTTGTAATTCATGTTTGCAATGTCTTGTAACATAGCGGTTTTACATAGCACTACAAAGTTTTCGAATTGTCCGGTGGAATAATAGGGGTTGAACTGTTGCAGAGAATAATGCGTGAACTCTTCGCCATGTAGTGCTAATAAGTAATCTAGAAAGCGATTTCGCCGGTCAATATAATTATCAAACAGCTTGTTAAGTGCCGGAAGGCCTTGCTTATAGTTAGCCGGGATATGCTCCAGGTTTAAATAGGCATCGTTAAGCATACCCTCTTGCTTAATAAACAGGTGATTGGCATTAGGTATTGTATTTAACAGTTGTGTATAGTAAGTTTGGTTTTGTTTTTTATGTATTGAAAGTAACTCTTTAAAATTGGCCAACTGAGATAAGTAATTAGCCAGTACTTGCTCAAAAAGTAAAAGATATCCTTTCAACTGGTTGGCCTGCGCCTTTCTTTCCGGTCCAAACCGACCCGATAGCCCATCGGGACCAATACCATATAAGGCAGGGAAATGATTTTGAATGGAGTAATAGTGTTCAAAGCCCTCGTTACTTATATCTTTAGGTTTTTCAAATGATACTTCGCTAATACGGTAATTTTTTTTATTTGCAGAGATAAGCTCATTTAAATAGCGGAGAAATGCCTCTGAATTAAGGCTGCTATATTCCAGGTTGCCTCTGAAGAAACGGATTGATCTTTGTGTACCGATATTTGTATTTCTCAGCTCGTGGTTAATAACGCGTGGTATTTGATTAGCCCCAATATTAACCATAGAGTTATGTTTAATACCGTCAACTTCAATCTGCATTTGCTTTACACTGGTTACACCTTCAATCTGCATAATGTCCCTGACAATATCTGCAATGGCAACGTATTGCTTTTTAGGCTGAAGATCCTCATCAAGAATAAAACCATTTTTAAGTCGGGGGCCATTAAAAATAGCATTGTACGACATACCTTTGTCAATAAGCTCCTGCATAGAGTAAAACTTAACTTCAGGAGCCAGACTTTGTTCTACACAATAATAAATTTGAGCCAAAATTTTCTCCAGATCATGTAAACCGTCTGTTTCAATGTCTGTGAATAGTTTAATAGGTATTTCCTTTAGTATCTCTATCTCAAAAACATCCTCACCTAGGTTGCGATATTTACTAAAGGCTTTTAGAATACTTTTTCTTAAATCTTCTTCTGATAAATACCCCTGCAGTTGTTGGTGAGATAAATCTACCCGGATATTATATAAACCATTAAAAATACAGCTGGAAACAGGAGCAGGTTCAATCCATATGTTTCTGATTTCAGGTATTGTATCTATAAATACTTTACGAAAATCGTTAATGGTAATCGGACCATTGGTTAATATATCTTCAGGCTTAAAAAATGGAACATCACCCTGGTTATCTGAGAAAATATGCTTTTCAATATCAACTGATGTTCTGTAGCTCAGATCGGTTATGGCATAACAAAGCTGCTCCAGAATGGTAACACCGGGATCATGAAGGTTGTAATCAGTCCAGTATGAACCTGTTAGTTCCTGAATCCGTTTGATACCTTCATTTCTCAGGAATTTGAAATCCTGTGCTTTTTCCAGGTTTCTGTCCTTTTCAATATACATTGGTCGATCCATGGTTGCTGTATAATGTTTAATTGTTTATGCTTGTAATATAAGTGCACGAATTAAGCTTTCTAATGTTTAGCCACAAATGCACGAATAATTTTATTCTCGGTTTTGTTTTTTCGTTTGCTGAATTTTTTCATTCGAGCATTTGTGGCTATTTCTTTATATTTTCACTATAAACTTAATACTGTATTGAGCACCATTACTATCAATAGCTTTTAATAGATAGAGTCCCTGGTGAAGAGAGGCTACATTAATAGTAAATGAACCGGCTATCAACCTAACAGACCCTTCCATACATTTTTGTCCGGTCATATTTATAATTTGCCAGTCGCACTTATTTACTGTACCTCTAAGCATAACGGTTAGCTTATCCTTAACCGGGTTAGGGTAAACCTCAATACTATTACTATTTACTACTTTGTTACTAATACCTGTTTTAACTGGTACATCAGGTATCTGAATAGCTTTTGCTTGTTGTACTTCACCTACCCTTCCATCTTTATAGGTATAAGCTACAACCACCAAGGTATAATTACTATTGTTAGTTATTACCTGGGGGGCCCACCAGTCACTTACAGTAATTATATCATCAACGTTAAAGTCTTCGTTAATAAAATGCGTATGTGCTCCAACACCATTGGGTAATATATCTACCATACAGTTTTGATACGTATTGCTATTTTCATCAACATACTCATCCTGCGTAATAATAAAGCGAACCAGTATCTTATGATCGCCCAGCCTATCGTTAAACAAACGGTTGATCTTAGTTATGTCGGCAGAGATATTGACCCTGCCTTCATCAGTACTGAACTGGATATTATCAATTTCTACACCCGGTTTTTTTAATGTACGATTATCAAAGGCATCCTTTAATCCTTCTATAGAGTTTGTATATAATTTATCTTTATTTGAGAGCATATTATCAACCATCCAGATCGGGCCAACCCATTCTGCTTCAAGGGCACGTACCGAGGCATCCTGCCAGGTAAATACTTCCTCTATAGGATCGATATAACCTGACCAAGCCCTAGCATGGTAGCGGATATCAATAACCTGCTCTGGAATATTCCCTGTAAACGTGTTTAATGTATCAAAATTGGTTTTATTTTCATACGATGGATTAGCAGCATCATAAGTTGAGTTAATAAAGCTCTCAAGTAATACCTTACGATTACCCGAACCAATGACGAAGTTGGCGATAGCAAAGCCTTTGTAATCACCACCGGTATAATTGTTACTACTATATGCTATGCGAAAGCGGACGCCTTTTTTGTTTGCTTTATCCAGATCAGAAATCTCATTTTTTACCGAAGCCAGTGAGTAATGTGCTGTTTGCCACTTATTGGCATTTTTTGACCAACCTAAACCTGCATCGTTAATTGCACTAGTACCCGGTTTAGTACTAATTTCTGCGTTATACCAGTTTTCACCATTTTGTGTACTTCCCAGTATTTTCCAGCTATTGCCGTCGTCTAAAGTATAAAGTACTGCAGCACCATCCCTGGCCGGTTCCAGGCTTTGGAATATATCCATACTTAATATCGGGAAATCCAGGTTGTCAATATCAAATACCGGGCTTTCAATATAGGCCTGGCTGTTGGCTAAGTCAGGATTACCCGCCAGCCATATGTTACCTTTGCTATAAGATTGGTCAGCATAGATACCTGTTGATGATTGGTGGCGCCATACATGGGTAGAATCGTGTTTATCACTTAGGGCATGGTCAACAATCCAACCGTTACCCCAATCATCTGCAGTTTCAAAATATTGAGAATACTCCTTATCATTTGTTATTTTAATAACAGGGAATACAGGCACCTTAAAGGTGGAGTCACTTGCACATCCATTTTGAGTAGTAACTGTTAATTCAATGGTATTAATGCCTGGGTAATCAGAATTATAACTAAAGTCAGTTGGGGCATAAAGTGTTTCTTCAATAGTCTGTTTATCATTTGTTATAGTCCAGTTTATAGAATCAATTTTTCCGGATACAAGTGTAGTGAGATTGCTTATTTGCATATTCTCTGTCGTTCTGTATTCATTAATTTTATATGCTATTTCCGGATTGGTGTCAATATTAAACGTATGCGATAAAGAAGCGGAGCATCCATTTTCATTGGTAACACTTAAATTAACAGTTTTAGATCCGAAAGTAAGATACTCGTGTTTAGGACTGGCATAAGTACCTCTTGTTCTGTTATTATGCATATTAACATTCGTATTGGCATTGTTGCTCCCGGTATATAAAAAATCGTTATCACCAAAGTCCCAATTGTATTTTAGTGTTTTATCTGTTTTGGTATTACTACTCATATTGGGAATAAAAGAGGTATGCTCACCTAAACATTGCTCATTAACAGTTAAACCACTTACTATTGGGGTTGCCTTTATATTAATTTCTTTATTTTCTCTCCAGTAACACCCCCTATAATCGTAATAACTGTATCTAACATTAATATTACTAGTGCTGTCATCTAATGTAGTACTTCCCTCACCATAGATGGCTGTAGGCTGAAAGTAATACCTGTTCTCATTTTTTATGATTACATTAGAGTGAGTGGCTGAACTTACATCTAAAATCGTATTGGGAGTTTGGATTTTTAATTCTACACTATCGTCTACCGAACAGAACTTGTCTTTTAAACCAGTAAGTGCTACTGTTGTATCTGCATCACGCGGATGTATAACAATGTCCTGGTGTTTATTTGAAACAGGACATCCATTGTTATCTATATAGCTATAATTAATGGTTACTGTTGTATCCTTAAGTGTCATGTCCTCTAACTGGTAAGCCTTAAAAGCCTTAAAATAAAAGGGCGTATCCCGGGTTACCTCTGTACTTTCTTTATCAGTTACAGTACTAATAATATTACCTTCTGCATCTGCTGTGCTGGCTTCTTCCTTGTAATATACCTTTGCACCATAGGCATTGGTTAGTTGTGCATTGGCCACACTAAGTTCGATCTCTGTATTGCTCAGGCATGTATTAGCAGGCAATTGATCTATAAGCAGGTGATCATTGGCCAGTCGGCTTACTATATCAATAGGTTTTGAAGAAGAAGCTAAGCAGCCATTGCTATCAGTGTAGTAATATTTAAGATTAATACGACAAGAGTCTGTATCGCTGATATCATCAACTTCTCCCGGAACAAGATACCATCCGTCAACACCGTCTTCATTGTCAGATTTTATTCCACTATTGCTAAACGTACCTGTTCCATCCAGGTTAGTTTTATATATTTCTGCTGATTTTAAACCGTAGCTGGTTAATATGCGCTTAGTTTGTAGTGTTGGGCAATATTTATCATCAATATCCAATAGTTTTATTGAATTATCAGGAGGATAAATATAAAATGAAGCTGTATAGAAGATATGATTGTTGCTATCTAAATTTGAACAATAGCCAATTAACTCTACAAATAATGGTGTAGTTCTTGCGCCGTATATTTGCTGAATATTTAAATTAATATAGCCATTGTTAATTTTATTTTTATAAAAAGTATCTGGAGTATCCTTCCCATAATGAAGTTCAACCCTGTCGAAACTTACATTGCCATCTGGTCCTTTTCCTGAATCGAATAATTGATCTTTATCTGTAACAACATATATATTAATTTTTACGCTATCGTTTGAGCAGTAGCTTTTTTTAGGAATATAAATCTTTTCTGGTATAACGGTGATTTTAATGGTTTGCTCATGGGCGCAACTTTCAAGCTGACCGTTTGTGTACTTATATAGTTGGTATTTAATTTGGTTTGGGTTGTCCGTACCATAGTTGAGGTTAGGAATTCCTGGATCAAAATTTAAATAATCATGATATAACGTATCACTACCGGGGATTAAATGCAGGGCATCAAAGCCATTAGTATTTAAAGGTAGAACCTCTCCTTCCAGATTTTCAAACCTAAAAACATAAGCTGTGTCATCGTGTACATAGTGTAAAAAGGTTTTGGTGACGCCTTCAACATCTATAAACTTCAGATCGATTTTGGAGGTGTCGAGTTGCCATAGGTACTTATCTATTACATTAATCGGGGAGTCCCTGGTACCAACGGTATCAGTAAAAGTGCTCTGGTTGAGTTGTAGTAGGTAGAGTTTGTCATTAAAATCGCTTGTGGGAAATGTAATGTCTTCGCCCAGATCAAGTTCCGTGTCGTCAGAATCCTTTATGAATGCCTTTAGTGTTTGTCCTGCATATTGGGTTTGTACCTCATGATTAAATGTATAAGATGATTTTTCACTATTTAATTTAGTATCATCATATTGCTCATTAATCACTAAACTATTATTCTTTAATATAATATAATTTGGAGGACATATATCGCCCCAGTTGGCATTAATTATAATATCAGTCTGTCCGATGCCACACGTATTCCCATCTAATGTTATAGAAGTTGCTTGTGGGATTATTAATGTTCCAAAAGGATTATTTATGGTATAGGTTTCAGATATTGTATTTCCTCCGGTTCCGTAGATTAACTCTACATATAATACCTTTGGTGTGCCTGTGTTATATTTATGTTTAAATTTTAACTGGTTTGAAATAAAAGCATATTTACCTCCATTTATACCTTCTAAATTATCTTTCCATTCACCACTATTTGTTGAACCTGTACTGGCAGTCCAAAAGTTTATTTCTTTAGGGGTACAGTTTGTTTCTGTAAATGTTAATGTACATGTTAACACTTCGTTTAAGCAAGCAGATGCTCTTTCATTATCATCAGAATCCATTAATTTTTGGTCGCTAACAGTAGGGGCAGAGAATATACCAAAAGGCTTACTTATTGTTTTTTCGTATGTTATTTTTCCATCAGAGTTGTTATCATAAACCAATTCAATATCAATGCTGTTTTCTGTAGATGGTGTAATACCACTGTGTTGGAATGAAAGCTTGTTATTAGTTTTATCAATTTCATATTTTTGTCCATTGGAGGAATATGTAGAAAGTTCGGTGTATTCTTCCTTTGGGTCTGTTCCGGTTTTATAAAAATTAACTGCAGTGGGTGGGCATTTGCCTATATTACTTATGGTTAAAATGCATTCCGGCAAGTCTCCAAGACAGGCTTTTTCTTTCTCATTATAATTGGCATTTGCTAAATCAGGCTCTGTTACACTGGTACCAAAAGGATTGGGTACATTAACTACTGTCCCGGGCGAATCGGTTTCTGTTCCGTATATTAGTTTTATTTTTAGCGAAGCAGGAGCGCCGGCCATTGTAATGGCCTTGTGCTTTATCTTTAAAATGTTACCATCAACCTGGTAGTTTTCTCCTGGGGCATATTCTTTTAAATTAGCATACGGTGAACTGGGATCAGTTTCGTAAATTACAACAGAGCTAATGGTGCAACTTAAATTAGTAAAGGTAATTCTACACTCTGGTGTTGAACCAATACCTGGTGAGTCTTCCCTGTATATGCCATTATCATCAACAGGGGTGTCTACTGTTGGAGTCGTAAAACCTGTTCCAAAAGGGGCGGTTAATTGATAATCTTCCCAAGTGTTATTTCCAAAAAACACTCTCAGGTATCTGTCACCCGGGGCATCTTTTGTTAAGGTATGTGTTAAGGTAATGATATTGCCGTATAAAGAGGCTTCTTCCAGTTTATCTGCTGTGGTGTATGTATTATTTGGGTATAACTCGTATTTTGTAGGTGTACAATCTCCTGGTATGGTAATTTTGCATTCTTTGGTACTACCAATACAATCATCTCCTGTGGTTTCAATTGATATAGTAGGCTTTATAAAACCTGATGTAATGTGGCTATCTGCATCGGTTTCTGTACCGTAATGATAGGTCATATTGCATGTGTTGTTTAGTAAGTCACTGGTACTTGAATTAATTGAGAATGTATATAAGCCATCTTCACCATTTATGTTTGTTATTTCTTTTGCTGCTTTACCTGCCGGTTCAATGATTACTCTGCCAGGTTTCATATAACAATTTTTTGCATAGGTAAGTATGTAAGTAATTATATCACCATTTGGACAATAGCTATTGCTTACTGTAGGATTGACTGGTTTATTAACTTTAAAGGTGGGGTTGGTGCTTCCATTCTCGTAGTTTACAGCACCTGGGTTAGCACCGTCAGGAGCATAGGTTACGTCTATATTACCTCCTGTAAGAGCACTGTTGTTAATGGGTTTTAATGCAATATTGTTGATATATATTTCATCTTTTTTCCCGGTAGCTATTATCTTAAACTCAATAACTATTTTAGTTGAAGTAGTTTTGTGAATATCTATACTTACATTTCCAAAAAAATCATCACTACTTTTATTTGTTGCTTCTACTGTATTACTGTCTGTTGTATTAGCAAACTCAAAACCCGGAGGAGGGCTTAGGGTGATCAGGTGTTGTTTGTTTAGGTTAGATCTTTTAAAAGCTCCAGGAGTTTCTTCTGATATAGTGACTTGGATGTATCTTATATCAGTATTGTAACAACAAGTAGAGTTGTTAAAGCCTGTTACAGTAAATTTAATATCACTAGCGCTGGCCCGTGCTAAGGAAGTAAAACAAAACAGTACCAGTGTGCAAAATAAGCGGGAGGTAAAAGGATGTTTCATAAATTAAATGCGTTAATGGTAGAAAATCAATGTATTATGCTGATTTATGGTTGTATGTGCACAAGGTTCTCTTTGTTAGTAATAACACTGCACATAGGTTCATGTGCAGTGTTAATTTAATAGGTGTTAATTGTAAATTATTCCCTGGTCAGTTTGTAAGCACCGCTTGAAGTACAAATTACAATATCGTCTTCGGGTGTAGGTATCATACGAATAGGAGAAGGAAAGCCTCCCAAATCACTATCGCTTATTATTAGTTCAAGTGATGCATCCTGCGTATTTACCTTATAAATGCCTTTTCCAGGTTTGGCTACATACATATCCTCTTCTGAACACATACACAGTGAAGTGCTGTTAAAGCCTGCACCTCCATTTGCATTTGAGTTAACATACTCTTTGTACGAGTTACCTGATGTGTCTACAGAAAATACCTCATCAGAAGTTGTGCAGTATATTTTATCATTTAAATATTGGAGAGAGAATATAGCCTTTGTATCCTTGTATACCTCACTAATTGCACCTTTGGCATCTACTTTTAGTATTTGCATATTAGTACCAGAGCCAAAGTACAACGTGCCATTGTTATCCCCGCTTATTTGTTTCATCTGATCTTTAAGAGCTAAAGGATCGGTATTATTAACAAATAAGCTAAAGGCTGTTTCAGTTTTGGTATCCATTTTAAAAATTCTGCCAAAATACTCAGTAAGATATAAAGTACCGTCATCAGCTAACCATAAATACTCGGGGGCATACTCAGGAGATTCCAATTCCCCTTGCTCCATATAAGTAGCTAATTCCTGAGCGTTTTTATCAAATTTTTTCACATAATACCTGTCACCTGTTACTGCATAAAAGTCACCCTCCGGCGTATATGTAATCCAGTCTACATGACCCGTAATAAATGGAGTACTGTTAAACGTGTATTTGCTTTTATAGGTATACGTCTTACTTTCACTCACCATCTCATCAGGGTTCTTAATCACCATGTCACCAGAAAATGTTTTAGCAGCCAGTTTAATCTTAATTTCGGTATCAGAGGCGCTGGTCACTTCTTGGTTTTTACCATTAATGGTAACAATAGGGTTTACAGTACCGGGCGCCATAAAGTTTTTACCTGTAATTACCACTTCATCGCCCATGCTGCCATTATTGCCGGTAAAGCTTGTTATTTCGGGCTGGGCTACTATTTTAAAGCTAACAGGAGCCGTGGTTTGCTCATTGGCGGTAATGGTAATTTTCACAGTGCCATGTGTCATATCAGGTACAGTAACTTCTAAATCCGTGGCCGTGGCTTTAGTAATGGTAGCTTTTGTTTCATCGTCGTTGCTAGCAAAAGTCACCGTATTGTTGGCTGCTATAGTGTTAAAGTTAGTACCACTAATAGTAATGGTTTCGCCTACTTTAGCCTGTGCCGGGGTGATTTCGCCAAATGTTGGTGGTTCTGGTTTTTTGTCCTTTTTTTTACATTGTGTAAAGCTTAGCATACTAATCGTTGCTACGAATAGTAGGGCTAAAAATGAACTGTTGTTCTTTCTCATCTTCTTAATTTTAAGTTTCTAATTAATTTTATTATTGAGTTGTTATTTAAATTGGATTAAAATTCCTGGCTTATTTGTTATGCTTAGCATGCATGTTGCCGCAATAGTTATTGTAGCTCCGGATTTTTATATCCTGGTTATCGTAACTATTTAAGGAAGTGCTCTTTTTGATGTATTACAGAAGCACAGGTGTGGCAAGCAAAACGAATTGCAGAAATAACATTTTAGAATCGCTGTTGGCATGCAGCTTAGGCATGGCTTCTATTATGGAATACATCATGTGTTTAACTATTTTAAGTTAGTTAGGTGTTTTTTGTTTTGTCCCCACTACAAATTTAAAACACTTGATTTGCTATTTAATTAAATAATAGTTGTACAAATATAGTATTTATTTAATAGTGACAAAGTAGAAATAAGCTTTATTTGAGTATTGTATTAATCGAAAGTGAGGTATTATGTTGTGTTGTAAATGTTGTTGTGTAAAGGTTTGTTATGGCTAAGAAAAAAAACAGGTGCTGACAAGCTATAATATTTATAATTTACTTTCTGCTATATTTTTTTCGTAGTCAGGTAGAGTCATTTAAAAGATAAAAGGCAGAGAGTTGTTTAACTTTTTATATTGCTACACCCTGGCTTAATTAGTAGGTGTAATAACTTTCTTTATGGCATGTTTTTTGGAATTGTGTATTTTAATATGTTGATAATAAGTTATTATAGTGAGTGTAATGAGGTTATTTTTTTAGGTAAGTGCATTCACAAAGAGATCAGATTTTTGTACAAATACTACCTCTGAAGACTTTAAAATAAATAAATGGCTTGCTTTATAATTAGAAAAATAGGAGTTTTATTATGGTACAATACTCATCGTTTAATGACTATTTCTAATTAAATATTTTCCCAGTTATTTAAGCATTTAGTCAATGTTTTTAAAACTATCTATATAATATTATTGTATCAACAAAGTATGCTGCAGACTAATGTAATAAGCCAATGTTTTACTTTCTTATAATGATTAACAATTGGTTTAATATAGTAGTTTTTAGTGTTGTAAATTGAGCATATTTTCAAATTATGTGTAATTTGTAGTAAGGTGTATCATTATAGCCAGTAAGGTGTAATTATTGGTTTTTTTCTTATTTTATTCGATTAACCGTTAGGGAGAAAGATAAACTTCTGTTTTCTTTTGTGGGATTTACCACTATCAAAATAGCCAAAGAAATGTTTATATCGGCTGGTGGGGTAAAATTTCACAGGAGAAAATTATTTATAACAATAGATGTATCTAAATGATTTGTGTTATTATTACGATTTTTAGGTACAAAGGTGGTATGAGCAGGATTTTCCTGTAAGGTTGGCCTGTTTTTGGTATAAAATTTCCCAAACCCATTTGAAATACCATGGTATTCCTGCCTGGTATTGTGAAAATTATACTTTAGAAGTAAGTTAAACTGTGATATAACTTTAAATAGTCTCCAGGTTCATACTTAATCATACGGTTTTTATACATTAAATAATTTTAATTTGTGCATTTGTGGTGTTTTTCACTACTGGCAATAGTACCATCTTTCAATGGTTACTTTGGGCTATATTACAGGTTCAAAAATCATCACCTTTTAAATCAAATTCAGGTAATCAGGTAATTTCATGCCTGAATTAGAAGATTTATCCTAATTTTGTAAGCCCGTTAGAAGGTGAAAAAATAAATAAGTAGCTATGTCCATTATCTATACTCCCCAGAAATATTCACTTCCGGATCGTCCGATGGAAAGTTTTATTGATACTGATGAAATTAATGCTATACTTGGAGAGCATCAAAAACCTACGATTAAACAAGTGCGTGAGGTTATAGTCAAATCATTAAACAAGCAGCGATTAAGCTTACAGGAAACAGCCATACTGGTTAATGCCAATGAGCCCGGGATGATAGAGGAAATTAAATTGGCGGCCAAACAATTAAAAGAAAAGGTTTACGGCAAGCGTATTGTTTTATTTGCACCGTTATACATTGGTAATTTGTGTATTAATGATTGTACTTACTGTGGTTTTCGCTCGTCAAATAAAAAGCAGGAGCGACTTACTTTGGGCAGGCAGGATATTATTGACCAGGTAATGGCTTTAGAAGATATGGGGCATAAGCGCCTGATACTTGTTTATGGTGAGCACCCGCGATATGACGCCAGTTTTATTGCAGAGACGGTAAAGATGGTATATGATGTAAAGCATAAAAATGGTGAAATAAGGCGGGTTAATATTAATGCTGCACCACTTGAAGTTGAAGGATTTAAAACCGTTAAAGAAGCTGGAATAGGAACTTACCAGATTTTTCAGGAAACCTACCATAAACCCACCTACGAGAAAGTGCATAAGGCAGGCACTAAAAAGCATTACGACTGGCGCTTAACAGGGCTTGATCGTGCACAGGAAGCTGGTATTGACGATGTGGGGATTGGGGCGCTAATGGGCTTATACGACTGGCGTTTTGAAGTATTGGGCTTAATACGTCATGTTAATCATTTTGAGGCTGTATATAATGTAGGGCCACATACCATTTCATTTCCGCGTATACAATCTGCTTCTGGTTTTGAAGTGGATAAGCAATACGATGTGAGCGATGCAGATTTTACCCGCCTGGTAGCTATCTTGCGTTTAGCAGTACCTTATACCGGTTTGATCTTAACGGCACGCGAACCCGGCTATATTCGTGATGAGATATTAGAATATGGTGTTTCGCAAATTGATGGTGGAACCAATATAGAGATGAAAGGGTACACAAGCCATAAGGGAGAACAGGATCTGGATCATGAACAGTTTAAAATTTGTGACGACCGGTCTTTAAACGAAGTAATGGAAGAATTAGTTGATAATGGTTATATTCCATCCTTTTGTACCGCTTGTTACCGTTTAAACAGAACCGGGGAGCATTTTATGGAATTTTCTGTTCCGGGTTTTATTAAGCGCTTTTGTCAGCCCAATGCAATGCTTACTTTGGCCGAATACCTTGAAGATTATGCGCCACCAAAAACAAAAGAGAAAGGCTACAGCTTAATTGATAACAGCCTGGCTAACTATGAAGACCCAAAGTTTAAGGATAAACTAATAGAACGGTTAAAGCGTATAAAAAATGGTGAACGTGATCTTTATTTTTAAAAGTTAGCTGAATAGCTGCGAATAGATGTGGTTATTTGACTATAACCACCAGAACATCTTAACCCGGAGTGCTTCTTTAAGCTATTAAAGTAGTTGTGCATTTGCCGTAAAATAAATATTAAACTTGAAGTAGGAATGCGATAAACCGTTGTTAAATCAATATAAAAAGATAAAAACATCTTAAAATATATAACATTACAAAACTAATAGGCGTATTTTTTGTTTAATAAATTCAAACAGGATAGTTGCGAAATTGTGTAGTTGGTTTTAATAGACGTGAATAACTCATTTTTAATCTTATAACCATTTTCTGGCTTCCATAAATAAGAAGAAACCAATGTTAGTAAGTGAAACAACAACAGAAAACAACGCGTTAGATTTTAAGTTCTCGAAAATGCTTAAGGGCTTAAAAGAGAAGATGAGAAGTGTATATCATGAGCGTGCCGATGTTAACCAGTTAGCAGTTAAAAGAGGTTTACCGCCTTTTGCTATGCGCGAAATCATGTCAGTTAATCCATTTTCGGCTATAATACCTGCGAAATATGGTGGCTTGGGTGGCGATGTAAAAGAAAGCATTGCCTTAATGGGTGCTGCATCATATGAGTCATTGGCCTTATCATTAACCTTTGGTATAAATATGGCTTTATTTTTACAACCTGTAATTAAATCAGCACAACCCCAAGCCAAGGCAGAAGTTTTAAAACGTTTTATCGAACAGCAGAATATGGGTGGTTTAATGATTACCGAGCCTGATTTTGGTAGCGATGCACTTAATATGAGAACTTCTTACACAGAACAGAATGGTGTTAATTATTTAAAAGGAATAAAGCACTGGGCCGGATTAACAGGGTGGGCCGATTTTTGGTTACTTACAGCACGTAAGGATACCGGGGATGACCGTTTGGCACGTGATCTGGATTTTTTTATATGTGATGTTACTAGGCCTAACCAAGGAATTGTTGTTGAGGAGTTTTTTGAGAACTTGGGTCTTTATCAAATACCATACGGACGTAACCGTATTGATGTTCAGATACCCCAAATGCAAAAGTTAGTGCCTGAGAAATCAGGGGTAAAGTTAATGCTTGATTTATTGCACCGTAGTCGTATGTCATTCCCGGGTATGGCAATGGGCTTTATACAGCGTATGCTCGATGAGGCTATTCAACATTGTCAGCAACGCTTTGTGGGAGGGAAAAGCCTGTTAGCTTACGACCAGGTACAGCAACGTTTGGCGCAGTTACAAGCTTACTTTACTACCGTTTCAGCATTTTGTGTTAATAGTAGTATTAAAGCTGGCTTAAGCAAAGATTTATCTATGATAGGTATAGAAGCTAATGCTGTTAAGAGTATTGCAACAGATATGATGCAGGCAGCTTCGCAAACATTACTGCAACTGGTAGGTGCAAAGGGGTATAAGCATAATCACATTGCAGGGCGATCTACAGTTGATAGTCGCCCTTTCCAGATTTTTGAAGGCTCAAATGATATGTTATACTCCCAGATTTCAGAAAGTGTGCTTAAATTAATGCGCAAAGCAAAACAAAGTAACCTGTTTGATTTTATTAAATCATTTGAGTTGACAGCAGAAGCAAGTACCGTAGTAAAAGATTTACTTAATTTTAACCTTAACCTGGCTATGCCACAGCGTAAACTGGTTGATTTGGGGCAAATGCTGGGACGTGTTATTTCACTTAACCAGGTGCTTGACTTAGCCAACAAAGGTTTTTCATCTCAATTGATTGATGGAGCTACAACTAACCTGCGTCAGGAAATACAAACCTTAATAGCTTCTTTTAACGGGAATAATAAGACTAAAGTAATAGAAGATTATAAAGGTAATACAGATTGGATGGCTTTTGTATAAATTATAACAACATACTATAAAGAGGATGTTCAAACTTCGGGGTGTTTCTGAGGCACCCTGGAGATTGAATATATTATTAAAGTAATTTCCCTTCACATACTCTTTAATTCCTTAAAAGAAGTTGTATGCAGGGGATGCACCTTTTTATAAGGGGGTGAGGGGTAAAGTGAAAAAGTAACTCGCCGAAGACTAATCAATTTATAGCCCTAATGCCGGTCAGGCACTTTTTTTAGAAAAGAAAACAGATAAATATCTATAATCTAAAAAAATGAACGTATGAAACCCTTATTCTTTTAATCACTTTTAACTGTATAAATCAGGCAAATGCACCAATTAGGATTACTTACGGCGCCATAATGTTTTCTGAATTATTAAGCCATAATACACATCTTTGGAATCACTTATAACGCAATATTCAAAACCAAGCTGAATACCACCATACGCATGTATATTATAGTAAGTATTAATCCAGTTCGAGTTATTGGAGTATCCTTTAGAATTAAAGTTAGTAGTAGTGCCCACTGCAAAATCAAACCGACCCTGGTAAGTGTAATAAAGACCATTTACAACGGCCGCATTCTTCCAGGTTTGAACATCTTGATTGTAAGTTAAATAAGGTTGTAATAAATGCCTGTTAATACGTAGCTCGTAACCGTAACCTAAACCAACGCCGAAGTAACGGCTTTCAAAACGCTCATGCGATAAACGTAGGTTTAGGCTGTGTCGTTTTTGCTTACCTATTGTAGACCAAAAGCTGGCTTCCATATCCGTGTAACCATAGGTGTTAAATAATTGAACACTTAAAGTCTGGAAAAATTCATTGGAATTAGACTGTTGGGATGATTGTACCTGGTTATTCTCAATTGTTTCAATTGAACTTATTTTGCCAAAAATAAATATGCCAATACAAAGTAAAATTTGTTTCTTCATTTCCGTAATAAATATCGCTTCCTGTCAGTTTTTGTAGATTTTTGGCTAAATAATGGGTAAGCTTATTTTTTACTGAACTATTTAAGGGTAATCTTTTCCTTATCAATATCTATTAAACGTTGTTTGTACAGGGTACCAATGGCTTTCTTAAAATTCTTCTTACTTGTGGCAAACAGCTTATAAATTAATTCTGCAGGGCTTTTATCTGACACATTAAGCTGGCCGCCTTTCTGTTTTATTTTTTCCAGAATTTCACCTGCTAAACCATCAATTTTTTGGTATCCGGGTTTCTCAAGAATAAGATCTATCTTATCATCCTCACGTACCTTGTTGATATATCCTGTACACTTATCCCCAATCTTAATAGGTTTAAACAACTCATTATGATACAATATACCAGAGTGTGTATCATTAATAACCGCCTTATAACCCAAATCTGTTTTATCAATAATCATCAACTGTACCTCTTCACCCTCTTCATATTCAGGCATTAAATTATCAAGAGCCGTATTTAATTTCGATGTGGCCACAACACGACGTGTTTCATCGTCTAAATAAACATAGACCACATACTTTTCGCCTTCCTTCATTTTTACAGCTTGCTCACGGAATGGAACCAACAGATCTTTCATCAGCCCCCAGTTCATAAATGCACCTGTTGAATTAACCGAGACAACCTCGAGGTATGCAAATTCACCTATTTGGGCATAAGGCTCTTCCGTTGTTGCTATCACACGGTCTTCCGAATCAAGGTAAATAAATACCTCCAGTTCATCGTTGGGTTTAAGCCCCGGCGGAACATAACGAGTAGGAAGCAAAATCTCGCCATAGTCTTCACCTCCATCGAGATATACTCCAAAGTCAACTTCCTTAACTACCCGTAATGTATTGTATTTACCTATCATGTTATTAAAATTATGAGCCCGCAAATATAAGTAAAAGCTTTGAACCTAAGCTGATGAAAATGACTGAAAAAGAAGATTTACACACCCTTAATTTTTGTTAACGAATGGGGTTGGTACATTGGTAAAGTGCCATTGAAAAATATATAACAACCTGGAGGTGACATAAATTTAAAGTACATATTGAAATAAAACGCTGAATTACAAGGCATAATTTTAGTGGAATTATACTGTTACGATAAAAATTAACTCAACCTGTTTTTATTCAAAGCTTGTGGATTTTACTTAAGAAAACAGCCTCTTTTTATGTAGTTGATTCAAACCATATCGCTGTTGTTTTGTTAAATTGCACTTGAAACTCACTATTTTTTAAGCGATCTAAAACAGGGTTCTGTCCAATATATTAATAACTCAAATTGAAGAGGTAAACTCAAAATTTTACGTGTAATCCAGGTTAATGTCTATAACTCCTTTATTAATTATAGCCAGCAGGGTAGTGATTTTAAATACATATAAATATCTAGAAAGTTGGATATGTAGAAAAGTGTATGTATATTTGTGCCGATATGTAATTATAAAACCTAATAATGATAGAAAAATAAGCAAAGTAATATGAACAAGACCGTAATTATAGGCGTTTTAATGATCTGCTTTTTGCTACCTGCTTTTACTTCAGAAGCCCAGGATAAAGCAGGGGAAAACGTATTTTCTTTAGATCGTGCCTTGCAATTGGCATCTGAAAACAACAGGGAGATATTGAAAGGGATTGCAGAGCTAAATGCTGTAAAGGCTAATAGCAAGCAGGCCAATGCTGCATTTTTACCATCAGTAGAATTATCAGGCGGATATATGGTATCAAATGATCCGCTTAATGCATTTGGTTTTAAGCTACAGCAACAAAGTGTTAGCATGGCAGATTTTGATCCGGCTGTAGTTAATTCGCCCGGTAAAACCAATCATTTTGCCACACAGGTAATGGTTGAGCAGCCCCTGGTTAATGCAGATGCATGGATGGGGAAAAGTGCTGCAAGCCATAGTGTAAAGGCCACTGAGAAAAAAAATGAATATACCCGTGAGTATGTGAGCTTTTTGGTAAAGCAAAGCTACTTTGGTTTACAACTGGCCAAAAGCAGGGTTGCGGTTATAAAAAAGGCACAAGAAACCACCGCATCCTATTTAAAAATGGCTGAAGATAACCTTGAACAGGGCTATTTAAAAGATGCTGATGTAATGGCCATAAAAGTACGCCGTTATGAGCAGGATGCTATGATGCAGGAAGCTGAAAACAAGGTAAAAACAGTATGTGAGACTCTTAACTTTTTAATGGGGCGTGATATTAATTTGCCTATACAGGTGTTGGACTCTATTGCACAAGTAGCCTTTAGCTTTAATACAACTACATCAATCTTTAACCGCCCAGATGTATTGGCCATGCAACATGGCATGGAAGCACAAAAGCAAATGAGCAAGAGTGAGCTAATGAAATTTGCCCCGCGTGTAAATGCATTTGGATCATATAATATGTACGATTCTGATTTTGGAGGGTTTGGGGCTGATAGCTACCTGGTAGGTGTAAAGCTACAGTGGCGCATATTTAATGGCAGCAAAAACCTGGGTAAATACAAAAAATCAAAAGCTGAATATAACAAGGCACAAGTAGCTTATATGGATTATATTGAAAAAAGCAATATGGAACTGTTACAGGCAAAACGGGCTATAGCAGTGGCTGAAAGTCGTATGGTAAGTTATAAAATGGCAGCCGATGAAGCTTTGGAATCATTAAGAATACGCACCAACAGGTATAACCAAGGGCTTGAGCGCACCTCGGAATTACTTATGGCCGAAACCAAAGCTGAAGAAAGTACACTAAAAAAATTAAATGCTATATATAGTTATAATATAGCCGTATTTAAATATCAACAATTAGTAGCAGAGTCATTACAATAGCTATTGCAAACCATTAACAGAAAAAGCAAAAAAATATCATAATGAAACGAACAAATAACTATAGTATAAGCATAAAAGCGATAATAACCATAGTAACAGTTGCTATGCTTACACAGGCATGTGGTGGTAATGTAGCAAAAGATACCAAGCAGGCCGAAGAAATAAAAATAACAACAAAAATACTGGCACAGTCAACAGTGCCAGTGAAGAACCAGTTTACCGGAACGGTTTCATCGGTAAAACAATCCATATTAAGTACGCGTATTATGGGGCAAATAGATAAAGTGCTTGTTAGTGAGGGGGATATGGTAGAGAGCGGACAGTTGTTGCTTACCATTCGCAGCAGTGATATAAAAGCAAAGCAAAAACAGGTTGAAGCAACAATTACACAGGCCCAAGCAGCATTTAAACATGCGCAGGATGATTTTAACCGCATACAAACCTTGCATAAGCGCAACAGTGCCACGCAAAAGGAACTGGATGATATTACGGTGCACCTTGAAATGACAAAAGCACAATTAGAAGCCGCCCGTAAAGCTAAAGAAGAAGTAAGTGAAATGCTGAATTATGCTAATATACGTGCACCATATGCAGGTGTAATAACACAAAAATTTGCAGACAGCGGCGATATGGCTAATCCCGGAATGCCCTTGTTGGCTTTAGAAGCACCCGGACTATTTGAAGTTAATGCCAGGATACCCGAATCGGAAATAAATAAGGTAGAAAGAGGCGATAAGGTTGAGGTAAGTATTAATGCCTGTAAAGAACCGGTAGAAGGTATAATTTCACACATTAGCCCATCTAGCCGATTTTCGGGTTCGCAGTTTGAAGCCAGTATTACTTTATTGCCTAAAAGCGATCAGGCAAAAGCCATAAGAAGCGGTGTATTTGCCCACGTAGATCACCTGAAAGGAAGCGAATCAAAATTACTAATTGATAAAACATTGCTAATAGAACGCGGGCAACTGCATGGCGTATGGGTAGTAAGCGAAACAAACCATGCCTTACTGCGCTGGGTGCGCACAGGCAAAAGCTATTACAATAAAATAGAAGTACTATCCGGCCTTAGTGAGGGCAATAAACTGATTACATCAGCCGAAGGGCGTTTATTTGATGGAGCCAAACTACAGTTAAACCAGTAATCCGGAATCAATAAAAGAAGAATAGTATGAAAACAGGATTTGCCGGGACATTAGCCCGCATGTTTATAAAATCAAAGCTGACGCCATTACTTATGGTTGCCTTTATGATTATTGGCGTGTACAGTTCATATCTTACTCCTAGAGAAGAAGAACCACAAATAGATGTTCCTATTGCTGATATATTTATTGGCTACCCGGGAGCAAGCCCCAAAGAAGTTGAGTCAAAAATTGTAACACCTATTGAGAAGATAATATCCAATGTAAAAGGTGTTGAATATGTTTATTCTCAATCCATGTCCGAACAGGCCATGTTAATTGTACAGTTTTATGTAGGCGAAGATGTTGAGCGCAGTTTGGTAAAACTCTACAATGAAATAATGAAAAATATGGATCGGCTGCCGGCAGGCGTAACCCTTCCCTTGGTTAAAACACGCTCTATAGACGATGTGCCTGTAATGGGTTTAACCCTGTGGAGCGAAAACTACAGCGATTACCAGTTAAAGCGCGTGGCCCAGGAGCTTACATCAGAGATAGAGAAAATTACAGATATATCTGAAACCAAATTAATTGGGGGGCGCAACCGGGAAGTACAGGTTGTATTGGATCGTGATAAAATGGCGGCCTATAATGCAGATCCATTAATAATAACACAACAAATACAGGCAGCTAACCAACAGGTATCGGCAGGTAGCTTTAACCAGGATAATACCGAATACCTGGTACGCACAGGTAAATTCTTTGAAACACCCGAAGAAGTGGCCAACCTTATTATTGGCGTTTACCAGCAAGCGCCAGTGTACCTGCACCAGGTTGCTACTGTAGAAGATGGCCCGGCTTTGCCAAGCACTTACGTGGCATTTGGCTACGGAAAAGCTAGTAATGAAAAAGAGGTGTACGCCGACGAATATGCAGCTGTAACCATATCCATAGCCAAGCGCAGGGGAGCAGATGCCATGCGGCTGGCCCAACAAATTACCAGTAAGATTGAAGCACTGGAACACGAATTAATTCCTGCTGACATTAATGTGGAAATAACACGAAACTATGGCGAAACAGCATCGGACAAAGTAGGAGAGCTGTTAATGCACCTGCTGGGTGCAATTATTGCAGTAACCTTTGTAGTAATGCTAGCCATGGGCTGGCGGGGCGGATTAGTGGTATTTATATCCGTACCAATTACTTTTGCCCTTACTATGTTTAGCTATTATTTTATGGATTATACCCTTAACCGTATCACCCTGTTTGCATTGGTATTTGTAACAGGTATTGTGGTTGATGATTCCATAATTATTGCCGAAAATATGCACCGTCATTTTAAAATGAAACAACTCCCGTTTTGGCAAGCGGCACTGCGCTCAATTGATGAGGTGGGTAACCCAACCATACTGGCCACATTTACCGTTATTGCAGCCGTATTGCCAATGGTTTTTGTATCGGGTATGATGGGGCCTTATATGAGTCCAATGCCGATTGGTGCATCTATTGCCATGATTTTTTCATTACTGGTAGCTCTTATGATAACGCCTTGGTTAGCCTACCGCCTGTTAAAGCATGATGATGGAAAAGGCGATGATAAAGATTACTCGCTTGAGAAAACTTTAATTTACAGGTTATACAATAAAACCATGCGCCCTATGATTGAAAGCCCCATGAAACGTTGGGTGTTTATCATTGGCGTAACAGTACTGTTATTTGCATCGGCAAGCCTGTTCCTGTTTAAAGTGGTAACAGTTAAAATATTGCCCTTCGATAATAAAAATGAATTCCAGGTGGTGATTGATATGCCCGAAGGAACAACACTGGAGGAAACAGCTAACGTAACCAAGGAACTGGCAGCTTACCTGCGTAAGCATGACCTGGTAACCAACTACCAGGCATATGTAGGTACATCGGCACCCATTAACTTTAACGGATTGGTACGTCACTACGATTTGCGTCGTGGCTCTAATGTAGCCGATATACAAGTTAACCTGGTATCAAAAAAAGAACGCAAGCTGCAATCGCATGATATTGCCAAAGCACTTCGCCCGGGATTACAGGAGATAGGTGCTAAGTTTAACGCCAATGTAAAAGTTGTGGAAGTACCACCAGGGCCACCGGTAATGTCAACCCTTGTAGCAGAGATATACGGGCCTGATTACGAGGTGCAAAAAGATGTGGCGATGCAGGTAAAAAACTTATTTGCATCAACAGGGAGCGTGGTGGATGTGGATTGGATGATGGAAGATAACCAGCAGGAATACCGCTTTGATGTGGATAAAGAAAAAGCAATGCTGGCAGGTATAGCACCCCAGCAAATTATACAGGCTGTTAATATGGCCCTGAAAGGTACTGCAGTATCACAATTGTATGCCGAAAAAGATCATCAGCAGGTGGGTATAGTGCTGCGTTTGGCAGAAGAAAACCGTACAGGTATAGACGATTTAAAGAAAATAAGCCTGAAATCGAAGCATGGCAATATGGTAGTGGTTGGCGATATGGTGAACATAGAGCAGGTAAACAAAGAGAAAAGCATATTTCGTAAAAACCAGAAGCAGGTTGTATATGTAACAGCCGATGTGGCAGGAGACCTGGAAAGCCCTGTGTATGCTATACTGGATATGAGTGATCGTATGAATGAAATCCAGCTGCCGGAAGGTTATACCATTGATGAATTTTACAATGGGCAGCCCTTTAATGAATCCAACTTTGGATTAAAATGGGATGGTGAGTGGCAGATTACTTACGAGGTATTCCGCGATTTGGGGACAGCATTTGCCGTAGTGTTGGTCATTATCTATATGTTAATAGTCGGATGGTTCCAAAACCTGAAAGTACCCTTTGTTATGATGGTAGCCATACCCCTGTCGCTGGTAGGGATTGTTATAGGACACTGGATGATGAATGCATTTTTTACCGCTACATCAATGATTGGAATGATAGCCCTGGCAGGTATTATGGTGCGCAACTCCATACTACTTATCGACTTTGTAAATATACGGCTTAACGAAGGTGTGCCCCTGCACGAAGCTGTTATTGAGGCAGGAGCAGTACGTACTACACCTATACTTTTAACAGCAGGTACCGTAGTAATTGGAGCAGTGGTTATACTGTTCGACCCTATTTTCCAGGGACTGGCCATCTCACTTATGGGAGGAACCATTGCATCAACAGTGCTAACACTTCTTATTGTACCACTTATCTTTTTTATGACAGAAAAGAAGAAATATAAAGAAGGAAAAGAAGCAACGGAAAATTATACCACAGGTAATAATGACGCAGATAATGATTTGCTAAAAGAGAAGAATTAATAACTATAAGTTTACACATCAGGCGAAGACCGGAAGCTGGTAATTTATCCCGGCATCCGGTACCTGCACCTTGGAACTTGTAATCCTGATTCTTGAAGCTTGATCCTGATTTTTAAAACATAACTAAAATAAAAGCATCATGATACACAAGAGCTCCGATAGTTATCGGGGGATTATAAACGACAAATATTCACCTTGAGAATCAGTCTCTTATTTAGTGTCTGAATGTCTATAATCTAAAAAATAAACATATGAAACTATTAATTGCTATAACAGTAGCCGAATACAGGGAGCGCTTACAAGAATTTTTTAGTGAGCAGGAGGTACCCTATTATAACGAATTTGAAATGAAAGGTATGAGTAAGCTCAATAAGCAGCACCGCCTGGGTAACTGGTTCGGACAAGGAGCCACAAGTATTGATAATATTGCCTTTTTAACCTTTACAGGAAATGAACAGGCAGATCGTTTACTCGAAAAACTATTGCAATGTAAAGCCGAAATGCCACAGTGTAATATTAATGCCTATGTAATTGATGTGGAAAAAGGCGTTTAGGCTTCCTGTAATTAAGCATGGCGTTTAATAGTCGCATCTCCAGCGTTTATAACGGTAAAACAACAACAATTAATCAATAGCCGGAAGCAGTTAAAGCCGGCAGTAAAAAACACAACATTATGCAGGAAAGAATAATAAGAGCAGTTGCCGGAATACTTGTATTAATAAGTATAATACTGGCCGTATATGTGAATACTAACTGGTTATTTTTAGCCGGATTTGTAGGTGTAAATCTGCTGCAATCAGCCGTTACAAAATGGTGCTTGTTAAGTGATATACTAACAAAATTAAATGTGCCCAAATAACTTTAATTTATACTTAAACCGAACCTCAGGTCATTACTTTAAAAGGTGCATTGTTGATCTTTTTTGAGTCGGGTACCATCTGTTTTAGGTCGGTCTTTACCTTTTTTGCACCAATCATGATCTTATAAAAGCTCAATTTGTAGCTTAATGAAGCCCGGTTTTCTGCCAAAAAAGGTCAGCTTTGTCAGGTTTTGCCTAAAACTTCTGCCAATTTGCTTAAAAGTTGAGCTTACTGTGGCTCACTGTTAAGCCAAAAAGAGGTCTCGTTTTAGCAAACATTGCATAAAGCTTGATTCTTTTTGGGTATTTATTGACCTAAAAAGAGTAAAAACCGGGCTTTTGTAAGCCAGGCTTTGATGCAATTAAGGTATCTATTGACACAATCTGCTTGCTCCTTGTCAGGTTTTGTATATTGAATAATGCTTTTTGCTGCAAAGTTGATGTTTAGAGAGTGAAGTTTGATGCTTAGAGGGTCAAACGCCAATACCCGGGAACATTAATAACATACAAGTCTATAGATTGAAGTAACAAAGGATGAGGGCACCCAAAAAGCAGAATCCTTTGTCTTCAACAACTTTTTTACCCTTAAATTCCTATAGGGAAGTTGTTGAAAATCAGTCACATTTTAGAGTCGGGGTAATACTGGTTTTTGACAAAGAATCAAATTTTTACTTTTCGGGTACCCTACCCTCCTGTAACAGTCCATTAAGCCTGCCGGATTTGTATTATTGTTTAATTTAAATAGTGTACTTTTATATTGAGAAAACAGGAGAAATAACGTTTGCCAATAATGACTATAGTTACTTGCTCTGAATAAACTTCTGTTGGAATTTTGAGTTTGGCGTTGCTTTAAAGAAGTTTTTACTTATATGGGAATAACGGCAGAGCAAATGGTATTAACAGTTATGAGCATGGAGGAATCAGCTTTGTTATAAACCAATTCAATAGTTTAGAAAAAGTAAGGTATGTAAATACTAACATAGGTAAGGATAATTAAATGGATATTATAAAAAGCATATTAGCAGGGGGGATTTTAGTAGTACTGATAAGTATTGGTATTATCTATTATTTTTTTAACAGAGTAGTGTCCGGTGTTAAATCAACTATACAAACCAAAGATACATCGTTTATACTCAAAGATATTGACTTTTCAAATGGCAGTTATGGCCTGTATATTCGACACAAAGAACAGGGAACGTTCTTTGTAGATGATGAGACTGCACTAAAAGATAACTTGGATGTTATTAAGGTGAAAAGGAGTTGGATGAATTTTTTGCCTGCAGAGGCTGATAGAGAATATGGAATTCGTTTGTTTAAGGATAATAGAGAAATACTGGGTAAACAAGGGGCTGTTTTCTCTGCCTTTGAAATTGGAGATATTGCGCATTATGGAAAGCCTGTTGAGGCATATTCGTTTAAGGGAAACAGGGCTGAAATGTTGGGTAAGTTAAAATTACTTTCCGAAGAAGAGAGGGTATATATATTTAATGAACCAAAAATCAGAGAGGAGAACAGGGCATACACTTTCAGGTTAGAGCTTCCGACCATTACTGTTTCTGTAAAAAGAGAGGATGGGTACGTGGAAGGCTGGAAGAAATTATTAAAGCAGCGGGTATATCAATTAACTGAGCCATTAACAGATTTTGATATTAGCTTCTCATGTTTTGAAAATAGTAATATGGCTATTTTAGATTATTCTACACCAAAGAAGGATATTCAACCCGCACTTTATAACGTTGATGGCAAGACAATTCTTTGCATGGATGAGTATGTTTTTCTTCAGATTTTGATACATTTTAGTTCTACAAAAGAAGTAGCTGAACAGTTACAGGAGATTAATTTTTCATCTTTGGTGAGCGACAGGCAACGTAACCACCTTCAGCTTATGCAGGGGGTACAGGAAAAAATTAGCCGTAGTAATAAACCGGAACTTAACAAAGAGAAAGTTGGTTTTTATTCTTACACGAATCAGCTGATTGTGGGCGAACTCTCTGAATACACATACAGAGTAGAATGGTTTGAGGTGGATGAAGAAGCTAAATAGTTAAGTGATACGTTTTATCCACTAACAGGTCTTAAACTTGTCAGATCTGATTCTTGTGGTGCCTGGTAAAAAGCCTCATGTATTTCCTTAAGCATTTCTTTAAGCGGAATATGAGCCGGAACACCGGAAAAATCTACTTTATCAATTGCTTCAGCCGTGGCAAATACACCGGGAACCCAATGGTTAGGTGTTTTCAACTCCTTATAGCGGTAGCGTGCAAAACCAAGCAAATCATAACACTTCCATAGCTTACGCCAATGCAACAGTAGGGGAATATCTAAGCCTGAGTGATCATTTTTTAAGCTATAGCCATCAAATGAGGCATAGGGATCATCATTTACCATATTATCTAAGGTAAATTTTGCCTGGCTATCGGGTTTATTGAGTGGAATATACGTTGGAAATATACCCTTCATCTCATCAAAATGCTTTGCTTCTGTCATGCCAAAAGATAAAGTATGTACGCCGGGATTGCTTAAGCAGAAACGGGCATTCCACTGGATAGGTGTGGAGTGGGGAATAGCTTGCCTGATTTTACCAGGTGCTTTATACAACTGTCCTCCTTTATCATTAGGCGAAATAATAAAAACACCCAAATCCTTTTCTTGAGCCAGGGCCACAGCAGCTTCGTTACGTTGGTAAAAATAGTAATAGTGAAGGTTAACAAACTCAAACAAATTGGTGTGTATGGTGTGCTTTATGGTATCAAGAGAGCCGTGTGTACTAAAGCCCACATGCTTAATAATGCCTTCCTCTTTCATTCTGAGCAGCTCCTCAACGGCACCACCCGAATAGCACGATGATTTTAACAGGTTGTAGGTGTTAATACCATGCCAGGCATAAAAATCAATGTAATCTGTTTTAAGTGTTTTAAGCTGCTCTTCAACTAACCTTCGCGTTTCATCAGCAGTAGTGGGATTGCCCTTGGTCATTAGGTAATACGATGAGCGATTAATGTTTAATTCATCATGTAAAGTACGCCCAAAAACCGTCTCACTTTTAATATAGCCATAAGCAGTTTCAAAATGATTAATACCATTCTTTATGGCTAAATCCACCATCTTATTACAATGCTCTTGTGTAGCCTTTGGAATTTCATTACGTGGGTTGTCCCATCCTTGGGTAAAGCGCATACCACCCAATGTAATCGCACTTATATTTTTATTGGTTTTACCAAATCGCCTGTATTCCATTCTTTGTTTTATGGTGTTTAAGTCGAATACAAAGTTAAAGCTTCTGTTCTAAATACATTATTGCAAGCAAACAAAAGCTTTAGAGACAACAGCAGCATTTAAATATTAAAAGAGTGTTGTTATTGAGAATAGCCCTTAATTAATTGGCTTAGTTTGTTCTTGATATTATCATCAGAACGAATGATTTGATTTACTATGGAATAAGCCAATCGCTTTTGACTGCTCGAAATATGATGCACGCACTTATATCTGGTTAATTTTGATTGGTGCTTTAAAATGATAATGACTTAGAATAACTTGCTAATCAATTTTAGGCTGGGGGTTTTTCGTTAGTTTTTGTTCACCATAGATTAGGTTTTTATAGGCGTTCACGATTGTCGCTTCGCTATAATTTACCTCGTGAAAAAAGTAACTCGTCGAAGACAAAACCAATACTATTTTATTAGCCCTAATGCCGGGCCATTGTTATTAAGTAAAGGATTTTTCCCAACGCATACCCTTAATGTCCTAAAGGGCACTACCGCGCGGAGAGCCCTTTAGGACATTAAGGGGTGAGTGCAGGCAGGGTGTTTTTTTAGACGTTTATATGCCAGGTTCTTTACGACTAAGCTTATTCCTAAAACCCACCTTAGCAGCTTTATATTATTTAATGACTCAACCTTATTTGTTATCATCCTGCTAATTCTTTTTGTGCAGTACAGGGTATTGAAAAATATGATACCTTATGTATCAGCTGTTTGTACTACCCATATTTTTATTAAGCCACCAAATACTAATGAGCGATACCAGTATGGCACCAAAAGTAATAAGAACCGCATTGGTCATACCGCCATAAACTTCGCTTAACGATTGATCTAGCATAGCTTCTTCATCAAAAAAGAAACGTAGAAAAAAAGCCACCGAATTAACCGCCACATGTATTATAATGCTTATTGATAAGCTATGGGTACGGTAGTAAATCCAACCAATAAAAGTACCTATAACCATACCAGTAATAAACTGCCAGGGGTTAAGGTGAACAAAGGCAAATAAAAAGGCCGACATTAATATGGCCTTTCGAGGTGTATAGCGTTTAAGTAATCCATCCAAAATCACACCTCTGAATATAAGCTCTTCAAAAAGCGGGGCGGCCACAACTATCATTAAAAAAGCACCAAAGCCATTAAGAGCTGCCAATTCTCTAAACATATCTTTAACAATATCGGGCATAGGAATAAGGTTGCTTAGCGGTGTAACAATGCCAAACAATAATGCAATAGCAGCAATAACAATAACAGGAATAGCCTGTGGCTTATTAATGTGAAAGGGATATGTAGCCAGTTTTATTTCATTTTTGCGAATAAAATGAATCATAATAAAAGCAACACCCATGGTTAGTAAGTAATAAATGAGCATGGAATATTCCTTGCCAACAATTGAATTAAGTATTGAATTAAGAGGAGTAAAAAGAAGCATACAGGCTATAACAATGCCGGTAATGCCCCAGCTTTGCGCTATGCTTGGATAAGTTTTAGATGAATTCATGTTGTTAAATTTATTCACTTTGTTAGTCGTTACTTATAATCTAAAATAAGCTATGAAAATTAAAAATCAGTGTTGGCTAATAGCCTTTTACACAGGTTGGTGATTATAACCAATTAAACCACGGTTATGTAAATCAGTATTGCGCCTTTATACTTTTGTTTTATGTATAAAAAAAAATAACCATATGAAATTTACGTCTTTAAGCCACATTGCTTTAAATACAGTTTATCCTGCCACAGCATTCCAAATATTGTTTTTAGGTTTGTCGCCTGACATCATGCTAAGAATCATCATTAGAAACATATTTTCATCCATAGTGCTGTTCTTCATCATGTTTTCAAAAGCAGCCTCTGCAATAGGGAATGCAGATGTAATATCAACCTTCCACTGTCCTGATTCTTTGTTGAAACGGAGTTGAAAAGGGGTAGCATTATCATTAACCATTAACTGCCCTGTAGCTGTATTACCATTAATATTAACAGGGCCTATCGTGTTATTTGTTACACTGTTTTTACCTACCATGCCCGAGTTAATTGCATAAACCAGGAGGCTACGGGCATTAAACCCTAAAATTTCTTCTTTACTGGCTTTATAGCGAAAGGCTAAAACAGTAAACCGATCCAAACGATTCATATTAATCAGTGCCAGCGAGTCTGCATTTTTAACCTTTGTAAGAGTAGAGTTATAGTAATTTAATGTTTTACTATCTATATAATTAACCGCCTCATTACCTTTATCGCTTAATATTGCTTTTTTATAGCTATTAAAAGTTTGCTTTACTTTTTCCTCTTCCGATTGGCTTTGAGCAATGCTTACAATACTATGTGATAGTATTAGTAAGCTAAATACTAATTTATTCATGTTTTGCCTTGTTGTTTAGATGCTGAAAATACTTATTTTTTTTCACTGTAGGTTATTAACCCGCCAGGAACAGTTATTAAACAGCAAGCAAGTATTAAAAGTGTAGAAGTATCCTCTTTAAAGATAAAATTGTTCCAGTAAGTTTAAATATTTCATAAAGAGCTTACATCAATTTAGTGTAGTATTGATATTATTTAGAGAGATATATTCCTAAACGGAATCCACCGGCTAAATTCATGCCCCAAAAGTTACCTTCATAACGGCGGCCTTCGCGCCATAACCATTCATCCCAATCCGAACTGCCACCAGGATCTGTTATGGCTCCTTCCACATCGGTGTATTCGCGTTCCAGCAACCGGATGCCAATACCTACATAAGGGTCAAACACCATGCGCGATCCCATTCTCAGGCTTACACCAAACTTATAATGTGCACCAAACTTAAACTTTGTATATGTGGCAGCATCATAATCAACTCTTATTTCGCCCCTGTCCTTATAATAATAGTCGTTTTTAAGGTTCTCTTCAAGGTGTATATAATAAAGCTCAACCGAATTATACAAACGGGCACGGTACTTATCGTTAAAGAAGAATTTAACCTCGGGGCGAACTTCAAAAAATTGGTATGAACGATCGTTCCAATCATTGTAAAATGCACTTCTTTGGTAATTGGCCAGGTTAAAACCAACATCAGCACCAATACTAATGCGCTGTGATACACCTATCTCCGCACCAAGCCTGAAACGAGAGTAATTATCAAAAGCAGAAAGGGGAGCCCAGTTTAATATCACACTACCGGTATAGTCATGTTCATTTTTTTTGTCTTGTGCCTGGGATAATGTAAAGGTAAAAAGCAGGATTATTGTAAATATCAGTTGTTTCATAACTTGTTTAATTTGATACATATTTATGACAATTGAATACCATTTTAGACGCACTCTAAGACGATTAAAACTGAATTTTTTTATTTCCGGCCTCTTTCTGTTCTTTGGCATTAAGGTGAAAAACCCAATGGCTTATATTTGCTTACCAGGCAGATAAACTTAAATTTGCTCTTAATATAAATACAGAAATACAACTTATGAATATAGCAATAATTGGAAGCGGTGGAGTAGGTGGTTATTTTGGTGCAAAATTGGCACAAGCCGGTAATAATGTAACCTTTGTGGCAAGGGGTAAGCACCTGGAAGCCATGCATGAGAATGGGTTAAAAGTAAATAGTATAGAAGGCAATTTTCATATTACACAGGTAAATGTTACAAATACAATTACATCAATTGAAAAGCCCGATTTGGTAATTACCGCTGTTAAAGCCTGGCAAATAAAAGAAGTGCGAAATGATATTAAGCAAATAATACATGCTGGTAGTATAGTGTTACCCTTGCAAAATGGAGTGTTGGCCCCGCAAGAGCTAAGCGAGGTAATAAGTCCCAAGCAGGTTATGGGTGGCCTGTGTCGTATTATAAGTAAAATTGAAGCACCCGGTGTAATTAATCATTTTGGTGTTAAACCCGAGATTGTATTTGGAGAGCAGGACAAAACCGGGAGTGAGCATATGCAGGTGTTAAGCACCTTATTTGAGCAGGCAGGTATACTTTATAAAGCATCAAAAGATATTGAAGCTGACATGTGGAAAAAATTTATTTCCATTTGTGTAAGTGCTTTGCTGGCTGTGACAAAAACCACCTATGGCGAAATGTGTGAGCTAAAAGAAACACGTGGAATGATGACAGAACTCTTAAATGAGATATATGTTCTTTCACAAAAGAAAAATATAGCTATAAAACCGGATTTTATCGCAAAAACCATCAGCTTTATCGATTCCTTTCCTTATGAATCCACTTCATCGTTAACACGCGATGTGCTGGCTGGTAAGCCCTCGGAGATAGAGTACCAGAACGGAACAGTAGTAAGGCTGGCTAAGGAGTATGGGCTTGAAGTGCCGGTTAACCAGTTTATTTATAACTGTATATTGCCAATGGAACTAAAGGCACGAGGTATAAAAATGAGCTAAGTATTAGATGTATATACCAAGGGTATACCTGGTAAAACACAGGAGCGGCTTTTATAAAAGTTGCTCCTGTGTTGTATAAGTTGTTTTAGAATTATGGAACTTCTTCGGAGTTATTTTTAGCTAAACTATATATGATTAGGCCTATTCAATTAAAAATTTATTGATCCATTCAATGCACTTTTGCGATAATTCTCTCCTGGCATGGTCATTATGTATCTCGTGAAACATGTTATCAAACTCATGGTATTTAATCATACTTTGATTCTTTTGTGCAGTTAAGCGGCTTGCTTTATGCGAAGTGATATGATCTTTATTGCCATGTATAATAAGGGTTGGCACAGTAAGGCGGTGAGTATTATTCATAGCCCACAAGCCTTGTTTACTAACGGCATTTAACAAGCGAAAAGAAATGCGGCCATGGTTAAGTGGATCACCATTGTAGCTTATAACCTCATTTTTATCAGAACTGATGTAGCTGGAGTTTAAACCACTTTTTACAGTTATATTAGGACACAGGTGATTAAAAAAGTTAATAAAAGCTTTTTTTAACCGTCCGGGCTCATTACTTAACTGCAACCAGGGCGATGATACAATAGCAGCTTTAAAGGGGGAGGTACGCTGGAGCAAGTAGTTAAATGCAATATTACCACCCATGCTATGCCCGTATAAAAATTTGGGAATATCCTTAAAAAGCACTTCAGCTTTATTAATCAGCAAATCTAAATCGTCAAGCAATTGTTTGTACGATAGTATAACACCTCTTTTGCCTTCTGAGTGGCCATGCCCAATATGATCCATACTAATAAAAGCGATATTTTCTTGTTGGAATAGCTCAATATATGGAGTGTAGCGCGAACAGTGTTCGCCAAAGCCATGAACCAGTACTACAACAGCTTTTGGGGATGTAGAGCCTTGCCAAACTTTTCCGTACAATAGTTTACCGGTCAACGATGTTAAAGTAAATTCTTGCTGATTCATAAATTAGAGGATTTTTTGTTTTAAAGCTTACCGGCGGCAGCCTTATCCAATAGCCAAATTGTTTTGTTCATATCAACCCATGCTGCCGGGTACTGCATATAGTTACCGCTTTGCTTAATAATTTCTTGCGCCTTATCAGCCTTATTAGCCCCGGTTACTAAAAAGAATATTTGCTTACTGTGGTTAATAACACGGCCAGTAAGGGTTACTCTGAATTGTTCACTATAGGGGTGTTGTGCCAGCTCACAAGTATTTTTACTGTTCCATAAATTTGCCTGGTGAGGAAAAATTGATGCCGTATGTCCATCATCGCCCATACCCAACAGCATAATGTCAAATTGAGGAATGCCATCAACCAGGGGTACATTCTCTTCCACAACACTAATGTAATCGTCCGCAGCCTCGCCGGGTTCCAGCTCACCTTTTACACGAAAAATATTAACCGCTTTGATGTTTACATGGTCAAACAAATGTTCGCGTGTCATACCAAAGTTGCTATCGTAGTGGTTGGGAGCAACACAGCGCTCATCGCCCCAAAAAAAGCGTAGTTTAGTCCAGTCAATAGAGCTGGCATATTCTTTAGCCAGTACCTCAAAAATAGCTTTGGGAGTACTGCCACCCGAGAGAGCAATGTTAACTTCTTTTTCAGCCTGCGATTGCATTAACAAATACTCGCCAAAGTACCGTGCCAATTCTTGTTTTGTATTAAATACTTTTTGCATAAATGTTTTAAAATAATGTTAATGTTATTCTGGGGTTGGGGCTTACTTGTTATAGTTCACAATAATTACCATCATCCGATAGGTTTTTGCATGGGTAGCGCCAGTTAATACCCGGCTCTTCAATTAAATTGTCTGACACATCAGGTCCCCATGTCCCGGCAGGATAGCCATGCACAGGTATGCTATCATCATTTTTCCATGCCTTAAGAATCGGGTCAACAAATTTCCAGGCAGCCTCAACAGTATCGCCACGATGATATAGCGTTGCATCGCCCATCATACAATCAAGCAGTAAGCGCTCATATGCGCTGGGTAAATAAGTATCAGATAAATCACTGTAATGGAAATCCATATTTACATTTTGCACCTTAAACCCTGCACCGGGCACTTTCATGCCAAATTTCATTAGTACACCTTCGTCGGGCTGTATGCGTATTACTAACTGGTTATAGTTTTTACATATTGCTTCATCGTTGGCAAACAAATGATGAGGTGTAGCTTTAAAATGAATAACAATTTCAGTAACCCGCGTAGGTAGCATTTTACCGCTACGGATATAAAAAGGAACACCGGCCCAGCGCCAGTTATCAATAAAAAGCTTAATGGCTGCAAAAGTTTCGGTACGTGAGTTGGTATCAACACCTTCTTCATCGCGGTAGCCTTTAACCTGCTTACCTCTTATACTTGATGATGTGTATTGACCCCTGATGGCATATTCAGATACCTCCTCTTCCTTTATAGGACGTAATGAATGAAATACCTTGGCAATTTCGTTACGTATATTGTTTGAGTCGATTAATACAGGAGGCTCCATTGCAACCAGTCCGGCCAGTAATAGTAAGTGGTTTTGTATCATATCGCGCATGGCACCTGAGCCTTCGTAATAACCACCACGATTGCCAACACCAATGTTTTCAGCACCTGTAATTTCTATATGGTGTATGTAGTTACGGTTCCACAGGGGTTCAAATATACCATTGGAAAAACGTGTAACGAGCAAATTCTGAACTGTTTCTTTGCCTAGGTAATGATCTATACGGTAAATCTGTTCTTCGTTAAAGTGCCGAAGTAGTTCTTTGTTTAGTTTTTGGGCAGTTTCTAAATTGTATCCAAAAGGTTTTTCTACAATTAAACGCTTAAAACCTGTCTTTTCATCGCTTAAACCTTGAGCAGCTATTTGTTCGGGAATAATTTCGTACATACTTGGCGGAGTAGCCAGGTAATAGATAAAGTTGTTTTCTGTTTGGTACAGTTCATCTAATTCGCGCAAGCGGCCTTTTAAAAGACAATACTCATCCGGATCTTTCGTGTCAAAAGAAAAGTAATGCAGTTTTTTAAGGTAAGCATTCAGCTGCTCTTCACTTTGAGGCTTGTTTAATGCAAACTGCTTTATCCCTTCTTTCATCTTTGTCCTAAATGCTTTATTGCCCAAATCAGTACGACCTATACCCAGTATAGCAAACTTTTTGGGTAATAAATCCTGTTCAAATAAATCGAATACAGCCGGTACTAATTTACGATAAGTTAAATCGCCCGATGCACCAAAAATAACAAGTATGTGGTTTTTAGGTCGTTTCATATTTTAATAATATTGTACTAAATTCTTAATGAAAATGGATTGCAATATAGTTAACCGGCATGGAAATTAACAAGTGTTTGCTTGTTATTGTTTGCTGTACTGGTGAAAAGTAATTTGTGCCGTATTGCCATTTTCACTTTATAAGGCAGCTTTAAAAACAATACCTGTTAGCAACCAGGGATTATAGTACCATATTGGGGTTAACGCATTTCAACCTTGAAGGATGAGCTGTCTCTCAAAACGATTAAGGTAACAAGTTTCTCATGGTTCAATTTAGAAATTTGTTCAACTGATAGTTGGCCGGGTAACAGGTTGTTAATGTATATAATTTCATCACCGGGCTGTAAATTATCTGGGGATAAGTCGGTTTTGATCTTATGTTTTAAAAATAGCCTGTTATTATGGTTTAACTCAAACATGTAGTTTTTAATTTTAAAACCAAATGGTTGTTTAGAATAAGCATTAGGTTTTAAGTAAAGCTTATAGTTGGTTAGATCCACAATCCAGTTCATTCGTCTTAATAACTCTATACCAAGCGACCCGGAAATTTTTTGCTTCGCATGGCGATTAGCATCATAGCGCTCCATTGCTAAATTTACATTTTTAAAAGTGAATCCAGCTAAGGTAAGACTATCCACCATGCCAATATCTATGTGAGAGGCTTTTCCTGGGCTGTGGTTAAAAGAGGAGTAAAGCGCTGGAATATGTTGGCTGATATTATGCTCTTTTACACCCGGCCCAAACATGATGGCATCATACTGAGCACCGGTATCAAATACAAAACTGGATTTAAACAGGTTGTTATTGCTATAAAAACTAAATGGAATAACTGGTATACCTGCACTATAATCCAAATCAACAGCAAAGTAGTCTTGTGGGGCAGTGAATTGTCCGTGTGTGTATAAGCTGATTAATTGCTTATCAAAATTAACTTCAGTAATATAGTTTCTGAACAGGTTAGCTCCACCCAGAATTGCATCACTTTCTCTTCCAATATGGTCAAAAATAACCATGTTTTGATTAGCTATTGTTAAGGAGTCAAAATAAATAGAGTTATCCTTTGAAAACTTAACCTTTACTTGTCCTCCGGGTACATTAGTTGTTCTTTCATTTGTTATTTTAACATCAATATCCTTGGTTAAGCTACTTTTTAACGCCATTCCGTCGGCCCCGGTATCAAAGAGCATATTTAGTGGTTCAGAGCTGTTGTTTAATCGTGCTTTAACCAGGATTGAGCCATGCTTTAGTTCAAAAGGTACAGTGCTTACCTTTGTTGATTTTTTATAGCGGTTAAAGCTATAAATATGGTCAAAATAGTCACTAAAAATGATTTTACCCTCACTTGACAGGGTAATATCAGAAGTTATTATTGAGTCGGATTTAAAATGGTAGCTTACTGATATTTTATCCAGACCATTTTTATTTTGGATTTCGCCAAAAGAAACCGAATCTGGTAATTGGGTGTATAGCAGAAGGTTTTTAACCATTGTATTGGCTATGGGTCTTTGGTGAATTCTTACCCTGAAATTGTCTGATAGTGTTGTTAAAATAAGGCTCGTATCTTTGTTAATTAAGGCACTTTTATAATTGTTAAGAGTTGAAAGGGAGTGGTTTGGTGTGTTTGTACAACTAAGGGTGATGGATATAACAAGAAGCAAAAAAAGTCTATTAATAAGCATATCTTAAACGGTTTTAATTGATAATTTATTATTTAATGAAGGTTTAACTCAATTACTAAACACGCAAAGATTAACATCGTACATCTGAAAAGTACATTTAAATGTAAATAATTTAAAAAATAGGGGAATGAAGAAAAGGTTTTGAAAGTTAAAATACTTTTTCGTTCTTTATGATGTATAAAATTACGTATTACAAAGAGCTTTGTAACTATCATACTCCTCGTATAAAGTCATGGTAAAGGGTTATGCAGAAACAAAAAATACTGACAGAACTTTTTGATGCACATTTTAATGCCTTGTGTTATTTCGCCAATTCTTTTTTAAAGGATCAGGATAATGCAAAAGATTTAGTTCAGGATGCCTTTGTTGGCTTGTGGTATAATTCTGATAAAATACAGGAAACCAAAGAAAATTCATTAGCATATTTATACCGAACCGTACGTAATAAGTGCCTTAACTATATAAGAGATAAGAAAGTTCGTGATTCTGCGCAGGATAATATTCGTTTGGATACCGAAATGTGGGAGCAGGATCATGTGCATAAACTTATTAAAGCAGAGATTGTTGGAATAATGCACCATTCACTTGAGCAATTACCGTTTAAGTGTAAGCAAATTATCAAAATGTCGTTTTTACATGGCATGTCAGAGCAAGATATTGCCGAAACACTTTCGGTATCAGTAAGTACTGTTAAAAACCAAAAAAAGAGAGGTAAGCAATTACTAAAAGAAGAGCTGGATAAATTACTATTGCTTTTAATGGCTGTATTAAACTAGTAACACAAGTTAAAATCTTAAAGTACATATTTACATAAAAAGCAGGTTAATAAAGAATGGTTTTATAACTACAGGAAGAGAATATAGTATGCATGTTGCGATAGAGTTAAGCATAATAATCAGTTAAACTATTCGAGTCTTTGTAATCTGCTTAAAATCAGTAATATGTTTTGTGTGTCAAATGCAAAGCAAGCTTCTGTTAGTTCGTTAAATTATACCCGGAAATCACTATTTACAAGAGATCTGAAACAATGTTGTATTAGAATTTCAATTGTATTATGTAAAAAAATAAATCAAAAATTTACGTTCTCTCCAGGTTACCAGCAATTTTTCATAGTAGGGAATAGTTAATATTAAGCAACATATTCCCTTAGGCGTTTGCTGGTAAATGAAGAATTTATTCCATATTCAACTTGCTTTATTATCAGTGACTTATATCTTGAGATGGTAATGGGTAGTAATATTATTTTAAAAAAAGTTAAAATTCTTTTAGTACTTAATTAAAAGTTTGGTGTTATGAAGGCAATGAAGGAACATTTTAAAATATCGCAAATAATAGCCAGGTATTTAGATGATCATATTGATCAATCGGAAAAAAAGTACCTGGAAGATTGGCTGTGCCAAGAGGAAGGGAATGCAAAATTGTTTGAGGAGGTCCGATCTGAGTCTTTTAGAAAAGCAGCCTTACTTGAAATAGAATATTACAATAAAAGTAAAAAAGAAGTAAAACAGCAGTTAGACCGGCAATTATTTAAACAAAAGAGAAAAGAGCAGCCTGTTTTTATGGTAAGAGTAATGATGACTGCTGCAGCAGTAGCCATATTGGTAGTAGTAGCGGTTTGGGGCGTTTTATTTCAGATGAATAATTCAGGGGTAAATGATAAGGAAGTGGTAATGGCTATTCCTCCTGGTGGCTATAAAGCAACCTTAACCACGAGTGGAGGAGAGAAAGTGCAATTGGATGAGGCTATTCGTGAATTTGTTATTGTAGATCATTCAGTTGGGCAAAAAATTAGAAAAGAAGGAGGTAGCCTCTCTTATTATACCAATAAGCACCAGCAGGCAGAAAGATATGTAAGTGAAAAGGATATACCATACAACGTATTGGAAGTACCTGTAGGGGGAGAATATAAACTGGTGTTAAGTGATGGAACCAGGGTGTATATAAATGCCGGAACCCGTATTAAATATCCTGTTTTGTTTGATCAAAGTAAAAGACTTGTAGAAGTAGAAGGTGAAGCATTTTTTGAAGTTGAGCATGATCCACAATGGCCATTTGTAGTTAAAGATGCTTTGGGTAATCAAACAGAAGTATTAGGAACCAGCTTTAATGTAAGAGCTTATAAAAATGAAATAGAAAAAAGAGTAACACTTGTTGATGGTGCCGTTATGTTTAAAAGTACAGAAGGCGAGCAGTGTAATCTAACCCCTGGAAAAGCGGCCATATTTAGTTCTGAAAATAATAGCCTGGTTGTTGAGAATGCAGATATAGATGAAGTATTAGCATGGAAAAATGGTCGTTTTATATTCAACGATGAACCACTATCAGAAATTTTGTATGCAATGTCTGGGTGGTACGATATTAATGTGCATTACACAGCAGTAGAGTTAAAAGCAATTCGGTTTTCGGTAAATTTTAAGCGAACAAAAGATTTGTCAGTTTTACTGGAAAGTATAGAAATGACAAAAAGTATACAATTTGAGTTTAATGAAAAGGACAGGTTGTTAATCGTTAAAAATAAATAACAAAATAAAAGATAGGTGCGCTCTTTATATATAACATAACAATAAACGAATAACATTTATTTTTACAAATCAAGTATATGAAAAGAAGATGGAGTGATCATCCCTTTTTTAGGGATTATTGTAAGCTTTTACGTGACACGAAAGCTACATTTGTTCTGTTAATCTTGTGTGTTACAACAAGTTTTGCCACAATTCATTCACAGTCTGTTCGACTTTCGTTAAATCTACATAATGCTTCTTTAAAAGAAATATTTGAGAAAGTAAAAGACCAGGATGATATATCATTTGTATTTAACGAGGCACATGTGAAGAATTTAAAAGAAATCAATATTCAAGTGAGTGATGTGTCATTAGAGGAAATCATGACGATTTGTTTGAAAGATACCGATCTGGAATTTGAGATATTAGATGATATTGTAGTTATAAAAAAAAGAGACCTGCCAACAACAGCATTACCGCAGGAAGAACGCGTGGTGAGTGGAGTTGTAATAGATGAGAAAGGCGAAACAATACCCGGGGCTAATGTTATTTTTAAAGAACATGAAACAGGCCAGTTTACAGTTGGAACAGTTACCGATTTTGATGGCAAATTTGAATTAAACTTACCGGGTATGGCTGGTGTTCTTGTGTTTTCGTTTGTGGGCATGGAAACAAAGGAAGTAAATGTGGATAAGAAACAGTTCCGTATAGTTTTAAAATCTGCAGTAAGTAAGGTAGGAGAGGTGGTCGTAACTGGTATGTATGAACTTAAGAAAGAGTCTTTTACAGGAGCTGTTGCAACAGTTTCGGGTGATGATCTAAAAGCTATAGGTAATAATAATATAGTACAGAGTTTAAGTTCGCTTGATCCTTCCTTTTTAATTGTTGAGAATAACCTGGCAGGAGCTAACCCCAATGCCTTACCAACCATTGAAGTGCGTGGTCAAACCAGTTTATCCACAGAGGGATTGCGTGATGAGTTTGGCGGAGATCCGAACCAGCCCCTTTTTATTTTGGATGGCTTTGAGTCAACTTTGCGTGCAATTGTTGATCTGGATATGAACCGTGTTGCCTCTATAACCATATTAAAGGATGCCGCATCAACAGCTATTTACGGTGCAAAAGCTGCCAATGGCGTTGTTGTTGTTGAAACACGTCGTCCTCAGCAGGGTAAATTACAGTTTTCATATACCGGTGATTTTCGGGTTGAAATTCCTGATTTACGAGACTATAATATGATGAATGCTGCCGAGAAGCTTGAATTTGAACGATTAGCCGGGCGATATTCTAATATTGATGAAACGTTAAATAATGATATTACTTACAATGATAGATTAGCAGAAATTGCCAGGGGGGTTGATACATATTGGTTAAGTGTACCTTTACAAACAGGCTTTAGTAATGGACATACTATTTATGCAGATGGGGGAGATGAGAGTTTTCAATATGGCGTTTCTCTTAATTACAAAAGAACTACCGGGGTAATGAAAGGCTCTGATCGTGATCAGTGGAGCGGAAATATTGATCTTACTTACCGAAAAAATAAGTTTAACATTACTAACCGGTTATCAATACGGGGATCAGAAGCTAATGAATCGCCATATGGTAATTTCTCAACATGGGTAGACACTAACCCTTATTACCGTAAGGTTGATGAGTACGGAGAGGTTACGCGATATTTGGATATTTATTCCAATGAATATGGAAATGAGGATATTTATGTACACAACCCTTTGTACAATGCTAATTTACCGTTTTTAAATGTGGTAAAAAGTTTTGATATTATAAACAACACCCAGCTACGTGTACAACTTAACAATAGCCTTAGAATTACCAGTTCTTTACAATTAAAAAAGGTTTATGGTGTAGAAGAGAACTTTGTATCGCCATTAAATTCGGTATTTGAAGATACCGGTGTTTATGAAAGTGGGCATTATAGTAAAAAAGATATTAATGAGATAAGTTATAGGGTTAATGCCATGCTTACCTGGGCAAAACTTTATAATAAGGTACACTCCATTACAACAAATATACGTGTTGAGGCAGATCAGCAGGATAATAACTCGTACAAAACTGTAGCTGTTGGATTTCCAGTAAATTCACCAATAAACCCGGCTTTTGCATTTAGTTATAAGCCAGATGACAGCCCTGATTACCAAACCCGCTTATATCGCCGGAATAATATGTTGGCACAAGTGAACTATGCCTATGATAAACGCTACCTGCTTGATGTTAGTTACCGCTTAGATGGAGCTACAACCTTTGGTTCTGATGAAAAGTATTCACCTTTTTGGTCAACAGGGGTAGGTTGGAATATACACAACGAAGAGTTTCTAAAAGATAAAAAGTGGTTAGAGATGCTGAAACTGAGAAGTAGTATTGGTATTACAGGTAACCAAAGCTTTGGTAGCATATCGTCAATAACCATTTACAAGTACATTGAAGATATGAACTATTTTGGGCAAGGTGTTGCAATGAGTGATTTGGGTAATCCTAATTTACAGTGGCAAAATACAATGAATACAAGTATAGGACTTGATTTTGCAGCTCTTCGTAAATTTAAAGTCACCTTGGATTACTATACTAAAAAGTCAGATCCACTGATTGTTAAGCTTGATTTACCTGCTTCAACAGGCGTGACTAACTATCCTGATAATGCAGGTTATTTACTTACAAGAGGAGTTGAAACGCGTATTTCTTATACCCCCATTATGATTCCGGATAGGCGTACCTCTTGGATAATTACCCTTATGGGCAGCCATGTTAAAGCTGAATATGGTGGTTTTGGCGAATCATTAAACAGTGTAAATAAAGCACAGGCAGATAACAATTCCCTCCGCCGTTATAAAGATGGATATAGCCCGGATGATTTATGGGCAGTTAAATCTCTGGGTATTGATCCGGCTAATGGACTGGAGGTATTTGAAAGACCTGGTGGAAGTTATACTTATAATTACTTAGACAATGAAGAAGTAGTAGTAGGTAATTCAAGACCTGATTTTGAAGGTGTACTAAGTAATAACCTTAATATTAAATCTTTTTCTTTTGGCTGTACGTTTCGTTTTCGTTTTGGGGCTGATGTATTTAACAGGGCGCTTTATAATAAAATTGAAAACATCTCATTTAATGATTTGCAGTACAACCAGGATGCAAGAGCATTGTATGATCGTTGGCAGAGTCCTGGCGATGTTTCTTCATACAAAAAAATAGAAATCAGTGGAAATAATCAGGTGTTACCGATCTCTTCACGTTTTGTGCAAAAAGAACATGTCCTTATTGGAGAATCTTTTAACGTAGGTTATCGCTTTACAGGGCAACCATGGTTAAAACGTACTGGAATGCGTGAGCTTAAATTGAACTTATACATGAATAATGTATTCCGATTTACTACCATTAAGCAGGAAAGAGGGATTAATTACCCTTTTGCTAATTCAGTCTCTTTTAGTGTAAATGCCAAATTTTAATGCGTATGTGTAAAATGAAAAATAGTAATCTCTGTTTGTTAATCGCAAGCCTGTTGGTTCTTACATTTGCTGCTTGCGATGATTACCTGGATGTTAAGCCTGAGGATAAATTTTTGGAATCACAGGTTTACAGTACCGTTGAGGGGGTATATAGCGCCTTAAATGGGATCTATCTCAATTTATCAAACCAAAATATATATGGACGTGATTTAACGATGGGAACGGTTGAATTTCTGGCACAACTATACCGGGCATCAGAACAGCATACGCACTATACTGTCAGGACTTATCAATACCAGGATATGGATAACAAAGCCAGTTTTGAGAAAATATGGAAGTCGGCTTATGCAGAGATTTTGAATATCAATGTATTTATACAAAATATTAATATAAGTGATGTACTAAGCAGCGAAAAGAAAAAACTACTTAAAGGGGAGGCTTTGGGTTTAAGGGCGATGTACCATTTTGATATGTTGCGTTTATTTGGCCCTGTATATTCAAAAAAGCCAGGCGCTTTATCTATACCTTATTACTCAAGGGCAACAACAGCGTTGCAAGACTTGTATCCGGCCAGTGCTGTAATTGATTCGGTGTTAAAAGATGTTGAACTAGCCGAAAGTTTGTTAGAAAATGATCCTGTTAGAACTAAAGGCGGTGCTGAAGAAATGAATGGGGATGATGAAGACTTTTATAAGCTGAGAAAATACCGGATGAACTATTTTGCATTAAGAGCCCTTAAAGCCAGGATACTTCTGTATAAAGGCGATAAATCATCAGCTTTAGTATGTGCCAGATCTGTTATTAACGAAGCTTCTGAATGGTTTACCTGGGTAAATGTAAGTGATGTAAATGCTTTGTCTGACCCGGATCGGATATTTTATGATGAAGTATTATTTGGCTTCTCGAATAATAAATTGTACAACATTCAGCGTGAAGTTTTTGATGAAGAGATAACCGACGGGAAAATATATGCTCCTTTAACAGAACGATTGGAGGAATTATTTGAGAATAACCTGAAAAAAGACTACCGGGCTACAAAAACCTGGATGTATCCTTTGGCTGGTAAAAAAGACTACAGAACCTTTTTTAAGTATGCAGAAACTAGTAATACCACGCTATTACGTCGCTATTATCAGCCCCTGATTCGTATTAGTGAGATGTACCTTATTGCGGCAGAGTGTGAAACAAGTAGCAGTGATGCTATTGACTATCTGAACATATTGCGGTTTAACAGGGGGATAAATGATTTAGCAGCTTCAGTGGATGTACCTGTGGCTATTAAAAAAGAGTACATGAAAGAGTTTTACGGAGAAGGGCAGTTGTTTTTTTACTACAAACGGGTGAATGAGCCGATGCTTCCGGATGGAGGAAGCAGTAAAGATATAACAATGACGGAGGAGAAGTATGTGGTGCCATTGCCAGATTCTGAGATTAAATATCGAAACTAAAGGAGGATAAATGATGAAGACATTTAAATACATAGCAGCAGTGTTGATCATATTTACTTCAGCCTGTCAAAAAGAAAAAATAGAAACCTATAAAGGTGTTGATAATATCTATTTCTCACCGGCCTGGGTGTCTATTACACCAGGTGTAAAACTGACAGATAGTATTTATGTTTCTTTTGTTTTTGAAACTATGAATGTTGATCAGTTAACGGTTAAGATTCCTGTTCGTGTACAAGGTTTGCCAAGCCAGGATGACAGAAGCTACCTGGTTGAGCTAAGTGAGAACTCAACAGCTGTTGAAAATGAGGATATAAGTGCACTTAGTGGCGAACATATGTTTAAAGCCGGACAGGTGATAGATACCCTTGAATTCCTGGTATACCGGAGTGATAAGCTCAAAACAGAAACAAAATATGCAGAAATCAATTTATTGCCCAATGAACATTTTTCAGTTAACCTGAATGAGAATGTTATTAATAAGAGTAGCGGGGAAAGTATTAACTGTTTAACATTCAGGGTGTATTTTGATGATGTACTTGGCACTCCCAAATTCTGGAGTGTGGGATTCCTGGGGGATTATTCCGAAAAGAAATTGCGGTTAATATCAGGAATATTGGATGTACCATTATATGTCTTTTCAGGCGAAACAGCCCTGTCAATTATGGAAGTCAGGTATATTGGCAAATCAATGCAGAAATACCTGGATGAACAGGAGGCCAAAGGTTCTCCGGTACTTGATGAAGACGGAACCCCAATGAAGATGGGAAATAACTTGTAAGCTGTTAACAATTAAATTGGGTACTATGAAAAATAACAACAAATATATTACTGTTACAACTGTAGTAATACTGCTTTTAACTGTTGTGCAGGCTTGTTATAAAGATTTGGGAAATTACGATTATATCGAAATAAATGAAGTAAAAGAGTTCCGTTTAAATATTGTTAAAGGAGACTATGATGTGCTAATGGGTGATACCCTGGTTATTGTAACAGATCTGAATTTTACAGAAGATGCAGACCCTGATTACGATAAGTATGAATACGAGTGGATTTCGTATAAAAACGGTGCCGTTGGTGTTGGAGAAGAACGCTCTAAAATACTGGCAACAACAAAGGATTTAAACATTGTAGTGAATTTAAGACCGGGTATATATACACTTTATTACAGGGTAAAAGACAGGCTTACAAATATTAAGTGGACAAAGGCGGTTGAGTTAAAGGTAACCAACCCTTTTGGAGAAGGGTGGTTGGTATTGTGTGATGATAATGGAACCTCACGTTTAGATATGATTAATATGATCAAGAGTGATTCTGTTATAGTTTATAATGATGTACTGTCAATTGCAGACTCAAATATTCCGCAAAAATATTTGAATGCCAGGCCAATTGGGGTTCGGTATCTGGCCAATTATAGTTTTGGACAAAAAAATCTGTATTTGTTAACAGAAGGAGGAACCACACAGCTTAATCCAGTCGATTTTACCTGGCAGGAATTTTATGATTTCCAGTACGAGGCCATGGGTGATTTCTCAAATGACTTTTATGCTGATGATTTAATGGAAGGAGATCCGTATGTAGGATCATATACCGGGTACATGCGTAAAGGAACTGATTTTTATCAATATGTAAGGTCGCAACAAGTGAGTTACGATTACCCACTTAATATACTTGATGGAAAACAGGTTGATGTTGCTGCTTCCATTGCTTTGGGAGGAACCGGAAAGCGCAGTGTTTTGTATGATAATACCAATAAACAATTTGTGATGCATCGTTTGGGACAGAGTTTTTGTACGCCGATTCAGCTCCAGGAGGGGTATCTTTTTGATTATAAGACTGGCAAGGAGTTGATTGATATGGATAAACAAAGTAATGACTTGACTAATGGTGAGGTGTATGCAGTATTGAAAGATCCGGCTAATGCAAAATATTACCTTGCATGTTTTATTCCATCCACAGGACAGCAAACGGGTTATTATGAGATAACAGCAACTAATTTTGACCAGGCAGAGCATATTGCCATTAGCCCTGAATTTCCATATATCTTTTATGTAGCTGGAGGAATTTTATACAAATATGACTGGGAAGATAAAGCAACTTTTGAAATGGTTGATTATGGTGCAGCTGGCTTAGAGGTTACTTTATTGGACTTTTTTGATAATGCACCAGTGGAGCTGGACTATGCTAATAAACTTATGGTTGCAACATATGCAAACGATGACTTTAAAGGCCGATTAGGTTTTGCTACGGTTCAGCACCGGAATGAGGAAATTATTTTTGATGAGGAATACAATAAACTGGGTAAAATCATAAGTGTGGATTATGCACATTAACCAATAAAATCACTTAGATAAACCTGTTTTTAAGCAATAAGTTATGATAAAAAAAGTAATGCCTGTTTTACTGGTACTGGCCAATCTTGTATCTGCCTGTAACCAACAGGAAATGAACCAAGCTGTTATATCCGGTTCAATAAAAGGAGAAACAAGTATTGTGAAGCTGGAGTTGAACAAAGTGGAAAATGGAGAGCTTTCTGTTTTAACATCTTTGTATTTGCAGGAGGGAAACAACTTTGGTTTTGTTACAGATGTTAAAAAGCCGGGATTGTATGTAATTACCCTGTTTAATGCCGAAGGACAGAAGCTGGTTACAGATCACTACCTGAACCGTTTTTATTTAACCAACAAAGAGTATGTTCAAATACAAATAGATGAAGACGGGTATCAACTGTTATCGGCTAACTTGAAGGAGAATAAAGTACTGAGTGAATGGAATCAGCAGGTTGATACCTTATTTACTTTTGCTTATCCGTTTCAGCGCTCTTCTACTTTTAAAGAGTTTTTTCCACTTTTGCCACGGTACCAGGGGTATGCTAACGACTTTAAGGCAAAGATTAATACGGAAAACAATGCTTTTAACCAGTTAATGACTTATCTCGTTGATGCTGATATTGCAATGGCAGGTTTAATGCATGTGTTTACGCCACACCCTGAGCATCCGCAGAACAGTGACTTTATTCCATATTTTCATGAGCTAATTAATAACGATTTGTTGGCAACCACACAATTGTTAAGCTTTCCGACAGGCCGTACCTTGTTAAATTTACAACCTAAACTTTGGCATCGTTTAACGCAAGAAAAACCGGGGCGCGATCAAATGAAACGCTATTTCCAAAGCTTGCGCAATTACGTAAGTAATGATACGCTAAAAGGCTATGTAGCACTTAATGAGCTGGTACACTACAAAAGTTATGATGAGTCGTTTATTGAGTTTAAAGATGATGTGAAGAGATACATACTTAACGATTATGTAAGCGAACAGTTTATACAGCATGAGTTAGCAATACGCACCTTTGGCCTTGGAGCACAGGGATTTAATTTTAAGGGAGTGGATGTAAATGGGAAAGAAAAAGCATTGGCTGATTTTAAAGGTAAACTGGTTTATGTTGACGTTTGGGCCACGTGGTGCGGGCCGTGTAAAAAGGAAATTCCCGAATTAAAAAAGCTGGAAAAAGCTTTCCGTGGTCAGGATATTGAGTTTATCAGTTATTCGGTTGATGAGCCAAAAGATAAAGAGAAGTGGAGAAAGTATATTAAAGACAATGATTTGACCGGGATTCAGCTAATTGGAGATAAAGGATTCAGGTCGGATGTTGCAGAAGCCTATGGTATTACTTCAATTCCGCGCTTTATGTTATTCGACAGGGAAGGCAAAGTGATTTCCACAGATGCTTTGCGTCCTTCTGATCCTGCTGTTAAAGAGTTTATTAAAAGATATTTAAAGAAATAACCTTTGCTACAGGAGGCACTACTATACTGTAAAATGAGATAAAATATGCCGTGTTTAATAGGAAATAACCTGAGTTTAATTTAAAACCAATTGCCATGAAACAATTCTGTTTAATTGCCTTTTTAACTTTATTTATCCAGTTATTACCCGGGCAGGAGCATTGTAACCATGAAGTTCCTCAACCTAAATACCCGGAATTGTTTAAGGTAATTCCTACAATTGAAAAGGATGCTCCATTGTGGGTGAAAACAATGTATGCCTCTGAACTAAATTTTTATGAGTTAAGGAAACAGGTGCAGGCCTATTATAATTCGCATACTTTCGAAAAATCTATACATACGCACAACCTCAGGTATCTATGTAAGATAGTGCAGAGCCAGGGATATGTGCTTGATGACGGAACAGTACATATCCCTACTGCTAATGAAAAAGTAGCATTGAGACAAGGACGGCAAGCCCGTTATCTTAAAAGTTTAACCACTGGCGGAAATAATGCATGGCATCCTGTTGGACCGTTTGTAACGTATAAGGCTGGTGGGGTAAAACAATTATCGGTTTCTACCAATTTATATTGCTTTGATCAGTCGCTCTCAAATCCCGATGTAATCTATGCAGGAGCTGAAACCGGCGCCTTATTTAAGTCAACAGATAAAGCCCAATCCTGGACTTCCGTTGGGGATCATGTTTTTGATGATGGTGCTATTGATATTGTAACTGTTGATCCTTCTAACAGTGACGTTGTATATGTAGGAGCCGGAAATCGTTTATTTAAAACAAATAATGGAGGTCAAATATGGAATGTAATTAAGGTTTTTACAGATAATGTAAGCTATCATGCCCGTTTTTTTACTTCTCTTGTGGTTAATCCTGAAAATACAGATATTCTTTTTCTTGCGCGAAAAGGAGAAGGTTTATTCCGAAGCAAAGATGGAGGTGTGAGCTGGACTAAGGTGATTGAGCAGGATTGTTGGGATATAAAACTGAAAGCAGATGACCCTAATACTGTTTATGCTGCCGTAACAAATACGGCTAAAAACATTACAGAAATTCATAAGTCAATAGATGGTGGTTTAAGTTTTTTGGCAAGAACTACAGGGTGGTATAACCCGGTTAATGGTACTGCAATTAATAATTTTGGAGCAAGGTTGGCTGTTACCAATGCAGACCCTAATCGCTTATATACTATTGTAATAGGAAATGAGAAAGAACATGATGCAGGTTATATTGGTGTGTTTAGAAGCGATGATGCTGGTGAAAGCTGGTATTTACCTTACGAAGGAAGTAATGGTGTAGCCAATAATCAAACAGGAGGCCCATATAGTAAGGCTCAGTGGTGTTTAACATCGTTTGACCCAAATACAAACGGTAATAATTATAATTTAGGCTTTTACAGCCTGGATATTGAGGTGTCTGATGAAAACCCGGATTTATTTTTTGTTGGAGCTATAAACCTTTTTCGGAGCGATGACGGGGGTAAAAACTACCGTTGGTGGGGTGGTTACGGCTGCGAAGTGTGTGGTGAGGATTACCAGGGGCCATTTGAACGACACGCTGATGTGCAGGAACTTGAAATTAATGGTTCAGATGTATGGGTAATTACAGATGGTGGTGTTGATCGCTATGATACATCTTTGGATAACCCTGTTTCCTGTAATGTGGGCATGAATGGCACCGAGTACTGGGGGTTTGATCAGGGCTGGAACCTGGATGTTTTTACCGGGGGACGCTACCATAATGGAAATGCGGCCTATATTGAAACTTACGGTATAGGAAATAACCTGTTTTTAGGAGGAGGAGAGAGTGGTACCGGTTATGTTAATGTAGGAGATAACAGGCGTTTATATCATAGCGATATAAAAGGTAAACTATTGCCGGAACAGTTAACAGGGCATGTTATTGATATACCTTCTATAAGCAAATTTCCCAGTGAGAGTTATATCTGGTATTTTCATGACAGGAGCGAAATGGAGATTGATCCCCGGTGCTGGAATACCTTATTTCTTGGACGTGATAATGTGCTTTGGAAAAGTGAAGATGGAGGGGTGACTTTTAATGCTGTTAATACTTTTGGCGAAATATCGGAGCGGGATAATCGTATAAAAGCAATTGAAGTATCAAGAAATAACCCGGCAATAATATTGGCAACGCAGCGTACAGGTAATAATGCAGGGGTACTATGGAAGTCTGTTGATGGAGGAGAAAGCTGGAACGAAGTGGCTGTACCGGCAGGGGGCGACGATGCGATGCGATTGGGATTGAATACGAATGATGAGTTGTTTTTATCTATTCGGAAAACAGTATATAAATCCACAGATTGGGGACAAAACTGGGAACAGTTGCCCGGAATTAGTCTTTATACTGATATTCTGGATATGGCTGTGCAGGAGGGAACAGATGGCGGCGTTTATATTGCCTCTTCTGATGCTGTATGGTATCGAAATAACGAAATGTCAGCCTGGAGCAATTTTTCTCAGGGGCTTCCGGTTCACTTTAGGGTAACCAAAATCAAACTTTTTTATCGCGATAGCAAAATTAGGATAGCTGGTAATCGCGGTATATGGGAACGGCATTTATATGAAAAATCAAGTCCCAAAGCTCAACCAATGGTTTCGTCTCGCAAGGTTAATTGTGGTAGGGTTCAATTTGAAGATTATTCGATTTTAAATCATGATCAGGCCCAGTGGCAATGGTCATTCCCCGGTGCCACGTTAGTTTCAGATTCCACAGTTCGTAATCCTGAAGTTGTTTACAGTCAGCCGGGTGAATATGATGTAACATTAACTATTACAGATAAGGCGGGCGTGTCTGACACCAAAACAATAAAAGCCATGGTGTTAAAAAGTGATGCAGAATGTGCATCCTGGATGGAGCCTGCTAATGCTTTAATCTGTTCAGGTGGCTATTCGTTTGCAAAAACACCGGATAGGTCATCTATTAAAAATCTGCAGGAAATAAGCATTAAAGGCTGGATTAAGCCGGCAGGTATACAGAATGATAATGTTCTGATTATGGGTATAGAAGAAAAGGTAGGCAGTGCAAATCGCCACGGCCTTATTATACGTAATACCAATGGTGTAAATACATTAAGTTTTCAATGGAAGGGACAGGCGTATACGGGTGATGAATTTAATCATTTAGAATTACCAGCTGATGAATGGTCATATGTGTCAATAGTGGTTAGAGATGGACAAATACAGCTAAAAGCAAATAATAAAAAAGCTGTGATAGAACAAGTTGTAGAACCATTCGCTTTGGGAAATCTCCTGGTTGGTTCTCCATCATATAGTGATGAGACGTCTTATGTTGGATTAATTGATGAAGTGGGTTTTTGGGCACGTGCACTAACAGAGAGTGAGATTGATTTAAGCAGGCATTTGATATGTACTGATTATGATCAGGATAACCTGGTAGCTTATTATCATTTTGATCAAAAAAGCGGGGGAGCAACACCAGATGCCCTATCTATTCATAAACTGCGCTTCTTTGGATCCACTTTAGCTTTGTCAGATGCTCCGCTTAGTGCAGGAATTAGCCAGGAACTGGTAATCACAGAAAATCAGATATATGATTTTCCTATGGTGGATTTTAGTTTGGATTACGAAGGGAATGGCATAGTGCCAGGTGGTAAGGTAGTTGTATCTAAGTTGTTTAAAGAGCCTGGTGTTAAAGATGAGGTTTTAACAGAACGACAAATGTTAAGGCCATACTGGGTTATTAATAACTATGGAGCGGAAAATGGCCTTAATGGTTTAAAAGCTTTAATGGTTAAAAACTCTGAATGGGATACCAAAAAAATGGAAAGCATTCGGATGTTCTACCAGGATGAAAATGCTAGCCAGGGCTGGTATGAAATAAAAAATGCCCATATCGATATTTCAGGTGAAAATGGATTTCGGATTACCGAACATACACTTGATAAATTCGGACAGTTGGCCTTTGACGCTAATGTGCCAACTGTTATTGATGATAAAGATGACTCAAAATTACTGAACCTTTATCCCAACCCGGTTAGTTCAGGAGGTGCTATCCACCTGGTTGGAGTCCGGGGTGAATGTAAGATAACACTGTACACCTTATCAGGTAAAGAAGCATTTAAGAAAAGCAGTGTTGGAACATATACAGTAAATATAAATGGAGTAAAACCGGGTATTTATATATACCATATTGAAGATAAGTATAATATGAAGTATGGGAAGCTTGTAATTGAGTAATGCCAATTTTTGGCAGACCCCATAAAACAGTGATTTACTAATTTGAATAATCGTTAAATAAAAAATCTGGACAATGAAAAAACTAAAACAATTTTTTGCAATAGCAATTTTTGCCATTGCATTAGGCTTAGGTGCCTGTAAAGATGATACACCGGCTCCAACACCGTTTGCACCGGTATTTGAAAAAATGGCCATACCTCTTAATGATTCGGCTTCTTTTGAAACAAACATAACTCTTAAATGGGTTGCAAGCGACCAGAACAATGACCCTCTAACCTATACTCTGAAATTGGGTGTGGAGAAAGATGAACTAAAAGAAAAAGCTAGTGATTTAAAGGAGGCTACTTACATATTAAGAGACCTGGCTCCTAATAACTATTATTGGCAGGTAATAGCTAACGATGGTAATAATGGTATTACAGAAAGCCCGGTTTGGAATTTCAAGATCATAGAATTATTTGCGCCCATATTTGAAAGAGAGGCGATACCAGCCAACGATTCTGTTACTTTTGAAACAGATATTACACTTAAATGGGTTGCAAGCGATCAGAATAACGACCCTTTAACCTATACGCTTAAGATTGGTTCGGATAGAGATAAGCTGGAAGAAAAGGCCGGTGATTTAAAAGAAGCTACTTATGTATTAAAAGATTTGGTTCCGGGCGACTATTATTGGCAGGTGGTAGCTAATGATGGTAACAAAGGCATTACGGAAAGCCCGGTTTGGAACTTCAAAGTTATTGATGAACCAGTAGCACCCAAATTGTCTTCTGTTATAACATTAAGCAATTATACAAAAACATCGGTAACAATTACTTCATCAGTTGAAAATAACGGTGGTGATGAAATTACAGAGCGTGGTATTTATTGGAATACAACAGGTAATGCCCCAGAAGAAGGTGATGGAACAAAAGTTACCGTTAATGGCCAGCTTGGAGAGTTAAGTTGTGAACTGACAGGACTGGAGCAAATAAAGTACTATGTAAGAATATTTGCATCTAATAATTATGGTACAACTTACAGTGAGCCTGTTGCTTTTGTTCCGCATGATTATGTTTTTGTTGAGGGAGGAACGTTTACTATGGGATTTGATGGGAAAAGTTCCCCATATGACAATGAAGGGCCTGCTCACTCGGTTACATTATCAGATTATTCTATTGGAAAATATGAAGTAACAATTGCCCAGTATATTGGCTTTTTAAATGCTATAGGGTGTAATGCTGACGGAACATTTAATGATGATGAACATGGCTTGGTACCATACATTAAAATGAGCGATGATGATTGTCCGATAGAGCATAATGGCGCCTCCTTTGAATATAAGGCTAGTGCACTCTACCATGCGGATGAAAGCAGTGCTGTAAGCTATGTGTATTGGTATGGTGCCAATGCTTATGCCAAATGGTTGGGAGGCCACTTGCCAACTGAGGCACAATGGGAGTATGCAGCTAAAGGTGGTAGTAAATCCGAAGGATACTATTATAGTGGAGGAAATGATTTAGATGCAGTGGCCTGGAATAAGGATAATACACCAGCCGGAGGTTCAAGAAAAGAAATACAGCCCGTTGGCCAGAAGACTGCCAATGAATTAGGAATTTATGATATGACAGGTAATGTTGATGAGTGGTGTAATGATTGGTATAAAGAAGACTACTACGCTACATCGCCTGAAAATGATCCTCAGGGACCAACAGAATCTGAAGCTACGAACATTGGTTATTCTGGAACAATACTTGGAAAAGTTGTAAGAGGTGGAGCTTGTGATGGTAATGTTTATGGTTCAGATCCGGAAGGGTATTATACAGTAACCTACCGCAATAAAAAAACTGTAATTAGGGATGGAGATAAGTCGGGAGCATATGCTTATTACCGTCATGGCTTCCGTGTTGCTAAATAAGCAGTAAAGTACTTTACTATTAAAAAGGCCTTCCCTGGAATATTTAGTTCCAGGGAAGGTATTAAGCATACTGTTATTATTATATTTCTGTTGTGTGTCAGCAAATATTAGACTGATGTAATTTAAATAAAAACATTAAAGTTATGAAAATAAAAATTTTGACACTAATCTTATCATTAACAACAATGTTAACTTTTTCCCAAGAATCAAAGCATCTTTCATTTAAAGGAGTTCCAATTGATGGCTCCCTAGATGAGTATGTTTCTAAAATGAAACAGGTCGGATTTACTTTAATTGAGACAGAAGATGGTGTTGCAATATTAAAAGGTGACTTTGCAGCATATAAAGGTTGTATTATTGGGGTTGCAACATTAAAACAAAAAGATTTAGTTAGTAAAATAACTGTAACATTTCCTGAAGGTGATAGTTGGTCATATCTTTCCTCTGGCTATTATAATTTAAAGGAACTATTAACTGAGAAATATGGAGAGCCATCCGAGGTTGTTGAAAAGTTTGATACGCCTCCAGAACCTAAAGATGATAAAACTAGAATGTTTTACGTTGGCATGGATCGGTGTAAATATTATTCAACCTTTGAATTAGAAAATGGAAATATTCAGCTTTCAATTGAAAATATTGACTATTCAACAGGTTTTTTTATGCTATCTTATTTCGACAAAGTGAATAGTAAAATTATTAGACAAAAAGCTATTAATGACCTTTAGTAAGGAATTGGTTGATAAAAAAATGCTGAACACACAACAATAAATATACGTAATGTGGGGTGATGCACTAAGTTTGAACTTAATATACAGGGTAGCTGTTTGATAGTGAAGTGCCTTGAAATTCCGTACTACGCATATTCGAGCCGCTAAAAGTGGTACTGGTATAAGTTAAACCCACAATATGCATTTGGTATTCTATTGCGCAACTAAACTACTTCAAAACAAGCCGTTTTACTAACTTGCCTCAACTCACCGTAACGATGCTATGACTCGTCTCGTCAAGTTCTTGTTTTTTGTATTTTAATTGCCCATCACGAACCTCTAATGAATAATCCGGCTTAATTAGCTTTGTAAAATGTGTTTTATGAATATTTGTAATAATATAGTTTCAAAAATTACATTATTTATTGGTGTCTTTATATTTACACCTGCTATTATTAATAGTATTAATGTAAACCTCAATACCGGTCATAAGGATTTTAATTCTGCATTTAATAAAGATCAGATTCTGAGTATTAAATCGGCAAAACTATTGCCTGGTAACTGTTATGAACCCGGTCAGAATATAGAAAATACAATTGATAATGATCTGACAACAATTTATCATTCACCTTGGACAGGTCATAAACCGGCAGGAACAATAGTATTTGAATATAAATTCAACAAAAGCGATAAGAAGCAGCTTGATTATATAGTGCTGTACCCGAGAAAGGATGGTAGTAATGGTATAATCAAAAAAGCACGAATATGGGTTAGTTCCGATCTGGATTCCGATTTTCGCCTAGTGCAGGAAGTAACTCTACCCAAATCCAGCGAACCTTTTATTGTAATACCTGCCGCGCCAGTACAGCAACCCAATACTATCCGTATTGAAGTATTGGATGCATATGCATCAAACGATGAAAAGTATTTTGTATCTCTTGCAGAAATAGAGTGTTATCAACGGTATGATAATACTATTAAAAAAGATTTAAAGTATTTTTCTGATTGTACTTTTTCAGAGTTGGAAGAAAAAACAACAGAAAAACGTATTAAGAAAATAAAGAACCCAGTTCTTAAGGACATTGCAAGTAAACTATTTCATAAAACGTACCAAGAAGAGTTTCGTATTCAGGAATATAAACCGTACCGACCCGTAGTTGACTTAGCCAAAACATTAAAAACAAGTACTTATAGTCAATTTGAAAACATGACTGGTATTCATTTTTCTAAAGAAGAAACGGTTATTGTTTTTGTGGGAAAAACAGGTGGTGAAAAAGTTAAACTCCGGGTAAAGGACTTTGGCAAGAGTGGTGATGACTTTTCATATCCTTTGTTTGAAGGGCCTAATGTTTTAACTATGAAGGGAAAAGGTAATGGATATATCAATTATTATACTGCGAATTACAAAGTAGCAAAACCGGTAAAAATTCATATTTATGGCGGTGCTGTTAATGGCGTTTTTAATCCGCAACTGCATTCTGAAAAGGAAGGGAAAGAGATGCTGGATAATGCAGTGAGTGAAGTGCTTGACATATGTGGAGAAAAAACGCAACTTATATACGATGTAAAAGGCTTAAAAGAGCAGGCTTATGGCCGCTTAGGAGAACTAATTAACCTATATGACAGTATTATTATGCATCAGCATCTTATTATGGGGCTGGATAGGTATAATAGGGTACCTGAAAATCATATGCTTGGGCGAGTAGTATGGAATGGTTATATGCATGCTGATGGTTTAGGAGCAGCATTTAGCTATAAAACAATGGATAAAGTGGCAAACCCTGGTAACATAAGAGCAAATTGTTGGGGTATTGCACATGAATTTGGTCATGTTAACCAGGTGCGTCCCGGTATGAATTGGGTTGGCACTTCTGAATGTACCAATAACATCTTTTCAGCTTGGTCTCAGTACATTTTTAACCCTCGTTCATTACGTCTCGAACACGAACGGATTAAAGGTGTTACAGGAGGGCGTTATAATGCCTACTTAAATAATGCACTTATTGAAGGGCAGGAGTGGGGTTTACAATGTGGGCCGGATGTGAGTCATTATCAACCCGATAATAAAGGACAATGGGGAGGAGACCATTTTGTAAAGTTAGCCCCTTTGTGGCAGTTGCATTTGTATTACCATGTGGCAGGAGAAGGTAATGCATGGTACAAACCTTATTTTTGGGCCGATATTTTTGAAAAAGTACGCCTTACAGATGAGTCAAACCTTACAGATGGTCAGTTACAAATGAATTTTATAAAGAATGCCTGTGATGCTGTGCAGCAGGATTTGACAGGCTTCTTTCTAAAAACAGGCTTTCTTACCCCTATTGATAAGATGTTTGGGGATTATCGTTCGCGGCAAAAGACCATAACACAGGAAATGGTAGATGAGGTTATTAAATATGCTCAGAAATATCCTGAACCTCAAACTGATGTAATATATTATATTAGTGGAAATAGTATAGAAGCCTTTTTAAACAAGCAGGGTGTTAGGGGAGAATACAATAAAGGTATTTCAGGTAATACGCTAAAATCAATAAATCATGATGTTTGGAAAAATGTGACTGTTTTTGAAACCTATCATAATAGCGAATTAAAGTGTATTACTATGGTTGGAACAGGAGATAAAGAAAATAAAAAAACATTAGTTCCTTATTTGGATGGAGCTACGCGAATTGAAGCAGTAGGCTGGGACGGGAACCGAACTTTGGTTATTGGAACAAGATAGATACGATGCTCAGTAAGCTTTCCTGGTAATAAATTCAGGGGTAATTAACCAGGAGTAAGAGGTTAATAAAGCGCCTGGTTTCGTTTATTTAACAAACCAGGCGCTTGTTTTATACGCTATAGCAAACGTTTATATATTGTTATCCAACGTAACTTTTAAAAGCCCATATTTATCAGTAATAAATATCAATAATAATGATAATGCAAAAGCAATCAAAGGAGCAATTAACCACATTATAAAAAACCTTCTAACCTCTGTTTTCTTGAAAATATTTTTGGTTCCTAATTTTGCAACACCAATTCCTAAAATTGCAGCTACATTCAATTGTACTAATGAAGTTGGAATCCCTTTTGTTAATGATGCTACTAATAATAAACTAGCCGATACAAAGGCTATTATTACAGCTTCAAATTTTCCAAATAATACAATTTCTTTTCCAGTATTTTTTACAATCTTATGACCGAAAATTGAACTTCCAATTCCAAAACAAGGTGCTACAATTAAAGTAGATATTATCATTATTAAAATAAAGTTTTCGTTTATTGAAATATTTAGTTCGTTCGCCGTCATTGAAGCAATTGGTCCGGCTGCATTTGCTACATTATTTGCTCCAATTGAAAAAGCAACATATAATGACATTAATACTAATAATCCATTCCATACAGGTTTCATATTTTCATTTTGAGCTCGTTGTAAAGTAAGCCCTTTTCTTCTCATTGGTCGGTAAATGTATTTTCCAAAAAATAAACTCACAAAAAATGATATTATTGGTAAAATAAACCATGTTGGAATTATTTCTAAAAACAATTTGTCAGAGTGTAAGTCATTAAAATATAATGCTATTGCAGTTACAGACAAAACAGTTGATTGACTTGTTGATTGCGGTATTCCAACCAAGTTAGCAATCAACAATGAGATTGCAACTGAAAAAAGTATAATTGAAACTACTGTAAATGACATTAAATCTGGCATTAACAAGCCTTTACCCATTGTTGTAGCTGTTCCTTTTCCTGCAATAATTGCTCCTATAAAAACCATTATTCCAAATAATCCTGGAATCAAACTTTTTCTAATAACATTAGCTCCGTATGCAGCAGAAAATGATGGTGCGGTACCACTTCCACCCATAGTTATTGCTAAAAACATGGCAATAATAAATGGAATAAGTAGATGATTAAATAATGGTGAAATCATATTTGTAATTTGTTAAGTTTTTTATCAATTCGGTATGTTGAGTAACTGTTGGTGCATGGTGAATAATGCATTCGCTATGATGATTGTTTATCCCATAGGACTGGCAATTGAGGCGAGAATATGCCCTGCTTAAACTACATAACCTCACTATGACTATGTACCTTTTTAAGGGCTGGTTTTATTTACTCCTATGTATCTTTTTGTTTGTTGTTTGTATTTTGTGTATTCGTTTTTAAAAATGCCCTGTAAATATATCTCCTCCTGTCTTATTTGTAAATGTAACATTAGTATAGAAAAAGTACTAAACACGAACAGTGTCAGATTGAAAAATATAAACAAGATACCTATATATACCAAATCAAATGCTAAAAATGCAGGATTCCTGCTGATTTTAAAAATTCCGGCAGTTACTAATTCTGTTTTAGTATTTGTTGGAATTCCGGCTCGCCAATTATCTCGCATTGTATAAACTGTTGTACCGAAAAGTATGACTCCACCTGAGCACAAAACTAGTCCTATTATTTTTAATGGCGTACAGGAATGTGTTGTATTTACCAAAATACTTATCGTTTTTATGATTGCGGTACAGTAGGTTGCTACTTTTAGTATAGCCTCCGTTATAAATAGCTCTTTCCCTTTTTTACCACGTGCCATTTGGTCAGTTTGAATTCCTTTTTTTCGCTGTATGATTATTTTTCCTATATATATTCCATAAAATAAAATCAATATCATTATAGCTGTATACTGATAGTATGTATTGATAGTAATGTTTGTCATTTATTGTAATTCTCCTTTCTATTGTACTCTCTTAACTTGTATTTAATGGTTGGTATAGCTATATATTAAATTGTTAAAAATAGTGTTTTTCGGTTTAGCACATGTTTTAGTAATTACTAATGGACTCAGATATAGCCGAATATGCCGTACTTACTGCTATAGATTGTGTGTACTTTAAGTGGTAAATATATAAAGTTCTTTTAGTTAATGAAAAAAGAGCAAAGGGCGTGAGTCTTGTATGTGTAAGGGTGGTATTTTGGAGCAGTGTAAGTAATAAGCTGGTTTAGAGTATCTCATGTAATAAAGTATGCCAGGGTGGCGTGGTTGGTACTGATAAACAGAATTGTAGTGTAGTGGAAATATCGAACTCCAATACACATATACAATATAAGTTAAAACCCGGTACGAGGGTATTGTTTATTTCTTTATAACCTGTTAGAATTGCAACACTTTAATCTTTTACATATCGCTTATATTAATCCCCACTCTAAAACCCCACCTGGTGTAATTACCATCCTCAAAACCGGCAAATACACCAGCGCTTCCAATAAAGAAAATCTGGCTTATGCTATACCCCACCTCGGTATAGTTTTTATAATTGGGTTGAGTAAGGTAACTGGCATATAGTTTTTCAGTCCATAAGCGATTGCTAATTACAGGTAAGAATTTTAGCAGTAAATAAGGTGAAGTGTACGACATATGAGCTTGTGTATACCACTCGTTTGTGCTATACCGGTAATCATCCAAAAGCATAAAAGCCCTGTCCCATTGTTTAAAGTTGATTGGTATTTCAGAGGTATTAAAATGCCTAAAACGTGAAAAGTGCATTTGCTTATTACGCGAATAATAACCAGCTCCGAGATGCCAGTTAAAAGCATTAAAAACACCCCATTCTCTTTTTTGAGAAACACTACCACTAATTAGTTCATAGTCTGAATCACTTTCAAATACATTTTTTAATCCCCGCTCATATTGCAACTTAAAAGTGGGGTATTTAGACCCGGCAATATATTTCTTTCCTTTGTAAATACGATAGCGTAAACGGGGTGTATAACTTAAGGCTATAGAAGTATACATATCAGACTGATCTATTAAATGCCCGGGTGTAACCTGGTTGTTGGGCGGAATATTTTCGGCATAAGGCTTGTCTTTACTTAGTATAGACCAATTGGTATGGTTTTCTAACTGTTGGTACCAGCTGTAAGAAGCAGCGAGCTGAAGACGCATACCATGTACCAGGTCAAAGGAGGTATTAATGGCCGCATAATCTTTTTGATACAGCTTCATGTAATGGTCTTTAAAAAAGAGTGCAGAGAAGGTATTTAAGGTTCGGTCAATACCATACTTGCTATTAAAATCCATGCTTTGCTGTCCCCCGGTTATCCTAATGTTTGCTTGTTTTAGCGGGGCGAAATTATACACGGTACTGGCATTCCACATTACCTTTTTACGTGCAAAAGCATATTCGGCCATTGGCTCAAAGAGCAAAGAGTGTATTGAGTCAAATGCATGGTGTATGGTTAGCTTTTGTTGGTAGCTCCAGCCATCAACGGCATTAAAATCAACCTGGTTTAAACCTATTAAACCGTGGTATGTAATTTTGGTTGACGAATCGTTGGCATAGAAGCTATGGCCTGATAAAAAGCCACCTGATACCTTACTAAATGCTGATCTTTTTTTCTTTTTAGTTGCTGTAGTATCGTTTGTCATTTTGGCCAACTTTAAGGAATCTTTTAGCTCAAATCCACGCAGCTCATCACTACTTAATGGTATAGGGCGAATGGTAGCCCAGTAAGTAGAATCTTGTTTAATACTGTCTTTCTTATGTGTGATTTTATAAGTGCTTTTTATTTCAAGTGACTCTGTTTCTTCCTCTTCTTTTCGCGATTCTTTTTCAATTAAGCGGGAGAGCCTTATCATATCCTTGTTGGACAACTCCTCTTTGGCCAGCAATTCTTTCATTTTTTTTTGGCTCTTACTCATTTCTTTTTGTTCTTCAGCCAATTGTTTGGCAGCTTGCAGTGCTGCTTCTTCAGCAGCATATTGCTTCATAAGTATGTTAGGAACAGGCAGGCCGGTATTGAGTTTAAGGTTGGTATACTTAACAGAGCCGGCATAACTAAAATTGGCTTTAACACCCATAATAGAGGCAGCTACGTTAAAACGATGACTGATAGGTAACCACGAACGTTCTTTTACCGGAGCATAGACTTGTTTAATATTTAACTCGCCAAAAAACGTATTGTTGGTTACATCAATAGAATGAATATTCCACAGATTATCAACAATGTATATATATCCACTATACGTTTGCTGGCTTTTACGCCGGGGTATTATTTTAATTTTATTAACAGCTACATCGCCTTCATAAAAAAAGCCTTCGTATACAAATTTGTAGTACGAAAAAGCATTATGAGCTAATGGCGAAATAGCCATATCTTGTGTAGGTTCGTAAAAACTGTATGTAAGGTAGCCCATCACATCATCATCGCCAGACTCAGGAAAAGTGCTGCGCGATGATAATACCGTATGATTGTATATATCCGGTGCAGTAAACTCTATTTCATTCATAGATTCCATGGTGTATGTTTTACCAACTTCTAAATCAAGTGGCTCGTCATCATTTTCCAGCATCTTTAAAAAGAGCTTGGGAATCTTTTTCATCAGTAAACTGCCTTTAATATAAACCTCTGCTTTATACTGTTCTGTTTGTCGCTGATAATAGGGTGCTAAACCAATAGCTTTTCGCATAATAGGGTAGGCCGGATCTTCGCCACCGGAGTATACCCGCACTTCTTTAATTCTGTATGCTTGTTTTTTCAGAACAATATCATTACTTATAAAACTGTTGTCAACATTAACTTTTAACTCTGTTTTTTCAAATCCTAAACCTTGAAAAATAATAGTGTAGCTACCCGGTGGAAGTTGAATTTCATATTCGCCCAAATCATTGGTTGTGGTTCCGGTAGTTGTTTCTTTTAGGTAAATAGTGGCGAAAGGAACAGACTGGCCGGCTTCGTCGCTAACAACACCTTTAATGCCTTGCGAAAATAATACCATTGGTAAGAAGAATAAAATGCCAAACAGGGAGATTTTAAGCATATGAATCAGGTTTAGATTAGTGGTATGAATTAGTGTAAAAGTACCTATTCAAAATAAAATACAAAATACAGAACCGCCTAATTCAATGTAAGGTAGATAAAACTCAACGAATGTTGCAATATGACTTATAAACCTTAAAATTTTAAACTAAACGAATTATTGATTGTGTAGAATAAAGGATCTACTTCTGGCGGAACCAGGTTATCGTAGTCGAAGCGCATGTAAAGGGCAAAGGAGAATTTCTTTGTTATTTTAATGTTAAAACGCGTCTCACTCCAGATACGAAAGTCGACAGGGTCTGAATAATCAGGCTCATAATAAGTACTGTGTGATATGGAGGCGTTAGGTGTTATTTGCCAATCTGTAGAAAGCATTGAACTGAATTTAACCAAGCGCTTTTGACGTTCATAAGTACTGGTTTCAAACAGTTCATTGAGATAAATGGTATAGGCTACCAAAAACAGAGAGAATTTTTCCTTATCGGCCATATTAAATCGGGGACCACCACCAACAATATGACGGTTTTTAAGCTGTTTAACGCGGTTATACTGGTATTGGTAAAAAGCTTCAGCAATAATAATTTTTTCCGGTACCCAATAATTGTACTTAAACATTATACCGCCATTATTCACATTACTTTCATTATCAACTTTACTATAGCCAATATCCGAAGAAAAAAGATAAGTGTTATCATTGTCGTTATATTGCAGTTTAAAACGCGAAGCAACCTGTGTCATATCAGTTGTAGTATGCACAAAGTTAAGCCCTAAATTAATATCTCCCTGGAAGCCTTTGTTTGGGTTTTTTGTACGCCGCTTATCAATACTAACAATTTGTGCTACTGTTGAGAAGCATACCATAACTAATAAAATAGATGTTAAAATCCCCTTTTGCATAACATGACCAATTTCTGACAAAAATAAGTTTTCCCGTCAGATAGAAAAAAAGCATGGGATGAAGTTTGAAAAAAGATGCTTAAAATCATAAAATTTATATCATATTTAAGTCTAAATTTGCGTGAATACAAAGTACAAGGAGAAACATTTTAAATAATACACAAATGCCTAATATTTCAGATAGAGGAAAACAGATGCCGGCGTCGCCTATTCGAAAGCTGGTACCATTTGCCGATCAGGCAAAATCAAGAGGAACAAAGGTATACCATTTAAATATTGGTCAGCCAGATATTAAAACTCCTGAAGTAGCTTTAGATGCTATCCGTAATATTGACTTAAAAGTAGTGGAATACAGTCACTCAGCTGGTATAGAGAGCTATCGTAAGAAGTTGGCAAAGATGTATCAGGATATCAATATTAATGTTGATGAAAATGAAATATTAGTAACGGCAGGCGGATCAGAGGCAATTACTTTTGCTTTTTTAACTTGCCTTAATCCTGGTGATGAGGTGATTATACCTGAGCCTTTTTATGCTAATTATAATGGATTTGCTGTTTCAGCGGGTGTAGTTGTAAAACCCATTCGCTCAAGTATTGAAGAAGGTTTTGCTTTACCGGCTATTGAGGAGTTTGAAAAAATGATAACACCTAACACAAAGGCTATTGTTATTTGTAATCCAAATAATCCAACAGGTTATCTTTATTCGCAGGAAGAAATGAATCAATTAAAGCAGATTGTTTTAAAGCATGAACTTTATTTGTTTTCAGATGAGGTATATCGGGAGTTTTGTTATGATGGTGAGAAACATATTTCGGCCATGCATCTTGATGCTATTGAGGATAATGTAGTAATGTTTGACTCTGTATCGAAACGTTACAGTGAGTGTGGTGTACGTATTGGAGCTTTGGTTACCAAGAATAAATCAATTATAGATACAGCCATGAAATTTGCCCAGGCGCGTTTGAGCCCTCCAGGTTTTGGCCAGATTGCAGCTGAAGCGTCATTAGATACGCCAAAAGAGTATTTTGATGAGGTGTATGCCGAATATATTGAGCGCCGTAACTTTTTGGTTGAAGGATTAAATAAAATACCGGGTGTATTTACACCAGTACCCAAAGGTGCATTTTATACCGTAGCAAAATTACCAGTTGATGATTCGGATAAATTCTGTCAATGGATTTTAAGTGAATTTGAGCATAAAGGGCAAACAGTTATGATGGCACCTGCATCCGGTTTTTACAGTACTCCGGGGTCTGGTAAAGATGAAGTTCGTATAGCTTATGTGCTAAAAAAAGAAGACCTTGCTTGTGCACTGGAAACATTAGAAGAAGCTCTAAAAGTGTATCCTGGGCGTACTAATTAAAATCAGCTCATATTTAATATCTCAGGGCCGGACGTATGTTCCGGCTTTTTTTGCTGCTCTTCCTTGATATTGTAAAGGCTACTAAAGTTATTTCGTTGAATAAGATTGTTCGGTAGGGTTTTATCCTTAATTAACAATAAGTTACCGTGTTATGAAAACTTATTAGCCTTTAACCTTATATTCAATTTTTTTTTAATGTGTAAACACACATCAATCGTTTCCTGATATTTTTTGGTATACCCCCTCTTTTTCTATCTTTGAACAAAATTTGTCACAGTGAATCTTGAACTCTTTATTGCACGTAAAATCTTATCAGGTGGTTTATCAACAAAAAAACTGGCAGGCCCAGTTATTAAGGTAGCTACCCTTGGTATTATTTTGGGTATGGTAATAATGATATTATCACTGGCTATTGGGTTTGGATTTAAAGGTGAGATCAGGGATAAAGTGACCGGGTTTGCATCGCACGTGCAGGTGATGAGTTATGATTATAATTACTCTTTTGAAACCAATCCTATAACAGCTGATGATGGACTGGCAAATGAAATTAAAGCGGTGGATGGTGTCACGTTTATTCAGCGTTTTAGTACTAAGCCAGGTATTGTAAAAGCAAATGAATCTATTCAGGGGATAGTCTTAAAAGGTGTTGGTGAAGAATATAACTGGGATTTTCTGCAATTGACATTAACAGAAGGAGAAGTGCCGGTTTTTAATGATTCTGTACGCTCCGATGAAATCCTTATATCAAAAGAAATTGCCAGGCTTTTAAATGTAACTATAGGCGATAAGCTACGGATGTATTTTGTTCAGAATACAATATTGCAGCGCCGGTTTAATATAGTTGGTATATATGATTCACACTTTCCCGAATTTGATAAATATTATGCTTTTGTGGATATTAAACACATACAAAAGCTTAATGGTTGGAACGATAAGCAAATATCAGGGTACGAAATAAGTATTGATGATTTTAATAACCTGGAGCAAGTAGGAGAACAGGTATATTACTTAACAAGTGCAAGGGTTGAAGATGATGGTACCATGCTGCGTACAAAAACCATTGAACAATTGCAGCCACAAATTTTTGGATGGCTTGATATTTTGGATACCAATGTGTATGTTATTTTGATTTTAATCATTTTAGTGGCAGGATTTAATATGATATCTGGTTTGTTAATTCTTATACTTGAACGTACAAATATGATTGGTATATTAAAAGCCCTTGGATGTGATGACTGGAGCCTGCGAAAGGTTTTTATGTACTTGTCGGCTGTTATTATTGGCCGAGGTTTATTTTGGGGTAACATCATTGGAGTTGGTATCTGTGTATTTCAAAAATACACACAGTTGTTTAAGTTAGATCCTGGCAATTACTACCTTAGTACAGTACCAATTGATATTTCATTGGTTGAATTGTTGTTACTTAATATTGGCGTACTCATAATTACTTTAACTATGATGTTAGGGCCTTCTTACCTTATTTCGCGTATATTACCTGTAAAAGCTATTCGTTTTAACTAAATGGTATTGTCCGTTAACTGACATGCAGTGTACGTAAGCGGACAAAAAGATACAGGACTAATCGTTCTTATATTTTTATTTATCTTTTTGTTGTCATTTTATATTATTGTTATATAGTGTTTTATAATGTATTGTATGAAATGTTTTTTTACATTATAAGAAATGGTACAGTTGTTGATTTACTTGTTAAATACTTAATTAAGGTTTAAGTTAATAAATGGGACAAATGGCCGGGAACGCCCGGCCTTTTTTGTGTTCTAACGTTTGTTTATAATCAACTTTTATACTACCGCCAATTGTTTATCAAAACACAGGTTTATTTCATACCTAAGAAGACCGAACCTTGACAGATTTATTTATTGAAATACGATTTGATTCTGTATTGTAAATGCCTGAAATTAAATTGATTTTTATTATTAGGGGTAAGAAGTATTAAGGCACAAGTGCCAGGGAAAAACTCTTATTACCTTGCTTCCTGGCACTTTATATTTTTTAATTGTGTAATCAACAAATTAGAGCCTTTAATCAAATTAATAGGATGACATTCGTTGAACTAAGTACATTAATTTGATACAGAACATGGGGATTTACACCATTGGTTATTCTTCCCGAATTTGAACAGTACTTACAGATATGCCTTACATTAGTAGAAATATGTACCCAAAAATAAGTTAAACTGTAACATAGATTTAAATTGAACTCAGGTTAGTAGTATATAAAGCTCATTTTACTATACAACTGTAAAATTGCATTAATCGGTATTATTCGTTATCTTAAAAAAACTATTTGTTGTTTTAACAGGTTACTTAGTAAAAAGAAATGCATGAGAAATGAGATTGATATAATAAAAGAAGTGTTTAACCAGCCATTGCCGGGTATTGATATACAGCGCTTAATGTCACCCTCTGTTCGGTGGACCGGAAACATTAAACATGATCCTCTGAATGCAAGAAGAAGTAGTGTACTAATTCTTTTGTATAAAAAAGATAATGAGTGGTATATGCCTTTAATACAGCGTTCAACTTATGACGGTGCACATAGCGGGCAAGTGAGCTTTCCAGGTGGAAAAGTGGAAAAATGGGATAGTTCATTGCTTGATACGGCTTTGAGAGAATCAGAAGAAGAGGTAGGGGTGCAGCGTAGTAATATTCAGTTTATAAGTGAATTAACACCACTTTATATTCCAAATTCCAATTTTATGGTTTATCCACAGGTTTGTGTTACTAATATCTTGCCTGTATTTACGCCTGATTTAAGAGAAGTTGATTCAATAATTGAAGTGCCAATAATAAAACTGTTAACACCCGATACTATACATCATTTTAGTCGTAATATAAATGGGATACAAGTTGATGCACCTTTCTATAAAGTAGATGAATACGTTATTTGGGGGGCAACTGCAATGATTATAAGTGAATTTTTACACCTCATTAAGCAAGCTGATTTTTTTACTGGTCTACAATCACGTTCTTATAGTGCGTGTAGCGTTCCATAATATCGGTAACATAGTGATATGGTTCTTCGCCACGACAGTAGCCATATTTTACTACAGGGTCGTTATAGAACGATGGTTTTGATTTATTTAATAAATAGTAGTCAACATTACCTTCCCAAATGTGTGGGTTTTTATTGTTTTTTTCAGCTAAGCGCATAGCATCTTCCACATGTCCGTGACCAACGTTATATGAGGCTAAAACAAACTTAAGGCGTTCTTCTGGATCAGTAATTACATTCTCAAAACGTTTATTAAGCCAGATTAAAAATTTTAGTCCTCCCTGAATATTATCCTGTGGTGATGTTATTTCTTTAACACCAAAGCTTTCTGCTGTTTGTGGCATTAGCTGCATCAGGCCAATAGCACCTGCCCAACTTTCCACCTCAGGTAAGAAGCGAGATTCCTGATATATTACAGCAGCCACCAGTCGCCAATCAAAATCATACTTTTTGCTCTCTTCCTTAATAATGGAATCATACGCCGAAATTTTTCCACCTTTAATGGAATGAAAAGATGAATTAACAAGATGGGTAGAACGTTTATTAATAAAGTACTTGCGATAAATACGTTTGTATTGATTGGTTTTTTTGAAGTTAATTAACCAGTTATCTACTACATCTTTTAAATCTATAGAATTAGGCCGGACAGCCCAGCCAATCTTTTGAGGGAAACTTACAGCTGTTTCAATATCAATGTTATCATAGAAATTCCGGTTTATTTTTGCCAGGTTTTCATCGCAAACAGTGTAGGATATTTCGCCACTGGCTACAAGGGCAATTAGTTGCTCAACCTCATAATCAGGTATTTCTACAATATTAATACTGTCACCAATTTCGTTACTTAAACTTTTAAGGCGGTTAACGTAAGACGAGTTTTCTTGTACATATATGGTTTTGCCAGCCAAATCAAGTTGGTTACGAATAATCTTTTTATTGTGTTCTGTGTTCTGGCTGTTTATAGGAATTTGTTGCACTAATACTTGTCGTGTTGTACAGTGGTGTTCGGTAAAGGCTACTTTTTGTTCTCTTTTTCGAGTAATTGTAAGGTTGGTGGCAATAAGGTCTACATCGCCATTAAGTAAACTGTTAAAATTCTTTTCTACATTATTGGATACAACAATTTCTAATTTTATACCTAGCGTATTACTTAGTGCCTGAAGCAGCTCAAGCTGATAACCTAAAGGGCGGCCTTTATAAACAAAGTAATTAGTGGAGTTATAGTCTGTAACGACGCGTATTTTTCCTCTTTTAATAATATCAGTAAGGTCGATTGAAACAGGTTCGATAGTTTTCTGCTGCTTTACTTTCTTGCTTCCAGGTTGGCATCCATTAAGAAGAACAGATAATAATACAACGATGAAAATACTATATTTTCGCATAATAACGCTTTTAGTTTCAGTGAGCAAAGTTAATAAGTTGTACTCAACAAAAGTAAAGTAGGTTACTCTCTTAGTCATAAAAGTTCCAGGATACACCAAATTTAAGGCTTCTCGGATTAGCCGGATACTTGTAAGCTGCATAGTACGGATCATCAGGATAACCTTGATTTACATGGTCAAATTTAACGTAAATCCGAGCGCGTTTGAGTTGTAGGTTTGCAAAAACATCTATAAATGGGTAATTACCAACCTCTACATCTTTTTGGTTAACAAATGTAGAAGTTGCCGGCATGTATTTAGGAGCATAATATGCGGTGTTGTATCTTAAATCAATACCTACCTGGAAGTGCAATACCCGGAATAGTGTATTTTCGTAGTAGGTTGAATTATAGAGAGACAAAAGTGGTACGGGAATAATATCATTATCGCTGGAATATTGTACTACCGCATCATTAACACAATGTACACGCCTCAGTTGAAAGTGTTTTTTTAGGCGTGCGTTTAGGATTTGTATTACCTTGCTGCTTTGTCGTGGAGTGCCGTCGGTATACCAATAGATGTGATCTGTAACAATATTGGCTCCGGCGCTTAGTTCAAAGCGTTTTGTTGGTATTCTGAATCCGCCGTGAATTCGTATGCTTTTAACCTGGTTAAAGTCTTCGGACCATTGTATGTGATTAGAGTAATACTGGTTCTCAAAAAGTTCGGGCTGACGAAGATAAATACCACCATTTGCAAAAAAACCGGCAGTATCTTTTCTTATTCTGAAGCTGGAGTTTAAACTACCTGTAATTTCAGAGTCACCGGCTCTGTATCCCTGGAAATATAATTTCATACCTGCATTCCACCATAAATTCTTTCCGAGGTTTTTAAATATTTGGCCACCAATAGCTGATGTTACCAAACTGGTATCCCTGGTTTGGTAAACAGGTATGCCTTTGCCATCTTTATCAAACTTCCAACCGGTATTGCCCGGAAATTTATATAAGGAAATATCATTTACAATATAAGCCCGTAGTCCAAATTTAAGTAGGGAATTAGCTTCCTCGTTAAATTTAATCTGAAACGTGTTGGATATATTGTTATAAAGAGTGCTGTCGCGGGTTTGCAATGAATCGCGGTAAATATTGTTATAAAATGGAATTTTAGGGTATTGGTTTATATGATAATTGCGTTTACCCTGATCAAATTTTAAGGTATGATAAACTGTACTGACTGGTAATTCTGTTACAGTAGAATCTTTTCCTTTTACATTAATGTTACCAATTGAAAGTGAATGGTTGTAGAAGAATTGTAGATTATTTAGTTTAAGTGATGCATCACTAAATTGAAAAGCTAAGTCTTCCGGATCTTCATTCGGAAAATTATCATTCGATCCGGGGATGTTTAGGCCGCCATTCTCTTGATTAGCAATTTTTGCATAAATAAATGCCATATGCATATTATACAGGTCGCCATTATAACTACTCCAGAATTTAAAGTTTTGATTTTCGGCTTTTTGTACCTGATATTGACCCATTGATGAGCTTAACTGGTATTGTATACCAACATTGGTTTTTTTGGTGATATTCTGGGTGTATAAAGCACTAATATATTCTTCAGATCTTCTTTTGGGGCCTCCGAAATGATAGCTTACATTAACGTATGGCGTTTTGGTATTAAAAAAATAGAGTTTATCTGGTTGTGGAATATAAGCTAATAATGAATTGTAAAACAGGTGGCCGTAATAATGTTGCTGTTCATCAAATAGCATGGATTGATATGATGACCCTAAATTACCAAGGTGGTTAGCTGCTATTGTTTCACGAAAAACAGGATTGAATATCTGGTAACCATCTGATAAGGTGTCAACAGGTATAGTGTCACTAAATGTAAAATGATCTTTTAATTTCCATGTTCTAACATCAGGAGGAATAGTCTCTGTTGGCGTCTTATCCTTTTCTGATCCCATACCATCGCGTTCATTTGTCATATTTTCAGGCCTTTGGGCATGGATAGAAAGTGTTATAAACAAGGTAATAGCAATAAGAGAAAGGTATTTGTTGAAAATGATTCGCATACTTTTTTAAATCAATTCGTTCGATGTGATGTATAATGTCAGGTTCAATAAAACTTGAGTGAACCAAAGACAAATATAGCCAAAAACTTTTCATTTGCCGGAAGGCCTATAACATGTATAGTGCCATTAAAAAAAGAAGAGGATGTTCAAAAAGCAGGTTTTTGGCTTTACTAACTTTTACACTTAAAATTATTAAAGGAAAGTTGTCGAAATTCAGTTTTCCTTACAGTGCTAGGGTTATACTACAATTTTGCAAAAGGATTGGAATCTTTACTTTTTGAACAGCCTCCTTCCGGTGTTATTTTTTACGTAATATAATGTTGACTTGTACACCATTAAAGTTCCAGTGTTCCCTTATTTTATTTTCCAGAAAACGTTTGTAAGGTTCTTTAATGTATTGCGGCAAATTACAAAAGAATGCAAATGTGGGTGAGTGGGTAGGTAACTGTGTTATGTATTTTATTCTAATAAATTTACCTTTAGTTGCCGGAGGAGGGTATTTCTCTATCAAAGGTAATAAGGTTTCATTCAGTTTAGAAGTTGTAATTTTGGTATTCCTGTTTTCATAAACCTGCAAGGCTGCTTCTATAGCTTTATGTATACGCTGTTTAGTTATTGCAGAAGTAAATATTATCGGAAAATCGGTATAGGGAGCCATAGCTTCCCGTACCTGGGCTTCAAATTTCTTAACTGTATGCGTATCTTTTTCAATTAAATCCCACTTGTTAACCAAAACAACAATACCCTTTTTGTTACGTTTTATCAGGGAGAAAATCTTTTGGTCTTGCCCTTCAAAACCACGTGTGGCATCAATCATTAACATACATACATCAGAGTTTTCAATGGCACGTACAGCACGCATTACTGAATAGAACTCAAGATCTTCGTTTACCTTTGATTTTTTTCTTAAACCGGCTGTATCAACCAGGTAAAAATCATGTCCGAACTTATTATACCGGGTATAAATTGAATCACGAGTTGTGCCGGAAATGGGTGTTACGATATTTCTGTTTTCACCAATGAAAGCGTTAATAATTGAAGATTTTCCGGCATTAGGTCGTCCTACAATAGTAAACCTTGGAAGGTCGAGGTATTCTTCGTCCTCATCTTTTGGAAACAATGAAACCAGCTTGTCAAGAAAATCACCTGTCCCTGCGCCATTAATTGATGAGATAGGGTATAATTCTTCAAGACCTAGTGAATAGAAATAACTTGCTTCCGGTATACGTTCATTATTATCAACTTTATTCACAAGTAATAAAACTGGTTTTTGCGATTTTCTCAGGATGTCAGCAACATTTTCATCATAATCCGTTACTCCTGTAACGACATCAACTACAAATACTACAATATCTGCTTCTTCAATCGCAATAAGCACTTGTTTACGAATTTCTTCTTCAAAAATATCATCAGAATTGGTTGCATAACCACCTGTATCAATAACTGAGAAATCAACGCCATTCCAAAATGCTTTGCCATACAAGCGGTCGCGTGTTACGCCGGCCATCTCATCAACAATAGCTTGTCGGGTTCCGGTTAATCGATTAAAAAGTGTTGATTTACCTACGTTTGGTCTACCAACAATTGCAACTATATTTCCCATGATGAATTTTCTTTTTTTTGTTTTTTTGGGGCTGCAAAGGTAGTTAAACTCGTTCTTTGCACCAATCATTACCTGTAAATTAAAACCCAGGTGTAAATTAAGGTTCTGATTACTTTAGGTCGTATCCGTGGCTACGAAGAAAATTTTCTTTATCGCGCCAGTCTTTTGTTACTTTGACGTAAGTAGTTAAATGTACTTTCTTTTTTAAGAATGCTTCCAGATCTTTACGAGCTTCTATACCCACCCACTTTAGTTTAACGCCTTTATGGCCTATAATAATACCTTTTTGTGAATCACGAGCCACATGAATAATAGCTCTGATATCTACTCTTTCTTTACTTTCTTTAAATTCTTCAACTTCAATTTCAACCGAGTAAGGAATTTCTTTTTTGTATTGAATAAGAATTTTTTCGCGGATTATTTCTGTTACAAAAAAGCGTTCTGGTTTATCAGTAATAGCATCTTTTTCAAAAAATGGAGGTGAGTCCGGGAGCATTTCAATAATACGGTCAAATAAATTTTGAACGTTAAATTTATGCAGGGCTGACATTGGAAATATTTCAGCATTAGGAAGCTGTTCTTTCCAAAAATCAATTATGCCATCTAATTTTTCCTGATCAATCAGATCTATCTTATTAATTACCAATAACACAGGAATATTTGTTTTTTGAACCGAACTTAAAAACTCATCATTTTTATCTGGTTTTTCAAAAGTATCGGTCACATATAATATGACATCTGCATCATTTAGTGCTGATTTTGAAAACTTCAGCATCGACTCTTGTAATTTGTAATTTGGTTTTAATACACCCGGAGTATCAGAAAAAACAATTTGGTATTCAGGCTTATTAACAATGCCAAAAATGCGATGCCTGGTTGTTTGTGCTTTTGATGTGATAATAGATAAGCGTTCGCCCACCAATTCGTTTGATAAAGTTGATTTCCCAACATTAGGATTTCCTACAATATTAACAAAGCCGGCTTTATGTGTCATGGTCATATTTATTTTTCGGCTGCAAAGATACGACAAAATAATACAGGATTAAGCCCTGACTTTGTTAATGATTGTAATTCAATTAGTGTAATTTATACCAAATTAACCCCATATACCTACCGATGGTCGTTGAGGGAAGTACAAAACTTAGAATCATGGATGGATACGAACTAAAGAAGCTAAACGATGTAACGGTAGAACTCAAAGCAGACACTACCGACCTGTTGAACATGGCACTTTCTGCCCAGCAGTAAGCCCAAACAATGGCCGAAGGTCTTCGGCATCTGAATGACCACATGCACACCTACTACCATGAGAAGGCCATGCAGTACGGGCGTTTGGTATCACAACTTCAAATCTATGCAGACCTTGAAGAATGAAGCGAACCGAGAAGATAGAGCTTCGAGTAACGAAGCTTGAAAAGAAGCTACTAGAGAAACGAGCAGGCGAAAGCGGACTTTCGGTTTCCGAGTATTTACGCCGTGCCGGCTTCGGTCGGAAAATCGGCTACAAACTCACTCCGGAAGAATTGGAAGTGTACAAGGATCTGCACACCTACCACCGGCACTTCTCCAGTTTGTCGAACCTGTTCAAGAAAGGGCACCCCAATTTTTGGGAGGAAGCCCAAAGCCTGATGAAGCAAGTCAAACAGCATCTAAAGAAACTGGAAGAATGATAGGCAAAGAGAAATCCATCACCCACACGGCAGCATCCTTGGAGTATGCCATGAGCCGAGAGCAGGGCGAAGTCTTGGACAAAATAGTTTGATGTATGTTTTAATCGGCTTATTTATGGCCATAATGGCGTTTTCTGCCTATGCTTGGAATCAGTTCAAAGAATTAAACTATCTTAAGGCTAAAATCGAGTTTTACGAACAGAAATATGAAAAAAGCCCCGGATAACGGGGCTTTGATTAGTTATATAATTTTTTTTCAATTTTCTTTCAAGGATAAAACAAATAGAAGTAGCTACAAGAAAGAAAGTTATCATAAACCAATTGCTTTTTATATGAACACTTTTGTCTACATAAGCTAAAACATAAATAGGAATAGATATTCCAAAGATATTTCTTCCAATTACACATGCTTTCTGTAGCATGCTATTTTTCTCCCATCTCCATTGTTTTTGTGCTTCTACAGCATTGTAATTAGTAGGTTTCTCAATCGGAAAATGAATTCGTTTTTTTTGAATGAATTTCTTTGAAAAACTATAAGAACATATGCCAAAAGCAACAGACCATATAGGAATGAAGTATAATAGGTATTGCTCATGTTCCCACCATTTAAAACTGTATTTAATAGAAAACAGAATATAAAAAACTATTAGGCTTATAAAAATAGTTAGTAACCCTATGAGTAATGTTTTGTTTTTCATTGAGGAAGATTTTATCTTGTTAATGCAGTAAAAGCAGAAGCGACAGCTCCAGCACCAATACCTACCACAGGCCCTCCTCCTAGAGTTCCTATACATAAGTACATACCATCAGCAAGGACGACATCCCCTCCGCTTTTAAGCTTTGATGAAGATGCTTTTTCTGCCCATTCAGATTTGTTTTCATTCCAATATTTATTAGAGTATTCCATCGTTTTTATGAATGTACATACCCCTAATTGTTGTTGTTCAGAAAGGTTTTGATCATTTAAAACTTCGCTCAGGATTTCTTCTAATAGGTTACTGTCAGTTAGTATACTTCTATTGTCTTGGATTTTATTATAATAAAAAAGTTCATGTTCACTAAGATAATTAACTATGTCGTTAATTGAAGGAAAATCAGAGAAAACCTTATTGATCTTGGTGTCTAAATCTGTGGTCGAAGATTTAAGAGTAGAGAAGGAGTTACTTAGTTCTTGATTGTTTTGGTCTAAAAAATCAACAGATGTAATAATGAGTTGGCTTTTTAAATCGAGGTTACTAGAGCTTTTTAGTGATGCATTGTTTTTGTGGATGAAATCTAGTCCATCATTGTGCATTTGTGCTAGAATATCAGCCTGTTGTAGGATGTTGCTAGAAATATTCTCATTTTCTACTTCAGACTTATTGCAAGAAAAACCAATTAAGGTAATTAAGATTAGTGCCACGAAGGCTTTCAAAGAATTAGGGTTCATAAAATAACTTTTAAAACTTAATATAAAACAAATAAGGGAGATACACCTCTCCTTTACACTAGTTAATAGCGCTTATACCTAATTCGTAACATGTTTTTTAGATAAAAGTGAAAAATAAATTATAAATAACAGAATGCTAGGATTATAGAATTCAATAATAAATTATTTAAATATAAATTATGAAGAATATTTCTCTTTCGAGAAAGGGGATTTATGGCTTTGTGACCAATTGCCCTGCATCCCGATTTCAAAGGTCTGAACCTTTTTTCCCTTATGTCTTACCGATGTTGTTAATCCCTTTGTTTAGCAATGTAGCGGCTCTCTGGGTGTTTTCTTCCTCTAATAAATTGATTCTTGTTTGTTTTACCGTGTTGAAAAATTGTACCATACTTTGGAAACAAATTTTATAAAGTATTACAAAGTCGTTCTGTTAATTAAGGAGAAAGGCTTTTTAGATTGTACCCAATCAGGTTTTTCAATTAGAATTATATAATGTATTTTCGCAGCTGGTTAATTTTTAACCTATTTCTTTAAATAAAATACATCAAAATTAAAAATAAGAGAGATGAACAAAATTAGTTATGCCCTTGGTATGAATCTGGCGCAAAATCTTAAAGCATCAGGTATTGAGATGGTAGAGTATGCAGAGTTTACAAAAGGGTTGGAGGCTGCTTTTGAAGGGAAAGATACTCAAATGTCAGCTGAAGAAGCTAATCAGGCATTACAAGAGTTTTTTGGAGCTTTACAGGCAAAACAGGCTGAAGGTGCTATTAAAGCAGGTAAAGATTTCTTAGCTGAAAATGCGAAGAAAGATGGTGTTGTTACGCTTGAAAGTGGATTGCAGTACGAAATTATTACAGAAGGAAATGGTACTAAACCAACAGCAACAGACCAGGTGGAGTGTCATTACCATGGTACTTTAATTGACGGAACAGTATTTGACAGCTCTGTAGAGCGTGGTGAGCCTGCCGTTTTTCCGGTTAATGGTGTTATTAAGGGATGGGTTGAAGCATTACAGTTAATGCCTGTTGGAAGTAAGTGGCGTTTAACTATTCCATCTGAATTAGCTTATGGTGAGCGTGGAGCAGGTCAGCAAATAGGGCCACACACAACTCTTGTGTTCGAAGTAGAACTATTATCTATTAAATAATATTTTCCTAAACAATTCAAATTGAATAATATGAAAGTAACAAACCTACTGGTTGCTGTTGTTCTTACAGTTGTTACGATGGCATCGTGTACTAAAGTTCCTAAAAGTGGAAAAATGGACTTTGCTAATCAAACAGATAGCGTAAGTTATGCACTTGGTTATCTTCAGGCTGCTCAATTGAAGAAGCAATTTGAGCGTTGGCCATTTGATGTGGATTCGGTAGCATGTGTTGATTTTGCTAAAGTTATTGCTAAGCAGGAAATTAATAAGGCAAATCTTGACCATTTAAAAGGTATGTTTAATGAAATAAGTGAAGATGCTTATATGAAAGGTTTCCTTAATGAGTTTGCATATAATAAGTCGTATTTTACTGAAATGTCAGCAGATACATACCTAAGGATGGTTATGGAAGAGTTGAGAAAAGTAAAAAATGCTGAGCAAGCAAAACAAGCGGTTGCCAATCTTGAGGAAGGTAGAAAATTCTTAGAAGAGAATGCTAAACGCTCTGAAGTGAAGGTAACAGAATCGGGCCTTCAGTACGAAGTATTGAAAGAAGGTAGTGGTGTTATTGCAACAGATAAAGATCGTGTAAGGTGTCAGTATCATGGTACTTTAATTGATGGAACTGTATTTGACAGTTCAGTTGAGCGCAAAGATACAGCCTCTTTTGCTGTAACAGGTGTAATTAAGGGTTGGACTGAAGCATTGCAAATGATGCCTCAGGGATCTAAATGGCGCTTGTATATTCCATCTGAACTTGCTTATGGTGAAAGAGCTACAGGTGATAAGATCGGACCTAATTCAACATTGATTTTCGATCTTGATTTAATTGAAGTAGTTTCTAAGTAGTAACTTGGGATTTAATAATATAAAGCGAGCTAATGCAATTGTGTTAGCTCGCTTTTTAGTGTAAAATATCAATCAACAAAATTAATGCACTAATGAATGCTTTTTTTGAAAGTAAGCCGGGTTATAGACTTTATAATACTCAGTAATATGATTACCCCAGTATAAATAGTTACTTGTGTAAACAGTATTATCTGCACAATACCAATTTATATGGTATCTCAGGCTTACATATCAACTTCTTGGCCAAAGTTCTGCTCACATGCTTTTTCGTATACCAATTTTGCAGCAAACAGATCAAAAATTCCCTGACCAACGGTTTTGAATAGACGTGTTTCACGAAATCCCAATTCATTGGGTTGCTCAATTAAATTCGAGATATGCTTAATATCGTCGTTTTTAATTAAATCACGCTTAAGTGGATAAATCAAATCGCCACTTTCGGTTTTACTATGCTCAGCATCAATCCATACACTGTCGATAAGGCGGAAAATAGAGTCGGGTAATTCGCGCATATCAGGTTTGTACGAACCAACAGATATAAAGCATTTACCAAGTATAAGATCTTCCAAATTAGGAATAACAGGTTCAGAAGAAGTAGTGGCAGTGATAACTATATCGCTGTTGACCACTACCTGCTGAGCATCTTCGCATAAGGCTACATCAATATGCGGACATTTTTGTGTCATAAAATTGATAAAGTCCTGAATTGTTTTCGGCGAGGAGTCGTAAACATATATGCGCTCCAAATCCCTTTCGTACGATGCCAGCCATGCAATATGACGGCCTTGTTCGCCAGCTCCTATAACACCAATTGTTGTTGCCAAAGGGTCTGACAAATGCCTGATGCCAACACATGCAACGGCAGCAGTGCGCATTGCAGTTAATTTAGCACCATTTAACAGAGCTATAGTTTCACCTGTAGCTCCGTCATTCAATAGCACGGTTCCCTGTATTGCTTTTTTCCCGTATGAAGCATTATTGGGAAAGACCGAGAACAGTTTGGTAGCAAACATGTCGGGGGCAATAGAAGGTATCAAAAGTAAAGTATTCTCTTCTATTTCAACATGCATGCGCGAAGGAGTGAAATAATCACTACTAGAACTGGCCTTAAGTGCCAACTCCATAATATCAGTCCATAAAGTTGGCTCTGCTGCCTGCTCAATGTTTAAAGAAGAAAGGATGCGCATATTATTCTATTTAAAACGCTTTCAAGCGTTCGTTTTCAACATCTACGATGGTTTTTGGTAAAGGTTTTCCTAATAAACGGTATCCATGTTCGGTTATTAAAAAGTCTTCTTCATTTCTGCAACCACCAAAATCTTTGTACGCTTCAAGTTTATCAAAATTTAAGAACTCTGTCAAATGTTTTTCAGCTTTCCATTTATCAATGAGTTGTGGAATAAAGTAAACGCCAGGTTCAATAGTTAATACAAATCCGGGCTCCAGCTTGCGCCCCAGTCGAAGTGATTTCATTCCAAACTGCGTACTTTTTGCTTCATTATTGTAGCCGACATATTGTTCGCCTAAATCTTCCATGTCGTGAACATCAAGCCCCATCATATGCCCTAGTCCACAAGGGAAGAACATGGCATGAGCACCAGCCATAACAGCCTCGTTGATATCTCCTTTAACAAAACCTAAATCTTTCATGCCCCGCATGATTTCACGTGCCGATTCAAGGTAAACTTCCTTAAATGCAACACCCGGTTTTAGCATTGAAATAGCCTTTTCGTGCGAATTAAGTGCAACCTGGTAAATTTCTTTCTGGCGGCTTGTAAATGTTTTGCTAACCGGAAATGTACTCGACATATCACCTGCATATCCCATTGTTGTTTCTGCACCTGCATCTAGCAGAAATAACTGACCATCTTTTAAGGTATTACCATGGTAATGGTTATGAAGTGTTTGCCCATTGATTGTAGCTATTACAGGAAACGAAATATAGCTATCTTGAGCCATTGGAATACGCTCTGCTTCTGCTGCAACCTGTGCCTCTGTAATGCCCGGCTTAGCCATGCGCATTGCGGCTAAATGCATATCTACAGTTATATTGACAGCCTTTTCAATTTCTACTATTTCCTCCTCCGATTTATAATTACGCTGTTTAATAACTGCTTTTATGAGCTCTAAAGACGCTTTTGTTGGAATTTCGGAAGGTTGAACGTTTAACCATTCAAGCAATTTTATTTTGCTTTCACCCCTGTAAACAGGTAAAAAATGAATGGGGCGACCGGCAGTTTGTGCTTTTTCAAGTATGGAGATCAACTCCCTGGTTGTTCCGGTTTGCTTAACGCCACACAATGATGCACGTTTAGAAATGGTGGGTTGGTTACCCATCCAAACAATATGGTCAATGGTGTAATCATCGCCATATATGCTTGATTCACCTGACTCAGCATCAATCACACCCACTAAATCAGGGTGGTTAAGTCCGAAGAAGTACAAAAAGTTACTATCCTGACGATAACGGTAGGTATTATCGGCGTAGTTCATGGGGCTTTCAGAGTTGCCAATAAAAAGCAATAAGCCTTTATCCACATCATTTGCTAATTGCTGTCGGCGCTTAATATACATCTGTTTTGAAAACATAATTTTCTTGTTTTAGCTTATTTAATTTTATAATTTTTTGGAGGTGTAATATTATGCAGGTGTTTTACAAAAAAATCCCAGCGTTTGCGGGTCAGGTATTTGTCGTAGTATACCTGGCTATGATCTTTATTGGGTATTAGGATAAGTTCAAAATCCTTATTGGCTTTAATTAATTCAGCAGCCATTCGCATTGAAGCGGTTGGGTTTACATTTTGATCCTGATCACCATGAATCAATAACAAATCACCTTGCAGATTTTTAGCATGTGTGTAGTTCGATTGTTCATCATAATTGGCACCAGCCGGATAACCCATATATAATTCGGGCCACCAGGCTTTGGCCGAACGGTGATCATGGTTACCTGCCGTGGCAACGCCCACCTTATAAAAATCGGGGTAAGCCAATAGAGCGCGAGCGGCATCATATCCTCCTGCTGAATGGCCAAAAATACCAACACGAGTGCTGTCTATCCACTTGTATCTCTTTGCCAGTGTTTTAATGGCTGTTATTTTGTCTGGTCCGCCAATATCGCCAAGGTTTTTATAGGATACATCATGAAAAGCCTTGGATCGGAATGCACTTCCCATGCCATCAATATTAACCATTACAAAACCCAGTTGAGCTAATGGTGTATCGTCATTAGATAAGCCCCTGTAAAAGGTTTTAGGTGCCCTGATAGTATGCGGACCACTGTAAGTACCTTCAATAACCGGGTATTTTTTATTTGGATCGAAATTACCGGGTTTAAAAAGAACACCATAAATATCTGTAGTGCCATCGCGGCCTTTTACAACAAAAGGCTCAGGTTTTTGCCAGCCCATTGCCAATATTTCGCTAATATCACCCGTTTCTAATGTCGAGATCAATTGTCCGTCTTTAGCCCTGCGTAATACAGCTATATTGGGCTTTTCAACAGTTGAGTAATTATCAACAAAATATTTCCCATCTATGGAAAAGAATACCGTATGGCTGGCTTTTTCTGGCGTTAGTAAGCGTAAGCCCGAACCATCAAAACTAACAACATATAGTAATGGATAATAAGGGTCAATACCTGGCTCTTTGCCACCGGCAGTGAAGTATACCTTTTGTAAATTTTCATCTATATATTGAATCCCTCTAACCACATATTCGCCTTTGGTAAGTTGCTTTATAACATTACCATTTGCCCGGTTAATACGATAAATATGATTCCAGCCATCACGTTCTGAAAGCCACAACAGCTCATTCGTTTTATTCAGAACCTTCAAGTCATGGGTATTGGGATCAATATATGTAGATGCACTCTCTTGCATTACAATTCTTGTATTTCCATTTGCAGGTGTTATTTCATTAATCTCAACCGACTGGTAACCACGGTTAAAGCTTGTTTGGTAGGCTTTGCCTGAATCTTTAGTCCATGTAAAATCATAGGACAGAAATGTTGCTTTAGGAGCAATATTTAGCTTTGTAAAGCTCTTTTTCTCAACATCAATTAGAATATACTCAACTGTAGGTACAATGCTGTCGCCGGCAATGGGACGCTCGTATTCTTTTATTTTGGCACGATGCCCTTCCTTGGGTAGTACCTTATATAAGTATAGATTACGTGCCTCCCGTCTGTCGTATTTTCCTGCTATAATGTATTTGCTGTCAGGACTCCAGTTAATATCAAGTTCTAAAGGATGATCAGTTTTTAACTCAATATTTTTGGTAGAATACCACGAAGGCGATACCCCGTAGCCATATTGGCGAGTACCATCTTTTGTAATCTGCACTGAGTCACCACCTGTTTTAATCCAGATATTGTAGTTGTTAACTATTGCTGTTTTAGATTTATCTGGTGAGCTTAAGTGCAAATAAGCATCAGTAGTTTTATTAAAAGAAGATAATTTGTTCTCTTTTATGCTGTAGTTATACCAACTATTCTCCGCTTTAAAAACCAGTGTTTGCTCTTTCGCTGTTAGCTTAACAGATGAAATAGGAAGTTGATATGGATCAATTTCTTTTTTAAGCACAGTAGCTAATTGCTCAGCTAGTTTCTCCTGATTAAAAAGCATTTGTTTTTTACCTGTTTTTAATTGGCATTTAATGTAAGTAGTACCATCCTTTGTGTTAATGGTATACCATAATAGGGGGGTGTCTTTTGACCATTGTGGATTAACCCACGAGCGATAATATTTTTTAGTAATATTGGATGAGATGAATTGCTCAGCTCTTTGATAATCGCTTGTATCGATGTTTATCTGGCCTTTTGCCGTAGCCAGAAAGCACACAATACTCAAAAGAGATATAATATTCTTCATTTGATTTACTTTATAATTTGTTTAAAATATTGTTTGTTTTCAGTGTGGTTAATACATAGAACTGTTGATGGATATGAGTGTTACCAACAATTGTTTATGGGACAACGCTAGAGTACGGTAAAGCTGTTTAGAAAATCCAGCATTCAAATAAGCCCATGCCAAAACGGCCATAAAGGCTAATAAGTGCAAGAGAAGAAAATGAAAAATGCAGAATGCGTGACTCCTCAACTTTAGCCAGTTGAGGAATAAATGGAGTATATGCAAGTTTTGTCACTGTCATACATTCTTTACTTAAAGCATTGCAATGTAGTAAATTCAAATTATTTCAGCATAAGATTGTCTGAATAAAAGCATGAATTTATACTAATTATACTAACCAGAGATCGATTTAAATTTTAAAACCCAGGTTGAAATAAAGAGCTGGTTTACAAGGCCTAATTTTGGAGGAATAGTATACTATTGCGATGAAATTTGACGTAGCAAACCAGTTTTTTATTCAAAGCTTGTGGATTTCGCTTGAAAACAGCCATTTTCTTCATGTAATTGACTCAAAATAGCCTGCTATTCATTCGTCAATTTACTCTTGCTCACTATCTTCAAGCGATCTGAAACAACGTTCTATCGAATACCTTAATGACTCATATGTAACGAGGTAGATCTAAATTTTTTCGTCGAACCCAGGTTATTAGTTGCAGTGTGCAACTGGGCAAGTACAGCGGACAACTTGTCGGTTACAGTGGACATCTTGTCAGTTGCGGTGTGTAACTGGGTAAGTGTAGTAGACAACTTGTCGGTTATGGTGGACACCTTGTCAGTTGCAATGTATACCTTGTTACATGCTATAAACAGCTTATTGATTACGGTGGACACCTTGCCAGTTATGGAGCTTGGTTTGTAATACGGAGATTACAATATGAGACAATCGGTATTTTACTTTTTACCAGGGTAGTGTAAATAGTGGTTTGAGAGGTAGTTTTTGCATAGTGTAGCGCTCAAATTTTATTAAATGATTGATTTACAATATAAATTTATAGGGTATAGCAAGCTATAGTGATAAAATTTAGAGTAGTAAATTGATTATTTTATTGAAAAGCCACCGGATTTGCTTATAAACAGCGATTTTTCTTCCCCAAAATTATTCAAAATAGCCCGCTTTCTTTCTTAATTTTTGGTTGAAACTCACTATTTATAAGCGATCTGAAACAACGTTCTATCAAATACCTTAATGACTCATATGTAATGAGGTAAATCTAAAATTTTACGTCGAACCCGGGTTAATAGAACCGATTTATTTTCTAAAAAGTATAGCGTACACTAAGGGATAGCCCCATGTTGAAAGTGCTATAAACATCAGTAAGACCAAATGTTGGTTGGGTGTCTAAACTGATCATTAATGGAATTTCAATAAAGTTGTATTCAGCACCTATCTGCCCGCCAATACCAAGATAAGCACCAGAGTCACGTGAGCCATTATAGGTATTTTTATAATCCCATGAGCCAATTGTAACAGCAGGACCAGCATACCAGTTAAAACCACTTTCAATATCCCAGACCCACTGATATATACCGGAAAGATTAAAGCCATTACCATTATTATTACCGTTAAACCCAAGGTCGACCTCTACTCGGTTATAATTTGAAAGGCCATATTGGTAAGTAACTTGTGAACCAAAAGAATTGCCACCTCCCAATCGCATACCAATGGCATGTTTGTTAATGTGTGTTTGGCTAAATACCACCATGCTAATAAAGCAAAAAGCTAAGGTTAATAATTGTTTCTTCATTGTTGTTATAGAGATAATTAATAATTCTAACTAAGGAAGTTAAGCATTGCCAAGAGGTATTTGAATAAAAAATGTTGACCCTTGTTCTCTTTCTGATTCAACCCAGATTGTACCACCGTGTTCTTCAATGGCGATTTTACAAAAACTTAATCCCAGGCCGTTAGAGTTGGTTTGACCGGATTTTTTGGTATTAACTTGTTGATAAAGATCAAAAATACTGTCTTTAAATTGCGGCGGTATACCTTGTCCATCATCCTTCACCGACAAAAGTAATGATTTTTCACTTTGTACTTCAGTAACATTACTCTTTAGTTGTATTTTTCCTTCTAAAGGACTGTATTTTATTGCATTGGTCAAAAGATTAATAAATACACGGCGAATAATGTCCTTATCCACACTGATCTGGGTTGGAGAAATCAGGTTAATAATCTCAATATCGCTGTCTTTTAATAGAAAACGAACATCATCAATGGCCTCATTCATGAGTTGGCGAATGTCGCATAACTGGTAAAATAGTTTAAGCGAATGGGTTTCATAACGACGTACGTCTAATATATTTTCTACCAGGTGAAGCATTTGACGACTGGCGCTATTAATATGTTCAAGATATTCAGCTTCGTTAAGCGATGATAAGCCAATTATGCCATTTAGAGGGTTTTTAAGGTCATGAATAATCATGCTTATCATACTTTCCTTAAATGATTCCAGTTTCGTATTTTCGGAGAGTATTTTTTTTAATTCATCGCGTTGACTTAATAAAGTATCTTTTTGTAATAATAAAGTGGCTGTTTTTTTCGAAACTGTTTCTTCAAGGAGTAATTTCGATTGTTTGTATTCTCTTACTTTGAGTTTATGCAGGGCAATAATGCTAAGTAATGCGCATATGAGTATACCTGCGTATAACCAGTAACTTTGCCACCATGGTTTAGCCTTGTATATTGTAATGGTTCGGCCTTCACTTAATAGTGCCTTGTTATTTAGCTTATTAATTGGAAAAATGGAAATGATATAAGTTCCCGGGTTCAGGTTTAAAAAACCAATTTCATTCTCGGTATACATTAACCCACTTTCTTTATTACCATTTTTTATGGTGTAGGCTACCCTGTTATTGCTGTAGTTGAGGTAGTTTATTACGTTAACATGTATGCTGAAGAGATTAATATCTGCTGGAATATGCAAGGTTTTAACAAAATTGATCTGACGATTTAGCAGAACCTTGTTGGTTGGTTTTGTTCCAGGTTTAACCTGTTGGTTATAAACTTTAAAATTGCTGAAGAAAATAGATGGTTTACCGCTGTTTAGTTTGTAGTTGTCTGCATTAATAATATTAAAACCATTGGTGCCTCCGAATAAAAAACGACCATCACTATGCTTACAAAAGGCTCCGGGCAGGAATTCTCTGTTTTGGATATTAATACTGTTGATGTTTTTGAGGGATTGCCTGTTTCTATCATACCTGAACAAACCGGTTGAAGAACTTATCCATAAAGCACCGTCGTTAGCCTCTGTAATACCATAAAAATCAGTATTTTGATCTGTGTTTTTTACCAGGTCGTAGTCATTCAGCTCCGGATTATATTTAAATACACCTTTATTGGTTGTGATAAAAATACATGAGTCAGATGTGGTATATGAACTATAGCATATCGTTGAAACAACTTTATCAAACACTTCACCTGAACCGTTACGGGTATTAATGCGCATTACGCCCTTACCGGCACAAGACAACCACAACATTGTTGGGTTAATAACATTAATATGTAAAAAGTCCTTTATATCATACCGGTTTTGATAAAATATTTTTATCAAATCAAAGTCTGTTCCATTAAACCTATATAAACCGCCGCCAACAGCCACTGTATAAACTAAAGTATCATTTACTTCTTTAACATCCCTGATAAAATTACTGGAAAGCTTAGAATTTTCTTTATTAAAGTTTTGAACTTTGTTTGTCTTCAAATCAGCAATAAAAAGCCCCTTGTTATAAGTGCCAATGTATATTTTGTCTTTCTGTTTATTGCTGCTCATTGCTGTTACCGGAATGCCATTAAGTTCTTTTTTTACTAAATTATGTATAGGGCTGAATTGAATGGGGTGTAGCTTTGAATTTAGAATCGTGATTCCATCTTCAGTTCCTATCCAGATATTGTTTGCCTTATCTTCAGCAAAGCCGTTAACATTTTTGTTTGGGAGCTCCCCGTTTTTAGAGCCTGTTTTATAAAAGTGGCTAATACCATCGTTTTTATAAACTGTTTTACTAAAACCATCTTTAAAATAACCCACCCATAAAATGCCATCCTTGTCAATTATCGTGCTCTGCAATTGATTGCTTACCAGTGAATTATTATTATGGAGAGAACTCGTAATGTTTTGCCATGAAAAGTCATCCTGATCAATAATAAATAAACCACTACCATCAGAACTTAACAAGATATCACCATTAGGATGAATAGCTATATCAGAGATGTGAGATGAGTCAATTATTTTGGATAAAGAAGTTGGTATTGTAATTTCATTGTAATTTTCATCTAAAACAATAATATCATTTACTTCTGTTCCAATCCAGTACCTTCCTAATTTGTCTTTTTTTATAGAAGAAATATTAGCCGTTGGGGAATTAATTTCTTTAACCTTGTTGTAGGTACCTGTTTGCGTGTTCAGTTCTATAATTTCACCGTTATTGGTAAAAACAGATAACAGGTACTCATATTTGGGAATTATACCGCGGATATCTGGTATACTTTTGGTTAAAACCTCTTCAAAATTGTAATGTATAAATTCACCATCTCCTTTGGTTTGACTTAAGCAAAAGATTGAGCCAATCCATATTTCATCATCCTGCACATGTAAACAATTAATATAATTATCGCTTACGGTATTTTTTACTAAAAGATCATTAGCCTTGTAGTGCGTGTAATCTCCGGTTTCAATATCAACACTAAAAAGGCCATCGCCCCATGTCCCCACCCATAGTTTATTAGGTTGTAGTTCAGTAATTGCAGTTATGCTTGTTTTAACAATACTCGAAGAGTCAACAATGAAATGATCCAGTGGAATAAATTGGTTTCCTGTAAACAAGTCAACTCCTCTTTCAGTACCAAGCCAGATTAAATTGTTTTTTGATTTATAGATCGTGTTTACTGTACTGCTAGAAAGGCCGTCTTTAAGTCCAAAAGATTCAAATTTAATATTGTTGGCTCCTGCTGAAAACAATGATAAGCAATAATATAGGATAAGGTATGTAAGGTTTTTTATCATTGTATGTGATCTAATTACGGCAGTTTAGAGTTTAATAAATATAATTATATTTTAACTATTAATAACTAAAGGTGAAATTCTTTGGCATAGTAATTGGGTAATTCTTTTTAGATTTTTTTCATAGATTTGGGTTAGGTTATTAAGAGGACATAGGCAACGGCCTGATGTCCTTTTAAATTTTATATTATGACACTAACATTTTATCTGCTACTAGTTTAGCTTTATCTTTGCCTAACAACTCTTCTATTAGGCATAAAGAAAACAGTATTGCAGCCCCTGCACCGTTTGCAGTAACAATGTTTTTATCCCTTACAATTGCCTGATCTGAAAGTTTAGCTCCTGCTAAATGATTCTCAAAACCAGGGTAACAAATGGCCTTTCTATTTTTTAGTATACCCAATTCTCCCAGTATTAATGGTGCAGCACAAATAGCACCAATCAACTTATTATCTTTTGAAAACTGGAGTAATAATGTTTTTAATTTCTGATGCGCATTTAAGTGTTTTGTGCCGGGCATACCTCCGGGTAAAATGATTGCATCAAATAGGTTATAATCTGCTTTGTCAAATATTGTATCAGCTGTTACTTTTATTTTATGAGCGCCGGTTACATGAATGGTGTTTGTAATAGAAATAGTGGTAACTTCAATATGGGCTCTGCGCAGCACATCAACTGGTGTCAGAGCTTCAATTTCTTCAAAACCCTCTGCTAAAAAAAGTGCTACTTTCTTCATATTTAAACGAATAGTAGATTACGTGTTGTGTAATTTCGTAGTCAAAAATAATGAAAGGTAACGAGGAATGGAAGAAAAATAGTATTTGAAATTAAAAAGTATCGCAAATTATTACTGTTATGATGTGTAATTGCCTTGTTAGTTAGGCTGTTTTACACGCATACTACGGCTGTTGTTGATTGTTAATAGATCTGTAGTTTGGTTGTTTTAATTACGTTGTGTACATGCAATTTGTGTGGTAACATTTATTGCGTGATAGTAATTGTATGATATTAATTCAAGAGCTTAGAAAAGAAATTGAGATTCAATAACTTTTCTTTATTTTGCTTGTACTGTTTATACCTAGTGAAATAATGCAAGATGCATAAATAGAACTTGTACGAGGATAATATAAACTCACTAAAAAAGAATTAGGTTATTATTGTTTTTAAGAAAAAATATATCATTGATATATAATTATTTAGAGTGGCTTTTGTAGCAATTCATTAGATGTACAGCAGACCAATTTCCTATAAAAAATAATTATCTGGCCTTTGTTTTTAATAAGTAAGGATAGGGGTGAACCCTGTTGTTTTAATTAAGCAAAAGCTGTCAGCACACAAGAAACCTCTATGTTGTTCAGAAGTATCACTCAATTATTTGGGAGTATTTTTAAGTTGTTTATAACTCTAGTTTGGTATAGCGTTTTGTTATGCTGACAGACTATAATAAGTTTTTGAGGTATGTAATCCTATACCTCAAAAACCATCATTTGATTCAATTATTATTGTTGTCAGAATTGTAAATTAAAAACCAACTCTGCTTATTAAGAGGTTGTTAAAAGGGCAACAGGCAAATTCTGTTTACTTACCCAGCATAATGCGGATAATCTCTTTATCTGTTTCGCGCATACCCACACTGCCAAGTCTGCCAATATTTTTAATTGTGTTCTCAACACCCTTTACTACTATACCATCGCCACCATAAAATTGCTGGCCGTTTTTGTACATGTGGTAACCAAGTATACCGGCTTCAACAGCAGATGCTATTTTACCTGCACACGATGGTTTGGCTCCATCGCAAATAATACCCGATACAATAGCCAAAGCATTAACAATGGTATGTGCTACCTCTTTATAGCCACCACCATATAAATAAGTAATACCTGCGCCGGCACCTACACCTGCCGATACAGCACCGCAGTAGGCAGATAGGCGGCCAATGCCTGTTTTTTGATGTATCGTAACCAAGTTAGAAATCAATAAGGCTCTGTACATGCTTTCTTGGTCTGCTTTTAATTCTCTGGCATATTCAATAACAGGCACCGAAGTAGCCAGACCCTGGTTGCCACTCCCTGATACAATCATAACAGGCAATTCACATCCACTCATCCGGGCATCAGAACCAGCAGCAGCTAATGCTTTGGCGCGTACCTTAATGTCATTTTCACCCCAGGTTTGTAGTAACACCGACCCCACATTAGCACCCCACTTACCCTTAATACCTTCATTGGCAATAGCCATATTGTAATCAACTTGCCGTTGTAAAGTATCTTTTACTTCAGCTATATCCACCGATTCAGCAAAGTCGATAATATCCTTCACATTCATGATAGAACGATCGGTTTTCAGAGACGTACTCAGGTCATCGCAATGATGATTGTATAAAGTTGTTTCACCATTTTTAGTAATGCGAACAATATTGGTGTGGTAATGAGATATTTGTACAGAAGCTGATTCCTTACCACAATATACATTAACAATAAGATCGAAAATAATATTGCTCGTCGAAGGTTGAAGTTTCACTTCCTTTGTATTGATATAATCAGCGATACGCTTTTGGTCTTCCGTATCTACCATAGAGATGACTTCAAGTACTTTATCGGCATCACCGGCTACAATACCGGCTACTGCAGATGCCTCAATACCTTTTAGTCCACCGGTGTTTGGCACAACAACACTTTTAACATTCTTAATAATGTTATCACTGGCTTCAATCATAACACGTTCCGGCACAACACCGAGTATTTTTCGTGCCATGGCAGCAGCATAAGCTATGGCAATTGGTTCGGTGCAGCCCATGGCCGGCATCAACTCCTCATGTAAAATGCTTAAGTAAGCAGAATACCGCTTATCAGTTTTATCCATTTGGTACGTATTGTATTTTTAAAAGAACAAATCACCGTTACGAAATCAGTGCTATAATAATTACTTAGTGCGCAAATTTAGCTAAATAGAAGAATGAACAAAATGATTAATCGCACATATAGATCGGTACAATCTTATTTTTATGATATATGCCCCAGCTAATAAATGAATTAAAAGTATTTAATCAAAGGTTTTATGCTATTTGTCTAATTTAAATAGTATGGATGTATTGATCCTGTTGTGATTGTTAAGAGAGGTGTTTATATCTTGTTCAGGAATAGTGGTCATTTACATTAATAATGCTATTATTCACCCTATGCGCATATGAAATATCACCAATAATAGCGATGTAATAATTGAATATCGCTATATTAATCTGAGATAGAAAGAAAAAAAGAGGATGTCCGAAAAGCAGAGATCTTTGCCTTCAACAACTTTTTTACCCTTAAATCCTTATAGGGAAGTTGTTGAAATTCAGTTTCCCCTTTAGGGTTGGGGATAATGCTGAACTTTAACAAAGAATCAAATTTTTACTTTTCGGACACCCTCCGGTTATTTATTTCTTCACTGCAGGAGTTGGAAAAGGGGGTGGTGTAATGGCTTTTTTCTCTTTTAATAAAGATAAAGCTTCTTTCACAGCCCGTTCCAATTGCGGATCAATATTCTTTTCAAGCGATGCAGCATCTTGTCTTACATCAATTGTTGGTGCAATACCCACATTCTCACCAACCCACTCATTATTTATCGGGTCAAATACCGCATTGTCCGGAGCTGTCATTGCTCCACCATCAACAAAGCGATAGTGTACGGATGATTTTACAAGGCCACCCCATGTGCGTGCTCCCACAACAGGGCCAATCTTTTGTTGTTTAAAAGCCCATGGAAAGAAGTCACCACCTGAGCCTGCCAGTTCGTTAATAATTAAAACTTTAGGTCCTTTAATGCCGGCAGGCAATTGAATTGGAGTGCCATTAGGTACCTCATTGGTTAAAGCAGCTCTTAAATCACGCTTCATTAAATCAACCATATAATCATCTAATAAGCCACCACCATTAAAACGTTCATCAATTACTGCACCTAGTTTGTCCTGTTGTGCAAAATAGTAACGGTTAAATGATATAAATCCTTGGCTTGATGTATTAGGTACCCATACATAAGCCAGCTTACCACCGGAAAGCTTATCAACCAAACGACGGTTGTCCTCTACCCAGGCACGTTGACGTAAAGCTCGCTCGCTGGATATTGGTTTTACCGTTATTTTCCAGCTGTCCTTAAAGCTTCCTTTTGTATTAATATGTAATACGGTTTGTACGCCGCGTGTGCCATCTAAAGCCATATAAAAATCCTGATCTGTTTTTACTTCTTTACCATTAACCCCCACAATGTAATTGCCTTCCTCAACTTTTAATCCTGGACGCTCTAATGGACTGGATAATTTTGGGTTCCAGCTTTCAGTAGTATAAATACGTTCGATTTTCCAATGTGAACCATCAGTTGTTAAATCAGCCCCTAATACCCCTACTGACGGTTTTTCAACTTCGGGCATGTCGCCACCAAATACAAAGCTGTGGCCTACCGATAATTCACCATTCATCATATCCAGAACATAGTTTAAATCACTTCGGTGCTTAATAAAAGGTACTAATGGAGAATAGTGTGTATAAACTTTATTCCAGTCTCGGCCATGCATACCCGGATCGTAGAAGAAGTCACGCTGATAGCGCCATGCTTCTTCAAATATCTGTTTCCACTCCTGGGAGCGCTTAAGTTGTATTTTTAGGGCTACCTTAAGTGTTTTACCATCTTTTCCGCTGTCTTTACTTGTTGCCATTACTTTCCATGCTGAGTCTATATGAGCCAGCATTTGTTTACCATCAGCAGAAATAGATACCGAACGTGCACCTGAAACAAACTCTTTGGCTTTTCTGTCTTTTAAAGTGAATTTATGAATTGTATTGGTATGGTCTTTTGATTCACTGATAAAGACAGACCCTTCAGGTCCGGCAAGCATATATTGATATGCTTTAGGAGCCATTGGCATGGCTATTATACGTCGTTCTATTTTCTCAAAATCAATAACGATACTTTCATCTTTCTTTTCGGTATCTTTTGATTTCTTATCATCCTTTGCCTTTTCTTCCTCTTTTTTTACTTCTTCTTCATCGCTACGTGGTTCAAAAGGTGATTGCTCCCCTTTTTGAAGATTAATAACATAAGCACTGTAGCTGGCATTTTCAGGCGACATTACACTGGTATTAACATAGCTTGATGCTAAAGCTAAATCAGTACTTGCCAGAAAATAAAGATACTTACCATTACGATCCCATGTTGGAGAAAAGGCATCAGCCATGGCATTTGTAACTGGCTTAACACTGTTGCCTTTATCTGACCAAATATAAATACGACGAAAATGGTTGGCTCCGGTTTTGGCATAAGCTAAATACTTGGAATCATTTGACCATGTAATGCCCAAATTACCTCGCTCCAGGTTGTTACCGCCAATATCAATTGTCCTGATGGTTTTCGTTACTATATCCAGTACACGAATACGGACATCATCATCGCAAAACGCTATATATTTACCATCAGGCGACCAGCTGGGCTCCCAGATCATTTTTGATTCGCCGATAGAGATGCTTTCTGTTTTATCTAGGCCATCCTGTGATGTAAGCATAAGACTGTATGTGCCATTGGCATCTGAAAACCAGGCTATTTTATCACCTTGAGGAGACCATAACGGTTTACGGTCGGCAGCTTTGGAATTGTTGGTTATATTACGTGGATTACCATGCTCCACAGGTACGGTAAATATTTCACCCCTTGCCGACATAATTGCCCGCTTGCCACTGGGTGAAAGTCTTGCGTAATCTACTTTCTTGCTTACATCTTCCCATTGAGTTTCAAGCCAGGGAAAATCACCAACGACGCTTATGTTGAGCTGTTGCGTTGTTTTAGTATCAGTATTATAAATGTGGATAAAGCCATTCTGCTCAAAAACTAATTCGTTTTTAAAGCCGGATAAATACTTAATATCTGTTTGCTCAAAAGAGGTTAATTGTTCCAGTTCTTTCGATTGGGTAGAATATGACCAGATGTTGCTTACCCAATTACGATCAGATATAAAATAGATGTTATTATTTAACCAAACAGGCTGAACATCAGTTGTACGCTCATTGGGAAGCAATTCTTCCTGCCAGTTATCCAGGTTAAGAATAATCAATGGCGTATTTTGTCCGCCACGGTAGGCGCGCCATTCCTCATCCCAGCGGCGCATCTTATCTATTGCTATGTGTTTTCCGTCAGCAGAATACGATGCCTTAGTTCCCCATTGTTTAGTCAGTATTTCTGATGAACCACCATCTTTACTAACCGTCCATAAGCGATGAAAAGGAGTTGGTGCTGTTGCTCTGTCTGATGTGTATAAGATACGTTTACCATCAGGCGACCATCCACGTACCTGTGAAGTTGCCGGATACCATGTTAGGCGGGTAACATCTCCACCATTAACCGACATTGTGTAAACAGCATCAGTACCGGAACGGTTAGATGTAAAAGCTATGGTTTGTCCATCGGGAGAAAAGTACGGGTCTTTTTCTACAGCAGGTGTACTGGTTAATCGCATGGCATTACCGCCTGTTTTTGCACATAACCATAAATCACCACCATAGGTAAACACTACATGTTGATCACTGATATTTGGCTGACGCAGAAGCCGGGTACCATCAGCTTTACTTGTTAAAGAGAGAAGTGAAAGAGCTAAGATAAGCCCCGTTGTCATCAGTATTGATGATTGAAACGTGTTGTGTGACATTTTTTTGATTTAAGGTTTTAGACAAATGTTTCATAAGGTTTAAGCAGTCCGAAAATAGGTAAAAAATTTATGGGAGCAAGGTGATGAACATTGATTAATTGTGGTACTTTTTTTACAAATATTGCCCCAGGATGACCTTTTTCCCCATTATTAGCGATTGATGAACATTTGTTTAATACCCATCTTCAATAAAAAAAGTACAGATAATGGATAAGATTATTAATCAAAGTAAAAATGGAAGAGTATTTATATGTCCTAACTGCGAAAAGATACATATTGAGTTTTTTAACTTTCTTTTCTCTTTTAGCGATAAGGAGTACGACTATTTTAAAAAATGTTTTGAGCGGATGGACGGGAGATACTACGAAAGCGTAAATTATAATATTGCCTATAAGCGAAAAATAATTGTGCCAATTGGTCACCAAAATGTTTCTATGATGCTAAATAGAAAAGAGCTTGAAGAGTTACAGCTATTACTTTCCAATACAAGCCGCATTGTAGGGGGTGGTTACTTTTTATCCACCAAAGAAATAGGTATTTCTGTTGGATCAAACTAAGTAAAGAGTACTATTCACCAATTATTAGTAGCCATATATTGGGATAACTTGCATGTAGTTGGCATAAGATCAGATAATTGTAAATAAAAAACAAAGAAAACCAAACAGGTAAAACCCCAACTTTATGCGATTGCAGGAGCATTATAGACACCCTACTTTTGTACAAGTTAAAAGAAGACAAGGTGAAACAAATATGTAAATTTTGATCATATGAACCCGGATGACTATCGGGAGGGCGTTTGCCCAGTTGACCAATGAAGATAAAATTATAAACAGATGAAAAAAACCGCTATTTTTTTCGGTACAAGCACCGGAAACACGCAAGCAGTTGCAGAAGCTATACAGGCTCAATTGAATGTAACAACAGATTTAATTAATGTTGAAAACTCATCAAGTGCAGAGATTGAAAAATATGATTTTTTGTTTTTGGGCACAAGTACATGGGGATTAGGTGATTTGCAGGACGATTGGGAAGGCTTTATTTCTGACCTTAAAAAGGCCAATCTGGAAGGTAAAAAAGTAGCTTTGTTTGGTTTGGGCGATGCTGATGCTTATCCGGATACTTTTGTGGATGGAATGGGAACAATATACAATGCCATTGTTGATAAAGGTTGTGAAATAGTTGGTATGGTGCCGGTAAGTGATTATAACTTTGATGCTTCTACTGCTTCTGTTGATGATCAGTTTGTTGGATTAGTACTTGATGAAGATAATGAAAGCGATAAAACCGATGAACGTGTAGCTAAATGGCTTAATGATTTGCATCACCACTTAGAATAAGAAAATACAATTAAGGCATGTTGATTATTGACTATACCTTTGATCTTTTGCCAATACTCTTTTGTAAGCCTTAATTGCTTAAAAGAGCAAGCTGATAATCTGCATAATTCCAATGTTCATTTGTTGCTGTGTAAACGTACACTAAGGGTATTAAAAAAATAGCCATGCAGGTTTAGCTTGTTCTTTTTTATTTTAATGTTCTAATAATATTGAAACTAACAAACAATGAAAGTATTTTGTCATCATATATATGAGTATAAAAAGGGGTTGCGTAATTTAATATTGCATACCATGGCGGCAGGTGATGTTGAGATGGCATTGAAGAAGCTAAAAGCCAACAACATTCATTATATCATACAACAAGTGACAAGTCAGAAAGTAAATGTCTTTTTTGGAGCTAAAGAGTGTGTTGATGTTATTTGTTGTTTTTGCCATAAAAAACTAAACGAACTGACTCCCGAAGAAGATTTTATTTTGGGAACCCTGCTTGGATATAATCAAGTGATACAGTGTTCGCGTTACTTAAGGAATAAAGAAGAAGCCTCTTTGTTAAAAGAAGCTTCTTAACGACTTCTATACATTCTGAAAAATACTTTATTGAATACTTAGGGTGTTATAATATAGTCAGAAAAGATCAGAACCCGGATAAAATTCAGGGTAATGATTTACAGATTTATTCTATTAAGATTTAGTCCTTCGCTTTGTATGCCCCTGCTGTATTTAACAGCAGGCAATCCATATACTATCATATAACCGATTACATGGTCATCAGGTATACCAAGTGTAGTTTTTAATTCAGGAGCTATATTATCAAACACAATCTTTAAGAGGCCATCCCAAAGTGTTCCTATTCCCATTGTATTAGCCAATAGTTCAAAGTAGCTTAATGCAATAACACAATTGGGCACAGAATTTGAATCGGCTTTGGGTGCCGAAGCAACAATTAGGTGAGGAGCATCCCTGAATAAAATATCTATATTCTTATTTTCCCACAAGCTCTGAAAATTCTTATAAACAGATAATTCAGGGGCTAAAGTGCCGGTCTCTACAGCTTGCCTAATGGCATCGTAAACCAGTGTTCTTACTTTAGCTAAACCTGCTTTATTGTCAGTAACAGAGAGTAAAACTTGGTTTTTATTGTGTCCTGTCGGGGCACAGGCGGCAGCTTCAATTAGCTTTTGGTTGGTTTCGATACTAATTTCTTCATTTCTAAATTTGCGAATAGAACGGCGTGTTTTAATTAAGCGCTCCAGTGCTTCCGGTGATGGAGTTTCACCCTTTACAGAAATACTATCTTTAGCTTGTTTTTTTAATATAGATAATGCGCCGGTAGGGCATATTGCTAGGCAATGTTGACATTTTATACAGTTCTTATCTTTTCCTTCCTTTATTTCAGGAGTGCCTTTTTTACCATTGATAATTAGTGTGGGGCACTCTTGTGAGCATAATCCACATTGCGTGCACAGATCTTCGTTTATTTTAAAATTTAGCATTTGCCTTATTAATTTGTTTAAAAACAGTAAAAATAGATATATCTCTGATTATACAGCAGGAAAAAGCAAACTCAAGTTGATTGGCTCAGGGTTAAATTGGATAAAGCTGAAGAAAAGTGGTTTTTACCAATGACTCCAAAAAAGAGATTTTAAGCAATCAAAATCGTTGCTTAATGACGAATGATAGATTAAGTAAATTGGTAAAACAAGACTTGGTTCGAATTTATCATTTTGGTGTTACAAAATTCGGAGTTGTCAAGCTGACAAATATTTTTAGACGTTTTTTGATTGCTTCAACATAATTGCAGACAGACCATTTTCCTTTGAATCCATTAATGACATAAAACCTGGATATAGAAGATATATTTGTGGCTCAGATAGTATCTACTAAAAAAAATACTGGAGGAACTGTTGATATTATGGCGATTGTTGGAATGCAAGGCTTGAATAATATTCTTTCGTTTGAATTGAATCAACTTTACCTTAATCAAGAAAAAAAAAATTATAACTAGACTGGTTCCGTAAATGTTCAATAGAAAAAAGTACTGTTGCTAACAATGGCTAAAAAAAGCATAAGTGAGCCGACTGGTTTCTGGAGGTTCGCAGCTCCGGCAAGCATCGCCAAATCGTTGATTTTGGTTTTGGAATGAAAAGATGAAAACAAATACAACGTTTTGGTTTTGTGAAGTTTTGATGTTAAGATTGGTTAATATTCACTTACGCCTCATAGCTGGGGCGATAAATAAAACAGGAGTAGTTAGGTTACAGAGAGCTTGGTCTCTATTAATAGAATCGCTTGGTACCTGAAAAATTATCTTTAAACTGTGATGGAGAACAATGTTTAGACTTTTTGAAAACCCGGTTGAAGTTAGCCAGGTTATTAAATCCACATTTAAAAGCTATTTCAGCTATACTGTCATTTGCTTCTATCAGCATTCTTGAAGCGCATCCGATACGGTAATCATTCAGAAACTCAACAAACGTTTTTCCTGTGCGCTGTTTAATTAAGCGACTAAATGATATGGCGGTCATATTCAGTTCGCCAGATACATCTTCAAGCTTTATTTTATTACGGAAATTGAGCTGGATATACTCATATGCCTTCTTAATTTTCCCACTGTTGTAGAAATCATCATCCCGGGGCTGAGTCGATGATAGTAAGCGTTGATTTCTGGTATTTGATAAATCATAAAGCAGGGAAAGTAACTCAATAAAAGAATCAAAACCATTTTTCTTTGACAAATTATAAAATCTTGGAAGCATTAATTTTGTTGCTTCCTCAGAAAAAAGGATGCCACTGGAAGAGCGTTTAAGTAAATCTTTTACTGGTTTCATTATATTGCGATCCAGCAAATTTTCATTAAACAAATCATGATGAAACTGGATGGTAATTTCCTTTATTAACTTATCCTTGCAAGAGCCTTGTTTCCATCCATGATTGAGGTTAGAACCGCTTAGTACTAACTCATAATCGGTAATCTCCTCCATATGGTCACCTATTATCCGCTTAGCTCCACTTGCATCAATAATCAGGTTCAATTCATATTCCGGGTGAAAGTGGATGGGAAAATCAAAGAATTCCTTAGTTCGCTCAAATACCATCAGGCAATCACCTGGTGTAAGTGGTGTAATCTCTCGATGCACTGATGACTGTGTTTTTGCCATTACTGTGTCTTTGCCGATTAATAATTGTAAATTGATAAAATAGTATTAGAAAGTGGCAAAGGTATCAAATATTTTTGTAGTTAATTAAATGATTTGAAATTAGTATAGTGGTTGCAGAGGTATTGAGAAGTGTTCTTTATTATACTATAATAAGGTGATTATAATGTTAGAAAAGTATCTTCGGTGTGATTACTATTGCTTTTGGTAAAGGGATAAGAGATTATTATAAAATAACCGGATGAAATTTAAAATATTTAAACTCAGTATTATGTGGAGAAGAAAAAAACTTAAAGTGATAAATTATCTTGCTATTGTGCTATTAAGCTATATAACGGGAATAGGATGTGTTGAGCAGGATAAACATATCTTAAAACAATATACAGTTCCGGCGCAAATTACCGTTGACGGAGATCGTTTTGTTGATAATAATGGAAGACAAGTAATTCTGAATGGAATTAATGTTGTAAGTAAATCCAGTGAAGAGCAATACCTTTTTAAAGCAGGGCCTGAATTTTATACCAATATGAAGCGTTGGGGGTTTAATTGTATACGCTTTTATATTTGTTGGGATGGTTTTGAACCAGAGCCAGGTGTTTATAATGAGCATTATTTGCAGGAAATTGATAAACGAATTCAATGGGCAGCAGATAATGGATTGTTTGTTATTCTTGATATGCACCAGGATTTATTTAGTGTAAAGTATAGTAACGGGGCACCAGAATGGGCTACTCTGGATGAAGGGAAAACACATACAACAGGAGATGTATGGAGTGATGCATACATTATGAGTGAAGCGGTTCATACGGCTTTTGATAACTTTTGGGCCAATAAACCGGCGCCGGACGGAATAGGTGTGCAGGATCATTATGCCAACCTGTGGAAGCATATTGCTAAGCGTTATGCCAATAATTCAACAGTAATTGGTTATGATATTATGAATGAACCCTTTGCCGGATCATCCGCACTTTATGCAATGCCAGCACTGCTTACAGCATACGGGGAGTTGGTTTATACTACAACAGGAAAAATGTTAACAGAAGGAGAGCTGGAAGCCATTTGGGGAGATGTAAATAAGCGGACGGAAGCACTTAAATTTATGTCGACACGTGCCAACTATTCACATGTAATAGATGCGCTCTACCCTTTTAATAAGGAATTTGAAAGTACACACCTGCAGGCTATGTACCAAAAGGTGGCAAATGCTATACGAGAGGTTGATACGAAGCATATTTTGTTTTTAGAGCACAGTTATTTTAGTAATATGGGGGTAAGAAGTAGTATTGAAAGAGTTTTGCTTCCTGATGGAACACCAGACCCCTTAGTGGCTTATGCACCACATGGATACGATTTAGTGACAGATACAGAGGCTGCGGCAGCTTCTAATTCTGAAAGGATAACTTTTATTTATGACAGGATAAAAGAAAAAGGACATCAGCTGAAAATGCCGGTTTGGCTTGGAGAATGGGGCGCATACTATAACCATTCAGATGGTATTGTTCCGGTTGCTCGTTATGCAGTTAGCTTAATTGAGAAAAACTTATTTGGTAATGCTTACTGGTCTTACGACCCTGGAAAAGAAAATCTGGAGTACTTTCAAAAGGCATTGTTACGACCATACCCGGCTTATACCAATGGCGAACTGTTGAATTATGAATTTAATCACGAATCTTTAGTGTTAACAACTCAATGGAATGAAGCTAAAGAAAATACTGCTCCAACGGTTCTATACGTTCCCTGGCTTTCGCGATTAAATAGAGAAGAATTGGTGAATGATGGACATATTGATATTGAAAAGATGGAAGGAACAGATGCTGGTTGGGTAATTGTTCATCCTACAAACAGGGGAGGTAACAGAACTGTTAAACTTCAGTTTGAACAATAAACCGGATCTTATCATCTAAATATTAAAACGAGTAAAACCTGTTGGTAATTTTATGATAGGTTTTATTACGAAGATTGGAGTTGAGCAAAAAGGAATACCATTATAAATAGTTATTCAAAAAATGAATTTAGAAAGCCTTGATTTTATTATCATACTGACGTATTTATTGTCAACGATTGCAATTGGGTTGCTATTAAAAAAGCGGGCTCAAAATGATATATCTTCCTACCTGCTCGGAGGAAAGAAAATTCCCTGGTATATGTTAGGCTTGTCTAATGCCTCAGGTATGTTTGATATTTCAGGTACCATGTGGTTGGTAACACTCACCTTTGTTTATGGCTTGAAGAGCATCTGGATACCATGGTTGTGGCCTGTTTTTAATCAGGTCTTTTTAATGGTGTATCTATCAAGTTGGTTACGCCGTTCTAATGTGACTACCGGAGCTGAGTGGATAAGCTTTAGGTTTGGTAGTGGTAAAGATGGCAGGTTATCGCATACTATTGTTGTCATATTTGCACTGGTTAACTGCTTAGGTTTTTTGGCTTATGGTTTTATTGGCCTGGGAAAATTTGTTGAGATATTTATTCCCTGGGAATACATTGCACCTTATATTCCTTTTGAAGTGCCGGCAGCATATGTATCTCATGTATATGGTATAATCTTTACATCATTTGCTGTTTTTTATTCTGTTATGGGTGGTATGTCCGGAATTGTATGGGCTGATGTTGTTCAATACCTGATTATGACTATTTCTGCATTTGTTATTGCGTTTATTGCTATTACTGCTTTAGATGGAAATACTTTAAATGTGCCTGATGGATGGATGAATCCGTTTTTTGATTGGAAGATGAATATGGATTGGACGGGCATAATTGATGAGGTAAATAGTAAAATTGCTTCTGATGGTTATTCCCTTTTTGGAATATTCTTTATGATGATGCTTTTTAAAGGCGTATTGGCCAGTTTGGCAGGGCCGGCACCTAATTATGATATGCAAAAAATTCTTTCGACTAGTTCGCCCAAAGAGGCAGCTAAGATGAGTGGTTTTGTAAGTGTAGTGTTAATGCCTGCCCGATACCTGATGATTACCGGGTTTGCTGTATTAGCTATTCTCTATTATGACCAGTTAAATCTTGTTGTTGCAGGCAAAATTGACTTCGAACAGATCCTTCCTTCTGCTATTAGCGAATTTGTGCCGGTTGGTTTTATGGGCTTACTATTGGCCGGTCTTCTGGCGGCCTTTATGTCTACATTTGCCGGAACGTTAAATGCAGCTCAGGCTTATATTGTAAACGATATTTATTTAAAATATTATAATAAAAATGCAACAGGTCGACAATTAAAATTAACGAATTATACAACCGGATTAATAGTTGTTATTATCAGTGTCATATTTGGTATTTTTGCTACAGATGTTAATTCTATTTTGCAATGGCTGGTGTCCGCTTTATATGGGAGTTATGTGGCTTCAAATGTTTTAAAATGGCATTGGTGGCGATTTAATGGTTCAGGTTTTTTCTGGGGTATGGTAGCAGGTCTGGTTCCAGCACTGATTTTTCCATACATATTTAGTGAAACACTTGATCTGTACTATTTTCCATTATTATTATTAATCTCAGTTATAGGGTGTGTGGTAGGTACGTTTTTAGCACCTCCCAATGATGATAAAACCTTAATGAATTTTTATAAAAAAGTCCGTCCATGGGGGTTTTGGAAACCAATACATGATAAAGTAATAGCAGAAGATCCGGACTTTGTCAGCGATAAGAATTTTAAACGAGATGCATTCAATGTAGTTATAGGCGTTATTGCGCAAACATGCCTGGTTGTTATTCCAATGTACCTTGTGTTAGCACAAACCACACCAATGGTGATAACCATTATTATAACTTTAGTTTGTATGATTATTTTAAAGAAAAATTGGTGGAATAAATTAAGTGATGATTAAAATGCAGAGAATATTTAATGAGAAAAAAGAGAAGTTGAAGGAAAAACATGAACTTCATATAACCAAAAAAAATAAGAAACTATCAGTATACAATGGTATTTATGATCGTTTTGAGAATCCAATTCTCACAACAGCTCATATTCCTTTGCACTGGCGCTTTGATTTTAATCCAGCCACCAATCCTTATTTGATGGAACGTATTGGTGTTAATGCGGTTTTTAATGCCGGAGCAATTAAGCTGGATGGAAAATATCTTTTGGTAGCTCGTGTTGAGGGTGCTGATCGTAAATCTTTTTTTGCAGTGGCTGAAAGTGCAAATGGTATTGATGAATTTCGTTTTTGGGAGCGCCCAATTACGATGCCTCAAACCAAAGAACCTGATACCAATGTATACGATATGCGATTAACACAGCATGAAGATGGCTGGATATATGGTATTTTTTGTACCGAACGTAAAGATCCTGCTGCGCCGGTGGGAGATACCAGTATGGCCGTGGCAAAGGCAGGTATTGCTCGAACAAAAGACTTGGTAAAGTGGGAGCGTTTGCCTGATTTGGTGAGTAATTCAGGTCAACAGCGTAATGTGGTTCTACATCCAGAATTTGTAAATGGTAAATATGCCCTTTATACCCGGCCACAGGATGGTTTTATTGATGTTGGTGGCGGTGGCGGTATTGGCCTTGGCTTTATAAGTGATATGACAAATCCCATAGTTGACAAGGAAGTGATTATTAACGAAAAAAAATACCATACTGTTTTTGAATTAAAGAACGGACTTGGACCGGCGCCGATAAAAACCGATGAAGGATGGTTGCATATGGCACATGGGGTTAGAAATACTGCAGCTGGTTTGCGATATGTATTGTACCTGTTTATGACAGATAAGGCTGATATATCTAAAGTAATACATCAGCCAGGAGGTTATTTTATGGCTCCCGAAGGAGAAGAGCGAGTTGGAGATGTATCTAATGTGTTGTTTTCCAACGGGTGGATTTTAGAGGATGATGGAACGGTTCTTATCTACTATGCATCATCAGATACCAGGATGCATGTGGCCACCTCTTCGGTGAAACAATTGGTTGACTATGTAAAAAATACACCAGAAGATGATTATGCCTCGCATTTGTCAGTTGAGAAAATTAATCAGCTTATTGATAGAAATAAATCTGTGTATTAAATACTGAAAAGCCGGTGAGTCTTTAGGTCTTAGGATTCAGTATTGTTTTAAGAATCAGAAAGATTTTAACAAAATAAAAGGAGGTTGATTAAAATATATCAACCTCCTTTTATTTTATTTAGTCGGGATGACAGGATTTGAACCTGCGACCCCTGGTCCCCCAGACCAGTGCGCTAACCGGGCTGCGCCACATCCCGCTAATGGAATGCAAATCTAATAAAAAAAAGAAAGTATATAGCTTATCTCTAAGTAAACTTTTAACAATTGTAGAGTTTAAAATTATTAGGAATAGATTAATTAATATGCCATAAATCAATGTTGTTTTAAGTTGAATTTCTATTTTTGCCATCTATACATTTAAAATCAATACATTTTAATGGGGAAAGAAGAAAATGATATTGAACTGCTAAAAGGAATATCAGAAGGAAAAGAGTGGGCTTATAAAGCGTTATTTCTTCGTTATTATGCTCAGTTAGTTGTTTTTGCTCGTAAAGTTGTTAATGATGATGATCTGGCGCGTGAATTAGTGCAGGATGTTATAGTGACATTTTATGAGAAGCGAAAAGAAATAAAGATACACTCCTCGTTAAAAGCTCATCTCTATCAATCGGTAAGAAACCGTTGCCTGAATCAAATAAAATATTCCCAGATTCGTCGTGATCATCATGCAAATATTTACCTGACTAAAAAAGATGATGAAGCATATATTGAAGATAAGCTGCAAGAGACAGAGCTTGAGCAAAAAATAATGTCAGTTATACAAACCTTACCTCCACAGTGTAAGCGTATTTTTGAGATGAGTCGGTTTGATGGTATAACTAATCAGGAAATTGCAGATAAACTCGATCTGTCAAAGCGAACAGTAGAAACACAGATAAGTAAAGCACTTAAGGAGTTGCGCACTCAGTTAGTAGGATATTTAGAGATTTGTTTGTTGTTTTTTTATTGGATTTTAAAATAATAATTGGAAAACATGTACGTGTAATATAGTATCTGATTGTCTTAATAAACGACACGCAGAATTTGTAACCTTAAAGGATAAAAAATGGAATTTGTTTTTCAAATATTAGCAGACTTGCTCTCTCCGGTAGATGAGAAGCAAGTACATGTTGAAAATGCCCAAAAGGTAGAAGAAGTTAAGAAAGAAGAATCAGTAGAAACGGTTGAAGAAGTGATGCCGGAAGAGACAAATCTTTTTAGTATTATGGATTTTCATTAATAGTATAGTGCAATACGTGGTATTGTACACATATGAACATTGAAAATATATTATATATTACATGAAAGAAAGTAATAGTCATATAGATGAATTAATTGTAAAAAGTCTTTTAGGGGACAATATACCTGCGGAAGAACAGGAGTTAGCGGAATGGGCTAAAAGCTCAGATTCCAATGCTGCCTACCTTCGTGATATAAAAAAGGTATGGCTTGCTTCAGAAGGACTGGATGTATATAATTCTGTTGATGTAGAGGGTGATTTTGAAGTTTTTAAATCAAAAGTAGGTTTGAATTCAACGCCTGTTTTTATAAAAGGATTAAGTCGTTCTTTTATGAAAGTAGCGGCTGTAATGATACCTCTAATATTATTTTTTGCTGCTTACAGTTTGTACCAGACAACACCCGGATTTGGAAAATGGCAAGCTTTTAAATCTTCTGATAAAATTGACAAAGTAATTTTATCAGATAACTCAGAAGTATCATTAAATAAAAACAGTAAACTTGTTTTTGAAAAAACGTTTGATGGAAAACAACGCACAATTAGATTGCATGGAGAAGGGTATTTTAAAGTTACCAAAAACCCTTTGAAACCTTTTGTGGTTAATGTTGGAGATGCCAAAGTACGTGTTTTAGGAACAGCGTTTAATCTTGATGAAAATCAAAATACAGGCGATGTAACTTTATCGGTAACAGAAGGGCGGGTTTTATTTTCTTCAGGGAATGAAAATGTAGAAGTTGTTGCTGGCGAGAAAGCAATATGTGTTGATGGTAAAATTCAAAAGCAAACATTAAATTCGAATAATTGTATTGCCTGGATGACTGGCTCAATTGATTTTGACAAAGCAACTCTTGATGAGGTTTTGGAAACAATAGAAGATCATTTTAATGAAGTTCGTATTATAGAAAATAAATCATCTAAGACAGAATATTTAATAACTTCGAAGTTTGAGAATCCATCATTAGAAGATGTTTTGGTGGAGTTACGTATTCATTTTGAGAAAAAATTTGAGATTAATGGTAACAAATTGATCATCTCTGACTAATTTCGGAGGCGATTAATTTTTATGCTAACAATCTTAAATAATAGTTATAAAATCATTTTAGTTGTTTTGCTCATTATACTTGCTACAGCTGGTGTTAATGGGCAAAATGTTTTATATACTCATGTTGAGTTATCCCCTAAAGAAGCATCTACAGAAGCGTTTTTAAAAGAGATTGAACAACAAACAAACCTTAGTTTTAGTTACAGCAGTCGCTTGTGTTTCCAAGATACTGTAAGGTTGGCTGTACATTCCGGAAATATTAGGGAGATATTAAATGAACTCTTTATTAATTGTCCTTCCACCTATATTGTGCGTGATAATAAGATTATTATTCGGCCAATAAGTGATAAGAGAAACAAATTTGTTATCAGGGGTTATGTATTGGACAAATCTACGAAAGAGGCTCTAATTCAGGCCAATGTTTATGATCCTGACCTTATACTTGGAACAGTAAGCAATAATTTTGGGTTCTATAGTATTTCCTTGCCAGAAGGCTTTGTTCAGTTAAGCAGTTCATATGTCGGTTATAAAAGCCATCACCATTACATTAATTTAACTTCCGATACGATTTTAAATTTTCTGATGGAACCCAGGGCTGAACTTGAAGAAATTGCAGTTGTTGGTGATCGTGTGCCGGACAATGTTAAAAGTACACGAACCGGAACCATTGATGTACCCATTGAGCAAATTAAAAATGTACCGGTTTTTCTTGGTGAGGTAGATGTTGTAAAAAGTATTCAATTATTACCCGGAATACAGAGTGGAGGTGAAGGGTTTAGTGAGTTGTATGTTAGGGGAGGTGGGCCGGATCAGAATTTGGTGTTAATGGATGATGTGCCGGTATATAATGTAAGTCACTTATTTGGCTTTTTTTCTATTTTTAATGCAGATGCTGTAAATAATGTTACTGTTATTAAAGGTGGCTTTCCGGCTCGTTACGGGGGGCGTTTGTCATCAGTTGTAGATATACGTATGTACGATGGTAATAATGAAGAGTTTAAAGGGCTTGCGAGTGTAGGCTTATTATCCAGTCGTATTGCTGTTGAAGGGCCGTTGGTAAAAGATAAATCATCATTCTCGGTATCGTTTAGAAGAACCTATTTTGATGTATTAACAAGTTTATGGCAGCTTAACCAGGCAGATAAAAGCAGGTATTATTTTTATGATTTCAATGCTAAATTTAATTATAAGTTATCAGAACGGGATAGGTTGTACTTAAGTACGTATATGGGAAAAGACCAGTATGGAGTAACTTATAACAAACAAGAAATTGTTTTAGGAAATTTGGATACAGGGGGCAAACATACCTTTACAGCTAATGATGAAAGTGATATTGGTTGGAAAAATTATGTAGGAGCCATGCGTTGGAACCATATTTTTGGTAATAAAATGTTTTCAAATGTAACAATGACGTACAGTGACTACCGTTTCTTTATTGATCAGACTTTGAATTATGTTTCGGATGAAGGCTGGACTGTTGGTCAGCAGAATTATTATAGTGGTATACGTGATTATAGTGTCAAAGTAGATGTTGATTATATGCCTTCACCTAAGCATTATATTCGTTTTGGAGGTAGTGCTGTATTACATTCATTTTTTCCTGGTGTTGATGTAAAGTTGAGAGAGGTTGCAGAAAAAGGAGAACGAGTGGATACAACATTTGGAGGGAATGAACTTTATCGGCCAGAATTCAGAATGTACCTAGAAGATGACGTTCAATTATCATCGCGATTAAAATTAAATATTGGTGGTCATTTTTCAATGTTTTATGCCGAATCTAAAGCATATTGGTCGGCGGAGCCACGGCTATCAGCAAGGTTATTATTAAGAGAAAACTTGTCGCTTAAAGCGGCTTATAGTGAGATGACCCAATACATGCATCTATTGCGTACAGCCTCGGTTGCTTTACCAACAGATCTGTGGTTACCCGTATCTGATGAAATAGCACCAATGCGTGCTGTGCAATCAGCCATAGGTGTTGATTATGAGTTTGGTAAAGGTTTTAACTTATCATTAGAGGCCTATTATAAAAAGTTAAGTGATATACTTGCTTATAAAGAGTCGGCAGGGTATTTTGATTTTGCTTCCGATTGGCAAAATAAATTAACTTCTGGTAATGGAAAATCAATAGGTTTTGAGTTGCTTCTGCATAAAAAATTCGGTGATTTATCCGGGTGGTTGGGGTATACATACTCTAAATCAACTAATATTTTTGATGAAATAAATAATGGTAAGGAGTTTCCAGCTAACTTCGATCGTACGCATGATGTATCTGTTTATTCAACGTATAAATTTTCTGAGAAAGTAGATATGGGAGTTACATGGACATTTGGAACCGGCAACCCTATTACATTGCCGGAAACAAAGTATTATGCACCTGAATTGCCAACAGAAGATCAGCCATTTTCTGCGCAATACAACCAATTTATAAATCAACGCAATGGATACAGGATGCCTAACTTTCATCGTTTAGATATAGGTTTTAACTTTCATAAGAAGAAAAAATGGGGAAGTCGTTTGTGGAGTGTCGGTATGATGAATACATATGGACGTCAGAACCCGTTTTTCCTTTATTTTTCTGACTCAGAGGATCCGGAAACAGGTGATGTATCACGTTCATTGAAGCAGTTTAGCTTGTTTCCGATACCAATACCATATGTACGTTATACAGTAAAATTTTAAAAATGCAGAAATTTAAGTACATATTACTGTTGTTTGTATTGATAGCTTGTGAAAAGGATATTGAAATTGCATTAAATGAGCAGGAAGATAAATTGGTAATGTATGCATTTGCTTACCCTGATAGTGCTTTAAATCTACATTTTAGTAAGAGTCAAAGTATATTATCTGTTCCGGATTATGGGCAGGTGGAGAAGGGGCGATTTAAATTGTTTATCAATGATGAAATCCAGGGAACTTACATTTTTCCGGTTGATACAGTATGGAGTAAATGGAAGGAATTTAGTTTTTCCACAGGTGATAAAATAAAGATAGAAGCATTTGAATTGAATGGTGATACAATTAAAGTTGAGAGTTATATTCCTGATATAGTTTCATTAACTGACTTGGATACGGTAACTATTACCCGGCTTTCAAATGAAGTTGGATTAATTGATATGTTAAGAACCAGGGTGTCTTTTGAAGATCCGGGAGGTTCTAACTACTATCAGTTACATGTGGTTAGAGAAGGATGGGGAACCGCAGGTGATAAACCGTATTATACACGTAAAACAATTGTTTATGAAAAGAATGATCCGGTATTTACCCAGGGGGAAGCTGGGGGGAGTTTGTTACAGGGATTTGATTTTCAGGGGTTATTTACTGATGGAATTACTAATGGTTTAAAATACAGGTTAGCATTTGATATACCACGAGATAATTTGTTTTTCGATTATTACGAGAATAAAATTAAAATTACAATATACCTCTATCATCATACTTATGATTATTATAATTACCTACGGTCAAAGGTATTGGCAGCGGGTTATGATGGGTTTTATGAAGGCTTACCTGTGTTAGAGCCAGTACGTATTCATAACAATATTGAAAATGGTCTGGGCTTGGTATCAGGAATGAGTTTTGATGCAGATTCGTTAGTGTTTTATAAATAACAACTTTAGTAAACGGGCTCACAAGAAAGGTCTTGGTTGAGGTTTTATGCAGTGAAAAATGTCATAATATTAAGTGTGGCATATATTTTGACACGCATTCCGAAAATTTGTAGTTTTACAACTTATTTAGAAATGTTAATATATTGATGTTATGGCTTTATTTGGAAAAATGGAAAATATAAATTCGCCGCAAAACAATAATAATGATATGGCAGAGACAGAAAAAGTTAAAGTATTAATAATTGGTTCGGGGCCTGCTGGATATACTGCAGCAATTTATGCAGCAAGAGCAAACCTAAGCCCGGTAATGTACGAAGGATTGCAGCCCGGAGGACAGTTAACAACAACAACAGATGTTGAGAACTTTCCAGGTTATCCGAAAGGTATTACCGGACCGGAAATGATGGAAGACCTGAAGAGCCAGGCGGCTCGTTTCGGAACAGATATTCGGTTTGGAATGGCAACTGCAACTGATTTAAGCCAACGCCCATTTAAAGTAACAGTTGATGGTAATAAAGTAATTGAAACAGAGGCTTTAATTATTGCTACAGGTGCAACAGCTAAATACCTGGGGTTACCTGATGAAACAAAATATGCAGGTTCAGGCGTTTCTGCATGTGCGACTTGTGATGGATTCTTTTACAGGGGCAAAGATGTTGCAGTAGTTGGTGGGGGTGATACCGCTTTAGAAGAAGCGATGTATTTAGCCGGTCTTTGTCGCAAAGTATACCTGATTGTGCGTCGCGATGTATTTCGTGCTTCTAAAGTGATGCAGGAGCGTGCTATGAATACTAAAAATATTGAGATATTATGGAAACATCAGACCAAAGGATTATTTGGTGATGGAGTTGTAGAAGGTGCTACTTTGGTGAAGAATATGGGAACACCTGAAGAAGAAGAGGTAACAATTGCTATTGATGGGTTCTTTTTAGGAATTGGTCATAAGCCAAACTCAGATATTTTTGCAGACTATATTGACACAAACGAGGTGGGCTACATTAAAACTATACCAGGTACTTCTAAAACTAATGTAGAAGGGGTATTTGCTTGTGGTGATGTTCAGGACGACCAGTACCGTCAGGCTGTTACAGCAGCAGGTTCGGGTTGTATGGCAGCTATTGATGCTGAACGTTTTTTAGCCGAACAGAGCTAAGATTTAAATAAAAATAAAGGAGAAGGGGATGACAAACGTCATTCCTTTTTTTTGCAAACAATAGATGATTATGATAATATACCGTTATTAAAAGTGATGAAAGCATAAAAATAATGGTGTAAGTTGGAGAAAAGATGATACATTTGTATGATGTATTAAGAAATTGTTATTGATGGACGATTTATTTGGAAAAATAGGGACAAGTCAAACGCTTAGCCAAAAAATTGAACGGAAAATTGAAGAAGCTATACGGGCAAAACGTTTGATTTCCGGAACGAAACTACCCTCTGAAAAAGAGTTGTGTGAGAGTTTTGCTGTGAGTAGAACAGCGTTGCGTGAGGCCTTACGTCGCCTAAGTGCAAGGGGGTTGATAGATATAAAAAAAGGTAGTGGAATGTTTGTATCCGAGCTTAAAATTGAAGATGCCATCAATTCACTTAACCTGTTTTATGATATGAAGTTCGACTCAAGCCTGATTCGTCAGATTATTGAAGTTCGTCGGATTTTTGAACCTGAAGTTGGTCGTCTGGCTGCTGCAAATCGTTCGGATGAGAACTTGCGTTTATTACAGGAGAACATAAAAGAGCTTGAGAAATGTGATCCGGACAATACACAGCTGGAAGTGGATTTAATTAATCGTTTTCATATGAATATGGCTAAATCAACAGGTAATCCGATCGTTATGATCTCTATGGAGCCAATTTATTCACTTTTGCCACGTATGCGTAATATGATTTATGCCAATATTGAAGGAGAGAAGGAATATACTTTAAGGCTACAGAAAGAAATATATGAAGCGGTTGTTGCTAGGGATGTTGATAAGTCATACCAATATACAGTAGAGTTACTGGAGCGTAATATGCAGGTATATGATAAGTACTTTAAAGGGACTTATTAATTTTCAGTTTTAATAATAAAAAGCGGAATGTTTTAGATCAACATTCCGCTTTTGGTTTATGTACTTCCTACTTTTGTTTACTGTAAGCTTCTATAGCTTTTTTTACCGATCCATATTTCAGAAGTATACTTTTAGAATCTTCATAGGTCAGCTTTAGTTCTTCCATAATCATTCGTGCCCCACGATCCACAAGCTTGTTATTTGTTAATTGCATATTCACCATCCTGTTACCTTTTACCCTTCCAAGCTTAATCATAACAGACGTAGTAATAATATTCAAAATCATTTTTTGAGCGGTTCCGGCTTTTAGGCGTGTACTACCTGTAACAAATTCAGGACCTACAATTGCTTCAATTGGAAATTCACTTACTTCTGCAACTTTACTGTTTGAGTTACAGGTGATGCATCCTGTTAATAAGCCATTTTGCCTGGCTTTTTTAATTGCTCCAATTACATAGGGGGTTGTACCCGATGCAGCTATGCCTATTACAGTATCCAGTTCATCAACTTTGTATTCCTGTAACTCTTCCCAGCCTTTTTCGGAGTCATCTTCGGCTGCCTCCACTGCATGTCGTATGGCTGTATTACCTCCGGCTATTAATGCTATAACCATATTATCAGGTACACCAAAAGTGGGAGGTAGCTCCGAAGCATCCAATACACCCAGGCGCCCGCTGGTGCCAGCACCCAGGTAAAATACCCGGCCACCTTGCTCCATACGTAATATAATGCGTTCAACCAATCTTTTTATTTGTGGTAAAGCTTTTTTTACCGCGATATGTACTTTGGCATCTTCGCTGTTAATATTGGTGATAAGTTCTTCGACCGACATTTTCTCAAGGTTATCAAAATGAGATGATGACTCGGTTATGCTTTGTGTGTTTTTTTTTGTCATTGCGATCATTTTGATTGAGAATGGTATTGTACGAGGCCATTCATCGGCGCTTGTGAAACAGTACCAAGTGTAAGTTTATATTTATTCAGTGCTTTTTCCAGTTGAGACGTAAAATGATGGGCTATGCTTCCGGTGAAATTTATTTTAAGTTCTTTTACATTCGGGTATTGTAGTAGGTTGCGTTTGATAAATTCTTCAAATGCATTGCTTACAATATCCTCCAGTTCCTGTAAGTGAATATGTTTTGAAAGAAACCTGGTATACTGTGCCAGGTAACGGTTTGGTAATGGTCTTTTGTAGATATGGTCGAGTATTTCGCCACAATTAGTTTGGTACTCGTTAAAAAATAACTCAATAATAGTTTGTGGTAACTGATTTTTTAAAATGTCGCCCACCAGTTTTTTACCTAATACAGCACCACTTCCTTCATCACCAATAATAAACCCCAAAGGAGATACATTGGCCGTAACAGTCTCTCCATTGTAATAACAGGAGTTGGAGCCGGTACCCAAAATGCAGGCTATACCTTCGTTGTTTTGGCAAAGGGATCGTGCCGCACCAGTTAAATCGCTGTTGATGGTTATATTTTGGGTATCAAAAAATTTAATCAGGGCTTCTTTTACAATCCTATTTTTTTCTTCATTGGCACATCCTGCACCATAAAAGAATATCTCTTGAGGCTTAGCACTATTTAATGTATATTCCTCGTTTAAACTTTGGACTATCTCAGCTGATGTTTGATAAAAAGGATTAATGCCTTTTGTAATACATGTGATATTTTTTGTAGGATTATCGCTTAGTAAATGCCATTCAGTTTTTGTTGAACCGCTATCTGCAATGAGTGTCATCGTCATATTTTATGAACTGTATTGTAATTCGTTTTATTATTTTGTAAGCCCTGATAATGCACGGTTTAGTGTGAAATTAAAGTGTTGTGCTATTAATAGGAATAGTGCAAATGTAAAAATAAAAAGATTAGAAATCAAGAATAATACGTAAGATGTATGACAAAAATTTGAAACTTGTAAAAAACTTTCTATTTTTGACCTGCGATGATATTCTTGGAATATTAATTTAATTAGAAATAAAGTGAGAATAATCCTGAAGCATATTTTTCTACTTAGTTTTTCTTTGTTAAGCTTTAATCAGCTCAAAGGACAGGCAAGTGAAGAAAATAAATCTGAACGAAACACTGTTAAAGCTTTTTCTGATTGGCAGAACCCATTGCAGCAATGGAATCATGTGGGAGAAATCATCCTGGAATCAGTTTCAGTTAACCATGGTAAAAAAGTGGTTGTATTTAAGTTTAATAAGTCATTATCGTATATTCCCTGGCGCGCTGCTGATGAGGGTTTATTTAAAAAGAGCTTAAAAGATCACTTAAGAGGCAAGGCTAAAGAATATACGACTTTGGTTTATACCAATGGTTACGAAATAGCCCAACTGATACCGAATTGGGATTATTCGGCGAAAAATATTCAACAAGATCGTTTGTCAAAAAGAAGGGTTAAACAGGCATACATCAGCAGGGAAGATACGGAGTTATATCATAAAGGCCTCTCTTTAAACCATATTGCCCTTTGGCACAGCCATGGATGGTATTACGAATCGAAATTAGATCGTTGGGAATGGCAAAGGGCTCGCCTGTACGGATCTGTGGAAGATATTTCGCCTATGCTGTATGTGCTCCCTTATATTGTACCCATGTTAGAAAACTCAGGAGCTACAGTTTTTATGCCGCGCGAAAGAAGTTTTCAGACTCATGAAGTATTGGTTGATAATGACCGGAGCAGTACTGGTTCAGAATTGATATTAAATACTGATTTAAAATGGAAAGATGAAACGGGATTTTTAATGAAAGACACCTTGTATCCCGGCGATAATCCCTTTGTACTGGGGGCGTCAAAATACACTAAGGCAAAAGGTATAGTAGCTACCTATAAGCCAAATTTTACTGAAAGTGGAGAATATGCGGTTTACGTTTCTTATCAACAAGCTAAAAATAATTCAGAAAAAGTAAAATACACCATTAATCACAGTGGCGGAAGTACATCGTATATATTGAATCAAACAATGGGAGGTGGCACATGGGCTTATTTGGGTACATTTTATTTTAATAAGGGAAAAGACGCTTCATTGAGTGTATTTGCCGATGGCCGGGTTTCAGTTGATGCTGTTCGTTTTGGTGGTGGAATGGGTAATGTAGCCCGTCGGCCCGCAGATGAAATATTGCCTAACCAATGGTCGCTTAAATCAGGACAAGAAAAGCATGTGAAGGGTGTAAAAGTAAACCCGGATAATTACACATGGAAAACATCGCAGCGACCAAGGTATATGGAAGCGGCACGTTACTACTTACAATATGCAGGTATGCCCGATACTTTGGTTTATAGTTTGAATGAAGAGAAAAATGATTATAACGATGATTACCAAAGTAGGGGCGAATGGGTGAATTACCTAATGGGTGCACCTAATGGGCCTACAATAGATCGCAATGCAAAGGGATTGAATCTTCCGATTGATTTAGCTTTTGCTTTTCATACCGATGCGGGGGTAACATCCAATGATTCTGTAATAGGAACCCTTGGTATTTATAGTGCAGAACGCGATGAAGGCAAATTTCCTAACGGACAGTCAAAATTAGCAAGCCGTGATTTAACAGATATGATACAAACGCAAATTGTGGATGACATCAGGGCTTTGTACCGTAGCGATTGGACTCACAGGGCTATGTGGGATAAGCAGTATTCTGAAGCATGGCGACCAAATGTTCCAACAATGTTACTTGAATTATTATCGCATCAGAACCTGGCTGACATGAAATTGGGTTTGAACCCTGATTTTCGTTTTAATGTAAGCAGGGCGGTATATAAGGGAATGCTTAAATTTCTAGCCTTTCAGGAGGAGCGTCCTTATGTTGTACAACCTTTGCCGGTTAACCATATGGCTATAAAACAGTCAGAACAAGGTTATGAATTGAGCTGGAAGCCTGTGGTTGATCCTTTGGAACCCAGTGCAGAACCAACTAAATATAAAGTTTATCGTCGCATAGGCAATAACGGTTTTGATAATGGAACACTAGTAGAAAGTGAAACATATAAGCTGCCTGGGCTGGTTGATGGTGAGTTAGTTAGTTATAAAGTAACAGCCCTGAATGCCGGAGGAGAAAGTATGCCAGGTGAAATATTATCAATAGGAATTGCAGGTAAAGAAGCAGAAATGGTATTGGTTGTTAATGCTTTTGATCGTGTTAGTGCCCCTGCATTTATTGATGAGAATAATTTTGCGGGAGTGGCATGGTGGGAAGATCAGGGGGTGCCCGATAAGTATGAATACGGGTATTCAGGTCATCAATATGATTTTAACCGCCAGTCGCCTTGGATAGATGATGATAGTCCGGGTTGGGGAGCAAGTTATGGAAATAGTGAAGCCCAGATTATAAAAGGCAACAGTTTTGACAATGTTATTACACATGGACAATCTATTTTAAGAGCAGGCTACTCATTTATATCGGTAAGCGATGAAGCTTTTGAAAGTGCAGGCTATGATACTTCCCCATTTAGAGCTATTGATGTGATATTGGGAGAAGAACGTACAACAACATCGTACAAAAGTAAAGAAGTCAACTATAAAATATATACACCAGCTTTTATGGATAAGCTGAAGTTGGCGACGGCCAATAAACAACACGTATTTATGAGTGGTGCTTATGTGGGCTCTGACTTTGCATTGCACAACGATACGGTAGCGGAGGATTTTGCCTCTAAAATACTGCATTTTATTTGGCGCACAAACCATGCTGTTAAAAGCGGAGGAGTTTATACAACGGATTATGCCCGGTCAATTGTAAATGGAGAACTAAATTTTAATACCGTTAGCAGGCCTGATGTTTATGCAGTAGAAGCACCTGATGCCATTGAGCCTTCAGGTAAAAATGTGGTAACGGCTTTTCGCTATAAGGAAAATAATGCCAGTGCCGGTACTATTTATAAAGGCGACTATAAAACCGTCATATTAGGTTTTCCATTTGAAACCATTATATCCAATAAGGAGCGGGATATTTTAATGAAAGAGATACTCGATTTTTTTATTAAAGAACAATAACGAACTGACAAAATACTTAATACTATGCGTAAGAAAATAACATGTATACTACCTTACTCCAACAAGGAAGAAATTAAGCCAACATTAAAGGCATTTAGAGAATCGGGTGATGATGTAAACATCATAATAGTAGCAAAAAAAGCCATTGAACTTGAAGGAGTAACCGTTGTACTTTCTGAAGGTGGGTTGGATGCCACAGCAACATGGAAACTTTTATTGAGTAAGATATGTGGTGATTACGTAGCAGTATACACCAAAGCTATGGAGCTGAATATTGGTATGAATGCCCTGGAGCGGATGTATAGAACATGCTCCGATGCTGGTGCTGGTATGGTGTATGCTGATTATTATGAGAAGAAAGATGGTAAAATGACAGCACATCCGGTTATTGAGTACCAGGAAGGTAGTTTGCGCGATGATTTTAATTTCGGATCATTATTACTATTTACTGCTAAAGCACTTAAAGGTGCTGTAGAAGCCATGGATACCGATTATAAATTTGCAGCATTGTACGATATACGTTTACGCATATCGCAAAAATATAATTTAATGCACTTACCCGAATTATTGTATACCGAAGTAGAACTGGATACACGTCAATCGGGAGAGAAAATGTTCGATTATGTAGATCCTCGTAACCGTAATCGCCAGGTTGAAATGGAGCTGGCATGTACTGCGCATTTAAAGGCAGTTGGTGCTTTTCTTAAACCTGAATTTAAAACCATTGAATTTACTGAAAGTAATTTTCCGGTTGAAGCCTCTGTTATTATACCCGTTCGTAACCGTGAAAAAACTATAGGCGATGCTATTATATCAGTGTTAAAGCAAAAAACAACCTTCCCCTTTAACCTGATTATTGTAGATAACCACTCTACAGATAAAACCTCAGAAATAATTCAATCGTTTAGTGATGAGCGTTTGATACATATTATTCCAGGGCGGGATGATTTAGGAATAGGAGGATGCTGGAATACAGCGGTAGCCGATAAACGTTGTGGGAAGTTTGCTATTCAGCTGGATAGTGATGATTTATATATAGACGATAACGTGATAGAACGTGTGGTAAAAGCGTTTTATGAACAAAATTGTGCTATGGTAGTGGGCAGTTACCAGATGGTTAATTTTAAACTGGAAGAGATACCACCGGGATTAATTGACCATAAAGAGTGGACACCAGGTAATGGGCGTAATAATGCCTTGCGTATTAACGGATTGGGTGCTCCGCGTGCTTTTTATACACCAGTGTTGCGCGATGTAAAAGTTCCCAATACCAGTTATGGAGAGGATTATGCATTGGGCTTAAATATTAGTCGCAAGTACCAAATAGGACGTATTTACGAACCGCTTTATTTATGTCGCCGTTGGGATGATAACTCTGATGCATCACTTGATATTAACAAGATGAATATGCATAACTTTTATAAAGATAAAATCAGAACACTGGAGTTTAAAGCGCGTCAACAGTACGTGGCAAAAGGCAACTGATCAGCAATATAGCGTTAAGCGTTGAATTATAGTATAAATTGTAAATCAGCTCTTAGTGCTTATTTAGCCCTACACGTGTGTCTCGTTGCTTACATCTGGATACTTAATGTTATATTTCTGTATCTAAAATTCTGGTACTTGTATCTTAATTTATTATAACATAATGACCATTTCTCTTAAAACCAAAGAATTAATAAAAGACCAGGTTCTGAATTGGAATCTGGCCGCTACTAACTATGTCGGATTACAGAAAGTAAAAACTAAAAGTGTTCAGTTAGATGGAGGTAGCGAAATAAAGGTACAGTATAATCCTGAGCGTATGCGCTCGTCGGCAGCAAAAGTGGATACCAAATCAATACAGGAACGGCCGTGTTTTTTGTGCGAAAAGAATCGCCCGAAGGATCAAAAAGGCGTTGCATTTGATGAGTTTACCATATTAATTAATCCATTTCCAATATTCCCGGAGCATTTAACTATACCGGGCAATAAGCATACTTTACAACTTATTGCGCCGCATTTTGCTTCAATGCTTGACCTGGCGAAAGAACTAAATGACTATACCTTATTTTATAATGGGCCAAAATGTGGGGCGTCAGCACCTGATCACTTTCATTTTCAGGCTGGTGTAAAAGGATTTATGCCTGTTGAAGCTGATTATAGATCAGGTAAATATGCCCGGTTAAAAGTTGTGAAAGAAAATGTTAAAATATATAACTGGCAGGACTATAATCGTGGCGTAATATCGTTTGAAAGTACTGATGCACCGGCTCTGGCTAAACAGTTCTTCACCTTGTATAACACTTTAGGAGCTTTACAGGCTGATGAGGTAGAGCCAATGCTTAATGTACTGGCTTACTTTGAAGAAGAACATTATGTAGTGCATGTTTTTCCTCGTATTCTACATCGTCCTGCTTGTTATTTTGCTATAAGAGATGAGCAAATTCTTATTAGTCCGGCTTCAGTGGATATGGGAGGTGTTTTTATCACCCCCCGGTCCGAAGATTATGAAAAGATAACAGCAACGGATATAGCACAAATACTAAATGAAGTATGTATGCAAGAAAAAGATTGTAATAAAGTACTTAACACCCTTTGGGGATGATGCTTAGATGTCTTGGCTTATTAATCAGCAACCTTATATTAATAAAATGACTTATCCTATAACCCAATATACTAATTGCGATCATACAGAACTGGCCTCATTTCTCAATGCCAATTGGGCGTATGATCAAATTACACCAGCTATCCTCGGCGAAAAACTGGAAGGAGATCCTTATTGGATGCCTGAAGCCACTTTTACTTGTTACAACAGTGGAAAAATAATTGGATTTATACAAGGCGTAATGCGTTATATTAGTGGCAAACGCTATGGCTATATAAAACTTATAGCTGTAGATAAAGCCTATCATCGAAAAGGTATTGCAAGCGCATTGTATCAGAAGCTTGAAACCATTTATATAAACCATAACGTTGATATAGTACGCATTTACGACGTGCCCCTTAACTACTTTATGCCCGGTATTGATCCGCGTTATACACCTGCCTTGTGTTGGGCAATGCGCAGGGGATTTAAGCGTTTTGGCGATACCGCTAATTTAAAGGTGGACTTAAACCAGGATTGGGATATGCAGGAGGCAGAACAGTCTTTATTAAAACACAATATTGTTGTTAGGCGGGCTAAAGCAGAAGATAAGCAGGCCATACAGGATTTTATAAAAGATGAGTGGGCGCTATGGGTCAACGAGGTAGAAATGGCTTTTAAGGATAATCGACCATCTATTCATATTGCACTGCTTAATGGAAAAGTTAAAGCATTTTCGGCACACAATGCCAATAATAAAGGCACCGGTTGGTTTGGACCAATGGGAACACACCCCGATTTGAGGGGTAAAGGTATGGGAGCTATTCTGCTCAAACGCTGTTTACAGGATATGAAAGAAATGGGCTTATCGCACGCCATAATACCATGGGTAGGACCAATTGATTTTTATGCCTGGCATGTTAATGCACAGGTAGATCGTGTATTTTGGCGGTATGAAAAGAAATTGAAAAGGCCTGCAGATACGAATGTAGGAGTTTAAGCATGTATTGTAAGACTTGCAGATATGAATGTAGGAGTTAAAGCATGTATTGTAAGACTTGCAGATACGAATGTAGGAGTTAAAGCATG
>CAZRRJ010000011.1:0-133151 GCA_964602515.1 uncultured Saccharicrinis sp. | reverse complement strand
TTTAAATCTATATGTTTTTTTGAAAAAAAAGAGAGCAAACAGCAGTTGCTCTCTTTTTAGGTAATATTTTAAACCTTGTTACAATCTGGCTTCATATCTCCCCGGTTCACCTTCAAATATCTTTTTAAAATCTTTCGAATTGAATTGCCAGCTTAATGAAATATAAAACATCTGTGTTTTTCCGTATCTTGAATAATCATTAAGCGGATCATTTCCCTTTTTATAATCATTATTCAAAAAATCATCTAAATAGTACTTGAATCTAATATTAAGACCTTTAGGAAACTGAACCCCGACAAAAGCGGATGGCACAAATCTATTGGTACGATCACTAAACCATTCAGAAGTCTTATATTTATCTCCATCTCTCCAGTACTTATACTTATAATGAAAAAGCATCTCATACTCTGCTCCACCATATATATAAAAGTGATTACGAAATGACCCTAGTTTGAGAGCTATTGGTACTCCTAAAGTATAAGAACGATGCTTTTCCTTTTCAAGCCCCAAAGCATCATCTTCCGTTATAAAACCAACATTGCGCACAGCCATACCAGAATATAGACCTATTGCATCGGAAAAGTCAAGATGAACGTATTGACCAACATGAAAAAAAACCGAAACACGAGGAATTCCAGATACACTTTGCACTCCTCCTCCTATTGGCGACTGCTCAACATCAGCCCAACTAAAAATCATTTCACCACTGGTTACGGTATAAACATCCGACTGAGCCTGCACAAGCGGCACACTTAACAATAAAATTGCAACAACAAATAAATTTCTCATTATTATAATATCATGGCTAGTTCTTCTATAACAAATATACTAAATACTTATGGCGTGGTAAGTACTGAAATAAAAAAGAGGTATCTTAATTATTGATACCTCTCTAAAATTTTCCAGCTAATTATGCTAATCAGACTCCTCTTCAGAAGATTTCTCGTCACCTTCTACATCTTCTTCAACGGCATTTGGATCAAATAAATTCAACTCTACCAGAAGGTTATACCATGATAATACTTTTTTAATGTCGGAAACATAAACACGATCTTTATCGTATAAAGGCATCACCTCTTCAAAGTAAGACTTTAATTCATTACCAGAGCTTTTTGAGCTTATTGCCTGCCCCCCATTTTCTTTCTCATAGATTGATTTAAAAACTTCAAATAGTTTTACATCCTCTTCTTCTGTGTATATAGAAATATCTTCAAGAGCACTAATACGTGATGTAGCATAAGCCGGCATTCTCTTTCCATCAATTAAAGACTCTACTATAATAGAGTTTTTTGCCTGAGATACCAACCTAAACAATCCACGTTGCCCTGAAATTGCTAATAATCCTTTTAACATACTATTTCGTTTAATATTTTTTGAAACATAAAAAATAGGCCAAACGCCTATTGATTATCATTTTTTATTAATAATTCTGTAATAATTAACACATCATGTTGGAAACAATTTAATTTGAATAAACCAAAACCATCCCCTGACAAGTAGCCCGTTGACTACCCCAATTTTTCGATGCAAAAGTACAATAATCATGTAAATATAAAAAGGGGATAGAAATTAATGTACTACCTACAAGATCAAACATCCTATTAATTTATGTGTTTTAAGGTTATGTAGTAAAGCCTGGAACTTGTAGTGAAATCTTATTGAGCAAACTCTTTATATTTCATTCCCTGAATTATAACTCCATACAGCAAAATAGAACAAAACATTCCTTTACTTTAACCCTCTCTCTCTTTTAATTTGCTCGTATGCTTCATTTACTTTCTTTATTTTAATTTCGGCACTTTTCTGAATATCGTCTCCTAAATGTGCTACTTTATCTGGATGGTAACGAACAACCAACTTTCTATATGCTTTTTTCAATTCGTCATTGCTTGCTGATTCATCCAGCTCCAACACCTTATATGCTCCTAAATTATCTTTAACAAACATCGCTTTAATGGATTCAAAATCCCCAATTGTCACTCCTAATCCAATAGCAATATTATACAACAGGTCATTCTCTTCTTTTGTTACTTGCCCATCTGATAATGCAATACCATACAGCAACTGCACCAATTGAAGTTTAGATGCATAGTTAATATTTGCACGAGCCTGACGAATAACATCGGTAACCGGGATGTCTTGGTAAATTATATCGCGCAACATCAGCAAAGCCTTACTGGCTTCTGACTCTCCAAAGGTTGCTACCAGACTTTTTTTGACATAATCCAGCTCAACACGCAGTAACCTTCCATCTGCCTTCATAACAGCCGCCATCAATACCAATAGTGTTGCAAGAAACCCACTGCGTGCCTCTTCCTTACCTCCCTTTCGTCCTCTAATAAAAGAAGTCTGTTCTTCAGAAAGGTGTCCAAAAACCAATCCCATTATTGCTCCTATAGGCCCCAGCGTCCACCAACCAATCGTTGCCCCTAAAAATGACCCTAATAATCCCATCTATAATTGTTTTAATACATTAAAAACCTGAGGCATAAGCAAATGCTTACCATCACAACTTATAACAAAATCTGCTAATTTCATTTTTCTATCATCACTCCACTGATTCTTCATACGTGCAATTACATCAGCTTCTGTTTGATTATCCCGTTTCATTACACGAGCTAAACGAACACTTTCAGGAGCCGTGACCAGAATCACCTTATCAAATTTAACATTGCTACCACTCTCAAATAAAACAGCAGCTTCCTGAAAAATAAATTCTTTGTCCTGATTCAACAAGCACCATAGATTAAAATGTTCTGCAACTACCGGATGAACAATATCGTTTAGTTGATGTAACAAGCTTTTATTCGCAAAAACGCGTCCAGCAATATAGCTCCTATTCAATTCCCCATTAATATAAGCCTCACCACCCAGCAATCTAATTATATTCTGAATTAAGTTAGTATCATTATTCATAAGTATTTTTGCTTCTTTATCTGCAAAATATACGGCATATCCCAAGCTAATTAAAAACTTAGCAACAGTTGTTTTCCCACTTCCGATACCACCTGTCAATCCAACCTTAGCCACCATTACTCTTTCTTTTCAAGTAAATATTCAACAAACAATGGCGAATAGCTCATATTATGGATTTTACCAGGCTTTTTGTTTAGTTTTACTTTTAAGCGACTTGGCGGATTTTCAATATCAACTGTACTAAAGTCTACATTTATGCTAAAATCAGTTGAATTAAAGAGCTTTCGACTAAGACCAATACGATATGATACTTTAACTTCTGAGGGAAAAGACTTTAAAACCAAACTATCAGGCAAGTTGAGTGCTCCAACAGGAACCATTACAGAAGCTTCTGTAAAAGGCTCAACAGGAATAGTGACAACCACACGTTTTGTTTCAAACTCCAACATTTCATAATCAGTAAGCATCACATTTCGCACAAGAGTATCAGTAAGTTCCTCATAAACAAGACGAATAGTAGACACAAAAGATAGGGTATCCAGGATACTTTCTGGTCCTGACACAACAATAGAGTCCGGTCTAACGCTAATTCCACCTGAGAAATAACATTGTTGTTCAAATGAAACATTAGCATCAACATGAACAGGTAGTTTTCTGGTCACTCTTTTCATAAGTGGAACAAATAAAGTATCAGGTGTAATTCCTATCAACTCCATCCCATTATCCAGCTTATTTTCAATATATTTATAATAGTTTTTTGTATTTAATATTGCTCCGGATACTCCATTTATTTCCACTCTTTGCAGATCAGATACTTCAACATTATCTAACAAGAAAGGATCCTTCAGGTGATATTTTAATATCGCAAACCCTCCCCCCTGTATTTTAAGAGTTAATTCGCGCTTTAGTTTACCATTCACCAATTCAGTATCGCTTGAATTTGAGAAACGTAACGGGTAGGCTATCTCTGTTGTGTAATTATCCTTCTGTAGTGCCATCAGAATCCAAAAGCACATAGATAAAAACAAAAAAACCAAGAAGATCAAAGCGTTTCCATCTTCACGAATCTCCTTGGTTTTACCTGTAATAAGGTGAAAATATTTTTTTAGTAGTGACTTAACATTTTCCATAATACAAAGGTCATTGAAATACAAAAGTAATTAATGGCCTTGTAAAAAAAAATTACTTGCTAGCTACTGCATCTGACATATCCATAACGATAGCCGACTTATCCATTTTAACTTTTACTCCATCAGCGATTTCAATAGTAACAATCTGATCTTTAATCTCAGAAACTTTTCCATAAATACCACTTGTTGTAATCACTTTATCTCCTTTTTTTAAGGCTTCCCGGTATTTACGCAATTCTTTCTGTCGCTTCATTTGCGGCCGGATCATAAAAAAATAAAATACCACGATGATTAATATAAATGGTAAGAAACCACCCAACTGACTCATAATCCCACCTTCTGCTGCTTGCGGAGGCAAAGTCAAGAATACGTTTAATAAACTCATAATTATAATATTAACAATTAATTAATCACTAATTTCGGCCCATATCAATAACTCATGAACTCTTGCTGAATCATTGGCCAATAACACAACCCTTTTTACTTGCCTGCCATACCAACCATTCGTATCAAAAACAACCTCTACAAAGGCTGTATCCTTAGATAAAATAGGTTTTTGCGGATAAATAACATCTGTACATCCACAGCCCTTATCTACTGCATGAATAGTTACTGGAACTTTACCATTATTATAAAACTTAAACCGATGACCAACTACATCACCATGTTTTAACTTACCTAAATTATAAGAAAGCTCTTCAAAATTTAGATTTCCTTTAACTCCGGATTGATTGCTATCATGGTGAGAAGAAGTGCAACTTAAGACCAAAACTCCTAAAAACAACAGTACTATGCGTACAATCACAATTATTTTTTAGCTGGTAATTTACCCGGTTTGTTTATTAGTTTTTCAGCAAGTAAATGATCCGAAATTTTATCAAGGATACCATTAATAAACATTCCACTTTTACTTGTTGAATAAAACTTAGCTATTTCTATATACTCATTAAGAGACACATTAACAGGAATATTCTTGAATTCCTTAATTTCAGCAATAGCCACTTGCATTAATATAATATCAAGATAAGCAATACGGTCAAAATCCCAATTTTTGGAAAATTGCTTTATGAGAGTCATATTATCTTCTTTATCCAAAAGAGTTTTACGACACAGGCGCTTGACAAAATCTTTATCTTCATCATCCTTAAACTCAGGAAGCAGCACTTCATCTTCGCCATTTTCCTCTGAAAAACCTTTAATTGTTTTTACTACCATGGAAATAATAAATTCAACTTCATCATTCCAATAAACACTTTGTTCTTCAAATATTACATAAAGGCTTTCATAAGGTGCAATTACCTTCTCAAGCAGTTTAGCAATAAAACGCTTATCCAACTCATAATCTCCAGTTTCAGATTTCATATACTCAACAAATAAATCTGACTCTGAAATAGCATTGTATAACCCTTTTACTACTTCTTGGTTATCTGTCCACGGGGTTCCCTTCTTACTATTGTAACTTAACAGCGCATTGTTATTAGCCAATTGCACCATAAAGGCATTTTCAACAAACCTCAAATTAGGATTTAAATCATCTTCTGAAGGACGTTTTTTTTGCTTACGAACTTCAATCCTGTTTTCCGCAAAGTTTTTCAGCTCAAGTAATAATAACAAGAACGCATGATACATTTCATGAGATTTAGCTATGCTATGAAACAATTCCTTTTCCGTTTGTTGAATGGACACTTCACCCTTTTGGTAATGTGCATATGCCATTTGCACAACTTTAACCCTTAACAATCTTCTACTTAACATCCTTAAAGAACTTTTTTACATATTCGCTACAAAAGTAGCTTTTTTTTTAATTGCATCAAGCCATTTATGTCAGTAAGTAGCGTAAGTTTTTGTTAAAGTTCTATATTCTTATTCCTAACAAAAAACTGAGCAATTAACAATAATACATTAACACCATCAAAACCTATCGATTACCTAATTTTAAATCGTTCTAAATATTTTTCATAATTATTAAATCACATATTAAAACAATGTCTTCCTCCATATACATATGTCAAGAACTATCTTTTATTTCGCATTAAGTAATGTATATTTATATGAAATACCTAAAAAAATTGTAAACGAAAGATTGGTTAATATATAAATAATTGCCATTTTTGAAGCACACAAGCTGTTTCCAAAACAATAAAGAAAACGATGGAAGGATTTGAAAAACAAGATGAATTTGAAAAGAATGATCGTGAAGAGATCTTTTCAAAAGCGATAAGAGCAGGAAAGAGAACCTACTTTTTTGATGTTAAAGCAACTCGAAAAAATGATTATTATCTTACTATTACAGAAAGTAAGAAAAGATATGATCAAGATGGTAAGTATCACTTTGAAAAGCATAAAATTTTTCTATACAAAGAGGACTTCGAAAAATTTGTCGATGGTTTACAAGAAACTGTAGGCTATATTCAGGAACAACAAGGTACTGTTGAAAGAAAACACGAAACAATCGAAGAAACTGTTCCGGTTGCCGAATACACAAGTGTAGAATTTGAAGATTTACAAGAATAAAGGCCCTCAGGATTATATTAAAATGAAAAAAGGCTGCAAATTGCAGCCTTTTTTATTCGTACTTCTCAATTTTATCTTCAATGGTAACATCATTTACTGCATGAGTCTGAATCTTTAGGTTACAAAGCAAACTATCAGCTCCCCCAACATAACACACTTCCTGCACTTTTTGAACCAACTCCATCACCACAGAATATTGACCTTCTACCACCGTTTCAAAAGGTGTAACTCGATACTTCAAACCTGACTTACTTATTAAAGTAATTGCATCATCAACAATATCATACATTGGCCGCTCTTTAGAAACAGGTAAAACCTGTATAGCCACATTTACCACTTTATCTTTTAATAGCATTTTTGTTTATTTAGTATTCTTATCTTTTGCGTCCTTTAGCATTCTCTCTTTTTCAATAGCTTGCTCAATTTCTTGATGAGAAAGCCTTTTAACATTTGTAACAATAAATGAAGTATTTAAAAAGTCTCCCAACTCATTACAATTTAATACAATTTGAGAAAATAACTTTTTAAGTCCTGTCTTCATAGGAATAAGACCAGTAACTGTAACATAATAGCCACAACATTCAAATGCTTCAATTTCTGCCTTTTGTTTTTTAAATATAAATTCAAATTCACTTCGAATAACCTTCTCTTGTGTTCCTGTAAAAGGCCTATAAAACTTTGATGTAACAACAATAAAATAACGCAAATTAGAACCTTTTCCACCTAAACCAGTTGAAATAAACAGCGGTGCCTTGTCTAAAAGAGAACTTTGCAATAACATTTTACTTTCCTGGTAAGCTAGTTTAGACCACTCCAAAAGCGATGAATCGGGCTGTTTTGTATACTTTTCGATAGTCCGATAAGCCAATACATCATCAACTGATGCAAGCTGACAAAGTAAAATGCGTTTATCTTCACAACTTATTGTATCTACAAAAAGTTCTTCTCTTTTGGCAAGTACCTGTTCTTTATGCAACTCCTTCTTATATTTCTTACTTTCTTTGAAATATAACATTTGTAGTTCAATATCAATCTCTTCCTCCAGTACGGTCACATTTCCTCCATATTTGCCTAACAGGCTTTTCATCTTATCGTATGCTTGTGAATCTCTCATATACTTCCTTTAACGACTTCAAAATTAAAAAGTTTATAAGCTAAGTGTTATTTTATTTTCAAAAAGATGCAAATTCACTACATTTAGGTATTGTAGTATCAGCTTTACAAGCATACTTTTGTAGATTAATTTTTGGGGCTATATTATTAACGGTATTACATGAACTTATCTGAATTAAGCAATGGGAATGAAGGAGTGATCGTTAAGGTTAAAGGACATGGAGCCTTTCGAAAACGTATTACTGAAATGGGTTTTATAAAGGGTAAAAAAGTAACCGTTGTTAAAAATGCTCCCCTCAAAGATCCCATAGAATATCAAATACTTAATTACAAAATATCTTTACGAAGAAGCGAAGCTAAACTTATTGAAGTAGTAACAGTTGAAGAAGCGAAATCGTTTGAGGATAACATTTTCAAGGGAACTATTACTGATGATATATTAAAGCAGTCAGCCTCCAAGAAACATAAAGTTATTAATATAGCTTTAGTTGGTAATCCAAATTGTGGGAAAACGACCTTGTTTAACTATGCCAGTGGTGCCAAAGAACATGTTGGAAATTACAGTGGTGTCACAGTTGACTCGAAAGCTGCAACATTCACACACAATGGTTACCGCTTTAACATCATTGATTTGCCCGGAACATATAGTATTTCGGCCTACTCTCCTGAAGAAACATTTGTACGTGAACATATTACCAATAATGCTCCTGATATAGTTGTTAATGTATTAGACAGCTCAAACCTTGAACGAAATTTATATTTAACAACACAGCTAATTGATTTGGATATAAAAGTTGTTGTTGCGCTTAATATGTTTGATGAATTGCAACAACGTGGAGATAATTTGGATTATATCCAACTTGGAGGCATGTTGGGTATTCCATTTATTCCAACAGTTGGTTCTAAAGGCACAGGTATTACCGATTTATTTGATAAGCTTATTGATGTATATGAAGATCGCGATCCTGTTGTTCGTCATATTCATATTAATTATGGTGAATTAATTGAGTGTGCCATTGAAAAACTCGATAACAAATTCTCAACAACAGGTGATATCGGAAATCGTATTTCACCACGTTACCTGGCCATAAAAGCACTTGAAAAAGATGAGCAGTTACTAAGCTATATTAACTCAATTAAGCAATATCAAAGCCTGATTGAAGAACTTGAATTACAAACAAAAAAAATAGAAAAACAATCTCGTCAAGATACAGAAGCACTCTTTACCGATTCTAGATATGGCTTTATAGCCGGTGCATTAAAAGAAACCTACAAGGAAAACCCGAAAACCCGAAAACGCAAAACCGACAGTATTGATGCAATTATAACACATCAATGGTTTGGCTTTCCTGTTTTTATATTCTTTATGTGGTTAATGTTTCAATCCACATTTATACTTGGCGAATATCCAATGAACTGGATTGAATCAGGTATCGGTTATTTATCTGATTTTATTGCTTCTGTTTTACCCGATGGTTCATTTAAGCACCTTATTGTTGATGGTGTTATTGGTGGTGTTGGCGGTGTTATTGTTTTCTTACCAAATATTCTCATTCTTTTCTTCTTTATTTCTTTTATGGAAGATACTGGGTATATGGCACGTGCTGCATTTATCATGGATAAACTCATGCATAAAATGGGCCTACATGGAAAATCATTTATTCCATTGGTTATGGGATTTGGTTGTAATGTGCCTGCAATTATGGCCACTCGTACAATCGAAAACCGTAACAATCGTATTCTTACGATGCTGATCAATCCATTTATGTCGTGTAGTGCCCGCTTACCTGTTTATATACTAATCATTGGTGCTTTCTTTCCCCAAAATGCAGGTACAATTCTATTTGCCATATATGGGTGTGGCATCTTTATAGCTATTGTTATTGCCCGTTTATTTAAACGTTTCTTTTTTAAACATGATGATGTACCTTTTGTAATGGAACTTCCTCCCTACCGTATTCCTACCCTAAAAAGTACAATACGACACATGTGGCATAAAGGTGCTGAGTATTTAAAAAAAATGGGAGGTATTATATTGGTTGCATCTATTATTATATGGTTCTTAAGTTATTATCCGCAAAAAGTCGCTTTTTCTAAGGATTTTGATGGTCAGATAGAACAACTTAATACTGACTATGAAATATTAATTGCAAATACTTCCGGAGCTGAAAAAGCGATGTATTTAGAAATATTGCAATCTAAAACTGATTCAATTAATCTAATTAAAAGAGGTGAATATCAAGAAAATACTTATATAGGTAAACTAGGGAAGTCAATTCAGCCTATTATAGCACCACTTGGTTTTGACTGGAAAATGGGTGTTAGTCTGATAACAGGTATTGCAGCAAAAGAAATTGTTGTAAGTACAATGGCAGTCATCTATCATTCTAATGATGAATCTGAGGATTCATACCAGCTTATTAACCAGTTACGTAATGAAAAATATAAGGATGGTACGCCTGTTTTTAATAAGGTCACAGCTCTTGGCTTTATGGTTTTTATTTTAATATACTTCCCCTGTGTAGCAGTGGTTGCAGCTATAAAAAAAGAATCAGGATCATGGAAATGGGCTTTATTTACAATTGGATATACAACTACTTTAGCATGGATCTTAGCTTTTGTAGTGAACCAGATCGGATCACTACTGTTTTAATATTATGATACAGGATATACTAACATACATCACTGTGACATGGGCTTTTTGGCAAGTCCTGCGTTTTTTTTATCGCCTGCTTAAACCGATCAAAGGGCAATCAGCCTGTAGTTCGGGAGCTTGTAGTTGTGATGCAAAATCTGATCTTTTTAAAGCCATACAAAAAGGTAAGTATCCTACAATTATTAAATAGATCAAATGATATTATATCAAAAAGCCGGAATCAACTCCGGCTTTTTATTTTTATGCTTCTGGTATTCTATCCAAAATATCAATTAAGTGCTTCCAGAATTTTTGTACCGTTTCAATCTTGATACGCTCATCAGGTGAATGAGCTCCCCTGATAGTTGGCCCGAATGAAATCATATCCATCCCCGGGTATTTCTCAAGAAACAGCCCACACTCTAGACCTGCATGAATAGCCCTTACAACCGGTTCTGTACCAAACAGGCTTTGATACGACTCCCGTGTGATAGCCAATATTTCGGAATTGGTATTTGGTGCCCACCCCGGATAACCATCAGAGTGTATAATTTCCGCCCCGGCTAATCTAAATACTGACTCTACCATATTGGCAGCATCCTCCTTACCACTTTCTACAGAACTACGCTGACTTGTTGTAACCAGAAAGTGATCATCTTTCATTCTAACCGATGCCAAATTGGTTGATGTTTCAACCAGACCGTCAATATCACGACTCATTTCAAGCACTCCATGAGGACAGGCATACAATCCATTTAATAAGCGCTCCTGACTTTCCAAATCAATCACTTTTTCCGGTAAGTCTACCGACTCAAGTTTCATTCGCAACTCTGGCTCAGTCACCTTTAATTCCATTTGCACATCATGAAATAACAAATTATATGCAATTCGTACCTGCTCTTTATATGTACTCGGAACAACTGCAACGGCACTGGCTTCTCGGGCAATAGCATTACGTAAATTACCGCCGTCAAATGAGGCTAATCGTAAATCATACTTATCACTGGCCTCCCAAAGAAAGCGATTCACAATTTTATTGGCATTACCCAATCCTTTGTGAATATCATCACCTGAATGCCCACCTTTTAGGCCAGAAACGGTTACTTTAAAAGCAAAACCTTTCTCTGGTGAGTCTTCCAATCTGAAAGGAAATTTAGCAAGTGTATCTACTCCTCCTGCACAACCAATAAACAATTCCCCATCATCTTCTGAATCCAAATTCAATAAGATTCTGGAATCAAAAAAGCCTTCTTTTAACTCAAAAGCTCCTGTTAATCCTGTTTCTTCATCAACCGTAAATAAACATTCTAAAGGCCCATGTTCAATATCAGTAGCAACCAGAATAGCCATTTGGGCAGCCATCCCTATGCCGTCATCAGCCCCTAAAGTTGTTCCATCAGCTTTAACCCATTCACCATCTATAAGCGGTATAATTGGATCATTATCAAAGTCGTGCTTTTTATCACTATTCTTTTCACACACCATATCAACATGCGACTGGAGAACAACTGATTTAATATTTTCCCGACCTTTTGTAGCAGCCTTTTTTATCAGTACATTACCAATGTGATCTTTACTTGCCTCTAAACCATTATCTTCGGCAAATTTTAAAAGAAACTCAATTATTCTTTCCTCCTTTTTAGAAGGGCGTGGTATCTGACAAATATCTTCAAAATGCGACCACACTTCCTGAGGTTGTAATTCCGCTAACTTATTCATTATATTTTTAATAAATTAGAAATCAATTCGGGTTTATATCCTTTTCCGGCATTATTTTACCTTATCAAATAACGTCAAAATCTTTTGAATCTCCGCTTTTTTTTCTTCTTCTCCATTACTATCGTATCCAAAACTTAAGTTACTTAGCATACGATGAATGATTGTAACGTTATCGCAGGGTAAAAAAAATTCTTCTTTTAACTCTAACTTTTGCTGACGCACAAAATATTCTATCTCCTTGTATCCAAGCACTGCCCCTTTATTTATTGGGTTTATATAAAATAAAACTGAAACGTCACCTTTATTTAGCTCGTTAGTCGTATCATCTTCTTCGTTAAGAAAGGCCAAAATAAAATTCTTTGGCAGGTTTACCCCATAGACAGGCATTCCCAACTCTCTACACAATATAGAGTATATGATGGACACTGAAAGTGGATTACCCTTACGGGTATTTAAAACCTCACTTATATAATTATTTTCCGGTGCAAGGTATTTATTTGTATTTCGAGAGAACTTATGAATATCAAATAATACATGGTTGACAACACGTATTTTCTCTTGTGAAGTCAGGTGCTCATTCATTTCCATCCATATATCCTTACGCAACTCCGATAATTGTTGTTTTATTTTAACAATATTCAGCTCTGGATATTGGTATTTACACACTAAATAAGAACCATACAACAAATTCTTCCTTGGAGAACTAAGCCATTGTTTTATTTCAGAATAAATATCGTTGAATTGAATCGAATGAATAATGCTTTCGACACGTTTCTGAAATATACCATCAAAGGATTGTTCCCAGGCTTTTTCCAGCTCCGGAATAACTTCTACTGGTCCTTTCAATAACTCACTCTCTACTGATGAAAATACTTCAACATTAGGATCATCAAGTAATGTTATAAGTGCCTTTATCTTTTCCTTATCCATCACTCCTTTATTAATTAAAAACGACTTAATACATACTGAATCAATTCTCTCATTTCCAGATGATAATCCTTACTAGCTGTTCCTGCCAAACGGTTAGCAATGATAAGGCAAACGGTAGCAGCATTATGTCCTAATAAAGCTGATAAACCGTAGATTGCAGAGCATTCCATTTCATAATTGGTTACTCTCAAATTTTTATATCTAAATGTCGTTATCTTATCATTAATTTTTTCATCGGCCAACGGCAAACGCAACACCCGGCCTTGCGGGCCATAAAAACCCGGTGCTGATATTGTAACACCTTTTACCACTTTACCTCCAGCCAACTGCTTTAATAATGACAAGGATGCATTAACCACATATGGTGTTGTCAAAAGTTCATTCCACTGTAAAGATTCCTTAAATACTGTTTCAAAATCCTGATCAACAATATTATTCCGATTGGCATAAAAATTAAGTAAACCATCAAATCCAATGGCTTTTTCACTTAACAACCAACTATTTACAGGTAAATCCTTTTGCAAAGAACCGGATGTACCAATACGTACCAGATTTAGTGGTATATGATTTGCCTTAACAGTTCGGGTTTCAAAATCAATATTAACAAGGGCATCCAACTCATTAACAACAATATCAATATTGTCTGTACCAATACCTGTAGCTACTACAGAAATACGTTTACCATTTAACTGCCCTGTACAGGATACAAACTCTCGATTCGAACGTTGAAGTTCTATTGAGTCAAAGAAAGAACTAACTAATTCAACGCGATCAGGATCACCAACTAATATTATATTTTGAGCTATTTCTCCCGGTTTAAGATGAAGATGAAAAACACTTCCATCAGGATTTATGATAAGCTCGGAAGCTTCTATTTTACGCATATGAAATATATTTGAAGTTAAATTAATGATTTTTTTTGGGTATCCAATCTTGTCTTTCTTTGAAAATGAACCTTTGATGTTAATATTTTTGTCAAAAACACATTTTTTAATCTAATACACAACCTATTATATAACATGATATGTCCTATACAACAATTTATTCCAATTATTCCATTTCGACCATCATTACCAGACAAGCATTTTCCTTTGATATTTTTATCCTGCTTTAGGGCATAAGTTGAGAAATATGTAAATTCGCAGCTTTAATGCGTAAAACTTATAACAATGATACAAAGAATTCAAAGTATTTACCTTTTACTAAGCGGGCTGCTAATGGGAAGCTTATTTTTTCTTCCTCTTGCTAAAATAACAGATAGAGAAAATACTGTCTTTAATTTTATATACAGAGGAATTGAAAACAGTGAGGCCGAAATGATTATACCAACACTTGCCTTAGCAATATTATTAAGCCTTGCTACTCTTATTTCGTTTATTACACTCTTTATATATAAAAAACGTATGCTACAAATACGATTATGCGGATTAAATATGGGCTTGTTACTCGGATCAACTGGAATGATCTACTATTTAGGAACAAAAGCTGTTGATCAGATTACCGGAACACTGTCTTACCAGTTAACTACAGCCTTTCCGCTTGTTGCTCTTATTCTTACTTTTTTAGCTTTAAGAGCTGTTGGTAAAGATATAGCTTTATTAAAGTCCATGGATCGTATCCGTTAATTATTAAATTATAATAGTTGTTGTTTATTTGCTGACAATAATAAAAGAAATGCTCCGTAGTTAGATTAATTGCGGAGTTTTTTTTGCTGTAACCATCAATATTTTAACCACTTAATTACCTGAGAGAAAAAACAAGGTAATCACGTGATGCAAGACCTGTCCAGCGACCGATACCTCCATTTATATTTGTACTTGTCTTCTGGTCAACAAAAGAAAAAGGGCTTCCTTGAATGAGATGATCCAGGTAAATACCATTTAAAACGCGGTATGCTTCCTCATCAACCTGTGATATTTTAACAAGTACGGTATCTGTCAGTGCAAATTCATCAGGCAGCATATTATACCTTTTATTTATACCATATATATTTAATGGGTCGGGCTGGTTACTTCTTTTAATCTGTAAGTGAAATTGCTGCCCGTCAAACAGCTTATCGTTCAGCAGTGGATCTGTAGCAGGATGAAAACGTGTATCTAAGTGCCTAATTTTAATCTGTGAGTAATAATAGTCAGGCTCACCACTTTTATCCTGTACCTCAGCTTTAATAATCATAGATGTATCAGAAACAGCATAAGACCATACTCCATCAACATCGGGCAGTTGAGGTATTGTTGTTCTTGCTTCTACTAATTTATTCTGATATAATACTTCCAGTTTATAGCTCTCGCCTACTTCTCCTTTTATCCTGATAGATTTATATACAAAAGGCGGAAAAAATTCGTTACGTCGTGATAAGGTTAAAACTTCGGAATCGCCACTTCCGGTACTTAATGTTACTTTAGCATAATTAAGGAAAGTAGCACGAATAGAAGCAGAATCATACTCTGCTAAGAAAGGTGAACTCAAAGTGAGTAATACTTGTGCATTTTTCCCATTTTCAATCCATCCGTCAACCACAATTTTACGCTTATAATCCACCTGCTCCACCTCAATTTCTTTTGAGCAGCTTAGCAGTGCCAGTATAAATATGAGATAAAATAAACGCATAATCAAAATTTAAACCTCCAGCTAAGGGAAGGCATGATTGGAAATAAAGATACTTGCTTTGCCGTAATACTTAATTCATAGTCTTTTTGCCCTTCTTCTACTTTATAATAGATATAATACGGGTTACTTCTGTTGTACAGGTTGATAATTGAAATATTTAGTACTGATTCTTTAAACAATCTGGATTTAAGTTTATAATTTATTGATGCATCCAGACGGTGATACGATGGCATTCGAAAATTGTTAACCCCGGCATAATCGTTGGCAATAGTCCCCATTAGCCAATAACGACCAGTTGGCAAAGTGGCTTTATTTCCACTTGCAAATATAACTACTACACCAAAATCAATGCGTTTATTTAATTGGTAAGTAAGTAATGCGTTCAGGTCATGCCGCCGATCGTATTTAGCATCATGCCATTGCCCGTTGTTAATGGCAGTAAAGCGTTGGCGTGTCCAGCCCAAAGTATACCCCAAGGTACAACTCATCTGACCAGATTTCTTCTTAAGATAGAACTCACTACCATAAGCCAATCCTTCTCCACTAAGAAAATTATCTTCGAACGACTCTACTGCCTTTTGATCAACATTAACTTTTAATAAAAGCTGATGATCCATAAACTTACCATATACTTCTGTACCAAATTGCAGCTGTTTATCCGGCCATGTTTTAAAATAACCAATAGTGGCCTGATGTCCTTGTTCTGGTGGTAAATTAGTTGTGGATGGCATCCACACATCAGAAGGTAAAGGAATAGAGGCTACAGAAGCCAAATGTATATTTTGCGAGTTAAAAGCGTAAGACCCTTTAATGGAAGAGGTCGGTGTTGGATGATAGTTTAGCGAAGCAACAACGTTGGGTATCCATATATCTTGCTTATCATCACGCATGCTACCATCTTCATTTTCTTTAGCCAACAATTGATAATAATTGAGTGCTAAAGCACCATATACCGACCAATATGTATTAATCCTGTAATGATTACTAAGGTAAATTTTTGCAGCCAAACTAGTATATCTGTTGAGTTTTGCCTGACTATTTTCAAACTCTGACACTTCAATACTTTGCGGGGTAATGTGATATTTAATAAGATCAGCACCCCAGCGCACGAGGCTTTTTTCACACTCATAGATAAAGTTATTTCGAAAACGTACCTGTCGATAAGAAGTTTTAAAGCGCATATTTCCTTCCGGCGTATTAGCTCCAAAATCGGAGTTATACCCCGAGTAATCAATACTGTTTTTCATGTTAAGAGAGGTGTTCAGCATATATTTCCAAGATATTGCCATCCCTTGATTTCCCCACTTAGAAAAGGATTCTATAGCGTTTTTATTATTTTCCATCTGAAAATCATCCTGCCCTAAATACCATGTAAGTGCCAGAGTATTCTTTCCTGAGTGATAACGCAACTTACCATTCCAATCGTAAAAAGTGTAATTGTTCTGCTCAAAATAATTTTCATCATCTTTTAGAAAAGGTTTGGCCATAAAACTCAATACATCGAGGTAACTACGTCTTACGCCGGTACTGAAGTACCATTTTTTATTTTCAGACAGTCCATTGTAGGTGAGGTTTGTTACAATATTGCCGATATTACCGGCCCAATTACTTTTATCCTCTTTTTTGTTGCGGGTACTAACAATTATGGATGAAGCCAAACGTGCAGATTGGTGCACAGGCGCATTCCCCTTATAAAACTCAACTTTATCGGTCAAAAGCGGGTTAAATACAGAGTACACCCCCATAAGATGAGTGGGATTCATTAGCTCAATATCGTCGAAAAGAACATAGTTATGACCAGGTGATCCACCCCGCACATATATACCAGAAGTGCCTTCACTTACCGACTGCATACCAGGTAATAGCTGCAATCCGCGTAATACATCAGGACTACCCATAAATGCCGGAACGGCCAATATCTCTGCTTTTTTTAGGGTTAATTTACCGGGTATATAGTTTTTTACAATAGATGCACTGGTTCCGGCTATTCGAACTTCTTTAGTGCTGTATACTTTAAAATTGAGGCGGATTATTAAAGCCTTGGATCGATTCTTTGTTACAAGTAGTTCTTTCAACTCAAAAGCTGTATGGCCAATATAAATGCGAATGGTATCTTGTGTAAAACCACATAAATCAAATTTACCATCAATATCGCTTACTGTCCCCCTACGGCCATCAACTGTTGTAATATGAACTGCAGGAATAGGATGCCCCTTATCACTATCCATAACCTGACCGGTAATGCACCACGACGGCAATTGTGCCCCTACATGCATAAAGGAACTTACAATTATAAGCAGGATATGGAAAACTTTATATTTCAAATAGTCTTGCTTGCAGAAGGTACATAATAGCTTTGTATAAAAGAATTGGAGACCATCATTTGGCCTCCAATTGTATTTTTTACTGCATACAAAATACAGCTTTACTGCACAGGAGTAGTTTCTTCTCCAAAGTTAGCTTCAATTCTACTAATTAAAGCATCAATCTCTGTAATCATATCTCCAAAACCTGTTTGGAAGAAATCACTTTCTACAGCGGATTTATCTGCAAAGATCATACGCATATCAGGCTCTGTTACCGTTTCCATTCCAAGCTCATAGCTCTGAGTAGATTCGTTATATGTATACCTTTCATCTTCATATGTATTCAAAAAGAATTCGCTCTTTGCAATAATCTCATTCGAATCTGCGTAACGAACGTAAAGCTGTGCATTTACATTTGCCAACTCTACCAACAAAGCCATTAGTGCCTCTTCTGACTCAACAGTTTGCATTCCGGCTTCCATACCTTCCATTATGCCCTTAACATTAACAATACCTTCCGCTTTTACGTTCCCTACCTGAAACCACGCATTAGCTTTTGTTAAAATATCCTGTCCCATAGCATCTTCCGGACTATTAGCTGCTTCTATTGTAGCCATTAATTCGCTATAGTCAACATTACCTTCAATGGTTAAGTTGTTTGCAACAATCACTGTTTCATTGTATTTAAATGAAGATCCCATTGATAATGTTGCTTTATTATTACTCAATTCGTGAGTAAAGTTAAAACCTTCAAGAGTAATGACCTCTTTTAATAGCTTTGGTGTATCATTCTCGTACCACTCACCTGTAAATGCATAAGAACAAAGCTCTGTTTCGCCCAATTTAACACTCATGTTTACAGATAAAGGCAGTTCTGTTTCAAATTCAGGGTCATTCTGTGTTGCCGCAGTCTGTACATTAAAATTAGTAATACTAATCGTAGCATCTACCTGCTTTTCTCCTACTGGAAAAATATAAGTAATCTCACCTGCTTTTGGTGAATAAACAAAACCGGTACCATCCCATGTATATATACCTGACTCTGCTTCAAATTCTGAAGAAACAGATCCTTTTTCAAGCGCCAAACTCTTAAGGCTAACTGCTGTTTTTGGCCCATTGCGTAATGCGCTAACCTGATCTAAACCGAAAGCTAGTGCAGGATTTACATTAGCATTCTCCTGCTCCTGAAATGATAAAAATGCATCTACAACATCAAACATTTGAAGATCTGCAACCGCTTCCATGTTTTTAGCAAAAATAATTCCCTCTTCCTCCAGTTTTGCTTTGTGTTGTTCTGTTGTTAAATCACTAAAAACTTCCCCGTTTCCATCATCATTATTACATGCACTAAATGCACATAATCCGGCAATGAATAATACCGGTAAGAATTTCATTTTTTTCATGTTTAATTTGTTTTTATTCGTGACTAAACACAACTAAAGTCTTTCAATTATATACCTTAGCCTGTTCCTCATATATTATTACAGGTTACAAAATATTTTACTGCCATTACCAAGCCTGATAACGCATGTTGTATTACGCCAGTAATTAAGAATAGTTACCTGAAATTTGTCACGGTTAGCATTCTGTCTGAACAAAAACACGCTAACTTATTGACTAGATATACAATTGAAAATCAAAAGAAAACAATAGACTTATGAGGTTGAAAAGTCAATACATAAAATAGTATCAAAGCTCAGTGTATTCAATCAATCGTTAAAATCAAAAAAACTGTTTATTAACCTTAATACCTATCTTTATTTAACTAACAATAACTTCCACCCGGTACTTTATTGCAAAATAAACCGCCGGCTGGTCATCAACCTTGCATAATTGGCGTCGCGCTTTGGACGATGTGGCCGGCGGTGATTGCAATATAGTATTTTATATTTATTTATTATGACTTTACGCTATAAACTTGTTCAAAATCATCTTACAAATGATTCTAACGACCGCATGGCAGTCACAACCTACTGTTACTTATCAACCTGGCTTCTGTCAATTAAACTATCGACAGTATAGTACTAACTATCTTTTACAATTGAAATACGCCCTGTTCTTTGCTCTTAATAGCAAAAAACCTATTCTGACAAGCTAGACCTTGAGTAAAAATATTACTCTTATTATAAAGTATCATATAAATAAAGCGTGCCAGTTCTTTGATATTCCAAATTAATAGCTCACATATTAAAATTGGGATATAATACTGTTGAGAAACTAGATCTTAGTATAAAAGTTATTGATTCACAAACAAAAAAGCCAATCTACCAGACCGTGAGCATTTATAATTACTTAATTTCGTTGGCAGAAGTTCCTTTTAAGACTGGAAAATTATACTATCGGGTACTTTTCAAGAATTTGTTATCTGAATAAACCGGCATTGCTTACAAATAAAAAAAGATCCTGACACGGATCTTTTTTTATTTGTAAGCGTTTATCGCTAATAAACATGACATTACAAGCCCAATACTATTTGCTCAGGATCAAAACCACCGGCTAATAACCTTGTAGGATCTTCAATCATTTCTTTTACTTTAACCAAAAAGCCTACTGAATCTTTACCATCAATAATACGGTGATCGTAGGATAGAGCCAGGTACATTATCGGGCGAATTTCAACCTTGCCATTTACCGCTACTGGTCGTTCAACAATATTGTGCATGCCCATAATAGCCGATTGTGGCGGATTAATAATCGGCGTACTTAACATCGAACCAAACACACCTCCATTAGTTACGGTAAAGGTACCACCAGTCATTTCATCCAAGCCAATTTTTCCTTTTCGGGCTTTCTCAGCCAGATTTTTTAAGGAGGTTTCAATACCATCCAGGCTCAATGTTTCAATATTACGAATAACCGGTACCATTAATCCTTTTGGAGTTTGTACTGCTACGGATATATCATGGTATTCTGGCATAACAATTTCGTCTCCATCTATCATGGCATTTACCATCGGGTGATGTTTAAGTGCAAGTGAAGCTGCTTTAATAAAGAAAGACATAAAGCCTAATTTCACGCCGTGCTTATCAATAAACCCTACCTGGTACTTTTTACGCAATTGCATTACAGCCGACATATCCACCTCATTAAATGTGGTTAACATGGCTGTTTCATTTTTTACGGCTACAAGTCTTTGACTTAATTTTTTACGCAGGGTAGTCATCTTTTGCCGTACTTCTTCACGACTGGCATTAGCATCAATAAAAGCAGAGGCCATTGCGGAATCTGAAGAAGTTTGTGTGTCAGGATGGTCTTTTACCAATTCTACTTCCTTACTTGATAAACGCTTTAAGCCATTGATAATCTGATCAGCAGTCATACCGGCTTCATTCATCATCCTTTTAGCCAAAGGCGATATTTTAGCATGTGGATAATCCGAAGGAGTAACATTAGTGCCTTTTTCACCTGCTTTAGGCTTTTCTTTTGGTGATGTATCCTTATTCTCTTCTGCCTCAACTGATTTTTCGGTTAAAGCAGCAGGCACTTCACCAGCAAAATCAGTATCTACTGAGCAAGCAACAGCCCCCACCTTAACTGGCTCACCACCTTCAAGCAATAACTTAATTTTTCCTGCTTCTGTAGCTAAAAGTGAAAGGGTCGCTTTGTCTGATTCTATCTCTGCAATTTCCTGATCTTTTTCAACAATATCTCCATCAGCAACCAACCAACTGGCTAATTCTACTTCTGTGATGGATTCACCGGGTGTAGGTACTATAATTTCAACTATCATATTAAATTCATTTTGAGTCTAAAGGCCAAATATTATTATCCCTGACTACTAACTATTTACTATTATTTAAATTGAAAAACGTGGAGGTTCTTCAAAATACTTATGTTGTTTTAATATTTCTGTTCTTGACTTTCCTTCTACGCACTGCAAACCACAATATTTTAACTTACGATCGCAATGGCAGCCTTTAAATACCTTATTAACGATCTCATTTTGTCCAATAACATGTAAACCGTTTAATCCGGTTGCCGGACTACCACTCGCTAATCGTGCCACAGGAATAAGGCCAGCATCAGGCATTTTATTCCTTATATAATTCCAAGCTCCCATATTCTCTGGTTCTTCCTGAACCCATAAGTGCAATAGGGCTTTATCGTACTTCTTCAGAATCTCATCAACCTGTTGCTGTGGGAAAGGATGCATCTGCTCCAATCGTACTAAAGCAACATCGCAGGCACCTAACTCTTCTTTCCGAGCTAATAGGTCATAATAGACCTTACCTGTACTAAATACAACACGTTTAACCTCTTTTACCTTCACATCCATATCATCAATTACCTCGCGGAATCCGCCTTGTGCAAAATCGCTCAGCTTAGATACACACTTTGGAAAACGTAATAAACTCTTTGGCGTAAATACAATTAACGGTACTCTGAAATCACGTTTTAGCTGACGACGTAACACATGAAAATAGTTAGCAGGTGTGGTACAATTAACTACTTGCATATTATTACGAGCTGCCAATGACAGAAAACGCTCCACACGTGCACTGGAGTGTTCCGGCCCTTGTCCTTCAAAACCATGTGGTAAAAGAAGAACTAAACCATTCATTAAGCCCCATTTTTCTTCTGCCGATGATATGTATTGATCGATAATAACTTGTGCTACATTATAGAAATCACCAAACTGTGCTTCCCATATTGTTAATCCATCCGGCTTAGCCAAAGCATAACCATATTCAAAGCCCATCACCCCATATTCTGATAGTAATGAATTGTATACTTTAAATGACGCCTGGTTTGGAGCAATATGTTGCAAAGGGCGATAACGCTTATCAGTGTCTTCAATTGTTAAAGCAGCATGACGGTGAGCAAATGTACCCCGCTCTGCATCCTGACCACTTAAACGTACCGAATGTCCTTCGGTAAGCAAGGAAGCATAAGCCAAAAGTTCTCCCAAAGCCCAGTCTATCCGGTCTTCATCTACCATAGCTTTACGATCGTTAACAATCTTGTGCAGCTTCTTAAAGAATTTTTTATCCTCGGGTAAATGATTAATACGCTCCAATAAATGTAGTAGTTGTTTGCGCCCGATTGAAGTATCAGGTGACGTCCCAAAATCTTCAGGTTCAGAATGACGATAAGTATTCCAGTCCTCATGTAAAAAACGCTGAATCATCACCTTCTCTATCAGCTTCGAATCTGTCAACTCTTGCTCTAACAACTGATTTAAATTTTCTTCTTCTTTTTTGGCATCACTTTTCGAAACCACACCTTCTTCTTCAAGCTTTAACTTATAGATATCTCGCGGATTCTTATGCTTTGCAATTGCCTTGTATAAAGTTGGTTGTGTAAAGCGTGGTTCATCACCTTCGTTATGACCATATTTACGATAGGATAAAAGATCAATAAAAACATCTGAATTAAAACGCTGTCGATATTCCATAGCTAACTCAACCGTAAAGACCAATGCCTCCACATCATCGCCATTAACATGAAAAACAGGAGAACGGGTTACCTTGCCCACATCAGTACAATAAGTTGATGATCGTCCTTCAAGATAATTTGTTGTAAAACCAACCTGGTTATTTATAACGATATGAATCGTCCCCCCTGTTTTATAGCCCTGCAACTGGGCCATTTGCACCACTTCATATACTAGCCCTTGCCCTGCAATAGCAGCATCACCATGTATAACTATTGGTACAACCTTATCAAAATCTTTTCCATACTTATGGTCTATCTTAGATCGGGAGATACCCTCTATAACAGGTGCTACTGTTTCCAGATGTGATGGATTAGGTGCTAAATTAACCCTTACCTTTTTGCCATTTTCCGTTTCTATATCGTTACCATAGCCCAAATGATATTTTACATCGCCCAGGGAAATGCCATCTTCATATTCATCTCCAACAAACTCTTTAAAAACATTTTTATAAGGTTTACGAAGAATATTGGTCATTACATTTAATCTGCCACGGTGAGCCATGCCAATCATTACTTCTTCCACTCCTAAATCTGCTCCTTTACTTATTATAGCATGTAAGCCCGGAATTAGCGTTTCGGAACCTTCGAGAGAGAAACGTTTCTGTCCTACAAATTTCTTATGAATAAAATTTTCAAAGCCAACCGCACTATTTAACTGATTAAATATCATACGCTTTTTTTCAGGCGAAAAATTTGGAGTATTCTTTAGGCTTTCCATCTTATTTTTCATCCAGCTTAAAATCTCAGGATGACGAATATACAGGTATTCTACAGCAACAGACTGGCAATAGGTTTGCTGTAAATGCGCAATAATATCTTTAAGAGTACTCGGACCAATACCCAGCTCATTACCTGCCTGAAATACCGTATCCAAATCTTTTTCTGAAAGGTCAAAATTTTCGATATCAAGGGTAGGATAATATTTTCGACGCGAACGCACAGGATTGGTTTTTGTAAACAAGTGTCCTCTTTGACGATAGCCATGAATCAGGTTAAGCACTAAGAATTCCTTATCTACTAAACCTGATGAAGTTGGTTGTTGATAGTTTTCTAATGCAAAATCAAAGCCTTGAAAAAACTTCTGGTATGATTCATCTACAGAATCGGGATCTTGTTTGTATTGCTGATAAAGCTGGTCAATAGAGCTCAGTTCACTATTTCCCAGAAATGAGAATTTATCCATAAAACTATGTTAGTCTTCCAATAGGTATTTTAAATTATACCTCTTATTAACAAATTAAGTGAGTTTAAAGTTAAAATAAATTTAAGCTTAAAAACCTTTTATAAAACACCTTTTTATCTGATATTTTTATTTGCATATTGTTTTTGAATTATTATAAAACTATTTTTTCCACCGGCTTAACCCGGAAATTCAGATACAGATTGAAAAATTAGACTAAATTTGTTGTTAATAAAACATATCTCATGACATCTGGTTTTCTTAATGCTATTGCCTCATATTATAAAGAATCAAAAACAGAATTAACAGATTATTGTTTTGTTTTTCCGAGCCAAAGAGCCGGTGTTTTTTTCACCAACCATTTAAGGCAATTTGTAGATAAACCAGAATGGGCACCCCACATTGTAACGGTAAATGATTTATTTAGCACCTTGTCCAAAGCTGTGTCTGCAGATAACATAACGCTCCTATTTACCTTACATACAGTTTACAATGACATTACTGGTAAAACTGTTTCTTTTGATGATTTTTTACCATGGGGAGATATGTTTCTGGGTGATTTTGATGATGTGGATAAATATTTGGTTAATGTCGATCAATTATTTGCCAATATCATTTCTTTAAAAGAACTGGATGATGACTACAGCCATCTTAGTAAGAAACAACTGGAAGCAATAAAAACATTTTGGGGTACTTTTTCTGCAGACCAATTGTCTTCGCACCAATCTCACTTTCTTGAAAACTGGGAGCAAATTCCTAAACTTTATAAAGCTTTCAGAGAAGTTCTGCAAAAAAACAACCTAGCCTATGAAGGCATGATTTACAGGGATATTGCTGAACGCATTGATAAGGATATTAACCTTGATCTGGAATGGAAAAAAGTTGTTTTTGTGGGGCTTAACGCCCTAACTCCAGCTGAACGGAAATTAATGAATTATCTGCAAAAAAGTAAGCGGGCCGACTTCTTTTGGGATTATTCACCATTGATGAGCAAAGACAATGGTGACTTTATTGAAGCATATAAAAGCAGGGGACCCGGCTTATTTTTAAATGAAAACCGGCTAAAGTACCCTTCGCCCAAAGATTTTATTCTTCCCTTTAATGAAGAAGGTCCGGATATTACCATTACAGCAGTTGCCAACCCAACAGAACAATTAAAATCTGTTCATTCATTTTTAAAATGCGAATACGAAAGCGATCTTAAAACAGCACTTGTATTAGCCGATGAAACAATGCTTATGCCTGCCCTGCACGGCATACCAGAAAACGTTGATAGAGTAAATGTTACCATGGGATATCCGCTAAATAATACACCTGTATTTGGTTTGGTAAACTTACTCTTCGATATGCAACGCAATGCCCGCAAAAGTAAAGAAGGCGTTTGGCTTTATCACCGCCACATATTACCGGTATTACAGCATCAGTATATATCAATGCTGGCAGAAAATGATTGCAGAAAACTGCATAAAAAACTGGTAAGCCAAAATATTATCTTTATTAAAGCTAAAGAGTTACAAACAAATAAGCTTTTTAAACTCATTTTTAACAAAGTGAATAATGGTGGTGATTTAGCTCGTTACCTTGTTGATATTCTAACACAAATATTTGAGCTCTTAAAGCCCCGGGAAGATAAAGTACTTGAACAAGAGTTCGTATTTGCTTTACACAATAGTATTGTACGTTTACAGGATTTACTGGAGCAAAACCAACAAGAAAACATAACACCTGAAACATGGATTAAGCTGTATAAAAAACTAGCCGATTTCCAAACCGTGCCTTTTAAAGGGGAACCACTGGCCGGACTACAGGTAATGGGAATATTAGAAACGCGTGCTCTGGACTTTGACAAACTTATTATTCTTGACTTAAACGAAGGTATTTTTCCACGTACTTCAGCACCAAACACCTTTATTCCGGCAACTTTACGTGCTGGCTTTGAACTACCAACTATTGAATTTCAGGACACTATTTTTTCTTATTATTTCTTCCGCTTAATACATCGCGCTAAAAAAGTTGAGTTGCTTTATTCAACCGGGGCACAAGGCATGAAATCAAATGAAATGAGCCGCTACCTCTATCAATTAAAATATGAATTTGATGCCAAAATAAAAAGTCAAACATCTTCCGGCCATGTATCTTTATTGAGCCCTCCCCTACCTGTTGCACCAAAAACAAACGCAGTAATGAAAGAGCTCAATAAATATAAAACTGGTAATGAACGTTTTTTATCTCCAAGTGCATTATCTGTTTATATTGAATGTCCTATGCGATTTTATTACCAAAAAATAGCACAAATAAAAGAACCTGATGAGATAACGGAGGAGGCTGATGCACGTATTTTCGGACTCATATTTCATGATGTTATTGAAAACCTGTACAAAACTCAAATAGGTAAAGAAGTTGATGAAGCAATAATTGAGGGCTGGATTAAATCGAAAAAACAAATTGACAATCTTATTCGTAATGGTTTTAATACACACCTAAGCGATTACGAGAAAGGTCGTAGCTCTTTTACAGAGCTTCATGGTAAAAATGTAATGGTATTTGAAGTCATTCGCCGTTATTTACTTCAATTTTTGAAACTAGAAAAGGAGCGTGTTCCATTTTCGATTATTGATCTGGAACGAAAGGTTAACTGGTCCTATTCAAATAATGACTTAACAATTAGCATTGGTGGTTATATTGATCGTTTAGAAAGTAAGGACGGCATATTAAAAGTAATGGATTATAAAACCGGGTCTGGTGATGCTCTTATTAACTCTATACCCGATCTGTTTGATACAGATAAACATAAAAAAAACAAGGCGACTTTTCAAACCTTACTTTACGCTTTAATTCTGGATGAGACATCAGAGGAAGTAACACCAACACAACCTAATGTTATCTGGGTACGCGATGTATTTAAAAAGAATTACGATACACAATTATTTTTAAAAGAAGGCAAAGAGAAAAATCCAATTTTTCTCCATTCAGTAAAAGATGAGTTCAGAACATGCCTTGATAAACTTATAGAAACAATTTATAATAAAGATATTCCATTTGAACCTGTTGAAAATGCAGATAAATGCAGATACTGCACTTATAAAACACTTTGTAACAGGTAAAAAATTCGTTATTAATGATCATTTAATAAATCCGGACGTATCTCTTGTGTTCGTTCGTATGCCTTCTGCTCACGCCAGGCATCAATTTTAGCTTGATTACCACTCAACAAAACATCTGGCACTTTGTAACCATTGTAATCAGCTGGACGTGTATAAACCGGGGGCGACAGTAATCCATCTTGAAAACTATCAGTTAAGGCAGATGTTTCATCTGACATTACCCCTGGTATTAAACGAATAATAGCATCAGAAACAACTGCTGCTGCAATCTCACCACCAGTTAACACAAAATCTCCAATCGATATTTCTGATGTTATATACATATCACGAATACGTTGGTCAACCCCCTTATAATGGCCGCATAAAATCATAATATTTTCTGCCAGAGAAAGAGTATTGGCAATTTTCTGATCAAAACGCTTCCCATCTGGTGTCATATAAATAATATGATCATAAGTACGTTCTGACTTCAATTTTTCAATTAAATCTGCAATAGGTTGTATAGTCATTACCATACCCGCTCCTCCACCAAATGCATAATCATCAACTTTTTTGTGTTTATCCAGAGTATAATCACGGATATTATGAAACAACATCTCTACCATACCTTTATCAACCGCTCTTTTCATAATGGATTGTGTTAATGGCCCTTCAAACATTTCAGGAAATAAGGTCAGTATATCTATGCGCATAATATCGAGTTATTTTTTTAACAAAGATAGCTAAAAGCCATTATCCATGAGCTATGAGACAATAGCTTTCTTTTTCATCAAAAAAATTTGCCACTTGCCCGAATTACGATATATTCGTAAAATAAATTGATGCTAAACACAATACTTGCCTAGCATAGTAAAGAACACAAAGCTTATGAAAGCACAAGACCTAAACAAACCAGCCAATATTGGTGAAGGTTTGAATTCAGAAAACCAATCTGAAAATACGCCAGTTAGCAACACACCCGAAAATGAGGTGACCACTCCTGTACATGAAGAAATAACTTCGGAAGAAGCTGTTACAAGCAATGAAACCAAAACCGAGGTTTCGGAAAATGAACGACCTGAAGTTACTGAGGAAAAGCCGATTCTTGAACCTGTTGAGCACATAATGCTTACAAAAGAAGAGTTAGTCGTTCGCCTAAAACAGGTATTAAAAAATTTTCCGGTCGATAATGTTAAGAATGAAGTAGAAGCAATCAAATCCGCTTTTTATAAAAAACATTCAGCTGAACTAGAAGACATTAAGCGAAAATTTGTTGAATCAGGCGAGTTGGAAGAAAACTTCGCTCCCCCTGTTGACACTTGTGAAGTTGACCTTAAAAATTTATTAAAAGAATTTAAAGAGCGTCGAGCTGAATTTAATAAAAGATTAGAAGAAGAGAAAATAGCTAATTTAAAAGCTAAAACAGATGTTATAGAAGGTATTAAAGAACTAATTAACAAACAGGAATCTTTAAATGAAACCTTTCAGCATTTTAGAGAACTGCAAGAAAAATGGCGTAATATTGGTTCCATTCCTCAAAATAAAGTTCATGATCTGTGGGAAAGTTATAACCTGACAGTTGAGAATTTTTACGGGTACATAAAAATTAATAAAGAACTGCGCGATCTCGATTTAAAAAAGAACATGGAAGCCAAAATAGATTTATGTGAAAAAACAGAGAATCTTTTACTTGAGCCAACCATTGTAAAGGCGTTTAAAACGCTACAGAAATACCATGAACAGTGGCGTGAAATTGGCCCTGTACCGCGCGAACAAAAGGAAGAAGTTTGGATTCGCTTCAAAGAAGCCACTTCAAAAATCAATAAAAGACATCAGGAATATTTTGAAGGACTAAAAAATCAATTACAAAAAAACCTGGATGCCAAAACTGAATTGTACATTAAAGCAGAAGAGCTATCTAAGCTAGAACTTCACTCACCCAAAGAATGGGAAGCTAAAAGTAAAGAATTAATAGAGTTACAAACCATATGGAAAACCATTGGCTTTGCACCTAAAAAAGATAATAATCGTATTTACGATCATTTCCGTAAAGCTTGCGACCTATTTTTTAATAATAAACGACAGTTTTTTAGATCATATAAATCAGAACAGACCAGCAATTTACAGTTAAAGACAGAATTATGCTTGCAAGCCGAAAGCATGAAAGACAGTACGGACTGGAAACGTGTAACAGATGAATTTATTAAGATTCAGAAAAAGTGGAAAGAGATTGGCCCTGTCCCTCGTAAACAATCTGATGTAATTTGGAAACGTTTTCGTTCCGCTTGTGATGCATTCTTTGAGCATAAATCTAATTTCTTTAGTGAAAAAGATGAGTCGCAAGATGAAAACCTCAAACTAAAAGAAGAATTAATTAAAGAAGTACAAACATTTGAGCCAAACGAAAATGCTGAAGAAAATTTTAAACAACTACAAGATTTTCAACACCGCTGGACAGAAATAGGCCATGTACCAATAAAAGATAAAGACCGGGTAAACCAGGAGTTCAGAAACCACATCAACCATTATTTCGATAACTTAAAATTAAATGAGTTTGAAAAGAATGTGGAAAAATTTAGAAATAAGATTGAGAATTATAAATCAACTGATCACCCGGATCGTTTAACCCAGGAGCGCAATAAAATTATTAATAAACTTAAGCAACTGGAAAGCGATATAACACTTTGGGAAAATAATATTGGTTTCTTTGCAAAGTCGAAAAAATCAGAAGCACTGGTGCGTGATTTCGAGCATAAAATTGAAACAGGCAGAAAAAACATTAAACTCCTGAACAAAAAGCTTGATATGCTTGATGAAATGTAACTCACCACACGTGAATTACCAACAAACAGCAATTATCACTTCAATAAAAAAAGTAAATTAAACAAAATTAAATATAAAAGACCGATAAAGTATCGGTCTTTTATATTTAATAATAAGCCTCTTAACAAAGCACATCTCTCCTCTTTTTGCAATAAAATTCTTCTTACTTTTGAACACTGCCAAAGGCCAATATTTAAAGTATTTTTCTACCTTTGTAGCTTGTAATTTTCGCTCGTAACGAGCAATTGAAATAACTATTTAAAAGTATTGTTGTGCCGGAAACAAGATATGTATTTGTAACCGGGGGTGTAGCCTCCTCATTGGGAAAAGGAATTATTTCAGCCTCATTAGCCAAATTATTGCAGGCAAGAGGATATAAGGTAACAATTCAGAAGTTAGATCCATATTTAAATGTTGATCCTGGAACACTTAACCCATACGAGCATGGAGAGTGTTATGTAACTGAGGATGGGGCTGAAACAGATCTTGACCTTGGTCATTACGAACGTTTCCTGAATGTGCCAACATCGCAAGCTAATAATGTAACTACAGGTCGAATTTATCAGAATGTAATTAATAAAGAACGTAAAGGTGACTACCTTGGAAAAACGGTTCAGATTATACCACATATTACTGATGAAATCAAACGCAATATTAAACTACTTGGTACAAAGCACAAATATGACTTTGTAATTACTGAGATTGGCGGTACTGTTGGTGACATAGAGTCATTGCCATATGTAGAAGCTGTTCGCCAGTTGAAATGGGAACTGGGCAATCACGCAGCTGTTGTTCACTTAACATTGGTTCCGTTTCTGAATGCCTCAGGCGAATTAAAAACCAAGCCTACGCAACACTCTGTTAAGCAACTATTAGAAATTGGTGTTCAGCCTGATGTATTGGTTCTTCGCACAGAAAAGGAATTATCACAAGACATTCGTCGTAAGGTTGCTTTATTTTGTAATGTTGACAGTAAAGCTGTTATTCAATCCATTGATGTAAAAACAATATACGAGGTTCCGGTTAAAATGCAGGAAGAAGGTTTGGATGAAATTATTCTGAAAAAGATGAATCTTCCAATTGCTGAGCAACCAGCCCTTAAGGACTGGAAAGATTTTCTTAATAAACTTAACGGAGCAAAAAAAACAGTAAAAATTGGTTTAGTTGGTAAATATGTAGAATTGGCCGATGCTTATAAATCAATTATAGAAGCACTAATACACGCATCAACATACAACGACCGTAAAGCAAAAATAGAGTTAATTCATTCGGAAGAAATTACCGATACCAATGTGTTAGAAAAACTAAAAGGTCTTAATGCAATATTGGTAGCTCCAGGTTTTGGCCATCGTGGTATTGAAGGTAAACTGTTAGCAGTAAAATATGCACGTGAAAACAATGTCCCTTTCTTAGGCATTTGCTTAGGTATGCAATGTGCTGTTATTGAATATGCCCGTAATGTACTTAATCTAAAAGATGCAAATTCCCGTGAAATGAATCATTCAACGCATAATGCTGTTATTGATTTAATGGAAGATCAGAAGAATATAACTGATATGGGTGGCACAATGCGTTTAGGAGCTTACGATTGTAACCTTAAAAAGGGAACAAATTCTTTTGAGGCATACGGACAAGCTGATGTTAAAGAGCGTCATCGTCACCGTTACGAGTTTAATAACGAGTATTTAGATGCTTATGCTAAAGCGGGTATGGTAGCAGCCGGTTGTAACCCGGAAACAGGTTTGGTTGAAATAATGGAGATACCAGAACACAAGTGGTTTGTTGGTGTACAGTTTCACCCTGAATACAGCAGTACAGTGTTAAAACCACATCCTATATTTTTAGCTTTTATTAAAGCAGCAATTAAAGAGTAAAACTAACATACGCATAAATAATGGATAAAAATTCAATAACCGGAATTATACTTATCACTGCAATTCTGGGCTTTTTTTGGTGGATGAATAAGCCATCGGAGCAAGAATTAGCAGAGCAAAAAAGACGTCAGGATTCTCTTCATCAGGTTAATTTAGTTCGTATGGCAGCTGAAAAACAAGCTGACGAAGTACGTGCAAAACAAGCTGCAATAGAAGTTGTAGAGAAAGACTCGGCAACTCTTGCTGCTGAAAAGCAAAGCCGTTTTGGATTATTTGCTGATGCTGCTGAAGGAGAACAGTCTTTTATAACGCTTGAGAATAATCTGATCAGAATGAAGATATCAACCAAAGGTGCACGCATCTATTCGGTTGAATTAAAAGATTATACTACACACGATGGACAAGCACTCCTGCTTCAGGATGGCGATCAAAATACCTTCGGTTTCAACTTTATTCACAGTAACCGTGTTTTTCATACCAACGATCTGTTTTTTAATGTTGCATCAACATCATCAAATAAAGCAGACCTGATCATTAATGCTGCTGAAGGCCAAATGGTGTTTTCGTACAGCTTACCTGACAATAGCTATATGGCTGACTTCAATATTACAACACGTAATATGGGCAGTATCATATCTACCAATACAGGCTCCTTAGCTCTTGAATGGAAAATGCAAATGAATGCCCAGGAAAAGTCTCCTGATTTTGAGCGTCAACGTGCTGGTGTATATTTCAAATTTGCGCAAGAAGATGTTGATCATATCAATGCAACAAGCTCTGATTCTGAAAATTTGACTACCAAAGTAAAATGGGTAGCTTTTAAAGATCAGTTCTTCTCTTCTGTATTTATAGCAAAAGATAATTTCTTAAGTGGAGAAGTTAGTACAGAAGCTCCTGAAGAAAAAAACGATCGCCTTATAATGAATGCAAGTGCCCTGATTAATGTTCCTTTTACAGGTGATGACAACCTTGGGTTTCATTTTTATTTTGGCCCTAATGATTTTAAAGCATTAAAACCATATGATGAAGCATACAAGCTGCGTGAGTTAGTTTATTTAGGATGGGGATTCTTGCGTTACATCAACCTGGGTGTAATTGAAGTATTTCACTTTTTTGAAGGTTTTATCAGCAGTTATGGTTTAATCATCCTATTGCTTACAATCTTAATTAAACTTTTACTTTTCCCTCTGACCTACAAATCGTATGTGTCAACGGCAAAAATGAAAGTATTAAAGCCACAAATAGAAGAAATAAACAACCGCATACCAAAGGATAAAGCTATGGAACGCCAGCAGGCTACTATGGCTCTGTATAAAAAAGCCGGTGTTAATCCAATGGGCGGTTGCTTACCAATGCTATTACAAATGCCTATCTTGTTTGCCATGTTCCAGTTCTTTCCTGCCTCTATCGAATTACGTCAGGAAAGCTTCTTATGGGCAACAGATTTATCATCATATGACTCAATCCTTGAACTACCGTTTAATATTCCATTCTATGGTTCGCACGTTAGTTTATTCTGTTTATTAATGGCAATTACAAATATTGTGTATACCAAGATTAACCAGGAAATGACGCAGAGCAGCCAGCAAATGCCAGGTATGAAAGGTATGATGTATATGATGCCGGTAATGTTCCTGTTCTTCTTTAACAATTATGCATCTGGTTTAAGTTATTATTACTTTGTCTCAACATTAATTACAATCGGTCAGACTTTATTGATTCGTCGTTTTGTTGATGAAAAAGCACTTTTACTGAAACTTAAAGCCAATCAGAAAAAACCTGTTAAGAAATCGAAGTTTCAGCAGCGCTTGGAAGATATGCAAAAACAAGCAAATAAAAAGAGAAAGTAAGTTTTCTATAAAAACATCAAAAGCCGTTCTACAAGAAGTAGAACGGCTTTTTTTATTCAGTTGCCAAACTTTTTATATTACTGTAAATATCCAAAATCCAATTCGAATATCAAATTTAATAAATGATTGATATAAGAGCTATTTTAATCTTTGCTGCTATACCTTAAGCCTTTGGGCAGATTAGATAAAGATGGTAAAGGAGGAAGAAATTCCTTTAAGTCTTTAAGTGGTTCCAACAAATTCTTTCTAAAATCTTTAGGTGGTACTACAACCCGAAGTGATAATGGATGAATCTTTATCTCTGCCTTATTTCCTAAGTTTACAGGTTCACCGTCCAAATGCCCCAACAGGCCTTCTGTACACTCTATTCTAATATTTTTAGCTTGTGTCATCAAATCATAGCGCCGTTGATCAACGCTCTGATCCAAAATACTTATTAATAATGATGGTCCATCATAAATAGGGAATTCTTTAATAATGCAGACATCAATCAATCCATCATCTATTTTAGCCTGTGGTGCAATATGAATATTATTTCCCCATTGCGATGAATTGGCAAATGTAATCATAAAGGCAGGTAGGCGGTATAGCTTTCCATCAATAGTAATTGTATATGTAGATGACTTATACCTGGCATATTCTTTTGTAATAAGTTTTACATACGCAACTGGCCCTCTATTCTTTTGTTTAGCAAAACAATGGCTTATATGAGCATCAAAACCAATTCCTGCAACATTTAAAGAAACCTGATCATTAACACACAGAGTATCAATATCTCTGACTTCCATATGATTAATAACCTGTATGGCACGCGTTACCCTTAAAGGAATATCTAGAAACCGGGCTAAACCATTACCTGAACCAGTAGGAATAATGGCCATTGCTGTAGTTGTATTAATCAACGAAGCACCAACTTCATTTACTGTTCCATCGCCCCCCACCGCAACAACGATTGAATATTGACCTATAGCTGCTTTAGCCAGTTCCCGGGCATGACCAACATATTGGGTATAGGCAATTTCAAATTCAATCTTAGTATGATCAATTTCATCATTAACAACCTTCTCAACAGTTCGTTGTTTACCAATACCTGAAATCGGATTAATAAGAAATAAAACACGAGTTTTCATAATTGCGATGCAGAAATAAGTACAAGATACCCAAATATAAACAGTTGCAAAAATTTAAATGCTTTTACAAAGCATCACCTTTTCTTTTTTTGTCCTCGTGTTTTTGGCTTTTTATATTTGGCAGCAATTGTACGCCGGTATGAACCGCCCTGGTTAGTTTTTTTGTTTTTATCACTCTTTTCATGAAAAGCCTTACCTTTTTGGGTTGCAAGCTTTGGTGTTTTAACCAATGCCATCCCCGCCAGAATATCTTTTTCCGACTCCAACAACTCATTACTGACTTTTACCTCTTCCGGTAAAGGTTCTAAACGAACTTCCTTCTTCATTAACTTTTGAATAGAAGTCCATCGGTCTTCATCTTTTTCTTCAACAAAGGCAATGGTTATACCATCAGACTCTGCCCGACCGGTACGTCCAATCCGGTGTATATACCCCTCTGATGTCTCAGGCAGATCGTAGTTTACTACATGACTTACATGGAGCAGATCCATACCTCTGGCAATTAAGTCTGTAGCCAGAAGCACTCGTCGCTTTCCTTTAAGAAATTCTTCTACCATCCGAAAACGAAAATTCTGAGATTTATTAGAGTGAATAACTCCAATCAATCCAGGAAACACTTTATCCAGCTCTTCAAATAATAAATCGGCAATACCTTTACTTTGTACAAAGACCAATACTTTATCCATTGTATCATCATGATTCAACATGTGTATCAACAAATTACGCTTTGTATAAAAGTTTGGAACAATATAACCGCTCTGAAAAATCTTTTCTAATGGCGTACCGGTTGCAGCCACTTCAATTCGCTCAGGATTATAAAACCACTCCTTCATTAGTTTGTCAACATCGGGTGTTACTGTTGCTGAAAACATCAGGTTCTGACGGCGATCGGGTAACAGTTCCTGAATTTGCTCCAATTGAGATCTGAATCCCAGGTTTAACATCTCATCAACCTCATCAATCACGAGTTTTTGTATACCTTTTAATCGCAAAATACCGGTAAGTACAATATCAATTAATCGCCCCGGCGTAGCTACCAATACATCTAAGCCTTCATAAACCATAGCTTTTTGAGTATTGATATTTGTACCTCCGTAAACACCTCCTACCCTTACATTCATATATTCGGTCAGTTTCCTGAATTCACCAACAACCTGCTCAACTAACTCACGTGTTGGAACCAATACCAATATTCTCGGGTGGCGCTGATTTGAAAATTTGAGCTGACGCAATATTGGTAATATGTAAGCAAAGGTTTTTCCCGTACCCGTTTGTGCTATCCCTACAACATCACGCCCCGACATAATAACCGGAAATGCTTTTTCCTGAATTGGTGTTGCATCAAATATACCAATATCATTTAATGCATTTAAAAGTACTGTATTGAGGTTTAAATCTGAAAATTTCAAAATAGAACGTTTAAATTTTATGCAAAAGTAATGGGTTTATTGGTAATTTTTTAAAACATACAATAAAACATTGACCTTACACTCAAAAAAAAGGGCATCCAAGAAGTGTATTCCAAACAATGCACTCCAAAATGTTTTTTCTAATGGCATATTATACTAACCTGACCGATACCTGGTAAACCAACAAAACAGCTTCATTGCCTCTTCTGCTAAATCGGCATTTATAAATATTGAAAAATTAGCACCTACAGCACAAGGTAATTTAGAAGCCTGAGATGCATCATTTCCCATTAAGAATGTTTTACAGAAAGAATAAAAATAAGTAAACTCATTAATTATTTTCACCATTTTAAATAAATGTGATAATAAGATACCTTACACTGAATTAATCCATAGACGTTATTCTTTTAAGTAGCCCGGGTTAAATTTACATTTTCGTTCTCCCGGCCTCCTTTTGGTAAAAACTATCTCCCAATGAATTTGATTTAATTAAAAAAACACATAGAACTGATGAAGAGACTTCATAAAAAATAAATATCAAAAGGCGTTAAAATGACCTTAGTTTTCCAACAATAAACCGGATTTAGTAGGTTATAAATTTTAATTTTAAATTATTTTTTATATTTTGTGTACAGACTTATATTTACTATTAAACCTTTTCAATATGAGTACAAAAACAATAACATTTAATCAACTCAGGAAGATAAAAGATAATCTGCCTGATGGAGGTATTCGTACGATTGCCGATGAGTTAAACCTCGACGTAGAAACTGTAAGAAATTACTTTGGCGGTGCCAACTATGATCGGGGGAAAAGTGTAGGGATACATCTTGAACAAGGCCCCGATGGTGGTATTGTTGAATTAGATGACACAACTATCCTGGAAATGGCCCGCAACATTATTGAAGGCAAACAACCTTCTGATCAAAATTAATTGTGAGATTTTTATCCTTATAAAAAAAGTGCCTGTTGGCGCTTTTTTTGTTATTATTCATTTTACACAACAAATTATCATATATAAACCTACATAGATTAACAATTTACATGTTTTATATTTATAGGCAGGGTGAGTCTCTTGGGTAAAATCTTCTTAAATAGTCACTGTTCCGCAATTCAATACGCTTTTGTATAAAAGACGGTTTTTACAATATGAAAAGGCAGATATAAAAACACACGTCTGGTTATATCTCCCTTATCAAAACCTTTTTTGGCAAAATAAAAAAGAACTGATTAACTTCATTTTACACCAAGTGTGAAAATAATATAAAACAATAGCCCGGTAAGAAAGTACCTACTAGGCTATTGTTATGCTTAACTATCATGAGTTTGGAATACACAGTTAAAGTCACCAGAAATCTTAGTTTATGCCAGATTTGTAATGAGTATTCTGAAACCATAGCGAGCTATTGTATGATCAGAACTTTTCTCTACAACAAATTATTTTACCCTGGTATAATATGGTAATCTTTCAATAGGTACATCTATTTCAATAGTTCTATTACCTTTTACAATTTTTCCATCATCACCTTTCCATTTTCCTTTAGGTAATATAACCTTTCGTTCATAAACACCCTTTTCAACTACTGGTGCAACCAGTATATCGTCACCTAGCATAAACTGATCTTTAATTTGCTCATATCCTCCTTCCGGGAAAGCGAATGCCATAGGCTTCACAATAGGCTCTCCTGTTTTAGATGCTTTATGGGCTAATTCAAGAATAAGATCGCCCATTTTAGTATGTAGCTTAGCTGCTTGAACACATATTTCTGCATTTTTCTTTGATAAAACTCTCCATGGTGCAACAGAGAACTGCATCATTGGCATTAAAGCATGTACCTGCGCAGATCTTACAATTAATTCCTCATCTATTCTGGAAGCATATAGAAAAGACTGGTACTCACCACCTCCGATTAAATCAGGACAAGTGTAAGCATACCCCATTATACTCTGCGACATCAAATCCGGAATAAGCTTTTGCAAGTCAGACCAGTTATGTCCTTTATCCCTTAATCTTTGTGCCAATGGTAAGCCTGCCATTTTCCACGAAGCGCGGTATTCATTTAATGGGTAATCCAGTCCTATTTCGGCAAAAAATGCAGAATGATCATTAGGTGTTACCGTTTTATATGATACCACTCCATTAGTATAAAAGTTAGCATCACCTGCATCAAATTTAAATCCATCAACACCATACTCATTCACAAGGTAGTTAAGCTGCTCTTTAAACCATTGTTTAGCTTTGGGATTACTAAGATCTAAAAGAGCACTAGCACCATTCCACCACCTTACAATAGCTGCTTTATTCTGGGTATTTGCCCATAGTACCTGCTGTGTTTTTTGAGGGTCAAGTAAAAGCATACCTTCTTTTGCCAGGTATCTGAATTCTTCAGAATCTGCACTAATAAAAGGGCAAATCCACAACATCACCTCAAATCCCATGTCATGTAATTTCTTAATCATGCCTTTAGGATCTTTAAATTTACGAGGCGAAAAATCCCAAACACCATAATCATACTGCCAGTTATCATCAATCATCAGTACCCCTGGCGGATAGCCATTATCAATAATACCCTGGGCATATTTCAGAATATCTTCTTCATTTTGATCATACATTAACTCAATCCAGGTGTTGTACTGAGGGTATGTAAACAACTTTTCTGCCGGGATTTTTCCATTGGGAGGGAAAAAGTTCTCTACTGCATAATAATAAGCATCGGTCAGCTTACTGCCAGCGTCAATAAAACTAATTTCACTACTCCGGCTTGTAACTGTTAGTGTACCACTGTCAAACGTATACTTAACCGGGTCCTCACTCCATACTAATCGTCCTTTATTTGAAAGAAGAATTGGCTGCGCCTGATTTCCTCCGTTATAGCCCCACAGGTCAAATGTTACGTTTGACTGCGCATCATATGGTGTTTTGTTTCCTTGCGAACTTAAGCCTCCCCACCAATACTCACCCTTTAAAATCTCTATTGAAAGTGTATCTTTTTTCTGTGAGAATACAACAATTGAGCACGTCAACAGGACACTTATAAACGTTATTTTTTTCATTCTTCTCTGTTTTTATTTAAGTAAATTTCACCTGGCAAGTATTTCGCTTATTAACGGATAAACTTCCTTTAAGCAGCTTTATTCCCTTATTTTAAATGATTATTTTTGTTACACTTAATTACGAAATAAAAAGAACTACTTCCAAAGAAAGTAAAAATAAGATTACAATCTTACCACTTGTATGAATTTCACAAGAATTATAAACATATCATTACATAAGATTGCTACAACAAATCTTATAGTGTAAATAATTATTTATGGCAATTACAACTAAAACAAAACAAGAACTTTTTTCTCTCCTGCTTAAAGAGCTCGAACAAAAAATAACAGTAATAAAAACCAGTATAAGTGATGCATCTGAATCAATGAAGAACGACACAAAAAGCAGTGCTGGTGATAAATTTGAAACGGGACGGGAAATGATACAAATAGAGCTTAATAATCAGCACAAACAGCTAAATCAGCTTCTACAACTAAAAAAAGATCTTTTATTGATTGATCCTTCTAATACATCAATTTCAGCAGGATTTGGCAGCCTTGTAGAAACCAACATTGGTCATTACTTTATCTCTGTTGCATTAGGTAAAATAAAAATTAATGAAACAGTTTATTATACCTTATCTCTCGCCTCTCCTATTGGTAAGCATATTAAAGGTAAAAAAGCCGGTGACAAGTGCTCCTTCCAGGGAAGAACAATTGAAATAATAGATGTGATTTAGTTTGTAAGTTGGCTACACAAGTCTCCATAAACCTGTAACACATATTGCGACTGGAATACAATTAAACAAAAAGGCCAACCATTACAGTTGACCTTTTTTTTATTTGATTATAAATAACTTAATCTGTATTACATTAGGATTAATAATTAAAGACAGCTATCAAAGGATTTGCTCCTATTTCATATACTTCTTTATTATTCCACACATCACCCTGACTCATTAAAATAACCAATTTTCCGGTTGCTGTTAAAGCCATTATTCGATTTGTACGCGCATCGTAATCAATGCTGGCAAAGGTTTCATTTTTATAATCACCAGTAATAATCGCTTCTTTTGATAAAGTTTCTTCTGCATATACAGAGTTTTTGCACAAACTACCATATACATAGTAAAGACTCCTTCCATCCTTAGAAATGGTCAATGGATTAGGGGAGTCATTCAATTTATCTCCCAGCAAAAAGCCTTTGGATACATTAGTAACATAAGTTGTATCGCGCCTGTTATCATCCGGCCCTATTTCTTCAGTAATAATTTCTCTTTTAAGCTTAACAAGTGCACTTTCATCACCAGCACAATACACCCACACATTACGATCAATATCCACAACCATATCAACCGGGTTTTCAAAAGGTAAAGCTATTGTATCCACCTTAGCAGCTTTTGTCATATCTATAACAATAACTTTAGCACCTGTACCATCGCCTTTACTTGCACAATACAAATGTTTTCCGGCTGTAATCATTTTAAGAGGCTCTTTGGCTACTTCAATAGCTTCAACTTCTTCTTTTTTCTTCAAATCATATTTGTAAACCATTCCTTTACCTTTCTCACCTGTTGCACAAATATAGGCCTCATCTTCCTTGGTAAGTAATATATCGGTCGGGGTTTTATAGTATTCTATTGTTCCGGCAAATTCAAACTCCTCTAAATTAACCATGGCAATCTCATCAGATTGGGGATAAACGATAAATGCTTTTCCTTTTGGAAATTTACTCCCCTTGCGTATAACCATAGTGTGTGCCCCGGCATTCATACCTATAGCACTATTCTTAGTATCAAAATAATTATTCGATACTGTTTCACGCTCATAACTGTAATAACTAATGCTACTTTTATCTGTGCCTTTATTTAGAATAAATGCTCCCTGGTGGTCTTCCATTACAAATGTATCAATATCCTTACAAGCTGAAAATCCTATGGCAATGGTAACTCCCAACAGTGATACTATTTTCTTCATATTCTTCATTACAATTATAATTCTTTAAACACTCAATTAAAAGACTACTGCCTTTATAAAAATGCTATCAAAGATATTATTCCTTTTTAAATTAATTGTTATACCAAATGAATTTTAAAGAAAGACTTAATAAAATCCGTTACAATACCAGTATATATAGTGATTAAGTGCTTTAGCAAAAACGGCAGTAAGGCTTATAAGATGAGACAAGTAAGTGAGTAATCAATTTTGATTGGCATTTAAAGTAATAAAACTGGAATAAACGCAAAAAGGTCAGAAAATACTGACCTTTTAAAATTTCATGTAAAAAAAATACCTATTGCCTAATACCCAAAAATTATTGAGTTAGGTGTTGTACCAACACTATATTCTTCTTTTTTAGTCCCTTCGGTATTATATACTAAAACTGAATTACCAGAGTTACCCCAAACGGTATTCTCACATAACCACAATTCACCGGTATTGGGGTGCACATCAATGCCATAAAACAAAGCATCAATCAACTTTTTAGTTGGCAAAGCAGTGGCATCAATAGCCATGGCATATAAGCCATCTGCAATATAATATACTGTCTTCTTATCTTTACTAATAGCAATATTTTTAATTCCTCCGGCTGTTACTGCAGGTATATCCCACGAAGTAACTTCTCCTGTTGATCCTGTTATTTTACAAATAGCAGGATCTGAACCGTTAACTGTTGAATAACTTGGTACGCCAGCACAATACACCCACACATCGCCGTTTACATCAACGGTTAAATCTTTTGGACAAGACTTTACAGTTATTGTTTCAAGCACATTATCATTTGACGTATCTACTACCGTAACAGTATTATCATCGTTACTGAAACCACCACTATTCGCTACATAAAGCTTACCATTTGACACCACCATTTTTTCTGGTCCGGCTCCAACCTTAACTGTTCCTGTTTGCTTAAATGTGTTCAGGTCAATAACCAATAATTCGTTATTTTCCTTTAGGTAATTCGGATACGAACCCGATGCTCCATTACCATTAGATACGTATGCCTTGCCGCCTAACAAAGTAATTTCACGAGGATAAGCCAATCCTGTGAGAGATGCCTCATGCTTAAAAGTTTTATTATCTACTTTTTCTACATATCCGGCACCTGTCATTGTTGTTACAACAATAAAAGCATGTGTTTCATTAATAGCCATTGATTGAGGAAATTTTCCTAATGGAAGGCCATTGGCCGCTTTATAAAGGTTGTTTGTTACTTTTCCTTCTTCGTTAATGGATGAAACTGTTCCATTATCATTACCCTCATTAAGCACAAATACTTTGCTAATCGTTGGCTCTATATTGTCATCATCATCATCAGAGCAAGATGTAAACATAACACCTGCCATTAAAAAGAATGTTAATAATTTAAATAGCTTTTTCATAATCTTTGTTTCTATAGTTTAATATTAATTGTTGCAAAATATGCTCTTCCCGGCATAGGATAGAACCGAACCAACTGGTAAGATGTGTTTAACACATTCTCAACCCGGGCTCCTAACTCTATATCAGCCTTTCTAAATGATAGGTTATAAGCTGCATTGATATCAATCAAACAATTGCCATCAACTTTATAACCTTCCCATGTATTACTTTTTGACCGACCATAAACAAGAACCCCTCCATTCCACTTTTCACTTATGTAATCAGTTCCTACTTTTAAAGTATGCTTAGGCCTGTAGGCCAGTGTTTCTTTATATCGTTCACTTTCGGGCGCATTATCAAAGGCATTATTATAAGCATACATTAACCGGTTAATCATTCTATCATTGCCAACATCAATAGAGTTCTTCAGTTCCAAATCCATACCCTGAATCTCAATTTCGCCAGTATTAACAGGCCTCCAAATAGCTCCGGCGGGTTTCCATGCAATGGATTCTTTATTATCTGCCCTGTAAAAATCAATTTCAGCAAATAAATCTCCTATTGCCAAACCGGATTTACTCCAGCCCATACCCAGCTCTATAAGCATTCCTTCCTCCGGCAGTAAATCAATGTTACCTCCTGGATCCCAATACCGGTCGTTAAATGTAGGACGACGGTAGTGCGTAGCCACTTTCCCCCTTAAGCTAAGCCTTTCGGGTACCACCATATATTTACCACTTAAGGATAACTGTAAAGGAGGGTCGGGCACTTCATTAATGGCTTTAGTCACATTTACAGGTACACCATCAATTAATTCTACTGTATTGTATTCACCCACTTCTGTTCCATTCCAGTCTTTTCCAACAGTTCCAATTACAGTTAATGATTCTGAAGAATATTTTACAGCAACATTTACCCTGCCTTCATGCTCCGTAATATTTTCGGCATAATTAGATGTAATACCTTCTAAACGGCTATAACGTGCATTTAAATCAAGGGTTAAATTAGTTGAGTAATACCACCTTGCACTGGCATCTGTTAACCATCGCTTTGATTCTATTTCTGATACAATATTATCTGCATACCTCAAAAAATCTGATAAATAAGCTACCTTTCCTTCAAGACGAACAGTATTTAACAGTCCTTTCCAACCTGCATATACCTTAAATATTGAATCTTTTTGTGTTTGATTACTAAGCGGAGGGCCTACACCCATAAGGCCGGGAATATTCTTTTCTTTTTCCTGATACCATAAACCTGCATCCCAAACGCCAACTCCTGTGCGGTAATATAAATTGTGTATTGTGCCAATAAGCGACGTTTCATTATGCGTTTGTTTTTCAATTGGCCTACCATGATCGTAGATGTCTTTATACTCAAAATCGTTTTTACTATCCTGGTAATAAACCCGGGCTGAATAAGCAAGTGAAGCATCTGAGTAGCTTGCATTTAAATAAGTTGAGTAGTTTGAGAAGCTACCAATCCCCCCTTTTACATTAAAATGCATTCCTTTGTTCCAATCCGGTTTGGTCAAAAGTTCAATTGCTCCCCCCATGGTACCACTTCCGTATAGGGTACCAACAGCACCATAAGTAATTGTAATATCATTAAATCCGCCTACATTTATAAGGGATAAATCAGCCGATCCTGTTGTAAGAGAGTTAACAGGTAAGCCATTCCATAATACAGCAGTTTGGTTTGACGAAGCCCCCCTGATACCCGCTGTAGTTAAACCTCCTGCCCCTCCGTTTGATGAAATATTGACCAGTGATATTTTTTGAAGTAATGCCCCTAAGTCTTGTGATGCATACCGGGCTATTGTAAGTGAATCAACCTGCTGAACTTTTTCTGTTACAGAAAAATGCAATAACCTTGGTACTGCTATTTCAACTTCTTTAATTTTTACAGAATCACGCCTTTCATCATCTGCCCATACAGGCAGAGATAACACTAACAATACTATCAACAGCTTATACCTCATTCCAAATCCCAGGTTAATTAAACTGTTCTGACAAAACGGGGCTGAATACATTTGTGTATTTTATCGCCATGCATTTATTCCGAATGACACGAACAATTGAATCTTCTTTGGCAGGTCTTCTGACTTATTCCATTTGCAATCGCCTTCCCATTTCCTTTAAAACAGTGGCTTTGTTGATTACAACCTGATTCCAAAATAGTTTGGAATGGAACTTACAGCAGCGGATACTGTTGCCGATTTACACGGCATTCCCTCTTGCATCGTCAGGCATTGGCATATGCCTTCTGAACCAAATCGCTGGCAAAAGTAATGGAAAAGTAATGGAGAAAAAATTTTTACAGACTTTTTTGTCTGAATTAAGCACACAATTTTAGGGGCAATAAATTTAGGTATTACAATCACGAATGTTTAATGACAACACTTAACCTCTGTATTGTCTTTAAATTCAGGACTAATAAATTTGATGCCTAAGTTAAGTCCTCTAAGAATAAATAGTAAACCGAGTATTACAATAAATACTGGAATTGCTTTGCGTAATTGATGCAAAAAACGGCTTTTAATGATATTGGCAAAATAGGCAACTGCAAACATGAGGGGAAGTGTTCCCAATCCAAAAAATATCATAAAAAACACGCTATCATTTAAGCTTTGTGATGTTACAGCACGTGTAATGGCCACATAAACCAAACCACAAGGTAAAAAACCATTCAAAACACCTATTATTAAGAGGCTGCTTAACTTCTTTCGGCTTAACGAATTGCCTATTTTCTTTTTTAAAGTTGAATAGATTGAGGTAGAAACTTTATTACCTGATTGAGGTAGTTTAATTACCCCGGGCAATATCACAGAAAGTATCATTACAAGACCACAAGCAATAGAAACCCATTGTTGTATACCTGAAAGTTTTAAACCAACACCCAACAAACCAAATATTAATCCTAAAAGGCCGTAGGTAAATGCTCTACCAATATTATACAGCAGGGTTCCGGTCACTTTTTGCCTTATTGATTTTGTTGGTAGAGGTAAGGCTAATGCAAGGGGGCCACACATACCAACACAATGTAAACTACCAATAAGGCCAAAAATAAATCCTTCTATGATCTCCATAACCATCCTTAATCAATGTAAATATCCTGCTTAGTCAGAAAAGCTTTTTCTCCAACTTTCCACTCAATAATAAGTTCGTATTTACCTTCTTTAAAGTCTCCTTTAGAAAATGTTGCGGAAAAAGCACTGTCCAAATCAATATCCTCTTCTATATCAAGGTATTTATCCGATGGCCTGTAAAAATGAACCACCCCTTCAATCTCTTCTGCCCTACCGGCTTCCTTTGGGAATTGTATAAGCACCTGCTGATCGTTAATTTCAACTTTTACCTTTTGGCTTAGTGCATTATAATTCTTACTTTTTTTAATCTGATCTTCGTATTTCAGCTCTTTGGGGTAATAATCTTCAGTAACCATATCAATCCGCTCACGAGTGGTTATAAATACTAAAAATAAAAATCCTGATACAGCCAGTACTAAAACAAGTATAATACCATGCCCCCAATTAAACTTCATATTATTATGGTTAATAATTAATAAATAATAACATTTTATTATGGCCCCACAAAGGAGGTATGAATGGTTTCAATCAACTCATCACCATTATAAATTCCTAATACAACTTCTGTATTGGAACTTTTAAGTTGATCTTCTGATAATACAATCAGAAAAGCACCTTGTATTTTCTGTTGCTTCATCACCTTCATTGAACTACCTGCAAGTTGCACTTCTCCTTTTGGTGAAAATAGTTTAATACTTAATTCTCCTTCATTTTCCGTTTTATTAACGATCTTATAATTATAAATGTTGGAATAAACACCTTCATCAACCTTTTGATATAAAGTACCCTGTACCCTCAGTATAGTTGTTTCGTAGCTGGAGCGTAATGTAAATAATACAACTAAAACACTTATTAATGCTGTTGTTAATGCTGTGTAGGCAATTACACGTGGTGTCCATTTAAATGATGTTCCATTGGTAATGTTATTCTGCGATGTTATCCGAATTAAACCTTCCGGCAAACTATAACGTTGCATTGTGCTGTTACAGGCATCTATACAAGCAGTACAGTTAATGCATTCGAGCTGAATTCCATTACGTATATCTATTCCGGTTGGACAAACGCTTACACATTTATTACAGTTAACACAATCGCCTTTTCCTTCTACCTTTCTATCCTCACCCTTACGCATTGGTGCACGTCTTTCACCTCGTTTAAAATCATAACTTACCATTAAAGTATTATTATCGAGCAATGCACCTTGTAAACGTCCGTACGGACAAACCAAAGAACAGACCTGCTCTCTGAAATAGGCAAACACAAAATAAAAAGCCCCTGTAAAAACCATTATGGCAATAAATACACTAATGTTGTCTGATGGTGAATTAACGATGTATTGCTTTACTTGCTCTACCCCCACAATATAGGCCATCATAGTATGAGTTATAACCCACGATATAAGTAAAAACACAAAATGTTTTAGAAACGTTCGCCATAAGCGATCAAAACCGTCTTCTCCCTTAGCTCTTATACGCTGTTGATCTCCACTCCCCTCTATCCAATACTCTATACGGCGAAATACTATTTCCATAAAAATCGTTTGAGGACAGGTCCATCCACACCAAATACGACCATATACAACTGTAAATGTTACAATGGAAATAATGATGGTAATTAATCCTATTACAAATAAATGAAAATCCTGCGGCCAGAACACCACTCCAAAGAGTACAAATTTGCGCTGAAGAATATTAAAAAGAAGTAAGGGTTCTCCATTGGCTACCCGAATGTGTGGTGCTACAAAAAAAAAGGCTAATAAAACCAGACCCACAATGGTTCGGGCAGTATAAAATTTACCTTTTGGCTGATTGGCATAAACCCAGTTTCTACGCCCTTCTTCATTCATTGTAACAATCCGGTCACGAAACGATTGCTTTTGATCATTATCCATACGATTCGATTTAATCTGAGAGCCTGATATTAATAATGCATTAAGAGCCTAAAACAACCATCAGAGATGCTTAACAAACGAATAATTAAACAATGTATTAAGCTAATTAATACATGAAATTTATTCTACATTTACAGGCACATACTTCTCTCCTTCCGGAGCCTTTGGATTAGGCGGATTTGTTCCTACCAAAGTTGCGATATAACTTCCAACCTGGTGAATTTGCTTTTTAGACAACTGCCCTTTCCATGAAATCATTCCTTTCTCAACTACACCATTATTGATTATACGGATAATATCATCAAAGCTACCACCATGTATCCAGTACTCATCAGTTAAGTTAGGGCCAACCAAACCCTGCCCTTCAGCCAAATGACATACAGCACAATTGGTCTTAAATATTTTTGCTCCTTTCTCAAGCCCACTTGCATCTGCCAAAGGTAAAGAATAATCAGTATCGTCTGTAGCAATGCTAATACCACCAACTTCTTCCTTTTCTTCATCGGGTGACGCCGCAGCCATCTGATTTTCATACTCCTGAATTTGCATATCACCATCCTTATAAAAATGGTACTTGGCTAAATAAACATATGCAAATAAAATAGAGAAGATAAAAATAAACGTTAGCCACCAAGGTGGGTTATTCGCTAATTCACGAATACCATCAAATTCATGCTCTGGCACAAACTTGTCATTTGTTAACGGATCAATTTCCGGTAATTGCTCTTGTTTTTTATTCTCTTCCATAGATTGTGAAGTAATATTTTTATAGAGACATACGTTAAAGTTTGCCTCAGAAAAGCTTTAACGATCTCCTAAACCAGGTATTTCATCAGCCTTGTCAGTAGCATAATTAGATACCTCTTCTACGTACTCTTTATCCATTCTTACCACAAAATATAGTACTACCATAAAGAAGATAAAAAATATAATGAAGGAGATAATCGGATAAATTTCCACCCCTGATATTGATTCTAAATAATGCCGGACTAATTTCATTACTTGTTTCCTCCCTCGTTATCAATTGTTGGTGCAATTTTATAAATGTCAGTTCCTAAACGTTGCAGGTAAGCAATTAAAGCAATAATTTCTTTCTTGCTATTGGTTTCAATCCCGGCAGCCTTAAGCCCTGCTACAATCTTATCAGCTTGTTTCATATAATCCTCAACTGCTTTCTCATCATAAGCTTCCGGGTATGGTACACCCAATATTTGCATAGCTCTTATTTTAGCCGGCAAGTCTGACAAATCCAAATCATCCTCTATTAGCCACGGGTATTTAGGCATTATAGAATTCTCATTCAGCTTTTGCGGATCAAGCATATGATTGTAATGCCAAGCATCAGGCTTATAAATCTTACCTGTCATTACGCCTTCACGAGCCAAATCGGGCCCTGTACGTTTTGATCCCCACTGGAACGGGTGATCGTAAACAAATTCACCGGCCTTTGAATACTCGCCATAGCGTTCTGTCTCTGATCTGAATGGACGAATCATTTGTGAATGGCAATTATAACAACCTTCTCGCAGGTATATATCCCGTCCTTCTAATTCGAGTGGTGTATATGGCTGTACACTGGCAATTGTAGGCACATTTGACTTAATCAGGAAAGTAGGTATGAGCTCAATAAAAGTACCAATAAGAACAGTAATTAAAGAGACAACCATAAATTGAACTGGTTTTCTTTCTAACCACCCGTGAAACTTCTCTCCCGGCTTACCTTTACTAACATCAACTACCATTGCAGTAGCTTCTTCATTAGCAGTAATTTTACCCAAGGCTACAGTTTTAAACAGGTTATAAGCCATTAAGGCTGCTCCTAAAAGATAGATTACTCCACCAAAGGCACGCATATAGTACATTGGCTGAATTTGCGTAACAGTCTCTAAAAAGTTTGGATAAGCCAGTAAACCTTCTTCAGTAAATTCTTTCCACATCAGGCTCTGTGTTAGTCCGGCCCAGTACATAGGAATAGCCCAAAAAAGGATACCTAAGGTACCAATCCAAAAATGTGCATTTGCTAACTTTTCTGAATATAGTTTAGTTTTAAATACTTGTGGAACTAACCAGTAAAGTACACCAAAAGTTAAGAATCCGTTCCAGCCTAATGTACCCACATGAACATGTGCCACTGTCCAATCTGTAAAGTGACTTATAGCATTAATGTTTTTTAGTGACAACATTGGGCCTTCGAAGGTAGCCATACCATACGCAGTAACAGCAACAACCATAAATTTAAGTGTTGCACTTTCTCTTACTTTATCCCAAGCTCCACGTAAAGTTAATAAGCCATTAAGCATTCCTCCCCACGAAGGAGCTAAAAGCATTATTGAAAATACAGTTCCTAAAGATTGTGCCCATTCGGGTAAAGCGGTATATAATAAATGGTGTGGCCCTGCCCAAATGTAGATGAACAAAAACGACCAAAAATGAACAATCGAAAGGCGATATGAGTATACCGGACGGTTTGAGGCTTTGGGTATAAAATAATACATCAAACCTAAATATGGTGTAGTAAGAAAAAATGCTACTGCATTATGCCCATACCACCACTGAACAAGTGCATCTTGCACCCCAGCGTACCAGGAGTAACTTTTAAGTATAGTAACTGGTAATTCAACTGAGTTAACTACATGTAATACTGTAACGGTAATAAATGTGGCCAGATAAAACCATATAGCCACATATAAATGCTTAACGCGCCGCTTAAGAATTGTACCAAACATATTCCAGCCAAACAACAGCCACACAACTGCAATTAAAATATCAATTGGCCATTCAAGTTCGGCGTATTCTTTACCTGTTGTAAAACCAAGTGCCAATGTTAAGGCAGCCAGTACAATTATTAATTGCCATCCCCAAAAATGCAGATAGCTAAGCACATCACTAAACATCCGGGTTTTTAACAAACGTTGCATTGAATAATACACCCCCATAAATATCCCGTTACCAACAAATGCAAAAATAGCAGCATTGGTATGTATTGGCCGTACCCGACCAAAAGTAGTATACTCCAAATCGAAGTTAAAAAATGGCATTGCCATTTGTAAAGCAGCTAATACACCTGCTGCCATACCAACTAAACCCCAAATAATGGTAGCATACATAAAATATTTGACAATTTTATTGTCGTAATAAAACGTCTCTTGCTTCATGTGTTAGATATTTTTCAATATTCAGATAAAATTTATACTCTACTGCCGTTGCTACAGAACTACTTTATCCGAGATCTTGGATTTTATATTTGATTTTTTATCTTCATTATCCTCATCAAACAAAATGCGCACAGATGGCGAATAATCATCTTCATATTGTCCTGACTTAACAGCCCAGATAAATAACCCAAGAAACAAAAGGGCTACTAAAAGACTGGCTATCACAAGAATAATAATCATCTCCATATTGATTACAATTTAGTTCTTTTGGGAAAAAAGCAAATTTAAAACTATTTTAAGAGTTTAAGGTCTGTTTATGTAGTTTTTTTAATTCAACTTTTTCCGACTTTAAAGACAATCAGCAGGATGCTATTGTTTAACATTTCTTAAATTTTTCTTTCTTTTTACTGAATATTCGTCCTTATACATACCTAAGAAGATTATACTTATCAGCATAAATCTACAGTTTACGTTTTTTTGCTGATAACATTACACTAAGACTTGTAAATACAACAACTGAAACACTACTTAATGGCATAAGTACGGCTGCAAAAAGCGGACTCAAATGCCCGGTTACTGCAAAAGATAAGCCTACTACATTATATAAGAGGGAAATTAGTATAGCAATATAGACAATCTTTAGCGCTGCTTTTGAGAATTTAATAAAGGCAGGCAAGAGCTTTAGCTCTGCTGCTCCGATTATAGCATCGCTGGCCGGTGAAAACTGGTACACATCATCAGCTACTGCTATACCAACATGGGCTTCTTTTAATGCTCCTACATCATTTAAGCCATCACCAACCATCATTACATATTTGCCTTGTGCCTTTAGTTCTGATATATAATTTAATTTATCTGTGGGCGACTGGTAAAACTGTATATTTGATTTATTTGTTACGACTTTCTGCAGAACAGCTTGTTCTGCATCATTATCTCCTGAAAGCACATGCACATCAGCATATTTTTGTACAGACTGTAACATTTCGATCCAATTGTCCCGATAAAAATTCTTTATGATATAAAAACCTATTATCTCTTTATTAATTGAAACATAAACACGTGCCGAATCATACCTGTCAATGTGCTGTACTCCAACATAGGCAGCAGATCCAAGTTTAATACGATGATTCATTACCTCCGCTTCAACTCCCGCTCCTTCTTCTTCTTTAAAATCATATAATTCAAACTCATCGTATGCTTCCAAATATCTAAATAATGCCCTGCTAAGCGGATGCCGCGACTGATGCGCTAGTGTTTTAATCATGGATTGTGTGTAATGATCCGGCTCTTCTCCTTCAAATTGCACTTTAAAATGATTGGGATCGGTTAAAGTCCCGGTTTTATCAAACACAATGGTATCTACCCTAGTCATTTTTTCAATTAAGGATGATAATTTGAGGTATAAGTGATTTTTACCAAGTATGCGGCTGGTATGACCAAAAGCAAATGGTACTGACAATGCTAAGGCACAAGGACAAGCAATAATAAGAACCGATGTAAAGGTAAGTACGGCTTTGCTACTATCGTGCCATAACCAATACAGCCCGGCAATGGTACTAATTAAAATAATAGCTACTGTAAAATATTTACTAACACCATTAAGTGTATGCGATATCATTGACTCTTGCTCTTCTTCACTACTCCTCTCCTTCCATAGGTCTGCCAAATAACCGGTTTCTGCTTTCTTTTCTACCTGCAAAAGCAATGCATTATCAATAACCCGACCTCCTGCATAAATCAGTTCTTCTTTTTGTTTACGCACAGGAACTGATTCGCCGGTAATAAAGCTATAATCAATTGATGCTCCAAGAGAAAGTAATTTGGCATCAGCCGGTATTATTTCGCCATTTCGAACCTGTATTTTATCACCCGTTTGTAATTCGTGAATTGGAATAATTTCTTCCTCATTATCTTTAATACGTGTTATTCCAAGCGGAAAATAAGAGCTGTAATCGTTATCAAAACTAAGGGCTTCATAGGTTTTGGCCTGATACCACTTACCTATTAAAAGAAAAAATATTAAGCCGGTAAGCGAATCAAGATAACCAGAACCGGCATCAGTAATTATTTCAAATAAGCTTCGGAAAAAAATAGCCACTACGCCTAAAGCTATTGGCATATCTATGGAAACAATTCCACGTTTTATATTTTTCCAGGCAGTAATAAAATAATCATTGCCTGAATACAGCATGGTTGGTATAGCTAACAATACACTAATCCATTTGAAGTAAGCAATTATTTCCGGGTTAAGAGCAATATCGTCAGAGAGGTAATCGGGAAAACTTAGCAACATGACATTGCCGAAAATAAAGCCAGCCACTCCTAGTTTCACCAATAGCTTTTTACTCCGTTTCACCAACTTTTTCTGCCCCTCTGTCTTAATATGCGGCTTATAATTAATTGATGACAATAGTGTCATTAATTCACTTAGCTTAATTTCTTCTTCATTGTATGTAATGGATGCTTCGCGCCGGTTAAAATTAACCGATGACTGTAATACCCCTTTGTGCAAACGATGTAAGTTTTCTATTAACCAAATACATGAACTACAGTGAATTGATGGAATATAGAGCTTGATACGACCAATAGCTCCATCATAAAAATCCAATACAGAACGTTTGATATTATCCTGATCAAGGTAATCGTAATACTCTGCATTAACACTTTTCTTTCGAATACCCGGAGCCTTTTCAATATCGTAATAGGTACCCAAATCATTATCTTTGAGTATATCGTATACCATCACGCATCCTTCGCAGCAAAAATCTTTATCGTCATGACGTACCCATGATTGAGAAGGGCTTCCACAGTGGTAACATGTTTTTGGCATTCGGCTTTCTTTACTTATAAGTTATTTTTAGGTTTCTGAATATACTAAAAAGTAAGAAGGGTGTTTTGTTTAGTGTTATCCGTTAATAAAATCTAAAGATAAAGGTTGATGATAAATGCTGTGCTTTGAATGCCGGATACTAAATGCAATTCAAAAACTCACCATAAAAATAATAGTCAGCCTTTTACAAACAAAAAGCCAATACTTAAAAAAGTATTGGCTTAAATCATTAATTATATTTTAGCATTACATAAACTCAATAGCAATACTCTTAACAGTCATTTTACCAGAAGCATCATGTAAAGTTAAAGTCAAAATATACTTACCCGTTTTACAATCTGCAGGAATAACCGTATCAAACAATTGCTTATCTGTTAATTCCTGGCTCATCCCACTTAACTCAACTTCAAATGCTGCTGGTTTCCATGGCTCCGGAAGTACTTTTAAACCTTTTAAATTAACTCCGCCGGAAACATCACTGGGAGGTGCTAATGTAGCAACGATTTTTGCCAATGCTTTATCATCCGTAAAAGTACCTGACAAAAACAATTCTCCACCACGAGTAATTTGAGCATTTGCTGCAGGCTTGGTAATAGTCATTTCTGGTGCAGCAACTTCTACAGGTACAATCGTAAAATTAACCGTTGATGTAACAACCTTATCACTAGCATCTTTAACTGTTGTTGTAAGTATATAATCACCCATTTTCCCTTCTGGAATAACCTCCTCAAAAATATCTTTATCTGTTAATGAAAATGTTTTACCAGAAGTAATTTTAATTGTTACGTCAGCTGGTGTCCAGGCATCTTTAGCTGTTCCCGAAAGATTAAAAGTCACTTCCTTAAGCGCCATATCATCAGCAAAAGTACCACTAACCAATAGGCTCTGTCCATATCCTAAAGCATCGCCTTCGGCAGGCTTTGTTATTGTTACTGTAGGTTTATCTACATCTACCGGATCATCTGACCCTGACCCATTACTTCCACAAGATGCTAGTATAAGCACTACAAACAAAAAGGCACCCATTCTAATAAATTTCATCATATTCATCTTTTAAGTTGTTTATTAATTTCCCAATGGTTATCTCGCTTACGCCCTATAAAGGTAATCTGTTTCATCGTAAAACGCACCTCTTTCGAAATTATTGTTTATTCAAATCCAGTTATTGTCATATACAATACATCTTTTTCCTACCTTTACCCCAAACACAAAATAACATATGCATACAAAACCTTTATCAGACTATCTTATCCAAAAGGCATCAGGGGACAAGGTCTACTTCAATGACAAAAAATTAATGGAGTCATTAATCAGGTCAGGCGCAACAGAAGCAGTTGCACACCAAATATTACATGCTATTGGATTAGAATTGTATGATGGTATGTTAACACGTGATATTTATGCCAGGGCTTACCGGATATTACAGAAACAAGAGCGAAAAACTGCGGTTAATTACCGTTTAAAGCAAGCTGTGCTACAGCTAGGCCCTTCGGGTTATCCTTTTGAACATTTTGTAGGTGAATTATTTAAAGCACGGGGATTTAATGTTGAAGTAGGAAAACTTATTAATGGGTACAGCGTTAAGCATGAACTGGATGTTATAGCACTAAATGAGCACAAACATATTTTTGTGGAGTGTAAGTTTCATAATTACCAGGGTACGAAAACCAATGTAAAAGTACCCATGTATATCCGCTCACGCTTTGATGATTTAAAACGTGGCAGACACTTTGATGAGCAGTTAAAGAATAAACATACCGAAGGCTGGATTATAACCAACACTCGCTTTACTGAAGATGCCATTAAGTTTGGCCGTGATTATGGTCTAACATTATTATCGTGGGATTACCCGGTTAAAAACAATTTAAAAGACTGGATAGAGATTGAAAACCTTCACCCTGTTACTTGTTTAGCATCTTTAACTCAAAAAGAAAAAAAACAACTACTTAGTAAAGGCATTATCATGTGTCATGATTTATACCAAAAATTAAATAAAAATGAGGTTTTACCAATTAAACCCCGTAACCAAAGAGCTTGCAAACAGGAATTACGTGATTTTATTGAATAGACCTTCTGTTCTTAAGTTACATCAAAAGTTACACTATAAAGGCAGATTTAGAGAATAGGTATTTTGCTGTGCTTCTTGTCTGAATCCTAATTTCTTAAGATAGTTAACATGTAATTGGTTATGTAGTTTTGATTGTAATTTGCTTACCCCTTTTTCTACAAAAGCCTCATTAAACCTGCTCAATAAAAATTGGCCTGTCTTATAATCACGATACTGCGGTGTAGCATAGTCTAACAGTACTTCTGAATGTCCGTTTTGCGGTTTCGAAGCAATAAACACGCCTGCTATATTCATATTACGCATGGCTATAAGCACGTAGCTGTCTTTTAAATCAGTAGTATTAAAATCCGGGAAAAAGCGTTTAATATCCTTGTGGTGGTACTTGATAAATAGTTGTAGAAAATCATCCGACCCGTTTACCCACAAACCATTAAAAAGCTCTTTTTTAAATAATAAAGTACGCAGGTAATACAGGTTAAAAAGACAAATTATAAGGTTCATTATCCCAACCGGGTAAACGTTGATGTAAAAACCGTAAAAGGAAAATATAGCAGACCCTATTAAATTAAATAGTCGTAATTTTACTATGGATGACAGGCTTAATGATATGAGTACAAGCATTGATGCCAGGTAGCCTATCCATTCAATTAAGGGTAACTCAAATAATGTGGAGTTCATTGTATAATTAATGTTGGTATAGCATGCAAAATAGCTAATTCTTCTTAACATCATATAAAATGTTTAGGATAATTAATCTCTGAAAGAAAATTCAGCCTGCCACCTATACTTTCTTATTTACCTCGCTGCATAATGTACAATCTCCAAGTGCCTCATAAGTTATCTACCTTACCTTTACATGGTATGTGTAACAATTGCTACCTAGTAAAGTATTAACCGCTACTCTGTAAAGTTTCAACTACTACTCTATAAAGTATCAACTGCTATCCAATAAAGTTTCAACTACTACTCTGCAAAGTATCAACTGCTACCCGGAAGTATTAATTACTATCTACACTATCAATAGCATGCTTGTAACAGACCATAACACCGGGTTATTAGCTTTACTAATAACCAGAGCTCGAATTAAATTTTAAAATTCACTTGAAAACAGCTATTCTCTGCTTGCAATCGACTTAAAATAACTTGTTCCGCCTTAATGGGAGACTACTGTCATTAAAACAAGCCAATATAACTTGCCCACTCTCACTCCTTAATATCCTAAAGGTTTCTCTGCGTAGTGGTTATTTTAAGCATATATAAGGGTAAGCGCCGGGAAGCCATCCTTAACTTAATGACATTGAACGGGAGCCCTATTCTTTCGTCAATTTACATTTGAAACTCACTATATTTAAGCGATCTTAATTTTTTACGTTAATCCAGGATTAATACTAGTATAAAACAGGTAAGGGAGTGCGCACTCTCCCTAAAAAAAAGGATGGTGTGTAAATAACCTGTTCTTTATTTATTATTTTCTAAAGATCTTAAAAACAAGAAAATACTTGAACCTGTAAGCAGCATAAATATCGTACCTATTATAACAAAGGCCTGGCTCAGGCTTAAGAAGTCTGTCATATAACCAAATAATGGAGCCAAAATTGAAAAGTTAGCCCTAATAATTAAACTGCGAATTGATAATACTGTAGCGCGCATATCCGATGATGTAATACGATTGATGTAGTCTTTAAGCACAGGTGTTGCAATGCCTCTTGAAAAGTAAAACAATACCATAACCGGTATAACGGCTAATGAATGCAGCAAACCGGCAGCAATAAAAGCTGCTGTTATAACAAGTGTTGTACCAATAACAGTTGATTTTGGCCGCAGCTTCTGTTCAATTTTGTAGGCAAAGAGCGTTGTCATCCCTACCACAAGGTTTAGCACCGTGCTGGTTGTTCCGATTTGTATTTCTCTAAAACCAATTTCTTTAAGATAAAGCGGGTAAACCCACGCCATGGTTAATGTGGCTGAGCCTATTATGGATGAATAGATAATATTGTAACGCAGGCTTTTATTGGTTATCATGGCGTATTTCACTACATTAAGAATATCTTTCCAGGTGGCCTTTTGCGTCCTTGTAAATAATTGTGGTTCTACCAACATAAATGCTGCTGGTATAGCAATAAAAGCAATACCTGTTTGAAAGTAGAATGGCATACGCAAGCTCATTTCAGCCAATGCTCCCCCAAGAAATCCTGCAATGGCTTCGCTAAAATTTCCCAGTGAGAAGTTACGTCCCTCATATTTCAGATAATCTTTCTCTCGCTTATCTGCTTTTAAACTATCGTATAACAAAGCCGAATCGGCTCCGCTTATAAAACTCTGACCAATACCTAATATTAATTCGGCTGCCAAAAAGGCATAAAACCCTGATGTAAAAGAATAAATTGCAAAGCCCAGGGTACCCAGAATACTACCAATAATAAGCGTGCGTTTTCGGCCCAGCACATCGGCTACATAACCCGATGGTATTTCAAATACTACAATGGCAATACTATAAATGGCTTTAAGCTGAAACGATTCTTCCACCGTAAAACCCAGATCCTGAAAAAACAGTAACAGAATAGGCATGGTTAGCATAAACCATTTAGCTACTTTTATTAAATATAGTTTTGAAATATTGCCTGCGTACATCCTGAAAAATTAAGTTGCGAATTTATATTATTTAATGGGAAATGGTAGTGGATTAAACACATAACTCTAGTCATTAAGAGCCTTTTTGGGATAATACTTTTCTGAATAAACCATTAATACAATGGCTAAAACCAAAAACACAACTCCAATGGCATAAGTAAAACTAAAGCCATACCACTCGTACAACTTAATCCCTATAATGGGGGCAAAAAGTGCTCTCAGGCCTGTTAAAAAAAGATGTACAGACTGGTAATCAGCTGCCTCATATGATTTACAAAAATAACTACTGCCTATACCCCACAAAATGGGCATACTTCCCATAAATACGCCATTGAAAAATACAGCGATAAGCAACATGTAGTAGAGCTTTAAGCCCATAATTTCAATGTGGCCCGGATAATATTCGGTTAAAGCGGTAAACACTATAAACAACATGAGTGAACCAAAAGTAAGTATCCCAAACCTACGCGGATCTCTGCTGTTAATTAGCTTACCAAACAATGGCAGTAACAAAATGGCTACTAAATTGAAGGCATTATTATAAAATGCAACTGATGAATAAGATAAATCAAGTACTTCTTTATAGAAAATAGTAACAACAGCATATGTACTCATCCAAGCAAAGCCATATAATATAAAGCCTAACTCAAGGTGACGAAAGGGTCTGTTACTTTTTAAAATTTCAATTATCCTGCGAAAGGAGCTTACAACAGCATACCAAATAGGTGTGGTTATCTTTTCTGTCTTTTGTACAAAATTGATTTTGGTAAGCTGAAATACAGAAACTACACCAAGCACCCCAACTACCGGGTAAAATATTTTATATGAGTTGGGATTAAAATCGAGCAATAAACCGACTAAGAAAGTAGACAGCATTACACAAACTTTATTTACCGTGGTTGCATATCCAAAAAGTTTACCAAACAAATTGCTACGGTAATTACCGCGTAAATATTGATTTATTGACGGGATTACAGCAATTTTTGAACTATAAAATAAAAGAAATACGCCTAAAAAAATAAGATGGTACACTGGTTCTAATCCATTATCGCCCGTAATATCCGGGAAAAAGATAAAACCAACCAATGGTAATCGTGTTATAACACCTGTTATGCGCAAAAACCGTTTCCGATTGGTATAACGCCGCATAATCTCGTTAGCTACCATGGCAAACAAAAATACAACCATGCTAAACTGAAACAAAAATGCCAATTGTACATTGGTACCCTTAAGCGATTTAATAAATATAAATTCATTCAGTATCAGCGCCCCGCTGACAATGCCATCCATACTGCTGTAAAACAAATGCAAACGGAAGGTTTTGGCTTCTTCCGTGGTAAGCTTATTAAAAATACTCATGGTGTGCAAAGGTAATTTTTATTAAGAACACACCTTGCCCTGTTTTGTTAACAGATATTTAAAAAATTCGTCTTAAAGTTACTTGCTTAACTTCTTCGTTGTTGGGCTTACGATAATAGAAGATTAATTCATCTTTGTTTTTAGTATATTTTTTTATTGATGTAAAAATATCACAAACAGCTAAAGCTGTGAAGTTGAGCCCATCAACATCAACTATTATGTCGCCTTTATCAATACCTGATTGAGCTGCAAGGGTATTTTCCCATACCCCGTTTACAAAAAAGGTATCATTCTCCATAATCAAATCAATTCCAAAACTTTTAATTGTCAACTTCACATCTTCCTTTTCCATATTAAAAAAGAAACGCTTTTGAGGATAATCCAAAATAAAATCACCTAATTCCAGCACCTCCATTCCAATCATGCTTTTTCCTTTGCTACTTTCAATTATGGCATTGTTAAACACAACGTTTTCAATCTCAATTTGTAAATTACCATAAACAGATGTTAAATAATTACTGGCACCCCACGCCCCATGTGAATTGGTTCCTGATGAAATATAAAGTGGTTCATTAATTACTGCCTTATTTTTTAACCTATTAGCACTTGCTGTTTCAAGTAAAAAAGAATCCCCGCTTCCTGTATCAAGTAAAACCGGTTTAAGCCCTTTACCATTTACCTTAACCTTTACAAATGGCGAGCTTTGCGTTTTGTTTACCCACATTTTACTTCCATTTTTCTTCTCTTCTCCCAATGCCTGGTACGATGAAGCAATAAACATTTTTTGTGCTTTCCAGTCAATTTTAAAAGCACCAAAACGAAGCAGATTGCTACCGATAATACCATCATAGTTCAAACACTTAAATGGTCCGGGAAACATATCAACATATAGTGTAGGAATATCCTTATAAATTAATTCTCCTACTTGTATGCACGACATGTTAACCATGTTGGCTTTTCGTTTTTTTCCGGAAACATCTCGCACATCCATTTGCTTAATAAGGGGAAACGTTTGTGTATGCATACTGTCTTTAAATAAGATGCACATTGCACCGGTATCTAATAAATACCGCCCTTTAATGCCATTAAAGGAGGCTTCTATTACAATTTTATTGTACTCATAAACGAAAGGTATTTCAGTATAAAAAACGGGTGACGAAAAGGTACCTTTATTAAATTGAGAAAAAGCAAAACAACTTATTAACTGGGTTAAAACAATAAAACAGAGTCTCTTCATTGGATTTAATTAAAACGATTTGACAATACAAAATACGATAAGCATTCGTTTATCTATAATACCTTGTCAAATTTTTAGTAATTTCGCAAAAAACGTAACATTTGGAGACGCATCAAGAAAAATTATGGTATGCTTTATATACCAAATCAAGAGCAGAAAAAAAAGCTTTAGCAGAACTTACAAAAGCTGGTATTGAAGCTTACCTTCCTTTAAAAAAAACCTTACGACAATGGAGTGACAGGAAGAAATGGCTTGAAACCCCAATCATTAGTTCATATATTTTTATTAGAATTTCACAAGCTGATTACCAGCGGGTATTTGATATCAGAGCCATTGTATCTTATGTATCATACAAAGGAAAGGCCTGTGTTATACCTGACAGTGATATTATGGCTATGAAACGAACCATTGAGAACCAAATGGATTTTAGTGTTGAGATGGACACTCTTGAAAAAGGCCAGTTAATTACAGTAACATCCGGGCCTCTAACGGGCGTTAAAGGAGAAATAATTGATGTAAAAGGGAAGAAAAAGATCATCCTAAGTATTCAGCATATTGGCTACAGGCTCGTGGTTAATCTTGAAGAAGCTACCTTTAAGAAGAGTTAATTATTAAAAAATACATACATTATGCATAATGGCCTTTTATTCCATTGATTATACTAATAGAGTATAACAACATACTAATACTAATGGCGTAACACGCTGCATTAAATCATACTATTTAATGACAAACTTAACTACGGATAAAATCCTTATAACAGGTGCTGCAGGCTTTATTGGTTATCACCTATGTAAGCAGTTATGTTCTGGCAACACCCAAATTATTGGAATTGACTCCATTAACAGCTATTATTCATCCAAGCTAAAAAAAGACAGACTAGCTCATCTTGAAGCATTTGATAACATCCGGTTTATACAAATGGATATTTGCGATAAGCAAGCTATGGATGAGCTTTTTTCTGTAGAGAAATTTGATGTTGTTATAAATCTGGCAGCCCAGGCTGGTGTACGCTACAGTATTGAGCAACCGTATAAATATATCGACAGTAATCTCATTGGTTTTATAAATATACTTGAGGCTTGTCGTCACAACCCGGTAAAACACCTTATCTATGCTTCATCAAGTTCTGTTTATGGCAATACAGATAAAATTCCCTTCTGCGTTAATGATGCTTGTAATGAACCGGTTTCGTTATATGCTGCTACAAAAAAATCCAATGAATTAATGGCTCACAGCTATTCTGCGCTGTATAAAATACCTGTTACCGGCTTACGTTTTTTCACTGTTTATGGCCCTATGGGCCGACCGGACATGGCCTATTTTTCTTTTACAAACAAAATTGTAAATGGAGAACCTGTCCAAATTTATAACAACGGTGACCTGGAACGTGACTTTACCTATATAGATGATATTACACAGGCTATAGAAAGCTTAATTAGTTTACCGTTTGACACTAAAGAGGAATTAGATAAGCCCTATCGCCTCTTTAATATTGGTAATAATAAACCGGTTAAACTTATGCATTTTATTAATACACTTGAAAAATGCATTGGTAAAGAAGCACTTAAAGAGTTTTTACCCATGCAAGCAGGTGATGTATTTCGCACTTTTGCAGATATTTCTGATTTAGAAAAACGTATTGGCTATAAACCAAACACGAGTATTGAAGAAGGATTAAGTAAGTTTGTACAGTGGTACAAAACGTACTATCAAACGAATTAAGCTTACATTTAAAATACATTGAGAATGGTGTACGACGAAGAATTGCCAATAGAAGATTATATTTATAAGGAGCCTCTAAAAGATCGCCATGAGGATATAAAGCGATTTAAGGAATTAATTGCCGTGGACGATGCTGCAAACGAAGATGCTGCAATAGAATTACTGTATATTAGTAAGCGCTTATTTTATAACCATTACGATCTGGATAAAATTATGCTTGCCCGCAATACCATGTTGCACTTTTTTGATGTTGATACCGATGATGACCACATACCGCACAGCATGAACGGTGGAATTAGTGAGCATGATGAACGTATTGAGGATGTGCTTAATGCCATGGGAGATATGGATGAGCTGAAGAAACTAAATATTAAAAAACTGTCTAACCGTTATCCTGAAGTACCCTTCTTTTCTGTTATGAAAATTATAATGATGGAACTACAGGAGGAAGCTCCCAAAAAGATATTCAACCAACTGGAAGATGCTCTATCCATTTACCCGAATGATATATTGCTTCAGCTTGAAAAAGACAGTTTCCTTAGCCGACAGGAAAAAGACTGTACATTTATTTCAACAGAGATTATTAATACTAAAACGGCATCTGCCTTATTTAACTCGCGTAAATGTCTGCATTCGTATGAGTTAATAAGCCTGCACACAGCCTTGTATGAATACCTGGTTAATCAAAATAACCTGCTTTTATTAGATGCACTAATGTTTGCCTCTCAAACACTTTACCCCGAATGGGAAGATGCCTGGAGCGAGAAAGAGGTGTACAGCGAAATTCTTAAAGTTCAATTTTGTAAGCTGATTTCAACTGATGCATAAATCCAGTTTATGCTTGCTGGTATACCCATATCCCAGGTAAGAGGGCTACAATTTCGAGCTTGCGTAAACCGAAAAATATGAGTTTACCTGCGTAAACTAATACGCTAATTTCCTCTTTATAACATTCCACCAAGAATATCGTTAAAACTTAAAGGTAAATTTGTATAGGAAAGAAAGTCACAACAGCGATTGTGCTGTATAAAAGCCAAATGAAGAAAAACGGTAAGTATCCTGCCAAACTCCGGGTTACTTTTAATAGAAAGCAGGTGTATTAAGGCATAGATACAAAAGACCGGGGTTATGGCTATTTCGGTTCGGTTTGGTTTGATTCTTCGTCAAATTTGGGGAATCAATCATATTGAGACAACAAAACCTTTCGTCGGAGTACCTCAAAGCTCGCTCTACCATAAATCTGTCGCTTAATGCTTTTAATCCGATTAACGTGCCCTTCAACCGGACCATTGCTACACTTTAATTTGATACTATTTTTTACTGCCTCAATATTGCGTTCTAAACCACGTGCAAATGTAATTAAGCCAGGTAGCTTTACTTTTGATTCTTTAATTATTTGTATCCAGTCTTCAATTTCCTCATTTCCTTTTTTCAACATAGTTTTGAATTTACGCACGAGCTTACGTACTTTCTTCAATGCCGGGATGTTTTCTAATAACACTTTAAGGTGAGAGCTTTCATCTGGATCCTCTGTTCGATTCATATTTCGTTCAATGTACTTTGCTAATTTGCGGGTACTTAAATGCTTAATGTATGGTATTATTTATGTGTAGGGTGTAGGGTTTATGCTTGTTTCATTTTTTCTACCTTTGAAAGGTTTAAAATGGAACCCATACCAAACTGAATCTTGTTGTTGGTATCGTCATAAATCAGTAAGAGAACACAATTAACTTTAAGCTTATTGTGCTTTTACCCCGCTTTTCTTCCATAGGCATTGTTTTTAAAAGTTTGACATTATCTGTTTTTAGAAATTTAATTACTTAATCAAGGAACATTAATTACATTGACTTTGCTTATACACAAACTGTTTATTCATACTTATTCAATAACACAAACTCTTTAATATTACCTTCAGAAAAGACTGTTTTTTGAAACTAACATTTAAGCTGTATTGCCCTTTTTTGTTAGCTATAAATTCACTTGTATTTATATTTTTATTTATTTCAAATACAATATTCTTTTCTAGTCCCTGTGTGGCTTGGACATGGGTAACTACTCCATCAAAACTATAGTTATAGTATTGTGATTTTAAACTAACAGCGCCATCCTGCCCAACAAGACATATCGGGTCAATATCTATTTCAATTGTTCCAGAGATTTTTATGTGGTTTGGGTTAAACTCTGAATTATATATTTCTACATTATTAAGTGCAATTGATTCCTTAACCTGATATTTTACAAACAATAAAAACACCCCGATAGATATCGTAATAATGCAAGTTATTAATATACCATTACGAATTAAAAACGGAGAAGATGTTTGAAGAACCTTAACCGTTTGTTCACTTCTCTGTATCACGTTATTTACATCCATTACGCACTTACTTCCAGTTGGTCTTTTACCAGATTAAAATATCTCCCTTTTAAATTCATTAACTGACTATGACTGCCCTTTTCTATAATTTGTCCCTTTTTTAATACAATAATTTGATCTGCCCGTTTTACAGTACTCAACCTGTGTGCAACAATAATTACAGTTTTTCCCCGATAAAAATCTTCCAATTTATTCAATACTACTTTTTCATTAGTTGAATCCAGTGCATTGGTAGCTTCATCAAGAAATATAAAGTCTGGATTTTTATAAATTGCCCTGGCAATTAATATGCGTTGCTTTTGCCCTTGGCTAAGACCAATTCCATTTTCTCCGATAATAGTATCGTATTTTAAAGGAAGGCTATTTATAAAATTGTCAATATTAGCAACCTCTCCGGCATGCTTAAGTTTCTCCTGATTTATTGTGTCCCCAGATATTGCAATGTTTCTGGCTATTGATTCTGAAAACAAAAAGCTATCTTGCATTACTACTCCACACTTATCTCTCCACCACTTAGAATTAACATTTGCCAAACTTTCTTCACCAATACGTATGATACCAGTTTGGGGTTGATAAAACTTAAGTAATAGTTTTATTAAAGTAGTTTTTCCACTTCCACTATCACCTACAATCGCAGTTGTTTTACCTGAAGGAATATGAAGATGAATATCGTTAAGTGCTTTGGGAGAATCAAGGTCATAACTAAAGGATAGGTTGGAAATACGAATTCCTAAATCATTTCCTTTACTTGAAAACTGAGCCTTACCATCTAACTCATTGTTTTGTTCAAAAACTTCATTTACTCTTTCCAGACTAATACTTGCGTCCTGTAGGCTATGCAGAAATATAACTGATTGCTCTATTGGCATATTAAGTTGTCCCAAAATATACTGTATGGACAACATCATTCCTAAACTGATTTCATGATTTATAACAGCTATTGCAGAAACGAAGGTTATTATTATGTTTTTAATTTCATTTAACAAAACACCTCCAATTTCTTGAGATTGTTCAATTTTTAAAGACTCGACATGAACAAAGAAAAGTTCAGTACGAATATCTTCAAGTTCCCACCTTTTTCTTTGCTCACAATTTTGCAATTTTATTTCCTGTATTCCTTTTAATATTTCGTGATATTTATCCTGAGAGCGTGATTTTATCTCAAAGCTTGTAATATCAAGACCTTTACGTTTTTTTTGAAACCTAACAATCCATATTAAGTAAATACTGCTACCAATTATAAATATGTAAAAAATTAAACGGTTATAGATTAACAAAACTGTGCTGAAAAAAAAGAAAGTTAGTACAGAAAAAATAAAGGATAATACATGTGAGTTAACAAATTTTTCAATTCTTTCATGGTCTTGTATTCGCTGTAATAGATCTCCAATGTTTTTTGTTTCAAAAAAAAGATAAGGAAGTTGCATTAACTTATGCATAAAATTAGAAAGAACTGTTATACTGAACCTAGAACCTATCTGTAATAGCAACCACCTCCGAATAAACTCAAATGAAGTCTTGCTCAGAATAAGAACCACTTGACCAATCAATAGTAAATAAATAAAATCAATGTCTCTTTCTTTAATCCCGGCATCAACAATGAGTTGAGTAAAGAAAGGAAATGATACCTGAATTATTCCTCCAAATAATAATCCTAAAAACAACTGAGTTAAAACTTTTTTATTTTTGAGGAAATACTGAAGTACATCATTCCACTTATTCTGCTTGTAATCCACTTCTGCATTCTTATAAAATTTATTTGATGGTTCCAATAAAAGTGCTATACCATATGTCCTATCGAAACTTAGCCAACTTTTAATAAAAGAGCTTTCAGTAAGTTTTTTCTTTTGATGTGCCGGATCAGAAATAAAAAACACACATTCATCATTAAACCATCTTTTTCTAATCTTATAAAGTACTACATAATGCTCTTTATTCCAGAATAAAATACAGGGTAATAAGGCCTCATTCTTTATCTGCTCTATTGTAAATTTTCCACTTAATGTATTAAATCCAAGTTCTTTTGACACTTTTTCAACAGCATATAGAGATACTCCATCTTTTGATGTTCCACACATCTTAGACAAATTATAAGAAGAAAGTTTCTTCCCATAGTGTCTAGCAATAATTCTTACGCAAGTAGCCCCACAATCCATCGAGTCAAGTTGACGTAAACTCGGAAAAGGTGAAAGAACACGTTTTAATTGATTGAATATGTTACCTGAAAGAATATGCATGTTGGCTCTATTGATTTTAGTCTGGTATCTTGATTATAGAAACTACTTGCTTGTTAACTTTATCATATTTAATTAAATCTTCCTCAATCAACTCAAATAATAAATCTTCAAAATCCTGTACGTCAGTATTAAGGTTAGAATTAATTACTTTATTTCGTAATTCATCAACCTTATAAACATCTTTTAGGATTTGGAGAATTTTTATTTGTGTTGAGTTATCTATTAATATTTCTTTAATAAGAGAAGTGTCTGAGTATTCTTTATAAATCAAACAGTCCTTCCTATTATCAGAGTAATTAACCTCATACGAAAACTTTTTACGTTTATAATAAGCCAATACTCTGGAAAAGACTCTCCAAAGAGGAGGTTCTGCACTGTTTTTAACAAACTCCAATATAGAAAAGCGGTCAATATCATCGTAGTATTTTTGTGGAATTACCTGAATCCATTCCGAAATACTCCACAAATCAGTCTCGTTCTTTTTTTTAATTTGAGACAAGTATCTTGAGTAGTTAGAAACCCCAAGAGGGATTATTTCAAAAGTAAATTCTTCATTATTGAGTAGGAACCGAAATGAATGAAGGTTATTGATTGCTTCCATTACCATAGAGTCAGTTTCATTTGGAGTATCAATAATAATATTTGCCCCTTTTATTTTTATATTGTTTGCAATGGCTTCGCTTATAAAAAAGTAGTTCTCAACAACACTTTGCTTTTTATTTATATCTTTCATTATGCTTTCCGAAATTGTCTCAACTCCAACCTGAATATTCTCAAAACCAGCTTTTTTCATTTTCTGAATAGTAGTCCGATCTACTTTATTTGAAATAATTTCTGCCATTGTGATTCTGAATTTGGGAATCTTTCTTTTGAGCTCGATTAGACCATCCAGTAAGTCATTAAATGATTCTATATCTCCGCCAATAATATCATTGTCTGTGAAAAAAAAATTAGCACAATTATATTTCTTAATAATGTTATTTATTTCTTTTAAAACTGATGAGTTCTTTTTTAACCTGAATTTATAACCTTGAGATAGGTAGCAGAAAGAACATTTGTTCCAGTGACAACTACGCCCCCTTTCTATTGGGATTAAAGTATTTTTATCAACCGCATTACTTTTGCTTTTAAAATAATCTGAATAATCGATGCCCGACGAGTACTCATTTAAATCCACATAGGTTTCAGTTTGCATCTGAGATGTAGCTTTAATATTATTGCTTCTGTATGCTAGTCTTGGAACCAACTCCAACGCCCCATTGCCATTAACTGCACTATATAAACTATATAATGGGATTTCCCCCTCGCCCCAAATACAAAAGTCAACATCAGGATTAAGCTTTAAAAAGCTCATAGCAGCCTGTTTATGAGGCCAACCACCAACAACAATTTTAATGTGTGGTAATTCTTGCTTTAGTTTTGGGAAAAAAGTTGAAGCAGGAAGCCACTGATAAAATTTAGATGTAAATCCTACCATTTTGGAGCCATTTTCCTTTAGTCGTTGAGTTATGTCATCTAATACCTTTTTATATTGTGAAATAAATTCGTTTTTTATTTCTCTGATGAGACTACGGTCTGTTAAAAAAATGTCTGGGAATAACCCCTTCATATGAATTTCAACATACTTCTCATTCTCAAAATTATCATTAAACAAATTCATAAAAGGTAGAACAGCTTCAAGATCATTAGTTAGCTTTTCATTAAAAAAGTCAGAAGTTGAGTCTACAAAATGGTTTACATAAATAATTTCAGACAGAATCCCTCTGTTTTTAAGAAATGTCTTTAGTACAGACAATGCTGGTGAAGGTGTTGCAACTATCGCAGGAGGAAATGATATAAAGGATATTTCAATATTTTTTGTCACTGTTTTCATATAAATCTGGATTTACATTTTTAGAACTCCGAATTAAAAAGAAACGAACTGAAAGTAAAATGGACTGAACATCAATTGTTCTCATTCGGCCAACCATACCTGTTGAGTTATGGGTTAAAGAACTGGTTGTGTATTTACGAAGAGGTTGTATCCAAATAAGTGACAAATTTAATCTATCATTCACTGTATATCTTAATTGTGACAAACTGCTGTCATATGGATTTGCAGTCCCTTCATATATTAAATAACTGCTGTAATATTGATACCTGTATGCAAATAGAAGCTTTTTGCTTAAAGGATGAATTGATAAAGCAGATATATCACAACTCCATTTATTAGTTTGGCTATAATACCTGTTTGAGGGAATTTTATTATTATAAACTGTAGAATAGAATCTCACTTTCCACCAAGGTGTAATTTTAAAATTAACTGAAGATTCAAACCCATAGCTGGATATTTTATCCAGATTGATATATGCAATATCCTGCTGGATGTTTATTTCGTCAGAATACATTGTTTGAATAGAATTACGAGTCCATGAATAAAAAGGCTTAACTGAAAGTAAAGTTTGCTCTTTTGAATAAGAGTATTCCAAAGAGATCCTATTGTGTAATTCAGGTTCTAGCAAAGGATTCCCTTTAAGAAACAAACCAGGGGCAAACTGAACCTCCATTGGTAATAGTTGCCAAAACGTTGGTTTAGAGACATTTGTTGAAATATCAAAAGTTAGTGAACTTGCCTTACTTAATTTTTCAAAATAAGTAACTTTTGGAAAAAAATATAAGCTATTAATTTTATCTCCAGTATTTTTAAACGTTTTATTATATAGAAACAAATTGTATCCAAACGTAAAGCCCCTGTTATCATATTCCTTGCCAATAGAACTGTATTGTGAGAAAGTTATTTCTTCAAATTTTTGTGAGCTTGAATAACTAACTTCATTGTTGCTCAAACTACTACTATAAGAGGCTCCTGTTAAAGCTTGCCATCCCATTCCAAATTTTCTTGTAATGTCTAAATCACCATCAATTCTTGTAACAACTTCTTCTTGATATGTTTCTAATTCTATAGGATCGTGGTAAAGAATATTATCATCTAACCTTTTGTGATCAATTCGTAAATTGCCACTTAATACAGTAAGGGAATCACTATATGAAAGGTAAGCTTTTGCATGGTATGTATCAAAATCCTCAGTCAGGTCCAAATAGTCAGTCTTTACTATATTATCAAAGTAGGTATTATACTGCTCTCTGTAAAACGAAGAGTATAGATCCAAACCTATCCTTAAATTATTATTGAAAGCATAGGAATATCCGCAAAAAAATTCATTATCTATTTCTTTTCTGGGGTAGGTCTCAAGAGGCGAGACAATAATATTTGTTGAATCATGTTTTCTTGATGTTGAAACTGATTTTTCAAGAAAGTTTCGGTAGTAATATTTATAATAGAAGTATAATGAATGTTTATCTTTAACAATGTCAAAATTAGAAGCAAAGTCATATACGTCATTCCCTGGGGAGGCTTTACCGTTTACAGACCAGTTCTTATACGATATTTCTTTTGTAATGATATTTAAGATGGCAGTATAATTCTTTGATGAATATTTGGATGGAATATTGGTTGTAAGTTCAACTTTAGCTATAGAAGCAGGTTGTATTTGATTAATAAAGTTACCAGCAGGAAGCTCAATACCATTTCTAAGAATCAATACATTTCCTTTACCATTTACAAATATATTGTCATTGAAATCAACAAAAATACCAGGTAAATTCTCTAAAACGTGTGTTGCCAAGGCCGCATGTTCTTTTATTTGATCTCCAATGATATATTCTCGTCCAAATAAAGAGTTTTTGGCAACTTGATAATTGCCTGTAATAACTACTTCCTCAAGAGAAACTGTTTTTTGTTCCAGTTCAATTCGTAATGGATCTTTCAGGTTAGAGTATAAAGTGCAATAATTCTTATATTCAATATGTTTGACGTATAGATACAAGTTGGTAAGCTGTTGGGAATTTTGAAGACTAAGATGGAAGTATCCCAAAGAATCTGAGATAGTACCGGTAACCACAGACGAGTCAGAACGTAAAACAAAGACATTTGCAAAGGGAATAGGCTTCTTATTGTCTTCATCAAAAATTTTGCCCTGAATGGCCGTACTTTGAGAATAGCAAATAATTGAAAGTACTAAAAATGCGAATGTAAAGAATGACTTCATAATACTTTGGTATGATTTAGCAAATTATTCTTTTGCTGATGTTTGACTTTTTTTAACAATCTCAGGCTTTCAAAAAAACGACAATCTTTCTCTATTTTACATTTATCACAGTCGAAACAACTTGGCCAATCATAATTGTTAAATATTTTACTGGGATCATTTAAGTCACAAATAACTTCTTCAATTTCATTAGGGTGTATGTTTTTTAAAATATTATGAATTTCGATATCAATAATACCCTTTGAACGAAGCTTTGCATAATCTAAAATGGTATAATAATATTCATATTCGAATAAATCTTTATCCTTTAGGAACTGCTCCAAATAGAAAATAGATTTTTCGTAGTTTTCAACACGGTAATTAAGCATAAACATGAATAACTCCAAGTCTAAATTGTTAAGATCCCAGTTTTCCTGATACAAGAAGTTTTTTTGATAACTGGATGCCAACATCTTAACATACTGATAATTACTATTTAATTCATTAACGATGCAATTAAATTCGTGAGGCTTGATGAGATGGATATTACGGAACTGATTAAAGGCCTTAATTGTATCACTTAAATAGATATAATGATAGCTCTTAATCGGAAATTGACTCAGTCCTGGAATAATGATATAATACGATGGAAAGTTAAGAAAGGAAACATCCCTGACATATACTTCATGACCTAATTTCTTTATTACCGCTAAAATATATTGGAGATCATGACAATCTGTTTTGCCAGTAAAAAAGCTATTAGTTGAATAAGGATAACTTGGAGTGTCTTTCAAAATACACAATGGCCAAAGCCCACTACCATCTTCAAAAATACGACTCCCGTTAAAAAAAATAAATTCTTCTGAATATCCTTCCTCCTGAGTGATGGAGTCATAATTTATGTCATTCCAAATAATCCCATCAGGATTTTGGTATATTTCTGTCAGACACCTCTCCAATGCCCTGTGTATTACAAGAGAAGAACCTAAATGAAAATTGTACTTTTTGTTTTTCTGATCAATAACGAGGATTCCAATTACAGGCATATTTTCACATAAAGAACAGTCTTTAATTTTGATATTATATCCGAATTTTTCTTCTAATTCCTTTATTATATTATGAATTGATGTTCCCTTAAATTGTTCTTTAGGTATATCAGGAGGGGTAATTTTTTCAAAATAGATCCTTCGCCCAACATACCTTTCAAATATTTCACAAAACCCTTGAATTAAGGCTTCCTCTTTTGTATTGCCAGCGCACATCCCTGTAGAACCACATGCCGCATGAATTAACTCAATGGGAAGAAAAGTAATTGATTCACTAAAAACTGAACCAAAAGGAATGCAAGTCAATTCATTAAAATCTAATGTGTCTTTTATAAAAGATTCTAACTCTTTGTTTCCATTTTCAATAAAGGGCAACAGTTTTTGCAAGAAATAACTATTATCCCTTACCACATCTTTTGTTAAAATACTCCTTTCTTCGGGGTCATGTAAAAAATCTATTGCCAAGTCATCTTTCTCTATTTTGCTTTTAAACTTATTTGAAGCATTCAGAGTTGACAAGAATTTTTTTGAAGCATAGTACTGGTTATCAAAAAGAATATTGTTTTGCAATCGTTCCATAAATTCAGCATATGCACTAGCTAAAGAATATGGCAATGTTGTTCCTTTTCCATTTGCCCCTATAGAAAGATGTTCTACTCCTTCATTATATAACTTCACGTTACACGCATTGAAGTGTATGGAATTATTATAATGTGATTCTTTTAAAAAGAATCCTAATTCAAATAGCTTTGTTCGAATATTGGCAATTGTTTCTAAAGGAGTACATGCTTTGTATGCTCTGGTCATTGCTTATAGTTTAAGTTAAAAAGACATTGACTATGATAATGCATATTTAAGAGGAGTTGCATCAGCTATCTGATGCAACTCTAAGTCAAAGAGCATTGGCTCTAAAGAACTTTCTTCTTCGCTGTTTGCGTGACTTCATCTAAGTCATGCGCACTTCTTGCTCCACCTTTTGTTTGCAAAAGGTCTTTTTTAGCCAAGTTCATAACCTTAACTTTTAATGATCTTTTTTTCATATTAAAAAAATTTTTATTAATAAATATGAGTGCTTCGGCGGAACTCATCGCCATTAGGAAAGCAGGCAATCACATAAGATACTTCCGGAATTTGCGCGACACCTTATGCATGCTCCCACCTTTTAAGCTTATAAATCGTTTGGATTTACTATTGACAACAAACCTTGTATTAATTAGCGTAAAGTTGTTTGCCTGTATAAATCCTTCTGGTTCCAGTTTTTCACTCAAACAATGCAGCGAACAATTTAATTCTACAACTATTTCGTCAAGCTGGAAAACAAAACAACTTTGGGTATTTCCAAGAATATAGATAATATCATTATAATCGACTTGCATTTTTGTTGACAATAAATTACGCTTAAAAACTAAGGAATTTATCATTGGGGGGGAAAGCACCTGCAAGTTCAAACACCTTACAGGTGCTACAATTCAACACCCTTATTGATGGTATTGCGGTAAGCCTTTTTGTAATTCATAATTGTATGTTTTAACGCGTTTAAGCAAACACGATCAACAATATACAAAAAATCCTTAAAAATCCTTAAAAATCTTTCATAAATACTTTTATTTTATTTAAAATTTTCAGAAAGCCTTTTGTTTGGGCTTACCAAGCCTATTTTAAATGCACTAATTAACAACAGTAGTCAAGTAATCGTATTATAGGTTATAAGCTGGCAAAAAAAAGGACTGTCCCCAATAACAGGAACAGTCCTTAATTTTGATTATATGTGTAGTAAATTAAGCTATCAGTTCATGAATCCTCTCGACAGGCAACATGGTAAAGCCGGCATTTTTTTCAACTTCAATACCCAATTTGTAGGCATTTATTGCTACCCGCTCTATTTCGCTTATGTTTTCAACTTTATCAAAAATTAAATCAACCAGCCACTCTATTGCACCAATGAACTCAAGGCGGTCGTTTTTTGCCTTTATATTCATACCGCAAAATGTAGATTTATCTTTATGCTGTACCAGGTAATATATCCCGGCAATAAACATGGCCATTAGAAAATTAAAGTTCACCCCATGTTCGGAAAGAAGGCCTTCTCCTGTTTTGAATAGTCGCTGCGCCATTACTTCTCTTTTGAGTGCAATCGAGGTTACAATGTCGTCTTCATCGCCCAGTTCCCACACAAGCAACTTCTGCAACTCCTTGTTACGGTAAAGGGTTTCAAACTGTTCAAACAATACATTTTTAACAAATGTCCTTTTGTCTTCAATTTCCTGCTCCTGGTACTCCCTGAGTTTTAATAACCAGAAATCCTGCTCTTCCACGTATGCTTTCAACAGGTCGTTAAAATCATTGTAGCACCTGTAAATCGTGGCCTTTTCAACCCCCGATTCCATCGAAACATTGTTAATCCCCAAATGCAAATGCCCATACTTGGTTAAGGCTTTTCCCACACCTTCGAGCAAGTCCATTTTAACCTCTATAGAGTTCCTTCTTCTTCTATATGGTCATTTGTTCTTTTGTAAATGTATTTATTTGTTAAATCTATAGGTTTTACTGCTAATTAACAAGGCTTCACAAAATTTATCTGTACCTGCCTATTGTGTACATGGCCGTTATATTCATTCGCAGGCGCGAGTTATTTGTTTTAACAGCCGGGTACATGGCAGGAATAACATAAATACCGTTTTCGAGCATTTTGTCCAATCCTAGAATTACTATACAGATTATTAATAGTGTACTGAAATAACTTTACACCATTTGAAAGGTCGTCCTAAATTAACTATACAGTTTTGATATACAATACTGAAATAGCTTTACATCGCAACGAATTGGCTCTTTATTTCAATCTGCATTTTAAAATTTAAATCGTTCTCAGCTTATTAAAACCACATCATTTAGGCATTCTTAAACACCAGGTTATTATTTTCTATATCAATATAAATCGCACTGTCTGCCATAATTCTACCGGCTAAAATTTCTTTTGACAACTGATTTAGTACTTCTCGCTGAATAACACGTTTTACCGGACGTGCACCAAACTGTGGTTCAAAACCAAGTTGAGCAAGATAAGTCATCATGTCATCAGAATAACTAAGCGTTATCCCCTTCTTTGCCAATACTTTTTTAAGACCATTCATCTGAAGTCCTACAATCTCTTTTACTTCACTAATATTAAGCGGTGTAAACATAACCAGCTCATCAATACGATTTAAAAACTCCGGACGTATGCTTTGCTTTAAAAGGTTCAACACTTCAATTTTAGCCTCTTCCATAACATGTACACGCTCATTCATATCAATACCTTCTAAACGGTTTTGAATTATATGAGACCCCATATTGGATGTCATTATAATTATGGTATTCTTAAAGTCGGCCACACGCCCCTTATTATCTGTTAACCGCCCCTCATCCAATACTTGTAATAGTATATTGAATGTATCAGGATGCGCTTTCTCAATTTCATCGAGCAGAACAACAGAATAAGGCTTACGACGAACAGCTTCGGTCAGCTGTCCTCCTTCATCATAGCCCACATATCCCGGAGGTGCTCCTATCAAACGGCTCACTGCATGGCGCTCCTGGTACTCACTCATATCAATACGTGTTACAGCATTTTCGTCATTAAACAAGTAATCAGCAAGTGTTTTGGCCAACTCTGTTTTACCAACTCCTGTTGTTCCTAAAAAAAGAAAACTACCAATCGGACGACGACTATCCTGTAAATCGGCCCGTGAGCGACGTACTGCATCTGAAACAACCTCAATTGCTTCTTGTTGTCCCACAACACGTTTATGCAATTCATTCTCCAGCTGAAGTAGTTTCTCTCGTTCACTACTCATCATTTTCGAAACAGGAATACCTGTCCATCGTGCTACCACTTCTGCAATATCCTCGTTGTCTACTTCTTCTTTAATAAGTGCATCCTCTTGGTTTTCTTGCAGGCGCAATTGTGCCTGTTGCAATTTTCCTTCTTCTTCTTTCAGCTTACCATAGCGCAACTCAGCTACTAAGCCAAAATCACCATCCCGCTCAGCTTTATCGGCTTCTTGTTTATATTGATCTATACGTCCCTTAATAGCCTGCACCTCATCAACAACATCTTTTTCGGTTTTCCACTTGGCAAATATTCCATCGCGTTGCTCCTTTAAATCTGCCAGTTCCTTTTTAATCTGAGCAATCTTCTGCTTATCATTCTCACGTTTAATAGCTTCCAACTCAATTTCAAACTGCATAATCTTCCGATCCATAGCATCCAGTTCCTCAGGTTTAGAATTCATCTCCAAACGCAATTTGGATGCTGCTTCATCCATTAGATCAATGGCCTTATCTGGTAAAAAACGATCGCTTATATAACGCTGTGACAACTCTACTGCAGTAATAATAGCGCTATCTTTAATTCTTACCTTATGATGGCTTTCATATTTATCTTTAATACCGCGTAAAATAGAAATTGCACTTTCTCTATCCGGCTCATTAACCATAACCTTTTGAAAACGACGCTCTAGTGCCTTATCTTTCTCAAAATATTTTTGAAATTCATCCAGAGTGGTTGCCCCAATTGCACGCAATTCTCCTCTTGCCAATGCTGGCTTTAATATATTGGCCGCATCCATGGCTCCTTGCCCTCCTCCGGCACCTACAAGTGTGTGTATCTCATCAATAAACAGCACAATACGGCCATCTTCTGAAATAACTTCTTTCACAACTGCTTTCAAACGCTCCTCAAACTCACCTTTATATTTTGCCCCTGCTATTAAAGCACCCATATCAAGCGAATAAACGATTTTGTCCTTTAAATTTTCAGGTACATCACCTTTCACCAACCGGTGTGCCAATCCTTCTGCAATTGCAGTTTTACCCGTTCCAGGCTCACCAACCAGCATTGGGTTATTCTTTGTTCGACGAGATAAGATCTGAAGTATTCGCCGAATCTCTTCATCACGGCCAATAACCGGGTCCAATTTACCTTCATTAGCCAGTTTATTAAGATTACGGGCGTATTTTTCAAGCGATTGATACGTTTCTTCTTGTGACTGCGATGATACTTTCTTGCCCTTCCGTAACTCACCAATTGCTGCAGAAAGCCCCTTTTCTGAAATGCCATTGTCTTTCATCAACCGTGCCACTGCATCATTAGCATTAAGTACAGCTAATAAAACATGCTCAATAGATACATACTCATCTTTCATTTTTTTAGCCTTATTAGAGGCTTCACTCAATACTTTAGCTGCTTCACGTGATAACATTATATCACCACCCTGAACCTTAGGAAAGCTTTGTAGTATACTATCAAGCGTTTGCTGAAATAGTACAGCGTTTACACCTAATTTATTCAAAATAAACGGTAATACATTCTCATCAACTGAAAATATACCTTTTAAGATATGAGCATTTTCTATTTGCTGATGTCCCAGCCCTTGAGCAATCAACTGAGCCTGCTCAATAGCTTCCTGCGATTTGATTGTATAGTTGTTAAAGTTCATTTATATTAGTTTTTATCCGAAACGAATAAAATCAAAGTGTATGCCTCAATAACAAACATGCCACATTGACCTAAATAACAGTATATTAACTGCTATTTTGTCATTTCATTACACTAGACTGGATGACAAATTATCAGGCTAGCATATTAAATAAGTCTTTCTCAAAGAAAAACAGTATTAATCATGTTACCATGGTAAAGATAAACATGCTGCACATTCCTGTTACAGTATGTTTATACATTCAAAAGCAGTTAAATTGTATTCTTATAAGCCTCACCTGGCCATAATATATCAACACTTATGTAGTATTTACGCACCGCTATATAGCCCCAGTTTAAGCGCTATATTGAAATAAAGTGCAATGCTTAAATTTTCCAATGATAAACAAACTTTAATCTTCATATGTTGAATAGTGTAAGCCTCTATATCGTTATACGGCCAATAAAAAATTCTAATAACTTACCATGTAAGTGTACTAATTTTTTAATCATATAAGTGCCTTTTAATACCTTTACAAAACAAGAATAGCAACTTTTAAATAATGAGAATCAACAAAAGCATGCACTCCTTATGTAGTACCCTCATACTCAACCTACTTATTAATTAAGGCAGGATTTTTAACAACCTGTTCTGCTGTTGTATATAAGGCCTTCTTTAAGAAAAATAACTGCCAGAATCTGCATACAATCAAGCTTATGAAATAAATCACTTTTGTTAGTGTTCCTTTAATAAGCAAAAGCATTTGGCATATCATCAATTGTAACATCCACATATCTGTACCTGTGGCATATATACAATAAAAAATACACATATGGTATAAATACATTTCGTACCAATAAATTTTAGTTTCATCAAAGTTTATAAAACTATTAACTTAATTTTAATGTAGCCTTATTTAATTATTTTCTATCTTTAAGGGAAAGTTGATTGATAAAATAACGATAATATTTAACAGAAATAGTTCGTTTCATAAAGAAACTTTAGTTAAACTTGTAACATATATTATCAAGAGACCTTTAACCTACCACGCAACAATCCAAGCCAACAAACAATAAAAACACTGATTATGAGTTATTTGAAGTTTGACAAAGCTCAATTGGTGAATACAGAATATTCTCTAAAAAAGGAGTTTATCCGCACCAACAGAGCAGGTTCATTTGCCAGTTCAACAATTATCAATTGCAATACGCGCAAATACCATGGTTTGCTCATCTGCCCCATTGAAGCATTCGGAGGCGAGCAACACATATTACTTTCAACCCTTGATGAAACAATTATTCAACAAGGCACTCAATTTAATCTCGGTATCCACAAATACCCTGGCAGCTATAATCCTAAAGGCAACAAGTACGTATTAGAATATAAGGTTGACCCCATCCCCGCCATTACTTATCGTGTTGGTGATGTATTACTTAAAAAGGAATTATTACTGGTTGAAAAAGAACAGCGTATTTTAGTGAAGTATACTTTACTTGAGGCTAACTCCCCCACCACCTTGCGTTTGCAACCCTTTTTGGCATTTAGAAATATACATGCTTTAACCAAGGCAAACCTGGATGCCAACACTCGCTCCAAAATTGTAAAAAATGGCATCAGTACAAAACTATATGAGGGGTTTCCGGACTTATACATGCAAACATCTTGTCAATCTGAATTTGTTCATTCTCCAGACTGGTATTATAACATTGAATATATTGAAGAAAAAAAACGTGGCTACCCATGTCATGAAGATCTTTTTGTACCAGGTTATTTTGAGATGATAATCAAGAAAAATTCACCCATTATTTTCTCTGCTGCAACAAAAGAAGCAAGTACAAATATTCTTACCAGGCAGTTTAACCAGGAGTTAAAAAAACGGGAGATACCAAATAGTTTTAAAAGCTGCCTGCACAACGCTGCTGCACAAATTATTTCAAAAAAAGGAAAGTCAACACACATTATTAATGGTTTCCCATTTTTAAGCCATAGCGAACGTAACACCTATTTATCACTGCCTGGCTTATGCCTTGAACGTAACGCTGAGCAATCCTTTTTGGATATTTTAAATACTGCTGTAAAAAAAATACTGAATCGTTTTTCAAGTGAAAAGGCTTTAAATAAAGATCGTACATCAATTGATGTTCCGCTTTGGTTTTTCTGGACTTTGCAAAAGTATGTAGAATTTGGTGCTGACAAAACTGCTTTATGGACTAAATACAGTAAAATAATAAAAGCAATACTAACATCATATAAACAAGGCTCTCACTTATCGCTTAAGCTGCATGACAATGGTTTGTTATGGACCGGCCAACAAGGTGTTACATGGATGAAAGCTCGTAACAACGGTAATTTTCTGCAACATCGCAAGGGATATGTTGTAGAGGTTAATGCCCTATGGTACAATGCTATTTACTTTGCTCTTGAACTTGCACAAACGGCAAACGATAAAGCTTTTATTAAGAAGTGGAAGCCCCTACCTGAACAAATAAAAAACAGTTTTATACAAACATTCTGGAGTGAAAAGAAACGCTATTTAGCCGATTATGTGCTTGAGGATTACACAAGTTGGAGTATTCGTCCTAATCAACTATTTGCAGCATCGTTACCACACTCCTGCTTAAATAATGAACAAAAGAAATCAATACTTGATGTAATTGAGCGCGATTTATTAACACCAAGAGGTCTTCGTACTTTATCACCTGATAATAAAGATTACTACGGCATTATTAATGGTAACGAATACGAGCGAAACAGAGCCTTTCATAACGGTTCTGTTTTCCCGTGGCTTTTAGGCCACTATGCCGAAACATACCTCAAGCTTTTTAAATCATCTGGGCATGCCCATATCAAAAAGTTATACGATGGTTTTGAAGAATGCATGACGGTACATGGCATTGGCTCTATATCTCAAATATATGATGGTAACCCACCACATCAGCCAAATGAAGCCACATCGTATGCTCTTAGTGTAGCTGAGATTATAAGAATAGGTAATATGATTGATAATGCACATTTAAAGTCGTAATAGTATGAAAGTTTTAATGTTTGGATGGGAGTTTCCTCCCCATATTTCTGGTGGTTTAGGCACTGCCTGTTATGGCTTAACTAAGGGCTTATCAAAAATTAATGATTTAGATATTATTTTTGTTGTACCCAAAGCCTATGGTGATGAAGATCAAAGTAAAATGCAATTACTTGGAGCAAACAACGTCAACATCAGCCAGGTACAAAAACACATTGAGAATTTTAAGCTGAAACATTCCTATCTGGAAGTCGAATCAAACCTAATTCCTTATCATGATCCTGAAGAATATTATTCCTTCAGAGATTCTGATCTATACAGTAAAAGCCAACTCTTTAAAGTTAGTAAGGAAGGAAAGCTGGAATTTAGTGGTAAATATGGTGCCAACCTTATTGACGAAATTTACAAATATGCTTATGTTGCTTCAACCATTAGCATGGACAATGAGCACGATGTAATACATGCACACGACTGGCTTTGCTACCCGGCTGGAATAGCAGCTAAAGAAGTTTCGGGCAAGCCTTTAGTTATACACGTACACGCAACAGACTTTGACAGGAGTGGTGGAAATGTAAACCCTAAAGTTTTTGAAATTGAAAAAATGGGTATGGATACAGCAGATAAAATAATTACTGTAAGCAATTTAACTCGAAATATTGTTATCAATAATTACGGACAAGACCCAGCCAAGGTTACAACGGTATATAATGCGGTTGAACCAGTTTCTCCAGAAGAAAAAAAAGCTATAAAAAAAGGCGTTAAAGAAAAGGTGGTAACCTTCCTTGGCCGCATAACTCTGCAAAAAGGCCCTGAATATTTTATTGAAGCTGCTAACCTTGTATTAAAACATACCAGTAATGTACGCTTTGTAATGGCCGGAAGTGGTGATATGCTTGAAAAAATGATTGATCGCGCTGCACAGCTTGGCATTGCTGACCGTTTTCATTTCACTGGTTTTTTAAAGGGCGATGATGTATTTAAAATGTTTGCTATTAGTGATGTATATGTTATGCCTTCTGTATCAGAACCGTTTGGTATTTCGCCCCTGGAAGCCATGCAGTCAAATGTACCAGTTATTATTTCCAAGCAATCTGGTGTATCCGAAATATTAACACACGCCATTAAAGTGGACTACTGGGATATTGATGCACTTGCCGATGCAATTTATGGGATTATTAAATACGATACGTTATCCAGTATATTTTCAAAGAAAGGTAAGAAAGAAGTTGATAACTTAAAGTGGATCAACGCTGCCAAACACACCTACCAAGTTTATACTGATGCTATCAAGCTTAATACTAACAATTAATAATGTAGCCAAATGAAATCAATCTGTTTATATTTTCAAGTACACCAGCCTTTACGTTTAAGAAGATACCGTTTTTTCGATATTGGTAATGATCATTATTATTACGATGATTTCACCAACGAATCAATCATGCGCAAAACTGCTAATGATTGCTACTTACCTGCTAACCAGATCCTACTTGACCTAATTAAAGCAAATAAAAATAAGTTTAAGGTCAGCTTCTCAATTACAGGGCTAGCCCTCGATCAGTTTGAGCACTATGCTCCGGATGTTATCACAAGTTTTCAAGCACTGGCAAATACGGGATGTGTAGAGTTTTTGGCAGAAACTTATTCACACTCCTTAGCTACCTTAAAAGAAGAAAGCGAATTTATTTCGCAAGTAAAAATACACAGTCAGCGCATTCAAGACTTGTTTGGGCAAAAACCACAGGTATTTCGTAATACCGAATTAATCTATTCCGATGGCATTGGAAATATGGTAGCGGATATGGGATATAAGGCTATGCTTACGGAAGGTGCAAAACATATATTGGGATGGAAAAGTCCCAATTACCTCTATTGCAATGCTATCAATCCAAAACTTAAGGTGCTCATGCGTAATTACACTTTAAGTAACGATATCACATTCCGTTTCTCTGCCAAAGACTGGAAAGAATGGCCACTAACGGCAGATAAGTTTGTTAATTGGATAAATGAATTCAATGAAAAGGAAGACTTGGTCAATATATTTATGGATTATACAACTTTTGGTAAGTACCAGGTAAAAGAAACTGGCATTTTTGAATTTCTTAAAAGTTTTCCTAAGGCTGTATTTGACAGTAATAAATACAAATTTGCAACGCCACAAGAAGTTATTAAAGAATATCAGCCTATTGCTGTAGCACATGTACCCAATGCCATATCATGGGCAGATGAAGAACGCGACCTATCAGCATGGTTGGGTAATGATATGCAAAAGGAAGCATTTAACAAGCTTTATGAGCTGCACAACGATGTACTTACTATTAATAACGAACGCTTGTATAAAGATTGGTACTACCTACAAAGTAGCGACCATTTTTACTATATGTGTACCAAACATCTTTCTGATGGCGATCTGCATTCTTATTTTAACCCATATAACTCGCCATACGATGCATTTATTAACTATATGAATGTACTGAGTGATTTTAAAATCAGGATTAGTGAATTAAAAAAGGGAAAAGATAATGAATACCAGGCTGAGCTGAACAAGAAAGATAAACTGATTGAACAGTTTAAAACTGAAATAAATTTTTTAAAGAATAAGTATGTGCAACAAAACAACAAACCATTAACATCTTAATTATATTATATACATTTAAATAATTTTTATTTTAAAACCTTTGCTATTGGCTATTGCCTAATTAGCAATTTAAATAATTGATTACGTATGAAAAAAATAAAACCATCACCGGATTTTATTTTTGAAGTTAGCTGGGAAATATGTAATAAAGTAGGAGGAATTCATACGGTTATTTCAACAAAATCCCAATCGCTTAAACAAGAATTTAAGGACAATATCATTTATATTGGACCGGACTTTAACAACACGGAATTCAGAGATAAAGAATTTACGGAAGACCATACGCTTTATCCAGAATGGAAAGAAAAGGCCTTAAAGCAAGGCTTATCAATTCGTATAGGCCGATGGAAAATTCCAGGAACTCCCTGCGTTATTCTTATTGACTTTAAACCCCTTCTTGCAAAGAAAGATGATATCTACGCAAAAATGTGGGAAATATATGGACTGGAGTCGTTATATGGCGATACTGATTACCATGAGCCAACGATTTTTGGGTATGCAGCAGGACAGCTTATTGCAAGCTTTGTAAAGGAACATTTTTCAGTTCGGGAAAAGGTAATTGCACATTTTCACGAATGGATGACTGGAGCAGGATGCTTATATATTGAGCATCATATGCCAGAAATAGCAACGGTATTTACTACACATGCCACAATGCTTGGGCGCGTTTTAGCCAGTAATAACGAACCTTTGTACGATAAATTATACGATTTTGATGTTGACAAAAAAACGCTTCAGTATAATGTTTCTGCCAAATGTTCGCTGGAAAAAAAAGCAGCCAGAGCAGCCGACTGCCTAACTACAGTAAGCGAGATCACAGCGAAAGAATGTAAGCAATTTCACGATCGCGTTGTTGATGTGGTACTGCCTAATGGCTTTAATGATGACTTTGTTCCTGCCCCCCAATCCTTAAAGGTCAGAAAAAAAGAAGCCAGGCAAACATTAAAAAAAGTAGCAGAGACCTTATTGGGCTATGAATTAAAACCCGATGCCTTATTAGTGGGAACCGGTGGCCGCTACGAGTATAAGAATAAGGGTATTGATGTATTACTCGATGCACTTGCCAGGCTTAATATGGAACGTGCCTATGAGCGCGAAACTGTAGCGTTTTTTCTTATTCCGGCTGATCAACGGGGGCCACGTAAAGATTTAATGCAAAACCTTTCTGCCGGTATAAAAAACGAGGCTCTTGTTACGCCTTTTCTGACACATTACCTCGGTAATGTAGACCATGATCCTATTCTTAATAAAATTAAAGAAACTGGCCTTACCAACTCAATACAGGAGAAGGTTAAAGTCATTTTTGTCCCAACCTATCTAGATGGTAACGATGGCATCTTTAACAAAACCTATTACGATTTGCTTATGGGTCTTGACTTGTCTTTATTTCCATCCTACTATGAACCATGGGGTTATACACCAATGGAAAGTATTGCCTTTGGCGTACCAACATTAACCACTTCTCTGGCTGGCTTTGGCAAGTGGGTAATGCAAATTGATAAAAACGGACAAGGCGGTGTTGAAGTCATACAACGAAACGACTCAAATACTCCTGAACTTATTCATGATATTACAACATTCATTAAAAAGTTTTCATTAAGAAATAAAGATGAAATTTTACAGTACAGTAACAATGCAATGCAAATTGCTGAGCGTACTTTGTGGAAAAATTTCATTGGCTATTACTTTAAGGCCTATGAAATAGCAATTAAGAATAATATGGAAAAAAATTCAGACAAAATAATTAACAAAAAAACATTACAGGTACCTAAAAGTAATCAGCTGCAATGGCGTAAGCTAATTGTTGAATCAAATCTCCCAAAGGATCTTTCAGGGCTTGAAGAGTTATCTAAAAACCTTTGGTGGAGCTGGAACTACAAAGCCGTTGACTTATTTGAATCAATTGATCCGGAGCTATGGCAAAAGGTAAAACATAACCCTATTGTACTACTTAAAACAGTCAGTTCTTCACGTATTAGTGAATTGGAAAAGGATATGGACTTTATCACAAGGTTTAAGTCTGTTTACAACGATTTTAAAGAGTATATGGCCATAAAGCCGGCCAGTAACCAGCCAAAAATTGCCTATTTCAGCATGGAATATGGTTTAAACGATAACCTGAAAATCTATTCGGGCGGACTGGGTATACTCGCCGGAGACTATTTAAAAGAAGCTAGTGATTCAAAGGTAAATATGGTGGCTGTTGGCTTTATGTACCGTTATGGCTACTTTACTCAACGCCTGTCTCTTAATGGGGAGCAATTGGTAAAACTTAATGCGCAGCGTTATTCTCAACTGCCTATTACACAAGTGCGCGACGAAGCCGGGATACCTAAAACAATTAACATCCACCTGGAAGGTCGCACAGTTAAAGCACTAATATGGCAAGTTAACGTTGGTCGTATCAAGCTCTATTTACTCGACACTGATACAGAAATGAATAACGAACAAGATCGTACGTTAACACATCAATTGTATGGTGGAAATTGGGACAACCGCATCAAACAGGAAATATTATTGGGTCTTGGTGGTATAAAAGCTTTAGATGAGCTGGAAATTGAGGCAGACCTGTACCATTGTAACGAAGGCCATGCAGCATTAATAAACGTTGAGCGTCTTAAAAAGTATATTACTGAAGGCTATAGTTATGACGAAGCACTGGAGATTGTTCGTGCTTCTTCCCTATTTACCACACATACACCTGTACCTGCCGGTCACGACACCTTTTCGCCTGATATGATTCGCCATTACCTCTATTATATTCCGGATGAATTGGGTATAAGCTGGGAACAATTTTTAGCACTCGGACGCGTAAACCCACAGGATGAAAATGAGAAGTTCTCGATGAGTAACCTGGCAGCTCACACATCTGTTGCCATGAATGGTGTTAGTTGGTTGCACGGTAAAATATCACAGGAAATGTTTAACAACCTGTACGAAGGTTATTTTCCAGAAGAACTACACATTAGTTATGTTACAAATGGTGTACATTACCCTACATGGACAGCAAGAGAGTGGCGTGTTTTGTACGAAAGTGAGTTTAAAGAAGGTTTTATTGATGACCTTTCGAATACAAGCTATTGGGAAAAAATTCATGATATTAATGATGAGAAGATTTGGTCAACAAAAAATACACTGCGTAAAAACCTGATTGACTATGTTAAGGAGCGTTTTCATCGCAACTGGGTCAGGCGATATGAGGATCCTAAAAGCCTGGTGGAAATCATTGACTCTATTGATGAGAATACCTTAACCATAGGCTTTGCACGACGTTTTGCCACTTACAAGCGAGCCCATTTGTTATTCAGCGATTTAAAACGTCTCTCAAGCATTTTAAATAACCCCGACAAACCGGTTCAGTTTATTTTTGCAGGCAAAGCTCACCCAGCAGATAAAGCCGGTCAGGATTTAATTAAACTAATTGTCGATATATCACGCCGTCCTGAGTTTGTAGGTAAAATCCTATTCCTCGAAAACTACGATATGGAACTTGGACAAAAACTGGTAAAAGGAGTTGATGTTTGGATGAATACACCAACCCGTCCCCTAGAAGCATCGGGTACTTCGGGAGAAAAAGCTGTTATGAATGGTGTTATGAATTTTAGTGTTCTTGACGGATGGTGGCTCGAAGGTTACAGAGAAGGTGCCGGGTGGGCTATAACAGAAAAACGCACCTATGAAAATCAAGATTTTCAGGATGAACTGGATGCTCAAATCATATATTCTACCTTTGAAAATGAGATTATTCCCTTGTTTTATAAGCGTAATGAAAACAATATTCCATGTGATTGGGTGAAATACATTAAGAATTGTATTGCTGAAATTGCGCCAAAATACACTACCAAGCGTATGATGGATGATTATAAAGAACGCTTTTACGAACCAATGTTTAACAGGCTTAAGAAAATACAACTTAACGATTATGAATTAGCTAAAGCAACGGCAGCCTGGAAACAAAAGATACTGGCCTCATGGGATTCAATTGAAGTAATATCTGTTGATGCGCCCAGCACACCAAAACACAAATACCAATCGGGCCAAAATTATCATATGGAGATAGCGCTTGATTTAAAAGACCTGATTAATGAAAATATTTGTGTTGAGTTGGTTATTCGTACCTCTGAAGAAAACCAAAATACAGGTACAATAAGTACTCGACAATTTAACCAGGTACGAACTGTTGATTCACTGGCTTTTTATGAATTGGATCTGAAGTTGACTGATCCTGGTGTTTTTGATTTTGGCTTCAGGGTATTTGCATATACCCCTAACCTACCACACCGGCAAGACTTTAATTACGTTAAGTGGATTTAGGGCGCATATGGTTTTATATCTTATTGCGAGGGTGTTCAAAAAGCAGAACCCTTTGTCTATAACAACTTTTTACCCTTAAATTCCTATAGGGCAGTTGTTAAAATTCAGTATTACCCCTTTAAAACCGGGGTAATACTGAGTTTTGACAAAGAATCAATTTTCTTACTTTTTGAACATCCTCCTTATTTATACAATAATATATGGATGATATGTACATGTATTCCTTTGGAGTATCACCATAGCTGTACCAACTGTATTGTTTTTTCTTCCATATATACTTTAATATTTTACCCAATTGTATTTAGATAAATAAATTGCAAAAAAGCTCCCTGTTATTTTCTCCTGCTCCTAATAATTATAGGTAAGTCTGTATTTATTCTTCCATTTGCCCTTTTCCGTGCTTTTAGATCTACCGTACAAAACCTTTAACCGGGATAATATTCAGCTTTTTCTCTGTATATGGTGCTGTTACCCTGCTATCCTATCTTTTGGATGCTTCTGTAGCAAATAAATATCCACCTCAAAAACCAATTGGTTGGTTTTATAAAAAGACTCAACAACATTAACTTGCCTTAAACTTAGAAGTCATAAGCCGTAAAAAAAAAATGCTTTATTCAGATATAAAACGTTTAAAAATTAATCTAAATAAAAACCTTTCCCTAAAAAAATTGAATTAGTGTTTAATAATACACTAAATTTGTATCTGAATGGAACGGTAATTAAATACTATTTATAGACTTACAACGAAGGTTAACCCTTATAATTACAAACCTTATTCTAAACAGAACGAGGTTATCAGTCACCTAAATACCTTCAATAAAGCAGATCTATCGGGTCATTTCAATACGCCTTACAACGTGTCGGCTAATTATAATTACACACAAGAATTTAATAAGTAATTGCTATGTCTGTATTATTGTCTACTTTCGCGTTGTAAAAGTACAAGTGTTCACATAAATAAACTTTAAAAAAATAAGAATGGGGCAATCGCAGGAGACCTTTAGTAAAAAAGAAAAAGAGAAAAAACGTTTAAAAAAACGCGAAGAAAAGCTAAAAAGACAAGAAGAGCGTAAAGCCAATTCGCAAAAAGGCTCTTCCTTGGATGATATGATAGCATATGTTGATGAGAATGGTAATATCACAGATACTCCTCCCGATCCATCAAAAAGAAAAAAGATAGATGCTGAAAGTATTGAAATTGGCGTGCCTAAAAGAGAAAATGATGATACTGTAACTGAGCTTAAGGGACGTATTGATTTTTTTAATGAAGCAAAAGGATTTGGTTTTATAAAAGACCTGAATACGCAAGAACGATATTTTGTACACGTTAATGGTTTACTGGATGAAGTAAAAGAGAACGATAAAGTTACTTTTGAACTGGAACAAGGTTTAAAGGGATTAAATGCCGTTCGTGTTAAGAAAGTATAGTTTTTTATTTCGATAAAATACAGGAACTCAGGTAATTTTATTCTTTTATATTAGGGGTTATCTCTGCTCAAATAAACAAAATGACTAAACCGACAAAAACTACTTTACTTTGTCGGTATTAATTTATTGTTGCTTTTTGCTACTATACCGTTGTATTAATAACTAACTTCTAACACACAGTAGGTAAAAGCTTGCAGTTCTAGCCTTAAGCCATTACTTATTAACTCTTCACTGCCAATACTGCTTATTAGTCGGGTTTGCAGGTTAGTAAAACTAAGCTTTACCGGACGCGGAATAACCAAAATATCCAAAGCCTGAGAAGGAATTTTCAAATATGGGAATTGAGACTCAGAATCAAAATTACAAATAACCAGTAATTGCTGCTCCTTGCTATACCTTATGAAAGCATACAGTTTATGGCTGTTGAACAAATCAATTTCCTGGTTATGCCACATAATATCATAAAACATTCCTTTACTAATGGCTGGTTGCTGACAAAGACGTAACAAATCAACATAAGCTTGCCGCAACTCTCTCTGCTCTGCGGATAACAATAGTCCATCAAAAGCACCACCATTCATCCATAGCTGGTGTTGAGGCATAACCCAGTAATCAAAAATACTTGTTCGACCATCATCACCACTATAACCAGTTATCCCAGCAGCTGTTTCTCCTACTTCTTGTCCGTTATACAGCATTACAGGCCCCTGATGCATGTAAGCAGATAAGGCCATTGCCGGAATAGCTCTTTTAGGATTGCTTGCAAAGTATTGTGAAGCTATACGTTGCTCATCATGATTTTCAAGAAAGCGCAACATGTGCTTATCTATACCCTGCAAATTTTGCCAACATACAGATATTGAACTTGCTGACTGCTCATTGCATACAACTCCACGTAATGTATCATATAATCCTACCTTATCATACAAATAATCAAACTGCCCCTGTTGGATATACATCTTATATATAGCCGGATTATATACCTCTGCAATAAAAATAAGTCCTGAATTTATTTGCTTCACTCGAGGTATTACCCACTCCCAAAATTCGACAGGTACCATCTCAACCATATCACACCTAAAACCATCAACACCCTGCTGTACCCAATACTTCAATACATGCTCCATCTTCAGCCATGTATCCGGCACCGGGTTAAAATGCTTGGTATTCCCGTTAAGGTAATCAACACCATAATTAAGCTTTACTGTTTCATACCAGTCATTTATTCCGGGATATGGGGTAAAACGGTCATTACCCGTTGCTCTAGCCACTTCTTCATGGTATTCTGTGTTAGGAAAAGTATTTGCTATTTCATCAGCAAGCATTAAGGGCTCTCCCGGCAAATAATAGTAATTATTAGTGGGCGAAAAAGCACTGTTAACATCATCATTAGAGCCAAAATCATCCACCTCACCAGGCTTCATATCAGAATAATATTCCCGTGCAAGATGGTTTGGCACAAAATCAATCAATGCCTTTAAACCTGATTTGTGTGTACGATCCAACAAATCTTTAAATTCTGTCATACGCTGGTCAACATCCACGGCCAGATCGGGGTTAACATCGTAATAATCTTTTATTGCATATGGCGACCCGGCTTTGCCTTTTATTACAAGTGGATTGCCATTAGGAATATTATTATCAGGATAGCCTTCAACCACAGCATGTTCTATTACACCTGTGTACCACACATGACTAACACTAAGCTCTTTAATTGCATTAAGAGCTACGCTTGTAATATCGTTAAACTTACCACTACCATTCTCTGTTCGGCTTCCATTGTATTGTAACTTGGTGTTTTTATTTCCAAATAAACGTGGAAGCAATTGATAAATCACTAACTTTTGCTTATCCATATCAAAAAATACTTTTGGGCGGTGTGTGCTTTAATACAAGAGCCGTGCGGCTGGGAAGATATAAATGAACACGGTGCCTGCACGACATTTGAGCCTCTGGCCTGGTAAAATAGTTGACTTGTTCATCAACTCTATTAAAACCGCCAAACTGCCCCGAATCTGAACTTAAAACCAGTTTGTAATATCCGGCAGGCGCTAAAATACCGTAAAAGGTGTACGACTCAACAGGATGAAGGTTAAAAACAAACAACAAATCTTTTCGTTTAACTGCCAACACTTGATCCTTTTCATTTGCAACCATGCATTCAATAGTACTATCTCCAATAAATGCAAATTGGGTTTGTAAAGCAATCATAGCCCTGTCAAAAGTATTTAATTGTTCAAAACGCAAGCCTGTATTATCTACCAAGCTCCATTGCCGCCTGGCATATTTATACGACCAGTTATTACCTTTACGTGGAAAATCAATCCACTCAGGATGGCCAAATTCATTCCCCATAAAATTAAGGTAACCATCGCCTGCACAACAAAAAGTCATCAGCCTAATGAGTTTATGTAAAGCAATACCACGATCAACTACAAGACTCTTATCATGCTTACTCATTGCCCAATACATATCACTATTGATTAAGCGAAAAATGATTGTTTGATCCCCTACCAATGCCTGGTCGTGCGATTCTGCATAACTAATGGTTTTTTCCTCTATCCGTTTCCTTGATAATTCGTAAAATATATGACCAACATTCCACGTTTCATCTTTTTGTTCCTTTATCAGTTTAATCCAGTAATCGGGTATACCCATGGCTAAACGGTAATCAAAACCAAGGCCACCTTGCCCTATTGGTGCTGCCAAACCGGGGTAACCACTCATTTCTTCGGCAACACTTATGGCATTGGCATTGCACTCTTTAATCAATTTATTGGCCAGTATAAAGTAGGTAATTGCATCCTCATCCTGTCCGCCATCAAAATACATGTGGTAATCTGTAAAGTCACGCGATAAACCATGATCGTAATATAACATACTCGTTACTCCATCAAAACGAAAGCCATCAAAACGGTACTCTTCTAACCAGTATTTAAGATTAGACAGTAAAAGGTGTAATACTTTATTTTTAGCATAATCGTAGCATAACGAATCCCATGCCTCGTGCTCGCGCCGCTCGCCATTATGAAAAAACTGGTAGGGTGAGCCATCAAACAGCCCAATGCCTTCTAATTCATTTTTAACAGCATGAGAATGTACCACATCCATTATTACTGCAATACCCATTTCATGTGCCTCATCAATTAATGCTTTTAATTCATCGGGTGTACCAAAGCGCGACGAAGCGGCAAACAAACTGGACACATGGTAACCAAACGATCCGTAATACGGGTGCTCCTGAATCGCCATCAGCTGTATTGTGTTGTAGCCGTTTCTTTTTATTCGTGGTAATATTTGTTCTCTGAATTCATTGTATGTACCTACCCCTTCCTTCTCTGTTGCCATACCAATATGTGCCTCATAAATCAATGGCACTTGTTTGTAAGGCAATGCAATATTTCTCCATTTATATGCTGTATGGGGCATCCATACCTGTGCTGCAAAAAGCTTAGTTTCCTCATCTTGTACAACTCTTGTAGCCCAAACCGGTATACGCTCACCACTACCCCCCTTCCATATTACTTGCAATTTGTACAAAGTCAAATGATGCAGGCAATGTACATCCAGCTTCAGCTCAAAATTACCATCTGCGAGTTTTCTGAATTTAAATGCTTCGGAAGGCAACCAATTAGAAAATTCTCCAATCAGAAAAAGTTCGCTTGCATTGGGAGCCCATTCGCGTATCACCCATTTACCTTCTTCTATATGAATACCATAGTAATGATAACCATTAGCAAAATCATAAAGGGAGGTAAAAGAAAGTTCTTTTTCTTTGATAACAGCACATTTCGTTCTTCTGCCGATCACCTTTGCATAAGACCGTAACAAGTCATCCTCCTCTGTAATATGGGTATACTTAGTCATAAGTTCAAATTTCTTGTGGATTTTGATAGCTAGAGAGAGTGGTAGCGTAAATATACAATAACTTATACGAATCAGTAATTGAAATAATATGTTTTTTAGGCCGGATAAATGATTGATGTAAGTTTTTCATGGCACTATAATATTCCTGTTTAACACTAAAAATTTTAAAACACAAGCTTAGTTTTCGAGAGTAACTTAATAGTACAAATAAAATCAAAGACTCAAGCCTAATTTCACGTGTAGCTACATGTCTTTCACAAGTTATTTCTTGTTAATCAAAATTAACCAATTATTGGTACACTTATTATATTTTGAGCTATCAAAAGCAATTGGATTTAAGTTAATAACCTTGGGTAAAATTAATACCACCCCATTACCAGTATTAATAAAACACCCCTAATACACCAAATGCTTCTTTTGCTACCTCGCGTATTTTAACTCACTGCTACGTTTCTAACGGCTAAATATCCTGTGTGCTTATATCCCTTTCTTATACTGGCTATTATTTGTATGCAGAATGGCTTTATCAAGTTGCCGCCTGGCATTGGGTAGACCTTTAAGTACGTTTTTAAACAACTGAATAAGCTTTACTTTATCAACAGTTATTTCGGTACTTGTTTTAATACAACGCAGGTCAATACAATAATGGTCAAATACATTGGGCAGATCAACCACAATACCAGCATTCAGAAAGTTTTGTGCATTGTAAATGTTGTGGTAGTTTCCTTTTGACTTTTCAAGTACAAAAGGTACCTGTTTCACATTGGTGATTGATGATAACTTCTCGCAATGCGATAAGCAGGTATTATCAAGCATATGCTTATCACAGCCTGTTACCTGGTAAAATAAACACTGCCTACTTGTCATTAGTACTACTGGATGGTAAATACTGTAGTACAATTTAAAGTTTTCAGGCTTTTTAATCGCTTTCAGCTGGCAGAGGCTCAGCTCATTGGATATAAAAGCCCCCGTACAGTTCAGTAGCTCTTTTAAGGCCACAAGGCTATAGGAGTTAGTAATATTAAGATAAGGTCCGGCTACCCAGGCTATCCCCATTTTATAAGCTGTATAAGCAATGCCTGTATTGTTTGTTACAATGCTTTCTGGTTGCAATTCATGCAAAAATTGTAGTGCAAAAGCATAGTCCTCTCCTATTAACACAGACGGAAACCATGGTATTAACTGTTTATTAGTTTTAAATAAAGCTATTAACCCGTCATACTTTGCCTTAATTCCATTAGGTAGTTGATAATACAGCATGGTTGAGGCATTACCATAGCACTTTAAATCTTCAGGCGAGTCTGTTAAAACCATCAGCGATGGTTCAAGGTGTTCTTCAGCCACCTTTTTTATACAGGGTACTACAACTGGTGCCGGTATTTCTGTTCCGTTAAGCCTTAATAACAATTGTTTTTTTAATCTTGTTAAGGCTTTAAAGGGCAAATACAGTCCGCTATGAAGCTGGTCTATATTCAATTGATCAATATAGTACCCGGTTTTATTAATGGTTTTTAGCCTAGTAAGTAAAACCTCACGACTTAAGGCTTCGCTACCTTTATTATGGAGTTTTAGGTCAGATAGTATTTCAAAAGAGTATTCTGCACTCGTAACCACCACTTTTAATGGTTTATTGTATTGACCTGAAACATGTATGCTTAAAGGTATTTTATTAATGTTAAGCTGACTTATTTTTTCTTCAACAGCACGCTTCATGGCCTCTTTTTCGGCATAAAGTTCTAATTGGGCTTTATCCAATGCCCGTGCATCAGCATAATCATTTACATCTAACAAATGTTTAATGGCATTATCGCGCGGATTATTAATAAAAAGGTCTTTGCCAATATTACCTTTTAAAAAGCCATTGGTAAAATCACGATTAAATACCTTGTACAACGCACTGGTATCCTTACTTAATGGTTCTTGTTTGTAGTAGCGTTTTAGTTGTGCTTTATATTCGCTTACAACGGTATAAATATAATCGTACTTCTTTATCCGCCCTTCTATCTTTAGCGAATCTACACCTACATCGGCCAATTCTTTTATATCAAAATATGCAGCGTTATCCTTAAGGTTAAGTGGATAGTCGTTTTCCTTGGTGGTGGTCATATACTTATCACGACAGGGCTGGCTGCATCGTCCACGATTACCAGAATTACCACCATGTACTGAACTCATGTAGCATAAACCCGAAAAGGAGATACAATTTGATCCATGCACAAATACTTCACTTAGCATATTGTGTTGCTTCCCTGTGGAAACAAGGGTTTTAATTTCATTCAGATTTAACTCGCGCGATAAATTAACACGTTGCGCATTGAGTTGATGTAAGAATTGTATTTGCCCGGCATTATGTGTTGTCATTTGTGTAGAGGCATGTATTTTCAAACTTTTAAAATACTTTGAAATAAGGTAAAACATACCTAAATCCTGGATAATAACCCCATCAACCGTAGTGGCAATCAACTTATTTAGCAATTTAATAAAGGCTGGTATTTCGCTCTCTACAATAAGGATATTTAATGTAATAAATACCTCGCAATTATTTTGATGTGCAAGGTGTAAGATGCCATGTAAATTTTCAAAGCTGATATTGGTAGCCCTGTTACGTGCATTAAACTTTTCTAATCCGCAGTATATAGCATCAGCTCCTGCTGCAATAGCAGCCTTTATAGCATCCACATCCCCTCCTGGCGCCAGTAATTCCACTTTTTTCTTCACAACGACTCTATACTCAAGTTAATGCCCATTATGCCAGCAAAAGTAAACATTATGGAGTGGGAAGCAAAAAACACACTGCTACAAACTTAAGTGCGGCCAGGTCTATTCGTTCAGTTTCTTTCTCAAATCGTTTTGATATATTTCCATCAATTTATCCAGGTTGATAAATGGATATGCCAATATTTTTATTAGTAGATTTTTATACTCAATGGACTCCGTTGCTGTAAAGCGTGTTTTCCCATTGTGAAGCGACTCAAATTCAGCAAACCATAAACCTGTAAAATGCTTACTTTCCATCTCAAATGAATAGTAAGAAAAAGGGTGTTTCTCTTTGGTTTTAAATCTGATTGTATAGCCAGATGAAGTCTCCTCCCATATTTCAAAACCATTTTCTGATTCAATAATTTTTAAGTCCTCTAATGAGGTTCTGTACTGCCAATCATGGTTATTACATACCGTATTAAATACTTTCTCTATTGGCGCATCAAAAATAGTTTGTTTAACCTGTATTCTTTTTTTAGGTAAAAATAGGCCAATAAGCACAATAATTAAAAGAGCTCCAAAAAAGATATAAAACGCCATCTTCATTTTTTATAGTGTTATTTTTAACATTAAACTGGTACGTATAAATAAGCTTATTCTATTAAAGTACCTGCTCGTACAGCAGTCAATTACGTTCTTCTGCAGCAAAATGTATTTTCCATGGTTCAACTCTCATAATAGTTAAAACACTTATAGTTACACCAGCATAAAGGAAGGTACTTTGTTCAAAACCATTATCTATAGCATAAATAACGATAGTATTCTCCTCAATACCTAATTCTTTTAAATAAAAATAACAAGATCATAAGTTTAGAAAGAGTTTGTTTAGAAAGACAGGTTTCAAATTAAGCCCTTAATATTTCTTTGAAACGCAATATTTCATATTTGTTTTTAGCGTATATTACACGCACTATTTTCTTACCTTTTTATAGTTATAACAAGTATTAAAAAATATGCTATTAATAATTGATAATCAGAGTGCTTTCATAAAGAAATTCAAAAGACAATTTCTTTCAGAGCAAGATTTTGACTATGTATTTTTTGACCATAATCAACCCATTACCTTATCAGCAAAAACAAAAATCAAAGGAATTATTTTATCAGGAGGTAAAGGCAATCCTTATGAACCTTTAAATTTGACATCAAACTATGTTGCATTAATGAACTTTGATGTACCTGTGCTTGGGTTCTGTTTAGGACATGAAATAATTGCAGCAAGTTACAGGGGGAGAATAAAAAAACTTTCAGAATACCACGGTAAAAAAGAACTTATCACAATAACAAAGCCAGAAGATCCTATTTTTGAAGGACTAGAAAAAACTGAGGTTTCGTTAATAAAACGACATAGCTATCATGTTGCAGAATTACCTTCTTCATTTGAAAGTATAGGCACTTCCGATACTTGTTCAAATGAGATTATAAAGCATAAATCAAAGCCTATTTATGGTTTTCAATCACACCCGGAAGTTTCTGGTACTGATGGCATATTAATGGTTAAAAATTTTTTTAAAATTTGTAATATCATCTAGTAATGAAATGGCAATATTGGCTTCAGGTTGCAACTATTATTGTTGCTGTATACTCAGTTTCATTTGTAATAAGAAAACTCCTTGGATTATTTATTAAGAAGAAATCATTAAAGGTTAATGTTGACCCTACAAACTTTTCATTTTTAAAGAATTCTATAACATTTATCATTTATACAACAGGGTTAATTGCAATATTTTACATTACACCATCCTTAAAAACAGTAAGTAAGGCTTTGTTTGCCGGGGCTGGTGTTATAGCAGCAATTATTGGTTTTGCTTCACAAAAAGCATTTAGCAACATCATAAGTGGCATTTTCATTCTGCTATTCCGTCCATTCCGGGTTACTGATATTATTGAAGTTGGAAATATTAACAAGGGTGTTGTTGAAGAAATTACCTTACGCCACACAATAATCCGAAACTATGAAAACAGAAGGATAATTATTCCAAATTCTATTATTAGTGAAGAAACCATTATTAATAGCAATATCATAGAAGAGAAAATTAAAAAATTTGTTGAATTTGATATTAGTTATGAGTCTGATGTTAACCTTGCCAAGAAAATTATCTACGAAGAAGCTGTTAATCACCCCTTAATTCTTGACAACCGTACAGAAGAAGAAAAAAATAAGGATAAGCCAATTGTAATTATTCGTGTAATTAGTTTAGGAGAGTATTCTATTAAGATACGTGCCTATATATGGGCAAAAAATAATGACGACGCTTTTATTCTTAACTGCGATATGAATGAATCTGTAAAAAAACGGTTTGACAAAGAAGGCATTGTTATACCTTATCCACATAGAACTATTGTACAAAAATTTAAAAATATTTAGAAATAATAATTAGTTACATACATGAAAGTTGCATTAATATATAACAAGGACATTAGTGGGGTAATCAACACTTTTGGAATGCAGAACAAAGAGTTCTACAACGAAAAAACAGTTAAGAAAGTAGCCGAAAGTCTTGAAAAAGCAGGGCATAATGTAGCCATTTTAGATGGAAACAAGCAGATTATTGAACGTCTTGAAAACTTTATGCCCAGGGTAAATAAAGGTGAACAGATGGGCATGATCTTTAATATGGCTTATGGAATTCAAGGGGAAAGTCGTTATACACATATTCCAAGTATGCTTGAAATGCTTGGACTTCCTTACGTTGGTTCATCGCCATCTGGGCATGCCCTGGCTTTAGATAAGGTTTTAACCAAAATCATTTGGAAAAACAATGGATTACCTACTCCTGATTTTTGGGTATTTAACAGCCACGATGAGGATATGTCTTCTGTTAAGTTCCCGGTAATAGTAAAGCCAAAAATGGAAAGTGTTTCCTTTGGTTTAAAAGTAGTTTATAATGAAGAAGATTTAAAAGAGGCGGTTCATTTTATTGTTGCTGAGTTTAGTCAACAGGCATTGGTTGAGCAATTTATCAGGGGAAGAGAATTTTGTGTAGGGTTAATCAGCAACTCTCCGGTTGAATCATTCCCTGTGCTTGAAATTGATTTGGAAGGCGATCCGGATGCTATTCAAACTGTTGATGATAAACAACAAAAGCCCAGAAAGAAAGTATGCCCTGCAAAAATTTCTGATGAACTTGCTGAAAAGATGCAGAAAATTAGCATTGAAGCCTTCAAAGCACTCAATTTAAGAGACTTTGCTCGTATTGATATAAGGTTAGATGAAGATGATAATATTTATTTATTGGAAATCAACTCAATGGCTAGTCTTGGTGAGACTGGTTCATACTCTACAGCAGCAAAAGTAGCCGGGTACGATTTTGAAGCTTTAGTAAATAAAATGCTCGATGTAGCATCTGTTCGTTATTTTACCAATACAATACCTCAAACAGACAATACCAAAGCGACCTCAAAAACTAACCAAACGTCTCGAATGCGAACATTTATAAAAACGAGACAACAAAAAACAGAGAAATTTTTAAACCAATTAGTAGATACCGATACCTATGTTAGAAATGTTGAAGGAGTTAATTATTGCTCTGGACTAATCAGTTCTGAACTAAGTCAATTGGGCTTTACCCAGGAAATATACCCTCAGCTAGAAGTTGGAAATATACTATACTTTTCAAACTCATTTAGTCAAGAGGTTGATCATTTAATTATTCAACCAATGGATAATCGAATAAAATTGGCTAAGCATGAGAATTATAATGAGCAGGAGCAATATATAGAAGGAACAGGTGTTTGGGAAAATAAAGGTGGTATTGCAATATTGCTATCTGCATTACAAGCTCTAAAATTTTCCAGAAACCTTAAAAAATTGAAGATTGGTATTTTATTAATTACTGATTCCTCAATTGATGGCAGGTACTCAAGACCTATTATTCAACAAAAATCTGAGATTGCTAAATCCGTAATATCATTAAGTGGTTCTTCAAAAGAAGGAGGTCTTATATTATCTCGTTCTGGTTCGGCTTTATACCGTTTAGAAACAAAAATGGTAAAAAAAGAAAACCCGGAGAATGTGTCCAGTACAGCAATGAACTTCAATAAAACCCTTGCTTCAATATCAGATATTTCTCAAAATGACAGCAATAATATTATTGCTCCATTTAACATTGAGTTTAAGAGCAATATATTTAAAATGTATGCCTATGGTTCGGCAGGTATAAGTGTTAGATATAATACGCCAATGGTATTAGAAGAGATTGAGAAAAAAATCAGGAAAATTCTTGCTTCTCAAAAGAGAAGTAAAATATACCAGATGAAAATTGAGGGAGGACTTAAAAGACCAGCTATGTTGGTTTCAAACAAATCTAAGGGATACTATAAGAAAATTGTTGGCCTAGCTAAACAAATTGATGTACGAATAACGGAAGAACATAGATGGAGTTCGGCAGATATTTGCCACATTAATAAGGATATACCAATTATTGATGGTTTAGGTCCTGTTGGGGAGTATTTGCCTTCAGAAAATGAAAGAATAATCAGACATAGCCTAATAGAAAGAGCATTACTTCTGGCACTAATTCTAAAAAGCGAATAACCTGATCTCAATTCAAGAAAATCAGAGTTATACCGGTTTTGTAATAAGTATTATAAATGAATAGAGCCAATTATAAGGTGTTTTCAAAACAAAAACGGTAGTAGCAGACCTTTTCTGTAATATTGACTTGCTTTTGGCATAAAATTTATATCGAACGCAAGTTATTAGAAAAAAAGTAAACCCCGATTTATGGCAAAAGTGCCTTTTTTCGGGGTTTTATTATACTTTTAAGATGAGGGTGTCCAAAAAGCAGAGACCTTTATCTTCAACAACTTTTCACCCTTAAATCCCTATAGGGAAGTTGTTGAAATTCAGTCCCCCCTTTCAGGTCCGGAGTAATACTGAATTTTGACAAAGAATTAAATCTTTACTTTTCGGACACCCTCAATGTAAGCCAAGTTATAAATAGCCTCTTTTTACGCTGTATAAAACAGGCTATTACTCTTACTTAATTGCTTGTATTAAATAAGAGTATGTATAATTTCCGGGCTTAATTCTATATTGCTCAATTGGTTTTGAAAGGTGAGACCATGTATCTGCACCACCTACACCCACTTGTATTAAGTCAACATTTACAGTTAAGTAACCTGCTTTTTCCAGAGCATTAATGTGTTTTGCTTCATCAAGGTTTTTGGCTGTCCATGGCCATACCGATGTACTTAATGGTTGTGCTCCTATAATACGGACTCCCCTACCCTTTGAATTACTTAGCTCTAACCAGCTCACTCCTGTATAGTTACTACATTCCTGTGGTGTAACGTAATGGTGTATAAAGTCATTAATTGTACCTTTATACACGCCTGTTTCGGCAGCAAATGAACGGTCTGAGTAATTTTCCCATGGGCCTTTACCAAAAAACTTCATTGTTTGCAATTTATCGCTAAGCTTTAACTGCGATCCTATGCGTAATGGCATTGGCATGTTTTCGCTCATTTCTACAGCAATATTCACCTCTATTTGTGCTTTTTGATCAACTTTATATGTGGTTGTAATCCGAAGCGAATCATTATAGTTTTGCTTTACTTCTATTTTTAAACAGGTTTCGTTTGACTGGTCAGCTGTAACACTTACCTGTGCCTGCATTTTTTCAAAGGTCTTCCAAAAACCTGAAACGTTATGCGATTTCCAGCCTCTGAAATCATTATCTGTTTGTGGTCGCCAAAAGTTAGCAACCGGGCCATTTTCAATTAGCTTATCACCGGCATAGGTGTAATCAAGTAGTTCTCCGCTTATCTTCGACCAGTTCACTTTAAAGTTCTTTCCGCTAACGCTTATATACTCATTACTTTCTGTTAATTTAAGGCCTCTTGCTCCTGTTAAGCTATATTTGGTATGGTTTGGTGTGTTTGTAATTTCAAACTGCTGCTTTGCCACCTCGTACCCGGCATCAGCATATAAGCTTGCATTTTTATGGTGCATGCTAACACGCAGAAAATAAGCCTTTCCATCTTTTTGCTTTAACTTGTTAAGGGGCAAAGCCAGTTGCTTTGATTCTCCCGGTTTTATAACAATATTATCAAGCTGTCCGGTTTTTATAATGTTGCCATCTTCAGCAACTGACCACTTAAAATAATAGGCTTCGGTGGTTTTAAAATTAAAGCGACTGCTAAGTATAAGGGTTCCATTTGCCAAATCAGCTGCCTTTATTTCAACTGGTTGAAAAACATATTTGCACTCATGCATCTGTGGTTTAATAGCTCTATCGGGTCCTACAATTCCATTAAGACAGAAATTACCAAGGTTTGGTGTATCACCAAAATCACCACCATATTTCCAAAATACTGTACCGTCTTTATCAGTACTGCGAATGCCCTGGTCTATCCAATCCCAGATAAAACCACCTGTTACAATAGGGGTGCCATAAACAATATCCCAATACTCTTTTAAGTTACCCAGCGAGTTACCCATAGCATGTGCATATTCACACATTATTACCGGTCGTACCAGCGCTTTGTTAGTAGCCAGCTCTGTTAACTGTTCCAGTGATGGGTACATACGGCTTAGCATATCAACATATAAGGGATCGGTGGGGTTAGCCATTACCGTATTATAGTTCTTTTCCCACTCTGGCGATATCATTGGGGTATAATCGGGGTGTGTAGGCAATCCCTGCGCTCCTTCGTAATGAATTAAGCGTGTTGGGTCAAAATCTTTAATCCATCCGGCAGCTGTAGCATGGTTGGGGCCACACCCCGACTCATTACCCAATGACCATGAAAAGATGGATGCATGGTTTTTATCCCGTTCTACCATCCTGATAATCCTATCCATAAAAGCATAGTTCCAGGTCGGATCATTGGATAACTTACCTCCTATATGGTGCGTTTCAATATTGGCTTCGTCCATTACATACAGGCCGTATTTATCGCATAACTCGTACACATACGGATCATTGGGATAATGCGATGTACGAACGGCGTTGATATTGTATTGTTTCATCAGTTCAATATCTTTTTTCATATCTTCCCGGGTAACGGTTTTACCTTCTGTATCGCTATGGTCATGACGGTTAACTCCTTTTATTTTAACCGGTTGTCCATTAACGGTGAATACGCCTTCTTTTGTATAGGTGTATTCTTTAAAACCGATATGAGTGCTACGTACTTCTACTACCTCATCATTATCGTTCAGCAGGGTTAAAATGGCTTTGTACAAGTAAGGGGTCTCCGCACTCCATAATTGTGGATTATCAATGTCACTGCGCATCAGTCCATAGTAAACATTATCGCGGGCCGGATACGATTCGTTAATAATTGCTTTAAGCGGCTTCCGCATGGCTTTATCCAGCACACTTTTACCTGAATTATCCAAGAGGTCAACTTCCAGGTGCCAGCCTTCATAATTATTACCGCCTGTTACAATTTCGGGGCGCACCTGTACCTGTGCTTTGGTATAATTATCATATAATGGTGTGCGTATACCAAAATCATTAATGTGTAGTTTGGGCTGTGCCATCAGGTATACTTCGCGGTGTATACCACTCATACGCCAGTGATCCTGGTCTTCAAGGTAGCTGCCATCTGACCAGCGCATAACCTGTACGGCCAGTTTATTATTGCCTTCTTTTAGGTATGGTGTAAGATCAAATTCGGTTGGTAAGCGGCTTCCCTGGCTATACCCAACATACTCGCCATTTAACCAACAATAAAATGCTGATGATACACCGCCAAAGTGTATAATAACCTGCTCATCCTTCCAGTTTTCGGGTACTGTAAACTCACGAATATATGACCCTACAGGATTGGTACGGTCGATATATGGTGCATTGGGCGTAAACGGATACACAACATTGGTATAAATAGGCGTTCCGTAACCTTTCATTTCCCAGCAGGATGGTACATCAATCTGTGCCCAGCTGCTGGCATCAAAATTTGTTTTTGAAAAGTCTGTACTCCTGTCTTTACTATCTGGTGTAAAATTAAATAACCATTTCCCGTTCAAAAACTTTATTTGGGCTTGATGGCGATCCATTTTTACTGCTGCCTCCTTGCTTCGGTAAGAATAAGAAGTGGCTCGTGCAGGCATTTTATTCTCTTGTATTTTATTCTGATTTTCCCAATCATTATTCTGTGCTGTAGCATGTATTACTATACATGCAAAAAACGCAATTACCAGTGTTTTTATCATTGTATTACTATTTATGTGTTTTTATTTGTTACTGTGTACAATGTCAATCGCCTAATGTTTGTTATCTTTTATTGTAACAACAAATTTACAAACAGGTCATTCAATCAGCGGTGAAATAACAATCATAAATGCTTGGTTTTTCATTCACCCCAACCGAAGCTCACAAGCATTAGCACCTGTTTAACTGCACCTTAGCAAGTAAAGTACAAATCATTCATTTGCGCTTTTAAAACCTTAATTCTGTTTTTTGTATTTTTGGCAGTTAATGTTTTATACAATGCCCAGATATTTTCTCTTTTTTATATTGCCTTGCCTTTTTTTTACTACAACATTTGCTACCGACTATGCCATTGGTGTGAATTATATTACAATGCAGGATGGTTTATCTGATAATAATGTTAATGCGATAATAAAGGATAGTAAAGGCTTTATCTGGTTGGGTACATCAGATGGCTTAAACCGTTACGACGGCTACGAAATAAAATCATTTTTCCTGCAAGGTGGTTCCCTTAATATTTCTTGTCTTTACCAGTGCCCAAGCGGCTATATCTGGATTGGTACTACCGATGGCCTGCATATTTTTAACCCGCGTAGCGAGTCCTTTATTTCATATGCTGAGGGTAATTCTAAAATACCATCGCTGGAGGTATCGGGCATAGCCGGCGATATAAGCAATGGTATACTCATTACAACACGTTTAGGCCTGGCTTGTCTTAATTTTGATAACGATAAGCCTGATTTAAATACGGCTCGTATTACCTGGCGTAACAAAGCCAATTCGCCTGGACTGGATTTCGATGGCTTATCTGGTATAATAAAAGAGAGGGATGGTATTTACTGGCTGGGTACCACTACCAACCAAATTGCCAGGTATGATTTTAAAAACCATACGTTTAAATCTTTTCTTCTGCCAAAGCCTGAATCGCCCGATGCCCTCTTTATAGTCACTAAGCTTTCTTTTATTCAAAACCAGCTTATTATTTCAACTCTTGGTAATGGCTTGTTCTTATTTAATCCTGCGACATATAAGATTACATCTATAACCCACCAAAATGGCTGTAATGCAAGTATAAGCCACCCAGACGTGTATGGTGTGGAAAGGGATATGCAGGGCGATTACTGGATAGCCACCTGGGACGGGCTGGATCAACTGCCCCAACTGGATGATTTACCCGGTATAAAGCATTACAACTGGGATCACCCGCTTTTGGGCGATAAGTTTGAAAACAGGATTATTTCTATGCTTTATGATCCGTCGGGTGTAATATGGACGGGTACCCACGGTGGTGGTGCGGTTAAAATTGATATTGCCAAACAGTTTTATAGCAATTACCGCTTTAATAGTTTATACGAGGTACAGGATTTTTCCATTGATACGAATAACGATCTGTTTATCTCACTGTATCATGGGGGTATAAAGAAAACGCGCCTTCCCCTTGATAATACCGCTATATTTGATCGTTTTTCAACAATATATAAGTCTAAGCGGCATATTCCAAGCGATATTATTCTCTCTTCTGTTACCGATAAAGCCGGAAACTCCTGGTTTGGCACCATTGAGTCATCTTTGCTTAAGTATAGTCCTGGAAATGATGAGATACAGGAGTTTAAAATTACGGTTGATAATAAGCCCGGGTGGCAAGGGCGTATTGAGGCTTTATATATTGACAGTAAGGGGCAGTTCTGGATTGGCACTACCAACGGTTTATTGCAATATAAGCGGACTGCTCATACATTTCACCTTAGCCAGCCGACTAATAAGCTTAAGGAGGATTTAACAGGCAGGCATATCCGAACCATCCTGGAGGACAGTAGGGGCAATATATGGCTTGGTACCAACTCGGGTCTTAACAAGATCGTTTATAATGCCTTTGATTCTTTGTATTTTAAGTCTTTTAACGATTTTAATATTTCGCCTCATATACTTGATAATAAAGAGGTGTGGGCCTTATATGAAATGCCCGGCGAAAGGCTATGGATTGGCTACAGGGGCGGCCTGGGCTATTTAAATGCCGGTGATGATACGATTCGTTTTTTAAATAAACGGGATGGTTTATGCCATAACTTTGTTACTTGTCTTACCGGTTTTGGCGACAGTACTTTGTGGATTGGCACCAATTCCGGTCTATCGAAATACGATATTAAGGCGGGCCGCTTTTCCAATTATTATATTGCTAATAATATTAGGGCTGTTAATAAGTTTGATTCGGGTCACCTGCTTTGGGGTAACAATAAGGGTTTATTGTATTTTCATCCTGATAGTATCCGAAAAAATACTTTTCACTCGCCGGCTGTAATTACCAATATTCGCATTCAGAACAGGGCGGTTAAAGTGAATGAGTTATGGAGTGGCCGCCCCATATTAACGCAAGCTGCTCCATATACCAAAGCCATTACGCTTCATCATCCGCACAACAGTTTTGCTATTGATTATGTGGGGCTTTCATACCTGCACCAGCAGGCCAATAAATATGCTTACCGTTTAGTTAATTATAATGCTGAATGGACAGAGGTTGATGGTACGCAAAGAACTGTTTCATACAATAACTTACCTGCGGGCACATATACTTTTGAGATTAAAGCATCCAATAACGATGGTGCCTGGAGTCCTGAAATAACAGCCTTGTCTATTTGTATTAAACCACCGTGGTACGCCAGCTGGTGGGGACGTTTACTTATTGTTCTGGCTCTTATGGTTGTTTTGTATATACTTTATAAATTAAGGATTAGGCAGGTGTACCGCGAGCAACAGCTTATTAACCAAGGCAATGAACTAAAGCATAAGTTAGCCATTGAGAAAATTAAACGGGAAAAGGAACATGATGTTGCTGATATGAAGTCCCGCTTTTTTACCAATATATCGCATGAGCTAAGAACGCCTTTAACTTTAATTACTGCGCCGCTTAAAGATATTCTGAACGATTCACATGTGCCCCAAAGCATATTGCATAAATTAAAGCTGGTTAACCAGCATGCCCAACAACTTTACCGCCTTATTTCACAGTTACTGGATTTAAGAAAGACGGAAACAGGTAGTATGCCTTTAAAGACCAGTAAAAATAATGTGGCCGCTTTTGTTAAAAATATCACCAGGTCTTTTGATCTGTATGCCGAAACACAGGCTGTTAAGCTACATATGGCAAGCGATAAAGCTAATATTCAGCTGTGGTTTGATACCGAAAAGCTGCGTATTGTATTATCTAACCTTATTTCTAATGCTATTAAGTTTTCATCAAAAAACGATATCGTTACTATAACAATAAAGGAGATAAAAGAATGGTGCGAAATAAGTATTAAGGATAATGGGCCGGGTATTGAACCCGGGGAGCAGGAAATGGTATTTGAGCGCTTTTACCAGGGTAAGGCCAGCCATAATATACAACAGGCTGGTACGGGTATTGGCCTGTCTCTTGCCCGTGAATTTATTTATTTGCATAAGGGTATGCTTACCGTGGATAGCCTGCCCGGTAAAGGTGCTGCTTTTATAATTAAATTACCCCTGGGTAATACGCATTTATCACAGGCCGATAAATACGATTCTGGGTCAGCTGTACCACCAGCACTAAAGGCAATGGAAGCTTTTACGCCTTCTGCCCCACCTGTTACTGCTGCTACTGCTAAGTTGCCTTCGCTGCTTATTGTTGAGGATCATGCCGAACTGCGCCGGTATATCCGCTCTGTTCTTGATAAAGATTTTAATATTTACGAGGCGACCAATGGTGAAGAAGCCCTGCATTTATTAAATGAAACGATTCCCCAACTGGTTCTTTCTGATGTTATGATGCCGGTTATGGATGGCATCACGCTTTGTAAATTCATTAAAACGAAAAAGCAGTACTGCCATATTCCTTTTATTCTTTTAACGGCTAAAAGCAAGGACCAGGATATTGTATCTGGCATTGAAACCGGGGCGGATGATTATATTACCAAGCCTTTTACGCCTGCCATTTTAAAAGCTAAGGTTAAGCATTTAATAAAAAGTCGCGCTTTGCTTAAAAGTTATTATAGCAATAAAATAACCCTTTCGCCCAATTCTGTTGAGGTGGAGCCTAAAGAGGAACAGTTTATCCGTGAGGCCATACTGTTTGTGGAGGATAACTTAACTAATCCGCAATTTAATGCCCAGCTACTGGCCGGACATTTACATATGAGCCAGGCCACTTTATACAGACGTATTAAAACCATTACGGGCGATAATATATCGGTTTTTATCCGCTCTATACGACTAAAAAAAGCAGCTCAACTGCTGCTAAGTAAGGCATACACGGTAGCTGAAGTGGCTGATAAAATCGGCTTTAATGATGTGGCTTATTTCAGAAAGTGCTTTATAAAACAGTTTGGGGTTAATCCGTCTAAATATAAGGTGTAAATGCTGTTTAAAGGTATATGGTATAAATAATAGCAATAACAGGTACAGAGAGGGCTTTGCTCCTCTCCGTTTGTTATGGCGCAAACTGCTATACCATATAATACATGCCTCCTTAAATAAAGGCTTTAATTGCTTTATCCAAAATTAATACCCCTCCTATAAGGGGCAATATATTAGCTTAATTTGTTAAATCTGTAATGATTCTTTGTTTAACGTTAATCATTATCTGATATACATTGCCCCATAATTCAGGTTAATACCTAAGGTTTTGTTTTTATCATCTCTTGATAATTTAATTTCGTATGTGCCACTTGCCTTACCCATTCTCTCCATCTCCTCTCGTACAAAGCTTAGTTCGTTTTCAGAAAGTAAATCGACAATTTCTCTGTTTTGTGACATTCTTGCTTTAATCTCATCTCTTAAATTCATATCAATTGTTTTATAATTAGTATTTAAATCACTTTGTAAATGTGTTCATGTCTCGTTCTTTTTATTGGTGCCCAACGGACGCGGCAATGAAGCTTAGCTTGTGTTGCACCAGTGGCAAGCCTATGCTTTATACCGAGCCATTGTTAGGCACTAGCCTTTCTATATTTGTCCTTTTATATTTCAATTTCTTCTTCTACAATTTCATCAACACTCATCATCATATCGTAATGGCCTGCATGGTTTGTCAATTTGAAGATGTCCTTAAATACTTTTTTATAATTTTCAATTGTTCTGTTCTGTAATTCAATATACAAATCGTCATTGATACTATGAGAACCATCATTTATCCAACTTATCAATGACTTGCATATCTCTTGCTCCTCTTTTGTTTCAAACTTTTGTATTAAATCATCGTCACCATATTTCCCAAGAAGTTTAAAGTAATTTTCGATTATCCGTCTCATAATATTTTGAACAGTAATGCTAGATTTTACTTCACCGCTTTTTAATTCTTGCCAAAGCAATTCATATGATGATTGAATAGGATTTGCCATATCAAAGGATTGAATGCCTGTTATAGACTCATTCTTTCTCAAAATCCAATACTTTGTCTTACCGCAGATTTTCGTTCTACCATCAATAAAAGTCACTTCTTTATGAAAGTAAACATTGTGAGTAAGTAAAATCAATTGCTTTATATTACCTGTATCAGACTTTATTTCCTTAATTATCTCTTTAATTAAAGTACTGACAACAAATAACACATTACTATCAAGGCTTGAAATTGGGTCATCAACAACAAGAATTCTTTCTTCATTAACAGTTTCTTCGCTAACACCGCCTTTTGATAATTGCAGGAAATAAAGAAAAGTTATAAAGGTAATTTCACCTTCACTCAAAGTAGTTTCTGCAATTGAACCATCTTCACGCTGAATCTGATAATAGCCTTCCTCTTTAGCTGAAACAATTTCAAAATTTGTGAAGCCGTAAGACTTTAATATTCGATTTATTTCGTTGATAGCTGGCTGAATACTAGTTACGTTTTTACTTAATTCTTTAATCTCAGAATCTAGTGTTTTGTATTCAACTATTTTTGCATTAATCTGCTCGTTTAATGCATTTATACCTTTAGTTAACCCTGCATGTTCGGAATTATATGATGTAAGTTCTGTAGAGTAATCATTAATTACAAATCTCCATACAGATTTGATGAGACTTGTTCTTTCTGCATTGTAATTATTCACAATTATATTATGCTTTTTAATTTCGGCATTTGCCTTCTCTACAAGCTCTGAAAGCAATGATAATTGTTCTTTTAATGATATTAATTCAATATTACGGCTTGGTTCTTTTTCTTTCAGAATTAATCGCTCATTATTTGTAGTCTGTTGACTAGTCAGTGTTTTTAGATAAGCAGAAAACTTGTCAACGTCTAATTTGGATTTTGAAAAGTTCTTTTGCGTTGTTTCGACTAAATTTAATTCATTAACCAAGTTTTGTATTAATGTCACATATTCTTGTTTCAATGCTTTTATTTGCTCAATATCTTCAAGATATGATTCATCAAAGAAACTGTCTATTTGTTTTTTAAAATCTGATGTTATCGTTTTTTGCTGGCAAAAAGGACAAATTTCATCTTCTTCGTTTAAATATTTACGCCCTTGATAAACCCAGTCTGTAATATTTAGTTTCTGAATAAGACTGGTAATATCAACATCTCCTTTACCAACAACTATTTTTTTCCAAATTGGTGCATTTTCAATTTCTAAAACTCTGTCGAATGAGAAATTACTAATCTCTGTTATCATCTGCGGAACTTCTCCAAAAATTGTATTCGCTTTTTCTTTTAATGCTTCAATTTCCTTAAGTTCTTCTTTGTTATTATTAAACTCATTTAGTAGTTTAGTTTTAAATTTATCTTTGCTTAAATATCCTACAAATGCTTCTTTAAAACTAGATTCATACTTTTTATAAACCTTTATCCATGATGCTTCTTTGAATTTAGATTCTAGTATATCTCTTTTTTCTTCTTGGCTTTTAACTGTGAGTCGTTTCTTAGCACCGACTTCTTTAAGTTCTTTTAAAATATTTACTTTGTCGTCGATAATTTTGATTTCTTCGCCAGTGGCTTCACCTAATGTAAATACTCCACCTAATTTGCCTTTTCCAAAATTTCTTTCTCTAAACTCCTTATTGTACACTAGAGTGTTAAGTTCTCGCTCGCCATTCCAAGAAAGGGAACAACTATCATATTTTTCGTCTGTAGGGTTGAATAGGAAGTTGGACAATGTTGTTTTCCCACATCCATTAGCGCCATAAATGAAGTTAATCTTTTTTAGGTCTTCAATTTGAATCCCATTTCCGTCATAAGTAGCGACATTCCTAATATCAATTGATTCAATCATTTTGAAATTAAAATTTAGGTTATTTCATAGCACGGATGCTTCTTTGGCTTGTTGGTAACTTATCTATAACCGTAGATCTATTACAATTTTTTTGCAATGCCTGTTATTATTTTTTATAAACACATCACCTGACTTAAAGCAAGCGCACTCATTTATTATAAAAATTTAATTGCTACTACCATAGTGTATACAGCATTATACACGCCAAGGCCAACAATACCATATACTGGCATTGCTAATGCTTAAGCTAATGGTGCAGAAGTCACCTATTACTTTTCAAAAATGCTGTTAACTATAAAATACCGCTTGTGTAATAAGAAACTCCCCAATCCCTCATATAATCTTACGGCTTATTTCCGACTAGTGAATACGAAAATAGAAATTTCAGGCTAATATCCTGCTCTTTGTTGATAAAAATAACGTCTGTAAGCTTCCCAAAAAATAGGACCATTCAAAAATAGAGTTTTAAAAATAGGATTTTCTCACATAAGCTCCATTGGTGTTTTGTAATTAAGTGCCTTATGTGGTCTATTTTTGTTATAATCTTCCATCCAATCATAGGCTTTGTCTCTGACTTCGGATAAGGTTCTAAAAATATACGCATTGAGTAATTCTCGTCTTAAGCTCCCATTCAATCGCTCTATGAAAGCATTTTGAGTTGGTTTTCCCGGCTGTATAAAAGCAAGCTCAATTTTATTATCCTTACACCATGCATCAAGCTTGTTGCTGATGAATTCAGGACCATTATCAACTAGAATTTCCAAATTTAACCTCTTGCCAATTTTTACCTCCGTCATTCGTCCAATAAATAAAGTCTTGTTTTTCATTTTCTTGTATAAACCCAGAAATATATCCTGTATCACGGTTAAAAAAGCTAGCCCTTTCAAATGTGCGTCCTGATATAATTTCATAATCATTTGGTTTAATCGTTCTATATTTCCAAGGGAGACTAAATCCGTCACTATAATATGTATCACCTGTTTTTGTTGCAATCCAAAAAGTTGAATCTTTAGAAATACAAAACTCTTCAGCAGCTCCTCGAATTTCCAAGATGGCTCTATAGTCTTTTTGAGCATTCAAATTTGCTGTAGCAAGTAAAATTATCAATATGAACCTTGTGTGTAACTTCATCTCCTATCGAATATTATTAGGTAAAGTGCAATCTTTCTACATCAATGGCAACTTATCCAATACCGTTATTTTCACAATACCTATTACTATGCTTAATAAACACATTACCTGCCTTAAGGCAGGCGCACACAATTATAAGAAATTTTTAATTGCTACTACCATAGCATATACAGCATTATACAGGTCTGCACCCAGCCTGAGTTACACAATTACTTTGATTCATTAAATAATATCAATAGCCCAAATGTTTATAATTATGCTTTTTGTTTCCCCGTATTTTAGAACAAGGAATCCGGCTTTTACTATTATCACGGAAAATACGATAGCTAAGAATAACCTGGTAAGAGCTACCATATGATGTTTGCGCACCCGTCGTACCTAACTGGTATTCAAAGCCTATACTAAGATTCTTATATGCAACACCAATAGTTGGTGCAATACCCAGACTCTTCCCAAAACGATGATCCATTGTCCGCCGGTATGACATTATACCCCATACAGACCAATCCGGGTCAGGAGTTGGCATATAAACTTTCATGTTAAGATCCAGGCGACTATCGCTATGCAGATTTCTACGATACATCAGCAATGGCTCAATATAAAGGTCACGATCCGGCACTTTATACGTGCTTCCTAAGTGTATATTCAAATCCGGCACTAATGAAGGCTCCTCATCGCCTTTATACAGATCATTTGTTTGTGGCATAAGGTTCGTAACAGCTATCCCCAAATGCGTATCATTATATTTTAATAATGCACCAAAACTTGCATTTATCCCCCACCCTACTTGCTTACCTCCGTTTACAATTGGATCAAAATATGCATCATCCAATATTTTAGAAGTATTAAGAGAACTTTGTTCAACGCTAATTCCTAATCCCATAGTTAAACTAACCTGATTTCTTTTGGTCTTTTTTAATAATACTTCATATGAAAGAGACTGGTGTATACCAAATTCTGAATAGTAACCGTTTCTGTCATTATAAACATAAGTACCTGAACCCAGATTATCCATCACAGGCATTTGTAAACTAAATGTCTGAAAACCTGGATGCTCATCCATACCCATCCATTGCGTTTGAACAATACTATTAACTGTTATAGTATTTTTCTGAAAAGCTGCAGCAGCAGGATTCAACTGAAACAGGTCATACGCATACTGATTCGTTAAATAGTATTTCTGGGCATTTAATTGGGATACAAATCCCAAAGAAAACACCAAAACTACTTTTATTATAAGAATAACTTTTCTCATTTCTCAAACAATCAGATTATACTTGATTAACTTCTAAATTTCAGACAATCTTCTCTTCTTTTATAGTTTGTCTTATACTACGTTTTTCTGGCGATGACATAAGTTTATCTTCATTATTATTTTGTTTATAGATATAAACTACAGGTAATAATGATAATCCAAGCCCAAAGGGAATCATCCAGAATATATCCATAGGATTACTACTTTTGCCAATATAAAAACCAAGAATTGACAGCCCGCCTTGCAAACCAATCAGGATACTTAATAGAATTGAGATTACTTTCTTTTTGAATAAATAGTTGATTATCGCAATTACTATAATTGTAATAACACCTGTTAATAAACTAATTGTAATTGTTGTATTCATAGCTTTAATATTTTAATATTCAGTTATTTTTTAAGTAGATTTATTTTTATTACATCCTCTATTTGACGTCAATCATTTAAGAATCTAAAAAAAACAGTTATCTTAATTAACTTTAAAAAAGGCGATAGATGCATTCATATTTTTTGCTTGCACAGACAGTTCTTCAGCACTTGATGACATTTGCTCTGAAACAGCTGCATTTTCCTGTGTGTTAAGATTTAAGGTTTGAATAGTATTGCTAATCTGCTCAATACCGGCACTTTGCTCCATGCTGGCAATATTAATATCATTAACTAGCTTTGAAGTACTTGCAACATTAGGACCAATTGCTTTAAGTAATTCAGTTGATTCCTTTGATGCTATTTTGGCAAGTTTTGAATAGTTTATAATTTCATCAGCAGAGTATTTACTGTTTTCAGCCAGCTTTCTTACTTCGGATGCAACAACAGCAAAGCCTTTTCCCGATTCCCCGGCACGCGCTGCTTCAACTGCTGCATTTAAAGCCAGGATATTTGTCTCACGGGCAATTTCATTAATCACTTTTACTTTTGTATCAATATCATTAACTGACAAAAGGCTCTTATCAGTTTTCTTTATTAACAATTCTATACTTTTAGCTGCATTTTTTGAAAGTGAATACGTATTATTCGCATTATCCATATTTGCTTTAGCACTACTTGTAAGTTGCTCTATTGTAGCCGAAATTTCTTCCAATGATGAAGCCTGAATATTAGACTCCTGAGATAATTGTACAGAAGATAAGGCCAATTGCTCACTAGTGTGCAGTACGAGTTGAGAATTTTGCTGCATTACATTAACAACTTTATTCATCTGCTTAACTAATGACGCAAGTGATCCGGCAATAATTCCTACTTCATCACTTTTCTTCACCAGTTCCTCTTCTACTTCAATTGTAAGGTCACCCTTTGATAAAGCAAGTAATTGGTTACTAAGTTTAATAACATCATTTTGATACCGCTTATACCTCACAATTAAAAAACGTAAGGCCATAAAAGTCATTCCAACTCCTATAGAAAATGCCCATGTAAAATCACTAATACTTCCTTCCTTACCAATATAATAAGCCAATGATATTAATATAGATTGACTTAAAAGTAAAAGCGTAGTAAAATTAGCCAATAAAACATTCTTTAAATACTTTCTTACTAACAATATTATTACAATAGATGCTAGTACTATCAAACTAAGAAAAAAAACAATTTCATTATTCATAACTACAAATCATTAATGTGTAAATATATTGTGACATTTTTTCTGTTTTTATATCTAAAGAGATTGTAATTACAACCTCTTTAGATATTGAATCGGATCATTCCGATTCTGTTTTAACTTACTCTCGTTATCAATTATCAGGACGGTTAATCAATTAATAACTTCAACAAATATCAGCTGAATATTAATAACTTAATGCCATTTCACATTTCCATTTATCCAACTTAAGAAGTGAACATTTTTACAAAATGGTGCTCATCTAGTCCAAAGGCGCAACGCTAAAGCGTTTTCCTCAATAAAACCTGTCTTGCAGAAAAAAATTAAATTCTTATACAGTGGACTTTGGACAGGAGTAATTCCAATCCAATACGAATTAAACACCTGTTGACATGACTTTAAATATCCAATAGAGTAATAAGAAAAAACTAATAAGAGCATTAGTAAAAAAAGCCATCAGTTAATCCATAAAAATAATGTAGATATTGTGATTGATTTCTCGAAGTACACACTGAAGGTTACTTATTTAATTTTAGAACAGCAAACAACATTTAACGAACAAGAATCGCATTAATAATTAATAGTTTATATATCGGTCATAAAATAATTTCTTAAAACATACTACTTGGAAGCAGTCTGAAAACAATAACTCTATAATACACCACTTAAACAAAAAAAACGATAATACTTACATTAAGGTATAATCAATACAGAGCATTTAATATCGGTTTAAGACTTTTTGAATTAGCTATGATAAGTAATTCATACTCATTTATCCATATTCAACTAAAAGAGTAGTTCTACTACGCATATTGCGTAGTGATTTTTCGCATAATGCTAATTTTTTTACCATATATCACCTGTATCTTTACCATTACCTTACAATGATGAATTTAGAAGGATATAAAATAACAACGGAGATCGCACAACGGAGCGAACCTTCTAATTCACATACTGTTAAAAGCACCTTTAGCATCCGCTAAGGTGCTTCTTTTTATACAACTAAGTATATTCAGTCTACACAGTTATCTGACAATCAATTGTTACACATACGCCTAATGCAAAGTGTTACTACGTATATGAAACATTTATTTTCCACATTCTGTTAATGTTTTAGCCAATTAACCAATTTAACTTGCAAATAGGCTGATTTAAATTTAATACCCTGCTTTCAAAATTCACAAGTAGAGCCAATAACACCTGATTCTTTGTAATAATTACCATAGATTTCGGCAATATTCATATTTACTCACGGGTCTATTTATACATCATCACATATACACAGGATCAATATCTAATAATTATAGAAGGGTAATAGCTCCAAATTAACAATCCTCAAGTTGCATTTTGTAGGTTCAGATAGGACTAATAAGGTAGTATCCACGAAAACTCGGCTAAAAAAATACTATACTTTCTTTTTTAATTCTGTCAATGATTTATAATCCAAACCAATATTGCATTCGTGATCTTCCGGCAACTCTATAGTAATAAATCTAGATTTTTATCTATTACTAAGGTTTTACTGTTTTCAGGTTTTATTCTTTATGTAAATGCATAACCTCCAGATTTACTAATAATACCTTGTCAAACGATAGTTCAGTATAAATAAATCCACTTGTAAATCCTCCATTCGTAATTCTTTCAAGGTAATCAGCAACATAATGTATGGTCATTTCATCTTATCCTGTTAGCTCGATTTTGCAAAATTTATTTTGATGATGTCCAATAATTTAACCTTACAATAGGTGCACTTTCTTCAAACTTTTCTGAGCAACAGATTCTGTTGTAATAAAGAAAGTTAAAGCTACTAGTATTAAGGAACTTTACACACTTGCAAATATTTGATGATTCAAAAAATTCATACCTTAAATAATTGCATTCCCACAGAATCTGCCTAAATATTTCAACAAGTATTCACCTTTTGTCAATAAACTTCAACAATTTTAATTATGCCTGTCTGTTAGAGTTGATACTTTTGTCCGTATCTAATATTTAGTCACAATATAAAAACAAACTAACCAGATCTTTCAACAAAATACACTGCTCAATAAGCTTACCTTACTAACTATTACACTCCCTCATCAACACTTAACAATCTGGCAGCTGTAATTCAAACCTAATCCAATAGTTTTGGTCCGCTTTTATCATACTCCTGCATATCAAAACTTAGTAACTTTGCTTGAATACTTTCATCTAATTGCAAGTAAAACAAATACAGGTTTCCCCCACATTGTTTTAGTAAATGTAAAGCCCTGTGTGCTTCATTGTGATCTTGCAAAATATGACGAAAGAAATAATAAATATCTTTACTACACGTGTCAATTACAGAACACCGGTGTGATAATTCAAAAGGTAAGTGTTTGTAGTTGTTTTTACGATATACACTTTCTAAAACACTCTCAATAAAATTAAACCTTAGTAATACAGTCTCATTTAATTTCATCATTATAGTTTGGTTATAAGTTGAATTAAAATACATTAAGGCACTTACTACAAATATTTCTTTTATTCTTTTTTATGAGAATACGCATTGCTGGCCTGGCTTGATTTTCAATAACAGACTTATTACAATCAGCCTTACTTACTTCATGACAAAGGGAGTAACTGCATGAAATGTAGCCCATATAACTTTCATAATGCCCATTAAAAATATGGTATTCATCATTATTCTTAGCCTTATTTAAAAAGTAAATATTGTCCATTTGATTAATCTTTAAATAAATTCGTCATTATTTATACATAATCTTACTTTAAACAACTCAATACGCAACACCAAATAAACTATGGTGTATTTTTCATAAACAGATTGATTGGTATTTCCTTTTCCAATATTCTTTCGCCTCTATTAATTTTCAGGCTGATTAAATCTTTTATAGAATCTGTACCCGGAATATTATTTGAAATGGCACTAACTAACAAACGAATATTATCTCCGCACAATACCACTTTATCACTTATCTCACAATACAACCATTCCGGCTTTGACTTAATGCTTACCCAAACACTATCTCTTGTCAGGTTAATTAATGTTAATTGATCCATGAGCAACGCTTCATTTCTCACAATATCTCCAAACTCGAACTGTTTTTTATCAGACTTTAACCCTCCAATACAGTACATATAATCATTTGCTTCATCATCAATACCTCGAACTACACCGGATATGGTTAAATACACTGCATTCGAATAAACATTAGTAAAAACACTTATTTTATTACTAAAGTAGCCCTCTAACTCTGGATGTACTGTTACTGATATATATCCCTTGCTTCCTGGCGGGATAGTTTGTGGGTTATATTTAAAATTTATAAAGTCGGAATATGATTCAATACTCTTAATTATTATTGAATCTAGACCGCTATTTATAAACTCGTAAACATATTCTTTTGATCCATCACTCTTATTAAATTCTCCCAGATAATGACTTAGATTACTGAAGGTTATATATTTTTCCTGACCACTACATAATGCGGCTTTCGAAAATATCAATATACACAACATTATTGCTTTTTCCTTCATTATCCATATACTTCTTTTATTACCAAGCATTTCAAAAAAGCAACCCACCCAGTTTTAACAGGAAAGAACATAATTGCCTAGGTGGGTTACATTAGGGAAATTGGGGAATTTTTTATAAGTTTTACATTAGCAATAGCAAAGCAATAATACCTATTGTTACTAATCCTGTAACAAGTGTTAGTACCAATGCTCGGTTATCTTCACTACTAACTTTATTTTCAATATCAACACTCATAATCGTTTCAATTTAAGTTAACGAACAGTCACCTGCTATAATTTTATATTATATTGGGGTGCAGGTGACTATCATTAGAATTGAGGTGAAAATTTAAGCTTGCTACTATAATTGAACGTTTTCAATAAAGCAATGAATAAAAATTACAATACAAAAATAAGTTCCAAAACTCAACAATCCATTAGTAAAAAACCTATTTTCAATAAGCAAATCACTTAGTATTTACTACGCATTTTACGTAGTTAGATACGCAAAATGCGTAGCATCCATAAATCTGCAACTTTTTAAACACAATAACAACACCTACTACCTATCACTATATTAGACAATTACTGACACTTATTATGCATACATCCTCTCCTTTGGCACTAGTTTAATAAAAAGTTGTAGCCAACTTACTGCACATATGTACCTGCAGACCTTTTGCAAACTAGTTTCTGAATAAGCCCGATTAAAAATGTACATTTTATTATCAAGTTTTTATTCTGATAATTATAACCTGCACAACAAGTTATGCTTAACTACAAGCTACACTCTCATAACAACAAGTATTTTAAAACGAATGCGATCGTTTTCTTGCACCTGTCATTTTTCTTGTTTCATAAAGGAAAAAGTTGCATTTTGTGCCCTGTCAATGATTTAAATTACCTATACTTATAATTTTCCAGTATTCTTCACTAAAACTATAGGGAGTCATATTTAATAGTTTTTTACTTCTACCGCACACAAATAAAATTAAAGTAGAAATTAATCCCTCACAGTAAAATAATCTTGGTTAAGCTATTAAATCATATTATTTGTAAAAGGCTGGACTTGGCTTTACAGTGAACCTGACTAGATTAGAACTCCATCTTACATCTCTTTCTTCCTTCGTTTTTTTATCAATACCGCTCTCCACAAAGGATTGGAGTATAATACAAGAAAAATCATATGACATATTCAGAAGCTGTCAAATAAGTCACATTTGTCAGATCAAGTAGTGGCAAGTACATTTTATTTACCTAATGAACCAAACAAAGGTTTAATTCGTAAAAGTTTAACTCATAAAAAAAAGTTTCCGTAGATTTTTTCAAGTTCCTCGCACTTTAAAAAAACGAATTTCCAACTATTATGACAATCCTCTTCTTCTTGTTTTTCCTTATCTGCTATCGAAACAATCCTCATAATAAACTATCATTCTCTTTTGTTTCAGGTTACTGTGTACGCTATAATTATACCTTTATACTATCACATGTCATTTTTTCTATTGATAGCGATAGTAAAGATTGGAGTTGAGTTATTGTATAAAGATATTATAAATAACATCTCCTATCATAACAATTACAGGCCAACAGTTTTATTAGTTTCTAAAAGTATTGGTTTTTAACTATAGAAATTTGCCAGCTTTAGTTTTATTAAACCTAGATACTTTTGCATTTACAAATATCAAACGCTAGCACAAACAATAGTTTCTACTATTACAGATAATTGTAAAAGTAACGATATTCTAATAAAAAAAGGAGGCAATCTCAAATGAGACCGCCTCCTTTTTTCTTCACATTAAGACTAATCTATTTTTCCAATACCATTAATACTTTACCTCCGGCATTAGTTAAGGTTAGTTTGTGATTTGTAATACTATATTTTTTCACATTAACTATTGTTTCGTTGAAACGATTGGCAATATCCATATCAGGACACACCTTACGTGTACCAGCTAGTGCTCCAAACTCAAGCTCATTATCGGTTAACTTTATAATCTTTCCATTTATATTATTACAACCATCATTTCCATGTACAAGCATTTCTGTTGTGTGCAACTCTAGTTGCGGTGTATTTCCAGTAACAGATTCACCATTAATAAAACTTACTTTCCAGCTATTATTAAGCAACATTTTTGGATTTACTTTACTAAATTCCAAAATCTCATCACCACTTTCATCAAAGAAAATCAGAACATTATCTGTAACTTTGTATGTCTTTACTTTTGTCATTGCTTCATTAAATATATCAGCAGTAGCCATATCTGGACACATCTTACGTGTACCTGCAAGCTGAGATAGTTCAATATTATTATCATTTACAGTTTTAATAGTACCTGTAAAGTTATTACAACCATCAATTCCACTAATACGCATATTTTTTATATCTATCTGAATTTGTGGAATTACCGCTCCTCCTCTTATACGCTTTACTTTAATAATAGAACCATGAATTTTAACAGCATCCCAAATACCATTTACATAAAAACTTGCATCTCTCTTTTTCTCAAGAAGTTTTACTAAAGTATATTTTATAGAAGAAGCATCAGCAGGAACGTTTTCTAACTTTTCTTCTTTTACAAGAAGTTTGTACAGAAAACCTGGTTCATAATCAAAACCTTCTATCTTTGAATAAAAAGTCTGCCATTGATCATCAACCACATTATCTCCCTTCTGAATTAACATACATTTCATGGGGCCAACACCACTACAATCAACAGTGTAGCTATTTACATAATACGTGTATTCATTGTCTGCCTTCTTACATGTGCATGAAGCTAACAATACCAGACTTAATAATAATACATTTTTAATCATAACGTTTTCAATTCTAATTTTTACAGTTTACAATGTTACAACAATCTTTAACAAGCAGATGTTTCTATAACAAAAATAGTCATTATCATTTAAACTGATCCTTAAGTTTCTATTCTCTTTATACCAGCTATCAAATTTATATCGCATATGCATTTGTAACAATCTACCATGATCTACATATTATATAAATGAGTTTTTACAATAAGAAAAAACAGCTCTTATAACGACTGTTTTCAAATCAAATTTTATCATTTATCACAAAAAAAGACCAGCTAAATAACTTAAACTGGTCTTTCAAACTATTCATCCAAAACTTATGAAAAACTAAACTAATAGCTGCTTAGCACAATTCTGTATGCTATTCAACCATATTGTTTTTATCAACTAGGGTTGTAATTTAATGTCTAATAGTATAAAATCATCACGATTATATGATCCACTAATGTGTTCAACTTTTATCAATCCCTTCTTACCGTTCTTTGCAACAAATTCGATAACATCATCCTTTTGGATTTTGGTTATTTTTGGTTTATTGGATTGTACAATAAAATCCAGTTCATCTGTTGAGTTAATTTGATCAAATTCCGCAACAGATAATTGACTTTTCTTAAAGAAACACTGATTAAGATCTAATAAATCAACCTCTTTAGCTACCCTATTAACATCTACTGTAGTAATAATATTATTATTTCGTTTAAACGTTGTTGCAAAAGAAAAACCAGCTGGTGAAGCCAGACTAGCTCCATCACGTTCTAAAAAATAATAACCAAAATCAATCAAAGGCAAAGATTCCTTATCATCTTTTAAAGAAAATACGTCTGCATAACTCAAAGAAGCAAATGATTTTGATGAACCATCCATCAATGGTGCTGCTAATTTAATAACAAAATTTCTTACGTCATTTTTGCCATTTATCTCCTTTATATTGGTGGTCTTCGCAGTTTCTGTTTTATAATCATGATAATCTACAATAATACTCCCTACACCAACGCTTAAGTTTTTCTCTGTTTTTTTATGATCTCCAACTCCGGAAGTAATCCAAACCTTATATTCATAGTGATCCTCTGCCGGTTTATCTAATAATTTAATGGGTAATTTGAAAACAAATGGCCCGTAATTATCTGACATCTTCATAGAACCATCAGAGGCTATGTGATAACCAGACAGTTTGCAAGGCTCTCCATGCTCTCCTTGATATCCTTGTGTTACATAAATTCTTTTACTTTTCAAACTTCCTGGTACAACCCTAACCAAAACATCCAACTTCATCTCTTTATTGATCCATTCATTCGCTACAATGGTTACACTTGTACCTCTACGTCCATTTAAAAGTAGTTCAGCAACATATTTTGTATTAATATAGTCCACATCTGATACCTGCGAATCTTCTCCCTGCGCAAAAATCTCTATATGCATAAGAAATGCAAAAAAAACTACACAGAATATCTTAATCTTCATTTGCAACATACGTATTAACTTAAACTAAAATTTAACTACCGAACTTTAATAATGATAAACTCTGTTCTCCTGTTAATGGCATGGTCTTCATCACTACATTTAACACCACTTGAGCAATGATTTAATAGTTGTGATTCCCCATAACCTCTTCCTGTTACTCTAAAAGGAGAAATTATTCGAGCACGTAAATATTTAATTGCTGAACTAGCACGTTCATCTGATAATTTTCTATTATGCCAATCTGCTCCACGGCTATCCGTATGTGCTCTTAAATCAATTTGCATATCAGTATATGTATTCAATATATCCACAACTTTATCCAGTTCTTCACAAGCCTCTTTTGTTAGATCCGAACTATTAAATTCATACAGAATTGGCTTAAGATTAAACGTTTTTGTTAAGTCACTTCCAACCTTTAATACGTCAACTTCTTTGTTAACAACAACAACTTCTTTCTTTTCTACCTTTACAATTTCCTTCTTAACCAGATCCTCATGGGCATAGAAGTAGAATATATCATCTTGGTTCATTTCTTCCCTGTTAGATGAAATATATCCTTGACTACCTCTTAAAATAATACTAAAATCGTCCTTTGAAGTATTAATTGGTCTTCCAAGGTTCTGTGCTTTTAGGGTATCATTCAAATTCTTTACAAATAAATCATAACCACCATATCCGGGCAATCCTCGTGAAGAAAAATACATCTGCTCATTGGTATTCATAAAAGGAGCAATTTCATCATCAATAGTATTTACTCCCTTACCAAGATTTTCAGGTTGTCCCCAACCGTTACCTTCTTTTTCAACTTTATAAATATCACTTCCTCCAAACCCTCCAGCCATATTAGAGGCAAAAAATAATGTTCTGTCATCAGGAGATAAGGCCGGATGTGAGTAGGAATAGCCAGTTTCATTAAAGGGCAATAATTCCGGTTCACCATATACATCACCACTCTTTTTCAATACATAAAGCTTTAGTGCGTATCGTATCTTTCCTTCTTTATTTTTTTCTTTAATATTTGTACTATAGTAAACCTCTTTTCCGTCCTTACTAAAACATATTGGTCCATCATTAAATTTTGATTTTACATTAGTAGAGAAGAGCTTTATATCGCCAATAACCTCGTTACCTTTTGGATTAATCTTTGCAAGAAAAGCATTTAAATACGGACGGTCAGTAATTGCATCCTTCCGGTTAACCATTACTGAAGTTTCTTTATCAGACATAAATACCAGACGATTATCACTGTAATAAGATGGAAATAATGCTGAATTATTATCGTTCAGTGGAACCTTCTTTAGTGATACATTTCTTTTAGGTTCACTTAACTGTTTATTAGTTAAAAAATAGGATTCTACTCTTTCTCTATCCGATGTACTTATTTTACCCAATATCTTTTCAACAGAGCGATACTTTTTATTGTAGTTTAAAATTTTCAGATAGGTATAAAAATCCTTTGTAGTAGCATAGCCATTCTCATATAACTTTGCATACCACCTTTCAGCAGCCGTATAGTCATCTGTTTTAATATACAAATCACCTAGTTGCCTAATAATATGATCATTAAATTGATCCTTTTTCCAACTCTTATTGTAGAACTCAATAGCTTTCGGATAATTACATTTTTCTACCTCACGTTCTGCCCTTTTCGTTTGAGCAAAAACTCCTCCTGAGATACTACATATTATTAATAGTAATGCGATATTACCTTTCATAAATGATCTTTTTTCCAGATAAAAAAACTTACTCTCTTTTTCTTAAAAATCCTCTTGCCATGATATCTTAGGTAATGTTGTTCCATCGCTATAACGCAATTGTATGCCATTATTTTTCAAAAACGGACATTCACAGTTTACAACAATATCAATATCATTCTTCTTTTGTACCAAACAAATTGTGGTAGGTTCAATGTAATCCCATATATCCTCCTTATCTGGGAGCCAACCACAATAATTATTGTTTTTTCTTGCACAATACTGATAGCAATACTCATAAACATTTTTTGAAACAGTTTTACGATCAAGATCAGTTAGCTCTAACAATTGACTTAATGCGTTATCCACTTTTTCAACTAGTTTATGCTCTACTCTCCAGTTTTTATTAATATATATCAAAACATGTTTTTTATTACTAAAAAATGGAATAGATACATCTTCATTAATCCACCAATCTAACCATGTTGAATCTTGTTTAAATGCTCCAGCTACAGTAGAATTAATTGTTTTCATAGCACATTCTTTATATTATCATCAATCAGATTAAAAATACCTTGGACTATAAACATGTTTCTTTCTAAAACTAAAATCGAAACTAATAGATACCTCATGCGTTCCCTGGCTGTATTTGCCAAAATCACTTAGTGCATAATCATATGTATAGCCAACTCTAATCTGCTGAGAAGCTTGAACCTGTAAACCCAGGTTTACAGAATCATTCAAACGATACCCTACTCCTAACCAGTATGTATTCTTATATATACCCCAATTCATAAGTTCCATTAATACCGGAGCATTCATAACAACGCGTGACTGAAAAGACGGGCGGTATTTTAACTCTTTATTTATATCCAAAATAGCTCCTGCTGATAAATAATAATGCAATGCGGTAGCTTCAAATTGAACCTGTTCGGGGCTATTAAAACTATTCTTTACTAAACGGGGTACACCCACTCCAACATAAAAACTGGGAGATACATAATAAGCACCTAAACCAAAATTTAAAGAGAAACTATTTTCAGCAGCTTCATTAAAACTCGGATCATCATTAATAAAATCACCCATGTCACTTTTATTAAACTGCGAAATATCAACACCTGCCTTTAAGCCCAACGATAAATATCCTTTTTCATTAACTTTTAGCTTATATGCATAATCTACATAGATGCTATTTTGATATATTGGACCTAATTGGTCATTCACAATCGAAAGTCCACCACCCATTTGTTTTGAGATGATTGGGCTATGAATTGTAAAAGCATTTGTAACAGGCCGACCATTAAAGCCAACCCATTGATTACGTGATGTTAATTGCGCACACAATAATTCATTACTCCCGGCATAAGCAGGATTAAAGGTTAATTGATTATTAATATATTGTGTATATAGTGGTTCATTCTGACCTTTTACCTTTACACTATTTATCAATAACAGTACTACAACACACATCACCACACACCATATCTGCTTCACAATGTTTACTTTTTAGTTACATTTTTTATTTATTGCTAACAACTCCTGATATAGCTCTAATGCTGAGCGAAAATATACCTACTAAACAATCTAATATTTAATGTATACGTAATCTTTAATTACAATACCTTCTTTAGGAATATCAAGAACTACGAAGTATGTTCCTTCAGGTACTTTACCATTACCAAATACCATGCCAACATTCGGAACTCCATCCCAGTCATTCTGATAACCTTCTTTTTTATAAACAATACTACCTTGCCTGTTAGCTATAATTAAAGTATTTTCAGGGTAATGTTCGAGTCCTTTTATTACAAAACGATCATTAATACCATCATTATTAGGTGAAAAACCACGTGGAATTTCTAAACCTGCTGTAATTAGAACCATTACCGAATCAACATCATAACAACCAATTTCTGTTGATTTTAATACATACAAGGACATACTCTCCTTAATGATAGTTTCAGTTAGTAAAAAGTTTATATCATTAATCGTATCTGGAAAACCGGAATAGTAGCTAACATAACCTTCTGCAAAGTTCAGATCTTCAATTTTTAGATCCTTCAGGTCAAAATGATTAAATCGTTCTACAGTATCCTTCACACTTAAAGATGGAATTACATCCATACCAACAACAACCTCTAACCGTTCCATACTTTCTCCGCAACCTATCTTCGTTTGTGTGGCATAATACGTTTTGTTGTTACTCAACTCATAATTATGAGGTAGCGGTTGATCAGAAGTCCGAGTCTCATACCACTTAATGTTGCTTCCTTCAACTTGTAAGTCTGCAATGGTTGGTTTTTGATTAGGTTGGTAACAAAATAATTGTTCAAAATCACCTGTTGGCTTAGTAAGGTCTGATATATTAATTGTTATAGTATAAGTTTGATCAATTTCATTAATACATGTGCTTTTATAATTCTTTACTTTATAAGTAAATTCATAATAATCTTTAGCATTCTCAGGAAAACTATAGATGTTGCTAATCGCATTACCTTCTTCATCATACCATTGCCCAACGCCTGCCGTTAATTCAATCCCCAATATCCTGTTAAGATTAACAGGTAAAAGATGAGATTTACATAGATCATTCATATCCAAGCTCTTCCTAACATAACTTTGCCCAAAAGAACCGACCGGAATCATCACAAGCATGACCCATGATACCAGTAATACGATAACAATTGAAGAATTAGATCTATCTGTTATGCTTAACTTATTTGTATTAATTCTTTTCATAAGCCAATTACATCCTGATTTTGGTATTTGCGAATACAATTACTTTGTAATTTACCTAACTAGTTTTTGATACAACATCAACTAGCTTATTGTAAATATTTCTCAATCGTATATAAATCGGAATAGTAACCTAAACAATAAGTTTAGGTTACTATATCCAAATTTCTATTCTTATAGTTCTTCTGTCATTACAATTGTAATAAAGATTTCGCTCGCACTAACACATCCTGAATATCCAGAATCAACTGTATACTTAAATACATAAGTACCTTCGTTAGGTGTAGCTGTTTCGGCACTTGCAGTTGCTTTACCATCAAAAATGCTACCATTTAACTGAGCCGATATAGCTGCTGCAGTCTGATCTGTAATATTATCACTATTACTATCATCAAAAGTCCATGTTCCTGGTACTCCTGCAACGCCTAATCTTGTATCCAAATCAATAGCATCAGATCCACTATCAGTTAAACAAATTTTGATCTTTTTGTCTGTAAAATTAGTTACAATGTCAGAAACTGTTACAAGTAAAAAGCCTTCTGTACTACCACATGGACCTGCATCATAGCTATATGTATATTTATGCGTCCCAAGATCTAAACCACTCATATCAACAGTTCCTCCTGTTACAGCTGTTCCACTAGTACCTGTACCTTTAAACCAGTTTACACCAGTAGTAGGCAGCCCAACAATATATTTTCCTAAATTTAAGTCACCGCTTGAAGCAGGACATATTTGCACATCTCCATCATTAGCTTCTCCTGAATCAAAAATATTTAAAGTAACAGTTGCCGATTGATCTGATAAACCGCATAAGTCGACAGCATCGCTAACTTTATACATATATTCATATTTACCTACACGCGCATCGGCCAACTCAAATACACCATCCTGTACATCTACAGGAGAAGTTTCATTCACCACTTTCCATATACCACTACTCTGAGGTACCTGTACACCTAATATTTCCATTAGATCAACATAGCCTTTAGGGCTCGATGTTTTACATATATCCTTTGTTGCATTGTTAAAATCTACACTTAACGCATCGGTAATTTTAATTGTTACAGTAGGTGTATATGAAGAATAACAGCTACCTGTAGCAGTTAACTTATAAACTAACGTTGCAGGCAATGAATTAACTACAAGCCCCTTAAGGGTAACAACACTACCAACTGGTGCAGGAGCAGTAGCTCCAGAAGTTGCTCCATCACTTGCCCAAGTTCCTGCAAGGTTATAACCTAAAATATCATTCAGATCAACTTTTTCTGGCATAGCATCATTACACACAGTCAGAGTTTCATCTGTTGGTAAAGTAGATACATCGGCACTACGTTTAATAACAAGAGTCAGATTAGCATCTGTTTCACAATGATAATTAGATTCTTTAATCGTATATGAAAAATTGATATCCCCCTCAAAATCAGCTGGAATATCAAATTGTCCTCCAGCAACTGTGTTACCTCCTTCATCGATAAAATCCATTGTTAAGGCAGACAGCTGTGGTGATAAATAATCTTTTAGCTCAACTGTTGGTGCATCGCCGACACACAATAATATTTCTTCGTTTGATGATACTGGGTTCTCAATAATAACTACTTTGACCAATGCCTTTTCCCCATCTGGTTTACACGGGTTATTTTTAGCTGTAAATACAAAATGATATTCACCTGGCATACGCGACATGGCAACGAATAACTTAGATACATCAGCATCTATAATGATTGAATGATCAGTAGGGTCTACTTCATCCCAAGTTCCTCCTCCTGCACTTACCTCTGTCTCAATAAGATCTCTTCCTAAATCAACAGGAAAAGCATTATTACTACAAATATTTTTCGTGCCCTCTGTCCAATACGTCTGAGCTTTGACTCCTAGCACAGTAAGAAACAATAAGCTTAAGCTTAATATTAATATTTTTGAATTCATACTTTAAAGTTATTTGTTTACAATAATAGATGATAAAACTAATATGATTCTATGTTATTGTTATATATTAAAACTTTTACCACATTCATTTTATAATCTACAGTATCGTATTTTCTCTATATAATAAGCCTTTTATATTCTCTTTAAAAGGAGTAAAATGTACAGAACCGAACTAGCAAAACGGTTCTGTACAAATTGGTTAAGACTTAATTAAAACTATTATCTCTAATATTAATGGTCACTGTTACTTCCTTAGCATTACAATTAGTATCACCAGTAACTGATGGTGTAAACTTAACTTGATATGTCTTTTCTCCAGTTACTGTAGGATTTTCTGTAAATATTGAATTATTTCCAGTTGCTGGAAGTGCAGTTCCTAAGTCACTCAATGTCGCTGTAGTAACTGATCCAACAAATGCCCATGTACCAGGAATACTAGTAGATATTATTTCATTCAGGACAATAGATGTAGGCATATCAGGACGACAATAATTAATTGTTACATCACTCATATTCAGATCACTTGTAATTTCTATATATAAATTACCTGTAGCTGTACCTGAAGAACAACCTGCTGAGGTATACGAGAAGTTAAACAAATGAACACCTACTCCTAAAGCTTTAAGTTCAGAATATGGTACAGCACCATTTGTGATCGTTGTTCCTGTCGGTCCAACCCAGTCAACATCATTTACACCATCTAAACCAACAACAAAATCAGTAAGTGTAAAGTTTCCTGATGCTGAGCTAACCTGATCTACACAAAGCTTAGTACGACCATCAGCTACTGCTGAACCAGATAAGTCACCAACTGTTAAGGTCAAATCTTTTGACATACCTGCCAAATTACAAAGCTCCGTTGCTGCATTACTAAAGCTAAAGTTAAATATATATTCTCCAATCCGGATATCTTTAATAGCTAATTGCCCATTAGTAATGTCAAGTCCAACATTTCCAGCAGGTTCTTGCTTAACTGTCCAAGTTCCCGAGTTAGATGGTACATTTAGTCCAAAACCGTCAACCATTAAATCATAGATACGGTTTGGATTATCCGATTTACAAATACTCTTGTTAGTATCTGTAAAAGAAGATGACAAGTCATCACTTACCGTCAATGTAAAAGTTTCTTTTACATCAGTCGATGTTGCTTCGCAATTCTTATAGGTATATTCAAAAATATAATCTTTTGCTTCTACCGGATCTGTAGTAAAAGTAACATCACCATCAGCAGTAACAGCAACTCCTGTTTGCGCTGGTGTTGTTTGTAAACTCCATTTACCGTCATTAGCACTTGCACCAGCCAATGTAGTCAAGTTAATAACATCTGGAATTGAGGCACTACAGTACAAAGCTGTATTATTAAGTAGCCCAAATCCATCAACACCTTGTTTTACTGTTACAGTAAGGACAGCACTGTTATTACAATTAGCTGCATCATTACTTTTATAGTTCAATTCAAAAACGCCCTCATAACCATCAGGAATTAAGATAGTTTGATTTGGAGCTGTTCCAGACAGAGCTGCTGGAGGAGATAAAACGACTCCTGTTGCATCAAAAACCACATCAGTAAGCATAGATGAAATAACTTTTTGAGGTGTAAAAGTAAAAGTAGCACCAGGACAAAGGTTTAACGTATGCGATTTATCAATCGCTACTTCTTTTATCACTACTTTAACCAATACCTTTTCTCCATAGCCCAAACAAGAACTGTTTGTTGCTGTAAAAACAAAAGCATAGACACCTACAGGCTTACCAACCAAATTAAATACATTACTTACTTTTGCAATAAAATTTGCATCAGTAACTCCTGTATAGTCATCTAACCCATTGGCACCTCCACCAGTTGTCATAGTATTTTTAACAGCATGCCATTCTCCTGCTCCAAGGTTTAAATCAGAAGCCAGAGCTGGTATTTTACCAAGATCAAGCGTTGTATTAGAATTGGTATAACACACTACTTCAGTAAATTCCTTCCCCGCGATGTTTTGTGCCTTTACACTTACACCACCGAGCAGTAAAGTTGCTATAAATAAAAAAAGTACTTTTTTCATTGTCTGTTTGTTTAGAAAATTTATAATACTGGTATAATTAATTTATAAGAATCAGGATCATTGCTCCACACAACGACCTCAAAAGGTGCATTATCGCTACTGCAAAACAAAAACATTTTGCCTTTTTCACCAGACCTTATGATCGCATCAAACTTTTTAATAATAACATCCTCATTAGTGCTTTGCACATTACGAATGATCAAATCACTTTGGCCTCTATTATGTAAAAATATTTTTTTTACGGTCTTTTTATCATTTTTAAAATTGAGGTTTAAGGTATCTGTTTCTGTAGCAATTTTTGGCTGCATTGCCTTTTGCTCCGCATTTAATGTAGAAAAAGAGTCTATAAGGTTAATGCTAAGTGGTATTTCTTTTACTTCAACCTTTCCTCCTCTTTTTACTTCAAGCTTTACATTTCCATTTAAGCTACCCCATTGTGGTAGTTCACTAGCTTTTACTTTTGCTACTAACCTTGTATTATCCCCCTGTGTTAAATCCTCTTTAGTTATTTCACATGCATTAAGCCACTCTGGATGGCTAACCAGACGCACCTTGATTGAGTCGCGCATTATGTTTATCATTTTTATTTCACGACTAATTATATGGTCTTGTTTTTCTATATCACCAAATGCAATTAATTTATTATCTGCTTTTATATCTCCAATAAAATACTGAAAAGAATCGCTTACTTTATGGTTAATTCTTATACGGCCAGATACAGTTAAATAGTCTGGTTGTGTACCCAAACTATTATAAACACTTACTTTTTTACTAAAATACCCTGAGAACCTTGCCGGATCAAAACGCAACTTCACATATCCTTTCGCTCCGGGCAATACCGGTTGACGTGTATAATCTGTTGCAGTACATCCGCATGATGATTTCACATTTGTAATAACAACAGGCTGGTCTGCCATATTGGTAAACTCAAACGTATGACTTACTTTGCCTTTTGACTTTGGAAAAGTTCCAAAATAATGGCTTGTTTTATTAAACTTTATTTTACTCTCTTGTTGCGCACTTAATACTGTACTGATAAACAAGAGGATAACTATTAATATTTGTCTCATAATTCTTAATTCTACGTATAAACTCAGTCTTTTCACTCCTCAAATATTTCTGCACAAAGATAATTACCGACAATACTTAATTCGTTAGTAATAACCGTATTTTCACTACGAAATATCCGTATACTCCACTACGCAAAATGCGTAGTGGAGTAAGTAATTTGCGTAGTATAAACTATTATTATTATAAAGTATTTGTAATAATAATGGTCAATTTCACTTCTCTTAAAGCACATCCTTCAGCTTCAGAAGTATATGTAAATGTATAACTTACCGGTGCCGATGGTGCTGAGCCATTAACCGCACCATAAGC
>CAZRRJ010000010.1:0-139478 GCA_964602515.1 uncultured Saccharicrinis sp. | reverse complement strand
TGAGAAAACCGATACGGCAGAGTTATCAAGTCCGTACTTTTCATAGCTAATCGTTGGGCTTCATGCAAAAACAGACTAACCGAATATGAATGTAATTGAGACAGAAAGACTTTATATCAAGCATATTTCTAAATCGGATATTTGTCAATTGCATAAAATCTATAACAAGACTGAAAACATGCAGTTTATTTCGACCGGAAAATCAGATTGGACAATAAACGAACTTGAAGACAAATACAATAAGACAAATGTGAATTATAAATTAGGATTTGGGGTATTTGCAATTGAATCTAAAGAGATTAATAAGATTATCGGAGAAGTTGGACTTTTTAACTCATTCAATGACCTTTCTAAATTAGAACTTGGTTATATAATTGACTCAAAATATTGACGAATGGGTTTTTGGACAGAATCATGTTTAGGATTAATGAATTACGCTTTTTGTGAATTGCAAGTTAGAACATTAATTGCTAGAATGTATTCGAAAAATTTGAGTTCTATCGCTCTTTCAGAAAAATGTGACATGGTAAGAATTGATTCTGGTTTTACAGACAATGGGACAGAGTATTTTACATACGAGATAAAAAATAAAACACGAAAGCCCAACAATGGCTTATAAAGCATAAGTGAGCCGACTGATTTTGGTTGGTTCGTAGCTTCGGCCATCATCGCCAAATCGTTGATTTGGCTTTTGAAATGAAAAAGATAAAAACAAATACAACGCTTTGGCTACGTGGAATTTGAAAGTGAGTACGGTTAACCACTTACGCTTCATAGCCGAGACCGTTAGCAGGCATAAAAACGAACAAGATTGATTGAGCATAAGCACATAGAAATTAAAGGATCTAATTCAAAACTTGGATTTGCAACCACAGGTGGAAGTACCTGGCCAGTTTGGGATAGATTTCTGACATATAATGGAGAACATCTATTTCACATTGGAAATGTCTGTGGAACTTGTAACTTCTTTTTCAATAAAAAGGAGATTAATTTAAATCGTTCATTTGACACTAATGAAATAAGAGAGTTACTTAATAACGGAATTGCAAAACTGGAAGATATTGACGTTTTAAAATCAATTTTCCCAAATGGTGAATATGTTGTGATAAAAACAGAAATTAGACCAGTATTGACTTTTCCAAATGACAAAAACGATTACTTCATAACTGACTTATTTGAATCTTGGATAGATGAAAATGGTGGAGAAAGTGAGACTAATCAGGAGTATTATAGAGGTTTAAGTAAAAAAATAAAAGAAAGCGAAAAGCTGTTTGAATTTTTTATTCCAACTTACAAGACTTCGGATTTGAATGAAAGTCGGATTACTGAATACATGGATTTGATTCAAGTTGGATTAAAATCAACAGTTTTAGCTCTTGGGATCTTAGATGTAAAAAACAGTATGAGGTTTCCAGAAATTGACGGAGAAGAAATTGATCCTGAAATTGATACTCATTGGTGTTTTGCAAACTATTTGATTGACGGTCATCATAAAATTATGGCAGCCAATAGACTAGGAAAATCTATCACTTTGATAAGTTTTATTTCAAAAGAACAATCTTGGAAATTAATTGACGAATTGATTGATACATATGAAATTACGCCTGCTAACAATGTGTAAAAATAATAGTCTGGATAGTAGTAAATTCAGGGGGTGTAGCCCGCTCCAGCATTCATGTAACTTGATAGGAAATTGCCACGCAGTCGGCTACTATTCTTATACTCAACGTTAGCTGCAATATCCACGAAATAGAAATATGGAATATTTTTCAAATTACGAAATCGAAAAAAACGACTTAAAAAATCTTCTCAGTTACAAATCCAGAGATGGTTTTGAGTTAATTGAAAAAGACGATTTTGAAAGTATGCTTGAATATTTTGAGCAATATGAGATATACGAAAATCTGATTCCAATACTGACCGATAACAATTCAAACTATTGGTGTTTGTATTTTAAGGGTAAGTTAAAAGGAACTGTTTGTCATTTATCACATGACGAAATAAATCTTGAGCCCAAATTCAAGAACATTACTAAACTAATAAATGCGATTAACCAAAACCCAGATGCTTACGATTTTAGTGAGTTAGACAGTCAGGTTTTTGACTATCCTAAAAGGGAAAATGAAATTGACTTGAACAATAGAGAAGAAATAGTAAATGGACTTCTAACCGAATTTGAACAAGTCTCTATAAGTAAATTGGAATTAAAGCAGCAATTAGCTTTTTCTATTATGGCTTTGATTAAAAGCGAGGAAATTGAATCTTATATTTATCCTTTCCTGGACAATGAAGATATGTATATTCAAGAAAGAGCAATAAATACAATAGGATTTCACAAATATGAACCAGCAAGAAACAAACTGATTGAATTGACAAAAAAAGCAATGGTTAATGGAAAGTCAGCAGCAGGAAAAGCATTAAAAGAATTAAACAAAAATAAAAATAGCAGCTAACAAAACCTAAACTGCATTAAAACGCAGCTTAGCCAAACCGTTGTGGGTAATGCAAGATGAGACAGGAAACTAAGAACATATTATTAAAACTTGATGAGATTGACAGTTACGAGACTCCATCCGATTTTAATTATCAGGTGATTAAATCAAATGTGGCAAAATTGCTCAAAGACCTGATTGATAGATTTGATGCAAATTTCTCCGTTGATGACCAAGTGCAGGATGCAAGTTTTTACTGTGATATAAAAGTACCGATTGACTTGGTAATTAATCCAAAACCACAAATTGGTTATTCAATTAGGATTAGCAACTTTGGACAATTAGCCACGATTAATTTTGAGTCTGAATATTCAGAATCGACTGTAAAAAATATTATTCAGTCACTTGAGCATAATGGATTTACATATATAACTGCTGATGATTTAGACGAAGATTATGATGGTAATTTTTCGGATTTTCATAATCTTTTAGGTGGAGAAACTCCTTCATGGTGGATAAGATACTTTGATTATTTATAATTTATGAAAAGTCCAGACTCTGTAAAAAGTGATATATCAAAATTGGTCCCATATCATAACGGGATTGAGCATTTCAATTATGATTTGACTGTAGATTGGGCAATTGATTTGATTGAAAGTGGATTTGAAACTGATAATGTATTAATACTAGCATCATTTTCAAAGCCAGTTAACTCTGTTGAAATAAGACCATATGTGAGTGGAGTATTGGCAGATTTGGATATTGAAGAAAAAGAGGGGGATGAAGCTGTTCAAGCATTATTTCAATATTATTTGACAAATATCTTAAACAACATTTCAATTCGAGACAACTTGACTCTTATTTACAATTTATTTCTAGAGAAAGACTTTTTTCAAAGGGAAGACCAATTTGGATTAATGCCATTTTATTTACTTTATCATGGTTGGAACGAACTTGAAGAGATTGGTGCAAATTATTACTTCGAGGGAGCTGACCTTGATAATATTGAGATTGTAATAAAAGAACAGGCTCAAAAATGGATTGATAAATTTATAAACGGAATTGAGAAAGACGATGAAGCACTACCCACAACAATGTATAAAAGTACTGGCGGGGAAAGTGCAAATTTGAAAGTTAGTACAACTAATAAAACAAAGCCATGGTGGAAAAAGTTGTGGTCTTAAATCCGCCATTACTCTTATACTAAACGTTGGCAATAATTCCAATATTAACAGAAATAAAATAATTCAATAACCATGAAAAAACAGTACACAGTAGCACTTTTATTAAGCATGCTTAGTTTTTTTAACTTGTTTGGACAAGTTACTTTAGAAAATGAATATGATTATTCGATAATTGCACCCAATTGTTCAACCGTAGTGAAGATGTTTTATGCTCATGATAAAAGCTTTTACATTGCAAATAGAGAAAATGGAGTTGATATCTACAATCAAGACCATATCTTATATAAAAGTGTTGATTTGTTAAACGCCTCAGAAAAAATTCAGGAAATCTATTTGCCATCTGATAAACTGTTTAACTTAAACTCAGAAATTGAATTCGTTATTCTAAGTAAAATTGAAGGAGATTATAATTCTTATTGAAAATAATGAATGAAAATGGTGTGATACTTCAAACTTTATGGGTTTCTGATTGCTATTTCGGCCGAAAAACCACAGAAGATTATATAAGATATTATAAAACATTAGATAACGAAGTAAAGATTGCACTTAATGGCTCTGAAACTTGTAACAAAACATTAATATTTGATGTCCCTGGTATATTAACAGATCTACAAGAAACAATATTGAAAATTGGAAAAACTAATATCTATCCAAATCCAACTAATGATTTTGTGAATTTGAATATTGATCCATGTATTTCAGAAAGAGATTATAAAATTTATAATACAAATGGGCAACTAGTACTTAGCGGCAAAGTTAAGCCAAATGCTCCATTCATAGATCTAGATGTTAAAAGTATGAATAATGGAACTTACATATTAGTCCATAATCGTAAAAGCTATAAGTTCATAAAAAAATAAACTATTGCCAACACGTTAGAATAAAGCATATGGAATTTGTGATTTTTAGGAAGTTGTGTGGGGCTATTGAATACCGCCAAATCTTTGATTTGGCTTTAATTATGAAAAGATAAAATCAAATAAAAGCTTTGGCTCCGTGGCGTTTTGAAAGGTTGGCTCGTTCAATCTCCATACGCTTCATAGCCGAGCCGTTAGCAAACATTTAAAACAAACGATGAGCATATTTAAAAAACTATCTGGAGGCGAAAAACCAAAAGAAGAACCTCAAATTGACAATTCAAAATACATTAAAATAGAGAAATCTGATTTTAGTGATTTTCAAGATTTATTAGAACAAAACGCTGGACTTTCATTCGAAAAGCAAATGATGTTTGGAGATGTTATTGGTTCAAGTGCTTGGGAACTTGATATGGGAAAAGGAAAAATCTTCTTTGAAACTTTGGAATTTCCAATTCAAATAATCGGTTCATTAGCTTTTAACAATAACTCTTGGATGTGGGGATGGGCAAATACTCAAAGTGGAATGCCTGAAAATCTTTTGACTCAATCAAACCAACTTAAGAAAGTTGGACAACAAAAAAATATACAAGAGTTAACTGAAGGTCATTATAATGTTGAAGAAGGCTTTGAACATAAAATTGGAATGTTGGCTTGCGGATTATTTAAAGCTAAAAGTTACTATTGTGCAAATTATGGACAAGGGACACTTGTTGTGACTATTGATGATAATAAAATACCAGAAATTGACTGAAAAAGTAATGACCAATTTTCCTCAATTAATTAGCGGAATAGATTTGAATCATAAAAACGCTTTCCTGAATTATTTAATCGACCGTGAATTTGAATTAAGTATTTCCATGAACAAAATTGAAGGACTAAAAAACAATAAAATTGTGGTAGCGGAATTTGATGATTTGGACAGATTAAAGTCATTAAATGGAAAAATATAAAAAACGTTTGCTAACAATGGCTATAAGTAATTGTTTCTACTCGCCTACTTCTGAAAATTCTATCGGATTTTCAGTTTGGTGCGTACTTGCAAAGTTAACCGCTAAACCACGCAACTACTCATAGCCGAGAACGTTGTGGTGCATTTTGACAGACATAGTAATAGAAATGGAAAACAATTTTAACATTTAACAAAAAGGAATGAACGAAACAAACTTCTCAAAACTTTCTAGAGTAGATATTGTGGATGCCTTACGTGGTTTTGCAGTGATGGCTATAGTAATAATACATAGCGTAGAACACTTTATTTATCCTGTTTACCCTGATAAAACTTTGCAGCCAGAATGGTTAGTTGCCTTAGATTCTGTTGTATTTAATATGGTGTTCTCACTCATTGCAGGTAAAGGGTATTCAATCTTTGCGCTTTTATTTGGCTTTACTTTTTACGTACAGTTTAAGAATCAAGAAAACAAGGGAAGTGATTTTAGGGGGCGTTTCATTTGGAGACTTATAATTTTAAGTGTTTTTGCCACAATTAATGCCGCATTCTTTCCAGGAGGCGATGTACTAATGTTGTTTGTGTTTACAGGGCTCTCTTTAGTGCTGGTTTGCAAACTGAACAACAAGGCTATATTTATTATAGCGGCAATCTGCTTGATGCAGCCCATTGAACTATTTCATTTTATTAGTAGTCGGGTTAATGAAGGGTACACTTTACCCAATTTAAATGTAGGAGGCTTATACGAAATTGTACAAGAAGGGGTTAAAAGTGGCAATTGGAATAACTTTTTTATCGAGAACATTACAACAGGCCAAAAAGCAAGTTTGCTATGGGCAGTGGGTGGTGGGCGATTTGTACAAACTATCGGTCTCTTTTTGCTTGGATTTCTTTTGAGCAGAAAAAACTCATTTATAGATTCTCTGGAGAACACAAAGTTTTGGATTAAACTTCTGATTGGTTCATCCATTGCTTTCGGACTGCTTTATCCTTTAAGGGTTGAATGGTATGATAATGGTTCAACCGAAATCATAAAAAACAGTATTGGCACCGCCTTGGATATGTGGCAAAAATTATCTTTTACACTGGTAATTGTCTCTTCATTTGTAATTATATACTACAATAGTCCTTTAAAAAAATATATGGAGAAATTACAGATATATGGAAAGATGAGCCTTACAAACTATGTTACCCAGTCAATTATTGGTGCACTAATATTTTTCCCAATCGGATTAAATTTGGCACCCTACATGGGGTACACTGCTAGTTTAGGTGTGGGGATACTTATTTTTCTAGTTCAACTCTATTTTTGTAATCTTTGGGAAAAGTACTACAAACAAGGACCACTGGAAAAACTATGGTATAAAGCTACTTGGATTGGAAAGAGATAATTTAGGTCTTAAAAAGGAAAATATTAAAAATGCACCACAACATTTTGTATAAGTAATGGCAGGCAATGTGGTAAATATTAAGGTTTGACAGGGAATTACCACGCAACCTGCCACTACTCATACAAATCAATCGTTGTGCTTCATGCAAAAAGAGCAGTGCAAATATTGATAATTGTACCATAATTTGTATAAAAAAGACAAGTTATTGAGGGAAAACCTGAATACAATATTCAATCCTATTTGTGAATCATTTGAACTCGAAAAAATTGAAAATCCAAAAGAATACCTAGCTACTAACATTATTGAGTCTTGGTTCTTTGAATTTCAAAAAAAGGATTTCAGTAATATCTGTTTGATTGACAATCGAAATGATTTTTTTTTTATCGGATGACGAATGGAAACAAGAGTGGATTGAAGAATTTGTTGATTTACTATTATTCACTGTTTCAAGCAATGTCGCATATAATTTGAAGATTGGAAAAACGAAAGGTTTTTATGTTTGCTCTAGCTCTGAAATAATATTTGAAAATGACAAAGAGATTTATCATTTACACCTTTCTGTAAACGACTAAAAACATAGAAAATAATGTCAAAAAAAGTATAGACAAACTTGAACTTTTCTATTGCAATTTTGGGAATGAATGGAACTTGAACGAAATAATTCCAAATCAGGAATAACATGACTTCTATTTCAACTTTTTACTTGAGTTAGAAAAGCAGAAGATTATTGAAATAGATTCAAAACAAAAAACATTTAAAATAATTGACTTGCCTTCAAAATATATATCACAAAAATGAAAAAAAACTATGCACAACAATAAATATAAGCAATAGCGGTTTCTGTGGATGTTCGAGCGGTAGTGGTTCTAATCAACCCCGCCAAATCTACCGATTTGACTATTTGATTTTGTGTAGCTTTGGCTACTTTGTAACTTGATACGAAACCGCTTTTAAGTCCGCTACATGCTCATATTATTACCGTCAGCCTGTCTAAAAACCTAAATCTTATGTTCTTTATTTGTTGAAGTATCTTCAAGTATGAAATTTATTCAAGGTCAAAACCGCTCCCAGATCCAATTATTCCCCGTTTCATTTGATGATGCCATTGCCCCTGAACATGAAGTCTTATTGGTGCTTTTGTTTCAAACCTGAATATGGAGGCGTTTGGATTTGATTGTAACAGGGGTGAAAATGGCCGACCAGGATACCATCCATCAGATATGTTGAAACTCTATATTTATGGCTATTTGAATCGAATACGTTCATCACGGCTGTTAGAGAAAGAATGCAGTCGTAATATTGAAGTGATGTGGTTACTTTAACAGCTTAACCCGGATCATAATACCATTGCCAACTACCGCCGTGACAATCCAAAGGCTATTCATCACCTAAAGCAAGAGCTGGATGAAAGTGGAGAGTCACAGGTATCAACTTCCGACCCGGACAGTCGACAAATGATTACCCGCAACAACATTACCGAAGTTGCCTACAATTTACAAACCACTGTTGATGCACAAAATAATATTCCTATAGATTATAAGGTAACCAATGTGAACGACAGTAAAGCGATGGGAAATATGTTACAGCGCGCCAAAAGTATTCTGCGGAGTAACCCTGGTACTTTCCTTTTTGATAAAGGCTACCATACAGGAAGTGAGTTTTCAATGGCTCACTTATTAGGCATCAAAACCATTGTGGCTATACCTGCTGTAGCAGCACAGGCTCCCAACCCACTTTATAATGTAGAACATTTTAAATATAATGAAGCAGATGGTTGTTATATCTGTCCGAAAAACCAAATACTAAACACCACGGAGCGCTGGCATAAGGCAAAGACCTATTTATTTAAACGCTAAACGACTAAGGCTTGTATGTCCAGCAAAGTTAAAGATGAATGCAGCAAAGCAACCTACAGGAAAGGCATACAACGCAGCGAGTACCAGGAGTATATTGAGCTAAACAGGTCAAGAGTTAAAGAAAACCAAAGGTATTACAAGCGACGGCAGGCTATTGTGGAACACCCTTATGGCACTATCAAACGACAATGGGGCTTTAACTACATTATGACCAAACAAACCATCGAAAGGGCTAATGCAGGTGTTGGTCTGATTATGATTGCCTATAACTTACGGCGGTTAATTAACTTGATAGGACTTACTCAGCTACTGTAATTTACAAAAGAGCTAAAAACCTTAATAATTGTCTTTATAATCCGAATATCACCCTTGGAACTTCACATGAGGAATAAAAAGCTCAAAAAATCATTAGTTGACATCTTATCTAATTATTACAATAATTCAATTACGGAAGTCAAATAGGTTTTTAGACAGTCTGCCGTTGGCAAACATTAGAAGCAATAAAAATACATAATGGAATATGTAGTCAAAGCTTTATTAACGGAGAAAGACTCACTAGTCTAAAACTGAAAAGTAAGATAGCTATACCGAAAAAAGGATTTAGAAAAACAACTGTTGATGGAAATCTATTTTTATGGAAAGTCAAAAAGAAAATCAGTTGGAATTAAATACATAATGCGCCACTTGGAATTCCTGTACAACACATTAGTGGTGGTCGACTCTTAATTATTACACCTTCATTAATTGAAAAATGCATTAGAAAAGGAATTGATTCGGTCTGGAAGTATAATGAGAATGGAAAACAACTTGAACCTGATTGCAGTGATATTTCGAAAGAGATGCGCCTGGGAAATGAATAAAACGATTTGCCGACAATGTATGAAAATAATAGCCGAGACAGTAGTAATATTTTACTTGGCTTCTTGTGTCAGGCTATTTCAGAATATTACACCGTACCTCGGTTTTTTAATTTACCAGCCCTTCAATTTCCACCAGCAGCTCATCCCGGCATACATCTGATAGCAGGTAGATAGTGGGTGTGTCAGGATAGCGTTGTTGGCACACGTTTTTAATCATGTTAAAGTGCTCTTCTTTTTTAATGTATACCCGCATGGCCTGTATCGGGCCTGTCTCTTTATTTTTTAGTTCAGTAGCAGCACTTATCAGCTCTTCAATATGGTCAAGCGTTAAGTTGGTTTGCATAGCCGCATCATCTTTATAATAATTTGCTTCGCCTTTAATTGCTGCTGTACCGGAGATAAAAAGCAGGGAAGAACTTTTGCCGGAGATAAGTTTTGCCCTTTCGAACTTAGGTGTTGACTTATGGGAAAGAAGGCCTGTTTTATCACCTTCAAGTACATCTTTTGAATAGCAGTGGGCATCAGTCTGCTCTTTATTTTGTATGGCATCAATTTCCACATGTCCCTGCATAGCCATTAAATCAATATGCACACCGCCGTATTGTGTACCTATACCTGTTGCTGCCGGATAACCATTGATCCATTGTGTTTGATTGAAAAGTAATGTCCGGGCATCATTAAAAGCCTGGTAGTTCTGTATTCCATCTTCAAACTGTGTAATGCCGGGAATGTAGTTCCATTGCCTAATAATCGTATTTAGATCAAAGCCCTCTTGTTTAAAGATCTCCCCAGTTTCTTTAAGTAAAGTTGTGCATTGTACGCTTATCGAATCAGATAACTGTCCTTCAAGATCAGTGACTAAAAGCATCTTGTTTTCTGCCTCATCAGCAACAACAAGGTAGTTACATAAAGCTGTTTTTTTGTGTTGTAAAGTATAAGACGCAGTATTGAAACAGAAGTATTCGGCAGCTAAAAAACAAGAAAGCGGTTTTTGGGAAACAAAAGTAAGAGCTGGTGCACTAATGCCAAATTGCCTGGTAACAGCTTGTTTTAGTAAATTCTTTTTTATTATAAATGCATCATCAGTATCAGCATTAATGAAAAAAGTGACCTTAAAAAGGTTTTTGGCCGTTTTAAGTTTATTAATCAGTTTGGCGCAAGCTACCTCAAAATCCTCCTTTTGAGTGGCACATATATATTGTATACGAAAATCAATCATTGACAAATTGCTAAACTATTTCATTTGGATTTTTACCGATGCAAAATAAAGAATTAGTTTAACTTAATGTGATAAAATGAACGAAAATTTACCCTGTTCACTATATAATAAGAACCATCTTTTTATATCATAGAGGTTCTACAATCCTTACCCTTTTAAAGTTTTCTGATACTGAAGAGGAGATATATTCATTGTTTTCTTAAAAATACGTGAAAAATAGTAAGGATCATCATAGCTAACCATTCGGGCAATTTCCTTTATACGTTGATTAGAAGCGTCCAGTAGCTGACATGCTTTCTGAATGCGTAAATGAATAAGATAGTCCATTGGGGTACGGCTTGTTTTGGCTTTAAAGAGCATAGAGAAATGAGAAGGAGATAAACCACATTGTTCTGATATATCCTTAAGTGTAATTTTGTTGGCCAGGTGTTCTTTCATAAAAAGAATAGAATCCTCAATAACATCAAGTTCCCGAATGGTGCGTATTTGTCTGAATTGGCTGATGTATTTAAATGAACCAAGGAAATGCCACAGGCAAATATTTGCATAATGAATGTTTTCATGGCTATAACCCATCTCCAGGTTTTGGATAATTTCTTCAAAAAGCTGGATGCGATCCTCTATCCGGGATATTTTACAAGGTATAATGGATTTTGTGTTGCCTGCAATATCAATAAAATGTTGTGCCTGAGTGCCTGAGAAATGCAGCCAGTAAATACTCCAGGGGTGCTTGTCACTACTACCATATGCATGGGGTACACCTTGTGGTATAATAAAAAACTGATTGGCTGATACCAGGTTCCTTTTACCGTTAATAGAGCACCATCCTTCACCTTCAACACAATAAATCAGAATATATTGCTCACATCCATTTTTCCTTATTCTATGGTGATAACAGGCATTGGGATAGTAGCCCAGATCAGTAACATACAGCTGGCTTCCCAATGCATCTTTTTGAATTTCTGAGAGAAGAAAATCGGGAAGAATCAGTGTGCGTTGTCCTTTAAAACCTTCTTTTTTTCGCATGGATCTAAAATAAGGAGTTTTATAATAAGATAATCCATCTTTTTCTATAAAACTTCCATTTATAAGCCTGTTCATATTGCTTTATTTTGTGATGTAATAATTATATCAATCCTTATCATTGTAATAATTGGTATTACATAAGAGGAGTACACAAATATTCACTTAAATGTCAAAAATTAATACAAAATACATTTTCTCCATTTCCATGGTTTCGGCCATGGGAGGCTTATTATTTGGTTACGACTGGGTGGTAATAGGAGGGGCAAAGCCTTTTTATGAACAATTCTTTAATATTGCTAACTCTCCTAATATGCAAGGGGGAGCCATGAGCTGTGCATTGATTGGTTGTTTGTTGGGGGCCATTTTGTCGGGTATGTTAAGTGACCGGTATGGACGTAAGCTTCTGCTTTTGTTTTCAGCTTTTCTTTTTACATTATCAGCATTGGGTACAGGAGCAAGCAGTAACTTTATTACTTTCATTGCTTACCGTATTTTGGGTGGAATTGGTATTGGACTCGCCTCAAACTTATCGCCCATGTACATTGCGGAATTGGTACCGGCATCAGTAAGGGGCAGATTTGTTTCGCTTAATCAACTTACCATTGTTACTGGTATTTTAGCAGCCCAGTTGGTTAACTGGCAAATTGCAGACCCGGTACCTTTGAATGCCTCTGATGCTGATATTTTAGCCTCGTGGAATGGACAAATTGGATGGCGCTGGATGTTTTGGGCAGAAACGATACCAGCTGGACTGTTTTTTTTATTGATGTTTTTTGTGCCGGAAAGTCCTCGGTGGCTAGCTAAAAAAGGAGAAGAAGAAAAGGTAAAGGCAACACTGTCCCGTATTGGAGGACAGCAATATGCACTTGAAGAATACAACAGTATAAGGGAAACACTTTCGAGGGAAAAAGGGAAAGTTAATTTTCGCCATTTACTGGGAACGGGCATGAAAAAAGTATTGCTGATAGGTGTTGTACTGGCAGCTTTTCAGCAGTGGTGTGGCATAAATGTTATATTTAATTATGCCGAAGAAGTGTTCGAAGCAGCTGGGTATGGCGTGTCTGATATACTGTTTAACATTGTGATTACCGGGACTGTTAACCTCCTGTTTACCTTTGTTGCTATTTATACCGTTGACCGTATTGGACGACGGGCTTTAATGTTGATGGGAGCAGGAGGACTTGCAGGTGTTTATGCATTAATGGGTGCAGCTTATTATTTTCAGATTAGTGGTTGGGTATTACTGTTATTGGTAATAATTGCTATTGCCTGTTATGCCATGTCACTGGCTCCGGTTACATGGGTTGTATTATCTGAAATTTTCCCCAATAAAATACGGGGTGCTGCTATGGCAGTTGCAACAGTAGCCTTATGGTTGGCAAGTTTTTTACTTACTTATACTTTCCCTTTGTTGAATACTTACTTTGGTGCTTCTGGTACTTTTTGGCTTTATGGCCTTATAAGTGTTGCCGGTTATTTATTTATCTATAAAAAACTTCCGGAAACTAAAGGAAAAACTCTGGAAGAGATTGAAAGGGAAATAATAAAGAAATAAAATATGAATATCTGTTTGCGCATAATAAAACTAAGCACAGAGACACAACGTGTTTTTTAGTCTGACGACATAACTCGGCACTTCAGTGTTGTCTTTTTTATTCCAGGAAATATTTGATTAATGTTTTATGCATGATTACGGATACTCAAATAAAATAATTGAGATTGATTTTGTAACTAATATGTTAGCTGTAGCCCGCATTTAGTGCAGATTAAAAAATAACAGAGCATGGAGAATAGCGTAAAAGCATGGTGCGAAAAAGTAATTATCCCTACCTATGGTACAGGAAAACCTGAGAAAAACCCCATTTTTCTTGAGAAAAGAGTTTACCAGGGAAGTAGCGGTGTTGTTTATCCGCATCCGGTTATTGAAAAGATATTGGATGTGAAGGAAGATAAGGAGTGGAATGCCATATACCTGGAAAATAAATACCTGAAAATAATGATACTTCCTGAATTGGGAGGGCGCGTTCAAATGGCTTATGATAAAACAAAGAAACGTCATTTTGTTTATTATAATCAGGTTATTAAGCCAGCCCTGGTAGGTCTTACAGGGCCTTGGATATCAGGAGGTATAGAGTTTAACTGGCCGCAACATCACAGGCCGTCAACTTATGAGCCTCTTGATGCTATGATAGAAGAAAATGAAGATGGAAGTGTTACGGTGTGGTGTAGTGAGCTTGAACGTATGTTTCGCACAAAAGGTATGGCAGGTTTTACTCTTTATCCTGATAAAGCATATATGGAAATTAAGGTAAAGCTTTATAACAGAACCCCGCACCCTCAAACATTTTTGTGGTGGGCCAATCCGGCAGTAAAAGTAAACGACCATTACCAGTCTGTATTTCCACCTGATGTTAATGCCGTTTTTGATCATGGTAAGCGTGATGTATCCAGTTTTCCTGTTGCCACAGGCGAATATTATAAAGTAGATTATTCAGCAGGTGTGGATATTTCACGCTATAAGAACATACCTGTTCCAACAAGTTATATGGCCATAGCTTCTGAATATAATTTTGTAGGTGGCTTTGAAAATGATACACAAGGAGGTTTGTTGCATATAGCTGATCATCATCAGTCGCCTGGTAAAAAGCAATGGACATGGGGTAATAGTGATTTTGGACAAGCATGGGATCGTAACCTAACAGATGAAGATGGCCCGTATATTGAGTTGATGTGTGGTGTATACACTGATAATCAGCCTGATTTTTCATGGCTACAGCCCTACGAAGAAAAGAGTTTTAAGCAGTATTTTATGCCTTATCGCGACTTGGGAGTAGTGAAGAATGCTACTAAAGAAGCCATGTTAAATCTGGAAGAAGAGCAGGGTAAATATCGATTAAAAATATATACAACAGGCGAATACCCACAGGCTATAATAAGCCTTAAGAGTAATTGCGTTACAGTATTTGAAGCCGTAGTTGATTTCTCACCTGAGATGAGTTTTAACCAATTGATTGATGTGGTTATCGATCCTAGTGATTGTTATATCTCATTGTGTAGCAGTGATGGTAGAGTGCTGGTAGACTGGCAGACTAAAAAAGAAGTATTGAAACAAATACCTGATTCAGCTAAAGCCGCAAAAGATCCGGCAGAGATACATTCAATAGAGCAGCTTTATCTCAGGGGTTTGCACCTAGAGCAATATCGTCATGCGACCTATAATCCACTTGATTATTATAAAGAAGCGTTAAAGAAGGAGCCGGGGGATGTAAGAAACAATAATGCTATGGGGTTATGGTATTTACGTCGGGGGCAGTTTGTAAAAGCAGAACCTTATTTTCGTAAAGCTGTAGAAACATTAACAGAACGAAACCCTAATCCTTACGATGGCGAGCCACTTTATAATCTTGGTTTATGTTTACGTATGCAAGGCAAAATGGAAGAGGCGTATGCCGCTTTTTTTAAGGCGACATGGAATGGAGCATGGCAAGATAGTGGTTTTTTTCAGGCAGCACAGATTGATGCTACCCTCGGGCGGCGAGAAAAAGCACTTGAACTGATTGATCGTTCTCTTTGGCGTAATTGGTTAAACCAGAAAGGACGACATCTTAAAATAATGCTATTGCGCGATCAGGGGCAAAAAAAGAAAGCACTACAGCTAGTTGATGAATCATTGGAAATGGATCGCTTTAATTTTGGGGCACTTTATGAGAAGTACCTGCTGACCAATGATAATGCAGTTCTTGAAAACTTAAAAGAGCTGATGAGGAATAATGTGCATAACTATATTGAGTTTGCATTGGATTATGCCCAGTCAGGGTTTTATAATGAAGCTATTTGTTTTATTAATATATACTTGTCTGATAGTGATGTAGCTTACCCAATGGCTTATTACTTGAAAGGCTACTTTATGGTACTGGCCGGCAGGATAAAAGAAGTGCTTCATATCTTTCAAAAAGCTGCATTAATGACTCCCGACTATTGTTTTCCCAATAAGGTTGAAGAATTATTGGCCTTACAATATGCTGTTAAATATAATCCTTCTGATGCCAAAGCCTATTATTACATGGGAAACTACTGGTATGGAGCCCGACAGTATGAAGAAGCCCAGGATAACTGGGAACAATCAGTATTGCTAGATAATACTTACCCAACGGTTCACCGAAATTTAGCATTGGTCAGTTATAATAAAATAAAAGCCCCGGAGAAAGCCAGACAGTTAATGGAAAAAGCTTTTGAACTTGATACGAGTGATGCCAGAGTACTAATGGAACTTGATCAATTATATAAGAAGTTGAATATAAGTTTGCAGGAACGGCTAACAAAGTTGGAGAAGTACCCCAACGAAGTAAATCATCGCGATGACCTTTATCTTGAACAAGCTACCTTATATAATTTGAAAGGGGAGGAACAAAAAGCGCTTGAAATGATTATGAAGCGTACTTTTCATCCGTGGGAAGGAGGCGAAGGTAAAGTAACCGGCCAATTTTTATATTGTCATATAGAACTAGCAAAAAAGGCTATTGTTGCCGGGTGTTTTAGTGAAGCCATAAGTCATTTGGAAGCAACCCGTGTGTATCCGCATAATTTAGGAGAAGGTAAACTACACGGTACACAGGAAAATGATGTTAACTACTGGTTAGGATGTGCATATGAAGGCCTTGGTGATGGATATAATGCAAAAGAAGCATGGGGTAAAGCTGCTATTGGCCTGTCTGAGCCGACTGCAGCCATGTATTACAATGATCAGCAGCCTGATAAGATTTTTTATCAGGGGCTGGCACTTATAAAATTAGGGCGCAGAGATGAAGCGAACAGCCGATTTAATAAATTATTAAAATCTGGTGAGAAACAGCTTTTTATCCCTTTTAAAATGGATTATTTCGCCGTATCATTACCCGATTTACTTATTTTTGAAGAAGACCTTCAAAAACGGCATGAGCAACATTGTTATTACTTGATGGCACTGGGATACTTGGGATTAGGTGATGCTTCCAAAGCACAGAAGGCTTTTTCAGAAGTATTAAAAAACGACAGTTATCATACCGGGGCATTAATACACCAGAAAATGATTAATAATTAGTAGACTCATTTAACATTTTTATAATGATAAAAGCACGTTGTTTTTTTATATTAGTTATTGTATTCTTTCTGATTACTTCTTGTACACAGCAACATAAAATTAAAACACCCAACTTTCTATTTATTTTAGTTGATGATTTGGGTTATATGGATGTAGGATGCTATAATCCAAATACATTTTACGAAACTCCCTGTATTGATCAAATGGCTTTGGAGGGGGTTAGGTTTACTAATGCTTATGCAGCAAGCCCTGTGTGTAGCCCTACCAGGGCAAGTATACTAACAGGTAAATATCCGGTGCGAATGGCAACTACTGATTACTTTGGTGCTGCTCAGCCGGAAGAGTGGGCGCGCAACACCCGCTTATTACCTGCATCCTATGTTGATGAATTGCCGCTGGAGGAAATAACGATTGCTGAAGTATTAAGAGAGAATGGGTACTCCACATTTTTTGCTGGAAAATGGCATTTAGGGGAAGAAGGATTTTGGCCCGAAAATCAGGGTTTTGATATAAACAAGGGAGGGTGTAGCAAAGGAGGACCGTATGGTGGTAAAATGTATTTCTCACCTTTTAATAATCCTCGGTTAAAAGACAGTACTGAAAATGAGCACTTGCCAGATCGATTGGCACGAGAAACCACTAGTTTTATTGAAAAAAATAAGGAAAAACCTTTTTTTGCATATCTTTCATTTTACTCGGTACATACTCCATTAGTTGGCAGGCCTGATTTAGTGAAGAAGTATCAAAAGAAAAAAGAACAACTACAACTGCCCGATTCTGTCTGGGGGAAAGAAGGGTATCGTAAACTTAGATTAGTACAAAATCATGCGGTTTATGCAGCAATGGTTGAAGCTATGGATCAAGCAGTAGGTAAGGTGATGAATAAATTGAAGGAACTTAAGCTTGATAAAAATACAGTAGTTATTTTTATGTCGGATAATGGAGGATTGTCTACCTCCGAAGGTCATCCTACCTGTAACTTACCTTTAAGAGCAGGTAAAGGTTGGTTATACGAAGGTGGTATACGGGAGCCAATGATTATTAAATGGCCGGGTAATATACAACCCGGAAGTATTGATGAAACCCCGGTTGTTAGTACCGATTTTTATCCAACTATTTTGGAGATGGCTAAGCTACCTTCAAAACAAGAGCAGCATATTGATGGAGTGAGCCTTGTACCATTATTAAAACAAGAAGGAGCTTGGGAACGTGATGCTATCTTTTGGCATTATCCACATTTTGGAAATCAGGGAGGTAGTCCGGGTTCTGCTGTTCGTAAGGGAAATTATAAACTGATTGAATTCTTTGGTGACAAGCCTTTAGAACTTTATGATCTGGAAAAGGATTCTAGCGAGTATAGTGACTTATCTGATATAATGCCGGATAAGGTCAATGAGCTTAAAACATTACTTCTTAATTGGCAAGAAGAGGTTGGAGCCAGAGTACCCACTGAGAATAAGAGATTTGATCCGGAGAAAGAAGAATATTATTAATAGAGCAAAATATATGACTAATCAAATGTTGGAAATTAATTAGAGTTATTATGATTAAAAAACAGTTTTTAATATTCGTTATATTACTCTTTGCCATACCAGTTTTAATAGCGCAAAAAGCGATTAATCTATCTGGCGAATGGCAGGTAAAACTAGATAAAAACAATGAATTGGTTCAGAAGTATCCCGGCAAGTGTAAAACCGAAGGGTTTATTCAATTACCGGCTTCATTGGCTGAAAAAGGTTTTGGCTATAAGACTGATGAATCAGACTTTGGTATCTTAACACCGGCATATAAATATGTAGGAAAAGCATGGTACACAAAGCAAATTGAAATACCCAAACAATGGAAAAATAAAAAGCTGGAAATTGTTCTTGAGCGGGTATTATGGGAATCACGTGTTATTATAGACGGAAAAGAGTTAAGCTGTCAGGATGCGCTTGGTACACCTCATATTCATCAGCTTGGAACATTGGAACCAGGAAAGCATCAATTAACTATCCTGGTTGATAATGAGATGATTCATAATATTGGAGATAAAGGTCATGCTTATGGCGAATATACCCAAAGTATATGGAATGGTATTGTGGGAAATATGACTTTGACGGCCTATGACGATATGAGGATTACCTCGGTGAAAACTTATCCGCATATTGATAAAGAGTTATTAGACATGAAGATTAGTATTCAGTCAGAAGCAAATACAAAACTGAATCTGGCCTATGAAATTGTATCATTAGCTTCTGGAGATGTTGTTCTAAAAGGTCAATCAATATACCAGGCAGAAGAACAAGATCCTTCTATTACTATTCCGGTACAAACTAAAGGACAACTAAAAAAGTGGAGTGAGTTTAGTCCCGAAGTATATGTTCTGCGATTATTTGCTAAAGCAGGAAATAACAAGGCCAGTTATGAAACAGAGTTTGGCTTTTACCAGGTTAGTCATGATGGGACAAAGGTACTCGTCAACGGGCAACCTGTTTTTTTACGTGGTAATCTCGATTGTGTGCATTTTCCCATTACAGGTTACGTTTCATGTAGCCTTGAAGATTGGGAGCGTATCTTTAGAATTTATAAACAATATGGTTTGAATCATGCACGCTTTCATTCATGGTGCCCGCCCGAAGCAGCTTTTAAAGCAGCTAACCGCATTGGTATTTATTTACAGGCTGAAGCATCAATCTGGATCGACTGGTGGATGTCAGAAGATATGGTTATTAAAGGTCGTCCTGAAATGGACACTAAAGGACATCCTAAAGGTTTGGGGTACGATGCTAAACGTGATAAATTTGTTGTTGCTGAAATGAACCGGGTGGTTGAGACGTATGGTAATCATCCTTCTTTTACTATGTTTTGTATTGGTAATGAATTGGGTAACTCAGACTTTGAAGTGATGAAAACATGGGTTGAAGATTTAAAAAAGAAAGATTCACGACGATTGTATGCCGTTTCTACAGCCCGTAAAATAACTGCAGTTGATGATTATTGCGCCACCCATTATATACAAGATGTTGGACGTACACGTGGCTTAAGTGGTCCACATACCGATTGGGACTTTGAGGAGACTTACTCAAAAATGAATATTCCCATTATTGCTCATGAGATAGGGCAATGGCCTGTTTACCCTAAATGGACAGAAACAGATAAATATACAGGGGTGTTGAAAGCCCGTAATTTTGAAGAATTTAAAGTACAAGCCCAAAAGAATGGTGTTGCAGATCAGGATGAAGATTTTGCAAAAGCATCCGGCGCATTAAACCAAGTAATGTATAAATACGAAACGGAATCATTTTTCCGTACGGCCAGTTGTGCCGGGGTGCAACTTCTTAGTATGCAGGATTACCAGGGGCAAGGAGAAGCACTGATAGGTTGGCTGGATGCGCATTGGGATAGCAAAGGTATTACCACACCAGAGAAATTTAGGGAGCACTACAATACAACCGTGCCGCTATTGCGCATGAAGAAATTTGTTTGGACAAGCGATGAAACGTATGCTGCAAGAGCCTTACTATCTCATCATGGAGCAAAATCATTAATGGCAGAGAGTACATGGGATATTCGTAATAAAGCTGGGCAAGTTATTTCAAAAGGAACTTTTGGGATACATAAATCAGCCGTAGGCTCATTAAATGAGTTAGGAGAAATAAAATTTAACCTAAACACGATAAAGAAGGCCGAAAAGCTTACCGTATCAATTGATGTAAAAGGAACCAAGTTCCGCAATCAGTGGGACATTTGGGTTTATCCTGGATCTGTGGATAAGGTTGAAACAGGAGAAATATTACTTACAGAACACTTGGATGAACAAACAAAAAAGATATTGGAGAATGGAGGGAAAGTATTGCTGGTGGCACATCAGTTGGGGCATGAGGAAACTTCGGTGAAAGCACATTTTTATCCACTCTACTGGTCTTTGACTTTTTTTCCGGGACAAGGGAAAACATGCATTGGCCTGTTATTAAAAGATCAACATCCGGCTTTTGCTGATTTTCCTACTTCGTATTATAGCGACTGGCAATGGGAAACGATTAGTAAGGATGCTAAAGGGTTTATATTGAATGATATGCCGCAAAGTTATAAGCCAATTGCTCAACCTGTTGATGATTTTCACCGTAACAATAAAATAGGCTCCGTTTTTGAAGTAGCTGTTGGAAAAGGAAAGTTGCTTGTTTGTGGTTATAATCTGAATGCAGAATTACCAGTAGCCCGTCAGCTAAAAGCCAGCTTGTTGAAATATGTTGCATCACCAGAGTTCAACCCCCAGCAACAAGTAAACTATAGTTGGTTGGAAGAACGATTTCCATACATTCCAACGATTGAAAAAGCGGATGTACCGGATGGATTTAAAGGTGCTGTTCTTTTTGTTGAAGCAGCAGCTAAGCTTGTTGATAAGGAAAAGAATACAGCATGGAGTCAGGGAGTAGATAAGATAATAATTGCAGATAAAACCACTTACAAGGTAAGTAGTGATGGTGTTTGGAAAGATAATAAAGGAACAGCCTGGCATGGTAAAAATATGACATTACAGATTAATTGTCCAGACGGTATCTTAGGGTCTCTTTATGTGCACTTTCACGATTGGAATAAAGCAGGTCGTAAAGGACTATTGGAGTTTGAAGGCCGTAAAGTAAAATTGGATAAACATGATGGCGAAGGACAATGGGTTAAGTTTCATGTTATGCGCGAAGATAGCAATGATGGAAAGCTGATTTTAAAAACTAATGCACAGTCGGGGTCAAACCTGATGATAACAAAGGTTATATTGGTAAAAGAATAGAGATTGCATCTGTAGCACCTGACCTATTGAGTTAATGGTATTTTTAATTAAAATATTATATATGATCTTATGTAGTTAAAATAATTCGAAAGGAAAAGAAAGCTTCTGAAATAAGTTCTTATTAATGTTTTGTCATGTCTTATGTTTTAACTTATTTTGACGGTTTTAAAATATAACATTTTGAAAGTCGTGCATAGAACTGATCGGGAACTAATGCTTGCTATAGCCAATAATGAAGCTAAAGCTTTTGAATTGTTGTATCTGGTATATGGACGACGACTGTTTGTTTTTGTTAATGGTTATTTAAACTCCAAAGATGATGCAGAGGAAGTTGTTCAGGAAGTTTTCATAAAAGTCTGGAAAAAACGAAAAGAATTAAAGCAGCATGAGTCATTAAAAGGTTACTTGTTTACCATTGCCTATAATGCCATAAAAAGAAATTTTCTGAAGAAGAAGCGTGAAGAAGAAATCAAACAAGCCTATGCTTTAGAGCAACTGGATGGTTGGGAGTATGGGGTACCTGATGATATGTACAAAGACCTCATTAATAGAATTGGTTCTATTGTAGAGCAAATGCCGGAGAAACGAAAAGAGATTTTTAATTTGTGCAAGAAAGAAGGGCTTACTGTTGCTGAAGCTGCCAGCTATCTTAATATATCAGAAAAAACAGTTAAAAACCAGATGACATCCGCTTATCAAACAATTCGTGAACAGCTTAAAAAGGGCTTTTCTATGCTTCTCTTCTTAAATTTATTCTATTGATTAACTGAATTATTCAGTATATTCTAAAAAAAGATTCTGATTTAAATAGGACCTCTTGTTTTGAGTAGGGTAGTACTTTATGAATACAGATTTATGTAATGAAAGAATTTAAACTGATATTAAATAAATTAAAAGAAAAAGCGCCGTTGCTTGATGAAGATTATTCGCTATTGCTTCATTACTTACAGAAAGAAGAAAATGAAACAAAATTTAAGCAAGCTTTATCAAGCCATTGGGATGAAGTATGTGAAGATGACAACTTGGAGTTAAGTGAACCCGATGATTTATTCTATAAAATATATTACAAAGCACAGGAGCAGGATAAGCTTTCCAAACCTAAAGTATTGAGAATAGGGCTTTGGATTCAACGAATTGCATCTGCTGTTGTCATACCGTTATTGCTTACTTTTGCATGGTATTATTATAATTCAGATAAAGCCGTTGCCGTTGCAGATGATATAGTAATAGAATCACCTGTTAATACTAAAACACGATTCTTTTTACCGGATGGCACAAATGGTTGGTTACAGGCTAATTCTTTTATTCGTTTTGCTTATGGAGATAAGAACCAACGGGAGGTAACGCTTAATGGTGAAGCTTTTTTTGATGTGTCTAAAAATGAAAACCAGCCCTTCATTGTTAATACTTCAGCTTTTAAAGTCAAAGTACTTGGCACACGCTTTAATGTACTTTCCGATAGTAACAGTTCAGTGTCAAAAGTATATCTGGAAGAAGGAAGTATAGAGATGTTAGGAATTAACAATGAACATCATACAATTCTTAAGCCCGGAGAAGAATACCTGTTTGATAAGTTGAAATGTAGCTATACTGTAAATAATGATGTAGCAGACGATCATCTTGCTTGGACAAAAGGGGTATTGTTGCTTAAAAACAAGACCCTTAAAGAGGCTGCAATTGAATTGGAGAAGTTTTATAATATTGAAATTGATTTGGTAGATAAAGAGTTGGAAGATATGCTGATGTATGCAAAGGTACAGCATGAACGTTTAGAGGACGTTTTAGAATTAACGAAACTGGTATTACCGATTAATTATAAAATAGAAGGCCCACTAAAACTTCGTGACGGTACATTTACAAAAAGGAAGGTAGTGATTAAAAAAAATAATTAAGAATATTAAAGCAGGATAGTGCTGGCACACCATCCTGATGATATTGCAGAATGTTCAAACTGTTAAAATTTTACAATTCTACTAACATTACAAATTTATGAAAAAAAAACAAAAACCTTGGGTATGGAATTACTGTATCCTCACAAGAGAATTGCGAATTATGAAAGCAATAGTCGTCTTATTATTTGTAAGTCTTATTCAGGCGTATTCGGCAACAGGTTTTTCGCAAGAGAAACAAGTTAATCTAAAACTGAAACAAGCGAGTATTCTCGATGTGATTTCTGAAATAGAAAAACAATCTGATTATAAGTTTTTCTTTAGTCCTCAGAATATTGATGTGCAAAAAACAATTAGCATTGATATTCAAGATAAGAATATGACAATTATACTTGAGGAAGTATTTGGAAAAACCAACGTTGCTTACCGGATTATAGATAACCAGGTTATTTTAACAACAAAAAATAATGCACAGGTCATAAGCCAGCAAGTAGTGCGGGTTAGCGGATTAGTGAGTGATGTTAATGGTGATCCACTGCCGGGAGTGAATGTATTTGAGAAGTCAAATCCTATAAATGGAGTTATTACGGGCATTGATGGTAAATACACTATTGAACTTAGCTCAAAAGATGCTGTGTTAAGCTTCTCATTTATTGGTTTTGAAGGGCAGGAAGTTAATGTTGCATCACGTACTAATATTAATATTACCTTAATTGAGGAAGCCACAGACATTGGTGAAGTAGTTGTGGTAGGTTACGGTACACAAAGAAAAGCAAACCTTACCGGTTCAGTGGCAACAGTTAATGCGGAGCAATTAACATCACGACCAGTACAGAGTGTATCGGCTGCCTTGGCAGGAACGATGGCCGGGGTAAATGTTGTTCAGACTTCAGGCGAACCGGGTAGCCAAAATGGATCAATTACTATACGGGGTAAAAATTCAATAAATGGAGGTTCTCCATTGGTAATTATAGATGGTATACCGGGGAGTATGAGTGCCATCGATATAAATGATATAGAGAATATTTCTGTTTTAAAAGATGCCGCATCTGCTGCTATTTACGGTGTAAGTGCTGCTAATGGGGTTATTTTGATTACGACTAAAAGAGGAAAAAAAGATCAAAAAACACAATTGTCTTATAGCTCATATTATTCTTGGACAAAGCCAACATATACACCAAATTATCTGGGATCGTATGACTATGCCACTTTGTATAACGAAGGTTATAAAAATGATAACCCTACATCGGATATTGTACCTTTTAGTCCGGAAGATTTACAAAAATTTAAAGATGGCTCATCGCCTTATACACATCCTGATACAGATTGGTTCGGCGAAGTGTTAAATAAACATGCTTTTGAACAAAGTCATCATGTACAGGTTTCCGGCGGAACGAAAAGCACAACATATAACACCAGTTTTGGCTTTTTAGATCAGGGAGCGCTGATTGATAACATTGATTATAACAGGTATAACGTACGAGCTAATATTCAAACTGATATTTCAGAAAAACTATCAGTGGGTATGAACCTTTACGGGCATCAGGAATATAAGAACAGTAACTGGGATAGCTCGGGTGCTTTGTATGGATATCTGACCAGAACACCACCTACAAAACCAATATACAATGAAGATGGTAGCTATTCATATAATTCAAGTTTAAAAAACGCAAAAGCTCATATTGGAAACGATGGCTACCGTAAAAATAACTGGACAGAAGGAAAGATAATATTAAATGCTCAATATAGACCAGTTAAAAACTTTACACTTAAAGGTGTCTATTCCGGAAGGTATAACTACTCGTTAAAAGAAGGGTTTAAAAAGAAACTCGTTTATTCTAATGCGATAACAGGCGATACATATGATTCAGGTCAGCGTGAGATGTATGAGAATTATACACGTCAGCAAAGAACCACCTATCAGTTAATAGCGGATTATAATACGACATTTGCAGACAAGCATAACTTTAAAGTTCTGGGCGGTTTTGAGCAGTTTGACTATCAAAATAGCTGGACGGATGCTTCCCGTAAGGGTTTTTCCAGTGATGATTTGAACGAACTTGATAACGGTGATGGTGAAAACCGGTTTAACAGGGGTAACAGTGAAGAATATGGCCGCCGTTCATTCTTTGGCCGTTTAAACTACGATTACCGCGGTAAATACCTGTTTGAAGCCAATATGCGTTACGATGGTACGTCTTGGTTTAGTAAAGATATGAGGTGGGGGTTATTTCCTTCTTTATCAGCTGGGTGGCGTATATCAGAAGAGGCATTTATGCAAGATTTGAGCTGGTTGGATAACCTTAAATTAAGAGTAGGTTGGGGGGCAACAGGTAATAATGAGCTTGGTTCATATAAAAAAGCCATAGATGGCAAAGAGCACTGGTTTGGCCAATATTATGAATATGTACCAACTTATGGTGTTGGAGGAGCTTATATTTTTGATGATAAATTGGTGCAAGGAGCGTGGGAAGGAAAATATCCAAATGAGAGTTTAACATGGGCAACGGTAACATCTTACGAAGGAGCTGTTGAAGCCTCAGCATATAATGGGTTGATTGGTTTTGAATTAGCCTACTATCAAAAGAAAACAACTGATATGATATTAAACCTGCCGGTGCCTACAATTCTGGGTATTAGCGGACCGCCTCAGAATGCAGGAGAATTGAAAAATTCCGGTTTCGATCTGTTATTGACCCATCGTAATAAGCTTGGAGATTTCTCTTATGATGTTAATTTGAACTTTTCATATGTTCAAAACGAGGTTAGTGATTTAAAAGGTGCAGATGGAGTAGATCCTAATGAAGATTTATATTGGCTTGGAGCTGGTTACGCATTTGGGTCATTCTATGGTTATGAGTCAGAAGGTTTGTTTAATACTCAAAAAGAAATTGATGACCATGCAACACAGTTGGGAAATATTGCACCTGGTGATATTAAATACAAAGATCAGTTAACTGTTGATACTAATGGCGATGGCGTACCAGATGCTGGCGATGGCGTAATTAATGGCGATGACCGTGTTGTAATTGGTAAGAATTTCCCAAGTTATATTTTAGGAATGAACCTTAATACACGCTGGCGTAATTGGGATTTATCGTTATTCTTACAGGGAGCTTTTGATGTAGATGTGTATTTTGAAAACGAAGCAGCTTATGCTTTTTTCAATGGAGGAAAGGTGTTGGAAAGACATTTGGATCATTGGTCACCGGATAATATGGATGCAACATATCCAAGAATAACAATGAGTCAGCAACACAATTATGCTGCATCTGATTACTGGTTAAGAGATGGTTCTTATCTTCGCCTGAAGAATTTTCAGATTGGTTATAGTCTGCCTGCTGGAATGTTAGATAAGGTAGGCATTGGATATGCCAGAATCTATTTCTCTGGGGAAAATCTTCTGACATTTACAAAAGTAGATGATTTTGACCCGGAAGCACCTGCTATTAACAGGGGGTGGTTTTACGGTAATGTGAAGAAACTTTCACTTGGATTAAAAGTGAATTTTTAACCTTAAATTTTATTGAAGATGAGAACTATACAAACCATATTAATTGTGATAACTCTTGGGGTATTGGCTTCATGCGACGATGCTTTTTTGGATCGTTACCCAAGTGATGAACTTTCAGATGCCAATTTCTGGAAGAAACAGCAAGACGCAGAATTGTTTGTGAATAACCTGTATAATGCTTTGCCTGATTTTTCTATTGATGATGATATTATGAGCGATAACGCAGTGCATGGTATTAAATGGGCTGAAGGAGATGTGGCAAAAGGTATTTATGATCCATTAGATGGAAGATTTTCGGGCAAGTGGTCAACGAACTATGAAACAATTAGGCGAGCTAATGTTTTATTAGAAAATATCGATAATATTGAAACCATTGATGCTGATGTTAAAAAACAACTGATTGCACAGGCTAAATTTTTCAGGGCATATGCCCATGCTGATCTGGCTATGGCATTTGGTGATATACCAATGGTTAATAAAACTTTGAGCATTGAGGAAACGTATAGCCTAAAGCGTCATCCTGTTGAGACTGTGGTTGATTTTATTTGCCTTGATCTGAAAGAACTTGCCGATAATTTACCTAAATCCTGGTCTGCTGATTATGGCCGTATTACAAAAGGAGCAGCATTGGCTTTTAAGGCACGTGTTGAGTTGTTCTTTCATCGTTACAGTGAAGCTGAACAATCAGCGAAAGATGTGATAGATCTTGGTGTATATGAATTGTATAAGGGTAATTATGCTGAATTATTTTATTCATCCTTACCCGGCGACCAACGTAAGAAGGAGATGGTAATTGAAACACAGCGAAAAGCTGATGACAAAGGTAACTGGTTTAATACCTGGAGTGCTCCTCCCGGATTTGGGTGGGGAGGTATTAACCCGACACAAAGCTTTGTGGACGAGTTTGAGTGTACCAACGGATTAACAATTTCAGATCCTTCTAATCTTGTGTATGATGATGCTAATCCATTTGAAAATCGTGACCCTCGATTGGAAGCGAATGTGTTACACCATGGCGAAACGTTTAAAGGAATGGTTTGGGGAACGCGTCCGGTTACCGAAGATGCACCACAAGGTATTGCAACCCATGGAGATGCTACAGCTACAGGTTATTATCAGCAAAAGTTTTTTGATCCCGAAGATGATACAAATGGTACCAATGCCTGGCAATCAGGGCATGACTGGCCTGTATTGCGTTATGCTGAAGTACTGCTGACATATGCTGAGGCAAGAATGGAGCAAAATAAAATTGATGATGCAACTTACAGTGTAATTGATGAAATTAGAGAGCGGGTAAATATGCCGTCAGTAGACAGGGAGGCATATAATAACCAAACAACATTACGTGAGTTAATTCGTCGGGAATGGCGAGTTGAGTTTGGAATGGAAGGCAGGCGATGGTTAGATATTCGCCGTTGGAATATTGGAATGGAAGTGCTTAACGGGCAATTTTTGGGTATGAAATATGATGCCAGTACGCAAACAGCTTTTATTGGTGAAAATGTAAAAGCCGGAGTGGTACGGAAGTATGCAGCACATAATCGCTTGTGGCCAATACCTCAGACGCAAAGGGATTTAAACTCTAATCTAACACAGAATGATGGGTATCCGCAATAATTAATTGAAACAGGGCAGGTAAATCCTGCCCTGTTTTATATCAACCATTCGGTATGTATAAGTTAAAGTTGAATGAAAGTGGCTTTTGGACTATTATAACCTTTCTGTTTAGTCTGGTTTATTTTTCGTTGTGGGGCCAGGCGCTTATTCAGTACCAGAATGATCAGCACCTGTTTTTGTACTCCGAAACGTATTGGCAACAATTTCTTAATATGCCGGGAGGAATGGTACAGTGGCTATCAGCTTTTTTTACCCAGTTTTATTATTATTATCTATTAGGAGCAATTGTTATTGCCCTGTTAATTACAATTGTATTTTTATTATCAGGGATTGTACTAAAACAGTTAAAGACTCCCTTTAAGAACAGCATTGCTCTTATTTTATGTATTGTACTTACCCTGCTGCTTCAGAACTATGAAAATACCTTACTTGCTGTACTTGCAGTTATAATTAACCTACTCTTTATTATTTCCTGGTTATCAGTACGCAGGTGGGGAGTTAGGCTGATACTTGGCTTATTATCAATAGTGTTATCGTATTACATTACAGGAGCTTTCTATTGGGTTTACACTATACCGGTTATTGCTGCAGAATTAATTGTTTATAGAGATATTTATCGCTTTATAAATGCGGTATTATTACTCATAACAAGTTTGTCAGTGCCTTACTATCTGGCTATTCATTATTATTATATTTTTATTGAAGCAGCTTATCTTTACCCTCTTCAAACCAAAGCATATACATTGCTGCCGTACGTCACAGCTCTTATTGCAATTCTGTTATTATCGATTATAAGTGGTAAGCTTATAAAAGGTGTAAAACTTGAGAAGTCGCACAGGTCTTATGTTGTTACCTTTTTAATACTATGCTTGGGCGTTATTATTGTATGCAAGAACAATAATTCTAAGCTAAACACTATTCTGAAAGTATCTTATTCAGGAAAACATCAACAATGGAGTCAGGTGCTGAATTTTGTAGGTGAAAGTGAAGTAAATAACCTGCTTATCCCATATTATACAAATCTCGCTTTGGCGCATAAAGGTGTTTTATTAGATCAATTGTTTTGTTATTCTCAAAAAGCAGGATCTAAAGGTTTGTATTTTACCTGGGAAAAAAATCAACACCTAAAAGAACATGGAGGACTGTTTTTTTATACAGTAGGCTATGTTAATGAAGCACACCATTGGGCCTTTGAATCCTTGGTACAGACAGGAGCTGTTGCGCCTGTTTTAAAAGACCTGGTTCGCTATAACTTGGTATTGGGCAAAACAAGCGGAGCACGTAAATATATTAATGTACTTAAGCAAAGTTTGTTTTATCACCAGTGGGCGCTTAAAAATGAACATTTGTGTGATGATACAGAAAAAAACGATCAACTTAATTGGATACAGCACAAGCGAAGTCAAATACCTTCAGAGGATTACTTTATGGATGTAAAAATTTATGAAAAAGACTTGTTAAACATGGTAGTGAGTAAGCCTGATAATAAAATGGCTGTTGATTATTTAGCTGCATATTACCTGCTTAGTAATCAGGCTCAAAAACTTATTGATAAACTGGCTCTAATAAAGCAACATTACCCTGTTTTACCTCTTGCAGTGCAGGAAGCATGTGCTGTTTATGCTCCAGAGATAGTTACAGATAAGAAAGTGTTAATGAGGTATAAGTATTACAAGGAAAGTAGAAGAACAACTGAAATACATAATGCTGATAAGGAATTGATTCATTCGTTTTGGTATTATATTGACTTTGTATGTCCGCATGATAAGAATTAAGGTTAAGCTATTTACTAAAAATATTTAGGATGATATTACGAACCGGATTTAATGATGGCCTTTTCAGTTTATTGCTTATTTTATTAATAGGATGTAATAGTTTTCATGAGAGTGATATCCCAGTTGTAAATCGTTTACCAGTTGTAATTCCTGATTATACAGAATTGAGCATACCACCTAATATTGCGCCATTAAATTTCAGGATAAAAGAAGAAGGTGATAAATATAGGGTAGTAATTCGCTGTCATAAACAAAGTGTCGTTGTTCAATCAACCGATGGTAATGTTGTGATACCGGAAAGAAAATGGAAAGATCTGTTGAAAAGTGCTGTGGGTAAAGAGCTGGTTTATACCATTTATGTGTCTGAAAACAATAAGTGGGAAAAATTTAAATCCTATACTAATAAGGTCGTTCCAGAAGAGGTGGATCAATACTTGTTTTATCGTTTAATATATCCGGGATATGAATTGTGGAATGAGATGGGGATCTATGGACGTGATGTAACATGTTTTGATGAAATACCTTTAATAGAGAATAAATCTGTTCATAACCATTGTGTTAACTGTCATTCCTTTAAACAGAATTCGCCGGATACATTTATGTTTCATGTCAGAGGTGAAAAAGGCGGTACCATAATAAGTAAAAATGGTTTGGTGAATAAACTGGATACCAAAACACAAAATATGTTATCGGGAGGTGTGTACCCGGCGTGGCATCCCAATGGACGGTATATTGCTTTTTCAACCAATAAGATTCAACAGTTTTTTCATGCCAGGGGGGATAAATTTATTGATGTTTCCGACTTTGCTTCCAATCTGGTTGTGTTAGATACAAAAACGAATACTGTATTTAGTGATTCTTCTATTCAATCAGCAGAATTTATGGAGACATTTCCGGATTGGTCTCCCGATGGTAAGTACCTTTACTTTACAAGGGCAGAACAGCGAACCGATTCAACCCAGTATAATACCATCCGTTATAACTTAATGCGAATCGCTTTTGATGCCCGTAATATGACCTTTGGTGAGCTTGAGTTAATATACGATGCTTCAGTGCAAAATAAGAGTGTCACCTTTCCAAAGGTATCACCTGATGGTAAGAACCTCATGTTTACCTTATCTGATTATGGTACGTTTTCTATCTGGCATAAGGAAGCCGACCTGTTTATGATGGATTTAGAGACTAAAAAAGTAAGCAAACTACCTGTTAATAGTGACGATGTTGAGAGTTATCATTCATGGTCATCTAACGGAAAATGGTTCGTTTTTAGCAGTAAACGAATGGATGGGCAATGTGCACGGCCTTATTTTGCATATGTTAATAATGATGGTACTGTGGGTAAACCGTTCCTGTTGCCTCAAAAAGATCCAGAATTTTATGACTCCTACTTAAAAACCTTTAATATTCCTGAACTGGTAAAAGCCCCCTTTAATTTCGATACCTGGAAATTAGTTAGAGAAGCCGCTTTCCCGGCTAAAAAAGTAAAGCATACTACCTTAAAGTAGAGATAATTATCAATAATACAGTAAGGTGTGATGATGTTTTTAAGTTAAGATTCTTATTTTATTTGATAATAGAAAAAAATGCAATATCAATGAAGTACTTTGTTAATATAATTTTAATGTGCCTCTTAGGTATAAATATCCAGGCACAAGAGAAAAACGCTAAGTTATCTGAATTAGAACAGCAAGCAAAAAACATTAACCAGGTGCCAGTTGTAGTAGCTGGTGATCAGGTTATTCACCATCCGACAGCACCAGAAGGTTACCGCTTAATATTAATGGGAACTGACCGGCCACAGGTTGTTAATATAAGAGGCGAAATTAGTACACCACTGGTTAGTGCCAGTGTGCAACTTTATTACCAATTGATGGATCTGTCGAATGGAAACAGGTCAGATGTACCAAATATAAAAATTACAATTCCCGGTGAATACCGGGGGAGCGAATCAAAGCATACATGTCCTGCAGTTATACCGTCTTTACGAGAGTGGTACGGAACAAGTGGGTATCTTAAACTAAATGATAAAGGACGGATTATTATTGATGAAAATGATAAAGGTATATTATCTGAAGCCATGGAAGTATTTGCAGAGGATATAACTTTTTTTGGTGGTCGTAATTTTCAATTGAAAACAGGAAAGTCATTACCCGGTGCTATATATGTTAGTCTTAACTGTGATGATAAAGCCTTGGGAGAAGAAGGCTATCGTATAAGTATTGACGATCGTATTACACTTAAAGCAAATACAACAAAAGGCATTTTTATGGGTACCCGCACCATCTTACAATTACTTGATATATATGATGGAAATATACCCAAAGGGCAAATACGTGATTATCCCAAATATAAACGGCGTGGTTTTATGCTTGATGTAGGTCGTAAATTCTTTAAAATGGCCTTTCTGAAAGATTATGTGCGTATCATGTCTTATTATAAAATGAATGAATTTCAAATTCATCTTAACGATAATGGCTTTAAGCAGTTTTTTGAAAATGATTGGGGAAAAACTTATGCGGCCTTCAGGCTTCAATCCGATACTTTTCCGGGTCTGACAGCTACTGATGGATATTACACAAAGCAGGATTTTACTGATCTTCAGCTAATGGGTATGCACTATGGTGTTAACATTATACCAGAGATTGATGTGCCGGCTCACTCACTTGCCTTTACAAGGTACAGGCCATCTATAGGCAGTGAGCAATATGGAATGGATCACCTGGATATTAATAATCCAGAGACATATGAGTTTGTTGATCAACTTTTTGATGAATACCTGGGTGGCGATAATCCCGTTTTTATTGGACCCGATGTACATATTGGTACAGATGAATATGCCAAAGAAGAAGCTGAGTCTTTTCGACAATTTACAGACCACTATTTGAAGCGAATCCAAGGCTATGGCAAAAGGGCGCGCTTGTGGGGTGCTTTAACCCATGCAGATGGTGTGTCGCCAGTTACAGCTGATAATGTGATTATGAATGCTTGGTATAATGGTTATGCTGACCCTGTTGAAATGGTTAAGCAAGGCTATGAGTTGGTAAGTACACCCGATGGTTACCTGTATATTGTACCTGCAGCTGGTTATTATTACGATTATCTGGATCTGGATTTGTTATTTAATAAGTGGGAGCCTAACTCCATTGGTAAAGCTGTATTTCCTTATGGTCATCCGGCTATTAGTGGCGGTATGTTTGCGGTATGGAACGACCATTGCGGTAATGGTATAAGCGAAAAGGATGTGCATCACCGTGCTTTTCCTGCTTTACAGGTATTGGCGCAGCAAATGTGGATGGGAAAAGATACAACGCTTACAATTAAAGATTTTAAACACAATGCAAAGCAGTTGATAGAAGCACCTTTTGTTAATGTAATGGGAAAAGTAGCATCAAAAAGTGATGTTGTTATCGCCTATGATTTTAAAACCACCAAAACCAAAGATACATCTGGTAATAGTTACAATTTAACTAACAGAGGTAAGGCAAAGTGGGGTAAGGGCAGTGGTTATTATTTCTCGGGTCAAACATATATGGAATTGCCTGTAGAGGAAATAGCTTACCCGTATGAAGTATCTTTTACTCTAAGTATAGATTCAGATATTTTGTCAGAAAAAGTGCTGTTTACATCGGAGAATGCGCAAGTAGTAATAAACCCTGAAAATGATAAAGTGACATTAGGCTTTAAACGTGATGGATATTTTTATAGTTTTAAATATTTGATAAATACAAATAAGCCAGTTAGCATTGCTGTTAAAGGAGATAATAAAGGTACTTCATTGTTGATTGACGGCAAAGAAGTAGAACGTTTGCAAGGACTTGTTAAAGAATATAAGGATACCAGGGGTAAAGTCTCAAAGATGTATATTCAGCAAACATTAGTTTTTCCTCTTCGTAAAATTGGAGCTAGGCAAAATGGGTTTAAAGGCACTTTACATTCAGTAAAAGTACGCCAATTATAGGCCATTTAATGCAATAGTAAGCAAAGTTATAATGTAGAATGATTCAATAAAATAAAGGGAAAAGACTTTATAATAATTATTGCTTAACCAAAGAGCATATGGATTATTATAATAGTGCGAGTTTTATTTAAATATAGAGATAAAGAATTTATTTGTACGATGTAAACCTGATAACACTGGAATAATAGTGTAGTGTTCTTTAACTGTTGTCCAAACTCTGGAAGAAAAACCAAAGGGAGCAACTCTTCACGTCCAGAAATTAATTAATAGACTTAGTTCTACGAAATAATGTCATCCTATTGATTAGATAAAATTTAATATTTTAAAAGTATGAGTTCGTGATGAGCATTCTTAAGTTATAGTGGGGTGTTACGAAGAGTTTTCAGAGCAAAAATAGTATGGAATATAATATTCTGTAAGATTGGATTATTTGGCCATAAATTTCCCAAACTGACTATATTCTGATGTTCTGCATGATGACGTGGGAAATTTTGTTCAAAAACAACTTGAATTGTAACATAATTTTTAAATAAAAATCAGGTTATTGAAAAATAAATTAATTAATATTGTAAAAGTAATTAAAAAATAATATTAGATAAAGTAATTGATAATGAGGATTGTACGGGCTAATAAAAGTATAGCAGTAAAGGGAATAACATTAATATGTGCTGTATTCTTTCTGTTGACAGCATGTGGTAAGGCAGATAAAAACAATAAACAAAAGCCAAATATTATATACATATTGGCTGATGATTTGGGATATGGTGATTTAAGTTGCTACGGACAAAGTAAATTTTCTACCCCTAACATTGATAAGTTAGCTGAAAAGGGCATTAAATTTATACAGCATTATTCGGGTAGCACTGTTTGTGCACCGTCTCGTTCGGCCTTAATGACAGGGCAACATACGGGGCATACCTACATACGCGGTAATTACGAACTTCCTCCAGAAGGCCAGCACCCCCTTAAAGGAGAAGCTGTAACCATTGCCGAGCTATTAAAGGAGGCAGGTTATGCTACCGGTGCATTTGGTAAGTGGGGTTTAGGTTACCCGGGGTCAGAAGGAGATCCTAACAATCAAGGTTTTGACACCTTCTTTGGTTATAACTGCCAGATGCTTGGACACCATTATTACCCTTATTTTCTTCGTTCAAATCAGGATAGTTTGGTATTAGAAGCGAATGCAGGTTACCAGACTGGTGTGTATGCACCGGTTTTGATTCATGAGAAAACACTGGAGTTTATAGAAGACCATAAAGATGAACCATTCTTTTGCTATGTACCATCCATAATACCACATGCCGAATTATTAGCACCTGAGAAATATATGGAAATGTATCGTGGTAAATTCGACCCGGAACATAATCATAAAGGCGTGGACGATGGAGAGCGATTTAGAAAAGGACCTTATTGCTCACAGCCAGAATCGCATGCAGCCTTTGCTGCTATGATACATTTGCTGGATGAGCAGGTGGGAGAGATAGTTGCAAAAGTAGAGGAGTTAGGCATTGCAGATCATACGCTCATTATTTTTACTTCAGATAATGGACCGCACTTGGAAGGTGGAGCCCAACCCGATTACTTTAATAGTAATGGCCCGTTAAAAGGCTATAAACGTGATTTATATGAAGGAGGAATACGGGTGCCATTTATTGCCAGGTGGCCGGGAACTATAGAGGAAGGAATAGAATCAAACCATATTTCAGCCTTTTGGGATATGCTGCCAACATTTGCTGAATTAAGCGGAGTTAAACCGCCCGAAAATATTGATGGCATATCATTGTTACCAACATTATTAGGTAAAGGGAAGCAAGAACAACATGCTTATCTGTATTGGGAGTTTAGTTCGTGGGGAGGCCGTAAAGCTGTGCGGATTGGCGACTATAAGGCCGTGCAGTATGGTATATCCAAAAATCCGGATGCACCCATACGATTATATAACCTGATCAATGATATTGGTGAAACAACCGATATTGCCAATCAACACCCTGAAATAATTACGGAAGTGAAAGATATATTTAAGAATGGAAGAGTAGAATCAGATATATTTAAGTTTTAAGCATTAAGTGTGCCCTTTTTAGGGTATTAATAGGGAACATCAAATACTAATAAAGTTCAGGTGCCGTTGAGGTTTTATACTATATAAATTCGAGAGAATAGAATTATAATACTAAGTATGATGGGATGATTGGTTTAACATGGCTCAAACCAATCATTCCCTTGAACAGTAGTTTTTGGCCGGATTGTGTCAGCGTGGTGTTTGTTGTTTTGAAAGCAAATTTTGTTTTCCTGAATCTCATAGGCAAACCTATGTTCCTGATCAATTTGTTTTGACCAATAATTTGCTAGATCATATTTTAACTGCTTAGGCTTTACTAATCCCTCAAATGGTATTTTTTAGTTAACCTATTGTTTGCCTTTTGCCAATAAATATAATTTTTACAGACATTTTTCTTTAAGCTTAATAAATATAAAGTCTCCACCATTGAATTATATTCATCCAAAAAAATACTTACCGTTCCTTTTGTATTATTGGTTTTTATAACTAGCGTTTCGTTGTTGTCTTCAACACTATCCAAATAGCGCTTCTGCCAGTTCTAAAATTTGGAAAATATGCTTACCATAACTATACAAAAAAAAGGTTCTTTTTGTAAGTACGAATATGCAAGCTTAGATTGATTCTGTAAATCATATGATTTTTTAATAATTCATTCATGTTTAGCAAAAAAATATGAGCTTTTATATATTGAGTTTATTGCGACATGATTATAAATATATATATTCGTTTGCTTTAAATCTTTTTTTTAATGAAAACCGAATTGCACAAATGGATAAAATCGGGCTCTAAGGATGATTTTGAATTAATGTACAAAGCTTATTTTAATAATTTGTGTACTTATTCGCAACGTTACCTTCAGGATGAAGCATTAGCCGTTGATGTTGTACACGATGTTTTTATTAATATTTGGGATAAAAGGGAAAAGCGATTAGAACTTAATATTAATGACGCCTATTTATTTGTAGCTATTCGTAACAAAAGCCTGAATATTTTACGACGGTTAAGAAAAGAGAATACCTATTATGAAGCTTTAGCAGTAACTTACCTTGATACAGTAACTTTATCTGGTATGGATCAATTACTCTTTCAGGAAATGGAAAATAAAATTGATAAAGTAATAAGAGAACTACCTGCAAAATGTCGTGAGGTATTTCTTTTAAGTCGATATGAAGGCAAGAAAAATGCAGAAATTGCACAATTTCTTAATATCTCTGAGAAGACTGTTGAGGCGCATATAACCAGGGCTTTAATTGTGTTGAGAAAAGAAATTGAAATGTACCTGGTCATCTTTTTTACTACTTTTTTATAAAACCACTATAGGGTTGCTCTGCATAATTGTGTTCTTATAATAAACGCACCTTTATTTTGCTAAAAAACGAGATTGTATAAGATCAACACATAACAATGACAGAACAACAACAAATAAAGTTATTTCAGAGGTATTTTAATAAAAGTGCTTCAACAAGAGAAGTTGATACACTGGTGTGTTGGTTAAGGGAAAACGATGAAAACAAAATAACCTTTGATGCTTATAATAAACTTTGGCACGAAGCCCATGCGCATACACGGAAACAAATTTTGAATGTTGATGAGCAGTGGCTTAAGATAGCACCCCGGCTTTCTGATACCAGTATTACTTCCAATTATAAACCATCTGTTTTTACACGAAACAGTTTTCTGAAAGTAGCAGCTATAGTGGCTATTATTTTAGGTTTATCATTTATTTATCTCTACCAAAGAGAAATTAAGCCAATTGAGGCAAATGATAAATGGTTGGTAGCACAAACCACTAAAGGAGAAAGGAAAAAGATAGAGATGGTTGACGGCACTACTATATGGCTTAATTCGGCCACTACACTTGAGTATTGCCTCAATAACAAGAAAAGAGCTGTACGCCTTAAGGGAGAAGCTTATTTTGAAGTAGCTAAAAATGAAGAAGTGCCCTTTTGTGTTAATACCGATATGATGGAACTAACTGTATTGGGAACAAAGTTTAATGTTTCATCATACAGCCATCATAACCAGCTTAAGGCTGCACTCAAAGACGGTAGTATTGAGGTAAAAACACTAAAAGAAAAGGTGATTTTAAAACCCGGACAGGAAGCTGTAATTAACCGGGGAGAGCAAGATATACAGGTTATAACAATAGATCCCGGAGTTGTGGGAATATGGCAATATGATCAGTTGCAATTCAGAAGTACAACTTTTAATGAGATGATACCAAAGTTAGAAAAATGGTTTCAGGTTACGATTAAATGTACGAATAAAGATTTTGCAAAAAGTAACTATACCATAACCATTAAAAAAGAAAGTGTAGAAGAAGTTCTGACTATTTTACAATTTACATCGGATATGCAATTTGATATTAAAGGTAATGAGGTAATAATTAGATGATAATGTTTATGGAATAAAAAATAAAAAAAGAACGTGTCCCCACACGTTCTTTAAAACTTCCGTTAAGGAAATTTTTAACACTTATACACTACAAATTTATGAAAAAAAAGCGAACAACTTGGAGGGCTAAAGATCGGTATGCCTTACTCAAAATCCTTAGGGTAATGAAAATCTCATGTTTTCTACTATTTATGGTTTTTCTTCAACTCGGGGCAATCGGGCATTCTCAGAATACCACGTTTAGTCTCAATATTCAGAATGAACCACTTCGTAAGGCTCTGGATAAGATAGAAAAGCAAAGTGATATTACTTTTGTATATAACGAGAGTCAATTGAACCTCGATCAAAGGCTATCGTTGCAATTATCGGATAAATCACTGTACGAGGTTTTAGGAGAATTACTTGAAACAACTGGTATTTCCTATAAAATAGTAGATACACAGGTGATATTAATGGCGCAAAAAACAGCTTATACTTACCATTCACAGCAGGTAAGGCATACCGTAAGTGGCTTGGTGAGTGATGCTAACGGAGAACCGTTACCTGGTGTTAATGTTTTTGATAAAGCTAACCCAATAAATGGCGTTATTACGGGTATAGATGGCAAGTACTCTATTGAACTAAGTGCATCGGATCTTATTTTGTCTTTTTCTTTTATTGGGTTTAATGCTCAGGAGATTAAAGTTGCATCCCGAACAGAAATTAATGTGACCTTGGTAGAAGAAGTGACAGATATTAATGAAGTAGTAGTGGTGGGGTATGGAACACAAAAGAAGGTTAATGTAACTGGCGCAGTGGCTACTGTAAAAACAGATGAGATAATTAACAGGCCATCATCCAATACAGCATCTGCTTTGCAAGGAGTAGTGCCGGGTATGGTTGTAAGCCGAAGTAGTGGAGTTCCCGGACAGGAAGGTTATAATATACAAATAAGAGGTATGACATCGGTTAATAATCAACCGGTATTAGTTCTTATTGATGGTATTGAAGGAAGTCTGAATAGGATTCAGCCAGAGGATGTTGAATCGATTTCTGTTTTAAAGGATGCGGCAGCAGCAGCTATTTATGGATCGAGATCCGCAGGAGGTGTAATTTTAATTACCACTAAGAAAGGTAAAGAAGGAAGAGTTACTGTTGATTATAACGGCCTGTACACTATAAATAAGCCAGCAAGGATGCCAGAACGTTTGCCAATGGGGGAAATTGCTGAAATGCAAAATCTTTCTCGAATCAACGCGGGGTTAGCGGCTAACTGGACGCCCGAAACAATAGATAAGATAAATAACCCTGATATTTGGTACGAAGCAGATCCTAATAACCCTAATGCATGGAGGTGGTTTGGAGACTTTAATTATATAGATCTGATGATGGAAGATACAGCTCCTCAGCAGAATCATAATTTGGCTATTTCAGGAGGACAGAAGACACTTAACTTTAGACTATCTACCTCTTATTACGAAAAAGAAGGCCTGTTAACGTATGGTGATGATGATAACAGAAGGTATTCTATGCGTCTGAACCTCAACTCTGAAATTAATAAGTACATACGACTCGAAACAGACGCTTCTTTTTATAGAAATGCATATGAAGAACCTGCGTATGGCTCAATGGAAGGTAGTTACTCACACTTCTATAATATATATACCCACAGAGGAATTTATCCCCTGTATACCCCTTTAGGTGATATTACCGGGTATGCGGCTCAATTAACGGCCGGTACAAAGGAATATGTCAGAGACAGGTACCAGCTTAATGGAAGACTGTATATTGAGAATGTTATAAAAGGATTAAAAGTTTCTGTTCTTGGTGGGATTAGAAATGATGTTAACGGTCAATTTAAGTACCTGCAAAAATCACCTGTGATTGGAGCTGACGGTTCTTCAATTATAGACTGGAACAACAGAAACGATCAGGTTTATCGTTTAAGTGAAAATGCTGAAAAGAAGGATTTTCAATTTCTTCTTGATTATAATCTGGCAAAAGGCAAACATTCGCTTCACCTACTGGGAGGATACTCATTTGAGAGTTATCGCTACACGGCCTGGAATGCCAATTCAAATGGTCTGATCAATGATAATTTATATAGCTTTGACTGGGTAGATATAGAATCTTATAAATCAAGTGATGATATTCAGACAAATGCTTTTCAAGCTATATTTGGCCGTATTAACTACGATTTTGGAGGTAAGTATCTGATTGAAGCTAATCTTAGGTATGATGGAAGTTCAAAATTAGCTAAAGAAAACAGGTACCAGTTATTTCCATCTTTTTCCGGAGCATGGCGTGCATCACAGGAAGAGTGGTTTGATATTGGCTTTCTGAATGAAGCTAAGTTAAGAGCATCATGGGGGCAGCTTGGAAATGGCGATGTATTGGGTAACTACGATTATATTGCCATGTTAAATAGTAGAAAGAACCTGGTGTTGGGTGGAAGTCAGACACAATATATTTACCAGAAAACATTAGCATCACCTGATAAGTCATGGGAAACAATTGAAACAACTAATGTTGGAATTGACCTGGGCTTTTTTAATAATAAGTTATACATGACGGGTGATTATTATATCAAATATAATAAGGATATGTTGGCACGTGTAGCCTACCCGTCTGTTGTTGGGGTGGATGTTCCGGCTTTTAACGCAGGAGAGCTTAAAACCTGGGGATGGGAGATGAGCGTGACCTGGAAACAGAAAGTTAAAGAATTTTCCTATTTCGTTTCGTTTAATTTAGGGGATAGTCAGAATGAATTGGTTGATTACTACGGAAAAGACGTGATAAAAGCAGGTGTTAATACCCTGATTGAAGGCAGGCCTGTAAATTCTATTTATGGTTATAAAACAGATGGATTCTTTAATAGCATGGATGAAGTAAATAAGCATGTATTTCAGCATTCGGTGACAGGTGTGGGTGATATGAAATATGTTAATGTGAATGGTGATGACCGCATAAGTCCTGGAAATGAAAGTGTAGATGATCATGGTGATTTAGTGTATCTGGGTAATACAAATCCACGTTATAATTATGGAATCAATATAGGGGCAGAATATAAAGGGTTTGATTTTGCTTTGTTTTTTCAAGGAGTTGGAAAGCGAAGCTTCTATGTTAATACTGATGATATAATGCCTTTCTACCACAGTTGGGTAAACCCCTACACTATACATCGTGATTATTATACTGAAGACAATAAGGATGCTTATTTCCCACGCTTATACCAAGGCGGATATCATAATTACCAGGTTAGTGATCACTGGATTCAAAATGGCGCATATATCCGCTTAAAAAATATTCAGTTTGGTTATACACTGCCTAAAAGTATAACTATGAAAGCAGGCATTCAGAAGCTAAGGTTATACTGCACCGGGCAAGACCTGTGGGAAAGTACGAAAACAATGGATATTTATGATCCCGAGATGCCAAATAAAAGTGGATATAGATACCCGTTTACAAGAGGGGTGGCATTGGGTGCAAACATTACCTTTTAGTACTAATGAATAGATATGAAACAACTGTGACAGGGAAAACTGATACACAAGCGGGGGATTACAACCAATTAAACCATGGTAATGTAAATCAGCCTTGCATCTTGATACTTTAGTCTTATGTCTCAAAAAAATAAACACATGAAAAAATATATATTTATAATACTCATCGTATTCTCCTGGTCTTGTGATCTGGATAAATTCCCGGAATCGGATTTATCTGATGCTGTATATTGGCAAAAAGAGAAAGATTTTATTCAAGCATTAAATACTTTATATACAAAAATACCAGGGTGGGAGCGGTTTGATGATGACAATAGAAGTGATATTCAGATAGGAAGCGTAACAAATGCTATTAGCGATGGTTCTTACATCCCAACAGCTAATTTTGGCCCGTGGAACAGTTCTTATGAGTCCATACGGGTTGCTAATAATGTAATAAGTAAACTGAAAGGTGTTTCCATAGCATCTAAAGATATACTTGAAGGAGAAGCGCGTTTCTTCAGAGCCTTATTTTATTTTCAATTGCTTAAGGCTTATGGAGGAGTACCCTTAATTTTAAATGTATTAGACATCACGAGTGAGGAATTATATAAGCCCCGTGATACAAGAGAAACCATTATTAATCAAATTCTGGATGATTTGGATTTTGCAGCATTACACCTGCCTTCAAAAGCAGAACTTACCAATGCCGGAAGGTTAACCAATGGGGCAGCTCTTGCATTAAAAGCCAGGGTAGCTTTGTATGAAGGTACACGGGCTAAGTATCATAAATATAAAGGTGCACAGGAATTGTTGCAAAAAGCTAAGAAAGCAGCTTTTAATATTATGGAGAGTGGACAGTATAGTTTATATACAAAAGAAAGCAATGGCTATGATAATTATAACAACCTGTTTTTATACACTGGAGAAGGTTGTGATGAAACTATTCTGGCTCGTGAGTATGGTATCAATGATGACGATCAGATTAGCTCATTCAGCAATCGCCAGTTGGAGCAAGGAGTGACTTGTGCAACACGTAAATTGGTTGATGCATACTTGTGCACCGATGGTTTGCCAATTGATAAATCACCCTTATTTAAAGGATGGACAGAATATGCTTCAGAATGGGAAAATCGTGATCCCCGCCTGCTTTCTGTTATTCTTAAACGGGGTGATGACCAAAAGGGTGCTGGAGTGGCTTGGATACCAACAATTTACACAACCTTATCAGGTATTTTATTTAAAAAGTATGCCTGGCCGGAGGATTGGCTTACACAACGGTCATATATTGATTGGATGTTTATTCGCTATGCCGAAGTGCTGTTGATATATGCTGAAGCAAGTTTTGAATTAGATGGAACTATTAGTGATGATGACCTGAATCTATCGATAAATAAATTAAGAGACAGGGTTGAAATGCCTCACTTAAATAATGCTTTTGTTAGTGCCAATGGATTAGATATGCTGGAGGAAATAAGGCGTGAACGTATGTGTGAATTAGTAATGGAAGGCTTTCGTTATGATGATATAATGCGTTGGAAAATTGCAGAGGAAGTAATGCCACAGTCCGTTTTGGGAGCCAGGGTATTTGCAGGTGAATATGATGATGTAGATCCCAATTCGCTTAACCTTACTGCAGATAGTATGATTATTGCACAGCCTGCCGATAAACGTTTTTTTGATCCGGGTAAACACTACCTTTGGCCACTTCCGTTAAGTCAGCTCGGACTTAATAATAATTTAAAGCAAAATCCTAACTGGGATTAAATTACGTGTTAAAAAAAGAAGTATTAAATGACTTTAAATTTTGAATTTACTGGGCATAGTCAAATGAATAATGGTCTGGAAAACAATTGTTTTTAAGATTTATTCCGATTTTGCTCAGTGAATATTTTATACTAATTCTATTTTGAAGTGAGCCTTAAATTGTTTTGAATACTTTTAGTTTAGGCAATGCGAAAAACATAGGCTAATAAGAGCGAAATAATAAGGTGCATTTCAATATAGTATTGGTATTATATACGATTTATTGCGAAATAATTGATAAAGAAATTAAAGAATTATTACAATGGTACAATGAATTAATATCAATTATGACATTCTGTTTTTTTTTCTTGGCGTTTGTAACTATTCTAATAATAAAGGTTTACCGTGTAGTTAGGGTAACAGTTTATGTCGGATTTGAGAAGAGAACCTGGTATGAGCAGGACTTTTCTGCAAGGTTTGTTTATCTTGGGCATAAATTTCTCAAAAATTATTTGAAGTATATTGGTATTTCTGCGTGAAATTATAAAAACCTGCTTAATACAAATCAAACCCAGGTAAACGAGTAATGACTAGTAACTATTCTGAAAAAACAAAGGCCATAAAATTTTCCATCTTATTTCATATTTACTTTTTTGCCGTAAAGTATGGCTATTTCCATTTCTGAAACAAAAAACAAAATGAAAAAGCGATTGCTCCTTCTCGGTATAATTATTTTTTTTATACAACACTTAAGCGCTCAGTCGGCAATTGATCTGTTTGGTGTGTGGCAATTTCGCTTAGATCCGGATAATACAGGATTGAATGAACAGTGGTATAAGATAACAAGTTTTGATGACCAGATTATACTTCCCGGAACGACAGATACAAATAAAAAAGGGTATAAGACTTTACCCTGGCCTGCTGATTCCATAACACGGCAATTTGAGTTTCCAAAAGACTTTGAGCATCCTGATTGGATTTATGAGCTGAATACAGCTCCCACACGTAAGTATAAATATGTTGGAGCTGCCTGGTATAAAAAAGAAATTGAAATACCTGCCTCATGGGATGGAAAATGCATAGAACTATTTTTTGAACGTAGTTTGTTTAAAATGATTGTATGGGTTGATGGCCATAATGTTGGAAATGATATCTCGCTGTACGCTCCACGACGGTTTAATATTACCAACTTTGTAAAGCCGGGACATCGCCACCAGGTAACGCTTTGCATTGATAATACCAACCTGATTGGAGGAATGGCACATGGTTACACCTACCACACACAAACCAACTGGAATGGCATAGTTGGCCGGATGGAGATGATACAAAGTGATCAGGTACATATCACATCCACACGTATATTTACCGATATATATGAACCATTTGTAAGAGTAGAGACAACTGTGGTTAACCATACGTTAGCTACAAAAGGCCATTTTAAATTAATGGTGAAAGATAAGAATGGAAAAGTTGTAACAAGTAAAACTTTTGAGCGGAATATAGAAGAAGGAGAGAAAGTGCAGGAGTTTTTCCTGCCTGTTGACCAACCCATTACTTTATGGGATGAATATACACCGGAATTATACACCCTCCATATTGCACTATCAGATCAGCAACAAGCTTTATTTTCTGATAGCCATAAAGAACGTTTTGGCTTTCGTAAAATATCGACCAGTGGTACAACAGTACTGGTCAATGACCGGCCTGTATTTTTCCGCGGAACGCTCGATTGTGCGATATATCCTAAAACAGGCTATATGCCTATGAATAAAGAAGAATGGAAGCGTATCTTCTTAACCATAAAGTCATACGGAATGAATCATGTGCGTTATCACTCGGTATGTCCGCCCAAAGCTGCTTTTGAAGTAGCCGATGAGCTGGGAATCTATTTGCAGGCAGAACTGATATGGGGACCGGAGCCAACACCGGATAAATATGTGCTCGAATACCTTTACAACGACGGCTTTAGAATATTGAAAGAATATGGTAACCACCCGTCATTTACATTTATGACGCTGGGGAATGAGCTGTCATATGCTGATAACCCATCAAAAAACAGGGTGATAAACGCTTATCGTGGTTCTGACCCGCGCCGTTTATATTCTACGCAGGCAGGTCATGTGAAAAAAAAGCACAGTTCGAGTGCTGTTCGTTATAATAAAGTATGGGAAAATGGTGAAAGCTGTAATATCCCCCGTGAAAAGCTAATCCTGCATAACGACTTTGATTTTTCATCTGGAAAAGGAGAGAATGAACCCCCTTTAATTATTCATGAAAATGGGCAGTGGGTAATGTATCCCGGGTTTGGCTTTATGAGAAAGTATGATGGAGTAAAACGGCCTGATAATTTCGTTCCATTGTACGATCGATTGGTAGAAAATGGACTGGAAAAGCAAGACAAAGAAATGGCGATTGCCTCGGGGAAGCACGGGGTTTGGCATACCAAGCAAATATTTGAGTCGCTTTTAAGAACAGAAGGAGTAGCCGGATTTCAGTATTTGGGCTTACAGGATTTTCCCGGACAGTCGGAGGCTATGGTGGGTATTCTTGATCCCTTTTGGGACAGTAAGGATTATATCTCTCCTGATAAATGGAGGCAATTTTGTAATGATGTAGTGCCCCTATTGCGTATGAAAAAATGGGTATTTACCAACGATGAAACATTTGAAGCCTCTGCTAGCGTTACTAATTTTGGATTACATACACTGAAAAACAAAACGATTATATGGGATATAGTAAGTGAAAATGGTCAGCTTGTTAAGACAGGACAGTTCAAGCCCGCAACTATAAAGCAAGGGTATAATACGAAGCTTGGTCGGGTTAAGATACCATTGGAGGCCTGTTTGCAAGCCGGGCAATACATTATTCAACTTACGATCGCTGGCACGGACTATAAAAATGAATGGGATTTTTATGTGTATCCACCTGCCAAAGAATACCGTACAGTAAATAATACATATATAACACACCATCTTGATGCAAAGGCACAACAGTTATTGAATGAAGGAGGTAATGTATTGTTGTTATGGCCAACATCTGATTACGGCCATAATGTTCAACGCATATCTTACACACCCCAATACTGGTCATTTAACCGTGGAGCACTTGGCCGGGTTTATCCTGGAACAGCCGGATTGCTTTGTAATCCTAAGCATCCCCTGTTTGATAATTTTCCAACACAAGCTTATGCTGATGCCCGTTGGATGAACTTGGTTGACGGAGCCAATGCTTTTATACTTAATGATTTTAAAGAAATTAAGCCCGTGGTTCAGGTGATTGATGACTATCATCGGAATAACAAACTAGCAGCCATTTTTGAAGCTAAAGTAGAGAAGGGGAAACTACTTGCCTGTTCTTTTGATATTGAAAATGGCCTTGACTCCCGTCCTGTTGCGCTACAGCTTCGAAATGCCATTTTAGAGTATATGGAAGGAGTGAAATTTCGTCCGAAACAAAAGATGGATTTAGCCCACCTGGTAAAACTTTTACCCGATCCGCAATCAGTTAACCGTGTAATAGAAGGCTCAAGCAGGTGGCCTTTGCATGATTACAGGTATATGCTCGATGATGATCCGAATACGTTCTGGAGCAGTGAATGGAATGGTGAATGGCGGGCAAGCCATAAGCATTTTGTTACTATTGAGCTTGGTAAAGAACAAGTTTTATCCGGACTTATATATACCCCACGCCAGGATTCAGAAAATGGAAGAGTGGCAGATTATGAAATTTATTTGAGTAATAACGGAGAAGAGTGGGGAGAACCTGTGGCTAAAGGACGGTTTAAGAATGCCACAGATATTCAAAAAGTACAGTTTGACCAACCACAGAAAGCACGTTTTATTAAGTTTATTTCGCTTAAAGAAGTGAATAACAGGAAATGGGCTGCCGTGGGTGAATTATCCTTTTTTTAAATATAAAAAATTAGTAATCATATATTTGAATAAATATTTTATGACACATAAATACACTTTAATACTCAAAAGTATTGGTATAATTGGGCTAGTGTGGCACATGGTATCCTGTCAGCAAGCAGAAAACAAGAAACAGGAGTCGGAAGTAACATTTCAGTCAGCACACATAGGTGGAGGAGGTTATATTACAGGAATAGTCCAAAACCCTGAGAATCCTGATGTGCTCTATGCCCAGTCTGATGTGGGGGGCGTGTTTAAAACAGTTAATGGAGGTAAGAAGTGGGAGGCAAAGAACAATGGAATGGAAAAAACGCGCGATCACAACACTCGTTCCTTAGCTATAGATCCGAATAATCCGGATATATTGTATAGAGCTTCAGGTGAATTAAGGGATCATCAGAAACTGGGGCATATTCATCAATCAGTTGATGGTGGCGAAAATTGGCACTTATTAACAGACCAGATTGATTTTTTTGGTAATGGTCCAACACGTATGTGTGGTACTATGTTGGCTATACATCCACAAAACAGCAATGTTATTATTGCAGCCGGGTATTCAAAAGGTATCTGGATGAGTACAGATAGAGGATCTAACTGGACATATAAGGGGTTAAAGGGTAAGCGTATCACCTTTGTCAAATTTAACCCTTTTAATCCTGGTGAATTTTATGTTGGAACAATGTGTGATCAGGAAATGCTTTTGGTAAAAGGCAAGAATGAGAATGAACAGAAAAAGCAACTGGACTTTTATATGGATTTTCCCAGGGGAGAATATGCCGAATTATTCAAATCACCTGATTCAGGGCAGTCCTTTGAAAAAGTATATCAAACTAAAACATGTGGTTTTACAGATATGGTAATAGCCGATGCAGGCCGGGTTATTTTGATCTCAACAAGTATTGGTGTATTAAGGAGCGAAGATAAAGGCCAAACTTTTAAACTGGTTGACAATAAATATTTGCCACAGGGGGGCTACTACCAAACAATTAACAGATCAGGTATTAATGGAACTATTTATACCGCGCAAAAATATGGTAAAATGGCCTGCCCTATCTTTATATCAGATGATGATGGGAAAACATGGCGTTTATTTGCAGATAATGTACAGGCAGAGAACCTGAAAGAATACCCTAAAAGGTATGCTGGGCGACCAGAATCATTGGGCGGCTCAATAGCACATATATTACCGGATTGTAAGAACCCTGATAAATTATACTTCTCTAACTTCTGGGGTGTAAATGTGAGTTATGATAAAGGGAAGAACTTTTATGGACATTATTTTAATGGGCTGGAAATGACCTGTGTGGAATATATTGAGAAACACCCGGCACAACCGGGCAGGGTCATTACTGCTATGGTGGATTATAGCCCGATGGTGAGTGATGATTTTGGAGAAAATTTTCAGATGGTTAAGTTCCAGGATGGTCCATCCCGTGCTCTTACCGTGTCGAAACATATGCCAGGGTTAATGATATGGTCTTCGGGTCGTGCTTATAACTTTAAGGGAACACCAGTGTATAAAACTGTTAACGGCGGGGAAAGTGCACAACAAGTGTTTCATAAACCGGGCAAATCATTTATACAGTGTCTGCAGGAAGATAGGCATCATAAAGGTCGTTTTTGGATGCTTGCAGAGGGTGATATATTTAATGAAGAAGAAGCTGGTGTATATCGCTCTGATGACTTTGGTACATCATGGGAGCGGGTTAGTAATCCATTTCCAGCTTACATCAAAAGTATACCATTTAAAAGAGATCTTATAAACAGGGATTTTTTACCTGTTATACCTTACCAGTTTAAAAATGGGAGTGGAACAAACCTGCTTATGTCGATGGATGTGCAAAAAAAGGACCTGTTGTATGTAGGTGAATGGACAGAAGGATTATACCGGACAGGAGATGCAGGGGAAAACTGGGTAGATATTACAGGAGAACTTCCTTTTAAAATGGCACAACAAAATGTTTTATCGTGTATTTATGCACACCCACAAAAAGAAGGTATTGTTTATGCCGGTTTTTGGAATGCCGGCCTATGGCAATCCATTGATTTTGGTGAAACATGGAAGAAAATATACCCCTTGGATCAAACTGCATTTAATGCAGTATCTGTTTCCATTGATGGCGAAACAATGGTAATGGCTTGCGCAGAAAATAAGCATAGCAGCGTTAAAACACAACTATTGATCTCAATGGATAATGGTAGCAGCTGGGTAGATATATATGATGAAACCCATGGTGCACTTAACTTTAATAACGTATCATTGGATGCAGCCAGGCAACGTATATATGCCAGTACATGCGGGAATGGTGCATATTATATTGATTATTAAAAAAACATATACAGGTGCACTTTAATAAAGCTTTCGTAATAAATCAGATTCTATCAACTAAGTATAAAAGAGGGTTTTAATGCTAGCCCTGTTTTAAAGTGTACAATCAGAATAATACTGTATTTACGCTTGATAATTTAGGGCTAAAGAAAATGTAGCGTGTTATTGGTATAAAAGACACTACATTTTTAGTAAAAACACAGGTCTTTTTTTAAAAATGTAGTGTCTTTTTTGGGGCTAACCCTAAAGTCCTGGTAATTAGTATATATAAGCTGTCTTATACTGTTGGTGAAAAAAAATACTGGCACTTGCTTCCTTTAGGTGAGAGTTACGTTTTAAGTAAATGGTTCGTTTTTACTTATAAGTAATCGTGTAGTTCTTGTAAGGCTCTGAATATAAGATTTATATTATCAGGAGTTGCCTTGTGTCCGCATAAAAAATACAAGCCTGCCAATATGTATACTATGATAATAAATTTAGTTATTAGACAAAAAGATAAGGTTTAATAACAAAGAAAGCTTATTTTTGACTTTGGCAAACGTTTGTATTTGTTTCGTAAAATCTTATTGCAAGCAAAATATATTACTATGAAGAATCTGATTGTTGTATTGTTATTGATTGGTACACAGGCGATCAAGGCCTATGAGAAAAGAGATGTATTACAAAAAAGCAGCGATACATTAAAGGTAAAGAAGGCTCTTATTGCTAATCGTCAGTGGGTCACTTATCCGGCCTATTCCGATCGAAAAGCTTGGGATACCTTAACAGGAGCAGCAAAAGAGTACTTAATAAAATGCGGGGAAGAAGCACTTGATTATCAATGGCAGGTAGTTAAAGCAACTGATTATATTGAGTTTGAACGAAGCGGATCAAGGGCGCATATGCAAAAGCCTTTTGAGGCAAACAATAAAGCCATGGCTAATCTTGTACTGGCTGAGTTGGCCGAAGGAAAAGGACGATTTATTGACCAGGTAATCAATGGTGCATGGAACAGTTGCGAAATGACATCGTGGGCCTTGTCGGCACACTTAAGGGTACAACAATCACATCGTTCGTTGCCTGAGCATACCGAGCATATTATTGATCTTACATCTGGTGATTTGGGTGCTTTTCTGGCTTGGACACTGTACTTCTTCGAAGCCGAATTTAATAAGGTTAATCCGGCCATTGCAGACCGTATACGCTATGAGATAGGAGAGCGGATTTTAAAACCTTATATGCAACGCAGCGATTTCTGGTGGCAGGCTTTTAATCTTAAGGAGGGAGGTTTGGTTAATAACTGGAACCCGTGGTGTAACTTTAATGTATTAACATGTTTTTTATTACTTGAAGAAGATAAGGATTTGTTGAGCAAAGCAGTATGGCGAACGATGAAATCTGTAGATCACTTTATTAACTACAATAAGTCGGATGGTGCCTGTGAGGAAGGCCCTTCATACTGGGGACATGCAGCAGGTAAGATGTATGATTATTTGCAATTATTGAGCTATGCAACTGGTGGCAGTATCTCTGTTTTTGATAAGCCCATGATTGTTAATATGGGAGAGTACATAGCCCAATCATATGTAGGTAATGGATGGGTTGTGAATTTTGCTGATGCATCTGCTAAAGGAGGAGGCGAACCCGGTGTAATCTATCGTTATGGAAAAGCTGTAAACAGCGACTTAATGAAGCAGTTTGCTGCTTACCTGAACCAAAGGGATGCTGATAAGAAGCACGAATCAAAAGGATTGGATATTTTTCGTAACCTTGAAAGCCTGTCATCTAATAAGGCATTGGAAACTGAGAAAATTGCTGTTTCAAAAGCATCTGCCGTGTGGTATCCTGAAACAGAGTTTTGTTATATGCGCAGTAAAACCGGTTTAATGTTTGCGGCTAAAGGTGGTTATAATAATGAAAGCCATAACCACAATGATGTAGGAACATTTTCATTGTATGTTGATAATATTCCGGTAATTATTGATGCCGGAGTGGGTACCTATACCAGGCAAACATTCAGTCATGAACGGTATTCAATATGGACTATGCAAAGTAATTATCATAACCTGCCACTGATTAATGGGCATGCACAGAAATATGGTTCTCAATACCGGTCAAAAGATGTACACTTTAATAAGAAGAATAAAAGTTTCTCATTAGATATTTCAGGAGCCTATCCTAAAGAGGCAAAAGTGAGTAGTTGGAATAGAAAATACCAGTTGAAGAAAAATGGGCTGCTCATAACAGATCAGTTTCAGATGCAGGGTGCAGCAGATGTCAATACGCTTAATTTTATGACATATGCAAAGCCAGATATATCAGAAAAAGGAGTAGTGAGATTGACACAAAAGCACAAGCCTGTTGTGTTAACCTATGACGCATCTCAATTTGATGCATCAATCGAAGCTATTGAATTATCAGATCCGAAATTGGTAAAAGTATGGGGGAAAACTATCTATCGCTTAACATTAACAGCAAAGGAAAACCAAAATAGGGGTACCTATCGCTTAGAGATAGATAGAGCCGTGTAAGTGGTTCAATAAAAGGAAATAATCATATAAAATATAATTAATTCAAAAACAGGTGAAACGACCATGCAAATTCAATCAATTAAGTTGCACACAGGGCAATGATTGAATTTATTTGAGAGTTCCATCTGACCATTGAAAAATAAATTTAAACAGATGAAGTACTTTTTTCTTCTTTTTATACTCTTATGGGGAATATCTGATATTGGGGCACAGCAGCACCAACCTGAATTTTCAACTGCAGGTTTTTATAGCTTGGAAAAGTCAGGACGTGAAGTTTATTCTATGAATGTGGGATGGCGTTTTTATAAAGGTGCCTTACCACAAGCTGCCAATGTAGATTTTGATGACAGTAAATGGGATATTGTTGCCTTACCCCATGGTATAGAATATTTGCCTACAGAAGCCAGTGGTGGGTATAACTACCAGGGAGAAATATGGTACAGAAAGCATTTTACGCCCAATAGTAACCAAAAAGGTAAAAAACAATTTTTGCATTTTGAAGGCATCATGGGGAAATCAAAAATATGGATTAACGGAAAGCTTGTTAAAGAACAGTTTGGTGGCTATTTACCTGTAATAGCTGATATAACACCATATATTACCTGGGAAGGAGATAATGTAATTGCAGTATGGGCTGATAATAGTAACGATCCATTATATCCTCCGGGGAAAGCGCAGGAAGTACTTGATTTCTCATATTTTGGAGGTATTTATCGCGATTGTTGGCTTGTAAGCCATAACAATGTATACATAAGTGATCCGAATTATGAAAATGAAATTGCAGGGGGAGGATTATTAATTGCATACAGAAGTGTATCAGAGCAAAATGCACAGGTAGAAATAAAAGCTCATATTCGTAATGAACAAAATAGAGGATTTAAAGGAAAGATAAGGTATGAGCTTAAAGAGACTGATGGTACAGTTGCTCTTTTAACAGAAAAAGCGCTGAAGGTGGGAAGTAGTAATGCACAGTATGTTACACATAAATTTAATGTGTCTGATCCAAAATTATGGTCGCCGGAAAACCCTTACCTCTATAATTTAAATGTAGTTGTTTTTGATGCTGACGGACGGGTTGTTGATGGCTACAGAAAACGAATGGGGATTAGGAGCTATGAGTTTAAAGGAGAAGACGGTTTTTGGCTTAACGGACAACCTTACCCCAATCCATTAATTGGTGCGAACAGGCATCAGGACTTTGCTGTGCTTGGTAATGCTTTACCAAACAGCCTGCATTGGCGTGATGCTAAAAAACTACGGGATGTTGGTCTTAAAGTGATACGTAATGCACATTATCCTCAGGATCCTGCATTTATGGATGCATGTGATGAATTGGGGCTATTTGTCATTGTTAATACGCCAGGGTGGCAATTCTGGAATAAAGATCCATTATTTGAGAAAAGAGTTTACAGTGATATTCGTAATATGGTACGTCGTGACCGTAACCATGCCAGTACATGGTTATGGGAGCCTATCCTGAATGAAACGTGGTATCCCGCAGATTTTGCAAAAAATACCAGAACAATTGTTGAAGAAGAATTTCCTTACCCGAACTGTTATTGTGCATGTGACGCGGAAGCAAGAGGTAGTAAGCACTTTGATATTCATTTTGCTCACCCCCAAACAAGTGCCAAGGGATGGTCTGTTGAACATCTTGACCCGTCAAAAACTTACTTTACAAGGGAGTGGGGCGATAATGTTGACGACTGGAATTCGCATAACTCAACAAGCCGGGTTAACAGGGATTGGGGAGAAGCTGCCATGCTGGTTCAGGCTAATCACTATGCTAAGCCTGATTATGCTTTTACCAGTTATGATGCCTTGTGTAAAACAACGAAACAGCATGTGGGAGGATGTCTTTGGCATTCATTTGACCATCAGCGTGGTTATCATCCCGATCCATTTTATGGTGGTATTATGGACGTATTTCGCCAGCCCAAGCTATCATATGAAATGTTTAAAGCACAACGCTCACCAATTAAAAGTGATATAATTGCCGAAACAGGCCCGACCGTTTTTATTGCTCATGAGATGAGTCCATTCTCAACATCAGATGTTACAGTATATTCTAATTGTGATGAAGTTAGGTTACGGGTTTTTGCAGATGGAGAAACATATGTTTATTCAAGGCCTGGTGATATTAAGGGAATACCAAATCCTGTTATTGTTTTTGAAGATGCATTTGACTTTATGAAACTTAAATCAAAATCGCGGGCACAAAAACAAAACGAAGTATATATGGAAGCCACTGGGTATATCAATGGCAAAAAAGTAGCATCACACAGAATAGATCCGGCACGCAGACCTGAAAAGGTAATCTTGTGGTTAGATAATGAAGGTGTTCATTTAAAAGCTGATGGTTCAGATTGTGTAACAGTAGTGGCAGCTGTAGCTGATAAAGATGGTAACATTAAACGCCTGAATAATTACAATATAAAATTTGAAATCGAAGGAGAAGGCCAAATTATTGGCGATGAAGCTGTAATCGCTAATCCAAAACCAATTCAATGGGGAACAGCACCGGTATTAATACAATCAACTTTAAAGCCGGGTACCATTAAAGTTAAAGCATCTGTTTTGTTCAGGGGAAGCAATATGCCTGTTAGCGGAGAGCTGGAGATACAGTCATATCAGGCAGATCACCAATTGCTGTTTAATGAGTCTGAATGGCAAAAAAAGAATACGATAGAGAAGAGAACATACACTGTGCCTGACAATGACAATACAATGTTGCAGGAGGAAAATAAACGCTTGAAGAAAGAGTTGAATGACTTGAAACTTAAGGAGGTGGAAAGGCAGCAGGATGCTTTTGGTGAAAAAGAAATAAATTAAAGGTTAAAACCATTAGCATATTAGAAAAGAACAGTAAAAATAAAAGCTAATAATAACAATAAAAATAATTGAAATGAACAGAATTGCTTTATCTGTAATTATATTAATAATCGCAGTGTCCTCTTGCAAACAAAAACAGGAGGAAATAAATTTTTCAAAGGAAATAGACTTTGCTGTTTCACAAACAAATAATGTATTAACTGTTGCTAGTGATTCAACACGTATACCTCGTACTTTAAATAAAAAAAATGAACTAACAACAGTAGGTATATACAACTGGACAAGTGGTTTTTTTGCCGGTAACTTATGGTACCTGTATCAACTTACCAACGAAGATAAATGGAAAAAAGAAGCTGTTAAATGGACAGAAGCGCTGGCTCCTATTCAGCATTGGTCTGGTCATCATGATGTAGGTTTTATGATCTATTGCAGTTATGGAAACGGGTATAAATTTGGTAATAAAAAAGAGTACAAAGAGGTTATTATAAATGCAGCCGAAGCCTTGTCAAAACGTTTTAATCCCAAAGTAGGTTTAATCGAATCGTGGGATTACCGTAAGGCCTGGGATGGTGAAACAGAGTGGTTTTACCCGGTTATTATTGATAATATGATGAATCTGGAGCTTTTATTTGAAGCTTCATTATTAAGTGGAAATCAGAAATACTATAATATTGCAGTAAAACATGCTGATGCCACCATGAAAAATCATTATCGGGACGATTATAGTTGTTATCATGTGGTTGATTATGATGAAGAGACCGGGATGGTAAAAGATAAGGCAACTTGCCAGGGTTTTACAGATGAGTCAGCATGGGCAAGAGGACAAGCCTGGGGTTTGTATGGCTATGCTTTGTGTTATCGTTATACGAAAGATGAAAAGTACCTTGCTTTTGCACGAAATATTGCTGATTACATGCTTAATAATGAAAATTTGCCTGATGATTTGGTGCCACTTTGGGATTATAATGTACAAACACCCGGATTTACACCTGAATGGGACTATGATGCCTCAGAATATCCTGTGATTCCACGTGATGCTTCTGCTGCTGCTATTACCGCCTCAGCTTTAATTGAAATCAGCCAGTTTGATGATAAAAGCAAAAAATATTACAATAGTGCTCTGGCAATGGTAAAAAGCCTGGCCAATAATTACCTTGCTGACCCGGAAAAGAATAAGTATTTTATCCTTGATCATAGTGTTGGTAGCATTCCTCATGGAGTTGAAAAAGATGTGCCATTAGTTTATGCCGACTATTATTTCCTGGAGGCATTGGTGAGGCTAAAACAACAAGTACAAAATTAGTGCTTTAGGTAATAATTGAGCAAAAATAATGAGGTATGAAGAGTTTTCTTTTATCATTAATAATTGTTATTGCAGCAAGCCTTACTTTACAAGCTCAAAGTAAGGATAACCAGTTAAAAGTTATTAGCTATAACATATGGAATGGTTTTGACTGGGGTAAAGACCAACAGCGCCGTACTGATTTACAAAATTGGATGAATAATCAGGATGCCGATGTAGTAGCCCTGCAGGAACTATGTAAGTATACACCTGAAAAGCTAAAAGAAGATGCATTGAAATGGGGACATAACTATTCTGTTTTATTAAAAGAGACAGGGTATTCCGTTGGAATAACATCGCGCTACCCTATTGAGCTAAAAGAAAAAATTACCAAAGGCTTGCATCACGGAGCCTTACATTGTCAGATTAAAGGGATTGACTTTATAGTTGTACACCTGCATCCGGGAAGTATTAAACGGAGAGGTGAAGAAGTAGGTATCTTGAGAGAGAAGATAAAACAGGTAAAAAAGAAGAATCCCGCTTATATTATACTTGGAGATTTTAATGCTCATTCGCCCTTTGATGCAGATTTGTACCTGGCTGATGGCCTATTGAAAGAAAAATACAGGGAAGGGAATAAAGATAAAGGTATTAAGGGTAACTTTTTTAATGATGATCTGGATTATTCAGTTATGGCCTCCTTCCTGTCTTTACCTTTGTATGATGTTATTGCATCACACACTAAAGGAATTGCTGAACGGGGTAGTTTTCCGGGGAGGGCACTAGGTAAAGTATACAACAGAACAACAGAAGATCTGGTGGCCAGTCTTGAACGTATCGATTATATTCTTGTTTCAGCTGTTTTACAGAAAAAATGTACAACAGCCGGGGTGTATAATGGAGCTTCCAACTGGTACCTGTCTGATCATTACCCGGTATTTGCTGTTTTTAACTGGTCTGGACAATAAGTCCTTTTAAAAAACACACTTTAAATGTATATCTAATTGAAAAATAGTGTTATGTATAAAATATTATTAATCTTAACAGTGGGTTTGTGGCTTTTTCCAAGTTGCAAAGCTCAGCATACGCAAACCCTGACAGATGATGGTGCCTGGTGTTGGTTTTCAGGACCACGCGCCATTTATACACATAATGGCAGCGGCGGGATTATTACCGGGTGGGTTGATTCCAAAGGCTCAATTCAGGCTGCATCATTTAATGTAAATAATGACAAGAAGAAAATACAGACTGTTGATCCGAAACTGGATAAAGACGATCATGCTAACCCGTCATTTGTTGAATTGAGCAATAATGATGTGCTAATGAGCTATACTAAGCATTTTGATAGTGTGGTACGTTTTAGCAGGAAGGCGGCTGATTCTAATGATTTTGAAAAGCCCGAACAACATCCTGTCTTTGATAAGGAGCAATACGAAAAATACCCGGCTAAAGGAGTAGGTTATGCCAATGTATTTGCATTATCAGAAGAGAATGGGCGCATTTATTGTTTTGGCAGATGGACAGGTTATAAACCGAATATGATGTGGTCTGATGATAATGGAAAAACTTTCACCAAAGGGAAAGTACTTGTCACTAACAAGCCGTTTAATAATTACAACAGACCATACGTACGTTATTATTCCGATGGAAAGTCAAAAATTCATATGGTTTTTACCGATGGGCATCCGCGTGATGAAAGTACGAACTCTGTATATTATGCCTGTTATGAAAATGGTGCATTTTGGCGGGCAGACAAATCTAAAATATGTGATTTGGAAAACATGCCTTTTGAGCCTAAAGATGCTACTGTTGTATATAAGGCTACAAAAGAAGACGGTAGGGCATGGGTATATGATTTAGCTGTGGATAAAAAAGGAGACCCGGTGGTGCTTTATGCCCGCTATCCTTCAGAAGAAGAACACTTGTATCATTATGCCCGCTATAATGGTAAGCAGTGGATCGATCATAAAATATGTCACTCAGGAAAATGGTTTCCGCAAACACCAAAGAATAAAACAGAACGAGAACCACATTATTCGGCGGGTATGAGCTTCCATCCTTTGAAGCCTAACATTGTATACTTATCAAAGCAGGTAGATGGCGTGTTTGAAATAGAGAAGAGGGAGACGAAAAATAATGGAAAATCATGGAAGATTACACCAATTACCAGAAATTCGGAATACGATAATGTACGACCAGTTGTACCTAGGAATATGAAACAAGGAGATACGCCGGTTGTATTATGGATGGTAAATGAGAAATATGTGCATTATACCGATTATAAAACACGGATAGACTACTTTGTAGATATGAAGTAGTGAGCCAGTATGAAAGCGAAAGCAGGTTGTAAAAATACAAATCAATACTAAGCTTTGATAATGTGTATTTGTAAAGGCCTGATTAAAGGGATTGAGATAGTGTTATGCATATCGGTCCTGCATTAAGATACAAGATTTATTTTGTTTACACCCCCTGAATGTGGAGATCCGCAAAAACATTCAGGGGGTGACTTTATTTTACAGGTTCCATAATTGGCCTAACACTATACATGCCATGTAAGCACATAGTAGGTAAGTTCTGATGTATTTTGGCTTATTAAAAAGAGCGTTGCCACAGTTTCTTGTAAACAGTGGGATTGTTGCCCATAATCTTTCTAAAAATACGGTTGAAATAGGAAATATTATTAAAACCACATTCAAATGCAATCTCTGATATGTTCTTATCATTATTAGTAAGTAATTTACAAGCCTTTGCTGTTCTGTACTCATTCAGATATGCGGTTAAAGTTTTTCCTGTTTTTCGTTTAAAATAGTTGCAAAAGGCAGAAGGGGACATGTGGAACCGTTGGCTTATATTATCCAAAGTTAATGCTTGTTGATAATGATCTGAAATATATTGTAGTATAGTGCTTATTTTATTAAACTCATACCTGGCATCAGTTTTATTGAAAGAATTGGAGGCCAGCAGGCGAGTATCTGTTGATAAGGATAGGTTATGTAATAATTGGAAAAACATGACTAAACGTTCAAATCCACTTAGTTTAGTAAGATGTATAATGGTTTCAGAATATTGCGAAACGATTTCTTTGCCAAAATGAATGCCTTGATCCGACGATTTAAGCATATTATTAATAGAATTAAACTCAGGATATTTAAATGCTTCTGAGAAAAATGCTTTGTCAAACTGCACGATAACTGCTTTGGCCTGGTGTGAAGGATGGTTTTTAAGGAAAATCTCATCATTTTGCCAGCAATGAGGAAGATTAGAACCAACCAAAACCAAATCACCCGCACTGAAAGGTTCAACAGAATCGCCTACATACCTTGTTCCATAACTTCTACAAATATAAATAAGCTCGTATTCATCATGTCGATGGAGTGGATACGACATATTTTTAAACTTATTCCATCTTGCAACTAATGAAGTATGAGGCTTAAAGTCTATTTTTTCGTAAATAATTGACATAGGTTTAAAGGAATGTAAGAATGGTATCAATAATGATTGTAAATACAGGTTGATTGTAAATATAGTACAATAAAGTAAAGGTATAGTATTAGAGTTCAATTTAGATAATTGATATTTTTGATCTATATAAAAACTATAAAAATGGAAAAACCAAGAGATATTTTTGACCTTAGTGGTAAGGTTGCTGTTGTAACGGGTGCAGGCGGAGTTTTAGGTGGTAATATTTGTAAAAGCCTGATAAAAGCAAAGGTAAAAGTAGTGGCGTTGGATATACGTGAGGAAGTTCTGAACAACCGACTGGCAGAACTGGAACAGCTGGGAGGGGAGGCAATTGGTTTTATTGCCAATGTATTAGATGAAACAAGCTTACAGAAGGTTAACAAAGATGTTATTGAAAAGTGGGAAGCTATTGATATTTTGGTTAATGCAGCAGGAGGCAACCTGCCGGGTGCAACACTGGATTCTCATCAGAGCTTCTTTGATATGAAAATGAGTGACTTTGATAAAGTAACCAATCTTAATCTTAATGGTACCGTTTTACCATGTAAGGTTTTTGGAGAAACGATGGCAAAGCAAAAAACAGGCAGCATTGTAAATATCTCATCAATGGCTACCTATTCTGCTATAACAAGGGTGCCAGGATATTCTGTTGCTAAAACAGGCATTAATATTTTTACACAATGGCTGGCATCTGAAATGGCGCTTAAATTTGGCGAAGCCATACGCGTTAATGCTATTGCACCCGGATTTTTCATTGGTGATCAAAATCGTAAAGTATTACTTAATGAAGACGGATCGTTAACGGAACGAAGCCAGAAAGTGATAGCGCGTACGCCAATGAAACGGTTTGGTGATATTAATGAATTAAACGGGGCGGTACAATTTCTTTGCTCTGATGCAGCAAGTTTTATTACTGGGGTTATTTTACCAGTTGATGGTGGATTTTCGTCTTTTAGTGGCGTTTAATAATATTAGAATTAAATAGGATTTATTATGCTTGAAAAAACATGGCGTTGGTTTGGTATTAATGATAAAATAACCTTAAGAGAAATACAACAAATAGGTATTGAAGGAATAGTAACAGCCTTGCATCATATACCCAATGGCAAAATATGGGAAACAGATGAGATTAATAAGCTAAAACAAGAAATAGAACAACATAACATGCGTTGGTCTGTAGTGGAAAGCTTGCCTGTACACGAAGCCATAAAATATGGCGGGCAAGAAAGGGATCAATTAATCGAAAACTATAAACGGAGCCTTATTAACCTGGCAAAGTGCAACGTAACAACGGTGTGTTATAACTTTATGCCAGTTATTGACTGGATGCGTACCAATTTGCATTATAAATTAGATACCGGTGTTGAAGCCCTGTATTTTAGTCATGTAGAGCTTGTGGTGTTTGATTGTTTTATACTTGAGCGTAAAAATGCAATACAGGATTATAAACCTGAACAGGTGGAACAAGCCCGAAGTCGCTTTGAGCAAATGGACAATGAAGATAAAGAACGACTCATTGATTCTATTATTGTAAAAACACAAAGCTTTGTTGACGGAATAAGTGCAGATAACCCAGAGCAAGCACTTAGTATTTTTAAAGAAATGCTGGCTTTGTACAGTGGAATTGATGATGAAGGCTTATACAATAATTTGAAATACTTTTTGCAAGCCATTATTCCTGTTGCTGAGGAATATGGAATTAAGATGTGTATACATCCCGATGATCCACCTATGAAAGTATTGGGTTTACCCCGGATTGTCAGTAGTTATAATAGTATTAAGCGGATTTTAGAAGAAGTTAATTCGCCGGCAAACGGGTTAACTTTTTGTAGTGGCTCATTAGGGGCAGGAGCACATAATAATTTAATACAGATGGCAACAGAATTTGCTGATCGTATTTTCTTTATCCATCTTCGCAGCACCCAGTTAATGGATAATGGTGATTTTTATGAGGCCGATCATCTCCAGGGAGGAGCAGATTTGTATTCATTAATAAAAGTGTTTTTGTCAGAACAAAAACGGAGAGCAGAAAATGGAAAAGATGCCAATATACCAGTTCGGGCTGACCATGGCCATAAGCTATTACATGACTTTGACCATAACTATAATCCCGGGTATCCACTTATCGGACGTTTAAAAGGGATGGCACAGATTATGGGGCTGGAAGCTGGGGTTTTGCGAAATATGAGCAAATAAAACAGGAGCATGAAACACCCATGGCAATTAAGATTTGATACACAGGTATGAGGCTGTCCAAAAAGCTGAGACCTTTGTCTTCAACAGCTTTTCACCCTTAAATCCCTATAGGGAAGTTGTTGAAATTCAGTTACCCTCCAGGGGCGGAGTAATACTGAATTTTGACTAGGAATTAAATCTTTACTTTTTGGACAGCCTCGGATTATAACCAATCAGGCACGGTAATGTAAATCAGTCTTGTGTCTTGATACTTTTGTCTCAAAAAAAAATAAACAGATGAACCAATTTATTAACGAGAATTTCTTATTAGATACACAAACAGCACAAAAACTATATTATAATTGGGCAGAAAAACTTCCTGTTATTGATTTTCATAACCATTTGTACCCGCAATATATTGCTGATGATTATCGCTTTGATAACCTTGGACAGATGTGGCTCGAAGGCGATCATTATAAATGGCGAGTCATGCGTATTAATGGTGTAAATGAACATTATTGTACTGGCAAAGCCAGCGATAAAGAGAAATTTATAAAATGGTCAGAAACCGTACCTTTTACAGTAGGTAATCCACTATACCACTGGACACATCTTGAATTGACTCGTTATTTTGGTATCAATGTTCTTCTGTCTCCCGCCACAGCAGAGCAAATTTATAGAGAAACACAGGAAAAATTACAGTCATCAGCTTATAGTGTGCGTAACCTGTTGAAAAAGATGAATGTTGAAATGATGGGTACAACTGATGATCCGGCAGATGATTTACGTTATCATCAGCAATTAAAAAGAAGTGGGTTTGAAGTAAAAGTACAACCTTCATTTAGAGCTGATAATGTACTTAACACAGGTAAAATACCTGACTTTATAAAGTATATTGAAAAACTTGGCCAGTCAGCAGATATTCATATTATTGACATATACACTTTACTGGAAGCGCTGGATAAACGACATGCTTTTTTTCATGAGATAGGAGGGCGCTTGTCTGATAGTGGTATAGAGCGTTTTTATTATGCGGAATTTACAATCCGGGAAGTTGATGTCATATTTAAGAAATTACTGGCAGGAAAGGCCATTAGTGATGATGACTCTGAAAAATACCATACTTGTGTAATGGCAGAACTGGCTAGGCTAAATCATAAACGAGGGTGGGTACAACAGTTTCATGTGGGGGCTATACGCAATAACAGCTCACGACAATACAAAAAAAATGGTTCTGATAGTGGATTTGACTCTATTGGAGCTACACAGGATCCATTGAAAATGTCCTCTTTTCTTAATTTATTGGATAAGGAAGATCAATTGGCTAAAACCATTTTATATAACCTTAACCCTGCAGATAATGAAATGTTTCTAACGATGAGTGGTAATTTTAATGATGGGAGTGTTGTTGGAAAAGTTCAATATGGTGCAGCTTGGTGGTTTCTCGATCAGAAAAATGGAATGGAAAAGCATTTAAAAGGGCTTTCGTCATTAGCATTGTTAAGCCGGTTTGTTGGTATGGTTACCGATTCAAGGAGTTTTCTTTCTTTCACGCGTCATGAGTATTTTAGGCGTATTGTTTGTAACTACATTGGCCATGAGGTTGAAAAAGGCTTAATACCAAATGATGATAGTATTTTAAAACTATTGGTTGAAGGTATAGCATATCGCAATGCAAAAAATTACTTTGAATATTAGTACTTCAATTGTAATTGATTAAAATCAGCCAGGGGGATAAACTTATATTTTCATAAGCGTAATAATAGAAGGAGCAATTAGTTCAACCGGAAAATATAATTTTAGTTGTTTATGAGACTGTTTGTGGTGAAATATTATCGAATAGTGGTTTTATCGGGTCTATTACTTATGAGTATGGTAGGAATAGCTCAGGAAATATTTGTGTCAACTTCAGGAGATGATTCAGGTAAAGGGACAATTGAAGCTCCGTTTTTCTCTCTCCAAAGAGCTATTCAGGAAGTAAAACGGTTAAAGAATGAAGGTCAGCAGGATATGATTACCGTATCTCTTCGAGAGGGAGGATATCAAATTTTAAAAACCCTGCACCTTGATGGTTCATTATCAAATGTATTAATTCGAGCTTATCCTGGTGAAAAAGTCATCTTATCCGGCGGAGTGTCTGTTTCCAATCGTCTTCTTGAAGAAGTGAAAGATTATGGGATGGGAACAAAGCAGTATAAATTAGATCTGAGCAAAGCAGGTATTGATAATTATGGTAAGCTGCGTAATGTTGGGTTTGCACGTCCATATGGAAGTGCTTGGGGAGAGTTGTTTGTAAATAATAAGCCTATGCACCTTTCTCGTTGGCCTAATAAAGGAATGATTCCAATGGGAAAGGTGAAGGATAAAGGAGCTGTACCCCGATATAATGATTTTAGTAACCGAGGTGGAACAATTAAATATGATTCAGTTCGCATAGATAAATGGATTGAAGAAAAAGATCCATGGATGGTTGGGTATTTTATGTGGGGTTATGCCGATGATATGGTGAAGATTGCTGATATCAATGCCAGGAGAAATACTATTACGACATTATCGGCTACTCTTTATGGTTTTGGGCATGGAGAACCATGGCGGCAATGGTATGGTGTAAATATTCTTGCCGAGCTTGATGAGGTAGGAGAGTATCATGTTGATAGAGAAACAGGAATATTACATTTTATTTCAGATGAAGATTCCATAAAATCTCTTGTCTTTTCAATTCTGGAAGATCCATTCTTTACTTTTTATGGCGGTTCTAATATTATAATAAAAGGTATCACTTTTGAGTGCTCACGGGGTATTGGTTTAGTTATGGATAACACGCAGGATGTAGTTATTAAAGGTTGTACCTTTCGAAACCTTGGTAGTCTGGGTATTTCAATTGGTAAGGGAGTTGTACCTTTCAAGGAACATTGTCATGAAGGAACCGGTCAAGTTCAATCAGGTATCGTAGGTAGCTTGCAACAACATTCTTATGCCAATTCAACCTTCAACCGGGAGGGAGGAAGTAATAATAAAATTATCGCATGTAAATTCTATAACCTCGGTGCTGGAGGTGTTATACTTGGTGGAGGTAACCGTGTAACTCTTGAGGCAGGTAATAATGTTGTAGAAAATTGTGTATTTCATGACTTGAATCGCATCGAGAAATCCTATCGTCCTGCAGTTTATCTTACTGGTGTGGGGAATGTGGTTCGACATTGCGAAATTTATAATACCCCTAGTATGGCCATATATATTATGTTTGGCAATGATCATTTAATTGAGTACAATTATTTTCATGATGTTTGTGTTGAAGCAGAAGATCAGGGTGTTATATATTATGGACGCAACCCTACTGAGTTGGGAAATGTGGTACGTTATAACTATTTTGAAAATATCCCTGATCACTATCGAACTTGTGCCATTTATCATGATGACGGGGCTTGTGGCATGACTGTTTATGGTAATGTGTTTTACAAAGCCGGCTATTGGAACGTATTATTGGGAGGAGGATCTGATAATACCTATCAAAACAATATTTTCATAGGAAATAAAAATGGAATACATGTGGATAATCGTTTGCAAAATTGGTCAAAAGCTGTTGTTGCTAAAGATGGATTATTTGATAAAAGGCTTAAAGCTGTTAATTATACGCAACCACCTTATAGTTTACGGTATCCCCGGCTTTTAACTTATGTGGATAGTATGGCGCAGCCAACAGGAAATTTGATAGAAAACAATGTATTTGTAGATATAGATACACTTTTAAATGGTAAAAAAGAGTGGTTGGATTATAAAGCGACAAACTTGACTATTAAAGGAGACCCGGGTTTTATAGAAAAGAACCTTAAAATCTTTACGTTAAAAAATGACGCTGAAATATTTAAGCGTTTACCCACTTTTCGTGAAATACCTTTTCAAAAGATTGGTTTGTATGAAACCATTGATCTTCCAACTGTTTTACAGGATAATGGTTTGAGAGTAAGTGTGAAAGCAGATTGATCGTGATTACTAGATATATGAGCTTATAACTATTTGTTTTTTTGATAGTTGTAGCCTATTTGGTAAAGGTGAAAAATGACCTCGTTTTAAAAGAGCAATAGTAAAAAATTAAAGTGATACTTAGTATAATGATCAATAATAACAAAATATGAAAAGTCGTGTTTTCTCAATTTTCTTATTATCTTTTTTGGACACACTTATTTTTTTATTGCTCTTAACATTTCACGTTTACCCTTGGGGCCTTCGAGGCGCTCAACAGTAAAACCACAGGCCTGCATAGTTCGGCGAACAGCACCTTTTGCACAATATGTAGTTAATATTCCACCTGGGTTCATAGCATCATATATCTTTTTAAAAATACTCATACTCCACATTTCAGCTTGTACATCAGGTGCAAAAGCATCGAAATAAACCACATCGTATAGTTGTGAGAAACGGATGCTCGTTAAATCGGCTTTTTCTTTTAACAGGGTAAATAAGGGAGCCAATTCTTGCTTGCTGTTCCATGGTAGTTGATGAAGACGGTTAAATATGTTTTGAGCTTTTTCATTATCAGCAAAATTAAGCTGTTGACAAAATTCTTCCGTAAGCGGATATTTTTCTAAAGCATGGTAATGAATAGTCTTGTTGCCTTGGTTTAGGTAAGTTAAAAAAGCATTTAATCCTGTACCTAAGCCAATTTCTAACAGGCTTAATTCTTGTTTTTTACAAAAATGCAAAGCAGGATTAATAAAGACATGCATTGATTCATTATAAGCACCATTTACCGAATGATAATGCTCATTCAGCTCAGGCACAAACAAAGTATGTGAGCCGTCAGCTGATATTTTAAGCTCAACTTTTCGTGATTTATCTTTTAACATAGTTGCAAAATCAATTAATTAACATTCAAAGTCTTCAACTTTAATCTGTTGGTGTAAACGCGTAGGTAAAAATGAAAGAGGTATTTTTCCTTCGGGCGGTTTACTACGGATAGATTTGTTTAATACGCGAATATACCAAGCCATAAGAGCCAGCCCTTTTACTATACTTGATAAGCTTATTGCCCACCATATACCCACCATCCCTAGGGTTTTTTCTGCAGATAACAGCATAGCACCTGGTATGCGTGCTCCGGTAAAAACAATACCTACAACAGAAGGAGGAACTGTTTTTCCAATACCATTAAATGCACCACGCGTAATAATTTCAATAATCATAAAAATTTGGGAAACAGCTAAAATTCTTAAATAAACAACACCCATCTGAAGTGGGGCTGGTTCGTGTAAGAAGAGGGAGAATATTTGCTCTCCAAATACAAAAAAAGCCAGCGTTACCAGCGAACCCATAAAAATACCTATGCTAAGTGTAGTATAATAGCCTTTCTTAATCCGGCTCCAGTTGTTTGCTCCAAAATTCTGACCTGTAAAGCTGCCTAATGCCGTTGCAAAACCTGATGAAGTCATCCATGAAATAGCTTCAATTTGTGCCCCCACACTTTGTACCGCTATAGGAATATCGCCCCACTTGGTTATCATACGTGCTAGAATTAAAGCAAAGCATGCAAATAAAGAGCTTTCCATTGCAACAGGCATCCCCAGTTTAAATATTTTAACCGAAATATCTTTACTCAATCTGAAACTTTTGAAATCAGGATTTATAAGTTCTTTAATCAGAACAAAGCGGATAAAGAAAATAAGGAACACCACTACTTGTGCTATTACTGTTGCCCAGCCAGCCCCCTTAATACCCAAGGCTGGAAAAATGCCAAATCCAAATATCATTAACGGATCCAGAATCATGTTAAGTCCCAGTCCAACCAATAAATAATAGAAAGGAAGCCGGCTATTGCCCATACCATTATAAATACCCTGAAATGTTGGATTAACAAAAGTGAATACAAAACCAAGCGATACAATTCGTAAATAGTTAATAGCTCCATCTTCAACTACGCCTGTTGATAAGCGGAAAATACCAATGAGTTGGGGGGTAAAAATTAAAGAAATAGAAGCAATAAGTGCAGAAAGCAATACCGCCCAGAATAATGCGTGACGAGCAAAGCGTGCTGCTGTCTCTTTATCCTTTCGTCCCAAGGCCTGAGAAACGCCCACTTCAGCACCTATGCGGGTGAGTAATAATATTGATGTGCCAAGCCATATAAAAAAACCAGCTCCACCAACAGAAGCCACAGCGTTACTGCCCAATTGCCCCAGCCAGATCATATCTGTTAAATTGTAAGCCATTTGCATAAGCGAGGTGCCAATAATTGGTAATGCCAGTCTTAAAAGCTGTTTAAATATCGGACCTTGCGTTAAGTCTACTGTCTTTTTCATTCCAATGGCGAAGATAGGCATAATGCTATATGTATAGTATACCTGGATCAAAACTTTAAGCTGATTAGATCATTAATGGGTAGATCTTATACTAAATTAAACCTGAGAATACAGTGCTAAGTAGTTGCCAGGGAATTACTCTTAATTTATTTGGTTATTGTCATTAGAATTTGGGTTGCTGTATTGATTTAATCATAATAAGTTAAATATTTTAGACTGCTTAGGATATAATTAAGAGTATCTATAAGCCCTCAATTTTGATTGTTTTGAACTAGCGAAGGAATTGTTGTAACAAACTTTCACCTTTTTACCTAATAACCTGAGGTTAGAGTTAAATTTTAAAACACAGCTTTTTATTCAAAATTTTAGGTCGAACTTAGGTTAATAGTTTTGTTAGCATGTTGTAGGTTAAACTTGTTAGGTTTAACAGATAGGGTAAATAGGCTGTAGGCTGATAGTAGAGGTAAAAGCCCTGTCCACGATGACTTGAACAAAACAAAGCTCATAAATCAAGTATCATTAAACAAAGCTTGTATCTTTGTTACATGCCTCGTAAAATAATTCATATTGATATGGATGCCTTTTTTGCATCTGTTGAACAGCGAGATTTTCCTGATCTGAAAGGTAAGCCGGTGGCAGTTGGGGGAAATGGAGAACGCGGTGTAATTGCGGCAGCCAGCTATGAGGCACGAAAGTTCGGAGTACACTCAGCCATGTCATCAAAAATTGCGGTCAGACGTTGCCCTCACCTTATATTTCAAAAGCATCGTTTTGACGTTTATAAAGAAGTATCACAACAAATACGCCGTATTTTTTATGAATATACAGATTTGGTTGAGCCATTATCGTTAGATGAAGCTTTTTTGGATGTAACAGAGAATAAGAAGAACATGCAATCGGCTACTGAAATAGCCCGTGAAATTAAAGAAAAGATATATGAGAAGACACAATTGACGGCTTCTGCCGGGATTAGTGTGAATAAATTTTTAGCAAAAGTAGCCAGCGACCAACGAAAGCCAAATGGATTATTTTTGATTAAACCCCAAGATGTAATAAGTTTTATTGAGCAATTGCCTATTGAGCAGTTCTTTGGTGTGGGCAAGAAGACTGCTGAAAAGATGCATGCTCTGAATATTCATAAAGGAAAGGACTTAAGACGATATGACTTAGCCCAATTGATACATCATTTTGGTAAAATAGGTAAATACTTTTACGATATTGCAAGGGGAGAAGATGAACGGCCAGTGATGGCACATCGTGAAAGAAAGTCCATTGGGATTGAAAATACTTTTGTTAAAGATTTGCTTGATAAGGAGCAGGTTAGGTGCGAAATTAATCACTTGAAAGAAGGTTTGGTTCGTCGCCTTTCAAAATCAGACAAAAGTGGAAAAACACTCACCCTGAAAGTAAAGTTCGATAACTTTGAACAAATTACACGCTCTAAAACAATATTGCAAGCCATTACAGGAATGTTGTTAGATGAGCTTTGTGAAGATTTATTAAAAGAAGTACCATTGAATCGTCCGATCCGTTTGTTGGGGCTAACGATTTCTAATTTCTCCCCAAAGGTGGTGCAGAATGCATTACAACTTAAAATTGATTTTGATGCTTATGACTGATTTAAAACATTATTTAAAATTGCTGTCTTATCCTCAATATCCGTTGTAATACCATTAACAGAAATGGTAGCTCCCGAAATTGAATCTATATTTCCGCCAACCTTTAAGTATTGCTCTGTATTATAGCCAATAAATTGTTTAAGCCAGCCCTTAGCTGTTATTTCATAGCCATGGCTTGCCTGGTAATTAAATACTTTAACTAGTATAACTTCACCCTTTATACTGTAACACACCATGTAATCAAAGTATTCAGACTCTCCGAAAGGTATTGCATCAGGACGGGAACAGCCACCTGCACGGCAACTGTTCACACGACCGATATATACATGTGATATATTAGAATCAGTATTATCGCTTTTAACTGTAAAAAATTTGCCCTGCAACGTTGTTGCACTTTGTATAGAATCTGGTAAATTCATTTCAATAAGCTCAGGATTAATTAAATTACAAGTTTTAATCAATGTTTTCTCAATTGATTTATGCTTATAATCAATATCACCTTTACTAAAGGCAATACCAGAAACAAAAAGAAAAACTGCTATAAATACTGATTTCATCATCATCCCTTAAAACATTACACCAAACCCGGCGCTAAGTACCTTTGAATATTCATCATCTGCAGCTGATTTTACAAATTGCATATCGGCTTTAAGAACAGCGTTTTGAGTCATCTTCCATGTTAAGCCTGTTGTGATTGCTGTTTTTTTGTACGCATCATTCTTAATAATGTTGTCAACCTTGTGATGTGTATTAAATTGTTCGTAACGAACAAACGGAATAAGGTCGGTTTTTACATTATTAAGATGTTTGAACAAATTATAACCAGCCTCTACATAATAACCGGTAAGAGCACTACCCAGGTCACTACCTGTAAAATCATTATACTGATTGGTATTTGATAGAGATGAGTAATAATACTGACCTCTTAATTGCAGACCCCCATTTGTATAACGGCTATCAATACCAAGCATTGCAATGCCAATTACAGAAGAATCAGCAGCAGCAACAGCATCTTTATCACTTTTATTAATACCATCGTACAAGGTGCTTTGCGAATTACCAAAATAGCCTGATAAACCAACATTTAAGCCTTTAATTCCAAAATACTCAACCTTGGCAGTTAAGTTTGGAGAGCTTATGTATGACTCAATGCCTTTCTGGCGTCCTTTACGAAAGCCATTTTTACCACTGAATTTACTTGCCCCATTATAACCATTAAAACCATTAACAACATATGCTTGGTAGCGTAATGAAGCAGGTAAAACAGTTCCTGTAAAACCGGCACCTATTTCACGCCATGTCGTTGGTGCAATATACTTATCAACTAAAGGGCGCTCAACGCCATTAAAAGTGTTTGGTTCATGGTATTCGTTAACAATACCCATTGGTATCAGCATTAATCCACCACGAAAATTAATGGCATTATTTATTTTATATTGAATAAATGCCTGCTCAACATATACCTCAGATACATGCTCAAATTCAAGTTCAGTTACAAATTGTGTGCGCTCATTAAAATTATAACCAAACAACATAACGATGCGATGTACATCCAGTTCTCCGTTGTTATAAGTGTCGGATTTTAATGGTTGATTGTAATGTACTTCACCATATCCCCCAATAGTAAGTCCTTGATTTGAGTTTAACAGACGTTGAGCAGTATTCAACTGTTGAGGGTTTGAACCTGTGTCTTGTGCAAATAAACCTACGCTGACTAATGCTATAATAGCTGATAGTAAAATCTTTTTCATTTTTATTGTTTTTTCCCAATTTGCCCTCACCTAGATTAATTCTAAATAAGAGTAAAAATATCATTTGTTATTCCGGTACAAAGATACCGTTTTGTAGAAGTGAGAAATATCCCTACATGTAGGGAAAAAATGATGTAAAGTTAAAAGGTGTTAGGTAAATGTATTAGTGAGGAATTAATAGAATATGATGTTGTGCAGTATGTTACGGAATTATCTTTGCTTTTGTTTTTTTAACCACATTTTTTATTAAACAAAGAACTCCCTATTTGTGGGGAGGGTATAAAAAACTTCCACCCAAATTAATGAGTGGAAGCTCTTTTTAAAAGTATAAATATTTTTAAAGTTCGTTAATGGCTTTGGAAATAGCCATAAACTTCTCCATCATATTCTTGCGTAATTGTGTGTAAAAGGCCTTTACCATTTTAGGGTTACTTTTCCCATCAGGATGATTGCTTCGTTTTACTAATTCATTCCTGAACTCAATGGCATCAACCATTACCTGAGCAATTTTATCATTATCTACATCATCTTTCAGAAGTTGTTTTACATACGCTTCAGTAATTAATTCTGACGCAAGAAAGTTGATGTCCTTTTTTAATTCTCTAACACTTGCCATATAAAAATGATTTAATGTATGAAATACGATACAAATGTACACAATAATTAATAATAACCTTTAGACTAATAGCGGATAGTTGAAGTATAAAAATATGCGCCATAGTTGCTGGAAAAGGTTATAGTTATTGGTTATTTTTATCGAACGATATATCTAAACAGTGCGCGTGTATCTTTCTTACTTAATATATGAGGATACATGTGTGCCAATAAAGCTACTACTACCCAGAGTCAGGCTTTCTTCTAATACAAGCTTTAAGCTCGTTTTTCGCAATATCAATTCAAGGTATTGATAGCGATGTTTTTTATTCAAAGCTTATGGTTTTCACTTGAAAACACCGATTTTCTTCATGTAATTGACCCTGGATAGCCTGCTATTCCTTTGTCAAATTACACTTAAAACTCACTATCTTCAAGCGATTTGAAACAACGTTCTATCGAATACCATATATGACTCATATGTGATGAGGTAAATTCAGAATTTTACGTCGAACTCAGGTTATCTTAGTATGTTTCAGTTGCTTCTCAAAATCTTTTATGCATTGTTTCAGCTTCTTTTTTTTGTTTTATATTGACTAGTTGTGCCAAGCTATCTCAGAATATTACAATGAGATTAGAATAAAAGATGATTGTAATGTAATATTATGATGAGATTCTGAAGTGTAATTTTTGATGACATGACGCGTAGATGATTAGCATTAATCAGTAATTGAGATTGTCATTGAGCAAAAAAAATAAAGAACCTTTAACCTAGATGATGTATTGAAACTTTGTAATGTTCTAATTGACTTGAGTATATGAAAAATGATTTGTAAATTTATTGAGTAAATTTTTGGTAATGTGAACAACAAATGAAATTGTGCGTTATCCTTGTGAACTAATATAAAAAGAAAGTAAAACCAGTCAATATAGTTGAGAGGTTTTATCTTTACGTAGTATTATATTTATAACCATTAAAACTAAATTATGAGAAAGTTAATTTTATCTTTTGCCTTTCTAATGGGCATTGTATTATGTAGTAATGCCCAGGAGCTGGGAGTACGCTTTGGAGGATCAAATGGCTTTGGAGGGGTTGCCGTAGATGGCGTTTTTACTTTAGGTCAATTTAGTCGTGTACACGCCAACGTTGGTTTCTGGGATGGCTCAATGGGAGTTGATGCCTTATGGGATTTTTTATATAAACCATTGGGAAGTGAAGCTTTTAACTGGTATGCTGGTGTTGGACCATCAACAGTAATAGGAGATTCATTTTGGTTAGGTGTTTCTGGTGAACTAGGGCTTGAATATCGCTTTACCGGAGTACCTATTGCTTTAGGGCTGGATTGGCGTCCAACATTCTGGGTTATTGATGATACACGTTTTGGAGCTGACTCATTTGGACTAAACGTACGTTGGGTGTTTGGATCAGGTAACTAGCGAAAAATAATAAACAAAATAATTATACAACCCGAAGTATTTGACTTCGGGTTTTTTGTACAATAATTTTATATATCTATAAAAAATGTACATTCATCTAATAAATGAGTGTATTCGCCAAATATTGATCTTTTAAAAGAGCAATGTAAGAGCTCTTTTGTAACCCTTTATTATCTTTGATACCGAAAATAAATAATCCCTATATAGTGTTGAGAGGAAGTGTGTATTTATTGAAGACATGTAGTACTTGTAAAAGAATACTCAAAGAAGTTTCAAATTTTGGAAAGTTTGAAGAGATAGATGTCAAAGCAAAGCAATTGACTATTGAGGAAATTGATGTTTTGGCAGAAAAAGCAGGAGGGTACGAAGAAATTTTTAACAAGCAGTCATTAAAGTACAGGGCTTTAGGACTTAAAAATAAGAGTTTGTCTGAGAGTGATTATAGGAACTTGTTAGCAGAGGAATATACGTTTCTCAAGCGCCCTGTTTTTATTGTTGATAATAATGTTTTTGTAGGAAATAGGAAAGCGACAATTAAGGCTTTAGTCGATTACTTAATCTCCACATCAAACTAAGATATCCATTACTACCTAACCCAAATTTAGATACCATGTAGTAATAAAAAGGCTTCCACTCGGAAGCCTTTTGTAGTTTGTTATTTAATCCAATCGTTAAGCGTATCCATTACTTTATTATAAATTGGAGCTGGTAAAGTTCTTATTCTTGTTGTGTGTGAGCCATTGGGCATAACTACCCGAATAGTATTGGATAGTGCTGCATTTTCAATTGAAGTTGCTCCCCACGGGTCATTTTCACCAATAATCGCTATCATTCTGGGATTGTTCTCTATAAGCTGCTGCATAACCCATTGCATAGTTTCTGGTTTAAATTGTAAGGTATCTCCTCCTGGTGCAAATATAGCGCTACTTATGGTGTCTTGATTAAAACCTTTTAGCAAAGGTTTAAGATCGCCAGGTGTATAGGCATAATACCCCAGCTCTTTATATGCTTGGTAAAAGAAGGGTTTAATCGCCTCCCAGTCCTGATCAGAAACGTATCCAATGTCACTTCCTTTGCTTAAATGTTCGAATAGCACCTCGTTTGTTGAGCTAGCCATAGGGATATTATCAATTTTATTACCCCATTGCCAAAATGAAAATGGATATTCCAATACAACTAGATCAAAAGCCTTTTCTATACCTATACGAAAGGTATAACCTTTTTGGCTGGCATAATTTTCAAATAGGGGTAATATGCCAGCCCTGTTTTTTAATACAGCTTTTTGAAAATCTCTAATTCGCTGTCGGTCTTCTGCTGTACCAACATTTTCAAAAAACTCAAACAGGCGTTTGTCTTCACGCTCTAAGTTTATCGGTGCTACATAGGGTATGCTAATGTCTACATCATTTGGGAAGAATGCACGGTGAAATATCGCTGTCTGACCACCTTTGCTAATACCAGTTGTTATCCATTTTCCGGAATAGAGTTGTTTAAAATATTGAATAATTTTATGATGGTCATTTGCTGCTTGTTCAACATTAAGATATTTCCAGTCCAATGAATCAGGTCGGGACATTGAGAAGTAACGATGTTCCACAATAATCTGATTACTTTTTAGTAATCCGGATAGTTCGCTTGTATAGTTTTGGTTGGCAGCATAGCCTTCTGTAACCATTACAACTGGCGCTGAGCTGTCGATATGAGAAAGCCATACCCTTTGTTTAAAAGTTCCTTTTTCCGGGTTTTTATGATCGATAGGCTGAGTAAAATATATTAACCATGATTGATTAAAACGACTAGTGTCGCTCTCTATTTCCTTAATACTTATATGGGGGGCAGAAGAAAATAAATCTTCTGGAGTGGTTATTGTTTTTATACACGATGTAGTAAAGGTGGCAATAATAAGCCACAAAAAAATGAAAGTACGCATGTGGTTTAATTTATATATTTGTTGATAATCCGTTTGATTGTATTAATAAGTTTATAAATTGTTTGGTCGAATACAAAAGCGTTTATCAGACTAAATACTAATTGTATTAACATCATTAAATTTATCTGTCCGTGTAAGGTACATTGCTTTCTTATATAGTGAAGCTATAGATAATAGCACCAGTTGGCATCAAATTCTAATTAGACAATAGTGAAACACAGCTTCAATTTATCCAGCACTCGTAAAGACCTTTGCCGGTTTTATTTAATGTGTTGTAGTGAGATGATATTAAGCGCATCATGGTTTGGTTGAATAGCTAAAGTAATATTTTTTAGAATGATGAAAAACAGAACAAGCTATTTTTTATAGAATTATACAAGGGCAACAAATTTTCTATAAGCATTTAATACTATAGATACTCAATGCTTTGGATAAAATTTAGTTAAATAATTGCAGAATGTTGAAACTTTCTATTTTCTTTACAAGTATAATTAAACGCTTATAGTAGGGTTTGGACGGCAAAATAATCTTTTAGCTCTTAGGGGGAGTTATTCATACAAAATAAGCTATTCTTTAGAAGGGGTTGGGTGAAGTGATAATTATTACTTTATTTTTGTGTATCTACTTTTGTAGGTATACGATTTTTTTTGACCTTAAATATTTGATATTATGCGGAAAAAAGTGTTGGTTTTCTGTATTTGTTTATTTGTATTTTCATTTAGCTCTATAGCACAAGTTGGAAAAGAATTTTGGTTTGTAGCTCCGGATATAACATCTGGTCATGGTGATGAACCAATTATGTTTAGGATAACTGCCCTGGATAATGCTGCAAATGTAAGGGTAAGTATGCCCGGTAGCGGAAAAATTTTGGGTACCATAAATATTCCTGCCTTTACACAAAAGAATTTTATTCTTAATAAAAATATTGTAGAAAATATTCCTTCTAACAGGGTTAATAATAAAGGAATTCAGATTTTATCAGATCAGAAAATAACGGCTTATTATGAAGTTGCTAATGGTGTAAACCCTGATAAATTTACACTAAAAGGGCCCAATGCACTTGGAAGAGAATTTTATGTTCCCTCGCAAAACTTATACAGAAATAAGCCATTAAACCCAAAAGCAACAGAAAAAGTTGATATTGTTGCCACAGAAGATAAAACAACCGTGATAATCATTCCAACAGCAGATATTGTTGGACACAAAGCCAATGTACCATTTACCATTATTCTTAATAAGGGACAAACATTTTGCCTTGAAAACAGGAATGATACTAATCGTAAATCTTCATTGGCCGGAACATATCTTAGTTCAGATAAGTATATTGCAGTAACGATTAGTGATGATAGTGTTTGGGAAGAATATAACTTGTATGGCAATCATGCGGGCCCGTATGATTTGATAGGTGACCAGTTAATTCCAACCTCATTGATCGGTACTGAATATATAGGTATCAATACAAGCACAGATACCAGAACTATCAATAAGGTGTTTGTTCTGGCAACTCAGGACAATACGTTTATTACAGTAAATAATGATGCTACTTTAGTTAAAGGGCCATATAAAAAAGGAGAACAAATTGACTTAGATATTACAGACAATGCTATTTATATAAGTTCCAATCGTCCCGTAGTTGCATACCAGTTGGCAAGTTTTTGGAATACTTCAGGTAATGAAATTGGTAGTGCTGTTTTGCCTAGTGTGAATTGTACGGGGTCACAAACGGTTAGTTTTGTTCGTTCATTTACTAAAAAGTTTTATGCACAACTTATGACACAAGGGAAAAGTATTCGTTCTTTTGTGTTTAAAGATCAGGCAGGTAATACACTTACTAATTTGAGTGGCGTTATATTTGATCAAAATGGTAACTCTTATTCTGACTTAAATAGTATACCGTGGACTAAAGTTAAAGGAACTGATGGTGGTTCCTCTGATGACACCTGGTATACAGCTGTTGTATCATTAAGTATAACAACGAGTGTGCCGTATACTATTGCTAATAACGATGGATTATTCCATATGAGTATCCTTGATGAAAATCAGGGAAGTACCAGTTATGGTTATTTTTCTTCCTATGGAGAATTAAGGATTGAAGGCCCTACGCAAGAATGTCAAGGGAGTGTAGTTGTGCTAAGTACATCTGAACCAATGAAAAGTTATAACTGGTTTTCAGAACATACGGGTAATGTTGTTCAGTCAACAGATGCACAATATGCTATTACTCAGTCAGGTAAATATTGGGTTGCTTCAGAAGTAAATTTTGGAGGCTGTGTGTTAATAGATACGATAGATGTTGAATTTAAAATGCCGGAATTTGACTTGGGGCCTGATACAATTATCTGTCCGGATGAAATTATTACTGTTGGAGTGGAAAGTGGGCTAGGAGATTACTTATGGTCAGATGGTACAACGTCAAATGAAACTTCATTAGCACTTGTAGCAGGTCAAACCAGTACTATTTCATTAACAGTAACAGATGAATCTAATTGTTCAAATACTGATTCGAAGGTAATTTCAACTCATCCATTGCCAGTTATTGTATTAAATAAAAAGGAGGTTTGTAGAGGAGGTAGAATTATTGCTGATGATACGAATATTGAAAAATTTGAATGGAAGTACAATGGCACAGTATTAAATACAGATTTAACACAGAACTATTTTGAACCAGCCCATTCTGGTGTGTATACACTTACAGTATGGGGAGCCGAGGGGTGTCCGGTGACGAAGAATTTTAATGTAACAGTTCGTGCATTGCCAACTTTTGATGTTCAGGATCAGCTAGGATGTATTGCAGCTACTACTATTGTTAATGCACCATTAACAGGAGCTGGATATAGCTATTTATGGTCAGACAACTCAACAGGAGCATCTTTAGGAGTAAATGCGGTAGGTGATTACTGGCTGGAGATAACAGATCAGTATGGATGTAAGGACAGGGATAATTTTAGCTTTGGTTATTTACCACCGGCGAAATTTGATTTAGGGCCTGATAAGGAAGAGTGTGCCGGGATTACTTTACAAATAGATCAGGCAAGTTCATATTCAAACTTTACATGGAAGTTTAAACAGCAAGGAACAACAACAATTGTTGATTTGCCTACACCAACACCTGAATATGAATATAAAATAGAGAACTCTTTGGCAGTTAATAGCGGAGATTACTATGTGTCAGCAATTGATTTAAATGGTTGTGAAGTGGCAGATGATGTAAATATTATCTTTCATGAAACTGCTGACCCAGTTCTCAATCTTAGCGAGAATTTGTGTGATGGAGATACGATAAAAATAACAACATCTGAGGGGTATAGTACATATGAATGGTATTTGAATGGAACTGTAATACCATTTGAAAATAGTTCTAGTATTAAAGTGGCTCAACCAGGTAATTATCAGGTAGTAGCTGTGTTTGGTGGGTGTACAAAAACGGATAATGTTGTGGTGAATAAATATGATAATCCATTAGTGGTATTATCGGCTCTGGGAAGTATTTGTCCTGAAGTAACTGGTGTTATTGAAGTGAACTCATTCAGCAAAGGAGCTAGCCCTGGTAGTGGGGACTTTGATTATTTGATATGGAGTAGCGGGCAAATGCAATCGGACTGGACTACAGCGGAGTTAAAAATTAATATGGCCGGTGATTATTCAGTAATAGCATATGATACCAGAGGGTGTTCTACAGCTGATACTATTAGTGTAGGTCAGTTTAATAAAACTGTTATAAATTTACCTAAATTAACAGAGACTTGTGAAAATGTTACAGTAACCTTGTCAAATCCAGTTGCCAATACAATAGCTTATGAATGGTATAAGTTAACAGCAGGAGGTGATAATTTACTGGTAAGTGGTGCTGATTGGGTAACGGCTGAAGATGGTTCGTACCGTTTGCGAATTAATGATGTAAATGGCTGTGAAAATGCAGATACAGTAGTGATAAAATCACTACCTATACCAAAAGTTGATTTAGGGCCTGATCGTGAGATGTGTGAAGGAGACTCCTTGGTACTTCGGGCTGACCCTACTTTTACGACTTATCGCTGGAATGGAGATAACAATCTTAATACATCATCTTTGCTTGTTAGTACAAGTAGTACCTACACTGTTGAAGTGGCTAATGCTGATGGATGTTGGTCACAGGATGAGGTCGATGTAATTGTAAATGCACTTCCAAAATTTACACTTGATGATTATGAAGAATGTCCGGGAACAGAAGTTGTATTGAGTGCACCTGCCGGGTTATCAAATTTTAAATGGTCAACAGGAGAGACTACACAAGATATTACCGTAAAGAATGGTACCTACACTCTTGAAGCAACCAGCCCCAAAGGTTGTGTTGGAAAAGCAACAGCTCATGTTAAATGGTATGACGCACCAAGGGTTGATATTGGTGATGATGCCTTTATTTGTCCTGTTGATTTTCTGCAATTAGTTGCACCAGATGGTTTTGATTATTATGAGTGGCATAATGGCTCTAATGAAAGGTCAATAATTGCTAATTTTGCAGATACAGTTAATTTTGTAAAAGTAAGAGATGGTAATAATTGTTGGGGATTTGATTCCAGAATGGTAAAGGATCTTCCAGCACCAGAATATGAATTATCTCCTGATGCGGAGGTTTGTGAAGGAGATTCGATCATACTTGATGCAGGAGAAGACTACCTTGGGTATCGCTGGTTTGATGGTAGTATGCAATCGACATATACGGTTCGTGAGTCGGGTGAGTATTGGGTCAGTGTACTGGATGGCTGTTTTTGGTTGCAGGATACTACTAATGTAACCTTTAATGAAACGCCGGTAATTGCTAGGTTAGACACAAGTATATACGGGCAGGTTGTCATATTCCCAGAAGGAGGTACAGAACCATACATTTATGCTATAAACGAGGGTGAATGGCAAGGTGAAAATGTATTTAAAAAACTTGAGAATGGAACATATATTTTACAGGTAGAAGATATAAATACATGTTCGGCTTCAGATACGATTATTTTAAATACAGTTATCGACATTGATATTCCGAATTTTATTACACCTAACAATGATGGCTTTAATGACAGATGGGAGATAGATGGAATGGAAAAATTTCCTGATTCGATCATTAGAATTTATGACCGGTTTGGTAAACTACTAATCGAATATAAAGCGTCAGAGCCCGGTTGGAATGGTGAGTATCTTGGAAAACCAGTTCCTTCAGATGCATATTGGTATGTTATTGAAGTATTGCCTATTGAAAAGTTTTTAAAAGGCCATTTAACTTTGAAGAGATAAACGAATAAATGAAGAAGCTAATACTTACAATTGGTGTGGCGTTTATAGTTTCATACATGTTCGCTCAGAAGTACTATATAACCAATCAGTACATGTACGACATGTACTTAATGAATCCTGCCGGAGCAGGATTCTATAAAGGTTGTCATGAGTTTAGTGGATATTACCAAAAGCAGTGGTTGGGATATGATGATGCGCCTTCAACACAAGTATTGAGTTATCAGGGACCGGTAACAGAAAGTCTGGGATTGGGATCTTATTTTTATAACGACAGGAATGGCTACTATAGTGAACTTGGCTTGCAGACTTCCTTATCATACGAGATTATGTTTTCAAAAAAGCGAAAGCGTGTTTCGTCATTAACATTTGGTATGTCATTAAATGCAGAACAGAGTTCTGTTGATCAAACGCAATTATCAGAAGGAGCAGTTCTGGATCCGGTATTAAATGGTTCCAAGGAAAGTGGCTGGGGATTTAATGCTAATGCAGGTTTTTTGTTTAAGTACAATGATTATTACATTGGCTTTTCAGTAACTAATTTATTACCACAAAATAATCCAATGTATCTTGATGATAATGAGCCAGGTTTAACTTCTGATGTTCATGTTCATGCCGGAACAACATATAAACTTGCAGATAGAGATATCTATTTGGAACCTAATATTATGTATCGTCGCAATATGTTGTTGGATAGTAAACTGGATATGAGTGTCAGGGGCTATTTTCCAACACCTGATCCAAATTTGTCATTTTGGGGGCTGATGAGCTACCAGCGCAATATGGATCATAATTTTGGAAAAAGTCTTGGTCTTGTTACAGCAGCAGGGGTACAGATTAATAATATTATTGTTGGTCTTGAATATAAACTGGGTTTAACAGGTGCACAGCTCGATTATGGTAGTGCCTACCAGATCGTATGTAAATATCGAATTTGCAGAGATAAATCAAAGGGTTCTATACCATGTTCAGAACGTCAAAGAAATAATCGCAATAAAGCAGTTAAAAAGCTTCACTTGAAAATGTAGGTAGTTGTAAGTATTGTTAATAACCTTATTAATGTTATTTTTGAGTGACTTTAATACTATAAGATTAAACTTGCATGCGCTTTTTCACTTTGACAATAGCCTTGTTTTTTTGTATGGTTTTGACAGCACTTGCTCAGGATCAGGTATATGCGTATGAAGATTTCATTTCAACCAAGGAAAATGTAGAAGTTAAGCTCCCTGTATTAAATAATGATATTGGACTTGATAGAGGAGTTTCTAAATTGGTAATTACAGAAGAACCGGGGAATGGACAAGCCATAATTCAGGAAGATAATCAGATTCTGTATATTCCTGATTATTCTTTTGAAGGAGAAGATGTTTTTACTTATGAGGTGTGTAATGTTGATGGGAGTTGTGATAAAGCAGATGTATATGTTAAAGTACAAGATGTTGATTATAAACCTAAAGCTGTAAATGATACCCTTACTTATTATCATGGAAGTTCGGAAGAATACGATTTTATTGAGAATGATATTATTGAGGGAGATGGCCCGGTAACAGTTACCTTTTTGAATGATTTAGCACGAGGGGAGTATGAACTCACAGCAGAAAATAAGCTGGTGCTGAGTTTCGATCGTCGTTTTATTGGGAAAGATTCGCTAAAGTACACTATTTGCGATATAAATAATGACTGTAGCGAGGCATATGTATTCATTGAAGTACAGCGTGGAGAAAGTATAGGTTTTTTTATACCACAAGGTTTCTCTCCTAATGGTGATGACATTAATGACACCTTTTATGTTCCCGACTTTTCAGCTTATGAACAGATGAGCTTATCAGTAATAGACTCATGGGGAAGTCTTGTTTTTCAATCAGAAAACTATTCTAATGATTGGAATGGTGTTGGTAATAAGGGGCGTAATAATGGTAGAGTTGTTCCGGCAGGCACGTATTATTATTGTTTTAAAATACAAGGAATTAGTAAGAGAGTAACAGGCTATGTTTATATTACAAACTAAAAACATATCAGGGTTTTCCCGAGTATTGTTTGGCTTGTTTGTTTTCACAAGTCTGTTGTCTGTACAACAGGTTAACGGGCAGAGTGATTTTATATCTTCTCAATACATCAATACTCAGTTAATGATTAACCCGGCTTATGCGGGTGTGCGCAATTCCTTACGTGTTGATGTACTATCGCGTCAGCAATGGATGGGTGTTAAAGATGCTCCTTCAACCTATTTATTAAGTGCTCATTCGCCTCTGAATAAAAGAATGGCTAATATTGGTGGAAGTTTACTTCATTACCAAAACGGGCCAATTCAGCAAAATGAATTAAATATGGTATACAGTTACCTGCTTAGGGTTAACCACCGTATGTTTCTTTCACTTGGATTAAACGCCAGTTTAAGCCATTACAGCATTGGATTATCTGCATTGGATATAATTGAAGATGGCGACCCCGGTTTTACTAATAATATTGAGAATGCCTTTAAACCCGATTTTGGTATAGGTGCTTTTTTGTTTACGCCTGATTTTTATGTAGGATTATCTGCACCCAATGTTATTGTTAATAAATTAAAAGCTGGTGATGAAAAAACTATAATATTGGAGCAATCCAGGAATATATACCTTACATCAGGTTATGCTTTCGATATGGGTAATGACTTCTATTTAAAGCCATCTTTTTTGTTCCGTTATCGGCAGCAAGTATCCAATGTTATTGATCTTAACTTGCAATTGATGTATAAGGATATGTTTTGGGTAGGAACCTCATATCGGATGAATAATTATGTAGCTGCATTATTTAATATTCGTGTTACAGAGAAAATAGGCGTTTGCTATTCATATGATTTTCCAACAAATAAATCAACATCCCTGGGGTTGGGAAGCCATGAGTTGTCTGTTGTTTTCGAAACCAGTGAATTTTTAAAACGCAATAGGGACAGGCGTTTTGGAATAAAAAAGAAGAAAAGCAGACCTGTTAGTAAGAACCCTGTACGAAATAGGGAGAAAGAAATAAAAGAGGATGATAAAGTAGTTAAGCCGGAAGCTACAGAGGAGAAAGAGCATGTTAATAAAGAACAAGAGACAAAAGTAGAAAAGCCTGTTGGGGTGACTGAAAAGGCTGGAGAAGATAAAAAAAGCAAGAAAGAGAAGAAGCCTTCGAAGAAGAAAAAAGGGAATACTACGGTAGAAGAAGGTGAGGAAAAAGCAGTAGAGTCGATCAGGCATTTCTAAGATACCTGATTTGATACCTACACGATTAAATAGTAATGTTGCTGTTAAGACAATACACCATTAGTCAGGCTTATCTGTAGTAAATGTAGGCACTTCACTTAAATGATGACAGCTGTTAAAATATAATCGCTCGTTTTTGAAAATGAGGACTATCTCATAAATAGTGCTAAATTTTGGAAGTCTATGATTTTAATATTCTACATCCACGATCTCACGAATTATTAGTGCCATAACAAACGATATTGTTGCCTGGCAGAACCGTCCGCCGGAACCGGTTTATTTAATTGTTTAGATGAATGGCATTGTATTCAAAGTACGTGAATTCTAAAGTAATCCAACAAGACTGTTATTGCCGTAGGGCTTTTTATAGACTGGAAAAAGAAGTTCTTGGATTGTGGCTGGGCAAGAATGAATCGGCTGCATTTTCTTACACACTTTGTGAAACAGTATCAAAAAATGCCGACGGGTAAATGTCGGCACTATTATATATATTGTCATGAATTAGTCCTAGTACTGCAGCGCTATTAATACAGGCACTTGATTATCAAAATTTATTGATTTAATAGTTTCGATTGTATTGGCTGGCATATTAGTGTAGTTATTTAATGAAGTCATCCAGTTTTCAATTTGTAAAGCCTGTTCTGCTTCCTCTGCTATTAAAAGTGTATTGCATTTTTCTTTATTAAATTCGGTTAATGAGGTCATCCATCCTTCTATCATTAATTGTAATTCATCTGTATTTACGAATAGATTCAGGTCAGTCATCCATTGTTCAACTATTAGTTGAGATTCATTGTCCTGAGGGCAAAAGCTATTGATATTAGTCATCCACTCTTCCATTTCCAGCGTTGTTTCTGAATTATTAAATTCCTCAATTGATGTCATCCATATTTCAACTTTTAAATATGGTTCTGTATCATTTGTTGAAAGAGCTTGTGCCGAAATAGATAAAACTATGAATAAGCTTATTAAAATAATACTGGAAATGTATTTTACGTTTGTTGGGATACTTATACTTTTCATGACAATTGTTTTTTTATTTAATTGTGAATTAATGATCAATTGATGTGCCAATTATTGTAATATGCATTAAAACAATGATGTATATATAATAGAGGATTGTGAGGTCTTAAAAAGATGCACGTAAGCGGAACAACAAGATGTACGAATACGTACAGGTATATAGTTTAAGAAGAATATTTTTTTAACACAAATTAGGTGTTATGCCATTTATTATTGCAAAGGAAAATGCAAGTTTGTACTTAACGGATTTCAATAAGTGAAGCGGATTTTAATGCTTATTTAGATGATAGTATTTGTAGTGAATGATAAGAAAAATACAAGAGAAAGAATCTTATAGGAAAAGTATGAGGGGTATAGAGAATTGAGGTAACATGGAGAAACGCCCTATTTTGAAGAGGTTTTTAGTGCGTGATTGTTTTCTGTTTGTTAATTCGGGGATAATGTAAGAGTTATAAATTAAAAAGATTGTATAAAAAAGAAGAGTTTTCAGCTCTGTTTGTATTTCAGTAATTTCTCATGTGGTATATAAAGGTAAGAAGTTGTTAAAAACCAATGAATCAGCTTTATTAATAATCGTTTATTCTATTGTGAGAGTAACTACTTATCCTGTTTATAAGGATTGTGTAGTGCAATTAAGATTGAGGGCGGTTCATTTAAGATGATAGTGTTAATACTGGGAAGTTTGTGTGCAGGAGCATCGAAAAATGCTTTAAGGTTAGTCATCCATCCTTCAAGAGCTAAAGTCTCATTCTCTTCTTCTAATTGAGCAAAGTTGAATTGATTATGAGTAGCTTCAAAATAGCTGTCAGGGTTAACCATCCATTCTGCTATAGATAGCTCTTCTTCTTCAAAATTTTCATCATTAAAGAATATTACTAATGTTAATGGAGAATCTTCATTTGGAGTATCTGCAAAAGATTCAATATCTGTCATCCAGTCTTCAATGCTCAGGTGTTCATCATTTAAATCAGATACAACCTTACTCAAATCCTGTGCATTTAAATTTGTACCTGTAAAAACTAGTGCTATAACGAAAAAAAGTGTTGTAAATATGTTTTTGTGGCTGTTAAGAGCTTTCATGATTATTCCTCCAATTATTTATTTGATAAGTTTGTTTCAATTGACGTGCCGTTATGTGTAACTAGTGGTGTATGAGCGTATAATGGTGTAAGATCCATTTGTATTGAATTATTTCTGTGCGGAAGTAACCAACCTACTGTGCGAAATTGAACACCGTATTGCAATTTCTTTTCTTTAGTAAAGCATTAATTACAATTGTGAGGCTTCAACTATTTATCGTACTTTTGTTTGAAAGAAAAAATTTGAGATGAAGACAGCAGAAATTCATACAGAAAAAGGCATTATGAAAGTAGAATTCTACGAGAATGATGCTCCTAATACGGTTGATAACTTTGTGAAGTTAGCTAAAGAAGGCTATTATGATGGTTTATCTTTTCACCGTGTAATACCTGATTTTGTAGTTCAGGGAGGATGCCCCCATTCAAGAGACAAAAGTAGTCCGCGTGCTGGTACTGGTGGCCCAGGGTATAGTATAGATTGTGAATTAGATGGTGATAATCAGTACCATGATAAAGGTGTATTATCGATGGCACATGCCGGGCGAAATACTGGTGGTTCACAGTTCTTTATTTGCCATGGTCGCGAGAATACTCAGCATTTGGATCGTCAGCATACTTGCTTTGGAAAGGTTGTTGAAGGACTTGATGTTATTGACGAAATTCGTCAGGGAGATGAGATTGTAAAAATAGTTGTAAACGAATAGAACTTAATTTAGATGAACTTTGAAATTTCAGGTAATGTAATTGTAAAAGAGGATATCGTTGATATAAATGCGAGCTTTAAAAAGCGCGAATTTGTAATAGAAGTTGTGAATGAACGTAATTCTGACTGGAACGATTTTATTAAGTTTCAGTTAACTCAGGATCGTTGTAATTTACTTGACCCAATTCAAATGGGAGACCAAATTAAGGTTAGTTTTAATATTAGGGGTCGTAAGTGGGAGAAAGATGGAAAAGTAAATTACTTTTCGAATCTTGAGGCCTGGAGAATTGAAAAAGAAGAAGCTGCTTTGCCTCCAGATGCTCCGGCACCATCTTTTAATGAGGCAGATATACCACCGGCAAGTCCAGAAGAGGACTTACCATTTTAAATAATAAAAAAAAATCCTGAGTTTATGTTCAGGATTTTTTTTTATTTCATTTTTCAGTCAAATAAAGTTGAATTTAAAACCGGTATAGTAGCTTGCGTTTGTCTGATGATAACACCGTGTTTTTGACAGACTGGCATTCTTTCGTTTACTTGGATTGTTCTTAAGAGCTGGGGCTAATTAAGTTAAAGATTTGTTGTTTCGTTTAAATGCGGATTCGGTACATGAATAGTATGTGTGATAATATCATCCAGTTGTGCAATAAACTTGGCTTTATCACGATTTAATCCACCTTTAAACACTAAATAGTTGGAAGCATGATCGCTTCTGAATACTGTGCTGTTTAGCTCAACATGGCTTAGAAGCAGGCGCATCTCTTTGAGCATCTCAAGTTGCGATAAGGGATAAAATAACCCTTTCATTCTTATTTGAAAATGCTCAAACCCATATGGGAAAGAAACAACTAATAAAGCAAGCAAATCAGGTTGAACTGCATTTAGTAATTCTGCCGACCTAATAGCATGTTGTTCGGAATAAATTTTGCCACCCAGCCCATTGAGAATCATTACTGAAATCTTGAAACCTGCATTTTTAGATTTTAAGATTGCAAGCTTCTGTTCTTTCGATGTAACACCTTTGTTTACGAATTTGAGTACTTCATCATCACCGGATTCGATACCGATGTATAACAGGCTTAGTCCGGCATTCTTAATTGCTGATAATTCAGAAGGAGTAAATTTCAGAAGTTCTCTGGAAGAGGCATATGCAGAGACTCGTTTGAGCTTAGGAAAACTGGCCTTTAATAATTCAAGTGTTTGAATAATTAGTTTGAAATCAACTGAAAATAAATCACCGTCACCAATAAATATACGGTTGGTCAAAGGCTGTAATGCTGATAGTAATAATATCTCCTTTTTAATAGTGCTCAAAGGCTTTACAGAGTACTTTTTACTTCGGTACATTTCGCAAAATGTACACTTATTCCATTTGCAACCAAGAGTAACCTGGAGTATAACTGAATTCGCCTCAGAAGGCGGACGGAATACAGGTTCGTGATAGACTAAAAATGATTCATTCATTGTCGCAAAAGTAATAAAAGGGCTGTTAATTATGGCTTACTTTTCCTTTAGTGCAATGTTTAATTTGAGTACATCGTAGGTTTTTAAATCATCAGGAGACAGAACCCCTTTAAAGTCAGTGTATAGTTTTCTTCGTACTTCGAAAAAATACTTTTTATCTTTTTTAAGGTAATAATAAAACTTGCCGTTTTTATCCGTTTGTAATTCAATTTTAATGTTGGTTTCCGAATCTGTAATGCTAACAAAGGCCTGATTTAAGCTGGTAGAATCTACTTCATTAAAAACCTGTGCTTCAATAATGCAATAATCCAGTGGGTGCTTAATATTTAAAGCATAGATATCATCGCCTCCAAGGCCATCGTTTCTATTTGAAGCAAAAAAACCGAAGCGGTTACTTTGATCAAGTGTAATGCTAAAGTCATCAGCAGTAGTGTTTACGGGATACCCTAAGTTGAATGGCACCGAGTAATGACCATTTATATTTTTCACAAAAAATAAATCATAACCACCTAGCCCGGGATGCATGTCCGAGGAAAAATAAAGAAAACCATTTGAAGCAAGAAAAGGAAAGATCTCGTTACCATTTGTATTTACCTGTGAGCCAAGGTTAACAGGTTGGCTGATAAAGCCGTTTTTTAACTCACAAACATATAAATCCATACCACCAAATCCGCCTGGCATATTAGATGAAAAAAACAGAAGTTTATTGTCAGCACTCAGGCTTGGATGTGCAACGGTGTAATTGCCTTTACGAATAGGTAAACGTTTAACCTTTTTTGACCATTTACCATTGGTTTGTTGCGAAACAAATACATCTAAGCTATTAATACCCTTTGTATCAGAATTTGTGTTTCTTGTGATATAAATTGTTTTATTATCGTTTGAAAAACAGGCGGGGCCATCATTATACTTCGTTTCAAGTACTTTGCTGAATAAAGTCGCCTCAGAATTTGTTTTTTCTACCTTATAGAGGTTAAAAAATGACTTGTTTGTTTGAATATCATATCGTTTGGTTGGGCTTTTTATTGGTCGGTTAGAAGTAAAAATCATATTGTTGCCAAATAAAGCAGGAGCAAATTCATCATATTCAGTGTTAATGGTTAAGGTAATTACACTGTATCGCATTGAATCTGTGAAAAGACTGTTGTAGTATTCGATAAAAGAGGAATTAGTTAGTTGATGAGGTGTTTTTGAAGAAGCGTAGTATTTATGAAAATTTACTGACGCTTCATTCTGCTCTCCTGTTTTTAACAGTTCATGAGCCAGTAATAAATATATTTCATGTTCAGTTTCTGGATACTCAGAACATATCCGGTACCATCTAACAGCTTCTTTGTTTTGGTTGAGTTTCGCATAAGCCTTAGCAATCATTTTACTGCAATAATAGATATGTTCACCATTATTGATTGCCTTTTGATATGAAGAGATAGCCTTTTTATAATTAAAATTATTAAAAAGCTCATTAGCTTTCTCTACTTGTTTTGACTGCGCATTTAAAACAGTAGTAAGACTAAAGATAAATATTGTTAGTATAATTCTCATAGATTAAAAATACCTTGGGTGCTGAACTTTTTCTTTAGTGAAACTAAACTCGTATAGAAGCATTATTTCATGTGTACCTTCATTGTAATTACTTAACTCACTTGTGGTCATATCAAAGCCATATCCAACTTTAAATTGTTGGGTAAATTGATATTGTGCAATGGCACCAAATGAATTCTGTATTCGATAAAATCCACCCAACCATAATTTCCCGTTAAACAGAAAGTTTAAATTAATATCCGTTGCTACTGGTGCTGCCTGGGTAAAACGGGCGAGTATACTTGGTTTAAACTTTACTTCATTGCTAAGTTTAAAGACATAACCACTTGTAAAAAAATAGTGTCTTGTTTCTTTTCCTCCTTCGCCAGTTACTTCAATGTCGTCATTGTCCAATTTATTTTCAATTAGCTTAGGTATGGAGACTCCAAAATAAAATTTGTTGGAGTAGTAATATATACCGAATCCAAAATTTGGAAGAAACTTATTGTAATCTGTACCAATAAGCGCCGGATCATCGTCAAGACTACCTGTGCTAAGGTCTGACAGTTTGTTTTGGTAATAGTTATAGCCGCCTTTTATACCCATAGATAATTGGCTATTACCACTTATTTTTATCCGGTAAGCATAATCAAAGTAAACGCCAGTTTGTTGTGTCGGATCCAGCTTATCATGTAAAAGAGTGAAACCTAAACCTATATTTTTTCCAACGGAGGAATGGGCTGTAAAGGTTTGTGTAGAAGGAGCACCTTCAAAACCAACCCATTGGTGCCGCGATAGAGCCATTAAGCTTAACACCTCTCTTGTCCCTGCATAGGCAGGATTATATGCTAAGGAGTTAAACATATATTGTGTGTATATGGGATCTTGCTGAGCCCGTACTTTATTCGGATAAGAACAAGTTAGGCAAGTCAGTATAAATAGCCAGGTTTTAACAGCAACGCATCTTTTAAGCGAGGCACCTGTATGATCTGTAATAAAGTGATTCATAAGATTAAAATTATCGCTTAATGTAAACTGTACCTTTTAAAGTTTTCCCCGCATTTGTTTTAAATACATAGAAATAAGTGCCCTCACTTAATAATTCACTGCCTAATAAACTTGAGTTCGATTTACCGTCCCAAGAGTTATCGTAGTTAACCATGTGATAAACCTGGCCTCCCCACCGGTTAAAAATAAACAGTTCGTTATCTTTTAATTCGTCCGAAGTAGCACCTTTAATAACAAATTTGTCATTAATGCCATCGCCATTGGGGGTAAACGTATCAGGTGCATTGATTCTGTCAGAGCAATCGTCAAAGTTATCCCTGTAGTTCGGAATACCATCATTATCACAATCTTTGTCACTTTCTTCACGATCATAAATAGTATCATTATCCGAGTCTGGATCAATGTAATCAGGGATACCATCCTTATCCGAATCTGACAGTGTATCTGTGCAGGCATTATCAATACCTCCTTCAATGAAATCATCAATTCCATCATTATCTGAGTCACTATCCAAATGGTTAGGGATACCATCTGTGTCGCTGTCAAGTTCAGTACCATTTTCCATTTCAAGCGCATCCGGTATATTATCCAAATCAGAATCAAAGGCCATAATGTGTATAAATAAGATTCCTGAATCGTATGCACCTTCTATATCTTTAATGATATACCATATTTCATGGTCTGTGCATAAAGTTCCGAAATTAGCGGTAAACTGAAGCGTACTATTATTGATAATATTTATAGAACCGGGTATATCCGGCGTTTCCGGACTGATTTCAATACTTAACAGATCATTTTCCACGTCGCTGCCAAGTGTGGCAAGGTGAACTTCTTCTTTAATACCTTCTGTCACATTAATGTGATGATCTGTTGCTACAGGTGTATCATTAATTGGTAAAACGGATATAAAGATTGTATCGATGCTGCAAAGACTGGGATTACCCAAGTCACATATGGTATAAATAATGGTATCATTTCCATAATAATTTAGAATGGGTTGATAATTAATAGTAGCTGTAGCCTTATTAATTGAATATGACCCGAAATCAGGTTCTTTATCCAGTTTAAGACTTCCGATATCAATATTTCCATTTGGGTCAGAATCATTGGAGATTGGTGATATGTTAACCGGTGTGTCTTCATTTGTTGTAATGAAATCTTTTAGTGTAACTGGCTTTACATTACCATTAATAATATTAATGGTTACAGTAGCTATGGCACACTCTCCGTCGGTATCACATATCTGGTATTGGTAACTGTCGAAACCAAAATAATGTGCGTCGGGCGTAAAAATAATACGACCTGTGTTATTTTCAATTGTAACAGTACCATGATAAGGTGCCTGAATAATTGTTAATGAAGAAATATCAATGTTGCCATCATCATCAACATCATTAGCCAGTACATCGGTCGTAACAGCAGCTATATCGCTTGTCGTATCGCTATCATCATTGGCTATTGGAGCATCATTAATGTTTTTCACAATTAATTGGTATTCCTGCTCTGTAAATGTTAAATCATCTGTAACTCTGATACGAACAATATATGTGCCTACATCAGCATTTTCAGGAGTACCGGTTAAGGTAGCAGTGCCATCTCCGTTGTCAGTTAATGTTAGCCAGGATATGTTTGTTTCTAAACTAATAACAGGAATATCGTTATCATCATCTGTAATAACAATGCTGTAGCTGTAAAATGTATCTTCATCTATTGATTCTACAGGGCTTGATGTAAATACCGGAGCAAAATCATTATCAGTTGTATTGATATTAATTGTTTGGCTGGCTATGCCCGTAAAATCATTATCACTGGCATTATTTATTGACGCCAGAATAGTAGTTGATTCATTTGCTAAGTTATTATCCTCAGGAATAGAAATAGTAATATACTGAGCTGTGTTCCATGTTGAATTATTAAAAACTAACTGGGCGTTGCTTACGATGGCAACAGCTGTGTTAGATGAAGTAATATCAATTAAAACGTCGTCTTGTGGCTGTGCTGTTAATATAACTGAGAATTGTTTACTTTCGCCTTCAGTTATAGTTATTGAACCAGTTGATACTGTATAGCCTGGCGCGTCATTGTCGATCGAATTAACTGTAATTACTTCATCAGGTAAAGGATCAAATGCGTTATCACTGGCACTATTTACAGAAACAATAACAGATGTTGTTTCTCCAATAAGGTTAACATCTTCTGGACAAGAAAGAGTAATAGTCTGTGCAATATTATAATTACCAGGCTCAAAGGTAAGTTGGGGGCTATTGACACTTACAATATTGGTATTTTCTGAAATAATATTAAAAATAACATTGTTCTGTGGTTGCGCAGTTAGCAGAACAGTAAACTGTTGAGAACTTCCCTCGGTAATATTTATTGAGTTACTTGATATCGTATATCCGGCATTGTCATCGTCTGTTGTATTTACAGCTATGATTTCTTTTGAAAGTGCATCAAAAAGATCATTACTTTCAGTTGCGTTGACTGCAACGGTTATTGATGTTGTTTCATCTGTTAGATTAGCATCTTCCGGACAGGTAACAGTAATGGTTTGTGGGATATTGTAGTTGCTTGGTTCAAAGGTGAGTTGACTATCACTTAGAAACGCAATATCGGTATCGGTTGATGAGATATCAAAAACAACATTGCTTTCGGGTTGAGAAGTAAGAACAACTGTAAATTGCTCCGTATTACCTTCTGTTATTGCTATAGAACTTACAGAAACAGTAAAATTTGCTTCGTCATTATCTAATGTTGTTACTGAAATAATTTCATTGGCAAGATTGCTAAATGCAATGTCACTAGCTGACTTATCTATTGCTATTGTTATTGATGATGTTTCATCAATCAGATTAATGTCTTCAGGACAAAATACAGTTATTATTTGTGGATCATTATAATTATCCTGTCCGAATGTTAAGAGGTTATTATTGACAGTTACTATATCTGTATTTTCTGATGTGATTTTAAAAATAACATTACTTTGTGGTTGAGCAGTAAGTACAATTGAAAACTGTTGGGTAGTCCCTTCTGTGATATTAATTGGGGTACTTGATAGTTCGTATCCGGCCTCGTCATCATCACTTACATTAATGGAAATTGTCTTATTAGGAATAAAATCAAACGCATCATCACTATCTTCATCCACGATAGCCGCTGTAACAGTAACATTTTCATCAATTAGGTTAGCGTCTTGTTGAGCACTAATGGAAACGATCTGTTCGGTATTCCATGTAGAATTAGAGAATGTAAGCAAAGTTTTATCCACATCAGCAGCCATAGGGTTGTCAGAAGTTAATTTAATTACCACATCTGATATGGGTTGTGCACTTAGCACTACAGAAAAAGTTTGATCCGTACTGCCTTCATTAACTGCTATTGGGCCATTTGGAGTTAAGATAAAATTGGCAGTGTCATCATCACTTACATTAATGGAAATTGTCTTATTAGGAATAATATCAAACGCATCATCACTATCTTCATCCACGATAGCCGCTGTAACAGTAACATTTTCATCAATTAGGTTAGCGTCTTGTTGAGCACTAATGGAAACGATCTGTTCGGTATTCCATGTAGAATTAGAGAATGTAAGCAAAGTTTTATCCACATCAGCAGCCATAGGGTTGTCAGAAGTTAATTTAATTACCACATCTGATATGGGTTGTGCACTTAGCACTACAGAAAAAGTTTGATCCGTACTGCCTTCATTAACTGCTATTGGGCCATTTGGAGTTAAGATAAAATTGGCAGTGTCATCATCACTTACATTAATGGAAATTGTCTTATTAGGAATAATATCAAACGCATCATCACTATCTTCATCCACGATAGCCGCTGTAACAGTAACATTTTCATCAATTAGGTTAGCGTCTTGTTGAGCACTAATGGAAACGATCTGTTCGGTATTCCATGTAGAATTAGAGAATGTAAGCAAAGTTTTATCCACATCAGCAGCCATAGGGTTGTCAGAAGTTAATTTAATTACCACATCTGATATGGGTTGTGCACTTAGCACTACAGAAAAAGTTTGATCCGTACTGCCTTCATTAACTGCTATTGGGCCATTTGGAATTAAGATAAAATTAGCATTATCATCGTCTGTAATTATAGTCGAAATGCTGGAAACGCCAAGGTTTACGTTTGTTGCTGCCGGATCACTTAGAGAGAGTATAATGGTTTCATCTCCCTCAGCTAAATTATCACTGGTAACAGTTATAGGGATAGTAAACGAGGTTTGTCCAGATATGAGGGTATATGGAGAAGTTAGGGGTAAGTAATCAGAGCCTTCAGTGGCAGAGCCGGAAGCTGTTACAGTTACAGTAAGATCCGTTGTAATCACGTTTGATGAAATAACTGTAAAAGCATTATGGGTTCCATCTTCAGTAATCGGAGAGGAGGAGGATATGGAAAGTAAAGCTTCATCGTTGTCTGTAAGGTCAATACTAATATTATTGGATACACCAATGGTTGCACTGCCAGTAACAGATACAAGCGTTATAATAACTGTTTCAGTATTTTCAACAACATCATCATTCGTTATGTTTAACGTTACCGGGATTGATACATCCCCGGTATTATATGTGATTGTTTTTTCTAAGACGGTATAATCAGTTCCTTCAGTGGCAGTACCGGAAAAGGATATTGTTATGGTTCCACCAGCAGAAAAAGTACTGGCGGGAGCCAAAGGTTTTAATATATATATGCCGTCAGTAACACCTTCTTCTCCATTAGTACCTGTAATGGAGATTTCCTGCCCATAGGTTATTCCCGAGAACAATATTGCCAATAAACTTATGCAAGTAATTTTAAGTGACTTATTAATAGTGGTGTTGGTCTGCATATTTTTATTGTTTATACAATAAACTTAACACCTAAAGTTATTAAGGTTTCCGGCTTTTTGTGTACTTTTTTGATGAAACGAAAGAAAATGATTATGAACGATATGGTAATGCCAATTCTATTATGAAGTGAGCCTTAAAATTGTTTTGAATAGTTTTTGTTTGTACAATGCAATTAGAGTGAAAGAATAAGGCGTGTTTTTAATGTAGTATTTGGTAAATTTACTATCTTGACTTTTAACTACTCAGAATTAATGATTTGTGTGTTTGTTAAGATGATGAGTTAGGTTGCAATAATAAAATATGTAATTGAGATAAAGAAACAAACACTGCATTGCAAAAGAAGAGCGTTCGAAAGGTATACTTATGCATTTAGCTTTCTCAGTTCTTTTTCTATTTTTTTCTTTTCCTCTTTAATTCGTTTTACTTCTTTTAAGACAAACGAAATTTCATAACCATCACGAATGGCTTCTTTATCAAATTCCTCCATTAAGATATAATGGTATTTCTTGCCTCTGAATTGTACTTTGAGTGGCTGATTCCAATTATTAGCTATAAAATCAATCACACCGTTGTCCTTGCCACCTTTGTAATTAACAACTTCCCAATGGTTCTCACCGTCTTCAAATTGACGATTGTTTCGGCCATCTTCTTCAATTATCTCACTCAGTGCATTATTTTTATTAAAGTATACCTTAATTTGATTGTGATAGATGCGTGTTGATCCTGTATACCTGCTTGAAATAAAAAAATCACCATCTAAATTTAAATGCGCCCGAAGATAAATCCTGGCATATGAATTCTCAGGCTTTTGCCTTTTGTGAATCAATATTTTTTCGCTTCCGTAATCAGATGAAATAATGAAATTCTTCATTAACGGTTTTAGCTCGGTTTCTTTAATAACTAACATGCTGTCTAAGAAAATGAGGCTTTGTTGTTGTTCTTCAATAGTAATCTTTCTAAGTAGGTTATTACTCTTTGTAACATATTCTATTTGTTCCGGGAATAGTTCTTTTATAGAATCAATCTCTAATTTTGCATCATTATATTTTTTCTTTACAAATAATTGTTCTGCTTTGTTAAATTTAACTTTTGCCAATTCTGCCTGGTTTAGACCGCAAGCAGAAACAATAATTACACTTATTATAAGGGGTATCCAGTATATCTTCATTACTTGTAAGTTTATCTATTCAAAAATAGAAAGTTTTACTTAAGCATTATAATCTGACGAGATAAATAATACCAATTCTGATTTTTATGTGACTCTTAAATTGGTTTAAATAATTTTACCTTAGGCAAGATGAGAAACCGATATATAGCTTGAATTTAGCGATGTTTTTAAATGCAGTATAAGCTGAAAATAGTGAAAGAATAAGGAGCAGTTCAATGTAGTATTAAAATAAGATAGAAAAGCTGCATCGTCTGTTAAGCAATGCAGCTTTTTGTCGGCTTTTACCAATAATTAGTTTAAAAGTTCTAATTCTTTTACGGTGATATGTAGAGAAGATTTTATCGTTCCATCCTTACTTTGGTAGCCTTCACTGCTTGGTATTCCTTCAATTAATACTTTTTGGCCTTTTTTAAGAAATTCAGAAACTTTAGTACTTTGTTTTTCACTTTTCCACATAACAGCTCTTAACCATTCTGTTTTTTCTACTTTTTCACCCTTTGAGTTTTTATAGTCCATAGAAACAGCAACATCAAAATTAATAGCTTTTCGTTCGCCTACAGCTTTAACTTCGGCATCTTTTCCTACCGTACCATTTAAAATAAGTTTTAGCATTCTGAGTGTTTTAAAATTAGTAATAAGTAAATTATTTAACTAAATATATGACATTGAAGCAATAAAACCAAATGTTATGGTAAAAAAGTTTAAAATATATATTATTAACTATAGTTTAATAGTCCATAGAAGAGTCTTGCGTAATTAATTTTTTTGTAGAAAGTAAACCACAGGCTGCATAAATATCTTCACCACGAGATTTTCGAATAGTTGTGATAATACCGCTTTGATTGAGCTTATCGCTGAATGATTCCATTGTTTCACGGTCACTTCCAAGAAGGGGAGAGTTAGGGATTGGATGGAAATGGATTAGGTTAATCCGGCACTTAACACCGTTAAGTAATCGCAATAGGCCTTTAACATGTTTATTGGTATCGTTAACTCCCTTAAACATGATGTATTCAAAAGATATACGTCGCTGACGGCCAAAATCATAATCACGAAGTGCTTCAACAACCTTTTCAGCTGGGTAGACATTTTCAATGGGCATGAGTTGTTTGCGCTCTTCGTTAAATGGTGAGTGTAAGCTGATTGCAAGGTGGGCTTCAGATTCCTCTATAAAACGATGCATGGCAGGAATAACGCCTATGGTAGAAACATTTATTCGTCTGGGACTCCAAGCGTAACCCCATTCTGAGGTAATGATTTCCAAGCTCTTTAAAACATTGTCAATGTTATCCATTGGTTCTCCCATTCCCATGTAAACCAAATTGGTAAGTGTTTCTCTTTCAGGAAGACTACCAATCTGATTTAAAATTTCTCCAACAGTTAGTTGTTTCTGAAATCCCTGTCTGGCAGTCATACAAAATAAACATCCCATTTTACAGCCTACCTGGGATGAAATACATAGTGTATTCCTGTTTTTTTCAGGCAAATAAGCTGCTTCAATAAATTGGTTTTCTGAAGTTTGGAATAAATATTTTTTAGTACTATCTGCCGATACCTGAACTGATTGGTGTGGAGAAAGTCCGATTTCAAATTTTTCACCTAATAAAAGCCGTGCTTTTTTCGACAGATTAGTCATTTCATCAATTGATGAAGCGTGTTTTTTATAAAGCCAGTCAGCAACTTGTTTTGAAGTGAAGGCAGGTAAACCCAATTCAACCACACATGCTTTTAACTCACTTAGTGTTTTCCCGTATAATCCCTCTTTCACCATAATTTTAAAAGTAAATTTCTGCTATTATATTATCAAATGATATACCTTTAGAAATCAAAATTTCCCGAACATCAATTACCATTTGAGGACTACCGCAAAGATAGTATTTATTATCTGTAGAAAGGCCTTTGTGATTTTGAAGGTAGGATGTTAAACGGCCTTTTGATACTGAATCGTTTGATTCGGCAGTGCAAAAGCGGAGGTAGTTGTTTTTTAATTCTTTAATAAATAAATCCTGGAAAAAGAATTTATCCAAGGTGCGTGCACCGTGTAACAATGTAATATTGGCTTTGTAGCCCGACTTAATAAGCGATACGAATGGTGCAATTCCTGTACCTGTTGCAATCCATGTTGCAGGAGTTGATTGACATAGAAATTTACCGAAAGGCTCAGAAATATACACAGTATCGCCACTTTTTACTTGGGATAGCTGAGGAGTTAATTTACCATCAGGTTTTACATCAAACAGAATACTAAGTATCGTTTGATTTTGTCCTGATGCGATGGAATAAAGCCGTGGTTCGTCATTTGCTTTTAGTGCTAAACCTACGACCTGACCTGCTTCAAAACGAAAAGGTTTATCCATTGAAATGTAGTGAACACCTTCGTTAAGTATTTTATTTTCTTTTATCTGAACAGGCACTAATGGTTTACGTTTTTGTGTTATCATCAGTTTAGTTTTGCATTGAAACACAAGAGAACATAGATTGTTTTATAACTGATCTGAAAAAAACACTGCTAAGCAATAGTCTCCTGGATATATTTTGTAAAATTGACTTTGTAGTTGTTAAAAAATTTAGGAAGGCATACCTTGGAAAGCTCTTGAAGTATATTGTAAACTTTGTGATAGTTATTGAATGACTGCGATGCTTTTTTGCAACCACTGTAAGTGTTTGTTGTATTGACAAGATATGTAATTGTGTTAGTGTAAATATGCTTTGTAATGACTGGGGCTGTTATTGAGTCATTTTATGAGTGCTTTGTAAGAGGTGCGACCATTATTGTTAGTATAGCCAATATTGGAGAGAAAATTGTTTTTGTTTTCCTTCATTTTTTACATTTCTCTGCTAAATTTTAATTAATAATTAACTGCACAGGCTCACTTAAGTCCCCTTCTGTATTATACGAATCTAAAGCAGTAACCCTGACAAAATATGTTTGCTGGTGAGCAGATAGTTTTTCTGGTAATTTATAAGACTTTTGATTACAAACATCAATAATATATTTTGGATTATCCGGATTAAAAGCATCAAAAGCTTTATAGAAATAGAGAATGTACCTGGTATTGAGATCTTTGTTGTTACCACGTACCTTCCATTTAATTTTTCTTTTACTGGCTCTTAGTTTGCTTATTGTAATGTGATTAGTTGTACTACCTGTTTTTATATGAGGCGTAAGAGCTTTGGTATTATAAAAATTGCTAATAAGCGTATCCTGAAAACCGGATAAATCACGATTAAAATGTTTGTAGCTGAAGAAAATGCTGCCGGATAGGTTTTGTAGATCTCTGACATAATTTAGTTGAGAAGGAAGTTGGTTACTATCTTTCCAATCAGGTGTATTGTTGCCTGTTTTGTATATACCGTGTCCAATATATACTGGAATATTGTAATGGTTAGCATCCCACCATTTTGCGAGCTTAATATAATTTGCAACAGGATGCGAAGTTCCCCAATAGAGTTGTGGTGCAACATAATCAATCCATTTGTTTTCCATCCAGAGTAAAATATCTGCGTGTAAACCATCGTAGTTTGTTGTTCCTGCATTACTATCCGAACCTCTTGGATCATCTTTTTTGTTTCGCCAAACACCAAAAGGGCTTATTCCAAATTGTACCCAGGGCTTTGTATCTGAAATAGTTTTTTTAATGGAACGTATGGTCTGGTTTACATTTTCACGTCGCCAGGCATTGATATTATTAAACTTTTCTTTACCATATAGTTCAAAACTAGTAGAATCCGGAAATTCTTCGTCTTTTATAGGGTAAGGATAGAAGTAATCATCCATATGAATACCATCGATTGCGTAATTCGTAACAAGTTCTTTTACAATTTTGTTGATGTGTTTTTTAGCTTCAGGAGCTGCTGGGTTATAATATAATTTATTACCATATTTCACAAACATATCAGGGGTAGTATAGTAGGGGTGTTTAAGTGGGAGTTTATCTTTTAAATTCATTGAAGCTCGGTAGGGATTAATCCATGCATGAAGCTCTAAACCTTTTTTGTGTGCTTCTTTAATCCAAAAATCAAGAGGATCGTATTTTGGCGATTGACCTGCAACACCGGTTAAAACTTTTGACCAGGGTTCATATTCAGAGTTATAAAGTACATCAGAAGCAGGACGCACCTGTAGAAAAATTGTATTTAAGCCAAGTGCTTTAATATGTGATATAATGGAAAGCGCTTCTTGCTTCTGTTCTTTAACTTTTAGTCCGGGTTTACTTGGCCAGTCAATGTTGGCAACTGTGGCAACCCATACACCACGCATCTCATATTTAGGAGTAATAGAACTGGTTTGTGCGTTAAGGTATAAAGATATAAATGTAAAAAACAGGGCTACAATTCTTTTTTTCAGAAACTTGTATGGATGGTAACTCATAGTATTTATATTTAAGACTCAAAAGTAATAAAGACACATTAAAGATAAACTTCCGGGCGATAAATCTGTTTCAGAAATAGTAGTTCTTTAAGAGATTAAAATTTGTTATTATCTTTAGAAACTAATAACCTGAAATCAATTTTAAATTATGTCATAGTTTATTTTATGTAAATCTCAGGATGATAGGCTGGTAAAATTAAAAATTAAGATGGGGCAATTTCGCTTAAAAGGAGTAGCTGATTCAATTCAAAGAAAAGTGGTGATTGCTTTTGTAATCATTATCTTAATAATGTCTGTAGTATCTTTTTTAAGTATCAGGGGTATTCGGCGATTATCTTTTGTAGTGGAAAGTACAGAGCAAGTAAATCAACTTCAAGATCATATCTATCAATTAAGGTTAAGTGAAAAACAGGCACATATAAATGGAGATACAACCTTGATTCATATTGTAGATTCTTTAACAATTGAGATTAGCTCTACACTGCAGGAAATAAATCAATCAGAGGCTAATGCCGAAACGAAGAAAATCCTAACACCAATGCTTGATCATATCACAGCATTTAATAAAGATTTTAAATTATATGCTTCACTTCATAATCACTGGAATAAACTTATTTTTAAAACAGATAGCATTTATTTGTCAATAACAGAAGAGGAACTTAGACAAAAGTATTTGCTTGAGAAATGGTTGGATAGAAATAAGAAAGCTCATACTGAAGCGTTTCAAAAATACAATAAGGCACATGCATTAATGTTGGGTATTCGTGCTCTGCAAACGCGTATTGATTTTACTCATAGTGCTGTTACAGAACAAGATTCTATTGAAGCCTGGTTTGACAGGACACTTAATTTGACATTTGTTATTGAAAACCAGATAAATAATATTGATGCCCGTAGGTATATGAAGCATTTTCGTGCTGATTTACGCCATTATGAACAAACAATATTGCGTACAATTGATCTGGTTAATGAAATGAGAAGTGTAAGAATTTCTTTACGCAATAATGCTCTCGTTATTGAAGAAAAAGCAGGGTTAGCATCAAAAATTCAGTCCAGAATGCTTCAGAAATGGGGAGAGTTAAGCTTAAAATTTTTAGGCATTCTGGTTATTGTTGCTATCATCGCAGGTCTGTTAGTTTTAAGGTTTTTCATTTTTACCATTACCTCAGATGAGCGTAAGCGCCGTCATGCAGAGACGGCTATAGAGGACAATCGCCGTTTATTAGATGATATAATTAATAACAGTAAGGCACTCATCTATGTTAAGGATTTGGAAGGACGTTATTCCCTGGTTAATCAGAATTGGTGCGATGAGGTTGGACTCAATGAAGAAGATGTAATAGGAAAGAAAGATGATGTTTTATTCTCTAAAGAACCTGTGGATCAGTGGAGGGAGGTTGATTTACAAGTTATTAGTAGTGGTGTGCCTGTTCATCTTGAGGAAGAGATTGAATTGAGGGCAGGTAAGCGTTATTTCTTGTCGAACAAGTTTCCAATACGAAATAAACGAGGTGAAATACAAGCCGTTTGCGGAATATCTACTGATATTACAGAATTAAACAAAGCATTACGAGAATTAGAACGAAGTAGAGAAAATTACAGGAATATTGTAACCAATGTACCGGGCATTGTATATACAGGATTACTTGATGATAGTCGCACAATGCTTTTTTTAAGTAGTGGTTTTGGTAAAGTAACAGGTTTTGAGTCAGAGAGTTTTCTTGATGGAGTTCAGGCTTTTACAAATCTTATTTTTGAGAATGATCGCGAGCATGTATTGGATACTATTAAGCAAGCTGTTGCCAGGAATCATGCTTATGAAGTTGAGTATCGTATCGAAGATGTAAAGGGAGAAATGCGTTGGTTGCACGAAAAAGGCATGTCGGTTAAACAAGGTGACGGCGGAAGTTATCTACAAGGCGTAATGATAGATATAACAGCAACAAAAGAAGCTATTTCCGAGGTAATGATGAGGGATCGTTTTCTTGAAGGTGTAGCAGAAGCTGTTAAAGAGCTGATTGTTAATCAGGATTCTGAAGAAGCAATAAAAAAATCGTTGCGTATTGTAGCACAAAGTGCAATGGTAGATCAATCTTTTATCTTCAAAAATGATAAGACAGAAGAAGGAAAACAACTAACTACAACGCATTTGTATGAATGGCAGAAAGATAAAATAGATGCCGTTGTTAGGCCTGAATTACAGGCAATAAGCTATCCTCAGATTGGTTCAAGGTGGTTTCATGCCTTATCTGATAAAAAAGATATAAATGGTTTTAAAGACGACTTTATAGAAGAAGAACAGTATCTTTTTAATGAACTTGGGCTGGATAGCCTTTTAGTTGTTCCTGTTTTTGCACGTGATATATTTTGGGGATTTATTGGATTTGGTAATACAGATAAAGGTATGCCATGGTCAGAGTCACACCGCGCCATCTTTAGAGCCTATACAGTTACTCTAGGTATTGCCATTGCAAAAGAGAACGATGCAGTACTGTTAAAAGAAGCTAAAGATGATGCTGAAGCAGCCACACGTGCAAAAAGTGATTTTTTGGCCCGGATGAGTCATGAAATCAGAACACCCATGAATGCTATTGTAGGCTGGACTCACCTTGCTATTGAAAAAGAAGTAAATCCCGGGCAAGGTGATTATTTGCGCAAGATTCAGGGAAGTTCAAAGGCTTTGTTAGGTATTATTAATGATATACTTGATTTTTCAAAAATTGAAGCAGGGAAGCTTGTTCTCGAAGAAATTGATTATGATCTGGAGGAAGTATTTGATGATTTGAGTAATATGGTGGCTTACAAAACACATGAAAAAGGATTGGAATTTATTTATGCTTTACATGCTGATGTACCACTTAATTTAATTGGAGACCCGTTAAGAGTAACACAAATATTGGTTAATCTTGTTAATAATGCTGTAAAATTTACAAATAAAGGAGAGATTATAACCAGTGTGCTTGTGCTTCAGGAAGATGATAATGAGGTGGAATTACTTTTTGAAGTTAAAGATTCTGGTATTGGAATTAAAGATGATTTAAAGGAATTTCTTTTCGACTCATTTTCTCAAGCTGATGTATCGACTACAAGAAAATATGGCGGTACAGGACTTGGCTTAGCTATATGTAAGCGTTTGTCGAGTCTTATGGGAGGGCGAATTTGGGTAGAAAGTGAGTATGGTGAGGGAAGTTCATTCTTCTTTACTTTAAAAGTTGGAAAACAAAAAACACAAAAACGAGATTTATTAATACCACCAAAGGATCTTGAAGGCAAGCGGGTTTTAGTTCTAGATAATCATCCTACAACTTCTTCGATGATAAAAGATATGCTGGAGTTACTCAAATTTAAAGTAACATTAGTGCGTCGATGCGACTCTGCTATTCTTAAGCTTGTAGAAGGGCGGCAGGATAATTCAATTGACCTGATTATTGCAGACTGGAGTATTGCAGGTAATAAATTACCGCATGCAGTTGAGGATTTACATGCTAATAATGTGCAAAAATTACCAATGCTGGTTTTGGTTGGAGCTTTTAATCAAGAAGATGATTTGCAAAGCTTTATTAATGATAATGCTATTGGTTCTATTGTTAAACCAGTCAACTTTTCAACTTTACACGATGCTTGCCTTGAAGCATTTGGTAAGGAAAAAACAAAATTACCATGGCGTAAGAAAGAACCGGGACTTTACCTTAATGAGTTGAGGAAAAAGTCAGAAGTAGTTATTTTGCTTGTAGAAGATAATGAAACAAATAAACAAATTGGAATTGAACTGCTCGAACTGGCTGGAGTTCATGTTGATGTTGTGTCAAATGGAGAAGAAGCCATACAAGCTGTAAAGGATTGTGGGGTTAATTATTATGATTTGGTTCTGATGGATATTCAAATGCCGGTTATGGATGGTTTTGATGCAACTAAAGGTATTTTATCTATGAAAGAGCATACAGAACTGCCAATTATTGCTATGACAGCTGATGCTATTGGAGGTACAAAAAAGAGGTATTTAAATGCCGGTATGGTTGATATGATCGCTAAACCAATAGATCCGGAACAGGTTTATAAAAAGATACTGAAGTGGGTTGAAAAAAGACAGGGAGGGAAGCTCATAAAAAGAAAGCCAATCGCTATAAAAGATGAGCCTATGATTGAGATAGAAGACAATAAAGATGGCTTGCCATCCATAAAAGGTATTAATGTTAATGATGGTGTTAAACGTTTTGCAAACAGATGGGACTTTTTTAAACGACTATTGCAACGGTTTTACTTTGATCACCTGAATTTTATTATAGAATTTAATGAAGTAAGAGAAAGAGAACGTGATGTAGCGGAACGGATGCTACATTCGTTTAAAGGTATTGCAGGTACAATATCGGCACCGCTCTTATACGATCTTGCTATTAAAGCAGAGTATGATTATAAAAATGAGAAACCAACTTTTAACAAGCATTTTAACGAGTTAAGTAGGGAGTTGGAGATTGTTTTACAAGAACTAAGTACAAATAAAGCTGTTGATGTAGAGGGGTTTGAGCAATCAAAACAAAATATATGACATTTTTGAAATATTTAGTTTTTGGACTGGTTTATGTGTTATTACTGATTGCTTGTCAGGATGATGTGCATATAGGGCGACCTCTTCTGACATATGATTTTAATAACAATATTCATAATAAAGGTCTTTCCAAAATAGCAGTGTTTGGACCCCAGACCGTTGGCTACAATTACGAGAAAAATGATACAAGCCTAGATCTGTCTTTACATTCTATATCCCGAAAACCATTGACTTTAAAATTTAAAAACCCATTCTCACTTAACGATTACGATGGTTTTACTATTGCAATACGCGTAAAAAAACATGCCGGAGATGATCAGGAATACACTATTCTATCACAAGAAAAAAACAATACATCTGGTTTGTACGGATGGAGGATTATTGCTCAAAGTAATGGAGCATGGGGGTGGCAATTTGGTGATGAAATAAAGAAATGGACCTATCGGCCAACAAAAAAACAAGCTATTGATGATGGAAAATGGCATCATTTGGTTTTCAGTTATAATTCGAGTAAGCAAGAAGCACGCCTGTATTACGATGGAAAAAATGTGGCAGTGTATTCTGTTTGGAAAAACCAGATGAAACTTGATAGTATTCCATTGAATATTGGATGCAGTCCTGTTTCAGAACAAGTAACAACGGATTTATTTAATGGGCAGCTTGATGATTTGGCAATGTGGTCGAGACAATTAAGTCCAGTTGAAATAAAAACACTGTATCACAAAAAAGGCAGTAATAAAATTAAAAAAGCAAAATTTAAAGAACAGTTAACCGTATTGACATGGAATATATGGGATGGAGGCATTCATGATGGTAAATATGTTGGAGTAAGACGGGTAATTGAGGTGATAAAAGGAGCAAGACCGGATATTATAATTCTACAGGAAGCAAATGAATCGGGGCCTGTTATTGCTGATGCTTTAGATTATACCTTGTATTACCGCAGTGAAAAACTTAACATGCTAAGCCTATATCCGATGGGTGAAAGTCATAATTTATATCGTGCCGAAAATATTGGATGCATTGAGCTTGAATTAGATGTAGACAAAAGCGTATTAACATGTCCGGTGTTTTTGAGTGATGAGCCTCAAATAGATGAGTATATTAGAAGTGGAGCAGCAATTGAAGATACCATTTTAATAATGGAAGAAAGAACTCGGGGCAAAGAGATCCGGTTTATTTTAAGTGAATTACGTCAATTGACCCTGAAAGCGAATATAGCTCCAATTATTTTTGCGGGTGATTTTAATAGTGGTTCTCATCTTGACTGGACAAATAATAACCATGCAAACTATAGAAATTTAACCATTGCATTTCCGGTAACGAAGGCGTTGGAAGCAGGCGGTTATATCGATAGTTTTCGTCAATTGTATCCTGATGAAACCAAATACTTAGGAAAAACATGGTCACTCCGGTCTGATAATGTTGTTTCAAATCGCATTGATTATATCTTCTACAAAGGAGAAAAAATAGCCCCGATAAATAGTTTCTTAATAAACGACCATCCTTTGGGTTTTCCTTCCGATCATGCTGCCTTGGCTACTACTTTTGAATGGAGGGCGGAATAGATATTAATATCGCCAATCAGATTAAAAAAGTTGTAAATTGGATAAGGGAAAAAAAGAATTTAACTGTCCTTTAATAAACCAATCGTAAATGACCGGATTATCCACTTTTCTTGAAAATGAAGATGTGCTTTTACAAAAAGTGAAAGCAGGTGACGAGCGTGCGTTTGAAATGGTATTTAGAAATTACTATCCTCATTTAGTATTATTGGCGCAAAAGTATTTGTTGGACAGGGATTTATCAGAGAATGTGGTGCAGGGTGTTTTTGTTAAGTTGTGGGAGAACAGGGCATCAATGGAAATAAGATCTTTAAGAGGATTTTTAGTTGTATCGGTTCGTAATAAATGTACAAATGAGCTAAAGCACAGGCAAGTTGTTCGGGAGTATGAGAAGGAAAATGAAGGTATTAACGAGGGGGGATGGCTTACATTTAATGAAAATGTGTATTTACAACAGATAAATAGAGTTATTGATGAACTGCCAGAACAACGCCGCCGGATTTTTAAAATGAGCCGTATGGATGGTTTGAAGTACAGAGAAATTGCAGAAAAGTTAAATATATCGCCAAAAACAGTTGAAGTGCAAATGGGTAAAGCACTAAAGTATTTAAGGGAACAGTTAAAACCCTTAAAAAAACAATTGCTGGCAACACTAGTATTTTTGGTAATACTTTAATTGTGAGAATGATGAAGAAAGAGAACAGGCATGTGAGTTGGAGTCTTTTGGCAAAGGATGTTTCAGGAGAGCTGAGTCCCCGGGAACATGAGGAATTGCAAAAAGAATTAGTCAAAAATCCTGATATTGAAAAGCAAGTGAAGGAATTATGGGGAGAAACGTATTATGCACAAGAAATAAACATGATTGATGTGGATTCGGCCTGGATAAATGTGAAAGCTAAGTTTTCAAATACACAAACTAAATATAAAATCATCCGTTTGTATCGTTATGTTGCTATAGTAGTTATGTTAATGCTTTTATTAACATCAACATTTCTCTTAAGAAATTATTTCAGTGAACCTGCTGTTATTAAGATTTGCTCAACAGGTACTATAAAAATGATACAACTTCCAGATGGAACAAGGGTAGACTTGAATGTGGGAAGTACTTTAACATATCCTGAAGTATTTGATGGTGATAGCCGAATAGTGAGCTTAGCAGGTGAAGCCTTTTTTGATGTTGTACGAAATGAGACTAAATCATTTATTATTGAAACAGAAGAGCTGAATGTGGAGGTTTTAGGTACAGCGTTTAATGTAAAAGCATATGCTGGCGCAACGAATAGTGAAGTAACAGTATCAACCGGAAAAGTTAATGTAGGATCAAAAGCAACTTCAGATAATATTATACTCGAGGCAGGAGATGCTGTAGCATATAATAAGTCTATTCATTCTTTAAAAAAAATTAAAGTGTTAACACCTAATTATAAAGCCTGGAAAACCAAAGAAATTGAATTTAAGAATACAAGTTTGTCAGATGTTTTTAAAACAATAGAAGAGGTGTATCATATTTCTATTGTAATTGATCGTAGTTTAGATATTGACGATGATGTGTTAAATGCCACATTTAGTCACCACTCCCTCAACCATGTGTTGGAATCTGTTTGTACATCATTTAATCTTAAATATCAACAAGTCGATAATGAATATTTAATTTCAGCCCAGTTTTAGATTGAAAATAAAAGAAGATATGTTTTTTTTAAGAAACTCTATTCAAACAATACATTGTAGAAATTGTTATTCTTGCTAAATTACTTTAACACCTTAAAAGAATGCTGAAAAACTTGATAAGCAAATACACTCTTTTTTTATACTTTTTTTTAAGCTTATCATTTAACCTGTCAGCTCAACTTATAACAGCCAATTATAAGACCATTACACTTTCTTCATTTTTAGATTCATTAGCCAGTCAAACGGATATAAATATTGCATACGATGTTAATGCAATCCCTGGAGATAGTATATTAAACGTTAATTTTTTTCGGGTACATCCACTTGAAATTGTTAAAGAGATACTTAATAACTGTCAGGTAAAAATTGCTTTTATTAATGACCAGATAATTATTAGTGAGAGTATTGATACTGGAAAAGGAGAACAACCAATCAGGATTGATGGTCATGTTATAGATGCTAATAATAAGGTGCCTTTACCTTTGGTTAATGTATCTGTTCAACATCAGCCTTTGGGTACTATAACAAATTCTCAGGGTGAATTTGAGTTTAAAATACCATCAGCTTATGCAGATAGTGTATTGGTGTTCTCATTTTTAGGGTATCGTTCTGTAATGGTGCATATTCCGGCAATTGATTCAACCTTAGAAATTGTTTTGCAGCCCAATACAGTAAGATTAAAAGAGGTGGAAGTTACATATAAGGATCCCGACGAGATTATCAGGATGCTTAAGAATAAATATAAGCAAAACTACTGGGATGAGCAGGCTTTGTTGCATGGTTTTTTTCGCGAATCCATTCGTCAGGATGGAGAGTACGTGCAGGTATCTGAAGCAATAATAGAAATTATAAAACCAAGTTATCTGAATCCATCAGATATGGAGCGTGTTAAGTTTATTAAAGGGCGAAAGAAGAATGACTTGCAGAGTATGGATTTGGTTAATTTTAAATTAGAGGGTGGCCCATTTCAGTTTTCACGAGTTGATATTGCCCGTTATCATGATTTTTTTTCAAAAGAAAACAACCAATATAAATATATATATGCAGGGTTGGATGTATTGAATGAAGAAATTGTGTATAAAGTAAATTTTAAACCCTATAATGATAATGGAGCACTACTTTATAATGGTGTGTTATATGTACATGCCAAAAGTTTTGCATTAGTGAGAGCAGAATTTGCTTTGACCAAAAAAGCACTTAAAACGAGTGGACGTTCACTTATACGAAGAGCATCCAGAAAACTAAAAGTAAGACCATTACATGCCAAGTACTATATTGATTATAGATTTTATCAGGACAAATGGATTTTAAATCGTATTGATGGTGAAATTATTGTCAGGATTAATGATAAATGGAGTAAAGTAAACTCTGTATTCACTGCAGTAACCGAACTGCTAATTAGTGATTGGCAGATAGATAAAAAAGTGAGATTAAAATCGTCAGAGCTGTTTAAGTCAAACTATGTACTTGCTGACCAAATTGATGAGACAGACGACGACTTTTGGGAAAATTATAATATTATTCGCCCTGATGAGGAGCTAGAGCGCGTTTTTAAAAAAGCAAAGGTTGTTCCCGATAAGTTAACAGGACAATAAAATGAGTGGTTTTGTTGTCTTGTGTGGAAGGAAACAACCTTATGGATTGGTCATTGAAAAACTCTTATGCGCAATGCTTCTGTAAATAATCAATGGTTGATCTTACAGAAGTCAATTGAAGTATCTCTTCATTTTCGATAGCTACATCAAAACGTGTTTCTAAATAAAACAAGAAACAATTCATATCTAGTTCATCAACAAAAAGTTCATCACGTAGCGACGCTTCTTCACTGATTCGGTTTTTTGGTACTCCAGTTTTTCTTAAAACCTTGTACAAATTACGCCTTATCGTTTTAGCATTCATATCAATTCGTTTTTGTTTACAGTTATAGGACAATCAAAAAGCTGTATGGACGTACGTTTTTATGAAATTTATTTTTTTTTATTTGCTATGCTTTTTCGTGTGCTTGTATTGCATTGTAAATCAGTGTTATAAAAGTTGAGTAAGGTTGGTGAGAGTTATTCTTTTTCTTATTATATTTGAAAAAAGATCATCAAAGCCTAGAAATTATTGTGAGGAGCTTCTTTATTGTATTATTGGTTATTGTATTTACTAATGTAAATGCTTTAGGACAAGTCGATTCGTTGAAAAATATTATTCTTAATAATTTGGATTCATTAAGGTTTGCCAAAATTGAAGCACATACCTTTAAAATCATGCCCTACATTGCCCCCTCCTATACGCCTGAAATGGAATGGTTGTTGTCTGGTGGCGGACTCATAACTTTTAAGACTGAAAATAAAGATCGTTTACTCAATCTTTCATCTGTTCCCTTTTCTGTTGGATATAGTTCAAATGGTTCTTTTGCTGTTCGCGCTATGAATGTTATTTATTGGAAAGGAGATAAAATCCGTTCCATTGGAGAGTTTCAGTGGCGAGATATGCCTGATAATTATTGGGGAGTTGGATACAATAATGGTAATACAGTACAAAAATCTGATACAACAACGGGGTATACCAGGAGTTATTGGCGTTTTTTTCAGCGTCTAATGTTTCGAACAGGTAATAACTTCTTTGTTGGATTGGTTGTTGACTTAAACCAGACAAGAGCCTTTAATATGAATTCATTAATGGAAGCCGATGATGATGTACTAAAGAGTGGAACCAATGTTTACAATACAGGTTTAGGAATTGTACTCGATTATGATACACGTGATTTCGTTCAGAATGCTTATGAGGGAGTTTACTTAAGTCTTGGTTTTACTTCCTATAGTTCATTCTGGGGAGGAAATTCAAAATTTAATATTGTTGATTTTGACTACAGGGAATACATTAAGATTAGAAGAGAACGCAGGACATTGGCCTGGCAAATAAAAACACGTTTTACTTTTAGTGGAGAAACACCATGGACTGACAAGCCAATGTTGGGCGGACTGGATAATTTACGGGGGTATACAATGGGGCGATTTAGGGATGACAATATGATGATAGGTACCATTGAATATCGCCATATGTTTCAACGTAAGCAACTCAATAAAAAAGGTAATTATAATAATCGGTTTGGGTACGTCGTATGGCTTGGTACTGGCACTGTAGCACCTTCTTTTGATAAAATAACGCATTGGCTTCCCAATGGAGGTATTGGTGTTAGAGCAGAATTGCAGCCGAAGATGAATATTAGGGTGGATTATGGTTTTGCAAAAGGAGAAGATGGAATATATGTAACTTTTTCAGAAGTTTTTTAATTGATTAAAAGTATTATAATCAGCAAGTAAGGTTCTTTGTCTAAGCTGATTTACTGCAAACTTGCAAATATGTTTTTTGCAACACCACAACTCTTTTATCTTTGTTACATAAAAATAGGATTATGCAGAATTTATTCGAGTGTAAAGTTAAATATGAAAAGATTGACGAACAATCTGGCGTAGAAAAGAAAGTTAGTGAAACCTACCTTATTGATGCAGTATCGTTTACCGAAGCAGAATCGAGAATATATAAGGAAATGGAGTCGATGATTCGTGGTGAATTTATTGTTACGAATATTCGAAAAGCTAATTATACTGAAATTTTCGATAATGAAAATGGAGATATCTGGTTTAAAAGTAAAATATCATTTGCCTCAGTGGATGAGAAATCAGGTAAAGAAAAGAAAGTCAGCAACCAGGTTCTTGTTTTAGCAAGTGATGTGAAAGATGCTTATGATAAAATTTATGAAGGCATGGGCGGAATGACGGTTGATTTTGATATTAATGCCATTGCTGAGAGTCCAATTTTAGACTTTTTCCCTTATTTTAAAGGAGATGAGGTGAATGAAGAAATACCATCACACCTTAAGCCACTGGAGAAAGATGATCAGGATATTGACGAAGAAGTCAATTACTAATAGTTAGAGAGTGTGTTCCAAAAGTAGAATTCATTTGTACTCAACAACTTTTTTACCTTAAATATCTATAGGTAAATTATTGTAAATCAGTCTGGTTTTCGGATGGTAAGTAGAGCTGAATTTTGACAAAGAATTAATTTTCTTACTTTTCGAACACCCTTTTTTTTATTTAAAGTTTTAGGTTTTTGAATCTACGTAATATTGCTAGTTCGGCATTAACCTTTGAATTTACCTCATCCATCATTTAATAGTTAAGGGATTTGATAGAACGTTCAGAACGTTTGCAGATTGTAAGTTTCAAGCATATATTGATGAAAGAATGGTGAGCTGTATTGAAATAATAATGTGAAGAAAATGATTGTTTATAAGTGATGGTAATTGCTGATAAAAGTCAGTTTTTTTTATAGCGGATTTTAACTTCAATATTCTGTATGCTAACACCAGCTTCCGTACCTTTGGCAGCTAAATCATACTGTCATGATGGAATCGATAAAAGAAATTTATAAAATTGGTAGTGGCCCTTCGAGTAGCCATACAATGGGACCCAAAAAAGCTGCAGAAAAGTTTCTAGTACGTCAACCTAATGCAGATAATTATAAAGTAACACTTTATGGGAGTCTTGCTGCAACAGGTAAAGGGCACCTTACTGATTATGCCATTCAAGAAGTTTTTAAGAAGAAGAATTTGCCTTTAGAGGTGGAGTGGAAGCCTGGAGAGTTTTTGCCCCGGCATTCAAATGCATTAACCTTCTATGCTTATTGCAATGGAGAGGAAATAGATCGGTGGACGGCTTATAGTACTGGTGGTGGTACTATTGTGGATGATTTTAAGAAAGACGAAACAGAATCCCTATACGAATTAACAACATTGGATGAGATTCTTAAATGGTGTGAAGCCAATGGAAAACATTTGTGGGAGTATGTAGAAGAGGTCGAAGGCCCTGAAATATGGAGGCACCTTGAAAAAGTATGGAAGGTAATGAGAAGTGCCATTAAAAAAGGGCTTGACGAGGAAGGGGTATTACCTGGAGCGCTTAATTTACCGCGTAAAGCTGCCTCCTACTATACAAAAGCCAAGAATTTTAGCGGACGAATGGAGCGTCGTTCAATGATATTTGCATATGCATTAGCAGTGTCTGAACAAAATGCAGCAGGAGGAACAATTGTTACTGCACCAACCTGTGGTGCAAGCGGGGTGCTACCTGCCGTGTTAAAATTTATTCAGGAGTATTATAATGCCACAGATAAAAAGATTCTGAGAGCATTAGCAACGGCAGGCCTTATTGGTAATCTGGTTAAATATAATGCATCTATTTCTGGTGCTGAGGTAGGGTGTCAGGGTGAAGTAGGCACAGCATGTGCTATGGCTTCTGCAGCAGCAACTCAACTGTTTGGAGGTAGTATTTATCAAGTGGAATATTCTGCCGAAATGGGGATAGAGCATCATTTAGGATTAACATGTGATCCAATTGCCGGATTAGTACAAATACCATGTATTGAACGAAATGCTTTTGCAGCAGCTCGTGCCTTAAATCATAATACATTTGTACTCTTATCCGATGGACGTCATCGTATTTCTTTTGATGAAGTGGTAAGAGTTATGAAACAAACAGGGCATGATTTGCCAAATATATACAAGGAAACGTCTACAGGTGGATTAGCAGTATTTCATCAGGCAAGAAATATTATGAAATCTTAAAAGCTTTGATTGATACTGTTTAGTGTTTTTCATTAAGCTCAGTCTAAGATGAACCTTGGGTTTTAAAAGGTATTTTTATTGTTATAATATTGTATGTTGGTGAGTAGTTGAGGGTTTGAATAAGGTTAATTCCGGCTAACCTTCCTCTTCTCTCTTCTCCCCCGATTATCTGCATTTTCTTTATTTTTTGAGGTTTTATCTTTTTTGTTTAATGATTGTGTTGTAGTTTTTATTAATAAAAAGTATATTTATTGAGTTAATAAAATGCCTTATATCATATGGAAATATTATCCAATGTTGCAGTTATCTGGTTTATCGTAGGTGCACTATTATTACTTCTCGAATTTGTTATTCCGGGTGTATTTATCTTATTCTTTGGTATTGGAGCCTGGATAACTGCTCTGTGTGTTTATTTATTTGAGCCATCACTTGGCTTTCAGTTCCTCATTTTTAGTGTAACCTCTGTTCTATCATTGATTCTGCTACGGTCATTTTTGTTAAAACGATTGTATAGCAATAAAACAGGTTACAACCCGGAAGAAGAGTTTATTGGAGGAATAGGAGAGTGTGTATCTGATATTAAGCCGGGATCAGATGGTAAGGTTGATTTTAAAGGAACTACATGGTCAGCATCTTCCGTTTCAGAACTACACATAGGAGATAAAGTAAAAATTACAAACAAAGTAGGACTCATTTTGCAAGTTGAGCCAAAATGAATCATATAATTTTAACCTCTAATATTTTTAATATTATGGATGCACAAAGTATTGTTTTCCTTGTTCTTGGCATAATTGTATTCTTTATTATTTTATCATGCATAAAGATAGTACCACAACGCTCTGCATATATCATTGAACGATTGGGAAAGTATAATGGTACACTTACCGCCGGTTTTCACTTTTTAGCTCCAATCATTGATAAGGTAGCTTATAAACATACATTAAAAGAAGTTGCTATTGACGTGGCATCACAGTCATGTATTACCAGGGATAATATTGCAGTTGAGGTAGATGGTGTGTTGTATTTGCAGGTTATTGACCCTAAAAAAGCGTCATACGGGATTGATAATTATGTATTTGCATCTATTCAGATCGCACAAACAACAATGCGTAGCGTTATTGGGCGGTTAGATTTGGATAAAACCTTTGAAGAACGTGAAACAATTAATACCAGTATTGTTAATGCAGTGGATAAAGCAAGTGACCCATGGGGAGTAAAAGTAGCTCGTTACGAAGTAAAGAATATTACGCCCCCACAGAGTATTAAAGATGCTATGGAGAAGCAGATGAGGGCTGAGAGGGAGAAGCGTGCTATGATTGCGGAATCAGAAGGTCAGAAACAAGCCAAGATAAATGTGGCTGAAGGAGATAAACAGGAGCTTATTGCTCGTTCAGAGGGAGAAAAGCAAAAACGTATAAATGAGGCCGAAGGTAAAGCAGCTGAAATTGAATCTATCGCTGCCGCAACGGCAAAAGGGATTAGGGAGATAGCTTCTTCAATTAATGAAAAGGGAGGTATGGATGCTGTTAACTTACGTGTTGCAGAGCAATACCTTGGCGAGTTTGGTAAGTTGGCTAAAACAAATAATACTATGATTATTCCTTCAAACATGTCTGATATATCGGGTATTATCGCTACGGCTACTTCGGTGTTGGAACAAACAAAAAGATAATTTCATGATACCTTTTATTTAAGCGGACTTTATAGTTCGCTTTTTTTATGCTTTAAATACTATTTCAGGAAATTAGAGTTATTAACCTTTATATCTGATAACGAGCCTCATTTGGAAGGTGATATACAGCCAAACTATTTTAAATAACCAAGGTTTGATGTGAAATTATGTGACTTTTATTTTGTGTAAGGTTTCGGTATTTAGTCGGCTGTAGGTTGATTCCTGATTTTTTTTTGAGTTCTACATAATGGTAAATCCATACCATAAAGCAATCTTTGCTTAAGCTTTTTTAATCTACCAGATTAAAAAATAAGGTCTATTCAACAATACCTTATGTAATTAAATAACTACAATTATCTTGTCATATAATAACGAAATGAAAGAATTTTGATTTTCGTATAGTTATATCAAATGAGAATCGTATATTAGCCCTAATAAAAGTATAGTATACTTTTAATATAATATCAAATACACATGCAACGATTTCTATTAAACATTATCCTTCTCATCTTATTAATCATTTTTAATGGCTGCTCAGGAGAACAACCCTTGCAGCAATCACCAAATATTGTTATCATTTATGCTGATGATTTAGGTTTAGGTGATGTGAGCTGTTATAACCAGGGAGCATTAACTACACCGGGTCTTGATAAAATGGCCGCAGAAGGCATACGTTTTACAAATGGTTACGCAACTGCTGCAACATGTACACCTAGTCGATATAGCTTATTAACAGGAGAGTACCCCTGGCGAAATAGCAGGGCGGCAGTATTACAGGGAAATGCAGCTTTGTTAATCGATCCCGCCTCAGAAACATTACCTAAGATGATGAAGGAAGCCGGTTATGCAACAGGAGTAGTAGGTAAGTGGCATTTGGGTTTAGGAGATGGAGGTGTTAATTGGAATAAAACAATATCTAAAGGTGCTAACCAGGTTGGATTTGATTATTCATATATAATGGCTGCAACGAATGATCGTACCCCAACAGTTTATGTTGAAAATGGCGATGTTGTTAATCTCGATCTTAATGATCCAATAGAAGTTAATTATAGAAAAAATTTCGAGGGAGAACCAACAGGGCGGGAGAATCCCGAGCTTTTGAAAATACATCCCAGTCATGGACACGATATGAGTATATCAAATGGGATTTCACGTATTGGATATATGAAAGGTGGAAAATCGGCTTTATGGATTGATGAGAATATGGCCGATACATTTTTGATAAAAGCACAGCAATTCGTTAAGCAACATAAAGAGGAACCTTTTTTCTTGTTTTATGCTCTGCATCAGCCACATGTGCCAAGGGTTCCACATCAGCGCTTTGCAGGTAGGTCAGGGATGGGGCCTCGTGGAGATGCTATTTTAGAGGCAGATTGGTGCGTAAATGAGTTTTTGGCCTTTCTCGATAAGGAAGGTTTATCAGAAAATACACTTGTTATATTTTCGAGTGACAATGGGCCTGTACTTGATGATGGTTATAAAGATCAGGCAGATGAGTTGATAGGTAAGCACACGCCATGGGGACAAATGAGAGGGGGTAAGTATAGTCTGTATGATGCAGGTACACATGTGCCATTTATTACCCGATGGAAAGGTACAATTCAACCAACTGTTTCAGACGCCTTAATATCACAGGTTGATATATATGCCTCAATTGCAGAATTAATACAGAAGAGTAGCTCACGATCAGATAGCCAGGGATTATTAACCGTTTTAACAGGGCAATCAAATAGAGGAAGAGAGTATCATATAACAGAAGGGCTAAAGGGACGATTGGCATACAGAGAAGGTGACTGGGTTTTGATACCCCCATATGAAGGAGGGAAGAAAATAAGTTGGGGTGTTGATATGGAAACAGGTTTTTTATCGGAACCACAGTTATTTAATTTAAAAGATGATCCGTCTCAAAAGAATAACTTAGCTACCCAATGGCCTGATCGTGTCGCTTCTATGATGGCGGCCTTTATTGCAATTAGAGAAAGAAAATAGAGATTTAAATATGAGATAGGATCATTTGTGAACAAAAGGATAGTAATAAAGGATGATAACACTTAAAAAAATGAATAAAGTACATTTAAATCGAATTGTAATAATACTCTTTTTGTTTGTGAGTATATCGGCATTTGCTCAGCAAAAAACAGGGAATAAGCCGAATATTATCCATATCCTGGCTGATGATGTTGGTTATGATGACCTAAGTTGTTTTGGAGCTAAAGATATTTCTACTCCTAACCTTGATGCTTTGGCAGAAAAAGGTATGAAATTTACAAGTTTTTATGCTCCACACGGAACATGTACTCCTTCTCGTGCAACACTTCTAACAGGTCGGTATTCTCCTAGGATTAATAATGGAAAAGGTTTATTTGTACTTTTCCCGCATTCAAAAAATGGATTGGAAGATGAATTAGAAACAACTATCACAGAGTTACTAAAAGAGCAAGGTTATGCAACCGGTTTATATGGTAAGTGGCACTTGGGACATTTACCGCAATATTTGCCATGTGTGCATGGTTTTGATGAATTTTTGGGTATTCCGTATCCTAATGATCATGGACCAGAACGGATTGGTAACAGTGGTTGGCGGCCCAATGGCATTAGCGATCCGGCCATCCCTTTAATAAAACAGGCACAGGTTATTAAGCATTGCGATAATAATGACTTGGCTGAGTTGCCGGCCTTATTTACACGAGAAGCTTGTAAGTTTATATATAGATCGGTAAAGGCAGAAACACCTTTTTATTTACAATATGCCAACATAGAAACGCATACCCCTTGGTTTGTGCCTAAAGGCTTTGAGGGTAAAAGTAAAGCAGCTGCTTACGGTGATGCTGTTGAATACTTGGATACATCAGTTGGTATTATTATGAACACGCTTAAAAGGCTTAAAATAGAAGATAATACTATTATAGTTTTTTCATCAGATAATGGTCCGTTAGTGCATAAAGATGAAGAACTGGAGAATTGTTATGGTCGTTTTGGTTATATAGATCCGGATCGTAAGCATATTCTTCGTGAAGGAAAGTATCAGGAACGCTTTGAAGGGGGCATACGTGTATCGTGTATTATGACCTGGGAGGGGCAAATTCCAGCAGGATCAACATGTGATGAGCCGGTTGGAGCCATGGATCTGTTCACTACTTTTGCATATCTTACAGGTGCTGACATTCCTACAGACAGAGTGATAGATGGAAAAAATATCTGGCCTTTAATGAGTGGCGAAGAAGGAGCAAGATCCCCACATAATGCGATTTATGGTTTTAAGCCCTTAGGCGGTTTGTCAAGTATACGTTATGAAAACTGGAAACTGGTACTGGCTGGAAAACATTGGACAGGAAACCTGGAAACAGACCACCTCTTTGATTTATCAAATGATATTGGTGAAACAAATAATGTTGCAGACCAGCATCCAAAAGTTATGAAAAAATTATTAAAGTTGGCTGATAGTGCGAATCAGGCAATAAAGGAAAATAAAGAATTATAAACATTAAACTACATACTATTATGGCATCGAATAGAAGGTCTTTTTTAAAGAATATGGCTCTTGGAACGGGAGTAATTGCCTCGGCTCCATTAGCTGGATGTTGCAACAATGCAACAGAAGAGGAAGCAGTGGCTCATATCAGAAAGTCAGCAGAACGTTTACCAGCTATGAATTTTAACATGTGTGGATATGCTGCCCCCAAGCTGGATAAAGTACGGGTAGGATTTGTTGGTATTGGTGATAGGGGTATTGGAGCTGTGGAACGTATGACTTATATTGAAGGCGTTGAAATTACAGCAGTTTGTGATACGCGTCAGGCAGCAATGGACGGCGCACAGGATGTGTTAGCCAAAGTTGGTTTGCCCAAAGCGAAGGAGTTTACTGGTAGTGACGAAGCATTTAAAGCCTTATGTGAAAGTGGTATTGTTGATCTGGTTTATATTGCTACCCCTTGGGAATGGCATGTGCCGGTAGCAATTGCTGCCATGAAAGGTGATAAGCATGCAGCAGTTGAGGTATCTACTGCAAAAACGATGGATGAGTGTTGGGAGATGGTTGAAGTATCGGAGCAAACACGTAAACATTGTGTTATACTTGAGAATTGCTGTTATGACTTCTTTGAGCTGTTAACTCTGAATATGGCACGTCAGGGTGCGTTTGGTGACTTAGTGCATGGTGAAGGAGCCTATATTCATGACTTAGATTACTGGCATTTTAATAAGCCGCAAGATGATAAGCCTCGTGGAGATGGTGCATATGATAAATTGTGGCGCCTGCATGAAAATACGCGAAAGGCAAATGTATACCCAACACATGGATTAGGACCGATATGTCAGGCTATGGATATTAACCGTGGTGATAAAATGGATTACCTGACGGCCATGATGTCTGATGATTTTACTTTGTCCAATAGAATTAAAGAGCTTGCGCCAGATAGGCCTGACCTACAGCAGTTTGTTGGTGTGGAGATGCGTGGTAATATGGATATGCAGATGATTCGTACTGCAAAGGGGCGTACAATTATGATACAGCATGATATTAGTTCGCCACGACCTTATTCACGTATTCATATGTTGAGTGGAACCAAATGCTTTGCTCAAAAATGGCCTTTACAACATATTGCTTTTGGACATAGCAAAGCTGATGATGCTAAGATGAAAGAATTACAGGAGAAGTATGCTCCTGAAATTGTAAGCCGTATAGGTGAAATGGCTAAGAAAGTAGGAGGTCATGGTGGAATGGACTTTATGATGGACTGGCGCTTGATTGACTGTTTGCGTAATGGACTGCCAATGGATATGGATGTGTATGATGCTGCATCATGGAGTTGTATTACACCATTAAGTGAGTGGTCAATAGCCAATGGTTCCAAGCCAATCGATATTCCTGACTTTACCCGTGGTGCTTGGAAAACAAATAAGCCTGTAGAATTAACACTAAAGGGTGGTGGAACAACAGGTGTTCGCAATTTGAAAAAAGCTGATTCAGGGAAGCAATTATCAGTAAGTTAATTATTATATAGAGCAATGGCAGTTTAATTGGTATATTAAGCTGCCATTAAATACGATATACATTTAAAAGAGTTTATACTCTGTGACAATCTCTTTCTAAAAAAAGATACTAAATGAAGAAAAGATATATGATGCTTTTGTTCGTTGTTATAGCTGTTGCAGCTTCATACGGAACACAAGCAGAAGAAAAAAAAGACTGGGAGAACATAAAGATGTTCAATCAGAATAAAGAGGCACCTCATGTTGATGTGGTACCTTTTTCAACATTACACGATGCACTAACAAAAAAACGAAATGCTTCTGTATACTACAAAAGTTTAAACGGAACATGGAAATTTAACTGGGTACGTAAACCAGCTGATCGGCCATTGGATTTTTATAAACCAACATATGATGTTAGTAATTGGGATGATATTCCGGTTCCCTCTAACTGGGAGTTAGAAGGTTATGGAGTGCCAATTTATGTGAATCATCAATATGAATTTGCTGATTACAAAGCACCTGTTTCCGATGAAATAAAATTTGTAGATAAAATTTATCCAGCTAATCCGGGGCAAGTCCCACACGATTATAATCCGGTTGGCTCTTACCGTCGGAACTTTACAGTACCAGAAACCTGGGATGGACGACAAATATTTATTCAGTTTGGAGCTGTAAAATCTGCATTTTATATTTGGGTTAATGGCCATAAGGTAGGCTATAGCCAGGGAAGTAAAACAGAAGCAGAGTGGGATATTACAAAATACATTCAAAAAGGAGAAAACACTGTAGCAGTAGAAGTATATCGCTGGTGTGATGGTTCTTATTTAGAGTGTCAGGATTTTTGGCGCATTAGTGGTATTGAGCGTGATGTACTGATCTATTCAACACCTAAAGTTCGTATACGTGATTTCTTTGTTCAGGGGGATTTAGATAAGTCTTATACTAATGGAAAATTAAAAGTTGATATAGATCTGGCAAATCATGTTAAGGGTTTACGATCAGGGAATTATCAATTAACTTATATGCTCTTTGATCAAAATGGTAAAGTGGTAGCCCAGGAAACAACAAAGGCAGCTATTAATAAGCAGAAAGAACTAAAACTGAGCTTCGAAAAAGATATTGAAAACCCTTTGAAGTGGACGGCTGAAACACCTAATCTATATAGTCTGGTACTTCAATTAGAGGATTCTAAAGGAAGAAATAAAATGTTTGTTTCTACAAAAATGGGATTCCGTAAAGTAGAGATTATTGATGGTATTTTTTATGTAAATGGTGTTGAGGTACTTATTAAAGGTGTTAATCGCCATGAACACAATCAGTTTACTGGTCATGTGGTTAATGAAGAAGATATGCTGACAGAAATTAAGCTGATGAAACAGTTTAATATTAATGCTGTTCGTAACTCTCATTACCCAACACATCCGCGTTTTTATGAACTGTGTGATGAATATGGTTTATATGTTACAGATGAGGCTAATATTGAGTCACATGGTATGTATTACAGCGAGCGTTCATTAGCCAAAGATCCTGAGTGGAAAGAAGCACATCTTGATCGGAATATACGAATGGTGGAGCGAAGTAAAAATCACCCGTGTATTATTGTTTGGTCAATGGGTAATGAAGCAGGTGATGGTGAGAATTTTACTGCTGTTTTTAACTGGATTAAAGAACGTGATGCTTCGCGACCTGTTCATTATGAACGAGCAGAGATGCGTGATAATACGGAAATACATTGTCCGCAATATCCGGGAGTGCGCTATTTAAAGAACTATGCATCTAAGCAGCAGAAGAAACCAATGATTATGAGCGAATATTCGCATGCAATGGGTAATAGCACTGGTAACTTAGTTGACTTGTGGGATGTGATTCATAACCGTGAAAATAAGCAGTTACAAGGTGGTTATATCTGGGACTGGATTGATCAGGGCTTGCTTGAAGTAGATGAAGAAGGCCGTAAATACTGGACCTATGGAGGTGATTATGGTGAGAATATGCCATCGGATTATAATTTTGTGTGTAATGGTATTATTTCACCAGATTATACACCACATCCTGGAATGTGGGAAGTTAAATATGCCTACCAATATGTTCGTTTTAGTAATGAAGGCTTGCCAACAGGGCAAGTGAAAATTACAAATTACCATGATTTTATTTCTTTGGATGGATATAATATACGATGGAGTTTAACATGTAATGGTAAGGAGTTACACTATGGTTTTTTAGACGTTAATCTTAAACCGCATGAAAGTAAAGTTGTAACAGTACCTGTTCCACAGATTAAAGGGCAGCAAGAAAGTGAATATTTCCTAGATTTCTCTGTTCGATTGAAGCAAGCGACTTCAATATTAGAAGAAGGGCATGAAGCTGCTCATGAGCAATTTGTATATCCAGTACCTGTTCATCCGTTGATGAAAGTTGAGCAATATGCGGATGTAACAGTTAAAGAGAAAGAAAAAGTAATTGAAGTTGTTGGTCAAAATTTTGCAATCAATTTCAATAAAATAACAGGCGCTATTGATAGTTGGCAGGTAAATGGTGTAAGCTTATTACAGAAAGGTCCTTCTGTTAATTTCTGGAGAGCTCCGAATGATAATGATAAAGGTAGTAAAATGATAGATCGCCTTGGAGTATGGCGTGAAGCAGGGAAAACAATAGCAGTAAATGCAGTTACATATGAGCAGGCTGCTAAATACAAAGCACTTATTACAGTTACTTTTGGTTTGGATGCTGTTGAGTCAACACAAACTGTTACTTATGAAGTATTAGGAAATGGTAAAGTAAATGTAAAAAGTAGTATTCAGTTAGGAAAAGATAAGCTTCCGGATATGCCACGTTTTGGTATGCGAATGGAATTGCCCGTTGATTTTGATAACCTGAAGTATTTTGGACGCGGTCCACATGAAAACTATTGTGACCGTAAGCGTGGAGCATTTGTTGGTTTGTACAATAGTAAAGTATCTGACCAGTATTTCCCGTATGTTCGTCCTCAGGAGAATGGTTATAAAACAGATGTGCGATGGTTCGAGTTAAGAAATAACGATGGTTGGGGCTTAAAAATTAGCGGAATGCCAATGATTGGTTTTTCGGCTCTTCATAATCCTGTTGAAGATTTTGATCAGGAGACACATGATGTTTATAAACACTTGAATGATATTGTGAAAAAAGATGGCGTATTTGTAACATTGGATCTTAAGCAAATGGGTGTTGCAGGTGATAACTCGTGGGGAGCTAAGCCTTATGCTGAGTATTCGGTACCAGCTGAGAATTACGAATTTAGTTTTAGTATTGAACCAGTGTTTTAAGAGTATAGGAACAACACAGGTATAGTTAATAAAACGATAATAATGAAGAGCCTGATTTTTTAAGATAAAATCAGGCTCTTCATATATTTTAAGCGATTCAACAGTGGAATAAATTGTATTTTTATCACCTGTTAATTGAGGTAACTGGTATGAGGTATAAAAAACTTACACAATTCTTTTTATTGGTGGTTGTGCTGGTATTAATCAGTTTTTTATTAAAAAAAGCAGATCATTATACATCAACCAATGCATATTGTAATAGTTGCCATATTCATAACCATGCGTATGAGTCATGGATGAAGTCAAAACACTACTCAAATTGTGATGGTATTGAAGTGGGCTGTGTGAATTGTCATTTACCACCTAAAGGCGAAGGGTATTATAAAGAAAAACTACATGCCGGGATACGGGATTTATATTCATTCTACTTTAAGGATACTGCCTCGTTAAATTGGGCACAGAAATCATTACCGGAATATGCCAGGCGGCATACCTTTGAATCGTCATGTGTAAAATGCCATCCAAAGTTATTTCCTTCAGACTTGTCGTACAATGGAGAAATTGCACACTGGCATTATCAACAACATAAAGAAGAATTACATTGTATTGATTGCCATATAAATGTAGGTCATGAAGTAACCTTCAAGGTATCGCATAATTATAAGATATTACAGGCTAGCCCTAATGTGGATACCATATACCAGTCGGCGGCAAATAGTATTGATTTTAAGAATTTTACAGAGACTATACCAGAAAGTAATATTGCTTTTGAAATGATAGCTGTTGATGGTGGAGTAACAATTATAGGTTCGTCACATAACCGGTCAAAAGTAAAAATATCGTCATTTTTTATTGGAAAAGCAGAGGTTAGTTGGGATGAGTACCTTTTGTTTTTGCGTGAGACGGAATCGGAGGGACGAAGTGAGCAGGTATTAGATGGAATTAGTGGAGCAACACCTCCCTGGGGTAATCCTGATCAGGGGTGGGGAATGGGTTCCCGGCCTGCTATAACAATGACACACTATGCAGCTACGGTATACTGCCGTTGGTTATCGGCTCGAACAGGTAAAAGTTATCGCTTGCCAACGGAAGCAGAGTGGGAGTTTGTGGCACAGAAAGCTTTAAATGGGTTATCCGTTTTAGACGGATATGTAAACGATAATAAAACATTAACTTTACTACCGGAGGAAATTGAGGTTGACGGATTGGGGTTGAGGCATCTATTTGGAAATGTAAAGGAGTTTTGTTCTGATACATTTACAGAAAACGGGTATCAAAGCGGGGATAGCCTTTTAGTTAATCCTATACTTGACTTTAAAGGAAAAGAACACGTTTTAAAAGGCGGGTCTTTTAAAACAATCAGGGATAGTTTTCGGACCGACTTTAGGGAGTCGACTCAACATTATAAGTGGATGAAAACTGACCCGCAAATACCAAAGAGCATATGGTGGTATTCAGATTGTAATGATGTAGGATTTCGTGTCGTTTTAGAGTATCAGCAACAAGAGTAAAAAAAGATTTATGAGTAACTATTCTCGTCGTGACTTTATTAACAAGGCCGTGTTAGCCAGTGGAGCAACAATGGCTGCTGGTGTATTAGGTTGTAATACAAATTCAACAGCTAATAAACTATGTGAATCAGCACCTGATGGCCCTGTTTTAAAAGCAGGACTAATAGGTTGTGGCTCCAGGGGTGCAGGTGCTGCAATTAATTTTTTAGAAGCTGGACCAAACTTGGAGGTTGTTGCACTTGGTGATGTATTTGAAGATAAGTTACAAAAATGTAGAATTAACTTAAAAGAGAAAAAAGGGATTGATATTGATCCAGAGAAATGTTTTGTTGGGTTTGATGCATATGAAAAGGTAATAGATTCGGGAGTTGATATTGTATTGTTAGCAACGCCACCTTATTTTCGACCACAACAATTTGAGGCAGCTATTAAAGCAGGTAAACATGTATTTATGGAAAAACCGGTTGCTGTTGACCCTGTAGGTGTGAGATCTATAATGATAAATGGAGCCCGGGCAGAAGAGATGGGGCTTTCGGTTGTAACCGGAACAATAAAGCGTCATCAGGCCGATTACCTTGCAACCTATGATAAGGTAAAAAGTGGTGTTATTGGAGAGATTATATCAGGTAATTGCTATTATAATCAAGGAAAGTTATGGCATGTTAAACCGAGAGCAGAATGGACAGAGTTAGAAGCTATGATGCGTAACTGGGTGAATTGGATATGGCTTTCTGGCGACCATATTGTAGAACAACACATTCATAATTTAGATCTGATGAACTGGTTTATCGGTGCCCATCCCATAAAAGCGACAGGTTTTGGAAGTCGTCAAAGAAGAATAACTGGTGATCAGTACGATAATTTCAGTGTTGATTATATCTATCCGAATCAGGTACACGTACATAGTATGAGTCGTCAGATTAATGGATGCACCAATAATGTTACAGATTTTATTAGAGGTACACATGGTTATACTAACTGTGAAAATACCATTTATAATATAGCTGGAGAACAGCGGTGGAAATACCCGTTAACAGAGAAACAGAAAAATGATCGTTGGTATTTTTTCTGGCGTGCTTTTATTCAGGAGCATATTGATTTGGTAAGTGCTATTCGAACTGGGAAACCTGTTAATGAAGCTATGCAAATTGCTGAATCATCATTAACAGCTATTATGGGGCGAATTTCAGCGTATACAGGAAAGACTGTGACATGGGATGAAATGCTTAATAGCGAATTGAATCTGGGACCAAAGCATTTTGTAATGGGAAAGGTAGATGTTTCAAAATCAGTTCCAATACCGGGGGAATAAGAAATTTATTAAACATCTCATATTTAACGATAGTGTTTAAATCAGCATTGGCTTATTTAAATAGAATGTAGGAAGAGGGATTGGATTCTGAATACATCTGTTAAAATGTAAGGGTAAATGTTAATTGCTGATTTTTATTGTAGGGATTAGTTGTCTTTGTGGTATTAAGTACAAAATAGCTAGAATAATGTATAAAAGATTGGTGTTGGTTGCTATAGTTATTATAGTTGGGGTGTTAGTAGCATTAGTAAATGGTACAAGTAAAAAGGAAAAGAAAACGAATTGTGTTGAGAGTGTATTATAAGCCTCTTAAATAGGAGCAGTTGTTTTTAAGAGAAATTGCTTGTTACTCATAATAAACAGAGTTCGATATAAATATTTTATTCACAGAAAGTCATAGTTTATTGCTAAAATGTAATGAGTTAAATGCAAGATCTATATCGAAACAAGGTTAACGTCATGGTAAAAACAGGAATTACAAGACGTTCGTCTTTTTTTTGTGGTATCGTTGTTTGCACTTAAAAAGTACTTGTTGATAACTGTTTTATTACACTTTTTTAACGTTTGAGTTTGTTTCTCCTATAAACCATATTAATCACGGTTTGTTTATTTTAAGTTAATTTACAGCAGATACAAAGAAGGCAGAACTTTTTAATTTCCTGTTAATTTGTCTATTTTTGCGGCGTTTAAAGACTCAATTAATAAGTAAACTCAAAGAAAAAATAAAATATTATCACATGAGCAAGAAAACGATTTTGATAATCCTTGATGGATGGGGATACGGAGACCATTCGAAATCAGATGGTATCTTTACAGGTGAAACGCCTTATTTTGATAGTTTGGTAAAGAATTATCCTAACTCAAAGCTACAAGCATCGGGTGAGAATGTTGGTTTACCAAACGGACAGATGGGTAACAGTGAGGTTGGTCATTTAAATATTGGTGCAGGTCGTGTTGTGTATCAGGATTTGGTTAAGATTAATCGTGCTTGTATTGATGGTAGTATTGCTCAGAATGAAGAGCTGGTAAAAGCCTATAGTTATGCAAAAGAGAATGGGAAGAAAATCCATTTCCTAGGATTACTTTCAAAAGGTGGTGTGCATTCAAGCCAGGAGCATTTGTATAAATTGCTGGATATTGCCAAAGAATATGGCATTGAAAAGCGGGCTTTTGTACATGCATTTATGGATGGACGTGATACTGACCCAAAAAGCGGGAAGGGGTTTATGACCGAGCTTCTTCAGCATATGGAAAAGTCAGGAGGTCAGGTAGCTTCTATGATTGGCCGTTATTATGCAATGGATCGTGATAAGCGTTGGGAGCGGGTGAAAGAAGCATACGATCTAATGGTGAATGGAACTGGAAAAGCAACAGTTGATATTTTGAGTTCAATTGATGAGTCGTATGCAGAAGGTGTGACTGATGAGTTTATTAAGGCAGTAAGCCATGTTGACGCAAATGGTAAGCAGCTTGGTACCATTGAAGAGGGTGATGTGGTATTGTTTTTTAACTACCGTAATGATCGCGCACGGGAAATTACACAGGTTCTGACACAGGAAGATATGCCGGCTGAAGGAATGAAAACCATCCCATTGCACTATTGTACCATGACGCCTTATGATGCTAATTTTAAGGGAATTCACATTTTATTTGATAAGGATAATGTGAAAAATACCATTGGTGAAGTTGTTGCAAATAAAGGATTAAAGCAATTACGTATTGCTGAGACAGAGAAATATGCTCACGTAACATTTTTCTTCTCAGGTGGTCGTGAAGCTGTTTATAATGGGGAAGACCGTATTTTGGTTAACTCTCCAAAAGTAGCTACTTATGATCTGCAACCTGAAATGAGTGCCCATGAGGTAAAGGATAAAATTGTTGCAGAATTGAACCAGAATAAATATGACTTTATTGCTTTAAACTATGCAAACGGAGATATGGTTGGTCATACTGGTGATTACGAAGCTATTATGAAAGCTGTAAAGGCTGTTGATGATTGTTTGGAAGCAACTGTAGAGGCAGCAAAAGCTAATGGCTATGAAGCTATTATTATTGCTGACCATGGTAATGCGGATAATGCTATTAATGCAGATGGAACGCCAAATACAGCTCACTCACTTAACCCTGTGCCTTTTATTTGGGTAACAGAGCGTAAAGGTGATGTTCGAGATGGTATTTTAGCCGATGTTGCACCATCTATCCTGCGTTTGATGGAAATAGAACAACCAGCCGATATGACAGGTAAAGCATTAATTGATTTAAAGTAGAATCAATTGATTAGATACAAAGAAAGGCAACCCATTTGAGTTGCCTTTCGTCTTTTATTATATTCCTCAGTTTATAGCATGCCTTGTTCTTTCAGGGTTTTTTCCACATCTACCATTTCATTGTAAAAAGCTTCACCGTATTTACGTATAATTGGCTCTTTAAGAAATTGATAAACAGGTACGCCAAGTTGTCCCCCTAATTCGCGTGCAGCATGACAAATAGCCCAGTTGTGATAATTTAAGCCTTCGAAATCAGGATATTTAGTAATGCGTATGGGATACAAATGGCAGGAAATAGGCTTCTTAAAATCAATTAGACCTTCCTGGTGTGCTTTATCAATTGCACACTTGCAAATACCATCTTTATCGTAATAGGTGTAAACACATTCCCTACCATTAATAATAGGAGTTACCTTATCTCCATCTGAATCAACTACCCATTTACCCTGCTTTTCAATCTCTTCAATTGCTTTTTCTGTCAGATAAGGTTTCACAATAGAATAAATGTCTTCCATCACCTGAATTTCATCATCTTCAAGTGGGGCACCTGATTCACCTTCTATACAGCAGTCTCCTTTGCAAGCAGACAGGTTACAAACGAAGCGTTTAGCAAAAATATCCGTACTTATTATCTTATCATCAATCTGAATCATTTGTCCTGGCTTTTTATTAAGTGTTGCAAAGGTAAAAAATACTATTTACTGTAGTGTAAATGAAGGTAGCAGTTTTACATTGAATCTTGATTTTGAAACACAAAGATTGATAACCTATATTATTAGATTAAACAATATATAGAAACTAATAATTGTAAAAACAAATTTTAATTTTTGACATGTTCAATGTAACAAAATAATAAATGGAGCGTAAATAAGCAGTAATTGTTAAATCTAAAGAAGTATAGCTTTTTTAAACAAAATTGATGGGTGGGGAATAACCTGTTTCAATTTATGAATATTACAGTTGAGTATGTACACTCACGTTATTTTTTTACTTTAATAAAAGGTTATAAAAGTGAAAGAGTGGAGTTTATGTATATTAATTGGGGGATGAACAGCGTTTGTATTGCTTGCTGCAAATAAGGTTCATGTATAATAGTGAACTGTATAATTGCCAGTATTATTAGCGTATTAATTGAGTCTAAGCGAAATGTTGTGAAATAGTGCATTGAGCTAATTGATAATTAATTGATAGTTATAGTGGTAGCGAGATTTGCTCCATTAGATGTGAATTAAATATAAATGGCGGTAGATATTTTTTAATGTGCCTTTTTGTACTAACCGCTTATTTTTTTCGTACCGTTTTAGTAATGCAAAAAGTTGTGGGATTCTTAAAATTCATAAAATCTAAATACTATGTTGGATAAACAATATTAAGGTTATGAACTTCCACTGAAAAACCCAAAGGCTTTAGTGTATATAGCTGACATAGCTATACTCGAAAGACTTTAATTATAAACATAAAAAAATAATTAAAGATGAAAGAAAAAGTTATTGTTGCAGTGGTAGCGGTATTGTTAGTATTTAATTTAAAGGCTCAAAGGTCGGAAAATGAGAAGGATAACTTAGGTGGGGCATATCGGGTTAAACAGGCAGAGAAGGCTTATGATGGAATGGCCTATCCGGAGTGTATACGCTATTATGAGCCTTTGTATAAGAATGGTAAATTAACTGACCAACATAAGCTTCGTTTGGCCAGTGCATATTTAAAAGTAAATAAATCGGGTGAGGCAGAGAGTGTGTATGCTTCAGTTACGCCGGAAGCCTTATTCGGAGAGCATTTGTACCTGTATGCACAGGCATTAAGAAGTAATCAGAAATATCTTAAAGCAGATTTTTATATTGCAGAATATCAAAAAAATAATATTACAGACTCCATAAACAGGCAAAGTAAGGGTGTGTTGGCTATTAAAGAAATATTAGAGGGAAAAAAATATTTAATAGAAGAAGTCGATTTTAATTCTCCATATTCTGATTTTGGTGCCATTGTTGTTAACGACCAAATATTATTTACAGCGGCACGTGATGCCGATGTTTATATTAAAAGGGAATGTGCCTGGATGGAGGCGCCACACTTTAATGTATTTTGTATTCATATTTCAAACCAGGAATCAGGCGAATCAAAACTGCTTTCACAAAAGCTTAAATCAAAGTACCATGATGGCCCTGTATGTGTTAATAGTGACGCAACTGAGTTGTATATTACACGAACAGTAGACGGGTCAAAAAATGAAGATGGAAAGCACACACTTAAATTAATGGTATCGTACAAGCAGGATAATGGTAAATGGGGGAAACCTAAAGATCTAGATTTTAACAATAGTAAATACTCATGTGGGCATGCTGCCCTGTCTAAGGATGGGAACAGGATGTATTTTACGAGTAATGCAGAAGGAGGTATGGGAGGAACTGATATCTGGTATGTTGACAGGCAGGGGAGTGGTTGGTCATCACCCATTAATCTTGGAAAAGAAATTAATACCGAAGGAAATGAAATGTTTCCCTTTGTGCATGCCGATGGTCGTTTGTATTTTGCCTCAAACGGACACTTGGGACTTGGAGGACTGGATATATTTGTAGCGTCTCACGATGGTGGTACGTATACTATTCAAAATATGGGAAGTGCAATTAATTCAGAAAAAGACGATTTCAGTATTTATATTAATCCGAATGGAACAAGTGGTTATTTTGCTTCAAACCGTGCAGGAGGAACTGGCGATGATGATATATATCATTTTAAAGTAGTTGATCCTGTTGATAAAGCAGTTAGTCAGAACGTTAATAATAGATAAAATGCAGTGAATAGAAAATTACTGCTGACTGTAATAGTACCAATTGTAAATGTCGGTACACAATTGCTAACGTAAAACTTCCGGAGCTGTAATTCCTTTTTAGGATAAAAATAGATACAGTTCCGGAAGCATAGAAATTCAAAGCTATTGTATACCATATTTTGTTATCTGTTTGTTCATTATAAACCTACAAATGTTAGGGCTACTAAAATAATAAACCCAACAAGCCAGATAAATGCATACATCATCCAAACTAGGGTTAATTTTAGAATTGTACTGAGCCATTTGCGTTTGTACAGGCGTTTGGCACCAATTATCTGGTAGATTGGAGGTAAGAAATAAAAGTAGCTAGTCCATCCTGTTGGATGGTTAGGAAATAATAGATTTATCCCAACTACTATTGTTGTTATTGTAAATATAAAGGAATGAATATTAAGTGATAAAATTAAATGGCCAATATAAAGTTCTCGGGACCTAAAAAATGATAGCCATAAAAGGAAAGCAAAAATCGGCATAAACAAAAATAAGGACCAAGAAGTGAACTGGTAGAGTTTATTGATATATAATTCAGGATAATCCATTATTTTTTTTATTGTCTTGACAAATTTCTGATCAACATTCTCTACGCTGTTTAAAACTAATTTTGTTGAATCAATAAAACCATTCATATCATCAAATTTAATAGCGTTTGTAGTGGTGCTATCTAATTGCGATTTAATTAGTTTTCGTGTTTTGGTGTAAACAGAGTCATTGCCGGAATGAACAGGATCAATCATTGCCATCACAGTATTTTTGGTGGCCTCTAGTTCTTTACTTGATGCATTGAAATTTTCCTCAATAGAACTATTTGTAAATATTGAAATAAGCAAAAACATGACAAAACTGATAAAGAGATAGAAACGAAATGGAGGCATGTAGCGTGCCCGTTTCCCCGCAAGAAAATCAATAGTAAGACAGCCGGGTTTAAACAGGATGGTGACTAATGTTTTTACCAGGCGGGTATCAAAAGTAATAATAGTGCCCATAAAATCAGCTATCATAAAGCGGATAGGTCTCTCCAGCTCTTTAACAGATTGGCCACAGTTAGAACAATAATTACCGGTAAACTTACTATCGCAATTTTTGCAGGAGAGCAATGTGGTATTTTTGTTATCCGTATCAGGGGGCATCGATTTACACATAAAAGTGATTCATTTGTGATTAAAAGTGGCTTTAAAGTTAATTTGTTCTTATTATATCACGAAAAGGAGTTTAGAAGAATCGATGAAAAGTTTATAGAACAGGCCAAGATTAATAATATTATGCTCTTATTATGGTTATTTAAATGGAACTATGTAGAGTTTTGATTGAGCGAAAAATATCTGTTACCACTGCCGAAGCAATCCCTCCCTTTTGCCGGAATCTATAGTAGACTAACCGTGAGTTTTTGGGAACAATAAAGCAAAGTTACACCTTTTAATTGTACGGTTGATTCAATCGCTAAATCGACCAAGCCATTCGGAAGTAATTTCTATCTTTGGCAAAATTTTTTAACCTTTTTATGAAGAAACTAAAGCCAATTATGTTTGTTGGTACATGCTCAGATGCTGGTAAAAGTGTTATCAATGCCGGTGTATGCCGTATCTTAAAGCAAGATGGCTATTCTCCTGCACCGTTTAAAGCTCAAAACATGTCTTTAAACAGCTATGCAACTCCAGAAGGTAAAGAAATTGGTCGTGCACAAGCTACACAGGCCGAAGCTTGTCAAATCGCTTGTCATACAGATATGAATCCCGTTTTACTTAAACCAAGCGGAGAAATGATGTCGCAGGTTATCATAAACGGAAAACCTGTTGGTAACCGCTCGGCGTATGAATATTTTAAGAAAGAAGATAATGCTAAACTTTTTGATGAAGCTTATGCTGCCTTTCAGCGTTTAGATAGTCGCTACTCGCCTGTAGTGATGGAAGGAGCCGGTTCAATTTCGGAATTGAATTTAAAAAAGCGTGATATAGTTAATATGCGTATGGCACAAAGAGCCGGTGCAGATGTGTATTTGGTTGCTGATATTGACAGGGGAGGAGTATTTGGTAGTGTATACGGCTCAATAATGTTGCTTGATGAAGAGGAGCGGAAATTAGTAAAGGGGATAATAATCAACAAGTTTAGAGGAGATGTACGTTTGTTTGATGAAGGGCGAACCATTATTGAAGAACTGACAGGTATTCCGGTAACTGGAGTTATTCCTTATTTTAATGATATATATATCGAAGATGAAGACTCTGTAGTGCTGGATTCTAAAAATAGCAAGGCCGAGGAAGGAAAGGTAAATATTGCAGTAATTAAATTACAGCAAATGTCTAATTTTACCGACTTTAATGCTTTACAATTTGATAAGCGTGTTAATATATACTATACTACAGATGCAGAGCAACTGAAAAAAGCTGATATTGTAATTTTACCGGGGTCAAAAAGTACAATTAAAGACCTGTTGTACATACAGGAGATGAATATTCCGGCTTTACTTAAGGAGATGTATCAGCAAGGAAAAACGATCATAGGAATTTGTGGAGGTTACCAAATGATGGGCACTGTTATTTCAGATCCCGATCAGATAGAAGGACATGTGAAAAAGGTAGATGGAATTGGATTGTTGCCAATGAAGACGGTGATTACGAATGAAAAAAATACAGTTCAGCAAACGTTCTCTTTCCTGGATAAAGAAGGTAATTGTGAGGGATATGAAATTCATATGGGACAGAGTGAAATGACAGAAGCTGTTCAGCCATTACTTAAAACCACAGATGGACATGTAGATGGTATATATATTAACAAGCGTTGCTGGGGAACATACATGCATGGAATTTTGGATAACAAGCCTGTAATCGATCATCTGCTGGAGCCTTATATTACAGGATCGGAGCAGGCGTTTAGTTACAAAGAATTTAAGGATAGTGAATACAATCGTCTGGCGGATCATCTTCGTAGGCATTTAAATATTAAAGCTATTTATGAGAGCGCAACTATTGAAATCTAGTCAAACAGAGCAATTCTCACATGGTAATGATGCCTATCGGTTTGGAGCTGATATAAAAGCTGATTTTAGTACCAATACATGGTACCTGGGGACTAACCCGGAATTGCTGGATTTTTTAAAAGGAGAGATTAAGTGTATTGCTAACTATCCGGAGCTGCAGAGCGAGTCATTAACTAGCCTGTTAGCCGATTATCATCATCTTGCTAACGATCAGATACTAATCTGTAATGGAACAGCAGAAGCGATCTTTTTTATTGCACAGGTTTTTCAAAACAACAATAGCAGGATTATCACACCTACTTTTTCTGAATATGAGCATGCCTGCCAGAACTATAAGCATAAAATAAGTTTTTGTGGTGCCGGTTTTATCTCAGATAGGATGAATACACCCGAAGGATTAATGTGGATATGTAATCCAAATAACCCAACAGGCCAGGTTTTTTCACGGGATTTGCTGCAAAAAGTCGTATCGAATAACCCACAAACCATTTTTATTCTTGATGAAGCTTATGCAGATTTTTGCATGGAAGATATTTCATTGGTATCATATATTGCAAAGTTTAAAAATCTGCTTATTCTTAAATCAATGACAAAAAACTACTGTTTGCCCGGTTTGCGTTTGGGGTATGTCATCGGTCATCAGAGTGTTATTAAAAAGCTTTCCGCTTGTCGTCCGCCATGGGCTGTTAATAGCCTGGCACTTAAAGCAGGCGAGTTCGCCATGCAAAATACGCTGCTTTCAAAAGAAAGCTTAATGGCTTACCTGGCTCTTTCACGTGAGTTTAGAATGGAATTAGAGTGTGTTCCTAACTTAGAGGTGTCTCCATCATCAACAGGCTTCTTTTTGGTTAAAACGCCCATGTTGGCTTCCGAACTTAAGCTTTTGTTGGTTGAAGAGTATGGTTTATTGATTCGCGATGCCTCTAATTTCAGGACACTAAGTGAATATCATATTCGACTGGCCACATTAACACGCGAAAAAAATACCATGTTGTTATCTGCATTAAAAACTATTTTTCAATGACAGAGCAAGTACAATACTGGTTAGGGGGTGCAGTGGTAATGGCGTATTTAATAGATCAGTTTTTGGGGGATCCGGTATTTCTGCCACATCCAATCGTGTATTTTGGCCGAATAATTGCTTTCTTTGAAAAGCAATGGAACAAAGGTAAGCACCGTTTACTGAAAGGAGCGATTGTAAGTATAGGGCTTACCGCCGGTGTTTTTACTCTATTCTTTGGGTTAATGTGGCTGGCTGAAAGTATATCCGTTTACCTCTTGCTTATACTCACCTTCACCTTCTTTTTTTATGGGTTGGCAAACCGCACACTGATTAATGAAGGCAGGCAGGTTTTTACAGTTTTGGAGAAAGATGGGATAGAGGCCGGAAGAAAGCAACTGAGCCGTATTGTTGGACGGGATACATCTGAGTTATCGAAACAGCAGGTAAAGAAAGCAACATTAGAAACAATGGCTGAAAATTTAAGTGATGGAGTAGTTGCACCAATATTTTGGTATACCATATTGGGGGTGCCGGGTATGATGGCCTATAAAATGATTAATACACAGGATTCAATGATCGGGTATAAAAGTGAACGTTACTTGCATTATGGCCGGGTAGCAGCATATATTGATGATATAGCCAATTTTATACCGGCACGATTAACTGCAATTCTAATGGTGGTAGTTGCTTTTTCATTCCAGGCACTTCAGTATATATTTAAATACGGGCGTAAGCATAGCAGTCCTAATGCCGGCTACCCCGAGGCAGCCTTGGCTGGGATATTAAGTGTGCAATTTGGAGGGCCCGGTTACTACAATGGGACATGTGTTCAAAAACCCTTTATTGGTAAAAAAGACAGGCAATTGACGATGGGTGATATTGTTAAAACAATACGAATTAATCAATTGGTGTGCCTGGTAAGTGTGATTCTTTGTGTTATAATAAGATATGAAATAATAGACTAATGGTAAAGCTAGAAAACCTTAATATTAAACCGGTTCATTATGAACTGGAGGAAAGTCTTCAGTATAAACTGGATCAAAAAGCTAAACCTGTGGGGTCGCTTGGCCAGATGGAAAAAATTGCAAAACAAGTAGGCCTTATCCAGGGAACATTAACACCTGAATTGAGGAAACCAGTAATGCTTACAGTAGCGGCTGATCATCATATTTGTGCTGAAGGAGTGAGCCCGTGCCCTGTAGAGATAACATGGCAGCAATGCCTTAATTTTCTTAATGGAGGTGGAGGCATAGGTCTTTTTTCCCAGGAATTTGGGTTTGATTTATACGTTGTGGATGCTGGTGTTGATTATGATTTTAAGCCACACCCAAAACTGATTGATGCAAAGGTGCGCAAAGGAACCCGTAACTTTCTGCATGAACCTGCCATGACCATTGATGAATGTATTGAGGCATTAGAGAACGGACGAAAAATAGTGGCACAAATCTCAGGTGATGGTTCCAATGTTGTTGGGTTTGGCGAAATGGGAATTGGTAATACCTCTCCGGCATCCGCTTTATTATCCGTCTATACTGGTCTTGATATTGATGTTTGTGTTGGTCCCGGTTCCGGGCTTAATGCTGATGGAGTAAAGCATAAAGCCGGGGTTCTTAAAGCTGCTATTAAGAAACATGGCATCTCTGATAATCCAATTGAGAACCTGGCTCGATTCGGAGGCCTGGAAATTGCAACCATTGCAGGGGGAATGCTGGAAGCAGCCTCTCGCGGTATGCTTATTATTACAGATGGCTTTATCACCACATCGGCACTATTAGCAGCATACGCTATTAATCCATTGGTTATTGAATATGCCTTCTTCTCGCACCAATCGCAAGAGCAGGGACATAAAAAAATGGTAGACTTTATGAAAGGTAAACCCATTTTGGATTTAGGTTTTCGCCTTGGAGAAGGAACAGGATCAGCAGTGGCCTATTCAGTTATAAAAGGATCAGTAGCCTTACTTAATAAAATGACCTCTTTTGATGAAGCTGCCATCTACAATACAGCTAATGATGGTATTCGTGTTGATTGATTTTAATTAGGATATTAAGACTTTAAGTTTAGGTCAATAGTTGTGTGCTATTGGCCTTTTTTATGTGTAAGAATAAAGGATGTACATAGGAGAGTTCTTAAAAGCTTTGGTTTGAATAAAGATCTATAAAATAATATGAAACGAGATTGTACTGTTTTAGCCTGTTAAACGGATAGTCAATCGTTATGCAATATTACAATGTACTTATGTGTAATATAAATAGACAATACTAATTTAAACCATTATACATCTGTTAAGTTGTGCTGGTGTAGATAATACACATTTTATTTGTAATAAGCTGTATTTGTAATTTGCATATTAATTCTAAGTGATTGAAGTATAGGAGTGTAAAAATATAATTTATTATTTTA
>CAZRRJ010000009.1:0-146446 GCA_964602515.1 uncultured Saccharicrinis sp. | reverse complement strand
GCAATTTCACTACGCCATTTGCTTATAAAAGACTAAGCAAATGGCGTAGTTGAATATTGACCAGAACTATATTAAATGGCACTAAATACTTATAACAATCCTTTTTAAACTTGTATTCTCCTACTAAATAAATACCAGCAGGAAAGGTATTTAACCCATTTTTTTACACAAAATACGCCATAGTTGTTTTGATAATTAAATCCTTACCTTTGCTGTCAAATGTGCTTTAGCACATTATACCAGTACTACATTTAACCCGGATAGCTATAGGGTTCAAAAAAAAGAATTGGTAATAATTGTCTCAGGCATCTTTGTTTGAGAAAAAAAACTATTGAATGCACTTTAAAGATTTAGAATTGATAGAGCCTATATTAAAGGCTCTTCAAAAAGAAAATTATACCAAACCAACCTCCATACAGGAAAAAGCTATTCCGCATATTCTTAACAAGAAAGATGTGCTCGGAAGTGCTCAAACCGGAACAGGTAAAACGGCCGCTTTTGCCATTCCAATTTTGCAACACCTGTATAATGATAATGGCCCGGATAATCATCGTCATAAAATTACAACGCTTGTATTAACTCCAACCCGTGAACTAGCCATTCAAATAGGTGATAGTTTTAAAACTTACGGGCGATTTACCGGGATACGCAATACTGTTATTTTTGGTGGCGTAAACCAGCAAAAGCAAAAGGCTGCTGTTAAACAAGGTGTTGATGTGCTGGTTGCCACGCCAGGTCGTTTGCTCGACTTAATGGATCAAGGTATTGTAAAGCTGCGCGACATTAAATATTTTGTTTTAGATGAAGCCGACCGTATGCTTGATATGGGTTTTATTCATGATATAAAACGTATTATAGCAAAACTTCCTGAACGCAGGCAGTCGTTATTCTTTTCGGCTACAATGCCTAAAAATATTGTTCAATTATCGCGAACGATATTAAGCAACCCGGTAAAAATTGAGGTTAGCCCGGTATCATCAACAGCCGACACAATTCAGCAATATTTATACTATACCAATAAGGCCGATAAAAAAAACCTGGTTCTGCACATTCTTAAGGATGATAAGCTTGACCAGGTATTGCTTTTTTCGCGCACAAAGCATGGTGCCAATAAAATTGTAAAGCAATTAGCTGCTGCAAAAATTAAATCGGCAGCCATCCATGGTGATAAAGCACAAAATCAACGACAAAAAGCCTTAGAGCAATTTAAAAACAAAAAAATTCGTGTGTTAGTAGCTACCGATATAGCTGCTCGCGGTATTGATATTGACAAATTGAAATATGTTCTCAACTATGATATTCCCAATATAGCAGAAACATATGTGCATCGCATTGGCCGGTCAGGAAGAGCCGGTGAAGAAGGTATAGCTTTTTCCATATGTGAACCGGAAGAAAACGTTTATATCAGAGATATTGAGAAACTGATCAGGAAAAAAATAGAAGTGATTAAGGATAATCCCTTTCCTCAAACCGATAAGCCGATGAATAAACAAGAAAAGGCAGAGTTTGAAAAGGAAAAACAGAGGCGTAAGCAAGAGTTCTTTGCCAACCGTAAAAAAACTGAAGGCAAGCCACATTCAAAAAAACAATTTGGAAAGAAAAAACCATCGGGCAACAGATCCCGATAACAAAATAATCAACCCTGCCGGAATAATCAGGCAGGGTTGATTTATTCCGGTTTCATAACTTCTGTAAGGTCAATACCCTCATCATTGGCTAATGAATATAAACCCAGGTACAACCATTTACTCACATCTTCCATTATTTCAGGCACAAGGGTTTCCGGCGTATCAAAAGGGTTGTGATAATACAGCTTTTTAACACGATTAGTACAGTGCAGGCTTAAAGCCCGGTAACCATTTTGAGATAAAGCCATTCCATCAGTACGAGGACGGCCGGTGTAGGCCCTGTTCAGATAATTCGTTGTTAATGGGCGATGAATGTATTTCTTGTTTGCACTTTCAAAGTGTTTATATATACCGGGAAATGATTTTCCTCCTCCAAAATGCAAACCTGCTCCATTACCTACCATATCCAGGTTTATATAACACACCGTTTTTTCTTTCGGAAATAAAGGGTCTTTTGCATACTCTAAAGCACCCAGTAAGCCCTTTTCTTCAGCTCCAATAAAAAAGAATGCTATGGTACGCTTCGGTGCCGGCAATTGAGCCAATGCCCTGGCTGCAGCCATAATATCTGCAACTCCTGATGCATTATCCAGTGCACCCGGAAATAACTCACCCAAATTTCCCTGTCCATCAAGGTGTGCACCAACCATTATTACTTCATCTTTCAAAAGTGGGTCTGCCCCCGGTATAATACCTATCACATTGCTGTATGTACTCTTCGGATGGTAGGATGTTTCAGCTACTAGTGTAATAGTGTGATTAAAAACGATGCTTTGAGGCTTATTTTTTGTTTTAAGGCTTGTTTTTACCTTTTCATAGTTTAGATTCTGAGCAAAAAAGAACTCTTCTGCAACGCTTTTATCAATATGACAATAAACCAGCCCTTCTTGATACTTAATACCGGGGCTGGCAATTTTAGAAATGTATAATACGCCTGCTGCTCCATTTTTCTTAGCTGTAGCCAACTTAGCAGATGAACCTGCATAAACTTCCCATTGTTTCCAGCTGGCTGCCTGTTCCGGTTCTGGATGGCCGGCCTCCAGCATTACAATCTTTCCTTTGATGTTCAAGCCCTTATAATCATCGTATTGATGCTCAGGTGCTGTAATGCCAAAACCCGCATAAACCAACTGTCCTTCTGCTTTTCCGCAGGCCGAATTAGATCCCGGATAATAATGCTCAGGAAATGAATATGTTTTACTAATAGTGTTTCCTTTTTTATCTTTTAATTGTGCTGTTAAAGAGCCTAAAGATTCCACAACAGTATAATCCAGTGGAAATTCTCTAAAGAAGCTTTCTCCATAGCCGGGCTGAATATTCCATTCGGCTAAATGGTTTGCCACCCAGTGTGCAGCCCTGGTATAACCCGGACTTCCTGCCAAACGCCCGTTAAATTCCGGTTCTGTAAGTTTTTTTGCATAAGCAAAAACTTCATCAGAACTTATGCTGTGAAAATATTTTAACAGTTCTGTTTCATCTTGTGCTGTGACTGAACGAAATGATAATAGAATAGTGATTATTAGCAGGTATCTCATGATTAATTAGTGTTTTCCCTATAAAGATGTGCAAAAGTTTTAGAACAATGCCAATTAAAAATGGCCATCTTAATTTCTAAGACAGCCATTTTGATTAAGATGTATATAATCCTCGTTAGAATTTGAAACTAAGTCCTCCAAGCACCATACCAGGAATCTCATCCATAAAGGCAAATTGACGCTCTTTCATATTAAGGATGTTTCGACCATTGACAAAGAAAGTCAAATTATCGTTTGCGTTATAGGATACTTTTGCATTTAATAAAAATTTACCATCAATACTTTCTGTTGCATACTGGTTTTCAAAAGTTTGTTCACCATAAAAATAAGCTTGTGGCAATATCTCCAACTTCTTTATTGGCCGATATGTTAATGAAAGACCTCCAAAATAAGATGGCGTTGATTTATGTTCATAATTATTTTGCCCAACATCCGGCTGACCTGTTGTTGTAGAAACAATTGCATATGGTTGTTCCCCTGGGTTAATCGTTCCATCCTGAACACCTCCTGCATAATTCATTATAGCTTGTCCAATTTTAGCAGCCAGATCCGGATCAGACTGAAGCATTCCTGCTTGGTATCCAACAATCTCATTTCTGTTTAGTGGCGAATAATTATCCAGCTTGGTTTGCTGATAAGTAAAATTACCATTGGCAACTAACTTTTCAGAAATAACCCAATCCACAGAAGCGGTAATACCTTTCTGTTTGGCTACCAAGTCCATGTTTTGATAAACAATATTAACAATACCATTTACATCTGCATCCGCACCAGCAACAACGTCAAGCGGATTAAATACTGCAAGAGAAGAACTGGCTGGCATAAGGGCACCAAAGTCTTCTGAAATTGTATAGAAAGCCTCCATATCAACTAGTAAACTTTTTGTAGGACGTGATCGTAAACCTATTTCAAACATATCCATTGTTTTCAGGTCATGGTTCTTATCCCCATCAAACTGCATCATTCGCGGATAAGCCATATTAACCACATTCCATGTATAATTAGAATAGGTATTAACCAGGAATGAAGATTGGTTAGCACGAGAATAAACAGCACGAATAAGGTTCTTATCATTTATTTTATACGAACCTACCAATTGCCATGAGGCATATATATCTTCCGGGTAATTATATTTTTCAGCACGTAAAGCAGCTACCAGGCGAAGCTTATCTGTTGCCCTATAATCAAACCGTGCACTTCCGGCCAGAATAGTAATGGCTCGCTCTTCGTTTAAGTAACCATTACCTTTCTTTGCAATATGTTCTGAGTCATCATATGACATAGATTGATAACTAACACCCGGGCGAATACTTAACTTGCCGATATTAATATCATACTCAGCCTGGATATTTACCTGTTGATTATCCAGTTCAAAACCTTCATTACCCATCATATAATCAATGGTTCCTCCATTGTAGTTAGCCTGCAGGCTCAAACCTTTATAGCCGGCTCTTAAATCAACATATGATGTTGCTGCTTTTTTTGTTGTATAAGGTGTAGGCACATCACCCATACTTGAAGTAAGTGCTTGTGAATTCTGATGACCTGCCATTACATTTATGGTTGTATGTTCATTTGGCAAAATATCAACGTAAGCATTAACACCCATTCGTTCTTTAGACTTATCCGGTTCGGGAAATGCTTTGTAAACGTTATATATTTCATCTTTTACATTATATGATGGCCATAACTGGTGTATGCCATTATACATGCGATTAATTTCATCTACGGTATAATACCCCGGATCAACATTTTTTCCATCTAAATAATAATCAGACCCACCTCGGTCATAAACCAACAGTTCATCGCGTTCCCGATCGCGTGTTTCAAAATTACCAGTTAAACCTACACTTATTTTATCGCTTACCTTTTTACGAAAAGCAACATCTCCAATATAAGTGTTTAAAGAACCTGCCTGAACGTTTCCTGAAACAAGCGGTGACTTATCGGTTATAGTATGTGTTATAATATTGATTACACCCGATAAGGCATTTGGTCCATAAAGTGCACTGGCAGGACCACGCACAACCTCTATCCGGTCAATATCTTCAAAACCTACCGGTAAAGTTTCCCATAGCGTACCTCCATGCGAATAATTAAAAACCGGACGGCCATTTATCATTACAAGTGTATTCATATTTTCGGAATACAGCAACATGTTCTTAGCCGGTAAGTTATCGTTACCCCGAATATGTACATCGTAGTTACCATTGGTCTTCTCTCGAACAATAAGTCCGGGTACTAAGCGTAAAGCTTCTTCAATACTTGTTGCTCCTGATGCAATAATTTGGTCATGAGATACTACTGTTGTAGATAAGGGTGAGTCAAACAGGCTTTCTTCTGATTTTGATGCAGATGTTACATCCTTATTTAATAGTAAAGCATACAATTCTTCAAGTGATGAAACACCAACGATATCAATAGCCGACATCAGATCTTCAAGCGATAAAGCACTTAATTCTTCTGTAGACATCGATAAAATCTTCTCTTTTGTTAAAGACGTTTTATCTTGTTCCTGGGCAACTAGTAAAGTACTCAGAAATAAAGTGAAAAGTAAAACTGCAATATATTTTATTCTAAACATTTTTTCGACTTTAATAAGTTTGTTTTTATTGGACTATAATGCCCAAACTAAGTATTTTTTGAGTGACTTTTAACTGGTGTTTTTCTATCTCTGCCGGACAAATTTCATATCGTAACTTACCACCTGCAGTAAGAAATGTTATACCAGCTCCCTGCTTACAAAGGCCTTTCTTATCTCCCACCAACAAAACCGGTTTATTAGCCTGGGCATGACTTAATGAACTCATTAATGAACTTTTGGCAGATCCTAAAAATACAATGTGTGTATTGCTTATATCTTTCACACTAATGGCTGAAACAATCTTAATGCTTTTGTTTCCAGCCTTTTTTACTTTAGCAATCTTTTGTAATTCTGTAACTATTTCATCATCACCCAAAACTGTAATAACCAACTCACTTCCATCAGCAGAAACGGGCCAATCAATGTTTTTGGTAAAATTGTACAGGAAAAGTGCTTTAAAAGTAGCTGTTTGCCCTTTCGTTTCACTAATTAAAGCGCCTAAGCATAAGACGCTAAGTAACAATAGTGTTTTTTTCATGTGTTTAATTTGGTTTTCATGTGTCTAAAATTTTATTCTCCAATGGTCATATATAGCTTACACACGTATAGCAACTTTATACCTGTCACTATTCGTATAGATTTATCATTAATGGAGGCTAAATTGAAATGTCTGCCTCATGTTTTCCGATTAAAAAATAGGGGCAAAAAAAATTGACCTGGCGATATCATTCAATTAGGGGTATACCTATAGCTACAGCATCTCTACTGCACCTTGTTCAACTAGCATTCTATAACAACAGACGCTAATTTTTAACCATAAATCCCAATGTATATATCCTCCGAAGTCAATTATTTTTCCCCAAATAAACTAACTGTCGTAAACTGCTGCGAAATTAATTTTATCAAAGAAAAGACCAAAAACATTATGATTAAACGCTGATATCTTATGACGAAATACTCAATACCGGAAATAATGATACAGCGGGCAGGTATTAGTAACTTGGGTTTAATCAAAAAGTACCAAGCAACAAGGCAAAACAGATTTTTTCCTGATGCTTCTTAACCTTAGTCATAAAACTAATTCTATTCTCAACTACTTAAAGTGCAAACTTAGATCTAACTAACGTTATTTCAAACTTGGGAATACTCTCCTAACTCTTTATTTTTAAAGTGCTGTAACCAGATGCATTTTTAGTAAGTTCAATCTGAGTAGTAACTCTTTCTTTTAAAGCAGGTACATGGCTTATAATACCAATAGTACGATTGGTCTCATTCTGAAGCTTCTCCAGTGCAGATAAGGCAAGATCAAGAGTATTCTGATCAAGGGTACCAAAGCCCTCATCAATAAATAGGCTGCCAATTACCGTATTTTGGCCTGCTAAATCTGATAAACCCAAAGCAAGCGATAAACTTACCAGGAAGCTTTCTCCTCCTGATAAGGTCTTAACTGAACGCTCGGCATTACCATGATAAGTATCCACAACAAATAATTCATCAAGCGAATCTGTTTTAACATGTTTCACCAAATAGCGATCAGTTAAACGTTTTAAATGTTCGTTTGCCAGTCGTATCACCTGTTCTAAAGTTAATTCCTGTGCAAATTTGGCAAATTTATTTCCTTGAGCATCACCAATTAAAGTACTAAGTGCATTCCATCGCTTAAACTCTTTTTCCTGGGCCTGTATAACTTTAACTTTGTCAGCTTGCTTTAACTTATTGCGTTCATCCTGCGCTATTTTTTCCCGTAAACTACCTGCAGCACCTAGTTGTACCTTTTGTTGTTGTGCCTTTTCTCTAATTAAAACACTAAGCTCTACTTCTGTTGTTTTAATCTTATCAAGGCCGGGCTTTAACCTTTCTTTTCTTGACAATACCTCTTTTAATGATTGCTTTAACTCCACTTCATGTGTAGTTAACTGCTCATGGCGTTGATGTAATCGTTTAAATTCATCATCATCGAGTATAGCCTGCAAAACTTCTTCCAATGAGGAAACAGAATAGTTTTGCAAGCGGCCTAATAAGAGGGCTTGATCTTTTGTTAGCTGCTTGTCATCCTTAATAATTAGTAATGATAACTCTTTTATACGGTCATCTATAGCCTTAACTGAAGTACTCAGATTACTTAGGTTTAATTCTATAGCTTTCTGACGTTCTGCAATTTCTTCCTTTTCATCTAAGAGCTTTTGTACTACCTCTTCAGGACTTTTATCTCCAAATAAAGCGATACGTTTTTCTTTTTCCTTATTTAACTGTTCATGTACTGTATCAAGCTGGCCTTTCAGCTTTGCCTGTGCAACTAACTTTAGTTTAAGTTGAATACTTTTCTCATCCCACAGTGTTTTCTGTTTTGCTAATTCTCCATCGAGCTTTTGTAAGTGCTCTTGTTTAGCCCTGAAGCCCTGGTAGCATTTTTCTAATTCTATCAGCTGTTTATCCAATTCACCCGAACTTATAAAGGCATTGTACTGAACCAGTTCTTCCTTAAGAGCTTCCTGAACCAGATAAATATCTTTCAGCTCATTAAAATACGCCTTAAATGCTTTATTTCTTATTGTTGCTGTATCAACATTATCCAATAGTTTTAATTGAATATCATAATATGCAGCTTGCTCCTTAAACTCCTCCATCTGCTTATTTGCCTTTTCCGGGCTCGCATATGTCTGATCCAGATTTAATTTTTCAAGTAAATTTTCTACCAGCTTTAATTTAGCTAGTATATTATCTTTTAATTGTATTGATTGTTTATTCAGATTAAGCTGTTCCGTATTTAACTTTACTGTTAGTTCTACTAGTTCTAACCTATCCTTATCCAGTTTGTTTTGCTCCTTATTATGCTTTAACAGTGCTTGTTCTGTTTCACTGCTTTTATGCATATAATGCTTTACATACGGATGGTCTTTTGAACCACATAAGGGACATTCATCACCCGGTTTAAGTAACTGGCGTGCTTCCGTATACTTAGCTTCCAGCATTTCTCGTTCGCGCCTGGCTTTTAGTTCTTGTATATACTTCTGGTTGAGCTCTACAGCTTGTTCTGTCTTTTCCAGTACTTTCTTGTTATCTCTTAAAGACTTTACCGTTTTACCTATGGTGCTGCTTACTGTCGCAAGCTCACTTTCAAAGTCTTTTAACAGCTTAACCTGCTCAAGTACTTTCTCTAAAGTGCGACCTTTTTCCTGCAAGTCATCTCTTAGCTTGTGTACAGCATATTTTTCACCAGATTTAATCTTAAGGTAAGGCTTTTGACTCGCCAGGTAATGCTCACTTTTCGCTAATGCATCGGATAAAAGCTGTCGTTGTTTATGTAAGTCTGTCGTTTGTAAAAGTGAACGCTTTGTTTGCGACTCATCCATTACCTGAAGCTTTTCTTCAAAACTGCTTTGTGCCAATTGCAGGTTTGAGTACTTTATTTTTAAAGCAGGCAGTTGCTCTGACAGCTGGTTTAAAGCCACTGATTCAGAAAGATAATACTGAATATCCTTAATTTCTTTCTCTTGTTTACTTAGGCTTTGTTCTTGTTTTTTTAGACTTATATGTGCCTTACTTATCTCCCCTTCTGCTTCATTAAAATCATTCTTTAACTGATTGTACTGGCTCTGTGTAATTTTTATTTGTGAGTCTAATTCTCTTACCTCCTTTACCAGTGGTGTAAGTTCCGTTTCCTTATCAAGAACAGATTGATAACTTTTCTTAACATCAACCAAGCTTGCTTCGAGCACCTGTTTTTCCACATACAAGATCTCCCGCTGTTTGGTCTTATCATCTTGCTCAATAGTTTTTTCAGAGCGACTTTTCTCTAAATTCTGAATGCCTAAAACATCCGATTTAAGCGGCAACAATTGCTGATGAACAGCTAACCGTTTCTTTTCCGGCTCAAATTGTTTTTGTTTCGCTTGTAATTCTTCAATTTGCCTTTTCTTATCAATAACACTCTTTTCAAGCTCTTTATCTTCAAGAAGTGCTTTTTGCTGGTCATTTAACTTGTTTAGTAAAACATCAAGCTTATCATTTTCAAGATTCAGAACATTCAACTCATCCAAAAGGGCAGCCCTGTCTTCTTCTGATAAAAGCTCAATTCCTTCCAGCTGTTGCTTTAGTTTATCCAGTTTAATCCACTCCTCCTTCTGACGGTAAAAAGCCTTCTGCCCTATTGTACGGTATATTTCCGTCCCGGTAATTTTCTCCAACAGCTCACCACGCTCATTGGCATTTGATTTAAGAAAACGGGCAAAATCTCCCTGTGACAATAAGATAGAGCGTAAAAACTGCTCAAAGTTTAAACCTATCAGACTTGTATTCTTTTTAGGTACTTCGCTCTTTTTTAAATCAAGTGCTATAAAATCACCAGTAATATTTTGTTCTGATAATACCAGTGTATAATCACGTAAATTGCCATTTCTGTTGCGCGAGATACCCCAGTTTGATCGGTATACTTTCTCTTTAATCTGAAAATCCAACTGTGCCCATGCCTCATCAGTATTTCTTGTAATGATACTGCCTAACTGAGCAATATTACTGCTTGAAACAGCACCATTACGCGGCGTTTGATTATACAGTGCTAAAGTAATAGCATCCAAAATAGTGGATTTTCCGGCTCCTGTAGGACCTGTAATAGCAAATAATCCAGTTTCGGCCAATGCACCTCTACAGAAGTCGATACAATGTTCTCCCTTTAACGAATTAAGATTTTTTATACGTAAACTGAGTATTTGCATATTTTATTCGGTTTCTGACTGATGATAAAACTCATCAAGTAGTTCTGTAAATACCTGGTTTAATTCGCTTCTATTACTTACCCGGTTCTGCTCAAGCATGCGATCAAAAACATCTGTAATGCTCAAATCTGAAAGTAAAGTGCCTTCGGTATTACCTGTGGTGGCTTCACTTCCTGCAAAACGCAGGGTTGGCCGCACAATACGTAAACCATTATCTTTCTGATTAATCGTTTCAATCAAATGCTCAAACTGAATACGAAGGCTTGTATCCATAACATTTTCTTCAATGCTTACCTCAGCCCAATCATCCAAAAGTGACTGTCCTTTATAAGCATTCAACTGTTCTGCTACCTCAATATAACTACCATTAAAACTTATAAGCTTTCTAAACAGGGGAACCTCAACAGGTTCAATATTTTTAATTCCATCGCACTCTACTTCAAGTAATATCACCTGCTTTTGATCTTTCCGCTCTGAAAAGCTTAATGGAAGAGGCGAACCTGAATAACGTATTGTTCCTGTGCTGTTAAGCTTCTGGGGACGATGAATATGCCCTAGAGCGACATAATCAAACACAGCCGGAAATGAGCCTACATGTATTCCTGCCAGGTTTCCAATATGAATATCACGCTCACTATCTGATAAACCGGCACCCTGCACATATAAATGCCCCATAGCAATCACAGGACATGTGCATTCTTTTACTGTTTCTGCAATTCTCGCATAATGCTTAATTATACCTTCGTTTATAGCTTTTATACCATCTTCATATGATTCGCCGGCATTTATATGGCGTATATCTTTATCGCGTAAAAATGGAACTGCTGCAATTAAGCACCCCGGTAACATAGTATCAACCGGTATGGATATTAACTCTTCTTCAATATTTTCCCTGGCTCCTCCTATAATATGAATATTTAACGCAGACAATACCTCTGATGGTGCTTCCAGTGTACTGATATAATCGTGATTACCTCCTGTAATTATAACCTCTTTGCAATGTGATTGTATTAATCTTGTCAAAAAAGTATAATATAACTTCAGGGAGCTGTTAGCAGGAAAGCCTACATCAAATATATCACCTGATACTAGCAGGACATCTATTTGCTGTTCATTAATTATTTTTATCAGCCAATCGAAAAAAAGCTGATGTTCTTCATCACGGTCATTACCATGTAGCTTTTGTCCAATATGCCAATCAGAAGTATGTAATAATCTCATGTGGTTAATTTTTGCTTTCATTTGCCGCACAGGTGGTATCAGAAATTGAACTTTGTTCAATTAGCACCTAACCATCTCTTTTAAACATTTTATCCAGAATCTTAATGGACGACTCTATACATTTAGAACAAACTTTTTCCTTAAGATTATTCGTCTTAAATATTTGTTGCCCTGCTTCTGTTCTGATATCGCAACCCAGTAAATGTCCGCACTGGTCGGTCTGGTGCCGCTGGCAAAAACTCTTCTTAAATGCCTGTATCATTGGTGGTATACTTTCTTTGTGTTGGGTTTTATCAGCTATGAGTTTTGAATTATAGATACCAATAACCATGTATGCACCTGTTACAGCACCACATACTTTTTGCATTTTACCCATGCCTCCACCAAAACCAAGTGCCATACTCAGTGCCAATTCTTCATCAAACTGTAGCTCCTCAGCATAAGCTTTTATAACTGCTTGTGCACAATTATTACCATTGTAAAAAGCATTAATAGCAGTTGTTAATCTCTTTTCCATTTTACGGCGATTTAATAGCCTTGTAAAAATAATAAATGATTTGATTTTTCATGAGTACCAACATTGTTATCTTACCATAATAAGCCTAGGGTAATATAAATTACACTTTTACCTCATTGGTATGAAGAAAGCAGTTTCAGAGTACTTTTGCGAATACCACACTTTAAAGGGCAATAACAGATATACCTTACTGCTTATAAAAAGAACGATTACTCACTTATCTGCTCCAACGGCTTCTAAGCTATTGTTGGAAATAGAGCAACTTAATATATTTAAGTAGATTACTGAAGGTAAAAAAAATGCGGATTTATATTTTTAATGATTATTTAAGACCGTTTTCTTAGTCGAACCTTAAGTTAATATTTAAAGTATGGAGAGTTGCATTACTTTTATCCCCATACTTTAAATCATTTAACCTTACTTTACCGATACTTCAACTTTATAATTACAGCTACGTAATTCATCCGGAAGGTTTCGTAAATCAGCAGTATTTACTTCAATGCTTGTTGAATCAATGCCTTTTTTAGTTAGCAGGTAATAGCGAATATGTTCATTTCGGTTAATTAAAAGGTGCCTGAAATCTTCATCCAGTTTATCCTCGCCAATTAATATGCGGCAAGCCTTACTTAGTTCCATATTTTCCGCCCCTTCTACCTCCGACTGTATATATTTTACAAAATCTTCATCAGAATCTTCCATTTCATTAAGCCTGGTGTGAAAGGCTGCTATTTCTTCTGCTGTGTTTAAAGGCATACTTTGTGCCAGCATTCGTTTTTTTGCCAGTTTAATAGACATTGCTGCTTTTTCTTCGTCAGGGTCAGTTTGCTGTTCAAAGCTAAAAGTAAGCTGGTTCTTTTTCTCCAATATCTGGGCTATTTTATCCAAAACATCATACTGCTCAGCAAGTAACGAATCTTGTGCGTAGGGTACAGGTATATTTTCCAATTCTTCAGGACGTGTACCAACCAAATTACCCAGGGCATTAAATGGTGAAGCAGCTACCTTTATCAATAAATTTGAAAAGGCTTTCCAAACAAGCTTACTAACACTAAAATCGGGGTCTGATGGATTACCTTCTACCGGCATATGTATTGAAATAATGTCTTTAGGATCTTTCATTAAGTACAGGCCTAACTTAACCGGGGCTTTTACCCGCGGTTCATTGGCTGTTTTGTCACCAAACTCCAACTCCTTTATAATAATTTCGTTGGTGTTAGTCATATGCATTGGTGTCATCGTTATATCAAGATCATAACTAAAGTCTCCCTGTGTAATAGGTCGCGCTATATAAAACTCCGTATATGGTGAGAAACTCATTAAGCGAAGGCGTTTTATTTCTGCCTTTAAATCCATATTAAGTGGGTTTACAACGCTAAGGGTTGATTGTCCCCGGAGAGTACCCTGATCGTTCATATTTACAGAGAATTTAACAGGAACCTGATCCGCATCTTGTTTAATATTGTCAGCTGTTACATTAATCTCCTTAATATCATAATGGAAAGGGCGGTACAATGTATGATCAGTAAAAATAAGTTCACCATTATCTACTTTTACCTGGTCAACAGTAAAACGAATAGCCAAAGAATCAGCTGTATTTGTTTCCCCGGAAGCTTCTTCAATTACAGTACTGTCTGCTGTCATTAGTGGTAAAAGCATCCGTTCAATATTACTCCTGTCTTTATATAAGTTGGCAGTAATCACAGGTTTAATTGTGGTAATGTGCGATACATGAAAGTTTTGCTTGTCAATATCAATAGTCTGCAATCCAACATTCAGGCTTTCAAGACTAAAAACGTCAGAACCATCAGGCTCCCAAAGCCTAAATGTTTCAAGGCTTGTTTCGCCACTAATGAGTACCTCGCTGGTACGCTCCATATGGCCTTTTATTTTCAAATCAGCATTAATAAAACCAGAGATACCACCGGCATCAATAAGGTCTGTAACATAGTTAGAGATGTTCTCAAGCGCTAATTTATCAACTTTAAAGTCCACATTGTATTCTTTTTTAAGCTGATCCACATGCGCACCAAGGTATACCCTGCCTTGTTTACCAAATTCAAACTCAAGGCCAACATCAGATGACTCGCTATTCCACGCAATTAAGGGCAAATCAAGTGTTAAATCATCCAGGCTAATGGTGTTGTCAACATTTTTATCGTAAAAGTGAATGCTACTGTGAAGTAGCTTTATATTATACAATGAAAAGCGAAAAGGTGAAACTGGTATAGTATCAGGTTCTTCTGTTACTGTTGAGTCAGCCGAGGAAATCATATCAGAAAAGTTAAAGATATTACCATCCTGAATGATGTTAACAAAAAGACTATCAAGAGATATTGTGGAAAATGAATATTCGTTACCAATTAACTTTGAAGGATCAAAATTGATATATAATTCACGGAATCCTGCAAATGTATCCACATCATTAGATTCATAAACCATTAAATCGGATGCTCTTACTGCAACTTTTAAATAGTTGATACTTAAATCAGACAGTTCAATCCTGCGTCCAACCAGCTCTTTACTGTTTTTATTAATATAGTTTTTAATGATAGCGGATAAGAAGAATAGTGTGGTAAATAACAACAGGCCTATTGTTACCAGGGCATAGTACCTTTTTTTAATATGTCTCATGTCAGTGGTTAGTGGTTAGTGGTTAGTGGTTAAAACTTAGAATTATGACTTTACCGGGTATACTATAAAATGAATTTATACCAATCATTTCATCGTATTCCTGGTATCAGGCATCACTATCTGTGTAAAAGTATAACAAAACAAGCTGATTTTTGATTAGAAGAATTTTAAATTAATAAGATTCTACGTGTGACATAGAATTTATCTGTCACAGAAAAACAATGATGCAAGTGATAAGAGGATCAGAAAAACATATGCTGATACTTGTAAAACTTTAAACCAAAAAAGTTATGAAACGAGCTATAAGAATTAAAAATAAGCATTAGCTAATAGCTTCTTTCAAAAAGAAAAATCCAAATTAAACAAGTACAATCCAAATAGCTATTGGGGGATTAAAAAGCTTTGTCCTGCATCTTGGTATTTATGTCTTGATACTAATTTTAAGCACATGAAAGCAATATTTTTAATATTACTGGTGACAATAAGTCTTACCAGTTGTTCAAAATCGGTACTTAGTGATGTGGAAATAACTGACCCTCACCTTTTAAAGGTAAAAGTTAAACTGGAGCAGGACAGCAATAATGAAAAAGAAATACAGGTTTATATCCGCGATAAAAATAATAAGCCAGTTGAATTAATGACCGGACGTGTGGTTATTAATGATCATACCGCACTGTTTAACCGGGCTGAGGTTAATTCCACGGGCGCAAGAGGCTATATGTACTGTCCTTATGAAGGCGAACAGGTATTTAAAATCAGTGTTTACTGGAATTCAAATGAGTCGCATACATTTATTCTAAGCCCGTCAAACGGATGGCCCGGATTTGGCAATAGTGATAATTACTCATGTTCAAACGGGCATAAACCAACATTTGAGTCGGATACCTATTTGTTGAGACCGGCACCGTTTTATAACCAGGAAATTAATGTTGCATATAAAATTATTGATTACAGGTAGAGCTTTTGCCTGCAATTTATGCATACTAAAATATTCGGGTGAAGTGATGTAAATCAGTAGGCAGTTGATTACTTAGTCTCATCTTTGTAAAAAAGGAAGATGCAAAACAGATATCAGCCACCACAAGCCCTTACTGGCCGTATTGACAGCACTATAGATACAACAGCTTTTCGTTGGCATCAGCTTATTGAGCCTGTCAATCTGCTTAAAACTTTAAGCTTTGATAGGCAAATACTTAACATTTGCTTTTTAGGCTTTTGTTGCGATGAAGGTGTTAAGCGTAACATGGGACGCACAGGAGCAGCTAATGGCCCGGAAAGTATTCGTAAAGAAATGGCTAACTGGCCGGCTAACTTTTTTCCTCATGCTAAATTGTATGATGCCGGTGATATTACTTGTACAGACGGGAATATGGAAGCGGCACAAGACGCCTTGTCTGTTGCGGTGAAACAACTTTTGGATTATGGGTTATTTCCCATTGTTCTGGGAGGAGGACATGAGGTAGCACTAGGCCATTTTAATGGTATTCTAAACCAGAAATCCAGTGCTCCGGCAATTATTAATTTTGATGCACACCTGGATTTACGTCCTTTTATTGATCAGGGGTCTTCAGGTACTATGTTTAACCAGATTTATCAAATTTGTACCAATGGCAACTGGCCTTATAATTACCTCTGTATTGGGCCACAAACCTACGCTAATACACAAAGTCTTTTTGCCAAAGCCGATAGCATAGGAGCAAAATATATCCTGGCTAAAGATATTAATCAGGCATTATTATCACAAACAGAGGCTTTAATTCAGGCGTTTATCAACGATAAAGATCAGGTATATCTTACACTTTGTACCGATGTATTATCGGCAGCTCATGCACCCGGAGTATCGGCTGTTCAGCCTTTTGGGCTTGATCCGGATTTAGTATTACAACTTATAAAAATAATAATTAAATCGGGCAAGGTATGCAGCATGGATATAGCCGAGGTATCGCCACGCTTTGATTCTGATAACCGAACTGCAAAGCTGGTGGCAGTATATATTTATGCGGTAGTAAATGCTTTAATTGAAGTTAGTAATACCAGGTAAAATGGTTTCAGCTTTGCCCGTAATAAATAAATTGCCGGACAAAGCTGAATTATACAATATACAGTACCTTAATCAAATTTTATAGAGCCTTTATTTTCTTCATTCTCGGCATAAGCGTACATCTCGCGAAGGGCATCTGCATATTTTTTATAAATAACCCGACGACGTAACTTAAGTGTTGGCGATAATTCACCTGTTGCCGCGGTCCAGTCTTCGTGAACGATTTTAAAACGCTTAACCTCTTCATGTTTACCAATTAGCTTATTATAACGCATAACCTCTTTACGGAAAACGGCAAGCACCTTCTCATCCTTAATTAGTTCTTCATTATCGCGAAAATGAATTTTATGATCGTGCGCCCACATATGCAGAAATTCAAAATTCGGAGCTAATAAAGCACCTGCATATTTTTCGCTTTCCCCCACAATTATAGCCTGTTCAATAAAATCAGATTCCTTTAGTAAGTTTTCAATGGCCTGCGGTGCTATATATTTACCATTCGATAGCTTAAACATTTCTTTCTTACGATCGGTAATCTTAAGGAATTTTCCTTTTAGCATGGTACCAATATCACCTGTATGAAACCATCCCTCTTTATCAATTACTTCCGCTGTTGTCTTTTCATCTTTGTAATAGCCCATCATAATGTTAGGCCCTTTTACCAAAATTTCACCATCATCATCAAAGCGCACATCCACACTTTCAAATATAGTACCTACTGTACCAATCATCAGGTTACCTGGTTTTTCAATGTAATTGGATGCAATAACGGGAGCCGTTTCTGTTAGCCCGTAACCTTCCATAAGTGGAATACCAGCTGCAAAAAATAAACGACTTAAGCGGGGCTGAAGCGCAGCACCACCACTAACCACAAGACGCAAGTTACCACCAAAAGCTTTTTGCCATTTCGAAAAGATAAGTTTGCGTGCTATGTTGAGTTTCGCAGCATATAAAGGGTAATTTTTACCGTTGGTGCGGTAGCGTTCTCCTAACTTCATCGCCCAAAAGAATAAGGCTTTTTTAGCACCTGACAAATCCTTTCCTTTCGAAACCAGTTTATCATAAATACGCTCAATTACACGTGGTACAGTAACAAAAGCAGTGGCCTTTATCTCAACCAGGTTTTGAGCAATCGTTGCGAGGTTCTCAGCATAGTATATACTACATCCATTGGCCTGGAACAGGTAATTAATCATACGCTCATACACATGGCAAAGCGGTAAGAAACTCAGGATATTATCACTGGCATCAAGCGGGTAACGCGGAATGGCATCCTTCATATTACTTATAAAATTCTTATGGCTGAGCATTACGCCTTTAGGATTTCCTGTTGTGCCCGATGTATAAATGATGGATACCAATTCATCTTCCGAAATATTATTTCTTATTTGTTTAAACTCATCCTTCCATCGAATACGTTCCTGCTCACCTAAACTGGTTATCTCACCCCAGTTAGCAGCACCGGGTATGGTATTAAAAGTATAAATCTCCTTAATGCATTCAATATCTTTAGCCACTTCTTTTAAACGCTTATAAAGGATAATATCAGAAACAATCAGCATCCTGGCATCGCAGTGTTCTAATATGTATTTGTACTCTTCATTAGAAATGGTTGGGTATATAGGCACATGTACCACACCAATCATTGACATGCCCATATCTACAAAGTTCCATTCAGGCCTGTTATTTGAGACAGTGGCAATTTTATCGCCTTTTTTAAAACCTTTGGCAAGCAGACCATAACTAAATAACCTGGCCTGTTCATTATATTCTTTAACGCTAAATTTAACCCATTCACCATCTCTTTTGGTGCATAATATATCTTCTTTGTTGATGTTATGCTTAAGGTTAATAAGCAAATCAAACGTTCTTTTAATCTCCATAAAATACACGTATTGGATCGTTTCCACTCAAACTAAAGGCACAAATATAATGTTTTTTAAAAAGTGTATCATTAAGGCTATAAGCCGTTGTAATTAAGGTTTTAGCATTAAGCACAGGTACAACTAATAAAAATATTGAGAAAGGACAACAGGGGATTAGTCTTAAAAATTTCGATTAAAGAGTTATCTTGCAAATCAATAAATATGATTAATGAAGAAGGCAGGTAAAATAGTATTGCATACTATAGTTTTTATAGTTTTAACACTTATTACTCAAATAGGTGGTGTGGTATACCTAATGTCCTTTGTTTTTTGCAAACGTATTAAAAAAGCATTTCCCCTAAAAGGGCTTGTTGTTTTTATTTTGATATACAGCCTGGGTACTTTTGTAACTGTTCCAGTACTAGCTAAGTTATTTAATCGCGAAAGAGTAGAGCACTACCCTAATTTGAAGCCAGCCAATTATATGACTGTGTTATTCAACCGCAACTATGTGAGCAAAGAGATGAATACCTATCTAAAAGACGTTTCAGAGGATTTGGCCAAACGCGATGATAAAATTGTAATGCGTTACCTTGATGCCTGTTTGCCACTGATTGATGGCTTTCCATTACTACCGCACCTGAGTCATAATGATGGTAAAAAAATAGACTTTAGCCTGGTATATGAGAACGGGGAAGGGGAAATTATTAATGCCTCCAAATCAATAAGCGGCTATGGCGTATTTGAAGCCCCGCGAAAAGGTGAGCTTAACCAAACCAGGGCTTGCCTTAAAAGTGGTTTTTGGCAGTACAATTATCCGCAGTACCTTACCCTGGGCAGTATAAACGATAAATTACACTTTTCGGAAAAGGGCACCAAAGACTTAATGGATGCCTTACTTAACCATTCAGCCATTGAAAAAGCCTTTTTAGAGCCCCACCTTAAACAGCGGCTAAAGCTTTCCAGCAATAAAGTACGTTTCCAGGGGTGTAGATCCGTCAGGCACGACGACCATATTCATGTGCAGATAAGGTAAAGCTTGCTTATATTTAAAAAGCTCCTGATGTAATTAAAAAAAGCTCCTGACACTTTTTAAAAATGCTCTAATGGATAATTATTTTTCATCAACAGCGTTAAATATTGGTTGCTTTTTAATGCAATTCTTTTTGAACTGTAGCCCAAAAGTCAGGCATAACCTTTAGGGTGTTTTCATGAAAAACCTCCATCTATATTTTTGCATCTTTCTTCTGTTATTATTTCAATCTGTGTTTTAAAATTTAAATCGATCTCTGGTTATTAGTAGTTGTTTAGTTCACGACAAAAAGTAACAGGAGCTCCTGATTCCTTAATCTCTTTTATGTACCTGTATAAATAACTTTCAGAGATGTTTAGCTTTTTTAGCAAACTGTTTAGGTGTTAATAGTGATCGGTTAACGAGGCTTTGGTTGTTTTAACCAGGAAAACTAACCTCAATGAGAAGTATAGATTTTTGAAGAATTAAGATGACTCTGCTAAAGTTATTTGCATATTGTGACATGGCACAGCAATTTTTAATATTTTTTCAGAATAACTTAAAAGATAGAATGTTAAATGGAGAACTATCTAACTGTCCTCCTTCAATCTTTTTGCACTCTTCAGCATCAATCACTTCTAATGAATAGTGTATCTGGAGCCTTTTACTGGAAGTGTAAACAAAAGATCCTATTGTTTTATCATAGTCAACATCCACCCCGTAATCTCTTATTTGATTTAATAGTCGATATACGTGCCTTGTTGTTATATTTAATTTTTCGGATAGCGACACCCTATCTCCTGTTTTTTCATCTTTTATAAGTTGCTCAAGCAACTGCAAACGTTTAATATCCTTGCTATTCATATTTTAATAATTTGGGTTTGAGGAGAACAATGAGTAGTTAATAGTAATTGGTTAACAATTGATATTCTGCTTTTAAATACCAGGCAACTCAACAATTTGTATTACAAATCGATAACTTTTAATAGACTTTCTTTCATTACAATTTTAAATTTTAGTTATCCGCTATTAACATTCTTTTATAAGCTGGGGTACCTGTTTTTGCCACATTTTATAGTATTTACCTTGTTTTAGGTATAGTTGCCTGTGTGTGCCTTCTTCAATTAGTTTTCCATTTTCGAGTACGACAATTTTATCGGCATCCATTACTGTACTAAGGCGGTGAGCAATAACAATAATGGTTTTACCTTGTTGCTTAAAGGTATTTATTGTAGCCTGTACAAAGCTTTCATATTCGGAGTCGAGTGATGAGGTGGCTTCATCGAGTATTAGTATTTCGGGCTCACGGTACAGTGCACGGGCAATGGCCAGGCGTTGTTTTTGTCCGCCACTGAGGCTTGCGCCATTTTCGCCCAAATAGCTGTTAAAGCCATTGGGCAGGGCTTCAATAAATTTAAGAATACTTATCCGGTATTATACTTCCAAGGGTATCCGGCTTGTAGTAAGTGCGGATGATAATGCGCTTATCAATTCATTGCACTGCTTTACAAGGTCATCAAGCATATAACGATCAATATACTCAGTGTCAAACAATAGGTTAAGCCAATACTTGGTATCACGGGCTTTGTTAATGGCAATTTTTATATTGTGATCAAAATGCTTTTCGCTTTGATTTTTTCCGGCTTTTCGTATAAATGCATCAATGGCTGTTCCACTTTCAAGCATATGATTACTCAGCACAAATTCCTCTTCATCCTGATGTAGCATTTTTGTTAGTTCTACTAATTCAATTGTAAATTGGTAGCTTTTTTCTTTTAAAGAATTACTTGCTTTCATCTGTTTAAATTTATTTTTTAATGGTTATATGGAACTCTTAAATAAATTCAATCATCTTTTTGTGTGAAAATCTAATAATTGGATTTACATATTCATTTCATATTTTAATTATCTATTCTCTGCTAATTTAGGATTCAACCAATCATCCATCTTATCAAAAAGCAACTGGTAAAGTGTGCGTTCTGTTAATACAAACCTTCCTGTTAACGACATTCCTTTTTTCAGATATCCTTTATGCCCCGATTTAAGTTCTAAATAAGAGATGGGCAATTCACATCTTACTTTAAAAACGGGTGTATTATCAACCATAGTTATATCATCAGATACAGATATTACCTTACCATAAATAAGCCCCCACTGATTATAATTAAAAGCATCAAACTGGAACCTTACCTCCTGGTCTACAGAAATAAATCCAATATCAGTGGGGGTGATAAAACATTCTGCTAACAGCTGCTCATCGGGTGATATTTGGGCAAGAACCTGCCCGGAACTGATAAAGCTACCTGAATGAATGCCTGTTGTTTGAGCTATAGTGCCTGATATTGGTGCTTTTATAATGTACTGTTCACACTCTTTTTGTAGTTTAGCTATGTTGAAATGCAAGCGTATGTTATCTTGTTCTAACCTGGTTTTCTCAACTTGCCATGTATTAACAGCTTGTTTCTTTAAAACATTTAACTGTAAAACAGCTGCATCGTACTTATATTTTATCTGAAGAAAATCCATTTCTGGAGTTACTGAATCAGTAAATAATTGCTGATGTAACAGGTAATCTTTTTTTAGCAGTTGAATATTAGCATTGGCCTCAGCTATTTGCGATTGATGCCGGTTATTCTCCAGCTTATAACGGTTTGTTTGAAATGCAGTATCTTTTTTTAGCAGTTGTTTTAAATCGGCAACAAATACTGTGTTTTCTTTTAATTGCCTTTTGTTTAAATTAATTTGTTCTTTTAGCTGATCTGTGTGTAATATTAAAAGCGTATCACCTTTTGATACAGGTTGACCCTCAAACATATTATTAAGCAGTACCTGGCCTGTATATGCACTTTGAATAGGGCTACTTTCATAAGGTGTACGAATGATGCCACGCCCCTGGGCACTTAATTCAACCTTAATAAAAGGTAATAGTGAAAGTGTAACAATTACAAGAAAAATTGATACGATGTAAATCCATATAAACTTTTTATTATGGCGATGAAAATGAGTTTCAATCGAATGTGTAATGATCTCAGGAGGGAACAGCTTTTTCATGTGCTTCTATTTATCTTCATTTGCCACATGGAACTCTCAATGAATTTTAATCATTCTCTTGTGTATATTTTTGAATGCTAAAGTTCATGTTCGTTTCATAATATGAAGGAGTAATTAAAAAAATCTCGTTAATAATGATAACCATAGCGATGATTATATTAATAATTACCGGTTAAATTTAGACTATTATAGTAATTAAACCTATAGCATATGGAGTAGTCTTACTACGTAATATGCGAATAAATGACTACGCAAAATACGTACAGAATATACGTTATTTGCTCGCACAAAGCACATGAGATTCCACATACAACTGAATAACAAATACATACAGAATATAACATTTATATAGGAAGAAAATCGTATAAAAAAACGGGATTGCCTATAAAGCAATCCCGTTTTTATAATATGGGCAATATTTAATTATTTAGACCACCACATTTTAACCGTGTACCAGTGGTGGCTAGGACCTACTGCAGGATATGCTTCCCGTTGTTTTTCCATAGCTTTAAAGACGTTACTACCATTAGCTGCCAGCTCTGAAGGCGGGTATTCAGCACGTTCAGCACGATAGCCTTCTGTCACCCCCCCGGCATTTTGCATCCAGGGAATATAAGCTACAGGATTGCTTGGATAACCAACGCCGGGTATCCAGCCATCAGGAACCACACCTTCGAATCCTGGGATGAAGCCTTCTGCCGGATCGGAGTAATATACCGGTACATTAAAAGGCAGCCCTTTGCGTCTAATCGGCTCTCCTTCGGGCGTAAAGGTGTCAAATTCCGTCATCGGAAAGTTCTCTACTACAATTTTAGGTAGCTTGGTTCTACGCCATAGTGCCCAGGCTTCAAAGCCATTAGGGAAAAGAGCTTTCCATCGCTCAAGTATAATTTGTTCCATTGCATCTTTAGCCCCCCATACAATTGAAGGGTGCTGTAAATAGTCCTCTACAGAAGCTTCATAATTCAGGTTATCAGATGCGCTTTGATTGTATTTGGCAATCATTCGTTCTACATGATCTGCACCTGCCAGGTACTTGGGATACTTGGCAAAACAAGCCCTGATACCATTTTCGTAATTGTTTTGAGCGTCACCACCAATTTGCCATCTATGAGCTGCTTCTGCCAGTAAGAAACAAACTTCATCATAACTCATGATAATGCTTTTATTAGTTACATCACCAAATGTAGCCGGGTTAACAGCTGCAAAACAATTGTATTGCAAAAACTCTACTTCTTCAGGCGTAGTTGGCTTTTCCCTTGGAGAAAACCCGGTTAGTTCAATACCAATATTTGCTTCGGCTAATTTGGACAAATCTGCAATATCTACAGTAATGTACTGCAAGTCGCCCAGCTCATTTTCGTCTGGTCGCCATGTTCTAAGGCTAACATTGGGTATATAAGGCTCTCCACTATGCGATCCTTTTATAAAAGGATTATATTCATTTTGGCCTTCCCATGCCTCAATATGATACGATGTTGAAGACTTTACATATTGAGAGGCTAACCAAAATATACGGGCATCTTTAGTATCCTGCATTTCTCTTACAAAAGGTTCTCCTACATAGCACTCTTGCCATAACTCCTGGTACCCGCTAAAAACTGCTGCTGTCTGATTAATATGTATGCCAGCACCTCCAACTTCTTCATGAGAAACGGTTGCATCATCATCAAGGCTAGTCATAACCCCAGCACTGTGGTTAATGGCATCGCTTACCACATTTTTTGCTTCTTCTGGGTTAGCATTAACCATTCTCATCCCCACACGCATCAGGTAAGAGTTAACAAACTTCTGCCATTTTTTAATATCTCCGGCATACATTAAGTCTGCATTACCTGTAAATGGCGTTCCGGTTTCCAGTCTGGTACGTGCCTCTTGTAAATCTGAAATAATTTGGGCATAAACCTCCTTTTGTTCGTCATACTTGGGCGATAAAACACCTTCTGCAAATCCTTTTCCAGCTTCTGAGTAAGGAATATCACCAAATATATCAGTTAACCTATGCAGGGTTATTGCCCTAAGTATAGATACCTGCGCTAATTTGGCATCGTTATTTTTGTTTTCATTAGTGGCCTCCAGCTTAGCCTGAAGGTCAGCCAGATTTTTAATAGTTGTTGTAAATTGCGCATCCCAATAACCATTAAAACTACTCAGATCTCTGAATGCTTGTCCGTGAGGATATATGTGATTTCCTAAACCTGACAACGGCAATGCTGTAGCACCAAGCGTATAGTACAATCCTCCTCCAACATGAGCCAATTGCGAATAAGTAAACAGGTAATCATCTTTAATATCCGTATTCTTATTGGGATTGGTATTAATTTCCTCAAAATCTTTTGTACAGGCAAGTGAGAGAGTTACCAACAAAAGGATTGATATCTTATATAAGTACTTCATATGATTAAAATTTAAGATTTAAGTTAGCACCAAAACTCCTGGTAAGTGGCATTCCATATTTTTCAAGGCCTTGGCCGCTGCCACTTCCTAATGCGCCAGCTTCTGGATCAATATTATCAGTATTGCGCCACAGGTAAACTAAATTATTTCCGAATGCACCAAGTGATAAGCTTTTTATAAAGTTATTTTCAAACCATCTTGCCGGCAAATTCCAGGTTATAGAAGCATCCCGAAGTTTAATAAAGCTACCATCGTAAACATTTTCTTCATGTATAAGCCTAATATCACCATAATACCTTTCAGGGTTAGTACTTGCTTCGTAAGGCACTAAATCGCCATTGGCATCAGTCGTTACTAAACCTTCCGGAACCCATTTTTCACCTGCAGCATATATATCCCGGCCAACGAGTGTTTTTTTGTTCTTTCCCATGCCGTATGATGATTGTTCTGTGGAAGAGAAAATGTCATTTCCAAATCTTCCGTCAATAAGAAAAGAAACAGATACATTTTTTATCTGGAATGTATTACGAATACCTCCCATCCAATCGGGAACACTATTTCCTAATACCTCATCTTCGTCTGCAATGATAGGTACACCGGAGTTGGTTACAATTTTATTGCCATGTTCATCTCTTTGGTATGCTTTTCCAATAATCAAACCATAAGGCTGTCCCGGACGTGCTTGCACGCTAACACCCGATTCCTGTGCAAGAACAAGTTGTTCAAGGCCATCATAAAGATCTATGATTTCATTTCGGTTTCTTGCCCAATTTAAGTCAATTGTCCAATCAAAATTTTTGTTGGAAACAGGTTTTACATAAGAGGTAATTTCAATACCTGAGTTACGAATAGAACCTGTATTAATTAATGCTCCTTTATAACCTGTAGAAGAGCCAATAGCTACATTTAATATTTGATCGTCGGCTGTTTGATCATAATAAGTTACATCAAGTCCGGCACGATTGTTAAAAAACTTCAGATCCAGCCCTAACTCATACGAGGTAGACATGGAAGGTCGTAAGTTTGGATTAGGAATATTATTGCTTGAGATATTACCTATTGGAGTACCCAGGTGTTTAAACTGATCAATGGTATAATATTGATCCAATACGTATGCATCGGCATCAGAACCAACTTTTGCCCATGAAGCTCTGATTTTACCAAATGAGAACCATTCTGGTTGTTCAAAAAGTTCTGTAAATATTAAAGAAGAACTTACTGAAGGATAAAAGTAAGAATTATTATCAGAAGGCAAGGTAGAAGACCAGTCGTTACGCGCTGAAAAATCAACATAGATAAAATCGCGATAACCGAATTGTGCTGTGGCATATAATGAGTTAATAGCTCTTTCTGTAATATAACGGTTAGACGTCCTGGTATTTCCAGAGAATGGATGTTGCAGGTTTCGATCAGAAAAATCTTCTGAAGTATTTGTAATCGTTTCACTCCTTGCCTGCATCCTGTTTCCTCCGGCATTTACATTTAAGCTAAAATCCTTAGCAAATGTTGTATTGTATGAGGCTAAAATATCAAAGTTGTTTTCCCAGCTTTTGTTATTGTTTTGCCTGGCATAACCAATGGAACTATAAGAACCTGCTGTGCCAATAGGGCGTACCTCCATAGTTTTATAAAAGTTGAGATCTGTTCCGGCTCGTGCCATTACAGATAATCTCTCTGAGAAAGCATACTTTAAAGAAGCCATTCCCAGTATGCGGTCTTTATTCATTGAGTTTGTAGCTTCATAAGCATCCCAGTATGGGTTGCTGTTCTGAAAATCATAACCAATAGGATTGCCCTCAGCATCTTTGTGACTTTTCAACTCACGTACATCATAACTATCCGGTAAATAGTAAAGTGAGTTTATAGCACCCAGGTAACGATTGTCTGATTGTTCATTCGTATAACTCACTTTAGTATCAAACGTAAGTTTTTCATCATAAAGTTTGCTTGTTGAACGTAAACCAAAGGTATTTCTTGAATAGTCGGTATTAGGTATTATACCTTCGTTGCTTAAGTTGGAGTATGAAAAACGTATCGATGTATTATCGGTTCCCCCGGTAAGAGCAACACTATTGTTTAGTGTCAATCCTGTTTGTAAAAATTCATCGTAATTGTCATGAAACTGGTATACCCGCTCTTTACCATCATAAGTGGCATCAAAAGTTTGGTCGTTATACTTGGCTCCCCACATCATCAACTGTCTTCTGGCAATATCTGATGAAGCTGAAATCCGGCCTGCTTGTCCTTGCCCGTACTGATCTTGCCAGTCAGGAAGTACCAGGGCCTGATCAAATGTAGCTTTAGAACTGAATTCCACACCAAGATTCTTTTTAAAAGAATCACCGCTTTTGGTAGTAATCAAAACAACACCATTAATTGCACGGGTTCCATAAAGAGCCGTTGCAGCAGGTCCTTTTAATACCGACATAGAAGCAATATCATCCGGATTAATAGAGGCCAAGCCATCTCCATAATCAGCTCCTCCACTTGTAACAGAACTGTTATTCATAGGGATTCCGTCTACTACATATAATGGTTGATTACTACCTGCTAATGTGGAGTTACCCCTGATAATAACACGAGAAGAAGAGCCCGCCCCTCCAATACTGGGTGAAATTTGCATTCCGGCAACTTTCCCACTAAGCGAATTCATAACGTTTGCATCCTGAGACCTGTCAAATTCGTCTCCTTTTACTTCAGAAACGGCATACCCCAGAACTTTCTTTTCCCTGGATATGCCCAGGGCTGTTACCACAACATCATCCAATAATTCAACAGATTCAACCATGGTTACATCCAGGGTAGTAATGCCCGATACATTATGCACTACACTTTCAAACCCTATAAAAGAAAATTGTAATATTGAGTTTTCGTCTACCGAAAGCATATATCTTCCATCCATGTCACTCAGGGTTCCATTGGTAGGATTTGCGCTGTCAACAATGGTCACCCCGGGAAGCGAGAGGCCATTTTTATCGGTTATGCTACCGGATACAGTTTTCTTTTGTGCTAAAACAAAAAAATGGGAAGTTATAATAAAAAAACTTACCAATATACACCGTAGAAAACCCGAATTGCTTGCGATTGTTTTCATGAAATTGTTTTTAAATTAGTTTCTGATAATAAATCTGTTAATTGTATCTGACTATGGTACTATTCTTTAATTAAGACTATAAAAGAAGAAATGATTTACCCGGAAGTTAAAATCTGAAATTGTTTGTTTTGATGCATAATCAAATCACTTTTATTTTAATACAAATCAGTTTAATAAGCTACTTTATGTGCTTAATATTTAATGAGCCAAAGATAAATTGCTTTACGATTCTATTACAAATATTTTTATATCAATAAGTAATGCTATTTTATCATTTCGTTTCAGCAATATTTCTATTCGTACAACTCAAAAAAACAGCAACTAACTCAGTAACATATGTTATTAAGCATATTTTGTTAATTCAAAATCAGACGTTAAACTCCAAGCCAAATAAGATTTTTATTTTATGTTTGTTAAAAATTTATAATTATGAAACTAAGTATATCAAGCACGTTTGATGCCGGAAATATTGAGGTTATTAATGCCGATAAACCGGAAGACATACAACTTAAAATAAGAAAAGATTCCAATTCTGATTTTTTACAATGGTTTTACTTCAGAGTGCAAGGCGCTAAAGGACAAACTTGCCATTTGAATATAAATAATGCAGGTGAAGCAGCATATCCTGAGGGTTGGGAAAACTACCAGGCCAGGGCTTCTTTCGATAGAGAAACATGGTTTCAGATACCTACAGAATACAAAGATGGTGTTTTAAGTATGGTTATTACGCCTGAATATGATACGGTTTACATCGCTTATTTTGCGCCATTTTCGTATGAGCAACACCTTGACCTAATAAATAATGCCCAGCAATCACAACTTTGTACCTTGGAAACAATCGGACAAACAACACAGGGACGGCCAATTGATTTCCTTCAAATAGGCGATGGAGACCCGGCTAAGAAAAAACTATGGGTAATTGCGCGTCAGCACCCGGGCGAAACAATGGCCGAGTGGTTTATGCTGGGACTTATTGATCGTTTACTTGATGAGGAAGATTCTACTTCAGTTAGTTTGCTTAAAAAAGCCAATTTTTATATGGTGCCTAACATGAATATTGATGGTAGTATTTTAGGTAACCTTAGGGTAAATGCCAAGGGGGTAAACCTGAACAGAGAATGGTTAGAACCAAGTATTGACAAAAGTCCTGAAGTATATTACGTAAAAGAAAAGATGCGGGAAACGGGTATGGATTTCGTTCTGGATGTACATGGCGACGAAGCATTACCTTATGTCTTTCTTTCAGGCATAGAAGGCATTCCTTCATTCGACCAAAAGCTAAGTCAGTTAACGGATCGTTTTATAGAGAACTGGAAAGCTGTTAATCCTGATATGCAAAATACATACGGCTATCCAAAGAACGATCCGGGCAAGGCTAATCTCATGATTGGATCAAAGAATATGGGCGAAGAATTTCATTGTCTTTCGCAGACTTTGGAGATGCCATTTAAGCAAAATGATAATATACCTGATGCATTACTTGGCTGGTCAGCTGAACGTTCAATTAAGCTAGGTGAGTCACTTATTAATACCTTATTTAGTATTATTGATGATTTGTAAAATCAAACAAGAAAATTTAATACCATACCAATTAGCATAAGTTGCATTGCCGCACGAACTAACGTGCGGTTTTGTGTTTAAAAACAAACACATTTATTCCTGCACTGGGGAATATTGACTCACGTCAACTTGATTAATCACTCTTATTCCCATTAAACCTTCTGAAATAGTATATGTAACATAGCTGTTGTGAATAAACGGATTGAAGTCGATAAAAAAGCGCATCCCTTTATACCGGGCATACTTATCATTTTCGAGATGAATACTTCCAAACACATGTGCATGGTCAGTAAAAGTATAGTTATACAAGTAGGTTTCTTTTTTAGGCGAATGTGAGAAGGTATAATTGATAAGGAATAACAGATTTACCAATGCCGGGGCTATTACAAAATGAAGCAGGTACTTTTTATATCGTGAAACAACATGTACTACAGGAATGTAGCTCAGTATTATTGCAAAAAAGTAAAAGCTGACTATCCATTGCAGATCAACCAGTGTTTTAAGTGTAACTTTGACTAATACAAGCCCATTAAGTAGAGTAAAGAGTAATAAACGAACAGCTTTTGATTTAATACCTGAATGATGCAGTGCAAAAAAAGACCGGATAGCTTCTTTATCAAAGGTAGTGATCAAAAAACGAAACCATAGAGGCGATGTTGGTAATATAATAATTGCAGCGAGAAATAAAGCAGCAGCACCATGTTCCCTATATAATAAAACAGGAAGCACTACAACAAAAAGTATAATAAATGCTGTTACAAAAAAATCAATTATGGCGTTAATGGCCTCGGTAGTTCTGAAAAGATCAGACTTAAGATAAGCCTCATAGCTCATTCGGGCATAAGTTTGCGCCCTTTCCCTGGCTTTATGTTTCTCCTTACGCTGCCATTCCTCCCTGAAAAAATCAATATCATTACGTGAGTTGGCTTTATTTGCTGTTCCATCACGTAAGCTTTTTAGCTTAATAAGATATTCATAGGCCTCATTCAAGCGTATAAAGTTATCGTGGGCATCATTTGCTTTGTTAATATCCGGATGAAGCAACTTAGCTTTAACTCTGTAAGCACGTTTTATTTGTGGTAAACTGGCGTTAGGCGTTACCCCTAATATTTGGTAATAATTATCCATGGTTTTATCGAAGGTATTGATTATTCACCAACTTATCTACCCATAATTTCATTATACAGTTTTATTTAACTCGCAATAACTTACTATGTATAGTTTTAGGTTATAATTCTAAAAGTATGATGAGGTTATAAGAGGCAAATTGTATTTTTGCTGCAAAACTATTATTATGCGCATTTTTTTAATCCTGTTTCTATTTATATCATTCCATTTATCAGCACAAGATACCACTACCATCAACCTTGTTTTTATGGGTGATATTATGGGACACGATTCCCAGATAAAGAGTGCTCGTATAGGACCTGGTGAGCAATTTGATTACCACAACTGTTTTAAATACATCAAGCATGATATACAATCGGCCGATATTGCCATCGGTAACCTGGAAGTAACCTTAGCCGGTAAACCGTATAAAGGATATCCAACTTTTTCATCGCCTGACACGCTTGTCGATGCTTTAAGAGATTCTGGTATTGATGCTTTGGTATTGGCTAATAACCATTGTGTTGATCGCCGTAAGAAAGGACTGGAACGTACTTTAAATATCCTGGATAAAAAGGGCATGCCACGTACAGGGGTTTTTAAGGATTCGCTTGATAGGATAACGCATAACCCCATAATCTTGGAAGCAAAAGGTATTCGTTTAGCCGTGTTAAACTACACCTATGGAACCAATGGTATCCAGGTGCAGTATCCAAATATCGTTAACCAGATTGACACAAGCCAGATGGCTGATGATATTATAACTGCACGCCGCAAAAATGTGGATGAAATAGTTGTATGTATGCATTGGGGATGGGAATACCATACGAGCCCCAATCCTGAGCAAAAGAAGCTCACACAGTTTTTATGGCATAAAGGTGTAAAAATTGTTATCGGCTCACATCCTCATGTTGTTCAGCCTATGGAATTGTATCAGGATACTGCAGATAGCCGAATGGTGGCCTATAGTATGGGCAACTTTATTTCTAACCAGCGTCCAGCTCCGCGCGATGGCGCTGCACTCGCCTTTGTTGAACTGACTAAAATAGGCGACTCAACATATGTTTCTAATGTAGAGTACCAACTAACATGGGTTTATACGCCAGTGATTAAAGATAAAAAACACTTTTATGTATTACCTGCTGAGCGTTATAAAAATGCTACATGGATAAATGCTACAGCTCGTACGCGTATGAATGCATACCTTGATGAGGCACGCAAGATATTTAAATCAAATAAAAATGTTGGTGAACGGTGCTTTACCTTACCCTCTGCTAAACTTAAAAGCAGGGGTATATGTAATGTAAGTATCAAACCAGAATTATTGTATTAAACCAATGATTCAATTCACTATTTACAATTCTTATTTCTATTTATTAATCTCACATGCCTGCAGGTTGATAAAGTTAACATATTTAGAACGCTATATTGAAATACTATTTGGCAATAGGATGACAAAGCAAGTTTTAGCACAAAAAGTTGGAGAAAAAGAGAATTGCCATTAGCAGAAATAGACTGGTGCCTTTGTGTATCTGTATTGAAATACAATACTATTATTAAATTTGTATTTTAATTATGAAGCTGATGCAAAATAAAAAAGGAATCATTGCCATTGATGGTCATTCATCATGTGGAAAGAGTACAGTAGCTAAAGATCTAGCTAAAGAGTTGGGTTATATCTATATTGATACAGGTGCTATGTATAGATCTGTTACACTTTTTGCTATGCAAAAGGGCTTAATAACAACTAATGGTATCGATGAAGCAACATTAAAATCACAATTGGATAATATTAGAATTACCTTTAAGTACCTGCCTGGTGAAAAGAAGAATGAAACTTTTTTAAATGGCGTTAGTGTTGAAGAGAAAATCCGAGGTTTAGACGTGAGCAATAATGTAAGTGCTATTAGTGCAATTGCTTTTGTCCGCCATCGTTTAGTTGAACTACAACAAGAAATGGGTAAAGAAGGTGGTATTGTAATGGATGGCAGAGACATTGGCTCTGTTGTATTTCCCAATGCTGATCTTAAGTTATTTATGACAGCTTCGGCAGAAGTACGGGCACAACGTCGATATGATGAGCTAACCGATAATGGAAATGCGGTAGATTTTAAGGCCATCTTAGATAATATAAAGCAGCGTGATTATTTGGATAGCACGCGTACCGAAAGTCCTTTGGTACAAACTGAAGATGCGATAGTACTTGATAACAGTTACCTGAACAAAGAAGAACAGCTTGACTGGATAATAAATGTGCTTAGAGAGCGCAACTTAGCTTAATTATGGTAAAAGTTGAGATTGATAAATATTCAGGTTTTTGCTTTGGAGTAAGAAAAGCTATAGAGGCAGCAACCTTCTTACTTGAGCAAGGCGGACAAGTATATTGTGTAGGTGATATTGTACACAACGAGGCCGAGTCATCAAGGTTGAATAAACTGGGTATGTCTATTATCAAGGACAATGATTTGTCAACTATCGAAAAGGGTACCGTTTTGTTCAGAGCACATGGCGAACCTCCTGCATCATACAACAAAATAAAAGACAAGGGACTAGCTCTTAAAGATGCTACTTGCCCTGTGGTATTAAAGCTACAGCAAAGAATTAAAGCCGCTTACCTAAAACAAAAGGCCCTTAATGGTCAGATCGTAATTTATGGTAAGCGGGGACATGCCGAAGTAATTGGCCTGATAGGACAAACCAATGGTGAGGCTATTGTAATTGAAGATGTAACAGAGTTGGAACACTTGGATTTTAGCCGGCCAATTGAGGTATTTGCACAAACAACCAAGAATCCTGATACCTTAAAACAACTTATTACAGCAATAGAGAAACGTGTTGGTTATTCAATAGCCTGGCACAATACCACATGTAAACAGGTTACAGGTCGTGTACCCCGTATTATGGCATTTGCAAAAAAACACCCTGTAATAGTATTTGTTGGTGGCAAAATGAGTAGTAATGCCAAGGTACTGTTTAATGCGTGTAAAAAGACCAATAACAAAAGTTACTTTGTGTCATCGTCTGATGAAATAGATGATAAATGGTTTAAGGGTATTGAGTCTATTGGTGTTTGTGGTGCTACCTCTACACCGGATTGGTTATTGGAGGAAGTTGCCACAAGTATTCGTAATCTGCATTAATTATGTATCTAGCAGTTTGTTTGGTGCGTTCTTTCTTTTACTTTTGCATAAGATTATATCTTTAAGAACAAGTTTCAATTATTTAATTTTTTCAATTATGAATTATTTTATTCAAGCATTAAAAAAGTATGTTGATTTTTCAGGACGTGCACGTAGAAAAGAATACTGGATGTTCATTCTGTTTTATATGTTATTTATGATTGCAGCGATGGTTATTGATGGTATATTGATAGCTATTACTGGTATAGCTATATCACCGTTGACATCATTATTCTCTTTAGCAATGCTATTGCCTACTATAGCTGTAAGTGTACGTCGTATGCACGATCTTGGTAAAAGCGGAGCAATGGTTCTTATTACACTAGTTCCACTTATTGGAGGTATTTGGTTTTTAGTATTAGCTGCTACAGAAGGTCAGTCTGGTGAAAATCAGTATGGTTCAGATCCTAAAGAGGTAGAAATTTAAATATTTTCTTACAATAATTCTTCAACCCGAATATCAGAGGTATTCGGGTTTTTCTTTATTAAAAAATCTACGAATTAACAATTATAGGACAAATCAGAACTATTTTGAACGCTATTATACCCCGGTAATTTAATTACATCCATTATTTTTGCTTCATACTCAGAATAGAATTGTTTTAGTACAAGGGAATCTATTTATTTAAAGGAATCTATGTATCAGAAATCTAATGCCTTAGTTTTACTACAACTTATTGTAATTACTACACTTGTACTTTCATGCCAGGTGAAAAAGAAAAATGGAATATTTGAAACTTATGTGGCTGATAAAGGGGATATTGAAACCTGGGAAACTACCGAGGGGATTGTTGAGCCAGCCAATGAAGTTTTACTTTTAAGCCCGTCGGCCAGCATTATTACCCAAATAAATAAAGAACCAGGCCAAAAGGTAAAAAAAGGGGAGTCAATAGTAGTTCTTAACACAAAAGCTGTTGAAGATAAAATTGAGAATCTTAACGATCAATTAGCTGTAATGCAAAATAACCTAGAAAAGAACAGGTTAACTGCCCGCAGTACAAAAGCTGATTTATCGCATAGCATAGAAACTAAAAAACTAAAAATATCATCTATTAAATCAGTTCTGGCAGATCAGGAACAATTGCTGGAAGTTGGAGGTATCTCACCAGCTAAATTTGATAAGACCAAACAAGAATTAGTTTTAGCGGAAAAAGATTTACAACTGGTTCAGCAAAAAAATGCAATAAAACTGGCTCAGTTAGCAGCCGATGAAAACGGCATATTACTACAAATTGAGATCCAAAAAAAAGAACTGGCACAACAAAAAAACTTACTTAAAAGAATGAATGTTAAAGCGCCTTCTGATGGCATTGTGCTTGCTATACACGGTAAAGTAGGAGAAAAGATTCAGGACGATAAGCTTTTAGTAAGCCTTTCAGATTTAACACGATTTAAAATTAAAGCCACTATTAATCAGAAACATAAAAAAATGATTAAAACAGGCCGTAAAGCTTATGTGGTGGTTGATGATACACGTCTTGAAGGGCGAATAGGAACCATAATGCCAACACTTGAGGATGGCAACCTGCAATTCTCAGTTTATTTAACTGATAGCAACCATCCTAAGTTAATACCTAACCAAAAGGTAAATTTACAAATTGTTGATCAAGCACGTTATGGTGTGTTACTTATTAAAAAGGGTGCACTGCTTGATAGTAAGAAAGTACAACAAGTTTTTATTGTCAATGGCGATAGTGCTTTTCAGAAAGAACTCAAATTTGGTTTAATTACAGATGAGTACATGGAGGTGAAGGAAGGATTGATTGAGGGTGATGAAGTGGTTATTTCTTCGGCTTCTTCCGTGGGCAATGTGACTGCTGTTAGAGTTGATGAACTTAAAAATTAGATGTTGTGAAAGGAATAGGACTGGCTTTGGTAATGTTGCTTTGTATAACATATGGCAAAACGCAATCAACTGATCTAAATAAGTTAAAATTAACGCTTCAGAATGTTGTTGATTTATCAATTAATCAATCATCGTCAGTTAAATATGCTCAAAACAGGTATGAGAACTACTATTGGCGATGGAAAAATTTTCAGGCACAGTTCAGACCACAATTGGTGCTGAATGGTGATCTACCTAATTATAGTCAACGCACAAGAGCAGTAACACAGCCGGATGGTAGTGTTGAATTCAGGCATGTGTCTTCTTTGCAGGGGAATGCCAACTTGTCTGTCAATCAATCTATCCCACAATCAGGTACCCAAATATATGCTTCCAGCTCGTTATATCGTATACAAGACCTTATTAAAGATGAAGTTAACTTCTCAGGTGATCCGTTTGTAATTGGTTTCACACAACCCATTTTTGCCTATAACTGGATGAAATGGTCACGTAGGACAGAACCTTTGGTATACGATGAAGCCCAAAAGGATTTTGTAGAAGCTATTGAAGAGATTTCGCGTAATGCCACCACACGTTTTTTCCGGTATTTGCGTGTTCAAACCAATTTTAAATTAGCCGAAAATAATCTGGCGAATAGCGAAGATAATCTCCGGATTGCAGAAACAAAGCGTAAATTGGGTACTATCTCCGAGAATGATTATTCAAGAATCAGACTATCGGTGCTAACTGCACAGAAATCGTTGACACAAGCAAGCATGGATTTAAAAAATGCTGACTTTGAACTTAAGTCATATATTGGGCTTGACCAAACAACCCAAATTGAGTTAGAGATGCCACTAAATATGTTTTTATTTGAGGTTAACGCACAAAAAGCTCTAGATGAAGCTTTAACGAACCGAAAAGAAACAACCCAATATGCACGCCGTTTAATTGAGGCAGACAGAGACTTGACAAAAGCAAAACGAAATAACGGGCTGGCTGCTACACTACGTGGTAGCTACGGCTTATCTAATAGCGCCCCTGATATTCCAGGTGTTTATGATGATCCGCAAAAACAACAACAAGTTCGTTTATCCTTAGCCATACCAATACTGGACTGGGGTAAATCCAGCTCAAATGTTAAGCTGGCTGAAAGTAAGCGTGACTTGATTGTATTTGATGTAGAGCGTGACCGGGAAAATTTTGAACGCACAGTAATTGTACAAGTAGAACAGTTTGGATTATTAAAGGCTCAGCTTGAAATTGCCAAAGAAGCTGATAATGTTGCAGGTAATGGGTATTTAATTGCACTTAAAAAATTCCAAAACGGGGAAATCAGTATCACAGATCTTAACATTTCATTATCGGAAAGAGAAAAGGCAAAGCGCGATTATATTAAATCACTTGAAACTTATTGGACTGCTTTTTATCGCCTACGGGAGCTGACATTATACGATTTTGAAAAGAACCAAAAGATCATGTATGATAATCCACTATTACAGGGATTAGTTAAAAAGAAGCCTGAAACGGGCATATAACCTAAGCAAATAAATTATGTCAACAGACGGACGAGAGCGTCAAAATATTCAACCAGGAATTGAGGTAGCCATTATCCTTAAAGCAGATCAAAGAAGTGGAAGATTAACTTATGGTGTTGTAAAAGATATTCTTACCAAAAGTAAATTTCATCCACATGGTATAAAAGTAAAATTGGAAGATGGCCAGGTAGGAAGAGTAAAAGAAATTAGTGAAGAATAATATATCTGGTATAAATTACTTAATCCGGATTACTCCTTTAAAGGTGAGAGGCACTATTATTCTGTAAAAAACAATAGTGCCTCCTACCCTTATAAAAATTTTAAAAAAACACATCTGGAAACCCGGGTTAGCAGGAGGTATAACCTTATAACCTGAGGTACTGTCTAAAAACAAGAATAACTTCAAATTTTCGCATAATTTTTCATATCAAAATGTTCCGGCAATAACCGTGGCTATTGTAAGTTGTCCAAGTCCCTTTATTGTCTCCTCTTTCTCTTTTAATATTTCAACAGTTTTAATACACTTATCAATTTCTGATTTTACCTGGTCCGTTTGTCTATCAAATAGTTTAAGCATAGACTTAATTGGTACTATATAGCTTTATTTGGCTTCTGAGAATAAGAATGTGCATCAACTGCCGTACGCTCCTTTTTTGAGGAACCTCATTCTGCCTTCTAAGGCTTCTTAACTCATAGGTCTTTTAGAATTAAGGTTGCCAAAAAGAAAGATTTTGGCCTGCACCCTAAGGGGCATTTAGCATTTGTTAGATCATTTCTGCGTTTATAGCCTATACCTTACACATACTTTTTGCCTTGTTAGGGAGAACAGCTACAACTCTGTAGTTTCTACTATAGAAGGATAATGCTATATTTTTATAATAAACTCCTGTTACTTCCACATCATTGCAAGGTCTTACTTGCGATGCCTTCAACTCCAGCCAATAAGATGTTTTACGCCGGATGCTGTATTGTAAATTTTAAATGTAGCTTTTATACTTGCCTTTTGATCTGTGTTTATTACACTAATACATGCATTAAACTATTCTTTCGAAACATCAATCTCCACTAAAAAGCTTCAAGTGCTAAATACCACGAAACAAGGCAAAACAAATTTTTCCTAATACTTGTATAAAGTAATTGACTATTCTTTTACAAAAACAATTATTACCGACAAGATGACGTAATAGATCCAATTCGGATAGACGTATTGTCATGCATTTTACTTTGGCTTGCTTTTGCACGGTTATTGTTCACCTTATACCGTATATTTGTATTAAACTTTTTTGATATGATTCTAGGTCTTGCAAAAACAATATTATTCCTTTTAACATTCTATTACCTGTTTAAGTTTATTGGTCGACTGGCACTTCCATATGTAATGAAGAAAAGCTTTGAAAAGATGCAACAACAGCAACAAAACAGGGCTGGATCATATCAAAAGAAAGCCAAGGAGGAAGAAGGTAAAGTAACCATTAAGATGGGTACAAAGACAAAATCAAGTTCTTCTACCATAACAGACGATGGGGAATATGTAGACTTTGAAGAGATAAAATAACAAAAGTCATTTAAAGCAGGTTACTTTATAGTAAAACACTTAACATATACCTGATTAACAAGCACATAATCCATCACCTCATTGGATTAAAAGATGTTTTTACCTTTGGTGTACAGGTTGATTTTGAGAATCACCCATCTGCAATAAATATCATTTTACACTCTTATACCATAAAATTAAAGGTGCATGCCCCCAAAATCCTTTCAAGATAATTGAAAAAAGGCAAAAAAAGAGAGACTATAAATAGTCTCTCAAGTGTATGACCAGACGTTTCTGGTCGGTAGTTAAAGTGGTATTTTTATAATTGTTAAAAAACCTCAATAAGGTATTCGTCTTCTAAATCATCGAAGAGATTAACATTTTGATGTAGTTCATTTAAATCTTCATGTGAAAAATCACCATGATTCATGTTATGTAATCCATCAGTAAGGTCTTCCATAATAAAAGTATTCATTTCCATAATGCTAGTTTTTGCGTTAGTAAAAATCTAAATAACAAAAGGCAAAGCACGTGCCAAAAACACTGAAAAACAGATTAGTATATCAAATTAAAGATGTGCAATTCTTCAATTATCCAATTGAACAAATGGATAATAAATAAGCTTGCAACAGCACATTTATTGACCTTGTTTTGCAGAAAGGAAAAAGTATAAATCAGATTTTATTTTTACGTAGTATGCACAAAACTTTAATTCTGCCAACCATTATTCATGCTATAGTAACACTCTTAGTATTTAATACAAATAGTTACGAATTAACTGCAATAATGGGTATGGTTACTTTTCTTAATGCTATAGCAATCATCTTAATGATGAATCGTTTTAAGCGATCAGGTACAATCTTGTATTTAATGTCTTCGGCAATTGTTGTACCGGTTGGTATAATAGGCGTATTGGCTGTAAGGCGAGTTATTATTGATTACAAAGTACTATATACCCAAGAGCTAGAATCTTAGTAAGTATTAGGGAATGTCCTAAAATAAGAAAGTCCCAGATACCTTCATTCAAAAAAACATATAATATGAGTATAAATTTATTAGATACATCTATTTTAAATGAAGATTTTCCTATTGGAGAATCTCTTGAAGCTGAATTATTTAATATTAAGATAAAATATGCTTTATCTCTTTATATTCTTAATTCTTATGGATTTAAAATTGATAAAGAGGCCAAAGTTGCCATATCTCCTGAATATTCAAAACGCAACTATACAGAAATAAAAGAAAGAACAAAAAAAGCTGCTAACCGATTAAAAAATCAAGGATGGAAAATTAGAATACGATATAAGAAAAAATCCTGATTTAAAGTGTAAAAAGGTAATTGAGAATAAATTTCCAACCACATTTTAAATTAAGATTAGTTTAGAGTAATTTATAGGTTAATTAAGAAAGCAGGTACCAATCTTCAAGCGACATAAATTCATTTCCTTTTGATATTGATACCTGCTTTTATTCTGTTAGAGATTTTAATCTTCCCGATAATTTATTTCTTCTTTTTGCGCGTTTTCTTTGTCTTTTTGTAAGCATTTTCTTCTATTTCGGCATTGCGCATCAGGGTTTTCCAGTCACTACTTGTTTCGCTCGAAAAATCAATAGTATCAGCATATTCGTTCCGGTCAATATCAGTTACATCAACTGGCTGACCAACATACTTTTCAATCTCTGCAAGGAGTTCTTTTTCTTCATTACTACAAAATGCAACAGCATAACCTTTTTGCTTACCCCGTCCTGTTCTGCCAACACGGTGAACATAGTTTTCTGGCTGCTCAGGTATGTCATAATTCACTACATAATCAACATTCGGAATATCAATTCCACGTGCACTAACATCCGTTGCAATAAGCATTTTTACCTTTCCGGATTTAAAAGCATTCATGGCTTCATTACGTTCATCCTGTGTTTTATCACTGTGAATACTTACGCTATTAATCTCCACACGCGCCATAGCTTTAAGAATACGCTCGCAGCGCACCTTAGTACGGGCAAAAACAAGAATCTTTTTATCAGGATTTTCCTTTACAATACGCTCTAAAAAGAAACGTTTATCATCCATCGCAATATTAGCAACCGAATGGGTAATGTTTTTAGCAACCGGATTCTTAGGAGATATCTGGATACGAATAGGCTTACGGACCAGCGAATAAGCCAGCTTCTTTATCTTTTTATCAATGGTAGCAGAGAAAAAGAGTGTCTGACGATTTTTAGGCAGGTACTTAATAAGATCTTCAATATCTTTAATAAAGCCCAAATCTAACATATGATCAGCCTCATCCAGAATCAATAGTTCGGCATTATATACTTTAACATGCCCCTGGTTAATATAGTCAAATAAGCGGCCGGGTGTAGCAATAAGTACATCAGTACCATCTTGTAAGCGTTGTACCTGTTCTGTTTGGTCAACACCACCATAAATTGCAGTAAAACGTAAAGAAGTATACTTTCCCAATTGCTTAAATACCTCTGTTATTTGCAAAGCCAGCTCATGTGTTGGAACCATTACAATGCAACGAACGCCTTTGTTAGATTTCTTCTTGTGCGTTTTTTGCAGCAACTCAAGGACAGGAATAACAAAAGCTGCAGATTTACCAGTTCCTGTTTGAGCAATAGCCAGCACATCTTCTCCCTTTAATATGGGAGGTATAGCTTTATACTGTATATCAGTCGGGCGTTTAAATCCTGCCTCTTCAATGCTTTTGGATATCTTATTATCCAAACCGAACTCTGCAAATCTCATCTTTATATCTGTTTTGTGCAAAGATACAATTTAAAGTAAGATGACGATTACCAACCAAGAAGGTGTTCTGAAAGTAAAGTTATCATCTCTTTGTAAAAATCAATACTATGCCCTTAACCGAAGTTAAATTACAACAACTTCATTTTAAGGTTTTAAGCCAAATCTCTGCTTTTTTGCCAGCTAAAGGCGATAAAATACTTTAATTTAGTTACAACGAATCAGAACAGCTTTCATTCGGAAAACTACAGGCAAAAGAAAATGTAACTCTTGACATACCTAAAATGTCATCTATAAATAGAAAATCATACATAGTAAAGTGGTTTTGAGTTTAACAATAGCCTAATCGTGCTTATTGCTAAAAGCATACCACGCACTTGATTTACGCCAATACTCTCATGTTTATAATACCAGAAGTATTATTTCACATAAGATTAAAACACAAGATTTGACTATTGCGCAAATATTCATTAAGTTGACTTTCCTTAAGTAGTTAAACTAATGCTTTATAAATAACCTAAAACAAAAGGAAATGAATACAATGGTACTTGTTGCCGGTTTTATCTCAGCTATAGCAACTATTGGGCATTTTACAACTGGTAAAAAAACTATACTTAAAACCCTTTTTGGCATGTAACCTTGATCCATTGCCCAAAAATGTGATTTTATCTGTTTTTCATTATATCTCGGCTTTCCAGGTATTATCTTCATTTATACTGATAATGGCAGGTATAAGGGGAAATGAGTGTTTGTATGATCCAACAATGGCCTTATCATTTATTGGTTTAAACTATGCTATGTTTGCTATAATACAAGTTATTATTGCATTAACATCATCAATACAAGGCGGATTATTTAAGATGTTTCAGTGGATATTCTGGACATTAATTTCCCTGTTTATATTCTTAGGCTAAGAAAACCTGTAAACCACTATAAAATGAGCAGACAGCACAATTTTAATAACAGCCAATAATTTAAAAAAAAGCCTACCCAACGGGTAAGCCTTTTTCTGTATTGATTAGTGAGGAATTATTTATTCATCTCTTTATATGCATTAACCAAACCATTTGTTGATGCATCATGAGTCCTTACCTTTTCATCGTTAACCAGCTCTGGCAATATGGCATTAGCTAATTGCTTACCCAACTCAACGCCCCACTGGTCAAAACTAAATATATTCCAGATAATGCCCTGAACAAAGATTTTATGCTCGTACATGGCTATTAATGAACCCAAAGTTCTTGGATTCAATTCTTTCATTAAAAACGAGTTAGTTGGTATATTACCTTTAAATACTTTAAATGGTAATAAAGCTTCAATTTCAGCATCTGATTTGCCGGATGCTTTTAATTCAGCCCTTACCTGCTCTGCTGTTTTTCCCACCATCATAGCTTCTGTTTGAGCAAAGAAGTTAGCCAGTAACTTAGGGTGATGATCACTTAGCGGGTTGTGACTCTTGGCTGTTGCCATAAAATCACAAGGAATAAGTTTTGTTCCCTGATGAATAAGTTGGTAGAAGGCATGCTGGCCATTTGTTCCCGGTTCACCCCATAAGATAGGGCCAGTCTGGTAGTTAACCTGTTCTCCATTACGGTCTACATATTTACCATTACTTTCCATATTGCCTTGCTGGAAATAAGCCGAGAAACGGTGCATGTACTGGTCGTAAGGAAGAATAGCCTCTGTTTCAGCTCCATAAAAGTTATTGTACCACAGGCCAATCATTGCTATAATTACAGGTAAGTTACTCTCAAACGGGCATGTTTTAAAGTGAATATCCATGGCATGAGCCCCTTCCAATAGCTTTATATAGTTATCAAAACCTATAGCACAAGCAATACTTAAACCAATAGCTGACCATAAAGAATAACGTCCACCTACCCAATTCCAGAATGCAAACATGTTAGCCGTATCAATACCAAAATCTGCAACTGCTTCTGCATTGGTTGACAGGGCTACAAAATGCTTTGCAACGGCTGTTTTATCTTTTGCCGATTCTAAAAACCACGACTTAGCCGAATTGGCATTGGTCATTGTTTCTTGTGTAGTAAAGGTTTTAGAAGCAATAATAAATAAAGTTGTCTCCGGATTAACCTTTTTTAAAGCCTCTGCTATATGTGTGCCATCAACATTAGAAACAAAATGTAAATTGATATTTTCTTTTTTGTATGGTTTTAAAGCCTCAGTTACCATTAAAGGACCAAGATCAGAACCACCAATTCCTATGTTTACAATGTCAGTAATCCCTTTGCCTGTGTAGCCTTTCCACTCTCCGGAAATAACCTTTTCAGAAAAATCCTTCATCTGATCAAGTACCGCATTTACATCGGGCATAACATCTTTGCCATCAACTATAACAGGTGTGTTACTTCTGTTTCGCAAAGCTACATGTAATACAGACCGGTCTTCTGTTACATTAATTTTCTCACCATTAAACTGGCTTTCAATGGCACTCTTTAAACCACACTCTTCGGCAAGTTGAAACAAAAGACGCATTACTTTTTCATCAATCCGGTTTTTTGAATAATCCAGTAAGACATCTTCAAAACGTATTGAAAACTTATCGAAACGATTGTTGTCGCTTGCAAAAAGATCCTTCATTTGTGTACCGTCAAATTCGGCAAAATATTCCTCAAGTGCTTTCCAGGCTTTAGTCGTAGTTGGATTGATACTTGGTAACATGGTGTATTTTATTTAGTAGTTTGTATTAATGTTTTGTTTCCCGCAGAAGGCGCAGATTTACGCTGAAAAGTACTTGTGTTTATATGTTCTCTGTTACTAAAGTTTAAAGTGAAATATTATTTTTCTAACATTAACAGTACAACCAACAAAAAATAATTATCGCAAGTGCTCCGTTAAAAGACGAACTTCCATAGATGGCGAAATCTTCTCATAAATAATATTATAAACAGCCTCGGTAATAGGCATGTTCACCATATATTTTTCATTAATCTCATGTATACTCTTAACTGCGTAATAACCTTCGGCGATCATCAGCATCTCCATCTGGGCATATTTTACTGAGTAACCTTTTCCTACCATAGTGCCAAACATACGGTTACGGCTAAATTGCGAGTATGCCGTTACCAGCAAATCACCAAGATAAGCTGAGCTTTTAATATCGCGTGTAATGGGATGTACTGTATCTACAAAACGTTTCATCTCCTGCAGGCCATTAGAGATAAGTACAGCCTGAAAGTTATCACCATACCCCAGTCCATGACAGATACCCGACGCAACAGCCATAATATTTTTGATAACAGCGGCATATTCAGTACCGTATATATCATCAGACACTGTAGTCATAATATAAGGCGTCTTCAGGAAACTGGCAAAAGTTCGTCCTTTCTTCAGGTCCTGACATGCTATGGTAAGGTATGATAAGCGTTCCATTGCAACTTCCTCGGCATGACAAGGACCACTTATAACTCCAATTGATTCTGTTGGAACATCATAAGCCTGGGTGAAAAATTGCCCCATAATGAGGTTTTCATCTGGCACTAGTCCTTTAATAGCCGATACAATAAATTTATCTTTTAATGGCTCTCTAAGATCCTCAATAGCCGATTTAAGAAAGGCTGATGGAACTGCAAATATCAATATATCAGATCCTCTGACTACATCATTAATATCGTCGGAAAAATTAATATTAGCGGGATTAAACTCTACACTGGTAAGATAATTGGGATTGTGTTTAAAGCGCTTAAATTCTTCAATATGCGTCTTATCGCGAAAATACCAGTTGATGGATGTAACATTGTTAAACAGCATTTTGGCAATAGCCGTTGCCCAACTACCACTACCGATGATGCCAACCTTTGATGATTCATCCATAATTATTGATTCCTTTAATTTTGATTTTATAGAGAAGTAAAAGTAAGACAAAAAAGGGAACTGTACCTTTTTTGCCTTAAACAATTATTGCTTTCTTAAGCTAACCAAGCTTTAACATCGTCCTGAGAAGGATTTTTCAAGCCCAACTTATGCTTTTTATTTAAACCGCAAATATCCTGAAACAACTTTGTTACCTTTGTTTCTTTTAATGCATCTACTTTGCTGAAACCTGCTTTTCGTATTACATCAATCCATTCTGCAGGAATACCTAATGCTGCAAATTTTTCATCGCTATCTGGTAGTATACGCTTTTCAGGACGCATCTGCGGGAAGAATAACACATCTTGTATAGAATCTGAATTGGTCATTAGCATTGTTAAACGATCAATACCAATTCCCATTCCTGATGTTGGCGGCATAGCATACTCTAAAGCACGTACAAAATCATGGTCAATAAACATGGCTTCGTCATCACCTTTTTCTGATAAACGCATTTGCTCTTCAAATCGCTCTTTCTGATCAATAGGGTGGTTGAGCTCAGAGTAAGCATTACAAATCTCTTTACCATTAACCATCAATTCAAAACGCTCTGTTAATTCCGGATTATCACGGTGGCGTTTTGCCAATGGAGACATCTCAACCGGATAATCAGTAATAAATGTTGGTTGTATATAATTGTGCTCACATTTTTCACCAAATATTTCATCAATCAGCTTGCCTTTACCCATTGATTCATTTACCTCAATATGCAACTGCTTACACACATCGCGTAATTGCTTTTCATTCATTCCAGAAACATCAATTCCTGTATGCTCCTTAATAGCATCTAAAATAGAAATGCGTTTGAATGGCCGTTTAAAATCAATAGTTTTATCACCTACTGGTAATTCGGTTTTTCCATGAAGGTCAAGTGCAATTTTCTCCACCATCTCCTCAGTGAAATTCATCATCCACCTATAATCCTTATAAGCCACATAAATCTCCATTACAGTAAACTCCGGATTGTGCGTACGATCCATCCCTTCATTTCTAAAGTCCTTTGCAAACTCATACACACCATCAAAACCACCAACAATAAGCCGCTTTAAATACAGCTCATTAGCAATACGCAGATATAACGGTATATCTAACGCATTATGGTGCGTAACAAACGGGCGTGCAGCAGCTCCCCCCGGTATCGACTGTAAAATTGGCGTCTCTACTTCGAGGTACCCCCTGTCGTTAAAGAACTGACGCATGCTATTCATAAGCTTTGTACGCTTAACAAAGGTATCTTTAACTCCATCGTTCACAATAAGGTCAACATAACGCTGACGGTATCTTAACTCAGGATCAGAGAATGCATCGAATACCTTACCATCTTTTTCCTTTACTATAGGTAGCGGCTTAAGTGATTTACTTAATATGGTAAGTTCCTTAACATGCACAGTGGTTTCACCCATTTGGGTGTTAAATACATGCCCTTTAACACCAATAATATCACCAATATCCAGAAGTTTCTTAAATACAATATTGTAAAATGTTTTATCTTCCCCCGTACATAAATCATCACGGTTAAGGTAAATCTGAATACGTCCTTCGGCATCCTGAAGCTCAGCAAACGATGCTTTACCCATAATGCGTCGGCTCATAATTCTACCGGCAATAGTTACTTCCTGCAAATTTTCTTTTTCCGGATCAAATTCCTGTTTTATCCCGGTTGACAGATGAGTGATTTTATATTCCGCTGCCGGATATGCGTTTATACCCAGTTTATTCAGCTCTTCTAAACTCTTTCGTCTGATGATTTCCTGTTCACTCAGTTCCAACGTACTCATTCTATTAATCTATTTTTAGAACATTACTAAAACGACAGTTTTAATCTGCCAACCGTTAATAATTTCAACCTCAAACAAGGCGAAAAACGATGCAAAGATAATGTATTTCATTGAATTTGGCATTTTGTTATTTATAAGTTCAGTTCTAAATGGTTTATTAAACATGCATTGTTAATTCATGATTTGTATTTTTACCCCGCATTATACATTGGTATTATTAAAATTCAGAAATGATGGCTAAAATAGATTTTTCAGAAATAGAGGCTTATTTGTTTGATTTGGGTGGAGTTGTTATTGATATTGATCCATTCAAAACCATTGAAGCATTTTCTGAGCTGGGATTACCCCATTTAAAAGAGCAAATTAACCATGGCCATCACACAGGTTTATTTAAGAAACTTGAAAAAGGAGAAATTACCAATGCTGGTTTTATTGATAAAATTAAAAAACAATTAAACGGAGCTATTGAAGAAAAGCACATTGTTAATGCGTGGAATAAAATGTTGATACACTTGCCTGCCGAACGTATTGAATTACTTAAGCAGCTTAAAAAAGATAAACCAATATACCTCTTGAGTAACACAAATGGTATTCATCGCAATTACTTTACAAAAATGGCTAAAGGGCATAAAACAATTGAGGAATTGTTTACCAGGGTGTATTACTCTTACCAGCTAGGGTGCAGTAAGCCCGATGCCGAACCTTTTGAAAAAGTAATTGAACTAACAGGCCTTAAGCCCGGGCGAACATTGTTCTTGGATGATTCGCAGGCTAACCTGGATACAGCAAAAAAACTGGGCTTTAAAACTGTTCTTGTTACACCGCACAATACAATCCAAGATATATTCAGTTCAATGTAGGCACCCTTTAAATAACACTTGCCTTTTAAAATTAATATTATTAAGTTTATGATAATAGAAATACTTTATCATGAAACTAAATACATTAACATACTGCATGGCGATGTTATGTTGCTGCATGCTTTCTATTTCCCAATCAGCAGACTACCCAGGACCAGTAAGTCAATCTTTAGCTTATGTAAAGGTCTTTGATAAAACACCTTGGGCAAGTTTATCAAATGTGGCTGGTCTAGCCCAGCAGCAATACCTGTCAGCTGGAGTTGCTTACCAGTTGAGGTTCAACATTGAAGAGTTAAGTAGCCGGGTTGCAACTGTTATTGTGCCAACAAAATATGGTAACGTTTCAGGACTCATCTTCCAAAGTGGTTATTCAAAAAGTAATTACAGCAGGTATGCATTAAGCTATAGTCGTCTATTTGGAAGTAAAATTGCAGTCGGTTTTCAGTACAATTATCTTACCCATCATATAGCTGAAGCAGACAGGGCTGAAGGTTTATATTCCTCATTTGGAATAACAATACAAACTACTAATACCTTAATGCTTGGTGTTTTTATACAGAATCCGGAACAAAGTAAAATAACTTATTATGAAACATCCTACACTATACCAGGGTATTTTAATGCTGCATTATGTTGGAGTGCCTATCCCCACTTTTTAATTATAACCGAGTTTGAAAAGGAAGTGGAATATGCGCCGGTATATAAAAGTGGAGTACAATTTAATTTTAAAGATAAGTTGTTTATAAGAGGAGGAATAAAAGGTCAGCCTGTTGAATTTACTTTTGGCGCAGGATTTCATAGTTATAAACTAGCCGTTGATATTGGTTTCTCACATCATCAGCAATTAGGACTTACTTCCGGAGCTGGCATCATTTATTCCTTTAAACCTAAAGAGTAGTAACCATGAGAATATTGTCTTTGTTACTACTACTCAATACCATTTCGTTATTATCCTATTCGCAGGATATTAACGACTTGCAAAAACAGGTAACAGATATGCTTGAATCTATGGCAGGGCAACAAGAAGGTCATGTGGATTATGAAGAAGTGCTTAATGATTTAATTAAACTGGGGCAAAATCCGGTTAATTTAAATACTGCTGAGAAAGAAGAGCTTGAACAGTTGTTTTTTTTAACGGATTTTCAGATCGAAAATTTCCTGTTTTATCGTTATCAGAATGGCTTTCTATATTCAATATATGAATTGCAGGCTGTTGAAAATATGGATAGTACAACAATCCGTTACATGTTGCCTTTTGTTAGAGTAGAACCAATAAGTAAAAAGCAAAATATGCAAATTAATGGTAAACTGCTGGGACGACTGCAAAGCACAATAGAGACGCCCTTGGGGTACCTGCCTAGCAATGACACATTGCCACCAGCTTATGCAGGCTCAAAAGAAAAATGGCTTACACGTGGGCACATCTATTTAGGACAAAAAGCTGAAATGGGCTTTACTCTTGAAAAAGATCAGGGCGAGAAAGCCTTTCCAAACTATTTTCCTAAAGCTGATTTTACATCCGGCTTTATTCGCTTTAATAAACCTGTAAAATTTATTAGCATATGGATTGTTGGTGATTATCGTTTGTCGTTTGGCCAAGGGCTTGCTGTATGGACAGACATGGCTTTCTCAAAATCAACAGAAACAGCCCAGTTACGCCGTCGCCCCAAAGGTATTAAAGCCTATACATCGGTTAATGAAAGCTCATTTTTAAGAGGTAGTGCAATTAAATTCAAAAAAAAGAATTGGTCTTTATCACCTTTTATATCGTATAAAAAGAGGGATGCATCAAGCGCAGACGATTCACTTAGTAATGATTTTATATCATCATTGCAGGAAACCGGGTATCATCGTACTGCTACAGAAATAGCAAATCGTAATGCAGTGCGGGAAACAATTTATGGTGCTCAAACTGACTACCGTCATCACCTGTTTCATTTAGATGCAGGATATGTACATTGGCAGATTGATCAAAGCATTAAAACTAAGGATCATATAAAAGATAAATACCGTTTTAATGGTGATAAGCAGGAAAGCGGATGGTTATCGTATGCTGTTTTTTTTAACCATCTTAGTCTTTTCGGAGAGGTTGTTGTTCAGAACCAGGATGGATGGGGTTTGTTTCAGGGTTTGACCTATAATGCCGGTGATGATGTAGTAGCCTCACTTGCTTATCGCAAATACAGCAATGCTTATTCGGCCATCTTATCCAACCCTTTTTCTGAATCAGCAACACAAGGTGGTGAATCAGGGCTTTTTGCATCACTCCGTTTCAAGCCCACCCGCAAACTGGAGGTAAAAGCTTTTGCTGATATATTTTCGTACAAATGGTTGCGCTATAATATATACAGGCCCTCTGACGGTTTTGAATGGTTTACACAGATGAATTACCAGGTAAATTACCAAAACAGCTTTTACCTACGCTATAAATCTACTCAGAAAGAGGTAAACAGTAGTGTACCAGGCAGTAATTATCGAATTAATACTTATCAAAAAAATAATATGCGCCTATTTTATGCACATCAATCAAATGAAAAATGGCGCTTACAAACACAAGTAGAACACACCACTTATAAAGAAGCAGAGATACATCACACAGGCTGGTTAGCTTTTCAGGATATCAGGTATAAGCACAATAGAATTTTAGAAGTAGCCTTACGCTATGCCATGTTTGATATTGATAATTACAATAGCCGAATATATAGCTACGAGCCGGATATACTTTATGCCTTTACTGTTCCATCGTATATGAATAAAGGAATACGTTTTATTCTGAATCTGAATTTCACCCCCCTTAAAAACATTAAAATATGGGGGCGCCTATCACAAACAAACTACCGGAAATTAAGTGGTATAGGAACTGGCAACCAATTTATACCAGGCCACAAGTTGAGCGAATATAAGTTACAGGTACAATATCGCTTTTAATAAGATTAGTAACTTAATTTTTAAGCAACTGCACAATTAATAACCCCGGGAGCAGATTTATTGAACACAATCCTTCCTGCCCTATTCAAAACAGTATTTCAAACTACTGAAAAAGGCTTTTGCTTTCTTTATAAAATGATTTCTATTAGCAGAAATTAAGTTAGCTCATTTCACATAACACACTGGCTTAACACAGCAACGCCAAGGCACAAGCGAAAAATGTAGTTTATTGTCGCACAATACAATAAAGATATTAATAAAAATGATTGCCCAGAAATCCTTGTTTTATTGCGTAAATTGTATTGTTTTGTGTTGTAAATTATATATTAAAACTATGTTAGGAAAATACATTCGATTAATACCGGCCATTCTTATTACTACTTTATCAGTCTTTCTTTTTATTAATGATCATATAGGCTGGGGCGTGCTTGCTGTTTTCATCTCTTTACTATTTGTTTTGTTCCAGTTTAAAAATGAAATGAATCTACTTGCATTTTATTATATCAGGAAAAACAAGTTTATTACAGCAAAAAGTATCCTTCTAAAGGTAAAACGCCCAGAACATATGTTAAAAAGTCAAGAGGCTTACTATTACTACCTTTTGGGATTAACGCAAACACAAACTCATCAACCTGCCATGGCCGAAAAAAGTTTAAAAAAGGCACTGTCAACTGGGCTTCGCCTTAACAGTGACCAAGCAATGGCAAGGCTGAATCTTGCAGGTTTCTATTTATCGAAGAGAAATAAAAAATTAGTAAAAATTCATTTAACAGAAGCCAAAAAATTAGATAAGCAAAAAATGCTGACAGCCCAGATTAAAGAAGTTGAGAACATGATGAAACGTATTTAAATACTATAAGGAGATGCACAGGCTTAACAGGTTCTCATAACTTTATAAAATGCGGTTTTTATTCACTAAACACGCTAATCATCCTAAATGATGAGTATGTCTATCTTTTGAAACCTCTTTATACTTTCCTTTATTTCCTTACTCAAAAATGACGACTCTCGCTCAAAAGTTGGTTCTAAAATAGTACGTGAGAGAACTCTTAATATGGCAGGAAATATGAATCTCATTGTCAAAAAGTACTTTCCTCGGGCTAAGCGGGTAACCGATTGATTTCATGTACAAAAACCAGCTTACGATACCGTTCAGTACATCTGCATAAAACCCTTAGGTTTGCATAGCCAGAACCAAGCTGGCACATTGGTTTAACAAAATTGAACAGTCCGTATTTAATACCTGCTACCATACGGCGCACTTTTGAAACGTATCATGATACCATTATCAACTACTTTAATAGCAGAACCACCAATGCGGCAGTTGAATCGTTTAATGCGAAAATAAAAGACTTCAGAAGGCAATTTAGGGGTGTAGCGGGTGTCAAGTTTTTGTTTAATGACTGTGTAAAATTTATGCCTAGCGCCAAAATTTGGGCATGGTCTCTCAGAAGTTACAACTGATCCCTAATAAAAAAGCGCTTAAGAACAATATCTTAAGCGCTTTTAGGTACCATCAGGTTTTCTTTCCAGTACCCAGAGCCGGGATCGAACCGGCACGGGTTGCCCCACTGGTGTTTGAGACCAGCGCGTCTACCAATTCCGCCATCTGGGCAAAACACTCTATTGAGCTTTTTTGCGATTGCGAAGATAAATCAAATCACGTGTTCTGCAAAAAAAATCAATAAAATGTTTCCCTTTTTATTCAGTCTCCGTGCTAACTAACTCTTTCTTAGCATCCAGCTTTTTAGTAACATAGCCATATACAATTAGTGCAAAGGCTGATACTGTAGCAATAGCAACAAATACAAACCAAATATAATGTGCATGGTCATATGCCGTCAGTTTTTCAGCTTCTGACAGAAGCAATGGATCAGGACAATATTTCTCTAACAATACACCCGATAATCCAAAGCCTAATATAGATGACAGAAAAGAGTGTAAGTGGCTGAATCCAAGATAAAGCCCCTCCTCACCTTTGGGTGCCTGAAGAGAAAAATACTCTAAAAAGCGTGGTGAGATAAATGACTCGGCCAACCCCTGGAAAGCAATCCCCACAATCATCATAAAGGCTACAGGATGCATATTAATAAAACCCATTGTTTCACCACCAAGCATATTTCCTGCTGCCATAGCAAAGGCCGATACCGGCATAATAAACATACCTATTGTCATAGAAAAAAGTGCTGATCGCTTTTTAAACCACGATGTAATCAATCCTACCGTAGAAAATACAATCAGCGGATTAACATTGGCATACCATGAAGGCGAAGCGCCCTCTCCTGCCATACGTAAAACATACTTTGGCATAGTAGCATACAATTGATGCTGTACCATCCAGAAACCTGTAATAATAAGAATCAAGGTTAATAACCTAAAGTTGACTAATACACGCCCTAAAGCTTTAAATATTTCTTTAAGTGATTTGCCTTCACCATGCGTTACACTTGGACGAAAGAAGAAAATAACAGCAATAAGAGCCAACAATGTCATACCAGCCGAAAAATAACTGATATTGATTAAACCAACATTACCCATTGCCTCGCGCAAAGGCTTTACAATGGTTTTACCTGAGAATGACCCAATATTTACAATAGTATAAAAAATAGAAAAACCGGTAGCCCGGGTGGCTGTTGATGTTTCTTTAGCTACAGTACCTGTTATTACCGACTTAATAAAGCTACCCCCTATAATAATTAAAGCCATAATAGGGATAATGATATACTTTTCATCAGCTTCTTTTAAACCTGTAAACTCGGTGGTAAAACCATAAGTAGCTAAACCTGCTCCTTCAAGAAATGTAGGAAAAACACCTAAACCAGCATATCCAACCGTTAAAAAGCCAAATGCAACAACTAAGGATTTTTTAAATCCAATTTTATCGGCATAAGCACCAGTAAAGGTTGGTAAAAAGTATAATAGGGCACTAAAAGTACCTGATATAAGAGCTGCCTCAACATCTGAAAAAGCCAGTATACGCGATAAATAAAGAGTTATTACAATAAAAACGCCGTAATAAGCTGCCCGCTCAAGTAGCTCGGCAAAGTTGGCTACCCAAAAACCTCTGCTAAACTTTTTAAAAAAGGAAATAATTCCTGTCATACAATTTGTGTTATTTGTTTTTAATTAATTCATTTTCCATGCCTAATCCTGTTGGAATAGCAAAAATCAAAAATAGATACTTTATAACAATAGGGTACTAACTTTTATCATTATATGAACATATGTCACTATTATCTATACCTTAATTGATATAACACTGTTGACCTCTTTGCTACACTATATCCAAATCATTATGAATTATTACTTTTGTACAAAGAAATTTTAGAATGATACATGCAACAAAAGGCATTGTTCTTAACCATATCAAATACAAAGAGACCAGTATTATTGTAAACATTTACACCAGGCAATTTGGGCGACAAAGTTACATGGTTAATCGCGTGCGTACCAAACACAGTAAAGGTAATACGGTATTACTTCAACCCATGGCGTTACTTGAAATGGATGTTTATCACCGACAAAAATCAGACCTGCAACGCATTAAAGATTTCAGAATAGCACACCCACTCTGCTCCATCCCCTTTTCACAAAAAAAACGCACCATGGCCTTTTTTCTTACTGAACTAATGAGCAAGGTTTTGCGCGAGGAGGAAGAAAATAAAGATTTGTTTGATTTTTTATACCATAGCATTGAAGTATTTGATACTGGTATTAACGGCGATTACAATTTTCACCTGTTCTTTCTTTTTCAGCTTAGTCGCTTTTTAGGTTTTAGCCCAGAAAACAAATCAGGTGATAAACTCTATTTTGATCTGCTCAATGGCTATTTCACTAACCTTGAACCATCGCATGGCTTTTACCTAAAAGACTTAGCACGTGCAAACTGGGAGAAGCTTTATAGTTTAAACATTAATAAATTGTCTGATCTTCTTCTTTCGGCAAATGAACGCTATACTTTACTAAAGAACCTTCTGGATTACTATAACCTGCATATTGATGGAATGGGCGAATTAAAATCGCTTAATATCGTTCATCAATTATTTCATTCCGACTAATTATTAAAATCAAAATCTGTTTTAAAGAAATTGTCTTATTCCTCAAAACAAATCGCATTTTAAAAACATATTGCCTAAATTGAGCATATTTGTCTATTTTGCCTATTATTGTTACAATCGTCATGAATATAAATTCAAAATTTCATATGTTGGAGTCCAGCTTCATTTCTAAGATAAACCCACTTATTGATGAATACCATGCTATTAATCTAGCCGAAGGATACACCGGTTTTCACTGTTCTCCAAAACTCATTAAGTTAGTTGAAAAACATCTGCGCGAAGGCTTAAACCGTTTTGCCAAACCTGAAGGTGAAATATCCCTTCGTGAGCAAATTGCCAATCGTTTAAATCTACAATATAACAGAAACTATAAGGCAAAAACTGAAGTAACCATATCTGCCGGAGCTGCCCAAGCCGTGTACACTGCTATTGCAGCCCTTATTAAAGAGGGTGATGAAGTTATAGTTATTGAACCAGCTAACGAATACTACATACCTGCTATTGAAATGAATGGCGGACAAGTGATTACTGTGCAAATGTCGGGTCCTCAATACCATATAGAATGGGAAGCTGTTCAACAAATGATTACTTCCAAAACACAAATGATTATTATTAATTCGCCACATGCACCAACCGGTTGGGCTATGAGTGAGATTGATATGATTCGTCTGCAAAAAATCATTAATGGTACAAAGATTATAATTCTCAGCGAAGAAACCTTTGAACATATAGTATTTGATAGCAATATGCACCAAAGCGTTGCGTATTACCCTAAACTGGCCGAACGGAGTGTTATCGTTTCTTCATTGGGCGAAACATACCATGTTACAGGCTGGCAAATAGGCTATTGTGCCGCACCAGAGAGAATTATGCGTGAAATACGCCAGGTACATGAAGCCATGATGTACAGCATTAATTCACCATTTCAGATGGCTTTGGCCGATTTTATGAAGTATAAAGAAGAGTATAATACTCTGGGGGCTTTCTACCAGCAAAAGCGAAACAGCTTTTTGAAAATGATGGCCAATTCGAAATTTAAGCCTTTGGACTGTTCTGGTAGTTTCTTTCAGCTCTTTGATTACAGCGCCATAACCGAAGAAAAAGACCGCGACTTTGTAATACGATTAATTAAAGAGCATGGCGTGGCCACAATGCCTATAAGTGCCTTTATTAAAGAACGTCACACAAGGCGACATATTCGTATTAATTTTGCCAAACCCGATGATGAGCTTGAAGAAGCCGCCAAACGCTTATCAAAAATCTGATATTTTTGCTTTTCATTTTTTGTATTACGCAGAATCTATTACTTTTGCGTGCATATACCTAGTCCCTTAGTTCAACGGATAGAATAGCAGTTTCCTAAACTGTAGATATGGGTTCGATTCCCGTAGGGACTACAACTAAAGCCTGTAAATCAATTGATTTGCAGGCTTTAGTATTTCTTAAACATCAAATAATCTTAGTTTAGCAGCTGAAAAAGAAACCAAACACTTCCATACTTCTGGTCTAATACACTGAGTTTACTCACATTATTTTACTATATTTCAACTTATTACACCTAATCTGTTTTTAAACTTCCTGCTGTTTAATAGCCAATTGCTTTTTATTTAATCTAACCTTTTTAAACACTCTACCGTATTTATTCATTAGTACGTATTTATTTGCTTTTAATACGTAAACCCATCTAAAAAAGTCATACTGTATTTTATGAGCATATAATATTCAGATGTGAAACAAATACAGAAGTTCATTAACTGGCTATTTTACATTTAAAGCGATCATGTATAAACAATTACCTGCTCATATGTATAATAAATACCGTACTTGTTTTACTTTTTTTTAAATAAACTATAATGAGAAACACCATTTCACTTTTTTTATTTCTTGCAATTGGCTTGTATGCCAACGGGCAATCAAATGCCGAAACATTAGAGACATTTTTAACTGATATTATCTCTTTTGAGAATGTTAAACTGGATCCAAACCGTCCAATATCACAAATACGGCGACTGGCCATGCAACAAGCTGACACGCTTTTTATACTTTCACCGGAGAATATTAATGAAGCGATTAAGACAGCAGAAGGGTATCAACACTGTATAATATTTATAGAAAGACATACAATCGTAAAAATAACCGATATTAATAATACTATTTGGTCTGGCTCCTGGGAAACATCTATGCCTTATGGCGAAGGCTATATACAACGCGCTGAACTGGAAAAGGTAACAGATTATATCAATAATATTATCGGAACCCCTGATATTCAAAAAAGAGGATTCTTTCTTTTTGATTAATACCCGAGCTTATATTTAAGGTTTTCATATTGGTTGATAAAAAATTGGTATAACAATAACTTAAAAACAAATCATTGGGCTACTTAATTATCCACCTAAATTCGATAGTTTTGCCATTTCAAAACAAAATTACCGGATATGACTTTAACCTCGCTTAATACACAATATGGCATTAACCAAAGAGTGACTTTTAAAACCTACCAGCACACGATTGTTGCAGAAATTACTAGTGTATATTCAACAGCCCTTATTTCACTTTATGGTGCACAGGTTTTAAGCTTTGTACCTAAAGCACAAGAGGATGTATTATTTATGAGTAGTGAAAGCTATTTTACTAAAGGTAAAGCCATTCGTGGTGGAATTCCCATTTGCTGGCCCTGGTTTGGTGCACATCCGGTCGATAATTCACTCCCCTCGCATGGTTTTGCCCGTATTTCTATGTGGAATGTTATCAGCACTAAAGAGGAGGAAGATAATGTGGTTTTAACACTTGGGCTATCGGCCAATACCGAAACGCTTAAGCTATGGCCATACCAGTTTGAAGCACAACTGGAGATATGTGTTGGACAAGAGTTAAGTGTTGCCCTAAAAACCATCAATACAGGTAACAAAGTTTTTGAGATCAGTTCTGCTCTTCACTCTTATTTTAATGTTTCTGATATTAACACCATACAAGTTAAAGGCTTAGCCAATACTCCTTACCTGGATGATGTTACTGCAAAAGAAGGGGTTCAAGAAGAAGAAATTTTAGGTATTAGTGACAGAATTGACCGCCGTTACAAACAAGCAACAACTGAATGTTTGATAATTGACGGTAAAAAAACAATAACAGTTGCTAAAGAAGGTAGCCGGGTAACTGTTGTATGGAACCCCGGAGCTAAATTAAGTAAACAAATGGCCGACTTAGGCGATAAAGATTACATTAATATGCTATGCATAGAAGCTGCCAATAGCCTCGAAGATACAATAACAGTATTTCCGGGCAAGCAACATATACTAAAAACAATAATTAGTAAACATTAAGTCCCTGGTATCCGGTAAAATGGTTACAAGCAAATATTATTACAAACGCCCTACTACGTTTTTAAACACCTTTATCAAGCCTTTTTCGGCCTGTGCAGCTACATCTAATATTTCTTGTAAACTTACAGGTTGAAGGTTAGCAGGATCGCACTCATCGGTAAGCACCGAAACTGCAACACAAGGTAAGTTCATGTGATTAGCTACAATAACCTCAGGTACGGTTGACATACCTACTGCGTCGCCCCCTATAGATTTTATATAGCGGTATTCAGCTCTTGTTTCAAGGTTTGGCCCCGGTACTGATACATATACTCCTTCGTGCAAAATAACATCTTCTTGCCCAGCGGCTTCTTTCATTATTTGATTAAGCTCCTTATCATATGGCTGGCTCATATCCGGGAAACGCACCCCCATTTCATCAAGGTTCTTACCTGTTAACGGATTCTCGGGCAAGAGATTAACATGGTCGTCAATCAACATTAATGTACCTTTTTTATAATCCAGGTTAACAGCTCCTGCGGCATTGGATATTAGCAAATGTTCAATACCTAATAGCTTCATAATACGAACAGGTAAAGTTATTTGCTGCATACTATAGCCTTCGTAGTAATGGAATCGCCCTTGCATAGCTACCACCTTTTTTCCACTCAGCTCACCATAAATCAACACACCTTTATGCGATTCAACTGTTGATACCGGAAAATTAGGTATATCAACATAGTTAATCTTTTTAATGATGGCTATTTCATCTACCAGCTTACCCAAACCGGTACCCAGTATAATGCCTACCTGTGGGTTCTCAACACCTTGTGCTTTAATATACGTGCTTGTTTCTTGTATTTGTTGATATGAAATTGTCATATTGTAAATTTTACGCCAAAGGTACAAGGCTGACAATAAAACCAAAAGGAAATTATCACATTTCGTAATTCTCTTATGCTATCTGAACCAAGGGTAACAAATCACTTACCAGTACCCTATTGCTAAACTCATATGGCAGTTGAGTAATTGTTTGCATTTGCTTTTTAAGTGCTTTATGCCAAGCCTCTTTCCTATCCCGTTCTTTCATAAAAAAATCAAAAGCATTGTAGCCTATCTCCCGCACTTCATCACCAAACCAACTGTACAATACATGGTAAGCATCGGGTTTTAAGTGCGTTATACTTATTTCGTCGTACCAACGATCCAGTTCGTCTGTTTGTATTAACCGTTTAGCAGTATTCTTTTGAGGAAGTAGTTGCAACAGCCTCTCCCAGTTAAGATCATGCCGGTTATCCGTAATCAGTGCCGAAACCACATCTTTATATGTTTTATCCGGGTGCAGCCTTAACAAGGCCAGTAATAATGGCCAGTAAAAAAACCGATAGTCAGTCCATACTACACCCTTTCTTGTTTCCGGCTGATCACCATTACTAAACGGATAAGCTTTTGTATTCTTTAGTGCATCTATCCAACTAATTGTTTGGTTGGGCATAAAGCGTTTTACCTTATGCAAGAGGTGAGGTGCCGACACCCGGATTCTATCTAAAACAAGTTGCCTTAATTTCAGTAATGTTTTATCCGGCAGGCACAGCTCCTCCATTCCACAATAAATATAATACTCCCTATTTACCTGCATCTCATTTTATTCCTGATATAATTCAAAAGAAAAAACACAGCTTTCTTAAATCGCCTTATTTATTATTCTCCCGCACTTTTTTAAAGAGCTTGGATGCAAAAATAAAGTCTTCCAGTTCCTTATTCTTAACATGGAGGAGGTCATCTTTTGTTCCTTCCCACAGCTTCTTTCCTTCGTAGATAAAGATAATATTCTCACCAATACCCATTACAGAATTCATATCGTGGGTATTAACAATGGTTGTCATCTGAAATTCATGTGTAATTTCATGTATCAACTCATCAATTACAATAGACGTTCTCGGATCGAGGCCGGAATTGGGTTCATCACAAAACAGGTATTTTGGATTAAGAGCAATGGCACGAGCAATAGCTACACGCTTTTGCATACCTCCACTTATCTCCGAAGGAAACTTTGCATTAGCATTATCCAGTTTTACACGTTTTATACAAAAATTAGCACGCTCACGGCGTTCTTCTTCCGACCAGTTGGTAAACATATCAAGTGGAAACCGCACATTCTCTTCTACCGTTAGCGAATCAAATAAAGCCGAACCCTGAAACAGCATTCCAATGTCTTGTCGTAAAAGTTTTTTCTGGGCACTGTCTAATCCTTTAAAGCTTCTTCCATCATATATAATATCACCTGAAGTAACTTCATGTAAACCAACCAATGATTTTAGTAATACGGTTTTACCCGATCCACTCTGGCCAATAATAAGATTGGTCTTACCTTTCTCAAATACGGTTGAAATACCCTTCAGAATCTCTTTGCCGTCAAAGGATTTATGTACATCTATCGTTTCTATCATGCCAGCAAAAGTTGTGTGAGTATAAGGTTGAATAACAGGATTTGAATACTACTGGATACCACTGCCTTTGTACTGGCTTTACCTACCTCTAAAGCACCTCCTTGTACATAGTAGCCATAATATGCCGATATTGTAGCAATAATAAAACCAAATACAACAGCTTTTATTAATGCATACACAATATAAAAAGGCTGAAAGGCATACTGTATACCATAAATAAACTCAGGTGGTGGTACTTCACCGGTAAGCGATCCGGCAATAAAACCACCTGTTATACCCACACCCATACTTATAACAACTAAAAACGGAATTATAAAGACAAAAGCCACTACCTTAGGCAAAACCAGGTAATTAGCAGGGTTAATTCCCATTATTTCAAGTGCATCTATTTGCTCGGTTACCCGCATAGTGCCAATCTCAGAGGCAATATTAGAACCCACTTTACCTGCCAGTATTAAACCAACAATAGTTGATGAAAATTCAAGCAAAATAGAGTCTCGTGCTGCTAGTCCTACTGTATATTTAGGAATAATAGGCATATCAATGTTATAGGCTGTTTGCAGTGTTATAACAGCACCCATAAAAACAGAAATAATAACTACTATACCTAAGGAATCAATTCCTAACTTATCAATCTCTCTTATAACCTGCTTAATAAAGATATTGTGCTTTTCAGGCTTACCAAATACTTTTTTTAAAAACAGAGTATATCTTCCTAAGTGGTAAAACATTCTCATTGTGATATCGAAAATAGTCCGTAATTTAGTCAGATAAAAGTAGTAATAATCCTGTACTATCAGAATTTTTATGCAAGATAGCTGTAAAGATGGTACTTGCTACCAGGGCTAAAATGCAGTAATATAGTATCGCTCAATATGAATATTAGTTTAACTTTTAACTTATATAAAAGAAATAACCAATGAATAACAATATTTATTGTATTATAATGGCAGGTGGCGTAGGCAGCCGTTTTTGGCCACTCAGTACTTCAAAAACCCCAAAGCAATTTTTAGATATTTTAGGAACTGGGAAAACACTTATACAGCAAACATTTGAACGGTTTAAACCAATATGCCCTGCCGAAAATATGTTGGTAGTTACCAGTAGCGATTATCGTGATATTGTACTTGAGCAATTACCGGAATTAACTTCGGAACAGGTTTTATCTGAGCCTGTACGCCGTAATACAGCTCCTTGTATTGCTTTTGCCAACACTATAATAAAAAGTAAAAACCCCAACGCTAATATTGTTGTAACTCCTGCCGATCATTTAATTCTTAACGAAGATCTATTCAGAAAAAATATCGTTAGTGGCCTGCAATTTGTTAAGACCAGCAACAGGTTATTAACCCTAGGTATTAAACCCAGCCGACCCGAAACCGGTTATGGTTATATTCAGATTGAAGAGGAAGAAAATCTACCTGAAAATTTTAGCAAGGTTAAAACGTTTACGGAAAAACCCAACCTTGAAATGGCAAAAATTTTCTTTGAGAGTGGTGAGTTCTTCTGGAATTCAGGAATATTTATCTGGTCGTTAAAAAGCATAGAGAATGCATTTAAACAGTACCTGAATGAAGTCTCTTCGCTTTTTGATATGTTCTTACCTTCCGTTGGTACTGCTGACCAGGAGAAGAATTTGTATGACACGTATATCAATTGCAAAAATATCTCTATTGATTACGGGATAATGGAAAAAGCGGACAATGTTTATGTTCAGATTGTTGATTTTGGCTGGTCTGATTTAGGTACATGGACATCGCTTCATGATAACTCTCAACGAAACGAGGATAACAATGCTGTACTGAGTGGGAAGGTACTTTTATACGATACCAAAGATAGTGTTGTGCACTTACCCAATGGTAAAATGGCTGTTATACAAGGGCTGGATAATTACATTGTAGTACAGTCTGATAAATCCTTATTGATTTGTCCTAAAAAGAACGAACAGCAAATTCGTCAGTTCACTACCGATTTAAAAACTGAATTTGGCTCTGACGAATAGTGACACTTATTGTTTTGCTTAGCATATGAAACTACTTAGCAACCACTTTTGCTATTTACCCAGTCTATAGCAACGGTTTGTTTCAATACTTATTTATTAACCTGGGTTCGACGTAATAATCATGTCGAACTCCAGGTTACTATTTTTTAAACAGGCTTTTCATGCGCTGAAGTACACTTTTATGATCGGTTTTTTTGCGCTGTTCTCGTTTTGCCTTACGTTCTTCTTTTTTCTTCAGGCGTAAAGAGTCCGGCCGGTCAAACCCACTTAGTACACTATCAAAGAAATCCTTGTCAGGATCTTTCTCTGCAAAATCGTCACACATTAATTGTCTCTGCAAACCGTAAGGAACAACATAAAAAGACCCCTTACAATAAGCTCTTAGCTCAGAACTTTTCTCCAAACGTTGCATAAAGCGTGCAAAAATTGGTAAAGCCATATGTGCTCCACTACCCAAAGCAGTTGATCTGAAACGTATTGAGGGCTGATCGTTGCCTACCCATACCCCTGCTACTATGTTTGGTGTATATCCAATAAACCAGCCGTCAGAGTTATCCTGAGTGGTACCTGTTTTTCCTGCCAAATCACTTTTTAAGTGAAATACATTGCGTAATGAGCTTCCTGTACCTCTATCCACTACTCCTTGCATTAACTCAACAATGCAATAGGCCACATCTTCGTTATAAACCTCTCCAGATGGTATATTACCTTTATTCTCATACAATATATTTCCATCCCTGTCCTCAATACGTAAAAGCGAAAGTGGCTCAACCGGCCTGCCATAGTTAGGAAATGTGGTATAGGCAGAAACCATCTCTAACAACGAAAGCTCTGCTGTACCTAAGGCTATAGAGGGGTAATGTGGTATATCACCTTTTATTCCCATATCCCCTGCCAGGTTCACCACCTCATCAACTCCAATTTGTGTTATTAGCTTTGCACTAACTGTATTTACCGAGTTTACCAATCCACCTTTTACAGAGTAATAGCCTTCGTGCTTACCATTACTATTTGATGGTGACCAGTCATCATAATCTTCGTAAACCACTTGCTCGTTTGAAATAAAATCGCACGGCGAAACTCCATTTTGAAGGGCACTGGCATAAACAATAGGTTTAAATGTTGATCCTACCAAACGCTTCGATGTAACATGGTCGTACTGATATGTTTTATGATCGATACCTCCTACCCATGCCAATACATGACCATTGCGCGGATTTATAGCAACAAACCCTGTATTAAGCAGCATCAGGTAATGCTTAACTGAATCAACCGGACTCATTGTAACTTTCTTTTCTCCGGCATGTGTATAAATGGTCATTGGCACCTTTTTCTCCATAGCACTAAAAATCTTTTCATCGCTATGGCCGGCTTCTTTCATCTTTTTATAACGCATTGAGTTACGCAGTGCATTGGTATATAGCTGTGGTTTTTTAGACCATGGCGAACGCCCCTTCCAATGCTGGTTAAACTCTTCCTGCAAATGTTTCATATGCTGATCTACAGCCTTTTCTGCAAAGTCTTGTAAACTGGCATTGATAGTGGTAAAAATTTTAAGCCCGTCTGAATAAATATCATACTTATCACCATATTCTTTCTCCAGTATACGCTGTGCACTAACCCTTATTTTTTCTCTAAAATATGGTGCAATACCTGTGTTATGATCTATCCGCTTATACTTTAAGCTAATTTTACTTTGTTTCCACTTTATATAGTCGTTCTCTGAAATAACACCATGCTCATTCATGCGTTTAAGAACAATATTACGCCGTTTCAAGCTTCTTTCTGGATTAAGGCGAGGGTTATAAGCCGTATTAGCTGCAAGCATACCCACCAAGGTAGCTGCCTCGGCAGGGTTCAGGTCGCACGATTTTTTACCAAAAAAACGCTGCGAGGCAATTTCTATTCCGTATATATCTTCTCCAAAGGGAACTGTATTAAGGTAAAGTACCAAAATATCATCTTTACTGTAGATTTTCTCAAGCCGGGCCGCGGTATATATTTCTTTCATTTTACCTACCGGGAGCGTCAGAAATCCCAGGTGCATACGAGGGTATAAGTTTTTTGCCAATTGCTGGCTAATTGTACTTCCTCCTCCTTGTGCCCTATCTCTGAATATGATGGTACGTACAATAACCCGCCCCAGGCTAATAATATCTAATCCACTGTGTTCAAAAAAACGGCTATCTTCAGTAGCAACAAGGGCATCCTTCACATATCCTGATACCTGGTCGTTATCAATAGTCAAACGGTGCTCTATAAAGTATCGCCCCATCAGTTTTTCGTCAGCAGAAAAGACTTCTGATGCCGAGTGATTCTGTATTTTAGATAATTCATCATAAGTAGGTAAAGCTCCGAATAAACCGAGATACACAAACAGGCAAAAAATAAAAGAAGTAGCAATACCAATTACTCCCAGCTTAATTAAGCCAATCAGAAAACGTTTTTTAATGCTTCTTTTTTTTACCGTTTTCGTCTTCTTTGATGCTGTTGTTTTCCTTTTTGGGGCACGTTTTTTACTGCTTACCATTCATTATTTTTTAAGATTGGGTAAAATTAATAAAAACTCAGGAGACTAAAATTATTAAGCCACCAGGTGCCCAAAAAAGCCCTTATAAACAATGGTGATAAGTATTTAGCCTGTAAAACAACACAAAACTAAAATGATGGGTATACCGGGCTTATGATGAGTATTTAAGATAACGGGCACTCTATAGAGTAATTGATTTTTAACAGTTTGCCCCAGTCATTCCAGGATAAAAAGTTATTATTAAATCAGTATCTCTGCATTTTTTCTAACAGTTTTACCAAAAATATAACTATGGCTTACTCCGTTCCCCATTCCTTAAAAAATTGCTCTAAATAGTACTCCATAAAACGATGCCTTTCCACAGCCATTAAGCGCCCTGTTTTTGTATTCATCTGATCTTTAAGCAACAATAATTTCTCGTAAAAATGATTTATTGTAGGGCTGGTACTGGTTCTGTATGCTTCAGAATCATCGTAAGTTTGTGGTGCAATAGAAGGGTTGTAAAAATCTCGTCCCTTATGCCCGCCATAACTAAATGCACGGGCAATACCTATTGCTCCCATAGCATCCAGGCGGTCGGCATCCTGCACTATTTTTAGCTCTGTAGAAATAAAATTACCATCACTCCATTGTTTTGAATATGACATGTTCTGAATAATCAAAAGCACATGATCGGTTATACTTCGTTCTATTTTTAACTCATCAAGTTTTTGCTCAATTATCATCAATGCCTCTACTTCGTCAAAAAACTTGGCGTCTGCAATATCATGCAGCAATACAGCCAGCAAAATAACATCCCAATTTCCTTTTTCCTGTTGGTTTATTATTTTGGCATTGTTACGTACCCTTATAATGTGCCACCAGTCATGCCCTGCCTCACATTCTGACAATTTTTCTTGTGCCCATTCCTCAATTTCAAAAAGTAATTTATCTGTAATCATATTGGTAGGTGTATGATTTTATATTTAAAAATAGAAATTAATCAGGTACCAGGGGCACTACAGCACATAAAAATGCCTCTTGTAAATTTAAATTATACTACACAGTACTACCTAAGCTCTTCAATACGTGCCTTCAACAGTTTCCCTCTTTCCTCCCGTTCTACCCAAAAAAACAGCTACTTCTTTTCAACAACCTCAAATATAAAGAGCACTTTTTTATAATCGTTTATTACCTATTAGTATAACACCTAATAACCTCTTAAATAAACATTTGGTTATGCTTTAGTCTATAAAAAAAGGGAGTCCGGCAGACTCCCTTTTCAAACAGTATTTTAAATAACAACTTAGTTATTACTTAATGTTTAATTTCTTAGCTATTGCCTTTGGCAGTGCGTCTTTGTGTACCATTATAGCCACCGTATGCAGTCGCATATAGCTCTCTGACATGTGCAGGTAACCACCATGATCGCTTCGCCCGGTACCCCAACTGTTTTTTGTTTTGTAATACTTTGTGCCGTTCTGATCTTTTGATAATCCTGTAATGTGCATCAAATGATCGTCGGTTGATTGCCATGATAAGAAGGCTTCTTGGCGAACCTCTTGTGTTATCTCTTTTTCTTCCTGAGGGGCAAATCCTTTTTCTTCGTCAACAGGCACAATTGCTGCACCTTGTTTGTGCGAAAAGAATTTCTCACTCACATCGCCATCAAATACAAATGAGAAACCATTTTTAAGGGCATTATCCATAACGGCCATTAATTCATCTAAAGGCAGGTTATAATAATGATCGTTGCTCCAGTTATCCGGTACTTCCAGGTTAAATGCCTTGTAATAGGGGTGATGCGAATAAGATGTCAGCTCCACGTAGTTATCTGCATCAATATTCATGGCAGCAGCATATTGCTGTGGTGTTTTACCATCTACTTTTGCAGGTACTTCTCCCATATATATATCTAAAATGGCACCTTGTACATCGTACCATACTTTTGATGGTGCTGCCTTACGCCCTTTGATATAATTATCGAGTAAGGCTTTTTGCGATGACACCAACTCTGAATGGTTATGCGGTTTTTCAACATCAATACGCCCCGGGTAAGCCTCTTCGGTAACCATACCATATTTACGAAGTACATTTGTTACATCGTGTGCCTGCCCTCCTTCGCTAAAATTACCTTTACCATGCGCCATAATGTATAAACGAGCCTTTTCTGGATAAACATAGCGTACAAAATACATTTCAGAAAGGTCAAGCTCAGGCCCACCCAAGCGAATTACTTCTGTTTCTAAAAACGAAGTAGTGCTGTAAGACCAGCATGTACCCGTTCTATCCTGACTTTTAACGGGGGTTGTTTTAATATCGTGTACCGGTGTAAATTCAATGGTACTCTTTTTTTCTTCTTCTTGTGCCGTTGCTCCAAAGGCTACACAACAGGCCAACATTAATAAGTGTAATTTTTTCATGATTTACTTTATAAAAGCTAATAATAGCCAGCCATAAAGGCTGGCTACAAAATTATAGTATTATCATCTCAACCCTGCTTTATAAACGAATGTTGCCATTATCCGAGCCAGGTTAAAATTCTTTTATGCAACCAGTTTTATTTACCGCTAACTGTTGCTTCAACTTCTTCAACAGTAATTGGGATACGCTCTCCCAGTATACGACAACTGTCTTCTGTTACCAGTATATCATCTTCAAGGCGAACGCCTCCAAAGTTTTTATACCCTTCTACTTTATCGTAGTTAATAAATTCGGTAAATTTATTTTCTGCTTTCCAGCTATCAATTAAGGCTGGTATAAAATAAATTCCCGGTTCATTGGTAATAACAAAGTTAGGCTGCATCCTACGGCCTAAGCGAAGTGCTGCTAATCCAAACTGGGTACTGCGGGTAATCTCTTCATCATATCCTACCAGTGTATCACCATAATCTTCCATATCATGCACATCCAAACCAATCATATGACCCAATCCGTGCGGGAAAAACATAGCATGTGCACCTGCTGCAACAGCCTCGTCCACATCACCTTTCATTAAGCCCAGATCTTTTAGTCCTGAAGCAATAACGCGGGCAGCTACCAAGTGAGCATCACGATAGGCTACACCGGGCTTAGTTGCTTCCCTGCTTATATTGTTGGCATTAACTACAACCTGGTATATCTCTTTCTGTTGCTGTGAGAATTTTCCTCCTACCGGAGAAGTACGCGTATGGTCTGTTGCATAATGCAATGGTGACTCACTACCCCCGTCAACCAACAATAAATCACCATTTCTTAAGGTATTGCTATGGTCGTGGTTATGCAAGGTTTCACCACGCTTGCTACAAATAATAGGGAATGAAACCATTCCTCCTCCCGACATTGATATGCCCTCCATAGCCCCGGTAATCTGCTGTTCTGTAGCACCATCCTGTGCCATTTTCATAGCCGTGGTATGCATTTGGTATGCAACAGCCATATGGCGCTCCATCTCTTCTATTTCGCAAGGCTCTTTTATTGAACGAATATCAATACAAGCTTTAATTAGCTCCTGCGATGCCTGCTCTTTTACTTTTGAGTGGTGTACATTAATTAAATCGCTTAACAGCATTATATTCTCGCCACGATAAGGTGGGTTAAAATGGATCTTACGTCCGCTTTTAATTGCATCGCCAATCATTTTCGACAGCTCTGCCATAGGCTTTGTATTTTCAACACCTATTTGCGCAGCTTTTTCTTCCATTGTAGGCTGGGGGCCCATCCAAATAATATGTCCTAGTGAAATATCATCTCCAAAAAGGTACTCTTTATTGTTGTCGATATCAATTATTGCAGCATGATCCTGTAAGTCGATACCAAAGAAATAAAGAAAAGTACTATCCTGGCGGAAATGGTACACATTATCCTTATAATTCATAGGCACATCGCTGTTACCCAGCATTAAAATCAAACCCGACTTCATTTTTCCCTGTAACTGCTTACGCCTGTTTATATACGTCTTTTTTGAAAACATGTGTATTAATTTAAAATTTGGATTTCAATATACAGCTTTTAAGAAGAAAGGAAAACGATAAATATCAGTTTAGCTGCCAACTGCCAGGGAATGGAACTCAACACCATATATTTTTCAATAGGCTTATACCTGTTTTAACTATTCCAATAAAAACCTGATTTTGCTCAATTTGCATTTTATCATGTATGTAAAATGAAAAACGTCGTAATTTCGCTTCAAATCAGAAATTAAGTATCCCGGTTTTAATAAATGAATACAGCACTATGGCTGGTCTTTTATTAATTGGTATTAAATAAAATTAAAAAATTAATCATATGGATATTAAAGCGTTTCAATCAGCAATACTAGAAGGTATACCTGGAGTATTGCCAGCAGCCCAGGCTTACGACCCCAATATTAACCATGCGCCTAAGCGTAAAGAGATTTTAAATGAAGATGAGAAAAAACTCGCTCTTCATAATGCATTGCGTTATTTTCCTGCTAAAGATCATGCCGAACTGGCTCCCGAGTTTTTAAACGAGCTAAACACTTATGGCCGTATTTACATGTATCGTTTGCGCCCTGGTTATGAGATGAAAGCGCGTCATTTAGATGACTTTCCGCACCAATCGCGCCAGGCTGCCGCAATTATGCTAATGATTTGTAATAACCTTGATTATGCTGTGGCCCAGCATCCGCACGAGCTAATTACTTATGGTGGCAATGGTGCTGTTTTTCAAAACTGGGCACAATACCGCTTATGTATGAGATATTTGGCAGAGATGACCGATGAGCAAACACTGGTTATGTACTCCGGCCATCCAATGGGCTTATACCCTTCGCATAAAGATGCTCCCCGTGTTGTGGTTACCAATGGTATGATGATTCCTAATTACTCGAAACCAGATGACTGGGAAAAGTTTAATGCACTGGGTGTAACGCAATACGGACAAATGACTGCCGGATCGTTTATGTACATTGGCCCACAAGGTATTGTACATGGTACAACTATTACGGTATTAAATGCAGGACGCAAAATATCTGGTGGTAATTCCGATTTAAGCGGTAAATTATTTATTACTGCCGGGTTAGGCGGTATGTCGGGTGCCCAGCCAAAAGCAGGTAATATAGCCGGCGTAATTAGTATTACTGCCGAAATTAACCCCAAGGCAACACACACACGTCACTCGCAGGGTTGGGTAGATGAAGTTATTTCTGACCTGGATGAACTAATTGCTCGTGTTGCAAAAGCAAAAGCGGCTAAAGAAGTGGTATCAATTGCTTACCAGGGTAATATTGTTGATGTTTGGGAAAAGTTTGCAGAAGAGAATATTCATGTTGACCTGGGATCTGACCAAACCTCGTTACACAACCCATGGGCAGGTGGTTACTACCCTGTTGGTTTAACTTTTGAAGAGTCGAACCAAATGATGGCTGAAAACCCTGACTTATTCAAGGAAAAAGTACAGGAGAGCTTACGCCGGCATGTAGCTGCTATTAATAAATGCAGTAATAATGGCATGTATTTCTTCGATTATGGTAATGCTTTTTTACTGGAATCGGGTCGTGCAGGAGCCGATATTATGAACGAGAAAGGAGATTTTAAATACCCTTCTTACGTGCAGGATATTATGGGGCCTATGTGTTTTGATTATGGTTTTGGCCCTTTCCGTTGGGTTTGTGCCAGCAACGATCCTAAGGATTTGGAGGTATCAGATAAAATAGCAACTGGCGTACTGGAGGAGTTAATGAAAGAATCGCCTGCCGAAATTCAGCAACAAATGGCTGATAATATCCTTTGGATTAAAGAAGCGGGTAAAAATAAGATGGTAGTTGGCTCGCAGGCTCGCATATTATATGCCGATGCCGAAGGGCGCATGCGTATAGCTGCTGCTTTTAACAAGGCAATAGCAGATGGTAAGGTATCTGCTCCAATTGTATTGGGCCGCGATCATCATGATGTATCCGGTACCGACAGTCCATACCGCGAAACGTCTAATATTTATGATGGTTCGCAATTTACTGCTGATATGGCTGTTCAGAATGTTATTGGTGATTCGTTTCGTGGGGCTACATGGGTATCTATACACAATGGTGGCGGTGTAGGCTGGGGCGAAGTAATAAATGGTGGTTTCGGAATGGTATTAGATGGTTCTGACGATGCTCATCGCCGATTAACCAATATGTTATTCTGGGATGTTAATAATGGTATATCGCGTCGTAGCTGGGCCCGTAACGAAGGTGCTGTTTTTGCCATTAAACGTGCTATGGAGTTAAATCCGCAATTAAAAGTTACTGTTCCTAACATGGCCGATGAGAATATGATTGATGCCTTGTTTGAGTAGGAAGGGGGATTTTGTTAGACTAGTAGATTGTTAGATTAATAGACTATTTACTGTACGGATAAAACCGCCTATAAGCGGAGTTATTGCAAAGGTTTAATGGATTACCAGGTAAAAAAGTAAAGCAATATTTTAAAGAGGGTGTACAAAAACCAGTCCTGTTAATAGATGGAAAAGTTTTTGAACACCCTCTTTTTGTATTATACTATTTATTAAGCTCTCTTAACTTATCCAGCAGGTGCATATCTTCATAAAGTACGCCCGACAGTTTTTCTAATACGCTTGTAATGCTGCCAATGGCCATACCGGTTTCTCCATTGGGGCGGCCTATAAGCTCTTCATGCTCGGCCAATAATTCAATGCTTGTAATAAGGTTAGCTATTAGTACGCCTAAATGCTCATAGCTCTCAATATGAAAAGGTACAAATGTGTTACCAAGTTTGTTGGTTTCTAAAGACCTTGGCTGGAGATTCTTAAAATCATTCATGATATTGTTAATTTAGAGATAATTAAAAAACCCCGGCTTCAGGTGCTCTACGTTTAACAAGAAACGCCGGGGGCTTTCGCCTTATCCGCACCATTCCGGGGCAATTACTTAATCTTTTTATCATGCTTGTTAATTTAGAGACTACAAGCATAACTTTTAATGTGGATATTTCAAAACCGATAAGATAAAGCAGGGCTTAATTAAGGGGAGAGTAGGTAAAGATCTTGGCTGGAGATTCTTTAAATCATTCATGACATTGTGAATTAGAATAAATAAAAAGTGCCTTTGCTAAGGTGTCGAACGTTTACATTAAACGCCGGGGGCTTTCGCCTGATCCGCACCAACAAAGGCAGTTCTTAAAATCTTTTTTATCATGTTAATGTAATTTAGAGACTACAAACATAACTTTTAGTGTGGATATTTCAAAACTGCTAAGATAAAGCAGGGCTTAATTAAGGGGAGAGTAGGTAAAAACCTTGGCTGGAGATTCTTAAAATCATTCATGATTTTTATGTTTTAGGAAAAAAATAAAAAGAACCCCGGCTTCAGGTGTCCTACGTACATAAAGTAACGCCGGGGGCTTTCACCTTATCCGCACCATACCGGGACAATCTACTTAATCTATTAATTATGCTTGCCAATCCAAGCCTTACAAACATGGCATTAAAAATGGATATTTCAAAACATTACCTGCTTTGCTCAACAATAACGCATGTTATATAATTTAATATGTAGCTTTAAGTACAAAATAAAGGTGAAAAATAAATTGTACCTTGTGTTTACTCAAACAATTGTATATGTATATATATTAAGGCAGTTGGTGTGTTTACTTATTAATACGGCACACCCACATAATACAGCAAAAACATATCACATATTAACGATATATAATTAATAAGGAAACTACTAATATTTGCAAACACAAGCCTTATGCTTGGTTATGTGATAAATACAATTTTTAATAAACTATTTGTATATACGTTAATATTGTATATATTCGCACCAAGCCTGTAGCTAAACAGAACAATACAACCGTTAAACTAACACAACAGGTCAGTCAACATATACAATGGGTGTATTGCCCGTATATATTCGGTGTTATACCAAAGGCTCTTAACCAAACAGGTTTTGTAATCAATAGTTAATCAAACCCACTAAAATGCTGATGCATTAAAATCAATTGTACAAATGAGGTTCTCAATCAAGAACTGATCTTAACTAATATACCAAACAAGAAGCTTAGGTGGTACTTTGTACGCAAACAAGGGTACAAATAAGGTTCTGAAACAAGGATTGAATGCAAAAAATCAATGGTTTGAAAAGCTTAGATGCGATATTGAATTAATACAGTTCTTGTTTCAGAATATTGGTTGGTACACGGCCACCGGTAGAATTAATTAAACTAATACTGATATGGTAAATTGAATACGTTCAATCATCCCTTTTACCTCTTTATATGGCTGAACGATGTAGATTATACAAATAATAACCCGTATTGCACCATGCAAATGATGGTGCAATACATTAATTTTTAAAGTATGAAACAACTATTATTTTCACGATTTAAGAACAGTGATTACTCATTGATGTTATCGCAGTTTATTGCAATCCTATCTAAGTTTCCCGACCAGGTATTAACAGATTTGTCGCTTAAGCCGTTATTAGATCAACTAAAAAACCGTAAAAGCGATATTGACCTGGCACTGGACAAAAACCGTAAAAACCCCAATACAGTTTTTGTAGAAAGCTGCGACGATAAACGTGATGATGCGCTAAATGCTTTTAAGTACTATTTACTTTATTGCAGCAAACAACCAGATGCAGGTATTAAAGAGGCTGCTGCAACTTTAATACCTGTTCTTAAAGCTTATGGCTGGAGCCTTCAGAATGAGAATAACAGCGAACAAAGCAAACAGGTAAAAGGTTTTATAGCCGAGGTTGATAGTAAAAAAACGTTAATAGAGGCACTGGCAACATGCTCATGCATACCCCTGTTTGAACTGGTTAAAAGCACACAGGCCGATTTTGATACAGCTCTTGAACGGTTTAATACCTCTGATGCCCGTATAAAGTTTATTGACCCCTTGGAAGAAAAGGCGTGGCTGCGTGGTACTGCAGAAGATGTTATGCTCGAAATTATTTACCATAAGCGCAAAGGCACTAATGATGATATTAAAACGATTTCAAGAGAGGTTGATTCATTAATAGATACCATTAATGCCCAAATACGCGCCCGTCAGTCGCGCGCTAAAAATGTGGCCGAAGAGTAATCTTTTTAAGTTGTAAGAGGGAAAAACTGGGGCTACAGCATATGTAGCCCCTTTTTTATAGTTTTGTTTAAAAATGAAGATTAGAAGTAATGTTAATATTCACTTTCAATACACGCACACTAAAACGCTGGTTCTATTGTATTTATATTTTATCTTTTGTGCCCATAATAATCATATTTAAAGATTTTACCCCCACTTATGGTACTCATCCTTTAATAGGATAAGAATAATGCAATACTGTAGCCTACTGTTTTTTAAGAGGGGTGGTATATTTTTATTTATATCTCCGGTTCTTTTTCGAGCCGGGCAATTTTATTGCGGATATCATTTTTATACTGTCCTGTATTAAGTGTTTTAGCCATATCAAGGTATTGGCTTGCTTTTACTCCTGCACCCCTCGCAAGACAGATCTTAGCCAACTCTAAGGCAGAATAAGGGCCAATATAGCGCTTATCGTCACCACATAAGCTAACCACCTTCTTATAATTTAAAAATGCCTCACTGGTTTTGTTTAGCGCCTGGCAAACCCGGGCGTAACGGTAATAATAGTCTGCCAGGTAATAACCAGGTAACAATGCCTTATCTACCCTGCTCAAAAGCTGTTGTGCCTGCTTATAATACCCCCCGTCAAAAAACAAGCGTGCGTTTAATAATTCCAGCGGTTCATCTGCAAGGTTTAATATTTCAGCTTTTGCCTGCTTATCGTTCGATGTTGGCCAAACACTTTGTGTACGGCATTGCTCAATTTTATCATTTCGCTGAGCCTGTTCACCCTTAATATGGTACCACCAGGCTTGGCGCATTAAGGCATCTGCCTTAAAACTATGCCCATTATAGTTTTTATAAAACGCATCAAAAGTTTTTATAGCTTCTGCATCCATCTTATTAAGTAATGCCCGTCCTTTTATATAAAAGATCAGTGGAAACTTTTGATTGTATTTATCACTATACATACAGCTTAATTCAACTGCTTTATCGCCCAGGCGATTTTTTATGGCTAATGATGTGTTTATAAAAACCATTATTGGTGAGTTATACTGTACTGTTAATGCAAAATAATCATACAGTTCTTTACCTGTTGGTTGGCCAAATTTAAGCAGGCAATAGCCATATAAAACAAGGGCTTCATGGTACAGCCCCTGCCGATCTGCAACAGTTTGTAAATAACGATTAAGCAAGGTAAAACCGCGACTAATATTACCTTTTAAACCCCAAAAAGAGGCAAAAAACTGGTGCTGCCCGGGAATTTGTGCCAAAAAAATATCAAATAAAGCCTGAAGTTTAATATACTCAGCTCCACATACGGCACTATCTAAACGCAAAAAATACCGGTGTGCTTTATAAAATGCCTGGGCACCTTCCAGTGTTTGGCCTTGCATAAATAACAAGAGGCTCTTTTGAATACCCAGATTAACCCGCATTAACTGAAAAACAGTTGTCTCGCTCTCTTGCGCCTCAAATAAGTCATACCGGGTATGAAAGGCCTCTGCATCATGGCTTTGCTCAAAGGCCAGGTACGAGAAAAAGTAATTGTAAGCCACCAGGTAATCCGGTTCAAAACCTTCTCCTTTAATGTTAATTGGGGATGAATGATAAATAAGTGCCAACTGTTGTCCGGCTTCTTTTGACAGCCAATTACTATCCCGGGCAAACATAAGTGTATGCACCAGGCTAATAAATAAAGACAACAATAACTTAGGCATGGTATTTTGTTTTATTTTTTAAAAGTAACAAAAGCTTATAAACAAAAACAGCCGGAACAAGTCCGGCTGTATTAATATCGTAAAAGCTAAAGGCTTATTTTGCCTCCTCTTCACCTCCAATTGCACTATCTACAAGTATACGGCCACAGTACTCGCATACAATAATTTTTTTGCGAGAAGCAATATCCATCTGACGCTGAGGTGGAATTTTGTTAAAACAACCGCCACAAGCATCACGCTCTACAGGTACAACAGCTAAACCGTTACGTGCATTTGAACGAATACGTTTAAAAGCTATCTCCAAACGCTCAGGAATACTTTTTGCAATTTTATCCGATTTAGCAATAAGACGTTCTTCCTCAACCTGTGTTTCACTTACAATCTCATCCAACTCTTTTTTCTTGGCAGTTAAGTCACCTTTTCTTTCTTCTAAAAGTGTTTTTGATGTTTCACCAAGTTCTTTTTTAGCTTTTAGTTCAGCTGTAAACTCTCTAATACGCTTTTCGCATAGTTCAATCTCTAACTTTTGAAATTCTATTTCTTTAGAAAGTGAATCAAACTCACGGTTGTTACGCACATTTGACTGTTGTGCTTCGTATTTTTTAATGAGTAGGTCAGCCTCTTTAATCTCATTTTTCTTTGACAGGATGGCGTCATTCACTTTCTTGATCTCCCCATCAAGGTTGCCCATACGAGTTTCAAGACCTTCAATCTCATCCTCCAAATCCTGAACCTCTAAAGGAAGCTCACCACGAAGTGTACGAATCTTATCAATTGACGACTCCACGCTTTGAAGGTCATAAAGAGCTAGTAGTCTCTCTTCTACCGTCATCTCTTGTGCTTTTTCTTTAGAATCTGCTTTTGCCATGCTGCTATAAATAATTTACGGGATTGCTATTCACGTTTGATAAATGGATTGCAAAATTAGAGAATTTTTTTGTAAGTAACTCACAAAAAACTTCTTTAGTGTATTGTTCGCTCTCAAAATGCCCAATATCTGCAATTAAAATGCGGTCTTCGGCATCGGCAAACTGATGATATTTAAAATCACCGCTTACAAATACATCTGCCTGTTCGCCAATTGCCTTACTTAGCAAAAAACTACCAGAACCGCCACAAAGTGCTACTCTTTTTACCGGTTTATTTAGTAATGGTGTGTAACGCACACAGCCTGTTTTAAATATATTTTTTAAGCGATTCAGAAATGTTGCTTCATCTACTTCGTGCGGTAAATCACCCACCATTCCTAACCCAACAGTTGGCCACTCATTGGCCAAAGGGAATAAATCATAGGCCACTTCTTCATACGGGTGGGCTTTATTTAAAGCACTAAGTACTATATTTTGCAAGTGTTTTGGTACAATTGTTTCTAAACGAACTTCTTGCTCTGTGTGTAATTGTCCTGCCTCTCCTGCAAAGGGTGTTGTATTATCTCCACCTTTAAATGTTCCTTCGCCATTGCATTTAAAACTACAGGAATCATAATTTCCAATATGCCCTGCCCCGGCATTAAATAATGCTTCTCTTACTTTATCAGCATAATCAACAGGTACAAATGTTACAAGTTTTAAAAGGCCTTCCTTTTTGGGTGCTAATATTTTACAATTTTCCAGCCCTAATTTTTCACACATTTTACCGCTAACACCATTTTTTACCAAGTCGGCATTTGTATGCGATGCATATAAAGCAATATTATTTTGTATGGCTTTAATAACAATGCGCTCTGTTGCATTATGGCCGGTTATTTTCTTTAAGCCCGAAAGCATAATAGGATGATGTGATACAACCAGGTTGCATCCTTTTGCAATGGCCTCATCTACTACTGCTTCGGTAATATCAAGGGTTATAAGCACCCCTGTTGCTTCGTTCTGAGCGTTGCCAACCAATAATCCAACATTATCAAAGTCTTCTTTAAGGGCCGATGGCGCAAAGCGCTCCAACTCATTAATAATTTCCTTAATTTGCACAGTTATCCTTTCCTTAGTCGATATTATCACGCACTTCTACCAAAAATTCACGTATCTCTTTTAGTTTTGAAACCACTTCAAAATTATTAACTGTATCGTCGTGATTTTCCTTCAGTTTCTTTTGAGCGCCTTTTAATGTCAAACCTTTTTCTTTCACCAAATGAAATATCAGGTGAAAGTTTTCCACGTCTTTGGGCGTGAACAGTCGGTTTCCTTTTTTGTTTTTATGCGGTTTGATAATATCAAACTCCTTTTCCCAGAATCGAATAAGAGATGTATTAACCTCAAACATTGCGGCAACCTCGCCAATTGAATAGAACAACCTTTCTATCTTTTGCTCTTTATATGGCATAATTTTTACTTTTTTAGCTCCAATAATTATTGGGGAAGATATTATACAATATTAACTGTATTTTGCCGAAAACCCAAATGGATAAAAGAGATCGGTCAAACAATAATTGTATCTTTATCAGCAAAAAGGAATACCTATGATCCGACATATCATTTTATTAAGTTTTATATTCTTATTATCCACCAGGCTTACATTTTCTCAAAGCAATAATGGCCTTTCATTTATAGGTGTTGGAGATATGATGCTTGGCACGCATTTCCCAACCACTGCTTATCTTCCTCCTAATGATAATCCGTGGCCTCTTTTACAGGAAGTAGCTCCAATATTTGCCGATGCCGATGTGGTGTTTGGTAACTTAGAAGGGGCCTTTCTTGATGAAGGGGATGTTTTTAAACGCTGCAAGGATGTTACCAAGTGCTATGCTTTTAAAACGCCAACGCGTTATGCTCCTGTTCTTAAAAAGGCTGGTTTTGATTTGCTAAGTATAGCTAATAATCATATTCGTGATTTTGGCCCTGCGGGGCTTGTAAACACTAAAAAGGTACTGGATAGCCTGGGTATCGCTTATGCCGGACTAATTAATAAACCATCGGTTATACGTGAAATCAATGGTAAAAAAATTGGTATGTGTGCCTTTTCTCCTAATACTGGAACTGCTAAAATAGGTGATATAGCAAGTGCTGTGCGTATTGTTAAGGAGCTGGAGGCTAATTGCGATTATGTTATTGTTTCATTTCATGGTGGAGCAGAAGGTAAAGAACACCAGCATGTAACACGTCAAACGGAAACTTTTTATGGCGAAAACCGTGGTAATGTTTATGCGTTTTCACATGCTATGATTGATGCCGGTGCAGATCTTGTTTTTGGCCATGGACCACATGTTCCTCGTGCGATAGAGATTTATAAGAACCGTTTTATAGCCTATAGCCTTGGTAATTTTTGCACGTATAGCCGCTTTAGCTTAACTGGTGCCAATAGCTTATCGCCTGTTGTACAGGTATGGACTAATAGCAATGGTGAATTTGTACGGGGTAAAATCCATGCTTTTTACCAGCTAAAGGGCAAAGGTACGCTTCGCGATAACTCCAATGCTGTTGTTTATAAGATGCGCGATCTTACTAAAATTGATTTTCCGGAACTTAATCATCGCCTGGTTATTGATGATGATGGCGATTTTTATATGCCTTTTGAAAAAACATTGCCAACAATTGGTTTTGCCTTAAAAAATGTAATTGTTAAAGTACCCCAAAAGCTATAAGGTAAATTATTTTCAACCTGTGATAAGCCTGTTTTTTTTCATATGTTTAAATTATTTTTCAATGGTTATATAAAAAGCTTTTCCAGGTTGTAACTAATTTCTATTGCTTTTTCCACCTAAAAGAGGCAACTACAGCCCTATGATCAGAAGGGTAATCAGACACTTTAATGTCTGACTTTTCGGATTCCTCACCAATAACTTTAGAATCAATAAGCTCTAACTGTTCTCCCATATAAAAGATAAAGTCAATGCGATCATGTATTTCACCAGGTGTTTCTATACTCGTCCATGTCTTACCCGGATGGAGAACTTCGTTAATATTCGCCATTCTGTAAGCATCTGTAAATCCGTATTGAACCAAACGTTTAGTACATGGCCATTCAACCTTCATTTGCACAATATGTGCATCAGCAGCTCTTTGTGTCCAATCCTGGTGAGAAGGTTCATTAAAATCACCTGTTAAAATAATTGGCCACCCCTCTCCTCTTACCTTATCAACCTCATCAATAAAAGCCTCCAATTGATGTAACCTGGTTTCGGTGGCCCATTTTACGGCCTCTTCCTCAATTTTTATAAAAGGGTATTCGCCATATTTTTTGTTAGCTAACTGGTAAGGCTGGTACGGAATATAAGCCAAATGACAATTAAAGAACCAGATGTATTTATCTTCATCAATTTTAATCTTAACACCTTTTTTGCCCGGCAATACTTCATCTACCTGGTATTTCGTCATAATACTAGTCCGATGCCCCTGGTCTAGCTGGCTCCAATGCATATTAACTGCCATTTGAGCCGCATTATCAAGCTGTAACTCTCCATAACCAACCGACTCCTGGATACCTACAATACCGGCATTTGCAACGTTAAGTACTTCAATTGATTTGGTAAGAGGCTCACCACCGGCTTCACCCCCATGCCACATATTAAATGTCATAATTCTGATCAAATCATCCTTAGGAGGTTCTTGTTTGTTTTCTTCTTTAGTACCAACGCCTGGATAAATAAAGCCTGGTACAAATATAAACCATATAAAAATCAATAATTTCATTATTTATCAATTTACGAAAGGGGGTATCTGAATCAATATTTCTTATACCTCTTATAATTTACTTTTTAACTGTAATCTTAAAAATACAATACTTCTCATTTAAGTAACCACATTAATGCATTTACATTGTCTTCACCATACTGTCGCTTAATGGCTTCTTCTACATGTTTTTTATTAACTTCTGATTCTGACTGGGGATACATCCAACGAACAGGAATCCTATCTTCATTACCCGTATTTAAAGATGTTGCTGTATTTATTTTAAGTTTTGGAAAGCCTGTTCTGCGATATTCGTAATACTGTAACCAATTACAGTGAATAAAGCACGCTATATATTTTTGAGTTATAATTTGCTCCAGTCCTTTCGATTCATCATACTTTACATGGGCATTTTGTAAATATTCAGAAATATACTCAGCTGATATTTCTGCACCATCATAACTCTCACCATATGTCTCATAAAATTTCATAGAAGCCCTAATGCCATTGTTATAGTGCTGTTCAGCATCCTTATCAATCCAGGCTCTCCAGGCTGCTTCAGCTATTACCAGTTCTTGCTCTGCAAACCCCAGTACCACATAAGGCTCATTTACCGGATTGGTATAATAGCGTTTATGTATACGCGACATCTTTTTATCTACCTCTTGCTGCTGAATATTTTCTAATGGGTGTGTACCGTCACCACCGTTGTATGCATCAAAACTATTTTTTGGTATACCACTGGCAATAGCCTCACCTGTTGGTTGAGCATAATAAAACAAGCGCTTATCACCCCTCTCTTTTAAAATATTTAAAAGAAATTCATCAATATGCGGGTATTGCTGGAAACTACTATTAAAAAAAGGGTATCGCTCACCATCTATGTCGGCAAAAGTAAACATTAGGTTATCATCGTTAGATGCCATAAGCGGATAGTTCTGCGGGTTGGATATGATGTTATTGAATCGCTGTTTTACTTTTAACCCAGAACTTTCTTCTTTGGCTGATAATGTCATTAACACACGTAAAGCAAAAGTATTGGTTGCTTTTCTCCATTTCATAACATTACCATCAAAAATTATATCTCCCATTATATTATCATCAGCATTCATTAATACTTCATTGGCCTTCTCAAGCTCATTCAAAATGCCCATAAAAATATTTTCCTGGGTATCGTATGCCGGGTTATAAATATCACCCGACTCTCCTTTCATAGCTTCGGTAAAAGGTACATCACCAAAAGCCATAGTTAAATCAAAATAAAACCAGGCTCTAAAAAAATGAGCCAGCCCAATGTATACATTTTCCCCTGTACGCTCTGCCTCTTCAACCATTTTTTCAACATTACGCAACACCGAATAATTGTTAAAGCCCGAACGACCAAATCTATAGTACTGATAATCTTCAACCCTCTCTGTAAGTACAACTTGCCGGCATAGCATTTGCGAATAAAAAAGTGGTTTATTACTTGAACTTCTCAAGTTTAATGAAATACCTGTAAGCAGAAGGCCGGGTATAACCTCCCCTGTTTTATTCGGGTTAACAGCCAGTTCATCAAACTGCCTGGTACAGTTACTTAATGCTATAACAATAAATAAAAGTTTAATAAAATTCCTCATGATTAACAATTTAGAATGACAATTTGATGTTAAAACCTATATTTCGGACTGATGCAGAGGATAAATTATCGTATTCATTATCCGGATCGATATGCTCCACTTCTTTTGTCCATAACCAAAGGTTACGGCCTATAAAAGATATTGATGCTCCAGACATACCCATTTTCTCTGAAATATCTTTTGATACATTATAGGTTAAGCTTAACTCTCTTAGTTTAAAAAACGACTGATCGTACATATTCTGATACTTCATTTCACCAACATAAGGGTTAAAACCTTTCATGTATGAAATATATGATACCTGGGTTTGGTTGGGTGAAAATACACGGGTATCTTCTAATACATTACCCTGTTCATCCCGTATTATTTCACCACTTGTAACCACCACACCATCTCCCGCGTAGTTATGTATGCCATTACTGGCTGCTTCTCTATAAACATTTACCGAATTAGGGTGCGTACCACTATTCCACATGGCCTGGTTAGTCCGTGAATAAACATCTCCACCAACACGACCATCAAATGAAACTGAAAGGTCAAAACATTTGTATTTAAAGTTATTGCTTAAGCCCCATACCCAATCAGGAGTGGCATAGCCAAACACCGAAAGGTAATGACTTGTAATTGGGTATCCACTGGCATTATGCACAATATTGCCTGAGCCATCGCGCTCCCAGTCATACCCGGTAATCTGGTCCATTCGTTCACCCTCTTTTCGCCAGGGTAACTGGGCTGTATAAACCGGGTCAGCTTTCTTTAAATACCAGCAACTTGTTGACCAATTAAAAGAGGCTCTCCATTCAAAATTGTTATTTTCTACCGGTGTTACAGCCAACACCACTTCAAAACCACGCTGTTCGAGCTCCTCCCGGGTATTTACCTGTTTGGATGCAAATCCTGAGGCATCTGAAATATCAGCGTAAGCAATCCTGTTATAATTTAAAGTATTAAAATAAGCCAAATCAAAACGCAAACGATTATTTAACAAACTAATATCTGTACCAAACTCATATGTTCTTTTAACTTCTGGTTCAACATCTGATCCAATAATAGCCGAAGGATAGTATGCAGCACTATTGCCTTGCCACACATTAGAACTAACCGAATATTCAGGATTAATACTATATAAGCTCACATCCTTTTTAGAAACAGTCCATGCTCCTCTTACCTTCCAGAAATTTAACACCCGGGGCAATGCTATAAATTCAGATACTATACCACTAAAAGCCACAGATGGATAGAAATATGAACGTTTATCCTTGGGTAGGGATGATGACCAGTCATTTCTTCCGGTTACATCTAAATACAAACCATTTTTATAGCTTAAACTTGTTTTTCCATAGATACTATTAACCTGCTTTCGTGAATAATTATTACTTGCCGAAACCGGGTTTGTTGAGTTGGACAAAGCAAAAAAACCGGGCACATTAAGTCCATCGGTACTGGCAGATAAAGATTTACTCTCCCAGTAATTTAATGTACCTCCTAACAGGGCATCAAGAGTAAAAGCTCCAAACATTTTTTTCTTATAAGTCAGAAATACATCATTGTTAATTGAAAAATAATAGGATTGATTATTGGAATAGTTACCTTCTCCACCTCCATAGCTCTTTGGTACCCGGGCATCCGATTTGGTATTATTCCAGTTGCTGCCTGCACGGGCGGCTATTTGAAGATCTTTAGTTAGGTCGTATGACATATTAACAAAGCCATAATTACTGTCTTTATAATACGACTGCGTATTTTCGTAAGCTAAAAAATACGGGTTATTGTACCACACCGTATACTGATAGTATTTCTGCTGAACATCCTCTACCAGCCAATAATCACGAAAATCGCACACATCATAATCTGTTCCTGACCAAACTAAGAGGTTGTATATGTAATTGCCTGCACCATACCCATTAGAAGGATAGTTAGGCGAATATTGCCTATTGTAGGTCCACGATGATTCCAGGTTAAATTTTTCCCCTGCCTTTGTGGTTCCTCCAATTGTAAAAGTTGAGTTATTTAATTTAGTATTGGGTACCTGCCCTTTTTCATAAGCATGTGACAAAGATACCCTGAAGCTACCTCTTTCAGTGCTCTGAGATACACTGATATTATTGTTGCTTATAAAACCCGTTTCAAGAAATTCAGGCAAATTATCAGCACCCCGCGAACGCCAGGGTGTTGGAATACGTTTACCGTCTGCACCTATAGGACTATCCCATTGTGGTAACTCTTTCCAGCCACTGGCAGTTGATGGATCACGCACATCTAACCGGGGGCCCCATACATAAGTACCGGCATCATTAATACCGCCCCCTTTTCCATCAACATACGCATACTGCCCGTTATCACCGGTTCCATAAACCTGCTGCGGCTCAGGAATAGCAATGTAACCAGCCTTAAACATGGTACTACTGCTTATGTCAACAGTAAGCTTTTTAGCTTTACCCTTTTTTGTTGTAATCATTATAGCTCCATTAGCTCCTTTTGAACCATATAATGCTGAAGCTGTGGCACCTTTAAGCACACTCATCTCTTCAATATCTTCACTGGCAACATCCCAAAAATCAGATTGAACAGGAATACCATCAATAACGACCAGGGGTTGAGCTCCACGTAAATAAAATTTAGGGGTACTAAAAAAGTCTGACGAGTTATAAACAGTTAATCCGGCTACTTTACCGGTTAAATTACTAATTACATTCGATTCTTTTGCTTTTTGAATTTCATCACCTTTTATTTCCTGCACAGAATAGCCAAGAGCCTTGGTTTCTCGCTTAATACCCAAAGCAGTTACTGTTACTTCACCTACACTCAGCACGTCTTCCTGAAGGTTAATGTTTATAATACTTCGTCCACTGACATGTATTTCCTGCTCTTCAAAACCTATAAATGAAAAAATAACAATATCATTTTCCGATACTTCCAAACTATATTCACCATCTATATTGGTAATGGTTCCGGTTGTAGTACCTTTAATATATACGTTCACTCCAATTATAGCATCACCAAAATAATTGCTTACTTTTCCTTTAATTGTGAGCTTTTCATCCTGCATTATAAACTCCTCTCCACGCTCATCGGCTTTTAATATCACAATTATCTTTTCAATAATCTGGTAACGTAACCCTTCATCAAGTAAAATCTTATCGAGTAAAGTGGAGAGCTTTACAGAATTGTAATTACCTGATTTTAAGGCAGCTTTTTCAATTAATCCTTCATCATAAATGATAGAATACTCAGAATTTATCTCAATCATCTGAAAAATCTCCTTTAAAGAATTTTTATCCAGGTTAAGACTTAGTTTTTCTGATTGTGAATAGGTAGTAATTGCAAATACCTGTTGCATTATAATACACATTAATGCTGATAATTTCATCGTCATCAGAATTTTACGTAATAAAGAGGGCATACCTCTTCCTTGGGTAAACCGTTTTTTTTGCATATTTTTGAATTGATTAAGTTATGTCAATAATTAATCTGATTGGAGGGAGGATTGGTCGCACTTTTCTCCCTATTTTTATTACTGCTTTCTTATAATTTGTATTTGATTTATATTTTTCCTGGTATAATCAATTGGTGTATAAAGCTTTATTACATCCAACACCTGCCAAACGGACTCCTGATTCTTAAAAGTACCTGAAAATACTAATTCCTGTAAATCATCCTGGTTATATTCAAATTCAATATCGTACCACCTGCCCAATCGCATAAGCAACTCATCTAGTGGCACTTTATCAAAACTAAACGTGTTATTCACCCACTCTCCTGTATGCACTCCCTCCCCGGCTTCAACATGTTTTAACCGATTATTCTGCCATATTGCCTGTTCACCGGGTTTTAACTCAACAGCTCCGCCCTCATTATCTATTCTTACTTTTCCTTCGTACAGGGTTGTTACTGTTCTGTTTATATCAGCATAAGCCATTACATCAAATATAGTTCCTAACACAGTAATATTGTAATCCCGCGTTTTTACAATAAAAGGGGTCTTTTTATTTCTATTAACATCAAAATGAGCTTGTCCTATAAGGGAAACCAGGCGTTGATTACTGGTAAGGCTTATCACCTCTAATTTTGTATCTGCATTAAGCCAGATAACGGAACTATCTGGCAAAGTTATCTTTGAGCGTTGCCCTCGTGGTGTTTCAAAAACAAAAGAAGCCACCTCAACGTTATATTCTTTATTTTGCGATAACCACCAAGCACTTACTGCAATAAACAACAGAATGGATGCTGCAGCAACTATCCGCCAGTTATTAATCCGCTTTTTAGGCTTTAGCTGCATTTCTAACTGTTCTAATCGTTGAATCTTAGTTATAACAATTTTCAAGTTCTCATCAATATTAAGCGAATGTTCGGATCCCCGCCACCTTTCCTTAAAATCATCAAACTGAGCCATATGATCTGGTGATAATGCCAACCACTGATTGAGTTCCCTGCTTTCATTATCGTTGATCTTACCCTGAAAGTAACGATCTATTAACCTAGTATGATAGTCTTGTTTTTCTTCCATTATTATTGCTTGTATTATAATAACGCTTACGAGGTACATATACCCCCCCTGGTTTTTAAACCAAACTATCTAAAACAGATCAAACCACTCTTTATAAACGACTAACAATTTAAATGTAAAATATTTTAAACTACAGTAAAGGTAATAATTGAAATTCTGTATGGTAAGCTACGTTTAAAACGATAAATTATAATACCTAAAAGTAAATAACACTACTATAAAAAGTAGCATTATGGTAAGTGTGTTTGAGATCAGGTATTCCAGGTTATTAAATATAACTCTTCATTATTAACACAATCAAAGCAACAGGTACACGGTCTCCAAAATGTTCACGAAAGATTGCAAGAGCCTTAGTTATATGTTTCTCAACATTCTTAACCTGCATATTCAACTGCTCAGCAATTTCTTTGTTCTTCAACCCTTTAATTCTACTCAGCGCAAATACCTCACGACATTTTTGCGGCAACGCATCAATTAGCTGTGTAATTTCTTGTTTTAACTCACTCTCAATAACCACATAAGGCTCATCTCTTACAAAATCAATTCTGTATAGTTCTTCAATATTTTTAATATCCGATAAGCCTTGTTTTGTATTATTAATAACTTTAATATGACGAATGTGCGAGATACACTGGTTACGTACAAGTTTATATAAAAATGACTCTATATTAAGTGGTTCTATACTGTTTCGTTTCTCCCAAAACCTGATATACACCTCCTGCACAATATCCTTAGCTATGCATTCATCTTTCAGAATAGTATTGGCAAAATTATGCAGTCGCTCAAAATACAACTTAAAAAGTTGCTCAAAAGCCAGCCTATCACCTTGCTTTATTTTATCTAATAATGCTTTGCTAAACGTTTTATTACTCATATCACTTCTCTCGTAAACAAAGATAAATTGATTTTAAAGAGACACAATTATTCTAAAAGTTTTTTAATTAATCTAATAAAGATTACTTAGTTAGAAATAAAGCTATTAGCAAAACAAACAAGTTAAAATTGAAGGTAGATACAAAAATGACCTTTGGAATGGTAAATAGAAATACGATACAAAATTAGGGGAACTGGTGGACAAAGACCCCTGGCGCAAAGAGAAGGAATAGGTATGGTACATTATTGCAGTATGCTTTAATGACAGTTATTCACTTACGCGATACTTTTTCCGGGAAAGGCTCATGAGGGTATTAAATATGATGTTTGCTGAGCGCTATTTAATATTGCCCCCCTGGTTAACCTTTATTCGGCTTTATTAATTTTATTATCTATCATATTCAGAAAGCTTTCTAATTCTTTAGCTTCAATCATATGAATGGGAACCCGAAATTTCTTAGGGGTAGCACCCTTATTATAGTGGATAATGATTTTCTTTTCACTGGCTCTTTCAACTTGAATCAAATCAGAATATTTGATAAACTTTGTAGATGCCAAAGGAGCAAACTTTATTTCCAGGTGATTCTCAAATATTTTTATAATGTCACGCTTTTTTTGAACTGTAGTTATCACAAAAAATAAGATACCCAATCCTAATAAATGTGCTACCCCGATAAATAATCCAATAACACCAATGCATGTAAAAATTATAGCAATGGTCATCTGTTTTTTCACAAAGCTTTCACTTGGTTTAATTGTACTGTTAATTGTCATTTGTTTGATTTGTTGAATTATAAAAGTCCTTTCTTTTTTCCTCATCAATTATTTTTCGCGCTCCCATTGCACCTATTAAGCCTATTGGTACCAATAAGGCCGATGAAATCATAAATATACGTGCACCGGCCGTTTTGTTACCCAATTGAATCATCACTATTCCGATAATATTAAATAAAACAATAGCTCCGGAGATGTATGCGATAAAAGAGTATTCTGGGTCAAAAATGTAGATAATTGTAATTATTACATGGATAACAACTGCAAGAATCATTTGCTTATTAAGCATACTTTAAATGTTAATTATTAAATATTTTAGTTACAAGGATAGGTAGCAGGCTATAATAAATAATTCTCTTCTGCTGCCTGGTGTAAAATATGTGGTCAAATCTAACATATATTTTATAGATCAACGGTTAATTAATTTTATAATAATACCATTTACTTCTCATGCCATTTACTAAACAGTAGTAAACCTGAAAAAGTAAGTGCTCCATTGTATATTAATTTCTCATACCCCATTACAAAGTTATAGTCAATAATACCTATTACTATGGGAGCGATAATGGCTACTAACGGCACCCACCTGTCTTTAACCTTAAGCTTGGTAAATAAACCAAATGCATACAAGCCTAATAATGGCCCATAGGTGTAGCCGGCTAAATTAAATATGGTACTAATAACACTATCATCGTTAAAAACACGAAACAGCAATATTACTAAAGCTAACAGAATACTAAAGCCAATGTGTACTTTAAAACGTATTCGTTTTGCTTCGGCTTTATCTAATTGCTCAACATTAAGCAAATCTACAGAGAATGATGTTGTTAATGATGTAAGGGCTGAATCGGCACTTGAATAGGCTGCCGCTACAAGTCCAAGCATAAAAAATACACTCACAAGCTGCGGCAAATAACCTCCTGTTGCAATAATCGGAAACAAATCATCAGCCCTCTCTGGTATAGCAATACCTTGATTTGCAGCAAATATAAATAACAATACACCCAAACTTAGAAACAACAAGTTAACCGGTACAAAGGCAAAGCCATACCAATACATGTTTTTCTGAGCGTCTTTTAAATTACGACATGTCAGGTTTTTTTGCATCATATCCTGGTCCAGCCCGGTCATTACAATTGTAATAAATGCTCCGGAGAAAAATTGCTTTATAAAATGCTGTTTGGATGACCAGTCATTAAATTCAAACAGCTTTGAATAGGCACTCTCCGATATGCTTGTTATCATACCGGAAAATGAAAGGTTCATGGTTTTTGTTATCATTACAACAGTAATACCTACACTCAATAACATAAATAAGGTTTGTAAGGTATCTGTCCAAATAATGGTTTTTATACCTCCCCTAAAAGTATAAAGCCATATGAGCAAGATGGTAACCAATACGGTTATTTCAAATGGTATATTAAATGAATCAAATACTGCAATTTGCAATACATTGGCCATTAAATACAAACGTGCTGATGCACCAACCGTACGGGATAATAAAAATAGTACGGCGCCCGATTTATAAGACCAAAAACCAAACCTATCATTAAGATAGGTATATATTGATGTGAGGTTAAGGCGATAATACAATGGCAAAAGAACGTGTGCAATAACCAGGTAACCCAAAAAATAACCCATTACCATTTGCATATAGGTTAAGCCTGTGGAACCCACCCAGCCTGGAACAGATATAAATGTAACTCCTGATAGGGATGCGCCTATCATGCCAATGGATACAATGTACCATGGTGATTGCTTATTACCACGAAAGAAGGTGTCGTTATCTGCTTTTTTGCTTGTTAAAAGTGATATTAGTATTAGTACGCCAAAGTACCCGGCGATAATAACTGCCAAAAGTGCTGGATTCATGCTCTTATAATTTTACAACTCCAATATAACGGTAATTATTAACCATTACTGAATTTAGATTGATGATTTATATACCTAATCATAAACTAAATGTGATTAAAGCATCTATAAACCCCTTCTGTCTGCAACTATCATCAATGCTTCTTCACGAATTATTGTAGGTAGTTTCACCTGTCGTACCTGAAGACTTTTTAGCCATCCGGCCACTTCTTTTTCTTTTAATGTAAAGAGTATTTCCCGGAATTGCTCAATTTGCTCATCGGTGTAACTATCCGCTGCTTTATCCTTATAAATATCCAGTTCCTCATCTTCATAGTATTCCACATTATCGCTACTACTCAATAAGCTATCTGATTCACAAACCTCGTGGGCACCGCAACAATCATCTGCAATTTCTGCAAGCTCCTCTTCTTTTTCCTCTCCTGATGACTTTCTGGAGAACAAAAATGCCAACACTAATGCTGCTATTATACCAAGCAATAAATAAATCATGGTGCAAAAATAAAAAATAGTTGGTAGTTAAAAGGCAGAAGGCTGATGTTTGTTCATTTCTAACTCCCTGCTTTTTTATACTGCTTCTCCCTGTTTTTTAATACTTCCATTTATTAGCCAGGGCTACTAAAGACAGCATAACAGGAACTTCAACCAGTACTCCTACAACGGTAACCAATGCTGCTGGCGAATGTAACCCAAACAGAGCTATAGCAACTGCTACTGCTAATTCAAAAAAGTTACTGGCTCCTATCATCGCCGCAGGCGAACATACTGCATGGGGAAGTTTTAATTTACGGCCACCAAACCAGGCAATAAAAAATATAAGGTAGGTTTGAATAATAAGTGGTACTGCAATTAATACAATGATTAGAGGGTTGTTAGTGATATTATGCCCCTGAAAAGCAAACAGTAAGATTAGGGTAGCCAACAAAGCAAATATGCTTAGCGGCTTAAACTTTGGTAAAAAAGTACTTGTAAACCATGCTGTGCCTTTCTTTTTAACCAAATAACGATTGGTAAGCGTACCAGCTAATAAAGGCACCACTACAAATACAATTACACTGGTTACCAATGTATCGTATGGTATAGAAATATTTGTAACACCTAAAAGAAATCCAACTATAGGAACAAATGCCACTAAAATAATTAAGTCATTAACCGATACTTGCACCAAGGTATAGTTAGGATCACCGTCTGTAAGGTACGACCATACAAATACCATAGCAGTGCACGGTGCTGCTCCTAAAAGTATAGCTCCGGCAATATATTCTCCGGCCAGTTCCGGCTCAATAAAAGCTCCATATAGCTTAGCAAAGAATACCCAGGCAAAAAAGGCCATTGAGAAAGGTTTAATCAACCAATTAATAACCAGTGTTAGAATTAAGCCTTTAGGTCGTTTACCCACATTTTTTATACTACTAAAATCAACCTGAAGCATCATTGGGTATATCATTAACCATACCAATACTGCTACCAAAATATTAACGCCAGATACTTCTAATCCACTTAGCACACTTACTGCATTACCAAAGAAGTGGCCAATTATGATACCCGCACCTATGCATAAGGCCACCCACAGGGTAAGGTATTTTTCAAAAAAGCCAATTTGTTTCTTTTTCTGAGCCATAAGAAATAAATATTAGTTTTCGACCGAAGGCAGAAGCCTATCACTTCGTCCACTGTTACAACAGGTTATTTAAGTATGTTCTCTTTATAAAATTGATAAAACCCTTCTTTTATCTCATCCCTTACCCGATGAAATTCACTCATTATAAATTCATCTGTTCCAACAGCATGTGAAGGATCATCAAAACCTATATGTAAGCGTGTTTTTACCTGCCCGGTAAATGCTGGGCACGATTCATCTGCTCCACCACACACGGTAATAACAAAGTCCCATTCCTCATTAAGGTATTTCTCAACAGAATCACTGCTATGGTGACTTATATCCAAACCTATTTCGCTCATTACCTGAACAGCTTTTGCATTTAATTTACCTGATGCTTCTGTACCAGCTGAAAAAACTTGCAAATTTTTATCAAATGATTGCAAAAAGCCATGTGCCATTTGACTACGACAACTATTACCTGTACACAATATTAGTACTTTCATGTATTTAAATTTTTAGATATTAGATTATTAGAAGCCAGATAAGAGACTGATTTGCAAGATGTATATTTAGTATTTATCATCTCCCGATAGCTATCGGGGTCAGGGTCAGTATCCTATGTATCAATTTTAATTATCTGGGTTGTATTAGTTCCTATTATTAATGGTTAGCAATTACACGCTTTTATACTTTGAAGCTCCAAACAGAATTCCACTCCTGCTTTCTGTAACTTTTCAACCCCTTCAGTATTTAAACAGTAATTTGTTTTAACACCTTGCACAACTCCCTGTATTAAACCTGCTTTCTTCAACTCTAACAGGTGCTGATTTATGGTTGTTCGCCCTAAGGGTATGACTTCAGTAATATCACCGGAAAAGCAAGCTTTATTAGAAGCAAGGAATTGCAAAATTTGCAAGCGGGCAGGATGTGCCAGCGCCTTAAATAACAGCGCTATTTCCTGAAGGTTAGTATCAAATAAATCATTCTTTGCTTGTGGCATCATTTCAAATTTTGACGTAAAAATACATCAAAACCAACTGACGCAAAAATACGTCAGGTTAAAAATTTGTTAACAATTGCGTTAAGACCATAAAAAGGGAAGTTTATGCTTCCCTTCTTCTATTTTATCACAATGCAATGTGCTTATATTTCCATATTCATCGCACGACGAACTTCTTCCAGTGTCTTTTGTGCCACTTCACGCGAATCTGAAATGCCTTCTCGTAATACTTGTCTTACAAATTCTTTATCGTTTTCAAGCTGAGTTCGTCTCTGACGAATTTCCCTGAAATGCTCGTTAATGGATTCTGTTACAATTTGCTTCAATTTACCAGCTCCCTTATCCCCTATTTCTTCTGCAATTTTCCCGGGTTTACCTCCAGATGCCAGTGCTGCAATACGCAATAAATTGGCTACTTCAGGCCTGTTGTCAGGATCATAAGTAATAAATCTTTCCGAATCTGTTTTTGCCGATTTCACGGCCTTCATTGTTTCATCTTCGGTAAACTTAATCATAATGGTATTATTCCTGCTTTTGCTCATTTTCTGACCACCATCCAAACCCAGAATCATAGGTGTTTCACTAAGTAAACCTGTTGGCTCCCTGAAAACACGCGCTTTAAATTTTTTATTGAATCGTTTGGCAATGGTTCTGGTTAACTCAATATGTGGAAGCTGATCTTTTCCTACTGGTACAACATCGCTTTTACAAAATAGTATATCTGCTGCCTGGTGTACAGGGTAAGTATACATACCTGCGTTAATCACATTTTGGCCTGATGCCTGAATCTCTTCTTTTATTGTTGGATTTTTACTAAGCTCTGAGTTTGATACTAATGACAAAAACGGAACCAACAACTGGTTGAGTTCAGGAATATGGCTATGCGGAAAAATATGTGTATTAAACTTATGCGGATCTAATCCACATGCCAAATAATCAATGGTTAGTTCTGATACATATTTAGAAATATCCTTAAATACATCTCTATCTGTAAGCACCTGGTAATCTGCAATAATAATAAATGTTTCGACACCTAAATTTTGCAAACGTACTCTGTTCTGTAATGAACCAAAGTAATGCCCGATATGAAGGTTCCCCGTTGGTCTGTCACCGGTTAATACCCTGTGTTTACCCGGATTTATCAGCAAATCAGCTTCTAATTCGTTACTCTTTTTTACTGCAATATCAAATGAAGCATTACTGATTCCTTCTGCTTTTTCCGTTGTCATAATATTCAATCAAATTATTATCCAATCATACTTTCCAACTGATTAATCAAAATTCTTACGACTCAATAATCAGTCAAACAATTCATTTATCACTTTTTATCGGTAATAAAACAGGCACAAAAATGATAAAAAATAAGTTCACTTCCTCAAAAAGCAGTGTAAGAATTCAATCTGAATTACGATTTTACAATTAACCTTACATGATTCATAAGAAATATAGTGGCCATCAGAATAAATCAATCACTTTTAATGTCAATAATGCCCAAACTACATATCTTAATAACTTACCAATCAGCATACCAATGCTAACATACCAAATATTCACTTTTAGTAAACCAAGTATGACAGCAATTATATCACCAATTCCCGGAAGCCAGCAAAAGAAAGAAATCCAAAGCTCTTTGCCTTTTATACGCTCTTGAGTCCGTTCAATTTGTTTATGGTTGATTCGTAAGTACTTTTCTATCCATTGTATTTTACCCAAGTAACCAAGACCATAGGAACTCATTCCGCCAAGCCAATTACCAAGTGTAGCCAGGCCTAAGCACCAATATAAATTGTAATCGGCCACAAGCATTCCCGATAATAAAGCCTCAGAACTAAAAGGTACAACAGTAGCTGCCAAAAAAGATGCTAAAAACAAAGCAAAATAACCCGACTCAAACAACATTTCTCCTTCTTTATTGTGCAAATGTAAACAAATTAACTATTTACAATGAAAAAAAAATTTTCTTCTATATCCCTTTAAATACGAGGCATACAGAATGTTAATCAAAAATAATTAAAAAAATATGGTACTTTGTATTGCATAGTACCATCTTATGACTGTATATTTGTAATACCTAATTCATTGTTTAAGATAGTATTCCCAATATGAAAAATTCAATTAGTCAATCAAACAAATGCAAAGTGTTACTGGTATCGTCTTTATTATTACTTGCGATAGGAATAAGCTTCGCTCAAAATGAAAGAAAAGATTCATTGGTTAAGCATATTGAAAAAACTAAAACAATTGAAAATACTCTTGACATAAAAGTACCTGATGCCGAGCAAAAAGCTAACGTTATATCAAAAAAGGATAAAAAAAAGCCGACACGAAACAGTGACAAAAGTAATGGTATTGAAAATGGCTTTTTATTTAAACGGTACTCAATTAAAAGTATTTAATAATAACACTATAAGACCGGGAGAATGAATGTAGAAAATGCAAAAGCGCAAATGCGGAAGGGAGTTTTGGAGTATTGTATTTTACTTATCCTCTCAAATAACGATGCTTATGCTTCCGATATTATCAATCAATTAAAAGGAGCAAAAATGATCGTTGTAGAAGGCACCCTTTACCCTTTGTTAACACGATTAAAAAATGCGAAACTTCTTAGCTATCGCTGGGAGGAATCAACGCAAGGCCCTCCACGGAAGTATTATGCCTTAACACAAGAAGGACAAACTTTTCTTGGTGAGATGGATAACTCATGGAATGCTTTAGTAGCAGCTGTAAAACAAATTCACAAAACCAATTTAACACCTGAACAATGAAAAAAACAGTAACTATAAATATTAGTGGGCAGATGTTCTACATCGATGAAGATGCTTACGCAAGCCTGCAAGCTTATCTCAATAAAATTGAATCGACCTTTCGAAACCGGGAAAGTGGAGACGAAATTATATCAGATATAGAAAACCGTGTAGCAGAAATTTTTAACGAAAGGGTTAAGCGTGAAACGGGAGTAGTAAGCATGGAAATGGTTCAGGATGTAATTGCAACCATGGGTGAGCCAGATCAATTTGAGGATGAAGAGACCAGCAAATCAAAAAGCACCTATTCTGCTACCATATATAAAAAAGCGAATAAACGTTTTTACCGAAATATAGATAACCGTGTATTTGGAGGTGTTTGCTCCGGAATAGCTAATTACTTTAATATAGATTTACTACTGGTTCGTATTTTAACAATTTTACTAATACCTTTTACTTCTGGTGCAATTTTTCTCATATATATTGTCTTGTGGATAGCTCTTCCCCCAGCACTTACCACAGCTCAAAAACTTGAGATGCGTGGTGAGAATATAACGATTAATAATATTGAGAAAACCATTCGTGATGAATATGACGAGGTAAAAAAGAACTTTGATAAGTTTAAAGATTCTAAAACCTATAAAAAAAGTCAAAACTTTTTTCAACGGTTTACCCGTCGCGATAAAACAACATTTATTATTGTTGCTGCTGTTGTAGGTGCTGCTTTATTATTTCAAATGCCTCACTTTAGTGGACTTATACATACTCCTGGTGTAATGTTTACAGGTTTTACACACCATATTGTTCCAACCTTTAATCACATTTTCTTTCCCGGGGCACTTACTTTTGTATTGATTCTTTTAGTTATAGGCCTGATATTTAAAACTGTGCTCAAAATAATCCTTTACATTATTGCCTTTCTATTACTGGGGTCGCTGACTCTTAAGGTTCTATTCTGGCTTTTAGGTGGATTCTTGTTGATGTGTTAATTAAATATAGATAGTTAGAATTGATAGACTAAAATCATGAATAAAACAATAAATATAAATCTGGATGGATTGGCCTTTAAAATTGAAGAAGAGGCCTATGAAAAGCTAAGTACCTATCTTGATACTATAAAAAGTCGTCTGGGCGATAGCGATGAAGCTAAAGAGGTTATTACAGACATTGAAGCACGCATAGCTGAATTGTTTCAATATAAGTGTGAAAACTGTACTATTCCGCTGGCTGCAGTAGAAGAAATTATACACACCATTGGTGAGCCTGCTGAAATAGTGGATGAGGAAGATATGGAATCCGGTACAGCAACTGAACAATCAGCCAATACCAGTTATTCCCCCCCTTTCCAAGGAAAAAAATCGTTATTCCGTGATCCTGATGATCGTATTTTAGGAGGGGTATGTGCTGGAATAGGAGCATACTTTGACGTTGATCCTCTTGTTTTTAGAATTATAGCGGTCGTTACCACTCTAGCGTCAGCTGGTATTGTTCCTATCATCTATATTGTACTTTGGGTTGCAATGCCAAAAGCTAAAACACTCGGACAGCGTATAGAAATGAGAGGTGGCATTACATTTAAAAAAATGGGCGATAACCTAAAAGATGAGTACCAGGCAGTATCGTCTAAGTTTAAAGATTATAAAAACAAACCAAACTATAAACGCATGAAAAATCGTGCTAACAAAACAGGTGATGCAATGGCCAATGGTTTGCACCAATTACTTAATATTTTTGGTGTTATTCTTGGCATTGGTATCGTCATATGGAGTATTATCTCCATAATGACCCTGGTTGGATTCTTTGCTTTTAAAGATACCATCTTAAGTTTAGCTATTACAGATGGTAACCACTTCCTGACCTCTATTCCTGACCGGGCACTGTCCCATTTGGACCAAGTCTTATTATCATCATCAATTCTGCTTCTGATTGGCATTCCGTTTCTTATCATCCTCTACCTTGGTTTAAAGTTAATTTTCCGTTTTAAAAGCCATGGAAAAGCCATAGGTATAACAGCCCTTGTATTGTGGCTTACAGGTATAGCTCTTATCTTTTTTACTGTAATACGTATTGTTAAGGGTTTTGAAAAAAATGGAAGTATTGTAAACGAACTGGTGCTTGACTCAACACAAGCCAGTACCATTTATTTAGATGCTTTAAATACAGAATCGAGAACGGGCAACCGGGAGTACCTTATGGATATTGATAATCTTGAGATGTTTACTCTAGATGGCGACCTGTCAATTGAAGGCGCTCCTGTAATCAATATTAGAAGAGGAGATATATTTAAAATAAGTATTGATAAACGTGCCCGTGGTTACACAAAAAATGAAGCTGAATTTAACGCTGAAAACACGGTATATAACTGGTCTCAAAATGATTCGATTATTTACCTGGATAAACGCTTTTTTGTTGGTGACGAAGCTTTGGTACGTCAACAAAAAGTATATGTTAACATTCAGATTCCTCATAATAAGAAACTAGAAGTAAGCCCGTATCTTGATCGATTTATTGATGAATATTAAACTACCATAACTATGAAACAATTACTATCAATTGCTATACTACTAGCACTTTCCTTTTTGCTAAAAGCACAAGACCGGCCATCGGACAGGTTGTATGAGAAAATAGCTCTTAAGCAAGGTATTACAATGATGTCTTTCTCCAAAGAAATGCTCGATGCCGTAAACCTCAACTTTGATGACGACGATGGTGATGAAGAAAGTAATGTAAGCGGCGATTTGCACGAGGTTAAACTCGTTATATATAAAGCACCTGATAATGAAGAACCAATGGCTTTTAGGGAAACAGTTTTAAACTACTTACCGCTGAATAAATACAAAAAAGTTGAAGATAAAGATTCTAAGCAGGATGTAGATATACGTATTTTAAGAAAAGGAAAGAAAGTCTCAGAATGTCATGTACTGTTTCAAGGAGAAACAAATGGCGTTTTACTCTCTTTCTTTGGTAACTTTAGAATTGAAGATGTGGATAAGTTAACCGAAAAAGTGGATCAGTATAAATAGTTTAATACTAATTAAATAAAAAGCGACTATTTCGAATGAAATAGTCGCTTTTGTATGCTTTATATTTTAAGTTATTTTGGGTCGTATCCCCATTTTAAATAAATAGATCCCCAGGTAAAACCGGCACCAAATGAAGCTAAAATAAGATTTTCTCCTTTTTTTAACTTTTTCTCCCACTCCCATAAACAAAGAGGAATTGTTGCAGCTGTTGTATTTCCATAGCGCTCTATATTTACCATTACCTTTTCTTTAGGTAAATTCATTCGATCACCTGTTGCTCCAATAATACGCAGATTAGCCTGGTGAGGCACTAACCACGATATATCATCTGCTGTTAAGTTATTGCGTTCCATAATCTCAACTGATACATCAGCCATTTTTGATACAGCATTTTTAAATACCGGTTGTCCATCCTGAAAAATGTAGTGCATTTTTTTATCAACGGTATCATGAGATGCAGGTCTTACAGATCCACCTGCTTTCATGTTCAGGTATGTACGACCAAAACCATCACTTTTTAAGATACGATCCCGAACACCAATCTCTTCTTCTGTAGGCTCAACCAAAACAGCTGCCGCCCCATCACCAAACAATACACATGTTGTACGGTCGGTGTAATCAACGATTGATGACATCTTATCAGAACCTACGACTATAACCTTCTTTTTAGCTCCTGATTCAATAAAACGAGAAGCCGTATCTAATGCATAAAGAAAGCCTGAACAGGCTCCATTTAAGTCAAAACCATGTGCATCTCTAATATCTAACTTATCGGCAATAATGTTAGCTGTTGCCGGAAATGGATGATCAGGTGTAACTGTTGCACAAATGACTAAATCGATCTCTTCTGGCCTTGTACCTGTTTTTTCAAAAATCTCCTTAATAGCTTCAACTGCCATATCTGAAGAGCCTAGTCCTTCTCCTTTTAGAATGTGACGCTCTTTAATACCTACACGAGTCATAATCCACTCATCGGTTGTATCAACCATTGTACTCAATTCTTGATTGTTCAGGATATAATCTGGTACATATCCACCAACGGCTGTAATTACTGCACTGGTTTTTTTCATCTGATTTCTCTTTTTTCTTTGCTCAGATGTCTGCTAACACAGACTGGAAACTTGCAAAATTAAAAATTCATTTCACTCCCGAATTAATTTTTCTGATCGTTTCCGATAGCTTTTTTCAATAACAATTAAACAGCATCACACACATACTGTTTCACTTGTAATACCAAAGGCATACAAGCTAAAAGATAGACCTAACATTTAAGGGCAAATACAAAAGTAAGAAAACAGCAATAGTTTACAAACTAATGCATAATGAATGATAAGCCCTAAAACAAAATTTGCCCTCAAATTTCTTTGAGGGCAAATTTTATTGAATGCGGATTCAATAAACTATGCTGTTACTTCTTTTTCTACAGCTAATTTTCCACGGTAATAACCGCACTCACCACATACTGTGTGCAACTTAACTGTTGAACCACAGTTTGAACATACTCCTAATGCAGGCGCTACCGCCTTATAGTGTGTTCTTCTTTTGTCTCTTCTCGTTTTCGAGATCTTTCGTTTAGGATGTGCCATTTTTCAACCTATTTTACTTGTTTTTATCTACTAAATTTTTCAAAGCCGCCCATCGCGGATCCATATCATCGTCCTGCTCCTCTTCTGTCCTCTCTTCAACCAAATAGTTATTCAATTGATTCAGCATTTCAGCATTGCAGGTAGCGTTGCCATTTTCATCATCAACATGTACATGCCTTATTGGCAGTACAACACAAATAAATTCGTACACCAACTGAGCTACGTTTATTTCGTGTTCATCATGCGGCAAAACAATAATTTCATCGGTTGGTTCATCGTACTCATCTCCAAATTTAACATAAAGAAGAGTCTCGTTTTCAACTGGTAAAGTCATTGCTTCAAGACATTTATCACAAACAGTCTCAACGGTACCTTCTATCTTAAATTTTAAAGTTAAAAGCGCAGAACTTTTATTTAGCTCTACAATTACTTTTACTTCTCCTTTTTCAATCAAAGGTTGTTCAAACAATTGGAAAAAGTCTGCATTAATTTCGTAATCGAACTGATGCTTACCTTCTTTTAATCCCTTGAACGGGATACCGTAGTTTCTCAATCTGTCCACTATTTCCCTTTCTAAAAACTGTGCAAAAGTATAAAATAAACCAATGTAAGAAAAGAAAAGTACTTTATTTTATCTTTTAAATTTAATACTGCTTCAGGATCTCAGACTTTTGGAAGCATAATGCTAAATGTAGAACCTTTTCCAAGCTCCGATTCTTTTACAAAAAGTTTACCTCCATGGTACTTTTCTACAATTCGCTTCGCAAGAGATAAACCTAAACCCCAGCCTCTTAATTTGGTGGTATACCCGGGTTTAAATATTGTTTTATACTGCTTACGATGTAGTCCCTTTCCATTATCCCGGATATCTATTTCAACATATTTACTACTTTCACGTAAAGTAATATCAATCTTACCGTTTCCCTTTATAGCATCAACAGCATTTTTACATAAGTTCTCGAGCACCCACTGAAAAAGTACTTTATTTATCCGAACCAATATGTATGGAGAATCTCCTGTGCTAATATTAATATGTACATTAGTTGCAATCCTTCGTTTGAGGTATTCTATAATATTTTCGACAACAACTATAAGCGGTTGCTCCTCCAATTCAGGCTTTGAGCCAATTTTGGAAAAACGATCCGTAATAACCTGCAACCGTTCAACATCTTTCTCCAACTCAAGTGCTATTTCACTGTTGCTTTCTTTTAACTTTAGTAAATCAACCCAACCTAACATCGATGATGTTGGAGTTCCCAATTGATGAGCTGTTTCCTTTGACATACCAACCCAAACCTGATCTTGTTCTGCTTTACGAGCTCCATTAAAAGCTATATAAGCAATTAATATAAAAAGGGCTACAACTGATAGTTGAACAATAGGAAACCATCCCAGCTTCTTAATTAATATTGAATCATCATAATACAGGTACTGCAACTCTCCTTCGCCCAAATCAATAACAAAGGGCTCTGATTTTTTTAGATAATCCAGCTTCTTATAGATCAGACTAGTATCCGCTACCCCTGTTAAACCCAAATTTCTATGAAAAATTATTTCCGATTGTGCATCAACAATAATAATGGGGATAGTGGTGTTGTGGCTAATAACCTCAAGTGTTAAACCTAACTCTGCATCACCTTCGCTACTATTTGTAATTTGCCTGATGGCTTGCATCCATATCTCTACACTTTTACGCTCTTCTTCCTTTAATTCATTTGTTAAATCATCAGTATAAACAAGAGTAAACAATCCAATTGTAATTGCTCCAATTAATAACAAAAGCTTCCAAATACGTTTATGTGTATAAAAACTCATTTACCAAATATAAAGGTTATAAGCCTACAACGATTATTCTTCATTTTTATTACAGCACAAAGTAAGATTATGATTTACACCATTTTGTAATCATCCGCGACAAATCATCCATCTTAGCAGGCTTTGTAATAAAATCATCCATCCCTACATCTAATACCCTTACCCGTTCCGACTCCCGAATACTTGCAGTCATGGCAATTACAGGACACGTTTTGCCACTCTTTTTTAACACCTTTAAAGCTTCGATACCATCCATTTTAGGCATCAGAATATCCATAAACACTATATCGTAATGACTGGTCCGTATCTTATCTAATGCTTCAAGACCATTGTTTGCAATATCAATTGTATATCCAATTTTCTTAAACAGACTTCTGGCAATGCGTTGATTTAATACATTATCCTCAGCGACTAGAACCTTAAATCCTACCCTACCTTCTTGTTCAGCAACTGACACCTTAGGCTCTTCAATATTTGGGAAGAAGCCCATTATATATTCTTTCAGTGCCGTTAACTCAACTGGTTTTCGTAAATAAACATCAGCTCCTAACTGCTTTGCTAATGATGTATTGGAAGGCTCAAAATCGGAACTTTGGATAATAATAGGTATTCGTTTATGCATCCGGTGATTATAGAGATTCTGAAGAAACTCCAATCCATTAAAATCCGGTCTGTGATCAACTATTAACAAGTGGTGTTTACTGTTTGTTCTTATTAAATCTAATGTTTCATTAGACGGAGAAAGTACTTTAAAATCTATCTGTAAAGAAGCCAGATTTTTCATTAAAGTCCGCACTTGTAATGGCTCATCAGAAATAACAAAAGCCCGGACTTTTTTAATTGATTTTATATGTGAGAAATTGTAGTGCTTATCGTGTGTCTTTGATTTGTATGGAATTGTAAATGCAAATTCTGCACCGGGATAATCCATATTATCTGAGATACCAGATGGACTATTCACCCATATTTCACCTCCCATCATATTAACTAACTGCTTAGATATCGTTATACCAAGTCCACTGCCACCATATTTACGTGTTGTACTTTCATCCTCTTGCGAAAATGAATTAAAAATTGTGTCAAGCTTTTCTTTTTTAATGCCGATACCTGTATCCTTAAGTGAAAACTGAATGGCCGGAGATCCGTTTATACCCCGCACCAATCTGCTACTAAGATGAATACGACCATGATCAGTAAACTTAATTGCATTACTCAATAAGTTGTTTAATACCTGCCGTACCCTGATCTGATCACCCAGGTAGCTCTTGGGTAAAACCACCATAGAAGTCCATGTCAGTGTAATCCCTTTTTCCTTTGCCCGTGGAATAAATGCCTGTATCGAACTTTCAACCTCATCGTGCAAATTAAATGGGATAGCTTCTATCTCAAACCTTCCGGCTTCAATTTTAGAAAAGTCAAGTATATCGTTTATTAATAGCAATAATGTATCTGCTGATCGTTTTATTACGGATAGTAATTTTCTATCACTTTCATCTTTTTCTGATGAAAGCAAAATATCCGTCATTCCAATAACTCCATTCAATGGAGTTCTTAACTCATGGCTAATATTAGCAATAAACGTAGATTTTGCCTTATTGGCCATTTCTTCAGTCTTTCGTTCATTTTCAAGTGATGAAACTTCTACAAATACCTGTATAGAGTATCTCTCGCGTAACAAATAAAATAGTATTTGCTCATGGAGTATCACCGACTCTTCTCCTGCCTTACTTTTTAAGATATATTTATTTGAGTAGCTTGAATATGTTGTTTTATCCAAACGCAACTTGTTCTCAAACAGAACATCATCACTTGCCATTCGCCCAACCAATTGATCTTCATCATCAAATGCAAAAAGCTTTAACGCAGCTTTATTTACCTGCCGTATCCTGTTCTTATGATCTATCAGAACAACTCCAACAGGCATATAATATACCATTTTCCTAAGAGCCTCTTCTGATTCCTTCAGTGTCTTTTCATCATTAATATGCCTTCGTTGATACAAACTAAAAGTAAGTATAATCAAACACACAATAAATAAAGAAACACCTCCAACAAGAAATGAATACCGCACAATTGAAGCAGTTATTAAACTACTTGGCATTGAAAAAGCCATATGGTAATTCATCTCATTAAAATACAACCTACTAAAGACTGTGAGTACTTTTTGAAGCCGCCCGTCAATTTTAACTTTATGAATCTTATAAAACCAGTCTCTTTTACCTATTTCATGCGAAACATCGTCCACTACAGGGTAAAAATCTGTTTTATTCAGGGTATTGTACACAACAGCTCCATTTGGTTTCATCACCCATTGGTAATGCACTCCTTCTACATTAAAATTATGAAATACAGATGTAAAGAAATCTTTTAAATCCATATCCAATTTCACATAACCTATTATTTCCTCGCTGAATAACAAGGGTTGACAATATATTATGCGGGTAGCCTGGGGATTAATTAAAATTTTTGTTTTTTGATAACCATCAGCTAATGAACGACTAAAAGAAGAAATAAAAGAACCGTTGTGTGAACGACGTAATTCAAAAATATTGCCATTCATATCATAGACCTCTAGTTCATTTAAATGATCACTAAAGCTTGTAAATAACAATTCAAGCCGTTTCTGTACTTCAATTGCATGTCCTTTGGCAGCAAATAAACTATCTAATTCACTTTGAGAAACTAAAATAGAAATGCTGGTGTTTGTTCTGTCCGCAAACTGACTTAACTTATCCCGCACCATCAAAGACTGCTTCAGTAATATATCTTTCTGTGTATCAATTTGCCAGTTGTAAGTATCTAAGTAATAATAGATATTAGATACAATCAGAAATACGATACTTATAAAAGCAATAACAAAAGCTCGTTTCATCTTAGCAAGTCTGATTTCATATGTACATACCTATTACAAAGTACCTGTGATATTTTCCTTGCTCATATTCCATTTTAACTGTCTAATATGTTATTTCTTCAGCTTATCTGTATTTCTCATTTTTATCCAGCAAAATACTTAAATAACTTTCATAACGGGAGTACGCTATATCTCCATTCTCTACTCCTGCTTTTACAGAACATCCTGGTTCACTATTATGGGTGCAGTTATAAAAACGGCAATCGCCGGCTTGTTCAAAAATTTCCCTGAAGTAATGATACAGCTCATCTTTTTCTATGTGTATAAGACCAAACCCCCTGATTCCAGGCGTATCAATAATAAATCCTCCAAAACTCAAGGGATGCATTTCGGCAAAAGTGGTGGTGTGTTTTCCTGATTTATGGCTAGCTGATATTTCGGCGGTCTTAAGATTCAACTGTGGTTCAATACGATTTATCAGCGTTGACTTACCTACTCCGGAATGCCCGCTTAGTACACTAATTTTATTTTTTAATAAGGCCTCTACTTCACTAAGATTCTCCTGTTTTTTGGCTGATACTACTATCGTTTGATAGCCTATATCTTCATACAACGCACGCCACTCCTCTAATTCTTTAAGGTGCTTGGCATCATACCTGTCTATTTTATTAAAAATTAACTTTACAGGAATTCCATAGGCTTCGGATGCCGCAATAAAACGATCAACAAAAACACGAGAGGTTACAGGATAGTTAATGGTTATAATTAATACTGCCTGGTCTACATTAGCTGCAATAATATGCGACTGTTTTGATAAGTTCGTTGCTTTACGAATGATATAATTTTTCCGCTCCTTAATTTCAGATATGGCTCCTTCACCCATCCCATCATCATCAAATACAACACGATCACCCACACTTACCGGATTAGTACTTTTAATACCTTTAAGCCTTATCTTGCCACGAATACGGCAATCTACAACCTTTCCTTCGTCTGACAAAACAGTATACCTACTCCCGGTAGACTTAATCACTAATCCTGATTTCTGCTTCATTAAAAACATTTTTCTCAAAAATAAATGAATGATTTGAAAATTACCTCTTATGGCCAAATTCTTTTTCATTAAGTCTCAAAATTCTTCATCCTCTTTTTTTTGCATTCGCCTACTGTTTTAGTTAACCTTAGTTTTGGATATAACACTTCTTTGATTAGCAGGATGTAAAAGGTTTATTTTTTTACACGAATGGCTCGTTTTCATTTAGTAACGACCATGTTTTATGTCTTTGTTTTATTTACTTTTGTGCAAGAAGTAGTGTTGTTTACGCCATAACAACATACACATGAATTTGCAAACTTAAGTGGATAACAAAAAACTAAACCATTTAGAGGCTGAAAACAAACGATTAAAGCGTATCATGAAACGTATGTATCATGGTGCATTGGGCAGCCCTTCAAATAATAATAACACTGTAACTCAAAGGTATTTTCCTTATTACATCTCCAACTTATTAGTACCTGGTCATCCTTTCGATGAACGAATTGCAAATACTTTAGCTGCAATCGGGAATTTTACAGATGCAAGCCGCGTTTACATCGTAGAAAACAATACTGACGAAAATAACCTATTTTCTTGTACTTATGAATGGTGTAATGATGATATAACCCCAAGGTCAGACAGTTTGCAAAATCTTTCTTACACACAATTCAATAAATGGCAACAGAAGCTTACTGAAGATGGTTGTATTATAGTCTCTGATGTTAAAGAACAGTTACCTGTTGAGCTTCAGGAGCTTGTGAATACACAAAACTTCAAAGCAATTCTTGTTTACCCTTTATGTTTTAAAGACAAGTATTTTGGGTTTATTGGCATTGATGAATGTAGTTTTAACAGGGAGTGGCTACCACACGAAACAAACTATATGCAAATGGTTTCTCACCTTATAGCTAATGCTTATGAGAAGGAACACAGTCAAAATCAACTCAATAATCTCATTAAAATACAACAACTTATATTAGACATATCACACATCCTTAACTCCAATGATAATTTTAAAACACAACTAAATACAGTTTTAACTCAATTGGCTGGCTATTTCAATTGCGAACATACCTTCCTTTACGAAAATATAAAAGACAATACGCAATGCAAAAGGGTATTTGAATATTGCGTTAAACAAAATACTGATAATTGTTTGGGTACAAAAACAATTCTAACTTACAATACTGATCTGCCAGGCTGGCTCGAAAGTTTTGAAAAAGATGGTATGTTTAACTCTGGTATACAGGATAAAACTGGATTGAACACGATTTATGATACTTATTCTACAATAGCAATTCCAATTCGATCAGGAAATCATTTCTGGGGCTTCATTGGTTTTAAAAATTACAAGCCTGATTATTTATGGAATGCCAGTCACAAAAAAGCCCTGTTTACTATAGCTGATCTTTTAGGTAATACTTACCAACGAGAATTAACAAACAGTAAGTTAAGACATAGCCATGCTGAAATACTAAAAATAAACAAAGAACTTACTGATAAAGAGCAATTTTTAAATAACATATTAAGCTCTGCACCTGTTGGTATTTTACTGGTTCGTAATCGAAAAATAGAATATATTAATAATGCCACTATGGCTCAATCGGGCTATACCCAAAAAGAGCTTATAGGAGTCTCTTTATCTGACCTTTACTTCAAAGACCAACAAGACCTCTCAATTATTAAAAACTTTTATAAAGAGATAGAGGAATGTGGCATTTCAAGTATGGAGTCTCATATAAGAAGTAAAAATGGTGATAAAATAATATTACGTGTTTTAGGTACGCCAGCTCCAGGCTCAGAAGGTGATAATTGCTACTTGTTAATTGGTGAAGACATTACCCATATTAAGAAAACTGAATCCTATCTGCACGAAAGTGAAGAGCGTAATCGCAAACTTATTGAGGCCACTATTGATGGAATTTTTATTGTAAAAGATAATTTACAAGTTGCATATGCTAATACACCTGCCTGCAATATGCTAGCCTATTCTCATAAAGAAATTTTAAACCTTACAACTAATGACATTTTCCCGTCTAACGATTATGTCATTCGTTTTTCTGAAGTTATTAATCAGCTTAATAATGGAACAGACTTTAAAGGTGACACACAGCTTTTTGACAAAAATAAACAACTGATTCATGCGGAAATATATGCTACTACTCTTAAGCTAGAGGGCGAAATGCACTATTACTTTTCGGTACACAACATCACTAAGCGAAAAAACAATGAAGCTTCATTAATTAATAGCGAACGAAAATTCAGGGCTCTAACCGAAAACTCGCCAGACCATATTATTCGCACTGATAGCAAAGGCATTATATTATATTGCAACCCCTCTTTCTTAAATGATTTTGAACTTAAAGCAGAGTATTGTACCGGCAAAACACTAGCACAAATAAATGAATTACCTAAAGAACTAATTACCGGTATTAATACCGGCATTAAAAGTGTACTGGTATCGGCCAATGCGGCAAATATTGATCTGGAATTTAGATTTAAAAATAAAATTCTGGCCTTTGACTGGACCATAACCCCTGAAACAAACACTACTCTTCAGCTTCCTTCTCTGTTAATTATTGGCAGAAACTTTACACAAAAGAAAATAGCTGAGCAGGAATTGGTAGTTGCTAAAGAAAAAGCAATCAGTGCAGATAAACTTAAATCTGCTTTCCTGGCTAATATGAGCCACGAAATTCGTACGCCTCTTAATACTATTGTAGGCTTTACTAACCTGTTAAAGGAGAAGGGTATTACAGATACAGAAAAAACAGAGTACATTGATATTATTAATAAGAGCTCAGAAAACCTGATAGAGCTAATTAATGATATTGTTGATTTAGCAAAAATTGAAAGTGGTGAATTAAACCTGGTATCTGAAACCTGTAATGCTATTCAACTCCTTAAAGAATTGTATGTTCTTTTTGAGAAACGCATGGTTATTGACAAAAAGATGCATCTTAAATTCTACCTTAACTTACCTGATGATAATAACACTGTAATTATTAAATGTGACCCACGCCGTTTGCGTCAGGTGTTTATTAATCTGTTGGGTAATGCATTTAAGTTTACTCAAAAAGGTTTTATTGAATTTGGTTACACTATTGAAGAAGATAAGATGCGCTTCTATGTCCGCGATACTGGCATAGGTATAAAAGCAGAAAAACAAGCCATTATTTTTGAACCATTCAGGCAAGCCGATGAAAGCACATCTAAAACATATGGAGGTACAGGACTTGGTTTATCAATTTGCAAACGACTGGTAGCGGTACATGGCGGTAGCATTGGATTATTATCAGAGCCTGAAACCGGATCAGAATTTTACTTTACAATCCCTTTTAACACAATACCCCAAAGGCATATTAAAACAACAGGCACTACACTACCCAAAGTAATAATGCCGGCCAATTACACATGGAACAATAAAATGATGCTGCTAATAGATGCTACAAGCAGTGCACAATTGCAAATGCGAAAAGTTCTTAATCGTACAAAAATCACATTAATGTCAGCCCGAACACAAAATTCTGCACGTGAATTACTCCTAAAACGTAACGATATTCATATTGTTTTAATAGATTTAGAAGTGCCGGGACTTGAATTAGAAAATTTCATACCTGGTATCAGGCAATCAGGCATTTATGTTCCTTTTATTGCTCAAACCAGCCGAACACTTAGTGACGATGAGAAGAGCAAATACATTAACATGGGTTTTGATCAAATATTGGTAAAGCCAATTGATACAGAGGAGTTACTCCATACATTTAATACTTCTCTTTCTGGATCTTACACTTCAAAATGTGCCATTAATTAAAATATAGATGGAAGCAATATTACATGTTAAATATCAATTCCTTTTTTTGCATTATCAATTTGTTGTCTTACCTGGTCAAATTGTAAATATGGAAAAACCGACAAAGCAATAGATTGTAATGGTTTATATAGTTTTGAGCATTCTTTCTGTTCCTCAGAAATAACATTGTATGTACGTTCAAAACTACCAAGTATAGCTATTATCACACTAATTATAAAAGCATACTTTAATAAACTAAAAATAGCTCCCAAAACCCTGTTGACCATCCCCAGCGCAATAGCTGAAACCAATTTATCAACCATTTTAGCTACCAGGTGAACGCCAACTACAATAAGTACAAAAGTGATAATAAAGGCTACTACACCTATATATGATGAATCGATATACTCAACCAAATAAGTTTCTGTAACACTACTAAATTCAATTGCACCAAAAAGACCCAAAACCAATGCCACCAGTGATGCAAGTTCTATAATTAATCCATTCTTAAAGCCTTTAATTATAGCTAATATCAGAAGAATACCTGTTACTATATCAAAATAGTTCATGCTTACTTAAGTTAGCAGAATTTCTTTTACTGTTTCTGCATTTTCGGGTCTAAAAATAAGAAAAAGATACCATTGGAACAGATCCCAAAAGCTATATTTCATATCAAAGTTCATAAAATAGTGCACTACAAAACAACTCATTATACACACTGATTTCAATACCTGTCACTTGTCTGTTTGACACTGTTCATTTTTCCTTATCTTTAGTGCCTGTGATTCCTAAAAATTATTCTGAATTAAATCATTATTTTATTTCAGAGATTATAAAGACGATTTAGACACTAAACGACATATGCAAATATGCCTATATTAAGTTCAATTATATCATTAGTCAACACCAGACGTCTTTCTCAGGTTGAGCACTTTAAACTTAATCCGGAAGATGTACAAAATAAGCAATTTACAGAGCTGATTGATAGAGCTAAAAAAACGTCTTTTGGCAAAGAATATGGTTTTGACAGTATTAATTCTTATCAAAAATTCAGAGAACGCGTTCCGGTAAGAGATTACGAAGGCGTGCGTCCTTATGTTGAGCGCTTAAGAAAAGGTGAAAAAAACCTCCTATGGCCCGGCGAAATAAAATGGTTTGCCAAAAGCTCCGGCACCACTTCTACTAAAAGTAAATTTATACCTGTTACAAAAGAAACGCTGGAAGATTGTCATTTCAGAGGAGGTAAAGATGTGCTGGCATTTTACCTTCAGAATGTTCCTGACTCAGATATGTTCAGTGGCAAATGCCTTACCTTAGGTGGAAGTCATCAAATTAACAACTTTAGCAACGATAGTTATTATGGTGATCTTTCTGCTATATTAATTGAGAACCTGCCTTTCTGGACGCATTTTGCACGAACACCTGAGCAATCTATTGCATTAATGGACGAATGGGAAGCTAAGCTGGCCAAAATTACCGAAACAACCATTAATGATAATGTAACTTCATTAGCAGGTGTGCCTAGCTGGTTTTTAGTTTTAATTAAAAATATTCTGAAACAAACAGGGAAAACAAGCTTATTGGAGATATGGCCCAACCTGGAACTATTTATGCACGGAGGCATTAACTTCACCCCTTATCGAAAGCAATATAAAGAACTTATTCCCACCGATAAGATGAATTACCAGGAGACCTACAATGCGTCAGAAGGGTTCTTTGGCATACAGGATGATTTAAATGATCCCGGTATGTTATTGATGTTAGATTACGGTGTGTTTTATGAATTTATTCCATTAAGCCAGATCACGCATCCTCACCCTAATGCAAAAACAATTGAAAATGTAGAGACAGGAATAGATTATGCCATGGTAATTACTACTAATAGTGGCTTATGGCGTTATATGATAGGCGATACCATTCGCTTTACCTCTCTCCGCCCACATAAAATTATTATTACTGGCCGAACCAAACATTACATTAATGCTTTTGGCGAAGAACTGATGATTGAAAATGCTGAACGCGCTCTGGATAAAGCCTGTTCTGAAACCCATGCCGTAATAAAAGAATATACAGCTGCACCGATCTTTATGGACGAAGAAACAAAAGGAGCACACCAATGGCTAATTGAGTTCGACCAAATGCCGGATAATATGGTAAATTTTACCGAATTGCTTGATAAAACACTCCAGGAAATAAATAGTGATTACGAGGCTAAACGCTATAAAAATATTACTTTAAATGGCCCTGACGTTGTTATAGCACGGCATCATTTATTTATGGATTGGCTGAAAAGCAAGAATAAACTTGGTGGCCAAAATAAGATTCCGCGATTAGCCAATAACAGGGAATATATTGATGAATTATTAGCTCTTAATAACCAATAGAAAAGAAAACTATGCATATTGCTATTGCCGGAAATATAGGTTCAGGAAAGACATCACTTACCGAGTTGTTAGCGCACCATTTTAATTGGGAGGCTCATTTTGAAGATGCTGATGAGAACCCATACCTGGCAGATTTTTACGAAGATATGACACGATGGTCATTTAACTTACAAGTTTATTTTTTAAAGAGTCGTTTCTCATCAGTTCAAGAAATAAGAAAAACTGGTAAAACGGTAATTCAGGATCGAACGATTTATGAAGACGCCTATATTTTTGCCCCTAACCTTTACGACATGGGTTTAATGAGTCGTCGTGATTTTAACAATTACGAATCCCTTTTCGAGGTAATGAGCAGTATGGTTCAACCACCTGACTTGCTGATTTACCTTAGGGCTTCCATTCCCACTTTAGTTGAGCAGATACAAAAACGCGGACGAGAATATGAGAACAACATTCGCCTGGACTACTTAAAGCGCCTTAACGAAAGGTACGAAGCATGGATTGATAAATATACCAATGGCAAACTATTGATTGTTGATGCTAATAAGATTGATTTTATCAAAAACAAACCAGATCTGAGTATGATTATCGATAAAGTAAATGCGGAGATACACGGCTTATTCTAAAGGCCGAACAATAAGGCTATACTTAAACTTATTTGATTTTGCTTTTCATGAGGGTTTTGCGTTACCATGCCGTAATTCGGATCATTGGTAACAGTAGGCTCCATGTGTGCTATCAAATCCATCTGAAGTTTGCAGTCAAGCATTGTTTTTTTGGATAATTCAAACATCACTCCAAACTGTGGTGCTATACCCGGTTTCCATTCTTTAGCTCGGTAAGATACTGACCTGTTAGTTATGGAGTTAGCTTCAAATTCCATACTATTATTCATATAGTAAGCACCAAAGGCTAATCCCAGATAAGGACGAACCTCATCGTGACTAAAGTAATAGCACCCATCTAACAATAAACGAATGGTTTGGTAGGAAACACTTACATCACCTCGGTTAGCAACATCCCAAAAGCTATCTTTACCTCCCTGGTATTGATAGCCTAAATCACATCCAAGTGTTAAACGTTTATTATAGAACCATTTACTTACAAACGCATAATGCAAACTACCATTAGCAACATCCCTAAAACCTAATTCTTCAGACGAACGACCAATATTTGTAGGAATCGAATAAGCGATCTTACCTCCTAATATTACATCTTGTGCATTTGAAAGCCCAGCAAAGAATACTATAAATGTTATAAGAATAAGTTGCTTGTATTTCGTATTCATATATTTTATTTTTAGAATCATAAGATGAAATTAAAAATTATTCGATTATTTTTAAGTTATCTATGTTAAAAAAACAACTAAACTCCAATACTATGTCAATACTTGGTAACATACTATGGCTCACTTTTGGTGGCTTATTTACTGCCATTGAGTATTTTATCGCTAGCCTAGTTCTAATCCTTACAATTGTAGGTATACCTTTTGGGCTTCAAACCATGAAACTGGGCGTATTAGCCTTATGGCCATTTGGAAGTACTGTTGTTGACAAACCACAAGTAGGAGGATGCTTAGCTACTCTGATGAATATAATCTGGATATTGGTTGGCGGTATCTGGATTTCGTTATCTCATCTTATCTGGGGGATTCTTTTAGCCATTACCATTATTGGTATTCCATTTGCCCGTCAGCACTTTAAAATGGCACATATTGCATTGGTTCCCTTTGGTAAAGAAATAAGATAATACTGATGAAATTATACAATGAAAAAAGAGGCAGTCTAACAAGTAAAGTTATTAGACTGCCCCTTTAAGTATAATATCTGAAACTTTATTATTTAATAATGTTCAGTTCTTTACCAATCTTAATAAATGCTGCAATAGCCTTATCTAAATGATGTTGCTCATGAGCTGCCGATATCTGGATACGAATACGTGCTTCTCCCTTTGGTACTACAGGATAGTAGAATCCGATAACATAAATACCTTCATCCAATAATTTAGCAGCAAACTCCTGGGACAACTTTGCATCGTACAACATTAATGCAACAATAGCCGATTCTGTTGGTTTGATATCAAAACCTGCTTCAACAATTTTGTTTTTGAAATACTGCGCATTAGAAATCACTTTATCACGCAATTCTGTAGATTCAGTCAACATATCAAAAATTTCCAATGCCGCACCAATAATAGAGGGTGCCAAAGAGTTGGAAAATAAATATGGACGTGAACGCTGACGCAACATATCAATAATCTCTTTCTTTCCTGTTGTGTAACCACCTAAAGCACCACCTAAGGCTTTACCTAAAGTTCCTGTAATGATATCAACACGATCCATACAGTTATGGTATTCATGCGTTCCACGACCTGTTTTGCCAATAAAACCTGATGAATGACTATCATCAACCATTACCAAGGCATTGTATTTATCAGCCAAATCACATATTTGATCTAACTTAGCAATATCACCGTCCATAGAGAAAACCCCATCTGTAACAATAATACGGAAACGTTGCTCTTGTGAAGCTTTTAGCTGCTCTTCCAGGTCAGCCATATCAGCATGCTTGTAACGGTAACGAGCAGCCTTACAAAGACGCACTCCATCAATAATTGAAGCATGGTTTAACGCATCTGAAATAATGGCATCTTCGGCAGTAAATAATGGTTCAAAAACACCACCATTAGCATCAAAACAAGCTGCATAAAGGATGGTATCTTCCATACCGAAGAACGATGCAATCTTATCCTCTAATTGCTTATGAATATCCTGTGTTCCGCAAATAAAACGAACAGAAGACATACCATAACCATGTGTATCAAGAGCTTTTTGAGCCGCTTTTACAACACGAGGATGTGAAGATAAACCAAGGTAGTTGTTTGCACAAAAGTTTAAAACCGGCGCGCCACCCTGAACATTAATTTCAGCTCCCTGAGGCGTAGTAATGATGCGTTCATTCTTGTAAAGGCCTGATTCTTTTATGCCTTCAATTTCTTTTGCAAGAAAATCCTGAAATTTACCGTACATGACTCTAATTTTATCGTGTAATTAATCAAATTTAATGAACAAAACTAAGCGCATAAATATAAAAGAACAATGACGAAAAGCACACTTTTAACTTTCGATTTAGTTTAATTCAGCTTTTATTTTCTTTTGAATCTCCTTCCATACACTTTCATTCATCTTTGGGCCAATAACTTCAATTACATGTCCCGAAAGTATAGACCCAATTCGTCCACACTTATCAAGCGATAAATTATGAATAAGGCCAAATAAGAATCCTGCAGCATAAAGATCACCAGCTCCTGTTGTATCAACACTTATTGCCGGTATTATACCTACTTTTACTATTTCATCAAAACGCTTGATCATAGAACCTTCCTTACCCAGTTTAAGTATAGCCACATCAGTTCCTTGTGCCAGTTGATTTAAAGCATCAACACCTTCTTTTCCGGTGTAGGCTTTGGCCTCTTCTTCATTAGCAAAAACAATATCTACATAATTGTGTACCAAATTTGTTAAGAATTCCAGGTTATCCTCAACCACATTAAAGCTGGCCAAATCAATACTTGTAATTAAACCATTGGCTTTTGCCATTTTATAAGCTTTCTCAATTAACGGTTTATTCTGTACAAGATAACCTTCCACATGAAAATACTTATAACCATGGAATAAATCATTTACCAGATCGTTTGAAGATAACTCAACAGCTGCACCGAGATAAGTAGCAAAAGTTCGCTCCGAATCAGGACTAATCAAAGCATTAGCATGCCCACTGTTGCTTTCTGATTCCAATAAGTGCGGCGTAATATTGTGTGCGGTCATATCAGATTTAAAGACCTTTCCTAGCTCGTCCTTACCAATCTTCCCGATAAAACCTGTTTTAACACCTAAACTTGCTAAGCCATGAATGGTATTTGCAGCTGACCCTCCACTAGCCAAATCTTTTTTAAGATGCGATGTGGCTTCTTTCACTCTTTGTGCAGCTTCTTTATCAACCAATTGCATACTTCCTTTCGGTAAATTCAATTCTTTAAGTAATTGGTCATTATCAAGTATTGCTAACACATCAACTAAGGCATTTCCTAATCCTAATACACTACTCATACTTAATCCTTTAATATTATAGGGTAAATTTAATCTAAAAATTTTCGACAAAGATATTGCATAATTTGAAGATTCAATATACTTTTGCAACGCATTTAAAGAAAATGCCTCCACAACAGGAGTCAATATTTATTGTAATCGAAGTTAAAATTCCTCAGTAGCTCAGTTGGTTAGAGCGGCGGACTGTTAATCCGTAGGTCGTAGGTTCAAGTCCTACCTGAGGAGCTTTTAAAAGCTTAAACGGAAGTTTTTATAAAAATACATTTTATTCCTTAGTAGCTCAGTTGGTTAGAGCGGCGGACTGTTAATCCGTAGGTCGTAGGTTCAAGTCCTACCTGAGGAGCACTAAAGCCACCTTAATAAAATTAAGGTGGCTTTTTTATATCTCAATGTTTCAAAAGCCCCAACTTTATTACTACAAAGATGCCATCATTTTAATTTTGACCCAACTTTTGTGCGGGCCCCATAACACCCTGTGTTCGACGTAATTTTCAAGTTTATCTCATTACATATGAGTTGCTAAAGCATTCGACAGAACGTTGTTTCAGATCACTTGAAAATAGTGAGTTTTAAGTGTAATTTGACGAAAAATAGCGGCTATGCAAAACGGGGCTCAACTTATATATCTGCAGCTTAATAAAAGCTTAAATCTATAATTTTAATCAAATTCAGCTTACTATTCTATTTAATAAATGTGGCCGTTCATTATGCAACTTCACAATTAACTCACCAAATAAGGTATTGGCCCAGGCAAACCAATCGCGTGTATAACGGCTTGCATCATCCTGATTAAAACTCTCGTGCATAAAGCCCGTTCCAGCATGTGTTGCTTTAAGCATCGCAAGACATTTTAAAATCTCGGCATCATCTGTACTTGTCATGGCACGCAGTATAATACCCATTGGCCAAATATTATCCTGTCCAGTATGCGGACTGGCTTGTCCTTCTGCTGCCTTCCCCTTAAGAAAATACGGGTTATAATCACTTAATAAAAAAGTTCTGGTACGTTTATACAAAGCGTCCTGCACCTTATGAGCACCAAGATAAGCTAATGACATTAACGACGGCACATTGGCATCATCCATAAATACCTTATTACCAAAACCATCTGCCTCATAAGCATAAATTTTACCAAAATGCATATGTTCTACAATTGCATGTTGCTTAATGGCTTCATCTACTTCATCAGCTAATGCGGCACACTCCCTTGCAAAATCTGGCTTACCCAATACATTTATATTAATATCGGCCAACTGACGCAAACTTAATACGGCAAATACATTGGAAGGTATTAAAAAGGGATACATGCAAGCATCATCCGAAGGACGAAACATGGAACAGATTAAACCAACAGGTTTAACCGGTCGTCCCAGCCCCCAGTGCACCGGACTATCAAACATTTGCCCGGTTTCACGATTAAAGGTATAAGGTGTTGTTCCATTTTTTCGCTGTTCCGTTCTAAATGTTTGAACAATCAGGCGTGCTGCTTCCTCCCAGTCCTCATCAAATATTTCAGTATCTTGGGTGATAGTGTAATACTCATGTGCCAGGCGAACAGCATAACAAAGCGAATCAATTTCCCATTTACGCTCATGAATACCCGGTTGCATAAGAGTGCGGTCACTCTTCCATTTAGATATTTTACTTACATCCTTATAAAATGCATTGGCATAAGGATCGAGCAATATGCATTTGGTCTGGCGATTAACCAAACCCTTAATTAGCTCCCGTAAAGCCTTATCTTTTTTTATTAGCGGCATATATGGCCATACTTGCGCCGTACTATCGCGCAACCACATGGCATCAATATCACCGGTTATTACAAAGGTATCTGGCTTACCATTTATATATTCAAAATCCACTGTAGTATCCAGTGTATTGGGAAAGCAATTCTCAAACATCCAGGCCAATTCCGTATCAAGCATATCTGCTTTTACCTGCTTAATCAGTTTTTCAACACTTCTGCTGGAAAAACAACGCTCAGCTTCTATCGGGCGCATTGATCTGTATTCTATATTTTTTGACATTGCTCCCAATATTGTAGGCGCAATGGCTGTACCTCCAATAACGATTCCGGCTTGCTTTAAAAAATTTCTTCTTTCCATCAAATTATACCTTTATACTACTAATTACAGCAATACTTTAACCCGCATTGTTATTTGTATATACTATATCCACACCTAATGCACTATTAATTAATTTTTTACATTAATAGCATGCGTCATAAAGAACTCCAACTTACCGCCTTCAGTCAGTTGTTTATGAGTAAAAAATGGCTGATCCAAAACAGTGCCATTCAGTACAATCTTCTCAACGTACATGTTTTCTTTACTGTTATTATGAGCTATTATCTCCAATTGACCTTTTGGCAATGTAATTACTGCCCTATCAACCATTGGGCGACCGGTTGTATATGTTGCATCGCCCGGACAAACCTGGTAAAAGCCCAATGCGCTCATCACATACCATGCCGACATTTGCCCGCAATCTTCATTACCAATAATACCTGCCGGTTCGGGTAGATAAAACTCACGCATAATCTGATCCAAACGCTCATTTGCTTTATGTGGCGCATTGGTCCAGTTATACAAGTAGGCCATATGGTGGCTTGGTTCATTGCCATGTGCATACTGCCCTATTAAGCCTGTAATATCACCCGACGCATGTTCGCCTTCAATAGCTGAATCTGTTGTAAAAAGGGTATCTAACATGGCCTCAAACCGCTCTGCACTACCATACAGTTCAATAAGCTGATCATTGGCATGAGGCGTAAAAAAACTCCATTGCCAGGCATTACCTTCAACATAATCGCTTTTTTCATGGCTTGAGTAGCGCGGACGGAATGGCGTAACCCATGAACCATCATAGTTTTTTCCTCTCATTAAGCCTGATTCCTTATCAAAATACTGGCGAAAATATTCACTTTTGGCCATAAACTCTTTAGCTGTATCATCCTTTCCGGCAGCTTTAGCAATAAGGGCTACACACCAATCGTAATAGGCCATCTCAAGACCGTACGATACCGCCTCTCCTAATGAATCACTTGGCACCCACCCCAGTGTTTCTTTAAAATAGATATGACGTGGCATAACTGCCGTTTCGCGTGTACCTTTAAACTTCTCAACAATATCAGGCCGCCATGTAGCTGAGCGTTCAGCTGCTTCTAACCATTCAGATAAATCATTTGGTGCAAGACCTTTAGCAACAGCATCGGCCAAAACAGATACAGCAGGATAACCTACCATCGTGCCGGTATAGTTAGATACCAATGGCCACTTTGGCAGAATACCTCCTTCTTTATATTTCTGCACCAATGCTTCACTCCATATTTCAGCTTTATCAGGGTTTATAATAGTCATTAAAGGATGAAATGTGCGAAAGGTATCCCACAACGAAAAAACAGTATAATTAACATGACCTTCCGGCGCCTGAATAATAGCCTTATTCATACCACGGTAACGTCCATCCGTATCCTGCCAGATAAATGGCGCCATCATACTGTGATACAAAGCAGTATAAAAATTGGTTTTAACCACCTCATCAGACGTTTGTATTTCAATACCCTGAAGTGCTTTTCGCCACTCGGCCTGTGCATTGGCCAGCACCTTATCAAAACTCCAATCCTTACACTCTGCCTGCATATTCTTAGTTGCCCCATCTGTATCAACGGCCGAAATAGCCACTTTAACCAATAAAGGCTGATCACTCTCTGCAAATTTTAAATGCACCCGGGCATCTTTAGCTGAAAAATTCTTTTTGTCAGTAACTTGCCCGTCAATTAATACCTTCTGGCTTTCAAATGGTTCTGAAAATTCAATGCGATAGGCTACCAGATGATCATAGGCCCAACCTGTTGATTTCTGAACACCTTGTAATGTTTTATTATCTATAAGCTCAAATTCATTGGCTGTAATGGCATTACCCCAATCGGCCTGTAACACATGAGCCAGGTTAAGCATTACATTCCTGTCTTTAGTATTGGTATAAGTATATTTATGTACACCAACTCTAAGTGTTGAAGTTAACTCAACATCAATCTCAAAATTCTTCAGATGAACAGTATAATACCCGGGAGAAGCCTTTTCCTTTGCTTTATCTATGCTTGCAACCGGAATATCAGCACTTGTATTAGAGTAAGGCAGAATACCAACATCACCTAAATCACCTATTCCTGTTCCACTCAAGTGCGTGTGGCTAAACGCATAAATTTCTGTATCATCATAATGATAACCACTACTCGCATCCCAACCATTTAAATGCGTATCAGGGCTTAACTGTACCATACCAAAAGGTAAAGTAGCCCCTGGAAATGTATGCCCGTGAAAACCTGTTCCAACAAAAGGATCAACATATTGAAGTAAATCTGGTTTAGTTTTAGTTGACGGCAAACATCCAGTCAACACACTAACCATTAGCACTAATGCACCTGTTAAAAACTTATTATTCATCTTTTATACTTTTATACTTAATCATTAAAACTACAAGATATTATAACATTAAAAAAAAACTAAAGTACATTTTATTCTTTGGCTTCATTACAACAAAAACTCCTTACACACCTTACTCTCAACATATTTATAGCACAACATACTCCTTTTTTTAACTAAAATACTGAACATTTGTATGTCGTATTTAACTCATAGTTAACAACATTTTAACAAGCCAGCAATGAACCATTAATACTTTCAGTATGTTTTCTTACTAAATTAGAACAATAACAACTTAATACATTCAGCATGAGAAAACTATTATTTATTCAGTGCATCATTCTTTTATTTGCCACTACAGTGTTTGCTCAACAAAAAGAGATAGATACAACCAAAAGTAAAATTAAGTGGCTGGGAAAAAAAATAAGCGGCGAACATACCGGCCATATTTCATTTAAATCCGGAACATTAGAATTTGATGATGGAATACTCACAGGTGGTGGTTTTATTGTTGATATGAACAGTATCACATGCAGCGATATTTCAGACAAGGAGTACAATGCAAAATTAGTCGGACACCTTAAGTCTGATGATTTTTTTGGTGTAGCCAGTCATCCGCTAAGTAAGCTTAAAATTACAAGTGCTAAACAAAATAGTACTGGATACACCATTGAAGCAGATTTGACAATTAAAGGAGAAACACATCCTATAGAATTTAAAGCTATCCAAAATAAAAATAAATTTTCTGGTAGTATCCTGGTAGATCGCACCCGATATAATGTTCGTTACGGCTCCGGAAAATTCTTTGATGGATTGGGAGACAAAATGATCTATGATAATTTTGAGTTAATCTTTGATATTATTTATAATTAATTCAGGCTGAACTATAAACTTTAACCAGAGCCTGGTTATGAAGTTACAAAACAGGTACGCATAATCCTGAAAACTGCATTTAAAAATAAAATTTAAAGACACCAAGAGTCTCGTAATTATTCTTTACGACTTTGGTGTTTTTTTTATCCCAATAACTATTGAGTTTATCTTAAGAAATTCAATATTTCCAAGTGATCTGAGATAATAACTTTATGTCGAAGCCTGATTAATGGTTCTTAAACAGACTTTCAATTATTTTTCGCCTTAATGGAAACTTTTAAGCGCTGTGCACGTACAGAAAGTACACCAAGCACATCCGGAATATAAGCTAAAATTAACAGCTGTGAACAAACGATTTAATTTACGCCTTAAGGCAAAGCTACTGCTATACATTCTTGCATCATTTACTTTAATATATGGTGTTACCCTGGTTTATGTCAGTATTAGTCTGAAAAAGAATGCACTCGCCGATTCCAAAGAAATCATAGATGCTAACCTGCAAGCGTATCGCAACCTTATACAAGACAATATTAACCAGGTAATTAAATCGACCACTACTATTCGGGATAATTATAACAACTACTTTAATATGGACGAATCCTACCGGGATGAAGTGTATGAAAATATGCTTTATAGCTGGCTGGAAAATAATCCTGAGTTATTATCAACATGGCAAATATGGGAGCTAAAAGCCCTGAACCCATCATATAACATGCGAAACGGCAGAGTAAGAAATGTTATTTTTCGCCTCAATAACACCTATACTAGAACCTCTGAGACTGTTGATATGAACAACGAAGTACTCACCAGCTTGTATTACCAGGGAAAGGAAGCTAATGTATCTGAAATATGGAATCCTTATTACGATGAAGTAACAAAAGAGCTGGAGGATATTTTAATGACATCCATTATTGCTCCACTACAAAATAACAAGGGTGAATTTTTAGGTATGGTTGGTGTTGACATTAGCCTGGACAATATGTCGAAAATTATTTCTGACATGGATCCTTATGAAGGTGCTGTTTCGTACCTTTTATCAAGAGATACTAGTATAGTTGCACATACTAATACAGATTTTATTGCTAAAAAGCTTTTTGACGCTACTCAATTTGACTCTGAAAATTTTAGAAAGGGACTAGCCAGTACATTAAAGGCAAAGACTTACAGTTTTGAATATACAAAACCTGGAACTGAAAAAGATTATTACGTTTCTTATACACCTGTTGGATTCGAAGGCATGGATATAACATGGACCTTAGGTATGGAAGTACCTAAAGAAGTTATACTGGCCGATGCAAATCAGATTTTTTATCGAAGTATTATAATCGGTATAATTGGCCTTATTCTGCTATACCTTACCGTATATATAACAGCAGGAAATATTGTACGCCCTATTATAAGAAGTGCTGAACTTGCACGCGAAATTGCTGATGGGAACCTAAAAGTCAATATAGATATTGATACCACAAAATCTGACGAACCAGGTGACTTAGCCCGGGCATTAAAAGATATGGTTATTAACCTGAACAAGATTATAACTGAAATTACAGCAAGTACCGATGCCATTAACTCGGCGAGTATTGAACTGGCAAACTCATCTAATGAATTATCTGCTGGTGCTGCTAACCAGGCCGCCTCATCAGAAGAAATTTCATCATCGATGGAGGAAATGGTCGCTACCATACAGCAAAATAGCTCAAACTCAAAAGAAACCGAAAACATTGCATTATCATCAGCAAGCGGTATAAAGGATAGTTATGAAAGTTCGAAAGAAACCACCAGGTCAATGCAGGAAATTTCGGAGAAGATTATGATTATTGAAGAAATTGCCAAACAAACGAATATACTAGCGCTTAATGCTGCTGTTGAAGCAGCAAGAGCTGGAGAACAAGGCCGTGGTTTTGCCGTGGTTGCTTCTGAAGTAAAAAAACTGGCCGAACGATCGCAAAAAGCAGCTAACGAAATTATTGACCTTACACAACATGGTGTTGAAGCGGCAGATAAATCTGGACAACAACTAGAAGAAATTATCCCTGACATTGAAAAAACCACCCAATTGGTACAAGAGATTACTGCATCTAGCTACGAACAGCAAAGTGGTGCCGAACAGGTAAACAAAGCCATACAGGAACTAAATGAGGTAACACAGCAAAACTCCGGTTCTGCAACGATTTTTACCAATAATTCAGAACACCTGACACAATTAGCCGAAAAGCTGAAAGAAACAATAGCCTTCTTTAAACAATAGAAATCTATACCAATCAGCAAGAGACTGGCCTGTGTTACCATATTTTGTAATGCCTCCAAATGAGATGCTGTACAATTATCAATATTAATGGCTACCAAATATCCATTTTGATCGACTCAAAAACAACCAAACCCGGCGTGTATTTTCAAGATATAAATTATATAGCAAGGAGCAACAGCGTATCGACCACTGCCTTGAGAAAAACATTAACTCTCTATTGAGTATTAAATAAATCAAATTATTTTTCAAGCTGTTTTCTTTATGTTTATCATAGCATCCAAACTGTAGAAAATTAGTATGCTTGTTGAAGTATAAAACAGAATAAGGGTCTTAGTGATCAACTCTTTTTTTAATAATATTATATCCAGTATTTTACAACACCTTATATATGTGTGGTTTATAAACATTATTCCCCTTGGTAATTTGCCCTTAATAAAACCATTAAAGCCATTTAATACAAAGCTGGTAAGCAAAAAAATTATATAATCGTTTGTTAAAAATTTAATAAAGTTCTCTTCTAAAACAGATTCGTATAATAACATATTACAATTAAACTTGTTTTTGAGTAATTTTTTTTATAATATCGTATAAGAATGCTCATACCACCTTAACTCTAATAAATTATTCATGATGTTCATATTATTATTATTCCAGCTTGGTCATCACAATTGCGACAAAATATGGCTTTTGTTTTAAATCGAACCTTTGTTGTTTAACAACAAAAACAACATCTACTCTTTTTCACTACGCAAAATACGTATGTAACTACGCATTTTGCGTAGTGAAAAAGAGGGAATTTCCCACCTAAAGATAAATATTTGACTCATATCTTTGCTCCTGCTAAAAAATATTTCTTTGTATAAACTTTCATTAATATTAAATCTTCCTGATTTAATATTAATTGTGTATTATAAATTTTAATGAGTTAATAGTTGAATATATAAATGTACTTTCCTATGAAAATATCATCATTTAAACTAAGAAGTTATTTTTATTTGATAATCGCTACACTTCTTATCTCTTTACAAACTAAGGGGCAGGCACGGGGTGAAGGCAGTCCAACGTTTATTAGCTTTTCAACTACTGCTCCCGATGGGCAGTATAATACCGGTGATGTTATTCGACTTGAAGGTAAATTTGACGATTGGCTTGGTGTTGGGAGTGAGATAAAGGTGCGTCTGAATACAGGGGATATCATTACTATGACTTTTGACCCTAAGGTTGCCGAAGACTTTATTGATCCTGATTGGGGAGTACCCGGTGTGCGGAATGCCACACTTGGTAATCATGCTAGAACCTATGGGGTATATTGTATAACAGAGCTGGCAAATAATCCGACTACCAAAGGGCGTTTTATAATTGCCGGGGGCTTTAATAACTATGAAGGATCGGGGCAAAACGATATTGTAGTTACCGATCATAATGGTTTGTTATTGCAGGGATTTGATAGCCAGTTTAATCAGCAAGTTCATTGGGTTGAGGAAACTTTGGATGGAGGTTTTATTGCCGGTGGGCAGTTTACAAACTATGGAGGTAATGCCAACTACGACTACTTGGTCAAGTTTAAATACGATGCGGCGCAGGATAAGTTTGTAGTTGATACCGATTTTATGAACAACCTTACTGCAAATAATACGCGTCCTGCACTTAATAATGTGATTTCGTTCCCGGTAGCGACTTACGGTAAACCGCAACGTGGTATACAGCAAGATGCTGATGGTAGTATCTATATTATTGGAGGTTTCACCAGTGTAGGTGGAGTTACACGCAGAGCTCTTGCAAAATTAAATGCTGACGGAACGCTTAATACAGAATTTAATCCTTCAGGGATAACTTATGGACGAACCATAAGTTTTGATCCCGATTTAGATGCAGTTGGGCATATATGGGTGGGGGCATCGAACTCAATTTATCGTATTGATAAAACTACGGGAGCAATTATTAATAGTCGGTCTATAGGTTTTGATCCACTGGCAATCACTGTGCTGCCTAATACCGATGTTTTTGATAATAGCGGAAATCCAGGTGCAGATGGGATTATAGTTACCGGACGTTATGGGACGCCTACTGGCGGATGGTTGAATCTAATTGCTTTTCAAAATGATCTTAGTATAACTCCAATGGATAAGTTTGCTTTAGGAAAAAATAACCAGGTTACTAATTCAAATCTTACCGCTGGCTCTTGGGCAGTTGACGGTGCTGCTTTCTTAAAAGGAAAAATGTGGCTGGGTTTGCACGAGGCCAGTTTTCATAACCGCAACGGCAATTACTACGAAGGTGCCCTTATAGTATTAAACTATGATGGTTCGTTAAATACCGACTTTAACAATATGCTGGCAGTCAGAAGTAACACTAGCACTCAAGATGGTATTGGTGGTCCTTACTCGGGGGGAGGTACAGATATAATTAGCTTATATGTGACTTCTGAAGATGACCTGATGGTTGGCGGTAGTTTTGGCTCTATTATGCAATATACTGATGATGCTGCTGGGACAAGTGGAGCTGCTAATGCAAATCCTGATGACCAGTTTATTATCCGTATCAATTTTAGGCGTGCGGTAGGTTATTACACTATCTCGGCAGATGATATGGTTTCCGGATTAAAAATAGTAGAAATAATTGACCATGACGTTTCCGGAGCTTTTGGTGAACCTTCGGGATCTGTTTCAATGGATAATATTCAGCAAGGTGATGAGTTTGAAAATAACCATAAAATAGGCATCAATATGCCCTATACAATAGAGGCAGAAAAATTTATAACCACATGGAAAACAACCTCTAACAATGAAAAAATAACAATTCCAACAATTAATAATGGGTATGACTTCATTGTGGATTGGGGAATAACAAAAGATGAAAATGGAGATGGTATCCCGGATGGAAATATCCCGGTAATAACTCGTCACACTTCGGCCAATATGACTACTAATCCGCCATCTTATACATATAAAACACCTGGAACTTATACCATTAAAATAATGGGAGGAATTGATGCTGATGGTGATGGATATAGCGATGGTACAGGCTTTCCTTGCATCGCTTTTAAAGAATCAGTTGATGCGGACAAAATTTTGACCATTGAGCAATGGGGAAATATTAAGTGGGACAGTATGAACGGAGCCTTTGAGGGCTGTGTAAATTTAGACTGTGTGGCATCTGATACTCCTGATTTAAGTAAACAGGGCATAGACCTTAGTGCTATGTTTCTGGGCTGTAGCAAACTTGTGGGAACAAAAGCCTTTAATAACTGGGATGTAAGTAAAGTTGCTAAATTTCAAGGAACATTTAGTGGTGCAAAACTTTTTAACCAACCAATTGGCAACTGGACGGTTTCTGGAGCGAACTTTATGGCTGGGATGTTCGATGGTGCAGAGACGTTTAATCAAGATCTTAGTAACTGGAATGTATCGAATGTTATCAATATGGCAATGATGTTTCGTGGTGCAACTGCTTTTAACCAGAATCTTAGTTCGTGGAACATAAGTAAGGTGACTATGCTTAACGAGATGTTTAAAAATGCTACATCTTTTAATAATGGCGATCCAGGTAATAACGGAGCCCGTCCGCTTACCTGGACTATGAAAGATGGTGCAAATATTACATCCGGCTCCTTTTGGAATTTATTTGAAAGTGCTACTGCCTTTAACCAGGATATCAGTTCGTGGAACATAAGTAAAGGAACTAACTTTAATTACATGTTCAAAAAAGCTGCGGCTTTTAATAATGGCGATCCAGGTAACAATGGAGCCCGTCCGCTTACCTGGACTATGAAAGATGGTGCAAATATTACATCCGCTCCATTAACTGGCATGTTTTGGGAAGCAAAAAGCTTTAACCAGGATATTTCTTCATGGGACGTTAGTCAGATAACAAGCATATATTCAATGTTCTATGATGCCATACTGTTTAATAATGGTGATACTAGTAACGCCTCGGTAAAACCACTTAACTGGGGGAGCGGCACTAGCAATATTAGTAATACAGGATATGCCTTTTCAGCTACAGCTTTTAACCAGGATATATCCGATTGGGATATATCATCGCTTACTAGTGCTACAAACATGTTTTATCTATCTGAGCTTGATGTATTTAACTACGACGCCTTATTGTTGTCGTGGAATAAACAGGTACAAAGTGGTAAAGCTAAAGCCAATGTTAAATTTCATGGCGGTAGAAGTAAGTATTGCGCAGGTGAAGATGCCCGTAAGCAATTGATTGACAAAGGCTGGGGCGATGGTGTATCGGGCGAAGCCGATGGCGATGGTGACTATCTTGATATTGTTGATGGAGGAGTAGGTTGTCCTTTTACTACCAAGTGGAAACCGGCAGGAGGAACAATAACAATACCTATTAATAGCACTTATACCTATAACTACACAATACAAATAACCAAGCTAGATGGTACTGTGTTAGAGAGAGGTTTGGGTGTAACAACAGCATACACTTCTTCGGTTTTAACCGAAAACGAAGTTTTGGTTAAAATAGTTGGTGTTTTCCCACATATTCGTTTTAACAATGGGGGTGATAAAACAAAAATAACCAGTGTAGAAAACTGGGGGAATATTGAGTGGCAAAGTATGGAGAATGCATTCTATGGTTGTGCTAATTTACAGGTAAATGCCACAGATGTACCTGATTTATCTAAAGTCACTGATTTATCGAATATGTTTAGGCGCTGTCAGGTACTCAACTTTGACTTAAGCAACTGGAACGTTAGTATGGTTACTAACTTTGCCTCCATGTTTAGGGAAGCTACAGCATTTAATAATGGTGATACAGGTAATAACGGAGCACGTCCACTTAACTGGACTATGAAAGATGGAGCAAATATTGCATCCGGATCATTTCTCCATACTTTTAGAGAAGCTAAAGCCTTTAACCAGAATCTTAATTCGTGGAACATAAGCAAGGGGACTAACTTTACCGAAATGTTCCTTTGGGCTGAATCGTTTAATAATGGCGATCCAGGTAACAATGGAGCCCATCCGCTTACCTGGACTATGAAAGATGGTGTAAACACAGCATCTGGTCCTGCAAATGGCATGCTTTGGAGTGCAAAAAGCTTTAACCAGGATATTTCTTCATGGGACGTTAGTCAGATAACAAGCTTTTATGCTTTGTTTGCTGTATCTCCTTTATTTAACAATGGAGATACTAACAACTCCTCTTCAAAGCCACTTACCTGGGGCAGCAATACAAGTTTGGTTACCGATATGCGTTTTGCGTTTCAGGAAACACCTTTTAACCAGGATATATCTGATTGGGATATTTCATCGCTTACTCAGGCTGATGGCATGCTTTATCTATCTGAGCTTGATGTATTTAACTACGATGCCTTATTGTTGTCGTGGAATAAACAGGTACAAAGTGGTAAAGCTAAAGCCAATGTTAAATTTCATGGCGGTAAAAGTAGGTATTGTGCAGGTGAAGATGCCCGTAAGCAATTGATTGAAAAAGGCTGGGGCGATGGTGTGTCGGGCGAAGCCGATGGCGATGGTGACTATCTTGATATTGTTGATGGGGGAATAGGCTGTCCTTTCATTACCAAGTGGAAACCGGCAGGAGGAACAATAACAATACCTATTAATAGTACTTACACCTATAACTATACAATACAAATAACCAAGCTAGATGGTACAGTATTGGAGAGTGCTTCGGGTGTAACAACTGCGTATACTTCTTCGGTTCTTACCGAAGCCGAAGTTGTGATAAAAATAGCTGGTGTTTTCCCACATATTCGTTTTAACAATGGAGGTGATAAAACAAAAATAACCAGTGTAGAAAACTGGGGGAATATTGAGTGGCAAAGTATGGAGAATGCATTCTATGGTTGTGCTAATTTACAGGTAAATGCCACAGATGTACCTGATTTATCTAAGGTTACTAATTTATATAGCATGTTTGAGGACTGTCAAGTGCTCAACTTTAACGTAAGTAATTGGGATGTAAGTAACATCACATCTATTGGAAAAATGTTTAAAGGTGCTACAGCATTTAACCAGGATCTTAGTTCGTGGAATGTTAGTAAGGTGACTAATTTTCACTTCATGTTTCAAGATGCTACAGCATTTAATAATGGTGATACAGGTAATAACGGAGCACGTCCACTTAACTGGATTATGAAAGATGGCGAAAATATCGCATCCGGTTCGTTTTGGGGAATGTTTAAAGGTGCTACAGCATTTAATCAGAATGTCAGTTCGTGGAACATAAGCAAGGGAACTAACTTTAATTACTTGTTCCAAGGAGCTACAGCATTTAATAATGGTGATAAAGGTAACAATGGAACTCATCCGCTTACCTGGACTATGAAGGATGGCGTAAATGCAGCATTCGGTTCTGCAAGTGGCATGTTTTGGGATGCAAAAAGCTTTAATCAAGAGGTTTCTTCATGGCGTGTTAATCAGATAACAAACATGTATGCACTGTTCCTTAATGCCAGCCTGTTTAATAATGGTGATCCTAATAATGCCTCGGTAAAACCACTAACCTGGGGGAGCGGTACTAGCAATGTTACTAGTACAGAATATGCCTTTTCTGGTACAGCTTTTAACCAGAATATATCTGATTGGGATATTTCATCGCTTGCCAGGGCTCAAAATATGTTTGATGGATGTGAGCTTGCTGTATCTAATTACGATGCTTTATTATTATCGTGGAATGAACAGGTGCAAAGTGGTAAAGGTAATGCTAATGTTACATTTCATGGAGGTAAAAGCCAGTATTGTGCAGGTGCCGAAGCACGTAAAGAATTGATTGATAAAGGCTGGGGTGATGGCGATAGTAGCAATACTCCTGATTATTCAAAAACTGGTGATTTAAAAGATGGCGGCGATAATTGTTCATCTCCATTTATTACCCGTTGGAGAAATTATGATAATGCATCTACATGGAAAATAGGGATGAGTGTTATTGGTAACGATAATGATTACGATATAGTAGTTAGAAAAACTGATGGCACATTACTTAGCCAGGCCTTAAATAATATAGAGAGTAAAACTATTCAGATACCAGGTACTATAAAAGAGGTTATAGTAGAAGTGGTAGCCCGTAAACCGTTGCATCTTAATTATCGTGCAAGCACTAAGGCTTTACGCGATTATCTTTATAGTATTGAGCAATGGGGGGGTGTTGTATGGAAGTCGATGGCAGATGCTTTTTATGGCTGTACCTATCTTACTAAAATTAATGATACCAAAGCTCCTAACCTGGCAATGGTTACAGATATGAGAGATATGTTTAATTACTGTCAACGTCTGGAAGGTGCTAATTTAAACAGTTGGGATGTTAGTAAAGTAACTTCTATGGCTGGAATGTTTGCAACATGTTATGTGTTTAACGGGCAAATTGAAAACTGGGAAGTAGGTAAGGTCGAAAACATGCTTATGATGTTCGCTTCTGCGCGTAAGTTCGACAGGAACCTTGGCAGTTGGGATATTTCTTCGCTTACCAACGCTGACAGAATGTTTATTGACGCAGAGCTTTCGATTTCTAACTACGATGCATTGTTAATAGGCTGGGGGCAGCAGCTTGAAGCGGGTACAGCCAAAAAGAATGTTAAATTTCATGGTGGCCGTAGTAAGTTTTGCGCAGGCGAGCCATATCGCAGATTGCTAATTAAAGAAGGCTGGGGAGATGGAGTGATTGGTGGAGATGCTACTGATCATACTGACCCTACTACAGGTATTATTGATGGTGGTACCCAGGCAGCAAGTAATCAATTCTCTTTCCAACCTGACTTTACTACCTGCCAGGGAAACACTGTAAGGCTTACACTTTCAGGCAGTGAAACTGGCATAACTTACCAGTTATATAAAGAAGCTGACGCTAGCCCAGTTGGTAATCCTGTTGTTGGAACGGGCAAATCCATTTACTTTGATGTAAAAGTAGAACAAACAACAACTTATTACGTTGGGGCAACCAATACCCATTGTGAAGTAACATTTGGGGACATTACTGTAACTGTTGATCCCTTAAGTAAGGGTGGAACACTAAAAGGTACAGCTACTGTATGTGAAGGTACTAATAATGTCAAATTAACCTTAGAAGCGAATAGTTATACCGGTACTATTATTCGATGGGAAAGTAGTGCTGATAACTTTAGCAGAAATATAAATGTAATTTCTAATAATAAAGCTACTTATGATGCAACTAATTTAACTCAAACTACCTCGTACCGTGTTGTAGTTAAAAATGGTGTGTGTAATGAAGCTTTATCATCAATTGTTACAATAACAGTTAACCCTACGAGTGTTGGAGGTACTTTAACCAGCACTTCAGAATCCATATGTTACAACAATAGTATTAAAATGGATTTAGCAGGGCACACTGGTGATGTTATACATTGGGAAAGCAGTCGTGATTTAGCTTTTACATCACCAACTGTTATTAACCACACAGCTCCGAGTTATACCGCTACTAACCTTAAGGAAGATACTTACTTTAGGGTTTATGTCAAAAATGGTACATGTGATGGAACTTACTCATCCAATAGATTAATAAAAGTAAGTCCGGCAAGTAATGGAGGAGATCTGTCAGCAAGCTCCACCTCTATTACCTCCTGTGCTGGAAACACAGCAATGTTGCAACTTGTAGGCGGAACAGGCAGTATTGTACGTTGGGAGAGCAGTACAGATAACTTTACTGATGCAGCCAATATACAGGTTATTAATAATACGGAAGATACCTATAATACAGGTTTGCTAACGAAAACAACTTGGTATAGAGCAATACGTAAAAGCGGTGTTTGTGCAGAAGCTGCATCAATATCGGCCAAAGTAACAGTAAGCCCTTATGTTGAAATGGAGTTAACGGCAATAAGTATTGCATCTGTTAACGATGGCGTTAAGTTTACTTTGGATATAACTAACAACAGTACAACAACGGCTTTTGCTGCAAGTAGCCGGGCTGTAGCGTTCTATTGTAGTTACGGTACTACACCATTGCATGTTGATGCATTACCTGCTTTTGCTGCAGGTGAGACCAAATCTGTATCAGTAAGAGTCCCTAACACCGCATTAACAAGCTGTAGTAGTAAAATTAGGGTTGTAATTGTTGATGATGGTAGTGGAGTAAATAACGACTGTAATGCTAATAATAATAGCCTTGAAGTTGATTTATATAGTGATTATGGTGATTTACCAACGGGCTACGGTCTAACACTATTAGCAGACGGGGGAGCAAAACACATGTTACCTGGCTACAATGCGGCAAATAATACTGCATCACTTATGCTTGGAACGAATGTAAGTTCAGAAACAGATGGTACAGAAAGCCCCAATGCAAGTGCAGATAGTTATGATGATGCAATATCGTTTAGCTATAAAACAGATGGATCAGGTATTACGCTTAACAACATTACAATAACTAACAATACAGGTAAGATAGCTCACTTATATGGTTGGTTGGGAATAGATAATGGTAGTTTTAATAATGCAGATCGTCGGTATGTAGAAATTCCTGCAAAGGGAGGAGTTCATGTAGTATCGCTTATATTTGATACCAATACCATTACGCCAGGTAATTATTTTGTACGTCTTCGGGTCGGAACTGTTCAGTCAGAAGTCGAAAATATTGCAGGTACTGCCAGTGATGGAGAGGTTGAAGATCATATGATTTGTGTTTATCCTGATAAGATGAATATTGCCTCTACAAGTATTATAGCTTGTCCTTCAAATCCTATTGATCTTAACAAAGCTGTTGATCCAATAGGTGCCTACTCAAAAAACTATGAAACCCTTACTTCTTCAATGAAAATAACAAGCTGGAGAATTGACGGGACTGATTATTCCATTGATGATACTAAGGTAACTGCTTTTGTACCTTTGGAGCATACTGCGGCTGGAGTTTTTATGGTTTATTATAATGTAATAGAACAACACTGTGACCAAGATGTTTCAGGAACTGGCTCCTTATATATTAATGTCAGTGATGAGGAAATTCAGGATAAGATTACTAAAGCCATATGTTATGATGATGCTAAAAGTATCAATCTATTTTCAATGGCCGGGTTTATTGGCAACGGTAACTGGTCTTATTCACCTGAATTAAATGAACCTGAAAGTATTCCTTCTGGTGCATTAGATGGACATATATTCAATGGGCATATTGGATATGGAGCAGTTGATGGTGAGGAGATTGAAGAAGAAACAGCCTTTACTTTTAAATACTCTCCTTCAGCACAAGACTGCTTTAAAACTTCAATATATGTTACAATTGTTATAACAAATAGTTATTAAAGATAAAGTTTAATCGTCCTGCTAATAGAGACTAGGTGATTTCAGAAGTAATAGAATATTGAAAAATAAAGAGGCTAATCACACATGATTAGCCTCTTTATTTTCATAAATACACACAGTATACTAAAAACTATTTATTTTTGTTTCTGGCTCTCATGATACAGCACAGCACACAACCATGTTTTACTCATTCTTTACCACCTGCAAAATCAACAACATTGAGCAGTAGGCCTGGTTAACTGATGTATTAAATCGAATCAGGAACATAAGGCAGATTAAACTTTTTGAACTACTCCTTCAAAACTGAACTCCAAAGTCTTACCAACCATAACTAAAAAGTAAGATCTTATCCTAATCTATTTTGCACATGAATCACGGGAGCATTACATTTAATTAAAATTTTTCTATTACTTTTTTTAACTAATTAAAAGAAAGCACCTGATATTTTACTGCTTTAACAATAATATTACTGCTGTGATATTACTATCTGAACAAAGAAAGAGAACAAGGATAAGCCTGATATTCTAAAAATAATATTAAATACACACCAGTGCTAAATCATTAAGCATTAAATATTAAACATCAATACAATTTATTTCTTCCCATTTTTCTTATTCAATGCATTTGATTTCATAATTATTCTCCTATTTTTGCATCCGCATTGGCAAAGGTAGTGCATTACTTAAACAATTTACGGGTGTAGCTCAGTTGGTAGAGCACTGGTCTCCAAAACCAGGTGTCGGGCGTTCGAGTCGCTCCTCCCGTGCAGTTTAATCCTGACTGAGATTAGTCGGGATTTTTTATGTATCAAAATTCCATCTGACACATAAAAAAGTTCTTATATTTGAGCTATTACAATGGAGAGGTGACAGAGTGGCCGATTGTGCATGCCTGGAAAGCATGTGTACGGGCAACCGTACCGGGGGTTCGAATCCCCCTCTCTCCGCTGATGAAAAAGTATATTAATCCACTGTAAACCAGAACTCACATAGATTTATTGCACTCTCTACAACGGCACATGCCAACTTCACCTTAATTTACAATCAACTTTCTTACTTCTGAACCTTTTGCTGTTTCCAGTAATACAATATATACACCCGCTATGTTTAAAGTATACGGTATGGTATATTGCTTTAAGCCGTTCTTTTTAATTTGTGCAATTTTTTGCTGCCCTAATGAATATATACTAACAACGGATTGGCTTTCTTCCTGTAAATCTACCTGGATGGTAAAATTTCCACCAGCAGAAGGATTGGGCGATACGCTAAAATCAATGATAAAAGGTTCTTCTGCATCTCCTGAATCAAGTAGCCGTTGAGCTTTGTTTACAATTATATTGCTGGTGTAACTGGCTTTACATTCTCCTGTAAAGGCTTCCAAAACCAAGGGGTAAAAACCTTCTTTTTCAATTTTAAGTACCAGTTTATAATCCTCATTTAAAATTACCCCTGCTTCTTCCGGTATCTGCCAGTTTATTTGTTCAGGCCTTGGTTCCGAGATATCAAGAACAACTATTTCTTCGTTTTCAAACACCTGCGAACTAACCATAAATTGCGGGTTTATCTCTTGTTCATACCGTTTTATAACCAGTTCTTTTGTAATATCACACCCCTTTGCATTTATTATTTTAGTGGTGTAATGTCCTGCTTTTGACAGTTCAGGCGTTGGTTCATAACTTTCTACGGTATCATTAAGTATCCACTGGTATATGGCATACGGGTCGGCAATAGTAATATCGGGTATATAGTTCTGCCCACTGCATAATGCAATGGTATCAGGAATATTTAACACCATTTGTTCCGGGTGCTTTAGTTCAAAAGCCATAACTCCGCTACAGCCTGCTGCATCAGAAATGGCCAATACATAATGCCCTTTCGTTAAATTATCAACTTTGTTACCCACTGTACCATTGCTCCATTCGTAATAGTATGGCGCTACACCACCGCTTGCCTGCACTTCAATAGCGCCGTCACTGCCTTCATAACATGTTGGATGTTTTAAGAGGGTTGCATCTATAGTTATATTATCGGGCATTTGAATGCTTGCCATGGTTTGTGCCCGGCATCCTTCTTTATCTTTTATAAATACAAAATATTTACCCGATGGTTGATTAATCAGTTTATTGACATTGGAATCTCCTGTACTCCACTCATAATTAAAGCTCCCGTCATCAAATGGGATACCCCCTCTAACCCGTGCGGTAAGGGCTCCGTTGGTACCTCCAGAGCATGTTGCATCATTCACCTCCAAATCTACCGAAAGCATTGGTGGCCGGGGTAAAGTTAATTGTTGATAATGCTGTTCTTTTAATACATAATTGTTTATGCCTTTGGTGTCCGGCACTTTTTCATACTCTCCCATCATCACATTATTAGCATCAACAACATTTAAGCGATAATCGCCCCATGTTAATGTATTTATTTGTGCTGTAGGTAAGCTTATCCCCTCTTGCTGTACGTGCTGCCAGGTGCCTGTTTCCGGATCCTTATGTTCCCATATATACCGGTAAGGTAAATTGCCGGGTAAAGGAGTGCCTCCACTCACTGTGGCTTCAATCTTTCCGGTTTCATATTCATCAATAATACCATTCCGGTTTTTATCTTCTCCTGAATTATAAGCATTGGTATTGTTGCAATGTATATGGTGCAACATTTCCAATGCTGCTTCAATTTTATCGGGCTCTTCAATACTGGTATGCTGACTGATATACGCACACGAACCCTTTCCTGTTGAACTGTCTTCTACCTTGTCGGAGGCTGAGTTCCAATTGGCATCTTTTACTGTGAGATAATAATCTGTTGCTTCCAGGTTATGAAAGGTGATGTAGTATTCCTGTGGGTTGGTATTAACCTGTCCTGTTTTAACTGTCATATCAGTACCATTTGCAGTGCTTTCATACAGGTGTGTTTCATAACTTCCATCGGGCAATGGGGTACCTCCTGTAATCTTATAAGTCAGTTTACCATCCTGCCAGCCATTTGCTGTTGGTTCTTTGCGGTAGGTTTCAATAACTGACAATGGTGCTTTGGGCTGATTAATGGTATGTTGCTTAATAACCGGAGCACCTAAGCCTCCACCCTCTTTTGCCTGGCAACCATGACTATCAAATACTTCAATGGTATATACACCTTTAGGCAAGCCATCAACTTTATGCCTTGTTTTATTGGTAAACTGCTGCTTATTAATGGCACTAAAATCACCCTTTATAATCTTTAAACTAAACGTATAGAATGCTCTGTTATTTTCTGCCGGCACACCACCTGATGCGGTAATGTTTATTTCTCCGTCGTATCCATTATAACACCATACATCACTTGTTTGACTTATAAAATCAACTGGTGCATAAGATCCAATATTAAATTTTGGTTCGTGATTTTTACCATCGGTAAAAAACATGCCTTCCTTATTGCCGGCTAACATACGCAACCGATAGCCTGCTTTGGAGCCTGAAGAAAGCCCGGCTAGGTTTATAATAGTTTTTAAACCTGTTTTTGGGTCTTTTGAAAAATCATTTTGTGTTTTGTTAGCATACGATTCCACTACTTCGTAACCTGTAACTCCATTAGCAGAATGTATCGGCTTACTTAAATCCTCTACTAAAAAACTTATACTTTCTTTGGGCCAAAGCTCCCTGCCTAATGTAATCGTTATACTTCCGTCACGGCTTCCAAAACATAATGGTTTGGAGGGCTGTATATTCTTAATATCCGGTGCACTGGCACGTAATTCGTAATAAATAATATTTTCTGATATATAATCATCGCACATATTTATACGGAAAAATACTTTTTTATTTATGGCACTAAAGGGTAAAAAAGAAGATGGAAGCAACTCTATCCCGGGCTTACCATCTGTATTAAGTTTAGCGTCTATATCCTTCCATCCATCAGCTTTTATAAGCCCGTTGGCATCGGCTACCTGGTACTGCCATTTATAAACCGATGCATCATATAAAGAACTGGCTGCCTCTGTTTTTACTGTAAACGGGTCATCATAACCAACCAGGTTATTGGAGGCACCAGGTTCCTGTAATGTAACAACAGGAATAATGTCGTAATCAAAGCCTAGTTTAGTCCAAACTTCTTTATCTCCTCCATTTTGATCGTGACTGAAATAATCGCCACTCATACAGTTTTTGCGTATCCCCTTAATATAGTGTATTGGCTCAATTAAAGTTCCTTTACTACACGATGGCTTAGCTGGCCACTGATCTCTAGCATCTTTTGCCCGGGTTTGAATAAAAATCCGGGCAGGTAATCCATCAATATTAAGTTGATAATCTGCTAATGGTAAAGATGTATAATCTGTTGCTTTATAAATCTCATTGCTTATACGATTACCATCCTTGTCTTCTGCCCTTATTTTATAATACGCGCTACCACAACGTTTATCTTCATAATAGACTGTAAAACTCAAATCCCTGATATACATTCTGTATTTCTGCGAATAGGTATAAAATGAATTTAAAATTAATATTAGCGCAATTAACTTTAAGGCTTTCATAAACTTGGTTTTCATTTGTTAAATGATTGTTCTTTAGATATTTGAAGTAATTACTTATGATAGATTGAAGCCAATTACTTTTTAGGGCAAAGGGCAATACGTTTATAATCGATTAAGCTGCCTTTTCAAAACGAAATTTGCCCCTGGCTTTATCTCTTGGCGATGTCATTGGCTAAACTGCACCTTCATTGCGAAATCAGAAAAGCATGTTATCAATACTTAGCCATTAGTAATCAACTTTTACAATTTCCATTTTAGAGAAGTGACCATTGATAAGAACAGCACGCAAGGTATAGGTGTATGTAGTGCCTGCTTTAACCTTATTGTCGCTTAACTGGGTAATTGTACCCGGAAGCTCTGCCAATAATGCTGGTTTTCCATCGTTGGTTGATTTATATACCTGCATTTGTTTAATGTCGTCTCTTAAAGTATACCAGTGTAGCTCTATGGCTTTACTCTCCCGGTTTATGACATATCCTAACTGTGTAAGTGCTTCGGGTGCTTCTACTGAAAACACTTTTACCGTTAGTGGCTGCGATACATCCGAACGTAATCCGCTATTGTCTTCTGCAAACAAGGCATATTGATAATAGTGGTTTGCTTTAACATCAGTATCGGTGTATGCGTAAATTTTACCTGATGGCTCTTCTGTTGTGTATACCAGTTTAAAGCCTTTTAGCTTTTCTTCTTTATCGCTTAGGTTTTGCCTGTACAGTAAATGTTTGCTTACATCGGCACTGTAGCTTTTTACAAACTCTATTTTTACGCTACCGCCTTCTACCTTATAACTGCTGAATACCGGTGGCTGGGGTGGTATTACATCGGGTTTTTCAAGCATAAGGGCTATCGAATAATCCGACATATTATAGCGCTTATCCACTGCTACCAGCTTATAGTACACCCGGCTGTTCAAAGATTTTAGTTCCAGTGTATCTGTAAAATGGGCATTGGTAATTGGTTCTCCTGTAATTTGTACAAACTCTTCTGTTTCCACATTGGCTTTAAATACCCGGTAACCTAATAAATCGGGCTCTGTATTGGCTTGCCAATTAATACGGGCTACGCCCAATGAATCTATTTCTCCAACAAGGTTTACAGGCACAGCTGGCGGTATGGAGTCAATTGGCTGAACCAGTGAAGGGTAAGAATCCTTATTGTCTCCATCAACCCCTAAAGCCCGAATTTTAAAATAGTTACTGGCTTCAAGCGGCCCATAACGTAATTGCCTGAATGATGAAATAATGTTTTCTTTTACAATTTTATATTCTCCGTTGGCATGGGTGGAATGCATTAAGCAAAAGCCTTTAATATGTGCTTCTCCCTCGCCAGGAAATTCCCAACTAAGGGTAACAGAATTATCATCGTTAATACTTGTTTTGCTTATTCGGGCCGAATAATGCAATAAGCTTTTACCCTGCCCTTTTATGGCTTCTGTATACGGCCCTTTATACCCAAAACTACTTACACCCTGTAAACGATAGTAATATGGGGTATTGTTATGGGGTATGGAATCAATATAAAACATGATTTGTGCAGGCTTGCCGGGTTTGTTGTTAAGATTTACCAGCGGAATATCACTTAAGGGCTGATAGTTTTCGCCATCGTTAGAACGTTCCAGGTAATAAGCATTATACGTATTTTTTAACAGTTGATAATCCCAGCTAAGCATTACTTGCCTATCGCCAAATGTGGCGCCAAAATCAATGGGAACAGGTAGTTCTTCATAATCATCAAGACTAATGTACCTGATGCCTGTTTCTATTTTACCGCCATAAGGCTTTAGTTTATCCGGTGGCGTAAGACCTGTAATACGGTACAGGTATTTCTCGCCGGGCAACACATCATAATCCGCATAGCCCCACCCGGCCAGCTGTGCAATTTCAAAGTCTTTATCTGCTGCCATAAGCGCAAATGCAAAGCGCTGATCCAGTTCTTCCGACTGGTTAATTATTACAGCAATATCCTGCTCACCGGATTCCACTTCAAAATACTCCCCATAAATGGATTGAGCTACAATAGCTGCCTCATCACTATCGTGTACCCACGGTTCCCATTCTTCTAAGGGGGCTGGTTTAAATACTCCCAAATCCTTTGTTACGGGTAACTTAAGTATTGCTCCGTTACGACTAACGGTAGTACGTGTAAGTCTAAATCCGTATTCATTACTGCGTTTCCATGCCAGGGGCTGATCCACTACCCAGCGTAAAGCAATATGGTCTTTCTGTATATCGCTTATTACTTTTATTGATGCGCTTTGCGTTAGGGGCTTATGTTGTGCCTGGAGTGATAATGTACAGGCGCAAATAAGCAGCCACACTTGAAATGACTTCTTCATTTATTTTATGCTTATTGTTTGATGTAGTATTTTGCCCCAGGAATAAACCGGGCTATAAGTATTTTTGGTGTTGATCACCTGGTATGGCAAATGGCCTTATGTGATAAGGTTAACCTTTGTATGTTATGGTACTATTTTATATATAGTCTTAATTCGATTTAAGTTTTGAAGCTTATACCGCAATACAGATCTGATCTACAGGGAACAACACCAATAGCTATTGAGCACATTACTGGTGGCGATAAAATATAACGCTAAAAAACACTGTTTATCAGTGCTTATAATGTTCTGATTATACCCTTAACCTTTTACCGCTTAACAATTGCTTTGGTGTGTATTTAAGTTATAATGCACTATTATTCTTTTTTATCATTAAGTATTTTTACCGACATATAAAACAACAGACCGGCAACAGCAATAATAACAACCCAAAGCCAAATACGGCTTAGTTCTTTATTATTCGACCCCTCGTCTTGCGTTGACTTTGCAATATATTGAACTGGCTTTGTATAAATTGTTTTTACAGACTGTGGAATACGGTCTGCAAAGTGCTTCAAGTCATATTTTGGTTTTGTGGCTTTTACATTGCCAAACGCCAGGTGGTAATGCCCGGGTTCTATTTTGGCTAGCATATATTTATTGAGCTGGAACAACTTAATAGCGTTAATGCGGAGTGGTGCATCATCAAGATTAGCAATAGCAATATACAGGGTATCTGCGGTAAAGTTATTAAGCATATAGCTCTTTTCACTATTCGATATCAGTTGGATAGTCTTGATTGTATGCTCATATGTTCTTTTTTTCTTTTTATAATCTGCTGTTGTTTTATAATACAAACGGGCATTACGCAAATAGTATTCAGGGGCAATTATGTCAAAAGCAATTTTATCAATATGGTTGTTGTTTAATGGTATTGACATAATTGTTTCTCCTTCTTTTTCTATCGTATGATAAGGGATGTTTCGGAGTTGGGTGTACTTGCCCGATTCTTTTACCCGGTTGTAATAACCTGCCCCGGTTATATTAATTGGCCTGTCGTAATAATCGTCAATTAGTAATTCATAATATTCATAGTTACTATCCGGAAAGTTGAGTACTCTTATTTCTGACTCTCCTTTTACAGATGGAATAGAGTTATAATTGTAACCATCTTTTATAACATACCATTCCGCTTTATTATAACTACCATTGAGCTTTAGCTTTTTTCTAACATCGGCATTATTAATTTTTACCACAATATTATTAATGCTTGTTTTTTGTGGGTTATGAATTATTATACGTGTATAGCGCTGTTGCTTATAATGCTGTTTGCTAATTATAGGATATTCTACAAACAATTCCTGCTCAGTAATGTGTTGTTCTGTATTTAAAATATATGGTAGCTCTGTTTCATTATTGTATAGCCTTATATCAGACCAGTCGCGCTTTAGTTGTGCAATTATTTCCGGTGATAGCTTTATTTTATAAAAGTCACTTGTATCAACCGGCTCTATTTCTGCTTTATATTTAAAATTGTTGGCAGTAACCTGAGAACCAACTAAGAGGATAATAAGTGTTATTAATATATTTCGCATTTCAATAGTTTTTATCGTGGTTTGTTAAGCTTATTCCCGGGACGTAAGCTCTTCTTTTGCTTCATCATCAATCACCATCTTCTTAAGCTTTTGGTACATAAACGATATAATAAGAAGTAATACACCCAACAAGGTAAATGCAACAATTTTTCCTCCTTCGGATATATCGGCAATATCATAGGCAAACAATTTTATAAGTGTTATAGCAAACAGGCTTAAGGAAAGAATCCTTAGCAATTTTACTTTTTTCTTCATCCCCAGTATCATTAATACAAATGAGCTTATACCCCATACTATTGCATAAGCTGTTTTTTGGGTAAATGATAAAGAAGTTTCACTTTTGCTAATAAGCATACCCAGGGCATCAACATCGGCACTAAGCAGGTATACGCAAGTAAATACAACTAGGGTAATACCCCATATTTTAAGGTGTTGATACTTGTGAGAAATCTGCTGACTTAATAGTTTTATCAATGCGTAACACGCCAGGTAAACCGAGGCAAAAGCTATCCATCTGAATATAAGCAATGTTATTTTCATGCCTTCGTCTCCACTTATAAAGGCTTTTATATTGGCATTGTAATAAACACTTACGGCAATAATAAAGAACAGTAAAAAGAAAGCGGAAACCAGGGCTGTAAGCTGTGTTAATACCGAGTGCTTTATTTTATTGGCAAATAGCAGTAAAGCAGCCATATATACTGCACTAAAACTATAAGTGGCTACTGATTGTGATGATATATGCTCAAAGTAATATTCCGCCTGGTAACTCACTTCAAAATAAGCTCCCATATAAATCAAAACAAGCGTAATCAATAATACAGAAAAACGTATCGTTCGAATTGAAATACCCCAAAGTAATTGACTTTTTTCCCTGTTTAACAGTTGCATTAATCCTACCAGGGCTCCTACAGCAAATAGTGTCGTTAACATTACACGGTTAAAAAACAATGGCAGCCTCATATCATCCGAAATTGTACTTGTAAAACGATATAAATTCCAATCCATAATAAGGCTAAAAAGCATTAACACTGTTACTGTAACAGAACCCAGCTTCAAAATATTAAAGCCTGACTTTTGCGACAGCCATAAGAGCAATACGCCCTCTGCAGCCCAAAACAATGTAATATAATTACCTTTTAACTGAAGTGGTATAGCAAGTGTTACAAATGTAAGTACTAAACCAACCAGCAGGTACAATAAATTATCTGTTCCTTTTTCTTTCTGCCTGTGGATATAATAAACAAAGGCAAAGTTAAAAGCAGCTAATAATATGGCAAAAAGCCCTTTATATGCACCACTACCAATGTGGTGCAGCATTACCATAGCCACTGAAAAGTAAACAGCGGTATTGCTGAATAGTAAGGATATATCATTAGCCTTAAAAGCCAGCTTATTCTTCAGATTATAAACAATATTCATTAAAAAGAAGATGAAATAGAAGCCGGTAACATAAAACATGGCTCCGCCAAAGGCTGCGTAACTTTCATCCAAAACTTCGGCTATTAACCACCCGCCAATAAATAACTGGGTTAAAACAAATGATACGATATTAACCAAACGCCACTTTTTAAAATAAGCTAAAGCCAGCATTCCAATATTTAACAGCATAAGGTAGGTAAACAGAACAATGTAGTTACCGGAACCATTTGAAACCATTAATGGCGATACAAAGCCACCTAAAATAGCTAATATGGCAACCTCTACCCGATCGTAGGCAATGGCTAACACAACTGCAAAAACGGTGATGCAAAAGAGTATGGCAAAGGTAAGCGCAGGCTGCTGATAAAATGGATAGCCTTCTGTATGGTAGGCATAAGTAACTGTGAAATATAATACTGCTAAGCCTCCACCTATCAGCACCGAACTAAATGATGAATAGTTATTTTTTAATTTGTGAGCTAAACCAATCAATCCACCGGCGGCAATAAAACCTATAGCTACCCTGCCTATTTCATTAATCCAGTCTTTATCAATGGCGTATTTCACTATAAAACCAATGCCCAGTACCAGTATAGCAATACCAATTTTATTGATCAGGTTCTCTCCTATAAACTTTTCTAAATCAGGATACTTTTCTGAAAAAGATTTTCGTTTTACCTTAGGTTTAACATAGGCAGGCGTCTTATTTTCTTCAATAGCATTAATTCTTGCTTCAATACTATACTCTACTACTGTTTTACTCTGCTCCTTTTCCAAAGTTAGCGGCTCTTCTCCTGTTAAACTTTCTAATTCTTTAACAGCTTCTTCTTCTTTCCTTACTTCGGGCTCTGCAAACAATGGTTTTTCTTCAACAATAGTTTGTACTTTATCTTTAGCAATCAGCTTATCTAATTTAAGATCAACATTTTTAACCGCATCCTGAAGCTTACTTTGCTGTTCTGTTGCACTTTTTATAAACTTCTTTACTGCAGAATAAAGCACGATCACTATGATGAGAATTATAATGTTCAGGTTGTCTATAATGTATTCCATAAGAATGTATTAGTTGTTAAAAACAATATAGTAAAAAGTAAATTACCTGCTACCCAGAATTAAACTTCTACTTATCTTAAATTCGGTTAAAGCTTTCTGTATTACCTGGGTTATTTTTGTAAAGTAACAAAATTTCTTTGCAAGAGAAAAAAGCATATTCAATATAAAATCAGAGTTCAAAACAGATCCTACATCAAGATTATTCCTTAGTTTTTTACATTGTCTAATATAGGCAAAATGCACAATTGCTTATATAATTATGCTTAATCTGCTAGTCCACCAGGTTTTCGGTGCTACCTTTTGGTATCAGGGTTTCGTTTTCTTCGCTAAAGGTATGACGCAAGCGAAATACACCATGGGCCAGTTCGTGGGCGAGCGTTTGTATATCGCTTTTGTTGTAGATAAAGCCAAAATAAAGCTTGTCAATACCAGTATTATTTAAATTAAACTTTTTTTCGTTCCTGAATACTCCTCAAATTCCTCTATTAATTGAAGAATGACACTTGTAATGCGACCACTTCTACTAATAATATATTGCCGGGAGAAATAATAGGCCAATAAAATACCAAACCACCAAAATGTGCCTTGTCCTTTATAAAACGGTACATAAACCCAATATAAAACACTACTTATTATGACAGAAACTATAAATACTATTTCAAACACATTCTTTCGCATATACCATATACGCCTTGGCAACCACCTCAAATGCTCGCTTATAAAACTGTAATTCTTTCTTTCTTTAGTAATTTACGTACAGTATAATATTCATTTATTATTTTTGAATCCCACTCACATAACCATATCTTACGGTCATAGTGAAGAACATAATTGAGCTCTGTATCTAAAAAGCTTTTTAATGTCCTAATCATTTCATTTGAGCTCTTACTTTTCCTATTGCTTACCATGCTATTTCTATTTGGTTTATATGCTTACCTGTTTTTACACCATTAAACATTTGAGACTTTACATCGCAATTTACTATTGTTGGCGTAAATCCAAATATCATATTTGCCATTTCATTACCTGTAATAACAATACTGGTTGGTTCAAGGTTGGGATTATACTTTCCTGTTTGGTCGGTATAGTACATATATAATGGTTCTTCTGGTATGCCAGGTTCCGTTTTCCATTGTTCCCAGTTTTTAAGCATAGTCCAGTTGGCTTCCTGCCAAAAGGCTTTATTTATTTCCTCAATATTAGCATTGATGTAATGATCGCCCCGCTAAGCGTAGCGTCTCGCTACGTTTTACCAAACCAGGCCTCTGGCCTAATTATCATTTCACAGTAATTACACTTAAAGTCAAT
>CAZRRJ010000008.1:0-158556 GCA_964602515.1 uncultured Saccharicrinis sp. | reverse complement strand
TCAATAGAAAAATTGTAACCTGTGCCCGCTGTTGGTATAGTAATGGTTTCGTTAGATGCTTTTATTTCCCAGGTGGTAATAAAGGTTCCTGAACAATCTTCGCCGCCATCATAAATCACCAATTGTGGACCACCTGTACTAAAATCGAAAACACCCCAACTATTAGCCAAAAGTGCAGTACGAGCTTCTTTACCTATACAATATTTACTACTTCCCCCGTGAAATGGCACACTCGGATTGGCCATATTATTTTCCACCTGATTAGCCCATCCAATAAGAAGTAAATCATAATTGCTAATTGACAAAGTGGCTCCAACAAACATGTTATTGGCATAATTAAGTGAACTAATCTTCCAGCCTCCAATATTTTGATCAAAAGAAGTAGCACCTTCGAACATACTCTCAAACGTTGAAACAGAAGCGGTTTTATTTCCCCACAACAAAGGACTATCAAAACCAGTGGCACCATAAAACATTCTGCTCATGTTCGTTACATTACTAACATCCCAAGTGCTGATATTCTGATTAAAAGCAACGGCCCTTTCAAACATACCATTTGTGAGAGTCAGTGCCGTAGTATTTGTCCAGCTCAAAGCGTTACCTCCATTATTAAACGCAGAAGCATTAACAAACATGCGAGCCATTGTTACCACATTTTCCACATTCCAGGTACTGATATCCTGATTAAATTTTGTGGCACCATTAAACATGCTTTCCATATCCGTTACATTACCAACATTCCATAAGTTTAAGGGTTGGTCATACCCCTTTGCACTTGCAAACAGAGCTTTCATATTGGTTACATTGCTAACATTCCAATGGTTAATATTAGAATTAAGGTTTGTACAAAGAGCAAACATTCGAGTCATATCAAAGTCAACACCAACAAAATTTGGTTTATCACTAGCAGGTATAGAAAGATCAGAGCAACCTCTGAAAGCATCTACCATAGATGTCCATTGTATATTTCCCCATTGATTAATTTCTTTTATCTTGTCTTTATGGCCTGTATTATTAAAGTATATACGAGGGAATGAACCTGTAATTTTAACCGTATGAGAACCAGTAGTTGCATAAGTATGAGTTACAACAGGAGCGGTTCCACTGTAATACGAAATTTGCTGGACGCCATTAACCTCATACCCCCAGTCAACATGAAAATCATATCCATCTCCAATAGTTGGTATGGTAATACTCTCATTATCAGAACTGGTTTCCCAAGTTGTAATAAACCAATCTTTATCTGCTACAACATCCATATTCACAGACAAGGCATGGTTGTTTTCAAACTCATTACCTGATCCAATACTTGTTAATGTAGCATTACCTACATCACCAAAAGCACCATTTACAGCAGTTTGATCGTCAATAACTTCTATAATTTTTAGTTTTTGAGTAAAATCATCAGGATTAACGAGGTAAGTGCCACGTGCACGTGTAAGAATATGATGGGTAATTACTTCATCATCTCTAACTCCTGCCGGGCCATTTCCATTAATATCATAACTTGTTCCTGCATTATCATTTGCATAATAATTATCAGTATAGTCCATAAAACCTGTATAAGTTCCTCCCACCATCAGTCGATTAGCAGATGTTGCTATAGCATGTGATATGGTATGATAACCTCCACGAAATCCACTTTCAGAATTGTTACCACTGGTAACAGTTGGGTTATGCATAAGCATTCGGTTAAACGAAGGATTGGCACTACCATCCAAATTTAGCACTGCCAATGAGCCTTTAAAGTGACGATCAGTATTACCGTTTACTATAGGTCCATGAGTAACTGCCCACCAATTGCTCCAGCCCACAAACAACCTGTCATTAACCAATGAAATACTACCAATACCCCGGGGCGTTGAGCCACTGCGAGTTGAATTAAACATTCCTACATTAGAAGCTCCACCAACATCCGAAAGTGAAACATCAAAACTACTACGAGGTGTAACTGAGCCATCATCTTGTATAGAAACAATGTGCATAATACCATTTTCCGAAGTGCCATTTTCGTAAACTCCTCCAAAAAACTCACCAGCAACTACTACTCCCCCAGGGCCAAAGGGTGCTTCTGGCATTACTAATAGACCAGTCGATCCATAGAAAAAACCACCAAAACGCAAAGGTGTATAGCCGGCTGTTCTATTTCCAGTTGCTTTATCTAACTTATCTACTGCATAATAGCCAGCAGCATCTCCTGACTTACGCCAATGGATTGCACCTGATGCTAACCATATTTGATTACCATCAACAGCCACTGAACTTCCAGTTCCAGCAATGTAATTTGCACTAAACACCGTATTGACAACACCGTCAGGGTTTAACTTTGCAACCCCCATATTTGTGCTACCCCCAACTGAAGAAAAAGCACCTGTTATATATATGCTATTATCTGCAGGATCCTCTGCCATACAGTAGCCAGAGCGGTTATATAAATCTATCTGACTTCCTATTTGCCCAGAAACAGCACTTCCTCCTGCAGTGAGGTTATTCATAAAATCACTATCAATAGTCTGCAGATCAGGCTTTAGTTTTATTAGATTATCATATCTTGAATTGCCACCGTAATTATCAAATTTCCCCCCGATTAGGAGTCCTCCGTCATAGGTTTCAAGAACCCAGTATACACCTCTTGCAGCAACACCTACAGCAAATGCATTACCAAAGCCTTGCAGCAGTTTTCCTTCTTTATCAGTAATTACCAAACCACTATTCCCTGTTCCTTCATAATCCTGAAAGCCACCTGCTAACACAAACTTTCCTGTATTTTTTATGTTACCATTTCTACCTTTAAGCTCAAGCACACATTGCACCCCATAACCACCGCTTAAATCCCCACCAGGATTAGCATTACGCACTCCTGAAACCCCCCAGTCAGGATCAAGTAAATCAGTCGCTATTTTCGGATCGAAGAAAAGAGAAATCGTGTCACCTGTATTAAGTCGTACTTTCACTTCGGTTTGACTTCCTAACCAATTACTAAATTTGGCTTCAAGTGCAATCCTGTCACCTGTATTATATCTACCATCAAGATGGTATGTATCAAATTTAACAAGGTTTGGTGATTGTGATTTTACATTATTAACAAGCCCAAATATCGCTATAAAACATAATAAATTAATGTAGTTTTTACGCATAAATAATAACACCCCCATAGTAATAATTGCTATAATAATCCTTCAAATTCTAATATTAAAGTAATAACCTATTAACCAGAAACTATTGGCACTATACTAAATTAGTTAATATATTCTACTAATATAGTCATTTGAGTTAAAATCAAACTTCAATTACCATTCTTTTCATATTATATAGATATGTATTTAATTACATTCATTCAAAGTGAAATACTCTGCTGGATTTATCGTTTATCGACTATTCAAAAAACAGAGATTTGACAAGCCCTTAAGCGCGTTCAGCTAAGAAATGTTATTTCTAAGAAGTAGTAGTATATTCTTAAAAAAAAATTACAATTAGGCCATTACTAACACATAGCAAGTATAACATAAAGATATTCGTTACATATAAAGATTACACTCAACACCTCATAACCTCTTTACAACACAAAAATCTTACAGAGCTATTAGCTCTTAACTTATACATTCTTACGAGAAGTACTGTTTAAAGCAATATATTCTGCTGGAGAATAATTTGTTCTTTTTTTGAACTCCCTATGAAATGATGTTCTGGATCTGTAACCAAATTTTTCTGCAATATGGTCGATTGAAATATTAGCAACATCTTTATCATTCTTCATAAATGCTTCAACATCACTAATACGATAGTCATTAATGTATTCCTTAACAGTTCTATCTTTCTGCGTATATATAGCTTTACTGATCTCTACCCGATCAATAACAAGCTTATCGCTAATCAGTCCAACCGAGCAATTCGGATCAAGATAAAGCTTCTCTTTTGTAAGGATAGCATCAATTTTTTCCTGAATATCGGCTAATAGTATAAGATCCTCCTCCAAAACTTCTTTAGTGATGGATGGATTTAAGTTTACGTTTATTTTAGAACCTATTTTATTGAATCTAAAGAAATAAATAAATGCCGGAGGAATAATGATCGCAACGAAACTAAAAATCAGCCAAATCCAATAAAGCCGTACATCATGCCTTACCACATGCCCTAGCTTATATTCTTTTTTGCCTAAATCAAAGTATTCCCATTTCCCTACGAAATTACTTCCATTAACTTTAAAGGATATGTACTTTTCAGGAAAATAATTCTTCTCATGCGTTTCTTTCAGAAATTCATTTACTTCTGTTTTGTCAACACTTAGAGATTTTGAACTTTTAAGGTCAAAAGTTTCATTATATCCGGCAGCCATTAAACGAATATTATCATATTGATCACATATAATGTAATAGCTGCCATCCTGTTTTAATCGTTTCAATTTAGAGGCCAAATAGTTGAGCGAAATATCGACAGATAACAGTCCTCCTTTTTTATCAAACATCTGACCTGTTGCTGTAAATATCTCCTTTTTAGTTACACTACTTTTATAAAATTCTGTAAATACAGTATCATCAATTCTATAATCATCAGATTTTAACCATTCAGCATCTTCAATTTCGATATCGTCAGACTGCCATCTTTCAGAAAATTTATATTCACCATTCTCATTCAACTTAAACTTTTCCGAAACTATAGTCCCTTTATTTAAGTCATATATTTGCCTTAAGAACAGATCGTCTCCAAGCTCAACAACCTTTAACATTATACTATCCTTCGATAAGCCTTTCATTCCTGAAAGCATACCATAACCTTTTATAAAGTGAACAAAAGCTAATGAAGCAAAGTCTATTCTTTGGGACAACTCTTGACATGAAACAGAAGTTGTTAAACTATTTACAGTATTTAACAACTCTCTCACACCAGCTTCAATTGCCTGAAACTCCCATATAACTAATTGTGCTTCTTTATCGAAAACATGCTCCACTTCCTCTTCGTAAAAGCTAAGCCGTTGATTTAGAAAGGCAAAGGCAAAGGCAACTAATATTAAGTATACCAATGTAATTATTTTGTTTCTCATAGTAATAAATAATGCACTACAATTATACATAACTTTATCAAGAATATCACTATTTTAACCGATAAAGTAAAACATTACCATAAAAACGTAAAATATTTAGAAGTGTTCAAAAAATGCCCTGCCTAGTGTAAACGGTAATAAGAGGCTACATTATTAAGCGTTGTTAATTCTTCTTGTAATATCTCAACCATACTAACCACTGGTATCGTTGACATACAAATTTCATTATCTGAGGTATTGTTATTCTTACCACTTTCTCCTCGAATATAATCAACACCTCCATCAAGCATATTTTTCAACTGATTTTCAATTATTTGATCACTCATACTCATCTTCAAATTATTCGATGTATCGATTATTTTATTTACACTAATACGAATAGCTCCTTTTTGATGCTTTAACTGGTTGTAAATCATTTGTAGGTTATCTACCAAACTTTTAACCTGATTATCTTTTGTACTGAAAGGTTCTATTTTATTACGCGTCAGGTCACCTTCAACCATTAATTTTAATAGCTCATTAATTTGCATCAGTTTACTGGCATGACTTTTATTACTCAGGTGCAATAAGTAGATTAATACTGATGTAATAAGTACCATAAAAAACAACCCCCAGTAGGCATCCAAAATAAACAATTCCTGATCGATATTTAGAAATGTAATATATACCAACACTTCACTAATTATCAACATCATAGAAAAACCAAACAGATTTGTTTTTCTAAACATTTTCCAGACCATCGTCATTCCAATTGCGGCTAATAAGATTATATATATATAAATCATCATGGTATTTCGTTTTTTTTAATATTAGTTCAGGATACAGGTAGTAATCCGTAACACCAAGTTTTACTAACTACTCTACTCTCTAACTGTGAAGTGTAACCAGATTATTCTTCAAACTAAAAATCAATAACTGAACCCCGTTTTCACTTCCCGTTTTTTCCATTATGTTTTCCCGGTGTTTATCTACTGTTCGTTCTGAAATATGCAATATTTCAGCAATTTTAAACCTATCATATCCACTACAAACTAAACGCAACACTTCCATCTCTCGCTCGGATATTTTTTCAATCATGTGCTTAGCATCAAGAGTTCGTTTAATATTTCTTTTTGTCAGGGTTGCTAATACATTTGATGAGAAATAACTGTTTCCTTTCAGCGTTTCATTTATTGATAATTCTATCTCTTCAACTGAAGAGCTCTTAAGCAAATAACCATCTGCTCCGGCTTCAATCATACTTTCGATATGCTCAATAGAGTCTAATGATGATATACCAATAATCTTAATGTCTGTAGTAAGTTTTCTTACATCTCTTGTTGTTTCAATTCCATCCTTACCTGGCATACAAACATCCATAAAAATAACATCTGGTTTTTCTATGTCATTAATAACATTAATAAAGCTAGTTCCACTTTCATAATATGAAATGTTATCAATTCGATCTAATGACGAAAGATAATATTTAAGACCTTCCGCGAATAACTGGTGATCATCTACAATAGCAATATTCAATTTCATAACTCTGGCTCTTTATTTATAATTATAATCTTCGAATGCTCAAGTCGTTACTTTTCACACGAACACTACAATACTTACAAACACCTAGCCTACAATAGCTTATTCATTTTTGCACAACTACAATTGCACAAGTGAACAGCAATTAAATCAATAATTTTTCAAGTTTAAATCACCTTTTCAATCTCATTAACAACACTTTAAAACTTATAAATTAAAATATGCCGAACTTAAGCTTATTTCGCTTTTTCTTAACTTGGTTACACAAAAAACATCAAGTTAAAGGACTTTTTAAGTATTAGAATGGATTGAAGAAAGCATACAAATCCCAAAGAAGTGAATTTTGGCACGGCCATTTTCAAGTATTTTGACTTATTACTCCACTTTCAATCCAAGCAGATAACAATAAGGCCTAAAAAAAATTTTCAGCAACATTTGTCCCAATAATCCCATCGGGTTAGTAGTATAATTCTATTATTTTGAATTTAGTCAAAAACACTATATCTCAACTACCCCCAAGTCACAACTTATTTTAATTAATGACTATTGTTGTATTCGACAAAACTCAAACAAACCAGTTTATACTCTTACATATTACTACAACTTTACTTTAGTCAAGAACCGAAGTTTCCAAATTCAAAGTCTTAATTACAATCGTTTTTTCGCACAGTTTAGCAAATGCATCATGACCTTAGTTAGATGTAAGACTATAATCAGGTTAATATTGGGATCGAATAAAGCTAATACTTTAGTCGCCCCTAAATAATTAATAAAGAGTTAGGTAAAAGTACAGGCAATTTTTAATACTTTTATAAGTAATATTCCTAATTTCACTAAGTATTTTACGTATTTTTAGTAGTTAACTTACGTAGTAACATTCTATAAGGTAATCCAGCAAAGAAGAAAAGTAGAACTAGAGCCCCCAAGCAATAAAAAATTTATTCAGTATTTAATATTTGATACAAATCACCATTTATATTTTACACACCTCTTATAAGCATTGATATTAATAGAAGTTAGCCCACTAATTTTAAGATATAACACCTTTCAATCATGTTATTGGGTATCTATATCTTAAATATACAAGGCTCACTATTGCTGAGCAAAAAAAACTATCTCAATATTTATCAAAGACTTACAAAAGAGATAAAGTTTAAAAGACATTCAACCAGCTCCTTCTTCAGTGGTATTTTGTACAAGCATTTACAAACATTAGGCTCCTATGGAATCCTTAGTCTTATTTCTGAATTTATTTTATGCTTTTATGCGTGCAGCCTTACTAAGTCGTTTTTCAAACTAAATATCATTAATTGAATTGCATTCTCACTTCCTGTTTTCTCCATAAGGTTTTCACGATGCTTATCTACTGTTCGTTCAGAAATATGTAGTATTTCAGCAATCTTGGCTTTATCGTGTCCACTGCAAACTAAACGCAATACCTCCATTTCTCGCTCTGATATTTTCTCAATCATGTACTTAGCATCCAATGTTCGCCTGATATTTCTCTTTGTTAATGTTGCTAACACATTTGCAGAAAAATAGCTATTACCCTTAAGCACCTCATTAATTGATATTTCTATTTCTCCTAATGACGAACTTTTAAGTAAATAACCATCTGCACCAGCCTCAATCATACCTTCGATATGCTCAACCGACTCTAATGAAGACATTCCAATAATTTTAATATCGGTAGTTATCTCCCTAATCTCTCTGGTTGTTTCAATCCCATCTTTACCCGGCATGCAGATATCCATAAAAATAATATCTGGTTTTTCTATGTCATCAATTACCTCAATAAAGTGATTACCACTTTCGTAATATTTAATTTCATCAATTAAGTCCAACGATGACAGATAATATTTAAGCCCTTCAGCAAACAAGTGATGATCATCTATAATAGCAACATTCAATTTCATAATTTTGGCTCTTCATTATTATTATAATCTTTAGGTCTAATATAATATGCCTTCACCCAAGCATCACAACACATCTAAACATTTTGCACACAATCTATTGTTTAATTTTATACAAATACAATTGTATAACTGGATATGGTTTATATATCTTATCAAATTTAAATCAAACTCTTATTTTGCATTTACCTATTAATGCATAAAATTCTATAGATACATAATAAATTAAAGAAAACTATATTACAAAGCATAAGAAATTAAGGTAACGAAATCTTATTCAACCTCAATATGGCATGCATTTTTCGCATATTTTGAAATTATTACAATAACAAATAGCATTTAATACAGAAAACAAAAACTCATGATAAATTATTTCTAAAGAACCATCTTGTTTAACACTTTTACATCTTGATAATTTCACTCTTTCAAGTTCACATTGATAAAAGAAGTTTCTTATATCAAAAAAATGCTGTTTTTGAGTATGTTTATCTTTTTTAAGACCATACAGAGTTAGATTACTCATAGTAAATTACTTTCGCATTTTAATGATTAAAAAATTCTCCTTTTAACTCAACCAAACAGGAGAGTACTTGTAACCAGAACCGAAACAAATTGTTCTTTATGAATGAAAATTTTAGCTTAACCGCCTCTTTATCTCCCCCAAAGCCAGTTAGAACGCATTCATGTCAGATGAAAAATTACCATTGACTTATTATCTTAATTTTTGATGCACAAACTGGCAAATTAGATTCTATTACTTCACTTTTTTGTTATACTAACCACAATAATTTATTATTAACAATACCAACAGGGCTGGCTAAAAATGGGAACCCTAACCAATCCCTATTGGTTCATGTTTAAATAAAGAGTGATGCAAATTTAAAGGCTAACTACAACAAAAACACTAGCATTTTCCCTATTTTAAGTAAGCATTTTGCGCAGCTAATCATACGCATTTTACGTAGCCAGCCATACGCAAAATGCGTAGCGGAACACATATCATCTCACTACAAAACTTTCCGGGTTTCATTATTTTGTGTTAATAATAAGATACATAAACAAGTGGTATACTCTTTTTTCGCTTAATATAAACGAAACAGTAATTCTAAACGATTTTAAACCTATTAATTACTTCTAAAAAACCTATCTCTTCTTTTTAATCTCTACAGAATTAAAGGTTTTTACTACCCCCATTTGTTGTTTCAATAGTAAAAAAGGCACTACCAAACTTAAAGTGCCTATTTCTTCAATAAACGGCCACAACAGGATTGATATAAGAATCGCAATAAAAAAGCTAAGCAAAGTTACTGTATTATTTGCCTGTGCTACTATTTCGTTAATATGCCTCATTTCTGCTTGCTTACATTTTTTACAAATTACCTTAAATTCAGCTCCTTTTTCCATTTGTAACTCATGTCGATCCAAAGCTCCTGAAGCAACTTTAATCTTTGCTTTACACGTAAAGCAATAAGTATATAATTTCATTTTCTACACATTTAATCACGAAGCAATTGCTTATTAACAGTCAGGGTAATTTCGCCAGATTTTTCATCCAATATTTTAGATTAGAACAACCACAAGAATGGGTATAAGAAACAACACTTGCTCCATTAAAAATCTCACTGCCACATTGATATTCTGAAACTTTAAACTATAGAAAGTATTCTTTTTTTCTCATAGTTTCCTTAAATAGGTTTGCATTGTGCAATGTACAACCTACAAACATTAACCTAATTAGCAAAATCCTTATTTTGCATACGCAAAATACGTAAGTTCAGTACGCGATTTGCGTAATAACCTTGGTTCGACATATTTTTTTCACTCAAATCGCTTGAGAAAGTGGATTTCAAGTGTAATTTGATGAAAAAATAGTGAGTTTTTTTGAGTCGATTAGATGAAGAAAATAGCTACTTTCAAGTAAATTCCACAAGCTTTGAATCAAAAAACTGATTTGCTGCATCAGATTTTCTCATAATAGTATATCCCTCTACAATTACGCCTTATAATTCAGCTTTTTATTTCAATTTGTGTTCTAAGATTTAAATCAAACTCCTTGTTTGTAAATATTTTTTCACCCAATTTAAATGTATTTTTCTAACTCACAGTACAAAAACGATGTACTCAAAAGTTAATTTGTATAGAATTGAAAGTACTTACATTCTTCAATAATTCTACTATAAAATTCGGTGTCTTTGTAATAGGCTTTCAACTTTATTAATTCTTTTCTATAACCGCCACTAAACATTTGCTCTTCATTAAAATCTACTTTTAAATAGGCATATTTAATATGATCCGTTAAGTACATATTTTGGTTTGCTTTTGCTGCCAAGTAATAACATTTGGCCTGCATTTCCCTATCATCTGCCAATTCAGCTGCTTTCAAATAATTATGATAGGCTTTTGAACAATCAAAATTAGTAGTATAATGTCCGCCTGACCAATAATAAGCTTTAGCATTCCATACATAGCCAAAATAAGACGTATTGTATTGAGCATTACCTAATAAATAATAATCCATAGCTGTAGCCGTTCCTGCATTAATTGCTTTTGTTAGAGTGCTAAGCACTTGCGCTAATTTTAATTTACTGTACTTAACTTTTTTAAGCGTGTAACTATGCCTGTCATTAATCAGATAATTAAAGGGGTTTGCTACTAAATAAAAACTTTTGCTGGATGCTTTATACGCTTCACTTAAACCTGAAAAAACAGTGATCGCTTTTTCTGTTTCTCCATCGGCCAGGTATGAGGTACCTAACATCTCGCTTAAGTATTCTGTATCATTGGTATAATGATTTTCTAAAATATAATTAGCAAACCAGGTTAGTTCATTTTGAGAATATGCCAAATCAACTAAGGCTTCCAATTTTTTAGTATCTAGTTTTAAGCGCAACTGGTACATCCTTTCACCACTATTTAATGGGTAAGGCAGCTTGTTAGAGGAATGACACATAAAGAAATAAGCAAAATCTTTTACCTCTGGGTTCCATATCTGCTTCAACTGATTTTGGCGTTGAACAGGCGTTTTACCTTTATCGGTTATCAACAACAGGTTTTCGATGATACTTACCTGTTTATCAATACCTTTTGGTAACTGTTCAGAAAGCAATGCCATTTGTTCTCTGACCTTATAAAAATCCTGCATCAGAAAACCAGTATATAAATTACTTACTTGCCAAAAAACCTGATTTTTAATTTGTTTATCGCTTATGCCTTTTGTCAGAAATGCATTAAACTCCTCCAAATATTCACTCAGTTCGCTGTTAATATTTTTATTGTTAAAGTAGTTTTGATAAAAAACATTCTCATCTTCATTTGTTTGCAGTAAAATAGATTCTATTTTATTAATTTCTCTACATATTAATATAGGTAAATAAGCTGAGTTCGGATTTACTTGGTATAAGGAGTCTATATCAGAAAGTGCAACACTGCCCAATTGTGAAGCACGCATAAAATACATGGTTTCTTTTTGTTTCCGGGTGTCACAAGCATCTAATAAGGCATTCCAATCGCTGTCTGATTGAATTTTAATACTGCAATAACTTGAGAACCTCTTCCCCTGGCTATTTTGAAACACTTCCATAAAGTTTTTCCAGGCCTCTGTTTTCTTGCCCTGCTTAAGTTGTACGCCTGCAATATGATCTAATGTCCAGTAATATATTATAGATTTTGTATTGCCTATTAATTCATTATTCCAAAAGTTAAGACACTCATCGTACAGCTCTGCATGTCGCATCAGCTTTATTAATTGAAAGCCATATCTTTCTTTTAAAAATTTATTATCACATCTTTGATATAACTCTTTGCCATTTTTTATTATACTTGGGAAAACCGTCAGATCTTTTTCAACTGGCTCCTGCCAGTAATAATCAACTGCAGGATTACAGTATTGTTCACATTTTTTGGCAAAAAGTAAATAATCTATAATTTTAGTATCCTTGTTCTTAACTACCCATTTTAATACTTCATTTTTTGTTTGATGATTATTGTTTTTTGCCCTTTGTATTTCATCTTCTTTTATTTTATAGATGAATTTATTTAGAGCTTCATCTTCAAAAAATACAGGAAAATATGCCTTCCATAGTTCTATATTCTCATCATGCTCATTTTTAGATGGAAACCAAGGAGAAATATTAGACCAAGGTTCATCAACATATGTTATTGAAGCAAATTCTTTACCTGCAATCATATACTCTGGCTTAAATAGTCTGAAATACGTATTATATTCCTCCCATCCACCGCATGCATTACTGTTATTACAAAAGATTGCACTAGTTAATAACAGCACAAAAACTTTTAAATTCTTCATAAGTATACAGTTGTTTTATATTTTCAAATAAATGATAGTAAATTACTTTATCTGGATTGATCATTACATTATTACATATCAGTTTTAACCCTGTTTTAATATCTTTGGCTTCGACCCGATCTACTCTGAGCACATCGCCTTTATATATATACATACCTTGCCAGTAACCATTTTTTATAGCTTTATATTTATTGTTTTCTAGTTTTAGAAACTGTTCCTGTAATTCATTTAGTTCTGATGTGTTGGGATGGTGAATTATTTTAACAGCTTTGCCAAAACGAAATACCAGAACCCAACTAAAAGTAGGCATAGCAATGTCTAAGTGTATTGGGTAAGGCTGGTTAACATTTAGGTATTGTTTCAAAATATCAATGCTGTAAATAGCATTGGCTTCCTCCTGATCTTCAAAATCGCCCATATTATATACCATAAGACTTCCTTTATCTACCGGGGGAATGCCTGTTTTTTGAGGATACTTAAACTGGTGCAGGCGTATTGTTGCTGAAAAGGTACTGAATTGAGGGAGGTATTGTTTTAATTGTTTTAAGTATGCAAAATAATATAGGTGTGTACGGGGAGTCCAATCGCAATCCAATTGTATTTCATCTCCCCATGTAAGACCCTGTGTCTTTGTAATATTATTAATATGGAGAGCTGTTTTTTGTGCTAATGAGTCAACCGCAACTAAATTGATATTTTTAAAGGTGCGGTTTGTAATAAAAATACAGGGTATAATGGTTCTGCCGCCAGGCAATTTATTTTTAACATTAATATTGGAGAGAAAGACAGGTTCTTTGCTTTTATCTTTATAGTCTATATCAAAAATACGAACATATATCTCTTTCACTTTTAAATTATTAAGAAGCTGTATTTCGTCTTTATGCAGATCAAACGTTTGTTCCCAGTGATAAAAAGATGTTGAAAGCTCCTTTTTATTACACGCCGACAAGAGTAAGAGCATAGTAAGAGATACAATAGAACTGTTAATAATGGAGTTGTGCATTGTTATTATTCTTGATTCATAGCCTTGTAAAGTTATCTAATACTGCTATATAATAGTTTTTATTTTTTTAAAAAATTGCGATTATTACTATTTAATTTCCGCTAAAGAGGTGATTGTCTAATCTTTATTTCTATTCGTTGTTTTAATTCTTTAAGGTAATTATATACATCAGGGTTAAATCTTTTATATAATTCTCCTCTACCATCATCTAATAGCCAAATATCAATTAAATCAAGCGTTGTATTTCCCTTATAGTTAATCACCTTTAAATTTAATCGTTCAAAATCAGATGTTAGGACTTGCAAACAGTCATAAATATCCTTACCAGAGTTTAAGTTATGAAACTTAAGATCTTCAATAAATTCCATTAAGGGGGTGTTGCCTTCCGAATTTTGACTGTTTATATTAGTTTGCGGATTATCTAGCAGTGTTTTTACCAAAATTGTTGCCTTTCCTTTTACTGCATAGTGTAAAGCTGTTTCACCAATATAGTCAGGTAAGTTAATGTCAATTCCAGGTGTTTGCATCAATTGTTGTAACAAAGCTGACCTTAAGCGAAAGTTCGATTGAATTTCTTCTTCCGAATACCCATATGGCCTGTTTGTTGTGTAACAGAACCATGTTAGCGGTGTTCTTGCCAATTGATATTTAATTACATTGGGGTTAGCATCATGATCAAGGCATAACTGTATATTGGTTTTATAAAAATCTTTTTCACTCTCACTAGCATCAAAATCAAGCTGATGAATAAATTGTGATAATTCCTCTGACGCTCCACTGTTGTACTGTTCTTTTGCCTTTAGTTTATTAATAAGTCCGGTATGCTTATTATCTAACCAGTTTTTTCTATTAGCATAATCATAAGCAGTATAATTCACATTATTCTGGTTATTCAGCCGTAAGTCGTTGCGTTGAAGAAACAGCTTAACAAGTTCTATACCTCTATCACTTAACCTATTTACACCTAAATCACCTTCCATAAGGTACTGTTGAAGCGGAGTATTGTTATAATAATAGTTTCGGATATTTACATCACTCCTATCACTATTCAATAATATCTTAATAAGCTGAATCGGGTGCTCTTCATACTTTTTATCAGGTTTAAAGTAATGTGTTCCCAAGGCATAATGCATAGCTGTATTACCCAAGGCATCCTGTATATTAAGATTTGTACTTTCTAATAAAAGGGCTTCCCGGAAGAGTTGTGTCCTTTGCTGGATGCCTGCATCATCCCACTGCTTATATAAAAAGAGTTTATGCAAGGGAGTTTGTCCCAATGAATCCTGCATATTCCAATAGGGAACATGCCATCCTTTGTAATTATCTTTAATACGAAAGGTTAATCTTTTACACTCCCCTTTGTCTATACGTTTATCCAGATTTTTATCGGTAAATAAAAGCAAGTAAAACTCGCTTATTTGTATCTCGGACATGGCTACAGTATGTCCCATAAAATTTAATGAGTCAATTTCAAATTCAAGCTTCAAAATATCGTCTGATGCATGTAACAGCTTAACCCGCTTACTTTTTTCATTCTGGTAAAATAAATAATGGTGTCCTGATGTATCAAACGACAAGGATTCATACTTACCACTTCGAGCAGTTGCAAGCCCTGTACCTGTTGAGAAACAAGCTACTGAGTCAACTGACTTACCTGGCTCCAGAACAGGCATGTGTGCCGCACTGTAAAATAATGCAATTTGTGTGGCATAAAATGCTTTGTTTTCCGCATCATACGGTTTATTGTAAAAGTGAAGAGCGAATTTATTTTTATCTATTTCAATTACTTCATTTTGAAATGAAACAGCTCTCTCTTTTTCATTCTGGCATACATATATATTGCAATAAACATCTTCATTTTTACTTGTTGTTGTTTTAAATAAAGTGCATGATAACACCATAAACACAAAGGTTATTAACAAAATAATATGTTGCATATTTTTTATCTGCATTATATATTCGTTTCAGTACTTTTTATTTCTTGCTAATCGAACACTCTCATAATAATAAAGTTCGAAAATACTACAGTTCAGAGCCCTGGCATTTATTACTCGGCTAATCAATTGTTGTTATACTTTATCAATTCTATAAACTCTCTTATTGTGTATGTCCATCGGTAATTTTCCAACCATATGTTTCTTCTAATTTCTTTTTAGCCTGTTCAGCTTCCGCACTACATTTACTTCTACCTGCATTAAATACAACTTGTCTCCATTTAAGTTCTTTTTTACTCCACCCATTTAGTAAGGCATTGTAAAATTCTGTAGATAAAGTAACTCCTATAAACATGCCAGCCATATTTACTACATTACTTATTTGCCATGTACCAATATCCCGATTAAAGCTCCTCGCCCCTGAAAACATATAACTCATATTCACTACATTACCAACATCCCACGTACTAATGTCCTGGTTAAATGCAATTGCTCTTTCAAACATTCCTGACATATCGGTAACTTTACTTACATTCCACATACTGATATCCTGATTAAAAAAGGTATTATCACCAAACATTCCACTCATATCAGTAATATTGCTGACATCCCAATGTCCTATATCTGCATTAAACATCCATACTCCCCAAAACATGTTACTCAGATTCGTAACATTACTTAAGTCGGGGGCATCAAGAGCATTTACTGTCATATTACGGCATCCAAAGAAAGCGTTTTCAAAGCTTTTCCATTTTATATTACCCCATTGCACAACACTTATAATCTGCTGCCGGTTAACACCTCCATCATTTTCAAAATAGTGACATATTTGAGGAAATTGTCCATTTATTTTAACAATTACTGTATCTGCGCTTAAAACCGGAGATCGATATATATTATTACAGTTCCTGCTACTGGCAATCACTCTTCCCTGTTTGTCACAAATTTCAACATTATATTTGTATGGTCCACTCCAGGGATTAATGGGTATTTCTAACCACCAATTATCCGAATCTGAAGCCCAAACAGTAATAAATGATTCTGAATCATATTTTTCTTGCGCACTAGCCACACAAAATATTTGAGTCAATAGTAAAAATGCTAATATCTTCCCTATAAATCTCATATAGTCCTTCTGATATTTTATCAATAATTTTATCTTAATCGTTTTAATCAATTGATTTTACCATTCAAACCCATACTCACCAATTCTAAACAAAAGTACTCATAAAGCAATAAAATAAACTGAATATTACACCCAAAACATATTCCTGCATTTTCACATCAATTTCTTCCTTGTGATAAATCTCCAATATTGAGCAACCCTTTCAGGTCTTTTAATTTATTCATTATTTCCTCTCTCAATAGCTTGATCTCATTATTATCGACAGCAGCAAGTTTGTTTCGTTATATTACTATTTTTCATCAAGTTATAAGACTATCAACTCTACTTCAGTGGCTCATTCATCCTTAAGCTTAATCTGAATATGTGCTTTCACAGTTTTTCTATTTATTATACTTGTCTTTGCTTCAACACTTTTTAATGGTATATCAAATTCGTCAAGTAAAAAGTCGGGTAATATTGAGTACTGCGCTAGTTTTTTATCCTTTAACTTGGGATACAGAGATTTAACTTCATTTTTACTTAATCGCGTCTTTATATCATTCAATTTACCACTACCTATTATCCAAATATCATCCTGAACAAATAGTTTTATTCTTTTCTCTTTAAATATTGTAAAGCAATTATTTTCAACATATTCCAGCCATCCCAGATCATTACACATTATTTCAAGTAATAGCTGTGACTTCTTTGTCTCCGGCACTTTAAATACCATTTTAAAATCAGGTACATCACTACCTAACAACCCTTCTGATTTTGACGTAATAAATCCATTACCTAATCCACTTATCAACTGATCATCAATAACTAACAGACCCATTTTCACTGCTGCACCATACATATTATCCTTACTAAACGAAGGATAACCCTCAATAATCTGTTGCACTAATTCTACCAGACTTACATTATGCACAGAAAAAGTTTCGGGGTGGGTTACAGGCAGGTATTTTAATATATCCTTATCAATCTTTTTATATATCTCCTGTCTCTTTTTCTTATTTTCATGCACAGTTTCAACATGTATTTGCGCCTTATCAATTGCCATAGTAATCCACAACTGATCACTTGCAGAATAAGCTTTTAATGCAGTTGCTTTCTCTAGATAATCATGCAAGTCGAAATTATTTGTAAAACGTATAAAATGCCATGGTAACTGTTCAATATTAGCAGGCTTAGCATATGCTACAATAGCTTTTGCATGTATATTTCCAGCAATTTCTTTATTAAACCTCAAGGTCTTTTTTATATGCTTAAAATCTTCGCCATTCTGTATTTTTTTCTTTTGAGCCAATAATAACGCATTAAAATATTTTTTACTTTCTACTGCATCCAGTTGCATTAGTGAATCGCCCTTTTGTTCTATTTCATCTGTATATTCAGTAATTCCAGACTTTAACTGTTCACATTCTGCTCTTAGTTTTTCATCTACAATCATCGTTTGAGCATATACCTGCAAGGTGTAATAGTTATCACCTTTATACAAATAACCATATCGTCCATCTTTTCTTTCTTTTCCCTCCAATTCCCAAAATCCGCCTTCAAAACTCTTCAAATTAAGGTTCATATTTTCAAGAAATATATTTGCATTTTGCAAATCAACATCACCATCGATTCTAAAATGCACAGTGTAACTGCTGTATAACTCAAAATCCTGAACATAAAAGCAAAATTCTTTGCAATTGTTGAATATACCGGAACTGGTCTCAGACATCTGATTTTTAAATACATTTAGTATAGAATCGTTATCAAAGTTTTCTTGATTATAATACAACATCAGTATAACACTATCCTTAGGTACGTAATTAATAAGTTGATCGGCTACTTTGGCTTTAGTGTCAAAAACAAAAGTAAGTATGATTAATAGTAGTGTTATCGTTCTCATATGCTTTTCTTTATCAAGATTCTAGTTTAGGATATAATATTGTTAACCTTTTAGTTTTGTAATTATGTAGTAATAATGATAATTCAGAAAGTACTTTTTTATTCCTCGCAAATAAATTTCGCACTGCTTTAGTTTTCACTAAACTTATTTTCTTTCTAATGCTAACAAGAAATAAAGTTTTGGTAACTTTCGGTCAGCTACATTCTAACTGATCTCTTAATCTAATGGTTATGTATAACACAAAAAAAAAGACATTGTGTACAAGTGCTTTTATTAAGCCTCGATACACAACACCTTCGTAAAAGATACCATGAATATCTTCCAGTTTAATTCTCTTATTAGTATTTGCTCCTGAAAAATAAAGACTTTTTTTGAGTTTATGTCATAGAAGATATGCATTAATCCTTCTTCCCCACATTATATCTGTATTTTCACTCAATTCTATCTGAAGCATAAGTTTCATTGGGTACCTATAATTTTTGGAAGTAGTTACTTCTTAACCCCATTTAAGGTTACCTCCTAATTGATTTTGAAAATCTTGTTCTTCCATAAGCTTAGTTCACAACCTGTCCATAAGCTATCTCAAGGTTCATCTTCGTTAAGAATACAAGATAATTTAGACGCATTATCATAATTCCTTCCCAATCAAGTGGTGCCTGTCTGTTTTTGTAAGAAATCTCACTATATTTTGATTTCTTTAATACTTGTGTTTTATCAACTGATCGTCATTCTCTGCATCTCAAGAGAAATCATCCCAATTGTAATAATATTGAATAAAACTAATAGTCTATTCCCCTAATAAACATATAGACAATAAGCAATGTAAGCGTTCTTACAATCACCAAACTAATCTTATCAATCTTCACAAAGCTTTTTCGCTATTGATGTTGATTGGTTATTTCAATTTAAAACATACCGGTCAACATAGAAGACCAGTATGTTTTTAAATTTTAATTATGCATAAAAAAGGATTGATGCTATAATAGTCCAAATACCTAAAATAATAGCAACTAAACCTAACTTACCTTGTAATGGTGATAGTTTAGCAAGCAATTGTGCTCCTTTTTCTTTTGCAGCTTCATTTTTCGAAAGTACAAGCTGACTTATCATACCATATCCTAATAAGAAGCCAAGGGCTGCTTCAACAACACTTGTTCCCATCCATGTGATCCACCATATAGGATAAGTGGCTAACAAACCCAAACCTAATATTGCTTGTATAATACCCCAAACACCCCAAAAACAAAATACTAATCCTATCCATCCTTGGTAAGGTGTAATTTTATCTAACAGTTCCTGAGCGTTAGGCTTTTTTGCTAAAAGCAATGATGGCGCTGCTAAAATACCAAGTACAACTAAAGTAATTCCATAAATCATAATCTTTGTCTTTTAAAAATTTGTAATTTTAATTAATATATATACTTTAAACAGATAACTATCCCAGTTCAGGCAGTATATCCCTTATGTGTATTTTACTTCAAATATCATCAAACCAGATAATTTCCAGGTAAACGAAAAATACGACTACCTTATACCTCTATAACCATCATAAAATACAATTGGTCTGATCAGAAATCTTTATCCGAAACATCTTTCGCATCAGACATTCATTTCACTACATTAGCACTTGTTCCTTGCCTTAGTCAATTGTTCAATCGTAATAAGTTATAACCTGTATCTTTTAATAGATGACACTTAATTATCTTATTTTGACTGCAAGTTGCATTACTATATACAAATCCACAAAAGCAATTGATAGGTGTACCTATTTATTTAATATTCGTTGAATTTTTATGAAAAGATGCCGTAAATGGTTTAGTGTTCTTCTTACTAACCTGGGTTCGGTTTAAAATGATGTCACAGTTTAATTTGTTTGTGAATAGAATTTTTCCCAATTCTATCCAGGAATTTTGGGGTATTTCGAATGCTTTGAGAAAACTTATACAAAAAACAAGTTTTAAAAAAAGTGATACTCATAACATCTTTGCACCGAAAACTCTTCACATTAGTACACTATTATTTATAAACCAGCATAACTATATAGTTTCTGTGACTTTAATTTTATATTGAAACCTGCTTGTTAATTAACAGCCTTAATCAAACGTACTACTTCTTTATATTTTCGGACTGCCACTTTAGCAATTTGCTCATTACTTAAAACTACTCCAGATTTACAAATATGTTTAACATGGTCTTTGTTTACCAAATAGGATTGATGTGTTCGTATAAACTTCGAAGATTCCAGAATATTATCAAAATACTTAAGGTGCTTAGAAGCATGAATAAACTTATTCGTACAAGTTACTTTTGTATACGCTCCATCAGCTTCAAGCATTATTATATCGTTAACTAAAATAAAATGTATATTATCCGCTGTTTTTACAACTAGTTTTTCCTCATCCGCTACATTACTCTTATTCATTGTAGAAATAATGTCCTGCTTTTGTCTTTCTTCAACTATTTGTTCTAATGCTTTAGAAACAGCGCGCTTTAATTCCACAGGATCTATAGGCTTAAGTAGGTAATCAGTGGCACCAAGCCTTATTGCATCAATAGCATATTGGTCAAAGCTGGTTGTAAAAATAATGTGAAAATTTATTTCAGACAGTTGTTTCAATAAATTAACACTTATACCATCTTCAAGTTCAATATCAAAGAAAACTAAATCAACAAGGTTATTTTCCAAAAACTCTTTACACTTCTCTACAGATGGGAATATGCCAACAATTTCAATTTTAGTAAACATTAATCTTAACATCTTAGCAAGCGCTTGCTGTGCATTAAACTCATCTTCTACTATAACAATTTTAAACATCGCTCTTAAGTGTTATTGAAAACTCAACCTTAGTTCCGGCTGTATTATCAAGGTTAGTGGCTATAAATGTTTGCTCATCACCATATCCCGAAATAGCCAACCGGGCTTTTAAAACATCTAATGAGTGTTCTTTCCCATCCTCATTTTTAGGAAAGTATCCTGAACCATTATCCGTCACCACAAATCTGATTCCTTTTTCTACTGGAGTAATATATATATCTAATTTCCCTCCTTCTTTTTTTCTTCTTAAACCATGCTCTATAGCATTTTCAACTATCGGTTGTAGTAACATCGGGGGTATTTGGATCTCATTTTTATCAAGAGTATCATCTACATGTATAGCATAGGTAAATTTATTAGAATAGCGTATTTTTTGCGTTTCCATGTAGTTTACCAAAGCATCTAAATCATCATATAGAGATATGGTATCCAGATTAGTAAAATCAAAATTTTGCCTAATTAAACGAGAGAAATTAGAGATGTATTCAGCTGATTTTAAAGGACTTTCATCCAAAATAGAATTTTGAATAGCAGTTAGCACATTAAATATGAAATGAGGATTCATTTGCGACCTTAAAATTTTGTGTTTTAACCGGTTCTTTTCTTTCTCATTCTTGTATCTTAAATTTTTATGATATTGTACAAATAATAATAGTGCAAATAGCACTAAAACAAGCACTCCGATTAACATCACTTTTATACGGTCATGCGCACGTTCAGCCAACATTCGCGTATTTTGTTCCTCTTTAAGCATCAGCTCATGTTCACTTGTCCTTCTTCTTATTTCAAACAACTCTTCCTGATTTTGAAGCATTTGCTGAAAATCTTTCTTTTGTACCCCCCGCAAAAGTACCTGAACCGAATCCAAACTGGTTAAATATTGTTTGGCACGATTAAGATGTCCTATTCGTAAAGCATCACTTAACCAACGACGAAACATCATTTCCTGACTACTAAGGTGTATTTTTTGATAACCGCTTGATAATACTTCGTCATGATACTTAGTGACTATGTTATACTGTCCAACCTTTGACTCTAAACGTGCAAGGTTTTCAAGTGCGGTATTCCATTCTTCTGGGTAATTTCTTTTTAATTTCGCTGATGCCTCATAAAACGAAATAGCCAACTCCAAAAATATAATACTATCAGTTTGATTATAAAGATTTTCATAATTAGTAGCAATATTATTATACGATTCGGAAATGGCTAACTGATCATTTAAATATTCACTTAAAGCCAATGATTTCTTATTATATCCAATAGCCTTTTTAAATTGTTTTTTATTCTTGTACAGCACTGCCAGGTTATTATATAATCGTGATAAAACAACTGTATCATTCCCTGCTTCATATTCCATAACTGCTCTTTCAAGATAATTCAATGCTTGATTTTTATCACCTTGTCGGTAATACATGTTAGCAAAAAATTCACTAACCACTGCTTTTTGCTTGGTATTATTGGTTTTATCAACAATCTCCTGTGACGTATATAATTCTGTAGCTGCCTTAGTGAAAAAATTCTGATTACAATACAGAACAGAAAGATTTAATCGTGCTTTTACCTCCCATTCATAGTTATTAGTCTTCTTAAATAGTTTTATAGACTCTCTGTACATTATAACAGCTTCATCATACTCCATACCAATTTGACAAAGCTTAGCCTTAAGAAAGTTTAAACGCCCAACATCAAAAGTGGTCATCTCATTATTACACAGCAAGCTATCTATGTATACTCCAACAATTTTATCTGCTGTTCCTTCTATGGCTTCATGTAATTCTTCATATGTTTTATCGGTCAAATTCTGCCCCAAACCCAATACTGGCATTAAGCAAAATATTAAGCCAAATAACAAACACATTTTAGTTTTGTTACAAAAAGGTAAAATGGATAATTCTTGTTGCATAAAACCTGATTATTCTAAAAATAATAACTGCTATTGATATACTCTAATCTAACTAGAAAACAACGATCTCTCATTCTTTCCTTTGCTTTAAGAACTATTGACTTTATAAAAAATGAATCTTCAATACTATTTATTGTACAAATTTACATAGTATTCTAGAGGTATTTATTAGTATATTCCCTATTTCAATTACGCAAATTACGTAACATAGACTACGCATTTTGCGCACAACTATAATCTTATGTGATTGTAATACTATGAAAAACTATAGTTTTTAAAAAAAAAACACTGCCATATGTAAAAATTTACATATGGCAGCGTATAACACAAGTCTCCAACAACTTAAATTTTTAAGCCACTACTTAAATAGCATGTGCTTAAAATTTGATTGCTGCTCCAATAGTTAATGCACCTACTTCAAGCAGGTTATTACTATTTACTCCAAAACCAAAACCTGTACTTGAGTTTTTTACATCACCTGATTTTGATAACTTATGGTTTAAACCAAAGTTTAAACCATTTACTTTAGCTTGTAAAATTACCTTATTACTAATGTCGTAAGTAATATATGGGTAAACATTAAATCCAACATTGGTATACTTTGGACCATCAGCTGAGTTTCCTCCTGTTTTGGTTTTAGAAGTACTATAACCAAAACCTAATTCTCCTTGTGCACTTATAGCAAACTTATTCATACGTATTGCGTAATAACGAACAAAAGGAGTTACTCCAAACTTAGTACTGTTTTTCACAACTTCAGGACTTGCTCCATCATTATCATTGCCATAACCTACTCCTAATTTAACTCCAGCCCATATTTTATCAGAAAAGATTTTACCAATCTCAGGAGAAAAGTTAAAAGATGTTTCTGAACCTTTACTGTCTCCACCTGCTTTAGATGAACTTGTTGCAAAACTAAGGCTACCTCCTGTAAAGTACTCCTGAGCCTTCGTCGCCACTGACATGGTAAATATTACCAAAATAATCAATTGTAACTTTTTCATTTTTGTCATTTTTTAATGATAACTAATTTTTCAAACACATTTGCGCTAAATACAAATTAACATTATAGCACATTAACAATATATTTTCTATTGTATTTATTGTTAACAAAAATAAATGTCTAATACATATATTCCATTAGCAATATCCCTATTATTCATACTCTATTTACGTAAAAACTATAAGCAATTTGCGTAAGAAACATAAGCAATTTACGTAGTTGAATCAGTTGTTTTTTTAAAAAAAACACAATAAATAACTACTAACCAATTAATTGCACAATACAAACTCCACATAGCCAAACTACATAGTGAAACCTTTACCAAAAATTAGTTATCATATCCTATTAAAATAATTTATCAGCCAAAGCGACAATTATGAAACTCTAATGCAATATGTGAATTAATGCGGTATTCTTGGTAATGTCAAGATCTGTTAATAGGTTATTTTTACAATCAAGCACTGTTAACTTCAGGTTGCCAGACAAGTCTAATATTTGTATTTTATTAGCATCGCAATAGAGTTGCTTAAGATTGATATTATTGTTAACATTAAGCTCTTGCAAGTCATTATTAGAACAGTGCAAAACATCCAGATGAGTATTATGTCTAACATCAATGTTTTGTAACTTATTATTTGCCAACCACAAATCGGTTAAGAACGGGTTTTGGCTTAAATTGAGCTTTGAAATATAACAAGAACTAAGATCAAGTGTTTTAAGTTTTCTATTAGCTGAAACATCAATTTCTGTTAATAAATTACCAGAGGCATATATTTCTTCAATATTTTTTAGTAATGAAACATCAGCTGTTAAAAGCTGATTGTCTCGCACAATTAATCCCTTACAATTACTGCCATCACCATATATAACAATACTTCCATTCTCTCCTATGTTACCACTTATTTTTGTGTATTCTGTTAACACGTTAACCTTTTCTATAGTCCCATTCCCGAAATCAACATGCAAAACCTCGTTTTCAAATCCTTTAATATACAATACAATTTCATCTCCTTTTATAGCTTTACCGGAAAATCGGGCTATAGCCGTTTTTTCTGATTTATTGCCCGCTATAATGCTGCTTAATATCACGATATTTAATACTAACAATAAACTAAGCGCTTTCATAATCATACTTTAAACTTTTGTATTTCTTCTTTCTTTATAGCTTATTAAGCTATTCATTCCTACACCCTGCATAAAATAAGTCGTTTCTTGTACCTAAAAGAGTACTGCATTATTTTAATGGCTTTTTAATATCCATTTTTATTAAACTTAATGTAAACTATTAACACCGGTATTTCAGATAGAACTTTTATAGCTTCAGTTCCCTTAGTCAAATAATAGGTATCATCAACTAGTAGCCACTAGGACATTCTTTCTACCAAAATTTTGACTCCTAGGTCACATCATTGATTTTATACTTGATAGCTCCAGATTTAAGAATTGCTCATTGGCACTTCGAAATTTCATTCTACAAAACAATAATGACATTGAAAAAGCTCAGCATGCTCTTCTTCAAAACCAGCTAAATATGTTAGCGATACAGATTTCCGGTTTTGTCTAAAATATTGATTAATATGCAGTCATTTAATAATTGTGCATTAGCTGTTAATCCTAAGCACATAAGCTGGTTTAATAGTATAGCTTTTACCATAACTTCTTCCTCAATTCTATTAATTCCGTAAAAAGCATGTCATCCTCACACACTTTTCAATTACCAATACAAAACTACAGTATACCAGACTCTTACAGATACGTATATTTCTTAATTATAATACGTATTTTACGTATTTTTAGGTAGTAATTTAGCGTAGTGCACTTACATTACCCCGAAGTTACACCAAATATCAGCATAAACAGAAGCAAAATGTAACACTTTAAAACTGTGTACTAAAATACGGTTTCTTTGTTCTTATTCTGTAAAAACCCAACAGGCTTCGGATAAAAGATCTCGTAATTACTAACCACAAAATCACTATGTAAAAAAATCTTAAACCTACCGTGCCTTCTTTATAAATTGGTTTAAAGCCAAGCATTATTAGCAAATCGAATATCGGTGATTAATACTGCAGTCTATGCTATTTATTCTGGTGCAAGAAATTGATTGCTTCCTTTATCCATAAGGCAGCATCCACAACTACGATAAAAACAGTAGTAAGTAACTCCCTAAGAATTACGAATCAAGAACTAACAATGTATTTAGACATGATTAATTTAGTTAAGACTAAATGCTTCATTGGTAATTATACCCCCTTACCTTTTAAATCCTAATACGAATGTTTAGCATAATTTTTTTTGGCCATTTTTTATTTTGCCTAATTCATAAATAACTCTCCTTTTTTCTAACACAAGCAGACAACTGAAGCATAAAAGAAATCTCTATAAAACAATAAGTTCCTCTCTTCATTTTAGCTTCAATTAAAAACCAATCTATCTTCATCCAAATCACTAAACATTATTACAGCATCAATTTGAATAGTTTCTTTTGACAACACCTTATAAAAACCAAAACCTGAAACCATGAACTTTAATGTTTTCCCAATTGGTTCATTATTTCTAATCATGTCCTTTAAACTCCAGGTAACTTCAATATCCTCATAAGAAAACATACTTGACCTTTCATTTACAGATATATCAGTAATTCGCGTTTTGATTCCCCATTCATCTAAACAATAAATTTTCCCACCATTAAGTCCTACCTCATTATAAAAGCCAATAAAATCTTCAAGCTGATCTATTATTTGTTCTTTAATACAACATTCTGATATCTCCATATGTATTAATTTTTTATCATGAAGGGAAATATATAATTAACCTAATTGCCAAATTAACTTTTATGCCTTGAACTCATTATCAATAAAATTCACACAATATATATCTATAAACAGTGACACCACGTATAAACATTATATAAATATTATAGTTCTTATGAACCATTTCATATAGTTTAAGTCTAATCAACTACTAACTCATAAAAACTATCACTTAACTATAATTACAAAAATAATAAAATTTAGGTATAAACTATTTCGTTCTGGCTCATTATTGTAAACTTCTCTAAAATGAAGCCTTTCCACGTAAAACTAGTTTAGAATTGAACAATTTATTACTTTTAAGAAGAATAACAATAATAAGCAACTATGGTTTACATAGTGCTAAATAGTTATGCCCTTAGAAGAGTTTGCAAATGAGATTAATGCCAAATTTATGTCCCCAAAGGGCAAATGAAAAGTAACATTTTCATAGTTGGTGTAAAACCAATTCGGAATAAAAGCTAGTCAACTACTACATATACAAAAAAAACAGAAAACCGTAAAATAAAACAGAAATCTGCCGATATTAACCTTGATATGAATTTTTTAAGCATTTATTAGAAACAAAGAACACTACCCCCCAATCAAAAAAGTATTAATAGAATATTTGTGAACCATGTAAACCATTGTATTGGCAGATCGTTCCAATTAAAAAGCCTACATCATTTTACTATTTATTAACAGAACTAAAAATTTGTTACACTCCCTTTGATCATTTCCCCTAATTTGAAATATATTCTTTTCCTTCAATTTAAAATAAAGAATTTCTGGATAAAACCAACTATTCTTACCTCTAATTAGATTACAAGCTACAATCAGTGAACTTAATCCTGTTGTAACAGTGTTATGATGTAAAAACTATTAAAACAAAATACCTCTTCCTAAATAATAAATAAGATCAATATGACTCCTAAATTTGTTCTTGTAGCACATTTGGTTAACTTTGTTAACAGATTTTCGCAAATATAACACTTTAATGCGGTATTTAGCGGAATTTACTGCAATATCTCTAATTTTATTTTGTAACATTATGGAAATTTTTGATTTAAAAAGATTTAGAAGGGACAATAGGTTAACACAAACACAAATCGCTAACCTTTTTGGATGTAAGCAAAGCTATATCTCCGATATTGAGCGTTTTCGCAGACCAATGCCTGAAGCATACATGAAAATTTTATTAGATCGCTTCAATGCAGAGGAAGTAAAAACTTATTATATCGAGCATAGCATACAAAATCCTAACCTAGTGTATCCTCACGCTGGTCATATCACCAATGGAAACAAGATGTATAACATTCAAATTCTTCAGGAGGTTAACGAAAAAATTGATGAATACAAGACACTACTTTCTGAAGCTAATCTAAAAATTTCTACACTTAACACAGAGCTCTCCGAAACTAAAAATGTATTAATTGAAGCTAAGAACCAGATTATTATATTACAAGCCGAATTGTTAAAAAAATCTTAATTAACTTATAATCTTCAGTTAGTAATTATACCCATAACTAAGATGTATTAGCAATTTGTAATAAATAATCGTAACTATCATAATGGATAAAGAATTAATATAAATACGTTTAACTTTTTTCAATAAGTATTATTAAAAAAAAATCTCATAACACATATTCCAGAAGCACTTGAAATACAATAATAAGTTTAGAGCAAAATCTATTTCTTTTTTATTTCAAGCCCAGTTAGAGCATCAATTCCAACTGCTGCAAATACTTCTTTAATATGTGCTGACTGCTCTTTCGTTGGTGGACGATCTCCATTCTTTGCCATGGTAAATTGCGTTTTATGTTTCCATTTACATAATCGCATAATAGTCTTACGCACTTTTTCACGTTCTCCATATCTAATATTGTCATATGCTGCTTTAAAATTTTGCATTTGTGTAATTTGATAAATGTCTGGAATTAAATTTCTTTAAAAGCATTGTTTACTAACGTTTTAGTACCATGTTTGCTATTTAGCTAACCCAAATAATTGTAATAAAAATCACATTAAACTCCTTGGAAACGGAGTATACTTTTCAGTTTTTTACAATCTCAAAAGACCTTACAAATTTGCAATTGTACTACATTTGGTTAACTTTGTTAACGGATGCATTACAAATATAACACTATAATGCAGTATATCATAAGATTTATTGCAATATGACTAATTAATTTTTCCACCATTATGCAAAGTTTTGATTTAAAAAGATTTAGGAAAGACAATAATCTCACTCAAACTCAAATGGCTGAGATTTTTGGGTGTAAACAGAGCTATATTTCGGATATTGAGCGGTATCGCAGACCTATGCCTAACGCGTACATAAAGGCATTAGTAAATCGTTTTAATGAGGAAAAGCTACAGGATTATTATATAGATGAACCTACACAAAATTCAAGTTTGCAATATGCTCATAATAGTTATATTGGCCATGCTCATTACAAGTACAAAACTCAAGATTTTCAAAATGTTAATGAAATGATATATGAGTATGAAACACAACTATCAAAAGCCAACTTAAAATTGTCGAAGCTTTATTCACAACTATCTGAAACGAAAAATGATTTAATTGAGGCTAAAAATCAAATTATAAAACTACAGGAAGAATTAATAAAAAAGTCATAATTCTCCTTTAACTTTTAGGTGGTTGTTATAACATTTATTGCAATTAAGCATAAACTTTGACTTTAAAAATAGTAGAGGCTTTGGAAATTGCTAAATTTAGTTTTAACAAATAAGTAACTTAACCATCAATTATCGATTATTTTTTAACTGAACAGATCGAAAAATAGGAAATACATCAATAATAAGTTATGTATTAATACATGGTCAAACTGTTTTGTATAACATATCATCAAATGAATGGTTAATGTCTCTTTATTATCCCAACCAGACTATATTAACTAATTAATTAACAAGGATATTACAATTTTCTTTAAACAACATATAAGGATTATAATTTACGCCTCAACATCTAAATTACGAACTATTATATATTAAAGAAAGTTTCGTAGCTCATAAATATACGTTGATACATAAAATACCAATGTTCATCAAACATATTAATGACATTACAAATTATTTTCTACTTTAGCGTTTACTAATCGGAATTGGAATTAAATAATAGCACAATGTGCCACGTTTGGCTTTACACCATTGTGCAACATTATTAATTAATAACATGACCTGTTAGAATGAAACACTTAGTATTACTTCCCATTTTAGCATATTCAGTTGATTCATTTGGTCATTGTAGCACAGTATTTATATGCAGTATAAATCGCTATTATGGTGTATAAAGTTCCTTTATAAAAATTAGTTTATAATAATTATTCAAACAATTTTTATGCGTAAACTTTACAATGCGTTAGAATACATATGCTTTTACTATAAACTTAAATACAAGAATAAGAAAGTACAAAACAGGAAAGAACGGAAACGAGTTGGTAACGACCAACGCAATATTCCCCACTGTTTATTCCCGATTTCAGTGGGGAATTTTTCCTCTTTTCATAAACTACCATAGTATGAAAAAGTTAGTATTAATAAGCAGTCTTTTTGTTATTATAGCTTGTAAAACTATTGAAGTTACAACTTCATCAAATCGCGAAATAAAGGCCGAACAGCTATTAAAACTTATTAAAAACCATAACATTACGGAAGTTGCAATTTATTTGTCATGTGAGAATGACGAATGGGAACCAGTTAACTACCTTTATAATCACTCTTTAAAATTAGATCAATCAGCGATACATTTCACTAACGCTAAAGCCAATATAACATATACTTACGATCGGAATAAGCTAGTAAACTATAGCAAATCAGGTCACTCTATGTCATTTTACTTTAGGTAATAGTCTTGGTAATGCAATAAATTATGTTGTTTATTTTAAACCATGCAATAAAATAGTTAATAATTAAGCATTTCCATTTTTTGTGAGTTTTTACAATTGGCATAGTTAAATACTGTTATAATAACACCATCTTAAGCGTATCACTATTCACAACGGTTGAAAAAAATAGAGGACTGTAACTACAAAAGCAATTGTTATGTGCTTGGCATATACCCAATACCATACATTAATTGTTTTAATTGACATATTAAATATTAATAAATACACAGTGTCAGTTTCATTTCTACCATATTAATTCAATTAGTAGAATGGTACAAGAATAATACCAGTAACTAATAAAAGAATTCTATGAAAAATTTATTTGTAATTACCATGTCACTTGTTTTACTTTTTGGATGTATTAAGTATGAATTAATTTAGATACCTGAGTCAAAATAAAATACAACTAACCAAACACTAAAAGCCTCTGTTGACTTTGATTGGAAGTCCAATCATAATATAGAAACATATACCGGCCACAATGTTGTTTTACCTTTTTATACAGGTACTGTTTCATACTTGCCAGATTTTGTTGATTCTGACTACAAAAAAGAGGACGGCTGGGCTCTGCTTTACAACTTAGTATCAGAAAAGTTTGAACCTTATAAAAACTATATAATGTTCTATAATGTATTTACCGGAACAATAAGAAATTATTACTATCTGGAAAGTACTCCCAGCGGTGGAACATTTGCCATGTGGGGCCTATCAACAACTAATTCCCATGCCTTGCTAAACAATATTGGCTATTTCGCTGCCCCCATAAATATAACATACAATGCACCTATGGCCTTATCTACAAACTATTCCACATTTACACAAACCAAAGGTTGCACTAGAGGATGGAACTGTTTTGATACAGAAATAACTTACGACCCTACAGCTTATAATAAAAGAATAGAGCTATCAATAGGGACTTATAACAAAGATGTAACTGATTTTGTATTTACTGGCGAAACGCACTCCAGCTCTGAAGGAACAATTGTCACAACCGGGTCAACAAATTTTGCTGCAAACGTACTTAATACGGTTTCAAAAGGTGCCGGTATAACCGCCAATAACTGGGTTAAATCAAATGTAGGTACAAAAGACGATGCTTCAAAGTTTATCAAAGCCACAGCCGCAGGTTTAGGCTATATCGCAAGCGAAGGTGTTACTGGCCTTATTAAAGCGGGAATCAATAAGATATTCGGTTCTTTTATTGGTCGTTATAATAAACCTTCGACTTCAACTTCCCGGCTAGAATTTAAAACCAATGGTACTATTAACGGAACAGGTACTTTAACAAAGATCACACCTTCAAATGTATCACCACTTAATAACATGTACTTTCCAGGTACACTAAATAGTGGTTATACCTATATTGACCATTATAGTGATGATCCGGCTGTATACCTAGGGGTTTGGAACCTGAACAACACTCCTATTGTTCAAGTCAGCAATAAACGTTTTTTAATTGGGGAATACCAACAAAAGTACATTTATGACAGAACAGTACGCATTAAGAGTTCTTCGATTGATGTTAATTTCAATACTAAATTACTTGAGAAGTATGTTGACCATTATGAAGTGTCTACAGACTTGTATTTCTGTAAGAAATTTAAGAGCAGCGAGAGCTGGCAACAAAAACTATTGGGTAATAACCCATTAGGCTCACTTGCGTATAAAGATGCTGAAAACGAATTTATAAACTTTAGCCGGGAAGAATACACCAACTATAGCAAACCGGATTATCCGGATAACTGGGGCAGCGGATCAGAGTAAGATCCTAATGGCGAAGGTGGTATGGACCCAACACAGGATATTGGAATTCCTTACCAACATTATACCTCAATAGATAAAAGATATGTTGTAAAAGTTACGGTTAAGGTATAGCCTAAGGCTGCATACGGAACGCAGCCATATGTAATCACCAGATCATATTTACCTATATATGAGCTTTTCGAAGAAAATACTTTTTAATCTGAAAGCAATTAGAAGTACACAACTCAGCTTAATACCAAAACAACATGGTTTATGTGATTATACTTTATCCCCTCTACAGAAGTAGAGGGAGTTTCTTTTTATATGGTGAAGTTGATTTATTTTTTACAATTCACTTTTATCAACAATATACAATATTCACTAAGCTAAGTAAAAAAAAGCCTGAACCTCTATGGCCCAGACTTTTAAATACTGTTTAAAACACTTAGAAATTGACAATATTAACCTCATAAATTAAAATGCTATTCGAAGGAATTTTTTCTTTCTCAAAACTTCCATACCCTAGTTGAGAAGGGCAATAGAAAACTGCTCTACTTCCCTTCTTAAGCTTTGGAATTCCAATTTTCCAAGCTTCAATAAGGCCATCCAACGGGGCATTATTTAATGTTCCTTCATTAAATATTGTTCCATCAAGTAGCTTTCCCCTATAGCTCACATCAATAAGGGCATTATCCGGTACATTTTCACCAGCTCCCTCTTCTATAATTTTATAATATAAACCTGATTTATCGCGAATAACATCTGTTATATTTTCTTTCTCCAGGTATGCTACTATAATTTCTTCATCAATATCAGCCTGATCACGGTCTACCTTTACTTCCAGTATAACCACCGAATTAGCTGGCACACCCTCAGAAAAAGACGATCCGTAAGCCATTTTTGATGGTATATAAAGATGTATCTCTCCCTGTCGATTAATTTTAGGTAAACCGTATTGTAAGCCATACAAAAGTGACCAAAGGTTAGAGGTAATATTCTCTCCCTTTGTATCTGTAAAAACATTACCATTTGTAAGGTAAGCCTTATATGAAAAAGTAACGTACTCATCCAGTTTTGCATCAATTCCAATAGGATCACCTGTTCCCTTTTCAATTATTTTATAGTACAGACCAGAGTCATCTCGTTCAGCATCAATATCATTAGTTTTTAAATATTCAGTTATAATCTGTTCATCTATTGGCCCGTAATCAACAAACTCATCATCTTTTAAACAGCTGGTTAAAAGCGACAATAACAGGCCCATTAGTAATACTTTCTTCATTTCCTTTTTGTTATGTCCTTATTCAAAATCAATTACTTTAATATCAAAAATCAAAACACTATTAGCTGGTATCTTTTCTTTTTCCTGATTGCCATATGCTAAAGCAGATGGACAATATAACACAGCTTCACTTCCTGTTTTCAATAACGGAATACCTATTTGCCATGCCGGAATTAAATTTTTCAGTCGATAGTTTTCCAGTTTACCTGAATCAAAAACAGTTCCATCCAATAATTTACCTGTATAACGTATGGTTACACTGGCATTGGGATAAACTTTATCGCCACTACCGGATGTAATAATGTGATAATATAAACCTGACGAATGCTTCGTTGCATCTAAAGCATTATCTTTCAGATAATCCTGTATCAACTGATCATCAATAGGCCCATAATCTACACCTTCATCCTTACTACATGCCGAAAAAAAAACGGTTAATAAACCAAATAAAATTAAATACCTCATGTGTTTTATTTTTTGCCTGTCACCTTATCGCTGCGACAACCATCTAGATTAATGTTAATTGTAATGGTTGCGTCTGTAATTGAAAAAAACATACTCACAACAACATTTTTTATTAAGAAATAGAGGAACAAAAATAAGTTTACCGGACAAACCAAAGATTAAGGTCGTAGTTTTTCTGCATATTTAACCACTCAAAAAAAAAGCTGCTCATTAAGCAGCCTTTTGTATAATACGCAAATAATACTTCTTATTTTTTATCCAGAATTGCTTCAATCTCATCCATTATACCATTCATAGTGGCAATGGCCTTGTCAAATGGTTCTGATGATGTCATATCAACACCTGCTTTTTTTAATAGCTCTATCGGATAGTCAGAACCTCCGGCTGAAATAAACTCAATATAACGTTTCGTTGCTTTTTTATCACCTTCTAAAACTTTGGCTGCTAAGGCTTGAGATGCTACAAATGATGTACTGTACTGGTACACATAAAAATTCATGTAAAAGTGAGGGATTCCCGCCCACTCCACTGCTACATTATCTTCAACTGTACAAACATTCTTATCATGACCATAGTATTTCCGTGTAATATCGCCATACATTTTTGTCAAGGTCTTACCTGTTAATGGCATTCCCTGCTCTGCTGCTTCGTGTATGGCCAACTCAAATTCAGCAAACTGTGTCTGACGAAACAATGTTCCCTTAAAACCATCGAGCATACTCATTAATAATGATAGGCGCATATCATCATCTTTAATTTCCTTTTGCATCATATCATTCAACAATACTTCATTAAAGGTAGAGGCTACTTCAGCAACAAAAGTAGCATAATCTGCTGTAGCAAATGGCTGCGTTTTATTTGAATAATAGCTGTGCATAGTATGACCCAACTCATGTGTTAAAGTCAATGTCTCGTTATAGTGCCCTGTGTAGTTCATTAAAATATATGGGTGAACATCGTAAGCTCCACCGTTAGAATAGGCACCACTTCTTTTCCCTGCATTGGGATAAATGTCGATCCAACGGTTATTAAAAGCATGGTCTACTACTTCAATATAATCTTTTCCAAGTGGCTTAAGCGACTTTAAAATCAACTCCTGAGCTTCTTCGTATGAATACTTTAATTCAACACCTTTTACTGTTGGTGCATAAATATCAGAATACATCAACTCATCAACACCTAACATACGCTTTTTAAGCCTTAGGTAACGGTGAAATGTTTCCAGGTTGTCATTTACATTTCTAAGCAATGACTTATAAACCTCTTCTGGTATATTATTAGGCTTTACAGCAGCCTCCAGAGCAGAATTGTAATTACGCGCCTTGGCCCTGAATACATTAACCTTAACCTGTCCGTTAAGCATTTCTCCAAAGGTACCTTCGTACTTCAAGTAATTATCCCAATAAATTTTAGTTACCAACTGGCGTAAGTCACGATCTGCCGATGAGCGTGCCACGCTAAAATTTGCAGGTGTTAATTCTTTCTCTTCTCCATCAACAACAGCTTTTACACGTGGCATTTCTGCATTACTAAAAACACTGAAAGCTGAATTAGCAGTACCAGTAATCAAACCTGTTTTTGCCATCACAGCCTCTTCAAGTTCAGATAGTGTGTGCTTTTTCATACGATACACATCCATCAAACCCATTTTGTATATCTCCAGCCTTGGTTCTTCCTCTATAAATCGTTTTATAGCAGCTTCAGGTATAGCAGCTAACTCAGGCGATATAAACGAGGCTTTCTGCCCATATTCCACAAATACCTGCCGAATTTCCTTAACACGAGACATATTGTCTGAGTCACGTAAATCAGCATCAGATTTAAGAGACGCATAAATATATAAACGATAGCCTTCTTTCATAAGTTGTTCTGAATACTGAAGATAGGCTAAAAGATCGGTAGCTGACAGTCCCAGTTTACCTTTAAAACGCGTAACCTTATCCATATTTGCGGCCAGCTCATCTTTGGCCTTGCTCCATACTGCATCACTTTCGTACAAATCGGTAAAATTCCATTTGTACTTATCATCAATTTCTGAGCGATCCTTTTGGGCATTTACATTAAATACTGTCATCAAAAGTAATATTGCCAGCGACAGTATGCTGATTGAAGTTTTCTTCATGGTTTTAAATTATTGATTGATTTGTTTAGAGCGGTAAAATATACAAAGTATTTTAAAACAGATATGATTGTTGTAAGCATTCGCCAAGAAATAAAAAAAAAGAAAATTGATAATAGAGTAAGGGAAAAAGTTACTATGAATTGTCCTTATCATGAAAACGCAAATAACAATCAATAAAACCTAAGATATTATGAAAACAACGAAAAGATTACTTAAACGACAAACCTATTTTTTCATTCTGTTATTAATGGCTGTATTAATTACACCTGGCTTATTAGCTAATAGCATCATAAAAAAAGAGAGAGTATTTGAAGAAGGTACGTATAAAGAAATTAAAGGTAAAGTAGTGGATGCCCAAAGTGGCAACGATCTGATTTTTGCTAATGTAACCATTGAAGGCACTAATATTGCTACCGTTACCAACTCCGAAGGAAGCTTTATTCTGAAAGTTCCGAATGAAATGTTACAGAAAAATGTAATTGTGTCATATATCGGGTATGAGCAAAAAAGCATTCCATTATCTGATTTAAAGGAGTCTAAAAATAAGATTAAGTTGGAAGTGTTAACGGTTTCTTTAGATGCTATTACTATTTTTCCTAAAGACCCTAACCTTTTAATTGAAGCAGTGTTAAACCGTCGGAAAGAAAACTATATTCAGGATGAAAACCTGATGACGGCTTTTTATCGTGAAACAATACGTAAACGCCGTACTTATGCATCCTTATCTGAGGCTGTGGTTGAAATTTACAAACAAGGTTATTCCAACCAAAAGGACGATGCCATTAAACTATTGAAGGGTAGAAAAAGTGCTGATTACAATAAGATTGACACCCTGTTATTTAAACTTCAGGGAGGCCCGTACTCAACATTAATGCTAGATATTATGAAAAGTCCTTACATGATATTAAAGTATGATGTACTCAACAAATATGACTTTGAAATTGAGAATATTACCCGTCAGGATAAGCGCTTAATATACGTCCTAAAATTTAAACAACAAGAGTGGGTTCAAGAACCTCTATTCTATGGAAGTTTATACATTGATTCGGAAACTATGGCTATTGTTAGCGCATCGTATAATGTAAATACCGAAGATAAAGAAGCTGTTGGTAAATTATTTATCAAACGCAAACCTGCCGGAGCAGATGTTTACCCAACAAAAGCATCTTATATGGTAACATATCGTGAACAAGACGGCAAATGGATTTATAGTTACTCAAGAGGTGAAATATCGTTTAAAGTAAACTGGAATAAGAAACTCTTTAACACCTATTATCATACGAATATTGAGATGGCAATTACAAATTGGAAGAAAACCGGCGAAAAGAATTTTAAAGGTGCTGAAAGGATGAAGAAAAATATTGTGATGAGTGATACTGAGTTAGGGTTTGCTGATAGTAATTTTTGGGGTGCATACAACGTAATTGAACCAGAAAAGTCAATCGAATCGGCAATAAAAAAGATTCAGAAAAACATTGAAAAACTGAATAACTAACTGAACCAAAACATTTATAACCGGGAGGCTGATTGTTGTACAACAATCAGCCTCCTTTATGCCAACTGAATAGCCTTATTAAGACGTTTTAATTCACGAAACAAAAATACAGAAGTGATTACTGCTGAAATAGTATCGGCTATAGGGCCGGCAAGCCATATGCCATCAAGACCTATATATCGCGGCAAAAGCATTAAAACCGGTAAAAGCACAATAACTTGCCGAAGTAAAGAAAGTAATGCTGCCAACCCTGCTTTACCTGTTGATTGAAAGTAATTGCCTGTAATAATCTGGAAACCAACAAGAGGTAGGGCAAGTAAAAATAAGCGTAACCCCCTCGTTCCTATTTCCAGTAACTCAACACTATCATTATTGAAAGCCTTGATAATTGTACGCGGAAACAATTCACTTACAGTAAAACCAATAACTGAAATAATAGTAGCAAATATTAAACTAATGACTAGCGTTTGTCTAACACGACTGTAGTTCTTTGCTCCAAAATTAAAACCAATAACAGGCTGAGCAGCCATATTAATTGCTATAATTGTCATAACCAAAAGCATAGCAACACTCATAATAACTCCCATGGCACCAACAGCTAAATCTCCACCATACTTCACTAGCTGCACATTAAACGTACCAAATACCAGACTGGAAGCCATCTGCATAGAAAATGGTGCAAAACCAACGGTAAGTATGTACCAGATGATATCTCTTTTTAAGATAAAGTTACACATGCGGAGACGTATAACCGAACGGGTACTCCTGAAATGAATAATAACCCAAATACATAAAGCCAACTGCGAAAGAATTGTAGCATAAGCAGCACCTGCAACGCCCATATCCAGCAAAAAAATAAAGATAGGGTCAAGTATTAGGTTAAGACCTGCACTTATAAGCATTGATACCATTGCCACCTTAGCGCTACCCTCGGAGCGGATAAGATTATTTAAGGAGTAACCTACAATATTAAAAACAGAACCCAAAAGAATAATATTAAGGTACTCATTGGCATAATCAAAAGTTTTTGCATTAACTCCAAAAAAGCGCAATAATGGATCTTTAATCAGAAAGCCTATGATCATAATCAGGAGTGCAACTATTACCATAAGAACAAAGGCATTACCCAATACCTTCTCTGCCCTTTTAAAATCTTTTTTACCCAGGTTTAACGATACCCTTACACCCGCACCCATGCCAATTAGCATACCAAAAGCCATCATAATAACCATGATAGGGAAGACTGCACTTAAACCTGATAAAGCCATTGCACCAACTCCATGTCCTATAAAAATACGATCTACTATATTGTACAGCGAGTTAATTATAACACCAGCAAAAGCGGGTAAAAAGTATTTCCATAAAAGCTTCGGAATACGCTCAAACTCAAGTTCACGTACGTTCTGCGCTTGTTTCGACATAAGGTTGAAAATAAATTGAAGTGTCAAAGGTACTAAAAGGTGTTGGTTTGTAATTTATTATTGTGTTTTTTATCAATTCTGATATTTGTACGATAAACACATTTAAAATAAAGTGTGTTGAGTCATCTAAATCTCTATATTTAGAAAAACGTGCAATATCCAAACAAAACACTATCCACTCAAATAGTAAGCTAAATCACATTGATAAGTAAAAGCTTAATAATTTTATCAAGATTCAGAGAATCTATAACTTAACAATAGCACCACATTGCACAGAGAAATATTAATTAAAAACTTATTGAATTATTTGATTAGCTAAGATGAATAACTATCTTTGCATCGCTTTTGAAATAAGGCACACAAAGATGGTCCGGTAGCTCAGTTGGATAGAGCAATAGCCTTCTAAGCTATGGGTCGTGGGTTCGAATCCCGCCCGGATCACATAAAAGCCTGTAAGTTTAAAACTTACAGGCTTTTGTATTTTATAGTCTCAAATAATAAGACTTTTATCGCTGTACAATTAAATTAAAAAAGATAGAATCATTAACAGGAGGATACTTAAATTCAAATGATTGGATAATTTAGCTCTGCAAGTAAGTTCTTTAGTTGATCCCGGTTCAAAATTTCTATAAATATGAGAAAGTAACTTTGTTTTTTAGTTTGAAATTATTGCCTTTTTCTTGACATTTTATTTTGTATTAAAGCAAAACACAACAAGTTTACTACCTCAGTACCATCACATCAACTCCACTTATTGCCATACAAGACACCGGAAGCAACCGCCTTTGAAATGATTAACTATAATAAAGCAATTATCAAAACTATATTTGGCCTTATAACAATAAAGTGTAGTTTTAAAAAAACATATAAATCTTACAGGCAAGGTACTCATGATGCGTGATAAAGCAGATAACAACCTTTTCAATCTTGTAAAAGGTATTAATAAACGAGGTAAGATTGATGCGATAAAAAATAGGTGCAATGTCAATTACTAATCTTTTTGTATTTTGCAGGTTAAAATAAATCGTTTTAACCATGAGTGAGGAGTTTTTCCTGAATGAAGATAATGTACAGCAATACGTTAATATGACTGCTGACTACGATGGAAGTTGGTTTCTGGAGCAATTTAAAAAGTATATACCTGGAACATACAAAGCTTTAGAACTTGGCATGGGCCCCGGCAAAGACCTTGAAAACATCAGGCAAATATATAATGTTGTTGGCTCTGATTACTCATTTATATTTGCTGAATTATATAAACGTCAACATCCAGAGGTGAAAATAATGGTGCTTGATGCTATTACCATTAAAACAGATATACAATTTGATACTATCTACTCCAATAAGGTACTTCATCACCTCACTCTTAATGATTTTAAAGCATCAATAGACCGGCAGGCACAAATGCTGAATAAAGGCGCACTTATTTTTCATACTTTCTGGAAAGGCAATGGCTCGGATGAATATGATGGTTTGCTTTTTAACTATTACGAAAAAAATGATTTGAAAACATTATTTGAAGCACAATTTGAAATAATCTGTATTGAGGTTTATAAGGAGGTCAAAGCAGATGATTCCATCTTATTAGTTGCCAAAAGAAAATAAAACACTTCAAATTACTAATTCACACAGGTTATGTTAATAAAAAACAACACTCAATCCGTTATCTTATGCCTGTTATTAATTGTATTAGCAGGCTCCTGTAATCCAAAAGAAATACAACAACCTAATATTATCCTGTTTATGGTTGATGACATGGGTTGGCAAGATACATCTGTACCTTTTTGGCACAAAAAAACACACTTTAATAAACGTTACCACACACCAAATATGGAGCGTTTGGCTGATGAGGGTATGAAGTTTACCCAGGCTTATGCATGTGCAGTTTGCTCTCCTACCCGCGTTAGTTTAATGACTGGTATGAATGCTGCCCACCACAGGGTTACAAACTGGACGCTCCGCCGCGATACAATGATGGTAAAGCCACCTGAAGAATTAACAATGCCTCTTTGGAATATGAATGGTATTGCAGTAGATAAGCTATTAAATAATGCCATTTATACACCTCAGCCTCTTCCTAAAGTATTACAGGAAAATGGCTACACAACCATCCATTGTGGTAAAGCACATTTTGCAGCTATTGGCACTAAGGCTTCTGACCCACTTAATATTGGTTTTACAGTTAATATAGCGGGTCATGCTGCCGGAGCTCCGGCAAGCTATTATGGCACCAATAATTTTGCCAGAAAAACACCTTCTGAATGGGATGTTCCTGATTTGGAGGAATTTCATGGTAAAGACATTTTCCTAACTGAAGCTTTAACACAAAAAGCCATTATGGAAGTTGATAAAGCCGTAAAAGCCAAGCAACCCTTTTTCTTATACATGGCTCATTATGCCCTTCATACGCCCATAATGGGCGATAAGCGCTTTGAACAAAAATACCTGGATGCGGGACTTGAGCCTGTTGAAGCCCAATATGCTTCTTTAATTGAAGGGATGGATAAAAGCCTGGGCGATTTAATGAATTACCTTCAGAAAAATAACCTTGAAGACAATACTATTATTTTATTTATGTCGGATAACGGGGGCTTAAGTGCTGTAGCACGCGGGGGTGAAAAACACACCCATAATTACCCTCTAAAAAGTGGTAAAGGATCTATAAATGAAGGAGGCATACGTGAACCAATGCTTGTTAAATGGCCCGGTGTAACAAAAGCAAAAACGCAATGTAATACATCTATTATTATTGAAGATTTTTATCCAACCATACTTGAAATGGCAGGCCTTAATCAATTAGATGGTGAATGTCAGCCCATTGATGGGAAAAGTTTTGTACCACAATTAAAAGCACCTTTAACCGGTAATAATAAACGTTCGCTATTCTGGCATTATCCAAACCACTGGGGTCCCAGTGGCCCGGGTATTGGGGCCTACAGTGCTATTCGTAAAGGAGATTGGAAATTAATTTATTATTATACCGATCAATCGCTTGAATTATTTAATATTGCCAATGATATTTCGGAGAATAACAACCTTATCAGCTCTGAACAAGCTGTAAAAGATAAGCTAACAAAAGAGCTAAGCGATTACTTAAGGCGAGTTGATGCACAATTGCCAGTTATTAATGCAACAGGAAAAATAGCTCCTCTTCCGGATGAATTACAATAAGCAAAGCCTTAATAATAGAACTCAATAAAAAAGAAAATAAACAGCTTTACACAAGTAAATTATAATGGAAAAACAAAAAATAAAATCCTTAGCGACCGATGATACAATGTGACATGTGAGCCTTATGATATGCCATTCACAATAAAAGTGTAGATGAAGCGGCTCTATGATATGAATTTTGGTATTTGTATTCCATGCAAGGGCTTCATTCAAACCAAACGGCTTGTGCTATTGCCCAAAAGTAAAAAATACTTTTAACCCAGATTAAGAAACAAATTAAACCACTCCTTCATTTACACATTGATTAATTCGCTTGTACCTCATCTGCTGCTGCCTCACCTTCTATTATATTCTCCTTTTCATCATTATTGAGCGATGGTTCTTTTGTATATTTGGCTACAAACTTCTTCTTCTTACTTTCTGGCGACATAATAAAGGTGTATCCTTTTTCACCTATCCCAACATTTTGTTTGCGGTCTTCAGGCTTAAGCTGCTGAACAATTTCATTATAATTAGCATCTGAAGATAAGGTTTGCATCATACTGTTCTTATATACAAAATATACCCAGGTTTCTTTATCAAATTCAATGTACATCTCTATTGAATTACCACTTCTCTTACTTGCTATTTCTGCTAGAACATTCACTTCCTTATTTACAATATAGTCTTTTAAATAGGCTAAATCAGCTTTTCCATCTGCAACAAATGCGCGGTTCTGAGTATTCCACACAAAATCAATGTTACTAAACAACAGTATTTGCTGAAGCGCCGGTGGCAGCACTTTGCTTACTCCAACAGCTGATCTTTCCTGCTCTGACTTAACAGCCTGTTGCTTCCCTCCCCATTCAGCCATACGTGATATGTACAATTCTTTGCTTAGTTGGGATGTTTTTGCCTTCGATCTTATTATTGAACTATATAAAACCTCTTCTGCTTCTTTATTAAAAAAGAAATTGATACCAAGCATAGCTGATGCTGTAATCTGCTTCTTATCCCTGTTATCAACCAATGTTCCGCTTGATTTAAGTTTAACCTGGTCCAGATCAATACCAAAATCGAAATTACCACGCCCTTGTATGTTGCATGCTGCTTCTGAAAAGCGTAATAATGTACCAGTGGTATCCGGGTTGGCCTGTTTGACTTCCGATGTTATATCAAAAGCTTGTTCTGCTTCATTATACATTAAAATTCCAGTAGCATTAAACATAGGCACATCGCTATAATCTTTACGCCCTTCGGCAAATGAAGAGTAGGTATGTGTACTATCCTTAGTTATAAAAAAGTCCTTATATATCTTGTCGTACTCAAAATTCTGAAGTTCTTCACCTATTGGAATACGCACATTAGCCGGGTCAATAGGAGAACTGAAACGGACATAGGTTTGCGGACCTTTTGAACAACGGTGTAACATCTGCACACCTCCGTTAAAACTCAACAACTGTTCTTTAGCCGATAACTTGGCATCACCTTGGTAAGCAAAATGGGAGTTAAAAGTAAATAAGTCCTTGTTTGTAATATTAGTTTCAGCAATGGTTTGCTCCTCTTTACCATACTCTATATTGTGCATGCTTAAGGTCATTACTTTACCATCTCCATTAATGTAATCATACTTACCATATCCTTTATAGCCATACTTGCCTGTTACATTTACACGGGCATCGTATAAGGTGTGATGTATTAACGAGTCTTTATCAAGTACAATTCTAACACTATCCAACGGATCTATTACTGCATCTTCACGTATGGTAATCAAGCCATTCTTAAGTAGCAGGTTAGCATCACCTACCTCAATATTCTTAACCTCTTCGGCATATATTGTTTTGGTTTCAACATCGTACATGGCCATTGGCACATAAAACGATAACGAATCCTGTCGACGATGAGTAGAAACAAAACGATTACCTTTTGAACCACGCGCTCCCATGTATATATCATTCTTATCCATATCCCATGAGAACTCACTTATAAACGATACATATCGATTATCAGTAAAATCTACCCTGCTACCCCCCGAGCGGGACTGGAATGTACCCTGACGGGTTTCAAAATCAATGCTTGATATAAGGTTGGTTGTTGAAAAACTTACTCCTTCAACCTCAGCACCTGTTAGGTTAAAATCAGATGAATCGGCAAGTATAGTATGATCAGCAAAATCAATATCCTGAGACTTAACACTTGCACTTTTCATAAAGAAGCTCCCCTCTCCTGTCATACCAAATGGTGTAATTTTAACTTTTCCCTGCAACTCAGCTTCCTCATTGTACATGGTAAAGTTCTCTTCCTGGCTGGTCGCATAAAACTCATCTTCTTTGGGCATATATTCTATATAAATATACTGCGATGTAACATCAGGGAATGGAGGACTGTCAACTTGTTTCTCAACTCTAAAATCATACACCTGACCTTTTACCATATTGGGCAAAAAGGTAAAATCTTCAGAATGCGAAGTTGATGTTAAATAATTTAATTCACCATTCCCCTTCAGGCCTTTGTTGCTTAGGTCAATCGCATTTTTAAAAGTTGCTTTACCATCATATACAGGATAACCTTCTTCCGGTGTCTGACGTTTAAATCCTAGGGAAAAATCAGGACGAATGGTTAAATGCTCACGAAAAGTCGGGAAAATATTTGATTCAAACCTACCGCTAAAGTTAAAGTTATTCCGTTTTAAGGTATTTATACTATCCATTTCAAAGGGATCAAGTGTAAAAAAGAACTGATCTTTATGGTAAGCACCTCCCTGAATAGCGACATTATCAAAATATATATAAGATTCTACCTCGCTGTTAATAATCGGGTATTGTGGATTTGTTCGTGCACCAGATTTATTATCCGGTTCATCAATCTGCAAATAACCGGACAGTTGCGATATTGTATTTCCCACATTTTCAAGCAAAGGTAAACCAAAGTAATCATTCTCTCCCGATTCAACTTTCATTTTCAATGAATCAATATTACTCATATCAATCCTAAAATCATCGTAAAGAAATTTAAAGCCATTGCCCGCTAATGTTAACATACCGGCATTAATGGTTCCGTTAAATACAAAATTACGGTTCTCTTTAAGGGTAATTTGCTTATTGCGGGGAAAAAATACAACATTTTGGTGATCACAAATGGATATTGACTCTACTCCTCTTAAGCCAAGGTCAAAATTTAATAAATCAATCTGTGCATTGGCTAGTTCACTATCAGTAATGGAAGAAAAGCGAATAACATCATAATCCTTTTTCCCTAGCCGGAAATCAAGATAATCTCTTAAACGTTGACGTATCGTAATTTCATCGGTATTTATATTATACCCTATAAAACCATAAAATGACAATTGAATTATTTGCTGCCGGACAGGGCTTACCGGGAAACCCATATATTTTGCATAATCAGCTGCCGTAAAGGGTAAATCATGGTAGTACTTACTACAATTTCTTAAGCCCTGAAGCGGATGAACAGCATCCATCCCCTGTAACTGGTTATAAAAATCTACCCTAAAATAACTTAAGGACTCAAAAAAAGCTTGATTTTGAGCAGCCCCGGTCAGCATTCGTAAATCTATAAATTGATCACCTATCTTCCAACGAACCAGTTCTACATCCATACTAATATTATGGAAGGTATTAAAATACGGGCTTAAAGCCAGCCCTTCACCATTACGTATCAGATGAACCTCTTCCAAATCAGCCATATACTTAAATATAAGACCCGGATGATAGATAAAGCCTTTCTGCATATCTATCGACACCTCGGTATCATTACTTAATATCTGGTCTTTACGCAATGCAAAATACAATGACTTTGCTGTTATAAACGCTGTATCGTTTCGATAAATCGTAATTGTGGCAGGTTTTTCCTGTGTTCCGGCTCCCAGAAACTTTGCTCCACTTTGGGCAAATCCACCTTCATAATCAATGCTCGGATGAATCTGATTAATTTTAAAACGCTGCTCGCTTGTTACAAACTTTGGATAAATAGATGACTGAACATCTGCTATCTTCATCACTTTATGATTTAAACTGCCTTTTAGCGAATAATCAAAATAATGATGGTTGTAAAAATCAACAGAGTCCACCTGAACATCCGATTTATCCATTTTTACTGTATACTTACCAAAAGCAGCATACACCATATCAGCCTCAAAACCCGAACGTTCCCATGTAATCTTTCCTTTTTCACCATACCACATTTCATCCATTGGATAAAATACCCCTTCAGTATCATAAATTGTAATACTATCTCCTTTAGAATGACAAACCAGATTAGTTGATTCAACAACCACCCTTAATTTTTTATCCTTATACTCATAGTAGTAATTATCGTTTTTGGTGTACCACACAACAGAAGGTGTAGTATAAAGCGCATTATTACTGATTAAATTTTCACTAACCTTCATTAAGGTTTTAAGATGACGCAACGCAAAACGTCGATTATTTAAGAAATCTGTTATTGCCTCATGCCAATTGTTAAAACTTTCAGCTGGATGCCTTTTATTGCGAAATGCTATAATTGTTTCTAAATAGGTGTAATAATCAGGGTAAGGACGTGCCTTTTTAACCGCCATAAGGTTACAGGTCGAAATAATAAGCTCTTTCAGCTGTTCATCCGTTTCGGTGTTATTCCAAAATGCGTCCAGAGTTTCAATAAAAAGTTTAGCAGCTTTTTTATCTGTAGCCCCCTTAAACACTTCGTCCATCTCACCTACAAAAAGTTCAGATGAACTGCTAAACTTATCTTGTGCTCTTGATATAAAACTTCCTAATACACTTATGTATATAAATACGGTTAATAGTCGTTTGGTCATAAACTATCTAATTCTTACGTCGCATGTTTATTCAATCTTTACTTACTAAGATTTACTATACGCAACTGCCGTCCATTTGTTCTCTGTTTTTTGAGATATTAATTTAAGTCCATACTTTTTTGCTTCTTCATTTATTTTCGGTAGATCTTCAAGATAGAATCCACTAAAGAAAATCTGTCCGCCTTGTTTTAAAACTTTAGCATAAGCATGCATGTCATGAAGCAATATATTACGGTTTATATTGGCTAAAATCACATCATACTGCTGATCAATTAACAACTCTACTCCACCTAATAACACCTTCATGTTATTAATATTATTAAGTTCTAAACTTTCCTGTGCATTGTTGTAAGCCCACTCATCAATATCTATACCCGTTGTTGCTCTGGCCTTTTTCATAGAACAAAGTATCCCTAATATAGCTGTACCACATCCCATATCCAGCACATCCAAACCGTCAAAATCCGTTTCCATAACATACTTCATCATCAAACTGGTTGTTTCATGATGGCCAGTACCAAATGCCATTTTAGGAATGATAATAATCTCATACTTGTATTTATCTTTCACTGTATGAAAGGGACTGCGAACAACACAATCATCTCCAATAATTATCGGCTTAAAATAATTCTCTTCCCAAACCTTATTCCAGTTCTGATCTGCTATGGTTTCAGTTTGATACGATAAATGAACACCACTAAGAGGACAGCTTATATCGTCTAAATTAACAGTATCAAAAAGTTTAGCCGGAATAAAAGCATCAAAACCCTTTTCCGTTTCTAAAAAACTGTCAAAACCCAGATCACCCATTTGTGCCATTAATAATTCATTGGCTATTTCATTGGCAGGACTCACCTCTACAGCTACTTTAATATATTCCATCGCTTTTTTTTGCAAAAATAGATAAAAAACAGACTTGTGTTATTCAATCACACATCAATAGTAACTCACCTTTTCCAAGTTTTATTAACTCACTATCCCCATTAGATTGTTCCTTCTATAACTTATGATTCTTACAAAAAAATACCTAACGATAGTAAACTCAAGTAAGTTATAACATATTCCCACGAAAGAAAAAAAGTAATGACCGTTTTCTTCTTATCCTTCAGCAAAAAAACAGGTATAAGAGGTTATATATCCGGTACAAAGCATAGTTAGTTTTATTTGTATTCTTTAATTACCTTTAACATGTTAATGGATAAGCCAAGCTATGTTTACATTAAAGAACCACCTGATTCATATAATATTACTTGTATATCTGTCTTTATCTGCCAACACCACCCAGGCTGATAATCTGAGAGAAGTTGTAATTCTCAACTCATATCACAATGGTTTTAAGTGGACGAATAATATAAATAACGCTATTGCCGTGGAGTTTAGCAATGATGGTTCCACTCGTTTATTTTACGAATTTATGGATAGCAAACGGTTTAACAGTGTAGACTACTTTAATGCTTTAAAAAACATTTATCACCTTAAATATTCTAACCACAAAATAGATGGTATTATTTGCTCTGACAATAGGGCATTTGACTTTTTTCTTAAATATGGAGAAGAAATATGGGGCGACATTCCGGCAGTATTCTGTGGCGTTAATAATATTGATGAGCAGTTACACCTTATTGATACAAGCAAACACTCTATTGTATATGAGAAAATTGATATTAAAGGCACTATTCAATTGATATCAGAACTTCAACCTGAGATAGAAGAGCTTATTGTTATTTCCGACGCAACCCTTTCAGGGCATATTTTTCTCAATCAATTTATTAATGGATGTAAAGCTTTAGAACAAAATCTTAAGTATAAAATAATAAACAATACTGATCCGGATACACTTAAGCACGTACTCCTTAATATTCCGAAGAAGAACAGGGCAATTTATCTTCTTAGCCTGTATACCAACAGAAACAATATACCAAATGAAATGATCAACGAAAGTCACTACTTTTTTAAGGAAGTTAAAATTCCTTTATACAGTAACTGGGATTTTCTAATGCCTAACCTTATTGTAGGTGGTAAAATACTTAAAGCACAAGATCAGGGAGCATATGCAGCCAGATTAATGAAAAGTTTTCTTGCAGGTAAAAAGACGCCTGTACATAACCGACCTGAGAATAAAACCATATTAGACCATACAGTATTAGATAAATATAATTTAAGTACAGATAAACTAAGTGATGAATTTCACTTGATTAATGAACAAGTTACATGGATAAAAAAATACAGACAAGAATTAACCATTATCCTAGTACTACTTATCGTTTTTGTATTTATCATCCTACTTCTTGTCGGTGATATTATTAAAAGGAAAGCCATTGAGATTAATTTTATCGAAAGTGAAAAAAGGCTTGAATTAGCAATTAATGGAGCTAACGAAGGCCTTTGGGATATTAATATTCCAACCAAATTAATCTATACCAGCGACCAATTTGCAGAACTACTTGGTTATAGTGCTTCCTCAAAGCTAAAGCTTGATATAACAAACTGGCAAAAGTTTATTCTACCTCAGGATGTGGAACAGGTAAAAGAGGCCTATAACTTACATAAAACAGGCAAAGCAGAAGCTTTTCAGTGTGAAATTCGTTTATTAAAAAAGAATGGAATGCCATCCTGGTTCTCCATACATGGAAAAATTACAGAAAAGATAAATGGCGAACCAATGCGTATAACAGGTATCATCCTTGATATTAACACACAAAAAGCATTTGAAAAAGAATTAAAGAATGCAAAGGAGAAAGCAGAAGAAAGTGATCGTTTAAAGTCTTCTTTTCTTGCCAATATGTCGCATGAAATAAGAACACCAATGAATGCCATCCTAGGTTTTACTGACTTACTTATTGACAGTACCTTAACAGCAAGTGAAAAACACGACTACCTAAACCTGATAAAACGAAGTGGTGAAAACCTTTTAACATTAATCAATGATATTATAGATATTAGCAAAATTGAATCTGGTGAATTAAAGATCAAAAAGAAAAAAATAAATATTATTCAACTTATTAATGAGGTTGTTAATGTAGGAATAAGCTTAAGTAATACGCTTAACAAAAAGATTGAGATCAGAACAACAAGTCCACTCAAACAAGATCATTTTTTTATTGTAACTGATTCATTACGCGTTTATCAAATTCTGATAAACCTTGTATCTAATGCAGTTAAATTTACTGATGAAGGTTATGTGGAAATTAAATATAACATTGATAATGACGCAATCCTTCACCTCTCAATAAAAGATACTGGCCCGGGCATATCTGATGAAAATAAAAAAATAATTTTTGATCGTTTCAGGCAAGTCGATGAGTCAACAATAAAACAGCATGGTGGCACAGGATTAGGGCTTTCTATTACACAAAGCCTTATAAACTTATTAGGAGGAAATATCAACGTTATCTCAAAACCAAAAGAAGGTGCCGAGTTTGTGGTTAATATTCCAGTCAAAATTAGCCAGCCAAAGGAAACCATCTAAATCTGCCGTTATATCTTCAAATATCAATCACTTCATTATTCACTTGACAATAATTTGAAAATACTGCTTAAAAACTAAATATAATCTCAAAAAATTGCTTTTTTGTATATCAACCTTTTATTACAAATTGGATGATAAAATATAAATCAAGCCCTAATTAGCAAGTACATTTTGTACCTTTGTACTTAATTTTTTTCTTTATGGAGCTTTTTTTCGATCCACAATTCACTGGCGAAGGCTTACTTTGCGAATCAGAAAGTAAACACTGCATTAATGTATTACGTCATAAAATAGGCGATGAAATAACAATAGCCAATGGTAAAGGTTACTACTATAAAGGTCGAATTATATCAGCACACCCCAAACGTTGTGAAATAGAAAATATCAGTTTACAAAGATATGAAGAAAGCCCCTATAAAATTCACCTGGCAGTTGCTCCAACAAAAAGCATTGATCGTTTTGAATGGATGATTGAAAAAGCGATAGAACTAGGGGTCAATGAAATAACACCATTATTATGCCATCATTCGGAACGAAAAAAAATACGCACTGACCGAATTGAAAAGGTTGTAATTGCAGCTATGAAGCAGTCATTAAAAGCCTATATGCCGATTATTAATGAACTCACCCCCTTTAAGCAGTTTATTAAAGAAAATAAAACAACAAACAGTTTTATTGCACATTGCTATAACAGTGAAAAAATACCATTAAAGCAAGCCTATCCTTCCAAGTCTGATACACTGTTGTACATCGGGCCAGAAGGAGATTTTTCTGAAACAGAGGTAGAAAGTGCAATAAAAGCCGGAATTACACCGGTTTCTTTAGGTTCAAGCCGACTCAGAACAGAAACTGCAGGTATTATTGCCTGTCATACAATACATCTGCTTAATGAATAACGGTACTTTTTTATCTTCAAAAAATATTATTAACCCGAGTTCAGTTTAAAATTTTACCATAGCCTGACTTGTATTTGAATAGAATCTTCTACAACTCCGTGTAGTACTACCTGAATATTTCAAATGAATTTTGGGAGATTTATACAAAAAAGAATAATACAGCATAATACTACTCATACATATTTGCACTGGAAACACTTCTTTATACCCTACTATTATTTCAGAATAGTCATCATAAATCTGACATAATCCATAACTTTCTGTAACTTTAACTTATATCAACCTCAGGTAATTAACTTCTGTTTCGCTTATTACAAACTGAAAATCTGTTCGTAAGTATTATATTGTTACCCTTAAATACAGAGTTACTTTGATAATATCTCTATCTTACTTCGACTACACAATGTATATTTTCCGATGACCAGAACTAATTTTTAGGATAAGGTAAACCTTATAATTAGGTGTAACAACCTAACTTAAAAGAAAAGTAACAGGAGATTATAAATACTCACTCAAATAATGACTTTCCATATATTCTTTAAATTCTTTTGTCATATTTCGCGACAAATCTCCTAACATACAAGTTCCAAGAATACACGCCCGCTTATCTCCAGGGCAAGACTGAATTGTGACTCTACCTTCAATCGCTTCATAAATCATCAATAACGAAATACTTGATGGATCTTGCTTTAAAATAAACCCACCACTCGGTCCACGGTTTGAAGCCACAAAATCTTCCTTTGCTAAACGTTGCATTACCTTTGCAACATGATGTTTCGAACTATCAATGGCTTCTGAAATGTGATTAACATTCATTTTTTTTTCACTTTTGGCTATTAAAACCATTGCATGTAGTGCTATTGAAGCAGCTTCTGATAATGTGACAATCTTCGACATAATTCAGATAAAAGGAAATTGAATACTTAAATAATTATTTTTTGCTAAAAGTATAAAAAAACCCGTAACTATAAGTTGTTACGGGTTATATATTATATAATTTGCTACTGTTGCTCGTATTTAAGCGTTTTAGTTGTAATATCACATACTTCCGCAGGACCAAAGTACTGAATAGGTCCCGGATATACATAACTAGCCTCATTGGCCCACTCATCACGGTTCTCAACTAATGCCTTAAATGGTGCTCCATCCAATAAAACTAATGCTTTTTGAATAACAGGCTTCATTTCACCATGACGCTTTTCCATATTCATCATCATAGTTACTGGTACTCCTCCGGCAATCCACTCTGTAGATGGTGCCGTAAGATTACGAACAGATGCCATATAACCTGTTTTCCCTTCACCAATTAACATAGCAGCTGTATTACCCAATGAATAACAATAATCTGCATCAAAATTCGATGGTGCTGCACAGCGTCCTTCATAACCAAAAAAATGTGGCTGACCTTTGAATTTACCTTTAAATTCCCCAGCTTTTTTCATCTTCTTTAACTTGGCCTTAACCATATCAATTAAAAGCTTCTCTGTTTCAATCAAAGAAACCTGCACATTACCATGCGGGTCACGATCAAGCATTAACTGATTAGCGATAGAATTTGGCAACGATTCAAATACCTCACGCGATTCATCTGAAATACGTTCAGCAACAAATTCACGCTTCTCTTTATTACCTTCCATTGCATTAACTGCATCTTCGTTATGTGCTAAGAAATCATTTAACTCAGAAATTAACTTCTTCATGGCTGGAATAAACTCAACCAATCCTTCTGGAATAAGCACTGTACCAAAGTTGTCTCCATTTTTAGCCCGCTTTGCTACAATATTAGCAATATAGCTTACTACATCATCCAAAGTTTGCTGCTTTGCCTCAACTTCTTCTGAAATAATAGTAACATTGGGCTGTGTCTGCAAAGCACACTCTAAACCAATATGAGAAGCTGAACGTCCCATAAGCTTAATGAAGTGCCAGTACTTTTTAGCAGAATTAGCATCACGCTGAATATTACCAATTAACTCACTGTATACTTTACAAGCCGTATCAAAACCAAATGATGTTTCAATCATTTCATTTTTAAGGTCACCATCAATTGTTTTTGGCACACCAATAACCTGAACTCCTGAATTATTTTTCTTATAGTATTCTGCTAACACACAGGCATTTGTATTTGAATCATCACCACCTATAATAACTAAAGCAGTAATATCAAGTACCCTACAGTTTTTTAAAGCCTGCTCATACTGTGCTTCTTCTTCTAATTTTGTACGGCCTGAACCAATAATATCAAAACCACCAGTATTACGATAATGATCAACAACTTCACTTGTTAACTCAATATACTCGTTATCAACTAATCCTCCCGGACCACCAAGAAAACCATATAGTTTATTATCTGCATTTAATTTCTTCAAACCATCATACAATCCAGAAATAACATTGTGCCCACCGGGAGCTTGTCCACCAGATAAAATTACACCTACATTCCGGGCTGTAAACTCTTTTACTTCACCAGGCTCGAACGATAAAACCGGCATTCCATAGGTATTTGGAAATAAGTTTTTAATGTCAGCCTGATCAGCTACTGATTCTGTTGCTTTTCCTTCAACAATTTTAACACCACCTTGTAAAGACAATGGCATCTTAGGCACATAACTTTCACGTGCAATCTGAAGTGGACTCTTAATCATCATACTGTCTTGTATTGTTTTTATAATTTGAATCTAATCTGTTGTGTCAAAAACACATCTCTGATTACAGAGGTGCAAATTTGCCTATATTTTTTCAAAACAGAAATAATCGCATCTAACAATTTACAATCTTTAACTTATTTAGAGCGATTTTTATTAAAGTCACTTCATATCTTTAGTCTGATTTACATTTCAGAAGTAACTCAGGGCTTAAAACGCATAAAGCTGTCTTTTGTCATTAAAAGTATATGATAAGTATTCATTTTTTGTTTTTTTGATAATATATTGTAGCATAGATCGTTTATAAACAAGCTAAAACGTTTATAATAAGCATAACTCTAAAAACAGATGGTGTTTTAACAGAAGGTGGCAACATATCAAGATTGTACACAACATCCTTAAGTGAAGTAATTAACAACCTATTTAAACACATCGATGTTGATTACCTTATAACTATTGGCAATGGCATACATGCTTTATACATTTGTGCCTGATCACACAAACGCTTTTTAGTACTTGAAGTATTTGGCCAAAATGCACGTTTTTCTACCTTTCTACTTATAATTGGCAGCACTGCTGACATTGTATCATACTTAATATCGAGTTAACATAACAAAACTTACCACCCTAATGGTTGAAGACAAAAACAATCTTCTTCTATTGTAGTAGTTCCTGAAGGTGCTGTTTATAATTATGATAATATTACCTATAGCAATCAATGACACAAATGAGATGTAGTAATGATGGAAAATATAATCACATCTCGATAAAAGTAGAAAAACTATTTCCGAAGAATAATATCAAAACAAAATTGAAATGAGGATCATTTTAATTTATACTTCGTTAAAATATTTAAAACAATTTAAACCTCACCACAAAAGAGAATAGATATAACTAATAAAAGACCAAATCCTACACATTTTAGGAGAGCTCTTTAACTTTCTATAACTTTTTAGACACGAAGATTTGTTATCTTTGGTGATAAAATATCTTTCATGCAGTTTTCAGTTATAATTCCAATTTACAACAGACCCGACGAGATTGTTGAACTACTCGAATCATTAACCTTGCAATCTGCAAAATCTTTATTTGAAGTAATTATTGTTGAAGATGGTTCATCAGTTCCATGTGAAGAAATAATTCGCCCTTACTTTAACCAGTTAGATTTGCATTATTACACACAAGAAAATAAAGGTCCGGGCATAGCTCGTAATAACGGTGCTTCTATGGCTAAAGGTGAATACCTCGTGTTTTTCGATAGCGATTGCATCATTCCATCTAATTACTTTAATCATGTCATTGAGCACTTAGAAATACAACCACTCGATTGTTATGGAGGCCCCGATGAATCGCATCCATTCTTTACACCAATACAAAAAGCCATTAGCTATTCAATGACATCACCCATTACTACGGGGGGAATACGAGGAGGAAGCAAGAAACTGGATAAGTTCTACCCCAGAAGCTTTAATCTGGGCATAAAAAAAATTGTATTTGAAGCTTTAAATGGCTTTTCTGACATGCGTTTTGGCGAAGATCTTGACTTAAGTATGCGTGCAATGAAAAACTATAAGGTTGGCATAATTCAGGAAGCTTCAGTATATCATAAACGCCGCACACATTTTAAAGCTTTTTTCAAACAAGTATTTAATTCGGGAATTGCGCGCATAGATTTGTCCATACTACACCCAGGTACTCTTAAACCTGTTCACCTGTTACCTTCTGCATTTACTATTGGTTACCCTTTTCTTATTTTTTTAAGTTTTTTTATTTCACTTTTATTTTTTATTCCATTTGCCCTATTTCCACTTATTATACTTATTGACGCTTTACTCAGAACAAAAAGTACACATGTTGCACTTTTAAGCACTTGGGCATCATTAATACAATTAACAGGCTATGGTTCAGGATTTATAAAGGCTTTTTGGGTGAGAATAATAAAAGGAAAAAGCTCGTTTCATAACTTTGCACAATCATTTTACGACTAAGTTAATTTATAACCATACCATCCTCTCTTCCTAAAATAAAAAAAGGTTGATATGCCCTGGAAAATGCCTTAAGACTATTTACTATAAAAACACTCGGTTGCTGTTTTGAATCTGAATACAATCTATCCGGGATTAGCTCAAATACTGACAACCAATGATTAACCTCCTCTTCATCGGCTAAAAAATTGCGAGTAGTTGTATTGTCCATAGGCACCTTATTTACATTAGTTATATTCTAACGCAATGCCTAAATAAATATTGTATTCCCATCACAGGGTTAGCGAAATATTTCGCTCTTCAGCCAATCTCCTTAAGTTAATCAATGCATACCTCATACGTCCCAGTGCTGTATTTATACTCACATCAGTCTCCTCTGCAATCTCCTTGAAGCTCAAATTACGATAATAGCGCATTATAACCACTTCACGCTGATTATCGGGCAATAATTCTACCAACATACTTACTCCTTTCCTGAGCTGTTCAACAACTAATTTATCTTCGATTGATTCATCAGAGAACTTACAGGAATTGAATAAATCATATTCGTAATTATCGTTTGAAACAACAGGCAAGTTCTTTTGTTTACGATAATAATCAATAATTAGGTTATGAGCTATCCGCATCACCCATGATGAAAATTTACCACTATCAGCATAACACCCATTTTTTAAAGTTTTTATTACACGAATAAAAGCTTCCTGAAAGATGTCTTCAGCTAGCACCTGTTGCTTTACACACATTAATATATAAGCGAAAATTTTCGCCTTATGTCTATCTATAAGAGCGTCTATTGCACTACAATCTCCTGCAACAAAATCTTTTACAAGTTTCTCATCAGAAAGCACTAATTGCTTTTCCATACTATTTCGTTTTAAATATCTTGTAAAAGTGCTTCTATAGGCAAATCGTTTTTGTCAGAAAATGGAACAATTGTATTCTGTTGTAAAAAAAGCAAAAAAACATATAAAAACCAAATCAGCAGTTGTCATCAAGTCTAATCGCCGTATTTTTTGTTTCTTTACTTAAATGCAGTTATATATCTTTGCTAGCAATATATAAAATCATGAAAAAGCAAGAGCAATTAATATCCATTAAGGGTGCACGGGTACACAACCTCAAAAATATAGATATTCAAATCCCTCGTAATCAACTCATTGTTATTACAGGAGTATCAGGTAGTGGTAAGTCTTCTTTAGCCTTTGACACTCTTTATGCCGAAGGTCAAAGAAGGTATGTTGAAAGTTTGAGTTCGTATGCAAGACAATTTCTTGGGCGTTTGGATAAACCGGATGTTGATTTTATTAAAGGTATTCCACCTGCTATTGCAATAGAACAAAAAGTAAATACACGTAACCCCAGATCAACTGTTGGTACAAGTACTGAGATATATGACTATATTAAGCTCTTATATGCACGAATTGGAAAAACAATTTCACCAGTAAGCGGTAAAGAAGTTAAACGTCATCACGTTAGCGACGTTGTTGAGTTTATTAAAGGAATCGATGTAGGTACTAAGTTTACTATACTATCTCCTATAACCCTTACCGATGATCGTAAATGCCATGAACATTTGGACATTCTCCTTAAGCAAGGCTTTAGCAGGGTAGAAATTAATAATACCTTTGAGCGCATTGATCACCTTCTGGAAGATAAAAAGACTATTGCAAATGGTTGTAAGCAGATTTATTTGGTAATCGATCGTTTATCGGCCAATAAAGATGAAGATACATTAAGCAGGCTTGCTGACTCAGTTCAAACCGCATTTTACGAAGGACAGGGAGAATGTATTGTTAAAATATACGAAGAAACCCTTCCTGCAATCCATACCTTCTCAAATAAATTTGAATTAGATGGTATTGAATTTGAGATACCAAGTGAGCACATGTTCACGTTCAATAATCCTGTTGGCGCATGCCCCACTTGTGAGGGATTTGGTAATGTAATAGGCATTGATGAAGATTTGGTTATTCCAAACAAGAGCTTATCTGTTTTTGAAGACGCAATTTCCTGCTGGAGAGGTGATAAAATGAAAAGCTGGAAAGAACACTTAATAAATAATGCTCACCGGTTTAACTTCCCTATCCATACTCCATACCTTGAATTAAGTCAAAAGCACCGGGAACTTCTTTGGACAGGAAATACATATTTTAAAGGTATTAATATGTTCTTCAAACACCTTGAGGAAAAACAATATAAGATACAGTTCCGGGTAATGTTATCACGTTACCGGGGCAAAACAACTTGTCCGGAATGCAAAGGTACACGTTTAAAAAAAGAAGCAAACTGGGTCAAAGTTGATAACAAAAGCATACTTGAATTAGTAACAATTCCAATTAAGAATCTTAATGATATCTTTAACAACCTGATATTAAACAAACACGAGACAAAAGTAGCCAAACGCTTACTTCACGAAATTCAAACTCGGTTACAGTTTCTTTGTAACGTAGGCTTAGGTTACCTGACTCTTAACCGCTTATCTTCAACGCTCTCTGGAGGAGAAAGTCAGCGTATTAATCTGGCTACGAGTCTTGGAAGCAGCCTGGTTGGTTCACTGTATATTCTTGATGAACCCAGCATTGGACTACATTCAAAAGATACCGCACTTTTAATTAACGTACTACGCAATTTACAACAGGTCGGAAATACTGTTATAGTTGTTGAACATGATGAAGATATAATAAGGGCAGCAGATACAATAATTGACATTGGTCCCTTAGCCGGAAGGCTTGGAGGAGAGTTAGTCTTTCAGGGAGACCTTCGAGCACTTAAAGCTTCGAAAAAAAGCCTGACAACCAAGTACCTCAATGGTAGTAAAAAAATAGAACTACCAAAAACCAGGCGTTCGTTCAATGAGTATATTGAGATTAAAGGAGCATGTGAAAATAACCTCAAAAATATTACAGTTAAGTTCCCTTTAAATATCATGAATGTGATTACTGGTGTTTCGGGTTCTGGAAAATCATCCATTATAAAGAAAATACTTTATCCGGCACTAAAGAAACACCTTGGCGGATTTGCTGACAAAACCGGTTCTTTTGATCTCATTCAAGGAGCATTAAAACGTATTACTGAAGTTGAGCTGATTGATCAAAATCCAATTGGAAAAAGCTCCAGATCAAATCCTGCCACGTACCTTAAGGCTTATGATGAAATTCGGAAGCTTATGTCCGATCAGCAAAGTTCCAAGAATAATGGTTATAAGCCATCTCATTTTTCATTTAATGTTGATGGAGGCCGCTGTGAAGAATGTCAAGGCGAAGGCACAATTAAGGTTGAAATGCAATTTATGGCAGATATTGTTCTTCAATGCGAAAGTTGTAGAGGAAAACGTTTTAAAGATGATATTCTGGATGTACAATATAAAGGGAAAAACGTTTATGATATTTTGGAATTAACGGTTAATGATTCCATTAAATTATTTGAGGAAAATAATACAGCTACAGAAAAAAGAATAATCCGCCGACTTAAACCTCTTCAGGATGTAGGTTTAGGCTACATCAAACTAGGGCAGTCATCAAGCACTTTAAGTGGCGGTGAAAGCCAACGTGTTAAACTAGCGTCATTTTTAGCTAATGAAGGAAGCCAACCGACTTTATTTATTTTTGATGAACCAACAACCGGTCTACACTTTCATGATATAAAAAAGCTTTTAGATGCCTTTTCTGCTTTAATTAAAAATGGACATTCACTTATTATCGTGGAGCACAATATGGATATTATAAAATCAGCTGATTGGTTAATAGATCTTGGCCCTGAAGGTGGAGATAAAGGCGGATATGTAGTATTTGAAGGTACCCCGGAAGATTTGATAAATTGTGATCAATCTTATACTGCTAAATATTTAAAACCTTACCTCACAAAAAAGAGCTCAGAATAACTGAGCTCTTATATATTAATATAATTACTATCACTTCTTTTCATCAGGAGCAATACCAAACAATACAGCTACACAACCTGAAACTAAATCATCTGATTTGGTATCTTTTTCAAATACATTTAACTCAACCACCAACATCCTAGTTGATTCCACTTCAAAATCCCATACTAAAAGATAATCATGATCTGCATTATCAAAAAGCACATTACCATCGTTATCTAACAAGCGAAGATGAATATCTGGCAATTGTTTTACTTTAGATATAGCCATACGGTACTTCTGGCCACTGAAAAATGTTTTAAACAATTCAGCCTTTTCTCCTTCTGCTAAAATTGTTGCATTATAATTTCCATCATGTAGATAATTTCCAAGAGTTGGCTTTCCTACATTTTTAGCAAAGTCCATGCATTGCGCACTTACAAAATGTAAACTCAACAGAAATAATAATATTACGAAAGTTCCTCGCATAATAAACAAGAAGTAATTATGAAATAAATTCGGTTCTAATTTCCTTCACTTTCCTCGTCAACTTCTCAAACACTACTGGAGAAATTACAGTCTCAGATTCTGCTTTAATAGTTGTCACCTTACTTTCTGCATCAGTTGCAGCTTCAACCTTTGAGGTATTATTAATTTCAACTTCATCAAAAATCTTATTCAACTCAGATATACGCTCTAACAAGTAATCAATATCAGCATTCCCCTTATACTCTTCTAAAAGATTAATAACCGTGTATAAGCTCAGTTTTTGGTACACAATACGATCAATTAAGCGCTTATTACTTTCTATTGCCCCATTGGTTAATCGTGTCGCCAAATAAAGCCCTTCAACCCATCCTCCTACAAGTACCATTACAGCAATTGCCGGACGGTCATTCTCTGTTAAATACGCATTAGATGACATAAATGTTTCAGAGATAATATCCAACATAACATCTCTGCTATCCATATTCTCTTCTAGTTTACGCAAAGTAGCTTCATCAATAACATCAATAATACCTAAACCATCAGCTAATTTCTTAGCATTTGCCATATATTTAATTGAACTTTGTGTTTGATCAAACAAACTGGTATAACTCAAGTCTGTTGAATAAATACCAAGATTTAATGCCATTTGACGATTGGTGACATACTTTTCAAGATTTGTTATTGGATTTAGCAAATCTTCATTATAAGTAGCTCCTGCACGTTTAATTAACATGGCTGTTTCAAGAGGCGATGGTAAAGAGTAAAAAATCAGCTTGGATTTTTTAAAATCATCTATTATCTTTCCATCCACACTTACAGACTCCACTATTTTCTCTTCCTCTGTTGTTTGTTTTTTCTGACCAGAATTACAGGATGTCAAAAATACTGAAACAAGGGCTATTGTTAACAGGCAAAAGGTAGCTTTGGTCAATGCTCTTCTCATAATAAAATAATATTTACACTTATTATTTATAAGTTTTTCAATAACTCTAAAATTGAAATTCAATATAAAAATATTAAATAAAACGGATTCGGTACAGTTTTAAGCTTATAATTATTTTCACACAAGTTTCAAGATGCATTAAACAACTATCAACAATACGTTTTAAATGCTTATAACAAGCCTATTACAAAACAAAAGTCCTACAGATTTTACTATAGGACTTGATATAATTTATAAAATTAAATTCATTCGTAGGAAGAAAAATATTTCATAAACTGTGCTCTTTCATACATACCAGGATTTTCTATTTTTTCATAACTCATTTTTCCTCTGAAGTCATCAATCGAATTAAATCCCTTAGCATCCATCCATGCTTTAAGATTCTCTTTCATTTCAGTGATTACCTTTGGTCCATTTTTATATACTGAAGAACATGTTTGAACAGTTACAGCACCAGCTAATAATTGCTTAATTACAGCTGCTCCATCATGTACTCCGGTTGAAGCTGAGATATCAATATTCTTAACCTTATCTGCCATAATAGCAACCCAACGAAGCGTACGCCCCATGTCTGATGATGAACTCAATACGTCTGCTGATGTCATCAACATTTTTTCAATATCAATATCAGGCTCATAAAAACGATTAAACAAAACCACCCCTTTTGCTCCAGATACAGATAAGCGATTAACAACATTTACCAAATTAGAAAAATACAAACCTAATTTAACTGATACAGGAATACTTACTACCTTACTTACATAAGATACAACATCAATGTATAATTGCTCATAAGTTCCTGAGTCGCAATTTTTATCGGTATTAACAACAAACACATTCAATTCTATTGCATCTGCTCCGGCCTCCTGAATTTGCTGAGCAAAATCAACCCATTCGTTGGACGAAAAGCAATTAATACTTGCAATAACAGGAATGTCATATTTTGCCTTTGATTCCTTTATCAGCCTTAAATAGTCAGCTACTGAGTTATCACGTGTATACCCCTTCACATAATCCAAAGCTTCGGGGTAGTCAAAACCTTCTCCCTTATAAATAGCATTATTGATTTCGTGATTAATCTGCTCCTCAAAAAGTGATTTTAACACAACAGCTCCTACACCAGCCTCTGCCAGCTTGCCAATTTTATCTACACTATTGGTTAATCCTGAACTACTTACTAATATTGGATTCTTTAGCGATAATCCTAAATATTTAGTTTCTAAATTTGCCATTGGGTCATTATAATTAAATACTTAAACTTGATTAGAACAAATATAAACAAATCTGTCTCAGTTAAAAGTTCTATAAATATTTTCTTGCTTTCCCATCCTTATATAGAATGGTTTTAATGATAGTTACGTGCTCCAAATATAGAGCTCCCTACTCTTACCATTGTACTCCCTTCTTCAATCGCAACCAGATAATCTCCAGACATTCCCATACTTATTTCTGAAAAGCTATCTGAATTTTGAAAAATACCTTGTTTTAAATTTTTAAAGATCTGTCTTAGTTGAGAAAACTCCTTCCTAACCTGTATCTCATCATCAGTGAATGTTGCCATACCCATTACTCCACGAATATCAACATATTGCAATCCATTAACAAAATCAACAGATAAAATCCTTAACAACTCTTCTTCTGAAAAACCAAATTTAGTCGACTCTTCAGCGATATGAATTTGTAATAAACAAGGTATTACTCTATCATTTTTAGCACCTTCTTTATTAATTGTTTCCAACAACTTCTCACTATCTACCCCATGGATCAAACTAACGAATGAAGCAATATATTTCACTTTATTACTTTGTAAATGACCTATCATATGCCATTCTATATCTTTGGGTAAAGCCTCGTATTTTCCAATTAATTCCTGCACTTTATTTTCGCCGAATAAACGCTGTCCCGCCTCATAAGCCTGCATTAACTCTTCATTTGGTTTCGTTTTCGAAACTGCCACTAACGTAGCTCTATTACCAATTTGAGCCCTTACTTTTTTTATATTATTTTGTATCAACATACTGTTACTATATTTAAGGCAAAGTTACACAACACTTAATATTGTACAAAAAAAGCCTCCTATAGAACAGGAAGCTTTTTCAATTATCTTATCTTAATTAATTATTTAGATTCTAATTTATGAATCACTAAGCCAGAACGCAACTTCGGTTCAAACCAAGTTGTTTTTGGCGGCATTATATTACCTGTATCAGCAATATCAATTAGCTGTTGCATTGAAACAGGATACAAGGCAAATGCAACTTTCATATTACCTGAATCAACGCGTTTTTTCAACTCTCCTAATCCTCTGATACCACCTATAAAATCAATACGGGTTGAACGACGTAAATCTTCAATTCCCAACATTTTATCCAGAACATGATTCGAAAGAATAGTAACATCCAAAACACCAATCGGGTCGTTATCATTATACGTCCCTTCTTTGGCATTAAGTTTATACCATTTACCTTCAAGGTACATACTAAATTCATGTAATTGAGATGGCCGATATTCCTCTTCACCCATACATTCAACAACAAACACATCATTTAACTTAGCCAAAAGTTCATCGGAAGTTAAACCATTTAAATCTTTAACTACACGGTTATAATCAATTATATTTAATTGGTTGTCTGGAAAATGAACTGCCATAAAGAAGTTATACGATTCATTTCCTGTATGATTTGGATTCTGACTTCTTTTTTCTTCGCCAATACGCGCAGCAGCAGCTGTTCTATGATGTCCATCAGCCACATATGTAGCAGGAACTTTTGATTCAAAAAGTACTTCTAAACGCTTATTGATACCTGCATCATTAATTGCCCAAAGATGATGACCAAAACCATCCTCAGCAATAAAGTCATAATCAGGTTTATTATTATTTACAATATCCTCAACAATTTTGTCAATTTCAGGTACTGCTTTATATGAGAAAAATACAGGCTCAATATTAGCATCCAGGTAACGGGTCAGAATCATTCGGTCTTCTTCTTTATCCGGACGAGTTAATTCATGTTTTTTAATAATGCCATTGGCATAATCTTCACAGGATGCAGCTCCAACAATACCATATTGCGTGCGACCATCCATCGTTTGAGCATAAATATAGTATTTAGCTTCCTCATCCTGAGTTAACCATCCTTTTTCCTGAAAATCTTTCAGATTAGAAACAGATTTCTCATACACTTCGTCAGAATGAATGTCTGTTCCTGCAGGACAATCAATTTCAGCACGTGTGATGTGCAACAATGAACAATCTTTACCTTCAGCCATTTGAGCTGCTTCCTCACTGTTCATTACATCATAAGGTAAACAAGCCAGATCAGCTGAAATGTTTTGTGGAGGTCTTAACCCTTTAAACGGTTTTACAATAGCCATTACTTGATATTTAGTTAGTTTTTATTATTTAATTTATCTACTCTTACTCTGTAAGCAAAAATGAGAACAAGTATTTTAAAAATTAGTGATATCGGTCAATGAATAATATTTTTTATCATGCTTTACAACACATATAACAAGCGCTGCTCTTTCAATAGAACAGCGCTTAATTATATATGGTTAAAAAATTAGCTTATTAACTTACTTATTAACTTTAAAGGTTTCATCTCCTTTTTCAAAAAAGCCAATAATTTGATTTGCACCAGCTACACCTGCATTAATATTTGCTTCTGCTGTCTGAGCGCCCATTTTCTTTGGTGTAAAGAAATAACGTCCTTCAAATTTAGCTTCAATTTCAGCTTTACAGTCTGGTGCAATATCAGAAATATATGCAAAATCAGGACGATCTGCCATCACTTTCAATAACTCTTCCTCATGAATCACTTCCTTACGGGCAGTATTAACCAATGTACCCCCTTTTGGCATTGACGACAATAAGGCATAGTTAATTGACTGTTTTGTGTGTGCATTTGCAGGGATATGCAAAGACACATAATGACAAGTTTTATACAATTCTTCAACTGTTTCAACAGGCGTAATACCAGCTGCTACAATTGTTTCATTAGCTACAAATGGATCAAATGCAAAGATCTCCATTCCAAATCCCTTAGCAATCTCAGCTACATATTGTCCCACATTTCCATACGCATGAATACCTAATTTTTTTCCACGCAGCTCTGTTCCTGCCGTACCATTATATCCATTACGAGCCATAAATACCATCATACCAAGCACTAACTCTCCCACTGCATTAGAGTTTTGTCCCGGTGTATTCATCGCTACAATACCTTTCTCGGTACATGCCTCAAGATCCAGATTGTCATAACCAGCTCCTGCACGAACAACAATTTTCAATTCAGGAGCAGCTTCAATAACTTCACGAGTAACTTTATCAGATCGAACAATCATGGCATGTATATCCTTAACCGCATCTAACAACTGAGCCTTATCGGTGTATTTTTCTAAAAGAATCAATTCATATCCGGCGGCATTTACAATTTGTGCAATTTGATCAACTGCTGCTTTTGCAAATGGCTTTTCGGTAGCTACTAATATTTTTTTCATTTTTCAATAGTTTTAATAAATGTGATAATAAAAAGTAAGCTCCTGGCGGAGCCTACCATTATTAATGTTCATTAAACGTACTTAGTGCTTCGATTCAAATTCTTTCATAACATCTACTAAAGCCTGAATACTGGCCTTAGGCATTGCATTGTAAGTAGAAGCGCGGAAACCTCCAACAGAACGATGGCCTTTAATACCACTCATACCATGTGCTGTAGCAAAATCAAAGAAATCCTTTTCTAGTTCTTTATACTCATCATTCATAATGAAACAGATATTCATTAAAGAACGATCTTCTAAATCAGCAACAGGCGCTTTAAATAGGCGGCTACTATCAATTGCATCATAAAGAACAGCTGCCTTTTCAATATTGATTTTTTCCATAGCAGCTACGCCCCCCATACCTTTTAACCACTTTAATGTTTGTAAAGCAGAGTATATAGGAAATACCGGAGGTGTATTAAACATTGAACCACCATCAATATGCGTACGATAATCTAACATTGTTGGAATATGACGATCCATTTTACCAAGTGCATCTTGCTTAACTATTACAAAAGTAACACCTGCTGGAGCCAGATTCTTTTGTGCACCACCATAAATTAATGTGTACTTTGAAATATCAACTGGACGAGAAAAGATATCCGACGACATATCTGCAACCAAAGGCACATTAACATCAAGATCTTTCTTAATCTCGGTACCATAAATAGTATTGTTTGTTGTAATGTGGAAATAATCTGCATCAGAAGGAATATCATATACTTTTGGAATATGATTATAAACAGAGTCCTTTGACGAAGCTACTTCAACAACTTCTCCAAAAGCTTTTGCTTCTTTCATTGCTTTATTAGCCCATGTACCTGTATTAAGATAAGCAGCTTTTTTTGCCATTAAGTTAAAAGGCACCATACAGAACTGTGTACTTGCGCCACCACCTACAAAAACCACTTCATACCCCGCAGGAATATCTAACAATTCTTTAAACAAAGCATTAGCTTCATCCATAACGGCAACAAACTCTTTGCTGCGATGTGACACCTCTAATAAAGATAAACCTGTACCGGCAAAATTTATTACGGCATCTGCCGAATTTTTAATCGTTGACTCAGGCAAAATTGAAGGCCCTGCTGAAAAGTTGTGAATCTTCATTTTATTAAATTTTAATACTGCTATTTAACTTTGATTTTTCGATTATTGTTTGAACTTCTAAAATTATGAAATATATATATGTAAAGCACAAATTATACCTTTCAATTTGTAACTAAACTCCTTAACATTTCTATCAGATCGATTCCGGCAAAGCTTCAATAAGTACCTAACACGCAAATAATCATCAAAATACAGAATCAACGACAGAACATTAAGAATTTTGTGATAATTATCACATTTTTTCTTTAGTGCTTATCATTATGTTTTCTCCTCCGTTAAACGAAAGGTATTCGTACTATTTTTGCTCTTAGCTTTCGATTGCGAACTTTGATGAAAATCTCTGTATCAAACTTAGTATATCCCTGATTAACATATCCCATTCCAATACCTTTTTGCAACATCGGTGACATTGTTCCTGATGTTACACGACCAATTACTTCATCATTTTCATTAACAATCTCATAATCTTTACGTGGAATACCTCTGTCAATTAATTCAAATCCTCTTAAGCGCTTTGAAACACCTTCTTCCTTTTGCTTTAACAAATATTCCTTATCAATAAAATTATTGGTTTCGTTTAATTTTGTAATCCATCCCAAACCAGCTTCTATTGAAGATGTAGTCTCATCTATATCATTACCATATAAACAAAACCCTTTTTCTAAGCGTAAAGTATCCCGTGCAGCAAGTCCTATTGGAAGAATACCTTCTTCTTCTCCAGCTTCAAAAATTGCCTTCCAAATCATCGCTGCATCATCATTAGACATATATAGCTCAAAACCTCCTGAACCAGTGTAACCTGTATTTGAGATAATAACATTATCAGCACCCCCTATGGCTCCTGTTGTAAAAGTGTAATATTCTATCTCAGTAAGATTAATCTCCGTAAGTTTTTGCAATACAGCAGTAGCTTTAGGACCTTGAATAGCCAATTGAGATATATTATCACTTGCATTCTCAATCTCAGCACCCATGGTGTTTTGCTCTGAAATCCAAGCCCAATCTTTATCAATATTTGATGCATTAACAACCAACAAATACTTCTCTTCTTCGTATTTATAAACTAATAAATCATCTACAATACCTCCTTTTCCATTAGGGAAACACGAGTACTGTGCCTGACCTACTGATAATGCTGCTACATCATTGGAAGTCACCTTTTGTACAAGATCAAATGCCTTTGGGCCTTTAACCCAAAACTCTCCCATATGTGACACGTCAAATACACCTACACTATTGCGTACAGTCATATGCTCATTATTGATACCTGAATATTCTATCGGCATTTCATAACCTGCAAAAGAAACTATTTTAGCTCCTAGTGCCTTATGAAAATCAAAAAAAGCTGTTCTTTTCATTTGTTATACGTTGTTAAGTACTAATTTTACTTTGCAAGACTATTCTTATAATTATTTCTTTCAGTTTGAGCAAATGTAAAAAAATAATCAAGTGCCAAAAAATGATAATTATCGGCTTTAAAAGCTAATTAATATCACTTAACCAAAGATTGAAATACTTATTAAAGAATGAAATTCAATCAAAAAAGTTACTTTTACCAAATTATTTGTATTTTAACCTATATTTTTTAAATTAACATATGCCGAACCCATACAAAAACATTAACCTTAATTACCTCGAAAGTATTACTGATGGCAATCTTGACCTGATTAAGGAATTGATTACCATATTTATTGAACAGGTGTCTGAATTTAATGAAGGTTTCAAGGAAGGTATAGAAAAGAAAAACTGGATGCAAATTGCAGCTGTTGCACACAAGGCAAAATCATCTGTAATATCAATGGGTATGGATGATTTAGGCAACAAGCATCTAAAAAATCTTGAATTACTTGCTAAACTTTTAGAATTAGATAAAAAGGAACATTCTAAAAACGAAAGTAATGAAACTTTAAAACTAAAAAAGAGTTTTGAGGCTTACCCAAAAGATCAGATAAAATGGTTAATGGAAAATAAAAATGAAAACTCTATTAAGGAGTTAATTGTTCATTTTAATAACTCATGTAAATCAGCTTTAGAGGAGCTAAATATCGTTTTAGAAAACTAATAAATTTTAAATATATGCTACAAGTTAAAGAACATGATGGGGTGATGTTCGGCTTTTTAACTGATACGGATCGATTGAATGCGACTATTGCGCCGGAAGTTAAGGCTGAATTAACTGCAGCTCTTTCTGCCACCGGAACAAAACTCGTGCTTAATCTATCAAATATCAGCTTTATTGACAGTACAGGTATTGGGACATTAATTAGTGCACTTAAAACTGCAAGACAAAATGATGGTTCGTTTCAACTTTGCTGCGTTAAAACCGAAGTAATGAGCTTATTAAGACTAATGAAACTGGATAAGATTTTCGATATTTTTGAATCAGAGGAACAAATCGCATAAAAAACCGCCTTAAGGCGGTTTTTTTAATGCCTTGCATCAGAAGCTTGAATCTGTAATTCAATATCTTTTAATTCATCTGACTTTAGATAATCTACCGTTGTTTGCGGTAACAAATACTTCAAACGATCAAACTGATGTGTTTTAATTGCTTCTCTCACTTTACTGGCACTAATAAATTCTACACCATTACCTACATTTGTTGTCTTACGTTGAATCTCCTTGTATTCTATGTTTTTAAAAGGCAAAATAGTTTGCATGGCCTTATTGTATAATAATGTTGTTACACAGTAGTCCTCACTGCCTACATAACGCCTTTTTATTTCTAATACCGGTGCAATGTACCTACTGAATATCTCTATATCCAGTTCTGCTTGCTTCTGGGTGACCATATCAGGTTGCTCATTTTTTAAAAAGTAATTCGGAAAGGTTGCACACGACACAACATATTCACCTCCCTTTACTAAAATAACATTTGCAAGGTGATTGATGCCACGCTGTATCATTTTGAATCTATCTTTAAAAGGAAAAACAGAGCGTTCTGTTTCAACAACAAAAACATAAACCAATTCATTTTCCCCAGATGCTCTTTCTATTAAATATTGATGACCAAGCGTAAATGGATTGCAGTTTACAACTATAGAAGCTACTTCTCTCTCTCCGTTTTTACTTTTAATGGACTTAAGGTATGTCAAGTAATCATCTATATTTTCATAGCCAAACTCCAATACTGAGATAAGTGGCTCGGCCGTTGCAATATGCCGATAACCAATACCTTTAAACCGCATTATATTCTCAGGACGCGTAAATACAAAGGCTTGTTGATAACTCTGCATTACATGTTCGGTTAAATGTGTCACAATATGTGCAAAGGCACCTGATTCTCTATAATGAGGTGATACTGCTACGTATTTAAGAATTTTCCCTTTACAGGAACCAACCCCAACAATATCATCATTTAATGTATACAGTATAACACTATACTCCACTGTTGTTTCATCAAAATAAAAACCCAATGGTGCTAAAAACCGACGTACTAAATCAACATCATACTTACTGCTTAAATCAGGTTCTTCTATTCTAAAATCAGAATTCTCAATCATAATTAATCTACGAAAACTCAGTTTGAACAAAATGTAACATCAACGTCACAGCTAATAAGTCAGCAGAACCTCCCGGGGAGATTTTCCTTTCATTACACCACCTTACTAACTCCATATAACACCTTTCCTCTCCATTTTCCCAAGCATTCAGTGCTTCTTGTGCCTTACTCTTCAACAAATCAAGAACTTGCTTATCATGACGATACAATACATTAGTATCACTGTTAACTGTTATTATTTTTAAAAGTACAGGTACAAGTACAGATTTTAATTCAGCATCAGACAAAGTACAAAGGCTCTCCGACCATTGATTATTTAAGTACGGTAAAGCATAATTCAAAACAGTTGGCAAACCCTGTTCTGCCTCTCCCCTTGCTCCTGCTGCTTGAAGACCATAACGTCTAAAACACTGTTGTCCATGAGACAGCTTCATATTATCATTAGCTATGCATAGTTCATGCTGCACAATACCACGGGTAATCTCCTGTATTTTAGACATAAATACATCACATTTAAAAGCCCCATGCTTTAGTATGGTCTGAATTACTGCAAAACTACTGATAGCTAATAAGAAGATAGCGCCTTTGTGTGTATTAACCCCCTGAGTTGCCATCAACATTTGCCTTTCCATCCTTAATCCAACTTCCCGTATCAATGACAAAGCTTTTGAAACACCTTTTGCCTTAAAGTGCTGAGCCAACTCTCCAATTTCAAGAAAATATGGTGACAAAACAGAAACTGAATTAAGAAAAGTAATATAATCCATATCAGAATGTGCTCCGGTTGAATACCTACACACCAAACCCGGTTTTGGACTAAGTGAAACCTCAAGTAATAATGCATTTACAGCACAAGAGGATACTTTACGGATAAGTGCCTTCGCTCTAGTATCTCTTAAATCATTTTTAATGGCAAGCAACATGGCATAACGCACTTGCTCTATACTATGCCTGTTTGTTTTCCGACATACCTCTGCCACATCAGAACACACAAAACAAGCCTTGGCTCTACCAGAAGAAACAGCTTGCCCTTCCGAATTAATCACATCTAAATCAACAATTCTGCCAAGGCTATAGCTTGACTCAAATTCTTCGGTAAGTTCTTTTAGATCAGCAGAAGAAATAAGGGTTTTATCAAACAAATAAATAACAGCATCCCCGGCAATATCATCAATCAGTTTTCTTTCTTCCCACGTACATAAGATGCTTCTGCTTTTAAAGAAATACTGAAATGCTTCATCAGTACGATTAATGAATTGCTTCAAAACGTCATTGCTCTTTGGCAGTCCGGGAATATTCAATTGTAAAGAAACCAGATGATACCCAAGACTTACCATATCAAGCTTTTGTTGCAAACGCATCTCTCGTACCTGCAACAGTTGCTCAATAATATAATCTGTTTCTTTTACTTTCTCCATTACTCTTTTACTTGATGGATTACATCAATAATGGTTCCATCACGATATTCAACAACACCAACAATCCGATCTGTTGTTTCAATTGATTTGGCTTTTCCGGTAATAGATTCAACCTCCCTGGCCAAATCATTAATATCTTTTACCTTAATACCGCCTTCTTCCAGATTTTTCTTTAGGTCGGAGCGTTCTGGATTAACACAAATTCCACGCTCTGTTACCAGTACATCAATACTTTCACCTGGTGTAACTACTGTATGCACTTTATCCTTTACAATTGGTATCCTACCTCGAAAAGAAGGACATACCACCACTGTAAGATTAGCTCCTGAGGCTGTATCGCTATGACCGCCAGATGCACCTCTAATATAGCCTTCTGAGCCTGTGATAACATTAACATTAAAATCAGTATCTATCTCTAAGGCTCCAAGAACTACAATATCTAGCTTATTTGTCATACATCCGCAATTAAACGGATTAGCATATAAACCTGCTGGAATTTCAATATGATAAGGATTATTCATTAATGACGAACTAACAGCTGCATCAAATGACTGCACATCAAAAATAGATGCAAACAAACCCTCATTTAGCATATCAACACCATAAGAAGTTACGCCACCTAAGATAAAACTACCTTTGATAGCTTTCTGCTTCATTATTTTACGAATATATTTTGCAACAGCAAGAGAAGCTCCTCCCGCACCAACCTGAAAGCTAAATCCATCCTTTAACTCTCCGGAATGCTCAATAACCTGAGCTGCTAAGCGGGCGATTTGTAAATCCATTGGTGCTTTTGTAATACGTGTCGTTCCTCCTGCAATTTTTGAAGGATCACCAATTGAATCCACTTTCACCACAAAATCTATATAATTTTGCGTAAGCGACTGCGGAACACAAGGGTAATCGACCACATTATCGGTAACTACAATCACTTGTTTAGCATACCATGAATCAATAGCTGCATATCCCATTGATCCAAAAGCCGAAGGTCCGTGAGAACCTGTAGCATTTCCTTCAATATCTGATGCTGAAGCAGCCAGAATAGCTAAATCAATTTTTATACGACCGGTATGAACACAACGCACACGTCCACCATGCGAATGAATAACACATGGTTTCGGCAATACACCTTCTGCTATAGCCTTACCCAGTTCTCCTCGTATTCCACTGGAATATACCTGTGTTACAGTACCATCTTTAAAGTAAGGTAAAATTGGATCATGTGCTGATGTAAGACTACTAGATGCAAGAGTGATGTCTTTTATTCCTAGTTCTGCCAGAATTTTAATGGACTCAACCAATAAATTATCCCCACCTCTCAGGTGGTGGTGAAAAGAAATGGTCATACCGTTATATGGCTTGGTTTTAAGGATTGCCTCTTTAAGAGTTGCACACATTTTATTGGAATGTGGCAATTTGGCTTTATTGGGTGGTGGAACTGTTTTTTCTTCCATCCAACCTTTCTTTAATTTAGCAAATGCCCCCTGGAAGGGTTCTAATTGACCAATGCCATCTAATTTTTCAGGTATATTTATTTGGAGTTTATTCTTCACGGTACTCAGGGTTTAAATTTAAAACACGCTATTGATAACTACAAAGCTTCTACATCAATATCTGCCATTTCTAATACACGACGTGCTCTTTGCACAACAGGTGCATCAACCATTTTACCATCAACGGCAAAAACGCCAATGCCTTCTGCTTTATTTCGTTCGAAGGCTTTAACAATTTTAACAGCTTTTCTAATTTCTGTCTCTGTTGGCGTAAACACCTCATTTACAATTTCAATTTGACGAGGATTGATAATAGCCTTTCCTGTAAAACCAAGCTTTTTAATATATTCAGTTTCATTACGTAAACCATCTTCGTTTTCAACATCTACATATACAGTATCGAAAACATCAATTTTACAAGCTTTTGCAGCCATTACAATTTGCTTTCTGGCATAATCAATCCCTATTCCATCATTTGCTTTTACCAACTGCATATCAGCTGCCAAATCCTGACCTCCAATTGAAATAGCATCAATCCTTGGCGAATATTTCGCAATATCATATACATTCTGAACGCCTAAAGCCGTTTCAATCATTACATGAACTTTCATATGATCGTGTGGCAATTGATGTTCATCTTCTATCTCTTCAATAATGGCAATTATTCGGTTTATTTCATTCAAAGTCTCAACTTTAGGCAAGCGAATTGCATGAGGCTGAAGTGGTACAATCTGCTTCAAATCATCTAAACCAAAGGGCGTGTCAATATGATTAACACGTACAGTTACTTCACAGCTCTCATATGATATATACTTCAACATATGTGATACAAGAATACGTGCTGAATCTTTCTGATTAAGGGCAACTGCATCTTCTAAATCAAGTAAGACACCATCGGCACCATAAACGCTACCCTGCTGAAGCATAGCCGGATTGTTTCCCGGAATATACAACATTGTACGCCTCTTAAAGGTTTGTTGTTTTACTTTCATAACATTTACTTTAGGATTCCGGTTTGTATTTCTGCCGCTCTCGTTAGTGCGGTTTCCAATCGAGCCGATATTGTTGGAGGTAATGCCCCTTTATCATTTACGATAACACGGACATCTGATATACCATAATTATCTAAATCACGATTAATTTGCTTAAGTAAATCTTCACCAAACTGCTGCATTACAATGGATGATAATTCAATTTTACGACCTGTCCCTTTTTCGACAGGCTCAACCATTATTAACACATCACTTGACTCAAAACTACCTGCCTGAGCCTTTATTTTTAGTTTCATAGTTAGCAATTAAAGAAAATTTTCATCAAATATTGAATTTAATAAATTAATATCCTAACATAAAAAATGGTTGTAAAACATGTTTATACAGGCAGACTTGTAACATGTTTATATTACGTTACTAATGTGGCAAATACACCATTAAATGATTTTTATCAGTCAACACGACAAAACCTCGTAACATTCAGAATTGCAGCATCAATTATCTAATTCAGATCCTGAACAATACTGTCTTAAGTATTTTTATCAATTGGATTCTTTGAGTCAAAATCAAAGACTGATAATCAGATTTGATCATTATTATATAATCACCTTACTACAAGCTATTTACATGTATAATTGTTTCAAAATATCTAAAAATAACATACTTGAAGGTTATTATTATAAAAGGATAGCGGCTATTTTGATTTAATATTCTTAGATAATAGCCATCAATGAATATTGCAGGAACCATTAACTTAAAATATCATCAATAGTTCCCACAAAATACATCTTAGTATCAATCCAATAGATCAATACTATTTTATTAAGTTAGCACTTATTTAACATACTAGATACATCGCTATAAGAAATCGTCAAAATACCTGGTTACTTTCTCCATAAGATGAATACGATCTTTCCCCAGAACATTATGTTCGTGACGCGGATAAGCAAAATAGTCAAGTTGAACACCATTCTTAACACACTCACGCACAAATGTTAAACTATGCTGCCATACAACTACCGGATCAATCGCTCCATGAATCACCAATAAACGGCCATGAAGATTCTTTACAGCATGCTTAAGGTTAGACTGTCTATATCCTTCAGGGTTTTCCTGTGGCATATCCATATAGCGTTCACCATACATTATTTCGTAATACGCCCAATCAATAACAGGCCCACCTGAAACACCAACCTTAAACACTTCCGGATGTTGAGTCATCATAGAAATAGTCATAAAACCGCCATAACTCCAGCCATGAACACCAATACGATCTGCATCTACATATGGAAGTGATTTCAAATACTCTATACCCTGCATCTGATCTTCAACTTCCAATTGCCCCAACTGACGGTGAATAGCCTGAGCAAATTCCTTACCTTTATTAGCTGTACCTCTATTATCAAGTGTAAAGGCAATATAACCCTTTTGTGCCATATACAGTTGCCAGCCACGGGCTCCTCCCATCCATTTATTCTGAACAAGCTGAGAGTGTGGTCCTCCATATACATAAACAATTACAGGATATTTTTTTGATGCATCAAACCCAACCGGAAGAATCATACGGGCATCTAAATCAAATTTCCCATCTTTTGTTTTTAACTTAAGCAATTCAACTTTTCCGGTTTCAATACCACTATAAGGATCTTCTACCACTTGTAGAGTTTCAAGTAAATTGCCCCTCGTATCCTTCAATACTGTTTTTGATGGAACATTCAAGGACGAAAATGTTGACAAAGCAAAACGCCCATCTTTACTAATCGTCACCCTGTGAACCCCTTTTTCAGTAGTAACCTTCTGCATTCTACCCGATGCCAGGCTAACTTTATAGACATGACGCTCTAAAGCCTCTTCTTTTGTTGATTCAATAAAAATATTTTTAGCATTTTTATCAAACCCAAGCACTTTAGTAACTTCCCAATTACCTGTTGTTAATTGTTTCTTTAAATTACCTTCCAATGAATATACGTAAAGATGATTATTTCCATCTTTCATACTCTGCCATATAAAATCGCCCTTTTGATTTGGTATAAATAAGGCCGGATGTTGTGGTTCTGTCCAACGTTCATCCTTCTCTTCAAATAAGGTTGAAACATAGTCACCACTGCTAGCATCATATTTTTTTAATTGCATATGATTTTGCTCTCTATTAAGTTCTGCAATTAAAATATACTTGTCATCAGGAGTCCAGCAAATATTTGTAAAAAAGCGATCGTAAGGTGCCCCTGTTTTTAAGTAAATAGTAGATTTCGTTTCTAAATTATAAACCCCTATTGTAACATGGTGGCTTGCCATTCCGGCCATTGGGTATTTAATGTTCTCAAGTTTAGCAATACGCTCTTCCACATTAACCATAGGGTAATCAGTAACCATTGTATTATCCTCGCGATAAAATGCCAATGCACCACCTTTGTTTGACCAGAAAGTACCCTTATTGATTCCAAATTCATTTCGATGCACAGTTTGACCGAAGATTATATCATCACCTTCGCCTCCGGCAACTTTCAGTGGTTCTTCGTTCCCTTTACGTAGGTATAAATCGTTACCAATAGTATAAGCAAGACATTGAACCGTATTATTCAGATCTGTATTAGCCCCCTCCTGCGGTTTTGCAACATACATTACTAATGTCCCATTTAGATGATCAATAGTAAAATACCCTCTTGAGGTGGAAAAAGAGAAGGTGTTAGTAGTATTCCAGCTAAGTGACGGCATCCGTTTTAATACCTCATGTCCTTCTTTTTCTAACAAACTGTTAAGCCAATCCAAACCAAATAAAAACTCCTGATCATCTGCTCCAATTTGCTTTATTAAAACTGAATCACGTCGTTGAAATACTAAAATGTTGGCATCACCCTTAAAATTTACATTTAGTAATCTGGGATAATAATTATAAAATGTTTTACCACCATGTATTACATCCTCAAGTGTCAACTGTGCATTTGCAGAAACCAATGCACAAACAACAAGTATTAACAACAAAAATCCTTTTCTCATTTTTTTAAGTATTTTAATTTCAAATATGGCATCCCTAAAATTTTCACAAGCTAACCAGCCAATTATTTAATGTACAAATCGTTTGAACCAATAAAAATGCATAATTGGTGATTAATTACATTACAAACAATGAGAAATGTAATATTCTAATACTGTAGCTTGTGAATAATAACCTTAAATATTTATCTTTAACCAACATAAGACAATAAGATTTAAATGATGATGATTTTTTTGAGCTAACAGAAGCCATTTTTGCCAACTTTTGAATATCTTTCAGAAAATTTTTAACCTGTTACATCTCTAAATTAATCGCATAAAAAATGAAGAAGCACCTGTCTACAGTATTGTTAGCACTAACAATAGCATTGGTTTCTCCTATAAAGTTAAACTCACAAGAAGATGTGTTATTCAATAATTGTATTAACCAGCTTAAATCACCTTTTGTAGCTAGCGGACAACCCTTCAAAGCCTTTTTAACTGGTACTGAAATTGCAGAATTCCATACAACATTCTTTTCTGGTAGTATGTACAGAGTTGTAGCCTGTAGTCATCAGGATAATAATATCCTTTTCTCAATTTACGATAAAGAACGTAATTTACTTTTTTCAAATGAACAACACGAAGCTGCCGGAATGTGGGATTTTAAAATCGAAGGCTCGGTAGAGTGTATTGTTGAGGCCCGGCTAAACCCCAAAAAATCAACTTCAGGTATAGCCATGTTAATGATCGGTTTTAAAAGTCTGGAAAATTTCAATTAAAAAAAGGCCTGAAAAAACATTCTTTTTTAATAAGAGTAAATGTGGTATTACGGGGCTTTTGAAAAGTTTGTAATATGAGTGAAGAAATATTAAAAGCACTTATACAATTATTTGCCCTAATAGCCTTTCCCCGCTCCGAAACCCAGTCACGGCGTTATATCGTTAAATCTTTCCTTAATCAGCAACTTAACAGTCGCCTTGTTGAAGAATACCTCCAATTATTTGATTGTCTTTATGATAAGAACGAACAACGCTTGTCGGAAAAAGGTAAATTCCATAAACGCCATGCAGCCAGTTCTGTAAAAGTTCTTAAAATTGCCACTGAAATAAACGAAGCACTTACTTATTACCAGAAGCTCATTGTACTTATTCAGCTTATTGAGTTCCTGAGCATTGATATGGGGATGAGTGAGTTTGAGCGTGAATTTATCGAAACTGTAGCTGAAACATTTAATATAGCTGAAGAAGAATATACATCAATCATACAATTCATCGTTAGTTCTTTTGATGAACTGCCTACATCACCCAATGTACTTATTGTCGATAATAACCCACGATATAATGACAATCGCTTTCGACACCTTTACTGGGATAATCTAAAAGGAGAATTACGAATCCTTCACCTTAAGTCTGTTAACCTGTTTGCATTTAGATTTAATGGCTACATTGATTTAACCATGAATGGCCAGCTCATTAACGAAGGAAGAGTGCAAATTCTTAATCCGGGAAGTTCGCTTCGCAATAAGCTAATCAACACCATTTTTTACAGCGACATTTTTGGTCAGTTTACTAATGATGATAATGGTGGTGGTGTTGATTTTAGGTGTGAAAATCTAGAGTACCACTTTAGCAAAAAGGTAATAGGCCTGCACAGCACCTCCTTCGCTTCAAAATCGGGCAAGATGGTTGGTATTATGGGCGCCAGTGGTGCAGGAAAAAGCACACTGGTAAATACACTTAGCGGGATTAATGAGCCAACTAAAGGACAAGTATTTATTAATGATGTCGATATTCACAAAAACATTAATCAAACAAAGGGCTTAATTGGTTTTGTAGCGCAAGATGACTTATTAATTGAAGACCTAACTGTATTTCAAAACCTTTACTACAATGCCAAATTATGTTTTGATAATTTACCTGAATTTAAAATCAGGCGTAAAGTATTAAAGTTACTTCGCTCATTAGGCCTATACGAAATCCGGTTTATGAAAGTGGGCAGTCCACTTCATAAGAAGATAAGTGGAGGACAACGAAAACGCCTGAATATTGCACTGGAGCTTATTCGTGAACCATCAATCCTTTTTCTTGACGAACCAACATCTGGTCTCTCATCAAGAGATTCTGATAATATTATCGATCTCCTTAAAGAGCTATCTATAAGAGGAAAACTGGTATTTGTTGTCATTCACCAACCCTCATCAGACATTTTTAAAATGTTTAACCAGTTGCTGGTACTTGATACTGGTGGCTATCTCATTTACAATGGGGATCCGGTCGAAAGTGTTAACTATTTCAAAGCATGTATTAACCATGTTAATAGAGATATAAGCGAATGCCCTACCTGTGGCAATGTCAATGTTGAACAAATTCTTAACATTGTAAATTCACAGGTATTGGATGAATATGGAAACTTTACTCAAACAAGGCGAGTTGATCCCAAAGAGTGGTATGATTTATACCATGAAGGCCGGGACATAATTGAACTCCCCAAACCTGATAACAAGGCCTTGTTGCCTAAAATTAGTTTTGAGATTCCGAACCGTTTAAAACAATTATTTATATTTTTTAGACGCGACATTGCTTCCAAACTATCAAATAAGCAATATTTATTAATCAACCTGCTTGAAACACCAATTTTAGCGTTAATATTAGCCAGTATTATACGTTATTACGATGTTGACAATACAACAAGTTCAACATACCATTTTGTCAATAACCCGAATATTACTGTTTACATTATTATATCAGTTATTATAGCACTGTTTGTAGGTCTTACTGTTAGCGCTGAAGAGATTATTAACGACAGAAAAATTTTAAAACGGGAGTCTTTCCTCAACTTAAGCCGGTTTAGTTATTTATTATCTAAATTGTTTATTCTTTCTGCACTATCTGCAATACAAACATTACTATTTGTACTAATTGGCAACTATATTATAGAGTTGAAAGGCATGCTTTTTCAATACTGGTTCATTCTCTTTAGCTGCTCTGTATTTGCTAATATTCTAGGGTTAAACATTTCCGACTCCCTAAAAAAAACAGTAAATATCTACATTATCATTCCATTCTTAATTATCCCTCAACTTATTCTAAGTGGTGTTTTTATCAGTTTCGACCGCTTAAATCCACATCTTTCAAGTCCTGAGAAAATTCCTTTTTACGGAGAAATTATTACTGCTCGTTGGGCATTTGAGGCCCTTGCTGTAAGCCAATTTATGCACAACGACTATGAAAAGGAATTTTATATCTACGATAAACTAAAAAGTCAAGCCAAATACAGAAAAGAATTTTGGCTACCAGCGCTAAATAATCATCTAAGAAAGATTAAAGGTTTATCCTCTCTTCAAAATATTACAGATTCTGATAATGAGCAAATAAAATACGCTACAGTTCTTATCAATAAAGAGTTATTAAAACACCATTCCATGTATCCTAGTAGAGGAGATAAGCCAATATTATTAACAAGCCCCCCCACTGAGTCATCTTTACAACTGACTCACAATTATATTTCAGACTTAAAAATTTTTTATAAAGACCTGTATAATAGTGCTGATAAAAGAATGGATGAGAAAAAGCACGACCTAACTAATTCAATAGAAAAAAAAGCCCATTACCATACCCTTAAGAACAACTATCACAATTATGATCTACAGCGCTTTGTAACAAATTCGAACCAATTCTTTTCAAATAAAATAATTGAATATAAAGGTGAACTCTGGCAAAAGGCTGATCCAATTTATCAAGATCCCAACAGTGCATATCTAAAAGCTCATTTTCTATCACCTACAAAACGTATAGGACAATTTGAAATGCACACATTTTATGCTAACTCATTGGTAATATGGATAATAAACCTTATTCTTTTTATAGCTTTATATTTTAAAATTATACCTAAAGCTCTAACTTCCGGTACTCGGATTAAGAGAAGAATTACTGATTACAAAAAAAGCTGATAGGCAAACCTATCAGCTCAAGATAAATATTTAATAAATGTTTTTTTATTCTTCCATTTCAATCATTTTAAAAGGAATACTAATAATTGACTGATAGTCTTCACCAGCTTCAAACATATCCTCATCATCTTCTTCATAATACCAGTTTATCTCAACCGGGTTTCCTTTCTTATGAATTAACTCAAGGCGTTTAAAAATATCAAGTATACATTTTGATGAACTGGTATTAAAATATTCAAGTTGAATATTAACATTGGTTTCTGCAGAAGGTGCATCACCAAACTTTTCAAGCCATTCAATAATAGGCTTATAAAATTCTACAGAATTTTCTGGAATAGATCGTCCTTTAATTTCAACCATTCCACTCTCTCCATCTAGTCTTACAAACGGTGTTTTTGGACTTCCTTCGCGAATTATTGTTTCCATACTGGTAGCTAGCTATACGGTTAACTAATGTATACATCTAATGAAAAAAAGATGTATTCATCATCAAATTGATAAAAATAATATTCTAATTTATTGCCGGTTTTCCTAACTATATCGAGCATTCCAAGGCCTCCTCCACCTTTATCAGAAAACTCGTCATTATTAAGGATATCTCTATACAACATACGAACTTCTTCGTCTGATAAAGAATTAACCTGGTCAATTCGGTCTTTAATGTAATTTAATTTTTCCTTTTTCACAAAATTACCTGTCGAAATACGATAGAATGTACCATCCTTACTTAAAATGATAATACCAAAATTACTACTCCTCTCAACAGGAGCTGAAACAGGCGGATAATCAACATGGTGATACAGATTCTGCAAACATTCAACAAATACATTGTAAACCTTTTTTCTAACCCGATTTTTTTCATTTTTCAGGTTAAGGTTTTGTTCAATGGATTGTATAGCCTCAGTTATTAAATCCGGAGTAATACTTCCGTTATACTCAAGAACTACTTCTCCTTGCTTTTTATCTGAATACCAGTTTTTTAATTCAAATCCCATGTTTAATGGTCTATTACGCCTACAAATATAAAAAAATTATGTTTCCGTCCGTATTTACACAAGTTTACATTAATTACTACACATTATGTGATTTTGATACAAATATTTGGCGAAAAACTAAATTACCCGGGCAAATCCTTACTTTTTAAGGATGATTTAAATTCCTCCTCCCCCATTATATAAAATATCTCGGGGTTTAAACTGCACTATTTTAGAATCGGCACCAATACTATTTGTAACCCATACATTACCTCCAATTATTGAATTAGCACCAATCGTAATTCGCCCTAAAATCGTTGCCTGAGCATAAATGACTACATTATCCTCAATAATTGGATGGCGTGGAATACCTTTTATAGGATTTCCGTCTTTGTCCAAAGGAAAACTCTTTGCCCCCAAAGTAACGCCCTGAAAGAGCTTAACATGATCACCAATTATTGAGGTTGCTCCTATTACAACTCCTGTTCCATGATCTATACTAAAATACTTTCCAATGATAGCACGAGGATGAATATCAATGCCTGTTTCCGAATGAGCCATTTCTGAAATCATACGGGGTATAAGTGGAACTCCTATTGTCAGCAAGGCATGAGCTACCCTGTAATTCGTTATAGCTCTCACAGTTGGATAACAAAAAATAACCTCTCCTTTACTTTTAGCTGCAGGATCTCCCAGAAAAGCAGCTTCAACATCTGTTGCTAAAATACTTCTAATTTCTGGTAATTCCTTAATAAAAAAAGCTGTATAGTCATGAGCTAAACTCTTACGTTCATTTAAATCAAATCCTTCCGGCTTATCACACATAAAACACAAACCTGCAAAAATTTGTTCTACCAGCAAGGAGTATAATTTCTCGGTATTTACGCCAATATAATATTTAACACTATCGGGCCGAACGGAACTATCACCATAATATCCCGGAAAAATAATCTCACGTGATAGGTTCACAATTTCTTCCAATACCTGAATGGAAGGCATCTTATGGTCTTTAAAATGTGGGTGACAAACGCTCTTATAAGATTGCTCCTGCGAAAGCTTATCTATGGCATTTTTTACGACCTGTGAATGATTTATAGTCATAATTGGCTTGCTTTGTTAAAACCTGGTTGATATAATCAATGGTTTGACTTATTCTTTCCTCTCCCCCTCCTGATACTATACGGTACGGAAAATTATATTTTTCTATCTCTCTTTTATAGCGATCATATAATTCATGTCTCAGCGCTTCATTTTCTCTAACACCATCTGGCACCCATGGAATATCAGGCTGACAAAGTAAATACAAATCAACATTGATTTTATTTAACTCTTTTATCAGCTCTTCAGGTACTTTATTAAACACTATTTCAAACCATACTTTAGTAATAATTAAAAAAGTATCAAAAACAATTATTTTATGATCTGATTTAAGTAAACGATGATATGCCGCAATTTGTTTTTGCGCAATTATATTTACATCATCATATGTGTACGGCCTGTTAAGTTTTTCTACATAAAACCGGGCATATTCCGGCACCCACTCTCCATTATAATACCGGGCCACTTGTTTTGAAACAGTTGACTTCGCTGTTGACTCGGGTCCACAGAATACAATTACTACCTTATCATCTTTACGCTTCATCCCTACACATTAATCGTTTCCACTCTCTGTACCCAACAACTGCACCAATCATATAAATAAAAAACAGACCACTATAGAAATTCAAACCTTTATATAAATACATTCCCATCGATATTAAATCAATTACAATCCAGAAAATCCAATGGTGGATGTATTTACGAGCTAACATCCATGTAGCAATAATAGCTGCAGCGGTAGTAAAGGCATCCAAGCAAGGCATTTCTGAGCTGGCAATATGCACCATAGCAGGTACATAAAGCAGGGCTACCAAAAGTCCACTGTATATTAGTAAACCAACAAAAATAAGCTTTATCAGCAGACGACTATTAAGTCGTTTTATCGGCACATGTTTATTATTTCTTTTTGTTCGACCACTTATCCAGTACCACCACCCATAAGCACTTATTATCACATAATAGAACTGCAAGCCCATATCTGCATATAACGATGATTGATAAAAAACAATTAATGAAACTGCTGAAGCAATAATACCCCAAGGCCAAAGCCATACTTTCTCACGAATAGAATAAAACAAATAGACTAAAGAAGCAATTGTACCAACAACCTCCAAGCCATGCTGATTAATCAAGTCAACCATTAAATCTGAGTAATGAATTAGGAAATAAGATTTAAATGTGATGAGTCAGAATTAAAATAGCACTAATTCAATCATCTTTCTACATTATATGTTTTATCACTTAAGATATTGTGAGTAGTCTCGTTTCGTTTCTATAATTTCCAATGCTTTATTATAGGCTTCTGAAATTTGATTAATGGTTTGAAAATACTCTGATGTAGTAAATAAATCGCGTGCTATTAATGCTTTTAATTGTGTTTCCATCAATTTACGCGATTTTTCTAGTTCTTTATCTTTTCGTTCAATCTTAGAAGCTTCACCTTCTTTAACCAATAAATCAATCAGGTCTTTGGTAATCTCAAATTGTTTATCGAACATCTGGTAAGACTTATATGTCTTTTTCAGTTTGAAGCGTTCCGCATCAATATAACTAATTACCACTCTATTAACAGAACCTGATGCCACTAAATCACGATAATAATCAGAATACATCGCTGTATCTACCGCAATAAATAAATCGGGCATAATACCTCCGCCACCATATACCTTCCTACCAGTTATTTTGGTTTTATATTCCAAAGCCTCATTAAAGTGAATACTGTCTTCGTTAGACAGCTCTCCATGTCTGTATCGTTCATCTAATTCATGATGATAAGCGTCAACACCATCCTTATAATCTTTTTGGATACACCGTCCTGCCGGAGTATAATATTGAGCAATTGTTAAACGAATCATTGATCCATCAGGAAAATCGAACGGACGCTGGACTAATCCCTTACCAAAACTACGGCGACCAATTACAATACCACGATCCCAATCCTGCACTGCACCAGATACAATCTCACTTGCCGATGCAGAGCCTTCATCGATTAATACAACTAAATTACCTTTTTCAAACTTACCTTTCTTGCACGCCATATGATCCCTTCTATCACTATTTAAACCTTTGGTATATACCAATAGCTTATCATCATCTATCAGTTCATCAGCAATATCAATAGCAGCTTTCAAATAGCCTCCTCCATTCCCTCTCAAATCTAATATAAGGTTTTCATATTTATCTTCTTCAAGCTTTTCCAGTGCTTCTACAAACTCATTATATGTATTTAATGCGAAGCGTGTTATTTTTATATAAGCAGTTTTTGATGTTGCCATATATGCCGCTTCAACACTATGTAATGGTATTTTATCACGTACAACGATAAATGACAACTCACCATCTGTTCCTCTCCGGATAATACTAAGCTTAACCTTTGTACCTTTCTTCCCTCTTAAATATTTAAAAACATCACTGTTCTTAATTCCAATTCCAGCTACATTATCGCCACCAATACCAACAATTCGATCACCAGCACGGATACCTACTTTTTCAGATGGTCCACCTATTACAGGGTTAACAACCATTAGAGTATCATCCATAATATTAAACTGAACGCCAATTCCATCAAAACTACCATCTAAAGGCTCATTCATTGCAGCAACTTCATCGGCTGATATGTATACTGAATGAGGGTCAAGACTTCTTAACATGCCTGTTATTGCCTCTTCAACAAGGTTATTCTGATCTATCGAATCAACATACAGGGAATTAATTAACTGGTAGGTTAACTGAAGTTTTTGAATATTTTTATCGTAAACCTGGGCATTAATAGTTACTATAGATATACCAAACAGGAAAAATCCCAACAAATATTTCTTTAATCTCATCATCACATATTTTTCTTAAAAAAAGTAAGTAACCACATCTTCAAGTACAAAGCCAAAATACAACGTATTAATTAATATCGTATCATAATACATTTGGCATACTATTTTACATTCGAAATACCTCTTCCAAAAATAAAGAAAAAGTAATTTCTCTCTCAAAGATAACAAAAGCCGGACTGGAAACGTTCCATCCGGCTTATATTATTATATTAGTTAATTCTTCTATTTAATCAATTACCTACTCCCACTCAATAGTTGCCGGTGGTTTCGAACTAATATCATACACTACTCGATTAACTCCTTTGACTTTGTTAATAATATCGTTAGATACGCGTGCCAGAAAATCGTATGGCAAATGTACCCAATCAGCTGTCATACCATCAGTTGAGGCTACAGCACGAAGCGCTACCACCTTTTCGTAGGTTCGCTCATCCCCCATTACACCAACCGATTGCACTGGAAGTAACATTACACCGGCCTGCCACACCTGATCGTACAGGTTGTTATCTTTTAATCCTTGAATAAAAATATGGTCTACTTCTTGAAGCAAAGCCACTTTTTCAGCAGTAATATCACCTAAAATACGTATAGCCAGTCCAGGTCCCGGGAACGGATGACGCCCTAATAGCGAATCAGCGATACCCATTGCACGGCCTACACGACGAACCTCATCTTTAAATAACAGGTTTAATGGTTCTACTACCTTTAGGTTCATTTCATCAGGTAAGCCACCTACGTTGTGGTGCGATTTAATAGTAGCTGATGGTCCATTAACAGAAACGGATTCAATAACATCAGGGTAAATAGTTCCCTGTGCTAACCATTTTACATCTTGTATTTTGTGTGCCTCAGCATCAAATGTTTCAATAAATACACGGCCAATTATTTTACGCTTTGTTTCTGGATCAGATACTCCGGCCAACTCATCCAAGAATGCTTTCTTGGCATCAACACCAATAACATTTAGCCCCATGTGCTGGTATGAGTCCAAAACAGCCTCAAACTCACCTTTACGTAATAGGCCATTATCAACAAAAATACAGGTTAAGTTTTTTCCAATTGCTTTATGTAACAACACACCTGCAACTGTACTATCTACTCCGCCTGAAAGACCTAACACGACTTTATCACTACCCAACTTCGCCTTTAATTCAGCAACTGTTGTATCAACAAATGAGTCCGGTGTCCAATCCCGTTTGCATCCACAAATATCTGCTACAAAATTCTGTAGGATAAGCGTTCCTTCAGTACTGTGATACACCTCAGGGTGAAACTGCATACCATATGTCTGCTCGTTCTCTATTTTATATGCGGCTACTTTTACATCTTTGGTACTTGCCACAATATTATAACCTTCCGGTAAATTAACAATAGTATCACCATGTGACATCCACACCTGCGAATGGTGGCTAACACCTTTCATCAACTCACTATCCGTGTTTACATACTCCAGATTAGCACGACCATATTCACGTGTTTTAGATGGCTGTACTTCTCCTCCATAAAACTGCGATAAATATTGTGCGCCATAACAAACACCTAACAAAGGCATTTTTCCTTTAATCGCAGTTAAGTCAGGCTTTGGTGCCTCAGCATCACGCACACTGTGCGGACTTCCACTTAAAATAACGCCCTTAACCGATTCGTCCAACTCAGGACAGTTATTGAAAGGATGTATCTCACAATACACGTTTATCTCTCTCACTCGCCTGGCAATCAACTGTGTATACTGAGAGCCAAAATCCAGAATAATGATCTTTTCCTGCATTAAACTTTACCTTTAATGTTTGTATATTAAAATTTTGCGCAAATATACGGATTAATGTCGATTCGTAAATGTATTTGCATTAATTATAAAAAAAGGGATCATGACTGAAAAGGTCATTAAATTAATCCTGTGTACTTCATTTTAAGCTTTTCAACAGTGAAAATGCAATATTTGACTGTACGGTAAGTTAAGTACTATGATTTACTAACAATTATGAATCAGGTGAGATAAAAGTTTGAGAAAGAGTCTAAGAAAAAGGAAGTAGAACATTCTTATGCATAAGGTAATACCAGTGATATTGTATAAAAGTTAGGAATCAACAGAGCATTGCTTTAATAGGTGGCAAAAAGAATTTAAACAATATAACGGAGATTGCAAAGACAATTGAAAGATACTAAAATGAAATGTGACATTCTAAAAAAAAGGCAATCAGTAACTTTTCTGCGAGCGATAAGCAATCTACCAATTTATTAAGCAATTACCAGCACCTATTTACTATTGATAAGCAAAAGCAATTATTACCTGCAGCTCTAAAGTGAAGCATCCAAGTACTGGATTGAGAACACGCAATTGCTAGTGAAGATAAACGAAATCTTTGAGTTCTATGAGGGGAACTATGAAGGTTCACAAATTGCAGAAGAACTGAGTGTACTTAGGTTACAGGTTTCACAACAACGAACATTAGGATAATGAAGTCGACAGGATTAAAGGCAAAATGGAAAAGGAAGTATTACCACAACAGATTTGAGACACAATTACCCAATTGTTCAAAATATTTTAACAGGAAGCTCTCTACAACAAGGCTAATGCAGCTTTAGGATTCCAAATATTACTTATGCAGAATCAGTAAAGGTTGGCTATAATTAAGTGTTACAATTTAATTATTTACCAAAAAAGCTATTGAATGGTCAATGAGTAAAGGGAATGAGTACTGAGAAGACTACGATTGCTGTATAAAGAATGTTTATTAAAAAAAAGTTGAGTTTGTTTATAACAATCGCTTTGTTGATTAGTATGAAGCAAAGATATCACTCTTTAAATCGATTAAAATCAGGTATAAAAAACTCAAACAGTCAACTTTGGGATATAAAACAATGAAAGAATTGAATCTAATAGATAACAGCCAGAGAATTTTAAAATTATACTTAACTAAACGTTCAGATTTTTGTTGCATATCCTAAAGGATAATTGCCAAAAATAATAAAACAGAATAACAGTCTACCCTAACCTAAATATCTCATTATCTCTTACTAAAATCGTATTATCAAATACAGCTTTAGCCTCCTGAAGCAAAGGTGATAAATCTTTATATCGACTTGAAAAATGTCCCAAAAGCAATTGCCCTGCTTCAGCATCACGAGCAATAGTAGCAGCTTGTTTGGCAGTGGTATGACTGGTACGTTTAGCCAAATCTTTTAATTCGTGTGCAAAGGTGGCTTCATGGTAGAGCAGATCAACACCATTAATAATAGGAATTATACGCCTATAATAACGTGTATCGGAGCAAAAAGCGTAAGATAGCGGCTTGGATGCCGGAATAAGCAATTCTTCTGTTGGCACCGGATTACCATCTTCACCAATAAAAGTTTCACCAGCTTTGATGGCAACTATTTCGCGTACCTCTAACTGGTACTTTTTAATAGCTTCTTTTCTAATATTGGCTTGCTTTGGCTTTTCTTTAAATAGAAAACCACAGGTTGGAACACGATGTGATAAGGGAAAAGACTCAACTGTTACCTTTTTATCTTCGTAGATAATTTTTGGCTCATCGTACGTCAAATCATGAAATATAACCCGATATGGTAAGTCGGCACAAAAATAATCAAGCTGTGGCATTAAAAGTCCTTTTAAATCTTCATGCGCAAATATATGTAAGGCATTACGCCTCCCCAATAAGCCAAAGGAAGAAATTAGTCCTATTAAACCAAAAATATGATCGCCATGAAGGTGTGACAGGAAAATTTGATTGATTTTATTGAAATTGATTTTATTGCGACGCAACTGCATTTGGGTTCCTTCGCCACAATCAATCAAAAAAAACCGCTCAGATACACATAGTATCTGAGCGGTAGGATATCTATCCGAAATCGGTAATGCAGAATTACTTCCGAGGATGGTTAATGATAAGGCCATTAAACAGCTTCAATAGCCTTTCGGATCATCTGAATACCATCATCGAGTGAGGGCGCAATATTTAAAACAGAATCCAATTGCGACACAGAGATCAAACGCTCCACTGCCGGTTGCAGACCTGCTAAAACAAATACCCCATCAGCATTCTTGCAAAGACGATTGGCTACAAGAATAGCACTTAAACCAGATGAATCGCAATAGTTACACTTACCAAGGTCAAGTAAAATATTTTTTTCACCATTACCAGATAGTAGTACTAATTCTGATTTTAAGGTTGGTGCCACATGGGTATCCATCTTTTCTCTCAGAACCTGAACTAGTGTAAAATCATCTAATTTATCAATCTTGAAGTCCATATTTCGTCTTGTTTTAACTATTCTTTATCTCCTTCAGTTGCACTTCCTTCATTAGCTTCCAACTGATTTTTTAGTGCAGCTAATTCAGAAATATCTCCTAAAGTAGTCTTTTCTAAGTTATCATTCAACTTCTTTACACCTTTTTTAGTTGCTTTGTTAGCAGCTTTCTTGGCATCTTTAGCAGCATTTTCTTCACCTTTCTTCACATCTTCAAATATTCTTGAGTGAGAAAGAATAATTCTCTTAGCCGCTTTATTGAATTCAATTACTTTAAAATCAAGCTTTTCGTCAGCTTTTGCAGGACTACCATCTTCTTTCACCAAATGACGAGGTGTTGCAAATCCTTCAACGCCGTACTGTAATGCAATTACTGCACCTTTGTCGAAAATGTCAACAATTGTTCCTTCGTGAATTGAATCAACAGTAAAGATTCCTTCGAATACATCCCAAGGATTCTCTTCTAATTGTTTATGACCTAAGCTTAAACGACGATTCTCTTTATCTATTTCAAGAACTACTACATCAATAGATTCGCCAATTGCAGTAAATTCAGCAGGATGCTTGATCTTCTTAGTCCATGACAGATCTGAGATATGAATCAATCCGTCAATACCCTCTTCAATTTCTACAAACACACCAAAATTAGTGAAGTTACGTACTGTAGCAGAATGCTTGCTACCAACAGCATACTTCTCTTCAATTCCTTCCCATGGATCAGCTTTTAGTTGCTTAATACCAAGTGACATCTTGCGCTCGTCGCGATCTAGAGTCAACACCATAGCATCTACCTCATCACCAACTTTTAAGAAGTCCTGAGCACTTCTTAAATGCTGAGACCATGACATTTCTGATACGTGGATAAGACCTTCAACACCAGCAGCAATCTCAACGAATGCACCGTAGTCAGCCATAACAACCACTTTACCTTTAACAATGTCACCAACTTTCATTTCTGCATCCAATGAATCCCAAGGATGAGCCGTCAATTGCTTCAATCCAAGAGCAATACGCTTTTTCTCATCATCAAAGTCAAGGATTACAACGTTCAATTTCTGATCTAATTGAACGATTTCTTCTGGATGATTTACACGCCCCCACGAAAGGTCAGTAATGTGAATCAATCCATCTACACCACCAAGGTCGATAAATACACCATAAGATGTGATGTTTTTAACAGTTCCTTCAAGAACTTGACCTTTTTCAAGCTTAGAAATAATGTCTTTCTTTTGCTGCTCAAGCTCAGCTTCAATAAGTGCCTTATGAGATACCACCACGTTTTTGAACTCAGGATTAATTTTAACCACTTTGAATTCCATAGTTTTACCTACATACATATCATAATCACGAATAGGCTTAACATCAATTTGAGATCCTGGTAAGAAGGCCTCAATTCCAAATACGTCAACGATCATACCACCTTTAGTACGACACTTGATGTAACCTTTAATAACTTCATCATTATCCAACGCTTCATTAACTCTATCCCAAGAACGCAATGCACGTGCTTTTTTATGAGAAAGAACCAATTGTCCTTTTTTGTCTTCCTGGCTCTCAACGTAAACTTCAACTTTATCGCCTACAGCTAATTCAGGATTGTAACGAAATTCGTTACGACTTACAATACCATCTGATTTGAAACCAATGTTAATTACTACCTCACGTTTAGTCAGAGTAATAACCTCACCTTCAATAACTTCTTTTTCAGAAATTGTAGATAAAGTTTTATCATACATCTCTGCTAACTCTTCTTTTGTAGCTCCACCGCCAATAACGTCGCCAGCTTCGTAGCTATCCCAATCAAAATCTTCCATTGGTATGTTTACTGCTACTTCTTTTACTTCATGAGCATTTTCCTGCTCCTCAGTATTTACTTTTTCTTCTGCCATCTTTGTTAAATGTTAAAATTCTAGTAGTTAGACATTATATTGAAAAATCGCTGCAAAAGTAGTTACTTTTTCTCAGGTAAAAAAACATCCTATTCTAAAAGTACAAAGCCTACCTAAAATACATTAATAATTTACTTTAGTCAAATTCACAAATTAAATAAAGTATATCTAAAAAAAAAACAAACACATACTCACATTTCCAAACTATTAAATTTAACTACTAACACAAATCACGCTCAAAAAAGTACATTTTCGTATTTAGCCTTAGATAAATTTATATTTTTGAACTTTGTTATACTGATTTGAATGCAGTATTATTTTCATAACTGACTTAATTTCTACAAAAAAATTAAAATAATAGCACATGAAAATTTCGATTATTGGAACTGGTTATGTAGGATTAGTAACCGGAACTTGTTTTGCCGATACAGGTATCAACGTAACATGCGTTGATATTAACGATGAAAAAATAAAAAAACTAAAACAAGGTATCATTCCAATTTATGAGCCCGGGCTTGATCAAATGGTGCTTAATAATGTTGAAAAAGAGCGTTTGCATTTCACAACATCTCTAAAGGATAGTCTGGATCATACCGAAGCCATTTTTATAGCTGTAGGTACACCTTCTGATGAAGATGGCAGTGCAGATCTTAAGCACGTGTTAGAAGTAGCCCGTCAAATCGGACGCCATATGGATCATCATTTGGTAATTGTTACGAAGAGTACTGTACCAATTGGTACCGCTCAAAAGGTAAAGGCAGCTGTTCAGGATGAACTTCAGAAAAGAGGTGTTGAAATAGATTTTGATGTTGCTTCAAATCCTGAATTCCTTAAGGAAGGGAATGCCGTTGAAGATTTCTTAAAACCAGATCGTATTGTTGTAGGTGTGGAATCAGAAAAAGCAGAAAAAATAATGCGTCGTTTGTACAAGCCATTTGTTCTTAATGGCCATCCGATTATATTTATGGATGTTCCATCTGCAGAAATGACAAAATATGCTGCTAATGCTATGCTGGCTACAAAAATCAGCTTTATGAACGATATTGCTAATTTATGTGAGATTGTTGGAGCTGATGTAACCAGCGTACGCAGAGGTATTGGCTCTGATTCACGAATTGGCAACAAGTTTATTTATGCTGGTGCAGGATATGGAGGTTCTTGTTTTCCTAAAGATGTAAAAGCTATCATCAAAACTGCTCAGCTTAATAATTATAACCTACGTATTCTTGAAGCTGTAGAAAACGTTAATGATGATCAGAAAAAAGTTCTTATAAAAAAAATAAAAGAACATTTCCCTGTTGTTAAAGGATTGACTTTTACAATGTGGGGATTATCATTTAAACCACATACAGATGATATGCGTGAAGCGCCTTCTGTTGTTATAGTAAAAGCATTAACAGAACTAGGTGCCAAAGTAAAAGCATACGATCCGGTAGCAATGAAGGAAGCCAGACAGATACTGGGTGATACCATTGAATATGGTAAAGATCAATACGATGTCCTTATTGATTCTGATGCACTAATCCTGATTACTGAATGGCCTGAATTCAGAGTTCCTAACTATAAAGTTATGGACAAATTAATGAATAATAAAGTTGTTTTTGATGGGCGTAACATATATGACCCTGAGGAAATGAGGGAGTTTGGATATACTTATTACAGTATCGGTCGTCAATCTGTTAAAAACTAATACCTTAATTTTAGGTGAATGAGCCTGAAAGACACTTTATATCTTTCAGGCTTTTTTTATTTAACTTTGGTTATTAAAAATGACAATTACTTTAAATTAACGACAATTCTAGAATCTGATTGATATACAAGATATGAAAAAACGCATTTTAGTTACTGGAGGAGCTGGTTTTATTGGTTCACACTTATGCGAACGCCTTTTGAATGAAGGCAATGAAGTAATTTGCATGGACAACTATTTCACCGGCGCTAAAGATAATGTTGTTCACCTTATGAACAACCCATACTTTGAACTGATTCGCCACGATATTACCCATCCTTATTTTGTAGAGGTAGATCAAATTTACAATCTGGCTTGCCCTGCCTCCCCTGTTCATTACCAGTTTAATTCTATCAAAACCATTAAAACATCAGTGATGGGAGCAATTAATATGCTTGGTTTAGCCAAACGTATTAAGGCACGTATATTACAAGCTTCTACAAGCGAGGTGTATGGTGATCCTTTGGTACATCCGCAGAAAGAAGATTATTGGGGCAATGTTAACCCTATTGGTATCCGCTCATGCTACGATGAGGGCAAACGTTGTGCCGAAAGCTTATTTGTTAACTATCATGAACAAAACGATGTTGATATTCGCATCATTCGTATTTTCAACACCTATGGCCCGCGAATGAATCCAAATGACGGCCGTGTAGTTTCTAACTTTATTGTTCAGGCTTTAAAAGGAGAAGATATTACAATTTTTGGCGATGGTAAGCAAACCCGCAGTTTTCAGTATGTTGATGATTTGGTTGAAGGTATGACCAGAATGATGAATACTGAAAACTTTAACGGACCTGTTAATATTGGTAATCCCAATGAATTTACTATGCTCGAACTGGCACAAGAAATTATTGAGCAAACCGGATCCAGATCAAAAATAACATATATGCCATTACCAGCTGATGATCCATTGCAGCGCCAACCAGATATTTCACTGGCAAGTGAAAAACTAAACAATTGGTCGCCAAATATCCAGTTAAAAGAAGGCTTATCTAAAACCATAACCTATTTTGATAACTTGTTAAAGGAAGGTAAAGCCTAAGTCCAGCAGTTAAGCAACAACTAACACCAAGAATCATGAACAAGAGAAAAGGTATCGTATTGGCAGGAGGCTCAGGAACACGTTTGTACCCTGTTACTAAAAGTATTTCGAAACAAATTATTCCAGTTTATGACAAGCCTATGATTTATTACCCTGTATCAGTTCTTATGCTGGCAGGTATTCGTGAGATACTAATTATTAGTACACCTCATGATTTACCATTATATAAACACCTGTTCAGCGATGGTTCTGATTTAGGTTTAAAAATATCATATGCCGAACAACCCTCGCCAGATGGTTTAGCACAAGCCTTCATCATTGGTGAAGAATTTATTGGCGATGATGATGTAGCATTGGTGTTAGGCGATAACATTTTTTATGCCTATGACTTTAGTAAAATTTTAACCAATGCATCTCAAACTAAAGATGGCGCTGTTGTTTTCGGTTATTACGTTAATGATCCTGAACGATATGGTGTTGCTGAATTTGATGAGAATGGCAATATTCTTTCTTTGGAAGAGAAACCAACACATCCGAAGAGTAATTATGCAGTTACAGGACTTTACTTTTATAGTAATGATGTTATTTCAAAGGCTAAAGCTTTAAAACCATCAAAACGAGGCGAATTAGAGATTACCGATCTTAACATGCTTTATTTAAAGGAGGACAGGTTAAAAATGACCAAACTGGGTCGGGGTGCTGCTTGGTTGGATACTGGTACACATGACAGCCTATTGCAGGCAGCCAACTTTATTTCAACAATTGAAAACCGCCAAGGCTTAAAAATAGCATGTATTGAAGAGATAGCTTATACACAAGGGTATATTAATAAAAATCAGCTACTGAAACTGGCAAAACCATTGAAAAAGAATGAATATGGCATGTATTTAATTAAAATAGCTAATCAGGGTTTATGACCTACAAATCAATATCTTACAATTAATATCTTTTAATATTCATTTGCTATTAATTTGATTTCTGAAAAGAGATTGCACTTAATATCTTTCTATATTTGTAATCAAATCGTTTTTATATGGAGATTATTAAAACTGACATACCAGACCTTTTAATTATTAAACCAATGGTTTTTAGCGATCCCAGAGGCTTTTTTTTAGAGTCATTTGCTGAAAACAGATTTAAAGAGGCAGGTATTACAGCTGATTTTATTCAAGACAATATTTCTAAGTCAACTTATGGTGTTATACGTGGATTACATTACCAACTAGCTCCTTACTCGCAATCAAAACTGGTACATGTTGTTTCTGGATGTGTATTAGATGTAGTAGTGGATTTACGCAAAAACTCGCCTACTTTTGGTCAGCACTATGCCATTGAACTTTCGGCAGAAAACAAGCTTCATTTTTTTATTCCCCAAGGATTTGCACATGGTTTTTCGGTCTTGAGTGAGGAAGCGGTTTTTATGTATAAATGCGATAATTACTATAACCAGGAGGCTGAGCGTGGTATAGCTTATAATGACGTAACGCTTAACATTGACTGGAAGATTCCAGAAGAAAAAGCAGTCATCTCGTCAAAAGACAGTATTTTACCCGGCTTTAAAGAGGCAGAACACAACTTTGTATACAGCATATGATAAAGCAAATATTGGTAATTGGCTCTGAAGGTCAGTTGGGACAAGAAATAAAATCTTTACACACTAGTCTTGTGCAAACCGAATTTACATTTACAAACTTTGAATCGCTTGATGTAACAAACAGTGCTAAACTGACAAAGACAATTACGGATAAAAACTTTAATTATATTATAAATTGCACGGCCTACACCGCTGTTGATAAAGCGGAGGAGGATAGTGATCTGGCTTTTAAAATTAACAGCAATGCCTTAGCTGTTATTGGAGATGCAGCTGCTAAAACCGGGGCTAAGGTTATCCATATTTCAACCGATTATGTATTTGATGGAAAAACCCACTCCCCTTACACCGAAAACGACCCAACATCGCCACAATCGGTATATGGTGCAAGTAAGTTAGCCGGGGAACAAAAGCTACTCAAAACGAATCCGGCCTCAATCATTATCCGTACATCGTGGCTATACTCTACTTATGGCAATAACTTTGTTAAAACAATGATTCGCCTGGGCAATGAACGTGATGAGCTGGGTATTATTTTCGACCAGATTGGGACACCCACCTATGCCGGCGATTTGGCCGAAACGATATTGCACATTATTAAGGCTGATATTGACAATACTACGCCATTTGTGCCTGGAATTTACCACTACAGCAACGAGGGTGTTGCAAGCTGGTACGATTTTACCCTTGCCATTCATCACGAAAAAGGCATAACTTGTAATGTAAAACCTATTGAAACAAAAGATTACGCAAGCCCTGCACCACGCCCAGCCTATAGCGTATTAAACAAGGGTAAGATTAAGGACGTTTATAATATAAATATTCCATATTGGCTCGACAGCTTAAAAAAGTGTCTGTTAATAATGGAAAAGTAAACTGATCATCTAACACACCAAAATATTAAAAGCAATGCAAAATCAGGATGTATTAACCGCAGTTATTAAGAAAGCCCAATTATGGCTTGATGGTAACTACGATGCTGAAACGAAGGCTGCCATCAAAAAGATGATGGACAATAAAGATAAAACTGAATTGATTGATTCATTTTATAAGGATCTGGAATTTGGAACAGGTGGTTTACGAGGCATTATGGGTGCCGGCTCTAATCGTATGAATATATATACTGTTGGTGCTGCCACGCAGGGTTTAGCCAATTACTTATTAAAGAATTTTAGCGATATTGAGCAAATAAGTACTGTAATTGGTTACGATTGCCGTAATAACAGTCGTTTATTTGCCCAGGTAGTTGCTGACATATTTAGCGCTAATGGTATTAAGGCTTATTTATTTGAAGATTTACGCCCTACACCTGAAATTTCTTATGCTATCCGCCAGCTGGGTTGCCAAAGTGGTGTAATTATAACGGCATCGCATAACCCTAAAGCCTATAATGGCTATAAGGCCTACTGGAACGATGGAGCACAGTTAACTGCCCCACATGATACTAATGTTATTGATGAAGTAAATAATATAGCATCGGTTAATGATATTAAGTTTGATGGCAAAAAAGACCTGATTGAGATATTGGGTAAAGATATGGATAATCAATACCTGGAACAGGTAAAAAGCCTGGTTCTTGATCAGGAATTGATTAACCGTAACAAAGACTTAAAAGTGGTTTACTCACCAATTCACGGAACAGGCGTAAAAATGATTCCTGCTGCACTGCGTAAATGTGGCTTTGAAAATGTGATTAATGTACCTGAGCAAGATGTGGTAAGTGGTGAGTTTCCTACTGTTATTTCGCCAAATCCTGAAGAGCCAGCAGCTTTAGAGATGGCCTTAAATAAAGCCAAAGAAACAGGTGCTGATATCGTTATGGCATCAGATCCGGATAGTGACCGTTTAGGTATAGCAGTAAGAAATGAAGCGGATGATTTTGTATTGGTTAATGGTAACCAAACAGCTACACTATTAACATGGTACATTCTAAAAAAATGGAAAGAACAAGGTCGCTTAACCGGCAAAGAATATATTGTAAAAACGATTGTTACTTCTGAGTTAATAAAAGAAATAGCAATAAAAAACGATGTTAAGTTTTTTGATGTTTATACTGGTTTTAAATGGATAGCAAAAGTTATTCGTGAGTTAGAAGGACAGAAAAAATACATTTGTGGTGGTGAAGAGTCATACGGCTTTTTACCGGGTGATTATGTGCGCGATAAAGATGCTGTTGCATCTATTACTATAACAGCTGAGATAGCTGCCTGGGCCAAGGATAATGGCAAAACTTTATTTGATGTACTTCAGGATATTTACATGGAGTATGGCTTCTCTAAAGAAAAGATGATATATATTGTTCGTGAAGGAAAATCGGGTGCTGATGAGATCAAACAGATAATGGCTGATTTTCGTACTACTCCCCCGCAAACACTGGCTGATGACAGGGTAAGTATTATCAAAGATTATTCTAAACTGGATACTTTTCATGTTTTAGATAACAAGCATGAGGCCATAGATTTGCCTGGCACTTCAAATGTTCTCCAGTTCTTTACAGAGAAAGGCTACAAAGTATCAGTACGCCCATCCGGTACAGAGCCTAAGATTAAATTTTATTTTGAAGTTCAGGTACCTATGAACAGTAAAGAAGAATTCTATCCGGCCAACGATAAGGCAGATGCTATTATTGATAGTATTGTGAAGGATTTAGGAATATAAAGCAATATAAATTCTCATAAAACAGAGGCTGTTTCATTGTTTTGAAACAGCCTTTTTTATAAGTTGATCACGACAAGTTTCCCCATCTCCACGATTTCATCGTGGTACTTCCCCATGACCTGAGTGGAAGAGGAAAGTTCAATTAACATGGTTCTTCATATAAGCTTTTTAGAGAGCTATTTTAATACCACACCATTGTACTCTCCGGTTAATGATTCCAGAAACTGTACAAGCATTTCTGCTTCCTTATCTGTTAAACTGTTCTTCACCTGGTATTTGCCCATAGCAACAACAGCTTCTTTAAGTGTTTTTGCCGAAGCATCATGAAAATATGGTGCTGTAAGACTTACATTACGAAGTATTGGTGTTTTTTGATAATACATATCTTTCTCTTCTCCTGTACACTTAGCTCTTCCCTTGTCTGCCTCGGTTAATTCCGTTCCCCTGTCGGCATAATAATCACCAAATATGCCCATGCGTTCGAATGATAGGCCTCCTACAGCTTCACCGGCATGACAGTTGGTGCAACCTCGCTCTTTAAACAAGCGATAACCTTCCTTTTGCTCTTCAGTAATAGCATTTATATCTCCTCTCAGGTATTTATCAAATGGAGCATCAGGTGTTAACAGTGTTTTTTCAAACTCGGCAATAGCATCTGTGATTGAATTTTGTGTTATTCCTTCAGGGTAAATAGCTTTAAAGCTTACTTCCATATTTTCATCCTTGCTTAATCTTTCCACTATTTCATCAAAAGACTTATTCCCCATTTCTTTGGAATCAAGAGGTGGGCCGGCAGCCTGTGCCTGCAAGTCTGCTGCTCTTCCATCCCAAAACTGGGCTATGTTATGAACGGCATTAAAAACAGTTGGCGAATTTATTGGTCCCTCTTGATCGTGAATGCCTACTGATACTGGTAACTGGTCAGTACCACCTTTACTCAAACTGTGGCAGGTAGCACATGATATAGTGTTATTGGCAGATAAGCGAGTGTCATGAAACAAAGCGTTACCCAGCATAACTTTTGCTGGATCTGTTTTCCATAGAGTCTCTATTGGCTTTATAGGCTCATTTTTAAATGCCACATCAGCTGTTGTTGACTTGTAATACTTGCTCCTTTCCTCTTTTACCCAGTTAAGCAAAACATTTTTTTCATCATCGTTTAAAGTCGCCCCCCAGTGTATTACTTTGTAGTTTAGCGTTGGCATTGTATTATACAATACTGCATGCTCAATTTTTGCAATATTTGTTTCTGATACCTTATTATTTGATTCGAGGTTGCTGATAAGGTCATTTATTTTAAAGCTTCTAACGCCCAACTCAACATCATTTGCAATAATACTACCAATAAGAGGAAGTTTAGCTATAGCCGGCAGTGGCTGTTCGGGCAAATGACAGTTCATACAATCATTATCTTTCAATACAGCTAAAGCTTTACTCCTGATGTTATTCTCCGCACTTTCCTGGTACGAAGTATGATCTTCCAATAAATTAGCGACTACCAGAACTAAAATAAGCCCTAATACAGTAAAAACAAGAATCTTTCTTTTTTTTAGTTTCATAATTGTTAATAAAATGGAGTTATAAAATGAATATTATATAGTTTCACGTACAAGACAGTATAGATAACAGAAAACGACTATATCTATCATCTAAACACTATTTTCTCACAAAATACCCTACCTTTATTTTACTAATCATAGCAATTTAACCCAGCATTTAGAAGGTTTATCTAAATACAATATTGTCCTGATTATTATTAAAAGAGATAATTACTATCCTTTACAGCATTATTTCCTGATTAAGTGATTACTTCAGATTGCTTTAGGATTGCGTTGGATTCAACAAAAATAATATATTTATCGTGTTTATTAAATTTTCACTCAATTTCTATCCAACTTTTGAAACTTTTTAAGTTATAGTAAAACCTGTTTTATACTTAATAGTTAACGGAATTATTGATAGACTAATTTATATATATATATCATTTAATTAGGTTCCATAATAACATTGCTAGCGAACAAGCTAAGCAAACCATTAAAACGCTATCATCCTTTGTACTTATAAAATTTGAGGTATTGAAAATACTAACTTAAGAAGATTATCAGGGAGTTTTGTATATTTGGGTAGAATGTCTTTTGGAATACTTCCCACTCGATAATAACCGGGTTTGATTACTAAGCGTTGTAATTCCATTATTACACTCTAAAACCGATAAACTTAAAAAAAATTTAACATGATTAAAAAAATGATGGCAGCCTTTGCCGTTGGTGTAGTAATGCAAATTGCTATATCGTGCCAAAAACCCATTCCTGCAGATTTGTCTAAAGTTAGTTTAATTCCCATTCCGGTAGAAGTATTAGCAACAGGAAGCTCTTTCTGCTTAAATGAAAAGTCAAAAATATTTGTGGAAGAGGGCTCTGAAGAACTAAATCAAACAGCTACTTTATTGGCAAAACAAGTTCTGAGATTAACAGGTATTAAACCGTCTGTTAATGTTGTACCCCAGCCCCCTAGTAATGGAATTTATTTAACCATTGATACAGGATTCAATAAGTTGGGAAATGAAGGATACAAATTAATCATTAATGAAAAGTTAATTGTACTTAGTGCAAATAAGCCAGCTGGTATAGCCATGGGAGTACAAACATTCTTACAATCATTAAAACAAGTTGGTGAAAAACAAACCTCATGGATTGCTCCATCGGGTATGATTACCGATTATCCACAATATGATTACCGGGGGTTTATGCTTGATGTATCGCGTCATTTCTTTAGTGTAGATGATGTTAAGCGTATTATTGACTTGATTGCTGCTTATAAAATTAATGTACTACATTTGCATTTAACCGATGATCAGGGCTGGAGAATTGAGATTAAATCATGGCCAAGATTAACTTCTTTTGGTGCACGTACACAAGTAGGTGGTGGCAATGGAGGGTTTTATACCCAAGCTCAGTTTAAAGAAATTGTGAAGTATGCCAAACAACGGCACATAACGGTTGTTCCTGAAATTGATATGCCAGGGCATACTAATGCAGCTATTGCAGCCTACCCGGAGTTAAACGGAACAAAGAAAAAAGCTGACTTATACACTGGTACCGAGGTAGGCTTTAGTACGCTTGCAACACGTAAAGAAGAAACGTACAAATTTGTTGATGATGTTATACGTGAAGTAGCAGCACTTACTGAAGGACCATATATTCATATTGGTGGTGATGAGTCGCATGTAACCAAAGAAAACGACTATATCTATTTTATCAATCGTACTAAAGAAATCGTTAAAAAGTACAATAAAACCATGATTGGTTGGGATGAAATGGCTCATGCCGGCATTGATAATACTGACATAGTTCAATATTGGGCGAAGGATAAAAATGCATCTATGGGAGTTGAAAAAGGAGCCAAAGTTATTATGTCTCCATCAAAGCAGGCTTATTTAGACATGAAATATGATTCTACATCACATATTGGATTAGATTGGGCAGCTCTTATTGAGGTAAAAGAAGCATACGAATGGAATCCCGCCACTTTGGTTGAAAAAATCTCTAAAGAGAATATTCTTGGTATTGAAGCCCCCTTGTGGACTGAAACAGTTGAAAATATGGACGATATCGAATACCTTGTTTTTCCACGGATACTTGGGCATGCTGAAATTGCCTGGTCACCTGCAGCACTTCAAAAGTGGGAAAACTACAAAGTCAGGTTAGGAAAACACGGGAAACGCTTAAAAGAACTTGGTGTTAACTTTTACCAATCAGAACATGTTCCATGGGTAATGGAATAAAAAACTAAAATAGAAAAACACTTGCATTAGAAAGAGCTTATGGAATCAATCATAAGCTCTTTTACGTTACAAGCCAGACAATTAACAGCTAAATAATCTGTATATTATGAATAAAAATAGTGACTATAACAAGTAGTAATTCTTTAAATGGATTATAGAAACAGCACCAAAAATAGTATAAGTTTTTATCTATCAGGGGTAAAATATTTCTACAAGAATATTAAAAGAAGTAATAACCTGCATTTATACTTTCCTAAAAAAAGAAAAATGTACTTTCCCGTATTTCTTTACTTCCTGATAGTTAGGATGCTCTTCAAAATTCTTCTTATCTGAATGCTCAAGTATAAACAGCCCATCCTCTTTTAAAAGGTTTTGTTCGAAGAATAGATCAGGAATCGAATCAAAATTTTTGAGATCGAATGGAGGATCAGCAAAAACCAAGCTATAAGTTAAGCCACATTTCTCAAGATATTTAAATACATCAGCTCTAATTAAGCTGATTTCTTTTTCTAAATTAAGATCTTTAAGCATTGACTTAATAAATCTAAAATGCTTATAATTAAGCTCAACTGCTGTAATATCTTCACATCCTCTGGAGGCAAATTCATAAGAGATACTACCTGTACCTGCAAAGAGATCAAGAACACACTGCTCCTCAAAATCAATACGGTTATTAAGTACATTAAATAAACTCTCTTTTGCTATATCTGTTGTAGGACGGGCAGAAAAGCTTTTCGGTGGAGAAAACCGACGTCCTTTTAATGCACCACTAATTATACGCATATAGCTAGATTAAATAAATTATGGAACAGCAGTTTATCACTTTCTTTTATGCGCATACTACTACTAAATTTAAAGTGAGGTGTTACTGATGCAATTTGTGTTTGTCTCAAGTAGTTTTTCAGCCCTCTATATAATGGACTTTGCCTATCGTACAAACCATAAACATGAACACTTGTTGTTTCAGCAGAAAGTTTGAGTTGTTCAAATGCAAACAGGATGAAATAGATAAAGTCATTAACATTATTATAGGCATATGAATTGCAGAGCCTCATTTTTCGTGAACTAAGAACAACCAAGTCAAAAAAATGATCATGAACTCCAATATGCATTACATCTTTTTCCCGTTTATTCTGACTTGATAAGAGACAAGATTCGATAAATGAAGAATATTGCTGGAAGAATGATATTGAATCGAATTGTGTTTTAACCAGGTGATACATAAAGCGTGGAATACTAAATAAATTCCAGGCATCAGCCATCCTAATTTTTTTTGCTATTAATTCTGTTTCCTCAACTTCTGCAGAATGATTAAGATCATAAAGTTCTCGATGTCTACTGGAGTCATATAGAGCTGTTGGAATAAGTGTTGCCTTGGGTGATTCGTAAAGAAAAAATACTTTTTTATAAGGCATCTGAAGAAGTTCCTCTGTTAATAGTACCTCTTGCGTTTTAATACTACCAGTACTTTTATCAACAAAAGGAATATGAGCAAAAGCTATATATGTATTAATTATCGGATCTAGTACACAAAAAGAAAGTCCACCCGTAGAAGATCGGATGGACAAAAAGTATGATGTTGTAATATTTGTGTCAAAAGACGGATCAACAACGTATGTCTTGGTCATAAAACTATTCCCAGTTACCAGCATTATTGTTAGCCGTCTCTAACGAACCTACCTTAAGACCAGGGTATCTTTCCAACTTCTCAGTCTTATCAGTAAGGTTAATAATTTCCTGAGCCTCCAGTCCACTTAGGTACACGTTATTATGAACTTTTGCTTCAAACACCTGCACTTTAACTCCAGATCCGGTAACAACAACACCAGAACCTAACTCGTAAGTTGCTCCATCTGCTACATAAGGAATAAACTTCAACGAATCAATTGGGTAATTCTCTGGAAATAAAGAGTCTTTTACACTTACACGAATAGTATCACGACTAATAATACCCAATGCTAAGGCTTTAATTTCGGTCATACCTTCAGCCCTCATACTATCGGTTATACTACCTTCTTTCTTAACCAATGGAAGAGAATCATTCAGGATAAAGCTAATTAATGAATCAAAGTCACCTGTATATTTGTTATAAACAGACTTATATGCTACCTGAGCATCCCTAGTCAACTCTAGCCTTTCAACATTAGCTTCTTTTCTAAGAGCATGCTGCTCTTGAAAACGAATAGGTTTATTAATACTTTCAACACACAAATAGCCTAAAGCGATTATTGCAATAACAAGGACAATCTGAATAACTGTTTTCATTATCTTCGGATTTTTGTTTTTAGTTTGAATGCACAAATTTAAAAAAAAAATCAAATTTTGAATTTCAAATAGCTTTTATCTACATTAAAAATGCTAAATAATCATATATCAACGTTAATTCGTAACAATTTTGGCTTTGAACCAACCAAATCACAACAAGATTTGATTGATGGCCTTGGTCATTTTATGATATCAGAAGAATCTCCGGCAATATGTTTAATTAAAGGATATGCTGGAACAGGAAAAACATCTTTAATGAAAGCTTTTACTGATGTCTTGCAGGAATTAAAAATTCCATGTCAGTTAATGGCTCCAACAGGACGTGCTGCAAAGGTATTAAGTTACTATACCCAAAAACCAGCCTATACCATCCATAAACAAATTTACCGACGACAATCATCCAATAACGATTTTGAAGCTTTTAATTTGAATTATAACAAAGCAAAGGATGCTGTTTTTATAGTTGATGAAGCATCAATGATATCAAACAATAGTTTGGATTATTCTATGTTTGGAAGTGGACGTTTGCTTGAGGATTTATTAAGCTTCGTATTTAGTCATGACTGTTGTAAGTTAATCATTATAGGTGATGTGGCACAGTTGCCTCCTGTCGGTTTTGATGAAAGTCCGGCTCTGAATAAGCTATACCTTGAAAGTTTAGGTATGCAAGTTCAGGATTATTTTCTTAATGATGTGGTACGTCAGGAGAAGAGCAGTGGCATATTATATAATGCAACAAAATTACGTTTGATGCTTGAAGAAGGCCTGGTTGATACAACATATCCCCTGTTAGAAACAACTGCCTACACCGACTTCAAGCGCATAACAGGCGAAGAGCTTATTGATGAACTTAATTGGTGTCAAGAGAATTATGGGCTAAACGAAACAATAGTTGTATGTCGCTCTAATAAAAGGGCTAACCTTTTTAACCAAGGTATTCGCAATAGTATTTTATACCGGGAAGAAGAGTTGACTGTAAACGATCATTTATTAATAATGAAGAATAATTACCATTGGCTAAAAGATAATAAAGAAGCAGATTTTATTGCTAATGGTGAAATTGCAGAAGTAATGCGTATTAATGGTTACGAAGAATTATATGATCGTCGTTTTGCCAATGTAACGCTTCGTTTTACAGATTATGAACACCTGGAGGTAGATGTAAAAATTCTTCTGAATGCTTTGCATACCGATACAGCAGGTTTTTCAAAAGATGAGCAAGAAGCTTTCTTCAACAAGGTAATGGAAGATTACCAAGATGAAAAATCAAGACGTAAACAATACGAACAGGTTAAGGAGAACCCTTTTTATAACGCTTTACAGGTAAAGTATGCTTATGCAATGACTTGTCATAAATCACAGGGAGGGCAGTGGAAAGCTGTTTTTATAGATCAAGGCTATATATCTGAAGAACATTTAGGAACGGCGTATTTTAGATGGTTATATACTGCCTTAACCCGTGCAACTGAACGTGTATATCTTGTTAACTTTAAAAATGAGTTTTTTAAAGACTAATGGCAAAACATTTTGGTATACAATTGATAATATAGCAAAAATTTTAATTAAGAGCAGATCTGTCTGTTTTCCTCAGGTTAAATATATCAACCTTAATCTCATCTGAAAATACGTAATACTTCTGATATAACGCCCATGCCATAAGTACTGCCCTCTTGCTCCTTTATGTTTTCAATGTGGGACAGCTAGAGGAATAATTTAAGTATAAATATGATATATAATAGTTTTACACGAGTATTTAGCCTCTTCTACTATGTACCCCACTCTTTCTTGATGTCATTACTATTTATCGAGCCTATATGCTTTGAAAAAAGGCTTGAGCATTTCAGTATCTATATCACCTAGATAAAAAAGGTGAAGTTCGGCTACATTAAGAAAAGTGTTCCTTATAAAAATCCTGAATACGCTCAAAATCCATATTATTGAGGTAGTTTTTAATCATACTTCAAAGAACAGAGTTCTTATACAACACTTTGCTTTACGACTTGTTGAAATAATAGTATAAACCTCCTCCAATGCTTTTGTTTCATACATTATTCTGAGTATAAAATAAGAGCAAAAAACGACCAACCTAGGTTTGACATAAAATTACAGTCACAGAAAGTTATAGTCATGTTATATTTGTAATAAGTATTCTTCATAATCGGGCTTTAAGAAGAATTTTTAGGTGCTAAGATGGCGTAAGCAAGGCTTTTCTGTAAATTGACTTGTTTTAAGCATAAATTTACCCTAATACATTTGATGTACCCGGTATTTCTGCATAAGATTGTAGAAATTCAGCATATGATTTTTATTTAATCGATAAAATTGCTTTTTTGTCAACAATGGATAATTTTACAGGTATCGTACAACGTGTTACGTTTCATAGTCCGGAAACTGGTTGGACTGTAATAAAAGTAAGCCCGGTTGATAAACCTCATGAACTTAAGACAGTCACCCTCCATCAAGCAACTGTGTTTGCTGGTGCCACCATGGAGTTTACCGGCGAATGGGTGAATCATGCTAAATATGGAGAACAGTTTAAAGCTACTGCTATTACAGAAGTTAAACCCGCAACAAGCGCTGCATTAGAAAAATATTTGGGATCAGGACTTATAAGTGGTGTTGGACCAAAAATCGCCAAACGGATTGTAAAATATTTTGGCAAAGATACTTTAGAGGTATTTGAAAATCAGATTGAGCGATTAATAGAGGTAGATGGAATTGCCAAAGCTAAACTGGAAACCATAACCTCATCGTATATGGAACACCGAGAAATACGTAATGTAATGTTATTTCTTCAGGAGTATGGTGTTAGTACCTTGTTTGCTGTCAAAATATTCAAAACTTACGGAAATGATGCAATTAAAATTGTACAAGCTAATCCATACCAACTATCAAAAGATATTTATGGAATAGGCTTCTTCTCTGCAGACAAGATAGCACTGAGTATTGGTCTGAGAAAAGACAGTCCGCAACGTATACGAGCTGCCATTACTCATGTATTGGCAGCCAGCAGAGATCAGGGACACTGTTATCTGGAGCTGGAACCTATTTTAATGCAAATAAAGGAACTATTAAATGCTGATTATGGCAAACTGATATCTGAGGAGATTACTCTTATGGAGCAAAAAGATGAGCTTAAAGTACGGGTAAAAATTAAAAATAATTTAGAAATAAAATGCTACTATTCAATATCCCTCTATTACGATGAGTTACACACATCAAATATTATAAAATCTTTTCTAAAAAAAACTGTACCGGCAGATAATCAACGGATAAAAGATTGGTTAAAGCGGTTTAATGAAAAACAGAAATTCCCACTTAGTGATGAACAGCACAGATCGATACTGGGCGCATGCTCCCACCCTTTCTCTATTCTGACTGGTGGTCCGGGATGTGGTAAAACCACTACTACCCGCACCCTAGTTAAGCTATTGTTAGCCATGAAGAAGAGAGTGACACTTGCTGCACCTACCGGACGAGCAGCACAACGCATGACTGAAGTAATTGGCCATGAAGCACTCACCATTCATCGCCTTCTTGTATGGCAACCTCATACCGGACAGTTTAAGAAAAACCAAGATGAGCCTTTAGAAACTGATTTCGTTATTATTGATGAATGCTCTATGTTGGATATTTCCATTTCCGCATCACTTCTAAAAGCAATTCCCATAACAGCACAAATCTTATTTATTGGTGATCCTAACCAATTACCCTCTGTTGGCGCAGGTAATGTTCTGAAAGATCTTATTGATAGCGGAAAAATACCATGTTTTCATCTGAAAAAGGTATTTCGCCAATCTCGGGAAAGTCATATTATACACTTCGCTCATAGAATAATACAACAACAAATTCCTGAAATAGAATCACCTATCCATCACCCTAAAGTATGGGAAGAAAATATTGACTGCTTGTTTTTTGACTCAGAAGAAGCAACTAAAGATCAAATGCACTTTATTAAGAAGATTAGAGAAACAATGAAATATGTAATTGAGCAAGAAGGCATTGCTTTTGTAAGAGAAAAGACAGCTGATAATATTGCGGACAACTATAAATCTGTGACTTTTGAAGATGAGTTCTATTTAAACAATACAACAGAAGCTGAAATAGAAAAAATACGAAACGAAGGTATTCGTTCCTTTATATTTAATATCCCTAAAGAGTATATACATGCCGACCTCAATGCTTTAATGAAATCAGATAATCATGCCAATGCATTAAAACGAATTATTAAAAGCATCCATCCTTGGTCAAGTTTAAATTACGGTTTTGTTGCCTCAGAGCTCGTGGTACGCCTTTATTCTAAAACAATTAAACAAAAACTGGGTAATAATACAGAAGTGCAAATCCTTTCGCCAATGACAGTAGGTAGTATGGGAACAAAAAATCTGAACCAATTGATACAGGAAAACCACAACCCATCGAGTACTACCAAACCATTTCTGGAGATAGGAGGACGACAGCTTCGTTTAGGCGATCGGGTCATTCAACGTCGTAATAATTATGATCTGGACGTGTTTAACGGTGATATTGGAAATATTACAGCCATAAATGTACAGGATTTAAGTTTAGAAATAACCTTTCCAACAGAAGCAGGAGCACGTATAGTCCATTATGAGAAGCAAGATCTCATTGATATTGATCTGGCATATGCAATCACAATTCATAAATCACAAGGTAGTGAGTTTGATGTAGTGATTATACCAGTAGTGTTGCAACATTTTAATATGCTATATCAGAACCTCATATACACAGCCTTAACACGTGCAAAAAAAATGGCCATATTTGTTGGAACAAGAAAAGCACTTGCAGTAGCAATAAAAAATATTGATAACCGTTCCAGAAAAACAATGTTAAAAATGATTATTCGAAATTAACATAAAGTGAAATAAGTACAACTATTTCTACATATTGAATACCATCACAAACTGGTAAAACTATGACTTTCTGCAACAGCACCTTCATACCGAACTCATGTTGTACTGATTATACAACATGAGTTCAATATAAAATTTTGTACTCAGAACTCTTGCAATATTTGGAGTTGAACTGTGATGTTTTTCCATTAATGGTAATTCTGGCCACAATTGATGCAGATCCACCTTTCTTTTGAGCGTTTTTATTTATTGCTAAAAGGACTTTAAATGTGCTTCCCATTAAGGCTTCATTTTTTATGCCATTTTGTAACCTATTTTATTTAAAGGTCACAATTTAGTTACAAAACTATGTCGTTTTTTTTTGGCTTTTTGAAAAGGATAACTGGCAAGTATATAAAAAACAAGTCCTACGAAATAATATCGTAGGACTTATTGTGTCTTTGCCAAAATAAGGCTATTCTGACTTGCGGAGAGAGAGGGATTCGAACCCCCGGTACCTCGCGGTACAACGGTTTTCAAGACCGCCGCATTCGACCACTCTGCCATCTCTCCAATACATTATCTTAAATGCGGGTGCAAATATAGATATTTTCTTACGCTTCCAAAGCTTTTTAAGACAAAAAAAAATAAAAGATGAAAAGAAATACTCCTCTTAACCATAAAATAAATAAAAGATATAAAAAAAATATCACTTTTTTCACCTTAGATTTGGTAAACACCAGAAATACTCTATATTTGTGGAGGAAAGTTTAAGAATTAATTTTTTGTAACCCTAAAATTAAGGAGTATTATGAACAAGGCTCAATTAATTGATGCAATTGCTGGTGAAGCAGAATTGACTAAAGCTGATGCAAAAAAAGCATTAGACGCATTTATTAAAGTAACTGGTAGTGCATTAAAAGACGGTGGTCGTGTTGCGTTAGTAGGATTTGGTTCTTTCAGTGTATCCGAAAGGAGTGCTCGTACCGGTAGAAACCCACAAACAGGTAAAGAGATTAAGATCTCTGCTAAAAAAGTTGTTAAATTTAAAGCTGGTAGCGAATTAAGTGATTCTATCAACTAGTAATTTAAAAACTAAAAAATATTGAGAGAGTGCTTAGGCACTCTCTTTTTTTTAAAAAATTTCTTAACTACATATGGAAAAGGAACTTATCCGATTCTTAGAACAGTTCACAACCGAGGAACGCAAAAATCAGTTACAAGATATAGTTAACAAGAGAACACGGTATATTACCATTGGATTAGAAAATATTTATCAAACGCAAAATGCGAGTGCAGTATTACGTTCATGCGATTGTTTTGGAATTCAAGATATTCATATAATAGAAAATGAATACCAATTTGATGTTAATCCCCAAGTTGTAATTGGAGCAAGCAAATGGCTAAGTTTATTTAAATACAACAAAGAACCAAACAATACCAGAACTACAATTCAGAAATTAAAAACAGAAGGTTACCGAATCATTGCTACAAGTCCACACACAAATGATATTAACCTAGACCTGTTTGACCTGGAAAAAGGTAAGGTTGCTCTAATATTTGGGAATGAACGTGAAGGAATTTCAGATATTGTAAAAGAAGAAGCCGATGAGTTTTTAAAAATTCCAATGTATGGTTTCTCAGAAAGCCTTAACATTTCGGTATCTGCTGGCATAACATGCCAATACTTAAGTAACCAATTAAGAAACAGCAAAATTAATTGGCAACTAACCGAACAAGAAAGCAATGCTATTCATTTAGAATGGTTGCTTAAAACAATTAAAAAGAGTAGCTTGTTGGTTGAGGAATTCAATCGAAGAAACAATACTTCATACTAAGCTGTTATTTTTTTCATTGGTATTCGATTAATAATGACTATATTTTTTTATTTTTGAAGAAAATCAGATTCTATGAATTGCATTATTATTGATGATGACAAGCTCTCAACGAAGATTATTCAGGAATTCGTAGAGAAAACAGATGATTTGACTCTTGCAGGGCAGTTTAACAGTGCTGTTAGTGCCATTAATTACCTATCGAAGCAAGCTATTGAATCTGTTGACCTCATTTTTTTAGATATTGAAATGCCTGAGATGAGCGGTATCGATTTCCTAAAATCACTTGATAAACTCCCCCAGGTCATTGTGTATTCTTCCAAAGAAAAGTACGCTATAGACTCGTATGAATATAATGTTACCGACTACCTTTTAAAACCGGTACAATACGGCCGTTTCATAAAAGCTATTAAGAGGGCTCGTGAGCGCTTTGAAGAGAAAGAAACTGTTACACGCCAAAACAATGAAATATTTGTCAAGAACAACAGTTCATTAGTCCGTGTAAAATATGATGATATCCTTTGGATTGAAGCTTTAGAAAATTATGTTGTTTTAAATACCTTCAAAGATAAATTCACTATTCACTTTACGATGAAGGCTATTTCAGAAAAAATGCCACAGGAACGGTACGTTCGTGTACATCGCTCTTTTATTGTAAATATTAATAAAATTAAGGTGATAGAGGATAACTCCGTTATAATTAATTACGAAGGAGGCTCTAAAGTTATACCAATTGGGAAATCATATAAAGATCGCCTTATGGATGATATCAACTTAATAACCAGATAAAAAAATAGGAGGCCACTGAAAAAGTCTCTTAATTAATAAAAGCAGTAAAAGTTAGATTCTATTTTTGCTGCTTTCTTTATATTGTTACTTTATAGCATATGTATATTGACACAACGATAAAGCTAATATTTAACTATAATCAAATCTATAGAAGATAATTATCCCATAAAACAAAATACTACATCGAATAAATAATTTAATTGATCTTAGCTTCACTTATCTTCCAATGTATCTAAATTAAACCCAGCAACCTACAAGGCTTCAGAAATTTAAATTCAATAAAGATGCTGATTCTTTGCCCTACAGAACATATTCTAATGCAAAAAGCAAAGCTGGAAGCAAAAAAACAAATACTAGCCTCTTATTTTGATGCCGAAAAATGTAAGCTTGTTCACAAAGAACCCGTGATCTATAAAAAAACTGCTATTTTTTTGCTTACACTTACTTTATCAATCCTCGTCATTATTATCGTATGATGTTACATTAGACACTTCATTATTGTAATAAAAGATAATAACCTCAGCTGTATCTCTCAAAAAATTAATTTTTCCTACTTCTGCCCTGTGTATTGTCAAACCCGTTCTTTGCTGTAAATCAACAAGCATCTCATCATATCTTTCCGGCGTTATCAACTCAATCTTTTCGTAAATAATAAGTTTGCTGGACTCATGCTTTAATAACCAGATACGTTCTAATCCATAAGTTACAGCTATAATCATCAGATTGGTCAAAATCAGTTCTACATAACTAACCTGTGCTGCACTTAATGCATTTATCACAGCAACTCCAATAACAATAAAAAGATAGGTCATCTCTTTTATTGGTATCTGCATTGTTCTGTAACGAATAATACCAAAAATAGCAAATAAACCAAGAGCAAATCCTAACTGCAGGTTCACACTTGCCAATAACACACATAATAAAAACACAATTGTACTTATTAGCAAAAATGTAAATAAATAATCTTTCCGTCGTGCTTGCTGATAATATAAAACCCTAACTATAACAAGTGCAACTCCAAGATTAAATAAAAAGCGCATTAGCAGCTGAAAAACTCCCTCCCAGTTAACAATACTAGTGTCAAACAAAGACATTTCCATAGATTAATACTGATTTAATTCAAATGCAATATCGGTAAACTCATTAAGAAAAACTACTTGATAAAGATATTTACCTTTATCTGAACTATGAGATAAGATTCTGAATACTGGTATTTTAAATATCCATGGTAAATTAAGCCTTCAACCTTTAGTATATTATAATGCGGTTTTTGATGTAATCCTGCATAACTCCTAAAAAAAACTCCCAACTGAAAAAAATCAATCGGGAGTTTTCTTCTGTGCCCAGAACAAGACTCGAACTTGCACAACCTTGCGGTCACAGGCCCCTCAAGCCTGCGTGTCTACCAATTTCACCATCTGGGCATGTTTTTGTGTGATTGTGATAATTTACCCTGAGCGAAAAACGGGATTCGAACCCGCGACCCCGACCTTGGCAAGGTCGTGCTCTACCAACTGAGCTATTTTCGCATTTGCCAGACAAAAATAAGAAATTTTTGGTGATGTATAAGCCTGTTTAAAGCACAAAATTTAATAATAAAGTCAATGTGTTTTTAATAAGATGAATAGCCAATAACGATTCGATTACCGACCAGATTCAGTTATAAATATCTTTCGCGAAGCCTGTTTATTATCAATTATTTTATAGAAAGAATCAAGATTTTTTAAACATCGTTGTTTAGCATTTATATTTAAATAGTTAAAATCTAAAATCACATTTACAAGTTGTACTTTTCGCTCTTGGTAATGCTGCCGTGCAATATCAAGCATTTCCTTCGATACTTTTATTCCTTTATACCTGTCTTCCTCCAACTCTCTCCCCATATACATATGCATATATGAAGTATTTACAAACTCAGACATATCAAAATCATATGGTATTGCTATAGGAGGTGAATGACGACTATCACGCAATAATTCTACATTATGCAACTTAGGTATTGCCCAATCTGTATTACCTATCATATAGTTAAAAAGGGCAAGTTTAATAACATTATCCGATGCCAACTGCTGCTGCGTCATGTTAGCCACTTCAATCTTTTCTAACCCTAACCGTCCTGCCATTTTCTTTCCTGATTCGATAAAGAAAGCATATTTGCTTAGCACATCTCCAGTAGTTATATTAACATAATTCACCTTTGCAAGACGAACTCTAAAACTACTATCTGTTACAGTATTATACAACTTATACACCAAGTACTCACGTAATACTGCTTGTTGCATTGCGTCACTGGTATCCCTGCAATGCGTAACTAATTTAAGCTTATCCTGCCCTTCAAAAACAGTATTAATCGTTTCTTTTGGTTTGAATTTAAAACGTAACGGTGGAAAATCACAATTTTCACACCTTAACCTAAAGTTTCCACGAGTTTTAAGCTTTACAGGAATACGAACCGCATCACCATACAGTATTTCAGCCTCATGATAAGTGTTTGTTGCCCGATCTCTATCTGCCCTAATCACATCAAAATCAGCATTGACAGTGATTTCAATCAAATCCTGATCCTCAAAAAGTTTAAGTGCACGTTTCTTTATATGATTCTCAACATCTACATCAGAACTAAAATTCGTAGCCCAAAGTATATTATTGGTAATTAAAAAGAACGTTAATAAAACAAGAAGCTTCATTGATTCTGTTATTATTTAATACCGCTGTAATTATACAACCATCGCTAAATGTTGCTCTTCTTTAGCTATCAAACTTTCTACTTTGCGAAAACGAGGTTTGAAACGATTATATTTAACATTACTATTAAGAGCAACTGTCCCAAGACAATATTTACTAATTGAAAGAGGCATAACTCCTTGATTTTTTAGCGTTCGTGCAAATGAAGAATACACACCTTCCTTATCACGTTTAATCTCAACGATAGCACAACTGGGCATATAAAATGATTCGTTACTATCATTATTAAAGCATATGTTTAAATCGATGGTAATGCGCTCACATAACCTCTTATTTACTAATGTAATACGATTAAATTTTGTTGTTAACTTACGTTCCAATTCCTGAGCTTTATATGGTGTACAATCATGTACAAGACTTTGTAAACCTTCTTCAATCGGATAATCGAATTTATTTACTCTTAACCGCTCTTTGTTTGTTCTGTTTTTAAACTTCTGCTTAACTTCAATAAACTTATCTCCCGTTTCGTCATATTTTCGATACCTTACTTTATATCTGCGATTTTTACCATTATGATGTTCCTGATACATTAATAGATCTTTAGTATCAAAGTATATAGTAGTATAGGACAGATTTATTTTATGATTTACAGCAACCACATTGTAATCATCAATATGCTCAGCTAAGACATCTACTAAAACAGTCGGTGACACAATATATTTTGTATCAACTCTATTCAAAAGCTTAGTACCATTCATTTCATTTAATGAGATGGTATCAAAAAAGCTGACTAACTGTAATAAATCATTCATCACTAATCTTCAATAATTCGGTTAAAACTATTTATTGCCTGTTAAATTTCGCTACAAAAAACCCACTTTAAAAAGTTAAGATAAATGACTGTTATCACCTTTTTTATAAGCATGCAAAAATTAACACCTTTTATTACTTCAAACTAAAATTACAATCAGTAGTCTCCTCACATACCGACTATTACAATCACTTTCATTTTATCAAAAACAAGGCTAATATTTGTTAATTTTCCTGAAATCACCACAATAACCAATATCTCTACTTACAATTTGAAATAAACTCTCCATTTACTTTTAAATGTGTACTGTTATTACATCAACAACCAAACCAAAATACATATAGCACAACATACCTGAAACTTATATAAACACCTATCTTTATTTACTGTCCACATCCGAACAATTTGCTTGTAAATACGAACACTTAAGCACTTTTTTTTAAATTTGTTAGATTTTACATTAACTTTTATTGAGTAAACATCGTATTAATAAAATAAAACGCCCTAAAAAAGTATAAATCAATGGCACTATTCTCTTCAGGTAAATACCCTAAAACAGCTAAATTCGAGGCTCAACAAAAACAACTCAAAACTGATTTTGAGCGATTTAATGCATATAAAGATTCTAACGAGTTAAAACGTATAAATGAATTAGACTTATTAATTAGTTCAAGTGACTTTAAATCGAAAGTAGAGAAACTTAAAAATGAAAAATTTAAAGATACTGCTGAGTACAGACAGTTAAGCAAGTTTAATTCGCTTAAGAAATCTTCTGAATTCAAAAAATACTTTAAATACATTGCAACTGGTGCTCCTGTGAAAGTTCAAAAAATTGAGAATTCCGAAAAACGACAAGAACTGACAGAACTTAGCGAGTATATCAGAAGCAGTGAATTTGCTGGTGCAAAAAAAGAAAAAGGTTTTAAAAGCTCAGAGGCTTATCAAAAGTTCCAAAAACACAAATCGTTAAGTAAAGATTCTGAAATTCGCTTTTTCGACAAACAGGTTAATTCTTCAATTTACAAGAATTACATTAACATTCATGACTCTGAAAGACTGAAAACATATCAGGAGTTAGAACATGAAGTAACATCTGATAAGTTTCTTGAGTTTAAAAGGTGGATGGAAGACAAAAAGAAATTCGAAAAGTCGGAGGAACATAGTCTCATTCAAGAATTTACTAAGCTAAAAAAATCACCGGATTATAACTGGTATCTGAAAACTAAAAAAAATACTCAGTTTGATGAAGCTAGTAAGTGGGAATTAATTTTTGAAGATGACTTTAATACTAAAAATCTGAATAATGAGAAATGGATTACTGGTTATTATTGGGGTAAAGCATTATTAAATAAAGTATATGTACTAGAGAATGAAAACCAGTTTTTTAAAGACTCAAACATTAGCATCTCAGGAAATGGTGTGCACCTAAGTACAAAAGCAGAAAGTACTGATGGCATTGTATGGAATTCTAAACAGGGGTTTATGCCCAAAAAATTTGATTATTCATCTGCGTTAATCAGCACGGGACAAAGCCACCGTCAACTATATGGTAAATTTGAAGCTAAAATTAAAATAGACCATGCCTATCCTGTAAATCATGCATTCTGGATGGTTGGCGAGAAAATGGCACCACAAATTGATATTTTCCGTTTTAAGGACAAAACTGCAAAGACACTTAACGCAGGTATTCAAATTATGAACGGCAATGGTGTTAAAGTAATTGATAAAGTTGTTGAAGGTGGTTCTTTTGATGCAGATTACTACGTGTATTCGCTGGAATGGAATAAAGACAGTATAAAATGGTTCATCAATGGTGTAAAGGTTAATGAGGTAAACGATAATATACCCAGCGACCCAATGTATATTGTCTTAAGTTCTCATATTACTAATGAGATTAGTAACCTTAATAGACCAGCAAATATGCATATTGAATGGGTTAGATGTTATCAGTCAAAAAGTTAATACATCTTTTTACAACATAGAAAAAGGAGCTGTTATCATTCAACAGCTCCTTTTTTAATACATTTAAATCCAAATACTAATTATCCGGCAAAGTAAAACGACTCCAGTAATCTTTATTAATTGCTTTATCAGAATAAAAACTTTTGACTTCGTTAGCATTCTTTTCTGCGTATTTATATACAATCCACTCAATGTTCATCGAGGTTTTATCACTTTTTCCTGTATATATAATCTTTCGAAGCACATTCTTACCATTAGCGGTTTTTCCATAATTCGTAACTACTTTACAAGAATAATCATCTAAAGCAATCTCTTCTCGATATGCATCCCGACCTGCATGGAAAAAGCCTTTAGAAACAAATGTTAATTCATTCCTTACAACGGTATAATCCTTTTGTCGGATACAGATTAAACCCTTATAACTTTTACAATATGCATCACCAGTTTTTGCTACATCCGGTTTTTCTAAATCGTATTGTATAAGCCATACTGAATCACCATCAATTACAGTTTCTTCTTTTAGTTCCAGACTATAGGCATTAACAAAATCATTGTCCAGCACATTACCACGCTGACGAACAATATCGAATGCCTGTATATCACTAGCATAAATCATTCCCTTTTTTATAGGTGAAACTTCAAAATCCCTGCGTACCTCAAGAACTTTATAATGCCTATTGTTAAAAGCTGAAACCAACGAACGATCACCATAGCCTTTATTATCATTATAATCAATTACTGCTTCTGTTTTGTTTCCATCCACAATCTGACTTAAATATACACTTGCAGAGTAAGCTCCTTCATATGAATCTTCTATTACATTAGCCGCAGTTTTTATAATACCATATAAACGTTTTGAGTCTGCTTTAACTTCAACCTGCTGGATGCCATAGGTCTGAGGAAATAATTTTATTTGCTCATTATTTAGCATATGCAACTCATCCACGGTAAACTCTTTTACCTTGTAGCCAACAGCTGATATCTGAACTTTAAAACTCATAAACTCATCACCCACACTTAGCTTATAAAAACCATCAAAATCTGAGGCTGTTCCCAAATAGGTGCCTGCCACACCAATATTAGCAAATTCAACAGGGCTGTTTGTCTCTGCATCTACAATACGCCCTTTTATTTCAACACTTTGACCCCAAACTCCTACTGTAATAAAAGACATCAAGATAAAAGCTAATTTCACTTTATTTATTTGCATATCACTATTTTTAAAATTTTTCATTTCAGATGAAATCCTGTTTTATGATTCCCAAGGGTTTAATAATTATTTTTTAATTGTTATATGATTCCGCTCAATATCATATATGCAAATCAACCTGATCATTTTCATGTACAAAAATCTGATCATCAAATTTACATGTTTATTTCTCCTGTTAATATACAATTTTCTTTTTTCACACGAACAAGCAACAACAATCGTTCCTAAATTTGTGGCTTTTCAACTTCGTTCTTAAACAGTCCAAGCCAGTATAAACATTATTTCGGGCATAATTTTTGTTCATCTAACTGATTAGTATTAATTTTCAATTTTTTATGAAGAAGGCTTTTACTTTCTTTTTAGCAATATCTAAAGTTTTAATGATGATAAGCATAATTTTACAATTCAGATATAACTTTTAAATCTAATAATAATATGACTAGAATTTTTTTTGTAATTACGGCACTTGTATTATCACTAAGTAGTTGTGTTGTTTCTAAGAAAAAGTACGACGCACTTTTGTCTGAAAATGGTCAACTTTCAAAAGATCTTGACAAAAAGACTACTGAAGGTGAGAAATTACAGGTCAATCTTGAACGTGCGATCTCTGAGTATGAAGGAATGAAAAATGATTTTGGAAAAAGTAATGCTTTAAAGACTGATGAGATTTCTGATTTGATGATAATGGTTACTCAGCTTAAAGATGAAAGTGAAAGATTAAATACAAAATTAGAGGAAACTGTTGGAAAATTTAAAGCCAAAGAGGTTGACTCCTATATGGCTAATGAGGAATTAACTCAAACGACAAAAACTGTCAATAATTTAAAACGAGACACTGCAAGCCTTAATTACTCACTACAACTGGCGAAACAACGTAATAAGATGCTTCAGGAAGAATTACGGACTTCGCAGGAAAAAGTAAGTGCCAGTGGCATTAAACGGGTGGAGATTCAAAAAGAATTAGATGCTAAATCAGCTCAGCTTAAAAGTATGGAAAGACAACTGGTTAAAGGCCAACAAAACATGTCTGAAGTTTCAAAAGCATTTATTGAGTTACGCAAAGAAATGCTTAAATCTAAAACCAACAATACAATAATTGATCCGAATAAGAATAAGCAGGTTGATAAAGTGGCTAAGTTACTGGGACATTATTAAAATATAATAATTACAGACTAGAAAAAGCCAGTAACACTTTGTTATTGGCTTTTTGTGGCGTAGCCCAGCCTGACTTAAAAAAAACGATGCTATTAAGAGTAAACCCATTCACTCATCAACTACAAAACAACACACTTAGCACTAGTATAAGTAAATTATTCATAAATAATAAATTGATTTCCTGATTTAAATCGCTTCGATCTCAACACTACAAAGCAAAAAGTATTGATTCACAAAGCCAATAGCCATATTTGGGAACTGGCATACCACACTTATAGCATCCTATTGCAGAACTGATTATAATTAAAATCCTTATCAGGATAAATAACAATTACTGAAATTAAAGATATATTTTGTACTTTCAAAGCCATTAAATATTTATAAGACTAAAAAAAATGCTATTGGAGCATTTATGACAATAAAAAACAGGGCTAATGATACTGGGGTTAAACATATCAACCTTACAAAACAGGGGTTCCTCCTCAAAAATTGATATTTATGAGATGGATGAAGAGGAATTTGAGTTTAGGTTTAGTATATCTAAAAGCGACTACTTTGGTGAAGACATGCCTGAGCAAGTTGTAGGTGTTCCCATTGGCAGACAACGTCGCGTACCATATGATGATTTGCCGGATAAGCAGCTTGTAGAAGAGAAAGTAGCTTTATTAGGAGATAAAAAAAACAATAACGCAGAAAAAAAGGAAGAAAAACCTGTAAATGTCAAGGCTCCTGATACTCCCGATAAAAAGCCTAAAGTACCTCCTACAGCTAATAAAAGTATACAAGAAACACCCGACACAAACATTGATCTACTCGATGCCCGAAAAAAAGCATATAAGGAATCGTTAATTGCCGGAAAGGATTTTAACTTGTATATTAAGGGACTTACTGTCCGCACCCGTGGTAAGATGCAGCGCTCACAAATCAACCTGCTAAAGCGTGCTGTAGATCGACAGGTAAAAGAACAAAACATTAAGGTAGGATCAGAAGAATGGGTTAAGATAATAAAAAGCTTTTTTCCTGCTGCACCCGTAAGTATTAAAGTGCCAAAAGCAAGTACCAGAGACAATAAACAAACAAAGCTAGTCGAAGGTATACAAAAAAGAAGAAATGCTTAATTTCTATAAAACAACAAGGTACACCAAGCAATGCTACAGGATCATTGTCACCAGAAAAAACAGAAGCTAAGGCGAACAAAAACTGAAGTAAAGATCAGCGATACAGCTACCAAAGTTATTACAAGTATTGTTAAAGTATTTGGAGTACTCTTAAAAAGGCTTGGTTAAAAGTTAGCAAACGCCTTTTGTAGACAGACAAATGATGAAAGGAATACAATTATGGTGGCAAAAAAATCAAATGAAGATTTATGTGGCTTTAATTGGCGTTGTAGTTGGTGGTGATTGTGACTTTTTTACTGGAGGGGTGAACAAAACTGATAGCTTTATCAAAAGCCTTAATATGAACGATAAGCTTACTTTATTGCCAATACCATACTAAGGGTTAAAAACCATGTGTACAACTATATGTATAAAGCCTGGAACGGCGATACCACAAACGAAGAAAACAGTTTGGCCAAAGCTTTGGTAATTGTAGTTACCGAAGTTATTCTTGAGTATGTATTTAAGGTTATATTCTTAAAAAGGTAAAAGATAAACAGCAAATAAGTAAAGTAATTAAAAAGGCCACAAAGGCAATTAAGAATATTGACAACGGTTCTAAGAACATAGGGAGGAAAATTACAACCGTAGTATTAAAACGAGGCAAATTTGTTTTTATCAAGCTCAATAAAGCCTAGATAAAAGAGGTAAAAACAATTAAAAACTTAAGAAAAAAGGTATTAAAATACTTTGAACTAAAGAGGAGCTGAATGGAGAAATCCGTTAGATACATTGAGATTTGGGTTAAGTTTAATCCTATAATTTATTATAGCCAGAAGCGATGGACAAGAAGATTAAATTGTATCAGCAGATAACAGGTCTACCAAAAGTAATAATAATGTATAGCGCCAACAGAATGGTGCCACTTACCAGATAAAACTAAAAAAAATCGAGTGAGTGGCTTAATACAAAAAACTGGACGAGGTGTAATATTTGATAGTTTGGAACTTACTGCTATAGAGTGGAATGTTGGTTAATTAGTCTTTGTTTAAAAGTATATATAACTTAATACTGCAATAGTTACCACCATATACAATACAGTTAGAGGAAAACCTATTTTGAAAAAGTCCTTGAAATTATATCCTCCCGGGCCATATACCATTAAGTTGGTTTGATAACCAATAGGTGTTATAAAGTTAGCAGCGGCAGCAAAAGAAACAACCAATACAAAAGGCATTGGATCAATACCAAGATTTTTAGCGGCTGTAATTGATATTGGGAATATTATAGCAACGGCTGCTTTATTGGTTATGTAAGCTGCAAGAGCCGATGTTATTAGAAAGATACCAAAGAGTAAAGATACACGGCCAAAGGGTAGAAAAACTGAGATAATAAGGTTAGCAATCATTTCTGCCACACCTGTTTTCATCATAGCTGTTCCTAATGCCAAAGAAAGTGCGATAATTACCCCAAGGTTATAATCAATATTTTTAGGCAGATCTTTGGCTGATACGACTTTAAGTATATTAACCATAGCCAAAACGATTAATAAGCCCAGAAACAGGGGTACCAGTTTAATAGCTGCTAAAAAGATAGCCAATAGTGTTCCGCCAAAGAGTATCCATATTTTGTATCGCTCAGGTTTACGTAATTCTTTAACCCGTGAAATAATATAAAAGTCAATATCACCCTGAACACGACTGGTAAAATTCTGACCAGCAAGCAACAGGAGTACATCACCTGCTTTTAGCTTTAAATCATCCATCTTCCCCACAATACGCTCTCCATTCCTATGAATAGCCAATAATGCTGAATCGTATTTACCTCTAAAATAAATATCTTTTACCTGCTTGGTTATCAATGTACTATTATGCGATATAACTATTTCAACAACCTGTGATCGCTTAAGTTTGGACATCATCCCTACTGATGGCAAAGTTAACTCACTTGTTTCGGACAATAAGCTCGCTACATTCTGATTATCACCAGCAAAACGAAGTAAATCACCTTCCTCCAGAACAAAATCATCTGCAATGACCTGAAAAATATGATCATCGCGATTGACTTCAACAAGAAAGAGTCCATTTTCATTACGTAAGTCACCTTCCGCAATAGTTTGTCCTATTAACTTAGATCCTTTACGCACTTCTGCTTCAACCAGAAATTTACGGTCATTTTCTATGTAATTTTCAATGGCTGTTTTCCTATCTGGTAACAGTTTATAACTGAAAAAATAAAGGTAAATAAACCCTAATACCAACATAGGCAAACCAACCCATAAAAAGTCAAACATTTCCAGCGGTGCCATCCCCGGAATAATATCCTGATCAACCACCATACCACTAACAATAAGGTTGGTTGATGTACCGATAAGTGTAACGCATCCCCCTAATATAGCTGCATATGATAATGGTATCAGCAATTTTGAGGAAGAGATATTATTACGCTGGCTCCATTGATGCACATATGGCATCATAACCGCCACCAGGGGTGTATTATTTAAGAAAGCCGAAAACCCACCAACCCATAACATCATTCGGGCTAAAAAACCTTTGTATGATGAGGATACGGGAAAGATTCGCGCAAAAAATATTTCGATTACTGATGTTTGCCGTATGGCATCACCCAGCAGCAATAACATTATTATAACGGCAATTTGCTCATTGGCAAAACCTGCCAGAATTTCTGTCGGGGTTAGTATTTTAAATATACCAAGCACCATAACAGCTACAAAGAATGTAAATGCCGCTCCCATCCATTCGCGGTATAATGAAAGCAGAATAAAAGCAATAACTACAAATACAATTATTACGTCGATATGTGGCATGTATCAGGGGTCAAATAAATATCTTATTTTTGCAGAGCAAACAACCTTTGCAAGCTAAACAAAAATAGAAATTAATACTTAAATAACGAATCGGAAGAATGATATTAAACCAATGTAGTCTTAATTATTTTTATTAATTGTTTTTTCCGGTCTCACTAAAACTTGCAATGTATATACATGATAAGCAATAAAATAAGATACTAATCAAGATAGAATGCAAGAATAAGCCTTAAAAAAGCCACGTGTAACCATTTAATAATTAATTAAAAGTAATCAATTTTGCCAAAACGATTAGAATACAATTGATATTAACCAGTTATTTTAGAAACTTATCCGTTAATGAACTGCAAAGAACCATTGAATATTGAACTTTTATCGCCAGCAAGAAATCTGGAATGCGGATTAGCTGCAATACGCCATGGGGCTGATGCTGTATACATTGGAGGCCCGGGTTTTGGCGCACGGAAAAACGCCGGTAATACACTTGTTGACATCAAAGTACTGGTTGATTATGCTCATTTATTTCACGCCAGAATATATGTAACGCTAAACACTTTACTATTTGATCATGAATTAAAATCGGCCAACCAGCTAATTCATGACTTATATAATATTGGTGTTGATGCTGTTATTATTCAAGATATGGGTATTCTGGAAACTAAGCTTCCTCCCATTCCAATCCATGCCAGCACGCAAACAGATAACAGAAGTATTGAAAAAGTAAAGTTTCTTGAAAAAGTTGGTTTTGACCAGGTTGTACTGGCTCGTGAATTATCTTTACCCCAGATAAAAGCAATCAGGTCGGAGACACAAGTGCCATTGGAATATTTTATTCATGGTGCACTATGCGTTTGTTACAGTGGACGTTGCTATATGAGTGAATCAATTAACAAGCGCAGTGCCAACCGTGGTGAATGTGCCCAGCCATGCCGGTTGAAGTACAACTTAAAAGATAATAACAACGAGGTAATCAATAAGGATAAACACCTGCTTTCCTTGAAGGATCTCAACCTATCGGAACATCTTGAGGATTTAATTGATGCCGGCATTTCATCTTTTAAAATTGAAGGACGATTAAAAGATGTTGATTATGTAGCTAACATTACTGCTCATTACAGAATAATGCTCGACGCTATTATTGAACGAAGGCCGGATCTTAAAAGAGCTTCATCAGGACAAAGCAAAGCAAGTTTTGAAGCACAGGCCACAAAAAGTTTCAACCGTGGTTTTACTTCATATTTTGTAAATGACCGACAAAAAGGGATTTGGTCAGTTGATTCACCCAAGGCTCTGGGTGAGGAAATTGGTTATATTAAAAGCATTGGTAAAAATTATTTTACTCTTAACACAGAGGTAAAACTTAATAATGGCGATGGCCTTTGTTTTTTCACTAAGTACAAAGAACTTAGCGGACTGAAAGTAAATAAAACCGAGGGAAATAAAGTTTATCCTAATCAGATGGGTGCTATTCGCATTGGTGCAATTCTGTATCGTAATTTCGATAAAGTATTTACACAGGAAACAAATAATAATACCAGCTCCAGAAAAATCAATACTGATATCTGTTTCAATGAAACCAATGGCAACTTTGAACTATCCATAACTGATGAAGATAGCATTAAAACGATTATAACAGCTAACCATCTGAACCCTTTACCAGCTAATAATCCGGAGCGAGCTTTTAAACAGATAAAAACCCAAATTTCGAAACTTGGCAATACTACATTTGCACCTGTTAATGTTCATATTAATTTAAAAGGTAACTGGTTCTTTCAGGCTAAAGAACTAAATGCTCTTCGAAGAGATCTTGTTGAAAAACACGAAAGAAACAGACTTAAATATTACCCCGCAAAGAAGCTTCAATTTATACCCAACAACACTCCCTTTCCTAACAAGGAACTAAATTTTACAGCTAATATAGTTAACACCAAGGCTCACCAATTTTACGAACGACACGGCGTTAAAAAAGCAGATTGGGGTTTTGAAAAGTACCCACAATTAAATGATGCTGAACTAATGCGCACAAAGCATTGCTTACTTTATATGAATAACCAGTGCTTAAAGAAGTATCCTGAAGCCGGAAAACTTTTACCACTTACACTTTATAATAAAAGGGACAGTTATTTACTGGAATTTGACTGTAAAAATTGTGAGATGATTGTAAAAAGATCTGCCAGCAATAAAAAAATTCAGTAAAGCAATACATGGATATCTCTGTGTAAAATACAGAACAAAGGCCTTGAAGAAACTATCCGCAAGACCTTTGTTATTCATTGTATGAATTAGTGTTACAGGTTCAAGTTTAACTGAACTCCGGCTTTTACCCAAAACCCGGGCTGTACTATATTACCCAAATCATAATACCTCGTATCGAATACATTATTGGCATCTATAAATATTTTATACTTCTGCTCGCTCCACTGTAAACGTAAATCAGTTAACCAAAATGGGTCAAACGATGTTAATTCTCCCGATGGGTAGGCCACATAATCACCTTCCCTATCCTGGTATAAAACATTTAATGCAGCACTTAACTTACTTACTATACGAACCTGAAGTCCCATGTTTAACTTGTGTCTCAAATAATCTTCCACATAAACTGATTCGTAATCTGCGGGCATATTCTTATCCTGATTAATCCACGCATAGCCAATATCAAGGTGCATTAATGGTGTTTTATCAATAAGCTCATCAAAATTAATACGGCCTTGTACCAAATAACCCCATGATTTCATATTTGAAAGGTTACGTGTTTTATATTTTTCTTCATCAGCTAACCTCCCCCAATCTATTAAGTTATCGGCTTCACGATAATAAATACTGGTTTGACCATTAAACCAGGCATTAATTACTTTAACACCACCTTCATAGGTTAATGCTTCTTCTGGTATTAAATCAGGATTTCCAATGTTGGTTGGTCCTGTATAAAACAAATCGGTAAATGTTGGCAAACGCAAGGTTTTGTTTACACTTCCAAATACTTTAATATTATCTGTAGCCCAATAGCTTATATCAACCCCAGGAAAGAAATCCACACCTAGCCCTAAAGATGAATTCCAATTCATTAAAACACCTGCCGAAACCGATAGTTTATCGTATGTATATACATGCTCAACAAATGTTGACATATTAGTCCGTTGATATGACTTTATAAATTGAGCATTCTCTCCCGGTACATCAATTGGAGTATCCATATCAATACCAATATTGTTACTCCATATATTTTCGCCACGTACTTCTCCTCCTACAGATGTTTTCCCCAGAACCCAGGGAATGACCATGTTTAAATTTCCTCCATATACATCGGTTAAATGGTAATTATGGGTAGTGTACCATGATGCCGGATTATCCCGGAATAACTCAAACCGATCCTGATGACGACGCCAGTATAAGGCAGGACTGACCTTCACTTTATCTCCCGATGTCATTTTTACAGAAGCAAAAGTGGTTTTATTATGCTCAAACTGGTTAGGGTATTTGGGTGTATAAAATGAATTGGCACCAAATTCTTTATCGTTATACCCTACCTGAAAATCCAATTTATCTTGTCCAAAATCTAATTGCCCCTGGTAGAAGAAACTGTGATTTTTGAAGTCGGTATTTTCGATATACCCATCACTAGAGGCAATATTGGTAGCTACATAATTCTTAAGCTTACCTGTTTTAACAGTTGCATTGGCCGATGCATTATATAAGCCATATTGTCCGCCTAAAACATTAACACTTAAATTATTTTGTATTTTTGTTCCTGTTACAAAATTAATGGCTCCACTAAAAGCTCCCGGCCCATATACTCTTGCACCCGGCCCTTCTAAAATTTCTATCCGTTCAATACTCTGCATATCCACGGGAAGGTTTAAGCTTAAATGACCTGTTTGCGGATCGGTAACATTTATGCCATTAAAAAGGATCATTACCTGATCGAAAGAGCCACCCCGAATGCTTACATCTGCTTGTATCCCCAGAGGTCCGCGCTGACGTACATCAACATTCATAGCATACTTAAGCAAGTCTTGAACACTATATACCGGAAGAGCTTCAATCTCCTTTCGCGAAATAACATGTAATACTCTCCCTACTTCGGAGTATACTGCTGTTGTCCGACGAGCAGATACCTCCACCTCTTCTAGTTTTATTTTTTTATTTATAGATACCGTATCAATCTGAGCTATAGCTTTCTGAAACCCAAATACACTTAAATAAACAGTTATTAATGCACCTATTTTCATTACCTTTTTTATACTCGTAAAAATAGCGTAACTATCTCCTGTCCATCTTTTAAAACAATGGTTCTTTCCTCTCATTTTTTTTTTGTTTTCATCCTGTTTAAAATTTATTTACACTCACCATCTTAGTCTTTATCCTGTAATAACAAAGGCTTTATCTTGGTTCGTATCATATAATTATTACAAAATTTTATCAGGTCGCAAAGGTAAAAGATTTAAACAGTGAATAGTGTTTCGCCATGTGTTTTGAAACAATATTTTTCCAGATTTTTAAAGCACTACTATTTTATTTAATTTAGCCCCTGAGACACTATGATTTATGAATAAAAACAAGCTTTAACAAAACACTATATACCAAGCTGTTAAATCTTAATAATAAACCTTAACATGAAGCGGGGACTTATAATAGCATTAAGCATTCTTTTACTTTCAATATTTTACACTGAACTATGTGGCCAGTATTATAGCAATAATAACAAAAGTACCTTAAATAATGGGCAATCTTTTGAAAAGCGTTTTGATGTCAGTAATATAAAAGAATTAAAGCTAAGCAATAAACACGGTTACATTGACATTAGCAGTTGGGAAGAAGATGAAATTGTGATAGAAGTGGTTGTAAAAATTGAAACGGCAAGCCACAATGAATCTGAAAAAATTCTTGGATTTATCTCTTTCAAAGACAGGATATATTCTCATACTTTGGATTTCAAAACTGTTTTCTCAGAAGATTTCTTTTCGAATTATCCTTTCACCATTAATTACAATGTAAAAGTACCAAAGCACATTGGACTTAACATTAATAATTCAATTGGAGATGTAAGGGTACTTCATATTGATGGAGAAGTAAAACTAACACATAGCTATGGAAATCTGAAGTTTAAAAATATAGCATGCGATAAAACCCATGTGTTAAATCTTTCTTTTGTAGAAGGTGTAATAGATAGCATTGGCTCAATAAAAGCCAATTTTTCTAACTGTACTTTAAACATGACGAATGGGCACAGCTTAAAGGGAGAAACAAACTACTGTATGGCCAGTATTATAAATTTCAGAAGCATAGATATTAACTCATTTACAGATCGTTTAACCATTAGTCATTCAGATAGCCTTATTTTAAAAGGTACCCAGTTTATCGGCAAAGTTGAACACCTCAACCTTTATGGTTTTTGTGAATTGGAGAAAGGCCAGTTATTGATTGATGCATCTGAAACTATTAAGGAGCTCACTATTTCAAATGATAAAGTTAAAACAACTGTTGTTATCCCTCACTCACTTTCTTATTTAATAAACGGAGAGGTTTTTAATGGTACGCTAACACATCCTTCACCTCAGTTGCTTCGGCTATTTAAAGAAGATAACAACGTAACATTTTCGGGTAAAATAGGTAATGCTACTGAGGAACATGCTAATTTGATTTTATTTAATAAAGATTCTTCAATTACAATAAAAAACTAAGATAGATATGTCAACAACCGATCGTTTATTTAAGCTAAGAAGCCAGATGGCTGTACTAGGTGTAGACGCCTGTATAATAACAAGTGCTGACCCTCATTTAAGCGAATACCCGGCTGACCACTGGAAATTCCGTGAATGGATTTCGGGTTTTACAGGTTCGGCAGGTACGGTAGTTGTAAGTAGTGAAGAAGCCGGACTATGGACAGATTCCCGTTATTTTCTTCAGGCTGAAAATGAATTAGCAGACTCTTGTATTGACCTCTATAGGTTGGGGGAAGCCGATGTGCTGGATTATAAAGATTGGTTAGCAAAAAAACTACCTTCGGGCAGCGTGGTTGGTGTAAATGGAAAAACCATGACACTTGCTGAACTGCGCTTACTTAGTAAGAATCTTAAAAGTGCTGATATAAGGCTTGATGCCCGTATGTTTATTGAGGAAGATGTATGGGAAGGACGCCCTTCTGTTCCTGATGATGGTATTTTCGAATTAGGTGAAGAATACACGGGCTTATCCCGTACCGATAAGGTTGAGGTCATTCGTAATGAAATGAAAAAGCAAGGCGCTACACATTACATCGTTACAACCCTTGATGAAGTGGCCTGGTTTCTGAACTTCAGAGGTCAAGATGTGCAGTATAACCCGGTTTTTCATGCCTACCTTATTATCTCACACAATCAGGTTAGTTTGTTTATAGATCCTCATAAGTTAACATCCGCAATTGGTCAGCAACTATCAAAAGAAGATGTCAAAATATTCTTGTATGATGATTTCTATAATTTTATAAAGGAGATGCCTCCACTGGCTAAGATCTTAATTGACCCTGTTCGGTGCAACAGCATTGTTTATAACTTTCTACCATCACAATCAATTAAGGTTGAATGCACAAGTATTATTACTAACCTTAAAGCCAAAAAAAATACAGTTGAAATAGAAAACTTCAAAAAGGCTCTGCTTAAAGATGGTATTGCAATGGTTAATTTTCTTCATTGGCTTGATACCAGGATTGGTAAAGAAACAATTACAGAATTTACAGCAGCTGAGAAACTGACAAGTTTCAGAACTAAGCAAGAAAACTACCACGGAAACTCTTTTAATACCATAAGTGGTTATGCCGGCAATGGTGCAATTGTGCACTATGCAGTTCAAAAGGAATCTGCTGCTGAACTTGAACCTCGTGGCTTATACCTGGTTGATTCAGGCGGCCAGTACAACGAAGGAACCACTGATATTACAAGAACAATTGTTTTGGGTGAATTAACAGAAGAAGAAAAGACCGACTTTACTTTGGTTCTGAAGGGTCATATTGGCTTGGATAGAGCAATATTTCCTGAAGGAACCCGCGGTGTTCACCTCGATATATTAGCCCGGCAGGCAATGTGGCAACACGGTATTAACTACGGCCATGGTACAGGTCATGGTATTGGACATTTTTTATGCGTTCACGAAGGACCACAAAGCATTCGCCCACAGGATAACGGTGTAGAAATAGAGGTTGGAATGATATCATCTAATGAGCCCGGTATTTATAAATCCGGTAAACATGGTGTTCGCCTTGAGAATTTAATTCTAACATGTGAAGATAAAGAGACTGAGTTTGGCCGTTTTCTTAAGTTTGAGACCTTAACCTTATGTCCGTTTGATACCAGAGCAATTCGTACTGATTTACTTGATGTACAGGAGAAGGAATGGCTTAATTCATATCATCAAAATGTGTATAATCAAATATCTCCTTTTCTTAGTAGTAATGTAAAAGAATGGCTAAAATTAAGAACCCAAACAATTTAACTTTATTCTAAATACAACTTATAAGGTTGCTAAGGCATAATTGTTGTAAAATAAATTACTCCTTAATAGATAAAAATTTGCTTTACTATGTGTAACAAAGTTTCATTTATTCTTATATTATTTATTTCTTTTGGCGTATTTGCTAATGCTCAATCTCATAAAATTGATATTGATATCAAAAATATTAATGACTCTTCATTAATACTTGGTTATTACTTCAACAAAAAAATATTTGTTAAGGATACCACTTATATCAATGCAAAGGGAACATATTCTTTTGAAGGTGATGAAGCCCTTGATGAAGGCTTGTATGTAGTGTACCTGGAGGACAAAAGTTACTTTGACTTATTAATTACTAAAGATCAATCGTTCTCTGTAACTACATCAAAAGAGGATATGTTACAGAAGATGAGGATTACTGGTAGCGATGAAAGTGCTGCTTTTTTAGACTACCAGCAATACTTAGTTAGTAAACAACAAGAAGCCATTAAAATTCAAGAGCAACTCAAAACAGAAACGGACGCAGACAAAAAACAAGCATTACAAAGTAAGTTTTCTGCTCTTACATCGGATGTTAAAGGAAAATATAATGATCTCATAACAAAACACCCTAATAGTCTTCTGGCAATTTTTCTGAAAGCCACACAGGAAGTTAATGTACCACAAATGACTGCACCGGAAGGCAGTTCAAATCCCGATTCGGCTGTACAACGTATGCGTTACGATTACTACAAAGCACATTATTTTGACAACTTTAAAATGGATGATCCAAGGTTATTGCGCTCGCCTTTCTTCACTAAGAAACTGGATACTTATTTCTCAAATGTATTACTACAAATACCTGATACTATTATTAAGGAATCGCACCGGGTAATAGCAATGGCTAATGGTAACTATGAGATGGAAAAATATCTTATCCAACATCTTTTTAATATGGCCAATGAGAGTAAGATAATGGGGATGGATGCTGTAATGGTTAACCTTGGCGAAACCTATTATTTGAGTGGGCACGCAGATTGGGTAAATGAAGAATTTATTAAAAGCTTAAATGAAAGAGTGACTAAACTTAAACCTAATTTACTTGGCAATACTGCTCCTGACTTTAAAATGCAATCATATAACGAAGAGTTCTTTCGTTTAAGTGAGATAAATGCCGAGCTTACTATTTTGGTGTTTTGGGAGCCTGAGTGTGGACATTGCGGAAAAGAAATTCCAAAGTTAAACGAAGATGTCTGGAAAAAATACGCTGATCAAAGCATTCAAATTGTAGCCGTTTACACACAATGGGAGAAAGAACCATGGGTTGAATTTATTCATGAGCATGAACTAGGCGAATGGATACATTTATATGACCCTTATAACCGTAGCAACTTCAGAAATAATTACGATATATACAGCACACCTGTTATATACATTCTGGATAAGGACAAAAAGATTCTTGCAAAACGAATTGGGGTAGATCAGATTTCTGGCTTCCTTGACCATCATTTCAAATTAAACTAATATGAATAAGTTTATATTCTTTATTATTTGTTCATTAATACTGTTGTCTGCCTGTACTTCTAAGGGAAAAGATATTCCGGGTCCGGAAATATTTCTGGATATGAATGAAGGGGGATTTGACTTAGATATAGATAGCACTCAAATAATTGCCCCTAAAATAACCTACGACATTGATGGCGTATATACATGGAGTGAAGAAGGAACTATTTTTTGGGATCAGAAGATTTATAATTTTAAGAAAGAAGCACTTAATACACATCATCTCATTTTTAATATAAAAACGCCTTATGGCTCTGATGAAATGGCCATTCCGGTACATGTTTTACACATAAACATGTTTGAAGAGCATTCCGAGGACCTCAATGACAATGGTTATTTTATTAATCCAGAAGCCGGCTTTTTTGAATACAAAAACTATATTCGTTATCCTGTGGATTATGAGGCAGCCACACCTAGTAACTGGAGTGGTTTTGCCATTAGTAAAAACACAAATAAAAAAGACACTACACTAAAAAATGAATTTAGTGTTTATGGCGCATCTGGTACTGATAATTCGAAACTGTTTACAATTTTTAAACAGTCTGAAACTATTGATCACCGCATTACATTTAACGATGGAAAAACACACGATTTAAAGTCTATCAGTATTAATAACAGCACTTATGTCTACCATGCTATTTTAAATGGATTTGATAAGAAGGAGGCTAAAGACTTTGTTCTACTTACTATCACAGGTTATGATGCCGGTGGTGTTGAAACAGGCAAAATAGGGGTTTACCTTGCTGATTACCGTCCAGTGAAAACAACTGATAAGTATATCATAACCAATTGGAGTGAACTTGATTTGTCTTCTTTAGGAAGTGTTCAGTCCATTGGTTTAAAAGTAACATCATCATCAGATGGTAACTCTAATTTTTCAATCCCTAAATACGTTTGTTTAGATAACCTTAAAATCAAAAATTAGATTTACTGAACTATAACTACTCGCTTTACAATAGCTTCTTCGGGTGAGGTAAACTTAACAAGGTAAAGACCTGAAGGCAGTCCGCTTACTGATATTCTATTTGAATTGCTAGTTGGTATTTGCCTGAGCTTTCGTCCATTAATTGCGTATATTTCAACAAATTTTAAACCTTCAATATTTGTTTTATATACAAGTTCGCCGTTTCGAACCGGATTCTTCACTATTTTTAAATAGTTATCGGTGATATCAACATTACTTGTATCGGTAGTAATATCTCCATCTTTTAGCAACAGATCAATCCAATAAGCTCCCTTTTTACCTGAAGGGTAAAGTTTTTCAAAACTATTCCAAATGCCTGTATGATCCCTGATATAAGCTCTGTTAAAAGTATCAAGTATTGCGTCATACGCATCAACCTGATACAAAGCGAAGGTATCTACAGAATTAGTGTAATTTAACTCTACTCCCACAAAAAAAGGCTTTGTCATGTTTAATTCTGTATCCGGCTCAATCAATACCTCTTTATTTAAAGGCAAGCTACCGATACTGATATTTTCTTTACTCCACAATACATTTCCGGGCTGGCCGGTAGCCCCATCCCATACTTTAACATTAATAGTCTGAGCAGAGTTTTTCACTGACTTACCAGAAACTAAATAAATGCCTTTTATACTTGCCTTATTAATATCATAGTAGTAATTAGCATATGCTTCATATTTTCTATCATTATGTCCTGACCAGCTTCCATTAAACTGGTTATCTCCCATGATCAGGATGCCATCTTCTTTCTTTTTCAATGAAAATCGTACTGTTGTGCCATCGTTAAGATCAAAGCCATTTAAACGGGTTACATTGGTACCTTTCGGATCTAACCAGAAAGCCAGTTGCTCACTTGCTTCAGTATTTTTATTCCAAGCACTATTAAACCTTGCATAGTAGTCTTCTATTGGCTCGCCACAATAGGCTCTTCCTCCTGATAATAAACCTATTAATAATTGCTCCTTTGTAAATAAACCTGAGCCTGAAGATCCGCCTTCTGTAGTGCCTTTTGCCCACCTGTCAATTAACCAATGAACATCGGCTAAAAATGGTACGCCTTCGGGTGAAGAAGCATTATAAGATGCCTCTATTGGTTTATTTTGCGATATCGCAATCTTTTTAACATCACCATATGGGTGGTGTATAGAAAATACTTCATCTTGAATTTGCGTTTCCAGAGTCCATCCTGCCCAATATGGTCGATATTCTGAAGGAGGTACTTTACTCATTTCAAGTAAGGCAAAGTCCATATTCTCAACATATGCTTTTAATTGTGCTCCTGATAAGGTTTGTATATCTGTTCCTTCTATTACCGGACTACAATTGGGAGATTCAAAGTTGAAGTAAAAAACAATATTCTGAGCTGTTAAGTTTCCTGCTGCATCTCTGGGATTATTAAAACAATGGGCCGCACTTAAAAAATATGGTGTTCCATCCTGGTTAGTGTTATTAAGCATGGTACCGGAACATAGCATTGTTCCATCAACTATAATTTTACAGGTGGAGCGATTCACTTCTTTAGTATTCACTCCTTCACATATAACATCAATATTACAATCTCCTGACTCACCAAAATCTCCGGAGCGTTTCAAAACATCAATAATCCCAATGTAATCATGGTTAACAGCATTTATTTGTATCTCATGTTCAGCGTTAACAGACCTTGGGGTCTGAAGTTCTATAATAATTTCATCACCTGCTATTGGTGCAATGGCAAATAGCTTTGACGGGTTATTATTTGCTTTTGTAAAACTGCCAAGCACATGTGTTTGCTGTGGATTATAAACAAATAAACGATCCTGCTCTTTTAGATTAAATTTATCAAATATTAGATTAAGGCTTTTAGCTCCTTCTGATTTAAGTGCTAAGCGCCAAATATTTATTCCGTCTTCTCTTTCTTCCCATTTACCACTATTTTTTGGTGATAAATTGGTATATATCGAATTAGCAAACCGCAAAGGCAATTTACTCTTGTCAACTTTCTGTGTACTAAAAGCCATAGGCTGTACTGCCATTCGCAAAGGTATTACCTGTAACTCACTTACTCTTTCGCTGGGCATTCCTCCATGGGAAATTTGCCCTGTACCAACAGTGCAAATAATTAAAAAAAGGCTTATTATAATTAATCTATATATCATTATATTTATCACTTGATAATGTTTCACTTTCCTATTATTTTTTATCCTCTTTACTTTCTTTTCTGATCATTAGTTGTTTACCACGTTTAACAGCATGTATAAATGAAATGTATTTTTTTATACGTCCAACTCGTCCAAAACTATCAAATACTAAAGCCCAAGCCATTAATAAGCTTGTAACAACAATAGAAAGTAATAGTATCCCTATTTCAAAATCATTAATTCTGAATTCTTTTGGTATAGCAAAGAAAAGAAGTATCGATATCAGTCCTCGTGGCGCAATAAAAAATTGAGGAAAATAATTCTTCTTAAAAATGATTTTAAAAATAAGCCACCTAAAGGCAAAAAGGCCAACCATAAAATAAGCTGTTAAAAGGAGAATGTCCGGAACAAAAACACCTGCTAATGTAATGGACATCCCTAAAATAAAAAAGAAGAAGGTTCGCACAACAAATGAACTTTCACGGGTTAATAGCTTAAAGTCAACCAACACTTTTTTAACATTCTCCTCATATAAGTACTTTTTAAGAAAGCCACTAAAAAATAACGTTCTGTTTTCAAGCACCAAACCAAATACAAGAATCATTAATAATGAAGATAAATGAAAGAGTTTGCCAATGGCATAAAACAGAATCAATACAGCAAAAAAGAGGAATAACTTGACATCTGACTTTATCTTTTGAAATGCAATTATCATGGCATATGACAAGGTTATACTCAACAATAGTGTACCTCCAATATTTGTCAATATATTAAGTCCAATTTTAGTTACCCCTTCTGTGTCAAGGTTTTCAACCAGCAGGTAAAAAAACATTATTCCGAGTATATCTGAAATAGTACTCTCATAAATTAAAAATTCACGCTTCCCTTTTTCTATTCCTGAAACGCTTGGAATAACAATAGCACTACTGGTTATAGATAAGGGTATAGCATATATAACTGCTGTTAGCATATCCATATTACCAATAAAAAATTTGATTCCAAAAGCCAAAAAGAAAGTATTAAAGAACAGTGAGAGCCCTGCCACAAGACTTGATTGCAATATTAAGCGCTTCTTATCTTTCCTTAGCTCTAAATCCAGTGCAGCTTCTAGTACTATCAATATTAAACCAACAATACCCAGTACCTCCAATGGAAGAAACCACTCATCTTCATTAAACTCAACTCCAAAAATCTCCTTAGCTGCATAACCAAAAATAATCAGCAGAATAACACTTGGTATATTGGTTTTTTGTGCTACTATATTGAATAAATACGAAATTATTACAATAACTGCAGCACCAATAACCAGAAAATATGCACTAAATTCTTCCATCTAGTTGAGTGTTGTTTTCGTTGAAAGATAAAAAAAATCCCGCTCACAATGAACGGGACTTATATTATTTGGATAATTTAATGTATTTAGCTGTAAATTTTACATTCAACTTCACCTAATAAAACAGATAATCCATTTTCAGCAAGAGCCCACATTTCATCTTCACCAGGATAAACTTTAAGGGGTGCAATCCAACCAACCATATCTTTTAAGTAATTGATTATGATTTTGTCGTATGCAATTCCTCCAGTAATAATTATACCATCGACCTTACCCTTTAAAGTTGCGGCACATCCTCCAATTGTTTTACCAATCTGGTATGCCATAGCTGCGTGAACAAGTTTGAAATGCTCATCTCCTTCAGCCACTTTTTTCTCAACTTCGTGAGCCTGATTTGTACCTAAATGGGCAACCAAACCTCCTTTTCCATTAACAAACTTACGCATTTCTTCATAAGTGTATTTTCCACTATAACAAGCATCAATTAATGCACCGGTTGGCAAAGTACCTGCACGTTCCGGAGAAAATGGCCCATATCCGTCAAGTGCATTATTAACATCAACAACACGCCCCTCACGGTGAGCTCCAACAGAAATACCACCACCCAAGTGTGCTACAATAACATTAATATCTTCATATTTTTTCTCAATTTCTTTCGCAAAACGTCTGGCAACGGCTTTTTGATTAAGCGCATGAAAGATTGAACGACGTGGCATATCAGGATGCCCAGTTATACGAGCCACATCATCTAACTCATCAACTACTACCGGATCAGCAATAAACGCACGGGCTCCATCAATATTCTTTGCCATATCATCAGCAATCAATCCTCCTAAGTTACTCGCATGCTCACCAAGTACACCTCTTTTCAAGTCTGCTTTTAAAGCTTCATTTACTTCATATACTCCAGAGTCAATTGGCTTAACCATACCACCACGACCTACGATTGCATCAAAATCATCTATTTCGATATCTGCATCAAGTAGTTCTTTGATAATGGTTTCTTTTCTAAACTCAAACTGAGAAGCAATATTTTCATACCGCCCTATCTCTTCTGATGAATGTCTCAATGTTTTCAGAAAAACTGATTCACGCCCTAGGTAAACAGCAATCTTTGTTGATGTTGAACCTGGATTAATAACAAGGATCTTCTTCTGGTCCATAGTTTGTTCTTAATTAATTGGGATTTTTCATAAACACCCGACCTATCATCCGGGTCGGGTGTAATTATTTATGCCATTGCGGCTAATAAAATACTATTATACTTTGATTCTTCTGAGTCGCTTCGTGATGTTAAAACAATTGGTGCCGATGCTCCTAAAATAACTGATGCTACTTTAGCTTTAGCAAAAAATACCAATGTTTTATACAATACATTACCCACCTCAATATCAGGCATTAATAAAAGATCAGTATCACCTGCCACTTCACTCTTAATACCTTTATGCTTTGCACTTTCAAAGCTTACAGCATTATCGAATGCCAGAGGACCGTCAATGATACAGTTCTGAATTTGATCACGTTGGTTCATTTTTGACAATAAAGCAGCATCAAGGGTTGCCTGCATACTTTCATTCACCATCTCAATTGCTCCAAGCACTGCAACTTTTGGATTTGCTATACCCATTTTATTCATATAGCCAACTGAATTATTAATGATTCCAATCTTATCCTTAAGATTGGGGGCAATATTCATTGCTACATCAGTAATTCCAATTAGTTTGTGATATGTATCCACTTCAAATAAAGCAAAGTGAGATAACAAACTACCTGTTCGTAGTCCCCATTCTTTATTTAGTACTCCTTTTAAAAGAACGGGAGTAGCTACTTTACCTTTCATTAAAATATCTGCTTTATTATCGTGTACCATACGCACAGCTAATTCAACAGCTTTTACTTGATCGGTTTCATGAATAAATGTTGCCCCTTCAAAGTCAAATTCCTTTTCTGAAATCAATTTTTCAGTATCAGGACGTGATCCTATTAAAATGGGTTCGATAATACCCGCTTTAAAGGCTGTGTGCACAGCTTCTAAAGAGTGTGAGTCTTGCGAAACAGCAAGAGCTAATTTCTTCTTAACCTTATTTTTTTCAATAAGTTTCTGAAGATCAGATAAGGATTTAAACATTTTATATTGAATCTAAAGATTTAGTTTGCCAGTTAACGGTTTGCCAATTCTTCAACAATTTGTTTGGTATCCTGTGCAATTACAAGTTCTTCGTTGGTAGGTATAACCATTACTTTTACCTTTCCATTATCCGAACTAATTATTGCTTCTTCGCCACGCAGGCCTTTATTTAGGTTTGGATCTACATCAATTCCCATAAATTCTAATCCTTTACAAATACCAGCACGTGTAGAATCTCCATTTTCACCAATACCACCTGTGAAAATAAGAATATCGCATCCTCCCATCGCAGCAACATATGAACCTATGTATTTTCTAATACGGTAGTCATATATTTTAAGTCCGAGCAAAGCAGCATCATTACCTTCTTTTGCTGCACTTTCAATTTCACGCATATCAGAAGAAATGCCTGTTAAGCCCAACATTCCACTGTGTTTATTAAATAACACGCTGGCAGAACGTGTACCAATTAATTCTTTATCCATTATGTAAGTAACAGCACCCAAATCAAGATCTCCAGCGCGTGTTCCCATTACTAATCCCTCCAATGGTGTAAAACCCATTGAGGTATCAACAGATTGTCCATTTTTAATGGCGCAAATAGATGCACCATTACCAAGATGACATGAGATGATACGTTGTTTTGAATAATCCACACCTAAAATCTCACAAGCTCTATTTGAAACATAGCGATGGCTCGTGCCATGGAAACCATAACGACGGATTCCATATTTTTTATACAATGACTGAGGAATAGCATACATATACGCTTCTTTTGGCATTGTCTGGTGAAAAGCGGTATCAAATACACCACACTGTGGTACACTTGGCAATAACTGGGTAATTGCTTCAATACCTTTAAGGTTTGGAGGATTATGAAGGGGTGCCAGTTCTATACACTCTTCCATTTTCCGAACCACATCATTGGTAATAAATACGGATGAGTTAAATTCTTCTCCACCATGAACAACACGATGACCTACTGCATCAATTTCTTCCAGCTCTTTAATACAACCATGACGCTCACTTACCAATACGCCAAGAATATAGTCAATACCTGTTTGGTGATCAAGAATTTCACCTTCCAATAATACCTTCTCGTTTCCTTCTTTCTGGTGTTTAAGAAAAGAACCTTTAAGTCCTATTTTTTCAACCACTCCTGCCGCCAACACGCTCCAATCATTATTGACCATGTTGAATAACTGATATTTTATAGATGAACTGCCACAGTTCACAACTAATATTTTCATCTTGTTTTCTTTGTTTGATGATGTAAACATCATCTGATTCGTTAATCTTACTTGTTAAATTTAATTAGGCTTTACCAAGAATGTTCTCATCATCCTGAATATTTCCTTCTTGATCATAACGATAGAAACCTGCACCAACATGACTTCCCAAACGTTTTGCTCTTACTAATCTTCTAATTAGCGGTGATGGTGCAAATTTTTGGTGACCAAATTCTTCATGAAGATTCTCCATCCAACGAACCACTTTATCCAGACCAATAACATCAGCTGCTTTAAAAGGGCCTAAACGCATACCCAAACCAATTTCCATGGTCTTATCAATATTACGCATTGTTGCAACTCCTTCCATTAATGTAGCACAAGCTTCATTTAATAGGGTTGCATATAAACGAACGCTTACAATTCCGGCAGATTCCTCTACTGGAATTACATCACGATTAATTAGTTTAACAAATGTGCAAACACGCTCATACACTTCATCTGAAGTATACAATCCTTTTACTACTTCAATAATACGCGCCTCTGGGGAAGTAATAAAAAAGTGCAGACTTGCACAACGCTCGCGAAACTGAAGTTCTGAAGCTAATTCTGTAACCACAATGGTAGTTGCATTTGTAGCAATAATAGCATCACGACTAATGACTTCTTCTACTTTTCTAAAAACTTCTTTACGTGCATCAATACTTCGAACACCTGTTTTTTCATCTGCACGGATAGCTTCTATCACGAAATCACAATTGGCCAGATCATTAAAATCAGTTGATCCTTTCATTCGACTCATAATAGCTCTTTTCTCGCTACCTGTAAGCCCCCAGTTCTCAATTCTACTGTCTAATTCTTTTCCTATATTTTCAAGAGCATGAGTAATTTTTTCTTCATTTAGCTCAATGAAAACAACTTCCATTCCATGCCAGCTGGCGATGCGAGCAATATTTTGTCCTTCTTTTCCACATCCAACAACACCAACCTTTGAGAATAATGTTTTCCCCCTTTTCTTTTGACCTAAAGCATACGATTCAATAGGTTCTACAAGAATTTCAGCCATTTATTTATTTTTTTATATTTCCTAATTGGTTTTTATACTTTGCTTTTGCTTAAAAAAAAAGCCGGCGTAATTAACACCGGCTAAATCTTATATTGTACCTGCTGCTTGGTTAGCAGTAATGGCCACTAAGTTTACAATATCACTAACTGAACATCCACGTGACAAATCATTAATCGGAGCTGCCATTCCCTGAAGAACAGGTCCGATAGCTTCGGCCTTTGCCATACGTTGAACAAGTTTATATGCAATATTTCCAGTTTCTAATGTAGGGAACACCAACACATTGGCCTGTCCGGCAATTTCTGATCCAGGCGCTTTCTTTTGGCCAATTTCAGGGATAATGGCTGCATCTGACTGAAGTTCTCCTTCAATTTTTAAATCAGGCGCCATTTTCCTAGCTAATTCTGTCGCTTTTGCCACTTTATCAACCATTTCGTGTTTTGCTGATCCTTTTGTTGAGAAACTTAACATTGCAATTTTTGGTTCAATACCGGCAATAGACTGTGTGGTACGGCCTGTTGCAACAGCAATTTCAGCTAATTCTTCAGCAGTAGGATTCGGGTGCACAGCACAATCAGCAAAAACCATCATGCCATCTTCACCAAACTGTTTATCTTTTAATATCATAATGAAGGCACCTGATACAACACTAATACCGGGAGCTGTCTTTACATATTGAAAAGCAGGACGCAACACATCGCCAGTAGCATTATCGGCACCAGCAACTTCACCATCAGCATCACCTGCTTTTATCATCATAACTGATAAATACAATGGTTTTTTTATTAGCTCAAGAGCCTCTTCCTTAGCAAGTCCTTTTTTCTTCCTGATTTCAACCATCATATCAGCATACACTTCCATTTTATCATGATTTTCAGGATCAATCACTTTTGCTTTTTCGATGCTCTCCAAACCAAGTTTATCTGCTTCTTTTTTTACCTCGTCAGGATTTCCAATAAGGATTATTTCAGCAAAATCTTCCGATAAAATTGTGTTGGCTGCACGAAGTGTACGTTCTTCTAAACCTTCAGGTAAAACGATGCGCTTTTTGTTCTTGCTAGCCTTCTGCTTAAGCTGTTCAATAAATTCCATTTCGTCTTTAAAAAGTTATAAATTAACAATTTTCCGCAAATTTACAGTGAAATTCGCATTATATATATGTCTTTTATCATTTATTTAAGATGTTTAAAAACAGAAAAAAAGCGTTAATTACAACACCTATTTTAACTGCTTACAATTTAATATTCATTACTAATTTGAATACTCAAAAAACAGTAATAAAATGACTACAACACTTAAATAAACAACTTTTACTTATAATTTATAAGCACCTCTTTTCACAACAGGTATTTCTTTATGAACGAGAAATCACCATGAAGGAAAACAAGCTCTGTTTCCTAAATTATAATTTCAAAATCTATAATCCAGTTTATCAGATATATAAACTTATACAGATTAATATGGATTAGCTAGCTGAACCGTTTATCGAAGTATAATACAAAGAAAAGGCTTTTTATTGTTTTAACGAAAAAACAAACGCAAAACATCTCTTAAACAAATATAAAAATGGTCTTGATCACAGGGTATCAAGACCATAATACATTTGCATTTAACTCTTTTTAATAAAATGAAGATATTCCGTTTTTATTGGTAAAAAAACTCTATTTTAAGCTCTTTTCGCCAAATAATTATTTGGTTTTCTGCCCTTTTATTATTCAAATTGACTCTAAATTATAGTTTTTTAAATCTTACAATTCCATCAATTAACTTATTACCTAGAACAAATAGTACTTTTACCTAACTTAATCAAAGAAATTGATTTGCTGTGCAAAATGCCTTTTCGAATTCGAATAAAGTACAGCGAAGTGAAAAACACATACGATTATTTGCTCTCTCCTTATTTACTGCTCCAAACTTCCACCTTCAACCCCTCTTACTTTTTGATAATAAGAGAAATAATCCTTTTTTTTTCAAAATACATTGATTAATATCACTACCAACACTTTTAAAACATAGAAAATTATCAACGGTTTCATAAATATTCAAAGCAGAAATCTCATGTTTAATAACTCATAATCCCCATTATTAAATGGATGATTAATTAATTCATCAGTACCTGAACAACTCATTCTTCTTTTATAACATGGGCTTAATAACATAATAAGAAGAGGCTATTTCCATACCTATAACCAAAAACAAGGTAACTTTTTTACCTTTTTCTCAATTGTTCAATTCTACCAATAACATCCTTTAAACTATCCTCCCTAACTTTAGCAGCTTTTTTTCGTGCTTCTTCATCTAGCTCATATGATGGCGGTGGCGTAACCGGTTTGTTTTTATGCATAAAGTTTGCATTCTCATCTTGCGAAGAAAAGCTAACAACAGCAAGCCCTAAATTTTTCATTAATTCTAAAAAGAATTTCTCTTTTTCCTCTATAACTGTTACTTTAAATGTTTTCATGTGTCTCCTGTTTATTTAATTATTCACATGTATTAATTAGATACTAATCTCTAAAGGGTTATTTTTAGTTAGCTATTTATATGACAATAATTTTTATTTAACATTTGCATTCGCATGCTTTAATAAAGTAGTTAAAGTTAATACATTTATTAATAACATTTCAAAAACTCACTAAATTTAATTATAGTCTCTTACAAACAATTATTTACACTAAACATATCACGATCATTGAGCACTGGAAATCTAAGCCTAAAATCTTCAAGAATTTGTTTATCCAAGGAAACATAAGCAACTTGTGCTTTATCATTTAATTTTATCAACTGTTTACCTTTTGCATCAACTACCTGACTTTCTCCCTGATAACTATTAGAAGTATCTTGCCCTACTCTATTAACAGCCACAACATAACTTTGGTTTTCAATTGCCCTCGCCTTTAACAGGGTATTCCATACATCACTGCGAACTGCAGGCCAATTAGCTACGTAGATAAGCATATCATAATTACAATCATTACGACTCCACACCGGAAAGCGTAAATCATAACATATTAGAGGACAAATTTTCCACCCTTTTACTTTAACAATTATACGCCGATTTCCAGCCTGATAATTTTGATGTTCTCCCCCCATTGAAAACAAATGGCGCTTATCATACCAATATACCTTTTTACTACTAACTATATACAAGCGATTCGTATATCCTGAACCTGATCCAACTGCTACACTTCCCATTAATGTAGCACCTAAATCAGTTGCCCATTGCTGCATCCATATTAAGACTTCTTCATTATCTCCCTGGGCATTTTCTTGCGTTTTCATAGTAAACCCACAATGAAATAATTCAGGTAAAACGATCAAATCTACATCTGGTTTAATTTCATTTAAGACATTTCCTATTAAACCAAGGTTAACGGCTGTGTTTTCCCAAACAATATCACACTGAACTAAACCAATATTTAAATTCATTTTAATAACCGTCTTTATTTTTTATAAAAGTACAACTTTATCTTATTGCAAACACTGATGAAATTAATTTTTGTGAGTTTTATAACACTTTATATTTTTCATATGAATTTTAATTTTCTCTCTCTTAAAAGAATGTACTTTCCACACCATCAAAGAAAGCACTTAATCACCTGATTTAGATGCAAAACTATTATCTCATTGTCCTTATAAACAGGTGAATTTGGAAGCATTGTAATTGTTTCTTTTTAACATTCTAATCAGGGCCACCTATTGTAGTTCTGCCCCTATTATAACAAGTGCTATATTCCTAAAAATATCAGTTGATAAATACATCTATAATAGCATTATGAGACTCAATTATTTTTAAGAAAACCATACTTTATTTATTATTTCTGATAAATATACTTATTAAGATCTGAGAGTTTTAAATACCCTTGAACGCGATGGAATAGACCTTAATGGAAAAGGTATGATAAGCTTTAAGGGTACTACTGACATTTGAAAAAACAGCAAAATCTGTACTTTACAGGTAGCTTCTTTTATTATTCAAAATGGACACCATATACGACCTAAACATTTAATTACCAGTACTTTTATCCAAAATCACAAATATAGTTTAATGGCTGTATAGCGAGTGAAATTCCAACATAAAATCAGTGGTAATATGCTTTTTCACATGTTACCTTATAGGCTACCAGCATTTTAATACCAACTATATCAAAATGTCTTGAAAAGCCAAATTGCCCTGTAACTGCATTGTTGGTAATAACTCCTTACTGGTTAACGTAGAACTTCGATAGAAAATACCATTTATATTTTAATTAGTAAGCTGAGAAGTCTTACTTTATTTATATACTTGGTTTAAAGGCAGTCTTAAATGAAAGTTTCACACTATCATCCAATTATTATTCAACTGTAAATAAGCAAGATAGCACACCTCGCTTATACATTAATTTAAATTATTTATTTTAACAAGCTACTACAAAAAAGCGGGCTACTTTTTTTACAAATAAGCCAATAGGACTGCAATCAAGTATCCAAAATAATTACCTAATGCATAACCTATTAAACCAACCATAAGCCCTGGTGCAATAAGTGACCTATTATGTATGGCACCAGCTACAACAGGAACAAAGGGCGGACTACATATTAATGCCACTGAGGTTACAATTACCGTATCGGTATCAATTTTACGTATACGGGCAAACAACACATGTAAGATGAGACTTACAAATACTACGAATGTTATATAAGCAAATATTGAAGGGTTTACATCAGACAGGCTATCGACTTTTAATTTTGATGCTACGACAATACTAAATATTAATATCAGGTACATTCCTAAATCAAAGGTACCTTTGACAGAATTTATCATTTTAATGGAAGATCCCCCAATACCCATGGCAGTAATTAAAAAGATAAAAATAACGACTTGTGCACTCCCGGGCATTATTAACATTATTCCTCCGGCAAGGACTACCATAATAAGGGTAATGAGAAAAACCACTAAGAGTTTGTACCGTGTACTTTTGGTGACTGATTTTTCTATTTCAATAGTCGTTGTTACAGTACCGTTAACTGCATTAAATTTGGGTAGCACCAACTGAAACAGCTTCTTCCCTATTCCCATTAAAAAGAAAAGATATACAGCTCCAACAGCCATATCATATGAATGCACTGCCAGATAAATTGTTTCATCAACATCCAATATCATTTTTAAGGTCGCCAGATTAGGTGTTCCTCCACAATAAATACCAACCAATAAGCCTCCTACTTTATTAAATTGTTCAATTTCATTACCATGAAACAATTTATAGCCCAAAACTACTGCAATAATAACAGCCAGAAGTGCAAACACTAATGAATAAAAGGGTTGAACAGCCAATTTCTTCCATTCTTTTATATTTGAAGAAAACAGTAACAAAGGAATGGCTAAAGGTACTGTAACAGCCATAAGTACCTCCTGAAGAAAATGAAACCGATCTCCTGACAAGCCTAGAAAACCCAATATCAAACCAAACAGATAGGATAACACAACTGCACCCACTTTATTCAGAAACTGATATTTATGACACAAATAAAGCGCAATTGCCGGTAAGCCAAGATACAATAACACTACAATAACGTTTATCATTCTTTATTTTGTTTGGCATCAAATTAAGTTTCAGTTAATTTTGAAGAATTATCTCTTTTATTAAGCTTTCTATATTCATTCTTATCTCTTTAAATGGTTCTGTAAATCGGTTAGCTACAATACAAAAAGCAAGTTCTTTGCCATCCTGTGTCTGAATATATCCGCAATAACCTAAAACACCATTCATAGAACCACTTTTCCCTATAAATTTACCCTGAAATCTGCTTTCTTTAAGAAAACCTTTAAGCGTTCCATCAACCCCTGCAATTGCCAACGATTGCTTGAACGACTGCTTGTAATCCGACTGGTTCAACCACATAAGCGCATCAACCATATCACTGGCACTAAAAGCATTAAAAGGAGATAAACCACTTCCATCATAAAACACACCTGTGAAACCAGGTACTTTACTATTCCAAAATTCACTAAGTTCTTTCACTCCAGTATCCCAATTAGCCTGCCCACACTTCTCCTGAGCTAAAGCAAAAAGCAAATGATCTGCATACAGATTATGGCTTTGCTTATTTATTACTGATACTATTTCTTGAGTTGATGGCGAATAATGGGTGTAAATCACTTTATTAGTACCATGAACATGTAATAAAGCTTGCTTTTTAATATTGTTGCTAACTTTAATCCCTTTTGCTTTTAAAAAAGTTATTAGTTCCTGTGCCAATGTCACTTCGGGTTGTGGCAAAGCTCCTTTAATTGTAAAATTCTTTCTGTTCTGAGGAATTGTACCACTTACGTACCATTGATCCATAGCTGCATTACCATAGATATAGGCACTATCTTTATTATTATCAGCACTTTTTACCAAACAATTAAAATCAACATTCACTTTTGGTTCCGTTTTAACAATACTACAGGTTTTACCAATACCCTTTGGCGATTGTAAACTCATTAAAAAGGTATTCTCTTTATACGACAACCCATCGGGTACTGCACCATAATAATTACCAATATCTTCCCTCAGTCGTTTTGATGGTAACCGAATACCAGCGTAACATGAGTTATCAACAATTATTCCTCCATCCAGAGTGGGACTATCTTCAAACATCATAACTGCTTCAGCTACTTTCTCAAAAATATACCTGGCTTTTGTCTTCTCGAAACGATCAGATCCTAATGTTGGATCTCCTCCTCCAACAATTACTAAACTGGTTTTAGAGTTATGGTCTTTATTCAGGTAGAATCTGGTTTTATAACGATAATCTCCAGATAGCTCAGTCAATCCAGCTCCTGTTGTGAAAATTTTTGTAAGCGATGCAGGTGTCATCCGTTGTTGCGAATTATGCTGAACGATCACTTTATTTGTTACCATATCAATAGCTAATAAAGATAAGGCTCCATACCGGCTAACTCCTATGGAATAATTTTTAGTACCTTTACCCTGTTGAGTTGTATGCGGCGTGGTACTGCAACTAATTAAAAATATGATTATAGCAATTGTCCACTTATTCATTAGCTCCTCCTACTTGTTTTTCCAGTTTTTTCTCATCACGATAACGTTGTACCAGATCCATATACAATTGTTTTGCAACTCTTTTATCTTCTCCATTAGTTAAAGATCCTGATGCTTCACAAACCAGATAGCTCTTATATGCCCATTCCATTGCTTTTTGCAGTTCTCCACGTACCTCCATTGATACAGCAATATTATTAGCTGCTCTGCACTTGTTTTTATCTGTTCCTTTTTCGTAAATATACCCCCAAAGCTTTTCGGCTTCATAACGATTATTTTTACCCAACCATTCGGCTGCACTCACAAAATATGGGTTTCCTGATTTATACAGCCTGCGATTAACAGGCTCCCAATATGGTACTATCTTATCTGCAAAAGAGACTCCCATATATTCGCCCAATTCAAGTATTGCACTTTGTATAGCTGGAAATGAACTTACTGAATGGTTAATATCCACACCTACTCCACTCCAAAAAATAGTATCAGCCTGAGCTGTTTTATAAATAGGCTTATCACCATATCTATCATACATTCGCCAAAATAGCAAACTACTAACATCCATCGTTGAAAAATATTCTTCGCCCATATCTTGTGCTATAATTTCTGTACTATATTGCGCACCTTCAAGCGACAGTACGGCATCTACATTAAATTTATCACAAATGGAGGTTATTTCTGATGGTTTAAATACTTTAAACAGACTACCTTCTTTCAGTGTATTATATTGAAGTGTATCCAAATATACGGTATCAAAAAACTGACGTAACTCAAGCTCTTGTTTAAGATTTGAAATAATTACACTTGTAAACGTATCAACCCTTACAGTATCTAGGTGCACCTTATCCCCATCCACATACGCAATGTGCGCATCATTCGCATTAAATGGATAACTATTGTCAATAATTACGATGGATTTTATCTCAGGGGATACCGAATACTCTGCCGGACAAAGTACATCATAATGCATCTCTTCATACGATTTACAGGAGATAACAAATAATAATACAAACAGGGGGAACGTATAATATCGTTTCATTTAAGCAAATTTACAACGCTTTTTGCAATATCTCTTTCACATCTTCAAGCCCCAGCTTCTTAAACATTCCAATCGAACCAAAAGCACAGGCACCTTTTGCCATGTCATTAATTTTATCACCCGGTATATTTACTTCTTTAAGTGTTGCCGGCATTCCCAACCGATTAAAAAAAGTACGTGTTTTATTTATACCTTCTTTGGCTGCCAGCATATCGTCTTCAATATTTATTTCCCACACATTACGGCTGTATTGAGCCAGCTTAGCTGCTGTTTTTTCACTCAACACATACTCCATCCATACCGGAAATAAGATGGCCAATCCGGCTCCATGTGTTAAATCATATATGGCACTCACTTCATGTTCTATACCATGAGTAGCCCAATCGCCAAACAACTTACCTGTTCCGGTTAAGCCATTCAGTGCAAGACTTGATGCCCACATTATATTGGCGCGTGCTTCATAGTTCCCAGGTTTTTCTAGTATAACAGGACCATAATGTATACAGGTTTTTAAAATTCCTTCAGCTATAGCATCTTGTACAAATGTTCCTTTATCATTAGTAAAATACTGTTCAAAGATATGACTCATAACATCCACAACACCAGCTGCTGACTGCCATTTATCAACCGTAAAGGTATACGTAGGATCAAGTACTGAAAATTTAGGGCGAAGAAGGTCATCACCAGTTGCACGTTTTTCAAGCGTTGCTTCGTTGGATATTACAGTATTGCCATTCATTTCACTTCCTGTAGCAGCCAAAGTTAAGATTGTACCAATTGGTAACGCTTGTTCAATTTTTGCTTTTTGAACAAAAAAATCCCAAGTATCCCCCTCGTAACTTACGCCAATAGCAATAGCTTTTATACAGTCTATTACACTTCCACCCCCAACACCCAGAATAAACTTCACATCATTTTCACGACAAAGCTTAACTCCTTCCCGCACACTTTCTATCCGCGGATTTGGCTGTATTCCTGTTAACTCAACATATTCTATTTGACTGTCTTTTAAAACTTCGATAAGTTGACTGTAAAGGCCATTCTTTTTAATGGAGCCGCCGCCATAAGCTAATAATATTTTTGATCCGTATTTTTTTACCTCTATGCCTATTTCTGCAATTCTATTTTTACCAAATAAAGCACGTGTTGCTGCTTCGTATGTAAAATTTCTCATTTCTCTTTTTTTAACATTTATTTACAATTATAATACCATTTGTATTTATGAATGATATAAAAATAAAAAAGGGCGGTAAAAAAACCGCCCTTTCCACATATAAATATTTCAATTCTTACATATTCATACCACCACAAACATGAATTGTCTGTCCACTAACATAAGATGATAAGTCAGAACCTAAGAATACACAGATATTAGCAACATCCTCAGGTGTACCACCTCTTTTTAATGGAATTCTACTTTCCCAATCTTTTTTTACTTCATCAGATAATTTACCAGTCATTTCAGTAATAATGAAACCTGGAGCAATAGCATTACTACGAATACCACGTGAGCCCAACTCTTTTGCCATTGATTTTGTAAAACCAATCATACCTGCTTTTGAAGCTGCATAATTAGCCTGACCAGCATTTCCACTTACACCAACAACAGAGCTCATATTTACAATTGAACCAGAACGCTGACGCAACATTGTAGGCTGAACTGCTTTTGTAAAGTTAAAAACAGATTTAAGATTAACATTAATAACAGCATCCCATTGATCCTCTGTCATACGCATTAATAGAGTATCTTTAGTAATACCTGCATTATTTATTAGTACATCAACAGCACCAAAATCATTAACTATTTCAGCAACTACTTTCTGCGTATCTTCAAAATTACTTGCGTCAGAAGCATACCCTTTAGCTTTAACACCAAGTGCTTCAAGCTCTCTTTGAGTTTCCTGTGCTGCTTCGTTAATAACCAAGTCAGTAAATGCAACGTTACAACCTTCTTGTGCAAATCGCATTGCAATTGATTTTCCAATACCTCGTGCGGCACCAGTTACAATGGCTACTTTTCCTTCTAGTAACTTCATAATTTTAAATTATTTATAAGTTCAAATAGAGAAGTTTTCAATGACCACTCCATATGTTACAATAAATTCTGTGTTTCACTAATTCAGACTAATTCAACAAAATATTCAAATACATCTGATGCTCAAACAACGGCACAAAAATAGAACAATTATCAGCTTTTTACCATTTTTTTTGAAAAATGAGATAATAGAATGATTCTTATTGAATATAATTTTTATTGGAAAGCTTCCCTTTTACCCATAAAATGATTAAGGCATAAACGGCTTTAATTAAGTTGGTTTTATTTTAAACATCGTTAATATATGGATCCACTATAGAGAACTGGAAACTTTTAGAACATTGATACTGTCAGAAAAGCTTTTTCATATACTAAGGTAGGTCCATTTCCAAATACTTTAGGGAAAATGGTAGGTAAATCAAGAACAAGTCCATTTGCCAGCAAGAATCTGAAAGCTCTATTGTATATGAGAATAAAATCTGCGATCAAAGACAATCAGGAATATCGTTTTGTATTATCAAAAAAAAGAAGCTGAAAGGAAAACTCACTACTTAATTATGAATAATGTATCCAATAAAATACTAAGAACAATTTACAGTATTGTAAAAGCGCAGGATTCCATAATAACCAAGATTTCATTTATCCTGACACAAAAAAATTTATAGCTTCACTGAAAGAGCCGCTCATAAACCTGCAATTAATTAGAGTATATGAAAACTAACGCTTATTAATCCCATACTGTTATCCTCTTTGAGCTCAAAACACTCTGTTTACTTTACTTCACGTACCCGTTTTTATAATCTATATATTAACATGATTTCCTTAGAAATCGTTATATCATTCTATACAATAAAAGCAATGAATAAAATTAATTCTTCTCACTGCTTTTATTGTAATTTTTATTTAAGACAGAGCTATCTATTAAGTGCTTTTACCATTGTTGCTCCCAGGTCAGCAGGTGATTCAACAACTTTTAGTCCGCACTCCCGCATAATCGCCATCTTAGCTTCAGCGGTATCATCTTTACCACCAATGATAGCACCAGCATGCCCCATTCTCCTTCCTTTAGGTGCTGTTTGCCCCGCAATAAAACCAACTACGGGTTTTGTTCCATTTTCTTTTATCCAACGGGCAGCTTCTGTTTCCATTCCACCACCAATCTCACCTATCATTATAATTCCTTCTGTTTCCGGATCATTCATAAGCAGTTCAACAGCTTCCTTAGTTGTTGTTCCGATTATTGGATCACCTCCAATTCCAATACAAGTACTTTGCCCAAGCCCTTGTTTGGTTAACTGATCAACAGCTTCATATGTAAGTGTACCTGATCTGCTTACAACACCAATCGTTCCCTTTTTATGAATAAACCCTGGCATAATACCAATTTTTGCTTCTCCAGGTGTTATTATTCCCGGACAATTGGGACCAACTAAACGCACACTGCGTCCTTTTAAATATTCTTTTACATTTACCATATCAGAAGTTGGTATTCCTTCGGTAATAGTAACAATAACTTTTACACCTGCATCAGCAGCTTCCATTATAGCATCAGCAGCAAATGATGGTGGTACAAAGATAGCAGAGACATCAGCCCCAACTGCAGCAACGGCATCAGCTACTGTATTAAAAACAGGTAGATTCAGATGCTCACTACCTCCTTTACCAGGGGTTACACCTCCTACAACATGAGTCCCATACTCAATCATCTGTGAAGCATGAAAAGTGCCTTCACTACCAGTAAATCCTTGTATAATAACTTTAGAGTCTTTATTAACTAATACGCTCATAGGGAATAATAATTTAAATTAGCGATTATTGATTTAAGTGCATTGTTTTCAATTTCTATATTGTAAATAACCGATTTAAGACCTGTTTGTTTCAAGTAGTTTTAACACTTGGTAATTTCTCTTTTATACAACACTACAATTCCAATAACAATTTAGCAACGTGAGGTAGTGTCCTAAAAAATAATTAGCCAATTTATTAATGTCTTCTTTATATATAAGCAATTCATACCTATAATTCGTTTTATATCACAATTTACATTTAATAAAGGCAAAAAAAATGTAACATCATTGCACATGGACTCGTTAAGGCTTAAATAACTAACAATGCTATCGGGAATCATTAAGTAGACCTGTTCTACTTTCAATAATTTAGGGGAAATGAGAAAAATAACAATTAGACAAAAGCTAATAGGGCTTACAGGTGTCATCACTTTAGTGTTATTAATTATTGGCACTTTGACCTACCTATCTTTTAATAAGATTGAAACACTACATGCTGACTTAAGCAAAGCAAAGCAAGTGCAAGAAAACATGCTAAAACTCAGGAAAGCTGAAAAAGATTTTTTACTCAGAGAGTTAGTAAATGAGAACTATTTTGAAACAGAGCAAAGTAAGTACCTGAACACCTTTCACCAGATAAAGGAACAAAACCATCTAACCATTGATGAATTAGAGGATAGCAGGCATGTACAAAAGAACAATCTAATTACCAAACTTGAAGATCTTAAAAGTGATTTTTCACAATACGAAATCCACTTCGATAATATGGTAAAATTACTAACAGAAAGAGGATTTAAGAACTATGGCCAAATTGGAATAATGCGTAATGCTGTAAAAGCATTAGAGGAAAATTATAACGATGCTTCATTTATAGCAGCAGGACAATTAATTCTGCGCAAACATGAAAAAGACTATTTATTACGAAAAGATATAAATTACAAAACCAAACTGAACTCAGAAGTAGATAAGTTTATAAAACAGATCAAAAAAAGCAAACAATTATCTGAAAGTAAAAAAGACATTATTATTACACGCTTAAATAACTATATTATAGCTTTTAACAACATAGTAAACATTGATGAAAAAATTGGCTTAAATGAAGAGTTAGGTATTAAAGGTAAACTACGATCAACAATTTATAAGACCGAACCAAATATCGAAGAAATTGTTTCAATTATTGAAACAAAAAGCGAAGAAGCCATCAATAGTACCATACGTAACATTATCATTCTGATTGTAATTTTTCTAGCCTTCACAACAACACTATTAATACTGATATTAAATAATATTCAAACTGCTTTAGCAACAGCGCAAAATGCATTAAAAGCAGTTGCCCATGGTGACTTTTCTAAAAATGTAAAAATAGAAACTGAAGATGAAATTGGAGAATTATTAAAAGACATCCAATTGATGATTAACAAACTTCGAAAAAGTGCTCTTGTTGCTAAGGAAGTTGCATCTGGGAACTTAATTATACTAGATTCAATTGATGAATCGGAGTTTGAAGGAGAGTTAGATGATGCTTTAATATTAATGGTTAATCGATTAAAAACAATTATTGAAGAAATAAGTAGTGCTTCTGATAATTTTTTAAGTGTTAGCAACCAGCTTAGCATTGCATCTGAACAATTATCTACCGGTTCAACAGAACAAGCTGCTTCGAGCGAAGAAATATCAGCATCAATAGAAGAAATGGCTGCCAGTATAGCGCAAAATACTGATAATGCGGTACGAACTGAAGAAATAGCACTACGTACCTCTTCAGAAATCCATGAAGGTCAACTTGCTGTAGAGAAATCAACTGAGGCCATAAAAATGATTGCAGAAAAGATATTTATTATCAATGAAATATCACATAAAACCGATCTGTTGGCTATAAATGCTGCTGTGGAAGCCGCGCGAGCAGGTGAAAACGGCAAAGGCTTTGCTGTTGTAGCAACCGAAGTCAGAAAACTTGCTGAACAAACTCAAAAAGCTGCCCGTGAAATAACCAATTTAGCTAACTCAAGCGTTAAGGTAGCCGATAAATCAAGTAAAATGCTAAGTGCATTGGTACCAGAAGTACAAGAAACAGCACGCCTTGTTGAAGAAATTAGTCTAGCTAGTAAAGAACAAAATACTGGAGTAGTTCAGGTTAATTCCGGCGTTCAACAGTTGGCTAATGTTACCCAAGAAAACGCAGCCTCATCTGAAGAGCTGGCTTCAACTGCTGAAGAATTATCATCACAGGCGGTTCAAATGAAGGATACAATTGCATTTTTTAAGACAAAAAAAATCAAAAATGAATCAGAACCAGAATTTACTAAAACGAAACAAACTCCTTTAAGAACTCAACCTAATTCGGGGGTTGAGATAAATGTTGATGAAAATAATAAAAGCATTAGAGATGAATACGAAAATATGTAAAAGCTCTAATTATAAAAAAATGTCATAATTTTGAAATTTAATTCATCTTATTAAAATAAAATTTCAATTAAAAGATGCTTAATAAGAATATTAGATTACCTTTACGCCATTATTAATAGTTTCAATAAATAGAAAATGAATAAAGGAACCGTAAAATTCTTCAACGACGCAAAAGGCTTTGGTTTCATTACTGAAGAAAATGGCAAAGAACATTTTGTTCATGTAACTGGCTTAATTGACGAAATTCGTGAAGGTGATGAAGTAGAATTCGATCTACAAGAAGGTAAAAAAGGCTTAAATGCTGTTAATGTGAAAGTAGTATAATTTACGATATATTTTTACAATACCTATAAGAGGGGGTTCAAAAATGAGCTCCCTCTTTTTCTATTAATAACCAATAACTTACCCCTTGCTTTAACTTGTTTATATCCTTAATATTAACATCTTAAAGCATGAAACAAATCAATTTCAAGCTCTATACCCAAAGTCAATCAGAACTTTTTCTTTCCCGTCTCAATGAGTTTATCCCCCAAAATACACCTGCTTGTATAGTTTATCAAGTCGTAAAAGAACTTGGTATAGATGATATTGTAAAGAGCTACAAGTACGATGGCTGTTCTGATTATCATCTGAGAATATTACTAAAATCCTGCTTTGCAGCTATATGAGCAATATATTATCCTAACGGAGGGACTATAAACACAAGACTAAGGAAATACTTAATAACGCCAAAACTTAAAACACCAAATTAAAAGACCTGTCAAGCCAGAAGTTGTTTTTGGCCAAATAAATATCCTAAGAGGTAAGATGCCCCATTAGTTTAATGAAATAGAAGAAACAGGTTTGAATGCTTTTGCTACAATACAGCGCACTTTTTAAACGCATCATGATACCATTATCAACTACTTTAATGGCTTAATCACCAATGCGGCCGCTGTATTGTTTAATACGGAAAATCAAAGAATTCAGAAAGTAATTAAGAGGTGTAACAGATGTCAGTTTTTTTTCTTTACAGACTAAGTAAAATTTATGCCTTGACCCAGAATTTGTGTGTAGTCCAAATTAAGGTGCAACAATATTTTTGAAAAAAAAGAGGGAATCCAAGAATGAATTCCCTCTTTGCGGTCTGGACGGGACTCGAACCCGCGACCTCCGGCGTGACAGGCCGGCATTCTA
>CAZRRJ010000007.1:0-211029 GCA_964602515.1 uncultured Saccharicrinis sp. | reverse complement strand
TAAATGGTTACCCTATACGGAGGTATTTGAGGGGAGGTAGGCTTTACGTCAATAGGGTTGTGAAATTCCGGATGTAACTCTGATGTAAAAGTGATCCGGATAAAAGAAAAAAGAGAAACACAGTTTCTCTTTTTTTTTTAACTTTGAGTCTAATTTTTACAAGGTTTAAATAAAAATAACAATGGAGTACTATCCAAATCTTATACTTGATGCACTCAAACATGTGGTGCATCCGGGCAAGGGTAAAGATATTGTGTCGCTTGGCATGGTGGAGGATGATTTGCGTATTGATGGGAAACGTATTAGTTTTAGTCTGCTGTTTGATCGGGCCAATGATCCAATGGTTGGTTCCTTAAAAAAAGCCTGTGTTCAGGCCATTAAAACATATGTTGATAAAACCGCTGAAATAGAGGGAAACATCTATGTGAAAATAAAGCCAAAACAAAAGCCTGTTGAGGTGAAGACTTTACCCGGAGTTAAGAATGTTGTTGCTATTGCTTCCGGAAAAGGAGGTGTTGGAAAATCAACTGTTACTTCAAACTTAGCTGTTGCATTAGCAAAGGCAGGTTATACGGTAGGTTTACTCGATGCAGATATTTTTGGTCCTTCTGTGCCGATAATGTTTCAGACGGAAGATGCCAGGCCAGTACTAGAGAAAATTGATGGTAAAGATCGTATTATTCCTGTTGAGAAATACGGCGTAAAGATGCTGAGTATTGGCTATTTCGTTAATCCTGACGATGCGTTGATATGGCGTGGAGCTATGGCAACAAATGCTTTAAAGCAATTGATTAATGATGGTAACTGGGGCGAACTTGATTACCTGTTAATCGACCTGCCTCCGGGAACAAGTGATATTCACCTTACCCTTGTACAAACAATAAGTTTAACCGGTGCCGTAGTGGTTACAACACCACAAAATGTTGCATTGGCAGATGCTGTAAAAGGCATTAGCATGTTTAATAGTAAGAATATTCAGGTGCCGGTATTGGGACTGGTAGAAAATATGGCCTGGTTTACTCCTGCTGAATTACCGGAGAATAAATACTACATTTTTGGACAGGATGGCGGACGTAAGCTTGCTGCTAAACTTGAAGTGCCATTGCTTGGTCAGGTACCAATAGTACAAAGCATACGAGAAGGAGGTGATAAAGGTGAGCCGGCTGCCCTTAATGAAAGTTCGATGACAGGTATGGCATTTGCTGAATTAGCTCAAAAAGTAGCTGAGCGTGTTGAGCACCGGAATAATACAATGCCTGAAACAAAGATTGTTGAAATGAAAAAATAAGAAATATGGGAGAGGATAAAGCAAAAATAATTCAGGAAATAGAAGAGGCTTTGGAATCCATCCGTCCATATCTTAAAGGAGATGGAGGTGATATAAGTCTGGTTGAGGTAACTGATGATTACATTGTAAAAGTTAGGCTAGAAGGTTCTTGTGATGGTTGCCCTTTAAGTATGCAGACCTTAAAAGGAGGTGTTGAGATGGTTGTGAAAAAAGCTGTTCCTCAGGTTGTTGAGGTAGTTTCTGTTCAGTAAGGTAAAAAAAATACTGTACACTTGCTGATAGATTATAAGGTGCATCTGAAATTATTTTCTAAATTTGCGCTCCTGTTATGGCCTCGTAGTTCAACGGATAGAATGTAGGATTCCGGTTCCTATGATGTGGGTTCGATTCCCGCCGAGGTCACAGATTAATCATCCAATAATTAAAGCACTTAAAATTCAGTTTTTAGGTGCTTTTTTAACAGATACTTATCCCGTCTGAAATCTTCGGTAAGAATATAATATTAGATCGGCCTAGCATATTACAAAAGTGTTTGATAATAAATTACCATTGCTTCTGTTAAATACATCATTGTAAGGCTTGGCTTGTGTGCTTTTGACTTTAGTAAATAACACCAAATTTTACATTGAGATGCCGTAACTATTTATGTCGGCAATATTGAATTAATACAGGAGGAGGGGTAAGGTATATTAAACTTACGATAGTATACCTACTGGTAAAATACTTAAAAATTTAGAATACGAGAAAGCAGAGTAAATACTCGTTAGCACCTGTCCTAAAAAACGTAAGTTCGATTTTAAATAAGGCTAATTAGAAAAGTAAGAACATACAACCATTTGTTTTTAGATTAGACGACCTGAATATTACTTATATTTAAACCATAATTAAGTATTACGATTTTAATGTCGTATTAGTAATAAACCAGTCAAATTTGATACATATGAAGTTAATTATCACCATTATTTTATCGCTATTGCTACTGGCTTGTTCCGGTTCTGACGGCACAGTTCTGAAGACAAGCAGTACCATAGCTGTAACAGCACAGGACAACAAAGATTCGATTATTATAAAAGCAGCTCATGTTGTGCCTACTTCTAATCAATTTCAGGCCTTGAAAAATGAGTTTATTGCATTTATTCATTTTGGCCCTAACACTTTTACCCGCATGGAGTGGGGAAATGGAATGGAAGATCCGGCTGTTTTTAAACTGGAAAATCTGCATACCGATCAATGGTGTGAAGTAATGAAAGAGGCTGGTATGAAGATGGTTATATTTACCGCTAAACACCATGACGGATTTTGCTTGTGGCAATCGCGTTATACAAAACATGGGGTGGTATCATCTCCTTTTAAAAATGGTAAAGGCGATGTATTAAAAGAACTGGCAGAATCATGTCAAAAATATGGTTTAAAATTAGGTGTTTACCTCTCACCAGCTGACTTGTACCAGATTGAAAATCCTGAGGGATTATATGGCAATCTGAGCCAGTATACCGAGCGGACTATTCCTCGTCTGGTTGAAGGCAGGCCTTTTGAAAATAAAACAACGTTTACTTTTAAGGTAGACGATTACAATGAATATATGCTTAACCAGCTTTTTGAGGTGTTAACAGAATACGGGCCAATTGAAGAGGTTTGGTTTGATGGAGCTCACCCCAAGAGAAAAGGTGGGCAAAAGTATAATTATGCAGCATGGAAAGAGCTGATTCAAACATTGGCACCCAAGGCAGTTATTTTTGGAAGACAGGATTTGCGATGGTGTGGCAATGAATCAGGAGCCACAAGGGATACAGAATGGAATATAATACCTTACCAGGAAGATCCCAATAAGATGAATCAGTTTGCAGATATTACCGGTGACTCTATTGGGCACAGGGCGCAACTTTACCCAGCAAAATATCTACACTATCAACCAGCAGAAACAAATACCTCAATTAGAGAAGGGTGGTTTTATCGTGATGATACAGATCAGAAAGTGAGAAATGCGGATGATGTGTTTGATATTTATGAAAGAGCTGTCGGAGGAAATTCTATTTTCTTGCTTAATATTCCACCAAACAGGCAAGGGCGCTTTTCAGACAGGGATGTTGCCACTTTAAAAGAAACAGGCCAGCGCATTACAAACACCTATGCAACAAATTTATTTAAAGGCGCAACCGGAGCAAATAAAGCTTTGGATAATGATGTGTTAAGTTATGAACTTGTAACAAAGTTAGGGCAGGAATTATTAATAAAAACTCCCGAACCAGTCACAATCAATCGTTTGGTAATTCAGGAGGCCATTAGTACACACAGTGAAAGGGTAGAAGAATTTGCATTTGATGTTAAACTAAACAATAAATGGCAGGAAATTGCCACAAGTACCAATATCGGTTATAAGCGCATACTACGTTTCCCGGAGGTAAGCAGCAAGCAATTCAGAGTTAGAGTATTGTCATACCGTCACTTGCCGGCGATATCTAATATTACTGCACATTATTATAAAAGTCGGCCACCACAGTTGGAAATTAGAAGGGATGTAAAAGGTAGGGTTAGCATCTCGGTTAAGAAACATACTTTTCGCTGGAAACCTCATGGTGTAAACGTTGAGGATAACTTGTACAGCAATGTCGAGATTCGGTATTCTGTAGATGGCAGTGAACCAACAGAAGAGTCACAGTTATACAAACAACCCTTTTACCTGTCGGGCGGAGAGATAAAAGCGCGTGCTTTTGTCAAAAATAAAGCAGGAAGCATTACTTCAGGTTTATTTGGCATTATAAAAGAAAAATGGCAGGTAGCTGAAGTATCGGGTGAACAGGAACAACATGTCGCAGGGTTAGCATTTGATGGCAATAAAAACACCTACTGGCATTCAAAAGATAATAGTGCAAATAGTCATTACCTGGTAATCGACCTGGGAAAAACCTGTGAAATTAAAGGATTTATTTATACGCCACAGGTAATTAATGACAGGGGTATGATTCAGAAAGGCAGAGTTAAAACGAGCAAAGATGGTAAAAACTGGACTTATGCTGAAGGTTTTACTTTTGGTAACCTTATTAATGATCCTACAAGTCGAAAACACTTGTTTAAAAAAACTGTAAAAACCCGTTTTGTTAGAATTGAATCTGTTGAAATTGCCAATGAAGGCAGTACAGCGGCCATTGCCGAAATTGATTTTTTACAATAATTGACTGATTATAATTCAGTAGGTTTTATTAGCAACATATAACTAAATATTTATCTATGCGTGTGTTGTTTTAGTAATTTATTGATTTTGTGTATGATTGTAAAATCATCTTGTTTATTATCTAATAATCTAACGATCTATTATATGATTAAGCTAAAAGATTGTCATCTGATCATAGCAGCTCTTATTGGAATAACCTTATTAAGTGCTTGTGGGCAGAAAAAAGTTGAGCAACAACCCAATATTGTATTTATAATGAGTGATGATCATGCCTACCAGGCTATTAGCGCTTATGGTTATAAATTAAATAAAACACCTCATATTGACCGTATAGCCAATGAAGGGGCATTGTTTACTCGCGGCTACGTTACAAACTCTATTTGTGCACCAAGCGGGCAGTTATGTTGACAGGTAAGCATAGTTTTGTTAATGGGAAAGTGGATAACGTTCAGGAATTTGACTGGAATCAAGATAATTTTGCCAAACAACTTCAAAAAGCCGGTTATCAAACCGCTATGATTGGTAAGATTCATATTAATGGATTGCCACAGGGATTTGATTACTCAAATGTATTGCCGGGACAAGGCCAATATTATAATCCGGATTTTATAGAGAATGGTGTGCAAAAACAATACCAGGGGTATTGTACCGAAATTACAACCAAAATCGCATTGGATTGGTTGAAGAATAAACGCGATAAGGATAAACCTTTTTTAATGCTTTATCATCAAAAAGCACCACATCGCACATGGATGCCGGAAGAAAAGTACTTAAAGCTTTTTGAAGATTCCACGTTTACACCACCAGCTAATTTTTTTGATAATTATGAGGGCAGACCTGTAGCAGCAGAGCACGAGATGGGTATATCCGAGCATATGGATCTCGTTTATGATTTGAAAATGTTGGATAAAGAAGAAGAAATACAAACAAAATACAGGCGGTTTGCACAAAATATGTACGATAGGATGGATTCAGTGCAGCGAACAGCGTGGGATGCTCATTACGATCCTGTTATTGCTGATTTTAAAGCTCAGAACCCGCAAGGTAAAGAGCTGGCATTATGGAAATTTAATCGTTATATGAAAGATTACCTAAGCACTATACAGTCCATTGATGATGGAGTAGGAGAAGTATTGAATTATCTTGATGTGAACGGCTTGGCAGAAAATACTATTGTAGTATATACTTCCGATCAGGGCTTTTACCTGGGAGAGCATGGTTGGTTTGATAAGCGGTTCATGTATGAAGAATCTTTCCGTACGCCAATACTAATGCGTTACCCTAAAGAAATTAAACCGGGTACTATAGTGGATGAACTTATTCAGAACCTTGATTTTGCACCTACCTTTTTGGATTATGCACAGGCGGCTATTCCTGAAGATATACAAGGAGAAACGTTTCGTAATATTGTTAATGGCAAAATGAAACAATGGCGCGATGCCATCTATTATACCTATTACGAATACCCGGGAGAACACAATGTGCAACGACATTATGGTATAAGAACCAATCGCTACAAACTTATTCATTTTTACTACGACTCAGATACCTGGGAGTTATACGACCTGGAAGAAGATCCATCTGAGATGAATAACGTATATGACCATCCTGAGTATGCAGGAATTAGAACAGCAATGCATAAAAAACTAATAGAAGTAAGAACCAAATATGGTGATAGTGATGAACAGGATAAAAATAACCTGGAACGTTTTCTTAGTAAAAGGAATTTAAAACATTAACTTATAATTAGGTCTCTAAATATATCCTACCAAGTTTTTTATAAAGATGATAAAGAGAGGTGAATATTTAATTAATATTGTTGCTACAAATTAGAAAATCTAACGGCCATAAATTGTTAGCAGACTTTATATATTTCGGGATACAACCTGAAAAGTTCACATGTCTTTATTTGATAAAGTTCAAAATAATACCAATTTAACAACAGTATATTGTGGTTAATTTAAGTTACGAATATTTAATGATGTGTTGATATTTGTATAGAGCAGAGTTTAATTTCATATATTTGTTTTCAGCATAATAAAGATTTAAGTGATATTCACCTATGAGTACAAATGATAATAAAAAAGGATTTGGAACAGCACCGGTTTTTTTTACTGCTGTTTCCACTATATTAGGTGCCATATTGTTTTTACGATTTGGCATGGCTGTAGGAAATTTGGGATTCTATGGAGCACTCGGTATAATACTATTAGGTCACCTTATTACCATACCTACCGCATTGGCTATATCTGAAATTGCTACCAATACACGAGTCGAAGGTGGTGGAGAGTATTTTATTATCTCACGTTCTTTTGGACTAAACATTGGTGCTACCATTGGTATGGCCTTATATTTTTCGCAGGCCATTAGTGTAGCATTTTATATTATTGCCTTTACCGAAGCATTTGAGCCATTATTTAATTGGTTGCTCAATTCGTTTGATATTAGTCTACCCCGACAAGTAATAAGTGTGCCAGCCTTATTAATATTGGCATTTATTGTGTTGAAAAAAGGCTCGGATATGGGTGTGAAGGCCCTGTATATTGTTGTTGCGGTGCTTTTTATTTCACTGGTAATGTTCTTTATTGGAAAAACAGATTTTCTTGAAACAGGAGATTACACACAAAACTTTGTATTCTCTAATCGCAACCAGTTCTTTGTATGGTTTGCCATCTGTTTTCCTGCTTTTACAGGTATGACAGCCGGAGTTGGACTTAGTGGAGACTTAAAAAATCCAAAGAAATCCATTCCTCGCGGAACCATGTGGGGAACCATTGTAGGAATGGTTATTTATATTTTTATCATATATAAATTCTCCATCTCCTCATCGCCCGAAGAAATGACAGCATCCCAATTGTCAATGGCTAATATTGCTATGTTTGGAGCTATATTTATACCACTTGGTCTAGGCGCATCAACAATATCATCAGCGATAGGCTCAGTACTGGTAGCACCCCGGACCATACAAGCCTTAGCTATAGATAAAAGTTTCCCCGGTAAGCGTATTAATAATTGGTTGTCAAAAGGAAAAGGAGAGACCAATGAGCCTTACAATGCCACACTTATTACTTTGCTAATTGCCATGGTATTTGTACTAATGGGAGAGGTTGATTTTGTTGCCCAGATCATTTCTATGTTTTTCATGATTACCTATGGATCACTGTGCTTGATTTCATTTCTTAATCATTTTGGAGCATCCCCCTCTTATCGTCCGCAATTTAAATCACATTGGGTTATTTCACTTCTTGGTTTCATTCTCTCAGTGTGGGTAATGTTTAAAATAAATGCACTTTATACCATCTTAGCCTATTTATTTATTATCCTGCTGTATCTGTATCTTAACTATGTGCATAAAGAGCGGGGTGGACTACAAAAAATATTTCTTGGGGCATTGTTTCAGCTTAGTAGGCGCATACAACTATATATGCAGCGCAACCGAAGTCGTCATTTTCAGGAGGAGGAGTGGCGTCCGTCAGTCATATGTATTTCATCCAACTCATTTAACCACAGTAAAATATTTGATCTGATGAAGTGGATATCGTATAAACATGGTTTTGGTACATATTTCCACTTCCTGAAAGGCTATTATTCAAAGTCAACAACAATAGAGGCCAAAGAAACGATTGATAAATTAATTGTACAGCATCACGATGACAAAAGTAGTCTGTATGTTGATTGTATGATATCACCGTCGTATACAACAGCTATTGCCCAGGCTATACAAAGTCCGAGTATTAGCGGGATGGAGAATAATATGATTGTGTTTGAATACCGGCGACAAGAAAAGGAAGCTATTAATGCTATATTAGATAACATTAGCTTAACCCGTGCAGGCAATTATGATGTATGCGTATTTTCAGATGCCAATGTCACAACCCGGTTTAAAAATGGTATTCATATCTGGATAAGACCTATAGATACTATAAATGCTAACCTAATGATATTACTGGGTTTTATTATTCTATCACACCCCGATTGGAAAAAGGGACACGTTAAAATATATAGTATTTGCAATAAAGAAGAAGTAAAAGCTACACGCAGGCAACTACGAGAGCTGGTACAGACAGGTCGCTTGCCAATTACCCTATCTAATATTGAAATTATTGCACAAGATGAAGAAACATCGGTAAAAAGTTTGATAAAACAGAATTCGTCAGATGCCGGGCTAACAGTAATTGGCTTTAGAGAAGAACAAATAAAACGCAATGGAGCAGAGGTGTTTGAGGGTTTTGATGATATAGGAGATATTCTTTTTGTAAATGCAGGTATAGAGCAAACAATAGATTAAAACCATAACTTATGACTAAAATCAAACTCGAATTTGAAAAACTAAGCATTCACAGGCCAAAAGAGCGCTGGAAATTGTATTTTGTTATTGTAGCTGAACATCCTACTGAAGAGGATAAGGTAGTTATAACAACTCTTCCTGAGAATGACATCATTCGTTTTAAGCCTTTTCAGGGTAATGTGGTGCACTTTGAGCCAAAGGGAGATGCTGCTGATGGGCTGTTTGTTATTGAACGTGATATGCCGGCTGATCGTCGTATAAGTGTACGCGTGTATTTACGTCATTCGCGTAAAAACGTAAGAACAACAGGTGAAGTATTATCCGAAATTAAAGAAGAGTTGGGTAGTGATGCCTTTGGTACAGTTACTAATGTTTTGGGTATTACCGGAGCTCCATGGTTAGTTGTGTCAAAATATGCCGTGGGCACAATAGGAAAAGTATTACGCAAAATTAAAGACCGTGATTTTGGTTTTGTTAGTATGGATGAAGAGTTTGGCGATGAGTTTGAAAACCAAACTGAACTGGATCGTGAAAATACTTTCTCAACTGGTGAAGCATCTATTGTGTGGAGCTGGTCTGCGGAGTAATATGCATCTTTCCTCTCGTTATAAACGAGAGGAAAGATGCATTTTCAACACAAATTATAAAACCTTAAAACATAAGTATGTCATCATATCCTAATGTTCACAACAATTCGGCCATGGCTATATGAATATTTATTTAGCTCAGCATATAATTTTGCAAGTGTAAAATTGGTTGCGAGTTCTTAACCAATCCTCCTTTGTTGAAAACGAAGGGCTCATACTATTGTATATGAATAAACCTAAATCTATCCGTTTAAAAATACTTTCAGAATCAGTAATGATCATCTTTAGTGTTTTAATTGCATTATTTATTAATGAGTGGAGAAACAATTATAATCAGCAATTAAAAACATATCAAATTATTAAAAATATAGAGGAAGAACTAAGCGTTAATCAGGTGCTGATTGCTGAACAGATTATATATCATCAAAAAGTAAAAGATAAAATTGAAGACGTATACAGGCAGAACGTTATTGATCAGATTTTTTTTCCTCACTCAAGGTTTAGAATTGATGAAGTAGCTCCCAATGGATTAATACAGGAAAGACTTAGTGATATTGCCTGGACAGTTGCAAAAGCTGATAAAATAACAAATAGAATTCAATTCCCTGAGTCGCAAATACTATTTGCGGTGTACGATCAGCAAGAGACCGTAAATGAAACAATTGAACGGATAATAGATTTTTTAACATCAAGAGAAATTCAGAGGAAAGAATTATTAAATGAAAGCGTGCTTATACTTGAAAGTTATATAAAAGAGCTTGTTGCACAAGAAAAAAACTTAGATAGTAAATATTTAAAAGCATTAAACATGCTTGAGGATAGACAAGAACGTTTATAGTACATTGTATAAAATGAATAAATTTAAATCTTACTACAAAAATCTTCCGGAGATTTATTTGATTTTTATCTTAGCAGTTTCATGTGTTAGGCAGCCCTTAGGCTTTGTTGCTATACTTATCGGCTTAATGTTATTGGTGATTTATTAAATCATATACAAAAATAAAACAATTGGTATAGGTATATCAATTGTTTTAGGATTAGGTAATTTGCTCTTTTTGTTTACTTTGGCATCAGAGCTTAAGGAGTTTAGGGGATTTACGATGGGGGCAAGACCTTTTGTTAGTAGGACTACCTTTGTTTATGTTGAATGCTATTGCAGCTGTTTTCATGTTTATGAATTATGCTATTTCAGAAAATACAAGCGTACCAAATAAAGTATAACTCCTCCTCTCTTCGCCTTATTGTAGAAGGGCAATAGAGACGAAACGTACCTTATGTCACTATATAATATTAAAAAGATGGTAAAATTATTCCTTACGCTCATAGCCACTTTTGTTGTAGTTTACCCTTCGTTAGCACAGGCAGTGACGACCAGTATTAGTAAAGATATTCAGTTAATACACCTGCAGGATTCTATTTTTGTACATGTGACCTGGATAGATTCAGAGCAATATGGTCGGTTCTCATGTAATGGTATGCTCATTGTTAGCAATGGTGAAGCGGTAATGATAGATACGCCTATGACAAACGAACAGACCAGACAAATAACAGAGTATTTGAGCTATAAGATGAATGTTAAAGTAAAGACATTTATTGCAGGTCATTTTCATGCCGATTGTATTGGAGGATTGGATTATTTGCAAAAAGAAGGAGTAGAATCAATTGCCTGTAGGTTAACATTAGATAAGTGTAAAGCAGAAGGTTTGCCTGTGCCGGCAATAGCTTTTGATACAACATACGATTTTAGTTTTCATGGACTGCCAATACAATGTCGTTTTTATGGAGCAGGGCATTCGTTTGATAATATTACCGTTTACTTACCGGAGCAACAAATACTATTTGGTGGTTGTATGGTCAAATCTGCTCGTTCACGTGGATTAGGTAACCTGTCTGATGCTGTGGTTGATGAATGGGATATAACCCTTGAAAAGGTGCGGAATGCCTACCCGGAAATACAAACAGTTGTTACAGGTCATGGCAACATTGGAGGATCTGAATTGTTAAATCATACCATAGAACTCGTCCGAAATAAACAAAACAAAAAATGACTCTATATATTGCTATACTACCGGGTATAAACGTTAGGAAAAAGCGTAATAATCTAATGAAAGATCTAAGAGAGCTGTGTGATAACTTTGGCTATAAGAATGTACAAACCTATATTCAGATAAAGGAGCTATTAAATGAAGTCATTGCCGGTGCACAGTACCTGTTATGCTTTATCAATAAATAAAAGTTTTTCAAATCAAAAAGTCATTATTAACAATTGTTAATGTTTGGCTGTTATATTATCGCGTCTTAAAATGATTAATCAAATATTGCATATTACAACGGTAAATGCAGTTACGGTTATTATTTAAGACATAAACCCTAAATGTAATTATTATGAAGAAAGTTCAATTATTATTTATGATCTTATTGGTGTATGGAGTGGCTGTTGCCCAACAGGATAAGATAACATTTAACAACAATGATGTCGTTGTTGGAGAAATTAAAGGAATGAGTCAGGGCGTTTTATCTATTGAGACCGATTATAGTGATTCAGATTTCACTATTAATTGGGAAGAAATTAATACGATTACTGCGGAAACTTTTTTTCTTATTACGCTTTCAGATGGAAGACGTATCAATGGGACGATTTCGTCCGTTGGAAAAAATCAATTGAATATTATTTCGGAAGAGGACGGAACAATTGCTGTAACTTTCGCTGATATTGTATTTATGGATTCTGTAGATAAAGGTTTCTGGAGTCAGGCATATGCATCTGTGGATTTCGGTTTTGATATGACAAAAGCAAATAATCTTCGTCAGATGTCAGCTCGTAGTAACCTTGGCTATAGAGCAGAGACCTGGTCAACAAATATGTTTTATAATGCTATTAACACGAGTCAGGACAGTATCAATGCAATAAAAAGGAATGATGCAGGAATTGATTTCAAGTACTATTTTCAACGAAAATGGTTTAGTGTGGCATCAGTTAATTTTTTCTCTAATACCGAGCAGAAGATAGATCTTCGTACAAATGGTAAACTGGGTTTTGGTACATATATAATACAAACTAATCATGCTTACTGGAACTTCTCTTGTGGGGCTTCATTTAACGTTGAACGATACAAAGAATCAACAGAAGACAGAGATAGTTGGGAGGGGTATTTAGCTACTGAGCTGAATATGTTTGATACAGGAGATTTAAGCCTTAACTCGAAGTTTGGAGCATACCCTGGTATAACAGAAAAAGGTCGTTGGCGTTATGATTTTAACTTTGATGTTAAGTATGATTTGCCGCGCGATTTTTATATTAAAACAGGATTAACATATAATTTTGATAATAAACCGGTAACAGGGGCATCAAAAGATGATTACGTTTTTTATACCGGTTTTGGTTGGGAACTTTAAATAGGTAATGATAAAAGTAATTCCTCGGTAGTTTAATAGCCTTGAGGAATTACTTTTTTTAACGTAAAAATTAGATAGGCTTAAATGCAAGGTTGCTTTGTTTATACCTTTGTTTTAGCATTTTTTGTGGTTTAGGATATACTCCATATTTTGGTGTCCTTCTGGGAGGAAGGACACTATTTCCAAAATTAAAGCATTTTTTTATTACCTGTTAGATTTGCTTATTTGTTTTGTGGAGGAATAAAATTAATAACCCGAGTTCGATTTAAATTCTTAAAGACAGATTGAAATATAAAGTTTATGAGTTCCACTTGAAAACAGCATTTTTTTTAGCTTGCTGGATCGCCTGATAGACTTTTACCTAATGGGCTAACAGACTGTAAATAACTTGAGAATTATCTTCGATAAAAGAAGAAAAAGATGTGTCTGAAATTCTGGAAGACTTTATAAGTTTATTGCTACGTAGAAAAAAGTAACCCCAGATTTATGGCGAAAGTGCCTGCTTTCAGAAGTTTATTATATATTCAATATGGTGATATTTGTTTAGTTAAAAGATATATGACACTTAAGAATATATTTAATGTGGTGTAATTATCTAAGAAATATGGTGATGTTTGAATATCTCTGAGTAGAGTTATACAATGCACAAGTATTTTCTTTTGAGAAAGCAATATATAAAAAAGCACCAAAGGAACTAACCTTCAGTGCTTCACTCTTTGCGAGTAGTAGCGGGGACCCGACTCGAACGGATGACCTTTGGGTTATGAGCCCAACGAGCTACCAACTGCTCCACCCCGCAATATATTTTTTACAAAGTGTTTTCTTCAAGATATTAAAGATAAAGTCGAAAAGCAATACACTTTTCGACTTTGCTAGTAGCGGGGACCCGACTCGAACGGATGACCTTTGGGTTATGAGCCCAACGAGCTACCAACTGCTCCACCCCGCAATATATCTTTGTAACACTTTTGTTGTCTGTCTCAATTGCGGATGCAAATATAGATGTTTGTTTTGTAATCCACAAACTTTTTCTTTGGAACTCCTGTGTGAACTTTATGATGTTTTTCATAAGTATCAGATTAGCAATGGATAAATATGATGAAAAATAAAAGCCAGCTCTACTCGTTAGTACAACTGGCTTTTGAATAACCTAAACCCAAATCTATGAAAAAAATCTACGTTGAAGATATTTCAATTAGCATGCCATAACGTTGAAATATAACTGTATTTTATATTTATTAACCACTGTTTTAAAGAATGTTAAATGGTAATGTTGGCTAAATAAAAAAGTCGGCTCTACTCGTTAGTATAACCGACTTTCTTATATAACCTAAACTCAAATCTATGAAAAAAATCTACGCCATAATAAATGCAATTCGTGAGCCAAAAAAATGCCTCTTTTTTTAAAAATGTAAAAATGAGGTTAAAAGTTATTACAAATAAGAATTGTATTCTTTGTGGTACGGCTAAGCAATGCTTACTTTTGTATGTTAAAAATAAAAATTAGGTAATGAGTGAGGTTAAAAAAACAGAATTAGGGCAATTAGGTGAGTTCGGATTAATTCGACATTTAACAGATAATATTAAATTAAAACATACATCAACCATAAAAGGAGTTGGTGATGATGCAGCAGTATTAGATTTTACTAATAAAAAAACCGTAGTAACAACAGACCTTTTGTTGGAAGGTATTCATTTCGATTTAACGTATACACCACTTAAGCATCTTGGATACAAGTGTGTAGTAGTTAATGTAAGTGATGTTTATGCCATGAATGCCGTGCCAAAACAAATTACTGTTTCATTGGGCTTAAGTTCAAAAATGTCTGTTGAGGCTTTAGATGAGTTGTATGAAGGTATTTATGCAGCTTGTGATTATTATAATGTAGATCTGGTTGGAGGTGACACAACCTCATCATTAACGGGATTAACAATAAGTGTTACTGCACTAGGTGAAGGGGATGAAGATAAGTTGACTTATCGCAATGGAGCAAAGTGTAACGATTTAATTTGTGTGTCGGGCGATTTAGGTGCAGCATATATGGGATTGCAACTTTTAGAGCGTGAAAAAAGAGTTTATGCTGATAGCCCCGAAGTGCAGCCTGATTTAAGTGGTTATGATTATATTTTAAGACGTCAGTTAAAGCCGGAAGCTCGAAAAGAAGTGATTGAGCTATTGGCTAAGCTGGATGTTGTTCCAACTGCTATGATTGATATTTCAGATGGACTTTCGAGTGAGATCATGCATATTTGTAAGCAATCAAATACCGGCTGTAGAATTTATGAAAATAAAATTCCGATCGATCCGACAACTGCCATGTTAGCTGAAGAAATGGGAGTTAACCCAACTATTACAGCTTTAAATGGAGGCGAAGACTATGAATTATTGTTTACTATTAGTCAGACAGACTATGAAAAATTTAAGGAAGCTGGTGATGTGAATATTTATATTGTGGGGCATATAACCGAAGAAACAAAAGGCTGTTATTTGATAACAAATGCTGATCAGGAGGTTGAATTACAAGCTCAAGGCTGGAATCCTATTAAAAAATAAGACATATTTGTAGAGAGTATTTAATAGTATGTGTAAAAAATTTTTGCATCAGCTATTTCCTCTATATCTTTATGGCATAACCTAATTTTAGATGTACGAATACATAAGTGGCAAAGTTGCCGAATCAAGTCCTGCACATGTTGTTATCGATGTTAACGGCATAGGCTATCTACTTCAAATTTCGCTTAATACCTTTAGTCGACTCGAAGGAAAATCCGAAGCACAACTCTTTATTCACGAGAATATTCGGGAAGATGCATTTGCCCTTTTTGGTTTTGCAGACCCTTCAGAACGCGATCTGTTTCGTCATTTGATTTCTGTTTCAGGTATTGGAGCCAATACGGCGCGTATGATGTTATCATCCCTTTCGCCGGAAGAGTTGCGTGGTGCTATATTAACAGATAATGTTAATGTAATAAAAGGTGTAAAAGGTATTGGAGCTAAAACAGCTCAGCGTGTTATTGTTGATTTGAAAGATAAACTTGGAAAAGAACCTGTTGATCAGAAAATATTCACCTCGCAAGACAATACTATACGCGAAGAAGCGTTATCTGCATTAGTGATGCTAGGCTTTGCTAAGCCAGGGGCTCAAAAAGCAATTGATAAGCTTTTGGCACAATCTCCTTTATTAAAAGTGGAGGAAGTGATTAAGCAAGCTTTAAAAGTTATGTAATTCAGACTGTTACGTTTTATTCTTGAGAAAGACACTACGATATATTATTGTTTTCATTGCATTTGCATTTGCTTTGACGATAACTGGTACCACTTCATTTCACGATACAGATGCGAAATGGGAACCTGTAGTTCAATTTCAACAACCGGATACACTAAAAAACACCGACCCGGTTAATTTGAAATATCAAATTAATGATATTAGTGGAAATCCCTTACTAGAAGAAGAGGAGAAGCGTGGTATTAACCTGAATGATCCGGGTAATTTAGATTACAAGGCGGAGTATGACTACCAAAGTGGAAATGTGACTATTTATCGGAAAATGGGTAATATGGATGTGCGTTTACCATATTCCATGCCACTTGAAGATTATCTTGACTATGATACGCGTAAATCTGTTCTTTCTTATTGGAGACAAAAGCAGGCGGAGGAATCGGAGCAATATGGCGAGAATTCCCTATTTAACCAGATGTGGAAAAATGTGGGAGGAGAGGCTTTTGAAGGCATATTCGGTAGTAATGCTATTAATGTCCGTCTTCAGGGGATGGCTGAACTTCGTATAGGTATTCAACAAACTAAAATAGACAACCCGACATTACAGGAGCGCCTGAGAAAAACCACCACATTTGATTTTCAGGAGAAGATTCAGATGAACCTTAGTGGTTCAATAGGAGAGAAACTTAAATTGGGTGTTAACTATAATACAGAAGCCACTTTTGATTTCGAAAATCAGATTAATTTGGAGTATGAAGGGGACGAAGATGATATTTTAAAGAAAGTTGAAGCCGGTAATGTTACCTTGCCTCTTCCCGGTACACTGATTACTGGTAGTCAGAGTCTCTTTGGTGTTAAAACAGAGATGCAGTTTGGCAAACTTACAGTAACAAGTATCTTCTCTCAACAGAAAGGTGAAACATCTGTAATGAATATTGAAGGTGGAGCAGAAACGCAGGAGTTTGAGATTCATGCAGACCAATATGATCGTAACCGTCACTTTTTCCTCAGTGAATTCTTTCGCGATAATTATAATAAAGCCCTGGAACGTTTACCTATGGTGAATAGCCCTATTAATGTAACACGGGTAGAAGTTTGGGTAACAAATAACCGAAGCGACGTTAGCGAGTCACGTAATATTGTAGGTTTTGTTGATTTAGGAGAGAATTATCAATATACTTATAATACAACCCTATGGGGTGGAAAAAACAATGTGTCTCCCCGTAATAATGCCAATGAGCTTTATAATGAAATGAACGCAACCTATGCTGCGGTGCGTGATATCAACCAAGTAACAAAAACATTAGATCAGCTTAATAATAGTACAAACAAATTTTATAATGCAGTAGATTACGAAAAGTTGGAGAATGCGCGTAAACTCTCGCAAACAGAATATTCTATCCAGTCCAAACTGGGTTATATCTCTCTGAACACCTCACTTAATGCAGATGAGGTGTTGTGTATTGCCTACGAGTATACATACAGAGGAGAAACTTTTATGGTTGGTGAATTTACCAACACTCAGAACGAAGCAGAACAGACTTTGTTTTTAAAGTTATTAAAAGGAACAAACCTGTCGCCGGATATTCCAACCTGGAATCTGATGATGAAGAACATTTATTCCATTAATGCTTACCAAATCAATAGGGAAGATTTTACAATGAACGTCACTTACACCAATGATAGTACAGGTAGTGATATAACCTATTTTCCTGAAGGGCCAGCAGAAGTGAAAGGCAAACGATTAAATGGTGAGCTATTTATTCGTCTTATGAATCTGGATAATCTGAATACAAATAATGATTATCAACCCGATGGAATTTTTGACTACGTTGAAAGTTTGACTATAAAACCCGATAACGGGCGAATTATTTTCCCCGTGCTGGAACCGTTCGGTAGTGACCTGAAAGCACGATTGGGTAATAATGAGAACCTTATTAAGAAGTATGTTTTTCAGTCTTTATATGATAATACACAGGTTATTGCCGAACAAGATGCCTCGCGTAATAAATATAAACTAAAAGGACGTTTTAAATCCAGTTCAGGCTCAGAAATATCATTAAATGCGATGAACGTACCTCAAGGATCTGTTATTGTAACAGCAGGAGGTATACGTTTAGTTGAGAATACTGATTATACAGTTGATTATACCTTAGGGCGGGTGCGAATAATCAATCAGGGCATATTGTCGTCGGGTACGCCTATACAGGTTTCGCTCGAAAACCAGTCCTTATTTGCTTTACAGACCAAGACTCTGATGGGTACCCACCTTGATTATCAGTTCAATGATAACTTTAACATTGGTGGAACTTTAATGCACTTACGGGAGCGTCCGTTAACACAGAAGGTTAATATTGGAGATGAGCCTATTGCCAATACCATTTGGGGGTTAAATACATCGTTCTTTACTGAGTCAATGGGGATAACCGAATTAATTGATAAGTTACCACTCGTTCAGACAAAGGAGATATCAAGTGTGACCTTCGAGGGTGAGTTTGCACAGCTTATTCCCGGACACCCTAAGGTAATTGATGAGACCGGTACGTCTTATATAGATGATTTTGAAGGAACACGAGTGCCATATGATATGCGTAATTGGCTGGCCTGGCAGTTAGCAAGTACACCACAAGGTCAGGAGCAGCTTAATGGTATGTTTCCGGAAGCGGGATTAATTAATGACCTTCATTACGGAATTAACAGGGCTAAGCTTGCTTGGTATACCATTGACCCTTTGTTTTTAAGAAAAAGCGGACAAACGCCCGGACATATTAAAAATGATGAAGCACAAAAGAAAAACCATTTTGTGCGTGAGGTTTATGAGCAGGAAATTTTCCCCAATAGAAAAGCACCTTACGGTCAGCCAACGAATTTACCAGTATTAAACCTCGCCTTTTATCCCAATGAACGAGGTCCTTATAACTTTGATGCAATACCAACAAAATATTCGGAAGGTATTAATGACGATGGTACTTTAAGGGCTCCTGAAACACGGTGGGGAGGGATTATGCGTCAGGTTGATGTGAATGATTTTGAAGCGGCCAATATTGAGTACATTGAATTCTGGATGATGGATCCTTATGTTTACGATGAAGATTTGGATGAAAATAATGGATCGATTTATTTTAACCTGGGAAATGTGTCAGAAGATATATTGAGAGACGGTCGTAAATCATTTGAGCAAGGCTTGCCTGGCCCTGATGAGCCATTTGATGTGGATGAAACACAATGGGGTTATGTATCGCGTAAGCAGAATCTGGTAAATGGTTTTAGTAATGATCCGGGGACGCGCTTAGCACAGGATGTGGGATTAAATGGAATGAACTCAAAGGCAGAGCAGAGCTTTTACCGAAAAGGAAGTTATGCCTTTTTAGATATTATTGATGGCATGGGTACGCTGTCTAATGAAGCTAAACAAGCTATATTGGATGATCCGGCTTCCGATGATTTTTCCTACTTTTTAGGTGCTTCGTTAGATGAACGTCAGGCAAGTATATTGGATCGCTACAAAAATTTTAATGGTCCAGAGGCTAATTCCCTACCATCAGAGTATGAGGGTGATGGTACAAAGCGGGCGTCAAAGGCTATGCCCGATATGGAAGATATTAATAGGGACAATACCCTTAGTGAGAGTGAAAGTTATTTTCAGTATAAAGTACCACTTTCAAAAAAGACAATGGCTATTGGTCAAAACCCATATATTGTTGATGTCAGAAAAAGTAATGAGAAAGACATTAATGGTGTTACGACCAATTGGTATTTGTTCCGTATTCCGATTCAAAGCCCAGATTTGAAGGTAGGATCAATGAAGGATCTGCGAAGTGTTCGCTTTATGCGTATATTTATGAAGGGGTTTAAGAATACGACTATTTTTCGTATGGCCACCCTTGATTTGATTAAAGGTGACTGGAGGCGCTTTTCTGAATCATTGTATGAGAATGGAACAGGTAATGTAGATACTCAATTTGAAGTTTCAGTAGTAAACATAGAAGAAAACTCCGGTAAAGATCCTGTTAACTACGTTTTACCACCGGGTATAGACCGGGTAATTGATCCTGCTAACCCACAACTTCGTGAGCTTAATGAGCAGTCCTTAATGATGAAGGTGGATAACCTTGCAGGTGGAGATGCCAGGGCAGTATATAAAAATATGAGCATTGATATTCGCCAGTACCAGCGGATGAAGATGTTTATACATGCCGAAGATTTGGATAATAAAGGATTACAGGATAATGAAATGATGGCCTTTATAAGGGTGGGGAGCGATTATAATGACAACTATTATGAGTATGAAATACCTTTAAAGCTAACACCACCTGGAGACTACGATAATGATTTAATGGCTGATCGTTATAAGGTTTGGCCAGAAGAAAATGAAATGAACATACCACTCGATTTATTCCAGTCCGTTAAATTACGCAGGAATGATGAGAAGCGTATGGAAGGGTCACAGGTTTCTTTTACAAAAGCCTATACAATGCCAGATCCGGATAAACCAACCAGTTTTGTATCTGTTAAGGGTAATCCAAACTTAAGTAATGTGCGCACGATTACAATGGGTGTACGTACGCGTGGGTCAAAAAGTAAGTCGGTAGAAGTGTGGATGAATGAGTTACGTTTGACAGATTTTAATGAAGAAGGAGGATGGGCAGCAAATGCACGTATGACTATTAAATTAGCTGATTTGGGTAATTTATCTGTAGCAGGTAAGAAAAGCACAGTGGGATGGGGGAGTATTGATCAGAGTGTACAGGAACGTAGTCAGGAAGACTTTTTCCAGTATGATATTGCAACGAATATGGAGTTAGGTAAATTACTTGGGCCAGAATCGGCATTAAGTGTGCCTTTTTACTTCGGTTATTCAAAGTCAGTAGCTAGCCCTAAATATTATCCACTCGATCCGGATATCCCGCTTGAAGTTGCATTAAAAAATGCAGAATCCGAATCAGCCAAAGACTCTGTAAAACAATTATCGCAAAGTGTTATAAAAAGAAAAAGCATCAATTTTACAAATGTAAAACTTCAGCCCCAAAAAGAGAAAGTGCAGTTTTATAGTCCAAGTAATATATCCGCTACCTATTCATACAATGAAACATTGATGCATGATGTAGAAACAGATCATTCAACCAATAAGAGTTATCGTGGAATATTATCTTACAACTATAACGCCAGGCCTAAAGCTGTTGAGCCATTTAAAAAAGCGATTAATGGTAAGTCGTTATCGCTTATTCGTGATTTTAACTTTTACTATTTACCTACACAGGTATCTTATCGATGGGAATTTGATCGCCAGTACAGAGAAATGCAATTGAGGAATAATACCGGATCAACAATAACACCTGATCTAACAGTATCTAAAGATTTTGACTGGAATCGGTTCTTCGATATGCGTTATAATTTAACAAAATCACTAAAATTAAATTTTAAGGCTATAACCAATGCTCGTATTGACGAGCCAGAAGGTGCTGTTAATAAGGACTATGATCGTGATGCATACTATGAATGGAGAGATGAAGTCTGGCGTAATATCCAAAGTATGGGTCGTACAACAACCTATCAGCACAATTTTGATGTAAGTTATTCGATACCAATTAATAAATTGCCATTGCTCGATTTTACTTCAGCTAATGTTCAATACCGTGGAATGTACCAATGGGAAGCACAGCCTGTATTTGAATCAGGTACAGACGCTCCAGAATGGGGAAATACCATTCGAAATTCGAATACCGTACAAGGTAGCGGGCAACTAAACATGGCAACGTTATATAAAAAAGTACCATACCTTAACGAATTGGATAAGAAATACCGGTCAACGCGCCGTAGAAATACAAATGCCAATAACGATGGTAAGCGAACCGTTCGTTACAATAAGACGAATGTTAAAATGGTAAAAGGAGAACCCATTGTTGTTAGCCATAAACTTAAAACTTTGGAAACTTCAGTACGGGTGTTTGACACCACTGGCAAGCCTGTAAGGGGAGAGGCTAAGCCAATGGGTAAAAATAAAATTGTATTTACACCTGAGAAAACAACAGATGATGCAAGGATAATGGTGACAGGTACAATTACAGAGAACAATTCGCCATTTCAAAAAGTAGTTGATTATACCGCATTATTATTAACATCAGTTAAAAATGTGAGTGCATCGTACTCGGAGCAAAATGGAACCATATTACCCGGGTATCTTCCTGCATCTGGATTTATGGGTACATCAGCAGGATTTACTGCGCCGGGAGCGCCATTTATATTGGGCTGGCAGGATAGAAACTTTGGTGTTAACGCAGCTAATAACGGCTGGATTACTTCAGATACAACAGTCATTAATCCTTATGTGATGACGCATGGAGAAGATTTTTCTTTAAAGGTGACAATAGAACCAATTAAAGGTTTACGAATTGATGTTAATGCAGAAAGAAGTTACGAACGTAATATTAACGAGTATTATATTGGAGGAAGTACCACGGCAGAAGGGCGTACTGCCAACGGACGTTTTTCAATGAGCTTTAATGCCCTGCGAACAGCATTTGACAGGCCTGAGGAGGGAGGGGCATTAGCATCTGCCACATTTGATGAATTTATTAATAATCGTGCAATAGTTGCTAAGCGTCTTGGCGAGGCTGATATAAATAGTCAGGAAGTACTTATACCATCATTCTTAGCTGCTTATTCGGGTAAAAGTGCAAACTCAATATTTACAGAGCAATTTCCCGGCTTATCTCAGATTCAGCCTAACTGGCGTGTTACCTATGATGGATTATCACGTATAACGGCATTTAAGAAAGTTATAAAATCCTTTGACCTGACACATGCCTACCGTTCAACCTATAATATGGGGGCATATATATCCAGAACCCCGGAACGGGCTGATGGTATGATAGTCGATTATGACATTAACGCTATTACTGTATCAGAGCAGTTTAATCCATTAATTGGAGTTAATGTAACGTGGTCCAACTCTATTACAACCAGGGCTGAGGTTAAAAAGTCGCGTACATTAAGTTTAAGTATGGGTAATAACCAGGTGATTGAGAACTATAATGACGAAATTGTAATAGGATTAGGATACCGTTTTGATAAAATGAATTTGATATTTGGTAGGGGAGGAAAGCAAAAGTCACTTAGCAATGATTTAAATCTACGTGCAGATTTCTCTATACAGGATAATATCAGTTTTATCCGTAAGATAGAAGAGAATTATAACCAGTTAACAGCTGGGCAGAAAATTACGAAAGTAAAGTTTACAGCAGATTATGCTTTAAGTGATCGGTTTAATATGCAATTATTTTACGACACTAATATTAATACACCATATGTTTCGCTATCATACCCGATAACCAACTCTAATTTTGGTGTGAGTTTCCGCTTTTCTTTGGCTCAATAATGTTTAGGATTTAACAATTGCTGGATGGCAACAGTTGTCAGGATATTTTGTTGCTATTTTTATTTATGATTTTTATTAGGGTTTTTAAATAATATTTCTGTGTAAGTTTAAGATATATAGTGTTTAAGATTAATTGGCTTGTGAATTTTTGGAATATACAAAATTGAGGTGGTAGAATTATTTTAATAAATTCTTTACATTTGAATCATCATAAATAAAAAAAATTCGTGCAATCATGAATGTACCTGAAAATCTAAAGTATACAAAGGACCACGAATGGGTTCTTATCGACGGTGATGTCGTTACAATTGGTATTACAGAATTTGCTCAAGGAGAATTGGGCGATATCGTTTTTGTTGAAATTGAAACAGAAGACGAAGACCTTGATAAGGAAGAGGTATTTGGTACAATTGAAGCTGTAAAAACAGTTTCTGACTTGTATATGCCTGTTACAGGTAAAGTTATTGAAGTTAATCCTGAATTAGAAGATCAGCCTGATCTGGTAAATAAAGAGCCTTTTGCAGGTGGCTGGATGATTAAGGTAAAAGTTGCTGATCCTACTGAGTTAGAAGGCTTATTATCTGCAGAGCAATACAAAGAAGTTATTGGTTAATAAAAATCAACCATAATAAAAAAAGCGATCTGAAAGGTCGCTTTTTTTTATATAGTACCTTATGGCAAAATAAATACTAAAGTAGCTCTGCATATGCTGTATATAAATTTGATTCTACTATGTTGAAAGATTGTGCTGTAATTATAGCTATGCTAAAACTTTTCGTCTTGTACAAATAGAAATAGTTTACTATACATACGGTATAACGTGGTCAAATTACTACTAGTTACCAGATAGCTGTTAGATCTGATTGGTATTAATACTGTTTGAATTTTAATCGAACATCAGGTTGCTAAAATACTTTTTGATCTTCAAATTTTTGTTTAAGTCTTGATAAATCAACATCAGGATATTTATCCTGAAGCTTATTCACCTTCTCTATATGTTTAAATACAAATTTTTGGTGAGCTTCTGATGCCATGTTAAATGGCCGGTGTTCGCTGGCTTTTTTAAGTTTTTCTATTGCTTGTTGAAAGGAGCTGGCTTCATTATTAAAGAAAGAAGAAATAAATTTAGTTCGGATGTACTGAATAGCCATTGCAGAGGGGTGCAACATATCATCCTTATAAAAACGATAATCTCTCAAATCATCAAGAAGCAACTCATAAGCTGGAAAATATGAGGTGTTATCAAAAAGTTGATTTAATTGTTCTATGGCAAGTATTAAACTTGCTTTACTGATTTGATTACTGTGTGGTCCGTCTTTCCAGTGGCGCACAGGGCTAACTGTGAAAATAATTCTTAAATCCGGATTTATTGCTTTTACTGACTTGATTAATCTGACATATTCCTCAGCTATTTCAGCGCTTGAAAGTATTCTGCGATTAAAGCTTGAAGCAGGGTATTTGTGGCAGTTTGAAACTACTTCTCCAGTATCTTTGTATTCGTACACCCATGCTGTCCCAAATGTTATAAATAAAAAATTAGTTTTCCTTAAGAAGTTAACACCATCTTTAAATGATTGATTGACCTGTTCTAAGAAAAGACTTTTGTCAGGATTATTGAAAGAGCTGTGATGAAAAAAGCTATGAAAGTTTCCATTTTGGTGATGTATTTCACCTTCGTCAAACATCTTTGCCCGGATTAGGCGGTTAAGGGAGTTGGCAATTGATAATGGATTGTAGAGTACACCAAAAGGATTAACCTGGCAGTTAAAGCTGTTATTTGCAAAATATTCGCCTATGCTCGTTGCAAAGCAACTACCTATAAACAGTAGATTAGAGTTATATCTAATACGTTGTGTTACACGATCAATGTTAACTTCTGTCCTGAATTTTTCCATTATTGTGGTTAATTTATTTTTCGAATTAAGAAAAGCTTTTACAAAAAAAGCCGTTTAACATGTAGCTAAACGGCCCTCTATTATTTATTCAACCGGCTTACATAACCAGTTTATATCCTTTCCCATGAACATTTATAATCTCAACACTTGGCTCATCTTTAAGGTGCTTACGTAATTTGGTAATGTAAACATCCATGCTTCGTGCATTAAAATAGTTATCATCAACCCAAATTGTTTTTAAAGCAAAATTACGTTCCAGTACCTTGTTAGCATTGGTACATAGAAGTTTTAGTAATTCTGACTCTTTTGTTGTTAGCTTAATTGTAGCGTCACCTTCTATCAATTGTTGTTTTTGAGTGTCGAATTTGTACTTACCAAGCTGGTAAAATTCCTGAGCAGCATTACCTCCTTTTGTTCGGCGTAAAATTGCTTCAATACGGAACAATAATTCTTCCATACTAAACGGTTTGGTCAGGTAATCGTCCGCCCCAATTTTAAAACCTTGAAAAATATCTTCTTTAAGAGATTTTGCAGTAAGGAAGATAATTGGCACCTCAGTATTCACCATCCGAATGTCTTTAGCTAAAGAGAAGCCATCTTTTTTAGGCATCATTACATCCAGAATACAGATATCATATTTATTGGCCATAAAAGCTTTATAGCCTTCTTCGCCATCTGGTAATAAGTCTGTTTTTAAACCTTTCGCTTCTAAATATTCGCGAAGAAGCATTCCAAGGTTCTCGTCATCTTCAGTTAGGAGGATTTTATACTCTTTTTCCATTCTTTTGTATTTTTTAGAGGGAGGAAAATGTCAAATTTTGTGCCAACTTCAATTTCGCTCTCAACAGAAATCTGACCACCATGGTCATCAATAATTTTTTTAACGTAGGCCAGACCTAAACCAAAACCCTTTACGTTATGAACATTACCTGTTGGTACGCGGTAAAATTTCTCAAATATTCTTTTAAGGTTATCCTTTGATATCCCCATGCCATTATCTTTAACAGAAATGATTATGCCATTGTTCTTATTCCATGTTTTAACATAAAGAACTGGAGCTCCTTTTCTATATTTAACAGCATTGTCAAGCAAGTTATAAATAACATTTGTAAAATGCACTTCATCAACAGTTATTATGCAATTTTTCGCTTCTAAACGTTCAATTATCTTACCTTGGTTATTTTCAACTTTTATTCTAAAGTTATTGGTTACGTGGTGAATTAGATCGTTTACATTAAGTTTCTTCATTTTTAGACCTGATTTACCTTTTTCAAAGATAGCCATTTGAAGCACTTTTTCAACCTGAAAGCTTAAACGTTTACTTTCATCTTGAATTACACTCGAAATATGTTGCAGAGTTTTAGGTGTTTTTGTTACACTGCCATCTTTTAGCATCTGCGATGCCAAAGAAATAGTTGATATTGGCGTCTTAAATTCATGCGTCATATTATTAATAAAGTCATTTTTTATTTGGTCAAGCCGTTTCTGACGCACTATAATAACAATGGTGACAATAGAGAGTAGAATAACGATCAGAGTAAATGCAGCAGATGGAATAACCAAACCCATTGATTCCAGGATGGGATTAGGCTTTTCTGTAAAATGTACATTTAAATAGTTTGCCTGAGCGTGAAAGTCATTGGGGAATAGTCTTTTGTGATAGAGGTGTGGCGCATCTTCTTCATTATAATTCTTGGTCTGGAATACCATTTCTCCCTTTGAATTTATTATTGCAAATTCATGTGGGTAGTAAATACCTTTTTCTTCTAAGAACTCAAAAATATATTGCTCAACTCGCATATTCTCAATACGACGCTCGATAGGTACATCTTCTAAAAGTGATTTGACTAAAGCTTCACGTTTTTGTTCTGCTTTTTGCCTTATATCGTTTTGTATTGATAGCATTGCTCCTGTAAAGGGGTCTGTTTTTTCAAAACTACGTATGGAAGCAGCTCCTTGGTAGGCTGCAAGCAACGAATCCTGCATATAAGCTGAAGCAGTATAATATCCTGCTGCAAAATTATAGGTATACTCCAATTTAATATCCTGTGCACCCTTAAATTCAATATTTTCTTTCCCATTGTAATATTTTGGGTCGTGACGCAGATTAGCTGGTATCTTAGTATTGAAATTGTTCAGCTTCTTTTTACTGTCATACATCGAAATCTCATCTCGTTCAAGACGTGCTATAACTTCATCTAATGCCAGACGAACAGACTGGTCAAATTGTTCCTCCTCAATTTTAGACGCATTCAAAATCCACATGGCTTGTATGTAGGTTATACCTACTAATGCTATAGCCATGATAACAGTCAGACCAAGAATGAATTTTTTACTCATGAAACAAAAATAGTCGGCTAAAAGGATTATTTTTCTAAATTAACATTAATTAACAACTTCTTTCTTTCATTGAGTCCCTAATTATTTTGAACTAGTCCTTCTTTTAAGTTGCTTTAAGGTTATATGGGCAGCATTTTGTTGTGCTTCTTTTTTTGAAAATCCTTCACCTTGGGCAATGACTTCATTATTAATAGCAGCTCGTGCTATAAAAGTAGGGGTAAGACTGGTTGAACTGTGCTTCTCTTCGGTAATAAAGTGAACACTTTCTTTGTACTTTTGTCCCCATTCAATTAATAGTGATTTATAATTGGTATCCTTTTTTGCAACTATTACCAGATCTATGTATTGATTGATAATAACCTTCAATACAAATCTTTCGCAATACTTATAACCTCTATCTATATATATAGCGCCAATTAAAGCTTCAAGAGTATCACCAAGAATGCTTGTATTGGTAATATCAATTTTTGATTGTGCTTTAACCCATTTGCCAAGCCCCATTTTTAGAGCTATGTCATTGAGTAAAGTACGATTTACAATACGGGACCTAGTTTTGGTAAGAAAACCTTCATTCTTTTCCGGGAAGCGCTTATACAGTTCGTTAGCGACAATTGATCCGAGCATAGCATCGCCAAGAAATTCAAGTCGTTCGTTGTTGATAAAACGATTATCAGATCCTTTTATCATTGCAGACTTATGAGTAAATGCCTGTTGAAAGATATTCAGGTTGTGTGGTTTTATACCTGTTGCTGAGTATATAAAATTATAAAACTCCCCTCTCCGTAGAGAGAAAAGTTTTATAATGTGCAAAAGCGGTTTAATCACAGCTTTCTTACAATGCTTTAAATACCACAGATGCATTGTGACCACCAAATCCAAATGTATTGGATATCGCCACTTTTACTGTACGTTCCTGTGCTTTATCAAAAGTGAAATTGAGTTTGTTGTCAATTTCAGGATCGTCTTCAAAGTGGTTAATTGTTGGTGGTATAATACCATTCTTAATGGCAAGGATACAAGCCATAGACTCAATAGCTCCAGCTGCTCCAAGCAGGTGTCCTGTCATGGATTTAGTTGAACTAATGTTCAGTTTAAAGGCATGATCTCCAAAAACTTCTTTAATAGCTTTGGTTTCTGCTATATCCCCCAGAGGAGTAGACGTACCATGTACATTGATATAATCTACTTCTGAAGGGGCAATACCATTATCCTTTAAAGCATTCTCCATAACCCGTTTTGCTCCCAATCCTTCAGGATGTGGTGCAGTGAGATGATGTGCATCAGCTGTCATGCCAGCTCCAACTACTTCGCAGTAGATCTTTGCTCCACGTGCTTTAGCGTGTTCGTATTCTTCAAGAATTAATGAAACACCGCCTTCACCCATCACAAAACCGTCACGACCTTTATCAAATGGACGGGATGCAGTTTTTGGATCGTCATTACGAGTTGACAAAGCTTGCATTGAATTAAATCCACCTACACCAGCTTCATTAATTGCAGCTTCTGATCCTCCTGTTACAAACACATTGGCTTTACCGAGGCGTATTAAATTATAGGCATCGCCAATAGCATTGGTTGATGAAGCACAAGCCGAAACAGTACCAAAATTAGGACCTCTGAAACCATGTTTCATAGAAATATGGCCAGGGGCAATATCAGCAATCATTTTCGGAATGAAAAAAGGACTTAAACGCGGTGTTCCATCCCCTTTTGCAAAACCAGTAATTTCATCTAAAAACGTTTTGATGCCGCCAATTCCTGCTCCCCATATAACACCAACCTCGTTGGTGTCTATGCTTTCAGAATCAAGTTTCGCATCAGCAATAGCTTGATCAGCAGCAATCATCGCAAATTGAGCGTAAATATCTAATTTACGCACATCTTTACGATCAAAATAATCTTTGGCATCGTAGTTTTTTACCTCACATGCAAATTGCGTCTTAAACTTGGAGGCGTCAAATTGAGCAATAGGTGCTGCACCGCTTACTCCATTAACCAGATTAGTCCAAGTTTCATCAACTGTTTTACCTAGTGGGGTAATGGCACCAAGCCCTGTAACAACTACTCTTTTTAACTCCATAACTACTTTTAAGGTATCCTACTCTTCTTACTTTGCGTTTTCTTCAATGTAAGTAACCGCATCACCTACAGTACCGATATTCTCAGCCTGATCGTCTGGAATAGCAATGTTGAATTCTTTTTCGAATTCCATAATTAATTCTACAGTGTCAAGTGAGTCAGCTCCTAAGTCGTTCGTGAAGCTAGCTTCATTTGTAACTTCAGTCTCGTCAACTCCCAACTTGTCTACGATAATTGCTTTTACTCTTGATGCAACGTCTGACATAGCTCTAAGTTTTTTTAAATTAATACTAATAAAATGTTCTAAAACAACTTTGCAAAGAAATACATTTGTAGATAATTATTCAAACTTAGTGTAAAGAAAATGACATTTCATGTATGATTTTCTCTATTTTTGTCACTGTTTTTGCGGTGTTTTTTTATGCACAAATATAAGATAATGAAAAAGATAGTTCTCTTTGCCTCGGGATCAGGCTCCAATGTAGAAAATATTGTCAATTTTTTTAAAAAAAATCAGAGAGTCGAATTTGTAAAGGTTTTTACAAATAATCCAAATGCTTATGTTATAGAGCGTTGCTCTAAATTAGGGCTTGACTGCTCTGTGTTCGGTCGAAAAGAGTTTAGCGAAAATGGGGGGGTTTTGAATGAATTAAAGCTTATAAGCCCTGATATAATTGTACTTGCCGGATTTTTGTGGTTAGTACCTAAAGCGTATATCACAGCATTCCCTAATCAGATTATTAATATTCATCCCGCACTTTTACCTAAGTATGGTGGAAAAGGAATGTATGGTGAACATGTACATAAAGCTGTTGTGGCTAACAAAGAGAAAGAGTCAGGTATTACTATTCATTATGTGAATGAAAAGTATGATGAAGGCAATGTTATCAGACAAGAGAAATGTAAAGTACTCCCTGTTGATACGGCTGATGATGTAGCATCAAAAGTACATGAGTTGGAGTATACTTATTTTCCTATGGTAATTAAAGAATTATTGGGTTTATAGATAAGAGATTAATGATATTACATACTAAAAAAGGAGCATTAAGCTTTTTTAGTAATGTACAGAGTTCGATTAAAATTAGATATCTCAAATTTCATTAAGATATTGTTACACAGATTAAATGCTGTTGATGTATAGGCTGGGTTAATAGAATTTAGAAAGTAGATAAGTATTTAGTTAATCTTTACGAACTACTGGAGTTTTACTATGAGTATTAAAGTATATTTAGAGTAATACTTTTAGCCAAAGAACTTCTTCTTTACTTTTCGAGGTAATGCTTTGAAGTTAAATACGGCAGTGACTAAATAGGTATTGATTGTGTTGGCCCTATTCCCTTTTAAGTAATTTTAATCATCTGACACCCTATCTTTGTATGGACTATTACAGACTCTATCACTCCTCTTGATTTACATTTTTTCGCATTATTGTTTGGCTGTAAGGTTACCTGGATAATGGAGGCTTGGGTGTGACTATTATTGTTTCGCGGATTTCTTTTTTCCTTTATATCCCCCGTCAATAATGGTATTTTTGAATTTAATCTTGTTCACCTTTTTAATATTTTTCAGTTCTGCTTCTAATGGTGATGTATCATTAGGATTCCCATTGAAGTTTTTAATACCGACTATTATATTTACTTTAGGTACAACAGAAAAGATACTTTCATTATTTCTATAAGTTTTTGTTCTAATTTGCTAATAATATTTCGATTAAGAATGTAAAACCGTCATCAATTATTTTATATTAATTATTAATAACTAACCATTTAATGAAAAAGTTCAAAAAAACATCTATATATATTGTAATTCAGTATTATACTTGTTTGATATGGCTCATTATACCTTTACAAGTACTTCCTAATACTTAATGTTTATAAGTTGTATAAGACAATGATTTTATTTCGAATACAGTTTAAATAAATGTTTTCTATTTTTTTCTTCAGATGGTAGAATTAATTTATCTAATTGATGTTTCAATGGTTCTGTATAAGATTTGAAGGCTTCTATGTTTTCTTCTTTAACAGGATTAACAGGAGGAGCATCTATTTTTAACGGATCAACAGGTTTGCCATTCTTGAATACACGAAAATCGAGGTGAGGACCTGTTGAAAGACCTGTGGATCCCACATAGCCAATAAGTTGCCCTTGTTTAACATGGCTACCCTGGGTGATGCCTTTAGCAAAGCCATGGAGGTGCATATATACTGTTGTATAAACACTGTTGTGTTTTATTTTGATGTAATTACCTCCACCGCGCTTTTGGTAAGCACGTGCTATAACACGACCATCACCTAAAGCATAAACTGGCGTGCCGGTTGGAGCTGCATAATCGATTCCATGGTGTGGACGTCGTATTTTTAATACCGGATGTAAACGGCTGTGTGAAAAACGACTGCTGATACGTGAAAATTTCAAAGGTGCCTTTAAAAATGCTTTACGCAAGCTATTGCCTTCTTCATCAAAAAAGTTCCATACACTATCTTCTTCGTAATTGAAGGCATAATAATCTCTACCTCTGTGGTGAAATACTGCTGAATGAACTTTGCCAATACCAATACTTGTTGTATCAACATAAAGCTCATCGTAATACACTTTAAAATTATCTCCTTTTTCAATACCAAAGAAATCAACAGTCCAAGCATATATCTCAGAAAGTTCAATAGCTAACAAGGGATTAATATCATGCTCAGTCATGGTTACCCATAATGATGAATTAATAGTACCGGTTGCTGTTTTGGGTACACAAACCGTTTCTTTAATATCGCGATAAACACTTATAGAATCATTAAGTGAAATAACCATGTAATCAGTGTTATCAATTTCGTATACAAAGTAGTTGAGTGATTTTAGTGTGTCCTTGCTATAAAACAGGGAGAAGTGATTTCCTACTTTTATTTTACGTACATCAAATACAGGTTTAGTTTTTTCAACAATGGTATTGATGGTTGGATAATCAACTCCTGCTTTTAAAAATACATCAGCTAAAAACTGGTTACGTTTTATTTTACTCTTCTCTATATTAAATGAATCAACAGGTAAGCCGTATATTAATTCCGGTTCCGGTATCTCAATAACAGCTATAGAGTCAAGCGTTTCATCTGTTATAGGTGAAACAGGGTGGTTATATCGATTACTAAAGAAATATATGGCTGGAATTACTAGTATTATTAGAGTTAGGGTTATAAATAGGGTTTTCTTATTCATAAGTTTAAATTTATTTTCCATTGTTGTGTGATATAGACTAAGATGCTATCATATTGTTGTTTGCGCCAAGGTAAGTAAACCTGATCGCTAATTCTTAGTAGTGTATATTCAAATGCGTGCAAGATAATAATTGATTGTGATTGATACTGGAAAACAGGAGAGAAAATGAAAACAGAGTCTTAAATTTGACGGTATCCTTAAACAGTCAATGTTTTTATGTTCTTTTATATTTTTATTTTATCAAAACCTTGTCCATATACACCCATTACTGTACCTACGGTTATAAATGCTTCGGGATCAATTTGTTTAACAACTTTAAATATTTCCTGTGTTTCGCGCTTACGTGCAATAACCATTAGTACTTGACGGTCTTTGCCAGAGTAGCCTCCTTTGCCATGTAATATGGTTAATCCCCGTTCTGCTTCAAAAATAATCGATTTACGTAATTCTTCCGGTTTACTGGATATAATAAAGAATTGCACCGTTTGCTTGTCTCCCGATATGACCAGGTCAACCGTATATGCCAAAATTGCCATTGTCATAAAACCATAAACAACAGTCTCAATCGACGATGTTTCAACAAGAAAGAATGATGATGTAATAATAAGGACATCCATACCAAGTAGCAGACGTCCCAGGCTGATATTCTTATATTTATTAATAATCATTGCCACAATATCAACACCACCTGTACTTCCTCCGTTTACAAAGACTATACCGGCACCAAGACCACCTAAAATACCGCCAATAATGGCGTTCATCATTACTTCGGATACCACAGGGGCTGAGAATAGTGGTAGCATAACTGATAGTAAGCCTGCAAAAATCAATACGCAATAAATGGTTTTAATACCAAAAGAAGCACCAAGAATACGCATAGCTAATAATATAAGGCCAATGTTGATAACTAATGAGGTAATACCCACATCCCATCCGCTAATAAAGAAGATAATGGTAGCTATACCTGTTAACCCACCACCAACAATTTTGGCAGGAATTAAAAAGGCAGTCCAGCCTAGCGTTCCAATTGCCAGCCCTATGGTTAGCATGATGTAACTTCGGATTTCCTTTAGTATTATAGCTTTTTTGTTTTGCATGCAGATGTTTTTATTGTTTGGTGCTTTAAAAAAGCCTGACTGTATCTTTTAACATATAGCCAGGCTTTTAGATATTATAAAATGTTTAATAAGCTTAGCCTACCACAATATTGATAATTTTTTTGGGAACAATAATGATTTTACGAACCGTTTTACCGTCTAACCATTTGGCTGATGAATTATGTGCCATAATAGCTGCCTCGATGGCTTTGTTGTCCATGTCAGTTGGTAATTCAATTTTAAAGCGCATCTTTCCATTGAACGATACTGGGTATGTTACTGTCGATTCAACAAGGTAAGCCTCGTTTAGTTTAGGCCATTGTGCATCGCATACTGTTGTGGTATTGCCTAATGCATGCCATAGTTCTTCTGATAAATGAGGTGCAAATGGAGCCAATAAAGTCATTAGTGGTTTTAATATCTCACGTTTGTGACACTTAAGGTCACTCAGTTCGTTTACACAAATCATAAAGGCACTTACACAGGTGTTGAAAGAGAAGCGCTCTACATCATCGCTAATCTTTTTAATGGTACGGTGCAGTGTTTTCAACTCATCCGGAGTTGCTTTTTCATCACTTACTACAAAGGCATCGTCTTTATAAAATAAACGCCATGTTTTGCGCAAGAATTTATGAACACCATCAATACCATTGGTATCCCATGGTTTGGACTGCTCCAGTGGGCCTAAGAACATTTCGTACAAACGAAGGGTGTCAGCGCCGTATTGCTCAACAATGGTATCTGGATTAACCACGTTGTACATTGATTTCGACATTTTTTCTACAGCCCAACCACAGATGTATTTGCCATCCTCCAAAATAAATTCAGCATTAGCATATTCAGGGCTCCATTTCTTAAAAGCCTCTATGTCCAGCTCATCGTTGCGAACAATGTTAACATCAACATGAATATCTGTTACATCGTACTCATTACGTAAATTATATGACACAAATGTATTGGTGCCTTTTTTGCGATACACAAAATTAGAACGTCCCTGAATCATTCCCTGGTTAATCAATTTCTTGTATGGCTCGTCTTTAATCACTTTGCCCGTATCAAACAAGAACTTATTCCAGAAGCGAGAGTAGATTAAGTGACCTGTGGCGTGCTCGGTACCTCCAATATAAAGGTCAACATCCTGCCAGTATTCATTTGCTTCCTTACCCACTAATGCTTCTTTGTTCTGTGGATCCATGTATCGTAGGTAATAAGCTGACGAACCAGCAAATCCAGGCATGGTATTCAATTCCAATTGGTAACCTTCCTCCGTTTCCCAATTTTTGGCACGCCCCAATGGAGGCTCGCCTTGTTCGGTAGGCAGGTATTTATCAATCTCAGGCAAAGTCAATGGTAATTTCGACTCGTCCAACATATAAGGCATATTATCTTTATAATATACCGGGAATGGTTCGCCCCAATATCGCTGGCGGCTAAAAATAGCATCGCGCAGACGGTAATTGGTTTTTACTTTACCAATGTTCTTTTCCGAGATGTATGCTTTGGTTTTGGCAATGGCGTCTTTTACACTTAATCCATCTAGAATGCCGGAGTTAACCATTGTACCTTCTTTTGAGTCAATTGAGTCATCCCAGGTTTGTGGATCTGTAGCTTCTGCACCTGTTGGTATTACTACTTGGCGAATTGGTAAGTTAAAATGCTTGGCAAAGGCAAAGTCGCGTGAATCGTGTGCTGGAACAGCCATAATAGCCCCAGTGCCGTATCCTGCCAATACATAATCGCTAATCCAAACCGGAATTTCTTCGTTGGTTAATGGATTGATAGCATATGAGCCGGAAAATACCCCACTTACCTTTTTAACGTCTGCCATACGCTCACGCTCGGTACGTTTGTTGGTTTCTGCAATATAGGCATCAACAGCAGTCCGTTGTTCCGGTGTAGTTAGCTGATCGACTAATTCGCTTTCGGGTGCCAATACCATAAATGTTACACCGTAAACCGTATCGGCACGTGTAGTAAAGATTTCCATTGCCACATCAGCATCTTTGGCTTTAAAAGTCATTTCTGCCCCTTGTGAACGACCAATCCAGTTACGTTGTATCTCTTTTAACGAGTCGCTCCAGTCAACATTGTCTAGCCCGTTAAGTAAACGTTCGGCATATGCAGAGACACGTAAGGACCATTGACGCATTACTTTTTGTTCCACCGGATGACCTCCGCGAACAGAAAGTCCTTCTTTTACCTCGTCGTTGGCTAATACCGTTCCTAAAGCCGGACACCAGTTTACCATCGTATCAGCTAAGTAGGCTAAACGGTAATTTAATAATATTTCCTGTTGTGCTTTATCGCTCTTGGCTTTCCATTCATTGGCAGTAAAATTGAGTTCTTCACTACAGGCTAAGTTTAATCCTTCTGTACCAACTGTATTAAAAGCCTCAACCAATTCACTTATAGGTCGGGCTTGTTTGGCCTTGTTACAGTAGTAATGATTAAACATTTGAATAAAGGCCCATTGTGTCCAATGGTAATAATCAGGGTCACAAGTCTTCACTTCGCGATCCCAATCGTAGCAAAAGCCTATTTTATCAAGTTGTTCACGGTAGCGCTTAAGGTTGTTTTCAGTAGTGATAGCCGGGTGCTGACCTGTTTGAATAGCGTACTGCTCAGCTGGTAAACCATAGGCGTCGTAACCCATTGGGTGTAGCACATTAAAGCCATTTAAGCGCTTGTAGCGGCTATAGATGTCAGAGGCTATATAACCCAGCGGATGACCAACATGCAGACCTGCTCCTGATGGGTAAGGAAACATATCTAATACATAATACTTTGGTCGGCTGTTATCTACCTCTACTTTGTAAACTTTGTTATCGCTCCAGCTCTTTTGCCATTTTTGCTCTAACTCCTTAAAATTATATTCCATGATATTTTGTTGACTTTATGCGTTCTACGCACATGATATTCGATCGTTTTTTCTGACTTCAATACATGCAATACCTAAGAGAAGTATACCGACATCGTTCGTCTTTATACTTATATCCTGATACATGAATCTATAAAGTTGCGAAATTAGTAAAACTTATTAAAAGGATGAGGGATACAAGGTTGGGAAATTGGGTAATTATGCAAAAGAGATGTTAAAGGATAATACAGTTGGGTGTTAAAATGATTGATACAGCATTCTTTATTGCGCCGGATACTTTATATTAGGCGATGAAGAAGGTATATCGAACTGGAATGATATTGAAGATACCTTTGATAATATAAAAATGAGCTTGTTGTCTTATTTATTTTGTATAATGGCAGATACAGGTGAGTTTTTTAACCGGCTTAATCCTGTTTTCCATCCTGACTGACCTCCTTTTTATTCAAATTGTTGGTATCGATAGTTTCAAAATCCTCTATAATATTCAGATAACCACTTTTACGATTACCAACAGGAATGGTCAACACTAACTTATTACCCTTTCTTACCCATTTACTTTCTCCATATAGCGTTGGTTGTTATAGCTGTAACTAAAGCTGTGAAGTGGTTTGGTACTTAATATTTCAATCTTGATATGGCCATCTTTGGCCTTGGTGATAATACCTTGTTCAGGATAGATAATACGTGTGGTAGTATTGAGGTAAATGCAATGGAACAGGGGGAGCTCAATAAATTCACGTTCTTTTTTAGCTGTCAGTAACCATTTGGAATCTGCAGGGTAATGGTTGAGAAAGAAAAGTTCAGGTGGAGTTAAAAAGCAAGCCGGATTGAAATCGGCAATAAATGTTTTTGATTGGCGATTAACAGTTCCTGCACCTCATGTGGCATCAACCAGGTGCCATTGACCATTAAGCTTAATAGCGTTCCAGACATGATATTTGCCTTAAGTGCTTTGCCAATATCGGTAGGAAGAGTTTTTGAAAAGTCGGAAACAGTCTCACACTCAATATTACATTCAAAACATAGTAAGCGGAATAATTCGGAATATTCCTGGTATACTGCTTTTTGTTTGGATAATGTTTTAAATGCTATTTTCTCTCTTATTTCCTGTTCTTTCTTTAACTTTTCTTCCTGAGTACGATAGGTAAACTGTATATTTCGGCGCTGTTGTGAATATAAAGCATTCACATCATATTTAATATTTAAAGCGATCCATGTAAAGATGGCTGCAGCACGATCTTTATCGTTATTAAAATCATGCAATATTTTTTTTGCAAGTTTGTCGTAATGCTTGAAAGTGTTTGGGTAGCTTTTTACTTTATCAATAAGCTGTTGGTTAATCTGGCCAATTGCCATTGCTGTGTATAAGATAAAAGTAACGATAATAAAGAGCTTTCGCATGGTGTATTTCGTTAGTTTAACTCAGCTTCTTTGTCACGTTTAATCAGGTTATATATACTGGACTTACCAATATCAAGCTTAGAAGCTACCTTCATTACATTGTTGTTGTACTTTTTAAGAAAGTGGCGAATTATTGTTTCGGTGTATTCTTTTAATGACAGTTCTTGTGAGAATATCTCCATTTCACCTTGGGTAGAATTGTATACGATATGTTCCTCGTCAATAATATTCGTATTTGTTAAAACAGCACCCAGTTCAACAATAGCTTTTAGTTCGCGCACATTACCAGGAAAGCTATAGCCCAATAATTTTTTTTTAGCCCGTGGTGTCAGCTCAATCTTTTTAAAATTATTTTCTTTGCTAAAAGCTTTTAAAAAGAAATCAGATAGTAAGAGTACATCTTTATGGCGATCTTTTAATGCCGGCAAATGAATGGGCAGTCCAAGCAGACGATAATATAAATCTTCGCGAAATTTACCATTACGTGCTTCTTCAGCTAAATCTTTATTAGTTGCAGTTATAATTCGGGTATTAATTTTAATAATAGAATTACCGCCTACACGTGTTATTTCCCGTTCTTGTAAAACGCGTAATAGTTTTACCTGAAGGTTAAAATCCATTTCTCCAATTTCATCAAGAAACACAGTGCCGCCATCAGCCTCCTCAAATTTTCCTTTCTTCGTATTAATTGCTCCGGTAAATGCTCCCTTCTCGTGACCAAACAGTTCACTTTCGATCAGCTCGCGCGGAATAGCTCCCATATTAACCGCTATAAACGGTTGATCTTTACGAGGCGAATTATAATGAATGGTTTTTGCTATAAGCTCTTTGCCCGTACCTGTTTCTCCATATACCGATACATTGATATTGGGTACATTAATTGCTTTCTCAATTAATGCATATACTGCTTTAATTGCTGGGCTATCACCTATAATGGCATTTTTATAATCGTATTTATGGCCAATCTCTGTCTTAAGTTGAGAAATTTCGTTTTTAAGTGATTTGCGGGTTCCAATGTTGTTAATACTGTGCAGAAGGCGCTCTTTAATATTTTCATCCTTGGTAATGTAATCGTAGGCACCTTCTTTTAAAAGCTGAACAGCAGTAGAGATATTGTCCTGGCCGGAAATGATAATAACATCAATTTCGGGATTAAAACGCTTAATCTTTTTAAGAATCTCATTTCCGGTAAAATCGGGTAATCCAAGATCCAGGGTGACTACGTCAGGATTATCACCTAAATTTTTTATAAAATCGCAACCATTAAAATAGGAGGTAACCTCATACTCTGGGTTAAGTGTTAAAGTATGTTCTATCAACTTGTTAAAAACCTTATCGTCTTCAATGATATTTATTTTCATAATCATTTGTGTCAAAAAAAGAGTATTGTAATCACTCTATATTGGTTGGTTTTAGATGATAATTGGTAAATTTAAAAAATTGTTTTTGCTCTTCTTGGCTATTTTTGATGATTAATGAAATATTTTTGCCAAACAAGAGTTTTATATTTGGAAAAGTATAGTTAATAAAGCTTTAATTTTAAGATGTAGGCATCAGAACATGTAATTTTTAGTCTATAATCTTTTATCTAATGTCGTAAAACTTCATGATTCTTCGTAAAATAAGTACCCTGTTTATCCTTGTTATGTTTTGGGGGTGTAGCACTAAAAAAAATACCTGGGTAAGTAGAAATTACCATAACCTGACAGCCTATTATAATGTATATTTCAATGGTAGAGAGAGTTTTCGTATTGGCGATAAAGCTATTGTAGAATCTTACGCTAACGATTATACCAATATTCTACCACTCTTTGAATCATCAGATCCTGATGCAGTTGGTGTAGCAGTTGGTGATATGGACAGGGCCATAGAAAAAGGGAAGAAACTCATTAAAAAACATTCCATTACAGCCAAACCAAAAAAACGTTCACGAAAAAATGCTTATGCCGCCGAGTTTTATAGTAAAAAAGAGTTTAATGCTTGGGTAGACGATGCTTATGTACTTATTGGCAAGGCCCAGGTGTATAAGCATGAGCAATCACTTGCTGTACGAACATTACAACATGTAGTACGCGATTTTCCGAATACAGAATCAATGTACGAAGCACTTATATGGCAGGCCCGTGCGTATACTGATAAAGGCGACTATACTGCGGCACTGGCGGCACTCGAACGCTATGATTTAGGTGGTGATGCGCCGGTGGATTTTTATGCTGATTACATGGCGGTGTATGCTAATTTACTTCTTACCCAAGAAAAATATATAGAAGCTATCCCATTTTTGAAGAATGCTTTAACTGATGAAAAGGAAAAGCGTAAACGTTTAAGGTATGCTTATGTATTAGGACAATTATACATGCTTAATAACCAGGGCCAAGAAGCTGCAGAAGCGTTTGGATGGGTAGCAAAAGCAAGTACGGATTACGAAATGACATTTAATGCAAAAGTTAATCAGGCTTCTATCGTTTACGAAAATGCCAATGTGGCCGAGGTAAAAAAGCAGTTGCATAAATTACGACGGGATAAAAAAAATAAAGATTATCTGGATCGGATATATTATGCTTTTGGTAAAGTGGCTTTACAGGAAGATGATGAACAAGAAGCCCTCTTAAATTTTCAAAAGTCTATTAATGCCAGTGTTAATAACGAAAATCAAAAAGGTTTATCCTATCGTGAATCAGGACAGATATACTATTCGCGAATGGATTTTGTTGATGCTTATTTTTATTACGACAGTGCATTAACTGTTATTGGAGAAGATTATGAAAAGATTGATGAACTCAAAGAGCGGCACTATGGCTTAAGTGGTTTAGTAGATCATTTGCTGACTGTTGAACGTGAAGATAGTTTGCAGCATTTGGCAGATATGAGTGAGCCGCTGTTATATGCATACCTCGACGGGATAATTGCAAAAAAAGAAGAGGAACAAAAACGATTAGAGAAGCTTAAGGAAGAAGATAGCCTTAGTGATGCTTTCTTTTATCAGAACTCTGGTGTAAACAATAATTTTGGACAAACAGGTAAGTGGTATTTCTATAATCAGGCATCCAAAGGTATGGGTGAATTGGAATTTGAAAAGCGTTGGGGCAGACGTAAGTTAGAAGATAACTGGCGACGTAAAGATAAGAGTAAAGTTGGGAATGCAGATAAGGATGCCAGTTCTGATGATCCGTTTAATTTACCAGATGATTCGTTTGGTAGTGGAGAGACAACCGCGCCTAAAGAAATAACAAATAAAGATGATCAATTAGCACACAAGTCAGTTAATGTACCAACGCGTAAAGAGCTTCTGGCTGATATTCCATTAACACCAAATCAACGGCAGGTTTCTGATAAAAAGATTGAAACAGCCTTATTTGAATTAGGTCTGGTTTTTATGGATCGTTTAGAAAATTACACAAAGTCAATTGAAGCATTAGAAAGCCTGTTGGCAAGATACCCTCAGGCCGAATCAAAAGATGAGGCTTTAATGGCATTGTATAATGCATACCGTTTAAAAGGGGATAGCGCGGGTATGTTAGTAACAAAAAATCGTATGGAGTACGAATTTCCTGATCATCAGTTTGTCGCATTTTTGAATGATCCTGATTTTATACAAAAAGCACAAGACAGAAAAACAGAAGAAGCCAGAATTTACGAAACAACATATGAGGCATTTTTATTTGGCCGGTTTGCAGAGGTGATAACGAATGCTGATAATGCTATTGTGGAAGATGGTAATTTATTGAAAAGCAAGTATTTATTGTTACGTGGCTTATCATATGGAAAACAAGGGCAGATAGAACCATTTAAAGCAGATTTAAATACAATTATATCAACCGATAAAGATTCGGAAGAAGCTATTTTAGCAGAAGCTTTACTTAAGCATATTAAGGATGGTAAGTTACCTGTTCAGGGCACGTTGTTTTCATCATCGCCAGGTGTATCTGTTGATATTAATCAGGAAGAGATTGTGGGAATGACCCCGGAAGCTGGTTTTGTGTACGTTGAAAATGAACCGTATGAGCTGATTATAATGGATATTGAGGATAAGGATTTAAATCGTTCTGTTTATAATGTAGCTGATTACAATTTCTCTCGTTATTTATTACATGACTTTGAAATTCAGGAGAAGCGTTTGCTTAACGGCTCACCAATTATGGTTGTTACTGGTTTTAGTAGCAGGGTAGAGGTAATGGATTATTTTTATGGTTTACGGGAAAATCCCGGTTTCTTTGGTTTTGATCGGTTTACTGACAACATTATAGTATTATCAAAAAGTAATGAGAGTAAATTCTATTTGTCTGGTTTGGTGAATGAATACAAATTGTTTTTTGAGAAATATTATTTGCGGCATAAGGGTAAGGCTGAGTTAGAAAAGGTGGCCATGGAAACTCCGGTTGCAAAAGGAGAGAAGGTGGCAGAATCAGGAACTACTGATCTGGTAGAAAATATTGGTGGAGAAGCAACAGTTCCGGTTTTGGAAAATATTGTTGATGATGAGACAATCGCAAATGCAGAACAACAAGGACGGGTAAGTAACGAAGTTGAGGCGGGAAAAGCTGACCCAGAAACAATTGTAGTACCTGCTGTTACAGAGGTTGATGGAGTTCAAGAGCGAGCCTCATCATTGTCAATTTATTCTCCTACGGATGATGAGGCTCATTATATTCTGATTATTGTGAAGAAGACCCGGTTGGATTTTAACCGATTAAAGAAAAACTTTGTTACGCACACCCGAAATAGCTTGGGAACAGAATTTGATGTGCAGCTGCAGGAGTTTGGTAAGGCTTACCGAATGATTAAGGTCGATGGTTTTAAGAATGCCAAGGCAGCGATGGCCTATATTGAAAGTGTAGAAAAACGACCTTATTTATTGCGAGATGTTGCTCGGAAAGAGCATTATGTATGGGCTGTTTCGCAAAGTAATATGCTAAAATTAGAAAAAACGAATGAAGATATGCAGTCTTATAATAAATTCTTTAGAGAAAACTACTTAATTACTTTATAAAAATTCATATCGAATCAATATTAGAAATATGGTATGACAGATAGTGGAATAAAAATACTTTGGGTTGATGATGAAATTGAGCATTTACGTGCACACATATTATTTTTGAAAGAAAAAGGATATGAGATAACAACAGCTACCAATGGATCTGATGCATTAGGAATGGTTAAAGCTTCTTTTTTCGATTTAATATTTTTAGATGAGAATATGCCGGGCCTTACAGGCTTGGAAACACTAAAGTACCTTAAGGAATTGCGTTCTGAAGTACCGGTGGTGATGATTACTAAAAGTGAGGAAGAAGATATAATGGATCAGGCAATTGGTAATCAAATTGCTGATTATTTAATAAAGCCAGTTAATCCACGACAAATTCTTTTGTCGATAAAAAAACACCTCGATAAAAAAGAATTAGTAATTAAAACAACAACCTCAGCTTATCAATCCCAGTTTAGTAAAATTGCACTTAAAATAAACGACTCATTTACCCATCAGGATTGGATTGAAGTATATAAAAAACTAATATACTGGGAGCTTGAATTGGAACAAGGGGATGGAGCTATGGACGAAGTGCTGGCTATGCAAAAAGCAGACGCAACTCAAAGCTTTACCAGATTTATAAAAAAAAATTATCTCTCATGGTTAAAAATGCCTGAAGAAGGTCCCTTGATGTCAAATAACCTGGTTAAAACAAAGGTTTTGCCACTATTAGATGATGGTGATAAAGTTTTTTTTATCGTTATAGATAACTTCCGGTACGACCAATGGGAGGTGCTTAAGAAAGTTATTGCTTCGGATTATTTGGTGGAAGACGATAACCCGTATTTCAGTATCTTACCTACAGCCACACAGTATGCTCGTAATGCTATTTTCTCAGGCTTAATGCCTTCTCAGATTAAAGAGATGTTTCCTCAATATTGGGTTGATGATGATAGTGATGAGGGAAAGAATAAATATGAAGGAGAGTTATTAGGAACTTTACTTGATCGTTTTAGGAAGAAAAAAAGCTTTGCTTACCGTAAAATATCAGATAAAGATGCTGGTAAGAGCTTATTGGATGAGCTGCATGTACTTATGGATAATGATTTAAATGCCATTGTTTTTAATTTTGTTGATATGTTGTCGCATGCACGCACTGAAGTGAAAATGATAAAAGAATTAGCACGCGACGAAGCAGCTTATCGTTCTCTAGCTCAGTCGTGGTATAATCATTCTGCACTTAAGGAGTTGTTGCTTCGTTTGCGCAATAAAAATGTAAAGATTGTATTAACAACCGATCATGGAACAACTCGTGTTCAGAATCCGGTAAAAGTAATAGGAGATAGAAATGTTAATACAAACCTGAGATATAAGCAAGGCAAAAATCTTTCATATAAATCCAAAGAAGTGTATGAAGTGTTGAAGCCTAAAGAAGCTTTTTTACCCAAGCCAAATGTTTCTACTGCTTATATATTTGGTTGTAATAATGACTTTTTTGCCTACCCCAATAACTATAACCATTATGTTGGTTATTATCGCGATACTTTTCAGCATGGGGGTATTTCTCTTGAAGAGATGATTATTCCCTGTGTAACTTTACAGGGAAGGGGAAATTAAAAAGAAGACGATTTGATTGTTATTTAGATTGTAAATATTAAAACAGTTCGATTATTTTTGCGCTGAAAATTCTAAAAAATATGGATACTTTTTACATCGATTCATTAGATAATATCAATGCAGTTGCAGCTGAAATTTTATTTAAATATAAAAACGAACGTGTTTTTACCTTTCAAGGTCCAATGGGCGTTGGTAAAACTACGTTTGTAAAAGCATTATGCGAGGAATTAGAGGTTGAGGATACGGTAAATAGTCCGAGTTTTGCTATCGTTAATGAGTATCATGCACCTGAAGATAAAATTATTTATCACTTTGACTTTTATCGCCTGAAAGAAGAAGAGGAAGCTTATGATATGGGCTATGAGGATTATTTGTACTCTGGTCATTATAATATGATTGAATGGCCTGAGAAAATTGCTTCCTTGTTGCCAGCTGGTCGTCTTGAGTTACAACTTGAAGAGTTAGATGACGGGCGACGTAAATTAAGTGTATTGAAACAGTAACAAATTCATTTATTGCACTTTTTTTTCTATCTTAATGCACTGTTTAATGCATGTTGAAGTAAGGAAAGTTAATTAAAATGACAGGCGAAAGAACTTCTTATTTTCCAATGGGCCAGGCAAACCTTCTTCCGCAAGAAGAGATGCTTGAAGTGGGACGGCGAAAGAAAAGATTATCCATTGGTATACCTAAAGAGACATCGCGGTTTGAGAATCGGGTGCCTTTAACACCACAAGGAGTAGGGTTGCTGGTTGAAAACGGGCATACTGTTTTTTTTGAGTCAGGTGCTGGAGATAGAGCACATTATTTTGATCATGATTTTGCAGAATGTGGTGCTCAGATAGTAAAAGATAATGCGCAAGTGCTTAAGGCTGATATTGTTCTTAAAGTTTCAGCACTTAATGATGATGAAGTTGATAAGCTTGAAGCCAATCAATTAGTAATTTCTCTGTTGAATCTGTATAATCAATCTCGAGAATCCATTCAACGTATGTCAGAAAGACGTTTAAATGCTATCGCATTTGAACTATTAAAAGATGCTAATGGTTGTTATCCGGTGATACGTAGTATGAGTGAGATTGAAGGGACTGCATCAGTAATGATAGCAAGTGAATACCTTAGTAAGGCTCATAATGGTAAGGGTGTTTTGTTAGGAGGAGTTACCGGTATCTCTCCTGCCGATTTAGTAATTTTGGGAGCAGGCACTGCTGGCGAATTTGCAGCAAAGGCTGCTATTGGGTTGGGGGCCTCTGTAAAGGTTTTTGATAATTCTTACCATAGTTTACGGGAGTTGGAGCGAAATATCGGACAACGCATTTTTACGTCTGTACTTCATCCGCATGCATTAACAAAAGCCTTACAAAGTGCTGATGCAGTATTGGGTAGTTTACGCTATTTACAAACAGGTCGTACATTTATGGTTACCGAAGATCAGGTGGCGCAGATGAAGAAAGGTTCTATCATTATTGATCTTAGTATGGATCAGGGAGGGTGCTTTGAGTCAAGTAAGTGCACTAATTTTGATTATCCGGTTTTTAATAAGCACGGTGTAATCCATTATTGTGTTCCTAATATTGCTTCACGGGTGTCACGTACAGCATCAATAGCTTTGAGTAATGTTTTTGCTCCTATTATTTTGCGTTTAGGTGAGTCTGGGGGAATTCATCATTTAGTAAAAGAAGATGTGGGTATAAGTCATGGTATGTATTTTTATAAAGGTATTTTGACTAATAGACGTGTTGGTCAAATGTTTAATATACCTTATAAAGATATTGGGTTATTAATTGCAGCATTTTAAGTCTAAGTTTTGTTAATTAAAACTTAAGGTGCTATTTGTGAAAGTATTTACACAATTTAAAATCAATTCTAAAAGAAAATAATCGGGATTTACCAATTTATATTAATGTCAGGTTGATCTAAGTCTACTTTGGAAGTGGTTGAAATCGAATTATCTTTTAAGGTTAAGGAGTGTCAAGAAAACTCTGTTTTGCCTTGATCCCAAACGCTTTTTGATAAAGTCCAATGTAACACTAACAGTCTTTAATCAAAAAAAATTATATCGAGTTCAGATTACATTAAACTTGATTTAGGAATTTTGTTGTTTATCCGTTTTGTTTTTTCAAATGGAATGGTGAAATGAAATTGTGCACCGTCTTTGTAGTCTTTGTCCAACCATATTTTTCCACCAAGAGTGTTTACATATTTTTGTGAAATAGCAAGGCCAAGGCCATTGCCACCAAATTCGCGCGAATTGGTTGTTGAAACTTGTCTGAACATATCAAAAATAACTTCCTCTTTACCTTCAGGAACACCTATACCTGTATCTTTAACAAAGAATAATAATTTATCATCAGATATAGTATAACCGAATTTAATCCACCCTTCAGAGGTAAATTTAACAGCATTATCAAGGAGGTGGTTTAGTACTTTTAATAAACCCTGTTGATCTGTTACAATTTCATCATTATTCTCTTCCATACCTTTTTCAAGATATAACTTAAGTGGTTTGTGCATAAGTTTTACTTCGCGCATATAATGCTTAAGCATATTTTCAAGCAACTCATTAAGCTTGAAAACACGAGGGCCTTCCTGTATTAAACGTGTTTGAAGTTTAGATATATCAATAAGGTTATCCATTACCTTTAATAGCTGGAGACCATTTAAATTAATAATTCCAATATACTCATCACGTTCATCATTCTCCAAACCATCTGTTTTTAATAGCTCTGAAAATCCTAAGATAACGTTCATGGGTGTACGAATTTCATGACTTAGGTTAGCCAAAAAGGTAGATTTAAGCTGGTCATTTTCTTTAGATTTGATTTGCGCCTCATTTAGTTTCTGAAGCGATAAATCTAATTCCTTGTTTTTCTGAGTTAATTCAAGGTGTGTTATCTCTAATTCTTTATTTCGTAAATTCAGTTCTTCCTTGGCTTTTTTGTGCTCTATCTCACTACTCATACGTGGTGTGAATAAATAAATCAGGGATTCTATGCCGCTAATTTGTTTTATAGGCTTTTTATACAAAGCCATAAAAATTCCATTGGGTTGATAACCTGAGTTAAAAAGTGGCATTCCAACGTAGCCTTCTATCTTATTGTTATACAAAAAAGTGCCTTCAGTGGATTTTTTCCATGCGCCTGATTCTATCCGGCAAATATTTTTTCCTATTACATTCTGACAAGGGGTATTTTCTAGGCTATAGCTAATGTTTGGAAGTAGCTTTTTTTTATCAGAAATAACAATAGAATTAATTTTGTTTTGTTTTGGTTCAAACTCCCCAATCATGACATAATCTGCTTCAATTAAATTGCAAAGTTGTAATGATAAATACTCGAAATACTTTGGTCCAATATGCCTGTTGACGGGTGTAACAATATCATAAATAGTCGATTCAATTTTTTTGAACCGATTAAGTAATGTCTTCTTTTTTGCGAATGGGTTTCTCCAATTCATATCTGTGTGATATATTATTAGAAAATTAAATTACTTAAAATGAGGTAAGCACTAAAGTTTTTTTGATTAACCCATAGGTTTTATACTTCGACGGGCAAAATTGTCTTACAAACAATTTTTATCTTCACTCCAAAAAAGATTAATTGTATTATGAATTATGCTATTGTTAGCTTAGGGAATATTTATCAGAAAACGATTATACAATTATGTCACAGTTTGAATTATTTTTGAGTAGAATTTTTCTCAAATACCGGGGTATTTCAAATGAATTTAAGAGAGGTTTACACTAAAAATAATTAAATCCTAAAGAAAAGTCCTGTTCATATATCATCTTAGCATCGAAAATTCTTCATAATAGGCATTAAAACTTTATAATACTCATTACAAGTTTAGTATAAGGATGATTTTCTGAGCTTGTAATTTTTGTAGAACAGGTTGTTGATGGGTTGCACTACAATAACTCTCTCTATATATAATTAGACAAAATAACCATTCTGAAAAGAGTCATCTTACCTGCTTACAATTGTTTGTGCGTAAATAATTAATAAATGAGCTTGTTATTATATCACAAAATTTAAGCAATTGCCAGTTTACTCTCTGGTTGGTTTAAATAATCGTAAAATATATTAACAAGAAGATTATGATCCATCTCCGGTGATAAGGGAATTACCAAATCAGCAAAGGTATCCTGAAATGTTATTTGCAATTCATTTTTACGAGGAAATTCTATTCCAGACACCTTTCTATGTGTTCGAATTTCGCTTAATGCTGTTATTAATTTAATAACCATAACACTTTCTTTTAAATATTAAGATTGCTATCTGAATTTATGTTATTTCCCGGTATAAAAGTAGATGCGCATAAGACGTAAACCAAAGGAATTGAAACCTATTCCATAAGATGTTTGTTTTTTATGGTAAAGGATTTTTTTCTGGTTATGAAAAAAAAAGCCTTCCATGAATGAACCGTTTTTGAGGATGAATGGAAGTGTGAAAATTGAATACATTATTAGAATACATAACTGGAAGTAAGTTATTTGTTTGGCTTTGCTTATGTGTTAAAAATCATCAGTTAGATTATGTATGCCTGGAAGTGCAGGTCTATAAATGGTGAGATCTTAAATAATTAGCGTGTATTCTGATGACTTTTTTTACCTTTGCTTGAATAGAATTTTTGCTTAATGGTAACAGAAGAAAAAGGAAAGAAACTTGTTGATAAGTTAAGGCATAAGTATCGTCTGGCTATATTTAACGAACAAACATATGAAGAGGTTTTTGGGATGCGCTTATCGCGTCTTAATGTATTTACCACCATCGGAGTTACTATGTTTATATTGGTCGTAATGGTTATTTTTTTAATTGCTTTTACTGGCTTAAGGGAGTATATTCCCGGCTATCCGGATGGACAACAACGCCGCCTCATTATTCAGAATACCCAACGTGTGGATAGTTTAATACTGGAGATAGAGCGTCGTGATCAATTCTTTAATGACATACGAGCTATTATGGCAGGGGAAGTGCCTGAAGGAGCTTTGCCTGAAGATGCAAAAGAAGTGACAAATGTTTCAAATAGCAATGTAACTTTTAAGAAGTCAGAAGAAGATTCAATTTTTAGAGAGCAGGTTGAACGGGAAGAAAAGTTTAATTTGGCAGCATTTGATAATAATAGTCGAAAGTTTGAGTTAGAGCATAGTTTCTTATTTACACCACTAAAGGGAGTTGTTGTTAATAAATTTGGTGAAACACAAGGTCATTTTGGTGTTGATGTTGTTGCTAAGCCAGGAAGTCGTGTGAGTGCAGTACTTGACGGAACAGTTATATTTACAGGGTGGACGGTAGAAACAGGTTATGTAATACATTTACAGCATACTAATAACTTAATTTCAATATATAAGCATAATGAGAGTATATTGAAAAGTATGGGCGATAAAGTTCAGGCAGGAGAAGCTATTGCCAGTGTTGGGAATTCTGGAGAGCTGACAACCGGGCCACATTTACATTTCGAACTATGGTACAATGGAGTGCCTTTAGATGCAGAACAATACATGTCGTTTAAATAACGACAAATCTAATTCAAGGAGAAAATTAATGTCAAAAAAAATTGCAATACTGGGTTCAACAGGTTCTATTGGTACCCAAGCTTTAGAAATTGTTGATGCCTATTCAGATAAATTTCAGGTAGAAGTATTAACAGCCAATAATAATGTTGAATTATTAATTAGTCAGGCTAAAAAGTATGAACCAAACACAGTTGTTATTGCTAACAAAGAAAAATATAAACAACTTAGCGATGCTCTGGCTGATACAGATGTTAAAGTATATGCAGGGGAAGAGTCTATTGCTCAGGTTGTACAAATAAGTTCGGTTGACATGGTACTGACAGCAATGGTTGGTTTTTCTGGATTATTACCAACTGTTAATGCTATCAAAGCAGGTAAGCAGATTGCTCTGGCTAATAAAGAAACTCTAGTTGTAGCCGGAGATATAATTACCCGGTTGGCCTTAGAGCATAAAGTGAGTATACTGCCTGTGGATTCTGAACATTCGGCTATTTTTCAATGTCTGGCAGGAGAACTGCATAATCCGATTGAAAAGTTGATATTAACAGCTTCAGGTGGCCCTTTTAGAGGCAAAGCGGTTGACTTCCTCAGAAAAGTAACCCGTTGTCAAGCATTAAATCATCCGAATTGGGAAATGGGGAATAAAATTACCATTGATAGTGCATCTATGATGAATAAAGGCCTTGAAGCAATTGAAGCACGTTGGTTGTTTGATGTTCAACCAGATCAGATAGAGGTTGTAGTACATTCGCAGTCAATTATTCATTCTTTGGTTCAGTTTGAAGATGGTTCGATTAAAGCACAAATGGGATTGCCGGATATGCGAATTCCCATACAATATGCTATGACATTCCCTGAACGTTGTAAATCAGATTTTCCACGCTTTAATTTCATGGACTATCCACAGTTAACATTTGAGAAAGCAGATGTACATGCATTCCGTAATCTGGATTTAGCCTATCAGGCGATGAATAAGTCTGGTAATATGCCATGTATTTTAAATGCAGCTAATGAAATAGCAGTTGATTATTTTTTAAAACAAAAAGTTGGTTTTGTAGAAATGTCCGATATAATTGAGAAAACAATGATGAAGTCTACATTCATAGAAAAGCCGTCAATTGATGATTATATAGAAAGCAATAATGAAGCACGAACTATTGCTGAGCAAATAATATTGAATAATTAATTTTTGAAGCGACTTTTTTTATGCTTACGTGTGTTATTTGATAAGAGAGTTGGTTTAGAGTATCCAATTACTTTGGTGCAGTAGCTGAAATCAAGTATATAATTAGTGCGAAAAGAATATATTTGTTGCTTAAAATAGAAAAATAATAATTAATGGAATTTTTTATAAAAACAGTACAATTACTACTTAGTTTATCAATATTGGTAATTCTGCATGAATTTGGACATTTCTTTTTTGCCAGGTTATTTAAAACGAGAGTTGAAAAGTTTTATTTGTTCTTTAACCCTTGGTTTACTTTATTTAAATATAAAAAAGGAGATACTGAGTATGGAGTTGGTTGGTTGCCATTAGGAGGATATGTAAAAATATCTGGAATGATTGATGAATCAATGGACAAGGAAGCGATGGCTCAGCCTGCTCAACCATGGGAGTTTAGGGCTAAACCGGCGTGGCAACGTTTACTTATAATGGTAGGTGGCGTATTAGTAAATTTTATAATGGCCATTTTTATTTATTGGATGATCCTGTTTACCTGGGGGGCTACATATGTACCTGTTAAATCTGCAAAACATGGTCTTTATTATCATGAAGTAGCTAAAGAGATTGGATTGCAAGATGGTGATATTGTTCTGAAAGTGGATAATTTTGAGGTAGAAGAAAGTAACGATATTGCAAGGTATATCTTATTGGAAAATGCAAGTCAGTTAACTGTTCAGAGAGGAAGTGAAGTAATTGAACTATCAATTCCGGAAGGTTATGACCAGCGTATGATATCCGAAGAAGTAAAAATATTTGCACAAGTTCGATTTCCTGTTATTGTAGCTAAGCTTATGAGCAGTTCAAATGCTGAAAAAGCAGGATTGATTGTCGGAGATAGTATTGTTAGTGTTAATCAGCGACCAACTATTTACTTTAATGAATTAACAGAAGCTCTGAAAGCTAATAAATCAAATCAAATAGAATTAGGTGTTTATAGAGCAGATTCATTAATTACTTTAACAACTCAAGTGACTGATGTAGGAACAATTGGTTTTTCCCCAGTTAGTCTTTCTAATTATGTATCAGTTGAGCGGCATACATATGGTTTCTGGGAAGCTTGTCCAAAGGGAATTAATATGGGGCTTGATATTCTGGTTGGATACGTTAAGCAGTTACGCTTAATTTTCACTAAAGAAGGGGCTAAGCAAGTTGGTGGATTTGGTGCTATGGGTAACTTATTCCCATCGCAATGGAACTGGTATGTATTTTGGTCAAATACAGCCCTTATTTCAATGATATTAGCTTTTATGAATATCTTGCCAATACCGGCACTTGACGGGGGGCACGTTTTGTTTTTACTTTATGAGATGGTAACAGGTCGTAAGCCGGGTGATAAATTTATGGAATATGCACAAATAACCGGTATGGTACTTTTACTTGGTTTGCTTCTTTTTGCAAATGGAAATGATATCTTTAAAACTTTCTTTAAATAAGCAAGTTTATTAAATTTGTATAATAAAAATATTAAGAGATGAACAGTTACGTAATATTATGGGCATTGCCGGGTGGACCAGAGATGATTCTGATTGTACTTGCATTATTACTTTTATTTGGAGGGCGTAAAATTCCTGAATTAATGAAAGGGCTGGGGCAAGGCATGAAAGAATTTAAAAAAGCTCGTAACAATGATGAGGCTGAAAAAACAGAAGGAGCGAAGAAAGACGAGGCCATTGATGATTCATCAAAATAAGATAAATTCATTTAATAGATGATTAGTATTAGGCCGACTCTCATTGAGGATTGGCCTTTTATATATCATATCTGTTGACAATAGAGAGAACAGGGTGAAAATTATACTAAAATACGTACTTCTATTATTGGCATTAAATGCAGGTATAGATTTATTAGCAAGAGATAATAGCAATTATCCACATTATCCAGAATGGATGTATAGATCACGTCTGGAAGAGTTGGATAAAAGGACTGTAATAAAGTTGGATTATAATTCTAAAGTGCAAGCTTATATCGATGTTTATACAGTTAAACGGCGCAAACATTTGGCAGGTATTATAGGTAAGTCCGAATTTTACTTTCCTCTTTTTGAAGAATACCTGGTGAAATATGATTTACCACTGGAACTTAAGTATTTGGCAATTGTAGAGTCAGCACTTGATCCTAAAGCAAAGTCCAGTTCAGGAGCTATGGGCTTGTGGCAGTTTTTATACCATACTTCAAGGATGTTTGATCTTAAAATTGATAACTATCAGGATGAACGTTGTGACCCGGTGAAAAGTACAGAGGCAGCATGTCAGTATTTAAGTTATCTGTATCGTAATCTAAATGATTGGCAATTAGCTTTAGCGGCTTATAATGGAGGAATTGGAGTTGTACAGAAGGCTATAGAGCGATCAGGAGGGAAAACTAATTTTTGGGAATTAAGGCCTTATTTACCTCAGGAAGTACAAAGTTATGTGCCTGCTTTTATTGCAGTGAATTATGTAATGAATAATTATGAACGGCACGATATTGCGGTTGATGCTGTGCCGGTAAAGTTTGACGAAATAGATACTGTTTATATTCATAAATCATTAAACTTTGAGCAAATTGAGGAGGCTTCAAAAATACCTCGGGAAGTAATACAGTGGTTAAACCCATCATATACTAAGAATTATATTCCTGTTTATGATGAACCTGTGTGTTTGTTTTTGCCAAAAAAAGGGGTAATTCATTTTATAAGAGCAGAAAAATATCTAGAGGAAGCAGAGGAGCAAGTTGTTAATCAGGAGATTGGTAGTAAAGTGGGGCGCGAACGAATTATTCATGTTGTTTCGAAAGGTGAGTTCTTTCATAAAATTGCCATAGATAATCATTGCAGGATCAGTGATATTATGTATTGGAACGGCATGAAAAACCGTAATCTATATATTGATCAAAAGCTTGTAATATGGCGCCCTAAAAAGGAGAAACCTTTCTTTTTTATTGCTAAAGATTGTTTTAGAGAGAAGCCAGTTTTAGATACAAGCTCATTTTTGTCAAATAGTCAAAATAAGAGACCACACCAGTAACGTTTAAAACTAAAGCATTATGAAGTATACTAAACTATTATTTATATCGATCCTGGTTTTTATCAGCTTTTCATGTAAGGATAAAAGTTCCGGTTATAAACCTAATGTGGCAGGAAAAGCAGGTGAATTGCTCATAGTTATGGATGATAAGGTAAAAGCATCGGCAGGAGGAAATGAGTTGCAGGCCTTATTTAAGGAAATATATCTGGGTTTACCACAGGAAGAGCCACATTTTAAAATGTCAGTTGCTCCACATCGTTCTTTTTCGTCATTTATGAAAACCATCCGTAACCTGGTAGTTGTACAAGTAGCTTCTGATATAAAAGAAAATACAATTAAATACTATCATGATAGGTGGGCAAAGCCACAGGCTATGATTAGCATAACTGCCAAAGATACTATGGCACTGCGCTTGTTGATTGAGGAACATCAGTTGAAAATACTTAGTTTTTTTAATAAAGCAGAGCGTGAACGTTATATAAGTTCCTATAAAAAGTATCCAAATGATGAACTGGTAAAGTTAATTGATGCTACTTTTAATGTTAAAATGAATGTGCCAACAAGCTTAAGTAATAAAAAATCCACAAGTGATTTTGTATGGATGAATGAATCTGCTGATTGGGGATTTCAGTCTATGTGTGTGTATGAGTTTCCGTATATCGGAGAAGGTACTTTTTCAAAAGAGTACTTATTAAATAAGCGGGATTCAATTTTGCATCGTAATGTGCCGGGGCCTTCAAAAGGATCGTTTATGACAACGGAACATATATTTCCGTCTATTTATAAGAAGACTACCATTAATGGTAAAGATGTTATTGAAATAAGAGGCTTATGGAAGGTGCAAAACGATATGATGGGTGGCCCTTATATATTACAAGCACATTTTGATAAAAAAAATAAACGGGTTGTTGTAACAGATGGTTTTGTTTATTCGCCGGAGAAACCAGATAAGCGTGATAAAATACGACAGATGGAAGCTCTCATGTATACTTTAAAGTTTAAGTAAGTCTATGTTACCTCAGTTTAACAGACAGGCTCTATGGCAAGCGTGTGGACGTGACGATTTAATACAAAAGGCCATAGCTCAAATTATAAAGGATTTTGCCGAGTTTGGTTTTGAAATAAGCTTTTCGGGTGATGTTTATGGCTTTTATGATGAATTATTTGGGCAAATGAGAACACATGTGAAGCATATTATGGGTGAACATTACTCGCAATTTCTCAACTTTTTATACCGCATTGATGTTTCAGAAGGACAAGTGACAGTTTATCAACGTGAAATGGGAGGTGTTGATTATGAAGATGCTTTAACTGAATTAATTATTCATCGTGAAATGAAAAAGGTAATGATACGTGAATATTTTAAAGCCCAGACGAAAGCATCAGGTAGTGAAAATTCAGCGCTTTTAGAATAAAAATACAGTTATGCAATTATCAATAAAACATACCGGGGAGCGTCCTGATGGGGTACGTAATGTGTTTATGGTTAAAGACACAGGCATTTTAAAAGATTTTGGGTTTAGTAACGAGGCATTAGCTTTTGTTATAAATAGAGCAGAGGCCAAAGAAAGGCTCATAACTATTCAAAATTATGGGATTGTTTATCATGTGCTGTTGCTAAAAGATAATGATATAAATGCTGAAGGCCGTGAAAAGCTTCGAAAAGATGGATATAATATTTTCACAAGACTAAAAAAAGATAAAAAGGCATCTGTTTGCATATATGATTTAGTTGGAGATAAAAATGCAGTAATTGCCTTAACAGAAGGTATAGCATTATCTTTGTACAGTTTTGAAAAATATAAAACGGATAAAAAAGAAGGCTTTGAAAAGCTAAATATTTGGGTGGCTTCTTCTGTAATTAATCAGGATGAACTGGATGAGTTACGTCAGCTGAGTAATGCTGTATTCATAACACGTAATCTAGTTAATGAGCCTGTTTCAACCCTTAATGTAGAAGAACTCTCTGAAAGAATTATTGAGCTTGGAGCGATTCATGGTTTTGATGTTGATATTTATAGTAAATCAAAACTCGAGTCATTAAAGTTTGGTGGTCTTTTGGGGGTTAATAAAGGGAGTGTTGATCCCCCGGCATTTCATATTTTAGAATGGAAACCAGAAGGCGCCAGTAATGAAAAACCAGTAGTACTAGTAGGAAAAGGAGTTGTGTACGACACCGGAGGTATTAATCTTAAAACACCCCCTGGAAGTCTTGACGATATGAAAGCTGATATGGGAGGTGCTGCATCTGTAGTTGGAACTCTGGTTGCTGTCTCTGCCAATAAATTACCTGTGCATGTTATTGGTTTGATTCCTGCTACAGATAATCGTCCCGGAGGTAATGCAATTGTACCGGGAGATATTTTAACCATGCATAATGGAAAAACAGTTGAGGTGTTAAATACAGATGCTGAAGGTCGATTAATATTGGCGGATGCATTATCATATTCGAAAAAATACGAACCTGAATTGGTTATCGATTTGGCTACGCTCACAGGTAGTGCTGTAATGGCTCTGGGACAGTATGCAACAGTTAGTATGGGTACTGCTTCCGATGATGTATTTAGCGAGCTTGAAAAAGCCGGGCAGAATGTTTATGAGCGTGTTGTGCGTTTCCCGTTTTGGGAAGAATATGGAGACTTAATAAAATCAGATATTGCAGATATAAAAAATCTGGGTATCCGGGAGGCAGGTTCTATTACGGCTGGTAAATTCTTGAGTCATTTTGTAGAACACCCATGGATTCATTTAGATATTGCAGGACCCGCATTTGTAAAGAAGGAAGATACGTATAGAGGTAATGGTGCCTCAGGAGTTGGTGTGCGAATGTTGTATGAGTTTTTAAAGAATAGGTGCTGATTAAAGATTTTGTGTTATTTTTAGTCTTTAAAAGCCTATAGCCAGATTGTTATAGGAAAAAACTATGATATGAGTGAAGGAAAAATAAAAGTAGGTATAACTCAAGGCGACATTAATGGAATAGGATATGAAGTAATCTTAAAGACGTTGGCTGATGCCAGAATATTTGATTCGTTTATTCCTGTTATATATGGGTCGTCAAAAGTTGCTGCTTATCACAAGAAAGCTTTGAATATTCCCAATTTCAGCTTAAATAGTATTAGTCGGGTAGAAGATGCTCATGCGAAACGTATTAATATAATAAACGTTTTAGATGATAATGTTCGTGTTGAATTAGGAAAATCGACAACTATTGGAGGTGATTCTGCATTTAAAGCTCTAGAGGCAGCAGTGGAAGATTTAAAAGAAAATAAGATTAATGTATTAGTTACTGCTCCAATCAATAAAGAGAATATTCAGTCAGAGTCGTTTAAATTTCCGGGACATACAGAGTATCTGCATCAATCCGCAGGGGAAGGAGAGGCATTAATGTTGATGGTGTCGGAGCATATGAAAGTTGGCGTTGTTGCAGGGCATGTGCCTATTAAAGATGTTCCTGAAAGGATTACAGAAGAAAGTATCCTATGCAAATTACGAACTTTAAATCATTGTTTGCAGCAGGATTTTTCAATACGTAAGCCACGGATTGCTGTGTTAGGATTAAACCCTCATGCTGGTGATGGAGGTGTAATTGGAACAGAAGAACAAGAAATAATTATACCTACGCTTAAAAAAGCTAAGGAAGAGGGAATAATGGCCCTTGGACCTTATCCTGCAGATGGTCTGTTTGGCAGTGATCAGTTTCGTAATTTCGATGCTATTTTGGCGATGTATCATGATCAGGGCTTGGTACCATTTAAGACGTTGACCTTTTCTAAAGGTGTTAATTTTACCGCAGGATTGCCATTTATTCGAACATCTCCAGATCATGGCACTGCTTTTGAAATAGCAGGGCAGGATAAGGCTAATCCGGATTCTTTTAAAGAAGCATTGTATCTTGCTATTGATATTTGTAAAAATAGAGAGTTGAATAAAGAATTGTCAAGAAACCCATTAAAAACATATGATGTAAATGAGCTGGAACAAAGGGATTAATTTACATCAAAGCAACAACAAAAAAAACGGCTTTAAGCCGTTTTTTTTGTTGTTATATTTTACGAGATTATGCCTTTTCAGGATAATAACCTTTAATAATACCTCGTTGCGAATTACGAACGAATAAAATAATCTCATCACGTTCTTTAGATGCAGGCATTTCTGCTTCGATGCGTTCAATAGCTTCAGAATTATTAAGCCCCATTTGAAATAAATAGCGGTAGATGTTCTGAATATCACGTATTTGATCATTATTAAATGAACGGCGACGTAAACCTATTGAATTAACACCTACATATGAGATGCGTTCTCGTCCGGCCTTTACATATGGTGGAACATCTTTACCAATTAATGTGCCTCCAGCTACCATAACGTGAGCACCAATGTGTACGAACTGATGAATGGCAGACATGCCTCCAACAATTGCAAAGTCATCAATAATGACTTCTCCAGCCACTTGTACGGTGTTGACCAAAATAACATTGTTGCCAATTATTACATCATGAGCAACATGTACATATGCCATCAGAAGACAGTTGTCGCCAACAACTGTTTTACCTTTAGCTTTGGTTCCCCTGTTTATAGTTACGAATTCACGTATTGTAGTATTGTTTCCAATTTCAACAGTAGTATCCTCTCCAACGAATTTTAAATCTTGTGGAACAGCCCCAATTACTGCCCCCGGGAAAATATTACAATTTTTACCAATGTGCGTTCCTTCAAGTATTGTTACGTTTGAACCAATACGAGTTCCTTCCTCAATAACCACATTTTTATCAATGGTTACAAATGGTTCTATAACAACATTGGGAGCTATTTTAGCTTCCGGGTGGATATATGCCAATGGTTGTTTCATCTGCTAGTTGTTTTTATTTTATCCTTAAGTTCAATACTGAACTGTGGATATATTTAGTGTAATTATTTATTCTTTACTACCTGAGCCATAAACTCTCCTTCTGATACAACTGTATCACCAACAAAAGCTGTGCCTTTCATGTTTGCCATTCCTCTTCTGAATTCAGTAAGAAGCTCTAGCTTAAATATAATGGTATCGCCAGGTACAACTTTCTTTCTTAGCTTAACGTTATCAATTTTTAAGAAATAGGTACTGTAAGCACCTGGATCATCTAATTGGCTAAGAATAAAAATACCACCAGCCTGAGCCATAGCCTCTATCTGTAATACAGCCGGCATTACTGGTTCATCCGGAAAATGACCAACAAAGAAAGGCTCGTTCATTGTTATATTTTTGATTCCTACGATAGACTTCTCTTTTAGTTCTATGATCTTATCAATTAGTAGGAATGGATATCTGTGAGGTAACATCTTTTTTATATCATTAATATCACACACAGGCGCTTTACTAGGGTCGTAATGTGGTACTTCTGGCTTAAGTGCCCTCTTCTTAATTTCTTTTCTAATAAGTTTTGCAAACTCAACATTGGCCATATGGCCAGGGCGAGTTGCCATAATGCGACCCTTTATAGGTAAACCACACAGAGCAAGGTCACCAATTACATCCAATAATTTATGACGTGCAGGCTCATTGGAATGTATCAGTTCAAGATTATTTAAAATTCCTGTTGGTTGAATTTCAACATGTGGTTTGTCAAACAAATCAGCAAGTTGATTAAGTTCTTCTTGATTAATTTCTTTGTCAATGATAATGATAGCATTATCTAAATCACCACCTTTAATCAGGTTATTCTTTAATAATGGCTCCAGTTCATGAAGGAATACAAAAGTGCGACATGCAGAAATTTCTTTCTCAAAATCATCTAAATTGTCCAATGTTGCATATTGGTTAGATAGAAGAAGTGAGTGCTCAAAAGAGATCTTTACATCGACATTGAAATCATCATCAGGTAGAGCTATAATTTTAATTCCAAGATCTTTGTCTTCAAAAACCATTTTTTCTTTCACAACAAAAAAATGGCGTTCTTCATCTTGTTCTTCTATGCCAGATTCTTTTATCGCTTCAACAAAGAGTTTTGAACTTCCATCTAATATTGGAGCTTCCGGTCCATCAACTTCAATAAGACAATTATCTACCTTAAGGGCCGTAAGTGCTGCTAAACAATGCTCAATTGTACTGACTTTTGCTTCGCCTTTTTGTAGTACAGTTCCTCGTTGAGTAAAGCTAACATTGTCTGCAAGGGCATCAATAACCGGTTGCCCTTCAAGATCAGTGCGTTTGAATTTGTAACCGTGGTTAGCAGGAGCCGGGTTTAAAGTAAAATTTACATTTACTCCTGTATGAAGTCCTTTTCCTTTTAGGGTAACAGACTTTTTTATGGTTCTTTGCTTTTCAGTCATACTCTTTTGCTTTCTCAGGAAATCCTGAAACGTATTTATGATAAGATTATTTCTCTAATTTTTTTAAAAGCTCATCTACTTTAGTTTTCATTTCTGGTAATCGTTTAAATACAACATATGAACGATTAAATGAACTTATTTCCATCGCAGGTGATCCAAACTGAATTGTATTTTCTTTCTTTACCGTTTTGTTGATTCCTGTTTGAGCTCCAGATTTTGTACCATTTGCTAAGCTAATATGACCAGCTACACCAACCTGGCCACCAAGCATACAGTTCTTACCTAACTTAGTTGATCCTGCTATACCTGATTGGGCTGCAATAACTGTGTTTTCGCCAATTTCAACATTGTGAGCTATCTGGATAAGATTATCCAGCTTTACTCCTTTGCTGATTATAGTTGAGCCCATTGTAGCACGATCAATGGTTGTGTTTGCGCCAATTTCAACATGGTCATTTAATATAACATTACCAATCTGAGCTATTTTTTTATACTCATTGTTTGCGTTTGGTGCAAAACCAAAGCCATCACTTCCAATTATAGCACCTGCATGTATAGTACAGTGTTGTCCGATAATACAGTTTTTATAAACTTTTACACCTGGATAAATAACAGTGTTATCACCAACTTTTACATTGTCGCCAATATAAGCGTGTGGGTAAATCATTACATTGTTGCCAAGTGATACATTTTCTCCAATATATGCGAATGCACCAATATATACAAAGTCACCAATTTTTGCAGATTCATCAACAAAAGACGGTTGCTCAATGCCTGTTTTTTTTGGTTGACTTTGTTCATACATCTCTAATAACTGAGCCAGAGCTGCATATGCATCAGGTACACGTATTAATGTAGTATTTACAGGGTGTTCTGCAATGAATGTGTCATTCACAATAACTACATCAGCTTTAGTGTTATATATGTGTTGATTGTACTTAGGGTTAGCAAGAAAAGTGAGCGTTTCTGGCTTACCTTCTTCTATTTTAGAAACATTTCGAACGATAGCCTTTTCGTTTCCTTCTACTGTACCATTTAATAATTCGGCAATCTGAGCTGCTGTAAACTTCATTTGTAACAATAATTTGTTAGTCAGCTTTTTAATCATGCTCTTCCGAGCTGCTGTGCCTATTGTAACATAAGACGATTAAAGAGCTATGCGTCAAAAAATTTGGTGCAAATCTAGTAAATATATTTGCTTTAGAAAAGTAAGGGTATTTCATTACACATTATCATCAATACTCTTGGGGTAGCATAAATAGTGTTTCCTGACGGTTTTTCCCAGAACAGAAAGGTTAAGCATATCAGATGCAACAGCAATGTCTATTAACTTATTATCATTATACAGGATTTCTATTTTTTCATCTTTCTTACTATAGGCATTATTTGTTATTGTATTGTTATAAACAAAGTAATTGGCTTCTTTCAATGATTTCAGTTGAAAGTGCTTTTTAGCTTTTATTTTCAGTGTTCTGATTTCTTCGGGATTGATAGGGTGGTTGTCTATTTTTATTCGCCAAAGTTGTCTATTTACAAACCCATTGGCAATCGAAGAAAGAATTAGATCTTTATGCAATGTCCATGCTTTAATTGAACTCATAATATCATCATCATCAAGTAATACAAAGTTGTTCATTACCTCTTTATTTGTTCTAAACTCTGTTATATCTGGTTTTTGTTTCATGAAAAAGAGAAGGTGGGGAGGGGCGAAAAGAGGTTCGCCGTTAGCAGCCAGGAACCTAGCTCTTTGCAGTAATAATATAAGCATTTGTTCGGCCACTAGAGCGGTTTTGTGCAGATAAACCTGCCAATACATTAAGCGACGAGCAATTAAGAATTTTTCTATGGAATAGATGCCTTTCGATTCAATAACTAATTTGTCATTTATAACATTTAGCATTGTAATTATACGATCAGACCCAATAACGCCCTCTGAAACGCCGGAAAAAAAGCTGTCTCGTTTAAGGTAATCTAAACGATCCATATCCAGTTGGCTTGATACCAGCTGATGTAAGAACCTTTTATGGTAACTATTGTTAAAAATCGCTATTGCTATCTTTAGCCGTCCATTTAATTCTAAATCAAGCTGTTGCATTATTGCTTGAGCGATTTCTTCATGAGATACTTCAACTAAAGAATGTTCAAGTACATGACTAAATGGCCCATGGCCGATATCATGAAGTAATATGGCTGCATGAACAGCCTCAGACTCTTCTGTTGAAATATTATGACCTTTTGAGCGAAGTGTATTAACGGCTGAGCTCATTAGATGCATAGCGCCCAAGGCGTGTTGGAAGCGGGTATGCATTGCACCTGGGTACACGAGGTGTGTTAATCCAAGCTGTTTTATGCGTCTCAGACGTTGGAAAAAAGGATGCTCAATAAGATCGTACAAAAGATCATACGGAATCTTAATAAAGCCATGGACAGGATCATTAATTATTTTTCGTTTGTTCACAGATTATTGCTTCAATATTAATGAAGGCAATATACAAAAAACGAATTCAGATATGTTAAATAATAGCTTAAAATGAGTAAAATTGAGTATAAACTGTGTAAAATAAAGGAAGAATTACCTGAAATAGGTATTAGTAATGATTTGATTATCTATTTGGAAAAATGGGCCTTAATAGTTATCTTTGCACTTGGTTTACCGAGGAGAATGGTAGGGGACAAGTATAGTCCCCTATTTTATTAGACTAAAAGCTCATGATTAAAGTATCACTATTAGAAGATATGATATGCGAAAAGCTTCAGGAAGACAACATGTTTATTGTCGAACTGGATGTGAAGCCGGGGAATAAAATTACTGTTGTTATTGACAATATTAATGGAGTTCCAATTAGCTATTGTATTGAAATTAGTAAGATAATTGAAGCAGGCCTGGATCGGGATAAGGAAGATTTTGAACTTGAAGTTGCCTCAGCAGGTATTGGGCAACCTTTTAAAGTAATCGGTCAATATCAAAAGAATATTGGTAGAGATATTGAGGTTTTGACTTCCGAAGGTAAAAAGTTTAAAGGTAAATTAACTGCAGTTTTAGATGATGCCTTTGAGGTTGAAGTAGAAGAGATGGTGAAGGTTGAAGGTAAGAAACGCAAGGAATTGCAGGTGAGCTTGGTAAATTGTAAATTTGACGAAGTAAAACAGGTAAAAGACATTATATCTTTTTAAATATTCCTTAGGATATGGAAAATATTAATCTGATAGATACGTTTTCAGAGTTTAAAGAACTTAAAAACATTGATCGTGCAACTATGATTAGTGTGTTGGAGGATTCTTTCCGAAGTGTACTAATCAAGCGATTTGGAACCGATGAAAATTTCGATGTGATCATTAATGATGACAAGGGAGATTTTGAGATATGGCGTAACCGTGAGGTAGTGAAAGATGAGGATTTGGAAGATTCTAACCTACAGATCTCACTATCGGAAGCAAAGAAAATAGATGATGATTATGAGTTAGGAGAAGAAGTAACCGATGAGGTGAAGTTTCTTGATTTTGGTCGCCGGGCTATTTTAAGCTTACGCCAGAATTTGTCAGCTCGTATTCTTGAACTAGAGAAGGATAATATTTATCACGCTTATAAAGATCGTGTTGGTGATATTGTTACTGGTGAAGTTTACCAGATTTGGAAACGTGAGATTCTGATTATAGATGATGAAGGTAATGAGCTTATTCTGCCAAAGGCTGAGCAAATTCCATCTGACTTTTTCAGGAAAGGTGATAATGTAAGAGCAGTTGTTGTTAAAGTTGAAATACGAAACAATAACCCCTTAATTATTTTATCACGTACCTCTCCTGTATTTCTGGAAAGACTATTTGAGTTGGAAGTACCAGAGATATTTGATGGTTTAATCACTATTAAGAAGATTGTACGTGTACCCGGAGAACGAGCAAAAGTAGCAGTTGAGTCTTACGATGAACGTATTGATCCGGTTGGTGCTTGTGTTGGTATGAAAGGATCACGAATTCATGGTATTGTACGCGAGTTGAAAAACGAGAATATTGATGTAATTAATTTTACAACGAATAACCAGTTATTCATACAACGCGCATTGAATCCTGCAAAAATTACCAATATTAAAATTCTTGAAGATCAGGGGCGTGCAGAAGTGTATCTGCGTCCTGAAGAAGTATCTTTAGCCATTGGTAAAGGAGGTTTAAATATTCGTCTTGCAGGGCAGTTGACAGGTTATGAGTTGGATGTGTACCGTGAAGCTGATGAGGACGATGAAGACGTTAAGTTGGATGAGTTCACAGATGAAATAGAAAGCTGGGTTTTAGATGAATTAAAAGCGATAGGTTGTGATACAGCCAAATCCGTACTTGATTTATCAGTAGAAGACCTTGTTAAAAGAACAGATTTGGAAGAGGAAACAATTAAAGAAGTTAGGGGTGTATTAAATGCTGAATTTGAATAATTTGCTATATTTGCCCGAAAAGAATTGTATCCGAACAAAATAAAACGATAAGAAGAGTCCTGTTATATGGCAGTTGTAAAAAGACTTAGTAAAGTAGCTCGTGAGTTTAATGTTGGACACCACACAATTGTGGAGTTTTTACATAAGAAGGGTTTCAAGATTGAAACAAATCCTAATACCAAGGTTTCAGGGGAGATGTATGCTCTTTTGGAACAAGAGTATAGAGGAGATTCTCATGTGAAGAAAGAATCTGAGAAGCTGGCTAAAATGAAGGAAAAATCAAAGAAAGAATCAATTTCGATTGAAGATATTCGTGATGACCTTGAGCCGGTGAAAGAAGAAAAAGAAGAACCTATTAAGGAGCCAACTGCCAGTGAAGAGACAGGACCGAAAGTAGTAGGGAAAGTTGATCTGGATGCTTTAAAGCCAAAGATAAAAGAGCCTGAACCAAATCGGGTTGAAAAGAAGGAGCCTCAAGCTAAAGAAGAAAAAAAGGTTGAAAAAGAACCTGAGCATATCCCGGTTAAAGTGAAATCCACTACGAAGGAAATGAAAGTAGTTGGAAAAATTGATCTTGATTCAGCTCCAAAGAAGGAAGAGGTAAAAGAAGATCCGAAAAAACAGGAGAAAGAGACAAAGGTTTCTCCAAAGAAAACAAAATCGGAAGCGAAGAAAGATAAGGTAAAGCCTAAAGTAGATAAGGTAAAGGAAGAGAACCCAAAGAACGAAAAAGCCTTGGTGGAGAAACCTAAAACAGAGAACTCAAAGGTTGAAGAAAAAGTCACATCTGATGAAACAAAGGATGTTTCAGATGAAAATGAGGATTCATTTCGCCCAACACAGGTTAAAAAACTATCAGGACCTAAGGTATTAGGGAAGATAGAATTGCCTAAAGCACCAGTAAAAACAGCTGAGAGTAAAGACGCAAGTAGGAACGCAAACAATAAGAAACGTAAGCGTAAGCGTATTAAGAAAGATAAGGAAAAGGTTGATATTAACCAGAAGCAGCAAGCAGCAAGTGGTGAAGGAAGACCTGCTTCTTCAGGAGTTAAAAAAGAGTTAAAGAAACGACCTCTGAACCAGAGAGGGCAAGGGGCTAAGAAGCGTCCTGTTCGTACTGAAGTGAATGAAGAGGATGTACAAAAGCAAATTAAAGATACGCTTGCCAGATTAACTTCAAAAGGTAAAAATAAGGGAGCTAAACACAGACGTGAAAAGCGAGAAGCGCAATCGCAACTAAAACAGGCTGAACTTGAAAAAATTGATCAGGAAAAGTCAATACTGAAAGTTACAGAATTTGTAACTGCAAATGAATTGGCCAGTATGATGGATGTTCAGGTGAATCAAATTATTTCGACATGTATGAGTCTGGGGATGTTTGTATCTATTAACCAGCGTTTAGATGCTGAAACTATTGCATTAGTTGCAGAAGAATTTGGTTATACCATTGAATTTGTCAGTGCAGAAGTGGTTGAATCTATTGTTGAGGAGGTAGACAGAGATGAAGATATGATTGATCGCCCGCCAATTGTTACGGTTATGGGGCATGTTGATCATGGTAAGACATCTTTACTTGACCATATTCGTAAAGCCAATGTAATTGCTGGTGAAGCCGGTGGAATTACCCAGCATATTGGAGCGTATAATGTTACAAGAGAAGATGGCCGTCAGATCACATTCTTAGATACTCCGGGGCACGAAGCGTTTACTGCAATGCGTGCCAGGGGAGCACAGGTTACTGATATTGCTATTATAATTGTGGCAGCAGATGACAATGTGATGCCTCAAACTATTGAAGCGATCAATCATGCAGCAGCAGCTGGAGTGCCAATTGTATTTGCTATAAATAAAATTGATAAAGAAGGAGCTAATCCGGATCGAATAAAGGAAGAGCTGGCTCAAATGAATTTTTTGGTAGAAGACTGGGGTGGAAAATATCAATGTCAGGAAATATCAGCTAAAAATGGTGTAAATATTGATGAGCTACTTGAAAAGGTGTTGTTAGAAGCTGACCTTCTTGAATTGAAGGCAAACCCAAACAAACGTGCGATCGGTAGTGTAATTGAATCATCATTGGATAAAGGACGTGGTTATGTAACAACTATGCTTGTTCAGAGTGGAACAATGCGGGTGGGAGATATGCTGTTAGCCGGTTCGCATTCAGGTCACGTTAAAGCCATGTTTAATGAACGTAACCAGAAAGTGGAAGAAGTAGGTCCATCAGAACCCGTATTAATACTTGGTTTGAACGGAGCACCGCAAGCCGGTGAGCGTTTTAATGTTATGGCAGATGAGCGTGAAGCAAAAGATATTGCTACAAAACGTGAGCAGTTACAACGAGAGCAAGGTATGCGAACTAAAAAGCATATTACACTTGATGAAATTGGCCGTCGTATTGCAATTGGAAATTTCCAGGAACTGAATGTAATTGTGAAGGGTGATGTAGATGGTTCTATTGAGGCGTTATCAGATTCATTAATTAAGTTATCAACAGAGGAGATTCAGGTGAATGTTATTCATAAGGCTGTAGGTCAGATCTCCGAGTCAGATATTATGTTAGCGGCTGCATCTAATGCCATTGTTTTAGGTTTTCAGGTTCGTCCATCCATAACTGCCCGTCGTATTGCAGAGAAAGAAGAAATTGATATTCGTCTTTACTCAATTATTTATGACGCTATTGAAGAAATTAAGGGTGCGATGGAAGGCATGTTATCGCCTGAAATAAAAGAGGAAATTGTTGCAACAATTGAAATTAGAGAAACATTTAAAATTACAAAAGTTGGAACGATTGCTGGTTGTATGGTGAAGGAGGGTAAAGTGAAGCGAAGCAATAAGGTTCGTATTATCCGTGAAGGAATTGTGATTCATACAGGTACGTTGGGTTCTTTAAAACGTTTTAAAGATGATGCGAAGGAGGTAGCAGCTGGATATGAGTGTGGTCTGAATATTGATAAGTTTGATGAAATTCAGGTAGGTGATGTTGTTGAAGCCTACGAAGAAGTAGAAGTAAGCAGGACACTATAGGTTTTGTTAAAGATAAAAAAGAAAAAGGTCATCCATCTGAATGACCTTTTTCTTTTTTATCTTTAACAACATTGCGTTCTGTTTAAATAAATCCAGATTTAAGTAATTTATCCAAGTCTTCAGGTGTGTCAACGGCTATAGCCTGCTCAGATGTTTCTTCAACTCTTATTACATATCCATTCTCCAACCAGCGCAATTGCTCTAATGATTCGGCAGCTTCTAAATTACCAATGGGTAACATGGTGATTTCTTTAAGTACATCGGTACGGTAGCCATACAAGCCAATGTGGTTGTAATAGGTTTGTTTATTTAACCACTCTTCTGGTGGTGCAGAGCGAAAGTAAGGAATAGGTGAGCGACTGAAGTAAAGTGCTTTTTTATCTTGATTAATAACTACTTTGGGTTTATTAGGGTTAAAAAGATCTTCGCTTTTTGTTACCTGTTTTATTAAAGTTGCTAATTCTGTTTTTTCATCATTAAAACAATTGGCGATTAGTCTGATTTGTGAAGGACTAATAAATGGCTCATCCCCCTGAATATTAAGTACTGCATGAATTTCTTTTTGCTCAATTGCTTTAATTATTTCTAATGCTTCAGCACAACGATCTGTTCCGCTTTGGTGATCGACAGAAGTCATGACAACATTACCTCCGAAATTTTTTACAGCGGATACGATGCGTTCATCGTCTGTTGCCACATAAACATGGTCAAGTTCTTTTTGAGTTTGTTCATACACACGTTGTATCATTGGCTTTCCGCCAATGTTTGCCAATGGTTTGCCCGGAAAACGTGTTGATCCATAACGAGCAGGTATGAGTCCTAATATTGTTTTATTCGTCATCTGAGTATGTTTATTGCGTGTAAAAGTAGTGATTAATTTGAGTGTGGTGGTTTTGCTGATAAAATGTTTTGTCAAAGAGGAGTGAAAAAAGGACGATAATTGTAACTTTGTCAGGTAGACCTGTAATTATTTCAGTTTACATTTTGATATTATAATTTGACAACAAAAATAAAGTTCAGTAAGCATGGATTTACAACAAATCAAGCAACGGTTTGGGATTATTGGTAACTCTTTTGGCCTTAACAGGGCTATGGATGTGGCAGTACAGGTTGCACCAACTGATTTATCTGTACTTATTACTGGCGAGAGTGGAACAGGAAAAGAAGTTTTTCCACAAATTATACATCAGTCAAGTGCCCGTAAGCACGGCTCATACATTGCAGTTAACTGTGGGGCAATACCCGAGGGTACAATAGACTCTGAACTGTTTGGCCATGAAAAAGGTGCTTTTACCGGTGCATTATCTGACAGAAAGGGTTATTTTGAAGAAGCTAATGGTGGTACTATCTTTCTGGATGAGATAGGTGAATTACCCTTAAATACACAAGTGCGATTACTTCGGGTGCTGGAAGCCGGCGAATTTATAAAGGTTGGGTCATCAAAAGTACTCAAAACAGATGTTCGTGTAGTGGCGGCGACTAATGTAAATATGGAAAAGGCAATTAAGGAAGGTAAATTTCGTGAAGACCTGTTTTACCGTTTAAATAGTGTACCAATTTCAATCCCTCCTTTACGTGATCGTTCAGACGATATCTACTTGTTGTTTCGTAAATTTTCAAACGATTTTGCTACACGCTACCGAATGCCGGCCATCCGATTAACAGCTGAGGCTAAGGATTTATTGTTACGTTACCGTTGGCCGGGGAATATCAGGCAACTTAAGAATATAACAGAACAAATCTCTGTTATTGAACAGAAGAGAGAGATTGATGGGGAAGGAATAAGTAAATACCTGCCTTATCATTCGGGTGGTAATTTGCCTGCTATTATTGATCATAAGGCGAGTACAGAAGCTGATTTTAGTACAGAGCGTGAGATTTTATACAAGGTTCTTTTTGATATGAAAAAGGACATGAATGATTTGAAAAAGTTGGTACATGATATGATTGAGGAAGGTCCGGTTAACCCCAAAGGAGAGCATGCCCAAATTATTCAAAAATTATATCAAAGTGAAGAAGGTGATTTTGTACAGGGTTCAAATAATGTTCAACCTGTTACTTATGCCACAGCTTCAACCGGTGATGGTAGTGCAATTCAAGATACAGAAGAGTTTGTTGAGGAGTCTCTGTCATTAGCTGATAAAGAGATTGAAATGATAAAAAAAGCATTGGATAAGTATAATGGTAAACGTAAGCAGGCTGCGGTTGAGCTTGGAATTTCTGAGCGTACTTTGTATCGGAAAATAAAAGAATATAAAATAGAGCGATGAGAATAACATATGTGCTAACGATAGCAGTTGTATCATTAATTACAACGGCGTGTTCCATTAATATGACAATGAGTGGGGCTTCCATACCTGATGATATTAGTTCTTTTTCTGTACAATATTTTGATAATAGGGCTCCATTGATAAATCCGGTGCTAAGTCAGAATTTTACAGAAGGTTTAAAAGATCGGATAACGAATGAATCGCGACTAAATTTGGTTAATGGAACAGGTGATGTTGATTTTTCTGGTGAAATTACCGGGTATAGTGTTCGTCCAATGGCCATTCAGGCTGATGCTGTATCAGCTGAAACACGTTTAACTATGACAATTAAAGTACGTTATAAAAATTATAAAGACCCAAAGCAAAATTGGGAATCCAGTTTCTCATCTTTTAGAGATTTTGATTCATCTCTGAATATTAATGCAATTGAAAATGACCTGACAACTGAAATGATTGAGGAAGTTACTGAGAATATCTTTAACAAAGCATTTGCAGATTGGTAGAATTACACTTTAAACTGTGAATTAGTAAAATGAAGAAGACAGCGTTTTTTGATTTAGTTGCAGAACCGAATACCTTGAATGAAGAAAGCTTACCAGCATTATATGAAGTTGTTGCAGAGTTTCCATGGTTTCAGACTGCACGCATGTTACTGGTTAAGAATCTTCATTTGTTAGATCATGTACGCTTTAATGGAGAGTTAAAGCAATCTGCTGCTTTTATCAGCGATCGGGCACGCTTATTCGAATTGGTTCATAATAGGATTGTAGATGTTTCGGATGCTTCGGAAGCAACTGAAAAATCAGCAGAGAAAGAAAATACGCATGCAGAGAAAAAACAGGAAGAAAGCAGATCTTCTTCTGTAGGGCTTACAACAAAAGTAAAGTCTGTTGCAGATTACTTTCAAACTGATGATGTGTTTGAATCCGGAGATAGTTTGGTTGATTTTTCATACTCAAGAAAAGGAGAAATGAAGCAGGAGGAAGGTGCAATGGTATTGCCAAGTGCAGATTTTCTTGGTTATGAGTCGTTTGATTTTGTTGGTTATGAGTTGAAGGAAGCAATTGATCCGGAAGGAAAAAAGAATGAAAGTCATTCTTTTTCTGATTGGCTTACAGTATTGCGGCATGCACCTGTTATGCCTGAGAGAAGTGAGAAAGCAGCTAAGAAAAAATCCCATCAGCTTATTGATAACTTCTTAAATATGGATACACCTAAGATTGTTGCCAGACCAACTGTTACGGGGGTTAAACCTACTAGTATTAAGAGCTCTGTTGAAAAAAGTACAATGGAGAATGATGATTTAATGTCGGAAACTTTAGCTGATATTTATATCAAGCAAAAACACTATGATAAGGCGATAAATATATATGAAAAGTTGCGTTTGAAATATCCCGAAAAAAATGTTTACTTTGCACGGCGGATTATTGACTTAGAAAAATTAACAATTAAATAATAAAGAGAGATATGTATTCTTTTGTTTCGATATTAGTAATATTAGTAAGTATTCTTTTAATTCTTATTGTTTTGGTTCAAAACTCTAAGGGTGGTGGTTTAGCGTCTAACTTTTCATCTTCTAATCAGGTGATGGGGGTTCGTAAGACAACAGATTTTCTTGAGAAAGCAACCTGGACGCTAGCAGGTGCTTTGTTGGTTTTGGCATTTGTGGCTGTAGTTGTATTACCAAAAGACCAGATGGGAACTGCTGAGATTGATTCAAAATTGAATACTTTACCTGCTCAGCAAACTGCCCCAACGCCTTTTGCTTCTCCGGCGCAGGGAGATGATGCAGCAACAGCTACTTCTGGTGAGGATGCTGATTAAGTAAAAAATATTTAGTATTAAAAAGTGTCAGGCAATGTTGTCTGGCACTTTTTTTATGCCTGCTATTTTGACTTTTTTTGTCAGTCACCTGTAAAAAAGTCAGTGATTCTGTCGAAAATATGTCATAATTTGGTTTGGCATACTTTGTGAGAAAAGAGCAAGCAGAGTTTAATAAATTTAATCATTAAATAATAACAGATATGTCAGAATTAAAAGGAAGAATCTTAGCCGGAAAAATCTTGGTTAAGCCTCAGGCAGCTGAAACGACAACATCAAGTGGAATTATTATTCCTGATTCGGCCAAAGAAAAGCCATTACAGGGATCAGTTGTTTTAGTTGGAGAAGCTAAGAAAGATGAAGTAATGGAAATTAAAGTTGGTGATATTGTATTGTACGGTAAGTATGGTGGTACAGAGTTGGCAATTGACGGTGAGGATTACTTATTAATTTCACAATCAGATGTTCTTTACATCCTTTAATTTTAACCTGATATTTTAAATAGACATAAAAATGGCTAAAGAGATAAAATTTAATATTGAAGCGCGAGATCTACTAAAAGTAGGTGTTGATGCTTTGGCAGATGCCGTAAAAGTAACATTAGGACCAAAAGGACGCAATGTTGTTATAGACCGTAAGTTTGGTGCACCATCAATTACTAAAGATGGTGTATCTGTGGCTAAAGAGGTTGAATTAGCAGATCCGTATGCAAATATGGGTGCACAAATGGTAAAGGAAGTAGCTTCTAAAACTGGTGATGATGCTGGTGATGGAACAACTACTGCTACTGTGTTAGCCCAATCAATTATTAATGTTGGTGTGAAAAATGTTACTGCGGGTGCTAACCCAATGGAACTTAAAAAAGGTATTGATAAAGCAGTTGCTGCTGTTGTTGCTAATATTAAATCACAGTCGCAGGAAGTTGGAGAGCACAGTGAGAAGATTGAGCAAGTTGCAACAATATCTGCCAATAATGATAGTGAAATTGGTAAGTTGATTGCTGAGGCAATGGAACGTGTGAGCAAAGAAGGTGTAATTACTGTTGAAGAAGCTAAAGGTACTGAAACAACTGTTGAAGTGGTGGAAGGTATGCAGTTTGATCGTGGATATATTTCTCCATACTTTGTCACTGATACAGAGAAGATGGAGGCAGATATGGAAAATCCATACATATTGATCCATGACAAGAAGATTTCTTCTATGAAAGATCTTCTTCCAACGCTTGAAGCAACAGCACAGTCAGGCAGATCTTTAGTTATTGTTGCTGAAGATGTGGATGGTGAGGCATTAGCTGCATTAGTTGTTAACCGTCTTCAGGGACGCTTAAAAGTTGCTGCTGTTAAAGCACCTGGATTTGGAGATCGTCGTAAAGAGATGTTACAAGATCTTGCTGTTTTGACTGGTGGTACTGTTATTTCGGAAGAGACTGGTTTAACTTTAGAAGGTGTTACACTTGAAATGCTTGGGCAAGCAGAGAAGGTAACTATTGATAAAGAGAATACAACTGTTGTAAATGGTGCTGGTGCAAAAGAAGCTATTGATGCACGAGTGAATCAGATTAAGGCACAGATTACTAATACTACGTCTGATTATGATCGTGAGAAATTACAAGAGCGTTTGGCTAAGTTAGCTGGCGGAGTTGCAGTGTTGTATGTAGGTGCAGCTTCAGAAATGGAGATGAAAGAGAAAAAGGATCGTGTAGATGATGCTTTAAGTGCAACGCGTGCTGCGGTTGAAGAAGGCATTGTTCCGGGTGGAGGTGTTGCATATATCCGGTCTATAGCTGCTTTGAAAGATCTTAAAGGAGATACTGAAGATGAAACAACAGGTGTTGAGATCATCAAACGCGCTATTGAAGAGCCTTTACGTCAGATTGTATTCAATGCAGGTAAAGAAGGTGCTGTTGTAGTACAGAAAGTGGCTGAAGGTAAAGCTGATTTTGGTTATAATGCACGTTTAGATCGTTATGAAAATTTATTGGAAAGTGGAGTTATCGATCCGGCTAAAGTAACACGTATTGCTCTTGAAAATGCTGCATCAATTGCAGGTATGTTCTTAACTACAGAGTGTGTTTTAGTTGATGAAAAAGAAGAAGCTTCGGCAATGTCTTCAATGGGTGGCGCTCCAGGAATGGGTGGCATGCCAGGTATGATGTAAAGATTATATTAAGCAAATAAAGAAAGAGGAAGCTCAAAAAGGCTTCCTCTTTTTGATTTAATACTGAGTTATAATGATACTAGATTTCAGCTTAAACTCTGCATTTTTGTGTCTTTGTGTTTATATAACACAGGTGTAGTCAAATTTTAATTAATTAAGTATCTTTGCAATCCTTATCAGATTGACTGATAAGCTAATTGTGAAGAAAGTAATTATAGATGAAGAATATACGTAATTTTTGCATTATTGCTCATATTGATCATGGTAAAAGCACCCTGGCTGATAGACTGTTAGGTTTTACGGGAACCGTTACGGGTAAAGATGCCCAGGCTCAGGTGTTAGATGATATGGATCTGGAAAGGGAGCGTGGGATTACCATTAAGAGTCATGCTATTCAGATGGATTATGAGTTTGAGGGTGAAAAATATGTGTTGAACTTGATTGACACCCCTGGACATGTGGATTTCTCTTATGAAGTATCGCGTTCAATCGCGGCTTGTGAAGGAGCATTGTTGATTGTGGATGCTACGCAGGGCATTCAGGCGCAAACCATTTCTAACCTGTATCAGGCTATAGAGAATGATTTGATCATTATACCAGTGCTTAATAAGATGGACTTGCCCAATGCAATGCCGGAGGAGGTAGAGGATCAGATTATTGATTTGATTGGTTGCGATAGAGAAGAAATTATACGAGCAAGTGGGAAAACTGGTGAAGGAGTTGAGAATATTCTGGCAGGTTTAATACATCGTGTACCTGCACCTATCGGAGATCAGGATGCCCCGTTACAATGCCTTATTTTCGATTCTGTATTTAACTCTTTTCGCGGTATTATTGCTTATTTTAAAGTAGTTAATGGATGTATTAAAAAGGGTGATCACGTTAAATTTTTTAATACCGAAAAAGAATATTTTGCCGATGAAGTTGGAGTGTTGCGTTTGGATATGGAACCACGAAAAGAGCTTAAGACAGGTGATGTCGGTTATATTATTTCAGGTATTAAAACCAGTAAAGAAGTTAAGGTAGGGGATACTATTACTACCGTAAAAGGTGGATGTAACAAGGCTATTGGTGGTTTTGAAGAAGTAAAGCCAATGGTATTTGCAGGTGTTTACCCAATTGATGCTGAAGATTACGAAGACCTACGGGCAGCAATGGAAAAGCTTCAGTTAAACGATGCTTCACTGACATACGAACCTGAATCGTCAGCAGCTTTAGGTTTTGGTTTCCGATGTGGTTTCCTTGGGCTTTTGCATATGGAGATTATTCAGGAGCGTTTGGATCGTGAATTTGATATGGCTGTTATTACAACCGTACCTAACGTACCCTATATTGCACATACTAAAAAGGGTGAGGTACTGGATGTGCGTACACCATCAGAATTGCCTGAACCTACCATATTGGAAAAAGTAGAAGAACCCTATATAAAAGCTTCAGTTATCACTAAGTCAGAGTATATCGGACAAATAATGTCTTTATGCCTGGGTAAGCGTGGAGAGTTGATGAAGCAGCACTACTTAACCTCTGACCGGGTAGACCTGGAGTTTGATATGCCATTGGCTGAAATTGTATTTGACTTTTATGATAAGCTAAAAAGTATATCAAAAGGGTATGCATCATTTGATTATCATCCGATAGGTTTCAGGTCAGCAAAGCTTGTACGTTTAGATATTCTGCTGAACGGTGAAAGCGTGGATGCTTTATCATCACTAATTCACTTTGATAATGCACAAACTTTTGGTCGTAAGATGTGTGAGAAGCTGAAAGAGCTTATACCACGCCAGCAGTTTGATATTGCTATACAAGCCGCTGTAGGTGCAAAAATTATTGCCCGTGAAACTGTTAAGGCAGTACGTAAAGATGTAACAGCCAAGTGTTATGGTGGTGATATCTCACGTAAGCGTAAATTACTTGAGAAACAGAAAAAGGGTAAGAAGCGAATGAAGCAGGTGGGTAACGTTGAAGTACCGCAGAAAGCTTTCCTTGCTGTTTTGAAGCTGGACTAAAAATAATCCCTGTTGGGAAGTAAAGATGATATAGTCCGCCGGACTTTTGTTCAGCGGGCTTTTTGTAATATTACATATGCTAAAGTTATTTGCATATTGTGACATAACATAGCAATTTTTATTGTTTTTTCAGAATAATTTAAAGGATAAGATGTTAGATGGATAAATATCTAAGCGACTTCCTTTATTCTTTTTGTACTCTTCGGCATCAATTACTTTTAATAAATAATGTACTACCTTGTTCTTTTATTTCATTTATTAGCCGATTATAACGGCATAGCAATAAAGTTACGGTTCCAGGGAAGAAATCCGTCAGGCATAATGATCATATTTATGTACAGATAAGGTAAAGGTTGGTTATATTAAAAAAAGCACCTGATGTAATTTAAAAAAGCACCTGACACTTTTTAAAAATCCTCACGAGACTTTTCAAAAATCCTCTAATGGATAATTGTTTTCCTTCAGCCTGAAAAATATGCGGAATAAAAAAGCGGGTGATATTTTCTACCGCCCGCTTTGTTAATCAATTAATTTAAAAGATCACTTGCATGTTTTTTTTGCCGGCCCGATCATGTTCTCAGGTTTTAGTATCTCTTTAAGTTCATCTTCCGAAAGAATACCTTCTTCAAGTACTATTTCATATACGCCTTTACCTGTTTTTAATGCTTCTTTGGCAATGCGTGTACTGTTTTTATATCCAATGTGTGGATTAAGAGCAGTAACAATTCCGATACTCTTAAGAACCATATCTTCGCACACCTCTTTATTTGCGGTAATGCCATCAATGCATTTAATACGAAGCGTATCCATGCCACGCATTAAGAATTGAATGGATTCCAGAATGCTGTGTGCTAATACGGGTTCCATTACATTGAGCTGTAATTGTCCGGCTTCTGCTGCAAAGGTTACTGTTAAATCGTTACCTATTACTTTAAAGCAAATTTGATTCATTACTTCAGGTATAACAGGGTTAACCTTACCCGGCATAATGGATGAGCCTGGCTGCATAGGAGGCAGATTAATCTCATTTAACCCGGCACGGGGGCCAGAAGCCAATAAACGAAGATCATTACAAATTTTAGAAATCTTAACAGCCATCCGTTTTAATGCCGAAGAATAAATGACATATGAGCCCGTATCAGGTGTTGCTTCAACAAGGTCGGATGCCAGTACAATAGGGTATCCTGTGATGTTGCAAAGGTGTTTAACGCAAGCTTCGGAGTAGCCATCAACTGAATTAATACCTGTACCAATAGCAGTGGCTCCCATATTTACTTCCCGAAACAGGTTTGCATTTTGGGTTAAGCGTTCAATTTCTTCGCTTAAGGTGATAGAATAAGCGCAAAATTCCTGGCCAAGAGTCATCGGAACTGCATCTTGTAACTGCGTGCGACCCATTTTAATAATATCAGCAAATTCATTGCCCTTATTCTTAAAGGAATCTACCAGCTTTTGTAAATGCTCAATAAGTATATAATTTAAGCGTATAAGGGATAGCTTAATAGCCGTTGGGTAAGCATCATTAGTCGATTGCGAAAGGTTAACGATATCGTTGGGCGAACAATGCTCATATTGTCCTTTTTGATAGCCCATTAATTCTAAAGCACGATTAGAAATAACCTCGTTGGCATTCATATTGGTGCTTGTTCCGGCACCACCCTGAATCATGTCAATTGGAAATTCTTTATCGAATTTACCATCCATTACTTCTTTACAAGCCTGAACAACGGCATTTTTAACTTTGTCATCAACAAGCCCCATATCGTGGTTTGCTTTGATAGCTGCCATTTTAACTACACCAAGTGCCCAGATAAATTGTCTGTAATGACTCAGGCGTGCAGTAGATATATGAAAATTTTCAACGGCACGTTGTGTTTGCACTCCATAATATGCATTAATGGGTACTTGCAATTCACCAATTAAATCACTCTCAATACGTGTTGCCATGATCGGTAACTTTTAGTTATGTTATTCGCAAATGTTATTGTTTTTTTTTGTCAGAAACATGGCATTCGTCATCTATTTGGGCAGGGGGTGATATATTAGAAATATAGTTTTTAAGTGTTCGTGCCTCTTTGTGAGAAAACTTCAAGATGAAATGTTAGTTGCAATATTTAATCTTGACAAAGTCTTGGTCTTTAGCTTACGGATTGTAAGTTGATAGAAAAAGCCTAAAATAGCTTATTTAGAACTAATTTACATAGATTGACTGGGCTGTGTTTGCTTTAACTTAAATGATGTGTGTTAATTTGTAAGCACATAAAGTTGTATCAGGGTTTTATTATATACAAAAAAGGAACCTGAAGGTTCCTTTTTATAAATGGATTATATTCACATTAACTTACCGGAATTCATAATCTATTTTATAGATTTCTATTTTCGGCATCTTTGGCATCTTGAGATTTATGAAAGGTTTTACCTGCCATTTTTTCAACATTAGAGATTTCAAATGCCACAGCAAACTGAGCTGTTCCTTTTTTCTTAGGCATATCTACTAAAGTAGAGTTACCTTCCCGGCTATGGTTAATAACCTTGCCAGTGGTTACATCTTTAATTATTGCATCTTTGGCAACTAAACAGCCTGGTAGCATTGCCTTACCTGGATTTTCTCCTTCTTCAAGTAAAACAAAGGCATATATTGTTTTACCATCTTTACTCTTGGTATAGCGTACATTGGCTTCTGAAAATGGCGCTACGGCACGTGTTCCGTAAATTGCTTTCTTGTTCATTTTAATCCATTGTCCCATCCCACTCACTGCATCAACCTCTTGTTTATTAAACCAGCCTTCTGGTGAAGCTCCCAGGTTAAGTAACAGGTTACCACCTTTGGCCACAATATCAATAAACTTGTGTGTCAGAACTCTACTAGACTTTACTCTTGTTTCGTTGCTATCTTCAAAGCGGTATGAAAAGCAGCAGTTAACAGTCATGCAGGTTTCCCATGGAATTGGATTTGACTCAGATGGAATATGTTGTTCAGGAGTGCGGTAATTCTCCCAACGACCGCCAACCCAACGGTCAACTACTAAAATACCAGGCTGATTTTCCCGACACATCCTTCCTACATCATCCATTTTCATATCTTGTCCCAGGTTTCCTTTATCAGCCCAGGCTCCATCTAACCATAAAATGTCAATATTACCGTAACCAGTCATCAATTCATTAACCTGATTGTAGAAAAAATCTGTGTATGTTTTCCACCAGTCAGGGTGACGTTTTATTTTATAATTAACATTACGTCCCGGAGTATCAAACGATGGTGACCAATAATAAGGGTGATGCCAATCCGGTTTTGAAATATAGGCACCAATCATCATATTTTTAGCTCTCATCGCATTAAATAAAGCAGCTGTTACATCGGCATGCTTTGAACTTGCAAATGGGAATTTGGGGTTAGTAATTTTATAATCTGATTGCTTGGTATCCCACATGGTAAAGCCATCATGGTGTTTAGTTGTAAATACAAAGTATTTTGCTCCCATATCTTCAGCCAGGTCAGCCCATTGGTTAGGGTTAAATTTGGTTGGGTTAAACATTTTTGGAAGTTCATTAAAATAATGATCTCTGAATTTCTTAATGTTAGCATGTGGTGTTAACCAATCCACATCTTCAGAAACTACTGGCCATGATTCACAAAGCCCTTCTACAGAATAGGCTCCCCAGTGTACAAAAAAACCTAATTTAAGATCCTGCCATTCGTCCAGCTTTTGCAGAACATCAGGATCATTTTCAACTACATATTCTTTACCCTGCCATTGCGAATAAGCAATTGAGGCAAATAAAGTAAGTCCTAAAACGAATAAAATCTTTTTCATATGATTATATTTTCTTTCAATTGTTATATGGAACCCGCCTGAAAATAATTATCCTCATGTGAAAGAAGCTATTAGCTAATGCTAATTGTCAATTCTCATGGCTTGTTTCATATCTGTATTATTTACTTATGGATAAAATTAAGAGTATTTTTTATAAAAGTTGTATAATCAAAGGTATTGGAATATTGTGACCAAACATTGTAATATGCAGAATAATTGATATTACATATGGCTGAGTATTTAGTGTTAATAAAGAAAGAGGGGGACATAGCAGTGTATGATTCCCCCTCAATAAAAAAGTTATTAACTAAACTAGTTTACCTTTTTAGAATACCATTGGTAAGTTGTAACAAAGTGTGCATCACTTCCTACCTGGCCAAAATCAGATTTCTGACGCTGGATAGCGGCTTCAACATGCTCTGTGTTATTAGCGCGCTCGTTATCAGGATAGTTGATACGGCGTGGTCTCCAACCTTCAGTGTCACCACCATTATGGAAAGGTTCTTTACTATATTTAGTTGTTGGAACTGGCTGCCCAAATACTAATTTGTCGATTGTAACATCAGCCGGATCATAAACAGGCATATCCATAAACTCTGTTCCAGGATAAGCTCTTCCTGTTGATGCATATCCGGGTTGAAGTTCAACATTAGTTCTGTTCCAGATAGCAAAAGCCTCGTAACCACCCTGAGCAGTCATACATGACTTCCATCGTTCTCTCCAGATAACCTGATCGTTGATGGTACCTGACATAATTGTATTGATATACTCTGTAGTTAAAGCATCGTAGGTTAATTCTTCACCTTCAGTAACAGACTGCTTTGCCAAATATTCTTTTACAGATGTGCCTGCAAAGTATTTTGGATATTTTGCTAGTGATAACTCTAATGCTTTCTTTAGGTTTGTGTTTACATCATTAGGCACACTCCATCCACGTAAAGCTGCTTCGGCTAAGATATAATACGATTCATCACCTCCATAAATAAAGATTGGAGCTTCACGATTACCAATCGTTTCAGGATTAACAATTGCCATTGTATGGAACTGGTTATAACGAACTGATTCTTCTGGGTTAATGAACCAGTTGCCAAATACCCTTTCTTTCTTTTGGTCTTTGTCGATAGTTACCATTAAACCTCGTACAGAATATGATTCAGTACCACCACCTCTAAGAGGATTAAATGTAACTGGTTTAAAAGGCTCTCCCGGACGAGCGGCCTCTTCAAATGCATCAAACTCTTTTTGTCCGGTCCAAGGTGAAAAGAAACTTCCTTCATTAACTGCCTGAGAAGCTACATAAAAAATACGAGGATCTCTGTTTTGTTGTGCCTGACGTAACCATTCTTCTCCAACAAAAACATATCCAGCACTACCACTGATTAAGCTGGCAGCACCGTTAACAATCATTCCCCAATCGCCACCAATATCGCCGGTAGGCAAAATAGCAGCGTCAGTTTTATCATTACTTGTTATATATCCAGCTACATTACCTGCTGCCTCTTCAACAGTTGTTTTAGCCCAGGCAGGATCCCCATTCACTCCGCGCATACCCATACGTAGAATTAATGAATTGGCCAATTTTGCCCAAGCTTTTTTACGGGCATCAGAGCTTTCAATACCACCAAATATGACATCTTCAGTAGGAATAAATGGGGCAGCTTTTGATGACATTAAAATGTCTCGTGAAGTTTTTAAAGCTTCAACCACATTTTTATAGATATTTTCCTGGGAATCATATTCTGGATAAAATATATCCTGATGGAATCCTAATGTTGCATCAGTATATGGTACATCACCATATAAATCAGTTACACGTTGAAATGCAAATTGTAAAGTAATGTTAGTTATAGCTAACTTAGCCTCATTATCATTAATTTGGTCAGTTTCTAACAGTTCTTTTAATTGTACCCCATTACGAATAGCATCCAGGTACATTTCAACCATTTTGGCTTCATTATAACTATCGGTAGTTCCACTAAATGCTTGTCCACTGCGATAGCCACATTGGAACAGACCAGAAAGAGGTCCTGCCATAATCAGAGCGCCACGGTGCTCTTCATGAGGAGAGCCATTATAGCGCATCCATACCCTTGTTAACAAGTAACCTGGTTTAATTTCGGTTACTTTATTAGGGTCTGTATTAATGTTCTCAAAATCATCGGTACATGCAGTGCTAAATAGAGTAAGCACTACAAAGAATATCGAAATTATATTATATTTCATTGTCTTAGAATTTAATATTCAAGTTTAAACCAAAGTTGCGGGGTAATGCTAAACTACCTAGCTCAACACCAGCTCCACCATTGGAGATAGAGTATACAGCCTGCGGGTCAATATTATCAGTACCCTTCCAAATATAACCAAGGTTTCTGGCAAAAATACCAACAGAAGCACTTCTCATGAAAGAAAGGTTATCAAACATTTTGGTTGGGAAACTATAAGACAGGTTAATTTCCTGAACAGCCACATAAGAGGCATCGTATACAAAGTTTTCGTCAATTCTTGCAATCTGCTGGAACAATTCCATTGGTGTTGAAGTTGTGCCAATGCCTTCTAATTCTGCAGGGTACCATACTTTACCTTGTGTATACAATTCGCGTTGTAGTGTTGTTTTGTGTTTACCGTTTGAATAAGCGCCGGCCTCAGTATTTGAGTATACTTCTCCGCCAAACTTACCATCAATTACAAATGTAGCTCTCCAGTTTTTATAGGTAAATGAGTTGATCCACCCTAACATTGTTTTGTGATAAGCATTTCCTAAAACGTGTTTTTCATCGGTACGCATTGGGCGGCTATTCTCATCTAAAATAAGAGAACCATCTTCATTTCTTTTGGCTTTATAGCCCATAATCTGTCCATATGCTTCTTCCGGACGAGCAACAATATTTACACTAGAAGTCTCAAATAAATTTAGCTGAGATACTCCTTCTGTTAAGCTTAATACCTTATTCTCGTTATAAGCGTAATTTAACCTTGTATTCCAATTGAAGTTCTTAGTACGGATCGGATCAGCATACAAAGTAATTTCAATACCTGCGTTTTGAATCTCACCGGCATTGATAATTGCGTTTCTATATCCCGATGTAGTTGATGTACTTACACGAACAATTTGGTCTTTAGCTCTTGAGCGATACCAAGCAGCATCTATCCCTACTCGATTGTTAAAGAATTTCAGGTCAACACCTAACTCAACAGTTTCATTCATTGATGGTTTTAAGTGTTTATTTGGAACTGTAGCGCCATCAATATGTCCATTAGCAGAGTCTCCTCCATTGCCTGGAAGTTTATTAGAGTTGATGTTATAATTTAACGTTTGCATGTAAGGATCGGTATCTGATCCCACTTGTGCCCACGAGGCTCTGAATTTACCAAATGTAAACCATGATGGAGTCTCTATTACCTCAGTAAAAATAAATGAAGAACTTACCGATGGATAAAAGTATGAATAATCACTTAAAATTAAAGATGATGACCAGTCATTACGAGCAGAGAAATCTAAATAAAGGAATGTGTTATAACGGAATTGAGCTGTACCGAACACAGAGTTAATTCTCTTCTTGTAATATCCAGGCTGAATTGTGCGAATAGCTCCAAAACCAGGCTGTTGCATGGCAGGATCAGTAAATTGCTCTTCAAAATTGGTGATTTTGTCAAACTCTTTTATCATTGTTGCAGCACCTCCATTAATGGTAATGCCCCAGTTATCAAAATCTTTGTTGTATGTTAGCAAACCATCAATATTAGTTTCAATATCACGAGAGTTGCCTAACATTAATCGACCTCTTGTATAATAAGGTGTACCAATAGGCCATAAAGACTGATTCTTAAACATTGTTAAGTCACTACCATAACGAGCCATTACACTCAAATTCTCATTAAAATTGTACTTAGCCTGTCCCATGCTAATCACACGCTCTTTGTTATACTGGTGCTTGATTTCGTTCAAATTCCAGTAAAGGTTACTTTCGCGGTTTCCGAAACCGATTGGTAAACCTGTCTCTGCATCTTTATAATCTTTTAAATCCGACAAAGGTACATTGTTAGGTACACCAAGAAGGCTAACTGAGAATGGACTTGCTCCAATCATTTGGTTTGTAGACTCCTCATTAATATAGGATAACTTTGCAGTCAATTCTAATTTATCATCCCAAGCTTTAGTACTACCATTTAATGTTATGATATTACGATCGTATTTTGTGTTTGGTACCATTCCAGAGTTATTCAAATTGCTGTATGACATACGCAAAGTTGAATTATTAGTGTTATGGTTTACAGCCACACTGTTATTTAAGGTAACGCCTAAATCGTAGAAGTTATTTTCGTTATCATAGAATTCATACGAACGTTTGTTACCCCTGTAATTAGTGTAAGTCTGACCATTATAACGGGCACCCCACATGCCTGTATTATCTTTTGATTCTTGCTCGTTGGTAGGCATATTTCCAAAAGTACCCTGACCGTAAACATTTTGCCAGTCAGTGTAGATACGAGCCTGGTCAATAGTAGTTGTTGACACAAAATCAATAGTTGTTCCTTCCGAACCTTTACCTGATTTAGTGGTAATCATTACAACACCATTAATCGCACGCGAACCATAAAGAGCCGTTGCAGCAGCTCCTTTCAAAACAGATATATTTTCAATATCATCAGCAGCAATACCTGACATACCATTACCTGAGTCAATACCTCCATGATCTTTACTGTCCCCGTTAGAAAATTGTGTATTTGAAATAGGTACTCCATCTACTACATATAATGGTTCATTAGATCCACTAGCAATAGCAGTACCCCTGATAATAACAGAAGTAGAACTACCAGGACCTTGTGCCGTTGAGTTTACCTGTACACCAGAAAGACGACCTGATAGCGCTGACATAGCATTGGCTGACTTTGCTGTTTCGAAAGCCTCATCTCCCACTTCAGCCACAGAATATCCCAGTGCTTTCTTCTCACGTTTAATACCTAGTGCAGTAACGACTACTTCATCCATATTCATTACATCTTCCTGAAGCGTAACATCATATGAAGAACTGGCTCCAACGCTTATTTCCTGACTGGCAAAGCCAATAAATGAATAAACCAAGACTGCATTTGCCGGAACTTCTAAAGTGAAAATTCCATCCAGGTTGGTTACCGTTCCAATTGTTGTACCTTTTACTGACACATTAGCACCTGGTATACCTGCTCCAAATTGATCAACTACAGTACCGGTAATCTTAATTTTATCTTCCTGTACATTAGTTGTTACAATTGGGGCTTCATTTGCTTTAATAACAACTTGGTTATCGTACAATTTGAATGTTGCATTGTTAAGAATCGTATTTAATACGGTCTCAATACTTTGATCTTTAGCATTAACAGATACCATTTGTTGAGCATCTATTTGTGCTTCATTGTATACGAAAACAAATTCGCTTTGTGCCTCAATTTCTTTAAGGCATTGTTGTAAAGTTACTTCCTTTAATTTAAGGTTAACTTTTTGTCCTTTTAAGCTCATCGATGCTAAAACATCGTTAGAACCAAGAATCATGATTAAGCATGCCAACAAGCTTGCTTTTATCAAATTTCTTGTTCTTTTAGAGAAAAAGGATTTCCATTTCTCGGTGAAATTCATAAATTTGACTATTTAATTAAATGATTAAAAATAATTAGGGTGTGTTTTTGACGGAGCGCACCCCTTTTTCTTTAGCGTTTACTCATTATCACTTTATTGTCTTTTATTTGATAAGTGACATCAATTAGATCGCTTAATGCTTTATATACTTGTTCCGGATCTTCATCTAAAAGAATTTTTCCTGTTATTTCTATTTGTTTTTTTGCCAGTTCTGATGGAACATCAATGCTACAGTTGTAATAGTTTTCAATCTGTGCTACAAGGTTGTGTAAACTGTTTTTGTGTAGTGTCAAATGACCATCTTTCCATGATGTAAATAGTTTAGTGTTGACATTATGAACTCTAATCTGTTTATGCTCAATGTTAAATGTGCTTTTTTCACCAGGTTTCAGAGTGTGTTCTTTTTTGTTGAAAAGTGAATTGTTTTCGATGTGTAATGAACCTTCAACTAAAACGGCATCTACTTGACTTTTGTCTGGGTAACTATTGATATTAAACGAGGTCCCTAATACAGTAAAAGTCATTTCCTGGGTTAGTACTTTAAATGTTTTTTCCTGGTTATGAGCAACATCAAAGAAGCCTTCTCCTCTAAGCAGTACTTCTCTTGTTTCAGAATTAAATGATGATGGAAAGACCAGTTGGCTACCTGCATTAAGCCACACCATTGTTCCATCAGCAAGTGTTAAGCGAGCAGTTCTTCCATAGGGAACATTTAATTGGTTGAACTCTGCACTTGAATTGATTTCTTCATTTTTAACAATTTCTGTTTTTTCTATGAGAATTGATTTACCATCATTTTCAACTTCAATTGTAGCATGTTCTTTTTCTAGAGGTATGTTTGTTCCATTAGCCAAGCTAAGAGTAGTATGGGTTGCTGATGTAGGTTCTTGCGCCGGGTATGCCTCCAGTAATGGGGTGAGAGGCTTATTGAAAAAATGAAAAGAAAAACTAATAACCAGTGATACAGAAGCTGCTATTGAAATAAAACTAATTATATGCTTATTCTTTTGAGGTGTTTCCAATTGGTCATCATACTTATTAAGAAAGTGCTGCCAGTCACCTTTGCTATTCTTAATTTCCTGTTCCTCAGCATCCTTCTTTAGTTGTGAAAAAGTTACCTTATTATCCGGGGAACTGTTTAACCATTCGCCAATAAGCTGCATTTCTTTTGCAGATGTCTTACCGGAAAAGTATTTATTAATTATTACTTGTATGTTAGCCTTGTTGCTATTCATGTTTTGTTATTACACTATTACTACAACGAGAATTGGAATCCCCCACATGGATTATGATTTTTTTTTATTAAAAAATATATGCTGTGGCTTTAAGGCAAGAGTGCAAGAACAAAAATAGCTGTCTTAAGGTGTTTGAGTTTTGATTGTAAGGTTTTGTTAGCCAGTGTAATGTGCCTCTCAACTCCTTTTGTTGAAATGTTAAGTTGCTTTGAAATATCATTGTGTGATTGTCCGTCTAATTTAGAAAGTTTAAACACTTTTTGTCGTTTATCGGGCAATTCACTAATAGCTTTTTTGATTTCAGTGTATACATAAAGATCATCAGGGCTTTCCGTTAGCTCAAAATCATGTTTATATACATTGTCTATTGCTTCAAAATGTTGAGCAAAATCAATAAATTTATCGTGAACTTTTTGTTGTTTAAGAGTATTTAGGCAAAGGTTTCTGACTGTTTTGTACAAAAAGGCACTTAATGATTGGTTACAATCAATCGATTTTCTTTTATCCCAGATTTTAAAAAAAGCTTCCTGTACGACATCCTCTGCTACATCTGATTGATTTGTAAACAGAACAGCATAATTATACAAACGCTTAAAATAGCACTGGTAAAACGCTTGAAAAGCTTCAAGGTCTCCAGCTTTAATTTTATTGGCAATTTTCTTTCCTTGCATCATTATGAACCCGGATAAAAAAAAATATTAGCTGATTGATTTAATATTAAGTTTGGCGAAAGTAGAATTATGCCAATCCTTAGACAATGGTCAAATGTTCAATCTGGGTGAATTTATGTGCAGAATTTTCATAAGTAGTGGTGAAATAGTTGTTTAAGGGGTTGGAGTAAGGTAAAAACAAGATCATTTGTAGCTAAATGATACTTGTATTTTTGTTCTATTTATGATGTGTGTCATGAAAGTAAAAAGCAGAGTATATATAACTAACGGACCTAATATCTGTACGTAAAGATCTACAATATTTTACTAATTGTTATTTCTTTTCAGATAGGCCAAATTACGCATTAAGCCAGTAAATTTTGTTCGTTTAACGGCTGATTTTCTAAAATAATCCTGAAAAAGTTCTTTATCCATTGTGTTCCAGTCATCTTTTGACAAATTAAGTAAACCATTTGGAGGGGTGAAATCTATTTCTTTTGTAGGGCGAGCTTTCCAATTCCAGGGGCAAACTTCTTGGCAAATATCACAGCCAAAAACCCAATTTTCAAATTGACCTTCAAACTGTACCGGGATCTCGTCGCGGTTTTCGATAGTAAGGTAAGAAATACACCTGTTGGCATCTAATTGGTAGGGAGCAATGAGCGCTTTGGTTGGACAGGCTTCAATACAGCGTTGACAGCCACCACATGCTTCTTTAATAGGTTTGTCTGGCTCTAATTCCAAATTAGTAATGAGTTCTCCGATAAGAGTATAACTCCCCAGTTTTTTATGAATCAGATTGGTGTTTTTTCCTATCCAGCCTAACCCGCTTTTAACGGCCCATGCCCGGTCAAGAACAGGTGCTGAATCTGTAAAGAAGCGTCCTTCAAGTGAGGGATAAATTTTTGCTTTAATGAAATCGAATAGTACCTGAAGTTTATCTTTAATTACAAAATGATAATCTTTACCATAGGCATACCTGGCTATTTTAGGAGCATTTTTATCATGTTGTAGTTCTTTAGGTGTATAGTTAATCAATACCGAAATAACACTTTTGGCTCCAGCAACTAATAGCTTAGGGTTTACTCGTTTTTCAAAATGATTATTCATATAAGACATGTTGGCCTGGTAATTTTTATCAAGCCATTGTTGCAAATAATCAGCGTCCTGTTCTAAATATTCAGTCAGAGCAAAGCCAACATCTGAAAAGCCTAATTCAAGTGCTTTTGCCTTTATTTGTTGATGATATGCCTTGCTGATAATGCTCATTAGCGAAGTGTAATAGCATTGTTTTTAGCCTGATGAGTAATAGCAACCTTTAAGGTGTGTATCGTTTCTTCGTCCAGAAATTGATACTCAAATTGAAACTCATCATTACTCTTTAACTTTACCCTAATGGCTGTAATATTTATTTGTATCTCGCTTATCTCGGACCAGTTTGCTTTATGTTTTTTAGCAAATACACTTTGTTTAGCACAAATGTATTCTTCATTTGTTTCGATATAAGTTTTTGTAATAAAGCTTAATAAATTAATTCCAGCCCCTATTGTAGTGTAGTATAAACCAAACAGAAATAATAAAATAAGTTGGTATGTGTAAAAAGGGCTTGGTTCTGGCCTTACATAAAGGTATACTGTACCCGCTACCATTACAAGGCCTGCAATTAACCGCAGGTAGTTAATGGATGGTTTTTTATTTAAGCTGATGTAAAGCGGTTTCATATATAAAATGTAGCGTTTTTTTAATAAAAAAGCCCTCAATTACGAGAGCTTATTATTTGTTGTATATTTTTCTATAAAAGTCCTAGCTCTAAAAGGGCTTCTTCAGATAGCATATCCTTTGTCCAGGGAGGGTCAAATGTAAGGTTTAGATCTACACTGTTAATGCCATCAAGAGACGCCACTTTATCATGTACCTCTTCCGGCAGAGACTCTGCTACAGGACAATTAGGAGACGTTAATGTCATTACTATTCGGGCTTTTCCTTCTTCATTTACATCAATCTCATAAATAAGACCTAAATCATAAACATTAACAGGTATTTCCGGGTCAAATATGGTTTTAATCACTTTGATTATTTCACCTTCTAATTGTAAAAACTCATTTCCCATAACACTATTTTTGTGCCGGTGCCAAAGCATCGTACATCGGTTTGTAATTAATTTTATTATGCTTGCTTTGCTTTAAAGGCAATTGCATACAAACGCATTTGTTTCATCATTGAAACCAATCCGTTTGAACGTGTTGGAGATAGGTGATCTTTCAAACCAATTTCTTCAACAAATGATAATTCGTTATTAAGGATTTCATCTGGAGTACGGCCTGATAATACACGAATTAACAAGGCAATTATACCTTTGGTGATGATGGCATCACTATCAGCAGAATAAATTATCTTATCATCTTTCATTTCAGCATGTACCCAAACTTTTGATTGGCAACCTTCAATGAGGTTTTGCTCCAGACGCCATTCATCCTTAAAGCCTTCTAGGTCATTGCCTATTTCAATTAAATACGAATATTTATCCATCCATTCATCAAAGGCAGCAAACTCTTCAATAATTTCTTCCTGTATCTCATTAATTGTCATCTTATGTCTTTTTTTCTCTTGTTTTAGATCCCTTGTTTAAATGGCAAAATTGATAATTATAACTGAATCAACCAAACAGCTGAGCAACTCGTGTAATACCGTCAACCAATTTATCAATTTCCGCTTTGGTGTTATAGATTGCAAGCGAGGCTCTGATTGTTCCCGGAATATTATAATATTGCATTAATGGTTGCGCACAGTGGTGTCCAGTACGTACTGCAATTCCCATTTTATCTAACATTGTACCCATATCAAATGGGTGAATATCACCAACCAAAAATGAGATTACGCTGGCTTTTTCTTTAGCAGTACCAAAGAAGCGAATATCCCGAATAGCTGATAGTTTTTCCATTCCATATTCTAAAAGCTCATATTCATATTGCGCAATGGTTTCAATGCCAATATTTTCTACGTAATCAATCGCAGTAGCTAATCCAACTGAACCACTAAAGTCAGGTGTGCCTGCTTCAAACTTGAATGGCAACTCGTTAAATGTTGTTCCTTCAAATGAAACGGTCTTTATCATTTCACCGCCACCCTGATAAGGTTCCATTTTGTTTAACCACTTTTCTTTTCCGTATAATACTCCAATGCCTGTTGGGGCATATAACTTATGTCCACTAAAAACATAGAAGTCACAATCCAGCTTTTGCACATCAACTTTAACATGCTGAACAGCCTGAGCGCCATCAATTATAACTGGTATGCCCTGGGCATGAGCTTTGTTAATTAAGGTTTTTATAGGGTTTATAGTGCCTAATGCGTTAGATATGTGCGTGATAGATACTAGTTTTGTTCGTTCATTAATGAGCTCACCTATATGCTCTAATCTTAATTCGCCAGCATCGTTTATAGGAATGAATTTTAACTTAACCTCCAGTCGTTTTTCTAATAATTGCCAAGGTACAATATTCGAGTGGTGCTCCATTTGAGTGACTAAAATTTCATCTCCGGCTTTTAAAAATGTATCACCAAATGAAGAGGCTAATAAATTGATAGCTTCTGTTGTTCCCCGTGTAAAAATAATTTCGTGAGCATGTTGGGCATTGATAAATTTCTGAACTTTAATACGTGCGTTTTCGTGTGCTTGCGTACATATATTGCTCAGGTGGTGTACGCCCCGGTGGATATTACTGTTGTATTTTTTGTATACTTCTGATACAGCATTAATTACGGCTTGTGGCTTTTGAGTTGTGGCCGCATTATCGAAATAAACCAGCGGCTTTCCATGAACGGTTTCATTCAATATTGGAAAGTCTTTACGTATTTGTTCAATGTTAATACCCATTTTCTTTGTAAACTAAAACAGGGAATGATATTAAAGTTGAATCATCCCCTGTTCAATAAGTTAATATCTTTCTTATAAACAACTGACACTAGTGTCTTGTTGTCCACATACGATGCATGAGTCGCATTTGTCAAATTCTCCTCTGAAGCGTTTCTCAACTAAATTGCGTATATTCTCTTTTAATGGTTCTATACGAATCTTTTCAATTACTTCATAAGCAAAAGCAAACATTAATAAAATACGCCCTTCTGTTTCGCTAATTCCTCTTGCCCGTAAGTAGAACATTGCTTCATCATCTAATTGGCCTACAGTAGCGCCGTGGCTACACTTTACATCATCAGCGTATATCTCCAGTTGAGGTTTACTGTTGATTTTAGCATTTTCACTTAAAAGTAAGTTATTATTACTTTGGTAGGCATTTGTTTGTTGCGCATCAGGACGAACCAATACCCGACCTGTGAATGAACCTGTTGCCGAATCATCTAACACGCCTTTAAAAAGTTCGAAACTTTGGCAATTGGGCTTAGCATGGTCGATAAAAGAAAAATTATCTACATGCTGGTTTTTATCACTCAGGTAAAGTCCATAAACATGACTTTCGCAATGCTCATCAGCCATTGTAATACGCACATTATTTCGTGTTATACCAGAGTGAAGTGTTAAGTTATTAGTCAGAATATTTGAATGCTTCTTTTGGTGGATATACATTCCGGCAACTTGAGTTGTTAAGTTGTGCTGGTTTTGTACATTATAAATGTCAAATATGCTATTTTCGTTCGCAAACACCTCTGTTAAGTTATTAATCACAAATTTATGAGGTGCTATAGTATGGTCACAAAGCATAACTTTTACTTGGGCATTGTCTTCAACAATGATTAAGTTACGTTGGAAGACAAGGCGATCATTGGCTCCATTCATGATATTAACCAGCTGTATTGGTTTTTCAACAACAACTCCGCTGGGTACATAAATAAATGCTCCGTCTTGTGCAAACGCTGTGTTCATTGCGGCCATAGCATCACTGCCAGTTGCTGCAGTTTCACCATAGTATTTCTCAAATAATGCAGAATGTTCAGGTGCTTTTTCACGGATGCTGCCAATAATAACCCCTTTGGGTAAATTACTCACTTCGTTTTGGTGAGAATACCAACCATTAATCAAGAATACATTGTGAGTATCAAGTTCAGGAACACCACAATTAAACTTTGTGTCATTACCACTAAATGCAGCCTTACTTGATAATGCCAGATCAAAAGTACCCTTAAAATAAGGTTGTAAGTTTGTATATTTATAGTCTTCTGTCTTGTTTGACGGAATTCCATTTTTATTGAATATTTCAAAAGCACTTGCTCTTAAGGCATTCATCTTAGAAGGAGCACCATCTTCTAAGAGGGTATAATTTTCCTTGTAAAGTTGGCTATATTCTTCTTGCAGATTAACTATTCGGCAAGTCTTATTCATAATCGATTGTTTTGTGTTGAGAATTGATTTATTGATCTCTAATCTTTAAGTATTAACTTAATCCTCAAACTCTTTCTTAATCCAGTCATAACCTTTTTCTTCTAATTCTAAGGCTAACTCTTTACCTGCAGATTTAACAATGCGTCCTTTATAAAGAACGTGAACAAAATCTGGCACTATATGATCTAACAAACGTTGGTAGTGTGTAATAACAATTGTTGAGTTTTCTGGTGTTTTTAATTTGTTTACGCCATTGGCTACAATGCGAAGAGCATCAATATCTAAGCCGGAATCTGTTTCGTCCAGAATCGCAAGTTTAGGCTCTAGCATGGCCATTTGAAAGATCTCATTCTTTTTCTTTTCACCGCCGGAAAAACCTTCATTAACTGAGCGATTTGTTAAGTTAGAGTCAATCTCAACAAGCTTTTTCTTTTCACGCATCAGTTTTAAAAAATCGCTTGCAGTATAAGGTGTTTGTTCATTATATTTTCGGTGTTCATTAACCGCTGTTCGCATAAAATTAACCATGCTGACACCGGGTATTTCTACCGGGTACTGAAAACTTAAAAATAACCCTTCACGCGCTCTATCTTCCGGAGCTAAATCCAATAAGTTTTTATCATTAAAGGTAACGCTACCTTCATTAACTTCGAATTTTTCGTTACCGGCCAATACCGCCGAAAGGGTACTTTTACCAGAGCCATTTGGCCCCATTATAGCGTGTACCTCGCCAGGTTTGATTTCAAGGTTAATACCTCTTAGAATTTCCTTGTCATCTATTTTGGCGTGTAAATCTTTAATGACTAACATATGTTGTTACTATAAATGTTTCTAATTGTTTTAATTAAAATAAGTGGTTTACCCCACACTGCCTTCGAGGCTTATTTGTAAAAGTTTTTGCGCTTCAACGGCAAACTCCATTGGTAATTGGTTAATTACTTCTTTTACATAGCCGTTAACTATTAGGCCTACAGCGTCTTCTGTGCTTAAGCCTCGCTGGTTGCAATAAAATATCTGGTCTTCACCAATTTTTGATGTTGTAGCTTCGTGCTCTACTATTGCCGAATTATTAGCTATTTCCAGGTATGGAAAAGTATGCGCACCACATTTATCACCTAATAATAAGGAGTCGCATTGACTAAAGTTACGAGCATTTTCTGCTTTCTTTGAAACTTTAACTAAACCACGATAACTATTTTGACTCTTACCGGCCGATACACCTTTAGAGACGATCAGGCTTCGCGTGTTCTTACCCAAATGAATCATTTTTGTACCAGTATCTGCCTGCTGATGGTTGTTGGTTACAGCAACACTATAAAACTCACCTACAGAATGATTGCCCTGTAAAATACAACTTGGGTATTTCCAAGTGATGGCTGAGCCTGTTTCAACCTGTGTCCACATTACTTTTGAATAATCTCCTTTACAAATAGCTCGTTTCGTAACAAAATTATAAATACCACCAACCCCGTTTTTATCGCCTGGATACCAGTTCTGTACTGTTGAATATTTAACTTCAGCTCGTTCCATACTTACAATCTCCACAATGGCAGCGTGTAGTTGGTTCTCGTCGCGTTGTGGAGCAGTACAACCTTCCAGGTAACTCACATAGCTATCATCATCGGCAATAATTAAGGTTCGTTCAAATTGCCCGGTATTTATAGCATTAATACGGAAATAAGTAGATAACTCCATTGGACAACGAACACCCTTGGGAATATAAACAAATGAACCATCACTAAAAACTGCTGCATTCAATGCTGCAAAGTAATTATCGCCATGTGGAACAACACTGCCCAAATACTTTTTCACTAAATCAGGATATTCCTGAATGGCTTCACTAATAGAGCAAAATATTATGCCTTTTTCAGCCAGAGTTTCTTTGTAGGTTGTTTTTACAGAAACACTATCGATAACCGCATCAACAGCTACACCTGTCACGCCAGCCAATACTTTTTGTTCATCAAGAGGAATGCCAAGTTTGTCGAATGTAGCTCTTAAGTCAGGGTCTACATCATCCATACTTTCCAGTTCCGGTTTCTTTTTTGGAACTGCATAGTAAATAATGTCCTGAAAGTCTATTTTAGGTATATTTAATTGTGCCCAGTCCGGTTGCTTCATAGTTAACCAGTGACGGAAAGCTTTTAAACGAAACTCCAGCATGAATCCAGGCTCATTCTTTTTAGCCGAAATCATACGTACTGTATCCTCGTTTAAACCTTTTGGGAATTCTTCCATTTCAATATCGGTATAGAAACCGTATTTATATTCCCCCCCGGTTACTTCTTTTAATATTTTATCTTGATCTTCAGCCATAAAAAACTCTAACACTTGTTCGTCAATCTAACAACAAAGCATACTATTGGTTCATTGATAGATTTTATTCAGTAGAATGCGGATTTTTGGTTATTAGGAGCGCAAAAGTAAGTAATTATTAAGATTAAATAAAAATTTGGAATACTGAAATAATGGTATAATGACAATTGTCAATACTTTAGTACTCATGCCTATTGCGTGATGTTTAAATAATATACTTATCAATGCGTTATTTTGAAAAGAATACCTGTATGTTAAATTCAATTGAGTACTTAATTAGGGGAATAAAATTATCCAAAAGATAGTCCGGAAGCACCGCCGGGTAGCACAAATCCTCCCGGACGCTGATCGATTATTTTTTTGTACATGCCTTTTGCCATATTAGAGGCTTTTAATTTGGCTTTTTCAGCTATTGTACCTTCAAATAATTGATTAATTGTTACACACCATAGCGTTACCCATCGATCGAAGTGTGATGTGGTAATTGAGTACATAAAGCTCTTGTCAACAGTGTGGTGGGCTTTGGCTGGATTGCCATCAAAGCCTTTTTTTTCCATTAAATTAAGTTTCCAGAATGCGATGAGCAGCTGGTAATGTTTTTCCCATGTCTCTTCATCCGGAATAAAGCGATGAAAGAAGGGACCTAATAATTCATCGTTTCTTACCTGGCTGTAAAATGATCGAATTAACATTTCAAGGTCCTCATGTGTTTGTATATCTGATTTTGCCATTGAGTTATTTCTTTTGTGTTTTCTAAACAGTGATTCAGCTTATTTGTTTAAATCTTTAATATCAATGCCAATCAAAGGTTGAATAATTTTAGCACCTGATTTAAATATTTTCCTGAACTAATCAGGCTTACAATTTTATAGAATCTTAATTCAGTCTTTTAGTTATATTCAAATACATTTGGGATAAGAATCTTCAAAAAATGAAGATTTATGAACCTATTCTTTAAAATTACGAGGAATTACTTACATTGGAAGCTGAATTTCAAAAAGAAACCATTTTGATTTAATAACTACCTGGTATTGAAATGCAGAAAAGAAGAGCAAATGAATAATATGGTTTGAAATACCTGATATACCATAGAGAGAAGTTTAATAAACAGTTTTGACTTAAATGGAGAAAGTAGATTTTCATAAATGTCTTAAACAATTAGAGCGTAAGATAAAAGGAAGTATTAAAATAGATGAAACGTCAAGACTTGTCTATAGTACGGATGCATCAGCCTACTTTCAAAAACCACTTGGTGTTGTTATTCCCAAGGATGCACTGGATATACAAGCTATAATTCAGTTTGCCAATGAACATCATATAAATCTGATACCCCGGGCGGCAGGAACTTCTTTAGCTGGTCAGGTTGTAGGCGCAGGATTGGTTGTAGATGTAGGGCGCTATATGAATAAGATCCTTGAGGTTAATAAGGAGGAAAAATGGGTAAGGGTCGAACCAGGAGTTGTACTTGATGAACTGAATCAGTATTTAGAAAAAAATGATTTGTTTTTTGGACCGGAGACATCAACATCAAACAGGTGTATGATTGGTGGTATGGTTGGTAATAATTCCTGTGGAGCACATTCATTAATATATGGTAGTACCAGGGATCATACAATTGAGTTGAAAGGTTTCTTAAGTAATGGAGATGAAGTAGTGTTTAAGCCATTGCGGAAGTGGGAGTTTGAGCAAAAATGCAAGAAAGATTCTTTTGAAGGAGAAATTTATTCTTCAATACGCAATATTATAACTAATAAAGAAAACAGAAGAAGTATTCGTAAAGAATTTCCTCACCCTGATATTCATAGAAGAAATACAGGTTATGCACTTGATTATCTTTTGGATGATTTTCCGTTTAAGGATAATAATGGAAATTTTAATTTTTGTAAGTTGTTGGCAGGGTCTGAAGGAACACTGATGTTTTCAACAGAGATAAAGCTTAATCTTATTGAACTTCCACCAAAAGAGAAAGGGCTTGTTTGTGTGCATCTTAATTCACTTGAAGAAGCTTTAGAAGCCAACTTAATTGGATTAAACTATAACCCCGGAGCCATTGAGCTAATGGATAAAGCTATTATGGATTTGACTAAAGGCAATGTTTTACAGAATAAGAATCGTTTTTTTGTAGAGGGAGATCCTGCTGCTTTATTGTTGGTGGAGTTCGCGCGGGAAAGCAAAGAAGAAATAGCACAACTGGCTTCGGATATGATACGGGCTCTGGAAGAGAAAAACTTTGGTTATGCTTATCCTGTATTATATGGCGAAGATATAAAGAAAGTATGGAACCTTCGTAAAGCTGGATTAGGTGTTTTGGCTAATATGCCTGGTGATGAGAGGCCTGTTCCGGTTATTGAAGATACAGCAGTTAGACCAGAGGATTTGCCGGCTTTTATTGCAGATATAAAAGCCATGTTAAAGCGATTTAATAAAGAATGTATTTATTATGCGCATATTGGAACTGGTGAATTGCACTTACGTCCAGTTTTAAATATGAAACAACCAGAAGGTGTTGAGTTGTTCTATCAGATAGCTAAAGAAACAGCTGTTATAGTAAAGAAATATAAGGGTTCTTTAAGTGGAGAACATGGTGATGGTCGCCTGCGCGGACAATTTATTTCAACGATGGTTGGGGAACATAATTACCAACTGTTCAAAGAAGTTAAAAAGATATTTGATCCCAATAAGATTTTTAATGCTGGTAAAATAACAGAGACCCCGGCAATGAATTCATCGCTTCGATACAAACATGTGGAAACTTCACTTGAGAAGACAGCCGTGTTTGATTGGTCATCAACTGGCGGAATGGTTCGTGCAGCAGAGAAATGTACTGGTTCAGGAGATTGCCGAAAAAGTCATTTAATTGGAGGGACAATGTGCCCAAGCTATATGGGTTCCAGAGATGAGGAGTTGACAACCCGTGCGAGGGCTAATGTTCTGAGGGAATTCTTTAATGGTACATATGCAGATTCAAAGTTTGGACATGATGAGGTAAAAGCTATTCTTGATTTGTGTTTGTCATGTAAAGCATGTAAAACAGAATGTCCAAGTAATGTTGATATCTCAAAATTAAAAGCTGAATTTTTAAATGCCTATCACGATAATTATGGTATACCTTTACGTTCTTATGTTGTGGCTCGGCTCACACAGTTTAATCGGATTCTACTACCTTTCTCATACTTGTATAATAAAGGTATAAAATGGAAATGGATAAAACGTCTTAATGAAAGATTTTTAGGAATCTCACATAAACGTCAATTACCAGCTTTGGCAAAACAATCGTTAATGCAGTGGGGTAAAAAGAAAATACAGAATAGGAATTTAGAACGACAAGTTTTTTTGTTTATTGATGAATTCACTAATTATAATGATACTAATGTTGGAATAGCCGCTATATTATTGCTGGAAAAACTGGGATATAAGGTTTTGTTGAAAAAACATTACGAAAGTGGCCGTACATATTTATCAAAAGGATTGGTAAAAAAAGCAGCCGGAATTGCAGATGCCAATGTGCAATTGTTAGCTGATTTGGTAAGTGAAGAGGTGCCTATAGTTGGAATTGAGCCATCGGCTATATTAACGCTTAGAGATGAATACCCGGAACTGGTATCAAATGCCTTAAAAAGTAAAGCAAAGCATTTGGCGAGATATACATTTACTTTTGAGGAGTTTTTAGCTACAGAATTTGATATAGGTAATATTTCAGCTAAATCGTTTATTAAAGACAAAAAGCAAATCCGTTATCATGCACATTGTTATCAAAAAGCTTTGTCTGATACCTCTTACACCAAAAAAGTTCTTGAAATTCCAAAGCACTATCAAGCAGAAGAAATTCCATCTGGCTGTTGTGGAATGGCTGGTTCATTTGGCTATGAAAAGGAACATTACGATTTGTCAATGAAAATAGGCGAATTGATTTTATTTCCTGATGTAAGAGCAAATAAAAAGGAATCCTTAATTGTTGCAGCAGGTACCTCATGTCGTCACCAGATAAAAGATGGTACAGCAGTAGAATCTTTACATCCTGCACAGGTTTTATATGAAGCACTTATATAAACATTGAGATTAGCTGGTGTCCTTATCATCTTATAATTGTTTGTAAAGAATAAATTGCGAGATAGTAAGCCTTCGTCAGAATGAATTCTAAAGGCAATTAGAGTTGATGAAATACATCTTTTTTTTAGTTTGCTTACGATTTTTGACTCTTTGGGGTAGTTTGTTTTGGTGATATATGTCATGAAGTGCTGAGGAACATGTTTTTGATATTTTTAAAAATCAGATAGTCAGTGTTGTATGAAAATATTGGAAAAGTTGAAAATTCCTTACAAATTATAATGCTGTTGCCTAAAAATATCTATTTTTGAAACCATAATATTACAATTTTAAAGATCCAACATTTAATACCTTTTACAATATGGACGCTAAGATGAAGGAATTCATGGACAGCGTTAGGGTTAAGAACCCTGGCGAAGACGAGTTTTTGCAAGCAGTGCAAGAAGTAATAGAAACAGTATGGGATTTCTATCAGGAGAACCCTCACTATAAAAAAGCCAAGATACTTGAGCGTATGACTGAGCCGGAAAGAACAATTATTTTCCGTGTACCTTGGATTGATGATAGTGGAGAAGTACAGGTAAACCGTGGATTCCGTGTAGAGTTTAACTCTGCTATCGGACCTTACAAAGGAGGTTTGCGTTTCCACCCAAGTGTAACATTGAGTGGTCTTAAATTCTTAGGATTTGAGCAGACCTTCAAAAACAGCTTGACAACACTTCCAATGGGTGGAGGTAAAGGTGGTTCTGACTTTAACCCAAAAGGTAAGTCGGATATTGAAATTATGCGTTTCTGCCAGGCTTTCATGAGCGAGTTATTTCGACACATAGGTCCTAATACTGATGTGCCTGCTGGTGATATCGGTGTTGGTGGTCGCGAGATTGGTTACTTGTACGGTCAGTACAAAAAACTACGCAATGAGTTTACTGGTGTATTAACAGGAAAAGGTCGTGAGTACGGCGGTAGCTTAATTCGTCCTGAAGCAACAGGTTTCGGTGCTATCTATTTTGTACGTGAGATGTTAGCTACAAAAGGTGATACCATTAAAGGTAAAACCGTTGCTCTTTCTGGTTTCGGAAATGTTGCCTGGGGTGCTGCTCTTAAGGCAACTGAGTATGGTGCAAAAGTGGTTACTATCTCTGGTCCTGATGGTTATATTTATGATCCAAACGGTATTTCAGGTGAGAAAATCGAATATATGTTAGAGCTTCGTGCTTCTAACCAGGACATTGTTGCTCCTTATGCTGAGCGTTTCGCTGGTTCTGAGTTTATCGCAGGTAAAAAACCATGGATGCAGAAAGTTGATATTGCTATTCCTTGTGCAATTCAAAATGAGTTGAATGAAGAAGATGCCAAGGCTTTAATTACTAACGGTTGTCAGATTATTGCAGAGGCATCTAATATGGGATGTACTGCCGAAGCTGCTTACTTAGCAAGTGAAAAAATCTCTTTTGCACCAGGTAAGGCTGTTAATGCTGGAGGAGTGGCTGTATCTGGTCTTGAAATGACTCAGAACAGTATGCGTTTAGGATGGTCAGAAAAAGAAGTTGATGATCGTTTAAATCAAATTATGACTGATATTCATAGTGCATGTGTTAAATATGGAACTGAACCTAACGGTAAAGTGAATTACATCAAAGGAGCTAATATTGGCGGTTTTGTGAAAGTGGCCGATGCAATGATTGCTCAAGGTGTAGTTTAAATTTTTCTAGATGCAACAATAAAAGCCGTCCCCTCCCCGGGACGGCTTTCTTGTAAATAATTGCTTTTAACTTAAAAAAAACAGACATCTGCACTCTAACTTGTGAACTATTGGTATTTTTACGATCTATTAAAACAGAGTTAAAGTGATAGACACGCATTCACATATCTATTCGTCCGAGTTTGATGATGATAGGGCTGAAGTTATAGAACGGGCTAAACAAGTAGGGGTAAAAAAAATTTTGTTGCCAAATGTGGATGGAGAAACCATTGACGCCATGCATCATTTGGAGCAGTCTTATCCTCAGTTTTGTCATGCTATGATGGGCTTGCATCCGACATCAGTTAAGGAAGATTATAAAAACGCTCTGGATGAGGTTGAAGCACATCTCAGATCAAGAACTTATATTGCAGTTGGTGAAATAGGAATTGACTTATATTGGGATAAAACTTACTATCAGGAACAAATACAAGTTTTTGAGCAACAGATTGTATGGGCAAAAGAAAACAATTTGCCGATAGTTATTCACTGTCGTGATGCTTTTTCCGAAGTTTTTAAAATAGTAGAACGGCAACTGGATGAAAAATTAAAAGGTGTTTTTCATAGTTTTACGGGGAGTGATGAGGATGCTAAACGGATTTTAAGCTATCAGAATTTTATGATAGGTATAAATGGTGTTATTACATTTAAGAATACGCATTTACGTGAGGTTGTTGCAAATGTACCATTAACAAAACTTGTACTAGAAACAGATGCTCCATATCTGGCTCCGGTTCCTAACAGGGGACGACGTAATGAGCCAGCGTATATTGAGAAAGTAGCTGAAATGATTGCTATTGTGCACAATATTGGTATTGATAAAGTAAAAAGCCAAACAAGTAACAATGCGAATGAACTGTTTGGCTTGTAGATAAAACAGATTGCTATGGAAGAGAGAAAGATATTAATAATATATACAGGTGGAACGATTGGTATGGTTATCGATCCAGAAACCAACTCGCTTGTTCCGTTCGATTTTGAAAGTATATCAAAGCAGGTTCCTGAATTAAGAAGGTTTGATTTTCAGGTAAAAAGTATCTCTTTCGAGCCATTAATTGACTCATCAGATATGCATCCTGATGTTTGGATAAAAATGGTAGACATTATTGAAGAAAATTATTCGCTTTATGATGGGTTTGTAATTTTGCATGGTACAGATACTATGGCATATACTGCTAGTGCTCTTAGTTTTATGCTTCAAAATCTAAAGAAGCCGGTTGTGTTAACGGGTAGTCAGTTGCCTTTGGGTACTATCAGAACGGATGGAAAGGAGAATTTAATTACAGCGCTGGAAATTGCGGCGGCTCAAAAGAACCGGCAAGCTTTGGTGCCCGAAGTGTGTATTTACTTTAAAGATAAATTGTTTAGAGGAAATCGAACCACAAAATACAATGCAGAGCATTTTCACGCATTTCGATCAGATAATTACCCACCATTGGCAGAAGCCGGAATACATTTGAAATACAATTATCCATATATCAGGTACACAACTTTAAATGGAACATTCAGAGTTGCAAAAAAAATGGATACCAATGTTGCCTTGCTACGTATTTTTCCCGGAATTAATGAGGATGTTGTGATGGCAGTTTTAAATGCTCCGAATATTAAAGCTGTTGTATTAGAAACCTATGGGTCGGGTAATGCGCCAACAAAAAAGTGGTTTTTAGATGCTATTAAAGAGGCGTTGGACCGAAATCTTATAATTCTAAATGTTACCCAGTGTTTAGCGGGTAGTGTTGAGATGTGGAGATATGAAACAGGCGTGCACTTACTTGAGTTAGGTGTAGTAAGTGGTTACGATATGACTACAGAGACAGCAGTGACCAAACTGATGTATTTATTAGCAAACTGTTCGTCAGTAGAAAGTGTAAAAGAAGGATTAAGAAAGTCATTACGAGGAGAAATACACATATAAATAGAAATAGTTGTTATTCAGGTGCTTTAATAAAGTCAATCAGAAGTTGTTACCTGTGTGTATAATTTATGTACCCGAGCAATTGGTAAAGAGGAGAAGTATGACTGGTGTCATGCTTTGACAACAAAGGGTGTTTCTTTGCTATGCCAATAACTAAAATTAACAATTCAAACTTTGTATTTGACTTTTTTTTTGTAATTTGCAACCCTGAAAAATTAAAGGGGTTGAACCTTTTTTTAACTTGTGTTAGATTGGGAAAAGGGGACAACAGTAAACTATTTTGAGTATTAACAATACTAATACAAATCAAAATTTTTAGCAGACTATGAAAAAGCTATTTGCGTTTTTAGCAGTATTTGGAATGCTGAGTACCGGTGTCAATGCCGTATATGCTCAGGAAGAAAATGTAGCAAGTGAAGCTACAGAACAGGTTGTTAATGAGACAGCTGCAAGTGATGCGCCAGAGGGGGCAGAAGAGGCTCCAAAGGGTATTCACAAACAGATTAAGGCAAAATTCATCGAAGGTGGTGCAATGTTTATGAGTTTCGTACTTTTAGCATTGATCTTTGGTTTAGCGCTTTGTATCGAAAGAATTATTTATTTGAACTTAGCGTCTACAAACACTAAGAAGTTGCTTCAAAACATTGAGAATGCTTTGAATGATGGAGGTGTTGAGGCTGCTAAAGAAGTTTGCCGTAACACAAGAGGTCCTGTGGCTTCAATTTTCTATCAGGGATTAGATCGTTTTGATGAAGGCATTGAAGTAGTTGAGAAATCAGTTATTTCTTATGGTTCGGTTCAGATGGGGCTTTTAGAAAAAGGTTTAACTTGGATTTCATTGTTTATTTCACTTGCTCCTATGCTTGGTTTCATGGGTACTGTAATTGGTATGATTGAAGCATTTGATAACATTCAGGCAATGGGTACTATTTCTGCAACAGCAGTGGCAGGTGGTATTAAAGTGGCTTTGATTACTACAGTATCTGGTTTGATTGTAGCCATCATCCTTCAGGTATTTTACAACTACATCGTTTCAAAAATTGATGGTATTGTAAATACAATGGAAGATGCTTCTATCTCTCTATTGGATATTTTGGTAAAATATAACATGAAAAAATAATTGTCATTATGACTAAGCTTACAAAAATTTTAAATATTGTATTATACCTGTTGCTTGCAATAACATTAGTTTTTGCAGGAATGTTCTTCATGGGTGGAGAAGTCGTAGGTGAGACTTACTACACACCTTTGTATACAGGATCATTTCTGAATTGGGCTAAGCTGTTAATTTATATTGCTGCGGGTGTATCGCTATTGTTTGAAGTGTTTCACTTGGTTATGAATCCAAAGAATGCGATTCGTTCGTTAGTTTCTTTTGGGATTCTGGGAGTGATTGTTCTTTTGGCTTATGCTATGTCTGATGATACACCACTTCAATTAATAGGATATGATGGTTCGGATAATGTTCCTAGCATGCTTACCATGGCTGGTACCATGTTATATGGAACTTACCTTCTGTTTGGAATAGTTATTACTGCTATTTTGTATACAGAGTTATCACGTCTGTTTAAGTAATGGCCCGATTCCTTTAATTAGGGGAATCATTAAATTTATTTGTCTATGTCAAAAAGAGAAGTACAAGAAGTAAATGCAGGGTCAATGGCAGATATTGCGTTCTTGTTGCTTATCTTCTTTTTGGTAACCACTACCATGGACACAGATACTGGTTTAGCGCGTCTTCTTCCTCCGCCGATTGAGGAAGAAGAGCCGGATACACCTCCTATTAAGGAGCGAAATGTATTTTCGGTACTAATTAATAGCCAGAATCAGTTGTTGGTAGAAGGTAAGCCAATGGAAGTAAGAGAGCTAACAGAAGCGACTAAAGAATTTATTCTTAATCCTCTTGATTCAGAAACTTTACCTGAGAAAAAGGAAATTGAAGTAGAGTTCTTTGGAGCCTATGAAGTTACAAAAGGAGTAATATCTTTACAGAACGACCGTGATACCGAGTATCAAACTTATTTGATGGTTCAGAATGAGCTTCAACGCGCTTACACTGAATTAAGAAATGATTTAGCAAAACGGAAATTTGGTAAGGAATATGCTGATTTAGATACGGAAGAACAGAAAGCTGTTCGTACAATCTATCCTCAGAAGATTTCCGAGGCAGAACCTAAAAATATAGGAAAATAGTATGGCAAAGTTCAGAAAAAAGAAGAGCGGAGGCCAAGCAGCTATTAATACGGCCTCATTACCAGATATCGTATTTATGTTGCTCTTCTTCTTCATGGTATCAACAACTATGAAAGAAGTAGAAATGAAGGTGCAGATTAAGCCTGCACAAGCAACAGAATTGGCGAAACTGGAAAAAAAGGAATTGGTAACTTTTATTTATGTAGGTGTTCCTGCTAAAAAGTTTCAGGCTCTTTACGGAAGTGAACCAAGAGTTCAGCTAAATGATCAGTTTGCTACTGTTCCGGATATTCAAAGTTATATTGCTCAATCGCGTGATGCTATGCGTGAGAGTGATCAGCCCAAAATGACTGTGTCAATTAAGGCAGACCGAGAATGTCCAATGGGAATAATAACAGATATCAAACAAGCACTGCGTAAAGCAGCAGCACTGAAGATTAACTATTCTGCAGCTGAAATGGTTAAAGAAAGATAATCAATATGAATTCTAAGGAAAGGGGAGCTATTTAAGTTCCCTTTTTTTATGCTTAAAACAATCGAAACTTATTTTTCATTAAATTATTGGTTTTTTGTGACAGTTGAAAAATGTTTCTATTTTAGGCATGTCTTTAAGTAATTGTTAGGTTAAAGATCGATTGATTGAATTAATGAAATCAACTTGCAGGGAAGTATTATTACAGACGCAATAGAGAAATTTCTGACTAAAAAAGATCTTTCAGCTTTTAAAATAATATATCAATATTATTATAAGAGCCTGTGCTTTTTTGCTTATGGTTATTTAAAAGATGATTCACAAGCAGAGGACAATGTTCAGGATGTTTTTACGCATTTATGGGAGAAGGTTCCTCAAATAAATGATTTTACTAAACTTCAGGGCTACCTTTATATGATGGTGCGTAATCGCTGCCTGAATCAAATACGGTGTACAGTTCCTTTGCAAGATTATCAAGGGTATGAGGTGTGTGCTGAAAGCTGGCAGGACGATGAGTCTTTACGTTTGATAAAAGCGGAAGTGTATCGTGAAATAATGGTCAGTCTTGATAAATTGCCTGATAGGGCAAAAGAAGTATTCAAATTAAGTTACCTGACACAACTAAGAGAAACAGAAGTGGCAGAACGATTAGGAATATCTGTAAACTCTGTTAAAACCCATAAGAAAAGAGCAAGGATGTTGCTGAAGAAAGAACTCAAACATCTGTTCCAACTCATATTAATCCTTAAACTATAAAAAAAAAGTATTTTTTTAGATCTTCCTTTCACCTGATTTTATATTTTTTTTGTCATATAGTTAAAATGGCAAAAGAATGAATCTTTTTGAGATACCACATATTATCATTAAGAGCCTGAAAGGGCAAAGTACTGATTCAGAAAATAAGGCGCTTGTAAGATGGTTAAGCAAGGCGAATGAACATCAGGATTTATTGAATGATCTTCGCAATGAAGAGCATGTTAATCGGGATTTAGTACATTTCAATAAATATAATACAGAGAAGGCATGGGCTTTATTTAAACAGAATAATGGCTTAAATAAGAAAGCGAAACGCATTTCGTTACCCTTGCTTCGGGTTGTTGCTATATTTGTTTTAGTATTTACAGTTGGAGGAGTTATTTATTTTATTAATTCTGATTTAAGCTCTCGTCATAGTACATTTAATACTAATTTGGAACCCGGGGAGTTTAATGCCATATTACATGTTGGCGAACAAGAGGTAGCGTTAAATGATTCGGTTTCTACAAAGGTTGGGCGAGATGGGGAGCTTGCTGCGAAAGTTGAAAACGGACAAATCACATATGAAGATGGATTAAAAACTTCTCATAAAATGACCGTTGTAGTGCCTAATAAGTGTGAATATCAGTTTGTATTGTCTGATGGCACTAAGGTGTGGATGAATGCAGGAAGTAAACTAAGTTTTAATCATCCGTTTAGCTCTGAGCTACGAGAAATTGATGTTGAAGGGGAAATTTATTTGGAGGTTACTAAAGATATAGATAGGCCATTTGTTGTTAAATTACCAGGTAAGAACTCAATTCAGGTTCTAGGTACGGAATTTAATGTAAAAGCTTATCCTAGTGAGTGTCATTATCAAGCGGTATTGGTAGAAGGAAGTATTCTGTGGAAAACAAATAGTGGTAGTGAACGTATTATGGAGCCAGGTCAGCTTTTGCTAGCTGATTTAAATAATATTATTGAAGTAAAAGATGTAGAGGTATCCCCCTATATCGCATGGCGAAATGGGCGTTTTGTATTTGAGGGAGAGAGGCTGGAAGTTATTATGACTTCTTTAGCTCGTTGGTATGGGGTGAAAGTTACTTATGAGGATGAGGTTATAAAGGATTTACATTTTAGTATTGACATCAGGCGCTATGATAACCTGAACGATATTATAAAAATGCTCGAACTTACAGGGAAAATTTACTTTAGGATCAACGGATCTGAAATTATTATAAGCAAGCATAAATAGAAACAGGAAGTGCTGTTACACCTCCTGTTTGAGCCTAAGAGATAAGTTCTTATGGCTAAATGTTTAATCGTTCAATTACAAATCTATGAAAAAAAATCGGGAATTACTGTACCCGGATGGGAGAGGTACACCCCAAATTTGGCGAATTATGAAGCTAAGCCTATTTATGATGTTCGTTATTCTTTGGCAAATATCTGCAAGTACATATAGCCAGGAAACAAAACTGAGGTTTGATGTAACTAATGCTTCGGTGAAAGAGGTATTTAAAGCTATTAAATCACAGAGTAAATTTACATTTATTTTTAATGAGGAAGATGTTGCACAGGTGAAAGCTGTCTCATTGTCAGTAGAAGGCGAAACGGTTGAGTCGGTACTAACTGCTTGCTTAACAGGAACCGGTTTGTCTTGGCAAGTAATTGATGACGTGGTAATTATTAAACTAGATAAACAAGTTCCTCAGCAAGAAGCTATTGTTGTTAAAGGTCAGGTAACTGATGATAAAGGATTACCTATTCCTGGCGTAAATATTATTATTATTGAATACAATACCGGAACAATAACTGATGCAAATGGTTTTTATGAATTAAAAGTGCCAGAAGCAAATATATCTTTAGGCTTTACATTTGTTGGCTTTAAAAAGCAAATAATAGCTCTTGATGGCAGAACGCAAATTGATGTTCAGCTGGTAACAGAGGTAGGTGAGCTTGATGATGTAGTAGTAACAGGTTATTATAATCAAACCAAAGAAAGTTTTACTGGCGCAGCAACAACTATTGATGCTACTATGCTTCAGGAAGTGAGTAATGCTAATGTTTTACAGGCACTTCAGGTATTCGACCCATCTTTTAAGATTATGGAAAACAACGAATTTGGTTCGAATCCGAATAAAATGCCGGAGATTGAAATTCGTGGTAAAGCCAGTTTTCCTGGTTTATCGGAAAACGAAATAAGGAGTAACCCAAATCAACCTACCTTTATATTGGATGGTTTTGAAGTAAGCGTTGAAAAGGTATATGACTTGGATATCAATCGTATTGCTAGTGTAACTATCCTTAAGGATGCCAGTGCTACTGCTATTTATGGTTCAAGAGCCTCTAATGGAGTGGTGGTGATTGAAACCAAAGCGCCTGAAAAGGGAAGTTTGCGTGTAAATTATACTTTCGACGGGACTTTTTCGGCACCTGACCTGAGTGATTATAATTTGCTTAATGCCGCAGAAAAGCTTGAAGCTGAAAGATTGGCAGAACTTTATATATCAAAACGGGTGGTAGGTGACAATTACAGTGAGCAGCTGGCTCTTGATCAACTTTATAATAAAAATCTACAATCGGTTCATTCTGGTGTAAATACCGATTGGATTGCACAACCGGTTGAGAACGCTTTTTCGCATAAGCATTCTTTATTTCTTGAAGGAGGTGATGATGCGATTCGTTATGGTTTGGAAGCTAATTATAACGATGAGAGTGGTGTTATGAAAGAATCTGGTAGGAAGCGATATGCACTTGGTAGTATGCTGTCGTATCGATTTAAAAATATCACTTTTAAAAACCACCTTTCAGTAACAAAAGTAGAGTCTCCTGAATCACCTTACGGAAGCTTCTCCGAATATGCCCAACTGAATCCATATTATCGGCTTAAAGATGAAAATGGTCGTTACACACAGGAACTGCGTACAGATTTAGATTCTTATGTGGCTACTTCAAGACGACAGTATTCACGTTTGTACGATGCCACATATTTGGCTAATATCAATGAAAGCAAATACACTAATGTAACCAACAACTTCTCAATTGATTGGACCCTATTAGAAGGTCTGCGCTTAAAAGGTAATGTATCCTTTCAATTGCAGAGTGATGCCAATGATCGTTTTATTTCACCCGCATCGATTGAGTTTATCAACACACCGGAAGAAGACTATAACCTGAGGGGAAGCTATATGGTTGGTAATCGTGACATGTTAATGCTAGATGGTAATATGGTATTGAGCTACTTTAAGCAGATAAACAAACACTTTATTAATGCTGTAATTGGAGGAAATATTCAGGAACAAAAGGTGGATTTTGAGTCGTATAAAGCTCAGGGATTTTCCAATGATCGTTTAAGTCATGTGAGTTTTGGTGCTCAGTTTATGGAAGATACCACCCCTACTGGATTTGAGGAAACGAGTCGTTTGGCTGGTGCATTCTCAAATATGAACTATAGCTTCGACAATCGTTACCTGGCTGATGTTTCGCTCAGGATTGATGGCTCGTCAAAATTTGGTAAAAACCAAAGAACGGCGCCATTCTGGTCAACCGGCCTAGGTTGGAATATTCATAATGAGTCTTTCTTTGAGGATAATAATAATGTAAATGAATTTCGATTAAGAGCCAATGTTGGAGAAACAGGTGGAGACAACTTCTATGCTTACCAGGCTTTAACAACCTATAAGTATATTACCGATCGCAACTACCGTTTTAATAATGGCGCATACATTAAAGCTTTAGGTAATGAAGACTTAAAATGGCAAACTACCCTAAAGAGAAATGCCGGTATGGATTTGGCTTTGTTAAATAATCGTTTGATGGTATCGGGAAACTATTATTATGATACCACCAAAGATTTGCTAACTCAAGTCACTGTTGCACCTTCAATCGGTTTTTCAAGCTTTACTTCAAATATGGGAGATGTACTTAATAAAGGATATGAAATTAACCTAAGTGGTGTTATTTTCCGAAATATTCCTAAAAACATTAGTGTGAGTTTGTTTGCTAATGTGCGTCATAATACCAATGAAATACAGAAAATATCGGAGGCTTTAAAAGAGTATAACCAGCAGGCCGCTGAGAATCAGAATAAAGAAGTTGCAAAGCAAGAAGAAGATAATATAAAGGTTAATAACGTTAAAAATGCCAATGACCTGAAAAGTACATCACCAGTATTGCAGTTTAACGAAGGCGAATCGATTTATGCTATCTATGCAGTACCTTCTTTGGGTATTGACCCTGTATCAGGTAATGAGATATTTCTTGATCGTTTTGGCAATCCAACGATGACATGGGATGCCCGCGATCAGGTGGTAGTTGGTGAAGAGCAGCCTGACTTTGAAGGCTACTTTGGTACCAATACTTCTATTGGCAATTGGAGCATCAATCTAAGTTTTAATTACCGTTTAGGAAGTCAGATTTATAATACTACACTTATAAACCGGGTAGAGAATGCCAACTTGAATTACAATGTAGATAAGCGTGTGCTTGAACAACGCTGGACTCAACCAGGGGATATTAAACCATACAAATCCATTGCAAGCAGAGAGTTTACTCGCGCGTCATCACGTTTTGTTGAGGATGAGAATATGTTAGCCCTGTCTTCGGCAAGAGTGTCTTATACCTTTAAGAAGGACCAATTACATAAGGTAGGATTGCAGCGATTAAAACTGTCGATGTATATGAGCGATATTTTCAGAGTTTCTACAGTTAAACAGGAACGTGGTCTGTCGTATCCATTTGCGCGTTCTGTTTCATTTTCATTACAAACCAACTTTTAATTTATGAGATATGAATAAATTTAAATATATAGTTTTCTTAGCCGTTACATTGGCCCTTTCTGCTTGTCAGGATTGGCTGGATGTAAAGCCGATGTCTGAAGTGGACCAGGATGAGCTGTTCAGTTCTGAGGATGGCTATTTTGATGCACTGAATGGTGTATACCTGATGTTGGGTGAATCAACGCTTTATGGCAATCAATTAACCATGAGTACCTTGGATGTATTGGCACAAAACTATTTTATTCCAACCGGGCACTCATACACCGATATGGTTTATCACAATTATGAAACTACTTTTGGTGAACAGGTGATATCTGGTATTTGGAATAAATCGTACAATGTTATTGCGAATTGCAATAATATTATCGGCCACATTGATGCTGATTCGGAAGCGAAATTTTCGGGTGATAATTATAAGTTGATTAAAGGTGAAGCTTTAACTATTAGAGCCTACCTTCATTTCGATTTGTTGCGCATGTTCAATAAGCCATATGTTAGTGTCCCTGAATTCTTGGGAATTCCATATATAAATAAGTACAAGATTGAGTTAACCGAACAGACAACAACAACTGAAACACTGAATTTAATTATTGCTGATCTTAAAACTGCATACGACTTGCTACAGGTGGATGCTATCAGTGGTGATGATGAAACGGTTAAAGGATATCGTGAGAACCGTTTTAATTATTATGCAACAACGTCTTTGTTGGCGCGTGTTTATTTGTATATGAACGATTATGTCAATGCCCAAATGTATGCTCAGGAAGTTATAGATTCTCAGCGCTTTGAGTGGATGGTTCCTGCAGAGATTCTGGCTAATAACGACTATGTATTTTATACTGAATTGGTGATGGGATTATACTCTACCCAGATTGGAAAAACAGCCAGGGGCATGTTTAAATTTACAAATGCTAATAATTCTAATGAATTGGTTTGTGCTAACCGGACCAGCAATTGGTACAATGGCGACGATATACGCTATAAGTATTGGTTTGAAACAGAATCGACGATGAACGGAGATAAGCGTTTTATGATTAAATATAACCGCCCTACTGATGAAGGTGAGGAGAAGTTATATCAGGATCCAGTATTACCATTGATTAAACTATCTGAAATGTACCTGATCGTAGCCGAATGTCAGGCCAAAACCAATCTATCCGAGGGTATTTCAACACTTAATAAGATGCGTACTGAACGGCGTGCTGTTTTGCTTGATGAAGCGGCTGATGAAGCAGTATTTGCACAGGCCTTAACAACAGAGTATGAAAGAGAGTTTTATGGTGAAGGGCAACTGTTTTACTATTATAAACGTCTGAATTTAAATGAGATTGTTGGTGTGGATGGAACCTCTCTACCTATGAGCGATGAAAAATACACTTTCCCGTTTCCTGCCGATGAAGTACAGTTTGGAGGACGTGTAAACGAATAAAACGTAAATACTATGAAACTAATAAAATATATAAGTTTGGGTTTGATGCTGATTGGCATGACGGCTTGTGAAGAGAATGAGACCATGTTGTACGACAGTGATTTCAACACCCTTAATTTTAAGTTGAAAAGGGACAATGGCCTTGGGCCGGATAGCCTCTATGTTAATTTTATGTTTCTACCCGATGCAGCTACCTCTGAAATCACTAAGATAAAACTTAGGTTAATGGGTATGCCTATGGATAAGGATCGCTATTACAAGGTAATGGCTGTTGCCGATGAGTCGACCGCTGAAGCAGGGACACATTACACCCGATTTCAGGATCAATACCTGTTTCCGGCTGGTGAAACAGAAATAAACTTTGAGCTGGAGACCTTGCGCGAAACATCGATGAAAGAAAAGTCTTACCGTTTAATGGTTAAGTTGGCGCCATCTGATGATTTTATCTCAGGTATTGAGAAGGAGCAATCGTTTATTATTAACATTACAGCTAATTTGCTGACACCGCCTCCTTTTTGGGAGAGTAATTACCTCCATTATAAAGCAGGTCCTTACCATTGGAAAAAATGTAAGAAGTTTATCGAAATTGCTGAAGTGGATAAGCCTGATTGGCATCCAGAAGCCTATGCTGCTGGTGATGTATATGTAAAGGAAACCCGTCGCTGGTTTGAAGAAAACCCCACTTTTGATGAAGAAGGAAACCGACTGTATTTCGAAAATAAATAATGCTAAAAGCAAATATGATGATGAAAAGAGTGATATATACAGCCTTTTGCTTTCTGGCATTATCGGGCTGTTTGAATGATAAAGGAAATTACGATTATATAGAGTTAAACGAGGTAAATAGTATTAGTGGTATTGACAAAACTTATACCATCACCAAGTTTGAAGATGTGTTAAGCATTGTGCCTGAGATTGATTTTCGATTGGGCGAAAGCAATGAATACGAATATGAGTGGACAGTGAGCTACTGGGAGTATAACGATGAATTAAGCAAGCGTGAGAACTTTGAAGTGGTTATTTCAACCGATCGTGATTTGGAATGGACAGCTAATCACGAGGTACCTTATGATGATTTGTTTGCACAGTTAAAAGTTAAAAACTCAAATACCGATGTGACATTCAAGCATAGCTTTATCATCCGGGTACAAAATGCCTACCAATACGGGTATTTCTTCCTGTGCGAAGATGGAGAGGATAATTCGGAGTTGTTTATGATTAGGGATAATGGCAAAATCATTGACGGCCTTTACAGTCAATTAACAGGCAATGTACTTGCTGGTAAACCATATTGTATGGAGAGAATCAGTAAAGGTATTGATAATGATTTAGTTATTTTTACGAGTGCTGGCCCTGATTATGGTGCTATTCTTGATATCGACAAAATGGATTACCGGTGGCCAGCTGTCAACTGTTTCCATGAAGGCAACGTTGGTGAAAATTTGGTTATTAGTGATATACAGACAAATAGTTCAAGAGATATTTACGCTATTATTAACAATTACTATTATTTCACAGGAGGTATGGTCATAGGGGATTACAAACCGTATATCGGTATTGAACTGCCTGATCTTGAGGAAACATGTGATTATGCTACCAGTGTTGCGAATTACACCGCATTTGTTCATGGTACCAATCCAGGGACTGTTTATGCTCTTGGTAGTTTTGGGGCTATTGATGTAGTTAAAGTGGAAGGTGAGCCATGGGTGCTGCCGGGTAAATGCCTGTTTATGGGTGCTGAACCGGGTGGTAATTTGTATGGTGCTGGTGTGAAAACGCATTTTATTACGCAGGAGACAGATGGAACGGTTATGGAAAATGTATTGAGTACAGCCATGAGCTTTTCTACCTGGAGCACCGAACATACACTTATTCGAAGCACTGCTTTTGCGGCAAGTGAGTTGGTTAATGATGAAACAGTAATACTCAACTCTTATTCAGAGAGGTATTTCTTTTTCTCGTCGGGTAATAAAATATACCGTTATAACTACGATGCACCTGAAGAGATGCCTGCTTTGGTGGCAGAATTGCCAGCAGATGAAAAGATATCTTACATGTTTCTTGATTATACTCAGGAAGGCTGGAATCGATACGACGATAAGTTTGTGGTGGCTACCTACGACAGTTCTGCTAGTAAAGAAGCCTCAGTGTATTTTGTAAATTTGGATGGTAGCATTGAAATAAAACACGAAAACGTATGTGGTAAAATTGTTGATTTGGTGGTGAAGAAGTAAAGTGTAAAATGTTAATATTAAAAGAAATGAAGAAAGATTCTATTTTATTATTTGCTTTTATACCTCCTTTCCTGTTCGTTCAATGCGAGCAGGATTAGGCTAAAATTGAGAAAGATAAAACCATTGAACCCAGGTTTCCCAATGAAATAAAAAATTGGGGTGAAGCATTTGCATCCAATTTAAACTGTGTAATAGAAAGAGAAAAGCAGGATCAATCACTTAAAAGTGGAGATGTCTTTTTACTCAATTATAGGGCAGATAACAAATTTGAAGAGTTCAATAATAGTTTAAATGGTTTATCAAAAAAGCAAAAACAGAAGATGAACGAAAGATAGAGTCTTATCAATCCTTAAAAAAAGAACTGGAAGAAAAAGGATTGATTTAGAAATTGCTTACATGTTATGTAAATGCATATAACCATTGCCAGTTAAAAGTTCAGTGTTTATTATCTTTTATACTTACACCTTGAATTCATCTGGTAATTAATGAGAATATACATTGATAAAAAAATAAATGAATAGAATAAAAAATAGTTTAGCGATATTATTAAGTGCCATTGTAATGGTAGCGTGCACGGCAAAAGATGAACGTTTTGCTACCGTTACAGGACACTACAAAGGAAAAACAGAAGGTAAAGAACTGCACCTGTGCAAGGTTGAGCATGGTGCTAAAACAAAAGTGGCCACCACAACAGTTGGAGGAGAAGGTAATTTTGCATTTACCTGTGCCGTTGAAGAACCGGGACTTTATGTTGTAAATGTTATATGGTCTGAACATCAGAAAGCAGATAGGCGCGACCACGATTTAAAGCGTTTTTATCTGGAAAATGGTGTTGAGATTGATATAGAGCTGAATGACGGAAATTATACTTTATTATCGACCAATAGTGATAAGAATAAACTGTTGACACAGTGGAATAATCAGATTGATACGGTTTTTTCTTATTCTCATGGCTTTATGTATAGCCGATCTGACTATACTGATTATTTTCCTTTATTACCGGGCTTTGTACAAGGGATGGAAAATTTTAAAAGCAAGGTTAATAGTGGAGACAAGGACTATGATGAACTGTTAAAGTTAATGGCTGAAACCGATATGGCCTCATCAGCTTTACGCTTACTCTACACACCACGTCCTGTTCATCCTAAGCGGGAAGATTATCCTGATTATTACGATGTTATTTTATCAGAACAGAAACCTGTTTCAGAGCGTTTGCTGGACTTGCCCAATGGAATGGATTATGTACGTAGCTATGCCTCTTATGCAGTAATGTCGCAGCCGGAAACACCAGCAAAAGATCAGTTCTTGTCAGCAACAATAGCAGCTATACCGGGTAATATTTTAAAAGGTTATTATGCTATAGATAATCTTAATCGTTTTAGAGCCTATGATGATAGTTACTTGGAATATTACGAAATGGTTGAGCCTTATTTGAACACAGCATATCTACAGGAAAAGCTTAAAGCTTTTGAGTTAAGCATACGTAAGTTTGAAAAAGGTGCCACAGCCTTTGATTTTGACGGTAAAGATATTAATGGCAAAGTGCATAAATTATCTGATTATAAAGGTAGCCTGGTTTATGTGGATGTGTGGGCTACCTGGTGCGGGCCATGTAAAACTCAAATACCGGCATTAAAGGAATTAGAGAAGAAATTTCATGGTCAGCCAATTACTTTCTTAAGTCTCTCGGTAGATAAACCAAAGGACCAACAAAAGTGGATAGACTTTGTAAAAGCAGAGGACTTAAAGGGGGTACAGTTAATGGCGGACAAAGCGTTTGATTCGGATGTAGCTAAAGCCTATGGCATAAATGCCATTCCGCGCTTTATGCTATTTGATAAGGAAGGGAAGGTAGTTACCATTGATGCATCGAGACCATCAGAAGAAAAAACTGAGAAGTTGTTATGGAAATTATTAAACTAAGAAATGGAGTTCAGGAAAACTGTAACATTTGATTTTCCTGAACTCTTAAATAATTACTCCTTAAGAAAAATCCCCATTGTAAATTTTAGATGATTATAATGCACAATTAGAAAAAGTAAGCGCACTGTAGTGGTAAAGTAAAAAGCCCTATATACCTGTAGATATTTACCTGCATATTGTGCAGGGAGAGGTCATTTATTGTTAGGGCTATAAGAAATGATGGAGGGTTATGGTAAATATCTTTAATAGAACTTTGATAGTAGTTAAGGCTATGATTAATGGATTCCATTATTGCTATGCTTACTTCCTGCCCTTGTTCTTAAAAGTTTGGATGATGAATTTAAAGTTAGTTAAATAGAATTAATCACAAATACACTTCACAAATATTAACTTGTAAATAATTATATCATGAAGATGGAAATGTATTCTGTATGTCAGTCTCTTATCTAGGTTCTAATAGTCTATAATCTAAGAAATAAATATATGAAAAAATTAAACTCGTTATTATTGATTGCAGCAATCTTACTTACTATGAGTTGCAGTACCAAAGAAACATCACTTAGCGGACAGGTTGAGAATTACCCTTTTGACAGTATAAGCCTGTACCGGGTTGAAGGAGGGGAACTGGTACTTGTTGAGGTGCAACATCTAAATTCCGACAGTTTATTTAACTTTTCTATTCCGGAAGGTAAATCCGGCTTTTATTATATGGGTATTAACGACGAGGTAAAATCCGTGTTTGCCGATGTGTTTTTAAACGAGGGAAGCTCTGAGCATCTTGTTGTAAAAGGAAAAACGATTGATACATCCACATTATCGGATCAGGAGCTGGTTGCTTGTAAGGCAGATTGGGAAGTTATATTAAAAGAATATGGACAACGCGTTTTTCGTGAAGCCCGTGAAGCTAATTTGATTGCCGGAGTGATTAATGATTTTGATGCCGCCCGTAAGAGTTTTGCTACGAATATTAAAACATCTAACTCAACATTTAACCGGTTAATGAAGTTAAGAGCCTTAGTTGACTTTGAAATTATATGGCTGAGGGCTTTTTCTATGTCGCATGAACCCGTATCTTCTATTATGCTAGAGCAACCTGCATTTAAAGCAATGCTTGCTAATCCACTTAGTACTGTAGAAATACTGGATATTAATAATGGCAGCCAATTAATGAGTTCATACACAACTTTTAAGGTTCGTAATAGTGTAGAAAAACCGACTGATTATTTGAAGTTTTGTATGGATGTTTTTAACAATGATACGCTAAAGGGGCAGTATTTAATGCAGCATATTATCTACCGAAAAGTATCAGGAAAAGACTATGAGAATTTGATGGCAGAATATAGTAAATACGTATTAACAGCTCAGCAAAAAAGAGAGCTTGCAGCTTATGAGAAGGCAATTACAAAATTTGCAGCAGGACAGGAAGCCAATGATTTTCGGTATGCAGATGCTAATGGTCAGTTTCATGCATTATCTGATTATAAAGGTAAAGTGGTACTGGTTGATGTATGGGCAACGTGGTGTGCACCTTGTAAAGCAGAAATACCACATCTTGAAAAACTGATAGAACATTATAAAAATAATGATAATATAGTTTTTATAGGTGTGTCGATTGATAAGCCGAAGGATAGAGATAAGTGGCTTGCTTTTGTTGAAGAACACCACTTAAAAGGTATTCAACTAATGGCAGATAACGCTTTTAAATCTCAAATATTACTGGATTATGAAATAACAGGGGTTCCCAGGTTTATGTTATTCGACAAGGAAGGAAAAATAGTGAGTGTTAACGCTGCTCGGCCATCTAACCCACGTTTAAAAGAATTGATTAATGGAGTACTGGGTGCTTAAATTCAGTTGATAGATTAGGCGTTTAAGATTATGGATGAGGAAGAGTAGAAAGGTAAATTTTATTTAATCAAGAATGAAATGTGTGATATGTTAAAAAAAAAACAGATGAAGAATATATTGGTAGTTTTAGTATTTATAATTAGTTCAGGGCTTTGTAATGCTCAGGAAAATAATGGTGTTCAGTTTCTAAATATAAGTCTAGAGGAAGCTTTTGTAAAGGCAAAACAGGAAGGGAAACAAGTTTTTGTAAATTATACAACAAAAGGTTGTGCACCTTGTAAAATAATGGATGCCTCGGTATATACCGAAGCTAATATTGCAAAGAAGATGAATGAGAACTTTATTTCCATAAAATTAGACCCAATCAAAGATAAAAAGCTTGAAAAAATAGCAAGAGAAGTGCATAAAGTAAGAGGGTTTCCAACAATGATATTTTTTAAATCGGGAGGTGATTTAATATCTCAAGAAGTAGGAGGTAAGACTGTTGCGGAATTTAATTTATTGCTTGTAGATGTGTTAAAACAGATCTCCTTGGTTCGTAGTACCTGTACTCCCTAAATTCTAATTGACAGAGAAGGAAAAAATAGCGAGAGTTAATTTTATCCAGTCATCATATTTACGCTTAAAAGTAATGTGTAATGGGTATCAAAAGATTGTTTTTATGGGCTTAACAGCCTGAACAGACTTAAAGTATTTAATTAAAAACTGATTTATAATGAAGCAATTGCATTTTATTCAATTAGTATTGGTTGTTGTTTGCTTGTTAATGGGTAGTTGTGTGAAAAATACTAATGTAAAAACAAGCTCTGTTGCTTTTGATAATGGAAATAGTATTGAGGAACCTTGTAACGACGCCGTTTTATTAAAAAAATTTGAACAGGCAGCATCAGCTTTCTACAAAGAAAATGGAGGCACTGATGCTACTAGCTATAAGAAACAATTGTTAAATAAGAGGTGTCGGGTGTCATATTTAAAACCATCATATCACCAATGGGAAGGGAGTGAATTTTATTCTCGTTTTAAACAAGGCGTGTTAATGGTAGGCAAGATGTATCAGTGTGGCAATTGTACGGATGACCATATTAGTGTGGCCTCAGCATTTACAATCTCGGAGGATGGCATTTGTGTTACCAATTATCACGTATTTAAATCATATGATCCAGCAAAGCCTAACGATTACATTACCTTTTTTGTTATGGATGCAGATAAAAATATGTACCCGGTTATTGAAGTACTAGCCGCTAGTAAAAAAGATGATTTAGCTGTTTTCAGAATTGATACAAAGGGACAGAAGATACCAGTATTGTGTATAGGAGAAGAGCAGGGTATAGGAGAAGAAGTTCATTTAATTAGTCATCCAGATAATCGTTTTTACAGGTATACACAAGGGCATATTAATCGCAAATACATTAAGCCAGGAACAACTAAGGTACGCCAGAGTATTTCGGCAGATTTTGCCAAAGGTTCAAGTGGTGCACCTGTTATGGATCGTTGTGGTAATGTTATAGGCGTGGTAGCCGGCACTCAAAATATTTACTACGATTCAGAAGGAAAGATTTATCAAAGTACAATTAAGGAGATTATTCCCGTTAGCAGGTTGAAAAAATTAATAGAATAAAACACCCATTTACACTTTATTATGCACCCCTAAATATTTAGTAATAAGTATGGAATCATAATGTGGCGGTTATAATAAAAGCAAAGATAAAATTGTAAGCCGATAGTCAATGTAATTACAATTTTGTTTTCGGTTTTTATTAATGTACGCTAATTACAGTTAAAGGTCATCAAATCAATTCCTTGATAAGTGTTGTGCTTTTGGTGATTCTAATTGTTAGAATTACTTTTCTTGAGTTGTTCAAGTAGTTCATAAAACTCATATTTAATCAGGTTCTTTTCAAGCTCTTTTATAAATGTACTTCGGATTTTTTGTTCAAGCTTAAACGGTATTATTGCATCAAGGTCTTCATTTTTAATGAATATGACAGCCAGTTTTTTGTTACTGTTGTTGATAACGGATTCTACAATACCCTTGTAAATATATTCTGTATCACCAGCATATACTTCATTTATAGCATCAAATATTCTTAACGGATCAGTTGAAAAAGGCTTCATTGTAATTAGTTTTAAAGCATTAATATTAAGGGTTTACATGGGAGATTTGTTGTTAATTAAAATCATTTTAGACAAGATTAAATATTCTAGGCATAAAATTTTGTCTGTATATTAAGATCCAACTTAGATGCTGTTTAGTTAAGAATGATATTTATATTTAGTTTTTTAAAAACAGCAAAGTACAGGATGTTAAGTATGCAATAAATGTAATTCTTGCCGAGGGGAGGTGTTAAAAGTTTTGCTAAGAACTTACTGATAATATCAAATCCTTTACAAAGATGAGATTATTAGATCAGTATAACATTAGTAAAATACGTAATTTCAATACGAATTTTACTAATTAACACTAAGCATTAGCCTTAGTGAATTAGTTTTTTTGTATTTGCTTATGCAGAAATTAAGAGCTAAGAATTTATGAAATAAATGTTTATAGTAATTTGCTAATGTTTTCTTTAAATAAGAGTTTGAAAGATTGTATGTATTGTTGTGTATGATTCTTGTAATGAGTGATTAAGGTGTGATTGTGAGTTTGTTTTTTATTGAGTAAATTTTGTTTAATTACTTATTGTTATTTATAAAAATAATTATTTAACAGTGTAGTGTAGTTAGGCTGTTATGCATTTAACGTATTAGTAATATGCGAAAAATCACTACGTTATTTGCGTAGTGTTGATACGTAGTAGGAGTATTATTAAGTAGCATAGTGCTTTTGTATCGTTACCAGATTATTTGAAATTATTTTATATGAATTTGACCCGTACAATATTTTATATCCTAAAATTTTAATCATTATTACAGAAAATCATAAAAACTTGATACTATTTATTATTCGCAATTAGTTTTGGAGCTTTTTAACCATTCATTAATGGTCGTTCTGTTTATACCATAACTATATCCTAACTGCTTTTTGGGGTATTTACCTGTACTATGTTCGGCTAAAATTTTTTGTTTAACCCCCTCGCAGTACTGTTTTATTAATCCATCAATTTATACGTAATTGCTACGTGTTGTGTATTCATTTTAGTTTTAATCAAAATTTAAAGCTATGAGAGTAAGAGTTATAAGTGTGATTATTTTGATTTAAAACTACAATTGTTTAATGTTAATATTAACATCAGATGTTGATGAATTTTGTAGATGGAGAATCTTGTGTTGGTCAATCATGTTGTAATACAATTGAAATAATATTTAGGAATTATCGTGTGGTTTACATTTTAATCTTACTTGTATGTAGAATGTTGTTTATCAGTTGTATAGTAATGTTTTTGTAAAAATAGATGTATTTTTTATGCAAAAAGTAATTGATCGTGCCACTTATTTTAAACATATTTGTTTTTATAAGTTTCTGATTGTGGGAATGGATGTTAAAAAGAAGACCATCATCATAATCAGATAAGAATCAGCTAAACAATACCGGATGGATAAGTCATTAAATAAACCTCAGCCTATTTTTTTTGCAGAGACGCCTTTTGGGCATTTAATGCAAAAGCGTATTCATAAAGTCTTACTTATTTGCAGTGGTTACGATGCATTTATGTTGGATGAGGATGGTCGTATAGATGAGCAGATATTTAATGAGTATGTATCGCTTAATTTGCGTTACCCACCTCATTTTATTCATGTTGAGTCATCAGAAGAGGCGCTGGGGATACTGAAAAAAGAACAGATAGATCTTGTAATTACAATGTTAAGTATTGGTGGGCTGGATCCTTTCTCTATGGCTAAAAAGGTAAAAGAATCCTATTCGTCCATTCCTATTGTAGTGCTTACACCTTTTTCTCGCGAGGTATCAGTGCGTATGAGTCGCGAAGATACCAGTGCTATTGATTATATTTTTTGTTGGTTGGGTAATGCCGATATAATGCTGGCTATTATTAAGCTGATTGAAGATGAAATGAATGTGGAGCATGATGTGCAGGAGGTAGGTGTTCAAACGATACTTCTAGTTGAAGATTCAGTACGTTTTTATTCCAGTTACTTGCCATTAATTTATCGCATTATACTTACGCAAGCCAAAAAGTTTATGGATGAGGGCTTAAATGAGCATCAGAAAATGATGCGCATGCGAGGGCGGCCTAAAATTTTATTGGCACGTACCTACGAAGAGGCTTTGGATATTTATGAAAAGTATGAAGATAATCTTTTGGGCATTATTTCCGATGTGTCTTACAACAAAGGAGGGGTAAAGGACACAGAGGCTGGTATAAAACTAGCAAGGCATGTGAAACAGCGTAATAAATACATGCCCTTTTTATTGCAATCATCCAATCGTAGTTTAGAATCTGTTACTAAAGAGCTGAAAGTGGCCTTTTTGTATAAGCACTCATCTTCTTTGTTGCGCCGGATAAAGCATTTTATCAATAAGTACCTCGCTTTTGGCGATTTTGTATTTGTTGATCCCGGTACAGGAGCGGAGGTGGGCCGTGTGAGTAACCTTAAGCAGTTACAGGAAAGTTTGTTTAAGATTCCAGATGAGTCTTTGTTATATCATTTTCAACGCGATCATGTGTCAAAGTGGTTAAATGCAAGGGCGTTGTTTTCAGTAGCAGAAGTGATTAAGTATTTAAAGGTTGATGATTTTAAGGATATAGATGCTGTTAAGCAATTTTTATTTGACACTATTGCCAATTTCAGATACAGTAAAGCAAGGGGGGTTATTGCTAAATTTTATCGTGAAAAGTTTGATGAATATCTCACTTTTACAAGAATCGGAGACGGAACAATTGGAGGAAAAGCCCGTGGGTTAGCTTTTTTGAACCTACTTATTAAGAAGTATAATACAATTCATGCCTATGATGATGTTGTAGTTACGATTCCGCGTACAGTTGTATTGAGTACCGATGTGTTTGATGAGTTTATGGAAACTAATGAACTTTATCCTTTGGCACTTTCAGAAGCTACAGATGAGAAGATATTGGATATTTTTGTAAAAGCGCATTTGCCTGAGCGTATTCATGACGACCTGTATAAGTTTATATCTATTGTAAAAGGACCAATTGCCATTCGTTCTTCCAGTGTACTTGAAGATAGCCATTATCAGCCTTTTGCGGGTATTTATTCAACTTATATGATTGCGAAAAGCGATGATGATAAAGTGGTATTAGATCAGTTATGTAATGCTATCAAATGTGTGTATGCTTCTACATTTTATAATTCGAGTAAACGCTACATGGAAGCTACAGCCAATGTGATTGATGAAGAGCGAATGGGAATTGTTCTTCAGGAGGTTGTAGGGCAACAACACGGGAATGTGTTTTACCCAACCTTTTCAGGAGTTGGTCGCTCTGTTAATTTTTATCCTATTGAGCCTGAAAAGGCAGAAGACGGAACGGTTAATGTAGCCATGGGATTGGGAAAGCATATTGTTGAAGGAAGTGCCTCTTTACGCTTTTCACCGAAGTTTCCAACCAAGATCTTACAATTATCAAGTACCGATATGGCAGTACGGGAAACACAGAAGAGCTTTTTTGCACTCGACCTTAATTCATCAAGTTTTCACCCATCGGTAAATGATTCGATAAATATTACTAAACTTGATTTAAAGACAGCTGAGGAACATGGTACATTACGGTGGTTGGGTTCGGTATATGATTACAATAACCATATGATTCGTGATGGAATAACATCTAAAGGCTTACGTCTGGTAACTTTTGCCAATGTGCTTAAATACGATGCTTTTCCTTTAGCTCCAATTATAAATAAAGTATTGGAGATTGGTCAAAAAGAGATGAATCAGCCTGTTGAGGTGGAGTTTGCTGTTGATTTACAACGACCAGCTGGCCAACCACCTGTATTTTATTTGTTGCAGATTCGCCCTATTGTGGATTCTAAAGAGTCGATTGCTGAAAAGCTTGAAGAAGTAAAACCTGAAGAAACCTTGATATATTCTAGATCAGCTTTAGGAAATGGGGTTATTGATGATATTAAAGATGTTATTTACATTAAACAAGAAGTGTTTAACCCAGCACATAATACAAGATTAGTGCCAATAATTGAAAAGCTGAATGCCCCGTTTCATGCTAATAATCAATCCTATATTCTTATTGGTCCAGGTAGGTGGGGATCGCAGGATCCGTGGTTGGGTGTACCTGTAAAATGGACGCAAATATCAGCAGCCCGTGTTATAATTGAAACCAGTCTTGAGAATTACCGTGTTGATCCTAGCCAGGGAACACATTTCTTTCAGAATTTAACCAGTTTACGTGTGGGGTATTTTACAGTAACACCTTCTATTGGCGATGGATATATTGACATGGATTACCTTGATAGTTTACCTGCTGTTTATGAGGATGAACACATCAGGCATGTGCAATTACCTTTTGTAAGTAGTGTAAAGATTGACGGGCAGAAGGGACTTGGTGTGGTAATGCATCCCCAAAAAAAACAGCTTAAAGATGATGATTCGTTAACAGAGTATAACCTGTACTGATACAAAAGCTTAATATCAAATAACTACAGAGCGATAAAAAAGTTCTTTGTGATTATATTAACCTATAGTTCTGTTTAAGTTTTAGTATTCGGGCTATACAGAAGACTGTAAACTATTGCGAAAAGTTTAGCGTAGCAGATTGGCTTATAGGTTTAAAGTGTAACGGTAAATCCGGATCTGACATAGATAAAAATAATCCAGATCACAAATATTACATATGTCATCCATATCTTTCTGCTAAATCCGGCTATTAAAGCGACTACTATACCGATTATCCGGCCTACGATTGTCATTTTATTTTCTCCAAAGTCATAAAAAAAGTGAGTGCCCATAAATGCAGCCAATAAGGTAAAGAAATTAGGCATTTGTTTGATAAAATATACTTTTGTATCATCTCCTTTTTCTGGTGTGAACGCATTAACAGACAGCATAAATAAAAAAGGCGGGATTAATTTAATCAGGTAATCGTAATATTGAAGTCCCACCATATTATCTACTAATTCTGCATAAGCAAATACATTATATACTGCAAGTTCAGTAAGCATTATAGTAAATATCGTATATGGAATAAATAAGCCTTTGGGTTCTAAAAGACGTTTCCATTCGCCAAATAAATCGGCTAAAGCAATACCATAAATTAATAAAGGTAAAAAAGCTAAGTATTCCGTTGCATCCATTTTTCCAGGTTAGTAAGACTAGAGACAAAATTAATAATTTTCCTTTTTCATAAAAAAACATAGGGCTGAGAATATAAAACCTGAACGTATATGGCCAATACACCATATTCGTTCAGGTATCTTTTAACGTCGATTATAATTTAAGGTTAGCCTTAAATTTTGCTTGACTTAATAATTTGCCAGTAATTGGTAATCGGTATAATTTATTCATTAATGGCTATTTGGGAGCTTAATGATTTAGCTGTTTTTATTAATCGAACCATTTCAGCTTTAAACCCATATTCGTCATTTCCTCTGGCATTTTTTCCTATATCCTGAGCATAATCATAAGTCATATTGCCTTTGTATTTGGAATTGCGCAAAAGCATACCAAAACCGGCTACCGATGCAGCAAAGCGCAGGTCATTGCTTGCATTAGTAAAGTTATTTACATCCGACTGTACAGCCTTCTCTATTAATTGGCTTTTTGACGAGTCTGGCAGTTTGTAACGTAATTTTAAAGTTAGCCACTCATTACTACTAACGATTGTATTGCGCTTATCCTGGTATTTGAGTTTATCAACAGATTTAACCCATTTATTACTATCCTCAGCACCAACAGGAATAAGCTCATAAAGAGCTGTAACCGTATGCCCTGCACCAATCTCACCGGCATCTTTGGAATCATCGTTAAAATCTTCATCATTTAATAGGCGGTTTTCGTAACCAATTAAGCGGTAAGCCAATATCTTAGATGGATTAAATTCTATTTGGAACTTAACATCTTTTGCAATGGTAAATAAAGTCCCACCAAATTCACTAACTAATGTTTTTTGTGCCTCCTGTAAATTATCGATATAAGCATAGTTGCCATTGCCCTTATCGGCTATAATTTCCATGCGGTCATCTTTATAATTGCCCATTCCAAAACCAAGTACAGTCATATAAATACCATTTTTTCGTTCTTCTTCTACAAGATCTTCCATTGAAGAATTTGAGCTTTGTCCCACATTAAAATCTCCATCTGTAGCAAGTATAATACGGTTGTTGCCTTGTTTTTGGTAATACTCTTTTGCCGTTTTATAAGCCAGTTTTAAACCTGCACCTCCAGCAGTAGAACCACCGGCCTGTAACTTGTCAAGTGCTTCTAATATTTTTTTCTTATTATCACCAGTTGTAGGTTCAAGCACTAAGCCGGCAGCACCTGCATATACAACAATTGAAACGCGATCCTCAGGTCTCAGTTCATTAACTAACAATCGGAATGATGATTTTAAAAGGGGTAGTTTATTGGTACTATTCATTGAGCCCGATACATCAATCAGAAATACAAGGTTGGATGGAGGAAGGTTATCTTTTTTAATTTCCTTGCTTTTTAGCCCTACTTTAAGGAGGTAATGCTCGTTATTCCAAGGGCATGTAGCCATTTCTGAATTAACAGAGAAAGGATGATCTGTATCTGGCGCTTTATAGTCATAGCTAAAGTAATTAATCATTTCTTCAATACGTACGGCATCGGCAGGAGGCAATTGGCCGTTGTTTAAGAATCGGCGAATGTTGGTGTATGATGCCCTGTCAACATCAACAGCGAACGTAGAGAGTGGTTCTTTAGTTACCTGTTTATAACCATTTTCAGATATAGAGGCATAGTTTTCTGTGTTAAAATTCTGTTCGTGTAAATTACAAAATGAAGAATAACCAGTTGTGTACTTGCTTTCATCCTTGTAGGCTTTAGTTTGTACTCCGGCAACTGCATTATAAAGCATATTTTGGGGCTCGGATTCATACTCCATAACAACCACCTCTTGTATTTTGCAGGCATTCGCTTGAAGAGTTACATTAATAGTACTTTTTTGAGCTACTTTAACCTCCTTGGTTACCATACCGATAAAAGAGAAGAGCAGAACATCATTCTTACTGTTTACCTGGATGGAATATTTACCATTAATATCAGTTACTGTACTTGTTGTTGTATTTTTAATAACAACATTTACGCCTGCAATAGTATTTCCTTCTTTGTCAGTGACCTGTCCGGTGATTGTTTTGTTATATGCTTGAATATTAGACCCAATAAGGCTGATAATTATTGTCAATAATAGTGCTGATCGTTTCATAATGCAGAATTTTAAAATTAAACTGTTTTGCTTATAGGATGCAGGCATTGTTATGATTCCATAAAAACATTATAATTTTTTTCTACTTTTAGAAGCATTAGAGCAAATTATGGGCGTATCGTGGTTTAGAAATAAGGAAAAAGATGATGAGCAATTGATAAAGCAGTATCAAGGCTCAGGCGATACTGAGGTGCTGGGTCTTTTATTTCATCGTTATATGCATCTGGTGTATGGCGTATGTCTTAAATACCTGAAAAATAAAGAAGATGCACAGGATGCCGTAATGGAAATATATGAAAAAACAGGTCAGGAACTTTTGGTAAAGCAAGTTGATAACTTTAAACCATGGTTATATGTCGTTTCTAAGAATTACTGTTTAATGCAATTACGGAGTCGACAATCACAACTCAGTAAAGAAAAAGAATTTGAAAAAGATGAAATTTCACTTATGGAAACAGAAGGCGATCTGCATCTTAATAATAGCTGGGAACCAGATGAACTAGATCAGCGCTTGCAAGCTTGCTTAAAGAAGTTAAGAGAGCAGCAACGTTCCTGTATTGAGCTGTTTTATTTTAAAGAATTATGTTATCGTGAGATAAGTGATAATTTAAAGCTCGATATTAAAAAGGTGAAGAGCTATATTCAGAATGGGAAACGAAATTTAAAAATCTGTATCGAAGCAAAAGATGTCTAAAGGTAAAAAAACGGATCTTAAAGTATTTCAAAGGTACCTGAATAAAGAAATGAATGAGGGAGAGGAGCATGCTTTTGAGATGCATATGCTGAATGATGCATTCGAATCGGAGGCTTTAGAAGGTTTTTCTACTTTAACGGTAGAAGATCTTAATGCAGAATTGTTTGTTCTTAATAACAAACTTAAAAGAAAGAAGGTTATATCTTGGCGAAAATCTTACTTTATGGCAGCAGCATCAATACTGCTTGGTATAGGCCTTATTTCGCTCCTTTGGATATTTGTGCCTGAAGAACCTTTAAGGGTATCGGAAACTGTGTTTCCTGCTGAGCATATAGAGAAGAGTATTGCAGAAAAGAATCCTAAAATTGTTTTTGAAGCAGAAGAAAAAGAAGAGAAAACTGAAGAAAGTGCTGAAGTGCAGGTGGCAGGTTCAGAAGAAATTATAAACGAGAAAGCTGACAGACCAAAAAGGAATTTTGCCTTTAAACCAGTTGAAGAAATTATACTGGCTGAAGAAATTGGATATAAATTGGAATTTTATATATCAGAAGAAGACCGTATTAGCGAAGAAATGACGAAAGTTGATTATGGTACTTTACATGGAGAACTGTTAAACGGTAATAGTGGTTCTGCATCTTTAGTAGAGCTAAAGGTAATACATGGAAAGGTTATGGATAAAGACAAACATCCGATAGCTGGAGCCAATGTACATTTAACAGGAACACATGTGGCAACTGTCACCCGGGCAGATGGTTATTATGAAATGAAAGTACCACTGACAGATAGTTCAAAACTTGTGGCTGCAGATTTTATTGGCTATTTGTCACAAGAAGTAGCACAAAACAGTGAAGATTCACTAAACTTTATTATGGAAGAAGCGCAATATGCATTAAGTGAAGTTGTAACAGTTACAACGGTCTCAAAGGATAAAAAGCGCCGGGTAAATGAGTTTGTTCCAGCTAGACCGGAAGGAGGAATGGATGCCTACTTGAAAAGTATTGAAAAAGCATTGCATTACCCTAAAAGCTGGCGAGGTAAAAAAGAGTTAGTTGTAGTACTTGTAACAATTAGTGATAGTGGAGAAATAAAAAATATTAAGGTCAAACGTAGTCCTTCTGAGGATTATTCAGTTGAAGTGATACGTGCTATAAGAAGCGGTGCAAAATGGCAAGCAGCTACAGATAATGGATTACCATCGAAGGATAAAGTAAAGCTTAAGATTAATTTTAGACCAAAATATTAAAAGAATATTACCGGAAAGATACATTTACCCTATTTTATAATTTCAAAGCAACCTTTTATAAAAGGATTTGTCTTTAGATAAAAAACCAAGATGCGAACCAAACGAACCTTAATACTAATCGGTACTCTTGTGATATTGCTTACAAGTTGCGATCCTACAACCTACGTTACTAAGAAACATAATTTTAAAAATAATTGGAAGATTATAACAGTGGTAGCCCCATCCTATCCTTTTAAGGAGATACACACCAAGAATGATATATGTATATCATTTCCAAAACAGGGAGAATTTACTTTACTATTGTCGAAGAATGTGTGTGGAGGAACATACGATGCTAATACAGAGGGGTATTTATGCTTTACTGGCACAAGTTGTACTGAAAAATGTTGCCAGACAGAGTGGGACTATTACATATTAACATTAATAAGAAAAACATCGAGATACAAAAGTGGTGATGGTAAGCCCCTTTATTTATATATAGATAATAAAAACTACATTATTCTTGAGATGATAAATCCTGAGTAGAAGTATACCATTCTAACCATGATAATGCCAGTACTGACCGCGAAACAATATCGTAATTATTATATTATTTCTCTAACAGACGTCCTTGTTTTGTAATTTTCATTAAAATACCGGTTAACTACAATATCCTCTTCAAGAGGTACAGTATTAAAAAAAACAAGAATAATTTCAAATTTTCGCATAATTTTTTACATCAAAATGTTCTGCATCCATATGGGGCAGTACTTTGGCATTCATTAGATCATTTTTGCATTTATAGACTATACTTTACACATACTTTTTTGCCTTGTAGGGGAGAACAACTACAACTCTGCAGTTGTTACTAAGGAGAGGTAATGTTATATTTTTATAATACACTCCTGCTGCTTCCACACCATTAAAAGGTCTAACTTGCGATGTCCTCAACTCCAGCCAATAAGATGTTTTATGCCGGATGCTGTTTTGAGTTGATTATATGAAAAAAAATGGTTGTTTTCAAGTAAAATCCACAAGCTTTAAATAATAAACTGATTTGCTCCGTCAAATTTTATCGCAGTAGTATATACTCTTCCTCTAAATGATGCCTTGTAATTCAGCTTTCTATTTAAATCTGTGTTTTAAAATTTAAATCGAATTCATATTAAAAAGATGAACGAATTCTGTAATACTGACATATAACGGCTAAATTAAGGTCACCATTGTTTATAATAGGATAAAACAATCAATTTTCTAAAAAAATGTCATATACGTGCAAACTTTAGCACGAATGTCTTAATATATGTACACATTTAAGTAGATTTGCTTAAACTTGTATTATTAAGAATTAAGGTATGATGAAATAAAAATGAATTCCTGCACTCTAAACAATACAAATGAGAGTGAATAAAATTCATTGGGAGTTTCATCTGACAGGTAAAGATAAAATTTGGACACATGAAAAAGTTAATATTAGTATTTGTAGTTAGTGTATTGGTCACTTCGCTTTCGGCTCAAGATCGTATTGCAATTGGTTTAAAAGCAGGTTTTAACTCCACAAAAATTAATTTAAGTGATATTCCAGATGGACAATCCATAAAGAATGAAGCAAATAGTGGATTTCTATTTGGTGCATATGGACGTTTACGCCTGTTTGGTAATCTAACTTTTCAGCCGGAATTGTATTATGCAAAAAAGGCAAGTGATATATTGGAAAGCAATATTTCGGAGAAAGTAACTTACCACACATGGGATGTACCACTTTTGGTTAATGTACGTTTACTCGACCTGAAAGTTGCCAGTGTTTATGGGGTGGCTGGCCCTGTTGCTTCGTTTAATACTAAGACTAAGACAGATCTTCCTAAATATGATGATGTAGATACAGCAAACTGGACCTTTCAGGCTGGAGCTGGTGTTGAGTTTTGGCGTTTAACAGCTGATGTACGTTACGAATGGGGAATGAAAGATATTTCAAAAGCCTCAATAGGGCAAAAGACAGATGTTCTTACGGTTGCAGTAGGATATAAGTTATTTGGTATCTAAATTATATAACATTCAATAGCAGTTGCTAGATTGTGTTTATACTTTAATCCCGGATATAGATAAGATATTTAATGATTTATCTGAATCTAAAGAAGTCGGCTTTTATATAGTCGACTTTTTTGTGCACTAGTGTACCAGTATTATTAATATCTCATTACTATTGGTTATACTGCAATAAAGTTTTACACTAGGAATGGTATTATTTATCTTTAACTGTAGCTTTTACCAACTTGATATTATCGTTATTAGAATGTATCAATGATTTGTCTTGCGATTGTAATGCTGGGGATATTTTCAAAAGTGAGAGCAGGGGATGATGGGCCTGGTATTTACGAAGTTTAGTAGTATGGTTTTGGTAATGATGTGTTTGATGGCTCATTAAATGGTTTTTTGTAGGCTTCTTTAAGCGAAATAACATTGAAATGGGAAAGCCGGATTGGAGGAGAATCTAATTCGGATTTAAACTCGTGGTTATGCATTGGGGAGAGTTAACCGAGCTTTGAAATTGGGTGGTAGACTGTATACAGCTTGGACTTGATGTCGGATTAGACGATGTTTCAACATTTGATGCTAGAGCACGCCTTGGGATTGAAGTTCTTAATATTAGGCGTTGAAGTGCGTTATAATCGAGGGGGATGATGTTTATGAAGGCATGAATACCGAATATTTTAAGTTAGGAGCTGTTTTTTGTTTTTAGTAAGAAGGTAATTTTATAAAAAAAGGCTATCAAAAGAAACAGAATCATTTGTTTTTCTGATAGCCTCTTTCTGTATCGTCTATACTTAAATTTATCTGAGTTTAGCACTGATAATATTAAAGAACTCCTCACGTGTTGCAATGTTTTTCTGAAAAGCTCCGGTAAAATCAGAAGTTGTTGTTACGGAGTGTTGCTTCTGTACACCACGCATTTGCATACACATGTGTTGTGCTTCAATTACTACAGCTACGCCAAGAGGATTAAGTGTTTCTTGTATACAATCTTTAATTTGAGTTGTAAGGCGCTCCTGCACTTGCAATCGTCGGGCGAATGCTTCAACTACACGAGCCAATTTGCTTAATCCGGTAATATGATGACGAGGAATATATGCAACATGAGCTTTGCCAAAGAAAGGTAACATATGATGTTCGCACATCGAATATAGTTCAATATCTTTTACTACCACCATTTGTTGATAATCTTCTCTGAACATGGCTGATTTAATAATTTCTTGCGGGTCCATATGGTATCCCTGGGTAAGAAATTGCATAGCCTTTGCTACACGTAATGGTGTCTTTTCAAGTCCTTCTCTCGACGTGTCTTCACCTAATGCATCTAATATTTTATGGTAATGGTTTGATAATTCTTCAGTAGTGTTATCGTTGTATGATTCTACTTTAGAATAGCCCTTTTTTCCGTTTAAAGTAAATTCCATTGTGATGTGTTTGATAGCCCAATCTCATGTAAAAATGCAAAAGTGACTATTTTCTTTTAAAATGCAACTGATATTTATCTGATTTTAACCTTATTTGTTCTGTATTTGGTTTATGGTATAAGAACATTTTTTTTTGTTCGTTCCTCATAGATTCTTAAAATAAGATCCAGCTCGTTCCTGTTAAGTGGCATTAAGCTTATTTCTTTTATTTTTTGTTCATTTTGGGGTAAGAATAAACGCATTTGTGCCGTATTTTCCGATGTAATACCTAAGGTTTTATCCGGTGGAATTTGTGTTTTGTATATCGTACCCCAGGTTTTTTCCTGTAATACCATGCGTTGATTCATCTCAGCATCCATTTTAGTAGGAGTTTGTGTTAAAGCCTGGTGTGTTGATACCCTTACATTATTAGTGGCATAGGCTGCATCGGGTGTGATTATTAATGGCATTGTTTTAGCTTGTAATGATAGGTTTTCATATCGTGGCATTACAATAACTTCACTAATTTGAAACGTATCCCGTGTTAAGAAAACACCTAACATATAGTTACGATGCTGCAAGGAGTCATTTATTTGTATGTAAGTATCTTTAAATCCCATGTGTGAAAAGCGCACAATTTCGCCCTGCTTAGCCCAAAATGAGAATTGGCCTTGCTCATCAGAAATAAATGTTTCAGAATCCAGTTTAAAACGAGAGTATGGTAATGTATTTAAACTATCTTGCTCTAATACCACTCCGGTAATATGCAATGAATCACTAGATTGTACTTGAGCAACCGACAGTGTATAGATAAAGAATATTGCCAGAAAGATAATTAGGAAACTTTTCATGGGCAGTTGTTTATAAAAGGTGGGTATTTTTCTCTTAATTAATAACAATTAAATGGGGTTTATGTTGGGCAATATTGGTTTAAATTAAAAGCGCCCGATACAAAAGAAGCATCGGGCATTCATTGTTATATCAGCTTATTAAATAATAATATCTTCTAATTTTCTTTTAGGTACATGATGGACCTTCTTAATGTCGCGCCAGTATTTGATATTACCTTCTTTCATCTGCTCAATTTCAACAACTTCTTTGGGTGTACCTAAAGCTATAACATGTACAATTTTAAGATTATCAGCAAGCTTAAGTTCACGGTGGAGTTGCAATCTATTCAAAGAACCAACTATGCATCCGCCCAGTTCTTTTTCTGTTGCGCCTAATAATATGCTTTGTGTAGCTATGCCGTCATCGCAAAAATAATTGGCTGAAATTTCGCTATCATTTAGTACAATAATATAGGCAGCAGGTTGTTCTCCTTTTTCAGGCCCTGCCCAATCTTTTAGGTATCCTGCCCACGATAGGTGAGGAAAGATCTTGTTATTAATTTCGGGTGTGTTAGCTATGAAATATTTTAAGGGTTGAGCATTTCGGGCAGATGGAGATAGACGAGCTAAATTAACTAATTCATGCAGCGTTTCAATTGAAACAGCTTTATCCTGATGAAAACGTCGGTAGCTACGGTTTTTAAGAATTAAATCTTTCAGCATAGAATTATTTTTTAGTTATTGTTATAAGGGTATAAAAAGAGAGACTTAATATACAAAAATTGTAATCAAGTCTCCCTCAAAATCTTAATATTTATACTTTTCTAATATCTTTCTGATACCACATTCCAGTCTATAATACTAAAGAACTCTTCAATGTATTTAGGACGTAGGTTTTGCTTATCTAAATAATAAGCATGTTCCCAAACATCGCATGTTAAAATTGGAGTTAAGCCATCGCGAAGAGGATTGCCGGCATTACTTTCTTTAATGATAGCTAATGAACCATCTGATTTTTTTACCAACCATGCCCAGCCTGATCCAAATAATGTGGCTGCAGCTGCAGAAAATTCATCTTTAAATTTATCAAAAGAACCAAATGATGTTTTTATGGCATCAGCCAAAGCTCCTGTTGGTTCACCTCCGCCATTAGGTGTAAATGACATAAAGTAAAATGTGTGATTCCAGACTTGTGCTCCATTATTAAAAATACCACCATCTGATTTTTTAACAATAGTTTCTAAATCAGCATTTTCAAACTCAGTACCTTTAATTAAGCTATTCAGGTTATTAACATAAGCCTGGTGGTGTTTCCCATAATGGAATTCCATTGTACGTTTCGAAATTACAGGCTCTAGTGCATCCAGTGCATACGGTAATTGAGGTAATTCAAAGTTCATATTTGTTCATTTTATGTATTTGTCTTGGGTTTAAACAAACTTACTATTTTTATGTTTTCAAAAAGCTTAAAAAAAATAAAAAGGGAGTCCACGTTTGGACTCCCTTTTTTTCAGACAAAATGAACAAACTAAAATTTATAACGTCTTGTAACCTCGTCCCAATTGATAACATTCCAGAATGCTCCGATATAATCGGGACGTCTATTTTGATAATTTAAATAGTATGCATGTTCCCAAACATCTAATCCTAAAATTGGGGTACCTTTTACTTCAGATATATCCATTAATGGATTGTCCTGATTAGCCGAAGATGTTACAACTAATGAACCATCAGCTTGTTTAACTAACCAGGCCCAACCTGATCCAAAACGTGTTGCAGCAGCTTTGTTGAAAGCCTCTTTAAATGCATCGAAGGAACCAAAAGCTATATTAATGGCTTCTGCTAATTTACCTGTTGGTTGTCCACCACCATTAGGAGACATAACTGTCCAGAATAGTGTATGATTATAAAAACCTCCAGCATTATTACGAACAGCAACAGAATGTTTTGAAATATTTGCCAGAATTGATTCAATGTCCTGACTTTCTAAATCAGTTCCTTTAATTGCGTCATTAAGGTTGTTAGTATAACCAGCATGATGTTTGCTGTGATGTATCTCCATAGTACGTGCATCAATATGTGGTTCGAGTGCATCGTATGAATAGTCTAATTTTGGTAAATCAAAAGCCATATTATATTTGTTTTATTTTTAATAAAAGAATTACGAATCCAAAAGTATTTATAATCTAGAATCAATCCAAATAAAAATGAGATAAATTTGTCTTTTATTCTTTGTCGAGTTTCCTGAAAATCGGAAAGTCTCTTAAAGAGTGGGGGTGTCGTTAATATTTTTTTAAATCATAAAGGCTTATCTTCGTACTTCAATAAAGTGAAGCACACATGAATAAAGATATACTTCAATTAGCCTTACCAAATATACTAACCAATTTAACAGTTCCACTTCTGGGTATGGTAGACATGCACTTAATGGGGTATCAGGATTCGTCTGTTTTTATGGGGGCAGTAGCACTCGGAGGTGTAATTTTTAATTTTGTTTATTGGGGTTTTGCTTTTTTGCGCATGAGCATTAGTGGCTTGGCTGCTCAAGCATTTGGTCGGAACAGTACAACTGAAATAGCCATGATACTTTTTAGAGGCTTGTTTCTAGCGGTTAGTGCAGGCGTTTTATTACTACTATTACAAAATGGAGTGGTAGGCTTAAGTCTTAAGATATTGGAAGGTAGTGCAGAGGTTAAAGCTTTGGCAAGAGATTATTTCTCAGTTAGAATATGGGCTGCCCCACTTGCTATTTCGCTAATGGTAATAAACGGATGGTTTTTAGGCATGCAGAATGCTATATATCCGATGGTCATTTCAATTGCTATCAATATAGTCAATATTGTATCATCTTTCATTTTTGTTAAAGTATTTGGTATGAAAGTGGAAGGAGTAGCCCTAGGTTCAGTTGTCGCTAATGGTATTGGTTTTATCCTGGCAGTGATTCTATTCTTTTATAAATATAGGTATATATTAAAAGAGTTTAAGGTGAAAGCAATTTTTAATAAGGCAGGGTTGTTGCGTTTTTTAGATGTAAGTGGAGATATATTTTTACGAACCCTCTGTATAATAATTGTGTTTACTTTTTTTACCTCTAAATCGGCAGGTACAGGAGATTTGATTTTGGCGGCCAACAGTGCATTATTACAATTTTTGTTTCTGTTTTCTTATTTTTTGGATGGATTTGCTTATGCTGCAGAGGCATTAATTGGTAAGTATACAGGAAGAAAAAATATAAAAGAAATAAAACGTTCGGTACGTTATTTATTTGGCTGGGGTGCTGCTTTTGCAACAGTTTTTTTTGTTGTTTATGCAGGTGCAGGAAGACACCTTTTGGTTTTATTTACGAATCAAAAGGATGTTATCAAGGTTGCAATGGATTACCTTCCTTGGTTAGTACTATTACCCCTAACGGGATTTGCTTCATTTATATGGGATGGCATTTATATTGGAGTAACAGCATCTCGATTGATGCGAAATACCATGCTTATGGCAACAGTTGTATTTTTTCTACTTTTCTATTCTTTAAAGAATAACTTAGGGAATCATGCTTTATGGTTAGCTATGAATTGTTTTATGCTTGGACGTGGTTTATTTCAAACCGTATTCTATAAGAAACTTACTATATTCAGGAACTAACTCATATGTATTAGATACGAAGCCAGCCCTGAATTTATTATTAACTAACGTTCCTCAAGTTGAATACTATTTAATCTGTTCAATATAAATCATGGTTTTCAAATTATTGCGATATTTATCAGTTTTCTTAATTGTAATCTGAATTATAAAGCTTAAGTTGAATTAAATTATTCGCAGTTGCTTATTTTTTTATTAATAGTGATTTAATGATTTCAGTTGCCATTTTGGGATTCTCTTTCAGACGGCGTGTGCTATACCCAAACCAATCCTTACCATATGGTACATATACACGCATTTTAAAGCCTTTATCAAGTATTTCCTGTCGGAGATGAGGTGTTACACCATAAAGCATCTGAAACTCAAAATTCTCTTTTTTAATATTGTATTTTTCGATAATTGCCATGGCACATTCAACTAATTTTCGATCATGGGTAGCTATTCCAACATATACCTTTTTTTTCAGAAGGTATTCCAAATCTTCAAGGTAATGGTTATTTATTTCCTGGTATTCTTTAAATGCTATTTCTTTGGTTTCTACATAAATACCTTTGCATAGGCGGTAGTTAACTGGTGTTTCGTCAGTATGGATATCCATCAAATTCTCCAGATCAGAAAGCGTGCGTTTAAGGTAAGCTTGTACAACAAGCCCAACACTATTGGGGAATTCAGCTTTGAGTTTACGGAATAACTCAATTTCTAAATCTACACATTTAGAGTCTTCCATATCAATTCGCACGAAGTTACCATGTTTACTTGCCCTAGCTACAATTTCTCTTATGTGGAGATAGCAAGTATCTTTATCAATTAGTAAACCAAAGCTTGTGGGTTTTAAAGAGTAATTACCATCAATCTTCTTTTCTTCAAAATTTTCAATAATTGAGAGGTACTCTTCTTTATTTTTACGAGCTTCATCCATATTGGTAATAAACTCACCCAATAAGTCAACCGTTATTTTTATTCCTTTTTCATTAAGCTGTTTGGAAACTGTTATTGCATCTTCAATAGTTTCACCAGCAATGTATTTTTTTGAAAATATCCACACTAATTTCTTTGGGAAATACGGAAGAATTTTAGCAATTAGTTTATTAACCATTGTAGATTTGTTTTAAATGTTTTTCAAAAAAAAATAGCTATTAACCGGAACATTAATGCATTGCATTGCTTACTTACGGACTAAAGCCAATAGAAATTACAGATTTCCTGGAAAGTGCTTCTCGAATTCACTTAGCGTAAATTTTAGAACTCTTAGGAAATAAAAAAATGACTAAACTCATCTTTAGTTGTAAAAGTGTACAATCATGATATAAATCAGTATCTTTAGAGGATGTTGAGTCATATTTTGTTGATAAGACAGCAATACTTCAGGTGAAGAGGTGTTTATAATACATTTGAGATTAAAATGCTTATGGATGGCAAACTACAAGCAGTTTTAATACTATTAGCTGTGTTGTGTTTTGATTTAAAGGTAGATGCACAATTGTGCAGTATAACCTCTAAAGCAAATGACATAATACCAGATAAGTTATGTGCTCCGGTTACTGTTACCTGGAATGTATTATACCGAGGTGTTAGTAATAGTGGAACAAGTGTTGCTATGCAGTTTAATTGGGGTGATGGCTCGCCTGTAGAAACAATTCCTGCAAATTTGACTGATGTAGGTCTGTTAGAATGGAGTATTTCACATACGCATGTTTATCCTATTGGAGGTGATCAGTGTAATTATCATCCAACAGTTACATTACTTGTAAATGGAACGATTTGTACTAGTACAATGCAGGAACAAATTGTAACCGTTTGGGATGTTGATAATGAAAATGGAGGGCAATTATCCATTGATCCACCTGTGTATCCTATATGCGTAGGTAATAGTGGTAGTGTTACTTTTATTGATAATAGTTTATGGAATTGTGTACCACCCGATGAGAATGACCTTCCGAATAACTATAAGAGATGGATTCAGTGGATTTACGGTACCAATAGTGGGGCAGGGAATTTTATTGACAATGCACAAGTTAATGGTTCTGCTCATATGTACCCGTTTGTAAGTTCTATTGGTGTTACTTCTGAGCCTATTGTTAGGCCGGAGGTGCCTTGGAATGATGCTTTACCTATTTTTGTGCCTGATAACCGGGTTGTAGGTGATGAATTTGAAGTGACTTTGAATAATTGGAATTATTGCAACCCTTATGATATGGGCTACAACCCTGTTTCAACAACTGCGGTAATTGTTATTGTTGCTGATCCTGATGGAGATGTTGCGCCAGCGGGGCCTTTTTGCGAAAATGACGGTGTTGTCATATTAAATCCGAATACTGCTGGTGGACAATGGTCGGGACCGGGTATTGTTGATGAGTGGACAGGTGAATTTGATCCGTCTGTAGCAGGTCCGGGTATGCATACCATTAATTATTATATTGAAGATGGTAATGGCTGTAATGCTACTGGGGAGATTGTTATACAGGTATTGGATTCACCTTTGGCCAATATAACAGCTGGGGCTGAAATTCATTTGTGTCCGGGAACACAATTACAGCTTGATGGAAACCCAACTCAGGGAGTGATGCCATATACGCATTTGTGGACAGGAGATGTTGCTACCCTTGGAGCGACCGATATACACAATCCGATTTTTGAAACGGTTGATGAAGGAACGTATGAATTGGTGTACAGGATAACGGATGCAAATGGGTGCTTTGATGCAGATACTGTATTGTTAGTTGTTGATTCTGTGAGTATTCATTTTTTAAATAAAGAGGTTGTAATGTGTTCGGGAGTAACGCAGGTATTAGAGCCCAATCCGAGGGGTGGGTCCGAAACGTTTGTAAGTCATCATTGGTCGGGAGATAGGGTTGACTTATTATCAGCAACAGATATTGAGAATCCTGAATTTACGGGAAGTTTACCGGGTTTATATAAATACCGGTACCAGGTACGTGATTCGTATGGGTGTGAAGATGCGGATAGTATTTATGTACGTGTGTATGAGCACCCCAATGGTAATGCAGGTCTAAATGATCAGGCATGTGGATTGAATTATGAACTTAATGCCATAGCGTCAGTTGGTATTGGTACATGGTCATTTGACGCCGTTGCAGGATCAGTTTTATTTGATAATATAAATAATGCAAAGTCATTGGTTACAGTGGATGTATATGGTGATTATACATTTATATGGACTGAGGATAATAATGGATGCTTATCTTCATCTGAAGTTACCATTTCATTTGTTCAAATGCCTCAGCCTGTTGTTATGAATGATGCAGATACATGTGGGTTAGGGTATGTACTGAATGCTACTCCAAATGTTGGGGTAGGCATGTGGGAGCTTATTGCAGGTACAGGAGGTGCTGATTTTTTTGATGCTTTAAGTCCGAATTCAGTAGTTGATGTTAGTTTGTCGGGTAATTATGAGTTTGCTTGGATCGAGGATAATGGAGGATGCCGTTCTGGAGATACGGTTGTGGTAGAGTTTTATCCTGTACCTCAGGCTAATATAATGCCTTTTGATGCGGAACAATGTAGTCCGGCAGAGGTCAGTTTCAATAATATGTCTACTAATGCGGAAACTTATTTCTGGGATTTTGGAGATGGATATATCTCTAATCAGGATAATCCTGTTCATAGTTTTATGAATAATACCATCGATCCATTTGATTGTGTTGTAGAGTTAATAGCCTCTAATTCATATGGGTGTGTGGATTCTGGCAGGTATGATATGCGTGTATTGCCAACTGCTTTTGCTGCCTTTCAAAATGATGAAGAGCCAGGGTGCAGTCCTCTGAAGCTAGATTTTTTTAATCAATCAGAAGGTGCAACAAGTTATGAATGGGATTTTGGTGATGGAACAACAGATGATCAACAAGATGTTTCGCATACTTTTTTAAACCAGAAGCATTATGTGCAGTCTTTTAATGTTAGGTTGGTTGCTAATAATGCTTATGGCTGCAGGGATACCTTAAAAAGGTATGTAACAGTCTATCCATTAGTAGAATATGGTTTTGGTGCAATGCCCCAGCAAGGTTGTCATCCGCTTAAGGTAGAGATGGTGGCAGATCCGGGAGCATTTTCATATCAATGGAATCTTGGCGATGGAAATATATTAGATGGAGCAAATGCAGCGACACATATCTTTGAGAATCCAAGTGAGGAGCCTATTGAGTATAATGTAAAGTTGTATACCAATTCAGTTTTTGCTTGTCGCGACTCATCAGAGTTACTAATTACGGTTTTACCTTCCCCTCATAGTCAATTCAGTATACCTGATATTGAAGAATGCTCGCCTTTTGCAGTTGATTTTGTGAATCAATCTGCCGGAGCCTCAGTAAGTTTATGGTACTTTGGCGATGGACATGGGTATTATGAGAATGGTATCTCAAATGTATCACATACATACACCAACCCGGCACAGACTGTAGTGTACTATCAACCTAAGCTCATTGTTGAAAATACTTATGGTTGTAAAGATTCAAGTAGTCAATATTTAGGTGTATTTCCCGAGGTGCTAGCATCCATATCAGAAGGAGGAGCCGGTTGTACACCATTTTTAGAGAGTTTGCTTAATAATTCCACAGGAGCTAATCAATTTACATGGAGTTTTGGTGATGGTAATGTTTCAAATGAATTCAATGGCCATAATGCATATTTAAATTTAACTGCTGAAGATAAGGTATATGAAGTGCAGATGATAGCAGAGTCGACTTATGGATGTAGTGATACAACATATACAAATGTGTTGGTTTATCGAAGGCCAGTACCAGCCTTTACAATTACTCCACTTGAGTTACAGATGCCACAATCAACAATATCAATCAGTAATAATACACAAGGAGCAGCATGGGATTATTATTGGCAATTTGGGGATGGGAATACTTCCAGTTTAGCTTATCCGGATAAATATACATATGCAGTATCAGGAGAGTATAATGTCTGGTTAAAAGTAAGTGGTGCGCATTGTGCAGACTCTTTAAGGCAATTTGTAACGGTATTGCCTACTTTGCCTCTTATTGATTATGGGGCTGATGCCGAAGGTTGTCCACCTCTTGAAGTACAGTTTTATAATAATACAGTAGATGCTCATACTTACTTCTGGGATTTTGGAGATGGTAATGTATCATCAGAAAAAGAACCCAAGCATATTTATTATACCCCTGGTACCTACGATGTTGGTCTTACTGTGGATGGACCTGGTGGTATGGCTGAATCTAAAGATGTATCAATAGAGGTGTATGAAAAGCCATTCGCTGACTTTGAGGTTCGGCCAACAGTTATCAAACTTCCTGAAACTGTTTCATTTATTAATTTGTCAAATGGAGCTGTTAGTTATTATTGGCAGTTTGGTGATGGGCAGAGCTCAACAGGGTATTCGTTTCAATACAGGTATGAAAATGCGGGTGTTTATGATGTTACCTTACAGGTTACGAGTGATAAAGGATGCCTTGATGAACATGTTATACGTGCAGCAGTAAGAGCAGAGGAGGCAGGTAATATAAGTTTTCCTAATGCGTTTACGCCCAATCCGGTTGGCTCATCAGGAGGAGAATACACGCCGGGATCATCAAATAACTATGTGTTTTATCCTTTTGTGAACGAGGGAGTGGTGGAATACGAACTAAGAATTTATACACGTTGGGGAGAATTGGTATTTGAAAGTCAGGATATTAAAATTGGTTGGGATGGTTATTATCATAATAAAATTTGCCCGAGTGGAGTATATATATGGAAGGTAAGGTGTAGGTATTCAAATGGAAGTGTTGATGTAAAAACAGGAGATGTAACGTTATTTAGATAAATGAATAAAGTACTGATCATATTATGCTTGTTACTTGTATGTTTCAGGGGAAGGGCACAGGATCATCACTTCTCCCAGTTCTATGCAAATCCTCTGTACCTTAGTCCGTCGTTGGCAGGATCGACAGATGGGGGGCGGCTTATTGTTAATTACCGTAAGCAATGGCCTGAAGTATCAAAAGCATTTTCAACTTATTCCATTTCATTTGATAATTTTTTTCCATCCTTTAATAGTGGAATTGGTTTTTACCTTATCCAGGATAGGGCCGGCACGGCTGGATTAACAACAACCAATGCTGCCTTCCAATATTCTTATAATCTAGTTATTACCAGTCAATGGCAAATTGTGCCGGCAGTTCAGTTTGCCTATGGTAACAAAATAATTGATTTCAGTAAGGCAGTTTTCCCGGATCAACCTCCCCTGTCGGTTAGTGGTAGTGGAGCTTATGATCGTTTGTCAAATGATCAGATTAATTATGTTGATTTGGCAGCTTCACTATTTATTTATAGCCCAAAGTACTGGGTGGGGTTAACGGTTGATCATTTAACTAGGCCAAATTATACTTTCTTAAATGAAGATGCTAAAGTGGATTATAAGTATGTGGTGTTTGGAGGCATGAATATTTGGAGTGAAAGAAGACGAAGAACGCATTCTCATCGGGCATTCTCTGCCAGTTTCAGATATCAGCATCAAGCACAGTTTGATCAGTTGGACTTAGGTGTTTACTGGCATAATACACCATTGGAAATAGGGGTCTGGTACCGTGGTTTACCGTTTATTAATAAGGTAGAAAAAAGTACAGCTCTTAATCAGGATGCAGTGATTGCATTACTTGCGTATGATCTGGGGTCACTGAGGATAGGGTATAGTTACGATATTACGATTTCGAGCCTTGGCTGGTCGACTGCAGGAGCGCATGAGTTGTCATTAATTTTCGAATTTAATCAGCGGAAAGGATTACGGTCGGGAGGCCGGCGTCCTGCCGTACCTTGCAGTGAAAGTGCTAACCCGCTTAACAGTGCAGGAGGTAAATATACTCGTAGGAAAAGGCGTTTATATTAAAAGGTGATAAAGAGAATTGCTAAGGAATTTTTTAAACAGATTAATAAAGAAAAGAGGTTACTTTTAGCAACCTCTCTCCACATTTATGAAAAATCAGTATTTAAATTAAAGTATATCAATCAGACGTTTAGGTTGTGCTTTCGCTTCTTCTTTTTTGGGAAGCGAAATATATAGTATACCATTTTCGTATCGTGCAGAAACTGTTGATTCTTTTATTTTATTTTCAGGTAAAGAAAATGAACGTTTAAATGAATCATATGTAAACTCATAGTGTGAGTATTGTTTATCCTCTTTACTTTGGTCTTTCGACGCTTCTATGGTTAGTATATCGTTTTCAATAACCACATTAAAGTCTTTTTTATCAAATCCCGGTGCGGCAACTTCAATGCTAAACTCATTGTTTGTTTCATGTATGTTTACCTTTGGGGTACTATGTTGATTGCCTCCATACAGGCTATTACCTCCATTTAATAATTCACTACCAAAGAAATGATTCATTAAATTGTTTGATTGTGGAAGACGGTTGTTAAATTTTACAAGTTTCATAATTAAATCTCCTATTATTTTAAATTTTTAATTGTTTTTGTTCTGAACACAATACTTCAATGATAATGCCAGTGGTTTATATGTGACAGAAAAACAGTATTATAGCGCTCGCAGCCGTCAATATGACTTATTAATATGTTTTAGTCAAGACAAAATGACATGCATTGATAGTAAGGCAGTTGGTAATCTTTATTTAAACTATAAATAACAGAGAGGTAACTACGGATAAGAAGGAAATGAGGACATTTGTGGTGTTATGAGAGTTATTTTTCTCCCAACAATTCCTGTGTGTATAGAGGTTGCCTAAAGGCAGCCTCTTTTGGAGGGAAATAATGCCGTGAATTGTCTGTGTAAATTAAAAAATGAAGTTACTATATGGGTCAAATTAATAACTTGGGTTCGATTTAAATTTTAACGCACAGATTGAAATGAAAAACAGATGTACAAGGTGTTATTAGTAGGAGTGTAGTATAACTATTACGAAAGATTTGACGTAGCCAATCAGTTTTTTTATTAAAAAATTGTGAATTTCACTTGAAAAAAGCCATTTTCTTCATGTAATAGATTCTAAATGGTTCGCTACTCTTTTGTTATATTACACCTGAAACTCATTATCTTCATTTGCTCTGAAACAATGTTTTATCGAATATCTTTGTTACTAATGTGTTGTGAGATGAATAAAAAATAGTCAGATTAATAGCTTTTCCTTTCTGCATATTACAAATTTAAATAACTTCATATAAAAAAAAGCGAGCCGTATACGGACTCGCTTTTTTTAGTTGTTGTTTAATGTTTAATAATCCCAGCTAAAACCAATATTAATACCTAACCAGTTTTGTTGAGGTAAATCAGATGATTCAAAAGAAGTACTATAATCAAGGCTTACAGCTAAACTAGTACTGTAACTCAAGGGGATTAAAAAGCCGGCTTTGGGAGCTATCGAAAATGTCCATCCTTTGTCGCTACTAGAGAATAAACCGTTATCTACCCTTTGTTCCATATAATAAGTACCTGCTGCAAGGCCAATAAAAGGACGTATTACAGCATCATCACCTGTAAAATAATATTTCCCTGTTGCCTGAATAGGAATAGCATTTAAATATCGGTATTGATTACTTGTTATTTCTCCATTGTTAATTGGATAGGTGCCCCGGTCTTTTGCTTCATAAAACGTATTCCATCCAACTAAAAGACCTACGCCAATTTTTGGGTTTACCAATCTTTCAAATTCAATATTCCCGCCTCTGAAACTGGCCGGATTAATATAATCTTTGGTATCACCTACCGGAATAGCCATGCCATAAAAAGCATTGGTTTTGTTTTGCGCACTTACCTCCAGACTTATTAATGCAAGTGCAACTATAATAAAAGATTTAAAGTATTTCATGTCTTTCTATTTAAAGTTGAGGTAAATGTTAATTAAAAGGAGCTTGGTTGAATAATTCATTAATACCATTTTTAATTCGTGTGCCGGCGTAGTTTTGACTGCCTTGCATTAATCCATCTAATACGCCTGTATAAATTAAAGGGATTGTTTCTTCTGTAACATTTTTGTTGGTATAATCAGCCATTTCAATAAGAACAGAGCCTGTTTTGTAACTGTAATATACAGGGTACCATGGATAGTAACCTCCCCATCCCCAACCGGGATAACCAGGATAGTAACCTCCCCACCAGCCACCACCTGGAATCCAGGCAGCTCCGGAGTTGTTTTGTTCAATAATGACTATCACAAGAGCAATGGTGGTATCCTGTGCCGTTGTTGTAGCATCAACCATGCCCAATGCGTCAAGTTCAGATTTTATCTGTTTAAGAATATCTTTGTCATGAGGGCCTTCCTTTGGAGGGTCAACTTCTTCACCATTTTTCACGTGCATAATATTGGTCGGTAATGAGTAGGTCTTACCATTCAGATCGTTCCAGCTATATGCTTTGTCAAACTTTGATATTGATGTATCCAGTTCCTCAACATACTCAGCGCCTCCGGGATAACATGCGTAAACCACAAGGGTCAAGACGATTACTAATAGAAAATTTACTTTTGTTTTCATGCGATATTTAAATTGTTTTTTAGGTGCGATGACATAGTCAAAAATACTATTGGTTATTTAACTATTATTTATAGATTTGAGTTATTTTGAATGCAAAAATCTCTCCAAATTTCTTTGCTAAATAATTGCATCTGTTGAAGAACAAATATATGATGATTTTAGTTTAGTTTTGTATACATATAAACTATAACGAAATATAATTATGAGAAAATTATTGGTTTTACTGATATTTGGTTTGTTTGCGACATCATTATCTAAAGCCCAGGTTACAGAGCAGGAAATGAGCTTGATTGGATCGATATTAAAATCAGAAGTAAAAGTGTTTTTTGCCCAGAATATTAAGTTAGCGACTTCGGAAGCTGAGGTTTTTTGGGCTACATATGATGATTATAATGAAGAATTAAAACCTGTCAGTGAACAGCGTGTTGAGCTGATTAAAAATGTTATTCAAAAAGAAGGTGAGATAACCGAAGATGAACTGGATAGTAAGATTATGTCCTTGAGTAAGATTTTAAAAAAGCGGCAGGCTATTCGAATGAAATATTATAAGATTCTTAAGAAAAAATTAGGGGTGAAAGTAGCCTCCCAGTTTTACCAGATTGATGGCTATATTTATATACAAATAGCAGCTTCTTTAAATGAAAGTATGCCAATAATTGTACCAACAGAGGGTGACTAACAGGTATTGTTGAGTATAAAAGAAAGGAAGCGTTCAAATGAGGCGCTTCTTTTTTTTATATTAATTTGTTTAAAAGGCCGGCTTGTTTAACATCTTCCCAATAGTTGGAGTAAGATTTTGTAATAACCATTGGGTCATCTATAACTAAATTAGGATGTTTAAAAGCAGCCGGAGCAAAAGCCATGGCCATGCGATGATCTTTATAAGTGTTGATGGTTACAGGTGCGTTATCTGATTTAGAAATAAAATTACCATCCCAGCTTAAATCATCAGTTTGGTTACTTTCTAATTTATAACCCAGTTTATTCAGTTCATTAATTAATGCTGTTATGCGATCGGTTTCTTTTATTTTTAGAGTTTGAAGACCGGTAAAATGGAACGGAATTTTAAGTAAACAGCAACTAACAGCTAGTGTTTGAGCTAAATCAGGCTCGTTAATAAAGTTATATTTAAGCAGCTTGGTTTGCTTACCCGAATAATTTAATATTACACCTTTCTTAGAGAACTTTGTTTTCACTCCCAATGATTCAAAAATTTGCTGTACATTAGAGTCGCCTTGCAGGCTATATTTTTTAAGACCTTTTAATGTTACTTCTAATTCTGGGTTCATTGCCACAATTTCATACCAGTAACTTGCAGCACTCCAGTCTGATTCAGCAGTAGTTACTTTAGGTTCATACTTTCCTTCGGGTATGGTAATAATATTTTCTTTCCAATGGCTGGTAATACCAAACTCCTTCATTAATGAAAGTGTCATTTCAAGATATGGCCGGGAGATGATGTCTCCGGTAAGTGTTAAACGTAAGCCGTTTTTAATGGTTGGAGCAATCATTAATAAAGCAGAAATATATTGGCTGCTAACATTTCCCGGTAGCTCAAGTTCGCCCCCCTCAAGGTTACTTCCAAAAATACGTAATGGTGGGAAGCCTTCTTTTTCGATATACTCAATTTTAGCCCCCAGTTGATTAAGCGCATCAACCAGGGGTTTTATTGGGCGTTGCTTCATGCGTTCAGATCCTGTTAGCGTCCATTCGCCAACAATCTTAGACAAAAAAGCAGTAAGAAAACGCATAGAGGTTCCGGCAGCACCAACGTCAAATGTATTGGTGTTTGAGTTTAAAACATTTAACATGACCCGTGTATCATCACTATCTGATAGATTTTTAATTTCGTACGGGCTATAACTTAAAGCACTTAAAAGTAAAAGTCGGTTACTTATACTTTTGGATGAAGGTAAATTGATTTGAATCTTATGTGGGGTGTGCTGCAGGCTTATTTTATATTGCATAATGATTAATGTTGCAGTTTTACTTATATTATAATATTAAAGGCAATTTATGCCGGTCTTATTTAGATTTAATGTTGCAGTAAAAATGCAAAGCATCGTAAATTTCATTTTTATTTGCTTGGCAGTTAATCTGAATTTTACCAACCTGTTCCAGCAAAGTGAAATTTATTTGGTTATCCTCATTTTTTTTATCGTGTGTCATCAAGTGGTATAATTGATCAAAATGGTCTTTTGTAAAAGTAAAGTGGCCAAAGATATTTTCAAGAGTATTTGTTATTTCCATTACCAATGGTAATGGAAAGCCAAGTCGTATATGTGAAAGGTAAAGTTCACATATCATTCCAAAGGCTACTGCATAACCATGTAAAACAGGCCTTTTCTCGCACATAGCTAAGCTTTCAAAGGCGTGGCCAAATGTATGTCCAAAGTTTAAAGCTTTTCGTATATGGTTTTCAAGTGGGTCGTTTTGTACAAAATGATCTTTAATACGTATAGAATCAGCTACGAGTTTTTTTAGGTGTTCATAGTCAGGATTATTAATGTCAAATGCCTTTAGTTCGTTCCATTTGTCAGCACAATAAATAAAAGCGTGTTTAATCATTTCAGCAAATCCAGAGATAATATTTTTATTATCAAGGGTATTGAGAAAGCTGGTTTCTACCAACACTGCTGATGCTTGGCTAAAAACACCAATTTCATTTTTAAAGCCTGCAAAATTAATTCCTGTTTTACCTCCAATTGAAGCATCAACCTGGGCTAACAGCGTTGTTGGAATATTAATAAACTGGATACCACGTTTAAATGTTGATGCTGCAAAACCACCAAGGTCACATGGCATACCACCGCCTAAAGTAATTAGTAACGATTTACGGTCAGCACCTCCGTGACTAAGTAAATGCCATACTTTAGCAAGTGCTTCAATGCCCTTGTTGTCATCACCTGATGGGATAATAACAGTTCTTTCTTTTGATATTCCTTTTACACCTTTAATTTTTGGATAGCATAGTTCATATGCTGTTTCATCAGATAAAAGAAAGACCTTTTCGTATGAAACATTACCAATAAGGTGTTCAATATCTTTGCTAAGATCTTCTGCTATAAAGATATTTGATTCTTTAGATAATAAAGGAAGCATTGGCTTTTAAATTGATAAAACAAGCTTAGTGTATTGTTTTTTTGCATCAGGAAAAAATCTATTTCATAACGTATTACCAATACCTTGCAAAAATAGTTAAATTTAGCAATTGAAAATATGTTTTTACTTTCATTTGGTGAAATGTGTCGATTTGTTACTAATATGGATTGTGTAGTAACAAATTAAAATTTATTAAAGGAATGATACAAAATAATGATTTGAAGAATGTAAAGTTTAGCAATAAAAGTAGAATAAAGCCAATTGGTTTATTTTTGTCTTTTCTTTTGATGCTTGCGATAGCAGGTCTGGCAAGTTTTTATTTGTGGTTTAGTTATCTCAATAAATCAATTGAAGTAAGTTTGTGGTTATACTTTATTTTTATAGCTACATTCTTTTATTTTGGTGGATTTTGTTATGTTGAGGTAGACTTGAGTCTGGCCAGATTGGATATAAAGTACTATAATTTATTTCCTCTTTGGAGACAGTATAAGCGTATTTTGTTACCTGTTGATAAACTAAAGTCTCTTAAAGTAAGGTCGGGTTTGGGTTTTGTAGGAGTTAGCTTAGTTATTTGTGGAAGGATAAAAGGGCGACTGGCAACTTTTCCAACAGTGGGGCTGAGTGCTTGTAGTAAACAACAAAAGAATGAATTAAAGATGTTTGCAGTTGAGTTAAAGAAGGATACTATTAAAGAAAATATTGAGTAATGCGTGAGGCCTTTTTTTTATTATTATGTGTGATGACTTGTGGAAATACAGTAGGACAATTTAAAAATAATGATTGGTATATAAGTCCAAAAATTTCATTTGCCGATTATAGTGATAGGAATAGCTGGGAAGGCTATAGTATTACAAAAATACCACCAATTTCTGTTGCAGTTGAAAGAGGTATAACAGATTATTTTAGTGTTGGAACAGTACTTGGATTTAACAGGGATAAATTTGTAAATGATACGCTTCCAGGTAATGCCTATCGTTATTCAGATTTTGCGGTTGGAGCTTTGGCTAATGTGCATTTTGCAGGTTGGATTGAGAAATGGTCTAATTATTCTATTTATCTAGGGGATTGGGATTTATATGCAGGAGTAAGTTTGATGTTAAGATGGAAAAGCAGTAAAGAGACAGATGTATGGAATTCTGAATTACAAATATTAGAGCAAAATAGAAAGAGTTCATTTAATATGAAAGTGAGGCCTTTAGTTGGTGTTAGGTATTTTGTTTCAGATAATTTTTGTATGCTTGTTGAAGTAGGGCACGGTAATATGGGGCTTGTTACAACAGGCATTACGTTTCGTATACCACAACATAATTACTAATTAATTTTATGCTATTATTACTAGAGGATATATTAGCCTATTGTTATTGAATTAGTTTAGATGTGATGTGTAATATTCAACATATAGTTTGGCAATATATATTGTTTGTAATTAAAAATTATTAATTTAGTTGCTGATAATTAAAACTTAAATTGTCAGAACAGCTAAAATATCAAATCGCTATAGCTTTAATTCAAGGTATTGGACCTAAATTGGCCAAAAACCTTATTGCTTATGTTGGAGATGAAAGAGAGATTTTTTCGCAGAGCTTTAATGCACTGACAAAGATTCCGGGAATTGGGATTACTTTAGCAAGAGCTATAAAATCAGCTGATGTGTTAGCAAGAGCTGAAAGAGAAGTTGATTTTATAATAAAGCATAATATTCAACCACTTTATTTTACTTCTGATAATTATCCGCAAAGATTAACTTTTTGTGAAGATGCACCTGTATTACTGTATGCAAAGGGGAATATTAATTTAGATTGCAGGAAAATTTTAGGTGTTGTAGGTACCCGAAAAGCATCAGTGGATGCACGTATGAATTGCGAGAAGTTAATTGAAGATTTATCTGTGAGATATCCAGATGTGGCAATTGTCAGTGGTTTAGCGTATGGTATTGATGTTTGTGCGCACCGGGCAGCATTAAAATATGGATTATCAACCTATGGAGTAATGGCTCATGGTTTAGATCGAATATACCCCAGTGTTCATCGTAATACAGCCAGGCTAATGTTAGATAATGGTGGTCTTATTACTGAGTTTGTTGCAGAAACGAATCCTGACCGACATAACTTTGTTAAGCGTAATCGTATTGTTGCAGGCCTAGTTGATGGTTTGGTAATGGTTGAGTCAGGTATTAAGGGAGGAGCCATAATAACAGCTAGAATTGCGGAATCATATAACAGGGATGTAATGGCATTTCCGGGTAATCCTAAAGAAGAACTCTCTAAAGGTGGTAATTATCTAATAAAAAAAAATATCGCGGCTTTAATCGAACAAATTGAAGATCTGGAATATGCACTTGGGTGGGAAAGTGAAGGAGTAGAAAAAGTGGCACAAGCATCATTATTTCATTCTTTTAATACAAAAGAAGAAGAGGTATTATACAATCTTATTCTTGAGAATAAAGAATTAACAGCTAATGAATTGTGTGTAAAAAGTGGAATAAGTGTAAGTAAAGTCAGTGCATCAATGTTGTCTCTCGAATTTGCCGGATTGATAAAGTGTTTACCAGGAAATACATTTCGCTTCTTAAAGTAAGAAAAGTGTAATGAGAAAAATATTTGTTTGGTTCTCATGCAGAAAAAAACTGGATGAATAGCAAACCAAATACACTTTTTTGCGTAAGATTTTCTAAACAGAGTTTAGGAAAGAGAAGTTTATTAATGTAAGGATCTGGAGATGGGCGTATATACCCAAACGTTAGTCAATTTAAAGCTGAGAGGAAGGATTGCATCTACGGTGTTAATCCTTGTTTTGTTATTGGTATTTAATGAAGAGACAAACTCTCAAGCTATAAATACATGTGGAAGGCCTGGGCTGACAGGACTTGAGGTATTGACTGCTGCAGGAGTAGATGCCGGGCATATTGCCCATAATGGAATATGGCAGAATATACCTGCCGGCATTACTATAAATAGCAATGGAACAAATAATGATCAGTCTGATGATATTATTACATGGACAGGAGGAATTGGAAGCTCATATGTTTTAGAGTGGAACCATCATGTGATTTACACTGTTACGATTAATGTTACTGGTAGTTGTGTTGCTGTTTGTGAAGATGGTGTTCTTCAATTGGGAAATACCTTTGATAACTTATCTCCAGTTCCCGTTAATGGCCATAGAGACAAAGGCTATTGGAGTTGTTCAAGTCCTGATATTACCTTTAATAACCCTAATTTACCAGATGCTATTGCTTCAGGGTTTCAATTGGGCTCTTTGTACACAATTACATGGAATCATCAGGGAGGAGCAAGCTATAGTTTAACAGTCAATACTTACGCCGTAGCTCAACAAAGCGATTGGGTATTAATAAATGAAAATGGGATGCCTGAAGCCGCCTGGCGACAGGCAGGCGATGTAGTAGCTGCAGAAACTGCCGATGTGGTTTTGTGCTCAGCTACAGATTATAGTTTCAGGTTACCGTGGGATGGTGATTTTAGTTTTGAAGCATTTGATTTTTGGGTCACTCACGATGATGATGGAACTAGTTTTATATGGGAAGATAATGTTCCCAACGATGGAATACTTAGAGGATCTGAGAGAGTTAGCATATCATCTGGTAATGGTAGTGACGAATACAGGAATCTGGATAAAATATGGGCTATTGTAAATGATGATGATGGCTGTCAGGTTAAAACAAATGAGATTAGAATTTCCAATATTAGTACTATAAATGTTCGTGTTCAGGGTGGAGCATCAGCTTGCCAGGCAAATGTAGCAGCTTTGGGGCTTAATCTGGAGGTTTTACCATTTGATCCATCATACACCTATCGATGGTATAGAAATGGTACACTTGTAGCAACAGATATTGCTATATATCCCATAACACAAATTGGAGATTATTATGTAGAAGTTGACGGATGTAGTTCTCCACCTCCATACCAATCCAATACAGTTACAGTAACCGAAAATCTTTTACCAGAAGTAACAATCTCTGGTAATGATATCTGTGCTATCCCGCTTGGAAGTACATCTACTATTACAAGTGCGGAAACCAGTGCAAACGGAATTGGTTCTTTCTCTTATGTGTGGCAATGGAACAACGTTGATCAGCCTGCTTTAGGAACCGGGCCTAATACCAGTGTCAACAGTGTTGGTTTGTATTCTTTGAAATTAGTATCGGATGCAGATGATCAGTGTTATAACGTATCAAATATTTTGCCAATAGATGTGGTAACACCCCCGCTTCAACAGAACGTTACCGGAATAAATATTTGTAAGGCTGCTACATCAGCAACTACTACTATAATAGGTCTTGATAATAGTGAAGCCGGAGTGCAATATATCTTACAGTATGATAATGGAATAACAGTAACTGATGTTCAGGTTGAGAACCGGGTAACAAATGGTGCATTTGATTTTGCATCTCCTGTTGCTGCATTTGGAACTTATACTGTTGTTGCGCGTGCAGGCACATGTGCAGATGTAAATATGATTGGAGCTGTTGAAGTCACTCAGAATGTTACGGTACAGAATATGACGCGCTTAACCGGAAATAATTGCTCTAATCAATCTCACGTATTTGGTGTGGATGCTACTGATGATGCATCAGTTGTTTATTCACTTTATCATGGGGCAGCAATTGTAGAATCAAAACCCGGTTTAGTTACCGGGGGTGCTATCTCTTTTAATGGAGTAACAGCACCTGGTACATATACAGTCAGGGCTGTTAGAGGCATATGTAATACAGCTATGACCGGTTTTTTTGTAATTCAACAAGCACCAAATGTAGCCGGAATTAGTATTGTAGGTACTGACGGATGTTCTCATGAACTTAAAAATATTGGGATTACTCCTTCGGAGGCAGGCGTGACATATGAGTTGTTGTTAGCTAATAATTCAATGATACCGGTTGTTGATAATATTGGAGATGGAGGTGCTATTGATTTGGTAACTAATACAACATTATTAGCAGGTAGCTATACTGTCAGAGCTGAAAGTCTGAATGGTTGTCGCGATTTAATATCAGGATCAATAATAATATCTGATGAGCCTAATGATATACCTTTTTCAGTTGCAGGTACTGTGTGTGGAACCGGAAATGTGATAATTAATCCTGGAGAAGCAGGTGTTACTTATCATTTGTATGAAGGTGTTGGAGCAGCTTCGACTCCAATTGGATTATCATTTACAGGAAATGGTATTGATCCTATCATATTCAATGCACTTACGACTGGATATTATACTGTTATGGCTGAGAAAGGCAGTTGTTCAAAATTATTATCATCCTTTCTTGAAGTTGAGGCACCACCTTTAGATCAGAATGTAACAGTTTTAAATGATAATTACTGTGCAAATGAAGCAGGTGTAACAATTCAGGTTGATGCCACACAAATTAATCTGGATTATGAATTATTTAATGTAGGTACCGGGCTGGTTAATCAAACAATAACTTCGCCGGGTGGTGTAATTAGTTTTACTAATGTAACAGCAGGGACTTACGATGTAAGAGTCAGAAATATAAGCTGTACACGTATTTTAGAGCCGAATGTTTTAATTACAGAACATCCGGTTTCAGTTGTAAATGCTAATTTTCCAAGTGATTTTTGTTCAGATGCAGGGCCTCAGATTATTATGGGCACGCCAACAGTTGTTGCAGGCTCAAGTACTGGAGTATATTCTGTAATTGGGGGTGCGGGATATGATCCAACCGCTATTATTGATCCTAATACAGGATCAGTAACTTTTAATCCTGCAAATTGTGCATTTGAAACGTTATTTACGATAAGTTATATATATACAGATGGAAATGGTTGCGTTGTAGAGGACATTGCTACTACTACAGTACATGATTTAACTAATGGCGCGGTATCCATTACCGGAAATATTCCGGCAGAACTTTGTCAGGATGATAATACAGATTACACTCTACAAGGCCTTCTTAACCTGGTTCAGGTAGCAGGTACTTTCTCAAGTACTTCGGCAGGCTTAAAGAATATAGATGCAGTAAATGGTACTGCTGAGTTTAATTCGCAAGATGCAGGCAACGGTACACATATAATTAATTTTAACTACATTGATCCTGTTACCAATTGTACAGGATCGGCTACGTTAACCGTTGAGGTAGGTACGCCGGTAACCATTATTGGTTTAGCTGATGAGTATTGTTCTAACGACAATACAGATTATCCTTTAATAGGACATGTTGCCGGGGCACTTCCTGTACCGGTAACAGATATTACAACATTTGAAATTATTGATCCGGATAACATTACTATAGCATCTGGAATACCAAATAATACACAAAACTTTAATCCATTGCAGGTTGTTAGTTCCAATGGAGGTAAAACAGGTGTTTATCAGGTTGTTTATAAATATCAGAATGGAGCTTGTACAAATAAGATAATACAGGATATAACTTTAAAGAAGGCTCCCGATGCAACATTTGTTTTTCCCAATAATGTATCCGGCATAGAACAAGATAATTTCTGTTCAGCATACGGACTTGTGACATTAACATCGAATGATCCGGATATTGCAAGCTATAACTCACAGTATTCTCTTAACGGTGCATTAATCGGTAATAGTTTTAATACCATTACCGGTGCTGTAAATATGTTTCCAACAGCAAATAGTATTTTTCATAGAGTTGAAAATAAAGGTTGTGTGTCAACAGCAACAAGAACATTCTATGTTAATGAACCCAATGGATCTCTTCTTGGATTGTGCAGCGAGTACTTTGAGAATGATGCCCCTTTTATTATATCAGCAAGTGAGCTGGATCGAAACCTTATTGAAGCTAAGTTTGAGATGTTTTCCAGTAATGGTAGCTCAGTTGCTTGGTTAACCGACAATAATGATAATACAGCAACCATTACTCCTACAGGCCATCCGGGTACAAATTATAGAGTTGTGATGACGCTTACCGGTAAAAGTGATGGTTGTAAGCAAATCGTTGAGCAGGAGTTTAATATTTACAGTACATTAAATTTTACAGGAGTAACAGATTCTGAGAAGATATGTCAGGCATCAGGCATTATTAATTTACAGGCAAATTCAATTCCTGCTGGAGGAACGGGTGTATTTAATCCAATAGCCGGCTTAACAAATACTAGCAATGGACAAGCTACTTTTGATCCATCACTTACGGTACCGGGCGTTTATAATATCAAGTACGATTTTACCGGGGCTGACGGTTGTTTTCATACTATTTCAAAAACTGTAGAAATAGTTAGTGCACCAACCGATTTGTATACCGTTGTTGGAGGAGGTGCTTTTTGCAATTTAGCACCGGCTGCGACTAAAGGTGTTACAGTTGGATTAAGTGGTTCAACAACTGGAGTTGTCTACGAATTATTATTGAATGGAATAAGATTTTCTCCCGCAGTTACATTTACAGGTAATGGAAGTGCTTTCAACTTTCAAAATGCCGGAACAGATATTTTATTCCAATTGGCTGGTCGTTATTCAGTTGAAGCAACACAAAATACATGTAATGCTACAATGAATGGGACAGTTGATGTTGTTACTTATGAGCCGGTATTACAATTGGATAATAAAACGGATGTTACCTGTAACGGGTTAACCAATGGCACGGTTACTTTATTAGGAACTGGAGGAAGTGGCAATTATGAATACTCTATTGATGCCGGTGTCAGTTGGCAGGCATCTCCTGTATTTGCAGGTTTAGATGATGGTACATATGATTTTTCAATTCGTGATATTAGTTTAACAACTGATAAATGTAGTGAGCGATTAAATATTCTAACGGTTATAATAACTGAGCCATCGCTGATTACTATTACAGATGAATTAGGTTTAAAGGTAGATGTAGGGTGTTGTGTCACAGCTTGCGAAGGAAGTGCCACAATTTCTATTTCAGGAGGAACACCTGATTTTACAGCTTATCCGCTTGTAGGATATGGTATCATCTGGTCAACAGGAGGAACGGCTTTAACAGAAACAGAAATGCCGGTTGGTAATCATAGTGTTACGGTGACAGATGGAAATGGGTGCTCTCAAAATATTGCAGTTGACATCACAGCAAACCCGAGTGTTACACTAACCGAAGATCCAAACCCTGCATTACATGTTGATAATGTTTGTCATCTTGGAACAACAGGTTCCTTTGTGGTGACTGCCAACGGTGGTTCAGGAAGCTATGAGTTTTCATTAACAGACCCGGCAACAACAACTGAAGTATGGTTACCCGGAAATATTGCAGCCAACCAATATCTAACCAATGGACTGGCTGCCGGAAGTTATAATGTTTGGGTACGTGATGCTGATCCGCTCTATAATATGTGTATTGCACAAGTAACTGTACCGGTTGAAATTACTGAGCCTGCTGCGATTACAATAATTGAAGAAGATCAAACGCCAATTACCTGTAATGGAGCAATAGATGCTACCTTTACAGTACGTGCATTGGGTGGATTATCAGGTATATACAGTTTTTCATTAACAGATCCGGCATTAGGAGCAACTTGGGTTGCAGCTAATAATGGAGTCGATGGATACACAGCTTCAGGAGTAGGAGCAGGTATACACTCAATTTGGGTTCGTGATGCTATAAATACAACATGTACTTATAGTAAAGTTGATGTAAATATACTAAGTATAAGTGCCTTAAACTATATTCTTGACGAACATACAAATGTTTCATGTCATTCAGGTAATGATGGGCGACTTGAAGTTACAGGGCAAGGAGGAAGCGGTACTTATGTTTACCAATGGGAATATCCTCTGGGAACAATTATATCAACCGATAAGTTTATCGAAAACAGAAATGCCGGAGATTATCACTTAACAATTCAGGATGCAAATGATCCAACAAATGTTTGTACGCCAATTACACAAACTTTTACAATTTCAGAGCCAACAGCATTAAAGCTTAGTTTAGTTGATAATAAAATCTCTGATTGTACAGCATACAACACTGGTGAATTAGAAATAAATGTCAGTGGTGGAACAACAGACTTTATGATGTATCCGGGTTTAGGTTACGATATCACCTGGTCGAATGGAGAAGTAAATAAAGAGAAAATTGAAAATCTTTCACCAGCAGACTATACTGTTGAAGTAACAGATGCTAATGGGTGTACAGTTAATAATGTTACAACACCTTATACCGTTGGGGTATTAAATGATATTACTTTAGAAAGTAGTAATCTAATTCATAATAAATGTTTTGGAGAGGCAAATGGAGGAATCATTGTGAAAGTCGATGGTGGCTCTACTTTGTATCAGTTCCGACTACAGGGAGATAAAATTGTTGATTGGTCAGATCCGGTTCCGATGAATTCCGATGAATTTACCTGGAGCAATTTAGGAGCAGGAAATTATGAAGTACTTGTTCGCGATGCAGCTTATAATGCGTGTGAATATTCATTGGGGAATTTTACAATTACTGAAGCAACTGAAATACTTATAAGTTACGATCCGACTATAGACGTTAAGCATGTAACATGTCATTCAGGTAACGATGGTTCGCTGACAGTTACATCAACAGGAGGTTCTGGTCTTTATAATTATTCATCAGATAATGGAACAACCTGGTTTACAGGACAACCTGCTATTTATACTTTTAGCAACCTTAGTAAAGGAACCTACTTTATTAAAGTCAGAGATAACTTTACTTGTGAGAGTACAAATATTTTAACTGTTGATATTAGTGAAGTTGCACCTTTAAGTTTTGCACTAAATCCGGCGGTGTCACATGTTTCGTGTGAATCAGGCAATGATGGAGAGATAATAGTTACAGGGCAAGGAGGAAGCGGTAATTATGATTACTCCATTGATGGAGGAACTTCGTGGCAAACTACAGGTACATTTAGTAATTTAGTTGCTGGAATATACCAGTTAAGTATACGAGATAGAGCTAATGCCACTTGTGAACAAATAAATTTAATTAGTATTACGGTTACGCAACCAAATGACTTTGTTACTTCTGAAGATATAACAAAGCACACCGATGTAAATTGCTTTGGAGATGCAACAGGTTCATTTACTGTCCATACAACAGGAGGAGAAGGAACATTTGAATACCGGTTATTTGATGGAAGCGTTTATTCTACATGGCAGGCTTCACCAATATTCTCAAATTTAGTTGCACAAACATACCAGGTTTCTGTTCGCGACATGGGAACAATCGCACCTGCGTATTGCGAAAAAACGAATGTACTTTCAATAACAATTAACGAACCAGCTGATCAGGCAATAATTGATAATGTAAATATTACGGATGTAACATGTTATAATTTAAATACAGGAAGTATTGACGTAACTGTATCTGGAGGAACAGCACCTTATAATTATCAGTGGACGCGTATTTCTGATAATGCTCTTATTGTTCCAACAATACCTGGTAATCCGGTTGACTTATTGGCAGACTCGTATAAGCTTACAATTACTGATGGTAATGGTTGTTCTGTTACGCAATCTTATGTTGTTAATCAACCAACTGCTATAACAGTTACACATACAGCAACACACATAACTGTTGTTGGAAATAATGATGGTACTATTACTGTTAATCAACCAACAGGTGGAGTAGCTCCTTATACTATTTCATGGAGTGATGGAGCAGCATTTGATGGTTTGTGGTATCGTGATAATCTGGCAGCAGCCACTTATACCTATACAATTCTGGATGCTAATAACTGTTCTGTTAATAAGGATGTTACAGTGATTGGTAGTGTGGCTCTTGATTTTTTTATGGTTACAGCACCATTAAATTGTTTTGGTAGTCAGAATGGAATAATTGATGTAACCATTACCGGGGGAACCGGACCATTTGATATAGAGTGGAATGGTACCTTATATGATGCAACCACAGTTACAGGCAATGCAACTGGCATATCAGCCAACTATTCTATTTCAGCGCTGTATGCAGGTACTTATACTGTTAAGCTAACAGATGCTAATGGTGAACTATCAAAAATTAAAACGGTAAGCCAGCCAAATGAGCTGACCATTACTCCTGCTGTAATTGAAGATATTACCTGTAACGGAAGTGGCGATGGGCGAATTGAAGTTAATGTAAATAGCTTAACAGATCCATCGGCCTATACAATGAACTGGAGTGGGCCTGGAGGATATGCTGTAAGTGGAACGGTAGCCACCGTAAGTAATCAAACAAACTTAAATATACCGGGAGATTATTATGTAACCGTTAACTATAATGGAACATGTAGTATTACAGAAGTATACACTATCTCTGAACCTGTACCAGTATCAGTAATTACAGATGCAGGAAACACAAGCGATATATCTTGTGCAGGCGGTGCTGATGGTCAGATTGGTGTAATTGCTTCAGGCGGTGTTGGTTTTGGTTATAAATGGTACAAATGGAATCCTGCCTTGGCTGGTGTGGATAAGTATGAGTTAATTGCTGGAGAAACAAATCCAGTTATTAAAGGTCGTGATGCCGGTTGGTATAAGGTAATTACACAGCTTTTTAGTACAGGGTGTACAGTGGAGCATGAAGTAATTTTATCAGATCCTGCACCATTAACATTAAGCTTAACACCAACTGATATAACAACTTGTTATGGTGATGATTCTGGAGTAATGGCATTAACAATTGGGGGAGGTGTTGCACCATATATATATAACTATGGTGCAGGAGATATTATTTTACCAGCAACTCAAACATTTAAAGAAATTGATAAGCTTGAAGCAAATAACTATACCATAGTAATAACAGATAATAATGGCTGTACGCTTACTGGGGTAGAAACCATTACCGAACCGGATGCTTTACAAGTTAATGTGATTGATTTTAGTATTAGCTGCGAAATACCTGCCGGAGGGCCGGATGGTTTCCTTGAATTAAACATTGGCGGAGGCAATTTAGTTGGTGGTGTTCAGAATTATTTAATTACATTGAAGCCAACAACCGGACTGTTAATTACCCGTACAGTAAATAATAGTACAGGGGCAGCTGTTACAGAACTGTTTAATAACCTTGCTCCGGATCATTACGAATTAAATGTTTATGATCAGAACTCAACAAGTGTTGATAAATGTGTATATACAGACACTTTTGATTTAGAGTTAATTGCTATTAATGGGAATGCGCTTAATGCCTCTTGTCAGGGGGTTAATGATGGACAAATACAAAACATAACAATTTCAGGTGCATCAATCAATTATACCTATAACTGGTCATCACCTGACGGTGGCATTGGATTTGATAATGCAACATTTGACCAAGCCGGTTTATCACAAGGAACCTACAGGTTGGAGATTAATGATGTAACGCGTGCATGTATTGTATCAAAAGATTTTGTGGTTGATACTGACCGGGAAATTATTTTGGATGCAGCTGTTACTGATGTAAGTTGCTTTGGTACTGCAACGGGAGCCATAGATGTGAAGCCAAATCGCCCTGGTTATGACTATACATGGACAGGACCTGGTATTACAGCAGCCAATGAAAAATCGGAAGATTTGAGTAGTATAGTAGCAGGACGCTATCAGCTTGTTGTAGCAGATAGGTCTTGTGGCTATATTGTTGAATACGAGGTGGTAGAAACGTCAAAAATTGATTATACCTTAAGTTATGAATTGACTTCATGTATACCTTATCAGCGTACAATAGTCATTTCAGCGCTTAGCGGAGGTGCCGGTAATCCAGCTACTGATTATACTTATACAGTATCTGGTCCGGGCACAGTTGTTCAGAATATTGCGGATAAGAAAAAATTCTTGATTACACAGGGCGGTGAATATACCGTTGAAGTATTTGATAAAAATCTGTGTAGTGTAACAAAAACAATAACTGTGCCTTCTGAATTAGTTGCCAATGAGATTGTTACAGATGTAGCTTGCAATGGAGGAAATACAGGTAGTATTATTCTTAACCTAAATGGTGGTAGTGGAGTGTTTAACTATGTTTGGACAAAAGCAGGCGATTCTACTTTTAATGAAACAACACCAACCATTAGTAATTTAACCGCAGGAGAATATACTGTTATTGTTACCGATGTTATAGAGTCAGACCATTTGGGTAACTGTACCCGTAGCTGGACATTTGAAGTTAAAGAAACACAAGCCATTGCTATAAGTATTAATAAAGGAGATATAACATGTAACGGGGATAATGATGGCTTTATTAACCTTGACATAAATGGCGGAGTTGCACCATATAACTATTACTGGTCTCCTGTATCAGGCGGAATTGTACAAGGTAATCAAAATCAGAATAGTTTATATGCCGGAAATTATAGTATTACAGTAATTGACGCTAATAATTGTAGTACAACAGAAACAATTGTACTGGCAGAAGATGCTCCTGTTACAGGCGTGCTAAATATAATAGATACGGCGTGTGATGGAACAAACGGAACCATAGAACTGGTACCAGCAGGAGGTACAGGAGCCTATAGTTACAACTGGAGTACAAGCGATGGAAGCCATGCTGCACTCGATAATACACTTACAACCCAAACAGGTTTAACAGGAGGTACATATACTGTAATAATAAGCGATAACGACGTAACAAAATCAGCTTGTAAAACAACACTGACAGCTACTTTAACCAAAGCTATAGAAGTAGAAAACCTTGTGTTAACAGATATACCATGTGTTGGAAGTAACACGGGACGTATAGCGTTTGATGTAACAGGCGGAGACGGTAATTATACCTATACGTGGACAACACTTGAAGGGGATCCGGGCCGGATACAGAACGGTGTACGTAACCAGAGTGGATTAAGTGCAGGCAGGTATCAGGTTGAAATAAGAGATGGCAGAACAGCACTGGGTACCGACTGCTCAATTGTTGAAACCTTTGAAATTAAAGAAACTAATCCAATTGCAGTAAGTGCATCAGTTACAGATGTAGAATGTTTTGGCGCCAATACTGGGGAGATATATGTGAGCATTTCTGGTGGAAGTAATAATTTTAACTTCAGTTGGAACAATGGAGTATATACCACTCAAAATCTGAATGGTGTACCTGCCGGAACGTATACTTTAATTTTAACGGATAATATATTAGGCTGTACAGTAAGTCAGAGTTATATCATTAGTGATTCTGGTGCAGCATTAAGTATTGATCTGATAGCACCAAGTGATATTAAATGTGCAGATGAAGCAACAGGTGAAATTCAGCTTGGTGTATCGGGAGGAACAGCACCTTATACTTATTTATGGACAGGAACCAATAACCCCAATGGAGATCATCCAACAGGATTAACAGCAGGTACTTATTCTGTTATTGTACAAGATGCTAAGAATTGCCAGGTGGCAAGTGGAAATATTGTATTGAGCCAACCAACGCCAATAGTTATTGATCCTGAATTGGTTATTGCACATGCAAGCACTCCGGGTGGAACAGAAGGGGCTATAGAGATAAGTGTTAGCGGAGGATCTACCAATGTATCGGGCGACTATACTTATGAATGGTTTAAAAATGGCGTATCCATTGGTAACAACAATAGCTTACTTAGTAATATAGGAACAGGTACTTACGATGTGCTTGTTACAGATGATAATAACTGTAGCGAAAGAATAGATGGTATATTTATTGAAGAACCCGGGCTTGCACTAGGTTTTAATCATACACTGTATCATGTGCGCCCGTGTAATGGAAGTGGTAATGGTATTATTGACATTACAAGTATATATGGCGGAACAAAAAATATTGTTACAGGATCACCAACATACCGTATACAAATTACACAAGGAGCACTTACATTAGTTGATGAGAATGCACTAAGCTGGAGGTATGAAAATGTACGGCCAGGTACTTACCTTATTACCATAACCGATGGTTTAGGTGTAATAGAAAGAGAAAGTGTTACCATAACAGAGGAACCGGTATTAACTATACTTACTTCAGTTATAAGTGATGCAACATGCTACAAGGGGAGTGATGGTATTATAGAAGTAATAGTTAATGGAGGGCAGCCAAATGCTAATGGAGATTATCTAGTCGAAATAGTGGGGGATAATGGTCATTACGATAGTCAGACTAATGCCAAAGCCAATACTGCTTTTAACTTTACAGGATTACCAAGGGGACTTTATACCATTCGGGTAACAGATCATATATCCGAATTTACCAATACCAACCATCCGGCCATTGGTAATTGTTGGAAAGAAACAACAAACAGTATAGCACATCCCGAAGCACAAGTACTGTTAAATGTTTTGCCCGGTGATGACGAAATATGTGCTGGAGAACAGGCAACACTTACATTATCAGTAAGTAATTGGGATGTAGTGGCAGATAATGTAGTCGTAACATTATACGATGGTGATACCTATGCTGAACACACGGTAAATACATCACCATTTGAAATTAAGGTTAGTCCAACAGTAAATCGTTTCTATTCTGTAGTTAAAGTTGCAGAATCTGGAAATACAAGCTGCTTAAAAGGATTTGATATAACACCAGCACCAATAGAAGTTAAAGTAAATAAATTACCAACAGCGACTATCTCATCTAATATAAGCGAAGTGTGTCTGGGTAATGAAGTAAGCCTATTGGTTGCATTTAGTGAAGCCGGGCCATGGACTTTTACCTGGGAAGATACCAATAATAGAACATCAGGAACCGTTACAACATCTGATAATCCATATGTATTAAAAGATACACCAAATGCAGATGCCCAATATGTTATTACATCAGTAAGTAACGGAAGCTGCAATAATAGTGGAGCAGGAATTGTTAATGTTACGGTTAATGCTAATCCAACAGTAGCTCTTTCTGGTGCAACGGCCATTTGCTATAATGCTATTGCAGGCGCAACACTGCATTTCAATTTTACAGGACAGGCGCCTTATACTGTAGTGCTCGAAGCTAACTCGGTAGAACAAACAATCGTGTTTAATACCAATAGCGAAGACTGGAATGTTAAACCGGCAGAAACAACAAATTATGTTGTTAAAAGTGTAACAGACAACAATAACTGCTTAGTTAATGTATCAGGTATTGAAGCTATCGTAACAGTTAATCAACTACCGGAAGATATTAGTGTTATTAAGGTAGATGATACACAGTATGTTGATGGGGTATGCCAGGGCGCAACAGGAATAGCCTATTCTATTACTCCTGTTAACTATGCCACAGGAGGATACACATGGACAGCTCCTGCAAACAGTACTATTGTTTCGGGTAATGGAACAAGTAATGTAATACTTGAGTTTGATACCAGCTTCTCAGGAGGATACCTGCAGGTAAAAGCAGTGAATGCCTGTGGCGATAGCCGGGTAACAGAGCTTTGGATACCAGCTAAGCCATTGCCGGGACTTATTGGAGCTATCAGCGGACCTGTAGAATTGTGCCAGGGGGAAACTGGTTTCTCATACAGTGTAGTACCCGTTGCCAATGCAACAGCATACCGCTGGGACTTACCGGCAGGGTTCACTATCGTAGGAGACAATAGCAGTGCGGCTGTTATAGTAGATCTGGACCCATTGCTGGTAGCTGTTAGCACCACCATTAAAGTAACGCCTGTAAATGCATGTGGAGATGGATTAAATACATCAGAATTAAATGTGGAAGTATTCCCGTTACCAGTGGCATATGCAGGAGTAACAGGCAATGTGTGTGGCAGCACCGGAGTGTATACAATGCAGGCCGATAATCCGGCACTTCTTAATCCTGATTTTACAGGTAAATGGACTGTAATTTCAGGTGCAGCAACAATTGCAAACAATACACAATATAATACTACAGTAACCAATCTTAGCCGTGGTGATGTGGTATTCCGCTGGACGGTTACCAATACTGCAGGTGCAACACACCAATGTGATGTATATTCCGACGTAACCATACGAAATAATGCATTATCAATACTTGCATCTGCAGATAACTCAACGGTATGTAACAGTAGTGCAGAACTAACAGGTACAGCTATCCCTGCAGACGGCACTGGAGTACCATTTGTTAATACAACAGGATTATGGAAGGTTGTTGAGCCGATAGGTTCTGGTGCTGCTATTTCCCAATCAGGCAATAATATAACTTCAGTAAGTAGCCTGGAGAATGGGCGTAATGTCTTTTCGTGGACGATTACTCAAAATGGATGCGAGAGCACAGCACAGGTTGAAGTTATTAATAATGAGCCATCAGATGCTGTAATTACCAATGGAGCCCTTGTGGAAGTTTGTGATAATCAAGTGAGCCTTACAGCAGTTAACCCAATTGTTGGTAATGGAACATGGAGTCTAGTAAGAGGTTCCGGAGTTATTATCTCTCCAACAAACCTTACAACCGTAATAACAGGGTTAAGCAAAGGAGAGAATGAATTCCGTTATGCCGTTGAAAACAATGGATGTACCAAATCGGCAACAGTAATTGTTAAAAACAACCTGTTGGATATTCATGCCGGATTTGATCAGACTGTATGTTCGGATACATATGTACTGGATGCAACACCGGCAGACCCGGCCAATGGAATTACCGGCCAATGGTCAACTCCGGAGAGTGTATTCTTTGTTAATGGTCAGTCAGCAACAACAGAAGTACAAGGCTTAAACCAGGGAGATAATGTGTTAACGTGGACATTAACGCAGAAAGGGTGCTCCAGTACCGCAAGCGTTACCATAACCAATCATCTTCCATCACAGGCCATAGTTGGAGCAAATAAAAATATCTGTGCTTATGAAACCACACTAAAGGCCAATGTGCCAGATGTTGCAGGTGGAGAGTATGGATATTGGTCAGTGATTAAAGGAGCCGGTAAATTCGATAACTTTGAGCAAGCAGACACTCGTGTCAGCGCACTTAGTAATGGTGAAAATATATTCAGGTGGACCATAAGCCACGAAGGTTGTTCGTCATATGCCGATCAGATTATTAACAATCTACATGTAAACGCATATGCAGGTAAAGATACCGCTATATGTGGTAAAACCGTTACACTAACAGGAAATCAGCCTTTACCAGGCGATATAGGCGAATGGTCACTTATACCAGGAGTTGGAGGTGCTACTTATAAACCCGGAGACCGTAATAATCCTGCGATCCTTATGGGTGGATTGGATTATGGCGAAAATGGCTTTATTTGGACGATAATTTCAGAAGGCTGTACATCATCAGACAGTATATATGTAACTAACAATAACCCATACTACGAAGATAATATGGGAGACAAGCGGGAGATTACCGCAGGTCCACCAATTAGCCTGAGCAGTGGCTCATCAGCTTCAATGCAGGCAGATGCTCCTGTTGATGGTGGTACAGGCGTATGGTCATTAATTTCAGGAGGAGGCAATATCCTTAATCCAACAAATGCAGGAACAGTAATTGAAAATCTGCAACGTGGAGAGAGTGTATTTCGTTGGACCGTTTCTAAAGAAGGTTGTACCTACTGGTCTGATGTAACAGTAACAAATGGTGATATTGAAGAAGCCAGTGCAGGACGGGATCAGTCCGTTTGTGTTCCCGAAGCTGCTTTATTAGCCAATGAACCCCTTAAAGCATTAGGAGAGTGGAGTGTAATTGACGGAGCAGGTACATTTGTTGATAAAAATAAATTCAATACAATTGTAACAGGTTTAGATGCAGGGGAAAATACATTCCGTTGGACATTGTACAATGGTGCAACAACTGACTACGATGATGTGGTTATTACAAACAATATGGTCGTTGAAGCCAATGCTGGTACCGGAGGTATCGTTTGTAATCAGGACTGGTACGATGTAAGTGGTACCATACCTGCTACAGGTAGAGGAGTAGCTACATGGTCAGTGATTAGCGGTTCAGGAGCATTTGATAATGTTAATGACCCTTTAACTCGTATAAACGGACTTGATCAGGGCGATAATATATTAAAATATGAAATAGAATTTCGCGGGTGTATTTCAACAAACTATGTTACCATCGTTAATAATACACCAACCACACCGGTAGCAGGAGATGATATTACGATTTGTACCGACTCACTTCAATTAACACCTAATACACCAACATTTGGTACAGGCGAGTGGGTTGTAACAAGTGGTAATGCAGATGCAAATGCACTGGATATTAATTGGGCAAAAAAATTAGCACCCGGCGAAAATATATTGCAGTGGCGTATTACCAATAATGGCTGTATGCTTGAAGATGAGCTGATAATAACCAATAACCAGCCAACAACAGCACATGCCGGATTAGACAAGCCGGTGTGTGATAACTTTACAAAACTTTCAGGTAACCAGCCTTTGTCTGGTATGGGAGTTGGGCATTGGGAACTAATTGCAGGGTCAGGTACAATTGCCAACATTAATGACAGGGAATCCGATGTAACAGGACTCGGATTAGGAACAAACCGGTTTAGGTGGATAATTGAAAACAACGGGTGTATTTCATCTGATGAAGTCAACATATCCTATAACCTGATTGAAGCATTTGCAGGATACCAACAAGTGCTATGTAGCGATGAAACTGTATTAGAAGCCAATATTGCTTATCCCGGTGTTGGTACATGGGGAGTTGTAGCCGGAGGAGGTACCGCGGTATTTGATGATCTTAATAACCCCAATACCCGTGTAAGTGGACTGGATCCCGGAACAAATACCTTAACATGGACAATTGACTATGGTAATTGTAGATCAGTAAGTGAAGTTATTATTATTAACGACAGTCCTACAGCAGCCAATGCAGGTGACGATCAGGCATTATGTAGTGTAAATACAACAACACTAAATGCCAATACTATTTTAGCCGGCAGAGGAACAGGAACTTGGACTGTACGTAACGGATCCGGAACATTTAGTGATATAGCCGTTAACAATCCAACCTTAACTGATATTGCCTTCGGAGATAATATATTCCGTTGGACAGTTGAACACAACGGATGTACTTCTGTTGACGACGTAGTAATAAGCTATAACCGTGTTGAAGCAACAGTGGGCAGCGATCAGCAAATATGCTCTGATAAAACAGCTTTAGAAGCCAACAGTGCTGTGCCGGGTGTCGGAAGCTGGACTGTTGTGGGAGGAACAAGCCAGGCCATATTTGATAACCAGAATGATCCGAATACAAGCGTATCCAATTTAGCTAAAGGCGTTAATGTGTTACGGTGGAGTATTGATTACCGGGGATGTGAAACCAATGCAGAAGTTAACATTATAAACAATTCACCAAGTACTGCCTATGCAGGAAATCTTCAGGAGCTGTGTGTTGATAATACCAGCCTTGATGCAACTGTTCCGGGGCCGGGAACAGGAACCTGGGAAGTGCTTATGGGATCTGCTCTTATCGCAGATAATACAGATGCGAAAACAACAGTAACAGGCCTTTCAAAAGGAGATAATGTATTCCGTTGGACAGTAACAAATGGTATTTGTACATCAGTTGATGAGGTGCGTGTGGTAAATAACGAACCATCAGTACCATATGCCGGTAAGGATGAAATATCATGTGAAACATTTATGGCACTTAAAGCAGAAGAACCTTCGTTTGGTACAGGATTATGGACTATTGTAAGCGGGGGAGGCAACTTTGATGATCCATCAAGCCCCAATGCAGTGATATCAAATCTGAATCCGGGCGATAACATACTAAAATGGACCATTAGTAAGGGACATTGTGAACTGGATCATACCATAACAGTTACCAATAATGCAGCGGCAGTAGCCAATGCAGGCCCCGATATTGAAGATTGTAAAGACTGGTCGGAACTGGATGCCAATATACCGGAATCAGGACTTGGAGAAGGACAGTGGTCACTGGTATCAGGTAAAGGAGAGTTTGATAACTTAAATAATGCTAAAACCACAATAAGAACACTTGGATTTGGTGAAAATATACTGATGTGGACCATTACAAATGGTAGCTGTTTTAGTTCGGATCAGGTCATTATCTTTAATAAAACACCAGATCAATCAGCAGCCGGTGATGATCGTATAACCTGTGAAGACTATATTGTATTAAACGCTAATAACCCGGTAGATGGTTTTGGAACATGGACTGTAGAAAGTGGATCAGGTGCCTTTGGAAATGCGCACCAGTACAATACAATGGTTACAGGTGTAGGTTATGGAGACAATGTGTATAAATGGACTATAGCCTATGGCGACTGTGTTACCGAAGATGTTATTGTAGTAACAAGTAATAAAGCGAAACCATACGCAGGCGAAGATGATGTTAGTTATGAAACAAGCTATGCCATGCAAGCGCAAAACCCGGGTGCATTAAGTGGCACATGGACTGTCGTATCAGGAGAAGGAACTTTTGATGATCCGCACTTCTTTAATACTACGGTAAGAGACTTGGCCGCAGGAAAGAATACATTCCGATGGACAATTAATACCGCAGGATGTATGGCATACGATGATGTAACAATCGAATATAAAGAAGTGCCTGGTGCCGGATTTACAGTAGATAAAGAGGCCGGCTGCTATCCATTAGAAGTGAAGTTTACCAATTATTCAGTTGGAGGTAATACTTATAGCTGGGATTTTGGTGATGGAAGCACTTCCAATGAAAGAAACCCGGTTTATACATACGAAACACCGGGGGGATACATGGCTGTGCTTACAGTAGCAGGGCCGGATGGAAATGATGCTGTATTTACACAGGATATTGCAGTACACGATCACCCCGTAGCAAATTTTGATGTCGGGCCGGAAGAAGTATATCTGCCAGAGGATGAGATTAAGTGTTACGATATGTCTGATGATGCTGCGACCTGGTTATGGCAGTTTGGTGACGGACAAACATCAGAAGAGCAAAATCCTTCATACACCTATAGTGAAGAAGGACAATATTCGATAACTTTAACTGTTCAAAATGTGTTTGGTTGTGAAGATACATTTACAATAAAAGAAGCAGTTATTGCGTATATGAGTGGTTTTGTGAATTTCCCAACAGCATTTACGCCACGGCCTGGTGGATCAGGGAGATCAGGAACATTAGGAGAGCGAAATGATGCGATTTTCAAACCAAAAACCCGCGATGTTGAAGTATTTCACATGCAAATATTTAACCGATGGGGGCAACTTATATTTGAAACACATGATGTAAATGAAGGATGGGATGGTAACTACAAAGGTAAATTGGCACCCCAGGCAGTATATGTATATAAAGCATCAGGTAAGTTTGTTAACGGCAGAGAGTATAATAAAGCAGGAAGTGTTTTACTGGTAAGATAACGGTAAAATAATAGAGTGTAAAACATGACAATACAACTATATAAATATCTAAAGAGCAGTATTATAATGCTTATCGTCTTCTTAAGCTTGTCAGTCAATGCTCAGGATGTTTCATTTTCCCAGATGTATGCTACCCCCATGTACCTGAGCCCCTCTTTTACTGGGCTATCGAATGGTACGCGAATGAGTCTGACCTATAGAGACCAATGGCCCGGAATTGCAAATACATTCAAATCATATGCCCTGGCAGCAGATCATTTTTTTGAAGAATACAGTAGTGGTATAGGAGTAATGGTACTGCGCGATGATAGCGGTAACGGTCTTTTGGTTCGTCAGGATATTAGTGTGCTTTATGCCTACGAATTTGAAATAGCACGGGAAATATTTATTCGACCGGGTATAGAATTTATTTATAAAGAACGTAACCTCGATATTATAGGAGCAATCTTTCCATCAGATCAGGGCAATGATGGCACTTATATTCCAAGTGGAAATGCATTAAATGATGAATTTAATCATAAACAATTTGACGCAGCAGTATCTGCTATGATATACAGCGATAATTTTTGGTTCGGGTTGGCTGCACACAACCTTGTTAAAAGCAATGTAGGGGTAACTGATATTGAATCCTATAACCCTTTTAAAACATCCATATATGGTGGATATAAATATAAATACCAGGATAAAAGAAGTCGACGTGACGAACAAAGTATAACCCTGGCATTTAATTACAGGGCACAACAAAACTTTAATCAGCTTGATATAGGTACTTACTGGTACATTAACCCCATAGAAATCGGACTTTGGTACAGGGGAATACCTTTTGCTTCAAGTGATGGGTTGCTTAATCATGATGGACTAATCTTTATTCTTGGAGTTAATGTAGGACCGGCAAGGTTTGCTTACAGTTATGACTGGACATTATCCAAACTGGCCGGTTATAGTAATGGCGCCAATGAAATATCGTTGATATACAGGCTTAACCAGGTTTCCAAGAAAAAGAGATCAAGAGGAGCAATCCCATGTAGTTCGCCCGGCATAAGTAGTGGTTCAGGATCTAAGTACCGCCGTAAATCACGCAGCATTTTTTAAAAAGATAAACCATATTTATATAATATTGGTATAGCTTAACAGATTAGTCAGGACAGGTATTACCTTAATCTTTATTTCATTATTATTTATCAATGGTGTAAGATTAATAATCTGTATGGAAATTTTGGGATCAGACACAGCTTATAGTTTACTGAATAACCATCATATAATTGTATGGTAGCTCATAAATAATACCTAAAAGCTCAAAAGCACATATAAAAATAGTGATCCAAGTGGTGAAATAATGAACCTTGTATGAAAATTAACGAAGTTTGAGTCATATCATGCATACGTTGTAGCCCCCTTTGCCCTGGTGAAGCATTAGTGTTTTGTTAGTAAGCTTAGAAAACGCAATTATACTATAAATTGGCTTAGTGTGAACAGAGGAGATGAAGCAAGTTGGTGAAATGTATCATATTGAAGTAATTTAAGTACGCAATAGGATTCCTAATACACATTTGGGGCTTGATTATGGGGCAAAGAGAATGATAAAAAAAGGGAACAAATATTTTTATATGAAGGGTAATAACTTATATTTGTTCTCCGTAAAATTAAAGGTTAAATTTCATTAGGGAAGAGTATGAAACAATTATCAACAGTGCTGAATGTCGTATTACTAATAGCTGTAATAATATTATATGTATTACATTTTTCCAACTCAGGAACGAAAAATGTTAAAGAAGCTGGTAATGTTGCCGCTGTAGAAGGAGAAACATTTCCGGTTGCTTATATTAACACCGACTCATTGCTGTTAAATTATACATTTGCAAAAGAAGTAAATGAGAAGTTGATGAGCAAAGAAGAAGCTTCAAGAGCTGATTTTAATGAAAAAGCAAAAGTATTTCAGCAAGACGCAATGGCTTTTCAGCGTAAAGTGCAGAATAATGGTTTCTTAAGCATGGAAAGAGCACAAAAGGAGCAGGACAGATTAGCTAAAGCAGAAAGAGATTTACAAGAGCTGAATCAACAATTGACAAATGAACTGATGGGTGAGCAAAATAAGTTAAACCGTCAGCTAAGAGACACTTTGGTTAACTACCTTGATGTATTTGCAAAAAAAAATCCTTATAAAGTGATTTTGAGCAATACACTTGGCGATAATGTACTTTATGGTGCCGATGGAGTGGATATTACCAATGAAATCGTAAAAGGCTTAAATGCACGTCATGAAGAGGCAAATAAGTAATTAAAAGAACATATTAAACGAGGGCAGAGATCGAAAGATTTCTGCCCTTTTATTTTTATGGAAAAGCATTTCGAAAAATATTTTAGCAAACATCCGGTACAGAATGTTTCAACCGGAAGTATGAGTGATATTACTGTGGTTATTCCTGTGTTTCTTGAAGAAGAACACCTTTTTAAAACACTTTTAAGCCTTAAAAAAGCAAGCGAAGCGGCCAATATTATGGTAGAACTGGTATTAGTCTTTAATTATGCTGCTAATGCCGGTCAGCACATCAAAAACCGTCAGCACAAATTAGCACAAGAGCTTAAATTGAAACGCACTGAACTCGAACATGCACAACTTAGGCTTACCATACTTAAAGTAGTGGATATAGAGCCAAAACATGCCGGCGTGGGCTATGCCCGTAAAGCGGGTATGGATTATGCCGCCCGTACTTTTGCTGTTAATAAAAACGAGGAAGGGATAATCGCTTCTTTAGATGCCGATACACTGGTAGAAACCAACTATTTTACAGCCATACAAAATGCCTTTAAAGAGAAGCAGTTAAATGCTTGTACCATTGGTTTTGAGCATCCTTTAGAAGGCGCATACAACAACGAAATTTACAATGCCATTGCCGAGTACGAACTTCACCTGAGGTATTATTTGCAAGCCCTTCGCTATGCTGGTTTTCCCTTTGCATACCATACCATAGGATCATGCTTTGCTGTTACGGCAAATACCTATGTAAGAGCTGGAGGAATGCCTCGCAAACAAGCTGGTGAAGACTTTTATTTTCTACAAAAAGTTATACCACAGGGACAATTTGCAGAAATACATACAACAACAGTCAGGCCTTCATCACGGCCATCAGATCGTGTACCATTCGGAACAGGGCCATCCATCAATAAAATTGTTGAAACCGGCGAAGAATACATGAGCTATAATCTACAAGCCTTTATTGACCTTAAAGCATTCTTTGCCATAAAAGAGCAACTGTACAAAATAAAAGATAGTGAACTTGAAGATCACCTTCATAATCTGAGTGGCAGAATGCGCAGCTACTTGCTTAATAGCGACTTTTTTAAGGCATTAAAGCCCATAAATGATAATTGTAAGAGCTTAAGCGTATTTAATAAACGCTTTTATGAGGTATTTAACGCATTCAGAGTTGTTAAATACCTTAACTATACACATACCCACTTTATTGAAAAAACACCTGTATTTGACGCAGCTATGCACCTTTTACTGCTTCGTAACGGGGAAGAACCTGATGTGTTGGACACAAAAGAACTCCTGGTATATTATCGGAATATGGAAAAAGAATAAGCTACTTTTTAATCCGCCTGAAACTCGCATATGAATCCAAGGCAGCAGTTAAAAGTAAAAAGATAACCCAGTAAGATCTGTGTGTATACATTGCCCAAGTAGCTGGCAATAAGAATAAAGAACTGTATAATAAAATGGAAAAAATACGCCGGTTTTCAGGCTTACCAATAAGCCGGTTATAAAGCCGGATACCAACCATTATAATAGCACCACATGTAAAACACCATATACCATACTCAAGCTCACTAATATGCATTAATACACCTACAAAAATTAATGCCATGCCAATATAATAAATGACACTAAACAGCTTATAAATATTCATCCCTGATTGTTGATTTTTCGTTTGCCAATTATAATGTTTACTCCTCCTCTACAACAAAAATAACCTCGTCAGCCTTTTTCATTAAATACTCCTCACGGGCAAACTTCTCAAGGTTTTCACTATTACTCTGCAGCTCATCCATTTTTCGGTTGTTTTGCTCAATTTCCTCAATGTAGTGCTCCTTTTGCTTCTCCAGTTGATTAATGCGGGTAGCTAACCTGTAACGATCAATTAAACTGTTTTGGTCAAAAATGCCAATCCACACAATAAAAATAACGGTAGCCAAAAAAAACTTGTTACCGATTATAGGCTTAATGTATTTTCTGAAAGTAGACCAGTTCATAACGTGAGTTTACGCAAAGATAATAGTTTCAGATAAATCAAAGCCATTTGAAGCCAAACATTAATGATGATGAGTGTTTATCATTTGCGTTGTGCAGTAAGTTTAAAAAAAGAACTTTATTACTCCACTTGTGTTGAGTAAAGAGTCGGGAGTATTCAATAAACTGTGTTACTGTCAAATTTCTTGATAAGATGATTTCTTCCTCTAAGCCCCGACTTTGGAGCAAAAAGCATTACTCAATATTCAAAAATTAACAAGGAGTAAGCTTATTGTGTCCATGTAATATTTTATTTGAGTCAAAGCCTAGTATACAAAAGCTCAGCTTTTACTTTTTAATTAAGTCAATAAATACCCAAAAAGAATCAGCTTTGATGCAATGGACTAAAACAAGCCTTTTTTTACTCAACAGCAAGCTACAGTTAACTCAACCTTAAAGCAAAATGGCAGAAGTTTAAAGTAAAAACTGACAAGGCCGACTCTTTTTGGCTGAAAAGAGTGCCTCTTCAGGATCATAAATGGAGTAAAAAAGATAAAGCCTGATCCAAAATAAGATGATGTCCAACTTTAAAAAGATCAATAATGCAGCTTATATGATAATAAGCCAGCTGAATAGGAAGAATGTTTAACTTTTGAGGAAGAAAATTGGGCTTCCTGTTTTAATGACATGTATTAAATGTAAAACAAATCAATATATTGCAATATATAAATAATCATAAAATAACCTTACGGTATGCTTCTTTAATTGAATATTTATATTATTTTTATAATTATAAGGTTGCTTAATAGTTAGATATAACCACAATACAATAGAGGTTATAGTATATTGAAAGCTGTACAAATAAGCAAAAAAAACGGTATAAAGGATACTATTGCGATAAGATAAACCATTAAACCAATACCACATATTAACTAATGCTATCCTTAGTACATACCTCGTTACTAAATAGCTTAATTAATAATAAGTGGCATCAACCCGTATAACAAACAAGCTAATAAAGCTTTAAATTAAAAACTGTTACCTGAAATAAAACGGCTAAACTTAGTTTAAATCAGCAGTTAAATAGCTACACCTAAATAACTACACAGTTTGAAAGACTATGAAATACAAAAAAAGTTACATTCTGGCCATATTTTTTGGCGGAATGTTGTTTTTGGGGTGTAAAGACACCATTTCTGAAATTAAAGCAGACCTTGGAGAAACCCTTGCCAATACAACAGAACAGGCTGCCGGGGATAAAACCATTTTAGGCGAACGCCTGGAAAATCCCTATACGGTTGAGAACATGCGTAAAGCCCTTAACGAACTGAAAGAAGAACCGCAATTAAAGTCCTCCGCCGCTGAACTGGATAATATTGAAGTGAAAGCAACACACCTGTATGTGCGCTTTTTACCCCAAAGCGATAAGGAGCTGGGCATACTAAAACAGGACAGCCTGCTGGAGCTTTTTGATTACCCCCTTGACTTTGAGATTGAACAACTGGGTACTGCTTATCATGATCCTTCATTACCCGATACATCAATAACCTACCAGTACACCGCTGTTACTGTTGATTATAAACTTCCCGAAGTAAGGCACGAGGTATTGGCTGAACTCTTTATGCTGGAAGAAGATGATAACGAAGAAGAGCTGACATTAAAAAATACCAGCACCTCCTATACCATATGGGTAGCCCTGGAAGACAAAGCCCTTGAAATAAGCAATAACCTAAAGGAAGAAGAACTGGATGAAATTCAGCTAAAAGGATGGTTTAGCCGGAAATAGAAATGGCGGCCTGCCGGCAATATTAAGGTATATGACCATATAAAAAAGGGCTATATCCCCTTAAAAGGCGCATATGTAAGAGCCCGCAGGTGGTTTACCGTGCGCAGGGGCTATACCGACTCCAAAGGTAACTTTAGCTGTAACGGGCGCTTTAGGCGCGATGCCAATTACAGCATAAAATGGGGAGGTAAATCGCTGCATTACGCCTCTATACACCGGGCAGCCTATCGCCATTTTTATGGCTATAACCTTGGTATAAAGCGCCCTTATAAAAGCCCGGCGGAAGCTGGAAAATATGCTATTACAGCAAAAGGGGAACAGGTGACTTTTGGGGTGACCTGGGCGGTTCAATACTGCCCGATATTCGTATTTTTGGCTACGATTCCAAGGATGGGGCTTATAAAGAAACCAACAAAATATTTGGTACAACAGCCCATGAGCTGGGACATGCTTCCCATTGTGTAAGTATGGGAAATATTAAATACTGGCAGGTTTCTAAAATTATTTACGAAAGCTGGGCTGATGCAGTTGAGTGGGCATTGACGCACCAGACGTATAATGAACTTGGTTTAGTATACAATAATGATCTCGTCACTAGATTTAACAAACAAAACTGGCCATATCACGGAGGAGAAAAGGAATACTCTTCTTTATTTATAGATTTAAATGATAACTACAATCAAAGTAAAAACAATAAAGGAGGTAAAAAGTACCCTAACGATAATGTAACGGGTTACTCAATGGGCAGATTATCATCAATAGTTGCTAAATCTTATGGTTTAATCAGCTTAAAGCGTAATTTAAAAGCAAATAAACCCTACAGGGTAACGGATAGTCAGATAAATGAATTATTTAATAAATATGAGGAGGTATGGTAATGAAAAAAACGGTTTTATTTTTGGTTGTTACTCAAGTGTTGGTCTCCTGTATAACCCGGGAAACGGAATCTATAGCAGAAACTGTTATCGTTAACGATAGCTATCACACAGTTAACTATATTGTTTATGGTAATCATGGGGTTCATGGAATTGATGTACTAAATATTAAATTATTAAATGGAGGGAAACATAAAGAAATACGTGGAGATATTGGAGGCGTTGACCCTTTTCCCTTTTTGTCAGATTCTGTACAAATAACATTCAACAGCAAAAAGACTATTACATATTATTACGAGCTGAATCCTATTAACAAGAGAAACCCATTCTCAGAACAAACTTATAATATAAAGGATTTAGGTGACTATCATTATGAATACACTTATACCATAACAGAATAAGCTATTAGCACCCGGGCAGAGCACTTAAATTTTGGTCGGGTGGGGAGTATTCAATAAACTGTGTCAATTACAACTTTGATGATAATTATGTGCTGTTGGAATGTTGATAACTTTAGGAGGAACGATAAAAGTTATCAATATTTCAATGGCAACACTTATTAGAACTATTATCGCAAAAAACAATTACAGCAGAAAGTAGCGTAAAAGACATTGCTATGAGAGCTATTGAAAGCTCATCTAAAACATATGTTGTAGAAAAAGGCAAAGAGAAAACGATTGCTGAATAGCAACGGAGTGGTATCCAAAATAAAGTAAAAAGGCTCCCTGAAGGAGCCTTTTACTATTGTTATTCACCTAAGAACGGGTATTTAAAATCATGAGGTGGTACAAAATTTTCCTTGATGGTACGAGGACTAACCCAACGCATTAAATTAATGGCCGATCCAGCTTTATCGTTAGTGCCTGAGCCACGGGAACCGCCAAATGGTTGTTGGCCTACAACAGCACCTGTTGGTTTATCATTGATATAAAAGTTACCAGCAGTATCAACCAACCGTTTGGTAGCCTTCTCAACAATGTAACGATCTTGTGCAAAAATACATCCTGTTAATGCATAAATAGATGTAGAGTCAAGAATATCCATTGTTTCTTCAAACTTATTATCATCATACACATAAATAGTTAAAACAGGGCCAAACAACTCTTCTTCCATTGTCCGGTATTTGGGGTTGGTTGTTAAAATAATGGTAGGCTCAATAAAATAACCAACCGATTTATCATGACCACCACCAATAATTACTTCAGCTTCATTGCTGGCTTTAGCTTCGTCAATGGCACCGGCTAAAATATCAAATGAAGTTTCATCAATAACAGCATTTACAAAATTACTGAAATCTTCCGGCGGTCCCATCTTAACTTCTTTCATCTGCTCTTCTACATAGCCGCGGATTTCATCCCATCGACCAGCCGGCATATATGCCCGTGAGGCAGCAGAACATTTTTGTCCCTGGTATTCAAAAGCACCACGAACAATTGCTGTAGCCACGCCTTTGGCATCACATGATTTGTGAGCTAAAATGTAGTCTTTACCACCTGTCTCACCAACAATACGAGGATAAGTTTTATACTTTTCTATATTATCACCAATAGCCTTCCATGTGCTTTGGAATACACCTGTAGAACCAGTAAAGTGGAATCCTGCAAAATCAGGATGAGAGAAAATTTCTTTAGCAGCAACCGGGCCAGATGCGTATACCAGGTTAATAACCCCATCAGGTACACCCGCCTCCTTAAATAGCTTCATTAAGAAATAAGCTGAGTAAACAGCAGTTTTTGATGGTTTCCAAACCGTAACATTACCCATCATTGCAGGAGCCGTTTGTAAGTTACCTGCAATAGATGTAAAGTTAAATGGCGTTAATGCAAAAACAAAACCTTCCAATGGGCGGTATTCAACACGATCCCAAATACCGGGTGCAGAATTTGGTTGATCAGCATAAATCTCGGTCATGTACTGCACGTTAAAACGAAAGAAATCAGCCAGCTCACAAGCAGAATCAATTTCTGCCTGGAACGCATTTTTAGACTGTCCCAACATAGTAGCAGCATTAATTAACTGACGATATGGGCCGGCCAGTAAATCAGCAGCTTTTAAAAAGATGGCAGCACGATGTTCCCAGCTAAGGTTAACCCATTGCTTACGTGCTTTTAAAGCAGCATCAATAGCCATATGAACATGGCTTTCGTCGCCCTGGTGGTAATAGCCAAGGGTATGCTTAATTTCGTGTGGTGGGTGAATACGATGCTTATTACCCGTTCTGATTTCTTCACCTCCAATAAACATTGGAATGTCTAACTCTTGAGAACGCAACTCATCTAACATTTTCTTAAGCTCAGCGCGCTCAGGTGTTCCTGGGGCATAGCTTTTAATTGGCTCATTAACAGCCGGTGGTACTTGGAAAATTCCTTTTGGCATAGACTTAATCTTTTTTGGTATTACCTTGTCAATTTATGACAATTATTAAACAGGATTCAACTTCCTGTTATGAGAAATTAAAATGAATCCAAACAAATCTATGAAATAAAAAAGCCGAAGGATATGAAATATGTCAGGATTTGAATTGATTTATGATAATATTTATCAAGATTTATTTATTGAAACTTATAATTTACCAGGGAAAGTGCTATGACTCATAAGCGAAAGGGAAAACAGTTGTTTTTTAGAGATACTTTTGAAAAAGTAACAATTGATTTACGGAATAATGTCCTGTAAATTAAGTTTATAGATTTCAGTTTTTTGTACTGAGTAGGCATTAAAAATTACCAGAAATTGATCCAATAATAGAATCAATATTTTAATTTGTACTTGCGAACTCAACCAAACATCTGGTAAAAAAAGCTTTTGTTTTCGAGCTTGGATAGTTTTAACAATGTGAGTTTACCGTGTAAATGCTATATTAAAGTTAAGTATGACACAGCAATTGGCGTAAGCTTGTAGAAACGAATTACCTTCCTTTAAGCGTATGTTTTAAAGAATTAGTGATGTTAACACCAATCAAACGCTCATAATTATCACCAATGCCACAGTAGTAAACATAAATGATATAGTCATTTTCCGTTTGTCCAAAATTGCCTTCAAATCGCTCAACCTCTGCTTTTGTATAAGTATTTTCAAGAAAATGATATTGGTAATTGTAAAAGCCTTGTTTTAATAAAAGGGTTAACTCGTACATTTTACTGTTGAAATTATATTCCATTTTATTACTTTGCTTTAGTTGCCAGTCAGATAAACCACCTGTTACATAAACGTCGCCATCAATATAGGGTGCATCAACCGGCAATTTAAAATGAACATATACATAGTCGGCTTCTATCACAGGATCACGATTTTCCTTAACCTCGATATAATATCTGCCATTAAAATCTTCATGATAGAAATAAGGCTTCTGATTAAGCAATTTATCAGGGAAAAGTGTAAAATGATAATGAGGATCAAAAAAGGTGATGTGGTCAACATGTTCTGGTGAAAAGCGAATGCTTCTTATATCAAGCCATCGGTATTCGTTTCCGCCATCAAATAAATTTTCCCTGTTGTAAGAATAGTCGAGCTCCTGGTTGCGTATAAAAAGAGGCTTTAAATCATCAATTTGGTTATCCCAGCGTCCGTTTTGCTGAAGCACAACTTTTAGTTCCTCCCTTGGGTTATTAATTCTGAAATTAGGATGCATAATCGTAAAATTAAGCTCTTGCATTGATGCTCTGAAATTAGAGTTTGAGGTGTATTTTATTCTGGGAGATATACTGATCAGAGATTCGGCAACACAGAATGGGCGAACCAGTACCGGATTATCTTCATTACCCAATTCAAACACCTTAATAATATAATTACCGGATAATTTGAGCTTAATTTCTTCATTAGGAAAGTCAAGAGTGTAATGGATGTAATCAAATGTGGTATTAAATGAGTATTGATAATCTAAAATAGCATTAGGCATAAAGCCATCAACATATTCAGTTTGCATCAGGTTTGATTCTTCCCAGTTCGATGTGCAATGTATTATACTATATTGATAATTTTTTGACTCATATGCAAAATCATCAAACTCAAGGGTGAGTTGTTCTTGGGGGTTGAGGTTGATAACCGGGTAAGACATATGCCATCCTTTTTTATACAATTGAGCAGTATGTATATGAGTAGCTGTTTTAACCGGGTTATCAGCATAAAGATTAAGATTGGAGAAGCAGGCAAGTAAGAGGAATATTCCGGTTTTGACCGTACCTTTTTTTGATACCATAAAAAGGTGTTTTAGCTCATATAAAGTTCTAAAAGTGCTGGTATTTTGAAAATAGTGCATATTATCCTGTTTTTTGCAAACGCAATATATATGGATTAGTCATAAATTTCCCTACTTTTGCTCGTAAAAATAAAAAAACCGTTTTTCAAACATGTCAGAGGTAATAAAAATTAAAAAAGGTCTTGATATTCAGCTTGCAGGCAAAGCCGAAAAGGTTTTTGGGCAGGTCGATTTACCCGAGCTTTTTGCAATTAGGCCCACCGATTTTCATGGTGTGGTGCCTAAGATGGCGCTAAAGGTTGGGGACAAGGTAAAAGCGGGTACGGTTTTATTTTTCGACAAATATCGTCCAGAAATAAAATTTGTGTCTCCAGTTAGTGGAGAGCTGACTGCGGTTAACCGTGGTGAGCGCCGTAAAATCCTTGAAGTAGTTGTGAAGTCTGATGGATCAGATGAGAGCGAGCAGTTTGGGGCTGCTAATGCTGCTGACCTTTCTAAAGAACAAATAGTAGAAAAATTGCAGGCAGCAGGTCTTTGGCCTTTCATCCGTAAGCGTCCATATGATGTCATTGCAAATGCGGATGAAGCACCAAAAGCATTTTTTATTTCAGGTTTTGATAGTGCGCCATTGGCTCCCGATATGGATTTTATCCTGTCTGGTCAAGAAGCTGCATTGCAAGCAGGGATTGATGTTATAAAGAAACTATGCGATAATGTACACATTGGTGTTCAGAACGAAGCAGCGTCAAAGGCTTTTAAGAGTCTGAAAGGTGTTACACTACATGCATTTTCAGGTTCACACCCTGCTGGTAATGTGGGGGTTCAGATCCACCATACAATGCCAATTAACAAAGGAGAAGTAGTATGGGTTGCTCAGCCACAGGAGATTATCGCAATTGGTAAGTTATTTACCGAAGGTATTTATGATCCTTCACGTATTGTAGTGCTTGCAGGTAGTGAAGTTGAGAAAAAAGCGTATTACCGCACAAAGTTGGGTGCCAGCATCTCTACTTTAATTGCCGATAATGTTAAAAAAGACGATACATTAAGATATATCAGTGGTAACGTACTAACCGGAACACAGATTGAAAAAGATGGTTATATCGGTTCATACCATTCACAGATAACAGTTATTCCAGAAGGAGATTATTATGAGTTTATGGGATGGGCAAAACCTGGTTTTGGTAAATTCAGTGTATCCCGTACTTTCTTTAGCTGGATGTGTAAGAAGAAGGAATACCGCTTAGATGCCAATATGCATGGTGGATTACGTTCTTTTGTTGTATCAGGCCAGTACGATAAAGTGTTGCCAATGGATATCTTACCTGAATTCTTATTCAGAGCCATTTTAGTTGAAGATATTGACAAAATGGAACAATTAGGTATTTACGAGTTAGCAGAAGAGGATATTGCTCTTTGTGAGTTTGTATGTACTTCCAAGCAGCCCTTACAAGCTACCCTGCGTAAAGGTATTGATTTAATGATTAAAGAGTTGAGTTAATTTTGAGTAGCAAGACACAAGGCTTAAAACGCAAGATTTTGTGTTGTCTTGATACTTGATACTTTAATCTTGATACTTAAAAAATAATATACATTGAAAGCGTTAAGAAATTTATTAGATAATATCAAACCCCACGTTCAGAAGGGCGGGAAGTTTGAGAAATTTCATTCAACGTTCGATGCATTTGAAACCTTATTATTTGTGCCAAATCACACAAATAAAAATGGTGTACACGTGCGCGACTCGATTGATATGAAACGTACCATGGCATTAGTGGTGAAAGCATTAATGCCAGCTTTATTGTTTGGTATATGGAATACGGGATATCAGCATTTCCTTGCAATGGGTGTTGATGCAGGTTTCTGGGCAGAATTAGGGCATGGTGCTCTTAAAGTATTGCCAATTGTTATTGTATCTTATGGCGTTGGCTTAGGAGTAGAATTTATTTTTGCGCAATACCGGGGACATGAAGTTCAGGAAGGTTTTTTGGTGTCTGGTATGTTAATCCCATTAGTATTGCCCGTAGATATTCCACTATGGATGGTGGCTGTTGCAACAATCTTTGCTGTTGTAATTGGTAAAGAAGTGTTTGGTGGTACAGGTATGAATATCTGGAATCCGGCATTGGTTGCACGAGCATTTCTTTTCTTTGCTTACCCGTCAAAAATGTCGGGTGATAAAGTATGGATATCCGGGCTGAGTAACGGCGAAGGAGTTATTGATGGATTCTCAGGAGCAACATCTTTAGGGCAGGCGGCATCAGGTGTAGTACCAAGCCACTCAATTTTTGAGAGTTTTATTGGTATGATCCCGGGATCAATAGGAGAAACATCAACCTTAGCCATTTTAATTGGTGCAGCTATGTTAATTTATACTGGTATTGGAAGCTGGAAAATTATTGTTTCTGTATTTGCTGGTGGTTATGTAATGGGGCTTCTGTTTAACTTATGGGGTGCAAACGCATTAATGCAAGTGGATGCTTTACATCATATTTGCTTGGGCGGCTTTGCATTTGGTGCGGTATTTATGGCAACAGATCCGGTATCTGCTACACGTACCGAAAGAGGAAAATGGATATATGGTTTCCTAATCGGCTTTTTAGCCATAATGGTTCGTGTATTTAACCCCGCTTATCCCGAAGGCGTAATGTTAGCCATCTTATTGATGAATACATTTGCTCCGCTTATTGACCATTATGTGGTACAGGGAAATATTAAACGTCGTTTAAAAAGAGCTAAAGTAGCTGCCTAAATAAAGAAAGAAATGGATAGACAAGGAAATACATACACATTTCTGTACGCATCTGTTATGGTGATTGTGGTAGCGGCAATTTTAGCCTTTTTAGCACAATCGTTAAAACCTATTCAGGATAAAAATGCGGCTGTGGCCAAGAAAATGGACATCCTGAAGTCGGTACAAGTAGAAAGTACCGCTGCTGATGCAGAAGAGAAATTTAACAAGTATATTGGCAAAAATGCTTTTGTACTTGATATTAATGGCAAGAAAAAAGATGGTGAAGCATTTACCGTTGATTTGGCCAAAGAAGTAAAGAAAGATAATTCAGAAAGAGCTTACCCGATTTATGTGGTTAAGCTTGATAACGGATCTACTAAATATGTTATTCCTGTTAGAGGGAAAGGATTATGGGGGCCAATTTGGGGTTATGTGTCTTTAAATGAAGATAAGAATACTGTATTTGGGGCTACTTTTGGCCACAAAGGAGAGACACCGGGACTAGGAGCTGAAATAACAACAGATATGTTTCAGAAACCTTTTGTAGGTAAAAAGCTGTTTGATAAGAGTGGTGCTTTTACTTCAATATCGGTTGTGAAAAAAGGACAATCAGGTACAGATCTTCATAAGGTCGATGGTATCTCTGGTGGTACAATTACCTGCGTAGGTGTTGATGCTATGCTAAAAGATTGTTTGAAAGGATATGAAAAGTTTTTAAAGAACTAAAATAATTGTGACGATGAGTAGTGAAAAAGAACCCTTGTTCTCAGCAAAGAATCTTAAGCTGATTACAACTCCTCTGGGAGCACAAAACCCCATTACCATTCAGGTACTGGGTATCTGTTCTGCTTTGGCGGTAACAGTTAAATTAGAGCCGGCTATTGTATTGTCGATCTCAGTAATGTTTGTAACGGTATTCTCAAACCTGATTATATCACTTCTTCGTAATACAATTCCTGCACGTATACGTATTATCGTACAGCTGGTAGTTGTTGCGGCCCTGGTAATTATTGTAGATCAGGTGCTGAAAGCTTTCGCTTATGAAGTAAGTTTGCAGTTGTCAGTATTTGTTGGCCTGATTATTACCAACTGTATAATTATGGGACGTCTGGAAGCGTTTGCTTTAGGTAACAAACCTTGGCCTGCTGTATTAGACGGTATTGGTAATGGTGCCGGATATGGTATGATTCTTATTATTGTTGCTTTTGTTCGTGAGTTATTTGGAACAGGAAAACTAACTTTACCGGGAATCGGAGCTATTCAGGTTATACCTGATGTTTTTTACGAGTGGGGCTATACGAATAACGGATTTATGATTTTACCTCCAATGGCCTTAATTGTTGTAGGTATCATTATCTGGGTGCAACGCTCGCGAGATAAAGGTTTGATTGAGTCGTAATTATTAAAAAGCAGAAAAATGGATTATATAAATATATTCGTCCAGTCTATCTTTATTGATAATATGGTATTTGCTTACTTTTTTGGTATGTGTTCATACCTTGCTGTATCAAAAACTGTAAATACATCGGTTGGATTAGGACTGGCTGTGACTTTCGTATTAGGCATTACTGTGCCTGTTAACTATTTGCTTAACGAGTTTGTATTAAGTGAAGGAGCTTTGGCATGGTTAGATAGTTTGTTAGGATTAGAAGAAGCTAAATTTGCAACTTATGACCTAAGTTTCTTAAGTTTTATCATGTTTATTGCTGTTATTGCTTCAATGGTGCAATTGGTAGAAATGATTGTTGAGAAGTTTGCTCCTACCTTGTATTCACAATTGGGCATATTCTTACCCCTTATTGCTGTAAACTGTGCTATCCTTGGTGGTTCGTTATTTATGCAGGAGCGTGACTATAACGGACTTGGTGAAGCAACTGTGTTCGGACTAGGTTCTGGTATTGGTTGGTTATTGGCTATTGTAGGTATTGCTGCTATCCGCGAGAAAATTCAGTATTCAGATATTCCGGCTCCATTACGTGGCTTAGGTATTACATTTATTGTAACCGGATTAATGGGTGTGGCATTTATGAGTTTCATGGGAATTCAGTTGTAAAAAAGAAAAAGTATTAAAAATGACATTATTAGCAATTGATAGTACAGTAATTGTTTCAAGTGTAGTGATTTTCCTTTTGGTGATCCTACTTTTGGTTTCTATTCTTTTGTACGCTAAGAAAAAACTGATGCCATCAGGCGAAGTGACCATTAACATTAACAATGGAGAGCGCGAGTTAGTAGTTGAGCCTGGGCAGACCTTATTATCTGCACTGGGTAGCAATAAAATCTTTTTACCATCAGCTTGTGGTGGTGGTGGTACTTGTGCCATGTGTCGCTGTCAGGTTGAGAGTGGGGCAGGTTCAATCTTACCAACCGAAACAGGCTATTTTACCCGTAAAGAGCAAATGAACGATTGGCGTTTGGCCTGTCAGGTAAAGGTAAAGGAAGATATGGAGATGTCTATTCCTGCCGAGGTGATGGGTATTAAAAAGTGGGAATGTGAAGTGGTTTCAAACAATGGTCAGGCTACATTTATTAAAGAATTTGTAGTGAGGTTGCCCGAAGGTGAGATTTTGGATTTTAAATCGGGTGGGTACATTCAGATTGATGTACCTAAGATTGATGTTGACTTCAAAGACATGATAATTGAAGATGAGTACCGTGGTGAGTGGGAGAAATTCGGAATGTTTGATCTTAAGATGAAAAACCCCGAAGCAACCTATCGAGCTTACTCAATGGCTAACCATCCTGCAGAAGGTAATATCGTAATGTTAAATATTCGTATTGCTACTCCTCCTTGGGATAGAGTTGCTGGTGGTTTCCAAAAAGTAAACCCAGGCATTTGCTCGTCATATATATTCTCACGTAAGCCGGGTGATAAAGTGACTGTATCAGGGCCTTATGGAGAGTTCTTTATTAAAGAAACTGATCGTGAGATGATGTTTATTGGAGGTGGAGCTGGTATGGCGCCAATGCGTTCACATATTTTCCACTTATTCCATACATTAAAAACAGGTCGAAAAGCTACTTTCTGGTATGGGGCTCGTTCGAAGAAAGAGATTTTCTACGAAGATCATTTCCGTGCTATAGAGAAGGAGTTTCCAAACTTTAAGTTTACAATTGCCCTTTCTGAGCCGTTGCCGGAAGATAACTGGGAAGGAGCAACAGGATTTATTCACCAGGTGATACATGATGAGTATTTAAGTAAGCATGAAGAACCAGAGGATATTGAGTACTACTTATGTGGTCCGCCGATGATGAATGATGCAGTAACTAAAATGTTATACGATCTGGGTGTACCGGATGAAATGGTTGACTTTGATGATTTCGGATCATAAATATATCTCTAGAGCCCCCTTACAGGGGCTTTTTTTATGCCTTTTTTACTGCCTCGTTTGTATTTTTAGCTACGTATATTTATAATCTGCGCATTAGTGGGCTTTTATCGGTTAGAACCATATGTGATAAAAGCCTGTTTAATCACTTTTAGATTGTTTTATTAACTAGTCATTTAATTGAGTATAGTACTAAATAAGGGAAAATAACCACCTCTCTTCATGTATAGTGTTTTATAACTTTGTATTTTTATGCGGAAAATAAGAGAGGTACATGAACCTTCGTTTCGCATGATTTTGAGAATTGTAGAGATGCCTTTTAAAGTGTTGTATCAATTGATGTGACATGAACTATTATTAATGGAACGTTTTTTGAGTGAAAATGCTTAGGTTTAATCATAATATTCTTAGCAGACAAGTACAGTGAAACTTTTATTAAATATCATATGCATAGGTTTATTAACCCAATCGATATATGCTGATTCTGTTAATCAACTATTAAAGAAAGCAAGGGGATACCAAGAGTCGAATCCGGATAGTTGTATTTACTTATCACAAAAGGCATTGACGCAGATAAGTGATCACCAGGTTGAAGAAAGAGCGGTCATATACTGGAACTTATCACAAGGTTATTTATACAAGCACCAATACCATACAGCACTTTTTTATGGTTTGAGAGGGCAGGAGTTATTTACTGACCAAGATACCGCACGTATCTACCAGGATATTTTAGCCACAATGGGTTGGATTTATTTTGATATAAGGAATATGCAACAGGCAGAGCCCTTTCATAGGAGAGCATTGCAAATAGCACAACAGCGGAAAGATATTAGGAGTGAAGTTGTATATACGAATGCAATTGGTTTGGATGTAATGAATGGCAGGCAATATAAAAAGGCATTAGGGTACTTTCGCAAGGCTCTGTTTTTGCTTGATCAGAGTAATAAACCTTACCTTGATCTAAGGTCTACAGTTGAAAATAATATAGGTGTTGTATACCTAAAACAGGAGAATTGGTCAAAAGCCGAAGAATATCTCTTAAAATCTATTAATAATAGTTCAGGAAAAGCGACCCCTCTAGTTGAAACCTATTCATACTTAGCCAAAGTATACTTGCAAACACATCAACTGCATAGGTGCGAGAATATACTCATGAAAGCAGATGAGTTAAGTTATGAAACAACGTACAGTTTTAGTTTGATTGAATATTACCAGGTGCGTTATGAATACGAAAAGTTGACCGGAAATCTTCAGGCAGCCTATCTTTATCAGAATAAATACATTGAACTGTATAAAAAAATCAACAATAAGGAAGTCCAGAATGTGATGAATTATTTGCTGGATATGCAAGCTGATAAAATTGAACAAGACAAGCTATTGCTAGATCAGGCAAATGAAATTAAAGACAATAAAATACAATTAGCTGTAATTGGCGTAGTCTTCATGTTATTGATCATTGCTACCTTCTATTATATCTTTAAATCCAAGGCAGAGAAGGCAACATTAAGGCAGTTGTTGCTAAGTCGTGAACTGGAAGAAAAGGATAGGCAACATGCCGAATTAAACGATGAATTGGCATTTAAAAGAGAGGCCATTGAAACTTTGGCATTAACCCTGTCAAAGCATAATGAGTTGTTTAAGATTTTGGCAGTAAGTGTTAGGGAATCTGAATCTAAAGAACTGAAAGAAGCCTGGGGAAAGCTTGAAAGAGCACTTAATCAGGATTCAAAAACAACTATTTTACCTGAAGAATATGTAGAAGATTTTAGGTATAGGTTAAAAAGTAAATACCCAGGACTGACCGAGAAAGATATTCAACTGATAATTGATATTAGAAATAATTTAACCTCAAAGGAAATGGCTGATAAGCACCATATCGAGGTTAAATCGATTGAGATGAGTCGCTATCGTTTACGTAAGAAATTAGAGATTGATAAAGGCATCCAGCTAAGGGAATATATTATGAAACTCTAATCTAAATGTAGAGTTTTACCCCTACACCCCTATATAATATTTTTAAAAGTATCTGATCTGATTTGACTTAATTAACGGATAATCAAGTGTTATTGTGCGGTACTTGTCTTGTTTGATAAATGTATAGACAGAGTATAGGTGAATAATTTCACATTATTCTTTTTACTCTGCTATTTCGTGTTTGTAAGAAACATACAAACTGTCAGATTTATCAAATATGGTTAAGAAAATTATTACAGGTTCATTATTCATACTTCTATTAATATCTTGTCAGGATAAGAAGAAAGAAGCAATTCTTTCAAGGTATGATTATCCAAACATACTCAACTTACAAGGTGAAATTGAAACACCCAATCAGGAAGGTGTGGCATCGTTTTCAGATTTAGGCACATGGCATTCATTTAGTCTGAATTACAATAATAGTAAGAAAGTAGGGCAGTTTGTAGGGCCTTATTTGATGCGACAGCAAAAAAGCTTTTGGTTAAGTCCGTCTGTTATTGGTTTACAAATCAAAGATGCTGATACCGGTGAACTGATGGATTTATCATCTGCTAAAAATGTTACCAATGTTTTTTATCCCGGTTTACTAAAACAAACCTTTGAAATTAATGACTTAATAGTAAATCTGTATTTATATAATACCAATGAACGGACTTCTGCTATTTCAGCGGAGCTGATGAATAAAGGTGCTAAACGAAGGATACAGCTGGGATGGAATGGAAATGTATTTTCAAATCTGAAAAGGACATTTTCTAAAAACGATAATGGCATTCAGATAAGCATTAATGAAAAGGAAGAGGTAAACCTCTTGTTTAATACCGACAATATAACAGTAAAAGATAGTAGCTATAATGCATTGGAAAGACCAATTGCTATTAGCAAGGGGGAGGAAATTACATCGACGGTAGCTTTTATTTACACCTTCTCTCACGAAGAGACACAAAAGTATAAAACTATAGCACAGGCAACCATTAAAGATGCAGAAAGGGCTTTCCAAAAGAACGAAGAGCGTTGGAATACTTACCTGTCACAATTAAACCAAGGTTCGAAGGGTGCTTTATTGGATGTTAAAAAATATAATAAGTTAGCCGTAAAATCATTGTTAACACTTATACATAACTGGCGAAGTGCTGCCGGAGACATTTTTCATCAAGGTATTGTTCCATCATATTATACGCCTTATTTTCAGGGATTATGGGCTTGGGATTCATGGAAACATGCTGTTGCTATTGCCCCTTTTGAAGGGGAGCTGGCAAAAGATCAGATAAGGGCTATGTATGATTACCAGAATGAAGCGGGTATGATTGCAGATTGTTTCTTCAGAGATCTGAGTATAGAAGGAGTTAACTGGAGAAACACCAAGGCTCCGTTGTCAGGCTGGTCTGTTTATAAAGTTTATGAAGCTACCGAAGATATTGAGTTTTTAAAGGAACTGTACCCACAATTAATTAAATATCATGAATGGTGGTATATCAACCGCGATCATGATAAAAACGGACTATGCGAATATGGTTCTACCGATGGAACACGCATTGCTGCAGCATGGGAGAGTGGAATGGATAATGCCGTTCGCTTTGATAATGCAAAGATAATAGAGAACAGAAAAGGCGCATACTCAATAGATCAGGAATCAGTTGATTTGAATGCCTATTTATACCAGGAAAAACTATACATTGAAAGAATTGCAAAAGTTTTGGGTGAAGATGATGTGGCTGAAAAGTACAGAAATGAAGCACAAGTATTAAAAGAAAATATCCGGTCTAAGATGTTTTGTGAAGAAGATGGGTTCTTTTACGATATAGAGCTTAAAAGCCATAAGAAGATACGTATACAAGGGCCTGAAGGATGGGCAGCCTTATATAATAATGTGGCATCAGAAGAGCAGGCGAAAGAAGTGATTAAAGTTATTCTTGATCCGAAACGGTTTAATACACCAATGCCGTTTCCTACACTTAGTGCAGCACATGAGAAATTTAATCCTCAGCGTGGATACTGGCGTGGGCCGGTATGGCTTGATCAGGCCTACTTTGCTATTGAAGGAATGAATAACTACGGCCATGTTACAGAAGCCAAAATGATGGCAGAAAAAATGGTGGAAAGTGCAGAAGGCTTAGCGCATTCACAAGAGCCAATTCGTGAAAATTATCATCCGCTTACCAAAGAAGGACTAAATGCGGAGCACTTTAGCTGGAGTGCAGCTCACATTTTGATGCTCTTTTAATTTTAAATCAAGGCGTAACTAAATAATACTAAATCAAATGGTGAAGTTTTTATCAATGATAAGTTTGTTGTTACTGACACAAATAAGTTGGGGACAGCAGAAGATGGAAGATTGGGAAGATCCGAATATCTTTTCGATAAATATGCTGCCTCCGCATGCCATCTTTAATGTGTTTAACAGCCGTGAAGATGCCATGGCAAAAGATTGGCAACATTCTGATCGCTATAAATCTTTAAACGGCATTTGGAAGTTTAACTGGTCAGTAGCACCTACCAAAAGGCCAAAGAACTTTTACAAACCAGAATATAAGGTAAGCCATTGGGATGAAATTAAGGTACCTTCAAATATTGAACTGCAAGGCTATTCAGCACCTATTTATACCGATGTGCCTTATCCGTTTGAGCCTAACCCGCCATTTGTACCGCACGATCATAATCCCGTAGGTTCTTATAAACGTAAGTTTAAAGTGCCTTCGCAATGGAAAAATCAACAAGTTATCATTCATTTTGGAGCTGTTAACTCGGCGATGTATTTGTGGGTTAATGGCCAAAAGGTTGGTTATGGCGAAGGCTCAAAAACGCCTATGGAATTTGATATAACGCCATACCTTCAAGAGGGAGAAAATGATTTAGCTGTTGAACTGTACCGTTTTTCAAGCGGATCATACCTTGAAGATCAGGATATGTGGAAGATGAGTGGACTGGAACGTGATGTTTACCTTGTAGCCCGAACACCTAATCATATCCGCGACTTCTTTGTACATGCAGGGCTGAATAATAACTATACCGACGGTACATTAAATATAGATATTGACATTACACGTGTCAATAATAATAACTTAAACCTTGAAATTGAGTTGTTTGATAATGGAACACAAATTTCAGGAGCTAAACAAAGCATTAAAGGCAAGCAAAAAGTAACAAACATTGCACTACCATCGGTTATAAGAAATGTAAAAAAGTGGACAGCAGAAACCCCAAACCTGTATGATCTGCGTATTACCCTTTACGATGCTAAGAACAATGTACTGGAATCTACAGTACGTAGTATAGGTTTCAGAACATCAGAAATTAAAAACCGTCAGTTATTGGTTAATGGAGTACCTGTAACATTAAGAGGTGTCAACCGTCATGAACATTCGCATATAAATGGCAATATCATTAGCGAAGAAGAAATGATAAAAGACATCCGTTTAATGCAGGAGAATAATATTAATGCAGTACGTGCTTCACACTATCCGAATATGGCAAAATGGTACGAACTGTGTGATAAATATGGTTTATATGTTGTTGATGAAGCTAATATTGAATCTCATGGCATGGGCTATGGCGAGGAGTCACTAGCCAAGGATACAGCATGGCTTGCCACACATATGAACCGTACACAGCGTATGCTTGAACGCACCAAAAATCATCCTGCTATTATTGTTTGGTCATTGGGTAATGAGGCTGGTGACGGCATCAACTTTGAAAAAACATATGCATGGATTAAATCAAGAGATACCTCTCGCCCGGTGCAGTATGAGCAGGCACGCTCCCGCGAACATACCGATATTACAGCACCAATGTATGCCACTATAGATTGGATGCGTGAATACATAAAAGGAGACTACACCAAACCCTATATATTATGCGAATATGCTCATGCAATGGGTAATTCAGTTGGTAATTTGCAAGGCTATTGGGATTTAATTTATAGTGAGCCCAGCCTGCAGGGTGGTTTCATCTGGGATTGGGCTGACCAGACGTTTACTAAGGTAGATGATGAAGGTAAATCATACTATGCTTACGGTGGCGATTTAGGCTATGTTGGTATTAGTAATGACTCGTCTTTTTGTGCCAATGGCTTAGTGACCAGTGACCGTAACCCAAACCCACATATATGGGAGGTAAAGAAAGTTTACCAGCCTTTTAAAATACAAGAAGTAAACGCTGCTAAAGGGCAATATAAATTACTGAACAGGCATAACTACATCAACAGCGATAATTATGAGCTCAGGTATCAAATCTCTTACTACGGAGATGAAGTATTTTCCAAAGAGATAGAGATGCCACAAGTGGAAGCTAATGGTACTGTTGATTTTGTTATTAACTACCCAAAGTTTGAAGAGCAAGTTGGTGGTGAATACATTATTACCCTGGTAATAACACAGAAAAATGCAAGCGCTTTAGTAAAAGCAGGCCATGAAATTGCATGGGATCAATTCGTTATTAAAACTTTTGAAAAAAATACAGCAGTAACAACAAAGACAAGTTACAGGATAAAGGAAAAAGCCGATAAGATTACTATCACGAACAAACAAACAAAGCTGATCTTTAGCAAACACTCCGGTGAACTAACATCGTGGGAAGTTGATGGTAAACCAATGCTGGAAGCTCCGCTTCAGCCTAACTTCTGGAGAGCCCCAACAGAAAATGATTTAGCATGGGGAATGAACCTTAAGCTGGCATCATGGCGCAATGTAAGCTGGGAGGCGAAAGATGTTAAGGTGAAGAAAATGGCAGACAGGGTTGAGATTATTGTACAGCAGGCCTTAAGCCAGGCCAATTCATCGGTAACAACTACTTACCAGGTATTTGAAAGCGGGGATATTCAGGTAGAAGCCAATTACACTATTGATGTTGAATTACCGGAATTACCACGTGTGGGATTAACATTTAAAATGTCATCTGAATACGATAACCTGGAATGGTATGGTCGTGGACCACTTGAAAGTTATAGCGACCGTAAATCGGGAATGAAATTTGGCAAGTACAATGGCAAAGTATGGGATCAGTATTACCCGTATGTGCGTCCGCAGGAAACAGGCTTAAAAGAAGATTGTTCATGGTTAAGCTTAACAAATGATGCGGGTAGTGGTATACTAATCGTTGCAGATCAACCCTTGGCCTTTAATGCGCAGCAGTTTGATTTTAAGCAGTTGGAGCACAAGGGTCAAAAAGAAATGGCACACGGAAGTGACTTAACACCGGGTGAACGGGTATCGGTTTGTCTCGACCATAAACATATGGGAGTGGGTGGTGATACAACCTGGGGATGGCGTGCACAGGCACACGCACAGTATCGCGTGCCTGCCGGCAACTACTCATTTGGTTTTAAGCTCAGCCCTGTTAAATCAACAGGAGAAATGAAGCAAAAAATAGATTACACTTATAATTGATAATATAAAAGTTAATGGAAACCTTATTGTTTTTGGGAGGTGGTATCTTAATTGGATTTCTTTTACGACAGAAAAAAAAGATGCGTGATATTGTCGAACAAAGCATCACAGTAATGATTTGGGTATTACTGTTGCTGTTAGGGATTTCAATTGGTACTAACGAGCAGGTGATTAATAATATTCATGTTATTGGTAGTAAAGCCCTGGTTATAACAGTTGGAGGGATTGCAGGTAGTATTGCCTGCTCATACTTAGTTTACCTTAAATTTTTTAGGCGATGAACTTCTTATAAAAAAGAAAACCTGACACACAGGTGTTCTGCCCTGGTAGCCCCCGATAGCCCCCCGATAGTTATCAGGGTTACCGGGGGGGAATTAAAATATGTGGTCTTGTATCTTGACACTTATGTCTTGATTCTAAATTTTAAACAGATGAAAGGAACAGTGATTACACTTTTATTTTTTATTGTAGGATGTATCTTATCCATTTATAATCTGATACCCGATTATTTAATAGAAAATGATTTAAGTACCTATGCCCTTTACGGACTTATGACTTTGGTAGGTGTAAGTTTAGGGATGGATGAATCATCCATAAATATCCTTAAAAAAGTAAATCTTGGTCTGTTGTTGGTTCCTGTATCTATAGGTATTGGTAGTATTGTTGGTTCTGGGCTTGCATACAGGCTTATTTCTGAGTCATTCACCGAAGGCATGGCTGTAGGCGCAGGTTTTGGCTATTATAGTTTATCCAGTATAATAATATCAAGCACCTACGATTCAGTATTGGGAGTTATTGCATTACTCTCTAATATATCGCGCGAACTATTTTCCCTGGTGATGGCTCCTGTATTAGTAAAGGCATTCGGCAAAATGTCACCAATTGCAAGCGCAGGTGCTACATCAATGGATACCACCTTACCTGTAATCACAAAATTTTCAGGTAAAGAATATGCTTTAATCGCATTGTTTAGTGGTATAGTTCTAACCATTCTTGTACCCCTGTTAATTCCATTAATTCTTTAGATACCGGCAAATAACAAGTTTAAAGAAAATCAGGATTCAAATTAACCAGATTTTTAAACCTAATAATGAAGAAGATCGAAGGCCTCGTAATTGTATTTTAATATTATACATGCGGGCGCTTTGATTACTAAATCCATTTTTTACACTTTAAAATTTCAAAATGAAAAAGTTAATAATCAGGATGAAGGGTTATGGCTTCAAAAGTCTTACTCTGATAGCACTGCTAATGTGCTCAACATTATTCTCTTCTGCGCAGGAGAAGCGTACTGTATCAGGTACTGTTATTGATGAAACAGGCTTTGGAACACCTGGTGTTAATGTTGTTATAAAAGGAACAACAATTGGGACAGTAACCGACTTAGACGGTAAGTTCTCACTGGAAGTAATGAATAACAATATTTTAGAGTTCCGTTTTATTGGTTATGAATCGCAGGAAGTAACCGTTACAGCAGCTACAGCTACATATAACGTTCAGCTACAGCTTGACAATGAGCAGTTAGACGAGGTTGTTGTTGTGGGCTACGGAGTGCAAAAAAAGAGCGACCTGTCAAGTGCTGTTTCAACCATTAAGGCAGACGATGCCAATAAAATTGCAGCAGCATCGCCGGCACAAATGATACAAGGTCGCTCATCTGGTGTAACTGTTATTAATGGTGGTTCTCCGGGTTCAGCTCCTTATATTAAAATCAGGGGAATGTCTTCTTTTGGTGATGTACAGCCTTTGTATGTAATCGATGGAATACCAGGTGGTGATCTGTCGATGATAAACCCTGATGACATTGCATCATTTGAAATATTAAAAGATGGTGCAGCAGCAGCTATTTATGGTTCGTTAGCCGCAAATGGCGTAATATTGGTTAGCACAAAATCAGGTAAAAAAAATGAAGAAGCTAAAATTGATTTTAGTATGTACACAGGCGTACAGAGTGCTTCAAATACCTTACCTATGGCCAATGCTTCTGAGTGGTACAGCATAATGGAGCAGGCCTATAATAACTCTGTTAACGACGGTTCTTTAACCGCAGCACAAAAGCCAGCTTATTTAACAGACCCTAGTTTTAATTTAAGCAATTATGCAGATACCGATTGGCAGGACGAAACACTTCAGACCGGTATAATCCAAAACTATTCATTGGGCATACGTGGAGGTGGAGAGTCTTCAAGTTATAACTTCTCAACCAACTACTTCAATCAGGAAGGTATTGTTATTAATACAGGCACAGAACGATATAATTTCCGCTACAAATCAACCTTTGAAAAAGGGAACTTAAAGGTTATGCCCAATGTGATGTACACGCATACCGTTACCGATAACAACAGGATGAGCATGTGGAACATGCCAAAAGCACTTCCGCTGGTATCGGTTTACGACGATACCAAAGAGTCAGGTTATGGTTATCTTAACGAATACGGTATCCGTAGTAGTGCCAACCCTGTAGGGCAGTCGGTGCTGCGCGATTCGCAAACCACCAAGGATCAGTTACAGGCCAACCTGGGCTTAAATTATCAAATAACGGGTAATTTGTTTGCAGCAGCCAATATGAGTTACATCAAAAACTTTTATAAAACTAGGTCGTCATACCCTGCCTATGTTTTGGCCTCTGATACAAGGGCACAAGAACCTTACCTGAGCGAGCAACGTGCTGAGCAATCAGATCTGAATTACGATATGACTATCAATTACATGAAATCTATTGAAAAGCATAATTTTACCCTGATGGCTGGTATCGTTGGCTACCAATATAAATATCAGAAAATTGAAACAGAAGCAAGCGGTGGAGCAATGTTTCCTGACTTTGGTGGCCTAGAACCATCTTTTGATGGTATGGCATCGGGTCAGTTTATTGGTAAAGGCGGATTTAAAGAGATAACGCGCTTTAGTTATATGGCACGCTTAAACTATAGTTACGATGATCGTTTCCTTATCCAGGGTACTGTACGTACCGATGGTTCATCAAAATTTGGTAAGGATAACCGTTGGGGAATCTTCCCGTCTGTTTCAGCAGCATGGAAAATTCATAATGAAGCCTTCTTCGAAGATTATACCGATATATTCTCTGAATTAAAGCTACGTGCATCTTATGGTATTCTTGGACGTGAAACAACACTTGAGGCCTATTCGAGACAGGCATTGGTAAAAGGTGATAGATGGTATGTATTTAACAATAAAGCAACAGGTGGCATTGGGTCATTTGAATTAGCCAATAGTCAACTGGCCTGGGAAGAATCAAAAACTTTAAATATTGGCCTTGACTTTGCTTTGTTCAAGCATAAAGTCTATGGTACCGTTAACTATTACCAAAATGATTCTGAATCACTCTTGCTTAAGGAGCCTAATACACCAGCATCAAGTGGTGTAAATGCACCTATCGTTAACCTGGGGACGATCTCGAACAAAGGATTTGAACTTGAATTAGGCTACCGCGGTAGTGTTGGTGATTTAAAATACGACTTCAAAGGTAACTTCACTACAATTAAAAATGAAGTTGTATCCTTAGGTGGTAAAGAAGGCATGCTGCCAGGTGATGAAATTGCGTGGTCAGGATCTTACACCTCTTCATCTGTTGGCAAAGCCGCTTCTTATTTTAATATGTTTAAAACCAATGGTATATTTCATTCACAGGAGCAGATAAATAACTATACCGACTCTAAAGGCAACAGGATACAGCCCAATGCTGCTCCCGGTGATGTTATCTATGTTGATGTTAATGGCGATGGTGTTATTGATTCAAATGATGTTACAGAAGTGGGCTCGCCTTTGCCAAACCTTGAGTATGGCTTAAATATTGGCCTGACCTATAAAGCTTTTGACCTTTCTATGTTCTTCCAAGGGGTAGCAGGCAACGAAATTCTGAACGTTAGCCGTTACGAACTGGAAGCAGCTAACTCTGGTTATAACATATCTAACAAACTAAGTAATGCCTGGACACCAACCAATACAAATACGGATGTGCCTCGTAACATTATTGTTGATAACAACAATAATTACAGGATGTCTGACCGTTATTTGGAGAAAGGTTCTTACTTTCGCCTTAAAAATATACAGTTGGGTTATACCCTGCCTCAAATCTTGCTCAATAGGTTAAAGGTTGAAAAACTACGTATATATGTTAATGCAGACAATTTGTTTACCATTACCGATTATACTGGTTACGATCCGGAAGTGATACCCATTAACGCCCTTACACAAGGTGTTGCTTATGACAGGTATCCCATGTATAAAACCTTTACAGCTGGTCTTCAGTTAACATTTTAATCAACCATTAAAGTAAAATTTAGAATTATGAAAAATATTTCATTATATATCGCAGTGTTACTGTCATCAATGCTATTTATATCATGCGATGATTACCTGACACAGGAATCACCTGATAAACCAACCACAGAACAGGTGTGGATAAGTCATGAAGCTGTTGAAAAGTATTTAGCATCGGCCTATGCATATATGGCCTCAACAGGGTGGCGATACCATGAGTTTTATTACCTGCCACAGAATTTTAGGGCCGACGATATGTTTCCTGAAGAAGGAACAACTGCTTGGTCTTACCTGGCACGAATTGTAGGCTTTAATAATACGGCAGCCGAAGGTGTGCCCAGTTATATGTGGACAAACTGGTACAAAGGAGTAAAGCTGGCCAATGATATTATTGAAAATGTGCCCAAAATGGATATGGTCTCGCAGGCAGAGAAAAATCTATTGGTGGCTGAAGCAAGGTTTTTAAGAGGCTTCTACTTTTTAAACCTGCAAATGAATTTTCATACAATTATTTTACCAAAAAGCGTTGCTGTTTCAACAGAAGAGCTGCAATTGCCTGTATCCACAAAAGAAGTGGTGTATAAGCAAATTGAAGAAGATTTGCTTTTTTCAGCAAAACATTTGCCTGCTTCATGGGATGCTGATAACTACGGACGAGCAACCAGCCATGCAGCCAATGCCTTTTTAGGTAAAGCTTATTTGTTTAACGGACAAAACCAGGAGGCCATTGATGCACTTGCAAAAATAAGTGGACCAAGCCTTGTTAGTGCTGATGCATACCGCAGTATGTTTGATGGAACCAATGAGCAGAGTAGTGAAGTATTACTTGCCCGTGGATATACAGCTGATCAAATGGATAACCTGTCATTATATCACCAGTTGGGTGTTGCCATGTCACCGGCTGATCTTAATGGAGGATGGAACATGGCAAGTATTTCCGATTATTTTATGAGCCAGCTGGAGGCAAACGATATTCGTAAAGAAGCATCGGTACTGCTAGATGGAGAAACGTTTGATGGAGAAGTGATCAAGTTTGATAACCCAGATTTTAAAATGAGCATTAAATATGTCGAATCCTTAAATGCAATCTCATCCAACCGTAGTGTTGCAGACCTTATACTTATGCGATATGCCGATGTAATATTAATGCAGGCCGAAGCCTACCAGGCATTAGGAAATACAGCAAAAGCACTGGAAAATGTAAATGCTATTCGCAAAAGGGCAGGACTTGCCGAAGTTAATTTATCGGGTGATGCTTTACGTGATGAGATAAGAAAACAGCGTATGATTGAGTTAGTAGGAGAGGGTTCGCGTTACTATGACATCGTGCGTTGGGATATTGCCAAAGAGCAGTTAAGCGAAGCAGGGCAGCCTTATGCTAATAACTTTGAACCAAAGCATAAGTATTTCCCTATTCCACTTGAAGAAGTGCAGCGTAACCCAATGATTGAGCCAACACCAGGCTTTTAATCATTAACGGTAACAATACTGAGCGATCTTAAATTGTCAAATTAAGATCATAAAAATAAGAGGCTGTCTCATTTGAGGTGGCCTCTTTTTTATGAAGCGCACAAACTTTGAATAACAAACTGATTTGTTGTGTCAAATATTATCGCAATAGTATATTATTCCTCCCCCCCCGGTAGTTATCGGGGTCGGGTCTGTTCCTTGTAAATCAGTTCTTTATCTTAATCTGAGTTTTTTTTAAAAAAACGTCGGCATGTTTTTAAAAAAACGTCAGCATGTTTTAAGAAAAACATCAGCATGTTTTTGGTAAAACGTCAGCACGTTTTTTAGGACAGGTGGTAACGGGTATTTACACCACTTATTTTGTGCAAAAAGTAACCCGATGAAGACAGATCAGTTTATTGTTTGTTTTATTAACCTCGGTTCGATTAAGCACCGGGACTTATACTTTTAGAACATTTTCAAATATCCTTTGTAATACCTGTTCCCCATTGTTGAAGAGGCTGAAAAGCACGGCTATTGGTTTTTTATTGGAACTACTGAATTAACTTTTTATGGTTTTTGTAGCTCACAGCCGAGTTTATATCTTTGGGGCAAATATTCATTTGACCAATAAAAATGCAGCTAACCTTCACCAACAGCCTCTTTGTAATTATCTTTTTTAACATGTTACTTATTGTTGCTGTATCAATGGTGAGTAAGAAAGGTAGTGTGTTGGCAAACAGGATATTTGCTGTGTTTATATTGGCTAAAACATTGTGTTTTACGACCGACTTTTTCTATTATAACTTTTCATTTGCCACAGAACATGCTACCCCTTTCTTTTTCGCAGGCTACTCTTTTGACCTGCTACTGGGGCCACTTATGATGTTTTATTTTAAAGCCCTCAGCTCCCAAACATTTAAGCTGGAGAAAAAGCATCTTTACCATACAGCACCTTTTATATTGCACATGGGCTATATGTATATTGTATTCTTTTCAAAATCAAACGTGCAAAAAGCAGGGCTAATAACATCAGGACAAATCTACACCTGGCACTTTAGCCTCGTAAACCTTTTAATATACTTATCCTTTATTATTTATGCCGCATTATTAATAAAAGAGCTGAAGAAGTACCATAAGCATATAAAAGCGCAAACAGCAGCCTTTGATAAATACCAGCTTAATTGGATGCTTGTTATAACATCAGGACTTATTGTTATATGGGCAATGGCCATTGCCAGTGGCAGTTTAAGCATGGCAGGAATTAAACTAACGATACCCATATATTTATATATCATCCCCATATTTATATTTGTAAACCTGATGTTTTTTATGGGACTTAATTACCCAACAGCAGAGTGGGGGGCAGGGCCTGCAAATACCACGGTAAAATACCGTAACAGCACGCTGGATAACAAGCAAAAAGAAGAGTTGCTAAAACAATTACTGGACTATACCGAAAATCAGAAACCCTATTTAGATCCGGATATTAATATTACAAATATCAGTCGGGCAATGGATATACCACCACACCAGTTATCGCAAATAATAAACTGCCGGCTCAATAAAAACTTCTTCACCTTTATCAGCGAATACAGGATAGAAGAAAGCAAACGTATGTTATCCAATACCGCTAACAAACAAACCGTCCTGGAGATATTATATGCAGTAGGCTTTAATTCAAAATCGGCCTTTAACAAGGCCTTTAAAAAGCAAACAGGACTAACCCCAACCCAATACAGGAAAGAAGCTGTTATGGCTCAAAAAATTGCTGGTTAAGCCTGCTAAAGCGTCCTGCTTTCTAAAAAAGGTCGTGTACTGTTATAAGGTTTTCTACTTATGCACTCCATGTAATAAATGGTAGTAACGCATAATAAAGTATTGAAAATGAAAAAACTTAGCCTGTTTATTGTTTTGAGCTTAACAGCTCTGCAAATACCCTTTGCCCAAAATAGCGAAGGACGAATTGATAATATCCATATAAACTCAAAAGCCACGGCACACAATATTATTGGCGACGATGCCAGCCAGGAAGTTGCTGTTTACCTGCCGCCATCTTATCAAAGCCAGGCGCAAAAACGCTACCCGGTGCTGTACTTCTTACCGGGCTATTACGATAAAGTTAAGGTATGGACAACAGAAGGCCATTTTCAGGGCTTTAAGCTGCAGGAAAGTATGGACTCGCTTATTGTTGCTAAAGCCATAAAAGAAATGATTGTAGTTATACCAAACAGTTATACCTTTCTTGAAGGCTCCTTTTATACCAACTCATCCGTAAATGGTAATTATGAAACATTTTACACGCAGGAACTAATCCAACATATTGATAGCAAATACCGAACCTTGGCATCTCATAAATCACGTGCCATTGCCGGGCACTCAATGGGAGGTTCCGGTGCCCTGTTTCTGTCTATGAAATACCCCGACCTCTATAGTATAGGATATGGCCTGTGCTCCGGTCTCTTTGCTGATAACTGGCTGGAAGAATGCCTGCTCTTTACCGATACAGCGCAAATACGCCGTTATATCGCATTAGAAAAACGTTTATCCGGATTAAGCCGTGCAGAAGCACACAGCCAATATATGCAAACCATGCAGGGCCTGGAATGGTGGGAGCGTTTTATGTATGCCTATGGTACTGCATTTGCACCTGATAAATCCAAAAACGCCCCATACATACAGTTTCCTTATTATTTAAATAACAACGATAGTCTTATCGTCGATCAAGCAGCTATGGAAAGGTGGGAGGAAGGGTTTGGCAATTTAGAAGAGAAAGTGGATCAGTATAAGCGTAATTTAAAGCGCCTGAAAGCCTATGTGATAGATTACGGAAAACACGACTATTTTAAGTATATCTGCCCAGGCAATGCCAGTTATCACAATTTATTAAACCAAAAAAACATTCCACATACCTATGTAGTGCACGATGGCGACCATGCCAATAAAGTACGACAACAGATCGAAAACGCTATACTGCCCTTGTGCTCAGAGATGCTGGAATTTGAGTAGGAGAGAGGGCCTGTAAGGTATAGTAGTGCCTTGCCGGTGGCTTTCTGCATATTGCTGTTGGCCCCTTACCTGCAAAGGCTTTGCTATGGAATAGAAGAGCGTATAAAAAAGAAAAGCCACGCTTGGGTAGCGTGGTTTTATATTCTTACATGCTTTGTTCTTAACTCGCTTGGCGAAGTTTGCAACTCATAGCCTGACGGCTATGAGTCACAGACTTCGCTCAGCTCGTGTGCTATTTATTCACTCTATGGTGAGCTGGGGGAGAATCTAAATTGCCTTCCAGGTGACCATCCTGCTCTATAAAGTTACTGCTAAAAATACCGCCAACGACTATTATAGTGACTATGAAAATTGTGAAAAGTATCATTATTAATTGTTCTATAATTCATTTTGGATAGAATCGTAGGAAGTTTAAATAAGTGAATGTAATAAGATGTAAGTGCTAGAAGGTCAGATGAATAGGGGTTGTTGTCTAGCATTTTTTAATAAAATTGTAGAATTCTAAATAATGGATAATCTCTATTTAGGCAGGTTTTGTTATTATCAATAAATAATAATAATATGAAAATAATTAAATAATTTGTTATGTTTGAAGTTGCTAATCTTTTGTAAAAAAATATAGTTAGCACCTCATCCGTTAGAATTAAATTTTGATAGTTTATTAATTTATTAGGGGAAAATTTCCTTTAATATAAATTTTTACAATATGCGTAACTTATGTATTTATTTATTGTGTATTACAGCGTTTGATGTATATGGTTTAGAGAAATATGATGAATGTATACGAAATGCCCAAGAACCTGTAGCTTATTTGAATTCTCTATATATCAATAAAGATGTGGTTGTATTATGTGAGAGAGAGCATCCTGAGTTTACCCAATACGAGTTTATATGTGAATATATTAGATCAGATGATTTTATTAATAATGTTGGTGTAGTGATGTTGGAGGTAATTAGTTGCTCCCGGCAAAAGGAACTAGATGATCTGCTTTTGGCAGAATCTTTAACTGAAGATGAGGTCAATCGACGAATTATTGAAATATATCGTCATATTGGTTTTCATACATACTGGCCAAATAATAATGCTGCCTATCTATTACGAGAAGTATATAGTATAAACCAGAACCTTACTAGTAAAAAAAAATTAGGGTGGTGGGATTAGATGTGCCTAATGATTGGTATCAAATCAGATCGAAGCAGCAGTATAAGGCTCTTATGGCTTCTGCTAATTTTCCAAAGCGAGATAAAGTGATGGCTGATGCAGCGGTTGAATGGCTGAATACCGAAAAACTCAGGACAAAAGCATTGATTATTATGAATTTTCGACATGCGTATATGAACTATAGCTGGATGAAAGATGGAAGTAAGCCAGCTTTAAACTGTGGTTCGTATTTAAAGAAAGTTTTAAAGGATAGGTGTACCAATGTCTATTTAAATTCATTTACCTATAGCCGATTATTAGGGTGTCCTAAAAAGGTTCAAGGTGGCAGGTGGGATAAAGTATTTGAAAATAATAATAATAAACCGATAGCATTTGCCTTTGAAGGTACACCATTTGGATGTGATAAATTTGATCATTTCCCATATACAAAAACAGACTTGGTGTGGAGCGATGTATTTGATCACATGATTTTTTATTGTCCCATCAAAGACTTTAAGATGGTTTATGGACTTAACGGTATGGTGGACGAAGCTTTTTCGGAAGAGTTAAAACGCCGATTTAGAATTTTAGGAGTGAGATGTAGACAAAGAAAAATAGAGTCTTATAATCAATTAACGGAGAAAAAATATAAATTATAATAAGATATGAGAAATAAAACCATAATTTTTAATCTTTATTGATTATCCACTTTGCTTTTATAACAATATATTGATTCACAAATCAAAGCATTCTTGCTACAATTGGACATAGCAATGCCATCAATTAAAGGTATTTTCGGTTAATTGTTTATGCTGCCTGTGATGCTTGATTCTGCATTCGCCTGCCTATTTCGAGGGTGTTATGGTATAATAACCTGAAGGATAAGTATGCTTTACCTCTCGGTCATAGGTATTGTAAGTGCCAGGTAATACAAGGCTTTTTGTTCTTTTTATTTAATAAGCTGTTGTTATGCAATGCAGATTAGCAGGAAAAAATAAAGAGGGTGTTCAAAATTGGTGAAATTACTTATTGAAACTTACCAATTATAAGCACCCATGCTAATCACTCTTCCCTTTGACCCTTAGGTCAGGGGGAAGTACCACGACGAAGTGGTGGGGATGGGGGTATTTATTGTGCTCAGCTTATAGTCCGTAAGTATAACAGATTAAATTTAGTCTTTTCGTACAGCCTCTTTTTATAATTAAAAATCCCGACATCTCTGCCGGGATTTTCTATAGTCGTTTAAATGTTCTTACAATGTAATGTTAGTTGTAAACTAACTGTTACCTCGAACGAAGTCAAAGACTTTGCTCAGCTCGTGTGCCATTTGATCACTCTACGCTGAGCTGGGGTATCGAAAGCCTTTGTTTTATATCGCTTATTTCCATGACGAAAAAAGTTTAAATTTTCTTGTTTACTATCTATCGGTCGCAAATGTAATTTATTAATCTTTACGAAGTAAATTTTAAAGGTTTTGTTTTCTACTTTTAAGTAGTGTATATTTGTAAAATCAAACATTAATTGGTCGAATACAATACCTTTAAGTATGACTATAGGCGAACATATAATGCTATTAAGGAAGCAGAAAGGATTTTCACAGGCTGCTTTAGGCAAAGAAATAGGAACTTCCGGTGATATTATCGGAAGATACGAACGTAATATTATGACTCCTTCTATTGATGTAATTATGAAGATTTCGGACACATTAGGAGTTTCAATAGATTATTTGGTTGGCAAAACCAACCTCGAACTGGATAAAAGCACTTTAAAGCGTCTTGAAGATATTTCTTCGCTTTCTGATGAAAACAAGATATTTGTATTTCGTATGATTGATATGGCTCTAAGGGATTTAAAAACCGGACAGGCTTACGCAAACCGATAAAATTTAAGATTATGAACCTACAATATATCTCAGACAGTAAAGGACAGATTACTGGCGTATTCATTCCCATTAATGAATGGAACGATCTTAAAAACAAATACAAGAACATTGAACAGGAAGAGGTAAGCGTACCCGACTGGCACAAGGAACTGGTATTAAAACGCCTTGAGGATTACAAACAAAACCCCGGCTCTGCCATGGATTTTGATACGGCTATGGATGACATTGAAAAAGACCTGTAATGTACAAAGCTATTATCCTGCCCCTGGCCAAAGATGACATTAAAGAAGCTGCCTTTTGGTACAATAAGCAACAAGCCGGACTTGGTAAACGCTTTATTGCTGAAGTTCGTGAGAAAGTACATTTTATTAGACAAAATCCTGAAGCTTCAAACATCCGATACAACACCGTAAGAACTGCCGTTTTAGATGTGTTTCCGTTTATGGTACACTACATAATTGATGAAAATAATAAAACCATTATCGTTTCGGCAGTGTTACATACAAGTAGAAATCCTGAACTCTGGAAAAACAGATAAAACAAAAGCCCGACTATTATAGTCAGGCTTTATTCTTTTTATTGCCTTTAGCACGGATTACAAATCCGCGCTAGCGGAGCTGACCAACTTTTAAACGACAACCAAAACAGTGTGGTTGATATTCAGAACCACGAGCTGAACGAACAACTGGCGCTTATCAGCCAGCTGGATGATGACGAGAAAAACGCCCTGGTAAAGATTATTAACTCTATGCTTACCAAAAAACACATGAAGGATTTACTGGACGGTAAGATAAATTTGAAGCATTAAAAAAGCCCGATTACTCGGGCTTTTTTTTGCGTTTACAATATTATTTAGATTATAAAAATGGCTAAATCTCATATTAAGCTAAGTGAAGTATTTTATTTATCTCGTACCCAGCACACCTCCAACATACCCAGCTTCCCAAAACAAGAAAGATGCCGTAATAAGAAAAAACAAAATAGTTAGCACAATGGACAACTTATGATTATTTAAGAACTTAGGTTGCTCATTTACTATTTTTTTTGCTTTTCCACTTCTATAAAATAATAGGTAGTTTATACATGCTACAAATGCAAATATTCCAAACATCCCATATTTATCCAATGCATAATTAATAGTATGAGCTAAAATTATATTTAATAATCCATTAATTAATAAAGCCAGCGAAAAGCTTAATGTGAAAATCACAGTAGCATGAGGCTGTTCATCAGGCAATATTTTTGTATAAAATAGGTAATAGTAATAATAAAATACACTTATCATGGTTGATAGTTTTTTAAGAAATAGTTCTAAATTCTTGTCATAAAGATAGGGTGGAGAATTGACACTATGCTCCTTTGTAACTATTTTATTACTCAAATGCAAAGCCTCAATTCACTCCCTATTCAACTAAGTTACTTATTTAAACATTCATCAATTAATGACCTTTGATATTCCCTTGGTACAACATAATAGCCTCCTAGCGATTTAATAAATGAAGCTTTCCAATACTGATACCCTGAAGTTTCAGTAATTGCTCTTCCTCCTTCCCAACCAACATCAAAAGCTGTTCCATAGATACCACCAAATACAGAGTACAAATTTGTTCCTTGTTCCGCAACCATCATTCCTGTTCCCATTTCTCCACCTCTATATTGCTCATTAATTGAATAGGCATTCCATGCACCTAAGAATCTTCCTCCCCATTTCAAAGTAGTAGCCGCATTGGCAACCCTTGCTGGCGCGGATTTGCAATCCGTGCCCTTTTACTTAATAACAAAAATATCCAACAATCCTTTCTCTCCGGAATAATCAACTGCACTACTATATACATAATCTTCTGGACTAAAAACTAGACCTTCTTCTACAGGATTATTATGTATATAATTTAGCTTCTGGTCTATAACTGCATTACTCCATAACTCTATTGGCTTATTGTCTGCCTGCCAAAAGCGAATACCCTTTGAAGTGGTAAATTGTTCTAACAACCACTCTTTTCGACTTTCTTGTATGTTTTCATCTATCGCATTAATTATTGCTTTTAAAGTAAACTTCTTAAAATTTCTGAGAATATCCTTATAACAATTGCGGGTAAACACCCTCTACTGCAAAGCTGATAAAATAAACACCGTCAGGATTATAGAATTTATACT
>CAZRRJ010000006.1:0-231420 GCA_964602515.1 uncultured Saccharicrinis sp. | reverse complement strand
ATTAGGCCAGAGGCCTGGTTTGATAAAACGTAGCGAGACGCTACGCTTAGCGGGGTGAAAACAGATAAATACATTAACCAGATAGAAATAGCATGGTAAATAATAGTAAAAAGAAGAGTCCAAATGAAATGATTAGGACATTAAAAAGCTTTTTAGATACAGAGCTCAATTATGTTCTTCACTATGACCGTAAGATATGGTTATGTGAGTGGGATTCAAAAATAATAAATGAATATTATACTGTACGTAAATTACTAAAGAAAGAAAGAATTACAGTTTTATAAGCGAGCATTTGAGGTGGTTGCCAAGGCGTATATGGTATATGCGAAAGAATGTGTTTGAAATAGTATTTATAGTTTCTGTCATAATAAGTAGTGTTTTATATTGGGTTTATGTACCGTTTTATAAAGGACAAGGCACATTTTGGTGGTTTGGTATTTTATTGGCCTATTATTTCTCCCGGCAATATATTATTAGTAGAAGTGGTCGCATTACAAGTGTCATTCTTCAATTAATAGAGGAATTTGAGGAGTATTCAGGAACGAAAAAAAGTTTAATTTAAATAATACTGGTATTGACAAGCTTTATTTTGGCTTTATCTACAACAATGGCGATATACAAACCCTCGCCCATGAGTTGGCCCATGGTGTATTTCGCTTGCGTCATACCTTTAGCGAAGAAAACAATATTACACAGAGAAGTTATTACTATTACTGCCTGTATTCTTATGGATAGTTTATCTTAATGTATATAGAACAGGATGGCATTCTTTTATAAAGTCTTTTATATCGGTTTCAGATAAACACATCGGATATGACATTAAGCGTAAATCTACAGGTTGTGTATTTTCTTGTAAAGCTGGTTGCTGATAGTTATGATGATTAAGGATAAAACCAAGCCCCTCGTATAACTTAATACGTCTTATGCTTATATCATCGGTAGGTAGGTCTACTTCCAATAGCACAGAACGCTTGTCTTTTTTTTGAAACTGTTTAATAATTTGACTGCCTAATCCTTTACCGCGAATATCAGGGGTTGTTGCCAGGTATTCAACAAACCTGACCTTGTCAAAATCCCACCAGTGAATAAAACCGATAAAATTATCAAGGTAAAGGATTACTTCAAAATGATAATTTGAAAGAAAAAATAGTTGTTTTTGCGAACTTAACATTCGCCGCTCGTTCAGGGGGAATGATTGCTCGTATAAGGCCCATGCTTTGTCAAACAAAGGATCGTTTACAGAGTGAATCCGGATGTATTTTAGTGTATTACTCATGTCTTTCACTTTAATTTATCTTACATAAGAAACTAAGCAAATAGAAATTTAAAAGCCTCTTCAATTTTACTAGCCTTAACAACCTGGATATCATAGCCCGATAAGTTTATTCCCTTCACAAAAGATGGAATAATAATGGTTTTAAACCCAAGTTTGGCAGCTTCCCCAATGCGTTGATCTAAACGAGTAACGGGACGAATTTCACCCGAAAGTCCCACTTCTCCGGTCATACAAACATCCGGAGATACTGTCATATCCATATTCGATGATAATATTGCTGTAATAACCGCTAAATCAATAGCAGGATCATTCACTTTAAGACCTCCAGCTATATTAAGAAAAACATCTTTAGCAGCCAGTTTAAAGCCAGCCCGCTTTTCTAATACGGCCAACAGCATGTTAAGGCGTCGTAAGTCAAAACCTGTTACAGAGCGTTGAGGGTTTTGGTAAGCAGCTGTACTGGCTAAGGCTTGTATTTCTATTAAGAATGGACGTACACCTTCTAAGGCGGCTGATATGGCGATTCCACTCATTTGTTTTTGTTGGGTAGCTAGTAGTAATTCAGATGGATTACTTACCTCGCGAAGCCCGGTGCCAAGCATTTCAAAAATGCCAATTTCATTGGTTGAGCCAAAACGATTTTTAATCGAACGTAAAATGCGATACATATGATGGCGGTCTCCTTCAAACTGGAGAACAACATCAACCATATGCTCTAATACTTTGGGACCGGCAAGGCTCCCTTCTTTTGTAATATGCCCAATAAGAAATACCGGGATATGTTTTTCTTTGCAAACACGTAAAATGGTAGCAGTGCATTCTCGTATTTGCGAAACACTGCCTGGGGCAGATTCAATGCGCTCTGTTTCCAGTGTTTGAACACTATCAATAACCAACACATCCGGCTTTTCATTATCAATGTGCTTTAAAATATGTTCAACTAACACTTCGCTTACTACATGGCAGTTGTCGGCCGCAACAGATGAAATGCGATCAGCCCGTAATTTAATCTGTTGCGGGCTTTCTTCGCCCGACACATATAGTACTTTTACATTAGGTAGATTTAGTGCTGTTTGCAGTACCAGAGTAGATTTACCTATGCCGGGTTCTCCACCAATCAGCACCATAGCTCCCGGAACTAGTCCTCCACCCAATACACGGTCAAGTTCTTCGTTGCCAGTGCCAAGGCGTGGTAATTCTTCAACAGATACTTTAGAGACCGGCATGGGTTTTGTTCGTTCCGAAATGACTGTTCCGGGCCGGTTGTTTTTTACTTTACCTGTTATTTTAGTTTCTTCAACAAAGGTATTCCATTCATTGCAAGCATAGCATTTACCTTCCCATTTGGGCGATTCATTACCACAGTTCTGGCAAACGAAAACTGATTTTGTTTTGGCCATTTTACATTGATGTTTTAATTTTCTCTACAATGGATGAGGTTGAGAAACCTTCCACAAAATCAATTGTTTCTACTTTTCCACCTTTAGCCATTAGAATATCATACCCTACAATGTCTTCTGCTTTATAATCACTTCCTTTTACTAAAATATCAGGTTGCAAACTCTTTATTAATTCATAAGGTGTATCCTCATCAAAGAAAACAACTAAATCTATAAATTGAAGTGCAGCCATTAAAATTGCCCTGCTTTGCTCATCAACAACCGGGCGTTGTGGCCCTTTCAGGCGTTGTACCGAAGCATCAGTATTTAAGCCTAAAACCAGCTTGGTACCTAAATCTTTAGCTTTTGATAAATAATCGATATGTCCACGATGTACAATATCAAAACAACCATTTGTGAAGGCTATTTTTTCACCATCTAATGTCCATTCTTTTACTACCGCTTCGGCATCTTTTCGATCCTTTATTTTATTAATAATCTTATTTAATTCTGTCATTGAAATTGTGATAAGCAAATAAATACTTGACTAAAAGTATAAAAATAATAAAACCCCGGTTGATGCCGGGGTTCATTTTAATATTTTAACAGATAAAATTTTAGACCAATGCGTTTGTTGCCGTATCAGGGAATATAAACGTTGGTTTAAATTGCTTAGCTTCTTCAAGTTGCATATGACAATAAGTAATAATAATGATAACATCGCCAACTGCGACTTTACGTGCAGCTGCTCCATTAAGACAGATTACACCAGAACCTCTTTCTCCTTTAATTACATATGTTTCAAGGCGTTCTCCATTGTTATTGTTAACAACCTGAACCTTTTCATTTTCAATTATATTGGCAGCCTCCATTAAATCTTCATCTATGGTTATGCTCCCAACATAATTCAGATTTGCCTCTGTTACTGAAACATTGTGCAATTTAGATTTTACAACCTCAACATTCATGATCCGTATTTTTGTATGTTACGTTATCTATCAACCTTATTTCACCCGCAAAAACTGCTATACAACCAACAATGTAATTACTCTCATGCCAGTTGTCAACACGTTGCAAGGTGTATCCATCAACAATTTCAAAGTATTCAACTTCTAACCCCTCTGTAGCATTAATTGTTTGTGCTACTTTGTTTTTGATCCTTTCTACCGTTGTTTCGGGCACAAAGTTACAAGATTCGGATAAAGAACGAGCAATTGCAGGAGCATTTTTTCGTTGCTTATCACTTAGTAACATATTGCGCGAGCTCATTGCTAGTCCGTCTGCTTCCCTAACAGTATTACATGCTATAATTTCCACAGCTAATTGTAGCTGTTTTACCATAGCCCGTACAATGGCCAATTGTTGAAAATCTTTAAGGCCAAAAAATGCTTTATGAGGCTTTACTATATCAAATAGGCGGCTTACAACCTGTGCAACACCATTAAAATGGCCGGGGCGAAATTTTCCCTCCATAACAGTTTCAAGGTTACCAAACTTAAAAGTACGGATATCTTTTTCAGGGTACACTTCTTTAACATCTGGCGTAAACACAATATCGCATGTTACCGTATTTAAAGCATCTAAATCTTTTTCTATATCACGAGGGTAACGCTCTAAATCCTTGGCATTGTTGAACTGAGTGGGGTTAACAAAAATACTTACAACAACAAGGTCAGATTCCTGTCCGGCTTGCTTAACAAGATTAAGATGTCCGTTGTGTAAAGCGCCCATAGTTGGAACAAATCCAATGGTTTTACCTTTATTATCTGCTTGATTTAAAAAATATTGCAGATCAGCAACTGAATGAATTACTTTCATGGTTAAATGAACTTAATCAGCACATAAACAAGTATTAACAAGATTTAAATAGGCCGATGAAATTTTGCAGGGCAAAGTAATAAAAAAGGTATCAAAAAAAGCAAAAGATTATTTAAAAACCTTGTCTAAATAAGCCTGTCATGACGAATAGCTGAATTTTTTATTGAACTAACTCCACGACGTAGACAATGGGTTTGTTTGTTGAGTGGTATATTTTTCGTACTTTTGCGCTTGCTAAAAATATTCTACCAGTATAATATAATGGAAAAAGCAAAAGTCTTATTCATCTCCCAAGAAATAACACCGTATTTACCTGAGACAGAAATGTCAAAAAAAGGTCGTTATCTCCCACAAGGAATACAAGAACAAGGTAAAGAAATCAGAACTTTTATGCCTCGTTTTGGTTGTATAAACGAACGTAGAAACCAATTGCATGAAGTGATTCGTCTTTCAGGGATGAATCTGATAATTGACGACACAGATCATCCGCTAATTATTAAGGTAGCATCTATTCAGGCTGCACGTATGCAGGTATATTTTATCGATAATGAGGATTACTTTCAGCGTAAATGTACTTTAGTTGATGCTGACGGGAATGAGTTTGATGATAATGATGAGCGTACAATCTTCTTTGCCCGTGGAGTGTTAGAAACAACAAAGAAATTACGATGGGCACCGGATGTGGTTCATTGTAACGGATGGTTTACAGCTTTAGCTCCTTTATATATTAAAAAGGCAATGAATGAAGATCCGCACTTTGCTAATTCTAAAGTTGTGTATACTATATATAACGATGACTTTAGTAATCAATGGAGTGATAACTTTAAAGAAAAATTAAAACTGGAAGGGGTAAAAGATAGCGACCTGGAAGTGTTAGAGGCGAATGACTATGTTAGTTTATCTAAGTTAGCTATTTCTATGTCAGATGGTGTTATTCAGGGAAGTGAAACAATAAATCCTGAATTAAGTGATTTTATAAAACAATCGGGAAAGCCATTTTTGGATTATCACGATGAAGAAAGCTATGTTAGCGCTTATAATGGTTTTTACGATTCGTTGCTTGATTAACAAGAAGAACTTATGAAGAATTATTCTTTTAAAAAAAAGTTTTTTAATCCAGCAGGCCAATTACTTCTTATTGGCCTTCTTTCTTTAACTATTGCTTGTAAAGATAAACCTGCACGAATGCCGGGCGACGTTTTACCTGATGGTGAAAAGATAATAGGGTTAAATTATGATGGATACACGCTTGATACCAGGAATGTAGCAAGAGAAAGTATACGCACAAGCGATGCTACTTATGGTGTTATTGGTGAATTTAATGATCCTCAGTTTGGACAAACAAAAGCTGATTTCTTGACTGATTTTTCAATCGGCAATGAAGTTAAGTTCTCAATTGAATATATTAAGAATGAAGTAGAGAGGGATACTGTCCTTTATAAGTTTAATAACAATAGCACAGCTTTTAGTGATACATGGAAGGCAGATAGCTTGGTTCTGAATCTTAAATACCAGTTTAATAATTGGTATGGCGATATGCTTTCGAAGCAGAAGGTAAAGATTTTTGAATTGAATACGCCATTAGGTCATTCGAGCCAAGAATATTTTCATAACCACGATGTTAATGGCATGTATGACCCAAGTGTTATTTTGGCTGAAGAATTAGTTCATCCGAATTATGAAGTGCCTGTAGATTTACGAAGTACAAATTGGGGTAACTTATGGAAACATCCTGACAGTTTGCTAAGTATACCGCAATACTTGTGGAATGTTCCACAGGTAGATACTGTTATGGGTGATGGCTTTAATGGGCATACAACTAAAACAAAGATCTGGAGTTTTAAGCTTAATGATGAAATTACACAACGCTTTTTTAATTTTGATGAAGCAACACTAAAATCAACAAATGCATTCAAAGATGTGTTTAATGGTTTATATGTAACTGCAAGTTTAGATTCGAATGATGATTCAGAAGGTTCTTTAACCAAAATCAATTTATTAAGTACATCAAGTTCTATTGCAACTAATATAACCATCCACTTGTCGCGAAAGTATAAGTATAAGAATAAAGCGGGCAACCTTAGAGACACAACGTCATTATATACTTACACTTTTCCAATTAACGTTGAGAATGTTCGTTTTAACCGTTATAAGCATACCTTAAGTTCTAATATTAAGATAGAAAATCCTGAGGATATTGAAACACCAACGGCAGATCGCTTATATATACAGGGGATGGCAGGAGCTTATACACGTATGCAATTACCGGAAGAAATTATTAATTGGGTAGATTCTATTGGTGACCCTGCCGAAGTAGAACCATTTGCTTCTAAAGAATTTAATATTGTTAGTAATGTTGAATTTTTTATGGAAATAGATACTACACACTACCCTGAACCTGACAAGGGAGGTATGTATCGTTACCCTATACCAGATCAACTGACTATTAAATGGAAAAATGAAAAGGGTGAGCTTGTAGATCCTATCTATTCTACAATAGTAAATGGTAATAAAATCTCATCACCTGTATTTGGTAGTGATGTCGATTCTAAAGGAAAGCGTACAGGAATTGGAGAAAGAAGGATCAGGTATTCAGAAGATGGGAAAACGGAATATTTATATCACTTTGTTATGCGTGCAGATTATTTCAATTATATTATGCGTAATGAAGATGGTGGAAAATTAAATGAGAAGGAGTTTTACATCGGACCAACAACTCCAACATCTAATTTTCAACGCGTAATAATATTTAGTGGTGCTAATAAAGAACGTCCGATGAAAATGAATATTAAGTACTTTAAGTATCAGTTGAGATTATAATAAAAGATTAAAATAAATGCTAAAAGGGTGTTTCGTAAGGATACACCCTTTTTATTTGTCGTAAAATTACTTTCTAAACCTTAATATTTAAAGAGCAATCTTACGATTTACTTGTAATTACCTTTCTTTTCATTCTCCTGCTAACAACAGTATTAATTCTTTCATACATTCGCTACATATTTAATTATGTAGCAGGAAGAATGAACAACTATCGCTCTTTATTAGAGAAAGAAATAGAAATACTGGAAGACAGGAATTGTAATTGTGCAACCTGGCACAATGTAAGTGTTGCTCCGGATTTTGAAGTAAATGCTGTACGCAATGTCAGCTTTTCAGGAGTGATAAAGTTGGGATCGTTCAAAAAGACATTTACTTTTCCTGGTGGGGTTGAAAAACAAGCAGGTATTTCAAATGCAACCATTCATAATTGTATAATCGAATCGGATGCTTATATCAATCAGGTAAAAAATCATATCGCTAATTACTATATTGAATCTGAAGTAATCATTGAGAATGTTGATTCAATTACAACCGAAGAAATAAGTTGCTTTGGTAATGGGATACAGGTATCTGCTTTAAATGAAGCAGGAGGAAGGGAGATATTAATATACGATAAACTCTCGGCACATACAGCATATATAATGGCTATGTATCGCCATAGACCCGAGGTGATTAAACGCCTTAGTATGCACATTAAAGCATATAAATCAACTGTATGTAGCGATATGGGAAAAATAGCTTATGGTGCCAGGTTAATTAATTGCCGTACAATTATTAATACAAATATTGCTGCTTTTGCTACCATTGAAGGCGTTTATCGGTTGTATAACGGTAGCATAAATAGTTCAAAGGAAGCACCCAGTTATTTTGGACCTGGGGTAATTGCAGAAAATTTTATTGCTGCATCGGGAAGTAGGGTGAGTGACAGTGCCCTTATTTCAAGGTGTTTTGTAGGTCAGGGTTGTGAATTGGGGAAACATTATTCAGCAGAAAATTCAGTGTTCTTTGCAAATTGTCAGGGATTTCATGGTGAGGCCTGCTCAATTTTTGCCGGACCATATACTGTAACACACCATAAATCAACATTACTTATTGCCGGTTATTTCTCGTTTATGAATGCCGGAAGTGGTTCAAATCAAAGTAACCACATGTATAAGCTAGGGCCAATACATCAGGGCGTATTAGAGCGTGGATCAAAAACAACAAGTGATTCATACTTACTTTGGCCGGCACACATTGGAGCTTTTTCTTTGGTTATGGGCCGTCATTATCGTAATCCAGACACCTCGCAATTGCCCTTTTCTTATTTAATAGAGAATAAAGATGAAAGTATTTTAGCTCCGGGAGTAAATTTACGCAGTGTGGGAACAATAAGAGATGCAAGAAAGTGGCCCAAACGAGATAAACGTACTGATAAAAAGGTTTTAGATTACATTAATTTTAACCTCTTGAGCCCATTTACCATTCAAAAGATGATAAATGGGAAAAAGGTGTTAAGAGCTTTAAAAGCATCATCAGGCTTTACGTCGGATTACTATATGTATAATGGTGTAAAGATTACAAATGCATCATTAGAGCGTGGAATTAAACTATATAACACTGGCATTATAAAATTTTTGGGTAATGCACTTATAAAAAAGCTGGAAGGCATTATCTTTGAATCATTAAGTGAATTAAGGAGAAGTCTTTCGCCCACCTCTGAGTTTGGAACAGGAGAGTGGATTGATATGGCTGGTTTGTTAGTTCCCAATGAAAGGGTAATGACCCTGCTTGATGATTTAGAGAGCAATGATATATCTGATCTTGATGAACTCAATGATAGGTATGAATTGTTGCATGATAACTACTTTGATTATGCCTGGACATGGTGTCTGAAAGTTTTTAAAGATGAGTTTAGTCTTGATTTCGGGAATATCGAAATAGATCAACTACTGTCTTTTATTAATGACTGGAAGAAGAGTGTAATTGAGTTAGATAACATGGTATATGCAGATGCTCATAAGGAGTTTACACTGAATAATCAAACTGGATTTGGTATTGATGGTTCGGAAGAAACACGTCACTTGGATTTTGAACAGGTACGTGGAGAATTTGAAAAGCATCCATCCGTGCAGGATATCAGTAATCATATCAGGGAAAAAAGCAGACTAGCTGAAGAACTGAAAGAAAGGCTTATCCTCTTAAAGTAGAGAATAAACCTTAATATTAGATTACTATGCGTTTAATTATTGAACCGGATTATCAGTCAGCATCCGCGTGGATGGCGAGCTACATTGCTCAACGAATTAACAAACATGAAGGCAGTAAGCCTTTTGTGCTGGGATTGCCAACGGGCTCTTCTCCGTTAGGAACGTACAAAGAGCTGATACGTTTAAATAAAGAAGGAAAAGTGTCTTTTCAGAATGTAGTGACCTTTAATATGGATGAATACAGGGAAATTCCCCGGGAACATCCACAAAGTTACTATACATTTATGTGGGAAAACTTTTTTAGTCATGTTGATATTAAGGCTGAAAATACTAATTTGTTAGACGGACAGGCAGATGATGCAGAGGCGGAATGTCAACGTTATGAAGATAAAATTAAGGAAGTAGGCGGTATCGATCTGTTTTTGGGTGGTATCGGTCCTGATGGGCACCTGGCTTTTAATGAGCCTGCATCATCATTAAACTCCAGAACACGAGTTAAAACGTTAACTTATGATACCATTTTAGCGAATTCACGTTTCTTTGATAATGACCCGGATAAAGTACCTAAGACTGCTTTAACAGTGGGAGTAGGAACAGTATTGGATTCAAAAGAAGTATTGATTATCGTAAATGGACACAATAAAGCGAGAGCTTTACAACATGCTGTTGAAGAAGGAATCAATCATATGTGGACCGTTAGCGCTTTGCAGATGCATCCTAAGGGCGTAATTGTTTGTGATGAGGCTGCTACTTATGAACTTAAAGTAGGGACTTATAATTATTTCAAAGATATTGAAAAGGACAATTTGGCGCCGGAAAGCCTATGGAAGTAACTATAAAGGTGTAAACCTTTATTACTTTCTACACACATTTGTTTGAAGAGGATTTCCTTATGGAATATCCTCTTTTTTTGTTTTCAAAGCTAAAAAAAAGGAAAAGTATTCATACTTCATGAAGAGTTAGTACCTGTGTTAATCATCTTGATATTAAAAAATAAACTATGTGTGGAATTGTAGCATATCTTGGAGGAAGAGCAGCTTATCCTATAATCGTAAAGGGATTACAGCGTTTAGAGTACAGAGGATATGATTCGGCAGGCATTGCCTTAATCAACAGTAAGATTAGTGTATATAAATGTAAGGGAAAGGTTAAAGATTTAGAAAATCATGCTAAAGGGAAGTCTATCTCTGGCTCTATTGGTATGGGGCATACCCGCTGGGCAACGCATGGTGAACCCAGTGATAATAATGCACACCCACATGTTTCGCAGAAAGGTAAATTCATTATAGTACACAATGGTATTATCGAAAATTATGCTCACCTGAAGAAAGAGTTGATCATCAGGGGATATGAATTTAAGAGTGAGACAGATACGGAAGTGTTGGTTAACCTGATTGAAAATATTTACATCAATCAGAAAGTAGATGCTGAGATAGCAGTCCGCCTGGCTCTTACAAAAGTTATTGGTGCCTATGGCCTGGTTGTTACGTGTACAGAGGAAAAAGATCAACTGATTGCAGCTCGAAAGGGGAGCCCTCTGGTTATTGGAGTAGGAAAGAAGGAGTATTTTTTGGCATCTGATGCAACACCAATTATAGAGTATACTGATCAGGTCATTTATATGAATGACGAAGAGGTCGCTGTTATCAAGAAAGATAATTTAACACTTAAAAGTATTCATAACGATGCTAAAAAGCCTAAAATACAGAAAATTAACCTTACAATAGATGAGATTGATAAAGGGGCTTACGAACATTATATGTTGAAAGAGATTTATGAGCAACCAGTTTCAATAGAAGATACATTTAGAGGAAGAGTGTCGATAGACCATTCTAAAATATTTTTAGGAGGAATAATAGATGTGTTACCACAACTGGTCAAAGCCCGCAGAATAATAATTGCAGCTTGTGGAACATCGTGGCATGCGGGAATAGTGGGAGAATATTTGTTTGAAGAGTTTGCCCGTATTCCGGTAGAGGTAGAATATGCAAGTGAGTTTCGTTACCGTAACCCGGTAATTGATGAAGATGACATTATTATTGCGATATCGCAAAGTGGAGAAACCGCAGATACTTTAGCGGCTATTAAAATGGCTAAAAAGAGCGGAGCAACCATATTGGGAGTCTGTAATGTGGCAGGTTCATCAATTCCACGCGAAACACATGCGGGGGTATACACTCATGCAGGTGTGGAAATTGGTGTGGCTTCAACTAAAGCTTTTACCTCGCAGGTAACGGTGCTTACTATGATGGCCCTGTTGTTAGGTAAAACAAAAGGATACTTGAATAATGTTGAGTATAAAGAATTGATTAATGAACTCACCCGGGTACCAGCTAAAATCAGAACTATATTACGTGCCGAGGAAGAGATTAAAAACATTGCAGAAACGTATAAAGATGCGAATAATGCCCTTTATCTCGGACGTGGATATTTATTCCCTGTAGCTTTGGAAGGTGCATTGAAACTAAAAGAAATATCGTATATACATGCCGAGGGCTATCCGGCAGCAGAAATGAAGCATGGCCCTATTGCGTTGATAGATGAAAATATGCCTGTTTTTGTACTGGCAACAAAAGATAAATCATACGAAAAGATTGTTAGTAATATTCAGGAAGTAAAAGCCCGGAATGGAAAAGTTATTGCTATTATTACAAAAGGAGATAGTGTGATAAAGAATATGGCCGACCATGTTATTGAAGTGCCGGATTGCCATGAAGCCATTGCGCCATTATTAACCAGTATTCCACTTCAGCTTATTTCATATCATATTGCAGTCATGCGAGGCTGTAATGTGGATCAACCACGTAACCTGGCAAAGTCAGTAACCGTAGAATAATTTGATTACTTTATCCTGCTTTTAGAGGTAGTATCATTGTAATATCTTAAGGTTTATCTCTGTAAATGCCCGTTTGAAACATCATCCGGGCTTTACTTTTCCATTTACATTCTAAAAGATTCCCCAAAGAACCAATCACAGTGCATATAAGTTTTTTACTTGCCGTACTGTTTGTTATAATAATGTTCGTAATCACCAGTTAAAATATTGCGCAGCCATTCATCATTAGCTAAATACCATTCTACAGTTTTTTCTATGCCTTCTTCAAATTGAAGTGATGGTTTCCAGCCCAACTCTTTTATTAACTTGTTTGAGTCAATAGCGTACCGCATATCGTGGCCGGCCCGATCTTTTACAAAAGTGATTAGTTTTGCCGATTCACCTTTTTTGCGTCCCAGTTTGTCATCCATTACCTCGCATAGTTTATGAATCAGATCAATATTAGTCCATTCGTTAAGGCCACCGATATTATACGTTTCACCATTCGTACCATTGTGGTAGATGAGGTCAATGGCACGTGCATGGTCATGTACATATAACCAATCGCGAATATTTTCACCTTTACCATAGATAGGAATTGGTTTATTGTTTTTGATGTTATTAATTGATAATGGGATCAGCTTTTCTGGAAACTGATTAGGACCGTAATTGTTAGAACAATTGGAAATAACAATTGGCAAACCGTAAGTATGATGATAAGCCCGAACCAGATGATCAGAACTGGCTTTTGAAGATGAATACGGACTTCGTGGATCGTAAGCTGTTGTCTCAACAAATAATCCTGTTTTACCTAATGAACCATATACTTCATCAGTAGAGATATGGTAAAACAACTTATCAGTCATATTATTTTTCCACGTGTTTTTAGCTGCATTAAGCAAATTAACAGTCCCAATAATATTGGTTTTAATAAAAGTCAGGGGATCAGAAATGGAACGGTCAACGTGAGATTCAGCAGCTAAATGGATTATACCATCAAACTGATATTTTGCAAATAAAGCATCCATTTTTTCAGGATTTGTAATATCAGCCTTTAAAAAAGTATAGTTGGCTTTGCTTTCAATATCTTTCAGGTTTTCAAGATTTCCAGCGTAGCTTAATACATCAAGATTATAAATGTGGTAAGCAGGGTAGTTATTAACAAATAAGCGAATAACATGAGAGCCAATAAAGCCAGCACCACCTGTAATTAATATGTTTTTCATAATGTTTGGTATCGAGTATTAAAATGTAAAGATAAAAATATAAGTTGCAAGTCATTTTGTTTTCAAATACTCGAATTTTTGAGCTTACATAGTAAAGTAACAAAAAAAAGCCCTGAATAGGGCTTAAAATGTTGTAATATAATTTTTTGTTAATACTTAAGATCTTGCAGGGTCTTTATATTCTGAATTACCAAGTCCTGGTATTGGATATAAAAATAATAAACCTAAAGTAACTACCACCACATGGTTTACCAATAATTTTTATTAAAACAATCGTACTATAACTCAGAATTAAGCAAGCTTATCCTGATTTTCCAGCTTTCTCAAATGTTTTCCATCCCAAAACAATAAAATCCGTATAAAGCAGTCCGCTAGATTAATTAATACTACTTATGTCAGTGAAATCAGAAAAAATTGCAATGGCCTTAAAAAATGGACTTTTGATACAAGCCTTAAAGTACAATTGATAACTTATTTAATACCCCTAATGTTTTTCTCCCAGGCCCATGCTGAAGCCAGTGTTTCATCAAGTGTTTTTTCAGCTTTCCAACCTAATTCTCTATTGCCATATGATGTGTCGGCCCATATTTTTTCAATATCACCCACTCTGCGCCCCACTACCTTATAGTTTAAATTCACACCGTTAACTTTAATAAAGGATTTAACCAGTTGCATTACAGAGTAACCATTACCAGTTCCTACATTAAAGTACTCATAGTTACTTTTTGATTTGCCATTAAGCATACGGTCGATTGCTACAACATGTGCTTTTGCTAAATCAACCACGTTAATGTAATCACGGATTGCTGTTCCATCTTCTGTATCATAGTCATCACCAAAGATGCTTAATTGCTCGCGCAGGCCTGCTGCTGTTTGTGTAATAAAAGGAACAAGGTTATTGGGTATGCCAACTGGTAACTCACCAATTAATGCAGTAGGATGAGCACCAATAGGATTAAAATAACGTAAGGCAATGCAGTTAACTTTTTCTGTAGCTTTACAGAAATCACGCATAATATCTTCACAAATAGCTTTGGTATTACCATATGGCGATTCAGCTTCTTTGCGAGGTGTTGATTCTGTTACCGGAAGAATATCGGGTTGTCCGTATACAGTACACGATGATGAGAATACCATATTTGGTACACTATATTTTTTCATACATTCTAATAGGTTCATTAAAGAGCCCATGTTGTTACGGTAATATTCCAAAGGTTTCTCAACAGATTCGCCTACGGCTTTATATGCAGCAAAATGGATAATAGCTTTAATGTCTGTGTACTTTTGAAAAAAAGCATCTGTCAGATTTCTTTCTGATAAATCGAATTGTTCAAAAATTGGACGAATGCCTGTTATCTTTTCGATATTATCCAATACTTCAATCTGAGAGTTTGAAAGGTTGTCAACAATTACGACTTCAAACCCCTTTTCCTGAAGTTCTACCACAGTGTGTGATCCGATGTAACCTGTTCCTCCGGTTACTAAAATTTGCTTTGCCATTGATTTAGCTTTCTTTTAACCTAACGCATATAGCTTCCTCGTCAGGTTTGAACAAACAAGAACTTATAATTATTATCAAAATCTCAGTTAACTTGTTCGTTTCATCGTTAAACGAGCTGTAAAAATACGAAATCGTTTGTAATGGAGGTGCTAATTTTGTACGTTTTTGCAGATGGTTAAATAATAAATGTTTAAAATACTTTTAAATCAAGGGATATAAGTAAAGTAACCATTAGCATTTTTTTTTGGAATTTAGTACCTTGGTTGTACTTTTTAATTTATAAAAGATACAAACGATGAAGTATATTTTTGTTGTTATTAACAGCTTATTAACAGGTGTTGAAAGAAAGGTTTAGGCTTCACGACGCTTTTTATTAATTTTGCACGTATGATTTCAGTAGCACAACAAATATCAAATTTATTATTTACACATGAATGTGTGATTGTTCCTAATTTAGGGGCATTTGTTTCAACAACCATAAATGCACAGTTTGATAAAGATAAAAGCGTATTTTTTCCACCATCAAAAGAGATTGGATTTAATAGAAGTCTTTCACATAATGATGGGTTACTAATTAGCACTTTAGCACAACATAATAAAATTAGCTATGGGAAAGCTAAAGTTTTGGTTGAAGAATTTATTTCAGTTGCACTTGATAAGTTGAAGCAAGGCCATCATTTTGAAATTGAAAAGGTTGGTACCTTAAAACAAGATGCATTAGGCTATATACAGTTTGTATCAGATAAATCAGAAGACTATCTAAAGGATGCTTTTGGTTTAAGTTCATTTCATTTTGAACCAGTAATTAAACGCAAAGAAATTGTTGCAGAAAACCGTGAAGTAAAGCGCTTGCTTCAGCCTGTTGGTTTAAAACAAATTGCTGCTTCTGTTGCTGTGTTGGTAGGATTGTTTGCTGTATCACAAAAGTTGGATAATCCAATTCTGGATAAATATTGTGATAGTGCAAGTGTAATTTCATTTGTTCCTTCGGGCAATGCTGATATTACCGAAGAAACAACGTTGCTAATAGAAGCTGGGGGAATTGAAAAAGCAAAGATTAAAGAAACCGAAGAAAAGAATAGCTTCTTTTTAATTGCTGGAAGTTTTAAGAAAGAAAGCCAGGCAGAACGGTTCTTGTCTGATATTAAAGAAATGGGTGAGGAGCAAGCTTTTATTTTAGTGAGTCCCAATAAACGGTATAGGGTAGCTATTGACGGATTTTCTGATAGGGCGAATGCAATAGATCAATTAAATGCATATCGTAAGAAAGAAGATTTTAAAACTGTTTGGATTTTAACGCAACATTAGACGAAACTTAAATATTAAGACAAAAAAATCCCACATATTGTGGGATTTTTTTGTCTTATATCCGCGATGTTACTATTTTTTAATCAAATGTTTGGTTGGAGTTTGATGAAATTTGTATCATCCTGTCGTATTGTTCAGCAGTTAAATCTTCTTTAAAATAATAGTGTTGAGGATTAACTTTTTTACCTTTTACATGCACCTCATAGTGTACATGAGGACCAGAAGATGTTCCGGTATTACCAACATAGCCAATAATATCTCCACGTTTCACTTTCTGACCTTTTTTAACGTTAAAATCATTAAGGTGGGCATAAAGGGTTTTATAACCAAAACCATGCTCAATTTCAATGCGTTTCCCGTATCCTGTTTTTTCGGAGGTTATGCGACTTACCACACCTTCTCCAGTTGCATAAACTTCAGTACCAATTGGTGCCGTGAAATCCATTCCCCAATGAAACTTTTTTACTTTATAAATAGGATGAATCCGATAGCCCCAACCTGATGCAGTACGACGTAAGTCTGTATTGGAAATTGGCATAATAGCAGGAATACTTCTTAGCATTTCTTCTTGCCGCTTGGCCAAACCAATTACTTCATCAAAAGAAGTCGATTGTACGTATAGTTGCTTCATTACAATATCTAAACGTTTGGCAGTCGATATAACCAAATCTGCGTTATCCATACTTGTTAAATGTTGGTACCTGTTAACACCACCAAATCCTGCGCGTCGGATACTATTAGGAATACTGTCTGCCTGAAAGATTGTACGGTAAATATTTTCATCTCTTAACTCAATGTCATCTAAAACAAGTTCCAGTTGATCCAGTTTCTTGTTCATAATGTCATATTGAGAAAGTAATTGTTGATTTTCCCGAGCTAATCTTTTTTCCTTGGGACTTTCAAATATATAAGGGTATGTCATGTAAGTAAGTAAACCCACTAACATAACAAACAAAAAATAAATAGTAATTCGGGAAGAATAGTATTTTAAACCTTTATTTATTCTATCGTAGCTAAGCGTTTCAGGGTTATAACGATACTTAACTTTTGACATAACTGCGAAGTTTTATTTTTAAAATTATAAAAAATGGATACTAACCGCCCAAAATTACTTAAATAATCTAACTTTGCAAGGCATTTTTTGTTTACTTATAACACCAAAAATATAAAATTACATAATTATGATGACGGCTTCTGAGGTAAGAAAGAGCTTTTTGGAATTCTTTAATTCTAAGCAACATAAAGTAGTTTCATCTGCTCCAATGGTTGTAAAGAATGATCCTACTTTGATGTTTACCAATGCGGGAATGAATCAGTTTAAAGATGTCTTTTTAGGGAATAGTCCTGCTGAAAGTCCACGTGTAACTAATTCTCAGAAATGTTTACGTGTTTCAGGTAAGCATAATGATTTGGAGGAAGTAGGGCACGATACATATCATCATACTATGTTTGAAATGCTAGGTAACTGGTCTTTTGGTGATTATTTTAAGAAAGAGGCTATTGCGTGGGGATGGGAATATCTTACTGAAGTATTGAAGATTGATAAAGATCGTTTATACGTAACAGTTTTTGAAGGTAGTAAAGCAGATAATTTAAGCCGTGATGACGAGGCTGCTGACAATTGGAAAGAGTGGATTAGTGAAAACAGGATCATAAACGGAAATAAGAAAGATAACTTCTGGGAAATGGGTGAGGCAGGACCATGTGGTCCTTGTTCAGAAGTGCATATTGACTTGCGACCAGATGAGGAGCGTGCTAAAGTAGATGGAAAGTCATTGGTTAATTTAGATCATCCCCAGGTTATTGAAATCTGGAATTTGGTATTCATCCAGTTTAACAGGATGTCTAATGGAGACTTGTTACCATTGCCTAATAAACATGTTGATACAGGAATGGGTTTTGAACGTTTGGTGCGTGTTATTCAAGGGAAGTCATCCAATTACGACAGTGATGTTTTTTCTCCAATTATCAAAAAAATTGCAGAATTATCGGGTTTTGAATACGGTAAAAATGAAGAAACAGATGTTGCCATTCGTGTAGTGGCTGACCATGTTCGAACTATAGCATTTGCGATAACTGACGGACAGTTACCATCAAATAATAAGGCGGGATACGTTATTCGTCGTATTCTTCGTCGAGCTGTTCGTTACAGTTATACTTTCTTAAACAGTAAATCATCATTTATCTACAAACTGATAGATGTACTGATTGATACAATGGGTGATGCTTTTCCTGAACTAATATCACAAAAGACCTTGATTGAAAAAGTCATAAAAGAAGAAGAAGAGTCATTTTTGCGCACTTTGGCGACAGGAATTAATATGCTCGAAAAAATTATGGCAGATACAAAATCGCAAGGTTACAATGTTGTGAATGGCTCAGTTGCATTTGAACTTTATGATACTTTTGGTTTTCCTTTGGATTTAACAGAATTGATCTTAAAAGAAAATGATCTGGTTGTTAATCGTAAGGAGTTTGAAGAAGAGATGGAGAAGCAAAAGCAACGTGCACGCAATGCTACAGCCATTGAAACAGATGATTGGGTAGTTTTACAACAAGATGACCATGAGGAGTTTATTGGATATGATTATTTAGAGTCAGAAGTTTTTATAACACGTTACCGTAAGATAAAGGCAAAGAATAAAGAATTGTATCAACTGGTTTTCAATATTACTCCTTTTTATGCAGAAAGTGGTGGACAGGTTGGAGATACCGGTTATATTCAACAGGGAGACGAGAAGGTATTAATTATTGACACAAAAAAGGAGAATAGCCTGATTGTTCATTTAGCTAAAAAGCTTCCAACCGAACTACACGGAACATTTAAAGCTATTGTAAATAAAGATAGACGTCAGAATACAGCCAATAACCATACGGCAACTCACTTATTGCACCAAGCCTTGCGCGAAACACTGGGTGATCATGTTGAGCAAAAAGGTTCATTGGTACATCCCGATTATTTACGTTTTGACTTTGCACATTTTCAGAAAGTAGAAGAGGCTGAGTTGGCAAAAGTTGAAACAATTGTGAACCAGCGTATACGTCGGAATATACCACTTGAAGAAATGCGTGATATACCACAGGCAAAAGCAACAGAAATGGGAGCGGTGGCACTGTTTGGTGAAAAATACGGGGATTTGGTTCGTGCCATTAAATTTGATGATTCGTTAGAGCTGTGTGGAGGAACACACGTACAGGCAACAGGAGAAATGGGCTTTTTTAAGATCATTAGTGAATCATCTATTGCTGCCGGAGTAAGGCGTATTGAAGCAGTAACCGGGGCTAAAGCTGAGGAATTCATCAATCAACAATTTAACCTGATGAAAGAATTGGGAGAGATGTTTAAGAATCCGACTAATTTGAAGAAAAATATCGAAAACCTAATGTCTGAAAATACAAATATGAACATGCAGGTAGAAGGTATGCGTAAAAATATTATGGCTATTGAAAGACGCAATTTGATTGATAGTGTTGTTGAAGTCAATGGTGTTAGTCTTATCGCTCGCCGTGTTAAGCCAATTTTATCCGATTCTTTAAAAGACCTGGCTTTCCAGATAAAAATGGAATTAGAAGATGTCGTTACTATTTTGGGAGGTGATGTAAATGGTAAGCCTCAGTTGGCTATTTTAATTTCAGATAACCTTGTAAAAGAATATAACCTAAATGCCAGTACGATTGTTCGAGAAGCAGCTAAAAAGATGCAAGGTGGTGGAGGTGGTCAGCCATTTTTTGCAACAGCAGGAGGCAAAAATATAGATGGTTTAGATGTAGCGATAAATGAGGCTTTAAATATTGTTAAGAGCAAACTGGAAGATTAATAAAGGTCATCATAATAAACAAGAAAGAGGGTGTTCACATTTGGATACCCTCTTTTACTACAAGTAATCTTCAAACTATCAATCTAACTTTGTCCGAAATAATAAATCAGATTTTTCTTAAAAACTCTATGAATGATTCGATACTTTTTTCATGCCAATGACACTAGATATCGAATATACTTGCGTCTATATCTTCGTTAACTTTAATTGATTCAAATACAACATCAAATTTTTGGGAGCCGACAGTTTGAGTCATCTTTTTTGGAAATTTAACGCCTTTTACTTCTGCATATTCCGAATATGAACTCGATATAGCTCCTTGGGGAGTTTGGCTTACTTCTTTAACTTTTAAGCCTGTTGAACGGCTGTAATAAACAGTTTGCTCCTGATCCGTTGGGTGAATAATTTTTATTTTTACAACTTCCTCTCCATCAATATTATCAGATCCTAGTAACTCTAATTTATAACCTAAATCAGTAAATTTAGTCTCTGGGAAAAGGATTGATTCTGCTTTCATGTTTTCAAGCATTTCGCCTTCTATTATTTGTTCACCCGCCGGACTAATAATTTTTCCTGCTACACCATTAAATACTTGTTTAGACATTAAATTACCATTCATGTAGGTTTCTACACACTGGTGGTTTGGACGCCGGCTGTATATTTTCATATTTATTGACATACCTTGAATACTCATGATACCGTTCAGAGTATAATCTGTTACTGCTGCAACAGCTTCAGTACCGCCAATTGCATCAATGTAATTATGAATTACCTTTTCAGCAGTTAAATCAGCAGGAAGAGGCATTGATTTGATCTCTTTACCGTAAAAGTCATACATGCTAACTTTGCCATTTTTACTGAACTTAGTCAAGCTAGCTTTCATATTTGGTACATCACCAACAGCCAGAATCAATGCATTTTCAGGTTTTAAATACTTGTTAGCCATTGCTTTTACATCGGCAGGTGTTACATTGGCCAGACGTTCAAGGTACGTTTCATAATAATCTTCAGGCAAATTGTATTTTTGAATATTTAGTGCAAAACGTGCTACTGTAGAAGGGTCTTCCAATGAGCGTGAAAAACTTCCGGTTAATGCATTTTTTACCATTTCAAGATCTTTGTCGGGAACGAGTTCAGTACGCATGCGCTTCATTTCATAAATTATCTCTGAGAAAGCACTGTCAGTAACGCTGGTGCGCACATTAGCACCAGCATTAAATGATCCGATCAATTCATCTGTACTTAATGATGAATAAGCACCGTAAGTATAACCTTTGTCTTCCCGTAGGTTTTGAAATAAACGGGCACTGAATGAGCCTCCTCCAAGAACCTGATTCATTACACGAGCTTTAATAGCATCAGGATGACCTGATTTTAGATCTACATTGTACGATAATGAAATAGTTGATTGTGTTGAACCATCTTTATTGGCAACCACAACTTGTGGTACATCAAATTCTTTTGGCTGGTTATATTTGTAGGTAGGTACTTCTTTTGACTCCCACTTTGCAAAATGTTTTTTGGCTTGTTTTTTAGCTTCTTTAACAGATATGTCACCCACAATAACAAGGTAAGCCACATTAGGGCAAAAATAAGTTCTATAATAATTTTTTAGATCTTCTACAGTTATAGACTCAATGGATTGTTCTGTTAATATTTCGCCATAAGGATGATCGTTACCATAACGTAAAACACTTTTAATATTAGATGCAATGGCTTTTGGATCATCTTTTTGAGATTTTAGGCCAGTTAACATTTGTTTTTTTGCTTTCTCAAGTTCTTCAGTAGGAAAAGAAGGGTTAAAAAGCACGTCAGTCATAAGGTTAAGCAATTCATCTGAATGCTTTTTTAATGAGGTTGCATACATGCCAGATGCACTGGTATTAAGTTGTGCACCTATAAAATCAACAGCTTCATCAATTTGTGCTTTCGAACGTGTTGTTGTTCCTGTACTCATTAAATCACCTGCAATACTTGAATAGCCGGCTTTATCTCCTTCCATTATCGGATCCAGATCTAAGGATAAAGTATATGAAACTATGGGAACTTTATCATTTTCTACAACAAAAACTTTTAGACCATTTTTTAACTCAAATGATTTTGCTTTACCAATGTTTACTTTGGGTGCCGAACCAGCCTTGGGTGGTTTACTACGATCCAATTGAGCACTTATATTAATAGTAACAATAATTACTAATAAAAATAAAATTAATTTTTTCATTCTATTCATTTTTCTGAGCCTACAATTATTTAAGCTTATGTTGTTTGTAATCAGTAATTTAAACTTCTCTTAGTCTAATAATTAATTTTGCTGCGACTTTGGCAGATAATAGAGAACAACACGATTATCTTCAATAAAATACTTATTAGCCACACGCTTAATGTCTTCGCGAGTAACAGCCAGGTAGTTCTCAAGCTCTGTGTTGATAAGGTTAGTATTGCCAAAATAAATGTAGTTGGTTGCCAAGTTTTCAGCCCTGCTTGCTAATTTTACATTTGACTTTATAAATGAATTTTCAAATTGATTGCGTAGTTTCTGAAATTCTCTTTCCGAGATTAAGTTGTTTCTTACTTTTTCTACTTCAGCATCCATTGCATCCTCAAGGTCTTTACAATCAATGCCTATATTTGGTAAAGCAAAAGCCATGGCTACACTGGGGTCTTGGAAAGGCAGGGCAAATGATCCGGCTTCAATTGCTTTTTGTTGTTCATCAACTAATGCTTTGTATAGGCGTGAACTTTGTCCGCCAGAAAGTAGTTGTGATAACATTTCTAAAGCATAATAATCATCAGTACCCATTGCCGGAGTACGGTAGGCCTGCACAATAAGGGGGAGTTGTATATTATCAAAAATAGTATCGCGTACTTCACCGTTTAAAGCCGGCTCAACAATTGAAGGGCGATAGATTTCTGTTTTACCTTTGGGTATTTCAGCAAAGTACTTATCGACAAGTGATTTTGTTTTCTCAATATCAATATCGCCGGCAATTACTAAGGCTGCATTGTTTGGCACATAAAACTCTTTGTAAAATTGTTCGAATTCTTCATCTTCTGCAGCCCTAATATGATTTGGGTCACCAATAACAGTCCATCTATAAGGATGCTTCTTAAAAGCACGCTTCATCGTTTCTTGCAATAAAGTGCCATACGGACGACTATCAACTGTTTGCTTCTTTTCCTCGATAACCACTTTTTTCTGAGTCTGGATGCCAATAGAATCTACTTTAGCATGCAGCATTCTTTCTGATTCCAGCCACAATCCCATTTCCAATTGGTTAGATGGCAAAATCTCATAGTAATAGGTACGATCGTTTGATGTATTAGCGTTAAGCGTTCCTCCTGCCTGTTCAACATAGTTTGAGTATTCACCACGAGGTATATTTTTTGTGCCTTCAAACATTAGGTGTTCAAAGAAGTGCGCGAACCCGGTACGTTTAGGATTTTCATTTTTCGACCCTACGTGGTACATAACTGATATTGTTACAATAGGAGTCGAATGATCCTGATGTAAGATAACGTGTAATCCATTATCCATATCATATTCCTCAAAGCTTATTTTATTTGTTTGGGCACTAATTGTCCCAATATTGGCCAAAACAAGAAAAAAAGCCAACACTAAAAAATGGTTCTTCATGTCTACTTATTAAAGTTTGATCTAGTTGCTGTTAGGTGAGCGGTGTAGCAATATATAGACCGATTTTTATAAAGTATTGATATAGAAAATAATGATTATTTTTAAAAGAAGTATTGTTTGTGCGAAAACGAACACTCCCTTGTTCGATACCGAACAGTAAGAATGATTTCGGAATAAGATTTATTTTTTTTCTCGTTGATTTCACCTTTCTTGTTTGTTCATGCTATTTTTGTAACAAATCAATATCGATGAAATTTAAATTAATCGGGCAACTACTTGTTGCAATAGTTATTGTAATAGCTTGTTCATGTGATGATAACAATTTATGTTTATCGGGTCAGACTGCTATTCAGTCTGGATTGTATTCTGGATCTTCCGGGGAAGATCGTGATACGAGTTTGAATGGCTTTTATTTATGGGGACTAAATCACCCAAGAGACTCAATCTTGCTAGATAGCGTAAGAGTAAATAAAATGTATATGCCGGCAGATTTGAACAGGGAAAGTACAGAATTTGTAATCAGAGAGGAAAAATTGGTTCTTGGGGTGGTAAAAGGAATTAATGATACCCTTCGCTTTGTTTATAAGAAGAATCTGGAATATATATCTGGAGATTGTGGCTTTACTTATAATCTTGAGTTAGATACAGTAATTCATACTAATAACTTAATCGATTCTGTTGTTATTAGCTATTCATCAGTTATTTATAATGAAAATATTGAAAATGTTAAGATATATATTGGGTCTTAACTTCTTTGTTTTTTGTTTGTGCGCCCAGGCACAAGACAAGTATAAAGAATTAAAAGAAGAGGAGAAAAAGATTGAAAACAGGGGTAACCCGGGAATTGCCATAGGTATTGATTTGGCTCCTTTTATAACTCATCTATTCACAAATGAGCGTTTTGGTGTTGAGGCTAATGCCAGGTATACGCTAAATCGTAAATGGCAAGCAGTTGCAGAATTGGGCTATGAAAATGTTGAGATTGATGAAGAGAAGATAAGTTACTCTTCTAACGGAAGTTTTATGCGCCTGGGATTTGATTATAATTTATTCAAAGTAGAGGAAGTAGGTAATAATGATAACATCTTATTAGGATTAAGGTATGGTGTTGCATTTCAGGATCATGAGTGCCCAGGATTTACAATTAAGGAAGATTATTGGGGAGATTACCAGGCAGCTTTAGGTTCATCAACAGTTGATTCACACTGGGCAGAGTTAGTTTTTGGCCTGCGTTCAGAGGTGCTTAAAAATATATATATGGGGTGGTCAGTGCGTGTAAGAACTGTTATAAGTGTGGGTAAGGACGATGTGCTCGAACCATACTCCATTCCTGGTTATGGAAGAAGGGACAGATCAACGAATCTTGGATTCACCTATACCCTAGAGTATCATATTCCATTTAAAAAAACTAAATAGTGGATTATGCTTAACTCTGAAGTGTCAGTGCTAAACTGGCAAGCTATAATTGAAGAAATAGCAAAGGAAGTACAGCCACTTAGAAAGCAAGGAAAAGTAGCGGATTATATTCCGGAACTTAGTAATGTGGATATAGAGGCATTTGGTATGACTGTTCAGCTATTAAATGGTAAGAGCTATTCCACAGGAGATTCAAAAACAAATTTTTCTGTTCAGAGTATTTCTAAGGTATTTAGCCTTACTAAGGCATTCACAATTCTAAATGATCAATTATGGGAGCGTGTAGGTAAGGAGCCATCAGGTAATCCATTTAATTCATTAGTGCAATTAGAATATGAAAATGGAAGGCCACGTAATCCATTTATAAATGCAGGAGCTATTGTAGTGGCCGACTGTGTGGTTTCAAATACTACCAATTCCTTGTCTATGATTATTGATTTTATTCGAGAACTGGCAGATAATGAATCAATCTCAATAAACCAGGAAATGTTGCTTTCTGAGAAAAATTTCGGATATAGGAATACTGCACTAGCACACTTTATGAAAAGCTATAGGAATATTGAATCAGAAGTAGAAGAGGTGCTTGACTTTTATTTTGGTCACTGTTCTGTATCTATGAATTGTGAAGATATAGCCCGTGCTTTTTTATTCCTGGCAAATCATGGTGTTGATCCAATTAGTCAAAAAGAACATCTTACAGCCAGTCAGGCCAAACGTATAAACTCATTATTATTAACATGTGGTACTTATGATGCTGCTGGTGATTTTGCTTTTCGTGTTGGTATGCCGGGAAAGAGTGGTGTTGGAGGAGGAATTGCAGCTATTATTCCGGGCTTATTGTCTGTTTGTGTATGGAGTCCCGGTTTAGATAATTATGGCAACTCATTGGTTGGCGTAAAAGCATTGGAGTTATTCACAACTAAAATTGGTATTTCAATTTTTTAAAACAAAATACGATGTTAGCTAAAACGTTTAAAACGCTCGGTCAATTTATTCTCAGATATGGATTAGCAATTGCTTTTATGTGGTTGGGAATGTTAAAACTAAAAAACTCCGAAGCAGATTATTTGAGGGATATTTTATCTAATTCATCACTATTTAGTTGGATGCTAACATATATTACACCATATACCTTTTCGAAATTAATAGCTTATCTGCAAATAGTAATTGGGATTGCCATTGCTGTTAAGCCTGTAGCTCGAAAAGTATCGTTTTGGGGAGGTGTTGTTGCTTCTGTTATTTTGTTGCTTAGTGTGTCAACTCTTTTTACTTCGGCGTTTGTGTGGCAAGCTCCTTATGGATTCCCCGAGTTATCAAAGTTAGGACAGAGTATACTAAAGGATATAGTTTTATTAGGTGCAGCCATGTGGTGTGTTGGCGATAGTACCTAGTTTTGCTACTCAATTATATTAGTTTTTTTATAATATATTGTAAATGAATAAAGTATGTATTTTTTGTACTTCAAGTCCTAAAGTAAAACAGGTATTTTTAGAAGAAGCTGCTAATCTGGCAGAAGAGTTGGTTAAAGCTGAATACGGTATTGTTTATGGAGGAGGAGCTGTTGGTTTAATGGGGTTTCTGGCCAACAGAGCCCTAGAGTTAAAAGGTGAAATAACTGGAGTGATTCCTCGTTTTATGGTTGAAGTGGAATGGGAACATAAAGGAGTCACGAATATGGTTCATGTTGATGATATGGCTGAGAGGAAACGGCTTTTAGTGAAGGATACCAATGCTATTGTTGCACTTGCAGGTGGAATTGGGACTTTGGAGGAACTTTTTGAAGTCTTGTCATTAAAAAAGTTGGGAAAGATACATCAGCCGGTTGTTATTGTAAATACGGATGGCTACTATCAGCCTTTGCTTGATATGCTACAAAAGATGATTGATGAGGATTTTATGCAGACAGAACATGGGCAAATGTGGCATGTTGTAGATAACGCATTTGAAGTTTGCAATGCACTTGATAATATCCCGGAATGAGGTGCAAGAGCCATAGATCTTACTGCTGAAAAATAAAGAATGAAAAAGTAACTAATCTATATGCCATGTACTATTTAGATAAGCATTTTTGTTTATTTTTGTCGAAATGGGCTTCTGATGGGTGAATTAACAGTAACATATCCTCAAATGGAGGACTTACAGCAACAACAAGTTGCAAGTAAAGATAGTATAGCTATTAATTCAAGCCTGCGTACACCTATTCAGGAAGTTGAAGCAAAGCAACCAAAGCATTTGCAGCTTAACAAATGTCAGCCTTGGCCTCAAAAAGTTGTTTATGAGACGTGGACAAGGGAAGATTCAGTTTATTTTAACCTTGTGCAGTCAGAAGCAGGGGTTTTCTTTCACAAATTGCAGGTTACTAGCTCAGAAACAGAAGGGATTGTATCAGAGGACACAACTGTTCTGGATGTGAGTGTGCAAAATATAGCTGCTGGTAGAGTTAAAAATACAACTATTCCAGATGAATTGGTTAATATTAGGAAAGGCTCTCCTTTGCAAGATTCAAAGGATTGGTTATCAGGTGTTATACTTCTGGTATTAATTATTGCAGGTTTTGTAAAACTGTATTCAGGAAAGTATATTAGTGATTTGTTTTCGTCGATTCGATATCAACAATCAGCATCTAAATTATTTCCAACATTTAATATGCAAAATGAGAAACCGGGATGGGCATTAACCATTCTGTTTTTTCTTGGAGCATCGTTGTTTGTGTTCGAATATGTTTACTTGGGAGGTAGAAGCCCAAAGCAGATACGGCCATTTATATTTTTCTTACTAATAAATGCAGGAATTATTTTGTATTTCCTGCTGAAAAGCCTGTTGTATCGCTTTGTTGCATTTGTTTTTGATACTCAGCAAGGAACAAAGGAGTATATTTTTAATGCAAACTTATTGAGTAAGGCTTTTGGTATTGTAACTCTTCCAGTAGTATGTGTTGTTCCATTTGTAGATGTATTAACAGCTACATTTCTTTTAAAAGTAGGACTTTTCATGTTTTTGATCATGTATTTTATTCAGCTTATTAGGGGAGCAAAAATTATTTTACGCACTCCGCTTTCTATTTTTTATATGTTTTTGTACTTTTGTGCCCTAGAAATTTTACCCTTGTCATTACTTATTAAGGTAATGATATACTAGGGAATAGTAAACGAGGTAAAGGTTTAGTTGAATTTAAATTGAAAAACATTGAAGATTAAAAGAATCCTGGTTTCACAACCCAAACCCTCAACGCCCAAATCGCCCTATTTTGATTTGGCAGAAAAAAGTAATCTGAACATTGATTTCAGACCTTTTATTCAGGTAGAAGCAATTGCAGCAAAAGAGTTTAGGCAGCAAAAGGTAAATATTGCTGAGCATACTGCTGTAATTTTTACTAGTAGGACAGCTATTGATCATTACTTTCGTATTGCTGAAGAAATGCGCATTACAGTGCCAGATACAATGAAATATTTCTGTATTTCCGAGGCCACGGCTTTTTATTTACAAAAATATATCGTTTATAGAAAACGTAAGATTTTTCATTCAACAGGGAAATTCTCCGATTTGATCGAGGTTGTTAAAAAGCATAAGGATGAAACTTATTTGGTACCTTTGTCTGATATACATAAGCAGGAAATTCCGACTTTATTGAATAAGGCTAAGGTGAAATATACCAAAGCTATTTTATATCGGACTGTTAGCAGTGACTTAAGTGATCTTAAGGATGTTAATTATGATGTATTGGTGTTTTTTAGTCCCTCAGGTATTGCATCATTAATGCAGAACTTTCCTGATTTTGTGCAGAATGACACTAAAATTGCGTCTTTTGGACCAGCAACAGCAAAAGCAGTTAAAGATGCTGGCCTACGTTTAGACATTCAGGCACCAATGCCACAGGCACCATCTATGACTATGGCTTTAGAGCAATACATTAAGCAGTTCAATAAAGGACAATAATATAACGCAATTGGGCTTTATAATCCTCTTTGCCTTTGGTGGAGAGGATTTTTTATCTGAATATTATGGAGCAAAAACGATTTACCTTTGGCAAAAACGAACGTTTGTGTAGTCGAACAACTATTCAAACACTTTTTACAAAAGGGAAATCATTTGTGAAATACCCTTTTCGTGTCACATATCTTTCATTTGATGAGGATTTGTTAGTTGATGCTCAGATACTTATCAGTGTATCGAAGAAGCGTTTTAAGCGTGCATATAAACGTAACAGGTTAAAACGTTTAACACGTGAGGCATATAGGCTTAACAAGCACGCATTCTTGGCTCATTTAAAAGAACAGGATAAAAAACTTGCTGTGGCATTTATTTATTTGCCCACTGAAATATTAGCGTATCCTGATGTGGAGAAGGGGATGAAGAAGGCACTAAAAAAAATGATTGCAGATACTGGAAGCCATGGGTAAACAAAATCCTGTTTTGAAGTTAATGAAATATATTATTTTTCTGCTTCGAAGTGGATTAGTTCTGCTTTTGCTTTTACCTGTAAAACTCTACCAATGGTTTATATCGCCAGTAATAGGCGCTTCGTGTCGATATACACCAACATGTTCAACTTATACTGTTGAAGCACTTAAAAAGCATGGCCCTTTTAAAGGCTTGTACCTCTCAATTAAGCGTATTATTAGTTGTAATCCTTGGGGAGGACATGGACATGATCCGGTTCCTTGATTGAACAGGTATTACATTTTTATTTAATATTGTGCTGCCACTAAAAAAGTCATAAAGTTGAATTATAAGAAGATAAAGAAATATTGTTATTGACTTCATTTGGACAAAAGAACAATATAATAGTTGGTACATAGTTAACTTATGGTGGTGATTCAAAAGTTTCTATTACAAAAAAAGTGATGGCTCGTTTTAAGGAGACGTTATTTGGCTGAGAAACCCAACAGAAGATGATGGTTCAGATAAGCTGAACAAAATAATCTGGAGGAAAATCTGCAAAGCATAAAAATTTTTGACTGGAGCTTTTAACAGTTAAAATCCTGTTAAAAATTTTTTTAGGTTCATTTTTTTAGAAGTAATTTTAGCTAAGATTATTTAATCGATAGAACATGTATTTGAAAAGCATTAACCCAGCCACTGGCGAAACAATAAGAGAATATGAAGAGTTTCATTCTGATGATATTAATGAAACTATAGCGGCTAATTATAAGGCATTTATAGACTGGAAGAAAGAGCCGTTAGAAAATAGAGCTGCTTTATTACAGAAGGCAGCAATGATATTGCGGGAGAAGCAGGAGGGATTGGCTTTTAATATTACTGTGGAGATGGGTAAGAATATTACAGAAGCCCGCGCAGAAGTGGAGAAATGTGCAAAAGTTTGTGAATATTATGCTGATAATGGTTCTGATTTTTTGAAAAATGAGCTTATACCCACAGAAGCACAAGAGTCATATGTAGCAATGCAGCCATTAGGGCCTGTTTTGGCTATTATGCCATGGAATTTTCCATTTTGGCAAGTCTTTCGTTTTGCAGCACCAATTTTAATGGCGGGTAATGTTGGTTTACTAAAACATGCTTCAAATGTACCCGGATGTGCTCTGGCTATTGAGCAGGTATTTGTTGAGGCCGGTTTTCCTAAAGATGTGTTTCGGACACTTTTAGTTCGCAGTAGTAAAGTGGAAAAAATTATTGCTGATAAACGCGTAAAAGCCGTTACACTTACCGGAAGTACACCTGCAGGAAAAGCAGTGGCTTCTATGGCCGGGTCATATTTAAAAAAATGTGTACTTGAGCTAGGCGGGAGTGATCCGTATATTATTCTGGAAGACGCCAATATAGAACAAGCAGTAGAAGCTTGTATTGCCGGACGTATACTTAATGCTGGACAAAGTTGCATTGGGGCAAAGCGCTTTATAATTGTTGATAAAGTGTATGACGTTTTTGCAGAAAAATTTACTGACAGAATGCGGGCAATAACTATCGGAGATCCTTTTGACGAAAGTAAAGATATGGGGCCATTAGCCCGGTTTAATTTCCGCGAAGATTTGCATCGTCAGGTAGAGAGTAGTGTGAGTAAAGGAGCTAAATTACTTACAGGTGGATATATTCCGAGTGGCGATGGAGCTTATTACCCGGCAACGGTATTGGGGGATGTTGAAGAAGGTATGGTGGCATATCATGAGGAATTATTTGGGCCCGTTGCTGCTTTAATAAGGGCAAAAGATGAAGGAGAGGCCATTCGAATTGCTAACGATTCAGTGTTTGGTTTAGGGGCAGCTGTATTTACTGCCGATATTAAAAGGGGAAAACAAATTGCAGAAGAAGAGTTGGAAGCTGGTTGTTGTTTTGTAAATGACTTTGTACGTTCTGATCCTCGCTTACCTTTCGGTGGTATTAAAGAAAGTGGTTACGGTCGTGAGTTGTCATACTATGGTATAAAAGAATTTATGAATATCAAAGGTGTATACGTGAAATAGTCTGGATAATTCAAAACAAAGTCAGATAAATTATTTACTATTGGTTTATTAATGGAGTATAAAAAAGCCCTGAATAAAGCAGCTGTTTTGTGTTCCCGACAGGAGTACAGTGCTTATGATATAAGAAAGAAACTGGTTAATTGGGAATTATCAGAAGAAGAAGTAGAGCAGGCAATGAGCAGGTTGATATCTGAAAAGTTTATTGACGATAGGCGTTATGCCGGATACTATGTTCGCGATAAATTTCAGTTTAATGGGTGGGGACGCATTAAAATACGATACCAATTACGCGGAAAAGGTGTTTCATCATTAATAATTGATGAAGCATTAGAAAGTATAGATGATGAAGCCTATAAAGAAATGCTGGCAGAATTATTGCATAGTAAGAAGAGGCAGATTAAAAATAAAGATACCTGGCAAACGAAAGCCGCTTTAGCTCGTTTTGCTCAATCAAGAGGTTTTGAACCAGATTTGGTTTTTCGAGCTATTGATCAACTATTAAATGATATAATCTGAAGCATAAGCGTTATGAAGAAACAGAGAAACACGACATTTATTGTATTTCTTGCACTACTACTTTTACCTTTTAGTGCTGAGGCCAAAAAGAAGCCTGATTGGGTTAAACAACGTCCGGATGATCAGACTTTTTATATTGGCATTGCGACAGTGCCCAAGGTTGGTAGTGCGGTAGACTATCGACAGTCAGCACGAGGAGCTGCTTTAAAACAAATGAGTAGCGAGATAAAAGTTAGTATCTCTTCCAACTCAGTTCTTCATAAGATAGAAAATGATAATGAATACAAAGAAGCTTATGAGTTAAAGGTACAGGCTTCTGTAGAGCAAACATTGGAAGGGTACGAAGTTGAAACATGGGAGAATAGAAAAGAATATTGGGTGATGACACGCTTATCCAAGCAAAAGTATGCACGGGCAAAACAGATGAAGCTGGATAAAGCAAAAATGATGGCCAGCTCTTACCTTATGGATGCAAAAAAAGCAATCGATGTAAATGATGCTTATTCAGCATTGAATTATTTGGCTAAAGGTACTATAAGCCTTAAAGATCATTTAGAAGAAGATCTTACTTATAAAACAGTTGACGGTACATATAATGTAGGAACAGAGATTTTTAGTACGATACAAGATGTATTTCGAAGAGTAATATTGATACCTGTTCAAACAAGTTATCAGATCCGGTTTTCAAAAAAATTGGAAGTACCTATTGGCCTGAATGCCTACTTTATGGGTGCAAATGGTGAGCGGATGGCTTTATCCGGTTTTCCACTAAAGTATGAATTTACTAAAGGTGAAGGGATACTCTCATCGCAAAGTAAAACGAATATAGATGGCTATGCCAACGTATCAGTTACACGTTTGATTTCTAAGCGTAAGATGCAAGAAATAACGGCTAGTTTTGATTTTAGTCATGTGTCAGAGAGTGATGCTAATGAAGAAGTAATGCGTTTATTGCAGGTGTTCTTCCCTAAAAAACAAATGCCAACAGTTGGTATTGCTATTGAAGTGCAGAAGTCAAAAGCCTATTTTATTAGCGAAGAAAAAGTATTTGGAGAGCTAAATGAGAAAGGAGTTTTCTCAGGCATGATGAAAACAGAGTTGAATGAAAATTTCTTTACATTCACAGGTAGCATGGAAGAGGCAGATTTTATTGTTAAAATTAACTCTAATTTTGTGACTGGCGATGAGCGTAAAGGGCAAGGATATAGTGTATTTACTGTATTTGCTGATTTTAATATTTCCATTCAGGATGTTAAGTCTAAAACAGAGATTTTTGCTGATAATATTGCCGGAGTAAGAGGTATGAGGCCTGGAAATTTTGAATATGCATTAAAAGATTCACGGACAAAACTAATTGAACAGTTTAAAAAAGATATTGAACCAAGACTGGAGCAAGTAGATATGTAAAGCGAATACTTTAAGATATAAAGAAACCCGAAGTTGCATAAACACTTCGGGTTTTTAGTAACCCGCTTTTTAATAGTTGCGTACATTTGTAAAAACACAATAAAGCTATGAAACAGATAATCTTTGGTATTCTTATTATAAGCTTTACGACCATAGTAAATGCACAAAAGCCACAGCGTATTAATGCAAAACTATTTTTATCACTTACTGAGAAACATCCAGACGCATTAGTTCTGGATACTCGACCATTAGATAAATATAAGCTATACCGTATTAAAAATGCTGTGCCACTTCCTACTAAAGCAGAGCTTATTGATGTTGTTAAGGAGCTTGACAGACAGGATACTATTTTTGTGTATTGCGAGAAAGAACTACGCTCTGCATCTGCAATAGAATTGCTCGATAGTCTTGGTTTTAAGTGTGTTTATGAATTAAAAGGAGGCTTGATCAGTTGGCGACGAAACGGCCTGCCTTTGGATGAATCAGAATATTAGATCCATATATTTACGGATGTAAAAATTAGAACAATATTAGTTAGATGTAATATTGTTTGATAATCAGTTAGGTGCATAATAGTGGTCAATGATTTTTATAAGAGTCTTTAGTTCTGTTTTAAAACTTTATTAGTATTACTTGTCATGTTCGATCAGAAAAAATATATTGCAGCAATTGGCTAACAAAATTTAAAAATGATAATGAGTAAAAAGGTATTTGTTTCCGGATGTTTTGATATGCTACATAGTGGACATGTTGCTTTTTTTAAGGATGCTGCATCATATGGAGAGCTTTTGTTGGAATAGGGTCTGATTCAACCATAGAAGAATTAAAAAGGCCGTCAGACCATTAATTCGGAACAAGAGAGGTGCTACATGATAGAAGCAATAAGATATGTTAAAGAGGTGTTTGTAAATTCCGGTTCAGTAATATTGGATTTTGAAGAAGATCTCAAAAAATTAAAACCAGATTACTTTGTTGTAAATGAAGATGGATTTTCTTCGTTGAAAGAATAGTCTTGGTATTGAATTAATAAAGCTGAAAAGAATACCGGATGCAGGCCTTCCGTCACGATCAACAACAGCCATTAGAAGCAATGGAGGCTGTGCATTGCCTTATCGAATTGATCTTGCAGGAACCTGGATAGATCAACCCTATGTTTCTAAGTATTACCCCGGGTGGGCAATCACCTTATCTTTAGAACCCATTATTGAATACAACGAGCGCTGTGGTATGTCAACTTCAACCCGTAATGCAGCAAAAAAGATATGGCCAAATTACCTACCATTAGATAAACCGGATAAACTGGCTGAAATACTTTTTAAATTTGAAAACACGCCTGGCTCAACATTAATATCCGGAGCACAGGATGCTATTGGTATTTGTATGCCGGGCTTGGTAAGGCATTACTATAATAATGCCTACTGGCCTGTTAAGCTTGAATCAATCTATTCTGAAGCTACCCTGTTGTGGCTTGAGGCTCATATTAGTATGGTATTACTCTGGCCAAGAGAGAGTAATCTCGACCTTTTAAAAGAAACTAATATAAACGAGGCTAATGTAAAAGCACTTGCAGATTCAGCAGAACAAGTGTATAGGAAGCGATAAAAAACAAAGATCTTAAAAAGTTCGCAGAAGGCTCCTTAAAATCGTTTAATGCACAAACAACAATGTTTCCGGCAATGGTTAATGACAAAATTAATAAAGAGATTGATAAATTTAAAGACAAGGCATTAGCTTGGAAACTAGCAGGTGCTGGAGGCGGAGGATACTTAATACTTGTATCGGAAAAGCCAATAGAAGGTACAATGCAAATTAAAGTGAGAAGAAAAGAAGTTTTGTAATAAAGGTTAAATAACAATTAAAGCACAATACAAAATGATTTTAATTATATTGTGCTTTTTAGTTTTTATTATAACTTAAAATTTACCTCAGGTTAATAACCCTATGTTTATCACCATCAATAATTACTTTTGGTTCTTATTTATTCTGAATTGCCATAATACGACTGATATATTTGCCTAAAATATCAAACTCAATGTTGATGACTGAGCCTGCCTTAATCTGGTGGAAGTTAGTAAAATCGTAAGTGTAAGGAATAATAGCAACGGAAAACTGATCATCCTTACTGTCTACAACAGTCAGGGACACGCCATTAACGGTTACAGACCCTTTCTCAACAGTTACATAACCTTGTGCAGCCTTTGCGTTATCAATCACATACTGGAATGTAAAATACCAACTACCATCAGTTTCTTTTACCTCAATGCATTTGGCTGTTTGATCTACGTGGCCTTGCACAATATGGCCATCTAATCTGCCATTCATAATCATGCTACGTTCAAGGTTTACCTTATCACCAATCTTTAACAAGCCAAGGTTAGACTTCTCAAGCGTTTCTTTAATGGCCGTTACTGTATAGTTTTTGCCATCTTTTTTTACTACTGTTAAACATACCCCATTGTGGGCAATGCTTTGATCTATTTTTAACTCATTAGTAAACGAGCACTCCAGCGTTAGGTGGAGGTTTCCTTTATCTTGCTCTAAGCCTACAACTACGGCTGCTTCTTCTACTATACCTGAAAACATTTTTAAAGCTCTTTTTAGTTAGCAACTATCTGTTTGTCTGAATCGCTAAAATACAGATATTATTCGTATTTTTCATCGCTGTAATAGTTGAAAGAAGTTTAGTAAAGAGATAAATCATATCTTCAGACCCTGATACTATTATTTTGATGTTTGGATACTAAAAAAATACCATGAGAACCGTTAAAACAAAATACCTGGGTGGTTTGCGTACTGAAAATATACATTTACAGTCAGGAGCTAAAATTATTACTGATGCACCATGTGATAACAGGGGTAAAGGAGAAGCCTTTTCGCCAACAGATATGTTGGCTACAGCACTGGGCAATTGTATTATGACCATTATGGGTATTAAAGCCATGGATAATAATATTGATATTGAAGGTACAGAGCTGGATATTACTAAAATAATGGCTGATACACCACGACGCGTAGAAGAAGTGATTCTTGAGTTTAACTTTCCACAAAGAGTTTATACAGCTGAAGAAAAAGCTTTGATAGAAAGTGTAGCAGGAACAAGTCCGGTACCTTTAAGTGTACATCCGGAACTGAAGCAAACCATTAAGTTTAACTGGTAATATACGGTTATGATTTTAGTTACCGGAGGAACAGGATTGGTTGGGTCACATTTACTTTATCAGTTAGTTAAAAATGGAGAGTTGGTTCGGGCTACCTGTCGTGCAGAAAGTAGCTTAGATAGTGTGCATAGCATATTTTCATTTTATGGTTCAGATTTATTTGATAAGATCGAATGGGTTGAAGCTGATTTGATGGATTATTTCTCTTTGGTAGATGCTATGAAGGAGGTTTCAATCGTGTATCATTGTGGTGCGATGGTATCTTTTAAACCCAGTGACAGGGATGCCATGTTTGCTGTTAATGTTGATGGAACAGCTAATTTGGTTAATGCTGCTATAGATTGTAAAATAGAGCGTTTTTGCTACGTTAGTTCCATTGCTACACTTGGTAAATCGTTAAATAACATGCTTATAGATGAGACAACGTTTTGGCAAAATGATGATAATCATTCGGTATATTCACAAAGTAAGTTTCAGGCTGAGATGGAGGTTTGGCGTGGCACCAAAGAAGGGCTAAATGCTATAGTGGTTAATCCATCAGTAATAATTGGTCCGTGTAAAGCTGATAGAAGTACCGGGCAACTGATTAGTACTTTAAATAAGAATATGACATTCTATACTGGCGGTGGTACAGGTTTTGTTGATGTACGCGATGTAGTGGATGCCATGATTGTCGTCTGTCAATCAGAAAAAAGTAATGAGCGTTATATTATAAATGGAGAAAACCTGAGCTATAAGGAGCTAATGACAATGGCTTCCGGTGTATTTGGTGTAAAAGCTCCTGGTATTAAAGCAGGACGAATGCTAACGGGCATTGCATGGCGTATTGAGCGCTTAAAATATATGCTTTATGGCAGAGCTCCCCGTATGACAAAAGAAACCGCACGTACTTCGCAAAATAAATCCAGTTACTCAAGCAATAAGCTAAAACAGGATTTTAGCCTGAACTTTCGTTCAATTGAAGAGGCCTTGAGGAATGTGGAGGCGTTTAATAAAGGTTAAAATACTTAAAAAGGTTCCGATTCCAGCCGATCAATAGAGTAGTGATTTAATAGTCTGTTGATCGGGCGAAGCCGGGATGGAAATTAAATTCTTCCAACTAATTCTTTAATTACTTTTGTCATTTTAGGTTCGGCAGCTGCGGCAACTTCCTGCACCTCCTCGTGTGATACCTCTACTATTTGTCCTGGAACACCGGAATCAGTAATGATAGAGATGCCAAAGCACTGCATACTCATATGGCGTGCAACAATTACTTCAGGTACGGTTGACATACCCACAGCATCAGCCCCTAAAATACGGAACATACGGTATTCGGCAGGCGTCTCAAAAGTAGGGCCGGTGGTTCCAACATAAACCCCTTGTTTAAGCTCTATATTATTTTCTTTACCAATCTTAAGAGCTGTGGCAATCATCTTTTTACAAAATGGTTCGCTCATATCCGGAAAGCGAGGCCCCAGCTTACTTTCATTTTTACCAATCAACGGGTTATTACCAAACATGTTAATCATGTCATTAATTACCATTATATCGCCTACCACATAATCCGGATTTAAACCACCACTGGCATTTGATACAAATAAAGTTTCAATGCCAATTTGTTTCATAACACGCACTGGAAAAGTAACCTCTTGCATATTGTAGCCTTCGTAGTAATGAAAGCGTCCTTGCATGGCTAGGATGGGTACATTATTTATTGTACCAAAAATCAATCGTCCACTATGGCCTTCAACAGTTGAAACAGGGAAGTTTGGAATATCTTCGTAAGGGATAGATTTTTCTATCTTAATTTCTTTAACTAAACCGCCTAGGCCTGTTCCTAAAATTATACCTATAACGGGTTGCGTTGTACTTTGCTCTTTTAGGTAATCAGCTGTTATTTTTATTGTCTCTAACATAGTTGCGTATTATTTTTTCAAATTGTTTTTCTGCATTAAAAAGTACTTGTAAACGAATAGGAATATACCATGCTTTAGCTTTTATCTCTTGCGGTAATTTGTCAAAACGAACAGCATCTTTTTCTGTGGTAATAAGTGCTTTAACATTCTTGTTACTCACTTTTTCAGTAATTTCTTTAATATCCTTTTCAGAGAAATGATGGTGATCGGGGTAAACCAATTCACTTTCTACCCTGAAGTGTTTATTGAGGTAGGCAAAAAAGCTTTTTGGTTGGGCAATACCTGCCAAACCTACAATTGGTAAGCCACTTGGAAAGGAAATTTTATTGTTTGGTAAAACTGTTTCGGGTAGTCCATAATTTATACTTGTAAAAAATACGTGTTGCGCTACCTGTGCATTAATCTTTTTTAGCCATGTATTTTTATCGTCCTCAGAAAAATCATGAGGACATTTATTAACTACAATAATTTGAGCACGTATTTGTCCGTTTCTTGTCTCACGAAGGTTGCCTGCCGGAAGCAAACAATCATTCCATAGCGGACGGTTATAATCAATAACTAAGATTGATAAGCCGGGATTAACATAGCGGTGTTGATAGGCATCATCCATTAATACCACATCTGTTTGAGTATTTTTCAGGATAATGTCTATGCCTTCAATACGCTTTTCAGCCACAGTAATATTTATCTCCGGAAATTTCTGCTTAATCTGGAAAGGTTCATCACCAATTGTTTCGGCACTACTGCTTTTATTAGCAAGTAAAGCGCCTTTAGTTTGTCGTTTGTAACCACGGCTAAGCAGAGTAATTTTATAGTCATCCTTTAGTAAGCGAATAATGTATTCACTTAGTGGTGTTTTGCCCGTACCTCCTACCGTAATGTTACCCACCGATATGATGGGCAAGGTATAGCTGAGTGATGGTAGAAATTCCCAATCGAATAATTTGTTTCGAAGACTCATAATACCGCCATAAATCAGGCTGAAAGGATAAAGTAGTTTTCGGAATTGCATTTCTAATAATCAGTATACAAAACAGGTTGCCCTACAGGACAACCTGGTAATAGATTTATAATTATTACTTATCTTATTTCAAGGTTATAAGGAATACGTGCCTGAATTTGGTAACCATTTTTCAGGGTTTCCAGGGTTTGAATGTATTTGTATTCATCTCCCATTAATGATTTACCAACAAATAGTCGTACTTCACCACCTAATTCTTTCATAAATTGTTCAAATGGATCTTCAGCCTTTGGTAATTCAACAAGGCGGTATTCTTCCATTTCAGCAGCCTCTTTAGCTAACTCAATGGCCTTATTTAAACCGCCAATTTCATCAACCAAAGCAATGTCAAGAGCATTTACTCCGCTCCATACACGGCCTTCACCAATCTCGTTTATTGCTTCTTTTGTAGTATTACGTCCTTCAGCACAACGGCCAATAAAGGTGTCATAACCTTTTACAATATAAGCCTGTAACAATTCTCTTTCTTCTTTGCGGAATGGTCGGGTGATACTAGGCATATCTGCAAACTCATTGGTTTTAACACCATCAAAGCTAATACCTAGTTTTTTTGTTAAGTGCTCAGCATTAGGTATCATACCAAAAATACCTATTGAACCAGTTAATGTTGTTGGGTTAGCCACAATTTTATCGGCTGCACAAGAGATGTAATAACCACCTGAAGCGGCATAATTTCCCATTGAGACAATAACAGGTTTTGTTTCTTGTGCCAATTGAATTTCACGCCATATAATTTCTGAACCTAAGGCCGATCCACCGGGAGAATTTACACGAAACACGATGGCCTTTATTGAACTGTCACGGCGAGCTTTGCGAATTGTTTTTGATAACTTATCAGATTTTATACCATCTGATGATGTATCATCTATTCCACCCTCTGCATATATTACCGCTATTTTTTCTCTGATGAAACCTTTACCTGTTGATACAAATACCTTAGCGTACTTACTGCTTTTAACCACTTTTAGATCTTTACTTTCTTCGGTTTCAGTCAACTTCTTAAGTTCGCTTATCACTTCATCCTTATACTTTAGGTCGTCAATTAATCCTGATTCTACTATAAACTCATCAGTGCGAAACATTGGCATTTCATCAGCTAGATCAGAGATTTGCTTCGGTGTTAAATTGCGTGCCTCAGCAATACCTGCTTTAACATGATCCCACATAGAGTTTAGGTAAACTTCTGTTTGCAAACGTGAAGGTTCACTCATTTCTTCCAATATGAAAGGCTCTACAGCAGACTTGAATTTGCCATGTTTGAATACCTGAATCTCTACGCCAATTTTTTCAAGTGCCTTTTTAAAAAAAGTACGTTCAGCATACATACCTTTTAATTCTAGCATACCCGATGGGTTTAAGTATACTTTATCGGCAACAGAGGCAAGGTAATATCCCCTCTGTGAGTAGACAGGAGCGAAGCTATAGATGAATTTACCTGATGTTTTAAAGTCAATTAGGGCATTTCTGATTTCTTCAATCGTAGCATAACCTGCCATCAACATACCAGACTCAAGTACAATACCACTTATATTCTCATCGCGTTTAGCTTTTTCAATATTCTTTAAAAGACGATTTAGGCCTTCAGGAGATGGTTCTCCTGTTATAGAAGAAATAGCGTCTGCAAAAGGATTTTCTGATACTCTGTCTACAATTGGACCATTAAGATCAAGTAATAAGATAGTATTTTCATTTATCTTTGTTTCTTTATCGCCCAAAGCAGCCATTGCTGAAAACATAAGCATAAAGATGAAAAGGAGAGTAAAGGCAGCTACTATTCCACCTGCGAAAGTGGCTAAAAGGTATTTGAAAAATTTCACCATAATGTAAGATTTAAAGTTTAGTGTGTTGCAACGTTCAACAGCCTTATAACAAAAGTATAAAAAATACCTATAATGTGGTGATAAAAAAGCAAGGAGTAAGTGTTAAACCATATGATCGGTTTATATATCTTAAGTGGCTGATATAATTAATATAGTTATGGTAGTATATAAGCAAATATTATTATTAGGAGGAAACCAGGGGGATGTTATCTCGGCAATTGAAGATGCCATTGAACGGTTATTGCATAGATTAGGACCAGTAATTAAGCGATCATTTTATTATGAGAGTGAGCCATGGGGATTTGAGGCATCACAGAATTTTATTAACCAAGTAGTAGAGTTTCATTCTTCACTTAATCCCATTGATTTACTAGACTTTACGCAAGACATAGAAAAAGCGTTAGGACGTAAAGAAAAAGCCGGAATACATTACGAGTCCCGGCCTATTGATATTGATATTTTATTTGTTGATGATGAGCAGATTAACTTACCACGATTAACCGTTCCACATCCTAAGTTACATGAGCGACGTTTTACGCTGTTACCACTTTATGATGAGTGGTCCGGATTAATTCATCCGGTACTGACGAAATCAATAAGTCAACTGTTGACCATATGCCCAGATAAAGGCGTGGTAAAAAGAGTTGATTAAATTTTACTACCATAAGCTAAATCGCCGGCATCACCAATACCCGGAACGATATATGATTTAGCATTTAATTCTTCATCAACAGCACCAAGCCATAGCGTTACCGGTTCATCTTTAAACATGTTTTGAACATACTGTACGCCAGCTTCGCTTGCAATTAATGAGGCAATATGTATGTGCTTAGGTTTACCTTTATGTAATAAAGCTTTATAGGCCAGTTCAATTGATGTGCCGGTGGCCAGCATAGGATCACTTAAAATCACAATTTTATCATCTAAGGTAGGTGATGAAATATATTCGATATGAATATCGAAATCACCTTTTTCATTGTATTTTCGGTATGCAGAGACAAAAGCATTTTCTGAGCGGTCAAAATAGTTAAGTAAGCCTTGGTGCATTGGTAATCCGGCACGTAAAATTGAAGCAATAACGACTTCTCCGCTCATTACATTTTCTTTCGCAATACCAAGTGGTGTGGTGAAATCCTTAACCTCATGAGGTAAAACTTTACTTATTTCATAAGCCATAATTTCGCCCATACGTTCAATATTTCTCCTGAATCGCATTGGGTCTGTCTGAATAGAAGTATCACGAATCTCTGCAATAAAGCGATTAAAGATGCTTTGTTGTTTATTGAATATTATTGTCTGCATGTTTTTTTTGCAAAGTAAGTAAAAATCATGGAGAGTAATAAGACTGTGAAACATTATCCTTTAGATAAAATATCAACACCATTTTTATACTTTTGCATAAAAGCTTTTTATGCATCAGGGATATCTTAGTCACTTACCACCAATACTAAAATTAGTATTGGTGTTACTCTTGGTAATAACATTTGGTTCATTATCCGGTATAGCTGTTGGGGCAATAGCCAATCCTGTTTTTGGTGTTGATATTATTTCCACCACATCAATGCAAAGTAATGTGGCTTTGATGCAAACTTTTCAGATTGTACAAAGCATTAGTTTGTTTATAATACCATCGCTTTTGGGATTTTATCTTTTCTTTAATACGTTTAAAGATGGTTTGCAAGGATCGGGTGGAATATCTGTTCAGATTCTTATTCTTACTGTTGGGATTATAATTCTGGGGCAAGGATTTATTACTTTTTCAGCCTGGTTAAATCACCAATTAACATTACCGGGGTCGTTTCACTATATATTAGAATGGATGATAAATAAAGAAGAAGAGGCCGGGCAGCTAACAGTTTTAATGATTCGATCAGATAATTGGTTACAAATTAGTATTACAGTAATCATGTTAAGTGTTCTTCCAGCATTAGGAGAGGAGTGGCTTTTTCGGGGGTTCCTGCAACGTGAATTAGGGCAATTTTTTAAAAATCAACACATTGCTATTATTATTACTGCTATATTCTTTAGTGCTGTACATGTGCAATTTTTAACCTTTTTACCTCGTTTTTTTCTTGGTGTAATACTTGGGTATCTTTTTCTGTATTCAAAAAATCTATGGGTACCTATAATGGGGCATTTTACCAATAATTTTATAGCAATAGTAGCTTATATGGTTATGGATAAAGAAAAGAACCAGTCTCCATTGGATATACCTCTTGATAATCCATTCGGTATTGGTGTAATAATAAGTTTGGGTGTAATAATATTCTTTCTCTACCTTATTAAGAAAAATTCAAAAATTGAGAAAGTTAAATTAAGGAATTAACTATTATTCTAATTGTTTTTTTCGTGCTTTCGCAATATATATACAACACCATACTTTGAGCAACTGTCCCTTTTGTCCTTACCTTCCATATGTTCAAAATATGCTTCAATCTCATTCCATAATTTAAGAACTAGATGATCGGCAAAAGCTCTGAGGTCAGTTACTTTCTCGTGCATTTTTTGTGTTGTTACTAATAAGTTTTTATGGTTAGTAAAGTATTCTGAAAATTTTTCATATTTGACCTTTACCATTGCTATTGAAGGGTTATAGATGCGTGATCCACCCATCATACTACGTTTTTCTTCTCCCTCAATAACTTGCTTTCCTACCTGAAGTAATTGCTGTTCAGTACCAAGTTCAGGCACTGCTTTTTCGTTAATACTTAATCCATACATTTTTCTTACATCAGGCTTAATTTCTCCACGGGTAATACAAAAGTTTAAAACCTGAATAAAATGAGACACATATAAACGTGTTGTTTTAAATTGTTCGCTCAATAATTTTCCATATTTAGCTTGTCGTTCTTTACTAAACATGTATTGTGATATAGCTTGTTCATATTGCGGAAGGAATGCTTGTACTTCTAAAAACAGCTTTTGACTGTAAGCTAAATCAAACGGATTTAATTGCATTCCTTTTTCCAGTGCAGCTTTTAAAGCCCTCAAACGAGCCTGATCAGTATTTGGAAGACGGCGATATGGCATTATTATGTTTTAAGAGAGACCTATTCGCACCCAATTTAGGAAAAATATAGGCGATTAACAAATTACTAAAGGTCAATTAGTTTACTTTGATGTTAAAATATAATATTTATAATCTGGATGAAAGTTGAATACCAGAATCGTTTATGCAGTTTTTCTTATTTTAACGCACTACATTAAAATGTGCCTTATTCTTTTGCTCTTTTAGCCTATGTTACGTTAAAAAAAACGCTGTAGATTAGGCTGTGTCTATGTTTTTCGCTTTGCCTAAACTAAAAATATTCAATACAATTTAAGGTTCATTTCAAAATAGAATTAGTATAACTTTTAAGGGGTACTATAAAGTAATTAGACTGATGATGGTTGTATTTATCTGTAGTTGATACAAAAAAAAGCCACCTCATTTTTTGAGATGGCTTTATATACTTAAATGAAACTATCTAGTCTTTCAACTTAGCAACTAAGAATTCACGGTTTAAGCGTGCAATATTAGAGATGGAAACGCCTTTCGGACATTCTACTTCACAAGCTCCGGTATTGGTACAGTTACCAAAACCCAGTTCATCCATTTTGGCTACCATATTTTTAGCACGGCGTGCTGCCTCAACTTTTCCTTGTGGTAATAAGGCTAAGTGACTTACTTTAGCAGAAACAAATAACATTGCAGATCCGTTCTTACATGTTGCCACACAAGCTCCACAACCAATACATGATGCTGCATCCATTGCTTCATCAGCATCAACCTTTGAAATAGGAATTGCATTAGCATCTGGAACTCCTCCAGTACTTACAGATGTATAACCACCGGCTGCAATAATTGTATCAAGAGCATTACGGTTAACAATTAAATCTTTAATTACCGGGAATCCTGCCGAACGCCATGGCTCGATAGTAATTGTTTCACCATCTTTGAACTTACGCATGTGTAACTGGCAAGTTGTTACATCATCATCTGGTCCGTGAGGACGGCCATTGATGTATAATGAACACATGCCACAAATACCCTCTCGACAATCGTGATCGAATGCTACGGGTTCTTTTCCTTCATTTATTAATTGTTCATTTAAGATATCCATCATCTCAAGAAATGAACTGTCTGTTGATACTGTCTCTAATTTGTAAGTTTCAAAACGACCTTTCTCTTTAGGCCCGTTCTGACGCCAAACCTTTAGAGTCAAACTTATATTATTTTCCATTTTTCTCTGTTTAACTTATGAACATTAATGACCTACGATTATTTGTAGTTACGTTGTGCAACTTTAACAACTTCAAAAGTAAGATCTTCTTTATGCATAACAGGGGCTTTATCTTCCCCTTGGTACTCCCAACAACCTGCATAGGTAAATTTATCATCCTGACGTTGTGCTTCACCTTCTTCCGTCTGGAATTCTTCACGGAAGTGACCACCACAAGACTCTTCGCGGTGTAGTGCATCACGTGCCATCAAATCACCAATCTCGATGAAATCAGCTAAACGAGAAGCTTTCTCTAACTCTACGTTCATACCTTCACTTGAACCAGGAATGCGTACGTTGCTGTAGAATTCCTTCTTAATTTCAGCAATGCGCTCAATGGCTTTCTCTAGTCCGGCTTTGTTACGCGCCATACCTACGAAATCCCACATCACTAAACCAAGCTCTTTGTGGATGCTGTCAACAGAACGATTTCCTTTGATAGCCAATAATTTTTCGAATTTAGCTTTAGCTTCATTTTCAGCGTTAATAAATTCTTTTTCGTCACCAGTCATACGAGGTGTTGAAATATCATCAGCCAAATAGTTCTGAATAGTATATGGTAATACGAAGTATCCATCTGCTAACCCCTGCATCAAAGCCGAAGCTCCTAAACGGTTTGCACCGTGGTCAGAGAAATTAGCCTCACCAGCAGCAAATAAACCAGGAACAGTTGTTTGCAATTCGTAATCTACCCAAATACCACCCATTGTGTAGTGAATAGCTGGGTAAATCATCATTGGTGTTTCGTATGGATTGTCGTCAACAATCTTTTCGTACATCTGGAATAAGTTTCCGTAGCGGGCACGAATAGCATCTTCACCTAAACGCTCGATAGCTGATTTAAAGTCAAGGTATACAGCTAAACCAGTGGCACCCACACCAAAACCAGCATCGCAACGCTCCTTAGCTGCACGTGAAGCTACGTCACGAGGTACTAAGTTACCAAATGCAGGGTAACGACGCTCTAGGTAGTAATCACGGTTCTCTTCAGCAATCTGAGTTGGTTTTAATTTACCGGCACGAATCGCTTCAGCATCTTCTTTCTTTTTAGGCACCCAGATGCGGCCATCGTTACGCAGAGATTCTGACATCAAAGTTAATTTCGACTGGAACTCACCGTGTACAGGAATACAAGTTGGGTGAATCTGAGCGAAACATGGGTTAGCAAAAGCAGCACCTTTCTGGTAAGCTTTGATAGCGGCTGAACCGTTTGAACCCATAGCATTAGTTGACAGGAAGAATGCATTTCCGTAACCACCAGTAGCCAACACTACAGCATGACCGAAATGACGTTGGAATTCACCTGTTACAAGGTCACGGGCAATAACACCACGTGCTTTGCCGTCAACCATTACAATGTCAACAATTTCAGTACGAGTATATAAATCAACAGTACCGGCATTTACCTGGCGCATTAAAGCCTGATAAGCACCAATTAACAATTGCTGACCTGTTTGGCCTTTAGCATAAAAGGTACGGCTAACTTGTGCTCCTCCAAAAGAACGGTTGTCAAGTAAACCACCATATTCGCGAGCGAAAGGAACGCCTTGCGCAACGCACTGGTCAATAATATCGTTACTTACCTCAGCCAGACGGTGTACGTTGGCCTCACGGGCACGATAGTCACCGCCTTTTACTGTATCGTAGAACAAACGATGAACAGAGTCACCATCGTTTGGATAATTTTTTGCAGCATTAATACCTCCCTGTGCAGCAATGGAGTGTGCACGTCGAGGAGAATCCTGAATTGTGAAGTTCTTTACATTGAACCCCATCTCGCCAAATGAAGCAGCAGCAGAGGCGCCGGCTAATCCTGTTCCAACGACAATAATATCCAGCTTACGCTTGTTAGCAGGGTTAACCAGTTTCTGACTGGCTTTATAATTAGACCACTTATCGGCTACCGGGCCTTGTGGTATCTTTGAATCTAAATTAATCATATTGTGATACTTTTAGGCTTTACTATTGAAACAATGCATATTGTAAAATTGCAATCATAGAGAATCCAAGTCCTACTATCCATGCGAAAGTAATACCAATTACCGTCCAGCGCTTACGCCAGATGTTGTTACTCATTCCAAGTGTTTGGAAAGCAGACCAGAATCCGTGAGTTAAGTGAATGGTTAAACCAAGAAAGCCAATGATATAAACAATAACTCTCCAAGGCTGAGAAAATGTTTCATTAACCAATGCATAAGTATTATGCATTTCTACACCATTAATGGTTATTGATTGCACATTGTGTGTAATCTGTAATGGCACCCAGTAGTCAATTAAATGAACCACTAAAAATGCAGTAACAGTAAGCCCTAGGACAAACATGTTTTTGGAAGCCCACATGACATCTTTTGTTTTGTTGCCAGAAGCATAACTGTCTTTTCCACGTGCTTTATTGTTTTCGGCTGTAAGAATAGCTGCGTAAATGATGTGGATAATAAAACCACCAAATAGCACAGGTTGTAAGCCGTACTTTATTAATGGCATACCCATGAAGGCAGCCGCAACATTAAACATTTGTCCACCGTCTGGTACAAGCAGCAGTAGGTTTATGGAAAGGTGAATTATTAAGAAAGTCACCAAAAAAAGTCCTGATAAACTCATCAAGAGCTTTTTTCCAACTGAGGAACCAAAAATAGTACTCATAGGAATCCTTTTAAAATTTATTTATCTGTTTAAAACTAATTGTTCTTTAAAGGCTGCAAATGTAGGTTTGAAACTGCCTATAGGCAAATAATATTAAAGAATTAATTCTATATTTATATCAATTCTAATTAACCGGGTATTCGCTATTTCTTTTTATAATTTTTTTAACATTTATTATTATAAAATTAGTGAAAACTGTAATGAGAATTAACACATCTTAATTTTCTATTCACAACTAATTCTCATTACGGTTTGGAAAACGATTCGAAAGTTACTTCTTTTTATTAGCATAAAAATGGGAAAAGTATCAATCGGCGTGTTTTTACTGTTTAAGAGTGGAATGAATTTTTAGGTTAAGTTGGATTAACTATTGATGATGGTGGGGTGTTTTTTGTTTTCATTTAAAGTTTTCTATTTTTGTGTAAAAGAACAGGTTAATTGTCATTATATATTTTGACCATGCAAGAAGAAATAGAATTAATATTGGAAGATGCCAAAGAAAGAATGGCCAAAGCACTTGAACACCTTGACTATGAGTTAGGAATGATTCGCGCAGGTAAAGCTAATCCAAAAATGCTAGATGGTATTTTAGTGGATTATTATGGTAGTATGACACCGCTTTCTCAGGTCGCTAATATAAGTACGCCAGATCCCCGTACAATTGCTATTCAACCTTGGGAAAAAGCCTTAATTGGCGCCATTGAAAAAGCAATTATGGTTGCAAATTTGGGTTTTAACCCGGATAACAATGGCGATATGATACGAATTAATATACCGCCTTTAACAGAAGAACGTCGTCGTGATTTAGTAAAACAGGCTAAAAGTGAGTGTGAGGATGCTAAAGTAAGTATTCGTAATACTCGCCGTGATTCTAATGAGGAATTAAAGAAATTGCAAAAAAGTGGTTTGTCAGAAGATCTTGAAAAGGATGCTGAAGCTGAAGTTCAGAAGATTACAGATGGATATGTGAAGAGTATAGATGAGCTTTTTACTGCGAAGGAGAAAGATATTCTAACAGTATAACATTATTCGAAGATATTTTCAATATTAAAACTAAACTTCGCTTGTCGGAGTTTAGTTTTTTGTTTTTAAACTCCATTGCTAGGAACAAAACGGTTGATTGTAGTTAACAAATCATCATAACCAATAGGTTTAGCTATATAGTCATCGCAACCCGCTTGCATTGATTTTTCTTTTTCTTCAGACATGGCATAGGCTGTTTGTGCAATTACAGGCACTTGTTTGCTTAAGCTTTTAATTTCACGGGTAGCAGTGTAGCCATCCATTAATGGCATTTTAATATCCATCAATACCAAGTCGATATCACTAATTCGCTTGAATACATCAACTGCTTCTTGTCCATCACGCGCCCAGATTAGGCTGGCGTTTGATAATGCTAAAGCTATCTCAATATATCTAAAATTATCTTCTTCATCTTCGGCAACAAGAAATGTTTTACCTTCCCAGTTAAATTCTTTTGTGGCTTTTGGTATTTCTTCTGAATCGTTGACAGGAATTGTTAATCGATGATAAGGTATAGTGAAGTAAAATGTCGTGCCAATATGAGGTTCTGATTCAACCCATATATCACCTCCCATTAAGTCAACCAAATGTTTGACTATAGAAAGTCCTATGCCGGTTCCACCATATAAGCGGTCTTTATCATTATTGAATTTAGAGAAGCGTTCAAAAATTTCATTTTCCTTATCTTCTGGTAATCCAATGCCTGTATCTTTAATATAGAATTGTAGAAGCTGATCATCTTCTTGTGTGTATCCAAATTCAACAAAACCTCTTTCGGTAAATTTAACGGCATTACCAACCAAATTAATAAGGATCTGTTGTAAACGATGTTCATCTGTTAGAATTCGTATGTTCTTATCAGTGATACCTTCTTTTAAGTAGAGTTTGAGATTAAAAAGACCTCGTCGTTTAATGTCTTCAGCAAAAGAATCATTAACACGAATCATTAACTGATGTAGGTTGCATGGGGCATTTTTAATCTGAAGTTGACCACTATCTATTTTCGAAATATCAATAATGTCTTCAACCAAAGTAAGTAAGTTCTTACCATTGATTCGTATGAGATTGATGAACTCTTCCTTTTCAATTCCACTAATGTCAGGGTGAGATAATAAATTTGAAAAGCCAAGTATTGCATTCATAGGTGTTCGGATCTCATGTGACATATTCGATAAAAAAGCTGTTTTTAAGTGGTCACTTTCTTCTGCTTTTCGTTTGGCTAATATTAAATCTTCGTGTTCGCGCCTGAGTAAAACTCTAAAACGGGTTTCTTTTTCCAAGTTAAATACCAGTCCGTTAAGTAAGCTTATCAATGGCAGTAATGTCACCAGAACTATAACCAGAAATGCAACTGAAGATCTAATGTATTCATCAAGGGGTATTTTGGGTTCAAAAGGCAGTTGTTGTATCTCTGGGTGGTAAAGCACTATAGCGACAGCTATCAAGGTTACTGTAATTGTAAGTACTGACATCCAGGCTCTGCGTTGTCCTACTAATATTCCTGAAAGTAATGAGTAGGAAATGAAAAAGATATAGCCTAACGAAGATTCTTTAGTTTTAAGCAGTGTATAAATACCAATTAAATACAAAAGAAATAATAACCATGATACACGAAATTTGAATGGGAGTGAGCGAACAGCAGCTGCGAAAATAGCCGAAAAGAAAATAAAGGAAGCAAGAACAGCATATACAAATTCGCCATGTTGTATAAAGGTGAGCCCTAAAAATAAATATACGATAAGCCCTATTAAGAGTACACCAATTGAGAAAAAATGAAAGATTCGTTCGCGCCAATACAACAGTCCGTCTTCTGAACGTAATCTGGTTGGGCCAAGCCTCCTATGTATAAATACATCTAACTTTCTGTAAAGTTTTGGCTTAGTTACTTTCCTCATAAAGCAATTAAGGCATTATGCATGTACAATATCAACGGTTTCTTTTAGAATTCTTTGCTAAAGTTATATAATTATAGTGCTTTACCTATTTATTTATCTGGATTTTTAGTAGTTAAAAAATAATATTTTATAACTCTTAATGTATCAGTGTAAAACGATTAGATGAGATAGTAAAAACAAATAAGTTTAAAATAATGAATTACCCTCAGGACAATTTTTACACATATCAATTGCTTTTCTATTTAAGAAGATGTTGCTCTTAAAGCTTATGCTTTTGTTATTAAGCCATATGTTATTGATAGGTTTTTCCGTTGTGTTTCCAAATGAATGTATGGCATCTTTATCGTAACAGCACGGTGCAAATCGTCCATCCCAGGTTAATGTGGCAGAATGCCATTGTCGCCAGCAGCGGTTCTTGGTTCTACGTTTTAATGTAGTGCCTGAAGCATCACTATAGCGGCTAAGACGCATGTTAAGTGGTGGCTCCATTTTACCAAAGTCATTAAGTTGTGATGTTTTAACTTCCAGTTTATCAATTTTTAGTGATTTTGCTAACCTTTTAATGTTAGGTAATTCATGCTCATTATGCTTAAAGACTAAAAACTGCATTACTACAATTGGGTATAAAGAATGAGCTGCTTTTTTTGCTGATATAAGATATGAAATACTTTTTTTTACTTTTTCAAGTTCACCGCCAACCCTATAAATACCATAGCTTTCTTGGCTAGCTCCATCTACAGAAAATATAATGCGGGTAAGTTTACTGTCTACAATTTGTTTAGCTAATTCAGGAGTTAAAAAATGACCATTAGTTGAGGTGGATGTATAAAAACCATATTTATTTGCCTCTTTAACCATTAGGCTAAATTGGGGATGCATCATAGGTTCGCCCTGAATGTACAAATTTAAGTACATTAGGTATGGCGACAGCTGGTGAATGGCCTCTTTGTATTGAGTTATTTCCATTATGCCACGCGGACGCTTTAGCAGATTAACACCAGTTGGACATTCGGGACACCTCAGGTTACATATACTGGTAGGTTCAATTGCAAAGGCTATTGGCTTACCTTTTAAAACGACTTTTTTAATAGAGTAAGAGTAGATATAACTTGTAATAACTTTACATGCATTAGTTATGCGATGATAGTTTAAAATTCGGATAATCGCCCAGGCTTCCAGAAAAAAAGTTTTTATACTTTTCATTAGACTAGTTGTCTTCTAAAATACTTATTACTTCATCAAGTTTTGGTGTTAAAATAATTTCAGTGCGCCTGTTTTTTTGCAGGGCTATAGAGTGGTCTCCCTTCATTACAGGAATGTGTTCGCCACGTCCTGCAGCCGTTATTTGTTTGGGGCTAATATTGCTGTTGTTGAGCATAATACGAACTACGGAAGTGGCACGCTTTACACTAAGATCCCAATTGTCTTTTAGTGCGCTACTTCCTTTGTAAGGTATGTTATCAGTGTGCCCTTCTATTACAATTTCAACGTCTTTATTTTGTTCAAGAACGCCGGCGATTTTTTTTAATGCATTAACTCCTTGTTCATTAACATGGTAGCTTCCTGATTGAAAAAGAAGTTTTTCTTCGAGTGAGACGTATACTTTTCCATTTTTCATGTGAACATGTAACTCATCATCTGAGAAACCAACCAATGCTTTATTTATACTTTTACGTAGTTTCTGCATATCAGCCTCTTTTTCAATTAAGATTTGCTCAAGTTCAGAGAGTCGATTGTTTTGGATGAGCATACTTTCCTTAGCAAGTGAAAGTTCATTAGTGGCATTATCCAGGCTACGTTGTTTATCATTTAGTTCATTTTCTGCAGTTATCAATGCATCTTCTCTCATTTGAAGGTCTTCTTGTAATTGTTGAAGAAACTGAAGTAATTTCTTATTGTCAACATCATTACCCGGTTTCGATTTTATTCCTTTTATTGCATTGGCATAATCGGTATTTAAATCATCGTAGCGATGTTGCATTCGTTGAAGCTGACGACTAATCCGGGCTGTATCCTGTGCCAGTAATTCTGCTTTTCTTTTATAGCGTTTAAGTTCCGAAGACACTTCTTTATTTTTAACATTTAGTGCATCATTTTCTGTACTTAGCATGTCAGCATTATCTTGTAACTGCTGGTTTTTCTCTTTAATTTCACTAAACTGTTGCAGAGGTACACATGCGGTTGTTATGGTTACTGCAAAAAGGATTGACAAGATGTATTTCATGAGTTTATAATTTTTTCATTTGTAATCATTTTAGATACAATCATGATACCTGTTGAACCTATTGAAGCACAGGAAAGCTTAATACTTCGAGTAATCAGGAGCTATATGTGATAGTTCAGGTATCTATATGTTATTATGATTTTTTCATGTTATATTAATTGTTTATCAAATTTTATAATTATCCGGGTTGTAGGGTTTTGATTGAATTGGAATTATAATGTAATTATGCTTCAAAGATTGAAAAAAAAGCTGAAATGAGCATGGCTTATTAACAACCAATGTAAATTAGAAATATCATGTGCTTGTAATTTCATTCTTATTATCTTTGTCACGTTATTTTTTCTAAGGAAAAGGCTATTTAAATCAGCTCATAGAGTTTAAAGGATATGGAAGAAGGCTCAAGCCGCTTGTTGGATTCAATTAATTCACCAGACGACCTTAAGAAGGTTGATCCAGAAGATTTGCCACAAGTTTGTAAAGAATTAAGAGACTTTATAATAGATGCACTTTCGTGTAATCCGGGACATTTTGGTGCCAGCCTTGGTGTTGTTGAACTTTCGGTAGCACTTCACTATGTGTTTAATACACCTGATGATAAATTGATTTGGGATGTGGGGCATCAGGCCTATGGTCATAAAATATTAACTGGTCGTAGAGATAATTTTCATACCAATCGAAAATTTGGTGGAATTAGCGGCTTTCCTAATATTTTTGAAAGTATTTATGATGCTTTTGGTGTTGGGCATTCGTCAACATCAATATCAGCGGGGATTGGCATGGCTGCAGCAGCTGCTTTAGATAAGGATTCAGACAAGCATGTTGTGGCTGTTATTGGCGATGGGGCTATGACGGCAGGTATGGCTTTTGAAGGCTTAAACAATATGTCAGCATTAAAATCGAATATGCTGGTTATATTGAATGATAATAATATGGCCATTGATCCCAGTGTTGGAGGCTTTAGTGAATACCTGGTAGATATTGCAACTTCACAAACTTATAATAAGTTTCGTTCTGAGATGTTTAAGGCTCTTGAGAAAATGAAGCTGGCCGGGCCACGCTCCCAAGAAATGATAACAAAGCTTAATAATTCGCTTAAAAATCTGTTGACTAAGCAAACGAATATTTTTGAAGGGTTAAATATTCGTTATTTTGGTCCGGTTGATGGGCACGATATAGAACACTTACGAAAAGTGTTAAGTGATTTAAAAGATATTCCAGGCCCAAAGGTATTACATGTTATTACTAAGAAAGGTAAAGGTTTTAAACTTGCCGAAGAGAACCAGACAGCATGGCATGCGGTAGGGGATAAATTTGATAAAACAACAGGGCAAAACCTGGCGATTAAGTCTACAACACCAAAGCCTCCTAAATTTCAGGATGTATTTGGTAATACAATAGTGGAGCTGGCTGAGAAGAATGATAAAATTGTTGGTATTACGCCTGCAATGCCAACTGGGTGTAGTTTGAATATAATGATGGAGAAGATGCCGGATAGGGCTTTTGATGTTGGAATAGCTGAGCAACATGCCGTAACCTTTTCTGCAGGATTAGCTATATCGGGTTATACACCTTTCTGTAATATTTATTCTTCATTTATGCAACGGGCTTACGATCAGGTTATTCATGATGTAGCTTTGCAGAATCTGAATGTTGTATTTTGTTTGGACAGAGGCGGATTAGTAGGAGCTGATGGTGCCACGCACCATGGAGCTTATGATTTATCCTTTTTAAGGAGTATTCCCAACTTGGTGATTTCTTCGCCGATGAATGAAGAAGAACTGCGTCATTTAATGTATACTGCTCAGTTGCCAAATAAAGGGCCGTTCTCTATTCGTTATCCGCGTGGTAATGGGTCGCTTATTGATTGGCAACGTGAAATGAAAGAAATAGCTATTGGTAAAGGGCGCTGCTTGAGAGAGGGAAGCGACTTGGCAATTCTTACTTTAGGGCCAATTGGTGTTAAAACATCTCAGGTTATTGCTAAGCTTGAAAAAGAAGAATATTCTATTGCACATTATGATATGCGTTTTGTCAAACCTCTTGATGAAGACATATTGCATAAAGTATTTAAAAAGCATTCTAAAGTTATAACGATTGAAGATGGTACTATAGTTGGAGGTATGGGAAGTGCAATACTTGAGTTTATGTCTGATAATGAATACATTGCTAAGTTAAAGAGACTTGGAATTCCTGATAAATACATTGAGCATGGTACTCAAACAGAATTATACCGTATTTGTGGCTTTGATAAAGATGGTATTGAAAAGGCTATAAGGACGATGCTTTAATCGTTCTTCCCACTGTATATTCTTCTTGATTTAATTATCGTGTTATCTGTTGGTACAATATTATTTGTTTTGTAACTAATGGATGTTTTCTGGTTTATAATTATATCTTATAATAAGGTGTTTATTTGATTTAGGCTCATTGGTAGTATTGTATTGAATTAACGAACAAGGGTGCAACTTCTGTTGAAAAATTAGCATTTTAGATCATAAATTTAGTGAGGTAAAGAAAGGAAAGCAGAGAAGTAATTTGTTAAAAGCTTTTTTTAAGATAGCAAACGAAAAGTTGTATGTTAGCTATATGAATTAGCATTACGTATTACCATAGATGGTGCTTCTGGGGCAGAAGTAAATATTCAAAAGGTAGTACTTATTCAGGTATGTTTGATATAAAAGACCTACCGTCTGGAAGATACCGGGAGTTATTAATTTAAGGAAATAAAAAATACAACTATGATTTCAATAAATAGTGATTAAAGAGGGCAAGTAAACCAAATAAACGGTGTACCTGCAAATAGGATGCACCGTTTATTATGCTTGTTTATGGTAATAATTATAAACTCCAGTATGTTAGATCGTTAATTTTACCACGATATATTCCCTTTACATCAACAAAAACACCATTATCGGCCATAATTGATTTAAAATAAGCTTCATCTAGTTGAACATACTCCTGGTGATTGACCGCTACAATAACGGCATTGTATTTATCTTTTATCTCATCAATAAGGCCATAACCATATTCGTGCATTAATTCTTCTGATGATGCGTGTGGGTCTACAACATCAACATCAATACTAAATGATTTTAATTCATTTACAACGTCAGCAACTTTAGAATTGCGAATATCACTTACATTCTCCTTAAAAGTTGCTCCCATTATTAACACCTTAGCGCCATTAATCTTGTTACCATCTGATATCATTTTCTTTACCACTGTTTTGGCTACATAGGCTCCCATTGAATCATTAATAAAACGACCACCGGTAATAATTTTTGAATGGTAACCCAGTTCATTCGCTTTATAAGTCAGGTAATACGGGTCAACACCGATACAGTGTCCGCCAACCAGACCTGGGAAGAACTTCAGAAAATTCCATTTTGTACCTGCTGCCTCAAGCACTTCGAATGTATTGATATTCATTCGATTAAAGATGAGTGATAATTCATTCATCAAAGCAATATTTACATCGCGCTGTGTATTTTCAATTATTTTAGCTGCTTCGGCTACTTTTATGGAGCTGGCTTTGTGGATACCTGCTGTAATTATACTCTCATAAACACTCTCTATAACCTGTGCCGACTTTTCATCACTACCCGAAACAATCTTTAGGATTTTAGTAAGAGTATGTTCTTTATCTCCAGGATTGATACGTTCAGGACTAAATCCAACCTTAAAATCTTTATTGAGTTTTAAGCCGGATTCTTTTTCTAAAATAGGGACACAATCTTCTTCTGTACAGCCCGGATATACGGTTGACTCAAACACAACGTAATCACCTTTTTTAAGAATTTTACCAACGGCTTTTGTAGCACCGAAGAGTGGAGTTAAATCAGGTAGGTTATGCTGATTAATTGGTGTTGGAACGGCTACAATATGAAAAGAAGCATTTTTTAAGTCATCTGAATTACAAGTATATTCTATGTCACAACCATCAAAGGCTTCTTTCTCTAATTCATTACTTGGGTCAATACCCTGACGCATTAGTTCAATCCGGTCTTCTTTTATATCAAAACCAACTACTGACATTTTACGAGCAAATTCCAGAGCAATTGGCAAACCCACGTAACCTAATCCAATTACAGAAAGCTTTTTTTCTTTAGCTAATAATTCTTTAAGCATAGTTTTAAATTATAATCCAGATGGTATATGTTAATATGTACGTTTAATTATTTCAACAACCTTAGTTCCCGATAAAAGATATGGCTATTATCATTAAAAGCAGTTTTGTGAATGAATAAGATTTATTAATTATGTTTTGCTAATTCAAAAAATGCTAAAATCGTGTCCGTTATATAGTTTAATTGTTCTTCGCTAAGTTCAGTGTGCATAGGTAAAGATAATACCTCTTTGCTTAATGTTTCAGCATTGTTAAATTTTTTTTTGTGGTCTGTAAATTGTTCAAAAGCCTCCTGTTGGTGTAGTGGTACAGGGTAATAAACCATTGAGGGTATTTCTTTTTCATTCAAATAAGATTGGAGCATATCGCGTTTTCCTCCTTTAATTTTTAAAGTGTATTGATGAAAAGTATGCACCGAGTCATGTGTACGTAATGGAATTTGAATAGCTGGGTGATCTTTTAATGCACTGTCATAAAAATCTGCAGCTTTTCGTCGTTTTCTATTAAAATCATCTAAATGCTTAATCTTGACATTAAGTACAGCTGCCTGTATGGTGTCTAGGCGAGAATTAACACCAATAATCTTGTGGTAGTATTTCTTTTTTGATCCATGGTTAATAATCATGCGCATTTGTGCTGCCAGTTTGTCATCGTCTGTGTAACAGGCTCCCCCGTCACCAAAGCAACCCAGGTTTTTTGAAGGGAAGAATGAAGTACACCCGATATTGCCAATAGTACCCAGTTTAATGACTTTATTTTGATAGGTATAATTACTACCAATGGCTTGGGCGGTATCTTCAATAACAAACAAGTTATTCTTATCGGCAATCTTCATCACTTGATTCATATCTGCACTTTGGCCGAATAAATGCACTGGAATAATCGCTTTGGTTCTATCTGTTATGGCCTTTTCAACCTGATCAGGAAGCAGGGTAAAAGTGTTTGGATCAACATCGACTAAAACCGGCTTGAGTTTTAATAAAACAATAACCTCTACAGTTGCAATAAAAGTAAATGTAGAGGTGATTACCTCATCGCCTTCTTTTAGTCCAAGCGCCATTAGTGCTATTTGTAAGGCATCAGTTCCATTCGCACAAGGTATTACATGTTTAACTCCCAAATAGCATTCCATATTTTTTTGAAAGTCTTTAACTGCTGGGCCATTTATAAAAGCTGTTTGATCTATAACTTCAGCCATTGCACTATCTATCTCTTTTTGGAGTCTTTTATACTGATTGTGAAGATCAACCATCTGAATTTGTTCCATTTTTTATCTTTTTCAAGCTGGTTAAATTAAGAAAAATATCAGAATCCAAAGTTCATACCTAAGGATAAGATATTATCTCCTGCTAAATAATAAGGGTTAGTGTAAAGTTCTATATCTGGTCCACCGAATGTGTTATGTTGTGCCTCAATAAAAATAAAACCATCATTGATAATCTGGTACGATGCTTTAAGTATAATATTTTGATTTTTATAACGCTCTTCGTTTAATAAGGGTAGGCCACGACGTATTTCATCTTGATCCTGATTAATTTCCGGATGTAAATCCTCCTCGTTGTTATCAAATATTTTTTGATAGTCTTTTCCCTTCCTCATTAGTGTATAGCTGGCCTGCAAATCAAGCCCCCTAATGGGTTTATATCTTGCTGATAAATATATTTCCTCAGCATTGTCGCGCATATAGCTGCCAAGTATAAAATCATTACTTTTGAAGGTAACTGTTGGTATAAAATGCTCATATGCTAATGGTCGGATGTGTGTATACTCAGCTGTTAACGACAAATCAGGTAATAGGTCGGTTATACGGGCTCCTATTTTAAATGCAATATCATTTGATTTTTCTGTTGTACTAAACATCTTTGCTAATACAATTTCATCGATAAAAATAGAGGTGTACAAATGCAGGTTTTTAATTTGTCGACTACTGATGTCTAGGTACATTTGGGCGTTATGTCCAACCCAGTTATCCCATGAATTATAAGTGTGGTCAGCTGATTTGTAAAAAAGGAATGGCACTAAAAATGTTGGATTAAAATCAGTATCACCATATATAACAGAGTTGCCAAAAGAAACATGAAGTTTTTTCCAGGGCTTAACTGTAAACATATTGGCTGCAATAAATTTATTGGCATATACCATGCGTTCTCCGTTATAAACATTATAGGTGCGCGAAGAATCAACAACTTCACTAACCAGCCAACCGTGTACATAATTAAAATCGAACCATTGGGCCGGTGACATTTTAAAAGAGATATACCCATAAGAGGGAGCACGCCCAGAATGAATAATTGCTTCACTGTAGCCATTACCCCAGGCAAAATGATCCTTATGAAGCCCCAGACTTCCCCAGTTCCAAGCATAGCTTATTCCACCGCGTGTTTCTGAGTAATCTTTTGCCAGCCCATCACCTTTGTATACAGCCCCAGATCGTTTGCTGATATATTTTGACCCTCCAAGATAACGTGATTCATGGTTGTCGCGAAGACTACCATATATGCCCAAATTTTTACCAATAGAACCATAAAACTCAGCACCACCCCAGCGATGATATTCCGTTTTATCTCCATTGTTAAAGAATTGCCCGCCTAATATAGGGTTAATAGTAACCTTAAATGTAGAGTCACTGTAATAGAGAGCATCAAAACGTTTATCAAAGTCTTTACCTATCGTTAGCTCTTTGTTGAACTCCTTAAGGTAAAAATCAAGTTCTTTCTGTTGGCGTTTGCTTAGTGAAGTATGCCTATTAGCTTGTTTTAAAGCCTTAGCAATTGCCATGCGTGAGTATGGCTTAATGGCTGTATTCACATCAGCAATACCTTTATTGGCCAATTCATCAATAAAATCATAAACCGCCTGATTGCTGATATGATAAGGCAGCTCTTGAGCAATAACAGAAGTCATCCCAGTTATAAATAGGAATGTACTGAGTTTAATTAAGAATTTTTGCATATGTTGCTTAGGTTTACTTATCCGAAAATAGGTAAAAGGCAAAAGTTAATCAAATAATTACGAAGGGGTTCATCTATAATATTTTGTCGGTAATCAGCTAATTGTATGAGTTGAGCTAAGGCCATGTGTCATTAGCCAAAAAAATAAGAAAGGTCGGCAAAAGCCGACCTTAACACTATATTATATAGACTTCTACTATAGGTTAAATGCTTTTTTAACAACATCCACATAATCCAGTTTTTCCCATGCGAAGAACTCTACATCTTTTTTAATCTCTTGTCCTTTTTCAATAAAAGTAACTGTATCGGTATACGGTGTACGGCCAACATGTCCATAAGCAGCTGTAGGCTCAAAAATCGGATTTTTCAGGCCAAAGCGTTTTACAATGGCACTTGGACGTAAATCAAATAAGGCTTCTACTTTCTCAGCAATCTCACCATCGGTTAAATTAACTTTTGATGTTCCATAGGTATTAATATATAACCCTACTGGTTTAGCAACGCCAATGGCGTAAGCTACCTGTACCAATATCTCGTCAGCAACACCAGCTGCTACAAGGTTTTTGGCGATATGTCGTGTTGCATAAGCGGCCGAACGGTCAACTTTTGAGCTGTCTTTTCCACTAAAAGCACCACCGCCGTGCGCGCCTTTACCTCCATAAGTATCAACAATTATCTTACGGCCAGTTAAACCAGTATCACCATGTGGTCCCCCAATTACGAATTTCCCTGTTGGGTTAACATGTAGTATATAGTCATTAAATAAATGTTGCTGATTTTCGGGTAAAATTGCTTTTACGCGTGGGATTAAAATCTCTTGAACATCTGTTTTGATTTTAGCTAACATTGGTTCATCATCATCAAAATCATCATGTTGGGTTGATACCACAATGGTATGAACTTTTTGAGGCTTGTTGTCATCATCATATTCAATAGTCACCTGGCTTTTTGAGTCAGGACGTAAATAGGTCATTATTTTCTTTTCACGACGAATAGCAGCTAACTCTTTTAAAAGAATGTGTGAAAGAAACAGGGGTAAGGGCAAATAATCTTCCGTATCTTTACAAGCGTAACCAAACATCATTCCCTGATCACCTGCACCTTGTTCTTCTTCAACTTCGCGCTCAACACCACGGTTAATATCTTCTGATTGTTCATGCAAAGCGGAAATCACACCACAAGAACCAGATTCAAACATATAAGCGCCATCAGTATAGCCAATGCGCTCAATTACTCTACGGGCAATCTTTTGAACAGGTACATAGCCATCTGTTTTAACCTCGCCGCTAATAACTACTAAACCAGTTGTTACTAATGTTTCACATGCAACTTTAGATTCTGCATCCTGTTTTAATAATTCGTCCAGTATAGCATCTGAAATTTGATCAGCTACTTTATCCGGGTGTCCTTCGGAAACTGATTCTGATGTAAATAAATATCCCATATCATTTAAAAAGTTAATACTGCAATATGAATATCACAGCTATGTATTAAAACCATTTGATATGTGAAAAGGAGGAAGTACAAACGAAATATGCGTTTTAGCACTTTTTTTAAGTGGTTGCAATCAGCCAAATCCCTCCACTTTTCACTACTGCAAAATAAAGAATTAAATAAAATGTGTGCAAATAAAAGAAGAGCAAATTGTTTGGTATGTTTTTTAAATTTTGTACAACACAATAAAAAGGTGTGAGTTATGGTTGTTTTTATTCATTAAGTATAAAAGATTTGATTTTTTTTTCGAAAAAAAATTTGGAAGGATTCTAATTTGATATATCTTTGCATCCGCATTTGAGAACAGAACACTGTTCCGGTAGCAAAAAGGTCCCTTCGTCTAGTGGTTAGGACGCAAGGTTTTCATCCTTGAAACAGGAGTTCGATTCTCCTAGGGACTGCTAAAAGAAAAATTAACAATTTTATTTGTAGTAGGATGGCAAATCATCAATCAGCAAAAAAGCGAATTCGTCAGATAGAGAAGAGAAGGGTTCACAACAGATACTATGCAAAAACTGCTCGTAATGCTGTGAAACAGCTGAGAGACGCATCTGAAAAAGAAGTAGCTCAGGAGTTATTCCCAAAAGTTGTATCTATGCTTGATAAGTTAGCTAAAAGAAATATTATTCATAAGAATAAAGCAGCTAATTTAAAATCTAAATTAGCGAATCACGTTAATAAGCTTTAAATAAAAGCTTTTTAGGTCCCTTCGTCTAGTGGTTAGGACGCAAGGTTTTCATCCTTGAAACAGGAGTTCGATTCTCCTAGGGACTGCAATATTTTATACTCTTCTTAATATAGAAGAGTATTGTTTTTAGGTCCCTTCGTCTAGTGGTTAGGACGCAAGGTTTTCATCCTTGAAACAGGAGTTCGATTCTCCTAGGGACTGCTGAATGTCTCTTAAGCCTTTATTTGAAAAAAGAAAGGCTTTTTTTGTTAAATATTGTTTTTCTTCTTAACAATCCTTATCTTTTTGTTTTAAAAAGATAGATTATGGAAAACAATCAACACCTTAGCATTAAAGAGTGGGCTATTGAAGATCGTCCCCGTGAAAAGTTACTTTCCAAAGGCATCTTGTCTTTATCAGATGCTGAATTACTTGCTGTCTTAATAAGTTCTGGTAGTACAAAAGAAAGTGCTGTTGAATTATCAAAAAAGATACTTCGTGATTGTAAAAACAATCTAAATATTTTAGGAAGGAAGACTGTTAATGAATTAAAGGGTAACTACTTTGGAATAGGAGATGCTAAAGCTATTACAATTGTTGCATCACTGGAGTTGGGACGAAGGCGTAAATTACAGGAAATTGAAGCGCGAACAAGGGTAGAATGTAGTAAAGATGTAAGTGATTTGTTTCAACCTATTCTTGGTGATTTGCCGCATGAAGAATTCTGGATTCTATTACTTAACAGATCAAATAAAATAATAGCCAGAAATAAAGTAAGTCAGGGAGGAATTGCAGGAACTGTGATTGATGTACGCTTAATTCTTAAATCAGCTATTGATCACCTAGCTTCATCAATAATATTGTGCCATAATCATCCCAGTGGAAATGATCATCCCAGCGATTCAGATACTAAGATTACAAAACAAATGTGTGAAGCAGGACGCCTTATGGACATTCCGGTATTGGATCATATTATTGTTACTGATGCTTCTTATTATAGTTATGCTGATGAAGGTATGCTTTAAATGAAAGTATAATGATAATAAAAAGTTAAAAAAGATAATATGCGACAGTATAAAAGAAAACAATTAACTGCTCTTATTAAATGCCACCGAATATTGTGGTTTTACACATAGATATGATACTTTACAGGAGAGGGTGATAAGGACTTTAATTAAGTCGATTTAGAGAATTGCTGGTAATGGTGATTGATATAGAGTTAATTCTATTTGTGTAGAAAAGCATATGTATATTACGTAGTCAGGTGCGCAATTTACTATCGGTAAAATAGGTATTTTACTTATGTGAGATTGATCAGTTTTCGGTAAATTTTTCAATCTTTTAAAATTCAAAGTTAAGTAAACTATAATAAGAGCATTAGCTTGTTTATTTATTTGCCGTAAGTTATGAAAATAATTTTTCTAATTCTTACATTAGTATGTGCAAATATTATGGAGTAGGAAGATAAGCATTGTATATAAATATTTAATGATGAGTAGGTACACAGCTTTAGAGGCTGGTGTAGAGTTGATATAATACATACCTGTTTATGACTATATTATTTATATATATTGTGTGGCAGCTGTTTGAGTACTTAAAGTAATAAGATAATACAGTTATTGATGATATGGACAAATGCGTTAAGCTGGGACGTAAATTATATGAAGAACGTTTTCAAAATGGAAGAAATACAGTAAAGATACGATTCTATTACTATGCGGTTGTAAAGCTTTCTGAAATATTGGAGGTGTTATCAGGAAATGTAAATATTATAAATTATTTTCTTGATAATGGAAGTATTGATGCCAGTATGTCTTGTCGATATAGATAATTTAATTTTGAATAAGGATATTCGATACATAGAAAAGGTTAAATAATTTGTTGTTGAAGATGCTATTATAAACACATTTAGCCGAACCAATTGACTTTACTCAAAGACTAATTCTACTTTTTTAATAGTTGGGCATAAGCATAGTGATTCAGGAAGGTAAAACATTTGATGTTAATAGAAGGGTTGCTACAGGGATGTCTTCAGGAAGATGGTAGTGGGAAGTGAATGGATATAAAATAGCTGCTACTATTATTATCTTCCTGACCGATAGATTTATTTTTGCGATGAAAGGTGTTGGTTTTCGAGGTTTTCAGTGTTATTCTCGCAATAGATAGAGGTGTCCTATTGATGATCAGGCTTATTTTTCTTTCTGGTAGTTTATTTTAACTACTCATTATCATTGTCCTAATTCATTGTGCATTAAAAAGTCTTTTACTTCCAAAAAGGCTTTTTCCAGTCGAATCATACGATCAATCATAAAGCGCATTACTTCGGGCCATTGCTCTTGATTATACAAATCAGCAGGTCTCATCTCTTCATACACCCGGCATACCTCTGACCCCTCTGCTTTGGTATAGAGGTAATCCCATGTTAAAGATGCACCATATGTTGCTTCAATAATACTTTTACATGCATCCAGCTTTTCATAGAGCTTTAAGCGCCGGTTCTCGCTACGGTGATTCACTTCAATAGCAACTATGGCACGTTCGCGATTAATATCAAATCGTATATCCAGTCCTTTAACACCTGTTCCATCAAAAATCCATTTTATCTTTTTGCCTTTTTGTCCGGGTAGCCGTCTGGTGCGGTTTTCCAGCTTATGCCAGAATAGTTGCCTTATTTCTTTCGCTTCTTCTCTTGAAAACATGCCTGATGCTATTTATCGTCTTCTGACGGAGATTTATCTTTTTTATGACTGAGCAATAAATATAACAGGTAAGCAACGCCCATACCAATCATTAATATACTAATGACTTCCATAGCTGCACGTGTACTATGAATCATACCAAAACCAGTTATAATCATTAATATGGATGCTATTGCTAATTTTTGCTTCATGCTCCAAAGATACTAAAAACCTGATTTCAACGTAAATTTTGGATTTAGCTCATTTATGTTAAAAGACATAGCGAGTACTGATTGTAACTCTATTATTGATAAAATTACTGGTGTTAATTGCTTGTGCATACTCATCAAACTGACCGGCTTTACCATATGCTGCAACAGTATATTTCCACTCAAGTCCAAAATGTATTTTAGGTATTGCATAAAAAACAACACGTGGCGCTACTGTGTACATCTCCTTAATACCACCTCCTAAAGTGTATTCAGCCAGGTAATTTGCTTTGTCTTTAGCTCCCATGTTCTGAGTATATCCGGCAAATAGTCCCGGCCTTATCTTTTGATGATTGGTATGAATATCTGTCCATACACTCATGGTTTGTAAAGGTGTATACTGACGTTGTATACTTCCATTATTTTTTTCAGCAAAGCCACCAATCATCACCAGGTTAGTCATGCCACCTCCATAAAGCCCTTCGGCTTTAAAAGTAAAGCTGTTGAACTTTTTATGGAAAGATCCTGCAAAATAAGAGGCTTGTGCCTGCTCTTTGGTAAGCAGGTTATTATTAGGATCTTTTAATTCGGGTCTGAACGATTTAAAACCTGCTGTAAAAGATGCAAATATACCATTTCCATTTTTATATTTAGCCTGTATAGTTGTTTCCGGATGTAATGCATTTTCCATAGCTCCAACCATTCCTTTATCAGCAAAATCATTCTGCGACATTAAGAAAGCAATCAGTTCAATATTTTTATTTAACTGGTAACCAAAACGAATCATTGGCTGGCGGTTAAGAGGATGAAAAGGTACGCCACAGCTTAGATTTACTGTTGATGGATAGTTCTCAGTTACAAAAAGGGGATGCCAGTACTGCCCCATTAATAAACTGGTTTTTTCCCAATTAAGACGAACAAAAGCATGACGAATACGAAAATTAAGATCTCGTGATCCGGAATGGCCTAGGAAGTCACCTTCCATAAAAGCAAAGCTTTTAGCACCCAATACATCTGGTCCTGATACACCAACATTAAAGCGGCTATAAGCAGCGTCAATATCAAACTTACCATCCGCATTTAAATCGTTTCCGGCATCATCGTAGCTTGGTGCTAATGGCCATAAATATATATTGCCATTACGGGCAGTGGCGCTTTGGCGCGAATCAAAATAAGCATTAACCCCTACAAAACCGTGTACTTCAACCTTAAAAGGTTTTTTTTCTTCTTGAGCAAACACTATAGTGGTAAATACCGCAAGCAATAGTGTAGTTATGATTCTATTCATTTTATTGTAATTATCTTCTTGAACGATAAGTCAGTTAAAAACCGATGCAAAGCAACAAAAAAGCCCTAAGGTGTGCAAGTTGCAAGGCATGTGTTTTACACCAATTTTATTTTGATCGGCATCTATTTTATCTTAAAATAAGCAATGGTATCATTTAACATTTCAGATTGGCGCGAAAGCTCTTCAGAACTGGACGCCATCTCTTCCGATGATGCTGAGTATTCAGATGTTATACTTACCAGGGATTGTATTGCACTATTAATATGATTGGCGCCTGCTTCCTGTTCTTTACTTGATGCCAGAATTTCGCGAATCATTTGAATAATATTAGCTATCTCGGGTAATAAAGCCTCCATTGACTTCCACGATTTTTCCGCTATCTCAAGGCTGTTAACTGAAAGTGCATCAATTTCACTGGCTGCATTTTGTGTTACCTCTGATAGTTTACGCACTTCTCCGGCTACAACAGAAAAACCTCGTCCTGCTTCACCAGCCCGTGCTGCTTCAACCGAAGCATTAAGTGCCAGTAGGTTGGTTTGTACTGCTATATCTTTAATAACCGCTACTTTAGATGTGATACTTTGCATAGCTTCCAGATTCATTTTAACGGTATCCTGCAAAGCATTAATTCCTTTTTCTGCTTTACCTGCAGTAATTTCTGTCCGGGATGCATTATTGGCATTCGACTGTATGTTGGAAACCATTTCTTCAATTGATGATGAAATTTCTTCAGTTGAAGCTGCCTGTGAAGTAGCTCCATTTGAGATATGCTCAGCAGATTGTGACATTTGCTCACTTGCTGCCAGTACATTTTCAGAACCATCGATAATCTCACTCATTATCTCTTTCATTTTTTCAGTGGTACGAAGTAATGATTCCTGAAGCGTTCCTATTTCATCATTTTGAGTTTTCTTAATATTAACCATTAAGTTACCATTGGCTATATGTTCAGTTACTTTTGAAAGGTTAATTATGGTGGCTGCAAAGCGGCGGCCAACAACAATTATTATTGAGGCAAATAGTATAAGAATGCTAAGTGTAATTAATACATCCGTAAGTATTCCTTTTCTCATGTCAGAGAGTATTTTTTCATGTTCAGCATTAACTGTGTTATTAATGTCATCAATATAATTGCCAGTTCCAATCACCCAATTGAATGGCTCAAAATAGGCAGCATAACTTCTTTTGGGCGATGCCTCTGTTTCTCCCGGACGTGGGAACCAATACTCAGAATAACCGTTGCCTGTAGTAGCTGATGTTATAATGTCCTGAACAAGGAAATTACCTTTAGCATCCTGAAGTTGCAAACGGCTTTTTCCTTCAATATCTTTATTCCCTAACATTGCTACATTAATACCTTCTTTTGTATCAATCCAAAAGTAACCGTCATTACCGTACCTCAGGTTTCTAATTAAATTAATGGCTAATGTAACGCCATCTTCCTGTGTAATGCTGTCATTTTGAATCTCATAATGAATCTCATTTAATAGACTCATAACTGTATTAACTTCGCTTTGAATCAAAGTATCAAATTCTTGTCGAAGATTTTTGTCCATCTCTTCTAATTTCCTCTCCTGTTTTTTGTATGATATATAAGTTGATGGCACAGTAATAGCTAATGCCAATACCAATAACATACTCAACGAAAAAACGATAATTTTCGTAGTAATTTTCATAAGTAGATCCCCGTTATAATTTGTAATAGGCGTCTTTACGTAAGTGTTATTAGAAAGGTTATATAATTTTGCCAACTGGTATAAGTTAAAAGAGGGCAATTAATTGATTGTAATAGGCTTTAAGGAAGGTTTAAGCGCGAGTTCTTAAAAAATGTATAAATAGTATTCAGATTTCTGGGTCTTATTTACTATTTTAAGACCCGATAAAAAATTGTGTTTAATTGTTTAAATAGTGTTTTAGGCAATATAACGTGCTAAGGTTATTAATTCCAAAATAAAATATGAAGAAATTATTTGATTTCCTTACTGCTTATTGGTTAATGGGTAGTTTATTGTTGTTTCTTGCTGCTGTACTTGGAGTGGCTACTTTTATCGAAAATGATTTCGGTACAAATGCGTCCAAGGCTTTGGTTTACAATGCTTGGTGGTTCGAGTTTGTTTTTGTTCTGCTAATAATCAATATGCTTTGTAACCTGATGAAATTCAAGAATTTTAGATTGAAAAAGCTGCCGGGTTTAGTCTTTCATTTATCATTTTTATTAATAATGCTTGGAGCAGCGGTAACCCGTTATATTGGTTACGAAGGTACAATGCATATCAGGGAGGGAGAGGAGTCATCTGATATCGTATCAAGCGACCAGTTTGTAAAAGTTAATGTGGATGGTATTGAGGAGGCTGATGAAGAGCATGTATTGTTTTCTATTGTCAGCCCAAAGGAATATAGTGGAAGTTTCTCAACACCCAAAGGGACATTACGTTTAAAAAGCGAAGTATTTATACCGCAAGCCATGTCGCGTACTATAGAAAAACCGGGAGGTAAACCAGCTATAAGTCTGGTATTATCGGCTGCCTCGGGGCGTCAGGAGTTTTCCCTTTTTGAAGGCCAAGAAGTACAAGTGGGCCAATATAAGGTGGCGTATAACCCGGTTAAAGAGAATGGGCAGCATGTAATTTTAAGCGTAAAAGATGGAATGGCATATTACAAGGCATCCATTGAAGCTAAAATGATGCAGATGCAGTCGGGAGATGTGCAGACTTTTGCTGCTGACTCTGTACACAAATTATTTAATGGCGTGCTTTATAGCATTGGTGGTTTACGTATGGTTCTTACTAACTATATGGAAAGTGCTGTGGAGGAACCTTTTGCTATAGAAGGAGAGCAGGGAAGAGGCTTACCAGATGCAATAAAATTTGTTGCCAAGCTGGGGGACAAAAGAAAAGACTTTTTTGTTTATGGGCGAAAAGATATGATTGGAAAATTCTATGCTGAAGAGATTGATGGTGTTAAATTTGCTATTTCATATGGTGCTAAAATGATTCATATTCCATTTTCACTTCACCTTAATAAATTTGAGATGGAGCGTTACCCAGGTAGTCAAAGCCCAAGTTCGTTTGCTAGTGAAGTGACTTTACTTGATGAACGTACAGGACTTAAAGAAGACCGGCGCATTTTTATGAATAATATCTTAAACTATCACGGTTTCCGTTTTTTTCAATCGTCGTATGATACGGATGAGAAAGGAACCATATTATCCGTTAATCGCGACTTATGGGGAACCTTGTTAACATATGTCGGTTATCTTCTTCTTACTGTAGGTATGTTTGGTGCTTTAATTGCACCCAATACACGTTTTCGCCAGTTGATTAAAAGAACATCGGAGATATACAAAAAGAAGCAAACACTGAGCTTAATGTTGGTATTATTGGTAAGTACGGGTGCTTTTGCCGATGAACTTAATCCACCACATTATATTAGTCAGGATGCAGCAGATAAATTCGGGCAACTGTGGGTTCAGGATAATGGTGGACGTATGAAACCACTTAACACACTTAATAGTGAAGTGGTACGTAAATTAGTTAAGCATCACACTTTTAAAGGCTGGTCGGCTGATAAAGTAGTGTTAAGTATGATAATTGATCCATTGTACTGGCAAACCATACCAATACTAACAATTAAGCACAACGAATTAAAAGGTATTTTGCAAATAAGTGGTAAAAAGGCATCATTCCAGAACTTTTTTACACCCGATGGCCAGTATAAGATTCGTAAACTTGTAGAAGATTCTTACAGAAAGCCCCCTTCATACCGCAATAAATTGGAACAGGAAGCAGTAAAAGTTGATGAGCAAATCAATGTGTTTTACATGTCGCGAATGGGTAGTTTTTTACGATTATTTCCTTTGCCCAATGATGTGTACGGTGCATGGTTAAGTCCGGGAGCAAAGCCGGAAGGATTTCCCCAGGAGGACAGCTTGTTTGTACGTAATATTTTTGGCTTGTATATTGAAGCACTAACTTTGGGTAAAGCACAGGAATCGGATAATTATGTTGGTGCTATTGCCAGTTATCAGAAAAAATACGGGCAGGAAATATTGCCTTCAGAGAATAAAAAGAGTATAGAGATATTTTATAATAACAGCAGTTTATTTATGAGCTTAATGCCATATTTTCTGGTATTGGGCTTAATACTTTTGTTTTTTCAGCTGATTAAACTGGTTAGACCCAAATGGCAGTTTAAGTGGATATTACGGGGTGGTTTAATACTTATTGTAATAGCTTTTGCTTTATATACTTTTGGTTTAGGAATCAGATGGTATATTTCTGGACATGCTCCCTGGAGTAATGGATACGAATCAATGCTTTATATTGGTTGGAGTACGTTGTTGGCCGGTTTGCTCTTTAGCAAGCAAAGCCCGATATCTTTATCTGTTACAGCCTTTTTTACAGGTATTATACTAATGGTTGCACACCTTAGCTGGATGAACCCGGAAATAACCAATCTTGTACCGGTATTGAAATCGTACTGGTTAACTATTCATGTTGCCATAATTGTTGCCAGTTACGGTTTTTTGGCTTTAGGAGCTTTGCTTGGTTTCTTAAATTTGATATTATTTGGTACTAAAACAGCAAAAACCAATGCAACCTTTTCGTTAACCATTGAAGAGTTATCATCAATTAGTGAAATGGCCATGACAGTTGGTTTATATTTACTAACTATTGGGGCATTCCTTGGTGGTATATGGGCTAATGAATCTTGGGGACGCTATTGGGGCTGGGATCCGAAAGAAACCTGGTCGGCTGTTACTATATTGGTATACGCCTTTATTCTTCATATGCGTTTTATACCGGGAATGAAAGGACTGACAACTTTTAACTTCTGGTCGGTTATTGGATTTAGTTCTGTTATAATGACCTATTTAGGCGTTAACTATTATTTAGCCGGAATGCATTCATATGCTAAAGGTGATCCTGTGCCAATACCTTCATTTGTATATTATACAATTGCTGTTGTAGCAGTTGTTTCTTTTTTTGCTTATTATAATGAAGGAAGACTACAGAAGGTGCTTAAACCTGATGAAAAAAATGATTAAATATATTGCATAAGTAATACATTATCTTGAGAATGACTAAAGGTTAAAAAACTTTTAGTCATTTTTTTAGTTTATGTGTAAACAAAATATATGAAACCGTTGTTTAGCAATCAGAACAAAATTATAGAACAAGATGGCAAATATAACATTTAAAGGATCTCCGGTTGCAACAGCAGGCGATCTACCAAGAGTAGGAGCTGATGCACCAGATTTTTCTTTAGTAAAAACAGACTTAAGCGAATTATCTTTAGCTGATTTAAAAGGTAAAAAAGTTGTATTAAATATTTTTCCAAGTGTTGATACTGGCGTTTGTGCTGCATCTGTACGTCGTTTTAATGCAGAAGCTTCAAAACAAGACAATACTGTTGTGTTATGTATTTCACGCGATTTACCGTTTGCACATGCCCGTTTTTGTGGTGCAGAAGGTTTAGAAGATGTGATTTCATTATCAGAATACAAAGACGAAGTTTTTAGCCAGAATTATGGTGTAAAAATGGTTGATGGCCCACTTATTGGATTACATTCCCGTGCAGTAGTAGTAGTAGATGAAAATGGAAAAGTATCGCATAGCGAACAGGTTGACGATATTGTTAACGAACCAAATTACGAAGCAGCATTAAAAGCTTTATAATATAATTAGTTGTTTAGTTTTATTCTCATTGATTTATGGAGGCTGCCGATGTGCAGCCTTTTTTTGTTTGCTAAAGTCCATTTTTTAGGGATATTCTTAAGTTGGATTTGCAACAGAAACAGGACAAAAAATTAAGCCGTATTTCTATATTCCAGCATATCCCTGCCCCCTAAAAGCGGAAGGTCAGCGCACACAGGGGTCTGGGACAATCAAGCTGTTAATCGAAAACCTTTCAGAAGTTTGGGCAAAAAAAATTCCTTGTTGTGTATCAATACAAGTTACTGAAATAATTTTCATTGCCCACTTTCACCTAATCAATTTCTTACATCGAACTCACGTTAGTTTAGTAATTAAATTATTTTAGGCCAGTTCCACTAATTTTTTTATATAAATCTAAAGCATACACATCTGTCATGCTTGAAATAAAATCGAGTACCGATTGAATTTTTTCATACAAAGATGTACTTTCATCCGTGGTAAATTGCTCCGGAATGAAAGGAAGCAGCATCTTAGAGTAAAAATCTTCCGGATTTGTAACAGCTTTAATAAATTCTTCGAGTAAGGTGCCTAAAATACGGTAACCTGCTATCTCAACCTCTACTACAGATTGTGATTTATAAATTCGCTTGTAAGCAGTTCTTTTACACGTCTCCATGGCCTCCAGTTCTGTGCCTGTAAGATGATCAACAAGCCCTTTATTAAAGTTTCCTTCAAGTATCAACTCATGGTTATGCCAGAATATTTCTGTACAATGGTTAACCAGTTTGCCAATTACTTTAGCACGAAGAAAAGCCATGCGTTCATTTTTATCACTTACTTCAGCAAAAACATCTTCAATCTTTGCAAATTCATGCGCTTCTGTTTTTTTATCAAAAAATCCGGTTAATAAGGTATAGGTTTCATCATACGATAAGATATTAAGCTTATGAGCGTCTTCAATATCCATTATCTGATAGCAAATATCATCAGCAGCCTCAACAATATAAACCAAGGGATGGCGTGCATAAATACCTTTCTCACTATCTAGTTTTTTTAATCCTATAAACTGTACAATGTGTTCAAAAATTGCTTTCTCCGATTGAAAATAGCCAAACTTTTTCATGCCAATGCCGGATTCATATGGATATTTAAGAATGGAAGCTATGGTTGTGTACGTCATCGCAAAGCCACCTTTTCGTCGGCCTCTGAAAGCATGAGTTAACATGCGTAAGGCATTGGCATTACCTTCAAAACGAGTTAGATCGGTCCATTGTGACGGACTAAGTTGATCTTTAAATTTTAAACCTTCGCCATTAGTAAAGTAGTGTCCTATAGCTTTTTCACCGGAATGGCCAAATGGAGGATTACCCAGATCATGAGCTAAACAGGCAGCTGCAACAACAGCGCCAATCTCTGCCACTAAATCGGGATTACCCAGATTTGCTTTAAGCAAACGGTTTGAAATATTATTACCAAGAGAGCGTCCCACACTGGCTACTTCTAAACTATGTGTAAGGCGGTTATGAACAAATACACTGCCCGGTAGTGGAAAAACTTGTGTTTTATCTTGTAAACGGCGAAAAGGGGAGGAAAAAATCAAGCGATCATAGTCACGTTGAAACTGGGTACGATCATGCTTCGTAATAGCTTTATCTTCTTGACCTGTTCGTATAGTTGAAAGTAATTGGTTCCAGTTCATTTAATAGATTTTTGTTTGATAATCCTTCATGGATTTATCCAGTTGACGAGCACGACCCTTGCACATTATATCCAATCTGGTCCAAAAATGAGGGCCATGGTTTTTCTCATGTACATGGCAAAGCTCGTGCAAAAGCACATAATCAATCAGTTGATCGGGCAGTCGCATAAGATGTAGGTTAAGGTTAATATTATTTATTGCAGAACATGATCCCCAACGAGACTTGAGGTTTTTAATCGTTACATTATTAAATTTAATATTGTGTTGTTGAGCCAACCAGGCAAGTCGTCCGGGCAAAAAGCGTTTAGCTTCCAATCGTAATGCTTCTTCAATACCATACCGTATTGTTTTCTGCACTTCAGGATTGCTTACCGAGATATGCACAGGATAAAACACCTGAAGCAAACCGTTTTTTAGTTGTAAACGAACGTTGTTGGATTGGTGTTTTTGAATTTGTAGAGTAAAAGAACGCGACTTAAATTTTGTACTTTCATTAAATAATGTCAGTTTTTGCTCTTTCTCTTCGAGTTTTTTAAGGTTAGTTTTTATCCAGTCTTTTTTTTCATGCAGGAAACGAATTCCTTCTTTTATATCCCCATTTTTGGGAATAACAACTGTTGTGCCGGCAAATGGTTTTAACCTAATGCTGATTCGTTTTGCCTTGGCACTCAGTCGGATTAAGATTGCACCAAGCCCGGGTATGTCAATTTTTTGCTCGTTTTGCACGTTTTACCAATTTTCTACTACAAAAATAGTAAACCCAAACGAAATACTTACCGGATGCTTATAAGGAGTTATGTTTTTACTTTAAAGAAATGAAGTTGCTTAATAAGTGAACCAGCCTGATCGACCATTTGACTGGAGCTGGATGACATTTCTTCAGATATTGCGGCATTATTCTGAGTAGAATGGTTGATTTCTTGTAGCGCATTATTAACTTGAATCGCACCAATATTTTGTTCTTCGCTTGATGAAGCTATTTCGGCAATAAGTTCTTCATTCTTTTTGATTAATGGAACCGTATCTTGTAATTTTTCTAATGCTATTTCAGCCATTTTATTACCCCACTTTGAGAAATCTTCAATCTCTTTAGCAGCTTGTTTACTGCGTTCTGCCAGTTTCCGTATTTCACTCGCTACAACTGCAAAACCACGGCCTTCATCTCCTGCACGTGATGCCTCAACAGTAGCATTAAGTGCAAGTAGGTTGGTTTGCAATGCTATTTCATCAATAATCTTAATTTTTTCATTGATCTGCTGCATGGCATCTAAAGCTTGTTGAGTACTGGCAAAGCTTTCATCAACAGATTGGCTTGTATATTCAGAATTTGATTTTGTTGCTCGTGCATTCTGCGTATTGGCATTAATAGTGGCGGCCATTTCCTCCATTGATGATGAAATTTCTTCAAGTGCGGATGCCTGAGTATTAGCTACAGATGATATTTCATTGGCAGTGGCATTTAAATTGGTTCCCATTCGGTTCACTTCATTTGCAGATGCTTCTACTTCAGTAATTACACTAGCAAGCTTTTCCTGCAAATTATTTATGGCCAGATGAATGACTAATAATTCACCTTTAATTGGTGCATTATACGCTTCTTTAGTTCCTGAAATATGACCATTGGCAATCAGTTTAAGCTTTTCAGTTATATTTGCTAAAGGTTTTTTAATTTGCAGATAAACAATATATTGTAGTAAGGCTGTAAGAATAATTCCTCCTAATAAAGCAGCCCAAAATGGATAAGCCTCAGGCTGTTTATAATGGAAACGACTATTCATTACAGTTAAAAATACGTTTATCATCCATAATGTGCCAATACGGAAAAAGATACTCCCTTTATAAAGTTGTCTTAATATAACATAACCAACTGTACCCGTTGTTAGTAATATAATTGTGAATCTTACAATAAATGAATCCATGTCCCCTTTTTATATCTTAGTTCTCTTTGTGACTTTTATTATTATTAGCAATTATGAAAAATAATTTAATTTTAACACATACAAAGTTAATTTTTATGGTACTATTAACTATAGCTCGATTAAAATAATATAAACCAAATTACAGTAAAAGGCAGTTGTACAAAGAGTAAACTATTTGTTTAAAGTCGAAATTTTTCATGTTAATCCCATCTATTATTTCCTAAAAGATGTTTAAGCGTGCACTTGAGAGGAGATAGGGAGGCTAAATTATTCCCTCTCTCCATATATATGTAAGACTATTTCCTAATTAGGTTATTACCCCAAATAGAATGCGAAACACTTAGTGTTAGGTTACGAAAAAGACATAAAAAAAGCTACTTCGTAATTGAAGCAGCTTTCTTTTAAAACTTATAAACGGTTAGTGAATTAACCTTTCTTTTCTTTTTTCTCAGAGCAACAAGTTTTCTTTTCAGAGCAACATTTTTTTGTACATTCCTTATTACAGTCTTTTTTCTTCTTGTCTGCTTTTTTCTCTGTTTTAACAGGTTCCTGATCAAAATTAGTTGCCATTGCTGGTGCGGTTATTGCCATTGTAAAAACGAACAATACTGAAAGAATTAATGTCTTTTTCATACTAAATGTAATTTAAAATTTAATTTCTTGTTTAAATGCTGTAACAAATTTAAGCATCATATAATAAAGTTAAGTTATTGGCTTGTTAATTGCTGTTAACAGAATGTTAAAAACAGATAGAGAAGTCTTTTATTTGATAATTTTGAGGTGTTAGTAAGAAAGTGTACTTTAGGTGTGATGGGGAGAAACAAAAGATATTATGGTTTATCTATAGCTACCTTTGCAGGGTTGGCATTACTGCTTTTTATACAGATAAATTATATTGTAAGGGCTGCCAGGTTGGAGGAAAAGAATTTTAATCATCGGGTAGTGATGGCTTTAAAGGATGCTCGCGATGAAATAGGAAAGCGGCTTTGTCCTGACATGGATAAATTTTTATGTGGTAATAATTGTATCACTGCCAGGCGAAAAAGGGCTGAAGTAGACAGTATAATTCATTCTCAACTTGAAATATATAATCTGCCTAAAAATTTTACTTTTGTTGTAGGTGATACAATGCTAATTTCTTCTTCCCCTGGGTTTTGGGAGCCGAAGTGTTATCAACAATCCCTTAATGGGTTATTAGAACAACAGGGTATTCGTTTGCGATTGCAGTTTCCCGATCGTAATCGGTTTTTGCTAGCTGAAATGAGTGGCCTGTTTATTATATCCATTATCATCATATTCTTTCTTTTGGTATCATATAGTATACTTCTGCGCCTTATAAAACGTGATCAAGTATTAATGAGGCATATGCGTGAGTTTGTTAATAATATGCTTCATGAATTTCAAACTCCTTTGGCCAACATTCGTCTGGCAGCTAACCTTATTAAAAAGAAGAAGCAAAGTAATAAGATTGGAGATTATGTACAGGTGGTTTTGAATGAATATGAACGAATGCAGAATCATGTTGAAAATATCCTTAAATTATCCTGTAAAACATCAAAAGATATTGAAGTTAATCAAATTGATATAAAAGAAGTGATTGAGCAATTGATTAGTTCCTTTAAATATCGGGTAGAAGAACAGGATGGACGAATAAAAACAATTTTTAGTGCAAATAACCATCAACTTAAGAGTCACAACGGTCGTTTAACGTTAGTGCTGTCTAATTTGCTTGATAATGCTATTAAATACAGTAAAGAAAAGCCATTTATTCAAATTGAGACTTCCGAAATTAATGGTAAACTCCAGATTGATATATCAGATAAGGGTATAGGGATAGGAAAGAAAAATTTACCGTATATTTTTGATCAATATTATCGTGTAGGTACGGGCGATATTCATAATGTTAAAGGTTTTGGACTTGGATTAACCTTTGTAAAAAAGGTAATTGAAGAACACAATGGTCTTATAACTGTTGAAAGTGAAGAAGGAAAGGGAACATGTTTTACAATTATATTACCACTTAAATAATGGCAAAGATTTTATTGGTTGAAGATGATATTAGCATGGGGTTTTTATTGGTCGATTTTCTCGAATCCAATGGCTTTGATGTTAAACTATATAAAGAAGGAAAGCGAGCTTTAGAAGCTTTTAAAAAGGGATATTATGACTTTTGTATTCTTGATGTGATGCTTCCGGGTATGGATGGTTTTACCATTGCAGAGAATATAAGGAAAGAGGATAAGATGGTGCCAATTGTTTTTCTCACAGCCCGTTCCATGAAACAAGATAAAATCAAAGGCTTTAAATTAGGCGTTGATGATTATATTACCAAGCCATTTGATGAAGACGAATTATTGTGCAGAATTCAAGCCATTTTAAATCGTATTGAGCTGAAAGACGAATCTAAGGATAAAAAGCCAACACAGTTTAGCATTGGTCAGTATCAATTTGACTCGACAAATCAAATTCTGGAAGCAAAAGGTTTCTCAAAACGCCTTACGCAAAAAGAATGTGATGTGTTGCAAATACTTTGTTTATCTATGAATAAGATCGTAAAGCGAGAAGAGATCTTAATCAATATTTGGGGCGAGAATGATTATTTTCATGGACGAAGTCTGGATGTATTTATTGCCAAATTACGCAAGTACCTAAAAGATGATCCACAGATAGGTATTGAGAATGTACCGAAAGTAGGTTTTGTATTGAATACATAGTACTGTTGTTTACATCGTAAACTAAAAAGAAGGAAGTTAATTTGGATAAGTATAGTTAAAAGTAAGTCTCGAAGCAATAAGAAGATCATAATTTCTCAATGAATAGTGTGTAAATAGATGGTAATTTGCAAGTAGGTAGTCTGGTAGAGTCGATTATAGCTATAATTCTATAGCTTTGAATAAAAAGTTAGTATTTAAGCTAAATAGTATTTCTTACACAGGTAAGCAGGTAAATAGGTGTAAAAAAAAGCTGTCATAAAAGTGACAGCTCAGAAATCATTTTGTCGAAGCGAGTAAGTTAAGCTTCGGGAGTAAATGTTCGGGATAATTTCAATACTGTAGGATGAACCAAACGTTGATAATCTTTATAGGTCATCTGAATAAGTTCAGCATGGTTACAGGCATTAAAAGCAATATTTTTATCAGTAGTAAGTTTTTCAGCAACAAAAACATCCATGTTATATAAGTTACCAAATGGTGGTTGTGCACCGACCTCACAATCTGTAAATGCATCTTTAAATTCCGACTCTGTCGCCAGGCGAATATTCTTCGCTCCGGTAGCGCGCTGTAGTTGATAAAGGTCTGCCTGGTATGATGCCGGTAGAACAACCATACACAATTTATTATCAATTTTCACCATAACTGTTTTTGCAATTTCATTGCCTGAAATGTGTGAATAAGCAGCTGTCTTTTGGGCCGTATAAGCTCTCGAATGTACAATGCGTTTGTAATTAACATGCTGCATGTTTAAGAAATTCTCAAGGCGTGTAAGTGGCATAATAGTCCTCCATTTAAGGGTTTATATTTTGGAAAAAGAGTTCAACTGTTACCGGCTCACATGTAATGGTCGGATGTTGTATCTTTTTAAGAATAAAAAAGTACATACAAGGTACTACCAAAACAGCCTGTTGTAAATAGAGAATCCATAAAATTAAGTTAAAGTTAAGCTTATTGCTTGATTATCAGATTCCATTTTTCTTTTCAAGTTATTTATCCCAATTTTGTACATTATATTTTTACAAGAATGGGAAAAGAACAGGTACTTACTGCTGAAGAACTGCATTTTATGGGAATAAAAGTAGTTTATAAAGATATGGTTGATAAAGGGTTTAAAGTGTTGAATGTACGTCAGGAACTGGATGTTAACCCACAGATATTAGCCACTAAGGATGATAAACGTTACTTTGTGATTGTGCGCACAGCTACTTTCCCGGATATGGGCTTGTTATTACCACATATTGCAGGTGAGGTTATGAAACATGGTAATAAACATAAAGCCATATGTTATTTTGCCAGTGTAGGAATTGCTAATGCCAACGGACAAACTGATGAGGAAATGGCAAAACCGGTGAAAGGAGGCGAATATTACATTAATTATAAAGGATTACAATTATTTCCAGATGTAAACTATGCAACATTTAAAGAATAGTGTCAAAACATTTTATCAGAAAAACCGGCTGCTCATAATTATTGGTTTGGGCTTTATATTAATGATGCAGATATGTAGTCAGGGGGGTAAAGTGAATACTAATCCAGATGAGCAAATTAGAGAAATAGAACGGTCGGTGGATGATACTGACATTAAACCTTTACAGGAAATATATCAAGAGGAGGTTCGGGACAATAAAACTGCTAATCCGGAGATGATTTCTTTGTTTATTCTTATTGGATTTGTTTTAATGTTTTATGTGGCTACCAAGCGTGGATGGATCAAAAAGATTGTCCCGTCTGTAGTATGGGTATCGCTCTCTATTAAACGGCATAAGCAAAGTAAAGAACGAATGGCTACTTTATTAGTACTTAACCAAACCAGAGAAAGTATTACATTTATATCGCCAGTGATTTCTTTTGGTGGCTTGTTTAAAAAATCAAGAAAATTTCGTATAAAAAGTGGGGTAGGACAAGATATTTTTCCGCTAATATTGCTGCCAGGAACATCACATCAAATAGTAATTAATCTGGATACATTTATACAAAAAGCTGGAGATTTATCTGCATATAGTTGGGTAAGGCTTGAGATTGGAGGAAAAAGCCAAAAGATGTATACATCATTCTGGAAATACCTGTTTTAGAAACTAAAATTACCATGGATTGTTATTAGTATACATAAAAACAACACAGAGAAAATGAAAAAGGGTTTCTGGTCAGAACAATGGTATAAATACCGACGAAAAAAAACAGTATTAGGTATAGTATTTGACCTCTTATTTACCGCATTACTAATTGCATTATTATTTCCGGCATCACGTAAAGTTGTGCAATCAACCATTATTCGTTACAGTATGTTTCAGCCCCGTGAAACAAAAGAGGTAACTTATTTAAGCCATAATGATTTAAAGTGGAACGTAGAAGATATGGATGGCAATGTGGTTGAACTAACACAATTTAAGGGGCAAGTGTTATTTATCAATTTTTGGGCCACTTGGTGTCCGCCTTGTATTGCAGAAATGCCTTCTATTCAACGATTATATAATGAGTATGGTAATAAGATGGCCTTTGTTGTTGCTAGTCAGGAATCGAAAGGTATCCTCCGGGCATTTATTAAAGAAAAGGGATTTACTTTCCCAATATACGTTATAAGAAATGGAAAGCCTGACGTATTTTCTTCACGAAGTATTCCGGCATCATTTCTTATATCTCCTGAAGGACAAATAATGATGAAGAAACAAGGGGCTGCCCGCTGGGATGGTAAAAAGGTAAAGGCACTTATTGATAAGATGATGAAATGACAGGATATTTTTAAGCACCATATAGAGGCTGAAAGTAGTATTTTTTGGCTTTTGTTATCTTTTAGACAATTATTAACCTTCTATGTTGTAAACCAAATTTATTTATCACGAAATTCCCTCTAATTGGCACTTTTCACTTCAATGCCTTTATTTTCGGGCAATATTGAGCCAGAAGGTTTTCTTTCCCTGGCTCACGAATTTGGACTATAAAAACACCCTTCTATCAACGAACAAAAAAAGTCGCATATCTGTGTTTAATTTTTATAGGTAAGAGCTGCAGCCTGAGTTAAACAGACACCAAATTTGGGCTGCAAGGTTAATATTACAGCTCTTGTTTACCTGATCGTTTTTATTTTCAAATTTTCGTCTTTCTTTATACAACAGCATAGACATATTCCTGCTCATTAATTAATACATATCGAATCCTGTTTAATAGTTTTTTGGCTATCCTTATTATTGCCTCATTTGGCTCCATCCTGCTGCGAAGTTGATTATATTTTAAGGTCAATGCAGGATCATGCCTGATTGCAACCCGGGCTGACTCAACTATAGACGCCCTTGACGGCTTGTTTGAACATCTGGTAATATTGCGGACAAGCTCTTTTTATCCAGAAGAAAAAGTGGATGGTATTAGGCCAACATAAGAACAAAGCCCGTCCAAATTCCGAAAACGGGTTATTGTATCCAACTCCGATAAAAGAGTTATGGCAACAATTAGTCCAATACCAGGAATACTTCTTAAGCATTTTATTTGCTTTGCATATTTTGAATCCTTGGCTAAAGCCCGAAGCTGGCGGTTAATTTTCAGTAATTTATTCCTTAAGAACTCGGCTGTATCTGTGGTTTCATGCAAAACCATTTTTCCATATTTAGTAAGAAAATCCAATTGCATTAACCATTGTGTATATAAGACCAATACTTTGATTCTGTATTCAATTCTGCCGGCACTTTTATCCCCTTTATATACAGGTAAGATTTAACCCGGTTTTTATGTCTGCATAATTCTTTCATAGTCGTTTTTCTGTACCTGACAAGGCTTTTCAATTCTTCTGCTTCATCGCTCATGACATAAATTCCCGTAAGCACTCCATTTTTTAATGCTCTTGCTAACTTTCGACTATCCCCACGGTCTTCCTTTTGCTTTCTGTCCTTATCAGTTGTAGGTACATCAGCTGCATTGACAACGATATTGTTTATGCCGTTATATACCAGTTCCCTATGTACACTAAAGCCACAAAAAACGGCTTCGTAAACTGAAGAATAATTCACATTGGTAAAATTAGTGTCTAAATAATTCTTTAGGGTTTTAGCACTGGGATCTTGCGAAAAGGACTTAAAAACTACTTCTCCTGCGATTATGGTTATTGTCCAGCTTTTCAAATGCACATCAATTCCAACATAAATATTTTGGCCTTTGAAACTAATTGTTTTAACTTTCTTTTGCATAAGCTTTTATTATTAATTTTAGGAATTTGGTTCACATCTAAATTTACGATATTTAGAAGTTTATGCCTTTACAAACATACAGCCTGAGTTCAAAACTTTAAGTAGAACTGAGGCCACTACTATAGATAGCTTGCTATACCTATAGAATTTAACTAGTATATTAGCATTTTAATCGAATGCAGGTTATTAATAAATTGACATATGAGATACAAACGAATACTTTTAAAACTTAGTGGAGAGTCCTTAATGGGCGAACAAGGCTATGGAATTGATCCTGTGCGCTTAAATGATTATGCAATGCAAATTAAAGAAGCTGTTGAGTTAGGTGTACAAGTTGGTATTGTAATAGGTGGCGGCAATATCTTTCGAGGATTAAGTGGAGCTTCAAAAGGTTTTGACCGTTATAAAGGTGATCAGATGGGAATGTTAGCCACCGTAATTAATGGTTTAGCTCTGCAGTCTGCGTTACAGGCAAATGCTGTTAAAACACGTGTTTTAACAGCTATTCGTATGGAACCTGTGGGAGAGTACTACGATAAACCTAAAGCAGTTGCAGCACTAGAGAAAGGGGAAGTGGTGATTTTATCTGCCGGGACAGGTAATCCTTATTTTACCACTGATACAGGCTCATCATTGCGTGGTATTGAAATTGAAGCAGATGTCATGTTAAAAGGAACACGTGTTGATGGCGTTTATAGTGCTGATCCGGAGAAAGATCCATCTGCAACTAAATTTGATGAAATAACATTTGATGAAATTTACAATAAGGGCTTAAAAATAATGGATTTAACAGCTACAACAATGTGTAAAGAGAATAATCTTAGCATTGTTGTATTTGATATGGATACGAAGGGTAATCTTATTAAGGTACTCAAAGGTGAAAATATAGGAACAGTTATTAAGAACTAAAAAGTAGTATCTATATAAAAAAAGGGAGCATTTTAGCTCCCTTTTTTTATATAGACTAGTAAAACTTTATCCTATGCAATTAAAATTCCCACATATCGTGTTCAAGATTGAATATGCTTGTTTTAATTCGTTCTGATTCCATCATAGCTTCCATACCAGCAGTATAGTCTTCTATACGGCGATTGTTGTACACATTAGCCTCTTTATAAATGTAACTACCAAAATAGCGCTTTATAAAGATATCGTCGAATGTACGGCGTTGTGCATCATTACGAGGATTAAATACCTCATGTTGTGCAAATAGGTTTCTTGCTTCGGGGAAATAAATCCAGAATGCCTGAGATTGAACCACATTACCTTCACCTCCATCTTCCTTAACGTATTCTCTAATTGGGCATAAACCAACTATCCTTACATCCATACGAGAGTAGTTTCTGTCAAAAAACCAAATCTCTTTAAGCATAATCTGCTTTATCTCTGTTGAACGAACTTCTCCTTCTATAACTTTATCCTCATACATGCCCGTTTCTGCATTACGCACTTGTTGAGTATCAGATACAGCACCCATTTCACGCATTACCTGATCAAGAGTTAAAGGTACCTGAAACTCATCTTCTGTTTTAGTAGAATAGGCTGTTAATCCTTCGTATTGTATACCATAGATTAATAGATCAATTAGGCTGTATCTATTATCCTGTTGCGTTGTAGGATAATACATTGGCAGATTGATTTTTTCACGTAAATCAATTACACGCCATATTTTTTTAGCCCATAATACATCAGCTTCACGTACATGTGAGTATGGTATTGGTTTACGGTTTGGTACATGATCTTTCGTATATAGTTCTGCATTTACCTCTTGTGCTTTCACAAAATCAGCTGAACCTAATCCAACAAATACCAAAAGGATAAAGATTAATCTTTTCATCTTATTAAATTTTATTTTCCTAGTCAATTGTCAATACTATAGAAGCCAGCTTTTTGTTGCGGTTATCTGGTCCAATAGCTTTAATTTCTTCAATAGTAACACGTGAACCACGTGAGGTTCCTTTAATCAGATTTTTTTGTGCCTCAGTTATGCGGTTGCTTTTAGACACTTCACTAACGTAAAAACCATTTTTTACAGTAGCAATAGTAAATTGGGTAATTTTATAAGCCAACTCAAAGTCAAAATCGTCACCCATTTCAGCAAAAACACCACTTTGGCTTGCCAATAAATTTTTGGCGACCTTACCATCACTCTTACCTGCGATTGTAGCAAATGGCAATGGTAAAGGTTTAATACGAAATTCTTTACTGCCGATACGTTGTTTCTGATTACCAATATTAGCGTAAACCGTTACAATTGATTTTCCACCCGCAAAGCCCGGTTTAGGTTTTACAATGTACACACCATTGCCTTGAGCACGTGATGTTGCATTGCTAAAATTCACATCGAGCTGGCTTGCAGAAATACCAGGTACAGACACTTCCACAGGATTATCTAAAGCCTCGTAGAAGACATTCATTTTAATTGGTGAAATAACGGCATTTGGCTGCACTACTTCAAATGTATGAGATACTTCATATGGTATCTCTTTTCCATTCGGATCCTTAAACCATATATTACCTTTCCACTCGTAAGGTCCAGTCTTGTTAGTAGTAATTTCTAGTATGCCTTCACCATTTTTATTTAAACTTACGTTGTGACCTCCAATTTCAAATCGAGGTTTCTGGTACTTATCTGTTGCTGCAATTAAGAGTTTAGCTGTGTACTTGTCACCGTTAAGTACCATTGATGAACTAGGAATAACTACAGATCTAATGTTATTAAATTTGTATGTATTTTCATCAATGCTATTTAGTAAATATGATGTTACATCGGCTTGTGCGTTTCTTACATTACTCTGAATACTACTTAATAAAGCAAAAGATGCAGATAATGGCAAGTGCTCAAATTTTTGGCTTTCCCAACTTGGTGGAACCTGACCAGCTTGTGAGGGTTTTTTAGCTTCAATAGATAAACTCTTTGTTATTGATGAGACTAAAGCAGTATCTCCAGGATTTACATAACTAAGCAGTATTTCTTTATATTTTGTTATTTCTTCTTTTAACTGAATACTTCGTGCTCTGTTTTGTTCTGTAATCATGATCTGGGCTGCTACATCCTGATTATCTGAGCCTTTAAAATTAGTTAGTGTTGCCTCAGGGCTACTGTCAACAGTGCGCATCATTAATAGTTTCAATTCATGAATATGACTGTATAATGAGTCAGCAGCATTTTGAATTAAATTTGCCTTATCGCGTGCGGGCCTAACCTTCTCAGCATTAACAGCTGCAGCTGCATCAAAACGACTCATTAAGTCGAGGTTTTTACTGTCAGTTGTTTTTATACTTTCTTGGATACTTTCATCTACCAGTTGAAATGCTTGAAGTAACTCCCCTGACACGTTCAATGCAAGCATTGCAGTCAAGAACAGATACATCATTCCGATCATTTTCTGCCTGGGGGTTTCGGGACAATTTCCTCCACTCATAGTTAAAGTTTTTAAATTAGCAGTTAATAATGATCTTCTGATTATTTACTTCCCATGTTCATTGCACTCAACATATTACCATAAATAGAGTTAAGCTCAGATACTGATTGACTAAGTTGTGCAACTTGCTCACGATATACTTTAGCATCGTTGGCTGATTCCTGAAATTGATTTGTAATCTCCGATAGTCCTTCAGTTAATGCCTGTGATGCTTGTACCTGGCTATTTACACCTTGCAACTGCAACTCGTAAGCAGAATTGATAGCTGCCAAATTTTTAGTGACATCACCCAATTTGTTACTGTAGGCTTGATTATTAGATGATAATGTTTCGAAGTGGGTTTTTAAACTTTCACCTGAAGATGCATAAGTATCAGCTAGTGCCTGACTACTTTGAGCCATAGCTGCTTGTTGATTTGCAAATTGTCCAATTGCTTCACCAGCATTATTTATATTTTTAATATAAGTGTCAGTTGCCACAGTTGCATTACTAATGTCTGATAATTGTGACGAAGTTTCAGAAAGCTTTTTTATACCCTCAGAAAGCTTTTCAACATCTTTTGCATCAATGTTACCACTTTGGATTAGAGCAGATAGTTCACTTCCACCTCCAGAGCCACCCTGTGGCCTTGGCTCAAGACCATGAAGCTCAGGATAAACTAGCCCCCAATCTGGCATCTCGTGTGGCTTTTCGAAGGCTGATAAAGCAAATATAATAGCTTCCGTTCCAAGTCCCGCTATTAGCATTAACGAGGCATAAGGTAAGTGAAGTATTTTCCAAAGTGCTCCTAATATTACTACGGCTGCACCAAGTCCGTATACTTTACCCATTACTTTTTTATACGCAGGGCTTTCTACAAATTCTGAAATACTCATAATGACTTAAATTTTTTTCAATTAACCGTCCTAAAATTGATTTTTGTTTAGTAGTCACCAATATAATCTCTTACGCATCGGAAACCAATAAATGATTTTGCAGAATCTTGATATTCGTATGTACGTGTACCATTCTGTAAAAAGTATCCAATGTCTTTCCATGAACCACCACGGATAACTTTTCTTTTCATTACATGAGGGTCATCTGGTAAAGCATTGTACTTATAAGTTGGATTAAAATCGTGTGTAAATGTGTATGCAGATTCATCAAATGCACTTGCCGTCCATTCAGAAACATTTCCAGCCATATCATATAAGCCATAATCATTCGGGGCATATGATCCTGTAGACATTGTTGTCATTCCGCCATCATCGCCGTAACGACCACGTAAAGGCTTAAAGTTTGCCAAAAAGCAACCTTTATCATTACGGGTGTACATTCCCCCCCACGGATAAATCGCATGTTCTAAACCGCCACGTGCGGCGTATTCCCACTCTGCCTCAGTTGGTAATCTATAATTATTTACAATAGGCTCACCTTTACTTTGCAGAAAGTTATTGAGTAACTGTGTTCTCCAAATACAGAATGCAGAAGCTTGTTTCCAATCAACTCCTACAACAGGGTATTCATCAAATCCCGGGTGCCAAAAGTATTTCTCTGTCCATGGCTCATTAAATGAATAAGTAAAATCTGAAATCCAACATAAAGTATCAGGATACACCAGAACCGCGTCCTTCATAATGAATGCTGAACGGTCTTCTATTTCCCGTTCCTCCCCATTTTGATCATAGATTACCCCTTCATATTTTTTTGTTTCGAAGTTATAACGATTACTTTTTTTAGCTGCTTGTAATAGATCAACCCACTCATAATCGTAAGTTAATTTACGGGTATCAATTTCTTTTCTTCTAAAGAAACGTTCATTTTCAGCTAAAAACATTTCATCTAAAATTTCGGCATATTCTTCATTATCCCATTCAATTGGTTCATCCCAGTTTAGAAATGGAGGATCTATTTCATTACCAAGATAATCTTCGCTGATAAGGAATTCTTCAAATTGTTCACCTAAAAGACGACGAGCAATAGAATCTCTAACCCAATATACAAATTGGCGATATTCGCTGTTTGTAATCTCAGTCTCGTCCATCCAGAATGAGCGGATAGAAACCGTTTTTGATTGAGAAGTCATTGTTGCTGCTATGTCCATATCATTTGGTCCCATATTGAAACTTCCTTGCTGTATAAACAACATTCCGTAAGGGTCTGGTTCATAAAACGAGGCACGACGTGATACGCCTGTTAATTCTCCACCACTGGATTGTCCGCATCCAGCTAAGATGGTGATTAAAATGACACTGATGGCAAGTACTTTCTTCATAATAGCCTTAATATCTGAATTACTCTTTTTTGCTTATATTTTGTGTTCTATAAATATCTTACACTTTTATATTGTCTTTTCCTTTTTTCTATACTTAGGTCAAAACGATAACCCAGCATTAACTCATGGGATCCACCTTTTGTACCATTAAGTTTTGAAATACTAATGTCATAGCTATATCCAATACGCAAGCCATTGTTTAATTCCACTCCTCCTAGTAAAACAACCGCATCTTGCATTCTATAGCTTAAACCACCCCAGTACTTATCTTTCAATATACCATTAATATTCCAATCAATTTGGTAGCTGGATATATTGGATTTGAAAAAGATGGATGGTATTAATACGATTGGTAATTTTTTCAACTGAAGGTGATACCCTCCGGTAATGAAAATGGTTCGATTTAAATGGGTAGTGTAAGTGTCTTTGTAATTAGGTTTTGGTTGATTTAGGTGAGCTACCGACAAACCAATATAATATTGTTTGTGTTCGAGGTATGCTCCTATTCCTGCATCAAATGCCAATCCTTGATCGTCAGGAAATGATTCTTCAGTGTGATAATTACCACTTTCAAAGCTATCTCCTTCTCCCTGAGGCATCGTGTGCAAGTTACTACCTTTAATGCCTTGATTAATCATTCCTAAAGAAAGCCCTACCCCTAATTTACCATAATCTGTTTGCCATCGTTTTGAATAGATTGCAGACATGTATAGACTAGTCCATTCTCCTATTTCGTCATTCATGATAGAAATACCAATACCGCTATCCCATCCCAATAAATTAATTTCTGCATCAACTCCTAATACCGTTGTACTTGGAGCCATGGATTTACCAGCATCATTTTTAAATCCGCCTATCCACTGTTGCCTGTTGCCAAGTGTTACATTAACCATCTCACTTGTACCCGCATAACCTGGGTTAACAGTCAGTTGGTTAAACATATTCTGACTGAATTGAGGGTATTGTTGCCCCCAACTTACAAATGGAATGCAAAGTAACAGAAAAAAAACTATTCTCCTAGCCATGCTATAAAAAAGCTGGTTAATAACAAGAAGGATAAATCCTTCATTTTATTGGTTGAGTTCTTCATTAGAAGATTTTAACCTGTTTTTATCCAGCTGAATAAAGGGCTGGAGATATATACTCTTATTTTTACTTAAAGGTTTCAAAATTTAAAATTATAAATCCAAAAATCATTCTTTTAAACTGATTTACAAACTTTTCTTCTTTATAAAGCGAAACCATCTTTCTGGTATTTCCAAATCAGAAGCTGCCTCAAAATCATGTCTTCTGCAAGCTACAATTTCAGGTTGATTCGTTTCGTTAGGAATTTCAACCCACCACCGATCGTTATCGGGGTTATTGTAAAACTTTATATCCAATTCATAATCCTGTAAATGAACAATAAATTGACGGTATGAATCCAGTTCCTTAGCCGGGTAATCATTATAACGTAAAGCAATACCTTCTAGTATGTGCCAAATTGCTTGAGCAGCTAAAACTGCACCTTGATTGTTGAAATCCAGATCGATATCTAATTCAAAAAGCCCAATTGATTTTAATTTGTCACTTTGTCCTGCATACCACATTAATTGACAAAACTCTTCGCCAGAAAGCCCATTAGGCATTGGTAGATGTCTTGCAGGCTGGTCGCATTGGCGAATAGAGGTCATATCAACACTTATTAAATCAGCATCGCGTATGTAAGGTTCTGCTTCTTTATGACCATGTTGCCTAAGTTCTCCTATACGAAAAAAGTCATAAGAGGCATTTTTAACTTTATTTTCCTGATTTTCGCTATACAAATATTTTTGTATTCCAAGAATTGTTAAATCTCTCGGAGCATTTTTAGGATCGTTACTTAAATAGCCTAAATAACTTGCAGAAGAAAAATCTTTTTCAGGAGAAAGCCAATCTATTTTTGAATCAACAATAGCTAGTCTGTATTGTGTTAATACATCATTAATAGCTTTAGCCATTGGGACTGTATAATCCTGACCACCACCAATAACAATTGGTATCACTGACATTTCAATAAGTTCTTTTGTAATATCCTCAATAGCCCGATAACGATCATCTATGGTTTTTCCACGTATATTTCCCATATCCAGCAACTTAAAGTTATTAGATATGGTACGAAGGCCATACAAATACTGGCGAATAGCATTTGGAGCCTTGGCACAACCTTTATGAGTAGTATTCCGGGCATCATTAACTCCAATTAGTACAGCGTCAATAGTATCCCAATCTACTTGATTGTTATTTTTCAGATGCAATATTTGACTTACAAGTCTGTCTTCGTACTCCCCCTCAAATGAGGGAACTATCTCACAGGGTGCTGTTTCAAAATAGTGTATCCAGTCTTCAGTCACAGATCTATGTTATTTAGTTTTTTTTGTTGTTGCTGCTTTTTTTGTTGCAGTAGATTTTTTAGCCGCTGTTTTCGTTTTTTTAGCGGGTGATTTTTTTTCCTGCGCCGCAACTAAAGCCTTACACTCTTCTAAAGTTAATTCTTCGGCATTTTTATCTTTGGGAATTTTGTAATTACCTTTTTGGTATTTAATAAATGGGCCCCAACGTCCTTGTAATATTTGTAATTCAGGCTCTTCATCAAATAGTTGGATGATCTTTTTTAAGTCTTCTTCGCGCTTGGTTTTAATGCGTTCAATTGATGTTTCTAAATCTATATCAAATGGGTCGTCAACACCTTTTTTAAGGGAGACAAATTTACCATCATGACGAATATATGGGCCAAATCGACCAATGCCAATCACAACTACTTTATTTTCAAACTCACCAAGTGTTCGGGGTAATTTAAATAAGTCAAGAGCTTCTTCAATGGTAATGGTTTCAATGTGTTGGCCTTTACGTAATGAAGCAAATCGTGGTTTTTCAGCATTTTCATCCTCGGATGAAACACCAATTTGAGCCAGAGGTCCAAATCGACCAATGCGAACAGAAACTTGCTTACCAGTTGAGGGATCTTCTCCTAAAATTCGTTCTCCGGTACTTTTTTCCGATTGTTCCAGTGTTTCTTCAACTTTAACATGGAAAGGCTTATAGAATTCGTCAATTGATTTATTCCACTTAATGTTACCCATTGCGACATCATCAAATTCTTTTTCGACCTTAGCTGTAAAATCAAATGATACAATGTTATCGAAATATTTAACTAAGAAATCGTTTACTACCATACCAATATCGGTAGGAAATAATTTGCTTCGTTCAGCACCTGTAATTTCTGTTTTATCACTTTCTATTACGGAAGCCCCTTTAGTAAGCCATAAATGCTTATAAACACGCTCGGTTCCTTCCCTGTCTTCTTTTTCAACATACCCCCTGTTCTGGATCGTAGAGATTGTTGGTGCATAAGTTGAAGGTCGACCAATACCAAGTTCCTCTAATTTACGAACCAAGCTTGCTTCTGTAAAGCGTGGAGGTTTTTGACTCCAGCGCTGACGGGCTTCTATGTTGAGCATCGCTAGTTCATCTCCCTTACTCATAGGAGGAAGAAGAACACTTTCTTTATCATCCTGCTCACTTTCCGAGTCAGTTGATTCAATATAAACTTTTAGAAAACCATCGAATTTAATGATTTCACCTGTAGCCATAAATTTCTCTCCTGTATTGCCGGCTTCAATGTGGATAACTGTTTTTTCTAACAGAGCATCGCTCATTTGAGAGGCTATTGTACGCTTCCAAATAAGCTCATATAATTTTTTCTCCTGATTGGAGCCGGAAACAGTTTCTTTATCGAGGTATGTAGGACGAATGGCCTCGTGAGCTTCCTGAGCTCCTTTGGCTTTCGTTTTATATTTTCTAATTTTCACATATTCAGCACCCATTTTCTCGCTAATCTGAGCTGATGCCATGTTTAATGCCAGGTCAGATAAGTTTACCGAATCAGTACGCATATAAGTGATCTTACCTGCTTCATAAAGCTTTTGGGCAACAGACATAGTTTGTGAAACCGAGTATCCTAATTTACGTGATGCTTCTTGTTGTAGTGTAGATGTCGTAAAAGGTGCTGCCGGTGATTTTTTCATCGGCTTCTTCTCAACTTGAGAAACTAAAAAGCGTGCATCACTACACTTTTCTACGAATGCTTTCGTTTCTTCGAGGGTATCAAAACGCTTATGAAGCTCTGATTTAAGTTCTTTTATACGTCCTTTTTCATCTGTTACTTCAAATAAAGCAGTAACACGATAAGATGAAACTGGTTTGAAAGCAAAAACTTCACGCTCGCGATCAACAATTAAGCGAACTGCGACAGACTGTACACGTCCTGCTGATAATGAAGGTTTAATTTTTCTCCATAATACAGGCGATAACTCAAATCCAACCAAACGGTCAAGAACACGACGCGCCTGTTGTGCATTTACAAGGTTGAAGTCAATTTTACGTGGGTTATCAACAGCTTTTTGAATGGCGTCTTTTGTAATTTCGTGAAATACAATACGTCGCGTATTCTCTTCTTTTAAGCCAAGTACCTCGTAAAGATGCCATGCAATTGCTTCTCCTTCGCGATCCTCATCGGAAGCGAGCCATACCATTTTTGCTTTGGCAGCCAGTTGCTTTAATTCCTTAACAACATCTTTCTTGTCGGATGAAATGATGTAATCGGGTTGATAATTATTTTTTATATCTACACCGAAATCACTCTTAGATAAGTCTCTGATATGACCATAACTTGATTTCACCAGAAAGCTTTTACCTAAGAATTTCTCAATGGTTTTTGCCTTAGCAGGTGACTCGACTATCACCAGATTTTCTTCTGTAACCGTTGTTTTTTTACCCATCTCTCAAATATCTTACAAACACCAATTGGTGTTTCGCGCCCAAAATTATAAAATAATTCGCCACAATGTTAAAAAATGAAAATACTTTACGCAAACGTTCAGTAATATCAATCAATCAAATTTTACTATTTTTACATCAAAATATCAATATTTGATATGAATAGTGCTTTTTGTACTTCGGATGATTATACCGGAAAGATATGATTTGTACTTAATTATTTAATTAGCAATGTAAATATTCCTTTTGATGGATACTTCAAAATCAAAATACCGTAAATTAATAAGGACTTTTTGGATTCTTATAAGTACAGGAATTATTTCAGTATTTGTTCTTTTTACAATGATATCATATGGTATGCTTGGATTTATGCCGTCGTTTGATGAGTTGGAAAATCCCAAAAGCAACTTAGCTACTGAAGTTATTTCGAGCGACCAAAAAATATTGGGTAATTATTTTCGAGAGAATCGCAGTTATAGCCTTTACGAAGACTTATCTCCTAATATAGTAAATGCATTAATTGCTACGGAAGATGTACGTTTCTATGATCACGCAGGTATTGATGCTCGTGGATTAGCTAGAGTTATGTTTCGAACTGTAATTATGCAGGATGAGAGTTCAGGGGGGGGGAGTACTATTACCCAGCAGTTGGCTAAACTCTTGTTCCATGGACATGCGGGAAGCTTTTTAGAGCGTGTGTTTCAAAAACTAAAAGAGTGGGTAATTGCTGTAAAGCTTGAACGTAGCTATACTAAAGATGAAATATTAACCATGTACCTCAATAAGGCTGAATTTATTTACGATGCTTATGGTATTAAAAGCGCGGCTCAAACCTTTTTTAATACATCAACAGATTCGATTAAAGTAGAAGAAGCGGCAGTGATCATTGGAATGCTGAAAAACCCTGCTTTATATAATCCGGTACGACGCCCTGAATTGACACAAGGCAGGCGAAATGTTGTTTTGCATCAGATGAGGAAAGCCAGTTTTATTACTGCCGCTGAATATGACTCTTTATCAACACTGCCACTGGAACTGAATTTTAATCGTGCAGATCATAAGGAGGGACCGGCACCTTATTTTAGAGAGTATCTTCGTTTAGCGTTAAATGCAAATGAACCTCAACGAGGTGATTATCCAAGTTGGTTAGAAGCGAAGTTTTTAGAAGATAGCTTACGTTGGGTTGAAGATCCGCTTTATGGATGGATAAATAAGAACTTTCGTCCAGATGGAACAAAGTATGATATTTATAAAGATGGATTAAGGATATATACAACTATTGATTCCCGCCTTCAGTATTATGCAGAACAAGCAGTTATAAGTCATTTGAGTAAAGATTTACAGCCGAAATTTTTTAAAGAGAAGAAAGGACGATCTGGAGCACCATTTACGAGGGATTTATCGAAGGATGAATATGAGAATATTATAGAAAAGTCAATAAAAAATACCGATAGATACAGGGTATTGAAGCGAAATGGTGCAGATATGGATAGTGTTCGTCGCGTTTTTAATACGGAATATGACATGAAAGTGTTTACCTGGAATGGGGAACGCGATACGGTGATGACCCCTTTGGACTCAATCCATCATTATAAGTTCTTTTTACGTGCCGGAATGGTTTCAATTGATCCTAATTCAGGCCATGTGAAAGCTTATGTTGGGGGGGCTGATTTTAAGCATTTTATGTATGATATGGCAGGTAAGGGAAAGCGTCAGGTAGGATCAACAATTAAGCCTTTTGTTTATACCTTGGCAATGCAGGAGGGTTTTACACCATGTGATTTGGTTCCTAATATTGGTCAGACATTTTATTTGGGTAATGGTAAAACCTGGTCGCCAAGAAATAGTGGAAGTGCACGATCTGGAGAGATGGTTACTTTAAAGTGGGGATTAGCAAATTCAAATAATAACATTACAGCATGGGTAATGAAGCAATTTAATCCCCGTGCAGTAGCCAATACAATTCACGAATTAGGTATTAAAAGCCCAATGGATGCTGTACCGGCACTTTGTCTTGGAACACCTGATTTTGGATTAATGGAGATGACTAGTTCTTATTGTACATTTGCGAATAAAGGAGTGCATATTGAACCAATGATTGTTACTCGTATTGAGGATAGATATGGGAATGTAATAACTGATTTGCGTCCGGATAAAAGGGAAGCAATTAGTGAGTCAACGGCCTATTTAATGCTGAATTTATTGCAAGGAGTTGTTAATCAGGGTACAGGAATTCGTTTGCGAAGTAAGTATGAATTGTATGGACAAATAGGGGGTAAAACAGGTACTACACAAAACCATTCGGATGGGTGGTTTATGGGTGTTACTCCCCGGTTAGTGACCGGTATTTGGGTTGGCGGGGAAGATAGGGATATTCATTTTGATGGTATTGGTTTAGGTCAGGGGGCTAATATGGCCTTGCCAATTTTTGCTTTGTACATGAAAGACATTTATGCCAATGATGAAATTGGTATAACCGAGGAAGATATTTTTGAAGAGCCGCTTAATTTTCATATCAATATGGATTGCAATCAGGGTGCAGGAAGAACAGTTGACCAAGAAGAGAGGACACCTGTAGAAGAAGAAAAGCTGGAAGAATTTTTCTAGAAAAACATAAAGGAAAAAAAGAGCGATCTGAAAATTCAGGTCGCTCTTTAAGTTATAAGTTCTACTTGATTATGGCATTTTATACACAAAAGCATTAATATTCATGCCAGCGCCAACTGATGTCATTACAACATTATCACCGCTTTCCAGTGTATGCCCATCAAGTTGACCTTTTCTAATTAGGTCAAATAATGTAGGAACTGTTGCAACACTGCTATTACCCAGTTTATCAATGGTCATTGGCATCACACTAAGATCAACATTGCGTTCGCCATATAAACGGAAAAGACGTTTTAAAATTGCTTCGTCCATTTTAGCGTTCGCCTGGTGGATTAGAATCTTTTTAATATCCTTTAATTCCATTTCATTTTTATCTAGACATTCTTTAGCTAAATTGGGAACATTGGTTAAAGCATAGTTGTATAAACGACGACCATACATCTTTAAAAATAGATTTTCACCTTTCAACTCTTTATTATATGGGTTATCCATACGTAATAAGTCGATATGTTCTTCGGTATCAGTTTGAACAGCGTGTTTAAGAATGCCAATGGGTGTTTCGCTTTCTTTGGCTTCAAGCAAAACGGCACCAGCACCATCAGCAAATATCATCGAATCTCTGTCATGAGGTTCCATGGCACGGCTTAAGGTATCAGCACCAATAATAAGGGCGCTTTTTGCATCTCCGGATTTGATGTAATAATTGGCTTGTATCATAGCCTGTGTCCATCCCGGACAGCCAAAAGTGATATCGTAGGCAACTGTTTTAGGATTTTTTATCTCTAATTTGTGTTTTACCCGTGATGCTAATGTTGGCAGTATATCAGGATAAATTGTTCCGTAACGCATGTCTCCAAGGTTATGTGCAACAATTATATAATCTAACTTCTCCGGATCAAAACCAGCATCTTCTAATGCCGCTTTGCCAGCAAACATTGCTAAATCAGATGTAACATGATTTTTCTCGGCACAACGACGTTCAGCTATATCCGTTATTTGCTCAAATTTTTCAACAATCTCTTTTCCTTCGGTTTTTATTACTGAACCATCTTCGTTGTAGAAGCGATTATCGATAAAATCAGCATTGGCTTTTATTATTGGAGGTATATAACACCCCGAGCCAGTTGCTATAGCATAAATCTCAGCCTTCGATTCCATTTTTCTTTTTTTCTAATATCAAACTATAAGTGCGTATCGAAATATTCTAACTCAAAGGTGTTTCCATCAAAAACCCCATATGAGAAATGTTGTATCCAGTCACCTAAAAAAATAAGTTGGCTTTCAGATCCCACACAGATCTTTTTTGCTACATGGCGATGACCAAAAATAAAATAATCGATCTTTTCTTTATTTAAATAGTCTTTAGCGTACAGAACTCCAAATTCTTTATCATCTCCAAGGTATCTGTCGCCGTACTTTTTATTATTTTTTTCTCTGCTTTTACCCGACCAAAAATGTGCCAATCCAATACCAAAATTTGGATGAAAGCGTGCAAAGATCCATTGGGCAAATTTATTGGTAAATACTGATTTAAGGAAGTTGTAGTGACGATCATAATTGCCTAATCCATCCCCATGAGCCAAAAAGAATTTTTTCTCATTATGGATTTTTACTAACGGCTGTCGGTATACTTTTATACCACATTCATTTTCAAGATAATCAAATAACCAGATGTCATGATTTCCTGTAAAAAAGTGTATAGGGATACCCATGTCCGATAATTCAGACAGTTTTCCCAGAAATCGGGTATATCCACGAGGAATTACTCGTTTATACTCGAACCAGAAATCAAATATATCACCCATAAGATACAGTTCAGAAGCGTTGTGCTTAATTGAATCTAACCATGCTACAAAACGTTTTTCATGGATCCTGTGATCTTTTATCCCGGGAGCACCTAAATGCACATCAGAGGCAAAGTATATCTTTTTGGTTTTTTCCAAAAGTGAATTGCTTATTTAATTTTATTGACGGACAAATATATTAGAAAAATCAACGAACTCCCAAATTTAAAAGTGCTCTAATCTATTGTTGAACAAACAAGTAAATTAGTCGAGAACTTAGTTGGCAGTTTTTTATATTTAAAGTTAATAATTGGTTAATTGTAATGCTCTGATTATGAAAAAGCCGCATGTCACCCGACTGCGGCTTTTTAAAGTAAAGAGTTTTAGCTACAAAATTTCATTTAACTTATCTGAAAGGCGATTGCCAAATAAATCTTTACCAATTATCTCCCCTTGGGGACTAATAATATAATTTGCCGGAAGTTGTTGTATATTATAAAGTTTTGCCGGAAGTGAATTTTTGTAACGCAAGTCACTAACATCAATCCAGTTATAATCTTCTTTTTTAATAGTACTTTCCCAAAGTACCTTACTCTTATCTAAAGAAACAGAGTAAACTTCTAATCCCCTGCTTTTATATTTACTGTACATTTTTTTCAGGTGTCGGTTTGATAAAAGGGATTTTTCATCCCAGGACGCCCAAAAAGAAACAATAATGGTTTTACCTTCTAATGACGAAAGCTTAATAGTGTCACCATCTAAATTAGGTGCCTCAATATCAACATAACCACTTTCATTGGCCTTAGAAGCTAGTAGTTCGTTGGCAAACTTTTGACGTTGTTGTTGTGCTTTAGCTCCTAAAACATAGTTGTAAAGTTGCTTGGCTCTTTTTGATTCAGGATAATATAAATTGAGGCTTGTTGCTAATGTAGAAAAGTAAACCTGATCTTTATTATTAAATACATCCAATATAGATGAATTATCATCTAAACTCTGGAAAAGAGCATAATAACCAGCAAAAGAACGAGGATTTTCCATGATGAATTCTCCTACAAATGTTTTATGCTCACTTAGTAGGTATGAATAGTCTTTTTCAATTTTAGTTTTTGTTTCAGTATCACTTTTGCCTATTGCTTGATATTGTGCAACCAGATTATTTAATTCATTGTTCAGTTTGCGTACGCGTTTGTTTAATACCTTGATATAGGCCGATCCAATTGAATTTTTAATCTCATAGCTATCTTCTAAATTATTTGCTGTAGCATTAACAACAATAGTTTCTGTTGTATCGGCCAGAAGAGTAATAAAATTCTTATCACTTAGCTTCAATATTAAAAAAGTAGGCTCTGACAAGCGTTCTTGTTTAAATTTAAAATTCCCATCTTTGATTTTTATTGAGTCAATGGTTACTGTTTGGTTGAGATCCATATGCTGCAAATAAAGTGTTTTACCCTTTGCTCCTTCAATAGATCCAGTAACAATCAATTTATCTTTATCAGTACAAGCTCCTGCCAACAAGACTATTATTAGCAAAAATAACCCCTGCTTCATATTTATTTGAATTGATTATAATTTAGTTAGTTCCTCTTTTTCGAGTTTAAAATCGCTCAAATATAGGATTAATTTTTTACTTATTTTTGAGATATTGGTTGACTGTATTTCCTAGTCTGTTGTGTGTTTTCAGGTAATTATTCTGGGTATTAAGCATAAAAATCTTTTGGGTATTCAGAGCTGTATGGTTGGATGCAGTAGAAATAAATTTAGAAAGTTTGCTTGTATTGATGTAGGTTAGCCTCTTTATTGTAAACTGGTTGTTATTACAGGTAGTTGCGTCTTTTTATGGTGGTATACACTTACTATGAGTTAATAAATATATCTCTTTATTAAAAAGGCTGAATGATATAGGTGTTTTTTATGATGATAATATGGTGATTTTTAGTTCTCATTACTGTTTGAGTTAAAGATATCCTTATTCATTAAAGAATCTATTTGAAATGCAAATTTCTGGACAGGAATATAATCAGGATATCGACTTTTTAAATGGTTGCAGATTTCGTAATAATCTTCTGAATTATTTTCGGGATGGAGAATAAGATGATTACCTGCCTGGAGTTTTACCAACATTAAGGGGAGTAAGCTTTTTTGATGTTTCTTGCTTATCTTGTTTATTTTGGCTCTTGATTGGATAATGAGCATGTCAATTGTTTGATATAAAGACTCTTTATATGATTCAAAAACTTTTTTTGGTAAAGAATCAGGTAGGTTATATGTTATTTTTCTTATTTCTTCACTTAGAGATCTGGTCAATTGTTGTGCCTGCCATAAAGCCTTCGTTTCATCATTATTAGAGATGTGTAATTGATCTGGAGATAAGCTGAAATCTCCGCTAATAAAAAAAGGCAAACTACTGTTAATGATTATGGATGCAACTATTCTGTTGTTAATGCGCAACTCATAAATACCTTCAGGCACTATGTTTTTACGGAAATAAAGGTCTGTGTTTTCTTCATTAATTGTGGCGATATCAAAAAGTGAATAAGTATCTTCTAAAAAATAGAGTTCAGCTTGCCCTTCTATTGGCAAATCTGGTTTTAACGTAAGATATGGAGTCCTTTGAGGCTTTTTGCATGCCACTTGAGCTGCCAGTAAGAGAATGATTAACCAATACTTCATTAGAAATGGATTTGAAGCAAAAGTATAAAAAACCAACTAGAATGGCATAACTATTTATCATTCGGTTTTGTATACTTACTTTGGCACATCAATTGCTTCATTGAAGCAAAAGGTGGGCTTTTCTATTATAATCAGAGTAATGCTCTGGTTATGATAAGCAATGCAATTTGAAATTAGGCGTTTTCAGAATTTTGAATAAATTTGATGGGTTTTTTTGAGCTGAAAGCAAGGAGAGGATGAGAAATTGGGATTTGAAATCAGGGAAACGCAAATAAAAAGATAAAAAAGCTAACTATGGATGACAATGGATATCTAAGCTACGTTTCAGAAGCGTTAACAACTTATACAGGATGTGATGCCTTTAGTGATTATCAGGGTGATACAATAACATATGCGCAAGTTGGTGAGCGAATAATGGGTTTACATCAATTATACAATGATATTGGAATTAAAAAAGGTGATAAGGTGGCAGTTATTGGTCGTAATATGACCAGCTGGGCTGTAGTATATTTAGGAACTATATCTTATGGAGCAGTTATTGTACCTATTTTACCTGATTTTACTACAAGTGATATTCATCACATTGTTAATCATTCCGAATCAAGGCTTCTTTTTTCAACAGATTTATTATTTGATAAGTTAGATGAGACAAAAATGCCGGGTTTAATGGGTATTATTTCAATCAATCAATGTAATACTTTGGTTGACAATATTGATGGGAAACTAAAAGGATTGGTTGAGGAAATGCAACCACTTTTTAAAGGTGATGGTAAAGAATTTAAACCTGACTCCATATCATTTCCACAAATTGAAGCAGATGAAGTGATGGTTCTTTCATATACATCTGGTACATCCGGCTTTTCAAAAGGAGTGTTGTTGCCACACCGCAGCATATGGTCAAATATTAAATATGCACAAGAACACTTAATGCTAAATTCAAAAGAGCGGGTTGTATCGTTTTTGCCGTTGGCACATGCTTATGGCTGTTTGTTTGAGTTTTTGTGGCCTTTTACTATGGGCTGTCATATTACTTTTTTAACCCGAACGCCTTCACCTCAAATAATTACAGAAGCTTTCAGAAATGTTAAACCACATCTGATTCTGTCTGTACCACTTATTTTAGAAAAGATATTTAAAAAGCGCGTTCAACCACAATTAGAAGAGCCTAAAATAAAAGCTTTATTAAAGATACCAGGGTTAAATAAAATGGTATATAAAAAAGTGAAGAAAAAATTGGTGGATGTGTTTGGTGGTGAATTTCGTGAAATAATTATTGGCGGTGCGGCTTTAAATAAAGATGTAGAGTTATTTCTTCGTAAAATAGAATTTCCATTTACCATTGGGTATGGTATGACCGAATGTGGGCCATTAATCAGCTATGCCCCATGGACAGAATCGCGTCAGTTTTCGGCAGGGCAATTGGTTGATCGGATGGAAGTGAAGATTGATTCTGAAGATCCCTATACCACTGTTGGTGAAATTATGGTGAGAGGTGATAATACGCTTTTAGGTTATTATAAAAATCAGGAAGCTACTGATGAGATATTTGCTGAGGATGGTTGGATACATACAGGTGACCTGGGGGTAATTGATGACAATGACTTTATCTATATCAAAGGCCGGAGTAAGAATTTGTTATTAGGTGCATCTGGTCAGAATATTTATCCCGAAGAAATTGAAGCCACCATCAATTCCTTAGAGTATGTTCAGGAATGTCTGGTACGCGACAATGATGGCAAACTGGAGGCTTTGGTTTATCCTGATTACGAATCAACAGATAAAGAAAAGCTCAACAGTTCGCAGATTGAAGAAAAAATACAAGCTGTGAAAGCAACAGCCAATAAAATATTACCAGCTTATATGAATATTCAGGAAATTACCATCTTCCCCGAAGAGTTTGAGAAAACACCTAAAAAGAGTATTAAACGTTATAAGTATACAAAGTAGAATTAATACATTAGAATAAAATTCACTACTGGATACTTTTTAATCTTAAAAAGTCATCTATTATCAATTCATTGCATATTTTACCGGATTATTTTATCAGCGTAATTTATTTTCCAATAATGTGACTTAAATTTTATGCTTACTCGAACATTACAACATAATACTACTCTAAACATAAACTACATTGTTTGATGTTATGTCTTATTCCTAACATGAAAACAATTATCAAATTACACTTATAGGCTTAATTATGATATGCAATACAGATATTTCCTTCCTCGTTAATCCTAATGAGATCCTTTCTACCATCTTTATTTAAATCAGCAAAGAAAAATTGATGATCTTTAATAGATCCATAACCTGTAGCACTATAGTCCCATTTTCCGATTTTGTTATTTGAATCAGTCCAAGCTACAACCAGGTGACCATCCTTATTAATTCTAATTAAGTCTGCCCTACCATCCTTGTTTAAATCTGTAACGTAGAAATGATGATCTCTTATGGAACCATAACCTGATGTACTATAATCCCATTTTCCAATTTTGTTATCTGAGTCAGTCCAAGCTACAGCTAAGTGACCATCCTTGTTAATTCTTATTAGGTCTGCCTTACCATCCTTGTTTAAATCTGCAAACAAAAATTGATGGTCTTCAATTGAACCATAACCTGTAGCACTATAGTCCCATTTTCCGATTTTGTTATCTGAGTCAGTCCAAGCTACAGCCAAGTGACCATCCTTATTAATTCTTATTAGGTCTGCCCTACCATCCTTGTTTAAATCTGCAACGTAGAAATGATGATCTCTTATGGAACCATAGCCTGATGTACTATAATCCCATTTTCCAATTTTGTTATCTGAGTCAGTCCAAGCTACAGCTAAGTGACCATCTTTGTTTAATCTAATAAGATCTTCTCTGCCATCGTTATTTAGATCTGCAAAGTAGAATTGATGATCCTTAATAGATCCATAACCTGATGTACTATAATCCCATTTTCCGATTTTGTTATCTGAGTCAGTCCAAGCTATGGCTAGGTGACCATCCTTGTTAATTCTTATGAGATCTGTCCTACCGTCCCTGTTCAAGTCAGCAAAAAAGAAATCATCATAAGTTAAAGAACCGTAGTCTTCATTGTCATAATAGTCCCATTTTATTACTTATAGATTTTAGTCTGACGTTTGAGTTCGGTTCGTTTTCTGAAATAATTGAGTCTTCGCAACTAAATAATAGTAAGATAAAAGATAGGTTTAATAAATGTTTCATAGCAGATTCTTTACATTCATAAATTAAAAATAACTAAACGCAAATTAATAAAATAACTAAAAAATACCATTACATATTGAGAAATTACATTTCTTATAATACATCAACTTTCATTTAACTGTAAGCAATTAACAGACATAATTCATTATATCACTGAACAACTCTTGGTATAGTGTATTTTTACTTAGATTTATATCTAAATAATCGATTAAAGTGTAATAATTAGACTATTCATTATTTGGGCTTTATAATTCCAAAGGGCAACCTTTAAATTTGTTACATTTGTGACAATTAAATAAATTCTAACCAATGAAAATTTGCTTCTGTAACACAATCGGTACTTGGGGAGGGGGTGAAAAATGGCATTATGAAATGGCTACTGCTCTTTCTCAACTGCGGTATGAGGTGCATTTTATTGTGTCTAAAAGCGGGCAGATAGATCGTAAATTGGATAAAAAAATCAAAAAGAAATGCCTTTCAATAGGAAAGTTTAGTTTTCTTAACCCCTTTAAGTATTACAACTTGGTTAGTTATTTTAGAAACAATGCATTTGATGCAGTTCTTATTAATTCGCCATCTGAGCTTAAGTTGGTTGCACGAGCTGCCAAAGCGGCAAAAATTAATAAAGTCATATATCGTCGGGGCAGTGATGTGGTGGTAAAAAACAAAATGCTGAATAAATATTTACTTGAAAAAGTAGTAGATATTATTATTGCTAACTCACAGGCAACAAAGGCATCACTTTTAAAATCGGGAATAAATATTGCTGGTAAAATTGTGACTATCAATAATGGTATTCAACCACCTTCAAAAGAGTATGCTAAAGTGGTCAATAAAATACCTGTTATTGCTGCTGTTGGGCGGTTGAGCAAGCAAAAAGGATTTGATTTACTTATCCAGGTTGCTGCTAAGTTAAAAGAACGAGGAAAAGCTTTTATTATCAGAATTGCAGGTGAAGGTGAATTGAGAACTGAACTTGAAGAACTAATTAAAACATTTGGGGTTGCAGATTGTGTTCAATTAATTGGATTTAGCGATGATGTGTTTAACTTTATAAATCAGTGCGATGTTTTTGCACTCTCTTCTCGTTACGAAGGGTTTGGTTATGTAACCGTTGAAGCAATGTATATGAAGAAACCCGTTATAGCTTTTGATACTAGTTCAACTTCAGAAATTGTCAAACAGGATGAAACAGGTTTTTTAATTCCTTGTTATGATATTGATTTATTCGCAGATAAACTATTCCGTTTGCTTAATAATAAAGATACTCTTCAGATGTTTGGTAATGCTGGTTATATTAGAGCCATGAATATGTTTAACTTTAAAAAAACAATTGATAAAATTAAAGAATTGATATTCCAATAAGCATTATTTCTTGTGTAGGAAAAATAAATTTACCTATGCATTCCATATGGCAAATAAAAATAAATTTAAACACATCGTTAGTTTGTGGAATAGCAAAATAGGCAAAACCAATTAAGAGTCAAACGAGATTTTTAACTTAGGCAAAAAGCTCCATCTGCTGCATTAACTTTATTAAACAGATAGATAAAATCTAAGTTTCATATTAAGAACAGCAGATTATTGAGTAAAAGCCAGAGAGTATTTAGGGCAGAACCCACGATCACGATGTTAGCCACTCAATACGGAGCATAAAACTAAATGTTTATGCAAGTATGAAATGAACATGTAAATTTGATGATCTAAATTGATACTCAGGAAGACGATTAAATTTATTTGTGAGTATCAAATGACCATTAAAAAATAAATTTAGACATATGAAACTATCCGTTTGTTTAACAACCTTTAATGAAGAAAAAAAGTTGGGCGCAACATTAAAGGCCATAAAGCATATTGCCGACGAAATAATAATAGTTGATAGCCATAGTACCGACAAGACGCATGATATTGCAAAAGAATATGGTGCTAAACTATTTATTGAAGATTGGAAAGGGCATGGTTTACAGAAAAGAAGTGCAGTTGAAAAATGTCAGGGTGAATGGATTTTAATTTTAGATGCTGATGAAGTTGTTTCAGATGCGCTTGAAAAGGAAATTAAAGCCATATTAAAAGATAGTAAATATAATGCGTATCAATTTAAAAGAGCTGTCATATCTTATGGTAAAAGAATTAGATATGGAGGATTTGGACATGATTTTGTAATGCGCCTTTGGAAAAAAGATGTAGTTAATATTGGTGAAGAGATCGCCCATGAACAATATCATTGTAATGAAGCATACGGGAAGATTTCTGCACCATTATGGCATTATACATATGATAACCTGGAAGAGTATATAAGAAAATTTAATCTTTCAACATCAGAAGTTGCTCAAATTAGATTTGAAAGAGGTAAAAAACCAACATTTGTGAAGCTTGTACTCAATCCTTTTTTTAGATTTTTCAAATCCTATATATTCCTTGGGGGATTTCTTGATGGCAAAGATGGCTTCTTAATGGCTATGCAGGCCAGTTTTTACACATATATTAAATATTCAAAATTAAGGTTGCTGTATCGTAACAACAAATAAGCTCATTATTTTACCAGCTTGTAATTTTTAAATGTAAAAATACCGCCAGGCATTAGATACTTCTCAATAAAAGAAAGAACTTTACATTTTAAGCGTTCGTGTTTATGTTTAGGTTTCCTGCTTAATTTTCGGGAATAATCGAGCTGATCAGACCAGTTAAACGCTTTTATTTTATCAGCCATATATTGTGGATGTTTACCTTTAAATGGAGGAATAGCTCCTAACACACCAAAATCAACCTCTGAAATAACTTCCATGTTTTCTTTATATAACCTATTAAAATCTGTTTGTTTTTTATTTAGTAAAAGAGGAGGCCTTACCCATCCGTAGTGATACACATGTGCATCAATGCGTGCCACATTCAACTTTCTGGTACCTTCTTTTTCAAGATACATCTCTGGGGTGAAGTTTTCGATTGCCCTAAAACTTTGTGCATCTCTCCATGAATGAATATCAGGCCTGTTTCGTATGATACGAATTTCATTTCGGTACCACGCATGGTTATTGGTGAAAGCATGATTATAATCACCCCAGAAATGAATGTATCGAAAAAGAAGGCCTTCAACCTTTTCATCATTCAGGAGTTCTTCACACCGTTTTTTAATGGCTTTGTGATCTTTTTCATGAATAACCTCATCAGCTTGCAGATAAAAAAGCCAATCACCGGAACAATGCTCTTTTGCTACATCTGTTTGTTGCGCCAGTATAGAGCCATGATGATAAGTCTTTGTGTCCCATACAGTATTAACAACTTTTATCTTTGGGCTATTGATATTTTCAATTATCTGGAGTGTATTATCTTCTTTATCACAATCGCCTAAAGCAATAATAAATTCATCAACAATTGGTAATATAGATAAAACAGATTCTTTAAACGGATAATAAAGTTTATCCGCATTTTTAACCATTGTAAAGCCGCTTATTTTCACTTGCTTATTTATTTAATATTAAACATGGTGACAGTTTGATAGGTATAAACGTATCGTAATAACCGTTCACTTGTGATTAATTTGGATAATCAAATTTATACGTCAGTTTCATACGAATTATTTAAACGGTAAGAATTTGTCTTCCTGTCTTTTTAATAAATGAGGCTGTTCTTGGTTTAAAGTACTGCCATTTAATACCCTTTCATATTTTTTTAAGTATGACCCGGCCATTTGCTTAGCGTTAAATACATCACGGGCATATTCATGACAATTTTGCTTGTTAAATTGCTCTATATGTTTTGCAGTATTAGCTAATTCATTGGTGTCAACAGAAAGAAAACCAACATCTTCCTTTATGATTTCCGGTAATGAGCCATATGGGGTACCTAATACCGGACATCCAAAATATAAACTTTCAGTTAAAGCCAACCCAAAGGGTTCATGCCACCGCACCGGAAACAATAGTCCTTTCGATTGGTTCATAACCTGACCCTTCTTAATGTTATTAACCATACCAGCAAAGGAGACAGATGGATATGGGGTGAAACGAAATCCCATTTTTAAGTTAAGGCGCGTCCCACCCATGACAATTAATTTATTTTTGGCTTTACGCGCAACACCAATCGCACCTTTTACATTTTTTACACGCCAGGCAGCTTTAGCTAAAAAGTGAAAGTATTTACGTTCATGTTTTAATTCAGGTTGCGGATAATTATCCCAATCTAAACCATTATACACATATTCATCGGAATTATGCCTGTGGGCATGGTCGCGCGAAACAAAAACAGTATTTGTATCCAACAAATAAGAGGGGTCTCCCAAATTACCATGCTGTGTAATGATATATGGTTTGTCAATAACTTCTTTGGGATTGTAGTTAAAGTGAACAATATCAGTATTTTCTGGTATCTGCTTTACTATTTCAATCTCAGGATTAATTTCAACCAGATTAGCAAAATCACAAGATGAACCCTTATTAACCAGAAAAGTAACCTGGTGCCCTGAGTTTGTTAATGCTTTACCCAAGTCCCAGATTACCCGTTCGGTACCTCCATATAGATGAGCTGGAATTATAGCTTTATGAACAATGCATATATTCATTATAAAAATCCTTTATTGTTTTTCAGAACTTGCAGGTATTTTGCCATGCCCTCCTCAAGGCTCAAAAAGTTATTTTTATAACCTGCGTTTCGTAACTTATCGGTATTTGCTTTTGTAAAAGCCTGGTACTTTCCTTTCAGATGTTCTGGAAAAGGAATAGTATTGATTTTGCAGTTGCCGTATTGTTCAACAAATACTTTAGCCATATCTAAAAACGAACGTTCGTTGCCGGTTCCACAATTGAAAATGCCGCTTTTGCCTGTTTCAAGGAAAAAAAGTACAACCCTAACTACATCCTCTATAAAAATAAAGTCACGAAGGAATTTATCACTTCCTTCAAAAACCTTGATTTCTCCATTTTTATTGGCTTGATTAAAAAAGTGAAAAGGAACTGATGCCATACTGCCTTTGTGATTTTCCTGGTAACCATAAACGTTAAAATAGCGAAGCCCTGCAACAGTTGAATCTTTTTCGAAATTCACATTTTGCCTTACATAGTTGTCAAATATAAACTTAGAAAAAGCATATCCGTTCAAAGGGTATTCATATTCAGGTTCTTCTGTAAAACCCTTTTCTCCATTGCCATAAACCGAAGCGCTGGAGGCATAGATAAAAGGAATTTTCTTGTCTAATGAATAGTGAAGCAAGGTTTTTGAATATTCGTAATTATTTCGAATAAGATAGTTGGCATCAAGTTCAGTAGTAGCTGAGCAGGCACCCTGATGAATGATGGCCTCTACATTATTAAGCTCAGGTAAACGTTTTAAAAAATCATTTTTGTCAACATAGTCAGAAAAATGCAGGCGGTTCAAATTAAGATACTTTTGTGTTTCAGCAAGATTATCCACAATCAGTATATCCTTATGGCCTTTATCATTAAGTCCTTTAACAATGTTGCTGCCAATAAAACCAGCGCCTCCCGTTACAATTATCATAGCTAGTGCAAAAATTATTTTATTACAAAGGTAAAAATAAAACGATGGAATTTATTACTATGTTTATATAGAAAATTGGTGAGTTATTTAAAACGTAAAAATGGTTAAAGTCATTTATTTATCAGATTAATACCTTTATTTTGTAATCTTAAACAACTAACTGTTTTGATGCACTTGCATAAAAAGTTTAAGTTTGTGTGAATATTGCATCCTACCTCAATACTAACGAATGGAATGAGAGTACTTTTTATAAATTCAATAGGCCGGAACAAATGGGGTGGTGGCGAAAAATGGATGATTAATGCGGCTAAAGGATTACAAAGCAGAGGTCATAGTGTAACCATTGCCTGCCTCCCGAAATCAGAACTACAATCAAGATCAGAAGCAGCAGATATAGCAGTAATACCAATTCGTATTTATACCGACTTTAGCATTGGAGGATATGTTGCACTTCAATCGTTTCTCAGGCAAAACGAGATCGATGTTATTATTGGGTGTCAGAATAAGGATGTACGACTGGCGGGATTATTTAAAAAGATATCGAAGAAGCGATTAGTTGTTTTAAGCAGGCAAGGAGTGGAGTTGTTACATGACTCTGTCAAATATAAATACACCTTTGTACCTTATTGCGATGGTATTATAACCAATACAATATCGATAAAATCAAAGTACGATAGTTTTGGCTGGTGGAATAGCGATGAATTTGTAAAAGTAATTCATAATGGAGTAGAAAAGGCTGATGAAACGATAGAGGCATTTGATTACCGTACGCTTTTACCTAAAGATGTTAAAGACCCCCTAATTGTTTTATCTACGGGTAGGTTAACGGAACAGAAAGGCTTTAAATACCTAATAAAGGGAGCAAAGGATGTTATAAAGGCTAATAAGCACATTCATATTTTTATAGCAGGTAAAGGTAAGTATGCGGCAGAACTTAAAACATTGGTTAAGCAACTTGGTTTAGAATCAAACATACATCTTATTGGTTTTAGAACGGATATTCCTGCTTTATTAAAAGGGGCAGACTTATTTATTTTACCATCATTGTATGAGGGAATGCCTAATTCAGTAATGGAAGCAATGGCACATGGTGTTCCGGTTATTAGTACCGATGTTAATGGAGTGCGTGAGCTAATGGTTCATAAAAAGCATGGGTTGATTATACCTCCGGCTGATCCTTTGGCAATAAAAAGAGCTTTGAATGAATTGATAACACAAAACAGTTTATTAGCTTTGGGCTCTGAAGGGAAAAGACATGTTCAATCCAATTTTTTGATTAGTAAAATGATTGAAAACCTGGAGAACTACTTGCTAAGTAAGATGCAGGAAAACAAGTTAACACAAAGCAAACAAAAATTTCTGATTGTACAGACGGCTTTTATTGGAGATGTTATTTTAGCAACCCCGGTAATTGAGAAGCTTAAACGCTTTTATCCTGATGCACAAATTGATATTTTGGTACGTAAGGGGAATGAGGGAATATTAAAGCATAACCCACATATTAACCAGGTAGTTATATTTAACAAAGAAGACGGTAAGTATAAAAATATGATGCGTTTGATTCGTCAGTTCAGAACTGAGAAATATGATGTGATCATTAATATACAACGTTATTTAACCACCGGAATTATTACCGCTTTATCAAAGGCAAAACAAACCATTGGTTTCGATAAAAATCCAATGTCATTTGCTTTTACACATAAGATTCCACATAAGATGGGTGAGGAAGACACTTCTGACCATGAAGTGAAGCGTAACCTTTTACTAACTGAGCATTTGTGTGACGACGCTTTTGAGATGCCCAAAATGTATCCTTCAGATGAAGATTTTGAAAAGGTAAGGCAGGATAAGCCTTACTATTGTATGGCACCAACTTCAGTTTGGTTTACCAAACAATATCCGGCGGAGAAGTGGATTGAGCTTATGAATCAATTGCCAAAAGAAACAAGAATACTTGTCTTAGGTGGGGCGGGTGATAAAACAGAGTGTCAGGGTATTATTGATCAATCTACTCATCCTGATATTATAAACATGGCAGGTCAGTTATCATTTACTGAATCGGCAGCTTTGATGAAGCATGCCCGTATGAACTTTGTTAATGATTCTGCACCACTTCATTTATGTTCAGCTGTAAACGCACCTGTTAGAGCCATGTTTTGCTCAACAGTACCTGCTTATGGCTACACACCACTTTCTGATAACTCAAAAGTGCTGGAGACAAGTGAAGAGTTAGAATGCCGTCCCTGTGGTTTGCATGGGAAGAAGGCATGTCCTGAAGGTCATTTTAAATGTGGGAATATTCCTGTAAGTACCGTAATAAGTAGTCTGTAAAATGCAACAATTCTATAAGCAGTATTTTAAAACAGCTCTTTATTGGCTGATATTCTTTGCCATTCATCGATTGATATTTATACTTTTTAATCTAAAATATGCATCAGAAACATCGTTCTTAACAATCCTGGCTTCTTTCCCTGTAGGCATTCGCCTTGATGCCTCATTTACCGGGTACCTAATGGTTCTGACGATGGTAATTCAGCTTGTACCACTACTTATGCTAAGACGGTATTGCTATACTTGTATTAAATGGTTTGTATATATATTTACGGTAGTATTTACAGGTATATTACTGTCAGATACAAACTTATATAGTTACTGGGCAAGTCATATTGATGGTGCAGCTTTGGAGTTTTTGAAAACACCGGGTGTTATTATGAATTCAGTAAGGTGGTATGAGCCATTGGTATTTATAATAGTACTTGTTATAGTGGTATATGGTTTTATAAAGCTTTACAAAAAATTCGTTTATAAAGAAATAGAAGAGGGTAATAAAATTGCTTTTGTAGCAATGCTAATGCAGGTTTTCTTGCTTTTATTTGTTGGAGCCACCATGATTTTGCCAATAAGGGGAAGCTTAGGTGTTGCTCCTATTAATACAGGGGTAGCTTATTTTTCATCCAGCCAGTTTGCCAATAATGCTGCCATTAACCCTTTATGGAATATGGCTTATTCAATGAAACGTTTGGATGCCACACAGGCTGTTTATCGTTTTATGGATGATGATAAGGCTGAAAATATCTTTAATAATCTGATGATCGAATCAGGAGAATATGAAAATCTCTTAAACGTTGATCAGCCTAATGTAGTTGTGATATTATTAGAGAGTTTTGCCGGCCAGGTTATTGAGACGATGGGTGGAGAAGCTGTTACACCCAATATGCATAAATTGGAGAAAGAAGGGGTTCTCTTTTCCCAGATTTATGCAGCAAGTACACGTTCAGATAAAGGGCTTGTTGCAACTTTAGCCGGATACCCTGTTCTGCCATCTTATTCCATTATTCAATATCCGAATAAAAGTCAGAGCCTTACATTTTTACCTCAAAAGTTAAAGCAGGCCGGGTATAAGGATTTAATGTTTGAATACGGGGGGGATATTGAGTTTAAAAACATGAACTCATTAATTCAGCTTTCCGGAATTAATCGTATTATAACAATTGATGATTTTCCTGAAGCGTTTCAAGGGGAAAAATGGGGTGTGCATGATGAGTACACTTTTAAGCGTTTGGCGGTGGAAATGAAAAATGCGGAACAACCTTTCTTTCATTATTTCTTTACATTAAGTAGTCATGAACCGTATGATGTTCCTATGGAGCGTATGCACGACGATGATTACCTTAATTCGATTATGTATACCGATAAATGCTTAGGTGAGTTTTTTGAAACAGTGAAAGAGGAGGGCTTGTGGGATAATACCTTATTTGTTTTAATTGCTGATCATGGTCAACGCGGTCCTCGGAATTTAATGCCTGACATGCAGGAACATAATAATATCCCGATGTTATGGACCGGAGGAGCATTAGCTAAACAAGATACCATTATAGATAAGATTGGCTCACAAACCGATATGGTAAAAACACTGTTATGCCAGTTAGGTGCTGATACAACAGGTTTTCGGTTTAGCAAAAATATATTGGATAAAGAAAGTAAACCTTTTGCATTTTTTGATTATCCGGATGCAATGGGGCTTGTTGAGCCGGGAAAATACCAGGTGTTTGACAATAAAATTGGTCGCTTTATTCATATGAGAGGAGATCAGACAGCACTAGATAGTTTAGAAGCGAAAGCCTTTTTACAAGTGCTTTCCATCGATCATAAAAAGAGATAGAATGAACGTTACAGGATTGAAGAGAGAAGATTTTGAAATAATGGCACCGGTAGGTTCGTATGAATCATTACGTGCAGCTATTCAGGGAGGTGCAGATTCGATATATTTTGGTATTGAGCAATTAAATATGCGTTCACGTTCGTCTAATAACTTTTCGAACGATGATTTGCGTGAATTGGTTAAGATTGCCAAAGCGCACAATATAAAAACATATCTGACTGTAAATGTGGTTGTGTTTAATGAAGAGCTGGATACCATGCGCGAAATTATTGATGTGGCAAAAGAGGTAGGTGTAACAGCTGTTATTGCAGCAGACCAGGCAGCTATAAATTACGCCCATAATTCTGGTGTTGAGGTGCATATTTCTACGCAAGTGAATATATCTAATGTAGAAACGCTTAAATTCTACAGCAACTTTGCAGATGTGGTGGTACTTGCCCGTGAGTTGAATATGGACCAGGTAAAGGCCATTCATCAGTCGATTGTTAAAGAAAATATTACTGGTCCGCGGGGCGAATTAATTAAAATTGAGATGTTTGCCCATGGTGCACTTTGTATGGCTACATCAGGTAAATGTTATATTAGCCTGCACCAACTTAATGCGTCGGCTAACAGGGGAGGTTGTTTACAACCCTGTAGGCGTGGATATATGGTTACAGAAAAGGAATCTGGTAATCAGATGGAACTGGAGAACGACTATATTATGTCGCCAAAAGATTTAAAGACCATCCACTTTCTGAATAAAATGATGGACTCTGGTGTACGGGTGTTTAAAATTGAAGGACGGGCTCGTTCAGCGGAATATGTAAAAACAGTTTGTGAGTGTTACAGCGAGGCCATTGAGGCTGTATTGGATGGTTCGTATGGTGAAGTAAAGATAAAAAACTGGGACGAGCGATTGTCTGAAGTATTTAATCGTGGTTTTTGGGATGGTTATTATTTGGGACAGAAGTTAGGTGACTGGAGTCATAATTATGGTTCGCGTGCTACCAAAAAGAAGATATACATTGGAAAAGGGATGAACTACTTTCCTAAGCTAAACGTAGCTGAGTTTCTGATGGAAACACAATCGCTTAAGGTGGGTGATGAGATTTTAATAACGGGGCCAACAACGGGTGTTGTACAGATGAAAGTTTCTGAAATGCGTGTTGATTTAAAATCTGTAGAAGAAACAGTAAAAGGTGAACGTTTTAGTATGCCTGTAGACCAAAAAATCAGGCGGTCGGATAAACTTTATAAAATAATAAAAGCTGAATCTGAGTAAATATGGTTTTGAGATATTTTATCTCAGTTTAATGTCAACCAGTTAATATCAAAATATGGAAGCACAAGGGAATTTACATAAGATGAAGAGTAATATTACCGGTGAGAAGGTAGAATATAAGTTACTTCTTAACGAAGAGGTGATTAATATGAATAATTTGCTTGGGAAACCCGTTGTTATGGAGTTTCAGAATCAGATAAATTGCATTGTGTGTGGTAAAAAGACTTCAAAATCTTTTGCACAGGGTTTTTGTTATAATTGCTTTCAAACAGCACCGGAAGCCGAAGAATGTGTGCTTCACCCTGAAAAATGTCGTGCACACCTTGGAGAAGCACGTGATCCTGCGTTTGCGGAGAAACATTGTTTAATACCCCATTATGTATATTTGGCTATAGCTTCCGGTATAAAAGTTGGTATTACACGTCATACACAAATACCAACACGATGGATTGATCAGGGCGCGTCACAGGCAGTTATTATTGCTGAAGTGCCCAATCGGCATATTGCTGGTGTACTGGAGGTATTTCTTAAAACTTATTATGCTGATAAAACCAATTGGAGAAGTATGCTGAAGAATGAGATGGCAGAAACGATTGATATTGTAGCAGAAAAGAAAAGAGCGATTGATCTGTTACCGGAAGAACTTAAGAAGTATGCTAATTCGGCAGATGATATTTGGGAACTGAATTACCCGGTTAATAGTTTCCCCTTGAAACCTAAATCCTTATCGTTTGATAAAGAGAGTAAAATATCAGGAATTTTAAATGGTATCAAAGGGCAGTATCTTCTGTTTGATGAAGACAGGGTATTAAATATCCGTAAGCACAATGGTTACCTGGTGAGTTTAAAAAGTGAGTAGTTCGTTTATTGTACAACTATTTCATCAATAAATAACCACGATGGATTGCCACTGCCACTATGTGAAGCCGGAAGTAAGCCGCCATTGTATACTGATAGCTTAAGAAAGCGGGCACTGGCTTTAAACTGTAAAGTGTATAACTGCTGTTTAGTCTCATTAATATCAAACGATGGATTAACATCCAATTGTGCTACTACTTTATAATTAATGGCATCGTTTGATACTTTTACTTCTATCTTAGAGGGAGATATAACCCACATATTGGGAGCTGATAACAGGGATAGATAGCATTCTCTTAGCCCGGTTTTTTTTTCAAAATCGAAAAGAAAATCAACATCAGTACCATTAAACCCAAGCCACGATCCATCTTTTAAATCGTTTTTGTTACCTGGTAATCCATCAAATAGAGCTGCATAGTTATCAGATGAGTACTCATTATCGTTGGTTGGAATAACCTCAAGCAGCTTAACAGTTTTTTTAGTTCTCTTAATGAAAGATTGTTGGCTCAATTCGGATGGATACATGCCCTCTTTAATTGCTTGTGCTTTTATGGTGCAACTCTCCTTGATTATAACTTGCTTATGATATTGCAAAGAAGTCGTGTCAGGTTGTGTGCCATCAAGCGTGTAATAAATATTAGCATTATGCCCCTGCGGCCTGATTTCCACAAGTAACGAATCTTCAAATACCAATGGCTTACTACGTATTAGAGGAGGAGCCAGAGATAGAATTAACTTTTTGGATGGAGTGTATTTTCCTTTTTCTTTTAAGCGGAAAGTCAGTTCAGCCATAATGGGATAGTGGTCAGATATGTACATACCATTTTCCATAAGCTGAAAAGTACGGAATGTTGTAACATCAAAAAAGCCATTAACAAATATGTGATCGATAATGACCTCAGGCGTTTCCGGATTATAACCGTTAAAGGTCTGGAAGCTCTGTTCTGTTTTTCTAACAGGTAAATATCGGCTGTCCCACATTGGTAAATAACCTTCCCAGTGATCGCACATGGTACTGTACATCCGTTCGGATGGTTGTGCATTAAAGTCGCCCGTTAATACAACCGGAGCTTCCCCCGCTATAGTTTTAATCTTGTTGAGAAGCAGCAGGGCGCTCTTATTACGGGCGTAGCTACTTACATGACTAAAGTGTGTGTTAAACACATAAAAAATATAGCCTTTCTGACGGTCTTTGAGCTGAAGCCAGGTAACAATACGTGGTAGCACTGCACCCCAGCTTTTACTACCTGTTATTTCAGGTGTTTCCGATAACCAAAAATGTGATGAAGCGAGTAACTCGTATTTTTCTTTGCGATAAAATACGGGAACAAACTCGCCTTTATCTTTACCATCATCTCTTCCTGCACCAACATAATTATAGTCGGTTAGCTCCTTTTGCAGTTGAACGAACTGATGCTTTAATACTTCCTGAAAACCTATAATATCAGGCTGCTGATCGTTTAAGAATGAAAATACCATTGATTGACGCTTAGCCCAGGCATTAATGCCATCATCAGGGTTATCGTACCGGATGTTAAAGCTCATTACTTTAAGCTCATTCTCGTTTTGTGTACAAGAAGAAAATATGAAGCTAATTGCTATAAACCCGGGTATTAAAAGCTTTCTCAGATTCATTTAGTTATTGTTTTGGAGTAGAACCCAGTTTAAATTTGAGGTGTCCTTGCTCTATTAAGTCCTGATGACGAATAAAGTACCTGTTGTAGGGTTTGCCATTCAGCTCAATGCCTTTGATATAAATATCGTTCTCATTTTTTCGTTTGGCTTCAATTACAATCGACGGCTTTTTATAAATGCTTTGGTCAAGATGAATGGTAACTTTATCAAAAACAGGGCTCGACAAGGTGTAGTTCATGTCACCCGGACAAACAGGGTAAATACCCATCATACTGTAGATTAACCAGGCTGATAAGGTGCCCGTATCGTCATTACCGGGTAAGCCATCGGGCGAATTTTTAAAGTAGCGATTAATACAATCGTGTACCTGCTTTTGCGTCCGCCACTCAGAACCACTGGCATAATTAAATAAGTAAGGATAGCCCATATCAGGCTCGTTACTCATATCAAACAAACTGTCTTTAAAACATTTATTCAGTTGTTGTACAAACCTGTTTTTACCACCCATCATGCGCATTAAACCTTTTGTATCATGTGGTACAGCAAATGAGTATTGCCACGATGTACCTTCGTGAAAACCATGAACCGGTTTAAAGTTCTCGCCTTGTACAGGGTCAAAGCCTTTCATAAATTTGCCATCTGTAGTAACCGGACGTAATAAATCATAATCCTTATCAAAGTAGTTGCGATAGCCTAATGAGCGCTGATAAGCTTTCTTATAAGTTGTTTTATCGCCCATTACATTGGCCATAAGTGCTAAATTATAGTCTGCTACATATAATTCCAAAGCCTGCGATACCGAATTATCATAGTCTTTTAAAAAGGGGATGTAGTGGTTTTCCAGGTAAAAGTCATTATTGTGGCGAATAATATTACCTTCGGTGGTATTGGCATGTTTCAGCATGGCCTCATAAGCTGTTTCCACATCAAAGTCAGTCAGGCCACGCAGGTAAGTATCAGCTATAACAATAAGAGCAGGGTCACCTTCCATTACATGTGCCTCCCTGCCATAAATCTCCCATTTGGGTAACCAACCGCCTTCTTTGTACATATCCACCATATTACGCACCATATCCAACTGTTTTTGTGGATATAATAGCGACAGTAAAGGATGCACAGTTCGGTAAGTATCCCATAGTGAGAAAACCGTATAGCGATTGTTATCACCAACCGATAATATGGCATCAGACTCCATGGCAGGGTATTGCCCATTAACATCCTGCAATATATTAGGGTGAAGCAACAGGTGATATAGTGCGGTATAAAATTTCACTTTATCATCGCGGCTGCCACCTTCTACTTCAATAACTTTAAGTTCATTGTTCCAGGTGTTAAATGCCTGGTTTTTAATTTGCTCAAACGACAGGTTGGTTTGTTCAGCATCTAAATTCTCCCGAGCATTCTCAATACTAACGTAACTCACTCCAATTTGCACCTCTACCTGCTCACCTTCGCTGGCATCAAAAGAGAAGTAAGCACCAATCTTTTCACCCGATAACTCTTTATTGTATTTGGTATAGAGCTTATAGCTGTCACTGGTTGGGCTCCAGTCATGCCGTGCCCCGGGTAGCCTTTGGTGAAACTTCCAATAGCCACTTTGCATATTATTACGCTTGATACGGGCTACAAAATAAACTGGTAAAACCGATTGCGGACGATAACAAAACGTCCCCATAAGCTTATAACCTTCAATTTCGTTTTCAGAAACCCGCTTGATATGAGCTCCTGATTCATTAGTTAAACCATGTCCTAAATCAAGTAAAATATTGGCTTTACCCTCTGGAAAAGTAAATCGGCTGATACCTGAACGCATAGTAGCAGATACCTCAGCTTTAATGTTGTAGCGATTAAGTGTTGTACTGTAATAGCCCGGTATAGCTTTCTGATCTGATAAGGTTGTGCCATATTCGTTCACATCCACATTTAATTCACCTGTAGTTGGCATTACAACAATACTTCCCAGGTCCGGACATCCAACACCACTTAGGTTAACATGTGTAAAACCAGTCATCCAATTATTATTGTACACATACGGATTACTACACCAGTTGTCTGTATTTGAATATTCGTTGCCTTTGTGTGGCGTTACATTAAACGGAACAACTGATACCATACCGTGTGGCATTACAGCACCCGGATAGGTTGCACCATAATTAGTAGTGCCAATAAATGGATTAACTAAAGTAGCCGGCTCCTGTGCTTTAAGTAGCACCGTGCTCAGCAAAAGAAGCGAAAGGAGTACTGTATTCTTCATATTATTACTTTGGATGCCAAAATAAAGGTATAATGTTATTTCGCCAAAAACTGTTTTTTTAGACGGATGAGTCTAAAATGTTGATAATGATACGAATATTTTAGATGTGACGTTTTGTACTGATTAAGTGTACCCAGTTATTTTACATGAGTACGCTATTTATCTATTGAAGTAAAACTATTTGGTATATATAAAAAAGAAACCTAACAGGCTTTAACAGCAGTATGCGATTAAAACCTGTTAGGTGTTTTTAATAAAGTATGTATTTACTTATATCAATTCTATTTTCTTGGGAGTTGTGCGTCAATCTTTGGATTGTTTAATATCTCAGCCTCCGGAATTTGTAGGTAATTAAACGGGCTTTCAGTACTTAAGGATGATCCATCGGCATACTTCAAAATAACATGGCCAAAATACGTATTATGAATGTTATCTGCTCCTTCAGTATATTCATTAAAATCATCAAAATTAACTTTCTTTCTTAATGGAGTTATCTGTAGGCGATTAATATCAAAAATACCAGTTACTCCTTCACCCCATAATTCTCTGCGTCGTTCTTTTAGAACTTCGTCCAGAGATGCAGTAATATTTGCCTGGCAACCCCTGCTGGTTCTCAGGTTATCAATGATGGTTTGTGCTGATTCACTATTTTCTTTGCCACCTCTTAAAATGGCTTCTGCCTCTATCAAATGCATCTCGGCAACCCGCATATAAAGTATATCACCTGTTTTTTCGCTCTCCCTGTATTTAAATTTTGGATACGTTAATATACCTTTTACTCTTGGAGCACCCGTTGTACCAGGTTCCTGAAATAATTGAAAACGAACATCGTTGGTATCGTATCCATTTCCGTAATCAAACAGTTTTTTAAAATATGGATCAGGTACAGCATTTTTGTAAAAGGCCCGTGTATCATCACTTCTTGTATCCCAATAGTTAAAGAAGTAAGACATGGCGTTATTATCTGCCGACTGAGAAAGACATAACATCCACTCAGGGTTGGAGGCCTCGTTAAATCCGGCAAGGAAGCTTTTTGAGTCCATTAGTGAATAATCCTGACGTGCTTTAAAAGCAAACTCTGAAGCTTTATCCATATCAGCTTTGATTCCTGTTCCATCCTTTTTTGTACCACGAGTAAGGTAAACACGTGCCGCGATGCCATACGTAACACTTTTGTCAATATATTCCTTAGATATCCGTTTGTAATCTACTGACTCAAATAACTTTATTGCTTCTTCTAAATCTCTTGTGATAAAATTATAAACCTCTTTAACTGTAGATAAGGGAATACCCTCTTGTGCATTTTCTACCGTTGTAGGTTTATCGTAAATAGGGCAAACTGGCAAATCCATTCCGGATTCGTAGGTCTTTTGCCATGTTCGTATAATATCAAAGTAGCAGTATGCTCTTAATGCTCTTAGCTGGGCTTCTGTAACTTTAGTGTTACCTGATTTTTCACCCTCCATATTGGCAATGATATTAAGGCCATTATTACAACTGGCAATCGTTTCGTAAAACTTATTCCAAAAATTTTTGGCCACTCCACTTGTAAAGTTATTAACACTTAAATACCTGTATTGCGTAACAATGCCACCATAAATGCCTTGTGTTCCAATAACATCATGTCCTATTGCTTCGCTAAAAGTTAAAAAGGAGCGATAGCCTGGGTAAGCATAACTATGCCAATAAGTTGTTAAGTTATTATAAGCTCCGGTGTAAAAAGTACCTAGTGCTTCATCTGTTATAATATCACTCGTAATTTTACTGGGCGGTGTTACATCTAAAAAGTCGTTACATGCCCATAACTGGCTTGCACAAAGTGTAAATATTAATAGTGTTTTTTTCATCTCATTATATTTTAAATTTTCAAAGGTATGCGATGGAACTCGCCTATAATGATTTTCTTATGGCTCGTTTCATTTTCATTCCGTTTTAAAAAGTTAGGTTAATGCCTCCTGAAATAACTTTAGCCACCGGATAATTATAGCCAGTAACCCCTCCTAAACCACCCAGCTCAGGATCAACACCATCTATACCATAGAATGTTAAAAGGTTTTCACCTTGTATAAACACATTCAGGTTGTCTATATTTAACCTGGAAATAAGCTTTTTTGGTACATGGTAAGTGATTGCCAGGTTTTTTAACCTGGCATAACTGCCATCATAAAGGTGCCTGGTTGATGTGCTGGCCCATCCGTTTTGTGGAGCATTACGTTGCAAGCGAGGTAAATCTGAGTCTTGGTTGCCTGGTGTCCAACGGTTAACCATATCTGTTGCCCAAGGACGAGCATTAGAACTTCCAGTACCAAACCGGCTTGTATAACTTCCACCTGTATATAGTTGTCCACCTATACGATACGACATTAACGCCGAAATTTCAAAATTATGAATTGTAATATTGGTATTAATACCGCCATAAAAGTCAGGTAAAGCACTTCCCGCATCAATACGGTCAGCTTCATTATAATTGGTTGTTGCAAACTTTTCGCCTGTCTGCTCATCAATTAAATACCAGGTTGCTTCCCCTCCGGTAGATGTTGCTGATAATTTCTGAATTTGTCCATCTATTCTGTCGTATAGTTGTTGCCCTGTTTTTGACATGCCTGCCCATTCGCGGATATAAAAGGCATAAATGTCCTCACCTTCTTTATAACGTTTGGTTCCGACAATAACTTCATCTAAAGGAAAATCGCTTATCTTATTGCTAAACGTTGTAGCATTAAATCCAAGCTCCCATTTTACATTTTCCCTGTCGATAAGAGTCCCTTTAATATCCATTTCAAAACCTGTATTTTTCATAGCACCTACATTTGAAAGAATGCTCGAAAAGCCTGATGAATTGGGTAGAGGTAAGCTATATATCAGATCGTCTGACTGGCGTTGAAACCATTCAAATGAACCCCGGATACGACTGTTAAACAAGCCATAATCAAAACCAATATTTGTTGTTATATTAGCTTCCCACTTTAAATCCTTATTACCTAACCTGGAAAGTGCAAGTGATGGAGCATCACCAACCCTGCTGGCGTTATACAAATCCTGGTAAGCGTAATACGTTCCTATATTTTGATTACCAGAACTTCCCTGGCTGGCACGTAGTTTTAAAAAATCAACCGTATTTCTCAGGGGCTCAAAAAATGATTCTTTGTGGATATTCCATGCCAACCCTGCTGACCAGAATGTTCCCCATTGGTTATCTGGGTGAAACCTGGAAGACCCATCACGACGAATAGATAAGGAGGCATTGTACTTTTCATTATAGTTGTATTCAGCTCTGCCCAGCCACGATTGCAAACGGTATAAATCGGAATAACCATCAAAGAAACTAATTTGTGAACCAAATGTTGGTTCGTTTACAACCGGAATTGGAAAGTTTTGTTTAGTACCACCATTGTAAGTATAATGGTATTCATACATTTCTTGCCCTAATAATACGTTAAGGTTGTGTTTATGTCCGATTTTCGTTTTATAAGTCAAAAGATTATTAAAGGTATAGCTTCTGTTGACAGACGAAGAACGGGAAGCTGATGTATTTTGCAGATCTTGTATAATATCATTTTCGCCGGAACTAACTGCTATAAAAGATGGCGAATAGGAGTGATTATTACGAAAGTTAACATCAGTATTATAACTTGTTTTAAAGCTCAGCCCATCCAGGAACGTTAAGCTGTGGTGTAATTGAGCAATGTCAATTTCTGCGTAACCTCTTAGAGAAAGCAAATCCCTTTTTCTTTCATCAATCGTGTAATTGTTAAGCTCGTCTATCAGGTTACCCGTAGCAAATGAAGTAGTACGGTATGTTCCCCAATCGTATTGTTTATGTCCTTCGTTATCTAATAAATAAGCCCCGGTATTGGCATCGCGCTTATAAATAGGGTAAAAATTAGGCATATTTAAGCCATATGTAGCGCCATTATTAACATTACTATCCTGGCTGTCGTTAAACCTTTGGTTAGAATGCGCGTAGCTAATATTCAAATGTACTTTTAGCCATTTTTTTGTTTGATTGGTAAGGTTAAGCCTGGCTGAGGTGCGTTCAAAAGCCGATCCAAGCATAATACCTTTTTCATCAAGGCGGCCCAGTGAAAAGTAGTATTGGTTTTTTTCTCCACCACCCTTAATATTTACATTTGTCTGGTAACGTTCTCCATTACCTACTATTGCTTTATCCCAATCATCATCCCAAAGCGGGTTAAGTCCGTCAATAATTTTTCCATTATGATTAACCGGTTCCGGGTATTTAGAGCCATAAGGATTAATGCCAATGGAGCTGATTAAAGATTTTGATGCATTTTGGGCGGCTAACTCTGCATTTTCGCCATTATCCATATTACTGTTCCTGAATGCTTCCCACATAAGCTCCATCCATGTGTTGGTAGATACTCTTTCTAAAGGAGCAACAGCTCTGCTTGAAATTCCGGCAGTGCTTCTGACATTAATCTGGGGCGCTGTTTTTTTAATACCCTGGTGAGTAGTTATTACAACCACACCGTTAGCCGCACGTGATCCGTAAATAGAAGCTGATGCTGCATCCTTTAATATGGAAACAGATTTAATATCACTGGATTCGATAGAGCTTAAATTACCATCAAAAGGAACACCATCAACAACATAGAGAGGCGTACTTGAGCCTGTTATGGAGCCTACCCCCCGTATTCTGATATCGGCACCGGAACCCGGCTGTCCACTTGGTGTAATAACCTGTACCCCGGAACTTGTACCCTCAAGAGCATTGGTTATATTAGAAACCTGGGCTTTTTGTATACGCTCTTCATCTACAATACCAACAGCACCTGTCAGTGTACTTTTTTTGGCGGTACCATAAGCTACTACTACAGCTTCCGAAAGCAAAGCGGCATTATCTGTTAAAGTTGTATTAATCACTTCCCGGTTATTTATTTCCACAACCTGGCTTGTCATGCCAATAAAAGAAAAAACAATTGTTTCTGTTCCCTCCAGGCCACTCAGAGAGTAGTTGCCATCAAAATCGGTAACAGTACCTTTTGTTGTTCCCTGTATCAGAATTGAAACACCGGGTAAAGGCTGCCCCTGGTTATCAGTAACCTTTCCGTTAATTGTTTTTTTTGTATTATCCTGTTGCCTGGGGGCAGGAGCAGCTTTTTTAACAATTGCCCTTTCTTTAATTATGACAATATTACCAGCCGACAATTCATAGTCCAAACCTGTTCCGCTAAGGCATGCCTCTAAAATTTCTCCAATTGTTGATGATTCAAAATTAAAAGAACCGGTTGTTTTTCCCTCAACCAGGTTATCACTATACACAAACATATATGATGTGTTGTTTTGCAGTTTTTTTAAAACACGTTTTAGTGTTTCCTTTTCTACTTTAAAATTATATTGTCCTGAATCCTTTATACTGGCAACTGCCAAGCCGGAAAAAAGGAAAAGTATCAGTGCTGTTAGCTTAAACACTTTAAAGGTTTTAAATTGAATGCATTTGCATCCTGAATGATCTCTTTTTTTCATGCTTTTGCATTTATAATTAATACTTGTGCACAATAGTGTGCTATTATTTATTTTCAGGGATGTTAGGGCATCCCTGTTTATTATTTGATAATTACTGCATTATCAACTGTTGAAAAACTTACCTGGCCTGTTCGTTCCAGCACGGCTAAAAACGTATCAATGTTATTGTAGCGCGGAAGGTTTATTGAAAAGCGCTTATTCTGAATACTTGCATTCTCGTAGAAGATATCCACATTATACCATCGGGATAAGTCTGTCATTATCCGCTTTATAGGCTGATTATCGTAGTAAAACTGCCCCTCTTTCCATGCTGTAACTGATGCTAAATCCGCTTTTTGTTGTTGGTGGCCAGGTGTATTGTTAGATATTACTGATGCATAACCGGGACTCAGATTTATGGTTTTACCGCTATTACTTTGCACCCTGACTTTTCCTTCCACTAAAGTGGTTGTAGTTGTTTTTTCATCTTTGTACGCTCTAAAATTAAAGGCCGTTCCTGTTACCTGTAACACGGCATTATCATTTTTAATAATAAATGGCCAGCTTGAGGCTTTATGAACTTCAAAATACAATTCACCATACGCTTTTATTTCTCGTTTATCAGTAGAAAAAGAAGATGGGAATTCAATTTGTGAGCAAGCATTCATATAAACACGCGTTCCATCAGGCAGTACAACATTATACTCATGGCCTTTGTCAGTTACAATCTTATTAAGTTTACCAGCTGTGTTCTGAGTAAATATGTTTTGTAATGAAATTAAATTATCCCCTTGCTCAATAAGCAAATTATTACCAATCTTTACCTGTTCTGAGGTGTCGTTGTTTAGTTGAATAACAGATCCGTCTGTCAGGTATAATGCCGCACCCGGTTTTCCGGGGTTTATTGCCTGGGACAGCGTTTGAGAAGCTTGTTCAGTTGGAGTTAAGAAGTATAATAGGCAGGCAAGTAAAACCGGTCCTGCTAATATTGCAGCATACTTTAATAGTGAAATAAAGACTGACGGTTTATTAATTCTACTTTCAATGTTTTGCCAGGCCCTGTCCTTATTATCCCTGTCATATTCCTGTATTTTCTCAAGTATATTGTTCTTATCGGTAATTCTTTCAAAGAGTGCTTTGTTCTTTTTGTTTTTCAGCCAGTTTATGAGGTAGCTGGATTCTGAACTATTTAATTCCCCAAGTAAATACTTTGTTATTAAATTTGATATATCGTACTTGTTTTTACACATTAGATCCTTTTCCACATAAGGAACATAAGTTTAAAAACAGGGTGAGTCCTATTGTAATTTTTTATAATAAGTATAGTGCAAGTATGAATAGGTCTACTCCTCTGAGTTTTACCCGGAGTTTGTGGTATGCACTTTTTTTAATGGTTTTTACTGTATTAACAGAGATGTTCAGGTTGTTAGCAATTTCTATATTTTTAGCACCTTGCATTGAAAGAAGCACAATTTTTTTTGCTTGTGGCGGCAGGTCTTTTATTGCTGAATGAATGCGGCTGTTTACTTCTTCAAGTATAATTTGTTGCTCACAAAATTGATCTGAACGGATATTTTCCAGCACGTCGCTTGACAATGTCTTTTTTTGTCGTGTTACATAGTTTAAACAAGCGTTACGAACAGAAGCATATAAGTAACTCTTTACTGCTTCGGGATGATTAATTTTTTTTCGATCCTCCCACATACTCACAAACGTATTTTGTACAATATCCTCACAGCTTGCTTCACAGCTAATAAAGTTTCTTGAAAAACCTTTTAGTGAATGATAGTATTTTTCAAATAGTTTTTTGAAAGCGGCCTTATCTCCTTTTCTTAAATTATATGTATGAGTAGTGTCATTCATTGTTTTGAGTGGAGAAAATTAGAGTACAGAGATTTATAGCTTTATTTTATTAATATTTTCTAATATTTTGGCTTATTGTTTTGAATTTATTATCTAGCTGAATATGCTGTTTCTCACTGCTAAAGAAACATTTTTCTTATACATTACCTAATTAAATTTAATATATAAATAATGTGATACTTCTATGGCCTGTTTAACTCTTTTTTAAAGTAGTCACCTGCTATTTTCACCAGTCCAGTGTATTTATTGTGTTTCACTTGTTACCATCAGTTCAATTTGATCATGTAGTGTAAGTAGCTGAATTGCCTGGTGGTTTTTATTTCTGCCTTTGGGTATTACACTATTTTTGAGGCTATCAACGGTAAGACTATAGGTAAAATGCTGACTAAAACAAAGGTTGTGAATCGTGATGGAAATAAGCCTGGTTTTACAACTATCCTGCTTCGTACCCTGTACCGTTTTATACCCTTTAACCCGGTATCTTTTTTATTTGCTTTAAATAGTGGTTGGCACGATCAGTTAAGTAAAACAACAGTTGTAGAAGCACGGTAATAAATACAGAAAAGGCTTGTTTTCTTCCACATGTAAATGAGCTCTTGCTACAAGTTAGCGAACAATTTCCCAAGTAGGAAAGCCTTTGTTATCCACTGGAAAATCCTCGCTACATAAATTATGCTTAATCTCCTTAAAAAACAATATACTGACTTGGGGATAATACACATAAGCAAAATTTCATTAGTTTTGTATACCTTATAACACATTAATCTCTTATGAACTGGATTATACTTATTATCGCCGGCTTATTTGAAGTGGGTTTTGCCACTTGTTTAGGTAAAGCCAAGGTAAGCACCGGTACAAGTGCTGCTTATTGGTACGCTGGCTTTGCCATATGTTTAAGCATAAGTATGCTGCTCTTAATTAAGGCAACACAACACCTGCCTATTGGCACTGCTTATGCGGTATGGACTGGCATTGGTGCTGTGGGTACTGTATTAATGGGCATATTTGTTTTTAAAGAGCCTGTTGACTTCTGGCGCCTCTTTTTTATTACTACTCTTATTGCATCTGTTGTGGGACTCAAGTTTGTAAGTCAATAAAAGTGTTAACCTCCGATACTTGCCAGTAAAAATAGAATTGATATAACACAGCGACACCAGGTTGCACAGGATAATAAACCTATCAAAATCTCTCTGTACCTTAGTGTTTAGCTTATTATACTTTAGACGAATGCCCTATTAACCTGAGTTCGATTTAAATTTCAGCATTCAACTTGTATCAACTAAGTATAAAAGAGGGTAATTAATACCAGCCCCGTGTTAAAGTGTACAATCAATATTATACTGTATTTACCACCTGTAATGCAAGGCTAAAAAAAATGTAGCGTGTTATTGGTATAAAAGACACTACATTTTTAAAAAAAGACCTGTGTTTTTACTAAAAATGTAGTGTCTTTTTTTTGTCAACTCTAAAGGCTTAGTAATTAGTAACCCTCGATCGATTTAAATATTAAAACACAAGTTGAAATAAAGAGCAGAATTACAAGGCATAATTTTGGAGGAATAGTACATTATTGCGATAAAATTAGACGCAGCAAAACAGTTTTTTATTCAAAGCATGTAGATTTCACTTGAAAACAACCATTTTATTTATGTAATTGACTCAAAACAGCCCGCTATTCATTCTTCAAAATACTCTTGAAAATCATTATTTTCAAGCGATCTGAAACAACGTTTTATCGAATACCTTAATGACTCATATGTAACGAGGTAAATCTAAAATTTTACGTCGGACTCAGGTTATTATATACTTGTTTTTATAAACTGTGTTATATCTAACTGCACGGAGTTTGTTAGCATTAATTCTCCCACTTTTCCCAATGTATGTTGTTTTTGTCCCACTTATTTTTGGGCTGATCCTCGCCCGTTGGGTAACCAATAGCAATAACATTTAATGGTACGATATGTGAAGGAGCATTGATAGCTCTGCGCACTATGGCCTCCCTGTCCTTTATTGGATAAGCAGCTGTCCATACTGCTCCTAAACCCATACTTTCGGCCGCCAGTAAAATGTTTTGTGTGGCTGCCGAGCAATCCTGAATCCAGAATTCTTGTGCAACATCTTTCAGTGCTTTATTCATATTGCCGCAAACAATAATAGCTGCAGCGGCCTTATCCAGCATTTTTCCATACGGTAGCTGTATAGCAAAACTATCCAACATTGCCCGGTTTTTAACAACCACAAATGCCCATGGCCGTTTGTCAACTGCTGTGGGGGCTGCCATCCCGGCTTTTACCAGCTCTGTTAGCTGAGCATCACTCACCTTACGATTGGTATAGTTACGTACACTTTTACGATTATGGATTGTTGCCAATGTGGGGTTAGCATGTATTACAGGCTGATAAGTTGGCTGTTCACCTTCTTTAAATAATTTATATATATCCCATGGCTTAGCAAGGCGTTGTCCATAACCATAGTAATGTTCTTCTTCATAAATAACAGGTTGCAACTGCTCAATATTTACATGCCCGTCTGCATCCAGCAGATGCTTGTCTACTTTAGTATCAATTATTTTACCAATAAACTGGGTATGTGAACCCAAATCTATTGTTTCGCTCACTTCACACTCAATTACTATGGGAAACTCATTAATATAAGGTGCATTTACATATTCTCCTTTAACGGGTGTTAAACCCAGTTTGGCAAATTTATCTTCGTCATACCCCGAGATATTACCTGCATAATCCATATGCGCCACAAATTTAGCTGATGGCACATTAATGGTAAAAGCTTTTGTAGCCATAATATTTTCATAGGTCTTTCGTGCGGGACGAATGGATACGGCAATACTCATAGGAGTGGAGTTGACAATACCGGCCCATGCAGCTGTCATAATATTGGGGTCACCTTTAGCATTGTATGAACCAACTACCAGGGCTGGTTTGGGCATAATATGCCCCCTTACACCTACCGATTTCTTTTCTGACTGTATAGTGTCGTTACTTATAGTTGTTGTTGTATCAGCAACAACAACGTTCTCCTCAACGGGTGTATGTGTAGCCAGCTGATAAACCAGTACTACGATTATAAGTGCTAACAGGATATTTAATAATGTGGCTTTATTTCGCATGGTAATGGTTATTTATATTTGGATTTAATGGATGGGATACTATCGAGCAAACAGCCCGTAGGGCACAATTGGCACCAGGGACGATTAAAAAATAAGGACAAGATGATGATTAAACCACCTGTACTTAACATTATGCATGAGGCTACTTTAAAAGAGAAAGCCATAAAGGGTTCAAGCTTAGCCAAAGGCATGGTAAAACCTAATACCAGGCTCGCCCATATAAAGCTAAGGTAAATGGTACGTAACGTTAGGCTTGATATTTTAATTGATAAACTTCTTTTTTTGAAGGGCGATATTTTAGTGATGAGTACCTGTAAGGCTCCCATTGGGCACATATAATTGCAATAGTATTTTTTATGGCCTGATACAGCCATTGCTATGGCTAATAAAAGTATAATAATCAGTTCCCAGTTACTTTGCCAGGGTAAGCCTTTTGTAAGCCAGTTCTCAAACAGCTCTAAGGATAACATTTTTTTTAACCAAAGCCCTAACACAATAAAAACCAGTAATAAATAATAGGTGTATATTTTTTTGTAGCGTTTTTTTAAACTCATGCTTAATGACAGAACCACCAGTGTAAACATTAATACTACCTGTATGATTCGTACCAATGAGGTGGTGGCTTCCTGTTTTTCCATATGTAGGTAATTACCTGCTGTATACTGAAAGGTGCGAATTATGGCCTGACTACTTTTTGTTGCCCCGCTTACCACATCTACCTCCATCGCAAGCAATGTTGTATCCATTGGCATATTATTCCAGTGATCTAGTAAACGAACATCATTTACATGGTCTATAAATTCACTGGTTTCATTATTTTTTAATAGAAAGACGGCTTTTACCCGGTAGTTTTTTTCAAGTGCAATTATGAGGGGAACTATTCCTGCATAGCCCTGGTAGCGTGCATTTAAATCTTCTGATACCAAGGCATAGCCTATTGTTTTATTATGCTTATCAAATACAGCCAGGCTATTATCGTCCATCAATTCAAATGTATTTGCTTCAGGAAATGCTTTTTGAATATCGTGTAATGAATAAAGCGGTTTATCACTTGGTTTGAGCCACTCAAAAGATGCACCTCCACGGATGGCTACTGCAACCAGTATGAGAATAATGATAATATAGCTATAAATACTATTTACTGAAATGCGTCTTATCATAACATGCATTTTTATCGAAGTCAAAAGTAAATGTTATAATTAATTCTAACAAATTGGAGTGTGTTAAGAAGATGTGAAAATAAAGCATTAGCTACAAATAAAGAGAAGCCGGCTTACACCAGCTTCTCTTTTCTTATTTTAACGTGAGTTTAGTCCTGTATCGCTGAAATATAATCAGCTTTATTTATAAGCTTAAGAAGTTTCTTGATTAAATCCAGTTTATCCAATAAATCTGAGTCTTTATTCAAATTCTTATGTCTATCTCCGCTTATTCTATAAAAAAAAACCGGATTCAGTATAAAACTAAAAGTCACAGAATATTATAGTTATGCAGTACTCTATTTGCTCATTGATGGTGGCAAATCTTTTGTTCCCCATGTTTTATTTGGTGTATTGCCCATTATAAGCTTTAATGTGCCTCCCTGTTTCATTTGTTGGTGTGTAAACCACGATCTGTTTAACTCTTTCCCATTAAGGGTTGCACTTTGAATGTAGATATTGTCCGGTGTGTTATTTTCTGCTATAATTTTAAAACTTACACCATTAGCCAAAGTCATTTTTACTTCATCAAACAATGGTGTACCCAGTATATAATTACCATCAGCTGCATTAACCGGGTAAAAACCCATTGAGCTAAGTACGTACCATGCCGACATTTGGCCGCAATCTTCATTACCGCATAAGCCATCTTCTTTAGAGGAGTACATGGTTCGCATAATTTCATTGGTACGTTCTGCTGTTTTCCATGGCATTCCTACGTAATTATACATATAAGCAACATGGTGGCTTGGCTCATTACCCTGTGCATATTGCCCTATTAATCCGCTAATATCCGGTGAGGCATGTTCGCCCTTTACTTTTGCATCCAGGGTAAATAGTGAATCCAGTTTAGCAACGAAATTATCAACTCCGCCATGTAGCTTAACTAATCCTTTAACATCATGTGGTACAAACCACGAATATTGCCATGCATTTCCTTCTACATATTCATCATCGCGGTGAGACGAAAATAACGGATCAAATTCTTGTTTCCATTGGCCATTGGCTAGTTTACCCCGCATAAAACCTGTTGAAGCATCAAAATGATTCTTGTAAAAGCCAGCCCGCTCAATAAATGTATTGTATACTTCATCGTTTCCAATAGATTTGGCCACCTGGGCTATACACCAGTCATCATAAGCATATTCCAGGGCTTTTGATACAGATTCATTTTCCAGATCTGCAGGTATGTAGCTATATTTACGATAGTACTTTAACCCTCCCTGGTCTGTCATGGCACTTTTCACCATAGCTTGCAGCAGTTCTTCGCCGTCTATGCCAGTTATTAATCCCTTTTGCCAGGCATCTGCAATAACGGGTATAGCATGATAACCAATCATACAGTTGGTTTCGTTACCTACCAGTTCCCATACGGGCAACAGGCCACTTTCGCGATATATAGCAATAAGTGAATGAATAAAGTCATGTGTTTTATCTTCCTGTATCATGGTAAATAGAGGATGGCTCGCCCGGAAAGTATCCCATAATGAAAAAACGGTGTAACGGTCAAATCCTTCTGCTTTATGCACTTTATTATCCAGCCCTTTGTATTGGCTATTATGGTCTGAATGTACGTATGGAGCAATCATACTATGATAAAGTGCGGTATAGAAAATGGTTTTGACATCCTCTTCCGGTGTTTTTACTTTAATTTTTTGCAGCTCGTTTTCCCATAAAGCACTTGCCTGCTTACGTTCTGTATCGAAATCCCAATCCGGCATTTCTGTCCTAATACTTTTTAAGGCTCCGGCATTGCTTGCCGATGATAATCCTACTTTTATATGAAGTGGAGCTGTTGTTTTTACATCAAATAATAAAACAGCGCGTGTATCTTTGCCTTTTGAGGTTTTGCCCTCTTTTACTTCACCTTTTTCAACTACGCGGAAGCCTTTTACAGGCTGATCTGTTTCAATTACAAAATATAACCATTGCTCTTTAGCCCATCCAGTTGATTTTCTATAGCCTTTGAATCGTGTTGCTGATTCTTGCTCAATATAAGTTTCTATTGGGCTATCCCAGTTAATAGCATGTCCCAAATCAACTATAACCGAGGCAGATCCATCTTTCTGAAAAGTGTATTTATGCATACCTACACGAGGCGATGCCGTTAGTTCTGCTTTAATACCGCTATTCTGTAGTTCTACCATATAGTAGCCAGGGGTTGCTGCTTCCCTGTTGTGCGAATAGCTTGCTTTATAATGTTGCAAGAAGTTTTTACCTCCTGCCGTTGTGTCAGATACTACTTCTTTTGTTACAGGTAACATAATAAGGTCGGCTAAATCGCCAATACCTGTACCACTTAAGCACATGTGTGCAAAACCAACCAATTCATTTGATGACGTGTGGTATCCTGAAACCCAGTCCCATCCGCTCACTCCATTAACAGGGCTTAATTGTACCATACCAAATGGAGTTGTAGCTCCCGGAAATACATGCCCATGCCCCCCTGTTCCAATAAATGGATCAACATAGCTCACTAATAGTTGCTCTTTTTCCACCTTTTGGCACGAAAGACTTACAACCATAGCCATTACAAATAATAAAATTTTTGCCTTCATATTTAGTCTGTTTTTATAGCGTTATTTTTTTAACTAAACTGAAGTTGAAGTAGTGGTTACCTGCTAATGTTCAATAAAACATTCCCAAGTTCGGCCTGAAAACAATGTATGTTCGGCAACTTTTACGTTTGCCGGGCGAACCCGGGTTAAGACAATTATCACTATTTGTTAATTATTGCTCAAGCAGCTCAAGCTCTTTCCATACTACAGCACTGGCACCTAATACAGCAATCTTTGCACCATCTAATTGCGATGAAAGTAATTTTACCTTATTACTGTACAAAAAGCACATATTCTCTTCCATATGCTTTTTTGTTGGTTTAAAGATAAAATCGCCAGACTGGGCTAATCCACCAAAAAGGAAAACCGCTTCGGGGCTTGAGAAAGCTACAAAATCAGCAATTGAGCGCCCTAGCATCTTACCCGTAATTTCAAAAGCTTCGAGTGCTAATGCATCACCTTTAACAGCTGCATCGTATACCATTCTGGAAGTAAACTGTCCTGATGGCACTTTACGCAAATCGCTCGGTATTTTAGTGTTAGCATTTAACTCTGATACGGTACGGCAGATGCCTGTTGCAGAAGCATATGTTTCTAAACAGCCATTTCGGCCACAGCCACACTCACGGCCACCATGCTCTGCAATAATATGTCCCAGTTCACCTGCAAAGCCATCGTGTCCCAGTACCAATTCACCATTTACAACAATACCACTACCAACACCAGTTCCTAATGTCAGCATTATAAAGTTGCTCATTCCTTTAGCACCGCCATACATCATTTCTCCAATTGCAGCTGAGTTGGCATCATTTGTAAGTACAATAGCCGGGTAATCGTAATACGTTTTTAAAAGTTTTACAAACGGTACTACATCACCCCAGCCAAGGTTGGAAGCACCAACTATTTCGCCGGTGTAATAATTACTGCTTGGAGCGCCAACCCCAATTCCCATTACTTCAACTTCCTCATTAAGTTCAAAAACAGTTTCGTTAATTTTTGCACATAGTACATCCAGGTAATTTTTTACATTGGTATTTGTCAATGTTGGCGTTGATGCTTCTACCAAAAGGTTTCCGGCACGATCAACAATTCCGATAACAGTATTGGTTCCACCAATATCAATACCAATTGCTACTTCTTTTTTCATTTTTAAAGAGTTTGACCTTAAAGCATATGTTTATGCCTTAAAGCTTAATTAAACACAGTGTTGTTTTTTGGTTTACGGGCAATCTCAAAAGCGCGTTAATGCTATTGCCCGCATAAAGATAAAATTAAATAGGTAAGTCACACTAATTTAATTTAAAACAACAAACGACCTGATGTAACCGAACTTAATGAGCGTTTATTTCAAAAGTAGACAATTTTAAAACGCCTAATGGCAATTTTATTCTGCATTAATACAGGTTTGTTAACTACACTACATGATTTGAACAAGAGACCACCTTAGCAAGCTGTAATAACCTGAGTTTTACTCATCACATCTTTCTGCTTAAAATTTTACGTAATAACTCGCTATTATTTCAAATTACACATCAAAAAAGGATTGGCAAACTATGACTTTCTGTGACTTAAAATTTTATGTTGCTCCCTGGTTAAAACATTTTTTCGCCCCAAAGCCCTTTTTGACGGGCTTGTTTTCTGCCCAGGTAAAAAGTAATATCTAAAAATGGTAATATGGCAATGCCATTAGTATTGGTATAGTTAGCTACAGACAATAAATAACCCAGTGAAAAAGAAAGGCGGGGTAAAACCAGTATTTGCAATTCAAGGTTATGCTCTAAAGCACTATTACCTGAAAAATTACCTCTGAAATATTTTAAGCCACCACCTAACATTAGCATATTTGTCATTTGCCAGTCGGCCCTGGCCTTAAGATATGCCGTATAACCAGACCCTGTAAATGCTGGGCTGCGATTGGCCATAAAGTGCCCTTTTATCTCTTTTAAATCAGAATTACCAAAAGGTACACCAACATCAACGCCCAGACCGGCACTTAAAATAATATAAGGTTTATTTTTTCCACACCGATCATTATTAATAATAAGCCTGCTAAGCAAAAGTTCATTCTTCATTGCCAGCACAAAAGGAATATTCTCCACATTATCCACAATTGATGTATAGCCATTATTATTAGCCCAATTTAGTCCAGGAGTAGCACTGAATAAACCATGCTTACTTGCCACATACCAATTATCATTATGCCAGCGTTTTTTTATATAAATATTAGGTATCCAGTAATTAAGAGGTAAATATGACGATAGTTCAAGCCCGGTTTTAAGCCCATAGCGAGAAGGACTTATTAAACTGATATTAGCTGCACCTTTATAAATTGTATTGGCTGTTTCACCATGCCATAATAAATCATCACGATTATCATTTTGTCTTGAACCCATTGCCTGTTTGGCATTAAAAACATTAGAATTATCCTGTTTTATTTCCTCTTGTTGTCGTTTCCTGATTTCTCGTTTTGATGTACCCTTTTTCCCTTTAAACTTTTTATTGCTCTGCGCTGTGGTTTCAATAGTGCATAGTAAAATAAAGAGTACCGATAATAGACAAAGATGATTTTTCATGATTAGCATATAAAGTCAATGCGAAATAAACACTTTTAGTCTACAGAAAAAAAAATATACAGATGAGTAGTCGTTTTTTTGCTTAGTTAATATATTGAGAACAATTAATATTTAGCTATTAATAGAAACTCAAGAAACTTTTAACACTCTTTAAGTTTCCTCGGAGTAAAAAGTTTCTACTTTTGCGTTATGGAATCAAAACGTTTGGAAATAACAGAAAGTGCTTTAAATCTTTTTTGCCAGTTTGGTATTAAAAGTGTTAGCATGGATGATATTGCTCGTGAGTTTGGTATGTCAAAAAAGACATTATATCAGTATGTTAAGGATAAAAATGAATTGGTTGAAGCTGCGTTGGATTATGCAGCTAAAAAAGATATTGAGATATTGTCTATTTTCCATCGCAAGGATCTAAATGCCATAGAACAATTTTTTGAGTTTAAGAAAATTATGGAACCTCACATTGGGCAGTATCAACCAACTATTTTATACGACCTTAAGAAGTACTATCCTGCCCTGTTAAATGAATTTAAAGAGAAACAAAAGGTTTTTATTCTGGATGCTTATACTGCAAATATAAACCAGGGTAAAAGTGAAGGGTTTTATGAAGAAGATATAAACGAGAAGATTATTGCCCGGCTTCTTTTAGCTCATCATATTTTTACTTTTGACGATACCAATGGTTTGTTTACATCTAATGAATTAAGAAGTATGGAGCTGTTTGGTGAGGTATTTAAATACCATTTTAGGGGTATATGTACATCTGTTGGTACAGAGGAGGTAGAACGCTTATTTTGTGAAGATAATAAGGAACATAAATAAACACACAACTATGAAAAACACGCTATTTGCGGCATTGGCCTGCCTGATTTTGGGTCATATTCCGCTAAAAGCACAGTCAGGGAGCGAAGTAATGGCTTTTTCGCTACAGCAGGCAATGGATTATGCCACTGAAAATGCTTTCCAGAGCAAGAGTGCTAGCTATGATATTGAAGCGGCGGAAAAAAAGGTATGGGAATACATAGCAATTGGTTTGCCACAGGTATTAGCAGAAGGACAATTAACAAATAATTTGTCGATACAGGAAAATGTAATAACAATGACTCCGGACGATGGTTCGGAACCAATGCGTTTAAAAACTCAATTTGGTCAGCAATACAACTGGAACGCAACCGGTACCGTTAGTCAATTGCTTTTTGATGGGTCGTACTTATTAGGTGTTAAAGCCAGTAAAATATATGTTGAGATAAGTGAAAAAAACAGAACTAAAACTCAAATTGATGTACGGCAATCGGTAGCTGAGTCTTACTATATTGCCCTGGTTGCTAAAAAAAACCTGGAGACGTTTAAAAAGAACCTGGAAGTTAATGAGGTAACACTAAAAGAAACGGAAGCTTATTACAACAATGGTTTCAGGGAGATGACGGATGTTGACCAGTTAAAACTAATGGTTAACAACTCGCGCAATATGGTGCTTGATGCCGAGCGCCAGTTAACCATTGCCGAAGCTGTTTTAAAGTACTCAATGGGAATTAGTATTAGTCAGGTTATTCAGCTAACTGATGAGATTGAATTTTTGCTTACCCCTGTGAAAGCTTACAATGCAACACCTGACGAATTTGATGTAACTACTCATATTGATTATTCTATTCTTCAGACACAAGAGGAGGTACAGCGGACTTTAATAAAAAATGAGAGGGCACAATATCTGCCTAAATTAAATGCTTTTTACAATATCAGCTATATTGAGTTCGGTGATGACTTTAAAGAAATGGACAATACAAATTCACAAATGCTGGGTCTGTCTTTAAGCATGCCGATATTCACATCGGGTATGCGTCATTCAAAGGTTAAACAGGAAAAAATTAATTATCTAAAATTGCAAAATGAAATGCGCCAGGTGGAGGAGGGCTTAAAACAACAGTTGATGGTTGCTGAGTCTAACCTTAAAAATGCAAAGGCCATTTACCTTAATGATCAGGAGGGCGAAGAGATAGCCTTTAGAATTTATGATCGTACACGTATTAAGTTTGTAAAGGGGCTGGCATCCAGTACTGAATTGTCGCAAAATGAAGGGCAATATATCCAGTCGCAAATCAGCTACATTCAATCAACGCTTAACTTACTTGATACACACATTAAATATTTAAAAGCAGTTAACCAATTATAATAACAATAGCCCAAAAAAATAAATAATGAAGAAACTATTTATATTTCCACTTATCGCATTAATGGCGGCCTGCACTGCAAATGTGGAGGATGATAAAGCTGCAAAACAAGAAGAACTTAAGCAGTACAAAACAGAATTAAATACCTTAAAAAAGGCAATTTCAGAGCTGGAAAAAGAATTGGCGACAGATCGTAAGGAAGGTGTGGTAAATGTAGCAGTATCTACAGCGAAAACTGAACTTTATGAGCATTTTGTTGATGTTACAGGCCAAGTTGAGGCCGACAAAAACATTGTTATCAGCCCTGAGTCAGCAGGTAAGATTATTTCTATTAATGTAAAAGAAGGTGACCGTGTTAGTAAGGGAACAGTTCTGGCACGTTTAAATACTGAATTAACACAACGTTCATTGGCACAAATTGAAATTAGCCTTCAGCTTGCAACAACAACATACGAACGTCAGAAGGATCTGTGGGATCAGAATATTGGCTCTGAAATGGAATATCTTCAGGCCAAATCATCAAAAGAAAGTTTAGAACAACAAAAAGAAGCTCTTGAAGCACAGTTGGATTTAGCCATTGTACGTGCCCCGATTGATGGTATTGTTGATGAAATTTTTCAGAAACAGGGTGAAATGGCCGGCCCACAATTGCCTTTTGCCCGTTTAGTTAATATTGATTATGTGTATATAAAAGCGGATATATCTGAGATCTATCTTCAGCAAATTAAAGCAGGCGATAAGGTAGGCGTTGAATTTCCAGTTATTAACAAAAATATTGATGCTGAAATATACCGTACATCATCTGTTATTGACCCGGGTAGCCGAACGTTTAGTGTGCGTATCGACCTTAATAATAAACAAAACGACATTAAGCCCAATATGTTGGCTATTCTGAAACTAAGAACCTTTGCGGAACAAAATGCAATTGTAGTCCCTTCAATATTGGTAAAGAAGGACTTTAGTGGTGAATTTATTTTTGTTGTTGAAGAGGTAGAAGGCCAGCTTAGAGCTAAAAAGAGATATATTAAGTCAGGTATTAAAGATAATAATAATACCCTTGTTAATGAGGGTGTTAAAGTAGGTGATAAAGTTATTACCAAGGGATACGCACAGGTTGTTGACGGCTCAGCAATTTCGTTATAAAACCATAGCCTAAATCTGTATTTAAATGCAAGAAGAAAATAAAAAATCAAGAGAAAAGGTGTCATCAAGAAAGTTTAAACCTACTTTTTTGGCACTTGACAATAAAAATACCATTTATATTCTCACCCTCTTTTTATTGGTTGCAGGATGGATGGGGTACCAGTCAATGCAACGAGAACAGTTTCCTGAGATTGTAATTCCCTACATTTCGGTTGCTACACCACACCCGGGAAACAGTCCGCTTGACATTGAGAACCTGATAACACGCCCAATTGAAAAAGAGCTGAAAGATTTAAATGGTGTAAAGCGTATGTCATCAAACTCATTTCAGGATATGAGTATGATTATTGTTGAGTTTGAAGCCGATGTATCAGTTGAACAGGCCAAGCTTGATGTAAAAGACAAAGTTGATAAAGCCATTAGTGAACTGCCTGATGATTTGATGGATGAGCCTATTGTGGACGACATTGATTTCTCAGAATTTCCTGTATTAAATATTAACCTGTCGGGCGATTATAGTATTTATGAGCTGAAACAGTTTGCCGAGGGTTTGCAGGATGAATTTGAAACCTTGCGCGAGGTGCGCGAAGCTGATATTCGTGGTGTTGATGAGCGTGAAATTAAAATTCATGTCGATCCGCACCGTATGGCTGCTTATGACTTAACATTCTTTGATATTGAGTTGGCTGTACAAAGCGAGAACTTTACAGTTGGTGCCGGAGAGGTAAAAGTTGATGGCACCCGTCGTTCTATTCGTATACAAGCCGATTACAATAATATGGATCAGATCCGGAATACTATTATTAAAGAAGTAAATGGCCGGGTTGTATATATTAAAGATGTGGCAGAAGTTATTGATGGTTTTGAAGAGCAAAGTACCATTTCACGCCTCGATCATAAATCAGTAGTAACGCTCTCTATTGTTAAAAAAAGTGGTGAAAACCTATTGGATGCAACGGATAAAATTCTGGACATTATTAGGAAGAAACAGGAAAGTGAGACTTTACCTAAAGATTTGACCATTACAGTTACCGATGACCAGTCGGTATTTGTTCGCGATCAGATAAGTAATCTTGAAAACAGTATTCTACTGGGAATGCTCTTCGTTATTATTGTACTCTACCTGTTTTTAGGTTTACGCAATGCTATTTTCTCAGGCTTGGCCATTCCGGTGTCAATGATTATATCAATGATGGTACTAAAGCAAATTGGCTATACCATTAACACCATGGTACTATTTAGCCTGGTATTGGCCCTTGGTATGCTGGTTGATAATGCTATTGTAGTAATTGAAAATGTGTACCGGATGATGGAGCACGGGGTTAAACCCGAAAAGGCAGTGAAAAATGGAACCAGTGAGATTGCTATTCCTATTATTTCATCAACGGCAACAACCCTTGCAGCCTTTTTTCCCCTGATATTTTGGCCGGGTATTACAGGTAAATTTATGAGTTACCTGCCTATTACCCTCATTATTGTACTGGCTTCGTCGCTGTTTGTTGCACTGGTGCTTAACCCTGTTTATGCATCCAAATTTATGAGGCTGGATGATGTCAGAGAGAAAAAAAGTACCCGTAAATATTTTATAGCAACTGGCATTATTGCGGTAGCAGGCGTTGCAACTTATATAGGAGGAAGTATTCTTTGGGGTAACTTATTGGTATTACCTTTAATTATTACTGCACTTAATAAATTTGTATTAAAACCATCGGCTATCTGGTTTCAATACACTTTTCTTCCTTTGCTTGAAGATATGTATGAAAAAACATTGCGTTGGGCATTGGGACGCCGTACAAGTAAAGGTTTATTATTTGGTTCAATTGCCCTGTTCTTATTTTCTATTATGTTCTTTAGAGCAATGAAGCCCCAGGTGTTTTTCTTCCCTGAAAATGAACCACGCACCATATATGTTACCATGGAATTACCTTTGGGGACTGATATTGAGGTAACCGACCAGGTAACGATAAATGCAGAAGAAATACTTTACAATACACTTGAACCCTATATGGATATTGTAAAGTCCGTAGGTGTTAATGTTGGTAATGGTAAAGGCGGATTGTTCGATTCAGGAAGGTCTCCCAATAAGTCGCTTACAACAATTACATTCCTCGATTATCAATTCAGACAAGGACATAGCACACGTAAGATTATGTCAGACCTTTCCAAGGCTTTTAATGGTTTTGTGGGGGCAAAAATATTTATCGAAAAAGAGGAGAACGGTCCACCAGTAGGAAAACCAATTAATATTGAGATAGCAGGCGACAATTATGAAGACCTGATAGCACTGACGGAAGATATTCAGCGTGTTATTAAGGAAGATCATATTATGGGAATTGAGAACCTGGAGATGGATCTCAATACCAATAAACCAGAGATGCAGCTTTTTATTGATCGCGATAAAGTTCGTCGCATGGGTTTATCAACTCAGGCCGTAGCAATGGCTCTTCGTACCTCGTTATACGGAAAAGAAATTAGTAAGTATAAAGATGGTGAAGATGAATACGATATTATGCTTCGCTTAAAGGATAAATACCGTTACGATGTGTCTACCCTGATGAATCAGAAGATGAAAGTGGATAAAAACGGTACAATCCACCTTATTCCTATTTCAGCAGTAGCAAGCTATGAGTATGCTTCAACCTACGAAAAAATTATTCGTGTAGATAATACACGTGTTATTACCTTAGGTTCAAATGTGGTAGAAGGTTATAATGCTAATGAGATTAATGCACGTATTAAACAACTGTTAAGCGATTACCAGATGCCGGCCAATTATAACTGGAAGATGACTGGTGAGCAGGAAAGCCAGCAGGAAACATCTGATTTTTTGGTTGGCGCTTTGCTTTTTGCATTGGCACTAATTGCCATGATATTAATTACGCAGTTTAATTCTGGAGCCAAACCTCTTATTATAATTGGTACTGTTGGTTTAAGTACTATTGGCGTTTTTATGGGGCTGGGTACTTTCCAAATGGATTTTATTATCCTGATGACGGGTGTTGGTATTGTGTCGCTGGCAGGTATTGTGGTTAACAATGGTATTGTACTTATAGATTACATTGATTTAGTGCGCAAGCAGATGAAAGATAAAAATGGCCTTGGTGAGCATGGTCGTTTATCACGCGAAGAAGAAGCAGAGAGTATTGTACGGGCAGGTAAAACCCGTTTACGTCCTGTACTGTTAACAGCCATAACAACCATACTTGGTTTAATACCAATGGCTATCGGTTTAAATTTCGATTTCTTTAGCCTCTTTACCGAGTTAGATCCAAAAATTTATTTTGGAGGTGATAATGCCGACTTTTGGGCTCCAATGGCATGGACAGTTATCTTTGGCTTATCAACATCGACTGTACTTACACTTGTTATGGCTCCTGTAATGTATAACTTGGCAGTAAGGGTTCGCAACAAATATCAAAACCCCAATAAGCTGAGCCATTAAGAAAAGTATATGACATTAACTAACGATAAACGCCCCTCTTGGCACAGAGGGGCGTTTTTTTTTTGATTGTTATTTAGTTTAGCCACCAATACACCAATTCATTTTTTTCTTTATCTTAAAACCTGAATTTATGGAACTATGGAAAAGAAAGATGCATTAATCAATTGGTTTAAGAGCCATACTGAAGGCCATTTGCTATTCTCAGGTGGTTTTGACAGTAGTGCTGTATTAGGAGCTGCAATGCAGGCCAAAGCAAACATTACCCCCATATGGGTAAACAATGGTTTTAACAGGGTTGGAGCTACCGAAATGGCATTACAGGCACGTAAGCTGGGCGCACCAGGGTTAAAAACCATTGAGGTTGAACCGGGAGATATTGTTGTTAATAACCCGGAACGAAGATGTTACTACTGTAAAGGACATATTTTGTCATTAGTTCCTAAAGATGGTAAAACAATATATGATGGTACTACAGCCAGCGATCTGGCCAATTATCGTCCCGGAAAACAAGCGCTGGATGAGTATAAGGTACAATCGCCCTTAGCCCAACTTGGTATTACTTCGTGGGAGACCAAAGATATAGCACTTGCTTTTGGTGCCGATCCCCTGTTTGCGGAGCACGAAAGTTGCCTGGCAACCCGTATTAACTACAATTATTTACTTACTCCTGAACGCATTAAAGCCATTTATAATGTTGAGAATTACATTATAAATGAAACCGGCGATTTTCATGTGCGCTGTCGGATTGATGATGAAGACCATATGCGAATAGAAGTTTCCAAACCTGAAAGTTATGCTTTAATGACTGATGCATCTGCCCGTGAAGCACTTTTTGAAATGGGAAGTAAAGCTTGCTTGTTTGTGGCTTTTGATGTTAAACGTTCACGCCCCAATGAGTACGACAAACGAATAAAGGAATAGACTCAGAACTTAAAACCAGATCATTAATTTAGAAAAAAATAACCAGCACAGGGTACTAAGCACTATTTATCATGACTTTCGACGAAATATTTGACCAGATACAAAAAGGAGAGATCTCTAAAGAAGAAGCACAACGCCATTTTTCATTAGACTGGATGGAAACAGCAAGCCAGTACATTTTGGATATTAACCGTGGTATGCGTACGAATATTCCGGAAATTATCTATGGCGAATATAAAACGCTTGAGCAAACATTGGAATTAAGCATTAATGTATTGGAGAAGCATCCGCGTGTTGTGGTGTCACGCAGTCCGTTCTATAAAGAATTGAATATGCATTTTAAAGATCATTATCCCGTATTATGGTCTGTTAATGCCACTGTTATCGGCTCTATGCCCCCTGTAAAGGGTAAAGTGTTGGTAATAAGTGCCGGTTCTGCTGATCATCCGGTAACCTACGAATGTAAAATCATATTACAAGCCGTTGGCGTACAGCCATTGGTATTTGAAGATCGTGGCATTGCTCACCCTACCCGCGTAATTGAAGCGATAAAGCAAGGTATAGAACAAGATGTATCAGCAGTAATTGTTGTAGCTGGTATGGAAGGCGCTTTAGCACCTTTTGTAGCCTCATTGGTATCCTTACCAGTAATAGGCGTTCCAACATCCGTGGGATATGGTTTTAGAGCCAAAGAAGCTGCTTTAACAAGTATGCTGGCCAGTTGTGCCCCTAATTTAACAGTTGTTAATATTGACGGTGGTTTGCGTGCTGCCGTTGTTGCAGCTTTAATAGCCAAAAACAGGTTGTAAATACCATTAATCACAGATCTAACTAAATAGCGTAGATGCCAATAATTAAGACGTAGTTCTTACAGCAAATACAAACCTTTAACACCTAAAGTAGCATCTCCTCCTGTGGTAGGATCAACATTGGGAGTAAGGTAAATGGCATTTACATTCTCTAATTTCATGGCTTTACCCTTTGATGCTTCCGGTGTCCAGTCGGGCTGTGTAAAACTTTCAAAAGTTAAACTAAGTGTGGTTAATGTTTCTGAGGCCGGAACAATATATTGATAATGGGCGTATGACTCGTCACCATCTTTCCCAAAGTCGGACTGCGATAGTTTGATTATTAAAGGTTTATCGCATTTATACGTTATACCTATGCCTTTTGATGTACCCAGGTTACCATTTAGCGAACACACCAACTCTATAAATACAATTTCGCCTGCTTCCTTCTTTTTTAATGTAAAATCAACTTGTAACAGACTATCGGCAATAGCTATTTTCCCAGGTGAATAAGATGAACCCAATAAATCGGTTACGGCCTTCCATTCTGATGTATACAAAAGGTTTTTTGCCAGCGATACATCCTTTTTTCCAGCACCTTTTGATGTGTTGCTTTTACAACTTACCAGTAATGTGGCAATAAGTATTGTAAATAGTGATAACTTCAATATCATGTGTTTGGTTTTAAGTTTAAGCTCAAGTATTAATAGGGACAAATATAATGATTAAAATAGCATTGCTATCTTTTATTGGGTTGAACGTTAAATGCAGAATAATACTAAAAATATACTTCTATTTACCAGGTGTAACAATTTACTACTTATGGGCAATTATTAAATGTAAAGTCGCTGTATAGATAAAGGTAATGCATTGGTTTTTGATAACTCTGTGCTTTAAACCCATAACAAGAAGTTATAGAGGTTTACTCTCCCTTTAAAGTACAGGCCAATACTGAATTTGACAAAGGGTTATTTGCTTTAAAGTTATTAATCACATAATATTAATCAATTATAAATTAAGTCAATAATTTATCTTTATTATTTGTTACACTTTGTTATATTATTTTATTATTGACATAATGCTTTGCTTGGTGATATTATTACAATGAATTAAATAGCACTTGTGTTATTATTTATGAGCTACATTTAGATTATTTTCTACCTTGAGTCACGTTTTTTTTAGAGTGCTGCTATAATATTATTCAATCATAATGTTATATTATTTCGACTAAATCAATACATAATGTATTAACTTGTAGTTTATGTTTCAATAATTCAACTATATTTGCAATATATACTATATATTATTATAAATTTTAATAATTTTTAAAATGAAGAACCTGTTTATTATCACAACATTAATAATGTTGCTATTAGCATCATGTAAGCAAGATGAATTGATCTTAACTCATAAGAGATCGGGTGTATTAACCGTGCAGCTAAACGATACTACCGGTACTCCCATAGCCAATGCAAAGCTTATATTATCAAGGTATAGCGAAGAAATACAGGAATTGGAAACCGATACTAATGGCTTTGTCAATTTTGGTTCTTTAATGGAAGGCCATTACACTATTGCCGGAGAAGATATTAAAGATGGTGAACAGGATTATTCTTTTAACCGGGCTGCCCTGGTAAGTTCAGCACAGGAAACAAACATTACCATTGTTCCTTCTGATTACAGTGCTTCAATTCACTTAACATTACGTGAAAAAACAATTTATGACTCATATGCACCTCTCGGCAGTGATGTTAAAATTGCACTTTTGAAATATGTAGAAGATGCTTATATGCATGGCTCTTTCATTGAGGATGTTAAAAAGGAGTTTATAGAAGAAAACACCATAAAATCCATTAACGCTGACGGTGTTTCTTACGGGTTTAAATTCGATAATATTCCGCTACAGGATTATATTGTTTTAATTTATACTGATGTTAATTACTCTATGAAACCTCTTAGATTTAGATATATTAAAAAAGGCGATATAAAAACGCACGAGGAAACGATTTATTCTCCTGACATTCGTAAATATGAAGTTAATCAAAGCTTTTATATCACACGTTGGGTATATGACTCGTCATATAATAGTTCTCTTGTTGCTTACCCAAACTGCAAAATCCAAATCATATTTAGTAACGATTACAATAACCCTATTTATAGTAATATTAATGATTTTGCCTTTATAAGTAAAAGATCAGTAGCAAGTGGAATTACAGATGCCAACGGCAATGCAACATTTAAGGTTCCTTCATACAGGTACATTATTGCTCTTTATTATGCACCTGATAATACCTTTTTAGGAGAAAGTAAATACATTTATAACACAACCAGTTCTCAAGATATTGAATTTACGGTTTACTAGGTAATTACCTGTAATAGCTACAATAATTTTAAAGAGGATGCCTGGAATATAAATCACATTATATTTCAGGCATTCTTTTTTTAACAGTTTGCTTATACTCCCATAAATAAGAGTCCATTGGCAAACGTCTTTCCTCTTGAAATGAGACTAAAAAGTAGTCCATTGGCAAACGTCTTTCCTCTTGAAATGAGACTAAAAAGTAGTTGATTGGCACGTTGACTCTTTGTTAAGGTCAGGGAGTCAATTTATGTGATTTTTGACCTCCTGTTAGGATCACATTACAACATACAAAGCTCATATTTTAACCACCCTGGCTTATGTTTTCACTCTTCCGGCTCACTGTTCTACTATAAAAGATTACTATTTAGCCACTCTGGCGCAGATCTTTTATACTTTGAATACTAATCCGGCATAGTAGTTTATTGAGTTTTATGCATTAATGGTGAACTATATTATAATAGGTAACAGATAATTTACAATGCGTATAAAATCAGTGCATAAGCGGAATAATTACAAGAACTTAAAATATTTATATTGTCGTACAGTACTTTTCCCTTTTCCGCACCATGCCGGGGCAATTGCCTTAATACCTTAAGGGTGTATAACACTTACTATGCTATTGTATTGTTGCAATATTTAGACTATGCTTTTATATTTTATCCGGCGAAAGTAAAACTGTAAAAATTGATACTGGTATGGGGAGGAAGTTTGCCTTTTGCTTCAGATACAATAATCATTAGGTTGGATAATACGAACTTTAAAGCAGGAAAAGGATAACAGGTCTTATTTTAACCTGAGTTCTATTTAAATTTTAAAACACAGATTGAAATAAAGAGCTGATTTACAAGGAAAAGTTTTAGAGGATATTGCAATAAGATTTGACGCAACAAATCAGTTTTTTATTCAAACCTTGTGAATCTCACTTGAAAACAGCGATTTTCTTCATGTAATTGACTCAAAACAGCCTGCTATTCTTTCGTTAAATTACACTTAAAACTCACTATCTTTAAGCAATCTGAAATAACGTTCTATCGAATGCCTTATAGACTCATATGTAATGAGATAAATTCAAAATTTTATGTTGATATCAGATTATTTTAATATTTGTTTTCAACACCAATTACACATTTTAACTTTTCTTCAATAAGCTTACCCGAAGGGTATACGCATTGAATATAAATAATATAAATTGAAGGTTGTAATGCCTCACCGGTATCGCTAAGGCCATCCCAAATAAAGTGGCCATTCGAAGCCATACTTTCGTTATTGACTAATGATCTTACAAGATAGCCATTAGAATTGTAAATGCGAATGCTTGCCGTTCCACCCCTTTCTGTATTATTGAAATGGATGTATAACAAATCGTTGTTACCATTGCCATTGGGCGTAAATACTTCGGGTGATACAGAAAAAGTGTGTTCTGGTACATTTGTTTCTTGTTTAGTTTGCGAGTTGAGGTAGCCCGGCGTGGCGTAACCTGCTGTTGATGCAGCTGAATGCCAGTTAGAAGCATTGTTAGTAGCTTGTGTTAGAGATAAGCGTTCCAGTGAAACACCTTCATCATTTTTAATTAAGTTGAAATGCATTTTCCTGTTATACGTAAATGTTTCCATAATCTGCCCTTTACTGTTGGCGATAGTTACTGTACCTGCATCATTGGGCATGCTTGGTATAGTATTTATTTCAATTAGTGCTGATGGATTTTTACATAGGTATTGCTCTTGCAGTATGGTTTTGTTTGTCGTTAATACCAGGTAAGATTGTGGCAAAAGCATGTGCTTAGTTGTGCCCGCTTGATAAAGCTTTTGGGTTTGTCCCTCATTGACAGTTGCGAGGAATATATCTGATACATCAATAATTTTGTGTGATGTATTGTATATCTCAATAAAGTCAACTCCATTGGGGTAAGGGTTAAATAGCACTTCATTAATTAATATATCACCTGCTTCCAGCGAATCTGTAAGGCCAAATAATAGTGGATCATCCAGCACCAATTGATGTCCGGCATAATCCGTAATGTTTAATTGATTTAATTGGCATATTTGATTAACAGGGAGTGCCCGGTGGAAATGAAGTCGAACGTAATTTAAAAAGACTGTATCTATAGATTGTATATAGTCAATGGAGTTAGGCTTTATCCCAAACCTGAGTTCATCGAACAGCAGCATCGTTTCCGAAAAATTAATTTGTAGCATGGTGTCATTCAGTAATTCTATCTTGCTTATGTTTGGAGCTTTAGTATCCTTATTTTTACGATTTACAGAATTGGTTACGCCCGGCGTGCCACCCGATAAATTTATACTCCAGTGGTAATTATCAGCTTCACCACTCACATTGCCGGCATCTATTCGTTCAACAGACCAACCACCATCTGTTTTAAATGGCTCACCAATGGTTTTATTGCGATTAAACCGGTAGGCATCCATAACCTTGTAACTGTTGTTGTATAAAACAATATTGCAAGCTGTATTGGTAAGTGCCGGCCAGTTGGGTATGGCAATTGTGTTATACATGTTGGTCCACAGATCGAAAGAGGAGGAGGGTGCCAGGCAGATATAGCTGTGGGGAAGGATTTTTGCAGCAGGTAAGCCAGCTCTTTTGCCATTAATATCTAAAATCCAGTTATCAAGATCGATGGCATGTTCTGTTGTGTTATATAATTCAATAAACTCGGTTTCAGGTAAGCCCATTGATGGTGTAGGATCAACCATAAGTTCATTAATGACCACATCAAACCGTTTGGCAAAATAGTATGATAGATTGGCCGTCATAAGGGGTACTTTATCGCCCATTGCATCAAGCAGGTGGCTGAATGTAAAGGTATAATAACTGCCCTCGTCCAGCTCATAACCAAATGTTACCCGGTATATCTTTTGATCAGCTGTATCTGAAAAAGAAGTAATTGGTACGCTATTGCCATCTATCATTAGCCTGATGTTAGTAAAGTTTTCAGGTGGTATTGCTTTAGTAAATACAAGCTCAAGGGTATTCTTATTAAGCAGTTTATAGCCGGCTATTTTAGTTCGCTCATATGAAAAGGTAAATGTAACATCTTTAATAGTATTGCCATTTATATCTTTTAGGGTACTAATTAATAGTTCTTCATCAACAACATCATTTAGCACTGGATTAAAGATAAGAGCTATACTCAAGTCTTCTTTATTCCACTTTAGTTTATCCGGATGCCGTTTACTGTTTTTTAATAAAAAGCATTGGTTGGTAATTGATCTTTCGTCCAGTTTTTTATTAAATGTAAGTTGTATTTCAGAGCCATTCAATAATTTAAACAGACTGACCTGTGGTGGTTTTTTATCTTTATAAGGGTCACCTGTCACCACAATATCATCAAAAAAAATCTTGGTTTTTCGGGTAGAGGTATATTTACAGTACAAGCCAAAATATTTTGATTCAAATAAGGGTGAGTAGTTCACTGTCCCTTCATTGGTGTAGTCGTTTCCTGTATCCGACTGTAAAAACCATTCGTTACCTTTTCGTTGTACTTTTATTCTAATGCTTACCGGTGAATGGTTAATACGGTCAGTTGCCCCGGTAATTAGTTTTTTCTTAATACCCTTTTCAACTTTGTACAGGCAAATATTGTCTTGTGTACTGCCTATTTCAACGTAAAGGCCATTTTGTATTAAGTTTAGATCAGCATTGTCTGATGCCAGGTACAGGCGCGCAAAATTGCCTGACGAGGGATTAAAATCCATCCTGATATAACATTCCCATGTTGCATTTTCAATGGCTTGTGACGAACTTACGAGAAATGATTCACCAGCACTTGAGGCATTAAGTTGTAATTCGCCGGATGAAGTCACTTTAAAGTCCGACTCCATACCTGTCCAGGTGGGATTAGTATTAAAATTACCATCGTTAAATGATTCATTAATTTGCGCAGTAGTATTTGTAGAAGCTATTGCTAATAAGAGAAAAAATCGCAGTATTGAATTAAGGGTTAACATTTTTATTTCTATTTTTGTGACAGTATGTAAGCATCTTATCAATCCACCAACAAAGAACAATTTAACACAATTTGCTTACTTATTGAAGTTAATTTCACATAAAAGAGTGTGTTTTTTACTTTTTGAAAAAAGCATGACTTAATCAATTAAATTTTTGAATGATGAAGGTAGCAATCGTTGGTGCTAGTGGCGCTGTAGGACAAGAGTTCCTGAAGGTTTTGGAAGAAAGAGATTTTCCAATGGACGAATTGGTTTTATTTGGCTCGAAAAGAAGTGCGGGTAAAACTATTACATTTAAAGGTAAACAATTAACTGTAAAAGAGCTTCAGCATAATGATGATTTTAAAGATATTAATATTGCATTAACATCAGCAGGAGGTGGTACATCTAAAGCATTTGCAGATACCATTACCAAGCATGGCACGGTGATGATTGATAATTCAAGTGCCTTTCGTATGGATGATGATGTGCCTTTGGTTGTACCCGAGGTAAATGCCGAAGATTGTAAAAATGCACCCCGTAATATTATTGCTAATCCTAATTGTACCACCATTCAAATGGTGGTTGCTCTAAAGCCTATCGAAGAAATTTCGCATATTAAACAAGTGCATGTTTCTACTTACCAAGCATCAAGTGGAGCAGGAGCAAGTGGAATGCAGGAGTTGGAAGATCAGACAAAAGCTATTGTTAATGGTGAAGAACCAAAAGTAGATGCTTTTCAGTACCAGTTGGCCATGAACCTTATTCCGCAAGTAGATGTATTTACCGATAATGATTATACTAAAGAAGAGATGAAGATGTTTAACGAAACACGTAAGATTATGCATAGCGATATATGTGTAAGTGCGACTTGTGTTCGTGTACCTATTCTTCGTGCTCACTCTGAGTCAATTTGGATAGAAACAGAAGAAGCTATCACTAGCGAAAGAGCGAAAGAGGCGTTTAGAAATGCTGATGGCGTTGTACTAATGGATGATCCGGAAAATAAGGAATATCCAATGCCGTTATTTTTGGCAGGTAAAGATGAGGTGTTTGTTGGCCGTGTAAGGACTGATCTGGCTAATCCAAAGGGATTGGCTTTTTGGTGTGTCTCAGACCAGATTAAAAAGGGTGCTGCCCTTAATGCTGTTCAGATTGCCGAATATATGATTAAAGAAGGCCTGATTAAATAACCTGAAAATATAAATTACTTAAGAACTCCTGCATTTTTGCAGGAGCTTTTTATCTACGTTTCTTTTTCTTCCCGGAGCTTTTGGAATTAACCTTATAAACCTGTACACCTTTTGATTTTCCTTTAAGTTTAAGGTTACCCACTTCTTCACATTTAAATTCCTCCTGGTTTTTCAGCGTTTCATACAACACGCCCGAAATAAGTAGGTTTTGTTTGTATTCGTTGCACATCGATTCTATACGTGCTGTTGTATTTAGTGTGTCGCCATTGTACGATATATCGCGCTTGAAGCGCCCAACCTGTAGCACCATAATTTCGCCAACATGCAGGCCTGCTTTAAACTCCGGTACAAGACCATACCGTATGTTGTAAAATATTTTACGGCGTTCAATTACTTTTTGAAATGCAAAGAATGCTTTGATACAATTATTATGGCGTACTCCCCTCTTTAAATCCCACGATATTATGGCACCATCGCCCAGGTACTGATAGATGGCACCATGATAGTTCTCAATAATAGCCAGATCATTAAATACATCCTGTACCAAAAAACTGAATTTTTTGTGCTGTAGCCTTTCGGCGATGCTTACTGACGATTTCATATCAATAAACATAAAGATGCGCTTTTCAACATGTGGTTTGTTAAGTGTACCGCTCAGCCACTGGAAAAAATTACCGGGGCCGATTTTACGAATAACTGCTCTAAACATATTATTAAGAAGGCAGGAGGCATAAAACCAAACGATAAAGCGCATGGATCTGATACCTATTTCGGGCATTAGTGCGGGCAATGATTTATAATCCAGTAACTTTTCTGGGGTAATGCTCCTGTTGGCCGATAAGAAGATAATTAAAATGGCTAATAGCAGGTAAAGGGTATGACGTAAAATCACCATAATACGAATGGGGGAGTAGCGCATTAGCTTATCGGAGAAAAGCATATCCAGTGTAGTAAATAATATAGCCAAAAAAACAGCTAATAATATTGTATTGCCATATATATCGTCCTTTAGTAATAAGTTAAAGTAGTTGATAAACAGTTTTTCTTCTCCAGAAATAAAAATATAGAAGAATAAGGCTGTAACCCAGAAAACCGAATGGTACAGGAAAGAACTCAAGCAATTAACTGTTCTTATTTTAATTTTATCAAATAGAAACATATAACAACGGGGTGTTTATACCAGATGTATTACCCTAATTGTCTGCTTTTGTTTCATATATATGGCAATAAATTCCTGTTTTGACTTAACTATTTCTTGCCTGATTTTTTGAAATAAAAAAGAGAGTGTCCAAAAAATAGAGCCTTTTGTCATAATAACTATTTACCCTTAAATATTTGCAGGTAAGTTATTGAAACACAATGCTGAATTTTAACAAAGTATCTATCTTCTTACTTTTTGGATACTCTCTAAAGTTATGATGTTGGTTTTTATTTTTCTTCAGGATTATCGTACGATTCGTACAAATAATCGTTAAAGGGAAAGCGTTGAGCATGAATATGTTTTACTAAATCGTATAGCTTCGCCTTTAAATCAACAAAATTGACCTTGTTCTTTGCTGAGATAAAAATACAATTGTCCTGTTGTCCCATCCAGGTTTCTTTCATTTCCTCCAATGAGTAGTTTTCACGCTTTTTAGGAGTCAGGTCATCTTCATCTTTTGGCGTATACGAGAATGCATCAATTTTATTAAAAATCAGCATAGTTGGTTTTTCACGTTTATCTATTTCATTCAGTGTTTTGATCACCACTTCAATTTGTTGCTCAAAGCCTTGGTGCGATATATCAACAACGTGTAACAGTACATCTGCTTCTCTTACCTCATCAAGAGTTGATTTAAAGGACTCAACCAAATGGTGAGGTAATTTGCGAATAAAACCTACCGTATCAGCCAATAGAAAGGGTATATTATCTACCACAACTTTACGAACAGTGGTGTCAAGCGTGGCAAAAAGCTTGTTCTCAGCAAATACTTCTGATTTACTCAGCACATTCATTAGGGTGCTTTTACCTACGTTTGTATAGCCAACTAGGGCAACCCTTACCAGTTTACCCCGGTTTTGTCGCTGTGTGGCCATCTGTTTGTCAATTTTCTTCAGATCAACTTTCAGCTTGGCAATCTTATCGCGTATAATACGGCGGTCTGTTTCAATCTCTTTCTCTCCCGGCCCACGCATGCCAATACCACCACGCTGGCGCTCAAGGTGAGTCCACATACGTGTTAGGCGAGGTAATAAATACTGATACTGAGCTAATTCGACCTGTGTTTTTGCATGGGCTGTTTGCGCTCTTCTTGCAAAAATATCAAGAATAAGGTTGGTCCTGTCAAGCACCAGCACTTTTAACTCGCGCTCAAGATTACGCAGTTGAGATGGTGTTAACTCGTCATCAAAAATAATGGTATGTACTTCATGAACTTTCATAAAGTCTATAATCTCCTGAAGCTTTCCTTTTCCAACAAATGTTTTAGGATCTGGAGTAGTCAGTTTCTGGGTAAAGCGCTCAAAAGGAATAGCACCTGCTGTTTCAGCAAGAAATGCTAATTCATCTAAATACTCATCAACCTGCTGTTGCGATATTTCAGGTGTTTTAACACTAACGAGAACAACTTTTTCTAACTCTTTTGGAGATGAAGGATTTTCTATCATGCACTAAATCATTTAAAGCGACAAATATAGTTCAATTTCAGCCAACAAAAAAACCCGCTGATGCGGGGTTTTTATATTGTTACTGTAGTCTATTACTACTGCAATACAAAGTTAATAGGTACAGTATAAGAAACTTTTACTGCTTTACCTCTTTGCTTACCCGGTTTCCATTCAGGCATCGCGTTTACTACACGAATAGCTTCCTTGTCAAGGTTAGGGTCAACACCACGGGCAATTTTTACATCAGTTACTTTACCTTTAGTGTTTACAACGAAAGAAACATAAACACGTCCCTGAATTCCGTTTTCCTGTGCAATTACAGGATACTTCACCGATTGTGCAATGTACTTGCGAAGTGCTTCTTCACCTCCCGGGAACTCAGGCATATCTTCTACAATAAAGAAGACCGGAGCATCTTCAGACTCTTCTTCATCCATGGCTAGGTCTGAGAAATCAATCTCAGTATCCTCTTCCATTTCTGTGTCTTCGATGTCTAATTCTTCATCCAACTCCACGTCATCCTCTACAATGTTCAACACATCGGCAACCTTTGGTGGCGGCGGTGGTGGTGGCGGTTTTACTTCTTCCTGCCTTGTGATAGGCATGATTTCTTCCTCAGCTTCAAGGTCTTCTACCATCTCAAATTGAGATACGTCTACATCTGTAGTAGTCCATTCAAATGCAATTAGTACGATTGCCAATGTAACTACTAACCCGATCTGCATAAAGACGCTTTTCTTGTTTTCAAGATCAGCCTTCGGCGACTTTTTTACTTCCATAATAGATCAAAGTTTTGGTGCCTAAAGATAGCTATTATTACCAGTTATTCTCATTTTACTGAAGAGTTTGACGTCTTCACCCAATTTTTGAGTGCATAAAAATAGAATTTTAAAATCAATTTCCATTCAAATTTCTGTAGTTTTTATAGAGAGTGTCAAGTTGCATGGTGCTAAAAGAACTTAATCATGAGAAATCTCAACCTTTCGTTTTTTTATAATATGTTGCTGACATAAAAAAAACGTTTATATTTGTAGCGCTTAAAAAATCATAGATAGTATTCTGGTAATGATCAGAACAGGTAACTTTACTAATATCAAATGATTTTAAGTAAAAAAAGTTGCACACATATAGTATTGGGGGATTAGCTCAGTTGGCTAGAGCGTTTGACTGGCAGTCAAAAGGTCAGCGGTTCGATTCCGCTATTCTCCACTCTAAAAATAAAGCGTTTGCGGGCTTCCACCGTGGGCGCTTTTTTTGTATTTGCATACTATTTGCATACACGTTTACCTCCCTATTTAAATTGTATAGCACATTCACTAATTATTATGTAGTTCCGATTAAGGTATATTCTCTGCTGACATACAATATTTGAACACTATATTTTGCTATCTTGTCACACTTTATTTAAAAAGTGTAATAGATTAAATACATAGTATATAAATGGCAAGTAATGATAATGGCAGTTTTGAACAAAAACTATTTAAAGCAGCAGATAAACTCCGAAAGAACATTGATGCAGCTGAATATAAGCACGTTGTGTTAGGATTAGTGTTTCTTAAATATATTTCAGAATCATTCTCGGAATTATATAAAAAACTAGATGCCGATGAATGGAGCGACCCAGAAGATAGAGACGAATACATTGCTGAGAATGTCTTTTTTGTTCCTAAAGAAGCACGCTGGAATCATATTCATTCTCAAGCAAAATTACCAACGATTGGCCAATCCATTGATGAAGCGATGGAAGCCATTGAAAAGGAAAATAAAGAACTAAAAAATGTTCTCCCACAAGTTTATGGTAAAGCCAACTTAGATAAAACTTCTTTAGGTGAACTTATAGACTTGATTTCAAACACTGAACTACAAGCTGAAAACCAAAACTCAAAGGACCTATTTGGGAGAGTTTATGAATATTTCCTAGGAGAATTTGCCAATGCCGAAGGAAAGAAAGGAGGACAGTTCTATACTCCTAAAGCTATAGTTAAGCTAATGGTAGAAATGATAGAACCTTATAAAGGACGAGTATATGACCCCGCAAGCGGTAGTGGTGGGATGTTCGTTATGAGCGAAAAATTTGTAACTGCCCATGGGAGAAGCGTAAAAGACATAACAGTATACGGGCAAGAGAGTAACCAAACCACTTGGAAGCTATCTAAAATGAACTTAGCTATTCGTAATATCAACTCAAAATTTGTTGCTTGGAACACAGAAGGGTCTTTTTTAAAAGATGCTCACCCTGATTTAAAAGCAGATTATATCTTAGCAAATCCACCATTTAATCAAAAGGATTGGGGGGGTGATATATTGCAAGAGGATGCTCGCTGGAAGAAATACGGTACACCTCCCAACGGAAATGCAAACTTTGGTTGGATGCTACATATGTTGTATCACTTATCACCCAAAGGTGTAATGGCTACTGTTTTATCTAATGGTTCTTTAAGCTCTAATACATCGGGTGAAGGTGGCATTCGTAGAAACTTAATTGAAGCCGACTTAGTGGAATGTATTGTCGCTTTGCCAAAGCAGTTATTTTATAATACTGGTATTCCTGCTTGCATTTGGTTTTTACGTAGAGAGAAAAATAATCACAATAGAGAAGTTCTCTTTATAGATGCTTCTGAAATGGGTTATATGGAAGATCGGATTCATCGCAATCTATCAGATATAGATGATGACGAACGGAAAGGTGATTTTCACGAAAATGGATGGGGAGACATCCAGAAGATTGCTGAAACATACCACAATTGGCGAAAGGGCGAAAATTACGCGGACATTAAAGGTTTCTGTAAATCAGCATCATTAAATGATATAAAAAATCATTCTTACATATTAACCCCTGGACGATATGTGGGGAAGATTGAAGAAGAAGAAGATGGTATATCATTTAATGCTAAACTTGAAATTACCAATACCTTTTTAAAATCAAATACAAAATCAGAACATAAGCTTGACAATGAAATATCGCATGCTTTAAATAAATATTACCCAACATTGAATTGGAGTGATATTAACTATACGTCTAATGATATTCTAAAAAAAATAATACAACTGATTTTTAAAGAATGGTTTATTAATTATAATTTTCCAGATATTAATGGAAATCCATACAGGCTTAACAATGGGGAACTAGTAGAGACTAAATTAGGAATGATTCCTAAAGGGTGGAAAATAGGAAAATTGGGAGAAGAATTTGATATAACCATTGGTAGAACACCGCCAAGAAAAGAGAAGGAATGGTTTTCCAATACACCAACGGGGAAAAAGTGGATTTCAATAAAAGACATTGGAAATGCAGGCGTATATATTAGTGACACATCTGAGTACCTAACAGACAATGCAATTGAACGTTTTAATATTCCGATAATTCCCAAAAACACTACTGTGTTAAGTTTTAAAATGACTGTTGGCAAATTGACAATAACAACAGAAGAAATGCTATCTAATGAAGCTATTGCTCATTTAAAACTTAAACATAATTCAATTATTAGCTCTGAGTTCATTTATCTATATCTGCAAGGGTTGAATTTCAACGAACTGGGTAGTACTTCATCTATTGTAACCGCTATTAATTCAACCATGATTAAGCAACTTGAGTTCATAGTTCCTCATAAGGAAATTTTGCTGATGTTTGATGAGTTGATAAAGCCAATTTTTAATAAAATCTTCAACAATTCAAATCAGATTAAATCCCTTAATGTTTTAAAACATTCATACTTAAATGATTAAGTAGCATTCAAAAGAGGTAAATGAATGAAAGAGAAAGTAATTTTTGACACCAACATAGTACATAACACTGATGCTAATAATTTTTTAGGTGGCAGATCAGAGTTAGAGCGCTTTTTACAAGATGCGGATATTGTTATACCTGAAACAGTGATTGAAGAAATCAAAAGGCAAAAAAGGAAAAAGCTTGTTGCAAATAAAGATAAATTCTTAACTAATCCATTTCATAAACTAATTGGTGTTGATGAAAATATCACAAAAACTTTTAGTATCGAAGAATACATTCAACGACTTATGGACGATGAAGAAATTCCATTTGAGATTATTGAATTAAAAGATAATAATGTTTTACCTCAAATTAAGGCATTAGCTATCAATAAACAACCACCGTTCGAGAGTAGTGATAATACAGATAAAGGCTTTAAAGACGCCTTAATTTATTTCTCAGTTCTTGAATATTTGCAAGAAATTCCAAATAAGAACATATTTGTTTGTGCTAAAGATGGTCTGTTAAAAGAAGCTTTGAATAATCATCAAAACATTATAGTTGTAGAGAATTATGAACAGTTCAAACAACAGAGTATTTCTCAATTCTTCAGTGATTATTTTATTGAAAAAGTTAAAATCGAGTTAGATATTGAAATAACAAAAGACAATGTAATTGAGTATTGGAATAATATAGATGATAATCAAAACGTACTAATCAAAACGGATGATAAAGAATATGTAATCGAGGTAGATTCAGGTGAAATTGTAGGTTCTATCAACCCTGAATTATATGTATCAAATATTGAGAAGCTAACTCTAGCTAGGAATTTTGGTGCCACACATTCTTCTATTGAAGAACTTACGCCTTATATGACTTTCTTTTCAAATGATGAAATAAAGAAGATATTAAATGCCTCCTATTCAAATGAACAAATAAAGTGGATAATTAAAGATGAAGATGTAAAGGAATTTATAGGAACACTATATAAAGCCAAAAGTGAACTTGTTGAAAATGATATTGCTGCATTTTTAAAGGAGAATTTTGAATAAATGCCTATGAGTACATTAAATGAAAACACTATTGAACAATCCTTAATTGACCAGTTAGTTAGTCAAGGTTATGCGTATTTTAATGGAACGAATATTTCTCCAATTAGTGATAACCCGCAAAGAGAAAACTTTGCATCTGTAATATTAGAATCTCATTTTAAACAATCTCTAAAAAGGTTGAATCCTTCTCTCCCGGAATCTGCAAGAGTTGAAGCTTATCAAAAGGTAATTAATCTTGGAACAGAAGATATTATGGAAAACAATGAGCGTTTCCATACATTGCTAACAGATGGCGTAACTGTAGAATATACCAAAGACGGAAAAACTAAAGGGATTAATGTAAACTTATTGGATATTGAAAATCCAGAAAGCAATAGTTTTTGGGTAGTCAACCAATTATTAGTTAAAGAGAATAATAACGAAAAAAGGTTCGATGTTGTTATTTTTATAAATGGTTTGCCTTTAGTTTTTATTGAGCTTAAATCAGCCTCAGATGAAAAAGCCACATTAAGAAAAGCCTACACACAAATTCAGAATTATAAAAAAGCTGTACCGAGTATTTTCTATTACAATTCCATATGTATTATTTCAGATGGTATTGATGCAACAACATCAAGTGTTTCAGCACCTTTTTCACGCTATCTTTCTTGGAAAGCACCGAAAGAAATAAAAAATGATGTTAGAACAGAGTTACAAATTTTAACGAAACATATGCTCAACAAAAAAACATTAGTGGAGTTAATTCGCTACTGTACTGTATTTGAGCAAGAAGAAAAGAAAGACGAAAAAACAGGTCTTATTTCTCAGGTTAAGATTAAAAAAGTCGCAGCTTATCATCAATATTATGCAGTTCAAAAAGCAGTTGAACAGACTTTAAGAGCGACACATACAGAAAATGGCGACCGTAAAATTGGAGTAATTTGGCATACTCAAGGTTCTGGTAAATCGTTATCAATGGTTTTTTATAGTGGTCAAATTATCACCCACCCAAAAATGGAAAATCCAACCATTGTAATGTTAACAGATAGAAATGATCTGGACGACCAACTTTTTGGAACTTTCGGTAATTGCGTTGGTCTTTTACGCCAAAAACCTGTTCAGGCAAATAGCCGAGAACATATCAAAGAGCTTTTAAAAGTATCAGGTGGTGGTGTAATATTCTCAACAATTCAAAAATTTGCACCAGCCGAAGGAAATGTTTATCAAACCTTATCTGAAAGAACAAATATTGTTGTTGTCGCAGATGAAGCGCACCGCAGTCAATATGGTTTTAAAGCTCGTGAATCTGAAATTAAAGATGAGAATGATAATGTAATAGGTTCTGAGATAAAATATGGCAATGCTAAATATTTACGAGATGCTCTACCTAATGCCTCTTACATTGGTTTTACTGGAACACCTATTGAAAAAGAAGACAAATCAACTCCAGCTGTTTTCGGTGATTATATTGATGTTTACGATATAAAACAAGCCGTTGATGATGGTGCAACCGTTCCAATTAGTTATGAATCTCGTCTTGTAAAAATCAAACTTGATGAACAAACTGCAAAAGCTTTAGACGATGAAATAAATGACATTGCTGATGCGACAGAAGAACAGATAGAAAAAGCGAAGAAGAAAACTGCAACTATTGATGCTGTGGTTGGGCATCCTGATAGGTTAAAAGATGTTGCCAAAGACATTGTGATGCACTTTGAGGAAAGGCAAAAAGTCTTTGAAGGTAAGGCAATGATTGTTGGAATGACACGTAATATTTGTGTTAAACTATACAATGAAATTATTGACCTAAGACCAGATTGGCATAATGCAGACTTAAATAAAGGAATAATTAAGGTTGTTATGACAAGCTCATCTGATGACCCTGAATTGTTTCAGCCACATAAAACAACAAAACAACAAAGAAAAGATTTAGCCACTCGAATGAAAGATACTAATGATGAACTAAAATTAGTAATCGTTCGAGATATGTGGCTCACAGGTTTTGATGCTCCAAGCACCCATACAATGTATGTAGATAAGAAAATGCAAGGACATAATTTGATGCAAGCAATTGCACGTGTTAATAGAGTTTACAAAGATAAGCCAGGAGGTTTAGTCGTTGATTACTTCGGCATAGGTCAAGACCTAAGAAATGCGATGGCAACTTATTTACAGTCTGGTGGTAAAGGAGAACCGATTGTTGATATTAAAGAAGCAATTGCAGGTATGAATGAGAAGTTTGAAATTATAGAACAGATGTTTAATGGTTTCGATTTTAAAGCATATTTTAAAGTTAGCACAGCAGAAAAATTGCAAGTTTTATTAGGTGCTCAAAACTTTATTCTATCGGACATTAAGCTTAAAGAACGATACCTTAAAGAAGTGACTTTATTGTCCAAACTTTTTGCAATGTCAATTCCAAGTCCTGATGCAGAAGCAATAAAAGATGAAGTTGCATTTTTCCAAGCTGTAAAAGCACGAATAAATAAGTTTTCTGGTAGCAGCGTAAAATCAGATTACGAAGTAGAAACAGCCATAAAACAAATTGTAGATAATGCATTATCAAGTGATGGTGTTGTTGATATATTTGAAGCAGCAGGAATAGAAAGTCCATCAGTAAGTATTCTATCAGACGAATTCTTGTTAGAAGTAAAAAATATGCAACAAAAGAATGTTGCTTTTGAACTTCTCAAAAAGCTTCTAAGTGATGAAGTGAGAGTTAGAAAAACAAAAAACTTAGTACAAGGAAAACGTTTTTCCGAAATGTTAGAGTCAGTTGTAAAACGTTACCATAATAATCAAATAGATTCGGCTCAAGTTCTGCATGAACTATCTGAGATTGCAAAGGAAATGCGTTTAGAAGACCATAAATCTGATGAGCTTGGATTAACTCCAGAGGAATATGCATTTTATAGTGTTCTAAGTGAAAATGAATCTACCAGCTTTTTAGATGATACTAAAATGAAAGAATTGATTCATACTATTGTTGATGTAATTAGAAATAATGCAACGGTAGATTGGAGTAAGCGAGATGATGTAAAAGCAAAATTAAGGCTAACTGTAAAGAAAATACTTATGCGCTATGGTTATCCGCCAGATTTAGCAAAAATGGAGGCTGACCGTGTCTTAGCTCAGAGCGAATCATTAGCAGAAGTATTCTCAACTAATAGTTAAGAATATTATTTTGTGTCAAAGGTGTTAATTAGAGCCAAAAAGTTAAACGTATATTCTGTTCTACATTAAAATTGAAAGGCTGCCTTTAAACTATTGAGACTATAAAGAATGTAGTTGTCATATATTGGTTGGTAGATTAAAAGCTGCATTCTGCGCAAATTTATAGCTATTTATAGTGAAAATGCGCTTAAAAGCATGTTTAAAAGTGTTTTTCTGTTGCTAAAATTATAATAATTGTGAACTAGAAGAGCTAAAATTGCGCTTTTTACTGGCTTTATAAACGTATACTTAGCGTTGAAATTAACCGAATAAGGTTATACGGATAAAATTGAGTTTAACTTATACTATTGCGTTTCAAAAAGATGTTGATAGTAACAAAAAAACCTGGAGCAAGTCCAGGTTTTATTTTAATATTTTTAAGTGCAGAAACTAAAGCGACTTCTTTGATTCATTCGAATAGCAGTGCACTGAGACCACAAATATATGTAACCTAAATTAATTTGTCAAATTTATTTTTCGTATACGTAGTTGATTTTATTCTCAATAATAGATTTCAAAAGGGCGCTTTCCCTATGGCTTTCAAACAGTTCTCTTATTTCTTTAGTTAATTCATCATGTCTATTAACGGATATTTGCATAATTAAAAATGAAACAACCTTAATGCAAGAATCTAAAGAGCTTCTATCTTTATTGTTATAAGTGATACCAGGAAGCACTGCAAGGCCTTTAGGGGTTCGCATATCAAAAAGAATTCCTCCATGTGCACAAATGTTTCTAACCAAAATAACTTTTTCAAGTAGATTTATAAACTTGGATAGGTTTAAAATGCCGAATTCCTTAGATATACGCTCTTGTATTTCATTATTTTTCAAATTACGAAATATACTTAAGATTGTGCCAAAGGTAAAAAACTCAAGTGTTTTCCATGCTGGCGCATATTTGTCATTTATATATTTCTTGTGGTGATTTTTTATAGGTTTATTGCTCCTTATAAAGTTATCATTGTAGTAATCCCCAATTTTATCAATGACGTCACGATTGACTATACTTGGGTCAGCAAACCAAGTCGGGGAGTCCTTGTGTTTATTAGATGCATAATATACAACCTTAGTCCTGAAGTTAATTTCGATTCTATTTAGGTACTTGCTAAGGATATTCCTCAAATCGACATCTAAATAATACAACTTAATAACATCCGAGAATTTAGTGTTTTCAACAAAGTTATGGTTTCCATCTTTTTCAAATGGATTCCAGTAAAAACCAAGCCTGTAATAGCCAATGTCTAATAGGAATTCTTTTATTTTCGATTCATCATAATCTAAAATCATTCCTCTTTTTGTCAAGATTTTGATTTGAATATCTGTGTTCGTTGCTATTTTACCCATAAGAATAAGCGTTCTTGATTATACCAAGCATCAAAGATAAGATATATGTTAATATTTTAACATGGCAATCATATTGCATTTTATCCTTCGTAATGCGAATATAGATTAAACGGATAATAACAAGGCTTCATATTTTAAAACTCGTGCTTCGTAAAAGCGCAACTGATTTTGTAACTCTTTAATTCTTGCGCAGATATCCTCAATTTGGTTCTGAAAGGCTGTTATAAGAAGTTGCTTATTGGCAATTTCTAAGTCGTGTTTCTGAATGGCATCTTTAATTCGATTACGGTAATTATCAATCTCTACTCGTAAGGTTGGATTGAACTTATTCGCTAAGTCAAGCTCGGATTTTAAACGGTTATAAGCAAATTCGTTACCCTTCTTCTTTTCTGATAAATATGCGCTATTAAGATAATTGTTATAAAGAACTAAGTCCGATAAGCTCATAATTTTCATCAACTTGGCTTTGTCACCACTTTCAATTGATAAAAGTTCTTCTTCAACAACTAATATTTGCGCAGAAAGATCACTTTTGTTGGCTTCCAATTGCTCTATGTTGGTATTAATAGCTTCTAGCTTAGTTTCACACTCTTTACATTTTGCAATAAGGTACTGTGTATCCAGCACTCCTTCAATGATAACATCATTTTCTTGTTGTTGCGCAATATTATCAATTTGGGGTAAATCCATAATGCCGTTTTTGCGCTGTTTCTTCTTGTAGTTATATGCAGAACGGCACTTATCGGAACAGCATACTGCATCAGAACGTTTTGGAGTGAATGATTCTCCACAATTAAGGCATGTTTTGTTATTCATGTTAAATATTTAATCGGTTATTACTAAATCAAATTTTTCGATGAGAAAAGAAAGGTTGGGATTTTTAGCAGTTAATGCATTTAATCGTTTTTGCTCTTCTGTTATTGGCTCTATTTCTTCTTGCCACTTGTGCCGAACAAGAAAATCAGCAAGGTCTAATCCTTTTGTGATTTCATCATCACAGGCATGTTTTTGTAATAAGTCAGATACTAAAAACTTCACGCTTATAGATTGCTCAATCTCGACAGCTTTGTTCGTCCAATCTTCAATTGCATTTAGGTCAGGGTAAAGCACAACAGTTTTCCCTTCGAGCACTTTACATCTTTCTGCACTAAAATTTTGCATTCCACCGGTAGCCAACCATATAAATTTAGGAAGATAAGCACTGGCTATCATAGCGGTCTTTTCACTCTCAACCAATGCGATGGGCTTGTTTTCTTTTAATAGATGTTCACCAAACAAACACATCTTATAGTTGAAGTCTTTAAGATGAAGCTCCGTATGAACCATAGAGAAATGGCTTTGAGGTTTTTTAATGCGTTTACCTGTTGTAGGATTATAAAGCATTATCTTACCTGACCTAGCTCTTCCATAAATATCTGTTTGCCAAAATACAGTTGCTCCACTCCATTTTTTAGATGTTCCAACTAAATATCTGCTGACTAATTCTAAAGTCTTTTTGTTTCCAAAAATGCTGTTGAGAAAAGTGACAAGGTTATTCGCGTCATATCGCTGCATGGACGCCTTAACTGTTTCCGAACGAATGATTGATATATTTTCTTCAACCTTCTTGGCAGGGCGCTTGTACTTAATATAATTTGAATCAGAACAAGTTCTTTTATTCTTATATGAATGAAGTTGAATTACTTCTCCACAATGTTGACATGTGCCTAATCCTGTTTTCCAATCCAACATCAAACATTTTTCCTTACTTTTCTTACGATGTTCAGAACAGAGTGGGCAGGTGCTGTATCTTCTACCTTCAGGAAGATTATATTGGTTATATTTCTCTATTTCAAAGTTCATAATTGAAAGATGTAATGTAACACATGTAACGGGTGTAACATTGTTACATCTGTTACACGTGTTACAAATTGTGCCTTTTTAATACTCTTCCAACTTGCATTGCATTAGTGCTAAGTTGCTCAGCAATTTTTCGATTACTTAAGCCAGAGTTTTCCCTTTTAAGTTGAATTATATTTTGTTCCAGCTCTGCTCTCTCTGACTTATCAACCTGTTTAAGGTGTTCTATTTCAGAACCAAAATCAACAAATTGAAACTCCAAAAAATTAGTTTGCTTAATAATTTCACAAATAATAATGTTTTCTGCATCATAGATTTGTTCAGAATTGCGCTGCTTAATTTGCTTGATGTAGCGCAAACTTTTGTCTTTATGGCTCAACCCTATAGCAAAACTGCTATCTGTAAAATTTGATAACATTTTACTTCCTTGGATATCATTAACAGTAATTGGTTTCGATGAATCTCTTTTGGGTGTATGTGCTAACACTAAAATAGATAAGTCGTATTTTTTCTTCAAAGCCTTTAGGTGTTTCATGAGCGGTAACGCATCCTTAGCTTTTTCATTGTCATTACCTAAAAAGGTAATATTGTCAATGATTAAAACACGTGCCTCCGTTTGTACTATAGCTTTCTCCAATGATTGGTTTAAAAAGTTCTCAAACGATAAATTATCCGGTAATTCCGCATCTGTATTGATTTCAACTCTCTGAAAGCGTTCGTTAAAACGATAATGGTTTGTGTAGTTATGTGAATACCTTACCTCAAATTGCTTGTCAGATAACTCAAAATCAAAGTATAAGACTTTTTGCTGTAAAGCTTCTAATTTAAACCCTCTAATAGGTATTCCTTTTGAAATACTATTGGCAATCTGAACAGCTAAAATGCTTTTCCCTAAGTTAGTGTCGGCAAACAAGATGCATAATTCACTTTCGTGCCAAAACTCAGAAAAAAGCATTTTGGGTATTGGTCTATTCTTAGCTTCATGAATCCACTTATTGGCAGATTTTACAATGAATAGTCCCTGAACTGCTTCTGCATTTTCAACCAATTGTGAATGTTTTAATGCATCTTGCTTTATGGCATCAAGGGATATTGAGTTTTTATCTGTCATTCGAAGCACCTCCCTTTCTGATATTCAGATAATCGAGTGCGCTGTCTGCCAACTCATCATTTGTTTTAACTCTACCTGAGTGGATATATTCAAGCAGTGCTTCTCTTGAAAAGTAAAGGCGTTTACCTTTCTTCATATGTGGCAATTCTCCCCGACTAACTTTCGAGTAGACAGTTGGTTTTTCCAAATGAAGAACTTGACAAGCTTCATCGATATTTAAAAGTTTGTCTTTCGGTTCGTTTTTTTCAGTGTTGAATAATGGATCTACTTGGTTGGCAAGCTGGTTCGCGACTTGGTTAGCAATTGCTTTAGCAATGTTATTAATAAAAACATTGGTAGCTTGATTAACGGTTTCGTTTGTTTCTTTTTGTAGTAAAGTGGAAGTATCCATAAGTCTGTTTTTTAAATTTGAAACAAACTTATGGTTGGTTTGCACTGTGTATTGTGTCGTGTAAATACATGAATTTTTACACGTTGGTAGTAAGTGCGTTAGGCTTTGTGTGAATTTTTAATATAATTTATTAAGTCCTTGTCTTCTGTCAATTCAATTAGTTTTTCTTTATAATCAGAACCAAATGAATTATTAATTACTTTTTCACTTACACCATAAAATTCCTTAAATGTTCTATAGAAACCTTGTCCATTTTTAACTGGGTAGTTGTCTTCTGCGAATTGCTTTATGAGTTTATAATCAAACTGGTCATTTTCATTTAAAGGGAAAGCTTTCTCAAAGCCTGCATTGATTTTAAAAATATGCAATAAGGCGTACCATTTTGCAGGTATTTTTTTTGTTTCATGAGCATCTTCGGTTTGTTTAAAAAACGGAGCAATCTTATCAATAAAGATTTCTTCTTTCTCAAACCATTCTAACAAATAATCGACGTATTCAGGTTTTTGATATCTGGTTCTGCTTACCTGCGCTCTTATCTCAGTTTTGCGATTGTTAAGTATAATCTCCAACTTGTGTTTTTCAATGTCATCGATTTTACCGTCCTCAAATAATGATACAGTATTGATGCTTCCAAGGATTGACATTGTTAGCTGTGACAAATACATAAAAAAGGTTTTGGGAGAATAAAAATTGATATGAACCTCATTTAAGTCTTTGTAATACAGTGCTTCGTTGTTTTTTATGATAGGGAGTTCGTTTTTATACTTTTCCTTTAAGGGTTTAAACATATCAAGTTCGAAAGGAAAAATTTCAACCCACCCCTGATATATTTCATTCAATTCGTTAATGATTTTATCAATCGCTATTATTTTTCTTTCTGTATCAGTCATTAAAACCCATCATTTTATTGGCAATATCTCTTTTCTGGTCATCGGCAAAACCAGCAAAATATGCCTTTGTCGTCTTAATATCAGTATGCCCCAATGATTCTTGTGCAAGCTCCATTCCAGCTCCTTTCCTAATTAGGTTTGTTGCAAACGAATGTCTAGCAATTTTACTATTAATTTTAATATTCAATTCAAGACTTTGCGCATATTTTTTCATGTGCTGACTAATAAAGCGGTTGAAATTATTTACAGCTCTGTCCGTGTCTGATTGACTGAAACCATGAGATAATATTGGGAATAAGTATGTTTCGTTATTAATTTTCTTATTACCATACTTTTTAATGACCTCTTTTGTAAAAGGATTAAGGTAAATTATAATTGGTTTGTGCTCTACGTCAGTGTCTTTAATTTTATTCCGGTAATAATAGAATGTATCATCGTCAATAAAATCTTTGTATTTAACATTCGCAATATCTTTAACATTCATACCATTACAAGCATAGGAGAAAAACCAGAACGCTTTTGCCTTTTCTTGCTCTTCTGTTTTTGGCTCTCCCTTCATTAATACTTTTAGTTCCTCTTCAGAAAGTGCTGTTTTGACTTTCTTCGAGGTTGGTATTTGATACTTTCCTTTCCCAAAAGGATAAATCTCCTGTTTTATAACTCCATCAGCAATCGCACTGTTGAAAATAGCTTTTAGATTTCGCAAATACATACCAATTGATGTTCGACTTCGCCCTAACGATTCCATATAGTATTGATAGTCTTTTAACCATTGTACTGTTATAGTTTTAAAGTACAATTCATCAGTACTTGAAAATTGAATTAGTGATTTTAAACTGTATTCATAACTCGTTGCAGTAGTCAATTTATTGTTATGCTTATAATTATCAATTGCAGCATTGTAGTATTCGTTAACAGTGCGTTTAACCTGAACCTTATTGGGCGCTATAAGTAGTTCAAAGTCCTCAAAAGTAAATTCATCCAAAGAATCTGCTTTTTCATAGGTAGTTGTTTCCAGTCCTTTCAATAGTATTTTATAGTCCTTCCATTTTCCTCTCGGTTTTTCCACAGACCATATCAGGTCAAATTCATCCTCTGTGAATTCAAACTTAGTTGGATATAACTTTTGCCTCCTGGGATGAGCAGTAAATACTCTTAATTTAACCGGATATTTTCCATTCTTCTTAGCTCTACGAGTGTCCAGATAAATGGATATTTGGTAGTCTCTATTGATATTCGCCATGTGATAATTTGCATACTAAACTACAAAAAAACAATAAAATTCACAAAATTACACAAAGCACTAAAATCATATAATAGTGTTTTACTGTGCTTTACAAATATTCGCAAATCATCACAAATATAAATTATTTGACTGGCAGTCAAAAGGTCAGCGGTTCGATTCCGCTATTCTCCACAGTAAAGATAAGGCGTTCGGGAGCTTCCATCCTGGGCGCTTTTTTATGTGCATACAACTCTAATTAACATATGCGAACAAATAAAAGTAGAAGCTTACTGTTTTTAGATTGTAAAATCAACAGTTCCAACAGTTAATTATGCTCTAATCGTTATAGAGAATGCTAATATTCTAAATCAATGAATTGATAAGTATGGCATTAAAATTTTTTGTTCTTATTCTTTCGGTTTTACCTCTTTCTAAATTATCAGCTTTAGACTTTGATTAACCTATGTTTAACGTAAAATTTTGAATTTATCTCATCACGTATTATTTCAATCTGTGTTTTAAAAATTGAATCGAACTCACGTTATTTTATATAGTATTCTTCTCTTAACCCGGATATTGTCGATGAAAAGAGAGAAAATTAAAAAGGTGGATTAGACCGAACCAACATCTTTAAAAATATTAAATTTTAGCTAATCAATGGGCACAGCATTCGTTAAACTCATATTTCACGTTATAATAATGTTTTTTTATCTTAAAAATATTTGTGGCTCTTCTCCATCTGCATTTCTTCTTACTGAAAGATCCTTAATGATAGCTGCTCTTTCTTCATTGGAAAATATTGACCAGTTGCCAGCTTCGTTAATGGTTCTTCGGCATCCAAAACATATACCGTTACTATCGTATTGACATACATTAATACATGGTGATTGAATTTCTTCCATTATTCTTTCTCGTTTTGTTTATACCCTAACAGATTTGTGCAATAAATAGTTTGAATAAATACTGTTGTGAATAAAAGTAATAATTGTATGAATTTAATTGGTTATGTATTTTTGCACTTAATGTATTCTCATAACTTTGCCCCTAATTATGACTGATAATTCTGGTAAAATACTAAAAAGCATTCGTCCCGGTAAAATTACCTTACCTATTTTTATTGGTTTAGCTGTAACCGGATATTTTCTGTATCAAGAATTTGATCCGGGCGTTCTTACTACATTTTCTTTTACTGTTCAATCGCTTTTTTGGTTTTTCATTTCATTTTTGATGATGGCCATTCGTGATTTAGGTTATATTATTCGTATCCGCTTATTAACGGGTAATAAACTTACATGGAAACGGGCCTTTAATGTTGTTATGTTATGGGAATTTACTTCAGCAATTACACCATCGGCAATAGGAGGAACCGGCGTGGCTATTTTTTTTATTAATAAAGAAGGTATTAGGGTAGGGCGCAGTACTGCTGTTGTAATGGTGACTTCCTTTTTGGATGAATTGTATTTTATACTCACTTTTCCACTTATTCTGCTTTTTATCGGACGAACCGATATTTTTACCTTTGGAAATAGTTTAACAGAGGGTATGCCATGGTATGAGAATAAGTTTTTCGTGTTTGCTTTTATTGGCTACCTGCTTAAGTTCAGTTATACAATTGTTATTAGCTACGGGTTATTTATTAATCCACGGGGTTTAAAATGGCTTTTATTGTGGCTTTTTAAATTGCCAATAATTCGTCGATGGCGTCCCCAGGCAAATGAATCAGGCTCAGATCTTATTTCTACATCGCAAGAATTTAAAAAGTGGCCATTAAAAAATTGGTTTAAAGCCTTTATAGCAACAAGTATTAGCTGGACTGCCCGCTATTGGATTGTAAATACACTAATATTGGCTTTCTTTGGCTTTGAACTGTTGGGTTGGAGCGACCATATCTTAATTTTTGGGAAACAACTTGTTATGTGGATCATGATGCTGGTAAGCCCTACACCCGGAGGTAGTGGTTTTGCCGAATGGGTATTTAAGGAGTTTCTTTCGGGTATGATTCCTTTAGGTACAGGTATGGCATTAGCCTTTATGTGGCGCTTAATAAGTTATTACCCTTACCTGGTTATTGGTGCTTTTATTGTTCCGCGTTGGATACGTAAACATTTCATTAGTAGGTAAAGTGTTTTGATAAACACTGTTATATCAGTGATGAATGGTTATTTGTGCATAGATCTATTTGCTAACTTGCTAAGCATTAAAATGGTAAATCTATGTTTCTAATTAAATATATTTCTATTCTTACAGTTTGTTCTTTGTTTATTTTTGAAGGATGTAAAGAACGAAAGATCAATAGAACAAAAGATGGGAAATGTGCAGCTAAGGAGCTTATAGTTTATTGTGAGAATACTATGCTTAATATGGTTGTAGATTTAAAGCCACTTTTTGAGGAACAATATGGTTGCCGAGTGGTAATACAAAACGATTGTTCAAAAAATTTGATGGGGATTATCCAGTATTCAGCAGAAGGAGATTTGTATATTCCGTCCTCGACACATAGTTTTAAAAATTTTTATGCGCAAACCGGTCAGGTTCTTACCGATTCACTCTTTTGGGGTTATAATCATTTGGTTTATATGGTAAAAAAAGGTAACCCAAAAAAATTTGATGGTTATACGGGGCGTTTACAGAATAATAATAAATATGCCTTTATAATAGCAAACTCCGAAACAAGTGCACTTGGGTACGAGACCAAACGTTTTTTTGAACAACAAGGCTCTTATGATGATATATTGACAGATGCCATCTCATTAACATCTGATTCAAAAGGCTTGATTAGGGGTCTGAAAGAGAATCAGGCAGATGTTGTTATTAACTGGCATAGTAATTTAAATGTAAATGGTAACCGGAATTATGTTGAAGTTATAATGCCACCATCTCCGTATAATAATGCATACCCTGTTTATGCCGCTATCTTATCGTGCAGTTCTGAACCGAAAATGGCAAGGGCTTTTCTTGATTTGGCATCATCTTATTTGAACGAATCAAGATTGAGTGAGTACGGTTTATCAAAAAGACAAACCATTATTTTTTAATTTTAATGGTAAAATCTTACTTTTAGAAAAATTCCTTTTCCGTGAGAAAAAAAAATAAAAGTAATCAACTGTCCTATTTTAGCGAGCCAATTATTAATAAGCTCTACTTGTTATTGGCCATTTTTCTTCTTACTATCGCTACAATCTTAACAATTGAGAATTACTTTGATCAGGCTTATACTTCAAAGTACAGGATTGCCATTGAAAATCAGGAAAAACTTTTAAAACTTGAGACTTTATTAAATCAGAATTTACTTAATCTTAATTTAGCTTTTTTCTCTTATGCTTCAATTAATCACGTTAAGGCATTGGAAAATAATAATACAGATATTCAGCAGTTTACAAAAAGAAGTAAAGATATATTAAATGCTATTGATCAGGGAGGTACGATTAAAGATGTCAGGCCGGTTAAAGACTATTCGAAAGACTCTATTACTGTTCAGATAAACTATGAAGAGGATGAATATACAGGAACAATTTCTAAAGTAAGTGAATTGGTTCCTATTATTGATGATTTATATAATCAATCGGTACGTATATCAAACCTTATTAATGAAAATATTAAAGTACATGGCGCACAGAATGAAAATTTAAAAGCTAATGTAGAGCAATTGATAAAACAAGCAGCATCGGAATTTGAACGTATGCTTGAGATTGAAAATACAATTGCTTATGAGATTAATAAGCGGTTGGTGAGTTTAAATAACAAAAGCATTAATGTACTAAATCGTTATAATAAATTAAAGTTTACCTCCCTGTTTCTGTTTACTTTATTTGTTATTTTCTTATCCTATTTTCTATTCTCACAAATACGTAATGTAATTCTATATCGTAAGAAGGCGGAAGAGAATAATAAAAAATTGATACAAGCAGTTGAGCAAAGTCCAATATCAATAATGATTACTGATACACAGGGGAATGTGGAGTATGTTAATAAGGGTTTCAAATCTTTAGATGGATTTTCTAAAACAGAATTGGAAAGTGGTAATGCTAATTTTTTTCAGTTGCAAAATGAGAAAAATGAATTAGCTGATGTATTGTGGCAAACGATTCAGGAAGGTAAGATATGGACGGGTGAAATATCAAGTAGAAAAGCTGACGGGACTGTTTATTGGGAGAAAGTATTGATTTCGCCGGTGTTGAGCAAAGATAAAACCATTTCTAATTATGTGGCTATTAAGGAAGATACAACTGAAAAAAAGTTACTTACAGAGTCATTAGAAGAGTCCAATAAAGCATTATCTACCATTACAGATAATTTACCGGTGGGTGTAATGATAGTTAATAAGGATAAGAAAGTTATTCAGATTAATAAAACAGCGTCCAATACGATGGGATTTGGTTCAGCAGATGAAGCCTTAAAGCATTTGTCGGGTATAGCTTATGATGAGTTGTTTTGCACAACAAAAAGGGAAGAATACAAAGATGAGCAGACTGGTGTTACTGTTGTTTCGCTGGAAGAACGTTTGGAAATTATCGAAAACAATGTGTCGCGCGAGATACTTAAAAATATAATACCAATATCATTAGATCAGAAAGAAGTTTTCTTAGAGGCATTTATGGATATTAGTGCACAGAAGGAAATACAGAAAAAGGAGGCAGAGTCGAATAAAGCAAAATCGGAGTTTTTGGCAAATATGAGCCATGAAATCCGTACACCAATGAATGGTATTATTGGTGCAACAGAGCTATTGGCAAAAACACGGATGACTAAAGAGCAAGAGAATGTTGTCTCAATTATTGGCCGTTCGTGCGATAATCTGTTGAATATCATTAATGATATTCTTGATTTTTCGAAGATTGAAGCCGGTAAAATGAAAATAGAGTCTTATGCTTTTAATTTGCGTTCAACAGTTGATTATCTGATGGATCAGATGTCGTTTCGTTCGCTTGAAAAAGGTATTGAGATACTTAATGATATAGAAGATACGATACCTCCAGTTTTAATTGGTGATGAGAGCCGATTGATTCAAGTGTTGGTTAATTTGATGGGTAATGCCGTTAAATTTACCTCAGAAGGAGAGGTGGTATTAAAGGTGGAAATAGAGCAACAAAAAGGCACTAATTTAATTTTGCACTTCTCTGTTGAGGATTCAGGAATTGGTATACCTAAAAACAAGCTGGAGAAGATATTTGAATCATTTACACAGGCCGATGGTTCGACAACACGGAAATTTGGTGGTACAGGTTTGGGAACCAGTATATCGAAAATGTTGGTTGAATTGATGGGGGGTAAGATTTGGGTAGAAAGCCCAAATCAGAATTTTATGTGGTCAAAAGAAAACCCGGGCTCTGTATTTCATTTTACTTTACCATTTGTTATTGATAAAAACCATAAAACATTAGAGCTGAATACAGGTCAGTTTGCACATATAAATACCTTAATTGTAGATAATCATAAAACGAATTTACTGTTGCTAAAGAAGACGCTAAATAACTGGAATATTAAATCAGAAACGGTTAATGACGAAAAATCAGCACTTAATAAACTTGAAGAGTGTTCTAATTTTAATTTAATGATTATTGACAGCCATGTATTTAGTAAGGCAGATGATAAATTCTTACAAACAGTTAAGCAAAAGCAGAAAAACTTAAAAACTATCTTATTTTCGTCAGAAAATCGTTGGAAGAATCCCGAGGAGTTTAAAGGGATGGATACTATTTTACAAAAGCCTGTAAAGCACACTGATTTATTTACTGCTATTGAGAAGCTTCTTGTAGATGGAGTAGGAGAGGTAAATAAAGGAGATGTGCAGGTTGTTGATTTAAAGGAAAGAATTAAAAACAAACAGATTTTACTGGTTGAGGATAATATAATTAATCAAAAAATTGCAGAAAAAATGCTATCCCGTTTGGGTTTGCAAACCAGTATTGCTAATAACGGGCAGGAGGCAGTTGATAGGCTAACAGGTGATGAGAAGCACGATATAGATCTTGTATTTATGGATGTACAGATGCCAGTGTTAAATGGACTTGATGCTACTAAAAAATTAAGGCAAAATGGTGTCGTATTGCCTATTATCGCAATGACAGCCAATGCCTTAAAAGGAGATCGTGAAGTTTGTATATCAGCAGGTATGAATGATTATATAGGTAAACCTGTTAAAATGGATGATTTGGAGCAGATTGTTGATAAGTGGCTGTAGATTATATGTGTTGGTATTTGCCATTTATAACAACACCGTCAAGTTTCATGTTTCGTGCCGAATTAATTGCATCTTCCGGAGAGTGTACTATTGGCTCACCCCTAACATTAAAAGAGGTGTTAATTAGTGCCTTAATGCTGTGCTTTTCATGCAGAAACGTAAGCAGTTCAAAAATATAGGCATTATCTTCTTTGGTAACTGTTTGAATTCGGGATGTACCATCAACATGAACAACACCTATAATTTCACTTTTCTTATTCTCACTTATTTCAAAGTCAAGCAACATATATTTTGCTAAGTGATGAATAGTAGATCGACCGGTAAAATATTTGGCATTTTTCTCAAGCATAATGGGTGCAACAGGTCGATACCATTCTCGTTTCTTATGCGTTATACTCACCTTATCAGCCAGGGTTTTAGAATTGGCTAATGCCAATATAGAGCGGTTGCCCAGCGCTCGTGGACCTATCTCGCCAGCATCATTACATACGGCTATTACCTTCCCGTCTATAATTGCTTGTGCTGCCTTAGCTACATCAGCAGAAGAAAAAGTGCAGGCAACAGGTGGCAAACCCCAGTTGTTTAAATAGGGGGAGTGTTGCGCTATTGTGCCATGCTTATACCATTCGAATAGTGATGCAGCTCCAAGTGATAGGCCACTGTCTTCAGTACACGGAGGAATGAACAGATCATCAAATAAGTTAGATTCAACAATATGTGTGTTAGTTACTATATTTAATGCCGAACCACCTGAGTAGTAAAGGTATTTGTATTGCCCCCTGGTTTGTAGCTGCTGTAATTTTTGACATAACTCACGCTGAAAAATACCTTGCATTGTTGCTACTACATCCTGTAAGAAAGCATTATCCTGCTGAAGGTGGTGAATAGTTTTGCCAAAATCGACTTTGGCTGCATCGAAGAATGTTTTTTTAGCTGCCCATATGTCGGCAAAGTAATTGTTCTTAACAAGCCATTTTTCAAGTTCAGGCTGATAAGTACCAAATGCAGCTAAGCCCATCATTTTGCCAGGAACACTATTTTGCTCTTTATATTTGGCTCCAATGATGCCAAATACAAGTGCATTGGCATTAAAAAGACTCGATAAGTATTTAAAGTCCCAATGGTGTTCCAGTGCATTTAATTTATTATTACAATAACTAAATGCTGAGAAATTACTCAAACTTCCTCCTCCATCGAAATGAACCAGTAAACTGTTATTTTTAAATTCACCATAGAATGGTAGGCAGGCTCCAATATGAGCTAATTCATGATTAATAGCGTAAGCTTCCTTTTCCTTATCAAGCCACCAGCAACGACCAATTTCTGGGTGAATAACCAGATTATTATGTAACGGGGCTTCAAATCTAAAGCGTCCGCAAGCAGATATCAGACTTCTACCAACCACATTGTCAACAAAGACGAGATCGTAATCTGTGTGTTTTAATAAACCTTCATACTTCAGTAAATCGTAAATTTGCTCATGTAAGGTATTATCATGCTTCTTACGGCTTAATCGCTCTAGGGTTAAGTGCTTTATGACCTTACCTTTATCCATTAAGGTAAGGGCATGGTCGTGTACATAAAAAGGTGTTGAACTATTAATACGATCCTGTATGCCGTAAATAGCTAAAGTCGGCTTTGAAGTATTCATAGTTAACTTAGATAAGGAATTGGGCTGCTATTGTAATACCAAGGATTAGGTAAAAAAAAAGCTCTTGTAAAAATGGTCGTTGGATAACCGATAAAAAACGCCCTGTAATTATTGACGCACCAATAGCCCATACGGGTATTACTTCGAGTGAAAAGTAGGGGGTAATGGCTGCTACAATACATAAAATTATAAGCCAGATAAAAATACGAAAGTGTTTTCTGGTAATAATTTTAATGGCTGGTAATATACGAACAATACCTAAGATTGAAATAAACACCAAAAAGCCAATAATACTATTGTAAACCTGTGAATAAATTGTATGCTCAAAATAGGCTAAAGGTGAGGCAAAATTTTCGAATATAACATCTACGAACACATTTGATTGATCGTGCCAGAAATAATATGCAAATATGAATAAGTAGGGCAGTAAAAGCCCAAGTACAGAAGCTGTAAATGTTTTGAAAGTGAACTGCCTGAGAATAAACATTATTATCCAGATAAATGCCATAAAGTAGATACCTTTAGCGTAGAATAATGTACCCAGCGATAGTGCAAAAGAAGCCTCAAAGCACCAAGTCATGGGTTTTCGTTCACCATGAGCAGCAAATAAACGCTCAATACTACTTATCAGTAAAGGTGTAAAAAACCAGACAGGATGTAACTTTTGCGCCATCAGGTAGCCACTGACAAACAGCATGTATAAGAAACCAGGTAATGCTGTAGGGCCACTAAAAAGCGAATAGCGATTAGCGATGCGGTTAACGCTGAACATCACCATTAGTGCAATAGCCATACTAATTAATGAAGCTAACAGATGATTACTTTTTAAAACACTAATCATTAAATCCCATAATGGCATTGGAGTTTGATCATAAGGAAAGCTTGGCGACTGATCAAAGACCAATGAATTAGACCAAAAGCCTATCAGTAATAAAGGCATTAAGGCTAAGGCTATTATATTATTCCTATTGGCAGTTCTAAATAGCATAGTTTATAAGTCGAATCCGATATCTGAACGAAAATATTTACCTTCGAAATCTAATGTTTTAGCATTTGTAAATGATTGTTTTAAAGCATCATTTTTATCAGTGCCATAAGCTGTTAGGGCTATAACACGTCCACCTGAAGTTACAACTTTTCCATCTTTTTCGGTAGTACCAGCATGGAAAACTAGACCTTCTGTAATTTTATCAAGGCCGCTTATAACCTTTCCTTTTTCATAGTTACCCGGGTAACCACCCGAAACACACATTACAGTTGTAGCACTGCGCTTGTCAATTTCAATAGTTTTAGTGCGAAGGATACCGGCTGCTGTGGCTTCAAATAAATCAACAAGATCTGACTTTAAGCGCGGAATAACCACTTCTGTTTCTGGGTCGCCCATTCGTACATTGTATTCAATGACTTGTGGTTCACCATCAACACTCATTAAGCCAATAAACACAAAGCCTTTGTATGGGATGTTATCTTTTGCCAGTCCCTCAACGGTAGGTATCACAATACGTTCATGAACTTTTTTCATAAATATTTCATCGGCAAAAGGAACAGGAGAAATAGCCCCCATACCACCGGTATTTAGTCCAGTATCACCTTCACCAATACGTTTGTAGTCTTTAGCTTCAGGCAACACCACGTAACCATGTCCATCTGTTAAAACAAATACCGATAGCTCAATACCGCTTAAAAACTCTTCAATAACAACTGTACTTGAAGCATTACCAAACTTGCCATCAAGCATTTCCTTCAGTTCTGTTTCGGCTTCGGCTAAATTATCTAAAATCAGCACCCCTTTACCGGCAGCTAAACCATCAGCTTTAAGCACATAAGGTGCTTTTAATGTTTTTAAGAATGCAATTCCTTCTTCAAGGTTAGATTGACTAACCGATAAGTATTTGGCAGTTGGGATGTTATGACGCATCATAAATGCTTTTGCATATTCCTTGCTACCTTCCAGTTTAGCACCTTCCTTTCCTGGACCTATTACTGGGACATGTGCTATCTGGGCATCATTCAATACAAAGTCTTTAATACCTCTTACCAGTGGTTCTTCAGGACCCACCACAATCATGTTAATAGTATTATTAATTACAAATGTCTTTACTGCCTCAAAGTCATTTGGGTTAATGTTAATGTTTGTACCCACACGAGCTGTGCCGGCATTACCGGGTGCAATGTATAATTGTGATAGTTTATCACTTTGTGCCATTTTCCATGCCAATGCATGCTCGCGTCCTCCTGAACCTAAAAGTAAGATGTTCATTGTTTATGTAATTAGTATCAAGACTTAAGTATTATGACAATAGATTAATACAGAGATGCTGAATCAATAAATATGTCATAAAGACTAGTCATGATAGTTATTGTTGTTATTTTTTTGTTGAGCCGTGCTCAATTTTTCTACATTTCTAGGGCTTTAAACTGATAGCCTTTTTTCAATAAAATATCTAAAGCGGCAGGAAGTGCATAATGCATCCTTTTCCATGCTTTTTTAGAATCGTGAAAAAGCAATATTGAACCTTGGCGCGTGTGGTCAAGCACATTATTTAAAACCTCCTTTTGGTTTAATCTTTCATCGTAATCCATAGAAAGTACATCCCACATTACAATACTTTTAAAGTACGCATTTAAGGCTTTCATATACCACGGATATAACTGTCCGTGTGGAGGACGAAATAAGCCGCTTTTAATATATGGCTTTGCTTTTTCAATATTATTAAAATACTCTTGGCGTGAACATTTCCATGCCGGCAGATGGTTGTAAGTATGGTTACCTATACTATGGCCTTTTGTTAAAAGTTCTTTTATCATGGAAGCATTATTATTTGCATTTTCACCCACACAAAAGAATGTTGCCTTAAGCTCGTAATCATCAAGCAGATTCATTACCCAATTTGTTTCCTTTTCTACCGGCCCATCGTCAAAAGTCAGGTAAAGTGTTTTACTTTCTTCTTGTCGTCGCCAAATGGTATTCGGAAACAGTGCTCTTAGAGCGGCTGGTGGCTGAATCTTCCAGTTATGCATCAGCCCTCGAAGAATCCTATTTTAGTCATATTCTTTTGATAATCCTGTTCGAGTAACTTCATTAAATCCTCGCGCTTATATTTTTGTGCCACTTTAACAATTTCCATATAAATAGCCATGGCAGTTTCAGGGTCACGACCGGCAGAGGCACGTTTATATTCAGGCAATGAGCTAAAGTAATCCATCTCCATCATTTTGTCTTTAGCTAGTGCTTTAAGTATTCCTTCACCTTTTTCAAACTCTCCAATCCGGAAATATCCCTCGGCTAAGAATATACTGAAATAATTATGAGGTACACGTTCACTGCTCAATACTTCCATACTTTTATCGAGTATATTTCTGGCCTTGTCATTTTTACCCTCATCAATTAAGGATATTGCCAGTCGCGATAAATTGTTACGAATATTGGTAGCCATACGTAAATGGTTCTCATCCAGATACACGTTCGGATTATCAAAGCCACCCCATTTGAAATCTTCCATTACATTGTTATACATACGTTCGGTATCGACACGTCCGTACTGGCCGTCTTGGTTAAGCGTTTTAATAGGTACAACCTGGTAGGCAAATCCTTCCAGCTGGAAATAATCCTGAAGACTTACATAATTATCAGTACCCACCGTTACGGCAAAGTAAATCGGACGATTCCAATCGTTATTAGAAAGCAAATCAAGAATCATCAGCTCATTCTTTAAAATCATTTCCTTGTTCAGGTTAATATCAACCTGCTTTGATAAAAGGTGAGCTGCGTCCTCAGAAACAATACCACGTTGTATAATTTTTAAGCTATCAGCAGGCAATGAAAATTGTTTTGAAGGCAAATACTCAAGGTATCCTGCATATTCAGGTACCTGTTTGGTTTTAGGGTCATCGCTGGCAACAAAGTTAATTGCTTTCTTTAAATCAACCTGTCCTTTTATACGATCAAGTACGTATACTACATCACGCGTTCCTGTAACATACTGATCATGCTCTAATGAAAATGGCATCGGGTCTGATTTGTATGCTTTTCGCTTCATTTGGTCGATATACCAGTCTGTTTGAAGGTAACTAAGGTTACAAACCCGAACGTCAGTTCGTATGCCTTCTACCTCTTGTGCATACCAAAGCGGGAAAGTATCGTTATCACCATTGGTAAATAATATGGCGTTATCCTCACAGCTATTTAGATAATTATGCGCTAAATCGCGTGCTACATAACGGTCAGAACGGTTGTGATCATCCCAGTTCTGATTGGCCATAATACCCGGAACCAGTACCAAGCATGCGCTTGTTGCTATAGTTGCTGCTACAGAGCCAGGAACAAAGCGTTTAATACCATCAACAATAGCCAGCACCCCTAAGCCAATCCATATGGTAAAGGCATAGAACGAACCAGCATAAGCATAGTCTCGCTCACGTGGCTGTAATGGTGTTTGGTTTAGGTAAAGTACAATAGCTAATCCTGTTAAAAAGAACAGAAGGCCAACAATCCAGAAGCCTTGTTTACCATTTTTACCAGCGTTGTACTGAAACAATAATCCTGCAATACCAAGAAGTAAAGGGAGCATGTAATATTTGTTACGAGCAGGGTTCTTGGCGTATATTTCAGGCAATAATTCATCGTTGCCTAATCGTGATTCGTCAAAAAAATTAATGCCGCTTATCCAGTTTCCTTTATGTACTTCACCATGACCTTGCATATCATTTTGACGACCTGAGAAGTTCCACATAAAATAGCGGAAATACATGTGGTTAACCTGGTAGCGAAAGAAGAATTTAATATTTTCCCACATGGTTGGAACCATTAGGGATGTTGGCTGGCCTCTTTCATCTTCAATGGTAACACGTTTCCCTTTTAAGTTGGTCCATCTTTTATATTCGTTAATATGTCGGCCTTCGCGGCTGTACATCCGTGGAAATAGTGTTGTTGTGCGGCTGTCGAATGTATACTTGGGTCGATGATCAACGGTTTTATATTTCCCGTCTTTTTTAATGCGAACAGGTGAGCCTTCTTGATTTCGCATGGCTTCCCTGTCAAGTGGTGAGTTATAGTTTTGCCCTAAGAATAAAGGACGATCACCGTATTGTTCACGATTAAGGTAGGACATTAACGAGAAAACATCTTCCGGTGAGTTTTGGTCCATTGGCGGATTAGCAAACGAACGTATCACAATCATTGCAAAAGAGGAATATCCAATCATGATTACCGTTACAGCCAGTATAACCGTATTGGCAATGACCATTTTCTTTTTATGCGTAATAAAAATACCGGCTACTAATGTTACAACTAATAATATTATATAGAAAATTGCACCAGAGTTAAAGGGCATTCCAAATCCATTAACAAATGCTAACTCGAACCAACTAGCAATTTTAACAACGCCAGGTATAATGCCATACAGGATACCGCCAAGTATAACAGCCGAAATGCCAAGAGCCTTAAGCGTATTGTTACGGTTAACCTCATACAGTTTAAAGTAATAAACCATAACAATGGCTGGTATTGCCAATAGGTTGAGAAGGTGAACGCCTATTGATAACCCCATTAAGTAGGCAATAAGAATTAACCAACGGTTTGAGTAGGCTTGTCCTGCCACATTTTCCCATTTAAGGATAGCCCAGAATACCACAGCGGTAAATAGTGATGACATGGCATAAACTTCGCCTTCAACGGCAGAGAACCAAAAGGTATCGGAAAAAGTGTAAGCTAGAGAACCTACAAGGCCAGCTCCCATAACAGCCCATGTTCGCCATATAGGAGGCTCTTCTTCTGTAATAAAAATTCGTTTAGCTAAATGTGTTATCGTCCAGAAGAGGAACATAATAGTACAGGCACTTGCTAAACCAGACAGCATGTTAATCATAAACGCAACAGATGCTGTATCAGGAGCAAAAAGAGAGAAGAAGCGACCCATAATCATAAAAAACGGTGCCCCTGGAGGATGTCCAACCAATAGTTTATATGATGTTGATATGAATTCTCCACAATCCCAGAATGAGGCTGTTGGTTCAATTGTTATGGTATAAACGGTAGCTGAAATAAAAAAGGTTAGCCAGCCGAGTATAAGATTCAAATGCGTATATTGTTTCATATTTGCTTAATTTCAGTAAGATATGTTATCTCGTTCAATGTTGTTTTTGTATACCTTTTGCGGATAATTGCCAAAAATACAATTTTTTGTTTGTATGACCTTTACATTATTTAGAAGAATGCTTAATTAACATGAGTTAGGTAAGATACAGGGTAGAACGCAAGGAAATAATGTTTTTTTATCGGGTCAAATTAGAGTATAGAAGAATATTGACAGATATGTTGCCATGTGCTATATAGTTAGGATAAGCGATTTAGTTTTTTGCTTTAAGTCTTTAGTATAAAGCAGAATAATTTGTTTTGTGCTTGGTGTGGCGTGTTTTACGACAAGCAGTGATATTAGGGTGATTTTATAATAAAAATTGGACTTGTAGAAAAGTTCGGCTAAATTTAATATGTCTGTTCAAATAAAAGATTTAATGTGACTCTTATGTATAAAGTATATTGTTTGCTTATATCGCTGTTTCTTTCGGTAATTGTTATTAAAGCGAATAACAACAATAAAAAAATATTTAAGCAATTAAATGTTAAAGATGGCTTATCGCATGGGTCTGCTACTTGTGTGTTACAAGATGATGAAGGGTTTATATGGGTTGGTACATATAATGGATTAAATCGCTTTGATGCCCATGAATTTAAGACCTTCCAGTTTTCAGAAAATGATAGCTTATCATTAAGTCAAAATACTGTACAATGTTTGCATAAAGATTCGATGGGGAATCTATGGGTTGGCACGTATGCGGGGCTTAATCGCTATAATAAAGAAACGGAACGTTTTGAACGATTTATTTTTAATGAACCAGATCCGCGCTCATTAAATGCTGTCTTTTCTATGTGCTCTGATAAAAAAGGTACTATATGGTGTGGTACATGGGGAAGTGGTGTATTTACAATTAACCCGTTTAACGGGAGTATTCAACGAATTGATTTTTCACTGTATCCGGAACTAAGTGAAAGTAGTAATTTAGTAAGAAGGGTTTATTGCGATAGCCAAGGAAAAATATGGATTTGTACATGGGGAGATGGTATTTTAGTTTATGATCCAGAGTCAAAAGAAATAAAAAAGAAATTTAAGGGGCAGATCTGGGATATTCTTGAGGTATCACGAGGGCACTTTTTTGTTAGTACGGCATTTGGTGGACTGTTTGAATTTACTTTGGATGATCCTAAATTAAGAGAGCTGGACAAACGCTTGACTGCCTTATTGGGGCAGATAGATGTAGCACGCTTAAAACAAGATAGAAACGGTAATGTATGGATTGCAACACATGGCGCAGGTCTTTTTATTTATTCGCCAACGAATAAAACAATTGAGGTTCAGAAGTATGAGTTGAAAAGAGAGTCATCTATTAGTAGCAATCGTGTTACTGATATTTTATTTTCATCAAAACAAGATATGATTTGGATAAGTACTTCTGATGGTTTAAATGTTATTGATCCTCACTTTAAGAAGTTTAACCTGACGAATCGTAAAGATTTTCCGGATGGTGTAACAAGTTCGAGCTCACGTGCCTTTGCTGTTGACTGGGATGGAAATCTGTTAATAGGAACGCGAAATAATGGTATATTGGCTTATGACTATAAGGAAAAGAAATTCCCGGAGAACTACTGTCCTTATCAATATCCCATTATATCTGGTAATAATGTATTGTCCTTATTACGGCACGATAATAAATTATTAGTAGCAACACGACATGGTTTTAATACCATTGAATTTAAGACTAGTCATATTGAGCAGACAAAGGCTAACTATACTGTCTCGTATGGGCAATTAAGTAATAATTATGTGCGTGATATATTTTTTAGCTCGAAAGGAGAATTGTGGTTAGGTACTGATGCTGGTCTTGAATATTCGGAGGAAGGAAATGCTCATTTTACTTTATATCAACCATATAAAACTGATAAACCGGAGGCTTTAGAAAATCTGGTTTGGACAGTGACAGGAGATAAAGAGGGTAATATTTGGATTGGTACAGATGGAGGTGGTTTGTGTCGTTTTGATTCTGAGCAAAAACAATTTGTTGATTATTTTCGACATGATACTAAAATCGAAGGTAGTTTGAGTGATAATAGAGTTATATCCCAGTTAATTGATTCAAAGCAAAGATTATGGGTTGGTACGGCTGGAGGTTTAAACCTGCTAAACTCTGATGGAAGTACATTTCGGTCATTAACGCGTGAAAAGAATGGCCTTAGAAGTGATGTTATTTTTGCTCTAGAAGAGGATAATAATGGATTTATATGGTTTAGTACAGCAAATACACTGGTTAAGTTTAACCCCGAAACATGGCAGTTTATAGAGTTTAATCATGTTGACGGCATACAGGATAAGGAGTTTTATAAGGAAGCATCAACAAAGTTGCCTGATGGTTCGTTGGTTTTTGGAGGTTTGGGAGGTTTTAATTTCTTTCATCCTGACAGTTTATATTTTAATGCGTACAAACCCCCAGTTGTGTTAACTGGTTTAACCGTTTTTAACAGAGCAGCAGAGCAATATAAGAGGACTGATGATGAGCCTTTGTTATCGAAGTCAGTTCATTATACGGATACACTTTATCTATCATATAAAGAAAATTCGTTTACGTTTAAGTTTTCAGCGCTTAACTACTCCTTCGCATCTAAGAACCGATTTAAATATATGCTACAGAATTTTGATAAGGATTGGGTTGATAATGGATTTGGTCATACTGCTGCATATTCTAACATGACACCAGGTACATATATTTTTAAAGTAAAAGCAGCCAATAATGATGGCGTATGGAATCCAGACGCAAAAATGATATGCATCATTATTCAACCACCATATTACCAAACGATCTGGTTTAAGATACTGGTAGGTTTTATGTTTGTATTTATTTTAATTGGCGCGTATATGCGCCGCAGGTATATTTGGAAAGAACAAACCTTAAAGCTGGAAAAACAAGTAGATATGAGGACCAATGAATTGCAAATGGTTAATATAATGCTTGAGGAGAGGCAAGAGGAAATTGAATCACAAAATGAAGAAATTTTAGCTCAGAAAGAAGATTTATATGCCCATCGAAACCATCTTGAGAGGTTAGTGGAGGAGCGTACGGCTGATCTTATTACCGCTAAGCTAAAGGCTGAAGAAAGTGATCGTTTAAAGTCAGCTTTTCTTGCCAATATAAGTCATGAAATAAGAACGCCTATGAATGCGATTATTGGTTTTTCTTCACTGCTCGAATCCGGTATTGTTGAGCCTGAAGATAGGTCTTATTATTTGAAAGTTATAACAGAGAATTGTAATATTCTGCTTCGCCTGATTGATGATATTCTGGATTTAAGCAAAATTGAAGCCGGAGTCGTAGAAGTTAGTTCAGAATGGTTTTCACCAGTACAGTTATTGAATAGCCTTACTGTGCAATATAAAACAACGTTGACAAAGAAAGGACTTGATATTTTTGTTGTTGATACACTTGTTAATGCCAAATGGAAAATATATAGTGATAAATTAAGAATACAACAGGTGTTATGTAACCTTATTGATAATGCCATTAAGTTTACCGATGAAGGACATATTACACTTGGCTTATCTAAAATTACGAAAGATGGTTCCAATTATTGCCTGTTTTATGTATGCGATACCGGAATTGGAATTGTCAAAGAGCAGCAGGGGAATATTTTTAACAGCTTTACCAAGCTTACTATGGGTAGAGAACGTTTATATGAAGGTACTGGTTTGGGTTTATCAATATGCAAGGAAATTGTAAAGCTATTAGGAGGAGAGATTTGGGTAGAATCTGTATTAGGTAATTTTTCAAAGTTTTACTTTACAATTAAGTATGATAGTGCTGAATAATTAAAATAAATCTTGAGGAAATAAGCAGATAAAATTAATTAATGTAAGATGAGCACAGCTCAAAAGCTGATACTATTATTAAAATATTTAACTTTCAATGCAATTGACCTAGTGCCCATATGATATATTTATACCAAGAGTATGCTCAAAATCGGATGGCTAATGTCAATCCTTTTTGCAAACCTTGTTCATAGTAACCCACATCTATATTCTCCAGTTTTTTTGTGTATTCGGCAACCTTACGTTTACCATTTGAATTGAGGATAATGCCGGTAATCGCCAACGGAACTCCAAAGCATATGGATAACACACCAATGGCTCCTGATGTGTTAGTATTGACTGTTTGGAAGCCATATTCATCTGTTGTTGTTTCCCAATTCGCAGATGTTGCCAGTGCTACTCCCATTAATGTTAATCCACCACCTACTATTCCTATGGTATTTCCGGCTTTTTTAAGTTTTGTGTAACTCTCTATTTTCGATTGGTACAGATTTCTTCTTGCTTCACTTTTTTGTGCAAAAACAGAATTTGTAATAACTAAAAGTAATAAGAGGCTTTGAATGACTTTCATAATAATTCTATAATATGAGTATTGTTAAAATATAACAAATATAATCATAATAATTAGTTATGCAAACCTAGTTTATTGTAAATATAGTTTAACTCCTGTTCTAATGCTGATTGATTAATTATATTAAGTATCATCTTTATCATTTCACCTTTTTCTACCTCTTGTTGAAAACTGGCTACAGCAGCTTGTTGTCTGCCATGCGATAAAGCGGCGTACCAAGTCAGGTTGTTCAAATGGCGGTGTAAAAGATGAGTGAAGTGTTTTAACGTCACTTCTTTAAGTCCTGTTTGGTAAGCTAAATGTAATAAGGACAAGTTACCATTAGCATCAGGAGCTACATCAACAGGAAGCTCCTTAAGACTTTTTAGTATGACTTGTTTTGCTTCTTCTTTGCGGCCTTGTTTAAGTAGTTCTGATGCCAACAGGTTACTCATTTGGCGGTACTTCATTACATCAAAATTACGACGGCAGTAATGGTCGTAATACCCTTGATGTCCATCGCCTAAGTCCACTTTATTCATAAAAATATCAAGTAATTGTTCTGTCTCAAAGAACAAGGCAGTATCTTCTTTTTGTGTATGAGGCATTAGTTTATAAACCAGCCCATCGTAACGCAAGTGTTTTTCCATGCCAAGAAAAATTTCCGGGTCGGCACCAATAGTAAAGTAAACAGGTCGTTCCCAGTTGTTTGTTGCCAGTATGTCAAGCAGTGCAATATCATTTTTGTACAGCACGCGTTTAGGGCATTGCCATTTTAAGGTATCTGTATTGTTATAAGCTAATGAAAATCGGTTAAGCGGAGAATAGTCTACTTTTGTACCATTTTGTAAAGGTAGTTTAGACGTTTCAGTATTACTGCCTATAAAATGTACTACACTTTGCAAAGGTGCATGTTCAGTATTTTGATCCATTAACAGGGCGTAATCCAAATCACCTGTTTTATAACGCTCAAGAGGTATTGATAAGCCAATTGCTTTAGAGTTGTTAACAGCATTACCTAACTGACGTATGCACCAGTCTGCTCCCATTAATCCGTAATTAATTACACGAATATCAGTTCTGTATCCTTCCACCTCTTGTACATACCATAGTGGGTAAGTATCATTATCACCATAAGTAAATAGTATGGCATTGGGCTCGCATGAATTGAGGTAACTACGTGCTTGCTCTAAGGCAAATCTGCGTCCCGATCGGTTATGGTCGTTGTAGTTTTGAGCCAGCATTAATACCGGAACAGCCATTGTTGTAAGTAATAAACCCAATGCTGTTGATACCTTACTTTTGGTTTTTTTATAAATAAAATGTGCAATTGCAAATGCTCCAAAACTAATAAACAAAGCAAATGCAAAGAAAGAACCTACAAATGCATAATCGCGCTCGCGTGGTTCAAAAGGCGTTTGATTGAGGTAAAGAATAATTACTGGGCCAGTCATAAGCATTAACAGTCCTGTTATGGCAAGGTATTTTTTGCCATTCCTACCTGTTTTAATCAGAAAGACAATACCAACGATGCCTAGTAATAAAGGTAATAAAAAATAGGTATTACGAGAGGGATTATTAATGGATAAGCTGTGCTTTTGAGGTCCATCAATCGCTCGGTCTATAAAAGGAATACCAGTTATCCAGTTACCTTTATGTAATTCACCGTGTCCTTGTTCGTCATTTTGCTTGCCGGAGAAATTCCACATCAAGTAGCGCACATACATATGATTGACCTGGTAATTGAAAAAGAAACGCAGGTTGGTTATAAACGAGGGTTTTTCTTTGCTATTAGGATTGGCATCCGCCCACAGTTTATAACCATAAATGTGCGTTGGGTTATTACTGTGCATTCGCGGAAATAATCCGCACCCCTCAGGAGCATAATTATATTTGTCCGTTTTTTTTAGATGTTCGTAAGTTTTGCCATTAAAGCGGTACGAATCCTTAAAAAGCAAGTTGGCTGTTTCTGTATTGTAATACTGCCCGTATAAGAGAGGATTCTGGGCATATTGCTCTCGGTTTAGAAAACTATCTAATGAAAATACATTCGATGGGGCATTTAAATTAATGGGAGTACCTGCCTTAGCACGTATAATAATCATAGCATAACTAGAGTAGCCAATCATAAAAACCAGTGCTACTAACGAAAGCATATGAAGTCGGTTATTCTTATGACGGGTTTTAAAAACCGCAAAAAACAAAGCTCCAAAGATGAAAATTGTATATAGAAACAATCCAGTATTAACAGGGAGTTTAAAGTTATTAACAGCTATCAGTTCAACTTTACCAGCCAACCACAGCCCGTTTTGTATAACACCAAACAACAATATAGCTAATATACCACCGCCAACAAATACAGCTTTAAGCAGTAGTTTCCATGAGTAAGGATTTTTGCGCAGTAAAATTAAGAGTATTAAGACTGGTATAATTAAAAGATTGAGCAAATGTACGCCTACAGATAAGCCTGTTAAATAAGCAATTAATATTAGCCACCTAGAACCAGAACCAGTCTGCTCATGCGACTCTTCCCATTTTAAAAATAGCCAGAAGCACAGGGCTGTAAAAAACACAGATAAGGCATACACCTCAGCCTCAACAGCTGAAAACCAGAATGTATCTGAAACTGCAAAAGCCATTGCACCTATAGCAGAAGGCACGATAATTATTAAATATACTTTTACAGAGCTGCTATATTGACTAAAAATATGCTTGAGTATATGTTCTGCTGAAAAGTAGAGAAACATAACTGTTGCTGCAGAGGCCAATACAGAAAGTAAGTTGGCTGTATATGCGATGTATGAGGCATCGAAAGCAAACAGGTTAAATACCCTACCCAAGATTAAGTATAAGGGTGCCCCTGGTGGGTGCCCTACCTCCAGCTTATTCATACAGGCTATAAATTCACCGCAATCCCACAGGCTAACAGTTGGAGCCATAGTACTCCAGTATAGTAATGTTGATATAGCAAAAAGAGTCCAGCCTGTTATAAGATTGATCCGTTTTAAAGTAACCATAGATGTTTTTTACTAGTTCAGTTTTTAAAGATAATAAGGTTTTAATAAAAATAAAGATCAGATCGTTGAAGTGATTAGTAAAAATATAAAACAATTATAGGCTAATGAGTTTAAAATAGAGGCTTAAAAAAATACATACAAAGCAGTTGTTTTTAATAACTTGTTGAAAGCTTTAAACTTTAGCTGTATACCGCAGTGTAATTGCTACAAGGGTAAATATTTTTTTTGTATTTTTTCTTGGATTGAGAAAAAAACTCTCTATATTTGCATCGCTTTTGAAAATAAAAGCACGGAATTGTCTCATGGTGTAATGGTAGCACAACTGGTTTTGGTCCAGTTAGTCAGGGTTCAAATCCTTGTGAGACAACTAAGTAGCCTTCTTTAAACGAGAAGGTTTATTTTTGTCTTGCTTGTCTCATGGTGTAATGGTAGCACAACTGGTTTTGGTCCAGTTAGTCAGGGTTCAAATCCTTGTGAGACAACTAACGAAACACTTCTCAATATATTGGGAGGTGTTTTTTTATGCCTTAATATTGTGAGAAACGAGAGCGTTGCAGAAAGTAGAATATGGTATCGAAAATATTACGACAAAAAAAGAGGGACTAATCGTCCCTCTTAATATATTACGTAGTATAGAAATACTAGCCATTTAATGTAAAACGCTTGAAATCAACAGCAATTAATCCTTTGCTTACACTTTCAAGGTATTGCTTTATAGAAACTTTATTGTCCTTAACAAAGGCTTGTTCCATCAAAGTACTTTCTTTGAAGAACTTGTTCAAACGACCCATTGCAATCTTTTCCAACATTGCCTCAGGCTTACCTTCGTTACGTGCCATTTCCTTACCAATTTCAAGCTCTTTCTCTTTAACATCAGCAGGAACACTGTCAGCATCTAAAGCAACAGGAGCCATTGCAGCAGCTTGCATAGCTACGTTTTTAGCAGCTTCCTGATTAACACCTTCCTGATTGAAACCAACTAAAGTAGCTAGTTTATTTCCAGCGTGGATGTATGCAATTACTGATTCTGCAGATATTGTTTCATATGCTGCTAAATCAAGTTTTTCACCAATTACACCAGTTTGCTCTGTAATTAATTCAATTACTGGGCGACCATTAAGGTCAGCAGCTTTTAAAGCATCAAGATCAGCAGGTTTGTTAGCTAATGCAACGTCAAGGATTGAAGTAGCAAAGTCAACGAAGCTTTCATTCTTAGCAACGAAGTCAGTTTCGCAATTTAATACGATTAACGCACCATGCTTACCGTCTTCTGATACTTTAGCTAATACAACACCCTCAGTTGCTTCGCGGTCAGCACGCTTGTTAGCAATTGCTTGTCCTTTTTTTCGGATGATTTCAACAGCTTTGTCAAAATCGCCTTCAGCTTCTGTTAGTGCCTTTTTACAATCCATCATACCGGCACCGGTACTCTTTCTTAGTTTGCTTACGTCAGCAGCAGTGATAGCCATGATATATCTTTTTAAATTGATTAAATCGAATTACTCTTTTGTAGTCTCTTCAGAAGTTTTTTCTTCTTCAACTACTTTCTCTTCTTTTTTAGCAGGAGCTTTCGCCGGCTCAGACTTTTTAGCACGAGATTTCTTTTCTTTCGATCCTTCGCTATCTTTCTCTATCTTTCTTTCGCTCAAACCTTCCTGAATAGCCTTGGTCATCACGTCTGTAATTAGCTCGATGGATTTTGTTGCGTCATCGTTAGCAGGAATTACATAGTCTATGTTTGATGGATCGGAGTTAGTGTCAACGATACCAAATACCGGGATATTCAAACGAATAGCTTCTTTAACAGCAATGTGTTCTTTCATTACGTCAATAACAAACATTGCAGCAGGAAGACGTGTTAAATCAGCAATACTACCTAATGTTTTCTCAAGCTTTGCACGTTGACGAGTGATCTGAAGTTTTTCTCTTTTCGACAAGTTTTTCCATGAAGGATCAACCATTAATTTGTCGATAGAAGTCATCTTTTTCACTGCTTTACGTATTGTTGGAAAGTTGGTAAGCATACCACCTGGCCAACGCTCTGTAACATAAGGCATATTAACACCTCCAACCTTGTTGGCGATGATTTCTTTCGCTTGTTTTTTAGTTGCTACAAACAACACTTTCCGACCCGATTTTGCAATCTGTTTAAGTGCAGCAGCAGCTTCATCAATTTTCACAGCTGTTTTGTGAAGATCTAAAATGTGGATTCCATTACGCTCCATAAAAATGTATGGCGCCATGGCTGGGTTCCACTTTCTTCTTAAGTGACCGAAATGTACTCCGGCTTCTAATAATTCCTCGAAATTAACTCTAGGCATTTTAATCTTTTTAAAGTTGTTTACATTCTGTTTAAATCAATCTTTGAGTAGTTCCCCAAAATTAAATTGAGAAGTCTTAAAGATTTAGATACTAAACACACCTGATAAATATTAACGTTTAGAGAACTGGAATCTCTTACGTGCTTTAGGACGACCTGGCTTCTTACGTTCAACAACACGTGAATCACGAGTCATGAAACCTTCAGCTTTCAACGCCGGCTTATTTTCAGCATCAATTTTTACAAGTGCACGTGAAATAGCAAGGCGCACGGCCTCGGCCTGACCTTTAACACCACCACCATAAAGATTAATCTTTATGTCATAGTTATCAGCAACGCCAATAACATTTAAAGGTTGTTTTACGATGTACTGTAATGTTGCAGCAGGGAAATATTGCGCTAAGTCGCGCTTATTGATGGTGATAGTACCATTACCTTCGCTCAGGTAAATACGAGCAACTGCTTCTTTTCTTCTACCAATAGCATTAATTACTTCCATAATAATTATTTAATGGCGTTAATATCAATTACTTTAGGTTGTTGAGCTTCATGCTTATGCTCAGTTCCTACATATACGTATAGGTTTCTGAAAAGCTGACGACCAAGACGGTTCTTAGGTAACATACCTTTGATAGCTCTTTCAACTAATCTCTCTGGCTTTTTAGCGAACATTTGTGCTGGAGTAACATCTTTGCGTCCTCCTGGATATCCGCTATGGTAGAAAAATAAACGCTGGTCCCACTTGTTGCCAGTCATTTTGATTTTGTCTGCGTTTAAGATAATCACATTATCTCCGCAATCCACATGAGGTGTATAATTTGGCTTATACTTACCTCTGAGTAATTTAGCAACTTTTGTTGCCAAACGACCCAATACCATATCAGCAGCATCCACCACAACCCACTCTTTGTTGGCAGTAGCTTTGTTAGCTGAAATCGTTTTGTAACTTAACGTATCCACAGTCTTCCTTTTTAAAATTCGACTTATTAATAAAACAGTTTGCAAAGGCAAAAAACATCCCTTCTTAATAATCAGATCCCACCCCAATCATTATGAAACAGATGTATATACCTTTCGAATCGGATAATAATCGGGCGCAAAAGTACTGCATTTATTTTTCTTATGCCAATTATTTGATTAAAAAAGCGCTGAAGATTGTCTGAATCAAATAAATCTGGCAAATAGCTTATACTGCTTTTCAAGGTTCTTTTATAGATTGTAAGGCAGGCTGCGGATCTGGTTTATTTATGTAAGAAAGGCTGACTTTAAATTAAGGTATTAACCAATGGTCAATTTTACAATTATAGAACTCAGATTTTATAAAAGTACAGAACTGAAAAATAAATTTTATTGGAATAATGAGCTATCTAAGTAAACTTTAAGGAAAGTAGATTAGTATTTTCATGAAAAGCCCACATAAAAACATTTATAAACATATAGTTTCAGCATTGTACCTGTTTGGTATAGCCGCTATACACTTCTGATTAATCAATGTTGTACCTTGAAAATCAATATTAATAAGTGCTCTGAGACAATTATTATATATCAACTCCAGGTTATTACTTTTATTAACTTTGGTGTTGTTAAATTATTGTGATTTGTGCTCTTGATTTAAGAGGAGAGCAGAATTTATAAAAAACTGAAAAACAGATGAGACTTTCAAAAGATTTTTTTAAGCGTGATGTGTTGCAGGTTGCCCCCGACTTATTGGGTAAAATTATGGTTAGGCAATATGCCGGTGGTCGAATTGAATGTTTTGTTATTTCAGAAGTAGAAGCATACCGTGGTGAAGAAGATATGGCTTGCCATGCCTGTAAAGGGCGTACATCCCGAACAGAAATAATGTACCATACAGGCGGAACAGTATACGTTTACCTGATTTATGGCATGTATTGGTTATTAAATGTTGTATGTGAAACAGAAGGAATACCACAGGCCGTTTTAGTTCGTGGAGTCAAAGGTTTAAATGGCCCCGGTCGTGTTGGTCGTAAACTGGAGCTTGATAAAACATTTTATGGCGAAGATCTTTGTTTATCACAAAGGTTATGGATTGAAGATGCTCCATGCCATAATAAAGTGATCAAACATAGCCCGCGCATTGGAATTGACTATGCGCCTGATGAGTGGCGCTTAAAACCATGGCGCTATTTTTTGGAAGATTAATCAAATTTTACCTTAGTGATAAAGAAATTAGGTGTAAATACCAGGTTTAGACCATATGAGTAATCAAATTGTTTTGCAGGCAGATCATAATAAGTTTCTAGCATTGCGCTAAACTTAATTTGCTTCATAAAGGTCTTTGTAAAACAGAACTTAGTCGTTACAAGATCGCGATATTCACTATAAAAACCATTTTTATAGTTTGAAGTTGATTGGAAGAGAGGACTTCCTTTTGGTGAAAGGAAATTATGTGCTTTCCAGTATCCGACCATTAAAATACCATACTTATAACCAAGCTCAGCTAAGGGGTAAATAGCGCTGCCATTGGTAAAATCCCAGCCAGATTGAGCCGTTAAGTCGTGGTAGCTCGCAAGGTAGGTTGCAAAGCCAACATGTTGTATAAAGCCATTACCAATTTTATGATTCAGTTTAATCCCGGTGGCTAGATTGGTTAGCGACTGCATTGATTCAGAATAATTACTGATTTGCCCGCCAAGATGTGTTGCAATCATTTGTGCTGGAATGCTAATGTTCCAGTACGATTCGGAATTTGTTAAGGTTATTTCTGAACTTAAGCCAGCTGTAAATTTCTCTGGTTTAGTATCGCCCAAAAAAATGAACTGCTCCCAATCGACCCAGAGGTCGGTCCAAAAGTTTTTGGTTTTAAAAATGAACTGCAGGCCATTTTCTATTGGTCGGGTATATTGGTTTTCCGGATTAAAGATGGGCTCAATTAGCTTATGGTGTACATCGCCTTGTAGTCCACCCATAATTAGATCAAGCTTATCTGATAACTTGGTATGAATTGAGAATGTAGGAAGAATCTCGGTGAAATTATCCATACCGCTATATTGTATAGCATGTATGCCGGCTTTAATCCGAAGGTGTGAGCCTGCATAATATACAAGGGTAGGTTGTACTGTATACCCCATCATTGTATAGCCTTCAATATAGTTCCCAAAGTATTCGTTGTTCTTTACGAAGTTGTTGTTTTCAAGTCGAAAATATAGTTTGCTACCTGCATTTTCCTTAAATTCAGAATAGTAGTAGCGCCATATCTGATCCACTTGTGCAAAAACTATATTGTATCCCAGTACTATAAAAAATAGCACACCAATCCCACGTAACATCTTTACATCCTTTAATACAATTCCCCAAAATTAAACACTCATTTTCTATTACTGACAAGAAAGAAAAAGGTTATGGAATTTCGGATATTTTTTTACAAGGCTTACTTATTTAGAATACTTTTTTGATAGTTATTATTGCTTAATAACAAGTTGTTTAGTGGTTTGTGTTGACGGTTTTTGTAAACGATTTCATCGTTGGTATTTAATTTTATTTGTAGTAGATATACATTAACTTCCTTAACATGGGAGTGGTTAATTAAATAATGTGGATGATATCTGAAAAAAGTGACATCTGAAAATATGCCCTTATTAGTTATAGGTAATTTCAAGTGCTTTAATCATAGATATTTCAGTTTAAATCGGTTTTGCTCCTTGGCAATATTGGGACTTCCAATACTGTTATAACAAACTGATTGGCCAGTGTGATTATTAATCTGAATATTATAATTGCCGATTTGTACTGACCTACCTCAACTCCTATATAATGTTTGGGCAAGCCTTTAAAACCGTATATTTGCAAAAAAATAAGGTAAGTGAGGATAGGTGATTTAGATTTGGGGAGACACCCTTTGCTGCTTGCTCCAATGGAAGATGTAACAGATCCGTCTTTTAGGATATTATGCAAAGAGCAAGGGGCAGATATGATGTATACAGAATTTGTATCAGCTGATGCCTTGGTGCGTAATGTGAATCGTTCGCTTCGTAAGTTGGAGTTGCTGGAGGAAGAAAGACCCGTTGGAATACAATTGTATGGCAAGGATATTGATAAAATGGTAGTTGCTGCCCAAATGGCACAAGCTGCAAAGCCAGAGCTTATAGATCTTAATTTTGGCTGTCCGGTAAAAAAGATTGCAGGTAAAGGTAGTGGATCGGGTTTGTTACTAGATCTTCCTAAGATGATGGCTATAACGGAGGCTGTTGTTAAAGCTGTTGATATACCAGTGACAGTAAAAACGCGCTTGGGATGGGATAAGAATTCTTTAGTTATTGAAGAAGTTGCTGAGCATCTACAGGATTTGGGTATTCAGGCTTTATGTATTCATGGGCGAACACGTGAGCAAATGTACAATGGAGTGGCAGACTGGACTTTAATTGGAAAGGTGAAGAATAATCCGCGTATGACCATTCCAATTATAGGAAATGGTGATGTAATAAGTGCTGAAAAGGCTAAAATGTATTTGGATAGATATGGTGTAGATGCCTTAATGGTTGGACGTGCAGCAATAGGAAAACCATGGGTCTTTCGTGAGATAAAGCATTACCTGTCAACGGGAGAATTATTACCAACGCTAACCATACAAGAACAAGCCGTTTTAATGGGTGACATTGTTAAAAGATCGACTGATATGTTGGGCGAACGACGTGGTATATTGCATGCACGCAGACATTTGGCTATTCCATTTAAAAATTTACCGGATATTCGACCCTTAAGAATTCAATTGCTACAAGCAAAAACGGTGGAAGGTATTTCGGATGTTTTAAAGGCGATTGGAATGAAATATGCCAATTATCAGAGCATTGATTCTGAATAGTATTTCTTTACGATTACACGTACCGGATACCATGCGGCCAGAAAACCGATTGTAGAAACGGTTATAATAACTATAAAAATATCCGACAATTGGAGACTGACAGGGTAAGAATCTGTAATATAGTGGCCTTCACCAATAAATTTAACTACCCCAAAATACTGCTGAATAAGAACCAGAATAACACCAACAAGTGTTCCGGCCAAAACGCCAACAAGTGATATGAGCCAACCTTCAATAAGAAAGATTCGTGTGATCAGTTGTTGATTAGCTCCCATGCTTTTAAGTGTAAAAATACTTTCTTTCTTTTCAAAAATGAGCATGGCAAGGCTGGCAACAATATTAAATGCAGCAATTGCTATAATAAAACTGAGAATTAAGTAAGCCATTAATTTTTCTACCTTCATTACTTTGTAAAAAGAAGGGTGTTGTTCTTCTTGGTTTAACACATCCATTTTATCTGCTAAAATGGCTTGCAGTTCTTTTTCTACAGCATGTACATTACAGGTTTTATCAAGCTTAATATTTATAGATGATACAGTTGTAGAATCATACTGGAATAACCTTCGTGCCTGTTTAATATCAATAATTAGAAATTGCGAATCATATTCATCCTGCATGACTTCAAAAAAACCAGAAGGGCTAATATACTCTTGTTGAAACGCATTTTGTGGCGACATCATGTTAACATTGCCTTTACGTTTTGGAACATACAAGGTTAGTGGTGTTACAAAGTTAAGGCGTATTGCCAGCTGGTCAGCCAGTCGCTTACCAATTACACCACGAAACTCAGATTTATGCTTAAGCTGATATTTGCCATCAACAATTATGGAATCAATGTCGCTTACAATATTAAACTGCTCGTCAACTCCCATTACAATGGCCGGCATCTTCCGTTTTCTGAACTTTAATAATGCCTGGTGCTCCAGTACCTCCGAAATATGAAGTACACCTTCTGTTTGTTTTATCTTGTCAAAATTAACAGAGTCGGTAGAAATAACCTTTCCACTCGTTGGCACAAGTTTTAAATCAGGGTCAAAAGCTGTATATAATTGCCCCATAAAGCCATGTAAGCCATTAAATACAGATAAAACAATTACCAGAGCCATACTGCCGGTAAGTACACCAAATACAGAAATAATAGAGATAATATTGATGATATTCTGCGATTTCTTAGCGTACAAATACCGTTTGGCGATGGTAAAGGATAAGTTCATAAGTATTACTTTTCTGCTACAACCATTAATCCAGTTCCTTTTTTATGATTTCCTGTTACATCAATCCAATTAAGTAAATAGGCAATAGGATATGTTAAGATATAATATACCGGAAGGATAAGGAAGAATAGTTTACTGAGATTTAGCATTTTAATTGGGTATTTCATAGACAGGCGCCATGAGATATTACCAGCTTTTCCATAAGTGTATCTGGTAACAATATTTGAAAATCCTGCTTTTTTCAGCTTTTCTCGTATGTCATCAGCATTATAGCCATCACGTACATGTTCATCTATAAAGCCATGAACGCCATCTTCTTCATGATGGTGATCAGTATCCGAACCTCCTTGATCAGATGGTGTGGAAATAAGAAGGGTGCCACCTTTTTTCATTGATTGGTAAAAGTTAGAAAATACCAGTTCATCTTCCAAAATGTGTTCCATTACATCTACAGAAAGAATCAGATCATATTTCTCTTCCTGAACAAATTTTGTAAGGTCGGCAACTTCAAACTTAACACGCTCGCCCCTTCCAATTTGATTAAAGAAGTTATTACAATCATCTATTTGTTCATCCTTTACATCAACACCTGTAATGATCCAGTTTTTTCCCAGCGATGACATGTAGTGATCGTACTGTCCAAATCCACTTCCTGCATCCAGAATTTGAAGTGAAGCTTGGCTTATCCGGGCTTTTTTTCGCAATTCATGTTTAATGTACCATGCCCGCAATAACAGTAAATCAAGCAATTTGTAAAATAAAACACGTAAAAGAGGAGTTTTATTAAAGATCTTGCCAAGTGATCGTTTAATTGAGTCGTACTGCATATCTAATCTTTTAACAGGCGATCAATGTTTTCCAGATAGTCCAGACTATCGTCAAGAAAAAAACGAAGCTCAGGAATAATTCGCATTTGCTTTCCAACTCTTTTTCCTAATGCAAATCGAATTTGTGAGTTTTTATCATTTATTTCTTTATAAACATCTTTTGACGGTGCAGTAGGAAATATGCTTAAGTACACCTTTGCCTGTCCCAAATCAGGTGATATTCTAACAGCCGTAACACTAACCATTGTGCCAAGGCTTACTTCCCTCATTTCGCGTTGAAAGATTTCACTCATTTCACGCTGTAAGAGGCGCGATATTTTTTTTTGTCTTGTTGAATCCATATTATTTAGCTTTCCTTCAGGCCTTATTATAATCAAAATATGCTGGTACGATACTGATGCATAATCAAAACCCCATTAGAATTAAAGTTTACCAAGGGTACATTTTGATTAATAATCGATATACTAGCTTAATTTACAACTCCAATTATTGAAGTTTCCAATTGGCGAAAATACGTTTTTTCTGTGGATTATACATATACAATTAACGGGGTTTTATTTTGATCAATTATATCCAGAATTTTTTTAAAAAAACCTGCAACTCCTTTGAATTGCAGGTTCCCTCAAACCAAAACTTTTACCAATTATGAAAAAACGAGATTCTCCATTTCTTCAGATGTCCTTTCTTACCCGTTTTTCATTTCTTTCGCTCTTATTTATTTTGAGCATTATATTTTAAGACAATCTGTTTTTATTATTTATTTAATATGTTTTAATACCTGTTATTTTAATTATTCCCATTTAGCATTAATGCCTAATTCATTATCAGGTTTCTAAATTTAAAAACAACTTACCATTTACAACCAATTAAAATGCAAATTGTTTAACATTTGTTAGCCGATAGTGTATTTCTGTTATTACTGATGATTAACAAATTAAAGTTTGCTATGTATTAGTCAGTATATCAAGGGTTAAAAGATTTATTTTTTTTCTGTAAAATGTTTCTGTTTAAATAATTGCAGTTGTTATTTTGTTTGATATAGAGGGTTTTAGTAAAAAAATAGCTTAAATTAGATGTAGAATTGAGATTGGGACATACATATGATAAATATAATGAGTAGGTTGTTTGTGTTTATTGGCTTAATACTTTTTTGCTTTATTGGGGTAGGGCAACAAAAGGTTAATCAGAAATCGGTAAATCGGGCTTTTTCAAAAGCAATGGACTATGCCGAATCGCAGGATTATGAGAAAGCTATAGATGCATTTGGAGCAATTATAAATGAAGTACCAGATTTCTCAGAAGCTTATCTTCATTTAGGTTTGTGTTATCTTAATACCAATACGGGAGCCGACTCAGCTATTGTGATTTTTAAAAAAGGATTGAGTACCCAAAGTGCTGAGGAACAAAAATTACCTGTAGGTCAGGATTTCTTTATGTTTTTAGCTAAAGCATACCAGATTACACTGCAACCCGATTCTGCACTAATGTTATATAAGCATTTATTGACAAGTATACCTGATATTGATGATGCCTTTGAGACGCTGATTAATAAGGAGATGCAAATGTGTGAGAATGCCAGGATTTTTTTGGCTAACCCGATTCAGTTGACCATTGTAAATCTGGGTGAAGAAGTTAATAGCAAATTCGATGACCATAGTCCTTTGATTAATGTTTATGAAAATCAATTGTTTTTTACATCACGCCGTTCGTCGGGCAGGTTGCCAAAGTTAACAGACGGACAGTATCCTGAAAAAGTTTATTATACTACTACAGATGGTGATAAGTGGACGAAAGCTGCAGCATTAAAAGTGTTCTTCAAAAATATTGAGCATGAATCAGGCCTTTCGTTATCGCCTGATGGTAATACACTATTTCTGTATCACAATGATGCAGAGGGAAAAAGTATTTACACAAGTTGTTATAAAAATGGAGAGTGGCAAAGTCCGGTAAAGATGCCATATCCTGTAAATACAACATTTAATGAAACACATGCGTCGCTTTCGGGTGATAGAAGTACACTTTTTTTTACAAGTGATAGAGAAGGAGGTTTGGGAGGAATTGATATATACATGTGCAAGAAGGATATGAATGGTAAATGGGGTAAAGTACGTAACCTTGGAGCAACAGTTAACACGGAATTTGATGAAGAGACCTGTATGATTCATCCCGATGGTGAAACATTGTATTTTTCATCTGAAGGACACAATAGTATGGGACGGATGGATGTATTTTATACACAAATGAATAGAGATAGCACTTGGGCTGTACCTGTGAATCTGGGATACCCGATAAATACACCGGATGATGATTTTTTCTTTTTACCAACTCTGAATAAGAGTGAAGCTTATTATGCTTCTGCACGTTTTAAAGATAACTATGGCGGTTCAGATATCTACCGGGTTGAATTTGATAAGGCATTTGAAGGTGAGTTAGCAGTAATTCAGGGTGAGGTAAATGATAAGGATATGCTTAGTAGCGGATCGTTAAGAATAATGGTTACCCGTAGAACAGATAAGCGTTTGGTTGGTGATTACCGTCCCGATGAAGAAAGTGGAAAATATACCATGTTTTTAGAAGCCGGCCATGAGTATGATATTGAAGAGCGTAATGCCAATGAACTTGTTCAGCAATCGTTACTTCAGATAGAACCGGAAATGGTTTACAAAAAAGATACCAAGGTGTTTTCGTTTGAAGAAATACGTATGAATCCGCCACTTCAGCAGTTAATTGCTAAAAAGAATCTGAAGAAACAGAATGCAGCAGTTATCGCAGGAATCGAAAAAGAGATAAAGCAAATTGAGAAACCGGACTACTACACTATACAAGTTCTGGCGTTAAAGCGAATGCCACTTTTTGCATCGCTGTATTTAAAGGGGTTAGATGTTGAAGATTTGCAGGTGATCAAATGTAAAGATGGATTTACACGCTATGTATATGGAGCTTATCCGGGTTATGAATTGGCTAAGGTTCGCCGCGCAGATATTATGAGGATGGGAAGGTTTGGCGATTCATTCGTACGTCTATTGTCGGATGTTAATGAATTAAAAGAAGATTAACTATTAAACCTTATTTCTTAATTCCATTCTGAAATGAGGAATACCATCTTCCTGGTATTCACCAGAGATGATAGAATAAGCCAAACTTTTATAGAATCCTTTAAGGTATTTTTGAGCACTAATATGAATAAGTGGTGCTTGCCATTGCTCAAAAATATAAGAAGATGCAGTTTCCATTAATTGCCTGGCTAAGCCTTTAAAACGATGATCTTTATTTACGACCAGACGGCCTATTGATGCCGCTTTAAATCGGGTACTGGCCGGAAGAATCCGGGCATAACCAATAATTTTATCATCTTCAATAGCCAAAAGATGGTGAGCAGGCTCATCATAGCCGTCTAAATCATTGTAAACGCAGTTTTGTTCTACAACAAATATTTCTGCACGTAATTGCAGTAATTGATATAGATCTTTTAGATTTAGTTCGTTAAATCGTTTGGTAACTAGCTTCATTTGTAATTAAGATAAATGAAATAAGTTGTGAATATAAATTCTTTATATACTTAACGCAACCCAAAGGAATTAAATTTACTAAAGGCGAGAGAAAATACAACAAGTTATATTTTATTAATTGTGAAAGTATTGTTGTGATTATAAACTTGTTATAAAAGGTGTGTAATCCAGATAATACAAAATGGCTATAATGACTTAAAAATCAGTTCTCCAAGATGGTTGGTTAGTAAACTAGATGGAGGTTATGTGACTATTTGTGTTGCTAGAGGTCGTTTTTACAGATATTCTAAAGTGCAGGTATAGGTATTATTTCGATGAATTACATTTCACATAATAGCGATGTGTTCTGAAGAATTTTTAGTGCAAAGGTGGTATCAATCGAAGTTGTTTGTAGGATTTTGAATGTTTTTGGCATAAGTTTCCCCAAATTCATTTAAGATTTCTTGGTATTTCTGGATAGAATAGTGAGAAAACTACTCAAAATAAATTAATCTGTGACATCATTTTAAATCGAACCCTATTTAGATTAAGTAGAAAGAGCTATGAGTGTAAATTAGAGTATAAAGATGAAGCTGTATTAAAAGTTGGAATTGCGGTTTAAAGCACTTAAAAACCTTAAATTTTAGCAAGATAAACCAAAGGCATCTCATGGATTTGTGAGTTGGCTAATATTTATAATCTATTCAGAAAAATAATGTAAAACCTGTTGAGCTATTATAAGGCGACACAATAGGGGAGATATGTTTATTGAAAAGGAAAGGTATCTCGATGAGTAGTAGCATGAACCTCTTGGTAGACTGGTCTCACAGGCCTGTTGAGATACTTTTTAAGCTGATTGACGAGCTATTTAAGTCAATAGGAGGAAGCGAATCTTGGATCGGTGAAATATAGGTTTTACTGTTTTAACCCTTTGCTTTTTTTCTTCGGTATTGAATTATAAGAGAATAACTGTATAAGGCCAGGGCCAACCAAATAAAAGAAAAGGCAACTTGTTTTTCAGGAGGAAAGGTTTCTTGGTACATAAAAATTCCCAGGAAAAGCATGATAGTTGGTCCGATATACTGTATAAAACCAACTGATGTTAAAGAGATACGCTTGGCCCCTAAACCAAACCAATATAAAGGCATAGTTGTAACCACTCCGGCCATTATTAATAAAAAATCAATCGTCCTGCTTTCCATAAATAAGTGTCCGCTACCGTCAATCATCTTCCAGATAATATAGCCAAGAGCAAAAGGTGCCAGTACCAGCGTTTCAATTGCTAAAGCAGGCATTGCATCTACACCACTCATTTTTTTTAGTAGGCCATAAACACCGAATGAAGATGCCAAGTATATCGATATCCAAGGGAAACAGCCATAGTCTACCGTTAAATATACAACAGCAGTTGCGGCAAGTAGTAAGGCTATTAGCTGTATTTTATTGAGACGTTCATTCAAAAATAGTATGCCTAAAACAACATTCAGTAATGGGGTTATATAATAACCCAGGCTGGCTTCTACAATATGCTTGGCATTAACTGCATAAATAAATACACCCCAATTACTACCAATTAAAATACCTGTAATTATCAAGGTCAGGAGTGATTTTTTATTCTGAAAGATACTTGTTAGTTTTAATTTCTTTTGCCAGAATAAGAAAAGTAAAACAAAAATAAGTGACCAAAATATCCGATGAGCAAGAACTTCAACAGCCGGAATATGGCTTAACATTTTCCAGTAAATAGGAAATAAGCCCCATGAAAGAAAAGCCTGAAGAGTATATATGTAGCCAGTAGCTTGGCTTTGTTGAGTTGACATATGCTGCTTTATTTTGGTGCTAAAGTAATCATTTTATCAGGTTGATAAATGACCGTTCTCAATTGAGATTTTGTTAAAAGAACAAGGGCTTATTTTGATTGTTTATTGCGTAAATAAACCTAATCTTCTCCCGGATGATAATTTAACTGGTGAAATACTTGTTGTTTGTAATTTCGGCCAATAGGTAAGTTTTTGTCTGCTAGGCTTATGGTTGTTGAGGTAAAGCCCGTAATATGATTTACAGAAATAATAAATGAACGATGGATACGTATAAAAAGCGCTTCATTCAGCATATTCTCAATTGACGAAAGTGTTTGACGAGCAGTAATCGTTCGGTCAGCAGTATGAACATTTACATAATCTTTTAAGCTCTCCACATACACAATGTCCTTAATCAATACTTTATGCACCATTTTACCCGTACGGATATACATAAAGTCATTGGTTTCCAATCCCGGTGTTACCTGGTGTATTTCAATATCCCGTATTTGCTGTTCAAAAAATTTATTCACAGCCCTTACAAAACGTTCAAACGAAACAGGTTTCATCAGGTAATCAACAATATCCAGATCATAGCCTTCCAGAGCATACTCTTTAAAGGCGGTTGTAAGTATTACGCGGGGAGGATGACGTAATGAACGCAGAAACTCTAAGCCGTTAAGGCCGGGCATCTGAATATCTAGGAATAACAAATCAATTTTTTTTGCTCTTAAAATATCAAAAGCTTCAGCTGCACGATGATAGGTGGCTATAATGTTAATTGACTCTAGTTTCTTAACATGGTTCTTAATGACTTCTACAGCCAGAGGTTCGTCATCTATTATTAAGCAGTTTACCGACATTGCTATTGCGTAATTTTTAGTTCTACATCAAAGAAGCCATCCTTGGTATTAATTGTAAATTTGTGTTGTCTCGGATAAATTAACTCTAAACGACGACGTATATTACGAATACCCAATCCTTCAGAAAAAGAAGATTTATTTTTTGCTAAGGTATTTCTAACATGTAAATTTAGCTCATTACTGGTTATTGCAAGATAAATTTGAATCACTACATTTTTATTGTCTTGCGTTATGCCATGCTTAAAGCAGTTTTCGATGATTGGTAATAAAAGAAGTGGAGCAATCATTTTGTTGTTAGGATCACCATTCAGTTGGTGATCTATTTGTACAATACTTTTATCATGACGTATGCTTTGTAGCTCAATATAATTATTTAAAAAAATCAGTTCTTTAGCGAGTAGCACAAACTTCTCAGAACATTCGTAGAGCATATACCGTAGTAAATCACTAAGTTTAATAACCATATTGGGTGCTTCGTCCGATTTTGTAAGTGTTAAAGCATACAGGTTATTTAATGTATTAAATAAAAAGTGTGGATGAATTTGTGTTTTTAGGAAGTTAAGTTCTGCATGTTGTTTCTCTGTTATCAGGGCTTGTTTTTGTTGCTGATCAATATACCAGAATTTAAACAGTTTAATGGTTGCTGCCAGAGCTGGTATCTCATAATTCATTACAGCGGCAACAATTATTTTTTGCCAGTAAAAGATAGGGAAACTACCTTCTAAACCAAAGAAAGGAAAGTTGTAATAAAGCATCCATATCATAAAACCATAAAAGAGAGCATGAATAGCTGTGAATCCAAAGAAAAGGGAATACTTCTTTTTTAACAGGAATGGTATGACAAGGTAGATAAACGAATAAGCGGCAATAATTCTAACAGGCAGGAAATATAGGTTGGATTTAAACTCAAAAGCATAATTATTGGTGTATTCACCATATGATAGTGAGTAAAATAAGTATAATACTATCCAGAAGAGAATATGCCATAGCCAACGGTACTTAAAAATGATATGTGTGCTCTTCTCGTTCATGTCTATTTTATTAGGCTTTAAAAATATTAATACCGAGAGCAATATCCAATCTATAACGACCAACAGCTGCATATATACTGTATTGCTGCAAAAAAAACCGAAATTAATGCTATTGGTCTTGTAAACGATGTCGTCAGGCTCTGTAAAATATCACAAGCGTTAAAATAGTTTAGTTTCGTCGCAAGCATTAAAAAAATAAAGATATGCAGCGTATATTCCTACTTATCGTATTTCAGACACTGGCTATATCCGCTTATATGCAAGCACCGGGGCTTAACCGTATTCATATTTCTAAAACCGAAGATACGTTTATTATTGATGGAAAGTTGGAGGAGCTGGCCTGGGAAAACGCAAGGCTGATTGATGAGTTTTGGCAACATTGGCCCAATGATACCATACCGGCTGAGGCAAAAACAGAAGTGCGTATTTGCTACAGTAATGAGTATATATATGTAGGAGCTATATGTTACGAAGAAAATCCTGATCCCGTAGTATTGTCGATGAGGCGTGATGATGAGGGAAATTATTGGCGAAGCGATGCTTTTTGTATATCAATAGATCCACTTAATAATGATAAGAGCGGTTATATATTCGGATTAAATACGCAAGGCGTTCAGTTAGACGGAACATTATCACAACGAGGAGCGAACCCATACCTGGATCCCTTTTGGGATGAGTTTTGGGAAGGAGAAGCATGCGTAACAGAAAAAGGTTATGTGTATGAAATAGCTATACCTTTTACCTCAATAAAGTTTAATGAAGATAATACAGACTGGGGAATTAATTTTATCAGGAATGATATGAAAAGAGCAGCCTACGATATTTGGTCATGCTTTCCAATGGCATTTTCCGGTCTGGATTTTGGGTATAATGGCGAAGTGTATTTTAGTGATGAAGTACCGGAGCAGGAAGGTGGTCGAATTGTATTAATTCCTTCATTATCAGGTGCTGTAGTTCGTAACTTTGAAGAAGGAGAAGCACTGAAAGGTAATATCACAGGTGGGCTGGATGCAAAAATGGGTATAGGTTCTGATTTATCACTCTATCTATCTATTTACCCCGATTTTTCAACTGTAAATGTTGATCAGCAATATATTGATTTTTATCGTTTTGAATACTTTTTGCCTGAAATGCGTTCTTTCTTTTTAGAGAATGGAGATCTTTTCTCCGGCTTCGGATCATATTCCGACCACACTACAGTTGCTAGTGATAACCGCATAAAACCGTTGTACACAAGGAGGATTGGAATATACGATTGGAATTATGTGCCAATGACCTATGGTGTTCGACTGTCGGGTAATGTATCGGAAGATGTGCGAATAGGCGTGTTTAATGTGCTTAACGAACCCTATGAAAACAGGCCTTCACAGAATTATTCAGCTGCATCATTTCAATGGGGTATATTTAAGCGTTCTGCTATAAAAGGCGTTTTTACCAATAGACAAAGTGTGCAAGATGGAATTAGGTTTGATGTTAATGATTACAACAGAACAGCAGGTGTAGAGTTTGATTATATGAACCTTACAGGTAGCTGGACAGGTAGTGCCAAGTATCACCATAGTTTCAATCCAGAAAACTATTCTAAAGGCTATTTTGTAGGAGGAGAGATTAATTATGTATCAAAACTGTTGAAGGTAAATACCAAAGCATACCAGGTGGGCAATAATTATATCGCCGATATGGGGTTTGTTCCACGTTTGTACCATAAAAACGATCTGGATGATACAGAATTCAGACAAGGGTTTATGGAGTTTACCAACTTTACAAGTATGTTGTTTAATCCAAAAGGTAATACCTTTTTGTACGTCACGCCGGAGCATCGTTTTAGTGTATTTGTCAATCCGAACGGTGAGATGAGCGATTACATAGGGCAACTTAACTTATATGGTGAGTTTAAAGGACGAAGTGCGTTTAATATCTTTTTAAATTACGAGCAAGTACAACTTCTAGCACCACGCGATATTTTAAAGAATGATAAACCGCTAGATACCGGAACATATTGTTACCAGAGTGGAGGAATCTATTGGGCCAGTGATGCACGTAAGCGTTTTCAGTTTAGTACAACCCTTGAATATGGTACATTTTATAGTGGTAAAAGATCATCAGCTCATATTGGTATGAATTACCGAGTTCAGCCCTGGGGGCAATTTTTATTTGGCTACAATTTCTGTCGCCTTGATTTTCCTGAGACACAAGGTATGGAGAACTACCATTTGGCTGCATTAACTACAGAAATTACTTTTAGTAAGAATGTAAACTGGACATCCTTGATTCAATACAATACACAAAAAGAGAATATGAATATTAATAGTATGATACGTTGGCGCTTTAGGTCAATGAGTGATTTTTTTATTGTAGTGAAAGAAGATTTTGAGATAGGATCATTTAGTAATAAGCGGTTTCAGATGAATTTTAAAATACGTTACTGGCTTAATATTTAATGTAATTTCATATGTTTAAATATGTTTTTCAATGGTTGTATGGAACTCTCAAATAAATTTAATCTTCTTCCTGTATGAAAATTTTATAATTGAATTTACACGTTCGTTTTATATGATTGCTATTCACATTGATTTTTCATTTTTAAATGGTCAGATCAGGTAGCATTTGTATAATTACAAAGTGGTTTGAAGTTCGTTTTATAATAAATGTGAGAAGTAGCAACGGCTACATAGAGTTTGATTAAGATCGGCAGTCTTTTAGTGGATTTAGACTGCCGGTATTTTAGTTAAATGATATCTTAAATCAAAAATCAATGGCCTGTGCTCGTGGTAGAGTACAGGCTTTTTTAATTAAAACCAGGTTATAAGATATCACTTGGATAGAGGGTTTAACCATAAGAGAAAGGTAATAACAAGCGTGATTACAATAAGTAAAACAACTATATTTTTATGAATAAAACCCTGTTGGCTTTAATTTAACTTAGCCCGTAAAATCTGTATTTAGTCAGTACACATTCTTCTCATGTTGTGAGTGATGATAGTATTGTTTGGATATATGCTTATTAAATTCACTCAAATACTTCTTTTTGTTACTTTATAAGTTACGATTGTTACGCAACGATTGAGTCATGGCAAGTACGCTTCTCACTGATGTATAGACCTGTCTTTTAATCAAAAACAACAGGCAGTTCCGGATGTTTTGATAGGTGAACTAATTCTTCAATCTGCGATTTTAATATACGATCTTCTGATAAGGGAGGTAAATCATCCAAAGGAAACCAACCGGATGCTTCAATGTCGAAATTACCACGTAACTCACCACCAGTTACATTGCACAGAAACACAATTTTGTACACATACCAAGGCTGTGGCGGATGGGCATGGCAGCGTTTATCGTAAATAGCGAGCACTCTGATAACATCCGATAATAGCCCTGTTTCCTCTTCAATCTCTTTTACTACTACTTCAGACGGTGTATGACCAATATCAGCCCAACCTCCGGGTATTGACCAACGACCATCCATCATTTCTTTAGCTAATAATACTTCTCCATTTTCATTCAGTAATAATCCACGTACATCAACTTTGGGAGTAGGATATTCCTTAGGTGGTAAGTAATAGGTATTAAAAGCATCAATAGGTTGATTGGATATAGATGCCATTAGTGCTTTGCTTAGGTCTATAAGTTCTTGGTTTCGCTCCACTTCATAACCATTTTGTGCATACACCAGTCCGGTTTCTGCCAGTGCTTTAATCTTCTTAAAAGTAGTGTGGTAATCCATAATTGATAGCTTTATTTGTATATAAATAAAAGTAATCTTTCCGGTTTAATATCACCAATTTTTATATGATAAGTTTTTATGAAGAAGTTTTAGTTTTAAGAGAATAAATTATTACATTGCTTTTTATACAATACATTGCTTTATATGTTTTTATAGACATATAGCTGGGGGGAATTATACTTTTAATAACATGTGATATAGGGTAGTATGCAAAAAATATTAAGTATCCTTCCATGTTAATTTAACACTCTTTATGAGCCCATTGTATTGCACTCTTAATAATTTGCCTACCTTTGCGATGTATTAAAAAATTGGGTATTTTGATATTTAAGCTGATATTTAGTCCTTTCCTCAATAAATCAAGGGTAAATTACTTTGCAATTCTTCATCAATCTCCATTTTAATCATAAATAGTATGGTACAGTTATGTTGTATCAGAGTTTAATTTTTTAAGTATTAAAACATGAATATTTTTATTTCAGGCTTAACAGATGCCATTACTGATGGTGATTTGCACGAGCTTTTTGAAGAGTACGGAGAGGTAACTTCAGCTAAAGTAATAATGGATCGCGAAACAAAGAAGTCAAGAGGTTTTGGTTTTGTTGAAATGTCTGATGATACCGCTGGTAAAAAAGCTGTATTTGAGTTAGATCGAGCTGAGTATGATGGTAAGATTATTAACATTAAAGAAGCACGTCCGAAAGAAGGTGGAAACGGAGGTAATCGTGGTGGCGGAAATCGTCGCCGTTAATACGTTATTAACTATACGTTAATAACAAAGCCTGAAATGTTATATTTCAGGCTTTGTTGTATTAGTGTAAATCGTTTTATGATTTTGATTTTAGAATAAATTTATCATAGAAAAATAGAGCAATAACAGCACTTACAGCTATTCCTGCATATAACATCCATATCTTTGATGGATTGTAGTTAGCCCAAATGAAATTAGTTAAATCAGAATTGCTCATTCCCATCAGTTCAGCTGCTGTATCCCAGTAGTCATTTTTTGTAAATGATTCTGACACTTCCGGTATTTCAAGTCCCCTTTTAACAACCTCTTGTTTTAACAAGTACAGTTTACCCGCTGCCTTATCATAAATATCACCGGAAACAAAACCTGCTAATTGGTGTCCTACAGCTATTGGAAGAAATGAAGTTCCCATATAAAGCGCTTTTTGATCTGCCGGAGCTATACTTCCGACGTACTCAGTAAATTTAGGACTACTTGCCATTTCGCCAACACTAAAAATCAGAACACCTAAAATAATAAAAAAGCTATTTTGGAAAGCGAACATCATACCAACACCGATAGCCAGAACAAAGATGCCACTCATCATTGCATTCAGGGGTTTATAACGCATTACCATACCCGAAATCCAAATTTGGAAGATAATAATAAAGAAAGCATCTAAACTACCAATAGTAACCGCAGTAATAGTGCCTTCAGGTGTTCCAATACTCTCGGCTAACCAAGGCCACACACTATGTAATGCCTGGTATAGGTTTGATGTATCAACCCAGTCATCAACAAAAACAGGAAAAGCATAATACAACTGATTAAAAGCAGTCCAGAATGCAACCATTATAAACAAGAATAGCACATACTTGAAATTACTAAGCGTAATTGCTATGTTTTTAATGGCCTGAAGAAATACCTGTCCAAGAGACTCTTTATCATCACCTTTTCGTCCGGGTTCTTTAAAGAAAAAGAAAACAAAGATGTAATTAATAGAAATGGTGATCATAGAGATATAGAATACCCAGTCCCAGCTTTTCTGGTAGATTGCTCCTGCTATAAAAGGCCCGATAAAACCACCAATATTAATCATCATATAAAAAATACCAAACCCGATAGAAGAATTTTCGGAGGTAGTAGTTTTCGATATCATTGCAGAAATTATTGGCTTAAATAAAGCACCAGCTACAGCAAGATAGATGTAAGCTGCAAATACCAGACTAAAACTATCAAATGTGGCAACCATCCAATAGCCTGTTACATACATGGCGTAAGAGAGAATCAGTATTTTTTTATAACCAACTCTATCTGCAATTGCACCAGTAAAAAGGGGCAAAAGGTATAATAACATAGATCCAGTACCCATAATTGTACCTTTCTCGCCTGATGTAAATCCTAGTGCACCAGTATCTTTTGATCCTACTAAATAAAGAGCAAATGCCATGTAAAAACCATACCATGCCCATCGTTCAAAAAGTTCCATTGTATTGGATACCCAAAATACTTTAGGGAAACTTTTTATCGTACTTGTAATGTTTGACATATTTTATACAATTAGTTGTTTTCAGAAAGGGCTAAAATAGTTTCTTTCTGGTATAAACCAAATGGGATTAGTCAGTTTGTGGTATAAAAGCTGATTTTTGAGCAGCTAAAAAGGTGGTGGTAAATATTAATTTAACTCGTTGTTGCATTTCCTTGTAATTAATTTTATCCGGAGTATCGCTTATCTGGTGATAATCTTTGTGCAATCCGCTAAAAAAAGCTAAAATAGGAATGCCTTTTCGGTGAAAAGCATAATGATCCGATAGATTGAGCATATTACCAAAACCCTGTGATTTATTGTAATCATACTGTATGGTAAGTGGCTCAATCATTGCATTAGCCACATTTACCAAAGAGTCAAATTCAGGATAATAAGGATTACCAATAGTATAAATATAGTTTGATTTATGAGTGGAATCGAGCCGCCCAATCATATCAATGTTAATATTAGCACAGATATTAAACTTGTGTTCGTTAGGATGATCAGCAAAGTAAAAAGCACCGAGTAAACCTTTTTCTTCACCGGAAGTAGCAAGGAAAACAATATTCTTATCTAATTTATTTTTTAAAGGAGAAAGAGCTTTAGCCAGTTCAAGAACAGCCGCTGTACCACTGGCATTATCGTCTGCACCATATGCTATTCCATTGTTTTTTTTTCCAATATGGTCGTAATGTGCTGAGATAACAAGCGTTTCGTTCGTTATTGTCTTGCCTGCTATATACCCAATAACATTATTGGCGTTAGCTTTTTCAACAATTGCAGGGCAATAAAGAGAGAGTTTTGGTTGGGGCAATTTTTTTATTTGGCAAGCAGAGGTAAAACGGGTTAAGCTATCGGCGGAAATGCCGAAAAAGGATCTGGCCACTGAATGGTTAACAGCAAAAGCCTTGGTGAGATTACGACTAAATACTGGTTTAGTACGATATACAGGCGCTTGTTGGTGAGAGGATTGTATTTCCTTACTTAACTCCGTAAATTCACTTTTACTTGAATCATGTATAAGGAAAATGGCTACTGCACCTCGGCGTTTAGTAATGCTGGCAATATGGTACCAGCTTCTCAAATCATTTACCGTTGCAAAAACAATTTTACCATTCAGCTTGAGGTTATCAATAATACTATCAGAACCATTGCCTATAAATATACACTTCGCATCGATTTTATCTTCTATAGGAGATGAACTTAAATATACAACATCTTCATAGTGCTTTAACTCTTGTTTATTGGCCTTGATTGAGAAGTTATCCCAGTGCCAGGTCCATAAACCTATAGATTGATAATAAGAAGAATCATTGTATGGTTTTAATCCATACTTCTCAAAATGAAGAGCGATATATTCGGCAGCCTTTTGTTCTTCTTCCGAACCAGTGTTTCGTCCTTTCAGGCTGTCGGAAGCAAGAGCATACACATGCTTTTTTAGGTTTTCTTCCGAAATAGAATTGAGGAATTTATCCTTGAACTTAGAATCTTGCGAAAAAGCATGCGGAAGAGAAATGAGGGGTATAATAATGAGAGCAGAAAATTTACGCATAACATGAGGTTTATGTGAGCAAAATTAAAACATACATATAAATATAGCTATTTAATGTAGAAACCATTAACAAAAAAGATGGATCAACGCTGGCTTCTTTGTTTCATTATACTACTTGTACATTAAAATGAAATTTACGCTTTTTGTTTTTATGGTGATAATCAGTTTTAAAAGTAGGCAATTCCAGAAATAATCATACTTCTATAAGATTCTGATTTAACCTTGGCTCCAAACCCAACAATTTGAGTTTCTTTACCTTTTACAACTGGATGGATATAACTCTTTGACGTATTGAAAATCCAGTCTTTTACCTCCAGGTGACAGGTTCTCTGTACGTTTTGCTACCTTGCATTTTTATATTCGTTTGTATTCCCTGTAATGGGGAGTTGCTATTCCTTGTAGTTAAGAATAAGTAGACAATTTCAGAAGTAACGTTGAAAAAAGAAATGTATGAGGTTAATCTTTATGGATTATCCTCTTTTGTAATCATAACTTAAATCATCGACCAAAATATTTTAGTTACAATTAAATCATACTAATTTCATTGATTGAAGTTGTTATAGATAAAAGGTTTAAGTGGCTTTTGATAATTGATTAGCTTTTCTTTTTCAAGAGCATTACCGACATGGATATCTATAAATATCCAAAAAGATTTAGTACCCTTTGTTCGGGCTTTAATTCTGTTTAACCTGAGCTCGAAATAAGAATTTGATTGAAGATTTTAATTTGTATTGGATTTAATCAAAAAGAATTAAGTACAAAGTACCAGGAAACAAAATAAAACAGAATTTTTCCTGATACATGTGTCCTTAATCTTCGTAACTTGTATCTGGTAAGAAAATGCTTATTACAAGCTGAAAATTATCTTAATAGAAAAAAGTAAACCCCGATGATTGGAAAAAGGACTTGTCTTATAGGTTGTTGAGTGCTTAATATGATGATGGTTAATAGTTAGAGTTGTGTATTATCTATGGATACCCCAAAATAAATTTAGGCATAAGCCCCATTTCATTGAATAATGGATAAAATAACGACTTAAAATCTTTTTCCGATAGTAATACCAAATGCATAAGCACTATATTCCTCTTTAAAATCGTAAGTAAAAACAGGAGTTAACTCCCATCCATTCTCTATAGCTACCTCATATTCAATGCCTGTTTTAAGTACAAAAAACGATTCAGTATCATGCCTTTTAAACTCCCATTCAATACCGGGGCCGGCAAGTATACCCAAGCGATTTATTGGTTTATACTTTCCAATGGCAGAGAATACAACCACATTGTTTCGTTCCAGCTCATCATACAAGTTCGTTTTTATGTAATATTGGTCTAATTCAATATCACCAATAATACCAACTTCCCATTTATGATTTAATGTGTAATAATAATCCAATCCTATTGTTGGCACCCATTTTCCTGTACTTTCTTCATGTGTTTCATGCTCGTAAAAAGCAGATGAAATATGGGTGAAACCACTGTAGAGGGAAATTTTGTGTCTACCGTGGTTTTCATTTTCATGACCAATTACATGGCCTGTTGTCTGTTTGTTGTGTTCCTGCTGTGCTACTACATTTAATGATAAAAATGCTATCGCAAAAATGAATACCTTCTTCATTTTTCTTTAAAATTTAATAGTTAGTTATTGAAAATAACAGGGCGGGAAGAGGGAGAGTCTTTAATATTTATTACCTAAAATGATACCATTTATAAAACCATTTATCAGGGCATTTCCTATATCATTTGATCCATGTGGATTAAAACTGTCCCTATTGATATTATTACCGTTATAATTAATAAATCCGGTAGGAACATATGCTTTGTAAGGTTGGAGCATATAGCTATTTAGGCCATTAACACTATTAACACTATATTGCTCATACATACCCATCTGATTAAATAAATAGATGTTACGTGTGTTTTTTGTGAGCTCACCTGAATTGATTGATAAATAGATAGGTTGATAGTGAAGTTTAAGGTCTAAACTTAGTTCTGTTACTTTTTGTAGAGAATCAGGTTTGCTATAATTATTAAATTGTGCATTTGCTATAAAGCTACAAAGCACTAATAATAGTATTGTTATAAATGTTTTGTTGTTTAACATACTGAGTGGTTTAAATTTAGGTGTTTGCTGTAAAGTTAAGTAATTAATTAGAATTGATACTATATGTACTTTTTTACCAGCAAACTGTAACTCTGTGTAATGCCAAATTAACCACATTATACAGTATATTAAACTGGATTCTTTTCTGTTTCTACTGCCTTGATAAGTTACACCGTAACTATAGCTGTTTTAAAATTTCTCGCTTTGAAAAATAAAAAATAGTCTACGATCCAATCCGCATACCATAATCAAATTGGTATAAAATTAGAACTTTAAAGGATATAGTATTGATTTGAGTGTTGTTACTAACAATATCTAGGTGTATTCCGCAAGTATTAAAGACTTTATTATCGGTTAGCTAATGTTATTTATGATTCCTGATCAAATAGTCACCTTGTAACCATAGTTTGTATCAAAGGAATTAAATTGTTATCATAGTTTTTCAGAATAAGTTCCAGCGATTAACAGGAAGTTGGCAGTTTGTAAATGGGAAAATAGTTGTTGGTTATTAGACAGTGTTTGCTATGCAATAGTATTGCTTATACCGTCTTTGACCTGAAAATTCTTATAATATTCCACTATTATTTTAAAATACACACCACAAATATGGCATAAACATTACTTTCTGTCACCTTAATTTTATATCGATCTCTAGTTATTATGAATATAGCTTATTCTACTCATTATGAACTTAATCAATATCATAATTTAATCATTTATATGTAGATTTATTTTAGTTTGAATTTGAAAAGCACTTCCATGTTGGATTTTATTATCTTTGTACGATTATTCTTAAATCATATATAATTTGTCTGTTAACAGGCCATAAATAAAGCATTTACCATGAATTTTGTTGAAGAACTAAGGTGGAGAGGTATGATACATGACATCATGCCGGGTACTGAAGAGCAGTTAGAAAAGGAAGTAACTACAGGATATGTTGGAATTGATCCAACAGCAGACTCCTTGCATATTGGTCATCTTGTTGGTGTAATGATGCTTAAACATCTCCAGGTTGCAGGGCATAAGCCAATTGTTTTGGTTGGCGGTGCAACAGGAATGATTGGTGACCCTTCGGGAAAATCTGATGAACGAAACTTGTTGGATGAAACACAACTGCGTCACAATCAGAACGCATTAAAAAAGCAGATTTCAAAGTTTCTGGATTTTGATTCTGATGCGAAAAATGCAGCAGTAATGGTTAATAATTACGATTGGATGAAAGATTTTTCTTTCCTTGGGTTTATTCGTGATATTGGGAAACATATTACAGTAAACTATATGATGTCCAAAGATTCAGTGAAGAAACGATTAGATGGCAGTTATAAAACAGGTTTATCCTTTACTGAGTTTACATATCAACTTGTGCAGGGAACGGATTTTCTTCATTTGCATAAAACAATGAATTGCAAGCTTCAGATGGGCGGTTCAGACCAGTGGGGCAATATTACTACAGGAACAGAATTAATCCGAAGAACCGGAAGTGGTGATGCTTTTGCTATGACTTGCCCATTGATAAAAAAAGCGGATGGTAAGAAGTTTGGTAAGACTGAATCAGGTAATGTTTGGTTAGATCCAGAACGCACATCTCCATATTCATTTTACCAGTTTTGGTTAAATACATCGGATGAAGATGCTGAAAAGTATATCAAAATCTTCACACTTCTTTCCCAGGATGAGATAAATGAATTGGTAGCTACCCATAGTGAGGAGCCACACCGTAGGATACTGCAGCAGCGTTTAGCTAAAGAGGTAACGATAATGGTGCATTCAGAAGAAGCTTATAATACAGCAATTGAAGCTTCACAGATTTTATTTGGTAAAGCCACTACCGAAGCTTTACGTAAAATTGATGAGCAAACATTATTAGCGGTTTTTGATGGTGTTCCTCAATTTAGTGTTAAAGCATCTTTATTTACAGAAGGAGTTAATGTGCTTGATCTTCTGGCAGAAGAGGCCTCTGTATTTTCTTCTAAAGGAGAGTTACGCCGAACCATTAAGGGAGGTGGGATGAGTATTAATAAAGAAAAAGTAAATAATGCAGAGATGAATATTGATGCATCAGCATTATTAAACGATAAATACCTGTTAATACAGAAGGGAAAAAAGAATTACTTTCTGTTAATTGCGGAATAATAATAATGAAGAAAACAGGCTTTTGAGTCTGTTTTTTTATTTAAGGGTATTTAAAAATTATAGTAGTTAATTTGGGAGAAAGGCCTTGGAGAGTCCTTTCTTCAGTTGACTAAGTGTAAATAATAGTTTAATTTATAATTATGAATAATAGAAGAGGATAATCAATTCTGACTAACCTCTTAATTTTTAGAAATATCATTAACTTCTGAAATTACCTATTTAAACTCAAGCCCGATCAGCGAAATATCATCAAAGGCAGCGCCATTTTCATCAATCCGATCAATTATTGTCCGTAATTTTTGGAAATTCTGCTCTAGTGGATGATTGTTGTTTAAACTCTCTTCAACCTCTTCTGAACCTGATTCTACTTGGTGTCCATCATCTAGCTCAACAAGTCCATCGGTAAATGCCAATAGTTTTGAACCTTTTGGAATATAAATTTTACCCACTTCTATTGATGGAATAAAATCAAGCATGCCTAATCCAATACATCCATCTTCTAAATGAATCAAACCTTGTTTTCTGGCATCATACAATAGTGGAGGTAAGTGGCCGGCATTAACATATGATAAACGTCGCGTAATAAGATTATACCTACCAATAAAGAGTGTTATAAACTTTTCATTATTAGCGCTCTCGTTAACGCGGGCATTAAGTTGGTGAACCAGTTTTTTGAGATTACAGCTGTACGAAAACTGTGAGCGAATAACAGCCTGAAAATTAGACATCAGCATTGCTGCAGACATTCCTTTACCAGATACATCAGCAATGCAGAAACCAATAGTATTACGTGATAGTTGAAATGCATCGTAGTAATCACCTCCAACCCCCATGTGCGGTTGATAGTATGTGTGTATTTCTAACCTTTTGGTTTTAGGCAACTGATGTTTGCTAGGAACAAGTTGGTTCTGAATTTTAGAAGCCAGTTCCATCTCTTTCTTAATTGCTTCTTGCTCAAGTAAGGCTTGTTGCATCCTTTTGTTTTCAACAAATACAATTATAAGGTTAGAGATAATTTGGATTAATTTCAAATGCTTAATGGTTGGGCTAATACCTTGCTGCTCTTCCTCTATATCGCCAATAAGTACATAGCCAATTGCTTTGTATCGGTGAAAAAGGGGAATTACTGCATCAAATCCTTTTAAGTTAGGCGGATGCGATAATGTTATACTCTCAATTGTATCATATTGAAGCAAATCTGTTTTTACATCAATAAGTTCAGCTTCTTCAGCAGTAACACCGGAAACAAGCAGGTTCTTCCACTCGTCATCAGTTAAAGTGAAAACTAATATCTTACCAACTTCAAGTTCTTCACGTAAGAGAATTTCAAATTCAGAAAGTAAATCTTCAATGGAATGATCTTCATTAATAGTTTGCGCAATATCAAGGATAATATTTAATCGATCCTTATATAAACGAAGCCGTTTTTTTTTCAAATGCGTAACCATAAATCGCTAACTCTTGCCAGCTAAGGTATTAAAAAAAACCTATAAAAGGGACTAAAATTTATAATAGGCAACCTATTATAAAATAGCCCTGCTATAATGTCATTACTAATCAATACCTAATGGAATTATAGCAGGGAAATAAAAGATTACTGAAGTAGTATTATTTTACCCGCTCAATGTATGAGTTATCTCGGGTGTCAATCTTAATTTTGTCACCAGTGTTAACAAATAAAGGAACCATAATGATTGCTCCAGTGCTAATAGTTGCTTGTTTTAATGAGTTGGTTGATGATGTATCTCCACGAACACCCGGTTCTGTATATGTTACTTCAAAAATAACATTCATAGGAAGATTCACCATTAAAGGAGTTTCAGTTTCAGCATGATACAATACTTCTACATCCATACCATCGCTCAAAAGATCCTTGTTTTCGATTAAGCTTTCCTCAATAGGTACTTGTTCAAAGGTTTCAGCATTCATAAAGTGATAACCCATATCATCTTTATAAAGGAACTGGTGCGGACGGCGTTCTACACGAGCTTCAGTAATTTTTACACCAGCATTAAACGTATTATCAATTACCTTACCAGTAGAAACATTCTTAAGTTTAGTTCTTACAAATGCGGCACCCTTACCCGGTTTAACGTGTTGAAATTGTACAATGAAAAATAATTGTCCGTTGTACTCAATACACATACCATTTTTAAAATCAGCAGTACTTGCCATAATATTGAAATTGTGATTATTTATTATCTACAAACGCTGCAAAAGTAAGCTAATTAGTGTAAATAACGAACTGAGATGACGAAATAAAGAGGTATTGACTGAAATTCAATAAAGATCTCTTGAATCTTACCAGTTTATTACTAAAAGGTTAATGTAATAATTTATAATTATTACCTAACACTTGTAAAAGGATGTTTTAAACCTTTAAATTTTTCCAGGTTGCATGTAAATGAGCCAACTGCCAGGTTAAACTTAACAAGGATGGGTATTCTGTTTGCATCCCGTGATATCCATACATGCATATCATCTTCAGTTTTAAAAGAACGACCGACTTCTGTGACAGGCGAAAATTTATAACATTCGATTTTGCCAAAATCAGTTTTAATTACCTCTATTCCTTTGTACCGGATGCGTAATGGAAAATTTTCATCAGAAAAATAAGTCATAAACTCAATTACTTCGTTTACTTTCAAATTATCATTAAATTTGTGGTTACGTGCAAAGTAAAAAGCCGATAAGATATCCAGAATACCTTCCTGTACATTATGAATGCCTGATTTTTTAGATAATACCTGTAAAGAATCCCTAAGATATTCTACTTCATTATAATACCGGTATCGTCCTTCACGAATACTTCTTACTGCTTTAAGTGGTTCATTGGTATTTATATCAATATAACTCTCATAGCGATCTCGAATTTTATATAAAACATCAGCTAATCCTATTGTAACTCCATGTCCTGTAACATGATGTACATGAATGTTTTTATATACCGTGTCTTTAACAGTAAGGTAGCATTTACCACCTGTAACAAAACCGTAGTTCAGGGTGAATGTTAATTGCTCACCTCCTTGGTATGCCTGATGATCAGTTATAGTATAGGGAGGGATATAAGTGGTGTCTTTCTTTTCCTCTTGCGATGCTAAAAGAGAAAAGTGTATAAAAATTCCGAGTAAGCTGCTTGTTATCCACTTCATATGAATTGTATTTAGGAGTATAAGATAAGATTACTTACCAAATATGACAACTCAGCTTATTGGATCACTTAATTTTTTAGGCTATAGTACTTTTTTTTTCGGTGTTGTTGCTACAAAATTTTTGAGGTAAAAGGGTTCAAAATACGCTACATCTTCAAATGTTTTTTCTTTATAACATTCTTCTGCCATAAGAGCCAGGTTAGCTGCCAGGGGGTGGCACTCATCTACAAAAACGGCATTCTGATGAGTAATAGTTGTTTTACATTTTTTTGCTCCATTACCAAAGAAGATAACTTTGTTTGAGATGAGCCAGCTATCAAATGTATTTCCATAAACAATTTTGGCTGATATTGGTTCTTTATAGGAGAGCTGAGAATCAAAAACAGCCGTATAAACCTCCATACGACGAGCGTCCATTAAAGGGCAGAATAATACAGGAAGATCAGGGCTACTCCAGTCTTTAGAAACCATCGGGTAAGTTAATATTCGCATTGAATCAATTGCAATAAGTGGCTTATCCAGTGCATAACATATGCCTTTAGCGGTTGAAACACCAATACGTAAACCTGTATATGAACCTGGGCCACTACTAACAGCAACAGCATCAATATCTTTTAGGGTTGGAGTGTGCTCCAGTTCAAAAAGCTGTTCTATTAAAACGGTTAGATTGGAGGCATGCGAGTTAGCCTCAAATAATTCTTTTACTGCAATAACTTTTCCGTTCTCGCTATAGGCCACTGAACAAACGCCAGTGGACGTTTCAATACTTAATATTTTTGCCATGCTATTACTTTGATTCGCAAAAATAGTAAATAGTTTTTATAACAGATGCAACCGGAATTAAGTACTTTGTCTACTTATCTTTTTTACTGTCAAAAAGTTTATCAACAACTTGTACCGCTGACTCATGATTAAGTTTTCTGGAAATGGCAGAATACGGACCACTTATAACCTGTTCATCTGCTTCAAGGCCTTCTAATATTTCAATGTGTTTGGTATTCTGAATGCCAGGAACTACTTTCTTTTGAATTGCCTTACCATCTTCAACAACAAAAACCACTTCAATGCGTTCATCTTTATCACTTTTTGTCTTCAAAGAGTTATTACTGGTTGTATCAGGGCGGGTTGTTACCGATTGTATCGGAATTGTAATTGTATTATACTTCGTATTTGTTTGTATGTCAACAGTAGCAGACATTCCCGGGCGGAAGGGGTAAATATTATTACTGTTTTTTGCTGTTAATTCCTGATATGACTCTGGTAAAATAAGTACATGTACTTCAAAATTAGTGATTTGATCCGCACTGGCACCCTGAATCTTTGCGGAATTAGCTATTTGTGTTACAAGGCCTTTAAATTTTTGTTTGAGATAGGCATCTACCTCAATTAAACATGTGTCATGATGACTAACCCGGATAATGTCATTTTCATTAACATCAACCAGTACTTCCATTTGATGAAGATTAGCAAGTGTCATCATTTCAGTTCCTTCAAATTGGGCCGTTCCAACAACACGCTCTCCTTTTTCAACATTAAGGCGCGAAATGGTACCATCCATAGGCGCATAAATAGTGGTACGATTTAAATTATCTTTAGCTTCTTTTAATGATGCACGTGAGTTACGAAGCGAGGCTTCGGCAGCTTCTTTGTTTGCTTTTGCTATATGGTACTCAGATGAAGCCAGTTCATATTCAGCTTCAGGAATTGTTTTTTCCTGCCACAGTTTTTTGTTCCTGTTATAACTTAACTCTTTTTGTCTGAATTGTGCTTTCGTTTGTGTAACATTGGCTTCTGCAGACTTTACAGAGGCCTCCATCTTTTCGTAGTTACGTTCGTAAATATCCGGTTGTATTCGCGCTAGTACCTGTCCCTGTTTTACTTCTTCACCTTCTTTAATTAATAGCTCAAGTATTTCACCTGATACATCAGAACTTATTTTGATTTCAACTTTTGGTTTAATCTTTCCGTTGGCTGTAATACTTTCAGTTATAGTTCGTAGTTGAACTTTTTCAGCTAACACTTTTTCCTGATATTCTTGGCCTACCCAGCCTTGTTTTTTACCAACAACTAACACAATAACAATTAAAACAATTGCAACAATAGCAATAATAATGGGTTTCCTCATAGGTTCTGTAATTTATATAACGGCTAATTTAAGCAATCGAATTAATAAAATAACCTGAATTTGGTTAAAAATAATGTCATAGTTTGACTCCTTTGGGAGTAGAAATTCTCCCAATATTATTCTATACTATTGGGATATTTCAAATGTGTTTGGGAAATTTAAGCCAAAAGCTGGCAGATCTTACAGAACAGTTCTGCTCATACAATTTTGGTACTCAAAATACTTTATAGATGCCTTCCTATTATCTCAGAATACTCATCATAAATCCTGTATAACTATGATTTTAATGTATATTTGAATGCTGGTTAAATAAAAAACACCAAATAACCTGTTTAGTTATTTGATGTTTCAAAATAAGGGAAAAATAGAATTATCAATTCCTATAATTCAATAGGAATACCTTTATAAAAATCTAATATTTTAGTACGTAATATATAGGCATATTTTGCTTGTAGAAGGTCTGACTGAGCACGAGTGTAATCTGTTTTAGCAACATTATAATCAACAGAATTAACCAACCCAACATTAAATTTCTTTTCGGTATAACGGAATGATTCGGCAAAGGAATTAACCGCTTCTTCACTAGCTATATACTTGTTGTAGGCAGCTAAAGCATTGCCGTATGCTTGTTGTATGTTTTTTCTTAATTCAAGTTTTTCAGCCTTTAATTGATATTGTGCATCCATTACATTTAACTTGGCATTAGATACGTTGTTTCTGGTTTGAAGCCTGTTGAAAATAGGAATGCGAAGTGTTGCGCCAACATAGGTATTTCTTGTCGATTTTAATTGATCATTTAATGAGCGGTTAAGGTTATTAGGATCATCAACAAGCCAATTGGCATTAGCACCTATTCCAGCACCTACTCCCAGGGTAGGGTAGTAGCCTCCTTTAGCGATCTTTAAATCATATTCAGTACTGTTTAATTTATAATCAGCACTTTTAATTTCAGGCATTATATCTATTGCTGTATTAAAAATTAAACTTGGGTTCTCTGGTGTAAAAGCGGTCAAATCAGGTATTTCAGGTGTTTGAATATCAAAATCAATTGGGTGTTCAAGGTCAAGTAGTTGGGCGAGATCAAGCAATGACAATGATAAATTATTTTCTTGTTCTGTAACATTAAGTGCTTCTTTTGCGGCTTGCGACTTAATTTCTAGATAGCTACCCATAGCCTGGCTGCCAGCTTCAACCAGCTTTTTTGTTCTGTCAGCCTGTAGCTGACTGGTTTCATATTGCTCCTTTGCTACATTTAATAGCTCCTTATTAAATAAAATCTGGAGATATTGTCCTGTAATTTGAAGTCCGATGTCATTTTTGGATTTCTGCATGTCTTCCATTGCGGCAAGTAGGTTAAACTTGTTACGTTTAATCGTATTACTCTTACTCAGTCCTTCAAAAATGGAGACATTACTATTGGCACTAATGTTAAAGGATCTGGTATCCATATCAACGTTGCTGGCTTCCTGTTGTATCCAGGTATAACCAAAGTTGAGTGAGCCACCAGTCTGCGCATTTAAATCGGGTAAGCGATCTAATTTACTTTGCTTAAGAAGGTTTTCTTGATATTGGCTATTGATAGTCTGGCGTTGAATAGTAATATTGTTCTCATGAGCATAGGTAATACATTCGAGCAATGACCATTGCTTAGGTGCTTCTTGTGCAAATAATGCGCCTAATGCGATAAAGAGACCGGTGAAAACCAGCATTGATTTACGTACCATAGGAAAGTGTTTTGAATAGGTGTGAGCTTATTTTCTTTTCGTTATGATTTTTAAATTATTATAATTACTTCCTGTTTGCTGTTGTAATTACCCTGAAATGTCACTGGGCTAACAAGTCGTTTTAAAAATATACATAATAACTGAATTAGATTTTAGGAATTTTAATTTTATCTTCTTTAGAAATGCCCTCTGTAACTTCAATTTTTATTCCATCTGATAATCCTGTTGTAATCTGTCGTTTTTCAAAAAGCTGTTCGCCGGTCTCAATTTCAACAAATGCAGAATCATTACTAAATGTAATCAGTTTTTCTTTAATTGCTAATACACTATCCCGACGATCTAAAACAATATCAGCAGTTGCACTATAACCAGCTCTGATAAACTGATCCGCCTTAAGTTTTACTGCAGCTTTAATTTCAAATTGGATAGCACCATTTTCCTCCACACCTTTAGGGGCAATAGATTCTAAAAAGGCATCATATTTTTCATCCTCAATAGCTCCGATAGAAAGTAAAAGTGCCATGCCTTGTTTTATTTTACCAACCTCAGTTTCATCCACCTTACCTTCAAAAATCATTTTCCCCATATCAGCAACAACGGCAATTGTTGTTCCGTCGTTAAACGTATTACTCTTAATTACTGAGTTGCCTTCTTTAATAGGTACATTAAGCACCATTCCATTTATAGTAGAACGAATTAAGGTGTTAGTTTGTGCTTTTGAGTTGCTTGTAACACCTTCTTTAATCAATTGTAGGTGATTTAATGCGGCCATTTTATCAGCTTCTGCTGTTTCGTACCTTAGCTGTTCTTCTAGGTATTCCGATTCTGGAATTACGCCGTTGTTATATAAATCTTTCTTTCGTTGATATTCGATTTTAGCATTTTTAAAACTTATTTCTGCTTTCCTTAACTGGGCCTCGGCATTATTAACCTGTATCATTTCAGGAATAATCTGAATTTTAGCAATCAAATCGCCTTTTTTCACTTCATCACCAGCTTCAACATACATTGCAGTAATAATACCTGACTCCTGTGGCTTAATATCAATTTCTTTTCGAGGTACTACTGATCCTGTAGCAACTGTTTTTTTTATGATATTGGTAACTTCAGCCAATTCAGTTTCATAAATAACAGGATCTTTTTTTGATTGGTTGTAAAGGTAAAATACGACCCAACCAAATAATCCAATGAATGCAACAATACCTATTATTTTAAATGCTTTTTTCATAAGTTTAGTTTTAAATATTTTGTTTCTAGTTTATTCCTTATTCGTGTCTTAAAGCTTCAATTGGTTTAATTCGTATGGCTTTCATAGCAGGAATAAAACCTGCAATTAGCCCTACCAGAATAAGCATTGCTAATGCCGAAAGTGCTAATGGCAGACCAACCTCAGGGTTCAGGAAGAAGGTTTGATTATCTGCATTTGCTACTGCAACAGCTCGAGATGCATCAATGGCCATATCTACCAGAAAGAGAACTATTGTACCAAAGGCAAGGCCAATAAAACCGGCTACAGTTGTTAAAAAGACTGATTCCGTCAGAATTTGACTGATAATAATTCTGGGTTGGGCACCTATAGCACGCTGTATACCAATTTCTTTTGTACGCTCTTTAACAATTACGAGCATGATGTTACTAATACCTACAGCTCCGGCTATTAACGTTCCTATGCCCACAACCCATATCAGAATATTGATACCTAGGAACATATAGTTCATCGATTTTAGCATATCCTCAACGTCAAAATTAGCTATAGCCTCTTTATCATCAGGTGAAATCTTGTGATTATTTTGTAATATTGGTTTAATATCATCTATAATAGAGCTTACTTTTACACCTTTTTTAGCTGTTATTCCAAAGAAATGAACTTGATCACCATAGTTAAAGGTTTGTTGCATTGAGGTGAATGGGAGGTAAACCGTCTCTTTTTTATTATTACCTATATTAATGTTAGGATTATTGGATTTTGAAACACCAATCACCATAAAATATACCCCATTGACACGAAGGTATTGCCCCACAGGATTTTCTCCTTCATCAAACATTACCTCATATACCTTTTCACCAATCATACATACTTTGCGCTTTAGCTTGATGTCTTCATCATTGATAAAGCGCCCCCACGGCATCGTGCAAGGGTCAATTTTACGATACGCTGGATAATCTCCCATTACATTAAAAGCAGCAGAGCGCTTACCTCTCACAATGTTTTCGCCATTGCGTAAATTCCAGCCTTGTAAGCGTGGCGATATAACATCAACACCTTTAACTTCATCCATAATCTGAACAATATCTTTATTGTTGATCGACCAGTTCCTCCCTCTTTTAAATCCTTCGTGAGCAATAGTTGTATTATTAGCCCACATAAAGGCGCTGTTAGTTGCAAAGTCTCTGAAACCATCTTTAATGCCATTTTGTAAACCATTACCCGACCCAGTCATTACAACCAGCATAAAAATGGCCCAAAACACACCAAAAGCAGTTAAGATACTTCTGAGTTTATTCTTTTTTATGGCATTTAATATTTCTTGCCATCTGTCTCTGTCAAACATAAATTTTTAGGTTAGTGGTAATTATTCATCATGTAAGGCTTCAATCGGACGGATAGCAGCGGCACGTCGAGCCGGAATATACCCGGCTATTAATCCGGCAGTTACCAATACAGCAAGAGCCCATACGGCAACACCTAAATCAGCTGAGGGATTGAAAAAAATACGTTCAATATCCTGATTGTTTGCTGCTATCATTTGAATAACAAATGAAGCTAAAGCCAATAGTCCCATGCCTGCAACCATGCCAAAAAAACCTGCGATACTTGTAATAAAAACCGATTCCGAAAGTACAAGACGGATGATTGAGAAAGGCGATGCGCCAATTGCCTTTCGAATACCAATTTCTTTTGTCCGTTCTTTCACTAGTATGATCATTATATTACTGACACCAACGATGCCTGCTATAATAGTCATGATACCAATTACCCAAATAAACATTCTAATGCCGGCAAATACACCTTGTGCCTGTTTAAAACTCTCTAAAGTGTTCCAAATGCCAATTGCTTGTTTGTCTTCTGGCGCAACCCGATGTCGCTTAATTAATAAATTTCTTACTTCTTCTTCAATGCGCTTGTTTTCAGATACAGTAAGGGCGTTAGTTGCTATGGCCATTTCATTTAAACGATTATTGCCATTAAAAATACGCTGAGTTGTTGTAAGGGGTAGGTATATTTGTTTGTCTTCCCGGTTTTCAGGATTAGTAAAGGTGCCGACTACCATAAAAGGAACACCTCCAATCTTAATGTATTTCCCCATGGGATCTTCTTCATCTTTAAAAAGAGCTTGTTCTACAGGTGTTGATATTATGCAGCATTTTCGAAACTGATCAATATCCAGTTGATTGATGTAGCGCCCCTTTTTCATGTCAATTATCTGGATCTTCTTAAATTCAGGCATCACACCTTCAGTTTGAAACTTGCCGAACTCTTTTTTATAGGTTACATCATTATTATTCCAGATGTGAAAACGACCTGAAAAATTATCCATATCATCTTCAAACGTGCGCTTTAGTACATCAGCATCTTCATCAGTAAATCGAATACGTCTTCCGGCTTTTAAACCATCGTGAGCAACTTGTGTACGTCTGCTCCATATCCATAAAGCATTTTTTGATGTACCCCGGAAGTTATTTTCCATGCCATTTTGTAAGCCTTGGCCTGAACCCAAAAGCAACAATAACATGAAAATGCCCCAGGCTACACTAAAGCCGGTCATCATGGCTCGTAACTTATTTTGTTTGAGGGTAGAAAGTATTTCTTGAAAATAGTCAATCATAATTCAATGGCTTAAGAGTTAGCATAAATAGATTGTTCACTCTTTTCAGCCAGCGGTACATTAATATGATTTGCTTCGATCAGGCCATCCTTTAATCGAATGACACGTTGCGTCATATCAGCGATGTCATTTTCGTGTGTTACAATAATTACAGTAATACCTGAGTTATTGACCTCTTTTAGAATGTCCATTACCTCATAAGAGGTTTGAGTATCTAAAGCACCGGTTGGCTCGTCAGCAAGTATAACTTTCGGCTCTGAAATAAGTGACCGGGCAATTGCAATGCGCTGTTTTTGACCGCCGGATAATTCACTTGGTAAGTGATTCCACCATTCTTTTAGCCCCAAGCGATCAAGCAATTCTAAAGCCTTAGCATTTCGCTTTTTTCTACTTACCCCTTGGTAATATAACGGTAGTGCTACATTCTCCATTGCATTTTTAAACGAAATGAGGTTGAAAGACTGGAAAATAAAGCCGATATATTGATTTCTGAATGCAGCTGCTTTTCGTTCACTCATCTTTTGTATCAGAATATCATTTAGGAGGTACTCCCCTTGGTCGTAGTTATCCAGAATGCCTAAAATATTGAGTAAAGTGGATTTGCCGGATCCTGATGATCCCATAATGGAAACCATCTCTCCTTTGTGAATATCAATGTCTAAACCTTTTAAGACATGTAAAGAATTATTTCCTGTTACATAAGATTTGTGGAGTTGATTTACTCGAATGATGCTTTGGCTCATAATACTTTTTCTCTTAGATGATTTTTAATCTAATGGGTTGTTGTGTCATTATGACAACTCTCGTGCCATTGCTCGATAGTGTCACTAAAACAAAGTGTTATAGTTTGTATTAAGGTGTTTTTATTTATTTGTGCATCTTATTTGCTTAAATTTTGTTCGTTTACGAACACCATTTTTTCTGCATGTTCTGTTTTTAGGACGCTTAAGAAGGTCTATTGGTTATAATGTTCGATGTGTGCGATAATGAACAGTTCTGCTGGGAATATAATAAGAGAGTATTAGATATAAACTAAAACCCAACCCTGAGATTACTAGTTAAACCAACCTTTGGTTATATTCGGTTGGTGAGCTAGAGAGTGTTCTAATAGCAGTTGCAAAAAAACTTTAAAATTATATAGATATGAACCGATACGATGGCTTAGCCTTGTATTGTGTCGTAATTATAGACAATCAACAAGTATCTGAGATAATTTAAGATGAATTATTTCAAGAAGATCATTTGTTAATAATTTGTACCAAATGTAAACATGAGCCAACAAACAACTTACATAGATATAAGAATATAATCATAACTAATTTTGAAATGAGGACTGGCATATGCCGAATTATTTAAGCTGTATTGATAAGTTGGTCTTTGCTAAAAAGCAAGTAAATACTACCATGAGACAGTTTTTCAAAAAAAACATATAGATTTAAAGTGCGAATAATCAGCATCTAAAGGGAAAAAACAAAAAAGATTGAATAAAATTCAGGAATAAAGATTAGGAAAAATGGAAAAT
>CAZRRJ010000005.1:114799-307896 GCA_964602515.1 uncultured Saccharicrinis sp. | reverse complement strand
CAGTTGATAGAGCATCAGCCTTCCAAGCTGAGGGTCGCGGGTTTGAGCCCCGTCTCCCGCTCTCTATTAGAGTGAAAAGGTGTTGATCCTCAGAAAATGAGTTTAAGATTCAATTTATATCTAATTGTCTAATATTTCGAGTTATGGCTAAAGAAACATTTCAAAGGACGAAGCCTCACGTTAATATCGGAACCATTGGTCACGTTGACCACGGTAAAACTACATTAACTGCTGCAATCACAACTGTGTTAGCAGCAAAAGGATTTTGTGAAGTTAAGGACTTTGATCAGATCGACAATGCTCCTGAAGAGAAAGAAAGGGGTATTACAATTAATACTGCTCATGTTGAGTATGAAACTGCAAACCGTCACTATGCACACGTTGACTGTCCAGGTCACGCCGATTATGTGAAGAACATGGTAACTGGTGCTGCTCAGATGGATGGCGCTATTCTTGTTTGTGCTGCTACTGATGGTCCTATGCCTCAGACTCGTGAACATATTCTGTTAGCGCGTCAGGTAAACGTTCCTCGTATCGTTGTTTTCTTGAATAAAGTTGACATGGTTGATGATGAGGAGTTATTAGAACTTGTTGAAATGGAAGTTCGTGATTTATTAAGCTTCTATGAGTTTGATGGTGACAACTCTCCTGTTATAATGGGTTCTGCTCTTGGTGGATTAAACAGTGAGCCACAGTGGGTAGAGAAAATTATGGATCTAATGAACGCTGTGGATGAGTGGATTCCACTTCCTCCACGTGATATTGAGAAAGATTTCTTGATGCCAGTAGAAGATGTTTTCTCAATTACTGGTCGTGGTACTGTTGCAACTGGTCGTATTGAAACTGGTGTTATTAACTCTGGAGAAGAAATGCAAATCATCGGTCTTGGTGCAGAAGGTGTAAAAACTGTTTGTACTGGTGTTGAGATGTTTCGTAAGATTCTTGATCGCGGAGAAGCTGGTGATAATGTAGGTCTATTATTACGTGGTATTGATAAGAAAGATATCAAGCGAGGAATGGTGTTGGCTAAGCCAGGTTCAATCAAACCTCATACTAAGTTTAAAGCTGAGATCTATGTTTTGAAGAAAGAAGAAGGTGGACGTCACACTCCTTTCCATAACAAATATCGTCCTCAGTTCTATCTACGTACTTTAGATGCAACTGGTGAGATTTCTCTACCAGAAGGAACAGAAATGGTAATGCCTGGTGATAACGTAACAATTACTGTTGAGTTAATCTATCCAGTAGCATTGAATCAGGGTCTGCGTTTTGCTATCCGTGAAGGAGGTAGAACAGTAGGTGCTGGTCAGGTAACTGAAATTATTGAGTAAAATACTCAATTAAAATAGATAACCGGAGATATATATCTCCGGTTTATTTACGGGTGTAGCTCAGTTGGTAGAGCACTGGTCTCCAAAACCAGGTGTCGGGCGTTCGAGTCGCTCCTCCCGTGCTGAATTAGCTGATTTCAATATATATAGAAACAGCGAACTAATGAGACAGTACTATGAGTAAAATAACTGCATACTTCAAGGATGTTCAAAACGAATTAATGAACAAAACATCATGGCCAAGTTGGCCTGAATTGACTAATAGTGCTATTGTCGTAATGATAGCATCAATTATTATTGCAGGTGTTGTTTTCGCAATGGACTATACTTTTGATACAGGTCTTGAGAAAGTTTACGAAGCTCTTTACAATAACTAAGATAGGACGCTTATAATGGCAGAAGTCAATAAGAAATGGTATGTTCTCCGCGCAATTGGAGGAAAAGAAAAAAAAGTAAAAGAGTACGTAGAAAGTGAGATCGCTGGATTGAAGCTTACAGATTACGTAAGTCAGGTACTTATTCCTACAGAGAAGGTTTACCAAATTCGTAATGGAAAAAAAGTGAGTAAGGAGCGTCCTTATTTACCAGGTTATGTTTTGGTAGAAGCAGCTATGGTTGGTGAAATACCTCATATTCTTCGTAATATTCCAAATGTAATTGGTTTCTTAAATGATAATAATGATACACCGGTACCATTACGTCAGACTGAAGTCAATCGAATTTTAGGTAAGGTAGATGAGCTGAATGAAACCGATGAGGAAATAAACATTCCTTATTTTGTAGGAGAGACTGTTAAAGTTATTGATGGTCCGTTTAATGGCTTCAATGGTTTAATTGAAGAGGTTAATGAAGAGAAGAAGAAATTAAAAGTAATGGTGAAAATTTTTGGAAGAAAAACGCCATTAGAGTTGAGTTTTATGCAGGTTGAGAAAGAGTAAATACTTAGTAGTTAACGCTTCTATGTAAACAATTGTTTGCATCTACAAGTTGAAATCTTTTAAACACCAATAAACTATATTTATTAATAAATACGAATTGCTACAATGGCTAAAGAAGTAGAAAACTTTATCAAACTTCAGATTAAAGGTGGCGCAGCAAATCCTTCACCTCCTGTAGGTCCTGCTTTAGGGGCTAAAGGAGTGAACATTATGGAATTCTGTAAGCAATTCAATGCCAGAACACAGGAAAAAGCTGGTAAAGTTTTACCTGTGGTCATCTCGGTGTATAAAGACAAATCATTTGATTTTGTAATTAAAACGCCTCCGGCATCCGTTCAAGTATTAGAAGCAGCTAAGCTTAAGAGTGGTTCTGCAGAACCTAATCGTAAGAAAGTTGGATCTATAACCTGGGATCAGGTGAGAACAATTGCTGAAGATAAGATGGCTGACTTGAATTGTTTCACAGTTGAATCTGCAATGAGGATGATTGCGGGTACCGCCCGAAGTATGGGAGTAACCGTTTCAGGTGAATTCCCTGGTAGTAACTAATTAATACCTTTTTGCGAAAATGACAAAACTAACAAAAAATAAAAAGTTAGCGTTAGAAAAAATCGACGCCTCAAAACAATACAATATTGAGGAAGCAGCAAAATTGGTAAAGGAAGTAACCACTACCAAATTTGACGCCTCTGTTGATATTGATGTTCGTTTGGGTGTTGATCCTAAGAAAGCGAACCAAATGGTTAGAGGTGTTGTAACTTTGCCTCACGGAACAGGAAAGGAAACTCGCGTTTTAGTGATGTGTACTCCTGAAAAAGAAGAAGAGGCAAAAGCAGCAGGCGCTGATTATGTTGGACTAGACGAATTCATCGAAAAAATCAAAGGTGGTTGGACCGATGTTGACGTAATCATAACTATGCCTAGTGTAATGGCTAAGGTAGGAGCTTTAGGACGTATATTAGGCCCAAGAGGCTTAATGCCTAATCCAAAGAGCGGTACCGTAACCATGGATATTGCCAAAGCGGTTAACGAAGTTAAAGCAGGTAAAATTGACTTTAAAGTTGATCGTTATGGTATTGTGCACTCATCCATAGGTAAAGTTTCATTTACTGAAGAAAAGATTGTTGATAATGTAAAAGAATTTATCGGTACAATTATGAAGCTTAAGCCTTCAGCCGCTAAAGGAACTTATGTTAAGAGTATTAGTCTTTCAAGTACCATGAGTCCGGGAATTCGCATTGAACCTAAATCGGTTGATGCTTAATTTTAATCTTTAAAAAAGGAGGAATCATGATAAAAGAACATAAAGGCACCCTTATCAACGATATAGTATCAAGCATTAATGAGTACAGCCATTTCTATGTAGCTGAAGCAGGAGGCTTGAATGCTGAAGTAAGTAGTAACTTACGTCGCGAATGTTTTAAGCGGGAAGTAAAAATGGTGATGGTGAAAAACACTATTTTTCGTAAAGCTTTGGAACAAGCAGAAGGTGACTTCGAAGATATTTATGGTACATTAAAAGGAACAACAGCTGTATTGTTTTCTAATACAGGTAATGTTCCAGCTAAATTGATTAGGGAGTTTTCTAAAGCTAATGAGAAACCAACTCTTAAGGGGGCATATGTAGAGGAGTCGCTTTATGTTGGAGCTGATCAATTAGAAATCCTATGTAACATTAAATCTAAGGATGAACTTCTTGGCGATGTTATCGGATTATTACAATCACCGATGAAGAATGTTGTTTCTGCACTCCAATCTGGAGGTTCAACAATTCACGGATTATTACAAACAATTGCAGAAAAAGAATAACAAAAAGTACAAACAATATTTAATTATAGAAAAATGGCTGATATCAAAAAGCTTGCAGAAGAGTTAGTAAATTTGACTGTTAAAGACGTTAACGAACTTGCTGAAGTATTAAAAGAAGAGTATGGTATCGAACCTGCAGCAGCAGCTGTAGCTGTAGCTGGTCCTGCTGCTGGTGGCGAAGTTGCTGCTGCTGAGCAAACTGAGTTTGATGTAATTCTAAAGGCTGCTGGTGGTTCTAAGTTAGCTATCGTTAAGTTAGTGAAAGAAATGACTGGCGTTGGTCTTAAAGAAGCTAAAGAATTAGTAGACAAAGCTCCTACTGCATTGAAGGAGAAAGTTACTAAGGAAGAAGCTGAAGCGTTAAAATCTCAATTAGAAGAAGCAGGAGCAGAAGTTGAACTTAAGTAATTTCAGTCCTATATAAGGATTTCCGGTTTAGGAATCAGCGTGAGCTGACTCCTAAACCTTTTTGCGCTTTTATTATTTTAGGTTCTAAATAAGTTGATAGATGACTCCAAATACTACAGAAAGGATTAGTTTTGCTTCAATCCAGAACAGGTTAAGTTACCCTGATTTGCTGGAGGTGCAATTAAAATCTTTCCGCGAATTTTTTCAAATGGGAACAACCCCTGAAGAGCGGACATTGGAGGGGCTATATCAGGTTTTCAATGAGAATTTTCCTATTACCGACACAAGAAACAATTTCGTACTAGAGTTTCTTGATTTCTCAATTGATCCGGCCAGATATACCATTCCTGAGTGCATAGAAAGAGGTTTAACATACAGTGTACCTCTAAAAGCCAAATTAAAATTGTATTGTACCGATCCTGAACATGAGGATTTCGATACTGTGGTACAAGATGTTTATTTGGGAACAATACCTTATATGACAGATAAGGGGAGCTTCATTATTAATGGAGCTGAACGTGTTGTTGTTAGTCAGTTGCATCGTTCGCCCGGGGTATTCTTTGGGCAAAGTGTCCATGCTAACGGTACAAAATTGTACTCAGCACGTATTATTCCTTTCAAAGGGTCATGGATTGAGTTTGCTACCGACATAAACAGTGTAATGTATGCATACATCGACAGAAAGAAAAAGCTTCCTGTTACCACACTCTTAAGAGCTATTGGTTATGAGGGAGATAAAGATATTCTTGCTATTTTTGATCTGGCTGATGAAATTAAAGTCAATAAAGCGAGTTTAAAGAAAGTTGTTGGAAGAAAACTTGCTGCTCGTGTTTTGAAAAGTTGGATCGAGGATTTCGTTGATGAAGATACTGGTGAGGTTGTTTCAATTGAACGTAATGAGGTTATCATCGATCGTGAAACAATTATCACAGATGAACATGTAGAAGATATTATTGACTCTGGTACAAAAACAATCTTATTGCACAAGGAGAGCCAGAATCTTTCTGATTTTGCTATCATTTATAATACACTACAGAAAGATCCATGTAACTCTGAAAAAGAAGCAGTAGTTCACATCTATAGACAACTACGTAATGCTGAGCCACCAGATGAGGCAACAGCGCGTGATGTAATTGATAAATTATTCTTTTCCGATAAACGTTATGATTTAGGAGAGGTTGGTCGTTACAGATTAAATAAGAAATTAAATTTAAGTACAGATTGGGAAAGCAAAGTATTATCTAGAGAGGATATTATTGCGATTATCAAGCACTTAATTCAGCTCATCAATTCTAAAACTGATGTTGATGATATAGACCACTTAAGTAACCGACGTGTAAGGACTGTAGGGGAACAAATGGCTAATCAATTTGGTGTTGGTTTAGCTCGTATGGCACGCACTATTCGCGAAAGAATGAACGTGAGAGATAATGAAGTATTTACACCAATAGATTTAATTAATAGCAAGACATTATCATCTGTTATTAATAGTTTTTTTGGTACAAATGCACTTTCTCAGTTCATGGATCAAACTAATCCACTTGCTGAAATTACGCATAAGAGGCGAATGTCAGCCTTAGGACCAGGAGGGTTGTCTCGTGAAAGAGCAGGTTTTGAGGTTCGTGATGTTCATTACACACACTATGGACGTTTATGTCCGATTGAAACACCTGAAGGGCCAAATATTGGTTTGATATCTTCTTTATGTGTTTATGCGAAGATTAATGACCTTGGATTTATTGAAACACCTTACCGTAAAGTGGAGGAAGGTAAAGTTGATTTATCCAATGAAGGAGTGTCATACTTAACAGCTGAGGAAGAAGAATCTAAAATTATAGCGCAAGCAAATGCACCTGTAGGTGAAGATAGTTTTTTTGTAAATGAAAAAGTTAAGGCACGTGAAGAGGGAGATTTCCCTGTTGTAGATAGGACAGAGGTTCATATGATGGATGTTGCCCCTAACCAAATTGCTTCTGTTGCTGCATCTCTGATTCCTTTCCTTGAACATGATGATGCCAACCGTGCTTTGATGGGATCTAATATGATGCGTCAGGCAGTGCCATTATTAAAGCCTGAATCTCCTATCGTAGGTACTGGTTTAGAAGGACGATTAATTCAGGATTCGCGTACACATATTGTTGCTGAAGGTAATGGTATTGTTGAATATGTTGATGCCGATGAGATTGTAATACGTTATGATCGTACAGAAGATGAACGATTTGTTAGCTTCGAAGGAGAAACTAAACGCTATGCTATTGTAAAGTATCAAAAAACTAATCAAAATACATGTATTGATATAAAGCCTTTAGTTAACAAAGGAGATCGTGTCAATACAGGGCAAATTCTTACTGAAGGATATTCTACTCAGAAGGGAGAGCTTGGACTAGGCCGTAACCTTAAAGTGGCATTTATGCCGTGGAAAGGTTATAATTTTGAGGATGCGATTGTGATTTCTGAAAAAGTTGTACGTGATGATGTATTTACATCAGTACATATTGATGAGTATTCGTTAGAGGTGCGCGATACCAAACGTGGTTTGGAAGAATTAACATCTGATATACCTAACGTCAGTGAGGAAGCCACAAAGGATCTTGATGAAAATGGTTTAATTCGTATTGGTGCTCATGTTACTCCTGGGGATATCTTAATTGGAAAGATTACACCAAAAGGAGAAAGTGATCCAACGCCGGAAGAAAAGCTTTTACGTGCAATTTTCGGCGAGAAAGCGGGTGATGTAAAGGATGCTTCTTTAAAAGCTTCTCCTTCATTAAAAGGAGTAGTAATTGATAAAAAGTTGTTTTCACGTATCGTTAAAGATCGTAAATCACGTACATCCGAAAAGAGCCAGATTGCAAAGATAGATGAAGAATTCATTAGGTCTGTTGAGGATTTAAAAGGACGTTTAGTCGACAAATTATTTTCACAGGTTAATGGTAAAACATCTCAAGGGGTAAAAGATTATTACGATGTAGATGTTGTATCAAAAGGGACTAAGTTCACTCAGAAGATTTTAAATGAAATTGACTATTTGAATGTGAACCCTAATAAATGGACAACAGATAAAGATAAGAACGAACTTATCTCAAAAGTTGTACATAACTTCAGGATGAAACATAAAGAGTTGGAAGCAAAAGAAAAACGCCAGAAGTACAATGTGACTATTGGTGATGAGCTGCCAGCAGGAATTGTTCAGCTTGCAAAAGTTTATATCGCTAAAAAGCGTAAGATAACCGTTGGTGATAAAATGGCAGGGCGACATGGTAATAAGGGTATTGTATCGCGTATTGTGCGTGCAGAAGATATGCCATTCCTAGAAGATGGAACTCCAGTCGATATTGTACTTAACCCACTTGGTGTACCTTCAAGGATGAACTTAGGACAGATTTATGAAACTGTTCTTGGTTGGGCGGGAATGAATTTAGGTGTTAAATTTGCAACTCCTATTTTTGATGGTGCTACGATAGAAGATATGAATAATTGGACTGATAAAGCTGGTATTCCGAGATATGGACGTACTTATCTTTATGATGGAGGTACAGGTGAGCGTTTTCACCAGCCGGCAACAGTAGGTGTAATATACATGCTGAAGCTTGGTCATATGGTTGAAGATAAAATGCATGCCCGTTCTATAGGTCCTTATTCATTAATTACACAACAGCCATTAGGAGGTAAAGCTCAGTTTGGAGGTCAGCGTTTTGGTGAGATGGAGGTGTGGGCACTTGAAGCATTTGGTGCAGCTAACATTCTTCAGGAGATTCTAACTGTTAAGTCGGATGATGTTATTGGACGAGCCAAAGCATATGAAGCAATTGTGAAAGGAGATCCAATGCCACAAGCAGGTATTCCTGAATCATTGAATGTATTGCTTCATGAGATGAGAGGTCTCGGACTTAGTGTGAACTTAGATTAATAGTCTGATCGAAGAGGGTAGTGCTTGCACTATTCTCTTGATATCCATATTATATAAATTACAATAATACTCTACGCTATATGGCATTTAGAAGAGATCAGAAACAAAAGGCCAGCTTTAATAAAATCACTATCGGTTTAGCTTCTCCTGAAGAAATTTTGGAGATGTCAAGTGGTGAAGTATTAAAACCGGAAACAATAAATTACCGAACATATAAGCCTGAACGCGACGGATTATTCTGTGAAAGAATATTTGGTCCGGTGAAGGATTATGAATGTCACTGTGGTAAATATAAGCGAATCAGATACCGTGGTATTGTCTGCGATCGATGTGGTGTTGAAGTTACTGAGAAGAAAGTGCGTCGTGAAAGAATGGGACATATTTCATTGGTAGTACCTGTTGCGCATATTTGGTATTTCAAGTCGTTACCAAATAAGATTGGTTACTTGCTTGGTCTACCAACTAAAAAACTAGATACCATTATTTATTATGAGCGATATGTTGTTATTCAAGCAGGTATCAAATCAGAAGATGGTATTAATAAGATGGATTTCTTAACGGAAGAAGAATATTTAGATATTCTGGAAACCCTTCCAAAAGATAATCAATATCTAGATGATGATGATCCAAACAAGTTTATTGCAAAAATGGGTGCTGACGCATTGCATATGTTGTTAGGACGTATAGAATTGGATTCATTGTCATACGATTTAAGGCATAAAGCTAATACAGAAACATCTCAGCAGAGAAAAAATGAGGCTTTAAAGCGTCTTAATGTTGTTGAGTCGTTTCGTGATTCACAAGGCATTAATCGTCCTGAATGGATGATCGTAAAAGTGGTGCCTGTAATTCCACCGGAATTACGTCCGCTTGTGCCATTGGATGGTGGTCGTTTTGCAACATCTGACCTTAATGATCTTTACAGACGTGTTATTATTCGTAATAACCGATTAAAGCGATTGATTGAGATTAAGGCTCCTGAGGTTATTTTGCGTAATGAAAAGCGTATGCTTCAGGAATCTGTTGACTCTTTGTTTGATAATTCTCGTAAATCAAATGCGGTAAAAACAGATTCAAATCGTCCTTTAAAGTCATTAAGTGACAGTTTAAAAGGTAAGCAAGGACGTTTCCGTCAGAACTTACTTGGTAAGCGTGTTGATTACTCGGCACGTTCGGTAATTGTAGTTGGACCTGAGTTAAATATGCATGAGTGCGGTATCCCAAAAGATATGGCTGCCGAACTTTATAAACCGTTTGTTATCCGTAAGCTTATAGAGCGTGGTGTTGTGAAAACGGTTAAATCTGCAAAAAAGATTGTTGATAGAAAGGATCCAGTTGTTTGGGATATTCTGGAAAACGTATTGAAAGGGCATCCCGTTCTTTTAAACCGTGCTCCAACGCTTCACCGTTTAGGTATTCAGTCTTTTCAGCCAAAGCTTATTGAAGGTAAGGCTATCCAGCTTCACCCATTAGCTTGTGCCGCATTTAATGCGGATTTTGATGGTGACCAGATGGCTGTTCACTTACCTCTTGGTAATGCTGCTATTTTGGAAGCCCAAATGCTTATGCTAGCTTCTCAAAACATTCTTAACCCTGCTAATGGTGCACCTATTACTGTACCATCACAGGATATGGTTCTTGGTCTTTATTATATGACTAAACCTCGCGAGGGTGCTAAAGGAGAAGGATTACTATTCTATTCACCGGCCGAAACAAAGATTGCTTTTAACGAGAGACGTGTAGATTTACATGCTATTGTTAAGGTGAAAACGTCAGATACCAATGATAAAGGTGAAATAGTAGAACAAATTATTGAAACCACTGTAGGTAGAATACTTTTCAACGAATTTGTACCTAAAGAAGCGGGTTATATTAATGAGATTCTAACAAAGAAAGCACTTCGTGACATTATTGGTAATGTACATAAGGTTTGTGGAACGCCTCGTACTGCAGCTTTCCTTGATGATATTAAGAATCTTGGTTACCGTATGGCTTTTGAAGGTGGTCTTTCTTTCAATTTAGGTGATGTAATTATTCCTGCCGAGAAAGAAACACTTGTACAGGAAGGGTATGACGAGGTTGAAGAGGTAGTGAATAACTATAACATGGGTTTCATTACTAACAACGAACGTTACAATCAGATAATTGATATTTGGACACATGTTAATGCTCGACTGACCCAAACATTAATGAATCAGATTAGTACAGATAATCAGGGCTTCAACTCTGTTTATATGATGCTTGATTCAGGAGCGAGGGGATCTAAGGAGCAGATTCGTCAGTTATCTGGTATGAGGGGGCTTATGGCAAAACCACAAAAGTCCGGAGCAGAAGGGGGACAAATTATTGAGAACCCGATTCTTTCGAACTTTAAAGAAGGATTGTCTGTACTTGAGTACTTTATTTCTACTCACGGTGCCCGTAAAGGTTTGGCAGATACGGCTTTAAAAACAGCCGATGCAGGTTATTTAACTCGTCGATTAGTTGATGTATCTCAAGATGTGGTTATTCTTGAAGATGACTGTGGAACTTTAAGAGGATTAACGGCAACTGATATTAAGAATAATGAAGAGATTGTAGCTTCACTATATGAACGCATTCTTGGGCGTGTTTCTGTACATGATATCTATCACCCAAATACAGGTGAATTAATTCAGAAGTCAGGTAGTGAAATTTCGGAAGAAAACGCCCGGATTATTGATTCTTCACCAATAGAGCGTGTTGAAATACGTTCGGTATTAACTTGTGAATCGAAGAAGGGTGTGTGTGGTAAATGTTACGGTCGTAATCTTGCAACTGGTCGAATGGTTCAGTTAGGTGAGTCTGTTGGTGTTATTGCTGCCCAATCAATTGGTGAGCCAGGTACACAGTTAACCTTAAGAACGTTCCATGTGGGTGGTACTGCAGGTAATATTACTTCAGAAAACAGAATTCTTGCTAAATATGATGGTTTTGTTGAGATAGATGAGTTACGTACTGTACCATCAAAAACTGAAGAAGGTGAAGATGTTGATGTTGTAATTGGGCGATTGGCTGAATTACGGATCATTGACAAAAATACTAATATTGTTTTAACAACTCACCCAATACCTTATGGTGCAAAACTATTCATTAAGAATGGTGCTGAAATCAAGAAGGATGATGTGATTTGTGAATGGGATCCATATAATGCTCTAATTATTTCTGAGAAAAAAGGTAAGATTGGTTTCGAGAATATGATCGATGGTGTTACTTATAAAGAAGAATCAGATGAGCAGACAGGTTTCCGAGAGAAAGTAATTACCGAAACGCGTGATAAAACTAAGAATGCTGGTTTACGTGTCCTAAGTAGTGATGGTGAGGTATTGAAGAATTATAACTTGCCTGTAGGAGCGCACATGGCTGTTGAAGAAGGTGATTCTGTTGAACAAGGACAGATTCTTGCTAAGATACCACGTGCAGTTGGTAAAGCAGGTGATATTACAGGGGGACTTCCTAGAGTAACTGAGCTTTTCGAAGCGCGAAATCCAAGTAATCCTGCTGTTGTGTCAGAAGTAGATGGAGAGGTTACTTTTGGTAAGATAAAGCGTGGTAATCGTGAAATTATTGTAACAACCAAAGCTGGTGATGTTAAGAAATATCTTGTTTCTTTATCTAAGCAAATATTGGTACAAGAGAATGATTATGTACGGGCAGGTACTCCACTTTCTGATGGAGCTACAACACCTAATGATATTCTGAGTATTAAAGGCCCGACAGCTGTTCAGGAGTATATTGTAAATGAAGTACAGGATGTATACCGTTTACAAGGGGTGAAAATCAACGATAAGCACTTCGAAATTATTGTGCGCCAGATGATGCGTAAAGTTGATATTGCTGATCCGGGTGACACTAAGTTCCTTGAGAAGCAGATTGTTGACAAGATTGAGTTCATGGAAGAGAATGACAACATCTGGAGTAAAAAGGTAGTAGAAGATGCTGGTGATTCTACAACATTAAAAGCTGGTATGATTATTACTGCTCGTCGCCTTCGTGATGAGAATTCACAGTTAAAACGTCGTGATCTTAAGTTGGTAACTGCTCGTGAAGCCGTTCCTGCAACATCCAGTCAGGTGTTACAAGGTATTACACGTGCTGCTCTTCAAACGAAGAGTTTCATGTCTGCTGCTTCCTTCCAAGAAACAACAAAAGTTCTTAATGAAGCCGCTATACAAGGTAAGGTTGATAAGCTTGATGGTTTGAAAGAGAATGTTATTTGCGGTCACTTAATACCAGCAGGTACGGGTGTACGCAATTACCGTAACATTGTTGTTGGTTCCAGAGAAGAGTTTGATAAGCTAGTGAGCAAAGAAGTAGTTGGTGGTGATGTTGAGTAATTGTATTTTATAATATAATTTAAAGAGGGGGGAAGTACATTATTGTGTCTTCCCCTTTTTTATAAGTAGTTAATTATGGAAGAAAAAAAGAACCAAAATCAATTAAATATTGAGTTAAATGAGGAGGTATCGCAAGGTACTTATTCTAATCTGGCAATTATTACACACTCTCCATCAGAGTTTGTTGTAGATTTTGTACGCATTATGCCTGGAGTACCAAAGGCACAGGTAAAATCCCGTATTATATTGACACCTGAACATGCAAAGCGACTGATGCATGCATTAAAGGATAATATAACGAGATTTGAGCAATTACACGGGCCGATTAAAAATACTGATAACAGTGGACAGGATTCTATGGTGCCAATGAATTTTGGTCCGGCAGGCCAAGCATAATAAAGTGACAATTATATATATATGAAACGGAACAATTCGTTCCGTTTTTTTTTATTTTTACAAAAAAAGGTCATATGTATTACAAATTATTTACATACTTGCTCGTTAATTTTCTAATGTTATACTCATGTCATTTATCGTCTAAAGAAAATGAAACTAAGTTATTACGACTTGGTTGTGAGAAGATTGATGAGTATTTACCTTTATTAAATAATAAGCGAGTAGGCCTGTTGGTTAATCATACTTCGATTGTTAAGGGTACTCATTTGGTCGATACGCTTATCAGCAGAGATATTAATGTTGCAAAAATTTACGCTCCAGAGCATGGCTTTAGGGGGCATGCTGATGCTGGAGAACATGTTATAAGTGGTATCGACTCAAAAACAGGATTGCCTGTGGTATCACTTTACGGGGCAAATAAGAAGCCGACGGTTAATGATTTAGAAGGCATTGATATTGTTGTATTCGATATTCAGGATGTAGGTGTACGTTTTTATACATATATTTCATCAATGCACTATATGATGGAAGCTTGTGCTGAAAATAATATACCAATGTTGGTTTTTGATCGGCCAAACCCAAATGGAGATTATTTTGATGGTCCGGTTCTGGATTTAAAATACCAGTCTTTTGTAGGGATGCATCCGATTCCTGTTGTACATGGTTTAACAGTTGGTGAACTGGCTTTGATGATTAATGGAGAAGCATGGTTAAAAAATAGTATGCAATGTGACCTAACAGTAATTAATATGGATCATTATAAGCACTCGATGTTTTATTCATTACCGGTAAAACCATCTCCCAACCTGCCAAATGATTTGTCAGTACGCCTGTATCCATCACTTTGTTTCTTTGAAGCGACCAATGTTAGCGTTGGCAGAGGAACTTATATGCCATTTCAGGTTATTGGTTATCCTGATCCTGAATATGGGAATTTTTCTTTTATTCCGGTAACTATTGATGGTATGTCTAAGTCACCTCTTCAAAAAGATAAAGTGTGTTATGGTGTAGATCTGCGAAATGAGAATTTAACGCACAGGTTTAGCTTAAGCTATCTATTGTATTTTTATGAACGCTCTAAATATAATCCTGATTTTATTAGTAGAAAAAGATGGTTTAATCTTCTAGCCGGTAATTCAACACTTCAGGAACAACTTTTATCAGGAAAGAGTGAAGAAGAGATCAGAAACTCCTGGAAAGATGAGTTGAATTTTTATTCGACTCTAAGGACACGGTATTTACTTTATCCTTAATGTGTTGATATGAAACATCTTGGTTTGGTAGTATTTGTGGGTTTTCTATCTGTTTTGAGTAATCGTGCCCAAAGTAATCATCATTTAGATAGAACAGAAAAGGAAGCTTCGTTAAAGGTACTTGAAACATACCGTAATGTTAGTGATGGTATTGTATTAGTAAAACAGCAGAAGGCTAATTTTCCTATTAAAAGTTTAACTTCATGTAATACTGTATTTATTACATTTAGCAAAATTGAAGAATGGAAAACTAATATCTGGAGGTATCAGGAATGCCTGGTTCTTGATGGAAATAAGGTAAATTATAGCGAGTTAGCTACTAAGAGCAATAACAAGCATTTTATTTTATTGTTGGATAATATAGCGCATATAGATATTACTGTATTAAGTTCATTATGTGATGCTTCTATTTCTGTTGTTTATTTTGGTGATGAAAGTCAAGTAGATACCGCACTGATAGAGCAGGTTGATAATTTTCTTTTGATACCAACCAATACAGCTATTGCTCGTGATTTAAGCGTACAGGCCATATTTGGTGCTTTGGATATTAAAGGAAAATTGAAATCAAATATCTCTGAAGAATTTTTGGTGGGTACAGGAAAGCAGATTTCAGCTAATGGAAGGCTTCGGTATTTCCCTGCTGAAAGTGTTGGTATATCTGGGACGTATATTATTAAAACAGTAGATTCCATTGTTACCAAGGCTATTCAGGCTGGTGCTTTTCCTGGTTGTAGAGTACTCGTAGCCATCAAGGGAGATGTTATATTTAATCGGGCATATGGATACCATACATATGAAAAGCGGATTGCTGTACAATTGCATGATATTTATGATTTAGCATCTGTTACAAAAATTACAGGACCTTTACCTTTAATTATGAAGGCGTGTGATAAAGGTTTGATTGATTTGGATAAACCTTTTTCAAATTACTGGAAAGATTGGCAAACTAAGTTATTTCATCGATCAAATAAAGATAAGATCTCTTTTAGGGAGGTACTAGCACATCAGGCACAATTAAAACCATACATTAACTATTATCCTATGACATTAAAGGATAATAGTTACAGTACAAAATGGTACACTTTATTGCCTGAAAATAATAATGATATAAAGATTGATCAACATTTATATTTATCATATAAGTTTAAGAAGGAAGTTTATAAGGTCATTCGGAAATCTACTCTGTTACCCGAAAAAAAGTACAAGTACAGCGGTTTATCATATATGATATATCCTGAGTTACTGTCGCAAATATTTAAAACGGATTATGAAGCTTTTTTATATGATTCTGTTTGTAAACCACTGGGTGCTTCTTCATTGCTTTATAATCCTTTAGATAAGGTAAACCAAAGTAGAATTGTACCAACAGAGTATGATTATAATTTTAGAAAAAAACAGATAAAAGGCTTGGTGCATGATGAGGCTGCTGCTATAATGGGGGGTGTTTCAGGTAATGCTGGCTTATTTGCAAAAGCGGATGATTTGGCTAAAGTTATGCAGATGTATTTAAATAAAGGAAGTTATGCAGGAGAGGTATATATTTCTGAAAAAACCTTTAATAACTTTACGAAGGTGCAATACCCGGAAAACGATAATAGGCGTGGAGCTGGTTTTGATAAACCTTTGTTAGGGAATGATACACTATCTATTAAGGACAGCTACCCTGCTCCTGCTGTTAGTACAGCAAGTTTTGGGCACAGTGGATTTACTGGAACTTTTGTTTGGGTTGATCCTGAATATGAGATGGTATTTATCTTTTTATCAAACAGAGTTTATCCAACTCGTGACAATTCATTAATCTACCGGATGAATGTTAGACCAAACATCCAGCAGATTTTTTATGATGCTTTAAATCAATTAGATTGATGTTTTACCAGTCTTCAGGTAAGCCTTGGTTAGGCTCAGGGTATTCCGGTTTACTATTCATTTTATAGAATATTTGCTGTTCCGTAATATCCATCTCAATAACCTTCATGTGTATTAGGTTAATCAGTATTTTTTCTGCTTTTCTAGGGCTAATATTAGCCATTCCGCAAAATTTGGAAAAGGTGATATACCCATTGATTTCTAAGTAAGTTAATAACTTACTTTCGGCGTATTTAATCTTAAGCATGGCACCGCCAGGCTGTTTCTCTTTTTTCCATACTTCAGTTAAAATACGGTTAGCAACCAGATTCTGATCTTTTACACGCACATAATAAGTAGGTTTACCATCTTTATCAGGAGCCGAATGAGGACGCTTTTTACTTTTTTTAATAATAATTTCAAGCACTGTTTTTCCTGCTGATTCCCATTTCTGAGTTTCAAAATCTACAGATGGACGACAATGCATTTTTGCAGCCGACTCTATCATATAATACTCTTCATCAGATTCAACTCCTGCGATTTTACCATTGTCTTTTACTCCAATTAGTAAACGACCTCCATCCGTATTAGCAAATGCAGCAATAGAGCGTGCTATTTTTTTTGTATCTGTAATTGCAAATTTAAAATCTTGATTTTGATGTTCTCCTTCAAGAATCATTTGCTGTAGTTCTTTCTGACTCACTGTAATTTGATTTTTTGGCAAAGGTCGTAAATTGTACTCATTATAAAAAAAGTGAAGTCAAGTATTATCAAAATTACTAAAATAAGAGTGTTATTTGCTTAAAGGGCTGTTAACCTATTAGTGTAGAGTTATTAAGAATTAAAATTAATAAAGAAAAAAGGAGATAAAGAGGGGCGTTATGTTGGACTTAGATGTTAAAAAATCATAACTTTTAAAGAAATAGTTCTTTATACTAGATTATGTAAACCTTATAAATCAATTTATTATGGCAGTAGATAAATAAGTGGTAAAAGAACTTGCCGATCAATATGGTTTTACAGTGGATAGTCTTTTACCTATTCTTCAGGGAATTGTTAGCTATGAGAACCACATCTCGGAAGATGCGATGGTAGAAGTGGCTAGAGAACTCAACATTTCTGCAGCGCAAGTGTATGGAACGGCAACTTTCTATTCTTTTTTGCATATCAAACCATTGGGAAAATATGTTATTCGGGTATGTAAAACCATTACCTGTATGATACATGGTAAGAATCAGATTATTAAAGAGCTGGAGTCGGTACTTAAAATACAACTTGGAGAAACAAGTCATGATGGCATGTTTACTTTGTTGGAAACAAATTGTTTAGGGCAATGCCATAAGGGGCCGGCAATACTTATTAACGATAAACCTTATACTAAACTTTCTTCTGAATTGGTACGCGGTATCTTAATGAGTTATAAAAATTCAGAAAGTAGAGTCAACTAATTTGAACCTAAAATGGTGAAATAAAGGAAATTGATCACCTGGCTGGAAATATTCTATATGAGTATTTTACTGAGGTTTAAAAGTACACATGTGCAATTATTTTATCCAATAAGGTAATTGAAAGAAAATAGAATCATATCGTTAGTTCGTAGAATACCAAAAAATACGTAAAACCAATTAAGAGTCAAAGAGTTTTTTAGGCAAAAAAGCTCCATCTGCTGCATTAACTTTATTAATCACATAGAAAGAATCTATGTTTGATATTAAGGATAGCAGGTTGCCAGAGAGTATTTGGGCGGAACCCATTATTACGATGAGAAACAAGCCATGAGAATTAAAAATCAGCGTTAGCTAATAGCTCCTCACACTAGGAAAGGTTCAAATTTGGCGAGTTTCATGTGGCAATAATGCATAATTTAAACACATGAGAAAAAAGAATTTACAACGACTTGATCTGATATTTAAAAATGATCTTGATACTGATTTTACAGCTGATTTAACTATAATTGAGGAAGGTCATGAGCTACTTCAACGACAAAAGAATATTGTAAAAGACAAGGATGTTACGGTTAAGATACCGATGACAACTTCATGCTCATCCGGATGGATAAAGTTTATAGAACATGCTTTCCCGGAGTATTTAACCAATGTCTCAACAGCCAAATCACCACCGCAGATGTTTGTGGCACCTGCAAAAACATTTTATGCCAATAAAATCGGTGTAGAAGCAAATAATATGATTAGTGTTTCGATTATGCCGTGTACAGCTAAGAAATATGAGGCTGACAGACCAGAAATGTGTAGTAGTGGGTATAAAGATGTGGATTATGTTTTAACTACCAGGGAATTGGCTTTGATGATAAAACAGGCAGGAATTGATTTTGCTTCATTGCCGGATGATGAGGACGATAGTATTATGGGAGAATCAAGTGGTGCTGCAGTAATTTTTGGAACAACAGGGGGTGTTGTGGAAGCGGTATTGTGCACAGTATATGAGATTGTTACTGGGAGAGAAGTGCCATTTGAAGGTTTAAATATAAGACCTGTTCGTGATAAAAAAGTAGAGTATCATTTTATTGAGATTATGGCGTGTCCGGGTGTTTGTTTAGGTGGAGGAGGACAACCCATACCAACTTCAGTAGCTATCCGAAAGAAAAGAAGCGAAGTGATATATGAAGAAGATACATTAAAGCTAATTCGTAAATCAAATGAAAACCCTGAGATTGTTTATATTTATAAAGAGTTCTTAAAGGAATCATTAGGTGAAAGATCTCATGAGTTATTATATACCCTTTACACATCGCGTAACGGGTATTGATTTTATAATGAAGCAACTGGTTTTGGTTAGTTTCTTCTTAATTAAATAAACCATGTAATAGGCTTGAGTGTAAATATTTATTTAAATTACAAGCTCGTGCACTATTACTAGTTATATAAGTTATGGAGACTAAGTATGAAATAGTAATTTGTTTAGGTAGCTCTTGTTTTTCAAGGGGAAATAAAGATATTTTGGCCATTGTAAAGGACTATTTAAAAGAGTATAATTTAAATGCAGAAGTGTTCTTTCATGGCGATTTGTGTAGAGGAAAGTGTGAAGAAGGTCCTATATTAAGTATTAATAATACGTTATTTTCTAATGTATCCATTGAAAATGTTTATGAATTGCTAAACGGGTATTTTGGGGTTAAATAGTAGGAGTAAGATTTTATGAGTCAGTTAATTGTAAGTAATAAAGAAAGGTGTAATCTCAGTTATACCTGTGTTAGGGTTTGTCCTGCTAAAGCTATTAAAATTGCAGATAAACATGCCCAAATTCTTCCGGATAGATGTATCGGGTGTGGGCAATGCGTTACAATGTGTGCACAGGAAGCAATAAGTTATAGGGATGGTATTCAAAATATTGAAAATTTGATTGCAGAAGGCCATAAGGTTGCAGCTATTTGTGATCCTGCTATATCAGGTGAATTTACCGATATTACAGATTATAGGAAGTTTGTAGCAATGATTCGTGAAGTAGGCTTTCAGATTGTTACAGAAATGTCTTTTGGGGTTGATTTAGTGGCTTATCGATACAAAGACTTGGTCGATAATTTTCAGGGTAAGTACTTCATTTCAACAAAATGTCCGCCTGTTGTAAGCTATATTGAAAGGCAAGAGCCTGAGTTACTTGATAATTTAGCACCCATTGTGCCGCCATACATTGCAATGACTAAGGTATTACGAAAGCGTTATGGAGATAATATTAAGATTGTTTACATAACAGCATGTACAGCAGCAAAAGATGAAAGAAAGCAATTTTATAATACTGATGGCCATGTTAATGGGGTTATCACTTTTGTAGAGCTTCGTAAAATATTCAAACAAAGAGGTATTTCAGAAAATACGGTTGAATTTAGCGAATTTGATCCACCATTAGGTAGAAAAGGTGGATTATTTCCTGTATCTCATGGTTTGTTTCAGGCTGTAGATATCAATCAAGGCTTGTTAGAAGGCGATATATTGATTACAGAAGGAAGAACTAATTTTTTGCAATCAATAAAAGAATTTAAATCAGAGATTCAGTTGAATCAACACCTTGATCTGTTTTATTGCAAAGGATGTATACAAGGGCCTGGAACAAGTAAAAGAGGAAAGAAATTTACAAGACGTTCTCAGGTTATAAAATATGTCAATAAACGAATGAAAGCCATAGATGCCTACCAATGGAGGTTAGATATTGAGGAATTTAAAACCTTAGACTTGTCTCGTTCATTTAAAGTTAAAGATGTACGCTTACCATTACCAACAAAAGCAGAAGTTGATATTATATTGGCAGATATGGGCAAATCTAAACTTGAGGATCAATTGGGATGTGGGGCATGTGGTTATCCAACTTGCAGGGAGTTTGCTGTTGCACATTTACAAGGCCTGACCAACTATGAGCAATGTTATACGTATTCAATAAAAACACTCCGGTCATATGTTAATAAAGTAAATGCTTCTAATAAAAAATATAAAAGATCGCAGGAAGCACTAGTTGAAAGTGAGGAAAAAGCAAGAAGGGAAGAAAGGTTGGCAAGAGAGGCAGCAGAAACGACTACAGCTATGCTAAATAAATTAAGGGCCGGAGTAGTAATTGTTAATGATAAGTTGAAGGTTATAGAGGCTAATGAGCGGTTTATTCATATGCTTGGTGATGATACAACCGAAATTGCAGAAGTTATTCCAGGCTTAAAGGGAGCTGAACTTAAAAGTCTGGTTGATTTTTATAAGGTATTTTCAACTGTATTACAGTCAGGACAGGATGTGCTAGACAGAGACGTTGAGTATGGAAATTCAATATTGAATGTTTCAGTATTTACCATTAAGCGAAATAAAGTTGTGGGTGGTATTATAAGAGATCTTGTTATGCCTGAAGTGAGGAAGGAAGAGGTTATTAAGCGAGCCCGAGATGTGATAAAAGAAAACCTCGAAACTGTTCAGCAGATTGCTTTTTTATTGGGGGAAAGTGCATCAAAAACAGAGAAAACTCTAAATAGTATAATTGAAGCTCAGCAGTTAAGAGAATCAGATGGTTCCGGAAAATAGTTTCTTCATTGATGTTGAATGTCGCCAGAATAATCACGCAGGTGAATTAATATGTGGTGATGTTTTTCTCTCTCACCGTATTAAAGAAGAGGGACGAATAATTGCTGTGTTATCTGATGGAATGGGAAGTGGAGTGAAGGCTAATGTGCTTGCTACGCTAACTTCTTCTATGGCAATGAATTTTACAATTGAGCATCGTGAAGTTGCCCGGACGGCTGAAATTATAATGAATACATTACCGGTATGTAGTGTACGAAAAGTTAGTTATAGCACTTTTACAATTATTGACATTGAAGATGATGGAGTAACTACGATTGTTGAATATGATAATCCACTTTGTTTAATTACCAGGGGGCAGGAAGAATTTGATCCTGGTTGGGAAGACCTAGTGCTTAAGAGTGAGCAGAATAAAGGAAAGAAGCTACGAATTTGTAAGTTTAAGGCACAATTAGAGGATCGTATTTTCTTCTGGTCAGATGGTATTGTTCAATCAGGTATGGGAACCCGGGCATTTCCATTTGGTTGGGGGCGCGATGAACTGGGTGAATACGTAAAGAAAATTGTTAGATATTCCCCTTATGCTTCTTCCGGTAAGCTGGCTCAGAAGGTAATTAATATGGCCTTATTGCACGATGAAGACAAGCCTAAGGATGATTCATCATGTGGAGTTATCTATTACAGGGAACCGCGCAAACTGTTGTTAATTACTGGACCACCATTTGATGAGCATAGTGATTTCAACTTTGCACTTAAATTACAGCAGTTTAAGGGTAAAAAAATAATTGCAGGTGGAACAACAGCCGAAATTATAGCACGAGAGTTAGCCTTAACGTTTGATGCCGGCATTGAATCTGAAGATAACGAACTTCCTCCGGCTTCGCATATGGAAGGGGTTGATTTAGTAACGGAGGGAATCCTTACCCTAGGTAAAGTAGCACGTTTGCTTGAGACCTATAACTCAAATGTAAAATTATCAAATGGACCGGCAGATCAAATTATAAAAATGTTATTAGAGAGTGACCAGATTCATATTCTAAATGGAACGAGGATTAATGTTGCCCATCAGGATCCAGATCTGCCAGTTGAGTTAGAAATAAGACGTACTGTGGTAAAGCGTATTATACGTCTTTTAGAAGAGAAATTACTAAAGAATGTTGATATTGAATATTTATAATAAACCTGATTAAAATCATTAAATTAAGTTTTGTTACGAATTAGTAGGTGATAATTAACATTTCTTATGATTTGATAGTTTCTTTCCTTCTTATGTGTTGATATGTTGGGTTTTAATTTAGACTTGTTCTGTATTGTTGAAAACCAATATCAGACTTTTTTTTTCTCGGTATATTAGTATTAGTTTGTTAAGTATTCTGGAAAAAAGTTCTTCATTTACGAAGAATAAAAACACTGTTGTAAGATAAATTATATGGTATCAACAATGAAAATACGAAAAATTGCGGAAGTTCTGGATGCACAAATCATTTGTGGTGAAGAATTTATTGATAATGACATCATTTGTGGATTTGCCAGTGATTTAATGAGTGATGTATTAACACTCGAATCTGAGCACCTTGTTCTGATTACAGGTTTAACAAATATGCAAACAATTAGAACGGCTGAAATGGCAGATCTGGATTGTGTTGTATTTGTTAGGGGGAAGAAAATAACTCCCGAAATGAAAGAAATTGCAATTGAGAATAATTTAGTGCTAATGGAGTGTAAATACTCTATGTTTAGAACAATTGGATTGTTGTATGGAGCAGGTTTAAATCCTGTTTATTGATAGAGAATTATGAAATTTAGCTACGATGTTGAAGGAGGAAATTTTACAAAAGCAGGTAATGCTGCAAGTAGTGTAAAAAAGATACTCAAACAGCTAAATGTTGATCCGAAGGTGATAAAGCGTGTTGTTGTGGCTTTGTATGAGGGAGAAGTGAATGTGGTGGCACATGCTTATAAAGGTAAAGTCTTTGTAGATATTGATACTAATCGTATTTATATCTGCATAGAAGATGAAGGGCCGGGTATACCAGATATTGATTTGGCAATGCAAGTAGGCTATTCTACTGCTTCAGCTATGGTGCGTGAGATGGGATTTGGTGCCGGAATGGGTTTGCCAAATATGAAAAGAAATGCTGATTCAATTGATATTAAAAGTAAAGTAGGTGTAGGTACGGTAGTTGAATTAATTACTAATTTATCAAGTTAAAATGTTAATGATGAGCGAACAACAGTTTTATCATGCATTACAGGTAGACGAAGATTTATGCTATGGATGTACGCATTGTATGAATGTTTGTCCTACGGATGCTATACGAATCAGGGATGGTGTTGCATCTATCCGTAAAAACTGGTGTGTCGATTGTGGAGAGTGTATGAAAGCATGCCCGGTAGATGCTATTTATGTAGAACAGGATGATTTTGAAAAGATATTTAACTTCAGGTATCGTATTGCAATTCTACCATCTGTGTTTATTGGTCAGTTCTCAAAACAAATAAAAGAGTGTGAGATAATAGATGTACTTAAGGGACTTGGTTTTACACATGTGGTACCTGCTGAGGCAACTGTTGATGTTATTAATGATTCAATTCTTGATGAGCTAAGGTCTGATAGAGATAAGCCAATGATAAGCGCATTTTGCCCGTCTATTGTTCGTTTAATACAGGTACGTTTTCCGGGCTTGGTTAATAATATAATTCCAATTAAGCCACCTATTGATAGTTCAGCGTTATATTATCGGCAACTATTGCAGGAAGAAGGAAAGAGTGCGGATGAGATTGGTGTTTTTTATGTTACACCCTGTGCTTCTAAAATTGCTACCGTTAAAAATCCTGTTGGTGAGGAAACATCAAATGTTGATGGTGTTATTAATATGGATTTTTTATACAATAAGGTTTATCATGTTCTTAAAACAAAGGGAGAATCATCTGATACCTGTAATGATATTGTTCCCTACCTTTCGCCAAAAGGACTTAACTGGAGTTTAACGGAAGGTGAAGCTAGTCATATGGTAGGCCGATGCTTAGCCATAGATGAAATTCATAATGTTATTTCATTTCTTGAGAAGATTGAGAATGATGAAATTGTTAATGTCGATTTTCTTGAACTAAGAGCATGTGATCAAAGCTGTGCCGGAGGAGTATTGTTGACTGAGAATCGTTTTTTGACTGTGGAACGTATTAAAACCCGGGCAGAAAGAATGGTTTCATCAGGAAAAATAGTACAAAATATATCAGAAAGTCATAAAAAGCAGGTTAAAGAAAATTTAAGAGTAGGGAAAATTGAGCCTCGTTCAATGATGGTGCTTGATGAAGATATGGGGATTGCATTAAAGAAGATGGAGCGTGTTCGTCGGATGATGTGTTATTTACCTGGCATTGATTGTGGAGCATGCGGGGCACCTAATTGCGAAAGTTTGGCTAAAGATATTGTAAGAAAAGAAGCGCATTTGTCAAACTGTGTCTTCCTTCAGCGCATGATGGAGAAAACTAAAAAGCTGGATCCTGAGCATTCTATCCGTATTATAGAGCATACATGGGGTAAAGATCGACTTGATAAAGACTGTAAGAAAAAAGGAGCAAAAAATGAAAGTTTGTGATATAGTAGAAAAGCTTAACCTTAAAGTTATTGGTGGGAATGAAGGTATTCATAATGAGATAACAGGAGGATACACATCTGACCTTTTAAGTGACGTAATGGGTAATGCTAAAGAAGGTCAGGTGTGGATTACGCTTCAAACCCACCGTAATGTAATGGCAGTTGCTTCGCTTAAAGAAGTGGCAGCCATAATAATAGTAAAAGGATTTGAAGCAGAAGAAAATACCATTAGTCAGAGTAATGATGAAGGTATTCCATTATTAAGTACAGAAATGGAAGCATTCGAGTTGTCTGGGCAGTTGTATGCATTATTAAAACATTGACATGAAGACTTTTAAGGCTGATTTACACATGCATACAGTCTTATCTCCATGTGGAAGTTTAGAGATGAGCCCGGTAAATATTGTAAAGAAAGCTTTAGAAAAAGGGTTAGATATTATAGGCATAACCGATCATAATACAACAAGACAGTGTGCTGAAGTGTATAGGGTTGGGAAAAAATTTGGTTTATCAGTGTTTTGTGGGGCAGAAGTATGCTCCAAAGAAGAGGTTCACTGTTTAACGTTCTTTGAAAATTTTCAGAAACTTGAAGTCTTTCAGAATTACCTTGATGAACATCTTCCTATGATACCCAATAATGTGGAAAAATTTGGGCATCAGGTTTGGGTTGATGCCGATGAGGAGATTTTAGGACAAGAAGAGCGCCTACTATTAAGTGCTATAAATCAAACTATAAATGAGGTTGAGCAAAAGGTAAAGGCCTTAGATGGGGTGTTTATTCCAGCGCATATATTCCGACAGAGTTATAGTATTTATAGTCAATTAGGATTTATGCCTTTTGAGATTGTACCTGATGCTATAGGTGTTAGTGCTAATGAAGATATTGAAGAGCAGATGAATTTACATCCGGAGTTGAGAAAGTATACGGTTTTACGTTCTTCTGATGCACATTATCTGCAGTTTATTGGTTCGAACTATTCAGTGTTTGAAATGAAAGAAGCTAATTTTAATGAATTTAGAATGGCACTTCACAAAGAAGAAGGTAGAAGTATAATTAAGGTCGTTTGATGAAAGATTTATCAATGCATATTATGGATATTGTCCAAAATTCTGTTAGAGCTAAGGCTGATTCGATTAATCTGATTATTTGTGTTGATGAGCAATGGTTAATAATTAGTATCAGGGATAACGGTAAGGGGATGGATGTAGAAACAATGGATAAAGTAACGGATGCATTTTATACCTCCAGGGCAACACGAAAAGTTGGTATGGGCATTCCACTGATTAAACAGAATGCAGAACTGACAGGAGGAGAAGTTACCCTTGAATCCGAAGTGGGATGTGGAACTACTTTAACGGCTAAATTTGGGTTGAAACATATTGACAGACCACCAATGGGAGATCTGTACTCTACTGCTGCTATGATTATAACAGGTAATAGTGGTGTAAATGTAAAATTGGAGGTAAAGAAGGGGGACGCAGAATTTACATTGAGTACCAACGAGGTAAAAGAAATCTTAGGAGATGTAGATATTCGCTTACCCAGAGTAACAAGTTTTTTAAAGGAAATGATTGAAGAAAATCTAAAAGATCTGAATATTGAGTTTGACTAAGAAAAGAGAAATGTATAATTAATAACCAATCGCTATGTCAAAAGTAAAATCTTTAGCTGATCTGCGTAAAATGCGTGATGAGCTACAAGCAAAAGTTAGTTTGCGTGAGAAAAGTGACAACCCTGAAAAAATAGTTCAGGTAAAAGTATCGATGGCTACTTGTGGTATTGCTTCAGGAGCAAAAGAAGTGATGAACTATATGATAGAAGAATTGGATCGTCAGTCTATAGACGCTATAGTTACTCAAACCGGATGTATGGGCTATTGCTATGCAGAACCTACCATTGAAGTTACTCTTCCCAATAATAGACCGGTGGTTTTCGGCCATGTGGACAATAAGAAAATCAGTGAGATTATTGAAAAATATATTATTAGAGGAGAGCTGGTAGATGGTATTATCCCTGTGAATTACGAAACAGTTACTGAGAATAAAAACGAATAGTTTTTTGCGCTATGGCTAAATATAAAAATCATATCCTCGTTTGTGCCGGAACTGGTTGCCGTGCATCACAAAGTGAGGAAATTGTAAAGAACCTTAACAAAGTTATCGAAGAAAATAGCCTTGATAATGAAGTGCAGGTTGTACGTACCGGATGTTTTGGTTTCTGTGAAAAAGGACCTGTTGTAAAAATGGTACCGGACAATACATTTTATGTTCAGGTGAAACCAGAAGATGCAGGTGAAATTGTTGCGGAACATCTTGTAAAAGGGCGTAAAGTAGAGCGATTATTATATATTGATCCGGAAACGCAGGAACGTGTATTCGAGTCAAAAGATATGGGTTTTTACAAAAAACAGATACGGATTGCATTACGTAATTGTGGATTTATAAACCCTGAAAATATTGATGAGTATATTGCTCGAAACGGTTATGCTGCCTTAGGTAAAGTATTAAGCGACATGAAGCCTGAAGAAGTAATTAAAGTGATAATTGATTCAGGTCTTAGAGGTCGTGGAGGAGGAGGTTTTCCAACAGGACTAAAGTGGGATATAACACGCAAGATAGAAAGCGATGTTAAGTATGTCGTGTGTAATGCTGATGAAGGTGATCCGGGGGCATTTATGGATCGTTCAATTCTTGAGGGAGATCCACATGCAGTACTTGAGGCAATGGCTATAAATGGATATTGTACGGGTGCTGAGTATGGTTTAATATACATTAGAGCTGAGTATCCATTAGCAATTTCACGTTTAAAAATTGCGATAGATCAGGCTCGTGAGTATGGTTTATTAGGTAAAAATATTTTTGGTACTGGATTTAATTTTGATGTGGAGTTGCGTTATGGTGCTGGAGCTTTTGTTTGTGGAGAAGAAACATCGTTAATCCATTCAATGGAAGGTTTGCGGGGCGAACCAACTGTAAAACCCCCATTTCCATCAGAAAGCGGTTACAAAGGCAAACCAACCAATGTAAATAATGTTGAAACATATGTCAATATACCGGTTATACTATTAAAAGGTGCTGAATGGTTTAGTCGTATTGGTACAGAAAAAAGTAAGGGTACTAAGGTTTTTGCCTTAGCTGGAAAAGTAAATAATGTAGGTTTAATTGAAGTACCAATGGGTACTACCCTTCGTGAAGTAATCTTTGATATTGGTGGGGGTATTAAAGATGGAAAGAAATTTAAAGCTGTTCAAACAGGTGGTCCGTCGGGTGGTTGCTTAACAGATAAACACCTTGATATTCCAATTGATTACGATAATTTATTAGCAAGTGGTTCTATGATGGGATCAGGAGGTATGATCGTAATGGATGAGGATGACTGTATGGTTTCCATGGCTAAGTTCTATTTAGATTTTACTGTAGAAGAGTCATGTGGTAAATGTGCTCCTTGTCGTATTGGTAACAAGCGTTTATACGAAATGCTTGATAAAATTACAGAAGGTAAAGGAAGTGAAGAAGATTTATCGCATTTACGTAATTTGAGTAATGTAATTAAGGATACTTCTCTTTGTGGCCTTGGCCAGACATCACCAAATCCGGTTTTGTCAACAATGGAGAATTTTTGGGATGAATACAAAGCTCATGTAAAAGAAGATAAGTGTCCTGCTGGTCAGTGTAAAGCTTTAATGAAGTATATTATAGATGCGGAAAAATGTATTGGTTGTACACTTTGTTCTCGTGTTTGTCCTGTTGATGCAATTACAGGTGATAAGAAAGTCGCACATGTAATTGGTCAAGAGACTTGTATTAAGTGTGGTGCATGTTATGAGAAGTGTAAGTTTGGTGCAATTGAAATTAAATAATTGACCAAGTTATTTTTGAACAGTAAATGATAAAAGAATGGAAATCGTTCAATTAACCATAGATAATAAAAAGGTAGTGGTTGAAAAAGGTACCACTATTCTGGAAGCAGCTAAAATCATAGGGGTTGATATTCCAACACTGTGTTATATGAAGTTGGATGATATGAGCTTTGAAAATAAGCCGGGAGGCTGCAGAGTTTGTGTTGTTGAGGTTGAAGGGCGTCGCAATCTGGCTCCTGCTTGTAAAACAGAATGTAACGAAGGCATGAATATCAATACGCACTCTGTTCGTGTAGTTAATGCACGTCGTACTGTAATGGAGCTGATCTTGTCTGATCACCCGTTCGAGTGTTTAGTGTGCGCAAAATCAGGTGATTGTGAGTTGCAATCATTGGCCCAGAACTTAGGTATTCGTGAAATTAAATACCAAGGCGAAAAGAATAAATATAAGAGTGATGAATCTCCTGCTATCATTCGAGAGATGGAGAAATGTATTATGTGTCGCCGTTGTGAAACAGCCTGTAACGAGGTACAAACAGTTGGTGTTCTTTCTGCTATTAACCGCGGTTTTGAATCTGTAGTAGCACCTGCATTTGAAATGGATTTAGATCATTCAACCTGCACTTTCTGTGGTCAATGTGTTGCAGTTTGCCCTACAGGAGCATTAACAGAACGCGACAGCTCATCTAAGGTAATGGATGCAATTGTAGATCCGGGTAAAACAGTTATTGTAAACACTGCTCCTGCTGTGCGTGCTGCATTAGGAGAGGAGTTTGGGATGGAAGCTGGTACATTAGTTACTGGTAAAATGGTTTCAGCTTTGCGTAAACTGGGATTCAATCATGTATTTGATACTGATTTTGCTGCTGACCTTACCATAATGGAAGAAGGAACAGAATTACTTGGTCGTTTAGGAAAACATTTGGCCGGAGATAAGGATGTTAAATTGCCTATTTTAACTTCATGTTGTCCGGGTTGGGTAAATTTCTTTGAGCATCAGTTTCCTGATATGCTAGATATTCCATCAACAGCAAAATCACCTCAGCAGATGTTTGGAGCAATTGCTAAAACATATTTTGCTGATAAATTGAAAAAGAAACGGGAAGATTTAGTTGTTGTTTCAGTAATGCCTTGTTTAGCTAAAAAGTATGAGTGCTCTCGCGATGAGTTTAAGGTAGATGGAGATCCGGATGTTAACTTATCAATATCAACCCGGGAGTTAGCACAGATGATTAGAAATGCTAACTTAAATTTTGAAGCCTTAGAAGATGAAGCCTTTGATAACCCAATGGGTGAATCAACTGGGGCCGGTGTAATTTTTGGAACTACGGGAGGTGTTATTGAGGCAGCTGTACGTACTGCTTACGAAGTACATACTAAAAAGGAGCTTGAAAAAGTAGATTTTGAAGAACTACGCGGTTTTGAAGGTATTCGTTCAGCAACAATTGATTTTGATGGACTTCCGATAAATATAGGTATTGCCCATGGCTTAGGGAATGCACGTAAATTGTTAGAAGATATCAAGGCCGGAAAATCGGAATTTCATGCTATTGAGATAATGGCTTGTCCTGGTGGTTGTATTGGAGGTGGTGGCCAACCTTATCATCATGGTGATGTAGAAGTGTTGAAAAAACGCCAACGTGCAATATACGAAGAAGATAGAGGTAAAACTTTACGTAAGTCACATGAAAATCCATTTATTCAGAAGCTTTATTCAGAATTTTTGGGTAAGCCTTGTGGTGAGAAATCTCATGAATTGCTACACACCCACTATTACGATAAGAAAAAGAAGACTGAAATCTAAAAAGTACAAGGTATAAGTATGCAAGTTCATCTTGATACTTTAATCTTAAAGAAGAGAAAAATGGCAAATGTAAAATTACCCGCTGCTAAGGTGGAAGAATTAAAAGGCGTATGTAAGAAGTTTGATCACGATAGTGGAGAACTAATTAATGTGCTTCATGCAGCTCAGGAATTATTTGGCTATTTACCAGCCGAGGTTCAGGAGTTGGTAGCTTGCGAATTAAATGTGTCAATTGCACATGTATATGGTGTTGTAACGTTTTATTCATTCTTTTCAATGATTCCTAAAGGTGAGCATCCGATTTCTATTTGTATGGGAACGGCTTGTTACGTTCGTGGCGCAGAAAAGATTCTGGATGAATTTAAACGTCATCTGGATGTAAAAGTCGGAGAAACGACCGAAGATGGTAAGTTCTCAATTAGCTGCCTGCGTTGTGTTGGCGCATGTGGTTTGGCTCCTGTAGTTACTGTAGGTGAAAAAGTTTATGGTAGAGTAGCTGCAGAAGACGTAAAAGGTATATTGGAAGAATATAAGTAAATTACCTATCTGTTGATTAATGCCGTTGTATTTTAGGACGGTCTTTTTTGGGCCTTTTTCTTCTATTTTATTGAACCTTAAAGTTAAGAGGTGTCTGCTTTGTTATCTTTCTTTAAATGAGGGGTCTAGACTTATCTTTGCTTGCTGGTAGATTGGAGTTGGCAATGTTTTTACCTAATATAGGGGGTATATAATAGATCTGTCTTTATTTATTATGAATGTTTAACTATTATAGAACGATAATAAACGATTAATATCAGTAGTTTTGCTTTACAGTTAATTATATCAATTAAAGTAGTTTAATTATTTGGCTATTCGATTGTGATTGAATATAAACTCATATAAATTAATGGTTATAACAGCTCTTTTATTTGGCCTCATATCGTGTCTTTTGCCATTTGTTTTTGCGAAAGCTGAAAAAATACAAGGATGGCTGGTTGCTTTAGTACCGGCAGTTTTATTATTTGCTTTTATCTCTCTTGATATTGTTGGTCAGGAAAGTATTGTTGAAATAAATAATTGGATTCCGGAATTAGGTTTGAATGCTAACTTCTATATTGATGGATTAAGCTCATTATTTATATATTTAATACTTGGCATGGGGATATACATTTTTGCCTATGCCAACGGGTATATGAAAGGCTATGCCGGAAAATCACGATTCTACTGTTATCTGGTTCTTTTTATGGTTGCCATGTTAGGTGTAGTAAGTGCTGGTAATATGGTACTTTTGTTTATTTTCTGGGAATTAACCAGTATATCATCTTTTTTGTTGATAAGTTTCTTTCACAATAAAGAAGAATCGAGAAAATCAGCTTTACAAGCATTACTTTTAACTGGTATTGGCGGACTGGCCTTGCTCGGAGGGATTGTAATAATTGGGGCAGAAGTGGGGAGTTACGAGATTCAGAATTGGATAGAGCAGGCTGATATTATCATTTCTGGTAAATATTCTGACGTGGCTCTTACTTTAATACTTGTTGGAGCATTCACTAAGTCAGCCCAGTTTCCGTTTCATTTTTGGTTGCCTAATGCTATGGCTGCTCCAACTCCTGTAAGTGCCTATCTGCATTCAGCTACAATGGTTAAAGCTGGTATATTTCTTTTGATGCGCATAGGACCCATTTTTGGTTTAACTGAATTATGGCAAATAATTCTGCCATTGTGTGGAAGTATTACCTTCCTCTTAGGTGCCTTTTTTGCTATTGTACAAACTGATTTAAAACGAATATTTGCATATACAACGGTTAGCTCTTTAGGAGCTTTAGTGATGTTGGTTGGAATTGATACGGATTTATCAATTCGTGCTGCCCTGATGTTTTTAATTGTTCACTCACTTTATAAAGGAGCCTTGTTTATGTTGGCTGGTATTATTGATAAGAAAGTGGGTACAAGAGATATTCGTAAGTTGGGTAATTTATATACACGTATGCCAATAGTAACCGTAATTGGTGTATTGGTACTTACTTCTATGGCTGGTTTGCCACCATTAATTGGTTTTTTGGGCAAAGAAATGATATATGAAGCCAAGTTGCAAGTACCAGGTGCAGCTGGTTATATGAGTGTATTTAGTTTTCTGGGGAATGTACTTATGGTACTGGTCTCTTTAAATGTTGGTTACATGGTTTTCTTCAGGAGGGAAAATGATTGGCCAAAAGAACCTCAAAGGTCAGGTATCTCTATGGTATTTGGTCCCTTTTTTCTGGCTGCTATAAGTGTTGTATTTGGTATTTTACCACAAAAGTTTATTCAACCCTATCTTCAGTCGGCCATTGTTGCTATTAAGCCCACACATATTAATTTTGAAATACACCTTTGGCATGGTTTTAATAAGGTGTTGTTGTTGAGTATTGCAACGGTAGTGATAGGGGTATTACTTTTTGTATTTCGTAATAAAACTATCCCGTTTTTTACAAGGATCTATGAAAAAATATTCACCTTCAAATTCTCTGATCATTTTTTCAATAGCATAGATCATTTGCTGGTTATTAATAAAAAAAAGGCGAATTTTGTTCAGCATGGTTACCAGCGTGTATATTTATCAACCATATTCTTGTTTGCTGGAAGTTTCCTCTGGTATGTTATTAGCCAAACATGGGGTCAGGCTTCAGAGTTACAGTTTGACAAGCTTAGTTGGGTATTAGCTGTGATAAGCATTCTAATAGTTGCATTATCCTTTTTATCATTACAGGCTACACTTAGAAGAGTATCAATCATTACAATAATAGGAGGTGTTGGGTATTGCATTTCTGCGGTTTATCTTTACTTTGGAGCCATAGATTTAGCAGTTACGCAAATATTAGTTGATTCCTTAACGGTAATTTTATTGGTGTTAGTACTTCCAAAATTGCAAAAATTAATGACGTATACCAATTCACGGGGAGTTGTCAGAGACTTAACTATAGCGGGATTTTTTGGTTCAGCTATGGGTATTATTGCCTATATGTCAGCAACTAGCCCTGTAGAGAATAAAATATCATTTTTCTATGAAAAATTTTCGTTAACTCTGGCACATGGCAAAAATATTGTCAATGTTATCCTTGTAGATTTTAGGGGCATTGATACTTTGGGTGAAATTACAGTATTAGTACTTGCATCGTTAGGAATTTATTCATTGTTAAAAATTAAAAAATCCGCTTAATATGAATACTACACTGTTGCAATTAGCTGCCAAGGTTATTCGTTTGATTATGTTGGTGGTTTCCGTATTTGTATTGCTACGGGGACATAATCAACCTGGAGGAGGTTTTTTAGGAGGGCTTTTGGCCGGAGCTGGAATAATTATTTATGTTATCGCTTTCTATTCACATTCATTATTATCTAAAACATTACGCAGAATTGCACCTCTAAGAGTTGTTGGTTTAATATTAGCGTTGGGAAGTGGTGTTTTAGGAATAATTTTAGGTGAAAGCTTTTTACATGCACAATGGTTTAAAATGGATATACCACTACTTGGAAGTTTTAGTTTGAATACTCCGTTGATATTTGATGTAGGAGTATATCTTACAGTAATTGGAGTATTAGTAATGATGATTCTGTTATTGATGGAGGATAGAAAATGGAGCTAATATTATCGATTGTTATAGCTGTGCTTTATACTGTGGGGATTTATTTCCTTCTTCGTCGCAGCATGGTAAGGATTATTTTTGGAATTATGTTTCTGGGTAATGCAACTAACCTATTGATTTTTGTTGCTTCCGGTTTAACAAGCAATGCTCAACCATCATTTTTGGAAACAACTACAGAGGGCATCCCCAAGGGGCTATCTGATCCACTTCCGCAAGCACTGATATTAACTGCTATTGTAATTAGTTTTGGGGTAGTGGCTTTTTTGGTTACATTACTTCGCAAAACATACGAAGTTACTGGGGAAGGTGATTTAGATAAATTAAAATAACACAAACTAATTAGATATTGCTTGTATAATGATTGTATTTGCGCCAATTATAGTTCCCTTATTTTTTATCATTCTTTCGTTATCGTTAGGTAAAGTTTCCGGGCTTGTTCAGCGAATAGTCTTCCTTAGTGGAAACATTATAACTATTGGAGTAGCCGTTACTGTATTAAGCCTTGTTCTGAAAGAAGGTATTATAGTGGCTCAGGCTGGAGCTTGGGAAGCTCCATTTGGAATTACCATTGTTGCTGATATATTTTCGGCTTTAATGCTTACGTTAACATCCATTACTGTTGCTGTGGTAAGTTTGTATGCATTGGCATGGCGTGAGGACAATTTAAATACCCCCATTTTTTATGCCTTAATATTTGGTTTGCAAATGGGAATGAATGGTGCCTTTGTGGCAGGAGATTTGTTTAATTTGTATGTGTGGTTTGAGGTGATGTTACTTTCATCATTTGTTTTAATATCGTACGGAAGTGGGAAAGTACAGTTAAAAGGGAGCTTGAAGTATGTTACCATGAACTTGGTGTCATCCTTCTTTTTTGTCGCAGGTATTGCTGTTCTGTATGGAGAGACCGGTACATTGAATATGGCTGATTTGGCTTATCGAGTACGTGAAATGAATGGCGGACTTGATATTTTTGCTCCATCAGCTCTTATATTAATGGGATTTGCTGTTAAATCTGCGATATTTCCTTTTTACTTTTGGCTACCGGATTCGTACCATACGCCCCCTTTACCTGTATCTGCACTTTTTTCAGGAACACTTACTAAGGTTGGTGTTTATTCCATGATTCGTTTTTATACGTTAATACATTTGCCCGGTGATGAATTTTACTCCCAACTGTTTTTATTTATTGCCTCTGCAACAATGATTTCAGGAGTGCTGATGGCTACCTCACAATTTGAGGTTCGTCGCCTGCTAAGTTTTCATATTGTTTCGCAGATTGGCTATATGATAATGGGACTGGGGTTATATACTAAATTGGCATTAATGGGTACTATTTTTTATATTATAGGGCACTGTGTGGTAAAAACCAATTTGTTTTTATTAGGTGGAATCTCATATAAGCTAACTGGCACATTTGATTTAAAACAAAGTGGTGGAATAATGAAACAAAATCCATTGGTATCCATTTTATTCTTTATTTCAGCTATGGCTTTGGTTGGAATTCCGCCTTTATCCGGATTCTTTGGTAAGTTTATGTTGATAAAAGCAGGTGTTGAGTCACAGGAGTTTATTCATGTAATTAGTGCCTTATGTGTGAGTTTTCTTACACTTTTTTCAATGATAAAGATATGGAATGAATCCTATGCCAAACCTATACCAGATGGATTAAAAGGTAATGGTTTTCAATTTGGAAAGGTTCCCAGGCTGTTAGTTGTCAGTGTTGTAATTTTAGTAATTGTTACTTTGGGACTCACAGTTGGAAGTAAATATATAATTGATGCTTGTGCAATTGCAGCTGATCAATTGCTTAATGTTGAGGGATATATTAGTGCTGTTTTAAATAAGTAGCAACATTAAATCAGAAAACGTATGATAAAAATATTTCATCTTTTAATGTTTATACCATATTACCTACTCATGTTAATTAAGTCAAATTGGACAGTGGCAAAATCTATACTTAATCCTAACTTTAATTTTGATCCACCAGGTATTTTGGCAGTAGATATTGAATTAAAGTCCAATACAGGTATTCTTACACTGGTAAATTTGATTACGATGACTCCTGGGACCTTATCTCTCGATTTATCAAAAGACCATAAAAAGCTTTATATTCATGCTATGCATGTTAAAAATCGTGAGGAGTTTGTGATGGAGATTAAAAAGTTAGAAAAACGCTTAAAAAAGTTCTTAAAATGATTGAAAGTGCAGTGTATTGTATTATGGGCATTCTTTTGTTGGCGCTTATTCTTACTATTATCAGGTTAGTGAAAGGTCCCTCAACTCCTGATCGTATTGTGTCACTTGATATGATTGGGTCAATCCTAATTGGAATGGTTTTATGCTTGGGAATTGTGAAGGACAATAAAGTTTATATTGATGTTGTATTAATAATCACCTTAATACTGTTTGTTGGAACGGTAGCTATGTCGAAATATTTAACTAAAAATGCAAATAAAAATGGCAATAGTAATCACGATAATATTAATGCTGGGTAGCCTGTTTATGCTGCTTGCTGCAATTGGGTTAAACCGTTTTCCTGATTTTTTTATGCGGATGCATGCTGCAACAAAAGCACCATCACTGGGGGCAACTCTAATGCTTCTTGCTTTTACCTTATATTTTGGTGATACAGCTACGGCTATTAAGGCAATTGTAATTATTCTTTTCATTTTTATAACTACTCCTATTGCTTCACATGCCATTGGAGCTACTGCGCATCGCTTAAGAATTAAAAAATGGCATAAAATGAAAATTGATGATTTGGATAGAGATAGGCAATAGAAGACAGCTTCTTATGTTGTTAATATTTGTTCTCGTATAGAGCTATATTATTTAATTACCACATTATATAATTTAACAACAGTATATTACAATCCTTGATTTATTAATTTTATTAAGAGGTTGTTGATGTTTGCAATTGAATGGTATTAATTACCATTTTTTATTCATCATTGAATACTTATTGCCTGAGGGTTTACTTGTTTTATCATATGCTTATTTCTTTGTCGAGGTCTGTATATTGGTAGTTTATATCCAATCAGAAATTTATAGTTTTGAAACTTAAGAGGGTTATCGGTATGCATATAATTGTAGACTAAGAAATCAGCACCTACACGTTTATTATTATCGATATTGTAAGCCAGATACCTGTTATACCTTACATCAAAGGATAGATATCCATTGCCAATAACATTTTTAATCCGTACTCCTGCACCAGCAGTAATTGCAGTATTAAAAAAGTTACGGTTATTGGTTACATCAACAGCACTACCGAGTACTATTTCACGTTTTGGATAGTTTTCAATGTTATCTACACGACTAACTTCACTTTTAGCTGAGAGCAAAAAATCAAGTGTAGCCCCTAGGTTAATATACGGAACAATATCCGATTTTTTAAGGATATTCCATTGTAATAAAACAGGTAGTCTGACACTATTGTTGGTCTCGCTTACTGTTAAATTAGCATAATCTAATAATTCTCTTTTCAGGTTGTATGATGTGTTGGAATAAAAGCACTCCATAACAATAGAGTAGTTATCGTGTAACATAAACTCTGCACTGGCACCTACTCCAAAAGAACTTACCACAGAATAACTGCCAATATAACCTAAGCTATTGACATCATTAAAGTTTTTATGTTGATAAACATTACCATAGCTAAGTCCTGTTTTTACTCCCAGAATAACAAAAGGATTACTTCTGAAGGTATTATACAGGTGAACAAATTCTGATGGATCTATATCCTGTATTTTATATTCAGGACTGGTTCTTAACATCATTGTCATCGACTTTGTTGCTTTGTTAATATCATTGTAATAAAGATGACATAAGGTAAGTAGGCGATAGGCACTGGTTCTTTCTCCCCGGTTACCATGTTTCAGACATGGTTCAAGAAGCTGAGGAACAAGCTCAATTTTACCTCTGGTAAATACTTCCTGGGCATCTACTAAAGCTTGAGCACTTGATTCCTGAGCATGTAGTTTCGGTATAGCCAATAAAAGTGTAATAGCTATAATGGTATATCTTAAAAAGGATACATTATTCATAAGTTTCATTTATCAGTTAATTGTTGCATTTCCCAGTGCAGGTACAGATTCTTTCAACATCTTTCCCAACATATATATTCCATTCTTTTTCGGTTAATTGGCGATCTACTTTATCGTCGGCACACACAGAATTAGCTAAATAATGGATATCCATAATCCAACTGCGTACTAATTTGTTTCTACAGCCTGCATACAGGTAGTTGTTGTTTGAACTAAATGCAATTGACCAAACCCAATCCTTATGGTCGGTAAGTATCACAGGAGCATTAAAAATATGATCGACATCCCAGATACGTACGGTATGGTCAAAACTGGCTGAAGCAATTTGCGTACCCGAATAGTTAAAGCTAATATTGTTAACTCGTGCTGTATGTCCTGTAAGTGTTGCAATTTCGGAATAATCAGAAGTTGATATTACTTTAACAATGCCGTTCATAGTACCAAATGCCATCATATTGCGGGCAGGAGAGTACTTAATTGAAGTAACCGGGGTATTACCTTTATCCTGATATATAAAGATTGAATCTCCTGTAGTAATATTGTATTCAATGACACTACCGTTATCTCTTCCTACACTTACATTTCTACCATTGGGGCTTATATCAAAAGTATTAATCCGACTTGATGATGTAACTACTTTGCTAAGTTCACTAAAGTTGTACTTAAGTATATTATTTGCAGCATCAACAAATAGTATATTTTTATTATCTGGAGAAAAAGTAATAAAAGGAACTTGTGACGATTCGACTTTAATTCGTTTGGGGCTTTTGTTAAGGTCGGTTACATCAAAAAGTAGCAGAAAGTTATATCTCCCACCTGTTACCAGATACTTACCATCTGAACTAGCCGCCATACACATATGTACTAATTTTTCGCTGTCCCAGATAGTTATATTTTTATAACTAAACTCTTTTTCAGGTATGCGTTTGATGATTTTTCCGTCACTACTGGCTGAATAAAAATGATTGAAATTACTACTTGTAGCAATAGAGCGTACGTTATCAGCATGACCGGGTAAAGAGCTGAAATCTACATCTTTTAAATCTTTAACAGCATAGTAAAGAGCATTATAAATATCAGGATCAGTTCCTTTTCCACCATTTTCTGTATAGAAATTGTAGGCTTGTCGTGCAACTAAGGATTTTGTGATATGGTCTGTTTCCTGTAAAGATTTAACAGCCATGGAACGCGCAATAGAAAACATTCGTAAGCGCATTGCTTTTTGTTCTTCAAGTAAGGCTTTTTGTTCTGCAACTTGCGCAATTTCGGTTTGTTCTATGGCATTTTGTCGTTCTTTTTCTGCTCTGGATCTACTTATGTTAGCTTCATGTTCCTTCTGTAGGGCAATGGCTGTTTGTAGTTGTGCTTCTTTTGATTTTTGTTGTGCAATTTGTGATTGTTTTTCTGCTCTGATAGCTTGCTCTTCAGCTAATATTTTTTGCTCTTCGGCTAATATTTTTTGTTCACTGGCTTCGTTACGTTGTTTAATGGCATATACAACAAGCAGGCCTGCAATTAGAGCACCGGTGCCAAATACCAGGGCAATTGCCCTAGCTATCCATAATCTGCGTTTTTGCTGTTGTGTTTTCAAACGTTCTTCACGTAAAAACTGTTTTTCGCTGTAAAGTAGGTATTCAATAGTTCTGTCGTAAGCAACATCATGACGTATTCCCCAGGTTTTGGTCGGTTGTACTTGGTGGTACCAATTGGTCGCCATTTGTAATTCCGGCGATTTTAGTAAGGTACCCCTCCCTTCCTGATGCATTTGGGATGCCTCGGCAATACGTAAGTACTGCTTGGTAGATTCGTACTCTTCATCCATCCATTTGGTAAGCGTTTCCCAAATACGCATGATACTCTCATGCGAAATGTCAATAATAGAATCCGGACTTAATTTTTCTTCGTGTGAGGGTGCAAGTAGAGTGTTGCCAGGTTTTCTAAACTCTTCAATAATGCAAATAATATTACTTTCCGATGTTTGAGTTATTTCGGCAAGCTCCCATATCTTGGTAGGGCGTCTGTAGCTTCGTTCTTCTTCTCCTTTTTCAGTAATGGTTTTAAAGCACTTTTCACAAAAGGGTTTAAGGGAATCGTCGAGTCCATTAAATACCTCATTAGCATGTATTGATAATGCTTTTTCAATGCCACCAATTGCCTTATAGTGAGCAATATTAATGGTTTCGTTTCCAATTCTGGTATCTTCCCAGTTTTGCCAGGTTCTCATCAGCGCATGTTGCATTACCGGCAACATATCATTTTCGTTATCTATACTATCTAATATGAAGTCTACAAGTTCGGGGTCTATTTTATAATTGTAATAGTGACACGGCTTTTCAATAGCCCGCCTTATCTCCTGATTAGTCATTTGTGGTATTAAAAACTGACTATCGTTAATTAGGCTTGTTAATTCCGGAAATTTAGAACATTCTCCAATAAAATCAGATCGCATTGTAATGGCCGTATATACTGGTATGTGATCTTTTTGAGCGATGGTAACCAGTAATTCCACAAAAAAGCGAGTATGTTTTTCAGCTTCTTTATCGTTATTATTGTACTTGAAGGTCTCTTCAAACTGATCAATGTATAAAAGTACTTTTTTATGGTTAGCACTAATAAATTGTTCTAACATATGTACATACAAATCAATAGAAAAAAAACCGGATGATGTTGAACTGGGTTCAGAATTAGCTAATTTAATGCAGAACTGTTTGTATATTTCAGTTAAGGGGGTACTTCCCGGACGAAAAGAGATAATCTCCCAGTCTTCCTCTTTTTTTAGCTCCGGTATAATTCCGCAATTAATAAATGATGATTTTCCTATACCGGAATTTCCAATAATAGCAATAAAACTATTTTGGCGTAAACGAACTAATACATCTTTAACCTGATCCTCTCTACCAAAATACAAGTGGCTTTCGGTAGGATTAAAGGGACGTAGTCCTGGATATGGATTTCGTAAATGAGTTTTACTGGCTTCTTGTATAGGAGTTTCTAAGGATTGCATATTGACTTTGGTTAATTGGTTTCTAATAATAGTTCCTGGGTGTTAGATGTAGCATATATTTTTTGATCCTTAACAAACTCCCTGGATTGAAACAGGGCTTTGTTGTTGGTGTTGTTTATGATTGATACAGGTATCTGATGATGTACAGTAAATAAATCAATTAGATCAAGAGTGTTAATTCTATAGAGCACACTATCTTTGTTTGCTTTAATGCGAAGTGGAATGTTATAATCCATAGCTAAGTCGATAGAACTAATTAAGCTCTGGGAAACAAATGAAATAATAGATCTTTTGCCTGCCATTAATGATACGCATCCGGAATGCAGAACATAAAAGAATTGTTGTAGTTGAGGATTTTTAAACTCTTCAATAGTTTCACCATTTAAAACATCAACGACTTCAATGCTACTGGCTATGTTAGATAAAATCTCACCAGGAATATCAGAAAACTCAGGAACGGTTTGAAGAAAGTTAACCATATCATACCTCAATCGATTTCTCTTATTATTCTGGAGGTCTTTATGTTCATTAAGTACTAGGTAATCATTTTTCATTTGCTGATAGCTATGCTTGAATTTTTGGTCATCCTGTTCTTTAAGAAGGTAACTTGCCAACTCAGATAACATAACATCTGGGTTAACCATGTTGGCCATAAAAAGTTTATGTTTTTCAGAATCAGAAAACTTTGAGAGTTCTTCCATTGCGCATGCTTTGGTAAATGGACTAACCCATTTTAACTCTCTTTGTATAAGTAGGTAGCATATATCTTCAATACTTAACTTTTCGGTTGGTATTTTATCCTTTAACAACAACAGTGTTTCATTGTATGCAGTTGGTTGTAAGAGCGGAATAACGATGTATTTTAATTCGTCTGTAATTAATACATTAGCCAGCTCAAGAGCAAAAGCTACTTTTTCGTGGTCATTACTAAATAAGTTTGAACGAATAAGTTGTATTGATTTTGCATCGTAAAGAATGGCAAGTAAGTTAAACAGGTTGTTATAGTTACCGTTGATTTCAGCCTTTATGGTTTTGAGTAAAGAACTTTCGTTGTTTTCTTTTTGTATATCAATGCTAATAGACATGTTCCATGCCAATATCTTGCACAACTCTTCAATTTCATGTCTTAATATAACCGTTCTTTTTCCGGTGAGGGTAAAGTTGCAGTTACTTAGTGCTGTTAAGCTGGCACTTATAAAAGTTTGGTTTACTTCATTTAGTTTTAAAATAAGTAGTTCTACACTGTGTTCCGATGCAATAAGTCCATATAGTTGTATAATTCGTAGCTTAACACGTTCGCTTTGTCCTGTTTTATGAAAAGAGCGTTCAAGTATTTTAACGGCGTTGTCTCCAATACTTTCTATCACAAAGAATGCAGCATTACAAAGTAGAGGTTCATTTAGAAAGCCAATTAAGCGCTCAATGATATATTCTTTATTAAGCCCTTCGCTCGAAACAATGGCATACCTTAATATCTGTTTGTTCGAATCTTTAAACAAACGGCTAATCACCTCTTTTTTTATTTGATGAGAACTGTAATAGGCCAGTATAGCACCTAGTGCGCGTTCATTTACTTTTTTTGAAATAGATAATTGCTCCACATAATGTTTTTCTTGTATTCTAGCTTCTATTTCAGTAAATCGCTTGATAACCTCACTTATTTTGTCTCTGTTGGGAGACGACTTAAAATACTTGCTTTGGGTTTGAGTAGTTAATTTATTCAGTAGTTCAAATAAGAATAGTTGATCGGCTTTAATAAGTGCTACTCTTTGTTTAAAGTTATCATCAGAGCCAATGGATGAAGTAATAACTTTGCGTAATAGTAAGGGGTTGATTATATTGAGTAGATTAAGATATCTAAGGTATTGGGATGAAGATAGCTTATTGTTGGCATATTCTTTACCAAATATACTGCCTTTAAGGTTTTCTTCCAGAATTTCATTATTTAAAAATAATTGCAGTTGTTGTTTGTATCGTTTATATAGTCTTGTGTTCATTAAAAATACTAAAGTAGTAGATGTTATAAACAATAAAACCGATGTTCCGTATTGTTTTAATTCGGGTTTGTACTCAATAAGGCTTTTGTCAATAAATAAAAATAATAGAATGCCTGTAATGAAGGGGATGCCAAAGCTTTTGATGTAAAAATTGTGCCTTATTCCAATATTAATAGGTTGATAAAATGAAAAATACCGATTCCATAAAATGTTATCAAATGAGTAATGAGCTAAAACTGTGACGAATATTATAGCTACAATACAAATATATAATACGTCCTTAGAGAATATATTGGTGCCAAATACAATAGTTAAAAAAATAGCAACATTAACTAATAAAAAAATTGGAAATATTCGTAACGATGCTTTAATACCAAAGTGAAGCTTTAGTTTATGTTTAAGTATACGTTCAAAGATAATTCCTATAATACCAATTCCAAGAGTATAAAAACCTAGTACTTGAGCAAACTCTGTTAGTAATGAAAAGTTGCTATTCAAATTAAGAGCAAAAACCTTAAAATTTAATGCTGTTACACCTCCAATTAATAAAGAGCATAAAAACAGAACTCGAAAAAATGCTTGTTTAAGTAGCTTTAGTGGAGTATTTTCTATGTTAACATGTTGAGGGTTGTCAATGGGTGTGTTGATTTTGTTAAAATTAGCAAAACTTGCAATTAGAATTATGCCAGATAACACAGCTGTTAGTATTGCTATGTTGTAGTGGAAATTAAGGTTCAAGGTGTTATATCCCAAGTGTATGCGTAATACATAAAAGATTCCGACTATCCCAATTGCAGTATACTTAAAGTAGTTTATTATGCTATCACCATTATATTCTTTATTGTTCTGTAGTCTTACTTTTAGGTTGTTTATAAACAGAAGTATCAATACATTGCTAAAGACTAAGTGGAATGTTGTCGTAAGATATTTACTGAAAGGAAAATTGTTATTAATGCCAAAGTAAAAACAGAGAGGTTGAAGCAATGTAATAACTATTACAAATAATATAGTATACGTATATGGTAGATTTCTTTGAAGGAAGTCATATAATAATATCATAAGTACTCCAACAATAATAACCCAATGAATGTTATTAACTAACTTAAATATGTTGTTATTCATTAATATCTCAGCTATCAAAACAATATCCAGAACCAGTTTTGACAGGAATAATAGAAAAACACCCAGTGAAATGAGTAAAACATTTTTCATTATAGCTTTGATTAAGTGAAATTTATTGGATTTTTACAGCTTCTTGTGCACTGTTCAATGGTTTGACAGCGGCATCAATAGTCTCTGTTGCTTTGTTGCTAATGCTTTCTTTTGATTGAGATTGCACTTCTTCGGCTTTCTTTTTAAACATTGAAAATGGCCATATTAACTCACGTTCCTTTTTTATCTTTTGCTTTGGGAATTCAAGCAGAAGCATTCCTTTTATAGCTTTTCTACCTTTTTTATTGACTCTGTAAAAGCCACGAATATCAATTTCTTTCTCTTCTTTCTTCTTGTTTTTAAATCGTGTGTAGCCATTTAAATAGGTAAGGCTTAAGCCCTCCAATAAAAAGGTACTTCCCTGAGTGAGTGCATGCTTCTCCTTGCGTGGAGGATTTGAAATCAGGAATGTGATGTTATCATTTTGATTAGCTACCAGTAGCCATGTTTTTTTGTACTTAAAGGCATAAATATAATAATGCGTGCAGTTTTCACTAACTCCGTAATAACCAATATGTAGTGTTTTGAATGAATTGAAGTTACACATTGCTTTAATATGTGCTTGTTCAATTTCAATATCTTTTGTGATTTGAGCTTTTAACTGGATTGATAAAAATAAGTATATAAAAGCTATTGCTACTTTAATGAATTGGGTTCTCAACATGAAGATATTATTAGATTGTTTTTATTAAATAGAGTTATGTAGTAAAGGTGGTCGAATTATGTAAAAAGATAATGAACAAAAATAATAGAGGATTTTACAAAATAAAATAGGAATTGTATTTTTTTTTATCTTTTTTTGAACTATGTAAAAAAAGAGTTAGCTATTAAAAGAATTTAAGATATAGCAATCTTTCTGTTTGTAATGTAGGTTCTACTGTTTACTTAATAGTTTTGGTGGATTAACAAAAAAACTTAATGATTTAAAAACAATAAATTGTGATCAGATTTGTTATAACCGTGTTTATGAGTCTTTGTATATTTTGTGTCCGAGCTCAGAATAGTAATATATTAAAAGAGTTTAATACCTTTTTTGATTCTCAAAAACAAATGCAACGAGAATTACAATTACAGCAAAAACAAAAAGATAGTATTGAACTTGCTGTTAATCGGGACTCTGTTAAACAAGGTATAATAATTGAGCCAGAGGATACCACAATTATTTTTGTTGAACAAATCGACACTGCTACATTCGTAAAGAAAGTACAGTTTCCTAAGGAACAGATCCCCAAAAAGAAGCTTGAGCTTGAAAAAGATTGGAAGAAAGAGTTTTTGATTACAAATCAGGCACAATACAAGACTGAACACGAGCTTAATGATGAATATAAAGTATTTGGTTGGCATCCCTTTTGGATGGGAACAGCTTATGAAAGCTATAATTTTTCACTACTTTCAATGATTGCTTATTTTTCTTATGAGTTAGAACCTAAATCAGGGAATTATAAAAGTATACATAACTGGAAAACAACAGCTCTAATTGATTCTGCACATGCCCATGGCTCAAAAGTATTACTTACAGTATCAAATTTTGGAACCAAAAATAACCATGTATTTTTAAATCGTTTGTCAGCCCAAAAGCAGCTGATCAGAAACTTGATAACTTTGCTTAAAGAACGGAATGCAGATGGTGTTAATATTGATTTTGAGGCTATTAATGATTCTGATAAAGAGGCTCTTAATAATTTTTTGATTGATTTATCTACCAGTTTAAAGTCTGAGAACAACGATTACCTTGTTACAGTTGCTGTACCTGCAATTGACTTTAAAGGGCTTTATGAGATAGCAAGTATTCACCCATACATAGATCTGTTTGTAGTAATGGGCTATGAGTTTCATGGAAGTCATAGTAAATCAGCTGGTCCAATAGCGCCTTTAGCCAGTGGGAACAAATGGATGCCTATAAATTTACAACGTTCTGTCGATGAGTACTTAGTTGCTGGTGTACCCCCTAAAAAGTTAATATTAGCACTGCCATATTATGGGGTTGAATGGCAAACCTACGACTTAAAGTTTCCGTCAAAAGTTAAGCATTTTGAAGGTTTTCATACCTACAGATATATAAAAAACAAAGTTGGTAACTACAATTGCATTGTAGAGGATGATAGTCAAAGTAAATACTATGCTTATCGCGACTCTAAAAATAACTATCGCCAGATTTGGTTTGAGGATTCAACAACGCTGGGGGTCAAGTATGATTGGGTTAAAGAGAAAAATATTGGAGGAGTAGGTATCTGGGCGTTGGGTTATGATAATGGATATACTGAATTATGGGAGCTATTAGGTCGTAAATTTGCTTATACAGATGGTGAGTTGGTTACAATAAAAAAGAACACTATCAACTTGTCATTAAGCAGAATGCTTAATTTAGTGTCTAGGTTAATTAAGAATCCTCGGTCGGTACTGACTCACCCACGTCCTGTGTTAATTCTATTTGGAAGTTTCTTCGGTGTAAGTGTGCTTGGTATCTTGTTGATCATTAGGTATGGACATCGTTTGGGGCGTTTGCTCAATATAACATTAAAAGGTACGCTTTCATTAATAATAATTGTGGCTTTTGCTATAGTATTTGTTTTGCTAAAGTATATCAATATCAAAGAAGTATATATATTAATAGGTGGTATTATACTAGGGCTGTTTTTATTCTTTTTGTTTAGTAGAAGATTTATTAGCCAAAAAGAACTACCATAATTTTGTAGACTATGATTAATACTGTTTTTGCAACTTTGGCAGAAGAGCTAAATGAATATCTTAGCCAAAAGCTCTCATCAGAACAGAATGTTATAATATCTTCTTTACCACCAGAAAAAGAGGATGTAGGTTTAGATGGTGATAATGTTTTTTTGTCTTTAGTAAATATTGAACAAGAAAGACTATCAAACACATCTATTACCAAAACTCCCGACAGGGGAGTAAGCTTGTATTTGTATATATTAGTAACAGCAGGTTTTTCTGAATCAAACTATGAAGCATCATTAGAAAGATTGTCCACTGCCATCTCATTTTTTAAAGAAAAGTCTGTATTAACGCATGAGAGTGCTCCAAGCTTGGATTCCGAGATTGAGAAGCTTTCGTTTGAGATGGTTAATCTAGATATAAGAGAGTTGAGTCAAATATGGATGATGCGTGGAGCAAAGTATTATCCATCTGCTTTATATAAGGTCAGGATAATTAATATTAAAGATAGTTCACGTTTTAATAATGCAACTAGATTTGCTGGCCTAAGAACAGGACTTCGAACTTAACTTTAATTTTTATGACTGAGATATCAATAGCATTTCAATATAAGCCACTTTTTGAAGTTATATTTCATCACGAATACTTTAAGGATGGTCTGTTACATCATTTTGAAGTTATTCCTGATGAAGGAACTGTTAGAATGTGTTCCCAAAATAATATGCTTTTTAAAAGAACAGATAATGGTTTTGTTATTCTGATAAACTATTTGGATTATGATAAGCTTGTGTTTCAGTTTGAAAGGATTAAAAATGAGATGTTTAAATTGAATTTTTGGCTTGTTGTTAAAGGTGGTTCTTTTGTTAATTATTCGAACATCAATTCTGATAGTATTAATAAGCTGTTTTTGTTATCAAATAAAAGTTTGAAAGCAAAAACAGAGGGAATGCTTCATGTAGGTAAGCATGTTTCATTCAAAGAGCAATTAGAGGATAAGGATATCGAGGGTGTTGAACAACCAGTCAATGTAAAAGGAAAAGTGGTAGCGCTAATTCAGCTGGAATTAAATAGTACTATTGTTGATGATATACTGTCGAAACTAATTGATAAGCAATGTAGCCAATTTAAATATATGGTGTCATTTGAGGCACGGAGAACGACATGGCGTTATCTAATTTATTCAGATAATGATAGAAAGTTGAAGGCATTATCTATCAACTCTAAATCAAATGAAGTAATGTTTACTTTGGCATCAGTTCAGGAGATTAATAGTAAAAGGTTGTTGATTTTTGAGGCAAAGCAGGAAATCTCGTTCAAACAGAGGTATAATTATGAGTTTCAATTAATCAGAGGTAAGGGAGATTCTGCAGCTAATGTTATAAAGAAGAGATTGCAATTTGCAGATCCTGATAACCTGATACCTAAATCATCAGGTGACAATACTAAGTATTATTCTGATATACATATATATATCTAATTTTTATTGTTTAATTAAAATTTATTCACATGGCACAAACCTTAGCTACACCAGGGGTTTACATTGAAGAACGAAATGCGTTTCCTAACTCTGTAGCAGCTATACCTACAGCCATTCCGGCTTTTGTTGGGTATACTGAAAAAACATCTAAGGATGGTAAAACATTAATTAACAATCCTGTTAGAATTACTTCGTTGGGTGATTTTCACAAAACGTTTGGTAAGGGGTACAAAACTCAATTTAACCTTCAGGAAGTAATAAATCCAGAAGAAGGATATAATTTAAGTATTGCAGGAAAATTTTTCGCTTATAATCAGGACGAAAAATCAAGATTCTTATTGTATGATAGTATTCGCTTGTTTTTTGCAAACGGTGGAGGTGCTTGTTATATTGTAAGTGCAGGTAGTTATGAAACAAGAGTAGCGGACAAACCTGCTTCAAAGCCTGCGTCAAAAGATAGTAAAGGAGAATTTGTTGCTACACCAACAAGTTCTGTAAAAAAGAATACTATCTCTAAAAAAGGTCTTGAAGGAGGTTTGAAAGCTTTAATTACTGTAGAAGAGCCAACAATGATTGCTATTCCTGAAGCGGTAATGCTTGAGGAGGCAGATTGTTATTCTCTTCAACAAGAGATGTTACTACACTGTGGTTTTAAAATGAAGAATAGAGTTGCTATTCTTGATGTTTACAATGGAGACCAGAGTAGAACCTATGACAAATCAGATGTAATTACAAGGTTCAGAGAAGGTGTAGGATCTAATTTTTTAGCATTTGGTGCAGCGTACTATCCATATGTACAAACAACTACTGTTCAGATGGATGAGTTGGATTTTTCTAATATCAAAAATAAAGAACTTCTTGTGAAAGTACTCTCAGATGAAGCTTCTGTTTTATTTGATAATCCTAAAAAAGCAGAAGAAGCTAAAAATGAGATTAAAAAGCTTGAAAGAACTGATGCTGATGTTCAGTTGGTAACACAAACACTTCTGGCAATCTCTCCTGCATTTAAAACTTCACTGCAAGCTATCCAGAATCAATTGAACATTGTTCCACCAAGTGCTGCTATGGCCGGATTATATACAATGGTTGATAACTCAAGAGGTGTTTGGAAAGCTCCGGCTAACGCTAGTTTGGTTAATGTTGTTGCGCCTGCTATTAATATGACTAATGAGGATCAGGAAGATCTTAATGTTACTGTAACGGGTAAGTCAATTAATGCAATACGATCTTTTGTAGGTCAGGGTACGCTGGTTTGGGGAGCAAGAACGCTTGATGGGAACAGTCAGGATTGGAAATACATCAATGTTAGAAGGACAATGATCTTCATTGAGGAGTCTATAAAGTATGCTGCTAAGAGTTATGTATACGAGCCCAATACAGCTAATACTTGGGTGCTTGTTAAGAGTATGATTTCTTCGTTCCTGAATGGTGTTTGGAAATTAGGTGGTTTAGCTGGAGTTGTACCTTCTCAGGCTTATGAAGTTGAGGTAGGTTTAGGTTCAACAATGACAGCTAACGATATTTTAGATGGTATTATGAATATTACTGTAAAAGTTGCAGTGACCCGACCAGCAGAATTTATCGTGATCACTTTTGAACAAAAAATGCAAGAATCATAAAGAATAAAAATAGTAATAACTTAAATATATTATAGTTATGGCAGAAGAATTATGGCCAATACCAAAGTTTCATTTTTCAGTAGAGTGGGCCGGAAATAATATAGGATTTCAAGAAGTAACAGGCCTGGAAATGGAAACTCAGTTTATAGAGTACAGAGCAGGAGATGATCCAACTTACATTACCCAAAAAATACCAGGGCTCAAAAAGCACGGTAATATTACACTTAAAAAAGGTATTTATCAGGACGATAGTGCTTTTTGGGAGTGGTTTTCAGATGTGCAGAATAATCCGGAAAGAAGGGAAGATATTACCATTTCTTTACTGGATGAGGCAGGTACTCCTGTTGTTACGTGGACAGTAGTAAACTGTTTCCCGATTAAAATTACCGGACCGGATTTGAAATCAGATGCGAATGAGGTTGCAATAGAAACATTAGAGTTAGCTCACGAAGGTTTTGATGTAGCATATGCATAGTGGAACAGGTAAAGAATCTTATCCGTTTGTTGGTTTTCGGTTCGAAGTATATACTGAGGGAAGCTATGAGATGGGTTTTGCTGAGGTTAGTGGCATTAGTACTGATGTAATAACCGAAGAAATTATTGAAGGAGGAGAGAACCGGTTTAAACACCGACTCCCTTCTTTAGTTTCTCATCCTGTGCTTGTGTTAAAGCGAGGTGTTGGAACAAGGGAATCGGATCTTGTAAAAAAACTATTAGATAGTTCAGCTCAGGGTATTGGCTTTTATAATATAAAGCCTTTTAATATGGACATTGAGTTATTAGATGAAACAGGACTTCCTGTTATGGTATGGAGTTTTACAGGTGTTTATCCACTTAAGCACGAAATATCAGCACTTAATGCCAAAAGTAACGAGGTGGTATTAGAGAGTATAGAGCTGAGTTATAATACTTATACGCAAGACTTTTGGTAATGGCTTTAGAAGTTAAAGAATTGGTGGTAAAGTTTTCTGTTGAAGAGAAAGTTTATGAACATGTGGGAATTCAACAAATCCCAAATTTAGAAGAACTAAAATCTTCAATAATTAGGTCAGCTGTAGAGCGAACACTTGAAATTATTGAACAAAATAACGACAGATAAGGGGGAATAAGATGGTAAGTGGAGAATTAACAAAGGTGATTTTGGAAGGCTTTGAAGATGCTGATGGACAGGCCTGTATAGGTACATTTACCCTTCAGATAAATCCAAGTAGCATAAATCTTAGTTGCGGTTTACAATATTCAGATGACGAAGGCGTAGATAACCCATTGCCACAGGTAAATTTTTCAAAAAGTGAAGCACAGAAAATCAGCTTTAATTTTGTTTTAGATGCTACAGGAGCCTACAATGGTATGCCTTATGATATAGTTCAAAAACTGGAAGACCTTAAAAAGATAATTTATTATTATAAAGGAGATCAACACGGGCCACCATTTGTTAGAATACGTTGGAACGATATAGAATTCTTAAGATTTGATAATGTAACTTTTGCAGGCAGGTTAACATCGATGGTAGTTGATTATACATTATTTGCTCCCGATGGTACTCCTCTAAGAGCCAAAGTATCTTTAAGCTTTAAGAGTACAGTTTCACCTCCAACTGCTGAAAAGTCGACAGGTAAAAGCTCGCCAGATCTTACTCACCTTGTTACTGTAAAGGCAGGGGATAACTTACCCCAAATGTGTAAAAAAATTTATGGTGATGCCAAATATTATACACAGGTAGCAGCCATAAATAATCTTGCTAATTTCAGGTTCTTAAAACCTGGAATAGAGTTGATATTTCCACCTCTTAATTAATACTATGGCAGACAAATTATCAGATATTTCAGTTGGAGAGGTAACATTAAAAGTTTTTTCGGAAGGCGAAGAACTTAGTGGACAATTTAAGGTGAAATCTGTATACATACATATGGCTGTTAATAAAATTGCTTCGGCTAGTTTACAGGTTTCTGATGGAGGTTCGGAAGATGGAAATAAGTTTGAATTAAGTGCATCGGGTTTTTTTGATCCAGGAAGGGAAATAGAAATAAAAGCAGGTTACGCTTCTGAAAATAAAACTATATTTAAAGGTATTGTTGTAAAGCATGGAATGAAGATTGTCAATGATGGCTCTTTCTTGTTGAATATTGAATGTAAGGATGAAGCCGTAAAGTTATCAGTGGGTAGAAAAAATGCTTATTTTCAGGAAAAGACAGATAGTGATATTATTAAGGAAATATTATCCGATTATTCAGGTTTAAGTGCTACAATAGAAAGTACAGATTATATAAATCCTGAGCTTGTGCAAAATTATACATCCGATTGGGATTTTATTCTTCAACGATCTGAACTTAATGGTTTGCAGGTGTTTAATGCAAATGGGGAAATTATTATTGCTCCTGCACTAATGAAAAGTGCTCCTGTATTGGAGATTGTACCCGGTAACGGATTAGTAAGCTTTAATGCTCATATGGATGTTCGAAATCAATCAGCAACAGTGAAGACGAATGCCTGGAACAGGGAGCAACAGGAGGTTATAAGCGAAAGCTCTGCTTCTGCACCGGAGGATATTGGTGGAAGTATGATGACTTCTGATTTAGCAAAGGTTATTGGTCTTGAGGAATATAATTTGCAAACAACAAGCTCATTACCTTCTGAAGTATTACAAAAATGGGCTGCTGCTAAACATGCCAAAAGTGCTTATGCAAAAATTCAGGGAAATATCGTTATTTATGGTTATCCTAAACTAAAGTTGGGTGACTCAATAAATATAGATGGTTTAAGCGATCAGTTTAATGGAGATTTTTATGTTGGAGGCTTTGAGCACTATATAACAGCAGGTGAATTTATCACAACTATTCAGCTTGGTCTGTCGGCCGAATTTTTCAGCAATGAAAAAAGAGATATTGCTCCACCACCTGCATCTGGACTAATTTCACCAGTAAAGGGCTTACATATTGGTGTAGTAGAACAAATTCATCAGGACGATAATGGTGAGTTTAGAATAAAGGTGAAGCTTCCAACCCTTCAGGTAGATAACCTGTCTGTATGGGCTCGACAAGCCAATTTTTATGCAAGTATTGAAGCAGGCATGTTTTTTTACCCGGAAATAAATGACGAAGTAATTGTAGGTTTTTTAAATGAAGACCCTCAGTCGCCCATAATATTGGGGAGTTTATACAATAAAAATAATTCAGTGCCTCCTTACGAACCAGCTGAAGATAACTTTGTTAAAGCCATTGTTACCAAAACGGGTTTAAGGATTGAGTTTAACGAAGAGAACAATGCCATTAATATAATAACCCCTGGTGAGCAGTCGGTGTATATCGATGATACGGAAAAGAGGATTGTGATCACCGATATCAATCAAAATGTGATTGAAATGAATGAAGCAGGCATAAATATGACTACCCCTGGCGATTTAATCTTTGAAGCCAAGGGTAATATTGAAATGAATGCTAGTGGTAATATTGCAATAACAGCAACAGGGGACCTTACTGGTAAGGGGATGAATGTTGAGTTGACAGGTAGTACAAAGTTTGCTGCTGCTGCTGCTATGACAGAGATTAATGGCTCAGGTCAGACCACCATAAAAGGGGGGGTTGTTATGATTAATTAAAAGAATTTGAATATGAGTTTTGCAGCCAGAATAGGAGATATGCATGTGTGTCCAATGGTTACAGGTCAAGTACCTCACGTGGGGGGAACTATATTGCCACCCGGAGAACCGACTGTTTTAATTGGAGGAATGCCGGCAGCGCGTCTTGGTGATATGGTTACCTGTATTGGTTCTCCAGACTCTATAGCCATGGGATCGGCAACGGTACTAATTGGAGGAATGCCTGCCGCCAGATTGGGAGATAGTTGTGCCCACGGTGGGACAATTGTTGTAGGATGCCCAACTGTAATAATAGGTGGTTAATAGATTATTGTAATTGCAAATGAAACATAAAAAGACATTTTTAGGCGTTGGCTGGAAGTTTCCTCCGCAGTTTGATAAAAAAAGCAGAACGGTAACATTGGTTTCCGAAGAAGAAGATATTAAAGAGAGCCTTTTTATCTTATTATCAACCAGACCAGGTGAAAGAGTAATGCAACCTGAGTATGGATGTGACTTAAGTGTTCTTAATTTTGAATCGGTGTCTAATAATTTCAATAAAAGAGTAGAAAGTATTATTCAATACGCAGTATTACATTTTGAACCCCGTATTATTCTTGGAGAAGTAAGTATTTCATCAGAAAGCTATCTTGATGGCCTGATTGAAATAAAAGTGAATTATACAGTTAGAAAAACCAATAAGCGTAGCAACATAGTATTTCCATATTATATCATTGAGGGAACTGATGTTAATGATATGCCAAAATAACTATAATTTACGATGAAAGATAAAACAGATAAAGACAAGTATATAAACTTTTCCGGTAGTTCTCAGCAAACCCGCTATCCATATGCATTGGATAAGAATTATGTGAAAGTGGATGAGCGGTCTTTTGAAAAGAATTTGGCTTACATATATGGCCTGTCAAAGTTTATAAAATTTATCGATACCAATGGTGATGAAAATAACGATTGGTCAGGTTTTTTAATAGATGAGGCTGTTGTTCTGGCTGCGATATCATTTAATAACCCGGCAAATATTGAACTTCGCTTTAAAACCTACATGCGAAAAGCTTTGGGGTTTAACAGTAGGTCAAAAAAGCTTCATTACTATAATAAAGCATTTGGAGAAGTGTATGCACTAATCTTTAAATTTGATACCTGGTATGCTAATCTAAAGTATGTTGAGGACTTTACAAGTACTGAGGTGAACATTCGGAGCGAAATAGCCAATACTATTACTCAGAAGTTATTGCGTCCGTTTATAACTTTTATTTCGGTTCACAAAGCTGCACTTAAAGAACTCAAGCTTGATAAAGGTGAAGGCTTTTCATTGGATAAGCTCTCTTATATTTGGGACGCTGGAGGTATTGATGCGGCAGATTACCAGTTGAATGGAGGTTCTGAGAAGCAGAAGTTTGCTCATTTGTATGACACTTTATTAATTATCTTTCAACATTTTTATGAATCGCTTATATATATCAGGCAAAAAGCAATTGACCATTTGGGTAAAACGGTGAATAGTGATCATCATTTTCCCGAAGTTGCTTTATTACTTTCCTTTTTAGACATTTATAAATACCCACAAAATCAGCTAAATAAACTAATTCAAAAATATCAGGATTATTATTACGATAATATTTTAAAGCAAACGTTGAGAAAACCGCAGGATGCACAGGTATACTTAAGCTTTAAGCTCGATAATCTTGTTGATAAAGTAGAGGTTGATAAAAGTACGGCCTTTATTGCAGGAGCTGATTCAACAGGAAAGAACATTCTTTTCGAAACGGATTATCCGGCTGAGATAAACAGAGCGGAGGTTGTTTCCATTAAGAATGTGTTTTTAGAAAAGATACTAAGCCAAAAAGCAGGAAAATCCTATGATCTTGTAGGGAATCTATACTGTAATGAAATTCCTGTAAACTCTGGAATATTAAAGGATGAGAGTATAAAAAGAACATCATATGCTACCTTTGGAGAGAAACAGTTAGGAAAAGGTATTAATGACAGAACAATGGATTATGCCTTACTTGGCTATGCCATTAGTTCGCCGGTATTATTCTTAAGGGGAGGTCATAGAGAAATTGATCTGGTACTTGATTTTAAAGGTGATGGTTTTAAGGAAATGCAGAATAAGCTTGACTTATATGCTAAGCTACTAAATAATTCGAATCAGGAAATTATCTCCAAAACATTTACCGATGCTTTTAATATTGAACTCTCGGGTGAAAATGGGTGGTTGAATATCAAAAAATACGCCGTTATTCTTGATAAAGATCATTCATCAATTGTTATTCGTTTTGACCTGTTATCAGATCAGGAGGCGATTATTGCCTGTTCTCAAGCAGTTCATAAAGAGAGTTTTGGCACAGAATACCCGGTTTTAAAAGTGGCACTGAATAACCATTCATACATTTACCCTTATTTTTTACTGAATAAGATGGCTTTGGAGCAAATTACCATTCAGGTAGAGGTAAAAGGGGTAAAGGATTTGGTAGTTTATAATAATGTTGGTCCGGTAAATATTGATAACCCATTTTATCCATTTGGACCAATTCCATCCTTGGGAAGCTATATGCTAATTGGAAACAATGAAGTTTTTCAAAAACAATTAGATGATTTGGAAATTCAGTTAGACTGGTACGAATTGCCTACCGATAATTTAGGTTTTTATGATCATTATAAGGGATATAACGAAGAAATTGATAATACATCTTTTGAAGGTGAACTATCTATACTTAAGGGAGGAAAATGGATTCCGGATGATAAAGAAGAAAGGCAGACTATTAAACTGTTTAGAACAGAAGGTGGAAAAAGTAAGGATAGTCCTTTAGCCCGGGGTATTTTGCAGGATAAGGTGAGCGTCAATCATATTGATATGAGTCAGTTGAGGTACGATTTTAATTTTGATGAAATAAATAAATCATTATCCTACTCATCTCAGTCGCAAAGAGGTTTTATAAAGCTTGAGCTGTCAGGATCAAGGTTCGCTTTTGGACATTCAATATACCCAAATATACTGTCGGAAGTAACTATCGAAAATTCAAAATCGGGTTTGTTGAAAGGAAATAAGAAGAAGGAGTTGCCAAAACAACCGTATACACCACAGCTTAAAGGTTTGTCTCTCGATTATAAAAGTGCGGCCTCTATTTCCATAAGAGACGCTCAGTCAGCGGATACAAAAACATTAGATAAATACGGCCAGTTTTTTCACTTGCATCCTTTTGGTAAGGAGAAAATATTTCCATCTACCAATGCAATGGCTGTTGAGCTGATCCCATCGTACGATTATGTAGGAGGACTTTTTATTGGTATAAGAGATGTAAAAGCACCACAGGTTATTTCAATTTTGTTTGAGATGCTTGATGAATTCACCATCTCCTCTGAAGAGGAACCTCCTAAAATAGAATGGAAGTTTTTAGCTAATAATATTTGGCACACCATTGAACCGGAGAGCATTGTCAGAGATGATACAAATGGTTTTTTAAGAACGGGTATCATCATGATTGCTATCTCAGCGGATATCAATAGAAATAATACTGTTTTAGACTCTTCATTATTCTGGCTTTCTGTTGAGTGTAAAGGTAAACCTGAAGGTGCTTCTAACATTATTAGTGTTAATTCACAAGTGTTAAAAGCGACGTTAGTAGGGAATGAAAATGTATATAACTCAGACTTTTTAGAGAAAGGGTTACCGGTTAATACGATTCAAACACCTTATAAAAATATAAAAGGGATAAGATCGGTTTTACAACCATTGCCATCTTTTAACAATAAAGCTACCGAACGAAAGGTTGAATTTCAAACGAGAGTTAGTGAGCGTTTAAAACACAGGAGCAGGGCAATTAACTGTGCCGATTATGAACGTTTGGTTTTGGATAAGTTCAGAGAAATAGAACGGGCTACCTGTTTGCCAAATATGTCAAGTAATAACCTGAGTAGTCCGGGAAATATTCTTTTAGTAGTAAGTCCATACTCAAATAATGTAGTAAATGCAGAAGAACCAAGAACCAGTAGCGAATTGTTATACGAAATTAAGTCGTACTTAAAGCAGTTTGCCTCTCCGTTTGTAAATATTGAAGTACGTAATCCAAGTTATGAGCGCATAAGAGTGATGTGTTCGGTTAAGTTTAAAGACTCTCATAACAGGGGATACTATATTCAGAAATTAAATGAGTATATCAATGATTACTTGTCAGGAAATATGGGAGGTAATTCATACGGGTCACTTGTGGGTAAGGTTGTTTATTGTTCAGATATCACAACATATTTAAGGGCACTGCCATTTGTTGAAACTGTTGTGGAATTTTCTATAATACAGGCAGCTACAGATCTTTCGGGTAATTATGTACTAATTGATACAGCAGAAGAGAATAACGAAAAAGATGGTCTTTTTGCAACTAAGCCCTGGTCAGTCTTAATACCTAGTAAGCAGCATCAGGTTAATGTTATTGATGATAATAATGAAGGTAATGCAAAACAAGCAGGTATTGATAACCTGTTACTGGGAAATGATTTTATCATAAATGAATAATCACAGAAGATGTCTTTACAAAACAGGGAAACATTAAAAAGTTTTTTTAGAAAAGGACAATTGCCATCAGAGGGTAATTTTCACGATTTAATTGATTCTGTAATCAATAAGGTTGATGATGGTATGTCAAAAACAGTTGATGATGGTTTGATATTGTCACCTGTCGGTGAATCGAAAAAGCTCATTAGTTTTTATAAAAATATTGAGGATAAGAGTCCTGATTGGCGTGTGGAAATTGATAATGCAAGTTCAAACCTTTGTGTTACCAATAATAGAGGAGAGGTTGTAGGGGCATTTGAGCATGCCGGTAGGTTGGGCATCAATACTGATGAACCGGAATTCGATCTGGATGTGAATGGTGTAGTGGCTCAAAAAGGACGGGTGGGAACCGCTTATCTCGGAAAAATACCAGCTGACGGAAAATGGCATAACATAGTTGAGGGTGTCAATGGCTGCCATATGCTCGAAATTAATGCAGGCGTAGGCAAAAAGAAAACAGGTAAATATGCCCTGCTTCATGCTATTGCTATCAGTACTTTCGGCAAATCGAGGAATAAGATTAAAAAAACACAGGCGCACTATAAAATGCGAAGTAGTCGTATTGAGTTAAGATGGAGGGGAAGTATTTACGACTATAGTTTACAAATGAGAACACGGGCTAATTATGGTGAAAACATCAGGATTTGTTATAACATTCAGAACCTGTGGAACGATCCTTTTATGGATGAGTGTTTTGTAGAAGAAAAGGAAAATGCAGGTGGAAAGGATGATTAACGAAACGATTACTTGAGCATATGGAAGGGAAAAGTGTAACCATTGAGGAAGACGGGGTTAGGATTAACAGTGCTACACATGTTAACTCTGGTTTTGATCACCGTGAGGATAAGGATTTTATTGTAGCCAATGTTCTTGCTATTAATTCTGGTATTAAATGGTTACAACATTTGATAAAAGAGCGCATGAATGCGTTAATCAAAGGTGAAAGTGTTTTGGCAGAAGAATCAAAGATCAGTGAGTTGCCCGATTTTAATAAAAAAACAATGATTCAAAAGTTGCTTGATGAGTATGGTAATTCAGAGATAGAAATTGTATTGGTATTACTGTCTTTTGCATCGTGGTTCAGACCAGTTAGCCTGTCAGATATGGTTGTATTGGCTCCTGGTTCAGATATGCGCTTTGTTGAGCCGGGAGGGATGTACAGAAAAAGCAACTCGCGTTTTATTCCTACGCTTCAAACGGCAGTATTTTTATTGGCTGGAACAGATTCTATACTACAAGGCTACTATCATACCATATTGTGTTCACATAAATTTTTCAGAGAAGGTATTCTTCATCTAAGAACACTGAATAGTGTTGATAGTTTCCCCATGGAGCAGATCATAGAACCCGATATTGGTTATTATCATTACCTTATTAATGGGAAAAAACCAAGAATGGATGTTTCACCAGATTTTCCGGCGTCTTTATTACAAACCAATAAAACCATTGATGACCTGATTCTTAAGCCGACAACAAAAGCCCAGCTTGATATTATTATGAATTATGCCAAAGTAAAAGAAAAGTTGTTTAAAAAGGAGGGCGTAAATGAAAAGATAAGTCAAGGCTTTTTAGCATTATTGTATGGCCCGCCAGGAACAGGTAAAACTTTCTCTGTAGCAGTACTAAGTAAACAGTTGGGAGTAGAGGCTTATCGCGTAGACCTGTCTCGAATTGTTTCAAAATATATTGGAGAAACAGAGAAGAATCTGGAAAAAGTATTTACGCGTTTTGAGGATAAAAACTGTATACTGATGTTTGACGAGGCAGATGCCTTGTTTGGAAAACGAACCGAGGTTAAAGATGCTAAAGACAGGTTTGCCAACCAGGAGGTGGCTTACCTTTTACAGCGTATAGAGACTTTTCCCGGTTTAGTCATTCTTTGTAGTAATTACAATCAAAATCTGGATACGGCTTTTAAACGAAGAATCCTTACTTCTATTTTTTATGCTCAGCCTGATAAAGATGAAAGAGAAATATTGTGGCGTAGAAGCTTACCTAGTTGTTTTAGTTTTGAGGATTATGAATTACCAATGAAGCTGGCCAATAGTTATTCGCTGACGGGTGCAAATATTGGTAATGTGGTGAAGTTGTGGTGTATACAGGCAGAGAGTAAGGGTGAAGCCGTGTTAACGATGGCAGGTGTTGAACCCTTTATACATATGGAGATGAATAAAGAGGGTATGGCAACCACTAGGAAACAAATTGTTAATCATGAAAGAATTTAAAATATATAATAGTTACAAATGCTAAAGAAGTAGTTGTGAATGCAATAGTATAAATAAAAAAACAGTCATGAATGTACGAATAAAGTAGCTGGTAATTTGTAGTGGGTGAATTATTATTCATAGCATTGGTGGCCAACAAAAATTAATGCCAATAAAAACGCTATTGGTACATCTAAAAAAGGATATTACCAGCAATGATAAGGGATTTCGATATACCAGATTTAAAAAGGCGGGACACCTTTTCGGACATTGATTTTTATGAGATGGACGACAGGGAGTTTGAGCTTAGATTTGGTATACCTAAGAGTGATCTACTGGGTGAAGATGCCTTTATGCGTACTGCCGGGGTGGCCATGGGAAGAATACGCCGTGTGCCATATGATGATTTGCCCGGAGAACAGTTTATAGAAGAGCGACAGGCTTCATTTAATGGTGTCGATTTAGAAGAATTAGAAAGTAAAACAGGAGACAAAACAAGTCATAAAACAGGTAAATCAGCAGGGAAAAAAGCCCCTTCTCCATCGCTTGAAGAAAGAGGAACAGGAGTTTCATCTCCAGCTCCAAAAGCTGGTTTAGATTCTTCTTCTCAAAAGAAGACGACTAAGGGAGCAAACACAAGTATTGATTTACTTGATGCCCGCAAAAAAGCCTACAAGGAATCTTTAGTAGCAGGAAAAGCTTTTGAGTTATATATTAGGAATCTGGCTCGTAATACGCGTGGCAAGATGCAACGCTCACAAATCAATCTTTTAAGGCGTGCTGTTGAGCGCAAATTAAAGGAGCAAAATATTAAGGTAGGAACCCAGGAGTGGGTAAAAGTCGTACAGGGCTTTTTCCCGGAAGCACCGGTAAGTGTTACTGTGCCAAAGATAGACGCTAAAGAATCCGGTTCAAAAGTAGCTCAAACAGGAGAACAGACACCGGCTGTTGAAGACACTCAACAGGGAGATGCAAAGGGAGTAGCGCCTGTTTCTGCTGTAGATGATAGTGCTCAAGTCTTAGAATTATATTTACCGATACCGGGGCAGGCAGAGGCTAAGGCAGGAAAAGAAAAAACAAAAAATCCTGAACCGGCCGTCATTGATAAAAAAACAGCGCCATCAAAAGAGACAGGAAACAAAACAGCCGATGCTAGAACAAATGAAAATGTTGACGCAGATCAGGCAAAAAAATCGCCGGTGAAAGCACAAAAGCATAACAATAGCTCTAAAGTGAATAAAGAAGGGCTTAAAAATGCAACTATTCCTTCACCTTCCCCTGCTTTAGTTGGTGGTGAGGCCATTAAAATAATAAAAAGTAAATCAACAGAGCAGTTAATAGAAAAAACATCAGCTAAAACTGATGCTTTGCCCCGGGTTGGAGGAGAGCTGGGTAAAAAATCAGAATCCGTAGCCCGTGAAGGAAAAGAGAAGATTAAAGCACAAGCTTTAGAACAAAAGAAAGCCAAAAGTGCGGTTGAGAAGCTTAGTGAGACAAAAAAAGCAGTACAACCGCCTGCACAGGAAGCAGAGAGTGTGGCCAATATCTCTGTTATTGATGATGTTAAGTCGGCAGAAACGCCTGAAACAAAACCCTTGGAAGCCAAAGATAGCATTGACAGGGAGATGCAAAAGCGCTTACCTAAAAGCGAGGGTGATCTTAAGGATTTAGCAGAAACCAATGTATCGGAGGATGCAGCCAGGGAAATGAATAAGCTTATAGGGGGACAAACAGCAGGGGTAAAAAACAACTACGAGCAAATAGACAATACTCCTGCGCCGGTTCTGCAAGCTGCCGAAGCTCCATTGCCGGCAATAGAAGAAACACCAGCCATACCAGCGCTTAACCTATCAAAAGGCCTTTTACCACAGGCTGATGCAGAGCAGTCTGATTTTCAAGATTATGTAAAAGCCAGTGATGAGGCCATAGAGAATGAATTGCAAACGCCTGAATTGCTCAAAGAATTTGAAACCTCCGATGCCAGGCCCTTTGTTGAGGTACGTGAGCTAAAAGGCGAAATAGAAACAGAAGCAGACAATGCCCCGGCAGATACACAAAAACTGGAACAGGAGGAGCAGCAAAAAGTACAGCAGTCGCTTAATGTTCAAGAGAAAAGTGCATCTCAGCAAATGGTGGCCCAGCGTGAACAAGGCTTAAAAAATGCCCAAAGTGAGCAGGAAGGTGGAAAATTAGAAATGGAGCTTGAGCGTGAACGTGTCAGCGTCCATATTAATGGAGTATACGAGCGCACCAATGCATATATTCACACTAAGCTGGATCTTCTTGAGCTTACGATCGAAAAAGAATTTATTAAAGGGCAGGCAAAAGCCTTTGAAGTCTTTGAGACAGGCGTTGATGAAGATTTGGAAGAATTTTTTGCCGAGCGCTATGAAGGCGGTTGGGGATTTTGGCGACGTGTAGGCGATTTTTTCATGGGAACAGAAGAGCTGGAGGGGGTACAGGATATTTTTAATAAACACCGTGAAATATTTGTCACCACCATAAATAGTCTCATTGAGGAACTCAGTCAACAGACAGAACAGGTTATACAGGAATGTAAAGATATATTAGAAGACTCCCGTACAGAGATAGAAGACTATGTAGCAGGTCTTGAAGGTAGCCTGAAGCAATATGCGCAAACCTGCCAGGCCAATATCAATGAGAAGCTGGAGAAACTGGAAGAAGAAATTAACCAAAAAGAGGAAGAGTTGATTGCTAAGCTTGAAGAAATGCGTGAGCAAGCCATTGAAGCTATTGACAGGCATATAGAAGAGCGTAAAAAGAAAATGAAAGGTGCCTTATCTAAGCTTGGTTCGCTGGTACTGGATTTAGCAATGCGCTTCTTTAAATGGACGCTCAAGAATATGGGTATGGATCCCAACCTTATTTTCGGCTATTTCAATAATACTGTTGAAACTATTACCCTTTTAGTGACCGACCCGGGACAGTTTTTTAAAAACCTGGGCTCAGCGGTAAAATTAGGGCTTAATAATTTCCAGGGTAATTTTAAGCAGCATTTTATAGGCGGTATGATCGAATGGCTATCAGGTGTTCTGGATGGTATGGTTCAAATTCCAGATAACTTCGATCTTAGGGGTATGGTACAAATGGGGCTCTCGGTACTTAACCTGACCTATCCCAATGTGCGTGAGAAGCTGGTTAAGCATACGAGTGAAAACATTGTTTCAGCAGCCGAAAATGGTTTTGAAGTGGTATCCGTACTGGTAACCGAAGGGCCTATGGGCTTGTGGGAATACATAAAGGACGAAGCAGTGGCTATTAAGGAGCAGGTTATTGCTTCGGTGCGACAGTGGGCTATTACTAACATTGTAAAAAGTGCTGTTCTTCAAATTGCCATGATGCTTAATCCTGTTGGGGCTATTGTAAAAGCTATTATAAGCATTTACGACTTTGTACGCTGGCTGATTGATAACATTAACCGCATTATGAGTTTTGTGAACTCTGTGGCTAGCTCAATAAAAAATATTGCTATAGGCCAGATAGGAGGAGCAGCTGACTATATTGAAAATGCCTTAGCACGTACCATTCCTATGATACTAAGTGGGCTGGCCCGCTTCCTTAAGCTTAATGGCATAGCCAAAGCTGTACAAAGAGCCATTAAAAAAATTCGCAAACCTATTGATAAAGCACTGGATAAAGGCATTGGCTTTATTGTAAAAAAGTTGAAGAAAGGTGGTAAGTGGTTGAAGAATAAAGTAAATAGTGCCGTTGGTAAGGTGAAGGAATGGTGGAAGAAGAAGAAGAAGTTTACTACTAAAGCAGGTGAAGAGCATACCGTATTTTTCAAGGGAGGGGAGAAAAGTGCCAAACTTATGGTGGCATCAGACCCAATGCCATATGCCGCTTTTTTACAAGAAGCTAAAAATAACCCCGAGAATAGAAAGGTGGTTAAGATAGCAGGGAAAAAAGCAAGTAAGGTCATTTCTATTACTAAGAAACTGCAAGCGGCAACAGACGAAAAGGAAAAACTGATTATACAACAAGAATCTGCATTAAATGATTTTACTAACGAAATTAAAAAGCTACCCGGGGGAGTTGGGGTGGTTGCTGATTCAGATATTATTATTGATTGGGCTAAGAAACAGATTTCCTTCATTACCTTAGATGGGGGAAATCATCATATTAAATTTAAGCTTCGTGGAACTAAAGTAATAGTAATGGTGCATAGTTCGCCATTACCAATAGAAACACTTTTAGATAATGAGATAAGTTCGCAGGACGGACAGAATAAGAAAATAGCAAATGAAGCAAGAAAGTATTATGTAAATAATGTTTTGACACTGATTGATGAGATAGAACAACTTGATAAAAAAAGAGATACACAAATAGGAGAAGAACGTAAAAAAACAAGGAATAAAATAGAGTTAAAAGAAAAAGAATTAAGAAAACCATTACAAGTACTTGGAAAGAAATTAGCTGGATTGGATCTTGATAGGAAATCCGGGTTAGCTGTAGCATCAAATGTTCAGCCAATTGCAAATGGTGTTGTAGCTAGCCCATTGACTTTTTTACCTGGTAATACAACAGGTAGCAGTCCTACAATTGATATACCAGGGTGGGAACATGCGCAAAAACTAAATGCTGTACATGATGAATGGGTAAAAGGGCATTTGTTAAGCGAAAAGTTACATGGCCCAGGCAATGAAAAATGGAATCTTGTTGTAATCGATAAGGTGGCAAACGGGAACATGAGCAAGAGTGTTGAGCAACCGGCAATTAAAAGGGCAAAAGAACTCTGGAAGTCAGAAAAGGAAGAGGACCAAAATACAGTGTTGTATTATAAAACAACCTATACAAAACATGGAGGTAAGCCCCCGGTAAGTGATTTTGGAGATGAAATAACAGTTGAGTGGGGAGAACAGAGGGTAGTTCCTGGTCAACGGGATAAGTTTACAAGTAAAGATGAAAAAGATAAGAGAAACTTTACAAGTCATAAACCGCAGGAAAGTGCAGAAGAGATAGTTTATAATATCAATTCCATTGGAGAACCTACTTTAGTTAAAGAATTTGGTTTTACAAGAACTTTTGCCAGAAATTTACCTATTGCTCTTAAGAAAGGTGTGAAAAATTGGCAAGAATTAGAAATTACGGTACGGAAACATTTTAAGAAAAACCATCCTAAATTTACTGAAATTGATGTTCAGATTGATAAACTTGAAGATTTATTACTTGGTAAAAAAATAATATTTTAACATGAAAGAAACATTTGATAAGATTTTGAGTTATACAGATTATTTAAACACACGCAATATTGGTTTAAACTTCACAATTAATATTAATGGTTTAAAAAATAAGCTTTATGAAGATCAAGATTTTCACAAAGAGCATATAAGCAGATTAATTTCTCGAATAAAAAGAAAAGAAAATTATGAACTTTCCCAAAAGCAAACCTTACTGTATTATTTATCAGGTATTGAAGTAGAATGGGGTAGACCGGGTCAAAATGCGGGTGAAGTAGTACTTCATGGAGGTTTTGCATTTAATGGTTTAACAGATGTTTTAACCATGCCAACAGATTTTTGGGCTCATAGCGTTAATAAATTTAGAAAGAATTTATCAACAGAAGAATTAGCCTTTTTTAATAAACTCAGTTGGTTTGAATCGCCTACGCCCCATGCCTCAGCAGTTTATACACCTATGTATGGCTGTTTGGAGTTATTAGAAAATAAGTTTCCTGAAAAATTGTTTTTCTATGATAGTGCAACAGTATACGAGCTGGATATGACTATTGAAGCCTACATATCCAATCTATTAGATTCTGTAGCATTATATTGTTGGCAGTATTTTTATATCAATCCAGAAGAGATTATAAAAAAGAATAAAGGGGTTAAGGGGGCATCCTGGTACATGACGATGGAAATAAATTTTCCTGAAGAAAATGACAGGTTGCAGAATATTATAAGGTATATGGAATATTGTATGGAATATCTTCCAGGCTCATTTCCCGGTATGGATTTTTCATTTCACCAAAATAGTTTGGAAAAATTAAAATCAAAATTATAAATACCTCACGTTTGGTAAACAAAACATAGTGAAAAATTCCAAGAATGCATGAATAATTTCACTTCCGAATTTGGATTTCTTTATTCGTGCATTTGTGGTGGTAATAAAGTATTCATTAGAAATTAATTAAGGTATATGTGCACAATTATTGAAAGTTACTTTAGTATTTTACTGGAGATGTTCCGGTACGATATGGCTGTTATGAGTCAGCCCTGGATGTATTACTTTGTAGTGCCCATAATAGGGTATTTGGTGTTCTTCTTTGTTAAGTGGGCCGCACTAACAGCGCCATTATGGATGCCTTTTAGTATTGTATTAAGTACTTTACGAAGAGGAAAAAAACAGAATTAAATAAAAAGCAGCCACAAATGCACGAATAAATTTTATCGTGATTTTGGTATCGTAGCTGTAAAACTTAAACTTTTAAAAGGGGCTTATCCTGCATGTTGTTCCCTTTAGTGTGAGTGAAGGCAGTTTACTTTTATGAAATAAAATAGCCATGAATGCACAAGTAGTATTTTTATTCGTGCATTCGTGGTAATATTAGCATTACTGCACTATCCATTGGCCTTTTTTATTTACTTTAATGGTACAGATATCAATATTATTAAGTAAATCTATATGTCCAACAATCAGGCTTTCATTTTTATTGGGCAGGAAATTAATTTGCCAGGCCGAATTACCATTGTCACTATGAGTTCCATGACTTCCGTAACTGTTCGATAACACTAATTCTCCTTTATAATTAGTTAGGCTATAGGTAATATCCTGAGAGTTGTTTGTGCCTTCCAGATCGGTTGAAACATTACTTACAAAAATAAAATTGCCTTTATTGTCAGTATCAATAGAAACAGCATAACCTTTATTTTTATCATAACCAAGGTCACATTCTTGTTGAGAAAGCACTTGGCCACTTGCAGAAACTTTTGTAAGCAGGGCACCTTTTTGTGTTTCTGTTTTAGAATAAATATTACTAAGTACAATAATTTTATTATTAGATATAGTAACATCATTACCAGTAAGCCATTGGCCATTATAATCTGTAACATTCCACCACTCCAGAAATCCATTTTTAACTTTAGCAAGCCATGCTTTTCGTACACCGGATGCCTGAGATGCAGAAGAAACAAGGTAGTGTGCTCCATTGTGTTTTGCAGAGACTTTAATGGCTTGATGAAAGTCCATCGGAATAAGCTGTTTTGATATTAACCTTAACTCATTACTTGCACTAACCCTGTATGTACTTATATAATTATTGTTTTGATTGATGTATTGAACCAGCAAAAGTAAATTATCATCTGTTTCTTCAATAAGTTGAGCACCGTTTATTGAAGAAGCAGTAATGTTAAAATTAAGTGAGTCAACATAGTTACCTGTATCATCAAGATAGCTTAAAAACATTTTTACTTGGTCACCTTCCTTGTATTGGCATCCAAAACAGGCATATAATTGTTTGCCCGACATTTGTAAACCGTCAAAAAAACGGGAGTTAATCAGGTTCTTTGAATGACTAGCCCATTGTAGCATACCATCATTACCCAGTTTTGAAACAAATAAGCGTTCATCCATAAACTGATCTACTGTGTAGCCTGTAATGAGCAATTCATTATCTTTAACTATGCGTGATGACAAAAGATGATCATCATGATAGCTACCTACTACTTTATAGTATAGCTGATTTTTTTCCGGTTCATTTAATTCAGTTTCAGTACATGAGTATAAGCAGCTACTCAATATTGCTAAGGTAATTAACCATGTGTTTTTCATTGTAGTACTATGTGCATGCAGACCATTGTTTAACTGGCAATAGTCTTTAGTTATTAATATAGTTTTAAATTGCCTTATTATCTCCATTCACTTATTATTGGAATTTCCATCCATGTGTATTTTATGGTGGTAAACGACCACGGTAATTTATCCAATAAAATATCTAGTGAATGACTTTCTATTTGGAGTCGCCATTGCTTCTCTTCAAAATTTAACTTAGCATTGCGCATTAAGAACGTAGCTCTTAAGGTTTCAATAGAGGTGTTTTTAAGCACCCCCCAGTTTTTAATTACGGCATTCAACAGACTGTCGCATAGTTCTTTTTCCTTTGGGGAGATAGCCTGAAGATTCTGTAATGTTTGCGATGGCATTAGGCCCGAAATTATTTTATGTAATATAATTTCAGGTTCTTCCGGATGCGTATGTCCGGTAGCTAAATAATATAAAAGTTGTACAGCTTTGGTTTGATCCACTTTGTTCTCAAATCCATTAACCGTGATGAGTTCTAGTTTAGAGAATAACATTTTTATATACGGTGCCAATAAAATTATGCCGGCGTTGGATATAAACATGGTTTTATTTTTCTCAACATCTATTAAGTACTTACTCTTATCTTCATCGGGAAGAGAGGAATTAGTATTAGATAAAAGTTTAGCCTGTGTTTTATTAGTAAATGATTGTAATAGCTGATCTATATTTTTTGCTGTATGGGGCTTTATAATTTCTTTTATTTTTTGCCGTTTCTCTTTACTCAAAGAAATTAAAAACCATCCAAATTCGGTATCTTGTTTTTTTACCTTTTGTTCCACTTGTTCTGCTATAGAAGGGAGTTCTTTCTTTGTAGTTAAGCCGGAGAATAGCCGCAAGAGTAAATTGTAAAAGTATGATGGGGTTGTTTCTGTTGTTTTTAATGCTTTGACATTCGTCTTGTTTGTTAGTAATGTATAAATTGTTTCTTGCTGAATACTATCGAACAAGGGTGAAGTTTCTTTAATAGCTGTTTCAATTTGCTTAAGCGAATATTTTTGCTTTATACTTTCACGGTTTGTTTTTATATGCAATATTATTTCACTTGCCAGATCTGTTAAAATAGATTGAGCAGTATAACGGGCTATAATTTCAGGTTGTTGTATAAAATCATTAAAAAGTACTTCTCTTTTACTTAAATAAAGTTGTGTATTATTAATGTTTAACAGATTAAAAGTACTTGCTGGCAATAATTGTTTGATGGTGTAAACAATAACCAATGGTGTTTTATCCATTGTTTTATATACCAAACCGGATAAGGCTGAATTATGATGCTTATGTGCCCATATAAGCATGTTTTCGACCTGATTTATAGTGTAGCCCATTGTGTTTAACACAGCCTCGTAGTTAATCGTAAAGAATGTTTCAATAATATGAAATGTTTGAGTTTTACTTAAGTAATATTGTCCCTCATCTATTGGAAAGAAATCTTGAGTATTAATACCTAAAGTATCAGTGTTACTGGTAATAAAACCATGTTTATGAGGCTCAATATCCGGCTTGGCGACATCATGCAATACCTTACTTTGGGGATTATAGGTATAAATACCTTTTTCCACCTTCTCTTTGTTATGTATTGTTAATGAGGTGTTTGTAGTTGAGTCTTCTGAGATTGTGCCTTTCGCTTTATACCTGTGGTCTACATTCTCAGCAACACTCTCATTATCCTTAATACTCCTGTTGGGAGAAGATTCTTCTTTGGTATTTTTTGAATGAAGCTCAGCGTTTTGTTGAGTATTGTACGATTGGCTCTTTCCTTTTTTCGAGTTTTGTTCAGTAAGAGTTCTTTTATTATCGGTTCCCAGATCACTGGATTCCTTTTCTTTGTCAATTATTTTTTCAGAGTTTGTATGTTCGTTTGTTGAATTTGCACCATGCCGCCGACTCTCATCAGGGTTTATTTTATTATCACCAACTTTCTTTTCTTTGTCAATTATTTTTTCAGAACTTGTATGTTCGTTTGTTGAGTGTGCATCAAATAACAAATCCTTTTCTGTATTCTTTGTGTTTTTTTGTACAGAGCTGTTTTCAGTATCAACAATAGTACTGATGGTTTTGGCCAGTTGATTAAAGGGCTGTTTTACCGTAGTTGTTTTACTCGCTTTATGAGGTAAGGTGTTAAATAGTAAAAATAGTTCATTTTTTAAGTCTGTAATCCATTGGGGTTTTTTGAAATGGTTCGGATGGTATTTTAACGACATGATAAAAGTGCCTCTTATCAGATTGTTAATTTTATCAGATTGCGAAGGAGAGAAGTACTTCCCGGGTACATTACTTAAATTAAAATACATGGCTATTATCTCTTTACTAAAATCATTGTAATTATGAGTAACAAAAGATATAAGTTCCTTTTCAGAAACTTTGTAGCCTGTTATAGAGTTAGTACCAGCGTAGGGAGTCTTTTCCTCTAGGGTGGATATATAATTTTGTTTTAGCTCATGTAAAAGCGACCTCGTATTGGAACGAACGGAACTAAAAGGTAAACTTATTACGGTTTTGTAATAGTCAAGTAGTATTGTATCTGATGTTGAGTATAAGGCCTGACTGGTATATTTAATAAGTTTCTGTTCACTTAATTGCAAGTGAAACCAGCTAAGGTTATTGCTTATGATGCCCAACAACAGGTTTAGTTTTTGTTGCGATGACAGCCGTGATAATTCAGGAGCATCGAATAAAATAAGGCCTAGTTTAGTGTAATTGTTATAAGCCTTTTTATCCAGAAGTGCTTTAAAAGTATTGTTAATATTTGTTTTTAAAAGGGCTCTGACAAATCGTATTCTATAATCTGTATTCTTTGCCAGGCTTACAAGTGTTAAGCTCTTTTCCGACGGCAAAGAGTAAGTTTGCTCTAACCAGTAAGCTATATTTTTCTGATTAAATTCCTGTAGGTTCCACGGTATAATACCTGTGGAAAAGTAGGCTTTTAGGTATTCAAAAAGTGTATCTTCGAAAATTACATGCGTAAGCTTTTCCTGTATTTTCGGATGTTGTGTTTCTACTTTTACCTGGCTTAATATGTTTTCCAGCTTTTCTTTAAAAATAACAGGCAGGTTATGCTTAATATCGGATTCAGTAAGGTTACCTAAATTGAGTTCAAGTTGGGGTAGTTTATAATGACCATTGCCAAAATACTTATTAAAGAGCGCATCACAGATATGGTGTATATGTGTATTAAAATCAGATATAATCTTATCCTGTAAGCCATTTGCTTTTGATTGATTATTATAGCAAACATCAAACTTTAAAGAGCATATTTTGTTATTTTTCGGATAAGACATTGCGTTGTTTTACTGTTGTTTATAGCAGTTAAGATATAGTAGTTCAACAAAGTCAGAGTAGCCTGAATAATCTTTTTTACCTGTTTGAGTTTGTAAGGATTGCGAAAAATGTGCCAGGTATTTCTCCAGTTTCTTCATGTCTGTTGACTTAAACCAGCCTACATTAGCCGAAATATTGGCAGGTTTCTGCTCTATTATTATATCGTTGATAATCTCTTTAAACTCGTTACCCTGAAAGCGAGCCGTCCAGTCAGGAAATATTAAACTTAACTGGAAGGAGAAAAACTCTTCCGGAATGTCTATTCTGCCTGGTTCGTACTGAACATAGAAGCCAAATACTTCACTACGGCTTATTTCTTCCTTTTTAAGCTTAGATAAAAATTCAATTAAAGCTTCTCGTTGTGCATGTGTATATTCAACCGATATATTAGGCTGAATACTTGAAAATATTAAATCAGTATTTTCTATTTTAAAAACAATACTCATTTCGCGGTTTTCGTCTGCCTCAACATAAAATGATTTTTCCTGCGAGAAAGAATCCTCAATGATATTTAATATTTGGTCGCGTTGACTAAGGGAGAAACGTTGGTTACTTTTTAATATGTGCTTGCCATCGCTCCCATTGATGTATATACCAAACATTTCTTCTTCAGGTGCCGGGCGCAATAATATGTGTTCTATTAAGGTAACACCTTCACTCTTTATATTGATTTCTCTAAACTCGTTGATCAGCACTTTAACAGCTTTCTGTGCATCAGCTTCGGATGTATACTTACCCATAATAATAAAGTCATTTAGCTCATCAGGTTTAAAAACCAATAGATAATCGCCACCTTTGTCTGTTTTTTTACCAATCCTGTAATTGTCAAGTATAATACTGTCTGAAAGAAACTCTTTAATAACTTTTTTATTCTGAAGAGGCCATAAAGATTCTAGGATTACTTTTTTTTCTGAATCTTTAATATCCAACTTATCAATGTCAGAATCGTCAATAATATCAAACTTAGTCCGTATATCTTCCTCATTAATGTTTAACTGTTTTATTCCATTTATAGTACTCCATTTTTTATAAAATGCAGAGGCGTCAGTACTTAGTAAACTCATTTTGTGCTGCCTCAACATGCTGAAGTAAGAGTCGGGTAGTTGTACTTCAATTTTGCCGGTTTCAGTTTCTTGTATACCCATTCCCATAATAATGGCTATGCGCTTAACCAGAGCAGAGTAATTGGTATTTGTTTTGTTAAAGTAGTCTAAACCTTGCGATCTGTTGTAATTCATGTTTGCAATGTCTTGTAACATAGCGGTTTTACATAGCACTACAAAGTTTTCGAATTGTCCGGTGGAATAATAGGGGTTGAACTGTTGCAGAGAATAATGCGTGAACTCTTCGCCATGTAGTGCTAATAAGTAATCTAGAAAGCGATTTCGCCGGTCAATATAATTATCAAACAGCTTGTTAAGTGCCGGAAGGCCTTGCTTATAGTTAGCCGGGATATGCTCCAGGTTTAAATAGGCATCGTTAAGCATACCCTCTTGCTTAATAAACAGGTGATTGGCATTAGGTATTGTATTTAACAGTTGTGTATAGTAAGTTTGGTTTTGTTTTTTATGTATTGAAAGTAACTCTTTAAAATTGGCCAACTGAGATAAGTAATTAGCCAGTACTTGCTCAAAAAGTAAAAGATATCCTTTCAACTGGTTGGCCTGCGCCTTTCTTTCCGGTCCAAACCGACCCGATAGCCCATCGGGACCAATACCATATAAGGCAGGGAAATGATTTTGAATGGAGTAATAGTGTTCAAAGCCCTCGTTACTTATATCTTTAGGTTTTTCAAATGATACTTCGCTAATACGGTAATTTTTTTTATTTGCAGAGATAAGCTCATTTAAATAGCGGAGAAATGCCTCTGAATTAAGGCTGCTATATTCCAGGTTGCCTCTGAAGAAACGGATTGATCTTTGTGTACCGATATTTGTATTTCTCAGCTCGTGGTTAATAACGCGTGGTATTTGATTAGCCCCAATATTAACCATAGAGTTATGTTTAATACCGTCAACTTCAATCTGCATTTGCTTTACACTGGTTACACCTTCAATCTGCATAATGTCCCTGACAATATCTGCAATGGCAACGTATTGCTTTTTAGGCTGAAGATCCTCATCAAGAATAAAACCATTTTTAAGTCGGGGGCCATTAAAAATAGCATTGTACGACATACCTTTGTCAATAAGCTCCTGCATAGAGTAAAACTTAACTTCAGGAGCCAGACTTTGTTCTACACAATAATAAATTTGAGCCAAAATTTTCTCCAGATCATGTAAACCGTCTGTTTCAATGTCTGTGAATAGTTTAATAGGTATTTCCTTTAGTATCTCTATCTCAAAAACATCCTCACCTAGGTTGCGATATTTACTAAAGGCTTTTAGAATACTTTTTCTTAAATCTTCTTCTGATAAATACCCCTGCAGTTGTTGGTGAGATAAATCTACCCGGATATTATATAAACCATTAAAAATACAGCTGGAAACAGGAGCAGGTTCAATCCATATGTTTCTGATTTCAGGTATTGTATCTATAAATACTTTACGAAAATCGTTAATGGTAATCGGACCATTGGTTAATATATCTTCAGGCTTAAAAAATGGAACATCACCCTGGTTATCTGAGAAAATATGCTTTTCAATATCAACTGATGTTCTGTAGCTCAGATCGGTTATGGCATAACAAAGCTGCTCCAGAATGGTAACACCGGGATCATGAAGGTTGTAATCAGTCCAGTATGAACCTGTTAGTTCCTGAATCCGTTTGATACCTTCATTTCTCAGGAATTTGAAATCCTGTGCTTTTTCCAGGTTTCTGTCCTTTTCAATATACATTGGTCGATCCATGGTTGCTGTATAATGTTTAATTGTTTATGCTTGTAATATAAGTGCACGAATTAAGCTTTCTAATGTTTAGCCACAAATGCACGAATAATTTTATTCTCGGTTTTGTTTTTTCGTTTGCTGAATTTTTTCATTCGAGCATTTGTGGCTATTTCTTTATATTTTCACTATAAACTTAATACTGTATTGAGCACCATTACTATCAATAGCTTTTAATAGATAGAGTCCCTGGTGAAGAGAGGCTACATTAATAGTAAATGAACCGGCTATCAACCTAACAGACCCTTCCATACATTTTTGTCCGGTCATATTTATAATTTGCCAGTCGCACTTATTTACTGTACCTCTAAGCATAACGGTTAGCTTATCCTTAACCGGGTTAGGGTAAACCTCAATACTATTACTATTTACTACTTTGTTACTAATACCTGTTTTAACTGGTACATCAGGTATCTGAATAGCTTTTGCTTGTTGTACTTCACCTACCCTTCCATCTTTATAGGTATAAGCTACAACCACCAAGGTATAATTACTATTGTTAGTTATTACCTGGGGGGCCCACCAGTCACTTACAGTAATTATATCATCAACGTTAAAGTCTTCGTTAATAAAATGCGTATGTGCTCCAACACCATTGGGTAATATATCTACCATACAGTTTTGATACGTATTGCTATTTTCATCAACATACTCATCCTGCGTAATAATAAAGCGAACCAGTATCTTATGATCGCCCAGCCTATCGTTAAACAAACGGTTGATCTTAGTTATGTCGGCAGAGATATTGACCCTGCCTTCATCAGTACTGAACTGGATATTATCAATTTCTACACCCGGTTTTTTTAATGTACGATTATCAAAGGCATCCTTTAATCCTTCTATAGAGTTTGTATATAATTTATCTTTATTTGAGAGCATATTATCAACCATCCAGATCGGGCCAACCCATTCTGCTTCAAGGGCACGTACCGAGGCATCCTGCCAGGTAAATACTTCCTCTATAGGATCGATATAACCTGACCAAGCCCTAGCATGGTAGCGGATATCAATAACCTGCTCTGGAATATTCCCTGTAAACGTGTTTAATGTATCAAAATTGGTTTTATTTTCATACGATGGATTAGCAGCATCATAAGTTGAGTTAATAAAGCTCTCAAGTAATACCTTACGATTACCCGAACCAATGACGAAGTTGGCGATAGCAAAGCCTTTGTAATCACCACCGGTATAATTGTTACTACTATATGCTATGCGAAAGCGGACGCCTTTTTTGTTTGCTTTATCCAGATCAGAAATCTCATTTTTTACCGAAGCCAGTGAGTAATGTGCTGTTTGCCACTTATTGGCATTTTTTGACCAACCTAAACCTGCATCGTTAATTGCACTAGTACCCGGTTTAGTACTAATTTCTGCGTTATACCAGTTTTCACCATTTTGTGTACTTCCCAGTATTTTCCAGCTATTGCCGTCGTCTAAAGTATAAAGTACTGCAGCACCATCCCTGGCCGGTTCCAGGCTTTGGAATATATCCATACTTAATATCGGGAAATCCAGGTTGTCAATATCAAATACCGGGCTTTCAATATAGGCCTGGCTGTTGGCTAAGTCAGGATTACCCGCCAGCCATATGTTACCTTTGCTATAAGATTGGTCAGCATAGATACCTGTTGATGATTGGTGGCGCCATACATGGGTAGAATCGTGTTTATCACTTAGGGCATGGTCAACAATCCAACCGTTACCCCAATCATCTGCAGTTTCAAAATATTGAGAATACTCCTTATCATTTGTTATTTTAATAACAGGGAATACAGGCACCTTAAAGGTGGAGTCACTTGCACATCCATTTTGAGTAGTAACTGTTAATTCAATGGTATTAATGCCTGGGTAATCAGAATTATAACTAAAGTCAGTTGGGGCATAAAGTGTTTCTTCAATAGTCTGTTTATCATTTGTTATAGTCCAGTTTATAGAATCAATTTTTCCGGATACAAGTGTAGTGAGATTGCTTATTTGCATATTCTCTGTCGTTCTGTATTCATTAATTTTATATGCTATTTCCGGATTGGTGTCAATATTAAACGTATGCGATAAAGAAGCGGAGCATCCATTTTCATTGGTAACACTTAAATTAACAGTTTTAGATCCGAAAGTAAGATACTCGTGTTTAGGACTGGCATAAGTACCTCTTGTTCTGTTATTATGCATATTAACATTCGTATTGGCATTGTTGCTCCCGGTATATAAAAAATCGTTATCACCAAAGTCCCAATTGTATTTTAGTGTTTTATCTGTTTTGGTATTACTACTCATATTGGGAATAAAAGAGGTATGCTCACCTAAACATTGCTCATTAACAGTTAAACCACTTACTATTGGGGTTGCCTTTATATTAATTTCTTTATTTTCTCTCCAGTAACACCCCCTATAATCGTAATAACTGTATCTAACATTAATATTACTAGTGCTGTCATCTAATGTAGTACTTCCCTCACCATAGATGGCTGTAGGCTGAAAGTAATACCTGTTCTCATTTTTTATGATTACATTAGAGTGAGTGGCTGAACTTACATCTAAAATCGTATTGGGAGTTTGGATTTTTAATTCTACACTATCGTCTACCGAACAGAACTTGTCTTTTAAACCAGTAAGTGCTACTGTTGTATCTGCATCACGCGGATGTATAACAATGTCCTGGTGTTTATTTGAAACAGGACATCCATTGTTATCTATATAGCTATAATTAATGGTTACTGTTGTATCCTTAAGTGTCATGTCCTCTAACTGGTAAGCCTTAAAAGCCTTAAAATAAAAGGGCGTATCCCGGGTTACCTCTGTACTTTCTTTATCAGTTACAGTACTAATAATATTACCTTCTGCATCTGCTGTGCTGGCTTCTTCCTTGTAATATACCTTTGCACCATAGGCATTGGTTAGTTGTGCATTGGCCACACTAAGTTCGATCTCTGTATTGCTCAGGCATGTATTAGCAGGCAATTGATCTATAAGCAGGTGATCATTGGCCAGTCGGCTTACTATATCAATAGGTTTTGAAGAAGAAGCTAAGCAGCCATTGCTATCAGTGTAGTAATATTTAAGATTAATACGACAAGAGTCTGTATCGCTGATATCATCAACTTCTCCCGGAACAAGATACCATCCGTCAACACCGTCTTCATTGTCAGATTTTATTCCACTATTGCTAAACGTACCTGTTCCATCCAGGTTAGTTTTATATATTTCTGCTGATTTTAAACCGTAGCTGGTTAATATGCGCTTAGTTTGTAGTGTTGGGCAATATTTATCATCAATATCCAATAGTTTTATTGAATTATCAGGAGGATAAATATAAAATGAAGCTGTATAGAAGATATGATTGTTGCTATCTAAATTTGAACAATAGCCAATTAACTCTACAAATAATGGTGTAGTTCTTGCGCCGTATATTTGCTGAATATTTAAATTAATATAGCCATTGTTAATTTTATTTTTATAAAAAGTATCTGGAGTATCCTTCCCATAATGAAGTTCAACCCTGTCGAAACTTACATTGCCATCTGGTCCTTTTCCTGAATCGAATAATTGATCTTTATCTGTAACAACATATATATTAATTTTTACGCTATCGTTTGAGCAGTAGCTTTTTTTAGGAATATAAATCTTTTCTGGTATAACGGTGATTTTAATGGTTTGCTCATGGGCGCAACTTTCAAGCTGACCGTTTGTGTACTTATATAGTTGGTATTTAATTTGGTTTGGGTTGTCCGTACCATAGTTGAGGTTAGGAATTCCTGGATCAAAATTTAAATAATCATGATATAACGTATCACTACCGGGGATTAAATGCAGGGCATCAAAGCCATTAGTATTTAAAGGTAGAACCTCTCCTTCCAGATTTTCAAACCTAAAAACATAAGCTGTGTCATCGTGTACATAGTGTAAAAAGGTTTTGGTGACGCCTTCAACATCTATAAACTTCAGATCGATTTTGGAGGTGTCGAGTTGCCATAGGTACTTATCTATTACATTAATCGGGGAGTCCCTGGTACCAACGGTATCAGTAAAAGTGCTCTGGTTGAGTTGTAGTAGGTAGAGTTTGTCATTAAAATCGCTTGTGGGAAATGTAATGTCTTCGCCCAGATCAAGTTCCGTGTCGTCAGAATCCTTTATGAATGCCTTTAGTGTTTGTCCTGCATATTGGGTTTGTACCTCATGATTAAATGTATAAGATGATTTTTCACTATTTAATTTAGTATCATCATATTGCTCATTAATCACTAAACTATTATTCTTTAATATAATATAATTTGGAGGACATATATCGCCCCAGTTGGCATTAATTATAATATCAGTCTGTCCGATGCCACACGTATTCCCATCTAATGTTATAGAAGTTGCTTGTGGGATTATTAATGTTCCAAAAGGATTATTTATGGTATAGGTTTCAGATATTGTATTTCCTCCGGTTCCGTAGATTAACTCTACATATAATACCTTTGGTGTGCCTGTGTTATATTTATGTTTAAATTTTAACTGGTTTGAAATAAAAGCATATTTACCTCCATTTATACCTTCTAAATTATCTTTCCATTCACCACTATTTGTTGAACCTGTACTGGCAGTCCAAAAGTTTATTTCTTTAGGGGTACAGTTTGTTTCTGTAAATGTTAATGTACATGTTAACACTTCGTTTAAGCAAGCAGATGCTCTTTCATTATCATCAGAATCCATTAATTTTTGGTCGCTAACAGTAGGGGCAGAGAATATACCAAAAGGCTTACTTATTGTTTTTTCGTATGTTATTTTTCCATCAGAGTTGTTATCATAAACCAATTCAATATCAATGCTGTTTTCTGTAGATGGTGTAATACCACTGTGTTGGAATGAAAGCTTGTTATTAGTTTTATCAATTTCATATTTTTGTCCATTGGAGGAATATGTAGAAAGTTCGGTGTATTCTTCCTTTGGGTCTGTTCCGGTTTTATAAAAATTAACTGCAGTGGGTGGGCATTTGCCTATATTACTTATGGTTAAAATGCATTCCGGCAAGTCTCCAAGACAGGCTTTTTCTTTCTCATTATAATTGGCATTTGCTAAATCAGGCTCTGTTACACTGGTACCAAAAGGATTGGGTACATTAACTACTGTCCCGGGCGAATCGGTTTCTGTTCCGTATATTAGTTTTATTTTTAGCGAAGCAGGAGCGCCGGCCATTGTAATGGCCTTGTGCTTTATCTTTAAAATGTTACCATCAACCTGGTAGTTTTCTCCTGGGGCATATTCTTTTAAATTAGCATACGGTGAACTGGGATCAGTTTCGTAAATTACAACAGAGCTAATGGTGCAACTTAAATTAGTAAAGGTAATTCTACACTCTGGTGTTGAACCAATACCTGGTGAGTCTTCCCTGTATATGCCATTATCATCAACAGGGGTGTCTACTGTTGGAGTCGTAAAACCTGTTCCAAAAGGGGCGGTTAATTGATAATCTTCCCAAGTGTTATTTCCAAAAAACACTCTCAGGTATCTGTCACCCGGGGCATCTTTTGTTAAGGTATGTGTTAAGGTAATGATATTGCCGTATAAAGAGGCTTCTTCCAGTTTATCTGCTGTGGTGTATGTATTATTTGGGTATAACTCGTATTTTGTAGGTGTACAATCTCCTGGTATGGTAATTTTGCATTCTTTGGTACTACCAATACAATCATCTCCTGTGGTTTCAATTGATATAGTAGGCTTTATAAAACCTGATGTAATGTGGCTATCTGCATCGGTTTCTGTACCGTAATGATAGGTCATATTGCATGTGTTGTTTAGTAAGTCACTGGTACTTGAATTAATTGAGAATGTATATAAGCCATCTTCACCATTTATGTTTGTTATTTCTTTTGCTGCTTTACCTGCCGGTTCAATGATTACTCTGCCAGGTTTCATATAACAATTTTTTGCATAGGTAAGTATGTAAGTAATTATATCACCATTTGGACAATAGCTATTGCTTACTGTAGGATTGACTGGTTTATTAACTTTAAAGGTGGGGTTGGTGCTTCCATTCTCGTAGTTTACAGCACCTGGGTTAGCACCGTCAGGAGCATAGGTTACGTCTATATTACCTCCTGTAAGAGCACTGTTGTTAATGGGTTTTAATGCAATATTGTTGATATATATTTCATCTTTTTTCCCGGTAGCTATTATCTTAAACTCAATAACTATTTTAGTTGAAGTAGTTTTGTGAATATCTATACTTACATTTCCAAAAAAATCATCACTACTTTTATTTGTTGCTTCTACTGTATTACTGTCTGTTGTATTAGCAAACTCAAAACCCGGAGGAGGGCTTAGGGTGATCAGGTGTTGTTTGTTTAGGTTAGATCTTTTAAAAGCTCCAGGAGTTTCTTCTGATATAGTGACTTGGATGTATCTTATATCAGTATTGTAACAACAAGTAGAGTTGTTAAAGCCTGTTACAGTAAATTTAATATCACTAGCGCTGGCCCGTGCTAAGGAAGTAAAACAAAACAGTACCAGTGTGCAAAATAAGCGGGAGGTAAAAGGATGTTTCATAAATTAAATGCGTTAATGGTAGAAAATCAATGTATTATGCTGATTTATGGTTGTATGTGCACAAGGTTCTCTTTGTTAGTAATAACACTGCACATAGGTTCATGTGCAGTGTTAATTTAATAGGTGTTAATTGTAAATTATTCCCTGGTCAGTTTGTAAGCACCGCTTGAAGTACAAATTACAATATCGTCTTCGGGTGTAGGTATCATACGAATAGGAGAAGGAAAGCCTCCCAAATCACTATCGCTTATTATTAGTTCAAGTGATGCATCCTGCGTATTTACCTTATAAATGCCTTTTCCAGGTTTGGCTACATACATATCCTCTTCTGAACACATACACAGTGAAGTGCTGTTAAAGCCTGCACCTCCATTTGCATTTGAGTTAACATACTCTTTGTACGAGTTACCTGATGTGTCTACAGAAAATACCTCATCAGAAGTTGTGCAGTATATTTTATCATTTAAATATTGGAGAGAGAATATAGCCTTTGTATCCTTGTATACCTCACTAATTGCACCTTTGGCATCTACTTTTAGTATTTGCATATTAGTACCAGAGCCAAAGTACAACGTGCCATTGTTATCCCCGCTTATTTGTTTCATCTGATCTTTAAGAGCTAAAGGATCGGTATTATTAACAAATAAGCTAAAGGCTGTTTCAGTTTTGGTATCCATTTTAAAAATTCTGCCAAAATACTCAGTAAGATATAAAGTACCGTCATCAGCTAACCATAAATACTCGGGGGCATACTCAGGAGATTCCAATTCCCCTTGCTCCATATAAGTAGCTAATTCCTGAGCGTTTTTATCAAATTTTTTCACATAATACCTGTCACCTGTTACTGCATAAAAGTCACCCTCCGGCGTATATGTAATCCAGTCTACATGACCCGTAATAAATGGAGTACTGTTAAACGTGTATTTGCTTTTATAGGTATACGTCTTACTTTCACTCACCATCTCATCAGGGTTCTTAATCACCATGTCACCAGAAAATGTTTTAGCAGCCAGTTTAATCTTAATTTCGGTATCAGAGGCGCTGGTCACTTCTTGGTTTTTACCATTAATGGTAACAATAGGGTTTACAGTACCGGGCGCCATAAAGTTTTTACCTGTAATTACCACTTCATCGCCCATGCTGCCATTATTGCCGGTAAAGCTTGTTATTTCGGGCTGGGCTACTATTTTAAAGCTAACAGGAGCCGTGGTTTGCTCATTGGCGGTAATGGTAATTTTCACAGTGCCATGTGTCATATCAGGTACAGTAACTTCTAAATCCGTGGCCGTGGCTTTAGTAATGGTAGCTTTTGTTTCATCGTCGTTGCTAGCAAAAGTCACCGTATTGTTGGCTGCTATAGTGTTAAAGTTAGTACCACTAATAGTAATGGTTTCGCCTACTTTAGCCTGTGCCGGGGTGATTTCGCCAAATGTTGGTGGTTCTGGTTTTTTGTCCTTTTTTTTACATTGTGTAAAGCTTAGCATACTAATCGTTGCTACGAATAGTAGGGCTAAAAATGAACTGTTGTTCTTTCTCATCTTCTTAATTTTAAGTTTCTAATTAATTTTATTATTGAGTTGTTATTTAAATTGGATTAAAATTCCTGGCTTATTTGTTATGCTTAGCATGCATGTTGCCGCAATAGTTATTGTAGCTCCGGATTTTTATATCCTGGTTATCGTAACTATTTAAGGAAGTGCTCTTTTTGATGTATTACAGAAGCACAGGTGTGGCAAGCAAAACGAATTGCAGAAATAACATTTTAGAATCGCTGTTGGCATGCAGCTTAGGCATGGCTTCTATTATGGAATACATCATGTGTTTAACTATTTTAAGTTAGTTAGGTGTTTTTTGTTTTGTCCCCACTACAAATTTAAAACACTTGATTTGCTATTTAATTAAATAATAGTTGTACAAATATAGTATTTATTTAATAGTGACAAAGTAGAAATAAGCTTTATTTGAGTATTGTATTAATCGAAAGTGAGGTATTATGTTGTGTTGTAAATGTTGTTGTGTAAAGGTTTGTTATGGCTAAGAAAAAAAACAGGTGCTGACAAGCTATAATATTTATAATTTACTTTCTGCTATATTTTTTTCGTAGTCAGGTAGAGTCATTTAAAAGATAAAAGGCAGAGAGTTGTTTAACTTTTTATATTGCTACACCCTGGCTTAATTAGTAGGTGTAATAACTTTCTTTATGGCATGTTTTTTGGAATTGTGTATTTTAATATGTTGATAATAAGTTATTATAGTGAGTGTAATGAGGTTATTTTTTTAGGTAAGTGCATTCACAAAGAGATCAGATTTTTGTACAAATACTACCTCTGAAGACTTTAAAATAAATAAATGGCTTGCTTTATAATTAGAAAAATAGGAGTTTTATTATGGTACAATACTCATCGTTTAATGACTATTTCTAATTAAATATTTTCCCAGTTATTTAAGCATTTAGTCAATGTTTTTAAAACTATCTATATAATATTATTGTATCAACAAAGTATGCTGCAGACTAATGTAATAAGCCAATGTTTTACTTTCTTATAATGATTAACAATTGGTTTAATATAGTAGTTTTTAGTGTTGTAAATTGAGCATATTTTCAAATTATGTGTAATTTGTAGTAAGGTGTATCATTATAGCCAGTAAGGTGTAATTATTGGTTTTTTTCTTATTTTATTCGATTAACCGTTAGGGAGAAAGATAAACTTCTGTTTTCTTTTGTGGGATTTACCACTATCAAAATAGCCAAAGAAATGTTTATATCGGCTGGTGGGGTAAAATTTCACAGGAGAAAATTATTTATAACAATAGATGTATCTAAATGATTTGTGTTATTATTACGATTTTTAGGTACAAAGGTGGTATGAGCAGGATTTTCCTGTAAGGTTGGCCTGTTTTTGGTATAAAATTTCCCAAACCCATTTGAAATACCATGGTATTCCTGCCTGGTATTGTGAAAATTATACTTTAGAAGTAAGTTAAACTGTGATATAACTTTAAATAGTCTCCAGGTTCATACTTAATCATACGGTTTTTATACATTAAATAATTTTAATTTGTGCATTTGTGGTGTTTTTCACTACTGGCAATAGTACCATCTTTCAATGGTTACTTTGGGCTATATTACAGGTTCAAAAATCATCACCTTTTAAATCAAATTCAGGTAATCAGGTAATTTCATGCCTGAATTAGAAGATTTATCCTAATTTTGTAAGCCCGTTAGAAGGTGAAAAAATAAATAAGTAGCTATGTCCATTATCTATACTCCCCAGAAATATTCACTTCCGGATCGTCCGATGGAAAGTTTTATTGATACTGATGAAATTAATGCTATACTTGGAGAGCATCAAAAACCTACGATTAAACAAGTGCGTGAGGTTATAGTCAAATCATTAAACAAGCAGCGATTAAGCTTACAGGAAACAGCCATACTGGTTAATGCCAATGAGCCCGGGATGATAGAGGAAATTAAATTGGCGGCCAAACAATTAAAAGAAAAGGTTTACGGCAAGCGTATTGTTTTATTTGCACCGTTATACATTGGTAATTTGTGTATTAATGATTGTACTTACTGTGGTTTTCGCTCGTCAAATAAAAAGCAGGAGCGACTTACTTTGGGCAGGCAGGATATTATTGACCAGGTAATGGCTTTAGAAGATATGGGGCATAAGCGCCTGATACTTGTTTATGGTGAGCACCCGCGATATGACGCCAGTTTTATTGCAGAGACGGTAAAGATGGTATATGATGTAAAGCATAAAAATGGTGAAATAAGGCGGGTTAATATTAATGCTGCACCACTTGAAGTTGAAGGATTTAAAACCGTTAAAGAAGCTGGAATAGGAACTTACCAGATTTTTCAGGAAACCTACCATAAACCCACCTACGAGAAAGTGCATAAGGCAGGCACTAAAAAGCATTACGACTGGCGCTTAACAGGGCTTGATCGTGCACAGGAAGCTGGTATTGACGATGTGGGGATTGGGGCGCTAATGGGCTTATACGACTGGCGTTTTGAAGTATTGGGCTTAATACGTCATGTTAATCATTTTGAGGCTGTATATAATGTAGGGCCACATACCATTTCATTTCCGCGTATACAATCTGCTTCTGGTTTTGAAGTGGATAAGCAATACGATGTGAGCGATGCAGATTTTACCCGCCTGGTAGCTATCTTGCGTTTAGCAGTACCTTATACCGGTTTGATCTTAACGGCACGCGAACCCGGCTATATTCGTGATGAGATATTAGAATATGGTGTTTCGCAAATTGATGGTGGAACCAATATAGAGATGAAAGGGTACACAAGCCATAAGGGAGAACAGGATCTGGATCATGAACAGTTTAAAATTTGTGACGACCGGTCTTTAAACGAAGTAATGGAAGAATTAGTTGATAATGGTTATATTCCATCCTTTTGTACCGCTTGTTACCGTTTAAACAGAACCGGGGAGCATTTTATGGAATTTTCTGTTCCGGGTTTTATTAAGCGCTTTTGTCAGCCCAATGCAATGCTTACTTTGGCCGAATACCTTGAAGATTATGCGCCACCAAAAACAAAAGAGAAAGGCTACAGCTTAATTGATAACAGCCTGGCTAACTATGAAGACCCAAAGTTTAAGGATAAACTAATAGAACGGTTAAAGCGTATAAAAAATGGTGAACGTGATCTTTATTTTTAAAAGTTAGCTGAATAGCTGCGAATAGATGTGGTTATTTGACTATAACCACCAGAACATCTTAACCCGGAGTGCTTCTTTAAGCTATTAAAGTAGTTGTGCATTTGCCGTAAAATAAATATTAAACTTGAAGTAGGAATGCGATAAACCGTTGTTAAATCAATATAAAAAGATAAAAACATCTTAAAATATATAACATTACAAAACTAATAGGCGTATTTTTTGTTTAATAAATTCAAACAGGATAGTTGCGAAATTGTGTAGTTGGTTTTAATAGACGTGAATAACTCATTTTTAATCTTATAACCATTTTCTGGCTTCCATAAATAAGAAGAAACCAATGTTAGTAAGTGAAACAACAACAGAAAACAACGCGTTAGATTTTAAGTTCTCGAAAATGCTTAAGGGCTTAAAAGAGAAGATGAGAAGTGTATATCATGAGCGTGCCGATGTTAACCAGTTAGCAGTTAAAAGAGGTTTACCGCCTTTTGCTATGCGCGAAATCATGTCAGTTAATCCATTTTCGGCTATAATACCTGCGAAATATGGTGGCTTGGGTGGCGATGTAAAAGAAAGCATTGCCTTAATGGGTGCTGCATCATATGAGTCATTGGCCTTATCATTAACCTTTGGTATAAATATGGCTTTATTTTTACAACCTGTAATTAAATCAGCACAACCCCAAGCCAAGGCAGAAGTTTTAAAACGTTTTATCGAACAGCAGAATATGGGTGGTTTAATGATTACCGAGCCTGATTTTGGTAGCGATGCACTTAATATGAGAACTTCTTACACAGAACAGAATGGTGTTAATTATTTAAAAGGAATAAAGCACTGGGCCGGATTAACAGGGTGGGCCGATTTTTGGTTACTTACAGCACGTAAGGATACCGGGGATGACCGTTTGGCACGTGATCTGGATTTTTTTATATGTGATGTTACTAGGCCTAACCAAGGAATTGTTGTTGAGGAGTTTTTTGAGAACTTGGGTCTTTATCAAATACCATACGGACGTAACCGTATTGATGTTCAGATACCCCAAATGCAAAAGTTAGTGCCTGAGAAATCAGGGGTAAAGTTAATGCTTGATTTATTGCACCGTAGTCGTATGTCATTCCCGGGTATGGCAATGGGCTTTATACAGCGTATGCTCGATGAGGCTATTCAACATTGTCAGCAACGCTTTGTGGGAGGGAAAAGCCTGTTAGCTTACGACCAGGTACAGCAACGTTTGGCGCAGTTACAAGCTTACTTTACTACCGTTTCAGCATTTTGTGTTAATAGTAGTATTAAAGCTGGCTTAAGCAAAGATTTATCTATGATAGGTATAGAAGCTAATGCTGTTAAGAGTATTGCAACAGATATGATGCAGGCAGCTTCGCAAACATTACTGCAACTGGTAGGTGCAAAGGGGTATAAGCATAATCACATTGCAGGGCGATCTACAGTTGATAGTCGCCCTTTCCAGATTTTTGAAGGCTCAAATGATATGTTATACTCCCAGATTTCAGAAAGTGTGCTTAAATTAATGCGCAAAGCAAAACAAAGTAACCTGTTTGATTTTATTAAATCATTTGAGTTGACAGCAGAAGCAAGTACCGTAGTAAAAGATTTACTTAATTTTAACCTTAACCTGGCTATGCCACAGCGTAAACTGGTTGATTTGGGGCAAATGCTGGGACGTGTTATTTCACTTAACCAGGTGCTTGACTTAGCCAACAAAGGTTTTTCATCTCAATTGATTGATGGAGCTACAACTAACCTGCGTCAGGAAATACAAACCTTAATAGCTTCTTTTAACGGGAATAATAAGACTAAAGTAATAGAAGATTATAAAGGTAATACAGATTGGATGGCTTTTGTATAAATTATAACAACATACTATAAAGAGGATGTTCAAACTTCGGGGTGTTTCTGAGGCACCCTGGAGATTGAATATATTATTAAAGTAATTTCCCTTCACATACTCTTTAATTCCTTAAAAGAAGTTGTATGCAGGGGATGCACCTTTTTATAAGGGGGTGAGGGGTAAAGTGAAAAAGTAACTCGCCGAAGACTAATCAATTTATAGCCCTAATGCCGGTCAGGCACTTTTTTTAGAAAAGAAAACAGATAAATATCTATAATCTAAAAAAATGAACGTATGAAACCCTTATTCTTTTAATCACTTTTAACTGTATAAATCAGGCAAATGCACCAATTAGGATTACTTACGGCGCCATAATGTTTTCTGAATTATTAAGCCATAATACACATCTTTGGAATCACTTATAACGCAATATTCAAAACCAAGCTGAATACCACCATACGCATGTATATTATAGTAAGTATTAATCCAGTTCGAGTTATTGGAGTATCCTTTAGAATTAAAGTTAGTAGTAGTGCCCACTGCAAAATCAAACCGACCCTGGTAAGTGTAATAAAGACCATTTACAACGGCCGCATTCTTCCAGGTTTGAACATCTTGATTGTAAGTTAAATAAGGTTGTAATAAATGCCTGTTAATACGTAGCTCGTAACCGTAACCTAAACCAACGCCGAAGTAACGGCTTTCAAAACGCTCATGCGATAAACGTAGGTTTAGGCTGTGTCGTTTTTGCTTACCTATTGTAGACCAAAAGCTGGCTTCCATATCCGTGTAACCATAGGTGTTAAATAATTGAACACTTAAAGTCTGGAAAAATTCATTGGAATTAGACTGTTGGGATGATTGTACCTGGTTATTCTCAATTGTTTCAATTGAACTTATTTTGCCAAAAATAAATATGCCAATACAAAGTAAAATTTGTTTCTTCATTTCCGTAATAAATATCGCTTCCTGTCAGTTTTTGTAGATTTTTGGCTAAATAATGGGTAAGCTTATTTTTTACTGAACTATTTAAGGGTAATCTTTTCCTTATCAATATCTATTAAACGTTGTTTGTACAGGGTACCAATGGCTTTCTTAAAATTCTTCTTACTTGTGGCAAACAGCTTATAAATTAATTCTGCAGGGCTTTTATCTGACACATTAAGCTGGCCGCCTTTCTGTTTTATTTTTTCCAGAATTTCACCTGCTAAACCATCAATTTTTTGGTATCCGGGTTTCTCAAGAATAAGATCTATCTTATCATCCTCACGTACCTTGTTGATATATCCTGTACACTTATCCCCAATCTTAATAGGTTTAAACAACTCATTATGATACAATATACCAGAGTGTGTATCATTAATAACCGCCTTATAACCCAAATCTGTTTTATCAATAATCATCAACTGTACCTCTTCACCCTCTTCATATTCAGGCATTAAATTATCAAGAGCCGTATTTAATTTCGATGTGGCCACAACACGACGTGTTTCATCGTCTAAATAAACATAGACCACATACTTTTCGCCTTCCTTCATTTTTACAGCTTGCTCACGGAATGGAACCAACAGATCTTTCATCAGCCCCCAGTTCATAAATGCACCTGTTGAATTAACCGAGACAACCTCGAGGTATGCAAATTCACCTATTTGGGCATAAGGCTCTTCCGTTGTTGCTATCACACGGTCTTCCGAATCAAGGTAAATAAATACCTCCAGTTCATCGTTGGGTTTAAGCCCCGGCGGAACATAACGAGTAGGAAGCAAAATCTCGCCATAGTCTTCACCTCCATCGAGATATACTCCAAAGTCAACTTCCTTAACTACCCGTAATGTATTGTATTTACCTATCATGTTATTAAAATTATGAGCCCGCAAATATAAGTAAAAGCTTTGAACCTAAGCTGATGAAAATGACTGAAAAAGAAGATTTACACACCCTTAATTTTTGTTAACGAATGGGGTTGGTACATTGGTAAAGTGCCATTGAAAAATATATAACAACCTGGAGGTGACATAAATTTAAAGTACATATTGAAATAAAACGCTGAATTACAAGGCATAATTTTAGTGGAATTATACTGTTACGATAAAAATTAACTCAACCTGTTTTTATTCAAAGCTTGTGGATTTTACTTAAGAAAACAGCCTCTTTTTATGTAGTTGATTCAAACCATATCGCTGTTGTTTTGTTAAATTGCACTTGAAACTCACTATTTTTTAAGCGATCTAAAACAGGGTTCTGTCCAATATATTAATAACTCAAATTGAAGAGGTAAACTCAAAATTTTACGTGTAATCCAGGTTAATGTCTATAACTCCTTTATTAATTATAGCCAGCAGGGTAGTGATTTTAAATACATATAAATATCTAGAAAGTTGGATATGTAGAAAAGTGTATGTATATTTGTGCCGATATGTAATTATAAAACCTAATAATGATAGAAAAATAAGCAAAGTAATATGAACAAGACCGTAATTATAGGCGTTTTAATGATCTGCTTTTTGCTACCTGCTTTTACTTCAGAAGCCCAGGATAAAGCAGGGGAAAACGTATTTTCTTTAGATCGTGCCTTGCAATTGGCATCTGAAAACAACAGGGAGATATTGAAAGGGATTGCAGAGCTAAATGCTGTAAAGGCTAATAGCAAGCAGGCCAATGCTGCATTTTTACCATCAGTAGAATTATCAGGCGGATATATGGTATCAAATGATCCGCTTAATGCATTTGGTTTTAAGCTACAGCAACAAAGTGTTAGCATGGCAGATTTTGATCCGGCTGTAGTTAATTCGCCCGGTAAAACCAATCATTTTGCCACACAGGTAATGGTTGAGCAGCCCCTGGTTAATGCAGATGCATGGATGGGGAAAAGTGCTGCAAGCCATAGTGTAAAGGCCACTGAGAAAAAAAATGAATATACCCGTGAGTATGTGAGCTTTTTGGTAAAGCAAAGCTACTTTGGTTTACAACTGGCCAAAAGCAGGGTTGCGGTTATAAAAAAGGCACAAGAAACCACCGCATCCTATTTAAAAATGGCTGAAGATAACCTTGAACAGGGCTATTTAAAAGATGCTGATGTAATGGCCATAAAAGTACGCCGTTATGAGCAGGATGCTATGATGCAGGAAGCTGAAAACAAGGTAAAAACAGTATGTGAGACTCTTAACTTTTTAATGGGGCGTGATATTAATTTGCCTATACAGGTGTTGGACTCTATTGCACAAGTAGCCTTTAGCTTTAATACAACTACATCAATCTTTAACCGCCCAGATGTATTGGCCATGCAACATGGCATGGAAGCACAAAAGCAAATGAGCAAGAGTGAGCTAATGAAATTTGCCCCGCGTGTAAATGCATTTGGATCATATAATATGTACGATTCTGATTTTGGAGGGTTTGGGGCTGATAGCTACCTGGTAGGTGTAAAGCTACAGTGGCGCATATTTAATGGCAGCAAAAACCTGGGTAAATACAAAAAATCAAAAGCTGAATATAACAAGGCACAAGTAGCTTATATGGATTATATTGAAAAAAGCAATATGGAACTGTTACAGGCAAAACGGGCTATAGCAGTGGCTGAAAGTCGTATGGTAAGTTATAAAATGGCAGCCGATGAAGCTTTGGAATCATTAAGAATACGCACCAACAGGTATAACCAAGGGCTTGAGCGCACCTCGGAATTACTTATGGCCGAAACCAAAGCTGAAGAAAGTACACTAAAAAAATTAAATGCTATATATAGTTATAATATAGCCGTATTTAAATATCAACAATTAGTAGCAGAGTCATTACAATAGCTATTGCAAACCATTAACAGAAAAAGCAAAAAAATATCATAATGAAACGAACAAATAACTATAGTATAAGCATAAAAGCGATAATAACCATAGTAACAGTTGCTATGCTTACACAGGCATGTGGTGGTAATGTAGCAAAAGATACCAAGCAGGCCGAAGAAATAAAAATAACAACAAAAATACTGGCACAGTCAACAGTGCCAGTGAAGAACCAGTTTACCGGAACGGTTTCATCGGTAAAACAATCCATATTAAGTACGCGTATTATGGGGCAAATAGATAAAGTGCTTGTTAGTGAGGGGGATATGGTAGAGAGCGGACAGTTGTTGCTTACCATTCGCAGCAGTGATATAAAAGCAAAGCAAAAACAGGTTGAAGCAACAATTACACAGGCCCAAGCAGCATTTAAACATGCGCAGGATGATTTTAACCGCATACAAACCTTGCATAAGCGCAACAGTGCCACGCAAAAGGAACTGGATGATATTACGGTGCACCTTGAAATGACAAAAGCACAATTAGAAGCCGCCCGTAAAGCTAAAGAAGAAGTAAGTGAAATGCTGAATTATGCTAATATACGTGCACCATATGCAGGTGTAATAACACAAAAATTTGCAGACAGCGGCGATATGGCTAATCCCGGAATGCCCTTGTTGGCTTTAGAAGCACCCGGACTATTTGAAGTTAATGCCAGGATACCCGAATCGGAAATAAATAAGGTAGAAAGAGGCGATAAGGTTGAGGTAAGTATTAATGCCTGTAAAGAACCGGTAGAAGGTATAATTTCACACATTAGCCCATCTAGCCGATTTTCGGGTTCGCAGTTTGAAGCCAGTATTACTTTATTGCCTAAAAGCGATCAGGCAAAAGCCATAAGAAGCGGTGTATTTGCCCACGTAGATCACCTGAAAGGAAGCGAATCAAAATTACTAATTGATAAAACATTGCTAATAGAACGCGGGCAACTGCATGGCGTATGGGTAGTAAGCGAAACAAACCATGCCTTACTGCGCTGGGTGCGCACAGGCAAAAGCTATTACAATAAAATAGAAGTACTATCCGGCCTTAGTGAGGGCAATAAACTGATTACATCAGCCGAAGGGCGTTTATTTGATGGAGCCAAACTACAGTTAAACCAGTAATCCGGAATCAATAAAAGAAGAATAGTATGAAAACAGGATTTGCCGGGACATTAGCCCGCATGTTTATAAAATCAAAGCTGACGCCATTACTTATGGTTGCCTTTATGATTATTGGCGTGTACAGTTCATATCTTACTCCTAGAGAAGAAGAACCACAAATAGATGTTCCTATTGCTGATATATTTATTGGCTACCCGGGAGCAAGCCCCAAAGAAGTTGAGTCAAAAATTGTAACACCTATTGAGAAGATAATATCCAATGTAAAAGGTGTTGAATATGTTTATTCTCAATCCATGTCCGAACAGGCCATGTTAATTGTACAGTTTTATGTAGGCGAAGATGTTGAGCGCAGTTTGGTAAAACTCTACAATGAAATAATGAAAAATATGGATCGGCTGCCGGCAGGCGTAACCCTTCCCTTGGTTAAAACACGCTCTATAGACGATGTGCCTGTAATGGGTTTAACCCTGTGGAGCGAAAACTACAGCGATTACCAGTTAAAGCGCGTGGCCCAGGAGCTTACATCAGAGATAGAGAAAATTACAGATATATCTGAAACCAAATTAATTGGGGGGCGCAACCGGGAAGTACAGGTTGTATTGGATCGTGATAAAATGGCGGCCTATAATGCAGATCCATTAATAATAACACAACAAATACAGGCAGCTAACCAACAGGTATCGGCAGGTAGCTTTAACCAGGATAATACCGAATACCTGGTACGCACAGGTAAATTCTTTGAAACACCCGAAGAAGTGGCCAACCTTATTATTGGCGTTTACCAGCAAGCGCCAGTGTACCTGCACCAGGTTGCTACTGTAGAAGATGGCCCGGCTTTGCCAAGCACTTACGTGGCATTTGGCTACGGAAAAGCTAGTAATGAAAAAGAGGTGTACGCCGACGAATATGCAGCTGTAACCATATCCATAGCCAAGCGCAGGGGAGCAGATGCCATGCGGCTGGCCCAACAAATTACCAGTAAGATTGAAGCACTGGAACACGAATTAATTCCTGCTGACATTAATGTGGAAATAACACGAAACTATGGCGAAACAGCATCGGACAAAGTAGGAGAGCTGTTAATGCACCTGCTGGGTGCAATTATTGCAGTAACCTTTGTAGTAATGCTAGCCATGGGCTGGCGGGGCGGATTAGTGGTATTTATATCCGTACCAATTACTTTTGCCCTTACTATGTTTAGCTATTATTTTATGGATTATACCCTTAACCGTATCACCCTGTTTGCATTGGTATTTGTAACAGGTATTGTGGTTGATGATTCCATAATTATTGCCGAAAATATGCACCGTCATTTTAAAATGAAACAACTCCCGTTTTGGCAAGCGGCACTGCGCTCAATTGATGAGGTGGGTAACCCAACCATACTGGCCACATTTACCGTTATTGCAGCCGTATTGCCAATGGTTTTTGTATCGGGTATGATGGGGCCTTATATGAGTCCAATGCCGATTGGTGCATCTATTGCCATGATTTTTTCATTACTGGTAGCTCTTATGATAACGCCTTGGTTAGCCTACCGCCTGTTAAAGCATGATGATGGAAAAGGCGATGATAAAGATTACTCGCTTGAGAAAACTTTAATTTACAGGTTATACAATAAAACCATGCGCCCTATGATTGAAAGCCCCATGAAACGTTGGGTGTTTATCATTGGCGTAACAGTACTGTTATTTGCATCGGCAAGCCTGTTCCTGTTTAAAGTGGTAACAGTTAAAATATTGCCCTTCGATAATAAAAATGAATTCCAGGTGGTGATTGATATGCCCGAAGGAACAACACTGGAGGAAACAGCTAACGTAACCAAGGAACTGGCAGCTTACCTGCGTAAGCATGACCTGGTAACCAACTACCAGGCATATGTAGGTACATCGGCACCCATTAACTTTAACGGATTGGTACGTCACTACGATTTGCGTCGTGGCTCTAATGTAGCCGATATACAAGTTAACCTGGTATCAAAAAAAGAACGCAAGCTGCAATCGCATGATATTGCCAAAGCACTTCGCCCGGGATTACAGGAGATAGGTGCTAAGTTTAACGCCAATGTAAAAGTTGTGGAAGTACCACCAGGGCCACCGGTAATGTCAACCCTTGTAGCAGAGATATACGGGCCTGATTACGAGGTGCAAAAAGATGTGGCGATGCAGGTAAAAAACTTATTTGCATCAACAGGGAGCGTGGTGGATGTGGATTGGATGATGGAAGATAACCAGCAGGAATACCGCTTTGATGTGGATAAAGAAAAAGCAATGCTGGCAGGTATAGCACCCCAGCAAATTATACAGGCTGTTAATATGGCCCTGAAAGGTACTGCAGTATCACAATTGTATGCCGAAAAAGATCATCAGCAGGTGGGTATAGTGCTGCGTTTGGCAGAAGAAAACCGTACAGGTATAGACGATTTAAAGAAAATAAGCCTGAAATCGAAGCATGGCAATATGGTAGTGGTTGGCGATATGGTGAACATAGAGCAGGTAAACAAAGAGAAAAGCATATTTCGTAAAAACCAGAAGCAGGTTGTATATGTAACAGCCGATGTGGCAGGAGACCTGGAAAGCCCTGTGTATGCTATACTGGATATGAGTGATCGTATGAATGAAATCCAGCTGCCGGAAGGTTATACCATTGATGAATTTTACAATGGGCAGCCCTTTAATGAATCCAACTTTGGATTAAAATGGGATGGTGAGTGGCAGATTACTTACGAGGTATTCCGCGATTTGGGGACAGCATTTGCCGTAGTGTTGGTCATTATCTATATGTTAATAGTCGGATGGTTCCAAAACCTGAAAGTACCCTTTGTTATGATGGTAGCCATACCCCTGTCGCTGGTAGGGATTGTTATAGGACACTGGATGATGAATGCATTTTTTACCGCTACATCAATGATTGGAATGATAGCCCTGGCAGGTATTATGGTGCGCAACTCCATACTACTTATCGACTTTGTAAATATACGGCTTAACGAAGGTGTGCCCCTGCACGAAGCTGTTATTGAGGCAGGAGCAGTACGTACTACACCTATACTTTTAACAGCAGGTACCGTAGTAATTGGAGCAGTGGTTATACTGTTCGACCCTATTTTCCAGGGACTGGCCATCTCACTTATGGGAGGAACCATTGCATCAACAGTGCTAACACTTCTTATTGTACCACTTATCTTTTTTATGACAGAAAAGAAGAAATATAAAGAAGGAAAAGAAGCAACGGAAAATTATACCACAGGTAATAATGACGCAGATAATGATTTGCTAAAAGAGAAGAATTAATAACTATAAGTTTACACATCAGGCGAAGACCGGAAGCTGGTAATTTATCCCGGCATCCGGTACCTGCACCTTGGAACTTGTAATCCTGATTCTTGAAGCTTGATCCTGATTTTTAAAACATAACTAAAATAAAAGCATCATGATACACAAGAGCTCCGATAGTTATCGGGGGATTATAAACGACAAATATTCACCTTGAGAATCAGTCTCTTATTTAGTGTCTGAATGTCTATAATCTAAAAAATAAACATATGAAACTATTAATTGCTATAACAGTAGCCGAATACAGGGAGCGCTTACAAGAATTTTTTAGTGAGCAGGAGGTACCCTATTATAACGAATTTGAAATGAAAGGTATGAGTAAGCTCAATAAGCAGCACCGCCTGGGTAACTGGTTCGGACAAGGAGCCACAAGTATTGATAATATTGCCTTTTTAACCTTTACAGGAAATGAACAGGCAGATCGTTTACTCGAAAAACTATTGCAATGTAAAGCCGAAATGCCACAGTGTAATATTAATGCCTATGTAATTGATGTGGAAAAAGGCGTTTAGGCTTCCTGTAATTAAGCATGGCGTTTAATAGTCGCATCTCCAGCGTTTATAACGGTAAAACAACAACAATTAATCAATAGCCGGAAGCAGTTAAAGCCGGCAGTAAAAAACACAACATTATGCAGGAAAGAATAATAAGAGCAGTTGCCGGAATACTTGTATTAATAAGTATAATACTGGCCGTATATGTGAATACTAACTGGTTATTTTTAGCCGGATTTGTAGGTGTAAATCTGCTGCAATCAGCCGTTACAAAATGGTGCTTGTTAAGTGATATACTAACAAAATTAAATGTGCCCAAATAACTTTAATTTATACTTAAACCGAACCTCAGGTCATTACTTTAAAAGGTGCATTGTTGATCTTTTTTGAGTCGGGTACCATCTGTTTTAGGTCGGTCTTTACCTTTTTTGCACCAATCATGATCTTATAAAAGCTCAATTTGTAGCTTAATGAAGCCCGGTTTTCTGCCAAAAAAGGTCAGCTTTGTCAGGTTTTGCCTAAAACTTCTGCCAATTTGCTTAAAAGTTGAGCTTACTGTGGCTCACTGTTAAGCCAAAAAGAGGTCTCGTTTTAGCAAACATTGCATAAAGCTTGATTCTTTTTGGGTATTTATTGACCTAAAAAGAGTAAAAACCGGGCTTTTGTAAGCCAGGCTTTGATGCAATTAAGGTATCTATTGACACAATCTGCTTGCTCCTTGTCAGGTTTTGTATATTGAATAATGCTTTTTGCTGCAAAGTTGATGTTTAGAGAGTGAAGTTTGATGCTTAGAGGGTCAAACGCCAATACCCGGGAACATTAATAACATACAAGTCTATAGATTGAAGTAACAAAGGATGAGGGCACCCAAAAAGCAGAATCCTTTGTCTTCAACAACTTTTTTACCCTTAAATTCCTATAGGGAAGTTGTTGAAAATCAGTCACATTTTAGAGTCGGGGTAATACTGGTTTTTGACAAAGAATCAAATTTTTACTTTTCGGGTACCCTACCCTCCTGTAACAGTCCATTAAGCCTGCCGGATTTGTATTATTGTTTAATTTAAATAGTGTACTTTTATATTGAGAAAACAGGAGAAATAACGTTTGCCAATAATGACTATAGTTACTTGCTCTGAATAAACTTCTGTTGGAATTTTGAGTTTGGCGTTGCTTTAAAGAAGTTTTTACTTATATGGGAATAACGGCAGAGCAAATGGTATTAACAGTTATGAGCATGGAGGAATCAGCTTTGTTATAAACCAATTCAATAGTTTAGAAAAAGTAAGGTATGTAAATACTAACATAGGTAAGGATAATTAAATGGATATTATAAAAAGCATATTAGCAGGGGGGATTTTAGTAGTACTGATAAGTATTGGTATTATCTATTATTTTTTTAACAGAGTAGTGTCCGGTGTTAAATCAACTATACAAACCAAAGATACATCGTTTATACTCAAAGATATTGACTTTTCAAATGGCAGTTATGGCCTGTATATTCGACACAAAGAACAGGGAACGTTCTTTGTAGATGATGAGACTGCACTAAAAGATAACTTGGATGTTATTAAGGTGAAAAGGAGTTGGATGAATTTTTTGCCTGCAGAGGCTGATAGAGAATATGGAATTCGTTTGTTTAAGGATAATAGAGAAATACTGGGTAAACAAGGGGCTGTTTTCTCTGCCTTTGAAATTGGAGATATTGCGCATTATGGAAAGCCTGTTGAGGCATATTCGTTTAAGGGAAACAGGGCTGAAATGTTGGGTAAGTTAAAATTACTTTCCGAAGAAGAGAGGGTATATATATTTAATGAACCAAAAATCAGAGAGGAGAACAGGGCATACACTTTCAGGTTAGAGCTTCCGACCATTACTGTTTCTGTAAAAAGAGAGGATGGGTACGTGGAAGGCTGGAAGAAATTATTAAAGCAGCGGGTATATCAATTAACTGAGCCATTAACAGATTTTGATATTAGCTTCTCATGTTTTGAAAATAGTAATATGGCTATTTTAGATTATTCTACACCAAAGAAGGATATTCAACCCGCACTTTATAACGTTGATGGCAAGACAATTCTTTGCATGGATGAGTATGTTTTTCTTCAGATTTTGATACATTTTAGTTCTACAAAAGAAGTAGCTGAACAGTTACAGGAGATTAATTTTTCATCTTTGGTGAGCGACAGGCAACGTAACCACCTTCAGCTTATGCAGGGGGTACAGGAAAAAATTAGCCGTAGTAATAAACCGGAACTTAACAAAGAGAAAGTTGGTTTTTATTCTTACACGAATCAGCTGATTGTGGGCGAACTCTCTGAATACACATACAGAGTAGAATGGTTTGAGGTGGATGAAGAAGCTAAATAGTTAAGTGATACGTTTTATCCACTAACAGGTCTTAAACTTGTCAGATCTGATTCTTGTGGTGCCTGGTAAAAAGCCTCATGTATTTCCTTAAGCATTTCTTTAAGCGGAATATGAGCCGGAACACCGGAAAAATCTACTTTATCAATTGCTTCAGCCGTGGCAAATACACCGGGAACCCAATGGTTAGGTGTTTTCAACTCCTTATAGCGGTAGCGTGCAAAACCAAGCAAATCATAACACTTCCATAGCTTACGCCAATGCAACAGTAGGGGAATATCTAAGCCTGAGTGATCATTTTTTAAGCTATAGCCATCAAATGAGGCATAGGGATCATCATTTACCATATTATCTAAGGTAAATTTTGCCTGGCTATCGGGTTTATTGAGTGGAATATACGTTGGAAATATACCCTTCATCTCATCAAAATGCTTTGCTTCTGTCATGCCAAAAGATAAAGTATGTACGCCGGGATTGCTTAAGCAGAAACGGGCATTCCACTGGATAGGTGTGGAGTGGGGAATAGCTTGCCTGATTTTACCAGGTGCTTTATACAACTGTCCTCCTTTATCATTAGGCGAAATAATAAAAACACCCAAATCCTTTTCTTGAGCCAGGGCCACAGCAGCTTCGTTACGTTGGTAAAAATAGTAATAGTGAAGGTTAACAAACTCAAACAAATTGGTGTGTATGGTGTGCTTTATGGTATCAAGAGAGCCGTGTGTACTAAAGCCCACATGCTTAATAATGCCTTCCTCTTTCATTCTGAGCAGCTCCTCAACGGCACCACCCGAATAGCACGATGATTTTAACAGGTTGTAGGTGTTAATACCATGCCAGGCATAAAAATCAATGTAATCTGTTTTAAGTGTTTTAAGCTGCTCTTCAACTAACCTTCGCGTTTCATCAGCAGTAGTGGGATTGCCCTTGGTCATTAGGTAATACGATGAGCGATTAATGTTTAATTCATCATGTAAAGTACGCCCAAAAACCGTCTCACTTTTAATATAGCCATAAGCAGTTTCAAAATGATTAATACCATTCTTTATGGCTAAATCCACCATCTTATTACAATGCTCTTGTGTAGCCTTTGGAATTTCATTACGTGGGTTGTCCCATCCTTGGGTAAAGCGCATACCACCCAATGTAATCGCACTTATATTTTTATTGGTTTTACCAAATCGCCTGTATTCCATTCTTTGTTTTATGGTGTTTAAGTCGAATACAAAGTTAAAGCTTCTGTTCTAAATACATTATTGCAAGCAAACAAAAGCTTTAGAGACAACAGCAGCATTTAAATATTAAAAGAGTGTTGTTATTGAGAATAGCCCTTAATTAATTGGCTTAGTTTGTTCTTGATATTATCATCAGAACGAATGATTTGATTTACTATGGAATAAGCCAATCGCTTTTGACTGCTCGAAATATGATGCACGCACTTATATCTGGTTAATTTTGATTGGTGCTTTAAAATGATAATGACTTAGAATAACTTGCTAATCAATTTTAGGCTGGGGGTTTTTCGTTAGTTTTTGTTCACCATAGATTAGGTTTTTATAGGCGTTCACGATTGTCGCTTCGCTATAATTTACCTCGTGAAAAAAGTAACTCGTCGAAGACAAAACCAATACTATTTTATTAGCCCTAATGCCGGGCCATTGTTATTAAGTAAAGGATTTTTCCCAACGCATACCCTTAATGTCCTAAAGGGCACTACCGCGCGGAGAGCCCTTTAGGACATTAAGGGGTGAGTGCAGGCAGGGTGTTTTTTTAGACGTTTATATGCCAGGTTCTTTACGACTAAGCTTATTCCTAAAACCCACCTTAGCAGCTTTATATTATTTAATGACTCAACCTTATTTGTTATCATCCTGCTAATTCTTTTTGTGCAGTACAGGGTATTGAAAAATATGATACCTTATGTATCAGCTGTTTGTACTACCCATATTTTTATTAAGCCACCAAATACTAATGAGCGATACCAGTATGGCACCAAAAGTAATAAGAACCGCATTGGTCATACCGCCATAAACTTCGCTTAACGATTGATCTAGCATAGCTTCTTCATCAAAAAAGAAACGTAGAAAAAAAGCCACCGAATTAACCGCCACATGTATTATAATGCTTATTGATAAGCTATGGGTACGGTAGTAAATCCAACCAATAAAAGTACCTATAACCATACCAGTAATAAACTGCCAGGGGTTAAGGTGAACAAAGGCAAATAAAAAGGCCGACATTAATATGGCCTTTCGAGGTGTATAGCGTTTAAGTAATCCATCCAAAATCACACCTCTGAATATAAGCTCTTCAAAAAGCGGGGCGGCCACAACTATCATTAAAAAAGCACCAAAGCCATTAAGAGCTGCCAATTCTCTAAACATATCTTTAACAATATCGGGCATAGGAATAAGGTTGCTTAGCGGTGTAACAATGCCAAACAATAATGCAATAGCAGCAATAACAATAACAGGAATAGCCTGTGGCTTATTAATGTGAAAGGGATATGTAGCCAGTTTTATTTCATTTTTGCGAATAAAATGAATCATAATAAAAGCAACACCCATGGTTAGTAAGTAATAAATGAGCATGGAATATTCCTTGCCAACAATTGAATTAAGTATTGAATTAAGAGGAGTAAAAAGAAGCATACAGGCTATAACAATGCCGGTAATGCCCCAGCTTTGCGCTATGCTTGGATAAGTTTTAGATGAATTCATGTTGTTAAATTTATTCACTTTGTTAGTCGTTACTTATAATCTAAAATAAGCTATGAAAATTAAAAATCAGTGTTGGCTAATAGCCTTTTACACAGGTTGGTGATTATAACCAATTAAACCACGGTTATGTAAATCAGTATTGCGCCTTTATACTTTTGTTTTATGTATAAAAAAAAATAACCATATGAAATTTACGTCTTTAAGCCACATTGCTTTAAATACAGTTTATCCTGCCACAGCATTCCAAATATTGTTTTTAGGTTTGTCGCCTGACATCATGCTAAGAATCATCATTAGAAACATATTTTCATCCATAGTGCTGTTCTTCATCATGTTTTCAAAAGCAGCCTCTGCAATAGGGAATGCAGATGTAATATCAACCTTCCACTGTCCTGATTCTTTGTTGAAACGGAGTTGAAAAGGGGTAGCATTATCATTAACCATTAACTGCCCTGTAGCTGTATTACCATTAATATTAACAGGGCCTATCGTGTTATTTGTTACACTGTTTTTACCTACCATGCCCGAGTTAATTGCATAAACCAGGAGGCTACGGGCATTAAACCCTAAAATTTCTTCTTTACTGGCTTTATAGCGAAAGGCTAAAACAGTAAACCGATCCAAACGATTCATATTAATCAGTGCCAGCGAGTCTGCATTTTTAACCTTTGTAAGAGTAGAGTTATAGTAATTTAATGTTTTACTATCTATATAATTAACCGCCTCATTACCTTTATCGCTTAATATTGCTTTTTTATAGCTATTAAAAGTTTGCTTTACTTTTTCCTCTTCCGATTGGCTTTGAGCAATGCTTACAATACTATGTGATAGTATTAGTAAGCTAAATACTAATTTATTCATGTTTTGCCTTGTTGTTTAGATGCTGAAAATACTTATTTTTTTTCACTGTAGGTTATTAACCCGCCAGGAACAGTTATTAAACAGCAAGCAAGTATTAAAAGTGTAGAAGTATCCTCTTTAAAGATAAAATTGTTCCAGTAAGTTTAAATATTTCATAAAGAGCTTACATCAATTTAGTGTAGTATTGATATTATTTAGAGAGATATATTCCTAAACGGAATCCACCGGCTAAATTCATGCCCCAAAAGTTACCTTCATAACGGCGGCCTTCGCGCCATAACCATTCATCCCAATCCGAACTGCCACCAGGATCTGTTATGGCTCCTTCCACATCGGTGTATTCGCGTTCCAGCAACCGGATGCCAATACCTACATAAGGGTCAAACACCATGCGCGATCCCATTCTCAGGCTTACACCAAACTTATAATGTGCACCAAACTTAAACTTTGTATATGTGGCAGCATCATAATCAACTCTTATTTCGCCCCTGTCCTTATAATAATAGTCGTTTTTAAGGTTCTCTTCAAGGTGTATATAATAAAGCTCAACCGAATTATACAAACGGGCACGGTACTTATCGTTAAAGAAGAATTTAACCTCGGGGCGAACTTCAAAAAATTGGTATGAACGATCGTTCCAATCATTGTAAAATGCACTTCTTTGGTAATTGGCCAGGTTAAAACCAACATCAGCACCAATACTAATGCGCTGTGATACACCTATCTCCGCACCAAGCCTGAAACGAGAGTAATTATCAAAAGCAGAAAGGGGAGCCCAGTTTAATATCACACTACCGGTATAGTCATGTTCATTTTTTTTGTCTTGTGCCTGGGATAATGTAAAGGTAAAAAGCAGGATTATTGTAAATATCAGTTGTTTCATAACTTGTTTAATTTGATACATATTTATGACAATTGAATACCATTTTAGACGCACTCTAAGACGATTAAAACTGAATTTTTTTATTTCCGGCCTCTTTCTGTTCTTTGGCATTAAGGTGAAAAACCCAATGGCTTATATTTGCTTACCAGGCAGATAAACTTAAATTTGCTCTTAATATAAATACAGAAATACAACTTATGAATATAGCAATAATTGGAAGCGGTGGAGTAGGTGGTTATTTTGGTGCAAAATTGGCACAAGCCGGTAATAATGTAACCTTTGTGGCAAGGGGTAAGCACCTGGAAGCCATGCATGAGAATGGGTTAAAAGTAAATAGTATAGAAGGCAATTTTCATATTACACAGGTAAATGTTACAAATACAATTACATCAATTGAAAAGCCCGATTTGGTAATTACCGCTGTTAAAGCCTGGCAAATAAAAGAAGTGCGAAATGATATTAAGCAAATAATACATGCTGGTAGTATAGTGTTACCCTTGCAAAATGGAGTGTTGGCCCCGCAAGAGCTAAGCGAGGTAATAAGTCCCAAGCAGGTTATGGGTGGCCTGTGTCGTATTATAAGTAAAATTGAAGCACCCGGTGTAATTAATCATTTTGGTGTTAAACCCGAGATTGTATTTGGAGAGCAGGACAAAACCGGGAGTGAGCATATGCAGGTGTTAAGCACCTTATTTGAGCAGGCAGGTATACTTTATAAAGCATCAAAAGATATTGAAGCTGACATGTGGAAAAAATTTATTTCCATTTGTGTAAGTGCTTTGCTGGCTGTGACAAAAACCACCTATGGCGAAATGTGTGAGCTAAAAGAAACACGTGGAATGATGACAGAACTCTTAAATGAGATATATGTTCTTTCACAAAAGAAAAATATAGCTATAAAACCGGATTTTATCGCAAAAACCATCAGCTTTATCGATTCCTTTCCTTATGAATCCACTTCATCGTTAACACGCGATGTGCTGGCTGGTAAGCCCTCGGAGATAGAGTACCAGAACGGAACAGTAGTAAGGCTGGCTAAGGAGTATGGGCTTGAAGTGCCGGTTAACCAGTTTATTTATAACTGTATATTGCCAATGGAACTAAAGGCACGAGGTATAAAAATGAGCTAAGTATTAGATGTATATACCAAGGGTATACCTGGTAAAACACAGGAGCGGCTTTTATAAAAGTTGCTCCTGTGTTGTATAAGTTGTTTTAGAATTATGGAACTTCTTCGGAGTTATTTTTAGCTAAACTATATATGATTAGGCCTATTCAATTAAAAATTTATTGATCCATTCAATGCACTTTTGCGATAATTCTCTCCTGGCATGGTCATTATGTATCTCGTGAAACATGTTATCAAACTCATGGTATTTAATCATACTTTGATTCTTTTGTGCAGTTAAGCGGCTTGCTTTATGCGAAGTGATATGATCTTTATTGCCATGTATAATAAGGGTTGGCACAGTAAGGCGGTGAGTATTATTCATAGCCCACAAGCCTTGTTTACTAACGGCATTTAACAAGCGAAAAGAAATGCGGCCATGGTTAAGTGGATCACCATTGTAGCTTATAACCTCATTTTTATCAGAACTGATGTAGCTGGAGTTTAAACCACTTTTTACAGTTATATTAGGACACAGGTGATTAAAAAAGTTAATAAAAGCTTTTTTTAACCGTCCGGGCTCATTACTTAACTGCAACCAGGGCGATGATACAATAGCAGCTTTAAAGGGGGAGGTACGCTGGAGCAAGTAGTTAAATGCAATATTACCACCCATGCTATGCCCGTATAAAAATTTGGGAATATCCTTAAAAAGCACTTCAGCTTTATTAATCAGCAAATCTAAATCGTCAAGCAATTGTTTGTACGATAGTATAACACCTCTTTTGCCTTCTGAGTGGCCATGCCCAATATGATCCATACTAATAAAAGCGATATTTTCTTGTTGGAATAGCTCAATATATGGAGTGTAGCGCGAACAGTGTTCGCCAAAGCCATGAACCAGTACTACAACAGCTTTTGGGGATGTAGAGCCTTGCCAAACTTTTCCGTACAATAGTTTACCGGTCAACGATGTTAAAGTAAATTCTTGCTGATTCATAAATTAGAGGATTTTTTGTTTTAAAGCTTACCGGCGGCAGCCTTATCCAATAGCCAAATTGTTTTGTTCATATCAACCCATGCTGCCGGGTACTGCATATAGTTACCGCTTTGCTTAATAATTTCTTGCGCCTTATCAGCCTTATTAGCCCCGGTTACTAAAAAGAATATTTGCTTACTGTGGTTAATAACACGGCCAGTAAGGGTTACTCTGAATTGTTCACTATAGGGGTGTTGTGCCAGCTCACAAGTATTTTTACTGTTCCATAAATTTGCCTGGTGAGGAAAAATTGATGCCGTATGTCCATCATCGCCCATACCCAACAGCATAATGTCAAATTGAGGAATGCCATCAACCAGGGGTACATTCTCTTCCACAACACTAATGTAATCGTCCGCAGCCTCGCCGGGTTCCAGCTCACCTTTTACACGAAAAATATTAACCGCTTTGATGTTTACATGGTCAAACAAATGTTCGCGTGTCATACCAAAGTTGCTATCGTAGTGGTTGGGAGCAACACAGCGCTCATCGCCCCAAAAAAAGCGTAGTTTAGTCCAGTCAATAGAGCTGGCATATTCTTTAGCCAGTACCTCAAAAATAGCTTTGGGAGTACTGCCACCCGAGAGAGCAATGTTAACTTCTTTTTCAGCCTGCGATTGCATTAACAAATACTCGCCAAAGTACCGTGCCAATTCTTGTTTTGTATTAAATACTTTTTGCATAAATGTTTTAAAATAATGTTAATGTTATTCTGGGGTTGGGGCTTACTTGTTATAGTTCACAATAATTACCATCATCCGATAGGTTTTTGCATGGGTAGCGCCAGTTAATACCCGGCTCTTCAATTAAATTGTCTGACACATCAGGTCCCCATGTCCCGGCAGGATAGCCATGCACAGGTATGCTATCATCATTTTTCCATGCCTTAAGAATCGGGTCAACAAATTTCCAGGCAGCCTCAACAGTATCGCCACGATGATATAGCGTTGCATCGCCCATCATACAATCAAGCAGTAAGCGCTCATATGCGCTGGGTAAATAAGTATCAGATAAATCACTGTAATGGAAATCCATATTTACATTTTGCACCTTAAACCCTGCACCGGGCACTTTCATGCCAAATTTCATTAGTACACCTTCGTCGGGCTGTATGCGTATTACTAACTGGTTATAGTTTTTACATATTGCTTCATCGTTGGCAAACAAATGATGAGGTGTAGCTTTAAAATGAATAACAATTTCAGTAACCCGCGTAGGTAGCATTTTACCGCTACGGATATAAAAAGGAACACCGGCCCAGCGCCAGTTATCAATAAAAAGCTTAATGGCTGCAAAAGTTTCGGTACGTGAGTTGGTATCAACACCTTCTTCATCGCGGTAGCCTTTAACCTGCTTACCTCTTATACTTGATGATGTGTATTGACCCCTGATGGCATATTCAGATACCTCCTCTTCCTTTATAGGACGTAATGAATGAAATACCTTGGCAATTTCGTTACGTATATTGTTTGAGTCGATTAATACAGGAGGCTCCATTGCAACCAGTCCGGCCAGTAATAGTAAGTGGTTTTGTATCATATCGCGCATGGCACCTGAGCCTTCGTAATAACCACCACGATTGCCAACACCAATGTTTTCAGCACCTGTAATTTCTATATGGTGTATGTAGTTACGGTTCCACAGGGGTTCAAATATACCATTGGAAAAACGTGTAACGAGCAAATTCTGAACTGTTTCTTTGCCTAGGTAATGATCTATACGGTAAATCTGTTCTTCGTTAAAGTGCCGAAGTAGTTCTTTGTTTAGTTTTTGGGCAGTTTCTAAATTGTATCCAAAAGGTTTTTCTACAATTAAACGCTTAAAACCTGTCTTTTCATCGCTTAAACCTTGAGCAGCTATTTGTTCGGGAATAATTTCGTACATACTTGGCGGAGTAGCCAGGTAATAGATAAAGTTGTTTTCTGTTTGGTACAGTTCATCTAATTCGCGCAAGCGGCCTTTTAAAAGACAATACTCATCCGGATCTTTCGTGTCAAAAGAAAAGTAATGCAGTTTTTTAAGGTAAGCATTCAGCTGCTCTTCACTTTGAGGCTTGTTTAATGCAAACTGCTTTATCCCTTCTTTCATCTTTGTCCTAAATGCTTTATTGCCCAAATCAGTACGACCTATACCCAGTATAGCAAACTTTTTGGGTAATAAATCCTGTTCAAATAAATCGAATACAGCCGGTACTAATTTACGATAAGTTAAATCGCCCGATGCACCAAAAATAACAAGTATGTGGTTTTTAGGTCGTTTCATATTTTAATAATATTGTACTAAATTCTTAATGAAAATGGATTGCAATATAGTTAACCGGCATGGAAATTAACAAGTGTTTGCTTGTTATTGTTTGCTGTACTGGTGAAAAGTAATTTGTGCCGTATTGCCATTTTCACTTTATAAGGCAGCTTTAAAAACAATACCTGTTAGCAACCAGGGATTATAGTACCATATTGGGGTTAACGCATTTCAACCTTGAAGGATGAGCTGTCTCTCAAAACGATTAAGGTAACAAGTTTCTCATGGTTCAATTTAGAAATTTGTTCAACTGATAGTTGGCCGGGTAACAGGTTGTTAATGTATATAATTTCATCACCGGGCTGTAAATTATCTGGGGATAAGTCGGTTTTGATCTTATGTTTTAAAAATAGCCTGTTATTATGGTTTAACTCAAACATGTAGTTTTTAATTTTAAAACCAAATGGTTGTTTAGAATAAGCATTAGGTTTTAAGTAAAGCTTATAGTTGGTTAGATCCACAATCCAGTTCATTCGTCTTAATAACTCTATACCAAGCGACCCGGAAATTTTTTGCTTCGCATGGCGATTAGCATCATAGCGCTCCATTGCTAAATTTACATTTTTAAAAGTGAATCCAGCTAAGGTAAGACTATCCACCATGCCAATATCTATGTGAGAGGCTTTTCCTGGGCTGTGGTTAAAAGAGGAGTAAAGCGCTGGAATATGTTGGCTGATATTATGCTCTTTTACACCCGGCCCAAACATGATGGCATCATACTGAGCACCGGTATCAAATACAAAACTGGATTTAAACAGGTTGTTATTGCTATAAAAACTAAATGGAATAACTGGTATACCTGCACTATAATCCAAATCAACAGCAAAGTAGTCTTGTGGGGCAGTGAATTGTCCGTGTGTGTATAAGCTGATTAATTGCTTATCAAAATTAACTTCAGTAATATAGTTTCTGAACAGGTTAGCTCCACCCAGAATTGCATCACTTTCTCTTCCAATATGGTCAAAAATAACCATGTTTTGATTAGCTATTGTTAAGGAGTCAAAATAAATAGAGTTATCCTTTGAAAACTTAACCTTTACTTGTCCTCCGGGTACATTAGTTGTTCTTTCATTTGTTATTTTAACATCAATATCCTTGGTTAAGCTACTTTTTAACGCCATTCCGTCGGCCCCGGTATCAAAGAGCATATTTAGTGGTTCAGAGCTGTTGTTTAATCGTGCTTTAACCAGGATTGAGCCATGCTTTAGTTCAAAAGGTACAGTGCTTACCTTTGTTGATTTTTTATAGCGGTTAAAGCTATAAATATGGTCAAAATAGTCACTAAAAATGATTTTACCCTCACTTGACAGGGTAATATCAGAAGTTATTATTGAGTCGGATTTAAAATGGTAGCTTACTGATATTTTATCCAGACCATTTTTATTTTGGATTTCGCCAAAAGAAACCGAATCTGGTAATTGGGTGTATAGCAGAAGGTTTTTAACCATTGTATTGGCTATGGGTCTTTGGTGAATTCTTACCCTGAAATTGTCTGATAGTGTTGTTAAAATAAGGCTCGTATCTTTGTTAATTAAGGCACTTTTATAATTGTTAAGAGTTGAAAGGGAGTGGTTTGGTGTGTTTGTACAACTAAGGGTGATGGATATAACAAGAAGCAAAAAAAGTCTATTAATAAGCATATCTTAAACGGTTTTAATTGATAATTTATTATTTAATGAAGGTTTAACTCAATTACTAAACACGCAAAGATTAACATCGTACATCTGAAAAGTACATTTAAATGTAAATAATTTAAAAAATAGGGGAATGAAGAAAAGGTTTTGAAAGTTAAAATACTTTTTCGTTCTTTATGATGTATAAAATTACGTATTACAAAGAGCTTTGTAACTATCATACTCCTCGTATAAAGTCATGGTAAAGGGTTATGCAGAAACAAAAAATACTGACAGAACTTTTTGATGCACATTTTAATGCCTTGTGTTATTTCGCCAATTCTTTTTTAAAGGATCAGGATAATGCAAAAGATTTAGTTCAGGATGCCTTTGTTGGCTTGTGGTATAATTCTGATAAAATACAGGAAACCAAAGAAAATTCATTAGCATATTTATACCGAACCGTACGTAATAAGTGCCTTAACTATATAAGAGATAAGAAAGTTCGTGATTCTGCGCAGGATAATATTCGTTTGGATACCGAAATGTGGGAGCAGGATCATGTGCATAAACTTATTAAAGCAGAGATTGTTGGAATAATGCACCATTCACTTGAGCAATTACCGTTTAAGTGTAAGCAAATTATCAAAATGTCGTTTTTACATGGCATGTCAGAGCAAGATATTGCCGAAACACTTTCGGTATCAGTAAGTACTGTTAAAAACCAAAAAAAGAGAGGTAAGCAATTACTAAAAGAAGAGCTGGATAAATTACTATTGCTTTTAATGGCTGTATTAAACTAGTAACACAAGTTAAAATCTTAAAGTACATATTTACATAAAAAGCAGGTTAATAAAGAATGGTTTTATAACTACAGGAAGAGAATATAGTATGCATGTTGCGATAGAGTTAAGCATAATAATCAGTTAAACTATTCGAGTCTTTGTAATCTGCTTAAAATCAGTAATATGTTTTGTGTGTCAAATGCAAAGCAAGCTTCTGTTAGTTCGTTAAATTATACCCGGAAATCACTATTTACAAGAGATCTGAAACAATGTTGTATTAGAATTTCAATTGTATTATGTAAAAAAATAAATCAAAAATTTACGTTCTCTCCAGGTTACCAGCAATTTTTCATAGTAGGGAATAGTTAATATTAAGCAACATATTCCCTTAGGCGTTTGCTGGTAAATGAAGAATTTATTCCATATTCAACTTGCTTTATTATCAGTGACTTATATCTTGAGATGGTAATGGGTAGTAATATTATTTTAAAAAAAGTTAAAATTCTTTTAGTACTTAATTAAAAGTTTGGTGTTATGAAGGCAATGAAGGAACATTTTAAAATATCGCAAATAATAGCCAGGTATTTAGATGATCATATTGATCAATCGGAAAAAAAGTACCTGGAAGATTGGCTGTGCCAAGAGGAAGGGAATGCAAAATTGTTTGAGGAGGTCCGATCTGAGTCTTTTAGAAAAGCAGCCTTACTTGAAATAGAATATTACAATAAAAGTAAAAAAGAAGTAAAACAGCAGTTAGACCGGCAATTATTTAAACAAAAGAGAAAAGAGCAGCCTGTTTTTATGGTAAGAGTAATGATGACTGCTGCAGCAGTAGCCATATTGGTAGTAGTAGCGGTTTGGGGCGTTTTATTTCAGATGAATAATTCAGGGGTAAATGATAAGGAAGTGGTAATGGCTATTCCTCCTGGTGGCTATAAAGCAACCTTAACCACGAGTGGAGGAGAGAAAGTGCAATTGGATGAGGCTATTCGTGAATTTGTTATTGTAGATCATTCAGTTGGGCAAAAAATTAGAAAAGAAGGAGGTAGCCTCTCTTATTATACCAATAAGCACCAGCAGGCAGAAAGATATGTAAGTGAAAAGGATATACCATACAACGTATTGGAAGTACCTGTAGGGGGAGAATATAAACTGGTGTTAAGTGATGGAACCAGGGTGTATATAAATGCCGGAACCCGTATTAAATATCCTGTTTTGTTTGATCAAAGTAAAAGACTTGTAGAAGTAGAAGGTGAAGCATTTTTTGAAGTTGAGCATGATCCACAATGGCCATTTGTAGTTAAAGATGCTTTGGGTAATCAAACAGAAGTATTAGGAACCAGCTTTAATGTAAGAGCTTATAAAAATGAAATAGAAAAAAGAGTAACACTTGTTGATGGTGCCGTTATGTTTAAAAGTACAGAAGGCGAGCAGTGTAATCTAACCCCTGGAAAAGCGGCCATATTTAGTTCTGAAAATAATAGCCTGGTTGTTGAGAATGCAGATATAGATGAAGTATTAGCATGGAAAAATGGTCGTTTTATATTCAACGATGAACCACTATCAGAAATTTTGTATGCAATGTCTGGGTGGTACGATATTAATGTGCATTACACAGCAGTAGAGTTAAAAGCAATTCGGTTTTCGGTAAATTTTAAGCGAACAAAAGATTTGTCAGTTTTACTGGAAAGTATAGAAATGACAAAAAGTATACAATTTGAGTTTAATGAAAAGGACAGGTTGTTAATCGTTAAAAATAAATAACAAAATAAAAGATAGGTGCGCTCTTTATATATAACATAACAATAAACGAATAACATTTATTTTTACAAATCAAGTATATGAAAAGAAGATGGAGTGATCATCCCTTTTTTAGGGATTATTGTAAGCTTTTACGTGACACGAAAGCTACATTTGTTCTGTTAATCTTGTGTGTTACAACAAGTTTTGCCACAATTCATTCACAGTCTGTTCGACTTTCGTTAAATCTACATAATGCTTCTTTAAAAGAAATATTTGAGAAAGTAAAAGACCAGGATGATATATCATTTGTATTTAACGAGGCACATGTGAAGAATTTAAAAGAAATCAATATTCAAGTGAGTGATGTGTCATTAGAGGAAATCATGACGATTTGTTTGAAAGATACCGATCTGGAATTTGAGATATTAGATGATATTGTAGTTATAAAAAAAAGAGACCTGCCAACAACAGCATTACCGCAGGAAGAACGCGTGGTGAGTGGAGTTGTAATAGATGAGAAAGGCGAAACAATACCCGGGGCTAATGTTATTTTTAAAGAACATGAAACAGGCCAGTTTACAGTTGGAACAGTTACCGATTTTGATGGCAAATTTGAATTAAACTTACCGGGTATGGCTGGTGTTCTTGTGTTTTCGTTTGTGGGCATGGAAACAAAGGAAGTAAATGTGGATAAGAAACAGTTCCGTATAGTTTTAAAATCTGCAGTAAGTAAGGTAGGAGAGGTGGTCGTAACTGGTATGTATGAACTTAAGAAAGAGTCTTTTACAGGAGCTGTTGCAACAGTTTCGGGTGATGATCTAAAAGCTATAGGTAATAATAATATAGTACAGAGTTTAAGTTCGCTTGATCCTTCCTTTTTAATTGTTGAGAATAACCTGGCAGGAGCTAACCCCAATGCCTTACCAACCATTGAAGTGCGTGGTCAAACCAGTTTATCCACAGAGGGATTGCGTGATGAGTTTGGCGGAGATCCGAACCAGCCCCTTTTTATTTTGGATGGCTTTGAGTCAACTTTGCGTGCAATTGTTGATCTGGATATGAACCGTGTTGCCTCTATAACCATATTAAAGGATGCCGCATCAACAGCTATTTACGGTGCAAAAGCTGCCAATGGCGTTGTTGTTGTTGAAACACGTCGTCCTCAGCAGGGTAAATTACAGTTTTCATATACCGGTGATTTTCGGGTTGAAATTCCTGATTTACGAGACTATAATATGATGAATGCTGCCGAGAAGCTTGAATTTGAACGATTAGCCGGGCGATATTCTAATATTGATGAAACGTTAAATAATGATATTACTTACAATGATAGATTAGCAGAAATTGCCAGGGGGGTTGATACATATTGGTTAAGTGTACCTTTACAAACAGGCTTTAGTAATGGACATACTATTTATGCAGATGGGGGAGATGAGAGTTTTCAATATGGCGTTTCTCTTAATTACAAAAGAACTACCGGGGTAATGAAAGGCTCTGATCGTGATCAGTGGAGCGGAAATATTGATCTTACTTACCGAAAAAATAAGTTTAACATTACTAACCGGTTATCAATACGGGGATCAGAAGCTAATGAATCGCCATATGGTAATTTCTCAACATGGGTAGACACTAACCCTTATTACCGTAAGGTTGATGAGTACGGAGAGGTTACGCGATATTTGGATATTTATTCCAATGAATATGGAAATGAGGATATTTATGTACACAACCCTTTGTACAATGCTAATTTACCGTTTTTAAATGTGGTAAAAAGTTTTGATATTATAAACAACACCCAGCTACGTGTACAACTTAACAATAGCCTTAGAATTACCAGTTCTTTACAATTAAAAAAGGTTTATGGTGTAGAAGAGAACTTTGTATCGCCATTAAATTCGGTATTTGAAGATACCGGTGTTTATGAAAGTGGGCATTATAGTAAAAAAGATATTAATGAGATAAGTTATAGGGTTAATGCCATGCTTACCTGGGCAAAACTTTATAATAAGGTACACTCCATTACAACAAATATACGTGTTGAGGCAGATCAGCAGGATAATAACTCGTACAAAACTGTAGCTGTTGGATTTCCAGTAAATTCACCAATAAACCCGGCTTTTGCATTTAGTTATAAGCCAGATGACAGCCCTGATTACCAAACCCGCTTATATCGCCGGAATAATATGTTGGCACAAGTGAACTATGCCTATGATAAACGCTACCTGCTTGATGTTAGTTACCGCTTAGATGGAGCTACAACCTTTGGTTCTGATGAAAAGTATTCACCTTTTTGGTCAACAGGGGTAGGTTGGAATATACACAACGAAGAGTTTCTAAAAGATAAAAAGTGGTTAGAGATGCTGAAACTGAGAAGTAGTATTGGTATTACAGGTAACCAAAGCTTTGGTAGCATATCGTCAATAACCATTTACAAGTACATTGAAGATATGAACTATTTTGGGCAAGGTGTTGCAATGAGTGATTTGGGTAATCCTAATTTACAGTGGCAAAATACAATGAATACAAGTATAGGACTTGATTTTGCAGCTCTTCGTAAATTTAAAGTCACCTTGGATTACTATACTAAAAAGTCAGATCCACTGATTGTTAAGCTTGATTTACCTGCTTCAACAGGCGTGACTAACTATCCTGATAATGCAGGTTATTTACTTACAAGAGGAGTTGAAACGCGTATTTCTTATACCCCCATTATGATTCCGGATAGGCGTACCTCTTGGATAATTACCCTTATGGGCAGCCATGTTAAAGCTGAATATGGTGGTTTTGGCGAATCATTAAACAGTGTAAATAAAGCACAGGCAGATAACAATTCCCTCCGCCGTTATAAAGATGGATATAGCCCGGATGATTTATGGGCAGTTAAATCTCTGGGTATTGATCCGGCTAATGGACTGGAGGTATTTGAAAGACCTGGTGGAAGTTATACTTATAATTACTTAGACAATGAAGAAGTAGTAGTAGGTAATTCAAGACCTGATTTTGAAGGTGTACTAAGTAATAACCTTAATATTAAATCTTTTTCTTTTGGCTGTACGTTTCGTTTTCGTTTTGGGGCTGATGTATTTAACAGGGCGCTTTATAATAAAATTGAAAACATCTCATTTAATGATTTGCAGTACAACCAGGATGCAAGAGCATTGTATGATCGTTGGCAGAGTCCTGGCGATGTTTCTTCATACAAAAAAATAGAAATCAGTGGAAATAATCAGGTGTTACCGATCTCTTCACGTTTTGTGCAAAAAGAACATGTCCTTATTGGAGAATCTTTTAACGTAGGTTATCGCTTTACAGGGCAACCATGGTTAAAACGTACTGGAATGCGTGAGCTTAAATTGAACTTATACATGAATAATGTATTCCGATTTACTACCATTAAGCAGGAAAGAGGGATTAATTACCCTTTTGCTAATTCAGTCTCTTTTAGTGTAAATGCCAAATTTTAATGCGTATGTGTAAAATGAAAAATAGTAATCTCTGTTTGTTAATCGCAAGCCTGTTGGTTCTTACATTTGCTGCTTGCGATGATTACCTGGATGTTAAGCCTGAGGATAAATTTTTGGAATCACAGGTTTACAGTACCGTTGAGGGGGTATATAGCGCCTTAAATGGGATCTATCTCAATTTATCAAACCAAAATATATATGGACGTGATTTAACGATGGGAACGGTTGAATTTCTGGCACAACTATACCGGGCATCAGAACAGCATACGCACTATACTGTCAGGACTTATCAATACCAGGATATGGATAACAAAGCCAGTTTTGAGAAAATATGGAAGTCGGCTTATGCAGAGATTTTGAATATCAATGTATTTATACAAAATATTAATATAAGTGATGTACTAAGCAGCGAAAAGAAAAAACTACTTAAAGGGGAGGCTTTGGGTTTAAGGGCGATGTACCATTTTGATATGTTGCGTTTATTTGGCCCTGTATATTCAAAAAAGCCAGGCGCTTTATCTATACCTTATTACTCAAGGGCAACAACAGCGTTGCAAGACTTGTATCCGGCCAGTGCTGTAATTGATTCGGTGTTAAAAGATGTTGAACTAGCCGAAAGTTTGTTAGAAAATGATCCTGTTAGAACTAAAGGCGGTGCTGAAGAAATGAATGGGGATGATGAAGACTTTTATAAGCTGAGAAAATACCGGATGAACTATTTTGCATTAAGAGCCCTTAAAGCCAGGATACTTCTGTATAAAGGCGATAAATCATCAGCTTTAGTATGTGCCAGATCTGTTATTAACGAAGCTTCTGAATGGTTTACCTGGGTAAATGTAAGTGATGTAAATGCTTTGTCTGACCCGGATCGGATATTTTATGATGAAGTATTATTTGGCTTCTCGAATAATAAATTGTACAACATTCAGCGTGAAGTTTTTGATGAAGAGATAACCGACGGGAAAATATATGCTCCTTTAACAGAACGATTGGAGGAATTATTTGAGAATAACCTGAAAAAAGACTACCGGGCTACAAAAACCTGGATGTATCCTTTGGCTGGTAAAAAAGACTACAGAACCTTTTTTAAGTATGCAGAAACTAGTAATACCACGCTATTACGTCGCTATTATCAGCCCCTGATTCGTATTAGTGAGATGTACCTTATTGCGGCAGAGTGTGAAACAAGTAGCAGTGATGCTATTGACTATCTGAACATATTGCGGTTTAACAGGGGGATAAATGATTTAGCAGCTTCAGTGGATGTACCTGTGGCTATTAAAAAAGAGTACATGAAAGAGTTTTACGGAGAAGGGCAGTTGTTTTTTTACTACAAACGGGTGAATGAGCCGATGCTTCCGGATGGAGGAAGCAGTAAAGATATAACAATGACGGAGGAGAAGTATGTGGTGCCATTGCCAGATTCTGAGATTAAATATCGAAACTAAAGGAGGATAAATGATGAAGACATTTAAATACATAGCAGCAGTGTTGATCATATTTACTTCAGCCTGTCAAAAAGAAAAAATAGAAACCTATAAAGGTGTTGATAATATCTATTTCTCACCGGCCTGGGTGTCTATTACACCAGGTGTAAAACTGACAGATAGTATTTATGTTTCTTTTGTTTTTGAAACTATGAATGTTGATCAGTTAACGGTTAAGATTCCTGTTCGTGTACAAGGTTTGCCAAGCCAGGATGACAGAAGCTACCTGGTTGAGCTAAGTGAGAACTCAACAGCTGTTGAAAATGAGGATATAAGTGCACTTAGTGGCGAACATATGTTTAAAGCCGGACAGGTGATAGATACCCTTGAATTCCTGGTATACCGGAGTGATAAGCTCAAAACAGAAACAAAATATGCAGAAATCAATTTATTGCCCAATGAACATTTTTCAGTTAACCTGAATGAGAATGTTATTAATAAGAGTAGCGGGGAAAGTATTAACTGTTTAACATTCAGGGTGTATTTTGATGATGTACTTGGCACTCCCAAATTCTGGAGTGTGGGATTCCTGGGGGATTATTCCGAAAAGAAATTGCGGTTAATATCAGGAATATTGGATGTACCATTATATGTCTTTTCAGGCGAAACAGCCCTGTCAATTATGGAAGTCAGGTATATTGGCAAATCAATGCAGAAATACCTGGATGAACAGGAGGCCAAAGGTTCTCCGGTACTTGATGAAGACGGAACCCCAATGAAGATGGGAAATAACTTGTAAGCTGTTAACAATTAAATTGGGTACTATGAAAAATAACAACAAATATATTACTGTTACAACTGTAGTAATACTGCTTTTAACTGTTGTGCAGGCTTGTTATAAAGATTTGGGAAATTACGATTATATCGAAATAAATGAAGTAAAAGAGTTCCGTTTAAATATTGTTAAAGGAGACTATGATGTGCTAATGGGTGATACCCTGGTTATTGTAACAGATCTGAATTTTACAGAAGATGCAGACCCTGATTACGATAAGTATGAATACGAGTGGATTTCGTATAAAAACGGTGCCGTTGGTGTTGGAGAAGAACGCTCTAAAATACTGGCAACAACAAAGGATTTAAACATTGTAGTGAATTTAAGACCGGGTATATATACACTTTATTACAGGGTAAAAGACAGGCTTACAAATATTAAGTGGACAAAGGCGGTTGAGTTAAAGGTAACCAACCCTTTTGGAGAAGGGTGGTTGGTATTGTGTGATGATAATGGAACCTCACGTTTAGATATGATTAATATGATCAAGAGTGATTCTGTTATAGTTTATAATGATGTACTGTCAATTGCAGACTCAAATATTCCGCAAAAATATTTGAATGCCAGGCCAATTGGGGTTCGGTATCTGGCCAATTATAGTTTTGGACAAAAAAATCTGTATTTGTTAACAGAAGGAGGAACCACACAGCTTAATCCAGTCGATTTTACCTGGCAGGAATTTTATGATTTCCAGTACGAGGCCATGGGTGATTTCTCAAATGACTTTTATGCTGATGATTTAATGGAAGGAGATCCGTATGTAGGATCATATACCGGGTACATGCGTAAAGGAACTGATTTTTATCAATATGTAAGGTCGCAACAAGTGAGTTACGATTACCCACTTAATATACTTGATGGAAAACAGGTTGATGTTGCTGCTTCCATTGCTTTGGGAGGAACCGGAAAGCGCAGTGTTTTGTATGATAATACCAATAAACAATTTGTGATGCATCGTTTGGGACAGAGTTTTTGTACGCCGATTCAGCTCCAGGAGGGGTATCTTTTTGATTATAAGACTGGCAAGGAGTTGATTGATATGGATAAACAAAGTAATGACTTGACTAATGGTGAGGTGTATGCAGTATTGAAAGATCCGGCTAATGCAAAATATTACCTTGCATGTTTTATTCCATCCACAGGACAGCAAACGGGTTATTATGAGATAACAGCAACTAATTTTGACCAGGCAGAGCATATTGCCATTAGCCCTGAATTTCCATATATCTTTTATGTAGCTGGAGGAATTTTATACAAATATGACTGGGAAGATAAAGCAACTTTTGAAATGGTTGATTATGGTGCAGCTGGCTTAGAGGTTACTTTATTGGACTTTTTTGATAATGCACCAGTGGAGCTGGACTATGCTAATAAACTTATGGTTGCAACATATGCAAACGATGACTTTAAAGGCCGATTAGGTTTTGCTACGGTTCAGCACCGGAATGAGGAAATTATTTTTGATGAGGAATACAATAAACTGGGTAAAATCATAAGTGTGGATTATGCACATTAACCAATAAAATCACTTAGATAAACCTGTTTTTAAGCAATAAGTTATGATAAAAAAAGTAATGCCTGTTTTACTGGTACTGGCCAATCTTGTATCTGCCTGTAACCAACAGGAAATGAACCAAGCTGTTATATCCGGTTCAATAAAAGGAGAAACAAGTATTGTGAAGCTGGAGTTGAACAAAGTGGAAAATGGAGAGCTTTCTGTTTTAACATCTTTGTATTTGCAGGAGGGAAACAACTTTGGTTTTGTTACAGATGTTAAAAAGCCGGGATTGTATGTAATTACCCTGTTTAATGCCGAAGGACAGAAGCTGGTTACAGATCACTACCTGAACCGTTTTTATTTAACCAACAAAGAGTATGTTCAAATACAAATAGATGAAGACGGGTATCAACTGTTATCGGCTAACTTGAAGGAGAATAAAGTACTGAGTGAATGGAATCAGCAGGTTGATACCTTATTTACTTTTGCTTATCCGTTTCAGCGCTCTTCTACTTTTAAAGAGTTTTTTCCACTTTTGCCACGGTACCAGGGGTATGCTAACGACTTTAAGGCAAAGATTAATACGGAAAACAATGCTTTTAACCAGTTAATGACTTATCTCGTTGATGCTGATATTGCAATGGCAGGTTTAATGCATGTGTTTACGCCACACCCTGAGCATCCGCAGAACAGTGACTTTATTCCATATTTTCATGAGCTAATTAATAACGATTTGTTGGCAACCACACAATTGTTAAGCTTTCCGACAGGCCGTACCTTGTTAAATTTACAACCTAAACTTTGGCATCGTTTAACGCAAGAAAAACCGGGGCGCGATCAAATGAAACGCTATTTCCAAAGCTTGCGCAATTACGTAAGTAATGATACGCTAAAAGGCTATGTAGCACTTAATGAGCTGGTACACTACAAAAGTTATGATGAGTCGTTTATTGAGTTTAAAGATGATGTGAAGAGATACATACTTAACGATTATGTAAGCGAACAGTTTATACAGCATGAGTTAGCAATACGCACCTTTGGCCTTGGAGCACAGGGATTTAATTTTAAGGGAGTGGATGTAAATGGGAAAGAAAAAGCATTGGCTGATTTTAAAGGTAAACTGGTTTATGTTGACGTTTGGGCCACGTGGTGCGGGCCGTGTAAAAAGGAAATTCCCGAATTAAAAAAGCTGGAAAAAGCTTTCCGTGGTCAGGATATTGAGTTTATCAGTTATTCGGTTGATGAGCCAAAAGATAAAGAGAAGTGGAGAAAGTATATTAAAGACAATGATTTGACCGGGATTCAGCTAATTGGAGATAAAGGATTCAGGTCGGATGTTGCAGAAGCCTATGGTATTACTTCAATTCCGCGCTTTATGTTATTCGACAGGGAAGGCAAAGTGATTTCCACAGATGCTTTGCGTCCTTCTGATCCTGCTGTTAAAGAGTTTATTAAAAGATATTTAAAGAAATAACCTTTGCTACAGGAGGCACTACTATACTGTAAAATGAGATAAAATATGCCGTGTTTAATAGGAAATAACCTGAGTTTAATTTAAAACCAATTGCCATGAAACAATTCTGTTTAATTGCCTTTTTAACTTTATTTATCCAGTTATTACCCGGGCAGGAGCATTGTAACCATGAAGTTCCTCAACCTAAATACCCGGAATTGTTTAAGGTAATTCCTACAATTGAAAAGGATGCTCCATTGTGGGTGAAAACAATGTATGCCTCTGAACTAAATTTTTATGAGTTAAGGAAACAGGTGCAGGCCTATTATAATTCGCATACTTTCGAAAAATCTATACATACGCACAACCTCAGGTATCTATGTAAGATAGTGCAGAGCCAGGGATATGTGCTTGATGACGGAACAGTACATATCCCTACTGCTAATGAAAAAGTAGCATTGAGACAAGGACGGCAAGCCCGTTATCTTAAAAGTTTAACCACTGGCGGAAATAATGCATGGCATCCTGTTGGACCGTTTGTAACGTATAAGGCTGGTGGGGTAAAACAATTATCGGTTTCTACCAATTTATATTGCTTTGATCAGTCGCTCTCAAATCCCGATGTAATCTATGCAGGAGCTGAAACCGGCGCCTTATTTAAGTCAACAGATAAAGCCCAATCCTGGACTTCCGTTGGGGATCATGTTTTTGATGATGGTGCTATTGATATTGTAACTGTTGATCCTTCTAACAGTGACGTTGTATATGTAGGAGCCGGAAATCGTTTATTTAAAACAAATAATGGAGGTCAAATATGGAATGTAATTAAGGTTTTTACAGATAATGTAAGCTATCATGCCCGTTTTTTTACTTCTCTTGTGGTTAATCCTGAAAATACAGATATTCTTTTTCTTGCGCGAAAAGGAGAAGGTTTATTCCGAAGCAAAGATGGAGGTGTGAGCTGGACTAAGGTGATTGAGCAGGATTGTTGGGATATAAAACTGAAAGCAGATGACCCTAATACTGTTTATGCTGCCGTAACAAATACGGCTAAAAACATTACAGAAATTCATAAGTCAATAGATGGTGGTTTAAGTTTTTTGGCAAGAACTACAGGGTGGTATAACCCGGTTAATGGTACTGCAATTAATAATTTTGGAGCAAGGTTGGCTGTTACCAATGCAGACCCTAATCGCTTATATACTATTGTAATAGGAAATGAGAAAGAACATGATGCAGGTTATATTGGTGTGTTTAGAAGCGATGATGCTGGTGAAAGCTGGTATTTACCTTACGAAGGAAGTAATGGTGTAGCCAATAATCAAACAGGAGGCCCATATAGTAAGGCTCAGTGGTGTTTAACATCGTTTGACCCAAATACAAACGGTAATAATTATAATTTAGGCTTTTACAGCCTGGATATTGAGGTGTCTGATGAAAACCCGGATTTATTTTTTGTTGGAGCTATAAACCTTTTTCGGAGCGATGACGGGGGTAAAAACTACCGTTGGTGGGGTGGTTACGGCTGCGAAGTGTGTGGTGAGGATTACCAGGGGCCATTTGAACGACACGCTGATGTGCAGGAACTTGAAATTAATGGTTCAGATGTATGGGTAATTACAGATGGTGGTGTTGATCGCTATGATACATCTTTGGATAACCCTGTTTCCTGTAATGTGGGCATGAATGGCACCGAGTACTGGGGGTTTGATCAGGGCTGGAACCTGGATGTTTTTACCGGGGGACGCTACCATAATGGAAATGCGGCCTATATTGAAACTTACGGTATAGGAAATAACCTGTTTTTAGGAGGAGGAGAGAGTGGTACCGGTTATGTTAATGTAGGAGATAACAGGCGTTTATATCATAGCGATATAAAAGGTAAACTATTGCCGGAACAGTTAACAGGGCATGTTATTGATATACCTTCTATAAGCAAATTTCCCAGTGAGAGTTATATCTGGTATTTTCATGACAGGAGCGAAATGGAGATTGATCCCCGGTGCTGGAATACCTTATTTCTTGGACGTGATAATGTGCTTTGGAAAAGTGAAGATGGAGGGGTGACTTTTAATGCTGTTAATACTTTTGGCGAAATATCGGAGCGGGATAATCGTATAAAAGCAATTGAAGTATCAAGAAATAACCCGGCAATAATATTGGCAACGCAGCGTACAGGTAATAATGCAGGGGTACTATGGAAGTCTGTTGATGGAGGAGAAAGCTGGAACGAAGTGGCTGTACCGGCAGGGGGCGACGATGCGATGCGATTGGGATTGAATACGAATGATGAGTTGTTTTTATCTATTCGGAAAACAGTATATAAATCCACAGATTGGGGACAAAACTGGGAACAGTTGCCCGGAATTAGTCTTTATACTGATATTCTGGATATGGCTGTGCAGGAGGGAACAGATGGCGGCGTTTATATTGCCTCTTCTGATGCTGTATGGTATCGAAATAACGAAATGTCAGCCTGGAGCAATTTTTCTCAGGGGCTTCCGGTTCACTTTAGGGTAACCAAAATCAAACTTTTTTATCGCGATAGCAAAATTAGGATAGCTGGTAATCGCGGTATATGGGAACGGCATTTATATGAAAAATCAAGTCCCAAAGCTCAACCAATGGTTTCGTCTCGCAAGGTTAATTGTGGTAGGGTTCAATTTGAAGATTATTCGATTTTAAATCATGATCAGGCCCAGTGGCAATGGTCATTCCCCGGTGCCACGTTAGTTTCAGATTCCACAGTTCGTAATCCTGAAGTTGTTTACAGTCAGCCGGGTGAATATGATGTAACATTAACTATTACAGATAAGGCGGGCGTGTCTGACACCAAAACAATAAAAGCCATGGTGTTAAAAAGTGATGCAGAATGTGCATCCTGGATGGAGCCTGCTAATGCTTTAATCTGTTCAGGTGGCTATTCGTTTGCAAAAACACCGGATAGGTCATCTATTAAAAATCTGCAGGAAATAAGCATTAAAGGCTGGATTAAGCCGGCAGGTATACAGAATGATAATGTTCTGATTATGGGTATAGAAGAAAAGGTAGGCAGTGCAAATCGCCACGGCCTTATTATACGTAATACCAATGGTGTAAATACATTAAGTTTTCAATGGAAGGGACAGGCGTATACGGGTGATGAATTTAATCATTTAGAATTACCAGCTGATGAATGGTCATATGTGTCAATAGTGGTTAGAGATGGACAAATACAGCTAAAAGCAAATAATAAAAAAGCTGTGATAGAACAAGTTGTAGAACCATTCGCTTTGGGAAATCTCCTGGTTGGTTCTCCATCATATAGTGATGAGACGTCTTATGTTGGATTAATTGATGAAGTGGGTTTTTGGGCACGTGCACTAACAGAGAGTGAGATTGATTTAAGCAGGCATTTGATATGTACTGATTATGATCAGGATAACCTGGTAGCTTATTATCATTTTGATCAAAAAAGCGGGGGAGCAACACCAGATGCCCTATCTATTCATAAACTGCGCTTCTTTGGATCCACTTTAGCTTTGTCAGATGCTCCGCTTAGTGCAGGAATTAGCCAGGAACTGGTAATCACAGAAAATCAGATATATGATTTTCCTATGGTGGATTTTAGTTTGGATTACGAAGGGAATGGCATAGTGCCAGGTGGTAAGGTAGTTGTATCTAAGTTGTTTAAAGAGCCTGGTGTTAAAGATGAGGTTTTAACAGAACGACAAATGTTAAGGCCATACTGGGTTATTAATAACTATGGAGCGGAAAATGGCCTTAATGGTTTAAAAGCTTTAATGGTTAAAAACTCTGAATGGGATACCAAAAAAATGGAAAGCATTCGGATGTTCTACCAGGATGAAAATGCTAGCCAGGGCTGGTATGAAATAAAAAATGCCCATATCGATATTTCAGGTGAAAATGGATTTCGGATTACCGAACATACACTTGATAAATTCGGACAGTTGGCCTTTGACGCTAATGTGCCAACTGTTATTGATGATAAAGATGACTCAAAATTACTGAACCTTTATCCCAACCCGGTTAGTTCAGGAGGTGCTATCCACCTGGTTGGAGTCCGGGGTGAATGTAAGATAACACTGTACACCTTATCAGGTAAAGAAGCATTTAAGAAAAGCAGTGTTGGAACATATACAGTAAATATAAATGGAGTAAAACCGGGTATTTATATATACCATATTGAAGATAAGTATAATATGAAGTATGGGAAGCTTGTAATTGAGTAATGCCAATTTTTGGCAGACCCCATAAAACAGTGATTTACTAATTTGAATAATCGTTAAATAAAAAATCTGGACAATGAAAAAACTAAAACAATTTTTTGCAATAGCAATTTTTGCCATTGCATTAGGCTTAGGTGCCTGTAAAGATGATACACCGGCTCCAACACCGTTTGCACCGGTATTTGAAAAAATGGCCATACCTCTTAATGATTCGGCTTCTTTTGAAACAAACATAACTCTTAAATGGGTTGCAAGCGACCAGAACAATGACCCTCTAACCTATACTCTGAAATTGGGTGTGGAGAAAGATGAACTAAAAGAAAAAGCTAGTGATTTAAAGGAGGCTACTTACATATTAAGAGACCTGGCTCCTAATAACTATTATTGGCAGGTAATAGCTAACGATGGTAATAATGGTATTACAGAAAGCCCGGTTTGGAATTTCAAGATCATAGAATTATTTGCGCCCATATTTGAAAGAGAGGCGATACCAGCCAACGATTCTGTTACTTTTGAAACAGATATTACACTTAAATGGGTTGCAAGCGATCAGAATAACGACCCTTTAACCTATACGCTTAAGATTGGTTCGGATAGAGATAAGCTGGAAGAAAAGGCCGGTGATTTAAAAGAAGCTACTTATGTATTAAAAGATTTGGTTCCGGGCGACTATTATTGGCAGGTGGTAGCTAATGATGGTAACAAAGGCATTACGGAAAGCCCGGTTTGGAACTTCAAAGTTATTGATGAACCAGTAGCACCCAAATTGTCTTCTGTTATAACATTAAGCAATTATACAAAAACATCGGTAACAATTACTTCATCAGTTGAAAATAACGGTGGTGATGAAATTACAGAGCGTGGTATTTATTGGAATACAACAGGTAATGCCCCAGAAGAAGGTGATGGAACAAAAGTTACCGTTAATGGCCAGCTTGGAGAGTTAAGTTGTGAACTGACAGGACTGGAGCAAATAAAGTACTATGTAAGAATATTTGCATCTAATAATTATGGTACAACTTACAGTGAGCCTGTTGCTTTTGTTCCGCATGATTATGTTTTTGTTGAGGGAGGAACGTTTACTATGGGATTTGATGGGAAAAGTTCCCCATATGACAATGAAGGGCCTGCTCACTCGGTTACATTATCAGATTATTCTATTGGAAAATATGAAGTAACAATTGCCCAGTATATTGGCTTTTTAAATGCTATAGGGTGTAATGCTGACGGAACATTTAATGATGATGAACATGGCTTGGTACCATACATTAAAATGAGCGATGATGATTGTCCGATAGAGCATAATGGCGCCTCCTTTGAATATAAGGCTAGTGCACTCTACCATGCGGATGAAAGCAGTGCTGTAAGCTATGTGTATTGGTATGGTGCCAATGCTTATGCCAAATGGTTGGGAGGCCACTTGCCAACTGAGGCACAATGGGAGTATGCAGCTAAAGGTGGTAGTAAATCCGAAGGATACTATTATAGTGGAGGAAATGATTTAGATGCAGTGGCCTGGAATAAGGATAATACACCAGCCGGAGGTTCAAGAAAAGAAATACAGCCCGTTGGCCAGAAGACTGCCAATGAATTAGGAATTTATGATATGACAGGTAATGTTGATGAGTGGTGTAATGATTGGTATAAAGAAGACTACTACGCTACATCGCCTGAAAATGATCCTCAGGGACCAACAGAATCTGAAGCTACGAACATTGGTTATTCTGGAACAATACTTGGAAAAGTTGTAAGAGGTGGAGCTTGTGATGGTAATGTTTATGGTTCAGATCCGGAAGGGTATTATACAGTAACCTACCGCAATAAAAAAACTGTAATTAGGGATGGAGATAAGTCGGGAGCATATGCTTATTACCGTCATGGCTTCCGTGTTGCTAAATAAGCAGTAAAGTACTTTACTATTAAAAAGGCCTTCCCTGGAATATTTAGTTCCAGGGAAGGTATTAAGCATACTGTTATTATTATATTTCTGTTGTGTGTCAGCAAATATTAGACTGATGTAATTTAAATAAAAACATTAAAGTTATGAAAATAAAAATTTTGACACTAATCTTATCATTAACAACAATGTTAACTTTTTCCCAAGAATCAAAGCATCTTTCATTTAAAGGAGTTCCAATTGATGGCTCCCTAGATGAGTATGTTTCTAAAATGAAACAGGTCGGATTTACTTTAATTGAGACAGAAGATGGTGTTGCAATATTAAAAGGTGACTTTGCAGCATATAAAGGTTGTATTATTGGGGTTGCAACATTAAAACAAAAAGATTTAGTTAGTAAAATAACTGTAACATTTCCTGAAGGTGATAGTTGGTCATATCTTTCCTCTGGCTATTATAATTTAAAGGAACTATTAACTGAGAAATATGGAGAGCCATCCGAGGTTGTTGAAAAGTTTGATACGCCTCCAGAACCTAAAGATGATAAAACTAGAATGTTTTACGTTGGCATGGATCGGTGTAAATATTATTCAACCTTTGAATTAGAAAATGGAAATATTCAGCTTTCAATTGAAAATATTGACTATTCAACAGGTTTTTTTATGCTATCTTATTTCGACAAAGTGAATAGTAAAATTATTAGACAAAAAGCTATTAATGACCTTTAGTAAGGAATTGGTTGATAAAAAAATGCTGAACACACAACAATAAATATACGTAATGTGGGGTGATGCACTAAGTTTGAACTTAATATACAGGGTAGCTGTTTGATAGTGAAGTGCCTTGAAATTCCGTACTACGCATATTCGAGCCGCTAAAAGTGGTACTGGTATAAGTTAAACCCACAATATGCATTTGGTATTCTATTGCGCAACTAAACTACTTCAAAACAAGCCGTTTTACTAACTTGCCTCAACTCACCGTAACGATGCTATGACTCGTCTCGTCAAGTTCTTGTTTTTTGTATTTTAATTGCCCATCACGAACCTCTAATGAATAATCCGGCTTAATTAGCTTTGTAAAATGTGTTTTATGAATATTTGTAATAATATAGTTTCAAAAATTACATTATTTATTGGTGTCTTTATATTTACACCTGCTATTATTAATAGTATTAATGTAAACCTCAATACCGGTCATAAGGATTTTAATTCTGCATTTAATAAAGATCAGATTCTGAGTATTAAATCGGCAAAACTATTGCCTGGTAACTGTTATGAACCCGGTCAGAATATAGAAAATACAATTGATAATGATCTGACAACAATTTATCATTCACCTTGGACAGGTCATAAACCGGCAGGAACAATAGTATTTGAATATAAATTCAACAAAAGCGATAAGAAGCAGCTTGATTATATAGTGCTGTACCCGAGAAAGGATGGTAGTAATGGTATAATCAAAAAAGCACGAATATGGGTTAGTTCCGATCTGGATTCCGATTTTCGCCTAGTGCAGGAAGTAACTCTACCCAAATCCAGCGAACCTTTTATTGTAATACCTGCCGCGCCAGTACAGCAACCCAATACTATCCGTATTGAAGTATTGGATGCATATGCATCAAACGATGAAAAGTATTTTGTATCTCTTGCAGAAATAGAGTGTTATCAACGGTATGATAATACTATTAAAAAAGATTTAAAGTATTTTTCTGATTGTACTTTTTCAGAGTTGGAAGAAAAAACAACAGAAAAACGTATTAAGAAAATAAAGAACCCAGTTCTTAAGGACATTGCAAGTAAACTATTTCATAAAACGTACCAAGAAGAGTTTCGTATTCAGGAATATAAACCGTACCGACCCGTAGTTGACTTAGCCAAAACATTAAAAACAAGTACTTATAGTCAATTTGAAAACATGACTGGTATTCATTTTTCTAAAGAAGAAACGGTTATTGTTTTTGTGGGAAAAACAGGTGGTGAAAAAGTTAAACTCCGGGTAAAGGACTTTGGCAAGAGTGGTGATGACTTTTCATATCCTTTGTTTGAAGGGCCTAATGTTTTAACTATGAAGGGAAAAGGTAATGGATATATCAATTATTATACTGCGAATTACAAAGTAGCAAAACCGGTAAAAATTCATATTTATGGCGGTGCTGTTAATGGCGTTTTTAATCCGCAACTGCATTCTGAAAAGGAAGGGAAAGAGATGCTGGATAATGCAGTGAGTGAAGTGCTTGACATATGTGGAGAAAAAACGCAACTTATATACGATGTAAAAGGCTTAAAAGAGCAGGCTTATGGCCGCTTAGGAGAACTAATTAACCTATATGACAGTATTATTATGCATCAGCATCTTATTATGGGGCTGGATAGGTATAATAGGGTACCTGAAAATCATATGCTTGGGCGAGTAGTATGGAATGGTTATATGCATGCTGATGGTTTAGGAGCAGCATTTAGCTATAAAACAATGGATAAAGTGGCAAACCCTGGTAACATAAGAGCAAATTGTTGGGGTATTGCACATGAATTTGGTCATGTTAACCAGGTGCGTCCCGGTATGAATTGGGTTGGCACTTCTGAATGTACCAATAACATCTTTTCAGCTTGGTCTCAGTACATTTTTAACCCTCGTTCATTACGTCTCGAACACGAACGGATTAAAGGTGTTACAGGAGGGCGTTATAATGCCTACTTAAATAATGCACTTATTGAAGGGCAGGAGTGGGGTTTACAATGTGGGCCGGATGTGAGTCATTATCAACCCGATAATAAAGGACAATGGGGAGGAGACCATTTTGTAAAGTTAGCCCCTTTGTGGCAGTTGCATTTGTATTACCATGTGGCAGGAGAAGGTAATGCATGGTACAAACCTTATTTTTGGGCCGATATTTTTGAAAAAGTACGCCTTACAGATGAGTCAAACCTTACAGATGGTCAGTTACAAATGAATTTTATAAAGAATGCCTGTGATGCTGTGCAGCAGGATTTGACAGGCTTCTTTCTAAAAACAGGCTTTCTTACCCCTATTGATAAGATGTTTGGGGATTATCGTTCGCGGCAAAAGACCATAACACAGGAAATGGTAGATGAGGTTATTAAATATGCTCAGAAATATCCTGAACCTCAAACTGATGTAATATATTATATTAGTGGAAATAGTATAGAAGCCTTTTTAAACAAGCAGGGTGTTAGGGGAGAATACAATAAAGGTATTTCAGGTAATACGCTAAAATCAATAAATCATGATGTTTGGAAAAATGTGACTGTTTTTGAAACCTATCATAATAGCGAATTAAAGTGTATTACTATGGTTGGAACAGGAGATAAAGAAAATAAAAAAACATTAGTTCCTTATTTGGATGGAGCTACGCGAATTGAAGCAGTAGGCTGGGACGGGAACCGAACTTTGGTTATTGGAACAAGATAGATACGATGCTCAGTAAGCTTTCCTGGTAATAAATTCAGGGGTAATTAACCAGGAGTAAGAGGTTAATAAAGCGCCTGGTTTCGTTTATTTAACAAACCAGGCGCTTGTTTTATACGCTATAGCAAACGTTTATATATTGTTATCCAACGTAACTTTTAAAAGCCCATATTTATCAGTAATAAATATCAATAATAATGATAATGCAAAAGCAATCAAAGGAGCAATTAACCACATTATAAAAAACCTTCTAACCTCTGTTTTCTTGAAAATATTTTTGGTTCCTAATTTTGCAACACCAATTCCTAAAATTGCAGCTACATTCAATTGTACTAATGAAGTTGGAATCCCTTTTGTTAATGATGCTACTAATAATAAACTAGCCGATACAAAGGCTATTATTACAGCTTCAAATTTTCCAAATAATACAATTTCTTTTCCAGTATTTTTTACAATCTTATGACCGAAAATTGAACTTCCAATTCCAAAACAAGGTGCTACAATTAAAGTAGATATTATCATTATTAAAATAAAGTTTTCGTTTATTGAAATATTTAGTTCGTTCGCCGTCATTGAAGCAATTGGTCCGGCTGCATTTGCTACATTATTTGCTCCAATTGAAAAAGCAACATATAATGACATTAATACTAATAATCCATTCCATACAGGTTTCATATTTTCATTTTGAGCTCGTTGTAAAGTAAGCCCTTTTCTTCTCATTGGTCGGTAAATGTATTTTCCAAAAAATAAACTCACAAAAAATGATATTATTGGTAAAATAAACCATGTTGGAATTATTTCTAAAAACAATTTGTCAGAGTGTAAGTCATTAAAATATAATGCTATTGCAGTTACAGACAAAACAGTTGATTGACTTGTTGATTGCGGTATTCCAACCAAGTTAGCAATCAACAATGAGATTGCAACTGAAAAAAGTATAATTGAAACTACTGTAAATGACATTAAATCTGGCATTAACAAGCCTTTACCCATTGTTGTAGCTGTTCCTTTTCCTGCAATAATTGCTCCTATAAAAACCATTATTCCAAATAATCCTGGAATCAAACTTTTTCTAATAACATTAGCTCCGTATGCAGCAGAAAATGATGGTGCGGTACCACTTCCACCCATAGTTATTGCTAAAAACATGGCAATAATAAATGGAATAAGTAGATGATTAAATAATGGTGAAATCATATTTGTAATTTGTTAAGTTTTTTATCAATTCGGTATGTTGAGTAACTGTTGGTGCATGGTGAATAATGCATTCGCTATGATGATTGTTTATCCCATAGGACTGGCAATTGAGGCGAGAATATGCCCTGCTTAAACTACATAACCTCACTATGACTATGTACCTTTTTAAGGGCTGGTTTTATTTACTCCTATGTATCTTTTTGTTTGTTGTTTGTATTTTGTGTATTCGTTTTTAAAAATGCCCTGTAAATATATCTCCTCCTGTCTTATTTGTAAATGTAACATTAGTATAGAAAAAGTACTAAACACGAACAGTGTCAGATTGAAAAATATAAACAAGATACCTATATATACCAAATCAAATGCTAAAAATGCAGGATTCCTGCTGATTTTAAAAATTCCGGCAGTTACTAATTCTGTTTTAGTATTTGTTGGAATTCCGGCTCGCCAATTATCTCGCATTGTATAAACTGTTGTACCGAAAAGTATGACTCCACCTGAGCACAAAACTAGTCCTATTATTTTTAATGGCGTACAGGAATGTGTTGTATTTACCAAAATACTTATCGTTTTTATGATTGCGGTACAGTAGGTTGCTACTTTTAGTATAGCCTCCGTTATAAATAGCTCTTTCCCTTTTTTACCACGTGCCATTTGGTCAGTTTGAATTCCTTTTTTTCGCTGTATGATTATTTTTCCTATATATATTCCATAAAATAAAATCAATATCATTATAGCTGTATACTGATAGTATGTATTGATAGTAATGTTTGTCATTTATTGTAATTCTCCTTTCTATTGTACTCTCTTAACTTGTATTTAATGGTTGGTATAGCTATATATTAAATTGTTAAAAATAGTGTTTTTCGGTTTAGCACATGTTTTAGTAATTACTAATGGACTCAGATATAGCCGAATATGCCGTACTTACTGCTATAGATTGTGTGTACTTTAAGTGGTAAATATATAAAGTTCTTTTAGTTAATGAAAAAAGAGCAAAGGGCGTGAGTCTTGTATGTGTAAGGGTGGTATTTTGGAGCAGTGTAAGTAATAAGCTGGTTTAGAGTATCTCATGTAATAAAGTATGCCAGGGTGGCGTGGTTGGTACTGATAAACAGAATTGTAGTGTAGTGGAAATATCGAACTCCAATACACATATACAATATAAGTTAAAACCCGGTACGAGGGTATTGTTTATTTCTTTATAACCTGTTAGAATTGCAACACTTTAATCTTTTACATATCGCTTATATTAATCCCCACTCTAAAACCCCACCTGGTGTAATTACCATCCTCAAAACCGGCAAATACACCAGCGCTTCCAATAAAGAAAATCTGGCTTATGCTATACCCCACCTCGGTATAGTTTTTATAATTGGGTTGAGTAAGGTAACTGGCATATAGTTTTTCAGTCCATAAGCGATTGCTAATTACAGGTAAGAATTTTAGCAGTAAATAAGGTGAAGTGTACGACATATGAGCTTGTGTATACCACTCGTTTGTGCTATACCGGTAATCATCCAAAAGCATAAAAGCCCTGTCCCATTGTTTAAAGTTGATTGGTATTTCAGAGGTATTAAAATGCCTAAAACGTGAAAAGTGCATTTGCTTATTACGCGAATAATAACCAGCTCCGAGATGCCAGTTAAAAGCATTAAAAACACCCCATTCTCTTTTTTGAGAAACACTACCACTAATTAGTTCATAGTCTGAATCACTTTCAAATACATTTTTTAATCCCCGCTCATATTGCAACTTAAAAGTGGGGTATTTAGACCCGGCAATATATTTCTTTCCTTTGTAAATACGATAGCGTAAACGGGGTGTATAACTTAAGGCTATAGAAGTATACATATCAGACTGATCTATTAAATGCCCGGGTGTAACCTGGTTGTTGGGCGGAATATTTTCGGCATAAGGCTTGTCTTTACTTAGTATAGACCAATTGGTATGGTTTTCTAACTGTTGGTACCAGCTGTAAGAAGCAGCGAGCTGAAGACGCATACCATGTACCAGGTCAAAGGAGGTATTAATGGCCGCATAATCTTTTTGATACAGCTTCATGTAATGGTCTTTAAAAAAGAGTGCAGAGAAGGTATTTAAGGTTCGGTCAATACCATACTTGCTATTAAAATCCATGCTTTGCTGTCCCCCGGTTATCCTAATGTTTGCTTGTTTTAGCGGGGCGAAATTATACACGGTACTGGCATTCCACATTACCTTTTTACGTGCAAAAGCATATTCGGCCATTGGCTCAAAGAGCAAAGAGTGTATTGAGTCAAATGCATGGTGTATGGTTAGCTTTTGTTGGTAGCTCCAGCCATCAACGGCATTAAAATCAACCTGGTTTAAACCTATTAAACCGTGGTATGTAATTTTGGTTGACGAATCGTTGGCATAGAAGCTATGGCCTGATAAAAAGCCACCTGATACCTTACTAAATGCTGATCTTTTTTTCTTTTTAGTTGCTGTAGTATCGTTTGTCATTTTGGCCAACTTTAAGGAATCTTTTAGCTCAAATCCACGCAGCTCATCACTACTTAATGGTATAGGGCGAATGGTAGCCCAGTAAGTAGAATCTTGTTTAATACTGTCTTTCTTATGTGTGATTTTATAAGTGCTTTTTATTTCAAGTGACTCTGTTTCTTCCTCTTCTTTTCGCGATTCTTTTTCAATTAAGCGGGAGAGCCTTATCATATCCTTGTTGGACAACTCCTCTTTGGCCAGCAATTCTTTCATTTTTTTTTGGCTCTTACTCATTTCTTTTTGTTCTTCAGCCAATTGTTTGGCAGCTTGCAGTGCTGCTTCTTCAGCAGCATATTGCTTCATAAGTATGTTAGGAACAGGCAGGCCGGTATTGAGTTTAAGGTTGGTATACTTAACAGAGCCGGCATAACTAAAATTGGCTTTAACACCCATAATAGAGGCAGCTACGTTAAAACGATGACTGATAGGTAACCACGAACGTTCTTTTACCGGAGCATAGACTTGTTTAATATTTAACTCGCCAAAAAACGTATTGTTGGTTACATCAATAGAATGAATATTCCACAGATTATCAACAATGTATATATATCCACTATACGTTTGCTGGCTTTTACGCCGGGGTATTATTTTAATTTTATTAACAGCTACATCGCCTTCATAAAAAAAGCCTTCGTATACAAATTTGTAGTACGAAAAAGCATTATGAGCTAATGGCGAAATAGCCATATCTTGTGTAGGTTCGTAAAAACTGTATGTAAGGTAGCCCATCACATCATCATCGCCAGACTCAGGAAAAGTGCTGCGCGATGATAATACCGTATGATTGTATATATCCGGTGCAGTAAACTCTATTTCATTCATAGATTCCATGGTGTATGTTTTACCAACTTCTAAATCAAGTGGCTCGTCATCATTTTCCAGCATCTTTAAAAAGAGCTTGGGAATCTTTTTCATCAGTAAACTGCCTTTAATATAAACCTCTGCTTTATACTGTTCTGTTTGTCGCTGATAATAGGGTGCTAAACCAATAGCTTTTCGCATAATAGGGTAGGCCGGATCTTCGCCACCGGAGTATACCCGCACTTCTTTAATTCTGTATGCTTGTTTTTTCAGAACAATATCATTACTTATAAAACTGTTGTCAACATTAACTTTTAACTCTGTTTTTTCAAATCCTAAACCTTGAAAAATAATAGTGTAGCTACCCGGTGGAAGTTGAATTTCATATTCGCCCAAATCATTGGTTGTGGTTCCGGTAGTTGTTTCTTTTAGGTAAATAGTGGCGAAAGGAACAGACTGGCCGGCTTCGTCGCTAACAACACCTTTAATGCCTTGCGAAAATAATACCATTGGTAAGAAGAATAAAATGCCAAACAGGGAGATTTTAAGCATATGAATCAGGTTTAGATTAGTGGTATGAATTAGTGTAAAAGTACCTATTCAAAATAAAATACAAAATACAGAACCGCCTAATTCAATGTAAGGTAGATAAAACTCAACGAATGTTGCAATATGACTTATAAACCTTAAAATTTTAAACTAAACGAATTATTGATTGTGTAGAATAAAGGATCTACTTCTGGCGGAACCAGGTTATCGTAGTCGAAGCGCATGTAAAGGGCAAAGGAGAATTTCTTTGTTATTTTAATGTTAAAACGCGTCTCACTCCAGATACGAAAGTCGACAGGGTCTGAATAATCAGGCTCATAATAAGTACTGTGTGATATGGAGGCGTTAGGTGTTATTTGCCAATCTGTAGAAAGCATTGAACTGAATTTAACCAAGCGCTTTTGACGTTCATAAGTACTGGTTTCAAACAGTTCATTGAGATAAATGGTATAGGCTACCAAAAACAGAGAGAATTTTTCCTTATCGGCCATATTAAATCGGGGACCACCACCAACAATATGACGGTTTTTAAGCTGTTTAACGCGGTTATACTGGTATTGGTAAAAAGCTTCAGCAATAATAATTTTTTCCGGTACCCAATAATTGTACTTAAACATTATACCGCCATTATTCACATTACTTTCATTATCAACTTTACTATAGCCAATATCCGAAGAAAAAAGATAAGTGTTATCATTGTCGTTATATTGCAGTTTAAAACGCGAAGCAACCTGTGTCATATCAGTTGTAGTATGCACAAAGTTAAGCCCTAAATTAATATCTCCCTGGAAGCCTTTGTTTGGGTTTTTTGTACGCCGCTTATCAATACTAACAATTTGTGCTACTGTTGAGAAGCATACCATAACTAATAAAATAGATGTTAAAATCCCCTTTTGCATAACATGACCAATTTCTGACAAAAATAAGTTTTCCCGTCAGATAGAAAAAAAGCATGGGATGAAGTTTGAAAAAAGATGCTTAAAATCATAAAATTTATATCATATTTAAGTCTAAATTTGCGTGAATACAAAGTACAAGGAGAAACATTTTAAATAATACACAAATGCCTAATATTTCAGATAGAGGAAAACAGATGCCGGCGTCGCCTATTCGAAAGCTGGTACCATTTGCCGATCAGGCAAAATCAAGAGGAACAAAGGTATACCATTTAAATATTGGTCAGCCAGATATTAAAACTCCTGAAGTAGCTTTAGATGCTATCCGTAATATTGACTTAAAAGTAGTGGAATACAGTCACTCAGCTGGTATAGAGAGCTATCGTAAGAAGTTGGCAAAGATGTATCAGGATATCAATATTAATGTTGATGAAAATGAAATATTAGTAACGGCAGGCGGATCAGAGGCAATTACTTTTGCTTTTTTAACTTGCCTTAATCCTGGTGATGAGGTGATTATACCTGAGCCTTTTTATGCTAATTATAATGGATTTGCTGTTTCAGCGGGTGTAGTTGTAAAACCCATTCGCTCAAGTATTGAAGAAGGTTTTGCTTTACCGGCTATTGAGGAGTTTGAAAAAATGATAACACCTAACACAAAGGCTATTGTTATTTGTAATCCAAATAATCCAACAGGTTATCTTTATTCGCAGGAAGAAATGAATCAATTAAAGCAGATTGTTTTAAAGCATGAACTTTATTTGTTTTCAGATGAGGTATATCGGGAGTTTTGTTATGATGGTGAGAAACATATTTCGGCCATGCATCTTGATGCTATTGAGGATAATGTAGTAATGTTTGACTCTGTATCGAAACGTTACAGTGAGTGTGGTGTACGTATTGGAGCTTTGGTTACCAAGAATAAATCAATTATAGATACAGCCATGAAATTTGCCCAGGCGCGTTTGAGCCCTCCAGGTTTTGGCCAGATTGCAGCTGAAGCGTCATTAGATACGCCAAAAGAGTATTTTGATGAGGTGTATGCCGAATATATTGAGCGCCGTAACTTTTTGGTTGAAGGATTAAATAAAATACCGGGTGTATTTACACCAGTACCCAAAGGTGCATTTTATACCGTAGCAAAATTACCAGTTGATGATTCGGATAAATTCTGTCAATGGATTTTAAGTGAATTTGAGCATAAAGGGCAAACAGTTATGATGGCACCTGCATCCGGTTTTTACAGTACTCCGGGGTCTGGTAAAGATGAAGTTCGTATAGCTTATGTGCTAAAAAAAGAAGACCTTGCTTGTGCACTGGAAACATTAGAAGAAGCTCTAAAAGTGTATCCTGGGCGTACTAATTAAAATCAGCTCATATTTAATATCTCAGGGCCGGACGTATGTTCCGGCTTTTTTTGCTGCTCTTCCTTGATATTGTAAAGGCTACTAAAGTTATTTCGTTGAATAAGATTGTTCGGTAGGGTTTTATCCTTAATTAACAATAAGTTACCGTGTTATGAAAACTTATTAGCCTTTAACCTTATATTCAATTTTTTTTTAATGTGTAAACACACATCAATCGTTTCCTGATATTTTTTGGTATACCCCCTCTTTTTCTATCTTTGAACAAAATTTGTCACAGTGAATCTTGAACTCTTTATTGCACGTAAAATCTTATCAGGTGGTTTATCAACAAAAAAACTGGCAGGCCCAGTTATTAAGGTAGCTACCCTTGGTATTATTTTGGGTATGGTAATAATGATATTATCACTGGCTATTGGGTTTGGATTTAAAGGTGAGATCAGGGATAAAGTGACCGGGTTTGCATCGCACGTGCAGGTGATGAGTTATGATTATAATTACTCTTTTGAAACCAATCCTATAACAGCTGATGATGGACTGGCAAATGAAATTAAAGCGGTGGATGGTGTCACGTTTATTCAGCGTTTTAGTACTAAGCCAGGTATTGTAAAAGCAAATGAATCTATTCAGGGGATAGTCTTAAAAGGTGTTGGTGAAGAATATAACTGGGATTTTCTGCAATTGACATTAACAGAAGGAGAAGTGCCGGTTTTTAATGATTCTGTACGCTCCGATGAAATCCTTATATCAAAAGAAATTGCCAGGCTTTTAAATGTAACTATAGGCGATAAGCTACGGATGTATTTTGTTCAGAATACAATATTGCAGCGCCGGTTTAATATAGTTGGTATATATGATTCACACTTTCCCGAATTTGATAAATATTATGCTTTTGTGGATATTAAACACATACAAAAGCTTAATGGTTGGAACGATAAGCAAATATCAGGGTACGAAATAAGTATTGATGATTTTAATAACCTGGAGCAAGTAGGAGAACAGGTATATTACTTAACAAGTGCAAGGGTTGAAGATGATGGTACCATGCTGCGTACAAAAACCATTGAACAATTGCAGCCACAAATTTTTGGATGGCTTGATATTTTGGATACCAATGTGTATGTTATTTTGATTTTAATCATTTTAGTGGCAGGATTTAATATGATATCTGGTTTGTTAATTCTTATACTTGAACGTACAAATATGATTGGTATATTAAAAGCCCTTGGATGTGATGACTGGAGCCTGCGAAAGGTTTTTATGTACTTGTCGGCTGTTATTATTGGCCGAGGTTTATTTTGGGGTAACATCATTGGAGTTGGTATCTGTGTATTTCAAAAATACACACAGTTGTTTAAGTTAGATCCTGGCAATTACTACCTTAGTACAGTACCAATTGATATTTCATTGGTTGAATTGTTGTTACTTAATATTGGCGTACTCATAATTACTTTAACTATGATGTTAGGGCCTTCTTACCTTATTTCGCGTATATTACCTGTAAAAGCTATTCGTTTTAACTAAATGGTATTGTCCGTTAACTGACATGCAGTGTACGTAAGCGGACAAAAAGATACAGGACTAATCGTTCTTATATTTTTATTTATCTTTTTGTTGTCATTTTATATTATTGTTATATAGTGTTTTATAATGTATTGTATGAAATGTTTTTTTACATTATAAGAAATGGTACAGTTGTTGATTTACTTGTTAAATACTTAATTAAGGTTTAAGTTAATAAATGGGACAAATGGCCGGGAACGCCCGGCCTTTTTTGTGTTCTAACGTTTGTTTATAATCAACTTTTATACTACCGCCAATTGTTTATCAAAACACAGGTTTATTTCATACCTAAGAAGACCGAACCTTGACAGATTTATTTATTGAAATACGATTTGATTCTGTATTGTAAATGCCTGAAATTAAATTGATTTTTATTATTAGGGGTAAGAAGTATTAAGGCACAAGTGCCAGGGAAAAACTCTTATTACCTTGCTTCCTGGCACTTTATATTTTTTAATTGTGTAATCAACAAATTAGAGCCTTTAATCAAATTAATAGGATGACATTCGTTGAACTAAGTACATTAATTTGATACAGAACATGGGGATTTACACCATTGGTTATTCTTCCCGAATTTGAACAGTACTTACAGATATGCCTTACATTAGTAGAAATATGTACCCAAAAATAAGTTAAACTGTAACATAGATTTAAATTGAACTCAGGTTAGTAGTATATAAAGCTCATTTTACTATACAACTGTAAAATTGCATTAATCGGTATTATTCGTTATCTTAAAAAAACTATTTGTTGTTTTAACAGGTTACTTAGTAAAAAGAAATGCATGAGAAATGAGATTGATATAATAAAAGAAGTGTTTAACCAGCCATTGCCGGGTATTGATATACAGCGCTTAATGTCACCCTCTGTTCGGTGGACCGGAAACATTAAACATGATCCTCTGAATGCAAGAAGAAGTAGTGTACTAATTCTTTTGTATAAAAAAGATAATGAGTGGTATATGCCTTTAATACAGCGTTCAACTTATGACGGTGCACATAGCGGGCAAGTGAGCTTTCCAGGTGGAAAAGTGGAAAAATGGGATAGTTCATTGCTTGATACGGCTTTGAGAGAATCAGAAGAAGAGGTAGGGGTGCAGCGTAGTAATATTCAGTTTATAAGTGAATTAACACCACTTTATATTCCAAATTCCAATTTTATGGTTTATCCACAGGTTTGTGTTACTAATATCTTGCCTGTATTTACGCCTGATTTAAGAGAAGTTGATTCAATAATTGAAGTGCCAATAATAAAACTGTTAACACCCGATACTATACATCATTTTAGTCGTAATATAAATGGGATACAAGTTGATGCACCTTTCTATAAAGTAGATGAATACGTTATTTGGGGGGCAACTGCAATGATTATAAGTGAATTTTTACACCTCATTAAGCAAGCTGATTTTTTTACTGGTCTACAATCACGTTCTTATAGTGCGTGTAGCGTTCCATAATATCGGTAACATAGTGATATGGTTCTTCGCCACGACAGTAGCCATATTTTACTACAGGGTCGTTATAGAACGATGGTTTTGATTTATTTAATAAATAGTAGTCAACATTACCTTCCCAAATGTGTGGGTTTTTATTGTTTTTTTCAGCTAAGCGCATAGCATCTTCCACATGTCCGTGACCAACGTTATATGAGGCTAAAACAAACTTAAGGCGTTCTTCTGGATCAGTAATTACATTCTCAAAACGTTTATTAAGCCAGATTAAAAATTTTAGTCCTCCCTGAATATTATCCTGTGGTGATGTTATTTCTTTAACACCAAAGCTTTCTGCTGTTTGTGGCATTAGCTGCATCAGGCCAATAGCACCTGCCCAACTTTCCACCTCAGGTAAGAAGCGAGATTCCTGATATATTACAGCAGCCACCAGTCGCCAATCAAAATCATACTTTTTGCTCTCTTCCTTAATAATGGAATCATACGCCGAAATTTTTCCACCTTTAATGGAATGAAAAGATGAATTAACAAGATGGGTAGAACGTTTATTAATAAAGTACTTGCGATAAATACGTTTGTATTGATTGGTTTTTTTGAAGTTAATTAACCAGTTATCTACTACATCTTTTAAATCTATAGAATTAGGCCGGACAGCCCAGCCAATCTTTTGAGGGAAACTTACAGCTGTTTCAATATCAATGTTATCATAGAAATTCCGGTTTATTTTTGCCAGGTTTTCATCGCAAACAGTGTAGGATATTTCGCCACTGGCTACAAGGGCAATTAGTTGCTCAACCTCATAATCAGGTATTTCTACAATATTAATACTGTCACCAATTTCGTTACTTAAACTTTTAAGGCGGTTAACGTAAGACGAGTTTTCTTGTACATATATGGTTTTGCCAGCCAAATCAAGTTGGTTACGAATAATCTTTTTATTGTGTTCTGTGTTCTGGCTGTTTATAGGAATTTGTTGCACTAATACTTGTCGTGTTGTACAGTGGTGTTCGGTAAAGGCTACTTTTTGTTCTCTTTTTCGAGTAATTGTAAGGTTGGTGGCAATAAGGTCTACATCGCCATTAAGTAAACTGTTAAAATTCTTTTCTACATTATTGGATACAACAATTTCTAATTTTATACCTAGCGTATTACTTAGTGCCTGAAGCAGCTCAAGCTGATAACCTAAAGGGCGGCCTTTATAAACAAAGTAATTAGTGGAGTTATAGTCTGTAACGACGCGTATTTTTCCTCTTTTAATAATATCAGTAAGGTCGATTGAAACAGGTTCGATAGTTTTCTGCTGCTTTACTTTCTTGCTTCCAGGTTGGCATCCATTAAGAAGAACAGATAATAATACAACGATGAAAATACTATATTTTCGCATAATAACGCTTTTAGTTTCAGTGAGCAAAGTTAATAAGTTGTACTCAACAAAAGTAAAGTAGGTTACTCTCTTAGTCATAAAAGTTCCAGGATACACCAAATTTAAGGCTTCTCGGATTAGCCGGATACTTGTAAGCTGCATAGTACGGATCATCAGGATAACCTTGATTTACATGGTCAAATTTAACGTAAATCCGAGCGCGTTTGAGTTGTAGGTTTGCAAAAACATCTATAAATGGGTAATTACCAACCTCTACATCTTTTTGGTTAACAAATGTAGAAGTTGCCGGCATGTATTTAGGAGCATAATATGCGGTGTTGTATCTTAAATCAATACCTACCTGGAAGTGCAATACCCGGAATAGTGTATTTTCGTAGTAGGTTGAATTATAGAGAGACAAAAGTGGTACGGGAATAATATCATTATCGCTGGAATATTGTACTACCGCATCATTAACACAATGTACACGCCTCAGTTGAAAGTGTTTTTTTAGGCGTGCGTTTAGGATTTGTATTACCTTGCTGCTTTGTCGTGGAGTGCCGTCGGTATACCAATAGATGTGATCTGTAACAATATTGGCTCCGGCGCTTAGTTCAAAGCGTTTTGTTGGTATTCTGAATCCGCCGTGAATTCGTATGCTTTTAACCTGGTTAAAGTCTTCGGACCATTGTATGTGATTAGAGTAATACTGGTTCTCAAAAAGTTCGGGCTGACGAAGATAAATACCACCATTTGCAAAAAAACCGGCAGTATCTTTTCTTATTCTGAAGCTGGAGTTTAAACTACCTGTAATTTCAGAGTCACCGGCTCTGTATCCCTGGAAATATAATTTCATACCTGCATTCCACCATAAATTCTTTCCGAGGTTTTTAAATATTTGGCCACCAATAGCTGATGTTACCAAACTGGTATCCCTGGTTTGGTAAACAGGTATGCCTTTGCCATCTTTATCAAACTTCCAACCGGTATTGCCCGGAAATTTATATAAGGAAATATCATTTACAATATAAGCCCGTAGTCCAAATTTAAGTAGGGAATTAGCTTCCTCGTTAAATTTAATCTGAAACGTGTTGGATATATTGTTATAAAGAGTGCTGTCGCGGGTTTGCAATGAATCGCGGTAAATATTGTTATAAAATGGAATTTTAGGGTATTGGTTTATATGATAATTGCGTTTACCCTGATCAAATTTTAAGGTATGATAAACTGTACTGACTGGTAATTCTGTTACAGTAGAATCTTTTCCTTTTACATTAATGTTACCAATTGAAAGTGAATGGTTGTAGAAGAATTGTAGATTATTTAGTTTAAGTGATGCATCACTAAATTGAAAAGCTAAGTCTTCCGGATCTTCATTCGGAAAATTATCATTCGATCCGGGGATGTTTAGGCCGCCATTCTCTTGATTAGCAATTTTTGCATAAATAAATGCCATATGCATATTATACAGGTCGCCATTATAACTACTCCAGAATTTAAAGTTTTGATTTTCGGCTTTTTGTACCTGATATTGACCCATTGATGAGCTTAACTGGTATTGTATACCAACATTGGTTTTTTTGGTGATATTCTGGGTGTATAAAGCACTAATATATTCTTCAGATCTTCTTTTGGGGCCTCCGAAATGATAGCTTACATTAACGTATGGCGTTTTGGTATTAAAAAAATAGAGTTTATCTGGTTGTGGAATATAAGCTAATAATGAATTGTAAAACAGGTGGCCGTAATAATGTTGCTGTTCATCAAATAGCATGGATTGATATGATGACCCTAAATTACCAAGGTGGTTAGCTGCTATTGTTTCACGAAAAACAGGATTGAATATCTGGTAACCATCTGATAAGGTGTCAACAGGTATAGTGTCACTAAATGTAAAATGATCTTTTAATTTCCATGTTCTAACATCAGGAGGAATAGTCTCTGTTGGCGTCTTATCCTTTTCTGATCCCATACCATCGCGTTCATTTGTCATATTTTCAGGCCTTTGGGCATGGATAGAAAGTGTTATAAACAAGGTAATAGCAATAAGAGAAAGGTATTTGTTGAAAATGATTCGCATACTTTTTTAAATCAATTCGTTCGATGTGATGTATAATGTCAGGTTCAATAAAACTTGAGTGAACCAAAGACAAATATAGCCAAAAACTTTTCATTTGCCGGAAGGCCTATAACATGTATAGTGCCATTAAAAAAAGAAGAGGATGTTCAAAAAGCAGGTTTTTGGCTTTACTAACTTTTACACTTAAAATTATTAAAGGAAAGTTGTCGAAATTCAGTTTTCCTTACAGTGCTAGGGTTATACTACAATTTTGCAAAAGGATTGGAATCTTTACTTTTTGAACAGCCTCCTTCCGGTGTTATTTTTTACGTAATATAATGTTGACTTGTACACCATTAAAGTTCCAGTGTTCCCTTATTTTATTTTCCAGAAAACGTTTGTAAGGTTCTTTAATGTATTGCGGCAAATTACAAAAGAATGCAAATGTGGGTGAGTGGGTAGGTAACTGTGTTATGTATTTTATTCTAATAAATTTACCTTTAGTTGCCGGAGGAGGGTATTTCTCTATCAAAGGTAATAAGGTTTCATTCAGTTTAGAAGTTGTAATTTTGGTATTCCTGTTTTCATAAACCTGCAAGGCTGCTTCTATAGCTTTATGTATACGCTGTTTAGTTATTGCAGAAGTAAATATTATCGGAAAATCGGTATAGGGAGCCATAGCTTCCCGTACCTGGGCTTCAAATTTCTTAACTGTATGCGTATCTTTTTCAATTAAATCCCACTTGTTAACCAAAACAACAATACCCTTTTTGTTACGTTTTATCAGGGAGAAAATCTTTTGGTCTTGCCCTTCAAAACCACGTGTGGCATCAATCATTAACATACATACATCAGAGTTTTCAATGGCACGTACAGCACGCATTACTGAATAGAACTCAAGATCTTCGTTTACCTTTGATTTTTTTCTTAAACCGGCTGTATCAACCAGGTAAAAATCATGTCCGAACTTATTATACCGGGTATAAATTGAATCACGAGTTGTGCCGGAAATGGGTGTTACGATATTTCTGTTTTCACCAATGAAAGCGTTAATAATTGAAGATTTTCCGGCATTAGGTCGTCCTACAATAGTAAACCTTGGAAGGTCGAGGTATTCTTCGTCCTCATCTTTTGGAAACAATGAAACCAGCTTGTCAAGAAAATCACCTGTCCCTGCGCCATTAATTGATGAGATAGGGTATAATTCTTCAAGACCTAGTGAATAGAAATAACTTGCTTCCGGTATACGTTCATTATTATCAACTTTATTCACAAGTAATAAAACTGGTTTTTGCGATTTTCTCAGGATGTCAGCAACATTTTCATCATAATCCGTTACTCCTGTAACGACATCAACTACAAATACTACAATATCTGCTTCTTCAATCGCAATAAGCACTTGTTTACGAATTTCTTCTTCAAAAATATCATCAGAATTGGTTGCATAACCACCTGTATCAATAACTGAGAAATCAACGCCATTCCAAAATGCTTTGCCATACAAGCGGTCGCGTGTTACGCCGGCCATCTCATCAACAATAGCTTGTCGGGTTCCGGTTAATCGATTAAAAAGTGTTGATTTACCTACGTTTGGTCTACCAACAATTGCAACTATATTTCCCATGATGAATTTTCTTTTTTTTGTTTTTTTGGGGCTGCAAAGGTAGTTAAACTCGTTCTTTGCACCAATCATTACCTGTAAATTAAAACCCAGGTGTAAATTAAGGTTCTGATTACTTTAGGTCGTATCCGTGGCTACGAAGAAAATTTTCTTTATCGCGCCAGTCTTTTGTTACTTTGACGTAAGTAGTTAAATGTACTTTCTTTTTTAAGAATGCTTCCAGATCTTTACGAGCTTCTATACCCACCCACTTTAGTTTAACGCCTTTATGGCCTATAATAATACCTTTTTGTGAATCACGAGCCACATGAATAATAGCTCTGATATCTACTCTTTCTTTACTTTCTTTAAATTCTTCAACTTCAATTTCAACCGAGTAAGGAATTTCTTTTTTGTATTGAATAAGAATTTTTTCGCGGATTATTTCTGTTACAAAAAAGCGTTCTGGTTTATCAGTAATAGCATCTTTTTCAAAAAATGGAGGTGAGTCCGGGAGCATTTCAATAATACGGTCAAATAAATTTTGAACGTTAAATTTATGCAGGGCTGACATTGGAAATATTTCAGCATTAGGAAGCTGTTCTTTCCAAAAATCAATTATGCCATCTAATTTTTCCTGATCAATCAGATCTATCTTATTAATTACCAATAACACAGGAATATTTGTTTTTTGAACCGAACTTAAAAACTCATCATTTTTATCTGGTTTTTCAAAAGTATCGGTCACATATAATATGACATCTGCATCATTTAGTGCTGATTTTGAAAACTTCAGCATCGACTCTTGTAATTTGTAATTTGGTTTTAATACACCCGGAGTATCAGAAAAAACAATTTGGTATTCAGGCTTATTAACAATGCCAAAAATGCGATGCCTGGTTGTTTGTGCTTTTGATGTGATAATAGATAAGCGTTCGCCCACCAATTCGTTTGATAAAGTTGATTTCCCAACATTAGGATTTCCTACAATATTAACAAAGCCGGCTTTATGTGTCATGGTCATATTTATTTTTCGGCTGCAAAGATACGACAAAATAATACAGGATTAAGCCCTGACTTTGTTAATGATTGTAATTCAATTAGTGTAATTTATACCAAATTAACCCCATATACCTACCGATGGTCGTTGAGGGAAGTACAAAACTTAGAATCATGGATGGATACGAACTAAAGAAGCTAAACGATGTAACGGTAGAACTCAAAGCAGACACTACCGACCTGTTGAACATGGCACTTTCTGCCCAGCAGTAAGCCCAAACAATGGCCGAAGGTCTTCGGCATCTGAATGACCACATGCACACCTACTACCATGAGAAGGCCATGCAGTACGGGCGTTTGGTATCACAACTTCAAATCTATGCAGACCTTGAAGAATGAAGCGAACCGAGAAGATAGAGCTTCGAGTAACGAAGCTTGAAAAGAAGCTACTAGAGAAACGAGCAGGCGAAAGCGGACTTTCGGTTTCCGAGTATTTACGCCGTGCCGGCTTCGGTCGGAAAATCGGCTACAAACTCACTCCGGAAGAATTGGAAGTGTACAAGGATCTGCACACCTACCACCGGCACTTCTCCAGTTTGTCGAACCTGTTCAAGAAAGGGCACCCCAATTTTTGGGAGGAAGCCCAAAGCCTGATGAAGCAAGTCAAACAGCATCTAAAGAAACTGGAAGAATGATAGGCAAAGAGAAATCCATCACCCACACGGCAGCATCCTTGGAGTATGCCATGAGCCGAGAGCAGGGCGAAGTCTTGGACAAAATAGTTTGATGTATGTTTTAATCGGCTTATTTATGGCCATAATGGCGTTTTCTGCCTATGCTTGGAATCAGTTCAAAGAATTAAACTATCTTAAGGCTAAAATCGAGTTTTACGAACAGAAATATGAAAAAAGCCCCGGATAACGGGGCTTTGATTAGTTATATAATTTTTTTTCAATTTTCTTTCAAGGATAAAACAAATAGAAGTAGCTACAAGAAAGAAAGTTATCATAAACCAATTGCTTTTTATATGAACACTTTTGTCTACATAAGCTAAAACATAAATAGGAATAGATATTCCAAAGATATTTCTTCCAATTACACATGCTTTCTGTAGCATGCTATTTTTCTCCCATCTCCATTGTTTTTGTGCTTCTACAGCATTGTAATTAGTAGGTTTCTCAATCGGAAAATGAATTCGTTTTTTTTGAATGAATTTCTTTGAAAAACTATAAGAACATATGCCAAAAGCAACAGACCATATAGGAATGAAGTATAATAGGTATTGCTCATGTTCCCACCATTTAAAACTGTATTTAATAGAAAACAGAATATAAAAAACTATTAGGCTTATAAAAATAGTTAGTAACCCTATGAGTAATGTTTTGTTTTTCATTGAGGAAGATTTTATCTTGTTAATGCAGTAAAAGCAGAAGCGACAGCTCCAGCACCAATACCTACCACAGGCCCTCCTCCTAGAGTTCCTATACATAAGTACATACCATCAGCAAGGACGACATCCCCTCCGCTTTTAAGCTTTGATGAAGATGCTTTTTCTGCCCATTCAGATTTGTTTTCATTCCAATATTTATTAGAGTATTCCATCGTTTTTATGAATGTACATACCCCTAATTGTTGTTGTTCAGAAAGGTTTTGATCATTTAAAACTTCGCTCAGGATTTCTTCTAATAGGTTACTGTCAGTTAGTATACTTCTATTGTCTTGGATTTTATTATAATAAAAAAGTTCATGTTCACTAAGATAATTAACTATGTCGTTAATTGAAGGAAAATCAGAGAAAACCTTATTGATCTTGGTGTCTAAATCTGTGGTCGAAGATTTAAGAGTAGAGAAGGAGTTACTTAGTTCTTGATTGTTTTGGTCTAAAAAATCAACAGATGTAATAATGAGTTGGCTTTTTAAATCGAGGTTACTAGAGCTTTTTAGTGATGCATTGTTTTTGTGGATGAAATCTAGTCCATCATTGTGCATTTGTGCTAGAATATCAGCCTGTTGTAGGATGTTGCTAGAAATATTCTCATTTTCTACTTCAGACTTATTGCAAGAAAAACCAATTAAGGTAATTAAGATTAGTGCCACGAAGGCTTTCAAAGAATTAGGGTTCATAAAATAACTTTTAAAACTTAATATAAAACAAATAAGGGAGATACACCTCTCCTTTACACTAGTTAATAGCGCTTATACCTAATTCGTAACATGTTTTTTAGATAAAAGTGAAAAATAAATTATAAATAACAGAATGCTAGGATTATAGAATTCAATAATAAATTATTTAAATATAAATTATGAAGAATATTTCTCTTTCGAGAAAGGGGATTTATGGCTTTGTGACCAATTGCCCTGCATCCCGATTTCAAAGGTCTGAACCTTTTTTCCCTTATGTCTTACCGATGTTGTTAATCCCTTTGTTTAGCAATGTAGCGGCTCTCTGGGTGTTTTCTTCCTCTAATAAATTGATTCTTGTTTGTTTTACCGTGTTGAAAAATTGTACCATACTTTGGAAACAAATTTTATAAAGTATTACAAAGTCGTTCTGTTAATTAAGGAGAAAGGCTTTTTAGATTGTACCCAATCAGGTTTTTCAATTAGAATTATATAATGTATTTTCGCAGCTGGTTAATTTTTAACCTATTTCTTTAAATAAAATACATCAAAATTAAAAATAAGAGAGATGAACAAAATTAGTTATGCCCTTGGTATGAATCTGGCGCAAAATCTTAAAGCATCAGGTATTGAGATGGTAGAGTATGCAGAGTTTACAAAAGGGTTGGAGGCTGCTTTTGAAGGGAAAGATACTCAAATGTCAGCTGAAGAAGCTAATCAGGCATTACAAGAGTTTTTTGGAGCTTTACAGGCAAAACAGGCTGAAGGTGCTATTAAAGCAGGTAAAGATTTCTTAGCTGAAAATGCGAAGAAAGATGGTGTTGTTACGCTTGAAAGTGGATTGCAGTACGAAATTATTACAGAAGGAAATGGTACTAAACCAACAGCAACAGACCAGGTGGAGTGTCATTACCATGGTACTTTAATTGACGGAACAGTATTTGACAGCTCTGTAGAGCGTGGTGAGCCTGCCGTTTTTCCGGTTAATGGTGTTATTAAGGGATGGGTTGAAGCATTACAGTTAATGCCTGTTGGAAGTAAGTGGCGTTTAACTATTCCATCTGAATTAGCTTATGGTGAGCGTGGAGCAGGTCAGCAAATAGGGCCACACACAACTCTTGTGTTCGAAGTAGAACTATTATCTATTAAATAATATTTTCCTAAACAATTCAAATTGAATAATATGAAAGTAACAAACCTACTGGTTGCTGTTGTTCTTACAGTTGTTACGATGGCATCGTGTACTAAAGTTCCTAAAAGTGGAAAAATGGACTTTGCTAATCAAACAGATAGCGTAAGTTATGCACTTGGTTATCTTCAGGCTGCTCAATTGAAGAAGCAATTTGAGCGTTGGCCATTTGATGTGGATTCGGTAGCATGTGTTGATTTTGCTAAAGTTATTGCTAAGCAGGAAATTAATAAGGCAAATCTTGACCATTTAAAAGGTATGTTTAATGAAATAAGTGAAGATGCTTATATGAAAGGTTTCCTTAATGAGTTTGCATATAATAAGTCGTATTTTACTGAAATGTCAGCAGATACATACCTAAGGATGGTTATGGAAGAGTTGAGAAAAGTAAAAAATGCTGAGCAAGCAAAACAAGCGGTTGCCAATCTTGAGGAAGGTAGAAAATTCTTAGAAGAGAATGCTAAACGCTCTGAAGTGAAGGTAACAGAATCGGGCCTTCAGTACGAAGTATTGAAAGAAGGTAGTGGTGTTATTGCAACAGATAAAGATCGTGTAAGGTGTCAGTATCATGGTACTTTAATTGATGGAACTGTATTTGACAGTTCAGTTGAGCGCAAAGATACAGCCTCTTTTGCTGTAACAGGTGTAATTAAGGGTTGGACTGAAGCATTGCAAATGATGCCTCAGGGATCTAAATGGCGCTTGTATATTCCATCTGAACTTGCTTATGGTGAAAGAGCTACAGGTGATAAGATCGGACCTAATTCAACATTGATTTTCGATCTTGATTTAATTGAAGTAGTTTCTAAGTAGTAACTTGGGATTTAATAATATAAAGCGAGCTAATGCAATTGTGTTAGCTCGCTTTTTAGTGTAAAATATCAATCAACAAAATTAATGCACTAATGAATGCTTTTTTTGAAAGTAAGCCGGGTTATAGACTTTATAATACTCAGTAATATGATTACCCCAGTATAAATAGTTACTTGTGTAAACAGTATTATCTGCACAATACCAATTTATATGGTATCTCAGGCTTACATATCAACTTCTTGGCCAAAGTTCTGCTCACATGCTTTTTCGTATACCAATTTTGCAGCAAACAGATCAAAAATTCCCTGACCAACGGTTTTGAATAGACGTGTTTCACGAAATCCCAATTCATTGGGTTGCTCAATTAAATTCGAGATATGCTTAATATCGTCGTTTTTAATTAAATCACGCTTAAGTGGATAAATCAAATCGCCACTTTCGGTTTTACTATGCTCAGCATCAATCCATACACTGTCGATAAGGCGGAAAATAGAGTCGGGTAATTCGCGCATATCAGGTTTGTACGAACCAACAGATATAAAGCATTTACCAAGTATAAGATCTTCCAAATTAGGAATAACAGGTTCAGAAGAAGTAGTGGCAGTGATAACTATATCGCTGTTGACCACTACCTGCTGAGCATCTTCGCATAAGGCTACATCAATATGCGGACATTTTTGTGTCATAAAATTGATAAAGTCCTGAATTGTTTTCGGCGAGGAGTCGTAAACATATATGCGCTCCAAATCCCTTTCGTACGATGCCAGCCATGCAATATGACGGCCTTGTTCGCCAGCTCCTATAACACCAATTGTTGTTGCCAAAGGGTCTGACAAATGCCTGATGCCAACACATGCAACGGCAGCAGTGCGCATTGCAGTTAATTTAGCACCATTTAACAGAGCTATAGTTTCACCTGTAGCTCCGTCATTCAATAGCACGGTTCCCTGTATTGCTTTTTTCCCGTATGAAGCATTATTGGGAAAGACCGAGAACAGTTTGGTAGCAAACATGTCGGGGGCAATAGAAGGTATCAAAAGTAAAGTATTCTCTTCTATTTCAACATGCATGCGCGAAGGAGTGAAATAATCACTACTAGAACTGGCCTTAAGTGCCAACTCCATAATATCAGTCCATAAAGTTGGCTCTGCTGCCTGCTCAATGTTTAAAGAAGAAAGGATGCGCATATTATTCTATTTAAAACGCTTTCAAGCGTTCGTTTTCAACATCTACGATGGTTTTTGGTAAAGGTTTTCCTAATAAACGGTATCCATGTTCGGTTATTAAAAAGTCTTCTTCATTTCTGCAACCACCAAAATCTTTGTACGCTTCAAGTTTATCAAAATTTAAGAACTCTGTCAAATGTTTTTCAGCTTTCCATTTATCAATGAGTTGTGGAATAAAGTAAACGCCAGGTTCAATAGTTAATACAAATCCGGGCTCCAGCTTGCGCCCCAGTCGAAGTGATTTCATTCCAAACTGCGTACTTTTTGCTTCATTATTGTAGCCGACATATTGTTCGCCTAAATCTTCCATGTCGTGAACATCAAGCCCCATCATATGCCCTAGTCCACAAGGGAAGAACATGGCATGAGCACCAGCCATAACAGCCTCGTTGATATCTCCTTTAACAAAACCTAAATCTTTCATGCCCCGCATGATTTCACGTGCCGATTCAAGGTAAACTTCCTTAAATGCAACACCCGGTTTTAGCATTGAAATAGCCTTTTCGTGCGAATTAAGTGCAACCTGGTAAATTTCTTTCTGGCGGCTTGTAAATGTTTTGCTAACCGGAAATGTACTCGACATATCACCTGCATATCCCATTGTTGTTTCTGCACCTGCATCTAGCAGAAATAACTGACCATCTTTTAAGGTATTACCATGGTAATGGTTATGAAGTGTTTGCCCATTGATTGTAGCTATTACAGGAAACGAAATATAGCTATCTTGAGCCATTGGAATACGCTCTGCTTCTGCTGCAACCTGTGCCTCTGTAATGCCCGGCTTAGCCATGCGCATTGCGGCTAAATGCATATCTACAGTTATATTGACAGCCTTTTCAATTTCTACTATTTCCTCCTCCGATTTATAATTACGCTGTTTAATAACTGCTTTTATGAGCTCTAAAGACGCTTTTGTTGGAATTTCGGAAGGTTGAACGTTTAACCATTCAAGCAATTTTATTTTGCTTTCACCCCTGTAAACAGGTAAAAAATGAATGGGGCGACCGGCAGTTTGTGCTTTTTCAAGTATGGAGATCAACTCCCTGGTTGTTCCGGTTTGCTTAACGCCACACAATGATGCACGTTTAGAAATGGTGGGTTGGTTACCCATCCAAACAATATGGTCAATGGTGTAATCATCGCCATATATGCTTGATTCACCTGACTCAGCATCAATCACACCCACTAAATCAGGGTGGTTAAGTCCGAAGAAGTACAAAAAGTTACTATCCTGACGATAACGGTAGGTATTATCGGCGTAGTTCATGGGGCTTTCAGAGTTGCCAATAAAAAGCAATAAGCCTTTATCCACATCATTTGCTAATTGCTGTCGGCGCTTAATATACATCTGTTTTGAAAACATAATTTTCTTGTTTTAGCTTATTTAATTTTATAATTTTTTGGAGGTGTAATATTATGCAGGTGTTTTACAAAAAAATCCCAGCGTTTGCGGGTCAGGTATTTGTCGTAGTATACCTGGCTATGATCTTTATTGGGTATTAGGATAAGTTCAAAATCCTTATTGGCTTTAATTAATTCAGCAGCCATTCGCATTGAAGCGGTTGGGTTTACATTTTGATCCTGATCACCATGAATCAATAACAAATCACCTTGCAGATTTTTAGCATGTGTGTAGTTCGATTGTTCATCATAATTGGCACCAGCCGGATAACCCATATATAATTCGGGCCACCAGGCTTTGGCCGAACGGTGATCATGGTTACCTGCCGTGGCAACGCCCACCTTATAAAAATCGGGGTAAGCCAATAGAGCGCGAGCGGCATCATATCCTCCTGCTGAATGGCCAAAAATACCAACACGAGTGCTGTCTATCCACTTGTATCTCTTTGCCAGTGTTTTAATGGCTGTTATTTTGTCTGGTCCGCCAATATCGCCAAGGTTTTTATAGGATACATCATGAAAAGCCTTGGATCGGAATGCACTTCCCATGCCATCAATATTAACCATTACAAAACCCAGTTGAGCTAATGGTGTATCGTCATTAGATAAGCCCCTGTAAAAGGTTTTAGGTGCCCTGATAGTATGCGGACCACTGTAAGTACCTTCAATAACCGGGTATTTTTTATTTGGATCGAAATTACCGGGTTTAAAAAGAACACCATAAATATCTGTAGTGCCATCGCGGCCTTTTACAACAAAAGGCTCAGGTTTTTGCCAGCCCATTGCCAATATTTCGCTAATATCACCCGTTTCTAATGTCGAGATCAATTGTCCGTCTTTAGCCCTGCGTAATACAGCTATATTGGGCTTTTCAACAGTTGAGTAATTATCAACAAAATATTTCCCATCTATGGAAAAGAATACCGTATGGCTGGCTTTTTCTGGCGTTAGTAAGCGTAAGCCCGAACCATCAAAACTAACAACATATAGTAATGGATAATAAGGGTCAATACCTGGCTCTTTGCCACCGGCAGTGAAGTATACCTTTTGTAAATTTTCATCTATATATTGAATCCCTCTAACCACATATTCGCCTTTGGTAAGTTGCTTTATAACATTACCATTTGCCCGGTTAATACGATAAATATGATTCCAGCCATCACGTTCTGAAAGCCACAACAGCTCATTCGTTTTATTCAGAACCTTCAAGTCATGGGTATTGGGATCAATATATGTAGATGCACTCTCTTGCATTACAATTCTTGTATTTCCATTTGCAGGTGTTATTTCATTAATCTCAACCGACTGGTAACCACGGTTAAAGCTTGTTTGGTAGGCTTTGCCTGAATCTTTAGTCCATGTAAAATCATAGGACAGAAATGTTGCTTTAGGAGCAATATTTAGCTTTGTAAAGCTCTTTTTCTCAACATCAATTAGAATATACTCAACTGTAGGTACAATGCTGTCGCCGGCAATGGGACGCTCGTATTCTTTTATTTTGGCACGATGCCCTTCCTTGGGTAGTACCTTATATAAGTATAGATTACGTGCCTCCCGTCTGTCGTATTTTCCTGCTATAATGTATTTGCTGTCAGGACTCCAGTTAATATCAAGTTCTAAAGGATGATCAGTTTTTAACTCAATATTTTTGGTAGAATACCACGAAGGCGATACCCCGTAGCCATATTGGCGAGTACCATCTTTTGTAATCTGCACTGAGTCACCACCTGTTTTAATCCAGATATTGTAGTTGTTAACTATTGCTGTTTTAGATTTATCTGGTGAGCTTAAGTGCAAATAAGCATCAGTAGTTTTATTAAAAGAAGATAATTTGTTCTCTTTTATGCTGTAGTTATACCAACTATTCTCCGCTTTAAAAACCAGTGTTTGCTCTTTCGCTGTTAGCTTAACAGATGAAATAGGAAGTTGATATGGATCAATTTCTTTTTTAAGCACAGTAGCTAATTGCTCAGCTAGTTTCTCCTGATTAAAAAGCATTTGTTTTTTACCTGTTTTTAATTGGCATTTAATGTAAGTAGTACCATCCTTTGTGTTAATGGTATACCATAATAGGGGGGTGTCTTTTGACCATTGTGGATTAACCCACGAGCGATAATATTTTTTAGTAATATTGGATGAGATGAATTGCTCAGCTCTTTGATAATCGCTTGTATCGATGTTTATCTGGCCTTTTGCCGTAGCCAGAAAGCACACAATACTCAAAAGAGATATAATATTCTTCATTTGATTTACTTTATAATTTGTTTAAAATATTGTTTGTTTTCAGTGTGGTTAATACATAGAACTGTTGATGGATATGAGTGTTACCAACAATTGTTTATGGGACAACGCTAGAGTACGGTAAAGCTGTTTAGAAAATCCAGCATTCAAATAAGCCCATGCCAAAACGGCCATAAAGGCTAATAAGTGCAAGAGAAGAAAATGAAAAATGCAGAATGCGTGACTCCTCAACTTTAGCCAGTTGAGGAATAAATGGAGTATATGCAAGTTTTGTCACTGTCATACATTCTTTACTTAAAGCATTGCAATGTAGTAAATTCAAATTATTTCAGCATAAGATTGTCTGAATAAAAGCATGAATTTATACTAATTATACTAACCAGAGATCGATTTAAATTTTAAAACCCAGGTTGAAATAAAGAGCTGGTTTACAAGGCCTAATTTTGGAGGAATAGTATACTATTGCGATGAAATTTGACGTAGCAAACCAGTTTTTTATTCAAAGCTTGTGGATTTCGCTTGAAAACAGCCATTTTCTTCATGTAATTGACTCAAAATAGCCTGCTATTCATTCGTCAATTTACTCTTGCTCACTATCTTCAAGCGATCTGAAACAACGTTCTATCGAATACCTTAATGACTCATATGTAACGAGGTAGATCTAAATTTTTTCGTCGAACCCAGGTTATTAGTTGCAGTGTGCAACTGGGCAAGTACAGCGGACAACTTGTCGGTTACAGTGGACATCTTGTCAGTTGCGGTGTGTAACTGGGTAAGTGTAGTAGACAACTTGTCGGTTATGGTGGACACCTTGTCAGTTGCAATGTATACCTTGTTACATGCTATAAACAGCTTATTGATTACGGTGGACACCTTGCCAGTTATGGAGCTTGGTTTGTAATACGGAGATTACAATATGAGACAATCGGTATTTTACTTTTTACCAGGGTAGTGTAAATAGTGGTTTGAGAGGTAGTTTTTGCATAGTGTAGCGCTCAAATTTTATTAAATGATTGATTTACAATATAAATTTATAGGGTATAGCAAGCTATAGTGATAAAATTTAGAGTAGTAAATTGATTATTTTATTGAAAAGCCACCGGATTTGCTTATAAACAGCGATTTTTCTTCCCCAAAATTATTCAAAATAGCCCGCTTTCTTTCTTAATTTTTGGTTGAAACTCACTATTTATAAGCGATCTGAAACAACGTTCTATCAAATACCTTAATGACTCATATGTAATGAGGTAAATCTAAAATTTTACGTCGAACCCGGGTTAATAGAACCGATTTATTTTCTAAAAAGTATAGCGTACACTAAGGGATAGCCCCATGTTGAAAGTGCTATAAACATCAGTAAGACCAAATGTTGGTTGGGTGTCTAAACTGATCATTAATGGAATTTCAATAAAGTTGTATTCAGCACCTATCTGCCCGCCAATACCAAGATAAGCACCAGAGTCACGTGAGCCATTATAGGTATTTTTATAATCCCATGAGCCAATTGTAACAGCAGGACCAGCATACCAGTTAAAACCACTTTCAATATCCCAGACCCACTGATATATACCGGAAAGATTAAAGCCATTACCATTATTATTACCGTTAAACCCAAGGTCGACCTCTACTCGGTTATAATTTGAAAGGCCATATTGGTAAGTAACTTGTGAACCAAAAGAATTGCCACCTCCCAATCGCATACCAATGGCATGTTTGTTAATGTGTGTTTGGCTAAATACCACCATGCTAATAAAGCAAAAAGCTAAGGTTAATAATTGTTTCTTCATTGTTGTTATAGAGATAATTAATAATTCTAACTAAGGAAGTTAAGCATTGCCAAGAGGTATTTGAATAAAAAATGTTGACCCTTGTTCTCTTTCTGATTCAACCCAGATTGTACCACCGTGTTCTTCAATGGCGATTTTACAAAAACTTAATCCCAGGCCGTTAGAGTTGGTTTGACCGGATTTTTTGGTATTAACTTGTTGATAAAGATCAAAAATACTGTCTTTAAATTGCGGCGGTATACCTTGTCCATCATCCTTCACCGACAAAAGTAATGATTTTTCACTTTGTACTTCAGTAACATTACTCTTTAGTTGTATTTTTCCTTCTAAAGGACTGTATTTTATTGCATTGGTCAAAAGATTAATAAATACACGGCGAATAATGTCCTTATCCACACTGATCTGGGTTGGAGAAATCAGGTTAATAATCTCAATATCGCTGTCTTTTAATAGAAAACGAACATCATCAATGGCCTCATTCATGAGTTGGCGAATGTCGCATAACTGGTAAAATAGTTTAAGCGAATGGGTTTCATAACGACGTACGTCTAATATATTTTCTACCAGGTGAAGCATTTGACGACTGGCGCTATTAATATGTTCAAGATATTCAGCTTCGTTAAGCGATGATAAGCCAATTATGCCATTTAGAGGGTTTTTAAGGTCATGAATAATCATGCTTATCATACTTTCCTTAAATGATTCCAGTTTCGTATTTTCGGAGAGTATTTTTTTTAATTCATCGCGTTGACTTAATAAAGTATCTTTTTGTAATAATAAAGTGGCTGTTTTTTTCGAAACTGTTTCTTCAAGGAGTAATTTCGATTGTTTGTATTCTCTTACTTTGAGTTTATGCAGGGCAATAATGCTAAGTAATGCGCATATGAGTATACCTGCGTATAACCAGTAACTTTGCCACCATGGTTTAGCCTTGTATATTGTAATGGTTCGGCCTTCACTTAATAGTGCCTTGTTATTTAGCTTATTAATTGGAAAAATGGAAATGATATAAGTTCCCGGGTTCAGGTTTAAAAAACCAATTTCATTCTCGGTATACATTAACCCACTTTCTTTATTACCATTTTTTATGGTGTAGGCTACCCTGTTATTGCTGTAGTTGAGGTAGTTTATTACGTTAACATGTATGCTGAAGAGATTAATATCTGCTGGAATATGCAAGGTTTTAACAAAATTGATCTGACGATTTAGCAGAACCTTGTTGGTTGGTTTTGTTCCAGGTTTAACCTGTTGGTTATAAACTTTAAAATTGCTGAAGAAAATAGATGGTTTACCGCTGTTTAGTTTGTAGTTGTCTGCATTAATAATATTAAAACCATTGGTGCCTCCGAATAAAAAACGACCATCACTATGCTTACAAAAGGCTCCGGGCAGGAATTCTCTGTTTTGGATATTAATACTGTTGATGTTTTTGAGGGATTGCCTGTTTCTATCATACCTGAACAAACCGGTTGAAGAACTTATCCATAAAGCACCGTCGTTAGCCTCTGTAATACCATAAAAATCAGTATTTTGATCTGTGTTTTTTACCAGGTCGTAGTCATTCAGCTCCGGATTATATTTAAATACACCTTTATTGGTTGTGATAAAAATACATGAGTCAGATGTGGTATATGAACTATAGCATATCGTTGAAACAACTTTATCAAACACTTCACCTGAACCGTTACGGGTATTAATGCGCATTACGCCCTTACCGGCACAAGACAACCACAACATTGTTGGGTTAATAACATTAATATGTAAAAAGTCCTTTATATCATACCGGTTTTGATAAAATATTTTTATCAAATCAAAGTCTGTTCCATTAAACCTATATAAACCGCCGCCAACAGCCACTGTATAAACTAAAGTATCATTTACTTCTTTAACATCCCTGATAAAATTACTGGAAAGCTTAGAATTTTCTTTATTAAAGTTTTGAACTTTGTTTGTCTTCAAATCAGCAATAAAAAGCCCCTTGTTATAAGTGCCAATGTATATTTTGTCTTTCTGTTTATTGCTGCTCATTGCTGTTACCGGAATGCCATTAAGTTCTTTTTTTACTAAATTATGTATAGGGCTGAATTGAATGGGGTGTAGCTTTGAATTTAGAATCGTGATTCCATCTTCAGTTCCTATCCAGATATTGTTTGCCTTATCTTCAGCAAAGCCGTTAACATTTTTGTTTGGGAGCTCCCCGTTTTTAGAGCCTGTTTTATAAAAGTGGCTAATACCATCGTTTTTATAAACTGTTTTACTAAAACCATCTTTAAAATAACCCACCCATAAAATGCCATCCTTGTCAATTATCGTGCTCTGCAATTGATTGCTTACCAGTGAATTATTATTATGGAGAGAACTCGTAATGTTTTGCCATGAAAAGTCATCCTGATCAATAATAAATAAACCACTACCATCAGAACTTAACAAGATATCACCATTAGGATGAATAGCTATATCAGAGATGTGAGATGAGTCAATTATTTTGGATAAAGAAGTTGGTATTGTAATTTCATTGTAATTTTCATCTAAAACAATAATATCATTTACTTCTGTTCCAATCCAGTACCTTCCTAATTTGTCTTTTTTTATAGAAGAAATATTAGCCGTTGGGGAATTAATTTCTTTAACCTTGTTGTAGGTACCTGTTTGCGTGTTCAGTTCTATAATTTCACCGTTATTGGTAAAAACAGATAACAGGTACTCATATTTGGGAATTATACCGCGGATATCTGGTATACTTTTGGTTAAAACCTCTTCAAAATTGTAATGTATAAATTCACCATCTCCTTTGGTTTGACTTAAGCAAAAGATTGAGCCAATCCATATTTCATCATCCTGCACATGTAAACAATTAATATAATTATCGCTTACGGTATTTTTTACTAAAAGATCATTAGCCTTGTAGTGCGTGTAATCTCCGGTTTCAATATCAACACTAAAAAGGCCATCGCCCCATGTCCCCACCCATAGTTTATTAGGTTGTAGTTCAGTAATTGCAGTTATGCTTGTTTTAACAATACTCGAAGAGTCAACAATGAAATGATCCAGTGGAATAAATTGGTTTCCTGTAAACAAGTCAACTCCTCTTTCAGTACCAAGCCAGATTAAATTGTTTTTTGATTTATAGATCGTGTTTACTGTACTGCTAGAAAGGCCGTCTTTAAGTCCAAAAGATTCAAATTTAATATTGTTGGCTCCTGCTGAAAACAATGATAAGCAATAATATAGGATAAGGTATGTAAGGTTTTTTATCATTGTATGTGATCTAATTACGGCAGTTTAGAGTTTAATAAATATAATTATATTTTAACTATTAATAACTAAAGGTGAAATTCTTTGGCATAGTAATTGGGTAATTCTTTTTAGATTTTTTTCATAGATTTGGGTTAGGTTATTAAGAGGACATAGGCAACGGCCTGATGTCCTTTTAAATTTTATATTATGACACTAACATTTTATCTGCTACTAGTTTAGCTTTATCTTTGCCTAACAACTCTTCTATTAGGCATAAAGAAAACAGTATTGCAGCCCCTGCACCGTTTGCAGTAACAATGTTTTTATCCCTTACAATTGCCTGATCTGAAAGTTTAGCTCCTGCTAAATGATTCTCAAAACCAGGGTAACAAATGGCCTTTCTATTTTTTAGTATACCCAATTCTCCCAGTATTAATGGTGCAGCACAAATAGCACCAATCAACTTATTATCTTTTGAAAACTGGAGTAATAATGTTTTTAATTTCTGATGCGCATTTAAGTGTTTTGTGCCGGGCATACCTCCGGGTAAAATGATTGCATCAAATAGGTTATAATCTGCTTTGTCAAATATTGTATCAGCTGTTACTTTTATTTTATGAGCGCCGGTTACATGAATGGTGTTTGTAATAGAAATAGTGGTAACTTCAATATGGGCTCTGCGCAGCACATCAACTGGTGTCAGAGCTTCAATTTCTTCAAAACCCTCTGCTAAAAAAAGTGCTACTTTCTTCATATTTAAACGAATAGTAGATTACGTGTTGTGTAATTTCGTAGTCAAAAATAATGAAAGGTAACGAGGAATGGAAGAAAAATAGTATTTGAAATTAAAAAGTATCGCAAATTATTACTGTTATGATGTGTAATTGCCTTGTTAGTTAGGCTGTTTTACACGCATACTACGGCTGTTGTTGATTGTTAATAGATCTGTAGTTTGGTTGTTTTAATTACGTTGTGTACATGCAATTTGTGTGGTAACATTTATTGCGTGATAGTAATTGTATGATATTAATTCAAGAGCTTAGAAAAGAAATTGAGATTCAATAACTTTTCTTTATTTTGCTTGTACTGTTTATACCTAGTGAAATAATGCAAGATGCATAAATAGAACTTGTACGAGGATAATATAAACTCACTAAAAAAGAATTAGGTTATTATTGTTTTTAAGAAAAAATATATCATTGATATATAATTATTTAGAGTGGCTTTTGTAGCAATTCATTAGATGTACAGCAGACCAATTTCCTATAAAAAATAATTATCTGGCCTTTGTTTTTAATAAGTAAGGATAGGGGTGAACCCTGTTGTTTTAATTAAGCAAAAGCTGTCAGCACACAAGAAACCTCTATGTTGTTCAGAAGTATCACTCAATTATTTGGGAGTATTTTTAAGTTGTTTATAACTCTAGTTTGGTATAGCGTTTTGTTATGCTGACAGACTATAATAAGTTTTTGAGGTATGTAATCCTATACCTCAAAAACCATCATTTGATTCAATTATTATTGTTGTCAGAATTGTAAATTAAAAACCAACTCTGCTTATTAAGAGGTTGTTAAAAGGGCAACAGGCAAATTCTGTTTACTTACCCAGCATAATGCGGATAATCTCTTTATCTGTTTCGCGCATACCCACACTGCCAAGTCTGCCAATATTTTTAATTGTGTTCTCAACACCCTTTACTACTATACCATCGCCACCATAAAATTGCTGGCCGTTTTTGTACATGTGGTAACCAAGTATACCGGCTTCAACAGCAGATGCTATTTTACCTGCACACGATGGTTTGGCTCCATCGCAAATAATACCCGATACAATAGCCAAAGCATTAACAATGGTATGTGCTACCTCTTTATAGCCACCACCATATAAATAAGTAATACCTGCGCCGGCACCTACACCTGCCGATACAGCACCGCAGTAGGCAGATAGGCGGCCAATGCCTGTTTTTTGATGTATCGTAACCAAGTTAGAAATCAATAAGGCTCTGTACATGCTTTCTTGGTCTGCTTTTAATTCTCTGGCATATTCAATAACAGGCACCGAAGTAGCCAGACCCTGGTTGCCACTCCCTGATACAATCATAACAGGCAATTCACATCCACTCATCCGGGCATCAGAACCAGCAGCAGCTAATGCTTTGGCGCGTACCTTAATGTCATTTTCACCCCAGGTTTGTAGTAACACCGACCCCACATTAGCACCCCACTTACCCTTAATACCTTCATTGGCAATAGCCATATTGTAATCAACTTGCCGTTGTAAAGTATCTTTTACTTCAGCTATATCCACCGATTCAGCAAAGTCGATAATATCCTTCACATTCATGATAGAACGATCGGTTTTCAGAGACGTACTCAGGTCATCGCAATGATGATTGTATAAAGTTGTTTCACCATTTTTAGTAATGCGAACAATATTGGTGTGGTAATGAGATATTTGTACAGAAGCTGATTCCTTACCACAATATACATTAACAATAAGATCGAAAATAATATTGCTCGTCGAAGGTTGAAGTTTCACTTCCTTTGTATTGATATAATCAGCGATACGCTTTTGGTCTTCCGTATCTACCATAGAGATGACTTCAAGTACTTTATCGGCATCACCGGCTACAATACCGGCTACTGCAGATGCCTCAATACCTTTTAGTCCACCGGTGTTTGGCACAACAACACTTTTAACATTCTTAATAATGTTATCACTGGCTTCAATCATAACACGTTCCGGCACAACACCGAGTATTTTTCGTGCCATGGCAGCAGCATAAGCTATGGCAATTGGTTCGGTGCAGCCCATGGCCGGCATCAACTCCTCATGTAAAATGCTTAAGTAAGCAGAATACCGCTTATCAGTTTTATCCATTTGGTACGTATTGTATTTTTAAAAGAACAAATCACCGTTACGAAATCAGTGCTATAATAATTACTTAGTGCGCAAATTTAGCTAAATAGAAGAATGAACAAAATGATTAATCGCACATATAGATCGGTACAATCTTATTTTTATGATATATGCCCCAGCTAATAAATGAATTAAAAGTATTTAATCAAAGGTTTTATGCTATTTGTCTAATTTAAATAGTATGGATGTATTGATCCTGTTGTGATTGTTAAGAGAGGTGTTTATATCTTGTTCAGGAATAGTGGTCATTTACATTAATAATGCTATTATTCACCCTATGCGCATATGAAATATCACCAATAATAGCGATGTAATAATTGAATATCGCTATATTAATCTGAGATAGAAAGAAAAAAAGAGGATGTCCGAAAAGCAGAGATCTTTGCCTTCAACAACTTTTTTACCCTTAAATCCTTATAGGGAAGTTGTTGAAATTCAGTTTCCCCTTTAGGGTTGGGGATAATGCTGAACTTTAACAAAGAATCAAATTTTTACTTTTCGGACACCCTCCGGTTATTTATTTCTTCACTGCAGGAGTTGGAAAAGGGGGTGGTGTAATGGCTTTTTTCTCTTTTAATAAAGATAAAGCTTCTTTCACAGCCCGTTCCAATTGCGGATCAATATTCTTTTCAAGCGATGCAGCATCTTGTCTTACATCAATTGTTGGTGCAATACCCACATTCTCACCAACCCACTCATTATTTATCGGGTCAAATACCGCATTGTCCGGAGCTGTCATTGCTCCACCATCAACAAAGCGATAGTGTACGGATGATTTTACAAGGCCACCCCATGTGCGTGCTCCCACAACAGGGCCAATCTTTTGTTGTTTAAAAGCCCATGGAAAGAAGTCACCACCTGAGCCTGCCAGTTCGTTAATAATTAAAACTTTAGGTCCTTTAATGCCGGCAGGCAATTGAATTGGAGTGCCATTAGGTACCTCATTGGTTAAAGCAGCTCTTAAATCACGCTTCATTAAATCAACCATATAATCATCTAATAAGCCACCACCATTAAAACGTTCATCAATTACTGCACCTAGTTTGTCCTGTTGTGCAAAATAGTAACGGTTAAATGATATAAATCCTTGGCTTGATGTATTAGGTACCCATACATAAGCCAGCTTACCACCGGAAAGCTTATCAACCAAACGACGGTTGTCCTCTACCCAGGCACGTTGACGTAAAGCTCGCTCGCTGGATATTGGTTTTACCGTTATTTTCCAGCTGTCCTTAAAGCTTCCTTTTGTATTAATATGTAATACGGTTTGTACGCCGCGTGTGCCATCTAAAGCCATATAAAAATCCTGATCTGTTTTTACTTCTTTACCATTAACCCCCACAATGTAATTGCCTTCCTCAACTTTTAATCCTGGACGCTCTAATGGACTGGATAATTTTGGGTTCCAGCTTTCAGTAGTATAAATACGTTCGATTTTCCAATGTGAACCATCAGTTGTTAAATCAGCCCCTAATACCCCTACTGACGGTTTTTCAACTTCGGGCATGTCGCCACCAAATACAAAGCTGTGGCCTACCGATAATTCACCATTCATCATATCCAGAACATAGTTTAAATCACTTCGGTGCTTAATAAAAGGTACTAATGGAGAATAGTGTGTATAAACTTTATTCCAGTCTCGGCCATGCATACCCGGATCGTAGAAGAAGTCACGCTGATAGCGCCATGCTTCTTCAAATATCTGTTTCCACTCCTGGGAGCGCTTAAGTTGTATTTTTAGGGCTACCTTAAGTGTTTTACCATCTTTTCCGCTGTCTTTACTTGTTGCCATTACTTTCCATGCTGAGTCTATATGAGCCAGCATTTGTTTACCATCAGCAGAAATAGATACCGAACGTGCACCTGAAACAAACTCTTTGGCTTTTCTGTCTTTTAAAGTGAATTTATGAATTGTATTGGTATGGTCTTTTGATTCACTGATAAAGACAGACCCTTCAGGTCCGGCAAGCATATATTGATATGCTTTAGGAGCCATTGGCATGGCTATTATACGTCGTTCTATTTTCTCAAAATCAATAACGATACTTTCATCTTTCTTTTCGGTATCTTTTGATTTCTTATCATCCTTTGCCTTTTCTTCCTCTTTTTTTACTTCTTCTTCATCGCTACGTGGTTCAAAAGGTGATTGCTCCCCTTTTTGAAGATTAATAACATAAGCACTGTAGCTGGCATTTTCAGGCGACATTACACTGGTATTAACATAGCTTGATGCTAAAGCTAAATCAGTACTTGCCAGAAAATAAAGATACTTACCATTACGATCCCATGTTGGAGAAAAGGCATCAGCCATGGCATTTGTAACTGGCTTAACACTGTTGCCTTTATCTGACCAAATATAAATACGACGAAAATGGTTGGCTCCGGTTTTGGCATAAGCTAAATACTTGGAATCATTTGACCATGTAATGCCCAAATTACCTCGCTCCAGGTTGTTACCGCCAATATCAATTGTCCTGATGGTTTTCGTTACTATATCCAGTACACGAATACGGACATCATCATCGCAAAACGCTATATATTTACCATCAGGCGACCAGCTGGGCTCCCAGATCATTTTTGATTCGCCGATAGAGATGCTTTCTGTTTTATCTAGGCCATCCTGTGATGTAAGCATAAGACTGTATGTGCCATTGGCATCTGAAAACCAGGCTATTTTATCACCTTGAGGAGACCATAACGGTTTACGGTCGGCAGCTTTGGAATTGTTGGTTATATTACGTGGATTACCATGCTCCACAGGTACGGTAAATATTTCACCCCTTGCCGACATAATTGCCCGCTTGCCACTGGGTGAAAGTCTTGCGTAATCTACTTTCTTGCTTACATCTTCCCATTGAGTTTCAAGCCAGGGAAAATCACCAACGACGCTTATGTTGAGCTGTTGCGTTGTTTTAGTATCAGTATTATAAATGTGGATAAAGCCATTCTGCTCAAAAACTAATTCGTTTTTAAAGCCGGATAAATACTTAATATCTGTTTGCTCAAAAGAGGTTAATTGTTCCAGTTCTTTCGATTGGGTAGAATATGACCAGATGTTGCTTACCCAATTACGATCAGATATAAAATAGATGTTATTATTTAACCAAACAGGCTGAACATCAGTTGTACGCTCATTGGGAAGCAATTCTTCCTGCCAGTTATCCAGGTTAAGAATAATCAATGGCGTATTTTGTCCGCCACGGTAGGCGCGCCATTCCTCATCCCAGCGGCGCATCTTATCTATTGCTATGTGTTTTCCGTCAGCAGAATACGATGCCTTAGTTCCCCATTGTTTAGTCAGTATTTCTGATGAACCACCATCTTTACTAACCGTCCATAAGCGATGAAAAGGAGTTGGTGCTGTTGCTCTGTCTGATGTGTATAAGATACGTTTACCATCAGGCGACCATCCACGTACCTGTGAAGTTGCCGGATACCATGTTAGGCGGGTAACATCTCCACCATTAACCGACATTGTGTAAACAGCATCAGTACCGGAACGGTTAGATGTAAAAGCTATGGTTTGTCCATCGGGAGAAAAGTACGGGTCTTTTTCTACAGCAGGTGTACTGGTTAATCGCATGGCATTACCGCCTGTTTTTGCACATAACCATAAATCACCACCATAGGTAAACACTACATGTTGATCACTGATATTTGGCTGACGCAGAAGCCGGGTACCATCAGCTTTACTTGTTAAAGAGAGAAGTGAAAGAGCTAAGATAAGCCCCGTTGTCATCAGTATTGATGATTGAAACGTGTTGTGTGACATTTTTTTGATTTAAGGTTTTAGACAAATGTTTCATAAGGTTTAAGCAGTCCGAAAATAGGTAAAAAATTTATGGGAGCAAGGTGATGAACATTGATTAATTGTGGTACTTTTTTTACAAATATTGCCCCAGGATGACCTTTTTCCCCATTATTAGCGATTGATGAACATTTGTTTAATACCCATCTTCAATAAAAAAAGTACAGATAATGGATAAGATTATTAATCAAAGTAAAAATGGAAGAGTATTTATATGTCCTAACTGCGAAAAGATACATATTGAGTTTTTTAACTTTCTTTTCTCTTTTAGCGATAAGGAGTACGACTATTTTAAAAAATGTTTTGAGCGGATGGACGGGAGATACTACGAAAGCGTAAATTATAATATTGCCTATAAGCGAAAAATAATTGTGCCAATTGGTCACCAAAATGTTTCTATGATGCTAAATAGAAAAGAGCTTGAAGAGTTACAGCTATTACTTTCCAATACAAGCCGCATTGTAGGGGGTGGTTACTTTTTATCCACCAAAGAAATAGGTATTTCTGTTGGATCAAACTAAGTAAAGAGTACTATTCACCAATTATTAGTAGCCATATATTGGGATAACTTGCATGTAGTTGGCATAAGATCAGATAATTGTAAATAAAAAACAAAGAAAACCAAACAGGTAAAACCCCAACTTTATGCGATTGCAGGAGCATTATAGACACCCTACTTTTGTACAAGTTAAAAGAAGACAAGGTGAAACAAATATGTAAATTTTGATCATATGAACCCGGATGACTATCGGGAGGGCGTTTGCCCAGTTGACCAATGAAGATAAAATTATAAACAGATGAAAAAAACCGCTATTTTTTTCGGTACAAGCACCGGAAACACGCAAGCAGTTGCAGAAGCTATACAGGCTCAATTGAATGTAACAACAGATTTAATTAATGTTGAAAACTCATCAAGTGCAGAGATTGAAAAATATGATTTTTTGTTTTTGGGCACAAGTACATGGGGATTAGGTGATTTGCAGGACGATTGGGAAGGCTTTATTTCTGACCTTAAAAAGGCCAATCTGGAAGGTAAAAAAGTAGCTTTGTTTGGTTTGGGCGATGCTGATGCTTATCCGGATACTTTTGTGGATGGAATGGGAACAATATACAATGCCATTGTTGATAAAGGTTGTGAAATAGTTGGTATGGTGCCGGTAAGTGATTATAACTTTGATGCTTCTACTGCTTCTGTTGATGATCAGTTTGTTGGATTAGTACTTGATGAAGATAATGAAAGCGATAAAACCGATGAACGTGTAGCTAAATGGCTTAATGATTTGCATCACCACTTAGAATAAGAAAATACAATTAAGGCATGTTGATTATTGACTATACCTTTGATCTTTTGCCAATACTCTTTTGTAAGCCTTAATTGCTTAAAAGAGCAAGCTGATAATCTGCATAATTCCAATGTTCATTTGTTGCTGTGTAAACGTACACTAAGGGTATTAAAAAAATAGCCATGCAGGTTTAGCTTGTTCTTTTTTATTTTAATGTTCTAATAATATTGAAACTAACAAACAATGAAAGTATTTTGTCATCATATATATGAGTATAAAAAGGGGTTGCGTAATTTAATATTGCATACCATGGCGGCAGGTGATGTTGAGATGGCATTGAAGAAGCTAAAAGCCAACAACATTCATTATATCATACAACAAGTGACAAGTCAGAAAGTAAATGTCTTTTTTGGAGCTAAAGAGTGTGTTGATGTTATTTGTTGTTTTTGCCATAAAAAACTAAACGAACTGACTCCCGAAGAAGATTTTATTTTGGGAACCCTGCTTGGATATAATCAAGTGATACAGTGTTCGCGTTACTTAAGGAATAAAGAAGAAGCCTCTTTGTTAAAAGAAGCTTCTTAACGACTTCTATACATTCTGAAAAATACTTTATTGAATACTTAGGGTGTTATAATATAGTCAGAAAAGATCAGAACCCGGATAAAATTCAGGGTAATGATTTACAGATTTATTCTATTAAGATTTAGTCCTTCGCTTTGTATGCCCCTGCTGTATTTAACAGCAGGCAATCCATATACTATCATATAACCGATTACATGGTCATCAGGTATACCAAGTGTAGTTTTTAATTCAGGAGCTATATTATCAAACACAATCTTTAAGAGGCCATCCCAAAGTGTTCCTATTCCCATTGTATTAGCCAATAGTTCAAAGTAGCTTAATGCAATAACACAATTGGGCACAGAATTTGAATCGGCTTTGGGTGCCGAAGCAACAATTAGGTGAGGAGCATCCCTGAATAAAATATCTATATTCTTATTTTCCCACAAGCTCTGAAAATTCTTATAAACAGATAATTCAGGGGCTAAAGTGCCGGTCTCTACAGCTTGCCTAATGGCATCGTAAACCAGTGTTCTTACTTTAGCTAAACCTGCTTTATTGTCAGTAACAGAGAGTAAAACTTGGTTTTTATTGTGTCCTGTCGGGGCACAGGCGGCAGCTTCAATTAGCTTTTGGTTGGTTTCGATACTAATTTCTTCATTTCTAAATTTGCGAATAGAACGGCGTGTTTTAATTAAGCGCTCCAGTGCTTCCGGTGATGGAGTTTCACCCTTTACAGAAATACTATCTTTAGCTTGTTTTTTTAATATAGATAATGCGCCGGTAGGGCATATTGCTAGGCAATGTTGACATTTTATACAGTTCTTATCTTTTCCTTCCTTTATTTCAGGAGTGCCTTTTTTACCATTGATAATTAGTGTGGGGCACTCTTGTGAGCATAATCCACATTGCGTGCACAGATCTTCGTTTATTTTAAAATTTAGCATTTGCCTTATTAATTTGTTTAAAAACAGTAAAAATAGATATATCTCTGATTATACAGCAGGAAAAAGCAAACTCAAGTTGATTGGCTCAGGGTTAAATTGGATAAAGCTGAAGAAAAGTGGTTTTTACCAATGACTCCAAAAAAGAGATTTTAAGCAATCAAAATCGTTGCTTAATGACGAATGATAGATTAAGTAAATTGGTAAAACAAGACTTGGTTCGAATTTATCATTTTGGTGTTACAAAATTCGGAGTTGTCAAGCTGACAAATATTTTTAGACGTTTTTTGATTGCTTCAACATAATTGCAGACAGACCATTTTCCTTTGAATCCATTAATGACATAAAACCTGGATATAGAAGATATATTTGTGGCTCAGATAGTATCTACTAAAAAAAATACTGGAGGAACTGTTGATATTATGGCGATTGTTGGAATGCAAGGCTTGAATAATATTCTTTCGTTTGAATTGAATCAACTTTACCTTAATCAAGAAAAAAAAAATTATAACTAGACTGGTTCCGTAAATGTTCAATAGAAAAAAGTACTGTTGCTAACAATGGCTAAAAAAAGCATAAGTGAGCCGACTGGTTTCTGGAGGTTCGCAGCTCCGGCAAGCATCGCCAAATCGTTGATTTTGGTTTTGGAATGAAAAGATGAAAACAAATACAACGTTTTGGTTTTGTGAAGTTTTGATGTTAAGATTGGTTAATATTCACTTACGCCTCATAGCTGGGGCGATAAATAAAACAGGAGTAGTTAGGTTACAGAGAGCTTGGTCTCTATTAATAGAATCGCTTGGTACCTGAAAAATTATCTTTAAACTGTGATGGAGAACAATGTTTAGACTTTTTGAAAACCCGGTTGAAGTTAGCCAGGTTATTAAATCCACATTTAAAAGCTATTTCAGCTATACTGTCATTTGCTTCTATCAGCATTCTTGAAGCGCATCCGATACGGTAATCATTCAGAAACTCAACAAACGTTTTTCCTGTGCGCTGTTTAATTAAGCGACTAAATGATATGGCGGTCATATTCAGTTCGCCAGATACATCTTCAAGCTTTATTTTATTACGGAAATTGAGCTGGATATACTCATATGCCTTCTTAATTTTCCCACTGTTGTAGAAATCATCATCCCGGGGCTGAGTCGATGATAGTAAGCGTTGATTTCTGGTATTTGATAAATCATAAAGCAGGGAAAGTAACTCAATAAAAGAATCAAAACCATTTTTCTTTGACAAATTATAAAATCTTGGAAGCATTAATTTTGTTGCTTCCTCAGAAAAAAGGATGCCACTGGAAGAGCGTTTAAGTAAATCTTTTACTGGTTTCATTATATTGCGATCCAGCAAATTTTCATTAAACAAATCATGATGAAACTGGATGGTAATTTCCTTTATTAACTTATCCTTGCAAGAGCCTTGTTTCCATCCATGATTGAGGTTAGAACCGCTTAGTACTAACTCATAATCGGTAATCTCCTCCATATGGTCACCTATTATCCGCTTAGCTCCACTTGCATCAATAATCAGGTTCAATTCATATTCCGGGTGAAAGTGGATGGGAAAATCAAAGAATTCCTTAGTTCGCTCAAATACCATCAGGCAATCACCTGGTGTAAGTGGTGTAATCTCTCGATGCACTGATGACTGTGTTTTTGCCATTACTGTGTCTTTGCCGATTAATAATTGTAAATTGATAAAATAGTATTAGAAAGTGGCAAAGGTATCAAATATTTTTGTAGTTAATTAAATGATTTGAAATTAGTATAGTGGTTGCAGAGGTATTGAGAAGTGTTCTTTATTATACTATAATAAGGTGATTATAATGTTAGAAAAGTATCTTCGGTGTGATTACTATTGCTTTTGGTAAAGGGATAAGAGATTATTATAAAATAACCGGATGAAATTTAAAATATTTAAACTCAGTATTATGTGGAGAAGAAAAAAACTTAAAGTGATAAATTATCTTGCTATTGTGCTATTAAGCTATATAACGGGAATAGGATGTGTTGAGCAGGATAAACATATCTTAAAACAATATACAGTTCCGGCGCAAATTACCGTTGACGGAGATCGTTTTGTTGATAATAATGGAAGACAAGTAATTCTGAATGGAATTAATGTTGTAAGTAAATCCAGTGAAGAGCAATACCTTTTTAAAGCAGGGCCTGAATTTTATACCAATATGAAGCGTTGGGGGTTTAATTGTATACGCTTTTATATTTGTTGGGATGGTTTTGAACCAGAGCCAGGTGTTTATAATGAGCATTATTTGCAGGAAATTGATAAACGAATTCAATGGGCAGCAGATAATGGATTGTTTGTTATTCTTGATATGCACCAGGATTTATTTAGTGTAAAGTATAGTAACGGGGCACCAGAATGGGCTACTCTGGATGAAGGGAAAACACATACAACAGGAGATGTATGGAGTGATGCATACATTATGAGTGAAGCGGTTCATACGGCTTTTGATAACTTTTGGGCCAATAAACCGGCGCCGGACGGAATAGGTGTGCAGGATCATTATGCCAACCTGTGGAAGCATATTGCTAAGCGTTATGCCAATAATTCAACAGTAATTGGTTATGATATTATGAATGAACCCTTTGCCGGATCATCCGCACTTTATGCAATGCCAGCACTGCTTACAGCATACGGGGAGTTGGTTTATACTACAACAGGAAAAATGTTAACAGAAGGAGAGCTGGAAGCCATTTGGGGAGATGTAAATAAGCGGACGGAAGCACTTAAATTTATGTCGACACGTGCCAACTATTCACATGTAATAGATGCGCTCTACCCTTTTAATAAGGAATTTGAAAGTACACACCTGCAGGCTATGTACCAAAAGGTGGCAAATGCTATACGAGAGGTTGATACGAAGCATATTTTGTTTTTAGAGCACAGTTATTTTAGTAATATGGGGGTAAGAAGTAGTATTGAAAGAGTTTTGCTTCCTGATGGAACACCAGACCCCTTAGTGGCTTATGCACCACATGGATACGATTTAGTGACAGATACAGAGGCTGCGGCAGCTTCTAATTCTGAAAGGATAACTTTTATTTATGACAGGATAAAAGAAAAAGGACATCAGCTGAAAATGCCGGTTTGGCTTGGAGAATGGGGCGCATACTATAACCATTCAGATGGTATTGTTCCGGTTGCTCGTTATGCAGTTAGCTTAATTGAGAAAAACTTATTTGGTAATGCTTACTGGTCTTACGACCCTGGAAAAGAAAATCTGGAGTACTTTCAAAAGGCATTGTTACGACCATACCCGGCTTATACCAATGGCGAACTGTTGAATTATGAATTTAATCACGAATCTTTAGTGTTAACAACTCAATGGAATGAAGCTAAAGAAAATACTGCTCCAACGGTTCTATACGTTCCCTGGCTTTCGCGATTAAATAGAGAAGAATTGGTGAATGATGGACATATTGATATTGAAAAGATGGAAGGAACAGATGCTGGTTGGGTAATTGTTCATCCTACAAACAGGGGAGGTAACAGAACTGTTAAACTTCAGTTTGAACAATAAACCGGATCTTATCATCTAAATATTAAAACGAGTAAAACCTGTTGGTAATTTTATGATAGGTTTTATTACGAAGATTGGAGTTGAGCAAAAAGGAATACCATTATAAATAGTTATTCAAAAAATGAATTTAGAAAGCCTTGATTTTATTATCATACTGACGTATTTATTGTCAACGATTGCAATTGGGTTGCTATTAAAAAAGCGGGCTCAAAATGATATATCTTCCTACCTGCTCGGAGGAAAGAAAATTCCCTGGTATATGTTAGGCTTGTCTAATGCCTCAGGTATGTTTGATATTTCAGGTACCATGTGGTTGGTAACACTCACCTTTGTTTATGGCTTGAAGAGCATCTGGATACCATGGTTGTGGCCTGTTTTTAATCAGGTCTTTTTAATGGTGTATCTATCAAGTTGGTTACGCCGTTCTAATGTGACTACCGGAGCTGAGTGGATAAGCTTTAGGTTTGGTAGTGGTAAAGATGGCAGGTTATCGCATACTATTGTTGTCATATTTGCACTGGTTAACTGCTTAGGTTTTTTGGCTTATGGTTTTATTGGCCTGGGAAAATTTGTTGAGATATTTATTCCCTGGGAATACATTGCACCTTATATTCCTTTTGAAGTGCCGGCAGCATATGTATCTCATGTATATGGTATAATCTTTACATCATTTGCTGTTTTTTATTCTGTTATGGGTGGTATGTCCGGAATTGTATGGGCTGATGTTGTTCAATACCTGATTATGACTATTTCTGCATTTGTTATTGCGTTTATTGCTATTACTGCTTTAGATGGAAATACTTTAAATGTGCCTGATGGATGGATGAATCCGTTTTTTGATTGGAAGATGAATATGGATTGGACGGGCATAATTGATGAGGTAAATAGTAAAATTGCTTCTGATGGTTATTCCCTTTTTGGAATATTCTTTATGATGATGCTTTTTAAAGGCGTATTGGCCAGTTTGGCAGGGCCGGCACCTAATTATGATATGCAAAAAATTCTTTCGACTAGTTCGCCCAAAGAGGCAGCTAAGATGAGTGGTTTTGTAAGTGTAGTGTTAATGCCTGCCCGATACCTGATGATTACCGGGTTTGCTGTATTAGCTATTCTCTATTATGACCAGTTAAATCTTGTTGTTGCAGGCAAAATTGACTTCGAACAGATCCTTCCTTCTGCTATTAGCGAATTTGTGCCGGTTGGTTTTATGGGCTTACTATTGGCCGGTCTTCTGGCGGCCTTTATGTCTACATTTGCCGGAACGTTAAATGCAGCTCAGGCTTATATTGTAAACGATATTTATTTAAAATATTATAATAAAAATGCAACAGGTCGACAATTAAAATTAACGAATTATACAACCGGATTAATAGTTGTTATTATCAGTGTCATATTTGGTATTTTTGCTACAGATGTTAATTCTATTTTGCAATGGCTGGTGTCCGCTTTATATGGGAGTTATGTGGCTTCAAATGTTTTAAAATGGCATTGGTGGCGATTTAATGGTTCAGGTTTTTTCTGGGGTATGGTAGCAGGTCTGGTTCCAGCACTGATTTTTCCATACATATTTAGTGAAACACTTGATCTGTACTATTTTCCATTATTATTATTAATCTCAGTTATAGGGTGTGTGGTAGGTACGTTTTTAGCACCTCCCAATGATGATAAAACCTTAATGAATTTTTATAAAAAAGTCCGTCCATGGGGGTTTTGGAAACCAATACATGATAAAGTAATAGCAGAAGATCCGGACTTTGTCAGCGATAAGAATTTTAAACGAGATGCATTCAATGTAGTTATAGGCGTTATTGCGCAAACATGCCTGGTTGTTATTCCAATGTACCTTGTGTTAGCACAAACCACACCAATGGTGATAACCATTATTATAACTTTAGTTTGTATGATTATTTTAAAGAAAAATTGGTGGAATAAATTAAGTGATGATTAAAATGCAGAGAATATTTAATGAGAAAAAAGAGAAGTTGAAGGAAAAACATGAACTTCATATAACCAAAAAAAATAAGAAACTATCAGTATACAATGGTATTTATGATCGTTTTGAGAATCCAATTCTCACAACAGCTCATATTCCTTTGCACTGGCGCTTTGATTTTAATCCAGCCACCAATCCTTATTTGATGGAACGTATTGGTGTTAATGCGGTTTTTAATGCCGGAGCAATTAAGCTGGATGGAAAATATCTTTTGGTAGCTCGTGTTGAGGGTGCTGATCGTAAATCTTTTTTTGCAGTGGCTGAAAGTGCAAATGGTATTGATGAATTTCGTTTTTGGGAGCGCCCAATTACGATGCCTCAAACCAAAGAACCTGATACCAATGTATACGATATGCGATTAACACAGCATGAAGATGGCTGGATATATGGTATTTTTTGTACCGAACGTAAAGATCCTGCTGCGCCGGTGGGAGATACCAGTATGGCCGTGGCAAAGGCAGGTATTGCTCGAACAAAAGACTTGGTAAAGTGGGAGCGTTTGCCTGATTTGGTGAGTAATTCAGGTCAACAGCGTAATGTGGTTCTACATCCAGAATTTGTAAATGGTAAATATGCCCTTTATACCCGGCCACAGGATGGTTTTATTGATGTTGGTGGCGGTGGCGGTATTGGCCTTGGCTTTATAAGTGATATGACAAATCCCATAGTTGACAAGGAAGTGATTATTAACGAAAAAAAATACCATACTGTTTTTGAATTAAAGAACGGACTTGGACCGGCGCCGATAAAAACCGATGAAGGATGGTTGCATATGGCACATGGGGTTAGAAATACTGCAGCTGGTTTGCGATATGTATTGTACCTGTTTATGACAGATAAGGCTGATATATCTAAAGTAATACATCAGCCAGGAGGTTATTTTATGGCTCCCGAAGGAGAAGAGCGAGTTGGAGATGTATCTAATGTGTTGTTTTCCAACGGGTGGATTTTAGAGGATGATGGAACGGTTCTTATCTACTATGCATCATCAGATACCAGGATGCATGTGGCCACCTCTTCGGTGAAACAATTGGTTGACTATGTAAAAAATACACCAGAAGATGATTATGCCTCGCATTTGTCAGTTGAGAAAATTAATCAGCTTATTGATAGAAATAAATCTGTGTATTAAATACTGAAAAGCCGGTGAGTCTTTAGGTCTTAGGATTCAGTATTGTTTTAAGAATCAGAAAGATTTTAACAAAATAAAAGGAGGTTGATTAAAATATATCAACCTCCTTTTATTTTATTTAGTCGGGATGACAGGATTTGAACCTGCGACCCCTGGTCCCCCAGACCAGTGCGCTAACCGGGCTGCGCCACATCCCGCTAATGGAATGCAAATCTAATAAAAAAAAGAAAGTATATAGCTTATCTCTAAGTAAACTTTTAACAATTGTAGAGTTTAAAATTATTAGGAATAGATTAATTAATATGCCATAAATCAATGTTGTTTTAAGTTGAATTTCTATTTTTGCCATCTATACATTTAAAATCAATACATTTTAATGGGGAAAGAAGAAAATGATATTGAACTGCTAAAAGGAATATCAGAAGGAAAAGAGTGGGCTTATAAAGCGTTATTTCTTCGTTATTATGCTCAGTTAGTTGTTTTTGCTCGTAAAGTTGTTAATGATGATGATCTGGCGCGTGAATTAGTGCAGGATGTTATAGTGACATTTTATGAGAAGCGAAAAGAAATAAAGATACACTCCTCGTTAAAAGCTCATCTCTATCAATCGGTAAGAAACCGTTGCCTGAATCAAATAAAATATTCCCAGATTCGTCGTGATCATCATGCAAATATTTACCTGACTAAAAAAGATGATGAAGCATATATTGAAGATAAGCTGCAAGAGACAGAGCTTGAGCAAAAAATAATGTCAGTTATACAAACCTTACCTCCACAGTGTAAGCGTATTTTTGAGATGAGTCGGTTTGATGGTATAACTAATCAGGAAATTGCAGATAAACTCGATCTGTCAAAGCGAACAGTAGAAACACAGATAAGTAAAGCACTTAAGGAGTTGCGCACTCAGTTAGTAGGATATTTAGAGATTTGTTTGTTGTTTTTTTATTGGATTTTAAAATAATAATTGGAAAACATGTACGTGTAATATAGTATCTGATTGTCTTAATAAACGACACGCAGAATTTGTAACCTTAAAGGATAAAAAATGGAATTTGTTTTTCAAATATTAGCAGACTTGCTCTCTCCGGTAGATGAGAAGCAAGTACATGTTGAAAATGCCCAAAAGGTAGAAGAAGTTAAGAAAGAAGAATCAGTAGAAACGGTTGAAGAAGTGATGCCGGAAGAGACAAATCTTTTTAGTATTATGGATTTTCATTAATAGTATAGTGCAATACGTGGTATTGTACACATATGAACATTGAAAATATATTATATATTACATGAAAGAAAGTAATAGTCATATAGATGAATTAATTGTAAAAAGTCTTTTAGGGGACAATATACCTGCGGAAGAACAGGAGTTAGCGGAATGGGCTAAAAGCTCAGATTCCAATGCTGCCTACCTTCGTGATATAAAAAAGGTATGGCTTGCTTCAGAAGGACTGGATGTATATAATTCTGTTGATGTAGAGGGTGATTTTGAAGTTTTTAAATCAAAAGTAGGTTTGAATTCAACGCCTGTTTTTATAAAAGGATTAAGTCGTTCTTTTATGAAAGTAGCGGCTGTAATGATACCTCTAATATTATTTTTTGCTGCTTACAGTTTGTACCAGACAACACCCGGATTTGGAAAATGGCAAGCTTTTAAATCTTCTGATAAAATTGACAAAGTAATTTTATCAGATAACTCAGAAGTATCATTAAATAAAAACAGTAAACTTGTTTTTGAAAAAACGTTTGATGGAAAACAACGCACAATTAGATTGCATGGAGAAGGGTATTTTAAAGTTACCAAAAACCCTTTGAAACCTTTTGTGGTTAATGTTGGAGATGCCAAAGTACGTGTTTTAGGAACAGCGTTTAATCTTGATGAAAATCAAAATACAGGCGATGTAACTTTATCGGTAACAGAAGGGCGGGTTTTATTTTCTTCAGGGAATGAAAATGTAGAAGTTGTTGCTGGCGAGAAAGCAATATGTGTTGATGGTAAAATTCAAAAGCAAACATTAAATTCGAATAATTGTATTGCCTGGATGACTGGCTCAATTGATTTTGACAAAGCAACTCTTGATGAGGTTTTGGAAACAATAGAAGATCATTTTAATGAAGTTCGTATTATAGAAAATAAATCATCTAAGACAGAATATTTAATAACTTCGAAGTTTGAGAATCCATCATTAGAAGATGTTTTGGTGGAGTTACGTATTCATTTTGAGAAAAAATTTGAGATTAATGGTAACAAATTGATCATCTCTGACTAATTTCGGAGGCGATTAATTTTTATGCTAACAATCTTAAATAATAGTTATAAAATCATTTTAGTTGTTTTGCTCATTATACTTGCTACAGCTGGTGTTAATGGGCAAAATGTTTTATATACTCATGTTGAGTTATCCCCTAAAGAAGCATCTACAGAAGCGTTTTTAAAAGAGATTGAACAACAAACAAACCTTAGTTTTAGTTACAGCAGTCGCTTGTGTTTCCAAGATACTGTAAGGTTGGCTGTACATTCCGGAAATATTAGGGAGATATTAAATGAACTCTTTATTAATTGTCCTTCCACCTATATTGTGCGTGATAATAAGATTATTATTCGGCCAATAAGTGATAAGAGAAACAAATTTGTTATCAGGGGTTATGTATTGGACAAATCTACGAAAGAGGCTCTAATTCAGGCCAATGTTTATGATCCTGACCTTATACTTGGAACAGTAAGCAATAATTTTGGGTTCTATAGTATTTCCTTGCCAGAAGGCTTTGTTCAGTTAAGCAGTTCATATGTCGGTTATAAAAGCCATCACCATTACATTAATTTAACTTCCGATACGATTTTAAATTTTCTGATGGAACCCAGGGCTGAACTTGAAGAAATTGCAGTTGTTGGTGATCGTGTGCCGGACAATGTTAAAAGTACACGAACCGGAACCATTGATGTACCCATTGAGCAAATTAAAAATGTACCGGTTTTTCTTGGTGAGGTAGATGTTGTAAAAAGTATTCAATTATTACCCGGAATACAGAGTGGAGGTGAAGGGTTTAGTGAGTTGTATGTTAGGGGAGGTGGGCCGGATCAGAATTTGGTGTTAATGGATGATGTGCCGGTATATAATGTAAGTCACTTATTTGGCTTTTTTTCTATTTTTAATGCAGATGCTGTAAATAATGTTACTGTTATTAAAGGTGGCTTTCCGGCTCGTTACGGGGGGCGTTTGTCATCAGTTGTAGATATACGTATGTACGATGGTAATAATGAAGAGTTTAAAGGGCTTGCGAGTGTAGGCTTATTATCCAGTCGTATTGCTGTTGAAGGGCCGTTGGTAAAAGATAAATCATCATTCTCGGTATCGTTTAGAAGAACCTATTTTGATGTATTAACAAGTTTATGGCAGCTTAACCAGGCAGATAAAAGCAGGTATTATTTTTATGATTTCAATGCTAAATTTAATTATAAGTTATCAGAACGGGATAGGTTGTACTTAAGTACGTATATGGGAAAAGACCAGTATGGAGTAACTTATAACAAACAAGAAATTGTTTTAGGAAATTTGGATACAGGGGGCAAACATACCTTTACAGCTAATGATGAAAGTGATATTGGTTGGAAAAATTATGTAGGAGCCATGCGTTGGAACCATATTTTTGGTAATAAAATGTTTTCAAATGTAACAATGACGTACAGTGACTACCGTTTCTTTATTGATCAGACTTTGAATTATGTTTCGGATGAAGGCTGGACTGTTGGTCAGCAGAATTATTATAGTGGTATACGTGATTATAGTGTCAAAGTAGATGTTGATTATATGCCTTCACCTAAGCATTATATTCGTTTTGGAGGTAGTGCTGTATTACATTCATTTTTTCCTGGTGTTGATGTAAAGTTGAGAGAGGTTGCAGAAAAAGGAGAACGAGTGGATACAACATTTGGAGGGAATGAACTTTATCGGCCAGAATTCAGAATGTACCTAGAAGATGACGTTCAATTATCATCGCGATTAAAATTAAATATTGGTGGTCATTTTTCAATGTTTTATGCCGAATCTAAAGCATATTGGTCGGCGGAGCCACGGCTATCAGCAAGGTTATTATTAAGAGAAAACTTGTCGCTTAAAGCGGCTTATAGTGAGATGACCCAATACATGCATCTATTGCGTACAGCCTCGGTTGCTTTACCAACAGATCTGTGGTTACCCGTATCTGATGAAATAGCACCAATGCGTGCTGTGCAATCAGCCATAGGTGTTGATTATGAGTTTGGTAAAGGTTTTAACTTATCATTAGAGGCCTATTATAAAAAGTTAAGTGATATACTTGCTTATAAAGAGTCGGCAGGGTATTTTGATTTTGCTTCCGATTGGCAAAATAAATTAACTTCTGGTAATGGAAAATCAATAGGTTTTGAGTTGCTTCTGCATAAAAAATTCGGTGATTTATCCGGGTGGTTGGGGTATACATACTCTAAATCAACTAATATTTTTGATGAAATAAATAATGGTAAGGAGTTTCCAGCTAACTTCGATCGTACGCATGATGTATCTGTTTATTCAACGTATAAATTTTCTGAGAAAGTAGATATGGGAGTTACATGGACATTTGGAACCGGCAACCCTATTACATTGCCGGAAACAAAGTATTATGCACCTGAATTGCCAACAGAAGATCAGCCATTTTCTGCGCAATACAACCAATTTATAAATCAACGCAATGGATACAGGATGCCTAACTTTCATCGTTTAGATATAGGTTTTAACTTTCATAAGAAGAAAAAATGGGGAAGTCGTTTGTGGAGTGTCGGTATGATGAATACATATGGACGTCAGAACCCGTTTTTCCTTTATTTTTCTGACTCAGAGGATCCGGAAACAGGTGATGTATCACGTTCATTGAAGCAGTTTAGCTTGTTTCCGATACCAATACCATATGTACGTTATACAGTAAAATTTTAAAAATGCAGAAATTTAAGTACATATTACTGTTGTTTGTATTGATAGCTTGTGAAAAGGATATTGAAATTGCATTAAATGAGCAGGAAGATAAATTGGTAATGTATGCATTTGCTTACCCTGATAGTGCTTTAAATCTACATTTTAGTAAGAGTCAAAGTATATTATCTGTTCCGGATTATGGGCAGGTGGAGAAGGGGCGATTTAAATTGTTTATCAATGATGAAATCCAGGGAACTTACATTTTTCCGGTTGATACAGTATGGAGTAAATGGAAGGAATTTAGTTTTTCCACAGGTGATAAAATAAAGATAGAAGCATTTGAATTGAATGGTGATACAATTAAAGTTGAGAGTTATATTCCTGATATAGTTTCATTAACTGACTTGGATACGGTAACTATTACCCGGCTTTCAAATGAAGTTGGATTAATTGATATGTTAAGAACCAGGGTGTCTTTTGAAGATCCGGGAGGTTCTAACTACTATCAGTTACATGTGGTTAGAGAAGGATGGGGAACCGCAGGTGATAAACCGTATTATACACGTAAAACAATTGTTTATGAAAAGAATGATCCGGTATTTACCCAGGGGGAAGCTGGGGGGAGTTTGTTACAGGGATTTGATTTTCAGGGGTTATTTACTGATGGAATTACTAATGGTTTAAAATACAGGTTAGCATTTGATATACCACGAGATAATTTGTTTTTCGATTATTACGAGAATAAAATTAAAATTACAATATACCTCTATCATCATACTTATGATTATTATAATTACCTACGGTCAAAGGTATTGGCAGCGGGTTATGATGGGTTTTATGAAGGCTTACCTGTGTTAGAGCCAGTACGTATTCATAACAATATTGAAAATGGTCTGGGCTTGGTATCAGGAATGAGTTTTGATGCAGATTCGTTAGTGTTTTATAAATAACAACTTTAGTAAACGGGCTCACAAGAAAGGTCTTGGTTGAGGTTTTATGCAGTGAAAAATGTCATAATATTAAGTGTGGCATATATTTTGACACGCATTCCGAAAATTTGTAGTTTTACAACTTATTTAGAAATGTTAATATATTGATGTTATGGCTTTATTTGGAAAAATGGAAAATATAAATTCGCCGCAAAACAATAATAATGATATGGCAGAGACAGAAAAAGTTAAAGTATTAATAATTGGTTCGGGGCCTGCTGGATATACTGCAGCAATTTATGCAGCAAGAGCAAACCTAAGCCCGGTAATGTACGAAGGATTGCAGCCCGGAGGACAGTTAACAACAACAACAGATGTTGAGAACTTTCCAGGTTATCCGAAAGGTATTACCGGACCGGAAATGATGGAAGACCTGAAGAGCCAGGCGGCTCGTTTCGGAACAGATATTCGGTTTGGAATGGCAACTGCAACTGATTTAAGCCAACGCCCATTTAAAGTAACAGTTGATGGTAATAAAGTAATTGAAACAGAGGCTTTAATTATTGCTACAGGTGCAACAGCTAAATACCTGGGGTTACCTGATGAAACAAAATATGCAGGTTCAGGCGTTTCTGCATGTGCGACTTGTGATGGATTCTTTTACAGGGGCAAAGATGTTGCAGTAGTTGGTGGGGGTGATACCGCTTTAGAAGAAGCGATGTATTTAGCCGGTCTTTGTCGCAAAGTATACCTGATTGTGCGTCGCGATGTATTTCGTGCTTCTAAAGTGATGCAGGAGCGTGCTATGAATACTAAAAATATTGAGATATTATGGAAACATCAGACCAAAGGATTATTTGGTGATGGAGTTGTAGAAGGTGCTACTTTGGTGAAGAATATGGGAACACCTGAAGAAGAAGAGGTAACAATTGCTATTGATGGGTTCTTTTTAGGAATTGGTCATAAGCCAAACTCAGATATTTTTGCAGACTATATTGACACAAACGAGGTGGGCTACATTAAAACTATACCAGGTACTTCTAAAACTAATGTAGAAGGGGTATTTGCTTGTGGTGATGTTCAGGACGACCAGTACCGTCAGGCTGTTACAGCAGCAGGTTCGGGTTGTATGGCAGCTATTGATGCTGAACGTTTTTTAGCCGAACAGAGCTAAGATTTAAATAAAAATAAAGGAGAAGGGGATGACAAACGTCATTCCTTTTTTTTGCAAACAATAGATGATTATGATAATATACCGTTATTAAAAGTGATGAAAGCATAAAAATAATGGTGTAAGTTGGAGAAAAGATGATACATTTGTATGATGTATTAAGAAATTGTTATTGATGGACGATTTATTTGGAAAAATAGGGACAAGTCAAACGCTTAGCCAAAAAATTGAACGGAAAATTGAAGAAGCTATACGGGCAAAACGTTTGATTTCCGGAACGAAACTACCCTCTGAAAAAGAGTTGTGTGAGAGTTTTGCTGTGAGTAGAACAGCGTTGCGTGAGGCCTTACGTCGCCTAAGTGCAAGGGGGTTGATAGATATAAAAAAAGGTAGTGGAATGTTTGTATCCGAGCTTAAAATTGAAGATGCCATCAATTCACTTAACCTGTTTTATGATATGAAGTTCGACTCAAGCCTGATTCGTCAGATTATTGAAGTTCGTCGGATTTTTGAACCTGAAGTTGGTCGTCTGGCTGCTGCAAATCGTTCGGATGAGAACTTGCGTTTATTACAGGAGAACATAAAAGAGCTTGAGAAATGTGATCCGGACAATACACAGCTGGAAGTGGATTTAATTAATCGTTTTCATATGAATATGGCTAAATCAACAGGTAATCCGATCGTTATGATCTCTATGGAGCCAATTTATTCACTTTTGCCACGTATGCGTAATATGATTTATGCCAATATTGAAGGAGAGAAGGAATATACTTTAAGGCTACAGAAAGAAATATATGAAGCGGTTGTTGCTAGGGATGTTGATAAGTCATACCAATATACAGTAGAGTTACTGGAGCGTAATATGCAGGTATATGATAAGTACTTTAAAGGGACTTATTAATTTTCAGTTTTAATAATAAAAAGCGGAATGTTTTAGATCAACATTCCGCTTTTGGTTTATGTACTTCCTACTTTTGTTTACTGTAAGCTTCTATAGCTTTTTTTACCGATCCATATTTCAGAAGTATACTTTTAGAATCTTCATAGGTCAGCTTTAGTTCTTCCATAATCATTCGTGCCCCACGATCCACAAGCTTGTTATTTGTTAATTGCATATTCACCATCCTGTTACCTTTTACCCTTCCAAGCTTAATCATAACAGACGTAGTAATAATATTCAAAATCATTTTTTGAGCGGTTCCGGCTTTTAGGCGTGTACTACCTGTAACAAATTCAGGACCTACAATTGCTTCAATTGGAAATTCACTTACTTCTGCAACTTTACTGTTTGAGTTACAGGTGATGCATCCTGTTAATAAGCCATTTTGCCTGGCTTTTTTAATTGCTCCAATTACATAGGGGGTTGTACCCGATGCAGCTATGCCTATTACAGTATCCAGTTCATCAACTTTGTATTCCTGTAACTCTTCCCAGCCTTTTTCGGAGTCATCTTCGGCTGCCTCCACTGCATGTCGTATGGCTGTATTACCTCCGGCTATTAATGCTATAACCATATTATCAGGTACACCAAAAGTGGGAGGTAGCTCCGAAGCATCCAATACACCCAGGCGCCCGCTGGTGCCAGCACCCAGGTAAAATACCCGGCCACCTTGCTCCATACGTAATATAATGCGTTCAACCAATCTTTTTATTTGTGGTAAAGCTTTTTTTACCGCGATATGTACTTTGGCATCTTCGCTGTTAATATTGGTGATAAGTTCTTCGACCGACATTTTCTCAAGGTTATCAAAATGAGATGATGACTCGGTTATGCTTTGTGTGTTTTTTTTTGTCATTGCGATCATTTTGATTGAGAATGGTATTGTACGAGGCCATTCATCGGCGCTTGTGAAACAGTACCAAGTGTAAGTTTATATTTATTCAGTGCTTTTTCCAGTTGAGACGTAAAATGATGGGCTATGCTTCCGGTGAAATTTATTTTAAGTTCTTTTACATTCGGGTATTGTAGTAGGTTGCGTTTGATAAATTCTTCAAATGCATTGCTTACAATATCCTCCAGTTCCTGTAAGTGAATATGTTTTGAAAGAAACCTGGTATACTGTGCCAGGTAACGGTTTGGTAATGGTCTTTTGTAGATATGGTCGAGTATTTCGCCACAATTAGTTTGGTACTCGTTAAAAAATAACTCAATAATAGTTTGTGGTAACTGATTTTTTAAAATGTCGCCCACCAGTTTTTTACCTAATACAGCACCACTTCCTTCATCACCAATAATAAACCCCAAAGGAGATACATTGGCCGTAACAGTCTCTCCATTGTAATAACAGGAGTTGGAGCCGGTACCCAAAATGCAGGCTATACCTTCGTTGTTTTGGCAAAGGGATCGTGCCGCACCAGTTAAATCGCTGTTGATGGTTATATTTTGGGTATCAAAAAATTTAATCAGGGCTTCTTTTACAATCCTATTTTTTTCTTCATTGGCACATCCTGCACCATAAAAGAATATCTCTTGAGGCTTAGCACTATTTAATGTATATTCCTCGTTTAAACTTTGGACTATCTCAGCTGATGTTTGATAAAAAGGATTAATGCCTTTTGTAATACATGTGATATTTTTTGTAGGATTATCGCTTAGTAAATGCCATTCAGTTTTTGTTGAACCGCTATCTGCAATGAGTGTCATCGTCATATTTTATGAACTGTATTGTAATTCGTTTTATTATTTTGTAAGCCCTGATAATGCACGGTTTAGTGTGAAATTAAAGTGTTGTGCTATTAATAGGAATAGTGCAAATGTAAAAATAAAAAGATTAGAAATCAAGAATAATACGTAAGATGTATGACAAAAATTTGAAACTTGTAAAAAACTTTCTATTTTTGACCTGCGATGATATTCTTGGAATATTAATTTAATTAGAAATAAAGTGAGAATAATCCTGAAGCATATTTTTCTACTTAGTTTTTCTTTGTTAAGCTTTAATCAGCTCAAAGGACAGGCAAGTGAAGAAAATAAATCTGAACGAAACACTGTTAAAGCTTTTTCTGATTGGCAGAACCCATTGCAGCAATGGAATCATGTGGGAGAAATCATCCTGGAATCAGTTTCAGTTAACCATGGTAAAAAAGTGGTTGTATTTAAGTTTAATAAGTCATTATCGTATATTCCCTGGCGCGCTGCTGATGAGGGTTTATTTAAAAAGAGCTTAAAAGATCACTTAAGAGGCAAGGCTAAAGAATATACGACTTTGGTTTATACCAATGGTTACGAAATAGCCCAACTGATACCGAATTGGGATTATTCGGCGAAAAATATTCAACAAGATCGTTTGTCAAAAAGAAGGGTTAAACAGGCATACATCAGCAGGGAAGATACGGAGTTATATCATAAAGGCCTCTCTTTAAACCATATTGCCCTTTGGCACAGCCATGGATGGTATTACGAATCGAAATTAGATCGTTGGGAATGGCAAAGGGCTCGCCTGTACGGATCTGTGGAAGATATTTCGCCTATGCTGTATGTGCTCCCTTATATTGTACCCATGTTAGAAAACTCAGGAGCTACAGTTTTTATGCCGCGCGAAAGAAGTTTTCAGACTCATGAAGTATTGGTTGATAATGACCGGAGCAGTACTGGTTCAGAATTGATATTAAATACTGATTTAAAATGGAAAGATGAAACGGGATTTTTAATGAAAGACACCTTGTATCCCGGCGATAATCCCTTTGTACTGGGGGCGTCAAAATACACTAAGGCAAAAGGTATAGTAGCTACCTATAAGCCAAATTTTACTGAAAGTGGAGAATATGCGGTTTACGTTTCTTATCAACAAGCTAAAAATAATTCAGAAAAAGTAAAATACACCATTAATCACAGTGGCGGAAGTACATCGTATATATTGAATCAAACAATGGGAGGTGGCACATGGGCTTATTTGGGTACATTTTATTTTAATAAGGGAAAAGACGCTTCATTGAGTGTATTTGCCGATGGCCGGGTTTCAGTTGATGCTGTTCGTTTTGGTGGTGGAATGGGTAATGTAGCCCGTCGGCCCGCAGATGAAATATTGCCTAACCAATGGTCGCTTAAATCAGGACAAGAAAAGCATGTGAAGGGTGTAAAAGTAAACCCGGATAATTACACATGGAAAACATCGCAGCGACCAAGGTATATGGAAGCGGCACGTTACTACTTACAATATGCAGGTATGCCCGATACTTTGGTTTATAGTTTGAATGAAGAGAAAAATGATTATAACGATGATTACCAAAGTAGGGGCGAATGGGTGAATTACCTAATGGGTGCACCTAATGGGCCTACAATAGATCGCAATGCAAAGGGATTGAATCTTCCGATTGATTTAGCTTTTGCTTTTCATACCGATGCGGGGGTAACATCCAATGATTCTGTAATAGGAACCCTTGGTATTTATAGTGCAGAACGCGATGAAGGCAAATTTCCTAACGGACAGTCAAAATTAGCAAGCCGTGATTTAACAGATATGATACAAACGCAAATTGTGGATGACATCAGGGCTTTGTACCGTAGCGATTGGACTCACAGGGCTATGTGGGATAAGCAGTATTCTGAAGCATGGCGACCAAATGTTCCAACAATGTTACTTGAATTATTATCGCATCAGAACCTGGCTGACATGAAATTGGGTTTGAACCCTGATTTTCGTTTTAATGTAAGCAGGGCGGTATATAAGGGAATGCTTAAATTTCTAGCCTTTCAGGAGGAGCGTCCTTATGTTGTACAACCTTTGCCGGTTAACCATATGGCTATAAAACAGTCAGAACAAGGTTATGAATTGAGCTGGAAGCCTGTGGTTGATCCTTTGGAACCCAGTGCAGAACCAACTAAATATAAAGTTTATCGTCGCATAGGCAATAACGGTTTTGATAATGGAACACTAGTAGAAAGTGAAACATATAAGCTGCCTGGGCTGGTTGATGGTGAGTTAGTTAGTTATAAAGTAACAGCCCTGAATGCCGGAGGAGAAAGTATGCCAGGTGAAATATTATCAATAGGAATTGCAGGTAAAGAAGCAGAAATGGTATTGGTTGTTAATGCTTTTGATCGTGTTAGTGCCCCTGCATTTATTGATGAGAATAATTTTGCGGGAGTGGCATGGTGGGAAGATCAGGGGGTGCCCGATAAGTATGAATACGGGTATTCAGGTCATCAATATGATTTTAACCGCCAGTCGCCTTGGATAGATGATGATAGTCCGGGTTGGGGAGCAAGTTATGGAAATAGTGAAGCCCAGATTATAAAAGGCAACAGTTTTGACAATGTTATTACACATGGACAATCTATTTTAAGAGCAGGCTACTCATTTATATCGGTAAGCGATGAAGCTTTTGAAAGTGCAGGCTATGATACTTCCCCATTTAGAGCTATTGATGTGATATTGGGAGAAGAACGTACAACAACATCGTACAAAAGTAAAGAAGTCAACTATAAAATATATACACCAGCTTTTATGGATAAGCTGAAGTTGGCGACGGCCAATAAACAACACGTATTTATGAGTGGTGCTTATGTGGGCTCTGACTTTGCATTGCACAACGATACGGTAGCGGAGGATTTTGCCTCTAAAATACTGCATTTTATTTGGCGCACAAACCATGCTGTTAAAAGCGGAGGAGTTTATACAACGGATTATGCCCGGTCAATTGTAAATGGAGAACTAAATTTTAATACCGTTAGCAGGCCTGATGTTTATGCAGTAGAAGCACCTGATGCCATTGAGCCTTCAGGTAAAAATGTGGTAACGGCTTTTCGCTATAAGGAAAATAATGCCAGTGCCGGTACTATTTATAAAGGCGACTATAAAACCGTCATATTAGGTTTTCCATTTGAAACCATTATATCCAATAAGGAGCGGGATATTTTAATGAAAGAGATACTCGATTTTTTTATTAAAGAACAATAACGAACTGACAAAATACTTAATACTATGCGTAAGAAAATAACATGTATACTACCTTACTCCAACAAGGAAGAAATTAAGCCAACATTAAAGGCATTTAGAGAATCGGGTGATGATGTAAACATCATAATAGTAGCAAAAAAAGCCATTGAACTTGAAGGAGTAACCGTTGTACTTTCTGAAGGTGGGTTGGATGCCACAGCAACATGGAAACTTTTATTGAGTAAGATATGTGGTGATTACGTAGCAGTATACACCAAAGCTATGGAGCTGAATATTGGTATGAATGCCCTGGAGCGGATGTATAGAACATGCTCCGATGCTGGTGCTGGTATGGTGTATGCTGATTATTATGAGAAGAAAGATGGTAAAATGACAGCACATCCGGTTATTGAGTACCAGGAAGGTAGTTTGCGCGATGATTTTAATTTCGGATCATTATTACTATTTACTGCTAAAGCACTTAAAGGTGCTGTAGAAGCCATGGATACCGATTATAAATTTGCAGCATTGTACGATATACGTTTACGCATATCGCAAAAATATAATTTAATGCACTTACCCGAATTATTGTATACCGAAGTAGAACTGGATACACGTCAATCGGGAGAGAAAATGTTCGATTATGTAGATCCTCGTAACCGTAATCGCCAGGTTGAAATGGAGCTGGCATGTACTGCGCATTTAAAGGCAGTTGGTGCTTTTCTTAAACCTGAATTTAAAACCATTGAATTTACTGAAAGTAATTTTCCGGTTGAAGCCTCTGTTATTATACCCGTTCGTAACCGTGAAAAAACTATAGGCGATGCTATTATATCAGTGTTAAAGCAAAAAACAACCTTCCCCTTTAACCTGATTATTGTAGATAACCACTCTACAGATAAAACCTCAGAAATAATTCAATCGTTTAGTGATGAGCGTTTGATACATATTATTCCAGGGCGGGATGATTTAGGAATAGGAGGATGCTGGAATACAGCGGTAGCCGATAAACGTTGTGGGAAGTTTGCTATTCAGCTGGATAGTGATGATTTATATATAGACGATAACGTGATAGAACGTGTGGTAAAAGCGTTTTATGAACAAAATTGTGCTATGGTAGTGGGCAGTTACCAGATGGTTAATTTTAAACTGGAAGAGATACCACCGGGATTAATTGACCATAAAGAGTGGACACCAGGTAATGGGCGTAATAATGCCTTGCGTATTAACGGATTGGGTGCTCCGCGTGCTTTTTATACACCAGTGTTGCGCGATGTAAAAGTTCCCAATACCAGTTATGGAGAGGATTATGCATTGGGCTTAAATATTAGTCGCAAGTACCAAATAGGACGTATTTACGAACCGCTTTATTTATGTCGCCGTTGGGATGATAACTCTGATGCATCACTTGATATTAACAAGATGAATATGCATAACTTTTATAAAGATAAAATCAGAACACTGGAGTTTAAAGCGCGTCAACAGTACGTGGCAAAAGGCAACTGATCAGCAATATAGCGTTAAGCGTTGAATTATAGTATAAATTGTAAATCAGCTCTTAGTGCTTATTTAGCCCTACACGTGTGTCTCGTTGCTTACATCTGGATACTTAATGTTATATTTCTGTATCTAAAATTCTGGTACTTGTATCTTAATTTATTATAACATAATGACCATTTCTCTTAAAACCAAAGAATTAATAAAAGACCAGGTTCTGAATTGGAATCTGGCCGCTACTAACTATGTCGGATTACAGAAAGTAAAAACTAAAAGTGTTCAGTTAGATGGAGGTAGCGAAATAAAGGTACAGTATAATCCTGAGCGTATGCGCTCGTCGGCAGCAAAAGTGGATACCAAATCAATACAGGAACGGCCGTGTTTTTTGTGCGAAAAGAATCGCCCGAAGGATCAAAAAGGCGTTGCATTTGATGAGTTTACCATATTAATTAATCCATTTCCAATATTCCCGGAGCATTTAACTATACCGGGCAATAAGCATACTTTACAACTTATTGCGCCGCATTTTGCTTCAATGCTTGACCTGGCGAAAGAACTAAATGACTATACCTTATTTTATAATGGGCCAAAATGTGGGGCGTCAGCACCTGATCACTTTCATTTTCAGGCTGGTGTAAAAGGATTTATGCCTGTTGAAGCTGATTATAGATCAGGTAAATATGCCCGGTTAAAAGTTGTGAAAGAAAATGTTAAAATATATAACTGGCAGGACTATAATCGTGGCGTAATATCGTTTGAAAGTACTGATGCACCGGCTCTGGCTAAACAGTTCTTCACCTTGTATAACACTTTAGGAGCTTTACAGGCTGATGAGGTAGAGCCAATGCTTAATGTACTGGCTTACTTTGAAGAAGAACATTATGTAGTGCATGTTTTTCCTCGTATTCTACATCGTCCTGCTTGTTATTTTGCTATAAGAGATGAGCAAATTCTTATTAGTCCGGCTTCAGTGGATATGGGAGGTGTTTTTATCACCCCCCGGTCCGAAGATTATGAAAAGATAACAGCAACGGATATAGCACAAATACTAAATGAAGTATGTATGCAAGAAAAAGATTGTAATAAAGTACTTAACACCCTTTGGGGATGATGCTTAGATGTCTTGGCTTATTAATCAGCAACCTTATATTAATAAAATGACTTATCCTATAACCCAATATACTAATTGCGATCATACAGAACTGGCCTCATTTCTCAATGCCAATTGGGCGTATGATCAAATTACACCAGCTATCCTCGGCGAAAAACTGGAAGGAGATCCTTATTGGATGCCTGAAGCCACTTTTACTTGTTACAACAGTGGAAAAATAATTGGATTTATACAAGGCGTAATGCGTTATATTAGTGGCAAACGCTATGGCTATATAAAACTTATAGCTGTAGATAAAGCCTATCATCGAAAAGGTATTGCAAGCGCATTGTATCAGAAGCTTGAAACCATTTATATAAACCATAACGTTGATATAGTACGCATTTACGACGTGCCCCTTAACTACTTTATGCCCGGTATTGATCCGCGTTATACACCTGCCTTGTGTTGGGCAATGCGCAGGGGATTTAAGCGTTTTGGCGATACCGCTAATTTAAAGGTGGACTTAAACCAGGATTGGGATATGCAGGAGGCAGAACAGTCTTTATTAAAACACAATATTGTTGTTAGGCGGGCTAAAGCAGAAGATAAGCAGGCCATACAGGATTTTATAAAAGATGAGTGGGCGCTATGGGTCAACGAGGTAGAAATGGCTTTTAAGGATAATCGACCATCTATTCATATTGCACTGCTTAATGGAAAAGTTAAAGCATTTTCGGCACACAATGCCAATAATAAAGGCACCGGTTGGTTTGGACCAATGGGAACACACCCCGATTTGAGGGGTAAAGGTATGGGAGCTATTCTGCTCAAACGCTGTTTACAGGATATGAAAGAAATGGGCTTATCGCACGCCATAATACCATGGGTAGGACCAATTGATTTTTATGCCTGGCATGTTAATGCACAGGTAGATCGTGTATTTTGGCGGTATGAAAAGAAATTGAAAAGGCCTGCAGATACGAATGTAGGAGTTTAAGCATGTATTGTAAGACTTGCAGATATGAATGTAG
>CAZRRJ010000005.1:0-114699 GCA_964602515.1 uncultured Saccharicrinis sp. | reverse complement strand
GAGTTAAAGCATGTATTGTAAGACTTGCAGATACGAATGTAGGAGTTAAAGCATGTATTGTAAGACTTGCAGATACGAATGTAGGAGTTAAAGCATGCATTGTAAGACTTGCAGATACGAATGTAAGAGTTAAAGTATGCATTGTAAGGCTTGCAGATGAGATTCTAAAAGTGAGAAATAAATTGTAAAAAAAAATAGAAAGCATGGAAAAAATCCCCGTAATACAAGTAGGAATCCAGTTTAAAGAAACCATTGAATTTACCCTGCATGGCAATTACATAACTAATACAGGAATAAAAATAGAAGGTAAATGGATCGTTACACGTGTAAATGGAGGGTTTCGCATATCTAATGGCGAAGAAGAAATCAGTCTTCAACCAGGCGCTTTAATTAACCCGGTGGATAAATCAGCTTTCTTTACCTTACATGATGTTACCATTGGTATTAATTTTCATTGGGAGCGTGATGAAGATCAATCTTTTAAAGGGGCTTTACGCTTGTTGGTTGAAAATGATAAAATAACAGCAATTAATGTACTGCCTGTTGAAGATTATCTTATTAGTGTAATCTCTTCGGAGATGAGTGCGACCTCTTCTATGGAATTGTTAAAAGCACATGCCGTAATCTCACGCAGTTGGTTGCTTGCACAAATAGAAAAGAATCAAACTTTGCAAAATAATAAAGAAGAATACCAATCCTTACATCAAACAGAATCTGAATTTATTAAATGGTATGATCGTGAAGACCACCTTAATTTTGATGTATGTGCAGATGACCATTGTCAACGTTACCAAGGTATTACACGTTCCACCACGGTAGAGGTGGAGGAAGCTGTAAAAGCCACGTGGGGACAAGTACTCGTTAATGGTTCAGCTATATGCGATGCCCGTTTTTCAAAGTGCTGCGGAGGAATGGTTGAAGTATTTGAAAATGTGTGGGAGCCGGTTAAGCATCCTTACCTGAAGGCTTTTGTTGATAATGCTACAGATCCGGTAGGCTTTAGTCTTGATTTAAAGCATGAGCCAAATGCTGAAAAGTGGATATTGGGTGCACCTGGAGCATTTTGCAATACGAATGATAAAGAAATATTAAGCCAGGTGTTGAATGATTACGATCAGGAAACCAATGACTTTTACCGTTGGGAGGTAAAGTACACACAGCAAGAAGTAAGCGATCTGCTTAAAAAGCGAACCGGTTTTGATTTTGGTACCATTCAGGCTTTTGAGCCAATTGAACGTGGCGATTCAGGCCGTTTAATCAAGTTGAAAATTATTGGCGATAAAAAAATATTAACTATTGGTAAAGAGCTCGAAATACGTAAAGCCCTGTCTGAATCACATTTGTATAGCTCGGCTTTTACCATTGAAAAGAGTAATGAAAATAACCGGGTTGTATTTACATTAAAAGGAGCCGGTTGGGGGCATGGCGTTGGCTTATGCCAGATTGGAGCCGCTGTAATGAGCGCTAAAGGTTACGATTATAATGCTATCTTAATGCATTATTTCAGAGGCGCAAAACTGGATAAAAGATATTAAATAAAAAGAGATAAGTGAACAGGCACTCTGTATAAGCAAGCAGTAAAAAAACAATTAAAATGAATAAACAAAAAACAAAATCTCCTTGGGCCTGGGTACCTTCACTCTACTTTGCTGAGGGTATTCCTTATGTTGTGGTGATGACTGTTTCCGTTATTATGTACAAGCGTTTGGGTATCTCTAATACGGATATTGCACTGTATACTAGTTGGCTGTATTTACCATGGGTTATCAAATGGATGTGGAGTCCCCTCGTTGACCTTTTAAAAACCAAACGCTGGTGGATAGTTATTATGCAATTGTTGATAGGTGCTGGCCTGGGAGGTGTTGCTTTTACTATTCCGGTGCCGGACTTTTTTCAATATACCTTATTATTCTTTTGGCTATTGGCCTTTAGCTCGGCTACACACGATATTGCAGCTGACGGGTTTTACATGCTGGACTTAGACGAGCATAAACAGGCTTATTTTATTGGAATCAGAAGTACTTTTTACCGGCTGGCAATGATTACAGGGCAGGGCTTACTCATTATTTTGGCCGGTTTAATAGAATCCTCAACAGGTTTAGAACCTGTTAACCTGGTTGTAACAACCCAACCTGGTGCTACCGAATGGACATGGCCGGATGATCAATTGCTTGTGCAGGAAAAAGAGGGTGAAAAACACTTTGTTTTATCTGCCAGTGATTTTGCTTTAGGACTTAATCAATTAGATAAAAAAGAAGCAAACGCAATAAAAACATGGGCACATCAGCAGAATATTACCAATGGCTTTGTAAAACCCGAACAAAAAGTAACAGATGAACCGGGCTGGTGGTCGTTAACGGTATCAATACCTTTAAAGGCGTTTTTAAAGGAGAAATTCGGACAAGAAGATGATACATCATTTAAAGGCGCCGTTCAGGGTAATATTGCAGCCTTTGGTATACACTTATCTGCACCACCAGTGCCAGGTGAAAGCGTTGTACTGAATCTCGATCGCTTTAAAGGGGCAAAAGACCTTTCTTTGGTTGAAGGTCAGCGCTTGACTTTTACTGCTCGTAATTGGGATAAATACGCATGGGTGTTGGTACAGGCCGATGCTAAGTTAGAAATGGTTACAACAGCAAGCTTTCGTGGTTTATCGGGTAATATACCTTTTGCCTGGTCGGTAACCTTTTTCGTTCTTGCAGGCTTATTTGTTGTATTTGTGTTTTACCATCGTTTTTATCTACCGCGTCCGGTAAATGATAAACCTGTGGCAGAAAGCAATAATATTATTAGGGAATTTGTTGAAACATTTATCTCCTTTTTTAAAAAAGAAAACTTTGGAGTGGCTTTATTATTTATTCTTGTGTTTCGTTTGGGCGAAAGCCAGTTGGTGAAGTTAGCCTCGCCGTTTTTACTGGATGCCCGCGAGGCAGGAGGACTTGGGCTTACCACAGGTGATGTGGGGCTAATTTATGGTACAATTGGAATAATTTTCCTGACTCTTGGGGGAATTGTGGGAGGATACCTGGCATCACATAATGGATTAAAATACTGGATTTGGTGGATGACTTTGGCCATTAACCTCCCCAATTTAACCTATGTGTACCTGTCGTTTTTTACGCCAGAGAGCATGTGGTTAGTGGCTTGTAGTGTTGCGATTGAGCAATTTGGATATGGTTTTGGCTTTACTGCATATATGCTTTACCTCATTTACTTCTCCGAGGGAAAAAGTAAAACAGCACATTATGCTATCTGTTCTGGATTAATGGCTTTGGGTATGATGATTCCGGGCATGGTATCAGGTTGGCTACAGGAGATTATTGGTTATCAGAATTTCTTTATATGGGTGATGATATGTACTATTCCGAGTTTTGTAGTAATTCGCTTTCTTAAGATAAACCCATCATTTGGTATAAAAAAAGCAAAGTAAAAGATCTTAAATGGTGAGAATGTAAGCTTTACCTTGTATTTTGAATAATGTGAATTCGATAGTGAAACCTTGTTCTCATAATGCGCACAGGTAATGAATCTCAAGCGTATATTGGTGAATGAATAGCGGCTGTTTTTGAGTCAATAATGCAAAGAAAATTGTTGTTTGTAAGTGGAATAACAAAGCTTAGAATGAAAAACTGATTTACAGTGTTAAATCTTAATTGTATAGCTACGCTATTTGGCTTATGATGGTACTGTTAGGTTTATATCGTGTAAATCAGTTTTTATTACAATATGAGGTTTTAAATTTAAAACGAACTCGTTAATAACATGGCTTAATTATGACAAAATCAAAACGTTATTTAGCCCTTGATGTATTAAGGGGCATTACCATTTCAGGTATGATACTGGTAAATACACCCGGTAGCTGGTCGTACATTTATCCGCCATTGCGCCATGCCAGCTGGCATGGTTGCACACCTACTGACTTGGTTTTTCCTTTTTTTCTGTTTGTGATGGGGATATCCATGTTTTTTTCTTTTGCCAAATATGGTTATGGTTTAAATGCCATATCATTGTATAAGGTTGGAAAACGTAGTTTGCTTATTTTTGCTATAGGCCTGTTTTTAAATTCCTTTCCACAATGGCAGGCTGATTTTTCAACACTTCGCATAATGGGTGTACTTCAGCGTATTGCAGTTGTGTATGCTTTAAGTGCCTTATTTATCCTTGTTTTAAATAAAAGGGGACTGTTAATATTAAGCTTAGTGCTGTTAATTGGTCATTGGCTTGCACTTTATTTTCTGGGTGGAGATATACCCTATGCTTTAGAAGGGAATGCAACCATTACTTTTGACCAGTTTGTTCTGGGAGAATGGCATATGTACCGGGGATTTGGTATTGCTTTTGACCCCGAAGGACTCTTTAGCTCATTAAGCTCAACTGTAACGGTGTTATTGGGTTATTCTGTTGGCCTGTTAATAAAAGAATCGGGTAAAAAACAACTGCTGGTTCGTTTATTATTAATAGGTTTAGTGCTTGTAATAACAGGCTTACTGTGGCATTTGGTTTTGCCCTTAAATAAACCATTATGGACCGGGTCTTATGTGTTGTTCACAGCCGGATTGGCGATGTTAATCTTGTGTACATTGGTTTATGTTGTAGATATTAAAGGCTATAAGAAATGGACCTCTTTCTTTGTTGTATTTGGAATGAACCCCTTGTTTATTTTTGCTTTTTCTATACTTTGGATAAAAGTGTTAGTGCGATTAATATCGTTTACAAATGCACAAGGCGAAACGGTAAACGGTTATAAAGGCTTGTATGAAGGAGTATTTGTTCCGCTGGCTGGCTATATGAATGGTTCATTCTTATTTGCTTTGGTTCACATTGCATTTTTCTGGTTTATAGGTTGGATTTTATATCAAAAAAAGATATTTATTAAAGTATAATAAGTTTTTACCACTACAGGAACTTTTTGAATAAAATTTTGGTAATAACACCTATTGCTAGCTTCTCAGGATGCTTTTATAGTTAAGATGCATCGGCAACAAATTGGTTCAACTCTTACATAATACAGTAATAAATATTGAACTAAACTCTTTTGTGTATCATCAAAATACTATTCTATATATTTAATATGAACTCAATGTTATATTTTCCTCAACATAGTGTGTATTATATAAATATTAAGTGTGTATTGGTGTATCAATAGTTGGCTAATGTGAGTTAAAACCACAAATATAGTTGCTGTTGTATGTGGAATAACAATGTACAGCATCAGCTTTTATTGTAAGCTACACTATTTTTCTACTGGCATTATTTAGTTTATATTAAGTAAAATCTTTGCCTTACTTTAAGTTTTAAAATTTAAATCGAGTGCATACTATTTAGTTCTCTTTTTTGTGGCATTTATGTACGTTGTAGCAAATTATAGCAAGTTCCTTGCGGGTTTTAAACTTTGATGTCATATTATGTACTAAATAAGCATTAACTGTTTGCTATGAATCTTCTTATCATATGAGTTACGTGAAATGGCCTTTCATTTATGATTAATTCTATTTGTTTTTAATAAGGCCAGAATCCAATTTAACATTATGTTATAGTTTGACTTGTATTGAACCAGAAATCTCTACAGTCTCTGCAGGCATAAGAGGGATGTTTCAGGTGTATTTAGGGAAAATTATACCAAAAATAAACCTCATAGAACAACCCTGCTCATACCATCATTTACAATGAGAATCGTTTACAAAAGCCCCCTATTATTTCAGAATACTGATCACAAATTGGACATAAATTTATGAGTTTCTGTGATTGTAATTTCATGTCGAACTCAGGTGATTAAACTTTAATTTTGAAGGATAATATTTAAGAAATATACAGTGGAACTATTCAAACATTAAATATCAGTCAAATTCTTTAATGGAATTTGCATTGCTTCTGATAATTCGTATAAAGAAAACAAAGTAGGATTAACCTTGCCATTTTCCAGTTTTTCTATTGCCTGTCTGTCTTTATAGCATGCTCTGGCTAAGTCTGATTGCGTCCAGCCTTTTAGCTTTCTGTGCAAAACAATTTTTTTCCCAATTTTTATTTTTAATTCTTCTTTTGTCATTAATTACAAATGTCAATCTATTGTATGACAGTTTTGTCATACAATAAATTGCGTTTTATTATTGAGTATTCTAATTGTTTACAATGCATTACTATACTATAAACCGAAAAGGAAAGTTTCAGTATATACATTTTTGACTGATGATTTAATATTGTTGACGAATCGATATTCATGACAGGTTAACAAGGATTACTACTAAATGTTAAGCCCGTTTTAATAACAGTACTGGGTGATCTGAATTCTGTTTTAAGAAGAATTACATGTTATTTTTCTTAACTTATTCCTTGTAAATCAGTTTTTTATCTCATCTGTGTATTGAAAATTAGATCGAATATAGCTTACTACGTTTGTGTGTTTGTAATGAGTTATATATTAGTGAATAGATGACTGATTTTTGCAGCGAGATCTGGTTAAGGTAGGACTTAAATTTTTTTTCTTTTTTTTACTTATGTGTAGATTTTCTTACTTAGTAGGGGCTACTTTTACTTCGATTTTTAATTTTATCATTCACCCTTCTTTGAATAAAGCTTAACTTTATTTTACACTCTTTAGTCTCTCAATACAACTTATAAGAATACTTAAAAATAGAATCGGCATAATAATGATTTGATGTCATTATTTTGATTCAAATAGTTTTCGAACATCTTATTTTTTTGGAAAATTAATTAATTAATATATAAAATAGTAAAATATTAACATAGGTATTTCAGAAAAAAATATACTTAAATTAGGGTTATAAAGTCATTCATAATTAAACTGTTGCAAGTGTTGTTAATATCGTATGACTATTAATAGCATTAAAAATTGTCATATTATTAGTTGACAGGAAAGAAAATTGTTATAGTTTTGTCATCTAATAATATGACAAAATGAATCTGACAATATGGAAGAAAAAGCAACTGTTGATGTTGCCCTTTACGATTTAAGAGTTTCTGATCGACCAGATGATTTTTATGCAAAAGTTCGTACAAAGGGTAGATTGAATAATCAGGCTATAGCAGAGCGTATTATTAAGGAAGGTGCAGATTATCAATTGGAAGTATTGGTTGAAATACTTAACAAGGCAGATCGTATTAAAGCACAAGCTTTAGCTACAGGATATAATGTTAACACATTATTCATTAATGCTTCATTAAATGTTAATGGTACATTTTATCAGTCTGCATTTGATCCTTCATTACATCAATTACATGCTTGTGTTTTACCCGCATATTTAACACGTAAACTGATTAAAAATACTCGGGTAAAAATGTCAGGTCATACTCAAACAGGTATTGTAATTATGAGTATTACCGACTTTATTACCGGAGCGGTAAATAGCATTATAACACCAGGAAATGCTATCGTATTAAGAGGTGAACGGCTTAAAATTGAAGCTACAAAAGAAAATAAACGCAATGCCGGTGTATTTTTCATAAACACTAAAAGCAATGAACGTACAAAGGTATCACAGCCCATCAGCAATAAAAATAAAGAGTTAATAATAATGGTGCCCGAACTGTTACCGGGTGATTATTATTTGGAAATATCTACGCAATACTCAGGTAGTAAAATGCTTAAGAATTTGCGTAGAGAGATTTATGGTACAGCATTAACAGTAAATTAATTGTAAAGATATATCAGAATCATGTAGATATAATTTCCTGATTATTAATACTTAAATTAAAAACAAAATGAAACAAAGTGTATTTTCAATTATTTTGATTGCAGCAATGTTTGTTGCATCATTGAGTTCTTGTAATAATGACAAAGAACCAAAACCGAATGGCGAAACAGGAACAGTAAAAGTAAGCTTTGAATTTGACAAAAGTAACTTAAAATCGACTGTATCTACAGCAAAACCAACAACAGACTGGAAGGATGTTAAGCAGTTAATGATATTGTTTGTAGATGAATCATCAAATGCAGTAAAAGCAGCAAGAATTCTTACTCCTCCAACAACTGCAGTAACAACTACACATAACGAAGTGTTGTCAAATGTGCCAGCTGGTACTTTTAAAGCTTATTTAATTGCTAACTACAACGAATCTAATATTAATCGTACTAATGGTGGTGGCGCCGACTGGAACGAAGGAAGTGTTGTAGGACAGGATATAACATCGCTTACCTTAAAAATGGTTGAAAATTCTGATTTTACAGCAGTTACAGAGGAAACAGGTGTTGTTGGATACCAATCTCCATCTGAAATCTTTATGGATCAGGATGATGTTACGATTACTGCAGATGCAGATGTTACAGCAAGCTTTTCACTAACTCGTGTGGTTTCTCTTTTCCGTATAAGATTAGATCAATCTCAAAATGGTAATGAGGTTGTTGATTTTACCGATGCTTTGGCAGATATAAGAATAAGAAAAGTAGCAACAACTTTTAACCCTAAAGATGGTGTTGAAGCAACTGTAGCCTCTACTAATCTGGTTTATTACAAGGGAGCCTATAATGATGCAGATCCTTCAACAGGGTATACAAGTGGTTCCATTTTAGATGCAACCAGTAACTTAAAATTATGGGCTGACCATGTGATTTTCCCGGGAGGGTCTTCAACTACTGGTGCTAATAAATTTGATATTGTTATTGGAGGTGTTGCTCCGGTTGGATATGTTCCATTGGGTGCAACAGTTGCTTTAACTACTCCAACAAAAGTTTATTGGTCTGGTCAGGTGCAAAAAGAAGTTACAGCTAATAATATTCTAGAGGTTAACTGTGTATTAAAGCAAGCAGGTAATACTCTTGTGCCACCTGTTGGTGAGTATGGAAACCTTGAAATCAATGTTGATATTGTAGGCTGGGGTAATATATCATCAACTGATATAGAGTTATAATACTAGTATTCAAGTAGTGTTCCGTGTATATTAATTAATCTAAAAGTATGCGGAACACTATTAAATTCTCAGGAACAACACTCTATCGTTAATTAATCAACTATGAGAAATATTTATACTTATATAGGGAGTATTGTTATTCTTATTGCTTTTCTAATTGCCTGTACAGATGATTATTTTCAGGATGAAACAAACCTACGTGTTTACATCCCTGAAATTGAAAGTAAAAGCATTGAAGATTTACACCTGTTTTTGTACGATTCGCAGGGTAAACTTGTAAAAAGGCGTGTGTGTACATATCCGTTTGAAGAAGAAAAGTTTATTCGACAAGGAATTATACGGTTTAATGTACCACCGGGTGATTATAATTTAACCTGTTTTGCCAATACAAAAAACGACAGTACTTCTCTAGATATAGTTGTTGAAGATGAGCAGGATAAATCGTTTATAAGTCTTGAAAAAATACAAGATAATAAACATAAAACAGCACCTCCCTTACGAAAAATATTAAGAAAGCAAACAAAAGTAGTGCCTATTGGAGTATCAACTGATTTAGATACAGTTAATATCTCTGAAGACCAGGTGCATGTAGGGACATTAAGATATATTTTTAAGGGACTCCCTTCGAAAGTTCAAAACATTGAAGTGCATGTTCAAGGGCTTTCGTCAAGACTCTATTTTGATGGTAGAGAATCTCGCAACGATACAGACAATTGTATTGTATGTATGTCTGCAACACGGGTAGACAAGAAACTACCTTATAGTTTTGAGGACTTTTATTTTCCATCTATAACTAACTCTAATGATAAAATAGCCTTAGTTGTAAATTTTACAGACAACAAAGGAATCATAATTGGTTCATACTCTGGCGAGCTTAATGTAGTTGATTTGGATGGTAACCCTGTTGAAGCAATCTTAAAATCAGGACAAACTTTAAATATTTTGTTCGACGGCTTTATTCTTAGCAGTGTATCGTTAGGTGATTGGGGAGATATTGATACCGGCGAAATTACACCAATGTAACACCAAAACAATAATTAATGATAATGAAAAGATTAGTCAAGATCTCAATAGTAGTATTTGTTATTCTATACCTTGTTCCCAAAGGGGTATGTGGGCAGGGAGTGAAAACAAATTTGCCATTTATTTTAGTTGGTTGTCCCAATATAGGTGCTGAATTTAATATAAGCAAGAGATTCTCAGTTAGTGGAGATATGATGTGGATGCCCTATTTATTTAAAAAAAATGAAGAGGTGTTTCGCAGTCTTAATGGGAGTGTGGAGTTAAGGTATTACGTTGAACCACGGTATTACTACTCAAATAATATGTATGATGGCTTTTACCTGGGGCCTTACCTAATGGCAGGAGATTTTAATATAGGTTTAAAAACTAATGATGCTCCTTTGGATAACTTCAGACGAGAGGGTTGGGGAATATCAACGGGGGTGTCTATTGGTTACAAGACATTTTTATCTAAGCGCTTCAGATTAGACTTAAACATAGGTTTAGGATATGCACATCTGCAATATGATAAATATTACTTAGGCGGAGAATGGGCAGAACATCCTTTAGAACTGAAAAATACAAAAGCATGGTTTGGTCCAACCAAGATTGGTGCATCATTGGTTTATAACATGTTCAGGTAGTAAAATTCAATCAGGTTTTTATGAAAACTATTTACGCGAATAGCACAAATATGGGTTTAAAATATCTGGCATTAGTTTTACTAATACTGGTATTTTGTAATAGTTCCCTTTATGCAAAATATTATAATAATTATAAGCCAGTAAGAGGCTTAGCGAAAAGTACAGATAAGAAATCGACTATCAGGATTGATTTTAATAAAGCAGCAGACAAGTTAGAAAAGCGAGCGGATAAGCAATTTATAAAGGGCAATTTTGACAGGGCATTTACACAATATGAAAAAGCTATTGAAAAAGCTACGTCAAATCACTCCCAGAAAGTTGAAATTAGCAGAAAAGTAGCACGGCTGTATACATATTGTCAACAATATACTAATGCTAGTACGCATTATGGTTATGTTTATGAAAATAGACCAAAAGATTTGTCAGTAACTGATGTGTGTAATTACATTGATATGTTGCGTGCTAACGAAAAAGACCATCAAGCTGAGGTTGTTTGCCGGTTTTATGCCTTTGATGAAGTTTATAATGTTAGTCAACGTTATATGAATACTCTACAAGCTATATCTAAAAATAGGCATTATTATAGTGTAGGTGAACAGGAGTATACACTAAGCAAATTCGATTTTAATACAGACAAATCAGAATATTTTATTGACCATTATAATGGTAAACCTTATTACATCGCTAGTAATAGCCATATGAAAGATCCGGAAAAGGTGTACTATCATCAAAACAGGTACTATTATTGTGCCGATAGTTTAAACACCGGAATGGTCTTCCCTTTTATACCCCGTGATTTTCAAGAAGGTCCTATAGCTATTAATGACAGTAACAATGTAATAGTTGTTACCGCCAACAAGTACAATGGTATGGATCAAATTAGCCTTAAGGAGGAAACAATAGGCTTATACAGTACTAAACTTTATGCTTCATATTTTAACAAAAAGAAAAATCGATGGACAAAGTTTATCCCTTTGTTTTCAGAAGAAGATGATTTTTCATATGCACACCCTGTCTTTATTAACGGCGATAAAAGTATTCTGTTTTGCTCAAACCGTCCGGGAGGATTTGGAGGTATGGATATATACATTTCCCATAGGAATGAAAATAATGAATGGTCAAAACCTGCAAATCTGGGAAAGCATATTAACACAGAAGCAAATGAAATATTTCCTAATGTAAATGGTGAGTATATAAGTTTTAGCTCCAATGGACATGTAGGAAATGGTGGATATGATATTTATGAAATAGGATTTAGCAATAACAGTGTTTTAGATGGAAGTTTATATCACTATCCCTACCCAATTAACACCTATTATAATGACTTTGGTTTAAAGTATCAGGGTGAACATGTTTACATGGTATCTGATCGAGGAAGGGATAATTATGATGATGTTTATCGGGTATATAAAAAAGAAACAGCGATAAACTCTGCTGATATTAAAAGTACAACATTAGAGCAAAAATATGCTTTAAATGGCCTGGGAAGTGTAATAAAGGGATTTAATAAATATCAAAAAAAATCAAATCAATTTGTTGATGGCGAATCTGAGCTTTATGCTCGGTACCGCGAAGGAGAGCTCTTACTTACCCTGTATTACGATTTTGATTCAGCTACGTTAACCCAACAACATATTGACCAGATAAAGTCGGTACTGGAAAATACATCATTAAAAGACATTAGTGAAGTATTGGTTGTGGGATTTTCCGATAAACTGGGAAGCAAAGCGTATAATAAAAACCTGTCATTTGAAAGAGCTGATAAGGTTGTTAAATACCTGCAGTCGCAATGTGATTTTGATAGAATTAGTGCCGAAGGACGAGGTAGATTATTTCTGGATGAAGAAGATATGATAAAAAATAACAAGCTCTACTTCATCTATGATAATGAGCTCTTAAATATGGAAAGACAAGCTTTTAATGCGGAAGTTGAAAAATATAAAGAAGCTAGAAAAGTAGATGTTATTATAAAAAAAATAAAGAATTAAATATAATTTAATATGAAAGCAAAGTTAATTATAGCATGCGTTTCTTTACTCGGTTTTTTAATAGCAGTTAATGTTGAAGCCCAGTATCTACCTGTAGTATTTAATAATACTTACGAAAATATGACGACAATATCGCAAACAGTACCTGTTGCAAGCAATGGAGGAGTGTTTGTTACAGGAACAAAAGGTAATAAGGCGATGTGTATGTGGCTGAACAGGGAAGGAGAAGTCATTTTTTCCAGGGAATTCTCTAATGATGAATTTGGAATAATTAATCAGGTTATTCCGGTTGGTAAAGACAAGATTCTATTGGTAGGAAGTGCAAACGTTAACCAATTGAATAATAAAACTAATTTGGCTTCAGGAAGAGCAACTGTATTGCACTCAGACGGGGGTGTTGAAGCAATGTTCCACATAGGAGATAATTATACCTCCTTAAGCAATGCTCTGGTATTATCAAATAATGATTATTTATTTTGGGGTAAAAAGCAGGCCACAGGGTATGAAAGTATTGGCTATATATGCAGGTACAATGCCAAAGGAGATCTTCTTTATGAATTTACAGCAGAAAGAGGAACAGAATGTGGTTGGGTTAAAGAAAGTGAAGGGGCTTCACATATCACAGCAGTTTTTAATAGTAATGGTGAAGAAGGAGCTTCTATTGTACGCTTAAATAAGAATGGTGTAGCACAATATTTTACCACACTACCTGATAAATCTTTTTTTATTGAACAGTGCGTATTTGCTGATGGATATGTCTATTTGTCAGGTGTTGGACATACTTTGGGAGGGGCTGTTATAAAAATAAGACCAGAAGGTGATGTTGTATTCCACAAAAAGATACTGGACAACCAAAATAATTCCACTTTAAGCAACTTACTTGTTACCGAAAAAGGAGATTTACTGGTAGGTGGAAGTTATGATGACAAATCAATATTTCATATACTTCGGAATGATGGAACATCTTTAAGTAAACTGCTTTTTTCTGGTACTCTAACTACAATAACCTCTGATTCCAATACAGGAAATGTAGTGCTTGCTTTATTTGATAAAAAATCCAGGCAAGGACGGTTGGTAAAAGTGACCAATACAGGTAAAAAGCTGTTTGAAAAGGTGCTTATTTCTAACTATTCTGATGTTAAAGTGGATTCTAATGGAGATATTTTGTTGGGAAGTGTTGAGCATGGTCGAATAAGTATGTTCTCATCATTTGGCGAACTGTTGTTTGACAGATACATTGATGAAAACAGAATTATTGAATATAAAAATATTTGCATGGCTAATAGTGGTGAAGTTATTCTTACCGACGGTAAAAATAATGTTACAAAAATGGCACATGGAATTTATATTGATGATGTTGCTATAACAAAGCCAATAAATGGCTTTGCAACAGCTGTGTTTACGGTTACACTTTCGGGGTACTCTTATTCTGAGGAAGGGGCACCTGTTCCGGTAACAGTTAGTTATCAAACAAATGAAAAAACTGCAAATGCTAATAATAACTTTAAAAAAGTAGAAGGCGAATTGTCTTTTATACCTAAAAATCATGGAAGAAATCAATATTTAAGCAGGGAGGTTATTGAAGTACCTGTTGTTGCAAATGAATTTTTAGAAGGACAAAAAGACTTTGCTGTACAACTCTTCAATGTTAGTAACAGCTACATTATAAAAAGTGAAGGTATTGGAACAATTGATGATCAGCAGGGTGTTGTAAAATTGATTAATACAGTTGAAGGTATTGAGGGGCAAAGAGATATACAGTACGAATTGGGTTTGTTTAAATCTAATGGAGATAAGCTGACCAATAAAACTGGTGCAGATGTAGTTGTTGATGGTAAATATGGAGAAGGAACAGCAGATGAATTAGACTATGATATAACAAAACGCCCTCGATTAAAGATAGAAAATGGTGCACATAGTGGTACATTAAATGTTCCAACAATTGAAGATACAAGATATGAAATAGCTAAAACTTTATATATTAATTTTGAAGAAGTGCATGCTATGAGTGGTACACGAATAGCCTTGCCATCATCTGCATTAATATGTGAGGGAAAAATATTTGATCAGGAAGCTTATGTTTCAATTGCTTCCTTAGGCAAGCAAAGCCAGTCAAATAGTAATGTTTCTGGGTTTGCTAAAATATCACTTCACAGGGCTAAGGACGGTGTAGTGCAAACCAATAACAGTGGTTCAGATATTTTAGTAGGCATTGAAATAGATCCGACAAGTACAGCTCAAAGAGGTTTCGATTTTGCATTTGTTAATGCTCATGATTTAAAAATTATTGGTGATGGCAAACGTGTAAATGTAAATCTGAATGGTATTGTAATTTACAATCCTGAAGCAACAGATACAAAAGAACTTAAGATTAAGCTAACAAATGTAAATCAAATATCCGGAGCCGGTAAAATATCAATTGATAAATCAAATAAACAGTGTAGCTTATTAATTAAACAAAAAGAGTAATGGTATTATGAGGCTGTTTGAAGAGTTGATGTAATAACAGTTGCTTTTTAAATGGCCTCAGGTAACATTGTGTGTAATAGTAGGAATTAAAAATATTGCCTTGGAGCACTAAAGAATTATGGCACAGTACAGTAATAATAGATATACTCATAATTATAATACAGGAAAAAAAATAATAGGATTGTTATTGTTTTTTATCCTTATTATAGTTGCTTGTCATAATACTGAGGATGTACCTTATCCAGGTAAGGCAGAACAGATGCTCAAGGTGCAAATGGCATCACAAGGAAGTGGTATTAATCAGAATACTTTAGCTAACATGCGGCTTTTTACATTTTACTCCAATACAAAGTTGTATGAACAGGAATTGCTTAATATAGAAAACAATTCCGGTGTATTATCCTGTAATATAAAAACAGGAAAGTGGCACATGACTATGGTCTCAGCTTCTGATAATTTTAATGTTTACCCTATCAATACATCACAAAAAGCTAAGGATATATTAATGTATGAATATACGCCATTGGTAGTAAATAACCGTAGCGAAAATGCACCTGAGTTAATGATGCAATTTATTGATATACCTCAGGTCACAGTCGATGCTGTTACTAATATTAAAGCAAACATTGTACGTAATGTGGCTAAAATACGAGTTTCAGTCAATGAAATTATTGGTGACATTAATTTATCATCACCAGACAATAAAATACGTATTCACTACGTACCAAATAAACTATCATACACCGGTCAGTTTTTACCTGATATAACAAACCCAGATACCTTGTTAGTACCTGTTTGTGCTCCATTGATATTGACCAAAACCTCTGGTACTATTTCAAGTGGTGCTATATCATTTATTATACCAGCAAATAGGGGTGATTTAATAGGCAGTACCACAACACATAAGATGGATATATCTGTAGAATTAAAAAAGAATAATGGTACATTATTTAAAGGCAGAAGGGAAATACCATTAGTTGCAAAATGTAATGAACAATTACATGTAAACCTAAAGGTTAATGCAGGTATGGACATTGAAGCATCTATTTATCCATGGGTTGGATCAGAATATGAAATAGCATTGCCCGGTACAGGTATTAAATTAGAAAAAGCAGAGGTGTCAATGGCAGGTGAAGTAACTAAACCGGAAGAGTATAAACCAATGGAATATAAGAAAGTATAAACGTTTTTTTTAATACATAGAGCTGAAATGAGGGAGGCCAAAAGGTAAAAATCCTGTTTGTTTACAAGATTCAGTATTACCCTGTTCCCGAAGGGAGGGGGGGAATACTGAATTTCAAAAACTATCTTTTGGATGTTTAAACGTAAAAAGTTATTGACGGTAAACAGACCACCCTCATTTAGCTCCTTTGTTAAGAATGTTTTGCCGACTATAAAATAAAACAAATGCTAAAAAAAAAGCAGAATATAAATGAGCATAAAGCTTCTAAAGATGAAGTAAGTATCATCAGTGAAGGAACAACAAGCAGTGGAAAAATAAACGCATTGGGAGATGTTAGTATTAGTGGTTGTTTTAAAGGAGAAGTAAGAACATTAGGAAAGATTGTTATTGGTCATTCAGGGGTAGTTGAAGGTGATATGCTAGGTAAAGTTGTAATAGTGGCAGGACAAGTTAAAGGAAGGATAACGACATCAGAATCAATAATTATTCAATCAGGAGGAATCATTACAGGAGATATTATTACCAATAATATTACAGTAGAGATTGGAGGCATATTAAATGGGAATTGTAAAAGCCGGGTTATTGCAGATAATGGAATGAATAATGATAATGTTCCTGGGCATATTAAAGATTTTAAGGATGTTAGATTAAAAAAATAAAAAGGGATTTATATACTAAAATTAATGCAACCTGTTAAAGCTAAAAAAGCAGTTATGAAAAAGAATTTGTTTTATTTCGCAATATTAAGCACACTACTGTTTTCATGCCAAAAAGATAATATTGGTGTTGATAAGGCTAACGAAAATACTGCATTGAAGTTTTTATTAGAAGTTGAGACACCAAAAGAAGTCAACCTTAAGTCTGTAAAACCGGAAGATGTTATTAATTCAATAGATATACTTGAGTTTGATGAAAATAATAGGTTTATACAGCGATTATTGATAGATAATGTTCAATTGCGAAACGGGGTGTACTCTTTTTTTGCACAACTTACTACAACAACAGAGGCACGTACATTGCACATTGTTGCCAATGCAAGGGATACAGATAATAACGACAGGGTAAACTTAACTTCTTTAGTTGCGGGTGTATCATTAGAAAGCACTATAGCAGAACTTAAAACCAAAAAACTTACAACTAAGTTTATTCCCGAAATAACACCTCATATAATGTGGGGAAAAGTAAGATTAAGCAGTATTTCCAACGGAATGACTGTTCCGAATATTAAGTTAATAAGGAGTGTAGCAAGTATTTCATTAGAGTTAGATGCCAATGTTGCAGGTGAATTTGCTTTAATTGCTTTTTCGGTACATAAAACTGCAACATATGGTATGCTTACACCGCTTGACATTAGGACAAGTAATATTATGCCTGCAACACCTCATTTGCCGGCTGAACTTGCCTATATTACACCTGACCCTTGTTGGGATATTACAGATCATGACAGGTGGGTATTTTCTTCAGATTATAAAAAGTGTGAAGATCTGTACATATATGAAAACACGGGAGCCACAATAGGTGACGAAGGGCTAAGTTTTATAATTCGTGGTGCTCCCTGGGGGGCAAGTCAAAGTTTTTTTTACAGGGTTTCGCCTTTAGCCCCCAATGGGCAGCCTATGAAGTTTGTGCGTAACCATAAATATAAAATGAAAATTATCCGTGTTGATGGTAAAGGCTATACCACCCAGGATGGTGCCGTTAATAATCCCCCTTCAAACATACATGTGGAAATTATCGATGAAGAAAGCGACTTTACCAATGTTGTTACGGATGGTACTAATGTATTAGGAACGAATGTTAACCAAGTGCATATATATGCCAGCACATTTACTGATATTAATGTATTGAACTACTTTACCGCTAATGAAAATGCAATGTACTCGGGCTGTGGGTCACCTGTTGACTATTTAAGTTGGAGTAAGACACAGATAAGTTCTGTTAATAACATTACAAAGTACAAAGCACTGCTTAGCCTTACAGGCACTTTGCCCTCATCTAACGAAATAATAACCGGGGCTGAAGTAAAAGCTAATAATGGAGAAGGCTGGAACTCGGGGCTGATAATAAAAGTACCCATGACTATTGTAGCAAGTAACAGGTTAACCACTTTATCGCATACCGAAATTATTTCCGCATCCAACAACTTTAAAACATGGACGGTTAACGTACTTAATTATGCCGAAATGCAGAATTATATTCAGATTAATGGAACAGACTTAGTTGGTTTATACACTGGTAATGGAAACGCCGGTGTGAAGGTTAGTATAAAAAATTCTATTCCAGGTACAAAGTATTTGTATCTCGAACTTAATGGAGTTACTACGACTAATAAAATAATAGACAGGCAGGTAGTGTTACAAATAAGTAACACTTAATCTGTTTTTGCTAAAAGTATAGAAAAGAATGGGTTAAGTAAAATGTAAACAACTATGGTACGAGTAAAAAATATATGGTTAATTCTTACTTTGATTGCACTAACGTTGGCATGCCGGCAAGAGGAAGCAATTCAGCCAAAACCTGTTAGTATTGCTCAGGGTAGTTTAAAGGTTGAGTTATCTCAGCGGAACAATAGTTTCAATCGGGCTATTTTAAGTAACATGCGATTGTTTACATTTTACTCCGATACAAAACTGTTTGGACACGAGTTGTTTAATGTGGAAAATAATTCAGGTGTACTATCCTGCCCTGTACGAACAGGTAAATGGCACATAACAATGGTTTCGGCTTTAGCCGGCTTTAGTGTTGGTAATGCTAATGTTTCGCAAACAGCCGGAAATAACCTGCTTTACCATTATACTCCCGATGAACACAATAACCGTAGCCGTAATGCTCCCGAGTTGTTAACTGCATTTGTTGATGTACCGGTAATTACAGAAAATGCTACAACGGTTGAAAATGCAAGTGTAGTACGAAATGTATCAAAAGTTCAGATAATCATAAAAGAGATATTGGGTAATATAGACCTCGCATCGCCCGATAACAAAGTGTATTTGCATAACGTACCCAATAAAATTGCTTATACCGGCAACTTAATGCCTAATGCAACAATGCCCGATACTTTGGCGGCACCTGTTTATGCATCACTGGCCTTAGCACAAACTAATGGTATCATATCCAACGATACCATATCATTTATTATACCCGCCAATAAAGGCGACTTAGATGGTAATACCATTTCGCATAAAATGGCATTAACCGTTCAATTAAAAAAGAATGATGGATCACTTTTTAAAGTTCACAAACAAATACCACTGGTAGCAAAGTGTAATGAAAAGCTACATGTAAATGTTAAAGTAAATGCCGGTATTGAATTAAATGCATCTGTTCATCCGTGGAGCGAAGAAGAGCACGAGATTGAGATACCGGTAACAGGCATTGAAGTAGATAAGGCTAAGGTGTCAATGGCTCATGAAGAAATGGTGTATGTTGCTTCCAATGAAGAAGTTAATCTTGATCTTGATAATACAGCCAACTGGTTAACTGTTACTAAGGTTAACGAAAAAGAGATTAAATTGACAGCCAATGTCAGCACTTACTCAGCACCACGTTCTACTACCTTTAAAATTAATACCGGACGTATTAATAAGCTGATTAACGTCAAGCAGGAACCACAGTCAGATAACTCTATTACTGTGCCTGCAAGTTTCTGGGTTTCGCCAACTACCGGAAACACAAAACGCACCATACAAGTAACAAGCACAGGCCCCTGGCATATTATAGGAAGTACTGCCTGGGATAAGTTTAGTGCTAACAGAACAAACGGCCCTGCCGGTACTACCAGTGTAACCTTTACACGTAAGTCAAGCACCACGGTAGGTGACTATACTCCTTATGGCAACACAACTCTGACTATACGTAACAGCCATACTTTGCAGGATGTAACTATACAGGGCGCTAATCTTTACCTTGAGTCTGGTACGGCCTATGTAGGTAATCAGCCCGGTAATAATAATGATATACACGATGATATTTTATGCGCAGGAGGTGATGAGCTGTACGATATTATTAGCCAACCGGTGTGGGTAACAAGCGCCTTGCAAATGGCGGGTAGTTCCAAATTAAGCCTGGTATCAACCGGCGAACCTGATGGGGAACACCGTACTGGTAGCATGATTATTCGCCATAAGGATGACCCAACGTATAAAGTAAGTTTTATGGTTGATCAGGACTTCCATATTACCATACCTGCATTTCACTATTTTGTACTTAAGTACACCTGGGATACGAAGGATATTGATATAGCTGTACAGTTTGAAGACAATGGAGCTACCTTTGATAAAAAACCGGTAGGATGGAGGAAATCTTCAACAATTTATCATAATAGTAAAATATTACTAAAATGGGGTGGCGATGCGACAGCCGGGCAGGGTGAAACCGTATTCTTTAATGCCCCGGTAATTGATAACGATAATACCCTGCCGCGCTTTATTACCCTACGGGCTTATGCCACATGGTATACAAGCTATATGGCACCACGGCCGGTTACCCAAACAACTTATGCTTATCTGGGCGGAAATATGACGCAGGTAGGTACCAATTTTGTTAATACAGGAGGTCAGGAATTATATTCCGAGGCACAAAAGGTAATGATCAGTACTACAAAAGGACAGGAAACCCATGATACAGGAGGTTATACCAAGGTATGTACCATTGTATATGACCGCATTAAGCACTCGGCACGTATTACATGGCATGCCAGCCAGGTAAATAGCCGCCAGTACTTAGAATTGCCACAACCTCCTGAAAATACTCAGGATGAGTATAAGCCACCTATGGAGTATAAAGTAGTTGAAACGTTTTCTGAATAAATCAATAAATAGATTTTTCCCATCTCAACGGTGCTTGAAAAATTAGTGAAAGTAAAAGAAGTAAAATATAGACGCATGAAGTGAACATGTAAATTCAATTATAAAATTTTCACACAGGAAAATGATTGAATTTTATTTGAGAGATCTATATGACTATTGAAAAATAAATTTAAACATATGAAAAATAGGTTTTCTTTTGTTATATTAATATTAATCTTATTCTCTTGTCAAAAAGAAGAAAATAGGGTAAAGCCTGACGTTAGTACTAATTTGCAGATTTCGGTTGAGGTTGAAATGCCCAAAGAGGTTACACTTAAATCGGCAAACCCCGAAAATGATATTAGTTCGTTCGATATCTTAATATTTGACGAAAATAAGAAGTTTATTGAGCGTAAGCAGGTAGATAGCGATAATATTAGTGCAGTAAGTAATAGTAACAATACAATATATTCTTTTTTTACCGACCTCAACAACTCAACAGAGGCACGTCATCTGCATTTTATAGCCAATGCCCGAAATGCCGATAATACCAACAGAGTTAACTTTGGTATTGTGCAGCCCGGGGATGATATGTCGAGAATAACCAAGTTAAGAACATCAGCTATAACTTCCCCCGCAAACAAAAACCAGGTGTTGCCCCATGTTATGTGGGGAGTGTTGAACCTTAGTCGTATCGACAACAGTGTGGCCATACCGCGTGTAAAACTAATACGGAGCATGGCCTCTGTTACTTTGCAGGTAGCATCTGGTATAGAGCAGTCTCGTTTCAGCCTGATGGCGTTAACGGCATGTAGTGCTACACCGCAAGGCTCAGTAACTCCGACCGATGTTACACAAAGCAACACCTTACCTACAAGCCCTAATACTGTTAATGGCCGTGTTAACTATATTAATATATCTAATGGAAGTGGGTATTGGGCTGATGCTGTTGAAAACAAATGCCGCGACTTATATATATACGAAAGTACCGGAGCCGACATATGGACCGGGGGGGTAAGTTTTATTGTTAAAGCCAAATACAACGGGCAACAATGCTTTTACCGTGTATCGCCTCAAAATGCAGAAGTTGCCGTTAAGTACCTCCGGAACCGTAGATATATATTAACTATAACAAGGGTTGACGGCAAGGGCTACGATACCGTTGAACGGGCTTTTTATAACCCGCCCTCTAACCTTGGAATTGAGATAACTGACGAGTCAGAGTTTTCGAATGTTATTACCGATGGAAGAAATATATTAGCTGCAACTGCCAACTCGCTGCATTTATACATTAATAAAACGAAAGCACTACCTGTATTAAAACTTAAATCAACATATATTGGAGCCGTTAGTGTAGCGTGTCAAAATACATCCTTAGAGTTAGAAAACAGGTTGGACCCTATTGAAACGGGCGTATCCAATGTATTTATGTACAACGGCGTTGCATTTTCATCACTTATAAATGACGAAATACTTATAAATGATGGAATATCAGGCCACAACCTGCAAATACCATTACTTATCAACCCCGCTAATACTCTTTTATCAACAGGTGACAGCTTTGAAATACCAAGCGAAAACCTAAACTCATGGGAAGTGATACTGCCCGATGATTTTCCGCATGGAGCTGTTAAAGTAGAGATGAACGGCAGTGTTATACCTCTTAATAATAAGCACTATATAGGCAATAACCTTAACAGCCTTACATTTTTGGCAAGAAAATCTTTACCAGCAGCCGGCCAGTATGTTTCTATATTGCTTAAAGGTATAAAGCCTAATAAAAAAGTAGTTACCCGTACTATAATACTACAGGTAGGGGAAGCTTAATGAAGTTACAATCCAAGTAAAAAAGTATATAAACTGAACCAAAATGCGTATAATTAGTATTTTAGTCCTGTTAGTGATATTAAGTTCGTGCCGCAACGAGGTGATACATTACGATGCACCGGCCAGCAATGACTTAAAAATTGCATTTTCATCACCAGGTAGTGACTTAAGCGATGGAATAATAACAAACCTGCGGTTGTTTACAGCCGGTACCGATAACCAGTTGTACGATACCGAGCTGCTTAACCTGTTAAAAAGTACAGCCGATCAAAAGGTAGGCTGTAAAATAAAAACAGGCGACTGGCATTTAGCAGTGGTATCGGCTCCGGCAGCTTACCCTGTAGAGCAGGCCAACTGGCAGAGTCCGATAGATGAGCAGTTGCTTTATAAATACGCGCCTCAAAACCCCTTGGGCAATGGCCATACCAAAGCCGCTGAACTGTTTACCGATTATATTGACCTGCCCCTTATTGCCGAAGACGAAACAAAAAACGTTAACGCATCGCTTACCCGCAATGTAGCAAGGGTACAGCTTATAGTAAAAGAAGTACCTGGCAGTATCAATACTGCCTCCGACGGGCACCGGGTGTACCTTCACCACATACCCCAAAAAATAGGCTACACCGGCAGCCTGTTACCCAATGGTACAGTGCCCGACACCCTGCCGTCTCCTGTTTATGCAGCACTGCCCTTAATGTTGCGCAATGGTATTGTGCAAGGCACCGATACCCTTAACTTTATAATACCGGCTCATAAGGGCGACCTCACAGGCGACCTGAGTACCCATAAAATGAAGCTATCGGTTGAGCTTCAGAAAAACGATGGCACTACCCACCGTGTGCAGGCACCAATACCATTAACAGCATTGTGTAATCAAACCTTACGCATTAATCTTACCGTTAATACCAGTTGTGTTATCGAAGCCGGCATACACCCGTGGGTTGACGAAGAGCACAATATTGAACTGGGGCGCACCCACCTGAAAGTAAACAAAACACAGGTACGCATGGCACAGCGCGATGTGCTGTTTATAGAGTCAAACGAAAGCATTGAAATAGACAGTACCAGCATTGCCGACTGGCTTGATATAACAGCCTCAAACAACAATACACAGCTTAACCTGTCGGCCAATTTCAGTACCTATCCGGGCACGGCACGCCGCACCTCGTTTATTATCAAATCGGGGCAAATAGAAAAAACCATTAATGTAGAGCAACTGGTAAGCGGAGCCTTTGAAACGGTATGGAATATAACCAACGACGACCTTACAGCCCTGTTGCCAATGCACCCTGATGGCGAATACGACTTTACTGTTGACTGGGGCGACGGCTCACCTTTGCAGTACCTGAAGGAGTATCCCGAATCAGACGAAGGACTCTCGCATACTTATGCCTCGGCAGGCAGCTACACCGTTAAAATAAACGGTAAATATAAAGGCCTTCGTTTTTACTTGAGAAATAGTTATTTGAACGACCCGCTTAAGTATGGCAAACAGCTTGAAGCAATTAATAACTGGGGATGCCTCGAATTTACCAACCATGGGGAGCAGTTTAAGAAATGTAATATAGATAGGGTTGAAACAGCCGATGCTCCCAATTTAGCAGGTATAACCAACATGACAGGGTGGTTTGAAAGCTCCAATATTAAAGGTGATATAAGCAACTGGGATGTAAGTAACATTACCCATATGAATCACATGTTTTTTAGAGCTGCTCTTGGCTGTGATATAAGCAGTTGGGATGTAAGTAGTGTTGTTAGCATGCGGGACATGTTTCGTAGTGCCAAAATATTTAACGAAGATATAAGTAACTGGGACGTGAGTAATGTTACTGACATGGGAAATATGTTTTATTATAATTTTGACTTTAACAACGGTGGAGAGCCACTTAACTGGGGCAGTGCCACGGCTAATGTTAAAGATATGGCCGGTATGTTTAAGGAAGCCAAAGCCTTTAACCATGATATAAGTAGTTGGGATGTGAGCAGTGTTATTGACATGAGTAATATGTTTGACAAAAATACTGTGTTTAACAACGGTGGAGAGCCACTTGACTGGGGCAGTGCCACGGCTAATGTTAAATATATGACTTACATGTTTCTGGGAACTAAGGCCTTTAACCAGTCGGTAAGCGGTTGGGATGTAAGCAGCCTTATCAATACATACAAAATGTTTTACGAGGCTGCCGCTTTTAACAATGGAGGCGAAGCCTTTAGCTGGGCTACTGCTACTGCCCCCGGGGGCAACATGTCGGCTATGTTTCAAAGAGCCTGGGCCTTTAATCAGTCGGTAAACGGGCTTAAAGTAATTAACGTTACCAATATGAGTGACATGTTTAACTCGGCCACTATCTTTAACAATGGTGGAGAGCCACTTAACTGGGGCAGTACCACGGCTAATGTTACAACTATGGAAGAGATGTTTCAATACGCCCGGGCCTTTAATGCCGATATAAGTAGCTGGAATGTAAACAACGTTACTACTATGAGTCGTATGTTTGAGAAAGCCTTGGCCTTTAACCAGGATATAAGCAGTTGGAATGTGAGTAATGTTACTAGTATGCGTCTGATGTTTAATGAAGCCAATGCCTTTAACCAGGATGTAAGCAGTTGGGATGTGATCAATGTTAACGATATGTATGGTATGTTTATGAATACTACTGTTTTTAACAATGGCGATACTGGTAATAACGGGGCTAAACCGCTTACATGGGGGCGTAAAACTGCTAAGGTTTTTACTATAGGTAGTATGTTTGAGAGAGCCGTGGCTTTTAACCAGGATATAAGCAGTTGGGATTTAAGTAGTGTTACCAATATGAGATACACGTTTCACGAAGCCAGGATATTTAATAATGGAGATGTTGGCAATAACGGGGCTAAACCACTAACATGGGGTAGCACTACGGCTAAGGTTCAGAATATGGAAAACACGTTTTTGCGTGCCTGGTCTTTTAACCAGGATGTAAGCAGTTGGGATGTAAGCAGCGTTACCGATATGAGCAATATGTTTGCAGAGACCCCCAGGTTTAATAATGGCGATACCGGTAATAACGGGGCTAAACCACTTACATGGGGCACCACTACGGGCAGGGTTAAAGACATGAGCTACATGTTTAATAAAGCTTGGGTTTTTAACCAGGATGTGAGTAGTTGGGATGTAAGTAGCGTTACTAATATGGTTATTATGTTTTCTGATGCTAGAATCTTTAACCAGGATATAAGTAGTTGGAACGTAAGCAGTGTTACTAATATGGCTCTGATGTTTCATAAGGCTATGGCCTTTAATAATGGCGATACCGGCAATAATAGTGCCAGGCCACTTGCATGGGGTACCACTACTGCTGAGGTTCGGAGTATGTCGGGTATGTTTAAGGAAGCCAATGCCTTTAACCAGGATATAAGTAGTTGGAATGTAAGCAGTGTTACCGATATGAAAGAAATGTTTCAAAACACCTATAGGTTTAACAGCGATATTAGCAACTGGGATGTAAGCCGTGTTACCAATATGAGTTATATGCTTGCCCAGGCCGAGGCCTTTAACCAGCCAATAGGCCGCTGGGGTACAAAAACAGGTGCAGTTACTAATATGTCTGGAATGCTACAGGGAACAAAAGCTTTTAACCAGGATGTAAGCAATTGGGATGTAAGCAATGTTACCGATATAAGCTATATCTTTAACCGGGCCTCGGCATTTAACAATGGCGGTGTTGCTTTAAACTGGGGTACAAAAACAGGTAAGATTGTCAATATGCGCAGTAGCTTTGCCAATGCTACTGTCTTTAACCAGGATATTAGCGACTGGGACGTAAGCCGTGTTACCCACATGAGCTATATGTTTGCCCAGGCCGAGGCTTTTAACCAGCCAATAGGGCGCTGGGGTACAAAAACAGGTGCAGTTAGGTATGTATCGGGAATGTTACAAGGTGCCCTTGTTTTTAATCAAGATATAAGCAGTTGGGATATAAGTAATGTTGTTGGTGATATGGATTATATGTTTAGATATGCTGCTGCGTTCAATAATGGCGGAGTTTCTCTTAATGTAGACAGGAATCCACAGGTTCATGTAAGCTGGGATTTCTCTATTAGATCTGTGCCAAGGCGGTACGCAACATTTGAAGGAACATCAATTGCCAATATTGATAAACCCAAGTTACCGACAGGGTGGAGTTGGTAATAAAAATCAGTTTCTTTATACTTCACTTCCTATAAAATACATTCTTTTCCAGGATATATAGGAAGTGGGGTTTAAGCATAAAGAAGTATCCCGGTATTTAGAGGAAACCATGCACATAATAAAATGTACCTAATAACCGTAATCTGATTTGAATTGTATCATTTATAAGCATCCGGTTGCTCCAAAATTTTACGTCGAACCCAGGTTAATACCAATCTCTTTATGGGCATACTCATGAAGTTACAATCCAAGTAAAAAAGTATATAAACTGAACCAAAATGCGTATAATTAGTATTTTAGTCCTGTTAGTGATATTAAGTTCGTGCCGCAACGAGGTGATACATTACGATGCACCGGCCAGCAATGACTTAAAAATTGCATTTTCATCACCAGGTAGTGACTTAAGCGATGGAATAATAACAAACCTGCGGTTGTTTACAGCCGGTACCGATAACCAGTTGTACGATACCGAGCTGCTTAACCTGTTAAAAAGTACAGCCGATCAAAAGGTAGGCTGTAAAATAAAAACAGGCGACTGGCATTTAGCAGTGGTATCGGCTCCGGCAGCTTACCCTGTAGAGCAGGCCAACTGGCAGAGTCCGATAGATGAGCAGTTGCTTTATAAATACGCGCCTCAAAACCCCTTGGGCAATGGCCATACCAAAGCCGCTGAACTGTTTACCGATTATATTGACCTGCCCCTTATTGCCGAAGACGAAACAAAAAACGTTAACGCATCGCTTACCCGCAATGTAGCAAGGGTACAGCTTATAGTAAAAGAAGTACCTGGCAGTATCAATACTGCCTCCGACGGGCACCGGGTGTACCTTCACCACATACCCCAAAAAATAGGCTACACCGGCAGCCTGTTACCCAATGGTACAGTGCCCGACACCCTGCCGTCTCCTGTTTATGCAGCACTGCCCTTAATGTTGCGCAATGGTATTGTGCAAGGCACCGATACCCTTAACTTTATAATACCGGCTCATAAGGGCGACCTCACAGGCGACCTGAGTACCCATAAAATGAAGCTATCGGTTGAGCTTCAGAAAAACGATGGCACTACCCACCGTGTGCAGGCACCAATACCATTAACAGCATTGTGTAATCAAACCTTACGCATTAATCTTACCGTTAATACCAGTTGTGTTATCGAAGCCGGCATACACCCGTGGGTTGACGAAGAGCACAATATTGAACTGGGGCGCACCCACCTGAAAGTAAACAAAACACAGGTACGCATGGCACAGCGCGATGTGCTGTTTATAGAGTCAAACGAAAGCATTGAAATAGACAGTACCAGCATTGCCGACTGGCTTGATATAACAGCCTCAAACAACAATACACAGCTTAACCTGTCGGCCAATTTCAGTACCTATCCGGGCACGGCACGCCGCACCTCGTTTATTATCAAATCGGGGCAAATAGAAAAAACCATTAATGTAGAGCAACTGGTAAGCGGAGCCTTTGAAACGGTATGGAATATAACCAACGACGACCTTACAGCCCTGTTGCCAATGCACCCTGATGGCGAATACGACTTTACTGTTGACTGGGGCGACGGCTCACCTTTGCAGTACCTGGAGGGGTATCCCGAATCAGACGAAGGACTCTCGCATACTTATGCCGCGGCAGGCAGCTACACCGTTAAAATAAATGGTAAATATAAAGGCCTCCGATTTTACTGGAAAAAACCTTTAATGCCCATTGGTTTTACCTACGTTCTTAAATATGGAAAACAGCTTAATGCAATTATTAACTGGGGATGCCTCGAATTTACCAACGATGGCGAACAGTTTAAAATATGCAATATAGGTAGGGTTGAAACAGCCGATGCTCCCAATATGGCAGGTATAACCAATATGAAAGAATGGTTTTATAATGCTGATTTTAGAGGCGATATAAGTAACTGGGATGTAAGTAACGTTACCAATATGAGCGGTATGTTTGGTAATGCTTCTTTTGACTGTAATATAAACAACTGGGATGTAAGCAGTGTTGCCACTATGAGACACATGTTTAGCCAAACCAGGGTATTTAATTATGATATAAGTAACTGGGACGTGAGTAATGTTACTGACATGGGAAATATGTTTTATTATAATTTTGACTTTAACAACGGTGGAGAGCCACTTAACTGGGGCAGTGCCATGGCTAATGTTAAAGATATGACCAGCATGTTTAGGGGAGCTAAAGTATTTAACCAGGATATAGGCAATTGGAATGTGAGCAGTGTTTCTAACATGAGCTATATGTTTGAAAAAAATACCGTATTTAATAATGGCGGAGAGCCCTTGAACTGGGGCAGCTCAACGGCCAGGGTTGCCACTATGCGTTGCATGTTTAGAGAAGCAACGGCCTTTAACCAGTCGGTAAGCGGTTGGGATGTAAGCAGCCTTATCTCTACATACGAAATGTTTAAGTCAGCTACAGCTTTTAACAATGGAGGCGAAGCCTTTAGCTGGACTACCGCTACTGCCCCGGGGTGCACCATGTCTTATATGTTTGCCGGAGCCAGGGGCTTTAACCAGCCGGTAAACGGGCTTAATGTAAGCAACGTTACCAATATGTCTGTCATGTTTAATAATGCCTTTGCTTTTAACAACGGTGGCCAGCCTCTTAACTGGGGTAGCGCCACGGCTAATGTCACTGATATGAGCAGTATGTTTATGGGAGCCAAAGCTTTTAACCAGGATATAAGTAGTTGGGATGTAGGCCGTGTTACCGATATGAGCAGTATGTTTAGAGAAGCCGGTGCTTTTGATAATGAGGGGCAGCCCTTAACATGGGGCAATAAAACGGCAGAAGTTAGAAATGTGAGCAATATGTTTAATAGCGCCAAAGCCTTTAACCAGGATATAAGTGGTTGGGATGTAAGCCATGTTACCGATATGAGCTATATGTTTGCCCAGGCAGAAGTATTTAACCAGCCAATAAGCCGTTGGGGTACCAAAACAGGTGCAGTTGTTAGTATGAAAGGAATGCTACAGGGAACAAAAGCTTTTAATCAGGATATAAGTGGTTGGGATGTAAGCCGTGTTACCGATATGAGCTATATGTTTGCCCAGGCAGAAGTATTTAACCAGCCAATAAGCCGTTGGGGTACCAAAACAGGTGCAGTTGTTAGTATGAAAGGAATGCTACAGGGAACAAAAGCTTTTAATCAGGATATAAGTGGTTGGGATGTAAGCCGTGTTACCGATATGAGCTATATGTTTGCCCTGGCAGAAGTATTTAACCAGGATATAAGCCGTTGGGATGTAAGCCGTGTTACTGATATGAGCTATATGTTTGCCCAGGCAGAAGTATTTAACCAGCCAATAAGCCGTTGGGGTACCAAAACAGGTGCAGTTGTTAGTATGAAAGGAATGCTACAGGGAACAAAAGCTTTTAACCAGGATATAAGCAGTTGGGATGTAAGTAGTGTTATAGATATGAGTTTTATATTTAATCGAGCTTCCGCATTTAATAACGGCGGAGTTGCCTTGAATTGGGGCATAAAAACCGGCAGGGTTACCAGTATGCAGAGAGTTTTTGCTTATGCAGTTGCTTTTAACCAGGATATAAGCAGTTGGGATGTAAGTAGTGTTAAAAACATGTGGGGCATGTTTCAGGAAGCCATTGTTTTTAATAACGGTGGAGTTTCTCTCAATGTAGATAGGAACCCCCAGGCTCATACAAGTTGGGATTGGTCAGCAGGAATAGTACCAGCCCGGGTAGATATGTTTCCGTTTACACCAATTGCCCATATTGATAAGCCAAAACTACCGCCAGGTGAAAGCTGGTAAAAATCAGGTACTTTTCCACTTCATTTTCTATAGTATTGAGCTTTCTCATTATATACAATACTTTAATTGGCCAATGTAAATGAAGTGTATTGACTGATTAAACCCTATTGCTCCTTCATATTTTTTTAAGAAAAGCGCTTATTATATATACTGGCTATATTAACTTATTAGCACTTTACATACGTGTAGTTCTATTTTAATTGTGCAGCATAAAAAGCAATTCCAAAATTATTACTTTTGACAGGTAATATAAATCAATTTTAAGAAATATTATTCTTTATTCACAAGTCTGATAAATCAATGCACTAAAAAGAAACCATCTTTCTAATGCATTGATTTTGTGAGGATAATTAAAATAAAACTAATCGTATATACAAAAAAAGAAAAATTAATGAAAATGAGAAAAACTGAAAAACTAGCAGACTTAAAATTGGAGTTAAAACTAAAATCTAAAAATGGGATAGATTTTATATTTAGTGCAACAATAATTTGGCTTGGAATCTTTCTAATTTGGAGTTTACTAACTAATTCACCTTATGAGAAGAGTGTTTTTACGTTTATTTTTGTCTCTCTATTATTACCATTAGCATTTGGACTTTCTAAAATATTTAAGACTAATTGGAAAATAAAAGACAATCCATTACAACCATTAGGGCTATGGCTGAATTTAGCGCAACTATTTTATTTTCCATTCTTAATATTCATAATGATAAAATATCCTGATTACTTTATAATGGCATACGCAGTTATAGCAGGAGCTCATTTATTTCCTTACGCATGGTTTTACGAAGAAGCTGGTTATGCAATTTTTGCAGCAATAATTTCAGTAGCATCTATGTTAATTGCATTAACTATTAATGCTTCTGACATCTATTATATACCCCTGTTAGCCTCTGTTTCATTTTTGTTATTAGGATTATGGTTAAACTTTAAACATAGAAAACTTAAAAGTAAAATGTTGCACAACAAGCCATCATAAAGTAAGTGTCGTTTCTTTGAACCCCGGTAATCTATATAAAACACTTACCTATGAGTATTAAATGCTATAAATAATTGTTTTAAAAGAAACTCCCCATCTATACCATCGTAAGCTAAATATTGCATTGTACTTATAAAAATAGCTAATAACCTGGGATCGACGTAAAACTTTAAACCTACCTCATTACATATGAGTCATAAAGGTATTAGATAGAACGTTGTTTCAGATCACTTGAAAATAGTGAGATTCAAGAGTAAATTGACGAAAGAATAGCGAGCTGTTTAGAGTCAATTATATGAAGAAAATGACTGTTTTCAAGTGAAACCAACAAGCTTTGAATAAAAAACTGTTTTGCAGCGTCAAATTTTATCGCAATAGCTTGCTATACCCTATAAAAACATATTGTAAATCAATTATTTAATAAAATTTGAGCACTACACCATGCAAAAACCACCTCTCAAACCACTATTTACACTACCCTGGTAAAAAGTAAAATACCGATTGTCTCATATTGTAATCTCCGTATTACAAACCAAGCTCCATAACTGGCAAGTTGTCCACTGTAATCAATAAGCTGTTTATAGCATGTAACAAGGTATACACTGCAACCGACAAGTTGTCCGCCGTAACTGACAAGTTGTCCGCTATACTTACCCGGTTACACACCGCAACTGACAAGTTGTCCACTGTAACCGACAAGTTGTCTACTGTACTTGCCCAGTTGCACATCGCAACTAATAACCTGGGATCGACGTAAAACTTTAAACCTACCTCATTACATATGAGTCATTAAGGTATTCGATAGAACGTTGTTTCAGATCGCTTGAAGATAGTGAGCAAGAGTAAATTGACGAAAGAATAGCGGCCTGTTTAGAGTCAATAACATAAAGAAAAAGGCTGTTTTCAAGAGAAATCCACAAGCTTTGAATAAAAAACTGGTTTGCAGCGCCAAATTTTATTGCAATAGTATACTATACCTCCAAAAAAATGCCTTGTAAATCAGCTCTTTATTTCAATCAGAATTTTAAAATTAAAATCGATCCCAGGTTAATATGCGAATATGTTGTATTACTTGTATTTTTCCTTTCGCTATAAAAAAGGCCGAAGTATACTATAAAAGAAGATAAGCCTTACTTAAAAGTAGAACTTTGTAAATTAAATGAATAATTTAATCTACAAAGATATATTATAGTAATATAACCTAGAGAGTTATGAAGCAAAATCGGGCAAAAAATGCTTATTTTGCAACTATGTCAAAAAAACAAAGTATGCATAATATTAATGTTAGGGATAAGAAAGTGCTCGAACTGGCATTTAAAGAATATTATCGCCCCTTGTGCTATTATGCATTTAAATTTATTGGTAATTTGGATATTGCCAAGGATATAGTTCAGGAAATATTTATAAAAATATGGGATGGTAATGGGGTATTTATCAATGAAAAAACATTTCACACATACCTCTATAATAGTGTACGCAATAATTCTTTGTCATACCTGGAGAAAGAAAGTAACCGAAAGCTCATCAACAACAGGTTATCTGAAGAAATAAAGACAGAAACCTTTCAGCAAATTGAAAAGATTGATTCAGAATTGATTAATGATATTTACCAGGCAATTGAAGAACTGCCCGTCAAATGCAAAGAAGTTTTCAAACTCAGTTACATTCAAAACCTAAAGGTTGATGAAGTTGCAGAAGTAATGGGCATATCTGTTAATACCGTTAAAACACAGCGAAGAATTGCCAAAACAATGCTTAAAAAACGGTTAAAAACATACTACCTATTTATATTTATAATGTTTTGGTAAGATGTTTTCTGAGTATCATAACTTTCCCATATGTAATGGTCATGCTTAAATTCTAACCAGCTGTTATAGTCAAATGTTTAGTAGGGTCAATTTTGTTTTGAATAGCCATGGAAGAGTAAAATTTTAATAGCAATAGTTTTGTATACAAGGGCTTATTATACAGTATTCTTTATTAATAATTAAGCATTTAATAATTTATAAGACTGTATTACTTCAAACCCTTTTTCATTATATGAATGCTTAGTATTGCACACAGTAAAATAATATAGCTATATAAATGGGGGATAAGTCAAGTCTCATGAGTCTTATAGTCCTGTTTATAAACGAATCTTAAATATTGCAATATATGCAGATATTGCAATTCCATTAAAATTGAACCAAAGTATATCGTAAAAGAAACGCTAAAAAAATAAACATTTTTTCACCCTTTTTTACAATTCGCCGGTCTTGGGATAAAATTTGTGCAACATGTATAAACAAATACCCAAAGATATCAGGTTACTTCTGGTAAAGTACCCCATGCAAAAGCTTAATAATGAAGAGTTGCAGAAGTTACATGACTGGAAACACCAGAATGCCATTAATGCAGTCATCTTTGAACGCTACAGCAATCCAAAACACATACAAAGCGGAGTGGCAGTATTAGGGCTTATTAACCCGGACGAGGACTGGCAAAAAGTAAAACAGCAAACACAGAAGCACCATTGGCGATATACTGTTATGAAATATGCCGCAGTGCTGGTGGTTATGCTTTGTATTGGTGCTGTTTTGTTTTATTTAAATAGACCCCCTGTTGTTGATTCTGTAAAAGTAGGGCATATCCAACCAACAATAAAACCCGGATCGTCAAAGGCTATATTAATATTAAACGATGGCAAAGAGCTTGAGTTGGGGCAAACGGCACTATGCGAAATTAATACAGGAAATAACTCACGAGTTATACAGTCGCAGCAACAAATAACATATACAAAACCCCAAAGTGCCGATTTACCTGCTAAAGGCAGTATAGAATGGCACACCTTAAAAATACCAAGAGGAGGGGAGTATAAACTAATGCTTGATGATGGAACAGAGGTGTGGCTTAATGCTGAATCGGAGCTCAAATACCCTGTTAGTTTTACAGCCCGGCAAAGGGTAGTTCACTTAACAGGAGAGGCTTATTTTAAGGTAGCACACAATGTTGATAAGCCATTTATTGTCAGTAGTGAGTTTCAAAGCATCAGGGTTTATGGAACAGAATTTAATGTTAACACCTACGATGCCGATGCCATAACAACAGTGCTGGTTGAAGGTGTTGTGGGCTTGCAATATGGCGACAATAAAGAAACAAAGCTTAAACCGGGCGAGCTGGCAGCATTACAGGCTTATGCTACTGATGTTGAAGTTAAAAGTGTAGATACTTACACCTACACAGCGTGGAAAGACGGTGAATTTGTATTTGATAATGAAACGCTCAACTCCATTACCAATAAGCTATCCAGGTGGTACGATGTTGAATTTACTTTCTCAAATAATGCCATCAATAGTTACCGATTTACCTGTCATTTAAAACGGTACGATAATCTGGAAGACCTGCTGTTCTTTTTTGAGAATACATCCAACATCAGGTTTGTTAAGAAGGGAAAAACAATACGAGTGAGTAATAAATAAAGCGAAAGGATTTGCCCATCCTTTCGCTTAATCATCAGGTGTGTGCCTTGTGGCACACACCAGGTTTAATAATAAACACTTAAAGTTATGCAAAAAAAATCGTTATCGCTCTACCCACCCGGTAGAAGCATCCTTAAATCCTTATTAATCATGAAGCTTGTTCTACTATTCTCAGGGGTATTTTCATTTTCCATACTGGCAAATGTATATTCCCAGCATCAGCACGTTAATATTAAGCTACAGAATGCAACAGCCAAGGTTTTATTTGAAGAAATAAAAGCACAAACGGGACTCTATTTTATTTACAACGAAGAACATTTGAGTCATCTAAAGGCTATTAATCTGGAAATGCATAATAAGCCTGTTGACGAAGTATTACAGGAAGTTTTTAGAGGAAGCCCTGTGAGCTATCGTTTTCACGATGATGTCATTTTTATTGTTGAAACAGTTCATGTGGAACAGCCTATACAGCAAAATGAGAGGACGATTACAGGTACAGTCAAAGCAAAAGGAGAATCGGCAGGATTACCCGGGGTAGCAATTGTGGTCAAAGGAACTAACAAGGGTACTACCTCAGATATCAATGGACAATTCAACCTAAAAGTACCGGATGAAGCTAATACATTGGTTTTTTCATTTCTGGGAATGACAACTATGGAAGTGGACATTAACGCCCGGACTATTATTGACATTGTTATGCAAAGCAGTAATGTTGATATGGATGAAGTTGTAGTTACCGGCTTTCAGAATATTGACAGGCGTGAGTTTACCGGATCGGTCCAAAAGGTTAAAATGGCCGATTTGCAGCAAAAAGGCGTTGAGTCGGTTGATAAGTTATTACAGGGGCAGGTTGCCGGTGTGCAAATTGAAAATGTTTCAGGAACAACAGGCTCGCGAGCCAAGATTCGAATCAGGGGTAACTCCTCTATTAGTGGGAACCGAGAGCCATTGTGGGTAATTGACGGGGTTGTTATGGAAGATGCAGTAAGCATCAACCCCAATGAATTGTACTCAGGCGATCCGGCCACTTTGGTAAGTTCGGCTATTGGTGGTCTTAACCCTAACGATATTGAGGAAATATCAGTTTTGAAAGATGCATCAGCAACAGCCCTTTATGGAACACAGGCTGTAAATGGTGTTATTGTAGTAACCACCAGGCGCGGCAAACAAGGAACATTTAATGTTGACTATGCCGGCAATTTTACTACAGAGCTAAAACCCCGCATAGACGACTATTATATGATGAACTCGGTTGAACGTATTGATTTAACTGAGGAAATGTTTGCCAAAAATCTTATTAACTACAATAACATGGATTTTTACGCAGGAGGGTATGGAACAGCTGTTAAACAATATATTGATAAGAGCATTACGGAAGAAGAATTTCAAAGGGAGGTATTTCGGATAAAAAGGGAAAATACCGATTGGTTTAAACTACTATTTAAAAATTCACTAAAAATGGAGCATAACCTGGGCATTAGTTCAGGTACCGAACAGGCACAATACTTTTTCTCGCTAAACTATTTTAAAGATTTTGGGAATACACTGGGGCAAAATACCGACCGTTATATTGCCAATTTTCGCTCTAACTATAAGCTAAATGATAAGCTGCAACTGGGTGTAAAGCTAAATTTAAGTAATAAGGAGCAGCTTATTTATAACAGTAATGTAAACCCATTTACCTATGCACGTACTGCGTCAAGAGCTATACCCCGCTACACCGCCGATGGACAGGACTTTTATTACACCTATGACAAAGCAGGCTTTAATGTGTTTAACGAAATTGATAACTCGTTTTCAAACCTAAGCAATATTGATGCACTATGCCAGCTGGATCTGAGCTGGAAAGTATTTAACGGAGCCACCATTAATTCAATAGTATCCTATCGTAAAGCATTTGCACATGTTGAACGAATATATACCGAGCAATCAAACGTGGCCAATGCATACCGTGAGAACCATAGGAAGTTTTTTATTGACACGACCAATCCGGATCAGAGCATTGAGGGAGAAACAATACTACCACGTGGAGGTTTGTTACAGGCCAATGATGACAGAAGTACCTTTTTTACCAATCGTAATTCAATTACCTGGTCAAAAGTTATTGATACCGATCATAAAATTGACCTTTTTGCTGGTCAGGAGTATCGGAGTAAGATCTATGATTATCAATACATGTTTGGGTATGGCTATGAATACCTCAGGGGGAAAACAGCCAACCCCAGTTATATACCCATTAAGCGTTCGCAGGTTTACTCATTAGACCCCTATTTTGGCCTTAATACCCGGCCAGCATATACACTTTCGTTTTTTGGCACAGCTACTTATACATTCAAAGGCAAATATACCCTGAATACGAATATGCGGTCTGATGGTTCTAACCAATTTGGCGATACTAATCGCTACCGTTTTTTGCCTATATGGAGTGTTGGTGGTAACTGGAATATTACCGGCGAGAATTTTATGCAGGATAACCGTTTTTTTAGCAACCTGGCACTAAGAGGTTCCTATGGATTAAGAGGTAATGTATCCGGTTTTTTCTCACCACAGGTGCAGGCTTACTATACCTTGTCTTATGCAATTGATCCTGCTGATAAAGAAGAAGTATTGTATATAACACAACCACCAAACCCCGATCTTCAATGGGAAAAAGAACACATTTATAATATTGCACTTGATTTTGATATTAAGAATAAGGTAAGTGGTAGTATTGAATATTATAACCGCAGTAATTATGACCTGATAAGTCCTTACCCGGTATCGTATGTAACCGGTTTTAAAGACGTAAACCTTAACTGGGCCAGCATGCGAAACAGCGGTATTGAGCTAGCATTGAATGCAACAATGCTAGCCCGTCCTAATGTTAGATGGCATACTAACCTTACTTTTGGGTATAATCATAACAAAGTACTTGAAGCATTTTACACCCCTACAGCCAGGGCTTTGGCATCTGAAAATGTAGTAGCACCAGTAGTGGGTAATGCCATGTCGGGTATCTATGCTTTTAAATTTGCCGGGCTCGATAGCGAAGGCGTTCCCCTGTTTTACGATGCAGATAACAATAAAGTACATGGCTTTGATTTGTCAACCCGCAACACTAATGCGCTAGAATACATGGGGAGTAGCGAACCTGTATATTCAGGGGGATTAACCAATACAATAAACTATAAGGATTGGACACTATCAGCCCTTTTTGTTTATAGCGGTGGTAATAAAACCCGGCTAGACCCGGTATACAATTATTATTACAACGATGTTGAAAATATATCGAAGGAAATGGTTCATCGCTGGCAATTGCCTGGCGATGAGCAATACACCAATGTACCGGCCATACTCGATCTTGATAAACAATACCAAATGCAAATTCAAGGTTACGATACCCCTTATATGTATAATAACAGTAACATTAGAGTTGTTGATGCCTCGTATCTGAAGTTGCGCAATGTAACACTGAGTTATAACCTACGACCCGAAAAGCATGCTATCAGGGGTGTTGGTAACCTGTTATTTCAGGTACAGGGCAATAACCTGTGGACATTGGCACATAAACGCTTAAACGGCCGCGACCCCGAAGCAATGGTACAAGGTACAAATATGCCACTACTCACGTCCTTCACCCTTAGCCTTAAAGCCCAGTTTTAACCTGTAAAATACTAAAACATGAATAAGCTAATATTTAAGATAATACCATTAGTAATACTGTTGCTGATAAATGCCTCTTGCGATGACAAACTTAGCATTGACCCCGTAGATCGCATTGTGCCTGCTACCGTGCAGGATTATCACGATGTGTTGGTGGGGGGACTGCCGGCCATGTACCATGCCTTTACCGAACTAATGACCGATAATGTTGAGGCAAGAGAGTATCCGTCGTATAATAACCCTCAAACCTGGCAGGAATGGAGCCGGGCCTATTTATGGATTGATCAAACACCAAATGATAATGAAACATCGCCTGAATATGCATGGCGATGGTACTATGCCGATATATATAAACTGAATTTGGTTATTAATAATGTAATGGAGGCACAGGGCGATAAAGATTTTGCAGCACATGTTAAAGGAGAAGCTTTAATAACCCGGGCCTACAGTTACTTTATGTTGGTTAATATGTTTGCAAAACATTACAACCCCGAAACAGCAGCCGGCGATTTAGGCATACCACTTACAACTGAAGCTCTGGAAGCCGGTTTTCACAATTTTAGTCGCAGTACAGTTCAGCAAGTGTATGATTTAATTGATAATGATATGCAAGAGGGACTTAGCCTGGTTAATGATGATTACCTGGAACAGCCCAAATACCATTTTAATAGCTTGGCTGCTTTAGGCTTGGCATCGCGAATTGCTTTGTACAAAGGTGAGTACGATAAGGCCAAAGCCTATGCTACACAGGTGCTCAATAAAAATTCAAACTTTATAGATCACAATGATTTTCCTCTCCCGGGACAGGGGCAAACCTTTAACCCGGTTGAGCATGCCAATAATTATTTTACCAATAAAAAGGCAAATATTTTAATGATCAGGGCCGGTTTCTTTGCGGTTAATTATTATAAAAGCGGATTTTATGCCAACAGCTTTATGTCAGAATACGACTACCGCGATTTGCGAAAAGAGCATAATTTCTCATTGAATAGCTTATCAACTCCCGGGTGGTACACACTAAAGCTGTCGCTCAGCTACGAGCAACACAACTACCCGCTTATACGTACCGAAGAGGTATTATTAAACCGGGCCGAAGCATCGGCCAAACTGGGTGGTGCCAATAACTTGGCTAGTGCTATTAGTGATTTAAATACACTCCGTCAGAAGCGCTTTCAGCCAGCTTCGTTTCGCCCATTTAAATTGGCAGACTTTGATACACAGCAGGAAGTTATTGATGCAGTACTTCATGAGCGCAGGCTTGAATTGTGCTTCGAGGGGCATTACTGGTTTGACCTAAAACGTAACGGTGCACCTAAAATTATTCATCGCTTTAGCGGCGTTGAGTATGTGCTGGAAGAGAATGATCCTCGCTATGTGTTGCAAATACCCGATTACGAGATGGATAATAATAAAGAAATAGTAAAAAACCCCCGTTAACCATTCGCATTAAAATACTATTGATATGAAACATATAAATAAAATCTCCCTGGTGTTTGCCCTGCTGGTTATTGTTGTTTTTACAGCTTGTGATAAGGACAGCACCCTTAATATAGAGCCGTTTGAATATACCCCATCGCAACCGTATGATACCTCAACACCCTTGGGTAAAAAACTACAGGAAATAAAAGATAAGTACCGTACACAAATTATTTACAATTGGGACTCTTACATGATAGGTTACGATGCCAGGGCTGTTCCGCCACAGTACGATAAGGTTTACGACTTTGTATTGTTTATGGAAGAAATATGGTTTAAACCCTATTACAGCGATGAGTTTCTGAAAAACAACCTTCCACATGAGATAGTGCTGGTTGGAGGTGGCATTAACTACGGTGAAAGTGGCAGTAGCGGCAGTTTTAGCGCAGCCGGACAGGCAGAGAGTCAATACCGGATTGTAGTGGGGCTGGTAAATGATTTTAGAACCGATTTTACCGAAAACCAATATAAGAGCTACCGTTATCAGATGGAAAAAATCCTTCATCATGAGTTTGCACATATTTTAAACAAGCGCTACCCTTTGCCTGATGAATATGTCAATATAAGCAAAGGCCTTTACATGCCAGGCACTTATAGTTTTTTAGGGGCAGAAGAGGCCATGGAACGGGGATTTATCCGATCATATGGAGCCAGCAGCGAAATGGAAGATTTTGCCACAATCGTAGAAGAAATAGCCACACGGTCTGAAAATACCTTTATGAACCGTTTTTTAATTGATTTAACTACCGGTCAGGAGCATGGTATTGATTACTATCCAAAGCTCTATACCAAATACAAACTTGTTCTTGATTATTACAAAAGGCTGGGGGTTAATTTACAGCGCATTGGAGATGAATCTGAAGACTTTCGGGTTGTAAAATAATGCTATTAAAAAAAAACGAATAACTCAACAAATAATAATACGATGAAACATTCTTTGCAACTATATATTCATTTGCTGATAGCCGCATTAATTTGTTTACCAGGCTGTAGCAATAATGATACGAGTCCTTTCCCGGATAATAGAAAAGAGGCCGATGAAATCATTAACGAGATTAGACAAACTTTAGCTGGTTCACAGTACGGGTGGAAAACAACTTTGTTACCCCATGGCGAAGGTATAGGTGGCTATAACATGGCTATTAAATTTTCTGAAGATGGTACTTGTGAAATGGTGGCCGATTATTTTGAACACGATTATTTATATGGAACTACCCCCTTTGATGCTGGTCAAAAGCAAACGTCCATCCGTTATGGGGTTAGTAAAGTTAACGACTTTGAGCTGGCATTTGAGAGCTATTGTTTTATTCATAAGTTATATGAGCTGGGACTAAGTGCTAAGTTTCAGTACCGGGTGGCCCAGTGGTCAGATAACGAGATTGTTTTATTTGATGGTCAATCGCGTATTGTAATGGAGCCGGCCAGTGCCGTTGATTGGGATGTATCCGCTTATATGGATATGGAGCTGAGGCTAAAACAATATGTTGACAACTCTGTCTTGTTTAATTATTTACATAAGGGCGATGCTCCACGGGTTCAGATAAGCACGGCCTTCAGTAACCGTTCAATAGGCTTTTTCTTTTACAACGAAAAAGGAGAGGTTGAATCGCTACAGGGTGGCTATTACTTTACCAATAAAGGGATAGTATTTAGAGATACCTTGCACATTAATGGGCTCCCGCCGCTTACACATTTTGATTTTGGTACATTAGAAGAAGGCCTTCACTCATCTAAAATTTTAAATATTACTATTAACGGCCAACAGGCTTCGCAGTTTTATTCCAGTGTACATACCATGATACCGGTTGACGATGGCATTGAACATTTTGAAAAAGTAGCAGGTATTAGCATTGCCGAGGGTGGCCGCTTTTGGAGTTCGCGTCCTAAATTTGAAGGCGGTTTTCGTTACGGCGGCAGCTCTACTTACTTTGGTGTTGAAGAAGAACCCTTTTTTACTGCTTTTAGTATTTACCTCGACTATTACAATGCCAAGCTGAAAGATACTTATAACATATTCAGCTTTGTATTTTTCCACGAAGGAAAAGAAACCTTTTATGATGTTTACTTTCATTATGAAACTACTGGTACAGACCAAATAGTATTTACACTGGATGAAGAAAAAGGTAACGGTGGTTACTCTTCATACATAAGCGCTGAATTGCGTGAGGTATTAGAGCCAATGATAAATAAAATGATACAGCCCGAAGGTTTTACACTGGTATCTAATCCCTATGTTAATCCTGTTGATTATAGCCTTTCAATGTACCTGGTAGATAATAAGGATAATGGCTTTATGTCTATGCGAACCGGAACATTAGGTCATTAATAAGCAACAATAAGCATATATACTTAAACAACACTTAAGATTACTAACGGTGGCTGTTAATAGCAACCACACAAAACATAACGATTATGCCAGTAAAATTTAATGCAATTCAACGGAGCCAGCCGGGTGTTGCTGGTGGCGGAGAAAAGAAATACTATGCTTCGGCTAAAATGACCGGTGAGTATAACCTGGAACAGTTGACCGAAGCAATTGAGAAAAGCAGCACCGTAGGAGGGGCTGATATAAGAGCTGTACTTTATGCCCTGGTTGATATTGCCCCTGAGGTGCTGGCGCAAAGCAATATTTTAAGACAGGGGGATTTGGGTAGTTTGCGAATTTCGGTAAGCAGCAACGGTGTTAATACTGAAGAAGAACTAACTGCTGCTGCAATTAAGTCGGCACGGGTAATTTTTACACCCGGTACTTTAATTAAAAAGGCATTAAAGACCCTCACATTTCAAAAGCTATAATTACGGCTTTAATAACCTATGCGCATAAACTGTAAATTTTATGCGCATAAGTTTAAGCCTTTATAAGCATAAAACTCAAGTTGCCGGCAGACAACAAGTTTACCTCGAACGTTGTGGTGCTATGGCAAATAAAAATGGTTAATGAAAAAAGATCTAAAAAATGACACCTTCATAACAAGGGAAGATCATATGCGCTAATGCTTGACGAATAATGCCTTATATCTTTTCTGCATGTATATTGATACTAAACTTAAAAACATGAAAACAAAAACAATACCCATAATAATACTATTAATGCTAAGTGCCACAGCACTTGTTGCACAGAAGCAGCCTTTTGCACCTGCCGGTAGCAACTGGAAATACTGGTATGCCGATGAGTACACAACAGGTTATATAAAAGTTGTAGTAGTAAATGATGATGTACCTATAACAGGTAAAATATCAGGCACAGATGAAGAAATAACTGTTAACTGTTCTGAAATTTATTCAGTAAGGGCTCACTGGTCGCATGCTTCAAAAGAGTCTTATGAAGAACAACCGGTATCTGAATACTCTCCTGAGAACTTCCGCTACATGTTTAAAGAAGGCAACAAAGCCTATATATACGATAAGTTTGATCAAACCTTTTACAAACTTATTGATATGGATGCCCAACCTGGTGATACATGGGAAATGTCTTGCTTTAACGGTCAGTATAACAGTGTATGGCACCATGTTGAGTTTACCCATAACAAAGAAGCTGGTGTACCTGCTGAACTATTACCATATTTTGACTATTACCATCAAACCTGCATTACAGATCAAAACTGGGCATGTTATTTAGATAACCAGTACTTTAAGCAGGCACTGCTCAATAATGGTATTACACAAGAACAGGTAGACCAGTGGAAAGCTGAAAACGCATGTGTTACAACCGGGGAATCATCAGCCGGAGCTGAGCACCAGTATTACGAACTGGCGACTTCATTCTTAACAGAAAAAAACTATAACTGGACTCCTGAAACCTGGGCCTGTGACCTCAAATATTATCACAACAATATAGAGGAATTACCTTGGGGAAAATTTGGCTTCCTTGTTAAAAAAGAGATATTTAGCTTATGTGAAGCTCGTATGAATATCTTAAGCTCACCAATGCCTATGCCCACTGAAATTGTTAACCTTTGGGATAAGGTTGATAGTTACAGTGTTGACGATGGTATTGTTAATAACCTCAACTTTAAATTAATTACAAAGCATAACTGGCCTCGGTATATTGATAATTTTATGGCAGATAAAATGAAAAAAACAGTAGAAGAAGGAGGCTTAGGATTAACAGAAGATGAAATAAAAGAAAACTATACCGTGCATGCCAAACACTTTTATACGAAAGTACCCGTACCGGGCGATGTAGATTTAATACAGGTAGCCGAAAGGCGCGATGTGATTGTTGATGGAAAAACAGTACCGGTGATACAGATGAGTCCTGCTTGCGAAAGCCTGCTGGATTCAAGAGCTATTCGTTCTAAAGTGAGTGTTTATGGAGCCTTAAATATTGATTACTTAAATGTTTATGGCGAGCCTTGGCCAACAACGGTTGATGCCGGTTCAACCTCATCGCGCGTAATTATGTGGCACGGGCTGTTATGTGGTGCCAATGGCGAACTCGAATTTGAAACCTCAAAACTGGCAGAATATTTTGAAAACGGCATGGTTGATGAATATAAAGCAGGAAATGTTTCATGTACAGCAATTAAAGCGCCCAACTTTTTGCATAACGCCAAAAGTGTTAACGCCGAAAGTTCGGGTAGTAATTATGAACTAAACAGTAATTCAACGCCCTACCAAAGCCTTAATAACCGGCAGCCTCATCTAAAACAGCAACAAAACCAGGGAAATCAGATGGTGGTTAACACCGTTGTACATGTTATTTATAATGAAGATAACTCCCAGAGCAATGTATCCGATGAGCTGGTTAATGAAATGATTGATGAAATTAATAAAGCACTTTCGGCTACAAACGATCAGTCTAATGTAAATCCTGCGTTTGAGGATGCGGTGGGTAACCCGGGTATTAAGCTTCAGCTGATGACTGTAACACCCGATAGCCTGGCTACAAACGGCATTATACGTCATAAAACCAATATAGATTATTTTACCATAGGCATTGGCAGCTCAGTAGAAGATAAATACGCCTTTAAGTTTGATAATGCCGGCCAACCCTTATCATGGGATCACCATAAATACCTCAATATTTACATTGCCGATTTTAACGGGAAAGCACAGAAAGGCACCGGTGTTGGTGGCTTTGTAACCACCCCCGAGGTAATAGAAGATGTAAACACTGATGAATACACAAGCTGGCTAAAAGAACAGGATACTAAGTATTGGTCAGACTGGTTAAATGATAAAGAAGGAGATGCGCATAAGTTAGATGGTCTTTCGCTCGATTATTTCAGCACATTTTATGCCGAAGATGCAGCAGGCGATTTCAGGTTTAAAACCGCCATACATGAGCTGGGGCATTATTTTGGTTTGCGGCATACCTTTGCTGCTATAACAGAAGAACAGAAAATTATACCGCCGGGTCGTCCGGTTAAGGTTGAAGTTGTAAACGACGATGGCTTTGCTGATACGCCATTACAATACTATAAAACAACTGTTTACGACGATTGTTTGCGCATGATTTACCAGTGTGGCGAACTTATGCAGATAAACAATTTTATGGACTATAGCTTGCCGTGTGCCTGTATGTTTACAAAAGAGCAGGCAGCATTTATGCGTCAGTTTACTTTAACGCTAAGACCTGGTGTGGTTAAAGCTATTGAAGTGGGCATAACCGATGTGTTACACAATATGGTTAATATATGTCCGAACCCAACTACCGGCAGGTTTAAAATTACAATGGATAGTAATAAAGCCTTTGATGTTGAGGTGTATAACATGTCCGGGCAGAAGTTAAAGGGGGTAAAGGGCTTGTATTTCGAAACCGATATATCACTCGAAGGGACTCCTAACGGTATTTACCTTGTAAAAATCAGCTCACAAGGGTATAATACCATACATAAAGTGTTGAAAAACTAAGAGTTTGAAGTAGTAAGCAATAATTAAAAACAATAATAGAATGAAAAAGATATGGCAACTGTTTATAGTCGTTTTGTTGGTGCTGGCAATAGCGGCATGTGGCAGTAAAAAGGATGATCCTAAGCCCGCACCCGATACCGAAATACCTGTTATTATACCCGAAAAACCAATAGACTACCAAGAGATTGGTAAAGGAAAACCTCTTGCTCTTAAGGCTACTGTTAAAGATAACGAAGCCTTAGAAGAGTGTGTGGTAACTATTGAATATAACGAGCAACAGGCACTTAAGAGTGTAAAGATGCCGTGGGCACCTGCCACCAATGGAGTTAAACACACGGTTAAACTCAATGGCACAAAGGAGTTTCAAATAAATGAAGAACAATTGTTTGGAGAACTAATAGAACCAAGCTGTTTAGAGGGAGAATATACCCTGAAGCTGATGGTTAAAGACAAGGCGCAAAACACCGCCACCAAATCAATACTGATAACAATACGATAAGCAAAACCAACAGGCGGGCGGTTATAGCTGCCCGCCTGTAAAATAATGGTAATTTATTTCCTGGGCATCTTTATGAAGATGAGTAAAGTAAATGATGAACAACTGTATAGCTGGTACAATTACAATACCAGGTATGGTAAAGCAGATATACTGGTGTTGGACAATGTGTGGTGCCATACACACTCCGAACCTCACTTTTTTGCCCCCTTTGCGGAGTTACAAGGTTAAACCCGGACAAGTCAAAGTTTATAGCCGCTGTAAATGGCTACGGGCAAAGTGAAATTATTAGCCTGAAATGGGATAAGCATAACCAAATGTTAACGCAGAGTACTCTGTTACGGTTATTTATAAAACCCCTCGGGTGAGCCCGTGTATTACCCATTTCCTACTACTTTCAAGTATTTTTCAGCACCTTGTTCGCCAATACGATTTCTAAAATGCACCATATCCGGTAGATCACACGGAGGCTTTCACTTAAACTCGGCTTCTTCACAGAAATATTGAAAATAGAAATTTTGACCCCATCGCTTCATGGCTGTTTTATCGTCTAAGTTGAAAAAGTGTTTTAATGGTAATAGCCTGTTGTGGTGTGGATTAGTGCTTTTGGGTGACCAGTATGTGAATAAAGCGGACTAAAGATACAGTAGTTAATATAACAGTACTCCTGGTACACTGCCACAGCTTTGCCAGTATATTAGGAGTACCCTTCAGCTATTTTGCAGCCTTCAATTTTAATCGTGGTAATGTTTTAAATAACACTATATTAACAAGCATAAAAAAGAGCGAGATGTATGCCAGTCCTTTCAGCTCAGGTAAAATATCAATGAAATCGGCTCCATAAAACATCAGTTTCCTTAAGCCGTCGAGAAAATGCGTAAGTGGAATAGTATTAGCAAGTTTTACCACCCAACCGGGCATTTGCGACAAGGGCCATGTAAATCCACTTAAGATAAAGCTTGGCGTAGCGATAACCATCAGAACTTCGGTTGCTTTTAACTGACTGGGGATAGCCAAACTAACCGATATCCCCATCATAGTGACGGAAAAGATTAAGCCCACCAACAAAGCAATCATCCCCGGGCCATGTACCTGCAAAGGTACTTTAAATAAAGGGAACATCGCCCACAAAGCTGCCAGCACACCAAGGCCCATTAGCCAAAAGGGCAATGACTTGATAAACATCGCATACCAGGGATTACGCACGCGCGGATAAAACTCAGTGGCATAGGTTTTGTCTTCCTGCTCGCGGGCGAAGCTAAGCGCCATGGCCAGCATAAACACTTGCTGAATGATTACTCCAAGTACGCCCGGCCATAAGAAGGTCATGTAGTTGGCCGACTTATTGAAGAAACGGGCGTAATTTACACCAAATGCCTCATAGCTATCTTTGGCTGTAACCATCGGCATGCCGGTTTTGGTTAAGCTCTGTATTTCAATCCCTGCGTTAAGCGTTCCAAGCGCCACCTGTATAGCTTTAGCACCGTAGTTGGCCGGCAGGATATTAGCCGTATTCACTTCCACCTGGATTTCAGGGTGTCGTTTTTGAATAATATCTGCTTCAAACCGATAGGGAATGGTGACGATGGCCTCATAGTTTTTATCAATCACCGCTTGTACCAGATCCTGCTTATCATGCTCAACGCTCACGGCCAACACCTCACTGTCATTCAGCATTTGAATAGCGGTATGGCTTAAGGGCGAATCGTCCAAATCAATAACGAGGATAGGCAGATTATTAACCTTCCCTTTACTGTATACAGCTCCGAGTAACAAACCATAGAGTAGCGGCGCACCAATAAAAATGGCCACCACTATCGAGTTGCTGGCAAAGAGACGGAACTCTCGTTTTAATAAGTCAATAAAGTTATTCATTGCCAGAGTTTTTTTGCATCATTACCGAAATATTGGTTAGCAAAGCGCTTACATCTTCACCCTTGACAGGTGTTGCTTTTAGTTCATATACCGATTCACTCAACTCGTATTCAGGAAATGCTGAAGTGACATCGGCATAGCGAGTCAGTTGCTTTATAGACACAATGTGCGCCTGGTACTCCTTCCTGGTAAATGGCGAAACCACTTTAACCTGATCACCAATTGAGAACTCACTCACCCTGCTTTCGGATACCGTAAAGCGAAAGAAAGCGTTGCACAAGCGGTAGCCTGTGGCAATGCCATAGCCGGGCAACACCAGCTCGCCCTCGTGCAGGGCAATGGTTTCAATGGTCATGTTTTGAGGTGCCACAATGAAGCGTTCGGCATAGGCCACTTGCGCCTCTTTTAAGGCGCCTTTAGCCCTTTCGTAGCTACCCAGCGCCATTTGCACTTTCTCGTCGCGTACACCTTTTTTCACCTCTTCGTATTTGGCTTTTACCCCATTGTATTGCGCTTTAGCCGATTGGTATTTCATATACACCTCATCGTGCTGTTGTACCGACACCATACTGTCTTTAAACATATTGTTGATGCGCTCATACGATTTTTGAGCGAAATTATATTGTTCGGTTACCGCATCGAGCCTGGCCATCACCTGTTCCAGCTGTTCGTTAGTGGCGCCATGCAAGGCCATTTGGTACTGGGCTTTAGCAGCATTTACCGCGCCGGATGCCTGGTTCAGCTTCGCCTCAACCTCAGGCATATCCAATAGCATTAGCGTATCACCTTTATTAACCTGCTCACCTTCGGTAGAATATATCTCAATGATACGACCGGGATACTTTGATACCACCATAAGGGCATCGCGTTTTACTTTACCCTGTATTCCTTCAATGGGTTTATTCTGACAGGCCACTGCCAGTAATGTTATTATGGCGATTTGCCAGTAGTGTATTATTTTCATCTGTTTAAAATTTATCTTCATTTGCCAGGTGGAACTCTCGATGAATTTTAATCATGCTCAAGTGAGTAGTTTAGCATGCTAAAATTCATGTTCGTTTGATCTGTTTATATCTTTACTATTTGCCACATTCATTAGAGTAATTCGTGGGGTTCTGTACCTAATACCTAAATTTATGTGCTATCAATACTTGGTTATTTTAAACTTCTTATTGTTTCCAGATTTAGTTCACCAGTTGCATTCAACAGCTTTATACCACTCTGGCGCTGGTTATACACCGTTTGATAGTAGTCGAGCACCGACTTTTCGTAATCGGTTTGTGCCTCCAGAAACTCGCTTACCTTAATCAAGCCGTTCTGATACTCTTTATAGGAAATCAGCAGGCTGCGTTTTGATACCTCCTGCTGCTTGGCTCGTAACGCCTCTTGTGCGGTTGTCACCTGGTAGCTATTAAGGGCATTGTTATAGTTCAGCATCAGCATCTCGGCGGCATTAGCTCGCTTGTTTTGTGTTTGCTGTATCTGAATCTTTGCTTTCTTCCGTTCATCGTGTGTGTGGAAACCATCAAACAACTCCCATTTAAACCCTACTCCAACAGCATTCAGCGGATAGGCGCCTATCTCGTTAAACGACATTGGCCCCAGTTCGCCATTTTTAAAGCCGGTATACTGATGCGTGGCAAAAGCCTGCACCTTGGGCAGGTAGCCACTCGACTCGCTCTTGAGCTTGTACTCCGACGCCATAATAGCCTCATCCAGGGCTTTTAGCTCCGGCCGATCCAAGTAGTTACCCTGAGCAGCCAGTGTTTTAATCGGCAATAAATCCACTTTAATGCTGGCCACTTCATCCACCGACAAACCGGTTAACTGCTGTAGCTTCAAATGCAGCAACTGGCGATTGCCACGCAGCTCAATTTGCCGCGATGCCAGGTCGAGGCGCGCAATTTCAATCTTTTGATACTCGTGTTGCGTGATTAAGCCTTCGCTAAGTGCCCGCTGTGCCACTTCAGCTTCGCGATTAAGGCGCTTCTCACTCTCCTGCAACAGCTTTTCGGCTTGCATCAGCAGTGCAATTTTGTCGTAATAGCCAGCTAGCTCCTCAATAATATCGGCTTCACTTTGATTGAGCAGGTACTCAGTAGCCTGAATCTTATGCTTCATTGCCTTGCCCAGGTAAGGTGCCTTAAGACCGGTGAATAAGGTCCACTTAGCGGTCAGCCCCCCCATCCATAAATTACCATTAAAAATCATGTCCTGATCAATGCCGGGTATGGCCAGGCTCATTGGGGGCAATTTAACAGGTCCCGTGCCCGGTAATGGCAGGCTCATGCCCGGCAAGGTAAACGGAATCGGATCGGTATCAATATTAAACTGGCCTTTGGAATAGGCATAAGAGCCGCTCGCTTCCAGCGTTGGTATGTAGGTATGGTAAATTTGTTTTTGGGTTAATCCCATCTTCTTTAGTTCGAGCTGCTGATTTTGCAAGCGTTTATTATGCTCAATCGCTGCTTCGGCTAAAAACAGCAAATCATTTTGGGATGTATCCTGAGGTGGTGCCTGCCCCCATACCCTTGTAGTGAGGAGCAAAACCACCAATACAAATAATCCTGTTCTCATCTGTATCATCTATTTTATTTGTTAAAGCAACACAACTTGTGTTACAGCCTTAAAGCGTTAATTCGTATTGTTAGTTTAATATTTTGATAGCATTGGTAGTCCATTAGATGTTATACACAGCGATGGTGTTTAGTCGGCACTAATAGCATTCCAGCAAGCCTCGGCATACATGGTTACATCAATATCTTTGGTTAATAAATCGGTATTGCGGGCCATCCGCACGAGCGAAATGATTGGCCCGTGTATTAAGGCTATGAGCCCGGTTAGCGGCAACTGCTTAACGATACCATCCTTACGGGCATTTTCAAGCAGGTCGTAAACCGGTGTTAACAACTGCTCCTTATCTTTACTATTGTCGCTGGCCGAATAGGCATACTGGTTGATAAAATCAGGCGCACGCTGGTCCTCAATATAGGCCTTTAACACCTCGCTCCAGATTCGAATAAAGTTATCCTTAAAAGGCTCATCGGGTCGATACAGCTCTTCGACCAGGTGATTAATCTCATTGGTAATATTACTAAATAACGATGCCAGCATTACTTCCTTATTCTTAAAGTGTACGTAGATGGTACCGGCCGCAATATCGGCCTCTTCAGCAATCATCTTCATGCTGACACCGTGTAAGCCATATTGGGTTATCAGGGTGAGTGCAGCATTAAGAATCGCGCCTTTTTTGTCTTTTACTTTTCCTCTGACCTGCATGATATACTAATTATTAAATTACTCACTAATGAATGAACGTTCATTTATTTCGCAAATGTAAATATTCTTTATTAATGAATGAACGTTCATTTATTAAAAATGGTTAATTTGTCTGAAAGGGGCGAAAAAAGTTCGAGGGGTGCAGTGCACAATGTAGCATACTTATTGGTCAAATGCTTTGGAATCGCTTTAAAAAAGTTAACCCCTTTTGAGATCTTAAGCGATAGCTAATCTCAAAAGAGTACTAGCTTAAAACTTAGTTTTCGCAGTGACCTGTGGTAAATTTTCTGATATGCATTTTGCATCTCTTACAATTTATAAGTTACATGAAACTATAAACCACTTATAAGACTATCTCTTATATAAATAGTTAGTTAATTCCTTCAAACTAATAATTACTGGAGATATGCGATAAGTTTTGAAGTGTATTTCCAGTAATATTTTAAGCCAAAGAAGCTCTTCTTTCGCATTGTGTTTTTGCTGTAAGGCTACCTTGAGGATGGAGGCTTGGGCGTGACTATATATTGTGCCACAGTTTTTTTCTATTATAAGCTCTGTCAACAATGGCATTTTTAAATTTAACCTTGCTCACCTTTTTGACATTTTTCAATGCTGGCTTTAAGGTTGATGTATTATTAGGATTACCATCGAAATTTTTAATGCCAACTATAATATCTACTTTAGGCACAACAGCAAAAGATACTTTTGAACCAAATTCAAATTTCTTATGAGCCTTTCCTTTTGCAGTACAGGCTGTATCGGGTTCGTGTAAACTATAAATTTTATTGCTGTCGCTTTTCTTCTGCTCGTTAACACGCTAGTAATTCTTTAACTCCTGTTCATAGCGAGCAAAAGTTTCCTGGTCAAGTTTGCATTCCAGTATACAAACTAATCTCCCGGTACTGTTAGAGATAAAATAAGCCATTACAGGTAAATTTAATACACATTGGTTTCTTCCTCTAATCTTATTGGTACAACATATATTTACCCGCTTTTTTCTTAAACCCTTCTATATCTTTGTACCACATTTTTTCAATATCTTCAACCATCCAGCGTTTTGTAAATGCCAGCCTTACCTTATCGCTTCCACACACCTTATCAAACATACTGATACGGGATTCTGTACACAACTCAAATACATTATGTGTAGGCCATAATTTATATGATTCCTGGAGAACATAGAATTGGATAAGCGAAAGAGGGGCTTTGCTGTAATCTGTAAAATGTACTTGTACACCATGTACCATATTTCCTTTTGATACACTGTAATATGGTTTAAAGTGAACGGGGCGAAATGTGATGCCTTTAATACCAAGAGCATTAAGCTTAGTGGCTAAACTATCTGCATTAATCCATTCAGCAGCAAAAAGCTGAAATGGTAAAGTATATCCAACTCCAATATTATAAACATATAACTCACCCAAAATACCACTTACAGGGTAAAAGCAGGAGGAATGGGCATGTGGAATATGAGGGGACGACATCACCCATGGCAAGCCTGTATCTTCAAAGGTCATAGTGCGCCTCCAACCATGCATGGCAATTACTTCCAGCTCACACTGTACGCCATTTTTTAAAAGCATTTCTTCATTTAAAAAGCGGGCTAATTCTCCAACGGTTAAACCGTGTACATAAGGTATTGGAAACTGGCTTACAAATGAAATAAACCCGGGTTCAGTAATGATCCCCTCCATTTTTTCGCCACCAAGGGGGTTGGGGCGGTCAAGTACCACCATTGTAATGTTGTTTTCAGCTGCTGCTTCCATTGCCAGGCCAAGGGTACTTATATAGGTATAAGATCGTGAACCAATATCCTGTATATCATAAACCAGTACATCTATACCTTTTAGCATTTCGGGCTTCGGCTTTTTATTTTTACCATGTAAGCTGTAAACAGGAAGGTTTGTTTTAGGGTCGGTAAAGAACTTAACATGTTCACCAGCTAAATAATCGCCACGTACACCATGCTCAGGTGCGTAAAGTGCTGTTAAGTTAACTTCAGGTGCATTAAAAAGAATGTCAACAGTTGATTCCAGTTCACTGTTAACACCTGTTGGGTTAGTGATTAAACCCACATTTTTATTTTTAAGGCATTTGAAGTTATTTTCCTGTAATACTTCTATTCCTGTTTTAACATTCTGACTCCAGATAATAGGAAAACTAAAGATAAGTATGGCAAAAATTTGTATCCGTTTCATTTTTAATATGGTATTTAATATGCATTGCTAATTAAAAAAACAATGAAAAATTCCGTGTTTGTAATATGTAATACAAATATAGGTTCAAATTTGAACTTTTCAATTAACAATGCCAAGTTATTTAAAAGGCAACACAAAGGTGCAATGTTACAGAGTTATTTATAGTCAAACCAAAAAAATACTTAACGTCTTTGAGTTTCTGTGTGTATTCTAATATCGCATAGAAGCGAACATTTATACAATTAACACCTGAATTAATAAAATACGGTAACAAAAATAAATAAGCTTATTCTTTACCATATGATTTAAGCCTGAAACCTGGTATCTCATCCTTAATTATCAAAACTGATTTAGCTCCTGGAGTGTACATACTATTTCTAAGTTATTGTTATTAAGTATATTCCTGATGCATAGAATAAGGTTTCATTAATATGTCATATATGTTATAAAATATACAAAAATTGTTTGCATTTGTTAAAACAATATTTAATTTTGACATGTGTAAGATGTAATACAACATACTAAAACATGAGAAAGACCCTTCAATTGCTATTTATTGCTTCTGTAATGCTTGCTATGGGCTGCAATAACAATATAAAAGAAAGTGCAAAAGAGCTGGAGCGTATAAAACATAAATGGATTCCAGACAATCGTGTTGCACTTTTTGATATTACCCTAATTCAAAAACCTGGTGTTTTAGTAGTAAAAGGTGAAACAACAATTGCAGAAGCTAAAAAAGATTTACTGGTTTCCTTAAAAAAAACAGCCCCAGCTATAGTAGATAGCATTATAGTATTACCAGCTAAAGAACTGGAAACACAATGGGCCATTACAACCTTAAGTGTTGCCAATTTGAGAGATAAGCCAAAGCATGAAGCACAACTTGTTTCACAAACCATTCTTGGTACGCCCCTTAAGGTTTTGAAAAAAGAAGAAAGCTGGAGTTTAATTCAATCACCGGATAAATATATTGCATGGACCAATAACGCATCGCTGCACTTTATTAACCAAAGGGAATTAAACCAATGGAGAAAAAGTTTGAGAGCTGTTATTACAACAGATACCTGGTTGAACAATGCAAAGGGTGAGCGCATTAGTGATTTGTTAACCGGAAGTATTTTAAAGCTCAATAACATCAATGGAAATAAGGCACAAATAACTTTACCTGATGGACGAACAGGATTTATTAATACAATATATATTAAGGAATTTAACACCTGGCTCGAAAACATAGACTTGAATGCGGATCAACTTTTTGATACATCAAAACGGTTTATGGGATTGCCTTACTTGTGGGGCGGAACCTCAGGCAAAGCAGTTGACTGTTCTGGATTTATGAAAAGTATTTATTTTATTAACGGATATATCCTCGCCAGAGATGCATCACAACAAATTAACTATGGACAAGCTGTTGATTTGGAGATTGAACAATTAAAGGTGGGCGATCTGGTGTTTTTTGGCCGTAAAGCACCCCGCAAAGTAACGCATGTTGGAATGTATATTGGCGATACAGAATATATACATGCTTCAGGAAGAGTGAAAATTAACAGCCTGGATACATCACGGGATAATTACAATGATTACCGTTCAAGCACATGGTTGGGCGCACAGCGCTATATTGGCCAGCCTAGCTCAGAAGGATTGGTTTCGGTACAAGAGCACCCATGGTATGTTCAACCGGAAATAAATAATTAGGCAGTGGCATTTATGAACTGAACATGAATTTTTAGCATTCTTGAAATGCACCAACAAACCTTGATAATTAATTGGAAATTAAAATTCATTAAGAGTTCAACCAGGCAGATGAAGGTAAATATTAAACAGATGAAAAACAGAAGACAATTTATTAGGCATAGTGGGTTACTTGCAGGTGCAGCATTATTGGGTTCGCAATTGAGCTCCTGTAAACCATCAAATATTAAAAAAGGAAAAATGTCAAATGCAAAAATGAAGTTACGCTTTAAACCATATGATTTACAACTGAAGCATACCTTCACAATTGCATCAAATTCGCGTACTACTACGCCGGTAATGTTAGTTGAGGTAGAGTACGAGGGTATTAAGGGGTATGGAGAAGCAGCTATGCCACCATATTTGGGTGAAACGCATGAAACAGCTGCTAAATTTTTTACCCGGGTTAACCTGGAACAGTTTGCAAGTCCCTTTTTATCAGAGGATATTTTAGACTATGTAGATCATATTGCAACGGGTAACTATGCAGCTAAAGCAGCTATTGATATTGCTTTACACGATTTATTGGGTAAACTGCTGCAACAACCATTGTATAAATTATGGGGATTAGATCCGCTTAAAACACCTCATACAAGTTTTACCATTGGCATTGATACACCTGAGGTTGTAATGGAAAAAGTAAGAGAGGCAGCGCCGTACAACATATTAAAAGTAAAGCTGGGCAGGGGAAATGATAAAGAAATGATCGCTACAATCCGCTCGGTAACAGATAAACCCTTATGTGTTGATGTTAATCAGGGCTGGAAAGATAAATATGAAGCACTGGACTTAATCCATTGGTTAAAAGAACAAGGGGTTGTTTTTGTTGAACAGCCAATGCCCAGGGCAAAAGCAAGCATTGATGATATGGCCTGGTTGACGGAGAATAGTCCGCTGCCAACAATTGCTGATGAAGCTTTGCAAACCTTTAGCGATGTATTACCCTTAAACGGTGTGTATTCAGGTATCAATATTAAACTGATGAAATGTGGTGGATTAAGAGCAGCCCGTAAGATGATGACCCTTGCCAGGGCAATGAATATGAAAGTGATGATTGGTTGTATGACAGCTACATCATGTGCCATATCAGCAGCCTCACAACTATCTCCTCTTGTTGATTGGGCTGACCTGGATGGTAACCTGCTTATATCAAATGATGTGTTTGATGGTGTTAAGGTTATTGATGGTAAAGTAACGCTAAATGATAAATATGGAATTGGAGTTATTCCACTTTGATTAATGCAACGGAAATATAAAAGTCCCATTTGGTTTGATTAATAAATAATTACAAATCAGCTACTTAATTTTTTTTAAATGAAATGATTGAATTCACTTTTAAATTAACAACATCTATGAAAAAGACTTTTTTTGTATTAGGGCTTTTACTGGCTATGGTCCAGTTAAGCTTTGGTCAGGCAACCATATCTGGTAAGGTTGTTGACGAGGCCGGTGAAGCTATTCCCGGTGTTAACGTATTTTGGAAATCCGATCCCACCCGGGGAACCATTACGGATTTTGATGGTAAATACACCTTACAGGCTAATGAGGGCGTTACCTTTGTTTTCCAGTTTGTAGGAATGAAAACACAGGAAATTGTAGTTGGCAGTCAAACAACTATTAATACCAGCCTTGTGAATGACTACATTGGCCTTGATGAAGTGGTAGCTGTAGGTTACGGTGTTCAGAAAAAGAGTGATATTACCGGGGCAGTTGCAAGTGTAAATACAGAAGTACTGGAGAGTCAGCCAGTGGCCAGTGCCGCATCAATGCTACAGGGGCGTGCGTCTGGTGTAATGGTAACAGAAACTTCAGGTGCGCCGGGTGCCGGCTTGTCTGTTCGTGTTCGTGGTACAGGAACGGTTAATAACTCCTCTCCGTTATATGTGGTTGATGGTATTTTCTTAAGCAGCATTGAGCATATTAACCCGAGTGATATTGCCAATATGGAAGTGTTAAAAGATGCCTCAGCAACTGCTATATATGGTTCTAGGGGAGCCAATGGGGTTGTTTTAATTAGCACTAAAACAGGTTCAACAGAAGATGTAAAGGTTCAAGTGGAGCTAATGAGTGGTATTCAGCAGGCATGGAAAGAGCCGGATCTCATGAACTCAAAAGATTGGTTAGAAACTTATAATAAAGCACAAAACAACGCAGCTGCATTTACAGGATCCAGTGCTTATAAACCTTTAAACCTGGTTTTCCCTTCCGATGATACAAACCATACAACAGATTGGTTTGATGAAGTTACACGCCTTGGTAAAATATATAAAGCCAATGCAACCATATCGCGCGGAAATGAAAAATCCAACTCTTTAATTAGTATTGGCTACTTTAAAAATGAAGGAATTGTTCTTAACTCCTTGTATGAAAGGCTGAATGCACGTATTAATAATAACTACTCAATAGGAAACAGGTGGAAAACCGGTTTTAATGTGGCCCTGTCTCATTCTACTAACGACCAGGTAAGCAGTAGTTCAAGGAATGGTATTCTTACTTTGGCACAACGCATGGATCCTGTAACACCTGTTTACCAGGCTGACGGTGAGTATGCATCCACACCATATTCTGATTTATTTAATCCAGTGGCACAAGTCAACAGGGATGTTAATAACGATAAAGAATTATCCGTACTGGCCAATACCTACTTACAGGTTGAACCCCTTAAAAACCTGTTCTTAAAAACCGCTTTAAGTTTAAACTTAAGAAGAGATAAAGACAAAACCTATTTGCCGGCATATGATTACGGTGCAGAAATAAGAGCAGTTAATAACATATCAAAAACAACCAGCGACTCAAATGGTGTACTGAGCGAAAATACAATCACCTACCTTATTGAGAAAGATAAGCATAATGTAACCCTTTTGGGTGGTTTTACAGCAGAACAAACCAAGTATGAATATTTACAGGCATCACGTAACAATGTGCCAAATGACGATGACGAATTACAATATATTTCCGCATCAACCGATATTGAAAGTACAAATGCCTCCAATTCCGGAACAGATATCCGTATGTACTCCTATTTAGCAAGGATGAATTACAATTATGCAGGCAAATATTTTTTAACAACATCTTTCCGCCGTGATGGATCGTCTGTATTCGGTCTGAATAAACGCTTTGGTAGTTTCCCCTCCATGTCGTTAGGATGGAAATTACGTAACGAGCCTTTTATGGACTGGTTGTCGGAAGATGTTGTGAACCGTTTAAAAATAAGAGCCGGATGGGGGCTTGTAGGCAATGCCAATATCGACCCGTATTCGTTTACTTCAACAGTACAAAGTAAAGATGCGCGTGTTGAATACAGTTATGTTTTAAGTGATAAGGAACATGCAGGTACTGCACCTGTTAAAATGGCTAACCCTGATGTACAGTGGGAAACAGTGGAATCAACAAACTTTGGGGTAGATATGGCTTTCTTGCGCGATAAAATCAGCTTATCGGCTGATTACTTTATTAAAGAAACAAAGGATATGTTAGTGGAAGTTCCCATTGCCCAGTACGCTGGGTACGATGGAAGCCCTTTTGTAAATGCCGGTTCAGTGGAGAATAAAGGATTTGAAATTAATTTAGGCTACAGGGGCAAAATAGGCAACGATCTTAAGTTTAATATTAATATGAATGCGTCCCATGTTAAGAATAAAGTAACAAGTTTAGGTGGTGGTATTCCTATTATTGCGGGTAGTGTGAGCTTAGTAGGTAGTGTAACGCGCACAATGGAAGGGTTGCCAATCGGATCATTTTATGGTTATGAAACAGACGGCGTATTTCAGTCAGATGCACAGGTTGCTTCATCAGCACAATCAGGAGAGCCTCTTGGTGCAGGCGATTTCCGCTTTAAAGACCAGTGGACAGACAAGGATAATGATGGTGTAATGGAAGCACCGGATGGTGTTATTGATGGTGATGACCGCGTGATGATAGGAAACCCCAATCCTGATTTATTCTATGGCGTTAATATTGACCTTGAATTTAAAAACTTTGATTTCTCAATGTTCTTCCAGGGTGTACAGGGGAACGATATATTTAATGGCTTTAAATATTATAACTATGCTGATATTAAGCGCTTCGCTTTGGCTGAGGATTATAAAAGTCACTGGACTCCTGAAAACGGATCAAACGATATGTTTGGATTAAATGCCTCCACTGTTGAGCGTAACCTTAGAGCATCTGACTTTTATGTGGAAGATGGTTCATACCTGAGACTTAAAAACCTGCAAATAGGATATACATTTAGAGACCTAACACCATGGATGTCTAATTTAAGATTGTACTTCTCAGGACAAAATCTGTTGACTTTCACAGCTTATTCGGGACTGGACCCTGAGATTGGAGCCTCAAGCTCAAGCCAGGCTTCTTTAACCCAGGGTATTGATTATGGTACTTACCCACAAGCCAGAACATACTCATTTGGTGCAAGTTTAACTTTCTAATAAATGAAGACAATGAAAAAAATCAAAAATATATTATTAGCCGGCTTAATGGTTTTTGCGGCAGGAGCCTGTAGCGAAGACTATCTGGATACCGTTAAAATAGGAGAGCAAACAGAAGACAGTTTCTACTCCAACGATGCTGAAATAATTAAAGCAGCCAATGCATGTTATGCCCCTTTATGGGAGTATCATTATGTTTGGGGACGTACTTCAATAAATAACTCAAGCACAGATGATGCTGTTGATCGTGAAGATTTAAAATTGCGTGAATTCACCTTTGATGCAACAGCCTTTTTATTTACCTATAATTACCGCTATAATTATCGCGGAATTTTAATTGCCAATAAACTACTGCAAAATGTAGAAGGGATTGATATACCAGGAGTTAAAGATAAGGCACTACAGAAAAGGGTAGTGGCAGAAGCTAAGTTTATGCGGGCTTATTATTATTACGACCTGGTAAAAATGTATGGCGATGTGCCATTAATAACAGAGCCTTTGCTGGTTGGTGAGCTGGATCAGAAAAGAGAAAGTGCGGATAAAGTGTTTGAGCAAATAGAAAAGGATTTACTGGAAGCTGTTGCTGACCTTCCTGAGAAATCGTACTACGAAGATATTGAGGAAGTAGGACGTGCAACTAAGGGGGCTGCTTATGGCTTGCTTGTAAAAGCATGTGTAACACAAGCCAGTTCAGGTTATTCGGGTCAGTCGTTTTATGATGATAGCAAGTGGGCTGATGCCAAAAAATATGCAGAAGAATTGTTTAAACTCAATTATGATTTATACAGAGGTTCATACCATGATATTTTTACTGAACAAGGCGAAAATGGCATCGGGTCAATCTTTGAAGTTCAGTTCTATGATTCGCCTCTTGATGATGGAGCTTTTACCAATAATGGTAATTTTACAACATTCCTGAATATGCCATGGTTAGGAGCTGCTGACCCTTATGGCCGTTACCAGGCAACCTATGACTTGTATTTAGCTTTTGAGGATGGTGACCCGCGTCGTGATCAATCCCTTATGAATTCATTAACCTTTGGTGAAGAGTGGAAATATGAGGATGCCGACGGAAATGAAGTAATTCCGGTTGTTAATGAGGATTTGACAGGTTTTAGCAATTACAAGCACTATCTATCAAGAGCGCAATATAAAAGCTTAGGTGATTTTCGTAATTCACCAATTAATGAGCGTATTATACGTTTGGCAGATATTTACTTATTGTATGCAGAGGCTTGTTTCCAAACAGGAGATGAAGCAACAGCCAGAACATATGTTAACTATGTGAGAGAAAGAGCACGTGAAGGGAATGATGCTGTTTTACCCGATGTAACGGCAACAGGAGAAGATTTGCTAGATGCTATTTATCAAGAGCGCAGGGTGGAACTTTGTGCAGAAGGCCATCGTTTTCATGATCTTGTGCGTACAGGCAGGTTAGAGAAAGAACTAAAAATTGATGGATACAAAGTAAAAGCAGCATTAACTAAGGAAGCAGACGGATCAGTTACGGTAACCGATTCGGGAGAGCCTATTTTTAAAGCAACAAACTTACAGATGCCTAAAAATATATTCTTTCCAATACCGCAAAGCGAAGTAGATAATACTGGTGGCTTAATTGAGCAAAATCCCGGGTATTAAAATAAGCAAAGTTAGATTTAAAGGGCTGTATCACATGTTGGTATAGCCCTTAACTACTTTTAAAAGTATACCTGTCATCATATGAAATAAAAATGTAAATTTGATTATTCAGATTAACACATAGGCCAATTATTAAATTTATATAAGAGTACCATAGCTGTCGTACCCATGTAACCATTGAGAAATAAATTTGAACACACGAAGCGAGCCATGAGAATAGCTTCTTACACAGGAGGATGACAAAATTGGCCAGTTTCGTATGGCAAATGAAAGCAAATTATAATCAAATGAATAAAGTAAAGACAATTACAAAGCATTTACTTAATATATTACCACAAAAGCAAATCTGCACACAATATATCGATCGTTTTGCCAAAGGTACTGATGCCGGGTTCTATCGCCTTGTTCCAGAATTAGTGGTTATAGTTAATTCAGAAAAAGAATTACAAACAGTGCTTAGCCTAGCCTGGACTTACCAGGTGCCCGTAACCTTTAAAGCAGGAGGTACAAGTTTAAGTGGACAAACAATAACAGATTCTTTACTTATTGAAATAGGCCCTGATTTTTGTCAATACACCATATTAGATGGAGGAAAGAAAATAGTATTACAGCCGGGCGTAAGGGGTGGATACATCAATCAGCAACTGGCTAAATATTGCTATAAAATAGGCCCCAGTCCGGCATCAATTAACTCTGCTAAAATTGGAGGTATTGTTGCCAATAATGCTAGTGGGGCAAGTTATGGTATTGCAACAAACAGCTATAATACCATAGAAGCCATGCGTATAGTTATGGCAGATGGCACACTGTTAATTACTAACGATAAACACAGCCGGCAGGCATTTGCTAAAAGCCACAAGAGTTTACTGGATGAGATAAGTGAAATAAAACAACAAATACAAACCAACCAAACTATATCAGAAACGATAAACCAAAAGTACAAGCTAAAGAATACCACGGGGTATGGCATGAATGCTTTTATGGATTTTGATGACCCTATTGATATTTTAATGCACCTGATGGTTGGTTCAGAAGGAACCCTTGGTTTTATTTCTGAAGTTACCATGCGAACAATTAAAGACCTCCCTTATAAAACCTGTTCATTAATTTTTTTGCCCGGTATTGTAGAAGCAGCAAAGTGTATTATTCCATTAAGATTGTGTAGAGTTAGTGCAGCCGAGCTAATGGACAGAAATGCCCTTCATGCTGTTGAAAATGTGGATGGTATGCCTTCTGTACTAAAGAGCCTTCCCGAAGCTGCTGCCGTTTTATTGGTTGAGACAAGTGCCGCTTCTTATGAGGAGCTTGTGATTCAGCAAGAAGAAATAATTCAAAAACTAAGCGGAGTAAAAGTACTATATCCAATTGAGTTTACAACAAATACGAAAGATTACAATACCTATTGGAAGGTGCGTAAGGGTTTGTTTACTTCGGCAGCAGCTACGCGGCCCGCTGGTACCACATGCATTATAGAAGATGTGGCTTTTCCGGGAGAAGAGCTTCATAAGGCTTTACCGGCTTTACAAGAGCTAATAAACGCACACCAATACCAAGGTTCAGTTATGTGGGGACATCTGCTCGATGGTAATATCCATTTTTTAATTATGCCAGATTTTAAAGAAGAGTGGCAAATGGATAATTATAAAAAATTTATGCACAACCTGGCACAACAGGTTGTTAACCGCTTTAATGGTAGTTTAAAAGCTGAACATGGTACAGGACGGAATATGGCTCCTTTTGTAGAGTATGAGTGGGGAACAGAGATTTATCATTTTATGAAGCGGGTTAAGTTGGCCTTCGATCCTAAAAATATCTTAAATCCCGGTGTTATTATAAATGAAGATGCAGAAGTTCATACAAAAAATATAAAACCACTACCAGAAGTTCATCCTTTAATAGATAACTGTATAGAATGCGGCTTTTGCGAAAGCAGCTGTCCATCGCGAGAATTAACACTAACACCCCGACAACGCATAACTGTTTATCGCGTGTTGAATGGAAAGAAAGCTGAAATATCCACTAAAGATTATAAATCATTACAAAAAAGCTATTCCTTTAATGGAGAGGAATCTTGTGCTACAGATGGCTTATGTGCACTCAACTGCCCGGTAAATATCGATACCGGTAAATTAATCAAAGCACTCCGTTCTGACCAGAGAGGTAGGCTTTCAAATTCTTTTGCAACGATAATTGCCAATAACTTTGGCGCATTTTTAACCTTGGCCAAGGGTGCTTTAAAAGGAGTATCATTAATACAACGTATTCTACCACTGTCAATAATGGAAAAAGGGAGTGCATTTGTGCATCATATATCAGGCCGAAATATACCACTTTGGAATAAACACATGCCAGGTGCGGCAGTAAAAGTTAATACCTTATCAACTCTAAAATCAAATGATAAAGTGGTGTATTTTCCGGCCTGCATTAATCGTATGATGGGTAATGATATGGAGGTGCGTGACAAACAGGCATTAACCAGGGTAACCGGAAAATTGCTTAACAAGGGCGGTTATGAAGTTATATACCCCAATAAGTTAAGTAAACTTTGTTGCGGAATGGCATTTGACAGTAAGGGGTTTAAAGAGCAGGGGATAGCTAAGCTACATGAACTTGAACAAGTACTTCTTGAAGTATCAGCGAATGGAAAATACCCTGTTTTATGCGATATGAGTCCATGCCTGTTGCGTATGAAAGAACATATGGATAAACGTTTGAAACTGTATGAACCCATTGAATTTACATTAAAATACCTGAAAGAGAAACTGGTATTTAAGCAGCAGGAAGAGACCGTAATGATTCATTCAACCTGTAGTTCAACAAAAATGGGATTGGATAATCAATTACTTGAACTGGCAAAACTGTGTGCGACAGAAGTTATAAAACCCGAAAAAACAGGGTGCTGTGGCTGGGCAGGAGACAAAGGTTTTAATCTACCGGAATTAAATAAAACCGCTTTACGGTACTTAAAAGAAGAAGTGCCTGAAAGAGCAGTAGCAGGATACAGTAACAGCCGCACTTGCGAAATTGGTTTGTCGCAACATTCCGGGATTAACTATCAATCCATTTTGTATCTTGTTGATAAAGCAAGCGAATAGAATGTTTAAAAGACCTAAAACTAAAAAAAAATGCGTTACCTAGTGTTTAGTATTGTGATATTAATTAGTTCAAATATTGTTAGAGCCCAACAATTTATAAGTCCGGATAACCCTGCTTTTACCTACTCAGGCCGGTTTGATTACGCAAACCCTGGGCAGGTACGTTACGATTGGCCTGGAACATCCATCTTTTTTCAGTTTACAGGCCGGCAGCTTGAGTTTCTTATTAATGGAGGTAAGCGCAATTATTTTAATGTTTTTATTGATGGCCAATTACATGAAATACTGCATGCCCCTAACGATACTGCTTATGTCATTAAGGGAATAAAAGGCAGGGATTGGCATACCTGCCAACTCCAGAAACGAACAGAAGGAGAGATGGGGACAAGCCTGTTTAAAGGTATCAGGATTGCTTCTGAGGGTAAGGTAAAAGAAGTAAGTGAATACCCAACACGAAAAATTGAATTTATTGGTAATTCAATAACCTGTGGTTATGGAACAGAAGGCGCTTCCCGTGACGAAGATTTTTTGCCACAAACGGAAAATGTAAATAAATCGTACGCCTTTATTACAGCTCGTGCTTTTAATGCGGAGTGCTATGTTACGGCGCACTCAGGATTGGGTGTTGTGCGTAATTATGGCGATAAAGATAAAATATCAACCAGGCTGGCTACTCTGCCACAACGCTATCATCAAACTCTGGATATGGATAGTTTATTATGCTGGGATTTTTTTACATGGCAACCCAATGCTGTTGTGATTAATTTGGGTACCAACGACTATTCTACCGGTATTGAACCTGACAGTACTGTGTTTATTCAAACATATATGGCATTTATAAGGCAAATAAGAAAGTACTACGGAGAGGTGCCAATATTTTGTATATGTGGGCCAATGCAAGGTGAACCTGCTTTAAGCAATATTAAGAAAGTAGTTGAAGCATCACGTTTAAGCTATAAAGACAAAAATCTCTATTTTATTGGTATTCCGGATGGCTTATTAAATAAAGGAAATGACCTGGGCTCAGATTGGCATCCCTCATACCGTGGACAAAAGAAAATGGCTGCTCATATTGTGCCAACAATAGCTAGTGTATTACAGTGGAATTATTGTTCTGAAGAGTTGAAGGTGGAAAAGACAACTGGTACCAATCCAATTTTAAACCAAGAGATAATTAACGAATGAGCCAGGAAAGGCAATATCCTTAAGCAGAAAAAAAAACGGGCTTTAAGTATGCTTAACTTAAAGCCCGTTGGTTATTTATTTTCTTTCTAGTAACACTACATTTTCCACATGGTGTGTATGGGGAAACATATCTACAGGCTGAACCTTTGTTACTTTATACCTTACATCAAGTAAGTTAATATCCCGTGCTTGCGTTGCTGAATTACAACTCACATAAACAATCCGGTCAGGAGCTGCTTGAAGTATGGTATCTACAACATCGGTATGCATCCCTGCCCTTGGAGGATCTACAATTATTACATCTGGCTGGCCCTGCTCTTGCATAAAATCGTGGTTAAGTACGTCTTTCATGTCACCGGCAAAAAATACAGTGTTATTAATGCCGTTAAGTTCAGAGTTAACTTTTGCATCTTCAATAGCCTCAGGTACATACTCTACACCAATAACTTTATTGGCCTGTTTAGCCACAAAATTGGCTATCGTTCCGGTACCCGTATATAAATCATATACCACCTCATGTTGCTTAATATTCGCAAATTCACGTGTTACTTTATATAACTCGTAAGCCTGCTCAGAATTGGTCTGATAAAATGATTTTGGTCCAATCTTAAATTTCAAACCTTCCATCTCCTCAAATATGTGATCGCGGCCACTGAAAAGGACCACGTCCTGATCTGTAATAGTATCATTTGCCTTTTGATTGATAATGTACATCAAAGATGTAATTTCAGGAAATTGTTCTTTTATATGATTTAACAGTGCTTCCCTGTTTTCTTTATCTTCATGAAAAACAGTTAGAATAACCATTACTTCATTGGTTGAGCTGGTGCGGATAATAAGTGTACGTAAGAAACCTTCCTGCTTTTTTAAGTCAAAAAATGTTAAACCATGTTTTAAGGCATAGGCTTTAAATGCCAGACGAATAGCATTGGAAGGGTCTTTTTGAAGAAAACATTTGTTTATATCTTCAATCTTATCAAACATACCGGGGATATGAAATCCTAAACCATTTCTGTGTTCAAAAGACTCATCTGAGTCAAGCTCTTCTTGCGATAGCCAGCGGTTATTCGAAAAAGTAAATTCCATCTTATTACGGTAGAATTCTGTCAACTTCGATCCCATTATCGGTTCATGTTCCGGCAGATCAACCTTACCAATTCGCGAAAGGTTATTCATAACCTCGCGCTCTTTGTATTTTAATTGATGCTCATAAGGCAAAGCTTGCCATTTACACCCGCCACAAACACCAAAGTGCTCACAAAGCGGCTCTTGTCTAATGGAGCTGTACTCGTGAAAATAGACAGGAATACCTTCGTAATAATTTTTACGTTTTTTGGTTACCTGAACATCAACAACATCACCGGGTATTGTACGTTGTACAAATACAACCCTGTCATCAACACGGCACATGGCCTTTCCTTCTGCAGCCACATCGGTAATAGTTACCTTTTTTAATAGAGGCTTAACTCTTCGTGATCGTCCCACTTTTTATCTGTTTTTCGGACGCAAAAATAATTAAAAAAGCGACATATGCGATTAACTTGATTGAATAGCCGTGTAGCCGTATTTAAATAATTATAATTGAGGAAATAGTGTTTAGTAAATGTGTTAAATACTTCCAATCACATAGCAAATACAATTTAAAAAATACAATTTTTCTTCGTCTTCTTTATAATCACTCAGAGCAAAGTGTTGATATTGTTTTGTGCAGTGAGCTAAAAAAGCATTTTGATGTTTCATTTGCCTTGTATCTTGAGCCAAAAATGCTATGATATGGTGTATAGGTAACATAGCACAACTTTGTCACAATATTAAAGAAACAGAAGCTCATACTATATCGGAATCACTTTTATATAATAGAGGGAAATCTCACCAAAATCACTATTTTTGTTGATTCTAAATAGCAAAACATAATACCAAATTACAATTTAATGGAACAAAAAGTACTAACCTACAAAGAAATTGATGCGTCAATTCTTAAGTCATTGCCAAATCCAACAGAACAGGCATACGAAATTAAGATTAAGATACCAGAGTTTACATTTTTAGGTGTTAAGAATCAGCCTGATTTTGCAGATGTATTCATTACCTTTTATCCAAAGAAGCGAATAATCGAATTGAAATCGTTGAAAGAGTACGTACACCACTTGCGTAATATCACGGTTTCATACGAGCGGCTTATTAATGTGTTTTATGACCATATGATAGAGATTTATGATCCGGAACGAATTCGTTTAACAATGGTTTGTAACCCTAGGGGAGGAATTAGCTCTAAACTTACTGTTGATTCGGACTGGAAAGTGCGTGGCGGAGAAGAAAAGTTTGGAGACTGGAAAAACAATATTGAAGATACATGGAATGTTACATTGTAACGAACATTACCAAATAATTTTTGGATTAATTCAACAACCACAAATAATAAAGAATAAAGGCGACCATCGGTCGCCTTTATTGTATATGTTATTTTAAATTGTTCTCATCAAAAGGATTTGATTCAAAAGAGCTTGGTTGCTCTGCCTGAGAAGGTGCTGCTGCTCCGGGCTGCCCTGGGTCAGGAGGGCTTCCTTCTGAGGCCATTACAATTGATATTGTCTTATCAATGTTATGTACATCAAGTTCCGGTTTCTGATATGTTTTCTTTTTGTTTGAACGCATAATATTTCTTGCAAAGAAAGTATTTTTTTTATTGTTTTACAAAAACCTTACCCGATAAAGTTTTTTCCTTACTGGTTATTTTAACGATTACTATGCCACTGGCCGAAGTGTTAATGGTGTTTAAAACCCCGGATCGCAGTTCACCTTTTTTAATAAGCTGACCACCTATAGTATATAGTTGATACATAGGATTTGTTAGCTCCGGAATATTAACATATACCTGGTTGTTATTTGAATAGATTAATGTTTGTACAGTATCCTTATCTTCTGCATCCGTAACAATATCGGAAGCAAGGATATGAAGTGTAAATCTATCAGTATTATACCCCTGAGCAAAATGTACAGTATAATCTTCACTGGACAGGTCTATTATTGTAGATGGTTGTGTTGAATGATCTTCTAATTTTAACGATATATTGCGAGAGAAGTTCTTAAGCGATTTTAACGAAATCGTATATATACCATCTTCCGGGACAATTACACCAAGGTTTACTGTTTTAGATTCTCCAAGTTCATAAAAGCTGTTAATAGATAAATTTTTACCATCGGTAATGGAAAAAATCTCAAAGAAATTGGCATATCTACTGGCATATCTTTTTTCTGAATCATGATTGTCAAAAAGATCATCAGCAGCATTGTTAAAAGCAATAACCGTTTCGTCAGTTTGTTCTCCTTTTTTAGCTAAAAGTCTTATGGTACCTTTATTTTCAGATAATCCAGATTTTAAATACGTTGCCGTATTGTGTGTTCGTGCAGATGCCGGAATAGTTAGTGTACCACTTGTTTCGTTTAAAGGTACTTTTACCCAAAACGAATGGCTTGAAGGAATAAGGCTTGTGCCAACATCACTTAGGTTGGTTCCTAATTCAGCATTACCATTATATGTGCCGTATTGCTGTGTGTCGTTAAGCCATACCCAAAAACCATTTGTAATACCATTTGTGCCTAAATCTAATAAGTTCCAGTCAATAGAACAGGGGTAAGGGTTGCCTGCTAAGTTCCAGCCTGCATTTACAGCCGTTCTGTTTGCGTTAAAGGTGTACGATGAATTATTGTTAATGGCACCACTAAATGACATGTTTTGTGTTGAATATACTTTATAACCAATAGCAGCCCCCATTTCTGTTCCAGCTCCGTTGGCTGACCACGTGTCGGTGTTAATGTTGTAGGAATAAACAGTACCAGTACAGTTAATATTAGTTTGGGTTGCACCATTTACAGGTGACGATAAAAAGTACCATTTTACTGGTGATGAAGTAATACTCTGGTGTATTTGTATATTGTTGTTATCAATTACATTTAGCGTTCCCTGGTTTAGGAGTGAGGCATTGCCCTTGCCAGTGTTCGACGATTGCATAATGTAAAAACCTGTAACTGTTAAATGTCCTGTAGATGTAATATCAACTGTAGCTTCTGCTTCAACTACCATATCTTTTACAAAGTTAGGTGTGTTAGTTGAAATAACTGGCATATTAGCTACCCCGGCCGGTATTCTTACATTAGCACCTGGAGCCAATGCGCCTGTCCAGTTACTTGGATCATCCCAATTTGTTGGGTTTCTTGTATTTGACCCATTCCAGGTGATGTAATCAGCAGTAGTAAAACTGGATACTGATGCAGAACTTTGTGCATTACCTAAATAATCTTCAACAGGATCTACAATAACAGCATAGGTAGTAGCGCCATTAAATGGTGTATTGGGGGTGACGGTTAGTATGGTTTTAGTGGCATCAATTGTTACTGTATAGTCAGTAAACGAAGGAATACTGATTAAATCAGCAGCATTTGAATTATCAATGATTGTTCCACCAACATTTCTTATGGGTTCATCAAAAGTAATAACTATGCTTGAAGAAACCGAAATGTCTGTAGCGCCGTTGGCCGGATCAAATGTTGTTATTGGAGCATCACGTTCAAGTGTTGTAAAGGTTGTTGCTCCAATGTTAGAATCAAAGCCACTTGTTGATGTTGCTACAGCATAAACATAATAGCTTGTAGGTTGTGTGTCAAGCCCTGTTATATCAATTGATTCCCTAAAAGTTATATTGGCACTCATAGTTCCAGGTGTACCTGAATTTGTATATAATGCCGGTGTACCATTGTGGTCAGTACCATTCTTAATCTGAATTACGGAAGGAGAAGTTGAGCTTGATGTAACAACATAGATATAGTTTCCATTATGGTCGGTCTGACCTACAATATCAGCATTTATTGGTGAAATATTTTCGGTGAATGGATACCCGTCAGCCCATAATGGTGCTCCAACTGTAGTAAAGCGATAGTCTTCAGAAGGATTATCTGTTAATCCCGCAAAACCGGCTCCATCAGTAGATTCAATTACACCACTCGGAATAGTAATATAATACTCTGTGTTTAATTCGAGATCTATTTTAGAATTAATAATAAGTTGATTGCCCGGAACAGGTGGTATTTCCAGGAATGAACTGATATCACCCGGTCCAACTTTATAATCAATTGATGGTCCTGTTGGAGGATTTATACTGATATATCTGATATCAATTGGCGTCTTAAATTGGATATTTTCACTAAATGTTAATGTGAAATTCTGGTTGACAGGAACATTAACAGCATCTTGAAGAGGGTTAAAGTTCGTAATATTAGGTATTGGTGCGGCAATAGTGGTAAAAACCCAGTTTGGATTACTGACATTATTAAACTCGGTGAATACACTTCCATTTACCGTTAATGCACCGCTTGGTATATAAACCATATAATCAGAGCTATAATCCAATTTTGTAGCAGATAAGTCAAAAGTGAAAACATGATTGGATATTTGTAATCTGGGGTCCTGACTTGATGGTGGAAATCCGGTTCCTCCGGTGGTTAGTTCAATGGGGTTTGAAAAGTCAGTATGTGCGATATAAATGCTAAAACCGGAATTTAATGCTAATACATCCCCTGAATTGAAAGTCATAGTGAGTGTTGGCATTTCTGAAACACCAGTAGCGCTATTAGCCGGATTTAAGGTGTAACTGGCTATGGGTTCATTTTCAATAGTAAAGGTCCAGTTTGGAGCACTGGGATTATTGAGGTCATTGAAACTTCTACCGTTAACTGTTAATGCACCACTTGGTATATAAACCAGGTATTCTGCACCGTAATACAGTGGAGTTGATGAAAGGTCAATGGAAAAAATATGGTTGGTAACGCTTAACCTCGGATCCTGAGTTGACGGCGGGAATCCTGTTCCCCCGGTAGAGAGTTCAATAGGATTTGAAAAATCAGTATAGGCAACATAAATGCTAAAACCCGAATTAATGGCTACTATATCTCCCGGACTAAAAGTAATCGATAAGGCAGGCATATATGAAACGTCTGTTGCTCCATTATTAGGAAGGTAGGTTTGACCGTATCCGGATTGGTAGATAAAAAACAGTAACGTAAATGAAATAACCCTGTATAAATATCTCATAATGTCATAATTTTCATGCATTGCTATAAACAATTTCCCTCAATATAAAACCAACACTAAGGTCTGATAATCTTCCCCACAAAGAATATAAACCGCTTGTTTTAAACTTAATAAACAGCTCGAAAGATACTAAATTGATTTGAAAAATAAATTTCGGTTAATAATCAATACTAGTAAAGTCAAGCATCATTTGATAAAATGCATTATTCAATTGATGAACAAGGTAAATTTACTACATAAGCGTTAGCCTTGTCAAGTAATCGTAGTGCATTCCATCTGCTATTTTATCAAACTTAAAACCATAAACTTTAGCTTTTGTTTCCAAAAGAATTGGATCTATAAATAACCATTCAAATGGTTCTGTTTTATGATTACCGTATGCCATCGTGTACATCACCTCTCCATAGTATTGTTCTTCCGGCAATTCGCAATAACTGTTTTCTTCAATAAATAAATAGCGCAAATCTGAACTATCAAGCAATATTTGACCATTTGGTTTCAGGTACTCCTTTACCTTTGAAAAGAATACGGGTAAATGATCAACAGCAGCAGCCAATCCGATGCCATTCATCATTAACAATACCGTATCATACGTATTGTTTGGATGATAGTTATAAAAATCGGCATGAATAACTTTTTTAACACCGCGTTGTGATGCCGTGTTACAGCAACCAACAGAGCTGTCAAGTAAAGTAACGTCAAGGCCTTTATTCTGAAGTTCTAATGAGTGTGCCCCAACACCGCCGCCTAAATCAAGAACTTTACCTCTACAGTGAATTAGCGCTTTCTTTTCCAGAATAGGCATATTCTTTAATGATCTGAACAGATAATCAACAGGAATAACATCATCCTCAATGATATTGGATTGAACTATAATTTCAAGATTACGCTTGCCCGCCAAGTAATCTAATGCGGCTTGTCCCATCGGATCGTTTAATAATTCCCCTGCCATTTATTTCTTATGTGTATAAACAGTAGCAAAAGTAGAAAAGTTAAGGGTGATTACCAAGTTGTTAGTAAGCTTTGTTCGGTGTAACAATTATCATTTAGGAGAGAACAGGAGCAGTCTGGCTGTTCTGTCACATAAATATTAAATCCGATACTCCTGACAGTTATCAGGAGTATCGGATTTAAATGTGCTGTCGCATTTACATTCAGGAGTATTTCTTCCTTTAGTGTATGCTAAGTGCGGATATTAAAAATCCAGCTTTTTTAAGCTTGCTATAGTTGCATTCGGATCTGACGATTTAAAAACATAGCTACCGGCAACCAATACATCAGCACCTTTACTTACTAATTGGTTTGCATTAGTATTGTCCACACCACCATCAATCTGAATAAGTGCACGACTATTCTTTTTAAGAATGAGTTCTTTTAGTTGTTCAAGTTTATTATAGGTATTTTTAATAAACTTTTGTCCCCCAAAACCTGGATTAACCGACATTAGTAAAACAAGATCTAATTCGTTAACAATATCCTCCAAAACAGAGACAGGTGTGTGCGGATTGAGTGTAACGCCAGCCTTCATTTCATTACTGTGAACCGATTGTACTGTACGATGAAGGTGTGTACTGGCTTCGTAATGAACATTAAAAAGATCTGCTCCCGCATTTTTAAACGTTTCAATATAGCGTTCTGGCTGAGTAATCATCAAATGCACATCAAAAGGTTTTTTAGCTATTGATTTGATCGACTCCAATACAGGTATACCAAACGAAATATTAGGAACAAACACACCATCCATTATGTCCAGATGAAACCAGTCAGCCTCACTGTTATTTATCATTTCAACGTCTTTCTTAAGGTTGCTAAAATCAGCAGCAAGCAGCGATGGTGCAATTAAATGTTTCATTATAAATGTTTCTTGTTTATATTAAATAAAAAATGTGCTGCAAAAGTACAACACATTTGGTATTATCATCATGATATTTAATACATTTATTTTGAGCTTCTTTATTGACCTAAAAAAGAACGTAAAATATTACTTCTGTAAGTGTTCTTTAAACGTTTAATCGCTTTTTCCTTAATTTGGCGAACACGTTCTCTTGTGAGGTTAAAAAGTTTACCAATCTCTTCCAGCGAATAAGGTGGTTCACCATTTAAGCCATAATATAATTTAATAATATCGGCCTCTCGTGTGGAAAGGGTAGCTAGAGAACGATCTATTTCCTGTCTTAACGAGTTGTCAATAAGGTGTGTATCGGGGCTTAGGGATTCAGAAGAAAGCAGTACGTCATATAAAGTATTATCTTCATCTTTTTTAAGTGGGGCATCCATTGAAATATGCCGCGAAGACACATTTAAAGCATCTTTAACTTCTTTTGGCGCCATCTCTAAAAGCTTGGCAATCTCATTGGTTGTAGGTTCGCGTTGAAAGTCCTGTTCGAGTCGTGAGAATGCATTATTTACCTTATTAATAGAGCCAATTTTATTAAGTGGTAGCCTTACAATACGTGCTTGTTCAGCAAGTGCCTGAAGTATAGATTGACGAATCCACCAAACGGCATAACTGATAAATTTGAATCCCCGGGTTTCATCAAATCGTTGTGCTGCTTTAATTAAACCAAGATTACCTTCGTTTATTAAATCGGGAAGACTTAAACCCTGATTTTGGTATTGTTTTGAGACAGAAACAACAAAACGAAGGTTGGCATTAATTAAAAGCTCAAGAGCTTTGTTATCACCCATCCTGATCTTTTTTGCTAAAGATACTTCCTCTTCAGCATTAAGCAATTTTACCTTTCCTATTTCATGTAGGTATTTGTCGAGCGAGGGGGTTTCGCGATTTGTAACCTGTTTCGTTATTTTTAGTTGTCTCATAATTTTAATTGCAGTTATGTGTGGTGTATGGCTTATAATATTACAACATTAAGATTTTAGATTTTGTTTAAAAGTACACTAAAAGTGCATCTTTTTTTATGAACAACAAAGCCATTGACTATTAAAAAACTAGGGATGAGAGATTAATTTGATGAAATTGTTTTGAGAGGTGATAAACTTTCCATAGATTTGTATTGATTAAAGTTGGCTCCTGTCAGGTAGCCAATTCTATTTTAACTTTTCGAATATATTTCATAGTTTATTAAATTCTATAAGTATTTCCTTTAAACAGTATTGTTATAGTTATGTATGATATACTAGAACTAAATAAAAAGTTGCTCGCTGAACTACGTCAGATAGCTAAGGAGCTTAACGTAAAACGTGTTGAATCCTTCAAAAAGCAGGATTTGGTATACAAAATTTTGGATGAGCAGGCGATTCAGGTTTCTGCTGATAAAAAAGCAGGTAAGAAAGATGCCCCAGCTGATCGTAAATCACGCTCTAAAAGGCCAAGAACATCTCGTCCGGACGGACCTGTTGCTTCTTCTGTGAAATCAAAAGTTGCTGAAGCAGCTGAAGCAATTTCACCGGATAAAGAAGAAAAGAAAGAAGTTTCTGAAAAAACGGTTCGTAAAGAGGTAAAACACGAGTCCGTAAAGCGAGAAGAACCTAAGAGGGAGGAAAAGCCTGTTGTTAAAGAAGAAGAAAAGCCTGCTGTTGAGAATCAGGAAACAGCAGAGGTTAAGGAAGAAAAATTAACAGAGGCACCACGTGAAATCAGACGTCGTGACGACAGGGGGATGCGCAATGATAATCGCCCTCGCGATAACCGACATCAGGATGACCAAGGTAAGCGTCGTTTTCAGAATGATAAGCGCGATAACCGTCGTCCCAATGAACGTAAAGATGATAAGCAATTTGAATTTGAAGGTATTATTTCTGCATCAGGGGTATTAGAAATTATGCCTGATGGATACGGATTCTTGCGTTCTTCAGATTATAATTATCTTAACTCTCCTGATGATATTTATGTATCCCAGTCACAGATTAAATTATTTGGACTAAAAACAGGTGATACAGTATTGGGTACAATACGTCCACCAAAAGAAGGGGAGAAATATTTCCCTCTTATAAAAGTTGAGCAAATAAATGGGCGTCAGCCATCTTTTGTTCGCGATCGAGTTCCGTTTGATCATTTAACGCCAATTTTCCCGAATGAGAAATTTGATCTGGCAACCGGGGCAAGAGTAAACCTGTCTTCACGTGTTGTTGATATGTTTGCACCTATTGGTAAAGGTCAGCGTGGATTAATTGTAGCTCAGCCCAAAACAGGTAAAACAGTTTTACTAAAAGATGTGGCTAACTCAATTGCTGCAAATCACCCTGAAGTGTATATGATTATACTTCTGATTGACGAACGTCCTGAAGAAGTTACAGATATGGCACGTAGCGTAAATGCCGAGGTTGTATCATCGACTTTTGACGAGCCGGCAGAGCGTCATGTAAAAGTGGCTAACATTGTTTTAGAGAAGGCAAAAAGAATGGTAGAGTGTGGTCATGATGTCGTTGTATTGTTAGACTCAATAACACGCCTTGCTCGTGCTTACAATACTGTTTCACCTGCATCGGGTAAAGTGCTTTCCGGTGGTGTGGATGCCAATGCTCTTCATCGTCCAAAACGCTTCTTTGGAGCTGCCCGTAATATTGAGAATGGAGGGTCATTAACTATTATTGCAACAGCACTTACTGAAACAGGTTCGAAAATGGATGAAGTAATCTTTGAAGAATTTAAAGGTACTGGTAACATGGAACTTCAGTTAGATCGTCGTCTTTCTAATAAGCGTATTTTCCCTGCTGTTGATGTTAACTTGTCAAGCACACGTCGTGAAGATCTGTTGATGGATCCTGAAATGATGAACCGTATATGGATTCTTCGTAATTACTTATCAGATATGACCCCTGTTGAGGCTATGGAGTTTTTGCATGACAGGATGAAGAAGACCAGCTCGAATGAAGAATTTATGATTTCGATGAATGATAATTAAAAGATTATTCTTTCAGATATAACAAAGAAGAGGGTGTCTAAAATTAAGACACCCTCTTTTGTATCGTTACAGTATATTAGCGATGATGAATATCGCCAGCTCCTGATTCAGATAATGATTTTACCTTTGGATTTCCATAATAATCAATGTCGCTACCGCCACTTGCTTTGGCAGTAATTTCTTTTTCTGCCCAAACAATTGCATCAGCACCACCTGATGAATTAACTTTTACTATTTGAGCTTTTAGTTCACGTGCATTAATATCAGCACCACCACTGGCAGAAGCAGTCAGTTTTGTAGCCGCTCCTTTTATTTTAATGTCCGAACCTCCCGAACTGTTTATTTTTAACTCATCAGTTTTAACTTCGGCATAGATATCGGCGCCACCACTACTGTTAATGTTTAACTTAGGGCTAGTTATTACATTTTGTCCATAAATGTCCGAACCGCCATTTGCACTAAGTTCTGTAAGTTCTTTATAGCTTACATACACTTTGGGTACTTTATTTTTGGACCAGTTCCAGCTGTAATCACCTTTCATGTATATTTTTAAAGTATTGTCTTCAACCTTTGTAATTAAGCGGTGTAATTCACTTTTGTCACAAATAACTTCAAGGTCAATAGCATCAGATTGTGTAATGTATAAATCAATTCCAGATGATACACTAATGTTGGAAAAGTCACTAATGGTTCGTTTTTCTTTCTCTTGTGCTGTCAGAATAGTAACCAAAAGAGATGTAATAAATAATAAAGATAATCTTTGTGGCAAGTTTGTCATGGTATTTTTATTTAATGATTTCAACTTATTTGACGCTCAGGTAGAAGCAGAAGTTACAGCTTATTGCTGTATTTCTCAATTTTGCCTTCTTTTAGTCGTTTAAAATAACTTGCTGTTGCGCGTTTTACATGAGGAGCAAGTAAAATAGCAGCAATCATATTAGGAAAAGCCATAAGAGCATAAGCCGAATCAATAAATGCTATAACGGCATCAATAGAAACTACAGCGGCAACTACAGCACTTAAAACACTAAGCGTATTATAGATATTTTTTGATTTTGTTCCGAAAAGGTAAGAAGAGCATTTATTACCGTAATATGGAAATGCAAACATAGTTGACAGAGCAAAGAAAATAACACAAAGAATCAGTAAGTAAGGACCGTAAACAGGAATGGCTTTATCAAAGGCTAAGGCTGTTAATGTAATACCATCTGTATCGCTGGTTTGCCATACACCGGTTACTAAAATGGCTAAAGCAGTCATGGTACAAACAATTAAAGTATCTACAATAGGACCGAGCATTGCCACTAAGCCTTCCCGAACTGGTTCATTTGTTTTAGCTGCACCATGTGCCAGTGGAGCTGTACCAATACCAGCTTCATTTGAAAAAGCAGCTCGTTTAATGCCTGTGATAATGATAATGCCTATTGCCCCACCTAATACCGATTGTGCATCAAAAGCATCAGTAAAAATAAGGGTAATTGCATCCCAAAGCTGATCAGGATGAGAAAAAATAATATAGAAAACGATGAGGATATAAAGCAATACCATTAAAGGTACAATGTTGGCAGTTACTTTACCAATACGTTTTATACCACCAAAAATAACAACAGACATAATAAGTGCTATAATGATACCGGTAATTAAATCTGTTGAAAACCCTGTTTCCACACCATTAGGTTGTAGTACAACATCGCGAAAAACCTGTGTAAGTTGGTTGCTCTGGAAGACTGGAAAAACGGCAAACATTGCAGCTACAGCAAAGAATACTGCCAATGGCTTCCACTTTTGTCCCAGCCCCTCAGTAATAATATACATTGGTCCACCCTGCACTTCGCCCTTATCGTCTTTACCGCGAAACATAACTGCTAGTGTACCTGTAAAGAATTTTGTTGATACCCCTAATATGGCACTTACCCACATCCAGAATATTGCGCCCGGACCACCAGCGGCAATGGCTACTGCAACACCACTAATATTTCCCATGCCCACAGTAGCAGCTAAGGCAGTTGATAGTGCCTGGAAATGGTTAATTTGACCTGCCTCATTGGGGTCGTCGTATTTCCCCCTAAGGATATTTACAGCATGAAAAATATAACGGAAGGGTGTTAGTTTACTGTAGATCATAAAGAAGAAACCACCCCCTAATAAAAGTACCAATAGCGGAGTGCCCCAGATAAAATTACTAAATGCAATAATGCTTTTTTCAATTTGTTCCATATCGGAAAGATAAGAAAAGTAGTTAATATGTGTAAACGTTAATGTTTAGGTCTTATATTACTCTTCTAGTGGCATCATATTCAGCATTATCTTTCTAAAGCATTTATACCTTCCACTGATTTAGTCTTATGTGTAATACTATGCTATCGATCGTGCCAATATCATGAATGGTTAAGAGATCTTTACTTTACGTATTTGATGCTGCTATAGATAGTTGAAATGGTTTTTAATTGGCTTTATTTATCTCTAATTTGCGAAGTATTATAAAGTTAAAAAGTCAAGCTGGTTTGATATTATATTTAATGGCAGATCAAGAAGTATAAGTAACAAATTTGGTGTATATTGAATTATGTATTTATTTAATAAAGTAATGAAGTTTTATGTATTAAAAATATGATATTATTTTATATATTCGAAGTGTACCATAAATATGTTATATTTATTTGGTGCCCCGGAAGCTGAAAAGGGATAAGAGTAGGTGAAATTTAATATTGTATTATGAAAAATTTTAAAAAATTGCCTTCATCTCAAATGAGTGCATTAAAAGGAGGGAAGAGACATGTGAATAAATTTGATCTTGATGGGGATGGAAAATGGGATACTAAAACTGTGTATAACGATAGAACAGGAAAATTTAAACAAAAGATTAGGGTTAATTAAGCTTAATTGACATGGGGTGTTTTAGAAGTTTAAAACACCCCCTTTAAATAACAGAGCTATGGGGAGACAAATTATTATATTTCTAATTTTCAACTTATGTCAGAATGTTTATTCTGAAGAACTCAAAGGATCAATCAATTTAAAGGATTTAAATGTAGAGTTTTTCAAGGGATTATACTTCGTAAGTAATGTAAAAATTAATGGAGAAGTTATTTCCGGACGATTTTTAATAGATACCGGCTCTCCAACTTCCATAAAGAAAGAAGCACTTGGGGCAAATCAAAAAGTAAATCGAAAAATCAGGAATATTACAGATGGTTATGAGAGTGCTGAAGCTTATAGAACTAAGTTTGATATTGATATTCAAAATACAGCATTTAAGAGTGTAAATGTTTATGTTGTTGAAAATATTGATTTTGGAGTTGGTATGTTTTGCGATGTGGTTGGTATTATTGGGCATAATATGATGAAAAAAGCTATTTGGATGTTTGATGGTGCTAGTATTCAGATAGTAGAGAGTGTTGATACTAAGCAAATTAAGAATGAAGGATTTATTGAAGAAAAACTAATAATGCAAGGTTGGAAAAACTCAGTGCCTTATACAATAATTTCGTGTGGAACTCCAAGAGGTACGGCTTTAATTGATACAGGTGATAATGGCTTGATCCAGATAAATAATTTGACTGAAAACTATATAGAAAAAAAATCAATTCGTATTTGTAAAGGAAGGGCTGTGCAAATGCTCTTAAGTGAGCAAGGTGCAACAAATAAAAGTGAGTACAGAGTTATTCAGGCAGAAAATATGAGTATAGGAGGGAGCTATATTTCTAACCCTGTAGCATATGTTGAGTCAGATGAAGAGGGGTGGAGTGTTGGTACAGAGATATTTAATTATTTTACTGTTATATTCGATTTTCCTCGTAAAAAAATGTACTTGAAACAGAAACAGGAAAATTATAATATGGAGTTTTGGAATAAAATAGGTTTTTCTATTGTTATTGAAGGTGGTCAGGTATTTATCCGCAATGTATGGAAAGGTACTGAAGCTGACAAGAGCGGTGTGGAACCTGGGCAGCGTCTTCTATCAATTAATGATTTTAAACTTTCTGCCTTATCTTCTCTAGTACCGTGTGAAATTTATACTTATTTATTTGCAGAATTGAGTAAAGATATTGTTACTGTGATGGTTGATGGAATTGAAAAACCAATAGAACTTGAAAGAGAATATTTGTTTTCCAATTAATTTCAACTTACTTCATTTTTCCTAACATCTCATATCGACACGTCTTCAATATGTTTGATATATGATGTACAATTTACGATATTGTAATTTTCAACTTAAGTCTTTACATCTATCCCTCCACTGATTTAGTCTTTTTTAACGCTAATTATTGCATAATTTCTTTAATTGCTTTTATAATATGTTTTAGATTTGTATGTGAACTTTAAAATAGTTCACTAAACTTGTGTGATATTTTATAACTGGTCGTCTTTAAGTTATTTGAAAAATAGCTTCTGACTTCTGAATAAGAACTAAATAACATTATGGCTGATTTTAAATACCAAAAACCGTTTCCAATCCAAAAGGACACAACACCTTACCGTTTGTTAACGAAAGACTACGTGTCGACAGTAGAGTTAGATGGAAGAAAAATATTAAAAGTAGATCCCAAAGGTCTGGAGTTACTTTCCAAAGAGGCGTTTGCTGATGTTTCCTTTTATTTACGTCCAACCCATTTACAGAAGTTGGCAGATATTCTTGAGGATGATGAGGCTTCGGATAATGATCGTTTTGTTGCGCATACCATGTTAATGAATCAGGTGGTTACGGCAGAAGGGGAGTTGCCAACCTGTCAGGATACTGGTACTGCTATTGTAATTGGTAAAAAAGGTGAAGATGTGTATACCGGTGCTAATGATGCAGAGCATTTGTCACTCGGTGTTTATGAAACATATTTAAATCGTAACCTACGTTACTCCCAGGTGGTTCCTTTTTCTATGTTTAAAGAGAAAAATACAGGAACGAACTTGCCTGCACAAATTGATTTATATGCAGAGCAAGGTAATGCTTATGAGTTCTTATTTATGACCAAAGGTGGTGGCTCAGGCAATAAAACTTTTTTGTATCAGCAGACAAAGGCGTTATTGACAGAGGAAAATTTAACCAAATTTGTTCAGGATAAAATAAAAGACCTGGGTACTTCGGCTTGTCCGCCATATCATTTGGCCTTAGTTATTGGTGGTACCTCGGCAGAAGCAACTTTAGCAACAGTTAAAAAAGCATCGGCTGGATATTATGATCATTTACCAACAGAAGGTAATGAAGGAGGGCAGGCTTTTCGTGATTTAAAATGGGAAGAAAAAGTGCAAAAGATTTGCCAGGAAAGTACGATTGGGGCTCAGTTTGGAGGAAAGTATTTTGTACATGATGTAAAGGTAATACGTTTACCACGTCATGCAGCTTCATGTCCGGTTGGTTTAGGAGTTAGCTGTAGTGCAGATCGTAATATAAAAGGTAAAATAACTGAAGAAGGTATATTTCTTGAAGCTTTAGAGAAAAATCCTTCTCGTTTTGTACCGGAGAGAGCACCCCATTTGGCACCGGCTATCAATATTGATCTTGATCAGCCAATGGAAGAAGTATTGAAAGAACTGTCGAAATATCCAATTAAAACACGCTTAAACCTGTCGGGAACACTGATTGTGGCGCGTGATATTGCACATGCCCAAATTAAGCAAATGTTAGAGGAAGGCAAGCCAATGCCAGAATACCTTAAAAATCACCCGGTATACTATGCCGGACCTGCAAAAACGCCTAAGGGAATGGCTTCTGGCAGTTTTGGGCCGACGACGGCAGGACGTATGGATTCTTATGTGGATCTGTTTCAGAAGAATGGTGGTTCGATGGTTATGGTAGCTAAAGGTAATCGTTCTCAGGCTGTAACTGATGCTTGTAAAGATAATGGTGGTTTTTATTTAGGATCTATTGGAGGGCCGGCTGCTATTCTTGCAAAAAATAGCATCAAATCTGTTGAAGTGGTAGATTTTGAAGAATTAGGAATGGAGGCAGTGCGTAAAATTCGTGTTGAGAATTTTCCGGCTTTCATTATCGTAGATGATAAAGGCAATGATTTTTTTGCAGAGTTGTAAAGAATTATAAATAAATTTAGAAATCGGATTTTTTAAGTAATTAAACTTAAAAAATCCGATTTTTTTCTTCTTAATAATTATAGTATTATTGTTGTAAAGCAAATTTCAAATGTCTTCAGTTTCAATTCAATATTATAAATATAAATTTGGTGAATTAATAATTGGCTCTTTTAAAGGAGAGTTATGTATTTGTGATTGGCGTTACCGTCGTATGCGAACTGCAATTGATAGGCGCTTAACAACAGGACTTGGTGTAGGTTTTGAAGAAGAAGAGACACCAGTTATTAAGGAGACAATAGAGCAGCTTGAGGCCTATGCCAGGCAAGAATTAATGTCTTTTGATATACCTTTAAAATTTGTTGGTACTGTTTTTCAGAAAAAAGTATGGCATACTTTAATGCAAATCCCTTTTGGAGAAACAGAAAGTTACTTGGGTTTATCGCAAAAAATAGGTAACGAAAAAGCTATACGAGCTGTTGCTTCGGCTAATGGAGCTAATGCCATTTCTATTATAGTACCGTGCCACCGTATTATTGGTAGTGATGGCAAACTGGTTGGTTATGCCGGAGGTTTATCTGCCAAGATGAAATTACTGGAATTAGAAGGTTTTCAGAAGCAATCAGGACAAATAAGTATGTTTTAAATTGGATCTGAAAAATGTTCAACTGCGGAAAACAATGTAAGAAGCTATTTCTGAATATCCAATGTATTTTGATAACCGTATTAGGTTAGGTGTTGGTGGCCCTATTAAACCTGTTTTTATGATTGTACTAGTTTGTATTCCAAGGTTTAAAACATTTAAGAGAAAAAGAAATATAAGCCAGAAATAATAACAGAAAGAGATTATAAGGCCATATATAGGTTATTGCTAATTGATTAGAAATTATAGTTAATCTACAGCTACTTTAATTACAATTTTTTCCACTTTTGTTGGAGTATCTATGCTTATACAGGGTGCATGTAGGTCTTCAGGATAAAGGATACACCCCATTCCTGCAGTTAGCCTGAAGCTTGAATAATCGGTAGTTCTGGGGAAATGAAGATCACGCTCTTGATTATACTCCACTTCTTTCACCATTTGGGATATTGGGGCAACTAATATTTGCTCTACACCACTATGTATATATTGAATATCGATATATTTGCGGTGACCTTCCATCTTTGCATTTACAATATCTTTGGTTTCATATTTATGAAAGATGGCATACACGCTCCGACCATTAATTTCTATTTCTAAAGGATGATCAGGAGTTACCTGTGTAAAAATCTCATTAAGATCGGTGTTTAGTAAGTAGTCGATAGATTGTTTCAAGAGAGTTGTCTGTGTCTGTGTCTGTGTCAACAGCATGTCTAAAGTGCCCAAAATTGCCATCGTAATTATTTTAAGGTTTGTCCAAATATACAGATAAAAGTAAAATGCTTGTAAGGTGAAAAACAATTATAATGTAAAAAGGCCGGATAATTATTATCCGGCCACTACAGGTTTAGTGTGCAAATACTAAGTACAAAATTGCCTATTGGCAATGGATGTATTGTAATACCAATTCGCGTATATCATCATTTTTACCATACAAGCGCTCACTTAAGTCAGCATCTTTAAAATTTTTCAGCTTATTAATGGTATGTGTAATAACCCGTTCTGGAAATATGTTATTTTTCTCAAATAGCTCACGTTTACTTTCTAGGCGATTTGCCGACTCAAAACATGATGTTGGTAATTGTTCCAGTCCTTGTTTTGGCATCTCGTGAAAAATATTACCACTCACATATAACTTTTCAGCCCTTTCTAATGCATCAGGAATATGAAGTCCATGTTCTGCAGCTGTTATTAAGCCAGCAATTGTAAGGTGAATATTTGCTGAGCCGTCTGGAGCTCTGAATTCCACTGTTTGCTTACTTCCTGTACATGCAGGCTTAATTTCAATATTAGGGTTAGCATCGAAAATCATATTTTCAACACCACCTGTCCATCCAAGAGGAACACGAACAAGAGCAGAACGGTTGCGATCGCCCCAACAAATATTTGTAGGAGCTTCCTGGTGCGGTACAAGGCGTAGATAAGAAGTTGGAATAGTGTTCCCAAATGCAGTAAGAGCATCTGCCATGTCAAGAATACCTGCTATAACCTTTTTAGCAACATCACTAAGCTTACCATTATTAAGCATTATATTTTTGCCATCTTTTTCTACCAGCATATGGAAGTGAAGTCCGCTACCAGCTTTGCCAACAGTAATTTTAGGAGCAAAACTAATCTCAACGTTCAGCTCTTCAGCCAGCATACGTAGTATCCATTTGGCAATAAGTATTTGATCAGCTGCAAATTCAGGATCGGTTGGCGAAAACTCTATTTCGTGTTGTTCGTAGGCTTCGTTGCCAGCAGTAAAAGTACCAACCTCAGCATGGCCATATTTAATTTGTCCACCGCACTCGGCAATTAATTTAAGTGCTTTTTTACGCATAGTCTCAAATTTGGCAAATGGTTCTGATTCATGGTAGCCTTTTTGGTCTGATGCAGGGAAAATACTTGTACGTTCACTGTTTACATAGTATTCCAGCTCACCCAGAAATTTCATTTTCATACCAGTTGAAGCTGTGAAATGCTTATCTGCCTTACGGAGGATATTTTCAGGAGCTGATTCCAGGGCTTGACCTTTATGATCGTAAAACGAGCAAAGTATTTCTATTGACGGTGTTTCTGAAAAAGGATTTAAGAAAGCAGTTCGGTAACGAGGTACAACATATAAATCACTGCTGCCGGCCTCCATAAAGGAAAACAGGCTTGACCCGTCGACACGTTCCCCAGCTGATAATATGGCATCTAAATGATCGCGGTTTGAAACAACAAAATTGAGGCTTTTTAAGCGTCCGTCTTCAGCAACATATCTGAAGTTGATCATTCTTATTTCGTTGGCCTCCATGTATTTTATAATGTCCTCTTTTGTGAAGTCTATTGAATCTTTTTGTAGGTATCTTACTAGAGGATTGGGATTTAAAGTGACTGATTTATTCATAACTGTTATTTCTTACTAGTTTATTATGGGTGCAAGATGCTAATTGTTGAAAGGGAAATTGCTGATGAAAATCATCGAATAGGTGATAATTTATTAATTACGGGATGTTATAAAGCATATGAGCAGGTATTGGATGATAAAATGAGTAAAATTTGCTCAAATAATGTAAATAATCATAGTAGCGTGAGTAATAGTTGGTAAAAGTAAGTTGATTTGTACTGATGTTTTCCTGTTACTATATACTTCTTGTTAAATTATTTTTAATATTATTGTAGTAGTAAGAAATTATGGTGTGATTTTTGATATTCTTGTGGTGAAAAAATCTTTGTATATGCGTATTTTAATCCTACTTTTTATAGGTCTTATCTCATTAGATACTGTTTATGCGCAGGAATCCAACCTGTTTATTGATGACTCAAAGTCACTTAATGAGTCAATGAAATTGCCCGAAGACACATTGGGAATTGCAGTTTTTAGTATGAATGCTGGAGTGAGTGCTTTTGCTGATTTTGAAGGTACTTATGGCTTTAGCACATACTTAGCTCCTCAGTGGTCAATTAAACCATTAAAAAGGGTACAGGTGGATATTATGCCATATATGGGCAGAACCAGTTATTATAATCTTCCATTAATCGGGCAAGCAGATGCAACAAAATTAACATTTGATCAGAATATGATGAATTTTGGAGTATATGCTCAGGCTACTTATTTGATTAATGAAAAGTGGTATGCAGGAGCTGCCATTTTTCTTGATACTAATATACCAGAGTCAAATATTTTTGGGATGAAAGGGATTAGTAATTATGGAGCATCAACTTATGTAGGCTATAAATTTTCAGATAACTTTAGTATGGAAGCTTCATTTGGTGTAAGTAAATACCCTATGTTTTATTCCCCAAGACTTGGTTATATGCCACTTAGTCCGCGTAACCCTTATAACAGGTTTTAATAATGATGAGGTAAAGGTTAGTTGCCTTTTTAGCTTATTTGGGAGAGTCAGTTTTTTTTAATACATTCAACAGACTCAATAATAATCATGTACATCCTAATACTAGTGCGTTATGTTGAATATTGCTCTTTTTGGTCCTCCGGGGGCAGGCAAAGGTACTCAATCAGAATTTCTTATTAAGAAATATAATTTGTTCTATATCTCCACTGGAGATATTCTTCGTAGTGAATTGGCGGCAGAAACAAAGCTTGGTTTGGAAGCGAAAAGCATTATTGCGCAAGGAGGGTTGGTATCAGATGAGATTATTGTTCAGATTATTGAAAAAACCATTAAAAATAATCCTGAAGCCAATGGTTTTTTATTCGATGGCTTTCCTCGAACATTTGTGCAGGCCTACATTCTGGAAGGCTTAATGATAAAACTAAATACCAAGCTGGATCTTCTGATCAGTATTGAGGTGCCTGAGGAGGAATCGGTGAAGCGTTTGCTACTTAGAGGGGAAACGTCTGGTCGTTTGGATGATAATGAAGAAGTTATTCTTACCAGGTTGCGAGAGTATAATGAGAAGACGAAGCCTGTTTTAGATTTCTTTAAAGAAAAGGGTAATTATAAAGCCATTAATGGAGTTCAGAAAATAAAGAAAGTCACATCAGAAATACGGAAAGCTGTAAATAAAGAACTTGAGAAAAAGCAACTAAATATCGTGCTGTTTGGTTCTCCCGGTTCGGGGCGTAGTTCATTAGGCAGAGCTATAGCCGAGAAATATAATCTGGAGTTTGTTTCAACTGGCGATATGCTTGATGAAGAAATAACAAAGGGAACTGAGCTGGGATTGCAGGTTAAGGAGAATTATGAGAATGGGCAATTGGTCTCAGATGAGATTGTTATTCAGTTAATTGAGCGTAAAATGAAGCAATCGAAGAATGCAAAAGGATTTATATTTAAAGGTTATCCGCGAACATTGGTACAATCCTATATTTTAGATGGAATTTTAATGAAACATGATGCTATTATAAATAAAATAATAGAACTAGATGTAGATACCCTTGAGCTTGTAAGGCGTCTTGATAACAGGAGTAAGACTGATCAGTGTATGCCATATGATACGAGTACAGCTAAAATAGTACAACGTTTAGAAGATCATACAAATAAAACCATACCTGTAATTGAGAAATATAAGGAAATGCATGATGTAGCTGTTGTGAACGGAACTGATAGTTTTGATGATGTAATGGAGCGCGTATCGGCAGAAATTGAGAGTAGTTTTAAAGCTCTGGATTAACAGATTTAAAATACAACAAAGGTCTTAAGTAGCATTTCACTTAAGGCCTTTTTGTTTAATTATAGCTCAATAATTTGATCATTTTTAGTTTGAGCATCTACTACTGTAATAGCTGCCATATCAACAATTTCCCTGACAGAGCTTTGTTGTTGAAGCACATGGATTGGTTTGCGCATACCCAGTAAGATAGGGCCAATAATTTCAAACTGACCAAGTTCATGCATCATCTTATAGGCTATATTTCCTGAACTTAAACTAGGAAATATAACTGTGTTCACCTCCTTATTGCCCAGTTTAGAAAACGGAAAGCGCTTAGCGCGTAGTTGAGCATTAAAAGCGTAGTTGGCCTGCATCTCGCCATCTACAAGAAGATCCGGGTAGTTTTCGTGTAAATAATTAATAGCGCTGCGTACCCTGCGAGGACTGCCATTTTTAGTAGAACCAAAGTTAGAGTATGACACCATTGCAACAACAGGCTCAATATTAAACTTTTTCACAGCATTTACGGTAAGTAAGGTCGTATCGGATAAAGTACGAGATGATGGTTGAAAATTAACTGTTGTATCAGCAAAAAAATAGGGACCTTTTTTAGTCATTACAATATACATGCCTGCTATATGGTTAAGAGTATTGTTGGTTCCGGCAATCTGAAGTGCAGGTTTAATTGTTTCAGCATACTTGTTCGAAAACCCTCCGATAAAACCATCAGCTTCACCAGTCTCAACCATCATTATACCAAAGTAATTTCTGTCAAGCATACGGTACTGTGCACTTTCAATATTAAGGCCTTTACGTTGTCGTTTTTGATATAAAAGTTCTGCATATTCATTCCTTTTATCTTCATATTCGTATGATTTATTATCAATTATCTGTAGACCAGCTATATTTAAGTTATTTTCAAGAGCTATCTGTTCAATCTTATTTTTGTTTCCTAATAAAATTGGGTCAGCAATACCTTGATTTCTGACTACCTCTATGGCTTTTATGACTTTAAAATTATCAGCATCAGAAAAAATAATCCGTTTTTTATCAGATTTAGCGCGCGTTCTAATGTCACGAACCAGTTTGTTGTAAATTCCCATTCGTTTGAGTAAATCTATTTTATATTGTTCCCAATCTACAATAGCTAAGCGAGCTACGCCGGAATCCATGGCTGCTTTGGCTACAGCAGGAGCAATCTCTGTGATCAGGCGTGGGTCAAGAGGTTTTGGTATAATGTATTCTTTCCCAAAAGTCAGATTTTGGCTTTTATATGCAGCATTTACCTGGTCGGGCACTTCTTTTTTTGCCAGTTTAGCTAAAGCATAAACAGCAGCTTTTTTCATTTCTTCATTAATGGCTTTAGCTCTTACATCGAGTGCGCCACGGAAAATAAAAGGAAAGCCAAGCACATTATTAATCTGGTTGGGATAATCAGACCGACCTGTAGCAAAAATTAAGTCTTCACGGGCACTGGTTGCTTCTTCATAACTGATCTCAGGAACAGGATTGGCAAGAGCAAAAACAATTGGAGAATCATTCATGCTTTGTACCATAGTTTTGGTTAAGATATTTCCTTTTGAAAGCCCCAGGAACATATCTGCTCCTTTTATGACTTCTTCAAGTGTATTTAGTTTACTATTTTGGGCAAAATCTACCTTGTATTTGTTTAAATCAGGTCTGGAAGTGGTCATTAGGCCTTTGCTATCCAGCATCCATATATTCTCTTGTTTTACCCCTAAGCTTATGTACAAGCGGGAGCACATTATTGCTGATGCGCCTGCTCCATTAACAACAATCTTGATACTACCAATATTTTTGCCACTAATTTCTATCGCATTTATTAATCCAGCAGCTGAAATAATTGCTGTGCCATGCTGGTCGTCATGAAAAACTGGTATATCGAGTGCTTTCTGAAGGCGAGTTTCTATTTCAAAACAGTCAGGAGCTTTTATATCTTCCAGATTGATGCCTCCGAAAGTGGGAGCTATTGCTTTAACGACATTCACCATTTCATCAATACCTTTTTCATCAATTTCAATATCAAAAACATCTACATCAGCAAAAACTTTAAAAAGCAGACCCTTTCCTTCCATAACTGGTTTACCGGCAAGAGCACCAATATTTCCAAGCCCTAACACAGCACTTCCATTAGATATTACGCCAACAAGATTGCCTTTTGCGGTATACCTGTAAGCATCATCAGGGTTGTTTTCAATCTCAATACATGGTTCGGCTACACCTGGCGAATAAGCAAGTGATAGATCAAGTTGTGAGCTATATGGTTTAGTAGGTATTACTTCTATCTTACCGGGACGCCCACTTTCATGATATATTAGGGCATCTTGTTTTTTTATTGTAGCCATGTTTTATAGGTTTTAATGGATGTAGATGTAAGTATTAAGGATATGCAGAAGTATTGTTGTTTATAAAGAGGCATGTATTATAATTTTTGATTCAAGTTAACTAAAACCAATTCATTTATCCAGTAATCTTATTGTCATATATCAATTTATAATTGTTAACGATAAAGGGTAGATGAATTAAGGTATTAAAAGAGTTGGTATCTCAGGAATACTGAATGAGACTATGGCGTTTATTGATGTTTGGATACTAATTGTGGCAGTATGGAAAAACTTAAGCTTATTACTGTTTTGCCTAATCTTCTTTGTTGATTGGAAATAATTCGGAGATAAATAGAATAATGTCGTTAGGCTCATAACAAATCATTAACTTTGTAAGCTGAAGTCTGCTAATTAATAGGAGATTTTGACTAATAAGTAACAATGTAAAATCGTTAGTTATAACGGTAAAAATAATAATTCATGTCAGTTGCTCAGAGAAGGCGTAAGAAAGTAACCACTCATGTATTGAGTGAAATGAAAATGCGTGATGAAAAAATCGCAATGTTAACCGCTTATGATTATTCATTAGCAAAAATTGTTGATAGTGCAGGTATTGATATTATTCTGGTAGGCGATTCGGCCTCCAATGTTATGGCAGGGTGGGAGACAACTTTGCCAATTACGCTCGATCAGATGATTTATCATGGTGCATCTGTAGTAAGAGCTGTACATCGCTCATTAGTTGTAGTTGACATGCCTTTTGGTACATATCAGGGTAACTCTAAAGAGGCCTTAACATCAGCTATTCGTATTATGAAGGAAACAGCTGCTGATGCTGTTAAACTGGAAGGAGGAAGAGAAATTATTGAATCGGTACAGCGTATTTTGTCAGCTGGTATCCCGGTTATGGGACATCTGGGCTTAACGCCACAATCCATTCATAAATTTGGAACATATACGGTTAGGGCAAAGCAGGAGGAAGAGGCGAGAAAGTTAATTGAGGATGCACATCTGCTGGAAGAAACAGGCTGTTTTGGTATTGTTCTTGAAAAGATTCCGGCAATATTGGCTGGTCAGGTTGCAAAGGAAGTTAAAATTCCGATTATTGGTATTGGTGCTGGTAATCAGGTTGATGGACAAGTATTGGTTTTACATGACATGCTTGGTATTAATCAGGAGTTTTCGCCTCGTTTCTTACGTCGTTACCATAATTTATTTGCAGAGGTAACAGGTGCAGTTGGTAATTATATAAACGATGTCAAAAACGTTGATTTCCCCAATGATCGTGAGCAATATTAATGCTGTTATAGAAGAAGAAATAATGAAGAGATTAGATATATTATTTGAAGATAATCACATTATTGCGATTAATAAATCTACATCAGATATTGTTCAAGGAGACAAGACTGGTGATGAAACGCTTAGTGATCGTGTGAAAGAATATATTAAGCGAAAGTATAAAAAGCCGGGAGATGTATTTTTAGGCGTAGTGCATCGTTTGGATCGGCCAGTAAGTGGAGTGGTGCTATTTGCACGAACATCTAAAGCTTTAACCCGTTTGAATAAACTGTTTCAGGAAAACCAGATTAAGAAGACGTATTGGGCTATTGTGGGTGAATTGCCAAAAGAAGATCAGGGTAGGTTGGTACATCATATTTTAAAGAACTCGGAGAAGAATAAGTCTTATGCATTTCCAAAACCAAGGAAGGGATCCAAGGAGGCAATTCTTAATTACCGTCTTATATCGGGGTTAAAGAACTCTTATATGTTGGAGGTTGATTTGGAAACAGGTCGGCATCATCAGATTCGGTGCCAACTGGCTAAAATTGGTTGTCCAATACGTGGTGATTTAAAATATGGCTTTCCTCGTTCCAATAAATTAGGAGGAATTTCATTACACGCAAGAAAAATAGAATTTATCCATCCGGTAAAGAAAGAACCTATTACAATAATTGCTCCAACACCCGAACTTGAAAATATCTGGAAAGAGTTTTCAAATGTGAATCGTTAATAACATATATAGTATAAAAAATAAGGAAGGGATTATTGTCTACTTCCTTATTTTATGCCTTTGCCCTCGAAAGAAAGAGGTAGTAAATCTTTAACGTTGCTCAGCTTGTTAATGGTACTCTTACCAATTAGTAGAACATCATAAGTTTGCTTCATTCGTAATTCTGTTTCAAGCATTACCTGTCGGCATGAGCCACATGGCGCAACCGGATCAGGTAAAATACCATCAGCATTCATTGCTACTATTGCTATAGATGCAATGGCAACATCAGGGTATTGTGCATTAGCATAAGAAATGGCAACCCGCTCGGCACATAGACCGGATGGGTAGGCAGCATTCTCTTGATTATTACCAGTAATAATTTTACCATTCATTAAACGGAGTGCAGCACCTACCTTAAAATTGGAGTAAGGGGCATAGGCCTTTTTACATATTTCTTTGGTAGCTTCAACAAGTTCCTGCTCATCGGGGCTTAGTTCTGCTAAAGAATCAAAAACTGTAATTTCAGCTGTCAATTTTAGTTTTTTCATATGTTTATGCTTGTTGAAGAAGCAAGATAATAAATATAAAATAACAAAGAGCTATTTATTTGAACACAAAAAAAGGAGACTACTATAGTCTCCTTTACTATTGTTTCCTTGAAACGTATTAAGCGTTAGTTACTTTTTTAACAACGGCTTTAAAAGCTTCAGGGTGATTTACTGCAAGGTCTGCAAGAACTTTACGGTTGATTTCAATGTTTTGTGCATGTAACATACCCATCAACTTGCTGTAAGATACACCTTCGATGCGAGCAGCAGCATTAATACGCTGAATCCATAAAGCTCTGAAGTTACTCTTCTTCTTCTTTCTATCGCGGTAAGCGTACGATAAACCTTTTTCGTATGTGTTTTTAGCAACTGTCCATACATTCTTTCTACGACCAAAGTATCCTTTGGTTTGCTTTAAAAGCTTTCTGCGTCTTTCTCTTGACGCTACATGATTTACTGATCTTGGCATTTTAAAATCATTTTTGAATGGTTAGCGCCCCTTTCGGGATCTCTTTCAGCTAATTCACTCAGGTTAAAAAAATCGTTTCTCTCTGCTGAGAATTTAGTTTACTTCATGTTCAATAAAAGCTTGATGTTTGATTCATCAGCTTTATGAACAGTGCCGGCATACGTCAAATTTCTCTTACGCTTTGTCGACATCTTAGTTAAGATATGGCTCTTGAAAGCGTGCTTTCTCTTGATTTTTCCACTTCCAGTGATTGTGAATCGCTTCTTTGCACTGGAATTTGTTTTCATTTTTGGCATTATTCCTATATATTAAAATTATAAAAATCGGCTACTTCTTTTTAGGACTTATTTTAGGAGAGATAAACATTGTCATGCGCTTACCTTCAAGTTTTGGTAGCTGTTCGACCTTGCCAACCTCTTCCAGATCTTGAGCAAAGCGTAACAAAAGAATCTCTCCTTTATCCTTAAATAAGATCGAACGACCTTTAAAGAATACAAAGGCTTTTACTTTTGCTCCTTCTGCCAAGAATTTCTCAGCATGTTTCAACTTAAACTGATAATCATGATCATCAGTATTTGGCCCGAATCGTATTTCCTTAACAACTACCTTAACCGCTTTGGCTTTCAGCTCTTTTTGCTTCCTTTTTTGCTGGTAAAGAAATTTTTGATAGTCAGTGATTTTACACACAGGTGGATCTGCATTGGGAGAAATCTCTACCAAGTCCAAATCCATATCGTCAGCCATCTTAATGGCTTCCATTGTTGGGAATACCCCTGGAGTCTCAATGTTGTCTCCAACCAATCTTACTTGGGGTACTCTAATGTATCTGTTAATCCTGTGAGCAGGCTCCTGTTTAACCGGACGTACCTGTCTTCTATTTGGTCTAGCTATTGTTAAACCCTCCTTAAATTAATTAGTACTATTTTTCAATCTCAGAAAGCATAATTTCTACTTCCTGATTAATAAAATCAACAAAACTTTTTTGCGACATTATTCCTTTATCTCCTTCTCCTTGCTTTCGAACGGCAACTTTTCCTTCTTCAGCTTCTTTTTCTCCTACAATCAAGAGATATGGTATTCGCTTTAACTCATTGTCCCTGATCTTTTTACCTATTTTCTCATTACGGTCATCAAGAACGGCACGAATATCGGAATTATTTAGGAAATTTAAAACTTTTTCAGCGTAATCATTATATTTTTCGCTGATAGGTAAAATTACCACTTGCTCAGGTGTTAACCATAGTGGAAATTTACCAGCAGTATGTTCTATTAATACCGCTACAAAACGCTCCATGCTTCCAAATGGAGCCCGGTGAATCATTACCGGACGATGCTTTTGATTATCGCTACCAATATATTCCAGTTCGAAACGTTCTGGTAAGTTATAGTCAACCTGTATGGTTCCCAGTTGCCACTTGCGGCCAAGTGCATCTTTAACCATAAAATCTAGCTTGGGACCATAAAAAGCTGCTTCACCATATTCAATAATAGTATTCATGCCTTTTTCTTCACAAGCTTCAATAATTGCTTGTTCTGCCTTGTCCCAATTATCATCACTACCAATGTATTTCGAGTGATTTTCTTTATCTCTTAAAGAAACCTGGGTTACATAATCTTTAAAATCAAGAGTCTTGAAAATGTATAAGATAATGTCAATCACCTTCTTAAATTCATCTTTTAACTGATCCGGGCGACAGAACAAGTGAGCATCATCCTGCGTAAAACCTCGTACTCTTGTTAATCCATGCAACTCCCCACTTTGTTCGTAACGGTATACTGTTCCGAACTCGGCAAAGCGAATTGGTAGATCTTTATATGAGCGTGGTTTAACTTTGTAAATTTCACAGTGGTGAGGACAATTCATAGGTTTTAATAAAAACTCTTCACCTTCTGCTGGCGTGTTGATTGGCTGAAATGAATCTTTACCATATTTAGCATAGTGTCCGGAAGTTACATATAATTCTTTGTTACCAATGTGTGGTGTTATTACCGGCTCGTAGCCATATTTTATCTGAACCCGCTTAAGAAAGTTTTCTAAGCGTTCGCGTAAACGAGCTCCCTTGGGTAGCCACAATGGAAGGCCTTGGCCTACCTTTTGCGAAAAAGCAAAAAGCTCCAGCTCTTTACCAATTTTGCGGTGGTCACGTTTTTGCGCTTCTTCCAATAGTGTCATGTGCTCCTCAAGCATCTTGGCTTTCGGAAAAGAAATAGCATACAAGCGGGTTAATTGCTTACGCTTTTCGTCACCTCGCCAGTAAGCCCCAGCTACACTTAATATTTTAATAGCTTTGATTGGAGATGTTGAGGGTAAATGTGGCCCTCTGCATAAATCAGTAAAATTACCTTGCTTATAAAAAGAAATGGTTCCGTCTTCAAGTTCGTTAATTAACTCAAGCTTGTATTCATCATTTTTTTTACTGAAATAATCTAGTGCTTCAGCCTTAGAAACTTCACTTCTTATATAGGCATTTTTTAAGCTGGCCAGTTCTTTAAATTTTTTTTCTATTTCGGGTAGATCCGAATCTTTTATAACAGTATCACCTGTATCTATATCATAATAAAAACCATTTTCAATAGTTGGGCCAATGCCAAATTTTGTTCCCGGATAAAGGGCTTCAATCGCTTCTGCCATAAGATGGGCAGAAGAGTGCCAAAAGGCATGTTTTCCTTCTTCATCTTCCCATTTATGTAGTTTAATGCTGGCATCTGTCGTTATTGGGCGTGTTAAATCTATTATAGTCTCGTTTACCGTAATAGATAAAACTTCTTTAGCCAAACGGGGGCTAATGCTTTGCGCAATTTCTAAACCGGTTACGCCTGCTTCAAACTCTCTGACACTTTGGTCTGGAAAGGTAATTTTTATCATGCTACTATTGCTTAGATTTTAAAAAACATGCAAAGATATATAAAACCCTCGAAAGCATAGGAGTAAAGCCTGTTTTTTTGAACTTTATTGAGAGTAAACTATAAATGCTGTCAAATTCCATTGTTTTATAGGATCGTATTTTGTTAGTTTGACATTAAGAATTTTAGCAATAATAATTAAGTATAAATATATTACATATGAGACAAGTTTTGTTTTTAATGGCCTGTTTGGTAGTGCCATTGTTTTCGTTTGCTCAGAAGCAAACTGTTTCGCTGGAAGACATTACAGCAAAAGGCACCTTTTATGCTCGATCGGTACATGGATTAACTTCGATGAGTGATGGTATACATTATACTACACTGGAGGATGGAAAGCGCATTGTAAAGTACCAGTATGCAACAGGTAAAAAGGTGGCTGATATTTTTGATCTTGCTCAAATGGGTGATGAATGCGAAATAAAAAGGATTGAAGGCTATGAATTTAATGGCGATGAAACAAAATTACTGGTGTATACCAACTCAGAATACATTTATCGCCATTCATTTAAAGCAAATTATTTTGTGTATGATTTAAATTATAAGGAGTTAAAGCCATTGTCAGAAGGAGGTAAACAGCAAATTGCATCTTTTTCGCCAAATGGTGAGATGGTTGCATTTGTTCGGGACAATGATTTATTTTTAAGCAAACTAAAGTTTGGAACGGAAAGTGCAATTACCAGTGATGGTGAGTTTAATAAGATTATTAATGGAATGCCGGATTGGGTTTATGAAGAAGAGTTTGGTTTTAATAAAGCCTACGACTGGTCTGCAGATAGTAAAGAAATTGCATTTATTAGATTTGATGAATCAAATGTAAAAGAATTTGCATTCCCTTTATACCAGGCTTCATACCCAAACAATGAAGAATACAGTTTGTATCCGGGACAATACAAGTTTAAATATCCTAAAGCAGGGCAGGATAATTCTGTTGTAAGTGTGCATGTATTTAATATTAAGAACCGTACGACTAAAACAATGGATATTGGTGAAGAAACAGATATTTATATTCCACGTGTACGTTTTACAAAAACAGAAGGTCAGCTGGGAATTATTAAGCTTAATCGTCATCAGAATTTTTTACAGTTAATGATTGCTAATACAGGTTCCGGGGTATGTAATACTGTATTTACAGACCGTAATGAACATTATATCGGTGAAGACGTGCTTGATAACCTTCAGTTTATGGAGGACGGAAAGCACTTTGTTTATGTTGGTGAGATGGATGGGTATAACCATATTTACCTGTACACAATGGCTGGTCGTAAAGTGCGTCAGGTTACTTCTGGGGAGTGGGATGTAACCGACTATTTAGGTTATAATGCATCTACTCGCATGTTTTATTACCAGGCAGCAGCACAGTCGCCAATGCAGCGAGAGGTGTATGCTGTACGTAATGATGGTAAAAAGAAAGTGAAATTCTCAACTGTTCCCGGTACTAATAAGGCTTCTTTTAGTGATGGTTTTAAATACTATATAAATTATCTGTCAAATACTACAACGCCAATTTTAGTTACCTTGCACGATGGTAAGGGTAAGCAAATACGTGTTTTGGAAGATAATAAAGCCTTAAATGACCGTGTTGCTCAGTTTAAAATTAGTCCAAAAGAATTCTTTTCTTTTAAAACCAGTGAAGGGATAGAGTTAAATGGCTGGATGGTTAAACCTTTAGATTTTGATGAGAGTAAAGCATATCCGGTTTTAATGACACAGTATAGCGGACCAAATTCGCAGCAGGTTCTTGATCGCTGGGGAATTGGATGGGAGCAGTATTTAGCTGCTAAAGGTTATATGGTAGCCTGTGTTGATCCAAGAGGAACAGGAGCGCGTGGTGAAGCTTTTCGTAAAGCAACTTATATGAAATTAGGTAAGCTAGAGTCTGATGACCAGATTGAAGCAGCAAAATATTTAGGTTCTCTTCCGTATGTTGATGCTTCGCGTATTGGTATTTGGGGATGGAGTTATGGAGGTTTTATGAGTTCGTTATGTTTGAGTAAATCAGATGTATTTAAGGTAGGTATTGCAGTTGCACCCGTAACCAACTGGCGCTATTACGACACAGTTTATACTGAACGATATATGCGTAAGCCACAAGAGAATAAGAATGGCTATGATGATAACAGCCCAATTAATCATGCTGATAATTTAAGTGGCCGTTTATTTTTGATTCATGGTACGTCCGACGATAATGTACATTTTCAGAACGTAATGGAGTATGTTGATCGTTTGGTGCAAGCCGGCAAGCAGTTTGACATGTTTGCATACCCAAATCGCAATCACAGTATTTATGGTGGTAACGTGCGCAATCACCTTTACAGGATGAAGGCTGATTATTTGTTTAGAAATTTATAAAGTAAAGATGTAATACTATGCTCTGCAATATTCAGATTGCAGAGCTTTTTTTTAGCTTGATCTGAGGCATGAACACTGATAGGCAGTGTTAATTTTTAGCTTTTTTACCAGCTTTTATGTCAAAAAAATGATACTTAATTTGTTGATTACTGGAATATTTGTCCGTTTGTAAATAGAGATACATAACAAACAGGGGATAAAAGAGGTGATAGTGTAAGGTTCTGTTTGTGATCTTGATTAATACTTGAAAGAGCTATCCCATTTGTATGTTTTTTCTTAAAGTGGCATTACGCCTTCAATAGAAGCTACTTTATCGGTAAGTTCAATGATTGCTTCTGCACTTTTTATGCTTACTTTACATGTTACTGAGACATATTTCAGGTTTTTGGTGTGTTTGTAGCTAAAAGAGCCATGCTTTGGAAGTAAGTCAACTACTGTTTGTACTTTCCCTTCTTTATTGGGAACGATAAATTTGAACATATACAATAATGGCCATTTTTTATTCTCAGCTAATAAGGTTTTAAGTTTCTCGTAATTCTGTTTTGACATAGTAATGTATTTTAGCTGCAAAAGTAAGTGTTTTTGACTTTTTGAAGAAGATAAAATTGTCCATATTATAATTAAACTTTATCAAAACAAAAATCACATCAGTATAAAAAAGGCTCCGTTTTATTTGTAGATACTCTGACGGTTGCCATAAAAATATAATCTAAATACTTCAAAAGTGTGGATGCCTTGTAGTTGTTATAAACTAGGATGTAGTAGAGAGTAATCTGTTTATATTACAAATAAAAGTATACTATATTTAGCCTTATTAGGTAAGTTACTCAATAAGCGGATTAGTACGATCAATAAGTAGCTTGTCTATGGTCGTTGGGCAGTCTACTTATGATTTATACAGGATATAATAATAAAAAGCATTATCTTTAAAATGTTATTGCTTACCAGATAAGTTTATTTCTTGACCCTTTTCATTGTAACAGCTATATCTCCCTCTGAGGTGCTGGCTTCACCAATCAGTTTTTCATCAATCAGTTCTAAAGTAATAAAGACGGTTTCGTATTGTACCACTGCTTCAAAAGTTACCTTGTTTCCTTCTATTATAAGCTTACTGCCATTGATGTCCTCATAATCAAAGGCTAATTTTACTTTTGTTATCTTGTCTTCCTGATAGAAGAATGCTTTCCCGATCTGGAATTCGTAAGGGGCTTCTTTTACATCAAATTTCCATGTGCCTAACACTTTTTTGTATGCTTCCTCTGCATTAACATCTACACTTTTAACTACAAACGCTATTATTACTAATATTATCCATGATTTCTTCATCCGACATATTCTTTTGATTTGTACAGAACTTCAAATATAGTTGTGTGAGTCAGGTAATCAAAAAGATAGGGATAAAGTGGCTTAAGATGGGATAAATGAACCTTAATTAATTATTAGTGAAGTAAAGCTTGGTGTGTAACCTCTAGAAACAGGTATGAGCTGGTCAATGTCTTTAAGCTTGATTTTATATCCACGACCTTCCTTTTTCAACGATTCTACATTCTCAATATTAACAATAAATGAACGGTGACATCGCAGCAGGCCTTTGTCTATAAATTCGGACTCAATACGTTTAAGGGAATTGCGTATAAGCTCATGCTTTATATTTTCTTCTTCACGGTAAAAAATAGTAACGTAATTATCTGTGGATTCAATATATAAAACATTTATCCGCTTAATGCTTAGCTTAATCTGGTTTCTTTCATCTACAAAATGAAAAAGGTCAACATGAGTTCTGGGTGTGTCATGGTAAATTTGTTTCTCTTTTGAGAATAGCACTACCACTAATAATATTGAAAATGAATATGGTATTGTTAATATTAAGAAAGCGTACCTAAAAGTGGTAAGCCATTCATTTAAGTATGAATACCCGTTTTCTCCATATATAAAGGTTAATACAAATGTGATCGCAATAATCTCAAAGACAAGCCATGTAATCAAATGCCAAAGTTTAAATTCCCTTCCTTTTATTAGCCAGCCTATTATTACTTGTGATAATGCCATTACCATTAATCCTGCCAATAAAAATCCTAAAACACCTAAAAAGGATATCCAATGGGGGAAATTCATCCGGCTACTCAGGTTAAATACCTCTAGTCCGAGTATACTGAAAGCGCATAATGTTAATGTTACGATCAAATATAATAACCTACTTTTCCATGAGTTTAGAAAAGGAAAATCAATATTTAGGATCTTATTGAGCTTCATTATTACATTTTTGCCCGAATATAAAAACATGCATCTATATTCACAAATGAGCAGGCTGTTAAAATATTTCAGAAGGAAATATATCGTATCTCAGTTATGATTTATTTATCAAGTGAACCCATATTAAAATATAAAAGATCCGTTCCTATTACGTATTGGTAAAAAGGCTTATTTTTAAAAGCTGCTTTTTGCAGGTTATTATTGAACTGTAAAAACTAAAGCATAATTTATTGCATCAAAATTTGAGAGATTCTTAGGGATAATTATATGAATGGCTTTTCCCTTTTTTTCCCATTTGAGTCTGTCGTTATATCCCAATAGCTTTATTGTTTGTCCCTTCTTTATTTTTAAGTTATTGAAGGTGATTGTAGAAGGTAATTTATCGCCCTCATCAAGCAGGTAAAAAGCATTAATTGTTCCGTCACTACTGACAGTGTAACGTTCATTTCCTTGTCCGAATTTTTTACGGCCTGAAGTGTTATAAATGGCTTCGCCATTAATAGCCATCCATTGTCCTATTTCCTCAAACCGCTGATATACCTCATTGGGCCATGTGCCTTCGGGGCTTGGTCCCACATTAAGAAGTAAGGAGCCGTTTTTTGATACCACATCGCATAGCATATGAATAACTTCACGTGATGATTTGTAGGCATCATTTGGTGTATAGCTCCATGAATGGCTAAGTGTAATGCACGATTCCCAGGGCTCTTCAAAGTAGCGATCTGGAATAAATTGTTCTGGTGTAAGGTAATTTTCATTTGGCCCTTCGATATGACGATCAACTACTATTAAACCCGGTTGTTTTTCCCTGGCCATACGAGACATTTCAGTAATTTTTAGATCCTGATCCTGAGGAATATTAAGTTGTGTGTAACCACTTTTTATAAAGATCCCATTAATAAAACCGATAAGTCGTTTTTGACTTTTGGATAGTGCTCTGACCCAGCCACCATCCATCCATAAGATGTCCACCTGACCATAGTTTGTCATGAGTTCGTTCACCTGACCATAGAAAAAATCAACGTAAGCTTGCCATCGTTCCGGATGCTTATCAATACTGTAATTAACATTGCGATCAGGAGTAGCGAAATTAGGCCACCAAAAATTTTCGTTGTGCCAATCTGGCTTTGAGAGGTAAGCGCCAATCATAAAGTCTTTTTTTCTAAACTCATCAAAGATGGCTTTTGTTACATCTGCTCTTGGATTTGTATGGAAAGGGCATCCTGTTGATGTTATTTTGTAATCAGATAGTTGAGTGTCAAACATGTTAAATCCATCATGATGCTTTGTTGTAAAGATCATATATCGCATACCGGCCTTGTGTGCTGCTTTAGCCCATTTTTCAGGATTAAATAGAGTTGGATTGAATGTTTTCTTTAAAGCAGTGTAATTTCGTTTGAAATCTTCATAGTCAGGGGTGTTTCGTTTGCACCAAGGTTCATCTTCGGCGCATAAACTCCATGATTCTACTATTCCCTTCTGGCTATAAGTTCCCCAATGCATAAATAATCCAAACTTAAGGGTTCGCCAGTTGTTTAGTTTTTCCTGTACCACTTTATCTTCAACAGGATAATACTTGTTTAGTTTTGTTTGTCCGTTAATGTTTGTTATATAGATAAATAGAATAATAGTCTGGAAGATATACTTCATTGATAATTAGTTTTTGTAAAAAAATAAAAGCGATACCTATTCCGACAAGAAAAGGCGACATTACGATAGAAAAACAGGATAATATAATATTTCGATTCATCTTATTTTATAATAGTAGTTTTGGAATATATAAAAGTGTTTAATCAAATATTTATATATGAATTTTAGATAACCTGTGACGCCTGTTTCTTTTGATAGCCGGGATGTTCAAAATAGGATTTTGCTCATCAAAGAGATGCTCTCATGTTTTATATGCCCTTGCTGTCTTGTGGTTTAATGTTTTTCAGGTAATAAGGATAAGCCATTTCTTAACCTTGCTTTTTTAGTAAAATGTTTATTTCACGGCTTTGATCTTTGCCTAATGGTTTAATTACGATATATCCTCCTTCGCTGTCTTCAATCGCTTCAGTATTAATGGCGTTAGTGCCGGGAGTTAAATGAAATGATTCATGCAGTAAATCATCCAATACAGGTATAAAAATTCGTGTAGGCGCACTAATATTGGCTTTTTCATACCATTTACATTTAAATTCTCCTGTTACAGGGCTATAGTTATATTCGATAAGCTTTCCGGCAGTTTCAGAAGGATAAGGACGAACAATGCCATTTTTAAAGTAAGAATAGTTTTCTGTGCCTTTGCTGTACGCCCAATAGGTATTGCTGAATAAATGTTTCTCAAACAAACGTAAATTCTTATGCGCTAATTCTGTTCTGCCAGGAGAATCTTCGCCCAAAGCACCCCATTCACCAATTAATACAGGCACATTCATGCGCTGGCCACTTTCGTAAATACGTTCAAAAATTAATTTAAGCCGTTCGTCACTTGAATCAGATAAATTATCAGTATCAACCAGCAGGTCATAGCCATGTGCTGCATAAGCAACCATATTATCTGTTTGTCCATTGCTGAGAGTAATGGGTTTAAGGGCTGTAGATACGCCACTATTACAAAAGTAACTATGGTTGAAAAACAGAATTTTATTGGAGTTGACCTCGCGAATAGCATTGGCCACTTTTTGATAAAAAGCCTGCAAAGGGCCTGACTCAAAAGCACTATTTAATTCATATACAGCGTCCATTAACTGGGCAAACTTCTTTTTGTCATTAACCTTTTGAAGTGCTTCATAGCGTCCTTGTGTATCCGTCCACATAGCACTTACTTCTTCTGTAGTCATTTTTACACCTGTTTCTGTTGATATTAATTGTGCAAATGCTGTAAATAATACTGGCATATACATTTGTGCTTCTGATCCGGCAAATGGCTCATTCATAATGTCAAATCCTATTACTGTAGGGTTGTCGGCATAGCGTTTGGCAAGGTGTTGCCATGCTTTAGCATAATGATCCTGAACACCTGTTTCTGTAGCAACAGGTTTGTTGGCCCAAAAGTTATCCCATGATGTTTGTACAGCTGGACTAATAAGGTAGGCATCGCTCCAGACTGCGCCCTGTATATGTTTTTTACCTTCATCCAAAGTGGCCCATTGGGGTGCGCCATCACTGTACTTAACGCTGAATAAATCCTGATGCATATCTAAAAAAACATACAGACCGTTTTCATGAGCCCATTGTATCTGTTGATCAATCTTTTTTAGATATACCTCGTTAAAAACGCCCGGTTCTGGCTCTAACCCATCCCATATTACACCTAAACGAATAGTATTGAAACCCCATTTTTTAAAGTTTTTAAACTCCTGAATTCCTTCGGAGCCAATATATCCGGCTTTAGGGTTTTTATTAACCAGATTTACACCATTGAGTAATACCTGGCGGCCAAATTCATCAACAAACATGGCATCTTTAATACGAATGGTTTCGGAAATGGCTTTACTATCATTTTTCTTTTTTTCAGATAAAAAACATCCTCCATAAAATATAGATATTCCAATTATCAATAATAGTTGTGTGTATCGCATTATTCTAAAATTAGTCAAAGTTATACATTGTTTATTTTGTGTGCTTAAAAATATACTGCAAGCCTTTAAGAATAAAACAAGTGGGATATACAGTCATATTAAGGGATGAATGATACAGGAAGGTTTGTTATTAAAAGAAATTGATTAAACATTTATAGATGTGGATAGTTTGTATATTTATGCTCATAATACAAATAAATTAAATCAAAATCATGAAAAATATATTAGTCTTATTGTTACTTGCTTGTTATGCTTTGCCTGTTTTCTCTCAATTGGAACATGGAGAAGTAGAGGATATCAAAAGGGTAATTCAAATGGCATATGTTGAAGGTATTCAGAATGAAGGCGATATTGCTAAGATAGATGCCGGAATTCATCCGGATTTTAATCTTTTAGGAATTGGAGAAAATGGCACGATATGGAAGTTACCTATTTCTGAGTGGAAAGGAAAAGTTATTGAACGAAAGAAAAAAGGTCAGTTACCACGTCAAAAGGATAATTTAATCAGTATTAAGTTTTTGTCTGTTGATGTAACAGGAACAGCAGCAGTAGCTAAATTTGAGTTTTATGTAGGTAAAGAACTTAAGTATATAGACTATATTTCTCTGTACAAATTTAGTGATGGCTGGAAATTAATAAGTAAAATATTTTATAAGTTTGAGAATTAGAGACTATTAGTAGTGTTTTTCAGCAACATAATACCATATCCCTTTAACTTTCTTGAAAAGGGAGTTTTCATGAATTTGTTGGAGTTGGCCATTTAGAGTATACATTGCACGAAATTCAACAAAACCTTCATCTTTATCAGAACTGCTATGTTGAGTGTTAAGAATAGATAAACCCAACCATTTTACTGATTTGGCCCATCTTAAAATTTCTTTACGTTCTTTTGTTGGTCGGGTACTTAGATGATGGCTTTTTAGCAAATAATCAACATTAGCAAAAGTGTATGCAGTGTAGCGGGAGCGCATTAGCTCTTCTGCACTTACTGCTATTTGTGTTCCATTGATAATAGGTTGACAACAGAATGTTAGTTTTTTACCAGATCCGCATGGGCATTCCATGATTATTCAATTTCAATGGTTATTGGGCTTTTCATTAAGCGCTCATCAATAGTGCTAAAGTTTTTGTGCCAATTGTTGGCTGATATTATAAATTGAGTCTTTTTTAACCCATCTCCAATGCGGTAGATTATGGCATTAAAAGGATTAGTAATTACTATTTCTGTGTTATCAACAACTAGCATTTTAACTTTTGTCATGGGTACACCATTAATATTGATTAATTCAGTCAGACGCTTTGGGGTACAAATAAGTACATCAAGTCCCTCGTAAATCATATCTTTCTGATATTGTAATATGCCTTGATCAAAGGCTACAAAAGTTCTTAAATTTGTTCGTTTGCCAAGACGTTCAAATTGTTCTTCCATAGCAAAAGCTTCCTCCTTGGTTGATGTGATGATTATTGCGCGTGGAGCCTCTTCAAATTTTTCTTTTAGCTGTTGAATGACGCCTATCACGATAGCAGTTGTTTTTCCTGAATCTTTTGGGGCAATGCAATATAAGTCAGCACCGGATTTTATTTTCGGAATGCATAGTGATTGAATGGCTCTGGGTTCTTTGTCAAAACCAGCATTTATAATGCTGGAAACCAATCCTGGTAAGAGCTTTTTCAGTTTCATCTTTCTTTGTTTCAATTTCAAAATACAAAGATGGCGAAAAATGCAATGAAACAAGAACCTGTGTGCGCATATTGAAAAGTTACACTAAAATATTTGTCTTATGCCAGAAAGTGAGTCTAAAGTTCAAGTCAAACCCAGATTAATAAATAAAAAAAATCCTGCTAAAGATTACTACTGGCTTTAGCAGGAATTATTATCATCAAGCGTTTTATTTATGCGTAATACCCAATTAAATTCTTATCAGCATACATTTCAACTTTATTATGTGCGCCTTCTTTAATTCGTATGTTAAAATTTGGATTTTTTGTAACCAGATATTTATTTAATCGCTTCATAACCAATGAGGCTTTTGTGTAGTGGCGTTTGGTTATGAAGTTATCTAAAGTAATCAAGAATGAAATCTGGTTATTCTTTGCTTTTGATGTGATACGAAGATTCATAACGTTAACTTTTTAGATTAATACTGCCAGTTTACTTATTTACAAAGTAAAAGGTTTTATTTTTAACGATAAATAACACTTTTAGTAGCTTTTAATATATAAGTACGCTGATTATTGTTTAAAATTAAAACAATTTACGTGCCAATTATGAAGTCTTTTAACGTGAAAAAGTAAAGTAACCGTATGTAGTAAAAAGAGTTTACCTGACTCTACTTATCAGGTAAACTCTTTTTTAATTATATAATTATTGGATACTTATAAAGTCGGACCGGCTTTTTCAATAGCTAATCCTTGTGGAGTATTGGTGTATTTTTTAAAATTAGTTATAAATTTTTTTGCCAGATCTATTGCTTTCTGTTCCCATTTATTATGGTTTTCATAAGTATTCCGGGGATCCATTATTTGTGGGGTGACATCTGGAAGTTCTGTTGGTATTTCCAGATTAAAAACAGGAATAGTGATTGTTGGAGCATTTTCAATAGAGCCATCAAGTATGGCATCAATAATTGCTCTGGTATCTTTTAATGATATGCGTTTTCCTGTGCCATTCCAGCCTGTATTCACCAAATAAGCTTTTGTGCCATGTTTCTCCATCTTTTTTACCAATTCTACACTGTACTGTATGGGGTGTAAAGAAAGAAAAGCTTCTCCGAAACAAGCTGAGAATGTTGGTTTAGGTTTTGTTATACCTAATTCAGTGCCGGCAAGTTTTGCCGTAAACCCTGATAAGAAATGGTATTGTGTTTGTTCAGGATTTAGCTTAGAAACCGGTGGCATAACACCAAACGCATCCGCAGTAAGAAAAATAACCTTATTTGCATGGCCGGCTTTTGATATAGGCTTTACAATATTGTTGATGTGATGAATTGGGTATGATACACGTGTATTCTCAGTAATTGAATTGTCGTTAAAATCGATGTTACCTTTTGTATCAACCGTAACATTTTCCAATAAAGCATCTCGTCGTATGGCATTGTAAATATCTGGTTCACTTTCTCTATTAAGGTTGATCGTTTTGGCATAGCAACCTCCTTCAAAGTTAAATATACCATCATCATCCCAACCATGTTCGTCATCACCTATTAATTCTCTTTTGGAGTCTGTTGAGAGTGTTGTTTTTCCGGTACCGGATAAACCAAAGAAAATTGCCACTTCATTATTCTTTCCCTTATTTGCTGAACAATGCATTGAGGCTATCCCCTGAAGTGGAAGATAGTAATTCATCATGGAAAAAATGCCTTTCTTCATTTCACCACCGTACCAGGTGCCTCCAATGATTTGCATTTTTTCACTTAAATTAAATATCGTGAATACCTCGGAGTTTAAACCTTGTTTCTTCCAGTTTTTATTAGACATTTTAGAGGCATTAAGTACAATGAAGTCTGGTTCTCCGTAAATGCTTAGCTCTTTTTCAGTGGGTCTAATAAACATGTTTTTGACAAAGTGGGCTTGCCATGCAGCTTCAGTAATAAACCTTACTTTAAGACGAGTGTTCGTGTTGGCACCGCAGAAAGTATCTATCACATACAGCTTGTTGTTTGACAGGTGATCACAAACATCGCTCTTGATGCTTGTCCATATTTCAGTTGAAATTGGTTTATTATCATTTTTAACAGCATCAGAAGTCCACCAAATTGTATTTTTAGTAATCTGATCAAGTACAATATATTTATCTTTTGGAGAACGCCCTGTGAATTTACCTGTCATTACATTAATTGCACCTGTTTTTGTCAGTTGGCCTTTTTCAAAGTTATTTAATTCAGGATTTACTTCTTCTATAAAGAGATCTTTGTATGACGGGTTGTAGATAATGTGTGGTGTGTTTACAATGCCATACTTGCAAAGGTTAATTGTAGATTTAATTACTTCCATTTTGTAGATTGTTAATTGGGTTTACTTGCAAATTGAAATTAAATATTAAATGAGTATTATTTAATTGTGATATAAATATGCGATTATCTTTAAAATTTTAACTAAATAGTACAATAAATAATAAATTGAAACAAAAAAAATCTGAATTATCTCCTTAATGTCAGGTGGTTATGGTGTGTTTTGGTATGAGCCTTTAAATTCTGTGCTAAGGTTTGTTATTTACTAATAAATAAACAAACATTTTACCAACTTTGTTTTTAGAAGTAGTGTAATGTGTTGATTAGTAGGTGTAATGAAATGTATGTGGAAGAAAATATTCAATATGACTTATGAATTGATATTTATGGTCGTTATAATGATTTGATAATGAGGGAGGTGATAATTAGATGAAAAAAACACATGAAATGTGTTGGATTTAGACTTAATGAGTTGGCATTGGTGTTAATATTGTAGTTGTTTTGATAAGCCTTATCTGCATTTCTTATGATATAATAAGGTGCTAAAATTTTTGCTGGCTTATCAAATAAATATATCCAATGCATCAGCATATTACAAAAGGCGAGTATTTTATTGTGTAATATGAGATTTGTTAATCAAAAAACATATGACTTGTAGTCGATTTTAGAGTTGGTTATTTATCTAGATAAGATTAGTACTATAATATAACTGAAAAAAGAAGCGTAGTTAAATTAACTACGCTTCTCTGTTTTTAAACTGTCTTTGTATTACGACCTTGGGTGAAATTGAATTAAAGTATTTTTTAAATACTCTTTGTCAAGGTGAGTATAAATCTCAGTCGTAATAATAGATTCGTGTCCCAGCATTTCCTGAACAGCTCTTAAGTTTGCACCTCCATCAATAAGGTGTGTTGCAAATGAGTGACGGAAAGTGTGTGGGCTAATGTTCTTTTCAAAACCAAGCCTCTTAGTTAGGTTTTTAATAATAGTGAAGATCATTACGCGTGATAATTTTTTGCCTCGGCGATTAAGGAATAAAATATCTTCATCTTCTTTAAAGATTTTAAGCGTACGACGGTATTCACTTAAATAGAGATTGATTTCTTTAATAGCTTTAGAGCTAATTGGTACCAATCTTTCCTTATTGCCTTTGCCTTCTATTTTAATAAAGCCAGACTCAAAAAATAAGTTTGAGATTTTAAGTTCAATTAGTTCTGATACACGAAGACCACAGCTGTATAGTGTTTCTAGTATCGCTTTGTTACGTTGTCCCTCAGATTTCTTTAAATCGACAGAATTAATGATTGTATCAATTTCTTCTACAGAAAGAATATCCGGCAGCTTACGTCCAATCTTTGGTGATTCTAGAAGTGCTGTAGGGTCCTTGTCAACCTTTTCTTCAATTAAAAGAAATTTATAAAAAGACTTGATACCACTAATTACCCTTGCCTGAGTTCTTGGACTAATTCCCCTTTCTCCAATCCACTCCATCATTTCTTTAAGATCTGCAAGAATAATGTTTTCTGGTCCTTTGTTCTTTCCATTGTCTTTAAGGAAAGAAACTAACTTAGTGAGATCCGTAACGTACGCATGAATAGAATTTTCTGAAAGACCTTTTTCAATCTTCAGGTAATTCCTAAATTCACTAATTTCTGTTTCCCAATTCATAATTTTTAATTTTTATTAAAGTGTTTCCCGATTATTTACATCAGTAAAAATAAAAATTGCACTGATAACAAGCAAGAAAAGTGCAGTAAAATTTAAAATAATGTTTATTTATCTTGGGTGAGGTTAAATAATTACCTTGTTTTTTTATTCCAACAAACTATCGTAATTTTGTGCCATTATCTGAATAACATTATTGAATGAATCTATTAATTATAAACGGGCCTAACCTGAATTTGTTGGGTAAGCGTGAGGTTGATATTTATGGAAGTGTTGCATTTGAAGACTTTCTTGAAGAGTTGCGCTTGAAGTATCCTGATGATGAAATTTCTTATTTTCAATCTAATAGTGAAGGTGAGATTATTGATCAAATTCATTTTAATGGATATATGGTTGATGGAATTATTCTTAATGCAGGAGCTTATACGCATACTTCTCTTGCAATTGCTGATGCAATTGCCACGGTTAAAAGTCCGGTTATTGAAGTTCATATTAGCAATGTTCATAAAAGAGAAGAAGTTCGTCATAAATCTTTTTTATCAGCTGTAAGTGCTGGTATAATATTAGGTTTTGGTCTGGACTCTTACCGGTTGGCTGTAGAAGCTTTTAAGGGATTAAATTAATACGTAAATTATAATGTTTTAAATAAACCTGTATAAAAGGTTGGGGAATACTCTTTTATCAGGTAAAATTAATTGTTGCATACCATCAAGAAAAATTTGATTATGAAGAAGTTTACCAAAATTGTAGCTACAATTTCGGATCGCCATTGTGAAGTGGATTTTTTGAAGAAGCTGTATAAGTCTGGAATGAATGTTGTGCGTTTGAATACTGCTCATCAGGATTTTGAAGGCGTTTTAAAAGTAATTACTAATGTTCGTGCTGTTTCTGATAAAATAGCGATATTAATTGATACAAAAGGGCCAGAAATCAGAACAACCAAATGCGAGGATGATATCGTATTAAAGACTGGTGATGTTTTAAAAATAAAAGGAGATGTAAATGGTATTTCTTCTAATAAATGTATCTATGTAAGTTATGTAGATATAGTTAAAGATATGCCGGTTGGAGGTCAGATTCTTATCGATGATGGAGAGGTAGCTATGAATGTTACTTCTAAGGATGATGAATATTTGGTGTGTGAAGTGCTGAATGATGGTATCGTAGGTAGTCGTAAGAGTGTTAATATCCCGGGAGTACGTATCAATTTACCATCGGTAACAGAAAAAGATCGCACTTTTATTAAGTTTGCAGCTCAAAACAATATTGATTTCGTTGCTCATTCATTTGTGCGTCATAAGGGAGATGTTAATGACGTTCAACAGATATTGAACGAGATGGAAAGTCCAATGAAGATTATTGCTAAAATTGAGAATGAAGAAGGTGTTGAAAATCTTGATGAAATTTTAGAATGTGTTCATGGAGTTATGATTGCTCGTGGTGATCTTGGAATTGAAATTGCACAGGAGAAGATTCCTGGGATTCAACGCCAGATGATACGCAAGTGTGTTGAGGCTAAAAAACCTGTAATTGTAGCAACGCAAATGTTGCATACAATGATTAAAAATCCTCGTCCTACTCGTGCGGAGGTAACAGATGTTGCAAATGCTATCTATTACAGAACAGATGCAATCATGCTGAGTGGGGAAACTGCTTATGGAAATTATCCTGTTGAAGCTGTTAGAACAATGGCTAAAATTGCAAGAGAGGTTGAGGCTTCCAAGGATAGTAGAAATGATATACCAGTAGTACAGGAGAGTGCTGATGTTACAGCTTATCTAGCAGATACTGCAGTTCGGGCTAGTAAAACATTAGATATTAAAGCTGTATTAACAGATAGTTTGACAGGAAAGACAGCACGTTTTCTGGCAGCCTTCCGTGGTTCTTGTCCTGTTTTTGCTTTGTGCTATAACCAAAATGTAGGACGTCAGTTAGCGCTTTCTTATGGTGTATTCCCTCGTCTAATGGAAGATGGAAGTTCCAAAAAAGAGATTTTAAGAAAGACACTTAAAAAGCTACTTAAGAAGGATATTTTAGTAGAAGATGATTTGGTTGCATACCTTGGAGGGAGTTTTGGTATAGGTGGTGGTACTACTTATCTTGAAGTAATAACCGTTAAAGCTTTATTGAAAAAAGTAGATAAAGAATAATAATTTATCACAGTTATAGATATTAAGAGGCTGTCTCAAATGAGATGGCCTTTTTTTATGTCCATCTGTTTTATTTTGAAATATTTAGTATCCGTGCTGTTATATGCATTCTTTTAGTTCATAACCAATACATTATATTTGTCGTTATGAAAAAGTAAGTAAGCACTGGACAAGAGATGTGTATCTTGATTGAATGATAGTAACAAAGTATATTAAATCAGAAAAAATTTTGCAAGCAATATTATATTACCTACTACATTTTAAGTATTACTGGACTCAAAAGAATCGAGAGGAAACTAATGTGACAAACGCTGTATCGTTTGTTTTGATAAAGGTAATAGATACAGAAGCATTAAAAAACATCACAATTACTTACCCCAATGCAGTTGGACTGAATCTTGAACACCCTGTTAATATTAAGTAATTAAAAACACTGATTCATTTATTCTAATGTTTACATCCTCTCATACAACATGTATTGTGAGGTTACATATATACGCAAATGCTTTGATAACCAGATAGGTTTAGTTCAAAATTACCTTGATCAATCGCCAACCAACGGTGATGTATTATTAAAAATCGAAACAAGGTTAAGTTGTTACATTGGCCAGGAACGGATTTGTATTTTAATAACAAGTGTTTGGAAAAAGGTAGATCCCGGTTACCAACTTATGATATTAAACATGGCAGTTAGGGGATAGACTATGCTCAATTGGTGGTGCTTATTGATGAAATCAGAATTTCAAATATTCAAAGAAAAAAGCGGTTTCAGCTAGAATAGAAAGCTTTGTAATACTTATCTATCTAGACCTTTATAGATGTTACAGAAAGCGCGCTTAAAATTTGTATCAGAAAAAAGTCTGGATTAAGGTAATGATTTTATTGGTGTATGTATTTGTTTGTAAATAAGAAATATACGTGCTTGTTGTTTGGCTATATGCGTTAGTCATGGCACACAGTAAGAAAATGACAATGACAAACACAATTATTAGAGTTTTTAGCATTTTCAGAGGCCAGTAAGTTACGAAAGAAGCAAACGCGAATGGGTAGTGAAAAGTTACACGGATTGATGCTCGAATTTAATTAAACATAGCCTAAAAATGGCTAATCCAAGCGTGTTGGTGACCAATAAGTTGATTTGTTACTTTGACCGTGGAATACAATATTGTTGCTACCATTATGAGAACTATTTAAAAGGGTGTAACACTTAAATATCTATAGATCTCTGTGAGAATGCAGTTGCCAAATGTGTCAATGGAATATTGAAAGGTGAGTATGATTTGTCTGCTACTTTTGATGATTACAATATGGCTAATGAGGCTGTTAAAATTGCCATTAATAAATAATTATAGCAAAAGGCCACATCGCAGTTGCAATATGTTTACACTATTATGCACACACTAAAAAAGGTGTCTTTAAAAAGTAGTTGAAAAGAAAATGAGATATTAAGTATAGAGTAATTAAGGAAGTAAAATGAACTACGTGTATAAATTCAGAGTATAAAAATGAAGTCGTATTTCAAATGCATGAATTGAGGTTTAAAACATTTTAAATTTTACCAGGATAAACCAAACATGTTTGATCCGCAAATTAACGATGATTTAGTGAGTTGTTTTTACTATTTGCAATCTTTTTTGGAGAATAATGTAAAGTCTGTCTAGCTATTTTAGGATGACACAGTTTTTTTGAGTTATAATGATGGTATAGTATTGTTTATAAGGTCAATATAGTGAGGTTGGTTAATTTTTATAAGCTCACAGGACAAAAAAAGAGCCTCTTTTTTATTATAAAGCTATATGTTTTAAAAGTAGACAGACTTTAATAAAACAATGAATTTTTATTTTTTTTAATCTTTAAATAGCTGATTGCAAATGATGAGCATTTATTGTGTTTTAAAAAGTACGTTTCTATTCAAAAATACTATTGCATAATAGAAAAGAAGCCTTATCTTTGCATCGCTTTCAGAAACAGGGGTGCAACTTAAAGTACCGTTATTAAAGGAAAGTAGAGGATTACAAAGGTAATTGAGGAATTAAAACATTGAAATTAAACTGGTCTGGTAGTTCAGTTGGTTAGAATGCCGGCCTGTCACGCCGGAGGTCGCGGGTTCGAGTCCCGTCCAGACCGCTTGTTTATTTTCATGTTCAACTTATAATAAGTAAATTAAACTGGTCTGGTAGTTCAGCTGGTTAGAATGCCGGCCTGTCACGCCGGAGGTCGCGGGTTCGAGTCCCGTCCAGA
>CAZRRJ010000004.1:0-337948 GCA_964602515.1 uncultured Saccharicrinis sp. | reverse complement strand
ATAATTCATCACGACTAAAATCAATACCAACGGGTAATGCGGATTATGAGAAGTTACAGTACTATTATCATAGCGATCATTTGGGTAGTGCCAGTTACATAACAAACCTTGACGGCGAAGTTGTACAGCATGTGGAGTATGTGCCTTTTGGTGAGGTATTTATTGAAGAGCGTAACAACATGTGGAATACACCTTATTTATTTAATGGCAAGGAGTTGGATGAAGAGACGGGCTTGTATTATTACGGGGCGAGGTATCTAAATCCTAGAACCTCACTTTGGTTATCGGTAGATCCGTTAAATGAAGAGCGAATAGGTCTCTCACCCTACCAATATTGTCAAAATAATCCTGTAATGTTAGTTGATCCTACAGGTTTGCTGGATGATGAATGGCAACATACCATGAAGGACGGCAAAACAGTCGATCTTAAAAAAGTTGGAGATAAAGGCGGTAGCGAAACGCAGTATATCCATACCACTTATGAGTTCTCTGATGATCAAAAACTGGATTTAGGTACTTCTGTGTATCAGACACACAATGAAGAAGGAAACGTTAGGATTGCAGCTACTGAAGGCGATGGTTATTATAAGTCACCTAAATGGTGGGCACAAGCATCAGGCAAAGTAGACAATGTACATCCTGAAGAGTTTTTATTATCTCTTGGTGTTACAGGACTGGTAAAAAATGGATTAAGAAAAGCAGGTGTTGGGTTGGTTGATGATGCAGCTAAGTCAAGTGCTAAAGGTTTCACTTACACTAAAACAGCAGCTAAGCATTTTGACGATATTGTAACTAAAGGTGCTAATAAAGGACAATTGGCAAGACCTTACATGAACTCTCCGTTGACCATTAAAGAAATAATGGCTACAGGTAAGGGAATACCTGATGCAACAGCTAAAGGAGCATTGAATTTTAGAGTGCCTGGAACTTTTAGAGGCTCACAGGGAACTTGGGAATTAGTTGTTGACCCGAATAAAAACCTTATTTACCATTTCAATTTTGTGAAATAATGAGATTTTCGATTGATAATAATATAGCAATCCAAGATAGGTTGTTGACCTATCTTCCTGATGAATATTCCTTTGATATAGAGCCAGCAACTAATGAGGTTGAATTTGATATTTTAATCAATAACTTAAACTTAACAGTTAGTGAAGGCAATAATGTAGTTCAGGTTATGGGAATGTGTTCTCATGAAGGGTGGATACCTGCGGACTATGAAGTACCAAAGTATGCAGGAGGAGCATTAAAGATTTTAACAGATTTAGAGCCAGGATTTTCTTACAGACTAAATAAAGACAAGGACTGGCAAGTGTTTGTTAACAAAAAAACAGGTTGGATATGCATTGGTAATCCTGCACATGAAGGTAATGCAGTTGAGTTTTGTAAAAACTGTATAGCTGTGTTGGATAATGAGAAATTAATTGCAATCTGGTTAAAACCAAAGGGACTACCGAAAGTTAAGTAAATATGAATAATACTAAGCCTCGCAAATGCGGGGCTTTTTTATTTAGCCAAGCCAAAGGCTTGTTTTGCCTTAGTATCACGAATTAAAGCATCAATAACGGAATAGATTTTTTCTTTATCGTCATTAGGCAATAACTGAATTTCCTTGATACGCTTAACAGCTTCATTGTCTAATACTTCTTCCTTGTCGCTTTCACTTACCAAATAATCAAGAGAAACGCCCAATACATCAGCAATCCTTTTAGCGTACTCAATTGAGGGCATTACGTCCCCACGTTCATATTTAGAAATAGCATCCCGTGAGATACCTGTTCTCTCAGCCAGCTCTACCTGAGACATTTTTTTTAGCTTTTTCAGCTTTGTAATTTTTTCTCCGAACTTCATATAAAATCAGTATTTAAGCTGTTTGCAGTAATATATTCGGCAAATATAATCATTAATCGTCGTAATAAAATAATATATTACTTGGCTGATTGAATAATATCCACTAATATTGCAGAAGAAATTACACGAATAATAAATTATTCTGCAAATGGCAAAACAAAAAGAGCGAAAAATACGGCTGTGCAGGTCACAAAGAAGGGTAAGCGAAGCACCAGTGTTAACCTTAGAGGGCTTATGGCTGCAGGACTTGGGTTTTAACATCGGCGATTTGGTGCAGATAGAGCCAGGGAAAGAAATGCTGACCATAAAAATCATAGAGAAATGGAAATAGCAGAAATTAAAGAGAAGCTTTCAATACATGCAGTCCTGAACCATTACGGATTACACCCCGACCGCAATAAGCGTATTAACTGCCCTTTTCACCCTGACAAGAGCCCGAGCATGCAGGTTTACCCCGAAACCAACACCGTATTTTGTTTTAGCTCCAATTGCCAGCTAAACGGCAAAGCCATCGACCAAATCGATTTTATCATGCATAAAGAGAACTGTACAAAACACGCAGCCATAGGGAAGGCAAAAGGCTTGCTTGGTCATGTAGAAGTAAACTCCATCAAGCACACACCAATCAAGCCAGAACCAGTTAACACCGAAATACTCACCAAAACCTTTACTTACTTCCGTAACGGTTTTACCAGTCGTAAGGACAATAAAGGAAGAGCTTACCTTCAAAGCCGAAACCTTAATGTAAGCAAGCTAGAAAGCTTAGGAATTACCATTGGCTACAACTCAGCCCAGTTCCACCACCGTGGCAGGATAAGCGAGCAGGATATGAAGCATTGCGAAAAATCCGGCTTACTGCTTCAAAGCCGTAACGGCAGCCGTACTGAATTTTCTTATACACCCTGGGCATCTTATTGCGCCATCTTTCCATTGGAGAACGAAAGCGGTGTGATTACAGGCATGTATGGGCGGTCTACAGCAGATAATACAAAGAATAAGCACTACTATTTAAAGAACAGCAAAGGGCTATTTTACTACCCCAAGAAAGATACCAGGCGTTTAATTATCTGCGAAAGCATCATTGATTTTTTGAGCTTGTATCAAATAGACAAACTACGTGATCAATATGATTTTATGCCCATTTATGGTACCAACCGCTTAAACGACCAACATAAACGGACAATAAACAACCTGGAACAACTGCAAGAAATCATCTTCTTTTTAGATGGCGACAAAGCCGGCGAAGCAGCAGTAGATAAATACAGTCAAGAGCTCCACAACCTATTGCCACAGGTCAATATATCCAAAGTATCTACCCCCGAAGGCGAAGACATAAACAGCCTGTTGCAAGGCCATGAAGAAGAAATCTTCACCCATTTATTAGACACAAGAACACCCCTTTTATTTTCAAATGAAACCTCAATTGAAAATAAAAAGAATACGGCCATAACAGAACCTGTCAGTCAGCCCACCCCGAAAGTTAACTTTAGCAACGAGCAATTTATCACCTTTAAAACCGACACCTTACAAATCATCATCTTAGGTGGTATTAATCTGCAGCAGCTCGACAGGCTTCGCTTAACACTTAAAATCACATCATTAGCACATGGGCATATTAATGCATCAGCACATTATACTATCCGCCATACTTTGGATCTTTATCACTCCGACTATTTAGAAAAGTTTATAGCTAAAGCGAGCGAACAACTGGAAACCGGTACTAATATCTTAAGGCGAGCCATCGCCGAACTGACCGAACAAATAGAGCAGTATCGTTTATCCAGGATAGAGAGCCAAAAGGAAGAGCAGCCACAGGCTCAAAAGTTAAGCGAAGCAAGAATTAAAAAGGCAGTACAGTACCTAAGGGCTAAAAACCTGCTTGAGCGCACCAACACGGATATTGGCCGCACCGGTATGATAGGGGAAGAAAATAACCGCTTATTAATGTATTTGGTTTTTACCAGTCGCTTAAGAGAGCAGCCCTTACATATCATCAGCCTTGGTGCCAGTGGCACGGGTAAGACCTACCTTCAGGAAAAAGTAAGCGAGCTGATCCCCGAAAGCGATAAGCTTGAAATCACCATCCTGTCGGAGAATGCCTTTTACTATTTTGGTCAGAAAGAACTCAAAAACAAACTGGTGCTTATTGAAGATATGGACGGAGCAGAAAACGTACTCTATCCACTACGTGAGCTTCAAAGTAAAAAACGTATTAGTAAAACGATCCCGATCAAGGATAATAAAGGCAACCTTAAAACCATCACCCTAAAAGTAGAAGGGCCGATCTGTTTGGCCGGCACTACCACCAAAGAAAAGCTTTACGAAGATAACGCCAACCGTTCCTTACTTATTTACTTAGATAGCAGCAAACAACATAAAGAGCACATTATGACCTACCAAAGAAAACTAAGTGCCGGAAAAATAGCCACCAAAGAAGAAAAGCAGTTGATAGAGTTTTTTAAGGATATGCAAAGGGTATTAAAACCCATCAAGGTAAGAAACCCTTATGCCGAGTACCTGGTTATCCCCGATCATGTTTTTAAGCCCCTGAGAACCAATAGCCACTACCTGGTCTTTATAGAAACCATTACCTTTTACCATCAATACCAGCGAGAAGTCAGGATAGATCCTGTAACAAATGAAAGGTATATCGAAACGACCTTAGAAGACATAAAATGGGCTAATAAACTACTCAAAGAAGTATTGCTGGCCAAGGCTGATGAGTTGAGTGGTGAATGCAGGCGATTCTTTGAAAGCTTAAAGAGTTGGTTAAGTAAGACCAAAAAGGAAAGCTTTTATAAAAATGAAATACGGGACGCCTTCCGAATGAATCCCAATAACCTGAAGTATTACCTGTCTCAACTATCAAGATATAATCACTTAAAAATAGTTGGAGGAAACCGCCACAAGTCAGGTTATGAATACGAGATAATCAACACAAAAGAATACAAAGAACTGAGTAAGCATCTGACCAATGCCCTTGATGCAGCACTAAACGATATTAAACAAGGTTTAGTGGGTAATGTAGATAATAAGCGGATAATTACCCCTGTTATCCACTCAAACCACTAGAAACCAATTGATATAAAGCAGTGGATAATAAGATAACTGAAATGCAAGGCAGGGGTATGAAAAAAGCATCGTAGACAATGTCATCCAGTCATCTATCATCTAAAGTCTAATAGTCTCTTATCTTAAAGCCTATGAAAATCAATATCTTTCTTCTGAATGATTTTAAACAATGGTTAAGTACTTTAGGCTATGCATCAGGCACAGTTTATGCATCGTTAAGCAGTGTTAAATCCTTTTTCTTTTATCTGGAAGCAAACAAGATGCAGCACATTGAAAGCATCCGAACGGAACATATCCAAAGCTATTACAGCCATTTACAAACCCGAAAAAACAAACGCCGCACTGGCGCACTATCCGTCAATACCCTGCGCACGCATATTAATGCCTTAAAACGTTTTAGCCGCTTTTTAGAAGAAACCAAAGCCCTCACTTTAGAAATTAAAATAGTTGTGCCCACAGCCCAATACAGCCCTAAAACCATCCTTACTCAACAAGAAATAAAAGCCCTTTACGGAGCCTGCACTAATGATGTATTAGGCTTACGCGACAGAGCTATACTGGCAGTTTATTACGCATGAGGTCTTCGTAGGAGTGAGGGTATTGCATTAGATACAAGTGATATACAGCTCAAAGAAAAACGCATCCTGGTACGTCGTGCTAAAAACTATAAACAACGCCATGTGCCATTTAACGCTAGCGTAAAACAAGATTTAGAAGCTTACCTGTATTATGCCAGGGGTAAAATACTACCGGAAACCAAACAGGAAAGCAAAGCCTTTTTTGTAACGCTTCAAACGGCACGGCCTTGTGGGTTGACGATGCAGGAAAGGCTTAATAAATTACTATCGAAAGCCAATATAAACAAAAGCATTACCCTGCACAGTCTTCGTCACTCCATTGCTACCCACCTTTTACAAAATGGTTTAAGCCTGGAGCAGGTCAGTTATTTTTTAGGCCACAGCAGCCTTGAAACAACTCAAATCTATACCCATTTAAGCCATGAACAGGAAAGCGTATCTTTTTAATAAAGACATAACAGCCCAACTGCAGTTTTTTAAAGCCTACCTTGAAACACAAGGCTATAAAGCCGGTACTATACGGCAACATGCTAACCATGCCGGTTACTTTTTAAGCTACTTACAGGATGAAAACTTATCCGTTTGGGTCACCCGTTACAAAGACCTTCTTCACTTTATAGACCACAGTAAACAAGAACCATTAAGCACAAAGCACATTAATAGAATGCTTGGTAGTATCCGTCATTACTACACCTTTTTACAGCTTAAAGATAAAACCCTTATCAACCCGGTACTTAACCTGAATATCAGGGGTGTTCGCCAATCCATACCACCCCGTATTATCGACTATAAAATACTGGAAGCACTTTATGCGGGTTATCCATCAGGTACAACCAAAAATGCCCGTAACAAAGTCATATTAGGATTGCTTATTTACCAAGGTGTAACCACTGAAGAGCTGCACCAGCTGGAATTGTACCATATAAAGCTGAAAGAAGGAAAAATAGACGTTCCCGGAAGCCGTAAACGCAACAGCAGAACATTAGAGCTAAAACCCTTCCAGATACTGGAATTATACGACTATATAAACGACATAAAACCATCTATACTCAAAGAACTAAAGCAAACTAAATCAGCCCGAAAGCCCGATGAAATCGACACAGAAAGAATCCAAACGCAGTTATTAATCAGCAGTCGTGGCAGTCATTACCTTAAAAGCACTTTATTGCACATGTTTAGAAGTATACAAAAAAGCCACTCTGAAATACTGCATCCCAAACAAATCCGAGCCAGTGTGATTACCCACTGGCTAAAGCATTATAACCTAAGAGAAGTGCAATACAAAGCAGGACATAAATACGTTAGCTCAACAGAAAGATACCAGCTTAACAACCTGGATGAACTCCAAAGTAGCGTTGAGAAATGTCATCCCATAAACTAACTCCCACGCTCCACAGCAGTCAAAAAAGCCAATGCGCCCCTGTTTTTAGCCTGCTGTTCCCCGCACCAGCCCTTCTGCTTTATTTTTAGTCATGCTTTTTGAGTCAACACACCTGCTACACATTGCTTTTTATTGCTAAAGCCATATCAAAAAGCAAAGAGCAGCCCCAACGCACCAACAAAAAGACCCGCCAAAAAATAAAGCCCCAAGCTAAGTTACATAATACGAGTTATAAGTACAGCCGCTCAAAAAGGCTGCCCTGCTAAACCCAAGCTGCCGTTATAACAGGTATTATGTAGAAATAGCCGCACGCCATCGCACCCCGACCCAGACAAACAGCCCATTAAAAAACCGCACTGGCTGCCCCTTCCTTCGCAAGCTACGGAGACCTTGTTTTTTTAAGCACTGTTTGCTGCCTTAAAAGCGGTAACAAGAACCACCGCAAAGGCGGTACTTGTTGAAGGTCTATCCACCAAAACCCCGACCACCACCCCAAAATGGGGTGGTCAATCGGGCTTTTGTGCATCATTTTAAACCGCTTAGTCAAAGATAAAGCCCACGCCCCACCGCACGCAAGGTCAGGCCCTTTGGGTTTTTAATTAAAAATAGATAGCAATATAACTTATCAAAAGGGCATCAATTTTTAATCAAAAAACCTTGCCTTCTAACCTAGGCTTTAAGAGTTGCCTAAGCGGTTAAAATGAGTTGGTGTGTTTAAAACCTGTGGGCTTTTTTTCTTTCAATTGAAAGCTGTTTTAACTGGAAAAACTTTACATAAAACACTCAATTAAAAGAAAAAAGATACTATTTTTGGAGAACAGGCATCCTGAAACGTCAGGATTTAGGAGAGCAGAGGCCTGAAAATAGTGTGAAAAGAGGATGTAAGGCTGTATTATTACGGGGCGAGGTATCTAAATCCTAGAACCTCACTTTGGTTATCGGTAGATCCGTTAAATGAAGAGCGAATAGGTCTCTCACCCTACCAATATTGTCAAAATAATCCTGTAATGTTAGTTGATCCTACAGGTTTGCTGGATGATGAATGGCAACATACCATGAAGGACGGCAAAACAGTCGATCTTAAAAAAGTTGGAGATAAAGGCGGTAGCGAAACGCAGTATATCCATACCACTTATGAGTTCTCTGATGATCAAAAACTGGATTTAGGTACTTCTGTGTATCAGACACACAATGAAGAAGGAAACGTTAGGATTGCAGCTACTGAAGGCGATGGTTATTATAAGTCACCTAAATGGTGGGCACAAGCATCAGGCAAAGTAGACAATGTACATCCTGAAGAGTTTTTATTATCTCTTGGTGTTACAGGACTGGTAAAAAATGGATTAAGAAAAGCAGGTGTTGGGTTGGTTGATGATGCAGCTAAGTCAAGTGCTAAAGGTTTCACTTACACTAAAACAGCAGCTAAGCATTTTGACGATATTGTAACTAAAGGTGCTAATAAAGGACAATTGGCAAGACCTTACATGAACTCTCCGTTGACCATTAAAGAAATAATGGCTACAGGTAAGGGAATACCTGATGCAACAGCTAAAGGAGCATTGAATTTTAGAGTGCCTGGAACTTTTAGAGGCTCACAGGGAACTTGGGAATTAGTTGTTGACCCGAATAAAAACCTTATTTACCATTTCAATTTTGTGAAATAATGAGATTTTCGATTGATAATAATATAGCAATCCAAGATAGGTTGTTGACCTATCTTCCTGATGAATATTCCTTTGATATAGAGCCAGCAACTAATGAGGTTGAATTTGATATTTTAATCAATAACTTAAACTTAACAGTTAGTGAAGGCAATAATGTAGTTCAGGTTATGGGAATGTGTTCTCATGAAGGGTGGATACCTGCGGACTATGAAGTACCAAAGTATGCAGGAGGAGCATTAAAGATTTTAACAGATTTAGAGCCAGGATTTTCTTACAGACTAAATAAAGACAAGGACTGGCAAGTGTTTGTTAACAAAAAAACAGGTTGGATATGCATTGGTAATCCTGCACATGAAGGTAATGCAGTTGAGTTTTGTAAAAACTGTATAGCTGTGTTGGATAATGAGAAATTAATTGCAATCTGGTTAAAACCAAAGGGACTACCGAAAGTTAAGTAAATATGAATAATACTAAGCCTCGCAAATGCGGGGCTTTTTTATTTAGCCAAGCCAAAGGCTTGTTTTGCCTTAGTATCACGAATTAAAGCATCAATAACGGAATAGATTTTTTCTTTATCGTCATTAGGCAATAACTGAATTTCCTTGATACGCTTAACAGCTTCATTGTCTAATACTTCTTCCTTGTCGCTTTCACTTACCAAATAATCAAGAGAAACGCCCAATACATCAGCAATCCTTTTAGCGTACTCAATTGAGGGCATTACGTCCCCACGTTCATATTTAGAAATAGCATCCCGTGAGATACCTGTTCTCTCAGCCAGCTCTACCTGAGACATTTTTTTTAGCTTTTTCAGCTTTGTAATTTTTTCTCCGAACTTCATATAAAATCAGTATTTAAGCTGTTTGCAGTAATATATTCGGCAAATATAATCATTAATCGTCGTAATAAAATAATATATTACTTGGCTGATTGAATAATATCCACTAATATTGCAGAAGAAATTACACGAATAATAAATTATTCTGCAAATGGCAAAACAAAAAGAGCGAAAAATACGGCTGTGCAGGTCACAAAGAAGGGTAAGCGAAGCACCAGTGTTAACCTTAGAGGGCTTATGGCTGCAGGACTTGGGTTTTAACATCGGCGATTTGGTGCAGATAGAGCCAGGGAAAGAAATGCTGACCATAAAAATCATAGAGAAATGGAAATAGCAGAAATTAAAGAGAAGCTTTCAATACATGCAGTCCTGAACCATTACGGATTACACCCCGACCGCAATAAGCGTATTAACTGCCCTTTTCACCCTGACAAGAGCCCGAGCATGCAGGTTTACCCCGAAACCAACACCGTATTTTGTTTTAGCTCCAATTGCCAGCTAAACGGCAAAGCCATCGACCAAATCGATTTTATCATGCATAAAGAGAACTGTACAAAACACGCAGCCATAGGGAAGGCAAAAGGCTTGCTTGGTCATGTAGAAGTAAACTCCATCAAGCACACACCAATCAAGCCAGAACCAGTTAACACCGAAATACTCACCAAAACCTTTACTTACTTCCGTAACGGTTTTACCAGTCGTAAGGACAATAAAGGAAGAGCTTACCTTCAAAGCCGAAACCTTAATGTAAGCAAGCTAGAAAGCTTAGGAATTACCATTGGCTACAACTCAGCCCAGTTCCACCACCGTGGCAGGATAAGCGAGCAGGATATGAAGCATTGCGAAAAATCCGGCTTACTGCTTCAAAGCCGTAACGGCAGCCGTACTGAATTTTCTTATACACCCTGGGCATCTTATTGCGCCATCTTTCCATTGGAGAACGAAAGCGGTGTGATTACAGGCATGTATGGGCGGTCTACAGCAGATAATACAAAGAATAAGCACTACTATTTAAAGAACAGCAAAGGGCTATTTTACTACCCCCGTAAATAAAATAAAAGTTGTACATGGTACATTTGATAATATTATTTCTACGAAATATAATGGAGATCAGCTTTATGGTTTTACTACATCTAATGCAAGTGATGCACAAAAAGTTTTTGCATTTGCCTCCAAAAATCTTAATATGGAATTTGCTTTGATTAATTACGGGGTACCTGGTTTGGTGCAAAGTATTAATAGGAAAACTTTGCCTACAAATCAATCAACAATAATAACAATAGGTGATCCTAGTTCTGTTTGGGGGTCTGCATATACTCAGGATGTACTTGATAAAAATGGTGCTGATATTCATGAGATTTGGCATAATCACCCAAGGAACACTCCTCCATCATGTTATAATCATACAACAGGGAAGATAGTTAGGCCTATAAAACATGATGCAGGTGGAGCTGTTGGATATTTGCATAATTCTAGAGGTAATAAAATAAATAGATATGTATATGCACCAAATAATCAAATGGTTTACCCATATGACAATAATGGATTCAGTCAAACTCCAGCTGCTTTTTATGGGTTTTAGTTTATTTATCAGTTCATGTAGCTCTAAAAACACCGAAGTGTTGAGCCCGTTTGCGTCAAAAGTAATAACAAAATATACACATGATGTAAATCAAATACAAACATTGGATAGTGATTTGTACTGTATTCTAATAGATGTACGTAAAATAGATGTAAAAAACTATAAAGTTTTTATCACTTATTATCGACATGATGAACAATTTCCATTTAGTTATTTAACTAGTGTCGAAAATTATAAAGTGTTTTATAATGGATACGTTATTGAAAGACTCTTGCAAATAAAGGGTAAAGCAAAAAAGCAAATCGAAAAAAATATTAAAACGGTGAAAAACTGTGATTACTTTTTATTGGAGCATGATCCGATTTTGACTTATGAGTTATATTTCAAAGAAAATGAGCTATATGAATCAAAACCAGATACTATAATGAATTTACAATAGCCCCGTTAAACCTAGTAACTAAATAATGTACCTCGTTCGGCGTATGCCTCTGGCTACGTCGCTTTAAATAAGGCCTCAGGCCTGTATGGTACAACACTTCTGCACGTGTTGTGCGGTATTTAAAAGAAAGTAAGTATAAAGAGCCAGCCTACAGGTTGGCTTTTTTGCTATTGTAAGGCCGCTATATTTTTATTAAAGAAGTCTTTAAATTTTTTATTAGTCAGTGTAAGCTTCCCAAAAAAATAGGACCATTCAAAAATAGAGTTTTAAAAATAGGATTTTCTCACATAAGCTCCATTGGTGTTTTGTAATTAAGTGCCTTATGTGGTCTATTTTTGTTATAATCTTCCATCCAATCATAGGCTTTGTCTCTGACTTCGGATAAGGTTCTAAAAATATACGCATTGAGTAATTCTCGTCTTAAGCTCCCATTCAATCGCTCTATGAAAGCATTTTGAGTTGGTTTTCCCGGCTGTATAAAAGCAAGCTCAATTTTATTATCCTTACACCATGCATCAAGCTTGTTGCTGATGAGTTCAGGACCATTATCAACTCGAATCATCTTAGGTAAGCCTCTGTCTTCTTTAAGTCTTTCTAGTGTTCTGACCACTCTCAAAGCAGGTAGTGAAGTGTCAGCCTCTATGGCTAGAACCTGGCGATTATAATCATCTATAACATTTAGCAGTCTGTATCTTTTCCCATTCCATAAGCTATCACTCATGAAATCAAGAGACCAAACGTGATTAGGCTCAGGCGGCTGGAATAGCTGCTGTTTTGCTCTTGCAGGTAGCCGTTTCTTAGCTCTTCTTCTAATGTTTAAATTCATTGCTGTATAAACTCGATAAACCCGTTTATGATGCCAATGAAAATCCATCGCTCTTAATCGGTGAAAACACATCCAAAATCCAATTGCCGGGTGTTTCTCTGTTAGAAACGAGAGCTGTTCTATAATTGGCTGATCAGTTTTCTCCTAGGGAACGTATAAAAACGTCGACCTTGGGAGGGTTACTTGATTACAGGCCTGACGCACACTAATTGAATGCTCTTCAATCATGTGATTAGCCAAAGTTTTCTTTTGCTCAGACCTTAAAGCTTTTTTTCGACAGCATCCTTGAAAGCATAATGAACCAGACTTAGCTCTGCATACATCTTTTTCAATCTGGCATTTTCCTCTTCCAGATCCTTAAGCTTTTTCAATTGTGAGGCATCCATTCCACTATACTTGGATTTCCTGTTGTAAAAGGTGGCTGGGCTAATGCCACACTCACGGCAGATGTCAGAAACCTTCAAGCCGGTTTCCTGCTGTTTAAGAATTGATAGAATCTGGTGTTCTGTAAATCGTGTTTTCTTCATAATTCATTTAACCATTTAAAAATAACATTTCTTAGCTGAACGCGCCCTACGGGCTTGTCGAAACTCTATTTTCAAATGGTCGATAAAGGGGAATTCTACAGCAGCAGGTTTAATAAACTTGCCTGCAATGGGAGGAGAATTTACTTCTCAACTTATAAAGCATGACTTTGATGGACAAAAAGCAATAATGAACTTCAATATTACTTCAGCTATTCCGGGTGGAAATATCTGGGGCAAAGGCCTTAATGTTGTCGCAGGTACTGTTTTTGAATATTCAAGCCTTGAAAATGGATTTGTCACTCATAAAGATGGTGTTTCAGGATATTCAGCCAGAGCAATATCAGGTACGTTTATACAATATACAGGCACTCAATTTGGAAATTCTTTAGGAAATGGAGTTGGGAATTCATATGGGAACTACATTAATATACTAACTACTTATGGACAAAAAAACACACATGCAATTGTCAAATAGTCATAAAATAGTCATTATTGTTGCCGTTTTTATTCTATTGCTTATTGTTATGAATACTTTGGACTCAATATTTTATAGAAACTATTTAACTGAGTACGAAAGAACAATTGCAGTAACAACAGAGAGTTTTATTGGAGGAAATGTAACTATGTCAATAGGACACCACTATGTGTATAAAATAGAAAATAAGCTTTATAGAGGGTTATATTCGATACCAAAAGATAGTCAGGAAAAAAGGTTAAAATGTCCAAAGCATAAATATTTGGTAATCTATAGCAAAAAGAACCCAGTCTATCATGCTCTAATACCAATTGAAGTTACAAAGGATAATTATAAGAGTATTGAATTTGATGAAAGTATGGTTAAGAAGAAATTTGGCTGGCTCAATAATAAAGCTAAAATAATTAAGAAATAAACACAACACCGCCGCACGTGTAAAGCGTTATTTAAAAACAAAAGTTATGCTAGGAAATTATATAATAGAATTAACCGAAGAAGACCAAAAAGAAGTAACTACTGCTATAAACACGCTAAAAAGGTGCTAATGCCTAAGCTAATAGATTTAGATGCAAGCGAAATAAAACAACTGGCAAAAATGGGTGATAAAACCATGGCCTTTGTAGAAAAAGCCATAGTACATATGGAGCACCCCTCCCCGTTCAGTGTAGTAACTAAATAATGTACCTCGTTCGGCGTATGTCTCTGGCTACGTTGCTTTAAATAAGGCCTCAGGTCTGTATGGCACAACACTTCTGTACGTGTTGTGCGGTATTTAAAAGAAAGTAAGTATAAAGAGCCAGCCTTTGGGTTGGCTTTTTTTTATGCATTTAATACGATTCAAAAGAAACTGATTAGATACATTGTAAAAAAAGTTTATTTATAATCTTTTTAGGTCCACTTTTTACAATGCCGTAAAAGGAGCCGCAAAAGCCAAAGTAGCAGGCTCGGAGGTTATATATAACGATTTGCGAAAGCGTTTTGTAGGTGCAAAAAAAGCCATTAACTAAGCATAGGCGAATACATATCATTTAAAATTCAAGCAGGATATTAGGGGGAGATTTCCCATATCCTGCTTTTTTGTTTTTATCCCTTTGTTCATAAAATTAGCTCATCTTGTAAATTGTATATGTAGTCTTTTAATATGTTTTTATCAGAATCTCCTAACTTAGAAAAAGTACAGGCATATTATGTGCTTTAGAATAATATTAGTAAAAATAGACATTGGATTTTACACAATATATCTATCTTTGATAGGTAAAATGTATACTTTATATGTCGAAAATTGAAAAGGATTTGCCTTTAATTCTGGTTACAAATGATGATGGAATTAAGGCAGGAGGACTGGAGTCATTGGTACAGATGCTGAAGCACATAGGTAATGTTGTGGTTATTGCACCAAATGAATCATATTCGGGTATGTCACATGCTATTACTGTTAAAACGCCATTGTATGCTAAATTGGTGAAACAGAGAGATGGTTTGATGTTATATAAGGTTAATGGTACACCTGTTGACTGCGTAAAATTGGCACTTAATGTTCTGATGGATAAAAAGCCGGATTTAGTTGTCTCAGGAATTAATCATGGAACAAATTCCAGTGTTAGCTTGCACTATTCAGGTACAGTTGGTGCAGCAAGAGAAGGTGCTTTAAATCAGGTGCCTGCAATTGCTTTTTCACTTTTGAATTATAGTCATGAGGCTGATTTTACAGAAGCAGTTAAGGTGGCAGAGCATGTTGTGAAATCAGTCTTAGCCGACAAATTACCTTCAGGTACATTCCTAAATGTTAATATTCCTGATGTGAGCCCTGTAAAAGGTGCAAAAGTGGTTCGTCAGAGTAAAGGTAAGTGGGTTGAGGAATTTGTTGAAAGGGAAGATCCAAGAGGAAAGAAATATTATTGGTTAACGGGGCGTTTTGAAAACATGGAACCGGAAGCTAAAGACACTGATGAATATATGTTAAAAAAGGGTATGGCTTCAATTGTACCTTGTTATCTAGATGCTACAAATTATAATTTAATAGCCTACCTGAAAGAACAAAATTATGAATTGTAAATGTAACAAGCTCTATATTGGTATTTTAGTTGGCCTTATTTTACCACTTATTATGTCCTTTATTTTATACCTGTCATTATATAGAGGCGAGCTGGAGTATGTGGCATTTCTGAGTCAGCTAATTAATATGGGAAGTATTGGTAAATTGTTAAGTATTAGTGTTCTTCCTAATTTAGTAGTATTCTTTATTGCAATTAATTTAGAGCGATTATTAGCAGCCAGAGGAATTGTTACTTCTACAGTTCTTTATGCTGTGGTAGTACTTGTTTTTAAGTTTTTACTATAAAATCACTAAGCTCAGAAATATAAACAATATGCGTTATTATTTAATTGCTGGCGAGGCATCGGGCGACTTGCATGCTTCAAATTTAATGAAAGCTTTTAAAGAACAGGATACGGAAGCTGATTTTCGCTACTGGGGTGGTGATTTGATGAAAGAGCAAGGCGGTACATTAGTGCGTCATTACAAGGATACCGCAGTTATGGGGCTATGGGATGTATTGATGAATTTAAGTTCAATAAAGAAGAATTTTAAGCTTTGTCAGAATGATTTACTGGCGTATAAACCAGATGTTTTAATATTAGTAGATTATGCCGGCTTTAATTTACGTATGGCAAAGTTTGCTCATGATAATAAATTACTGGTATATTATTATATATCACCAAAGCTATGGGCTTGGAATCAAAAGCGAGTAAAAAAAATAAAAGAAAATGTGGATCGGATGTTTACTATTTTGCCATTTGAAACCAGTTTTTTTGAGGCACACGGTGTAGAGGTACAATATAGTGGAAACCCGGTATTAGATGCGATCCATAACAGAGAGAATAAAGACGAATCTTTTGAGGCATTTATACGGCGAAATGATTTGGATGAGCGTCCTAAGGTTGCACTTTTAGCAGGTAGCAGGAAAGGTGAAATAAAGATGATATTGCCAGATATGCTTAAGATGGTGGATAAATATCCTCAATATCAATTTGTTATTGCCGGTGCGCCCTCTTTCTCCAAAGAAGAGTATAAACCATTTATTGTTGGTAAAGATGTAGCCGTTGTGTCAGATCAAACATACCAGTTGGTTCAGCAGGCAAGAGCAGCACTGGTAACTTCCGGAACAGCAACCCTTGAGACAGCACTTTTAAATTGTCCACAAGTTGTATGTTATAAGATGTGGGGAGGAGGATTTACCGATTTTATTGCTAAAAAACTAATAATAAAAGTACCATATATATCACTGGTTAATTTAGTGCTTGATAAAGAAGCTGTGTTAGAGCTGTTTCAGAAAGATTTTTCCTTACAAAAGCTCGAAAATGAATTAAGTGAATTATTGGAAGATACGTTACGTCGGAAAGAGCTGTTAGCCGATTACGAAGAATTGCGCAGGAGAATGGGAAGTCATGGTTCGAGCTATCGTACTGCTGAGCTGATGTTAGCTTCGCTTAAAAAAGATAAAGCAGAATAAAAAATAATATACAATAAGCAGATGATTGCCATTTTCAAAAGAGAGTTAGCATCTTTTTTTAGTTCCGTAACAGGTGCTCTGGTCGTATCCGTTTTTCTATTGCTTACAGGTTTGTTTTTATGGATTATTCCCAATGATTTAAATATTCTATTTGGAGGATATGCATCATTAGAATCGTTGTTTTATATTGCGCCCTGGGTGTATTTATTTCTTGTGCCTGCAGTAACAATGCGCCTTTTTGCTGATGAAAAAAAGGTTGGGACATTAGATGTGTTACTGACAAGGCCAATTTCTGAAATGCAGATTGTATTGGGGAAGTTCATGGCCGGATTTGCTGTTGTACTTATCAGCTTGTTGCCAACCTTACTTTATGTCTATACCGTTTACCAATTGGGTAATCCAACCGGTAATATGGATATGGGAGCAACCTGGGGATCTTATATTGGTTTGTTCTTTCTGGCAGCAGTATATGTGGCTATTGGTGTATTTGCCTCTTCAGTTACTGATAATCAGATTGTATCCTTTGTAATTGCAGTGTTACTGTCGTTTATGCTCTATTCAGGTTTTGATTCTTTAAGCGAATTACAGAGTTTGAGCCGATGGCAGGATTTAATAACTTACATCGGTATTGATAGCCATTATCGTTCTCTTAGCCGTGGAGTGATTGATTCTCGTGATATTATTCACCTTTGTGGCCTGGTGTATCTTTTCTTATTTCTTACTAAGATGTCGTTGTTACGATATAAACGCTAATTCAATAACTGTAAAACTATGAGTATCGGAATAAAACATCCCAATAAACTGGTGAGGATAGGTGTTGTAATTGGTGGGCTGATCGCCATAAGCTGGTTTAGCAGGCAAGTGTTTTTTCGGCTTGACTTAACAAGTGAAAAACGATATACCTTAACAGAAGCATCCAGACAATTTTTACAGGATTTACCATCGGATTTGTATATTAAAGTTTATCTCGATGGAGAATTAAATTCCGGTTTCAGACGATTGGCGAATGCTACGCGTGAAATGCTTGAAGAGTTTAAGGCAGAAGGCGGTAGAAACATGCAATTTGAATTTATCAATCCAGATAAAGGAAATGCAAAAGAAAAGAAGCATTTGCTTGGGGAGCTTGAAAAGTTTGGGTTTGAACCTCAAACTGTATTCGAGAGTACTGAAGACGGACGTAAAATACAATCCTACGTTTTTCCATATGCAGTAGTGTATTTTAATGATAAATTAGTTGGGGTGAACCTGCTTGATAATTTGCCATCCAGAAGTGGGGCAGAGAACCTGAATATATCCATAGAAGGATTAGAATATAAGCTAACCAATGCTTTTAGGAAGTTGATAATCAATGAAAAACCAAAGATTGCTTTTCTTGAGGGACATGGAGAATTGGATGAGATGGATGTAATTGAGGTAACCGATGCTTTATCATCTTATTACCAGGTTGATAGGGGGAGAATAGGAACAGATCCGAATATTTTGGCACCTTATAAAGCTGTTATTATTGCTAAACCATCAAAGAGGTTTTCAGAGAAAGATAAGTTTGTACTGGATCAGTATTTAATGAATGGAGGGCGTTTACTGTATCTTATAGATGCTGTAAATATAACTCTGGATAGTTTGCGAATAACACCACAAACAATAGGTTTGTATAATGATATAAATCTGGATGATCAGTTGTTTAAGTACGGTGTTCGTGTTAATCCTGTTGTTGTTGAAGATATTCAGGCAGGACGTATTTTAATGAATGCCCAACCACAAGGGCAGCCTCAGTTAGTGCCGGTACCATGGCTGTATAGTCCATTATTGGCGGCGGCACAAAATCATCCGGTAACACGTAATATAAATTTGGTGCGTGGTAGTTTTGTAGGTACTATCGATACTGTAGGAAATGATTTGCAGTTAAAACGCCAGGTATTATTGCGTACATCGCAGTATACAAAGGTGAACAGTACGCCTGTTTTTATTAGTATGAGAGAGGTTAATAAACAACTACAACAAAGTGAATTTTCTGCTTCTTACCAGAAGGTTGCTGTTATTCAGGAAGGTATTTTTTCATCGGTGTTTACTAACCGTCGGCCTCCTAAAGGCTTGAACCCATTAATCAAAATAAAAGAAAACAGTGTGCCAACACGTATGATAGTGGTAGCAGATGGGGATATTATACGCAACGATGTGCGTTTTAAGGCTAGTAATCCGCAAGTAATGCCATTGGGATATGATGAAGGCTCAAAGCAGGTGTATGGCAATAAAGACTTTATTGTGAATGCTGTTAATTACTTGTGTGATGAAGATGGATGGATGCAATTAAGAGGTCGTTACCTGACATTACGCTTGCTCGACAGGCAACAGTTATCGGCTGGAACAGCCTTCTGGAAGTGGTTAAATGTTATATTACCAATTGTTTTAGTCATAGCAGGCAGTGGTTTATTTATCTTTTTACGATACCGAAGATTTGGTAAAGGAGTTAAGAGTTAGTAAACTTTTGATATAATGCAGATAGCTTTATTGGAGCAGATATTAAGTAAGAAGCAAATTTTTAAAGTTGTTAATAACTCTTGAAAAATTGCGCTGTAGTACTTTTTGGTGAGTAGCTATTTTTTGTATCTTTCGGCTTGGGAATGCATCCCGTTTACTATTAGAATAGATAAACCTCGTAAATATCTGTTTTTTTGATATATTTGATAAAAACTAATAACATATGAAACGAACGTAGTAAATTTTAATTAATGCTATCCCGATGACTATTGGGAGGGATTAAAATTTACCTGAAAGGTTGCATGTGTCCATTGATAAGTAAAATTTAAGCATATGAAATTTGTAGTTTCCAGTACAGAATTGCTGTCACACTTACAGGCTATCAGTCGTGTGATAAGTAATAAAAGTACATTGCCTATTCTAGATAATTTTTTATTCGACCTCAAAGAGAACAAACTTGTATTAACAGCTTCAGACCTTGAGGTAACGATGGTAACTTCGTTGGAGTTAGATAATTCAGATGGTGAAGGTACTATTGCCTTACCTTCGCGCATATTACTGGAAACACTTAAAAAATTTCCTGAGCAGCCGCTGAATTTCGACATTAATATGGAGTCGTTTGGTGTAAATATCATTACAGAAAAAGGTAAGTTTAGTATTGTTGGACAAAATGGCGAAGATTTTCCTGAGCTACCAAATCTGGATGCCGACAAGAGTTCAAAATTACAGGTTGAAGTTGGTTTGCTGGAAGTTGGTATCAATAAAACACTTTTTGCAACTGCTGATGATGAGCTTCGTCCAGTTATGAACGGGATATTGATTGAGTTGTCGCCTGAGAATATGACCTTTGTTGCGTCTGATTCTCATAAACTTGTGCGTTACCGTCGTTTAGATGCTAAAACAGAATTCTCGGGATCGTTTATTCTACCAAAAAAACCGGCTAGTTTATTAAAGAATGTGTTACCCAAAGAGTCAGGTGAAGTTGCAATTGAATTCGATGATAAAAATGCTTTCTTCACGTTACCTAACTACAAATTAGTTTGTCGTTTAGTTGAAGGAAACTACCCAAGTTATAACGCTGTAATACCACAGGATAATCCTTATAAAGTCATTATTGATCGCAGTGAATTTCATAACACGTTAGGGCGTGTTTCTATCTTTTCTAATCAGGCCAGTAACTTGGTTAAATTAAAGATGACAGCAGGTGAAATGATTGTATCAGCGCAGGATATTGATTTTAGTATTTCTGCCCATGAGCGTTTAAATTGCCAGTATGAAGGTGATGAAATGGAAATTGGTTTTAAATCAGGTTTCTTAGCTGACATTTTAGATAACCTTAATTCAACAGATGTTATTTTTGAACTGTCTGATCCGTCACGTGCAGGTATATTGTTGCCATTTGAAAATGGAGAGAATGAAGAAGAATTGATGTTATTAATGCCGATGATGATTAATGTCTAAGGTATTAAGTATGGTATATTAGCCGTTATTCTTAATGAGTAGCGGCTTTTTTTATAAGCAAATTTTAATGCAGGGGGTTCCCTGTTTAGTTAATGTAGATGTGTAACATGCACTAGTATCATGAGGCTTTTAGTGTATTGATAAAGTAACGTTAACTCGATAAAAAACTGTATTTTTGTTGGCTATTTGGAGTAAAATGGGAGAAACAATACAAAAAAAGAAAGTTGTAATAGGTCTTTCGGGAGGAGTAGATTCGAGTGTAGCGGCGTATGTGCTTAAGGAGCAAGGATACGAAGTAATAGGCTTATTTATGAAGAATTGGCATGATACAACCGGGGTATTAAAGTCTGATTGTCCGTGGTTAGACGACCAGTTTGATGCACAGGCTGTTGCCATGAAGTTAGATATTCCATTTCACACCGTTGACCTCAGTGATTTTTACCGTAAACGTGTGGTCGATTATATGTTTGCTGAATATGAAAGGGGACGCACTCCTAACCCTGATGTGCTGTGTAATAGAGAGATTAAGTTTGATGTGTTTATGGATAAAGCACTTGGATTAGGAGCAGATTATGTGGCAACGGGGCATTACTGTCGTAAGGAAACGGTTGAAATTGATGGTAAAGAAGTACACCGTTTATTAGCTGGTAGCGACGATAATAAAGATCAGAGTTATTTTTTATGTCAGTTAAATCAAAAACAACTGGCTAAAGCATTATTTCCTATTGGTGATATTATTAAACCGGAAGTACGACGTATAGCTAATGAGTTAAATTTAATAACAGCTCATAAGAAGGATTCACAAGGTATCTGTTTTGTAGGAAAGGTAGATTTACCTGTTTTTTTACAACAAAAATTAGAGCCTAAGAAAGGACGGGTTTTTATTATTGATCAGGATAGTGAGTTATTTAAACGCGACTGGACAAAGGCTGAGCTTGACAATCCAAGTGATGAAAACTTGGAGACTTTAGCATTGCCTTATATGTTTCATCCTAAATATGGAAAGAAAATAGGCGATCATAATGGCGCACATTTTTACACTATTGGCCAGCGAAAGGGTCTTAATATTGGTGGATTTCCAGAGCCCTTGTTTATCATTGGAACCAGTGTGGATTTTAATCAGGTATACGCCGGTATGGGTAAACAGCATCCGGGTTTGTTTCGCAAGGTATTGCGTATACAACCCGATGAAATCCATTGGGTAAGAGATGATCAAAAGATGGAAGTTGGTGATTCCAGACGTTTAAATTTACGTATTAGGTATCGTCAGCCATTACAGAAGGGAATATTATATCGTCGTGCCAATGGGCTATTCCTTGTTTTTGATAAGCTGCAACGAGGTATTACAGCTGGTCAGTTTGCTGCGTGGTACAATGATGATGAATTAATTGGATCTGGTGTTATTTCCTGATGTATTTTATAATGTACAAATAGAATGGTTTTATAGAAGTAGAAGCCGAATGTTGATTTGAATCGAATAACTCTTGGTCATCTGCATTACCATTCATTACAAGCATTTTTATTTAAGTTGCAACAAAAGAGTGAATAAATTTCTAAGATTTATGCTGTATTTTTCGTCTTCTTCAATTGAAAAGAAGAAAGTTTAAATTCTATGGGATGTTTTTTGCACATCTAATCAGTGGAGTATACTTCCTTTTGTTTTCTTCTTTAAATTGTATGTTGTAAAATCGCTTCTTCTTATTCATTTTTCTAAGGTATAATTATTCTATAATTCTGTTTGCTTAAAATTAGTAACACCATGGCGGTTCAGACACCTTTTTTCACTAATTAGATAGGGATGTATTTTTTTTATGAAAAGAAATTGATTATATCTAATTAATACGATTGTAATTATTGCTAAGGCTATTTAGTTTTTGTGCCGGTATATTATTGGCTAATTAGGTTTTATATAGAGTAATTGTTTTAGTATAAATATTAAGATAAAAAATATTTAACAACTTTAGTTATAAGAATAACTGGCTTGGTTTCGCATTTCTAACTAAATATAAGATTTTACAATATATAGTAACATACTCAAAACAGATTGTAAATTTATTATTATTAAAATAAGCTTGCCTGGGAGTCTTGTTCTGGAGAGTAGAAATTCATTTTAGTGGCTATGCCTGCACTTTTGCAAAGTTGCTTAAAAAGATGGTGTAGTTGCTTGTAATTCTGGTTGTAACAATTGTATCGTTCTCCAAAAGTAGTAATATATTTTTGCCTAAGCTCAGGGTAGTGCAAATCTAATTGTTTGTAGTAATACTCTCTGTTGCCTTCTCGCAGCGTCATGCCAAAGCCAGCGGTAATGTATTTGGCACCAGATTTTTTGGCCTTTGCAACGATTTGTTCAATATTACCAGGTGCATCCGTTATAAAAGGCAGAACAGGCATAAGTGTTATACCGCTGTAAATACCTGCATCATTCAATTGTTTGATGACGGCAAAGCGCTCCGATGATAATGGGGCATTGGGTTCAATAGTTTTACCAAGCCTATCGTTGGCAGCTGTTATGGTAACAGAAACAGCTGCGTATATTTTACTAATTTGTTTTAAGATATCAATATCGCGGGTTACAAGTGTACCCTTGGTGATGATGTGTACCGGAAAACGGTGGTGCAAAGCCAGTTCAAGAGCTTTGCGTGTAAGTTTGTATTCTTTTTCCAGTGGCATATAGCAATCATTCATTGAGCCAAATCCGATAGTACCTCGCTTCTTTTTAGATCGTAATTCCTTATGGAGTAGTTCTATTGCATTTTGTTTAACTTCAATATTATCAAAGTTCTTTATCTGGTAACATTTACTTCTTGAGTCGCAATAAATGCATCCATGTGTACAACCCCGGTACAAATTTATGGTATAAGAAGTACCAAACCATGAATCTGTATTTGAAGCATTACCGCTTAATATTTTTTTAGCATTTATCAGCTGTGTCACTTTTGCTTTTTTGGAGTAATTAGCCATTGCAATTGGCCTTCGCGTGCATTAATGTCTTTCCAGTTTTCTACATCAAAAGAAATGGCAGCGCTTCCCGTTGTGGGAAAATGAAGGTAGTTGCTGCCACTTAAGTTTATTGCTAACATGGCTATTTCAGGATTGTGTCCAACAACCATTATTACCGCATCCTTATTTGAATATTGCCCCAGGTATTGAATAAACTCAGCAGTTGTATAGCCATCATAAATAAATTGCTCACGAACGATAGACTTAATGCCCAATTCTTTAGCTAATACTACTGCTGTTTGATCGGCCCTGATAGCTTTACTTGATATTATAACATTCGGTTTAATGCCCTTTTCTATAAATTCCTTAGCTATCAGTTGGGTATCCTTATAGCCACGGGGTTTTAATTCTCGTTCAAAATCAGATTCTGTGCTATTATAGCTTAATTGCTCTGTTTTGGCATGGCGTACCAAAATAAGGGTTAACATAGTGTCGTATTTGAATTGTTTTTCATTTTTGACTTCATATCCAAATGCTGAAGATATTCATAAATCTTTTGTTGGGCACGCCGTTTGGGATTGTTGTCTTTCAGACGAATGTTATTTAAGTTTTTATCTATTTGGCACAGTTTAACATTGTCATTTAACTGCATCTCTAAAATGTTCAAAATCTCGCCTTTTAACTCCGGGTTTTCCATCGGGAAGGCAATTTCAATCCGTCGGTTGATATTTCTGTTTAACCAATCAGCTGAAGATAAAAACATCTCTTTATTGTTATCGTTGCCAAATACCCAAATGCGGGCATGTTCAAGATAACTGTCAACAAGGCGTACAACACGTATATTTTTACTGAACTCTTGCTCGGGCACAAGGCAACATACACCTCTTACAATCAAATCGACTTTTACACCTGCCTGGCTGGCTTCATATAATTTGCTAATTAGGTTTTTATTCTGAATGCCATTCATTTTAAGTAATATATAGCCTTTTTTACCACGTTTAGATAAGTCGATTTCATTGTTGATCCGATCCATTATACCCTTACGTAAGTTAATTTGTGTTATAAGTAATTTGTTAAGTGTGGGCTTAGAGCTTTGATCTTCTAAATAGTGGAACAAAGCTTCCATATCATCCAGATAAGCATCATTACATGTAAAATAGCCATGATCGGCATAAAGGCGGGCTGTTTTCTCATTAAAATTACCTGTGCTTAAATAGGCAAAGGAGCGCTTTCTTTCTCCATTTAGCCTTCTGATAGCCAAAGCCATTTTGGCATGTACCTTAAGTCCGGGAATACTGTAAATGATTTTAATTCCGGCTTTTTCCATCTGGTGGGCAAAATACAGGTTATTTGCCTCATCAAAACGTGCTTTTACTTCAACAAAAACGGTTACCTTTTTCTTATTATGAGCTGCAAAAATTAATGCGCCAACAACCTCTGAGTTACTGGCTACGCGATATTGGGTAACCTTTATTTCCTCTACTTTATCATCGGTAGCAGCTTCCCGAAGAAACTGAATAACGTAATTGAATGAATGATAGGGGTAATGCAATACTCGTTCTTTATGCTTGATGGCTTCAAACATAGAGCCGGCCTTTTCGAGTTGATAAGGCTTAATGGGTTTTGGTGCCTGCCATTGTAATTTGGGAGCAAAGGGGTTTGGAAAATTAAAGAAGTCATGCAAGTTTTGATAGCTTCCTGTTTCGACTAGTTCAATAGGTTTTATATCAAACGAATGCATTAAAAATTGTAATACATCGGCAGGTATTGCCCTGTCATGATATAGCCCGGCAGGAGTTCCTGTCTTACGCAGTGTCAGGTTCTTACGTATTTTTTCAACCAGATCACCCCAAAATTCATCATCTATGCCTAAGTCGGCATTACGGGCTATTTTAACCCCCCAGCTACCAACCACATCATATCCCGGAAATAATTCAGGTAAGCCAAACCGAAGGGCATCATCCAAAAATATAAAATGATGCTGGTTATCTATCTCCGGAAGTTTAATAAAGCGGCTGTGATCGTTAGTGGGCACCTTTATTAATGCATATCGGGCACGCCTTTTTTTTCCTTTTTTGTCTTGTTTTTTTCTTTTTCGATAGAGTTTAACCGCCAGATAAAGACGATTATCGCGCATAAAGCTTCGTGTACCCTTGTTTAATAATACCGGTTGGCAATAAGGAATCAGTTCCCGGTGAAAAAATGTTTTAATAAACTGTGTGTGTTCTGGTTTTTCAGGATAATTTTCAAGGTGTAGTATTATTTTGTTTTTCTCCATCAGCGGAAGAATCTCACCTTTAAATATTTTACTGTATTCAATCCAGTACTGACCAACAGTCTGGTTAATCTTTTCCAGTGTTTCCCTGGCATTGGGTATGTCAGGGTAGCCCTCCGGATGCTGGGTAGCATTGCGATATTCTGCAACTCTTACCTTATAAAATTCATCCAGGTTATTAGAATAGATTGCCAGAAACTTTAATCGCTCAAATAAAGGCAGAGAAGTATCTTTTGCCTCATCCAGTACGCGGTGATTGAATGATAGCCAACTAATGTCTCTATTGAAAAATTTCTGTTCGATGGGCATATTTTTTGGTGTCTTAGTTGGCTAAATTTATTAAAAATAGGGTACAATTAATAATCATTTTATACTTTTTGAAGAGCTGATAGGTGAGCAAGTTTGATTTTATTTCCCCATCCTTATTTATATGAGAGTATTACAGATTTTTTTAATGTATTTCTAAAATAAAGTACTTTCGTAGCAAAATAAAAAAGTTATGACACGAATTGGCCTATTATCTGATACGCACTCCTATTTTGATCCAAAATTTATTGAACTTTTTAAAGATGTGGATGAAATCTGGCATGCCGGAGATATTGGTGATATAAAAGTATTGGATGCTATAAAAACTTTTAAACCCCTTCGTGCAGTTTATGGTAATATCGATAATTCACAAATCAGGTCTGAAACCAAAGAGGTTGAACGATTTATTTGCGATAATGTGGATGTAATGTTAATTCATATAGGTGGTTATCCGGGTAAATACACAAGCCAGGTTAAAAATATACTTTATAAGAACCCGCCTAAAATTTTTATATCAGGCCACTCCCATATATTAAAAGTGATGTACGATAAACAATTTGATTTATTACACATCAATCCGGGGGCTTGTGGGCATTCTGGTTTTCATGCTGTGCGTACAGCTGTACGATTTGTTTTAGATAAGGGGGAAATAAAAGATTTAGAGGTAATTGAATTGGAGAATAAAGCATTTAACAGGGCGGAGTGAGTTTTTTATTAATTATACCTTTTGGTTAATCAGGATTTCCGGCCTGGTTAAAAGGTTACTTGTAACTGTATTAATAGTTATCTTAATAGTACTGATGATAATATAAGTAGTTAAAAAAGTGATAGTTTCTATGATCGTATCTTATGTTTGTACCGGATGCTGGAATTGTTATAACAGGAACAATATTTATTAACTATTAATTTAGCTTATGACACCCCAAAGGACTCTTCAGCAATGGAAAGATCTAAACAGACTACGTGGTTGTGGCTTTTTTTATTTGAGAGTGATAAAATTATTTTCCAGCGAAGTTATTGGAATAAGTTATCTTTTTTGAAATAGCATGGTTTATCAATAGAATAGAAAGCTTCTGGTTAACTGTGTATTTCGGGTAGAATGCTTTATTGTTAAAGTGCAGATATTATCTGTAAGTTGGGGTGTTTTGTATTATATGATTCCTTGTGTATTAGTTGTTTTTTGTTTGTTATAATGTTTTTTTAAGATATGTTGTAAATATTTGAGTGAATTAGTTTGTTATTTAAACATATAAAAATACATTTGTTTTAAGTATTATGAAAGAAAGCAGGCTTCGTTGTTAATATAAAAGTATACTCGTATCAACTAAAAACAAATTTATTATGCTTACATTTATAGGTTTTCTTATTGTAATTGCTGGTTTAGCAGCTATTATTATTTCAAAAATTGAAAAGCAATCCACCAAAATGCCTCTTTTACTTAAAGGTATAAAAAATATACATGGGTATATACTGCTTACATTTGGTGTAGTATTAATGTTGATAAAATCGTTGTTCTTTTTTGCTGATAGAGGTTTTAACTATTTATTGGTGTCGCCTACAGGACATATGAGTGCTGTAATGGAACAAGGTATTAAGTGGCGTGGTTTTGCTAAAATTGATAAATGGCAGAAATATATTGATGTTAAGGTCGTAAGTTCTCAATCCGAATCTGATATTAAAGAACTGGAAGGCATTATGAATCCGGTACCGGTTCGTTTTATCGATCAGGTAACTGCCCAGGGGCATGTTTCGCTGCGGTTTCAGTTACCCGAAGATAGTCCGTCTTTTATTAAGCTGGCTGTAAAGTACCGGACAATGAGTAACTTGGTAAACAACACAATAATACCAACTGTAAGGGAACAATTGATAAACACAGGTTATATGTTTGCGGCTCAAAATTATATTTCAGGTGAAGCACAATCGTTTCGTCAGACCTTTGAAGAACAACTAAAAGAAGGAACTTATGCGGTGAATAAGCTTGAGGTAAAAGATACTATTTTTGATGCTATTGATATGACTTCTGCACAGCGTACTATTAAAGAAATTCAGACGAGTTATCGTGTAGAAAAAATATTGGAAAATGGTATACCCAAACGTATTCCGCATGAATTATCGGAAAATAACATTATTGTATCGCAGGTCATTGTTGATAAAATTGATCTTGAAGCAACTTTTAAGCAACGATTAGAGGCGCAGCGTGATGAATCGGCAAAGCGTCAGTTGGAGCAGCAAATGATTGAGACGGCAAAGGCTGAGCAACAGCGTATTGTTGCTCAGGGTGAACGTGATAAAGCAGAAGAACGTGTAAACCAGGAAAAAGAGCAGGTAAAGGCACTTATTGCCATTGAAACTAAACTTAAGCAAGAAGAAACGAATAAAAAATTAGCAGCTATTGCTTTAGAAACGGAGCGGCTTAATGCTATGAAGGTGAAGGTTACTGCTGATGCAGAGGCCTATGAAATTTCGAAAAAAGTACATGCTGGTATTACCCCTGAAGTTAAACTGGCTATGGAGCTTGATCGTGATGTTAAGGTTGCAGCAGAAATAGCAAAGATTAACTTTCCGCAAACGATGATTATAGGGGGTGATTCAAAGGGAGGAACGCCATTGGAAAGTTTGATAGGTGCTGCAATGGCTAAGCAATTGCAAACTAAAAAAAGCAATTAAGTTTACATTTTATTACAATGTTTATTAAGAGGGTATCCAGAAGGATTCCCTCCTTTTTTGTGATAAAGTCTGTAGTTTGGTTAAAAAAATAAAAGAAACATAGTAAGGTATTTTGTTGGTTAAGAAAGAATAAAACACCTTTGTTGTTGTTTTAAATCAAATTCCGGAACATCATCAAAGCGCGCTTGCTTAAGTGTATGTTTTGGCCTGTAATTACTATTATTAATTATTATAAGCTAAAAGAAGAGATGAAATTTAAAAATTATTTGCTGCTACTTTTAATCACACTATTGCCTGCGATATCTGGAGCACAAAGTACTACAACCAGTTTATGTTATAATATACCCGGTGATAGCCTAATGTTTATGTTGTATATTAATAAAGACAATGTAGAAGATGAAGTATTACTTAAAGAGACTATTAAAGAAATGCCGGATCAATTCAAAAGAGTAGCTGAAAACTTTAGGGAGTTTTGTTTTTACGGACAAACCAATGAAGCCTATGATTCTTATCGTATAGATTTTAAATCTAGTGGTACTATAGCTGCAGATAAGATGACTGAAACATTAAAAGAGTTTAATTTTACAATTAAAGACTTCTCAGACGGCATGGTTATTCTGGATGGTGGCCAGTACAGTTACGGGTATTTTATAAAAGGGAGTGAATACTCAACTTTAAAAATTTATAATCAAACTACTGTTGTTAATAAAAAACTTAGAAAAGAGTTTGAAGAGGCTCGCTTAGGTATGCTGAATGCTGATAGCTACCATGACGATGATTATAGGATTGCGTGTAGTATGAAATTGGACTCTATAAGTCGTCTTGATTCGGTAGTGAGCAAAAACTACTTTGAGAATTTATTGAGCAAAGAACAGCAGAGATTAGCTAATGGTGAAGATATTCAGGCTATAAAATCACCGTTTAAGATGAAATCTTATATGAAGAATTTAACCGAAGGAAAAGCTGTGGTAGCTTATGTGGATGCTAAGTATATTTCACGTGTGCCTTACTATCTCTATAATTCGCTTGATTATCAGTTTTATGAGTTTATGGAGAACTTTGAGCAAATGAGCACGACATTTATGCTTTATGATAAAATGTGGTTAAGTGCTGCAATCAATACAGATAATATAGAAATAGAAAGCCTGCTTGAGAATTCCAAAGGAAACCATTATAGCTATAAGTTAGATAAAAACATTATAAAATACCTGCCATTAACGGCACCTGAATCCTTTGCTATATACAATACCAATATCTCTGATATTAAAACACACCTGTTAGAAAGTTTTTACTTCCCGGAAATGAATAACGAAGAAAGAGGATTTGCTAAAATGGCTTTGTTAGCAATTGACGACGATATTTTAAGATCAATAGGTAATGGTTTTATTGCTATAAATAAGGGAGAAGTCGTGGAGCGTGGTATGCCTGATTTTAAAATGGTGTTTGAATTGCCAAATCTTAAAAAAGGGCAATTGTTAATGAAAATACTGTGCCAGGAGTTTGATGTATTTTGGGAGGTAGATAAAAACGTATACGTTGTTAAAAAATCGAGGGATAGCGAAGAACAAATAAACATTTGCATAACAGATAATGTATGGATTATGGGAACTGCTCCTGTGGAAGAATTAAAGCAGGTTAACACTACCGATAAGATAAAGGTCGTTTACCCTATGTTTAGCGATAAAAAGATGGTACAATATGCAAAAATATCAGAAGCACTTCTTGGGTCATCAGATGATATGTTTAAGACTATTGAAATCAGGAACCATTTACTTAAAAAGAAGGTGTTAAAATCAAAAATAACCCTTCGTAGATAATAACCAGGGGTTGGCGTAAAAATTTAAATTGATCTCTGGTTAATAAATATATTACTAGGTAAATGCACTTGGTACATGTTTTTAAGAACCGTTTCTGCTGTGGTAAAGTATCTGTAGAAATGGTTCTTTTTTATGCCTTAATCTAAGATACAAATTCCATTTTGTGCGGAAGTCAATCCAGAAAAAAATAAGGCTCTGTATGATTTACAGTAGGTATTAAGCTCACTATGCAGGCTTAACTTTTTTGTTTCGTTTATGTGTCAAGGCAAAAATGAATTGAAAATCGGCACAGCCAGATACCCGTCAGGCATGAGGACAAAGTAATTGTTAATTACTTTACCACAGTTTACTAGTAGTTTAGGGATGTTTTGAGGAGTGAAAATACTGTATGTAAACATGTTTTACAACACTTTATTTTATTGCAAACGAATCCGCAAACGTTTGCATAATAATCTTATCATTTAGATGTTTGAAACTGCTTATTTTAAGATTAAATTGGAAAGGATTGTAGCAAGAGGACATATATACTAATTCGGGAAATAACCCAATTTCTACATCAATTATTGAAACAGGATCAACTCATGTTTCTATTTTATTAATCTAAATTTTACAAGAATGAAGAAACATCCAAATTTATTTAACCAACTTTTTATTGCATTAGTTTTAGTGCTGATTTTAGCCGTTAGTTGTTCAAAAGACAACCTGGTGGTTGATACGGTAAATAATCAAGATGTTACACAAAATGGCCTTAATGAAGCACAATTAAAGTTGGGTGGAGGAAGTATAATGATGCAGGCCTTTTATTGGGATGTGCCAGCAGGTGGTAGCTGGTGGGATACCTTGAGTACTAAGGTTGATGATTGGAGTGCTGCAGGCATTAATGCAATATGGCTTCCACCGGTGTCAAAAGCACATAACGGGTCTTTCTCAATGGGGTACGATCCATTTGATTATTTTGATTTTGGTGAATATGACCAGATGGGATCTGTTGAAACACGCTTTGGTTCTAAAACGGAATTGAAAAAACTGGTTAGCACAGCTCATCAGAACGGGCTTCAGGTCTATGCTGATATTGTTATTAACCATAACAGTGGAGGAGCAACAGAGGCGAATCCATATACACAAACAAATACCTGGACTGTTTTTAATCCTGCATCAGGGCTTTTTTATCGTTCTGCAAGCGATTTTCATCCTAATGATATTAAGCAAAATGATTCAGGTGTGTTTGGCGGTTACCCTGATTTATGTCATTACCATACTTATGTGCAGGACTGGCTGTGGAAGCAGTCTTATTCAGTAGCACAGTATTACAAAAACGAGATGGGCTTTGATGGCTGGCGTTTTGATTATGTAAAGGGCTTTGAACCATGGGTGGTGCGTGAATGGACTAATACAGTTGGTGGCTTTTCTGTTGGAGAACTATGGGATTCTAATGTTGATTATCTGGATTGGTGGGCAACAGAGGCTAATTCATCAGTATTTGATTTTGCCTGTTATTATGCTATGAATGACGCTTTTGATGGTAATGACCTGACGAAGCTTAACAATGACATGATGTGGAAACGTAACCCGTTTAAAGCAGTAACTTTTGTAACCAATCATGATACGGATGAAATCTGGAGTAAGATGTTGGCTTATGCATATATCTTAACTCACGAAGGCTACCCATGTATGTTTTACAGCGATTACGAAGAGTGGCTGGATAAGAATAAACTGAATAACCTGATATGGATACATGGGAATCTGGCAGGTGGATCAACCGATATTTTATTTGCAGATAATGACGAATATGTGGCCCGACGTAATGGGTATAACAATGCTGGTTTACTTGTTTATCTTAACAACTCGGATAACTGGCAGGAAAGATGGGTTGAAACCAACTGGTCAAGTACACTAATTAAAGACTATACCGGCCATTCTAACTGGGAACCGGTAACGCAAAGTGGAAAATGGGTAAAAATTCAGGTGCCACCTAAAAGCTATACTGTTTGGTCAGTAAAGTAGTGCTTGCTAATAGTAAACAATGCCATTGGTATAATTAACAGAAAGAGGATTTAGCTTAAAAAGCTGAATCCTTTCTTGTAATATGTTACGATAGGATATGAAAATACTCTAAAAACTTTTCACCGAGCATTCTGTTTTCCATCATTTTTTTTTTACAATCACAGGCCTTCTCCGGGGGAATCAATTATAATTTGATTTAACGGCAGAGGTAAGAGAGAACGTTGAAAAAAAAGAAGGACAAAGCCACTTCGAATTTTGTGTTCACTCGCGACTTGGAGAACCCCTGAAAAGGTAGTAAATTGCTATTTCATTTAAAATAAGATATATGACAACAAATGATAAAACTAAACTAGTACCTGTATTTAATGGTACTCCAATGGAAGTTGAAATACTTTGTGATGTATTAAAAGATAATGGTATTGAAGCCAGTATGAAGGATCAGTTGATTGGTTCTATTGCACCTCATCTGGTTCCTGAAGGTGCTGATGTTTTTGTAATGGAAAAAGATAAGGAAAAGGCCCTTTATTGGGTAGAGGAGTTTAAGAAAAGCTAGGGTGCAATAAATAATAAAACCCGGAATCAATATCCCAAACGACTATAAGTATTTAATATTAGCATAGTTTTCTGCATTTTTTATGCCTGTAAGCATATTGTAAAATGACTGAATTGCAATGGTTATTGTTTACTTGTTCGTAATTTTAATATTAGGGAAAATAATTAATTGCGATATTAAAGTAAGCTTATATGTTACTTGTATTAACGGGTATGTGTATTGCATAGTGTTTACATTTTATAAATAAGAGTCTGCTGTACCGGCATAATTAAGTAAAGTGAGTAGATAAACTGCTTTGGAAGGCAAATAAAGTGCTGTTGTGAAATTATATTGTTATTACACAGTAATGTTAATGTATTTAATTTATGCCTGTATTGGTTAACTCAGCCCTCTGATGAGTAGTATACATGTAATTAAGTTGCTGTAATAGCACCCTATGTATTTACATATGTTGATTATGAGCTTGCTTGAATGGTATATGAGGTTACAAAGGTTCTTTATGCGCATGTAACACCTCATTATTAAGTCATTTTACCTGTGTATGATACTAACAAACCACTTAATTTATTTGCATTAGTGAGTTATACGATCACTTTAGCAAGTTATGTACTTCCTTACCTTGTTTATTGTTTTAATTTGGAGTATTGTGGGCGTTTCTATAGAGATATGTCCTTTGATGAAATTATTTACCATAACATGTAATTGCAAATAATAATCCTTAAAATATACAAGTGGATGCTTTTATTCGAACTACAGACATACAATAAAGCCCGAATCTAATAAGGGTTCGGGCTTTATAATATAGAAATACTTTAGTTTCTAGAAGCGCAAACCAAGCCTGACCATAAAGTTAATACCTGCCTGGGGGTAATAACCGTCAAGTACATCATGTTGCCCCGCATAATAGTAGCGGTACACCCATGCGTTTGATTCGTATTCTTCATTAAGCAGGTTATTGACTTTAAGTCCAAGGTTAAATTCACCAACCGAAGGAATAGTAAAATCGTAATTAGCTAAAAAGTCATTAACAAACCACGCATCCAGTTTACGTTCATCGTTAGATGTATTATCAATAAACTGCTCACCCACATATTTGCTCAATAAGGATAGTGTTAAGCCTTTAGCCGGCATCCAGTTAAACCTACTGGCAGCAGTTATATTAGGGGAGAAAGCAATATCTGTTTCACCCAGTTCTGTTATGTATTGATAAGGCTCAGTTTCTGGTGCATCCCAATAGCTCCAGTTATCTACGTATTCGGTGTAATTTTTAATTTTATTGGCCGACAGGGTTGCATTAGCTGTACAGTTAAGGTTAGAGCGTAATACAATACCACCCTGTATTTCAATACCTGTGCGGTAGCTTTCCGGTACATTAACCATCATTGCTGTACCTACATCGTTAATTTCACCTGTTAATACCAGTTGATCTTTGTACATCATATAGTAGGCATTCAGGTTTAAAAATGCTTTATCGTATTTTAGCTCATAACCCAGTTCCCAGTCGAAAAGGGTTTCGGGTGTTGGTTTGCGGTTGGCAGGTGCATCTCTAAAGTCGCTTCTTGAAGGTTCGCGTTGTGCCATAGCAAATGAGGCAAATACACGTTGCTTATGGTTGATATTCCAGCTAATACCTAATTTGGGATTTACAAAACCGAAGGTGTAATCCTGTGTTAAATCACGGTTATCATCATGCGTACCACTCATTGTATAGTCTACATTACGGTATTGTACATCGCCATACAACTGTATGTTATCTCTGATATCAAATGTGGCTTTTACAAAGCTGTTAAAATCTTTTTTCTTACCATTGTTAAGGTACCATTGGTGGTTATGCGGAATGGCATTGTTGTATTCACTCCATATAACATTACCATAGTGATCACCATCATATTCGTTATATGCTCCACCAACAATTAACTCTAATCCATCGGTATTGTATGTGCCGGAGAAGGTAGCACCATAAAAATCATTATCCAGCCATTTACGCTGAATAAGGTCAGTCTTTTTAATGGTTTCACCATTAATCTCAATGCTCTCAAAGCCCACATTATAATTCTTAAACTTACGGCTGTTTTTGTACGATTCGTAATAGCCTTCTCCCTTGGTGTAATGCAGGGCTGCTGCTAAATTAAGCTTTGAATTTAATGCATGTGTAAAGTGAAGCTGGTAATGGTTTTGCTCATAATTGTCCGTCTGGTTTTCGTACAGGTACTTGTTAAAAGTACGGGCATCAGAAGTATACAGGTTTTGTGCTTCTGCTTCTGTCCATCCATCCATCATAACCAAATTTTCCATGCCTGCCAGGTCGTTTTCAAGCTTTACCTTAGGTACACCATTCCATGCCTGGTAGGTTTTTTCTTGTCCCGAGAAAGTGATGAATTTCAGCGTTGTTTTCTCACCATAATAGCCTCCCGACAGGTAATATGATTTTAGCTCAGAGGTAGCACGGTCGATAAAACCATCTGTATTAATACGCGACAGGCGTACATCAAATGCTAAATTATTTTGTAGTAGTCCTGTTGAAACAGCCACAGAGTTCTTCATTGTGTTGTACGACCCATAGCTGTTATCAATAAAAGCCATTGCTTTGGGAGAAGAGTTAAGGGTATTAAGGTTAACTGATGCGCCAAATGAGGCAGCACCATTGGTTGAGGTACCAACACCGCGTTGCACTTGCACCTTATCAACTGAAGCTGCAAAATCGGGCATATTAACCCAAAATACACCTTGCGATTCAGAATCGTTTAATGGTATACCGTTAACTGTAACATTGATACGTGTAATGTCTGTACCCCTGATACGAAAACTGGTGTAACCAACACCAGCTCCAGCATCAGAATTTGTTACCACACTTGGCATTTGATCAAGTAAAAATGGTAGATCCTGACCGAAGTTGCGCTCCTGTATCTCTTCCGATGTCATTTCGGAATACGCCACAGGCATTTCTTTAGAAGCACGAATAGCTGATACGGTAACTTCGCTTGTCATTACAGCAGAAGGTTTAAGGGTAACTTTAATATTGTGATCAGTCGTTTTTTGTTCAACTGTTTCGTAGCCTATATAAGAGAATACGAGTGTAGGTTGATCTGCTTTGGTTACAATCGAAAATTCACCATTTGAATTGGAGATAGTACCGTAATACGTGTTTTTTACAATAACGTTAACACCAACAAGCGGAAATCCATTTTCATCCCTTACATTACCGTTAATTGTTGTTTGTGCTAAAGCGCCGGTAGTTAAAAGTGAGACCAGCATTAAGAAATAAAACTTCTTCATTTTAATATGCAGTTTAAGTTATTACCGCAATGAGGAATTTTTTTTAGATATATCTCTTTCCCTTGTCGGCATTACCCGGCCAGGTTCAAAGGGTATAATCTCAGCCTGTTAATATTAGGCACCCCATTGTAATCGGGCGCAAAAGTAGTTGCCCTTATTGTATTATCAAAGAAAAATAAGACCTTTTTATCTTATTAATAACAATGGTTTCTTGCAAGATTCTATTTTCTAAGTCAATATATCATCGTGCGATTATTTTCTACTTGTTACTTTGTATTTATGCAATTATCCCAATCTTTCCATACAGGCTCATACCCACCTGTTTTAATCATATAACACATTTCCTCCGGGCTACGGTCATCAGCGACTGAAAATTGTTCCAGAGCCTTGTTGTAAACAGCATATCCACCAGGTTCTGTTTTAGATCCGGCACTCATTGCTGTTACGCCTAATTGCAACATGTTATCTCTGAATTTTTGGCTTTCGCGGGTAGATAATGACAAGTCAACATCGGGGTTAAAAATGCGGTAAGCCATTATTAATTGAGCTAACTGTTTATCGTTTACCTCTACATTGGGTTGGAACGAACCTACATGTGGGCGTAGGCGAGGGAAGGAGATGCTGTATTTTGTACGCCAGTAGTTCTTTTCAAGATAATTTAAATGTAATGCTGTAAAGAATGAATCAGTACGCCAGTCCTCCAAACCAAGTAAACACCCAATTCCTGTTTTATGGATATGTGCTTTCCCCAGCCGTTCCGGTGTACCTAACCTATATGAAAAATCTGATTTTTTACCACGTGGATGATAACTTGCGTAGTTTTCTTTATGATAGGTTTCCTGGTATATATATACCGTATGCAGCCCCAGCTCAATTAAACTGGCATACTCCTCCTGTTTCATGGGCTGTACCTCTATAGATACTGATGGAAAATGTGGTTTTACCAGTTCAATCATTCCTTTGAGGTAATCAAAACCACATGCTTTCGGATGTTCGCCCGTAACCAATAGCAAATGCTGAAAGCCCATTTTTTTTATAACGGCTATCTCCTGTAATACCTGCTGCTTAGTTAGTGTAACACGTTTTATATCATTATTGTGACTAAAACCACAATAAGCACATGCATTAGCACATGCATTAGACAAATACAAGGGAATATACAATTGAATGGTTTTACCAAATCGCCGTTGCGTAATAGCCCTGCTTTTGAGAGCCATTTGCTCAATATAAGCCTCAGCTGCCGGTGAAATTAGTGCTTTAAAATCCTCAAGTGAAGCATTTGGTGTAGTCAAAGCATTTTCAACATCCCTTGCTGTTTTATTATATATAGATGCTTTTGTGGCTTCCCAATTATGAGATGCATGTACCTTTTCAAAAGTTTTCATACCGTGTTAGTCAGTAGTAAATTGTTAACTATTCCCGCTGTTAATCTCTGTCAGCGGCCCCTGGTTTTATTACAACTCGCTTAAAAAAGCAGTCAACGGGCTTGAAGCTTCTGCTCCCATTGATTGATTTGCCAATTTGGCTTCAAAAGCCATTCGTCCTGCTTCAACAGCCAATTTAAAGGCCATTCCCATTTGAACTGGGTTGGGTGAAACTGCAATAGCTGTGTTTACCAAAACAGCATCAGCACCCATTTCCATAGCGTCGGCAGCATGCGATGGAGCACCAATACCGGCATCAACCACTACAGGTATACGGCTTTGTTCAATTATAATGCGTAACATTGCTTTGGTTTGCAGCCCCTGATTTGATCCTATTGGTGCACCCAATGGCATTACAGCAGCTGTACCTACCTCTTCCAGTCGCTTACATAAAACCGGGTCGGCTTGAACATAGGGCAAAACGATAAAGCCCAGCTTAACCAATTCTTCAGCCGCTTTAAGTGTTTCAACCGGATCGGGCAATAAATATTTTGGGTCGGGATGAATTTCTAGTTTAAGCCAGTTTGTTTCTAGAGCCTCGCGTGCCAGTTGTGCTGCAAAAACAGCCTCCTTGGCTGTACGTACCCCGGATGTATTAGGCAAAAGGTTGATGCGTTTGTGCTTTAAATGTTTCAGAATATCATCTGCCTTATTGTCCAGTTCTACCCTGCGCAAAGCAACAGTTACTAATTCTGATTCGCTGTTTATTATAGCATCTTCCATTAATTGGTTAGAGGGAAATTTACCTGTTCCGGTAAATAATCGCGATTGAAATGTTTTATCGCCTAATTGAAGTGGTGACATATTATATTATGTATTAAGTTCTTTGTATTCTTAATGAAATTTAGTCCAGTTAGCAGAACTGTATTTACCAATTGTTTGTAATAATTCTAAGGTAACTGCTCCGGGCTGCTCATTTTGGGTGATGTATGACGAAAGGGCAACGCCATGTATACCGGTTTGAAATAAATCAGGAAAATCACCAGGTTTTAAACCCCCAATGGCTATTATCGGTATTGTTATATTTTCTTTTTTGCAAGAATCAATCAGCTTCTGATAGCCTTTTATTCCAAGTACAGGACTCAGGTTCTTTTTTGTTTCTGTAAACCGGAATGGTCCCAGTCCAATATAGTCAACACCTTGTTCAGCCAGGTGTTTAATATCGTCAAAAGTATTGGCTGTACCGCCAATAATAGCTTGTGGCCCAAGTATCTCGCGGGCCTTGCCCGGTGCCATGTCATTTTTACCTAAGTGCACACCGTCAGCACCAATTTTAGCGGCTAACTCTACGTGGTCGTTTAGGATAAAAGTAGCACCGTTATCCATGCAATAGCTTAACGCCTGTATGGCAACCTGCTCAATTTTTTCAGCCGGTTCTTCTTTCATTCGAAGCTGTATCCAGTTAGCACCACCCATTACTACTGCTGTAATTTGCTCCATATAATTGTGCTGTTTAACGGGCGATGTTATAAACTGTAATCTGGCGATAGATTTATTCATAGCTAAAATTTTATACATTATAATGGTAAGCAAGCAGAGAGGTATTACTGCTAATAATTTTTTTTACATAAAAATGAGCCTGTGAACAAGCTGCTTGTAAGGTATTGCCATTTGCAATTCCGGCTGCTATAGCTGATGATAGGATACAGCCTGTGCCATGCTTTTGAAGGTCACCTTTAATCTTCTGCGATCTTATTTTAAACATTTCCTGTTGGCAATTATAGAGTTCATCGCATACCTCGTCACCCTTTTGGTGTCCGCCTTTAATAAGAATTGAAGATGCCAGTTGGTCTGCTATAGTTTGCGGTGACTGCTCGCCAAACAGTTGTGAGTATTCAGGTAAATTGGGAGTGAGGAGATGAATTCGCCCTTTAATAAGGGATTTAATTTCCAGGTGAAGTGCTTTATGGAAAGAAAATCCGGCAGAGGCTTTTAATATGGGATCCCATATTAAAAAAGACTCCGGCCAGTTTCTTTTTATCCAGTTCAATACTTTAAACAGAACCGTTGCAGATTCAATTAAACCAATTTTAATGGCTTTTGGGGCATAGGCTTTTAATGGTTCTAATTGTTTTTCAATTTCTTCAAAAGCTAACCATTTAACACCACTAAACAATGCTTCATTCTGATATGTTACCGAAGTAAGCACACCTAAGCCGTAGACCTTATGCTGTTCAAAAGTTTTTATGTCACTTGTAACACCTGCACCACTACTTGGGTCAAAACCGGCAATGGTCAGTACATAAGGTCGTTTGTTCATTTTTTTAAGTCCATTTTTCAGTGACTTCCTTAAAGCGTTCTACAACGCCGTCAATGTCACCGTCTTTTTCAAATTGTGCCCACAGGTGTCCGTGTAATACAACGCCATCAAACCCAAGGTCTTTTGCTACATCTACATTTTTGTGATCAATTCCACCTAAGGCAAGTACAGGTACCTCGTGAGCTTTCGATAAGTAATTTTTAAGAATGTTCTGGTCAATTGCGGGCCCGTAACCTTCTTTAGAAATACTTTCAAAAACCGGACTCAACAAAGCATAGTTAAATGATGAACTCAGGTTAATAAGCTCGCTCATTGAGTGTACCGATATACTTTTAGGCAATACCTTATCGCTATAGTTGTCAATTAAATGCCTGTTGTAAGACGTGAAATGAACGCCTCTTAAACCCTTTGGTTCAACAATAGCAAGATGACTGTGTACAACAATTTTACTCTGGTGCTTAGAGTCTACGGAATCAATCCATGCTTGCATTTCTGTTTCGTTAAAGGCTGGTTTTCGTACGTGAAGTATTTCCAAACCTGCCTCAAACAATGCATTAATAGCTTCAATTTCCTTGTTTAATTTTGTTGGATAGCAAATTACAATTGGCTTCATAAAGTTTAGTTTTAATCTGCCACGAAAATAGTGCATATTCCTTACATATATAGCTCTCCACCCGATTCTTTGAATAATTCTTTTTTATTTTCCAGTTTTTTTGCTAAATCCCTTACTTCCATCGTGCTTTTCATCGAACAAAAATGCTCTCCGCACATTGAACAAAAATGAGATGATTTGTAGCCCTCATCAGGTAATGTTTTATCATGGTACTGCATTGCAGTTTCCGGATCAAGAGCTAGGGAGAACTGATCTTTCCACCGAAATTCAAAACGAGCTTTACTCATGGCATAATCTCTGAACTGAGCTCCCGGGAAACCTTTTGCTATATCGGCGGCATGAGCTGCCAGTTTGTAGGTTATTACACCTGTTTTAACATCGTGTTTATCTGGTAGCCCTAAATGTTCTTTAGGTGTTACATAGCATAGCATTGCTGTTCCCTGCCATGCTATCATTGCTCCGCCAATTGCAGATGTGATATGGTCGTAACCGGGTGCTATATCGGTTGTTAAAGGGCCTAAAGTATAAAAAGGAGCTTCATTACAGTGCTTTAATTGTAAATCCATATTTTCTTTAATGCCTTGCATTGGTACATGACCCGGCCCTTCAATGATGACTTGAACATACTTTTTCTTTGCAATTTGCGTGAGTTCGCCCAAGGCTTCTAACTCTCCAAATTGAGCCCTGTCATTGGCATCAGCAATTGAGCCAGGGCGTAAGCCGTCACCTAATGAAACACCAACATCATAAGCTGCCAATATGTCACAAATCTCGTTAAAGTGCGTATACAGGAAATTTTGTTTGTGATGGTACAACATCCACTTAGCCATAATAGATCCGCCACGAGAAACAATACCTGTTACACGTTTAATGGTGGCTGGAATGTGTTTCCACAGCAGTCCTGCATGAATGGTAAAATAATCAACGCCTTGCTCAGCCTGTTCAATTAAGGTATCGCGGTATATTTCCCATGTCAGTTTCTCAACATCACCTTTAACTTTTTCAAGAGCCTGATATAAAGGAACAGTCCCGACAGGAACCGGAGAGTTACGTATAATCCATTCTCGTGTTTCATGAATATTATCACCTGTTGAAAGATCCATAATGGTGTCAGCCCCCCAACGCACGGCCCACACGGCTTTTTCAACTTCTTCTTCAATGGATGATGTTGTAGGTGAGTTACCAATATTTGCATTAATCTTGACCAAAAAATTACGGCCAATAATCATTGGTTCGGATTCGGGGTGGTTAATGTTAGCTGGTATTATAGCACGTCCTGCCGCAACCTCGTCCCGTACAAATTCAGGTGTTACTTCTTTTTCCGGAATTTGTGCTCCAAAGCACTGACCGCGGTGTTGACGGTATTCTTCACGAACTTGCTGTAATTGTTGGTTTTCGCGAATAGCAACGTACTCCATCTCAGGCGTTATAATGCCCTGGCATGCATAGTAATATTGTGTTGCGCAAAGGCCGTTTTTTGCTTTTAAAGGCTTACTGCTAACATGATCAAAGCGCAAATGATCGAGAGAGGAGTCGCCTAATCGCATTTGACCGTATTCAGAACTGAGTTGCGTCATTTCCTCAACATCATTACGATCTTTAATCCATTGTGCTCTTATTTTTGGTAACCCTTTTTCCAGATCTACTTTATATTCCGGATCGGTATATGGTCCGCTGGTATCGTAAACGGTAATGGGCGGGTTTTTAATGAGTTCTCCATCAGCTGTTTTTGTGTCGCTTAGCTCAATAGACCGATGTGGTACTTTTACTTTGTGAATGGAACCTTCTTCATAAATCTTTTTCGAATTAGGAAAAGGGCCAGTTGTAATGCCTTTTTGTGATATTTTACCTTTAGTCATAGTGTGTGGATCTGTTAGCCGCCCTGGCTTGCTTTAATAATCAGAATTTTATCTCCTTCGGCTACCATGGATGTAGCCCACTTACCTTTGGGAACAACTATGTCGTTAATGGCCACAGCTATACCTCCGGTTTGGATTTGTTTGATATGCAAAAGCACATCGGTAATGGTAGAATTTTCGGGCATAACAGTTGCTTGCCCATTAATTAAGATGTTCATTTTCTGTTAAATAAGTACGGGGAGGCCAAATTTGAGTATATCCTTTCCCTGCGTCAGCATTACCTGCATCAGGTTCAATGGGTTTAATCTCAGCCTGTGTATTAAGGCACCCCGAAAATTATGACTCAAAGGTAAACGAATATCTGGGCTATAAACAAGAAAAGCCGAAGAATTTTTCTCCGGCTTTCAAATCATAATCTAATTACTAATATTTACTTTTTTACTTTAAGTATTTCGGTAATCATAGTTTCTAAATCATTTTTAGGACGGAAGCCCATGGCTGCTTGTGGCTCACCTTCCATGGGAACAAATACGATTGTTGGCAAGCTTCTGATACCAAACGTAGCTGCTAGTTCTTTTTGTTTGTCCGTATCGATTTTATAAATCTGGATTTTTCCTTTGTATTCTTTTTGAATCTCCTCTAAAACAGGTGATAGTTGCTTGCAAGGGCCACACCAGTCAGCATAAAAATCAAGAATAGCAGGTACCTTACCATTGTAATTCCATTCTTTGTTGGTTTCGTAGTTAAACACCTTCTCTTTAAAGCTTGCTGCATCTAAATATATAATAGAGTTATTACTCTTTTCATCAGAAGAAGTAATACGCTTTGTGGTATTTGATTTTGAATAAATAACTTTATTTGTCCCCGATGTTAGAACAAGTCCGCCAAGGATAAAAAGTAATACTATCTTTTTCATATGCTTAAATTTTGCTTTTATTGCCATATGGAACCCTCCAAATTTGAACTCTTCCATGTGAGAGATGCTAATAGCTAACGCTGATTTTCAATTCTCTTGGCTCGTTTCATGCTATCTATAATTTAGTTTGCCATGTTTCTGTTTAAATTATAACTCATGGCATAGGATTAAGTTCTCTTTATAGTTTTTCTACCTTTAAAACATCTTTAAATGCTTGAATAAAAGAATCTTTAGGTAAAGCTCCTTGTGCCATTTGTGGCTGGCCATTATTAGGTACAAAAAGAATAGAAGGTATGCTTTGTATACCAAATGCTCCGGCTAATTCACGTTCCTTTTCAGTGTCTACTTTATAAATATCTATCTGACCTTCAAATTCGGCTGATAGCTCATCAAGAATTGGACTTACCATTTTACAGGGGCCACACCAATCAGCGTAAAAATCAATCACAGCTGGCTTGTCACCTTCAAATTTCCACTCTTTATTATCAATGTAATTAAATACTTTTTCTTTAAACGTATCGTTTGTTAAATGTTGTACCATGGTTCTTTTTTTTATGTGAATGTTACAAAGTTAATAATTAATTCAAAATATCTACAAATATAGATGTTTAAATATCAATGATTGTGCCAAAAGTGATATTGTCAGTAAATGGCCGGAATGCCATAATAATATCGTAATTTTGTCAGCATTATGACAAAGAATGGCAGAGAAAGGATGGAAAAGTATCTGACACATCCTGTTTTTCATACAATTAGAGATGTAAGTAAAGAGTTGAATAAACCAGCATTTGTTATTGGTGGTTTTGTTCGCGATTTATACCTTGATCGTCCCTCAAAGGATATTGATGTGGTTGTTTTAGGTAGCGGAATAGAATTAGCAGCAAAGGTTGCTGAGAAATTAGGAGGTTTACGCCTGACAGTTTTCAAAAATTTTGGAACAGCCATGTTACGTTATCGAGATTTGGAAGTTGAATTTGTTGGGGCACGAAAAGAGTCTTATCAACGTCATTCGCGTAAACCAATAGTGGAGGATGGATCTTTAGAGGATGATCAGAATAGGCGTGATTTTACAATTAATGCTTTAGCCCTTAGTTTAAACAAAGAGAATTATGGCCAATTAGTTGACCCGTTTAATGGTATTGATGATATAGCGAATGAGATTATTCGAACACCTCTTGATCCTATTATTACATTCTCTGATGATCCTTTACGAATGATGCGAGCCATACGATTTGCCACACAGCTTAACTTTCGTATTGATGAAGAAACTTTTGAAGGTATTAAGAAAACCAGTGGGCGTATAAGTATTGTTTCAGGAGAACGTATTACTGACGAATTAAATAAAATTGTAATGGCAGAAAAACCTTCAATAGGTTTTAAGTTATTGGAGGTTACAGGTCTTTTACAAATTATTTTCCCTGAGTTTCAGGCTATGAAGGGTGTAGATAAAGTTGAGGGAAGAGCTCATAAAGATAATTTTTACCATACCCTTGAGGTACTCGATCGCATTGTACCCAATACAGATAATGTTTGGTTACGTTGGTCTGCTATTTTACATGATATAGCCAAACCTGCAACAAAACGCTACGATAAGAAATTGGGCTGGACATTTCATAACCATAACTTTATTGGAGAGAAAATGGTGCCTAAAATTTTCAAACGTTTGAAACTACCTTTGAACGAGAAGTTAAAATACGTTCAAAAGATGGTAGGTCTGCATATGCGGCCAATTGTTTTAAGTGAAGATATTGTTTCAGATTCTGCTGTACGTCGTTTACTTTTTGAAGCCGGTGATGATATTGATGACTTGATGACTCTTTGTGAGGCAGATATTACCTCAAAGAATGAGGCAAAGGTGAAACGTTACATGCGAAACTTCAAAGTAGTGCGCAGGAAACTAAAGGAGATTGAAGAAAAAGATCAGGTTCGGAATTTTCAACCTCCTGTTACTGGTGAGATAATAATGAAAACTTTTGGTCTAAAGCCTTGTAGGGAGATAGGAGATTTAAAGGCTATTATTAAAGAAGCTATTTTGGATGGTGTGATTGGTAATAATTACGATGAAGCTTTTGAATTACTGCTAAAAAAAGGTGTTGAAATGGGCTTGAAACGTGTAAAGTAAGATTATGGAAACGCATTCGAAGTATTTTTTCAATACTAATATGCAAAGAAATAAAGATCCGGAGAGTGATCTTATTATTGTGTGTGATAATTTTTCTACACCTGAAAATATTGGCAGTATTGTACGTTTAGCGGCTAATGTTAAGGTATCAAAGCTGATTGTGATAGGGAGCGAAGAGTGCCGGCAGAGTAAAATTAAAAAAACAGCTGGCGCAGCTTTAGGGCATATACAGTTACAATATTGCAATAAAGATAATTTTATTGATCATATACCATCCGCTTATACTATTGTTGCATTGGAAACAATAGACGGAGCCAGGGACTTATATCAGGAAATTTTACCTAAAAAGATGGCATTAGTGCTGGGGAATGAAAAATTTGGTGTGTCAAAAGACGTTTTAATGTATTGTAATAATTACGTGTATATTCCAATGCCTGGGCCAATTAAATCAATGAATGTATCGCATGCAGCCTCTGTTTGTGCATTTGAGTGGTTAAGGCAACATTTAGATGCTTGACACTTAATAGAAGCAGTTGTATATTGGAATGAAAAGTTATATTATACTTGTTAAACGGAGTAAAGTATAGCTTCTTAAAATATTTAAAGCAACAAGTTGGTTTGCCACTTGTTTTTAGGGTTGAAAGGGGGACTACAGTTCCCCTTCTTTTTTGCTTTTAATTGAAATAATAACAGGCAGGTGATCACTTATTCCGCCAATATATCTAGGGCCTGCATAAGTACGTTTGGGTTTTACGCCACTATAACTCAAATCATCTTCCAGCAGAAATGGTAATTCAATAATTTTGTGCATTATCTTTTTACTCTTAGTCAAGTGTTCAGATATTAGAATATGATCAATTAATGCCCATTGTCCCTGGTATTTATGTGTGCCAGCTATTCGCCTTAGTGCTAGTTTATTTGTTTGTAGTATTGACTTCAGTTTATGTTTTTTAACCAGTTTCTGAACAGAAGGAGAGTCGTATTCGGCATTAAAATCACCCATTACAATTAATTTAGACTTTTTGTTTATTACCTGGATAGAGTCGATCTTATTCGAAATACTTGTAGCTACTCTTATTCTCTTTTCTTCAGAAGCCAGTGCACCACCCCGTTTCGAAGGCCAGTGGTTAACAAAGACGTGGAGTGTATCTGTATTTTTGATAAGACCTTTTACATATAAGCCATCTCTGGTATAAAAATGGGTTGATGTATCAGAGGCATTAACAGGGGAGAACTCCAATACTTTAAATTCATTTTGTTTATATAGCAAGGCTACATCAATACCCCTTTTATCAGGCGACTCGTAATGAATAAAACGGTAACCTGCATTGTTAAGGCCTGTATGAAAAATCAATTGGTTTAGAACATAAGCATTTTCAACCTCACACAGCCCAATCAAACTTGGTGTATTCCAACCATTACTTGCTAAAATGACTTTGCTGATACCGTTCAATTTTTGGTACATACGGTGTGGCGACCAGTTTTTTAATCCGCCTTTCAAAAATTCAGTGTCATCTTTAAGCGAATCATGCCTGCAGTCAAAAAGGTTTTCAACATTATAAAATAAAATGGAATACTCAGAACTATCAACTGTTTGCGCTTGTGTTGATAGTGATATTAGAAATGATAACAGAACGATTAATTTATACATTATTTTTTCTCAAATCGTTCGTAGGCACCTAAGTCAGGCCCTTTATCTTCAAGTCGGTTAATGCCCAATATATCAATTGCAAATGGTTCAGCTAAAGTTAGGTTACCCTTATCTTTGGCTATTGATAGTGTATCCAACTGGTAGTTATACTCATTAATATTCTTAAATGAGGGATTTTCATTTTTTAAGATGTTAATAAATTTTGATTTATCAGAGAGATCAAAATTATTAGCTAGCTTTAAAATACCATGGTTAAAAACATAACGGGCATCAGCTTCAGGTATAGCCGGGTCGGTATATTTTAAATCAAAACCAATTTCAGACATGTTATTACCATAGATAATACAGTTATTAAAAGAAGCTTGTTTGAGGGGAATTATTTGAACCTTCTCACTTTTGTCAATGTAGTAATTATTAAGAAAAACAGCAGGGTTGGTTCTGAATGTCCAATCAAAATAATTAGCAAAAGTACAATGTGAAAATTCATAAGTTCCACCAACTGTAAGAGCAGCTGAACTGGTTCCACAATCTCCAAAGACACTATTTGATGCCATTATATTAGAAGTTTGAGCTAATAAACCAAAAGTGCTGATGTGTTCTATTCTAGTGTTATGAATTTCCACCGTATTGTCATTAAGCCCAACGGAATCAGCTAAAATACCCATCATGCCATTTTTGATAACACAATGGTTAAAAGAAGAGGCTCCGGAACCAGGAAGTAAATGGATGTAACCCCATTGACCCGGTTTGTCAGCATACCACTCTTCCTGTCGGTGACCGGCAAATATAACTGGCTCTTCAATAGTGCCATTAACCTTTAATGTGCCAAGAACCAACAGGCTGGCATCTTTATAGAAATACAATTTTGTACCCGGATCAATATGAACTGTTTCGGTTGAATCAACAACAATATAATCGTATATTAGGTAAGGTTTGTCGTTTGTAAGTGTTTGTGTTTTAACCCATTCTTTACGGAGTAAGACAACATCTTGTCCGTATGCTTCAAGGCGAACAGTCTGTTTTTTTTCTTTCGTTCTAAAATAGATTGAATCACTTACAATAAAGGGCTTATTGCTTCCTGCAGGATCAATGGTAATTTCAACAAAAATATAGAGGCTGTCGTTGGCTCTGATTTGAATATCATTTAACTGGTTTGCTGAATATCCGTTTATATTTAAGCGAAAATCAGAATTATCACCACCAGCCAATTCAATGGATTTAATTAATATGTCCTCATCATAGGGATTATGTACACGAAAGTTTTTAGTTGTAGAGCCCATAGAAGTAAATATGGTATCAAACATGATCGTGTCAGAAGAAAAACGAAGCCCTTTTTCTCCTCCTTTGTATACAAAGTCGCGTTCGCATGCCAAAAAAGCCATAATGCTTAATATAAATAATATGCCTTTATAAATCCATCTCATACCTTAGTTGACGTGTTTTTATAAACTAAATTGGTTGACAAATTGCATGTGCGTACTCTTTATAACTTGCAAAATAATATAATTTGGAGCAAAATACAATGCGAAAATTCACATTTATAAAAAAAAATTCACAAAAATTAACTAAATATTTTATTTACCTAATTAAAAAGTTAAACACTTATATAGTGCGATTTATTTTGTATATACCAACTACTAGAATAGTTTTTTGTTACTTTGGGTTTAAAATTTACTTAATATGCAAACTTTAAATCACCAACCTTACACTTTTGACAGGGTTGTTCGTATGCTACTAACTGCTTTGGTTATTGGTGGAGTGTTATACATTGTTAATATATTAAAACATGTATTAGGGCCATTTATTATTGCTGTATTTATAGCTTATTTACTTGATCCTTTAGTGAGTTTTGTGCAATATAAAATAAGGGTTAAGCACCGTGGTTTATCTGTTCTGATTACTGTTTCTGTTGTAAGCTTAATGGTCTTGTTGATTCTTTTTTATCTTGTGCCAACCTTTATTCAGGAAATGAACCGAATGGTACATCTTATTGGTATTTACCTTCAGTCTGTTGAAGTTAAAGATGTACTGCCATTTGAAATGGAAAAAAGCCTGAAAGAGTTAATCAGAAATACAGACATTATTAGTTATCTGAATATTGATAATATATATGAAACCCTAAAGAGGTTGTTACCTGGTTTTTGGAATTTGTTTTCCGGCTCAATGCGGGTTACTGCTGGTTTGGTTGGTATTTTGGTTATTCTGCTTTATACCGTTTTTATTTTGATGGATTTTCAGAAGATGGGGCACTTATGGTTGGGGATAATTCCTACTCAATACCGCGAAGTGTCAGCTGAAATATTAGATGACCTTGGACATTCGATGGATTTGTATTTTAGATCACAAGGGTTAATTGCGCTGATAGTAGGTATATTGCTTGCTATCGGGTTTAAAATAATAGGTTTACCCTTGGCTATTATGTTGGGTCTTTTTATTGGAGCATTAAATATTGTACCATACCTGCAAATTGTAGGTATTGTTCCAGCTTTACTCTTAGCCTTGCTTAAAGCTATGGAGTCACAAGAAAGCTTTTGGCATATTGCTTTATTGGTTTTGCTGGTACTTGCTATTGTTCAGGTTATTCAGGAAGTCTTCTTGGTGCCAAAAATTATGGGAAAGGCCTATGGTATGAATCCGGCTATTGTTTTATTAGTACTTTCAATATGGGGAAGTTTGATGGGCTTAATTGGCATGCTACTCGCATTACCGCTTACATCAGTTATTGCATCGTATTATAAGCGATTTGTTTTACACGAACAAGATAAGAACCCGACAAAAAGTGAATAGTTTATTTAAAATTGTTGTATTGTAGTACTGTTTATTTATATTTTTAATGTTCGAAAGGAAAGGAAAGATGATTTTATTAAAAAAATAAGAATAAATAGGATTTTAAAAAGTAAATAGTAAATTTGTACATGACTTTTTAATAACAAAATTATGGCAATTAATATTGAAGGAGTTGTTAATCAATTTAAAATTGAAGGCACATTTAAAGAAGCAAAGATATTTGGTGATGGTTTGATAAATACCACTTATAAGGTAAAAACGAACGAGGATGATAAACCAAATTATTTATTACAGATTATTAATCATCATATTTTTAAAAATGTTGCCGAGTTAACAAGGAACATTCAACGTGTTACCGATCACCTTCGCTCAAAACTGGAAATGATAGAAGGTAGTGATTTAAAAAGACAGGTTCTTACACCAATTGATACATTGGATGGTAAAGGCTATGTAAAAGATGGAGATGGTAATTACTGGCGTATTTTCTTATTTATAGAAAATGCAAGATCATATAATCAGTTATCAAATGCTAACCAGGCATACGTTGGAGGTAAAGCTTTTGGACAGTTTCAAAGCCGTTTATCAGATTTGGCGGGCGAGCCTTTATACCCTGTACTACCTGATTTTCATAATACAGAAATGCGTATTATGAATTTCATAGAACGTGTGAAACTAAATCCAGTAGGCCGTTTGAAAGAGGTGCAGGCTGAAGTAGATTTTTTAATGGAGCGTTCGGAAGAATACAAAAAGATTGTACAAATGGGACGTGAAGGTATTTTGCCAGAGCGTATTGTGCATCAGGATACGAAATTTAATAATGTATTATTGGATGAGAATGACGAAATCCTTTGTGTAATTGATCTGGATACAGTTATGCCGGGTTATGTTTGTTACGATATTGGTGATGCCATTCGTAATGGTGCAAATACAGGCTTAGAGGATGATAGAAACCTTGATAATGTTAGTATGAACCTTGATTTGTTTGAAGGTTTTATCAAAGGCTTTATTGAGGAAACAAAAGATGTATTAACTCCGGCTGAAATTGATACCCTGGCTTTTGGCGCCAAGCTATTAACATATGAACAAGCGGTACGTTTTCTCGATGACTATATTGATGGTGATAATTATTATAAGGTAAATGCACCGGATCATAATTTAGTACGTACACGTGCCCAGATAAAATTGCTTAAGAGTATGGAAGAGCAATTTGATCATATGGAAGCAATTGTAAAAAAATACGCCAGTTAATAGGTTGAATGGTAATGTTTAAAATCTTATAAATAGGCCGGAAAAGAGTTTTCTTTTATCCGGCTTTTTTGTTGCAATATTATAGAAAAAGAGAAGTATTGGTATTATTGCATCAAGGAAAGAAGCTCTATCTTTGTAAAAAAAATTAGATGAAGAGAGAAGGAGCATCTTATGGTATTGCCTTAATGATATTGTCGGTTGTAGCCTTTGCTGTTATGGCCACATTAGTTAAAATAATGGCTTATGTTAGTCCCTACGTTACTGTTTTTGTCAGATTCTCTGTTGGTATAGGTATTCTTGGTATTCTTGCTCTTCTTAAAAAGATAAAACTTAATTTTGTTTGTAGTCCGCTACTTTTGCTTCGTGGTATTAGCGGAGCAATTTCTGTTACTCTTTTTTATTTTGCTATAGTAAAGATAGGAATGGGTAAAGGTTCGGTTTATTCTTATTCATACCCAGTATTTGCATCTCTTTTGAGTGCTTTGGTTTTAAAAGAAAAAATATCAGGTACGAAGTGGTTATTGATTCTATCTGCCTTTACCGGTATTGTATTGGTAGCTTTTAACGTGAGTAGTTCGGGAGGATTTGATTTTAATATTGGTGATGTTTTAGCTATTTGTAGTGCATTCACAAATGCCATTTCTATTTTATTGGTCAAAAAACTTCACGATACAGATGATTCTTATGCCATCTTTTTTGCACAGAGTATTATCGGCTTTTGGATATTTATTATTCCGGCCAATACACCTGAATTAACTGGCAATGTGTCGGCAAGTTATATACTAATTCTTATTGGGATATTCTCTGCTATGGCACAACTACTTAATACCGAAGGGTACAGACATGTGTCTATTGCTACGGGTTCACCTTTTCATATGCTTATCCCGGTTGTTAATGTTATTATTGGGGTTGTGCTATTTCAGGAAAAGTTGAGTACTATGGAAATTGTCGGGGCGGGTATTGTTGTATTATCCTGTTTAGGTATTATGCGTTTAAATGTAAGAAAGCATTAAAATTTGCGTTGGATTAAAATGTTTACTTTTGCTTTATAACACAAACTCATGTCGGAAGTACTACTTATAACACCTCCATTTACACAGTTAAATACACCTTATCCTGCTACTGCTTACTTAAAAGGTTACTTTAATTTGCTTAAAGTTTCATCTGTTCAGGTCGATTTGGGTATCGAAGTTATTAATCAGCTCTTTTCTGAGGATGGTTTGTATGAGCTTTTTGATCAGGCACAGATTAAGAACGAGCATTCAGAAAATGCACAACGTATTTATCATTTAAAAGAAGCGTATCAGGCAAGTATAAGTAGAGTGATGCGTTTTTTGCGTGAGCCTGATGTTTTAGAGGCACAGAATATCTGTAATGGTTCTGTTCTTCCGGAGGCATCCCGCTTTAGTGAGTTAAATGATACTGATACTGATATTGCATTTGGCAATATGGGATTGCTCGATAAAGCCAGGTATTTTTGCACCTTAATGTTAGAGGATTTATCTGATTTTATAGTTGAAGTGGAGGATCCTGATTTTGGTTTTAGCCGGTATGCCGAACGTTTGGGACGGTCAGCGTCTTCTTTTGATGCCTTGTATACTAAGTTACAACAGCCCTTATCGTTTATTGATCGCCTATTAATAAAACTTCTTGAAGATAAAATAGAGCAAGAGCAACCTCTGTTAGTTGCCATATCAATACCATTTCCGGGTAACCTCTTAGGAGCTTTGAGAATAGGGCAATGGTTAAAAAGACAATATCCTCAAATTATGGTTTCACTAGGAGGAGGATTTGTAAATACAGAACTAAGGGAGTTAAAAGATAAGCGCATTTTTGAGTTTTGTAATTTTATCACTTTAGATGATGGAGAGGCTCCTTTGCAGTGTCTAATGGAGTATACTAAAGGCCTGAGAGCTGCGGATAAACTAAAGCGGACTTTCCTTATTCAAGACGATGAGGTCGTTTGGGTAGATGATTCAGATATGCTGGATATTCCTCAAGGGAAGACTGGTACACCTGATTATTCAGATATTGCATGGGACAAATACATATCTGTGGTTGAAGTGGCTAATCCTATGTTTCGTCTGTGGAGTGATGGCGCATGGATAAAACTGACGCTGGCACACGGCTGCTATTGGGGGAAGTGTACCTTTTGCGATGTATCACTTGATTATATAGGTCGTTACGAAGCCAATAAAGTGATTCAACTTGTTGATAGAATGGAGAACATTATCCTGCAAACAGGTAAAACAGGTTTTCATTTTGTAGATGAAGCAGCACCACCTTCATTACTTAAAGAGCTGGCCATAGAAATTATTCGTCGTGGCCTGTATGTGGTTTGGTGGACTAATGTACGCTTTGAAAAGAGTTTTACGGCAGATTTATGTTTGTTGCTTAAGCAAAGTGGCTGTATTGCAGTTGCTGGTGGACTTGAAGTTGCATCAGACCGTATTCTTAAACTGATTAATAAAGGCGTAACGCTTGACAGGGTAACTAATGTAACCTCTAACCTGACACGAGCCGGCATTATGGTACATGCTTATTTAATGTATGGTTTTCCTTCACAAACAGCACAAGAAACCATTGATTCGCTTGAAGTAGTGCGTCAATTATTTAAGCTGGGATTTATTGAGTCTGGTTTTTGGCATCAGTTTGCGCTAACCGTTCATAGTCCGGTAGGACAATGTCCTGATAAGTATGGTGTATCAATTACCGGAGGATTAAACGGAGCTTTTGCGAATAATGATATACAATTTGTTGATACAGAGGGTACCTCTCATGAAAGGTTTGGTGAAGGACTTAAAAAAGCCTTATATAATTATATGCATGGGGTTTGTTTTGATTATAATCTTTCCGAATGGTTTGACTTTAAAGTGCCCCGAACAAGTTTAACACCTGATTATATTGAAAGTAAATTGGACGATTCTATCGTGCTGAAAGATACAAGTCAGCTCATATGGTTAGGTAGAATGCCAATGACACATTTTTATATAAGAAAGAAAGGAAAAAAACAAGTGCCTATGATTGATTTGGTGCTGATGAACACAAAAATGCAATTAAGTATTCAGGTAAAAGAAGCATTGGGTTTTTGGTTACAAAACATTTTAATGCAAATGTCACCTGATAGCAATGAGCCTATGCGTATGTCCGATTTTCAAGCCAGTTATGAGAAGGAACAACTGGGCGATTTCTCAGTATTTATCAACAGTTACACCTTTTCGCAATTGCGTGAAGCAGGCCTTTTAATATTATAATCCAGCAAAGTTGTAAAAGAGGCGATTAAGCTATATCAGTCAAAATTGATATGCCCTCTAAAAGCCACTTTATTTTGAATGGTATTAAAGCCTTCAAAGCCATGATTTGTTCCATTGTTTTGTTGTGCTAGCTCAATTTTTTCACTATACATGGTTTCTTTCATATAGTTAATTGAAAGGTGTTTCGGGTAATGTGTCCGGTGGAATTCAGGATCAAAAAGATCCATCATCCAATCGATATAACGTGTAGATGTTACATGCTTATTCAGGTCAATATCGAAATATTCAGGAGTAATCGTACAGGTATAATCTTTTTGTATACCATCCAATTTTAATGGAAAATAATCCAGTGCATGAAGATCATTAAGCTTTGTGAAAGCTTCAGTCTTATTACTATTAAGCAGAGTTGGGCGTTTACTTTTCAGGTCAATAGATAACCATGCAGATGTCGCTTTTGCAACTATCTCACCCTGCTCATCGCGTACAATAAAATCGCGCAAATAAAAAATACGCTCAATATTTTTGGGCCATGTTTCTACTTCAGCTATTTCGCTCCATTTCACTGGGCGGTATATTTCAATTGTCAACCGGTTAAGTACCCAGAATAAATTCTCCTCTTTTAAAGCTGAGAATCCAAATTTTAGCTTTTCGGCTGAACAAATGGCAGCTTGTATAAGGTAGTTGGCCAATGCACTTAGCTTTAGTCGTGAGTACATATCTGTATCGGCTGATGTTACCGGATAACTAGCTTTTAAACGCAAGTCATTTATATTCATTTTGTTTATCTGTAAAGGTTAAAAAGTGATCAAATGTAATTATTTTTTGAGAAATTGATCGAGTTATGTTTACGTCAGAAAAGTGCTTTTTACAGGTAAAGGAGAATTCAGATTAAAATTTAAGATTACGGACAGTGCAATAAAAAGTGTTGCCAAAACTATAGAAATACCTTATTTGGATTAATTGCATGAAATAACAGTTTCTAATGCTAACTGAAATGTTTTGTGCATTATTTTTGTTATTTACGTTGTGAATAGTCTTTTTCGCAAACCGTTTCGGAAAATAAGGATCACTTATTATTGTGTTAGAGTCTTGTATGTATTGTGTTGTTATATAGTTGTATAACCTGTTTTATGTAGCTTGTTTTAAATCAGTAATCAAGCAATTATGAAAAGCCTTTCTTATTTTTACAAGCAAACTAAATTTTACAATTATGAAGAATGTATTTTCACTGATGTTGATGGTTGTGACGTTGTTAACTTCATGTGTGTCTAAGGAAACAAATCAAAGCAGAGAAGTTGGTGAAGTTCCTTTTATGTGGGAAAATGCCAATGTTTATTTCTTATTAACTGATAGGTTTAAGAATGGTAATACAGCTAATGATTTAAACTTCAACCGTACAAAAAAGACAGGTGTACTTCGGGGGTTTATGGGAGGAGATATAAAAGGGATTACACAAAAAATTCAAGAGGGCTATTTTACCGATTTAGGTATTAATGCTATATGGTTTAGTCCCGTAGTAGAGCAAATTCATGGTTCTGTTGACGAAGGTACAGGCAATACATATGGTTTTCATGGCTACTGGACCAAAGACTGGACTTCATTAGAACCTAATTTTGGTTCAGAAGCAGAATTGACTGAGTTGGTTGAAACAGCTCATAAACATGGTATACGTATCATTTTGGATGTAGTAATAAACCATACTGGTCCTGTTACCAATAAAGATCCTTTTTGGGGGCATGATTGGGCACGTGATAATCCCCAGTGTAAGTATCAGGATTATGAATCAACGGTTACCTGTACTTTGGTTGAAAACTTACCAGATATTAAGACTGAAAGCACTCAGGAAGTAGAATTACCAAAGGCTTTAATGGATAAATGGGCCGATGAGGGTCGCTTAGAAAAGGAAATGGATGAATTAGATGCATTTTTTACCAAAACCGGTTATCCACGTACGGCACGTTACTATATTATTAAATGGTTAACCGATTATATCCGTAAGTACGGTATTGATGCTTTTCGTTTAGACACAGTAAAGCATACTGAAGAGTCCGTTTGGGCTGACCTTTGGAAAGAAGCAGTAAAAGCTTTTGCAGATTGGAAAGCAGCTAATCCGGATTTGGCTCTTGATGACAATGAGTTCTTTATGCTAGGAGAGGTTTATAATTATGGAGTATCGGGTGGACGTTGGTTCGATTTTGGAGATCAAAAAGTGGATTATTTTGCCCATGGTATGCAAAGTCTGATAAATTTTGAGTTTAAGTCTGATGCCAATAAAAGCTATGAAGAGATTTTTTCTAAATACAGTTCAGTACTTCAAGGGCCATTAAAAGGATTAAGCACAATGAACTATGCGACTTCACATGATGATGGTGAGCCATTTGATAAACAACGTCAGCGTACTATTGAAACAGGAACCAAGTTGTTGTTATGTCCAGGTTCATCGCAAGTGTATTATGGTGATGAAACAGGTCGTAGCCTTGAAATAGAAGGCACCGTTGGAGATGCTACTTTACGTTCATTTATGAATTGGGATCAACTGGAAGCTAATGCCGATATTAATGGTGTGCCGGCAAAAGAAATATTGGCACACTGGCAGAAGCTAGGTCGTTTCCGTGTTGCACATCCTTCGGTAGGTGCAGGTGTTCATCAGCAATTAACGGCTAAGCCTTATTATTTCAAACGCGAATATAATTCACCTGATTATGTCGATAAGGTTGTTGTTGGACTGGATTTGGCTCAGGGACTTAAAGAAGTTGATGTAAGCGGCATTTTTTCTAATGGAGATTACTTAAAGGATTATTATTCTGCCAAAACAGTAGTTGTTAAGAATAACAAAGTAAGTATAAAAACACAATACGACATATTGCTTTTAGGGAAGTAAAATTAACCCAACATATAAACTAGAGGGTGTTTGAAAACCAGTACTGCTCATTGGGCGAAGTCGGGATGTAATTTAAAATAACCTGAGTTCGATTTGAGTTTTAAAACACAGATTGAAATAAGGGGCTGATTTACAAGGAATAATTCTATAGGAATAGTGTGTACTATAGTAATAAAAATTGACACAGCAAATCAGTCTTTTATTCAAAGCTTGTGGGGCTCACTTGAAAACAGCGATTTTCTTCATGTAATTGACTCAAAATAGCCCGCTATTATTTCGTCAAATTAACTTAAAACTCACTATCTTCAAACGATCTGAAACAATGTTCTACCGAATACCTTAGAGACTTATATGTAATGAGATAAATTCAAAATTTTACGTCGAACTCAGGTTAAATAGCATTTGACTGCTAGGGTGATAAATATTGTAGCTTTATTCGGTAGACATCTGTTATAATATTTTCGGACACCCTCTTTTTGATTAAAATATTTGGCTTAGCCAATGGCAAATGTAGTAGTGATATTACTCTATTTCACAAAAAAAAAAACGGCTGTTGCGTATGAAACAGCCCACAGAAAGGAATTCGCTTTTATTTTAGTCTTCCTCATTCTTGCTTATCTCACCGCTATAACTAATATGGCTACGGTTGTTGCTGGTTATACTTAAGGTTGCATTTCCATTTGATGCAATATCCATCACAATTTGATAAGTGTCTGTTTTACCTTTAGCCTCGAAACGATAAGATATTCTCATTTTCTTTTCGTTAAACTCTATTTTTTCGTCTTCAACAGGTGTTTTATCATACTTAATACCACCATCACCGCCATAAGGAACGCTGTAACCACGTCCAAAAAAAGGCATGTCACCTTCTGTTTCTTCACCCATTATTTTTACAAATCCGTAGTTCGTTGTTAGGTCAATTGAACGACCTCCTTGTGGGTAGGCACGATTAGCTACGAAGGTGAATTGTCTTGTATCAATTAGTTTTTTAGTCTCCGCATACTCTTCCATGCGGCTCTCTTTCTTATTTTTCTTTTGTCCAAAACTATTTTGAACCGGTATCGTTAACAGAGTTGATAACACTAAATAGTTGATAATTGATTTTATGTTGCTCATAATTTAAGATCCTATGTTGATGAATACATGTACATGTGTTCAATCATTAAATTTAACGTTTTATTAAAAAAAAGTCAGTATCATTTCATAACTTGAAAGTTTTTATAGTTCAATTTTATTATTTTGCAGTCAAATAATATGCCAGACAATATTCTCCATAACAAGTTATACAAGTGTTTTGTTTGTGAAAAGGCTTTTCAATTACATGATATTAAATATCATAGTGAAGTTAATTTGCCGGTATGTAAATGCTGTAAGAATACGCCCCAGGAAGCTGTTAAAATTAAAGAAATGCTTGATGAACTTGCTGATGGTTTTGTTTGTGGATGTATTTAAACCCAATCTTATGTGTTACATTAAAAGAATTACTTCAGTAGCAGTACTAATTTGTTTTTGCTTGCTTAGTGCTGCTCAAACAACAGGTAAAACACCCTTTAAAGAAAAACTTTTTACAGGTGGTAATCTGGGCTTAACTTTTGGTAGCTACACTAATATTATAATTAGTCCGGTTATTGGTGCTAAACTCAATGAAAAGGTATATGCCGGATTAGGCATCGAGTATCAATATACTAAAGATAAAAGATTTAATCCCTCATTAACATATAATCAATATGGAGGCCGTGTATTTGCCCAGTACAATATTGTACCTAAGGTATATGCACATACCGAATTTGCAGGTTACAGCATGGAGCGATATTTCAATACCATACCAATGTCAAAAGAACGTGGTTTTGTTCCGTTTATATATATTGGAGGTGGTTATCGTCAAATGATTTCCGAACGAGCTTTCTTTTCTATGCAAATATTATTTGATGTATTGCAAGATGCACACTCCCCTTATAAAGCTTGGGAACCTATTTATAGTGTTGGATTTGGAGTTGGTATTTAATGGATATACTAACACATACCTTATCAGGTGTTGCTATTGGCTCCGTTATTATTCATTACCAGGATAAAAGTATTGGGCATAAGGCCGGAATACTATTTTTAGGTGCTCTTGGAGCAGCTTTGCCGGATATTGATGCTATAAGTATGTGGTCAGGTTTTGACTCCACCTTTGGGCAGTGGTTTAACCTATCGCTAACTGGTAAAGAAATATATTCCGCTAAATTGTGGTATTCTCATCATGCCTTTTTTCATTCGCTAGTAGCTGCAATTTTTTTTACAGTGTTACTTGGGCTAAACTTATTAGTATTTGATAAAAACTCAATCGCAGAAAATAACACACTTAAGCAGCGAGTTAATAAATGCACCAGCCTGCTGTTAGCCTTTTTTCTAGGCTATATTATTCATTTATTTGAGGATATGCTTACTCCGGCAAGTTCGTGGGGAGGCGTTGCTTTTTGGTGGCCATCGGCTCAGTATTCTGGTGGTTGGGGACATATTTGGTGGTGGAATAATTACGATGTATTTCTTATAATATGTAGCATTATTTCCCTTAACCTTGGGCTGTCATTTTTTCTTATAAAGAAGAAGGTGAGCAGATATATGGCTGTTTTAATATTTATTACAGGTGTTTTTGCAGCAGGGATTCAGGTAACTAATAGAGGAATAAATTATAACTACACAAAATCAATGCGATATAAGCAACTTGAAAAGATATCTTTAGATCGGCAAAAAGAGATTCTTGGAGAAGATTTATTTCAAGTGATGCAGAAAATAGATCACTTAATCCCGGTTTATTTTTAAATGAGCTTATTAAAAACACATCTTTTTTATCTCGTATCTTAGATATTGATTAAAATTTATTTGTATCAGCTAAAATTTGGAAGTTACGTGAGTCCTTTTAATTTTGTTATAAAGAAAAAACACATTAAGCAATCGAACAAAGTCTTGTTTTATGCATTTTAATCAATTACTTCGTGAACGTTATTCAGTGAGAGAATATAAGCCATTAAAGGTATCTAAAGCTTTGGTTGTTGAAATTTTGGAAGCCGGAAGAATGGCTCCTTCTGCAGCAAATAAACAACCGTGGAATTTTATAATGGTCTCTGAAGATGAAAATCTTAAAAGAATAAAAACTGCATATCACAAAGATTGGTTTAAGGAAGTGCCGCAGGTAATAGTTGTATGTGGTAACCATAATGAATCGTGGAAGCGCACCATTGATCAAAAAGACCATTGCGATGTAGATGTAGCTATTGCTATCGATCATATGACGTTGCGAGCTACAGAACTGGGACTTGGCACATGTTAGATTTGCCATTTTGATCCAACTGTTGTCAGGGAAGTACTGAAGTTGCCCGATCATATCGAACCAATTGCAATTTTGCCAGTTGGATACCCGGCAGAAAGTAAGTCACCGCCTAAAACACGTAAGGCCTTTAATGAAGTTGTTTTTGAAGAAGTATTTGGAGAACCTTTAAAAAAGTAAGCAATATATTTAACTAACAGAAAGCCCTGAATATTATTGTATTCAGGGCCTTTGATAATATTTTAAAAATCTTTTATCTAAAGTTGATTCCAACGCCCGCTGTAATCACTGAGTATTCACCAACCGTATAGTCTGCATGTAATGAAAATATTGCCAGGCGAATGCGCATGCCTGCATTAAAATCAAAACCATTGGTTTTATATTCTAAGGCAATAGGATTTGATGTATCATAACCAGAAAACTCACCAATAACATCAAAGTTACTCGTAGTTGTACCATAACCCAATCCGGTATAAAATGATACAACAGGTACATTAACACCAATTAGTAAACGTGTAGTAAATGCTCCTGCAGATGTTTCCAGATCTCCTGAGCCAGTGCCTATATCAGAACTAAGTCCATCGTTACTTACACCTAATTTGGCATCAAAATCAGTGTAAGCAGCTAAAACAGATGCCTGTAAAAACGGCAGACGTTTTACAAATGGGATATAATCTTTAATAGAGTGCTTAAGGCCAATTCCCCAAAGGCCTGCATCACCATAATCACCATAACTTACTTTAGGCATAAAGCGTCCCATTATTTCTGTATGAAATGGTAAACCAACAGCACCCTGTATCATTGGGCTAATGAAGGCATCAGCACCTGAACCTTTCATGTTAATGACTTCCATACCCGTATTAATCTCATTAAAAGCCATACTCGAGTTCTTGTCACCTGCCATAGTAGGAGCCATGCCGGAGTTGGCTGCTTCAACTGTTGTAAGTCCAAGACTACTTGGATCAAAGCTTTTTTTACTGCTGGGAGCCATTGCATAACTTGCAGAAATAGTAATATCGAAACCACCTATTTTATGTACTTTAGCGGTATTGTACCACCCACTATTAAGGTTAACACCCAGCATTTCGCCATAGGGTAATAAGTAGGCCTGAGATAAAGCATTGGCATCTGTTTGTCCGGCTTTTAAAAAGTCAACTATCTGAGCTTGACCAAATAATTGAACAGATGTTGCTATAAAAGCAACGCTTAAAAACAATTTTAATTTATTCATAACATCAGTATGTTGAGGTGTATTAAATGTTATAATGAATACTCATTTAACAAACTTACTGCTTTTTTTACCGATATACGTTGTTTTTTGTAGTAGGCAACAATAAAACCTTTAATATTTTCTGCTTTCATATCTGCTTGTGCTTCCTCTATGCTCTTATATCTTCCTACCGAATACTTGTACCAATTGCTGATATTCATCTCAATAACTTCTTTGTTACCACTATATATGCTAGATATTTGGGCATCAGTTGCTTTCTTTTTATCAGCCATAAACTGAATTGTAAGAAATACCTCTGCATTTGTAGTTTGATTTTCAATAAGGGCTTCTTCAACCGGTTCGTTTGCAGGGGCAGATTTTTCCCTTATCATTTCTGACTGTGTTATCTCAGACGGAGCAGCTTTATTCGTTTCATTAAAAGGATCAACCACTACTGCTGCTGTTGAAACTGCAAGTGCACCAGTAGTGGTTGTCGCATTTGAGCCATTTGAAAGATCAGTTGATAGTAAAGATAATTTATTAGTAGTCAGAGGATTTGTTGATTCTTGTTCGGATACAGTAGCTTTTGCTATAGAGGTAGAATCTTTAACAGTCTGCTCGGCTACCAGCACAGGTTCTTCTTTATGCGTTTTGCTAAGGCTTAATATACATTTTTTTTGTAGATCAATGGCTTTTTTCTGATTTTCCTGAGCCAGTTTTAGGAGTTCAATTGTTTTCTCTGGGGAGGATAAGTTTTCAGCTTTATTGTATTGCTTACGGGCTTTTTTCTCAAGAACTTTAATGTCATTACGTATTTCTTTAGCTAAAAAATTGCCTGACTTATCCAATATTTTAAGTCGGTTATCCAGTACATCAATGTACTTCTTGTATCCATCTTTATAATACAATGATGCTTTTACTTTTTTTTCGGCAATTTGTTTACTGCATTTGTTTATTTTTCCGGTTTTAACCCTGCCATTAGCATTTTTAAGTTTTTCAATTTCTATCTCAAGGACTTCAGTTTGCTTAATAATGGCATCACCTTTGGCAATTAACTTTTCAGCGGATGATATTTTTTTCAGCTCTTTGCTATTCAATATGTCATTTAATTTTTTTTCGTATGCAAACAATGGCATGCTAATTAGCACTGATAAAATTACCAGGATACTTAATTGAAGAATTTTATGCATTGTAATAGGTTGATTATTGGTTTTTTACTGTTATTGTAAAGCTTGTTTGCAAAACAACAAACTTCTCTTATGATTTTTTAACGAACGTTATTGAAAAAGGTTTGTTGTGTATTAAGCAAGTTATAATATTTAACATTGTTATTTTTGAGGATTATAACAGATTAGAAAACATAGAAAACATGAGCAATAATATTTTACAGAAGGCTTTTGATACGCCTTATCAAACACCACCATTTGAATGCATTAAAGAAACGGATTTTTTACCCGCCTTTAAAGAGCTAATAGAAGAGAGTAAAAGGGAAATCAACTCTTTGATTGAGGAAGTGACAGCTCCGGATTTTGATAATACTATTGTTGCTCTTGAAAAGGCAGGAGCGCGTTTAGGTATTGTAAGTCATATATTTTTTAACCTGAATCATGCCGAAACAAACGAACAAATTCAATCCATTGCAAGGGAAGTATCTCCATTGTTAACGGAGTACTCGAATGACATTTGGCTAAATGCTGATTTATTTAAGAAAGTGCGTGAAGTATACGAACAGCAGGATAGAAATATATTGAATAAGGAACAGGTACAACTACTGGAAGATACTTATAAAGGTTTTACTCGTAAAGGCGCCTTGCTTGAAGGGGATGAAAAAGAGAAGTACAGGCAAATTACGACTGAATTATCCAAACTGACTTTACAATTTGGCGAAAACCTGTTGGCTGAAACTAATCGTTTTCAATTGCATATAACAGATAGAAAGGAACTTAGTGGCTTGCCTGATGGTGTTATGGATGCAGCAGCAGCTTTGGCAAAAAGTGAGGATAAGCAAGGTTGGATTTTCACCCTGCAATTTCCAAGTTATATGCCATTTATGAAGTATGCTGAGAACCGTGCTTTACGTCGACAGATGTATATGGCTTATGCAATGCGTTGTAATAATGGTAATCAATTTGATAACAAAGATATCATTAAAAAAATTGTGTCTCTTCGTGTTGAAAAAGCTAACATATTGGGATATAAAACATATGCCCATTTTGTTTTAGAAGAGCATATGGCTCTTAATCCAGACAAGGTAAATTTATTTCTTCAGCAACTGTTAGATGCCTCACTTGATGTTGCAAAAGAGGATGTTGCAGCTGTTGAAACTTTTGCACATAAAAATGGGTTGGAAGGTAAACTACTTCGCTGGGATTACCCTTTTTACAGTGAAAAGCTAAAGGCTGAAATATACGGTTTAGATGATGAGGCTATACGCCCTTATTTCAGCCTAAAAAAAGTGGAAGAAGGCGTATTTGGTCTGGCAACCAGATTGTATGGCATAACTTTTAAGGAGAACACTAAAATTTCAAAATATCATAAGGAAGTAAAAGTTTATGAGGTGTTTGATGCCGATGGGAGTTTTCTGAGTGTGTTTTATGTTGATTACCATCCACGTGTAACCAAGCAAGGTGGTGCATGGATGACTTCATTCAGAGATCAGCACAAGGATGAAAAAGAAGATGTTCGACCACATATATCAATTGTATGTAATTTTACCAGAGCTACAGAAAATAAGCCATCTTTATTAAGCTTTACAGAAGTACAGACATTTTTACATGAGTTTGGACATGCGTTACATGGTATGTTTAGTAAAGTTACTTATGAAACATTGGCCGGAACAAATGTATATCGTGATTTTGTAGAATTACCATCGCAAATAATGGAGAACTGGGCTACACAGAAAGAATGGCTGAAGGATGTGGGATTAAACTATAAGACAGGTGAGGTCATTCCGGAAGAGATGATCCAAAAAATTATTGATAGTGAAAATTACCAGAGTGGATATGCCACTGTACGTCAATTAAGTTTTGGAATTAATGATATGGCATGGCATTCATTATCATCACCTTTTGAAGGAGATGTTCTGGAATTTGAACAGCAGGCTATGGCCGCCACCGAATTATTTCCTTCAGTTGAAGGAACGGCTTTTTCAACTGGATTTGCACATATCTTTGATGGGGGGTATGCTGCCGGATATTATGGTTATAAATGGGCTGAAGTATTGGATGCCGACGCGTTTGACGCTTTTAAGGAAAATGGCATTTTTGATAAAAAAACCGCAGCAAGGTTTAGAGTTGAGGTACTTGAAAAAGGAGGGACGGCTCATCCTATGGAACTGTACAAAAACTTTAGAGGGCAGGAGCCAACCATTGAACCTTTACTAAAACGTGCGGGATTAAGGAAGTAAATCGGTTATAAACGAATTATATAAAGGCCTGTAGCATGTCACTTCAGGCCTTTATTATTTTATCAAGGATATTATTATCCTATTTTTTCGTTTGTTTGAAGAAGCCCTTTAAGGCGTTCAATCTGGCTTTGTTTATTAACTTCTCTTAGTTGTAAAGCTGTTTCAGTAAAATACTGATGTTTTCGAATAAAATTAAGTTGTAATTGATTCCATTCATCAAAACTACCAATCATATTACGTTCTTTTAACTCCTGGAAAAGAGAATTAGAAACCGGAATAAAGTCGCTTCTCCCTAAATAATCAAGGTCAGAATCACATATCACCTGTTCAAGTATATCTTTTGGGGCAGGAGGAAATTGAGTTGACATAATTAAACGACAAACCGTTTCAATCTGATCCTTTGGATAATTATAATTGGAAAGTATATCTTTTGCTATTTTAGTCCCATGTAATTCATGGTCTTTATAATCAATTGTATGACCGCTATCGTGGAATAAAGCTGCTAGTTTCAGCAATAGAATTTCTTCCTCCTGTAAACCTTCTGCCCAACCTATTAGCTCAACTTCTGTCACTACATCTATTGTGTGCTTTATATTGTGATAATATAGTGTGTCAGGTAACTTTTGCTCAAGAATATCAAGTAATTCTTCTTGAATATCCATAAACTGAATTAAACTGTATTTAGTATTAAAGCGCCTGTTTGGAATAATACCAAGTACGTCCTCCGATAATTTTGGTAATATCCCTTTAACACTGAACATATCGAGAAACCCCTTGTATTTTGCCGGCATTTTACCATTCTCATCAACCGCAAAAAACTCTTTAATAAGCTCGTATGTCATCACCGATATATTAATCTGTCCTGCTTTGCAAGTCATACCCATACGCGATGCTATATTCACACTTTCTCCGGTTAGAGTATATGGAGCGCTCTTTTTTCCTGTTGGTTCGCCTGATACTGGTCCGGTATGAATGCCAATACTTATCTTCCAGAAAGGGGATTTATCACCATTTGCTAAACATTTATTTGTTGCAGCCTGCATTTCCAATGCCGTATTTACGACATCAATTGGATTAGTTCTGTTCTCCTCTAAAATACCTCCGGCAAATAAAAAGGTATCACCTATGGTTTTGACTTTTAAAACACCATACTTTTTAGCTATATCGTCAAAAGTTAAATAGAGTTCATCCAGTTTGTCAATTAACTCTTGGGCATGTGGTTGATTACTAATGTGTTCAAAGCCTTTGATGGTGGCATGTAATACCGATACCATTTTAAAACGTTTAATGCGTTTTTTTGATGGCATTTTTAGGCGTTCCTCTATTTCCTCATAAGAATATTCGGAAAGTAAATTCAGGTATTTTTCATTTTGTTTTTGTATAATTTCATACCTTCCTACAAGCCCTTGTAGCTGATCGTTTAATTCCTTATTACGATTTGCTAACTTGGTGATTCGTAGTATGTAATCCTCAATGCTTTCCATGGTTTGGCTGTTTGGATAACACGATAAAACGACTGTGTTATTGATATGTTAAAAACAATACCTGATCTGTCTCTTTTATTGTGACAGATAAAATGTATAACTATCAATACGTTCGTCAATTAAAAAATGTTATTTTTATTTCTGATTTTTCCTAAAACTTAGATAAACCCTTAAATTAAGATGATGAATAGACTTATTTTTTTGATGACATTTTGTATGCTTGTAACAATGGTTGATGCTCAATTAAAAACAGCATGGGTTACAGAAGCTAAATTTGAAGTGCCTGAATCTGTTAAATTTTGTCAGGATGAGAATTGTATTTTCGTATCAAATATATCGGGTAAGCCGGCAGATAAAGATGGAATTGGTTTCATTTCAAAACTATCGGCAGAGGGCAGGATAATTTGTTTAAAATGGGTTGAAGGTCTTGATGCACCTAAAGGAATGGCAGTTTGTAATAACATTCTTTACGTTTCTAATATTGATGAGTTGATATTAATAAATATTAAAAAAGCTGAAATTATAAAGCGAATCCATCAGCCAAATGCTAAATTTTTGAACGATGTAACAATTACGCACAATAACGATGTATTGGTTTCTGATACAAGGGCGGCTTGTATTTATGTATTAAATGAGGATAAGTTAGATATTTGGTTAGAAGACGAAGCAATTAATGGGGTAAATGGCCTGTTTGCAGAGGATAATTATGTATTGGTTGGCACCGCAAACAATATTTTAAAGGTTGATCCTTTAAGTAAACAATTTTCAGTTTTTGTTGAAACAACTGGCCAGATAGACGGGTTTGAGCCTGATGGTAATGGTGGATATTATTACTCCTACTGGCATGGCGAATTATACCATGTTATACCACCTCATAAACCAGTTAAGTTGTTGGATACTCAAAAGGATAATATACAAAGCGCCGATATTGGCTTTAATAAAGAAAGAAAAGAGGTGTTAGTACCAACTTTTTTTTCAAATCAGGTGGTTGCATATACAAGATATTAAGCTTTTAACAGGTTTAAAACTTTTTCAATTCGTTTTTCAACAGGTTCAAATGTATCCATCCAGTGAATGGTAGCTCCTCTGCGTTCCATACCTCTGAACCAGGTCATTTGGCGTTTGGCAAACTGGTGTATTGCTACATTAAGTTTGTCAAACATTTGCTGGTATGTTAATTCTCCTGTCACATACATAGTTAAATATTTGTATTCTAAACCATAATAGATAAGGTCATCAGGAGAAACACCATGGTCTATTAATTGCTTAACCTCATTAATCATACCTTCGTTAATACGTTTTTTTAAACGATCAGTGATCTTTTTTCTACGTTCTTCACGATCAATATTTACTCCGATGATTAATGGTTTTATTTCAGGTAGTTCAACTTCAATCTCCGGATTTTCCTGATAATACTGCTCAATTTCAATGGCTCGGATAGCTCTTTTAATTGTGTCAGTATCTGTTTGGTTATGAAGTGATTTAAAGTTGCTTAGTATGGAGCTTAGTTCATTTAGATTTTTGTTTTGTAAGGATTCGCGCAAAACTTCATTAACCGGAACATTAATCAGTTTGTACTTCTTTAGCACAGACTCAATATACATTCCTGTTCCACCGCACATAACCGGGAAATGGCCGTTGTCTTTAATTTTTTCAAATGCTTTAAAAAAATCAGCCTGATACTCGAAGACATTATACTTATAACCGGCATCAACAATATCAATTAAGTGGTAAGGAATTTGAACGCCATCAATAGTGTAATCTTCAAGATCTTTACCAGTACCCAAATCCATGCCACGATATATTTGACGTGAATCAGCACTAATAATTTCACCACCTAACTGATAAGTAAGTTGAGTAGCAAAATTTGTTTTACCCGAAGCTGTTGGTCCAAGGATAACAAGCAGGTTGTATAGTGAAGATTTGATTTGCATAAAGTCAATTTTTTTCAAAGCTATAATATTTTATGGAGAATAATAAGTGTATAAGAATAGAGACGGTTGATAATAGAGAGTTTGATAATTTTCTTATTTTTGCGTTTAATGGCAGATAGCAAAATAAATAAAGAAATAGTTGGTTTTGCGGCTATGTACCGCAATTTAATTACCAGGTTAAAAGATCTGATGATTTCACCACGAAAAGAGTGGGGAATTATTTTTAGTGAAAAGATGTCTGTGAATGAGGTATTAGGTCAGTTTAGTTTGCCATTGATTGGTGTTTATACTGCCGCAGTATTTGTAGGCTACCTGTTAAGTCATAAAGGATTAAATTTTGAAATTGCATTAAAGAAAGCAGTATTTACTTTTTCATCATATTTCTTTGGATTATATCTGGCCTATTTCCTGTTATCAAAAGTAATGGTATTATTCCGTCAGGAGATGGAAAAGGAGATGGTTTTTAAATTAGTAGCCTTTTCTTCTGTAATAATGTACTTGGTTGGTATTATAACATCTTTATTTCCGGAAACCTACTTTATTGGATACCTAGTTAATTTATACCTTACTTATCTGATTTGGGTAGGTATTGATAAAACAGGAACTACAACTAAGGAAGGGCATGTGTGGCAAACAGTACTGTTTAGTGTAGTGGTATTAACAATTCCAATGTTTATTGAAAAGCTATTTGTATTTATAAGCGAACTATCAATATGAGCGAATCTGCGTCTAGAATAAATATAAGAAATAAAAGAGCTACATTTGATTATGAATTAATAGAGCGATTTCGTGCTGGTATTCAATTGGTTGGAACAGAGATAAAATCTATACGAGCAGGAAAAGCGAGTCTGGTTGATTCATATTGTTACTTTGTTAATGGTGAATTATGGCTTAAAGGTATGCGTGTATCGGAATACTTTTATGGAACGTATAATAATCATCAACCTGAACGTGAAAGAAAATTACTGCTTAAAAAGAAAGAACTGCAAAAGCTGGAACGAAAAACGAAAGAGTCTGGCTTGACCATAGTACCTGTAAAACTATCTTTTAACGAAAGAGGATATGCTAAAGTTGAAATTGCTCTTGCCAAAGGTAAAAAGCAACACGATAAACGGGAATCGCTTAAAATGAAAGATGCCAGTCGCGAAATGGATAGGGTACGTAAAAAATATTAAAAAAGTTCTTTCATACACGCAACCCTCTTTTTGTTCTTTCATCTTAGATTTTTGAGATACAACACTATAATAAGATGGGAAGAGTTACTATAATATTGGCAATTTGCATTAGATAATTTAATACAATAAGTTATAGTCTTATTGTAATACAGAATGTTATAAAGTGATTTTTTGGGTTGGTGAGTAAACTAAATGACATAATAATTGGATGTCAGAAAGGTAAAGCTTCTGCATATAGGCAAATGTATGAAATGTTTTCAGGGAAAATGTTTGCTGTTTGTATTCGCTATTGCAAAGATAGGACAGAAGCTGAAGATTGCTTGCAAGAAGGATTTATAAAAATATTCAGCAATATAGATAAATTTCGTTTTAAAGGTTCTTTTGAAGGTTGGGTTAGGCGTATAATGGTAAATACTGTTATTGAAATATATCGTAAGAAGCAACCGGAGCTATTGGTTGATGAATTTCCTTTATTAACAGAGGAGAGTGATGATGAGGTGTACGATGAAGTATTTAATGAGAATGAATTAATGGAAATGATTCAGGAGCTACCACCCAAATATAAGATGGTTTTTAATTTATATGTATTGGAAGGTTTTTCGCATGCAGAAATTGCGGATGCTGCTGGTATCTCCGTTGGTACGTCTAAGTCGAATCTGGCAAGAGCGCGCCAATGGCTTAAGAAAGCTTTAGAAGCGAGAATGTTAGAGAAAAAACAAGCTGTATGTTAAAGGACAGGAAAGGTATAGATATTGTTTTTAAAGATGGTTTAGGTGATTACTCTATAACACCTCCTTCGTATGTGTGGGATTCAATAAATACCGCTTTAAACAGTAAAAAGAAACACAGCCGTTCATTAATTTTATGGAGGACAGTAGCTGCAGCGTCTGCAGCTATATTAATTCTTGTGTCAGTAGGAATTATTGAGTATTCTTCAGAAAAAACGGGAACTGAATCTTTTCAGGCTACAGTTGTAAAAGCAAATGTTGAGTCTGTAATGAAGAATGATGAAGTTGATAGCAAAGAAGTGTATGAGTATTTACCAATAAAGGATGAATTGCCAGCTGTTAAAGAAGATGCTGTATCAGCTATGAAAACTGAAGAAAAGGTTTATTCAGGTGTAAATACTGGCATATTTAAACAACGCCTTTTAGTTTCTAAGGCAAATATAAATCTTGTTGAAGATTATGTGATTAGCCGTGTTCTTCATTCTAAGAAAAAGAACGTATATTATCCATTATATGCTTCAAATATTAATCCACCATCGAACCGTAAACAAACTTCAATTCGTTTAGGAGGCTTGGTATCACCTTCATATAGTTCAAAAATATCAACAAGGGGAGGAGGCGATGCCTTAAGAACCAGTAGAGTAAAAGTAAATGAAAGTGGTATTAATTCATTAGGAGGTGGACTTCAGGTACGAATTAACAGGGGGGCAAGATGGAGTTTTGAGACAGGAGTGCTGTATGCGCAGGTAGGGCAACAGGTAGTTAACTCTATACCTGAATATATGTCGGGAGAAAGTGCTTTAACACCTCCTGTGCAGGGGGCTTATCAAATACCAATATCTAATTCAATGGGTAAAATTGCTGTGGCTGGTCGGGCTAATTCAGGTTTGCCCTTTGATAGATCACCGTATTTTGTAGATAATAGTATTAATTCAGGTGTAGCAATGCCAGATGGATTAAAGCAAACCCTTGAGTATCTTGAAATACCAATGATGGCCAGGTATTCTCTATTAAAGAGTTTTCCATATTTATCATTGGCCGGAGGTCTTAGTTCAAACTTTTTAGTTGGTAATACGGCCTATACTCTTGATGAAGACAAGCAGCAAGAGATTGGAGAAACCGAAGGTATTAAGCCATTTGTAATAAGTAGCTCAATTGGGGTGGGGGTTGATGTTCCACTTGGTAAACAACTTCATCTTAATATTGAACCCCGTTTTAAGTACTTTCTTAATTCAGTAAATTCTGATTCTGATTATAGTTTTCAGCCTTATTCGTTTGGGATATATGGTGGTATAATTTTTGTGATAAAGTAGCATCAGGTTATTTTAATGATTCAATCATCTCATAATACGCTCCCTGCTTCTTAATTAGTTCATCAGGTGAGCCCACTTCAGCAACTCCGGAATTGGATATAACTATAATGATATCTGCCAGTTTGATTGTTGACAGGCGATGGCTTACTATAACTGCTGTTTTATCCTTTGTAATTTCTTTAAAGTGGCTGATTAGGTTTGCCTCAGTAAAAGCATCTAATGAGCTAGTTGGTTCATCTAAAATTATTAATTGAGCATTGGTATTATAAAAGGAGCGGGCTAATGCTGTTCTTTGCCATTCACCTCTGCTAAGCATCTGGCTGTCTCTAAATAGAGTGCCTAATGTTGTGTTGTAGCCTTTATTCATGTTGCTGAAAAGGTGATCAATTCCTGCTTTTTCTGCCGCCAGCCTTATATCCTTAATATTTGTTTGTCTTCGGGTATTCCCAAACCGTATATTATCCAGGGCAGTGACATTGTAGAGCATGAAATCCTGAAAAATAATTGAAATGTTGTTGGATAATTCAGTACTATCGATATTATGCCAATTGGTGTTATCAACTTTTATGCTTCCTTTCGTTGGCGTATATAATCCGGCTAATAATTTGACAAGCGTTGTTTTGCCACAACCATTTTTACCCACCAATGCAACGGTTTTTCCCTTTGGAATCGTCAAATTAATATCTTTTAATATCCATTTATTGGTATTAGGGTATTTAAAATAAATATTACTAAGATGAATACCATCCTTTATCGGGAGAGGAAAATGCTCGCATTCGTTTTGATTGCGTTTTGTTTCAATTTTTTGGAAATCAAAGAAATTCTTTAGGAATAAATTGTCTTCATATAAAGAAGTCAGACTAGTTAAAAATGTTTGAAGAACACTATAGGCTTTTTGAAGAGCCAGAAAATACATGGCCATTGAACCATTACTAATATGTCCATCAATAGCTTCTTTAATTACAAAAACAATTATACTTAATAAAACAAGGGTTGAAATGACCTGAACAGAAGCCTCCCAGCTTGTTTTCGTTTTCGCCAGTTTCCATTGTTTTGCTCTTAATTTATTCTTAACATTTTCATATTCTGTTTTATATAAATTACCAAGGCCAAAAACACGTAATTCCTTTGCAAAATCTTTAGCCGTTAATAAACGGTTATAATAGTGCATTTTTCTTTCGTCCTCTGTGTGTTCTTTTCGGTAGTGGTATAGTTTTTGGGAATAATGTACTCTGAAAAACACAATTGGAGAGCCTGCTATAAATAAAACAGGAAGCATTAGCCAATGTATTTGCGTTAACACAATCAGGATTAATGCCAGTGTTAGTATGTTTTGAAAGATTTGTAATAGGCCATAAAATATACGTTTGGGCCTGATCGTTGCATCACTGAGAGCCCTGTAGAATATATTTTGGTAATTGGCGTCCTCAAAATAACCAAAGGGTATATTAGCGGTCTTTTTATGAATCAGATTCTGAATATAGTCATTAACAAAATGCGCCTGTCTTTCGCGAACAAGGGTATTAAATGCGCCTGTAAGTGAGTTTAGCATAAAAAAGACACCGGCAGAAGCAATAGTGAAATAAAGGGTGGTATTATCAATAAAACTGTTGTGAATGTAACTGTCAACAACATCAATTAGCTGTTTAACAATGTAGAGAAGTAATAATGGGATGATACCACGGATAATAGTTACAAAGGTATTTATACACGTCCACTTGGGAGAGCTACGGTAAACAATGGAAATAGACTTAAGAATATAAGTCATTGATGTCATATTTTTTAGACTCATGAAGTATACTTTAATAAATACTAATGTAATATAAAATGCCGATAAGGAGGGAGCTTATTTTAAAGAGCGTAATAACTTTTGATGAATCCGGGCATAATAATGAAACAGACGACCAAGTATAAAAGTGCATTGAGGCATTATAAATTTTAAAACCTTAAAACTAAAATCAGTGGTCTTAAGGTGTTTATTTTTTCTGAATCGTTCAGTAACAATACCAAGTATCTTATTTTCCGGAATAGGAGGATCTGCATATATCAGGCTATCACCTTTTAAAAAACAGAAACCATTAATAATTTTATATACCCGGTGCGCCACTAAAGTATCACCTCTGTCAAAAACAGCTATATCTCCAGTAGCCGGTTTGGCTGGAGTAACTAAAAGCTTGTCGCCGGGTCTTAAAAGTGGATACATACTAATTCCACTGGCATGTACTTCAGCCTTATGACCTTCTTTTAAAAGCTCAACCAGTATGTTTTTTATCTTTTGATTAGCCAAATTGTTTCTGTATTAATTTTACAATATCAGTATCTGGCTTAAAACCACATTCATAAACGCCATAGGTCTCAGCAATAGCATTAAGAGCTGATAAGCGCTGTTGAACCTGGTTTTCATTATATTGGTATTGCATACAATTACCAAGTAAACCCAATGTACCATGTAATACCGAAAGAGGCTTGATATAATTATCAGCCGATTGCTTAATTAAGAATGCCTTATGTAGTTTTACATTTTTCTTTATATCCTGATAGTAAGGCATTGGTGTATTGTAAGCTATATATTCACCCCCTTCAGGCATAATCATAAGACGATCGTCATTAATAATTGTTGCACCACATTGTTGCCATAAACCTGCCATAGTTGACTTACCTGTGCCCGATACTGCAGAGAAAAGGTAACCTTTATTATTATAACAGACTGTAGAGGCATGTATAATAAAACCTTTATTGAGATGAGCTATGTATTGTAATATATGAATACCAAAAGGATGAAAGAATGGATCAATTAAGATATTTTTTTGATATCGTAGCTCTAATGAAGCTGTAATAGTCTTATTTTCTTCATTAATAATAGCAACTCCACCATGCAGATCTGGATCATTTGCGAACTCAAAATGTATTCCAGTATGTTGATTTAATTGAATTACAGACCACTTATAAGGCATTTCTTTTTCAAAATGATCAGCGCCTGTAAAGATAGTTTTCCACTCCAGAGAGTTGAGGTGTTTAACCGTGTTAAAATTGATAAACCAATCATTTCTACACTTTGAACTTGAATGTTCAAAGTGTAAACTACCACCAAATTTATCAAAGCCAAAAAAGGGGGATAAGAAATTAACTTTAAATCTTATACCCCCGATTGAATATTGTTTGGTATTATATACCATATTTAAATTTACATATTAGAATAATCAGGACTTTCACCTCCAAAGGGGTATTCTGAGGCAGATGGATTTTCAAATGCAGGACCAGCAGGAGGACTGGTAGGTTCTGGAGCAGCCATACCCTCCGGAGGTGTAATACCACTTCCGGCCCATAAACTAATGAGCTTATCAACAAAATATTCGTTGATATGTGGTGTGCTATATTTTCTTTTAATTTTCATTCTTAAATTAGTCTCAACTTTATACCTTCTGAATTACTTTACACTCAACAGATTTGCATAAAAAATGTTGCAAATCTTGTTGTGCAGTTTGTTCTTCTACGTCAAATTCATTCAAAATCAGTTTAAGTAATTCTTCTTCTGATTTTGGTGTACTTAACAAATTGTATATAAATATCCCCAGTTCGTTTAACGAAAACACTTTGTCCATCTGGGCTACAGCACCAACTAAAGGTACAATAACCAATTCATCACCTATGATTTTTTCTACAAAACCAGCTTTTTTTTTGTAAAGTTGCTTCCCCACGAAACTATTTTAAAACTTGTGCAAAAATATAAAAAATTGCAGTTTAAGTACTTAATATGGATAAAATGTATGAATAATTTGACCAACGACTAATTAAAATGATTAAGAATACTATTTCCTATTAAAATTGTGTTCGGGCAAAAGGCGCAATCTTTTGCGAAACGAACTCCTTATTTAAATATTTATAATAGCCATTAACGGCTATCATAGCTGCATTATCCATTGTATACGCAAATTTTGGAATAAAGGTTCTCCATTTTTTTTCTACAGCTATTTCAGTTAGCCTGTTTCTCAGTCCGGAATTAGCTGACACACCACCAGCAAGCGCTATTTGCGTAATTCCTGTTGCATCGGCTGCCTTAATTAACTTATCCGCTAGAATGTCAATAATTGTTTTTTGTAATGATGCACATATATCTGCTTTATTTTCTTCAATAAAGTTTTCGTTCTTTTTTAACTGATCCCGAAGAAAATATAGAAAAGAAGTCTTTAGTCCGCTAAAGCTATAGTCAAAATCTTTAACCTTTGGTTTATTGAATGAAAAAGCATCAGGATTTCCTTCTTTTGCCAGTTTATCGATTAATGGTCCTCCGGGGTATGGTAAGCCCATTACCTTGGCACATTTATCAAAAGCTTCACCAGCAGCATCATCAATTGTTTGTCCTATTATTTCCATCTTTAAATGGTCATGAACAACAATAATCTGGCTGTTTCCTCCCGATACAAGTAAGCACAGAAAAGGAAAATCAGGTTGATCTGTATCATTTTCATCTTCTTTAATAAAATGAGCCAAAACATGCGCATGTAAATGGTTAACCTCAATCAAAGGTAAATTATTAGCTAATGCAAATGCTTTAGCAAAAGAAGTACCAACCAATAGTGATCCCAATAATCCAGGGCCACGAGTGAAGGCAACAGCATTGATATCAGCCTTATTTACTCCTGCATCTTTTATTGCTTTTTCAACAACAGGAATTATATTCTGTTGGTGAGCTCTGGATGCCAGTTCCGGTACTACACCTCCGTAAGCCTTGTGAACATCCTGATTGGCTACAATATTAGATAATATTACATCATCTTTAAAAATCGCTGCTGAAGTGTCATCACATGATGACTCAATTCCCAATATTATCACGCTCATATTTTTGTCAGATAGATTTATCCTTAATCAAATTATTATTCCCACCTTTTTCTTAATTTTGGTGGGTTAAAACAGGATAAAAGTATAAAAAAAAATGTCAAAATAGGATTGTATGCTTTAACGGTGCTTGTATTAGTGCCTGTGATTCTGTGCCTTATACTGTTAATTCCTGTAGTTCAAACTGCTGTAGTAAAGCATCTTACTATTGAGATTAGTGAGGAGCTGAATGCAAAAATATCAATTGGAAAGGTTTCGTTTCGTCCGTTTAAAAGTTTGGTGCTTAATGATGTCATTATATATGACCAACAAAAAGATACATTGCTTTCTATTGATCAATTAACAACAAGTATTGATTCTATCTATTTTAAGAGAAGGGAGGTTTATTTCGCTTATATTAAAGCTGATAAGCCGAAAATACATGTGGCAAAGCAAGATTCAGTCTATAATTATGAATTTTTAACAAACGCATTTAAGCCACGTGCAGATAGATTGAATAATGTCCCTTGGAAAGTTAACCTTAATGCATTTCAGCTTTCAGGTGGAGAGCTTAATTACGATGAAAAACATAAAAGTAAGCAAGTTGATATTAAGGATCTGAATATATCAATTAATGAAATCAATAAAGATAGTTTATGGCACTTTAGTGTGAATAAATTAGCTTTTAAAAATTCCATAGGTATAAATATTAATGGAGCAAAGGGAGATGTTAGTTTTAGTAAGCAAAACCTGATATTAAAGTCCTTCCATCTCGAAACTGAAAAATCATTTTTCGAAGTTGACTCACTTTATTTTAAGGTAAAACTAGGTGAGGAAGGAATGAAACGTATTGAACGTTTTTATTTTGATTTAGTTTCTTCCAGAATATCTTCAGAGGAATTAGCCCTGGTAACGCCACTTAATACCGATGTTAAGCTTCCATTGAAACTAAAAGGTCGTATTTATGGAAGTATGGATAACATTAAGGGACAAAAAGTAATATGTAATTTTGGACCATATTCGCAGGTTAAAACCAGTTTTGATATAAATGGCTTACCTAATCAGGATGAGGCTTTTATGTATATTAACGTTAGTGAATTAAAAACAGTACCCAATGATCTGGAAAAGCTGTTATCTCTTTCGCAGGGAGAAGCATTAATTTTACCCACTGCTTTTAGAAATTTAAATCAAATCAAATACTCAGGGAGTTTTACAGGCTTTTTAACCGATTTAGTAGCTTATGGTGAGTTTAATACCTCTTTAGGAAGTATTAAAACAGATATTGGGCTTAAGATGGGTGATGAAAATGACCTTATCTTTTCTGGGAATATTTCAACGGAAAGCTTTAATATTGGTAAACTGGCAAACGCAGAGGAATATATTAAGAACGTTTCAATGAGTGTGGCTATTAAAGGAAAGAGAAAAGCAGCTTCAGATTACAGTGCTTTTTTAAGTGGTGTAATTGATACGTTAACCGTTAATAATTATAACTATAAAAACATAAAACTGAATGGCCTGTTTGCAAATGATAAGTTTGATGGAGATTTTTTAATTGATGATCCTAATGGACAATTGGGTTTTAATGGTAAAGTTGATTTGTCAGGAGCCGTTCCTAATTATAATTTTAATGCTCACCTAACGGCAATTCGTCTTGACCAGTTAAATATTGCACAGCAATACAACAATAGTTTTTTAACAGCAGATGTTGAAACTAATTTTAGTGGAAGTGATTTAGATGACATTGTAGGCTTTATAAATATAAGAAACGTTGAATTTGAGTCTCCACAACATGATTTCCAAATAGATTCGTTACTGTTGTTATCAGAGAGAGAGGGGAACAGGAAGCGTATTGTATTACAATCAGATATTGCCGAAGGCGATTTGGTAGGAGTATATAATTTTACGCATGCCAGTAGTATGATTAAAAGAGATTTGATTAAATATTTACCTTCATTATCAGCTGTTATAAACGTAAAAGATACTGTTACTAAGGTAAATGATTTTACATTTTCTTGTACGCTCAAAAGAATAAGCAAGCTAGCGAGTTTTATAGTGCCCGGATTAGAGGTGTCCGATAAAGGCTTAATACTTGGTACGTATAATAGTGCAGACCAAAGAATAAATTTAGAAGCCGAAGTAGAGCATATCAATTATAAAGGTATTAAAACAAGGTATCCGGAGCTACATTTAAAAGCTGGGAGTAATAATAAGCTTGTACTGATTACACGCTTGCGCAATCTGAATATTAATAATGCGGAGTTATTTCAGAATTTAAGTTTACATCATACAGCATACAATGATACTTTACAGTTCAATACCTTTTGGAATAATTGGGAAGAATATACTAATAGTGGCTCTATATTAACTACAACCTCTTTAAGGTCAAATGCGAAGGGGGTATATGCGACAGTAGATCTAAAACCTTCATATATAATGGTTCGTGATAGTTTATGGGAAATTCAGTCCACCAGGATGCATTATCACCCGGATGGCTTTTCTCTGAAATACTTTAGAATACATCATGGCAACCAGGAAATAGGCATAAATGGTTTTGCTCACAGGCATATTGACGATGGTTTAAAAGTACATATTCAAAACATTGGTCTGTCTGATATTATTGGTTCCCAGAATTTAAAGCAGGTTCAGGTAGCCGGGGCATTAAACGGTACACTTGATATACAACAAGTGTATAACTCTCCTGTAATTAGTGGAGAGTTAAGCATTAACAAGTTTAATTTTAATAATGATGAATTAGGTAATTTTTCTTTAAGAGCTGATTATAAGCCTAAACAGAATGTTATTCAGATTCATTCGGATATTATAAAAGATGGCCTTAAACCAATGAATGGTGGAGGATTTATTGATCTGGCCGATAAAAGTGTGGATCTTCAATACGATATCGATAGCCTAGAAATTGGCTTTTTAAACCTTTACCTGTCAAAGGTAATGCAAAATCTTTCCGGAACAGCCAGTGGACAATTATCAGTAAAGGGACCATTATCAACGCCTGAGCTTTTAGGACGGTTAAAGATTAATAAAGCTTTTTTTGATGTAGGTTTGCTGAAAACAACGTATTCCATTAGCGATTCTGTTCTATTTACGCCCAAGGTTATGGAATTTAAAGAGCTTCAACTTTTAGATAGAAATGGCAATAAAGGCATGTTTAAAGGAACAATAGAACATGAGATGTTTCGTAATATGAAATATAACTTGTCTTTGATTTCAAATGAAATGCTTGTGTTGGATACTAAATCTTCAGATAATCAACGTTACTATGGAGAGGTATATGCAGATGGTAATTTATCGGTAAGGGGAACCACTAATGACTTAATAATTGATATTGCCGGAACGACCAGGCAGAATACTGATTTTTTTATTCCTTTAACGGATGATGAAAGTGCGGAAGAAAGTAACTTTATTCGTTTTGTACAGCCAGTAACTGGGTTAACTGAAGCATCACAAGGTGAAATAACAGTTGAGGATGAATATGAAGTTGATCTTACCGGTATGACTATTAGTATGGATTTGGATATTACGCCAGCTGCCCGGTGTCAGGTTATTTTTGATTCAACAGTTGGAGATATACTGAAAGGAAGGGGAAGGGGAAACCTTCAGATTAAGATGGACAAAGAAGGCGGGATTAACTTCTACGGAGATTTTAATTTTGAAGAAGGTGATTACATGTTTACCCTTCAAAATGTACTGAATAAAAAATTTGTGATCAATCAAGGAAGTATGATTCGTTGGGATGGTAATCCATATGATGCTGATATTGACTTGAATGCCACATATAAGTTAAAGACAAGCCTGCTTGACTTAATTGGAAACAGTGATGTAGACGCTGAAAAGTTCGGAAGACGGATTCCTGTTAATTGTAATTTGCTCCTTACAGATCGGCTGACAAAACCTAATGTTCAGTTTGAAATTAAAACACCTTCAACACAGGATAACAACCAGAATATTATTGATACATATATTAACACAGAAGAAGAAACCAACCGGCAGGTGTTATCTTTGCTGGTCTTAAATCGTTTTTACTCGCAGGAAAACTCTGCTGAAAACAACAATACAAATAATATGTCTGCAGGTAATAATGCTGCGCTTGTTACAACAACAGAGATGTTATCTAACCAACTAAGTCATTGGTTATCGCAAATTAGTAGTGATTTTGATATTGGCGTTAGTTATCGCCCGGCAGGAGAAATGACAGATGATGAGGTAGAAGTAGCTCTTTCGACACAGATGTTTAATAACCGGGTAACAGTAAATGGAAATGTTGGTTATGGAGAAGATCAAACGCGCCCTAATAACCTGATTGGTGATTTTGATGTTGAAGTTAAATTGAATAATTCGGGTAGTATACGTGCTAAAGCGTATACCAGGAACAATAATGATTTGGTTTATTCAACTTATACCACATCACCAACAACACAAGGCATAGGCATCTCTTTTAAAGAAGAGTTTAATACACTGGAAGAACTGATGCAGCGCTATTGGATGAAAATTACTGGCAAAAAGCCTGAAAAAGAAATAAAAACAGAAGAAGAGACTAAAGATTAAACTTTTTCGTTTAAGTGATGAAATGCTATTTTTATTATTTTAGCAGACGAAAATATAGATGTATTGCATTTCCGGGTAATAAATTTGATGCTGACGGAAAAACGTACAATTAAAAATGATTGACCTAAAAAAACAGGAATATGAATTTGTTATTATTCATTCAGGCAAATGCCGAAAACCTTGCAACAGATGAATTGGCAGAAGAGGCCGTGCAGAGTATGAATTATATTGATATGGCCATAAGAGGTGGCTGGATTATGATTCCACTGGCTATTCTTTCAATAATTTCTGTTTATATATTCTTTGAACGTTATTTTGCTATAAAACGAGCTTCAAATGAAGATGCTGGTTTTATGAATAAGATAAAAGACTATATACACGATGGTAAAATAGAATCGGCACTGGCCCTGTGTCAATCACATGATTTTCCGATCTCACGTATGATTGAAAAAGGAATATCGCGAATTGGACGCCCCTTAAATGATGTTAATACAGCGATTGAAAATGTGGGAAACCTTGAAATTAGCCGCTTGGAAAAAAGTTTACCAACACTGGCCACTGTTGCAGGAGGAGCTCCTATGATTGGTTTTTTGGGTACAGTAATTGGCATGGTAAAAGCCTTTTTTGATATGGCCAGCGCAGGTAATAATATTGATGTAGGTGTTCTTTCCGAAGGTATTTATACCGCTATGGTTACAACAGTAACCGGATTAGTTGTAGGTATCATTGCTTATTTTGCTTACAATATTTTGGTTGCCAAAGTTGAAAAGGTCGTCTTTAAAATGGAAGCACGTACAATGGAGTTTATGGATTTACTTAACGAACCTGCTCACTAAGCATGGCTTTAAAGCGAAGAACAAAAATAAGTGCCAGTTTCAGTATGTCATCAATGACTGACATTGTGTTCCTGTTGTTGATATTTTTTATGATTACATCAACAATGGTACACCCTAATGCTATTAAGTTACTAATACCAAAGAAAACAACAAAGAAGGTTGTTGTTGAAAAGTACCTCAATATTAGGGTGACATCATCGGGGAGATACTATGTTGAAGGTAAACGTATTGGTGGCGATAATATTGAAGCCGGCATGAAAGCAGCCTTTAATCGTAACGATAAAACGATTGTAAAGTTAAGAACCGATAAGAATGCAACAACAGGAAATGTGGCGAGGGTATTGGATATTGCAGAATCAAACGGTGTGAAAGTAATTTTAGATATCAGGTAATGGCAATTAAAAAACGTAGTAAAGTAGATTCGGGTTTTAGCATGTCGTCAATGACTGACATCGTGTTTCTGTTGTTGATATTTTTTATGATAACATCTACATTGGTAACTCCGCCGGCTGTAAAGGATCTTGTATTACCCAAAAGTGATCAGCAGGTATCAGCAAAGCCCAATACTACTGTTTCCGTTACAGCAGACTTACGTTATTTTGTGGGAGGAGAGCAAGTGCCATTCTGGAAAATAGAGCGTCGGTTAAAAGAAATTATTGAGCAGAGCCCTGACACCTATATTGCTTTGCATGTAGATGAATCTGTGCCATTTTCGACGGTAGGACGTATACGGGATATTGCAATCCGAAATAAATATAAACTGATATTAGCAACACAAGGCAGGTAATATGGAAGAGAAGGATAAAAGATACGGCATTGCCGGTACCACTGTTTTTCATATTCTGGTGCTATTGTTATTGATATTCTTTGGCCTCAAAAGTATGCCACAGGAAGAAGAAGGAATATTAGTAAATTTTGGCGATACAGTACTAGGTCAGGGTGAAGTAGAACCAAAAGAATCACAGGCTCCTCCTGTGGAAAAAGAATCTACACCACCGCCACCACCAGTAGATAACACACCAGAACCAGTGGTTAGTGAACCTGATAAAGAAGAGATAAAGACACAGGATTTTGAAGATGCTCCTGTTGTGAAGACAGAGGCTGAGAAGAAAAAAGAAAAAGAGGAGAAAGAGCGTATTGAGAAAGAGCGTAAGCAACAAGAAGAGCAAGAGCGGATAGAAAGGGAAAAAGAAATAGAACGCCAAAAGGAAATTGATCGTTTGCGCAAGATAGAAGAGGAGAAAGAGGCACAACGGCAAAAAGAACTGGCAGAACAACGAGCTCGTGAAGAGGCCGAGCGTAAGAAACAGGAAGAACAGGCCCGACAGGCAGCAGAAGCGCGTAACCGTGTTACCGGTGCTTTTACTGGTAAAGGAAGTGGTGATGATACTTCTGAGGGAGATACAGGCGGTAATGGTAACCAGGGCTATATAACAGGCGACCCAAACTCGAAAAATAGAAGTGGTTCAGGACAAGGTAATTCCGGTAGTGGATTTAGTCTAAGTGGGCGCTCGTTGGTAGGGAAATTTCCGGAACCGGTTGATAACTCGAATAAAGAAGGTATTGTTGTTATTGAGATAACGGTAGACAGGAACGGTTATGTTACAGCTGCAGAGTATAAATTAAGAGGATCAACTACACAGGACAGAGATCTGATTTCCAAAGCTAAAGAAGCAGCAAGGCGTGCCCGGTTTAATGCTGATAAAAGTGCTTCAGCTTATCAGAAGGGTACCATTACGTATCATTTTGTATTGGATTAATAGCTGTTTATATAATGCTTCTGGTAAGCTTAACAGTTTTAATTAAGCAGAACTTTTATACAGGCAAGTAGAATGGTAACGAGCAGAATATGGCGGATGTATTTGGCACCAATCTTTTGAGCATATTTTGATGCAATAAAGGCACCGCTGGCGTTACCCATAGCAAGAACAAAGCCGTATAAAAAGTTAACCTGTCCCGACCATATAAAAATAATAAGCGCAACAGAAGTATAAGACAGTACAATTAATACCTTAATAGCATTTGCTTTAATCAAATCATAGCCAACTCCCAATACTAAGTTGGTAAGTAAAAAGAACCCAACACCAGCTTGTATAAAACCACCGTACACACCAATAAAAAATAAAATTATGATTTGCCAATAACCCGGTTTTTCTTTTGCCTTTCCGGCTTGTGCTTTTACCCACTTATCCGGTTTTAAAAGAATAACAAAGAACATAATAAATAAGAGAGCACCAATAAAATAGTTGAGTACCTCCTCATTAACTTTTACCGCTAAAGAGGCTCCGGTTAATGCGCCTGCTAGAGCCGGCAGTAATAGGTATAAGCTATTTTTAAAGTTGATAAGATTTTGTTGTTTGAAATTGCGCACTGCTACCACATTCTGAAAAAATATGGCAATCCTGTTGCTTGCATTCGCCTGATGTGGTGAAAGCCCCATAAATATTAAAAGTGGTAACGTAAGTAAAGAGCCACTTCCGGAAAGCGTATTGATAAAGCCGGCAAATAAACCGGCAAGAGTAAGTAGTACGGCTTCAGGAATTGTCATTACTGAGTTTTTGCTGTTACACTAATTCTATTCAATGTAGTTTGCACTTAAAGATAAACGAATATGAGAATAATTTGCAAAAGAAAGCCGCTTATCATTTGAAAAGCGGCTTTAATTATGATTGAATAATATTTACTTACCAGGCAAACATTGGTTTATCAGCCATTAGTGTATTTACTTTTGTACGTACTTTAGCAATAGCTTCTTCGTTATCAATATTTGAAATAACCTCGTCAATTAAACCAACAATTGTACGCATATCATCTTCTTTTAAACCACGCGAAGTAATTGCAGAAGTACCAACGCGGATTCCTGATGTAGAGAAAGGAGAACGGGTATCAAAAGGCACCATGTTTTTATTAATAGTGATATCTGCTTTTACCAAAGTATTCTCTACTTTTTTACCTGAAATATCAGGAAATTTGGTGCGAAGGTCGATAAGCATTAAGTGGTTGTCTGTTCCACCAGATATAATTTTATATCCCATTTTTACGAACTCATCAGCCATTGCCTGTGCATTTGAGCGTACCTGGTCTACATAAGTAGCAAAGTCATCTGATAAAGCCTCTCCAAAAGCAATGGCCTTAGCAGCTATAACATGCTCAAGAGGTCCGCCTTGTTGTCCCGGGAATACCGCAAAATCAAGAACTGCACTCATCATTTTTGTTTCGCCTTTTGGTGTTTTATATCCAAATGGGTTTTCGTAGTCTTTACCCATTAAGATCATTCCACCACGAGGTCCGCGTAAAGTTTTGTGTGTTGTTGTTGTTACAATATGGCAGTGTTCAACAGGATTATTTAAGCGGCCTTTGGCAATCATTCCGGCAGGGTGAGCCATATCGCAAAGTAAAAGTGCACCAATTTCGTCAGCTAAACGACGCATACGGGCATAATCCCACTCACGCGAGTAAGCCGAAGCACCTGCAATAATCATTTTGGGCTTATGTTCACGAGCCATAGCTTCCATCTCATCGTAATCAACCAAACCGGTATCTTCTTTTACATGGTATGAAATGGCATTATAGGTTACACCAGAGAAGTTAACAGGAGAACCATGTGTTAAGTGGCCACCATGAGCCAGGTCAAGGCCCATAAATGTATCACCCGGCTTAAGACAAGCAAAAAATACAGCCGCATTGGCTTGTGCTCCTGAGTGAGGCTGAACATTAGCATAAGCAGCACCAAATAATTCACAAGCACGGTCTATAGCCAGTTGCTCAGTTTGGTCTACCACCTGGCAACCACCGTAATAGCGCTTACCCGGATAGCCCTCGGCATATTTATTAGTTAAACAAGAACCCTGTGCTTCCATTACCTGCTCACTTACAAAATTCTCAGAAGCAATTAACTCAATACCTTCTTTTTGGCGAGCATATTCCTTCTTAATCAGATCGAAAATTACTGTATCTCTTTTCATATGTTTATAAAATTGTTTTTTACGGTCACATGCAACTTACCAATTTTGGGTTCCGATAATTATCGGTACTTCTGTTTGAGGAGTATTGCCCTTGGCCTGTTTCATGTGTAAAATTAATAAGTACTAATCAGGTTCAACTAAAAGGTTAACCTCCTTAAATAAGCTCATGCTTTGCTTAAAGTTTGCCTATTGTAACCCGTTATTATCAAATTATTTCTCACTTTTTACCTGCCGTTGCAGATGTACCTTTTAGGGAGATTAACTGTTTGGGTTAATCTTCAATGTGTTAGTTTAATCAAAGGAACACAAATTTAAGCGAACCATATGATAAAAAAAACATTGCAGTTTATAACTTTTCATGAGATGCAAAAATGATTTTAGGCAGAATTGACATTATTCATCTTTTGGCATGGCAAAGCTCATGAATGAAATAAGGTTGGGAAGAAATAGTTGTTACTGATACAGCCGTTTTTAATCGTCAGAATAATGGATTAATACCCGTCGGTAAACCGAAAAGATTTTTGATTTGGATACAAAACCAAGGTACCTGCCATTTTCTACAACAGGAAGATTCCATGCACCTGTTTCTTCAAACTTACGCATGACCTTATCCATGTTTTCGTTGTGCTCAATCATTGTTGGAGGTATCGACATCAGGTCCTCAACCTTTGATTTATTGTATAACTCATTATTAAACATGATTTCACGAATGTCGTCAAGCAATACAATTCCTCTCAGTTTAGAATCATCGTCTGTAACCGGAAAAATATTTCTTTTAGATGTCGAAATAACTTTTACAAGTTCTCCTAATGTTATTTTAGGGTTAACGCATTTAAAGTCTGTTTCCAGTACTCGGTCTAAACGCATCATGGTTAAAACCGCTTTATCCTTATGGTGCGTTATTAGTTCGCCCTTAGCTGCCAAATGTTTTGTGTAAAGTGAGTGTGGTTCAAAATACATAATGGTTAAATAGGCAATGGTAGACGTTATCATTAAAGGAATAAATAAACCATAACCATTGGTAATTTCGGCAATAAGGAAGATCGCTGTTAGTGGTGCGTGCATTACACCGGCCATTAATCCAGCCATCCCAACCAGAGTAAAATGGGATGAGGGCAAGTTGGCAAAACCCAGTGTATTAATCAGCTTTGCAAAAAAGTACCCGGTAACACCACCCATAAATAAAGAAGGAGCGAAAATACCACCTATTCCGCCACTAGCTGTGGTTGCTGCAGTAGCCAATACTTTAAAAATAATAAGAAGGCCTAAAAATGCTAACAGAGCCCAAGCGTTATCATGCCAGTCATAAAAAAAACTACCACCTGTAATAACTTCGCTCTGACCGTTTAACAGCGCAATAATAGTTTGATAACCTTCACCATATAAGGGTGGGAATAAAAAGATAAGCAGGCTTAAAGATAAACCGCCGATAATCCATTTGTTAAACGGGTTTTTGAATTTTGAAAAACGTTGTTCAATATTCATTATACCACGTGTAAAATAAAGCGATATTAACCCGGCAAGTATACCTAGCAAAACATAGTATGGAATGTTATTCAAATGAAAAGGAGCCTCTAAGGCAAAAACAAATTCAACCTCTTTTCCTAAAAAGAAATAAGCTATTGTTGAAGCACTTATTGCAGAAATTAACAAGGGTACTACAGATGCCATGGTTAAGTCAAGCATTAAAATCTCAAGCGTAAACACCAGCCCTGCTATAGGAGCCTTAAAAATACCCGCTATTGCACCGGCAGCACCGCAACCCATCAAAAGAATAATGGTTTTACTATTCATACGGAATAAACGCCCCAGCGATGAGCCAATAGAAGCACCTGTTAATACAATGGGAGCTTCAGCTCCGACTGAACCACCAAAACCAATAGTAAATGTGCTTGTTAATATAGAAGAGAAGTTATTATGGGCTTTCATATGTCCACCTCTCTTAGAAATGGCATACAGTATTTTGCTGACACCATGTCCCAGACTATCTTTTACAAAATACTTAATGATTAATACAGTAATAAGAATACCTATCATCGGATAGGCAAGATATAAGTAGTTACGACTTTCAAGATGAAAATTCTCGGTTAATAATGAATGGGTAAAGTGAATGGTATTTTTTAGAGTAACAGCTGCAAGTCCACTAAATGTACCTACCAGCAAGCTAAGTAATAGAATAAAATGCTTCTGACTGATGTTTTTTACACGCCAAATAAGAAACTTTCCAACTAAATGATTAAGTCTGTTCATAATGCGAGCAAAAGTAATACAAATTAAAGTAGGATATTTTTTCCAACTCCATTTTTAACGAATCTTAAGATTGATGGAATAGAGAGCTTTGAGTTGAGTAGATTGTTTAATAAGATTAAAAAAGGTTTTTTATTTAAGATCTACATAGCTACAATTTTTGTATTGATGCTGGAGGTATTATGGCTTAATAAGACTATTGCCTTAACGTCCGATAATATATTGTGGTAATTTTGTGTCAAAAATTCCGGGCTTTTCAGCCCGGAATAACGTATTAGGCAATAAGCCGTAATGACATACCGCTCTGAAGAGACAGGATAATTCTTAGATATTTTTTTTATTTTAAGAGAGTTTGATCTGGTGTTATGTTTTAAGTGGTTGAAATAGAGGTGTTTTGTATCTGTAGTAATAAAGGTATCAACATTCAAAATACAAGTATCAAGAAAAAATCTGTTTTGCTTTGTTTTCTGATACTTTTAGATTGAATGTGACATAACAGCCAGTAGATTAGAGTTTAAGGCAGATTTTTATGTTGGGTTCAGGTTTATTTAAAATATAAATAAGGGGGCTATCCACCCCCTTATTCTTTATTTTACTTATAGCTGTTGCTAAATATTTGGTTCAATTTCCGCCCAGTTTTCTTTGCGGGCAATCCGACTTACCTGCATTTCACTTACACAAAAGAGTTTTGCTATTAAATTTTGCTTAACCCCCTTTTCAAGCATTCTCTTTATGGCTGCAACATCATTTTTAGAGAGTTTGGAGCTGGTTACTACTTTGCCTGCTTTTTTACGTGCTTCCTGGAGAACTTTGTGCATACGTTTATAGCTGTTGGCTTTGGTTTCCCATTTTAAATTGGTGTAGAAGTTGTTTTGTTTGTTCCAATCCAAGTGAATCACTACATCCTGGTTTTCATCTGTTTTCTCTACAAAATATTCTGCTGTTAACTTATGCACAAGAAAGGAGCGTTTTTGTCCATTTACCCGTAAGCTGACATTGTAAAAACCTTTAATATTACCAAGTTTTACAATTCGCCCGTTTACTTTGTCGTAACAATAACTTTTAATTCGTCCGTAATTACTAATCTTGTATTTCTTATCTGTAAACGTTAGCTCCTTCCACTCTTCATCGTCAATTTTTCGAAGCTTACGTTCATTCATGTTTGGTTTCATTACACTATTTAGGTTAAAGGTTAAAATTTTAATTCTACCCGGCACGTTTATTTCAGAAAAATATTCGAGGAAAAAAAGGCTGGGGTTTACTAACTGTTAAAAAGTAATAGCAAAAGTAAGAAAAAGCTTTTGTCTATTCAACATCTTGCTGGATGTTAGTGCTGTTAAAAAAAGTTAAGCGCTTTTGTAGCTTACGGTTATCGAGGCTTAGTAGATGGATGAATTTGTGTAAATTAACAAGCATTTAATATATTTGTCGGCAAATTGGCTATTCCGGTAAGTGGTAAGCAATTATTATTTTAATATCATTGAGGTGTTTATAAAATTAAAGAGAAAGATAATGGATAGGATGGGTGATAAAATAATAAGAAATAAAGAGAATTACTGGCATAAATACAATGCACCTATATCGGCTTTAGCACCTATGGAGGATGTTACAGATACTGTTTTTAGAGAAGTGGTATTGCGTTTATCCCAAGCAGGTAGCTTAAACTTATTATTTAGCGAATTTTTATCAACTGATGGTTTCTGCCATCCGGTTGGAAAAGAGAAAGTTGTGCATCGCTTTAGAATTAATGCTAGCGAGTTAAGTCTTGTAAAGCGTGACGGAGTGAAGCTGGTCGCTCAAATTTGGGGAACAGATCCTGAAAAGTTCTATAAAACAGCTCAATATATTGCACAGGAAACCGATTTTGATGGGATAGATATCAATATGGGATGTCCGATGAAGAATATAATAAAAAAAGGAGCCTGCTCAGCCTTAATAAATACACCTAAACTGGCACGCGAAATTATAACGGCTGTGAGGGAAGCAAGTGACCTGCCTTTGAGTGTGAAAACACGAATTGGTTTTAAGACTGTAGTTACTGAATCATGGATCACTAATTTATTAGAATCAGAGGCAGACGCATTAATTGTACATGGCCGTATTCAAAAGATGATGTCAGAAGGAGAAGCCGATTGGAATGAAATTGCCAGAGCCGTTCAGCTGCGTAACCAGATTAATCCATCAATGAAATTATTGGGTAATGGTGATGTAATGTCAATGGCAGAATCAAGTGATAAAGTACGGGATTATGGTGTTGACGGGGTAATGGTTGGGCGAGGTATCTTTCATAACCCATGGTTTTATAATGCAGGCTATGAGCCAAAAATGGAAGAACGTATTGAAGCGCTTCGTTTACATTCGTTTTTATATGCCAAAACGTGGCATGGTATTAAGCCGTGGTCGATACTAAAACGCTTTTTTAAGATATATACCAACAGCTTTCCTGGTGCAGTGCAGTTACGGGCACAACTGATGGACACCAATGGATTTGATGAAGTTGAGCATATATTAAATCATTTTTTGATTGAACAGGAGCAGCGCCGGATAGCCATAGAAACAGAAGAGTAATACCACTCACTGTTTCTACGCTGAAAACATTTTTAATTTATTACGATAAGCGGTAAATGCATTAGCGCGTGAAATAAACCCAAGATATTTCCCCTTATCAATTACAGCTATATTAAAACGGCTCGATTTACGAAACATTTCAACCAGATCTTCCATCGTATCATCAGGGCTGATATAATAAGCAGGCATATACATCAGATCTTTAACCAGCACAGAATTATATAATTCTGGTTTGAAAATCTTTTTCCGGATATCATCCATTTTAATCATGCCATGCAGTTGTCCTTCTTCATCAACAACAGGGAAGAGGTTACGGTGAGCTTCTGATATAACCTTTACTAAATCACCAAGTGTAGCATCCGGCTTAATTTTTGCAAAATCTGTTTCAATCAGGTTTTTAATTTCCAGCATAGTTAATACGGCATGATCTTTATCGTGTGTAATAAGCTCGCGGCGCTTAGCCAGTTGGTGTGTATATACAGAATGCTTTGCAAACGTTTTTGTAGTTGCAAAAGATGATGTAGCAACAATCATTAAAGGCAAAAACAATTCGTAACCACCTGATAAATCAGCTATAAGAAATATACCCGTAAGAGGAGCCTGTAATACACCGGCTATTAAGCCGGCCATGCCAATTAGGGCAAAATTAGGAACATGCAGTTGATGAAAACCTAGCTTATTAATAAGATTTGCAAATAGTAAGCCCGTATTAGCACCCATAAAAAGGGTAGGGGCAAAGATACCTCCAACGCCACCACTACCAAAGGTTAAAGAAGCAGCTACCACCTTAAGAAGAATGATAGCACTTAGAAAAGAAACTGTAGCAATAAAGTTATCTGATAAAAAGGCAAATACAGAGTTTTCAAAAATATAGCCGGTATTACCGGACAGGGCTGCATTAATAAATTCATAACCTTCACCATACAATGAGGGAAAAAAGAAAAGAAGTGTGCCCAAAAGTAGTCCGCCAACCAATAACCTGATTCTACTTTTCTTAAAGCGTTCAAACCAATGTTCAATAAGAATTAAATACGTGTGAAATATGTCGCTACAAAGCCGGCCAATATCCCCAGTAAGACATAAAAGCCAAGATCAATCATTTCAAAAGTATGCACAACGTCAAAGGGGTAAACAACTTCTTGCCCCATAAAAAGGTAAGAGGTAACAACAGCTGAAATTGATGCAATAAGGATAGGTACTAATGATGCCAGGGTTAAATCCAGCATAATAACCTCCAGGGCAAAAACAATTGCTGCAATAGGCGCTTTAAAAATTGCAGCCATAGCACCAGCACAGGCACAGCCAAGTAAAAGTTTGATCTGTCCGTAATTTAAACGGAAAAGCTGGCCAATATTACTGCCAATAGCAGCACCTGTAGATACCGTTGGCCCCTCAAGTCCCACACTACCGCCAAAACCTACTGTTAAAGCACTTGTTATAACAGACGAAAACATATTATGGCGATTCATTTGTCCCTTATTCTTTGAAATAGAATGTAATACATTAGGAATGCCGTGCCGGACAGGCCTTTTTATAACATATTTGATAAATAGTACAGACAGGAAAATGCCTATGGAAGGGGTAATAAGAAAAAGGTACCCTTTACCACTTTGTGTATAATGGTGAACCAATTCGCTGATAAAATGAACCGAGTTTTTTATTATTACAGCAGCCAAACCGGCTCCAATACCAATTAATACACTAAGTATCATCATAAACTGGCGATTGCTGACATGTCGTAGACGCCATACTAAAAATTGTCTGAAAAGAGATTTTTTATTCATGAGATAAGCATTGAATCAACAAGGTAACAAAAAATGTATACTTCAACTGAAAAAGTAAGTTAACTATATCTGTAAACTAGAATATTAAATAAATAACACTGTAAAAGTAGAATTATGTTATTACTTTGAATAATTGATTTATAAAACCTTTTTTTAATCGTATTGTTTAAGTTATAATATATAATGATATACACACTTGGTAAAGAATTATAAACACATAGTTAGTTTGTGGATGAAACGGGCAGGGGGGAATACTTCTTACATGGAGCTTCGGTAGTTCTTGTGGCTGTTGGTGAGTTTAAAGGGAAAATACATCTTGTATATCAGTCTTTAGTCTTGCATCTGATATATTAAAAAAGTACATGTAACGAACATGCAAAATTTAACATCTGGATTTTCACACAGGATGATGATAAAATTTACTTGAGAGTTACATATGACAATTGAAAGAAAATATAAACATATGAAATATATCTTTTTAATCGTATCCGTTTGGGCAGTACCATTTATACTTAGTGCCCAGAAAGGTATTATTACCGGCCAGGTTAAAGATGTTTATACCAATCAGCCCATTCCGTTTGTTAATGTAGTGGTATACGAATCTGCTATAGGAACCATTACAGATACGCTGGGGTATTTTGAGTTGTCGGGCATAACACCGGGTTTTGTGCGTTTACAGTTATCATCTGTGGGGTATAAAAATATGGTAAGCCCGGAGTATAATGTATCACAGGTTAGAAAAAACTATGTTGAAATAAAGATGGAAAGTAGTTCAGAAGCTCTTAGCGAAGTTAGGGTGTCAGCTTCACCTTATGCTGTTAAGCCCGAAGCACCTGTTTCATTAAGGCGTATTGGTATTAATCAAATAGAAAAAAGTGCAGGTGCAAATCGCGATATATCAAAAGTACTACAGTCCTTTCCGGGGGTAGGTAGTGCAAGCACCTTTCGTAACGATCTGTTTGTGCGGGGGGGAAGTTCTTCGGAAAATCGTTTTTTTATTGATGGTATTGAAATCCCAAACCTCAACCACTTTACCACACAAGGAGCTTCAGGTGGGCCGGTAGGTATACTAAATGTTGATTTTATACGCGAAGTTGATTTTTATTCCAGTGCATTTCCAGTATCAAAAGGTAATGCCTTAAGCTCTGTATTTGAGTTTAAACAGATAGAAGTACAGGATGATAAACCACATTTTAAAGGTACCCTGGGGGCATCCGAAGTATCTTTAACCACTACGGCACCCTTAAGTGAGAAAACAGGGCTGATTGCTTCTATCAGGCGTTCTTACCTGCAATTTTTATTTGATGCAATCGGTTTACCATTCTTGCCTACATTTACTGATTTTCAGTTTAAAACCAAAACACGGATAGATGCAAAAAATGAAATATCATTTATTGGAGTGGGTGCCATTGATAAGTTTAAGCTAAATAAAAATGCAGAACCAACGGAAGAAAACAATTACATATTGCAGTACCTGCCTGTAAATAACCAGTGGAACTACACCATGGGGCTTACTTATAAACACTATTTCGAAAGAAGTTATTTATCACTTTTCCTTAGCCGTAATCACTTAAACAACCAATCGTATAAATACCGGGAAAATATTGAGGTACCAGAAAATTTATTAAGTGATTATAACTCGGATGAAATTGAGAACAAGTTAAGAATAGAATATACAGCTCGTCCTAATGATTTTACCATTAATATAGGTGCGGGAACAGAATATATTACTTATAGTAACCAAACTTATACTGTTACTTATGGTGATGAGCTTGGTGAAATTAACTACTCATCGGATTTGGATTTTGTTAAATGGAGTGTATTCGGGTCGATATCGTACCCGTTTATTAATAACCGTTTAACCTTATCAGCCGGCTTACGGATGGATGCCAATAGTTATGCTTCGCAAATGAATAAACTAAATCAGCAGTTTAGCCCACGCTTTTCGGCCTCGTATATGCTTGTTCCGGATTTCTACTTTAATATGAATACAGGGCGCTATTATCAAAATCCCGCATATACAACAATGGGTTATCGCAATACCGAAGGCGAATTGGTAAATGAACAAAACGGATTAAAATATTTAAAGTCAGACCATATTGTTGCCGGTTTGGAGTATAGGCCGGATAAGCGAACCCGCATTACTCTTGAAGGCTTTTTAAAGCTTTATAATGATTACCCTTTCTCGCTTAAAGATTCTGTTTCAATGGCAAGTAAAGGTGGCGATTTTGGTGTTTTTGGAGATGAAGAAGTAATATCATCATCGCAAGGTAAAGCTTATGGTACAGAGTTACTTGTGAGAACGCGTATGAATAATGGTTTTAATATGATTGCAGCTTATACCTATGTAAGAAGTGAATTTACCGACCATGAAGGTAAGTATGTTCCCTCATCGTGGGACAGTCGCCACTTATTAACTATTACAGCCAGTAAAAACCTTGGAAGAAACTGGGATGCAGGGTTTAAGTGGCGGTTTGTTGGTGGTTTGCCTTATACTCCTTACAACAAAGAAAAGTCATCGTTGGTAATGGCATGGGATGTGCAAAACAAGCAATACCTGGATTATAGCATGTATAATACCCAACGGTTAAGCAGTTTTCATCAACTTGATATACGTGTGGATAAAACCTGGTACTTTAAAAAGATGACCTTAGGCTTTTATATTGATATACAGAATTTATATAATCAGAAGGCAGAGCAGCCTGCCGAGTTAATACAGGTACTGGATGATGGCGGCAAGCCAGTTATCATTAATCCCAGTGCTCCTATTGAAGAGCAACGTTACCTGCTAAAAGAATTATCAGCAACATCGGGTACAATATTACCAACGGTAGGATTAATGATTGAGTTTTAATTGTGAATTTCTAAAATCAGCGATTGCTGCCTCGCGAATTTTTTCATACAGTTTTAAGCTTTTTTTCGTCTTTGCCAATGCTTATTTGTAGCTGATAATGTTATTGAATTACCCCATATACTTGCTAATAACCTTTTTGATATTGTCACCATTAAGCGGTTTGGTTAAATAAGTATCAAATACACCGTTGTATTTTGTTCGTTCCTGTTCAAGGCCGTAAGCCGACTGGGCAATAATAGGTAAGTCAGGCCTGTCTTTTTTTATAATCTTTGCAGCCTCATAACCATTTAGTACAGGCATTTTAATATCCATTAATATCAGGCATATATCCGGTGTCCTTTGGTATACATCAATTGTTTCCTGTCCGTTTTTAGTATGTATAATTTTACAATTCATATCATTTAACAGCTCTTCAATATACAGGTAATTATATTCCTCATCTTCAGCTACTATTATGGTTCTGTGTTTATTGGTAAGCGAATTAGTTTTGCCATTGAGATCAGGCGTATTAACAATTGTATTAACAGGAGTATACGGTATGGTAAAGTAAATGGTAGTACCAATATTTTCTTCTGATTCAAGCCATATTTTTCCTCCTAATAACTCAACAAAAGCCTTTGAAATAGCGAGTCCTAAACCGGTTCCCCCGTATTGTCTGCTTGAAGAAAAATCAGCCTGACGGAAGCGCTCAAATATCTTATCGTGCAATTCAGGTTTTATACCAATGCCTGTATCTTTAACGTAAAACTGTAATTCATGGCCTGCTAAAGTGTAACCAAACTCAATGGAACCTTCATATGTAAATTTTAATGCATTAGTCAGCAGGTTGCTGATAATTTGTGTTAGTTTGGTTTTATCGGTAAAAATCACTGATTCTTTATTACTCAGTTGTTTTACTGAGTATATGGAGATATTCTGATTACTGGCCAATTGTTTAAATATGGCAACTAAATCGGTAATGATATCATTGATACAAACCTTATCAATATTTTTTCGTTCCTGTTTCGTTTCAATGGCCGAAATAGTTAAAATGTCAGTTACAATAGATATTAACTGATCACTGCTATTTTGCATTATTTTTACAAAACTCTTTCGTTTTTCAGGTGATAAGTTTGAATTAAGCAATAAACCCGAGAAACCTGCTATTGCATTGAGAGGTGTTCTGATCTCATGCGACATATTTTGCAAAAATGCAGTCTTTAAGCGGTCACTTTCTTCAGCGCGTTCCTTTGCTTGTATTAATTCTATTTCAGCAAGTTTACGCGTTGTAATATTACTGCCAAAACACGATCCGCCGATAACCTTAGATTGCTTTACAATTGGATTAAAGGAAACCTGGATATAGATCATACCTTCATTCGTTTGGATAGCATCTTCCACTTTAAATTGCTCATTATTCAGTACCCTGTCGTAACGTGGTTTCCAAAATCCCCTTAATGACTCGGGTAACGCACTAATAAGATTAACACCTGGCTCTAACCAGGTACCAAAGGCGGCCAGAAACTCCTGCTGAAATACTTTATTTATAAAAAGAATATTATAATTTCTATCGAAAGCCCAAATACTGTCTGCTGTTCCTTCTATAATAGCAGTAACGTTGGCACTATTGGCCTCGGCGGCTTCTTTGGCATTCATTAACTCAATCTCAGCCTTTTTACGTATAGTTGCATCTCTGAATGTGCCAACAAGGCAGTTTTTACCCTTATAAATAACCTTAAAGGCTAAGATCTCTACGGGTACTTTACTGCCATCTTTACGAACAATGAAATTTTCTATAAGATTTGAACTTTCAGCTTGTTGAGCCTCCTTTTTGTGTTGTTCAAAAGTTTCTTTGGTATATTCTATTTCATTAGTAGGGTGCAGTTGCGTGTGATGCATTCCAAGTAGCCCATCTTCCGGTATTTGCATAAGTTTTTCGGCAGCTTTATTAACTTCCAGTATTATTCCGCTATCAGCATCGGCTATAAAAATGGCATCAGCAGCATTATGGTAAAGGCTTTTAAACTGGGCTTCGCTTTCTTCTGCTTTTTCCTTAGCCTCTATTAAATCCTCTAAAATACGTTTCTTCTCTGTAATATCTGTGGCTATGGTAATGGCAACATCTTTGCCAAAATAAGTCCCATTAACAATCCATACATCCTTAGGAAAAACCGTACCATCTTTTTTTAATCCCCAAAACTCAAAATGTTGAGGAGTACCTTCAAAAGCCAGCTTTACATGTTTGGCAAGCTCTTTTAGGTTATTGCGTCCTGCTGCAGATATAAACGCCGGTGTTTTACCAATGAGTTCTTCTCGTGAGTAACCATACATATCAATTACTCCCTGGTTAACATTTATAAAACTAAGGTCAGGGTTTTGGATATAAATGGCTTGCTTAATAGTGTTGAACAGGCCAAAATAATTAATTTCCCGTTCTTTTAGTTTAACCGCTGCCTGCTTATATTCAATTATTGTCTGATTGTGTGTTTTCTTTAATGCATCATATTTCGCCTGTAATTCCTGTAGCTCTCTCTGTAATATTTCAGAAATTTTATTTTTACCATCCATATTTTGCATGCTGTATTAGGTCTGACTTTGGGTTAGAAATCATCGTTTTTACTTCGTCTTCAATAAAATTAACTTAATTTGATTAATATTCAAATACCTGCAACAAACAAAAAAAAGAGGGTGTCCGAAAAATAAAGATTTAATTCTTTGTCAAAATTCAGTATTACTCCGGCTCTGAAGGGGGACTGAATTTCAATAACTTCCCTATAGGGATTTAAGGGTGAAAAGTTGTTGAAGACAAAGGACTCTGCTTTTAGGACACCCTTTTTTATACTGATATATTATTTCAATCTCAGTATTCTATCGTTTAAAACAGCAAAGCCTTTATTTTATTGACCCCCAGGCTTGTCTTACTAACCCATCGGCTTGCTTACCCCACCATTTGGCTAAATAAGCATCTCAACTGGCTTACCCTACCCGTTCACAAGCCTGACACACCTGCCAACCGGGGCACTTTTTTATTTCAACTGACAGCTTCACCCGTCCATTGGCTTGCTTACCCCGTCAACTGGCTTAATAAGTATTTCAACAGGCCTGACCAACCCGCCTATCAGGTATTTTGCCTTGCAGAATTTCATTCTTGCTTGAAAGGCCTGGTTCCGTAGTTATCGCCTGTTTATAGAAATGGTGTAGCAAATAAAGACATGCGGCTCCATAGGAGTGGTACCAATACATTATGTAAGTTTTTATCAACATGAGACGTTTCCGGGGCATTTTAAAGTAAAACATTAATAATTTATTAACCCTAATGCCGTAGTATTGTCATTAAGTTAAGGATGTTTTATGGGGTATATTTGCTTTGCTTAATGACATTGTAATCCAGGGCGTGGCACTTTCTTTATAGAACATGCAAAAGCCAACTGAAAAAGACGATTGCGGTGCAGCGGAGATGGCTTTATTGCGCCATGCATGGGCTATCGCCCTGCACTTTTGTAATAACCACCCCTATCGCTGGTTTTCAGTCGTTCGAAACCCTGTTTTGATTAGGGTAGAAACAATGGTGTTTCTTAATGGGTTTATACGGTGCTTCGTAATTGTTGTGGAATAGCTCTTCATTAATTGGCTTAGTTTGTTCTTATCATTAGCATAAGAGTGAATAATTTGATTTAATATCGATTAAGTCAATCGCCTTTGACAACTCAGTACATAATATGTGCACCTATGCCCAGTCAATTTTGATTGGCGTTTAAAATGATAATGACTTAGAATAACTTGTCAATCAATTGAAGGCTGGGGGGTGTTAGTTTTTGTTCACCATAGCTTAGATTTTTATAGGTGTTCACGATTGTCGCTTCGCTATAATTGACCTCGTGAAAAAGTAACTCGTCGAAGACAGGCAGACACTTGTTAAATTAGGATAATAAGGTTGATCGCTTTTTATTATTCTTACTATTAATGTTATTCCGGTAAATAAGGTTTTGTCATTAAAGCATTACTAAATTTAGTAGTTTTATAGTATTGTTGATTTTAGCTTATTACCTTATAATTAAATCATGTCAATCAAATTTACCTACCCCTGCTAATTGAGGTCAAAATTATAAGCTAAATGAGAGATAAAATACCATTAAATAAAAAATATAAATGGGATAGTCAATCAAAATGATTATTTTGGATGGCTGAAAAATGTATTTCCCCAAAAATAGCATGTGAAGAGAGAAATAATGCAAATCTGATAAGTTGAAGAGGGGATGTAATATGGTAAATGCCAGTATGTATAACTGATAATAACTACTATAACTTTTTAACGGGGTCACTATAATTGTAAATACTTAGAGAGCTGGTAATGTCAACAAAAACGATTTAAATTATATGGACAGTGCAAAGTTTACATGGGTTAAAACCCATCAAGAACTAGTAGAATACTTAAAAACACAAGAAACGTCTCAATCGACATTAATTAACCTTTTAAAATCGGTCGGTATACAACCTTTTAATGATAAATCAGAACCTAATGGTCAAGGTGTAGAACTAGATGAATTGGATCCATTTACTTTTTTCTGTTATATATATAAGTATGGTGAGCGGAAAAGACTTGAGCTATTGCAAAAAATAGCTAAACAACTTAATATTTATATTCCTCAGGATGAGAGAGGGCTCCCATCTGCTCAGGCACAAAAAGTGTGGCTTTTCCCTTATAAATATGATAGAAAAAGTAATGAAATATCTCGATTATGGGATTTCTTTTATAAGGCCCTTTCAAATACAATATCTGATGATGCATTTAATGATGTGTTAAAAATACATAGTGTTGGAAAAACTAAACTCACAGAAGTTTTATTTTATATTAATCCGGACAAGTATCTCCCAATTAATAAGCCAACCAAACCGTATATAGAAAAAGTATTGGGAATTTCGCCAAAGTTCAATAGCTTTTCAGATTACCAAAGCTTATTAAATCAAATACAAGAAAAATCTAAAGTTCCTTTTTATGAGCTTTCATATAATGCATGGGAATGGAATACCTCTAAAGTTAAAATGGAAGAGGTTAATACTGGTGAAACGTATTCAAGCCAGTTAAAAGTCTTTATAGAACAAGCAAAAACCAACAGTCAAAAGACAAAGCATTATTCATCGTTTTATAGAGGACTTAATGTAAAAGTCAGTTTTGGTCAAGGTGGCTTGGCGCATGTACCATGGATATCGTTTCTAAAAGAACCCTTTACGACAAGCAATGGGATATACCCAGTTTATCTTTTTTATAGAGAATTAAATTTACTAATTCTTGCATATGGAATAAGTGAAACAAATGTTCCGCAAAAAAACTGGCAAGTAAAAAGTCCAATTGCAATTTCTGAATATTTTCAAGAAAAGGGACTTGGAGAACCTCATAGGTATGGTTGTTCATATGTATACAAGGCATATAATATAGAAGACTTACCAGAGGACGATAAATTGGATAATGATTTAAACCAATTAATAGATTATTATATGGGTATTGAGGTGCAAAAGAAAAATGAATTGGAACCTAAGCTATTTAATAAAGTAGAATTTGATTCTAGCTTAGGCGATTCAGGATTATTATTCCGTAAGGATTTTATAACCCGATTTATTTCATCCTTAATCACCAAACCTTTTGTAATTTTATCTGGTCTTTCCGGTTCTGGTAAAACCAAATTAGCGCAGGCTTTTGCACAATGGATTTGTCAGGATGATAGTCAGTATTGTATTGTACCTGTTGGTGCAGACTGGACAAACCGGGAACCATTACTGGGTTATCCCAACGCATTAAAACCGGATGAATATATAAAGCCTGATAACAGGGCACTTGATGTTATTATTAACGCCAATAATTATCCGGAGTTACCTCATTTTCTTATTCTGGATGAAATGAATCTGAGCCATGTGGAGCGTTACTTTGCAGATTTTTTAAGTGTAATGGAATCCAATGGTGAGATTTCGCTTTTTGCAGAAGGAACAGTAAATAATGGTGTTCCGTCAAAGCTTGCATTGCCGTCAAACCTGTTTATTATTGGTACAGTAAATATTGATGAAACGACCTATATGTTTAGCCCTAAGGTTCTGGATCGTGCCAATGCTATTGAATTCAGAGTTTCAAAGAATGAAATTGAGAACTTCTTTGAAAATCAGAAAGAAGTTGATATGGATAAGCTGAGAACTAAGGGCGCATCTATGGCACAGAGTTTTCTTGGTATGGCGGAAAACAAAGTGTTTGAAGAACAAAAGGATTTAACCGAAATACATAAAACATTGGTTGGCTTTTTTGAGCAACTAAAAAAAACAGGTGCTGAGTTTGGTTACCGTAGTGCATATGAGATAATTCGTTTGATTAATCAACTAAATATAATTGACGCAGAATTAAGTACTGATGAAAAGCTTGATATTGCTATAATGCAGAAGCTCCTTCCAAAGCTTCATGGTTCTCGTCGTAAACTTTGCCCTGTACTAATTACTTTAGGTGATTTTTGTGTTGATAAAGCAAAAATTAAAAACATAGAAAAAGATGTTTTAACAAAAGAAGGTTTTGATTTTAACACCGATGGCGTTCTTTATCCCATATCGCTTGAAAAAATTACCCGTATGTATAATGGTGCTATAGAAAATGGTTTTGCCAGTTACGCAGAAGCTTAGTATGGAATATAAACAGTCTGTAGATATCAGCCTTGATCATATTGAAGAGAGCTTACAGCTTACCATTGATGTTAAAGCAGATAAGACATTATGCGTTTTACCTGATGCATTGGAAATGGGGGAGGCTGAATATCAGCTGATGGAAGGTTTTTCATATGATTATGAATTTAGTAACGATGCATACAGGCTGGCAAAAGATCAGATTGTTCGACCGCATATCCGTAAACAACACCGTGGTACCATTTCGCCAAATATATACGTTGGAACTTTAGAGCTACCTGTATTCAAAGGCGAAACAGAAAAGGGTAAGGTTGTGCTTGAAGTCAGATCTATTAAAGTAGGTAGTCGTGAAGATTACCGCAGTATGGTTGAGTTTATAACGGAGCGGTGTACAGACTTGCTTATGCAGGCTAATTCACCTGTTTCGCATAATTTTGAGACCGATTTTGAAAAGGACAATCAAGCGCTTTATCAGAAATTTGCATTTATAAAATCAATCGTTTCAACCGATGAGTTTTCAGAGTCAGTACATCGTATTGTGTCTTCACCAGTAACACAATGGAAAGAAACAACAGAGCAAAAGGATATCAGAAAGATCAGACGGTTTAAAAACGCTAATATTAAACAACTTATTACGGGTAGTAACCGCACCTGCTTATTTGATGAACATTATTTACAAAACTATGGTTTAAACAGTTTGCCCGGTAAGGTAACATCGCTTAGGAAAACCGATACGGTGGATACTCCTGAAAACCGATTTGTAAAATTTGCACTTGAAACCTTTTTTAAGTTTTGTTCAGATATTAATAAAAAAGCAAAGCATGGTTCCCGTTTAGAAAAGGAATCGGATTTGCTGGAAAAAGAGTTGGAATCGCATTTGCATCATTCTGTTTTTAAAGAAATTTCAAATCCGGAAACATTAAGACTAAACAGCCCGGTGTTACAGCGTAAGGAGGGGTATCGTGAAATATTACGTGTCTGGCTTATGTTTGATCTTGCTGCAAAATTGGTTTGGCGGGGAGGTGATGATGTTTACAAAGGAGGGAAGAAGGATATAGCAACACTTTACGAGTACTGGTTGTTTTTTAAGTTACTGGATTTATTTAAATCAATCTTTGAAATTGAACCGAAAGAATTATCAGAACTGATAAAAGAAACTTCAGATGGCCTTAATCTTCAGCTAAAACAAGGTACTCATACGGCATTAAGAGGTGTTTTCAATAGCGGGGTGCGAAAGCTGAATGTTTGTTTTAATTATAACCGTTCGTTCAGTGGTAAAAAAGATTACCCACAATCAGGCAGTTGGACAACAACTATGTGCCCGGATTATACCCTGTCTTTCTGGCCGTTTGGTATTTCGGAATACAAAGCAGAGAAGCAGGAACTTATTGTTCATATTCATTTTGATGCCAAGTATAAAATAACAAATCTGACCGATGCGCTTAACATCGAATCAGGTGATGATGTTAGCTTAGAAAAAGAAGAAAACAGAAAAGGGATTTACAAAAATGCGGATTTATTGAAAATGCATGCTTATAAAGATGCCATTCGCCGTACCGGAGGTGCATATGTTCTTTATCCCGGAAATACTTCAGTCAGGAAAAAGGGCTTTCATGAAGTAGTACCCGGATTAGGTGCCTTTCCTGTCCGGCCGTCGAAAGGAGATGATGGGATTGGTGAGCTGAAAGATTTTATTCTGGAAGTTATCGGGCATTTTGTAAACAGAGATTCCCAAAGGGAGAAAATAGCGTACAGAACTTTTGATATATATAAGAATAAGCCTCAAAAAGGAGATGAAGTAAATGAGTTGCTACCGGAAACATATGGCGAAAACAGAAATCTGATTCCTGATTATACTTATGTTATTGTTGGTTACTGCAAATCAGATAAGCATTTTAACTGGTATATGAAAAATGGTATTTATAATTTCAGAATGAATGACAGCACTGGTTCTCTTGTTTTAGATGAAAAAACAGTTAAAGCCAGATATTTATTACTCAGACATAAAGGAAAGCCCGCCTCTGTGCATAAAATATTAAGCAAAGGGCCGAGGGTATTTAGCAGGGATAAGCTGAAAGCAATGAACTATCCGGAGCCGGGAGAACAAGAGTATTTAATAATTGATATTGAAAAGACTGCAACGAATGAAATTGGTACCTCGGGTTGGGAATACAAAAAATTAGATGCATATAAAAAGCTTGAATTGGTGGAAAAGAATCCATACAAACTTGCAGGAATCCCGTTTAGGGTATCTCTGTCGGAATTAATGCGGGTAAAAATAAACAAATAGCGTACTTCATTTATATAATTATAGCCACAAATACACAAATAAAAAAATCCATTCGTGCATTTGTGGCTATATATTCTACACCACTTTTATTCTGATTTCTACTTCAAATACGTATCTAACCAACGTGCAAATTCTCTTTGCCAAAGTATACCATTGTGGCACGATAGTACCCAGTGGTTTTCTTCGGGGAAGTATAAGAAGCGGGCTGGTATGCCACGCATTTTAGCAACGTTATAAGCGCCCATACCCTGTGTGTACGGAATACGGAAATCTTTGGCACCATGAATAACCAGCATTGGTGTATCCCAGTTTTTTACAAAGTTATGTGGAGAGTTGGCAAAGCTGCGCATAGCTGTTTTATTGCTTTTATCCCAGTAGTTGCCTTTGTAATCCCAGTCCACAAAGAACATTTCCTCGGTAGTACTGTACATCTGCTCAAAATTAAAAATACCGCAATGCGATATAAAGGCATTAAAGCGTTTCTTATGGTTACCGGCTAACCAGAATACGGAGTAACCGCCATAGCTGGCACCAATAGCACCCAGTTTGTCGTTATCAATAAAAGGCTCTTTGGCAACAGCATCAATGGCCGACAGGTAATCCTTCATATTCTGTCCGCCATAGTCGCCACTAATCTGCTCGTTCCACTCCTGGCCAAAGCCCGGCAGTCCACGGCGATTAGGTGCTACCACAATATAGTCGTTAGCTGCCATCATCTGGAAATTCCAGCGTAGGCTCCAGAACTGGCTGACCATACTTTGCGGGCCACCACCACAATACAATAGAGCAGGGTATTTTTTGTTCTTATCGAAGTTGGGTGGGTAAATAACCCATACCAGCATATCCTTGTTATCAGTTGTTTTAATCCAGCGCTTTTCAACATCACCCATTTTTAGCTGACCCAGTAAAGGCGCATTAACTTTAGATATATCTGTGCCTTCACCATTTTCAGGGTTTACACGAATAATCTCAGTAGGGTGTTTCATTGAGGTTTGCGTAGCAATAAGGCTATTGCCTGCCACCGCAACAGAATTGTAGTTGTGTATACCATCCGTAATTTGCGATATACTTTCATCGGCCATATCAAAGCGGAAAATCTCTTTTGATCCTTTATCTTCGCTGGTAAAGTAAATGTGTTGTGCATCGGCAGTCCACTCAATACCATGTACATTTTGGTCGAAGTTAGCTGTATAATCTTTTTGGGCTTTAGTAGCCAGATCCATAATAAATAAACGTATTTGGTCAGCCTCGTAACCATCGCGCTCCATACTTTCCCAGGCCATATATTTACCATCAGGCGAGTATACAGGATTCATATCATAACCCATCATGCCTTCAGTCAGGTTCTCGGTAGAACCATTTTCTAAAGAATACAGGTAAATATCACTGTTGGTTGAGAAAGCCGCTTCTTTACCCACTTTTTTCTTACAGGTATAAGCCAGGCTTTTGCCATCAGGTGTAAATGCTACTTGTTCCATACCGCCAAAAGGCTTTAAAGGTGCATGAAAGCGTTCGCCTTTCATTATATCCGTTGCTTTACCCACTGTAGCGCCATTGGCATAGTCAATAGTAAATATATGCGAGTAGGTATAGTCCGCCCAGTCGTCCCAGTGGCGATACATCAAATCATCTTCAATACGAGCATTGGCATGTTTAAGGTCAGGATATATGTCCTTAACCGTTTTATCCAGTTTTACGCTTTTGGCAAAGGCCAGTTTATCCATTGCGGGCGAATATTTATAACCTTCTATACCTCCTTTTATCTTTGTTACCTGTTGGTTTTGTGTACCATCAGGATTCATTTCCCAAAGTTGTACATCACCTGATTGAGCTGTCAGGTAAGTAATTTTAGCACCATCAGGACGCCATTTTACCTCAAACTCACCGGCTTTGGTATGGGTAATTTGCTTGTAGTCGCCACCATCAACCGGCATGGTGTAAATGTCGGAGTAGGATTTGTTCTCATCAATTTTAGTGTAAGAAACGGTAAATGCTACGGTTTTTCCATCAGGAGAAACGGCAACGCTTCCAATACGACCAAAGGACCAAAGTACTTCGGGGGTCATAATCTCACTATCAACCTTAATATTGCGGTTGGTGAATGTTTTTTCATTTTTTGGAGTTTTAGGAGATGTGCAGGCTCCAAGAATTAAAATAACTGCTGCTAATAAAGCGAGTTGTTTCATGATAATTGTGGTTTAATACAAAACTGTGTTATTCGTTTTTTTCTCTTGGATAAAGTTAAGAAGATATTTGTTTATAAGCTTTGAGTTTTATCAGGTAAAAAGGTACTATAACGTTAACCCCTGATACCGGTAAAGTTGAGTTATGCTTTAGTATAAACCTAAAAAATGATATAAAATTATTTACAGAGGCCTTTTATTAATGTTATTCCGGGGGCAGTTATTTTATTTTGATTGATCCTAAATTACTAAATATTTGTTGTAAATACTTCTGAACAGGCCTGTTACACTATGTGTTGTGCATATTTTTTCCTATCTTGAATGTTCCTTTACAAACCCACTATTATGGACAGAAAAAATAAGAGTAACCGCCGTCATTTTTTAAAAGTGGCCGTTGCCGGAATAGCCGGTACTGCAATGATGCCTGCTTCGGCAGATGCAAAAAACAAAAAGAAAGTTATTTATCGAACCCTTGGCCGTACAGGTGTTAAGCTTCCTATTGTAAGTATGGGAGCTATGCGTGGCGATGGCAAAGCTTTGCTTGAAGGTGGTATATCCAGTGGTATTACCCATTTTGATACGGCTCACGTTTACCAGAAAGGGAAGAATGAAACCATGCTGGGTGAGGTATTGCAAAACCACGATACCAGCAAGTTATTTATAGCTACTAAAGTGGTGCCCGATGATATGGATCGTAAAACAGGCCTTATTGGAGAAGCGTGCACGGCAGAACGCTTTCTGGCTGATCTGGATATTAGTCTTGAACGCTTACAGATGAAGCAGGTTGACTTACTGTACGTACATGCTGTATCAACAAAGCAAGCCGTTTTGCACCCTGAAATAATAAAAGCGGTGAAGCTGGCCAGGGAGCAAGGTAAGTGTAAATTTTTAGGCGTATCAACCCATAAGAATGAGCCCGAAGTTATCAGGGCTGCTATGGAGGCCGGTATTTACGATGTGGTATTAACATCGTATAATTTTAAGCAAGATCATCGCGAAGAACTAAAAAAGGCCATTGCCGAGGGTGCTGCTTATGGACTTGGCTTTGTAGCCATGAAAACCATGGCCGGGGGCTTTCTGGATAAAGACCAGACCGAGCCCGTAAATACTAAAGCTGCACTTAAGTGGGCCCTACTAGATGAAAATATTTGTACAGCAATACCCGGTTTTACATCATTTGAGCAAATGGAAGAAAGCCTTTCTGTAATGGAAAAACTAAAGTTGGACAGGCAGGAAGAGAAAGATCTGGAATTTGCACGTGATTATGCTGGCTTATATTGTAATGCCTGTAGCCAGTGCGATGGACAGTGCCGTAATAACCTGCCTATACCTGAAATAATGCGCTCATATATGTATACCTATGGCTATAAAGATATGCGTAAGGCCAAAGAATTATTGGCTGGTATGGGCGTAAAAAATGACCCATGTGCCAGTTGCGATAATTGTACAGTTAGCTGTGTAAAGAATTTTGCAGTAGGTGAGAAGGTACAAAGTGTTAGTCGCTTAGTGGATGTGCCCGATGAATTTATTGCATGAACAGATCAGAGGCTAAGAACATAGAAATATAGAATTAATCCGGAGTGCCATAAGCAGTGTATTTTATTTGTTGGCTGACTCCATTAAATTAAGATGTGGATGAGACATATGATAACAATAGGCCTGGTTATTTTAATATTGGGTACTGTAAATGCACAGGACTATCCTGCAAAATATGAAAATATAAAAGACTGGACTATAGCAGGAGAGAAGCAGTATTTTTCGCGCGATAACCTATATGATTATATTAATGGAGCTTCTGATTTTTATCTGGCTTATGATTTTCAGGATTTGTGGGTTGTGGATTATAAGGATAATGCGGGTCGTATATTAACACTGGAGTTGTATCGTCATGGTAGTGCTATGCAAACCTTTGGTATTTATACCGAAGAGCGTCCGCAGACAGCTCAATTGTTAGAGATAGGAGCACAGGGCTTTATGGAGAGTGGTGCTATTTTCTTTTTGGCCGCTGATTACTATGTAAAAATTTATAATGGCCGGCCCGAAGTACTGGAGAATGATTTTATAGCATTTGCAAAGGCCGTGGCTAATCGTATTTGTACAGCTTGTGGCCTGCCACAGCAATTTGCCTGGTTTCCTGCAGAAGACCGAATCGCTTCAAGCGAGCGTTATATGTCTAAAAATTTTATGGGTATAACAGGATTTAATGGGGTATGTACGGTTGAATACACAACAGGCGCAAATCCCGTTCGTCTTTTTGTTTTTAAGGGCGATGATAAACAGTGTAGAGCCGTGATGAGCAAGTATTTTAGACGATTAAATTATAAAAAGAAAATAAAAGCCAGAACCTACGATTTGGATGATCCCTACCTGGGTAAGGTAAAAATAGCTTATAAAAAAGGCGTAATAAGTGGTGTACTTGATGCTGATGATCCGGAAGCGTATAATACTTTGTTGGATGCCTTACATTCAGCAGTGTTATCTGAAGGATAATGGGATAGGGGCATAAACCAGAAGTTACTAATAAAAAAGAGGATGTCCAAAAAGCAGGGTTCTTTGTCTTCAACAACTTTTCGCCTTAAAATCCTTATAGGAAAGTTGTTGAAATTCAGTCCCCTTTAGGGTCGGGGTAATACTGAATTTTGACAAAGAATCAAATTTTTACTTTTTGGACACCCTCTTTAATATTATAAGGGGCAGCACTTAATTTTGTGCGCCATACTTACTATTTAGTATTGTCTTTTTCCGCCTTTACGGTGTCCGCCACCGCCATTGTTGCCACCACGGCCACCGCCATAGCTTCTTTTACGCGATGAAGATGGTTTTGGAGAAGCAACCTCAAGGCTGACTTTTTTGCCTTTAAGCTTTGTGTTGTTTAATTTCTCCATTACTTCTTGTTCATATTCTTTATCTACTTCAACGAAAGAGAAGTTACGTAGTAATTCAATTTTACCAACCTTAACGGTTACTCCTCTCATATTGCTGTTAATCAGTCCTATTACATCGCCAGATGTAAGCTTGTCTGTTTTACCAACATTAAGGAATAAACGGCTGAATGATTCGTTACTCTTGCCACTTCTGCCACCTCTTTCTCTTCTTTCGCCACGTTTACCTCGCTCTTCTTTATAAATATTAAGATCCGGAGCATCTTTATAATACTCCATAAAGCGGTTAAATTCGGCTGCAACAAACTGTTTAATTAAATCTTCCTTCTCCATTGAAGCCAGTTTTTCATAAACAGCAGGTAAAAGTGCATTTACCGGAGAGTTTTCTTCCAGCTCAGTTTCGCCAACACGTCCTAAGAAGTGAAACAATTGCTTTTCGCATATCTCATCTGCATTAGGAACCATTTTACGTTCAAATGTTTTCTTGGCTAATTTTTCAATGGCCTTAATACGGTGCTTTTCACGCGAGTGAATAATAGCAACAGAAACCCCTGTTTTACCTGCACGTCCTGTTCGTCCGCTTCGGTGAATGTAGGCTTCAATATCATCAGGCAGGTTGTAATTAATAACGTGAGTTAAGTCATTTACATCAATACCACGGGCAGCTACATCTGTGGCTACCAAAAGTTGTAAGTGTTTTTTACGGAAACGGTGCATCACCATATCGCGCTGAGCCTGCGACAGATCACCATGCAATGCATCAGCATTATAACCATCTGCCATTAATTTATCAGCTATATCTTTTGTTTCTTGTCGTGTACGGCAAAAGATAATACCATATACTTCGGGTATAACATCCACCACACGCTTAAGCGCTTTGTAACGGTCGTGTGCCTGTACCATATAATAATGGTGAGCTACATTTTCCGATCCTGAATTTTTAGTGCCAACACTAATTTCGATCGGATCCTGCATGTATTTTTTAGAGATACGTGCAATTTCAGCCGGCATGGTAGCAGAGAACAGTAAAGTCTGGCGCCACTCAGGCGTTTGAGCCATAATACTTTCCAAATCATCTTTAAAACCCATGTTAAGCATCTCATCCGCTTCATCAAGAATTAGCCATTTTACATCGCCCAGCTGTATAGCTTTACGATTAATCAGGTCATTCATACGGCCCGGTGTACCCACTACAATATGCGAACCTTTTTTTAGCGCTCGAATCTGGGTACGAATTTCTGTTCCGCCGTATACCGGAGTAATGTATAGGTCTCTGTAATTCTTAGCGTATTTTTCAAGATCTTTTGTAATTTGGAGGCATAGCTCGCGTGTAGGGCATAATATTAATGCCTGTACGTTTTTCTCTTCTATTTTAACCTGTGGAATTACAGGCAGACCAAAGGCACCAGTTTTACCTGTTCCGGTTTGTGCCAGGGCAATTAAGTCATTACCGTAATTAAGAATTTCAGGAATGGTTTTACTTTGAATAGGTGTTGGTGTTTCATAACCAAGCTCACCAATAGCACTTAGGATTTCCTCAGGAAGTCCTGTTTCTTTAAATGTTTGCATAATTAACTCTTTACCCACCCGCTTCCACGTTCTTGCAGCTGTTACCCAGAGTTAGCAATATTATGCTACGATGTGCTACTGAAAGTGACCGGAGTGGTCCTTATTTTTAATGAGCCGCAAAGATAGACTGATTTTTTAATAATTAGCCCTTTATTATTCGACTTCTATGTTTTTTTGTATATAATTAACTATAAGAGGCTGTATTTTAAGATTTTATTTCTCTTTTATAGCGAAAAACGTAATGAAACAATGTAATTACGGCCTGCAGCAGCTATTCCGGATGAATAGGTTTTGTATCGTTTGTCAGTAATATTATCAATACCTGCAGTTAACAAGGTGTTGCTATTGATAGCATACTGAGCCTTTATATTTAAGGTAGTCCAGTCGGGCGAGTATGGATTGCCGTTTGCATCAGTCGCGTACAGGTAGGCTTTTCCTGTTTCTGATTCCGGCATATCTTTATAAGCTACCTCTCCATTATACTGGGCGTATACATCCACCTTAATTTTTCTTATTTCGTAGCTGATGTGTGTTGTGCCAAACCAAGGAGCAGCATGTCGCAACGGCGAATAACTGCCATCTTCCAGTTCTTCTTCTCCCTTTTGATAATTAAAGCGCGATGAAGTGCTAAAGCCGTTTTTCCATTTGTATTCAAACCCGGCTTGTATGCCATACACCCTGGCCTGTGCGGCATTTTGTATGGCCTGTACTTTGCTCATTTCCGAGTCGTATAGTACGCTGTCCTTCTTATTCAACGTATAATCGCGGCGAACCATAGCATTACTTAGCAAAGTATAGTAGGCGGCCATATCAATCTTAAGTTTCTTTGCAATTATTACAGCAGCCCCCACTTCACCGTTTACAGCGTACTCCGGTTTTAAGTCCGGGTTTGGAACAACCACAGCTCCTGGTTCCGAATCAAAAACTTTACCAATATCATCAATATTAGGTGCTCTGAAACCCGTTGATATGGCACTGCTTAATTGCCAGTTTTCAGCCGGATTATGCACAATGCCCAAGCTTCCAGTTAGTGCACCGGTATTTACCTGCGTATTATCAAAAGTAAAATCATAAAATGGCGTGTCGAAATCAGATTCAGAGTAAATATAATTATAACGAAGGCCTGCCTGCAGATTTGTTTTTTCGGTCAGATGCTTTAAATAGCTTGAATAAAGGGCTGCCGATAACCATGTTGATCCATCGGGATAGCGCGAAGCGGCATCGGCAATAGTACCGCTAATTAAATTCTCTTCATAGCCGTCGGAGCCAATTTTATTTCCAATAAACTCCAGTCCATAGAATAGACGATCTCCATCATCCCAGTGTTTCTCAAAATCTGCGTTAAAGCTAAGGGCATTCACCTTTTCAGTTCTGCGTTTAATAGCTTCTTTATCCAGTTTTCGGCTATGTCTACTTTCTTCAAAAAACTGGTGTGCAGCAATAATCTGTAAATGGTCGAAAAAAGCATGAGTTGCTGAGTGCTGAACCTTTAGGTTATTCATAATCCATTTCTGGGGGCCATAATACCAATCGCCATATTTTAGCATGTTTTCATCGTTATACATTATTAACCTGTCGTAACGTGGTATATCAGACGATTGGGAATAGTGTAAACCATAATTAAACTGCCACTGTTCGTTAGGCATAAACTTGAATTTTTGCATCAGGTTTAGCTGATTGTAGGCTGATTGTAATTGCTGCTTAGGGGCGTTATTCTTAATTATTACATCCTTGTTATTCTGCCTGATGACGTATTCAGGTCGCAGGTAATCATCTGGACCATTGGATCCCATTTTTAAGTCGCCGTAATCAGAATAGCTTACAGAAGTAAAAGAAGCCCACTTATTAAAGCCTAAGTTAAAATTAACATGCCCGGTTTTTTCGCTATTGGCTGATGAAAATCGACTTAAAGCATTTGCTTTAAACAGGCTTTTATCCTTGTTAGATAAGATTGGTTCGAATGTGTAAAATCCCATTACGCCGCCAATGGCATCGCTGCCATAAATAACAGACCCGGGGCCAAAAATAACTTCAGCCCTGTTGGTTGCAAAAGGATCCAGTGATATAATATTTTGAATGTTTCCGCTTCTGAATATAGCGTTATTCATACGAACGCCATCTACTGTAATAAGTACACGGTTGGTTGCAAATCCCCTGATCATAGGGCTACCACCGCCCATCTGGCTTTTTTGTACGTATACATCGCCTGTCATCTCTATTAAATCAGCAGCTGTTTGCGGATTAAGAAAATTAAGTTCTTTAGGTTTTAGTACCGCAACTTTAGCTGGTGTCTCGCGCTGTCCCTGTTTCCAGCGGGTTGCTGAAACAATAACTTCATCAAGCGATAATTCTGTTTGATCCATAAAAACGTCAAAACCATTTGCTTCTAATTGCTGGTAGCTGAACTGAATTGTTTCATAGCCAATTAGTCTGAATACAATACTATCAATACCTTTAAAGCTATTGAGGTTACTTTGTCCCTTCATATTGGTAATGGTATTTACCTGTGGTGTTTGAGAGAAAATTGTAACCAGTTCCAGCGGCTGATGTGTTGCCCTGTCTCTGACCTGAACAGACTGGGCATAAGAATTAGCAGTAAAAACGGATAGTAAGAAGATGGTAATTAATCGGATCATATATCTTTTGATGAAAAATTTTGGATAGTTCTGCCGCAAATATTGTGCAAATATAGATTTTTTCAGGCCTTTTGATCATGATAATAGTTTGGTGTAATTTAAAGTTGTGATTTATCGCTTGTATTTGTTATAATATTGCTTTGTTTGAGTTTGTAGTTAATCTGCATATCTTAATCTTTAGTCATTCTTTATTAGTTATTTGTCAAAATAATTCAAACCTTCACCTGTTTGTGCGTAATCCATTACAAGTCATTAAAATATTAATTTTTACCTGGAATAATGAAACGTATTTGGTTTGTATTTGGAGCATTACTTTTAACGGTTGTAGTTAATGCACAAGACTTTTCTTATTTGAAAGAAATTGATTTAAATAATTCCGAAGAATTACTTGAGGCTGAGGAGGCTGCTATGGAGTGCTGTTGTTATTTAGTAGCTGTAGGCTACTATAAAAAAGATGTTCAGCGCCAGCATGCCAGTGTTTTTATTAAGCAATGGGTTGCTCAGGTATTTGCTTTAGAGGAAATTGTTTGTGATACAATTCATCATATTACAGAAGGTAAAGAAGAATTGAAAGATATATACCTAGCCTACTATGCAATGCATTACCTTGATAGTGAAAAGGAAGCTGATCACCTGAGTTTACGCGAAGATGCTTTACTAAAGGTAATAGAGTATTGTTCCAATTCCAGCAATAAGCTAAAGCTTACAAAAGCCTTAAAGCAGGTAAAGGAATATCATGAAGATGGTAAATTGGATCAGTTCTTTCAGGATATTGCTTTATCTGCGTCATAGGTTTTAAGCCTAGTCAAATAAAAGGTTAATTTCTAGTATCTCGGGTCTATTACCTGTTCTTACAGGTGGACCCCATGTGCCAAAACCGGTGCTGACAATAAAATGGCTTGTACCTTTTTGTTTGTATCCCCGGCTTACTTCAAATAGTTTTTTGGTAATATATCCCAAAGGCCAGAGTTGTCCATGATGTGTGTGCCCCGATATTTGTAAATCAACACCTGCTTGCTGAGCCATTTCCAGACTGTAGGGTTGATGATCGAGCATAATAAGCGGTTTATCTGCGTTGATATCTTTTACTAATTCAGCGATTTCCTTTCTGGGTGCGCTACTACGTTTTTTGTCACGGTCTTCGCGGCCTATAATATAGAAATCATTATTAATAAGCTGGGCAGAATCACGTAAAACAATCAGGCCATGTGCTTCCAGGTATGCTACCGAACGGTCGGCACCGCCAATGTACTCGTGGTTACCTGTTGCTGCAAATATGCCCAAGGGAGCCTTGAGCTGACGAAGACTTTCCCCGAGGTTTTGCTTTATCACAGGGCCAACATCTTCATCAACAACATCACCTGCAAACAATATTATATCTGGTTGAAGCGCGTTAATTCTTTCAACCAGTTTTTTTGTTTTTCGCGGGCCTATTATTGTTCCCAGGTGTATATCGGATGCAGCCACTATTTTAAGATTTTTTTTGCTGCCCCCGTTTTTATTAATTTTTATATTGTATTGATTGATTTTGGGGTGCCAGGTATTTAAAAATCCGGCTAATACAATAAGGAGTGATGAGACGGTAATGGCTATGCCACAATACTTTTTAAGCATAAAGTAGACTTGAGTGTTGGCTTGTGGCAGGAAGTTTAAAAAGTGGTTGGTTATTCGAATAATATCTGTTGTAAATAAAAGTAAAGTAACATAAAGCATGCCGGCAAACCAGAATGCGCCAATCCAATGCAGGCTTGTTGTAACAGGCGAATACCATACCCTTTCTAAGAAACGACCAAGTGGGTAGGATAAAACAAGAATTAGCATTATTATTCTAAATGCTGTTTTTAAATGTGGAATTGTTTCGAGCCATTGTATCCCTCTATGGTAGATGTAATAATTGACTAGGAAGTGTATGCTAAAAATGATGCTGACAAAAATCAGAAATCCATAATTCTTCATTAGTAAACCTTTAAAAGATTAAAGTTGTGTTGAGCAGCAAATATATAAAAGCTAAATTAATTTTAGCACTTGTAGTTAAGGCAAGTGCTAAATGCTTATTTAATTTTTGAACTATTCTTAGATCTGTGTGTTTAGCTTTTACAATTTATAATAATCAGGTTTTACAAGAGAAAAGCCAATGTAACTGTGGAGTATGGTCGTTTAAAATGATTGAGCCTGGATTAAAAAGAGTGCATGAAAAAGATAAAACTACTTATAATGTTCGGAGGGACATTAATATTATTGGGAATTGTACTTAAAATGATTGGTGTAGCTACACCATGGCCAGCTATTTGCTTTAGTGTTGGGGGAACATTAAAGATACTTTATATGGTAATAGGCGTTAAAACCGGACAGGTTAAAGTGGGATCTGAAATAGCGCTCCTTTTATTGGGGTTAATCTTAATATTCTTGGCGGTTTATTTTCGACAAACCATTGAGCTGGCCTATTTATATGTGTGGTTTTTAACAATTGGAATTGTGGTGAAAACTCTTTTTGTAGTCTTGTTTATTAAACGACAAAAGAGAGTAACAGAGTAGGTTGCATTAGGGAAGTTGAGAGGGAGTCCGATAAAGGGCACCCTCTTTCTGTTTTAATACTTTTATAATCCAGAATTGAATAAAGCAATTATATTGGTGGTATTACCTAGAGCGATATGATTGGTTTTTTTAAGGTTTTTATTTATATTATAGCGATAATATTGTTGAAAATATATGCATTTAAGTTTATCTCTGTTAATAAAGTTGTTTATGGAATGCTGCCACATGTCAACATTAGTATTTTTAAAACTTAAAGTTTTAAAAATACTAATGTTTTGGGGTGAATAATTGTACTTAGATTGAAGAATAAGTTCTCTTATTTTCTTATTTCTTATTAAAAGCTTAAGTTTATGGTCGGGAAAGAGAAATAGTTTAAGCAAGGGATAATATGACTTACCGTAGAGAATATTTTATACTAATTGGGATAGTAATTAGTATTTCAACATGGGCTCAAACGCCGGTTGTATACAAGGAAATTAAATTGGACCCGAGAAAATGCTTACAGATAAATAATTTTGAAGTAGCACAAAGTGAATCGGATTTAAAGGAACTTCCGTTTAAATACAATGCAGAATGTGAGTCAGTTGAATTTGGGAAAATAAACTTTAATAAGAATAGCCTGATTATTTGTAGTCAATATGTACGTAATGGCAAGGACGCGATTAAATCGTCGAGAGTAGAAATACTCAGGGACGATATTAAAAAGAAGATTGAAGTCTTTTTTGCCACTTTCGGCTCTTCTGGTATTCAGCGTTCAGGAAAGGTTTATGAGCACAGGAAATGGTTGTTAATACCAAAGTTTCCTGATAGTTATAAAGTGCAGGTTCATTATTCAATTCATGTGGTAGAACCATAGTGGAATGCATATTTGGTATATTACATGAGAGGGTGTTTTAAGATGTCCAAAAAGTAAGAAAATTGATTCTTTGTTAAAATTCAGCATTACCCCGGGTTAAAGTATATTTTAACTTAAAGATATTCATGCTGAGCTTCTCATATACAATTTTACAATGATTTCTTGTAAAAAGATAAAGCGAAACATGAGTATACACTTAACAAGCGTACTGTACTAAATAAAATCTCAGAATATTTTATTTAACTAATTGCGTAAGCTGATAAGTTATTTAATCTAATAATTCAATTATTGATTAAAGTAAACGTTACTGTTAGACCGAATAGGAAGAGAAAAGAAAGCTAGCTTTTAAAGTAAAACCTAAGCCTATACGGTAATATTTAGCAGTTGTATAGGCTTAAGTTAATGACATTAATATAGAGGAGGACTGAATTTCAACAACTTCCCTATAGAGATTTAAGGGTAAAAAGTTGTAGAAGACAAAATACTCTGCTTTTGGTACACCCTCTTATGTATTTTGATATAAATCAGTTGTTTACTTTTCTTTAATTGCAGTCATAATTTTTTGTTCCAGTTCTTCCATTAGTTCTGGATTGTCTTTAATGACTTCTTTTACTGCTTCACGGCCTTGTCCCAGTTTGGTTTCGCCATAACTAAACCATGAACCACTCTTTTTAATGATATTCAGATCAACACCCATATCCAACACCTCACCAATGCGGGAAATACCTTCACCATAGCGTATTTCAAATTCTGCCTTTTTAAATGGAGGTGCAACTTTGTTTTTCACTACTTTAACACGTGTTTGACTGCCTACCACGTTTTCACCATCTTTAATTTGAGTGACACGGCGAATATCTAAACGAACGGAAGCGTAAAATTTCAAAGCATTACCACCGGTTGTTGTTTCCGGGTTACCAAACATAACGCCAATCTTCTCTCTCAACTGGTTAATAAAGATACAGGTTGTGTTTGTTTTATTAATTGTAGATGTCAGCTTCCGCAATGCTTGCGACATTAATCTGGCTTGCAATCCCATACGTGAATCGCCCATATCACCTTCAATTTCTGCTTTTGGAGTAAGTGCGGCAACTGAGTCAATTACAATAATATCAATGGCAGAAGAGCGTATAAGTTGATCGGCAATTTCTAAAGCCTGCTCACCGTTATCAGGTTGTGATATTAAGAGGTTTTCAAGGTCTACGCCAAGTTTTTCAGCATAAAAACGATCAAAAGCATGCTCTGCATCAATAAACGCAGCAATTCCGCCCAGCTTTTGAGCTTGCGCAATGGCATGTATAGCTAATGTTGTTTTACCTGATGATTCTGGGCCATAGATTTCAATAATACGACCACGAGGAAGCCCGCCAACACCTAAAGCCAGATCAAGAGCAATAGAGCCGGAAGGAATAACAGGTACTTCCTGAACAGCATTATCGTCCATTTTCATGATGGTGCCTTTACCATAGGTTTTATCAATCTTATCCATGGTTAGCTGCAGGGCTTTCAGCTTTTCTTGATTCACATTGTTTTCTTTTTCTTTAGCCATTATTTTTATTTTAAGCTGTTTCTTCTTACGTCTGGGGTTTTACTTACAGGTTTAATTCACTTAAAATTTGATTGGTATGATCTTTTGTTTTAACCTTTTCAAATATTTTAAGAATAGTGCCGGCTTCGTTAATTACAAATGTTTTACGAAGTACACCCATGTATTCTCTCCCGTACATTTTTTTTAACCCCCAGGCATCAAACTGTTGTAATATCTCTTTTTCAGTGTCAGCAATTAAATTAAATTGCAAATTGTGTTTGGCAATAAATTTCTGATGCGATGAAATGTCATCAGGACTAACGCCGATAATGACAAATCCTTTTTTTGTAAGCTCATCATAATTATCATTCAAATTGCATGATTCCGCTGTGCAGCCGGGGGTATTATCTTTGGGGTAAAAATAAAGAATAACCTTCTGACCGGAAAAATCAGAAAGGCTAATTAACTTATTATTCTGATTTAAGCCCTTAAAAATTGGGGCTTTATCACCTTCTTTTAATGTTGACATGGCATTACTGTTTATTGATTACAAATATATTTAAATAAGAACGATTAAAGGTAATCAAGGTTCAAAAGTTATTAACAGTCGATAAGTCAGTGAATTGGCTTTTGTATATGGTTAATGTTTGTCATGCTGTTGATAATGATAGCAGTAGAGAAGTATGGCATTATAAAGTGATATTTTTCTTACAGGAGTTAGCTATTTGGCTTGTAATGTTTAATTTTGGCATATTCTTATTTGTCAATTAAATGAAAACAACTTATTGTCGATGTTGAGGACTATAAAAATAATATTCATAGGGGTGGTGATTTCTGTAATACCATTTCAATTAGAATCGCAGGAAAAGACATATACAGCAAAAGAAGCACTAAGTATCTTTAAGGAAGGAAATTATGAGGAGGCGGAGCAGGCTTATGCTAGCTTGCTAAAAAGGTATAGCCGTGAAGTAAAATACAATTATTATTATGGCATATGTTTATTGAAGAATAATAACGATATACCACAAGCTGTAAAATGTCTTAAATATTCAGCCTTAAAAGGTGTTAGCCGCGATGTGTTTTATTATTTGGGTCGTGCTTATCAGTTAAGTTATCGGTTTGAAGAAGCAATATCGCAATACAATCGTTTCTTAAAATATGCAAGTGCTTCAGATATTCGCAATGAGAAAGCAGAACGTTATAAGCAGGAATGCCAGGTTAGTAAGGAGCTTTCAGCAAAGGTGTATCATCTTGATGTATATAGTCGAGATACTGTTTCTTACGATGACTTATTAAAAGCCTATCATCCGGTAAAAGATGTAGGTAAAATAGCTTACAATAGTGCGTTTTTTGAGTCAGGGCTTGATCAGAAAGGGCTTTTATACCTTACAGAGCGAGGTGATGAGGTGTATTTTGCTATGGATAATGAGCAGGATGGTAATGATTTATACATGATGGAAAAATTACTTGATGGCTGGAGTGAAAAAAAAGCACTGAAAGGAATTAATACCAGTGCTAACGAATTCCATCCCTATGTTATTATTGACGGCTCAATATTATACTTTTCATCAGACCGAGAAGGAGGTATGGGAGGGTACGATTTATATAAAGCTATTTATGATTCTGAAAGTAAAACGTATACAAATCCGGTTAATTTAGGTGTCCCTTTTAACTCACCAAAAGATGATTACCTCTTTGTAGCTGATCAGTTTAATTCAGTTGCCTGGTTTGCATCTAACCGGGAAACAAATGACAGTGCTTTAATTGTATACAATATTCGCTGGAATGATTCTGTGGTTAAAAGCCTTGTTCAGGATGAGAATGAGTTAAAGCGTGTGGCAGCTTTAATGCTATCTGATGAGATTAATACCAATTCATTACAGGGTAATAATAAGCTTAAGAGTAATGCCGCGCAGAAGGAAAAAGTATTGTTCCATTTTATGGTTGCAGATACCTTGGAATATGTTCAGTTTGAGAATTTTAAAAGTTCTGAAGCTGAGGCAGTATTTAGGGAAGGACTGAAGTTGGTTGGTGTCAAAGACAGTTTATCTGATCTGATGGCCAATAAGCGGGAGAGATATGCAGTAACAAATTCTGATGAAGAACGTTCTTTACTTGTAGATAATATATTATCACTTGAAAAACAAGTGTATGGTCTGGATGAAAAGATTGAGCGCAATTTTTTTCAGACACGCTCAATTGAGATTGCTAAGGTAAAGCAATTGGTAAAAGAAGGCCGCTATTCTTCATCTGATCAAGTAAAGGTTAAAAAGCCGCAGGCGAGTGATACTAACATATTAGTTCCGGAAAACTTTACCTTTTACACTGATCAGGGTTTTGCTCAACAGAAAGAGAAGCTGGAAGAGATGTATATTGAAGTTTTTAACGCAAGTGACATTCAGAGGTTACGACATGCTGATTCCTTGTTTGTATGGGGTAATATACTGACACTTGAATCGGGTAAAATTTTAGAAGCATCTAATAAACCGGACGAAGTAGAATCGATAATTGATGTAGCATTTAGAAATAAAGATACTGCAGAAGAGGAAAGTGCAGTTGTAAATCAGGTACATCAGGCCAAAGAATTAAAATTAACCGCTTTAAAGCTTTACCACGAGAGTTTGAATCTGAAATATGATGTGTATAGCGTTAAATTAAAAGAGGTTGTATACTCTAACTTGATTGATGATCTAACATATATAGAAGAAGGATTAGCAGAAAGTAAAGCGTATTTTAAAGAAGCACTTGAGTTAACCAAACCAATAAATGGTTTTGATTTAGAGCGTTTTGAACGTGCAGGAGCAATAAAGCGTTCAGGCGTACAGGTGCAGGAGAAGAGCTTGTTTAAGTATGTTGAGCAAAAGAGTGGGACAAGTATTAAAGTGGAGCCAGATTTGCCTCGGAATAATGTGCCAAAAACGTACCAGGAGCTACAGGGTAGTGCTGTTTCTGTAGAACCGGCAAAAGTTGTTGAACAGGCATTTGCCAAGCCTGATGATACTAAATTAGTCTTTAAAATACAGATTGGAGTGTTTCGTAATAAACCAAATGAGACAGCTCTTAATCAAATTCCACCGATTTCGAAAACAGAGATACCCGGACGTAATTTAACGAAGTATTTTGCAGGAAAGTACTCTGATTATTCAGATGCTCAAAATGATTTAATTAAGGTTAGAGAGGCTGGGTTTAATGGTGCTTTTGTAGTTGTATTTAAAAATGGTAAACAAATTAATTTAACGGAGGATTTGAAGTAATAGGAAATTAGCTTTTTACGAAAAATAATGTTTTATTTATAGAAACTTTTTATGTATGGTTTCATTTGGTAAACGTAATGAAGAGTCTAATATGCAAGGACGTGGAAGTGATATGCGTTCCTTGATTCTTCATAATGATGATGAGAATTCGTTTGAGCATGTGATTGATGTTTTATGTGAGTTTTGTGAGCATGATGCTATTCAGGCTGAACAATGCGCAATGTTAACGCATTATACTGGTTCTTGCGAGATATTAACAGGTGAGGAAGAATATCTGCTGGCTATAAAAGAACAATTATTAAATGAATGTTTATCAGTTACAATTGATTAAATAAGAAAGATGTCGGCATTAGTTATTATTCTAATTATACTACTTGGATTATTTCTTTTTATTCTGGAGTTTTTTGTTTTTCCAGGTGTAACGATTGCTGCTATTGGTGGTTTGGTTTTTACAGCAGGAGGTGTCTTTCTGGCATACCAGAGCTACGGTTCAACGTATGGGAGTGTTGCTTTAATAAGTACGCTGTTTACCGGTATAATTATGCTGGTGCTTTCTTTTCGGTCTAAAACATGGAATAGGCTAATGTTAAAAACAGATGTAAGCGGACAGGTTTCTACAGTTAAAGGGTCTATTATACATGTTGGAAATGAGGGTGTTGCTGTTACTCGTTTAAATCCTATTGGCAAAGTAAGAGTTAATAATGAGATTATAGAAGGAAGATGTCCGGGACATTTTCTTGATGAAAATACCAAAGTAGTTGTAAAAGAAGTTTATAAAACATATGTAATTGTCAAACCCATAAATTAAAATTAAATGGCAGGTTTAGCTCCAATTTTCTTAATTGCAGCAGTTATTGTTGTATTTTTTCTTTTCCTTTATTATGTGCCTGTTTTACTATGGTTTTCGGCACTGGTATCGGGTGTGCGCATTTCTTTAATTCAGCTTGTATTAATGCGAATTCGTAAGGTACCTCCGGGGGTTATTGTTCGTGCGCTTATTGAAGCTTCGAAGGCTGGTTTATCAGAGGTGAAGCGTGATGAATTAGAAGCGCATTATTTAGCAGGAGGACATGTAGAGAATGTTGTACATGCACTTGTATCAGCATCAAAAGCTAATATTGAATTAAATTTTCGGATGGGAACAGCAATTGACCTGGCTGGTCGCGATGTTTTTGAAGCAGTTCAGATGTCGGTAAATCCTAAGGTAATTGATACACCTCCGGTTGCAGCAGTTGCTAAAGATGGTATTCAGTTAATAGCAAAGGCCCGAGTAACGGTTCGTGCAAGTATTAAGCAATTAGTTGGTGGAGCAGGAGAAGAAACTGTTTTAGCTCGTGTGGGTGAAGGTATTGTATCTTCAATTGGTTCTTCAGTTTCTCATAAGGCTGTATTAGAGAATCCGGATTCTATCTCTAAAGTTGTTTTGGAAAAAGGACTTGATGCAGGTACTGCATTCGAAATACTTTCAATTGATATTGCAGATATCGATATAGGTAAAAATATAGGTGCAGGTCTTCAGATCGATCAGGCTGATGCTGATAAAAATATTGCACAGGCGAAAGCAGAAGAGCGCAGGGCTATGGCTGTTGCATTGGAGCAGGAAATGAAAGCAAAAGCACAAGAAGCACGGGCAAAAGTTATTGAGGCCGAAGCAGATGTTCCCAAGGCATTAGCAGAAGCTTTCCGAACTGGTAATCTGGGTGTAATGGATTATCTGAAGTATAAGAATATTGAGGCTGATACGGCAATGCGCGATTCAATAGCGAAACCAGGAACAAAGCCTCCTCAAAAAAATAATTAATTTTAAAGCTACCTTCGGGTAGCTTTTTTTTTGACCATTAATTAGTTAAAGGTACAGCTAAAAGAAGCGTAAATAAAAAGTATCTGTTTTTTTCATTTTCTTTTTGGAATTTAGATTCTATTTGCTACTTTTGCAATCGCAATCGCAAAGAGGACGTAGGATAGAGGAAGCAGAGCAGTTGTTTTTCTTTAAAGAAAGAAGTAAAAAGGAGAGATGGGTGAGTGGCTGAAACCACCAGTTTGCTAAACTGACGTACGGGCAACCGTACCGGGGGTTCGAATCCCCCTCCCTCCGCAACTTTTAAATTCATTATTCGGGGTGTAGCGCAGTCCGGTTAGCGCACCTGGTTTGGGACCAGGGGGTCCCAGGTTCGAATCCTGGTACCCCGACAAAAAAAGAGCTGAGTATATCACAAAGCTCTTTTTATTTTAAAATGAATTTGAAATATTAATTATCGGTTGTGGTGTTCCGATGGTTTAGAAGTAAGCAGAATATAGGCTTACAAAAAAAATAACAATATCTCGGGGTGTAGCGCAGTCCGGTTAGCGCACCTGGTTTGGGACCAGGGGGTCCCAGGTTCGAATCCTGGTACCCCGACACGAAAGAGCTTTGTATTTACGAAGCTCTTTTTGTTTTAAAATATATCTGATATTTTAATTATTAGGATCGCGAGTTACGCCCAGATTTTAGGTCTAGGCATAAATTTTTACATATAGTTTGTAATAAAACTTGACTCCGTTATATCCTTAAATCGCCTCTAAAGCCTTTTGTTTTCACATTAAATGATTCAGCTGTCGCATTGATGATCCTGTCTTAAAGTATTAGATAATGGTAGTATGATGTGTTTCAAAAGTGCACCGTATGGTGGCAAAGGCATTAAAAACGGACTGTTCAATTTTGTTAAGCCAATGTGTCAACCTGGTTCTGGCTATGCTAGGTGTTAAAAAAACGATTGTAGATTTCGTAAAGCTTATACGAAAGTGTATAGGCTTTTTCAATATCTGGATATAGTTGAAAAAGTATCTGTACTCCTTTCCATTGTTTCAATAGTATAAACAACAAGTACCTGCTTCAGGCAAACTATTGACAGCGAGTATCTCCATTAGGCAAAGCTTCAGGAACGTAATTCAGATCTCAAGTGTAGAAATTACTTAGTTTCTCTGTGTATTGGTGCTGAAATTTATGTCTGTTAGCACTAAGGTAAATTTGCAGACTTTGATAGTTGATGGTATTAATATAGACTAATTTTAAAAAAAAATAGCAGTATGCTACGTGCTAGATTGTTCTAGTCTCTATTTGCTTTTTTGGAATTGTCCATCTATTTAGATATCCCAGTACTGTCTTTTGGTAATTAAAGTAATCAGTATGCTAATAGCAGGTAATCGTTTATTAATTTTGGTTTCATAAAGCTGCTGGTCTTATATCGCTCCTTGGGAATAATGTTTTTCTTATTCATAAAGATTATCAATGTTTTGTAGTAAATTATTGCTCATTGTTTCCCTGGTTAAAACTTGTAATCTCAAAATAATCCAATATGCCCTGTGGTATTATCAACTCTTGTAGTGTACAAAGATGAGCAATTTAAGTTTTGGAGCTATTTTTTTACATGATACTCAATTGCGCGAAGAAAACTCCTGTTTGTATGTGGAACGATGAAGATTAGAATGAAAAACTGATTTACAGCGTCAATTTTTTTTGAAACACTACGCTATTTCTCTTCCAGTGTTATCATATGTTTGTTTTGCAAATCAAATATTTGCTTCAATATGAGTTTTAAAAATTAAATAGAACTCACATTACAAGAATGGGGGTATTTAATGTTAGGTTTAGTGTTGGGAAGGGCTGGTGAGCTAGAGCTTCTGTTCTGGTAGTGTAATGATTTAGATAAGTTTTTTTAAATCTTATATTTAAGGAAAGACCATTGGATATAAGGTTTTATAAAGAGGTTATAAAAGAACTGATATCAAATAGTTGGGGTTTGCAGAAGGTATTCTTTATAGATTAGTTCATATAAATCTGTAAAATTAGGAGAACAGTAACGGTTTCTTATTTGGGAATGGAGGTGATAATGTGTGGTGAATCAATGGAGGCTTGCTGAGAGAGCGTGTAATGTTTTTAAAACTAACATTCGAACACTTTAAAGGAGTTTTTACAGATTGTCATATTGACTTAAACGTTATTTGTGCTTTGCTGTTTATGTTTTAATTTTCATAGAGATGTATTGTGAGTATGACTTTACGAAGAGACAGGATGTTGATAAGTTTTTTTTAGCTTAAAATGGCTTGTGTATGTGTTTCTTTTGATAAGTTGGACGTAGGTAAGGGATTTGCCTGCATAATTATTAATGCATATAATAATGAAATGCCTGTTGAAGATTTTACAGAAATATCCGACCTTTCGTATAAGGTGGTAAGATATATTAAAATATTTTTTTCAAATATGTATTGTTGAGATAAAGTGATGTTTTTTAGGAAGTTGATTTAAATGTGAGGATGTGCTGTATTATTTAAGTTTAATGATAAAGATTGTAAGAGGTGGTAAGAGTATTGGGAATGGTATTTATATGCCTGTATGTGATAATATTTAAATGTATGAGTTATAGTAAATATGTTATGTATCAATAAATATAATATAATAATAAGTGGGAATTTTGTAAAAAAATCTAATCTGCCTAACGATCATTTTTTTATTGTCACATAAATTTGTATATTCGCTTTAGAACGATAGCCCTAAACATTGTTAATGCTCACTTTATCTTATTTTTTTGATTATTGAGGTCAAATTTCAACGTAAGAGAATTGTATTTTAGGTGGAAATTATTTGTGGAATGTGAGATGATTTGCAATTTGTACATAAATTACTTAATTAATACTTAAAAAGTAAAACAAGGTGTTAAATAAGTAAACTAGAGAAGAGTTTTACTTGCTTAAAGTAAATTTTTTTAAGATTAGGTTTTTGTTTATCAAGCTAACAAAGTTGTGTTTTTGAAATGCTATGTCTAATCTCGTTTCATAATTTATAAACTCAAAATCATTTAATGAAATCATTTTCATCTGTTGGAGTATTGTTGAGTCTCTGTATAATTTCGTTTTATGCAAAGGCTGTGAACACTTATTATGTAGCGTTAAATAATCTTATAATACCTTCTGAAATTATTGAACGTTTAAGCCAATATGATGTAATGTTAATCAATGATTCAGCCAATATCGACAGGGGTGTTTCGAAGAAAGATCTCAAAAAAGGGAAGTGCATCATTAGTACGTATGAAGTTAGAAGTGAGGTGTCATGTAAAGTTAGAACGACAAGCTGTTCGGGCAGAAGAGGTGAGTTTGTACGTAATATATCTCGCCACTATCGTTATAAGTTTAATAATAAACTTAATAAAGGTGGTTTTCAGGCTAAAAAAAGGCCAGTTACTTATGATATAGTTAAGAAGTAAGGTTTAATATTTTAAGGAGTTAAGAAAATCTAGGTGTGAAAGCGGATTATGATAGTAGATCGCCGGAAAATTGATTTCATATGAAGCTTTTGCATCTAGTGTATAAAATATTTGTTGTTGAGATAATGTAGGTTTTGATTCATCATAACGTATGTCCTGCATTTAAGAATCAGTAGGTGGTATAAAAATTAAATGATGACTTTATATAATTTCTTATTGAACGCAGGTGTTGATGTGACTGATAAAACTAATCAGTCAGTAGAACGATTGTATTCTGAGTTGGCAAATTGGAATATTAAGATTGATTTTAATCATAGTATAGATAGTATATGTGATGATGAGTTGTTGATAATTAGTCGAATATTATTTTTTGAAGCAAAAAGAGGTGTGTTGCCTTTGCGTAAGGAGTTTATGTTTATAGTGAAGGGGCTACTTGAAAAGAAACTTAATTCTGAAGGATTTACCAAGCTCGATTGGGATTGTTTCAATGATACCATCTTTAATGCAAACTTTGATGGAAATCAAAAAGATATAATAATGGAAGAATTAATGGTACTCTTCGATCTTTTGCCGGAATTAGATTGTACCATATATAAAAAATGTGAGTGAGATTTTTTGTAATGGTGTGAATTTTTCTTGTAGGAATAAGCTAAATGACAGTTTTTTTAATAAGGGCTGAAAGTATTGTGGAAATTGGGGTTGTTGAATTATGCCTTAATGCCGAACGTATTGAAATAATTTTCAAGTTATTCCTAAAAGAAGATATACTTAATACAAAACATCGAGTGGAGTGGATCGTTTGTAATTCAGATTTAAAGCCGGAATACGTTCGTAATTCACCGATTGTATCTAAGATTTTATTAGTGTGCAAAAGGTACTTGATGTTTATTTTTATTTGGAACAATTGGGCAATTGTATCTCGAATCTGTTGTGGTAATAAGCTTCCTTTTTCGTTTTGTCTTTTATCCCTGCCGACTTCATCATCCTTGCTGTTCGTTGTTAGGAAGCCTGGTGCTCATGCCCCCTCCCCTCGGTTCTTGTGTAATTAATGGACTTCCGTAACTCCTTTATTTGAACTCAAAAACTTCGTTTATCTTCGCCAGCAACTTCTCGTCTCAATCCAGCGTTTGGATGGCTCACTTTTGAGCTATGGGTAATAGTTGCTTTACTTAACAATTTAGTAGATTTTCCATCGCTCACGGAGAAGATACTGGTTGTTTTTTTAATGTCACGTTCCATTTTAGCGTTTCTCAATTTTTTTGCAATTGTATATTTTCGCTCATATTGGGAGTATGGTCAAGAAAACTTTTTTTCGTTATATTCTTTTAGTCTATTAATGATGTAGTTGCAGATGTATAGGGTGGGCATTTGTTTATAGGTAATATGAGGTTTCATATTAAAGTTATAGCCAAGTATAATAGATTGTGCAGCATGAAAATTGTTTAAAAACTTATTGAAAATAAAAATAAATCTTATAAAGTTTACTCTCTTTCGTTTCAGTCATGTGATTCCTGTTTTAATCTGTTAAATTATTATTATATTGGCACTTTGTAAGGTAATGAAAATAAGTTAAGTAAAAGATAACTATGGAATTAAGTAAAGTAATTTTTCTGATTTTCTGTTTTGTAACCTTTGGTGTTTTTGCACAAAGTAATAATAGTGATGTATTTGATTGCTTTGATTACAGTCAGTTGCAGCTTAAGGCAATTAGTGATGCCCATAAAAAAGGGGATAAAGTTGAAGCTTTAAAAGAGTTGATGATTCACTTTCAAACCAAAGACAATTTGTATTTAAAAGTAACAAAGCGTGATATTGCATATATAAAGTCTACATATAAAGAAGATGTAGAAAATAGTATTAATGTTGCTGATCAGGTACTTGATCAATATTTTTTGTTCAGAAATGATTGGGATATGGAAAAAACAAATATCCCTCATCAGTTCAAAGGTGAAATAGACTGGAAAGCAATGCCTAATGGTGATTTTGAGTGGTGTTATATGTTAAATAGACATAAATTTTGGGTCGATCTTGGAAAAGCTTACTTCTTAACTGGAAAAGAGAAATATGCCAAAGCGTTTGTTGATCAGGTAACGCATTGGGTTGCTGAAAACCCTTTGGGTGATAATTTGAAAAACTACACATGGCGAAGAATAGAAGCAGGCATTAGATGTGAGAACTGGATAAAAGCTTATGAATATTTAAAAGGGTCAAAATATATTACACCAGAATTTATGGCTTTGTTTATTCGTTCATTGCATCAACATGGAGAATATATTAACAGTTCATTTTCTAACTTCTCGCAAACCAGCAATTGGGGGGTAATAGAGTATAATGGTCTTTTTACTCTGGCATGTTACTTCACAGAATTTAAAGAGGCTTCTCAATGGCAACAGGATGCTATTAATAAACTAAATACATGTATTAATTTGCAAATTTTGGATGATGGCAGTCAATGGGAACAGTCTCCGATGTATCATAATGAAGTGTTTCATTGTTATTTAAATATTAAGAAAAGTGCTCAATGTCGCCATATTGAACTTCCTCAGGGGATGGTGCAAAAAATAAAAGATATGGCTTATGCTAATATTAAGTGGCAAAAGCCTAATTATCATCAACCTTTACTAGGTGATAGTGATGATACTAACCTACGCGGTATACTCACAACAGCAGCACATTTGTTTAAAGACCCGGTTATAAAATCACGAGCATTTAAAAAGTTAGATTACGAAACATTTTTATCAGCAGGAATTAAACAAGCAAAAGAGTATACAGGACTTGCAGTAAAAGAACCTGATTTTTTATCTGTGTACCAGAAAGGTTCTGGTGATTTTTATATGCGGGATACTTGGCAGGAAAATGCAACATATACCGGATTTCATTTGAAAAAGTTAGGGTGTGGGCACGGGCATGATAATATCCTTCATTTTACAATTTATGCTAATCATAGAGATTACCTGGTTGATGGAGGACGTTATACGTACGTTAATAATGAGTGGCGAGATTTGTTTAAAAGTAATATAAGCCATAATACGCTTGGGGTCGACCATTTGCCAAATTCGGTTTATGCTAATTCATGGGTTAATAAATACGAAGCCCGTTCGCAAGGTATCTATACAAATATAAGTACTACTTTTGATTATGGAGAGGCTGAGAATACCGCCTATAAGCGCTTGGAAGATCCTGTATCAATGAAAAGGCGATTGTTATTTTTAAAGCCAAATATCTGGTTGGTTTTTGATAGCTTCCAAGGGAAAGAAGTACATACTTACTCTCAATATTTTAACTTTCCTAATAAGAAAGTGGATGTTGTTGACGGTGGATTAACAACAACATATAAAGATAATAATTTGCGAATTCAACCGGTAAAAACGGTAGACATTAAGTTAACAGAGGCATGGTGGTCCCCGGAATATAATTTAAAACAAGAGACTGTAAGGGCTGAGGTATATCTAAAAAATAAAGGTTTTACTTCGTTTATCTCACTTCTTTATTTTCCGGATCAGACAGAACTAGAATATGAACAAATTCCAGTTTACAATCGTAATGAGAAATTACTTTCTGATAACTATGCTGAAGCAGTAAAAATTAGTTTGGATAATAAAGAATATATTCTGATGGTAGTACATGATTCTCCTGCTCCGGCAACACATTTTTTTAAAGTAGATAATCAATTTGTTCAAGGAGAAGTTGTGTTAATTGAAAAATCAGAGGGTAAAAGTATCATCCACCTGATAAAGGAATAAGATACGTGTAAAACAGTTTGATATGTTATTTCAAATATTTTTATGGGATTTTTGACAAATAATATTGTCAAAAAAGGTTAACTGATCTTGATTAAATAATTATAGGACTTATAATTATTTGAGATACCGATTTAAATGCTGTTTGCATAATTCACTATGTATAGAACTTAAGGAAGTGACCAGGGGGGTAAAGAAAACGCAATATTTATAAGTAATATAAGCCAATAGTTTTTCCAGAATCTAGGGGATTTATGTAATAAGGATTGATGCTAATGCAGCATTGCTTGTGCTTGTTATTAGAATTATTGTGTTTATGATATATTGAATAAAGGAGTAATGTGGTTAATAAATGGGGTAATGTATTAGTATTGGATAGAGTACTGTTATTGTGTTTTAGTGTAAAAAGGTACCATTCATCCCAAAAGTACAATTCATTTAATGTGTTATTTTTATAAAAAGGCAGTGTAAAGTATTTTTACGAAGTAAATCCTTTCGGAGTTTTATTAATATCCTTAGTAAAAAAGAAAATGTAGGGGTGTGTTCGTAAAATGTAATAGATTTTAATAATAAAAGCATATGCAAATGAATCGAATAAAACTAATGATGGCGTTGGTATTATTGTTAATTGTGCCGATAAAAAACTATGCAGGAGATATTATTCCAAAACCACAAAAGTACATCGAAGGTACCCATAGTTTTCCTCTTCAAGGAAATACAAAAATACTTTATCACCGTCAGCTAAGGCCGATGGCAAATCTCTTATTTGAACGTATTGCTGCACCTACAGGATGGGATTTGGAAATACAGGAAAGTGCCAAAGCCAGAAAGAATTGTATATTTTTAAACATAGATACTACAATTAGTGGTAATAAAGAAGCCTATCATTTGACAATAAATAGCAAGCAGGTTATTATAACAGGTCAAACAGAAGCCGGGGTATTTAATGGTATACAAACCATGCTGCAGCTCATGCCTGTTGCTATATATAGTAAACAACGTCAGCGTAATGTAGATTGGAAAATACAGGGTGCTGAAATTGAAGACGCACCCTTGTATCCTTGGCGTGGAATGATGCTGGATGCCAGTCGTTATTTCTATGATAAAGACTATGTAATGCATTTAATTGATATGATGGGTATGTATAAGATGAATGTTTTGCATTTACACCTGATAGATGATGCAGGCTGGCGACTGGAAGTAAAGAAATATCCAAAACTGACATCAATTGGAGGTTTTAGGGGAGAAGGGCATGAACGAACCGGAGGTTATTATACGCAAGATGATATTAGAGAAATGGTAGCATATGCAGCACTGCGTAATGTTGAGATTATCCCGGAGATTGAGATACCGGCACATACTTTAGCTGCCATTGCTGCTTATCCACATCTCTCATGTACCGAAAGGGATTTTAAAGTGCCTTTACAACATTTTATAAGCCGTGATTTATATTGTGTTGGTAAGGAGTCTACATTTGAATTTTTGGAAGATGTATTTGACGAAACATTTCAGTTATTTCCATCAGAATATATCCATATCGGAGGCGATGAGGCTAAATATGATAGATGGGAAAAGTGTTCTCATTGCCAGAAAAGAAAGCGTGATTTAGGACTTGAAAATGAAGCTGGATTACAGGTTTACTTTACCCAGCGCATCCAGGAAATGGTTAAAAAGAAAGGTAAAACAATTGTAGGTTGGGACGAGATGTTGGAGAAAGGCTTAAATGAAAAAGCTGTAGGTATGGTATGGCATAATAATGAAAAAGCCATTACTGGGACACGTGACGGGCATGATGTAGTAATGGCACTAACGGGCTATTGCTATTTTGATGTTGCAGAAAGTAAAATTCCGGGTGAAGTTAAAGCAGCAACATGGCTACCTCCTATCTCGCTTGAAAAGGTATACGCATTTAATCCTATGATAAGAGGAATTGATGAAAAGTATCGTTCACAAGTATTAGGAGGGCATGCTACACTTTGGTCTGATCAGTTTATTCATGGAACAATACTTCAGGAAATTATACCTATTAATGAGAACAGATCAGAGAAGTATTTCGATTACCTGACCTTTCCGCGTATGGCAGCTCTGGCAGAAGCATGCTGGACACCTGTTGAAAATAAAGAATGGTTTGATTTTGAGAAGCGCATGTTCACGCATTATCAACGTTTAGATCAGGCAGGATATGGATACCGTGTACCACAGCCTAAACTGATGAGTAAAGAACAAAAGAACGGACAATATGAAATAACGCTTGCCAATGTTGTAGAAGGAGCAAAGATACATTACACAAGCGACGGACTTCCTCCAAATCCATATTCACCTGTATATACAAAGCCTGTTAGGGTTGAAAAACTAAGCGATTTTCAGGCGATAACTGTCGTTACCCGTAAACAGTATTCTTTACCGCTTTATTTTCCTGAAAAATATGAGCGCTTTAAACCGTATGGCCAATTGCTAAATGAATGGAAGCCATCACTTATAAGAGGTAAAACATTTACAGAATTAATGATGAATGCCACTGGAAAGATAGACCAGAACGGAATGTACGAATTATCATTCTGGCATATAGAAGGTACACATAAGTTAGAAATACAATCTGTAGAAATTTATAAAAATGGCAATAAGATCGCCGAAGACCTACACACCGGATTTACAGGTATTAAGTCAAAAGATAATATTTATAAATTCTCAATAGATCAATATGAAACCGGGGCGAGTTTTACTATAAAGGCAATGGTGAGAGGTGATTCGGGGAATGACTCGAATGGTGTAATTTTTATTAAAAGGAAATAGAACTTATTTAAAATAAAAACCTATGGTAATGAAGAAGTATTTTTTATGGATAAGCATGATGATGTTAGTGTTTATTAACATGAGTTGTTCGAAAAAACAACATCCAAATGAGTACAATATTATTCCCTTTCCTCAGGAGTTAGTAGCGAAGGAAGGTGTATTTATACTGGAAAACAACACAAAAGTGCTGTATAATGGAAGTGTGAACAGTCAGTTTGTGGCGCAATCATTCGTTGATTTTATACAGCCGGCAACAGCTTATAACCTAAGCGTAGAAGCAACTCATAATGTTGAGTTGGTGAACGGAGCAATTACATTTGTTGAAGATGCTGGAATGGAGGGTATTGAAGGTAGCTATAAACTGATAGTGACATCCAAGGGTATTCTTGTAAAGTCAAATAATCCGGTTGGTTTGTATTATGGTTTTCAGACTATACGCCAGTTATTACCTGTTGAAATCGAAACACAAGACGTTGTTAATACAACCGTTTGGAATATTCCTGCAACGGAAATAACAGATGCGCCACATTTCTCATATCGTGGTTTACATCTTGATGTTGGGCGTCACTTTTATCCGGTAGATTTTATCCGGAAATTTATTGACTTACTAGCCTTGCATAAGATGAACGTTTTTCACTGGCACTTAACTGAAGATCAAGGGTGGAGACTGGAAATAAAAAAATACCCAAAGTTGGCAGAAATAGCAGCCTATAGGGATGAAACCCGTATTGGACACGGAGGAAGTAGTGAGGAAAAATACGATGGCAAGCGTTATGGCGGATTCTATACGCAAGAACAAGCCCGTGAAATTGTTAAATATGCTGCAGAGCGACATATTACTGTTATTCCAGAGATTGAATTACCAGGACATGCACAAGCAGCTTTAACCGCATATCCTGAGCTTGGGTGTACAGGTGGTCCGTATGAAGTGGCAAAAACATGGGGCGTTTTTGACGATGTTTTTTGTGCAGGTAATGAAAAATCATTTCAGTTTTTAGAAGATGTATTGCTGGAAGTAATGGATATTTTCCCATCAAAATATATTCATATTGGAGGTGATGAATGTCCAAAAACACGATGGAATGAATGTCCAAAGTGTAAAGTGCGTATGCGTAAAGAGCATTGTAAAGATGCACATGAATTGCAAAGTTACTTTATTAGCCGGATCGAAAAGTTCCTTAATAGCCATGGACGTGATATTATTGGTTGGGATGAGATATTAGAAGGAGGTCTGGCACCTAATGCAACTGTTATGTCATGGAGAGGTATTAAAGGAGGTATTGAGGCAGCTAAACAAAAACATAATGTTATTATGACCCCTAATTCCCATTTCTACCTTGATTATTATCAAAATAGCCCGTCGCAGGAGCCATTGGCTATAGGAGGTTTTTTACCACTCAATAAAGTTTACTCTTATAACCCTTATCCATTGGAGCTATCAGCAGATGAAATGAAGTATATAGTCGGAGTGCAGGGTAATATATGGACGGAATATATGCCTGAAAGTAGTCATGTTGAATATATGACATATCCACGAGCCTGTGCTATAGCTGAAATTGGTTGGTTAGATCATGAAAAGCGAAATTTTAATTTATTTTCAGGAAGGTTGCAGCACCACTTTAAGCGCTTGGATGCATTAGGTGTTAATTATTTTAATAAAGTACTAATGCCAACAGCATCAACTTCTATTATTGAATTCCTTGATAAAGAAACTCTGGAGATTGAGAATAATGCCATTGGAGCAGACATATATTACACCTTAGATGGAACTGTTCCAACTAAAGAATCAACCTTATATACCCAGGCAATAATAATAGATAAGGAAGTTACAGTAAAAGCTGTAGCTATTAACAAAGCTGGTGAAGTGAGCGATGTACTGGAATTGGAAGCAATACAACTTAAATATATGGAGGGAACCGGTACTCCCGGAACTAAAAAAGGTTTGACTTGTAAATTAGTTACCGGAAATTTTACCAATTGTCGGGAAGTTGATGAGGCCAAAGGTAAATCTTTTATAGTTAATCGCATTGCTATCCCTGCTAATGTACCACATGATAATTTTGGAGTTGTGTTTGAGGGCAATGTAACTATTCCAGAAGATGGGTTATATAAATTTAGCCTAGGCTCTGATGATGGATCAATGCTTTATGTTAATAATCAATTGATTATTGATAATGATGGCTGCCATGCTTTGGAATATAAAAAAGCAAGTCTGGCATTTAAAGAAGGAACTTATCCGGTTAAAATAATCTACTTTGAAAGTTCAGGAGGCGAAGATCTGGACTTTTCGGTTGTTGGCTCGAATGGAGAGAAAGTATATGACTACTCAACATTTTTGAGTCATTAAAAGCGAATAATTATTAGCCCTGTGCAAATGGGGCTAATTTTTGATTTAAGATCTAAAATATAATTCAGGAAGGCTGCATTTGCTTAATACAACCAAGGGGGTATGTCTACAGAGATAAATCTTCTGAAAAATGTAGATATTTAAAAAAACATGGCAGCTTTAAAGAAGTGGTTATGTGATTTTATTTTTCTACAATAATAATCCTGAACTCGTAAGATCTATAACTCATAACCAATTGTATATAGTTAATTATTAAGGTGCACTTTAATATCTAATGATAATTTTAAAACACAGGTTAGAATAATAAAGCTTTTGGATTTCATTTGAAAATAACCATTTTCTTCATGTGATTGTCTTATAATGCGCTATTCTTTCGTCAAATTATACTTGAAACTCATTATTCTCAGTCGATATATAAGAAGTTTATGTCGAACTTAGGTTATTGGTATTATTGTGGAATTCTAATTTTAATGCATTCAAATTACTAATTGATGGTACTATGGTTCATTGAATACTTGTGAAACACCTTAGGTGTCTTTATAGGGTATAAAAAAGCCACGTAATATAGATATTACGTGGCTTTATGAGATTTTGTGATCTCGGCAGGACTCGAACCTGCAACCTCCTCGGCCGTAACGAGGTGCTCTATCCAATTAAGCTACGAAACCGTCTTGTTGAGCATTTCTCTCAAACGCGGTGCAAATATAGGAATAAAGCTATTGAAATGCCAAAATAAATGTAATTTTTTTTGAAATATTTTCGCTGTAAACTAGCAATAGTAAGGTTTATATAGTGTTGTGAAAAGAAAAAGGCTGCCCGTATCTGAGCAGCCTTTGTTCTTGTTAAAATTATTTCAACATCACAGATATAGGTGTTGATGAGAATACTTTTGTTACTGGTTCAATATTTGGTTGTTCGTAATTGTATGTAAGCACCTTGTTGTATTGGTAATTACCTTCCTTGTCAATACTACGTATAAAAATGTCAATAGTGTTTTTTTCTGGCACTTTTAACTCTGAAATATCAAACGAAGCAATAGACCACTGCAAATAATTGTATGGATCGCGGTTTTTGTTGTGCATTAATTCTAATATTATTTCGCCATTTTCGGTTTGTAGGTCTTCGGTGTTTTTTACAAGATTGATAAAGTGCACATAGCCCGGACCACCTCCATACTCAAATTGTATATTTAAATAATCATTAGTAAACCATGTGTCGGTAATTGTTATAGCATCTGAGCCAATCGAATCTTTAACGTGCTGACTGGTTGTTTTATCAAAATTAAATACCGGTTTTGTTAGTAGCTGCGACATACCATTAATTTTAACGTAGTAATCGTACGCTTCATTATCGTTTGCATCTCCAAGTATGGTATAACTCACATAAGTACGCATTCCATCATCAAGCCTGTCTGGTGATACATTTGAAGCCGAAGGCCAAAGAGTACTACCATCATCAATTACAACATAAAAGTAATCAGTTGTTTTAACTACCGTTCCGGTTGCTACCCAAATATTACCTAAAGAATAGTTGTTATCGTCTGAGCAACTGTACCCCAAAAAGCCGATTAAAGCTATAAGTATGCTAAAATTAAATGTTTTCATACTGTTTTAATTTTTCAATTAATAATCTCAATTCACTTTTATACTTTATTATAAATATTGTGCCATTGTTTCTGATTTTACAATGATTTAACTACTAAGAGAAAAATTTATGGTTAAGGTTGCGTGTGAGAATTTGATAGAGAAAAAATAACGGTTGTTTTTCTTTGAGCAGAAAGCTACTTTTGAATGATTTTTTATTTTGAATGAGACAGAAGAACATGAAGCAGGTTGCTGTACTGGTTATTTTATTCAGTTTATTGGGGAGTAGTGTAGTTTCACAAAATAGTTTGACAGAACGTTTTGTTAAGCCAATGAAATTAAAACCAACCGTTAGTGGTAGCTTTGGTGAATTACGCTCAAACCATTTTCATTCAGGAATTGATTTAACAACTAATCGTAAGACGGGGTATCGTATATATGCGTCAGATAAAGGTTATGTATCCCGGATTAAGGTTTCGCCATATGGATATGGAAAAGCCATTTATGTAGATCATGAGGGAGGATATACCACTGTTTATGCTCATCTGGAACGCTATTCTAATCGGATTGATTCTTTGGTTAGGGCAAAGCAGTACGAGAATAAATCATTTGCAATTGAATTATTTTTTAAAGCAGGAGAGGTAAATGTTGAGCGGGGAGAAGTTATTGCTTATAGTGGTAACACAGGTAGTTCAGGAGGTCCGCACCTACATTATGAAATACGTGAAAAAGCAACTCAAAAGCCAATGGAACCGATGGCATTCAGAGATGATATAATTGATGATGTACGCCCACAGGTACAAGGTTTGAAATTGTATGTTTTGTCTGATACATCCGTGATTGAAGGTACAGGAAAAGATAAGTATGTTTCAACAGTATTTTATGATAAGGCTTTTCACCCTAAAGGTTCTACAATCTTTTCTGCGTATGGAAAGATCGGTATTGGAGTACAGGTTATTGATTATTTATCGGATAGTTGGCGCAAGTGTGGAATAAGTACAATTGATTTATACAGTAACGATACTTTAGTATATCATTTCCATATCGATCAATTTAGCTTTGCAGAGTCACGATACATCAATTCACATATTGATTATGCAGAAAAAATGAGAACAGGTAAAGTCATTCAAAAAAGTTTTGTTGAACCTAATAACCAACTGAGTCTTTATGGCAAAAAGAGTGAATATACAGTTGATATTAAAGAGGGAGAGACCAAGCTTATAAAATATAGCATTAAGGATTTTTCAGGTAACACATCTTTACTTGCCTTTACACTCAAGGGAGAGAAACCTTTGGCTCCGTTACCTGCTAAAGAAAATAATTGTATTAAAGTAAGCTACCATAAAGCTGTGCAGCTCGATACTTTAGGTATGAAGCTTAGTATTCCGGCCAAAACATTTTATACTGATATTGAAATGTTAATTCATAAAGAGGAGAAGAGTGGTTTAATTGCACCCTTATATGTTATTGGAGATAATCATATTCCATTACATCGATCTGTGTCAGTTAGCCTTCCCGTTCCGGATTCATTAAAGATTAATAAAAATAAAATTGTTGTGGCAGGTGTGTCATCCAGCGGAAAGCAATACTTTCTTGGAGGCAAGTACAAAGATGATTACATTACTTTATCAACGCGAACTTTTGGAAGGTTTACACTGGCTATTGATTCTATCCCCCCGGTTATTAAGTTAAACAATCCTCCACATGGTAATAATTATTCAGCACGTCAGTCCATTGAAGTTATTATTATGGACGAATTTAGTGGAATTGATAAGTATGATTGCTTTATTGATGACCAATGGGTTTTATTTGAATATGATGCTAAAAGAAATTTGTTAACTGGTACATTCAAAGATATGCCATTTGTAAAAAAAGGGAAGCATCAACTTAGAATAAAAGTTATTGATAATAAGGGGAATGAGGTAGTAAAGCAGCACGCATTTTCACTGTAATATTGGCCTGCTTTTTGCTTGTTAAGCTGTAGTAAGCTTACTGGTATAAATGTTTATATTTGTTTGCATTGTTGTTTTCAGAAGTATTATATGTTGAAAAGATTCGTATTTATAGTTTTAATATTTAAGTGTGTGTGTAGTACTGATGTAAAAGCACAGATAAATACTGACCGAATGCTTACTATTGGAAAAAATGCACTTTACTTTGAAGATTATGTGCTAGCAATCCAATATTTTAATAAAGTTATAAAAGTTAAGCCTTATCTGTCAGATCCTTACTTTTACAGAGGTTTGGCAAAATATTACCTTGAAGATTATAGTGGAGCAGAAGTGGATTTAAACACTTGTTTGATTAAAAATCCGTTTTTAGTAGATGCCTACAATGTTCGTGGAATTATTATGGGGCGTAAGGAAGACCATAAAAGGGCAATTACAAATTATACAAGAGGTTTAGATATTGAACCTGGAAATATCAACTTGTTAATAAACAGGGGTAATAGCTATTCTGTTTTAGAAGAGTATGAAAAAGCCATTGAAGATTTTGATCGTATAATAAAAAAAAACCCAGCTATGCTAAGTGCCTACTTGAGTCGTGGTGCTGCCCGAACTCACAACGGGGACTCTATTGGAGCTTTAGCTGATTTTAGTAAAGTTGTTGATCTTAACCCATATATGTCAGATGGATTTGCTTCGCGAGGAATATTGTATTACCAGATGGAGCAATTTGAAGAGGCCTTAAAGGATTACGATAAAGTAATACAACTTAAGGACGATTACGCCGGATATTATATGACACGTGGGGTTATTCGATATCAATTGGATGATTTGCGGGGAACATTGAGAGACTTTGATAAAGTTATAGAACTTGAACCTAAAAATAGCTTAGCTTATAATAACAGGGGAATACTCAGGGCACAAATAGGTGATAAAAATCGTGCGATAGAAGATTTTTCACGTGTATTAGCTTTAGATCCAAATGATTTACTTACCCTTTATAACCGCGCTGTGTTATACACTGATCTGGGGCAGAACAAACAGGCTTTAACAGACTTAAATATTATTGTTGATAATTATCCGAACTTTGGAGCGGCCTATTATAACCGTAGTATAGTGAAACAAAAGATGGGTGATATGGAAGGGGCTAGGATTGATTATATGACCGCAGCGAAATTACAGGCTGATCAGCGTAATAGTCATGATAATAGAGATTTAGATGAAGGTAAGGGTGATGAAAAAGATAAAACAACAGAAACTGGAAAGAAGAAAAAAAGCACGCGTAAAAAATCCGATAAAGATATTCGTAATTACAATAAGTTAGCGGTTCTTGATGATTTTGGAGATGAAGAAAAAGAAGAGGGACATTTTGAAAGTATCCGTGGAAAAGTACAGAATCGTAATATCTTCATTGATTTGGAACCTGTATTTGGCTTGACTTATTACACAGGTGACACAATTTTGAGTCGTCCGCGTTATTATGAGAAAAAAGTAGAGTTGTTCAATAAAAAGGAATTATACAAGAGCTCCCTGTTAATAACTAATAGGGAAGTGGAGGCAGAAGGCTTAAAGTATATCCGCTTAATAAATGATATTAACGCTATTAGTGAAGAGCTGAAGGATGAAGAGACAGATAGAGAGATACTTATTACTCGGGCGGTTTTGTATAGTGTAGCAATGAATTACAGTAATGCCATGGCAGATTATAATGAAATACTGAAATCAGATCCTAATAATGTTGTAGCACTTTTTAACCGGGCATACACAAGACATAAGATGGTTGAAATTATTCGTGCTTTAGAGGAAGAAACGCAAGTGCCAAATAATGTAATGCTTCAGGGGCCAATAAAGGCAAAGGGTACTTCAACAGGTGCTCAAAAAGACAATGATGTATCAAAAATACTTGATTATGAGTTAATCATCAAGGATCTGAACCGGGTTATTGAGCTGTCGCCAGAATTTGAATTTGCCTATTACAACAGGGCAGTTATTCAGTGTCTGAAAAAGAACTTTTTACAGGGTATTGAAGATTTTACAAGGGCAATTGAGTTAAATTCTGATTTTGCAGAGGCCTATTTCAATCGAGGATTAACACTTATCTATTTAAAAAAGGAAGCAGAAGGAACAGCTGATCTAAGTAAAGCCGGTGAATTAGGAATTTATAAAGCTTATAATGTAATTAAGCGTTATGGGGCTGAAGAATTAACAGGAAGTGAAAGTGTTGGTGAAGTAAAGTAAATGAAGGTTCTACCTGGTAGTATAGATTTAGAAAATGCAGAGTTTCAGAATGCTCTTAAGCTTGTGCAGTATACCAATTCATCTGTTTTTTTAACAGGAAGAGCAGGAACCGGTAAATCTACATTTTTACGGTATATATGTCAACAAACACATAAAAAGTTTGTGGTGGTGGCACCAACTGGTATTGCAGCTATTAATGCTGGCGGAGTAACAATACACTCTTTTTTTAAAGTGCCTTTTCGACCTATTTTGCCGGATGATCCTGATTTATCAATACAAAAAGGTCGGATTTATGATTTCTTGAAATATAGAAAATCACACACGCAGATTATAAAAGAATTAGATCTGTTGGTTATTGATGAGGTGTCAATGGTAAGAGGGGATGTACTTGATTTTATAGATCGGGTGTTGCGTGTGTATACTAAAAATTTAAATCAACCTTTTGGAGGCAAGCAATTATTAATGGTTGGTGATGTGTTTCAGCTCGAACCTGTTGTTAAGCGTGAAGACTGGCAGATTCTCAATCGCTTTTATTCTTCACCATACTTCTTTTCTGCACGGATTTTTAAGCAAATTCCATTGGTGCAGATTGAGCTTAAAAAGGTCTATCGTCAGAATGATATAACCTTTATAAGCCTCTTAGACCGAGTTCGCTTAAAGCAAGTCAATAATAATGATCTGTTAGCTATTAATCAACAGTATAATCCATCTTTCCAAAGCCCCAGCGATGAGTTTTTTATTACACTTGCCACAAGGCGCAATACGGTGGACTATATTAATGATAGTAAGCTTGAAAAAATCGAAGGTGATGAATATAAGTTTAGTGGTCGTATTACAGGAGAATTTCCAGAATCGGGATTACCAACATTAAAGGAGCTGGTGCTGAAAGAAAATGCACAGGTGATGTTTGTTAAGAATGATATGGAAAAGCGTTGGTATAATGGTAGTCTTGGGCGGATAGAAGAAATTAGCGACGATGGGATTTCTGTACGTTTGGAGAACGAAGAAATACATCTTGTAAAGAAAGAAGTTTGGCGTAATATACGTTACAAATACGATGAAAGAAATAACCGGATTATAGAAGAAGAATTGGGTTCTTTTACACAATATCCACTTAAGCTGGCATGGGCAATAACGGTTCATAAAAGCCAGGGGTTAACTTTTGATAAGGTAATGCTCGACTTTTCAGGGGGTACTTTTGCAGGAGGGCAGCTATATGTTGCTTTGAGCCGATGCGTATCACTGGAGGGAATTGTCCTTAAAACAAAGGTGTTGCTTCGAGATATAATCGTTAATAATAAGGTGATTGCATTTTCAAAAGCTGCCAATAATAAAGAGCTGATTGAGAAAGAGCTGATAAAAGCAAAGGCACGGGATTCTTTTAAAAGTGCTGTTAAGAAATTTGATGAAAACGCATTTAAAGAAGCAGTTAAGCTATTTGCTGAGGCAAATGAGAAACAGGAAGCTTTATCGGTAGAATCAGTACAGCGCCTTATTGCTGTTAAGTTATCTAAAATCAGCAAACTCGAAGCTGAAGTTGCCAGCATAAGTACCGCACTTCGAAGACAACAAAATAGTGTTGAGGAGTTCGCACGTGAGTATTTCTTAATGGCAAATGAGTGTGTGCTTAAGTTTAGCGATAATACTTCTGCCATGGCTAACCTTAATAAAGCACTAAAGCTTAAGCCATATTTCTTTGAAGCCTTGGTGCGCCGGGCATACTTGTATGTGGAGACGGGCGATTTGAAAAGCGCAGTAAAGGACTATAGTAAAGCATATAAAATAAAGCCAAAATCATACACCGTATTATATAACCGTGGAAGAACATACTTAGACCTTTCTGAATATGAAAAGGCTTATGACGATTTATTACAGGCAATACGTGTTAAAAAGGATAAGGCAGAGGCTTATTATTATCTTGGCGAAGCATGTGAGAAGTTAGGAGATATGGAAAAAGCGCGGGAATATAAGAGTATTTCTAGCCATTTGGGATATGATGAATGAGTTTAGTTTTTTTATTAGATTCTTAATTGTAATTATCAATTAAATATGATAATTATTGAGTGATAAAAATTTTTCTGTAATTGTATTTTGGCGTTAACTATTGTGATATGAAACGAGCCATCAGAATTGAAAATCGGTGTCAGTAAATAAATTCTTACACAGGGAAAGGTTCAAATTTGATGAGTTCCATATTGTAATAAAAGCAAAAATTAAGTACATGAAAGGTGTTTAATGAATTGATATCATTTAAAGCATCGTCTTTTGGTGCTTATTCATCCTTATCGTTTAAACTGATATGAGGCATGGTAATATTGTATTTTACTGCCCATAAGCGAATACCAATAATTGTTAGTACAGTTACACTCTCGCAAATAATTTGAGGGACATTAAAATGGTGTAGTGTTAGGTAAATAATTGCGCCTGATATACAGGCTGTTGCGTATATTTCTTTATGAAAGATAAGTGGAACTTCATTGGTCAAGGTATCACGAATGATCCCCCCTACAACGGCCGACGAAACTCCCATAATAACCGCTATTGGCGCCGATATACCGAAGGAAATAGCCTTCTCCATGCCAATAACCGTAAAAACTGCTATACCAATGGTGTCAAATAAAAAAAGTGTGTTGCGCAATTTAACAACCACCCGTTTAAAAATAATCGTTATTAAAATACCGGCCAGAATAAGAAAGAAGTAATCGGTTGATTGGATCCATGAAACAGGTACATTACCAAGCATTATGTCGCGGACAGTTCCTCCACCAATGGCTGTAACAAAACCAATAAATATAGCTCCAAAAATATCCAGACGCTTTTGAGCTGCTGTCAATGTTCCACTAATTGCAAAAACAAGTGTTCCTATGTAGTCCAATAATAAAATCAGGTCAAACGAAAGTTTTTCCATATGCTTACTCATAAAATGGTTTAACATCAATTACGCTCATTCCAGCTGCTATTGCGGCTTCAATACCTAATTGTCCGTCTTCAAATACCAGGCATTCTTCAGGTACAACATTTATTTCTAGTGCTGCTTTTAGAAATGTTTCAGGATGAGGCTTATAATTATCAACATCATCAGAAGTAATAATACTCTTAAATTGATTAATAATACCTGCTTTGCTCAACAGGTGGGTTGCCATTTGTTTACAGGCTCCTGTTCCTACTGCCATGGGGAGTTTTCTATTATAGGCTTTAATAACTCGCATTACAGGCTGAATCAGTTTTACTTCATTAAGGTTTTTTTCAACAAGCGCTTCTTTTTCTTTAACAAGCTGAACAGGTGAAATATTCATATTGAATCGTGTAATAATATCTTTACTTAATTCAATTACAGGACGACCTGTTAATGTAGTAAAGTAATCAAATGTAAAGTCTACACCATAAGAATTACAAGCTTCAAGCCATGCTTTATAGTGTGCCGGTAAGCTGTTGATTAATGTGCCATCCATATCAAAAATAAGTCCTTTGATATGTGTAGGTATTGAAATAGAATTATTTGGGCTGGTTTTGTCTAAAAACATGGCTTTTATTTTTTGTGGCGAAAATTACACATTAATCATGTGAAAATTCATTTTTTTAATGTAACAATTCCTAACTTTACCTGACTATTAATTATTTTAACATTATTAACGAAAGACATTGAAACTTTAACTTACTATTATTATGAACGAATTAGGATTAGAAGGCTTTGATTGGAAACCTATTTATGATTGGGTAATTCATAACGGGCTTAAAGTATTGATTGCAATTGTTATTGCAGTTGTTGGTTTATGGATTGTTAATTCTATTGTTAAAGGCTTTAGGCGTATTCTTATTGCCCGGAAGATTGACGAAACGTTGGTGCCATTTATTGTTAGCCTTGCTTCAGTAACGCTTAAAGTGTTACTATTTATAAGTGTTATTACTTATGTAGGTATACAGATGACTTCATTTATTGCAGTTCTAGGTGCTGCCGGTTTAGCTGTGGGGATGGCTTTGTCTGGTACACTACAGAATTTTGCAGGTGGCGTTATCTTACTTATACTTAAACCATTTAAAGTTGGAGATTATATTGAAGCACAAGGGCATGCTGGAATTGTAAAGGAAATTCAGATATTTAATACAATACTAACCTCGGTGGATAATAAAATAGTAATAATTCCTAATGGAGGTTTATCATCTGGTGTGATGACTAATTATACTAAAGAGTCTACTCGTCGTGTTGATATTGTGTTTGGTATTAGTTATGGTGATGATTTGGATAAAGCGCGTGATATAATTAAAGAAGTGGCACTTAAAAATGAGTTAGTCCATAAAGAGCCTGAAGTTTTTGTTGGATTAGTAGAGCTGGGGGATAGCTCAGTTAACCTGGCCACGCGTATGTGGACAAATACAGCAGACTACTGGGCAGTATATTTTTACATGATGGAATTTGTGAAGAAAGAGTTTGACAAGCAAGGTATTTCAATACCATTCCCTCAACGCGATGTTCACGTGCGTAATGTATAATGGCATATACATGCAGAAAATTCTACTCCGCCCAAGGCGGAGTATTTTATAAATTTAAAGTAATAATGTTTCACATGAAGAAGATTATGAGCTTTTGCTTGTTAGTGTTTACTATTGCAGTAACAGGGCAGACAGCTGAAAGCGACACAATTAAACATTGGAAAATTGGAGGTACGCCATCCTTAACATTCAATCAGGTTTCATTAACTAACTGGGCTGCTGGAGGTAAAAATTCTGTGGCCGGTACTTTTTTATTAAATGTATATTTTAACTACAGTAAGGATAAAGTAGCCTGGGATAATACTATTGACTTTGGTTATGGTTTAACAAAGCAGGGCAGTGAAAATATGGTGAAGACGGAAGATAAGTTGTACTTTACTTCTAAATTGGGTTATAATGCCGGCGACCATAGCAAATGGTTTTATACAGCTTTACTTGACTTTAAAACGCAGATGGATGTTGGTTATAATGACCCTCCGGAGAATACAATGAAATTATCTGATATTATGTCGCCTGGGTATGTAAATTTCTCACTGGGTATGGATTATAAACCCAATAATAATTTCTCGCTTTACCTGTCTCCTTTAACAAGTAAGATGACCATTGTGATGGATGATTCTTTATCTACAGCCGGAGCCTTTGGTGTAGAACCGGGCGATAATTTAAGAGGTGAATTTGGTGCTATGGTAAAGGTGGTTGCAAAAAAGGCTAACTTGATTAAGAATGTGGATGTCAATACACGTTTAGATTTATTCTCCAACTTTGGTAGCAAACCACAAAATGTTGATGTAGACTGGGAATTGGCTTTTAAAATGAAAGTTAATGATTATTTAAGTGCTGTAGCATCGTTTAACCTGATATACGATGATGATATAAAATATGTGAATGATGCCGGAGAGGAGAGAGGGGCAAGAGCACAGTTTAAACAACTTTTTGGTTTTGGCCTAAGTTATAAGTTCGGACAGTAACTTTTGCTAATTTCGGATAATTGCCCTGATTACCTTGTGTAGTCAGGGTTTTTTATTTGCGCAGTGGCTTTAGTAAATACTCTAAGCCATTTAGCTTAATTTCATATAAGGTGTATAATAGCATTCCGAGTTTGCCCTCTGGGAAACCTTTTTGATGATACCAAACTAAGTAATGTTCAGGGATATCGCACAGGATACGTCCCTTGTATTTTCCATAAGGCATTCGCATAGTTGTTAATGTAACTAATATCTGAGGATCCATATTTATTAGATTTGAGTAGCGAAAGTAGTACTTTATTCAGACCTGACAAGTTTTAGTTGACAGGTCTGAAACTAGCTTATACTTTGTCCAAACGTACCATATTAATAAAAATTAATCAGATTCAGTAAAATATCTATGGTAAATCTATATCCACATTATTACGATAGTCACCCAGTAAATGCTCCGAAAAATGGTACCAAATCATCTTCTCAAAATATGGTGAGTACTGCGAAAAGCCATGGCGAACATTAGGGATAATCATCAGGTCAAAACGTTTACGGGCATCCATTAAAGCTTTAGCAACACGCATAGTATTTGCCGGGTGCACATTATTATCAATTTCACCATGCACCAACATTAAATGTCCTTTTAGGTTTTTAGCTATAGATGGGTTGGTAGGTATTTTACTTTTAAAAGAGATCTCATATTCATCTTCTTCAGGCACTTTAACTTCTGTTGAATCTTTTACCATCTCTTTATTTTTAATCTTTTTCTTTACCTCTTTTACTCCATGGTGTGTTTCGCCCCACCATTTGTTATAAATGTTGTTATCATGATTGCCGGCTGATGAAACAGCAGCTTTATAAAAGTCAGGGTAAGCAAACATGGCCGCAGTTGACATAAAGCCACCTCCACTATGACCAAAGATACCAACCCTATTAATATCAATATAATCATAACGGTTGGCCAATTGCTGTATGGCGAACATATCATCTTTTAGCGCATAATCGCGCAAGTTGTTATAGCCATACGTGTGGTAGTACTTATGGCGTTTAGGACTGCCGCCCCGGTGTCCTACAGAAATCACTACAAAACCCAATTGAGCTAAAGCAGTATTATATCGGGCGGTGACGGTGAAATCACGCACTACTGCTTCGGTTTGTGGTCCCGGATATACATATGATATAATAGGGTATTGTTTTGTAGAATCAAAGTCAAAAGGTTTCCACATAACACCGTGTAAATCAGTTATACCATCATCTGCTTTTACCACAAATTTTTCAGGAAACGACCAGCCCAGTTCTTTTACGCGGCTTAGATCCATTGTTTCCAGATCCATTATAACAGCACCATCCTTATTACGTACAACAGCTTTAGGAGCCTGGTCTACCCTTGAGTAGTTATTCACAAAATAATTGGCATATTTGTCTGTTTTAGGCATGCTAAAGTGATGATTGGCCTCCTCCGGCGTGATAATACGCGTGTTGCTACCATCGAAATTGGTCCTGTAGAAAATAGAGTAATACGGATCAAAACCTTTTTCTTTACCATAAACAGGGTAATATAGTGTATTTGATACTGTATCAATGCGGGCCACTTTACCAACAACACAGTTGCCTTTTGTAATTTGGTTTTTTAGGTTACCGTTAGCATCGTAGCGGTAAAGTTGTCCCCATCCGGTACGTTCAGACCACCAGATAAATTCTTCACCTTCATTAATGATGTGCAACTGGTTCATCTGATCATTGAAATACGGTTTTGACTTTTCACTGAATAATGGTGTTACTTTGCCGGTATTGGTATCTACCTTTACCAATTCTAACTCATCGCAAGTTCGCTTTTTGCGTATTACAAATAAATTGTCGGAAGTTTTTGTGGGGCGGTAAGGATGGATGCTTTGATCTTTCCATTTACTAATGTCTGGTTTTATCCACTCTTCAGAAGATAAATCATAAATTGCCAAATGAGGCTGTCCAATATGCTCGTCGCCCGGCATGGAATATTTATAGGTTTCGACTTTTGGGCGTGGATCTGATACTGAGTTAATTACAGCCATTTCTTTAACTTTACGCATATCGTATCGTGTGATATAAAACTTCTTTTCGTCTTTAAACCATGATACCCATGCTTGCAGTCGTTTGTCTGATGTGGTGTCGCCTCCATTGCTCTGATAGCTGAACCAGCGCTCTCCATCTGTCGTTAGTTGCGTTTCTACACTGTCAGTATCATCAGCTTTTATCATGTAAAGGTTGTGTTGGCGAGCAAAAACAATATAGGTACTATCAGGCGAATAGCTTTTCCATGTATCTTTCTTTTCCTTTTTAACAGAATCAACTTGACTTACCCATTTTGTTTTCAGGTCGTAACGAAATTTTAATTCGTCTATCTCAAATGTAAAGCTTGATTTACTGTTCTGCTCAAATTCCAGCTTTGTAATGGGTAAGTCATTAATATTATATGCTTTGTGAGTTATAGCAGTGATTTTAGAAGCCAAATCGTTATTGTCGAATAAAGGCTTTTTACTACGCTTTTCAGGATCAACAAAATAAAAGTTTTTACCATTAGCTGTCTTGTAGCTATACCAGAACAAGTGACTATTTTCGATCCAGTTTGGCATTACCTGGCTTGATCCGGTGTACTTTCTTACATTATCTTTAGTGAATTTGTCAGCCAGCTTAAAGTTCGCTTTTTGTCCGTAGCAAGTGATGCTCGCTAATAGAACCAGACTTGCGAATAAGATTAGATGTTTTTTCATTTAATAACAATTTGCTTTTACAGTTCAAAGAAATGAGACAAGCGAAAGTAGGTATTATTGGTATTACAGGATATGATTTATCTTTCGTTTCCTTATAATATTATTCGTAAAGAAAGCCATAAGTTTTAGTCTGGATTATAGACCTGGATTTTGAATGCGTAATATACCAGGCAGGAAGTGACCGAAAATCCTAAATAAAAGAGTAGGTGCTATCAGGCATTATGAAACTGTTAGGACACACTATTATCATTATAATCTGTATATTTTCCTGTATTCAGTCAAGAGCATGGTGTTTAGGTACAGGTTCTGTTAATAATAAAGAAGTTAGAACCATAAATATGTAAAAGAAAACGATAGATAAGTTAAGTTACAGGACTCATAATAGAAAAGATTAATACTGAATATTTTGGGTTTCAGGATTCTAACGGAAAAATTAAGAAAATAGAGCCCAAAAATATATCTAAAAAAGCTTTTCATGAAAAAACAAATCTTGTTATAATTGGTGAAGTAGATTCTGACTGGTTAGAAGGTGTGTAAATGTGTAAATAGAAGTAGAGCGAATATAATTTGTTAATGATTGATAGCAAGTTAATTATTAGTTTAGATTTGTGTAGTGTTGTCCGCAGATTTTATATTCTGTAATAAATTTTTGATGTCACTTACTTATTTTAGCATCTTTACATATAAAGATAAAGCTTGCAAGCTATTGGAGATCACACTTCAATATATGTGACTGTTCAGATAAAGAAATTGGTTATAACTAAACCTATTGAGCACCTGTTATGAAAGAAGATATTTTTGTTCCACCATGTGGTATATACTGTCAGAAATGCCCTAATTATATACGAGAGAAGAATACATGTAGTGGAGGTAAAGGTGGTTGTGAAAAGAGAAAATGCAAAGGAATATTTGTTTGTTGTGTGGTCGATAATAAGTTTGAATTTTGTTATCAGTGCCCAGCTTATCCGTGTTATAGATTTCGTCAGTTTGCAGGTCGTTGGCTAAAATACGGGCAAGATCTAATGGAGAACCAGAAAATGCTAAAGCGTTTGGGTAAAGAAAGGTTTTTGCAATTGATGAAAACTGCAGGTAAGGAAACTTGATTAAACACCATTTACAATTCAAATTATGATACTACAAATAAACCTTGAAATTACACTCCGACAAATCTCAATGGATGATGCTTCTGATGTATTTAATGCCATCGACCAACAACGCGAATACTTAGGACGATGGTTACCTTTTGTGGGATTTACCACAAAGCCTGAACATACCCAGGCATTTATATCAACAATATCCAAAGTACCTTTAGAGGAGCGGGAGTATATTTTTACCATACGTAAGAATGATAGATTTATTGGACTTATTGGTTTCAGGGATACAGATAGAAGTAACCGTAAAACTGAGATTGGTTACTGGTTGTTAGACGAATTTCAGGGGCAAGGAATAATAACACAATCAGTTGCTAAGTTATGTGATTTTGCTTTTGCTTTTGCTAAGTTAGGGCTAAACCGTATTCAAATTAAGTGTGCAGTAGGAAATGAACCAAGTCGTAGAATACCAAAACGCCTTAACTTTATATTTGAAGGAATTGAACGGGCCGGGGAACGGTTTAGTGACGAAGTGTACTTTGATTTAGAAATATTCAGTAAGTTAAGAAGTGACTTATAGCTTAATCAGAGTTATAAAAAATCAATGCTGAGCATATTAAGTGTTACTAAAACGTATGAAGCAATGTTTTATTTTTATTAGGTTTTCATTTACATACCTCAAAGTACAATTGGCATTATAATTATTCTGCTTATAGTGTAAATAGGTGTCAAGTGGTTGTTTTAAAGGAATAGTGATAATATTTTGCACATAAACAAAAGGGATTGAACCAGCTACTTGTTCAATCCCTTAGTGTAAATATAATTGGTTTGTTGTGTACTTTCTTATGCGTATTTACTCTCGCGAAGAGCCTTAATATCTTCATCAACCAAATACTCTTCAAAATCCATTAATTTATCAACAATACCATTTGGTGTTAGCTCAATAACACGGGTGCAGGTTGTACGAATAAATTCGTGGTCATGCGATGCCATTAAGATTTGGCCTGGGAAAGACTTCATATTATTATTGAAGGCCTGAATAGATTCCAAATCCAAGTGGTTTGTAGGGTGATCAAGGATGAGCACATTGGGTTCTTCCATCATCATACGTGCAATCATACAGCGCATTTTCTCTCCTCCCGACAGTACCGTGCATTTTTTCTCAATATCATCGTTGGTAAACAACATCTTACCTAAGAAGCTTCGCATGTAATCCTCCGAAGTATCTTTAGCAAATTGTGCCAACCAATCGTATAGCTTAATATCTTTTTGGAAATATTCTGAGTTATCCATAGGAAGATAAGCTGTTGTAATGGTTTGTCCCCATTCGTACGTTCCTGTCTCAGCTTCTTTTTCTCCATTAATAATCTGAAAAAAAGCTGTTACAGCCCGGTTGTCACGAGAGATAAACACTACTTTCTCATCCCTTTCGATGTTAAAATTCACATCTTTAAACATGACTTCACCATCAATAGAATAACTTAAGTTCTCAATGTGCAGTATTTGATCGCCAGAAGCACGTGATGGCGTAAAAATAATACCTGGATAACGACGCGTTGATGGCTGAATTTCAGTAAAATTAAGCTTGTCAATCATCTTTTTACGACTGGTTGTTTGTTTACTTTTTGCCACATTCGCACTAAAGCGTCTGATAAAATCCTGAAGCTCTTTCTTCTTTTCTTCTGCTTTTTTGTTTTGTGCAGCTTGTTGGCGTGCAGCTAACTGACTGGATTCATACCAGAATGTATAGTTGCCTGAGAACATGCGCACTTTACCGAAGTCAATATCCACAATATCGGTACATACATTATCTAAGAAGTGACGGTCATGCGATACCACAATAACAGTATTCTGAAAATTAGCCAAGTAGTTTTCCAGCCATAGAACGGTTTCAAGGTCAAGATCATTTGTTGGCTCATCCAGTAGCAAATTGTCGGGGTTGCCAAATAGTGCCTGTGCAAGTAATACACGTACTTTTTCCTTACCTGTCAGGTTTTTCATCTCCTGACCGTGTAGTTTTTCTTTAATCCCCAGGCCACTCAATAGTTCAGCTGCATCACTTTCTGCGTTCCAGCCACCCATATCAGCAAACTCATCTTCCAGCTTGGCGGCTTTCATGCCATCCTCTTCACTAAAGTCAGCTTTCATATATAATGCATCCTTCTTTTGCATTACATCCCACATTTCTTTGTGTCCCATCATTACAGTATTGATAACTGTAAATTCATCATAGGCATAGTGATCCTGTTTTAAAACAGAAAGGCGCTCACCGGATTCCATTTTAACTTCACCCGATGTCGAATCCAAATCACCGGCAAGAATGCGTAGAAAAGTTGATTTACCGGCACCATTGGCGCCAATTAGTCCGTAACAGTTTCCTGAAGTAAACTTAAGGTTAACGTCTGAGAATAAAGGTTTTTTGCCAAACTGAATGGCTAGATTGGATACTGTAATCATGATGCAAGTCTATTTTTCAGGGCGCAAAATTAGGAAGAATTGATGAATAAGTGATTGTAAGAGTGTTAAAAGGTGGTAATTATTATTACATTCTTGCGATACGAGTTATATTATTTGGAGGATTATAAAAAATACTGTTTGTGTAATATTCACATAAATAGATATATACGTTATAAATGTAAAAAAAAGTGAAAAATAAATAATAAATGCGTGGGGGATAAGATTAAGTTAGGTGTTATAACTATGAACGCATAATTAACTCAAGTGAATAAAGAGCATATCATACAATATTTAACAGGTCAATTAAATGGTGATGAAAGAAAACACTTTCATCAGACACTTGATGATGATGTTGAATTAAAGCAGGAATTTATAAAGCAAAAGAACCTTTGGGCATTGTCCTCTTCTGTAGTAATAAATAAGAATACTGGTGCAGAATCGGAATCGGAACAATTTTTATATAATTTAAGCTATAAGAAAGAGGATGAAAATAAGTCTAAACGAATTAGCCGCAAATTAAGTTTTTATAAAATTGCGGCAATTATAATGTTTGGTTTATTGGTAGGTAGCACTGTTTATATCCTTACAGGAAACAGACTTAAAGCAAATCAGGAGCAGATTTTTTATACAGATATTTACGTGCCTAAAGGAGAGAAGTCTGAATTGACATTGTCTGATGGTACACGTATATTTATCAATGCTGACACTAAAGTTAGTGTTCCATCTAACTTTTCAAACAAAAATCGACGCCTATGGATAGAAGGGGAAGCTTATTTTAATGTTAAACATAATAGTAGGGATGTATTTATAGTAGAAACACCAAGCATTAATGTTGAAGTGTTAGGTACTAGTTTTGATCTATCGTGTTATGCAGATGATGAAATTGTAACCACCGTATTAGATGAAGGTAGTGTGCGTTTTTCAGGAGCCAACAATTTAAAGGTTAATGGTGCTCTGCTTAAACCAGGCGAAACAGCCAGATATCATAAAGCAAGTGGAGTATTTAAAATAGAAGAAACTAAAGAAGAAGGTTTTGCATCTGCATGGAAAGAAGGTCAATTGAAGTTTAAAGATATACCATTTCATGAGTTGGCACGAAAAATAGAACGTTTATATAATGTAGAAATTGAGATTGATGATGTGCTTAAGTTTGAAAGGTATACTGGAGAAATTGATTCAAAGTCGGTTTGGGCTGTTATGAATCATTTCGCTATTGCTACACCATTTGATGTAAAAGCTAATGGAAGAAAGATAAAAGTAACAGCAAAAAAGAATTTTAAATAAAAAGAGCACCCCAAACTCCATGGCCGGAAAAAAGGATGCTCGAAATAATAACTCTTGATTATTAAACAATAAAATTATGAAAAAATGAAATGAGAAAATCTGTTCCTTAGAAGGAAAGATTATTCTAGGCTACTGTAAGTATGCTGTAGCTTGTATCCTAAAATTACAAGGGTAAGTATAATGTGTAAGTGATTACTTTAATGAGGTAGCTTAAAATATGAGCACTAACACAGAATAGTTATCTTTTGTTGAAAATAATATTAAGCTGTGATAGTATTTGAAAAAAGGCAAGTTAAGCAGCTTGTATTACTCAGGTGTTGTACAATCTATTAGCAAGAAAGCTAAGGACTTGTGTAACTAAAAATTAAGAATAATCTTAAATAAAAAGAGCACCCCAAACTCCATGGCCGGAAAAAAAGGATGCTCGAAATAATAACTCTTGATTATTAAACAACAAAATTATGAAAAAAAATGAAATGAGAAAGACTTTTGCCTTTATTCAAAGGTGGAAAGTTGCTGGTTTGCTTATAGCAGTTCTTCTGCTATCTGCTTCGCATACATTTGCGAAGCAGCAAGAAAAATTAAATGTGACTATACGTAATGCTTCTCTCGAAGAGGTTTTTAATGTTATTGAAAGCCAAAGCTCGTATCGTTTTTTGTACAAAACTGATTTAGTTGACCTTAGCAGGCGTGTTAATGTGAATCAACGTAATGTAGATATTGAAAGTATATTAGCTGAAATACTTGATGGGTCTGATATTTATTTTACTATTAAAGAGGGGGATCTGGTTATTATTACGCCTGTAGCGCCAACAGCAGCAAGTGATATAAAGCAGGAAGACAAAGTAATTAAAGGTAAAATTGTGGACATTAATGGAGATCCGCTTCCTGGTGCAGCTATTTACCTAAAAGAAGATAATACAATTGGTACTATTACAGATGTGGAAGGAAACTATGAATTAAAGATTCCTGCAACAGCACAAACCATTGTATTTGCATTCATAGGTATGAATAATCAAGAAGTTGTTTATGCAGGTCAGGAGAATATCCATATAACTCTTCTTTCAGCATTTGAAGAAATGGATGAAGTAATTGTTGTTGGGTATGGCATTCAAAAGAAATCGAATTTAACGGGTTCGGTTGCCAATTTGGAAACAGAAGATTTAAAAACGATTACCTCCCCTAATGTAGGTAACTTGCTACAAGGTAAAGCAGCTGGGGTGTTTGTTTCACAAGGCTCCGGTCGTCCTGGTGATGCACCTACAATTCGTATTCGTGGTAAATCTACTTTAAGTGGTAGTGTTGATCCTTTATGGGTGGTTGATGGTGTAATACAAGCTGAAGCTCCACAATTAAATCCTGAAGATATTGAATCAACATCCATATTAAAAGATGCATCAGCAACTGCATTATATGGTTCAAGGGCTGCTAATGGTGTAATTTTGGTCACCACAAAAACAGCTAAAGAAGGATCAGACAATATTAATATTGCTGTTAAAACAGGTGTAACGAAACTCTCATTGGGTAATTTTAGTGTAATGAATAATACTGAAATGACCGAGTATATTAAGTCGTTTGGCAATGGTTATGCTGATTTAGATTGGTTTACTGGTGAGGCACAGGCCAGAAATACTGATTGGTTTGATGAAGGTACTCAATTAGGAGTTGTTCAGGATTATGGTATTTCTTTTTCAGGAGGAAATGAGAAATTGAGAACATATATATCCGGTAATATTTACGACGAATCAGGTGCTGTAAAGGGGTATGATTATACCCGGTATACAGGCCGTATGAATATTGATTACGATATTAAACCATGGTTAACACTTCATCCTAAAATGAGTTTTGCTTATCGTGATATTATGAATAAGCAGCAAGGGGTAGGTGAAATGTTTTTAAATATGCCTTATGATCGTCCGCGTGATGATGAAGGTAATATTATTGACCCAACAGATCCTAATTCTGGATGGATTGGTCGCGACAGAAGCAATTCTATATATAATTTACAATGGAATTATTCAGAAACGTCAGAATTGAGGCTTTCTCCTTATATGGGTTTTGATATTAAAATTGCAGAAGGTTTAACCTTCGTATCATCTAATAGTTTCGATTATCAGCATCATAACTCTATGAGCTATGTTGATCCACAGTCAACAATTGGACGTAATAATGTTGGAACAATTAATAATTATCACTATAAGAGCCTGAATCGCTTTACTAACCAGTTATTACGTTACCAAAAAGGATTTGGCGAACATTATTTGTCAGCCCTGTTAGCTTATGAATTTAATGATTTTGAATCTTCAACTACTTCAGCTAAGGTAAAAGGTATTGTTTCTGGTAGTGAAATTTTAGATGCAGGTTCCGAAATGGAGGATATTTCAGGAAGTAAAGGGGGATATGCATTTAAATCGTACTTATTTAATGCTAACTATACTTATGGTTCGCGTTATATGGCACAGTTCTCTTTCCGTCGCGATGGTTCGTCTAAATTTGGTAAAGATTCTCAGTTTGGTAATTTCTACTCGTTTAGTGGTGGTTGGAACATCCATAATGAAGAATTCTTTAATGTGGATAACATCAATGTGTTTAAATTCAGAGCTAGTTATGGAGCATTAGGAAATACACCGGATAGTTACCACCCAAGTAAAGAGCTTTATTCGGTTACAAATCAGTATAATAGTGTTCCTGTAATATCGGCAAATCAGTTGGGTAACGATGACTTAACATGGGAGAAAACCTATAGTACAAACTTTGCTGTTGACTTAAGAATGTTTAATCGCTTTGATCTAAGCCTTGAATATTACATTAAAGACACTAAAGATTTGTTGTATTATGTGGCATTACCAGCAACATCAGGATTTAATGGTTACTGGGAAAATATTGGATCTGTTAAAAACAAAGGACTTGAAATTGTATTAGGATCTGATGTTATAAAATCAGGATCTGATGGTTTTAACTGGCGTTTAGATGCTAATATCGGATTCAATACCAATGAAATTACTGAACTATTTGAAGGATCTGATATTATCTCAGGTAATAAAATAAGAAGTGTGGGTGATGATATTGATACTTGGTATTTACGTAAGTGGGCAGGTGTAAATTCAGACGATGGTAAGCCACAATGGGAAGCTATTGATGACGATGGAAATGTGAGTTTAACCAGTGATTATAACGAAGCAGCATTACAAAAAGTAGGTGCTTCAACACCTGATTTCTTTGGCGGACTTAATTCAAGTATGAGCTATAAGAACCTTAGTTTAGTAATGAATCTTGACTTTGTTTCGGGCATTGATATTTACCATTATGCTCGTGAACTGTATGATAATGATGGAGCCTATTCAACATTTAATGCGATGTCGTTAGCAGACGGATGGAGTCGCTGGAGTAAACCGGGTGATATTGCAACGCACCCACAGCCATTTAATGGTGGAAACAGCCTGTCTAATAAAACATCATCACGATACATGGAAGACGGTAGTTATATACGCTTACGTAACGTTACACTTAACTACTCATTAAGTGGTATTAAGAATGTGGAGTTTTTGAAGAATGTAAGTATCTATGCATCAGCTGAAAATTTAGTGACTTTCACTAATTACTCAGGTGTTGATCCTGAAGTTGGAGAGGAAGGTACTGGTGATGCATATGATGACTATGCTATTCCAAAGCGTTTTATGTTTGGTGTAAGCGTTAATTTTTAATGAGTGAGATAAGTCTGATTTATTTATCGTATTAAAAACAAAACAAATGAATAAGAAAAAATATACATGGTTATTAATTCCTGTACTTGTTCTGGGGCTATTTAGCTGTGAACTTGACAGAATACCATTTGACACAATAGAAAAGGATCAGGTATATTCCTCAGGTAATGCCCTGGAAGCGCTAACTTTAGGTAATTATGCTATATTAAAAGGTAGTGGTATTGCCGATGGCTATTCGTGGGTAAATAACTTTTACAGGTTTGCAGAATATCCAGGTGATAATATTGCATTAAGTGGAAGTACAACCGACCCCTTGATGTTTATTTACAATTACAAACGTCAAACAACAGGTTATCGTAAGCGATCTTTATGGAGTGCTTCATACAAAACAATTGTAGGATGTAATACAGTAATCGAACGCGCAGAAGAAGGTGTATCGGCTGATATTGATCATATGATAGGCCAGAATTACTTTTTAAGAGGTATGGTGTATTTTTATTTGACGAATGTATTTGGTCGCCCTTATAACCAGGATCCTACATCTAATTTAGGTGTGCCACTTAAACTAACAACAGATATTAATGATCAACCAGTTCGTGCTAGTGTAAAGGTTTGTTATGACCAAGTAGTATCGGATTTAGAAAAGGCAGCTGAACTAATGTCATTGGAGAAAACGGCTAGTTATGCTACTAAAGAGTCTGCATATGCTTTATTATCACGTGTATATCTTTATATGGAAGAGAATGATCTGTCTATTGAATATGCAGATAAAGTAATTGCCTCAGGTAGATATAGCTTACTTTCTAAAGAAGACTTTAAGAAGTATCCTAAATTTACACCGGACGAAAACTCTGAAACAATTTTTGCATTACGCTATGTGGATGGTGCTGATAATACAGGCCAGTGGGACAACTGGTATACATTTCCAGGAATGTATGCAGCTGTTGATGCACAGGGAAATCCTTCATTAGATGGAGCAGGATGGGGAGAGTTATACGCCTCAGTTACTTATCGAGATATTGTTGAAGAATGGCCGGATGATGCACGTAGTTCATTTGTAACAGCTATGGCAATTGATAAAAATTCAGAAGAATTATTTGGTGTTTGGTATGGATTAAGCACATATAGTAACGATGATTCAGATGCAACAATTAAAGTGAATAGCTTATTATTTCATCAAGATGCAGTGAGTGCAGATATGTCAACAATGTATCAGACATGGACACTGGATGATGGAACAGTAGTGAATAAAGAAGTTACGGTGACTGCTGAGGTTGATGCTAAAACAGGCGTTACAAACTTTAGCGTTACACCATATAAAATCAATACATCAACAGGTGTTACAACTCTGTTGGACGCACCTGTTAAGCTACGTATTGATAAAAAACTGGCAGTACGTCAAACCTATCCTAAATATTTTATTACAAAATGTTCAGGTCAGGAGAATAAAGGGCATTTATGGTCGCCTGTAGTAGTACGTTATGCTGAGATGTATTTGAATAAAGCAGAGGCCTACGCTAAAAAAGGTGATGTGTCAAATGCCTTGTTAAATGTGAATGAAATCAGAAGGCGTGCCATTGGTACAGAAGCGGAGTATACCGCTTCGGATGTAACTGCTGATATGACATTATTAAACATCGTGTTAAAAGAGCGTCGTTTGGAATTAGCTTATGAAGGACATCGTAAATTTGATGTGTTCCGTAATGGAATGACTATGGATAGAAACTATCCGGGAACGCATTTGCGCGGAAATGAACCTTTCTTTGAAATACTTCCAACTGCTTTAGAAATTATTGAGTTTATTCCTCAGGATGAGATTAATGCACAGCCTGATTTAATTCAGAATCCTTAATCAATAATAATAGAGAAGACGATTGTAAAAATCGTCTTCTTTGTTAATCAGATAAAAAAGAATGTTGTGATTGGAAGGAATAACAATTTCGAATTAGATATAAATTAGATAATTATGGGATCAAGCAGAAGATCGTTTTTAAAAAATATGGCGTTGGGTGTAGGTGTTGCTGCAGCAGCTCCAATAGCAGGATGTAATCCTAAGTCCAAAGAGCAAGAGGCTGTTGCTTATATACGTGCAAATGCCGAGCGTGTGCCCAAGATGGAATTTAACATGTGTGGTTATGCAGCCCCAAAACTGGATAAAGTACGTGTAGGTTTTGTGGGTGTTGGCGACCGTGGTATTGGAGCAGTAGATCGTATGGGCTTTATCGAAGGTGTTGAAGTAACTGCACTTTGCGATACACGACAGGCGGCTATTGATGGTGCACAGGCTTCATTGGCAAAAGCTGGTTTGCCAAAAGCCAAAGAGTTTACTGGTAGCGATACGGCTTTTAAAGCTTTGTGCGATAGCGGGCTTGTTGATTTGGTTTACATTGCTACCCCTTGGGAATGGCACGTGCCGGTTGCATTGGCTGCAATGCGAGGTGGTAGTCATGCCGCAGTAGAGGTGTCAACCGCTAAAACCATGGACGAGTGCTGGGAAATGGTAGAAGTATCGGAGCAAACTAAAAAACATTGTGTGATATTGGAGAACTGCTGTTACGATTTCTTCGAACTATTAACATTAAACATGGCGCGTCAGGGCGCTTTTGGCGATTTAATTCATGGCGAAGGAGCTTATATTCACGATTTGGATTATTGGCACTTTAACAAACCAAAGGATGATAAGCCACGTGGTGACGGAGCCTACGATAAGCTATGGCGTTTGCACGAAAATAAACGCATGGCTAATGCGTATCCAACACACGGCTTAGGACCTATTTGTCAGGCTATGAACATCAACCGAGGCGATAGAATGGATTATTTGACCGCTATGATGTCGGATGATTTTACGTTGTCCAATCGTATTAAAGAGTTAGCTCCTGACAGGCCTGATTTGCAACAATTTATTGGTGAAGAAATGCGTGGCAACATGGATATGCAAATGATTCGTACAGTGAAAGGTCGTACCATTCTGATTCAGCACGATATTAGTTCACCCCGTCCATATTCCCGTATTCATATGCTTAGTGGCACCAAGTGTTTTGCTCAAAAATGGCCTTTACAACATATTGCTTTTGGACATAGCAAAGCTGATGACGCCAAAATGAAGGAATTGGAGGAAAAATATACGCCTGAAATAGTAAGGCGCATTGGTGAGATGGCCAAGCAGGTTGGAGGTCATGGAGGTATGGACTTTATGATGGACTGGCGCTTAATCGACTGTTTGCGTAACGGCTTGCCAATGGATATGGATGTATATGATGCGGCAGCCTGGAGTTGTATCACACCATTGAGTGAATGGTCTATATTAAACGGTTCGAAGCCAATTGATATACCTGACTTTACGCGTGGGAAGTGGAAGACCAACAAACCCGTAGAGTTAACCCTCAAAGGAGGTGGTACAACAGGGGTGAGGAATCTTAAAGAAGCCGATGCCGAAAAGCAATTATCGGTTTAAGGTGATTCGAATAATTCATTTTAACAGGTTTATAGCTGATGGAGTAGGACTTTTGTGTTGGTGAAGTATATTATATATAAACCTGTTAATACAATTAAAATGAAACAAGTAATGAGATTATTAACATTCATGTTATTCACCACGGTTTGCACAATTCTTATTGGTTGTGCCAGCTGTAGTGATGATGAAAAAAATATAACTACCGATAAGGTGCCAACCATGGATATTCGTGTCCCGGCAGGTGGCAACACCTGGGTGGTTGATAACCCCTTTAACGGTTCTAAAGTTATTGGTGACGAGGGTATTAAAAGCTGGGGTAAACAATCTGATAAATTTCGCATTTACTTTAAACTGCCCAAAACAGGGGAGTTACATGTAGGCTTGAATGCCAAAACAGGCGGAGGGTTGTCAGTGATTAAGTGTACAGTCAATGGCATAGCCAAAGAGGTTAAAATACAAAGCACTAATCTGGTCACATATTTTGTGGGCACCTTTACTATTGATGAGCCGGGCTATCATTTTCTTGAGCTCGAAGGTGTATCAAAAGAAACAGGTGTTTTTGCCGATGTAAAAGAAGTGTTTCTGGGCGGTGAAGCCACTGTTGGTAAAATGTACTTTGTGAATGAGGAATACTACTGGGGGCGTCGGGGGCCATCAGTGCACCTGAGCTACAAAGTGCCCGAAGCTGCATCGGATATTGAGTATTTCTACAACGAGATAACTGTGCCGCAGGAGCAGGATGTGATTGGTTCGTACTACATGGCCAATGGCTTTGGTGAGGGCTATTTTGGCATACAGGTTAACTCCGAAACTGAGCGCCGAGTACTGTTTTCGGTCTGGAGCCCATATCATACCGATGATCCAAGCTCTATTCCTGACGATGAAAAAATTATCCTTGTGAAAAAAGGAGAAGGGGTAACAACCGGCGAATTTGGTAACGAAGGTTCAGGCGGTCAGAGTTATTGGAAATACAACTGGATAACTGGTAACACCTACCAGTTTCTACTTAAGGGACAACCCCTTAATGATGGATACACGCAATACACGGCCTGGTTCAATGGACCCGAGCTGGATAACTGGAAGCTGATTGCCAGTTTCAAGCGCCCTAAAACACAAACCTGGTTAACCAGTCAGTATTCGTTTCTTGAGAATTTCCATACCGAAACAGGTGCCATCACCCGGAAGGCCTATTATAACAACCAGTGGGTGCGCGACAACAATGGAAAATGGTACGAAATGACAGAAGCCAGGTTTACCGCAGATGCCACGGCTCGTAAAGAGTCGCGTATGGATTATGCCGGGGGTGTTACCGATAACCAGTTCTTTATGCGAAATTGTGGTTTTTTTAATGAAACAACACCAATTGATAGTAACCATAAACGTACTGGGTTAGGGAAACAACCTGTAATAGACCTTAGTAACTTGCCTTAAGGCCTGGCTTTTTCTTTTTAGCATAATTCCCGGTCTATTGCTTCTTTTATGCATTACCGGGATTTTTTGTATCCTCGTACTTCTAATATCTGAACTAATTATAGAAACATACAGGTTGAGATAAAAGAAATAAAAATACTTCGTTTTTAAATGATCATCAGTATAATTCATTACTTCGTTATAATTAAACTATTTTTACAGGCATTCTTAATCTTTGATATCAAATTATATAATAGCCTTAAAAAAGATGAATCGTTTATTTAGCTTTTTAGTATTTATACTAATCGTATTAAGTGTTACAGCTCAGAACAAACCCTTGTTAATAATTGGGGACAAGTATTATAGTGCAGATGAGTTTAATTATATCTATAACAAAAATAAAAGTCTAACTGAACTGCCTGTTAGCAAAGAAGATTATTTAAACCTGTTTGTAATATATAAATTAAAGGTTGAAGAAGCTATTGCGCAAGGATATGATACAGTGCCCTCTTTTAAGAAAGAACTGGACTTTTACAGAAATGAGTTGGCAAAGCCCTACCTGAGCGATAAAAAAGCCGAAGACAAAGTTATTAAAGAGGCCTATGAGCATATGTGCTACGAAATAGAGGCATCACACATATTAATTAAACTGCCTCAGTCACCGACTCCGGAAGATACGCTGAAAGCATATAAGCATATTGCCAATGTGAAAAGACAATTGGATGAAGGAGCTGATTTTGAACAGATGGTATTAAAATATTCAGAGGGACCTTCAGCTAAGCAAAGTAATGGGTATCTTGGATATTTTACAGCATTTATGATGGTTTACACTTTTGAAAAGGCTGCTTTTAATACTCCTGTTGGAGAAGTGTCTGAAATAACCCGTACATCCTTTGGATATCATCTAATTAAGGTGCATAATAAAAGAAAGAATAAAGGGGAAATTAAGGTAGCGCATATAATGAAAGCCTATCCGTATATGGCAAGTGAAACAATTCAGAATCAATCAAAAGTTGCCATTGACTCAATTTATCAAAAATTGCAGGAGGGCGCCTCTTTTAATACTATGGTAGCACAGTACTCAGATGATAAGCAAACCGTAGCTAATAATGGAAAACTACCTTGGTTTGGAACCGGACAGATGGTTCCTGCCTTTAGTGAGGCCGCCTTTGCTTTAACAGAAAACGGTCAAATTTCTAAACCTGTTAAAACAAAGTTTGGATGGCATATTATTAAACGCCTTGATATACGTTCTGTAAAATCATTGGATGAAAGCAGAGAAGAAATATTAAAAAAAACCAGGCGCGATGAGCGAGCCTTTGCAGGAAAAAGAGCCACAATAGAGCGCTTAAAAGAGGAATACGGGTACACTATTAATACAGATGATCTTTTAAAACTAGAGCAATTAACTATTAAACACAGTAAAGATGAACTAGCAGAATTAGTTGCTCAGTTAAGCAAAGCACAGCTTAAGCCTGTAAATTTAGGTGAAAGAAGTATTACCTCAGCAGATTTTGCCAATGGAGCGTTTTCTTATTCCTTACCGGCCGAAGGTATTAATAAAGAAGATTTTGCACATATCTGGACAGCATATGTGAATCGTATGCTTATTGATTATGAGAAAGCAAATTTAGAAAAGAAATACCCAGAGTTTAAATACCTGATGAATGAATACCATGATGGTTTATTAATATTTGAAATTAGTAAAAAAGAGATCTGGAATAAAGCATCGAATGACAGTATTGGCTTAGTTCAGTTTTATAATCAGAATAGTAAAGATTATACCCTTGATGAACACTTTAGTGGTACACTCTATTATTGCAAAACAAAAAAAGTGAGTAAAGCTGTTAAGAAAATGCTAAATAAAAACGCAAACCTTAGTAAAAATGACTTACCAAAAGAGCTGACAGAGCAGGTAATGATTAAAGAAGGACAGTTTTTTAAAACCGAAGAACCTTTACTAGATAAACAAGTATGGAAAAGTAAAGCGAACATTGTTGCAGGTGATTATTTGTATTTAATTAAAGAAGGTCAAAAGTTTGAGAGGGCAGTTCAGCCATTGGAAAAAATAAAAGGGCAGGTTATTTCTGATTACCAGGCTGACTTAGAGAGACGATGGGTTTTACAACTTAAAGAAAAGTATAAACCAAAGCTAAACACTTTTGTTTTATAGCACTTAATAATATACTTTTAATGTCTGTTCAATAACCGATTTAACTTATAAATGAAGCAAGTATACTATTTATACCTGGTCGCTTACATGATGATTCTAATACCTTTTGTTGCATGTAATACTGTTAACAATAGCCCAGACCAAGAACCATTGGTTAGAATCAATGATAAGAACCTTACTAAAGGAATGGTTTATAAAGCTGTACCGAACAGCTTAACAGAGAATGATAGTGCTATCTTTGCCCAAGACTATATCAATCGTTGGATAAAATCAGAGTTGCTCTTAAATAAAGCTGAGTTGAATTTAACACCTGAGGAAAAGGATGTTCAGCATTTACTTGAAGAATATCACCGTTCGCTACTCATACATCAATATCAACAGAAGCTACTGGCACAAAAATACAGCCCTTTAATAACAGGTTCAGAAATCAACGCCTATTATACAAGGATGATTGATAACTTTAAATTATCGGAACCAATAATGAAAGGCATATTTGTGGTTGTGCCAAAAACAGCGCCAAATATCAATGAGTTAAAACAATTGTATCGTTCTAATAATTCAGAAGACATTATAAAGCTGGAAGCCTATTGTTTTCAAAATGCAAAAAAATATGAAGTCTTTCTCGATCATTGGTTATCAATAAGTGAAATTAACAGCAACCTGCCCGACAATATAACAAAGGCAGAACGCTATCTGCGAAACAACACCTATTATGAAACATCTGATTCAATAAATAATTATTTCTTATCCATTAATGATTATAAACTTCCTGCCGATGTTGCTCCACTGGAATTTGTAGAGAAGAAGATTAGAGCTATCCTGCTTAATAAAAAACGACAGGAGTTTATAAAACAATTAGAATCAGATTTATATGAGGAAGCTTTAAGAAACAAAAGTATTAGCTTCTATTAATTAATATTTTGAAATATGCGCTTTAAAGTTATATATATCGTAATACTTAAAGCTAATACATTACCAGTGTTCCCAATATAATTATAGTGTGTTTTTTAAGGTCATTTTGAACCCTTAATTTCAATTATTTTCTTGAGAGATAATTTGTTGCCAACTTAATGACGGCATATTGCATTAAATAGTCGATTATTTTTGTTGTACAAGACAAAAAAGTAGATTACCTATCGTTACTGTACACTTTTTGAGTAGAAGAAACGAAAAAGGACTAATTTAATATACTACATACAGTGGTTAATTTGGTATTACATGCTTGTTTCATGTGTTAAGGTATTCAATAGCATGAAAAATTTATGTAGGTTTGCATTTGCTATGAAGAGATGAGAAAAAAAAGGAGAGATAAAATACTTTGATCATCAAATGTGGCACAAAAGAAAAGAATTATACAAAATTGTAAGCATGAAGAAATTCATTAAAATAAATTCATTCATTTTAATGCTTGTTTTATCAAGCCATACCTTAATAGCCCAGGATAATGTGATTGATGAAGTTATTGCCGTAGTTGGTGATAATGCTATACTTAAGTCTGATATTGAGCACCAGTATGAGCAGGCTTTGGTTGAAGGAGTTAATTATACCGGCGATTTAAAATGTCATTTGTTTGAACAACAACTAATAAGTAAGTTGCTTTTAAATCAAGCTAAGTTGGATAGTGTTGAAGTAAGCGAGAATGAGGTTGTTAATCAGGTCGATCAGCGTATTAATTATTTTATATCGCAGATTGGAGATAAAGAAAAACTAGAAGAATATTTTAATAAATCATTGTTACAGATTAAGCGTGACCAGATGGAGATGGTGCGTACTCAAATGCTTACACAGCGTATGCAACAGGAAATAACCAAGGGTATTAATGTAACACCATCTGATATTCGAGCTTATTATCGCAATTTACCAAAAGACAGTCTTCCGATGGTGCCTACCCAGTATGAGTTACAACAAATAGTGGTTTACCCGAAGATTGATCAGAAAGAGATTGATCGTGTTAAATCGCAACTGCGTAGTTTTCAAAAGCAGATTAATGAAGGGCGTGACTTTGCAACCTTGGCAGTACTTTACTCTGAAGATAAAGAATCGGCAAAACGAGGTGGAGAATTAGGTTGGATACCACGTTCTGGGCTTGTTCCTGAATTTGCCAGTGTGGCTTTTAACCTTCAGGATAAGAATAAAGTATCAAAGATTGTGGAGACAGAATTTGGATACCATATTATCCAGTTAATTGACCGGAAAGGCGAACGTATTAATTGTAGACATATTTTAATTAAACCAAAAGTAGGGCAAGAGGCGCGTGATGAGGCCAAGGCCAGTTTGGATACGATTCGTGGATTAATTATGGATGAGGCCATGTCCTTTGAAGAAGCTGCACTCCGGTTTTCAATGGATAAGGATTCGCGAACTAGTGGCGGTTTAATGGTAAACCCACAAACTGGAACCTCTAAGTTTGAAATTGCCCAGATACCAGTTGCTATTAACAAGCAAATTCAGAAAATGCAAGAAGGGGCAGTGTCGGATGCATTTTTTATGTTGGACGAGAGAAAAGGAAAAGAGAGCTTTTGCTTGATTAAACTAAAGAAAAAAGCAGATCCGCATAAAGCTAATTTAAAAGATGATTATCAAATGCTACAAGGCATGTTAGAAAATAGCAAACGGTCAGAAACATTAGATAATTGGATAAAAACAAAGCAAAAAGAAACCTACATTACAATTAATAAAAAGTGGGTTAATTGTGATTTTAAGTACGACAACTGGATAAAAGAATAAAGCATAAATAACTTTAAAAAAAGCTCTGAAATATAAATTCAGGGCTTTTTTAATGAATAAATAATTGCTACATTGTTTGAACTGAAGAGAACATCTGAAGTTTAAGAAAAATGATTACATTTGAATTATTGCAACAGGATGAAGAGTGAAACGAGTAACCTATAAGTACAGAAATTCCCATTTAGAAGCTTATTTTTGGTTAATTGCCCTTGTTTCACTTGCGCTGTCTTCACCCGGTAACACAACGCATTACACATTATGTATTTTTAAAAACCTTGGATTTGATTTTTGTCCGGGCTGTGGTTTAGGGCATTCTATTACTTACCTTTTTCACGGGCAGTTTTTAGCATCCTGGCAGGCACACCCATTGGCATTAGTGTGCATTGTTGTTTTACTTTACAGGTGTTACAAATTATTGAGAACAGATATCAACATTATAACTTAAATAAAACGCTATGAATAAAATTTACACTTTATTACCAGAAGTTGAAGGAGAAGAAGCTATTTTTTTAGATGCTTTATTAAAGGATTTAAGCGAAGAACAAGCACAAAATTTTATCGTTATTTATCGTGGACGGCGTAAAGACCCACAAACGATATTATTAACAGCTTTACTTGGATTTTTTGGTTTTGCAGGTATTCACCGTTTCTTTATTAACCATATTGGAATGGGTCTTTTATATTTCTTTACAGCAGGTTTGTGTTTTATCGGAACCATTGTAGATCTTGTTAATCATAAGAACCTTGCGTTTGAGTATAACCAACAGGTAGGTAGGGAAATAAAGCTGTTAATAAGCTAAAATAACGTTCCACTTGTGATAGTTCTGTATCAGTTGTCTAAATGTCAAATAGTCAATTATCTAAAAAAATAAACACATGAATACCATTGCGTTAATTACAGGAGCATCAACAGGTATAGGAAGAGAACTGGCCAAAATACATGCGGCTAAAGGCGGCGATTTAATTATTGTAGCCCGTAGTAAAGATAAGCTAATTGCCTTAAAGGAAGAATTGGAAAGGAAATATGATATTCGGGTATGGGTAATTGCTAAAGATTTAGGCCTTTCTGGTGCTCCACAAGCTATTTATGATGAGGTGAAAGAAGCAGGATTGGAAATTAGTTATTTAATTAATAATGCTGGTTTTGGAGGCTTGGGTAAGTTCCATCAACGGCCATTGGAGCAAGATATAGCTATGATAAATCTTAATATAGTAGCTCTGACAGCCCTGACACATTTATTTCTGTCAGACTTTATTAAGCAAAAGAGCGGTAAAATATTAAACGTATCCTCTACAGCAAGTTTGGTTCCCGGTCCCTTGCAGGCAGTTTACTTTGCAACTAAAGCTTACGTTACATCGCTTAGCAATGCTTTGGCAGAAGAGTTAAGCGGAACAAATGTAAGTGTTACTAACCTTATGCCTGGTGCAACTAAAACAGAATTCGGACAAGTGTCGGGAATGAATAAAACAGATATGTTTAAGCAAGCTGCAAGTGCAAGTAGTGTTGCACTTGCAGGCTATACTGGTATGATAAAAGGTAAGCTAAATGTTGTTTCAGGCTTAACATTATCGCAAAAAATGCTGAAGGCTCTAATGCCCCTAATGCCTAAAAAGATGGTATTAAAACAAATTCGTCAAATGCAGGAAGTAAAATAAGCACTGCTAAAAATGCAGTAAAAGAAGGTAGTTGAGAAACAAACAGTACTCTTGTCTTTAATTTAACTATCCTCCTTTAGAGGGGCATAAGAATATTAAAAAACGGTATGTTGCATTATATAATCGTATGTTGTTTTTTGTTTATACAAGGTGAAAAAACTTAGCTTAGCTATAGGTATCGTACAATATTTCAAGACAATAAGAACAGGAAGAGTCAATATATATATATGTAAAAAGCAGGACTTGATTTTACAGACAACGTGACTAAGTTAGAACTCTACCCTGCACTTCTTTTTTTTCTATCAATATGGCTTTCCACAAGGGATTGAAGTGTATTGATAGGAAAAATCATCTGGCACCTTCAGAAGTTGTCAGGTAAGGCACGTTTGTTAGATCCAGAAGTGGCAAGTATAATCTATCCTAAGCATAAGATACCTTAGGATGGTGCGAATTTGAACTGAGTTAATGTTGTAAGCTATGGAAATAGAATTATATAAACTTCTAAAATAAAAGGGTATCAATATACAAGTATTATGATAGAATCCATTTTGCCTTGTATTCAGGTGTTTTAGTACTTGATATGCTTTGATTTGGCTTAGTGTAATAGTCATGTAATTAATGATTTAAGTTAAAATATTATGTCATATCCAGGTGAGAATACCATACTTCATGTTAATAAGTATGCTTACTGGGCGATGTTGATGCAGGGGTGGGGCTACTGTTATACCTACATTATTTTAGATATAACCCAACTCTACTTTTTGCTTAGTAAGCATACCTATTAACAAAACAGTTTCTAAAACACAGGTTAATACCTTAATTTACCTAAGTTAAAGTCGTTTATACTGGCAGCAGCCATGCAGGTTATTATACACCTCATCGCTGGCTTTGTATTTCTCCGTATCGTGTCCGGCTGTAGCAATTGCTTTTTTAATGGCATCTTCCATTGTTTGGTTTGAAAAGTTAACATGTATCACCTGTTTGTCGGCATCCCAGTTGGCTTTACTAACGCCCAGAACTGACAAAGCCGCTTTTTCAATTCGTTCTTTGCACATACCACAATTGCCTGCTACCGTAAACGTGGCATGTAATTCTTGTAGGTGTTCTTCTGTGTGCTTTTTTGTTGTTACTATATCTAAACGCTCGTACTGGCAGCAGTTGGGCAGGTTATTATACACTTCATCGCTGGCTTTGTATTTCTCCGTATCGTGTCCGGCTGTAGCAATTGCTTTTTTAATGGCATCTTCCATTGTTTGGTTTGAAAAGTTAACATGTATCACCTGTTTGTCGGCATCCCAGTTGGCTTTACTAACGCCCAGAACTGACAAAGCCGCTTTTTCAATTCGTTCTTTGCACATACCACAATTGCCTGCTACCGTAAACGTGGCATGTAATTCTTGTAGGTGTTCTTCTGTGTGCTTTTTTGTTGTTACTATATCTAAACGCTCGTACTGGCAGCAGTTAGGCAGGTTCTTATACACTTCATCGCTGGCTTTGTATTTTTCCGTGTCATGACCAGAGGTGGCTACAGCCTTTTGTATAACATCAGTCCCGGTTTTCTCCGAATTATACTTAACAGATAAGGTTTGTTTATCGGCCAACCATATGGCATTTGACACACCAAATATGGAAAGAGCTGCTTTCTCAATCCGGTTTTTACACATTTCACAATTACCAGCCACTGTAAATGATGTCTGCTCCTCGTGTTTTTTATCGGGTGCATTCATCATACTTGGTAGGCCGGCTAACTGTGCGGCAGCATCAATTTTAAATACCCCGTTGCTGGCCACTTCTTCGCCTCCTGTTAAGCCTTCTTTTACTACATAATGTGCGCCTGCTTCGGGGCCCAGTATTATTTCACGATATAAGAAAGAAGGACTTTCTCGATCTTTTACTTTAATGTATACCACTGCTCTCTTACCGGTCCATAACACTGCTGTTTTAGGTATTAAAACCGCTTTTAGCTCTTTAGCTATTTTCGATTCAAGCACTGCGTTGGTAAACATTTCTGGTTTTATACGCAAATCAGCATTATTAACTTCCACTCTTACTTTTGCTACCCGCGTTTGAGCATCAATTACAGGATCAACAAAAGATACTCTGGCCTCAAATGATTCTCCCGGAAGAGCTGGTAATGTAAATTGTACCTTATCACCAGTTTTTATCCATGGCAAATCTGTTTCATAGGCATCAAAAAGTGCCCATACCTTAGTCAAGTCCACAACCTTAAAAAGAGCAGTACCTTCTTTCACATAATCACCAAGAGCTACCTGGCGCATCATTACCGTGCCGGTTATGGGTGACAGGATATCAAAATTAACCATAGGCTCACCGCTAGTTTCAATGGCATTAATCTTCTTATCAGGTATATTCCAGGCCTTTAGTTTAGCTCTTGTAGCTTTGTAAAGAGATGGCTTACTATCTTTTACTTTATAGGCCTCGATCAGTTCGCGTTGAGTAGTAATTAATGCGGGCGAATAAATAGTAGCCAGTGTTTGGCCTTTTCGCACATGCTGTCCTGTAAAGTTAATGTTAAGCTTTTCAATACGACCGCCAAAGCGTGCTGTTAACTCCGCTATACGCCTTTCGTCTACATGTATCTTACCTTGCAGATAAATGGCTTTAAGTGGTGTGCCCTTTGTAACTATTGTTGTTTGTATTTCAGCTAGTTTAGCTGCTGCTTCGCTCATTACTATTTCATTGGGATCAGCATCCATAGTGGTATTCATAGTGGTAAGTGGGATAAGATCCATAGCACAAATAGGGCATAAACCCGGTTTATCCTGTTTAATTTGCGGATGCATGGAGCACGTCCATACAGAGGGTTTTTCCTGTTCGTGCGTATGTTCGGCATGAGAATCACTAGCCTTGTTGTTACTTTCCGATGGGGAGATAATCCACCCAATAAACAAACCAATAAGCAGTACACCAGTTACTAGTTTGTAATTGTCTTTTATATTCTGAATAATTATTTTCATTTTAGTTATTATTAAGCATTAAATACTTTTCTTATTTACCCATTAGGTAATCCAAAAATGCAATGGCTGCCTGTTTATCTGTTCTGGCCTTTTCAAGCTCTAGGTTATATTTTAGCAACCGGCGCTCCATACGTAACATCTCTTCAAAATTTTTATTGGCATAAGCATATTCCGTTTCCATTAACTTTAATGATTTTTGTGCCAATGTCAGCTGAGTACCAAAGAGGCTTATGCGGCGGTGTGCATCACTATAATCTTTCCATGTATTCTCAAACAAAGTCTCCAGTATATTTTCTTTTTCGGCCCGCTCATAGTCCTTAGCCACTTCAAGGTAAACTACCTCCTGAACCATACTTTTATATTTGTTGCGATATAGTGGTATATTAAGTCCAACCCGGGGAAATGCAATGGCATCTTTACCCGATAGATTGTTATCGCCCCTACCAATGGCAACATAATCAATACCCAGGCTAAAGGCAGGCGCACCTGTTTTTTTTGCAGCTTGCTTTTTATATGCCAGGGCTTGCTTTTGTAAATCAATACCCAGCAATTGGTGATTTTTCATCTTTATAGAATCCAGCGTTGCCTCTTTATCCAGATAATAGTCGTTATCCCAGAGTTCACCAGGCAATACAATATTAATAGATTCCTGGGTGTTCAGTAGCTTATTAAACGCTACTTCCAGCACATTTTGCTTATCGCGCAACAAGGCCAACTGGTTCTCCAGATCGTTAATCTCCATCTCTATCCGGTACTGGTCAGTGGCAGGTACCAGTCCGGCTTCAACCTTTATTAGAACCAGCTTTTTAAATGTATATAAAATAGCTATATTATCTAAAGAGATAGTTATGGCTTTATTGTTAAAATACAGGCTGTACCAATTGGCTTTTACCTCGTTAAACAACTTAGAACGTTTTTCCTCAAACACTTCATATTCGGCTTTTGCTGCTTGCACAGAAGCATTTTCTTTAGCTTTGTTAGTGCCAAACCACGGAAACATCTGGCTGGCAGAGAATTTAAACTCCTGTGGCCCGTTGCGGGTTTCTACCGGCTGTATAAAATAGCCAAAAGCCAGCTGAAGATCAGGTAGCGAGCTTACCTGGGGAGCCTGCTCAAGCGCTGCCATATATTTATTAAACGCAGCTTTAAGGCCCGGGTTGTTCTCCCCGGCCACCTGTAAGTAATGCCTCAGTTCATCCTGCGCCACAATCGAAAAAGATAGCGTTAACAAGAGTATACCGGTGTATAATCGTTTTCTTATCATGACTTAGTTATTAATCTGTTTTGCGTTTCTTTTCACCACATTTTCCTGCCACATACTGTACAGAACGGGTACTACAAACATGGTTAACACCTCAATGGTCATACCGCCAAATAAAGGAATAGCCATAGGTACCATTATATCAGAGCCTTTACCTGTAGAAGTTAAAACAGGCAAAAGGGCTATAATAGTAGTAGCTGTGGTCATAATAGCCGGGCGCACACGTTTAGAGCCGGCCTCCAGCACTAAGGCCCGTACCTGGGCTACCGTTTTAGGCTTGTTTTTATCCTGCAGTTGTTTAATATATGTGCTTATTAGCACCCCGTCATCAGTAGCTACACCAAATAAAGCAATAAAGCCTACCCAAACGGCCACACTAAGGTTAATATTGCTAACCTGGAATAAATTACGCAGGCTGATACCCGCCAGTGTACCATTCATAAACCAAGGCTGAGCATAGAGCCATAGCATAATAAAACCACCCGACAAGGCCACTATAATACCTGTGAAGATTAGGGTAGTGGATATTACTGATCTGAACTGAAAATAGAGGATAAGAAAGATAATGATTAACGAGATTGGTATTACAATCATCAGGCGATTAGTAGCCCTTACCTGGTTTTCGTAATTACCGGTGAACTTGTAACTGACTCCTGCGGGTAAAATAAAGTTGCCAGCCTGCATCTCCTTCTTTAAATAAGCTTGTGCATTTTCAACAACATCAACCTCGGCATATCCTTCTTTTTTATCAAAGATGACATACCCTACTAAGAACGTATCTTCACTCTTAATCATTTGAGGCCCGCGGGTATATTGTATTGTTACCAGGTTGCCAAGAGGTATTTGTGCACCTGATGGGGTAGGAATCAGTATCCGTTCCAGATCCCCGGGATTATCTCTAAATTCGCGTGCATAGCGCAAGCGAACCGGAAAGCGTTCGCGTCCTTCAACAGTAGTTGTAAGCTGCATACCACCAATAGCACTGCCAATAACAGCTTGTAAATCCTTTACATTTAAACCGTATCGTGCTATGGCATCACGCTCAATCTCCATTTCAAGGTAAGGCTTGCCAACCACGCGGTCGGCAAATACCGACATGCCCTGTACGCCTTCTACTTGCTTAAGTAATTTTTCCAGTTCAAAACCCACCTTCTCAATACTGTTTAAATCGGGGCCATACACTTTAATGCCCATTGGTGCCCGCATACCTGTTTGCAACATTACTAGTCTTGTAGAGATAGGTTGTAATTTAGGTGCCGATGTTAGGCCCGGAATAGAGCTTTTTTCCAAGATAGCATTCCAGATATCATCGGGCGATTTAATCTCACTGCGCCATTGTCTGAAATACTCGCCATTTTTATCGTCAAGCAGGTTTTCCTTCTCAATAAGCCTGAAAGCTTCCGTTTCAGGATGGTAAGTAGTACCATCTTTAAGAATAAATGCCCCCTCCTTATTTACTTTAAAGCGCATACGGTGGCCTTTCTCATTTAGAATATACTCAGGCTTATAATTAATAACATTCTCGTACATAGAAGTTGGAGCAGGGTCGAGAGCCGAATTAACGCGCCCCCATTTTCCAACTACCGTTTCTATCTCAGGTATGGCGTTTACATGCTTGTCTAATATGCGGATAACCTCTAGGTTCTCTTCTATACCTGAATGGGGCATAGTGGTAGGCATAAGTAAAAATGAGCCTTCATCGAGCGAAGGCATAAACTCCTTGCCAATACCCGGTAGCTTATCAGCCAGGTAGGTATAGGTACCTGTATCTTTTATATACTGTGGCATAAAACCAAAGAGCTTATTAAAGCCCTGCCAGCTTGTAATACCAAATAGCACAATAAAGACCGGTATGCTTAAAAAGGCCGTTTTATGGTTTAAGCACCAGTTTAAGATATAAGGATAAAATACCACAACTAATGATAAACCGCCCAGTATACTTGAAACAATTGCAATAACAAATAAGAAATTAGCTAGTAATGAATTTTGTGCGCCTAAAGGCATCCATGCTTTGGTTAAGAAAAATACCACTACTACAATAGTGATAATAATAGTGATGAAGTTAATCCATTTTTTATTAGCATTTGACCAACGATAAGCCAATAAACCATTAAAACCATAGGCCGATAGGGCTATGGCAATATAATTACCTGTAGCTATTGATAGTACAATACCTGCCATAATTAATATTAAATTACCCAAACGTTGGTAGCGTTTTTTATCAATTTTAAAGGAAAAGATAAGGTGAGCCAGCGATGGAATAATAATTAGCCCAACTATTAAGGCCGATAACATGGTAAACGTTTTGGTAAAAGCCAGGGGTTTAAATAGCTTACCTTCAGCAGACTCCATGGCAAACACGGGTAAAAAACTAATAATGGTAGTAGATAGGGCGGTAATAACAGCCCCGGCTACTTCTGTAGTAGCCGTGTATACTATGTTGAGTAGTTGTTTGCCTTTGGCACCTTCGTTTTCGGGCAGTTCAATATGCCGTATAATATTTTCAACAAATACTACACCCACATCAACCATAACGCCAATGGCAATAGCGATACCCGATAGAGCTACAATATTTGCATCAACACCAAAGCGGCGCATGGTAATAAAAGTAATTAATACCCCAATGGGTAAAAGGCTGGATATTAAAAAGGAAGCCCTTAGGTTGAAGACCAGTACAATAACAACAAGAATACTGATGAGTAGCTCTAGTGAAATAGCCTCTTCAAGAGTACCAAGCGTTTCTTTAATTAAGCCCGTACGGTCGTAAAATGGTATTATGCTAACTTTAGAAACTGTACCATCGGCCAGTGTTTTAGAGGGTAAGCCCGGCTCTATTTCAGCTATTTTAGCCTTTAGGTTTTCAATTGCTTTTAAAGGGTTAGCACCATAGCGGGCTACCACCACACCACCCACAGCTTCGGCACCACCTTTATCTAAACCACCACGCCTAGCGGCCGGCCCAAAATTTATTTTAGCCACATCTTTTAAGCGAATGGGTATATTGTTACGTACTACCACCACACTTTTTTCCAAATCTTCAAGGTTTTTAATATAACCTAAAGCCCGCACAAGGTATTCGGCACGGTTAAACTCAATGGTACGCGCACCAATATCGAGGTTACTATTTTTAACTGCCGCCATTATTTGAGCAATATTAACCTTATGCGCTTTCATGGCATTGGGGTCAATATCTATTTGATACTCCTTTACAAATCCGCCAATTGAAGCCACTTCGGCCACACCACTGGCAGCGGTTAAGGCGTAACGTACATGAAAATCCTGTAAGGTACGCAACTCATGTGGATCCCAGCCACCGGCCGGATTACCGTCTTTATCGCGCCCTTCGAGCGTATACCAGTATATTTGTCCAAGAGCAGTAGCATCGGGGCCTAACGAAGGGCTTATATCGTTGGGCAAAGTGCCGGCAGGTAGGGCATTTAGTTTTTCAAGAATACGTGTTCTGCCCCAGTAAAACTCAACATCCTCATCAAAAATGATATATATACTTGATAAACCAAAAATAGAATTACTACGTATGGTTTTAACACCCGGAATACCTAAAAGCGATGTGGTTAAGGGATAGGATATCTGGTCTTCAATATCCTGTGGTGAGCGGCCGGGCCACTCGGTGTATACAATTTGCTGGTTTTCGCCTATATCTGGTATGGCATCTACGGGCACGGGGTCTGATGGTAAAATACCCGTATCCCAGCCAAAAGGCGAGTTAATAATACCCCAACTGGTAAAAATGATTAATGCCAGGAATGTAACCAGCTTATTTTCTAAAAAGAAACGAATGGTTTTATTAAGCATTTCTTATGTATTTAATACCATAAACATTATGTATTTTTAATGCATTTGGTATAATTCAACTTTTGTTAATAATATGCAAGAGCTTGCAACAAAGCGTTAATCTATCCTGTACAGGTTGTTAGCCTTTACTGTAGAATAACATTAAAAAAGTAGCCTAACAAAGAAATGTTTGTAATACAGAAAGCCTAGTATGTAAAGGAAGTGGGGGAGAGGCGTTATCAAATACAGCTTTATTAATACCATATAAGGGCGTACGCCCAACGTTAATAGCAAAAAAAAGTGGAAAAAGCATATCCAGCTCTATAGCAGGAATAATCTCCGTAACCATAGGACTTACAAAATCTTCCTCAACTTCATAATGCAATGTTTTATTCTCACAATTGCTACAAGCATTACCGCAGCACGAATCTGTTTTTTGTATAACAGATGCTGAAACCCACTTTCCACCGCAGTAATGCATAGAAATAGTAAGGCCTGTGGTAAACACCATCAAGAGTAAAGTTAAAACAATATGGATTATCTTTCTAGCCATTGTAAGTAATCTGTTAACAAATATACGTTTTTGTTGGTAAAGAGTTCAAATAAAATTATTGGTTTAACATGTATTTAACATCTGTATAAGGTAAAAGAATAAACGATAAATCATTTATGGCCTGGCTCATAACAGGAAACAGTAATTTTCTATAACAATAAATAGTTACACTTTTACCTGTTTGTATAATAAAGCTAACATAAAACTTGGCTGGTGTACAAATAATATTATGTCATAGTTTGACTTGTATTTGAGTAGAAATTTCTACAATAAAAGTGAGTTCAATCTTAGTTTACACTATAAATAGCTGAAATATATTTAGTGTCATCTCTAAGGTCAAGATGTATCTAGTACACAAGTACCAGAAAAAATTATATTTTGCTTTGTTTTCTGTTATTTTGTACTTGATGTTTTTTGATTAAATAGAATATGACAACCAATAAATTAGAGTCTTTAATCAAGTCTTGCATGGAGCCCATATTACAATACAGTGCAGGTATGCCGGGATATTTCAAATGGATTTAATGAAAATGATTAGAAATACAGGTAACTTTTTGGTTTATTTACAGTATCAATACGAAATGATACATTCAGTAGTAAGATATATTTTATGAAAGCTATAGTGGCAGCTTTAATTTTACTGGCTAGTTTAAGTGTACAGGCGCAAAATGAAGAGCTTAAGATTATATACGATTACGTTAATCATGGCCAAAAAAATACCTATCATATGGAGTTAAGGGCACAAAATGATAAGGTATTGAGCTATACCATACGAATGCTTAAAACTGGGTCGCGTAAGGCCAATACTTATAAACTGACTACTGATTCTATCATATTATTTAAAGATTATGCCAATAATTACCTGTTGTATGAAGAGCGCTTAGGACAGGATAACCTGGTAATGAAAGAAGAGCTAAGCCTGTTTAAGTGGACTACGATAAATGAAAAAGACACCATTCTTGGATACCCGTGCAAAACTGCCATGGCAGAGTTTAGGGGACGTGAGTATAAAGCCCATTATACTGCAGAACTGAAGTATACGGCTGCACCATGGAAAGTACATGGTTTACCTGGTGTTGTGCTTAGGCTTGCAACTACCGATGAGGTATTGTGTTATGAGGCCACTTGGCTTGGTATTCTTGATGAACAGGCACAAATTGTTAACCCGTTTGAACACAAAGAACCAATTGGCTATAATGAGTTTTGTAAACGCTATAAAACCTATCAAAAAGAAGTTGTTAAAAAAAGAGAAAAGCGGGCTGAACAGCAAGGGCGTATATTACCAAAATCTTATATAGCGCCCCGCATAGAGATTATTATACCAGGGAACCGCTTTATTCTTAATTCCAATTAATGTTAGATGAATTATAAAATAAGATTTTAGAAATAATAGAGTTTAATTCACATTGTAAGGGAATGGGGATCTTCAAGAATCGTTCTTTACGGGCAGGCAGCCTGTAGAGAGCGGTTCTTTTTTTATCCGTCAAAAACCTTGAGTTATACTCTCGACTAAAAGGATATGTTTAGTTTTGAATTGTTACAATTACAGTCAATTATAATTGTAATTGATATTGTATGGGAATTAATTATTGCTAATTGATAGAATTTGATATATTTGTCTAATAAATCAATATTAGTTAAAGATATGGCAAAGTTATTTATACCAAAAAACTACAAATCACCACTTAATTTAAAGCAAACAGAGCATGCAATAAAAACGGTGAAAGATCATTTTCAGAGTGCCCTTTCGGCAGAGTTGCGCTTACGTCGGGTAACAGCACCTTTGTTTGTAATGAAAGGAACTGGCATTAACGATGATTTGAATGGAACGGAGCGCCCTGTAGCTTTTCCTATAAAAGAGTTTAACGATGAACATGCCGAAGTTGTACATTCTTTAGCCAAGTGGAAGCGTATGATGCTGGCTGATTATGATATCGAGCAAGGCTATGGCTTATATACCGATATGAATGCCATAAGGCCTGATGAAGAATTGGATAATATTCATTCCTTATATGTTGACCAGTGGGACTGGGAGCGTCATATATCAAAAGAAGAATACAATATAGATTATCTGAAATACATCGTAAAAAAAATATATGAAGTGATGAAGCGTACCGAATTTGTTGTATTTGAACGCTACCCTGATATAGAACCTATATTACCAGAGGAAATTAAGTTTATTCATGCACAAGATTTATTGGATCAGTACCCCGGTTTAACGCCTAAGCAGCGCGAAGATGCCATAGCTAAAGAGTATGGCGCCGTATTTTTAATAGGTATTGGCAATAAGTTATCCAACGGTGAAAAACACGATGGGCGTGCACCGGATTATGACGACTGGAGCACACCAACTGGTGATAAGTATTATGGGCTTAATGGCGATATACTGGTATGGAACCCTATATTGGAAAACTCATTTGAATTATCATCAATGGGGATTAGGGTAAGCCCAGAGGTGCTGGTAAAGCAACTGGAAACGGAAGGTTGCCCTGAACGCAGTGAGTTACTGTTTCATAAGCGTTTGCTAAGTGGCGAGTTGCCATTATCAATAGGGGGTGGTATAGGGCAGTCGCGCCTGTGTATGTTCTTTTTACGTAAAGCTCATATTGGTGAAATACAAGCTAGTATATGGCCCAATGATATGAGAGAAACATGTAAGCAAAACAAAATTGTTTTAGTATAGTACAAGTTGTGTTATGTGGCGAATTTTCTAGAGTTTTGCAGATAACCTAGGGTAGCAGAAAGTTATCGCTTATGCCGGATTTACGCCAATAAATTCGGTATAAGCAGGACTTTTATGTAAATTTCCATATTTTTGACATAAATTTTTCCAAACTCATTTGAATATCCCGGTTTGGGTTTGTTTACATAGAATTGCAAAAAAACTAGTCAAAAACCAGTTAAATTGTAACGCGATTGTAAACTGGCCACAGCTTATAACATCATAATATAATCACTATTTTCTATAGTGGTTTTAAATCGTAAGTATACAAACGTTATTTTTTTAGCTATTAGGATGTATTATTAACCTAAAAACTATATTTTTGTATCACTAGTCCAAATTGTGTCACTTTAATATCATTTAGGAGATTGTATGCAATTGTTAAGTTATTGAAAAATAGTTGTTAGTATGTATTTTTAAAGTGGTGAGGGCTTTTATTACTACCTTAATTTTAAACAGTTCAACCATTATTGTACATATAATAGTATCAAAATTATTGAATTATTAAGTTTTAGTACAAGGTTAAAGTAGTTTGTATGCTAGGACAGAATATTAAAAATATACCAAATAATTATTGATATAATGCAATATATTAATATATTGCATTATTAAAAGTGTTATATAATATAAAAGCGGACAGGTTATGATACGAAAAGGAAGTAAAGTTAGGCATCGAGATCCTAAAGTACATGCAGTTAAAGGTATTATGGTGGTTATAGCAATACGTGATAAGTACGCTGTTTGTGGGTATGGAGGAGTTAACAGGCTCGGGCAGGGAATGTCTACATATCTTATAACAGAATTAGAACAAGTAAGTGTATAGATATATAACGATAATTGGTGATAAATTGAAGTGTGTAACTGAAAATGTTTAACTTTATAATTTGAAGGCCAGTATAACATTAATAGAGGTGGGTGCTCTGACAGTTATTGCCAGTATGAAGTTGAAGATAAGTTAATAATAAATTTGGATTATTGAAAAAACCAAACGTATACATCAGTTTTGATTGTTATAATGATACTGTAGAAAAAGGTTTGTTTGTTGGACAAACAAGCCTGTCAACCAAACCATTTAAGGTTTTCGCATGGTCAAAAAAGCACGACCTATCACATAAAGACTGGGCCAAGTCGACAGGTGAATTGCTAGAACAATGTAATATACTACTTGTATTGGTAGGACGAAATACATTTCAGACAAAGGATGTGCTTAAAGAAATTGTACTTGCAAGAAATAGACATGTACCCTATTTTGGAGTTTATATTGACAATGTGGATCTGTTAACACCTCTTCCCGAAGGACTTGATAAGTACCGGATGCTTGATTGGAGGTGGAAAAGAATTGGAGCTGCCATAAATCAATTGATGAGTGAAGGTAAAAATAAATTATCAGAGCCGGAATCAATATAAAATAAGTACTCATTAAATGCGTATATATCGCGATGATTATCGCAAATTCAGATACTCAAGATGCTAATATTTTAAAAAACATATATTGTTTTTTACCCACATAAGTTTGATTTAAACTTTAAAGTGTAGGGAGTAAAGGATAGTTGGTACGACATAAACCTGGTAGAACCAGGAAGGAATGTTATGCATTGCAATACAACTTAAAGCTGTAAACAGTTTAATCAGTTTACTTATAAACAGATACTCCTTGCGTTATTGACTCAGAATAGCTTATTTTCTTGCAAGGTGCACGCTTAATTTATAGTCAGCAAGTGTTCAGAAATAGCGTTCTGACGAGTTCTTTAATTGCTGATTGTGATGAGGTAACTTCAAAATTTGGGGTAAACGCTTACCGTAATTGATCTGTTCTCCATTTTTATCCTGTTCATAAGTAAAGGGACGTTATTTATGAACATCCTTTAGGATATTTCATGGAAATACCTATTTTCGTATTTTCTAACCGGAAATAAGCCATCATAAAGTAGCTTTGGCTTCCGCGCAAGCTGAGGAATAAACGAGAAATCGAATATAACACACGTCAATCGGATCACTTCATATGGCGATGTCGTTGGCGGTAATAAACAACCTCAAGAAACAGTTTTTTACTTCTTTGACAGTGATATGGATCTTCGGGAGGCACTTTTTATTGGCACTGGAACAAGCTTATTAAGTATTCCTATTATAATTAAAATGGCAAGAAACAACAGAGAATCAGGTAACATAAAACGGCTTACAATTACAGTGTCGTCCTAAAATATGTCTACACTAAATAAGTAGATATGTATAAAAACGATGGTTTAACACGATGTTACAGTGAGAGTTTTAAACTCAAAATTTAACCGAACTTAATACTGGGAAATATTCAAAAAGACAACTGTCCTGAATTTATGGAATACAGTCAAGTACAATCAATGAGTGGGTACGAAAGTACGACCGAAAAGATTTAATAAACGTACTATAGTACAAACTAAAGATGAAATTAGCCGTTTAAAGGAACTTCAAAAAGAAATCGAACAGCTAAAATCTCTTGATTAAAAAGGGTTTAGACATGCTCGTTCAAGATTCTTATTTGGAAGTAGTTACCGAGAATTTAGGGGGCAAAAGTGTTAGGGATTTTTGCACCAGCCAAACCATTGAGGAGCAATATTATACAACAAGAAAAACAAACTAGAGTCTAATGCCACCCAGCCAGAGTTTATTCCTTTGCAGGCGAGCAATCAAACAATCGTAAGAGCTATTAAACTGTATAATCGAGTTACTATTTTATGAATACAATCTATATTAATACATATATCTTAAAAAAGCTTTGTGCAACAGGCATATTTTGTTTAGGTAATTACCTTACATTTGTCAACAATAAATCTCAATTCTATTTCTTTAAGTTGTTACAAACTAAATAACTCAAAGTAAGAATGAATTAATTGATAAAGTAATCAGTTTTGATGATTCAGAGATTACAAATATTGATAAAGAACTATTGTATTATAAAAAGACTTAGAAAATGATGACCAGACTTCTAAATAGGAAAAAGGTAAATCCAACAACTCCGACTTTTACAGGTGTTAAACAAGTTGATGAGTTAAGTGCTCAGCTGTTTGTTTACAACAAGTCAGAATGTAATGAAAATTCTGACTTTAAAATTTCAGAATTTAAAGAATTCCTTCCTAATGAGAGTAATAATTGGTTGAATGTGCATGGAATTCATGATACGGAAATGATTAAAACACTTTGTAATAAGCTCGATATTCATGATTTAGCAATTCAAGATCTTTTGGATGTCAATCAAAGACCAAAATTTCAAGAGTATGATGATTATTGGTTTTTCACCTTAAAATCAATAATTCCCACGGGCAATTCCTTGTTAGAACAGGAGCAACTAAGTTTTATCCTTGGCAAAAATTATTTGGTTTCGTTTCAGGAACGAAAAGCTGATTATTTTAATCACATTAGAGAGCGACTGAGAAAAGATATTGGTATTGTTCGCAAACGAGGTTCAGATTATTTATTGTATTTGTTACTTGAATCAATTCTTGACAATTATTTTAAGACTTTAAATGATATTGAGTACAAAATAAGCGAAACAGTTGTAATTGATATTATTCAGGATCCATCTCCTGAAATTATTAATTCAATTGAACTTTTTAAGCGACAGGTATATCTGGTTAAGAAAAACGTTTTGCCAATTAAAGAGTTTATTATAAAAGTTGAACGGGAAAAATTCAACTTTGTTGATGAGCGCCATATAAAATACTTTTATGAACTGAAAGATCTTTGCCTGTCTTTAATTGATGAATGTGAACATATTGAGGTTAAACTTGAAAGTAGTACTAATTTGTTTTTTTCGGTTCAAGGTCACCGTATGAACCAAGTTATGAAAACCCTAACTGTTGTTTCTACAATATTTATCCCTTTGACATTTATTGCAGGTATTTACGGAATGAATTTTTCCAACATGCCAGAATTAAATTGGAAATGGGGATATTTAAGCATTTGGTTTATCATGATTGGTATATTTATTGGGATGATGATATACTTTAAGAGAAAGAAATGGTATTAAAATTTATGTCTAACATTTTGTATCAGTAAGGGTAGGTAAGGGTAATACATATCGACTTTTACAACCTGTATAAACAAGTGTGTTAGTTTGACAGGAAGCTAACACGCTATAGGCCACTACTTATACATTTAACTATGGCGTTTATTCTGTTTTAGATGTTTGAAAATAATGAGAAAATAAAAGTTCAGATAGCTATCGGACAAATTATAAGACAGTACATTATTAAACAGTACATAGCACAAGTAGTACTGAATTTTGGCGGTAGTATGTTTACAGGTAAGAGCTTAACTAATAATACTAACCCGTTTTAAGTCTTTTAAATTAATAATTTTAATGCCTTCTTTATTCATTTCAATCAGTTTTTCGCGTGCAAAATCGTTGAGTGAACGGCTAACAGACTCTCTTGAGGTACCTATCCAGTGAGCAATATCGGTACGTGAAATACGGAGTGGAAACCGGTCACCTTCATTTACATCAAACAGTTCCATTTGTTTAACAAGTATGTTGGCAGATCGTCCCCTTACAGTTGTTTGGCTCATTTCAACTATGGAGTTGCAGGTTTCCTTCATTTCAGAGCATGCCTTTTGCAGTAGTACGTAGGCTAAATTGCTATTCATTCGAAAGGCATCCTGTAGGTTGTTGTCTGATATTTCGCAGAGTACAGAATTTACAATGCACTCGCAACCTGTTACTTCCGGCTGATTCGTGAATTGGGAGTAGTAACCAACAATTTCACCCTCGCGTACCATTCGTACAATGTGTTTTATTCCCTTTGCTCCAATGCTGTAAAGTTTAACCATTCCACGCTTAACCAAGTATGCGGCTTTGGTTTTGCTATTGGCATTGTAAATTATTTCACCTGATTGATACATGGAGCATTTATCAAATGAAGTGAATAACTGATTGTAATCTTCCACTATTGCTTCCATATGACTTTGTTTTGTAATTCATGGACTAATTTACCATGTAAGGAAAAAAGAGGTACATTTTAATCATTAGATCAGTACCTCTTAACTTAAACCTTTTGTCCTTTGTTTTATAAAAGACACGTAGGATTAGAAAAAGGGTGACATAACGGTGAGTTTTTTTTTATTTGGTATAATTGAATAAGATAGTGATAAGGTAGTTATACCAACTTTATTTTGAAGTGAGCCGTATCTTGTTTAGATATTTTTAATTTAGGCAAGGCGAAAAACAGAAACATAGTTTGAGCTAAAGCGATAATTTTTAACGTGCTATAAGTTAAATAGAGCGAAAGGATAAGACGCATTTTAATGTAGTATTGGTATTATTGCGTTGCAGAATGTGGAAAAGAGTTATGTTGCCGGTATAATTAAGGTAATAAGGTTGTTCACTGAGTTTATCCCGGTGAATAAAGTTAAGTTTACCGGGCATCCATACCTTATTTTTTAGCCACTTTAGTCGCTAAATATTATTAATGGTTTTAACCTTATTACCTTGCGTTTCTTACTTTAATTTATGATTTAATATCTTTCATGCTCAGTTGAATGCGCTTTCGTACCTTGTCTACCTCCATAACCCTTACCTTAACCTGTTGTTGAAGCTTTACAATTTCATTGGGATCACTGACGTATTTATTAGCCAGTTGGGAGATATGTACTAAACCATCTTGCTTAACTCCAATATTAATAAAAGCACCAAAATTAGTGATGTTCGTTACTAAGCCGGGGAGTTCCATTCCCTCGTATAAATCATCAATTGAGTAAATACCATCGGCAAACTCAAAGGCCTTAATTTCTTCACGGGGGTCACGGCCAGGCTTATCCAGTTCATTCATAATATCTGTTAAAGTCGGAAGCCCAATACTACTTGTTACATAGTTTTTTAGATCAATGCGTGAGCGAAGATTTTTATCTTTTATAAGGTCATTGACTTTACAACCCAGGTTGCTGGCCATTTGGTTAACTACCTTGTATGATTCAGGATGAACGGCAGTATTATCAAGTGGATTTTTAGCTTGCTCAATACGCAGAAAACCGGCTGCTTGCTCATATGCTTTGGTGCCTAAACGGGGTACTTTTTTAAGGTTATCCCGCGACAGAAATGCACCGTTTTTAGCCCTGTAATCAACAATATTCTGTGCCAACTGGGGGCCTAAACCTGACACGTAAGTTAGCAGGTGCTTGCTTGCGGTATTGAGATTGACTCCAACTGAGTTAACACATGATTCAACAACAATATCCAGTGATTTCTTAAGTTGCGATTGATCCACATCGTGCTGGTATTGTCCTACGCCAATTGATTTGGGATCAATCTTTACCAATTCAGCCAGAGGATCCATTAAACGTCGTCCGATAGATATTGCGCCACGTACAGTTACATCGTGGTCAGGAAATTCCTCTCTTGCTACTTTTCCTGCCGAGTACACAGAAGCGCCATCTTCACTAATAACAAAAATCTGTACTTTGTCCTTAAATTGTAGTCCTTTAACAAAAGCTTCTGTTTCACGCGATGCAGTTCCATTACCAATAGCAATGGCTTCTATGTTATGTTTTTCAACCAGAGTTTTTATGGTTGAGCTTGATTTATGGTAGTCGTTTTGTGGTGGGTGAGGGTATATGGTGGCATTCTCCAATAAGTTACCCTGTTCATCCAGTGCCACCACTTTACATCCCGTTCTGAATCCCGGATCAAGTGCCAGTACCTGCTTTTGTCCAAGAGGTGATGCCAGCAGGAGCTGGCGCAGGTTTTCGGCAAAAACGCGAATGGCCTCTGTGTCGGCTTTTTCCTTAAACAGATTGATAAATTCTGTTTCAATTGAAGGAGATAAGAGGCGCTTGTAAGCGTCGGTAACTGCTTCGCTTACCTGCTCAGCAGCACTGTTATTGCCTTTAACAAAAAAACGATCAAGGCGATCAATACCATTTTTTGTATTGGGCGAAATACTTAGCTTAAGATAGCCTTCTTTTTCGCCACGGCGCATAGCCATAAAACGGTGCGATGGACAACGTTTTAAAGGTTCACTCCAGTCAAAATAATCTTTGTATTTAATGCCTTCTTCCGCTTTACCTTTTACCATTTTAGAGGTAATAACAGCTTCTTTATCAAATACTGAACGAACAATCTCGCGTCCTACACGATGCTCATTTATCCACTCAGCAATAATATCCCGTGCGCCTTGCAAAGCATCAGTTACACTAGGTATTTCATTATTAATATATGCGGAGGCTTTGCTTTCTATATCGCGTTCATATTGTTTCATTATAAGTTTAGCCAATGGCTCCAGTCCTTTCTCTCGCGCCTTTACCGCCCTTGTTTTTCGTTTAGGCTTAAAAGGGAGATAGATGTCTTCCAGTTCGTTTGCATCGTAAGTAGCTTTTATTTTTCGCTCAAGCTCATCCGTTAAAACACCTTGTTCATCCATTGATTTAAGGATGGTTTCTTTGCGTTTTTCCAGTTCCTGAAGCTTTTCATAGCGTTCTTTTATGTTGCTAATCTCTACTTCATCAAGGCTGCCTGTCATTTCTTTACGATACCTGCTGATAAAAGGGATGGTGGCCCCTTCATCAAGCAATAGGATTGTGTTTTGTACGCTTTTCTCAGGTAAATTAAGTTCTTTGGCTATGAGGTGTACTAATTTCATTTGAATGAGATTTACAATTATTTAGAATATAGGGTATAGAAGTCACCGTATTCTGAATTCAAAATAGATTACCAATCACCTTTTGATTATAGGTTTGAAATACAGATGGGGCAAAGAGATACATAACGTTGCTAATGATATGTTTAGTATTTGCCGGTGTTTTATACAGTGTTATTAATAACAACGAGATTGTTTAAAAAATGAGTTCTTTGTCTTCTGCAATTTTTTACCCTTAATCCCTATAGGGGTGTTGTTAAGTTCAGTTTCTCCTTTGTGGTGGAGTAATCTTAAATTTTGACAAAGAGTTAATTTTCCTGCATTTAAGGACAGTCTCGTTAAGTGATGAACTATGCTTTTTTTTCTCCGCCTTTTTTAGCTGCTGGTTTTCTCTTAAAGTTTTTACGTTTGTTGCCGCCTTTAAAATTGCTTTTGGGGCGGCTTTTTTCTTGTTCTTTAGGATTGTAAGCCGGAGCCTCGCCCAAGTATGGAGGTAAAGGAATCTTATAGATTTCCTTCTCAATTAAACGCTCAATTTTGTGAAACTCCATTACCTCTTTATCGTTAATAAGGGTAATGGCTACCCCCTGTGTTTGAGCACGTGCGGTACGCCCTACACGGTGTACATAGTCTTCGGCATCACGCGGTACATCAAAATTAATAACCAGGTCAATTTTTTCAATATCAATACCCCGTGCAATAATATCTGTAGCAACTAATATTTGCGTGTTCCTGTTCTTAAACTCCCGCAGTACATTTTCACGTTCAATCTGTTCCAGGTCAGAACTAATGGCTTGTGCATTAAAACCATTGCTTTTTAATGAGCGGGCTATTTCTTTTACTTTAATTTTGGTTGAAGTAAAAATAATGATACTGGGCAGATCCTTATCTTTAAGTAAGTCGTTGAGTAAAGGTATTTTTTGTGTGTCGTACACCATGTAAGCAGCTTGCAGTATCCCTTCGGCAGGCTTACTTATAGAGATGTTAACTTCTTCTTGGTTATGCAAAATATTTTTGGCCAGTTCTCTTATTTTAGGAGGCATTGTTGCTGAAAACATCAAGGTTTGACGTTCTTTGGGCATGTATTTTACCACTTGCATAATATCCTCGAAAAAGCCCATATCCAGCATGCGGTCGGCTTCATCCAGAATAAGGTGCTGTAAGGTATCCATACTAACATAGCCCATGGTTAAATGCTGAATAAGTCGCCCCGGTGTTGCGATTACTATGTCAGCCCCGGTTATAAGAGCTGTTTTCTGGCGGTTCCATTCTCCCGAATCATTACCACCATAAATGGCAGTTGATGAAATATCAAGAAAATAGCCGAAACCTTCCATTTGCTGGTCAATCTGTATGGCCAGCTCACGCGTTGGAACCAAAATGAGAGCATTGATCTTATTGCGCCCGTTGCGAACCAATTTATCCAATACCGGCAAAAGATAAGCTGCCGTTTTTCCTGTACCAGTCTGAGCACATGCTATCAGGTCTTTCCCTTCCTTTATAATGGGTATGGTTTGTTCTTGTACAGGCGTTGCCTTTTCAAAACGCATGGCCTCTAAGCCATTTATCAATTCATCCGAAAAATCAAACTCTTTAAAATCCAAGACACTTATTTTTTAGTAATGCTATTCTACGTAAACGACTAATCCCTTAAGGTACTCACCCTCGGGGTGAAAGATATCAACCGGATGATCGGCCGGCTGTGTTAATTGCTGTAATATTCTGATTTTACGGCCTGCTCGTACAGCCGATGAAAATACCATAGTACGAAACTGTTCTTTTGAAATAACTTGTGAACAGGAGAAGGTAAATAATATGCCTCCGGGGCGAATTTGCTCCATAGCTTTGGCATTCAGACGACGATAGCCTTGCAAGGCGTTTTTTACCACATTAATATGCTTGGCAAAGGCGGGCGGATCTAATATAATCAGGTCGTACTTATCCTTAATTTTATTTAAATACTTAAAGGCATCAACAGCAAAGGCCTCATGTCTTTTGTCGCCCGGAAAATTCAGTGCTACATTATCATTGGTAATTTGTATAGCACGTTCAGAGCTATCTACCGAATGAACTGTTTTTGCACCACCACGCATGGCATAGAAGGAAAAGCCCCCGGTGTAGCAGAACATATTTAATACCTCACGATCTTTGCTGTAATGTTCAATTAAAGAGCGGTTTTCGCGTTGGTCAACAAAGAATCCTGTTTTTTGTCCGCGTTCCCAATCCACATGAAACTTGAGGCCGTTTTCAAGTGCAATTTTTTCAGTGCTTTTACCAAATAAGTAACCATTTACTGGCTCTATGTCGGCTTTAAAAGGCATGGTACCTTCTGATTTGTTGAAAATACACTTTAAGCTGTCGCCAAGCACTTCCCGCAGTGCTTGGACAATTAAATCTTTGCTTAAGTACATGCCAACAGTATGCATTTGTACAACTGCTGTTCCATTATAAAAATCAATGATCAGTCCCGGCAGGTAATCGCCTTCTCCATGAACTAAACGAAAAGCATTTGTTTGCTCATTTTCGGCTAATCCATTGGCTTTACGAAGTTCATACGCACCTTTTATTTTGCGTTTCCAAAAGGCATAATCAACATCAATATTCTCAAATGATAAAATACGAACGGCTATAGATCCGATAATATAATGACCTAAAGCCATAAAGTTTTCATTGCTGTCGAGTACTTCAACAACATCCCCTTCTGCTAACTCCGGTCCTTTAACTCCTTTAACAGCTCCTGAAAAAACCCAGGGGTGGAAACGGTTTAAGCTTTGTTCCTTGCCGGGTTTTAGTACTAATTGTGGTCTTTCTGCCATCGATAATAAAAACTATCAGTTATATTGTTTGAGCTTTACACTCAGGAAATTTATTTGTTAACTTATCGTACAATTCAACGGCAACCCACGCATCAGTTGCAGCATAAAGTACCTGTGCTTCTGTTAAGTGTGGCGCTTCCCAGTTGGAGAGCCTTTGACGTTTACTAACTCTGAAATTGAGTAGAAGTCCGGCCAGTTTCTTCAGGCTTGTATCTTCAATACCCACCTTTTTAACATGATCCTGTAATTCAATAAAACCGGCATGCTCAAATTCAGATAAGCGACGCAAGCCTTTAAGGTCATCACGAATACCAACACCTACTTTTTTTATAGCACTATTTGCCATCAGCTTTATTAAAGCCGGGTGAAGTCCGGTTTTATTAAGGCGGAACAAATAAGCTTTATTATTAGTGGAAAGTTGTAATAAAGATACCTGGTTAACTTTTCCTTTTTGAAAAGAAGGTTTGGTTTCTGTATCAAAGCCAATAACCGGGTGTTGTTCTAACTCATTAACTAACTCTTCAATTTTGTCTTCATCTTCAATAACATCCACAGGGCCACTAAAGTGTTTCAATGGTAATAAACTCAGCGATTCCTTTGTAATGGTTTTCTCCATTTAGTCCTAGGCTTTAGTTATACTATTTGATTATGCTTTCGTCATCATCCTGCCAACCTTGTTGAAAACGATTATACCAACTTTCTTTTTGTTGGTTTTCCTGAAAATCACTTTCGCCTTCTTCCTCTTCAAGGTTTTCTTCGCTGTATAAAATGGCGTGTAAGGCGCGTAATGTATTAACAATGCGTTGCCCCCAGTATAGTTCAAAGTTGTTAACTACTTCGGCAAGAGCATCGTTCATTACTTCTGTTACACCCAAACGGTAAGCAGAGACAAAGTCTTTTAAATCCTGGTAGATATCTGCCATGTCTTCACCAATAAATGCAATTACCGGAGTGTCACTACGCTGCATATCAGGTGTAAACACCTCAAGGTAATCATTAAAGCGTCCTAGTTTTGAAGTAATGCCATCTTGTATCTGAGTATAGGTCATTTCGTCAACCGTTTTTTCAATACTATCCTCCAGCTCTGTTTCTACTTTGGGCAGAACAACTGATTTAAGGTATAAAAGTGGAATGATTCGGGTTGCAATTGTGACAAACTGTTTACGGTTAAGCTCTTCAACTGATTCTACAAATGTGCAGTATTCTTTGGCTACAGTTACAAATTCTATAACGTTTTTTGAATAGACTACATGCTCAAACGACTCTTTCATACGTATTTATTAATTGCTTCAACTATGAAACAATTTTATTTGATATTAAGGGGCAAAAGTAAGAAAATTTGGTGATTAATAGACAATGATTCTTGTTTAATGCCCTATGGTCGGATATTGGTACCGATTGTGTTCTTAAATAAAAAAAGATATGCTTAGTTATCATCTGTTTTTAACCACTCTAACAGGCCTTTTTCATTTTCACTTACAATATTATATTCTTCAAGCCATCGAAGGACTTTTTGCAGGTCGTCTTGTTTAACATTGATCTTCATAAGCAATTCATCAAAAGTAATAGTGTGCTCTTTTAAAGTGGTTCTAATCAGCTCCTGAATTTCATCAAACTGATTAATGGATAATGCCGTTTTTTTCATGTCTTGGCATACATCGCATTTACCGCAATCTTTACCTCCCTTTTGACCAAAATATGCTAATAACTGTTTGCTTCGGCAAATGTGATTAAGGGTACCATAAGCTATTACACTGGCAATGCGTTGCTCGTATTTTTCTTTTCTGTTATGGTATACTTCTTTGCGTAACTCAATGTACTTGCTGTCTTCGCGCGATCTGGTATAACAGATAAGGGGCGTTTTCTTTTGAGGAATGTACTTAATTACCCTGAGTTGGCTGAGTTTAACCAGGTATTGATAAATGGTATCACGTGATACTTCCATGCGCTTAGCCAGTAAATCTTCATCAATAGCAACATATTCGGTAAACAGTCCGGTGTACGATCTTAGCAATATTTTAATAACCCGATCGTAGTCCTCATTGGCTATCTGGAATTTATAAAGGTCATCGCGTCGCATAATAAAATGAACTTTAGCAGCTAGTTGCAGCTCTTCGGTAAACTCTATATATCCGGCACGTTGTAGTATTTTAAGGCTATTGAATACGGTTATTATATTTATACGATAAGCTTTACAAAACTGACCCATATTAAAATCATAAACCATACCGAAGCCACTGCCTACAGCCAGCTGAAAGAAGTTACCAAGGGCATCATACACATTCAGTATTTTATCTTTTTCAGGAAAGGAGAGAGCTATGCTTCTTTTAAGGCGTGCTTTGTCATTATTTGACCATAATAGAACGGCATATGCTTTTTTGCCATCGCGGCCACCTCGTCCGGCTTCCTGAAAATAGGCTTCTAATGAGTCAGGGGCATCCATATGAACAACCAAACGGACATCGGGTTTATCAATGCCCATTCCAAAAGCATTGGTGGATACAATAACACGTATCTCGCCATCGGTCCACAATTTTTGACGCTTGTCTTTTACTTCCTGCGGCATGCCCGCATGAAAGGAGCTGGCAGATATGCCATTTTTAAGCAATAGATCTGCGTACTCTTTGGTTTTTTTGCGGTTGCGGACATAAACAACTGCACTACCCGGTATTTTAGAAATGATATTGAGCAGTTGTTGCTCTTTATCTTCCGATGGCCTGACAACGTATGCCAGGTTATCGCGATGAAAACTTTTTTGAAAAAGATTTTTCTTTTTGAAGTGTAAACGCTCCTGAATATCGTCTACAACTTCAGGCGTAGCTGTTGCTGTTAATGCTAATACAGGTGTTTCAGGTATTAACTCACGTATTTCGGCCACCTTAAGGTACGATGGCCTGAAATCATATCCCCATTGCGATATACAATGTGCTTCATCAATTGCCAACAGGTTAACATTCATCTGTATAACCTTTTCCTGGAAAAGATCAGTACCTAAACGCTCAGGTGATAAATACAGAAATTTTGTTCCACCAAAAATACAATTGTCAAGGGTCATATTTATTTCATCGCGCGTAAGGCCAGAATGAATGGCAGCAGCTTTAATATCTCTACGTTTAAGGTTTTCCACCTGGTCTTTCATCAGTGCAATAAGTGGTGTTACAACAAGGCATACTCCTTCTTTGACCAGTGCTGGTACCTGGAATGTTAAGGATTTACCACCTCCTGTTGGCATAAGCCCAATGGTATCGTTGCCATTAGCTACGGAGCGGATTATATCTTCTTGCAATGCCCTGAAGCCATTGTAACCCCAGTATTGCTTTAGTATATGATGAAAAATATCCATGAGGCGATAAAGTTATGAAATTAGTTACATGGCAATACACAGGGGAGGACAGAAAAGTTTGTTTGTACGTTTAAACTACTGATTAGTAATGTTTGCCTGTTGACTTAATTAAAATAAGGTTGTAATATTTGAGAAATCAACATGCTGTGTTATAATTTTTGCTACTTTTGCCAAAATTTTTTAATCCCCAAAAACAAGGTTCCATGTCATTTACTGAGGATAAAATCGTTTCGGAAGGCTTAACATTTGATGATGTACTACTCATACCTGCATACTCACAGGTATTACCACGCGATGTGAAGTTAAATGGTCTTTTCTCCAAAAACATTGTTGTGAATACGCCAATTGTATCGGCTGCTATGGATACAGTTACTGAGGCACGCTTAGCAATTGCTATTGCCCGTGAAGGCGGTATTGGTGTGATTCATAAAAACATGCCTATACAAGATCAGGCCAAACAGGTTGAAACAGTAAAACGTGCCGAGAATGGTATGATTTACGACCCGGTTACTATTTTGCAAGGTAGTACTGTAGGGCAGGCGTTGGATTTAATGAAAGAATATAAAATTGGTGGTATACCTGTTGTTGACCAGTATGGTTACCTGGTAGGTATCGTTACTAACCGTGATCTTCGGTTTGAGCCGGATATGGCACGTTTGATTGATGAGGTAATGACAACCGAAAACCTGGTTACGACCAATACAACAACTGACCTGGAGAAGGCAGCTGCCATTCTTCAGCAATATAAAATTGAAAAGTTACCGGTAGTCGATAATAATAATAAGTTGATTGGTTTGGTTACTTATAAAGATATTACCAAAGCAAAGGATAAGCCATTTGCCTGTAAAGATGAAAAAGGCCGTTTGCGTGTGGCTGCCGGTGTAGGCGTTACTGCTGATACGTTTGATCGTATTGATGCTTTGGTAAAAGCCAATGTTGATGCTATAGTTATTGATACTGCACACGGACATAGTGTTGGTGTATTAGAAACATTAAAGAAGGCGAAAGAGAAATACCCAACCCTTGAGATTGTAGTTGGCAATATAGCTACTGCTAAGGCAGCACTTGATTTGGTAAAAGCTGGTGCCGATGGTGTTAAAGTAGGTATTGGCCCGGGTTCTATCTGTACAACGCGTGTTATTGCTGGTGTTGGAGTTCCGCAATTGTCAGCCATTTATGATGTGGCAACGGCATTAGAAGGAACAGGTGTGCCAGTTATTGCTGATGGTGGTATTCGTTACTCAGGCGATATTGTTAAAGCATTGGCAGCAGGCGCACACTCAGTAATGTTAGGAGGCTTATTTGCCGGGGTAGATGAGTCGCCGGGTGATACGATTATTTATAACGGACGTAAATTTAAGTCGTACCGTGGAATGGGATCTGTTGAAGCGATGCAGCAAGGTTCTAAAGATCGTTATTTCCAGGATGTGGAAGATGATATTAAGAAGTTGGTGCCAGAAGGAATTTCGGCTCGTGTACCATATAAAGGCACCTTATATGAAGTGATTTACCAGTTAATTGGTGGATTACGTGCAGGTATGGGGTATTGCGGAGCCGCTACTATTGCTGACCTTCATAAGGCAAAGTTTACGAAAATATCTAATGCAGGTATGAACGAGAGTCACCCGCATGATGTAACCATTACACGTGAAGCACCGAACTATTCAAGGTAGTGGTGGGAATGTTAAAAGTTTATAGATAAAAGATAACAGTGAAGAGTAAAGCCCGGTTCGTAATGAGCCGGGCTTTTGTTTTAGAAATATGTATAGTATATCATGCTTAAAACATATAGCCTATTGCTAAACGAATATTTGTTACAGTACCTGATTCTGTATCATTATACGTAGTACCGTTGGAGGTATAATTTTTAAACTCCCATCCATAACCTACTCCAAAAGCAGCCTCAAAATTAAAACGCTTACCAATATTACGCCTTAACCCATAGGTAGGAACAAAATACAGCACAGGATATAGCGTTGTTTCATGTGATGTTATTCCGAAACCGGGCTGAAGCCCCATTAATACCGACAGGTAGTTGCCACTGTTATTATTTATTTGTTTATTCTTATTTACCCGCCTTTGTATATTGTAATACCAACGTGGTTCTGCACTTATGTAGGGTAATATTTCCCAGGTAGAATTACCGGAATAACCTGACCATCCGAAGCCTAAAAATACTTCACTGCGTAAGGCAATAGTATTTGTAAGCTTTGCCTCATTATAAACTGATAAAGGATAAATACCTGCCTGAATGCCCCAAACATTTTTTTCTACACTGGCTTCTTGTGCGTTGTTTTTAGAGTTTGCCAGAAAAAAGATTAATAGTGTTGATATTAAGTATTTCATATGATTATAATTTGCTTTCATTTGCCATATGGAACTCTCAAGTTAATTCAATCATTTTTTCCTGTGTGAAAATTTAATAATTGAATTTACATGTTCGTTTCATTTTTTTTTTAACAAGAGAATATAGGGTTAAACATGTGGGAATATATCATTTAAGCGTTCTTAATAAAATTAGTGATAACAAGTGACAGCTATTCAATCACGAATAGCTGTCCATATTTTTTTATCTAAAATACATTCTAATGCCTTTCCAGCTTCTATTGTGTTTTACTGAACTGAAAAAATAGGCTTGGAAATCTCATTATTTAGTATGTTCATCTAAAAATGTGTATGTGAGGTTAAATTCTAAATCTCCTGTGCGCTCAACGCTATAATTGAATCCATTATAAGGAGAATATTTCCCGATCAGGTTTGAACGTTTGTACTTTATAGTTTTTGTAGCTCCCAGTTGTATACTCATGGAATCCCCTAAACATTCTTTCCAACCTATCATATCTCCAATCTCTTTCTGTGGAACTATATCCGGGGCCACTTTATTTGTTGATCCCATTGATTCAACAAAGATAACTGTACTACTTTCCGGATCGATTGATATAGTACGGGAGGTATCATTTAGTAGAAACGGACTCCACTCATAATCTCCAATTGAAGAATTGGGAGTTGCTGCTATTTCAATAATATTCCCTTGCAAAGTAAGTTGTATGTGGGTTGTAGTTGTATTTTCAAAAGTAACCTTTCTTAGAACGCTGTAATCGGTTTTAGTGCAAGCTAATGTTAATGTATTAATAGCCAGCAAAAATATTATCCACTTTGTTTTCATAGCTTTTGTTGTATTTTGATTTAATATTATCTCTCCATTCATTAAAAGTGCTTGCACCAATCAAAGCATTATTAAATTCTTTGGTATAGCTTAATGTAAACAATAGATGTACAGTAGGAGAAATATCAAAAGAACAGATATTTCTCCTGTTATGATTATTTGTTTTTAATAGCCTCAGCATTCTTGTAATCGGCTTCTGTAAAATTGTAATAAAACCTGAAATGCCTGTCTCCAATTCTTTCAATTTTATATTCATCCATACAGAATACAGAGCGTAAATCCTGACAACTTTGATTTTCTCCATATTTGTATTTTCTGGAGAATATAAAATACTTTAGAGTATCAAAAGTAATATATACAGAATCAGAAAAAATGCCTGTTGGAGAAAAAGCTTCTTCAGGATTTGCTTTCTTTTCGGTAAACCAGGGATCTGGTGTTTCGTAATACATCGTATCTCCCACTTGTATTTCAAAACTGGAAGAATCTTTATATATGGAATAAGTTTTACCAATTATTTTTGTCCCCGATTGATTGATATAGTAGAATTCAGCACTACCTCCATAGTCGGATTTGGAGCAAGAATATAATGCAATGCTAATACTGACTAAAAATATTATCCAATGTTTTTTCATCTCTGTTGTATTTATTACTAATGTTAGTTTGCCATTTATTCAAGCTGTTTGCTCCTATTAAACATTGCTCAAGTTCGCGAACAGTATAGTTTGCTAATTCAGTCAATTCCAATACAATTTCAGAATAATCTACATCTCTCTTATATGTATATTTATTGTTATATCTATCGTAATTACTATTAACAAACCGGCGAGTAAAAAGCGTTTGCATTCCAACTGCCCAACTTTCACAAAGTTCTTTATCTGCATTCATATAATCATTAAGTCGGTTTGAACCTTTGGCTTTAACAATAAGTTGCCAGTGTGCCGAGTGTGCTAACTCATGTATGGTTGAGGCATAAATTTCTGTTGTAGTCCTGTCTTTATTGGTTCCTTTATATATCCTTATATGTGGCCAGGTAAACCAGTTTCTCCACTTGGTAAAATCAGCTGATTTATTATTTCCATACTTATCGTAATAGCCAATTTTTAAAGTTGACCTATACCATCGTTTTTCAAATGGTTTTTGTGTGCCAAATGGGTTACGGTAAAAATAATCGTATGCTGCCTGGTGAATAAAGGCATACCTAAGTGATTTTCCTCCTGTAATATTTAAATTCCAGTCTCCTTGTTTTTTAGGTCCATTATAAATAGCTTGTCCCCAGGTGCCACTTCTAATATCCCAGTAGTATCGCTCCCACTATATACTATAATTAACATCTCTTCTAAACCTTCCGCTACAAGAAAAATAACCGGAGGAATCAGTATAACCTCTACGTACTGTAAACCATCGTCTTGCTCGTACCATACATCCTACAATAGGTTTGCCATTTGCAGTTATTCTTCCAGCCGGGCGCCATTTTTTTCTTCTGCTAAACCAACCTTTTAACTGGGCTTCCTGATCATTATCTTTTTCTTCTAAATTACCTGTTATTTCCAAAGCTTTATCTTCAAGTGCTAACCAGCTAATATAATTTACGTTTGCACTTTTTAATACAGGTTCTTCCTCTTCATTGTCCTCTTCTTCCAGTATATATAATTCTGATAATATTTCATACTTAAGTGGAGGAAAGTCATAATCCGGATCTACAACTGTATATTGCCATGTAATTACAGAATCGGGCAATGAAGGATCGTGATAGTATATGCCTTCTTCTTCTATTTCATAATCTAAAGGATAATCAAATATATCTAAAAGCGTGTCTTTTTTTAATATGCTTAACTCTTCTTCAGAGCGGGGCAAAAAACGCACATATAAATGAGTTGTTTCAATTTCAATACCTTGTGTTGATATAGATTTAGATGTATTGGTTGATTTTAACTTGTTTAGTGCTTTTTTCATATTCTCTACAGAATACGGGTTTTCTAATTTTTTGCCAAGAACTGTGGCATTAACAGGAATACCTTCTTCATTATCTGTATTTTCAATAGCTGAGCTTGTTTGGTCTGTAACAATTGTATTTTCCAGTTTATCCTTCTGGCACGAAGTAAACATTACCCCAACTAATACTGCTAATAACATAAAGTAGTTTAAAACCTTTTTTTTCATACTTTTGTTTTTATACAATTTTAATGCGTGAGCCCGGCAATATTCTGAATACTTCTACTTGCAAATTATTGGTATTCACTTTTAGCCGGGTTCTTTTTTTGTTTATAACTAAACTGGCAGTCACTTTATAATTAGTGTTAAGAGAAACCCTCAAAATGGGTAAGGAGCGTTTGCCTTTCTTGTGTTAAAGGGGTGTTGTGTAATTTAAATCCAACAGGTTTTAATACAGTCTGCCAGGCCTACTCTTTATTTCACCACTATCCCTAGTTTTTCAAGCAACTGTGGTTGTTCGTCAAGGGCCAGTTTTGCAATAGACTCGTACTCATTAACCCATTTTTACGACACCCTTTGAATTATGGTGTGACATACGACCTTCAGTTATAGTATTTCTTCCTGGTTCGGCTTGCTCTTTTTGTCATATCAATATTTTGCAAAATCTTTAATTCCAGGTGTTCCGGGTAATTGGGATGATTTTGTAAGAAATTATTTGCAATGGTATAGGCTTCTTCTGATGAATGACTGCCAAAGCTGTTGCCCAGCCAACCAATGGGGAAGAAGATATCGCCTGTTGTTTGTATTTCTTCCAACAGTTCAATGGTACTGCGTAAATAATGTACTGACAGGTTTGTTCTGAGCGGATGATGCAGGTTGGCAAGTGCATTTTGTACCCAGGCCTCTTTTTGCCTGTTTTCAGGTTTGGCCAATGAAAGGAAAAAAGCATCCCTGTCAGCAGCATTGGAAGATAATGATGGACGTATAAAGGCCAGTTTTTCTTTATTGTGCCTGCTGTTAAGTTGTTGCATCACTAACTCTTGTAGTTGCAGTGCCTCCGGATGGTTTTTGATGCAGACCTGCGCAAGCAGGCTCATTCTGTCCTGTTCACCCAGGCTAATGCCTTCAAGAGTTTTAGTTCTATTTAATAAATGCCCCATATACATAATTGCAGTATCGCTAAGGCATATATTGCTCCAGCTGCGGAAGAGGGTCTTTTTATTGGCTGGTATGGAGCTTTTTTGCATAAAATCCCACAGACTGAGTTCAGCGATTTTGCTCCATGAGCTTCTTTCCTTTACCGGTAAAAAGTTCCAGTAGCAGGTTTGCAGCTGCCTGCATAATTGATTAACTAATAATGGGTTTTCCTCTTTACTAATCAAATGGAGTAAATATTTAATATAGGTGTCCGGGTGGATGCTGCCATCCAGAAAATTCTCATGCAGGTTAATGACCATGCGCCCTCTTAAAAGCTCATCTTTAAGTAATACGGTATGCTCAAGCCAGTACTTTATTTGTGGTTCAGTCATACGAACCAGCCCATAGCCTTTTTCGTCAGCTAAGAACAGGGTATTATTAAGCTCTGGTTTTTCCTCAATGCGCATTTCAGCATCAAACATTTGGTACTGGTAGTGGAGTGTATCATTTTGTACCGTATTGATTTCTTGTGGCCAGAATGTACCTTTTTTACTGAGTTGTGTACTTTCAGCCGTTTGCATCAGCTTCCACGTATTATCGCCCTGGCGCGATGGTTCAAAGTAAATTACAGGCCTTCCCGGTTCAAATACCCAGGCATTGCTCCACACTTTTAGGTCTGTCTCAGTGTATTTATCCACACAGCTAATTAAATCGTTCCACGATGCATTACCATAAGCATGCCTGGCGATATATTCCTGTATACCTTTTTTAAGGTGTTCTTCGCCAGCAATGTTTTCTAAATGTTTCATTACTATAGGCGACTTGTGATAAATTATACTACCATATAATGTGCCTGCATTTTTAAGGTTCTTTAATTTCTGGCCAATAGGATTAGCTCCTTCGGTGCGGTCAACGGCATATGCTGCCGGAAAGTGTGCCAGCATAAAACGCAGTTTATGATTCATCTCCGGAAACCATGGCTCTGTTATTTTATCAGCAATAAAATTGGCAAACACTTCTTTAAGCCACACCTCGTTAAACCATGGCATGGTTACTAAATCACCAAACCACATATGTGCTGTTTCATGTGCAATAAGGTTAGCCCGGCTTAGTTCCTCGTTGCGTGTGGGGTTTTCATCCAGGAATAGTTTTTCAGAACGGTAATAGGTTGCTCCTGGGTGTTCCATTCCTCCAAATTGAAAAGATGGGATAGCTATCAGGTTATACGTAGCAAAAGGATAATCAAATTCGGTAAAGTCCTCCAGCCAGTCGAGTGAGGCCACTGTTTGACGGAATACTTCGTTTATGTTGCGGTTAAATTTAGCGGTATCATCCACCATATGAAAAAGGCCGATGTTTTTCTTTTTCCATAATACAGATGTATATTGGTATTTACCAGCAGTAAAAGCCCACAGGTAAGTGCTTATTGGTCGTGAGGGGGCAAATACAAGCTGTATACGACCGTCTTTAATTTGTTTAATGGTTTGTTGGCCATTGGCTACGCCGGTCCAGTTTTCGGGTAGATCCATTGCTACAGAAAAGCGGCCTTTAATATCGGGCTGGTCAAAGCATGGAATGGCTGTTCGTGCCCTGTCTGGCACAAACAAGGTGTAGAAATAATCGTTGTTGCGGTTTAGCGCGCCATCACCGGCAGTAAAGTGTACTTTAATGTTGTTGCTACCTTTGTATAATGATTTTTTGTCCAGCTTAATGTGTTCATTAATTATTTGTGGATTGTTAATGGTATCATTATTAATAATCAATTGATGTAGCTGGTCATCTTTGGCCTTAAAATCGAGATAGATAGTTTGTTGTTTATTTAGTTCAAAGCGTATGCTTGCCTCACCTTCAATGGGTTCATCCTTATAGTCGGGCACATCAATAGCCAGGTGATATTTTAGATCAGATATGGCTTTGGCACGTTGTGCAGCTAAGTGCTTGCTAACGCCGGATTCGGGAGCCGGTTTCTGATAGAGAGAACAGCTTGCAAGAGTAAGCAGTATTAGCCAAATAAAAGTAGACTTTATCATTGTACTTTGAGTTTGTGAGCTTGAAAATAGTGAATAGCTGGTAATGTTTAATGCGAATTAATAAAATTTATAAGAGATGTTTAGGATGTCCTACTTTATCTCAAAGCCATTATATGTTTCAAATTTCCATATTTCAACAATGTTTTTTATTTCTATTGTATAGGGTTTGTAAACAGGATTGCTTGATACCAATAAAAAGGTCTGATTTTTTTCAAGCTGGTTATATACTATTTTAAAAACAATGCCATCATCCTGGGTAACAATAATGCACGGTGTACCATCTTTAAGAGTCTTCCAGTTTTGAATATACGACCCTGTTACCCATGTGCCGTTAGGTATAGGCAGCATTGAGTCACCTTTTATCTGAAAGGTGCGGTAAGTTTTATCCTGTGGCAGAAAAGGCAGTGAGAACTTAGGTAAGGCAGCAATAAACTCCATATCTCCATAACCAGACGTGTACCCGGCTTGTGCTTTTACGGGTACCATCTCAATGTTTTCTTTACCTTCTTTATTTACCGATATGGTTAACAGGCGTAGCTTCTGTCCTGTAACATCAATATCAAAACCATCTTCTATTTGCCCCAGCTGAAATTCGGATAAAGCACTTAAATCGTAACGAATAAGGGCATCCAGGGATATTTGAAAATAATCGGCAAACTTTACCAGTGTTTTAAACGGTGGTTGAACGCTTTTTTCGTAACCAGCCAGTGTGGTGCGTGTTAGTTCCAGAACAGATGCCAGATCATGCTGCGAAAGTTTTTTTCTCTGGCGTAAGAATTTAATATTTTCTGCAAAGTACATGGTGTTTTTTTAAAATATAAAAGTAACGGTTATTGATTATCAGTTATTTTCATTTTTACTTCAAAAACTTCTCCCTTAATATTTTATAAAGATAAGAATATTGACTAAATTATAATCAGGGAAATGACGAAATAATCGACAAAAATGAATAAATCAATATTACATTTGGATTTAGATACTTTTTTTGTGTCTTGTGAACGCTTGATGGATAGTAGATTGAATGGACTTCCTGTGTTGATTGGCGGAACATCTGACAGGGGGGTAGTAGCAGCATGTAGTTACGAAGCACGGTTGTATGGTGTGCATTCGGCTATGCCTATGCGCATGGCACGCCAGTTGTGTCCACATGCAACAATTATCCGTGGCAATAGCCAGGCTTATAGCGAGCAGTCTAATATTATTACTGAAATAATCCGGGCGCGTTCGCCCTTATTTGAGAAATCATCTATTGATGAGTTTTATATAGATGTAAGTGGGATGGATCGTTATGTGAAGACAACATACCTGTGGGCCAAAGAACTGCGGGAGAAAATTATTAAAGATACAGGTTTACCTATCTCTTTTGGTTTATCAACCAGTAAAACTGTGGCTAAAGTGGGTACGGGAGAGGCAAAACCCAATAATCATATTCAAATTACCACAGGTTATGAGAAGCCTTTTTTGGCTCCTTTATCCATAAAGAAGATACCAATGGTGGGGGATAAAACTTACCACCTTTTACGGCGTATGGGTGTTGAAAAAGTAAGAACAGTACAGGAAATGCCTGTTGAACTGATGGAGCGGGTATTAGGTAAAAATGGGATAGCCATCTGGAAAAAGGCACAGGGGATTGATAATACACCGGTAGTAGCCTGGAGCGAACGCAAATCTATTTCTACCGAGCGTACTTTTGAGCAGGATACCACCGATGTGTATAATCTGAAAAGTATTTTACTGGCCATGGCTGAGAGTTTGGCCTACCAGTTGCGCAGCACCAATAAGCTAACCTCATGCGTGTCGGTTAAAGTACGGTATACCGATTTTCAGACACATACCAGGCAAAAGCGAATACCTTATACTTCGTTAGACCATACGTTGATAGAAACTGTGACAGATTTATTTGAAAAGGTATATGATCGTCGTGTGTTGGTACGGCTGATTGGTGTGCGTTTTAGTAACCTGGTAGGTGGTAGTTACCAGGTTAAGCTTTTTGAAGATTCCTTTAAGATGATTAAGCTCTACCAGGCTATGGATCAGGTAAGGAAGCGTTACGGGCAGGATGCAGTAAAGCGGGCACAGGGTATGAGTGCCCGCAATGTACAGCAAATAAATCCTTTTAATGGGCAAGTAGGTTAATTTCAGACAAAAATAAAGTATGCTAATTAATACACATTCATACTACAGTTTTAAATACGGTACCATCTCAACCGAAGATTTATTGAAAGTACTGTCTTATCATGGCTATTTAACTTTTGCGCTGACTGATATTAATAATACAGCTGCCAGTATTGATTTTGTGCGTTTGGCTGCCCAGAATAATATTAAGCCTGTTATTGGTGTTGATTTTCGTAATGGTGTGCAGCAGCAATATGTGGCATTGGCTAGGAATAACGAGGGATTTCGTGAAATTAATGAATACCTGACAGCACATCTACACGAGAAAATTAATTTCGATTCACAGGCTCCCGCTTTTAAAAAGGCTTATGTAATTTATCCGTTTTCATATGCTGGTGACTTACGGGAGAATGAGTTTATCGGGGTTTCGCCCGAAGATTTGAGACGATTACCTTTCTCGCACAGGAAGAACCGACAAGATAAGCTTGTGATAAAGCATACCAGTACTTTCAGAAATAAACACGATTACAATGCGCATCGGCTATTGAGGGCTATTGATAACAATACCCTGCTGAGTAAGCTGCCTGAGAGTGAACAGGCCAGTAGTACAGATACTATTCTTTCCAAAGATGAGTTACTGGAATTGTATGCCGAATACCCCCAGGTTATTGAAAATACAGAGTGTTTATTAAGTGCGTGTAGTATAGAATTTGATTTTACCACCAATAAAAACAGGCAGCTTTTTACTGCTTCTGCAGAAGATGATTTTAAATTGCTGAAGCAGCGCTGCGAAGAGGGTTTGTCCTATCGTTTTCCGAATTGTAGCGAAGAGGTAGTTCAGCGCATGAATAAGGAGCTGGAGGTGATTCGAGGACTGAAGTTTTGTACTTATTTTTTGCTTACGCTGGATATTGTAGATTATGCCCGTAGTAAAGGCTACTGTTACATTGGACGAGGAAGTGGAGCCAATAGCCTGGTGGCTTACCTGTTGCGACTGACCAATGTTGACCCTATAGAACTCGATTTGTATTTTGAGCGTTTTATCAACCCTTTTCGTTCTTCACCTCCCGATTTTGATATCGATTTTTCGTGGACAGACCGTGATGATGTGATACGTTATATTTTTGAGCGCTATGGTTACGATCATGTGGTACTTCTGGGTAATTATATCACCTTTAAATATAAATCAGCCATTCGTGAGATAGGTAAGGTATTTGGTTTACCCGATGATGAGATTGTGGCGCTTCAAAAAAATCCATCAGCTGAAAATTGCGGGAAATACGGACAGTGGGTTATTAAATACAGTCGTTTTATCGATGGTTTTCCAAGTCATTGCAGTATTCATTCCAGTGGAATTCTTATTTCGGAAAAGCCTATTTCGTACTATTCGGCAACAGAGCTGTTGCCCAAAGGGTTTCCGTCTACTCAGTTTGATATGTATGTGGCCGAAGATGTAGGCTTGCATAAGTTTGATATTCTTAGTCAGCGCGGGTTGAGCAAGATTAAAGATTCACTCGATATTATTAAGGCTAATGAAGGCATAGAGATTGATATTGACGATATTCAGATGTTAAAGAATGATAAGCGTATAAAGGAATTGCTAAAAATAGGGAAGGCTATTGGCTGTTTTTATGTGGAGTCGCCGGCTATGCGTATGCTACTTACCAAGTTAAAGGCTGATGACTACCTGCGTTTGGTGGCAGCCAGCTCTATTATTCGACCCGGAGTGGCTAAAAGTGGTATGATGCGTGAATATATTCTGCGTTTTCAGGATAAGAAAAGGCGCGAGCAGGCACGCAGGGACTTACCTGAGCTGTACAATATACTAGAAGAAACATATGGAGTAATGGTTTACCAGGAAGATGTAATTAAGGTGGCGCATTATTTTGCAGGTTTGTCACTGGATGAGTCGGATATACTGCGGCGTGGTATGTCGTGGAAATTCAGGCAGCGTAATGAGTTTTGGAAGGTGCATGAAAAATTCTTTAAAAATTGCAGGGGAAAGGGGTATCCGGAGCAAACTATTGCTGGCATATGGCGACAGATAGAGAGTTTTGCCAATTATGCTTTTGCCAAAGGACACTCGGCCAGTTATGCGGTAGAGAGTTACCAGGCTTTATATATTAAAGCGTATTATCCACTCGAATATATGGTGGCTACACTTAATAATGGTGGTGGTTTTTACCGGCAGGAGCTCTATTTACACGAAGCACGTATGCATGGTGCTATTATTGAAGCACCTTGTGTTAACCGGGGCAACTGGGCGTGTACCATTTATGGCAAACACCTGTTCCTGGGCTTTTTTATGCTCCATGGCTTTGAAAGAGAATCGGTGAAATTGCTACTGACTGAGCGTGGTTTATATGGCGAATTTACAAGCCTGTCCGATTTTGTATTACGAGTACCCATCTCTTTGGAACAGCTACTGATATTAATCCGCATTGGTGCTTTTCGTTTTACGGGTAAAACGAAAAAAGAACTGCTGTGGGATGTGCATCACCTGTTGGGATACAATAAGGTAACAAAATCAGAACCAACACTTTTTGCACCAGAAGTAAAGGCGTTTGAATTGCCCGAGCTGTGGGAGCATGAGCTGGAGAACGCTTTTGATGAGTTGGAGCTATTGGGTTTTTCGCTGGCATCGCCCTTTAAACTTTTGGAAAAGCAGGTATCCACTTCGCTTCGGTCGGCTGATTTATCGTGTTATATTAATAAAACAGTAGCAATAGTAGGTTACCTCGTTACTCGCAAGCCTACCCGTACCAGTGTTGGCGAGAGCATGTCTTTTGGTACATTCCTCGATGTGGATGGCCATTGGCTTGATACGGTTCATTTCTCTCACTCCCTTAAACGTTATCCTTTTCGCGGGCCGGGGTGTTACCTCTTGCGTGGTAAAGTGGTTGAAGAGTACGGTTTTATCTGTGTTGAGGTGGAGCAAATGTACCGTTTGCATAATCGCTCACTGGATGAAAGTACAAGACTGAGACAACTAGCGTAAGCTGAAACCTGCAGAAGCCGCCTTCAATTATTTATAAAAAACTGATAAAACATAGGGTAAGGTTAATATGTGGAAGTGTAAAAAGACGTTGCTTTTGCTCTTGCTTAGGTGTTTTATTTAAAACATAAAAAATAAACCAGATTACGCTATTAATGTTGAACAATTCACCAGGTTAATCCTTTTAAAATTTAAAGCAATAAATTAAATGGATAAGTTTAAGGATACATTATATATTCTTTATGGAAGCCGTACAGGAAATGCAAAATCAGTAGCTGTACTGGCTCACGAATATGCTGTAAGCCTGGGGTATGCCTCTGTATTGAAAGATATGCAGGATATGGATTATGATGATTTACAGTATATTGAAAATTTGCTGATTACAGTTAGTACACATGGAGAAGGAGAGCCTCCGGTGCAGGCAGAGGGTTTTTATGAATTTATTCACAGTGATGCCATAAGCAAAGTTTTGGCTAAGTATGCCGTTTTGGGACTTGGCGATAGCAGTTACCGTTATTTTTGTAAAACAGGAGCAGATATTGATCAACGCTTAAAAGTACTTAACGGACAGCCCTTAATGGAGCATGTTAAATGTGATATTGACTTTGAAGAAACCGCCAAAGAATGGATACTTAATGTTTTTAAAGCCTTTGAAGGTGTTTTACCTGTTGTAAATAAACCAGATACAAAGGGCTTTACCTTTGAATTGAAACTGGGAGATGGTACACATTCAGCATTTAAAGCCGAATTACTGGATAAAAAGATGTTGACTGCTGACGGTAGCAGCAAAAAAGTACTCCATGTTAGCTTGTCACTTAAAAATTCAGGTATAGACTATTTGCCCGGAGATGCCATTGGTGTATATGGAACCAATTCACGACATTTTGTTGATGAATTATTAAAAAAACTTGGTTTTGATAAAGCTTATCCGGTCAAATGGAAGGATGGTACACGCATGTTAAAGGATGTACTGATACATGAATTTGAATTAACGCTGATTACACCGCTTGTTGTACGTAAATATGCCGATGTGGTTAAGAATAACGCATTGGATAGCTTAATTGCAAACGAGGCTAAACTTGTTGTGTATGCTACAGACAGGGATATAATAGACCTGATTATTGATTATCCTGGGGAATTTTCAGTAGAGCAATTTTTAAGCGTTTTGCGAAAGTTGAATCAACGTTTGTATTCAGTGGCATCCAGTAGAAGTGAGGTAGGCGATAAAGCAGATATAACCATAAAGATTATTGAAAACACAGATGGAGGCAGGAACAGGCATGGCGTGTGTTCAAGCTTTATCTGGAAGCGTTTGGATATTGGAGATAAAGTGCCTGTTACTTTGGAGAGCATTGTAAAATTTAGGCTTCCGGAAGATAATAATACTGCTGTAATAATGATTGGAGCAGGTACTGGCATAGCACCTTTTAGGGGGTTTATACAAGAACGTATGGCGCGTAAAGCACAAGGAAAAAACTGGTTAATATTTGGTGAGCGAAACAGTAAAACGGATTTTCTTTATAAGGACGAATTGCAAAATTATCAAAGCAAAGGTATTTTAAGTAAGTTAGATACAGCTTTTTCAAGAGATCAGAATGAGAAGAGGTATGTTAATCATATTCTGGAGGAGAAAGCTGCTGACATTATGGCCTGGTTGGAGAGTGGTGCTGTAATTTATGTATGTGGGAGTAAAGATACTCTGGCTGTATCAGTACGTGAGAGTATATTAAAGATAATTAGCCAATATAAGAAAGCAGAAGACAAGCAGGCACTTGCTTTTTTTGAAAAAATAAAGGCAAACAAACAATATCAGGAGGAAGTTTATTAAATAGTGTGAGTTCAGTTTTATTTCCGGCAGATTTCATAAAGAAGTACTATTTAATACCTGCCAGTTTTTTTTTGTTTGAGTAATGATAATAAAAAAAGGTGCCTACAGCACCTCTTTTTATTATCATTACTCAACAGGTTTTAACTGGTCAATCCACGTTGCTTTCTCGTCATAATGCATCAGGAATGGTTTATAAGACTCTTTGTAATCCCTATGGCGAATATATTGAATCTGGAAATATTTCTCCCCGTTTACCGGGTTTTCTATAATGCCCATAACCTGAGCCTTTCCTTTGGCTGCAGACATGGAAGGTGCCGTTACTGTTTTGGACAGGCTTGAGGTTACCCGAATGGCATCGGTGTATATTTCGTAAGCCTTAGCCAGTGGTACCTGGAAATATTCGTATGGCCCGGTTTCTCTTTCGATAAACATGTAATAAGGAATCATACCCATATTTACCTGCTGATCCCACATTTTAGCCCAAATTTTGGCCGAAGCATTAATGTTGTTAAGTAAGGGAGACTGTGTACGTATTTCAGCACCTGTTGAGCGTATGTTATGGATAGCTTCTGCAACAGCACTGTTGGACATTTCCTGGTAATGGTTAAAATGTGCCATAATAGACAAATGTATACCCTTATCAACAATTCGCTTAAACAAATCCAGCATCTCCTGCGCTTCGTCATTGTATTGCGGTAAAAATACAAAAGGCCACCATGTTAAAGACTTAGTGCCAAAGCGAATGGTTTTCAGGTTTTTGAGGTCAGCTTTAAAAATAGTGTCGATATACTTACTAATTGTACGCGGACTCATAATCATCGGATCACCTCCAGTGAAAAGCAATTCATGAAGATGCTCATGTTGTTTAAAGTACTCACATACCTGATCTATTTCTTTCATTGAGAATTGCAGATCAAGGTCTTTTACAAATTGTGGCCAGCGAAAACAAAAGGTACAATTGGCATGGCATGTTTGACCCTGCGTAGGGAAAAATAGTGCTATATCCCTGTATTTATGTTGTACCCCCGGAAGTGGAGTGCCATTAAGTTTTGGAATGTTGGATTGCTGCTGTGCTGGATGAGGATTTAATCCCAATCGTATACCATTAGCTATTTGAGTAAGCTCATGTGATGGCAAACCTTTGTCAACAGCCCACTTAATCTTATCATAATCCGCTTCTCGCAGCATGTGGCGGTTAGGAAAAGTTAATATATAACATGGATCATTTTCGTAATCAGACCAATCAATAAGATAGTCTGTTACATAGTTATTTGCCTTAAAAGGCAATACCTTTGATACAATCTCAATTTCTTGCTTTACCGATTCAGGCAGCATTTTGATATATTCAATCTGCCTGAAATTTTTAATATTATAACTGGTTATTTTCATAAATATAAATGCTCCTAGTAGTCCTTACTTTACCAACATCAGCAAATACAAATTGTTTTGTGTTCAATGGTGAAGAATGGCGATTTATTCAATATATAGTGTGGTATACCTGTTATTCTGTTTTAATGAAGCTGGTACCCCCCCCCCCTTGCTTTAGGTATGAATAACCAGAAATGAGACCTGTACCTGTAAAGTTGATTTAAGGTCGTTTTTAATATTAGTTATTACAAGCTGAACCTGGCAGAATATTGACTTATAATATTTAGTATTGACATAAGTACATTATTTGTGGTTTTAAAAGTAACAATGGCCAAATAAAACGGTGATTTGACCATTGCTTTTTATTATTTGTAAAATAGGTACAGAAACATTGTCCGAAATATAAAACTTTAGGCTCTGTGTAAAAATGTAATAATAGTTATTGAAGCCAAATTGTTCTGTTTTTTTAGGACTATTTTATTATAACATGCTTGTTTATTACTTCACTATCTGTTTCAATTAACAGAATATAAAGTCCTGCTGGTAAATGACCAACATAAACTGATTCTGCTGTGCCGGAAATTGTATTTTTAGTAAGTACTAATTGTCCGGTACTCGAATAGAGTTTTAATTTACCTTTTATTGCTTCAGAGAATCTGGTATAAATATAGGTTGAAGCTGGAATAGGTGATATTGTAACCTCAAGTGTACTATTGCCCTTGTCATCTGTTGTTAAATCAGATGATGGGATAAGGCCGGATTTAAGATCGTTGTTAACAACACTCCCCAACAACTCCACTTCTGCCACTTGCAATATATTCCCCTTATTATTGGTCATTTCTAATTTGTAATGATTAAAGGCCATCGTATTATTTATTTCAAATACTTGTTGCTCACGTCTGTTGACAAAACTCTGGTTGTTACGAGTATCAATAATATACCAGGTATACTTGTCATTTGAGCCTAATAATACCCAGTCCTTGGGGTCGCGTTCAGGAGCATCGTTAGCAGAAGTAATAGAGTAACGCTTAATAATGTATGGCTTGCATGCTGACATAATTACCCATGAAGAGGCTTGGAAGGTAAGAAATTTAGTATGTGATGAACCATCAATTAAGTTACTAACTGCCTCGTAATGTGGAGAATCATTATATTGAGAGGAGATGTTGCCACAGTTAAGCATTATATTATGTAGTTGCTCAGTACTCACTTCAATGTAATTATTAATTGTTTTCGAATGGTTGCCTTCTGCATTTTCTACTTTAAGAGTTACAGGATAGCTGCCTGCACTTGGATAATGAACTGTTGGGTTTTGTTCATTACTAAAAGAAGGGATTCCACCCGGAAAACTCCATTGCCAACTGTTTGGCTGATGGAGAGACTGATCATAAAAACTAACGGTCTCTCCTTCTTTTATTGTTGTTTTATTGGATGAGAATGTAGAAACAGGGATGGGGATATACCTGCCAAATAATTCCAACTCAGAAAGTTGTAAGATCATATTTCCCCAATTATCAATACCATTATGTGTCATCTCCAAACGGTAATGTGTGTAAGCAGTGTTGTTTGTGGGGAGTTGAAATACTCTTCTTTGCTTTCTTTGAGGAAAATCTTCATTACTTCTGTTATCAAGTAAATGCCATTTTGTACCGTCGTTTGACCCTTTTAGAGTCCAGTCTTTAGGGTCGCGGGCAGGCGAATCTTCACTACTTGTAATTGAATAGCTGGTAAGTATGTGTGCATGACCAGATTCAAATTGTACCCATGCAGTAGGGTGGAAGGTCAAAAACTTTTTTTTACTGTCATTATCTATTAATTGCTCAATGCCTTCTCCACTTGGCGAATCATTGTATTGTGCTGTAATATTGCCCGGCATATTTGTTATGTCAATAATATCACCTTGCCTGTATACGTTTATATAGTTTAGTACCTGCATGGTGTCTGTACCATTTGTGCCAATTGCTATCAACATAACAGGGTAATTGCCACTACTCATATAGCGAACAGTAGGGTTTAACTGAGTACTGGTTTCGGGAGTGCCACCAGGAAATTTCCATATGTACTGACTCGAATTGGAAGAAATGTTATTGAAAAGAATAGTTTCTCCCGTGTATATATGTGTATTATTAGTGTAAAAGCCCGCATTTGTGGCTGTTGGGTTGTGCCAGGGGTAATTTTTTATTTCATTTTGATACTGTAACCATAAATATTCAGCAGAATATCCAAGTAATTCTTTACATGCTTTATCTAACAACCATGTGCTATATATAGCTGCTGTTTCATTTAGCTTACGCAGGAAATTTGGATCCTTTGTTTTTGTTAGCCATAAATAAAAGAAGCCAGTTTCAAGGTAGCCGTTTTTCCAATCACCTCCTTTTTGAGGAAAACGGGCTGGGTTAAATCCACCTGTTAAAAGGCGGCCAAGATCTGCTGTTCCTTCAATAAATCCATAAAACTCATCACCTTTGCGATATGTTCCTGCATTTTTGGGTTCTTTTTGATAGCCATGTACAAGTTCATGGCATAAAACACCATATATTTCATCACTACTTTGTTTGTCAGAATGCTTTTGGCTGAATTGTACAATGTAGTTTAAGTCAAAGCTGATTTCAATATGAGGAATAGCGCCACGCTTTGCAGATAAGGCACCTCCATCAGTTAAGATGTATGTAATACTATCCAGGCCATGACTATTAGCAGCGTTAGCATTAGAATAAACTTCTTGTGCAATAACCTTGCAGCAATGTTGTACCCAGTTGGCTATTGTAGCATAGCCTTGTTGACTAACGAGTTGTCTATACTTTTGTATACCAGCATGATTTGCAGGTGCTTGATTTACAACTTTAACACCCGGGGCTTTGAATTGATTCCATGAATCTTGGGCGTTAAGTGTGTTAACTGTTAAGATGGTCATTAATAGACCAACCTTAAAAAATTGAAAACTCTTTTTCATACATTAAAACTGAAAATATTAATAAAAAATCAATTACCCGTTGGCAATGTCACTGAATTAATCATTATGCATTTGCTGTTTATAAACATATCTAAAGTGAGATCGTTTGGCGCCAAGCTCACTGATGTTATAAATCCTCATAGTAACTAATATTCATTATTTGTCTTTATAATTTGTAATAATTAGATTGTTATTTTAAGTAAATAAAAGATGCGTATGTTTAATAATTTATAATAACGATATATTTATTAAAATGTTTTTGTTTTGGAGCTAAAATTAAATATGTGAAGAGATAATAGCTATTTCAATACATGTGATTATCTACATCAATGTGTGCTTTATTAACATTTATATGGTAAGGTAGCGTTTATAAAGTTCTTATAATATTTATGTACTGACAATGTAAATGGGTAATAAAATTAGAGGATTCATTAAGCCGGGTAATCTGTTTAGAATAAATATTCACCCACTATTTTTTTTCCAAAAAAATATTACATTTGTCCCGATTTTAATGGTGAGTCAAAGCCAACCTATTCGGGTTTTGACGGAAAGAGGGAAGCCGGTGTAATTCCGGGACTGTACCCGCAGCTGTAAGCTCCATTAACTCCATTGCAAAAGGTCACTGTTAAACACAGGTTTAGCGGGAAGGCGCAATACGGAGGGAGTAAGTCAGAAAACCTGCCATGCAAACAAATATATATAATTAATCAAAACTTTCGGGTTTAAAAGTTTGATGCATGATGACAAAACATTCTATTAGCAGTGGTAGTGTAGCCGGTTTTAAGCAATCTACATTTCGTTATTCACCTTCGTTAGGTGATGCATTTTCATGTTTTATTCTCTCAATACATTTTAAGCCCGACCAGTTTTAAGAGTTGCACATTTTATCTTGTTAAAAAAAACAGGCTTACTTGCAATTCATATCTATAGATACAGATTACCGGTATTTATGTATTAATTAATAAAACCATGAAGTATTATCCCATACATATTGATATAAAAAATAAACCCTGCCTTGTTGTTGGTGGTGGCCGTGTGGCCGAACGAAAAGTAATGAAGCTTAGTAAGGCAGGTGCTGCCATAACTGTTATTTCCAAAGAATTAACACCTGCACTTACTGAGTTGATACAAAAGTCAAACGTGATTTTCCTTCAGCGTCAGTATCAAACAAGTGATGTTAAAGGCTTTTTTCTGGTTTTTGCTGCTACCAATAACAAGGAGGTTAACAAACAGGTATATGATGAAGCTCAGCGGCATAATATATTGGTGAATAGCCTTAATGGTATTGAAGAAGGCGATTTTATTTTGCCCGCTTTATGTGCTGTTGGTGATTTACATGTTGGTGTAACTACTCAGGGGCAATCACCGGCCTTATCTGCCAGGCTGCGTCGCTATTTTCAGAGTAAACTTTCGGTACTAACAAATAAGCAGGTTAATGAAGTTGCAGTTTTAAGGAATGCAATGCTTACCGCAGGTAAATCGCAAAAAGAGAAGTTGTGCAATGAAATGAATGTGCTTATTGACGAGCTTATTTTATCGATTGAAGAGAATAACGTAAACCTAAATGATATATAGGAAATGAACCCAGAGTGTGGAAAAGTTTATCTAGTGGGAGCAGGCCCGGGCGATGATGAGTTAATCACAGTCAAAGCTGTTAAACTGCTAAAAAAAGCAGACGTGGTATTGTATGATTACCTCGTTAATAAAGCATTATTGGAATACTGTCAACCAGGTTGCGAACTGATATACGTGGGTAAAAAGAAAGACAAACACACCTACCCACAAGATGAGTTAAACGAATTACTGGTACACTATGCAAAGCAAGGTAGCACTATTGTTAGGCTCAAAGGAGGTGACCCCTTTGTATTTGGCAGAGGAGCCGAAGAAATATTAAAATTAATTGAGCATCAAATTGATTATGAGGTAGTCCCTGGGATTACCTCAGGTGTTGCTGTTCCCGCCTATATGGGTATACCGGTTACCGCACGTCATATTGCTTCATCAGTAACATTTGTAACAGGGCATCCGGCAAGTTCGGGGGCTGGTGCAGTTGACTGGCAGGCATTGGCTAAAGCATCTGATACCATTGTGGTTTATATGGGGGTGAGTAATGCTGCCCGTATCGCCAGCGAGTTGTGTATTGGTGGTAAACCTCATGAAACACCGGTTGCACTTATTCGTTGGGGCACATATCCTCAGCAGGAAATGCTAACATCAACATTAAAAAATATTGATACAGAAATGCAAGAGGCCGGATTTAAGCCACCTGCACTAATGGTTATTGGAGAGGTGGTGAAATTCTCAGATAAATTAAACCCCCTTGTTAAATCTGCAATACCAAATACATTATGAAGTTACTGTTAAATAAATTCAGATTATTTGAGCATAAACAAAGCATAAAAATGTGGTATAGCATCGTTCAGTGGAGTTTCTACAAGGTTATATATGCTTATAATAAATGGATTTATAACATTAACTATTAATCCTAAACAACTGATATATGTCTAAAAAAGGAATATTACTATGTGGCCATGGCACACGGGTAAAACGTGGTGAGGAAGCTTTTAAAAAATATGCTGAGGAATTTGCTCAATTATTACCCGGATATGAAGTAGAAGCAGGCTTTCTAGAGTTATCAGAACCCGATTTTGAAGAAGGGGTAAGGCTATTAACAGAAAGAGGAGTAAAAGAAATCTTCGCTTTACCTGTGTTTTTATTCACAGGCGTACATATTCAGAAGGATATCCCTTGCATGTTATACCAATTACAAAAGAAATATGCAGTAAGCATTAAGTTAGCATCATATATTGGCGATTGTGGTGATATGGTACAATTGTCAAATAATTTAATTGCCAGTGTAGCCGCAGAGCTTGGAGGTCAAGAGAAAGATACACTTTTTCTTGGTTTGGGTGTAGGTGCATCAAAACCTGAAGCAAATGGTGATTTAGCACGTTTAACGCGTATGGTGCAAGAGTCGAATAATTTTGCTTTTGCGCTTAATGGCTTTTGTAGTCGTATGACCTATCCATCGGTAGCTGATGCCTTAAAAATAGCCGGTCAGCTCACGTATAAAAATATTATAGTTGTACCTTATGTATTTTTTCCAGGCATATATATGGATAAAGCTTTGAAGCAGTTTACAGCTTTTGCAGAGCAATACCCAGAGCGTAAAGTGTATATAACACCCTTATTAAGCGAGACAGATGCCTTATCTAAAATACTTTTAAAGCGATTGGCTGATGTTGAAGCAGGTGAAGTAAACCTGGTAGAAGCAGTGGATAAAGCAACTCTGGAGAACTATGTGCCGCATCATCACCATAAGCATGGCCACCACCATTATGGAGAAGAATGTAAAGGTCACCACCACCACTAGAACAAAATATGAGCAAAGGAAAAATATATGGTGTAGCCCTTGGCCCTGGAGATCCGGAATTGATTACACTCAAAGCGTTGAAGGTATTGCAAATGGTTGATGTTATTTTTTATCCCACAACCATTAATAGTAAGGGTATGAAAAGCAGTATGGCTAATCGGGTACTGGCACACCTTGAAATTGATCAGTCAAAGTTGGTGGCAGTAGAGCTTGCTATGAAATATGATCGTTCAGTAGTTAATAAAACCTACCAGCAATTAGCAGCTCAAAGTATTGAATATTGTCAGAATGGGAAGGATGTAGCTATTGTTAGCGAAGGCGATATTGCATTCTACAGTACATTTGCTTACTTGATTGATAATTTTAAAAAAGCCAAAACAGACTACGAGATGATACCGGGTGTACCGGCTTTTATTCTTGGTGGCTCATTAGGAAAAATTCCCATTTGTACGCAAACAGACAAAGTACTTGTTGTACCGGAAGTAAGAGATGAAGCAACATTAGAATCATATGTACAAGCCAATGAAACAGTTGTGATGATGAAAGTTTCAAAGGTAAAAGCATGGATAGTCAGTTTCCTTAAAAAGCAGAAACTGGATTTTTTTTATGGTGAATATATGGGTACAGATAAGGAATTTATCACATCAGATATTAATGATTTAAAAGAGCGACGCATACCGTATTTTTCAATAATTATAATAAAACAAAATACGGTTAGCTAATGGCAGCTGACTATTAAAAACTAACCATGGGAAATATAAAAGTAATTGGCTTAGGGCCGGGAAACCCGGATTTGTTCCTGAATCCGGCAGTTGAAGCGATAAAACAGGCCGATGTTATTATTGGTTACAAATATTATTTTCAATTTATACAAGACTACTTACAAGAAACAACCGACTGTATAGACACAGGAATGCGTCAGGAAATAGAGCGTGCTAAAATTGCTTTTGAGAAAGCAGAAGCCGGCTTAAAAGTAGCAGTTATCAGTTCGGGTGATGCCGGTATTTACGGTATGGCTTCGTTAATTATTGAAATGGCTGATAAGCGACAGACAGGTATACCAGTAGAGCTTGTGCCCGGTATTTCTGCTTTTCAGGCCGCTGCAGCTAAGCTGGGAGCGCCATTAAGTCACGATTTTGTAATACTTTCATTATCAGATTTATTAACGCCATGGAAATTGATTGAAAAACGGATGAAAGCCGCTGCTTATGGCGATTTTGTTACCGTGTTATATAATCCGAGAAGCAAAAAACGTTATTGGCAATTGTACCGCTTACAAGAGTTATTTCTTGAGGAACGCGCAGGAACTACACCTGTTGCAGTTGTTCGCCAGGTAGAGCGCGATGAAGAACAGATAACCTTAACTACACTGGCTGAATTTAATCCGGATATTGTGGATATGTTCTCAATAGTTGTTATTGGTAACTCACAAAGTTATGTCGCCAATAATCGTTTTATAACACCGCGTGGCTATTATTCTAAATACGAGCAGGAGGGTGCACCCGGACCACTTATTATGCAAGAAAGTTTTAGCACTATTGCTGAACACTTAAGTGACCTTAACATTACCAACGAAGAAAAATGGGTAATGCTGCACTGTATTCATACCACAGCTGATTTTGAAATGAAGAACCTCCTCAGGGTAAAAAATGATGCTGTGGCCCGTATCAATGCGTATTTATTAAAAGGAGGTACTATAATTACCGACGTAACTATGGTGCAAAGTGGTATACGTAAAAAAGCCTGCGAACGATATGGTATCAACATTAAATGCTATTTACACGATGAACGAACCATGGCCTTGTCAAAAGAAAAGAATATTACACGCACACAGGCAGGCATTCGTTTAGCTGTTGAGGAGCATCCGGATGCATTGTATGTATTTGGCAATGCGCCAACAGCACTAATTGAGCTGACAGAGCTGATGCGTAAGAAGAAGTTTTATCCGGCAGGCATTATTGGTGCCCCGGTTGGTTTTGTAAATGTTGAAGAGTCAAAGCATCGCCTTAAAACCTTTGCCAACCTGCCCTTTATAAGTATAGAAGGGCGAAAAGGAGGTTCTAACCTTGCAGCAACCATTGTTAATGCTGTATTAAGTCGTGATGAAGCTGAAACCCTAAAACCCGGTCGTGATGTGTAAATTCCATATCATTGGCATATCAGATGAGTCTGTTCCTGTTTTTACAGGCAAGGTAAAGCGTGTGATAGGTGGTGCACATTATTTTTCAGGAGGTGCACGTCATTATAAGCTGGTGGAAAAATTACTACCTGTTGGACATCAATGGATTGAGGTTGCTATACCTTTAAAATCAACATTTGATAAATACCGCCAGTTAAATACAGAAATAATTGTATTTGCCTCTGGTGACCCCTTGTTTTTTGGTATTGGAAATACCATTAAAAGAGAGTTTTATAAGGCAGAGATAAACGTGTATCCTGCTTTTAACAGTTTGCAAATGCTGGCGCACCACAGCCATTTACCTTATGGAAATATGGTGACCTCAACCCTGACAGGTCGCCCGTGGGTAAACCTGGATAAGGAACTGATAAAGGGAACCGAACTTATTGGTGTATTAACAGATAAAAAGAAAACACCTGCTGCTATAGGACAACGCATGCTAAAAGTTGGATTAAGCAATTACAAGGTTTATCTAGGCGAGCGAATGGGTGGCGACAGGCAACAAGTGAGAATTTTAAGTATACAGGAATTAAGTGTTGTTGAAGCCGAAGCCCCCAATTGTTTAATATTCGAAAAGTTAAGTCACTTCAGTCGTGTAATGGGAATTCCAGAAGAAGATTTCCATTTCCTTGAAGGACGGCCTAAGATGATAACCAAGCGTAGTATCCGCTTAATGTCTTTATCCATGCTAAAGCTTGATATAGCACAAGTGATGTGGGATATTGGTTTTTGTACTGGCTCAGTTTCTATCGAAGCAAAACAGGTGGCACCTCATGTTGAAGTGTATGCCATTGAAAAAAGGGAAGAATCGCGCGAATTAATGCAGAAAAACCAATTAAAATACAGAATACCCGGTATAGAAGCATGTATAGGTGACTTTTATAAAACAGATTTATCATCATGGCCAGAGCCCAGCTGTATTTTTATTGGCGGGCATGGAGGCCGGTTGGCAGATATGATGACACAACTGGAAGCCCGCTTAAAGGTTAATGGAATAATTGTATTTAATGCTGTAAGCATACAAACAGCGAATGCTTTTAGAGAAGCTTGCACACAATTAAAGCTAAGGATAAGTGATGCAATAACAATACAGCAGGATGAACACAATACTGTCACCATATTTCAGGCAATAAAGGGGAGTAAGTCAAAAAGATGTTAAGCTTTTTGAGATAAACAGATAAAAAGAATAATGTGAAACGATCATGATTTTAAAAAAAGGACACAGGTCAATAAAGGTGACATCTTGTAAAACAGTCTTATGTCCTGATACTTATTTCTTGATACTAAATTTCAGATATGGACAAACAAGCCATTATAATCAACAATATAAATGCATTACCAATAGCCGGATTGCTAAATCAGGAACTGGATGCATCAATATACTCAGTAGCCGGCTACGAAGGAACAGAAAAGATAGATTCTGTTACCAGCTTTCTTAATAAAGTATTTGCAACGCATCAGGGCATTATCTTTATTGGTTCTTTGGGGATTTGTGTGCGTAGTATTGCGCCTTATCTGAAGAGTAAGCAAACTGATCCGGCTATTATTAATTTGGATATTCATGGGCGCTTTGTACAGCCTGTAGTATCAGGGCACAAGGGTGGTGCTAATGCCCTGGCCAGCCGTATTGCTCGTATTACAGGAGGTCATGCTGTGGTTACTACTGCCAGTGATACGCTGGATTTATGGGCTTTGGATATTATTGGAAAATCCTATTTGTGGACCAATGAGTATGTTAATACTACCGAAAATGAATTGATTGCACAGTTTGTAAATGGTGCAAAAACAGCTTTGATTATTGAGACAAAGGATGCAGGTACGCAGTTTTTAGAACGCAGCTTACCTGCTCATGTTGAGTTATTTCATCAGTTTAGTGAGCTTAATGAAGCGGATTATGATATACTTATTGCCGTTACGCCTTACCTGACTGCAACATGTAAGCCAACGCTTTTTTTCCGGCCCAGATGTTTGGTTTTAGGTACGGGATCTCAAAAAGGATTGAATGCGTTATTTTATCAGAAAACCATTAAAACAATCTTACAGGAAAAAGGCCTGAGTCCTTTATCTATTCAGGCCTTTCATTCCGTTGACCTTAAAAAAGACGAGCAGGCATTTGTTGAGGCAGCCCGGATGACTGGTGTTTTGTTTAAAACACATACTGCTGTTGAACTTAACAGGGTGGCAGATAAACTGGAAACATCAGCTGTCGCGCTGGAAGCTACAGGAGCACAAAATGTATCTGAAGCATCTGCATTGCTTGGTTCCGGTAACCACCGTTTATTGGTTTCAAAAACCAAGGGGTGCGATGAGCAAGGCAAGCATTTTACCTTAGCGGTTGCTATGGATTTTGCACAGGAAAGAAACGGAAAAGTTTATATTGTAGGAGCCGGGCCGGGCGACCCAGAACTGGTATCTGTAAAAGGTAAGCGCCTGTTACAAATGGCCGATTTAATATTATACGCAGGTAGCCTGGTACCAGAGCAACTTACCCATTATGCTAAAACGGGCTGTGTTGTTCGTAACTCAGCACAAATGGATTTAGAAGAGCAATTCTCTGTGATGTACGAAGCATGGAAAAATGGTCATTTGGTTGTGCGACTGCATACTGGTGATCCATGTATCTATGGGGCTATTCAGGAACAGATGAATTTTTTTGACGCACACCATATCGCTTATGAAATTGTACCCGGTATCTCATCATTTCAGGCAGCAGCAGCCCGTTTGCAATCACAATTTACCATACCAGAGCGTATTCAAACCATCATTTTAACGCGGGGTGAAGGCCGTACGCCAATGCCTCCGCGCGAAAAGCTATCAGAATTAGCTAAGTTTCAGAGTACCATATGTCTTTTTTTAAGCGTAACCCTTATTGAAGATATGCAAAGTCAGCTGCTCGAAGGTTATCCGCCTGAAACACCAATAGCTGTATGTTATAAATTAACATGGAAAGAAGAAAAAATTTGGCGGGGACAACTAAAAGATTTAGTGACAATTGTGAAAGAAAATAATTTGACTTTAACAGTTATGATCGTTGTTGGAGAAGCCATTGATAATCGCGATAACCGCTCCAAATTATACGACCCAAAATTTACCCACTTATTCAGGAAAGGTAAAAAGGACGAATAATAACCCACTAAATACATAGCACTTGTTTATATGAGCAACTCACCCAACATACTATTATTTGGAGGAACAACCGAAGGTAAAGCTACGGCCAATTGGTTGAGTGATATGGGGTTTACCTTTTTTTACTCTACAAAAACACCATCTGCATTTAAAGTGCCAGAAGGATGTAGCAAAATAAATGGTGCCTTAACCTTTGAACAAATGCTGGCGTTTTGCAAAAAAGAACACATACAGTTGGTTGTTGATGCAGCTCATCCTTATGCCGATGAATTGCATCAAAATATTGGATTGTGTACAGCACAACTTTCATTACCATCGCTTAGGGTTGAACGTTCTTTTATGGCAAAAGTTGATGACCCACTGGTAACATATGTCAACACCATTGATGAAATGCTGCACATTGTAAAGTCGGGTAATCAAAGTAGCGTACTATCACTTATGGGTGTTAAAAGTGTGGGATACCTGCACCGGCAACTTCCCAATTATAAGATGTGGTATAGAATACTGGATCAACCTTCATCGTGGGAACTAGCCCTACAGAATGGAGTGAAAAAAGAACAACTTATTGCATCCATGGCCTTTAAGAATTTAGATGATGCCAAAGCCCTGGTTGAAAAACATCAAATAAAAGTGCTTTTAACAAAAGACAGTGGCTTTAACGGATTATTTGATCAAAAAATTGAGTTGGCGCGTTTATTTCGGATTCCCTTAATAGTATTAACACGACCTGCTTTACCACTATATTCCGAAACAATAAAATGCAGAGCCGATTTACGAAAGTATATGCAGACTCATTTTGTATTACCTAAATCAGAATTGGCACACGGTTATACCACCGGAACATGTGCTACAATTTGTGCTAAGGCAGCTGCAAACTACCTGCTTACCGGGCAATGTAAAAAAGAAGAAACCATAAATTTAGCTGATGGAGAAATGGTAAGTATGTTAATTCACAGCTCAGGACATGATAAATCCTCAGCATGGGTTACAGTAATAAAAAACAGTGGTGATGACCCTGATTTAACCGATGGAATGGTAATAGGATGCAGAATAAGCTATAACAGTACAAAAGATATCCGTTTTATAAAGGGAGAAGGAGTTGGTACTGTTCGCTTACCGGGATTAGGCTTACCCATTGGTGAACCGGCAGTAAACAAAGTACCGCGTGCTATGATTTGTAGTGAGTTGGAAATTCTTAAAGAAGAATACGAATTGGAATGTGGTTTTGATGTCTCAGTTTTTATTCCACAAGGCAAACGCTTGGGTGAGAAAACTTTTAACCCTCGTTTGGGAGTAGAAGGGGGCTTGTCTGTTATTGGTAGTACAGGACGTATAAAGCCTTTTTCGGCAGAAGCCTATATTGCAACTATAAAGCGGCAGGTAGCCGTGGTATTAGAGAGTAATGCAACACACTTAATTATGAATTCAGGGGGCAGAAGTGAACGCTATTTGAAAAAGCACTTTAAGTATTTAGATGATTACTGCTTTGTACAATATGGCAATTACATTGGCGAAGCCTTAAAAGCAGTATCAGGCAAAGGAATTAAAAAAGTATCAATGGGCATAATGACAGGTAAAGCCGTTAAGCTGGCAGAAGGGCACCTGGATACACATAGTCGTGAAGTTGTTATGAATAAAGACTTTCTTATCAATTTAGCCAAAAAAAAACATTACAAAACAGGTATACTTAAGCAGGTAAAAAACATAACAATGGCTCGTGAATTGGAAAAAATAATACCATTTGAAGCAGAAGAGCCATTTTTTAACGCTTTAAAAATACACTGCCTGAATGTGTGTAACACTGTTGTTAAAGGATTTGAACTGGAAATAATTCTGATTAATAACGAAGGCAAAATGATTTAACCAATAACACTGTTAATTATAAATCAACACGTAATTATTTTTTACTCCCTTGATTTACACTATTAACTATGCACAAAAACATTTAAATCGATGACAAAAAAGAACATCTACTTACTTATTTTATTACTTATTCCTGCACAAGCCTTTAGTATGCACATTATGGAGGGCTATCTGCCTGTAAAATGGTCAATTATATGGAGTATGGCTTTCCTGCCGTTTTTTGTAACAGGACTACGAAGCATTCGCAACCTGGTAAGTCAAATGCCAGAAAAACGCATGGTATTAGCCATGGTTATTGCTTTTGCCTTTGTGCTTTCATCTTTAAAGCTCCCGTCAGTTACCGGAAGCAGTTCTCATGCAACGGGTATGGGCTTTGGTACAGCTTTGGTTGGGCCAGCATCTATGGGAGTAGTAGGTAGCATAGTATTGCTTTTTCAAGTGTTTTTACTGGCACATGGCGGATTAACGACTCTGGGCGCTAATGCTTTTGCTATGGCTTTAGCCGGTCCGTTTGTTACCTGGTTTATTTATAAAATAATGAAAAAAACAGCTCTGCCATTACGTATTTCGCTGTTTAGTGCAACTGTTATTGGTAATATGGCAACGTATTTAGTAACATCTGTACAATTGGCTTTAGCACACCCCGACGAGGCAAGTGGTGTATCAGGTGCCTTTGGTAAGTTTGTAGGTATTTTTGGTATAACACAGGTGCCGGTTGCTATTGTTGAAGGTTTATTAACTGTAATAGTAGTTAACGTTTTGGTAAATAATGATTTTATAAAAGAAAATGAATTGTTTTCGATAAAAGGATTAAAAGGCTTTAAAACTAAAACAAGGGAGGTTGCACATGAAACAAAATAAAAGATTAAACCGACAGAACTATCTATTACTGCTTTTAGTAATAATCATACCAATTGTAAGCTTATGGTTGGGTGGTGACTCTGAATTTGGAGGTGCCGATGGAAAAGTTGTTGATATGATAGATGCAGACCAAAGCAAATACAAGCCGTGGTTCGATAATATTTGGGCACCACCGGGGGGAGAAACGGAGAGTTTATTATTTTCATTGCAGGCTGCCATAGGTGCGGGTGTACTGTTTTATATTATTGGCTATATAAAAGGTAAAAAGGCTGCAGCAGATGAACGATAAAACGTTTGGAGAATATAAGTTATTAGAAGGTACAGCAGAAAAACTATTACTATTTATTCTGTGGATACTTATGGTACTTACCCGTTCGCAATGGATGGTACAAATAGTGCTGTTTGTAATGGGAATGGCATTTTTAAAATGGGGTGTAAAAAAAACATCCAACCGCTGGAAAATCTTTCTTATATCCCTTTCGTTTATTATTGCAGGTACATTAGGCCTTATTATTGTTACAGGTTATGAACCCTTTGACGCCTGGATGCAGTTTCGTTTTGCTGGTATTTGGTGGGGCATTACACACGATAGCCTTTGGCACGCATGCAATACGGCAATAAAAGCTGTTAACGGCATGTTAGCCATACAGTTTGCTATGCATCGTTTTTTATTTGCAGAAGCCCTGGCAATAGCGCGCTTAATGCGTTTACCACATGTATTTTTAGAGCTTATACTATTGTCTCATCGTTACCTGTTTGGAGTAAAGCAATGTACGCATGAGGTTATGATGGCACAGCGACAACGTTTAGGTTACAGGGGATTTCGTACCTCGTTACGTTCATATTCACTCTTGCTAACAGCTGTATTTATCAAAAGCCTGCGCTTTTCTGTTCAAAACTACCAGGCTATGACTGTCAGGGGGTATAACGGAGGTATATATCAGCCACACCAATGGATCAAAAGTTCAGTTTTAACAGTAACAATAATTTTACTTGGTACTGCTTTAATCATTCGTTTTTCATACCTATAATTTTATAATATGACCTCACTTTATTTCAAAAACATTACTTATAAATATGCATCAGGAGCCTATGGTCTGAAAGATGTCTCTTTAACAATTCGTGAAGGAAGCAAAGTGGTACTTATGGGAAGTAATGGTTCAGGAAAGTCAACCTTATTCTTAACACTGGCAGGCGTGCTAAAACCCGAAAGTGGAGAATACCATATCAACAATAAACCGGTTCGGTATTGTCGGAAGCAACGTTATCAATTATGCCACACCATTGGTTATGTGTTCCAGGATCCTGATGTGCAAGTTGTTTCAACTCATGTAAAAGATGATGTGGCTTATGGCTTGCGAAACATGGGAATGAAAGAAGAAGACGTGGAGAAAAGAGTTAACAAGTATTTAACTATAGCAGGAATAGGGGCATTAAAAGAAAAGGCCATTCATACCCTTAGTTACGGACAAAAAAAGCAAGTGGCTTTAGCTGGAGTTTTGGCCATGGAACCCAAAATAATAATGCTTGATGAACCTTTTGCCTGGCTTGATTACAAACAATCACAACGTTTAAAAATTCTTTTAAACCAACTAAGTGAACAAGGAAAAACACTTATTGTTAGCACTCACGATTCAAATTTTGCATTACAATGGGGACAACAGGCACTGGTAATGCAAAATGGTCAGCTTAAAGCAAATTGCCCTGTAAATGAATTAATGATGAATACCCACTTGGTTGAGGCATTAGAGATTGAACCGGCCGGAATAACAAAAATAGATTTTTAAACTTAAAGAATATCCAAAAGTGCCTTAAGATCACTTATTTCGTAGGTAACCTCCTTATTGTGATGTACCTGCCTGGTGTTGAAATACACCTGGTCGATCCCCGCTTTTTTAGCTCCCATAATATCCGCTTCAATGCTATCGCCTATCACCAGGCTTTCTTTTTTACTGGCATGTGAGCTTTTTACCGAATACTCAAAAAAGTACTTATTGGGTTTTTGAACACCAATTAACTCAGAGATAAAGATATTTGTAAAAAAAGGACGTAAACCACTGTTTTGTAATTTCTTTATTTGTACCTCTTTAAAGCCATTGGTTATAATGTGTAACTTATATTTGTTATAAAGCTCTTTCAGAACTTCAATTGTATTAGGAAATAACAAGGTTTTTGTTGCACTTATATCCAAATAATCCCGGGCAAATTGTTGAGCAATGTTTATATCATCAAAACCAACTTCAGAAAAAGGCAGGTAAAAGCGCTGAACGTTTAAGGTATTTTTTTTCACTTTTCCCCTTCTGTACTGCGCCCATAAATTTAAATTATGCACCTCATATTTAGAGTGAAAATTAGTATAATCTACAAAAAAACGATTGAGCTTATAAGTATCAAACATCTCGCGCAGGGTGGCTTCTGAATTTGCTTCAAAATCCCATAAAGTATGGTCCAAATCAAAAAAAAGATGTTTGTATTTCTTCACCTGTTTTAAAATTTTATTTGTAGCGTATCGTACGCACAATGAATTTTAATTCCATCCTGTTATTTTCACCCCGCTTAATAAATAGCTTACCAAGCGGAGTGGGGTACTAATCGTTATTTTTGGCTAGTTAACCTGTATAACTAAATGCCTGCTAATACTCCAGAATGCATCTTTATCTGTAATTTTTAAAATCATTGCTTCATTATCATCTAACTCAAGCGTATAAGAAGCCTTTGGATGGTTAGTTAATAACTTGGCCTTAGGCATATATAAATTCAATGAATCTAATTCGCGGTAATCAATAGTTGTAAAATAATCTTTTGAAAAATCATCAGAGAGTACTTTTTTCTTGCTCAAAAACCCGTCACTACTAAGTATATTCTCAGCTTTTAATTCTTTTTTACTGCCAAATACGTAATAAGCACGGTACAATTGCTCAATGGTTTCATCTAACTCCTGCTGCGTAGCAATTTTAAGGCCTTCAAGTGAATCCACAACTGACTGTAAGCCATCAATGGTAAAATTAAGGTCTGCAATCTGTAAACTCTGACCTTCTAATTGCTTTTGAAGCTTAATAATCTCAATTGTCTTATCTTTTAGTTGAGAATTTAAACGCTTCACCAATTTATTAATATTGGTATTATTTGATCCGGATTGCTGTAATTGCTTTTCCAAAAGGGTAATATGTTCCTTATTTTTGAGCATTAAATCATAAATAACCTTAATATCGTTATTAATACGCTTTTCAAGCGATTGGGCACCATCGTCATTATTTGCTACACTTAAAGTTATAAGCTGTTCTTTTTCCTTTATTAGCTGTATGTTCTCGTCAATATCAATTAAGATACTCACCAAATTATTCATTTCCTTGTCTTTTTTAACCGACAGCATTCTTAATGAATCCAATTCCTTATCGTGATTAGATGATGATGAACCCTTATCATTCTGGCAAGATACTAGTACTAGGGTAAGAACAAGTGCTAGAGTTATAATGTATTTCATACAAGTAATTTTAAATTGATAAAATTTATTTAAACAGATCTGTCGTTATTTTAATTTTTGCTTTCCTTCAACAACAATAACTATTTCTCCTTTAACGGTTTTTGCCGAAAAATATTGAATAAGCTCCTCAAGAGTACCTTGTTTATTTTCTTCGTAAAGCTTTGATATTTCTCTCGAAACAGAAGCTTTTCGTTCTGCACCAAGGTGTTCAGCTAATTGGTTAAGTGTTTTTACCAAACGAAATGGCGATTCATAAAAAATAATGGTTCTTGTTTCTTCTGAAAGAAATTCTAAACGGGTTTTGCGTCCCTTTTTTTGGGGAAGAAAACCTTCGAAGCAAAAACGATCATTAGGAAGTCCTGAATTAACCAGGGCAGGAACAAAAGCAGTAGAACCCGGTAAGCATTCAACCTCAATACCCTCTTCAATACATTTTTTTACCATTAGGTAGCCCGGGTCAGAAATGGCTGGTGTTCCTGCATCGGAAACCAAAGCTGCCGTTTCGCCGGCTTTTAGCCGTTCGGCTACTTTGTCAACCGATGAATGTTCGTTAAATTTATGGTGCGAAAACATACGTGTTGTTACCTCAAGGTGCTTGAGTAAAAAACCCGTTGTTCGTGTATCTTCGGCTAATATAAAATCAACTTCTTTAAGAATTCTGATGGCTCTTAGTGTTATATCTTCCAGGTTACCAATTGGAGTTGGTACAACATATAATTTACTCATTTAAATGTAGTGCATTAGTATTAGTAAATGGTTTCAGCTTTACAAAAAGCGTCTTTGTATGCTCGAATAAAACGATTGAGTAACCTCGTTATCAGTATCCCAATCAAAATTCGATTGAAGAAATGAAGTGGCTGAGTGAAAAGAATCCATTTGGTTAACCTGGTCTAAGGTCTCATTAAATAAATTCGCATTATTATCAAACAACTCGCGCTGAAAATAAAAACGATCATTTAAGCCAATGGCCTTTCTAACATCATTTACAGGTTTACCTATTTGCTTAAAACTGGCCTTGTTATCCTTCGATGTTGCTATGGCTTCATTTACAGACGCATTGTCTTGCTTTATTAATTCACCAAGAACAGCCTGGCCTTTTGCTGGCTCGGTTTTAGTCTTTTTAGTTGCTTGTATCTCTTGCCCAGTTGCTTGCACCTCTTGTTCGGTTGCTTGCATCTCTTGCTTAGTTGTTTGTATTGGCTGAGAACCAGGCTCTACAGGCTCTCCTGTGTTTTGTACAACTTGCTCAAACGTATTATCCTTTTCTATAAGCGTTTGCTCCAACTCAACAGTTTTATCCTTTGCGTTGGCCTCTTCTTTAATAAATGGTTTTAACGATTCGGCTGTTTCTTCAAAATCCTTACCTGTTGAAGTACTTGTTATTTCAGAGCTTAAGCTTGGTTTAGATAACTCTACTGTACTTTTTTGCCCATTAAGTTGCTCTAATAAGCTTAACTCTTCGTTAATGTTTGCTATTTTAGTGCGAGATAAGTTAATAAAGGCGGCGTTAATCTCATTTTTTCCTTTAAAAGTTTTCACCAATGCGTGAACCTCTTTAAGGTCATTTAAGATAATATCAATAAGTGCTTCTTTTTCCATAGTTAAAAAACGTGGCTTTTCTTAATAACACAAAGGTAACGATTGCAATTTATAAAAACTTGATAGAGTAAATGTTTCTTGAAAATAAGGCAAATAGAGATACCCAAAAAGGCTGGATTGAAGTAATTGTTGGCTCTATGTTTTCTGGTAAAACAGAAGAGCTGCTTCGTCGTTTAAAGCGGGCAAAAATAGCCCGGCAAAAGGTTGAGATTTTTAAACCAATGGTTGATGTACGTTATAGCGATGTAGAAGTTGTTTCACATGATGCAAATGCGATTGTTTCCACACCCGTTGAATCATCGGGTAATATTCTTCTTTTAAGCAGTAATGTAAATGTAGTGGGCATAGATGAAGCCCAGTTTTTTGATAATGGTTTGGCAGGTGTATGTCATCAACTGGCCAGCCAGGGCATAAGAGTTATTGTAGCAGGATTAGATATGGATTTTAAAGGTAAGCCCTTTGGCCCTATGCCATCATTGTTGGCAACAGCAGAATACGTTACAAAAGTACATGCAATATGTATACGGTGTGGCGATTTGGCCCACTTCTCTCATAGGCTTAACAATGATGAAAAATTGGTTATGCTGGGTGAAACAAATGACTATGAACCACTTTGCAGAGCCTGCTTTACAAAAAATAATAAATAAAAATGCGGCAGATAACAGTTGAAACCATAGCTAAACTAGCCGGATGCCCGGTAATAGGTTCAGGCCACTTTTCTGTTGAGAAATTTATTTTCGACAGCCGTAAAACCATAGTGCCCGAACATACATTATTTATTGCTATAAAAAGCACCCACAATAACGGGCACTCTTATATTGACGAGGTGTATAACAAGGGTATTCATGCCTTTATAGTTGAGAAAAATGCTCAAATAGATTATACATTATACCCAAAAGCTGCATTTATAGAGTGTGAAAATTCTATTGACTGTTTACAGCGTATTGCCAACCAGGTACGTAAAAAATTTACATTTCCTGTTATAGGCATTACAGGTAGTAATGGAAAAACCATTGTAAAAGAGTGGCTGGCAAAAATATTAGAAACAACATTTAAAGTAGGTCGCTCTCCACGTAGTTTTAATAGTCAGATAGGTGTTCCTTTATCTATACTGATGTTAGCTAATAATATTGACTATGCTTTAATAGAAGCAGGTATATCGCAGCCAAATGAAATGGCAAAACTAGCGGAATGCATACAGCCCGATTATGGTATTTTTACAAATATAGGATCAGCTCACCAGGAGAACTTTTCCTCATTAGAAAACAAGTTTAATGAAAAACTGGAACTGTTTAGAACTGTGCATACTATATTTTGTAATGACGACTTAAAAATAGCCCAGGTTATAAAACAGCGTTATCCTGATAAAAAAATACTTACCTGTGGCTGGTCAGGTAAAGCCAAACTAAGGCTAAGCAGCCAAAAGCAACGAGATGCAAATACCGAATTAAACCTGACCTGGCAGGGCAAACAAATGACTATATTATTACCATATACAGATGCCATTTCAATAGATAATGCACTGCTCTCAATTCTTGTAGCACTTGAGTTAGGTGTTAATATTACAACATTACAAGAGACCCTTCCGAACTTACAACCCATTGCTATGCGCTTAGAGCAAAAGGAAGGTATAAACAACTGCTTATTAATTGATGATGGTTATAATTCAGACCTTACATCGTTAGAGTTAGCCCTGGATTTTTTAAACCAGATGGGGGCTAAACGCGGCTTGTCTAAAACACTAATTTTATCCGATATTTTTCAGAGTGGCATGTCACATGAGGAGTTAATAGCACGGGTAAAAAAGCTTGTTAAAGAAAAAGGCATTCATAAACTAGTTGGTATAGGCCCGGTATTGTACAAGGCAATGGAGGGAGAAAATGCTTACATGGGTACAGATGATTTTATAAAGCACTTTAATATTAACAGCTTTAAAAATGAAGCCATATTGTTAAAAGGGTCACGCTCTTTTTCTTTTGAGCGTATTTCAGCACTTATTGAGCAGCGCAGGCATAAAACAGTATTGGAAATTAACCTGAATGCGCTAAGCCAGAATATACAGCTTTTTCGTTCGGAATTACATAAAGAAACCAAACTGCTTGCAATGGTTAAAGCATTTTCGTACGGTAGTGGATCATTTGAAATTGCCAACTTATTGCAACATCAGAAGGTTGATTACCTTGGTGTTGCTTTTGCCGATGAAGGTATTGAACTTCGTAAAGCAGGCATTACCTTACCTGTAATAGTGATGAATCCCGAACAAAGCAGTTTTCCTTTAATGTTACACAACGACCTGGAGCCCCAAATATACAGTATTGAGGTATTAAATGCCTTTAAAAAAGCCGTTGAACGCCAGGGCTTAAGTAATGTGCCAATTCATATAAAAGTAGATACAGGTATGAATCGTCTTGGTTTTTTACCCAACGAGCTTGATGCTTTATTGGATGCATTAAATAGCACATCTGCCCTTAAAGTAGCATCAGTATTTTCGCACTTAGCTGGTAGTGATGAGGTTGAACACGATGCTTTTACGGCACAGCAGGTGAAAACATTTACTAAAGCCTGCGATCAGTTAAAAGCAGGACTGACTTACCCTTTTATTCGTCATATCCTTAACTCGGCAGGTATTGAGCGTTTTCCGCAGGCCCAGTTTGAAATGGTACGTATAGGTATTGGCATGTATGGTGTATCAGCAACTGGTAATTCTCAATTACAAAATGTAATCACACTAAAGTCGTATGTTTCCCAGTTAAAACAAATTTCGGCAGGAGAATCAATCGGTTATGGCCGGGTTGCAACAGCTAAAGAAGATATGCTGATTGCTGTTATACCAATTGGTTATGCCGATGGCTTTAACCGTGGCCTGAGTAATGGGGTGGGGCAGGTTATTATAAAAGGACAGCAGGTACCTGTAGTTGGTAATATTTGCATGGACATGTGTATGGTAGATGTTACCAATTGTACAGTTAAAGAAGGAGAAGAGGTTGAAATATTTGGTGCAAATTATACCATTCATCAAATGGCACAGGCGCTTAATACCATACCCTATGAAATACTTACCAGCATAAGCCGTAGGGTAAAACGGGTTTATGTTATGGAATAACCAGCAATAATACCGCTATTAACTTCTCCACCTTGTAAAATGAGGAATACCTCGGCTTTGCTGAGGGGAGAAGGTTCAAAATAAAACAAGTCCCCCCATCCCCACGCCTTCGTCATGGTACTTCCCTATATAAACTTGTTTAAAGTCCTCCTGAAATGTGGCTTTAAAATCATTCTTTTTTAGAACGATAATGATAAAAAGTCTTGTTTAAATATATCATGACTAACTATTCATTAGTGTTTTAACCTCAATAACATAGCAACAACTTTAAACAACTCTTATTAGTATGTTGAAAAACATTAAAAAAATATTGGTTACTTGCTTCTGTTATATTATGTTCATGCTGTTTTATCATCAAAAAATACTTGCCTATGGAAAAGGAAAGAGATAACTAAGACCTATACCCCTCAAATAGTTATCAATGCCCAGTTTTAGATTATCTATTAAACTTAAAGTCAGCTTTACTATGAAAACAAAACAGTTTATATGGTATTGCACATTAGTAGCAATGTTATTAGGGCTAATGTTTATATCGTGTAGTAAAAACGAATTAGAAAACCCAACGATTATAAATCAAACCATTTCAAAAACAACAGAAAATTCTTTCTTAAATATCCCTTACACCGATAGCGTAACACTATCGAAATTTGATAACGATAAGGAAATTCTTAATTACAATCTGGCTCGTAGAATTGCCATGATAGAAGCAGATGGTGTAGGCTTTGTGGAAGAAATGAACTGGGAAGGACACTCGCTTTCAAAACAACCTGTTGTGATATACGGTTTTGATTCAAAACCTAAATACTACGAATTTTTTTACAAAAATGCAGAAGGGCAGGAAGTAGGTTCGGTAATGGTAATGGCAAAGAAAAAAGCAGCTACTGTACTACAAGAAGTACGTGGCACTGTTAGGGATTATAGTGCACTCTACTCTAAGGCAGGGGCAGGTTCTACATTTATTACCGACTGGGCAGGCAATATGTATATGGGAGTAGTAGGAAAATCGGGCGATACTCCTACTGCTGTAATTGACCCTGAAACAGGCGAAACGGTAGAGGGAATAACCGAATTAAGTGATGAGGAAATTTTAGATGAAGTGGTAGAAGCATTAAAAAGTCAAGAGCAGGAGTTTATTGTTGACACTGATTCTATTGCAGATGAAAGCCTAAAAAAAGAAATTGAGGAAGAAGCCACTTTGTCGTTAGACCAACAAGTTGATTCATTGCACAAAGCGCTGGAGATTGAGCATGCCGAACGTGATGCATTTTGGGAAGTAATGGAAGAGTACGCCGACTCGTTGTTAGTTGTAACAGATGAAGAGTTAACTTCTGACTCTAAATTTTTTGGCAGATGGTGGAGACGGTTTAGAAGTATATTTATAGACAAAACAACATATAAGTATGAATTGCCTGAATATAAAAAGGATTTCACTAATAGAGGAGGTAGATACATTGCACCGGGTACTTCTGATAGAGAATGGTGTGGCCCATGGACTATGGATTGGATTTATCATGTTAGAAAAGGAGGTAGTAAATACAGTCATTTCGAAAGTTGGGCAAGCACATTAGGACCAATCGGTTGGACTTGCCGTACTTTAGGAGCAAAACCAATGTTTCCAAAAGAGATGTGTATTTCTATGCGCAAAGCAACCTCTTCTATATGGATTAATCCATATTATTCTACAGGCAGGTGGAATGCGCTTGACCATATAAGGCATAAGAAGAATCCCATTGTTATTTTAACTACTGCTGGAAGGCAGATGCACTGGAAAGTTGGGTATGGCTGTTATAGAACAGGGAATATATTTTGGCGTAACTATTACTTTGCTTGCCAGGATAACGGTTCACTTAAAATACCAAAGAACAACCATTACCATCGTTCATCTTGGTTTATAACATTTGTAAAAGTATACGACTAATCTTTATAAAATCTTACCAGGGGAGTTGATTTCCAGCTCCTCTTAAATTACAGACAACCATGAAAATTTTAAACTATTTATTACTGTTTCTAATGTTGTTTGGGCTTACTGCCTGCCCTGGGCCAGGGGATATATTTTATACAATTGATTCTTTTAGTGCTCAACCTGTTGAAAGTGATAGTTGTAAAGTATTAAGTAAAAACGACACAATAGTATGGAATGAGTTTGCAATATGGCTCAACTTTAAAACCGCTAAGGATCTATCAGGATTAGCATTTTTAAAAAATAACAGCAATGTAGTATATGCAGCTCGTTCATCAGGCTATATTGCTACTTCGCCTATTGTAGGGATTACAATAATGGATAATATCAATCAACTTGATTTGCAAAATAATTTTATCACTTACAGGTACAAAGAGCTTTATGAAGAAACTATTGAATGTTTAAATATTATGTCATTAGTAAACTTTGAAGAACAATGGATAACAGTAGACAATACAATAAGTAAAAATTACCTAAAACTAAAAGATGCTCCAAGTGCTACTTTTACTGGTAAGTTTTATATTTCGCTAGAGCTTGAAGACGGCACAATATTAAAGGACTCGACCCAAACCATAACTATATTACCATAGAGTATTGTGGTTTATAACATTTGTAAAAGTGTACGACTAATCTTTATAAAATCTTACCAGGGGAGTTGATTTCCAGCTCCTCTTAAATTACAGACAACCATGAAAATTTTAAACTATTTATTACTGTTTCTAATGTTGTTTGGGCTTACTGCCTGCCCTGAGCATATAGATTATTTTGAGTTGAGTAAGTTAAATATTAAAAATGTTCATTTAACTTATAAAGCCGTTGAGCCCAATTGTGGAACAGGTGAGTATTTAGCAATAAACGATAATGCTGTAAATAATAACGATACTATAGTTTGGAACGCTTGGGGTATTGAAATCAAGTTTCCTGAAATATTATTGGTGTCCGGTCTAAAAAATACATCATTTATAACATCAGCATATGCCGCTACCTATGCGGGACTTCCTGAGTTAGCAAATAAAATTGTAGAAGTAGAAATTAGCAGCAATTCAAAATTTGATACAACAGCAGCGAACGAAAATCTCTCAAAGTATTTTTTAGCTTACTACAACAACGAAAAATCAATTCAACCATCATTAGTCGAAGCATTTAATAAGGAAATTGCACCCTCAGCTTACAATGGAGGTACAATTTGTTATAATTCTAACTTTTTAACATTAAAGAAAGCTCCAAATGCTACTTTCACTGGTAAGTTTTATTTAACATTAAGATTTGAAGACGGCACAGTATTAAAGGACTCGACCCGGACTATTACAATAATACCCTAAAATTATAAATTGTGAAAAAGGAAACAACATTCGCTTTTACGGCAAGTGTTTTACTATGTTGTACTTCCACATCACAATAATGGCGAACGCAAAAACAATACTAAGCTACCGGAAGATAGTCTAAATGGAATCTTTACTAAGTTAATTTCTGAATTTGACTATATAAAATGGCGCAAACTAAAGCAAAGATATTTAATATCAAACATATTACAGAAATGATGTGTCTGCTATTGCTTATAGTATTCATTAGCTCATGTGAAAAAGATTACAATGAGCCTCTCCAAAAGCAAGGCAGGCAACTATTGGTTTATATGATAGCCGATAATAACCTCGACTATTTTGCCATTAACGACATTAACGAAATGGAACAAGGGCTTGCTGATACAGGTACTGCAAACAACGAGGTATTGGTTTTTATCGACAGGGGTGCCAATGGCAAGCCTTCGCACCCTTACTTAATGAGAATTGTACCTGACACAACAAGCCAAATTAAATCGGAGATATTAAAAGTGTATCCCGAAATGAATTCAGCTAATGCCCAAACACTTGCCCGGGTATTGAGCGATATGGGCGAATTAACAGGAAGGCAATACCAATCAAAAGGCCTGGTACTTTGGTCGCACGGTAATGCATGGCTTCCGCCCGAAGTATCACTTTACTCCGATAGGGATAAAATTGTAGATACAACAAGTGTTAAGAAGCTAAAATCCTTCGGGCTTGATGAAAACTTTCCCAAAGCCAATCAACATAAGGAAATGGACATAAAAGAAATGGCTAATGTATTGTCAGGCTATCATTTTCATTACCTCTTATTTGATGCCTGCTTTATGGGTACAATCGAAGTAGCTTATGAATTAAAAAACGTATGCGACTACATCATTAGTTCGCCAACAGAAGTATTGTCGGCAGGCTTTCCTTATCATCACATAATGCCCGGCTTGTTAGCCAATAATTTCAACCCCGTAACAATAGCACGGCAAAAACACGAATTTTATTTAGCACAAAAAGGCATATTAAGTTCCTCATCGGTTTCTGTTATAAAAACAAGCAACTTAGGGGAATTGGCATCCTTTTATCGCACACAATTTGCCAAGAAAATAAGCAATATCGACATTTCAAAAGAAGGAGCCTTATACAACAAAAACAACTTGCAGCAATTTGACAGGCTTAAAGTAGAATTTTTGTTTGACCTATACGACTTTACTCAAAAGGCATGTGAACATAACAAACAAACAGACCTGTTTTCAAACTTTAAAACCATTTGGGATAAGACAGTTATTTACGAAGCTCATACGCCATTTATACTTGGTGCCTTATCGCTAGAAAAATGCAATGGCCTATCGGTGTATATTCCACAGTTTTACGAAACAAGAAAAGAGATAGAACAATACTATAAAAATCTATTATGGTATGAAGCAAGTAACAGTAAAGCTATTTTTAGCAGCAATTAGTTTGTGTTGGATTATTAGTTGTGAAGAGGAGGCAACGGAGCCTGGTAGTTACAATATTTTGGTGTGTAGCAAATATTTTGAAACCATAGATACGCTGCAAATTGATACGCTTTTGTTTTACGGGTTAAAAACTGGTTCGTGCACAAAAGCAGTAAGCATTATTAAAGGCATTTATCCTGTAGTAGCTTACACCGAGTCGGAACTGCAAATAAAAGCAGAAGTTCATATACAGGGAGCAAACCAAAACTTAAGGCTAAAAATAAATGAAAATGGTGCTATGTTAATTGAATAGAAGACGCAAAACATAAGACGCAAGACTGGTTTGCAACAGGGGATTACCCCGGCTCTACGGGGGGAGGGGTAATAAAATGTTACGTACTAAAAAAACGGTATAAATACCTGCTTACAGGAAAAAAGCTGTGCTAAAAGTAATTTTAACACAGCCTTTTTCCTGTAATTGTAATAATTTTAAATTACTTATTAAGCTCTTTTAACTTATCCAGCAGGTGCATATCTTCATAAAGAACACCTGATAATTTTTCTAGTACCGTAGTAATGCTGCCAATTGCCAAACCGATTTCTCCATCAGGGCGGCCTATTAACTTTTCATGCTCGGCCAACACATCAATACTTGTGTTAAGATTAGCCAGTAGTATACCTAAGTCTTCATAGCTATTAATATAAAAAGGTACAAATAAGCGACCGGATTTGTCAGTTGCTAAAGACTTTGGCTGGAGATTTTTAAAATCACTCATTACATTAATAAAATTAGTATAAAAAAAAGTGTCTCATAATCTTTTTTATCATGCTAACTTAATTCAGGAACTACAAACATAGCTTTTAAAACGGATAATTCAAAAGCAAGTTAGGTGAAATTAAAGGAGAATAAGTAAAAAAGTGAGGCGAGTTTGGTAAGGTTAAATAAACGCTTATGGCACAGTCTTGTTATATCTATGGTTTCTTATTCGCATTAGGTGGTGGGTCAAGATAATACACACCTTCTAATTCTGTAAGAAATTTAGAATACACCATAAATAGACCTGATACAAGGGTAAAGCTAATATTGTCTGATTCTTTTCTTTGAACATCATTTAAGAAAATACCAATTACTTTTTGTGGATGCTCAACAAATCGCTCAAGTAATATTTTGTCAATAAACATTTTACCCATGCGGTCTTTTGATGTTGTTTTAACCGAAACAACCACCTCATTTTCATCAAGAGAATTAGAAGAGGATTTAACACTCTCAAAAGGAGATATAATCAAATCATTTTCACATTTATAAGTCTTTGTTCCTTCTCCTGCTTTGTATGGTATTTGTAATACAATCATTTTATTAGCAACTCCAATTTCGGTAAAAATCACCTTTATTAATTCTTCAAATCTATTTCCAACATGTTTTCTTGCACTATTAGGATTCACTAATAAATCAAGACCTGCACCAATTGATTGCTGAATTGTATATATTATTTTATCAATAACATTTTCTTTCCACATCAACTATTTTTGTCCTGGTTTTAATTTTGATAAAAATCTTTTGCAGTTGTTTAAATTTTGTGTCAAAATCATTGACATCATTAAGGAAAAGATTTTGATTTATTGGTCTAATATATTTTGTAGTTCCGGCTATTTCACTCGAATAGATTATATAATTATTCTTTTCTTGCGAGTTGCTTAAAACATTTGGTAGATAGTGAAGTACTCTTTTTGTTATTTCACAAAATTCATTAAATATTTGCTTTAACTTCTTGTAAGTCCTTATCTAATGGAACCATTAATTATCTTTTTTTCAAAGATAAGATTATATTAAAATTTCCGATCATAAACGCTGGATACTCTTGTATGTATTTGGTATTAAACCAAGGCCTTGTAACATCCGGCTGTTGCAATCAATAGTACAAATAAGCAACTGGAACAAACAACTTTTGCAATCAATAGTACAAATAAGCAACTGGAACAAACAACTTTTACAATCAATAGTACAAATAAGCAACTGGAACAAACAACTTTTACAATCAATAGTACAAATAAGCAACTGGAACAAACAACTTTTGCAATCAATAGTACAAATAAGCAACTGGAACAAACAACTTTTACAATCAATAGTACAAATAAGCAACTGGAACAAACAACTTTTACAATCAATAGTACAAATAAGCAACTGGAACAAACAACTTTTGCAATCAATAGTACAAATAAGCAACTGGAACAAGCAACTTTTGCAATCAATAGTACAAATAAGGTTCTTAACCAGCAACTGGTTTTAATAAAATTAGCAAATAATAAGCCCGGGTGGTACTTTGTATTTAAACAAAGATGTAAATAAGGTTCTAAAGTAAGAATTGAGCGTAAATACTTGGTGGGTTAAGAAGCTTAAACCTGTTACTGTACCGTTACAATTTGCTTTTTAATAATGTTGGTTGATACATTTTATGCCGTATAATAACTACAGGTTAATATAATTTACTGTATACATTTCCATTGCAGGCTTACTTGGTATAAATGATATATATTAGCCTAAGCGTGATATTCTTTGCAAGGTGTCTGAATCTAAAATTTTAATTACCCGACCGTTAACAGCTAATACCTTTTCATCTACAAATGAACTAAGGGTTCTAATAGCGTTAGAAGTTGTCATATTCGAAAAATTAGCCAGGTCTTCCCGCGATAAGTACACGGCCAACGTTTGTTCATCTTCCTCAAAGCCGTATATATCTTTTAATACACATAAGCTTTCGGCTAATCGTCCCCTAATATGCTTTTGTGTTAAAGTAACAGTGCGGTAACGTGCAAACCCCAATTCGCTGGCAAATGAGCGAATAAATGTCATAGATAGGCTTGGGTTGGTTTTCATTAGCTTGTAAATCACTTTTTTTGGCACATAAAAAATAGTACAAGGCTCAATTACTTCAGCGCTGGCTATATGCATTTCCTCTGCAAAAAGTGCCCTATAACCAATAAAGTCAGGTGCTGTTGCCATACGCACAATTTGCTCGCGCCGTCCTACACCTTCTTTAAAGATCTTAACCTTACCACGGCCAAGGCAAAGTAAACCTGTTGGTTTTTCTCCTTCCTGGTAAATAATGTCGTTCTTCTTGTAGTCTACTGTTGTATGATTTTCTAAAAGGTACTCTTTTTCTTCATCAGTAAGAATATTGTACAGTTTAGAAATATCTTTTATAGTAGGTTCTATTTGAATATCTTTTTCTTTAACAGGCATAACGGGGTGTTATAAAACTATGTTGTATAACATGCAAATTTATAAAAAAAGCTGATTAAAGGCTTAATTTTGATTGAAAACAATGTGAGAATTATCAATATTTTGCTACCAAAGGCATTCGTCGTCCAATACCAAATGCTTTACCCGAAATACGCAATGTTGGAGGTGTTTGAAAGCGCTTATATTCATTTGTATTAACTAATCGGACTGCCCTGTTAACAATAGCCTCATCAAATCCTTCGGCTATAATTTCCAATGGTGATTGATTTTTTTCAATATACCGAAAAAGAATAGCATCAAGAATGTCATAATCAGGTAAAGAGTCAGAGTCTTTTTGGTTGGGACGTAGTTCAGCAGACGGGGGTTTAACAATAGTGTTTACAGGTATAATCTCTTTGTTACGATTGATATAACGTGCTAATTTAAAAACATCAGTTTTGTAAACATCGCCCAGCACAGAAATACCGCCATTCATATCGCCATAAAGTGTTCCATATCCTACAGCAGCTTCACTTTTATTTGAAGTATTAAGCAAAATATGTCCAAACTTATTTGATAAAGCCATTAACAGGGTGCCTCTTATTCTGGCCTGGATGTTTTCTTCAGTTACATCTTGCTCCTTTTCTTTAAATACAGGGCTTAGTAAAAAGTTGTAACTGTTAAAAATCTCTTTAATAGGGATTATATCATACTGTATACCAAGGTTATTTGCCAAGTCAACAGCGTCTTTTATAGAGTGATCTGAAGAATATTGTGATGGCAATAAAAGCACACGAACATTTTCTTTGCCTAAAGCTTCTGTAGCAATTGCAACGGTAACAGCAGAGTCAATTCCTCCTGAAAGGCCTAAAGTGGTTTTTGTAAAGCCCATTTTGGCAAAATAATCACGTACTCCCAACACCAAGGCATCATTAATAAGCTGTATAGGTTTAGTTGCTTTTGGCACATATACTGGTGTATTATGCAGCTCCCCAAGTTCAATACTTATATGGTCTTCATTAAACGCACTAGCCTGGTGAGTAATATCACCATGGCTATTAACCACCATGCTGTTTCCATCAAAAATAAGTTCGGTATTAGCCCCCACTTGGTTCACGTATATAAACGGAATATTAAATTGCCGCGCCTTATTTCGAACAATATCGCGTCTTATATCTACCTGTGTATACGAAAAAGGAGATGCAGCTATATTAATTGCCAAATCAGGTTTTTGTTGCATCAACTTATCCATTGGCGATAAGGTATACAACTTGTCGCGTGCAAAAGCATTGGCAACCGGTTGGTCGTCCCATATATCCTCGCAAATGGTTAATGCAATCTTTTTTCCTTTAAGCTCAATTAATTCAAATAAAGCATTGGGTTGGAAATAGCGGTATTCATCAAAAACATCGTAATTAGGCAGTAACGTTTTATGTATAATTTGCTTAATTTTTCCGTCTACAAGAAAATACGCCGAGTTAAATAAATTCTTACCCTGTGGTTCTGGGTTTATTTTGGGCCCGCCAACTATTGCTGCTATACCAACACATGCTTTGGCAATTAAATCAATTGTACCAGTACAAGTTTGAATAAATTCTTTTCGCTCAAGTAAATCGTAAGGTGGATAACCACATACTGCCAACTCCGAAAAAACAACTAAATCAGCCTTATTACTTTTAGCCTCTTCAATACTCTTTATTATTTTACCAGCATTGGCAGAAAAGTTGCCAATGTGATAATTTAACTGGGCCAATACAATTTTCATCTTCCTGCTTTTGTTACGCTTTTATAAGTTTTAATTTAGTGGGGAATTTGATTAATTACCTTAAAAAATAATTCCAAATTGAAATGTAAAACGATTAAGGGTTGCTTTATCTTTTACCACAGTATCAGTTACATCAATAAAACCACCACCGTATAGCAAGCCAAGCATTAAGTAAGTGTTACCACCAAGCGAGTACTCCATTCCGCCACCAAGTTGGTAACCCATATCAAAGAAATTTACTTGTTTACTAATTGAATTTCCGTGGCCATCATTGGTTTTAATGTTGTACTGTGTATACAAACCAAACTGGCCATAATAGCGTGAACGGTGAAACTCATTGGTAATTAGTTTAAGAGCAAAAGGTACCTCAATGTATTTAAGACGATAAGTCGAATTAAAGTTAGGGATAGGCACATTGGGTATATCTTTATAACTGAGTTTTCCTCCTGTTGTATTAATCGTTAATCCTGTAGAAAAAGCATAATTTTCCGAAAAGAAGCGATCCATTACAACACCAAAATTATAGCCAAATAAGTTACCATTGCCATCTACCTTACTATCATCTGAATTTAGCCATGATATTTGTGGACTTAATACAAATGCAAGACGTGTTCTTTTTTCAGTTTGCGCCTGGCTGTTAGAGCTTATAAAAAAGCCGAGTAGTAATAAAAGGGTTACCTGTTTCATGTGTTTAAATTTAATTTTTATAATCATCACACGTAACTCACATGTAAACTTTATTATTCGTTCTTATAAAATTGAATAACTGGAATTACATGTTCGTTTCATTTTTAACTTTAGGTTGAAAAACTACTACAAACATAATTAAAACATGGTTTTCATCCACTTTTTTTTTACATGTTCTGCATAATTTATAAGCTTTTGTATTTTTACACAACAAATGACTATAAACTATGAATAGAATTATTTTTAAGGGTTTTATCTTATTTACTTTAATTGTGAGTATTTGCGCGAGTTGTAATTGGGGCACAAAAGTACCTGATGTTAGTCATATACAGATTAATGTAACTCCAAAAATGTTTTTTATTGATCTCTTTCAAATGGATGAAGATAAGCTGGAAGAAGAGACCAGGCGATTACATCAGCAGTATGGCTCTTATCTGGATGCTTATAGTCAACAGATTATAAAAATAGGTAATCCGGAAAGTGCTGATTATGCGAGCCATATGCGTAGGTTTATTAATTATGAAGATAATAAAGAGGTATATAGTAAATGCATAGAGCTTTACCCGGATAGTACAGTGTTAAAGGATGCATTAACAAATGCATTTAAGTATTATAAATATTATTTTCCCGAGGCACAGGTGCCAGAGGTATACTTTCATACATCGTATTTTAATCAATCAATAGCCATGGATTCCACATGGGTATCTGTTAGTGTAGAAAAATACTTGGGTGAAGATTGCGAATTTTACGAATGGTTATCAATACCAAAGTATTTACGCAAGAAAATGGTGCCTCAAAAAGTGGTTCCGGATATAATGAAAGCCCTTGCGATGAGCAATCATACTATAGCAATGAAAAATGAAGATGTATTAAGCAAGATGATAAGCCAGGCCAAATTGCAGTATTTTATTAAAACCATGATACCAACAATTGAAGATACCTTACTGTTTGATTATACTAAAAATCAAATGAAGTGGTGTGAGCGTTATGAGGCAGATATATGGGCAAGTATGGTGGAGCAAAAGCATCTTTATAATAATGAGCGTATGATTATGCAAAAGTATGTTGGTGATAGCCCTTTTACATATTATTTTGGGCAGGATTCACCCGGTAAGGCAGCAGTATTTCTAGGGCTTAAAATTATTGAAGCATACATGAAGAATAATCCGGGGTTAAGCCTTGCTGATTTATTAATGCAGGCTGATGCGCATTTAATTTTGCGCGAAGCTAGGTACAGGCCATAATATCTTACACCATGATTGATATTAGTATTGTACAGTTTGCTCCAAAGCTGGGAAAAATGGAGGAAAATATAGAGGCAATAGAGCGATTAACAGAACCTATAAGTGCCCGGCTTATTGTTTTACCCGAGTTGGCCAATTCGGGGTATCGTTTTAAGGATTTTGCTGATGCAAAAAGCAACTCGGAAACACTGGATGAAAGTTTATTTCTTGATAAGTTAAAGCAGCTTGCTAAAAAAAAAGATGCATATATCGTTACCGGATTTTGTGAACGTGAGGCTGATAAATTATATAACTCTTCAGTATTAATTAGTCCAGAAGGTCTACTGGGCGTATACCGTAAGCTTCATTTGTTTTGGGGCGAAAAAAGCATCTTTACAAAAGGTAATACAGGGCTTCCTGTTTTTGATACACCAATTGGCAAAATAGGAATGTTAGTTTGTTTCGACTGGATGTTTCCTGAAGCATGGCGTTGCCTGGCCTTAAAAGGAGCACAGCTTATTGCACATCCGTCAAACCTGGTATTACCCTATTGTCAGCGTGTTATTCCATCGTATGCTTTGGTTAACAGGTGCTTTATTGCAACAGCTAACCGTATTGGTACAGAAAAGGATTTGACATTTACCGGGCAATCTATACTGGCAGCTCCCAATGGAGATGTAATACTAAGGGGCGGTGAAAGTTGTGCTGAAGTAATGCATACTAAAATAAAACTTACCGCTGCTAATAATAAGTACATTACACCATGTAATGATGCATTTGCAGACCGAAGGGATGATGTATATGGTAATTTAAATATTAATGAATAATTGATGCAGGAAAAAAAGGAGCTCCGAAAGTATATTAAAGCATTAAAAAAGCAGTTAACAGATGATGACAGGCATGCACAGGCTGTAATAGTGCATCAGCAACTGGAGCAAACAGGTATATTTAAGAGGGCTAAGGCTATATTATTTTATTGGGCTATGCCCGATGAAATACCTACCCGGGCATTTATTAACAAGTGGTACTTGCAAAAAGAAATATATTTACCCGTAATTAATGGCAATGATTTAAAAATTGTACGGTACGAAGGCGAACATTCGCTTGTGCCGGGCGACAAGTATGGTATACCAGAACCTAATGGTAAAGAAATTGATGATGAAAATAGGATAGAAGTGGTTGTGGTGCCGGGCGTTGCTTTTGATTCTAATAATAATCGTATAGGACGGGGAGCTGGTTATTACGATCGTATTTTAAACCGTATTACAGGTGCAATTAAGGTTGCTTTAGCTTTCGATTTTCAGATGGTAAGCCATGTGCCTGTTGAGCCTCACGATATTAAAATGGATATTGTACTCTCAAAATAATGCATAAAAAAAGCCCCATAAAGGGGCTTATTTATTTTTTCGCTTTCGCACAAGCTTATGCAGGGTGAATTGCTTCAGTTGGGCAAACATCTGCACAAGTACCACAATCAGTACAAGCTTCAGCATCAATCTTATAGATATCACCCTCAGCGATAGCTTCAACTGGACATTCATCTACACAAGTACCACATGCGATGCAGTCTTCATTAATTACGTAAGCCATTTTTTTATCTTTATTGGTTATTATTACGAAAGCAAAATTATCTGCTTTTTTAATTAAAAAAAATAATTCCTTTCGAAAGTAGTTTATTTTGAAAGGTTATAAATAAGGCAAGTAGGTCTTTTTTATGCAATTGCCTGTAAAGTAGCTTGTTTTGTTTAGTAGTAGCCTGCTTGTAACTTAATCAGGTCATAAATTTAAACCCTAAATAAGCCATTGTTCCGGCGGCTGTTTCCAAAGAATTTTCGTTTAAATTAAACCGTGGCGTGTGTAGGCTTCCGGTTTCACCTTTATCTTGGGCAACTCCAAAACGATAAAATGTGCAAGGGTACTTTTGAGAGAAATAACCAAAGTCCTCGGCAGTCATCCTAATATCCATTAATTCGGTAGCCTCTTTACCCAGGTATTCATTAGAATAAGCAATGGCTTTATTTGTTACTTCCTCGTTATTGTACACTACTGGGTAACCGTTTTTAATATCTACTTTACATTCGGCTCCCATTGCTATAGCTGTATTAACCGCTATTTCGGTAATCTTTTCTTTAATAATAGCTCTCCATTCTTCATTCATAGTTCGCAAAGTACCTGCTATCTCTACCTTTTCAGGAATAATGTTTGTAGCTCCATTGGCAATAAATTTACCAAAAGAAAGTACTGTAGGAATTTGTGCAGGTACTACCCGGCTAACAACCTGTTGTAAGGCTACAATAATGTGTGATGCTATTAATACATTATCGGTAAGTGTATGGGGCATGGCGCCATGTCCGCCCAAGCCTTTAATTGTTAGGTATACTTCGTCACCAGAAGCCATGTACATTCCACTCTTAAACCCAACATGCCCGGTTTTCATACTTGGCAAAACATGTTGTCCAAGAATAATTTCAGGTTCATAGTCATCAAATATGCCTTCATCCATCATTAGCCTGGCACCACCTGGAAAAACCTCTTCAGCTGGCTGAAATATCAGAAGAATTGTGCCTTCCCATTCTTCTTTTAAGTCGCAAAGAATCATGGCTGCGCCAAGCAGGGCTGCTGTGTGTGCATCATGACCACAAGCATGCATAACACCTTCATTGCGCGAAGAAAAGTTTAGGTTTGTTGCCTCTTTAACAGGAAGTGCATCCATATCGGCACGCAGGGCTATTGTTTTCTTTTTGGGATTTTTGCCCTCCAGGTAAGCTACAATACCTGTTTTTACTATACCCGCCTTAAAAGGAATATTTAGCTTTGTTAGTTGCTCCTGGATATAAACAGATGTTTTATACTCTTCAAATGATAGTTCAGGATTTTGATGTAAATGTTGCCTAATATCAATTATTTGATTTAAGTATTTTTGTGTGAGTGCTTTTATTTTATTTTTCATATGTCTAAAGTTTGTATTCATTTACCATATGGAACTCGCCATTTTTGTCATTCTACTGTTTGAGAGGCTATTAACTAATGTTTATTTTTAATTCTTATGGCTCGTTTCATGTGTATAAAATTAGTATCAAAACATAAGTATATAAGATGCCAGGTGAAGCTTTGTTATCACCCATCAAACTAATACTTTGCAAAAAGTTGTGTGTATCCAAAAAACTTTTGTGGCAAAGATAAGGCATATAAAGTATAACCTGCTTAAATACTGATAAATTAAGATTGTGGTTATACTATTGGCCTTGCGCATTGTTTTACTATACAGCTATTAATAAAGAAAATTTTTAGGTTGCAGAGGTATTAATTGACCTTTGGGAGGGGTTAATTGCAGGTTGAAATTATTGTAGCCTGTTGTTTGGAAATAAAAGATCTTGATTGGGTATTTGCCCTCTTTTAACGCAATGGCTCCACTTTCGGTTTTATTACCATGTATGCCGTCATTGTTAACCACAAGATTATCTCCAATATAAAATGCACTACCATCATCAGATGTTAAATCAAACTGATAGATGCCTTTTTTTTCTATTGAAATATAACCTTCATACACAATACCAAAATTTTCGCTTTGTATTGAATCCGGCATAAATGAGCTTTGTAAAAATCCTGATTTGTTCTGGTTAGTATTCTGTATTTCTTTTACAGTTTTAAAGCGTCCTTTGTATAGCGTGTATTTAAGTCCTATATGTTGAGCGTTTGAGTTAACAGGTTTTTGAAACTGAAGCTTATTAAGATTAATAATTGCAGTTTTGCTTTTCTCTTTACTGGTTTTATCGAGCGTAATAGCTTTAATGGTGCCAGATGTGCTTATCGGAATAGGTTCGGAATAACGTTTTGAATCAGAACCAGGTTCTGAGCCATCAGTAGTATAAAAAATATCAAAATTATCAGAAATATGTTCGAACTCTAATGTGGTTGTTTGGATAAAGTTAATTTGATTTTTATTAACAATGGGTTTTGGTACTTCGTAAAAGTAGTTAATGCCAGCCTGTTTTAACCTGTTAAAATGTGTCTCCATCCGGCGGGTAAAATCCGGCCAGCTTTTGTGTTCGTTCGATGTCCATGCCAACTCTGCAAAGGCGCAAAGGCGTGGGTATAACATATATTCTACCTGTTGTTTATCAGCCATATATTCTGTCCAGCAATTGGCCTGAACACCTTTAATGGCTTTTATTTCGTTGGCCGTTAAGTCATAAGGTAAAGGTTTGTAGTTATACACTTCTTTTAATGGGGTATAGCCACCAATTGCCAGGGGGTGGTTTTGTGGATCAGACTGGTAATGATCAAAATATAAATAGTTATTTGGTGATTGAATAATAAAGTTTCCATTCCTAATCACCTCCTTGAATTGTGCATCGTCTTGGCAAACAACCACAGTTGCATTGGTAAGTGTTTTACCAGACATAATTTCATCCCAGCCAGCCATTTTTTTACCATGCTTCTCTACAATTTTTTGCACCCTGTTAATAAAATAGTGCTCAAGTTCGTTTTCATCTTTAAGCTTAAGTTGTTTAATCTTTTGCTGACAATGTTTACATTCTCTCCACCTGATTTTAGAGCATGCATCACCTCCTATATGAATTAGCTCACCCGGAAACAGCGTGGCAACTTCACTTAAAATATTTTCAATAGCCTGGTAATTACTTTCCTTACCGGCACAAATAACATCGTTAAAGCTTCCCCAGTGTGTTGCAACTTTATAAGGGCCATTTGTACAGCCAAGTTCTGGGTACGCACTTAAAGCAGCCAAAGCGTGTCCTGGTAATTCAATTTCAGGTATTATTGTAATATGGCGCTCATTGGCATATTTAATAAGCTCTTTAATCTCATCTTGTGTATAAAAGCCCGCATAAGGCTTATTGTCGTATATAAATGGTGGGTTAGCACCATGCCCAACCAGGGTTTCTTTTCTTTTTGAACCTATTGAGGTAAGTTTAGGATATTTCTTAATTTCAATTCGCCAGCCTTGATCATCGGTTAGGTGCCAGTGAAATACATTTAACTTATAAAAAGCCATTAAATCGAGTTGTTTTTTAATGAACTCAATAGGATAAAAATGGCGTGCAACATCAATATGTAAGCTGCGAAATTCAAATTGAGGTTCATCTTCAATTGATACGCAAGGTGCTTTCCACTCCAAAGGAGTAGTATTAATTTCAAAGGGTAACAAGTTACGTAAGGTTTGATATGCATAGAACAAACCCTTGTTAGTACCTGCTTCTATTAATACCGAATGGGGTTCTATATGTACATTGTAAGCTTCCGGATTATTAAAAGCCTTATAGTTAATGTTAAAAAGGATATATTGATCCTCTGGTATTGTGTTGCTAATTTTTAAATCGTAACCCGTAAATTGCAATATATCGGCCTTAAGCTGATTAATGGTTGCTAATACACTTTTATCTACACCCTGGTAAACTAAGCTGGTTTGTTTTGTTAGTTTAAAATAGCCTTTGTTAATTACAACATTATTGGGTTGAGGAATAATGCTAAGCTTGGTTTTTTGTTTCGGAACGTCTTTAATACAACCAAACATTAGAACAATAAAGAGTGGAAAGGTGAGACGTTGTACTTTATTCATGTTTTATAGGGGATTTTTACGTTTAACTGGGTATCTAAAATGCAAATTCTGTAGTGTATAAATAAAATAGCGTAATTAACTTTAAAACCTAACAAATTGAATGCTTTCAAAAGTACATTGCTACATTGACATTGCCAAATTTGTATTTCAGCTGGTATTATGCATTAAAACTTTTCAGAAACGGGTTAAAACAACAGCCCATTAGTATTCCAGAATATTCATTACAAATTTTAGAACGATTATAACCTTGTATGACTATTAATTTTATGCTAAACCCGGGTTAATTAAATAATGGAGAGCACAATGGTATAGTTCTTGTGAATTGCTATTTTTGTTATAAAGTTTTAAGTCAGGCACTATGGGAGAACATCACAATCATGATTTAAAAGGCAGAAGTTTACTTATTACTATTTTTTTGAATATTGGTATTGCAATAGCCCAGGTAATAGGAGCAATTGTTGGTAATAGCTTGTCTTTACTAACAGATGCACTGCATAACTTCTCTGATGTTATGGCTTTGGTGGTTAGTTATATTGCTAATAAATTGTCGTTAAGAGATTACACACCTGGTAAATCATTTGGTTACAAGCGGGCTGAGATACTGGCCGCTTTTTTTAATTCAGCCACATTGTTAGCCATTTCAATATACCTGATTTATGAGGCAAGCGAACGTTTTTTTGTTGGTAAAGAAGTTCTCGTAGATGGCATTTTGGTTGCTTATTTGGCAGGGTTCAGTATTTTGGCAAACGGAATTAGTGTATTACTGGTTAAAAAGCATTCTGAAAATAATATGAATATGCGTTCGGCCTATCTTCACCTGTTTTCAGACATGTTATCTTCAATTGCTGTTTTAGTTGGTGGCTTATTAATTCACTTTTATAACATAATGTGGGTTGATGCTTTATTGTCTGTTATTATTGCTATTTATTTAATAATTGCAAGCTGGAAATTGGTAATTAAAACCTTAAGAGTTTTAATGCAGTTTACACCATTAAATATTGAAATTAGTAAGTTAGCACAAGAAGTAGCACAAATTGATGGTATTGAAAATATTCATCATGTGCACCTTTGGCAATTAAATGATAAAGAACTTCATTTTGAAGGGCATGTAGACCTCACTGAAAATGTATCTGTAGAAAAGGCAAATAAGCTGATTAACTGTATTAAGCGTTTGCTTAAGAAGGAGTATGGTATTTGCCATTGTACTATTCAGCCCGAATACAAAGTTGATGATGATAAGAGTTTGATCGTAAATGAAACACAACACCACGATGATTAATGACATGTTAAAAGCCAATTTATTTAATATTTTCCATATAATTATTTATAAATTTGTATGTTTTTATTTACCAATAAATAAATGATTAATTATCTGGTGTAGCATAAAAAATAAAGTAGCATATAATTTGGGAATATTATTTGTTCCAGTAACTATTTTGATAAAAAAAAATTAAACTTAACTTGACAATGAGAAAGTTGATTGTATTTACAGCAGTTTTATGTGCCGTTATTTATACAGCTCAGGCACAACACGCCAAGCCTAATCTGGCTTTTGATAAGGTTATTCATGATTTTGGCGAGATTAAAGAAGATGGTGGTGTTAAAAATGTTAATTTCAAGTTCAAAAATACAGGTGGCCAACCTATGGTATTGCATAATGTTAAAGCCTCTTGTGGTTGCACTACCCCAGAGTGGACACGTAATCCTATCCCTCCCGGTGGAGAAGGATATGTTAAAGTAAAATTTGATCCAAGGAATCGTCCGGGTAATTTCAATAAAACAATAACAGTATCATCAAATGCTCAAAATGCAACAGTTATTTTACGGATTAATGGTAAAGTATTGCCACGCGAAATGACTGTAGAGGACATCTACCCGCGCAATATGGAAAAGATTCGCCTGGAGTCATCTCATTTGGCTTTTACGCATATGAGTCCCGGGCAAGTTAAAGAAGAGAGCCTAAAGATAATAAGCACCTCGGATGAGGCATTAAAGCTTGGATTTTTAAATGTACCAGCTCATATTAAAATTAAGATTGTACCAGAAATTATTGAGCCGGGACAAACAGGTGTTATTACTGCCACTTATGATGCAGAAGCTAAAAACGACTGGGGCTTTGTGACCGATAACATTTTTATCATCTTTAATGATGTTAATAATTACAGTAATCGTTTAACAGTAAGTGCTACTATTCAAGAAGATTTTTCATCGTGGGATGCAGAAAAAATGAAGGCAGCACCTGTAATGGCAGTTACAGAGAAAACATGGAATTTTGGAGAAATAAAGCAAGGCGATGTGGTTAAACATCAGTTTGAGATTAAAAATAATGGCAAGAGCGAATTGATTATACGTAAAGTTAAGGCTTCGTGTGGTTGCACTGCTATTAAACCTGCTAAAACAATTCTTGCACCGGGTGAATCTACAATGGTAGTAGCTGAATTTGATTCTCGTGGCAAAAGTGGCAGGCAAACAAAAACAGTTACCATTGTAACTAATGATCCTAAAAGAGCTTCGGAACGATTAATGATTACTGGTAATGTAAAAATTAACTAACTTGGTATAACGCATTAAGCACTGGAGAGTCTGTATTTGCAGTACTCTCCTTTTCTTTAATTAGAAGTAATACTTACTATTATGGCAACTTTTGATGATCAGCATCATATAGAAAATGACCCTTCATATAAGAGTTTAAAAGTGAACAAAGGAGTAGAGAATGCGCCGTCAATTAATCCGAATGCAACCAGTCGAGTAATCAAACGTAAGAAGCAACTAACCGTAGAGGATTATGTTACAGGTGTACTGGATGGTAATGTTACGATATTAAGCAGGGCAGTAACAATGGTTGAGAGCTCACGGCCTGAGCATCAGCAGGTGGCGCAACAGATAATAGAAAAATGCTTACCCTATTCAGGGAAAAGTATTCGTTTAGGTATTACAGGTGTGCCAGGTGCCGGTAAAAGTACCTTTATTGAATCTATGGGGATGCATATTATAAGAAATGGAGGAAAACTTGCAGTTCTTGCCATTGACCCATCAAGTGAAAGAACAAAAGGAAGTATTTTAGGTGATAAAACACGAATGAAAAAGCTTTCGGGAGAGCAGAACGCATATATACGCCCTTCGCCATCAGCTGGTTCCTTAGGTGGGGTGGCACGTAAAACACGCGAAACCATTATTCTCTGTGAAGCTGCCGGCTTTGATACAATTTTTATAGAAACCGTGGGGGTTGGACAATCAGAAACTGCTGTTCATTCTATGGTAGACTTCTTTTTATTATTAATGCTGGCCGGAGCAGGAGATGAACTACAGGGTATTAAACGTGGTATTATGGAAATGGCTGATGCCATAACCATTAATAAAGCAGATGGAGAGAATGTTAATCGTGCAAAACTTGCTCAGGCAGAATATAGTAGTGCACTTCATTTGTTTCCCCCTACAAAATCAGGCTGGACACCGAAAGTAAAGACATGTTCATCTCTTTATCATCAAGATGTAGATAAAATTTGGGATATGGTGCTTGAGTATGTGAAATTGACGAAAGAAAATAGTTTCTTTGACAAAAATAGGAGTTCTCAGGCCAAATATTGGATGTACGAAAGTATTAATGAACAGTTGCGGAATAATTTTTACCAGCACCCGTTGATAAAAGAGGCGGTTAAAGAAAATGAGAACATGGTACTTAATGATGAGAAAAGCTCATTTATGGCGGCCAAAGATTTATTGGATAATTATTTTAAACATATATTAAATGGATGAAGCTGTAAAGGCTTTGTTGAAAAGAGAAGAACATGAAAAAAATATTGTTGGCAATCTTTAGTGTTGCAATGTTGGTTGGGTGTCAACCAAAATCTTATAAAATTACTGGAACACTTGAAGGTGCCACAGCGGAAAAAGTTATTCTGCAAAAAATCAGGAAAGGTCAGCCAGTTGCTATTGATACTGCGGAAATGGTTGATGGCGTATTTACATTTACCGGAAGCCTGGAGGCTCCTGAATTACTTTTTATAACAATTGATGGAAAGCAACAGCCGGGCTTCATTTTTGCTGAAAATTCTTCAATTTCTATTACTGGAGATATTGAAGAATTGTCGGAGCTTGAAGTAAGTGGTTCAAAATTATCTGAACTATTTAAGGCTTTTAATGATGGTGTTCCGGGACAGGAAAGGGTTCTGGAATTACAGCAGGAATATCAAATGGCACACATGAATCAGGATCAAGATAAAATTCAACTATTACAGGAAGAGTTACAATCTATTCGTGAGGACGGTCAAGCCTATGCAACAAAGTTTATTGACGAAAATGTTGATAATGCCTTAGGGTTGTTTTTAGCGTTTAATAAAATTGCACAATCTGGTCCTGATCAATATGAAGATTCAAAAGCCTTGTTAGCTAAATTTAAGCCAACAATGAGTGAGCATATTTATTATAAGGAAATAGAAGAATTTCTTAAGCCACTTGAAGAACTGGCAATAGCTATAGCAGCAGTTGAAGAAGGTAAATTTGCACCTGATTTTACTTTGCCTTCAAACAACGGTAACGAGGTTACCTTAAGCAGTTTTAAAGGTAAATATGTATTAATTGATTTTTGGGCTAGCTGGTGTCAACCATGTCGTATGGAAAATCCAAACGTAGTAAAAGCATATACTGCTTATAATACAAAGGGATTTGAGGTAATAAGTATTTCTGTTGATAATGACAAAGCAGCATGGGCAAAAGCAATTGAAGAAGATGGCCTGACATGGACTCAGCTTATTGCAGATAAAGATTCAGGAGTTGCCCAGAAATATGCTATTCAGAGTATACCTAGTACTTTTCTACTTGATAAAGAGGGAAAAATTATAGCTAAAAATCTAAGAGGATCTGCTTTAGAAGAGAAGCTGGCAGAGTTGCTAAACTAGTACTGTAAATTTAGAGTGTATAAAAAGTCATCTTTTTAAGATGACTTTTTTATTTGCAGATATTTTGATATCCATACAAGTGAAACTATATTTAGACCCTGGTAATAAATAAGCTTAATTAAAAAAAATAAGCATGTATAGTTAAGCTATAATCGTTCACTGTTGGTGATACAAAAAATAATTAAATGAAAAAATCTTTTTTATTTGCCATTTCTGTCCTTACGATAATGGCATCATGTCAGCCCAAAGCCAGTGTGTTTAAATTAACCGGAAAGCTTGATGGTGCTGTAGGCAAAACTGTTGTTATTAGTGTGCTTGATAAGACTGGAATTAATATTCTTGATACGCTAAGTATTACTGAAGGTGTTGTTGAATACTCTACAGAGCTTAAGGAGCCTGTGCTTGTTTTAGTTGGAGAAGCAGGGTCGCGTAACACAATTAATTTCTTTGCAGAAAATGTAAATTATACCATTAATGGAGCTTTAGAGAGCATTAAAGACGCAAGAGTAAGCGGAGGAAAAGCTTATGCTATTTATAAGCCCGTAAACGACGCAAGTAAAGAACAAAATATCAAAAATTCTGAATTGAAGAAAGCTTATGGCGAAGCAGGACAAGCTGGGGATACAGCTAAGCAAAAAGCCATTTATGAAGAGTATGAGGCACTTCAGGCTAAATATGAAGCACTTCAAAAAGGCGTTATAAAAGCTAATCCGGCATCGCCTGTTTCTGCTTTTATCGTTTCAAATATATACGGGCACTCGTCTCTTGAAGAAATGAAAGAAGGCCTGGCTATGTTAGACCAGGCATTAATAACATCAACCTATTATCAGAAGCTGAGCGAAAAAATAGCAAAGTTGGAAACTGTTGCAGTAGGTAAAATGGCACCTGACTTTACAATGAATGATACAGAAGGAAATCCTGTTTCATTATCTTCATTTAAAGGCAAGTACTTATTAGTTGACTTTTGGGCAAGCTGGTGTGGGCCATGTCGTCGTGAAAACCCACATGTAGTTAAACTTTATGCAGAGTTTAAAGATAAAGGATTTGATATTTTAGGTGTCTCTTTAGATCAGAAAAAGGATGCATGGTTAAAAGCTATTGAAGAAGATAAACTAACCTGGAACCATGTTTCAGACCTGAAAGGCTGGGGTAATGAAGCAGCAAAGTTATATGCCGTATCGGGGATACCACATACTGTATTATTAGATAAGGACGGTAAAATTATTGCTAAAAACCTTAGAGGAGATGATTTGCACAATAAGGTTGCTGAATTATTAAACTAAACTAATTGGTTAAATATAAATGATAAAGGAGGCTTTTAGCCTCCTTTTTTTTGTAGTAATACTTGATATTTATCGTTTTATTTCAAACCCTCTGTCATTAATTTTGTTAATGTTATTGATGTCTCACTTTTATGGCATCGGATTTTATATTATATGTTATTTGAAATTTGTATAAACAAGAAATAAATACATACAACAATGAATTACGATTTAATAGTAATAGGTAGTGGTCCGGGCGGATATGTTGCAGCTATAAGAGCTTCACAACTGGGATTAAAAGTAGCAGTTGTTGAACGTTCAGAACTTGGAGGTATCTGCCTTAACTGGGGCTGTATTCCAACTAAATCTTTACTTAAGAGTGCAAATGTTTTTGAATACTTGAAGCACGCTAGTGATTATGGTGTAAATATTGAAGGCGAAGCAAGCGCTGACTTTGAAGCCATGGTAAAACGAAGCCGTGGTGTTGCTGATGGAATGAGCAAAGGAATACAGTTTTTGCTAAAAAAGAATAAGGTTGATGTAATACAGGGAACAGGAAAGTTACTGGGAAACAAGCAGGTTGAAGTACTTAGTGAAGTAGGTGAAAAATCGGTTTATACTGCTTTACATATTATATTGGCAACCGGTGCACGTAGTCGTCAATTGCCTAATCTGCCTCAGGATGGCGAAAAGGTAATTGGATATCGTAAAGCGTTAACACTGGATAAAAAGCCGGAATCGATGATTGTAGTGGGGTCAGGTGCAATCGGTAGTGAGTTTGCTTACTTTTATAATGCTATTGGTACAAAAGTAACCTTGGTAGAGTATTTGCCAACGATTGTGCCTGTTGAAGATGAAGAAGTGTCGAAACAATTGGGACGTTCTTTTAAGAAATCTGGTATTAAGGTAATGACAGGAGCAGAGGTAACTAAAGTTGATACCTCTGGTGAAAAGGTTAAAGCATGGATAAAAACTAAGAAAGGCGAAGAGGAGATTGAAGCAGATATTGTATTATCAGCGGTAGGTATTACGCCTAACCTTGAGAATATTGGACTTGAGGAGGTTGGCGTTCAGGTTGAGAATGGAAGAGTAAAGGTGGATGAATTTTACCAAACAACTGTTCCGGGTATTTATGCGATTGGAGATATTGTTCCCGGGCAGGCACTGGCACACGTTGCTTCGGCAGAGGGTATTATTTGTGTAGAGAAAATTGCCGGCCATAGCCCTGAAGCACTTGATTACTCCAATATACCGGGGTGCACATATACTTCGCCTGAAGTAGCATCTGTAGGTATGACAGAAAAAGCAGCTAAAGAAGCCGGTTATGAACTTAAAGTAGGTAAATTTCCTTTTTCTGCTTCTGGTAAGGCCAGTGCCGCAGGTCACAAAGATGGTTTTGTAAAACTTATTTTTGATGCCAAATATGGCGAATTATTAGGGGCGCACTTAATTGGTGCTAATGTAACTGAAATGATTGCTGAGCTGGTAACTGCTCGTCGTTTAGAAACAACAGGCCATGAGTTAATTAAGGCAGTTCATCCTCATCCAACCATGTCTGAAGCTATTATGGAAGCTGCAGCTGCAGCTTATGATGAAGTAATACATATTTAATCTATTATATTGATTAAGCTAAAACGGGTATTTGAAAAGGAAAACCATTGGCTCTTTCTGTAAATTCAGGTTTTATTCATACTGGTACTGAATTTCAATATTTTCCCTTTATGGATTTAAAGTCAAATGATTCTGCTTTTGGGGTACCCGTTTTATTAATTCACTTTAAAACTATATTATACTTCGACTTGTGTTTTAATAAAAAGCTTAATGTTTATAAGCGGTTTGGGACAATAATTTTATGTTGTCATTAAGCCTGGGTTATACCTGTAATAAAGAATTAATTTTAATTTTTGTAGGTATTCTCTTCAATAAGTGGAAATGCAATGGTAAATGTACTTCCAACACCAACCTGACTTTCTATACTTATTTTTGCATTATTTTTTTCAGCAAGCTCTTTGCAAAGAATTAATCCTAAGCCTGTTCCGGGTTCATTATTGGTTCCTGGAGTCGAAATATTATTTTCAATATTAAATAGGTTGTCTATTTGTTGTTTAGTCATACCAATACCTGTATCAGAAATTTTTAAATAATCAAAAGCTTCATCCTTACAGGTATATATAGTAATTGTGCCATTATTGTTAGTATACTTAATGGCATTTGAAATAATATTACGTAAGATCGTTTTAATCATATTGCTATCAGCACATATTGTTACTAAAGGGTTGACCTTATTAATTAAAGTAATTTTTTTATGGGCAAAATTATGAGATATCAAAGCCTGTGTTTCATATACTAAAGTAGCTATTCGTATAGGAATAGTTTGATATGTATTAAGGTTGTTTTGTTGTTTCGACCAGTCAAGAAGATTTTCAAGTAAATCAAGCCCTTGTAGAGATGAGTGTTGTATTGTTTTAAAAATTTTCTTTAATTCTTCCTGTTTATATTCATGAGAATCACTAAGTAATAGGTCAATTATTGATATTTGTGCTGCAAAAGGTGTTTTAAGGTCGTGACCGATAATACTAAAGAGTTTATCTTTTGTTTTATTAGCTTGTTGTAAGCGTTCCTTTTGGTCTTCTATAAGAGCTTTTTGATCGGCTAACCGTTTATTTAAGCGTTGTTCTTTACGTAGTTGTAGTATTGCCAAATCTTTCTTTTGTTTTTCAAGAGCTAAATCCAACTCAGAATTCTTTCTCATATTAATTGAGATACGATATTTGGTATTTAACCTTGTTATCATTTTAGGGATACTATATAAAAAATAGCCCATTACAATAAAATAAACACTTTTATAAATTTGGCCGGCCCAATTAGCTGATGCTACTTGCTCTAACAATACCGGTTCGATATGTGGATACCGGATGATATAAATTATATTAAAGCAAAATACAGAGTAAAGTGTAGAAAATAAAACCAGGCGTTTATCATACCTTAATACTGAAAGTAGAATTAAAACCGGGTATAAAAATGTTGATGCTGCTGTTGTTACTGCAATAGGTTTGAAAAAGAAGGAATAATTAAAAACATGTATCGTTAGTGTGGTAATATCAATTGTAGCTGATAAGAAGCGTATCCATGTAGCACTACCATACTTACGTAAGAGAATGTTTAATATGGCATTGTAAAAAATGTAAATACTTGCTAAAAGGAGAGAGATTAAAGCTCTGTACGTATCGCCGGAATAATAGATGTAAGCAATGAAAATTAGAATTACAGATACAAGTACCCAACGGAATTTAATAACCTCATGTTCTCCCCATACAGAATCTTCTTTAAACATGATACGGAATTCGTCTGTGTTAGGTTTAAGCATAATTTAAGTTTGGGACACAAAAATAGTTTAATTTTCTGTATAACAAATATCTCCGTTATCTTTTGATATGTCAAATGCTGTTATTTCGGCTCCTTTTTTATAGTTTATATTTAACTACAGTTTTTTTAGTAAGACCATGAATTTTGCTCCCGGTAAACCTATTGGAGCTGGTTCAAGAATAATTTAGCTAACTTACGATTGAGATAAAAAAGTAACCTTGATTTTTTTCTTCCCTATTTAGGCAAAAAGGGAAGTTAGGGTGTGGAAGAAAGCCCGGTTGATAATAATTAGAAGAACATTTGGTTATCAGATCATAAAAAATTTGTTTTATTCATACTCAAAGTAAATATTTGTAGTCTTAATCTACAAAATCTACAAAATTAACGAAAAATCTATGCAGGCATTAAATGATTTATTGCTTTTAATTGACTCATATATAGGAAGTCATATTTGGTTTGTTTTATTACTTTTAGGAACGGGGATATTTTTTACCGTTTATCTTCGATTTCCGCAAATTCGGTTTTTTAAGTATGCTATACGAATTGTACAAGGCAAATACGATAGGGAGGGTGATGTGGGTGATACCTCGCATTTTCAGGCTTTAACAACAGCCTTGTCGGGCACAATTGGTACAGGAAATATTGCAGGTGTGGCTTTGGCAGTACATTTAGGTGGGCCGGCAGCTTTATTCTGGATGTTGATAACTGCTATGTTTGGTATGACAACCAAATTTGTGGAGGTAACCCTTTCACACAAGTATCGTGAAAAAACCGAAGATGGTTCCATTGCTGGCGGGCCAATGTATTATATGCGTAAAACGCTTAATATTAAAATGCCATCAGGTAAAACCATTAATACAGGGCATTGGATTGCCGCTATTTTTGCCTTAGCAACAGTTCTTTCATCTTTTGGTACCGGAAGTTTGCCGCAAATTAATAGCATCTCCAACTCTTTATTTGCTACTTTTGGTGTGCCGCATATGATTACCGGGTTTGTTCTTGCTATACTTTTGGCATTTGTTATTATTGGAGGAATTAAACGCATTGCAAAAGTTACCTCGCGACTGGTACCTGCTATGGCCATTATTTATTTTATTGGAGCTATGGCTGTTATCATATTTAACTATCAAAATATCTGGCCATCACTACAGGCTGTGGTTGGCGACATATTTACCGGATCATCTGCAACCGGGGGATTTTTAGGTGCTACCATTGCCTTTGCCTTTAACCGTGGCGTTAACCGTGGTTTATTTTCCAATGAAGCCGGACAGGGATCAGCGCCTATTGCCCATGCTGCTGCTAAAGCTCATGAACCTGTTTCTGAAGGGTTAGTAGCTTTACTTGAGCCGTTTATTGATACAATCATTATCTGTACTTTAACAGGATTTGTCCTGCTTTCATCGGGCGTATGGAGTCAAAAACATGAAAACAGGTTTCAGTTGGCAGATTTGGAAGTGCTGAACTCTGAGTATGTTACTGATGCCAGTGAAGCAGGAAGAGCAGAGTTAGGCAGACACCTTAGCAAAGAAGAAAGCCTGCCTTTATATTCGGGACTGATGAAAGTAGAGAATGGACGTATTACTTCACCGGTAAGCATTTTACATGCACGCTCTTTGGCTGAAAATGTGTTTGTAAAAAAAGGCGGCAGGTTATACAGTGGGCTAATACGTGTTGATGATGGTGCAGTAATAATAAATGAGGAGAAACATGGATTATTTGACCTAATAAAAGCACAATTTTCAAATTCAAGCAATAATAAGATCATTTTTGAAGGCCGCTCTTTAATTCATAGTGCGCCATTAACGGCTATTGCATTTACCAGGAGTTGGTTTGGTAAATGGGGGCAATACATTGTTTCAATAGGCTTATTGCTGTTTGCCTTTTCTACAGCAATTGCCTGGTCGTATTACGGCGACAGGGCTGTAATTTTTTTATGGGGCTCAAAATATGTGATATGGTATCATCTTACTTATGTTATCGCATTTTTTATTGCATCATTTATAGATACTACAATAATTTGGACTTTATCCGGCATTACAATAGCTTTGATGACAATTCCGAACTTATTTGGCATATTGTTTCTGCATAAAGAAATGAGATCAGAAGTAAAGTTATTTTGGAAAGAGTACAGTGATCGTTTTCCTGACGAAAAAAATGTACCTAAAGGATAAGGTTAAATTAATATGTCAGAAATTAAAGAGATAAAGGATACAAAACAATTTGAACGCTTCTTTATAGCGCATCATAATGATGTGGTGCGCTATGCGCTCAAGTTTGTAAGGCAAAGTGATGTTGCATCTGATGTTGTACAAGAGGCATTTATGAAGTTATGGGAGGAACGTGAGAAAATAGTTGCTAATGTTTCTTTGACTGCTTTTCTGTATAAGATTGTGTATAATCTTTCGCTTAATCATATCGCACAATTAAAAATTAGGGCAAAGCATCATGATTCTATCCAGGTTGAACTTATGGCCAGTGAATTGGATTATTACCGTGATGAGAAAAGTTTGCTTCAAATAGAAATGGCTACTTCTGTAACCAGGCTTATCAAAGAATTACCTAAAGGGTGTAAGGAACTGATTGAGATGAGCCGGTACCTGGGGCTGAAAAATAAAGAAATTGCCACAAAATTAAATGTTCCGTTACGTACTATTGAAACACGTATTTATCGATGTATAAACAGGTTAAGAGAATTAGCTAAGTTGAAATTGTAATTTTCTTAAAAAAAACTTAATAAAGTTGACGTAGTTTACCATTCTTGTCTGTCATGCTATTACAAAACGGACAAATGAGTGAATTAAATAACTTAGAAGCATTAATAATTCGGAGCTTAGACCAAACGGCTAATGCAACTGAACTAAAACAACTTAGCAATTGGATTAATGCTAATGATGAAAATAAAGCAGAGTATTATAGAATTAAAGATATCTGGGATACTTCTTACACCTGCGATATAGAAGCACCAGAGACAGCATGGCGTGCTTTTGAAAAACAAACTGTAAAACCGAACAAGCTACGCTATATCAGTATTGAACTGTTTAAAGTGGCGGTAGTGGCCTTGCTCGTATTTCTTGGGACTTATGCTGTGTTTAACATGTCGCAGGGAGATAAAAGTGATATTCAATATGCAAAAGTTACTGTTCCTAAAGGCTCAAAATCAACTGTAGAGTTGCCCGATGGAACAATTGTAAAGTTAAATGCCGGTTCGGAGCTGACTTATCCTTCGGATTTTGAAAAAGGGATACGTAAGGTTTCATTAGTAGGAGAAGGTTATTTTAATGTTAAGCATAATACCCAATACCCTTTTATGGTTTCAGCCGGAGATATTGAAGTGCGGGTTTTGGGTACTGAGTTTAATGTAATGGCTTATTCCGAATTTAACCGCATAGAAACAACGCTTGTAAATGGTAAGGTATCGCTTAATATTAAGGATTTTGAGCCAAAAGAAGGTGTGATTCTTAAGCCCGGACAAAAGGCGGTATTTGCCAATGGAAAACTAACCGTTAGGAAGGCAGATGTTGATATTGAAACCAATTGGGTACAGAATAGTTTCTATTTTCAGAATACCTCCTTTGAAGAGCTCATAATTCGCCTTGAAAAGTGGTATGATGTAAATATTGTAATGGATGAGGCCAAGTTTAACGATATTACCTTTACCGGTAAATTTAGGAATAAAGAAACGATATGGCAGGTACTGGATGCTATAAGGATAACTACGCCAATTGATTACCATGTAAAAGACCAGGAGATTTATATAACATTGATAAAGGATTTGCCTATGAGATAGGATACATAAAGATAGACCGGAATGGTGCGGCAACATCATCCCGGTCTGAATTAATTTAAAACAAGTTTAAAAGTAAATCATTCAAAAGTATGAAAAAAAAATTGAATGACATGAGACCTGTCGTGTCATGTCTAAACCTAAAAATTTTGAAGATTATGAAACTAACAATAGTTTTAATGATTTTCGGAATGGTTCAGATTTCTGCGTCGAGCTATTCACAGAACGTAAAGCTTAATCTTAAGCGAGGTCAAAATACTTTAGAGCAAGTATTTGATGAGATAGAAAAGCAATCCGAATTTACTATTTTTTACCAAGATGATTTAGTCAACCTCAACGAAATAATTACTAAAGATCTTAATGATACAGAACTTTCAGAAGTACTTGATATGGTTCTTGAAGGTACTGGATTAACTTATAAAATAAATGGTAAACTAATTATTATAATAGAAAATAACCCCCTTATTGCTATTCAACAAGAAGAAACACATACTGTTAAGGGTAGAGTAATTAGTGTTGATGGCGAACCACTACCAGGAGTTAATGTATTTGTAGAAGGTACAACCAATGGTACCATTACTAATATTGATGGTGAATACGAGTTGGAAGTGGAAAGCGATGAGCAAAACATTGTATTCTCGTTTATTGGATTTCAAATGCAAACTATTGCGGTAAGTGGTCGTAGTCAAATAAATATCACTCTTATAGAGGAGTCGATTGGCTTAGATGAAGTGGTAGCTGTTGGGTATGGTGTTCAAAAGAAAAGTGACCTTACAGGTGCTGTTGCCAGTGTTAAAAGTGAAGACTTGTCAAAAGTGGTAGCTGCTAACCCGGCTGAGGGGCTACAGGGGCGTATTGCCGGTGTTAATATTACTAAAGGAGATGGTTCACCTGGAGGTAGTGGTGTAAGCATTAAAATTCGTGGCGTTGGAACATTAGGCGGTAACTCGCCACTCATTGTTGTTGATGGTTTTATCGGGGGTAACTTAAACGACATTAATCCTAACGATATTGAATCAATGGAAGTATTGAAGGATGGTGCCGCAGCAGCTATATATGGATCGCGTGCGGCTAATGGTGTTATCCTTGTAAGTACCAAAAAAGGTAATAAAGGTGAAGTAAAGGTTGATATTACATCTAATCTTAGTGTGGTCAATTCGATTAATAATTTCGACTTATTAAAAGGTAACGAGTACATTACAGTACATAAAATGATGTATGAAAATGCCGGCGAAGCACTGCCTGAATACTTAACAGGTGGTTTTACTCCTAAAGCAGATACGGACTGGCAAGACCAGGTTTTTCGTACAGGATTATTGCAAAATTATAATGTGCGTTTAAGTGGTGGTGGAGAGAATATTACCTACAGCTTATCAGGGGGTATCTCAGATGAAAAAGGAACACTTATTGGCTCAAGCTTTAGAAGAAACAACTGGAGAGCACGTATTGGTCTTACAAAAGGAATATTAGATGTTGATGCCAACCTGGCTTATTCGGGTAAGAACCAAACAGCACCCTTTTATAGTATGACAGAAACCTATAAAATTTCACCGCTTATTCCTGTTTACGAAGAAGAAGCAGAATGGGGATACGGTATGTCATATGCAGGAATGCCTGATCATCGTAACCCAATAGCACGTCAGAATTTTCGTCAGGGACGGGATGAAGAGGAGTATGTAACAGCTAACTTCTCAGGTACTTTAAACCTGCTTAAGTGGTTAAAGTATAAAGCTAATGCCGGTTATAAAACTTCGGCAGAATACAATACTTTTCATGTAACGCCTCATCAGGATCGTGTTCAGGATGAAGTATTATTTACATCTGTTGACGAGACAAGGGCAAAATATACCGAGTCATTGGTAGAAAACCTGTTAATTTTTAACAAACAAGTTGAAAGGCATAGTTTTGATGCCGTATTGGGGTACTCGTACCAGGAAGAAAATTATGGATGGACAGGAGCTACTGCCCTGGGATATCTTAATGAGAATAGTGTACAAGATGGTGACTTGGTTACTGTAACTAATCCTGCAGGTTTTCTTGATAATAGCTTTAATACAATCAATGGAGGTATTGGAGGTGAATTTTCGGCCAACGGTAGTAATTGGAACTATACCCGTATATCGTATTTCGGACGCATTAACTATTCATTTGCAAGCAAGTACCTTGTGCAGTTATCAGTTCGTCGTGACGGATCATCGAAATTTGGATCAGAAAACCAGTTTGGTACCTTCCCGTCTGCTGCAATCGGGTGGCGTTTAACAGAGGAAGGCTTCTTAAAAAACAATGACTTTATAAGTAACTTAAAGTTACGAGCCTCATGGGGGCAGTTAGGTAGCGAAGGTAACCTTGACCCGTATATGTGGCAGGCATTAATCAGAACAAAAAATGAGTACGATTTAGGTTCTGTACGAGGAAACGGCCAAAGCCCGTGGCCGGGAAGTGCAGCCAGGGAAATGGCCAATGCGGGTTTAAAATGGGAAGTAGCAGAATCCTTAAATATGGGGCTTGACTATGGTTTTATGAATAATCGTATTACCGGTACAGTTAACTACTATATTAACGACACAAAGGATCTTTTAATGAATTTTGCTCCAGCTATGTCATCAGGATTTAATTCCAGCATTATGAATACAGCTGCAATGCGTAATCAGGGTTTAGAGTTAGAGTTAACTTACCACAGTCCGAAGCGTCCGTTTACCTATGATATTACCGGAACCCTTTCAACTTTAAAGAATGAAGTAACAGAGCTGGATAATCCGGATCAGTCTATATACGGTTATGGCCTGTTTTTAGGTGATTCACATTTCCCTAACCAAACACGTATTGGTTCGCCTGTAGGCGCATTTTATTTATACCAGACAGATGGTATTTTTCAAAATCAGGGTGAAGTTGATGCGCATGTTAATTCAGATGGAGAACTACTTCAGAGAGCTGCTGCTCCTGGTGATATCCGTTTTGTTGATACCAATAATGATGGTTCAATTGGTGAAGATGATAAAGTATTTATGGGTACAGGTTTACCAAAAGTAGAGTATTCCTTAGCCTTTAATGCGTCATTTAAAAACTTTGACTTTTCAATGTTGTTCTATGGTGTGGCAGGTAATAAAATATATAACGGAATTGGTTATAACCTGTCCAACATGTCTGGTGGATCAAATTATCTGAGCTCAACTCTGGATGCGTGGACTCCTGAAAATACAAGTACATCAGTGCCACGGGCAGTACTTGGCGATCCCAATGGTAACGCTAAAGTAGCATCGGACCGTTATTTGGAAGATGGTGCTTACCTGAAGCTTAAAAACCTGCAGATAGGTTATACTTTACCACAATCGTTGCTGGACAAAGTTTCGATTGATAAACTACGTATATATGTTGGCGGACAGAACTTATTTACCATCACGAACTATTCAGGTCTTGACCCGGAAATTTCGCGAGACGTATTTAATACAGGTACCGACCGTTCTGTTTATCCTCAGACACGTATGATTACAACAGGTGTTCAATTGAGTTTCTAACAAATAAAACTATTCAGGAATGAAGAAATTAGGTAATATAAAATATATCGTTCTTGCCTTTTTATTGGTGGGGACTATGGTGGCATGTGACGAAGATCAATTAATTCAGGAGTCACCGGATCAGTTAAATTCTGATAATTTTTATCGTAATCAGGAAGATGCAGAAGGTGCTGTTTCGGCAGCCTATTCGCAATTGGAGTGTGCAACTGAGTATTGGTCTTTTGCAGAGGTAAAATTTGTGGTTGATAATTACCGCAGTGATTTAACTCAATATGGTAAAGATGCTGCCAACTATCCTAACTGGACAGATATTGCCAATTTTACCAATGAATTTGGTAATACCCAGGTAACAACTTATTGGGAAAGACATTACAGAGGCGTTAACTATGCCAACCAGGTAATCACTTTTGTGGGTGCTATGGAAGATGAGAAGATAAGTCCTGCCATCAGGGCAGAGCTTGTTGCTGAAGGCCGGTTTCTAAGAGCATTTTATCACTTAAAATTAGTGCTGAACTTTGAGGAAATAATTGTTAGAGATAAGGTATCGACATCGGTAGGTGAAGCAGCTCAGGGCTTATCTCCGCGTGTTGAAGCATGGGATCATATTATTGCAGACTTTAAAGCTGCCGCCGCAGGTTTACCAGCTAAACGTAATGCAGAGAATATTGGCCGTGTTACCAAGGGTGCTGCTGTTGCTTTTGCAGCAAAGTGTTTATTATTCCGTTCGGGTGAAGAAGCAGCTAATAAAACAGCGTACTTAAACGAGGCTAAAGACTTATTTAACGATGTTGTGGAAAGCGGTAACTATAATTTTGCTTTAGAAAGCAATTTCCCGTCAATGTTTGATGGTACAAATGAAAACAGTTCAGAGAGTTTATTTGAGTTGCAATTGTCTCCTGTTACAGCCGGTGGTGCTTACTATAAATTTCCATCGCACCGTTTCCTGCGTGTCAGCGATTTAGGTGGATGGGATGAGATTCGTGCAGCTGATAACTTGCTGTCAATTATGACAAAAGAAGGTACAACGTCATTGGATGGTGGTTACGATAAGCGTGTTGTTGGCTCATTAATTTTTGATGATCCTGCTTATAATGATGCGGCTAATGTACCATTTTTCGAGTACACATGGACCTACTTGTGTAATGGATTTCAATCGGGTAACTGGGATGAAACAAGACGTGATGAGGTTGATTATACTGATGTGACTTTCAGAAAATACTTACCTGCCAATGGGGAGTTTTGGGAAAATCAATCATCTGTTAATATACCCTTATTACGCTATGCTGATGTGTTGTTAATGTATGCAGAGGTATTAAATGAGCTTAATGAGCCTGGTGCAGCACTAAACTGGATTAATGAAGTACGGTTAACGCATGGTAATATGCCTGCATTAAGCGGATTAGACCAGCAAGGTGTGCGTGATCAGATTGAATTTGAGCGTATAATGGAATTTACAATGGAAGGTGCCCGCTTTTTCGACTTACGCCGTTGGGGTAAGCTTGAAAGTGCTATGCAGGCAGCAGGCCGTGAATATTTCAGGCTTGATGAACATGCTTTCTTCCCGGTTCCTCAGAAAGAAATTATTTCTAATGCCACCCTCAATTAGAACTCGTATAAGATATTAGTGTTTGATTTGGATTTAGTAAATGTGGGATGAGGCCGCTCTGGCGGGCTTGTCCCATATTTTAATCTAAAATACTTACTTTTGGTGCCATGACATCATACATTGTAATTGCTTTATTTGCCATCGGAATTGGCATTGGTTGGTTGTTTCGTGAGAAAGATAATACACGTAAAAAAATAGATAGTGCTGTAACATACGCTGTATATTTATTGCTTTTTTTACTGGGTATCTCCGTTGGAATAAATGAAGATATAATTAATAATTTTCCACGGATTGGCTATAAAGCTTTTTGCTTAACCTTTGGCGCAGTGGCCGGTAGTGTGCTTTTGGCAAAGGTTGTGTACCACTTGTTTTTCAATACTAACAAAGAGGCCTGATTATGAAAGGGAGTTTAATAATACTGGCCTTTTTTATTGCAGGGCTTATTGGAGGCATTTACCATATTTTCCCGGAATGGCTTCTAAACGAAGATTTAACCAGCTATGCTTTATATGTACTTATGTTTTTGGTTGGTATAAGTATTGGTAGCGATAAAAACGCTTTCCATATACTGCGAAAAATTAATGTAAAAGTTGTACTGGTGCCCTTAAGCATTGTTGCTGGTAGTCTTTTAGGTACGGCGCTTATTTCTTTTATGCTTCCAGGTATTAATGTAAAAGAAGCTATGGCAGTAGGAGCGGGCTTTGGTTATTATTCCCTCTCTAGTATATTTATTAGCCAGATAAGTGGCCAGGAGCTTGGTGTAATAGCCCTGTTATCAAATATTTTTCGTGAGATTATTACCTTACTGGCAGTACCTCTCATGGTCAGGTATTTTGGCAAACTGGCCGGTATTGCAGCAGGAGGAGCAACAGCAATGGATACTACCTTACCCGTAATTGTTAAATATACAGGTAAAAACTATGGAATAATTGCCATCTTTAGTGGAATAATTCTTACAATCCTTGTACCTGTACTGGTCACTTTTATACTGGAGTTTTTATAGTCAAAGTCACCAATGCACTAAAAATTTGGTAACACACCACAAGAAGACATGCCACAAGAAGAGCATAGTAATTTCAAACAACATTTTCCTTAACCTGGGTTCAAAATTTTACGTCGAACTCAGGTTTTTTACTTCTTCTGGCGGGTTTTAATAAAAAAAAAGCTGGCGTAAAACCTTTTAAGTGTAAAAGATAAGTGTGATTGTAATTCCCTATAACAAGGAATAGTAATTCCTCATAACAGGTAACAAAAAGCTATCATCAAAATAAGTAAGGTTTTATATTAACCCCTGGTTAATACAAGCTGAAGGAAAAAACCTCATTACTTAAATTAATAAGTAATGAGGTTTTCAATTAATTATTTCCACACATGGCTGTTAGTACGAAATGAAACGTAACAGCACATACAAATATCGCTATAAAAGTTAATATAAACAATAAAAAGCAATAAATATTTGAAAAAACTTTATAGAGTAGCTGATAAAATAGTGTTAAAGTACCCTTTGTAATAATAAATAAATGGTATAGTAGATGTTTAGCTGGAAGAGTAATGAAATGACGATATGTTGCGATAATTGTATGCAGTGATGGAATTAAGTATAATTAATTCATGTATTTCGATTTAAACCCGGGGTAATATATTATGAATTAAAAGCCTCATTACTCAATGAATAAGTGATGAGGCTTTCATTTAACTATTCCCGATAAATAGTTGTTAGTACAAAATAAAAAGTAACTGTGTATGTAAATATATACAATAAAAGTAATGTATATAATTTAAATAGCAATAAATAGTGCGATAAATATTTGAGCTTTTATAGGGTGATTAATTGAAATGATCTTATAGTATGTTGTTTAATCAAAGGATATCTTGTTATGTGTTAGCGATAAAATAGCATAAAGAGAGTGTGGTAATAGAATCAAGTTTAATTAATACGTGTATTTCTATATTCGAGCTAAATTCCCGGGTTATTTAAAAGGGCAGATAAGTAAATTAAATTTTGTTGGTATAACCCGCCATCTCTATAGCTGGTACATTAAAGTAGTGTTTATACGTAAAAAGGAACAATGCCTTAATGTTTTGTCTCAAACTAACAAAGTACATCAAAGTATTTAAAAAAAGAATAAACCAACCTGTTAGAATATGCCAATTTATAGTTAATCAAAAATGGGGATTAAGCCGCAAAAAAAAGCAGGGCAAAATCGGAATATAAATGTTATCCAGTAGATTAAAACAAGGCAAAAAGATAATTAATTGGAGTAATGCCTTCCTGAGAATGCCTATTAGTGGCGATTGATTAAGCCTGCACTACCCTGTACTTTTGCACCAGCAATAAACTTAGTTTTGATGGAGAAAAAGGAATATGTTATGGCATTTGTAATGTTGCTTACTCATTGGGGATATGCACAAAAAGCAATTGACGGGCATATTGTCAATTGTTTGACAAATACATCCATACCCTATGCTAATATTTTGCATTCCGAATCAGGCACAGGTTCAATAAGCGATGTAAACGGAAGATTTACACTTATGCTAAAGCAAGCAGACTCCGTGCATATACAGGTATCCTGCATTGGATATACTACGGTATCGCAGTGGGTGAAATGTAAAGCTACAACAGTACACATATGTTTAAAACCGTTTGTTCATGAGCTAAATCAAATATCTGTTATTGCCGAAGAACGTGTTGGGTCTGCAACAGCATCACTAATTAAAACAGATGCGATGAAGCACTTGCAGGCTTCCAGTTTTGCAGATGTACTTCAGCTGTTACCCGGTGGTTTATCAAAGCGTAACGATCTCACAACAATGAAACTTATTACCATGCGCGAAGTCGGTTCAGCTGTAAAAAGCAATTATAATTCATCTTTGGGAACAGCTTTCGTTATAGATGGTACACCACTGATAAATGATGCTCAAATGCAGAATATACCCGGTTCATCAAGTGATATTAAGTTGGGAATTAATAGCAGGAATACCACTGGTAAGGGCATTGACTTGCGTAATATTACTACTGACGATATTGAATCAGTAGAAATTATAAGAGGAATACCATCGGTTAAATATGGCGATTTAACAACAGGAGTGGTTGTTATAAACCGCGGTAATGTGCCAGGTCCTGTAAAGATAAGACTAAAATCAAGCGCTAATGCCAAGCAGGTAGCTATAGGTAAGGGGTTTAGGCTTAACCATAAGCAAGTGCTTAATACCAGTTTATCATACATCAGGCATGTTTCAGATCCTCGAAATAAAGAACTTAACTACTCGCGCCATAACGCATCACTACGTTATAAACGTAAGCATTGTGGCAGGGTAGCAAAAGCGGATTTAAGCCTTAATGGTGATTATACCGGTACGTTTGATAAGCAGCGTGTTGATCCGCAAAAGGGCAATCCAGTAACTGATAAGTATAACAATGCCTATCATCGTATGGGGGTAAGTAGCGTGGTAAACTGGAGTTTTACCTCCTGCACGTGGTGGGAAAGTCTAAAATTAAGCACCTCGGTTAATTATACCACTAATCAAAAAGAAATAGACCGTTTTGTATCAACAGGGCGCACCATACCATTTGTTTTTAATACTAAAGATGGAGTACAGGATGGTATTTACCTTGAGCCAGGTTACCAAACCCATCTTAAGACTGATGATAAACCGCTATATATAACCTCTAATATTGAAAGCATACACACCATAAGTAACAAAAAGGTACGGCATAAGCTGTTTTGGGGTATAAACTATCGGTACAGTAAGAACAGGGGAGAAGGGCAAATATTTGATCCTCAAAAACCACCTTTTCCGCAGGTACGTTCGAGGCCAAGGCCACCAAAGGATATTCCCTCCATACAATACTGTGCAGTTTATTTTGAAGATAATGCAAGTATTACATTAGGTAAGCATAAACTAAAAGGTATGTTTGGTATACGAGCATCATCCATGCCTAAGCTTAATAAAGCATACAGTATGCGTAAACAGGTGTATTACGATCCACGGGTTAATATAAACTGGCAGCTGCCAGGGCAAGAGCTGTTTAATAATGTTCTACACATCAGCTTCCATGCAGGATACGGTAAGCTGCATAAATTTCCAACACTATCGCATTTATATCCCGAAAAGAACTATTTTGACATTTTGCAACTCAACTTTTATTCTCAGCAAAAAGAACTCTCCCGCCTAAATTTTATTACCTATAGCCATAACCCCGTAAACTATAATATACAACCATCAAACAACCAAAAGGCTGAGGCCGGCTTTTTAGTCAAATGGGGAAGTAAAAAACTGTCATTGACTCTATTTAAAGAACAAATGGAATCGGGCTTTTTACCTTTAAGCCAATACCGCCATTTAAATTATACCAACTATGATGCTTCATCAGTTTCAGTCGCCGGCCTTACAAAAGCACCTGATCTAAATGACTTTAAATCAGAGTCGAATGTGACAACAGTCCTCTTTAATCAATATATTAATGCCGGCCTTATTGTTAAAAAAGGTATAGAGTACCAGCTTGATTTTGGACATGTGCAAAGGCTTTCGACACGTATTACCATTAACGGTGCGTGGTTTAATACAATATACGATCAAAGCTTACCCGAATACAGGCTTATAGATGGAATTATAGATGGAAAAGAATATCCGTATATACCGCTTTATGATTGGAATAGGGGGCACACACACGCATCGTTAAACACCAACCTTCGTTTAGATACCAATATTAAACCTTTAGGATTGATGTTCAGTTCTTTGCTGCAAACTCTTTGGTATACAGGTAAACAGAATAACCGGCATAATGGTATGCCTGCGTATTACGTAGATAAAGCCGGTGCAATGTACCGTTTTAAACCAGAAGATATTAACGACCCTTTGTTGGTACATATGTACGATAAACCGTCGGAAGATCAATTTGATAAAGAAATAGAAGCCATTGCTGTAGCCTTAAATTTGACTGTAACAAAACGGATTAATGAGCAAACAGGCTTCTCTTTTTACGTGAATAATATACTGGATTATACGCCCGACTATTACCGGAAAGACGGGCTAAAGGTAAAACGACGTGTTTTGCCATGGTTTGGTATGGAGTTAAATATTAATATTTAATAATAATTATATGAATTGGAAAGTAGCAGCACTAAGCTTATTGTTAGGTGCATTTTTAACGACAGGATGTTCTGATAATGATATTCCTAAAACAGAGATGGCATTAAAATTAAGTATGCCTGAAGCCCTGGATGGGGTTAAAGATTTAAACATTAAAAAAGGTTCAGTAACGTTTACCAATAAGAGTAGCGGGTTGAAAACGGTTCAGGACCTGGTAACGCACACTAATACACAGGTTAACTTGTTAGATGGTGCTTATGATGTACTTGTAGAAGGTGTGGTTAGTTATAGTGTAAGCGTACAGGAAGTGGAAAAAATAGAAGGCGAAAATGTTGTAACAAAAGTTAGTAAAACAATAGAAAAAACAATACGTGGATTCAGGGAGAATGTTATAGCCGCCAATGGTACAGCTAACTTAAATATGAATGTATTCCTGTTTGATGAAAGTGCAGGTTTTGTTATTTCAGAACTATTTTATGCCGGCTATAAATCTTCAGAAACACAAAAAAAGTATCGCCAGGCCTCGTACTTTGAGATTTATAACAACAGTAACGAAGTACTTTATGCCGATGGATTAGCTATTGGAGAAACGGCGTTTAATACAGATTTTGCACGCTTAAATAGCAAGCTTACGCCTGATGATCGTATAACAAATACCGCAATACATGCCTTTTACCGTATTCCGGGTAACGGTAGACAATATCCTGTAAAACCGGGGCAAACACTTGTTATATGTGATATTCCTGATGATCACTCTAAAAATTTTACAGGAGCAGTAAATTTGTCAGAAGCTGATTTTGAGTGGTACGATGATAATGAAATATTGCCTGATGCTGATGTGGCAGAAGTAAGTAACATGGAAAAAGTATATTGTTACACCAGAACCATATGGCAGCCTAATGCACAGGGGGTAAACGCTTATGTACTTTTTAAACTGGATAAAACCAAACAAAATTTCTTAGACGAGAATTTACAAACGTATAACTATCATTTTTCGTTTAACGGCTTTGAAAGAGAGATTACCAAAAACTACTATTACGTGCCAAATTCAAGCATTATTGATGCGGTTGAGCTAAGTAATGAAACTAAGTTTACATGGAAAATATTATCGCCTGAATTAGATCTTAGCTGGACAAACAGTGGTTATGTTGATGATTCGCGTTTTGGTAAAAGTATAGTTCGCAAAGTATCGCATCAATCCGAACTGGGACACCCGGTTTTACTGGATACCAATAACTCAGGCTTTGATTTTGTTATTAACGATAAACCAAATCCAGGTGTGATTTGATAAATTAACTTAATCCCAAACCTGCCATGTTGTTTATGCCGGAACAAAAACATCTGGCAGGTTTAAAACACACCATATGCGTTTAACACTCCTTATTATACTGCTTTGTAATATGCTGATAACATTGGCGCAGTCCCGTAATACCTGGTTTAGCCCGGGTACGGAGGCAAGTGTGCATTTTTTTTCGCAAGGGTGGAAAAACCCTGCCCTTATGGCACAGTACCCTTTTGTATCATACACCGAAGTAAGTGTGGGCCATTATAATACAAGAGCAGAGGAGCTTTACCTGGTACAAGAAGGGGATCAATTGCAGGTAAATCGCTTTAAGGTGCATTCGTATATTAAAGATCAAAACAAATACTATTATGGCAATGCCGGTTATTCAAAGGGAGTAAAATCAAATCAGAACTGGGTAAGTACATCAGATTATACTCTGCTTAAACCCTATTATGTTGCCGATACTATTGGCGGAGATTTGCATACAGAGCAATATCTCTTTAGTGGGGGATATGTATACAGTTGGAATAAAACCACTATAGGCATACATGGAAAATATACCGCTGATACCCAATTTCGTCAATTGGATCCACGGCCTGTTAATACAATTTACAACCTGGAAGTATCACTTGGAGTGGGCTATCACCCGGCAGGTAAATACATGTTGGGATTGTATATAAGTATGCAAAACTATGCGCAGGAAAGTGATGTAAGAAGCTTTAGCGAAGGAAGTGTATATCAGCCCTTATATATGCGTGGCTTTGGATTTACAGACGCTTATTTTTCAGATATAACACAGTTTAATGTTGTAAACTATATGCTTAAAGGCTATGAGTTTGCAGTAAATATATTGCCGCAAAATGAGCAAAACGGATGGTTTGTAAATACCAATTGGTTTAAAAGCAAAATAGTGCAGGAAGCCAGCAGCAGTTATCAAACCATTTCAGAAAACAACATTAGTACAATTGGTTTTGAAAGCGGTTATAAATGGGTAAGCCCCGGAACCACTAAAGCTTTAAAGTTAAAAGGAAATGCAGAATTAAGAAAAGGATCGGAATTTAATTATAGCGCCGGAGGCCAACATATTAATACTCTTCAATTGTATGATCAGGATAAGTTTAGTGCACAACTTATGTGGTTTAGTACTGTACAGGGTAATAAACTGGATTATTACTACCGGATTGGGGCAGACTGTAAGACTTATAAAGCTACCTGTAAAAGCCCCTTTGCTATGCAGACATACACCATATTAAAACCTGTAATAGAATGGGGGGGAAGCGTAAGTCTTAGGCAATTTGCTGTTGCTTTAATTCAGGAGGTAAATTACCATTATACTGTTCGTACTCAATTGGAGCTTAATAAGCAGGCGTTTGATAGAGCTAATGAAGAAATGCTAAAACCAAATCACATATATCACACCGCCAATAGAACCCTATACCATGTGGGCCTGCGTATAGATTATCACCTAAAAAAGAAACAAACGCTTTTTATTAGGAGCGATTATAAAAGAATAAATTATACTAATTACCAGGCTACCAATTATTATGCTATTGCATGTGGAGTGGTACTTAAATAAACAACTATGGAACCTGTTATACAATGTAAGGATATTACACACTACTACGGAAAACGCTGTATTTATGAGCATCTTAATTTTGAAGTTGAAAAAGGGAAGGTGCTGGGCTTATTAGGCAAAAACGGTACAGGCAAAACAACCATTATTAATATTCTCAACGGCTTTTTAAGTCCGCTGGCAGGCGATTGTTACCTGTTTGGAGAAAATATAAATAACTTATCGTTACATACTAAACGTAAAATTGGCCTGCTGATTGAAGGACATGTACAGCATGATTTTTTTACCGTACAGCAAATTGAAAAATACTACAGCGCATTTTTTAAAAACTGGAAAAGCGAAGCTTATTACGAACTGCTTAAAAAGCTACAGGTAACAGACAACCAGAAAATAAGCACCATGTCGTGCGGACAACGTTCGCAGGTGGCACTTGGCTTATTATTAGCCCAGGATCCTGAATTACTTATACTCGATGATTTTAGCATGGGGCTCGATCCCGGCTACCGTCACTTGTTTGTTGATTACCTGCGCGACTTTGCTGCATCAGGCGATAAAACCATATTTCTGACCAGCCATATTATTCAGGATATGGAGCACCTTGTGGATGAGTGTATTATTTTGGATTACGGACGGATACTGATACAGGAGAAGACACAATACATACTTGAGCATTTTAAACGCTACACCTTTACAACTGACCAGCCAGATATTGTTAAAAATTCCGACTTGTGGAATACCGATAAAATAGGTAATAACTGGGAAACTTACTCCTTTTTAAAACCACAGGAAGTAAGGCAGATACTTGAATGCGGTGGCCGCTTAGATGCGTTTGAAGTAAATGATCTGGATCTTGAAGAAGCTTTTATAGGACTAACTGGAAAATATTAATTGAAGATATCTACCCTTTAGCTCCTTAAAAAAAACTGGCACGTTGTGACAGCGATTTCACTTTAGGTAACAGGAAGGGAAAAAGAATAACTAAACAACTTTATTAAATACCCGAGAAATGACAAAAGCCATATTTTATAAAGAGTGGATAAAAATAAGATGGTCACTCTTACTGATTAGTCTGGGTTATGCACTAACCATTATATACTCTATAGTATCAATAAACCGTAGTTTTCGTTTTGCGGGAGAGGTACACCTGTGGGAAATGATAATACAAAAAGACCTGGTACTTATAGATATTTTGAAATACTTACCTCTTATTGCCGGTGTACTTATTGCCATTGCACAATACATACCCGAAATGATAAAACGGAAGTTAAAATTAACACTGCATTTACCTCTTTCGCCCGAAGAATCAATATGGAAGATGCTCACCTTTGGACTTATTGCCTTGCTTGTAATTAATTGTGCCGGAATTATTGTCGTATCAGCTATATTACATTTTAAGCTGGCTGCTGACATCCTGGTGCTATGGATTCAGGCTCTTTTGCCTGCGGTAATGGTTGGTTTTACTGCTTATTTGTTAACTACATGGATATGTATTGAGCCCCATTGGAAACAACGCATTTTTAATTTATTAATCACTTTAATACTTATCTACCTGCACTTTTTACGTGTGCCTCCAGGTGGCTATATTTTATTTATCCCAGTGCTTTTAGTAATAGATGCATTTTGTGCCCTGTTTGTATTCTTCTCCGTAGCACGCTTTAGGCAAGGAGTTCAATAATAAAAAAGCAAAAGATAAAATGAACCATGATAAAGATTGGAGAAAGCTAAATGAACTAAGGCAGGCGTACTGGTTGCCCCGGTGGCCGGGAAGAAAGAAGGGTGGGAATGGATAAGTGCTGTAAACCAGAATTATGCACCTCAAATCTCTTGTCTAACTATTTACTATTCTCAAAATCTCTTACCTAAAAAATAACCATGAAAAATATTACAATAATAAAATGCATACTCATTGTTATATCAACCACATTACTAGCGTTTGTTATACCCCGCCTGGTAAAGATGTCGGTTGAAAGTGCAATACGTTATAACTTTACCTATTACAGCCCTGTTTTAAACAGGTTTTGTTTTATTGATATGGATAATGACCTGGCACGTGTTGATGTTATGGGAAATGTATATACCGAAGAGCAATTTGATTCAATATTGCCCTTGTTTTCGTACCGGCAGTTGATAACCGACGGGCGTATGCCAGATAGTATTAACGGACAGGAAATTAATATTGAAAAGATACGTAAAGGAGCCTTTTACTTTCGTACCAAGCCAAGTCATGTATTTAGGCCCGAAGCAGGGCTGTACCCGATGTATGAGTCCATGTCGGGGCGGGTAAAACTGGAAGTGCCAGATGACTTTTTCAGATGTAAAAAAACACTCGAATTTATTGATGTAGCATCTAATACTGTTAACCAGCAAAAGAGTGAACTGTTTCACCAGGCATTGCTAAAAAAGGGGTTTGTATTTCCGGCTAAGTGGGTATCAGGCATACCAAGTGCCCGAAAAGCCTATGACGAAGGGTATTTTATTTGTGATAAGGATAACCAGCTTTTTCATCTAAAGCAGATTAATGGTAAGCCATTTGTAAAAGATACACAGGCAGGTAAACAGCTAAATCCGCAGTTTTTTAAAATGGTAGAAGCGCCTGATCGTCGTTTTTATGGCTTTTTGTTCGATGATAAAAAACAAATGTACCAGCTAAGTACCGATAATTACGCCTTAAAGCAATTGCCTTTTAAATATGATTATACTACACAGCAAATGATGATTATGGCCAATATGCTGTACTGGAATATTAATATTATTTCTGAAGCAGGTAAACATACATATGCGGTAAATGCCACAACATTAGAATGCGTAGACGAATATTTTCAGAAAGCAAAGCCCGGAGTATGGAATAGTGTATCTGAATGGCTTTTCCCATTTAGCATAGAAGTAGAACACAGTTATACTACCTATGTGTACCCCTTACTAAAAGCAGGCAATGCAAAAAGTCTTACTTTATCAACTGTTTTATTGATGCTGTGGATTGTATTTATTAACCAGCGCAAAAAAATAAACTTGCCTTTAATTGTTGTTATACCTTTTATTCTGCTTACAGGAATGTTTGGATTTATCAGCCTTTGGGTGTACTGGAAATAACAGTGAGTAGAGTGATGTAATATTAGTATTATATACCAGAAATTAAATATAACATACAAAGAATCGTTAAAGCTTTGTAAGTAGGCTATAATCAAATATATAAATGTGTGTTATTTTTAAAATTAATTGATTTTTTCATAATAAAGATCACTTAAAGCCTGTTATCGGACCGAGATAGCTATCGCTATAAACAATCTATTAATATATAAACAATACAAAAATGAAAAAAAGAGTACTATTAGGATTAGCAGTATTAACAGCATTAACAATTGTACTTAACGCATGCCATGGTAAGTCAGCGGCTAAAACCCAGGAAGAGCCAGGTGAGCAGCCTGCCGTGGGTAAAAATATGGCAGATATTAAGCAGTTTTTAAGCGAAGCAAACCAGTATGTAAATCAGAAAGTAACATTAACTGGTGTAATAACCCATATTTGCAAGCACTCAGGTAAACGGTGCTTTTTGGCCGATGCCGATGGAAAAGAAACTGTGAGGGTAGAAGCGGGTGGTAAAATAGTTGGGTTTAACCGTGAGCTGGTGGGCTCAATGGTTAGAGTAAGTGGTACCTTAAAAGAACGCCGTTTAAGTAATGACTATATTGACCAGTGGGAAGAAGCCCTGAATGAAAAAAAGGTAAAAGAAGATGGTACTGCCAAAACCTGTGCGGCCGAAAACAATAATATTTCGCGAATGCGTTCATGGATGAAAGATAATGGAAAAGACTATTACTCCATCTTTTTTATTGATGGGGAAGATTATGAAATTGTAGAATAGAATTACCAGTTTTAAATCTTAGTAATTGATTATTCAGAACAAGGTAAAAGCCAGCAGGCAGTATTTATTTAACCCGAGTTCGATTTAAATTTTAAAACACAGATTGAAATAAAGAGCTGATTTGCAAGAAATAATTTTAGAGGAATAGTATTATATTATCGGGATAAAATTTGACGCAGCGAATCAGTTTTTTATTCAAAGCTTGTGGGTTTCACCTGGAAACAGCGATTTTCTTTATGTAATTGACTCAAATAGCCCACTGTTTTTTCGTTAAATTACTCTTGAAACTGACTATTTTCAAGCGATCTGAAACAACGTTCTATCGAATGCCTTAGAGACTCTATGTAATGAGATAAGTTCAAAATTTTACGTAAAACTCAGGTTATTTACTATTGGTTTTTACTTTTACATATTTGTTCAACGAAGATAATTACACGCTTATAGTTCTTCACTAATAAATACCTCTAATATATCGTTTGCATTGGCATTTTTGTTAATTTCTTTGATTTTCGCCTCAATTTCACATGGCTTTTTAGTTTCAACGCTAAAAAAACAGGTATGCTTTTGGGGTGTTTTATTCGCATTTGATAACTATTACAATAATTAACGAATGCGAATAAACTCTTAGGCAGGTTTTACATTGTGTTTTAAGCTTATTTAAAAAAGAGAACTCCCGCTATATAATCCATTAAAACGACTGTATTTACCTTAATGAATAGCGGGAGTACACTATTTGCGTTATAAAGCTTATTTTAATGGCAAGATGTTATAAATTGACTTCTCGCCTTTAGTAATTTCTTTAGAAAGTTTCTCAAAAGGATCATTTTTAGAATCCGGATCCCAATCAGCTCTTCCTAAATTATAATCAGTGTAATATTCTTCCCAGTTAGCGTATTTTTCCCTGGCTAATGGAAGAAGTTCATTTACTATTTTTATGCCTTCATCTTTGGTAATATAACCAGCACCATAACCCATACAAACATTATTAACAATCCTTGCATAGTCCCAGGCTTTGTGATTAAACTCTTTTGTTTTTAAACTCTCTAAAGTTTCTAAAAGTGATGCTTTATCAGTAATGTCCCAATAGTTTTTAAGAGTACTTCTGCAACTTGTTCTTTCTTGTGCATTATTTCTAAAAGGAAACTCTAAAAGTTTTTTATAACCTTTTGCCAGGTCTTCATTAGATTTATAGCCTGAAGAAGCCATCATCCTATTAACATTATCAATTCCTCCAAAACCATGAATAAAATATATTCCCCCAAGCATAAAACCTGTTAGTTGCTCGTCTTCTATTTTTTTATTAGAACAAGATTGAGTTAAAGATAACATGAAAAATGCCATCAGGATTAGCGAAGCGCTTTTTAATAATTTCATTTGTTTTTGTGTTTTAATTAATATTTAAAATAAAATGATTGCTCAAATGTTAGCCTGTATAAGTTGATTGTAGTTATTACTTTTTTCATGTTGTAAAACTATAGCAAGATCTGCTTTCCTTGAAAAGGAATTGATATTTGTAGGTGTTTATTTAATATTCGTCATTTACATGTGTAGTTTTAATCCAAAACTGTACTTGACCTGCATTTCTATTTGAAATTATTTCACAAGCAAGAAAATATTACAGGAAAGTCCTGTTTATAGCATCATTGCACTGAAAAAATATTTGTAAATAGCACGCTATTATTTCAGAATGAGTTAGCACAAACCAGGCAAAAGCCATTGTATTCAGTAATTTTAATTTGATGTTACACCCAAGGGGTTATTAAATAACTTGAGAAGTTTAGGTAAAGCATGAAAGCAAGGAATAGCCTAAGATTTGTTGAGTTTGATAAGGTAGTATAAATTCTCCAAAATGAAATTTACTAATTAATACACGTTCGGAAACATTCTGTTGAAGACCTTAAAAACTAATAGGTGATAGAATAAGTTTAAAAATATTATGCCGAACAGGAGTTGATAGAATATAAATAAAGGCTGCCAGTTCTGGAGGTTAATAGTTCTTATTTAATTACTATGTTGTAGTATGTAATAGGGCAATAGTAATTAATGGCTTAGAGTATATTGGAGGTCAATTTTTTTAGTAAAAAAAAATTTCTAGCTTTCTGCGCAAAATGCGCATTAAAATGGTGGGAAAATGCGTAGTTAAGGTGGGAAAATGCGAAGCTACATTGAGAATAATCCAGATATTATACCATTTAAGGCTATAAAAGGCATAATGCAGAAACTGAAATAATGAACAGGTTGAGGTGCAGACCTTGTTTTAAATCAGTTTGTAAAGTGAGGTTGTAGTGGTTTTTATGAGGTGAAGTATAGGTTGTGTATAATTCTATCAGGAAATGAGTGTTTATGTTTTTTTAATGTGTAAGTTGTTTATATACAGTAGTAAAAGTGCTTCACTACGCATTTTGCGTAGTGAAAGGGTGGGAAAATGCGTAGTAATAAGGTGGGAAAATGCGAAGTATTAATACGAAATTAACTGATGTAATTCTTTTCAAAGTTTAATAAAATTGCAGTTGTAAAAATTTAAGTATAATGCGAGGGAATATACAGGCGTTAGATATTATACTTTGACTATTGAATAATATGGAGAAGAAACACCTTTTTACTTCAATAATTAATTTAGATTATTTGCAGTTAATGTTTGACAGCTTTAATCGATTGACAAATGTACCAATAACTTTAATGTCACCAGATGGAGAGGTTGTGGTAAAGAATGATAATACATATTTAGGAGCAGGGTGGCAAAGGGCATGCACAGAGTTTCACAGAAAAAATAAGTTATCGGCTAAAAACTGTACTATAAGTGATGCATATTTATCAAGACAGTTGATTGAAGGTGAAAACCATGCCTTATATAAATGTTTAAATGGTATGGTTGATCTTGTAGTACCTATAAAGTATAATGACCAGTTAATTGCAAACTTGTTTTCTGGTCAGTTTTTTCTTAAAAAACCAAGTTTGGAATTTTTTAAGCAGAATGCGAAGCGGTATGGATACGATGAAGAAGAATATATTACCGCTGTTAATGAAATAGAAATATTTTCAAAAGAAAAAGTAAAAACCATTGTTAATTACCTTACTTCTATTGCATTACTAGTTACTGATTGGTTAGAAAAAAGTGATATTGAAAATATTGCAAATGAAAGATCGCAAATTATAAAGAATATTGTGGACAAGTCGGAAAAAACAAATGAGATTATTACAAGTACCATCTTGTCAATGGAAAGTTTTATTTATTCGTTGGACAATGAGGATTGTTTTGAAGATTTTATAACACCATTTAAAGTGGGCTTTTTTGGAGAAAGCATTAGTGATTTATGTGGAAAACATTATTCATTAATCTTTAATAAAAGGTTTCAGTCCAAGTTTAAAAGAGCTTTAGAAAATACCAAAAAATGTGGGGAATCAACTAAATTTATGTTTACAACGGAGGATAGTAACAATAAATACTATCATGCCACGGTTGCTAGGCGTGTAGACAGGTTAAATAATATAATTGGTAACACCTTACATGTTAAAGAAGTAACTGAAGAGATTGAGAATATTTATAAAGTTGAAAAATTAACCGTTGCAGCAGAGCAGAGTCCTGTTTCAATTGTAATAACTGATTTAAAAGGTAACATAGAATACGTTAACAATCATTTTGTTGGAATTACAGGCTATACAAAAGAGGAAGCTATTGGTAAAAAACCAAATATATTAAAATCAGGTTGCCAGAATAGAGCATTTTATAATGAATTATGGTCAACAGTCCTGAGTGGTGAAACCTGGAAAGGCGAATTAGTCAATAAAAGAAAGGATGGTACATTGTTTTGGGAAAATTCGAAAATTAGTCCTGTTATTATTGATGGTTCAATAAAATATATTGTTGCCATAAAAGCTGATATAACAGAACAAAAAAAGATGGAGAAGTCACTTATGAATTATAAGAAACGACTTGAAGAACGAATTGTAACAAAAACAAAAATTTTAAAGAAAACGGAATATAATTTTAAGGAATTAGTTGAGCACTTACATGGTATTGTGTGGGAAATAGATTTGGATGGTTTTATTAAATACGTCTCACCTAATGTGTATAAGTATTTAAAAACAACCGAAAAACAAATTGTTGGGTGCCATTTGCGTTGCGTGTTTTCAAATGAGGAGTTGAAATATAAAGCAGATAACTTTATCAATAACCTAAAGAAAAGGCCGTTTGAATTTAAGGATGAGGAAGTTAATATGCACACAAGTGAAGGATTGTTATATTTTATTAATTCAGGTAAACCAATTTATGACAGTTCTAATAATGTAGTGGGATTCAGGGGTATTTTAATAGATAATACACAACAGAAAGAAAGAGATAAACATGTTGTTGAAGCCATTTGGCAAGCAGAAGAAAAACAAAAGAGCTTTCTTTCTATGGAATTACATGATTCAATTGGATCAAGTCTTTCAGCTGCAAGTATATATATGAATACAGCGATGCAACTGTATAAAGGTGATGTTGCAATAGAAAAGGTAAACCAAATAATTAAAGATACAGCACGTGAAGTACGTTTAATTGCAAGGCAGATTAGGCCGCCAGAGTTAGAAAAGCTTGGCCTCGAAGGAGGATTAAATAATTTAAAACAATTATACGAAAGTTATGAGTCAGTAGAGATAGACCTTAATTTTCCGTGTATTAATGTTTTACTTACGCCGCAATTAGAGTTAGCTGTTTATCGTATTGTTGCCGAGCTGATTAATAACTCACTTAATCATGGGAAGGCCAATAAAATTGATATAACAGTATTTGAACACCAGGGATTATTATACATTTTGTTTGAAGATAATGGAATAGGAGGAATTGATGTGCAGGAAGACTCTTATAGGACCGGAATGGGGATAAGTAATATTTATAGCAGAGTAAAGGCTTTTAATGGACAATGTAACTTTTTTTCAATGCCAAATCAGGGGTTAATTGTTGGCATTCAGATGGAATGTATATGTATTAGTAATAAAACATAAAGAAATGAAAATCGCAATTGTAGATGATCACCCCCTGTTTAGAGAAGGGCTGAAATTTTATCTGTTATCTAGAAAATTAGCAGATTCAGTTGTAGCTTATAGTGACGGCAGAGAATGTGTGGATTTGATTGAGACAGATGGTTTACCTGATTTAATTTTTATGGATGTGCTTATGCCAAGGTTAAACGGGGTTGAAACATCACAACTGTTAAAAGAAGCTTATCCGAGACTGAAAATTATTGGCATTTCATCAATAGAAGATGTCAAATATATTGAAGAAATGATTAATGCCGATGTAAGTAGTTATTTACTTAAAGATGCAACAGCTGACGAAATTAATTTTGCACTCTCAGAAACCATTAAAGGGCGTAATTATTTTTCACCTAAAATTCTGGTTCTGTTAGCTAAAAAAAATATGCATCGTACACTTGATGGACAAGCTGTTATCAGTAAAATATCGTCAAGGGAAATGGAAGTCCTTAAATTAATATGTAGAGGCTATAACAGACCGTATATTGCTAAAAAACTGGGAATAGCAGAAAAGACAGTTGATAAGCATCGTGAAAACCTTATGGACAAAACCGGTAGTGATAACCTGATTCAAATGATGATTTTTAGTTTGAAAAACCAATTAATAAGTGTTGATTAATTTAATGACAGATGATTATTATCTAAATTAACAAATAGCTTAAGAAAGAAAGTAATAAAATATAACAACTAAATAAACGAATAGTATTTGCAACGGCGAATATCTTCACCAAAGGTCATTTTAATCGTCGTAATTCATAAACTTTCCATTGAATACATGACCTTTGGTGTGTTTCTAACCTAGACAGGAGGGGGACGTCTTAATTAAATTATAGTCTTTTAACCCTTCTGTTTAGTTAGAATTTTACTTGCACCTAATGAAATTATCCTTCTTCTTTTTAAAAGCAGAAAGCAGAAAGCAGATGCCAAGACTGAATAAATCAACTACAAATTCATTTCTTAAAGCACCATTAGTACGGCTGTGTATTGTACTATTAACCTCTGGTTAAAGCATATACTGAGGGTGGGCAATATGATATCAACAATAGCCTGGTCGAAAATACCATCCGTTTGTTAGCTTTTGGGTCGTAAAAACTATTTATTTGCCGGTTCGCAGGTGTTACACAGTGTGTAGCCGTGTTTTACTTATTCTTTGCCACTTGCAAAATCAATAATATTGAGTCGCAGGTTTGGTTAACTGATGTAATTAATCGCATACAGGAATATAAAGCAAATAAGCTTTTTGAACTACTCTCGCCCCTGGTGTTACCAGCAACTGTTAAAAGTAAGACCTTATTTTAATTTAATTTGGAGGTGAACTGATTGGTTATTATATCAATGGGTTTTAGATATAAGATATTTTGGGTAGTTATTCTGTTAAACATGTAGCTGGTGAGTTTTAATTGTTACGCATTTTGCGTATGTAATTTTACGTAATTTGCGTAGTGATTATGCGGAATAGGCTGATTTTTTGATAAAATTCACGATATACTTTTGCGGTTGGTATTTTAACAAGCAATAGGCATTTGAACTAAGCCAAAGCTAAAAAAAAAGGTTATGCAAATATTTGGCTATTTCAATGGTTGTTGTAATAATTTTTTAAACACATGAAGAAAGTAAATGTATTGTTGACATTGTTATTTTTGTCAATAGCTTATGGCTTTGCTCAATCTCCTGATAATAGATGGGGAATTGGAGTATATGGTGGTGCAAACCAGTATAGTGGTGATTTTGGTAATGGTTTTTACCGTTTTAATCAGTCTTTTTATGGCTTTGGTGGTTTATCTGTAGCGCGTAATTTATCCGAACACTGGGATTTGGAGTTTAACACATCGTATGGTGAAATTGGGCATATTGAAAACTTAGACTATGGTCAGAATCGTTTCTTGCATGAAATGTTTCAATTTAATTTTGTAGCTAAGTATAGCTTTTTTAAATACGACAACGTAAGACTGCGCCCTTTTGTATTTGCAGGTATGGGGTATGCAAATTTTGATGATAAACTTAGTACCCGAAACTATGACAATTTTATTGTTCCGGTAGGTGCTGGATTAACCTACAAAGTGTCGCCACGCATTAGTGTTGTGATAAAGGAAACATTTATGTTTCCTGATGGAGATAATATTGAATTGGCTAACAGCGGGCCATCAGATGCTTATTTGCAACACTCTGTAGGTATTGTGTTTAATTTAGGTCGTAAAAAAGACAGGGATAAGGATGGCATTAGCGATAGGCGAGATAAATGTCCTGATTTATTCGGGGTTCGTGCTAATAATGGTTGTCCTCCAGATGGTGATGGTGATGGCGTATATGATGCAGATGACAGATGTCCGGATCAAAGTGGTTCGGTAGCTTTAAAAGGTTGTCCTGATAGAGACGGAGACGGCGTTGCAGATATTGATGATGCCTGTCCGGATGAGAAAGGTTCGATAGCAACAAACGGATGTCCTGATAAAGATGGTGACGGTGTTGCTGATAAAGATGATGCCTGTCCGAATGAAAAAGGAACTAAAGCTTTACAAGGATGCCCTGATAGAGATGGTGACGGTATTGCTGATAAAGATGATGCTTGTCCGAATGAAAAAGGAACTAAAGCTTTACAAGGATGTCCTGATAGAGATGGTGATGGTATTGCCGATAAAGATGATGCTTGTCCGGATAAGTTTGGTGTAAAGGCCAATAATGGTTGTCCTGAAGAAGAAACTTTAGATCGTGATTTGTATCATATAGATTTCATGACAGGTAAGTCAGATATTCATCCACGTTCATATAAAGTATTGGATAAGCTGGCAGGACACCTGGTTAATAGTCCTAAGGCGAGCTTAAGCATCGAAGGACATACGGACAGTACAGGTAGTGATGCTATAAATACAAAGATATCACAATTAAGAGCTGATGCCGTTAAGTCATACTTGGTTACAAAGCATAAAATATCGCCTAAAAGAATTTCGGCTGTTGGTAAAGGAAGTTTAGAACCAATCGACACGAATGCAACATCGGCTGGTAGAGCAAAGAACAGAAGAGTAGATCTTATTATTAGCAAATAAGAGTAATGAATGGAATAAAGAGCCTGACTTTTGTCAGGCTCTTTTTTTTGTCTCTTTTTCTTATTCTATCTTGGCAGACTATCTTTCATTACATTGTTGTTATCAAATGTTCTGAAACAACGTTTTGTTATATGCCTTATACTAATTTTACTATGGTAGGTTGTACTAGATACGTTTGTACAAGGTGAAAATTTTTACCATAGTTATTTCTTAAAGCAGCAGAAACAGTAGTATACTGTGGTTAATTATTAATTAAAACAAACGTACTTCTATATCCAAAATAAATAAATAAGCGGTATTACCAAGCCAATTAACAAGTACCACTTACCTCTGCCAGCAAGACCTTTATTACCTTTTACCATAAACAGACCCGATATGGCAAAAAAGATCAGCGAAAAGGCAAAAATATCACCCATTATTGTCCAGCCCCCAACTTTATTGTAGTGCAGCTTATTCATAAAATAAATAATAGGCTTCTTTTTATGTTGTTCATATACAACTTGTCCAGTAGTGCTTTCGTATACCCCAATACCGCCATCAAGCATTAAGCGGTAGTGTTCATCATCAACAGGTAGTATGCGTTTTATCGCCGGTAAATTATCCCTTGCTTCCCACACGGCTTTTATACCTGATTTATCCAGTGCAATATTTAGTTGTACAGTACCTTCAATAGTTTCATATGCAGGATCTTTGCCATCCATATGGTTAAGTATATAGCCTGAAATGCCATAAATAAGAGAGATGCCCACCATAACATAACCTAAATCGCGGTGAATAATGCGAAGCCATTTTCGTATTTTTTTACTCGACCACTTCATATGTTAATCCTTCAATAAAGTAAATAGCGTAATGATCTTTGTTATTTTTCTTCATCCAAGCGCGCATGTCATTAATATTGCTCAATTCGGTAGCACATGTTTCAGCCGAACCATCTTCTTTAGCTTTCTCCTTGGTTTCGTGCTCCATCTGGTCAATGTATTCTTTCGACAGGCGACGCGCTTTCAAAACCCCTTCAACCATAATAGTGTTGCCAACCAGCTCGCGGTTAAAACCAGTAATTTTACCGCCAGCTTCAACTCTAATGGTAAATTGTTCGTTATCGCCCACTAAAAAACAACGCTTACCCGAGTGTTTGCAGGTATGCGTAACGTGTCCCTTTACCTTAATGGTTTTATCAACTAGTTGCTCAGCTTTAACCAGTAAGTTATCTACCTTAAATGTTTCGGTAACTGCATTTGATGTAGTTTGTTGTTCAGTTTTTTTTGCAGGAGTGTTGCATGCCAGCATAGTTATGGAAGCTAATGCAACAAAAAAGATCATTTTCATTGTATTTGTTATTTAAGTTTGTCCGTTTAAAACTTTTCAAATCTAGCGAAACAAAATAAATCAGTATTAATTTTGCTTAATTATTTTATGCTATTTGCAGGGCTTTAACAAGTGCTTAACATGTTTGAACCCTAATTACACAGATGTTATAAGATAATACATGACTTTTTACCAAAAATGGATTGAAAATCATAAAGAATGAATTTTGGTCGTATATTTGTTCACACACTTTACAGATATTTTTTCTGAAACTCGTATTATTGGGTTTCATCCTTTAAAAAACTAAAGCAGATGATGAAAAAGAACATTTTTGCAATTATGATGCTTCTTATTTTTGGAGCAGTTGCAGTAAGCGCTCAGATGCAGGAGCCGGTAAAATGGAAATTTGAAATTAAAGAAGTAAGCCAGTATGAGGTACAAATTATTGCACATGCAACAATTGACGAGGGCTGGAAAGTATATGGTTTAAGTGTGCCTGAAGGAGGACCGGTTGCTACTGAAATTACGTTTGAAGACATGGTAAATGCCAAAGCATTAAAAAAGGCTGTTGAAGTTACCAGGCCAACAGTAAAACATGATGAAGTGTTTGATATGGAAGTTCCTTTCTTTAAACATAAGGCTACAATTAGTCAGAATGTGCGTATTACAAAGCGCCCGGCTACTGTTAAGGGGTATCTTACATTTATGTGTTGTGATGATGAAACCTGCCTACCTCCAACAGACGTGGAATTTGAGTTTATAGTAAAGTAAATAAAAGCTTACCAAATATGTGCAGAAATACCGCTTTAAGCGGTATTTTTTTGGTGTTGAACTAAACCAGGTGGTTTTTAAATCAGAACTACAATAAAAGGCGGGTATATATTTTTGTATTCTTAACTTTTACTACCATTTATTCTTTTAGAATCAACTTATCTTTGAGACTCAAAAATTTAGGCTCATGATTAAGATGATTGTGTCCGATATGGACGGTACCCTGTTGAATTCTCAAAAACAATTACCCAATGATTTTACCAGTGTTTTTCATATGATGAAGGATGCGGGTATACAGTTTGTTGTGGCCAGTGGACGCCAATACTATACCCTGGTTGATGAATTTACTCACCTTGATCACAACTTTGCTTTTGTAGCTGAGAATGGTGGCTTTATTAATTGGTTGGGCCAGTCAAAGGTAATGAACCCAATAAAGGCTGTTGATGCAAAAGAATTAATAAATAGAGTGCGGCAACTGGAGGGAGTAAATATGGTATTGTGTGGCAAAGATGGTGCATATGTTGAAGATACCACTTCTGCTGCTTTTATGGGGGAGCTGGCCAAGTATTACGTTAGGCATACCGTAGTTGATGATTTATTGGCAGTTGAAGATGAAATATTGAAGATTGCTATTAATGATTTTAATAATTTAGAATCATCGACTTACCGAATTATTAAAAAACGTTTTAACTCGCTTTTCCAGGTAAGCACATCAAGTCCTGTTTGGTTGGATATAATGCCAAAGGGAGTTAACAAAGGAGTTGCTGTTGAATTTCTTCAGGATCAGTTTGGTGTTTTGCCAAGCGAAACAATGGTTTTTGGCGATTACCTTAACGATTATGAGATGTTGCAGAAGGGAGAATATAGCTTTGCCATGGCCAATGCCCATCCTAAATTAATAAAAATTGCCAGGTATATTGCAGCCAATAATAATATGGACGGTGTAACTAAAGTTATTCGCACATGGCTTACGTCATTGTCCGATAAGTAAGGGTATTGTTGTCTTCTGTGTGAAATGACATCCCTTCTTGAACATTTGTTCTATATGGTTTGAGTTGTTGCGATTACTTTTGTAATTGATGATAATTAAAACTCAACTATTCATGAAGCTAATTTATTTACTGGCCTTTGTAAGTACTATCACACAAGGTCTGTTTGCACAAAACTATCAAAAGCAGGGTTCGGTTACTTACACAACCTTTTATAATGGAGAAGAACGTAGTGACAGGCCTGCCTTATATGTTCAGTACGCTGCCAATACGTCAAAAGTATGGAGCGAAGCCCCTGCTGTAAAAAAACTTATTCCGGGTTATGCCCACGAAGCTAGTTATATTAATTATAACAACGGTCAGCTTATTTCAGTTGCATCTTTTGATGACGGAGATATGTTTCATGCATTAGGCACACTTGCGGCACTGCCTAAAGTGGAGTTTAAAGATGAAACCCGTGAGATAAAAGGATATACCTGTAAATTGGCAAAAACAGTTATTAACTCCAACCATATTGAAATATGGTATACCGAAGCAGCGGGTATTAAAGGTACGCCGCAACCACGTGTAGGTAATGTACCGGGCTTAGTTCTTAGTATAGTGCGTAATGGCAATAGTGAAACAAGAGCTGATGTTATTTCCATTAGCAGGAAAAAGGCAAAAGCAGGATTAATTCCTGATGCATTGGGAGAAGAGGTAGATAGAAATGCATTGGGTGATATCAAAAGAGAAAAAATGATTATTAGTACTCGCGTGTTTGATGATGAGCAGATTTGTTGGGGAAAAGAAAAAATGAACGTATCAACACCTGTTTTGGATACGGTTTACCATTTTGCAGGAGGAACATTAATCGTTAAAAAAGTAAAATTACCAAAAACGCCTGACCACTATTCGGTATTTGCTGAAATAACACAATATAGTAATGGAGATGCTTATGATCGTACGGGTTCTGTTTTTGTTATTCCTACAGGTAAAGAACAATCTTTTTGGGATGGACTTAAGAATGGGGTTAAGACCTTACCAATATATTATGATGCAGATAGCCTGGATTACCAGGGCGTGATAGCTACAGAACAGTATGATCCGGTGGTTGAACTGGTGCGCTTTTTTACCACTTTTGGTGTAAGACACTTTAACGACCGGGTAAAAATTAAAGATATGGAGTGGGAAGATCACTCGGTATACAAGCAAGATGTAACAGAACTTAAACCGTACCTGGAAGGTGAAGTATTAATTGGTGCTTTTATTGGTAACTATGATAGGGGAGGGCATAAACTTACCCTTGATATTAATGCTTACCCGGGAAGCTTTGAATGGGAAGAGGGCGCAGCTAAGAAATACTATATGCAACCCCTGTTTAATACCTGTAATGTTATGGAGATGGGAGGCCAGCGCTATGGTACCATGTTTAAAAACGATAGCTTAACGCTACGCTTTGATGTGCCTGAAGGTGTTAAAAACCTTAAGTTTCGTTATATCACAACCGGTCATGGTGGCTGGGGAGGTGGCGATGAGTTTAATCCTAAACAGAATGAAATATTCATAGATGGTAAGCGTGTTTATACATTTACACCATGGCGCACTGACTGTGCCGCTTATCGTAAGCATAATCCGGTTTCGGGTAATTTCTGGAATGGAATTTCGTCATCAGACCTGAGTAGAAGTGGATGGTGTCCGGGTATGGCAACAAATCCTGAATATTTTGAATTACCAGACTTAAAAGCAGGTAACCATTTATTAAAGGTAGCTATACCACTAGGTGAACCGGCTGGAACAAGCTTTAGTGCCTGGAGTATTTCGGGTATCCTGATTGGTGAGTATGAGTAATGAAATTTGAATAAATCTGAACAGAGCCGGTGCAGTATGTATCGGCTTTTTTTTGTGCTTACAGATTAGTTGCCATGCACAAGCAAAAAAAATGGAAATAGAGAATGAAATAATTGAAGAAGTCTGTTTTATAAAAGCAGAAACCCAGTAGCTTGATATAAATCAGGGGCCACTGGGAATAATATAATGCAAGTGCAATGCATATATTTGTGTTTTACAAGAAATAATTATGAAGTATTTAGTTTTTGAGAGAGTAATGTCTCAACCTCGTATGAGCAGGATATTACTGCATGTTCGAATGATACATGTAAAGCTATGACTTTGTATCGACTTAATTTGAAACTTTCACAATAACTATTTACAATTATAAGTTGCTTTTAAATTGCACTTAGAAATGCAATTGATAGTCATTACAGTTCTGTGCATGGAAATAATTGGTTAAGAAGTTCTGTAAATCCAGGCGGAATATTTGACAATCATCGCTGTAGAAAAACCGGAAACATAGTTTCTAGAGCCTTAAGAAAATTAAATCACAGCTATACACATGCTAAATTGATAGCAGAAATGGATTTTGGAGGTATCTGTTTTCTCAACCTCAGTTTCATTCTGGAGGTCAGTCCTTATTAAGGTTTTTTCCTGCAAAACCTACTGGTACACCAGCGATTCAATATAATCACAGATATATTTTCAACGAATTAGAGAAGATTAATGATGTTAGGAATAGAATTACTCATCATAAACCAGTTTGTTTTAGTTTAGGTAATGCCGTAAAAGGTACAACCTATGCAAAACAAAATTACCGTCTGATTAAGGACTTATTCAACTGGATGCAAATTAATGAATCAGCCTTATTGTATAGAATTGACCATGTGAATCAAATTGTATTAAAAATTGATGAGCTTTAATCAAGTTCGCATGGCAACAATGTCTCATAAAGCATAGCTTGCCGCAGGCGTAACACAAGCTACGTTTCATAGCTTCGTCCGTAGAGGCCTATAAAAAAAGAGAGGACAGATACGTTTATCTGTCCTTCCTCTTAAATCAGCTAACTAAATCCAAGTTTTTATGAAAAAATCCAATACAAAGATGGTGATATTTATAGGGTATGCAACAAAGAATGTGTTAAAAAATTGTAAATAGAGTGTTAAATTAAGGGGTGTGTTTATAAAAAATGCATATAAAGTGTAGTTATGGCTACCCTTAAATAGGGTGTGTTTGTAATAAATTAATAAATCTATTTAATTTCCGCCGTTTTTTAGGGGGGTAAAAACTTTAAATTATTTCTTAATACGATATTGTAAGTAAAAAACAGGGGGTAAGTATTAAAATGCTGAATTTTTATAATACTTACCTTGAAATTGGAAGTTGAGCCAGTTTTTTATGTAAGAAATGGATTCTTATATGAAACAATATGGCACAAATACATAAACCAACCGGAAAGCCCAGCCAAATTCCTATTTCATTAAACCCACCATAAAATGCAGCCCAATAACTAAAAGGAATCGCAATTAAAAAATAAGAAATAAAAGTTAATAATCCGGGTATAGTGGCATCAGCTAAGCCCCGCAAAATACTTGAGTAAATAATCTGAATAGCATCAAAAACCTGGAATATAACCAGTATAACAATCATTTTTGAAGCCATTGCAATAACTTCCGCATCATCAGTAAATAATTGGGGGAGTATATGACGTAGTAAGATAAATGTACAAGAGATAAGCAAAACCATTAAAACGACAATTTGTACTGAAGCCCGCGAAGCATGACGTATAAGTGAAGGTACTTGTCGTGCCGAGAACTGACTAATGCGTATGGTTGTACTAACACCAATACCTTGGTAAAGCATAAACCCAAAGGTTGATAAACTGATAACAATTTGGTGGGCAGCCAATCCACTTTCACTAATCCATCCCATCATAATACCAGCTAATATAAATGCAGAAGCTTCTGATAACATGTGTAAGCCCATTGGCAGACCTAGTTTAATGGTTTTAATGCATGAAGTACTTATTTTATGAAAATTTTTGCGTGTAAACGGGGCTTTGAGTTGAGGTATTTTATTAATGTAAATAAGCATAAGGATGGCCATAATGCACCGTGATAACAGGGTAGACCAGCCTGCACCAGTTAAACCTAATGCCGGGGCTCCAAACTTTCCGAATATAAGTATGTAGTTGCCAATAATGTTTATAAGGTTAGCCATTATGGTAATACGCATGGCTAATTTGGTATTTGAAAGGCCTTCAGCTACTTGTTTACCGCTTAAGAATAGCATAAGGGGTATAATAGACAAGCCAATAATGCTAAAGTAATTTTGTGATTTACCAAGTATGTTAGCTGGCTGTTGCATTTGTGGCATACCATAGTAGAGGGCTATACATACTCCGGCAAGAAACACCGCCATAAAGCTATTGGCAAAAAAAGCTCCCTTCTTTAATGCGGAAAGTTCTTCGGTACTGCCCGAATCTTTAGTTTTACCTATTAATGGTGTAATGGCCATTGCAAAGCCAATACCAAAAATTAAAGGCAGGGAGAATAAAGTATTAGCAAAGGCTGCTGCTGCCAGTTCTGATTTTCCCAATTGCCCGATCATCATATTATCCGCAAGTCCAACAGTTATTTGGCCAACCTGCGCAATTATTACAGGTACAGCAAGCTTGCGGGTAGCAGCATAATGAGGTCGGTACAAACGCCAATATCGTTTCATATTACAAATTTTAAAATATAAAAAAATTGAGCGAGACCTTACCCTTTAAAGCATCGACAATGCATATGGTTTGCATTTGGATGGCGTGAACTTCAAGGTGAGAAGTTATATAACATTGTTAATAATGCATTAAAGTCGCCAATAAGATATTGCAAAAGTAATTTATTTTTGTGTTAATCAGCGTTAAAAAACAAGCATATATATTAACATTTAGGTCAATTAAATAGCGAAACCCAACATGAAAATATAGCCACAGAACACTTACAAATATTGAGTGCCAGGGAGTACTTGTAAAGGCATTAGGGGCTAAAGAAAAAAACTGTAGCGCAGAAGAGATATATTTATAAATGGTTTTACCTGGGCAGACTGATTACTGTAGCTTGTTGTATGTTTTTTTAACCTGAATACTATCCGATTGAATATTAACAGATCAGAACTTAAGCAAAAAGTATCATAACACAAGTAAAACCTGACAAGGAGCTGCCATCTTGCATCAACTTTTATTTAAAAAGGGTCGAATTATACCTTATGAAGGCTTAATTTTTATGCTTATAAAGGCCGGTTAATAACTTATTTAGGTCAATTAATATTCAAATAAGCCCAGTTTTAAGCCTTTTTTGCCGGAAAAAAGATCAAATTTCAATCAACAATATGACAACTTGAGCTAAACTTTATAGTCCATTACAAGCCAGTTCTGCCAAAAACTGACAAGCCCGGCTCTTTTTGGCAGAAAATTGACCTTTTTTAAGATATAGATCGGGCTTTTGTAAGCTAATGCACGGAGTAAAAAGGATGACTTATTACCCCCAATGGGTATCGTTTCATCTTAAAAAGCTCACAAGCGCAGTATTTAATACTAAAGAAGCGGGCAAATACATCGGGCATTGAGCCTCTGAGGTAGAAAATATACCCTTAGGCTTTATAATTAAATACTTGTGTGCAACGAAAGAACGCATATAAGTATAGTAGTAATACATTTGTATTACTTGTACGTATCTAAAATTCTGGTCATTTTTCCGGCAGAGTCATCCAGTCCGCCCGGGCGGTTTCGCATAAGCCATATGCGGCGATGGTTCTCTATTAGCTGGCTTAATTCATTTCGCAAGCCTGCCTTGTGGCTTTCACTGATACTGCTGAAGTGGCCATTACTGGTTTTAAGTTTGGCTTTTGCCAGTTCGCAGGCATGCAAAGCCAGGCTGCTGGCTTGGTTAAGTTCCATTTTTACAATAGCAGCATCCGGGCAATTAAGATTTAGCTTATCCAGGCGGCTCACCTCCCTGTTAATATAGCTGATTGTTTGCTCTGTTTTAACCATGCTTACACGCTTTAACCACCGGTCTGTTTTTATTGATTTACGGTTTCTTTTTAAGAGCTGGTGAAATATATTGCTATTATCTGTTAAAGCATTCATTTCCAAATAGGCGTTTCCTAACTTCACGATCACATCACCAATAACGCCCGTGCTATCGTTATATACCTGCCGCGATACATGCTGCGCGACATTTATATTTTGGTTGTTTTCCACATTCCAGCTTAATGCTGCGCCATATAAAATGCCGGGATAACAGACAGAGAGAGGTTGCCAATGCCCCTGATCACCCCAATTGGTGTTAAGAAATCCGGTAGCCTTATATTTTTTTCCATTAATAGCTGCATTTTTAAGATTGGCAAAGCCATTTGCATTACGCCCGATAATGGAGTTCCATGTTGAGGTGCCGGGGCAAACATAGTAGGGGAGGCCGGCATTCTTAAATTTAGGACAGTATGTATTAAACGGATAATTGGCCTCATAGCCCCAAATAAGTGCAACCATGTCTTTGGGTAGTTCCGAAATTAATTCTGGATGATGGAGAATAATATCACCCCAGAACTGCGTGGTTTTATTGTGTTTGTTGGCCTCTTTATTCAGCTGAAGTACAAAATTAAGGTACACCCGGCCTTTACCAATTTTTTTGCATAATGCTTTAGATTTACCAACACCCAGCTCAACTGTTTCATCACAGCCAATATTAAAATATTGACTCGAAAAGTTAGGAAGTAACTCGGCATACAGCTCCTGCATTAGTTCAAATGATCCTGTTTCAACTGGGCTCAGGCTTGTGCGTGACATCATGCCCCAAATAGTTTTGCCGGGTTTAACAAGTTCTGCCAGGTGCTCGTATTCTTTATGTTTTAACCAGCGGTGCATGTGGCCAAAAGAATTTTGGTTGGGTACTAAATCAATAAAATGTGCTCGGCAGTATTTATCCAGTTTTTGAATTTCTTCTGCTGTTATGGGACTTGCATTTTCCCATACTGTTTTATGGTTTTTATAGGCAAATACATGTTCGGTATACAATTGTATTTCATTGGTTTTCCATTGTGCCAGTTGATCAATGATGGTATAAAGAGTTTGCATTGTAGGTACTTTGTCCCTGCTTATATCCAGCATAATACCCCTTCGATCAAAGTCAGGTTCATCATTTATTTCCAGGCAGGGCCAATAGCCTTCTTGTATGGCAAACTCACCAATCTGCTGTAAGCTCAATAAACCATAGTATAGCCCAATCTCACAGCCTCCCCAAAGCTCAATTTTATGGTTTGAGATTTTAAGTGTGTAAGCCTGCTTTTTTAGCCTTTTATTAATTTGCGTTGTTAAACTCGGGCTTACAGAAGCTATATTAAGCGGGTATACCTGGGTTTTTATATTGGTCTGCTCAAACGCATTTAGTAGCTTAAGTAATGGTTTATTGTATTGTGGAGCAAAGCTGTTAATTGATACTTTTAGGGTATGGCTTGAGAATTGACCATTATTAATTGTTAGTGATTTAGGTGCCGGTAATAAGTAATCATTAATGTTTGAAGCAAGAAGATTGCCTGAGATAAGTATTGTAACTAAAATGATAAGTCTGCGCATAGGTAGATGGTTTTGCATTTCGAATCGAAATTAGTAATTCTTGAAATGATTGCCATATTTTTGGGGTGCTAATTGAACAGTTCTTAGATGTATACATTTGATGTAATATATACATCTTTTGTTTATACAAAAATGTTAAATTTGTCGTTCTCAATCAGAACAATACCGGTTAAGTATATATGCTATGTGGACATTTATAGGTTCTATTGTTGCCCTGTTACTGGGCTTTATTTTATATGGTAAGTTTGTAGAACGCTTTTTTGGTGCCGATGATTCGCAACCTACACCTGCTGTTTCCAAGGCTGATGGTGTTGACTATACACCAATGCCAACATGGAAAGTATTTACCATACAGTTTTTAAATATTGCCGGTCTTGGGCCAATCTTTGGTGCTATACTTGGTGCTATGTATGGGCCAATGGCTTATATATGGATTGTTTTGGGATGTATCTTTATAGGGGCAACACACGATTACTTCTCGGGTATGTTGTCTATACGGCATGGAGGAGCCAGTATTCCAGAAATTGTAGGTCAATATTTGGGAAAAGGCTTTCAAAATTTTCTTCGCATTTTTACCTTGCTACTTTTACTTTTTGTTGGTGTTGCCTTTGTGTCAGGCCCTGCAGGTTTATTGGCCAACCTTACCAATGGCGGTTTAAGTGTTTGGTTGTACGTTATTTTTGCCTACTACTTAATTGCTACAGTGTTACCTGTTAATAAAATAATTGGGCGAATTTACCCTGTTTTTGGTGCAGCATTAATCATTATGGCCTTGGCAATAGGTGGAGCCATGTTATTGAGCAGTTATAAAGGTACACTGTTAATGCCTGAATTATCATCAGGCAGTTTTGCTAACTGGCATCATAATCCGGTAGATAATATACTGTTTCCCATGATGTTTATTGTTATTTCGTGCGGTGCATTAAGTGGGTTTCATTCAACGCAGGCTCCAATGATGGCGAGAACAATTAAAAAAGAAAGTTATGGCAGGTATGTGTTTTATGGCGCTATGATTGCTGAAGGTATTGTAGCAATAATATGGGCCACAGCTGCAATGACATTTTTTGGTGGAGCTGATGGCTTAAATGTAACCATGCAACAGGAAGGGCATAATCCGGCTTGGGTGGTTAATGAAATTAGCATGGCCTGGTTAGGAAGTGTTGGGGCTGTATTTGCTGTAATAGGAGTGATAGCTTGCCCTATAACAACTGGTGATACAGCATTTAGAAGTGCACGTTTAACCATTGCCGATGTATTTAAGTATGATCAGTCTTCGATAAAAAAGAGGTTATTAATTAGTATACCACTGTTTGCTGTTGGCTTTCTTTTATCGCAGTTAGAGTTTACTACTATATGGAAATACCTTGGTTTATCCAATCAAATTTTGGCTGTAGTTGTATTATGGACAGGAGCTATGTACCTGGCCCAAAAAAGAAAGCAACACTGGATGTTATCTGTACCTGCAACTTTTATGACTGTGGTTTGTTCTACTTACGTTATTGTGGCCCCGTTAAAAAACGGGGGGTTAGGTGTTGATTTAATGGTAGGGATTTACTCAGGTGCTTTGTGTGCTCTTGTGGCATTTACAGGGTTTTTAATACGGGTAAGAAATATCAGAAAAGCAAAAATAAGTGTTTGATAGTGTAGTGTTGTATTTATTATTTCGTAATTAATATCATGCTTACGTAACCCTATTATTACTATTATTGTACTTGTGAAACACAATTGAGAGGGGGGTATTTCTATGCAAATATCTGTTGATAAATCAACTTTAGACTTATTACAGCGGGGTGATGAAGGTATGTACCGTACTATTTTTGTGCAATTGCAACCCGCACTGGTGGCTTATGCTTCTGAATATGTCATTGATAAAGATTTGTCAAAGAGTTTGGTTCAGGAAGCTTTTTTTAAGTTGTGGGAGACACGACAGAAGTTAAAAGTTGGAACCAACTTAAATGCTTATTTATATAAATCTGTTCGTAATATTTGCCTTAACTATTTACGTCATCTTAAAGTTACCGATAAGTACGCCCAAAATATTATTACAGCCGAATACAAATTAAATTATGAAGCCTTAAAAGATAAAAGTGCAGAACGATTGCTTGAGGCTGAAATATTAGAACATATTAACAGTGCGGTTGAAAAAATGACACCTCAATGTCAACAGTTATTTATAATGAGCAGGTTTGAAGGTAAAAGCCATAAAGAAATTGCGAAAGAACTGTGTATAACAGAAAAAACTGTTGAGAACCAGATTGGTAAAGCATTAAAGGTGGCGCGTGCTGAACTAAAAGAGTTCTTGCCAATCACCATTATGCTTTACACAATATTGTCTTAAACCAGGTACAAAGAAAAAAATGACTTATTCACTGTCCGGCCATAGTGGCATTTCTGATTCATTATCCCAGAATGGCCCCCATTGAATCTCTGTTAAAATATCGTGATCGAAGAATAAATTGAGACTAAAGTCTGTATTGGTTGCAATGGTTTGGTTTGGCACTCCCTCTGTAGAAAGATCTTCAAGCTCAAATTCTCCAAGGTTAAATACATCCATTTGCTCCAGTACTTCACTTTGGCTTAGTCCAATAAGGTCAATTCCTTCAAATAATACTTCGGGAGATGCTGATGTAATGGATGTTAGCTTCCAGTTGCAGTCTTCTTCAAAAGATAGTGACAGGTGTTGGTCATCATAATGCCAGGCTTCCATGGCTCCGGATTCATTGTCGCCTTCCACAGATTCAATTTCACTTGGCTCACCCATCATCTCATTTATATCTTCTCGGGTAGAACCGAATAATAACTTGCCTAAGCCTTGTCCTAATATAATGTCATTCATGGTATTATTTCTATTGAAGTATTATTTTAGTATAATTTGACTGTGTAAAAATAAGCATTTGTTACATAGCTCTGTAGCGTCTGTCTGCTTTTTTTGATGCGTGTTGTTTTTTCTTTTCCAGTCGCTTTTCAATTGATCTCCTGCTTGGCCTGGTTGCTTTTCTCTTTTTAACAGGCGTTAAAGCAATACGTATTATAGTATAAAAACGATTTAAAGCGGCTTCTTTATTCTGAAGTTGCGAACGATACTCTTGCGAAACAACAATTAACTCCCCTTCAGCATTTAGTTTGGCTGTTAGTTTATTAAGTAGTATTTGTTTCTCATTGTGGCTTAATATATTGGATTGTATAATATTAAAACGCAGCTCCACTTTAGAGTTAACTTTATTAACATTTTGTCCGCCCGGGCCACTACTACGCGATGTTCGGAGTATACATTCCTTTTCAAATCCACGCAGCGCTACTTGTGTTTGATTCATTGTATTGAATGGGTTCAAATCTGGTATAAAAATACCAGATAATTAGGGTGGTGGCAAAAAAACAGCTATAATTTTGGTTACAATTTAGTGTTATTTTTATTTCTTTGTGTAACCAGATTTAACTTTAATGAAGAGAGCATATTATTTCATACTGTGTGTATGTGTCTGTATGAATAGTGTTTATAGTCAGGATTATACAGGTGTTCACTCCAGTACATATTTACCTTTTATAGCATTAGTAAACCAGCCTGCTGATCTAATACGGCATAATGCAAAATGGCATGTTAATTTTATAAATGCAGAAGCCGGATTAATTAACAGCCAAAGTTTCGTTCAGTCTGATTTTTGGAATATTATGGGGCGAGTTGGCTTTAATGATTTAAAGTTTTTCCTGGGAGCCGAGGAAAGCTTACTTTTTATTCATGGTCGGGTTATGATACCATCATTGGCCTATAAACTCAATAAAAACAATGCCTTTGCTCTAACAGTCAGTATGCGTGCTAATGGGGTGTATAATTCGTCCAACGATGATTTCAAGAATATATTTTTAGGCATAAAAGATCCGGAGCTATTGAAAGATATTGATGGTGAATATTTCAAATCTTTGGTTAATAGTTGGGTAGAGTATAATTTATCATGGTCTAGAATGCTGTTAAAAACAGACAAGCATACCTTAACAGGTGGATTAAGTTTAAAGTTTCTTAATGGTTCGGGTTCAGGTTATCTTGAAATGGATGGAATTCACTTAGCATTTGATGAAGAGCATATTTCACATTTTAATATGAAATTCTCATACGGTTTTAATAAGAGTCTTAAAAAAACAATTGACGGGGGCGATATCGTTAACCAATCCGGAGATATAGGTTTAGGAGTGGATCTGGGTTTGACCTACTCTTATCAGCCTGATCATTATAAAGGAGTTAAGGGAGTACCTTATAAGTATAAAATTGGCATAGTTGCAAATGATATTGGTAGTATAAAGCATCGTAAGACCGATAGTCAAGCATCCTACGAGGTTAGTATGAGGGAAGTGCCATATGCCCGGTTTAAGGGAATTGAAACTTTACAAGCGCTAAAAGACTCTGTTGAGAAGTCGATTGAATTTAGTGATATATCAGGAAATAGTTTTAAAACCAGGCTACCACTAATGCTGGGCGTAAACATAGACTATTGTGTTAAACCTAAAATATTTTTGAACAGCACCTTGAATTATCATCCCGGTTATTATAGTAGTACTGTTAAGCTTGTAAGTCGAGCCGTTTGGCGTTCAAGTATAACGGCGCGTTATGAAACGAAAGATTGGGGTATTTTTCTGCCGGTAAATTACTCAAATGTTTTAGGAGCAAACTTGGGCATTGCAGCGCGTTATAAGACCTTTTTTATTGGCTCTTCTACGCTGTTAGGAAACATGATAAATATGAGTAATGGACAAAAACAATTATACTTTGGCGTTTCAATACCTATCGGAAAGGTTGAAAAGTAAAGATTTTATTTTTTCCTGCAGAGTAGAATTGCTGCTGTAAAAAATACCTTCTTCATTCATAAATGTTGAATCAGGCTTGTTTAAGTTGAGTTTGTCACCCGAAAAGTCAGTTGCCGGGGCATTCATTTCTTTAAAAATACAGGCTGATGCAGCGTAGTCCCACAGGCTCCCACCTCCTTGTTCCTTCTTTGGAAATTTAAAATAAACAGCAGGAGCGTTTTCAAGAACCCATATAGCATTCATTGCTGCTCCTCCATGGTTTATAACCTTAAGCTGGTCACCAGTGGCATACTTAAGTTTATTCTTAATAGCATTATAATGGGCGTGTTTTGTAAAGCTCCGGTCGCAAACAAGCGTTACCCCCTTCTTTATATTTTTTAGTAGCCATGGAACATTATTTTTATATGCACCACCTCCCTTAATAGCATGGTAAAGATTGGATGTTGTAGGGTTATAAATAACACCAATAACAGGCGTACCGTTATTTGCTACCAGGGCGATTGAGACAGAATAACCATTCTGTTGCTCAATAAAGGGTAAGGTGCCATCCAAAGGGTCAATGCACCAAAAGTAATTTTTCTCAAAGCGTTGCTGGTCATCAGGCGTTTCTTCGCTTAATAAAGCCAGATCGTACTCACCTATGCTTGGTTCAAGTATTTCAATGATTAGACATTCAGACTCAATGTCAACTTTGGTAAAAACCTGTGAAGCCAGGCTTGTACCGGCAAGCTTATTTTTAACGGTTAATTTCTCTTTGGTTCGTGTGGCAATCATAGTGCCTGCTGCGCTTGCTGCCTTAATAGCTAATTGACACAGGGTATGGAGGTCTTGCTCATTTAAGGTCATTATTGTGTTGCTTTAGAGTTTAAATCTGCCACAACTTCTCTGGCCAGGCGTTCGCTGTAGCTGTTAATTTTCCAGTGGTCAGGACTCCAGCCTTTTAAGAAGCGATGAAAATCAGTCCAGGCAACAGGGTATAACTTGCGCCAGTTATTTTCCAGTGCATCCGTATCTATTGTTGGTTGTTTTGTGGCAAGTGCCTGGCGAAGCGCCATAAAATACATGTCAAGTAATTTCTTTTCCAGTGCTTCACAGTCATCTTCGTAAAGACAGCTTCCAATAAAGTAAGCCACATCTTTCATACCACAGCCACCACCAACATATTGAAAATCAACGGCGGCAACCCGTGTGCCATCTTCTGAAAAGCAAAAATTAGCCAGTTTGGCATCGCCATGTACAAATGTTAAGAACGGACTATCCTGTAGTTTTTTATCAATGGTTTTTGCTGCACACTTAAGCGCTTTGTCGCCCATTATTTTTAATTCGTCGGGTCGGGTATCCAGGTGCCAGTATGTACCAGTCTCCCATAGGTTCTCTGGTTTTTTATGAATGAAAGTGGCATGAAAGTTAGCTAGCCAGGTTAGGCAGGTGTTTATCTCTGTAAGGCTAACTGATGATTGATGCACAGGAAAACCCGCTTGATCAAGATCCTCTAACACCATTAATACTTCATCATCAAAATGCTTTAAAGCAAGACAGTGAGGAATTCGGCATTTATCATCGCACATCGCACTCCATTGCTTGTACCATGCTGTTTCAACTCGGTAGGATTTTAGCTTACGTTCATGCGATAGGTTGGTATTCCATCCCCTGGGATGATTGGTTTCCAGGGGAAGCTTAACGTGCTTAATCACCACACTTTTTATATCAGTACCATTCAATCCCATACGAATGATTTTGCCATACCCGCTCCACAGGTTTTGAATAACTTCAATTTCGTACATCCCTGTTGCCCCGGTGGCATTTAATATTATCTCCTTAAAGTGTTGGTTCATAAGTTATTGTTTGTTTTAGGGGGTGCAAAGATAAACAAAGTGAATAATGTTAATTTATTCTCTTTTGAATTTGAAATAGTTGTTATAGATGAATATCCAAACCTCTTCATTAAAAGGAGAGGTTATGCAATGTTAACAAGCTTTGTGAGATGAAATATGCTTGCTATTTTATATCTTGAGATATTAATTTTTAGCATATATGCGTATTAATCTAACATAGCTTTTAAAACTTTATAATCTGTCTTACCTGTTCCTAATACCGGAATTTCATCTACCCTGATTACTTCTTTAATTTTAGCAATAGGAGCAACCCCATTTTTTAGCAGGTAAGTATTTACATCACCCAGATCCAACTCATTGGTTGTAAATAGTGCAATACGGGGCGGTTTTGTTTTATCACAGCCTTCTACAGCTAATACCTGTTCCTCATCACTGCCATATTTATCAAGCAAAATCTTTTCAATAAAAGGCAGGCTAATCATTTCGCCCGCAATTTTAATAAATCGTTTAAGCCTTCCGGTAATAAAAAGGTAGCCCTCTTCATCAATATAGCCCAAATCGCCTGTTTTATAGTATTGTTCACCATCAATGTTTTCAAAAGGTACCAGCTCAGGCTGATTAAGGTAGCCATTAAAAATATTGGGGCCTTTGGCGTATATCATTCCGGTTTTATTGACTGGAAGTGGCTGATTGCTTTCTATATCCAGGATAAGGCCTGTTATATCGGGTAAGAATTGTCCCACACTATTCATTTTTTGTTTTGCCTGTGGGTTAAGCGTTAATACAGGAGCGCACTCTGTAATGCCATAGCCTTCCAGTATCAATCCATTTTTTGTTACTGTTTCAAACTGTGTTTTTAATGATTCGGGCATGGCTTCGGCTCCCGAAATGGCGTATTTAACTGATTTAAATTCATAAGCCGAACCTTCGGATAGCAATAACTTAAGAAAACCCGGCGTGCCAACAAGAATATTAGCTTTAATGTGTTTCATAATGCGCAATACCTCCCGTCCGTCTGTAGGGTTAGGGGTATAGCCCACCTTAGAAGCTGTTATTAATGGCATAATATTAAGAACCGTAAAGCCAAAACTATGAAAAGGTGGTAAAAATGAAAGAAACGTCTGGTTGTTATCAATCTCTATCATTTTAAAAGCACTGGCCATATTGCGCACAATATTTTTGTGAGAGAGTGGCACAGCTTTAGGCATAGCTTCGCTGCCCGATGTAAACAGTATGACTGCTGTTTCAGGCTTATTGTTGGTTGAAATAAGCAGTTTAGGGAATTTAGCTTTTAATGCACCTTTTAGTTTTGTGGCTATACTTAACCCGGGTACTTTCTTTTCCAATAGAATAATTTTATCCACCAGATCGTTGGGCAACTGCTCTTTAATCTTATCAATAAAAGCACCTGCCGATAATATGGTATTAACACCAGTAGTATTAATACAATGCTGCAATACTTTTTTACCAACAGTCCAGTTCAGCATAACCGGTATTTTGCCTGACAGGTAACAGGCGGCGATTAATAAGGTAGTGCTTTGCAGAGCAGGCAGCATTATACCCACATGTTGTTCTTTAACTTCTTTCTTTAATAGCTCGGATACCACACATGCCTTTAAAAAGAATGTTTTCCGGTTTGTTGATCCAAGCATCGAATCATAACAAAACGGATCGTTTATATCCTTGGTAAAAGCGTTTATAAATTGTTGGAGAATAGTTTGATCTTCTCTTACTTTAAGACGGTTTATATGGCTTAGGTCTTGTTCTAAGTAAGATGGTTTCAGGTCGGTATTTGTGCTAAACTGTCCCAGTGCCACCAAACAAAGATCAGCTATTGTTTTTATTTCATTAATTTGAGGAGCTGTAAAGGTGGGGAATTGATTTTCTACTTCTGATACTATTTCTACAATATTAAGAGAATCAGCACCTAAATCAAGCTGTAGAAAATGTTCTTTTTTAATTTCGTCATTCGTCTCCAGTATACGGGCTACAATTTGCGTTATCTTATTAAGCGTATCTCCTGGTATATCTGCTGTATGTGATTGCTTGTGTTGTTTAGCCGTTTTGTCTGAACCAACAATATTTTCTGGTAACTTTCTTTTTAGTTTAGGTGATAGTAGGTGATACCTGATAAAGCTGACTTGCTCTTCACCATGTATATTATAAGTATTTTCTAAGAAATTGTTAAAAGCTGTTTTATCAATAAGACTTTGTTCTTTAGCCTGCTTTGTTATATTTTCTATTTCAATGCTTACTTTACGACGAGGCATAAAGAAAAGGAGATTGATAAATGTAAAGCCTAAGCATTTTAACAAAACCGATAAGAAATGAGGCGATTTACCTGTCCATGCTTTTGACCACCGGCTACCCCAAAGACCCGAAATACGAACTGCTATAACTTCAGCATTTGAAGGTATATCTTTAACAGCACGATAGGCACTTTGCTTATTAAAAATACGCTCATAGCCTTGTCCGGCCAGTTGTCCGCCCGGGTATAGCACTATATTTTTATTCATTTTAATACCTTTATTTATACCTTGGGTAATCTGCTCCAGTACATTGGTATTCCGGCTTCCTGATTCTAAATCGCTGACACGTACAGCACCCCAGGCCGAGAAAATGCTTTTTGCAATGGGCATATCATAATAGCCTGATGTTACAACAGGTACCGAACTCGTATATTTATAAAGGCTGGCAAAAAGCAGGATTGGATCCATTATTGCCTGGTGATTTGGTAATATAAGTTTGGGAGCATGGCTTTTTAATAAGTACGCATTTTTTACATGCACATTGTAGCGTATGCTTAGTATTAAACGGAGCAGGGCAAAAAAAGCCTGGGCAACTTTTATTATTATGGGATGATGTTGTTTCATAAATCAAAATAAATGTGTTAAATGATCAGTTGACTATTTACTTGAAATAATTTTTTTAGCACCCGGTATTTTTAACCAGGAGACAATTGTAATGCATAAAGTAATAAGAGCAACGGTACCAAATACCATAATTGAATTGGCTACAGTTTCAACCAGCCCGAATATTCCGGCAGAAAAGAATATAAAGGTAAATAGCATAAGGTTATTATAAGCCAGGATAAGTCCAAGTTTTCGCCCTTGTACACGATCTTGTATAAAAGCGTTTAATGGTATTTTAAATACACCTGCAAAAAAGGCTGTTAAGGCTATTAGTATGGTAAATAACGTGGTTGGCGGACTTAAAATGGTGATTAATGAAACACATATCAGCATACCCAATCCGCCAATGGGCACTAAATGCATTTTAATTTTCTTGTTTGAAATCACCCCTGTAACATAACACCCGGCACCAATACCAATGGCTACCAATGCCATTACTGTGCTGGTAGCTGTATCAGACAGCTTAAGTACATTACGGCAATGTACCGTTATATTCATTTGTAACAGCGACCCGATGGCCCAGAAAGTAGCCAGTGACATAATGACTATATTCAGGCCTTTAACCTGTTTACTCCATTTGTAAGATTGTATTAAGAATAAGATGGGGTTAAGTGTTGTTTCGTCCTCGTCGTAGGGAACGGTTTCTTTAGGGGCAATCTTTAAACTAAATAGCCAACCTGCAACAGCAAAAAATATAAGCGATCCGCTTATAATTAAGGTTTGATGATGGCTTAAAAGCACATGCTTACTTATATCAGATGTTACACCAGCTATATAAGTGCCGATTAATACCCCTATAAATGTGAGCATTTCCATCGCCCCTGTTCCAAATGAAATACCTTCTTTACCACCAATATCCCTTATGATACCATATTTTGCCGGTGAAAATAAGCAACTCTGTAAGCCCATTAAAAAGATGGCAAACATGGTTGTGGTAATGCTTTGCATAATGAATCCCAATGAGGCAATTGCCATTATGGGAATCTCAAATAGCTTTGCACGTTGAATAATTTTAGCTTTAGAATGGTCGCGAGCCAGTTTGCCTGCTATGGGCGAAAAAGCAATGTAGGGAATTACAAAAAAAGCTGAAGCGAGCATAATAACGATAGATTCATTATCCTTCATCATCCATGTGGTACTGATAAAGAAAACCAGGTACTTCAGGTAATTATCGTTAAGAACACCCAGGAAATTAGTAATAAAAAGAGGTAACCAATTGGTTTTTTGTAAACGACTCATAGCATTGCTTTTTAGTTTATTCGCTAACCAGCATAAAGCCCGGCAGCGAACAAAATTACAAATATATATGAACCTGCCATTATCCTGAGTGTTTGGGAAGAATTCATTCATATTTGGGTTTTAATGATGCGTATTGCTGGTTAATACAAAAAAACTCAAGTTACTATGTATTTTATACTGCTGTAAATCAATAGATAATTAGCAATAACAACATTGCAGCTTGTATAAATTAAACGGTATGTGTTGGTGTATTTTGTAATAAAATAGGTGCTTGTAATTACCATATATTAATGGTAAAGTAATAACGACGTACTCCAGACCATAATACATTCATTGGTTTGGTAAATGTAAAAAAGAAACTTACGAGGTATTACGCGATTTAATATTAATAACCAGAGAACGATTTAAATATTAAAACACAGATTAAACCACAGATTGAAATAAAGAGCAGAATTACAAGGCATAATTTTGGAAGAATAGTATACTATTGCGATAAAGTTTGACGCAGCAAAACAGTTTTTTATTCAAAGCTTGTGGATTTCACTTGAAAACAGCCATTTTCTTCATGTAATTGACTCAAAATAGCCCGCTATTCATTCGTTAAAATACACTTGAAAATCACTAATTTCAAGCGATATGGGTCTGAAATTTTACGTCGAACTCAGATTAATAGAGCAATAGCTAATTGAATTATTGTACTTTTATGCGGTGTTAGGAAAATATGTTTATGGAGATTATAAACCTTACAGCTCAGGAGCGTAATAAAGGACTTAAGGTTTCAAACGGAACAAATACAATTAACATAGAAGTATTGCGGAGTAAATGTAAAGATGTATTGTTAGAACTGGCTGGTGTTATAACAAAGCAAGGGGACAAGCCAATGCAGAGGTACCTGCCGCAAATAAAGGTAAAAGATGTTAAGCTCTTACGTTTTATGATGAACGACTTTAGTACTAAACCAATAGGAATTTAAATAGAATGGAAATGAACTTTAAAAAGTACCTTTTTGTTGCTTTAGTTTTATTCCAGGTGATGAGTTGTAAGGAAGCCGGTGAAAAACATAACTTTAAAAGTGGCGATATTTTATTCAGAGGCAATGGGCATACCGAACTATCAAAGGCCATTGATGAAGTAACACAAACGGGTAGTAAGCACCATTATACCCATATGGGAGTGGTAGAAGTGAGTAACGATACCGTTTGGGTTATACATGCAGCGCCAGAAAAAGGCGTATGTAAGGAAACGCTCGGGCAGTTTTGTATGACAGTGAACGGTAGTGCTTTAACAAGTCACTACAGAATAAAAAACATTAAGCCCGAACAAATTGAGCAAGCTATAAAACAAGCTAACACATATCTTGGTCAAGCTTACAATTATAGCTATATTATCAGCGATAAAGGATTCTATTGTTCAGAATTTATTTATGAATTATATGCAACAGACTCAGTGTTTCAGCTTGAACCAATGACCTTTATTAATCCTGCCACAGGCCATTTTCATGAAGGATGGGTAAAGCACTATAACAAGATAGGGATAGAAATACCCGAAGGAGAACCGGGGTGTAACCCCAACGGCATGGCAGCCTCGGAACGACTGGAATTTTTACAACATTTAAACAAATAAGAAATGGGCATAATACGCAACATTAAGAGTGATTACGAAGTGTACGAAAATATGGCATTAGAATGCCTGGTAGCCATTGAGCGGAACGACTGTGAAACAATAAAAGCCTACCGGAAAAAATACAAAGGAAAAGTCCCCTTGCCCCGTGAGCAGGTTAAAGGATATAAGTTTGTAATAGATGAAGAGTTTCAATCCCTGAAAATTGATTTTACAGAACAGCATCAATTTGAAATAAAAGACCTGGATAAGGTAAAAGGCTAAACTTTTGTAACAAAGCATTGTTTACACGATACTAATTCCCATAACTGTTTTTTATGAAACAAATCGTTCTTAGTGTTGCAGCTATCTATGGTACCCTGTCAGTTATTTTAGGTGCCTTTGGTGCACATGCCCTTAAAAAAGTGCTGGGTGAAGCACAACTTCAGAGTTTTGAAACAGGTGTAAAATACCAGATGTATCATGCCATAGTATTACTCATTGTGGGTTTCTTTCTCTCGTTTGAAACCAGGTTACAAGTGAGTATGGGGTGGAGCTTTATTATTGGTACCTTCCTCTTCTCATTTAGTATTTATCTTTTAAGTTTATCATCTGTACTGGGTGTAAACTTTCGTTTTTTAGGCCCTGTAACTCCCCTCGGAGGTTTATTAATAATTATTGGGTGGATGCTTTTATTTGTGATTACATTTAAAGGATTAAAATAATCTCCGCATAACCTAATTAAAGACGTAAAAGTAAGCTATTAAGTTACATAGAACGAAAAGTGAATGGTAAGCTAATAGAAAAAAGGGCAAAAGAAATAGGGCGATGCTGGTAATACGCATCAGGTGATTGAACTGCCGCCGGATTTATTACCCCATTGTCACATTATCTCATTAACACATTCTCCAATTACTTCATTCCTCAATTCCTCAATTCCCAAATTAACACATTGCCCCATTACCCCATTATTACAATCAACATAAAAAACATTAAGAGCATTTTAAGGGGGAATTTAATATCCTGATATGTAGATCTGTAAGAGTACCGGAGTAAATATATTTATAAAAACATGTTACGTTTCTCTTTTATTGCTATTAACCAATGTATCGCTTTTACAATAAAAAGAGAATCAGAATATGTCAATTGTTGAAACATTTCTTTAATTGTTGAGTATGTACATTGTATTAAGTTAGATTAAATGAACATGACAAAAGTCATGTATACTGAAGAGTGACGACAAAATAACATGATAAACAATAGATTAAACCTACTGACGTTACTGGTAATAATTTTGGTACAGGTTGTGGTGCTTGATACTCGGGCGCAAACCGGTAACTATATTGAAAAGTATAGAATAAATGGTATAACTGACTACGAAGTTGAGCAAGGACTGGTAAAAGCCATAAGCACTAATGCTTTAATTGACAGCCTGTCGATTTATACTTCAGATAGCCTGGCCTTTATTCGTTTAAAAGCCTATGAGCTGATAAATCGTAAGGGCTTAAAAGATGAAGCAACTGTGCAGGCTGCTGTTGTTGAAAAGCTGGTAAGTGGCTGTTATGACCAAGACCTAAGTGTTATAAACAGGTGTTTAAGCTACCTGCAGAGTTACCCGCGCGAAGCATTTAACCCTTCATCAAAATCCTGGCTGGAGCATTTATTACAAAGTACCCAAACAGTCAGTTTTAAACAGTTGGTATTACTTGCCGGCTATGTGTCTTTTGGTAATGAAGTATTACAACGGAAATTACTATTAAAAGATGACTACACCCAGCGGCAAATCTGGCAGATGCATCTGGCTCTGGCTCGCATGGGCAATACAAAAAGTTTAAACTACTGTGTTGATCTGGCTCAAAAAGTAAAGGATGGTAACGACAAAGTAGCCTACATACTACCGGATTTAATATATACACGTCAGAAGCAGGCCATTGACTATTGTGTAGAAATATTGAACGATGACCATAAGCATTGCACATCGCCCGATCCGGATAAGGACGAGAAGATTTGTTGCGGGTATAGGGTAATGGAACTATTGGCACCGGTTATTGTGGATTTTCCATATGAACTTGATGCCAGTGGCACATTAAATACCAGCGATTACCCTAGCGCATTGAAAGAAAGCAGGGATTGGTTTCGAACAAATCCTGACTATCAAATAAATACCACAACATTTTAGTAGAACCTCACACACCTGACTATCAATTATGAAAAAATACCTCTTACTGTTTCTTTTGTTCGTGGGTGTAAGCAACCTGTTTGCACAAGAGAATGCAGATGAATCCCGACTTTTACTTCAGAGTGTAGTGCAATCAGATCCGGCAGCACAAAAAAAGATAGATGCCGCTTTTGGAGCTATGGAAGCTGTGCAGAAAGCCGGTGCATATGTTGAATCATTACAGGAATTATTTAGCGATGGTATAGTAACCTTACCCGTAGGAATTAAAAAAGGGGATTATGAGCTTATTATACAGCGCATTAAATTTGACGGGGAAACAGGTAAAACACGCATATATGCAAGCTGTGGCTTTAAGTTTAAAGATACCGGACAACGGGTTGCTTTTGATGGCTGGACAACTTTAGAGGGACAAAAAGGCATTGGAACATCAGGCTCATTAGAACTTATTTCATCGGTAAAGCGTGATATTGGTAAGCAGTTGGCAGTTGTATTTAATAGTGGAACAGCAGCCCACTTTGGCTGCGAGGGTATTGAATCCTTTTTTGCAAAGATAAATGTAATTGTTACTTCCGATAAGATTAAAACAGTTGATAAAGAGGGTAAGCCAACAGGCAAGTTACTGGCCACATCTTTTGAAACAGCCTTTCATAATTTCGACCAGTACGTGGTGTCCTTTGGGTTTGAAAAGTCATTCACCTTTGATGGAGCAAAAGGAATGATATTTACCTTAAAAGGAGCTACTTTAGACCAGAGCGATACAGAGAATTCAGCGCAGACAGCTTTTCCCGATGCCTATTTTACCAGTGCCAGTAGCGATGAGAAAAATTTATGGAAAGGTATTTCCTTTAGTGAGGCAAGTGTAGCACTACCACCAATATTTAAAAAGCCAAAAAATGGAAACGATTCTTTAGCAACAGGCACACTTAATTCATCTCTTGCTATTAAAGATCGCCTGATAGTAGGTGTGGAAAAGTTTATTATTGACGAAAATGGCGTGTCAGGATGGGTTAGTGCAGAAGGTATACTGCCCGGTTCAACACTTGATAAATCAACATGGTGCATTTCGGTTGACGATTTTTCGCTAAACCTGCTTAAAAATAAAATAAACGGTTTGGGCTTTGGCGGAGATATGAACCTGCCTCCCTTGGGAAAGAGCTCTTTATTGCCCTACCGCGCATCTTATAACCACAGCGAAGATGCCTATGATTTTCAGATTAATGTATCCGGTAAATATGATTTTCCTGTTCTGCACAGTTCATTAACCCTTAATGAATCATCATCAATAGAAGTATTGATTAAAGATTCCGATTTCTATCCATCCCTGAATGCTTCCGGCATGCTTACAATTAATGCGCCTGTTAGCTCTAACGACACCACAAAGAAATTCAGCATACCCGATATTGCTTTTGAAAACATGCTTATCAGCAGGGAAGACCCCTATTTTGGCATTGGAGCCATAGGTGTAACAGGAAAACTGGCCTCACCAAAAATAGCAGGCTTTGAGTTGTACATTGAAGATATACAGCCTTTTAATAACGATAAAGGTGGTGGCTTGTCCTTTGATGCAGGCGTAAAATTAAGCAGCATGTTTGGGGGCGAGGCAGGCTTACAACTCTATGGTGATTATGCCCGCTGGAAATTTAAAAAGTTAAGCTTAGACAAGGTTAATGTTGATTTTCAGTCAGGCGCATACAGTGTTAAAGGAGGCGTAATATTTAAAAATGGCGATGCCACTTACGGTTCCGGATTTAGAGGCGATATTGCATTTAAGCTGATTAATAAGTTTAATTTCGATGCCGTAGCCGTCTTTGGCAAGAAAGATGATTTCCGCTACTTCTTAACCGATGTCTTTTTCGAAACATCACCAGCCTCGGGTATTACCATACCTCCGGCCCTTTCGTTTTACGGCTTTGGAGGCGGTTTATATCGTCGTATGCAACAATCGGCAGAGGGGCAGTCGGATACCGATTTTGGTAAGTCACTATCAGGAATCAACTATGTACCCGATAAATCGGTTGGAATGGGTTTTATGACTGCCACTAAGTTTGGCTTTGTGGGTTCATCAGCCTTATTTAACGCCAAGGTGGGTTTCGAAATGCAATTTAACAGGCACGGTGGATTAAATTTTATTCAGCTACGTGGTGATGCCGCTTTTATGAATAGTCCGGATGCCTGGGGTAAAATGGCCGATAATATTAATGAGCAGGTAAAGAAGGTAGAACAGGCAGGAGGGAAGTTAAAACTCTCAGCCAAGTCGGATCTTGGGGTACCAGAGAATATGAATTCCGGTTTTCTGACCGCCTCATTAAATATTAAATATGATATTGCCAACAGTATCTTTTCAGCCGATATGAGTACCTATCTCAATGCCGGTTTTATAAAGGGGATAGGGCAGAACAACAGGATGGGATGGGCATCAGCCTACTTCTCACCGGATAAATGGTACACCTATGTAGGAACGCCTTCTGACAGGCTGGGCATTGAAATATTAGGACTGGCACGAGCCGATGGATACTTTATGGTTGGCGACGATATACCTGAATTACCTCTTCCGCCACAGCAGGTATTACAAAACTTTAGTAAGGCCAAGCAAGACCAGCTAAGCAGGCGCGATGACGAGGGCTTAACACTTGGTAGTGGACTGGCCTTTGGCTCTTCATTGGGTGTTAACTTTAAAGCAACACTGCCACCATTTTATGCCAAACTGGGTGTTGGCCTTGGATCTGAGTTCTTGTTAAAAAATTATGGAGCCGGAGCTTATTGTGCAGGTGGCAGTTCTACCTTAGGAATTAACGGATGGTATGCACGGGCACAAGCCTGGGCATGGGTGGAGGCCGATATTGGTATGGAAGCCAAATTATTTATGAAACGCCGTAAGTTCAGTATTCTAAATATGTCGGCCAGCGCACTATTAGCCGGAGCAGGGCCAAATCCCTTTTATTTCACAGGCGCAGTAGGCGGACGCTTTAGCGTGTTAGGCGGTTTGGTATCCGGTAATTGTAATTTCGACTTTGAGATTGGCGAAGAGTGTAAAATTATGGGAGGCAGCCCCTTTGGTCAGGAAGTAATTGCACAGCTAACACCGGCAGAGGGCGAAAAAGGCGTTAATGTCTTTGCAGCACCACAGGCCGTATTTAATATCCCTATTGATCTGGCTATGGAGGTTGATGAAGACGATGGTAAAATGGCCTGGTACAAAGTTACGCTGGAAGAGTTCTCCATTCAATATAAAGAAGACAACAGAAAAGTTGAAGGACAAACGAAGCTGAATGATGAAGGTAAAGTGTACCTGCTTGACCCTACGGAGCCATTTGAAAGCAATAAAGAAATGCGTGTGGTTGCTAAGGTGGGCTTTAAGCGTAAGCTGAATGGTGAATGGATATACGTTAAAGGCAGCGATGGTAAACCGGTTTATGAAATTAAAGAAGCCTTTTTTACATCGGGCGAGCGACCAAAGCAAATATTGGCAGAGCACGTGGTACACAGCTACCCCATTAACCGCCAGTACAACTACTACCCGCAGGAGCATACCAACGGATATGTTCAGGTATCAGAAAATTACACCTACCTGTTTACAACGGATAAGCCCGAAGGCTATAAGCAGGTATTACGCTTAAGCGATTTGGCGCAAACCAGACAAGAAACTACATTTTCATATAAAACACACTCAGCAGGTAATGCCGTTCGCTTTGAACTGAATTACCAACTGGGAGGAAATATAAAACTTAAAAATGATGAAGTGTATCAATTGGCTATTGTTAATGTGCCCGATACACAAACAGGTATTGACGATAACATCACCACAACATCAAAAGCCCTGGGAGATAATGAGAGCATTGCTGTAAATACACAGCAAGCCGAAGGAACACTGGAAATGCTGGAAGAAAAAGATGTGTATGCCATACGTTTCAGAACCAGTCAGCACAACACTTTTACGGATAAAATGAATGCCATTAGTATGTCAGATGGTTTAACATGGCAGGAATACCCGACAGTAAATAAACTGATTGCAAATATATATGACCAATCAGTTCAGGCCGAGGTGTTTGATGGGTTTGAAAGCAACTGGCTGAATAAAGAAGAGAGCTTAATTAAAATGAGCCTGGTATACAACAATAACAAATGGTATAACAATAAATTGGCTCCCCTTATTTACGAAAATGAAGAACTGTTGCGATTAACACAAGAGACTGGGCTGGAAGCTCCTAAGCAGGCTGAGGTTGTACAGTTTGTATTAACCTCAGATGGAAATATCCTTAGCGACGATATGAGCAATGGCGGTACCGAAGGTATTATATATAAAGGCGGTTCAATGCAACTACGGGCACCTTATTTTGTAGATCAGGATTTTATGCGTTTGCAAACGGATGTTGCTAATGTTATTAGTCATTCGGGTAAGTTAGACAAAAGCGTAGAGAAGTTTTTGGCAAGCAACCATATTCCAAAGCTCGAAAAAGGCAAATACGATATTAACATCAGTTATTCCTTACCGGGAAAAAACACCATAACATCTACAGTAACTCGAACAATACACTATAAAGACTAAAATAACAATACCATGATAAACAGACTGAATATATTGCTGATGCTGGCTGGCCTATTGTTGCTGGTAGCCTGTAGTAAAGAAGATATAAATGAATTACCGGGTGCTGCAACACTTGTATCACCGGCCAATGGTGCAGTGGTAGCGCTTAAAGATTTGGCCTTTGAGTTTAACAAGGGAAGCGATCCGGAGAAAGGCGCCCTTGTACACCGTTTAATGCTTACCAACGATTCCATTACCTGGTATGAAGTGAAATGGAATCAGAATCCAATGCAATGCGATCTGGAACTGAAAGAAGGGCAGAAATACCATTGGAAAGTGCAGGTTATGGAATACGACACGAATGCCAAACAGGTAATAGAGGGGCGCATGACAGAGAGTAAGGTCTTTTATTTTAATACCAATGCCCCCAATGTATTTGAGCTAAAAGCAGAATCGAGCTCACACACCAACTTTACGGGGCGTAATTTTGTAAAGCTAAGCTGGCTGGAGCCCGAAAATACCGACTTTGTAGAAGTAACTTTTGAACCACAGGTAGAAGGCATACAGCAACCCATTGAAGTGCCGGCCGGTACAGGCGAGCTGCTGATTGAAGACTTCTTTAACAACTGGGAACCATTAAAAAAGGAAGATGCCAAAGTGTATATGTTTGCCGTTAAGGCCTACGATGCCAATGGCCTGGCTGCCGTACCCGATACCATTAAAGCCATGCCTTTGGATAAGCATTTGGTACACGATTATGACTTTAATGTTTATGGTACAGTAATGATTAATAACCAGGTATGGTTAGATGTTAATTTGATGACAACGCATTTTAATAACGGGGAGGCAGTTTATCATGAAAAGGGTCTAAATAAAAAAGAGTACGGCTATTATTATAACAGATTGAGCCTTCCTGTACTTGCGAATAATATGAATCCTTGCCCTTGTGGTTTTCATGTGCCGACAGATGAAGAGTGGAAAACATTAGAACGCTCAATAGGTATGCCCGAAGATAAAATTAATGAATGGTATTATAGGGGTGAGGATAAGTCTTATGTATTAAAATCAAAATCGGGTTGGCTACAAGGACCTAATGGTGAAAATTACAACGGAACAGATCAATATGGTTTTAATATGAAAGCAACTGGAAGTATTGAGTGGGTTAATAATACTGAAGTAAAAGTTAGGGATGAGGGAGTAAGTGCTTGGTTTTTAACCAGTACGTCTATTGATGATGAGGGAGAATATTATATTGTCAGGTGGATTCGTGAGGATGGAGGTATTCGAATATCTAATAATCCTGCTTATCGAAGCATCCGCTGTATCCGCGATTATTAATTCAGGTAATTAAAGGGGTACAATACACTATAAAGACTAAAATAACAATACCATGATAAAGCAATTGAACAAACTGATAATACTGGCTGGCCTATTGTTGCTGATAGCCTGTAGTAAAGAAGATATAAATGAATTACCGGGTGCTGCAACACTTGTATCACCGGCCAATGGTGCAGTGGTAGCGCTTAAAGATTTGGCCTTTGAGTTTAACAAGGGAAGCGATCCGGAGAAAGGCGCCCTTGTACACCGTTTAATGCTTACCAACGATTCCATTACCTGGTATGAAGTGAAATGGAATCAGAATCCAATGCAATGCGATCTGGAACTGAAAGAAGGGCAGAAATACCATTGGAAAGTGCAGGTTATGGAATACGACACGAATGCCAAACAGGTAATAGAGGGGCGCATGACAGAGAGTAAGGTCTTTTATTTTAATACCAATGCCCCCAATGTATTTGAGCTAAAAGCAGAATCGAGCTCACACACCAACTTTACGGGGCGTAATTTTGTAAAGCTAAGCTGGCTGGAGCCCGAAAATACCGACTTTGTAGAAGTAACTTTTGAACCACAGGTAGAAGGCATACAGCAACCCATTGAAGTGCCGGCCGGTACAGGCGAGCTGCTGATTGAAGACTTCTTTAACAACTGGGAACCATTAAAAAAGGAAGATGCCAAAGTGTATATGTTTGCCGTTAAGGCCTACGATGCCAATGGCCTGGCTGCCGTACCCGATACCATTAAAGCCATGCCTTTGGATAAGCATTTGGTACACGATTATGACTTTAATGTATATGGTACAGTAATGATTAATAACCAGGTGTGGTTGGATGTTAATTTGATGACAACGCATTTTAATGATGGGACGCCGATCCTTCATAAAAAGGGGCTAAACATAAAAGAATATGGTTATTATTATTCAGGTTTGACTTTACAACATGACAAAGATAAAACTCCATGTCCATGTGGCTTTCATATTCCAACTCATGAAGATTGGCTCACCCTTGAGCGCTACATAGGAGTGCCGGAAGATGAGATTGATAATTTTGCAGATCTAAAAAGTAGAGGAGATGGTAAAGATGTGGCTAATAAGTTAAAATCAAAGACAGGATGGAATAAACATGAAGGAGTGGATGGAAACGGTAGTGATGTATATGGGTTTAATGCAAAACCTGCAGGATCATATGTATATCATACTGATGATGGAAGGGTTTTAAGGGATATTGGTGTTGGGACAAACTTATGGTCAATTCATGAAGGTAAATCGTATTATTATTCCAGAAGAATAACTGTTGATAAACGTGGTATTTATTATGGTGCATACGATAGGACATCCCCAATTCGCTGTATCCGCGATTATTAATTCAGGTAAATAACAAGCCCTAAAGCAAAGGCAGTGCCAGTTAACAGCAGAGCCTTTGTGTAAGAAATTAATACCAAACAAACGCATTTCGCTATGACTAAAAAGTTACTATACTTCTCTCTTCTGCTGCTCTTAATATTGTTACAGACATTAACAAGAGTAATGGCCCAGGGCGAACCTGTGCAACATGCCTATGGTTTAATTGCCAAACAGTCGTGTAGTGTGTATAGCGAGTGCAGTAGCAGTAACCCCGATCCGAAGTATAACTATACGGAACTAAATCTTTCGCAGGGAGAAAATGATGTTACAGGGTATTATCTGAAAATTCAGGGCAAAGACAAGCTTAACAGGCGTTTTTCATTACCCGGAGCTTTCTTTCTTAATCCTGCCGACAGCAAGTTTTATACAGAGGAAGCGGGAGAAGGCACTTTACTGGATAGTGTAAAAGTAAGGCTCCGGATTGAAAGCATGCCACGCTATAACGATAAAACAAGCTATATTCATCTTAGTAACAGCAATGAGCCTTTTAAAGTGTTTTTTTCTGCCGGAACCCACTGCGGGTGGCGAAATAAAAAAGAAGGCTATAGCGCAACAACAACCCTGTACTTAGATAACCCGGTTGATGTTACAACACCTGATAAGGCGACCCGCTACTCGGCTGCAACAGAAATGCTGGCACTTAGCTTTAGCGACTTTTATAATTCATGGAGTACTGTAAAGTTACAATATGCCCTGCAACATAATGGAGGTAAAGCTGATGTTTGGGAAGATGTAAAGGATGTGGCAGTTAAGCCCAACACCACCATACACTTACCCTACTGGCGCATTGTAGGCGATAAAGGGGCGGCCAACTCAAAGTATTTTGAATACCTGGGGAAAGCATTAAAGTTTAGAGCCGTTAAAACACTTAAAAATGGTACACAAAGCTATGGTAAGGTACTGAGCAATGTGGTGTTTTATCCCGATGGCTTGCAGTTTAGTATTGAAGATATTCATCGTAGTTACTGTTCGGATGGGAGTAAAGGAGTGTCAATGTACGTAAAGTTAAAGTCAGATGTAGATAGCGGTTTTACAGTTAACTCAGACCTGTTTGTATGGAAGATAAAAGTATCGGAAGAGCAAGGAGGAATGATAGGTACGTGCACCATGGTACAAGATTCTAAAGACAAACTCAAATATAAATTAAATCTTATATGGGAAAATGCAAATCCTTATGAAATACAGGAAGATGTGTTGTGTACTTTAATGTTAGAAGATCAAACAATAAAGAGTAACAAATACTGCAAAAAAGACTTTATAATACCAGGCAAAGCCGGCCCGATAACAGTTAAGCAATTTGATGGAACCCATATAATTACTTACCCTGCACCAGCCAGTGATACCACATATCATTTACTAAGTAAAGATTCGCCTTACGCTATTCTCGAAATTACCGATAATTACATTAAAGCAGAAAAGCGTATGCCCTATAAAATTGTGAATGGTTCAGACACCCTCGCACGAATCAGCCAGCTTTCTGATCCTTATTCAAAGCTTACAGCACAGGAACAGGAAAGCTTAAGAAATCAGTTTAATACTGAATTCAATTTGCTGTGCAAAGATCCTGAGGGAAAGTGGGCCTCATTTTTAAAGGCAAAGCACAATATATGGTACGAAGAGCAGGCCGAAGGGGTGGAGTATACCGGTACAGTGCCATCCATGAGTTATTGGGTAAGCGATAATAGTGCCTATGATGATGGAATAGTGCAGGTTTTTTCACCGGATGACAGGGATTATTATTATGCCAATAAATCGGAAAGTGCCTTTGGCGGATATGGCGATTTATACGCCTTTAGCTTTAACTATGTGGTGCCAACTCTGAATAAGTTCACATCAAGTTTTAGTTCAAGTGATGAAACTGTATTGAGTGAGCCGGATAGAGAAGGCAATATATCCATTTTAGGCAACTTATATGAAGCAGATAATACTTACTTATATGAGTATAATTTTGATTGCGCCATTATTGATGGAATGCAAACTGATATTGATACTGGTCATGAAGATACCCCAACAGGACCATATGAATATTGCCGTTACAGGGTGTTAAATTATACTGATAATGGCAGAAAAAAGGTGATAGGAGGTGCCGGAACACGATTTTTGATTGATGCCGATGGCACAAATACCAGCTATGAGCTTGCCTTTTTGGAGTTAGCCCCACCCACTATTGGAAAAATTACCAGTATTACAAACAATGGCATACTTCCCCTGCTGTCTAAAAATGGTCAAATCTGCCTCTACACTTTATCTACAAAAAATGGACTTTATTGTTATAATGAAGGGCTTGTAGGCACAATAGATTACCTTTCTGCCCCAAAACTTTCCACACGAACAGTTGATCAGATTAACTATATAGATGATGCCCGTACCTATTGTATCTTTAAATCCGGTACAAAATATTATAAACGCGTATTCAGGATAAAGTCCTCAAATGAGATCTTTAATGAGCTTACCGATCCCAATAAGGACTTTAACGGGTGGAAGAGTGAGTTTAGAGAAGTTTATTGGAAAAACTGGTTATTACAATATTCAGGTTTTCGCTTATATGGTTTGGAAGTTAACAAAGATTATAATTTAAAACTGATTGATGGTGATGGATGTTCGCACCCCTCAGGAGGCTTTAATGTAAGGATTAAGGTTCCTGCCTTACCAAACTTTTCTGTTGTGTCGAAAAAAGCACCTGCTAACGCTTGTACAGACGATGGAGAAGTGACCTTAAAATACAACTACGGAGGCTTGGGGAAATATTCACATGGTACAGAAACCTTGGTTCCCGGTGAAAGCATTACCATTAAAGGTTTAGGACAAGGCAGAAACACCATTCCTTTTTATTACGAAAATACCGATCAAACAAATGCAATTAATGAAGCTTACAATCATATTGTTAACTTCCCTATAAGTGCATTAAGCACAGTGCTATACCATGTTACATCAATAAATAAAGCCGTAAGCCCCATTGTTAGTAACGGGCAGATAACAATTCGTTATACCGAATCGGCATCCAAAACAAAGACCTATACTTTACAGCATTTGGGCGGTGCTACCTACACACAATCCACAACAAGTACCTCGCATCCTTTTACAAATTTACCTGCCGGAACCTATAATGCCACCGTTTCTGTTGGGGGCTGCACTGTTAAAAAAGAAAGCATTAAGCTTAACGACAATACCTTTTCTTTAGCAGCCACAGCCACATCAACCGACCTGTTTAACGGCACAGGAAGTGTAACATTACAGGCAAGCAACCGCAATGGTAATATAAGCTGGGAAGGTGTACCGCCAAGTAGTTTTCCAGCATTAATGACAGCCGATAATGCAAGCTATACAGATATAAAACCGGGCGAATATAGTTTTACAGCTGTTATTAAAGATGCACATGGCAGAACCATAAAACAAGCAATTGCCTTTACTGTTGAAGGGCCTTCGTTTCAGGCCGGTATTACACTAAAGTACAAAAATAACAAGGCCGGTATAGTTGCATCCTTAAGTGATGTGGTTCGCCTTTCGGGAGCTACGCTGCATTTAATTAAGGATGGGGCAGCAAGTGCCTTGTATACCGGCGGATTATCCTTGAGTGCCAAAGAACTAAGCACGGGAACATATGATCTGATTCTTAAAAAAGGGGGGCAACAAAGTACACTTTACAGTTTTGCGGTACCGGCAAATACCGTTACGGTTAACGAAACCATAACACAGCCCAAATGTCCGGGAGCAGAGGGCAGCATTACCTTAAATGCTACAGGCGGTTTGGGAACAAATGCCTTTCAGTACAGTACAAATGGCCTTACATATACAACAAACAATACCATTAGCGGAAAAGCAGGAAGCTTAAGTTATTTTGTAAAAGAAGAGCAAGCCATTAATACCACAGGTGACTTTGGTAATGTGGTAACAGGAACAATAAGCCTGGTAGCAGAAAAGATAAGCACCCTGGCAGAGCCCGAGCCCTTAAGTGCCGAAAAAATTATTGCTACTGATGTTAGCTGTAAAGGTCTTAACAACGGCAGCATTAAAATAGAGCACCTACGGGGCGGAAATGCACAAAGTACTTATAAATACAGCATTAATGGAGGTTCGTGGGTCGATTCATCTTACGTATCGGGTAATTTACAGCCGGGAACCTATTCCGTTTCTTTGTATGATGAAGCCAATAAGTGCCCGGTAGAAGAAATAACACGGCTTGATATTACAGAGCCGGATACCATGCTAATCGAATCTTTTTCAGTGGCACAGCCCATCTGCGAGTTAGCCAATGGCTCTATCCGAACGGAGGTAAGCGGAGGCTCGGGCTATTATACCTACGATTGGGTGTACAACAGTGCGGCCTTTGGAAGCCGGACTGAATTTTTACCCGATACCATTATTGCCTTGGGCGACTCGCTGCAACACGGTAGTTATTTGCTTACCGTAAGAGATGTTAATGGCTGTAGTGATTCAAAATCATTTGAACTGGAGCGCTATAGCAATCCGCAAGTTGAAAAAAGCACAGTGACCGATGCGCGCTGCTATGGCGACAGCAATGGACAGATAAGCATTGACTCTGTATCCGGAAGCGGAACATTTAACAAGGTGATTTTGTCGCAGGCGGGTAGCAAACTGGATAGCATAACAGCCTTAAGCCAGTCCTTTAATAACTTAGCAATGGGCAATTACGCCTTAAGGGTAACAGATGTTAACGGTTGTCAGTCCAATACAAGCCTTCCCGCTGTAATTCATCAGCCCCAAAAACCAATAAGCATCAGCCTCGACACCATAAGGCCTGTTATTGCAAAAGGAACCAACAGGGCATTTATTGGCTTTACCACCACAGGAGGTAATCCGGGTTTAAAAGAAATAAAACTATGGGATGAGACCAGTGCAGAGGTTAAAAGCCTTGCAGAAAGAGATGATATCACAGTGTATTTCAATGAAGTATATGCAGGGCAATATACCATTACAAGCACCGATAGTAAGGGCTGTACATATAGAACAGCACCTTTGGACGTTGTGGAGCCGGAGCAGCCACTGGGCTTTACCATTACCCGTAAAGAAGATGCCCGCTGTAAGGCACAAACCGGAGAATTTGTTGTAGAAGGCACCGGGGGCTGGGGTAACTATCGCTACAAGCGGGCTACCGATGCTGCCTATTACCCCTTGAATACATTCAGGCATTTATATGCAGGGCGCTACCTGGTAAGTGTAAAAGATGCTATGGGGGCAGAAATGACCGATACCGTAAGGATATCGGAGCCCAAAGACAGCTTGCAAACGCGTTTGCTTCATACACAGTTGTCTTCATGTATAAATAATGGCGCTATAACCTTGCAGGGGCAAGGTGGTACAGCACCCTATAAACTGGTGTTGAGCGGACAAAGCGATACGGTATCACTCACACAGGATCAAAACCACCGTTTTACAGCGCTTTCCAATGGGCATTACATGGTTGAGAATACCGATGCCAATGGTTGTAGAGCCGATATTGAAGTAACACTGAGTGATGTATTGGAAGTGAGCTCACTCAGCTTTGAAAAAACGTATCCATCAGATCCGCTGAGCAATGACGGAGCACTTAAAGCACTGGCCGAGGGCGGGCAGCAACCATTTACCTACCAATGGAAAAAAGTAAATGGCATAAGCTATACCGAAACGGCAGCAACACTAAGCGGAATTGAAAGTGGCTTTTATTCTGTAAGGCTGGCCGATGCCGGAACATGTGAATTAACAGCTTATACCTATCTGCCTGCTGTAAACGATGGTGTACTTGGCTTGCTAAATAAAGGCGATGAAACGGGGCCTGGCAAAGCAGATGGTTTTGCCGGGTGGATTTTCCCTGAAGAGCAGTTTTTGAGTATGGAGCTTTTAAAGCCGGATGGACAACTGGTGAGCTATACGCAAACCGATATTGCAAACCTTTTTAATGCAGAGTCTAATCTGTATCTTGATAATTTACAGGGAGGCGATTACCATATTGTTGTGCACTCAACAGAAGGCGAATCCTTTTTTGGACAGGTACATATACAGGCCTATGAGCAAATGAAGGTGGTGGTAATTAAAACCAGTGATGTAAGCCGTAAGAATGGAGCCGATGGTGAAATAAAGCTGAGCATAGAAGGAGGCGTAAGTCCGTATAGCTTTGAGTGGTTGCACCTTGAAAAGAACAGTACAATAGGAAGTATAGACGATAGAAATGTAACACGTGCCTATAAATTAAGTGCCGGAACGTACGCATTGCTTGTAAGCGATAAATACGCTAATACAATTACTAAGCAAATCATAATAAAAGAACCCCAGGCAGCATTAACATTAGCGATATCTGAACACAGGCATCAAAGCTGTAAAAATGAGGAAGATGCCTATGTAAGCCTGCAGGCAACAGGCGGATGGGGCGACTACCAGTTCAGGCACGACAGTGTTGATCACTTTATAAATGCTAATGATTGGCGTGACCTGGATGTGCGGATACACACCTTTTACCTGACAGATAAAGCAGGTACCACAGATAGTATAAAAATTGAGATAACAGAACCGGAATACCTGAGGGCTGCCATGACCAATATTGATAGTGTTAACTGCAAAGGCGAGGCCAATGGTGAAATGACCTTTGATGTAAGTGGAGGAACCGCTCCTTATCGCTACAAAGTAAATACACAAGCATCCGACTGGCAAAATGGTGTTGTAGCCAATCGCCTGACTGCCGGAGAGCATATCTTTTACTTTACCGATACCAATAATTGTGTGGGACAGGATACCCTTAGGCTTTATATGCCGGAACCGGACGAGCTTTTATTTTCACAAACAAAGGTCACACACACCACATGTAATACCCACAATGGCGCAATTGCTGTTGCCATGCAGGGCGGATCGGCACCATATACCTACGAGTGGAGCAATATTGATAAGCAGCAAATTGGCAGCGACAGCACCATTACTAACTTATTGCAAAATGGCTATTACCGACTGGATGTATACGATTATCACCAATGCCACCAGGTATTTGAACAAACCATCAAACCATCAACAGTACCCCTTATCAATACCATTGCAAGCACACCCGTGCTTTGTTATGGCGACAGTACCGGAACAGCACAGATAACTGATGTAACACCGGCAGAGCCTTATGCACCCTGGCATTTTGTATGGTCTAATGCACAAAGTGGTGAAGCCTCAACAGGGTGGAACAGTGCCATGCACCATGTTACCGTTATTGATACCAACCACTGCGAGAGCACAAAGCATTTTATGGTGGATACACCCGATTCCTTACGGGTAAGTATAAATGCCATTAAAAATGCCCATTGTTATGGGTATAAGGATGGCTATATAGATGTACTGCCACAGGGCGGAGTAGGAAATTACCAATACAAGTGGTCAAACGGCGATACCATTGCAAGAGCAGACACCTTAAGTATGGGCAACTATCACCTTACCCTTACTGATGGTAATGCCTGTGTATATAAACGAAGTTTTACCATTACAGAACCCGAAGCCGTAGTGCTTGATCTGGGCAACGACATTAAAATATGTCCTAACAACAGCATTATTATCGACGGGCAGGATTTTACCACACACCAGTGGTCCAATACTACAGGCATACTGTCAACAGAACGCTTTATTGATATAAGTGAAGCGGCTGATTACTATTTGCAGGTAACAAATGAAATAGGGTGTTTTGCGCACGATACCATTGCATTAAGCATAGGTAACGATGCCCTAAAAGCCGACTTCTTACTATCCTCAGAGGCATACCTTGGCGATACCCTGCGGATATACGAGCTGTCCAACATGGAATTGGACAGCCTTAACTGGGAATATAGCGGTAATGCCTTTGCTAACCTGAATAACAGCGATACACCCGATTATATACTGCACCTGTTAACACTGGAGAATGGCATGTACAATGTTAGCCTTCAGGCTTTTTCAGGAGGGTGTGTGTCAGAAGTAAAGAAGCAGGTGGAAATCATCGATTCAGAAAACAAGCAGGAAACAGAAGAACTCCTTGGTTACCAGGAGCCCCTTATACAATCACTAAAGGTAGCGCCTAACCCAAGCGATGGTAACTTCTCAGTGTTAATTGGCCTGCGCGAAGAAGCCGACGTTCAGCTCAGCATTTATAACGTTAATCAGGCTCTTAAAATCAATGAACGACAAGAACAGGGCATGCAGGAATATGAAGTAAGCTATCACCTTGGTGGATTAAGTACAGGCGTTTACCTGGTAGTTGTAACAGCAGAAAATGAACGTAAACAAGTAAAAATGATTATACAATAGGGTTGAAGAAGATAAGAGATAAAAGATAAGTATCAAGACATAAGTATCAAGAGAAATAGATAAGAGATAAATAGATAATAGGCAGGTGATAAGAGTTAAAAGAGAAGCAAAATAATTAACCGATTATCGCATTACCCCATTAACTCAATTAGCACATTAACAAAATAGCTAATTACCACATAGTCAATGTCAAACATCAGCACCCCTGTGACTGAGGAGGCGAAGCTGTGGAGGTAAGAGACAGCAGAGAATTAGATAAAAGATAATAGGCAGGTGATAAGAGTTAAAAGAGAAGTAAAATAATTAACCGATTATCGCATTACCCCATTAACCCAATTAGTACATTAATAAAATAGCTAATTGCCACATAGTCAATGCTAAACATCAGTATCCCTGTGACTGAGGAGGCGAAGCTGTGGAGGTAAGAAACAGCAGAGAATTAGATAAAAGATCATAGGCAGGTGATAAGAGTTAATAGAAAAGCAAAATAATTAACCCATTACCTAATTAGCACATTACCCCATTAACCAATTATCAATGAAACAAATCCAACACATTATACTCACCTTATTATTGCTGCTAAGTTCACTAACCGTTTTTAGTCAAAGCAATTACCCCATTTATGTTACGCCCACACTAACGCCACCATACTCGCTAAGGCTGAGCGATTATAGCGCTGTTGGCTCGCAGAATCTGATGGTGCAAATCAATGTTAACGACCTTAATATTACCGATTTGCCTGTTAAGCTGCGCATAAAAATGGAGACTGCAGGTGTAAGCATAGAAACACCGCCTACCATTACCACCACACCCATTTACCTTAATGGCGGTGTCACCAGTATATTGTTTGGAGAAGATTTAAGGGATTACTTCCATATCAATAACCTGGTGTTTAAAGGTTATAGCAAAGAAGCCTATAAACGCAGCGGACAATTACCCGGAGGCTTTTATAAGTTTACCGTTGAGGTACTGCACTACAATACCAACCGGCTGATATCCAATAGTGGCACTACATCGGTATGGATAACGCTGGGTAAGCCACCGGTGCTAAAGAGTCCGGCAAACGACGAGCAGCTTGGTCAGTTTCAGGGCATGCCCTTAACCTTTGCCTGGTTAGCCAGTAATGTGGGTTCACCTGTTTCATCGGGTAGCATACAATATACCTTCGAGATGTGGGAGATGCGTATCAATGGCATTAACCCCAATACCATTGCGCAGAGTATGCCCGTTTTTCATGAAGAGAAGACCTTTAACACCTTCTGCCAGATTTATCCGGCCACATTAATGCTGGAGCCGGGTATGCGCTATGCTTGGCGTATTACTGCTTCTGATATAAGCGGGTATATACCTTTTGAGCAAAACGGGCACAGCGAGATACGTACTTTTATGTACAAAGCCACCTGCGACAGTGTAACACATCTGAATGCCAAAGCCAGGGGTAGCAGTGCCACTTTTGTGTGGGATACAGAACCCAACCACACCTCTTTTAATGTGGAGCTGCGCCAGCCCGATACAGGGTGGCTTATGAATAGTGAGACCTACGATAACAAAGCAGAATTTTTTGAGCTGGAGCAGGGGCAAAGCTACGAAATGCGCGTGCAGGCCGTGTGTAATGCCGATCCTTCAACGGTAAGCGATTACAGCCAATGGACAAAAGTGAAAATACCCGTTCAGAAGCCTTTGATTGACACGCTTAACTGTCCCACATGCGGCTGCGATGATAATATGCCACAGGTGGAGCTCACCAATTTTGACTTACGCACCGACCTTAGTCGCGGCGATACCCTGAGCAATAAAACCGGAACCACACGCTTTATCATTAATAAAGCAGAGCCACAGGGCGAAGGCTCTTATACCGGCATATTCTACTACTGGGCCGAGATATGGGGCATTAAGTTCGTGTGCGAATACGAAAACCTGCAGGTCAATACCGACAATGTGATTGTTAACATGGACTTTGAGAGCGTATATGATCCGCAGTATTTGCTCGATGTGGATGAGCTAAGCGATTACCTCAATGACCTGGCCGATGATGTGGCTAACCTGACCACTGGCATCACGGTAAAAGACTCCATTGTGTATGAGCAGGATTTTGATGCCGTATATGTTAATGCCGGCGACTCCCTGATAGCGGTATCGGTAGATGAAAATGGTAATATAACCGAAACCACCCTTGCAAGCAGTACCGACGATCTGGACAAAACACTGGTAAAAGATAAAAATGGTGATGCCTTTGTTGTAACAGGTAAGGGCGAAGCCATGGGGGTGGATGAGTTTAAAGCCACCGGGGGCAATAGCCGCCTGCTAAAAAAACACAACAAAGAAAAAGAAAGTAAGCTGGCCAATGGCATGGTCACCTTTAAAGCCTCCGGCGATCAGCGTTATGGATTCGATACTTATTGCGAGATAAAAAGTCCACTGCAACAGCATTATACCCCACTTAATAACGGCTACCGCCCGGCATGGAAAAGCCTGCCCGCCTATGGTACCGATGTGGTAGCGGCAGATGCTTACGAGGGCATTACTTTTAAAGATGAAATGGGTATACCCGCCATACCCTCGGGAGAAAAGCTAAACCTGCGGGGCAGTTTTGATGGCGCCGAAGTGCCCCTTTATGCCTATAAAGATACTTCAACAGTAGCCGGTAAGCTTAATATGGTGAGCTATGGCCCAAAAACCAATAAGCTCTATATCGTACCCGTTAACAGAGCCACTCTGCCCAATGTAACAGAACTAAAAAACACCCTTAACAGCATTTATGCCCAGGCGGTAATGCAATGGGATGTACAAGCCATACAAGAACCGGTACAAGTGAGTTTTCCGGGAGGTAATATGACCCATGGAGGCTCAGGTAGTATCAGCACCTATAACGCCGACCAAAAAGCCATTATTAAGGCCTATACAAGCGGCGGACGAGCACTGGAACGCAATGCCTTCTACCTCTTTTTTGTAGATAATGTTAGCGATAAAGGCAGCAACATAGCCGGATATATGCCACTGCAACGCCAGTGCGGCTTTATCTATGGTAATCCAAAACTCAATACCATTGCCCACGAGCTGGCACACGGCGCCTTTAACCTCTACCACACCTTTTCAACACACGGCTATATCGCTCCCGAAGGCAAAACCCAAAACCTGATGGACTATACCAACGGCGCCACAGAACTATGGAAACACCAATGGGATAAAATCCATAACCCGCAGGATATTCTATTTGGCTTTATGGTGGATGAAGAAGAGGGGGAGAGTATTAAGCATGGCATTGATATGATTAAAGGTCAGGATTATGCTTATATCGCAAGGTGTGATTATAAAGAGAATAATTCGGATATTGGAATATCAACAGAGGAATTATATAAATATATTGGTAAGAGTGAGCATGGATATTCCTTTGGTACAATAAAGGTCAATGATTTTATTGAAGGTTTTAGAATTGAGCCAACAGAAGTTATACTTATCTTTAGTAATAATCATTTGGTGGGTATTTGTGACCCTGTAAATGATTACTCAAACTTCTGTAGCCTTAACGATCCAACAAAAGATGGAGATTTAATTGCCAAATTTGAAGAAGATGTTGAGTCTTGTCGCAGAGGAAAGGCATTTGAACTGCTGCAAAAACTTAATTCATATTCAAGGCATAATCAACAGTTTGAATTGTCAATTGGAGGCAAAGTTTATTCGCTTGATAACAATACATTGAATGTAGAAACAATTTCTGATGAAGATATAAATGCAGGTAATTGGAGCGGAACTACAGAAATGAAAATGCGTGTTGGCTTCAATGCCGATGGAATACTACAGTTTACTGCAATTGGCATAAGGAAGGATTTACCCCTTGCCACAGGTAAAACAGCAACATTGACCGACATATCGGCTAATATGCTGACTAAAAACAATGCCTTATTAAAAGAGTATCAGGTAAAATCGGTTGAAGCTACACCAAATGATGTAGGGGCAAATCTTGATAGTGATACTTTCCCCGATGGTAAAAAGGTTGCCATCGACAAGAAGGCTGCATTTATGAAAATATTATGCGAAGCCGGAGGCGTTGGTTTATCGTTCCTGAAAACTGCCGAAATAGAACGGCCTGTATACCATGAAGTTGGAGAGAATACAATCAAAGCACCCCCTATTGCAACCGGAACACTTGAGTCAGTAGGTATGATAGTTACAGATATTACCAGCTTGGTATGTACTATTAATGATTTAGTTACCGATAAAGAAGTTCGAAAGAAGGCTAAAGATGGTTTTGTTGAGGTAGGAAAACAAGTTAAAAATGATCCAACACAGTTATTCCCTATCCTACAAGAAGTATTAATAGAAGAAGTTACAGGCTCCTCATCAGAACAACTTGCAGAAATACAACTTGAGACAACTGATCCAGGAAGAAAGATACACTTAGTTTCTAAAGCTGGAGTTTCAACCATTAAAGCAGTAATAGTTGGCGGTAAGTTTATATCCGAATTGCCTGAGATAGCAATGAAAATTGCTACGAAAATGACGAAAGCTAAATCAATGCTTAATTTCAAAAATATTGATAATTTAGCAAAGCATTTAGTAGAAGAATTTACTGCTAAATTGAAAAAGCTTCCTGATGGCGGCAAGAAGTTTCTTGACGATTTTAAAGATGCTTCAGAAGATATTAGAAGAAAGTTCCTTGAAAAGCCTGATTTGGTTGAGAGTTGGAAAGGTCTAATAAATCAGCCTAGGTGGGTTCGTAAAAACACAAAGTTGTTAGAGAAAATATCGGGAGACCCTAAATTAATTAGAAAAGTTGATATTTATTATTCAAATTCTCATACAATGCCTGGAGGTTGGAAAGGTGATCCAAACTTGACTTTACCAAGAATATATAAAGGAATTGAATATGATGATTTTGGTTTCCCAAAACTTGAAATGCACTCTCCTGGTTCTAATTCTTATTATACTGGTAAATTAGTTGGTGACCCTAGAGCTACGGACAATCTTGCTGCAATGAAATGGTTAAAGGAGAAGTCCAAGCTAGTTGATGGTATCGATTTTAAGCAAATTGGAGATGGAAAAGGTTCTGTACTATTTAAAGTAAATGGGAAATGGGAGAAGTGTACATGGCATCATCATCAAGATGGACAGACTTTGATTCCTGTAATCTTTGAGAAGCATAATCAAGTAACAGGAAAGCATACAGGAGGAGTTAGCATAATTACTAAGTATCCAGAGTTAATAGGGATTTTTAAATAGAACTTTATGAAAAAAGGTTTTGAATTATTGAAAAGTGATGTGTTCACAGGAAAGAAAATTGCTAAAATAGAAGAAGTTTTAGGGACTAATTTACCAGATACATTTAAATATTTTTGTGAGATGTTTATGTTGGGACAGGAGTGTTTTCAAAATGCAAAACGTTCATTTGGCAATATATTATTACCTATTACTTCTGTTGAATACATTGACTCAAATGCTGATTTACGATTAAGAATTTCTCATTTCTATGAATTACAAGAATTAAAAGATAAATGGCCAGAAGATGTACAATTTAATGATTGGTATAAAAAAAAGAAACTGTTATCAATTGCTTACGAAGAAATTAACTTAGGTCAAGTCTTTTTATGTGTATCACAAGATAATTTTGGTAGTATTTGGTATATTGATGGTTATGAAGGAAGTGTTCCTGTATTATTAGCGGCTAATGTATTGGAGTTTGTGTCAAGATTAATTGAGACTGAAATAAATGATGAAGATTTTAAAAGCCAACAAGTATATCAGAACTGGGGTGAAAGCTTTTGGAGAATACATGAAGATGAATAGTAATCTAAATATGTAACCCGTAAGCAAGCAAAGGAAGGGTTTGCAGAAATAGGCAAGCAAATAAAACACGAACCGCAAACGCTGTTTCCTATATTGCTTGATGTGGTACTTGAGGAATTTACCGGGGCTACTACTGAGAATTATGAGGAAATGATAAGCGATGCCACCAATACTGGCAGAAAGCACCATTTAACTACTAAGACAACAGTACGAACTACCACAAGTATATTTACATCAGGTAAGATAATAACACAGCTTCCCGAAATGTCGTTGGAGCTTGTCAAGAAAATGGCAAAAGAACAGTTTTTCAAGAAAATTGACGACCTTAGCGATGTTGCGGACGATGTGCTTGAGCAGTTCAGGAAGAAACTAAAAGCTTTACCCGATGGTGGAGAAAAGCTTTTGGATGATTTTAAAGAGCTAACAGATGCTGAATCTTTAAGAATGCTTATTGATAATCCGGACTTTGTTGACAATTGGAAAATGCTTGACGAAGCAGGGGTTGACGAAAGCATACGAAAAAATATTGATGCGGTATCAGACCCTGACGCTGTAGCTGATGCTATTGAAGAAGTTGGAAAAGTAAAACCTACCTGGCCTGAAATCATGGCTCGATTTAAGAGGGGGAATGATTTTAATAAAAAAGCTAGATTAACATACACATACAATGAAATAGTTCTTGAAGGAGTTGGGGGAAAAGCAGGAAAACGTTTAGACTCTTATATTCCTGGGAAGGAAATAATATCAAGAAAGGCTACAACCTTAAGTGAAATTAAACCAAATTCTTTTAAAGGTTATTTGAAAGAATTGATAACTAAGTACCCTGTTGGAAGTGTTCTAAATTCTAGCAAGCTTCCGAAAGGCACAAAACTTAGTGGGGATTACTTTTGGGAAGTACCATTATCAAATAAATCATTCTTTGAGTCAAGTGAAGCCTTCCAAAAAGTATTGGATGATTTCAACAAACTAAACAAAGTGGATGTGAAAATTAAATATTTAGCAGAATAATTTATGGAATTAGAATCAATTTTTAGGAAGATAGATTTTGTAAATAGATACAAAAATATTTGCGAGCAATACAATGATTTTGGAAACTGCATGAGTGGCAGTGATACAAAAGGTTATAAAAAAATACTTGAAAGAATAGAAAGTACTGTTGTATATGCATCTAAAGATAAGTCATTTGTTGTAAAATTTTTAATTGGTGATTTTACCTTAATGATGGTTTTAACTTTACATAATGGTCTTGTTGAAGTACATCTAAATTATTTAAAAGGTACTCATTGGCTGATGTATAATAGGCTTGATGGGTACGCAGTAGAACTTGACAGTGATTTTAATAGGGAACTATACAATATCCCCAAATACACATCGCTAGAAGAACTAGAAGAAATCTTAAAGGAAATATTTTCTATCTATGAGGATATTAAGAAAGAATTAGAGAGTCAACCTTAATGGGTTGTCGGATTAATTGTCTTTGAAACAAAGAAAACTAGTTGGAATAATTGTTTGGAGAAGCAAGTGTATCTAAAAGAATAGAGGTGAAAAATTGTTCTAACTGTATAACATCACAGGTGATTAAAGAACAGTTTATTGAGCGCGATTTATTTAGTGCCAAATCAATAGAGCAAATACGTTGGCGGATTTATGGACAGAACTTTACAAAAGAAGATTTGCTTAGGATGTTGGAGGAGAATAAGGATGTTATAGTTAAGTTGCCTAAAGATAAGCTAAGCAGTTTTTTTGGAATTGATGTTGGAGTGAATGAACAATTGACAGAAGCGTTAATAGAAA
>CAZRRJ010000003.1:0-420679 GCA_964602515.1 uncultured Saccharicrinis sp. | reverse complement strand
TCACTGTATTGTCAGGAACAGATTAAGCTATAATTTACTACTTCTTTAATCTTTTAATACAGAAAGTGGCATATAACGAGCTATTATAAAGTAGCCCTGGTTTTGGCAGTTTTTGGGAGTTCAGATCTTGCTACATTGTAATCACAAGTAAAATAGCGGATATACCACACTCACCCCGGAGCACTTCATATTGCCAAATCGTTGGTGAATTACGAATTCGGCACTGCTTTAAAACTCTTTTGAAATTTTTGCCTTAATCTATTCAGCTATTATGCCTAGATAATGATCTCTTATTTTTATTAATTCCAAATAAATATTAATTTTGCCAAAAATCTTTTGAAATGCATATAACAAGTGAAATGAAGATGGTTGATGTAGTCCAAAAGGATATTCAACTGTTAGCAGTAATCCAGCGCTTAGAAATACCTTTGGGTTTTAGAGAGAAATCGGTTAAGGAAGTATGTGATGAAAATAGCGTAGATGTTGAATTCTTTTTGCAGTTGGCTAATTCATTTCATGATAAGGATTATTTTGAGCGAAAGCATTTTGATAAGTTTCCTGTAGACTGGATAATTGATTATTTACGTAATGCGCATAGGTGTTATATTGATTTTCGTATACCTGAGATTGAACGACAGATCGTTAATTTTGAGAACCTGGCAGATAAGAAGGAGAAGAATGTTGAGTTGCTTTTAAATTTCTTTAGGGAGTATATTAAAGAATTTAGTATGCACATTGAACAGGAAGAACAGAACGTATTTCCATATATACTAAAGCTAAATCAGGTTAACAAAGATCTGAGCAAACTTGAAAAGAGTGATATTCTTTCGTATTCAATAGACAAGTATCATGAAGATCATAATAATATAGAAGAGACCTTATTTGACCTTAAAAATATATTGCTAAAATATTTGCCTCCTCCGGCAAGTAACTGTCAGTACAATAACCTGATATTCGATATTTTTCGTTTAGAGAGTGATTTATTAGATCATGCCGAACTCGAAGAGAATGTGTTATTTCCACGAGTGAGAGAGATGGAAGAAAGTATTAGACATAACCAGGAAGGCTAAGGACATGGCAAAAGTTATAATAGCTGAGCAATCTCATATTATTGGAAGTGGTTTTATGAGTTTACTTAAAGGCTTAAAAGAAGTTGATGATGTTAAGATTGTTACTAATCCTAACGACTGTTGTCAGATTATTAAGGATTATCAACCAGAATTAATCCTGATTAATACTTCATTCTTAAATGAAGATCAAATGTCACGAATGATGCTAGAGAAAAGCCCAGAAACAATAATTTTACATGTCTTTAATTCACTTCTGCCTCTGGATGCTCCGGCAACACAGCTTTCTATTTTGGAAGCAAAAGCTTCATTGGTTGATAAAATTACTTCTACTTTAATAAAGACAAAAAAGAGCTTGGATGAAGATACGGAAGAGTTATCACCCAGAGAAAAGTCAATATTAAAACATGTGGCTTTAGGCTTAACTAATAGAGAAATTGCAGAAAAAACGTATATTAGCACTCATACGGTTATTTCTCATCGTAAAAATATAACAAGGAAATTAGGTATTAAAACAGTTTCAGGGTTAACGGTTTATGCGATATTAAATAACATTATTCATATGGATGATATAAGTTAATAGCAAGGGAATCATGTTAAGAAGAAAGCAATTTGGGCAAACAGCGTTTTTTACTGAACGTATTTTAGCTGCAATAATTGATATTGCAATTGCTTTTGGTTTAACTCTATTTCCCAGAATTGGCTGGATTTTTGGTTTAATCTACTTCTTATTTAAAGATTGCCTTCCTTTTTCTAACGGTCAAAGTTTTGGACGTCGTTTATTTAACCTTAAGGTTGTAGATAAGAAAGACGGTAGGTCTCTGGTTGCCGCCCCGGATAAAGCACTGATACGGCAAGTTGTATTTTTTGTACCCTTATTAAACATTATAGAACTCTATTGCTTTCTCTTTTTAAAAAACAGAAAAGCGGAACAGTGGTCCGATACAGAAGTAAGAAAAGTTTAATTACTCTCCATTGTAAATCGGAAATTGAATGTAAAAGGTACTTCCGATATTTTCTTTTGTTTCAAACCATATTTTACCTCCACTATTGTTAACAATGTTTTTAACAATAGCTAAGCCAAGTCCCATGCCACTTGATTTTGTAGTAAAATTCGGCATAAATATCTTATTCCTGATTTCTTCACTTATACCTCTGCCGTTGTCTGATACAGAAATGAGGATATTAAGTCCACTTACTTTTGTAGTTATGTTTATTATTCCCTCTCTATCGTTGGGGATTGCCTGAACAGCGTTTTTAATCACATTATTAAATACACTGAGTAATTGATCAGGGTCGGCAAAGATATAATGCTTAGTATCGCCTATTTGTGTTTTAAAGTGAATATTTGGTTCTGCTTTATCGAAGAGAGAAGTAGTATTTACAAGCTTTTCTATTAGATCAACTTTTTTTCGTTGTGCCTGGGGCATTTTAGCAAAATTAGAGAATTCATTTGCAATTATATGAAGTTGATCAATCTGTTCTATTAATGTGTTCGATACGCGTTTGAGAAAGCTGTCAAAATCATCACGCTGACTATCCCATGCTTTTGTAAGATATTGTACGCTCAATTTCATTGGGGTAAGCGGATTTTTAATTTCATGAGCAATTTGTTTTGCCATTTCACGCCATGCTGATTCTCGTTCTGATTTAGCTAGCTTTTCAGCACTTTCAGAAATATCATCAACCATGCGGTTATATTCCTTTACTAAGCTGCCTATTTCATCATTACCTTTATATTCAATTTTTTTATTGAGTTTGTCAATTCTGATTTGTGCTAATCGATCCTGAATAATAATAAGTGGGCGGGTTATGCGCCTTGAAATAACAACAGCTAAGCCAATTGCAAATAGTACAAATAAAAGATAAGCATTAATTACCGCCACTATTAAGGATGATATTTCTGATTTAAGTTCATTATTACCAACAAAATAAGGGAGATTAAGATAGGCGAGTACTTCATGCTTATAATTAAAAATGGGCACATAGGCTGATGTATAATGCAGTTTACCAATTGACTCTTCATGAATAAATTCTGTTTTCTGTTTATGAACTAATTGATAATAGGCCTGTGTATTCATCATATGACTCGTTAAACCTTGTTGGTATAATTCAGGTCGGGATGTTGCCAGTAGTTGTCCATCCAGTTTATACAGATTTATATCGCTGTAAAAAACATTTGAAAATTTCTGCATTAAATACTGTAAATAATCAGCCATGCCCTCATCTAGTTTTGGCTCATTAACAATTTTTTGTTCCATCTCCTGCAAAACAGATTTAATTCGCTGTGATAACATTTGATTATTTTTCTCCTTAAACTGATGGATGGAATAAAACACAGAGCTAATACCCATAACAAGCAGGATTATTATCATTAAACTCACGAATGAAATTTGAATGCGTTCCTGAATTGAGAATTTTAATGCTGTTTTATTTTTATGAGATCTTGTGATAAGTAAGAATAAAGAAGCAATAATGAAGAATATAAGTGAAAACGTAGAGAATGACATTAGCAAATAAATTACCTTAATCTTTGGCCTGCTTAATACAATCGTAACATGTTCATTCACTTGGTAAACCATGTGGCGCATTTCGCCATCGTTAATAAGCATTTTTTCGTTGATGGAACATTTAAAGGTTTGATTATTCATTGGGTACCGGTATGTTCCGAATTGTTTTACAAGTTTATTGTCAATATACTTAGCAAAAGAGTAGTTTTTTATGTGCCCAGGTATAATCTGCTCTTGTTCATTTTTTAATAACTCTGGGTAGCCAAGTCCTGAAAAAACAGGAGTGGAGTTGATTTCACAAAATAATGTTGTTTCCAATGAGATATCATCCTGCAAGAAAGGTATTCGACCAAAATAGGTAGTCTGGCCATTGTCATTATCCATAAAATAGAAGTAATTACAATTGTTAACGCTATCGCCTTGCTGAGCTATTAAGTCATTAAAATAAGTATAACAATTTGTTGTAAGATTTTCGGTTTCAATAAAAAGATTAGCATCATTCCAGCAAACTACAGTTTCAAAGTCGTAACGTTTCCAATAGCCATAGAAGTAATTCTTTTTTAAATGGTCTCGAATTAAGGTTTCGGTATTGTCATTTTGTATCAGAAGCTTTATAAGTACACTATCTTTAGTTAGCCGTTGTTCAATATCTGCAAGGTACATTTCAGCTACCGGATCAGCCTCACGGGTCAACTGAAAGGATAAGTTTTCAATAATTAGTTCACGGTTGTTTTCTTCCTTTTTGATATTATGTATATATATTAGAAAGATAGCATAAAAGGAGATAGTAAATATGATCCAGATAAATGTGCTGTAGGTAATTCCATTGTGTTGGTTTCTGGTGGCTTTATATGATATTCCCCCAATTATGAGGAAGATAATTAGGTTAATGCAGCTAATCGAGAAGCTGGTAACAGCGTTTAATCCTAGTAATATTAAAAATACTAAGGTACTAAGCAGACCAAATTCAAATAAAGAAATATGGTCTTTAATACTAACGATTGTTCTCTCAAAGATGAATATGATGGCGATGTAAAAGATTGATAATCCAAGGATTTGAATGAGTGTTATTATATTTAAGTCTTCAATATTAAAGAAGATAGAAGCTTGCGAAGAGTTTTGAACCACTAGCTTTATTAAATTACCAACAATTACAAAAAGCAGCATTACAAAAAGCAAGATGGCACATGTATAGGCATATTTTTTAAATTTAGGTACATCTTTTGTTAAGGTCTGGGGTGTTTTGTAATAGCGATAATAGCAAAATGAAAATACGATAAGTGCCAGTCCATACATAAGCATATTAGCTAATGACGACAGCCAATCCGATACTGCAAATGTTAAAGGCGAGAAGAGTATATGGTATTGAAAATTATCTGGAATGCAAAAACGATTGAAAAAAAGACTTAGACCAAAAATGAATAGAAATACTGGTATTAAAACCCTGTTACTACATTTCCTGGTTTTATAGAGCTCTAAGAGTTGTATAATAAGTAAAATAAAAATGCAATATGTTATACAATAGCATATAAAGGCTAATACATCAACTGGAGAAATGATTTGATGATGTTCATATTTTAACGAGAATAAATAGTTGTTATTAGCATCTTTAATAACATGTTCGTCTGTTTGTTGAGTTATTGTTATCAGGGGATGATGTGTAGTTTCAAAATCATCGGAGAAAGTATTGGATAAAAACTTATTCTCGTACTTATATTGCTTTTTAATCAGGCTTAAGCCTACTAAAGTAAATGAATCAGTTTTTATTCGTTGAGTCAGATACCAGCCATTTGATAGTTTAACAACGGAAGAGGTATCGTTAAAAAAATCAATTTTTGATACGCTTTGGGTTGACCATGCTATAAGCATTGAGTCTTTAATAAGGTAATAGTGTGTTTCGGGATTGGAAAGGGAATCCATTAAAGCCCACACGTTTGATTCATTATTAAAATCAAACATGCTGAGCTTATTTAATTCATGATCTAAAAAAATTTGCTTATCAAGAATGGTTTGCTGAATAGAATACGTATCTGCTTTATGTGTGTATTCATGATCGAAATTGATTTCAACAAATTTACCTAATAAGAATATGGAAGTTGCAAAAATAAAAAGCGTAATCAGTTTCTGATGTTGGCGTAGCATGCGTCTGTATTTATATTCAATAAAGGTAAGCAAAAACTATGCAAGTTTTTTAAGGCTTTAATTAAACATGATGATAGGGTTCATTCTTTAAAATTGTCATAGCTCTATAAAGTTGTTCTGAAAAGATCAAGCGTACCATTTGGTGTGAATATGTCATTTTTGATAAGCTTAATTTATCGTTGGCTTTAGCATATACATCATCCGAAAAACCATAGGGCCCGCCAATAACAAACACTAAACGTTTAATTCCTGCAAGCATTCTTTTTTCAAGTAGTTTTGAGAAATCAACCGAAGAATAGTCTTTCCCTTTTTCATCCAGCAGGATGATATGATCGCCCGGCTGGAAGTTTTGCAGTATAAGGTTACCTTCCAGTGTTTTTTGTTGATTTTCTGATAAGTTTTTTGTTTTCTTCAGGTCAGGAATGATTTTTATTTCATAAGGGAGGTAATGTTTTAAGCGTTGTTGGTATTTATCTATTCCGGTTTGTAAATATGCCTCGTCCGTTTTTCCAATCACAACCAAAACTGCTTTCATACGTATAGATATTCGTTTGCTAAAAAGTAAATAATATTCTAAAAGTATAGCAAAATTAAGCTAAACCTCTATTTTTGTTGCTAAAAGTAATGAGGGAATTTTCATTACCCTTGTTTTTTTGTGAAGTTAGATTAAATGTTGGAGCGTTATTTTTCAATTATCACTTATAAAGGCTTGATTTTTGCTGTAAGACGTGTCAATAAATGAAAATGTAATGATAGATATTAAGCGAGTACTTCTTCTGTTAATTATATTAATATCGGCATTTCACACAAAAGCTCAGTACTCTGCAGCTTTGCCGCAAGATGCTGTTATGGCAGTGAAAAGAAGTGATGCAGAAACATTATCAGAATCTTTTAACGATAATATTGAAATTATTCTTCCGAATAAAACAGCTGTTTATAGTAGAAAACAGGCCGGAATGGTACTTAAGGACTTTTTTAATAAGAATAAAGTTTCTGAGTTTAAGCTCATCCACCAGGGAAAAAAAGAAAGTGCTTCTTTTGCTATAGCTAATTATTATTCAAACCGCGGACGTTTTCGTTTTACCTTTCTGACAAAAAATAAAGGCGGGAAGATATATATCCACCAGATAAGAATAGAAAAGCAAGATGACTAGTAAAATAATTGACGAATTTATTGATATAGCTATTCGTGAAGATATTGGCGATGGAGACCACTCATCTCAATCGTGTATTCCTGAAGATGCACAAGGTAAGATGCATCTTTTGGTTAAAGAGAATGGGGTTTTGGCCGGGGTTGAAATCGGCAGGCAGATATTTAAGAGAGTAGACGCTGCAATTGATGTGGAAATATTACTGGAAGATGGCGCCAGGGTTACAGAGGGGCAGGTTGTGTTAAAAGTAAAGGGCAATGTTTGGTCGTTGTTGCAGGCAGAGCGCTTAGTATTAAATATAATGCAGCGCATGAGTGGTATTGCTACCCGTACAGCAGAATATGTTACACGCCTGGAGGGAACTAATACACGGGTGCTTGATACACGAAAAACAACACCAGGAATGCGCTTACTTGAAAAAGAAGCTGTTCGGATTGGTGGAGGCGTTAATCACCGTATGGGCTTGTATGATATGGTGATGCTAAAAGATAATCATATTGATTTTGCAGGAGGAATTAAAAAGGCAATTTGCCAGGTGCAGAATTATCTGAATAAGAAAGGTAAAGATTTAAAAATTGAAGTTGAAGTGCGTGATTGGAATGAGCTTGAAGAAGTTGTGCGAGTAGGTGGAATTCATCGTATTATGCTTGATAATTTTGATGTGCAAACAACAAAAAAAGCTGTTGACTTTATAGCCGGACGTTTTGAAATAGAGTCATCAGGAGGTATTACAATAGATACTTTACGGGGATATGCCGAGTGTGGCGTTGATTATATTTCAGTAGGTGCTTTAACACACCATATTAAAAGTCTGGATTTAAGTTTAAAGGCTTATTAAAAAGTCTTAAATCAGAATAAAAAAAAAGGTGAATCCAATTTAGGATTCACCTTTTTTCTGTATTTATTTTTAAGATGACTCTTAGTTTCTATTTATAATACAGTTTAAGTGTTTGAGGTTCCTCTTTAATATTAAGCTTAATTGATTTTAGTTGTCCTGCTTCACCAGTATAGTTAAAAGTATAGCTTCTATTTTTTTTCAATTGAAACTCTAATACATCATTCATATCTTGGGTAGGACCTGCTGTTTTACCTCCTCCAATCTGTTCAGAACCACAAAAAACATCAACATTTACAGCTACACGGTCATCGCCCTGTAAAGTGCACACATCGTCTTTAAACATCATAACTTTAACTACAACATGTGTTTTGGCAATTTTTTTAGCCGCCTCTGCTTCTTTGTATAGTTTAATGTAACGATCCGATACATTTTCAGCAGGTACATATTTGATATTGAGATCCCATACTAAAGGAAAGTAGGTGTCAGCCGGTTTCCAGGAACTTGCATAAATGGCATGTTCCGGATTATCAGGTATTGCTCTTCCTGCATCAGCTAAAAACCAGCTTTTATTCAGTCCGCTTGGATAGTATTCGGTGAAATACCACTCGCCATTGATCCATACTTCATTCCAGTTATGATTGCCTCGCTTATCGTGCCAGTTGGGCGTACCTCCAATTCGGGAAGGAATACCTACTGCTCTGAAGGCATCGGTGAGTAAAATTGATAAGCCACTGCATGAGGCCATTTTTTGCGCCATTGATTCATAGGGACTTTGATCTGGTTTTTCCCGTTTTGTATTGTAATCGACCAATAACTCATCCCTGATATTTTTGTTTAAGGAGTCAATAGCAGCCTCAATATTGTCACAATCTTCTACATATTTAGAAAAACGTTCAAAAAAATCCTTTCGCCAGTTATCACGTTTTTCATTTAAGCTGGCATATGGTAAAACATCATTAAAGAAAATGCTGTCTGGCAATTGTTGTGCCCATGAAAATTTTTGTTTTGCAGCATATGCATAAGCTGTATTTTCAAGAATAAAATCAGCTGTTAATGATTTTAGATCACGCTCAGGCATATAAGCGATAAGGAAAGCTACAGCTTCTTTTTGCTCATCAGGAGCCGAATTAATGGCTTTTGTAATTTCATTACTATTAGTAGCAGCCTTTGCTATGGCTTCGTCTAACAAGGTATGGTATTGTACGGGTACACCGTTGTATTTGGTGCATGCCGATAAACCAAGTAGAATAGTGAATGCTATTAAGGTTGTTTTTAACATGGAAATTCATTTTTTCGTTCATTGCAAATGTACAAAACATGATAAAGCAAGGTGTTAATCCATGTTCAGAATAGTGGAAGTACTGAACAAGAAAGCAGCATTTGACATGAATACATAAGCTGGGGTGATTTCGATTGCAGGTTGTTGACGGGTCAGAGTGAAGGCATGAGTATTAAATAGAAATGCTCGTGCAGGACAGCGAAGAGGACTTTCACAGGGAGATAGATGCTTGCAGCGAAGCAAAATATACTAGTATTGGACCAGAACAGGTATGCATTGAAACGAAATAGATGTGCAAAATTATACGGGGGCACTGTACTGCATTGGTATTTCGCCTTGTAAAATATACATTCGCAGGAGGAAAAGAGGATGTTCAAAAAGCAGAATCTTTTGTCTTCGACAACTTTTTACCCTTAAATACTCATAGGGAAGCTGGTGAAATTCAGACTTCCTTTAGGGCTGATATAACACTGACTTTAGACAAAGAATCAATTTTCTTACTTTTTGGACACCCTCTTTACTTTTATTTTTTTAAGCTGGCAATACTTTCCGTTAAGGTTTTAATCTTAGCCTCTGCATCAGCTTGTTTTTGTTTTTCTTTAGCCACCACAGCTTCAGGTGCACTGCTAACAAAACGTTCATTACCAAGTTTTTTCATTACACCTGTTAAAAAACCTTGCTGGTGAGTCAGCTCTTTTTCCAGTTTTTTAATTTCTTCTTCAACATCAATAAGCCCGTTCATTGGTACAAAATATTCGCTTGTACGAACCATAAATGAAATAGCACCTTCAACTTTTTCACTTACCATATTAAGCTCGCTTAAGTTTGCTAACTTATTTAGTATTGCATTAAAGTCGCTGGAGAATCCTTCACCGGGAAGAATACTTAATGAAAGTGCATCTTTCATTGGCAGGTTCTTTTCTTTACGAATGGTACGCACACCACCTACAGCCTCTTTTAGCATTTCAAATTTATCCAGTAATGAAGCATCAGCACCCTGTACCGTTGGTATATCAGCGTTCATAATACTATCCCCTTTCTGACGCTCCTCCAGTGCTTGCCATAATTCTTCTGAAATAAATGGCATAAACGGATGAAGTAAGCGAAGCATTTTGTCAAAGAATGTGCAGGTTACTTTATATGTGGCAGCATCCAATGGCTTTTGGTAAGCTGGCTTAATTGCTTCCAGGTACCACGATGAGAACTCTTGCCAGAAAACAGTATAAACAGTCATTAAGGCATCTGATATACGGTACTTTTCAAAGTGGTCATTTAAGGCCTTAATAGTCTGATCTAACTTAGCGTCAAACCATGCAATGGCCTGTTTAGCCGATTCGGGTTGATCAATGGTATCATCAATTTCCCATCCTTTTACTAAACGGAATGCATTCCATATTTTATTGGCAAAATTACGTCCTTGTTCAGGTTGGCTTTCATCAAATAACAAGTCACCACCCGCTGGTGAGCAAAATAGCATACCAATGCGTACACTATCGGCTCCATATTTAGCAATCAGGTCTAATGGGTCGGGCGAATTACCTAATGATTTAGACATTTTTCGGCGCTGCTTATCGCGCACCATACCAGTGAAATATACATTCTTAAATGGCAGTTCTCCTTTAAACTCGTAACCCGCTATTATCATACGGGCTACCCAGAAAAAGATAATATCATGCCCCGTTACCAGATCAGTAGTTGGGTAATAGTATGCCAGATCCCCTGGTTTTTCAAAACCGGTAAATGGCAATAACCAGGAAGAAGCCCATGTGTCTAGTACATCTTCATCCTGACGAAGATCACCAGCAGTTAAATTAGTGTTACCTGATTTTTCTTTGGCCATTTCCAGTGCTTTTTCCGCCGATTCAGCAACTACAAATGTACCATCTTCAAGGTAGTAAACCGGTATTTGATGTCCCCAGTAAAGCTGACGCGATACACACCAGTCTTTTACGTTTTCCATCCAGTGCCGGAATACATTTTTAAATTTGGGTGGGTGAAACTGAACCGTGTCGTTCATTACATTCTCCAATGCCGGCTTCGAAATTTCTTCCATTTTAAGATACCACTGTGCCGATAATTTTGGCTCAATAGCAACGTGTGTACGCTCCGAGAAGCCTACTTTATTGTTATAATCTTCAATCTTAACAATGTTACCGGCCTCTTCAAGTATTGGTATAATGTTTTTACGAACATCAAAACGGTCTTCTCCAACAAATAGTTCAGCAGCCTCACTAAGGGTACCGTTATCGTTAAAGATATCAATAACTGGCAGGTTGTGCTTCATGCCAATTTCGTAGTCATTAACATCGTGAGCAGGCGTAATTTTAAGGCAACCTGTACCAAACTCCATATCTACATATTCGTCCTCAATAATAGGAATTGAACGGTTAACAAGAGGTACAATTACTTTTTTACCTTTTAAGTTTTTAAAACGCTCATCATTTGGGTGAATACAAACAGCAGTATCACCCAAAATTGTTTCAGGACGTGTTGTTGCAATGGTAACATACTCATCGCTGCCCTCTATTTTATAACGCAGGTAGTATAATTTACCCTGTTTCTCTTTATAGATTACCTCTTCGTCAGAAAGAGCAGTTAAGGCTGCCGGATCCCAGTTAACCATACGTACACCCCGGTAAATCAATCCTTTTTCGTACAGCTCAACAAATGATTTGATCACGCCTTCAGAGCGGTCTTTATCCATGGTAAAATAACTCCGATCCCAATCGGCAGCGGCACCCATTTTTTGCAACTGCTTTAAAATGATGTTACCGTACTCATCTGTCCAATCGTAAGCGTGCTGTAAGAACTCTTCACGTGATAAATCTTTTTTATCTATACCACGCTCTTTTAAGCGGTTTACGACTTTCGCTTCTGTCGCAATTGACGCGTGATCGGTTCCCGGAACCCAACAAGCATTTTTTCCCATCATGCGTGCACGACGGATAAGAATATCCTGTATCGTATTATTCAACATGTGTCCCATGTGTAATACTCCGGTGACATTTGGTGGAGGCATTAATACTGTATAAGGTTCGCGCTCATCAGGTTCCGAATGGAAAAACTTCTGATCCATCCAGTACTTGTACCATTTGTCTTCGGTTGCAGACGGGTTATACTTGCTTGCAATTTCCATAATTGTAATTGTCTTTCTTCGTTTCTACATTATAGCCTAAGGCATCAAACCTTTGGCATTTTGTCATAAGCTTGCAAAAATAAGAAATAAATTAGTTATAGTATCAACATAGGCATATCAAGTACCAGGGGGATTGATATGAAACGGCATGTTCTGATACCTGTACCTTATGGTTGTTTCCTTTTTTAACAAATTACTTAGGCAATTAAGCGATAAATTGAGCTGTTTGGCACAAAACTTTACTGTAGGAAGCCCCCCTCTTGTGTAGAATAGTGTTGAAGTAATTATTGAGAATATCTTCAAATTTGCTGTGCATATCTTTATTTGTATTTACCCGTGTAATTAACTGTTGCTTGTATAACCTGAAATAGTAGGTAAGCCAGGTGCTATATTAAATTTAGTCAGTATTTTACGGTATTTGTTTGTGTTTATTTTAAGCTCTGTTTCTATTTGAGCAATAATAGCATTTAAGGTTTGTTTTTATAACAGTGTTGACTAAAGTGATTCACTTTCGAAAAATCAATAATACTAACCAGCGGCTGCATAGTTTTGGGTTTATGAAGTAATGTGTTTAGCTGCCTGGTGGCTACTGCATTGATAATATGTTGTTTGCAAAAAGAATATCACCAAGTTAATAATTAAGCAGTCTTGTAACTGTATTCAGGCTGTGATTGTATATTTCAAGACTAAAATATTTGAGTAAATTGCTCTTATTAGTCAAATTACTGATACACCTTATATGCTAATTATTAAAAAAGAGCTATGTTTTCACATTCTTATTGCAACATTGTTGCAATAAGAATGTATATTTGCATCGTCAAATCTTAAAACAATTAACTTATGAAGAAAGCATTTTATTTTTTAGCGTTAATACATTGTGTGTTGTTAGTTTTTACAGCATGTGATAAAGATGATCCGCATATGCCTAATGAGGAGGAGGTTATAACTACTTTAACCTATACCTTAACTCCACAAGGAGGAGGAAGTGAAGTTGTATTAATGTTTAAGGATATTGATGGCGATGGAGGAAATGCTCCTGTAATTACGTCAGGAATATTAAGTTCAAATACAACTTATATTGGGCGTTTACTTTTATTAAATGAGTTGGAAACACTAGTCGGCAATATTACTGAAGAAATAGTGAAAGAAGGAGCGGAGCACCAGTTTTTCTTTAATTCATCTTTGGCAGATTTGGAGATAAACTATACAGATAAGGATGTAAATGATAAACCAATTGGCATACTAACAAGTGTTAAAACAGGTGGCGCCGGATCTGGTAAGCTTAAGATCGTATTAAGACATCAGCCAGATAAAAATGCTGAAGGAGTATCAGCCGGAGATATAAGTCATGCAGGTGGCGAAACAGATATTGAAATTACTTTTGATATTGATGTGCAGTAAAGCTATTTATATATGTATTGTTACGGGAGTACTTACTGCGCAGGTATGGGCACAGGAGTGTAATCATATTATTACCGGAACTGTTATTGAAGCAGAATCTGGTAAGCCAATTCCGTTTGCGAATGTTTTTATAAAAGATAAAGGAAAAGGTACCATCTCAGGTGGAGATGGTACTTTTATATTGAATCATATGTGTGGTGAAAGCTACAATCTAACAGTCAGTTTTTTGGGGTACGAGACTGTTGAGCAAGTGTTAAAGCTTAATTCTGATACAGAGTTAATCATACAACTTTATAAATCGACTAAAAAATTAAATGATGTATTTGTAAGAGCTAAAGTTCTTTCTGCATCACAACGGGAAAGTCAGCAACTCAACGCACAGGTAATTAGCGAAGATGCAAATCTGAACCTTGCTAATATGCTGGAATCTTTACCTGGCGTTAGTACACTTAAAAATGGCAGTGGCATTGCAAAACCAGTTGTTCAGGGCATGTATGGTAATCGTTTACCAATTCTGAATAATGGTATTGCTCAAAGTGGTCAGCAATGGGGTAATGATCATAGTCCTGAGATAGATCCTTTGGTGGCCAATACGATTTCGGTGCTCAGTGGTGTTGAAGCGCTTCACTATCAGGGGCGATCATTGGGGAGTATGATCTTGGTGGAGCCGGAGAATATCAGGCACAAAGACAGGCTTAGTGGAAAAGCTGCGTATTACTTTGAATCAAATGGCCTGGTGAATGGTGCAAACATACAATTACAAAAGTACGCGCCTGGTGTAGCATGGAAAGTGAGTGGAACACTTAAGAAAGGTGGAGATCAGCGGAGTGCCACATACTACCTGACTAATACCGGTATTCGGGAGGCTAACCTGGCTATTCAGTTAGAAAAGAAATGGTCTGACTCCTGGCATACGGATGTTTACCTTAGTTCGTTTAATACTGAAATAGGTATTTTACGTGGGTCGCATATTGGTAACCTTACAGATTTAGAGGAGGCTCTGCAGCGCAAAGAGCCTTTTTATACCAACGAACATTTTTCATATGCGATTAATGCGCCAAAACAAGTTGTTAGTCATCATTTTTATAAATTTAGGACTAAGTATTTTATTGATAGTGAAAGCTGGCTTAACTTTATTTATGCCGGACAATTTAATGAGCGCAAAGAATTTGATGTACGAAAGGGAGGGCGCTCTGATATACCTGCAATGAGTCTGCTACAAACGACTCATTTTTTCGAAGCAAAATATACATCATATATTTTAAAAGACTGGCGGCTAAATACGGGCGTTCAGTTTAATTTTATTGATAATACAAATAATCCGGAGACTGGTATTTTACCATTGATTCCTGATTATTATGCTTATGAAACCGGGGTATTTGCTACCAGTACAAAACGTATTAATCGTTGGCAAATTGATGTGGGAGGGCGCTATGATTATCAGCATCAAAAAGTAGCTGCTATCTCATACACGATACCTCGTGAGGTTGTTAGGTATGCCAATAATTACCATAATTTAAAACTGGGTGTTGATACGCGCTATCATTTATCGTCAACGAGTAATTTGAGTGCTGGAGTTAACTATGCATCGCGTAATCCGGAAGTAAATGAGTTATACAGTAATGGTTTGCACCAGGGAGTTGGAGGAATAGAAGAAGGAGATCCTGATTTACAGCAAGAGCAGGGTATTAAAGGAACTTTGACTTATAACGCTGCATTAACGCGTAAGTTTCAGTTTGAAATGGCCTTTTATTACCAGTATATCAATGATTATATTTTCCTGAATCCACAGGATGAAATACGATTAACTATAAGAGGTGCATTCCCGGTTTTTAAATACGAACAAACCAATGCTCATATTTATGGTACAGATTTTACAGCACATTATCATTTCACAAAGAACCTGAAATACACAGCCCAATACAGCTATTTGCGCGGGCATAATGTAACTGAGGATATGCCATTGGTTAATATGCCTGCCAATAGTTTTAAAAGCTCTCTGCGCTACCATATTAATAAGCTGGGTGCGTTCAATGATTTTAGCATTGATTTAAATCAGCAATATGTATTTGAGCAATCTCATTTATTGCCGGAGCAAGACTATGTGTTGCCGCCTGAAGCGTATAATTTGGTAGGTTTAAGAGTTTCAGTACAAAAGCGGTTAAAACACTCACATTTGAATATTTATACTAAGGTAGATAACTTGTTTAATGTGGCATACCGCGATTACATGAATCGCTTACGCTATTTTGCCGATGATCCTGGGGTAAATGTTACTGTGGGGTGTAGTTGGGCTTTTTAGTTTAGTATTTGTGAATTGTCATTGAAGTGCAGTATCACTGATCGGTATTTTTCAGTTCAATACACGACTTGTAAGCAATGTAAAAGGGAATAAGGTATTTGTTATTTTATTAAAGCCCCTAAAACCATTACTTTTGTACCATGGTTAATAAAGTTGATATAAAAGATTATTTGCGAAAGCGAAGTTTAAAAGCCACTCCAATTCGTGTAGAGTTACTGGTACTATTAGAAAAGCAGGATTCAGCATTACCTTATTCAGATATACAACAACAACTTAAAAAGTACGATCGTGTAACACTTTATCGCACAATTAATGTTTTAATGGATAGTGGAATTGTGCATAAAGCTTCTACATCAGACGATGAGATTTATTATGCGTTATGCAGCCAAAACTGCTCAAAAAAATGCCACAAGCATGAGCATATTCACTTTAAATGTAAGCAGTGTAATGAAGTATCGTGTATAGATGTTGAGCAAGTTATGACTGTTGCTATTCCTGATTACCGGATTGATGAAGTATCAATTGAAGCAAGTGGGCTATGTAAAAAATGCCTTAAAAGTTAAAAAAGTGGTTTTGTCCTAATCAGCACTAATAAATCTATTTTCTCTGGTTGTTTTATCTTTTTATTAATTCTAATTATTTTTTTGAGAAATAATATATTTCTCTACATTTTCTAATACTTTGTTCGACAGGCGTTCTTTGGCTTCCATGGTCCAGCCGGAGGTACTTTCGGTATAGAGTATATTATCGTAACGGGATAATTCGTCTTTGTGCCCGCCAAAAGCGCATACATCAAAAATAGCATAATTACCATTGATATTCAGCCATTGGATAAAATCTTCCTTTTCAAATGTTAAGCCCAGTGAAGTATTAATTAATATTTTACCATTTCCAAGTAATTTGAAATGTTCTGAATCTAGTACTTTAGTGTGGCGTGGCAGGTGAAACGAAATAATCTCACAGCTTTGCAGTAATTCATTTAAAGGTAAGTAATTAATGCCTTGCTGTTCAGCAATGGCTTTAGGCGTTCGGCTATAATAATACAGTTGAGCACCAAATGCCTGGAGACGGTGTGCGGTTAATAAGCCCGTTGTGCCCATTCCTATAATACCAATCTTTTTATTTGTGAGCTCTACAGGTTCTGATTTCCAGCGGTGCTTTCGCAAACCTTTAAGCAATTGTATCAGTTCCGACACAATAAATTCACCAACACCCTCATCACCATAATCCCTGATACCTTTAACCGTAATGCCTTTTTTAATAGCATAATGAACATCAACATTGGCTGAGTCAAAATCAATTAAACTACAGCACATACCAATGTATTTTAAATTGTTGCACTGGCTTAGTACCTCTGCATCAACAGGTGTGTTCCACGATACAAATACACAGTCGGCATCTTTAATACGATTAATAATTTCAGTATTATTCTTGGGTATATCGTTGTAGGCTATTATTGTTTGCTCCGATAAAGTTTGTAGTTGATTCAGGGCAAAACCCTGCAATCCGGTATAATCAACAATGACAATCTGCTTGAACATTACAACTGCTATTACTTTGTTATTTATAGGGTTCAAAAGTAATATAAATGTAATGGGTAAAATAACCTTTTGTAATGAGTTTTGACAGATCTTAATCCTGGTATCTGTACGGTTTGGATTATTAATAACCAGAGATCAACATATGATTTTGAATTTGTTTCATCATATATTAGTAATTAAGGTATTTGATAGAGCATTGTTTCTTTTTGCTTGCAAATAGTTAGTTTCAGGTGAAATCCAAAAAAATGAATAAAAACAGAGTTGATGTGTCAATTTTTATTGTAATGGTATACTGTTTATTTTAATCTGAGTTTTAAAATTTAAGCTATCTCAGGCTAATACAGGAAGTTGTTCTATCCGATTTTTCTTTAATAGCCTCTTCGTATTTAAATATAGAATAGACATAAATATTTAAGGTAGTACCAAAACTTACTTCAGTTAAAGAACATATAAATGAATTGTACTTTATAGTAGCATTAAGTAATAAGTGCAGAAATAAGGGATGTGGGCCTATTTAATTCAATGTTCATAAGGATAGTAGGAATAGCGCATTTGTTGAGAAAATATTTTATCAACAAAAATAAATATCATTAGTTGTTCAATTACAGAGAATAACGACAAGTCTAATGTAATATCTTATAAACCTGATGTCAACTTGTTGTAATCAATTGGGTTAAATGATTTAAAAGTCGATATATTTGTCGGCTCTATTCAGGGAAGATTGGATTCTTTTGAAATGGTTTTGCAATTAGGGAAATTTAGAGATGCCATATTATTTTATTGAAAAAGATAATATACAGCCTGCTAACTTTGAGTCATTCAGGCCAGATATTGAAGTGCAATTTAAAGGGATAAGTAATTGATAAATAAAACTGTACTACAATGTCATTAAATGAGAGTGTTGGCAGTATAACAAGTGTAAAATTAGTATATGAACAAGGCTGTATATAGTGTAATTACAGGAACGGGAAGTTACATTCCAACAAATCGTATTAAAAATGAAGATTTTATTGGTACTGAACTTTATGATACCAAAGGAAATAAGTTAGAAAGTACGAGTCAAAAAACGATTGATAAGTTTCTGGAAATAACAACCATCGCAGAGCGGCGTCATGTTACGGATGATCTAACGACTTCTGATATTGCTTATTATGCCGCGCTTGACGCTATTAAATCAGCCAATATTGATCAGGAAGAGTTAGATTATATTATTGTAGCGCATAATTTTGGCGATGTAAAAAATGATAATCGATGTACCGATATTGTACCTTGTTTAGCAGCCAGGGTAAAGCAAAAATTAGGAATTGAAAACCCCAATACCATTGCCTATGATCTGGCTTTTGGTTGTCCGGGATGGGTTCAGGCAATTATCCAGGCCAATTATTTTATTAAATCAGGCGATGTCAAAAAAATACTAGTTATAGGTGCAGATGTATTATCCAGGGTTTTTGATCCGCATGACAGGGACAGTATGTTGTATGCTGATGGAGCAGGTGCTACAATTTTAGAAGCCGAGGAGTGTGATAACCAGGTAGGTATAGTAGCACATAAAACACGCTCAGATACTTTATTGTACTCGCAAATGTTGTACATGGGGAAGTCGAATAATCCTGAAAATACAGGCAATATTTATTTAAAAATGAATGGACGACGCCTTTATCAGTATGCTCTTGAGCATGTGCCTCAGACTATTAAAGCGTGTCTTGATAAGAATGGTATTCATCCGGGAGAAATTAATAAAGTGTTAATTCATCAAGCCAATGGAAAAATGGATGATGCTATATTACAGCGTCTTTTTAAGCTTTATGATATAACAGATGTACCGGAAGATATTATGCCAATGACCATTGATTGGTTAGGTAATTCATCGGTAGCAACAGTGCCAACTTTATTGGATTTGATATTAAAAGGTAAAATAGATGGGCATAACATAAATAAAGGTGATACAATTTTGTTGGCATCAGTTGGTGCAGGTATGAATATTAATGTTGTAGTTTATAAAGTATAGTTAATGCTTTGTGAGATAAAACCAAATTAGAATATATCCCGGAATAATACGGATAAAAAAAAACTCCAACAGTAATACTGTTGGAGTTTTTTTATCCGAGCTTTATCTTACTTAAGCGGATATTTTCAGAATAAGAGTTTGATCATAGTACCCTCTTATAAATTTATAATGCATTTGGGATTACTTATTTTTTGTACGTTCAAAAAAATGATTTGAGTCACCCCATTCACCATAGCCTATCTCTCGTCCTGCCATCTCTACGCGAATGCTTAAGCAGTTGGTGCAATCTTCAGCCCCTTCGTCAGTACAAGGCTTGTTTTCGTATAATGTATAGTTCTTGCGGTGAGTTGTAGGTGTAATATTAGGCATAATAATATTGGCGCCATATCGTAATGCTTTTTCACGCCCCATAGGGTCAATTGCCTGAAGTGCGGTAGCAGCTGCTATATTAATATTGGGTAATAATAAGCGAAGGGCAGCTATCATATTTAAAGCAACATCAAAGCGTTGTTGTATTGGCCATAGTGCATCTTTATATTGGTAAAGCGGTGTTTCTTTATGTTCTATGAACGGCCCCATGCCAACCATATCTATATTCATTTCCTTAAAAAAAAGCAGATCATCAGCCAACTGTTCGTAAGTTTGAAAAGGTAGGCCTATCATAACTCCTGTACCCGTTTGGTAGCCTGTTTTCTGTAATAATTTCAGGCAGTTAAGTCGTGCTTCAAAATTATGATTAGAATCTTTAGGATGAATTTTATAGTATAAATCTTTGTTTGATGTTTCAATTCGTAACAAGTAGCGGTGAGCGCCGGCCTCAAACCATTCCTTATAGGTTTCTTCATTTTGTTCTCCTAAAGAAATAGTAATGCCCAGTTCGTCATTGGTAACGGCTTTTATTTCTTTTAATAGATTGGTAATGCGATTGGTAAAAGCCTTATCGTTACGTTCGCCTGACTGAAGAACCAATGAGCCATACTTATTCTGGTGAGCAAAAATTGCAGCATCAATAATGGCTTTGTCATCAATATTATAGCGTTTGGCACCCTTATTACTTTTTCGAATTCCACAATAATAACAGTCTTTAGTGCAAATATTTGAGAATTCAATGAGCCCCCTGAAGAATACTTTTTGGCCAAAAGTTTTTATGTATTTATTGCTTACACATTTTAAAAACAGATCTCTTTCTTTATCCTTTAAAGCCAATAAAGTTATTAAATCTTCTTTTGTAAGTATTTCTTTATTAATGATATTGTGTATGTTTCTCACCACAAGTATTCGCTTTTTTAGAAAGTGTAAAAATAAGAAAAAAAGTGTATGTTATGGTTTGAAAAATGAATCATTCGTGTATTTTTGCGTAGGTAACAAATTGTTACTAAAAGTTTTTTACATGCTAAAGGGTGTAGTGTTAGTTGCTTTGTTTATGGGCTTTTTGATAGCTTATGATTTTCATTATATTAAGATATGACATTTATTAACTTTAGTAAAAACCTTGACTTGAACCAGCAAAATATATTAGACTGATGATAAACGAACAATTACTAAATCCGAAAAGCATTGTTGTGGTAGGAGCCTCTGATAATGTAATGAAGCCAGGTGGCAAAATACTAAAAAATATTGTAGATGGTAATTTTAGCGGAGACCTGTATGTTACTAATCTTAAAAGTGATGAGGTGCAGGGGGTTAAATCGTACCGCGATGTAGCTGATTTGCCTGGAGAAATTGATTTGGCAATTTTAGCCATTGCTGCAAAGTTTTGTCCGCAAACGGTTGAGGTATTGGCAAATCAAAAAGGAACAAAAGCGTTTATTATTATATCAGCAGGTTTTAGTGAAGAGAATGAAGAAGGAGCAGCATTGGAGCGTCAGGTTGTGAATACAATTAATAAAGTTGGGGGCTGTTTGATCGGGCCAAATTGTGTAGGAGTATTAACAACAAACCACAGTAGTATATTTACAACACCAATTCCAGTTCTGGAACCTAAAGGAGCTGATTTTATTTCCGGCTCAGGAGCAACAGCTGTTTTTATTATTGAAGCCGGAATGGCAAAAGGCCTTAAGTTTAATAGTGTTTATTCAGTTGGTAATAGTGCGCAAACAGGTGTTGAAGAAGTGCTGGAGTATCTGGATGAGAATTTTGATCCGCAGAATAGTTCACGCATAAAGTTGCTTTACCTGGAAAGTGTAAATAACCCACAAAAATTATTAAAGCATGCCTCTTCATTAATTTGTAAAGGTTGCAAGATTGCTGCTATTAAAGCAGGTAATTCAGAAGCAGGTAGTCGTGCAGCATCAAGTCATACCGGTGCGTTAGCCAGTAGTGACTTAGCTGTTGATGCTTTATTTAAAAAAGCAGGTATTGTACGCTGTTATGGTCGTGAAGAACTGGCTAATGTGGCAGCTGTTTTTATGGTTGAAGAGCTAAAAGGAAAAAATATAGCAGTAATTACCCATGCAGGTGGCCCGGCGGTAATGTTAACCGATGCCTTGTCAAACGGCGGCTTACAAGTGCCAGCGATTGAAGGTTCTAAGGCTGAAGAATTGCTTGAAAAGCTATACCCGGGTTCAAGTGTGGCTAATCCTATTGACTTTTTGGCAACCGGAACAGCTGAGCAATTAGGAGATATAATTGATGCCTGTGAAAATGACTTTACACATATTGATGCCATGGCTGTAGTCTTTGGTTCGCCTGGTTTATTTACCAATGAAGAAGTGTATAAAATGCTTCATGATAAAATCAGAAGCTGTAAAAAACCTATATACCCGGTTTTGCCATCTGTTGTAAATGTTAAAGATGATATTGAAGCATTTATAAATATGGGAAATGTCAATTTTCCTGATGAAGTACTTTTGGGAAATGCTCTAACTAAGGTGTTTAATACCCCTGAGCCTGTTACAACCGAGATGGTGCCAGGTGGTGTTAATGTAAGCGAAGTGCGTCGTATTATTGAGGCTCAGAAAGATGGTTATGTAGCTCCTGAAGTTGTTCAGGAACTGCTTGATGCGGCAGGAGTACCTCGTGTAAAAGAGTTTGTTAGTAGTTCATTTAGCGGGCTTGTTACTGCAATAGATGAAATTGGTTATCCAGTGGTAATGAAGGTTGTTGGGCCAGTTCATAAGTCGGATGTTGGTGGGGTTGTGCTTAATGTTGATAATGATAAGCAATTAAAGAGTGAATTTGACCGTATGATGAGTATTGCCGATGCTACCGGAGTGATGGTTCAGCCAATGTTAAGTGGCAAAGAGTTGTTTGTTGGCGCCACGTACGAGCCGGGTTTCGGGCATATGGTATTGTGTGGTTTAGGTGGTATTTTTGTTGAAGTGCTAAAAGATGTAACATCAGGATTAGCGCCAATAAACCAGGATGAAGCACTGGAAATGATCAGAGGTCTTAAAGGATATAAAATTATACAAGGCGTGCGAGGTCAAAAAGCAATTGATGAAAATAAATATGCCCAAATTATTGTCCGTTTATCTACCATGCTGTGTCATGCTCCTGAAATTAAAGAAATGGATATAAACCCTTTATTGGGTGAAGGAGAAAAGGTAATTGCTGTAGATGCCCGAATACGGATTGAAAAGTAACTGTTTGTGTATTGATAGTGAAAAGAGTCGATCTTATATGAGGGTTGGCTCTTTTGTTTTTTCTGTCTGATCTCATTTTTCTGGAGTGAGAATAATAAAGCGCAAGAAAGTATTTCCGGCGGTGGAAGGATGTGCATTATATTTAAATAAAGAAATAAATCTTTAAATTGATTATTATTACAATAATTTTTTACTCAAAATGCCGCATCATTTCATTATTTAAAGAAAAATTACGCTAAAGTTGATTTAAATCATTATCCACAATATTCCTATAACGGAAAAAGCTTTTATTTTTGTGAAGCCTTATGATTTGTAATCGTTTATAAAGTGCAGTTATATAGGGTATGTAGCGCTTTAGTAGTACAGATATATACAAAAGGGTTAATAAATTGATACAAGCCCATTAACTGTTTGGAAAGAAGGTAGTAAAATGAATAAGCAACGAATCAGTGATATTTTATTTACAACAGGAGTAGTGGTTTTTTTCTTACCATTTTTCTTTTGTAATACCGTTTTTAGCTGGTATGAATCATTTAACCTCAATCATCCTATGGTGATGAGTTTTTTTAAGTTTGCGATATTAGCAACCTTGGGTGAAGTGATTGGCCTGCGTATAAAAACCAATAAGTTTACAGCAAGTGGATTTGGAATAATTCCACGGGCAGTAATCTGGGGTTTTTTGGGTTTAACTATTAAAATGGCATTTGTAATTTTTGCATCTGGTGTACCTGTTTTTCTTGAGAAGATGGGTGTTGCCGGAGCATTGGAAGTGATGAAGCAACCATTTACAGCTAATAAATTGTTAGTAGCCTTTAGTATAAGTGCGGCAATGAATTTAATTTATGCCCCGGTTATGATGACACTTCATCGGATTACTGATACGCATATTGTAGCTAATGGAGGTAAGTTATTATGTCTGTTGCAAGCCATTCAGTTTGGTAAAATAATAAAAGAACTAGATTGGGGAATGCAATGGAATTTTGTATTTAAGAAGACCATTCCTTTTTTCTGGATACCCGCTCATACTATAACATTTTTATTGCCTGTTGAATATCAGGTTTTGTTTGCAGCCTTACTTGGTGTGGTATTAGGTGTTTTGTTGGCAATAGCCGGAAATAAAGCGAATGCAAAGCAATAAACGGTTGCAAATCTCAGTTAATTAAAGCATATTTGAAGTAATTAGAAATCTGGATAAAATTATTTACTATGGCTCAAATTGGTGTTTTTTATGGTCCTGAATTAGGAAGCGTAGAAAAAGTGGCTCGTGTAATCGAAAGTAAGTTTGGTGCTGATAAGGTTGAACTTATCGCAGTTAAAAATAGTGATGAAGCGGATTTAGCACGTTTCGATAAGTTGGTTTTTGGTGTATCAACAATTGGTAAAACAAATTGGGACTCAGAGCACAAAAATACTGATTGGGATGTTTTTGCTACAAAGTTTGATAAAGTAGACTGGACTGGGAAAAAAGTAGCGATCTATGGTCTTGGTGATCATATTCAATACCCACAGCATTTTGTTGATGCTATTGGATGGATTCATGAGCGTTTAGTTGCTTTAAAGGCAGAAGTTGTTGGATTTTGTTCGCCGGAAGGATATACCTACGAAGAATCAGAAGGTCTTAAGGATGGCCTGTTTCTTGGCCTGCCTATCGACGAGGATAATGAAGCTGATAAAACAGATGTACGCGTCGAGAATTGGATTAACCGACTCATTAATGAGTTTGGATATTAAGAATATACAGCGTTGGGTGGTGCTTTGTACCACCCTTTTTGTTTCCGAATAACACTACTTTCAAGATAATTTCAACCAGGTTATTTCTAAAATAAATATAAAACCGCATGCAATCACATCGTAATACTCCAATAGACTCAAAAATTGTAGATCAGGTATTGGCAAAATATAAGATTAATGATCTTAACGAAGCTACAATTCGTGAAATTGTATCTATTGTAAATGATATAGAAGAAAAAAGTGGTGAGAAGTTTATCCGTATGGAAATGGGCGTACCCGGTCTTGATCCATCAGCAGTTGGAACAAATGCTGAAATTAAGGCTTTAAAAGATGGTGTTGCTTCCAAATATCCAATGTTGGAAGGTATCAAGCCATTAAAGCACGAAGCAAGTCGTTTTGTAAAAGCTTTTATGAATCTGGATATTTCACCAGAAGGGTGTGTGCCAACTGTTGGGTCTATGCAGGGATCCTATTCAAACTTTTTGGTTACCGGCCAGCTATATGCCGATAGAGATACAATCTTATTTATTGATCCGGGTTTTCCGGTTCAAAAACAACAATTAGACGTACTTGGGTATAAATATGAATCGTTCGATGTATATGATTATAGAGGAGAGAAGTTACGGGAAAAGCTGGAATCATATTTTGCAAGTGGAAAAATTACTTCTGTTATTTATTCTAATCCCAACAACCCGACATGGATTTGCTTTACTGATGAAGAATTAAGGATAATTGGCGAATTAGCTACTAAATACGATGTTGTTGTTATTGAAGATCTGGCCTATTTTGCCATGGACTTCCGTAAAGATTTATCAAAACCATTTGAAGCGCCATACCAGGCTTCGGTAGGGCACTATACAGATAATTATGTGTTACTAATTTCCAGTTCTAAAGCATTTAGTTATGCCGGTCAGCGTACCGGTATGATGTGTATTTCGGATAGTTTATACAACCGTTATTACGATCATTTACAAGAGCGTTTTGGTTTGGGTAAGTACGGACAGGTATTGGTTGCCCGTGTATTATACAGCCTGTCATCAGGCACATGCCATTCGGCACAATATGCCTTGGCTGCCATGTTAAAAGCAGCTAATGATGGTGAATTTAATTTTCTTGATGACCTTAATGAATATGGAGAGCGGGGGCGCTTAATGAAGGAACTGTTTTTGAACAATGGTTTCGAATTGATATATGATAAGGATATGGATGAACCATTGGCTGATGGGTTTTATTTTACACTATCGTATAAAGGGCTTAGGGGCGGACAATTATTAGAGAAAATGCTTTATTACGGAATAAGCGCTATTACGCTTGGAAAAACAGGTAGCAAGAAAGAGGGCTTGCGGGCATGCGTGTCGCAAACAGGCCAAGAGCGCTTCGGTGATTTGAAATGCCGGTTAGAGGCATTTGCAGCGGATAATCCATAATTTCAGATAGTTGGTGATGATTTGTAAGCTTGTTTATATCCTTTATAAACAAGGTAATACTGATAGTCATCATGTGAAGGAATGGCATTTAAGTATAAATTTGTAACATCTATTAAAGACTCTATAAAATGGCAAAAGCAAAAGGTGCAATTGTGGTTGATACAGTAAAGTGCAAAGGATGTGGTGTTTGTACAACTGTATGTCCCACAAAAGTAATTGAATTGGCTGCCGAAGTAAACGGCAAAGGGTATCATTATGCCTATATGGCAAATCCGGATGCCTGTATCGGTTGTTCAAACTGTGGGATCATTTGTCCCGATACATGTATTACTGTTTATCGCGCTAAAGCAGGTGCTACTGCTTAATGTAAAACTCATAAAGGAAATTTAGTCACACATGAGAGAACTAAAATTAATGAAAGGAAATGAAGCGATTGCTGAAGCTGCTATCCGCTGTGGCGTGGACGGTTACTTTGGTTATCCTATTACTCCCCAGTCGGAAGTAATGGAAACGCTTATGGCCCTTAGGCCTTGGGATACATCAGGAATGGTTGTATTGCAGGCAGAGAGTGAAACAGCATCTATTAATATGGTTTATGGTGGTGCAGCTTGTGGTAAACGGGTTATGACCTCTTCTTCAAGTCCGGGAGTGAGTTTGATGCAAGAAGGTTTAACTTACCTTGCAGGTGCAGAATTACCTTGTGTTGTTGTTAACGTTGTACGTGGCGGGCCTGGTTTAGGAACAATTCAACCAGCACAGTCAGATTATTTCCAAACAGTTAAAGGTGGAGGCCACGGTGATTATAAGTTAATTACATTAGCGCCTGCATCGGTTCAGGAGATGGCTGATTTTGTTGAGCTTTCTTTTGATTTAGCTTTTAAATACCGTAACCCGGTTATGATATTATCTGATGGTGTTATTGGCCAGATGATGGAAAAAGTTGAGTTATCGGAACAAAAGCCACGATGGACCAGTGAATATATTGAAGAAACACATACTTGGGCTACAACTGGTAAGAAAGCCAACAGGGCTAAAAATATTATTACTTCAGTTCAGTTAGAAGCCTCAGTACAAGAGGCATTTAATCATAGGTTACAGGCTAAATACCGTAGCGTTGAAGAAAACGAGGTTCGGTTTGAAGAAGTGATGTGTGATGATGCAGAATACCTTATTGTAGCATATGGTTCAAGTGCCCGTATTTGTCAAAAATCTATTGAGATAGCACGTGAAAAAGGTATAAAGGTAGGTATGCTTCGCCCAATTACATTATACCCATTCCCAACTGAGCAGCTTATGAAAAGAGCTAAGCAGGTTAAAGGTATGTTATCTGTAGAGATGAGTGCCGGTCAAATGGTTGAAGATGTAAAGTTAGCAGTTAACTGTTCAGTTCCAGTGGAGCACTTTGGCCGCTTTGGTGGTTCTGTTCATTCACCGGGTGAAGTGGTTGAGGCGCTGGAGCAAAAATTAATTGGAGGATAAGCAATGTCAGATATTAATACAATTATAAAACCAGAGAATATTATTTATAAAAAAACAGAAGTTCTTTCAGATAATGACTTGAGCTACTGTCCTGGTTGTGGACATGGTACAGTACACAAACTAATTGCCGAGGTAATTGAAGAAATGGGTATTCAGGATACTACCATTGGTATTGCACCTGTTGGTTGTTCGGTATTAGCCTATAATTATCTGGAAATTGACTGGCAGCAGGCTGCACACGGTCGTGCCCCGGCATTGGCAACTGCGGTAAAGCGTTTAATGCCAGAGAAAAATGTATTCTCTTACCAGGGTGACGGTGATTTAGCTGCTATTGGTACTGCTGAAACCATTCATGCCTGTAACAGGGGTGAGAACATTGTAATGGTATTTATCAACAATGGCATTTATGGTATGACAGGCGGGCAAATGGCACCAACCACTTTACCGGGAATGGCCGCCTCTACTTGTCCTCACGGACGTGATGTAAGCCATGATGGTGAGCCAATTAAAATATCAGAAATACTGGCCCAGTTACCGGGTACGTGTTATGTTACGCGCCAGGCGGTTCATACGGCTGCTAATGTTCGTAAAACAAAGAAAGCTTTACGTAAGGCATTTGAAAACCAGCAGGCCAATAAGGGTACTTCATTAGTGGAGATCGTATCAAACTGTAACTCGGGTTGGAAGATGACACCGATAAAAGCTAATGAGTGGATGGAAGAAAATATGTTTCCTTATTATCCCCTTGGAGATATAAAAAATATATAATTCGGTTTAATCTTTTAAAATTTTAGAAATGAACGAAGAAATAATTATAGCCGGATTTGGTGGACAAGGAGTGCTTTCAATGGGTAAAATTTTAGCTTACTCAGGCGTTATGCAAGATATGGAAGTATCATGGATGCCAGCTTACGGACCTGAAATGCGTGGCGGTACAGCCAATGTAACTGTTATTTTAAGTGACGAGCGTATCAGTTCACCTATTTTACACGAGTACGATACTGCTATTATCCTTAACCAACAGTCAATGGATAAGTTTGAATCGGATGTTAAACCGGGTGGAACACTTATTTATGATGGTAATGGTATAACCCGTCATCCTGAACGGACAGATATTAACATCTATCGTGTAGATGCTACTGAGGAAGCTGCGCGTATGAATTCAGCAAAAATATTTAACATGATTGTACTTGGTGGATACCTTAAGGTTAAGCCTGTTGTAAAAATGGAGAATGTTATTGCCGGGTTGAAAAAGTCTTTACCAGAGCGTCATCATCACCTAATACCGATGAATGAGAAAGCAATTCACCAGGGTATGGAGGTTATAAAAGAAGTTACATTGGTATAATATCTAATTAGCAAATAATATCAAAGCGCATCAGTTATGGTGCGCTTTTTTTGTATTCATTCATTTAAAATGGTTTTGCTTATTTATTTCATTGTAGTTGCTTATACATTAAGTTTGGGTACTGCGTATTATGATTGATTCTAAATTAAATAAAACATGTTGAGTAACAATAAACCGCCTCTTTAAAAATCAAGCAAATGTGTTAGTTTTGCAACGATGGATAAACACAAATATAACTGTTCATACAGGCCGAATACAACTTGTTTCAAGAGCTGGAGCAGGAAGAGCTATGCAGTGTTTAGTTCATTGGGTGTAGTGGTGCACATCGGTAATTTGTCTGTTGCTTTGGTACAATGGATTAGCCAGGTACTTGGTCGGGAAGATGAGGATATTTGTTTTTGTCGGCGTGAGGAGGATGAGGCCTTTGATGAGATAACAGATCTTAAAGAAGTAATGCTTGTGCCTGTTGTTATTTCTGCAGATGAAGCTGTGTGTTGTAATGTTATCAGAAAAATATATTAACTGCCGTCAATAAGAAATAACCTTATTGACGGCTTTTTTTTATCGTTATGTTGCAAGATATTAAAGAGAGAATTCTTAATGGAGGTACGATTACCAACGAAGAGGCTATTACATTGGCCGGGTATGACAATAAGGAAGAGTTGTATGCTGCTGCCGATGAGATACGGAAACAGTTTAAAGGTGACTTTATGGAGATGTGTTCTATTATGAATGCCAAATCAGGAAAGTGTACACAGGATTGTAAATGGTGTTCGCAATCTATGTTTCATAAAACAAATGTAGAAGAGTATGAATTAGTTGACTTTAAAGAAGCAGAAAAGCTGGCAGCTGAGAATGCAGCTAAAGGTGTTTATCGCTTTTCATTGGTAACCAGTGGTCGTTCCATTTCCAATAAGAATCTGGATCAACTGTGCGGTGTGTATAAAAACATACAAAAATCAACACCCATTCATTTGTGTGCTTCAATGGGATTGCTTAATCGTAATCAGCTTAGTAAGTTACGTGAAGTAGGGGTAGGACATTATCATTGTAATATTGAAACAGCGCCTTCTTATTTTAAAAAGGTATGTACCTCACATACTATGGAAGATAAGATAAGGACTATTCGTGCGGCCCGCGAAACAGGTATGGGTATTTGTTCAGGTGGTATTATTGGTATGGGAGAAACAATGGAGCAGCGTATTGAAATGGCATTTACACTTTATGAACTCAAAATAGAATCTATACCCTTAAATGTACTCATGCCGGTGGAAGGGACTAAAATGGCTGGGTATAAACCATTGACGGATGAAGAGGTACTAACAACTTTTGCACTTTTCCGTTTTATTAATCCAAAGGCTAATATTCGGCTGGCTGGTGGACGAAATCTTATTTCACATATTCAGAATAAAGCTTTAAAGTCGGGTGTGAGCGCTGCTTTGGTAGGAGATTACTTAACCACTATAGGAACAAAAATAAACGAGGATAAAGAAGTATTTACTAATGCCGGTTTTAAACTGGATCATGAGTTGATGGGTAACTGAAATAAACAGTTGTTAGCTGATAAATGACCTACACCCTGAAAAAAGTTCGTTAGTGCTACTCTTTTGATTGTGCTAAGTACAATGAACTAACTAAATACTAAATACAATGAAAATACAAGATATGCTTGAGCTGGATAGTCAGCATGTATGGCATCCTTATACTTCTGTTACTAATCCTTTGCCTGTTTACCTTGTTGAGAAGGCTGAGGCTTGTACAATTTATTTAAAAGACGGGCGGCAGTTGCTTGATGGCATGTCTTCGTGGTGGGCGGCCGTTCACGGTTATAATCATCCGGTATTGAATAAAGCTGTGGAAGAGCAGGTACAAAAGATGTCGCACATTATGTTTGGGGGCTTAACGCATGAACCGGCAGTGTTATTGGCTCAAAAGTTGGTTAAGATAACACCCCGGGAACTTGAAAAGGTTTTCTTTTGCGACTCTGGTTCTGTGGCAGTAGAGGTAGCTATGAAAATGGCTTTACAATATTGGGTTTCAAAAGGAGAACCGGAGAAGAATAATTTTGCAACTATTCGATCGGGTTATCATGGTGATACGTGGAATGCCATGTCAGTATGTGATCCGGAAACGGGTATGCACCATATTTTTAAAGGAAGCCTTCCGGTTCAGTATTTTGCAGAACAGCCGCAATGCCGTTTTGATGATGAGTGGCAGGAAGGTGATTTTGATTCGATGCAATTACTTATCGAAAAGTATCATACACAACTGGCAGCGGTAATTCTTGAGCCAATTGTACAGGGAGCAGGTGGTATGTGGTTTTACTCTCCCAGCTATCTTCAATCCTTAAGAAGCTTATGTAACAAGTATAATGTATTGCTTATTGCCGATGAGATTGCCACAGGTTTTGGACGCACGGGTAAGCTGTTTGCATGTGAACATGCTGGTATCTCACCCGATATAATGTGTTTAGGTAAAGCCATTACAGGTGGTTATATGAGTTTTGCAGCTACACTTTGTACGCATGAAATTGCCCGGATAATTGGTAACGGAGATCCAGGTGTATTTATGCATGGACCAACATTTATGGCAAACCCTTTAGCCTGTGCAGTGGCAAATGCCAGTATAGAGCTTTTGTTGAGTACCGGCTGGCAAGAGCGTGTTTATACTATCGAAAAACAACTTATTAGCGGTTTGGAACCCTGCCGGATAATGAAATATGTTACAGATGTGCGTTGTATTGGTGCTATTGGAGTTGTTGAGGTGGCTATGCCTGTTGATGTGGCACTTATTCAAAAACTTTTTGTTGATAAAGGCGTGTGGGTGCGCCCCTTTGGTAAGCATATCTACCTTATGCCTCCATTTATTATTTCTAAAGCAGAACTGCATAAACTGTGTACGGCAGTTTGCGAGGTTATTTCAATTTTAAATGTCCATAACTAATTTTAAAAAAAACAGTAGTTATGAAGCGCTATCAACAAGAATTGGACGATATATCACAAAAAGGTTTAACACGAACTTTAAAAGCACTTGCTTCTGATAAAGATGGTTATTGTACATACAATGGCCGGCAATTACTTAATTTATCATCAAATGATTACCTGGGTTTAGTTACTAACGATGTTCTTAAGCAGGCCTTCTCTCAGGTGCTGTTGGAGCACCCTGCATATATGCAGTTTGGAGCATCATCATCACGGCTGTTAACAGGAAATACGGCTTTGTATAATGAAACAGAGGAATTATTAAAACGTAACTATAATGGCAAAGCTACTTTGATCTTTAATAGTGGTTACCATGCCAACATTGGAATATTACCGGCCTTAACAGGTAAGCATGATTTAATACTTGCAGATAAATTGTGTCACGCCAGCCTGGTTGATGGTTTTCGGTTGGGGAGTGCTGACTTTATCCGGTACCGTCATCTTGATTATGAACATTTAAAAGCTATTCTTACAAAGAAACGGCATCAGTATCGCCAGGTTATAATTGTAAGCGAATCAGTTTTTAGTATGGATGGTGATGAGGCAGATTTAAGGAAGCTGGCAGATATAAAAGAAGCATTTGACTCAATGTTGTATATTGATGAGGCGCATTCGGTTGGCGTGAAAGGGGCGAGTGGACTGGGATTGTGCGAAGAGCAGCAGGTTATAGATCGAATTGATATTTTAGTGGGTACACTCGGTAAAGCCTATGGTTCGGTGGGGGCTTTTGCTGTGTTTAATGGTACAATTAAACAAGTGTTGGTTAATAAAGCCCGTACCTTACTTTTTACAACAGCATTGCCACCAATTAACATGGCGTGGACTAAATTTATTATTGAGCGTATGCACGGTTTGAGTTCTGAGCGCAAACAACTTAATAAATTAATAAAATATTTAAGCGAAGAGCTTTGTGCTATAGGGCACCCTGTACATGCAAGTCATATACTGCCAATAATGTTAGGCAGTAATAATGCAGCTGTCCAATTATCAGATTACCTGGTGAAGCAAGGCTTTCTTGTTTTCCCTATTCGCCCACCTGCCGTGCCAGTTAATACGGCACGCTTACGCGTATCCTTAAGTGCAAATATTAGTCTGCAAGCCTTAACTGAATTTATTTGCTGCTTAAAAAATGTAAAAATTAATAAACAATGAATTATACCTGGTTACACCAAAGTGAGTCCGGTAAACTGATTCTCTTTTTTAATGGTTGGGGGTGTGATGAATACCCTTTTAAGCATATGCGGGGTGATGATTATAATGTACTCATGCTTAATAACTATAAGGAATTATTCTTAAGCAAAGAAATATTAGCTATTATCAATGCCTATAAAGAAATCAGAGTTATTGCCTGGTCCTTTGGTGTTTGGGTAGCACAATGTTTATTAGGCACCCTTAAGCAAAACATCTGTTGGGCTATTGCTATTAATGGTACCGGAAAACCTGTAAGCTTGCAATATGGAATACCGGAATCTATTGCCCAGGGTACCTTGTTAGGATTGAATAAAGAAAATTTGGTGAAATTTCAACGTCGGATGTTAAAAACCAAAACTGCATGGCAGCAGTTTGAATCCATTAAACCACGGCGCAAAATAGAAGAAATAAAGGATGAACTGTTTTTGCTTTTGCAGTACTTTAAAGTTCAAAAACTGGAAGGCAATTTTTACGATTGCGCTATAATTGGTTCAGAAGACTTAATAATACCGGCAAAAAAACAGTTGGCCTATTGGAATAAGCGAGCCACCATAATAGAGTTGGACCAGCCTCATTTTTGTTTTCTGAACTTTAGCAGATGGACAGATATTATAATGTACCAGCAGGATAATATTTAGTTGTACACTTTAATTATTGAAATGTTAGCATCACTCACAACACCCAAAGAAGTACAATTTAATAAAGCATTAATTCGAAATCGCTTTTTAAATGCAGCTACAACATACCGCTTAAATGCCATTGTACAAAAAGAGATGGCTAAAGCATTGGTTAAGCTGGCAGCACAACATATTTGTTTATCGCAGAAAAAAATGTTTGAGATAGGCTGTGGAACAGGCGTATTAAGCCGGGAAATATTAAGGCATTTTAGCACAGAACAGTTCAGGTGTAATGATTTGGTTGATGAGGTGGAGGCCTGCATTACACGTATAAAAGACGAATATGCAGTTAATATATTTGAGTTTTTAAGGGGTGATGCCGAAAAAATCAGTTTCCCCAAAGAGCAAAACGTTATATGGTCTGGTGCTACCCTGCAATGGATTCAGCAATTGGATCAGTTCTTTTTTAAACTGTTTGGCAGCATAAAGGATAAGGGGTATTTAGTACTATCATCTTTTGGACCTGACAATTACAAAGAAATAAAAAGTACCACAGGTAAAGGTATTAAATACAAAACTGTGGATGAGGTATTAAGCCATGCTCATAAGTATTTTGAAGTACTGGAAAAGCAGGAATGGCATCGTACACTTTGGTTTAAATCGCCGGTTGAAGTATTGAAGCATATGCGTTTAACTGGCGTTAATGGTATTTCGTCGTGTAAATGGACAAAAGGTGACTTAATGCGTTTTAAGAGTGATTATCAGCAATATGTTCGGCCCAATGGCTATCCCTTAAGCTACCATCCATTTTTATTGGTACTAAAGAAAAGGTGATTTAGAGGTGTATTAAAACTTAATACGCATAATTTTTACTAATTAAACAACGATATGGCAACCTACTTTATAAGCGCAATTGATACCGATGCCGGAAAAACCATTGTAACGGGCTTATTAGCCAGGCATCTAAAAGATAAAAAAGCCGATGTGATAACCATGAAGCTGGCACAAACAGGCTGCCGGCAGGTATCAGACGATATTGTTGTACATCGTAAAATAATGAAAGAAGAGTTGCGCGATGAGGATAAAAGAGGCGAAACCTGCCCCTATTTATTTAAATTTCCGGCATCGCCACATTTAGCTGCCGAAATGGAAGGTAAAACAATTGATTGTAAACATTTGGCACAATCTGTTCAAAAGATAGAAGCAAAATATGACCAGGTATTACTTGAAGGTGTTGGAGGGTTGATGGTACCACTTAATACAAGTGTTATCCTGTGTGATTTTATACAGGAAAACCAATGGCCTGTTATTTTGGTTGCCAGTGGTCGTTTGGGCTCTATTAACCATACTTTATTGACTCTTGAAGTGCTTAAAACGCGGGGTATACCACTCTATGGTATGATTTATAACCACTACCCGGTTACAGAACGGGAAATAACAGCTGATTCGGCCAAAGTGCTAAAAAGATATATGACACACTACTTTCCTGATGCATTGTGGGGCGAAGTGCCCTATATTGATAAAAAAGACATTACTTTAAACCTGGATAAATGGTTTCAGAAATAGTGCACCTGCCAGTAACAAATCTTAGATTGACCATAAAAACTGGTGCAATTGCAGCACATTTTTATTAAAGCCATTATGATTTAGTATGTATAAGCTTGTTTTTTTTTAATACTATTAACCTAAGTTGTGGCACTAAAGTATTTGCACATGATACAAGTTATGAGAATTTAAAATTAGCGTTAGCTAATAGCTTCTCAAACAGGGAAAGAATCAAATGCAGTAAATATATAGCAATAAAGAGCAATATATAAGTATATATAAGAATCAAATAAAATTAATATCTGTATTTTTACACAGGGTGATGATTAAAAACGAGAAATATACATCCTGAAAATCAGTATCTTTATCTAGTATCTAATAATCTGAAAAATGAACACATGAAACGAACATGTAAATTCAATTATTAAATTTTTATACAGAAGATGATTGAATTTATTTGAGAGTTCCATATGGCCATTGAAAAATAAATTTAAATATATGAAAGGTGGTAAAATAAATCTCGTAGATCTTGATTTTGAATATAAGCTGTGGAAGAATCGCCTGGTCTTATTTATAAAAGAAATTGAGATTATAAAGAACAGGAACGACGAAGTGAAAAATGAGACGTTTATAGATGAGCTTAATACCGTAGAATTAATGGTACTTGATGAGCATATAGATCAGCTTCAGAAATTATCAAACAGAATTAAGGTACAAGAAAATGAATTGCAATTTTATAATAAGGACTTTCCGGTTACGCCAGAGCACCAGTATTTTAAAGAGCATGAATTATTGCGTGATAAGATGAATGAGATATCAAAAATACATTTATACCGAGTAGCCGATTTAATAAAAGCACTTGGAATATAAAGGAGTAAGCTTTGGATACGAGAACTTGCAGCTAAAATAGCGGTTGCAAATTCTTTTTTTGTTTCTTTGTGTAAAATCAGAAACAATGTTTAAAGACTATAAAACACGACTAAAAGTAAAAGCCGAATTAGAAGATGCCTTTGCTGCTTTTACCAATCCTTTTACCATTGAATTATGGAGTGGTTACCCGGCAGTGATGAGTAAAGAAGTTGGCTCTGAATTTTCACTGTGGGAAGGCGATATTACAGGTTGTATTTTAGAAATAGAGGAAGAAAAAAAAGTAGTGCAGGAATGGTACTTTGGCGAGCAGGAAGAAACCTCAATAGTTACACTTAAATTTTTTGTGCAAGGCAGTAAAGTACAAATTGACCTGATGCATACCAATATTCCAGAAGAAGCTTACGATGATATTGTTGAAGGGTGGAATGAATATTACCTGGGAGCCATTAAAACCTTTTTGGAGGTAGAATAGAATTTATTTTGCCGCACAATACTGGTAGGTAAAAGAAGTAAAAAGCAGGAAACATAAAACAAGGCAGCAAGTACAGAGGTTTTGTGTAATTTTTTTCTTTGATGCAGGTTTAGTATTTGCTTTGGCCAGAAAGTAATTTTATTGAATAATTATATAAAAACACAATAAGCAAATAAAAAATATCAACCCCAAATGATCGTAATTGTTAAATTACGATCATTTGGGGTTGATTAATAAAGGCTAAATATCAATAAACAATGCTATTATCTTGATATTCTTTCAAGTTTAATTAATTCACTTTCAGATAAGGGTTGTGTTGTTGAACTATTTCTTGTAAATCTATCCCCTGGCCATCCGGCATTGTTGATAAAACCACCATTCCACAAAAAGTACCCATTGCCATGAACACCTGCACCAATATCATTACGGTATGCTTTACCTCCATCTGATGTAAAATCAGCCTTTAATAATTGTGTCCAGCCATCTGCGTTTTTTACCCATTGATTGTGATAGAGAGCCTGACGTTGATGTTGCCCATCAATACCAATATAGTTCTCAACAAAAGAGTATAAGCCATATAAAGAGCGACCATTATACGGAGACATAATAGTAGCCTGGAAATTCCAGTCAGCAGCCTCTTTTTCTTTCCAGAATAAAGAATAATAAGTCGTATCTGATTTTTGCATGGTTGAACCCGGCGTTCCTGTACTTACACGTGCCTGTAAAAGAAAACTATATGTTTGACCAGTCTTCCAATCAAAGTTTTCTACATGGGTTTTAGCTCCTGTTCCTTCTCCACCAAAAGCTGATGAAATTACATTATCTCCTTTTTTAGTTACTTTAGCCCAATAGTCCGGATTATCTGTCTCCTTGGAGTTCCAGCATGAGAATATTAAAATTTTAGAGCTTCTTGGACCCGTTACATCCCTGGTTTGAATACCACTATACCCCAAAAACCAACCATTGGCCATATAAAAAGAATGATAAGGCTCATCAAATCCTTCTGGTATAGTTATTTCATTATAAAACCATTCTACATTTGGTATACCAGTAACAGGGTAACCCAAGTGCACAGATACTGCATTGCGGCGCGGAGACTCAGGGTTATTAAATGTTACACCATCAGAAGCATTACCAATAATTCGTAACTTATCAATAAATATATCTCCGGATGTTAGGTTCTTAAATTTCATGCACGAGTAACCCGGGGCAGCATTAAAATATGCTGTAGTAATGGTTACCCATTCATACCCTTGGGTAACAGGTATATTTAATTCAGCATTAAGCTCGTTAAATTCAACTTTTATGCGTTTGTTAATATTGTTGTTTTTTAAGAGTGCCTGGATTCTAACTGTGCCAGCCTGTTCAAATTTAAAAAATGCTTTCCCTGTTATATCTGCAATGCTCGTTGCTTGTCTTAACTTCATAACAGAACCACCATCTCCGGCATATAAGTCTGGTTCAACATAGCCAACGTTGCTCATCCTTAACTCTTTATATTTAGGGCTTACACTGGTATCCGCTTTCTTATAAAATTCCATTTCGCCACAAGAGGCAAAGTTTCCTACACCTTGTTTAATAACAATGTTAATGCTTTTTGGATTTTGAATGGGAGTTGGAAAATCAATTCTGACAGGGTACCCTGCTGCAACACAATCAAAATCTGAAATTACTTTTGTATAGTTTGGAGAAGCATCTGTTGATACAAATACATCTATTTTTTGCCATGTGCCATTACCATTAGGATTTCCTCCTCGGGGTGTGTATAAGGCATAATCCAATATATCGGCATCAGCTTGCAATGTCCAGGTTGCTGAAATTGGTAATGGATCGCTACCTCCTTGCCATTTTGAGTGCCAAAATGTTGTTGCATCACCATCATACGAATAAATAAAAGCACCGTTATACGCACCTTCTCCTACCAGCTCTTCACTGCTTGCAGTACCCGAAGTTACATTCCATTTTACATCTGTTGGAATCTCAAATTCACCCGATTTAAGTGTTGAAGATTTTAGGTTCATAGTACTTTCATCGCTGCAAGAATAAAGCATAAGAACTACTAACAATGAAAATACAGAAACCTTACATTTCAAAAGATTTTTCATAATGTGTTGTTTTTTAAGTTATTTTATTTAATTAATGAAGCTATAAATGCCAAGATGGGTTGAGGTAGTGATTATTATAGCGTTACACCATTGCCAAGTGAATTAAATAAAATATTGGCCAATATCAGAAAATAATGCACGTATGCAGGTGTGGATAATAATCAATAATACAAATATGCGTATAAAAAATAAATTACCAAATAAATACAGAATTAAAATAGATAGTGGAGTTGGTATTTTATATACCAGGCCAATTAGTGAAAATAATTAAGCCTGTTTTAGTATTCTTAAAGGTTACTAAAAGTGTTATGTAAGTTGCAGTGTAGTAGTATAGTATGGTTTGTATGGCGATCTTATGGCGATGCTTGAAAGGTAGTTTGTTTTATGAGTAAAAAGATCATTTTTTAATATACACCTAAACTGTTATTGTTTAGGTGTATTACAATATGTGATTATTTATATCTATATTAAAAGGATATGATATGTAAATTATATAGGAATGTTTAATTAGCGGCGAAAATAACGTTATTGTAATAGTGAAGTGTGATGATGGTGCTAATAAAGGTAAAGCCCAGTTAACGCTACCGATAAACTTCAGTTTTACTTTATACCTGTCCGGGATAGCCTGCTGTGCCGCAGACAAGTATTTTTTGGAAACCTATAATTTATAAGCAGTCAGAACCTGCTATTACCTAAGCCTGAACGAAACACCAAGTCCGACATACCATTCATCAGTATCCATCCATCCACCGTTTATATCTAGCTGAATATCTTTTAAAGGAATCCATGTAATACCATTATGGATTCTATTCATTACAGGATCATTGTAATACTCTGCAAAATAGCTGAACTTATCTCCAATAGGTACGCCCAACAGTATTATATTATAAATGTCATCATTGTAACCGAAATTGTAAGTTGCAAAAACACTTTTAAATGTTTTAGACATGGCAAGCCTGTAATCATCAGCCTTATTTGTTATATCCCTATTGTACACAAATGCAGCTCCTATTCCTAAATTTGTAGCATCCGGCTCCATCGCTACAAATTTTGCTCCCACAGCATTCATATTACTGTAATCGGTAAACATACGTAACTCAACCCTGGTTGTAACAGAACCCCTGACAAAAGTTCCAAAACTAAATGTATCGGAATGCTCATTGTAATCAAGCCCGTTTTCAAATTGTAACATGTTTGTTTTTATAATGGAATGCGACTCTGTAAGGGTAGGCCTTTGTGGGTCTATGGTGCCCTTATCATCTTCTTGTGCATAAGCAACTAAAGTTGTTGCTATTACTGTAATCAATATTGCTATTCTTTTCATGTGTTTAAATTTTACTTTTTATTGCCGTATGGAACACTCAAATAAATTTATTATTCATCAAATTCAGAGAGGTTAATAAATACTTCGTGGTTTATCCAACTATGTATTATTTAAAATAAGCCAATTTAAATGTTCGTTTTATCTGTATAATGTTTGTTAACTTTAGTTGATTTAAAACAATTCAGACCGTATAATTTTTGTGTTAAATATAATACATTTTTTGAATTTATTAGCCTAGTGGAAATTTAGCAATTTAACATCAGAATATTGACCTGCCATTTGGCTATGTTGTACATTACCAGCCTGGTATTTCCATTTCTAAAATGCCAAAATAAGCAAGGTAATTAAGTGTATGGGTGTTATTTTTGCATTAATAAGAAAATTAATTGGGGATATAATATAAGCAGTTACGGAATAACGACAAGCCATAAAATAACATAAGGCTGCTAAAGTGGCTCCGGGTAATAAAGTTTTTCCATAGTATATGAATGAAGAATATGGTCAGGTTCACCTGCCCCGGGGGGGTAATTTTCTACCCCAGGAGCTAAACGTTCTGCCTTTTTTCTAAAACGTTTTAGTTAGGAGGGAGGCGTTTGAGCAAATTAAGCAGAACCATTGAGTTTTTTACCGTAACGTTTGGCCTTTTTGCCCGGTTTAATACCTTAAAAGCTGTATTGTTGATCCTCTTATAGTGGAGCACTACCTTAATTAGGCCGGCATTTATTCTTTTTGCATCAATCGTGATCTTATAAAAGCCCGGTTTATACCTTAAGGAGGCTAAAATTTCTGCCAAAAAGGATCAAGCTTGTCAGGTTTTGCTTTAAATGTTTACCAATTAGCATTAAAGTTCTGCTTCAATAGGTTCAACGTTGAGTAAAATAAAGGTCTCGTTTAAGCAATGCTTACACCAGGCCTGACCCTTTTTGGGTATAATTTTATTTAAAAAAGATAAAGGTTGGACTTAAAGAAGCAGAAAGTCGGGCTTTTGTAAGTTAAACGTTGACCAAAATAGCATAAACGTTGATGCTATGTGGCAGAACGTTGTCAGGTTTTGCATATAAGTTTATGCTTTGAGCTTAAACGTTAATTGTAGAAAGGTATTTGTAGCGGGTGCCTGCCAGGGCTTTTTGTGTAGCATGGGTATAATAAATATAAAAAAACCCGGTGGTCTGCATACCGGATTCTAAAAAAACAGGACTATTATTCTTCTGTCTCGCTTTTGCGTCTCTTGCGCGGGAAATTGGTTTTTAAATCGCTGTAGATCTCTTTGGCTCCCGGCACATTATTTTTGGAAGCCATCTTAGCATTGTTGTAAAATAATAAAGCGTGATTATATGCTTCACTACCTGCCAGCATTGCTGTATCGTTAATTTGGCTGGCTAATTTATTTAAAATAGCCTCAACAGGTAAAAGCCCTGTAGCATCAGCCACATCAATATCAAAATCCTGCTGTGAAGTATATGATGGCCTGAGTTCAGGGTGTTGCTGACTGTATTCGTTAGCGTTAACGACAAAGCTCAGTGTTCTTTCGCCCATCTTTAGAATGGAGCGTCGTTGATCTGATGTTAGTGTAATTAAAAACGGTTCCAATAAGGTATTAACCTCCTTAAGTTTACTTAAAGCTTCTTTAAGCACTTCCTGTGGAATATTTTCCGAATGATTATTCTTCATTTTAACTATATTTGAAAAATTAAACAATGTGTACGGACCACTCTGACCAGATAGTTTGCAGACCGACGGCCAGGTGTGATCCGTACTTTTTTTACCTATATAAGCAGTAATAAATATACATACTGATTATATAACTGCTTACGAAGATATGTTTTTATTTGAATAAACAAGCGTTTTATGAATAGTAATTATAATGTATTGATATAGTTGTGTAGCTTGCTAAGTATTTGGTGGTTTGTGTGCTTACCGTGTTTGTTAGTTTGTATGCTGCTTTTTATTGTTACTATAATAAACAACAAAAGCCGAAAATCAAAAGAATCCCGACCTTTGCAGGCTATTGCATTTATAGCTGGTATTTATTTTAAATAGTAATACATGTGGTGTAGCAGTACAATACTCATACTATACACAAAGCATAATATTACACTCCACAGCAATTGAACTCCCAATTCCCACATTGTTTAATTCCCACATTATCTCAATTCTCCCATTCCCTATTACCAAAACCTACACTCCACTCTTACCATAATTAGGCAAGACCCGTGCACTCGGATCATTCACATTACAATTCTCCCATTCCTTATTAGGCATCCAAAAATCTTTAATGGTTTGACTTCGTCCGGGAAAGTGTTCTTCAAAAATCTCGCGATACATCAGCGACTCCTTAGAGATAGGTGTGGCATGTGTATATTTCGCCTTTATCGTATTAAAATCATTATCGCTGTACATCTCTTCGGCATAAGCCTTTAAGTAATCCACACAACTGTGTCCTACTGCATCAGAAAAAGCAGCTTTTTCGCGGTACAAGATATCCTTAGGCAGGTAATCATCTTCAAAAGCTTTACGCAGCAGGTACTTACCAATACCGGTATAATTCATTTTCTTTTGTGGCTGTATACTCATCACATAGTCCACAAAATCAAGATCGCCAAAAGGCACACGCGCTTCCAGTCCGTTACATGATATACTTCTGTCTGCTCGCAATACATCGTACATAAAAATTTCATTCAAACGCTTCTCGGCCTCTTTCTGAAAAGCACCTGGCGTAGGTGCAAAATCAGTATACTTATAGCCAAAAATTTCATCGCTGATCTCACCAGTCATCAATACCTTAATATCCGTATTTTCAGAGATGTATTTACAAATTATATACATGCCAATAGATGCACGAATAGTTGTTATATCGTAAGTTTCGATACAATAAATAAGATAACTTAAAGAATCGAAAATATCCTGGCGTTTAAAAAGCACTTCGGTATGATCGGCACCAAGGTAATCCGCCACCACCCGGGCGTACCGGGTATCAATCGGATCATCCTCAATACCCACTGCAAAGGTACGGATAGGCTTATTTAGCATACGTGCACCAACAGCACATACGAGGCTGGAGTCCAGCCCTCCGCTTAACAAGAAACCCACTGGTACATCAGCATGTAAGCGTTTTTCAATCCCCCTTGACAGGTAGTGGTTAATATTTTTAAAAATCTCATCCTGCTCATGGTTAATAAACTTAGTTATATTTGCGATATTGCGGTATTGTTTAAAATCCTCACCATCGTAATAATATCCCGGGGGAAATGGCTTTACATCCTCACACAACTCATGCAAAGCCTTCATTTCGCTTGCAAACATAATATTACCCTGTGCCGAGTAACCATAAAATAAGGGTCGGATACCAATAGGGTCGCGTGCTGCAAAATATTTTTTGGCCACCGAGTCGTAAATAACAAATACAAACTCAGCATCAAGTGCTTTGGCCGTTTCTTCAATACCTCTTTCAAGAAATAGTGGAATAATCACTTCGCAATCGCTGCTCGATTTAAAATTGAATGAATCAGCGTATAAAGTTTTAAGCGCATTATAATTGTATACTTCTCCATTACATACCAAATTAATGTGCTTGTAAACCAAAGGCTGATTACCATTTGCCGAAACGTCCATAATACTTAAGCGGTGAAACCCCATCCAGCCATCAGCATCAAAATCTCTTGTTACGGAGTTATCCGGCCCCCTGTACTGAATCTTTTTAAACTCGCGGGCAAACTTTAGTTTGTCCATCTTGTCGCTTCCTGTATAAACTGCAAATCCACACATGATATTTTTTTTAAGTTAGTAATGGAGTAAATTGTTACTTAAATCAACTCAAAAGTAATGAAATAATATTAAAAATAAAGAAAAACTATTAAAATGATATTAAAAGCAAGAATAAAATGACAAAGTGTTATGAGTGGTTCTTGATTTCAATCTGAGTTTTAAAATTTAAATCGAACCCAGGTTAATAGGTTAATATAATGAAGCAATTACTGCCCGGCCTTGTATTTGGAGGACTAATAATTATCGCATAAATAGCTATAAAATAGCAATAAAATCTACTGCAAACGAAGCTATGGCAGGCTTTTACAACCTTGAAAATTTATTTGGTACTATAGATACAGAAGGTGTGTTTAATAAAGAATTTTCACCTGGGGGCGAAAGAAATGGGATGCACAGCGCTACCAGGCAAAAATTATTCAAAATAGCCCGCTATTTTTTTTAAAAAATTTTCGGTTGAAAGCCACTGTTTATAAGCGACATGTGTCTGAAATTTTACGTCGAACCCAAGTTAAAATAAGCACTTTTCGCCATTAAGAGGCAGTTGAATTAAATTCTTACAGGTATAAATCCTGGTCCTTAATAAATTGAAAAACCTTCCCAGGAATAATAAAAGGTATTGATTTACCTTCTTTAAGCCATTGTCTTATATCAGAAGAGGCCACTTCAATTTGTGGGGCATTGGTTAGTTTACAATGCTTGGGCAGGGTGTTAATATCCACATTACAATTGGGGCGTGGATAAACCAGTATGGCATAGTTCCCTGCTATTTCCTCATATGCTTTCCAATGGTGAAGGCGAAGCAAATTATCAGCACCCATAATAATTGTAAACTGATGACCGGGGTACTTGTTTTCAAGTGCTTTTAAGCTATCAATAGTGTAGGAAGGCGTTGGCAGGCTAAGTTCAATATCTTCAACCCTGTACCGTTCTTGTTCTTCAGTAGCCAGCTTAACCATTTTTATTCTTAGAGAAGCATCTAACAAGTCCGATTTTTCTTTAAAAGGGTTTTGCGGGCTTAATACAAACCACACTTCATCAAGCCCTTCAAATTCCACCATATAATTGGCCAGTGCCAGGTGCCCTATATGAATGGGGTTAAATGAGCCAAAGAATAAACCGGTTTGTTTCAAGGTAAAAAGGCTTATTGTTTAAGAAAGCTTGTTAATACTTTTTCTGCATTTTCAAGGGCGTGTTCCAGGTTATCGTTTATAATAACATGGTCAAACTGCTTGGCATAGTCCAGTTCTTTTTCTGCTTTGGCAATCCGAACTGCTATTTTCTCATCGCTATCGGTACCCCTGTTTTTTAACCTGTTTCTTAATTCTTCTATTGAAGGTGGTTGAATAAACAGGCTTAGCGCATCATCGCCATACATCTTTTTAATGTTTACACCCCCCACCACATCTACATCAAATACAATGTTATTGCCTTTAGATGTAATGCGTTCAACCTCGCTTTTTAATGTCCCATAGTAATTATTGGCATATACCTCTTCCCATTCCAGAAAGGCATCCTGGGCAATCCTGTTTTTAAATTCTTCAGGCGAAAGAAAGTAATATTCAACACCATCTTTTTCTTCGCCACGTGGTGCACGGCTGGTTGCAGAAATAGAAAATTCGAGCTTATAATCTTTTTTTAATAAAGCCTGAACAATAGTACTTTTGCCTGCCCCCGAAGGAGCAGACAATATAATAAGTTTACCTTTTTTTTTCATGTGTTTAAATTTTGCTTTATTGCCACATGGAACTCGCCAAGTTTGAATCTTTCCCTGTGTGAGAAGCTATTAGCTAACGCTGATTTTCAAATTCTTATGGCTCGTTTCATTTTATGAACAGTAGTATGATAGCAAAAATTCTTCATAGGACAGGAACTATTTTAAAGAACATTAAGAATTTGTTCCTTTATCTTCTCCAATTCATCTTTCATGCGGATAACGATTTTTTGTAACTCAGCATCATTAGCTTTTGACCCTAAAGTATTAATCTCCCGACCAATCTCTTGTGTAATAAACCCCAGTTTTTTACCCACAGCATTACCACTCTCCATTGTTTCTGTAAAATATTCCAGGTGGTTGCTTAGGCGCACTTTTTCTTCGGTAACATCAAATTTTTCAAGGTAAAAGATAATTTCTTGCTCAAAGCGATTTTCATCAACCTTTATATTTTGTCCCAGTTCTTCAAGATTTTCGCGAATACGTGTTTTTATTTTCTCAATACGCTGTTGCTCAAATTTGGGTACCTCTTTTAGTAAATCACTAATAAGAGCAATGCGCTCCCTTATATCAACTTCCAGGGCTTGTCCTTCGCGTGTGCGGAAACTTATTATATCGTTAACAGCATTTTGCAGGGTATTGGCAATTGCCTTCCACTCTTCTTCATCAAGTGCTGCTAGCTCAACTTTTACGGTATCAGGCAATGGCATTATAACTTTCAGAAAATCAGTTGAAGTATCCAAACCCAGATCGCCGGCTATAGTCGCCAGTTGGTCGTGGTAAGCTTTAATAACCTGACTGTTAATCTTGGTAATTTTATCTGATGTTGCAGCTTCTACATAAAAGCTTAAATCAATTTTACCTCTTGACAGTTGTTTGCCAAGCAGACTTCTGACTTCAATGTCTTTTTCGCGGTAAAGGTTTGGTAAGCGCGTGTTTAAATCCAGTTGTTTGCTGTTTAGCGATTTTATTTCAATGCTAATTTTTTTATTTGGAAGCTCACAAACAGCTTTCCCATAACCGGTCATCGATTGAATCATACGTCTTTTTTTAGGATAAAGCGCAAAGTTAATCTTTTTCTGCTAGTAGGCTAGATATAATTTTGGTGTATTGTGATGAAAAGATCTTGTTTAATTTATAACTATAAGCATCAAATAATCAGTAGGTACTGTTTATTTCTTATTAAAGAAGGTCACAGTCTTTAATTTTCAGCCTGCTTATTACATTTTATAAAAAAATCGACTTACTTATTTTTTAATACAGTGTTTTGTTGTTAATGTGTACTTTATTAATGAACAATACAAGATCAATGCATGTTAACTATTCAATTAATTTGGATATATGATATTTATCAACTGATATGGCATTTTACTCAATAAAGGATTTAGAGAAGATTTCAGGTATTAAGGCGCACACAATCAGGATATGGGAGAGGCGTTACAGCCTTATTGAACCACAACGTACAGCAACCAATATTCGTTATTACAATGATGAGGATTTAAAACGCATACTGAATGTGTCAATTTTAAATCAAAACGGATTTAAAATATCTAAGATTGCTAAAATGGATAGTGCACAGTTGCGCAACAGGGTTATTGATTTGTGCCTTGATACACGCAATACCGATGTACAGATTGAGAGCCTTTTGGTTTCGATGCTTGAAATGGATGAAGGTAAATTTTCAAATGTGCTAAGCAATTCTATTATTAAGCTGGGCTTTGAAGCTACAGTTGAAACAATTCTCTTTCCTTTTCTTGACCGTATAGGTATTTTATGGCAGGCAGGAACCATAAACCCTGCGCAGGAACATTTTATATCTAACCTTATTCGTCAGAAACTAATTGTTGCTATTGATAACGAGATGCAGAATTTTATTCCTAAAGAAGACAAAACTATTCTTTTCTTTTTACCAGAGAATGAAATGCACGAAATAGGCTTGTTATTTTTTAGCCTTATTGCCCGTAAAGAAGGCTATAAAGTTGTGTACCTTGGTGCATCAGTGCCAATAGCAGATCTTAAGTTTGTTGTTGAAGTGCGTAAAGCCGATGCTTTATTTACATCATTTGTAAGTGCATTAAAAATAGATGAACTTGAATATTTAGCCAATTCAATTTCAGAAGAATTACCCAAAATACCCGTTTATGTAATGGGTTTACAGGTTAAAGAGTTAAAACCATCATTACCACAACAATTTTGGATTATAAGCTCATCGCAAGAGTTTAAAGCACGCCTGGCTAACCTCTAATGGCTGTTTTCGGAAAAAAAAATTACGAATGCACAAATGGTATTGTTTTAAGCCTATGATTATTACACTTATAAACTGGATTTAACACGTATTAAAAATAGTGTAAACTCTATTTATCCTGATGTTTACTGCCAAAAGTATAACTAATAGATTAAGATTTATTTTATCTGTTTATAGTAGATAATAAACATCAATGAGTGCTTTGTACCACACTTTTTTTCTTCCATCTACCCGTAAAGTAGTAAACTAGTGAACCGATTAAACCCATGCTCCAGCCAATAGGTATAGCCCACCATATACCATTAACTCCAAAATGTTTGGACAGGAATAGTGCAAAGGGAATACGAATAATCCATAAAGAGAATAAAGTAATAAACATGGGAATAAGCGTATCGCCGGCACCGCGCAATATACCATGTATAACAAACATGGTGGAGAACAGCATGTAAAATGAGCTGACAATAACCAGGTAATTGGCTCCATGCTTTATTACCGCAGAATCCTGGGTAAAGGCGCGCATCATATTTTCGCCAAAGAATATAACTGTTAGCATAACCACCAGCGATATACTCCATGCCATTATTAAAGTGGCCCGCAACCCTTTTTTAATGCGGTCAATCTTTTGGGCACCAAGATTTTGTCCTACAAAAGCCGATAAGGCACTGGCCAGGTTTAAGGCAGGCATAGCAGCCAAAGCATCTATACGGCTGGCAACGGAGAAGGCAGCCAGTACATCAGAGTCAAAATTATTAACAATACGTATGAGCGCCATTATACCCAATGCAACAAAAGTTTGTTGAAACCCGGTTGGAAGCCCGATTCGAATGCTTTGGAGAAACAGTTTCTTATCAAACCTGAAGTTGAAGATATTAAAGGAAATAATCTGGTGCTTTTTATTTAAATATATTGCGCCAGCAATAAAAGCAGTGCCTTGTGCTATTAAAGTGGCATAGGCAACACCACTAATGCCCCAGTTAAATACAACAATAAAAACAATGTCGAGCACAATGTTCATAATGGTTGCCACCACCATAAAGTAAAGCGGTGTCATTGAATCGCCCAGCCCACGTAGTATAGATGATGTGCCGCTAAAACCAAAAAAAGCAATCAGCCCTACCATAAACACATTAAAATAATCCGTGGCTAAAGGTATAATGTGCTCCTCTACATGTAGCATCCTGAAAATTTTCTCGCTATTAAATATGCCAATACAGGTAATAACAATGGAAGCTATAAAAAGGAAAATATAAGTAGTATCAATGGCACGGCTCACCTTATCAAAGTTTTTAGCGCCAAAATACTGGCTTATAATAATGGTGGCACCACTGCCAATACCAATAACAAAGGCAATAAGCGCATAAAAAATAGGCGAAGAAGCACCTATGGCAGCTAAAGCTTCTTTACCGAGGTAATTTCCCACAATAATACTATCCACAACATGATAGAGTTGTTGTAGTAAATTGCCCAATACCATTGGTAATGCAAATTTAAAAATGAGTTTAGCTTCATTGCCTGTGGTCAGGTCTTTCATTTAGTATTTATTAATCGTACAAGGTAAAACGAATAGCTTAGCATTTAGTTTATAAAAAGACCAAGGCATGCAAAGCAAGCCAAAAAAAAAGAGTGCTGCAAAGGTTATAAAAGAAAAAAGGTTGGTTCGATACATGAACCAACCCCTGTGAATATTAATTTATAAAACTTTATTTAGCTACAGCTTCTGTTTCGGCAGGCGCTAGCTCAACAGTAAAGTGTCGCATAAGCGGTGCTTCGTTAAGTATGGTGTAACCGCTCTTTATTTCATCACGACGATCGTAAACATTTTTTAGGGCTGTTGCAATTACATCCATATGATTATTGGTATATACACGACGTGGAATTGCTAAACGCAAGAGCTCCAGGTTAGGGTAGCGGTTCTCTCGTGTTTGCGGATCTCTGTCGGCCAGTAAAGTGCCTATCTCAACACCACGTATTCCCGCTTCTTTGTATAACTCTAGTCCAAGGGTTTGTGCAATGTATTCTTCCTTTGGTAAATGAGGCAAAAAGCGCTTGGCATCAACAAAAATAGCATGCCCGCCAAATGGTTCCTGCACAGGTATTCCAAATTCTTTCAGCTTGTTTCCGAGGTAAGCTACCTGCTTAATGCGTGTTTCCAGGTAATCAAACTCAGTACCTTCATCAAGGCCTTGTGCAAGGGCATTCATATCTCTGCCCGACATACCGCCATACGTAACAAATCCTTCGTATATAATGTTAAACTGGCTGGCTTTCTTAAATAAATCTTCTTCGCGTAAAGCAATAAAACCACCCATATTTACAATGGCATCTTTCTTACTACTCATGGTCATTCCATCAGCATAAGTGTACATTTCTTTTACAATCTCCTTAATGCTTTTATCGGCATAGCCTTCTTCGCGTAGCTTAATAAAGTAGGCATTTTCGGCAAAACGCGCAGAATCAAAAATAACACGTATACCATATTCTTTAGCTAACGCGTACACATCGCGCATGTTTTGCATAGAAACAGGTTGTCCGCCAGATGAGTTACATGTTACCGTAACAATAATCATCGGGATATTTTCTTTAGGATGGGATTGTAATAAATGTTCAAGCTTGTTAAGGTCAAGGTTGCCTTTAAACGGATGGTCTAAAGTGGTGTTAAATGCTTCGTCAATAGTGCAGTCAACAGCACTTGCCTTACGAAATTCAATGTGGCCTTTGGTGGTGTCAAAGTGAGAATTCCCGGGCACAATATCACCTTCTTTTACTAATGCTGAAAACAGAACATTTTCTGCGGCACGTCCCTGGTGAGTAGGCAGAAAAAAATCGAACCCCAGTAGTTTTTTAATGGCATTTTTTAAATTATAATACGATGATGCCCCGGCATAGCTTTCATCTCCTAACATCATGGCAGCCCACTGTCGGTCGCTCATTGCTCCTGTACCACTATCTGTTAGCAAGTCAATAAATACCTGATCGCTACGTAAGTTAAATAAGTTGTACTTTGCATCTTTAATCCATGCTTCTCTTTCTTGTCGTGAGCTTTTACGAATAGGCTCAACCATCTTAATTTTAAACGATTCTGAAAAAGGTAATTCCATTATTATGTGTGATTTTAGATTTTAATTAAAATACGAGATATTATTAAGCCCAAAGATGCAGAGGCAATTACGTCTGTACATCAAATTGAAATTAATTTAATCTGTAAAAAAAATGTAAGTAAGTGTAGTGCAGTTGGTTTTATTACCAATAATTTAGAAGGTAAACTCGTCCCGATTTTTAATATTAAGGAATATTCGGGCCGATAATGCGGATTGTATTTGTTTAAGAACCATCACTATTGCTTAATAATGCAAAAATAAAAAACATATTTTATTGACAAAACTAAAACAAATTAAAATATCTTAGCCATGGGCTCAATAGTTCCTATGCTAACTTAGTGTTGGCAATACATTGTAAGCCTGTTTTTAAAAGGTGTTTAGTAACAAAAAAAACTCCGGTTGGGGGTATATTAAAATTAACCACAACATGCAGTATGTAGAAACAATAATGTACTATACAATACGACATAACTATAGTCAAATTGGTATTAATTGCAGATTATTTTCCATATTGTTTTAGTCTTAATTGCATTCGTACTATTTTTGTATCAATATTATAGATTGTGGTACCTGCCAACGTTTATTTATGCAGCCTGTTTGTACGAAATATAATAAGCCAATTTTATTAGGACTGTTTTTTGTCTTAGTTATAAGCACTAGTACGTTAAGCCAGTCTGTTAATGAATTTATTTTCAATCAGAAGACATTTACCGGGGAAACTACAAACCTTGGCCTTGCTAAGGCTTTTTATAAGTACCAGGATATTGAAAAATTTAATCAGTTTACACAATCATATATAGCAGGTTGTATCCATTGCAATTTAGAAAGAGAGGTTCTTTTTGAAACGCAGTTATTCTTACCGTTACAGCAATATGGAGTTGAGACTTATAAATTTGATCCGATTTTTAGAATGCCACAGTATCCTGATATACAATATTTACCCGGAAAATACTGGCAAAGAAGAATAGATGAGTATACACAATTAATGCAATCAAACCGGCATTATAATACGTATGCTGAAGCGTTTGAAGAACGTTATCCTATTGCCGACGTAAAGCAGGCTTTTGTATTTAGTCATCCAGAACATATAAAACTGTCGTGGGATTCTATACCTGAACCGCCGGTAATTGGACGGAGGGGGTTTCTGAAACGCAGGTCGGCCAGCGAAGGTATAAGCCTGTTATTAAGAAGCAATACCTATGATACTCACCCCAGCCTTGAAAAGATAAAAGTATTAAAAGGACCATGGTCTATTGGTGGTACTGAGAATATTCAATTTGCACAAGGGTATATTGATAATTGGGTAAAAGGAGGGGAGAGTAGCATAACGCTAAGTAGTGACCTTAGATTAAATGCTGATTACAAAAAAGGAAAGCATGAGTGGGAAAACTACATAATTCATAAAGTAGGAATAATATCTACCGAGAATGATAAAGGTAGAGTTAATACAGATTTAATTGAGATAAATACCAAATATGGGCATAAAGCATCTGCAAAGTGGTACTATAGTTTCTTATATAATTTTAAAACACAGCTTTTTTATGGTTACGCTCATGCCGATAAAGATAAAGAAGCACCTGTTTCTGGATTTATGGCTCCTGCCTATATGTCGTTTGCAATTGGTATGGATTATAAGCCAAGTAGGAAGTTTACTTTGTTATTGTCGCCAATTACATCGCGTATAACAATAGTTAATGATACCGTAAAGTTTAATCAAACAAAATTTGGTGTTCCTGAAAATAAATCATCCCATGTTGTAAATGGTATTTCGGTGGTTAATAATTTTGAATATCTAATATCAAAAGAAATTAAACTGTCATCCCGTTTCGATGCCTTCTATCAATACCTGGATCGTATTAAAGATGAGGATGGTCCACAAGTTCAGTTAGATTGGGAGGTTATACTTGATATGCGTATAAACAGGTTCTTATCAACACGCTTACTGGCACATGCGCGTTACTTTACAAATGAATCGGAAAAACTCCAGTTCAGAGAAGATTTTAATATTGCCTTTAGGTATCATTTTTAAGAGAATAAGTAAAAAAACAATCAAATAATCTTTGATATTGCCTCATTTAACTTATTTTAACGTTTCATACTGTATGATAATCATAAAAACATGTTATATTTGTATTATTAGAATTTGGGAAAAGATTTTATAACGCCTTGTAAAGGATGTTAAACAGTACATGGATAATATTGGCACCAGAGGTCAATTAAAAATATTGAGTAAGTTTTCTCATAGTTTAGGGTTAGGTTTGGTTAAAAGTTGAAAGTCGTCTTAAAGAATGCTTTAAGGCGGCTTTCTTTATTTATACCATTGATTTTTGTAAAAGAAAATAACTTCTTAAAGTCTTAATTGTTGTAAGAGCATAATATGAGGATAAGATACTGTTCCATTTATGTTGTTTTTTAAGGATACACAATATTATAAGTTTTGTGCTTACGGCTTTTTTAAAAATCTGCGATTCTTTGATGCATTTCTATTGTTATTTTTTATAGAAAAAGGCTTGAGTTATACCCAGGTTGGTATATTATATGCTTTTCGTGAGATTGTTATTAATGTGTTTGAAATATTGTCAGGGATAATTGCAGATGTATTGGGGCGAAAAAAAGTAATGATTGCTTCTTTTATTATGTACCTCGTGAGTTTTTTAATGTTTTATGTGTTTAACTATTTCTGGGAATTTTTTATTGCTTTTTTGTTTTTAGGACTTGCTGATGCCTTTAGAACTGGTACGCATAAAGCCATGATTTTAGCTTATATTGAAAAACATAACTGGCAGGATGTCAAAACAGCTTATTATGGAAGAACAAGGGCATGGTCGCAAAGAGGAGCAGCCATTTCGGCACTTGCAGGCGGAGTGTTTGTTTTTTATACGGGTAACTATTCGTTTATATTCTTACTTTCGGTAGTACCATACTTAGCTGATTTGATATTGCTGAGTACATATCCGGATTATCTTAACGGCAACAGTGCCGGAAAAATAGGTAATGTATTGGCTCACATAAAAGCGCATGCCCAACAGTTATTTTTAACATTAAAGCGAGGGGCAGCGCTAAAACCAATTGTACTCTCCAGTAATTTCACAGGCTATTACAAGGCATCACGTGATTATTTGCAACTTATAGTTGCCCATACGGCACTCGCTTACCCTTTATTTAGTTCTGAAAGTGAAGCGCAGAATACTGCTGTTTATATTGGTATGGTTTATTTTCTATTGTATACCATAAGCTCGTTTGCGGCACGTAAGGCTTACCTTGTGGAAGGGTGGTTTAAATCGGCAGGAATTACATTGCGTAGAATCCAGTTTTGGGGCTGGTTAACTGGCTTATTGGCCGGAATATGTTATATTTATTATTGCTATTTTATTGCTATTATTTTATTTAGTTTGTTATTAATCATGCAGAATATCCGTCGTCCCATTTCTGTTAAATATGTAAGTAACCATTTTGATGATAAAATAATGGCCGGTATCCTCTCTGTTGAATCGCAAAGTGAGACTTTATTTGCCGCTGTTATAGCATTAACATTAGGCTTGTTGGTTGAATTGTATGGATTGGGGTGGGGAATTTGTATTTTGTCTGTATTACTATTAAGTATATCGGTTTTAATTGATAAAGTGAAATGAAATTTTTTAGGATTAAATATTACATTATGAGACAATTGGTATTTGCAATGTTATTAGGCTTATTGGGATGTGGTCCCAGGGTAATTGAATCTGTTGGCGATAAGCATATTATCATATTTGAGAATGAGCATTTGTATTTTGATGCAGGTGCATTTGAAAGTGAGGTAGGTGAGGATTATGATGTTGTGAACAGGATAATGGATGGGCGCATTTTATTAAAAAAGGTGCAATTACCAAATTATAAGAGGGAAGTGAATGCCAGTGTTAAAATTACAGTAGCCTCAGCAGGTGATCGTTGGGATAAGTCAGGCTCTTGTTTTATTATTCCAACATCATCAATAGATAACTTTATAACATTACATAACTCAAAAGGAGAATTGCAGGGAGGTTTAAGTGAATATGAGTCTTTAAAAGGAATTGTAAGCCAGGGAAGCTATACGCCTGTTGTAGAACTAATGCGATTTATGACACCATTTGGAGTGGGCTTTTATAATGATAAAATGGACTTGAGAAAGCCTGTATATATACCACATTGGGAAGATAAAGTTGTGTGGGAACAGGATATTACAGATCGCCTTTCTTTGTTGGAAAATGAAGTTTGGGTTGGAGTATGGATTGATACATGGACGAAAGAAGGGTATACGGTTTCGGCAGAGTTAAGGTTTGATGAGGTAGATTACCAGTATGCTGAAAAACCGAAAACAAAGGTGTTGCCACTTATAAATACAATACCTTATTTTAAAGGCCAGAAGCATGTTGACCTGTTTGCACGAAAAGATATAATACTTAAGGCTGAGGTGCCGGAAAAGGCTAAGAATGTTAGGTTAAAATATATTACAACAGGGCATGGAGGTCACTCAGGAGGTGATGAGTTTGTTAAGAAAACTAATATTGTAAGAGTCAACGAGCAAGAGCTTATTAATTTTGTACCATGGCGTGATGATTGTGCAGCATTTCGCCGTTTTAATCCGGGCTCTGGTGTTTGGCTAATAGAGGATTCGGCAACGTATATTGATTGGAATACATGGAAATACGAAGAAAAAGTTATTGAAGAGCGTTTGGCATCTTCAGACTTGTCGCGCTCAAATTGGTGTCCGGGGTCGGATGTACTTCCGCTTGATATTAGTTTAAATATTAAAGCCGGAATGCATGAGTTTACTTTTAGTATACCAGATGCCCAGGAAGCTGATGGTGATAAACTCAACCATTGGCTGGTATCGTCATACTTAGTTTGGGAAGAATAAAATAAGCATTTAAATTTATGATAAGGCTTACCGGGTTAAACTATGGTAAGCCTTATTTTTTATTCTGCCTGTACTTATTAAACAGTCATGAATTTTATCATTTCTCATATTGTATAAAGAGTCGAATTTTGCGCGATTTTTCGCATGAACACAAATAAGTAGTTAATTATGGCTTTTATTACAAAGGAGAAGTTTTTATCTAAAGATTGGTTTATTACTTACGCTTATATTTTAGTAGGTAGTTTCTTATTTGCTATGGGTGATGTACTGTTTGTTAACCCATACAAATTGGCACCAGGTGGAGTTTATGGTATTGGTAACTTTTTGTACCATATGTTTGGTTTTAAGATTAGTGTTTCGGTGCTGTTTATGGAGATTCCATTGCTAATAGTGGGAACTATGATTCTGGGGCCTAGATTTGGTGTTAAGACCTTGATAAGCACTTTCCTAATCATGGGTTTTGTGTACTTATTTGAAACGCATTTATGGGGATATGAGGCTTTTCTTCCCAATGATCCAATGCTAAACGCACTTGTTGCTGGTATTATTTATGGTATTGCTATTGGTTTAATTTTTAAGTCGAGGGCAACATCTGGGGGTTCAGATATTATATCAATGATTTTGAATAAATATACCCGCATATCACTTGGAAAGCTGGTTATTATTGTTGATGGTACCATTACTATGTTGACATTGTTTATGCCGGGCGAAAATGGTATTGACTGGACTTTACCAATTTATTCATGGTTGATTATTTTTATCGAGGGTAAAATAATTGATATGGTAATTGACGGAATGAAGGTGAATAAAACATTATTTATTATTTCGGATAAACATGAAGAGATACAGGATCGCTTATTAAATAATATTAAGCGGGGAGGTACTATGTTTACTGCAAAAGGGATGTATGAAGGAGTTGAGCGTAAAGTAATTTATACGACCATAACCCGTCGTGAATCAACTATAATGTTGAATCATATTGCAAAAATAGACCCTAAGGCATTTGTTAATGTAATTGATAGTAGTCAGATTCATGGCGAAGGTTTTAAAGCGATTGATACTGATGGTGTTGGGCATTGATTTGTTAGGGAGTCAAATTAACTACCATCTGCTATCTAATGTAACATACTGTAGTCAAATTGTGTTAAGTATAAAGAACTCAAAGCGCACCGGGTTATAATTGGTGCGCTTTTTTATGTGTTTAAATTTTGCTTTTATTGTCATGTTGAACCCGCCAGATTTAAACCTTCCCCTGTGCGAGAAGCTACTAATTAAAATAAAAGTAACAATAGGATATAGTTAATGCCAGGTTTGTGATAAGTATCCAGGAATAACAGAGGGGGCTATGATAAATTTTTGGTGTTAAGACTTTATGGGCACGACTTTCTTGATTTGCATGTTTTTGGTATAAAATTTACTCGAACTAATTTGAAATATCCCGGTATGCCTGCATAGAATTGTGGAGTTGTGCAAAATTCTACTCAAAAATAAGCTGACCTGGTACATAATTTTAAATTTGACCTTAGTTATAACATAGACCATTATATAAAACTTTCTTATATTCGCACTCTAACCGGTTTAGTAACTTTAATTAATGTCGTCATTAAAGACCATAGCAGAGCAAGCAGGTGTATCAAAAACCACTGTATCATTCGTATTAAATGGCAGAGGTGATGAGAAAAACATTAGCGCCGATACTCAAAAGCGAATAGTAGATACTGCAAAGCGTTTAAATTACAGGCCTAACCATCTGGCGCGTAGCTTAAGTGTAGGGCATTCGTATACTATTGGATTTATTGTACCCGATATATCCAACCCGTTTTTTGGTAAAATAGCCCGTTTGGTTGAACATTGTGCAGAAGATAAAGGCTATTCAGTAATGGTGGCCAGTACAGGTGAGGATCCGAAAAAGGAGCAGGCGATAATTGAGTCGTTCCAAAACCGGCAAATTGATGGTATTATAATTGCACCTGCCTCAGATTTTTCCCAGGAAACTATAAATTTTGTGCTTCCAATGGTTTGCTTCGACAGGGTCTACAGTAATCAGTCTACTTCATTTGTTGATATTAATAATAAAGAAACGGCAAGAGAATTAACGCAGCAGTTGATTAATTCGGGGAATAAACGCATTGGTTTGCTAACCCTTACATCTCATTTGCCAAATATTAGCCAGCGTATTGATGGGTACAAACAGGCTTTGATAACTAATGCGCTGGAACCCGATCAAAAGTTTATAAAAGAAATTGATGATATAAATAAAAAAGAGGGTGTAAAACAAGCTATTGGTGAACTCTTGGCAGGTGATAATCCTGTAACAGCTATTTTATTTTTAAATAATGTTATTGCAGCTGAAGGAATATGGATTGTTAACCGCTATTATCCGGATCAGATTAATCAACTGCAATTTGCCAGTTTCGATAACCTTGATGTATTTGATTATGCATTGCCAAGAGTGACATCAGCACTACAGCCGTGTGAAGCTATTGCACACAAATGTGTAGAAATGTTATTTCACCAGATAGAGCATAAAAAATCCTCGAAAGGCCTGTGTTTTTCGACAAAAATTATAAAACGATAAAAAATTTGAATAATCACTAAACCGGTTAACTAAAATAAATATGTATGAGTAATATCCAGTTTGATAACAGAACCGTTTTAACACTTGATGCAGGAGGAACAAACTTTGTTTTTAATGCTATACAGGCAGCTAAAAGCCTGATTGAGCCTATAAGGATGCCATCAAATGGTAATAACCTTGACTTGTGTTTACAAACATTACTGAATGGTTTTGAAGAAGTAAAGAAACAGATTAATGAGGAGCCTGTGGCTATTAGTTTTGCTTTTCCTGGGCCGGCTGATTACCCCAATGGTATTATTGGAGATTTAGCTAATCTGCCTGCTTTTAGGGGAGGAATTGCATTGGGGCCAATGTTGGCGAATCATTTTAATATTCCGGTTTATATCCAGAATGATGGCGATTTGTATGCTTATGGAGAAGCGCTGGGAGGAATACTGCCGGAGATAAATGCGGAATTGGAAAAGCAGGGCAGTGCCAAGCGCTATAAAAATCTGATAGGCTTAACCCTTGGAACAGGTTTTGGTGCAGGGTTGGTGCATAACAATATTTTAATTGGTGGTGATAATAGTATTGTTGCTGAAGTATGGAATATTGGTAATACCATTTCGCCCGGACGCAATGCGGAAGAAGGTGTTAGTACACGTGCTATTATTAATGTTTACAATGAACTGTCGGGTAATACCGGAGATTTGATGCCTAAAGATGTATTTGATATTGCAACAGGCCAAAGGAGTGGTAACAAGGAAGCTGCTTTAAAAGCTTTTAATGTTTTTGGAACACATTTGGGCGATGCTGTTGCTAATCTTATTAACCTGTTTGATGGGATTGTTGTTATAGGTGGAGGATTAACAGGTGCTGGTTCGTTGTATATGCCAGCAGTAATGGATGTATTAAAAGGAGCTTTTGCTAACAAGCAGGCTCGCCTGGTGCAAAAGGTATATTGTTTGGATGATGATACACAAAGAGCAGCATTTTTTACAACAACAAGCCACCAGATAAAAGTACCGTTTAGTAATAAAACGGTTAACTATTCGCCGGAACAAAAGGTAGCAATTGTAACAAGTAAATTAGATGCCAGTGAGGCTATTGCATTGGGAGCTTATGCCTATGCTTTAAATAGATTAGATCAATAAAAAACGAAATAATAATGTTATATCCGTTAAAATTTAATCCCATTCTGAAAGAGATGATATGGGGTGGTAAAAAAATTCCTCAGAAACTAAATATTGATGTTGCAGAGGATATTAAAATTGGAGAGAACTTTGCTGTATCAGGCTTAAAAAATGACCTGTCGGTTGTTAGTAATGGTGCTTTGGCCGGAAAAAATATTGCTGAGTTAATTGAAGCGTATAAAGGCGATTTACTAGGAGAGCAAGTGTACAAACAGTTTGGAATGAATTTTCCACTTTTGATTAAATACATTGATGCTAATGATGATTTATCTATCCAGGTGCATCCGGATGATGTGTTGGCAAAAGAAAAGCACAACTCATTTGGAAAAACAGAGATGTGGTATGTTATAGATACGGAGAAGGATGCCGGGTTAATTTCCGGGTTTTCTAAAAAAACAGATGCGAAAGAATTTGAAGCCTTCCATTCTTCAAAACGATTGATGGAGTTAATGCAGAAACATACAACATCAGAAGGTGATGTATTTTTTATTCCGGCAGGTAAAGTGCATTCTATAGGAAGGGGAAATTTAATTGCAGAAATACAACAAACATCTGATATTACTTATCGTATTTATGATTTTGACCGGACAGATAAGTTTGGTAATTCACGTGAGTTACATCATGAGTTGGCAATGGATGCTATGAATTTTAGCGATAATGAAGCTGGTAAGGTTGCTTATGATGTAGTTGATAACGAATCGGTTAATGTGGCGAGGTGTAAATATTTTACAACCAATATGGTAAGTGTTAAAGGCACACTTACTAAGGACTATAGTCAACTTGATTCGTTTGTAATTTTAATGAATGTGAGTGGAAATTGTACTATTGAGGCAGCTGGTGTAACAATTGAGCTTAACGAGATGGAAGCTACACTTATTCCTGCTTCAGTAAATTCTATTGTGGTGAATGCTCAATTGGCAAAGCTACTTGAAGTTTATGTATAATAATTTACAGTTGGATTGATTTTGCCTTTCTATTGATACTGCTTAGCATACTAGAGTGTTAAGGTTAAGGAGGGGGGCTCAATAGTAAGCAAATTGATTCGCTGAAATTCTTTGTAAATAAGAAATAAACGGGTGAAGGATATATCCTTCACCCGTTTATAAACTATTCTTTTGTTTCTGGTGAGAGGTATTTATAGACAAATCCTGCTATTATTGCACCTGCAATGGGGGCAATCCAGAATAACCATAACTGGCTTAAGGCCCAATCTCCAACAAAAAAAGCCTGGCTGGTACTGCGGGCAGGGTTAACTGAGGTATTTGTTACAGGTATACTAATGAGGTGTATAAGGGTTAAGCCTAATCCAATGGCAACACCAGCTAAACCTTGTGGCGCTTTTGAATGTGTTGCGCCAAGAATTATTATCACAAACATAAAAGTCATAGCCACTTCACAAACTAATGCAGCTAGCATATTGTAACCATCCGGAGAATGTGAACCGTAACCATTTGCTGCAAATCCGCCCAACTCAAAACCAGGTTTACCACTCGCAATTAAGTATAATATGGTTGCACCAGCAGTAGCACCTAGTACCTGGGAAATAATGTAAGGTGCAATATCTTTGGCATTAAACCTTCCTCCTGCCCATAAACCAATTGTTACAGCTGGGTTAAGGTGGCAGCCGGAAATATGCCCGATTGCATACGCCATAGTCAGGACAGTTAAGCCAAAGGCTATGGATACGCCAACAAAGCCAATTCCCAACTCGGGATAACCGGCAGCAAGTACAGCGCTACCACAACCGCCGAGTACTAACCAAAAAGTTCCAAAAAATTCTGCTATAAGATTTTTCATAGTTAAGGTGTTTGTTATAGAAATTATTTTAATTGAAGTAAATATATAAAATGAATGTATGAATTTCAAGTATTTAATACATAGAATTATAGGTGCTTATTTGAGGTTGTAATTTTATAAAAATACAGTAGGTATTGCGATTTTGCTATAAAGCATAAAAATATAAACAAATAAAGTGAAAATGTGAATTTGATTATCCAAAGTGCACACGGTTGGGTGAAATACGAAGTATTTATGAATATGTAATTTAATGAATAATAAATTTATTTGAGAGTTTTATGTGACTATTGAAAAACAGATTTGAACACATGAAATACCTCTTTGCCATCAACTTTGAGTTAATTGCCTTATATGTGGATCGTTTGTGAGTGTATTATGAGAGGTAATAAAGTAATACCAGTTCAACATTTATGTGGGTATCTTAAACTTTAGAATCTTTTGTCTTCAATAACTTTTTACTCTTAAACCTCTACATGGAAATAAGTCCTTTTGCAGGGGTGAGGTAATGCTGAATTTTAATAAAGAATCATGTTTTTTTCTTAGGCTCTGCATTTATACATTGTTAAAAAACACACGTGTTTTTGAGTAAAAACGTAGGTGTTTTATGGTATAGCACCACATGTATCAGAAGATGATTGATAAAGAAGTGAGGATATTTTAGGTATTTTTTATAGCGTAGGTATTGTATTTATAAAATAGACAAGGCTCCTGTATTTACAACATGTAAAATAAGAGAGCCTTGCCTGTTAATCTGTAATTATAAAAGTAGCTTAGTATGTATCAGCAACCGTTCTGATCAGCAATTTATCCTTTAGATTTGTTATTTCGTCTTCTGTTTCAAAAACAACAGTACGCTTTTCACCTGGTAACAGGTCAAAGTAATTATCAGAGAACCAGCCTTCAGCTTCATCTAATGAGAAATAAGTGTTTTTAGCAAGTTGGTCTGTCGTAACTGTAATAGCATAACCTTTATCCACTTTTTTTACCGTACAGTCTATTTTTGGTTCAGGTAGTTTTAAGTCTTTAGTCTCTTTAAAATAACTGGTGGTAGCATATTCCACTTTACCATCAACCAATAGTTTGGTTGATAATACTACTTTACTTGTATTAATGTCTTTTAGTAGCTTTTTAAGTGCTTTACTATACACAATATTTGACGTATTGGCTTTAATGGTAACTTTATTGTTGTGCGACCATAGTTCTTTACCATTAAAGTCAATAATTTTAAGTTCTAATACAGCATTCTTATCATTAAAATGATCAGATACAGTATAAATCAGTAAATCTTCTGTTTTGGTATCCGGTACCGCTATTATTGGGGCAAAGGCTTTACGGGTATAATATTGTAAAGCTTTCCAATTTCCAAAGTAATCAATACTGGACCATGAAGCAACAGGCCATACATCATTAAGCTGCCAATACAAACTTCCCATTGTGGTTGGCATATTAATACGGTGTCCTTCAATACCGGTTCGTATACCTTCGGCCTGTAAAAGTAAACCAACGTACAGGAATGACTTAAAATCTTTAGGATTACGATAATAGTTGTCCATGTAACGTTTAATGGCACCATTACCAATAAATGAACGTTGGTGCGATTTCATTACTTCAGAATTAATATCATAATCTTCTGGTATAGTATACTTCTTAACTGTTTTTAATTCAGGAAATGACTGAAAGCCATATTCGCTTACAAAACGTGCTGCTCCATCGTGATAAGTGATAAAAGGAACATCCTGAAACCAAATACGCCAATCGTGCTCATCACCGTCAATTTTATTGGTTTTAATTGTGTCGCCGGCCTGCGGGCTCGATGCCCAGTATTGTTTATCAGGATCATTGGCTTTAACAGCACTCGGTAGTACATCTAAAAATATATCTTTATAAGCCTGCCACATTGCTTTAGCACCGTGTGGTTGACTTTTTTCATTATCTTCTTTCCAACCCCAGCCAAACCAGGCGCCTAATATTTCGTTATTACCGCACCATAATGCTATACTTGGATGGTTACGCAGACGCCGGACATTGTATTCTGCTTCATGTCTAATACTTTCTAAAAACTCAGGGTGTCCCGGATACATATTACAGGCAAACATAAAATCTTGCCATACCAGGATACCGTATTTGTCGCATAACTCATAAAAAATCTCTTTCTCGTATATGCCACCACCCCAAACGCGTAACATATTAAAGTGGCAATCAGCAGCAGATTTAATAATATGCTCGTATTTCTCCGGTGATACACGATCAAGAAATACATCATTGGGTATGTAATTGGCACCTTTCATAAATACAGGTTGTCCGTTAAGTTTAAAATAAAAGGAACGGCCAACTTCATCGTTTTCTCTTACCAACTCAATGGTTCTTAATCCCAAAGTATGCTCAAATTGCTCACTTCCTGCAGTTGTTGTAATGGTACCTTTTAAGTTATACATATGGGCTTCACCCAAGCCGTTTGACCACCAAAGTTCAGGATTATCAATTGTAAAATTAACATTGTAGGTATGTGTGCCTTCTTTAAGTTCAACCTGCTCTGATTTTACTTCTTTATTGTTAATAAAGACAGATAACTTTGCCTGTTCTGCCTGTATTGCTTCAATTTCAAAAACAGAGCTTAGCAGTGCTTGTTTTTCGTTTAAAGTTGTTTGGCGTGTATGAATGTTTTTAAGCTGTGCAGTGTTCCATGCTTTTAGGGTTATGGGCTCCCATATTCCTGATGATACCAGTCGTGGACCCCAGTCCCATCCAAACTGGTAAGGCGCTTTACGTACATGTGGGCTTACCCATTTTTCGCCCGGTACTTGTCCAATCTTTGCCAGATCGTTAGCTGATGATTGTACTATATACGGGTAATTGTCGTAAATATCCAATCCAACTTTTATGGGCGAATGAAAATAAATACGTAAAGAGTTAGAGCCGTTTATCAAGTGGTTTTTGCACTCAACTTCCCATCCTCTGAACATGTTATCGGCTTTAAGGATTAGGGTTTCATTTAGATAAACATCGGCATAGGTATCAAGCCCTGCAAAATTTAGAACAAGCTTATCGTTTTGTAAAGTTTTTTCGTCAATTAAAAAAGTGGTTTTATATTCCCAATCCTTTTTGTCAATCCATTGTACATCGTGTTCATTTAACCTGTAAAAAGGATCTTTAATTATTTCATGATTTAATAAGTCGGTATGAACGCAGCCCGGTACATTTGCATTTCGCCATTCGTTCTTATCAGCCTCGCTAAATTGCCAGTCCTTGTCAATTGTTACTGTCATACTTGATGCTTTTTCTTTTTGAGAGGTACAGGACTCAAATAATGTTAAGGCTATCAGTAGAAATAAAAATCTTGTAATTAGTTTCATCTGTTAAAATTTATTTTCAATGGTCAGATGGAACTCACAAATAAATTTAATACCCGATAACTGCCGGGGCTCTGTGTAAATCAGAGAATTAAATTTATATGTGCGTTTCATAATTTATATCAATTTACGAAGGTAAAAATAGCTTAACTAAACTGAAGAGAGGTGCTACAATTGTTTAAAAAGATAAACATATACTCACTTATTAAGCGGGAAAATACTGGTAATGGCCTAAAAGGTAACTGAGGATTAGTATTTTAATAAAAAAAGGAGAAAAAATGGCTTAAATCTTCTGATGCTACGTTCTGCAGAGTTGCAGGTAAGTGAATAACTCATGCGTGGAATAATTCCTGGACTAAAGCGTTGATGTTTCTCATAATGATTTATTGTATTTTAATTGTTTTCTCTGTAAATCAGTTGTTTATTGTTGTTTGTGTTGTAGAATTTAAGACTAACCTCAGTTTATTATTTTGTATATTTATCCGATGTTCTAAACTTGAAACGGCAACCCTATGATTATAAAATTGATAGAAGTACTAATTTTTGGTGCACTCTTTTTGCTCTCCTTTATACTTATTTCAAATCCATTAAAAGTAAATGTTAGAGCTAACAGGTGGTTTGGGCTTTTTTTATTTTTGTGGGCTTCGTATTGGGGTGATGAACTTATCTTTATAGTTGCAGGTGTAAAAACACAAATTAATGCTATTGTACCAATTGGCATGCTACAGTTTTTTACACCAGTAGTCTTTTTTATAAGTATTAGTTATTTTACTGATCCGGGGTATCATTTTGGTAAAAAAAGCTTAAAACACTTGTTGTTACCACCTTTATATTTGATTGTTTTGGTATTTAACCAAAAGTATGAAGGGGCATATTATCCCATACAGCTTGCTTTAATTCTTACTAATGCGTTTTACTATACTATTTATTCATTATTTAAAATTAGGAAACACCAAAAGGATATACAGCAATTTGCATCATCAACACAAGAAATAAACCTTAATTGGCTGAAATATATTATATACGCCATTTTTGTGTTAACGGTTGGTATAGGCATTTTTAACCTTATCTTTTTTGAGTTACCGTTAAATGTGTTTATGAATGTAGTAGTATTGGTTATTGTGTTTTTTATTGCATATAATGCTTTAAAACAAAATGAAATATTTCTGCTGGATGAGAAAGGTAATAATGAGCTTACAGGCTTAAATGATACTGGGAAATCGGATGAGCCCAAGCGGCAATTGGTTTCAGACGAAATGTTACAGGAAGTAAAAGTCTCACTTAATGAATTAATGCAGGATCAGGAGCTTTATCTTGATAGTGATCTTAACTTGGTTAAATTAGCCAAACAACTACAAATAACTTCTCACCAGTTATCTTATATTATAAATCGTGGTTATAACGAAAACTTCTTCCAGTTTGTTAACCGTTTTAGGGTTGAAAAGGCTAAAAAAATGCTTACAGATAGCAGGAATGATAAATTGTCGATACTTGGTGTTGCTTTTGAATCAGGTTTTAGCTCTAAAACAGCATTTAATACAACATTTAAGAAAATGACAGATCTAACACCTTCGGAATATAAAAAAGCAGGTTCTGCTTTATAATAACTTACATGTATATTGTCTAATATACTTAAAACCAGCTGTATGTAAGTAGGTTCGTGTTTGTAATACTGAACCCGGAGTACAATTCTTTACTCTACTTTTGTAAGCAGAATATTTAATCAAAACTTAACAAAAGATGGTGAAGTTAAAGTCTGTACTTCTGGTGTACATGTTAATTTTATTTTTTTATACAAATGATGGTATTTCCCAGGTGCCGGTTCAAACGGTTAAAGGAAGGGTTGTTGATGCTGACTCAGAAATAAGTATTCCGGGTGTAAATGTTGTAATTGTAGAAAGTAATCCGCAAAAAGGTACCATAACAGATATAGATGGTTACTTTATTATTGAAAATGTTCCTGTTGGAAGATATACTATACAAGTGAGTTTTTTAGGGTACGAGCCAGTTGTTTTATCCGAAGTATTGGTTGGTTCCGGCAAAGAAGTCGTACTTAATGTATCAATAAAAGAAACGTTTCTCCAATTAAGCGAAGTGGTGATTAAGCCGCAACAACGAAAAGATAAGGCACAAAATAATATGGCAACCTTATCGGCACGATCTTTTACAGTAGAAGAAGCCGGACGGTTTGCAGGAGGGTGGAATGATCCTTCACGTTTGGCAGGATCTTTTGCTGGAGTAAGTATGGCCGAAGGGGTAAATGATAATGCTATTGTGGTAAGGGGTAACGCACCCAAAGGTATACAGTGGCGTTTGGAAGGCGTTGAAATACCAGCACCCAATCATCTTAATGGTATTAATAACGGGGGAGGAATTGAAACGGTATTTAGTGTTAATATGTTAGATAATTCCGATTTTTTTACGGGTGCTTTCCCTGCTGAGTACGGCAATGCCATGTCTGGCGTATTTGATATGAAATTGAGAAAAGGAAATAAAGATAAGCGGGAATCAGCTTTTCAGATCGGAAGTCAGGGTATTGATATCAGTTCAGAGGGGCCTTTTAAGAAAGGTAGTGAAGCCTCATACCTGTTTAATTATCGTTATTCAACCATGGGACTGGTTGGGCAATTGGCCGATATAGATGTTGGATTACCAAGCTATCAGGATTTAAGTTTTAAAGTACATTTGCCAGCTAAAAAAGCGGGAACCTTCTCCGTTTGGGGTATTGGAGGAACTAGCAGTGTAGGCTTTGATCCGGCTGAAGATCATGCAGAATGGGAAACTTCATGGGATAATAATAAATACGATACAGGTTCAGATATTGCTGCCGGAGGATTGAATCACCGTATTAACCTAAGCAATAATACCTACATGTTTTCATCACTTGTAGGCACTTACGATGGATTTAGTAATGTAAGCGACCAGTTACAGCGCAATGGATCAATTGTTCCAATTGCCGACCATAACGAGAGAAACTACCGTTTAATACTTAGCTCATACCTTAATTATAAACTTGGCAAACGTCATACTAACCGGACAGGAGTAACGTACACCAATTTAAGCTTCGATTTGGATATTAAAGGTAACCCGGATCCGGGTATATATGATGAATTGATTCGTATTGCAGATCAACGTGGCAATTCGTATCAAATGCAAATGTATACACAAAGTAAATTACGTGTTCGTCCAACATTTGATATTAATGCAGGACTTAATGTATCTTATTTTGGGCTCAATGAGGAAGTTATACCCGAACCGCGCTTAGGCTTAACCTGGCGATTTATTCCTAAGCATTCTTTTAGTCTTGCTTATGGCAGGCATAGCCGTTTAGAACCTCTGCGTTTTTATCTGGCACAAAATGATACAGGCGCCTATCTCAATCCTGATCTGAAAGTGACTAAAGCTGATCATTTTGTTTTTTCATATGACTGGCGTGTATCAGAAAATATTAGTGTTAAACTTGAACCCTATTATCAGCGTTTATACGATGTGCCTGTTTTGCCGGGTAGTTCAGAATCCCTGGTAAATTATGAGTGGGATATGTATTTTGAAAATGCTTTTGTAAATGAAGGAACAGGTACTAATATAGGGCTCGATTTAACCATAGAACGTTACATGAAAAATGGTTATTATTATATGCTGACAGGTTCATTTTTTGACTCAAAATATAAAGGAGGCGATGGCATTGAACGAAATACCTCGTATAACCGAAATATAGTGCTTAACCTGCTTGGTGGTAAGGAATGGAAAGTGCGGGAGAATAATTTACTGAATGTAAATGGCAAGATTACCTTTATGGGGGGCAACCGTTTTACACCACCTGATCAAGAACAGTCTCAGGCATTAGAAATGGTTGTATTAGATGAAAGCAGGGCTTTTGAGTGGCAGGAGAATAATAAAGTATTTATTGATTTAGCGGTAAACTACCGTATTAACTGTGAGAAAGTATCGCATATAATAATATTACAAGGTAAAAATATATTAATGCAAGAAGAGGTATTTGGTTGGGCTTACGATTTTAAACAACAAGAAGTTGTTAGTTATGGTATAACCATGATTTATCCGTTCTTTAGCTATCGACTCGAATTTTAGCTCGTTAAAGTAAGTCGTATGCTATTGGGTTGGCATAACTTTAGATAATTAGAATATTTGTGGCAAGATTGTAAACAGAATATGAAACACTAAAGGGGCACAAAGGCACAAATAAATACCTTAATAAAGGTAGTTGTGTGATTTTAATGTAAGTTTAATCGTTATAAATTACAGTGAGTTACGTTGGTTTTGTCGTGTTGTTTGATAGATTGTTACGTAACTTATAAGCAGGCATCAGAAGTATTACTCTATTATTTTTACCTAGGTTAATACAGAAGCTGGTTTTAACTGTTCTATTAAAAAAAAATAGTGAACTATAAGCCTGTTAAAGGTCATTATTATTTTGAAGAGATTATTGTTTTGTGAGCGTTTTAAGTTATAGAAAATGAGAATAAAAACAAATATAGAAGCTTAATTAAAGAAAAATATCAACTATTAATATGGAAAGAATTCTTTAATTAAATCTTCAAAATGAAAGTGTTGGCTTGTTTATTTTTATTAATTATAAATAGCAGGAGTTTGTCAAAATTGTAATGTTGAGTTTGCAATTGTTATGAATAAGATTTTAGATTTGTAAATATAATCTAAAAGAATGCAATCATTTTTTGAAACTCATAAATATCTGTTAGAGCATTTAGAATCACCTGTAAGGCGTGAGTTAATGAATGAAATTGACTGGAGCCATCGTTTGATAGGAATTAAAGGTGCCCGTGGCGTTGGTAAGACGACCTTTTTACTGGATTATGCCAAAACACATTTTGGATTTGATAAAAGTTGCCTTTACGTTAACTTAAATAACCTTTACTTTACCGAACGATCAATTATTTCATTTGCTGATGAGTTTCGTAAGAAGGGTGGTAAAACTCTGTTACTTGATCAGGTTTATAAATACCCCAATTGGTCGAAAGAATTACGTTATTGCTATGATAACTTTCAGGATCTGAAGATTGTTTTTTGTGGTTCAGCAGTAATGCGTTTAATGGATAAGAATGAGGATCTGAAAGATTGTGTTACAGTTTATCGTATTGATGGGTTTTCATTTCGCGAAAATTTAAATCTGGCAACAGGAAATAATTTTCCATCATATTCATTAGATGAAATTTTAATCAGCCATGAAAAAATAAGCAAAGAGATAACAAGTAAAGTGCGCCCTTTGGCTTACTTTAGCGATTATCTTGAACACGGTTATTATCCCTTTTTTCTTGAGAAAAGAAATTATTCAGAGAATGTAATTAAGAACGTTAACCTTATTCTTGAGATTGATATTAGTTACCTGGAGCAAATCGAATTGAAGTATTTACCCAAATTGCGTAAATTGTTGTATTCTATTGCTAAAGCGGCACCATTGCAGCCTAATGTAAGTCGTTTAAGTCAAGAGATTGAAACATCAAGAGCAACGGTAATGAATTATCTGAACTACCTTAAAAACGGACGCTTAATCAATATGCTTTTTGAAGATAGTGAGTCGGCAAAGAAACCTTCAATGATATATATTCAGAATCCTAACGTTTATTATTCAGTAACGCGGGGGGAGGTTGATCAAAGAAATATGAACCGAACCTTCTTTTTAAATCAGGTAGCTTATCGTAACCAGGTTGATATTAGTAAGAAAGGAGATTTTAAGGTTAACAAGCAACTTGATTTTTTTATTGGTAGTGATGCCTTAAGTAGTAAGAGTTTAGGCGAGAATGAATATCTGGCACACGAACTATTAGAAGTGGGTGAAAAGCAACAAATACCATTATGGTTATTTGGCTTTTTGTACTAGTTTATAAATTACTTAAATGAGATGGAATGGAAAAACTATTATTGATTGCTATAGTGTTAATAATATCATTAACAACTTATGGTCAACAATGGAATGGAGATAGTAATTCAGACGACTTCATTTGGAGAAATGGAAATATTGAAATTGGTACAAGAACACCGGGTTGTAAATTAAATGTGGCAGGAATTGCTAGAGCTAAGGAAATAAGAGTTGAAATAGACGGAGCTGATTTTGTTTTTGAGGATAATTATAATTTGAGAAGTTTAAGAGGTTTATAAATGATAGCAATCATTTACCAGAAACTGAACCTGCAAGCATTAACGTCACCAGCTTGATTATTTCGTTTGGATAAATTGAATGCAGATAGAATTAAAATAACCAATTAATTATTAGGAGTATATAAAATGGCTAAAGAAAAAAAATTTATCACGTGTGATGGTAACCACGCAGCTGCACATATTGCATATATGTTTAGCGAAGTGGCGGCTATTTACCCCATCACACCATCGTCAAACATGGCGGAGAATGTGGATGAGTGGGCTGCTGCCGGAAGAAAAAATATTTTCGGAGAGACAGTGAAAGTTGAAGAAATGCAGTCAGAAGCAGGAGCTGCTGGTGCGGTACACGGATCATTACAGGCAGGAGCATTAACAACTACTTTTACTGCTTCCCAGGGATTATTATTAATGATTCCTAACATGTACAAAATTGCTGGTGAATTATTGCCGTGTGTATTTCATGTAAGTGCTCGTAGTTTAGCAGCTCAGGCACTTTCAATTTTTGGTGACCACTCAGATGTGATGTCAACCCGTCAGACAGGTTTTGCTATGTTAGCAACGGGTTCTGTTCAGGAAGTAATGGATCTGGCTGGTGTTGCTCACTTAACATCAATCAAATCACGTGTACCTTTTATGCACTTCTTTGATGGTTTCCGTACTTCGCATGAGATTCAGAAAGTTGAAGTAATGGATCAGGAAGATTTGTCCGGATTAATTGATCAGAAAGCCCTTCAGGCATTTCGTGATACATCATTGAACCCTGAGCGTCCGGTAACACGTGGTACAGCTCAAAATCCAGATATTTATTTTCAAGCGCGTGAAGCTGCCAACCCATTTTACAATGCACTACCTGATATGGTAGCTGAATATATGGATGAGATTAGCAAAATTACAGGCCGTAAATATCGTCCATTTGATTATTATGGTGCTGAAGATGCTGAAAATATTATTGTTGCAATGGGTTCTATCACTGATACAATTAAAGAAGTGATTGACGACCTTGTAGCTAAAGGTGAAAAAGTTGGTTTAATTGCTGTACATTTGTATCGTCCATTTTCAGCTAAATACTTCTTCGAAGCATTTCCTGCGTCAGTTAAGAAAATTGCAGTTCTTGATCGCACTAAGGAACCAGGAGCTAATGGCGACCCATTATACCTTGATATCCGTGATTTATTTTATGGAAAAGAAAATGCACCTATTGTTGTTGGTGGTCGTTATGGTTTGTCTTCAAAAGATACAACACCAGCAATGATGCTTAGTGTATTTGAGAACTTAAAGCAGGATGAGCCAAAGAATCAGTTCACTGTTGGTATTGTTGATGATGTTACTTTCTCTTCATTACCGTTGTTGCCTGAATTCTCATTAGCTGCAGAAGGAACTTTTGAAGGTAAGTTTTATGGCTTAGGTTCTGATGGTACAGTAGGTGCTAATAAGAACTCAATCAAAATTATTGGAGATAATACAGACAAATATGCTCAGGCTTATTTTGCTTATGACTCAAAGAAGTCAGGTGGTATTACGATTTCTCACCTTCGTTTTGGCGATACACCAATCCGTTCACCTTATTTGGTAAATACACCGGATTTTGTGGCTTGTCACGTACCGGCATACTTGCAGATGTATGATATGCTAAAAGGTCTTAAAGATGGTGGAACATTCCTTTTAAACTGTTCATGGTCAGAGGCCGAACTGGAAACTCATATCCCGGCTTATGTGAAGCGTTATATTGCAGATCATAATATTAAGTTTTACACCATTGATGCAACGCATATTGCAAAAGAAATTGGTTTGGGTAACCGTACCAATACTATTATGCAGTCGGCATTCTTTAAAATTGCAGAAGTAATTCCTTACGAGCAGGCAGTAGAACAAATGAAAAAAGCGATTGTTAAAACTTTCGGAAAGAAAGGTGAGAACATCGTAAATATGAACTATGAAGCTGTTGATAATGGTGGTAAGGTTGTTGAAATAGCTATTCCGGCATCCTGGTCTAATGAAGCTGCAGAAGTCGTATTCCCAACTAACGAGAAAGCTCCTGAGTTTATCAAAAACTTTGTTTTCCCTGTAAATGCTCAAAAGGGTGATGACCTTCCTGTTAGTATCTTTAAAGGGCGCGAAGATGGAACTTTACCGGCAGGAACAACTGCTTTTGAAAAGCGTGGTATTGCGGTTGATGTTCCAGAGTGGCAAATGGATAACTGTATCCAGTGTAACCAGTGTGCATATGTTTGTCCTCACGCTGCTATTCGTCCATTCTTATTGGATGAGAAAGAATTGGCAGGAGCTCCTGGTGGAACAGAAACGAAAAAAGCAAATGGTAAAGGGTTTGATGGCTTACAATACCGTATTCAGGTGAGTGCGTTGGATTGTACTGGTTGTGGTAACTGTGCAGATGTTTGTCCTGCAAAGACTAAAGCCCTTGAAATGAAGCCACTTGAAACACAGCAAGAAGAAGTGAAGCGTTGGGACTATATGATTGAAGAAGTAGCTGTTAAGGATAGCATCATGGCAAAAGACATGAATGTAAAAGCTTCTCAGTTTGCCCAGCCTTTATTTGAGTTCTCAGGTGCTTGTGCTGGTTGTGGTGAAACACCATATATCAAATTAATCACACAATTGTTTGGTGACCGCATGATGGTAGCCAATGCAACAGGTTGTTCTTCTATTTATGGTGGATCAGCTCCTGCTACACCTTATTGTGCTAACAGCGAAGGAAAAGGTCCAGCCTGGGCAAATTCATTATTTGAAGATAACGCAGAATTTGGTTTAGGAATGGCTACTGGAGCGAATAAACTTCGCGACCGTGTAGAGGCTAAGATTACCGGATCCATCAACGAAGTAAATGCAGAAACTAAAGCTGCTTTTGAAAAATGGATTGAAACAAAAGATAATGGTAATGCAAATACACCTGCTACAAAGGCTGTAGTTGCGGCTCTTGAAAACGAACCGCATCCAGTTGCCAAAGAGCTATTGGCATTGAAAGATTATATATCTAAAAAATCAGTTTGGATATTTGGTGGTGACGGATGGGCTTATGATATTGGTTACGGAGGTCTTGATCATGTTATTGCTTCAGGGCAGGATGTAAATATCTTAGTAATGGATACTGAAGTATATTCTAATACAGGAGGCCAGTCATCTAAATCAACACCGGTTGGTGCTGTAGCTAAGTTTGCTGCATCAGGAAAGCGTATCCGTAAGAAAGATCTTGGTTTAATGGCCACTACTTATGGTTATGTTTATGTAGCACAGGTGTCTATTGGTGCAAACCAGGCACAATATTTTAAAGCGCTTAAAGAAGCAGAAGCATACCCAGGGCCATCATTAATAATTGCTTACTCGCCATGTATTGCCCATGGCCTTAAAACAGGTATGGGTAAAACACAGGCAGAAGGAAAAGCAGCGGTTGAGTGTGGATACTGGCACTTATACCGTTATAACCCAATGCTGGAAGAAGAAGGTAAGAATCCGTTTATTTTAGATTCAAAACCTCCCAAGTGGGATCAGTTCCAGAGCTTCTTAATGAATGAGGTACGTTATACTGCTCTTGCCAAGTCATTCCCTGAAGATGCAAAACTTTTATTTGCTGAGTCAGAGAAAAATGCGAAGTGGCGTTATAGTTCATACAAGCGTTTGTCTGAGCAGGAATATGAAGTAATAGAATAAATTATTTCTTAATTATGATTAAAAGCCGTTCCCTGTGGAGCGGCTTTTTTTTGTGCTAAAGAGTTGAATTAATAAGGTAATTTAACGAACTTGGATAAGCCTTATTCTTAACAGCTTAAAAAAAACATTTTATTATTGTAGTTGTTAGTAAATTAGAGAAATTAAGAACCCCCTTTAATATCACCAATTATTATGGATTTAAAAACCACCTACATGGGGATTGAATTAAAGAACCCCATTATTATCGGAGCCAGCAACCTGGTATTAGATTTAAAAATGGCCAAAAAGTTAGAAGCAGCGGGTGCGGCTGCTCTTGTTTACAAATCGCTCTTTGAAGAACAGCTTCACTTGGAAGCAGCTGAATTAGAAGATGAGCTGCATGAATATGATGAGCGCCATGCTGAAATGATTTCATTGTTTCCAAATATTGAGCATTCAGGGCCAAAAGCTCATTTGTTAGCACTAAAAAAATTAAAAGAAACGGTTTCAATACCGGTTATCGCCAGTTTAAATTGTACTTATGATGTTAGTTGGGTTGAGTATGCCGAATACCTTGAAAAGACCGGTGTTGATGGATTAGAGTTAAATTTTTACTCAACTATTTCAGATGTTGAGAGATTGCCTGCCCAGATTGAAGATGCCCGGATAGAAATTTTAAGTAAAATAAAAGCAGCAGTTAAAATACCAGTGAGTGTAAAGTTAAGTCCATTTTATACCAATATGATGAATATCGTTTATCGTTTGGATAAGAATGGAGCCGATGGGTTTGTGTTATTTAATCGCCTATTTCAGCCCGATATTGATATTAAGCAAGAGAAGATGCGGATACCTTATAACCTAAGTCATAAAGGAGATAATCGTTTAGCATTGCGTTTTGCAGGTCTGTTATCTGGCAATATTAATGGTAACATTTGCAGTAATACGGGTATTGTTGACGGAGAAGATGTTATTACTATGCTGTTGGCTGGTGCTGATGTTGTACAGGTAGTTAGTACGGTTTATAAGAACGGGGTTATCCAGGTTACCCGTATGCTGGATGAACTTAGTGCCTGGATAAAAGATAAAGGTTATGATAGTATTGCTGATTTTAAGGGTAAATTATCTAAAAAGAACAGCACGGACCCACATGCATACAAGCGGGCTCAATATGTTGATTATTTAATGAAAGCTAAGGAATATACTAAAAAGTATCCTGTGAATTAGAATTAGGGTAAGGAGAGATTAAAATTGTTTTAAAAGTGTTGACTAAAAGTCAGCACTTTTTTAGTTTAGAAGTATTTATATTCGTTCTTTTTAGCTTATGCTATTTTTAAAAACATTGTTGTAGCTCAGCAGGCTGTGTATCTGTTTTTTTGCCTTACCTAAACTATAAAATATTCAAAGCAATTTAAGGCTTATGTCAAAATAGAATTGGTATTATTTAAATGCGTTATTAAAGAGCATAATTTGTAATTTAATCAGGGTTCAACCTTAAAATAAGGTGGGTTCAATCCAGGATTATATTGTGTGCGAAGAATGGTTGGTCTGCGACCTTTAGGGGCAATTTTTGAATGGATAAATGATATAAGTTACCCTTACAGGATAATAGGCTTATAATTTAATCACCACAGGGGGTATTTAAGACTGAATTATGTAAGAATTTCAGTCTGTTACGTATTTGGGTATTAATGATTTTTCAACCTTTGATTAACATTAATTATTAATGTTTTCAGGTCTGTTAAAACTGGTGACTTTCCCAAATTTTTTGTTTATTTGTATGTTTTTTAATAAATACCATAATTTTTTTGAATTCACTGATAACTACTATTTTATAATAATTTTTTTAACAATCTAAGTATGAGCAATAAACGTGTTTATACCTTTGGTAACGGACAGGCTGAAGGTAAAGCTGATATGAAAAATCTGCTCGGAGGTAAAGGTGCAAACCTTGCTGAGATGAACCTTATTGGTGTTCCAGTACCTGCCGGTTTTACTATTACAACTGAAGTTTGTACGGAGTACAATCTTAAAGGTAAAGAAGCTGTTGTTGAATTAATGAGAGCTGAAGTAGAAGCTGGTGTTGCAGCGACTGAAAAAGTAATGAATGCTAAATTTGGCTCAACAGGTGAGGCTTTCCCATTATTACTATCAGTACGTTCTGGTGCTCGTGCGTCTATGCCTGGTATGATGAATACTGTGCTTAACCTTGGTATGAATGATGATGCAGTGAAAATTATCGCTGAAAAATCAGGTAACGAGAAATTTGCCTACGACTCATACCGTCGTTTCATCCATATGTATGGTGATGTTGTAATGGGCGTTGAAGCTGAAGAAGGTCAGCACAACCCATTTGAAGTTGTTTTGGATGAGCTCAAAGAAGCTAAAGGATACAAAGTAGATACAGAATTAACTGTTGAAGATCTTAAAGCGCTAGTAGAGGGTTACAAGGGAGTGGTAAGAAAGCACGCAGGTGTTGATTTTCCAACTAATCCATGGGATCAGCTTTGGGGTGCTATATGTGCTGTATTTGACTCATGGAATACTGAGCGTGCTATCCTTTACCGTCGTATGGAAAATATTCCTGGAGAGTGGGGTACAGCTGTAAATGTTCAGGCCATGGTATATGGTAACATGGGTGAAACTTCAGCTACTGGAGTTTGTTTCTCTCGTGATGCGGCTACCGGTGAAAACCTTTTCAATGGTGAGTACTTAATTAATGCTCAGGGTGAAGATGTTGTAGCAGGTGTTCGTACACCTCTTGAAATTACAAAAATTGGTTCTCAGCGTTGGGCTGAGCGTAACGGTACTTCGGAAGAAGATCGTAAAGCTAGCTTCCTTTCAATGGAAGAGGCAATGCCAGAATTATTTGCCGAGTTAAATGCTGTTCAGCAGAAGCTGGAAGATCATTATAGTGATATGCAGGATATGGAGTTCACCATTCAGGATGGTAAACTTTGGATGTTACAAACACGTTCAGGTAAGCGTACAGGAGCTGCTATGGTAAAAATGGCTGTAGACATGTTAGCAGAAGGTATGATTGATGAAGAAACAGCTATTCTTCGTCAGGAGCCAAACAAATTGGATGAATTACTTCACCCTGTATTTGATACGGCTGCTATTGCTGCTGCAAAAGAACTTTCAAAAGGTCTTCCTGCATCTCCGGGTGCTGCAACAGGTCAAATAGTATTTTCTGCCGAAGCTGCTGAAAAGTGGGCTGCCGAAGGTAAAAAAGTAATTTTGGTTCGTCGTGAGACTTCACCTGAAGATTTAAAAGGTATGTATGCTGCCGAAGGTATTCTTACTGAGCGTGGAGGTATGACATCTCATGCGGCTGTAGTTGCCCGTGGTATGGGTAAATGTTGTATTTCATCTGCTGCAGGTGTTTTAGTTTCTGGTAAATCAATGACAATCAATGGAGTTGAATATAAAGAAGGAGAATATATTTCATTAAATGGTACAACAGGTATTGTTTATGAAGGTAAAGTAGCAACTATTACCCCATCATTAGATGGAGACTTTGGTAAGATGATGGATTTGGCAGAGAAGAATACACGTATGTATGTTCGTACTAATGCTGATACTCCTGCTGATGCTAAAACGGCTCGTGAATTCGGAGCTAAGGGTATTGGTCTTTGCCGTACAGAGCATATGTTCTTCGAAGGAGATCGTATCTGGGCTATTCGTGAAATGATATTGGCCGATGACGTTGAAGGGCGTAAAGAAGCATTAGCTAAGTTATTACCTATTCAGCGTGAAGATTTCCATGGTATCCTTAAAGCTATGGACGGATTTGGTGTTACTATTCGTTTGCTGGATCCACCATTGCACGAATTTACGCCTAATGATGCAGAGTCTCAAAAAGAGATGGCAGAGAAATTAGGTGTTGCTGTTGAAGTGGTAAAAGCAAAAGTTGATTCTTTACACGAGTTCAACCCAATGTTAGGTCACCGTGGTTGTCGTTTAGGAAATACTTATCCTGAGATTACAGAGATGCAGGCTCGTGCTATTATTGAAGCAGCTTGTGACCTTAAGAATGAAGGATTTGATCCTAAGCCAGAAATTATGGTTCCATTAATTGGTACTGTAAAAGAGCTTAAGATGCAGGAAGAATTAATTCGCGCGATTGCCGAGAAAGTATTTGAGGAAAAAGGTACAAAAGTTGATTACATGGTAGGTACAATGATCGAGATTCCTCGTGCGGCTGTTACTGCTGATGAAATTGCTGAAGTTGCTGAATTCTTCTCATTCGGTACAAATGACCTTACGCAAATGGGCTTTGGTTACTCACGTGATGATGCTGGTAAATTCTTACCGGTCTACATTGAGAAAGGTATCCTTAAGCACGATCCGTTCCAGGTACTTGATCAGGATGGTATCGGACAATTGGTTCGTATGGGGTGTGAAAAAGGTAAATCAGCGCGTAATGATATCAAATTAGGTATCTGTGGTGAGCATGGTGGTGAGCCTTCTTCTGTTGAGTTCTGTAATAGTGTTGGTATGGATTACGTTTCATGTTCTCCTTTCCGTGTGCCTATTGCACGCTTAGCTGCTGCACAGGCTAACTTAAAGCAAAACTAAAAAGAGTTAAACTCTATATACGTAAAGGCTGTTCTGTTAAGGACAGCCTTTCTTAATTTTATGTCAGAAATTGTTTTATAAAACTTAATGATACCTTTGTAGAAAATAGGACTAGTGGGACGCATTTTATCAATAGATTACGGAAGAAAGAAAAGTGGCTTGGCTGTAACCGACCCTTTACAATTAATAGCCAATGGCCTTACAACAGTGCCATCGCATGAGTTATTTGATTTTTTGGTTAAGTATATGCAGGAAGAAGATGTTGAGCGAATAGTGGTAGGTTACCCTACTCAGAACAGTGGTGAAGAATCTGAGTCAATGAAATATATCAAACCGTTTGTTAATCGTTTAAAAAAGAACTTTCCTGATTTGCCGATTGTGTGGGTTGATGAACGTTTCACATCTAAGATAGCCTTTCGGGCAATGATAGATGGTGGATTAAAAAAGAAAGCCAGACGAAATAAAGCCCTGGTAGATAAAGTGAGTGCTACTATTATTTTACAAACCTACATGGAGCAAAAACCGTAAAATGATACGACCTGTAGCCGTTTATGGTCACCCGGTATTACGCGAGGAAACCATGAAATTAAAGACCGGGGATGAGAATTTAGCACAGTTGATTAAAGATATGTGGTCAACGATGTACCGTTGTGACGGAATTGGCTTAGCAGCTCCTCAAATTGGTATGGCACTTCGCTTATTTGTTATTGATGCAGATGTATTTAAAGATGAATATCCGGAGTTAAAGGGGTTTAAAAAAGTATTTATCAATGCACAGCTTGAAGTGCTGGATGGTAAAAAGTGCCGGCTGAATGAAGGTTGTCTTAGCTTACCTGGAATTCATGAAAAGGTAACACGTCCCAACAGGATTCGCATTTATTATTACGATGAAAATTTTACTCATCATACGGAAGTGTATGAAGGATTTGCAGCACGAATTATACAGCATGAGTATGATCATATTGAAGGGAAACTATTTATAGACTACCTTAACCCCATAAAAAAGTTACTGCTAAAATCAAAGCTGTCTGCAATTGCTAATGGTAGAAACAACTTAAGCTATAAAACAATTGCACCAGTTGTATAATGAGCCCGGTAGTTTCCGGGTTAAATTTCATTTGTCACTTGTAATATACCACTTAACCAATTAATATTTGCTATTCATGTAAAGTTCTCGCATTAGAAATTCTTTTCTCATAACTTGTTTACTTACAATAATCAAGAACTATATACTATGAGAAAATTTACCCTCTTAAAAAGCGTGTATTTTACTTTCATGTTAATCGTATTCACAGGAAGTATTATAATTGGTCAGGATCGTATATATGTTGGTACAACAGAAAACCCTTTTACATCTATTGCTGATCACAGTAGCTGGGGTACTGCAACTTCAGATTTACAGGCAGCTATTAATGCCTTAACTACTAATGGAGGAGAGGTATGGATTGAAAGAGGAACCTATTATCCTACAGAATCGTATTATACTACAGATGTAAATAGTCCCTATTATGATGCTACAGCAGTAGAGGCGCGTTGTGTGAGTTTTATGATGCGTGATGGTGTTGCAATCTATGGTGGTTTTAATGGTGAATCTGAGTTGTCTGCCAGAACAAATTTTGCTTATGGAGAAGCTAATGCTACTGTTTTAAGCGGAGATTTGGGAGCAGATGGCATTATGGCAAATAATGCATACCATGTTGTGTATGCCAGTGATAATACCGCTTTATCTGCCAGCCTGTCAGATGTTATTGTTACGGGTGGTAATGCCAACGGAGAAAGTCGTAATAGCAGGGGAGGAGGTATTCAGACACGGCATGGTGGTACATATAATAATGTTACAGTTATTGGAAATGAGGCCTATAGAGGAGCAGGGATTTATGCCTATGGGGGTGGTGTGTTTAATTATTGCTTTATTACAGAGAACCTGGCAAAACATTATTCAACCAATCAATCAGCAATAGGAGGCGGTATATACATGCATCTGGGTAATGGTGTAATAAATAATTGCTATTTCTACAATAACGTAAGTGATGGTTCTGGTGGTGGTATTGGGTCTACCTCAGGTTCTATAGTACAATGCCGTTTTGTAAATAATGTTTGTAATTCCAAAGGAGGGGCTGTTTACACTTACCAAGATATTGTAGATGGCGTACCAACAAGTGGTGGTGTTTATCAAAGTTGTTTAATGGCCAACAATACTGCTTGGGTTGATGGTGGTGGTATTTTTGCTGACGCCTCAGGTACATGGCTTAATTGTACTGTAGTTCGAAACAAATCTAATGATAGTGGTGGTGGAATATATGCAATAACAGGAGCTAACTTTACAAACTTGGTAGTTTGGGGTAATAATTGCATAACAAGCCCTACAAATGAAATACGATTTTCAGGTGGTGGCGTTTATACTAATTGTGCTGTTGGTGGACTCACAGACCTGAATACTGGTGTGGATATGTTAGCTTTGAATCTTGTAAATACCGAAGCTGACGGACCGGGTTTTATTGCTCCATCTGGCATTGCAGGAAGAGGAGAAACACCTGGTGAACTGGATGCAAACAGGGATGCAGACTGGCAAATAGGTTTAAATAGTATTTTAAGGAATGGAGGTCTTGCTGATTTGTCCGGTCTTAATCTTGGTGATTATGACTTAGCAAATAATCCACGCATTGTGAAGGATCGAATTGATATTGGGGCATATGAAATCCAATATTACGAAGTTGATATTACCAGCTCAGGAAATGGAACTATTTCAGCAGCCTCACCAATTGCCTTGCCCAAAGGTGGTGATACAACAATTGAGTTAACACCGGATGCCAATCATTTTGTAAGGGTTTTTACCGTTGGTGGTGCAGACAGGTTAAATGATTTAGTTGATAATGCAGGTGTATTATCGTATACAATTAATGATATACAGGCAGATGTGAATATTGAAGTTCAGTTTCATATATTAACCCAACATTCAATTAATATAACTGGAGATGTAGGTGGAGATGTTACTCCGGCAAGTACACAGCAGGTTTATGAAGGCGATAATTTTGAAGTTCGTTTTGATCCATCTGTAGGTTATGGTATAAGAAGTGTATTAGTTGATGATGTTGAGCAGGAAAGTAACTTGATTGATAACCAGGATGGAACCTTTAGTTATATTATTAATAATGTATCAGCAGATCATACAATAGAAGTAGATTTTGCTTTAAAGCATACAATAACTTTTATGGTTTCTCTGGGGGGTACTTCATCTCATACAGGACAGGTTACTATTTTAGAAGGTAATACTATGGATGCTGTTTTTACACCAGGACAAGGCTATAAGCTAAGATCTCTATTGCAGGGTTTGCTTGAAGTAATTGGTAATATAACAGATAATGGCAATGGAACGTATTCTTATCAAATTGCAGGAGTAACAGAAGATATTGATTTTGCAGTTGAATTTTCGCCATACCATAATGTTACAGTTAATGCCGGTGCTGGTGGAATAGTTGGTGTTCCCCAAAGCAATGAGGTTTACGAAAATGATGAACTATTGGTTTCGGTTACACCAGATCAGGGGTATAAAATAAGTTCAATTTTATTAGGAGGTGTAGATGTTTCCTCTCAACTAACAGACAATGGAGATGGTACTTTCGAATTTCAAATTGTGGGAGTAACAGAAGACACAGAACTTACAATTGAATTTATGCCATTTTATAATGTAACAGTTGAAAGTGGTATGGGAGGAGCTGCTGATCTTGCAGGAGTTAATGAAGTGTATGAAAATGAAAGCCTGATGGTAACACTAATGCCGGAACAGGGGTACAGGGTTAGTACTGTTACGTTAGATGGAGTAGACATTACAGCTCAATTAGAAGATATAGGAGGTGGCAGTTATTCATATACAGTTGCTGATGTAACAGCTGATGCTTTATTAAGTATAAATTACCTAAGGTACTATGTTGTAACACTAAATCATTCAAGTGGTGGAGTGGTATCACCATTCGGTAGTATGGATGTTGATGACGGCACATCAGTTAATATTACAATTACACCAGATAAGGGATATGAAATTGCTTCGGCAACTCTGGGAGGTGCTGATGTAATGTCATCTGTTGTTGATAATGCTGATGGTACCTACACCTACTTAATACAAGGCCTGGCAGATGATGCTACATTTGATGTTCAGTTTACAGTGATTACAAGCATTGGAGATACTGAAAGTGATGAGATAAGAATATATCCTAATCCGGCAGATGTTTTTGTTAATGTTGCTGGTGGCTTGTCGGTGGTTTATATATACGATACATCAGGTAAACTTATCAGATCATACCATCAAAATAGTTTAAGTAAACCAATTGCAGTTGGAGATTTACCTGCCGGGATATATTTGCTTAAATATGTAACTAATTCCGGTAATGAAGGAGTACAGAAGTTAATACTAAAGCGTTAGAATCAGGTGATTAAATAGCAAAGCGGGAATAGCAATGTTTATTCCCGCTTTTATATTATTCCAATAATGCCAAATTTTATTACCTTAGAGTTAAGGGAGAATGCAGAGATGAAAAAAGGGGAAGGTAAGCTCCTGCACAACATAAGTGGCTATTAAATACAGCAACCTACCTTTATTATTTACTGTTTCTCAAAAAAAATACCTTGTCAACCAGGGTTTTATTGTAAGCTGAACTATAAAATATTATTTCGACTTTAGCGTAATACAATACCACTTGTTAAAATAAGTAGAAAATGCTTATCTAACTAAATTAACGGTTGGTGAAGTATTATATGTCATTAATAAAATAATAAAGTAATAAGTCATAAATGTTTCTAATTTAGAGAATATTAAATTTAATAACTCTTTTAAATATGCGTCAATTATTTTCCTGTTTAACAACTTTATTATTGATGGCATCGTGTGTTCCACAAAAAGAGATTGTTTACTTACAAGACGATGTGGAGGGGGCATATCTGAATACTGAATACAATGTAATTAAAAACAGGCAGGTTATTCAGGCCTTTGATGAGGTTTACATTGAAGTAGTAAGTACAGATTTGCAAGGATCTAATTTTTTGGAACAAAGACAAGGTGGTAGCTATAGCACTACTACTCCGGAAGGCCTTTCAATAATATCTTACCGTGTAGATGAAAATGGCAATGTTAATTTACCGGTAATCGGAAAGATCAGAGTTGCCGGAAAAAGTATAGAAGAGGCATCTGACTATATGGAGAGCCAACTTGAGGATTACCTTTATCAACCCTCGGTAAAAATTAACTTTGTTAATAAAAGCATAACCGTAATAGGTTATATTAACAGGCCGGGGCGTTATTATTATTCAAGCGATCACATCAATATATTTCAGGCATTAGGAATGGCCGGAGATATACAGGAGTTTGGAAACAGAAAGAATGTAACGGTTATAAGAGAAGAGAATAACAGAACCACAAAAACCAGCATTGATTTAACGAGTGAAAGTATTTTTAATTCACCGTATTATTATTTAAGATCAAATGATGTGGTGTATATCGAACCGCTGAAAAGAAGGCGATGGGGTATGGATTCATTTCCTTACGGGCTATTCTTATCTTCGATAACAACCCTGATTTTAGTGTTAAACTATATAGAATAAGACAATGGCTTTTGAAAATGATCAAACAAATGATTTAAAAAGCATTATTCATAAGTTAAGTAAGTATTGGGTATTATACTTGTTTTCCTTGATATTTGCAGTATTGGTAGGTTTTGTATACAACAGGTATTCTGAGCCAATGGTAAATATTGGTGCTAAAATTGTTGTGCATGAAAATAGCCGAGGCTCAATAGACCCTTCTTCGTTTTTACCCGGCTCTGAATTATTCAGTGGTAGAAATACATTTCAGAATAGTTTAATTTCCTTAAATGCAAGGCCTTTGTTAGAGAAGGTTATCAATAAGCTCAATATAAGTGTTCTTTACTATAAGAAACGGCTATTGTATAATGAAAACCTTTATACTTCGTCGCCTTTTGAAGTGGTTTTGGATAAAAACTACTTACAGTTATCAGGAGTTGAATTTGAGATTGATATATTATCGGAAGAATTGTATTCCATAAAAATAGATGTTGAAGAAGCTACACTGCATAATTTTCTTAGTGGCATTAACGAACAGGATATTCTTGATTGGGAATTTAAGCACACGTATCGTTTTGGCGAACCGGTAAGAAATGAAAATTTCAATTTTACGGTTCTTTTGAAACAAGGTATTAACATTAAAGAGATAGTAAAAGAAAGTTATTCGTTTATAATAAGAAGTAATCGCCAGTTGATAAACGATTATCGTGATAATCTTTTAATAGAAGCTGCGCAACTGGATGCAACGGCTGTTAATGTGAGTTTGAAAGCCAATAATTATCGTTTGGGCAAAGATTTTCTTGATAAATATGTGGAAACCATTATAGAACATGATCTGCAAAGAAAAAATCACTTTGCTTATTCAACCATTGATTTTATTGATGAACAATTAAATGAAGTTTTCGACTCATTAAGTATTGCTGAGCAATCGTTGCAGGATTTCAGAACCAGCCGGCAGGTTGTGGATGTTAATCTTAAAGCAGGTCAGATATATGAAAACCTTCGATTGATGGGCGTAGAAAAGGATCAGATGGAAGCTCACGTTAACAATTTGAAGTTTCTAAATGATAACTTTAATAAAGATGAAGATTTTTCGGCACACTCAATAACGGTAATGTCAGGTTTAAATAACCAGGTATTAAATGATTTGTTGAATGAATATATTTCTTTGGTAGGGCGACAGAATCACCTGGTGGAAAATAAGCAAGGTAAAAGCCCACAGCTGAGAGAGCTGAGTTTTCAGATATCGAACTTAAAAAATACCATACTGGTTAATTTACAATATGAGCTGGATGCTTCACAGCTAGCTCTTCAGCAATTGCAACAAAAAATGGATGGGTTAAACGCTGAATTGAATCGCTTACCTGAAACACAGCGTAACCTGACAACATTTGAAAGAAATTTCCGTCTGAATGATGCGATCTATACATTTCTAATCCAAAAACGCTCGGAAGCTCAAATTGCAAAAGCATCAAATTTACCGGATTATGAAATTATTGATTACCCGGCATACGAGGGAAGAGAAGCACCTAAAACGGTTCGTAATTATGTTTTACTTATATTTTTAAGCTTACTGTTGTCTACTATTTATGTGTTAATACATGAGTCTTATTTTGAAAGGATTAGTGATATAGAAGATTTCAGGTTCAATTTTGATATACCTGTATTAGGCCAGATTTATTTTAATTCAAATGGACAGAAACACCTGTTTAAAAATGAAAAAGAAAGTATAATTACGGTCGAATCTTTTAGAAAACTGCGCACTAACTTAGGTTTTTGGGCTTGGCCACATAATAATAAGGGTCGAATAATTGTATTTACTTCAACAATGCCGGGTGAAGGGAAATCTTTTTGTTCCTTTAATTTGGCTCACTCTTTGGCTGCTTTGGGAAAGAAAACAGTTATGTTGGATTATGATTTAAGAAAAGGAGATTTGAGTCATAATTATTTTGGGCAAAATGAAAATGGTATCTCTAAGTATTTATCAGGTCAGGTTACGCTGGATGAAATCATTGAAAAACCAAATAATAAAAACATCCATTATATTTCAGCAGGTCCTTTACCTCCTAATCCTTCAGAATTAGTGGATTCGGATGAAAGTAGGGAACTACTTAGTGAACTACAGAAAAAGTATGATTATATTATTGTTGATGCAGGCCCTGTTAGTGTAACAGCCGAAAGTTTAGCACTTGGGCGGATGGCTGATTTGGTACTGATGGTAATGCGTCTTAATTATACTTTAAAGAATGAATTTAAAGAGGTATTGAGAGAATTAGAAGACTCGCTGGGAAAAAAAGTTACCGTTTTACTTAACGGGGCTAAACTATCCCGTAATAAGTACTATAATTATTCAAGCTACTATACGAAGCAAAAAAAATAGGGATGTATGTTTCGAATATCAAACCTGGTAAATTTGTACTTTATTACTTTAGCTATAGCTCCAATAATATGTTTTCTTGATTATGAAACTGTTGATCAGGGATTCTTTAAATTATATGGAGCAACAATGCTTTTGCTGGCAATTTTATTGTTGATTCGAAATGGTTTTAGTCGCTCAAAACTAGATATAATATTGTTCTTTGCTTTAGGAGTTTACTTATATAACCTGGCCTGGGATATTATTTTAATGCAACGCACATTAGAACGTAAGGGCTTCGTTTTTGATTTCTTTGTTAACCCTTACCTGCATATTGCAGCATTTATATATGTAATTGATAATTTTAAAGTATCAAAAGATCTGGTACGTTTATTAATTAAAGTATTTATAGGAACAATGCTTGTTGCATCAGTTGTTTCTTTTATACAGGTGGTACACGATCCATTCTTTTTTACACCGGAAAAAGTAATTGCTTATACACGTATGATGGGGGCAATGTATAACGATTTTGAGATACGGCGTGTTTCAATTTTTGGTTACCTGGGTAATTTAGAAGAAACTATATCGTACCTGCCTCTTGTAGCTATTGTAATTGCTTACTTTACATTAGAAAAGAAAAAAGTACCTTACCTGTTGCTTTTCCTGGGTTTTATTGTACCCTTTGCAAATAACTACCGATACGCGCAACTGGGCTATTTCATCACTTTTTTACCACTGTTGATAATTGGTAAAAGCAAGTTGCGAACATTTTTATGGATTACTTTTTTTACTATTCTGGGCGGATTATTATTTGTTGGTATACTGGAGTTAATGGGATTTAATCTGGAATCCTATGTCCGAGAGCGTTTATTATCCAACTCAGCTTCAACACGCTTACTTGCTTTTGAAATATTTAAGAAATTCTTTGTCCGGCATCCCTGGTTTGGTTCCGGAGTACATTTGGCCGAAGAAGTGGCAGTGGCTATTGGAGGAAGAAGTTCACAGATACACGTTGGATACCTTTCGCATTTATACTCCTATGGAATAATAGGCAGTGCTATAACCTTTTCGTTCTGGTTTATGATTGCCAAACGCTTTTACCGTACGGCTGTGCGTACACAGTTTTGGGGGAGTTTTGCTGCCATACTGGTGTTTTTATGGGCAAATGTAACCCAAGTGTATTATCAGGTGTTTTCCTTAGGTCTGATGATGGCATTTTTATTTGACAGATATTATTTTACAAAATGGCAAGATGAGATTACTCAATCCAATAATAACATTAGTCAGGAATCTGATAAATAAAGGAGATTCACGCTTTGTACGCCTTAAGAAAAATATTGCTATATCTTTCTTACTAAAAGGAATTGGCCTGATAATAGGTTATATACGCTTTCCGCTAACCCTTACCTATTTGGGTAATATGTGGTATGGCGTTTGGTTAACAATAGGCTCATTTACCGGCTGGCTTAGTTTCTTTAATATAGGGCTGGGAAACGGCTTACGTAATAAACTGGCTGAAAGTTTAGCACTCCATGATATAGAAAGCTCAAAGAAATATGTGAGTAGCACTTACTTTGTTATTTCTCTGATTGCATTAGGACTGTTTATAGTACTAATACCTGTTATATTACTTGTTGATTGGAATAGTATTTTCAATATTGAAAGTGTAGATTCAACCGTACTTAAATCGTCATTAATCGTATTTGTAGGCTTTTTCTGCCTTAAGTTTGTATTGCGTTTGCTACGTACTGTGTTTGAAGCAGACCAAAAGCCAGCATACAGTGACTTTATTGATTTTTTGTCGAGCGTACTATTTTTTATAGCTATTCTATTCCTTATAAAATTCACTCAACCATCTTTATTGTATGTTGTTGCTATACATGGTGCTTTACCAGTTGTAATATTAATCATATTCTCAATCTATTATTATCAACGCGGATATAAAGGTATACGTCCTTCATTTAAATATGTTGACAAACGCTTGCTGAAAGGTCTGGCTAACCTTGGTATTAAGTTTTTTATTATTCAAACTTCAGTAATTATCATGTTTGCAACTGATAATATGATAATAACAAGAGTTTTAGGGCCAGAGGATGTAGTGCCCTATAGTGCGGCTCGCAAGTATTTTGGTATAGTTGAAATGGGTTTTTCAATAATACTTGTTCCCTTTTGGTCGGCATTTACAGATGCCTTCTCCCGTGGTGAAATTAGTTGGGTAAAATCATCAATACGCAAATTACTTAAGTTACTATCATTTGTGGTTCTTGTTCTTATTGTTATGTACATTGTATCGCCATGGGTATATAAAATATGGTTAGGCAACAAAGTACAAATACCATGGGAGCTGTCTTTATTAATGGCTTTATATGTTATTGTACGGGCATGGATAAATGTATTTGTATACTTTATAAATGGCGTAGGAAAGATAAAGCTACAGCTATGGATTTCGCTTATGGTAAGTGTTATTAATATTCCCTTATCAGTAGCACTGGCTCAGAGTATGGGTATGAAAGGCGTTATTTTAGCAACCACTTTATGCCTTGTAGTAGGCGCAGTACTTTATCCAATTCAGTATTATAAAATAGTAAAAGGAAAAGCCAGGGGAATATGGGATAAATAATAATTAAAGAGTTGATAGTATTTTACTTTATAAATAAATAGTTATAACTTATCAGATAAGAAAAAGTATATTAACCTTAAGTCTCATCGCTGTGAAGGAAAATCAATACCCTAAAATAACAATCGTAACACCATCTTATAACCAGGCTGAATTTTTAGAACGAACCATTCTTTCAGTCATTAATCAGGCTTATCCAAATCTTGAATATATCATTATTGATGGAGGCTCAACAGACAATAGTGTTGAAATTATAAAAAAATACGAATCGCATTTAAGTTATTGGATTAGTGAGCCGGACAATGGACAAAGCCATGCTATAAATAAGGGTTTTAACAGGGCAACGGGTGTTTTGCTAAACTGGTTAAACTCAGATGATGTGTTATACCCCGGGGCACTTAAAATTATGGCACACTATTATTCTGAACAGCCGGATAAACATGTGTTTTATGGCGACAGAATAATTGTAGACAGAAATGATAACATACTGGGAATAAATGAAGGTGCAAGTTTTAAATTATGGGAATCAAAATTATATCTGAAAATTCCGCAGGAAACAACATTCTTTACCAAGGAGATTTACGAAAAGGTTGGAGGCCTGAATAATGATTTACATTACACAATGGATGCCGACCTGTGGTGTCGTTTTTTTAAGTACACCAGCTTTGTACATATCCCATTCTTTATAGGCGCATATCGCGAACATGATCTGTCAAAATCGGTTGAGGTATTTGGCCCCAATAAGAAATCAAACAGGGCAAACAATGAAATTGAACGCTTTAAGAAACTGTATTCTAAAGGGTGGAATAGGATTCCAAAAGTTCGAAAATTACTATTTATGTATCATCAGTTTAGATTAGTATATGAGAAATCAACCAAAAAGCGTCGCCTTGAGATTGATAACATTCATCGGGTAATTAACGGGGAGTAAGAGTTATGAAACTGGTATATACTATAGTAAGCTTAATGTGTCGTATTTCCAGCAAACTGGATAAAAAATTAAGACGTATCTATGTTGAAAGTGAGTGTAGGAAAAAGGCCTTACAATTTAGTAAAAAGCAGAAATGTCTTATTCATATTTCAAAAGAACAAGTTAAGACCTATAAGCATAAGTGGAATCGTATTTCGCCATATACCGATGAAATTTATATGAGTAATATTGCCAATATAACGGGGAAAATAGATTATAATGTTGTACCCTCAAACATTTATTATTCTATTATAGAGCCAAAATTAAATAATATACCGTACGCCATGGGCTTAGAAGATAAATCGCAACTGGATTGGATGTATGGAGATAAATCACCAGTCATATTCTTAAGAAATATTCATGGTGTATTCTTCATTGGCGATAAGGTTATTGAACCTTCAGAAATAGATTTATTAAAATACCTGGAAGGTTATGATAAACTTATTGTAAAACAGTCGGTTGAATCGCATGGAGGAAGGGGCTTATTAGTTTTTAAAAGAAAAGATAAAGGATTTTATACCGATGAAGGGCAGGTACTACATACGGACTACCTGGTAAGTAAATTTACATCCAACTTTGTTGTTCAGGAGTATATTAATCAGCATGAATTTTTTTCAAAATTTAATAAGTCATCATTAAATACAATGCGGGTAATGACTTATAAGTCAGTGGTAGATAATGAGATTCGGATTCTTAATTCAACACTCAGAATTGGTGTGCCCGGAAGTTATGTTGATAACAGAAAGTTTGGAGGATACGCTATTGGCATATCAGAAGATGGTTATTTGCGAGACTTTGGTATAAACAACAAGGGCGTAATAGCTAAAGAATTTAATGGTATAATTCTTAGCCAGCAGGGTAAAGTAGTTGGCATAAGTGATATATGGGAAGCTGTTGTACAAGCAGCTAAAAAACATTACCATGCACGTGTATTGGGTTTCGACATGTCATTTACCAACGATAACAAAGTAAAAATTATTGAGGTTAACACCTGGGATTTAGGAATAGATAATATACAACAAGCTAATGGTGCTTTATTTCATCGTTATACCGATGAGATAATAAACTATTGTGAAAGGGTAAAAAGTTAATTATTAATTATTTTTCAATAGAATGTCTATGAAAGTTAAGTATCATTTTTTTAGACTTGTAACGGCATTTACACGAAAGATATTCAAATTTAGCCGTTATCATCACCTGGCATTAAGTAATGCAATGCTGGCTAAGCAATTTGAACTACCTAAGCATAAGCGAAAATACCATCCTACACCCGCTGAGTTAAAAGCTTATAATGATAAGTGGAGTAAATTTGGTGCACCTGCTGAAAATATTTACGTAAAAAATGCCGCGGCTATATCAGGTTATTTCGATATTAACATTGTACCATCTGATATTTATTTTTCAGTAATAGAACCGGCTTTAAATAATCGGAAATTTGCCTTGTCATACGAGGATAAATCACGTATAGACTGGATAAATAAACCGGAACATGTACCAACAATCCTTGTACGTAATATCAATGGCATTTATTATAATTCAAAAAAGGAAGCGCTTAAACAAGCAGATATTGATTTGCAAAAAATACTTGATGGAGCAAATGGCGTGGTGGCAAAAAAATCCATTGAACTGCATGGTGGTAAAGGCATTGAAATGTTTGACCGTACAAGTGGCGGAGTCTTTAAAAACAGTAGAGGCGAAGTATTAACACTCAACTACCTTGAAGCAAAATATCAGCGTGATTTTATTATTCAACAGCAAGTCAATCAGCATCCGTATTATAAAGCATTTAATGCAAGTTCGCTTAATACCTTTAGAGTACTTACCTACAGGTCGGTGTTGGATAATACCATTCATATATTATATAGTTTTTTAAGAATAGGAGCCTATGGTAGTCGTGTGGATAATATTTCAAGTGGAGGGCTTTTCTTATGTGTAAAACCTGATGGAACGTTTTATGATTATGGTTTGAGTAGAAAAGGAAAGAAAGTATATCAACTAAAAGGTAATCCACCATTTAAAGAACTGGAAAAGCCGCCTTTTTTAAAAGAAATCTATGAGCTTTCAAAAGATTTGGCAAAAAAACATTATTATAACCGTTTACTGGCATTTGATATGGCAGTAAACAGTAATGGTACTGTAATGCATATAGAAACAAATACTTCGGATATTGGAATTGAGGGTTTGCAATATGTTATGGGGCCCATATTTAATGGTTTTACTGATGAGGTACTGGACTATTGTCAGGATAAACTCAGCAAAACATCAAAATACCATTTGTATGATAATTAGTTATAAAAACCTTCAAAGCCTATCCGGTACATCGTTTAGTGGATACCTGTTTGGTAAAAGCAAGGAAGAAGCTGTAACGCATGTATCGAAGGAAATAAAAAGTAAAGGAATAGAAGCGATAAAGCATTTTAATGGCAGTTATTGTGCCCACTATATTAACGAAGAAAAAAAAGAGCTATATGTGTTTAACGACCGCCTGGGAATGGTTGACCTGTACTTGCTTAAATTTGGTACAGAATGGCTTATAACGGATAGATACTGGACAGCTGTACAGCATCTGTCATCATATACTATTAATGATAACGCTATACAACAGCTGCTCAGCTTTGGCTATATGCACTGGGAAAATACCTATTTAAAGGAAATAACACTTTGTAAGCCGGCAAGTCTTATTACCATTGATTTAAATACCAACACCATAAAAAAAACGGACAGCTATTGGAGGCATCAGCCTGCTGTTGGCATCATCAATCGTAAGGAAGCCAAAGAGCAAATGATTGAAGGCATAAAAAAAGGCGTTGAAGAGAGTTTTAATGAGCCGGATTCTGAATACGTTTTGGCAAACTCGGGTGGCTTAGATTCCCGGTGGAATATGCACTATGCTGCAGAGCTGGGTAAACCGTTTACTGCATATACCTATACAGGAAAAGTTAATGCAGATGCGATCCATATTTCAAAAAAAATTAATAAAATATTAAATCAGCAAAACGCCCAATATGTAGAAATTAGCACTGGTAATTTTATGCCACAATATGCTGCTCAACACATTGAAAATACTCCTATGTTGCCTTCATATAGCATGTGGTATTTTGATGTATATAAAAACATTTCGCACGGAAAGGTTAACATTAATGGATTTGCATCAACATTTTTAGATGCCTTTACCTATATGGATAAAACAGGTCGGTACGAAAGGTATTGGAAAGCAAATGAAGATGAGAAGTATGCGTATTGCTTTGATACCTATATTGCCACAGACCAAAAATTAATAGAAGCCATTTGTAAAAAATCTGGCTTTAAGACAATGAAAGATGAATTTTTTGCAGTATTGAATGGTTTGAAAATAAAAGACTTGGGTGATATTTGCGATACATTTGATTTTAATTGTCGCCAACGCAGGTTAAATAAAAATGAGCCATGGACCAATTTTTATGGTAAAATGGAAAGCCGAAGCCCCCTTTTGCATAATGATTTGGTTGATTTATCGCTTCAGTTACCATTTGATATGCGGCAGAACCGTATGCTGTACAAAGAAGCAGCACGTGATGTAATGGTTAAGTTTGCCAATATACGGTTTGAACGAAGCCCGTTGGGATTAAATGGAAATAAAAGCAGATTAACACAAAAGATAAAAGAACTGGTATGGCGTGCAGATATAAAAATGTATAAAAAAACAGGCCGGTCATTGTGGTTTAAGGGCAACCATAAAGATGTTGCAACGTGGATGTGTCAGAAAGAGAATCTGGCTTTTATTAAAAGTGTATTTTCAACGAAGAACGAACATCTGTCAGCTCGTTTTAGTCAAGACTATTTATTAAATAACCTGCAGCAACTTATTAAACTCGATTTTGTATTTATAAGCTCATTATTAACCGTCTTTTTATTTTTTATTCGTTTAGAAGATGAAACAAACAAATAAATATTAATCAAAAGTAACAGGTAAGAGTCTTTTCCCGGCAAGATTATGAATGATTAATATATACCTTGTAAATCAGTTTCTTATTAAGTGTTTGGTAATCTAATATCTAAAAATACACACATGAAGGTCATATATATTGCAAACTCATTTATACCCAGTAAAACCGCCAATAGTATTCATGTTATGAAGATGTGCCAGTCAATGGCTGGCTTGGGGCATACAGTAACATTGGTGACATTTGACGCTAAGCAAGATGAAGAGCAAGGTATTGATGATATTTATGCCTACTATGGTGTAAAACCAACCTTTAAAATAAAAAAAATCAAGCTTAGAACACTTAAAGGAAAGATGCATATGTTTGCACTAGAGGCTATTAAATACGCCAAATCACAAGCTCCCGACTTGGTCTATACACGTTGTGAAATACCGGCAGTATACCTGTCATATACCACTTTGCCATTTATTGTAGAGGCACACAAGCCGTTTATAAATAAGGGCGGTTTATTAAAGCTCCTGTTTAAACGCTTATTTTTAGCCCGTAACCTAAAGCGTTTTATTGCTATATCTAAAGCCTTAGAACGCATGTTTTTACAACACTTTAAGCACAATTCATTTGACGCCATGGTGTTGCATGATGCTGCGGATAAAATTGAAACAGCGAAAGCTGGCCATGTGAAATGGAAAGGAAGACCAGAAGCTCTTCAGGCAGGGTATTTTGGCCATCTGTACCAGGGGCGTGGTATAGAACTTATTATTGAAGCAGCAAAGCATCTGCCTGAAGTCGATTTCCAGATTATTGGCGGCAGAGAACAAGATGTAAAGTACTGGCAGGAACAGCTAGGTGATCTGAACAACTTATTTTTATATGGCTTTGTTAAGCCATCAGAAGTGCAATATTACCGGAGCAGGTGTGATGTACTGCTTGCCCCTTACCAAAGAGAGGTATGGGTAGCAGATAAAGGCCATGAATCCTCCCGGTACATGTCACCCTTAAAAATATTCGAATACATGTCGTCACACAGGTGTATAATATGCTCAGATATGCCCGTATTGCGCGAAGTACTCAACCATAAAAATGCTGTGCTGGTAACACCGGATAAAGTAAAAGAATGGGTAGAAGCCATAAGGCGCTGTAATGATAAAAGCTATAGAGAAACATTAGCCGATGAAGCTTATAGCAGCTTTGAACAGAACTATACATGGGATAAAAGAGCAGAAGCCGCTTTGAAAGGGATTGTATAATGAAGGAAACGCAACTTAAATACATTGTAGAAAAGCCGGAGATATGCCAGCTTATTATCAGGATTGAAAAACCATTTTTACCCTGGTGGTTTGTTGATGTTATTCGTCATTTAGCTATCAACCATCTAAAAGAAAAAATTCAAATTGTATACTCAGATCCGAAAGAGATACAAACACAAAAGGAATATCCCTTTATCTATATCCCTTTTATATGGCTTGAGAAATTGGTATTTCGCCAGAAGCTGAAAGCCTTTAAGCGCATTAGTGTTGTTGAAGCTTTTAAAGGTATTAATAGCGTAGAATGTATAAAGAATACCCCGGAGTTAACACAAGGGTTCGCATCTGATTATTCTGCTGTAGTACTTAACTTTAGTAAGCAACAGACAGGCCATATTAACGCTCGTGTTTTTCAATATCCTGCCGGCGTACTTCAAAGTGGAAAGCGGGGAATAATCTATTTTATAAGGCGTTATTTATTCCTTAGCGAAGCTTTAACAGTTTATTCTGAAGATACTATTGTATGGCAACATGTATTTCAAACATTAGCCTATAGTATTGATAAGAACAGTAACTTTTTTAAAGCAGCCATTAAACAATCTATAGAAAGCCTGTGGCGAACAGACAGGAAAGTTGATTACGAACAAAGCAATACTTTGGAAGGAACAACTCGCGTGAATACCCTGATGGCCTACTGGATTAAATGGTCTGTTAAGCGGGTTTATCAGCGCCTTAAGAAAATATTCTATCATAAACGATGGGTTGTTATTGTCCATAACAAAGAAAAAGAACAGCAAATGCTTTATCCGAATGGTAATGACGGGTGGGCCGACCCTTTTATTATATATGATAAATACTTGTTTGTGGAACAGATAGATGCCAAATCCGGTAAAGGGCATATACAGGTGGTCAGCCTGAATGAGACTGGACAGAGTTTAAATCAAACCAAGATTATAGAAGAGCCATTTCATTTATCATACCCAAATGTAATAAAGCTGGATAATAAATGGATAATGATTCCAGAATCAGCTGCATCCAAGGGTTTACGCCTGTATACTTCTGAATCATTTCCCCATCATTGGAATTTTGTAAGAGAATTACAATCAAATGTTCAGTTACTGGATTTTACGCCTTTTTATCATAATGAGCTGTGGTGGATGTTTAGCATTATCAAAACAATGAAGGATGGTGGTTCATACGACCAGCTCTTTTTATTTTATACCAATGATATGCTTAATAGCCAATGGTTACCCCATAAGCAAAACCCAATAGTAACCGATAGCTCAAAAGCACGGCCTGCTGGTAATTTGTACATTGAAGATGGTATACTTTACAGGCCATCGCAGGATTGTTTTACAAATTACGGATCACGAATAAGATTGAACAAGGTGTTGATAATGAATGAAAAAGAGTATGAAGAAGAACTGTATAAATATATTGATGCAGCTTCTCTAAAAACAAAAGCCCTGGGGGTACATACCTGTAATAAAAGTAAAAATTTTACAGTATACGATGCCCAAATCTGGGATTTGAAATAGGCAATAAGGCTCGCAGCCTGTTCACCTTCTTTTTCTCTGTTCCTGACGGAAGTATGCCGGGCAGGTAAAGGCGAAGAAATTAAGAATGTAGGATATAATATTCACACAATAATAACGAATATTAAAAAAACACCTGCGAATATCAATTGTATTTCCATAAAAGTAAGCTATAAGATAGCTTTAACAATAAATAGATTGATAAAGACCTTTAGGTAGTTTACCAAGTAAAGAATACCAGGTATTATAACAAAAATAATCGTAGGATACTTATGGTTATAGATAAGTTAGCGGTAATAACCATACAAATAAAAAGCAATGGATTTCTACACTTTTGAGAATAAGAAAATGCCTTGGGGAGATTATGGAGATACATTACTTATAGGTTACGCTTATCCCGATAAAGTTGATGAAAATAAAATCTATATTGAAAGAACAGGAGCATTTGTTCCCCCAATTTATGAATGGGCAGGTATCATATTGGTTTCAGAGACAACTAAAAACAAACTGGAGCAATCAGATTTAAAGGGAATTGAATTTATTAAAACCATTTTTAAGAAAATAGTAAACATTAACTGGACAAAATGGGATTTAAAAGCAGATAATCCTAAAATATATCCAGCTGGAGGAGAACCTGAAAATTATATTTTTATAAGAAAGCATAATCAAGAAATAGCAAGCAAAATGGAGCCAATTTGGGCACTAAGACTTAATAAAGAAACATTGATTGGAAGAAAACAGAGGAATGTATCAAACAGGGACGAGCTATTTGTTATAGAGAACTCTTGGACAGGAAATGACATTTTTCTTGGTAAAGGAACAGGGCATGTATTTTTCACAAAAAAAGCCAAAGAATGGTTTGAAAACAGCTTTGAAGAATATGCCAATTTTAAGTCCTTTCATTCTAAAATTGCGACCCCAAAAGAAATTGATTTTGTTCTTGACTATATTAAACCAGTTCCAGTTAAAGCTAAACCTTTTTCACATCTAACACCAAAAGACTGGAAAGTTTATCAGAAATATACAGAACGAGCAAAAAAATTTAGTGAGAAGTCAAAAACGGATAAAACTGAAAAATCTAAAGCAACCAGTTTGAGAAAAGCGATTGAAAGTTTGGAGAAAACTAAGGACATAAGACCATTAGGAAAGAAGGAACAAAGAATTTATAAACAGCTAACTGAATAAAATACTACTGCTAACATCGTGTATATGCCATGCCCTAATGGATACGGCACATACAGATAACCGTTGGCAACAATTAAAAATTAATGCACATGGACAGTTTTCAAATATTTGTCGATAGATTTAATAAAAATGATGAAATTAAGTTGGTTAATCAATTAAATATTGATAGAGTTGAACGTGATTTCTCTATTCAATTACCAAATGATTTATTAAAAAAATAGGGGATATATGGACTCCTGATATTTTAGACTTAATTGCTGATTTAAAAAGACAAAATATTAAAAGTCCTGTTTATTTTTTTGACCATGATTTTAATGCAGTTGATAGAATAAATGATTCATTTACTGATTTAATTGAGATATATAACAAAATATTAAATTAACTGGTGCCAATGGATGGCCGTATGTAAGCAAAGAAACCATGAAGATGAACTACATCAAAAGAAAATGGAATGAAACCAGGGGTGACGAATACGATCATTGGGGAAATTCAATATGGTACTTTGAAACAGAAAAAGATGGTACGGTCAAAAGACAAGTGGAAGAATATTCTATCGGAATAAGGTTAAGGTATGGCTCTGGGTATTCACACGATAAATACGGAATGCTTTGTGATATTGAATTAGATTTATCAGATACTGAGTTTGAATCTATTTCTGAAGCTTATTTCAACAAAAAATGGACAGAAAGAAATTCTTCACTTTGCCAGACTATTGATGATGATAAAATGCCCATTCAGGAACTTGAGAAAATAGAGGTAAGCCTGCCATTATCGGACAAGTTCTATGATGAAATATGGTCGACCAACTTACTCAATAAACTTCAGCATTTACCAATAAAATATGGACCTATTCAGGACTTTGAAGAAGCAATGATTTTAAACGAAGGTTTGGTTTCGGCCATTAAGATTTTTGAATCAAATAAGTCTGAATTTTCTTTTTCTGTTTTAAAAGAATTTGAATCGGTTTTAAAGTTTATAAAGGACACTAAAGCAAATGGAAAAGCTCTGCAATTTTGGTTATAAAAATGTCAGCATACAACAAACCGCAATAAAGCATTGCAGGCAGCAGTGCGGTTCTGGTTGGGCAGACTCCCGCAGATTGTTTATTCGTCCTGCAGACGGACAATCACCACAACTCTGCTACAGTTTTATGCGGCCGGCTGTTGTACCCAATATTAGAAAGGCCGTGAACTATAAATAAACATTGATATTATGGGATTATTTGATTTTATAAAAAAAAATAACAAAAAGGTTGAAGAACCAACAAAGCAAACTGAAGAAACACCTTATTATGGAGATTTATCAAAGACAAGTATTTTAAATGAATTAATTAAGACTCCAAGAGAACAAAGAGATGATAAATGGAATGCTAAATTCTTAGAGAATGTTGCTGATGCAAGTTTTATTTGCGGGAATCCACAAGTGATTGAAGGACCAGATGGATTTCCTTATTTTCAATTAAATATTCCTGAGCCAAATAAAAAATTTCAGTGCTTTGTGATAAAGCATATGAAGGATGATTTTTTATTAGAAAAAGGATTTGGTGTAGCAATAAATCCATTGAAAGGTCAACCTGATTGGGTATTCTCGTATGGAGATATTGTGAATTACCACATAAGTAACGAGTTTTATACAAAATCAGAGAATTCGGATTTGCCAGATCAGGAAATTATTAAAGAAAAAGAAGAAGTTCTTATAGGACAGCCATCAGAAACTGTTTTACCTATTCAGACAAGAATCGTTATTCGTGATTTCTTGAAAAATTTAGGAATTAATGACACTAAATTATTATTGATGAACCGTCGTAAACCAGGTGGATATCAACAAGAATTGGTTTTTAATCTAACTCCTGATAAATTTGAAAAAAAAGAACATTATGAGGGAGTGATGAAAAGTATTGCATGGTACTTACCGAGACATTATAGTTATGTTTCAATGAATGATTCCGGTTTCAAAGACAGTTTTAAATCATTGTAAAAAAACTAGGCACAATACATGGTATAGTGCATGCGGGTTTCAGCGGTTTGATAGGAAAGTAACACGCAAGCTACTACTACTAATACAAATTACCGTTAGCACCAAATTAGAACAATGACAAAACAGAAGAAACTTTTATCACAAAGACACCCGATATTTTACTTTCTATCTGTGTGGGAAAAGAGAATAAGAAGGAGATTAACTTGGATATTTGACGAAAAGAAATACACGTCAACTAAGCAAACAGAAAAACTCGGTTTTCGAGTGAAAAAGCACCAATCTAAGCTATTGAAAAAACTTGGTGAAACAGATATGACTCTTCAATATAATAAGATTGACAATTTAAAGATTGTTGTTGAAAGAATAAATGGAACCATAATAAAGCCTGGGGAGACATTTTCGTTTTGTAAAACAGTTGGACTTCCTACAAAAAGAAAGGGGTATAAACTCGGAATGGAATTGTCATTTGGAGAGGCAAGGGCTGGAATTGGTGGCGGAATTTGTCAAAGCTCAAATTTACTGCATTGGTTAGCTTTACATTCCCCTTTGACAGTCAATGAAAGACACCACCATAGTTTTGACCCTTTCCCTGACGATGGACGAGTTTTACCTTTTGCGAGCGGAGCAACAGTCTTTTATAATTATTTGGACTTCCAATTGACTAATAATACCGATTGGTTTTTTCAAATAAACCTTTGGTTAACTGATAAACTATTAGAAGGAGAAATAAGAGTTAATGAAGAACCAGACTTCAACTATCACATAATTGAGAAGAATCACAAGTTTCTAAAAAACGGAAACGAGTTTTTTAGAACAAATGAAATCTGGAGAACTAAAAATGCTAAATTTAGAAGTGGTACTTTGATTGAAGAAGAAATGATGTTTAGGAATTATGGGAAAGTAAAATATGAACCTAAAGAATACGAAATTGAAAAATAAAAGGTGTTAACAATGTATATAAAAACAGGCAAGACAGTAATAAAATAAAGCACGAAATGTCAATAATGGCTAATGAAGCATATCGAGTTTTGCTTAGACAGATTCATAGCCGGTACCTTTATTAGCAAGGCTGTGAAACATCCTTAAAACATTAAACAACTATTAATAGAATGAATTTCATAAGTAAAATATTTGGACAGCAAAAAGATGAACCGATAAAGACTAATTCTGATTTTTGGGATTGGTTTATGAAAAATGAGAAAGAGTTTTTTGAGATTGTAAAACAGCATTCAAACATTGAAGAGGGATTCTTTAATAAATTGACTCCAAAACTTAATGAATTAAAGGAAGGTTATTTCTTTTTGACTGGAATGTATAACGACAAGACCGCAGAACTAATAATTACTCCTGATGGGAATGTTAAAAATGTTGTTTTTGTTGAGGAACTTATTGAATCTGCCCCAAAGCCTGATAACTGGAGATTTACTGCATTAAAACCAGCATCTGATATAAAAGATGTTGGGATTAATATGTCTGGTCTAAAATTCAACGAAGAAAAGTTAAGTTTTTACGCTAATGACAATCCGGAATTTCCCGATGAGATTGACATAACAATTGTTCATACAGATTTAAATAAAGAAAATAGGTCTGAAATAATAAACGGGACTTATCTCTTTTTGGACAATTATCTAGGGGAATTGAACTCCATTGAAATAATTGACAACTTAGATTTCCAAGAAAAGAAAGATGCGGAAAAAGAGTTAATCCCAATTGGTAAATTAAAAGACTTTATCACATGGAGACAAAAGGAATTTGTTGAAAAATACGATGGAATTAGGGTAAACTCAGATGTGGATTCATGTTCAATCCTTGAAGCGACACTTAAAAGCGGGAGGAAACTTATTGCTGTAATAAATTATGATTTAATAAGATGGGATAGAAAAGCATCTCACCCATGGATTTTGACCATTGAAATTAAATATAATGGTGAGTCAAATAATGGAATGCCTGATGATAGTACATATAAAAAGCTTAACGTTTTGGAATATGAATTACTTGAAGAATTAAAAGATAAGGATGGTTATCTATACATCGGAAGGCAATCAGCTGACAATTTGAGAGAGATTTATTTTGCGTGTAAGGACTTTAGGAAACCATCAAAAGTAGCCTTAAGATTTCAAGAAAAATATAAGGATTCAGAAGAAATAGCTTATGAGATTTATAAGGATAAATATTGGAAATCATTTGAGCGATTTAACCCTGATAAATAAAGCCTGGCCGCTAATAATGTATATACAAAATAGTCGAGAGTTCAACGTTTGTAGTCCGCTTTAACTTCTCAATAATAATTTGACTGGTAAGCATCGTACTATCCGCTATTGCTCATATAGTTTACCGTTGTGAAAAATTGAAAACAGCCGTGTACAAAAAATGAAATCATAGACAATTTAGAGATTTTTAAAGACATAAATTACTTTTCTTTTGTGACAGCATTTACAAAATGGATTTTCTTGTTTTTAGCAATAAGTGTAATTCATTTGATTATTTGTACACAGATAGGATTATTAAAACGACGGACAAAAAATGCAAGATATTTGTATTGAGATTATTAATGCCAGCAATTGAGATTATTTTAGCCAAGATTATCAAATATTAACTTTACATATACTCACCGTTGTAATCAATTAAATAGAAAACATGAGAACTCTAAAAATCCTTATATTATTTGTTTTACTAGCAGATTGCGGTTTTGCTCAACAGAGAACTATTCATGTCTTTGTTGCACTCTGTGATAATGAATACCAGGGAATTGTACCTGTTTCTGAATCTCTTGGTAATGGTAAAAATCTAAAAACAAACTTGTATTGGGGTGCGGCTTATGGTGTTAAATCATATTTTAAGAACAGAAGATCAGATTGGAAATTAATCTCTACTATTGAATCAAAGAACAAAATAGTTCTCGAACGACTGCTATTTAAGCATTTGACTACAGATGTTTATATGCTAGCAGATGCTTATGATGGAGAAGAAATTCAAATTTGTATTGAAGACTTTTTATTGTCATCAAATGGTCAACAGGTAACAAGCGTTGAATATGGAAATGACACATTGAATTTTGGAGGACAGTCAAACTTAGTCGCTTATGTTGGTCATGATGGACTAATGGATTTTGATGTTAATATTGACTACAAGGGTAACAATAATACACATAAAGATGTCATGATTTTAGCTTGCTACAGTAAAGTGTATTTTTCACCAGAATTAAGTAAAACAAATGCAAAACCAATTCTTTGGACAACACATCTCATGGCACCAGAAGCATATACTTTAAAGTCTGCTATTGATGGTTGGATTCTGAATGAAACAGGAGCAGAAATTGAAGAACGGGCTGCACAAACTTATAATCAATATCAAAAGTGTGGAATTAGAGGCGCAAGAAATTTATTTACAACTGGCTACTAAAAAAACTAATTGGTTACAAAAAGGTGCTATAAAGCATAAAGTGGTTTGTAATTTTTGGTTGATTCGTGGTTTTGGCTCCGTTCAATTTGGAAGTATTGTAGGGGTAAAATCATTTTAGAACCCTTAACTAATATTAGAAAAAATGTGCAGATATGCATTTAAAACATATAAAATCCATTTTGTCTGCTTTGACTGTAGAAAAACCTTTAAAAAGGCTCCGGTTGAAGATTTAGCAATTCAAAATGGAGATTGGGAGGATTACAAACAAGCTTTTTGGAACTATTCAACAAGTAAAAGTAGAAAATTCAGAAGCGAGAATGCAGAAAAAGTGAAATATTTAACCGAGAAATATAAAAGCAGAAAGGAAAGGTGTCCTGAATGTGGGAACCTAATGACAGATTTAGGCTTGGATTTTAAAGCTCCTAAGAAAGAGAAAGTTAAAGAATGGAAAATGGTACGCGGATTATATAGAAGTGGAAAAACCTTCTATTCATGTGGATGTGATGGAATTGGGTTTATTCCAAAAAATGAAAAAGATTATAAAGAATACTTATTAAAGAATCGAAATTATTATCAAACACGCCTGGACAATCGTGATGCAGGATTACATAAAGAGGACTTAAGTAAATATATTTCAAGATTTAGTGATTTGATAAGCATGATTGACAAAGAATTAAAGAAAATAAAACATTAGCTAACAGTGTTAAAGAAAAACTGTTTTATGCGAAATTCTGAACTTAAAAGAACAGTTAATACGAATGGATAAAACAAACTATTTTATAAGTGTTGACGGGATTAACCCCTTTCTTTATGCAGGGCATAACTTCCATAAATACTTCAATAGCTGTTGGGAAGCAAAAAAGAAAAGTATCCTGTGATGCAATTGAAAGAAAATATAATCATATGAAGAAACTAATGATATTTTTACTGTTAACTTTCACAATAGCAATTTTTGGACAAGTTGAAAAGAAGCAAAAAACATCTGATTTTTTACCAAGAGATTATGTGATATTTGAAAGGATAAATGGTGATTTAAATAAAGATGGAATTGAAGATTGTGTTCTTATAATTAAAGGAACCAATAAAGATAATATCGTAATAAATCGATTTGATGAAGAAGCAGATCGTAACCGAAGGGGTGTTATCGTCCTGTTAAATAATAATGACCACTACGAATTAGTTGTAAAGAACTATGATTGTTTCTCTTCAGAAAATGAAGATGGTGGTGTTTACTTTCCACCAGAACTATCTGTTAGCATAAAAAATGGAAAATTATATTTCCACTATGCCCACGGACGATACGGATACTGGAAGTATACATTCAGATTTCAAAATTCAGATATGGAATTAATTGGTTATGATGCAGCTTATCGCAGCAGATTAGAGTTTGACTGTGTGACTTTTGACGAAACAAGTGTTAATTTTTTAAGCAAAAAGAAGTTGGAAAAAGAACTCGTAAGAATTGATGATGATGGTAAAAATATTTTTAAGGAAACATGGAAGAATATAACTGTAAATGAACTTGTTAAACTTTCAGAAATTAAAGATTTTGATGAGCTCGACAGGAGTATTTATTAGGTGTAAATATAAAGTCCATAACAAAAAAAGAAGTCAATTAATAAAAATACCGCGTTTTGCTTTGGGTACGTTTAAATGTTAAACGTCCAAAGATTTAGCCATTAGCAAGTATTAGAAAAAATGAAGACCCTCGTTTTAATACACATATCATTTTTGACCGTATGCTCACTCTGGGCACAAAAGAACGATACCTGGACGGCATTATGGAACGAAGAAACTGAATTAATGGGATTCAGGGATTCGAAGGGACAAATAATGATTAAGCCCCAATTTATGGGATTCACAATTGCCAAAAAGTTTGACAATATTATTGCTGTAATGGCAGGTAATAATGGTGAATATGAGACATATTATTTGACTAAAACAGGTCAAAAGGTTGGATTTGACAGCCTTCATATTTATGACAATGGAGCAGACTGTGAAAGTGAAGGGTTTATTCGCTTCAAAGATAAAAAGACCGGTAAAACGGGACTGTTTGATAAGAATGGTAACATAGCAATACCAGCCTCTTATAATGAGCTTTCAAGAGTGCATAATGGACTGATTTTCGCACTTAAAGATGCAAAGAAAGCATATTGGGGAAGACATAATAAACCAGTTTGCAATCATTATACCTGGAAAGGAGGGCAGAAATTACTTCTGAGTAAAGAGAATAAAGTATTAATTAAAAATTTTAATTACGAGGGCAGGTTGGATCTCTACTCTTTAATTATACAAAATACACCAGATGCAGACTCTACAAAAGCAAATTTTAAAGGGCTTGACGGCAAGTATTATATATTTACAGATATTGAAAAGGCATTTAAGCAATGGTTAAAAACAGAACTGGTTACGGGCTTAACCCTTAATAAACTTGAAGCACTGACAATAGATAGTCTGATACACTGGAAGAAAACAAAAGGCTGGATAACGGAGCCAAAACAAACCTGTCTTACCGAAAATTTTGAACTTATAAAGGAGCGTTTACAGTCAATACAAATGGATAAAACAGGCTATTTTATAAGTATTGACGAGCTTAATCCCTTTCTTTATGCAGGACATAACTTTTATAAATATTTCAATACCTGTGGGGAAGCAAAAAAAGAAAAGTATCCAGTGATGCGATTAATAATAAATAAGAAGACTGAATCTGATTTTACTCAGGATCAGTTTGAGTTTTTGAAAACAGATGAAGGCTACCGGCTTATTCGTTTAATAATTAAGGATGGAGAAACAGCATGTCAACAGCCTGCAAAACAAGTGGAGCATACCACGTTTAATTGTATTCTAGAATGAAAATTAGAAGAAAATATATTGTTTTTTGCATATTAGGAACTTTGTTAATAGTAAGCTTCTCAACACAATTAACCTCCAATTTATGGGGTGTACTAACTGGTAATGGATATATAATCCCCAAAGAGAGTTCATTTTTCACATTTAAAGTCACAGAAATGAACCTGAGCAGTGGTGATTACTGGCTATATGGAGAAGATAAAAGATATTATTATTCACAAATGGTAAAAGAAAAAAATGAGCCATATATTAAGATCTTAAAAAAAAAGGCAGATTCAATAGAGAGCTTTAATCAATTTGATTTTGAAACGTGGAGTAATGGATTTTAGATGTGGCAATTTATCCTGTTGTTATGCTAATTAATATGCAAAATCCTGTTTTGAGTAGGACATTTGTAAATATTACTAAGCAATCAGGGCAATATGGAGCTGTTTAATATGCGTTTTAAACGATTATAATTGAATTACAAAGACAGGCAACTTAAATCGGATAATCCGCATTGAGCATCACCAGAATATCAACTTAAATAAACAATATAACAATGCATTATAAAAGTTCGGAAATCCCAACAAGAATCAATTTCGTATTATTTGTTGTATTCGCAGTTAACTTGTCAATCACAATTTATGCAAGTGTCATTCTGGGACTTATTTTGACCATACTAACAATAGGATTCCTCTTAATTAAAAGTGGACTAGAGATTGACACCGAGGCAAATATAATGAGGAGGTATTCAAGAATTTTTGGATATGTGTCAGGCAAATGGGCTATAATTCCAGAACTGGACTATGTAACAGTTGTTAGTGTTAAAATAACCAGCAAAAAATATCAAGCATCAGGCGCTATATATGTTCAGTCACCTTCCTCTGACGTTAAATATCGCGTGAATTTGGCAACAAAAGACCGACGAAATCCAGTCATTAAGGTATTGACAAGTGAAAAAAATGAAGCGATTAGCGAAGCTCTAAAAATTGGAGAAGCTTTAGATTTGAATGTTCTGGATTCGACAAGCCCTGACAGAAAATGGATAAAAACGAGTGACAACAAAGCGCAATAATGCATAGCAGGGGGAGCGCGTTTGGGGTGGGCAGGCCGTTGGCTACAGTAATCCAAAGTAACACAAAAGGAACGTTTTAAATTAAAAGAGAGTAGGTTTAAGATTATTAGAATTTCAGAAACGATGATAAATATTGAATTACAAAAGGGGGATATTACAAAAATAAAAGTTGATGCAATTGTTAACGCTGCAAATACTTCTCTCATGGGAGGTGGCGGAGTTGATGGCGCTATTCATAGATTAGGAGGTAAAGAGATACTTGAAGAATGTATTAAAATACGTAATCGGCAAGGAGGTTGTAAAGTCGGAGAAGCAGTAATTACAAAAGCTGGAAAACTACCTTCTAAATATGTTATTCATACAGTTGGCCCAAGGTGGAACAATGGCAATTCTCAAGAGTCAGAAAAACTAATGAATTGTTATCATAGTTCATTGAAATTAGCTGAAGAGAATAATGTTAAGACAATTGCATTTCCAAATATCAGCACTGGTATTTATGGTTATCCTAAAAAAGAGGCTGCCCAAATAGCAATTAATACAATAAAAGAATCTCTAGTTTACGGAGTGGAGAAAGTAATCTTTGTTTGCTATGATGAAGAGAACTTTACGATTTATGAAGAAATAATAAATAAACTGTAGCCAAAAGCCATCATAGTGTAACCCTGGCTTTGGTGCATTTTGGGAGGCCAGATTAGGTAAAAACATAAAGTACGCCCCTTGGGTCATTTCATGTAGAGAGGCCGTTGAGAGACTTTTATTTTAGACCTATTGAGGAACAAGAATGGTTGATTGAAAATACATAGTGTAAAAAATGTCAGAAAGCTGATATTGGAATTGAAAATCCAACTGAATTTGAGAAAAATGGGAAATTATATATTTCTTATTTCTGTAAATATTTGGTTCCGAATTGATTTTAGAAATAAAAGATGAGTTGATTTGAAAACATATTAACGAATGATTGAATTAGCAAAAACGATAAGACTAGCCAGAAAAGATGAAGTTATTAAGAATTCAGCAGCATTAGAAAGAATTCAACAGATTGAAAATGCAAAAATTAATGAGGGATATACTTTCAGATTAAAGGAAATTGAAAACGAAGAGAATCAAGAAGTCCCTTTTGAGTTTTACTCAGAGATAAACATTAATAATTCGAGACTTTGGGATTTGGTGATCTGTTTGGCGGATTTATTGCCTGATGTTTCGGCTTTGATAATTGGAGATTCTGAATCAGAACTAAATTATTGCGATTATGAACCAAAGCATAATATAATTGGCAACCTCAAAAAGTACAAGACAGAGTTGACAGAAGATGCTTTTCTTGAGTGGGGAATGATTTTTAATGATAAAAAAACATTAACAGAAATATTTATTACCGATTCAAAATATATAAAATTCTGGGGGGTTGATATCAATGGATTTCAGGCAATAATGACAAAATTTGGCTTGGGCCAAATTGACGATTTAGAATTTATCGATGAGTATCCCAAAGTCAGAAAACCGTTGAGATTATTTGAAGACTCCATAATGGATACGACCGAATTGATAAATGAATTAAAAAAATAATTGCTGATAATATTTTACATAAGTAATAACTAACTAAAAAATAATAATTATGCTCAAAAAAATTTTCGGAAAGAATAAGCAACAAGAAAAACTGGAAATCCCTCAAGACTGGAATTCGTTCTTTTGTAGAATTGAAGACAAGCCTGCTTCGATAAGACTTAATTTAGCACTTAGTCGTATTGCACCAGTCGAATACTATGATAAACAAATTTGGTTCTCAGTTAAATTTATGAATCCAGACGAAAATGGATTTACAACAAGAGAAGAATATGAAATGATTAATGCTATTGAAGATACTATTCTAGACAGTATTAGTTCTAACAATAGTATCATATTAGCAGGAGCTATTAAAACAGATGGCCGGTTAGACTTATATATTTATGCGCAATCCACAAAGGGAGTTGAAGACATAGTTAATTCTACTATGCAGACTAAATTTGACAATTATCAGTACGCTTTGGATACAAAACAAGATAGAGAATGGAAGGATTATTACAATTTTCTATATCCAAGCCCTTATGAATTTCAAACAATTCAGAACCGTAAGGTTATAATGCAACTTGAGCAAAATGGTGATAACCCAGAAGTTAAGCGAAAAGTAGACCATTGGATTAATTTTAATGATCAAAGTAACCTTAAGATATTTATAGATAGTGTTATAGAGAAAGGTTATGATATTATTAACGAACAACAAAATGATAGAGAGGAATTCAGATATAGTGTAAATATTGCTAGAGAAGATGTAACAGTATTTCCAGTGGTTAACAATTATGTTTGGGAACTTGTAGAGTTAGCGAGTGAAAACAATGGAATATATGGTGGTTGGGGATGTCCGATTGCAAAATAAACTATTACTAATACAATAACTAAAAAGGAGTAAACTATGGCAATGTGGGAGATAGACACGCTATTAAAAAGTAGTGTTGACTTAGTAAAAAACTCAGGATTAATATTTGACGAAAGAAGGCATCTCATTTGGAACTTAGAAAATATTCCACACAATTATCAGTTTGATGCCGGATGTTTTGAACCCAGTGAAGTTGATAAAAATTTTGATTATAAAACGATAAATCCCTACGAGTTGGGATTGCAAATAATGAAAATCGTAAGTAGTCAAGAGAACAAGCATTTAATTTATGATTGGTCAGCTTTTTTGCTGAATTTTTATCCGTATTTTGAGCATTTAGATACCTTAGAAAAAATAAAATCTAAGTATTTAGAGCCAATGAAAAAGATTTATTCTAATTATAGTTTTGACAATTATGAACCGATACATGCAACATTAACGATTTATAACAATGGTAAAGAATGGTTTGAAGAGGAACAAAACGAACTGATAAAATGGTTTTGCTCTTGAAGAAAATATGATTAGAAACATTGAAAACAAGGAGAAAAATGATGGACAGGATATACGTATTTCTTTTTAATGGATACTCAGATTGGGAAATTTCATATCTCACACCTGAAATTAACAAGAGTGAAAGGTTTGAATTAGTTTACTTTTCAAAGGATGGAAATCCTGTAACTTCAATGGGTGGCTTACAAGTTATGCCCACAACATCACTTAAAGAATTAAATCCTGATGATGTTAGTGTGTTAATTTTGCCAGGCGGAACAGCTTGGCAAAATGGAGGAAATAATGAAATTGAAGACTTGACGTTAGAGTTATTTCAAAGAGGTAAAACGATTGGTGCAATTTGTGCTGCAACTACTTTTCTTGGACAATTAGGACTGTTAAATGGTTTGAAGCATACCAGCAATGACTTAAATTATTTAAAAGCAACTGCATCTCAATATAATGGAGATAGAAATTATCAAAACACTTTAGTTGAGACAGATAAAAATATAATTACAGCAAATGGGATTGCTTCAATTGAATTCGCGAGAGAAGTTTTTAAGAACATTGGACTAAAATCTGACGATGAAGTAGAGAAATGGTTTCAGTTGTTTAAAAATGGAATTTGGGCTGAATAAAATATGACTTTTTACGCTTTTGAAAAAAAAAAATGCCTTGGGGGATTATGGCGATACCTTACTTGCTGGTTATGCCTATCCCGGTGATAAGGATGATGATAGAATCTACATAAAAAGAACAGGTCCATGTTACCCCTGTAGCATATTGAAAGGGGAGGAGTTACGGATTTGTGGCTACAAGCTATACAATTAACTGTTAGCCATTATAAAAAAAGAAAATGAACGTTACAGAATTTTATACACATATAACCAAACTTTCAGACAAATTCGAGAATAGAGATTTGGAGGAATATTTATTAGCTCTTTACAAGCTGATTGAGAATAAAAGAACTGAAGAATTAACCTACAATTCGATTTTTGATATAATTAGTGAAGCATTTACATCAGAGTCAGCACCCTTTAATAATGATTGGTTGGATTGTAATTCATCTCCTGACGGAAACAGAATGAGTAAGAAGTTTACAAATCCTGAAATCAGTGAACAGATTGACAAATCAAACACTTCTGGTTTGTCGCCATATGATTTTACCATTGAAGTATTGAAGTTTCAAATAGCTGAACTTCACAAAATGAGAGGGAAGCAATTAGAAAATGAATACCGATATTTTGGAGTTCAGTCAGAGACTGGAAATTATTGGTATAATTTTGATCCGTTTGCTAATTTAGAGTGTGGAGCAAGATGTATGGAGGATAATGATACAGATTTTAGCTCTCCAGATTGGTCTTTTTTTGGTGAACTACTAGAAAACGGAAGGATTTACGAATAATGATTGACAAAAAATACCATACAAAGCTTAGTAAATTTTTAAGCTTAGTATTAAGACACAAACCTGGGGAAATTGGAATTGAACTGGATTCAAATGGATGGACCGATATTAATACCCTGATTGAGAAAATGAATTCATATGGGAAACAGATAGATATTGAAACATTAGAAGTTATCCTTGAGACCAATAATAAGAACAGGTTTAGCTTTAACGAAGATAAATCATTGATTAGAGCAAACCAAGGACATTCCATTGAAATAGATTTAGGTTATACCACTAAGATTCCTCCAATGAGATTATTTCATGGAACAGGAGCAAAATATGTTGATAGCATTTATAAAACTGGAATCAAGAAAAAGAACAGACATCATGTCCATTTGAGTAAAGACGTTGAAACTGCATTATCAGTTGGACAAAGGCATGGAAAACCTGTTATTTTTGAGGTTCTTGCTGACGAGATGACTAAAGAAGGATTTAAATTTTATGAGTCTGAAAATGGAGTTTGGTTAACTGATGAAATTCCTATAAGGTTTATAAGGGAAATTGTGGAATAACAATGGCTGACAATAGATAAACGTAATGCGAGGTGATTTGATGAGTTTGAATATTAAAGTATTTAGTAGGATGCGTAGTGGTTTGATAATGAGGTATCTTGAAATCTGCCCTACACATATACGAGTCGTAAGCCATTTTGAAAGATCCATGCAAGCAAAATTGACCATATTATTATTGACAGTTGTGATTTTTATAAGTTGTGCAGTGAGATTGATTAATCAACCGAAGCAACCAATTTATTTATTCAAAGACAAAGACGGGCTTTATATTTATAACCTAACGACTGGTAAAGAAAAAATTGTTTTTAAAGTAACGAACAAGCAAGTATTTCTTGACGAACCTTTAAAAATATCTGGCGACACTTTGACATTTGGCATTAAGGGAGATTTAGTTTTCGCTGAAATATCACCAACTGAATCTGGTGGAGAACGATATTTCAATGACTATTACTCAGTTGATCTTAAAACAGGAAAAAGTTGGCTTTCTGGAAAGATATCTTATGAAGTAATTGGATACTCAACATTGAAAGTAAAATCTTTATCATTTGATACAAACGGTAAGGTAAATGTTCTTTCCGACACATTAATGATATATGAAGGTTCCTCATCTACATCAAAAGGTGTTGTTTACAATAACTTTAAACCAAGATTCTTCTCAAAACAACCTTTAGAAGACAAGTCTGTTTTTTCACTGCGTGGGAGCATTTATTACACATACAAATCAGACACGACTCTACTTGTTGAATATAAAGACAATTTCGACCCAAAATTTAGTAGTGGTTATTTTCAACCACAAATTGATCCGACAGGACAATATGTAGTTTTTCGTTATTTACCAAGTTTTAGGAACCTAAAAGAAGGCTCATCGTTACAAAAGGTTGATATAAAAACAAAGAAAATAGAAGTTATAAAAAAAGGTGAGTTTAATGATCCAACTTTTTCAGCTGACGGAAAGTTTATTTTATTTAAGCGAGACCAGAAAGAAGGTAAATCAAACACCTGGATTAGCAAAATATACTTGCTTGACCTGGCATCATTAAAAGAAAGAAAAATTAGTAATGCATATTCAGCACAATGGGGACAATAAAAACGGATTATAACACGCAGTTATAAAACATTGCGCGGATAGTGCTGTTTTTTTGAATGAAATAACATTTAATCAACGGCATAGTGGGCTGTAAATTTGTACTTCAAAATATGCAATGTTTCATATCGCCACCGTTGACAAATCAGGAATAATAAAAAATGGGATATTCTTTTAGAAATTCAGACAAATGGTATTTAGACATTAAAGAAGACACTTCTTTAACTGACGAGGATATAAACTCAATTGTTGAAAGAATTAAAACTCTTGACCGAATACAGATAAAAGTGACATAGTAGCGAAAATTTCAAATGAGATTTGGCAAAAGCTAGAGAATCATATTTTTTTAATAAAGCCAAATCTTGGATTAAGAATTTTCGGGGCTTTAAATTTTGACTTTGCTCAAATTCAAAATCTATCTTTTCTTCAACGTATTTCTATTGAAGCTGTAAATGAAATTAAAAACATAGATTTAATTAACCAGTTTTCAAAACTTAAATCACTTGCAATTGTAGCTGATAAACTTGATAATATTAATTTTTTAGACAATTTGTTGCATTTAGAAGAATTGTGGCTTGCTCAAAATTCAAAAAGAACAAAAAACATTGATTTAAGTCCTATATCGAAGTTGAGTAAGCTAACATTATTAAGCCTAAATGGTTACGATAAGAACATAAAAGATATCTTTAAAAATCTTTTGCATTTGCAAACTCTACATTTGAGGTCAGTAAGTGCAATCGATTCTGCGGATTCTTTTTCTTACCTTCAAAAGTAAACAGAACTGTTAGTAATTGGTAAGTGTTACATTGTGGGCGTAGCACGAAGAAAGCTGAATTGCAAAATCCTGCACAGATAAACAAGAATCGCATATTGAGGCGGGTGTTTGCAGTACTTTACATCAAAGTCATATTTACAGGATTGCAGACTACAACGATGTGATGGCGATAAGATAAAAGTTGGGATTCTTACCCGGGCCTTCCCCAAAAAACGTAAAGCTACAGTTTTAATAACCGCCGTATAAAATAGCCCGATATGCGCCTTACCAGTAAAAGTGCTATTTTCAGACTTAAACCTGTATCCTTGCTTTTAAGGTAGCGGTAGTATTTTTTTCCTTTAACGGATTGGTACCATTGCTTTACTGTCAGGCCATGATTTTTGTTGTATTCAATAAAGCTTAACAATTCATTCTGCTCATCAAAAAACACCACATTATCATTAGGTTTTTCCTTACCAGCTATCGAATGTCCCGTCATATCGCAATAGGCTTTTAAAGGAATGTTATTACCTGCACAAGTAGCGATATATTCTTGTGTATCAACCCGGCCAACAGTAGGCTCTATCATATAGTATTCGTTTGTAATACCGTGTTTTTTAAATTCTATTGACCCTAAGCCTTTGTAGTTAATAGCATCAAATATTCTAAGTGTCTCTTTCGTTACATATGGAGCGTTAGCCGGTTTGGTTGAGGTTGTAGAACCTTTTAATATACGCCATTGTCGTATTTTCTGGCCCGTAAAATGTGTTTTACACTCACCATTGGCATTGTAATAAACCAGGCAGTAATAAACCGCATCATCACCACCGGGAATAAACTCCTGTATAATCAGCCTGTTTTCGCAAGCGAAAAGTTTGCTAAAGGTGGTCTCTAAATCTTCTAAACTATCAAATATTATGGCTTTTGAGAAACCCGCATTGTACCATTTTTCTGATTTAAGAAAAGGTTTAATGATAACAGGAAACCGGAGGTCTTTAACTCCTTCAAAATCCCCTATAGACTCTATGTTTACCGTTTTGGGCGTGCGAATACAGAGCTTATTAATAAGCGTATTAAGCTTTATTTTATCAATAAGCATGGCCGTTAAATGCACCGAAGGCATATTAATAAAATAATGCTCATTAAGTGCATCATAATGATTTAATACAAACTCAACCTTCTCATCATTGGTAAGAAAAAGCACAGGACGCTTTGGTAAACGCAAAGCCAGCTGTATCAGCTTATCTTTTAAATCTGTTTCAGTACTCTTGTAAATAATAACCTCTTTAGCAAGCCGTGTGTTTACCTCAAGGTGTTTAGCACTGTATGTAAAGCCATACAAAGGTATTTTATAGGGATAGAGCGACCGCATTATTCCGTAACCAGAATAGGTAATATCCAGGATAACAACCGGCGATAAATCTTTATTTGTACTCATGGTGAGTTATATTTTATGGTTTCTAAACTGGTTTTGATAGGTGTTTAAGCTTGTTGGTATAAGCGATCGTATTGAGTAGCTATTTCTTTCCAGCTATAGTTGGTTTTAATGTGTTCAAGAGCCGTAAGTGCCATTTTATCTTTTAGTACTGTATTGTTTTCAAACTCATTTATTTTCTCACCCAGGTCTTTAGCATTCTGATCTTCGAAAAAAGTCAGGTGTTGATCATCAAAAACCTCTTTATTCTCTTTAATATCACTGGCTATAATTGGCGTTAAAGTAGAAACAGCCTCTAAAAGCATAATTGACATACCCTCTGTTTCAGAGGGAAATATAAATAACTTAGCCTTCTTAATTAAGGTAAGTAAAAGTGGTAAATCGCCTATATAACCCGGGTAAATAACGTTTAAGTGCCTGTATTTCTCTTTAAGCTTGGTAACATAATCTTTGGCATGTCCCGGATCGCCTGCAATTACAATTTTACCTTTGTATTTGATGAGGTTAAGCGCCTCAAGCATGGTATGGCAGCCCTTTGTCTTCATAATCCGGCGTGCAGCAAAAAAGTAATATTCCTTTTCTATAAGTCCGTGCTTTTTAAGAAACAGAGCGGCCTCCTCTTCTTTGTAACGTTCATTAATACTTATGCCATTGGGAATGTAAATAACATTGCGCCCCGTTTGTTGAATATAGGTTTGAGTTAAAGGGTTAGAAATACTTGTAATGGTAGCTTTTGAATGAAGAAAAATATGTTCAGCCTTTTTAAGGTACCATTTCTCAAGTGCTGACCATTTATCTCTTAGGTAAGCCGACTCGTGCGAGGTAGCTATAACCTTACCTTTTTTGTAAAACCACGGAATAAAAAAGGCAGCATCGATTTTATGAATATGTACCAGGTCAAACTTTTGCCACAGCAAGTAAGTTGCACTTCTAAAAAAATACCAAAGTGCACCTAAGCTACCACCTGGCCAGTCAGAAAATTCAACAACCTTAACGCCCTCCATATAACTTTTTGCAAGCTTATTTTTATAGCAAAGAATAGTAATGTCGTACTTATCTTTTAAGTTACAGATAATGTTTTCTGCAACCCTGCTTGTACCTCCTTTTGAAGGAAAGTACTTAATGCCAAAAAATACAAGTTTAGGTTTTTGCATAGGTTTCGTTTTCAATTAAATTAATATAACTGTCAGCGAAGGGGTCCAGGGCATAATGTTTTTTCAGGTGCGAAAAACCATTATGGCCAAATTGTACCCTTAGGTTCGTATCATCAATTAAATGTATTAAAGCATCACTTATTTCGGCTGTATTACCAGGTTTTGTGAGGTAACCATTTGAGCGGTTTATAACAAGTTTATTGTTATCACCCACATCAGTAGCAACAATTGGTAAAAAGTAATTAATGGCTTCCATTATAGAATTGGATAAACCCTCAAAAGAAGATGTACATAAATATATATCAGCCAACTGATAGTAAGCATTAACATTATCAGGATTAATAATGACCTTAACGTATTCATTAAGTTGCAAATCAGCTATTAAACTTCGTATTGCATTTTCCAGCGGCCCGAAGCCAATAATATAGTATTTAATTGCTTTAGATGTCATCTGCCGGGTTTTATCGATCGCTTGTAGTGCCGTAGCGTAATCCTTTGCCTCAACAAAACGGCCAACGCTTATAATATTGATAGAGCTGCTATCACCTTTCCCCGGTGGGGCTTGATTTAATTCAATGCCATTGGGTATAACATGCGATTTATGCTTGCTAAAACCACGTTTTAAAAAGATATTCAAACCCGTATAATTATTAAAAATAGTGCCCTTCTGAAAAAAATGGTGCAGGGTACAAAGAACAAGCGATTTATGTTTTGGTAAAGATGAACTTCTAACCCCTCCGTACACAGCACATGTTTTAATATTTATGGCAGCCAGCGAAGCAATTAAATTATCACTACTCAGGTAAGCAAATACATGCGATATTCGCTCAGTAAGTATTGTATTGCGTAACTGCTTTGTTTTAGAAAGAATATTACCTTTTAATGGTATTAATTGAATATTAGGATGCTGGATAAGGGATTGATTACTATTGCTTATTTCGTTGTACTGTATAAATAAACAAACCTTATAATACCGGGCTAATACAGATGCCAGTAAAGCACTTTGTTTTTCTGCTCCACCGGGTTTTAAAGAACGAATTATTATACCAATCCTTCTATCCATCAGTAATTTTTAATTTCTAAACTAAGAAATAACCATCATTTATGCTCGTTTTTTTGACTGTTGGTCAAAAATGAGTGGTTAACTACTTCTTTTTTTCGTAATTTTTTCTGGAAATGCAATTATAAGTATTGCTTAAAACAAAATTAGGGGAAGTATAGAAAACTGAGAAATATATGAGAGCAGTAAGTCTTATATTAACACTAACTATTATTAGTACAGTTGGTTCATGCAAATTTAATCCTAAAGATATGAATGCAGAAAAGAAAGCCGTCCATGTTATTTTTCTTCATCACAGTACCGGCAAAACAATTTGGCGGGGTGGTAATACTTTTGTACAAAAAGTCAAGCTAAAGCTTGGTTTATCATCAGCTGTTGAAAAATGGTTTACAAGGTACAATAATCAAAATAACACCAATTACAAGGTAAAGGCCAGGCTATTTCCTGGTAGAGAATTGTACGGCTGGAAAAATTACCCTTACGATTATTATAATATATGGGTTAAAAACGGCGATAAACCGTATTATAAGGATGAACCCACATTAATAACGCTTACCCAACAATACGATGTAATTGTATTTAAGCATTGTTTTCCGGTAAGTAAATTAAACAGGGGAGAAGAAGTATCTATAGAATCGGACGAAAAAAACATAGGAAATTATAAAGACCAATACAGGGCCTTATACCGTGAATTTCAGAAATACCCGGATACCAAATTTTTGGTGTGGACACCTCCCGCTTTAACAGAACGAAAATCAAAAGAAGAGTGGGCAATAAATACGCATGAATTTTATACTTGGGTAAAAGAAGAATGGGATCAGCCAAACGATAATGTTTATTTATGGGATTTTCGTGCACTGGAAACTGAAGGTGGATTGTATCTTAAAGATGCTTTTGCAGAATCGGAGTCAGATTCGCATCCTAATACCAGGTTTGCTCAAATGGTTTACCCAAAATTTTGTGAACGTATTGTTGAAGTTATTCAAAACTAGAATTTATGATTGGTAAAATACTTCACCTTACAGCAAGGATTTTAAATCGCATTACCTTTGGAAACCTGCGCATTCAGCTTTTAAGAATGAGAGGGGTTAAAATTGGCCGTCGCTGCCTGATTTTTGCCGCCGACTTTTCTACAGAACCCTATTTAATTGAATTGGGTGATCATGTTGCTATCTCCAATGGCGTAAGGTTTATAACCCATGATGGTGCTGTTTGGATATACAGAGATGAATACCCGGATTTAGATGTATTTGGTAAAATTAAGATTGGTAACAATACCTGTGTTGGTATGAATGCTATTATACTGCCCAATACAATTATTGGCAACAACTGTATTGTAGCAGCCGGTGCTGTAGTAAAAGGGAAGTTTGCCGATAACTCACTAATAATGGGTAATCCGGCTAAGAGAGTGATAGAAACACAAATGCAGAAACGTTTATACCTGATGAGTCCTTTTAAATTTAATTTGAAGAAAATGAGTGACAGAAAGAAAAAGAAAGTGCTTTTGGAACGTTTAAATACTGTATGGAGATAGAAAGTAGGAAGTTATGAAAATATTGCATCTTGCAGATAATTTAGTTTTAGGTGGGCGCGAAAGAAGGTTGTTAGAGGTTATTAAAGGTCTGGTTGAAAGAGGACATGAGATAACACTGGTATTATTCCGAAACGCTGTTCATTATCATGAGGTTTACGATCTGCCTGTAAGACTAATTGTATTACAAAAGCGGTTTAAAAAGGACTTTTTAGTCTACCTTAAACTATTTAAGATATGCCGTAAACTAAACCCTGATATTATTCACACATGGGGTGGTGTTCCATCGGTTATGGCTATTCCGCTTACCTTGTATAACAGGCAAAAGTTTGTTAATGGAATGATAGCTAATTCGGTGTGCAAACCCTTTACCAAAGACTGGTATCGCTCCCGCTTATCATTTCCATTCTCATCCATTATTGTATCCAATTCTAAAATTGGTTTAAAAGCGTATAACGTTTCAGCAAAAAAAGGTATTGTTGTGTCCAATGGCTTTAATTTTCAACGATTGAAAGAGCGGCCTGATGCTGATACTGTAAAACAAGAATTAGGTATTTTACAAAAGGAGATATACGTTGTTGGCATGGTTGCAAGCATTAATTTTCGTAAAGATTACCCTACATTTATAAGAGCAGCATTGGAAATACTGCGCAAACGACGTGATATATTATTTGTAATAATAGGAGATGGAGAAGACCGGCAAGCAGTTGAAGCGACCATAGCGGGGGAGTATAAAGGCAATTTTAATTTTCTTGGAAAAAGACAGGATGTAGATCGTTTTGTATCTGTTTTTGATGTTGGTGTACTGGCCACTTTCGCCGAGGGTATCTCTAATTCAATAATGGAATATATGGCTTTTGGAAAACCTGTGGTAGCATCTGATGTAGCAGGTAACAGGGAACTAGTAGAAGATAATGAATCAGGCTATTTAGTACCGGTAGGAGACAGTTCGTCAATGGCAGCCAGAATTACCGGGCTTTTGGATAACCGGGAGTTATCGGATAAAATGGGAAAAAGAGGAATCCAGATTATAGAAGAGAGGTTTTCACAGGTTGGCATGACTGAGCAATATATTGAGATGTATAATAAACTATAATATAAAACACGAAACAAGCCATGAGAATTGAACATCAACCTTAGCCAATGGCTTTTAGTACAGAGAAAGGTTCAAATTTGGCGAGTTCCATGTGGCAATAAAAAGCAAAACTTAAATACATGAAAACTCTAATAAAAAACGTACAATTGATTTGTTTTCTTTTGTTCTGCCAAATCATAATAAGCCAGAATATGTTTCCGGGAGCAGAGGGGTTTGGTTCACAATCGCGTGCAGCATATGCAGGAGAGCAATTGCCACAAGTCATTAAAGTTACTAACTTAAATGATGGTGGTCCCGGGTCTTTACGTGCAGCCATTAACAAACAATATCCACGTATAATTATATTCGAGGTAAGCGGAGTTATTGAGTTGACCCACACATTAAGAATCAATAGTCCATACGTTCATATAGCAGGACAAACAGCACCTTATCCCGGTGTAACCCTTAAAAATCATTCCTTGGGCGTATCAACACACGATGTGCTTGTACAGGGTATAAAAATAAGACCGGGCACTTTATCCGGTAAGCAAATTGATGGCATTAACATTGCCGATAACCCAGAGAAACTATATAATATTGTAATAGATCATTGTAGTATTTCATGGGCACTAGACGAGAATGTTGGTATATTAAACGGGGGAGATGGCATAACAGTAAGCAACTGTATAATTAGTGAAGGCTTGACTTATATGAACCATTCAATGGGGCTACTAGCCATGGATACAAAACGAATCAGTGTTTTAAAAAACCTGTTTATTCATAATGCAGATCGTAACCCTTTAATAATAGGTGATTGTGAGGAAGCATTAATTGCCGGTAACCTTATTTACAATAGCGATACCCATGCTGTATACCTGGGGTATAAAGGAAAAAAAACTATTGCAGTAAAAGCTGCCATACTAGGCAACCTATACATTCCGGGGCATCACAACAGAAATGAATACCTGCTTTCCATTAACAAAAACTTTCATAATAATGGAAAAGTTTACCTTGAGCAAAACCAAATCAAAGGTGTAAATAACACAGGGCAGTGGAGTAATAGAATGATTTATAATCCCGATAATAAAAAGGTTGAAGCTGATACTAACCTGCTTAATATGCCGGCATACACATCTGTTCCGGTTAATACACTTACCAATTATATTATTGCTAACTGCGGAGCTCATGCAGCCAACAGGGATTCAATAGACAGCCGTTTAATAAATGAACTGAAAAACCACTCTGGAAAGTGGATTAAAGTACCTGAAGAAGCCGGAGGCTGGCCACAGGTTGAAAACTACCGGGCATTGGAATTACCTTTAAATATTCATACTGATGACGATGAGAATGGATTCTCTACCTTACAGGAATGGCTTCACGCTTTTATGTAGTCTCTGTAACAAAATTTGCCCCTTCGGCGTTATACTTGCCCTCAAAATGGGCATTTACCCTGGTAAACATACATTATTTAAACTGTGTAAACTTTGAAACTAAAATGTTCTTACCGGTAGCATACGTAAGCTTGCAAACACCATATAGAAATATTTGCCTGTAAAAATAACGTGTTGGTGTAAATTTTCTTGCCGTCTGACAAAAAACGAAGCAATTGATTCTAACATTAACTACCTTAATTTTATAATACAAGCTTCAGGAGCAATTACAGAGCTGTTATAATCTTATTTTCATATTAATATACCAAAGCTAAAAAATAAGACTATGAAGGAACGTTTAAGAACATTTATTTCTGAAATAACATTTGTAGATATTGAAACTATTGGTGATGAGACAAAGCTTTTTGAAGAAGGCATTTTTGATTCAATGGGACTTTTAAGTCTTATAACATTTCTTGATGAGGAAATGGGCGTAAAAACAGAAGATGATGAGTTAAATGAATCTAATTTTGAGAGTTTAAGCACAATAGTAGCTTTTCTGGAAATGAAAAAATCACTTGTGAGTTAAGGGCGTATGTGTGGAATTGCTGGTTTTACAGATGTAAAGGGAGTGTATGGTACAGGCCATAAAAATGCGATATTAAATCGTATGCTCACCCAAATACAGCATCGCGGGCCTGATGAAACCGGTTTATATATTACCAATACCTGTGCAATGGGCAATGTTCGCCTGAGTATAGTTGACTTAAGCACAGGCCAGCAACCCTTATCAAATGCAGATGGTAGTTTATGGATTGCTTATAACGGCGAAGTTTACAACCATATTGAATTAAAACAACGCTTATGCGATTTGGGGCATCAGTTTAAAACCAGTTGTGATACAGAAGTTGTATTACATATGTATGAAGAGTATGGCGAAGCTTGCCTTGAAGAATTAAACGGGCAGTTTGCTTTTTCTATTTGGGATGACAAAAGAAAAAGATTGTTTCTTGCACGTGACCGTGTTGGTATAAGACCGTTATTTTACACCCAAAATCAAAATGAATTTATTTATGCTTCAGAGATAAAGTGCTTACTGGTGTACCCCGGTATTAGCAGAGGAGTTAATAGTAAAGGCCTTAAGCAGGTTTTTACATTTTGGTCAGCCTTATCGCCTTCTACTGTTTTTGATAGAATAGAAGAAGTGCCACCCGGCCATTATATGATGGTGGAAAATGGAAAAATAGATATTAATCCTTATTGGTACCATAGCTTTGACCGCGAAAAGTTTACCGGCTCTATTGATGAAGCGGGCGAAGTACTTGAAGGATTATTAAAAGATAGTGTACGATTAAGGCTAAGAGCTGATGTGCAGATAGCTGCTTATTTAAGTGGAGGGCTTGATTCAAGTATTATTACTGCTTTGGTAAAGGATGTTCAACCGGGTGTGCTGAATACCTTTTCAATTGGTTTTCAAAATAAAGACTTTGATGAAACAAGCTACCAGGATGAAGTAGCACACCACTTTAACACAAAGCATAAAAGTATTTTATGCTCAAACGATGATATTGCAAATCTTTTGCCTGAAACTATTTATCATACCGAAACCCCCTTGTTAAGAATGGCTCCGGTGCCAATGATGACTTTGTCGTCACTGGTTAGAAATAACCAGATAAAAGTGGTACTTACGGGCGAAGGGGCTGATGAAATGTTTGGTGGCTACAATATTTTTAAAGAAACCTTAATCAGGCAATTCTGGGCCAGGGAACCAGACTCTGTCTTACGCCCTTTATTACTTAAAAAACTTTACCCCTACATACCACAGTTTAACAATGCCTCGGCATCCATATTGCGTATGTTTTTTGGTTACCGGCTTCAACAAACCGGCTCACCCGTATACTCACACTACTTAAGATGGAGAAATGGATTACAAATGAGCAACCTGCTCTCAGATGATATAATAAGTGAGCTGCATGGCTATAATCCTATTGAAGAGTATGCAAAGCAGATAGAAGCCAATGTTGCAGGATATAGTGCATTAGAAAAAGCTCAATATATTGAAACCAGCTTATTTATGTCAGGTTATCTGCTGTCTTCGCAAGGCGACCGTGTGGCTATGGCTAATTCAGTTGAAGGACGTTATCCGTTTTTAGACCATCGTATAATAACGTTTAGCGCCACATTGCCCGACAGGTTTAAGTTAAGCGGGCTAAATGAGAAGGTTTTATTAAAAAGGCTGATGAAAAATATATTGCCCAATAATGTACTTGCCAGGCCCAAACAGGCTTACAGGGCACCAGGCAGTGCGGCATTGTACAGGCATAATCTTATTGATACCTTTCTTAACCGGGAAGCAATAGTACAAGCAGGCTTATTTGATTTTGAAAGAGTAAATAAGCTGGTAAAGAAGTTTGAATCCGGCAATCTGTTATCTGAGCTGGATAATATGGCACTAGTTGGCGTATTATCCGGCCAGATTTGGTATGATAAGTTTATTGCCAGGCCAACAGTGATACCCGAAAGTGACATGCTAAAAGGGCGGATAAGAAATAAGCAAGTAGTTATTAGGTAAAGGTTTGATTTATGGATGTAAGTAATAAAGTAAGATTTAATAAACAGCTTATACAGCTCAAAAATATTGATGCAACAGTTGAAAGTATTTGCAAAAAATTACGTTCTGATGTTCACCGGGTTTTAAAGCGAAGGGGAGGTGTGGTAGGTATTAGTGGCGGAATAGATTCTTCTGTAACACTCGCATTGGCAGTGAAAGCATTTGGATCCAAAAATGTGCTGGGGGTTATATTGCCCGAAAAAGATTCAAGTGGGGATAGCAAAAATTTTGCTTTAAAGCTGGCTGCACAATTCGGGGTAAAAGTTATTGAGGAAAACATTAGTGCAGCACTGGAAGGGTTTGCATGTTATCAAAGGCGCGACGAAGCTGTAAAGCGGGTAATACCCGGATATAACCCTGGCACCGACAAAATGAAGATAGGAATACCCCGGGCGTTTATTAATTCTAAAATGCCTCCGGTATTTTATGTAACCGTTATTTTTGCCAACGGAACGGAGACTAGTGAGCGACTACCAATGAATGAATATCTACAAATTGTAGCAGCCTCTAACTTCAAGCAACGCAGTCGGATGTCGATGCTGTATTACCATGCAGAAGCACACCATTATGCTGTTATTGGCACCCCTAATAAACACGAAGTGCAACAAGGCTTCTTTGTAAAATATGGTGATGGTGGAGCTGATGTGATGCCAATAGGCAATTTATATAAAACACAGGTGTACGAATTGGCTGAGGCTTTAGGCGTGCCTAAGGATATTATAAGCCGAACACCTACTACAGATACTTATACAGCCGAACAAACACAAGAAGAATTCTTTTATCAAATGCCTTTTAAGAGTATGGACTTACTTTGGTATGGATGGGAAAATAATTACCCGGCTAGAGAAGTGGCAGCTGAATTGGATTTAAAAGAAATTGATGTGGAGCGTATATTCAGCAATTTTGAACGCAAGAAAAAAACAACAGAATACTTAAGAACCTCTCCAATTCATAATTATTGAACTTTAAGCATGGGTAATGGGGCAATTGGTATAGAAGATAAAATAGTACCATTATACACCATAACACAAAGACATATTGAAGTAGAGTATAGGGCTTAGTGTTAAACAATTTGGTGACTTTGTGTCTTAGTGTCAATCATTAAATAATGATAATATGAACTGTGTTGATTATTTGTTGCAAGAGCATGGCAGTCGGCAAACTGATTTTATCTTAGGCCGTAAAGACACCTTGTCGTATCCTCAACTGATTGATGGCGTTTCAAAACTTGCCAATTGGTTGAATAAGACATTGGGAACAGGGCAAAAAATCATTTTAATTATGCCTAATAGTCGTATATCCGTTATCTGCTACCTTGCCATAATGAAATCAGGAAATGTAGTTGTGCCACTTAATCCTGCTATAGAGAAAGAAAGCCTTCTGCATATAATTAAAACATGTGAAGTCCAATTGGCCTTTATATCCAAACAAATCAGTTTAAAACTAAAGCCAGAAATAAAAATATCAATTAATGAGAGTGAAACAGAACGAATACTTCTGACAGAATATAAAACGAACTGGAATAGTACCAATACTATAAATGATGAACTAGCCCAGATCATATTTACCTCAGGCTCTACAGCCATGCCTAAAGGCGTTATGATTTCGCATGGCAATATTGTGGCAAACACCAATTCTATTACAGACTATTTAGCCTTAAGCGAAAAAGATATTGTAGAAGTCGTATTACCCTTTTTTTATTGTTATGGTTTGTCATTACTTCATACACACTTAAAGGTTGGTGGCAGTATTGTTCTGAACAATACGTTTATCTTTGTGAATTCCGTTATTGATGATCTGAAAAAATACAAGTGTACTGGTTTTTCAGGTGTACCCAGTCACTTTCAGATTTTACTACGCAAAACAGAAGCTTTTAAAAATAATGAATACCCGGCTTTAAGGTATGTAACACAGGCAGGCGGAAAACTACATACAATATTTATTAAAGAGTTTTGCGAAGCTTTTGTAAAAACAGACTTTTATGTGATGTACGGACAAACAGAAGCAACAGCACGACTGTCTTATTTGCCACCTGAATTACTTCAAGCCAAAGCCGGTTCTTTAGGTAAAGGTATTCCGGGTGTTGAGCTGAAAGTTGTTAATGCAAAAGGTAACATAGTACAAACAGGTGAAATAGGCGAAATTATTGCCAAGGGAAATAATGTAATGCTGGGGTATTACAAAGAGCCAGGTGAAACAGCAGAAACAATAAAAGATGGATGGTTATATACTGGTGATTTAGCTACCGTTGATAGCGATGGGTTTATTTTTCATGCAGCCCGGCGAAAAGAAATAATAAAAGTTGGTGGCAAGCGGGTAAGTCCAAAGGAGATTGAAGAAGTTATAGTAAGCATGCCTGGTGTGGTTGATTGTACCATTAAATCAGTTAATGATGACCTGTTAGGTGAAGCTATTAAGGCTATTGTAGTTATAAAAAGTACCAGTAATTCTATTAACGAATACCGGGTAAAGGAGTATTGTGCTAAGAAGCTGGCACATTATAAAGTACCGCATATAGTAGAGTTTGCCAATAAGTTGAAAGTTAATGCAGCAGGGAAAAAAGTGAAGGTTTAACTGGAGAACAGGTTGATAATAACCATCATTTTTGGCTTGTTCGTAAAATTCAAATGATAAGCTTGGCTTTTTGATAAAGTAACTTTTATAAGAGATGAATAAGTTGCTTGTAATGGTAGAAGATAAGTATACGATAATAAACCCTTAACAGCGCAAAACCGTTCGTGTAATTACGCTACCACAAGCGTATTTTTGAGCGTATATTAATACAATAAGAAAAGAAGGTGTGATGGGAACCGTAGAATCAACAATTGCAATTGGGAGCAATAGGGAAGAGGTCGCAGAAGAAAGTGGTGGTGTACAAGAACTTTCTGTGGAGCAGATAACTTTGCCTAAAATGGGTTTATGGCATAAGCTTGATGCTAATGTACGCACATACCTGGATCAGCACCTTAGCATTGAAAATGATTCAACAGAACTTATATCTACTTGTCAGCATAATGATTTGTCGCAAATTAATCGTAACAAAGTAAGAAGCATTGTTAATATACAGCAAATTAATAATGTAAGGTTTATAAATAAATTTCTTATAAAAGTTAATGAAACCTTACCCGATGCAGGTATTTATATTGGCTGTGTTGAAACAACAAGTAACAGGAAAGTAAGGCTTTTTAAAGGCAAGAGAGGGCTGTTATACCATATTATTTGGTTGTATTGCTTTGTAATTCATCGTGTTTGGCCTAAAGTGCCTAAGCTACGACATATTTATTTCTTTTTTACAAAAGGAAGATACAGGTGGTTAACCATGGCCGAAGTACTGGGCCGAATAGTAAGTTGTGGTTTTGAGGCTATTGAGTACAAAGAAATTAATGGAAGGGTTTATTTTGTGGTGATGAAAACCCGGGAACCCGATCATAATATGAAACCCTCATACGCACCAATTTTTGCGATGAAAAGGATAGGTAAAAATGGAAAATACATTAAAGTTTATAAATTTCGTACAATGCATCCATACTCCGAATATTTACAGGATTATGTGATACGTTTAAATGGGTACAATGAAGTTGGTAAGCCGGCAAATGATTTCAGGCTGACCAGATGGGGAAGAATATTCAGAAAATATTGGCTTGATGAACTCCCGCAACTGATAAACGTTTTAATTGGTAATATGGCCCTGGTGGGGATGCGCCCATTAAGTAAAACCCGTTTTAATGAACTACCCGATGATGTTAAAGCAATGCGGGTAAAGTTTAAGCCGGGGTGTATACCACCTTATGTTGCTTTAAATATGCCAGATAAAGATAGTAACATAGAAGCAGAGCGGATATATATGGCTGAAAAAATGATTCATCCGTTTAGAACCGATGTTAAATACTTCTTTAAAGCCCTCTACAATATTTTAAGTGGCAAAATAAGAAGCTCTTAACAGGGTGATGCATTTGATTATATTATATAAACAACATAAATTTATTATTTATGTTGTATGCCTATGCTAATGCTCTTTCTGAAAAGATCACCATTTATACGAATTGTACTTCCTTTTATTATTGGAATAAATATAGCCCACAAAGGCAACTTATCCTTTAATACAGTATTAATGCTGACAGGATTTTTCCTGGCGTGTTACATTGGGTTTAAGCAATGGATGCAACACAAGCTACATTATCAGTACAGGTATTTATCAGGTATACTGGGGTTTATCATTTTGCTGCTTACAGGTGTATTATATTTGCAATTAAGGCAGCCGCAGGTTATTAATTCAAATGATAAAGTAATTGCAAAAGTTGAGCTTATAAGGCCTGTCGGGCAGACCAGTAAAAACTATAAATATGAAGTATATTTAAGAGTTGCAGAGGATTCATTAAGCACATTTACAGGTTGTAAAGGCATTGTTTACTTAGCGAAAGATACCGGCAGGGCAAAACCGGATATTGGAGATACATTTTTACTGAAAGGGCGGTTTATTCCATTCTCAAAGCCGGATCATCGTTTTAGTTTCGATTACAGCAATTACCTGGTCAACCATCGGATAGCATTCCGGATTATAAGTGAGGAATACAAGCGGAGTACAGATACTTCCAATAAGTTAAATCTTATGATTCTAATTGCTGAATTAAAGCAGTATGTCTCCAATACCTTTAAACAATATGGGATGGCAGATCAAGAACTGGCAATACTTAACGCCCTTTACCTTGGTGATAAAAGCCAACTGACTTATGAACAAAAAGAAGCCTTCTCAGCTGCCGGAGCCATGCATTTATTAGCCGTTTCAGGTTTACACGTTGGTATCATATACCTCTTAATGCTGGGCTTAATTAATGCTGTTGGATTAAAGAAGAAGAGTGTTTTAGTGGTTTGTATACTAATCGTATCTTTATGGATATATGCTTTAATAACAGGTTTATCTCCTTCAGTGCTTAGGGCAAGTATCATGTTTACTATTTTAGAGGTTGGGCGGTTGTCAAAACTTAAAACAGGCCTGTTTAATTTGTTGGGAGCTTCCATGTTTATTATAATATTAATGGAGCCACAGGCCGTTTTTAATATTGGTTTTTGGTTAAGTCATTGTGCAGTGGCTTCAATTGTTTGTTTTTATCCTTTAATAAATAACTGGTTTTACTTCAGATTTCCACCATTCAGGTGGCTGTGGTCTGTTATTGCAGTTTCGTTAGCGGCGCAAATTGCCACAGTACCAATTAGTATATATGCTTTTAATACACTTCCGCTGTACTTTATCCTGTCAAATATTTTGCTCATACCAATTGTATCACCCCTGCTAATTATAGCTGTTCTGGCCTCGGTATTTTCTTTTTTACCTTTTGTACCAGAGTTGTTAATACCTGCACTGGGTAATGGTTTATCGTATATGGGGCAAGTAGCTTTTGAAATAAAACACATGCCACAGGCAACACTCACCAACCTGTATATCCACAAATGGCAACTTATATTTATATATACCAGTATAATTCTCCTGCTCATTTATATCAACTCCCCTAATTTAAAGCACCTTAAATATTTCTTACTCTCACTAATGGCTGGTATAGGCAGCTATTGTGCAGGAGCACTGTTACGGCCATCAGAGGCCATTATTGTTGCAAATATTAAAGGCAAGAGCGTTGTTAATTATATTGGAAACAAGTCAAACCAGATTTACACCTGTTCACCATTAAGCCATAAGGAAATTAGCTTTGCATTTAAAGGAATATGGGCATACTGTGGTGCTACCACCGCATACTCAATAAAACTGATGAACCGGCAAACAGAAGCTAAACCTGTTTGCAAGCAAATTAATGGAGAGCAAGTGCTTATTGTGCCAGCTTTGGCCTGCTGGACAGATACTATTAATACCGTATGCATTAATAAACTAATATTGATGAATCAACCCCCAATGACGCTTGAAGAGATTGGAAATACAATGCATATAAAAGAGGTAGTAATTGCTAATGGCTGGAAAAAGCATCAAAAAAACAGCTGGTTGAAAGATTACACTAAACATGTTAATTATCTACACGATGTTTATGAAGAAGGCACCCTTTTTATAGGGTTGAGGTGAGAGAGGGTGATTTATATGAGTAATTATTTGGAGTATTAGTAGTATTATCTATTAATTTGCGATGTCTTATATCAACTCTATTTTGAGCCCGGTAATTGTTGGGATTAATAGAATACAGGTATTAGTCATATAAATGATGCCATAAAGAATACACTTGGATTATGAGAATATTTATTGCAGGAGCAGGAGAAGTTGGAACCCATTTGGCAAAAATGCTGTGTTCAGCTAACCATGATGTTATATTGATGGATGAAAAAGATGAGAAATTAAAACAAGTTGATTCTCATTTTGATTTAATGACCATAGTAGGTAGTATATCGTCCATTGAAGATTTACGTGAAGCAAACGTAAAATCGTGCGATTTATTTATTGCCGTTCCTCCTTACCAGGATATGAGTATTCTGTCATGTATATTAGCCAAGCAACTGGGTGCTAAAACAACCGTGGCAAGAGTTAATAATTATGAGTATTTACTGGAAGAGAACAAAGAGTTTTTTAGAAAACTGGGTATTGATGAATTGATTTATCCTGAGCAGTTAGGTGCCAAAGAGGTTGTGGCTTCTCTAAAGCAGGTTGGAACGCGCCAAATGTACGAATTTACTGGTAGTAAACTGGTTATGTTTGCCCTGAAAATAAGGGATAATGCTGCTATTGTAGACAAAACATTAGCCCAGATTTCAGCTATGTATGATACACAGGAATACAACATTGTGGCCATTAATAGGGATAGCGAAACCATAATACCAAGAGGTAAAGAAACCCTCAAACATAATGACCTGGTTTATATTATCACTACCAAATCAGCTGTAAAAAGGGTGATGAATGATGCTGGTAAAAAGCAGTTTGAGATTAAGAATGTAATGATTCTTGGAGGTAGCCGTATTGGTAAAAAGGTGGCACAAGCCCTGGAAGGGCAATACAGCATTAAACTTATAGAAATAGATAAGGATAAAGCAACACGCCTGGCTGATACATTAGCCGACACACTGGTTATTAATGGAGATGGGCGCAACCTGGAACTGTTAAAAGACGAAGGCATTAAAAAGATGGATGCATTTGTTGCAGTAACAGGTAATTCAGAAGTTAATATACTGGCTTGCCAGTTAGCTAAGAAAATGGGCGTAAGAAAAACGGTAGCTGAGGTTGAAAATATAGATTACATTGACCTGGCTGAAAATATTGGTATTGGTACCCTCATAAATAAGAAACTGATTGCGGCAAGTCACATTTACCGTTACACCTTACGCGCGCATGTATCGCATGTAAAATGTTTAACAGCTACCGATGCTGAAGTACTGGAATTAATTGCACAGCCAAACTCAAAAATTACCAAAGGGCCATTACATAAACTAAGCCTGCCAAAAGACGTTAATGTTGGAGGTGTAATCCGTGGCGAATCTGCTATAATTGCAACAGGCAGCACTGTTATTGAACCGCACGATAAAGTGGTACTGTTTGCTATGCCATCAAGCTTTGTTAAAATAGAAAAAATGTTTAGTTAAAATAAGAGACCAATGAATCTGCTTGCCTTGTTTTATTTAATGATAGGAGTAGGAATACTAATTCTTGTTGCAGCCCTAACCAACTGGGCATGGTTTTTTAAGCAACGTCGGGCTCAAAGCCTTATTAAACTAGTGGGGCGCAATGGTGCACGTGTATTTTATGGTGTTATGGGTGCTCTCTTTTGTGTTATAGGCTGGATGGTTATAAGCGGGCGAATTGTTCTTGATTCTGTATTCTAAAAAAACAACTACACAGTAACCATTCATTTTAGTCTTGTATCTCACAAGGAAAACAAGTAAAAAAATGATTGATTATGGCTATTAGCGGCGGTATTTTCACTTTGTTGACCGAAAAAAGCCATTATAAACTAATGGAAGATATTTAATCAAGAAAGTAACAACCCGGGTTCCATTTAAAATTTAAAACACAGCTTGAAATAAAGAGCAGATTTACAAGGAATGATTTTAGAAGAATAGTGTACCATTGCAATAAAATTAAACGCAGCAAAACAGTTTTTAATTCAAAGCTTGTGTACTTTGCTTGAAAACAGTGTTTTATCGAATACCTTAAGACTCATATAAGCGCATTGTAATTGAAGTATAGTTTAAGAACTGTACGGATGAGTAAAGAAAAATGTTGAGCCTGCATCGGGTTTACTTTCAACACTTATTTGGCCACCAAGTAACTCCACCAGGTTTTTTGCTATTGACAGCCCCAGGCCTGTACCGCCTAGGTTAACGCCAAAACGCTCTTCCTCTCTGAAAAAACGTTCAAATATCTGGTCTACCCGTTCTTGCTTAATGCCAACCCCCGTATCTCTAACATAAAATAATAAATACCCATTATCTTCAGCAGGGCAAACGCCAAATTCAATAGAACCTTGCAGCGTAAATTTAATAGCATTCTCTAACAGGTTGGCTATAACCTGTCTTAACCGGGTAATATCACTTGTTATTATTAGCTTGCCAGGTAAGCTTGGGTGAATAAAATAGCTAAAATCAAGCTTATCTTTTGTTGTACGACTAATTCTTAAAGTAAATACCTCGTGTAAATATTTAAAAAGCTGCTTGATATCTATCTCTGATTTTGCAATGGTTAACTGGGAAGCCTCTATTTTTGAAATATCAATAATATCAGAAATAATACGTAATAACTGTTGAGAATTTTCTTCAATAATATCAAGGTACCGCGATTTTTCATCGGCAGTTAAAGAGCCATTTTTTAGTAAATCAGTAAAGCCAACAATGCCGTTCATAGGCGTTCTTATCTCGTGACTCATATTGGATAAGAAAGCTGACTTTAAACGGTCGCTTTCCTCGGCTTTTATCTTGGCTTTTTTAAGCTCAAGGTTAATTCCCTTAAGCACTTCGTTTTGCTGAAGAAGTTGAGTTTCTTTATTTTTTAATTGCTGAGTTGTATTTCGCAAGTCGGAGATATTAATTAAAGAGACAATAACCTTACTCCAGTTATCCTCATAGCCATTTAAAATTTTAACAGTAATAGAAACATGAATCTTATTGCCTTTAAAGGTAATGTGTTCAGCTTCGGTTTCATATAAATACTTACCATTGCAAAAAGCAATAAGCTCTTCGGCAAAATTACTTATGGTATAATCTGAAAATACTTTACGAACACCATTCAAAATATCTTCTTTATTATCCACCTCCATGTATTGCAGGGTAGCTTTATTAACATCAATAATTTTAACTTGTTGGGCACATTCTGTAACAAATCCGGGATTATTCCTAATGTAATGTTCAATATCTTTTACACCCTCTTCGCTTAGTTTATCCAAAAGCTTTTTAGTACCACTAAAGTCTTCTTCCCATAATGAAATGGGTGAATCCTCGAATAAACGCTTAAAGTGTTCTTCGCTTAAGGTTAGTTTTGTATGAGCCAGTTTTCGGCTACTAATTTCATTTTTAAGTTTATAGTTAGCCGTAGAAAGCTGGGCCGTTCTGTACTGAACAGCTTTTTTTAAACGCCTGTTAAATAAAAAAATAACAATTAAACTAATAAGAGAGAGAGCTAAAATAGCTACTAGTATAATTAAAAACTGTTTAGTTCTTCTTTCATTAAAAACCAGGTAATCATCAAATAAAAAGCCTTCAATTGAATAAAGTGGTTGTAGCTGGCCCAGTTGCACATAGGTGTCAGCTATATATTTCCAGCGCACATGGTTCATATGCCCGAGTTCAATCAGGTTAGGCATAATTAGGTCTTCCATTGCAGTGGCTTCATATAGTAGCTGATCTTCTGTTAGATTGGGGTTGTATTTGTTATGGATAAGCTGAATCAACTCTGATTTATTATTCAGAGCATATTGCCAGCCTTTTAATGATGCATCAATAAACCTTTTAACACGATTTTTATTGTTTTCAACTTCATGCTGCGAAGTAAAAAGGATATCGCCATATAAATCAATACCATAAAATCGGGGGGTAAAGTGTACTTGTTCAACGCCGGCCTTATCAAGTATATATGGCGCATCAGTTACGTAAGAGGCAATAACATCTGTTTCCTTATTTATTAAATCCTGGATAAGTGAGGATGAGTTACCATATTGGAAGTTATCTTCCGGGATACTGAATTTTTGTAACAAGGCATTGGTTGATCCAAGCCCATTGGAGCCAAGTGAAATATGCTTGTCTTTTATATCTTTAATAAGCTTTATATCTGAGTCCTTACGGGCAATGAGTATTTCGGGAGAGTGTTGAAAGATTGCGGCAAGAGCAACAACAGGAATATTTTTGTTACGTGATAAGATAAGTGAAGAGGACTCCAGTCCAAAATGAGCTTTGCCAGTTATTACTTCCTCTACAAAATTCAGCCCGGAATCACCCGGTTTTATTATTACATGTAAATTTTCTGCCTCGTAATACCCTTTTTCTTTGGCGGCATAAAAGCCTGCAAACTGAAATTGATGTTTCCATTTAAGTTGTAGTATCACTGTATCTTTACTTGCATTGGCCAATACCATGCTATGTATTGTAACAAATGTAAGTAAGAGAAAAAATAGCCTCCTTAACTTCATTAACCGGAAGGTTTAGTTTTGAGCATTGAAGATACAATCTTTTTTTTAAACATAAAACTATCAGTCTGATAACATGAGAAATAAGCTTATAAAATGCTGATCTCGTCAATAAATAACCAGGCCTTTTGTCCTTTGGCATTGTGCCAGTCTGGGCATTTACCTGTGTTTTTAACCTTTACTTTAATAAAGCGGCCATGCATATCTTCTTGTTGTATGCTAATGCGTTTTTGCGAAGTAAGTTTTGCTTTACTTGTAAATGGTATTACTTGTTTTAAAGGGGGGCTAAACACTGTGCCATCATCAGACCAGCTAAGCTCAATATAATCAGGAAAAAATATCCAGGCTTCGGGGTTGTTGTATAAGCCAACAGAAACCTCGTTAAATACCGTTACCTGCCCCATATCAATAGTCAGCTCAGCATCATTACCTTCAAAACCAAGCCAGTAACCATCATTATACAGTCGGGTACCTGTTTCACCATCAATAAGGCTTTGTGCACCAAAACCTTTGTATTTTGAGTGAGGTAAATGGGTGAGCTTTGCTTTTTTGCCAATGGCTTTATGCTTTATTTGCAGGCGCTTTTGGGGAATATCACCAGGGCTTGCAAATTTCCATTGCAGGTAAGCCTCGCTTAATTCCTTTACCTTGTTAGGGTATTGCTTGGCAAGGTTAGTCATCTCACTGCAATCCTCCTTAACATTAACTAAAAAAAGCAAGTCATCATCCGGATGCAACTCCCCTTTTTCGCTCTGATCTTGAGGAAAAGCAATAAGTTTCCAGTCGCCTTTCCGAATAGCCCAACTGGCACCATTTTTCCATATAAACTGTTGGTGTGGACTAGCAGTATTTTTTTGTATTGTTTGCTTTAAACTCTTACCTTCAATATTACCGGGAATAGAATTAATATTGCAATATTCAGCTATAGAAGGCAACCAATCAATATTAAAAGCCATTTGATCTCTTACCTCGTTAGAGGGAATCACTTTAGGGTAGCTAATAATAGATGGCACCCTTATACCACCTTCGAAAAGAGAGAATTTAGAACCCCGGTAAGGGCCTGCGCTGCCACCACCGCCAAAAGTACGTGTTTCATTACTGTGTCCGTGGTCAGATTGTAAAATAACAATAGTATTATCGCGTAAACCTTCCTTCTCCAGCGTATTCATCAGCCGGCCAATGTACTCATCAATAGTAGATACAAAAGCAGCATAATCGCGCCTTGGCATGGCCATATCCTTATAATGCTCGCGCCATTCGGCTTTGGGTTGAAGAGGGTAGTGGGGCATATTAATGGCATAATACATAAAAAATGGCTTATCCTTATGCTCAGCAATATAGTTATCAGCCTTATCAGCCATTAAATCACCAAAATATTCGCCATCATACCATACCTCACGGCCATTTTCCCATAAATCGTGGCGGTTAGGCCCGTTCCAGTAAAAGAAATGCGAATAGTTATCAATACAACCACCCATATGTCCAAATGAATAATCAAAACCCTGTCCTAGCGGCCTTGTTTCAGGAGTGTAACCAATATGCCACTTGCCTATATGTGCCGTATGATAACCATTTTCTTTCATTATTTCAGCTATCGTTACCTTTTCCGTTGGCATACCCTTGTGTCCTTCCTGCGATGAGGCATTGCCTGGTAATCCTGCCTCGTGTGGATTAAGACCAGTAAGCATAGAAGCCCGTGAAGGCGAACAAACCGGTGCAGCAACATAGAACTGGGTAAAGCGAACACCCGACTGTGCCAAAGCATCCATATGAGGTGTGTATAAATCTGTTGCTCCATAGCAGTTCATATCCACAGAACCCTGGTCATCAGTAAGGATAATAATAACATTAGGCTGCTTTTTATTTTTTGCCCATGAAGTGCCGGCATTAATACTAAAGCAAAAGAGTATAATTAGAAATAAAGTGTTGTTACGTATCATAAGCATATTGTTAGCTATAGCAGCAAAAGTAAGTTATATTGTAGTTATGAGGAGCTGACACTGGTTCACTTTGTGGTATAAATGTTCACTTGTAATACTGCTTTAAATACAGTCGAAAATAAGATTGTAACGGCATAATTGACTGTAAATGATTTACCATTACAACACTTTTGTATCAATATCCCCAAGATGTTTATACAACACCTTAATTACTCAACGTAAATAAGTTTGTCTTTTTGTGCCATTAACTCACCAAAGCAAACAGGTTCAATTCCATTATCTTTTAATACATGTTCAACCTCATTAGTAGCATCAATACTTACGGCAAGCAATAAGCCACCACTGGTTTGCGGATCGCACAAAATATTTTTATAATCATCATTCAACAGGCTAACCTGTTGCCCATAGCTTAACCAATTGCGGGTTGTTCCCCCCGGCAGGCACTTTTGATCAATATACCCCTGTAGCATATCTAGCTTAGGCACCTTATTGTAGTATAGCTTAGCCGACAAGCCACTTCCTTCGCACATTTCACTAAGGTGGCCAATTAAACTAAAGCCCGTAACATCTGTCATGGCAGTAATACCTTTTATCGGGGCTAATTTCTGCCCAAGACTGTTTAGCTGGCTCATCAGTTCAGGAGCTATATGTGCATGTTCGTCTTTTAACAAGCCTTTTTTTTGTGCAGTAGAAAGAATGCCAACACCAAGCGGCTTGGTAAGGTAAAGCTTACAGCCAGCTGTTGCCGTATCATTACGTTTAAGCATATCTAAGCTAACACGGCCCGTTACCGCTAAACCAAAAATGGGTTCAGGACTATCAATACTATGTCCTCCGGCTAATACAATACCCGCCTCTTTACAAGCTTGTCGTCCGCCATCCATTACCTGCGAAGCCACCTTTGCAGATAATTTGTCAACCGGCCATCCCAGTATGGCTATTGCTAACAAAGGTTGCCCCCCCATAGCATATACATCGCTAATGGCATTAGCAGCAGCTATCTTACCAAAAGTAAACGGATCATCAACAATGGGCATAAAGAAGTCGGTAGTACTGATAATAGCCGAACCATCACCCATATCATAAACCGCAGCATCATCGCGGCTACTGTTACCAACAATAAGCTTATTGTCGTTAACAGGTGTAATATTACTTTTTAAAATATCAGTAAGAACAGAAGGTGCTATTTTGCATCCGCATCCCGCACCGTGGCTATATTGAGTTAGTTTTATATCAGGCATAAACGTTGTTCCTTTGAAAAATTGATTAAAAACTGTGCATTAACAGTGGCATCTGTATTCTTCAGGGGTATTAATTTAATCCTGTTTTCATCACGTTTTTTCATGCCTCGCTTGTAATATTTATCATAGTAAGTCAGCATTAATAGTGCCACCTCATAAAAATTATTTTTATCCAGGTAATTGTGTGCCTTTTGGGTAATATCGTAACCCAGGCGTTTTGAAATGCGGTTGATACCATTAGTCAGTTGTGCTTTATCGCCTAATACGTATTCATTTACCAATAACTTAGCCCGCTCTTCTTTGCTAATCTCAACAAAAAGTACTTCCGAATTTCGTATCTTCTGAAACAGTTGTATAGGAATATTTACATCGCCTATATTTGGACTTTCATCCTCAACCCAAATAGGCTTGTTAAAGTCAAAATGCCGCCATTGCCAATACAAATTATTTTCAAATTGCTCAGTAGTGGGTTGTTTATCCATTCCAATATTGCCAAAAGCAGAACCTTTATGTGATGCCAGACCTTCTAAATCTAAAACCTGCTGTCCGGCCGCTTTTAATTGTTGTAAAATATGTGTTTTACCACTTCCGGTATAACCACCCAGTATAATTAGCGAACCCATATTAAAGTTATTGAGTGCCTCGTGACGGTATGCCTTATAGCCCTTATCTATTACATATACAGTATTAAAACCGTTATCTTTAAGGTGCTGTGCAAACGAATGACTGCGCATACCACCGCGCCAACAATGAATAACAATATTTTTGTCCGGTGCTGTTTTGTTCGACTCCTCAATAAACCACTCCAGTTTAGGAGTAACATACTTGTAACCCAGTTGAATTGCCGCCTTCTTCGAATCTTGCTTATAAACTGTACCTACATGCGCCCGCTCATCGTTAGTAAAAAGTGGAATATTAATCGCATTAGGAATGTGACCCTTTTCAAATTCGCCCGGCGAACGCACATCAATCAATGGCAAGTGCCTGTATTCACCAAGGAATTCCTGTATACTTATATCTTTTGGCATAAATACAAAGGTAGCGATTAAGTTGAAAGATAAATCAAGTTGTGATACCGGCTTAATAAAACAGCGATATTATTCATGTAATGGACTCTAAATAGCCCGCTGTTCTTTCGTTAAATTACGCTTGAAACTCACAGTTTTCAAGCGATATGAAACAATGTTTTTTTATCGAAAGCCTTAGAGACTCATATGTAATGAGATAAATTCAAAATATTACGTCAAACTCAGGTTAATAGCATGTGAAGTGTAACTTATGGCAGGAGTTGGCGTATGGAAACAAGTATTAATCACACACAACAAAATCTTATGAAATTAAAATTACCATTTGTTTTTATTATACTTATTAGTGCAGGTATAATGGTACCGGGACAAAATGCCCACAATACGCACAATTATAATGTTGAGGCAACTACTCCTGCTGAATTGTTATTTGAAGAGTTGCTTAATACTTATATTGAAAAATATGAAGTATATTACTCTGAAAACAGGGCAAAAGGTCATACATACCTTAAATCTGAACAAAGCAATAAAATCGACAGCATTATACTCGAAGAAAGACGTGATATTAATCAACCCCTTGAAAAGTATCAAAGAACAAGGTATAACTATGATGCAGATGGAGAGATCCTGGAAATGAAATACGATATTTTTGATATACAAGTTAACGATTGGGTTAACAGTTCAAAAACAGAGGTAACCAGGGAAGTTAATACTGAAAATACTGTATACACATCTTATAAATGGGATATGCAGTTAAAAGAATGGAAACCAACACGCAAAGAGCGTAATGAATATGATTCTTCAGGAAGGGTAATCATTTCAGAGATGAAGCATTGGGATAACCAGTTGAATGAATGGTATGTAAAATATAAACGAAACTATGAATTTAATACAGAAGGTGAAAAAATGTCGTACGAGATGTTTTGGTGGGATGAAAGAGAAGGTAAATTTCTAATAGCAAGAAGGTATGAATATACATATGATAATAAAGAACTTATTTTGATGATTACTTGTGATGATGAAGGAGGTGTATGGATAGAAAAGAAAAAGAACGTTTATAATTATGATGATAAAGGATTTAGAGTCAGTGTTGAGCTCTTTGACAGGATTATTGACCCGGCCTCCTGGCAAGAATCACAGCGATATAATTACGTAAATAATGAGAAGGGTAAGGTTATTCAATTTACTAGTTTAAAATGGGATGAATCTTTAAATGATTGGGAAAATATTGAGAAAACTGAGTATTCGGTTGATAAAGAGGGGAATGTATTAGAGGAGGTTAGTTACATATGGAATATAACCGAATGGACGAACCTCGTTAAAAAAGTAAGCACATACAATACGAATAGGGATATTCTGTCGCAATATAGTTACGATTGGTCCAGTGCAACATTGGAGTGGAAGGGAAGCAAAAAAGAATCCAGATTATATAATGAGAATGGAAGGCAAATTTCCAAAGAGGAATATTATTGGAACAATACCTTAAATGATTGGGAAGGAGTAAATAAATATTGTCAAAGCTATTATGATGATGGAGCAAATAAATTGTATGAGCAGTACCGGTGGGATGATACAAGTGCAGACTGGTATATATTAAGTAGAAGCACAGTATATTATGAGCCTAAACCGACTGCTATTGATGATTTGGTGTCAGATTCTTACCATATCTATCCTAATCCGAGTTACGGTAATGTAAATATTACCGGGGAAACAGGAACAGAATTTACCGTCAGGATTTTTAATATGGCAGGAGCCATATTGACACAACTCGAAAGTAATGCCTCACATATTCGTATTAATTTAAACGAACTGGGAGCAAAAGGTATATATCTGCTGGAATTAACCGATACTAAAAGCCAAATTACCGAAGTTAGAAAGGTAGCACTTAAATAATACAATTATAAAAACATACAAACATAACAGCTACCTCAAAATCATAGCCGCTATGTTTGTATGTTATTATTTGAAGAGTAAAGCCATTTTATTCCTTTTGAGCAAGCTCACTTACTATACTAATTCAGTTAGTATTAGATTGCTCTGATGAGTTTTTTTATAAAGCTATGTACCTTTAAAACAGTAACATTACTTTTAAATAAGCTTGTTTAAATTATTTTTTTGTCTTTCCGATATTTCAAGGGTATGCTTTTCAAATATTGGGTACACTTCCTCTAAAGTAGCTATACCTTCTTTCTCAAATTCAAAATTTCCGAAAAAACCTCTTAAGCCACTAAAGATTTTGCCATTTCTTCTGAATATTACTAAGGTATAACTTTGGGAATATCTACCATTATATTCTGTTTGAAATTCAATTCGTTTTTGCTCACAAAATTCAGAATTAGCAATTAAAGTGTTTAAATCATATTCGCTATACAATAACCGGCATTTGATTGTATTTAATTCAAGTAATTCAATGTTATTGGTATTTAAGGGGAGTAGGGGATGTTGCTCTTTTAACGGTTTTCCATTTAGCTTTTCAGAATCCTTTTCCAACCAGAAACCTCTTGCTATAACCTCTATAAATTCATCATGAAACTGAAATATAAAATGCCTGAAATCTGTTAACATCTCATCAACATTCCCTCCAAATTCATATGAACCACCATATACATCTTTTTCGTAACTATGCCTGTTAATTAGCCATTGGGAGTTTTCAACCACGTAAACCCAAGGTACTTCCTTATCTTCTGTCCAGTCATCTTTAAAAGGCAGTTGCTCGCCTCTTGAAACTTTTATTGAGTCAAGATTGTGGAATGAAATCCGGCCAAATTGTTTATCATCAGTTTTAAAGCAGATTTCTGTAGAGTTGTTTACATAACACACTTCCGGACTTTGAACAAAGTCATTGTTAACAGGTAATATTAATCCAATAGCAATTTGTTTCATTTTATTTACTTATTACAGCCAACCAATTACCCTATTAAAATTACATTGTAATTGTTAACTCCTGTTTTCCAGACTAATAATAAGTTTGTTGGTTTAAACTTGCCGGAATTATCAGCCTGCAATAATATTATAATGATTTATTGATACTTTGATTTATAATGTTTATCTGTGTTTATGTATATGTTAACTTTTATACTGACATTTAAAGAGTTTTAAATATATTTCAGTATATAAAATTTTATGGGGTAGGCTATTGTAATTAATAAAATGCATTACCGTTAACCTGGTAGCTCAGGTTTTTAATACAGCTTAAAAATAATCAAATATGATTATGAAGAACAAAAACTTCAGGATTTTTTTTTAAAATAAACCGTTATTGCAAGATTATTATACATTTGGCACATCTTAAAAGCATATTATTACCATCAAATATAACCTTTAAAAGCTAATGATGTGGTGATGTGAAGATGTGTCAAGCAACAATGCTTTATTGATTATAAAGCATTATATTGCTATTTATTTATTATATCAATAGTTGAAGATATTCATTAATATAAGCGATAAATGTAAACCAGCCTGTATTTCAGGATACTTTAAATGGAGCGTTCTGAATGTATAAGAGTTAATGATTTCCTTATCGTAGCAACAGTACAAAAGGAACAAGCAGGGGTAAGATGTATTGCTGAACACAAGCCTTTATCAACTACATGTAATGATTAACCATATTACATGAAATAGCCAGGCACGGTTACTCAATCCATCAAAGTGAAGTGTTAGTATTTGTTTTATACCCATCAAATCAAGAGTGTTGGCTATATCACTTATTTATTTTAGCACGATATAATAGGTTTTATAAAAATTAATTAGCACTGTAATTGTGTATTTTTATACTTATTGCTAAGGTCTGGCTTTAAGTAACGTAGCCGGTTTCGGGGGCTAACCCTGTTCAAACCGGGAGAATGCAAATACAGGCTACAAACCTTCAAATACGCGCCTGCCTGGCTATGTTTTTTACAGGTTGTTGGCGGTAGTGTTTTTGTTTCTCATTGATAATCTTCTACTTTAAAAAAGTAAATATTTTCTCCTTTTTCATTAAACTCAGTATTTTCCCCAACAACTTTTATTATCAAGGGTTTTTCTGGCCTTTTCGTGATGGTATAATCGATGTTGATTAAATATCCAATTATTGCCTCTCTTGTTTCTGTAGCTGCTAATTCTTCTACCTTTTGTATTGATTTTATTTTTACGGGATTGTCATCAACAAAGACCTCTGCCTTAAAATATTCAGGATAGACATTTATATCAACTAAATCATCAATTTTTGACTTGTCAGAATAAATACTCTTGTCATACTGCAGCAATTTACCCAAACTCATTGGTCTTACATACAACCATATTCCAGAACCGCCACCAAAGATACTATAAGCCGTTAACCCATATAGCTCAAGTCGGTCGTACCGTGGATTAATTATCAAATCTCTATCTGCAATAACATTCCAAGCCCAGAACTCCAATCTCATATCTTCAGGTGGCACTGCATTTCTTCTTGGGTATTCATTTGGACGCAAAACATACATTGACATATATGCTCCTTTTTTTACTCCAGTTAGCTTATAATTTCCATCAGAATCAGAATATGTAGAGTAAGCATTCGAAAAATCAGGATGTTTTAACTGAACAATAGCACTATCTATCGGGTTGCCCTCAAAGTCGGTTACTTTTCCTGAAATTTCTATTGTTTTATAATCAGTATCTTGTGTATGTCCTTTTACCCCTAAAGTGAAAATTATCAATAAAACAATAATTATTTTTTTCATGTTTTTTAAAAGTATATTTTTCAACAAAAAAAAGACTTAATTCTTTTAATAGCAAGCATTTTTTCGATATTGATGCCAATAGTAACCTGTTTAAAAACTATTAACCTGGGTTTGGTTATTAAATTCAGCTACCCGTATATTAAAATGAAAATTAAAGGTTTTTAGACGAGGCTATGAAGCGAAAGAGCTTTATTGCACTTTGTTAGCGAGCGTTATTTATATTCTCCAGCTAACACCCAGTGTCCATATAATTTGATTGGATTTTCTTTTAAAAAAGAATTGGGTTTTATCTATAGTATCAAATCTAAATAATTCCCCTTTTAATTTTATGCCGATTGATTTTGCTATATAATAGCAAGCCTCGGGGGCTATAGATATTGTATAAAAAGATTCGCTAATTGTTTTTTTATATCCAGTTCTGGAATTTGATAAAACACGAGCCTGGAAATTAACCTTAAGGTCCGTTAAGGAATAAGGTTTTGATGTACTAAATCCATAACCATTATATAAGTTTAATCCTACAATAAAGTTTTCGGTCAGTACCTTTACATATTTTACGTTTACAGAAGGAATTATTGTCGTAATTTTTTTTCCGGGAAATCCTTCAATAACAAAAATATTGTCAATATTATAGTATTGGTAATCAAATTGTTCATTGCGATTAAGATAATCCATCGCAATTCCAATCATTATTGTATTTGAAATGGCGCGGTTAATTCCCAATTCAAACTTTGCAGTATTTGATTTAATATTAGTTTTATAGGTTTCAACATTAATACCGTTTGTAGTTGTGCGATAATTTCCGCCTACGCTAAACTCATATTTTTGAAGGTTTTCTTGACAGTAAATAAGCGTTGTCATTGCAAAAGATGCCAATAGCAAAATAGCTCTTTTTTTCATAGGTATATTGTTTGGGGTATTTGATACTTTATTAGCCATTGTTACAATACGTTTTATTATTTCAATTTTTTTCTATACCTAGATAACTATAATTGCCTTTAACTAAAGCCTCTAAATGATTTGAGAATTTTTCCCAAAGATTTAAGGTCGTATTTATATAGTGCAACAAATTTGTAACTTTTATTAACTCAGTTTTATTCCTTTCATATTTGTCATTTTGACTAACTAAACTCTGAAGACCGATAGCTATTATAACTATAGTAAAAATATTTTCATTCTCTAATTTCGTTTTTAATGTGGACGGGAGGAATGTATTGGAACTTATCTATAATAGTTGCATTCTATGTTTAGTCATTCTGTGTTAATTGTTCAAAATTAGTGATTATTTTTACTATATCATTAAATGAAAATAATAATGTAAATATTTTTAGTTGAGAAACCCTTTTAAAATATTAAGCAATCTGTTTGTTTTTACTTCAATTATAGAGATAAGTCATTAATTGATTAATAGTTGTCTTTAAATGCCAGTTAAACGTGTACGTAGTTATACTTATTAAGCATAAGCTAATAGGGTTGATCGTGTTAATTAGTGTTTATACTACCAGGATTATCCAGATAAATTAAAGTGTAAATATTATTAATCAAAAAAAGTGATGTTGTGGTACTTGAGAAATTTTACGATCAATTAACTGAAGCATTGATTTCAGTTTTGTTCGACGAATATCAATTAAAGTGCTACGATTATAAAGAGGAGTTTGATTGTTATGGTGTACTATATATATTTAAAGAACATTTAAAAAAGGTCTTTTACCTCTATTTGTGGCAATTTATGTTGGTAAGCAGGATAAGTATCAAAAACAGTTACTTTAAACCTGGATGTTGAAATATATTGTACAACAATAAAGCATCTCTGATGTAATGCAGGTTGCACCCTAAGCCTAATGGTTATTGACTTTAAATGATAATTGGTATAACTACACAATAGTAAGCTATTAGAACAATGGAAATAACACAAAGTAAGATTGAAGAACTTGCCCCCAATGCTTCTGCAGCAAAGAATGGAAGAGCCCTTGTCTCTAAAAATAAGTTCTCAGACCTAAAAATTTCAGCAGAAAAAAACCTGATATGGGGCGAATGTGCCGGCAGTGGGAAAAACCCCTATTACTGTTCGGCTGATTATATAAATGTAAATAATCCTGTGTTCAGATGTAATTGTCCAAGCCGTCAGTTTCCATGTAAACATGCTGTAGGGCTTTTATATGCTTACGAAAAAGATAAAACTGCATTTATGGAGGCAGACATACCTGCTGATATTCTTGAAAAACGAGGTAAAATAGAAAAACGACAGGAAAAGAAAGCACAGGAGAAAAAGTCGGTAAAGGAAAAAGCCGACCAGCCAAAAAAAATAAATAAAGCTGCCTTTATAAAGAAGGTAGATGTTCAACTGGCGGGTATTGAAATAGCTCAGAAAATACTTAAGAATATTGTTGAAACAGGTTTGTCAGCTATTGATGCAAAAGTAAAAAAGACACTGGTACAGCAAATTAAAGAACTGGGTAACTACTATATTGGAGGCATACAAACAGCCTTTAATAACCTGCTGCTGGAACTAAGTATAGTTAAAAATGAAGAATATACGAAAGTAATAGACCAGGTAAATTACCTGTTTGCAGTGCTGAAAAAAAGCACGGACTACCTGAATAAAAGGAAAGAAAACCCGGAAGAAACCCCTGAGTTGGATTCTGCTATAGAAGAACAGGTAGGACATGTATGGAAGTTGGTAGAATTGATGCAATATGGCTTGTACGAAGAAAATGGCGAATTGCTGCAACTTTCGTTTAATAGCTATAATAATGCAGCCAGAAAAGAATATTGCGATGATGGGTTTTGGATTAATATGAAGAGTGGCAGGTTTTATAAGACAACAAACTACCGTCCGTATAAAGCTGCTAAATATATTAAAGAGGCAAACAGCACTTTTGATCTGTTGCAGGTAAAAGAACTATATGTTTACCCCGGCGATCATAATCCCAGGGTACGATGGGAAAATGAGGCCGTTAGTAGCCGTAAAATTAAATCCAGTGATTTGGCAAGAGTACGCTCATTTGCTGCTACTGATTATGCAATGGCATTAAAGGCCATAAAGAATACCATTAAAAACCCTTTAATGGATAAGCATCCCGTGTTGTTACTCTCGTTGCACAAAGCTTACCAGAATAATGATAACCTTGTAATAGAAGATAAGCAAGGCAACAAACTTACATTAAAAGATATAGCAGAACAAGGCGTTTCTTCATCAACAAACCTGAAAGCACTGCTGCCCGCATGTGCTGAAGGATATGCCTTGCTTGTGATGATAAACAATGATGTGCAGAGTGGCTTGTTATCGGCACAAGCTATGTCGTTGATTACATCTGAAAAAATAGTACGACTCTTATATTAAAAATTAAACAGCATGTTTTAAACCATTTGTATTGTAAAGAATAATGGAATAACAAAGCCTGATCTGCCATGGCAAATGGGTTAAAATACGTTACGGACTTCATAAAGAAGAGAACAACCTTAATACTAAAGAAAGGTAAATACCGATAACAAGTAAGATTGACATACAAGCATACCGAATTAACCAGGGCAATTATATATGCAGCCAATCAGTCTCTTATCAAACATCTATTTATCTGATATCTTAAAATAAAGCATATGAAACCATCATAACAAAAGCATTGCGACACACAAGAGAACGATTAAAAAATCGTTGTCCTGGATCTTGATACTTATGTTTTGATACTAATTTATACACATGAAATTACAACCATTATACGATCTTCAACAAGAAATAAATCGCTTATTTATTGCCGGAAGTAAATTTGCCAAAGAAGACCCTCGTCTTAAAAAACATATACCCGTACTAAATAAGTTAGGAGAAAAAGCGCCGGTATTTAAAATGCTGGCAAGCCAGATTGAAGAGCTTATTGTAAGCGATATCCAACAATCATCTGAAAAACTAATGAAGCTCTCTGTTTTGCTGTACTCAATACTTTACACGCAAGGCGAAACGGTGGAGGCAGAAGGAACGGAAAGTCCACAGGTGCCGGATATACCATTGGATGAAGTATATACAACGCATACCTACCAGGAGTTGAAACCTGCTTTAGAAGCTTTAACAACAAGTAACTCCGGAAGAATGGAAATACTGAAAGAAGCGCATGACCGACATATTTTTAACGATTCGCGGACGTACGCATACCTTGATAAAGCACTAAATGACAAATATTCCGAACTGGCTGATTATATAGAAGAAACTATTATCCCATCAATAGGAAAGCCCATGATACCGTTTTTGTTAAAGGGGTTTAAATATGAAGACCGAAAGGAAAACGTCAGGCGCTTGCGCTTATTGCATAAGATGGGAAATAGCCGGGTGCCTGAAATGGTTGAAATGATTTTATCTGAATCGCTACCGGCTTTACGAGTAGAATGTGTACATATTTTAAGCGAAAATGCCGATCAGGAAGAGTTGATACTAACTCTGGCTGATGATAAGAACAAACAGGTGAGAGAAGCTGCTTACATAGCTTTGGCAAAAATGAATACAAAAACAGCCCTGGAAAGGTTAACGTCAGCATTTGTAAAAAATAAAAAAGATATTGAAGGCATTGTATCAGCATTGGCTACAACAAAGTTACCTTACTTTTTTCAGGATGTATACGATCAGGTAGTACGGGCGTTTGAAGAATTTATTACCCTTGACAAAGATGAAAAGGACAAGGTACTGGAAAACCAGCTAAGCAAATTGGCAGTTAGTATAGAAGCTTTAACCAATAAAGACAAGCCTGAAGTGCTGGACTTATTTACCCGGATATTGAAAGATACCGAATACAATGAGCTAATTAAAGCCAAAGGACTTTTGCTGCATCATAAAGCAGAGCAGGTAACAACTAATATCATCAATTGCTTATCTTCGATGGAGGCAGGTAAAAAGCTTACTTTCTTTGAAAATGAAATACATGAAATCCCTGAAGTGAATTGGAATACACCATTATGGCATAATTACTTCTATACTGCTATTGAAGGGAATTATCCTAAAGACAAAATATACGATCTGTTTAGCCCCCTGTTTATAAAAGGGCAGGTTATAACTGCTTGGGATTTAAACAACGTGTATACAAGAGGAAGAAGAAGGTATTACTCTTATGAAAAAAATGATGGCTTTGAATTATTAACAGATAAGATAGATCCGCGATGGATACCTTTATGCTATAAAAAGCTTGAAGGAGAAAAAAGTGTACGTTTTAATAAAGAGATAATGTTAAGTATAATAGATGCTTATGAAGGTTCTAAAAGTGAAAAACTGGATAAGTTGCTTGTCAAATTGACAAATAAGGAAGTGACTAAAGAGGATTATCAGGGGGTTGTATTCAGTCTTTTAGTAAAAAGAAAAGTAACCGGATGCTTTGAATTAATTTACAATGCAATGTCTAAGAAAAAACACTCATACCTCTTATCTGGGCTTTCAAATCTAAATGTTTGGAAAGAATTTCCTAAAGAGTATGCTGCGAAGTTTAGAGAACTGTATAAAAAAAGTAAGCTTAGTGGGTTTGAATATATTGCAGATGAAATAGAAGGACAGTAGTTAAAATGAATAATAGATCGTTAGATTTTAGACACAAGATAGATTTGCAAGATGTACATTGTAAATACCTTATTTGTAACAGGTAAGAGTGTGTAAATCCTTGAAAATATAATGCTTAAAGAAATACCGAACTGTTGATAAAGAGACAAAATCAAATATAATGACAATAAAAAAAGAAGACGTATTGAGGCTTCCTGCCGAGTTACTATATGCAGATGAGCTGGAAGCACTTAAAACAGAAGATCAAAATGAAGAAAAACCTGCCGGTTGGCAGTTATCGCCCAAAGCAGTGCTTAAGTTTGTAGTAGGAGGTAAGGCTGGCAAGGTTACTATTACTCCCAAATATATTGGGCACAATCGTTTGGTTGAAATAGCCATTGCCACACTGCTAACCGATCGCTCTTTGTTGTTGATAGGTGAGCCGGGAACAGCCAAGTCGTGGTTATCTGAAAATTTGACAGCAGCCATTTGCGGAGATTCAGGCAAAGTGGTACAGGGGACAGCAGGAACCAGTGAGGAAAATATTCGCTATTCGTGGAATTATGCTATGTTGTTGGCCAATGGCCCCTCAAATGAAGCACTGATCAAAAGTCCTGTTTACAAAGCTATGGAAACCGGTTCGGTAGCACGTTTCGAAGAAATTTCACGTTGTGCCTCCGAAGTGCAGGATGCCTTGATTTCTATTATGTCGGAAAAGACAATTGCCATTCCTGAGTTGGGAAAAGAGCTTCCTGCACAACGGGGGTTCTCAATTATTGCTACCGCTAATACAAGAGATAAAGGGGTAAACGATATGTCATCGGCTCTGAAACGTCGCTTTAATATTATTGTATTGCCTGCCCCGGATAAGCTTGAAACAGAAGTATCTATTGTAAGTAAACGTGTGGCCGAAATTTCAAATAATTACCGACTGAAAGCCGGTTTACCGGACAATGAGGCTATAGAGAAAATTGTAACCATTTTTCGTGAACTTCGACAGGGCATGACACTGGATGAAAAGCAAAAGTTAAAATCGCCAAGTGGTGTTATTTCTACAGCAGAAGCTATTTCACTTATCACAAACAGTATGGCGTTGGCAGCCAGCTTTGGCAACGGTACCATTACCGACGAAGATTTAGCGGCAGGCCTGCAGGGAGCTGTTGTAAAAGACGAAGATAAGGATAAAATGGTATGGAAAGAATACCTTGAAAATGTGATGAAAAAACGGGGAACAGCCTGGCGTGGACTGTATAATACGTGTAGCGAAATAAACAGGTAAACAAATGGCAGACCATTACAATATTTTTGGAGTTCGCCATCTTTCGCCTGGTGCATCTTACCACTTACTGCAATACTTGGAAGAGAAAAAGCCCCGGTGTATCCTTATAGAAGGACCTTCGGATGCTTCCGGTATGATTAAGAGCCTTGCGGGTAAGGGTATTAAGCCGCCTGTTGCTTTGCTGGCTTATACAACAGAACTGCCAATAGAAACGGTACTCTATCCCTTTGCAGCCTATTCGCCCGAATACCAGGCTATCTGTTGGGGCATACAGCGTAAGCTTGAAGTACGTTTTATGGATCTGCCCTCAGGTATTATGCTTAAACTGCAACAGGAAAGAAAAAAAGAGGCTAATGAAACAGCCGATGAGTTTTACCGTTTTCACAATGCTTTGTACGATAAAGTGGCAGGGCATTCTTGTGAAGATAATTATGAAAGTTACTGGGAGCGGAATTTTGAACATAACCTGAATGCCGGAACATTTAAAGAAAGTCTGGCTTATCAATCGGCACAAGTAAGAGAATTGGTGATTGATAAAGAGTATGAAGCTGTACCACACGATTTTTCGTATAACCTTATACGCGAAGCTTATATGCGCAGGGAAATACAACGAGCGATATCAGAAGGCTATAAGCCCGAAGAAATCGTTATTGTTGCAGGTGCCTACCACCTGTCGGGTATTCATCCTGACCTGTCTCCAATGTCTGATGATGAGTTAAAGATGCTTCCGCATGCAGCCTCACAACTTACATTAATGCCCTATTCTTACCTGAGATTGAGCAGTCGTATGGGTTATGGTGCAGGTAATATGGCACCGTATTATTTTGAGCTGATGTGGAATGCAATTTGTGAAAACAGGCTGAATGAATTGCCTGCTATTTACTTGTCGAAAGTAGCCAAAGAGCTTAGAAATAAAGGTTATAATGCTTCATCAGCCAGTGTAATTGAAGCAGTGAGGCTGGCTAATGCGCTTACATCAATGCGTGGAGGAGAGCTTCCGGTACTGAAGGATTTGCACGATGCAGTTGTTACCTGTTTTGGTGGAGGAGAACTAGTGCCTGTTGCCGAAGCCATCAACAAAACCGATATTGGTACTGCCATAGGCCATTTGCCCGAAGGAGTAAGTCAGACACCGGTTCAGGAAGATATGAACCAGGAATTAAAAAGGTTAAAGCTACTCAATTATAAATCTGCTGTAGCACAGGAATTAACACTTGACCTGCGCGAAAATATAAAGGTAAAAACAAAGGAGGCAGCATTTATAAACCTTAATCGCTCTGTTTTTCTGCATCGCCTGAGTGTTTTGAATATTCATTTTGCCGAAAAACTTGCTGTGTCGCAGGAAAGTGCAAGCTGGTTAGAAAAGTGGGTGCTTCGTTGGACGCCCGAAGTTGAAATAGAGATTGTAGAAGCCAACCTAAAAGGTGAAACCCTGGAAATTTCTGCTGCTTACGAACTGAAAGAGCAACTAAATGCTTGTGGTGATGTATCTTCAGCAGCCAAAATAATCCGTCAGGCCTGCCAGTGCCACCTTACCGCTATATTTGATAATGCACTAAGCACCCTGCAACAGTTATTGGTCGATTCTAATAATATTAGAGAAACAGCCGATGCTGCACACGAACTCTCTGTGCTTATTCAGTACGGCGATTTAAGGCAATTTAACCTGTCCTCATTGGTTCCCATTCTGCAACAGCTCTTTTTGCGGTCATCCCTGTTGTTAACAGAGGCAGCTGCCTGCGACGATAAAGCTGCCGGCACCGTTGTAAAAGCGATAAATATATTGGAAAATATATCGCAGCAACTATATGATGAAGTAGATGTAGAAACATGGCAGAATGAACTTCAAAATCTGGCCTGGCGGGATGATTTAAACACGAAACTATCGGGTGTTGCCTTCTCTATACTATTAGAACATAATTTGGTTACAGAAGACGACTGTGCCAAAGAAGTATCAAGACGACTTTCGCCTGGTGTACCTGCCGATTTAGGAGCCGGTTGGTTTGAAGGCTTGTCCGGGCGTAACCGTTATGCCCTCCTGTCACGTGTAGCACTATGGAAAGAGCTGGATAAGTATGTCAAACAACTTGATGATGATGAGTTTTATCGTTCGGTGGTTTTTTTGCGCAGGGCATTTGGTACATTTGAACCCGGTCAGAAAAATAGTATTGCCGAATTACTAGGCGATTTATGGGGTACAGGTATTGAAGCTACAGCCGAACTGTTACAGTCTGAATTGACGGATACAGAACAGGAAAAGTTAGATGAACTGAAGGACTTCGATTTTGATTTTTAGAAAGTATGGAAGAACCAAATAAAAATATGTCACGCTGGCGCTTAATTTTGGGTGAAGATACCAGTACACTGAATGAGGCAGGGCTAAGCGAACAAGAGAGTGTTATGGATGCTGCCCTTGCTGCCATATACGATGAGCATCCTAAAAGTGGAGTGGGAGGTAAGCAGGGAGGTAAAGGCCGCTCAATGCCCAACCTGGCTAAATGGTTAAGCGATGTACGTACATTTTTTCCCCAGGATGTGGTAAGCGTGATACAAGCCGATGCCATTGAGCGCAAGGGGTTAACAAAGTTATTATTGGAACCTGAAACATTGAAGAATGTAAAGCCTGATATTTCAATGGTAGGTACCCTGATGGCTTTGAAAGGACAGATACCCGAAAAATCAAAGGAAGCTGCACGCCAGTTGGTTAAAGAAGTGGTTGATCAGATTATGCAGCAGATGGATCAAAAACTGCGTCGTGCTGTAACAGGAGCACTAAACAAGAAAGCCCATACACCCATTGCTAATTTTGCTTCTACCGACTGGAAAAGAACAATTAACCGTAACCTGAAAAACTACGATACCAAAACTAAACGCCTTATTCCTGAAAAATTCTATTTTTTTGAGCGAACTAAGAAACAAAAAGACTGGACAGTGATACTGGATATCGATCAAAGTGGTTCAATGGCTGACTCCATTATCTACTCTTCTGTAATGGGCTCTATCTTTGCCAGTATGCCTGCCCTGGATACCCATGTTGTAGCATTTGATACGAAAATTACTGACCTGACAGAAGTTTGTCGCCAGGATCCGGTTGATATGCTTTTTGGTGTGCAGTTAGGTGGAGGAACAGACATTAATAAATCGGTAGCATACTGTCAGGGCTTAATAGAAAACCCTAAAAAAACCATGTTTATCCTGATTTCGGATTTATACGAAGGTGGCGTTCGTAAAGGTTTGCTCAGGCGTTTATCAGAGATGCACGAGGCAGGTGTTAAAGTTATTACCTTGCTGGCCTTGTCAGACAGTGGAAAACCTGATTATGATGTCAACCTGGGAAAAGAGATCAGTAAACTTGGGATAGCTTGTTTTGCCTGTACCCCCGATCGCTTACCCGATATGGTAGCTGCAGCTCTGAAAGGGCAGAACCTGATGCAGTTTGAGCAAAAAGATAAAGTTTAATACAATTGATACCGGGGTAGAGAAATACTTGTTTGCCGGAATTTAATTTTCTACCCCTGAGGCTAAACGTTCTGCCTTTTTTCTAAAACGTTTTAGGTGAGAGGGAGGCGTTTGAGCCAATTAAGCAGTACGATTGAGTTCTTTACCGTAACGTTTGGCCTTTTTGCCCGGTTTAATACCTTAATAGCTGTATTGTTGATCCTCTTATAGAGGAGCACCACCTTAATTAGGCCGGCATTTATTCTTTTTGCATCAATCGTGATCTTATAAAAGCCCGGTTTATACCTTAAGGAGGCTAAAATTTCTGCCAAAAAGGATCAAGCTTGTCAGGTTTTGCTTTAAATGTTTACCAATTAGCATTAAAGTTCTGCTTCAATAGGTTCAACGTTGAGTAAAATAAAGGTCTCGTTTAAGCAATGCTTACACCAGGCCTGACCCTTTTTGGGTATAATTTTATTTAAAAAAGATAAAGGTTGGACTTAAAGAAGCAGAAAGTCGGGCTTTTGTAAGTTAAACGTTGACCAAAATAGCATAAACGTTGATGCTATGTGGCAGAACGTTGTCAGGTTTTGCATATAAGTTTATGCTTTGAGCTTAAACGTAGAAAGGTTTCGGAAGAAAATCAAGACCCATGCCTTCAGGTGGCTTGGCAATATTGCAAAGCATTTTCCAAACCTGTTTTTGCATTGGTATTATGGCTTTCTTCCATAGCGATTTGGGCAGGAAAAGCCGTATGAAGGGAGGCTTTCACGCACGGTTCTATGAGAGGTTTAGGGGTGAGATTCCCCTTTACCTACTCGACTTTTTATGCTAGACCGTAATTTTCATCCATTTTTTCAATGGAGAACTTAATATTAGTCTTTAATGCCCTAAAAACTTTTAAAACAGTTTTTATGGTAACGTTTTCGTATTTCGTTCTGGTTTGGATATCTGTGATTTATTGACACCAACCAATTTTCCAAGTTGTTCTTGTGTTAAATGACGTTCTTTTCTTACGGTTTTAATCATTTTTCCGGGAATGTCCACTTTGAGTTCAAACTCATAATCGTCTCGTTCTGGAGTCCCTACTTTTCCTGGATGTTTGTCTTTAAGTTCCTCTAAAGTCATCATTTTCATATTTCCATTCTTGTCCATTAGTTTGTATCTAGCCGTAATAGGTAATGATAAATAACTGTATGAATCGATATATTTCATTTTCCCATTTTTGGTGAATATTGGATCTATAACTTCCGAGGCTGTTACTTCATTATTAACTTTGCATTTCTGAAAAAGAAGTCTTCCGTCAATATCAAAGTGTGTAGATAATTGCCTTACTAATACTAATCCCGTCTCATAACCATAACCAAAGGCGAAATTATCACTACTTGATCTCGCAAGCATACTTGTTAGTTTAGGTTGATAAATAATTCCAATAGACCAACTTTCTTTAGCATGTAAATGTGAATTTAGAAATAGTATTCCGAAAAATAATTAGTTTCAGGTTCTTTATATTGTATTGTTAAATTAAGCCCAACGGTGAGTGCATTATGCACATTGTTAGCCCTCGTATTTTTATTTCGTAGTTAAACTTTTTTTATGTTTCTTGATTTTCTTCATTGCCCAATCGTAATGACTTGAAGTTGCAGAAACACAATAACTTCCTAAACTTGTTGTTCCTGTCCAGGAAAAATATTTTTTTGTAAATAATTCCTTGTCCGAAAATGAGTCAATTAATTTCATTACGTCAAGGTGACTTTTCTCCAAATTTATCACGGACTTTTCAAATGGAGTTTTTTGATGTTTTTCCCAAAATTCAACATTCATTTGCGGATAAGTTTTCCAGTTATAAGGTTCTGGCAAAAAGCTCACTTCATTTCCTGATTGATTTGAGTCAATCCAGTTTAATAAAAGTTGATGCCATTCATATAAATGCACTAAAACGTCTCGAATATTTTTATCTCTGTCCTCAAAGTCAAATGTTTTGTTTTGCTCTTCCTTTGTCATTGAACTAATAAGAGTGAATAATTTTTCGAAATTAATTCTACTCGTCTCGTTTAATTGTTCTTTTGTCGTTGGTCTAGCCATTATTTCGTCCTTCTTGAATTATTCTATTTCAGTAAATTCATTGCATTTTGCAGCGCGCTTTATATGAGTGCTAACGGCTCAAATATGCGTAGTGCGGGATATTAAAGCACTTCACTTTTGCTCAATCAAAGCTCTGCTGTTCCCGAAAAAATAGTTTTTAGGGTCGTGCGTTGGCTTGTGTGAATTGCAAATGTACTTGACTGTGTGGGGTGATTATTCAAATTTGATTAAAAAATGTTTGATTTTCCTTTTTTCTCTGTGTGTTGAAACAAAATAAAAAGATAAATTATTTATTTGACTAACTTCCTGTTTCAAATTTTCTGATTCTCTATTTGAAAGGTTCAATTGTAAATTAATCTTTTCCACAATACTGATTGGCATTCCTTGCAAAACATAACCAATCAAACAGCCATTTTTTGGATACTTGCCAGAAGCAAAATTATCTATCCCAGTATGAATATATCTTTTGTGATTTTCCTTTGCATTAAGTTTTGTTTTTCTTCCTTTCTTGATACAGTCTTCTTCAATTAAATTTTTTGCTTCAATGTAATATTCAAAACGACGCTTCGCCGAGGTCCAATTTGTTGTCAATCTAAAATCAATTCGAGATGCAGATTTAGCAGTTTTTTCTCCCGATAAAATGTTTTGATAATACAATCTATGTTCATCTGAGATGTTAATATTCAAACAGATAGCTCTTTCACTAGAATCTATATAATCAAAAAAGTTAGCAGAAACATTTTCTTCCTCCCAATCTACATTAATTTGTAAAGTGCTAGTAATATAGGAATATGCTTCACCAAATAAAGAAAGGCAGTTGTTTTCAAATGATTCTTGAAATTGAGAAATAATATCAGAACTTAATGACCCAATCATTTAGCACCCTCCATAGTTAAAATCTCCTCAATAATCGAAGTCGCATCTTCTAATGCTTGAGCACGTGTCCAAAATCGTTTTTGATTAGGCTTTATTAAGAAAATCTTATTAGTGTCGTAATGACGAATCTGTTTTTGAACAAAAATACTTTGACCAGCTTTTTGTTGTAGTAAATATTTATCTATTTCTTTTAGCTTGGAACGTAATGATTCAAATGACTTAGTCTCTATATCGTTCTTCTTATCTTCAAAGCTAAGAACAACCATATTTAATGGGTCATTTAGTGAAATATCATATATGCAGGAGTTTGTTACCATCTTAGAACTTGCTAAAAAGTTATTTAGCTCATCAGATACAATATTGGCATACGCTTTATTTTCTGATAAAGTACTACGTAATAAACCAATAGAATCAACTCCTTTATCAAATAGGTTTAATTGATAATTTAAACAATCTTCAATTAGTACTAGGTCTTTCTTGCTAAGCTTTAAAATATCACTTATTACATTATCAATTTTACCTTGAACTAGTTTAATTCTGTCTTTATTAGTTTCATGTTTTATTTCCTCAAATAAGGAATCAATTGTTGACAAATGCTTATCACTTAAAGATTCAATAATTGATGGAATGCTCAACACTTCTTCAAATAAAATACGCTCACGCTCAATACCCCAAGAAGAAGTTGTTAGGAATAAGAAGTAAGATGAAAAGCGAGAATTTATATAACAAACCAAAGCTTTTTTTATACTCGCCCGTACATTAGCATTTATTACATAAGTAGAATTCCTGGTTGCAGCATTATAATCAATAAAAGTCGATGTAATTTCATTCTTATGCTGACCTTCCTTTACAACCACATATGGTGGAGTAAATAAATCCTTATTAATTTTTCTGAAACTTCTTGTATTAATAGTGCTATTTACTTCATCTGTATAATATCTGGTAATACATTGTGTTGGTACAAGCTTCTCAGGAATAACTTCTTTTTTGTTACTATGATAACCTATGCCATAACGCCACTGTGATTCACTCTCTTTAAAAAAGGAGTTTAAGCTTCCTAATTTATTATTTAAACGTTCGATTAATTTAAAATCATGAATATTACCCCACATTGCGATTTTCCAAATCTTCGTGTCAGGCTTTTGGCATTCTATACGAGGTAAGAATTTTATGTCCGAGCTATCTATTACTACTCCATCAATCAAATTTGATTTAACATATGTTTTGGGTGCACAATATTCAATTGTGTCAGAAATGTTTTTTGGCTTTTCTTTTTGAAAATAAACTATACTTATAGGCACAGTTGTTTCTTCAAAAAGTTTTCCACCAAAGTCTTTCTTTACATTTCGGTAAATTGATAAGTTATAAACCTTTTCAACATGATTTTCATTTAGTAACCATCGTCTAAAATGACAGTATTTTTTATTTGTATTTGTTAATGTCTTTGTATTAAAAATGAGGGCAATTTTTCCTGTAGGTGCAAATTGAGTTGCTTTATCAATAAATGCCAACACCATCTGCATTGGATACTTTTTATTATTTAAATACTTAACAATAGATTCCTTTATATCTTTCGTACCAAACGGGGGATTACCTACAACTAAATCTGCTTTAATAAAATCATTGGAGTTTACATCTCCAATAGTGTCCATTCTCCACAGATTCTTCCCTTGTTTATTCTTGGGTCTTGTATTATCTGTAGGGTCGAATATTAAATATGGAAGTTGATAATCACTTCTAATCCAAAGTGTCTTAGGGTCTAATTCATCAACTAATGCTAAATACAAGCTAAAAGCAGCAACCTTAATAGCAGTTTGGTCTATTTCAATTCCATATATATTACTTGTCAATAATTCACACAGAATTCTAAAATCAATCTGTTTAGCTGGGTTTGCGAATTTCCACCTTTTAACTAAACGCTTGTAGCTTTCAACAAGAAAAATTCCTGAACCACAAGCAGGGTCGAGAATCTTTAAATCAAATTGTTTTGATGATGTAGGTAATTTTTCTTTTAAAATTAATTCAACTAAGCTGTGGGGAGTGTAAAATTGTCCTCTTTCACGTTTAAGTTCTCCGAGGAAATTCTCGTAAATCTCGCTTAATAGTTCAATATGAATAATTCTAAAATCAAAAAGACGCCAATTATTAAATAATTTAGGTTGGTCAGAAATATCACCATCAATAAAGCACTTTCTTACTAACCCTAAGTGCTCTTGATTAACAATTTCTTTTTCATTTGGCAAGACTGGGAATATATTACCATTAAAATGCTTCTGAACTTCTTCAAATAGTAAATATGTAGCATTATAATCCCCTAGAATGTCAAAATAACTTTCAGAATTGGTCTTAATTTTTTTATATAGTCCAGCTTCTGCCGCTGCACCTTTATCTTCAAGAAAAAGAATAAATAAAGACCTCATTAGCAGGGCATGAATAATGTTCTTATCCTTAATCCCTTTTTTCTCTAGTTCAATTGCCGTATTTAGAAGGCTTTGAACTAAATATTTATCTAATCGTTTTTGTGTATTTATTTTTTTCTGAATATCATAATCCGCAGACCATAATAAACCACAATCAACTCCAATTCTAGAAAAAACATTTAAGAGTATATCTAAAACCGTTTCATCCGACTTGTCATTATATTCAAATATTTGAAGTTTTTCCAGTTCTTCTTGAATATTTTGATTTTCATCGACGAATCTAGGTTTTTCATGACAATTGTATATTCGTATTTCAGTATCTGAAACTGCAAAAAGAAGTAAGACTTTTCGATAATTCCAAGCTTTCTTTTGTATTCTGGCAATTCTAATTAGCTCTGAATCGGTAAATGATAAAACATCAACAAAAAGAACGGCTGGGTTATCACCTGAAAAATAAACTTTATCAGCTCCAATCTTTTCTATATCCCTATAATCAGGATGTAAGGAATTGATTTCTAAATTTGTTTTTAGAAAATCATTGTATCCAAGTGCTGAGTATAAGGATTTTAGCTTCATTTAAGTATAAGCAATTACTAATTATTTCAGTTAACAAATATACAATTTGTGGTGGCAAAAATTGCACTCTTTTGTAATCAAGTTCATTATTCGATTCGGTTTCTCAGCCTTGCATACAACGGCTACGTATATGAAATGTTTGGCTTTTCGAAGAGCAAACTTGTCAAACCACGCAATGGTGCTATCCTTTCGCGGGACGGTGCTGAGCGATTGGGAAAAGGTATCGCATGCTTCTCTTTGCAACTCACTTCCGTAATTCAAACCCTACTGTTTTCAGTTAAGAATTAATCTTAGGTCTATTAACTTGTACCCATTGTGTCTTTTTTATCATGTTTGGTAACAGATGCGGCTATGAAGCGTTGGGGGATTTTTACCAGATACCCTTTCAAAATGTTAAGTAGCCAAAGCGTTGTATTTTGCTTTTACCTTTTCTATCAGCAAAGCCAAATCAACGATTTGGCAGAGGTCGGCTTTGTAGAAACTTATGAGGTTACGCTGCCCCCAATGCTTTATTAGCCATTGTTGGCAACTTGCATTTTTTTTATAGATATGCTTCTATTTCCTCTTTTAGTTTTGGAAGATGTTTAGAAATTATTTCCCAAATGATAACATCATCAACCTTGTCATAACCATGAATCACCCAATTTCTTGTATCAACAATTTTTCTAGCATTTTCAATTTCTAAATCAGGGCCTTCATTTAAAGCTCGATTCATTGCTTTTCCTATTATCTCAATCTCACGCTCAATGGCTCGCCTTAGGAGTTTATTATTCTGATATTCCAGAAAATCTCGTTTATCTCCCAAATATTCATAAATCGACTCAATAGAAATTTTGATATCGTATAAGTGCTTTTTAATTTCACGCTTCATAAATCAATTCCTTTGATTCATTAATACTTTGAATAAAAAACGGATTATTAAGAGTCCGTTCCGTTACGATATCAATATCACGATGAAATAATTCTCGAAGTCTATATTGTAATTCAAAATAATTATCTGCGTATTATTCAGGAGTTAAATTATCTACGAATGATAATAAAAAATCAATATCACTTGTGTCTGAAAAATCATTTCCTACAACAGAACCAAAAGCATACAACCTTTTCACTTTGAATTCTTGACAGAGTTCAATTAGATTGTTTTTACGTATTTACAGAATCTGTTGCATTGATGTATATTTTTACCAAATGTAATTTATTCTTTTCTGATTTAATGAATTCTGCTTTTGTGTGATTGCTTGTTGCCAACGTCAGTCTAAAAACCTATTTGACTTCCGTAATTAAAATTTAAGAATAATTGAATTATTTTAATAATTATATAAGATGTCAACTAATGATTTTTTGAGCTTTTTATTCCTTATGTGAAGTTCCAGAGTTGATATTCGGATTATAAAGACAATTATTAAGGTTTTGAGATTTTTTGCAAATCGCAGTAACTAAGTAAGTACTATTAAGTTAATTAACCGCCGTAAGTTATAGGCAATCATAATCAGACCAACATCTGCATTAGCCCTTTCGATGGTTTGTTTGGTCATAATGTAGTTAAAGCCCCATTGCCGTTTGATAGTGCCATAAGGGTGTTCCACAATAGCCTGCCGTTGCTTGTAATACGTTTGGTTTTTTAAATTTTGTCATAATTACAATATTCAGTCAATTTGCATAAGTCACACTTTGGGTTCTTTTCTAAACAAATGCCATCTTTAATCCCAAACATTTTACTTTCTCCTTGTTGACCAAATTTAACAAAGATAATATCAATATATCTGATTGGAATTCCTGTTTGGTTTGCAAATTTCCTACCTTGAATAACTGCTTTTAATAATTGTTTTTCACTTTCAATTAAGCCAAGTCTTTTGAATATTCTTAATATTACTCGGTCAGGCTTAAGTACATTGTAACCAAGGTCTGTTAATAAGTGGTAAACTGTTATGCCTCCCAAATAATCGAATTTATATTCTAGTTCTTCTTTTAGTAAAATCAGGTCATCAAGTGAGTTGCTTAAATTAAATTTGTCCAGATAATTTTGAAATGATTTATTTTCCTCAATTATATTTCGAAAGACTTTCGCATTTTTTATGCAAGCTTCTATTTTTCGCTGATTTTTAATCATACTTGAATCTGACATGATTCTTTGTAAATCGGAGTCAGTATATTCTGAAACAGCTTTATAGTCCGCAAGATGTCTTAAAATAATATGCTCTTTCTGTTCAACTGTAGAAGCTCGAAAACCAGAATAAAACACAATAAGAACAAGCATTTCATATAGTTCTTGGTCTGTTCGTTTTTTGTTTTCAAACTTTTTAAAACGACCATAACATTTATCAAACTCTGTTTCTGAGAACCATGCCCAATCTTTTAAGGCTTGTTCTATTCTATAAAATATCTCTTTGTAGTCGGTCATTTGCGCAAATTGGCACTAATGGTAGATTGTATGAAACGTAGCCGATTGCTGACGATTTAAATGCAAAACCGGGATAATGTTAATTCGGGTAACAAACCTATAAAATTGCAATATTTCGGCTATGTTTTATACAAAATGTTAGCGGTTTGTTATTTCTTGTTATTGATAAAAGGATTTTTAGGCAAAAAAACTATCATGGCTGTAATTATTACCGAAATAATAATTGATTTGTATAATTCCTCTGAACTGTCCCACTGAAATAAGGTTGTTAATAATACAATCGATATTAGTGGTAGAATGTAATAAATTACAATTTTTCTCATAATTATCTACCATAAATCCCATATCATACGTGCTGCAGAAGCCTGTAAACCCCTTCCAGCAACAACCAGACCTATACCAGCCCAACCTGCAGGACCTGTCGCAGCCATAGCAGCACCTGTCCCTGATACAGCTAGTGATAAACCTGCTAAAGCAGCTCCGCCAACATCAGCATTTCCAGCAGCTTTCCGGTTAATATCTGAAGCATTTAGTTTTGAGGAAGTCGAATTTATCAATAATTTTGATAAATAATTGAGGCAAATTAATTTTAGGATAAAAGATATATTCTAAATATTAAAGACTTGATTGGGGCTCAAGAGTGAATTTAGTTAAACTCATTGGCTTTGGATATAGTCAAAGTTATCAAATAAATAAAGAACCGTTGGTAACACGCTGGAATAAAGCATGTCTTAGTGTGGTTTGCTCGTCTTAAGGCCTTTGTCTAATTCATCCAGCCAGGCGTTAACCACTATAGGAAATACCTGGTTTTTATAAGTAGGTTCTATTAAAATATAGTAACTAATAGGACAAGAAGTGATTGAAAAGAAAGCAATAAAAATAATTAAATAAGTAATTAGGAAAAAACTATCTTTGCAGTCGTGAGAATCTATTATAAAATACTACTTTTTGTAGCGCTCAGTTTATTTCTGAGCCATAGTATTGTGAGTCACAGTGAGCATGATAATCATTTGTTGACCGCGAATAAGGCGGAATTAAGTTTGCTGGAGTTACTTAAAGATGTATTTGCATTTGGAGGGGGTGACGACACCTTTGAAAATGTGGCTAAAAAGAAAGGTTGGCGATGTATCCATGTTCTGTTTGTTAACGAATTTTATACTGTTTTTAATGTCAGGGATAACGAAGCGTCACAACTTGTTTTAAAAACAGGTTCTTATACTGGTATTGGCGTTTCTGTAGCCATAGTATCCATTTTTCTGAAACGAACTGACCATTACCGGGGTTCTCCCCAGTGTGTTTAAGTACCATAATTGCATTTATTTTTTATTTCCTTTGTCTTGTTATGTTTTTAACGGAGGTATTGATTTGTACATGACTGATATGTAGGTTGGTGCAAGTTTATTTTCTTCAAATGCAATTATGATGTAGTTCTTCTATTCCATAGCAAGAATCAAGTGTGGGTTGTAAGTCTATGCAGTCAAGATGTTGTAAGTATAGATTTATAGAAGCATAATCAGCACATTATTCCTCAATAGCTATGTGCTTGCAATGAAATCATTTTAAAAATATTAATCGATAATTCATACATCAGTTATGATTAACCGTGTGATACAATTCTCTGTTGAGAATAAGTTTATTATACTGCTATTTACCATAGCTTTAACCATATGGGGCATATTTGCCATGAAAAATCTTTCGATAGATGCCGTGCCCGATATTACCAATAACCAGGTGCAGGTGGTTACTGTTTCTCCTTCGCTGGCACCCGAAGAAGTTGAACAGTTTATTACCTTTCCGGTAGAAATGACAATGGCTAACATACAGGGAGTAGAGCATATTCGTTCCATCTCGCGCTACGGTCTTTCGGTAGTTACCATTGTGTTCGGTGAAAATTTTCCTTTGTTGGATGCACGGCAGTTAGTGAGTGAGATGTTGGTGTCTGCTGCTGGCGAAATTCCCGCAGAATACGGTACTCCTGAGCTGATGCCCATCACGACCGGCTTAGGCGAAATCTATCAGTACACCCTTGAGGTAGAAAAAGGTTACGAGGATAAATACGATATTACCGAACTACGCACTATCCACGATTGGATTGTTAAACGCCAGCTGTCCGGTATCAAAGGGATTGTGGAAATTAGTGGTTTTGGAGGCTACCTTAAGCAGTACGAAGTATCCATCAGTCCATCGCGTCTCAATCAGTTTAATATTACAGTGCATGATATTTTGGAGGCGCTCGAAAGCAATAACCAAAATACAGGAAGTGGCTATGTTGAGCATGGCTCCAGGGCCTCCTATATCAGGGCCGAAGGGCTGTTACGTGATATCAGTGATATTGAAAAAATAGTGGTTACCACGCGTAATAATATACCGGTGCTTATTCGCGATGTTGCCCAGGTGCGCTTTGGAAGTCCCGTGAGATATGGGGCTATGACTAAAGATGGACAAGGTGAAACTGTTGGTGGCATCACCTTGATGCTAAAAGGAGCCAATGCCAACCAAGTGATTGAGCGTGTTAAGGAGCGCGTTGACGAAGTGAACAAGTCGCTGCCCAAAGGACTGGTTATTAAGCCTTACCTCGATCGCTCTGAGCTGGTAGGTCGTGTTATTCAAACCATTGCCACCAACCTTACTGAGGCTGCCATTATTGTATTGATTGTGCTGGTGTTGCTGTTGGGCGATATCAGGGCTGGCTTGTTAACGGCATCCGTTATTCCGCTATCGTTGTTGTTTGCCTTTACACTGATGAATATGTTTGGAGTTACCGCCTCCATCATGTCACTGGGTGCCATCGATTTTGGTCTCATTGTGGATGGTACTGTCATTATCATCGAAGGTATCTTATTTTACATACATCGGCATGCCATCGGCAAGAAGCTTTCGCAGCAGGAGTTCGATGGGATTATAATCAACTCGGCTGGCAAAGTTGGAAAATCGGCTGCTTTTGGTATTGCCATCATCCTGATTGTATATTTCCCCATCCTGTCGCTTACCGGTATAGAAGGTAAGATGTTTAAACCCATGGCCATTACTATTACTTTTGCACTAATTGGTTCCCTTATCTTTTCTATAACCTACGTACCGGTTATGGCATCGCTGATTCTCAGGCGGGAAGCATCGCATAAAAAGAATTTTGCCGATAAGATTGTGAGTTACCTCACCATGTTTTTTATGCCTTTGGTGCGCTTTTCACTTAAAAACAAGATAATGGTTTTAGGGATTTCTATAAGCATGTTTATTGGCAGTATACTGCTGATGGGACGATTGGGAGCGGTATTTATTCCCAACCTGGAAGAAGGTGATTTAGCCATGCAAATGGTATTGCCTCCGGGCAGTTCGCTCGACGAAAGCATTCGCTTATCAACACTGGCAGAGAAACGCCTGATGCAAAAGTTTCCGGAAGTAAAAAGTGTAGTCTCAAAAATTGGTACGGCTGAAGTGCCAACCGATCCCATGGCCATTGAGGAAGCTGATGTGATGATTGTGATGAAAGACCGTAATGAATGGACTACCACCAACGACCGGGAAGAACTTATTAATTTGATGAAGGCCGAAGTAGAACAGATTGCAGGGGCTGAATTTGATTTCACACAGCCCATTCAGCTGCGTTTTAATGAGCTGATTACCGGGGCAAAATCGGATTTGGTGATTAAATTATTTGGCGAAGATCTGGATGTACTGTTTAATCAGGCCAACCGGGTGGAGCAATTGATTGAAAATATACCGGGAGCAGCTGATATTCGCGTTGAGCAGATAGAAGGCTTGCCCCAGGCAGCATTTATTTACAACAGAGCCAACCTGGCTCGTTATGGATTAAATGTTACAGATATTAATGACGTTATTCGTACAGCCTTTGCCGGTGAAGCAGCCGGTATTATCTTCGAAGGAGAACGCCGTTTCGACCTGGTAGTGCGTTTACAACCACAGTACCGCAACGATATTAATAATATACAGCGCCTGTTTGTAGATACGCCAACAGGAGCCAGGGTACCATTGTCTGAGTTGGTGGAGGTCAGTTACAAGGAGGGCCCGATGCAAATATCGCGCGATGATACACGCCGGCGCATCACCATTGGCATCAATGTAAGAAACCGCGACATCAAAAGTTTGGTGGGTGAGGTGCAGGAAACACTGGACTCATCGTTGCAGCTGCCTCCCGGCTATTTTATCACCTATGGAGGTGAGTTCGAAAATCTGCAAACAGCCTCTCAGCGCTTACTAATTGTTTTGCCTATTGCGCTTGGGCTTATTTTTATTCTGTTGTTTTTCACATTTGGTTCGTTAAAGCAAGCCCTTATTATATATGGAACCATACCCCTTGCCATTATTGGTGGAATTGTGGCATTATGGATGCGAGGCTTACCCTTCAGCATCTCGGCCGGAATTGGTTTTATCGCTTTGTTTGGGGTGGCAGTACTCAATGGCATTGTATTAATGAATCAGCTTAACCTGTTAAAGAATAATGGTGTGGATAATATTAAAGAACGTATTTTGCAGGCGACCCGAATAGTGGTACGCCCGGTTAGTTTAACCACCTTGGTAGCTTCACTGGGTTTTATCCCCATGGCTATTTCAACACAGGCAGGTGCTGAGGTGCAACGCCCATTAGCAACGGTGGTGATAGGTGGCCTGATGGTAGCCGCAGTGCTTACTATGGCAGTGATACCTATATTATATTCGTTAAGCGAGAAGCAAAGGAGGAGCAAGAAGAAACGAACTATGGCTAGTACTATTGTTATAATTTTTGCACTGATGACGCTGCCTTTTAATAGTCGTGCACAAGAGCAGGTATCGCTAAGTGAAGCTTTTGCCATTGCTGAAACCAATAGTTTGAATATTGCTAGTGGACAATTAGGGATTGACCGGGCAATGCATGAAAAGAAATCAGCATTGGATTTGGGCTTAACTGAAGTAGGTATTGAATACGGGCAAATCAATTCGTCGCAGAAGGACTACGCTTTCTCTGTTAATCAGAATTTTGGCAATATTTTTCAAATGCTCTCGGCGGTTAAATATGCCGGACTGGAAGTTGATCAGCGGAATATTGCCCAAGAGTTGCGGGTTCTTCAATTACGAATAAAAATATCAGAGGCGTATTTTGCCTGGCAAAAACAATACAACCGTGTGGTATTATTAAAAGATATAAACAAAGGCTATGCTGAGTTTGTGCGTATTGCTATATTGAGGAAAGAAACGGGTGAGGCCAACCTGCTTGAGTCCATGACCATGGAGAATGTGTATAATTCGGCCAAAGTTCAGCTCGATAGAGAGATGGCTCACGAACTTAACCTGCTCAATGAATTTAATCTCTTGCTTAATGGTACAAAACAATACAGGCCGCAAATAATCGAAATCGAGAGCAGAGCCGTCAGTCCATACTTATTTGACACAATTGCAATTCAGGGCAATACCTTAATGCGTTTGAAAAACCAGGAGATAGCACTGGCTCATCAAAATATTAAGATACAGCGCAGTGGTTTTTTGCCTGAATTATATGCCGGCTATTTTAATCAGCAGATAGATGGTGTGAAAGGATTTGATGGTTTCCAGGGAGGTATAGCCATTCCGCTTTGGCATCGGCCTGCCAAACAGAAAACCAAGGTGGCCAAATTACAAAAAGAGCAGGCCGAAGTGGAGTATGAGTTGTTGAAAAACGAATTGAATACACAATTGTCCAATAAGATACGTATTTACAACAATCTGCTTCAAAACGTTAACTTTTACATAGAATCGGCATTGCCCAATGCCAACGAGATCCAACGTAACGCTAACCTGTTATATAAAAATGGCGAAATATCTTACATCGAATTTATACAAAATATGGAACAGGCCATATCAATTAAGTTTGAGTACCTGGATAGCGTTAACGAACTAAAAAATACCGAAACCCGGATTCACTTTTTACTGAACTAGCCTACGGTAGAATAGTTTGTTAGTTTCCGGAATATCAGTTCGGTAAAAAAAACAGAAAGAGCAATTAAATGATAAAATATACCACGATTAAAAATAAATATATGAACAAGTATATCATCACAGCAATTATTATGGCATCTGTTGGATGTACATCAAATCAAAACATTAAAAATAATGATAATGAGACTATTAGAGAGGCTATTCCAGCTGCTCTGGTGGAACTAACAGAGCCTGTCGCAGAGGAAAAAACAACTATTCATTGCACCGGTATTGTTGATATATTGCCGCAGCATACAGCTACGGTTACAGTTCCGGTAGGTGGTTTTGTCGAAAGCCTTAATGTCACAATGGGGCAATGGGTCAATAAGGGAGAGGTACTTACCACCTTAAAACACCCTGATTATATTGATATGCAAACCGAGTACCTGACAGCACGCAGCGAATTTGAATACCTGGAAAAGGAGTATCAACGCCAGTCTACATTACATGACGAACAGGCCATCTCTGAAAAGGTTTACCAACGTACCAAGGCCGATTACAATACCCTAAAAGCACAATTGGCGGGCTTATCGGCCAAGCTGCAAATATTAGGGATTAACTCCAGAACTCTAACAGCCAACACCATTAAAGGTACCATCAGCATCACAGCCCCTATCAGCGGTTATGTCGATCATATAAATATTGACCTAGGTAAAATGATAACACCGGAAGGAGAGCTGTTCAGCATCATTAATACTAAACAAACCATTGTACGTTTAAATGTATTTGCCCGGCATAGAGACCAGTTAAAGATTGGGCAAGAAGTGCAATACTCAATGGATGGCACAAACTATTATAAAAGCGAAATAATAACGATTGCCAAGTCGGTTGAGACAAAAAGCAATACCATCCAGGTGCTGGCCAAACCAGTTGAGAAGATAAATGCAGCCAGAGGTACTTACATTGATGCCAACCTGGAGGCTGTTACATCGGCCAGCGGCAGTCTGGAGATATAAACACTATTAAGGGTGCTGGCCTATAAGACTCAGTGCCCTTTATATAATGCCCTGCTTACTTCTAACAAAAGAGTTGCCAGGAACCAAAGGCTGGCTACAAACTATTAACCTGGGATCGATTTAAATTTTAAAACTTAGTTCAAAATTTTACGTCGAACAGGTTATTGCCTGTTTAAGTTATTATTTCAGTGTACAAAACGAACGCAAAATCTTATAAATTAACTCAAATAAAAAGCCGCTGATGGTATATCAACGGCTTTAAATATGATTGTTGTTTATGACAATCTATTTTGTATAAACACGGTTTTCCTGTTCGGCTACCCTAATAAAAGTAGTTCGTTTTGTTAGTTCCTTTAACTGTGAAGCACCCACATAAGTACACGTACTGCGTACACCACCCAGTATATCCTGCACAGTATTTTCAACGGCACCGCGGTATTCTACTTCTACAGTTTTACCTTCACTGGCGCGGTAATTGGCTACACCACCTACATGCTTTTCCATGGCTGTAGCAGAGCTCATACCATAAAATTGCTTGTATTTTTTACCATTACGTTCTACTATCTGACCGCCGCTCTCGTCATGTCCGGCCAGCATACCGCCCAGCATTACAAAATCGGCACCAGCGCCAAAAGCTTTTGCTACATCGCCCGGTACAGCGCAACCACCATCACTGATAATTTGTCCGCCCATTCCATGCGCTGCATCAGCACATTCAATAATAGCAGAAAGTTGCGGATAGCCAACCCCGGTTTTTATACGAGTGGTACATACTGATCCTGGTCCGATACCTACTTTAATAATATCAGCTCCGGCCAGCAATAGTTCTTCAACCATTTCACCGGTTACCACATTACCAGCAATAATAACTTTATCAGCAAATTGTTTACGTGCACTTTTTACAAAAGCAACAAAGTGCTCTGAATAGCCATTGGCTACATCAATGCAAATAAATTTAAGTTGTGGATTGGCTTTAAAGATCGCCACTATTTTTTCTAAATCCTGATCGCCTGTTCCGGTACTAACAGCTATATTATTTTCAATGCCTGCCGGTGCCTTACTCAAAAAAGTATTCCATTCTTCTAATGAGTAATGTTTGTGTACGGCAGTAAACATTTCTTTTTCGGCTAATTTTAAAGCCATCTCAAACGTACCAACAGTATCCATGTTAGCGGCCATAATAGGTACGCCTGTCCATTCAATACTGGTGTGCATAAATTTAAATGTACGTTGCAAACTAACTTGAGATCTACTTTTTAATGTAGAACGTTTGGGTCTGAACATGACATCTTTGAAACCTAATTTAATGTCGTATTCTACTCTCATCTTTAATTTTTTTAAATTACGAACAAAGATATATAATTTTAAATAATCTCAGAAAGCTCTACACATGATGTACAGGACTGCCAAAATAGCCACATCTGGTTCATATTGTTCGTGCCCCATGTATTCACCACAATACACCAAGTATTTATCTATACTTCTATATCATTAAGAATTTTCTCAACTTCTTCTTCCGTTTTCTGAAGCCTGTCTTTACAGGTTTTAATAAGTGTGCTAACCCTTTTAACTTTCACAGAGAGATCATCTACATCTAACTCTTCGCTTTCTATTTGTTGAAGAATATCTTCTATTTCGCTAACGGCATCGTTATAAGTCAACTTTTTCTTTGTCATGATTTTTCTATTTCATTTGTAGCAGCCAAAGGTAGTGTAAAATAAAATGTACTACCCTTCTCTAATTCACTCTTAGCCCATATCTGGCCTTTATTTATTTCAATAAACTCTTTACAAAGAACCAAACCTAATCCGGTTCCTTTTTCGTTAAACGTACCATTGGTGCTAAAAGTTGAATCAACCATAAATAATCGTTCAAGGTTTTCCTGTCTTATTCCTACACCCGAATCGGCAACCGAAACTTCAATCATATTATTTTTAATGCCTGCAGTAATATAAATAACACTTCCCACGCGCGAAAATTTAATAGCATTATTTAAGATATTCCGTAATATGGTATTGTATAAATTGTTATCAGCCCATGCCATTAAGTTACGTTCTACTTTAAGGCTTAGTACAACATCTTTTTCTTCGGCGGTAAGCCTGAGTAGTGATACAATATTATGAGTTTGAATGGATATGTCGATTTTTGAGGGATTATATTCGGTGGTACCAATTTGTGTACGCGACCATTGTAGCAGATTTTCCACCAGGTTTAGTAAGCGTTTGGTTGAATTATGAATAATCTGTGAGTACTCAATAACTTCTTTGGTATTATTTGATTCGGCATTTAAAGCCAGCATTTCGGCAAAGCCCATAAGAGAACTAAAGGGACTTTTAAGATCATGTGCAATAATTGAGAAGAATTTATCTTTAGTGGCATTTAACTGCTTTAGTTCATTATTTCTTACGGTTAGCAAGCGTTCCATTTTACGTTTGGACCGGTAACTTAAGATAAGTATTATAACAAAGATCAATAAGGTGATTGAAATAATAAGGTAAAATTTTCTTTTACACTTAGTAAGCTCCAGGCTTGCCGACTTATCCAGATTATCTTGTTTTGGAATGGATATTTGTTCTTCCTTAAGTAGATGCTTATTAACTGCTTTAATATGGGCACTACTTTGTAAGGCCTGTTCATCTGTAATCTTATCCTTTATTGTAATATATAAGTTTTTATATTTTAGAGCTTCTTTATAGGTCTTATGTTGTTTATTCCAGTCAAACAGGCTGTTGCAGAGTTTTCCAAGCAATACTTTTTCGATTAAGGAGCCAGATCTTATTGCCAGTACCTTATTAAGATATTCAAGTGCAGAACCAGAATATCTTTTATACCAACACATCGCACTTAGGCTATTGAGGATATTGCCTGGTTTCCGGTGCTCGTTAATAAATGTATAGATTTTAAGTGTTGTTTTAGAGTGTGTTATAGCACTGTTGTATTGCTGTTTTTTGAACCTGATCCATCCCAGGTAACCTGCTGTTATTGCAATTTTACTTTGGTCTGTTATAACGTTTTTGTATTCTGTAGCTTTGGTCAAAAATAATTTGGCTACATTAAACAGTCCGTTATTGTACAACAGAATACCTGCTTTGTGGAATGTGTTGAAAACAACATGTACTTCTGTTCTTGGAGTAAGAGTATTAATAGTTAGTTTACAAATACTTAGTGTTGCTGTTTTGTTAGTATTGGCTTTAGCTTTGTTTAATAAAGAGGTATAGGTTTCAATCACAGTAGCGGAAGGCTGTGTATATTGTCTATGTACATCGCTGTTATAGGCAAGTATACCTAAGGGTAATCCCATAAGAATTACAAACGTACTAATGAGCCGTTTTGTGGTGGTTTGTTTGGTTGTCATCCGAATGCTTTAGGGCATGAATATCGGATGCAAAATATGAAAAGGGATAAACAATACGTTATTTTAACCAATTTAATTTCTCTACACGGCTAATAATCTGTCCATTTTTAGTCAGCGTATTAATTTTATCGCCTACTTTAATGTGTTTTAAATCCTTAATAACAGCATTACTAACAGAGGTGATGCTATAACCTTTGTCAAGTATATTTTTAGGATCTGATAAGTGTACAGTTCGTTCCGAAAGTTGTAATTGTTGCTGTTTGTTCCTGATAAAGCTGTTCACTTCAAGTTTTAGTTGCGATACCAAAAATTGTTGTTTTTGCAAGCCTGTTCTAAGCTGTTTTTTTGCTAGGTAACGTACCGATTCTTTAGAGTGAGAAAAGAAAGAGTTTTGTTTATCGAAGTAATTTTTCACAGAGAAATTTATACGTTGAGCCGCTTCTGTGGTGTAGCGTCTTTTTGTTGTTAATATTTTATTTACCAGTGGTTGAAAACGGTGTACAGCAATTTCCAGTCGATGCGATTCATTACTTATTAAGTGTTTGGTTTCCTGTATAAAATGCTCTTGTAAATCAAACAGGTAAGCGTTAAACTGGGCTATTCTGTCAATAATAAATTCAGCAACAGCAGTAGGTGTTTTTAAGCGGGTGTGTGCTACCATATCTGCAACCGACTCATCCCTTTCGTGTCCAATACCTGTTAGCACCGGTAATGGAAACTGTGCAATATTCATGGCCAGCATATACTTATCAAAGCACATTAAATCAGCTGTTGAACCTCCGCCACGTATTAAAATTACGGCATCAAATACTTTTTCGTATTTATAAATACGATCAAAAGCGGCAATAATAGAGTCTTCTGCTTCATCGCCCTGCATAACGGCAGCAAAGAGTTTATGGTAGACTTTAAATCCGCCACTGTTATTTTCAAGCTGATTTATAAAATCTTCATAGCCGGCAGCTGTAGGAGAGGAGATAATAGCCAGCTTTTGTGGAACAGTAGCCAGCTCAAGTTCCTTGTTCATATCCATTACACCCTCATGAGCCAGTTGCTGTATAACCTCCATTTTACGGCGTGCTATATCGCCAAGGGTAAAAGTGGGGTCAATATCTTTTATATTGAGGCTAAAGCCATATACTTCCTGAAATTCAATACTTACCTTTATAAGCACTTTTAAGCCAGCCGTGAGACTTTGGCGTGTTGAAGTTTCAAAATAGGGTTTTAATAAGCGATAGGTATATGCCCATATCGTGGCGCGTGCTTTGGCTTTTACCTGATCAGAACCTTCTTCTTTTTCAATCAGCTCAAGGTAACAATGTCCGCTGTTAACAGTTCTTATTTCGCTAATCTCAGCTACTATCCAATATAGTTTAGGAAAGGCATGTCTGAGTTCTTGTTTTATATTCTGGTTAAGTTGATGTAGGGTCAGGTGTTGTTCCGGCATTGCATTAATAACTTTTAATCACTTTAACATGCTGTTTAAAGTTATTGTTTTCGATAATGAGAATATAAATTCCATTGGCAAAAGAATCCAATTCATTAAGCGTTATCTGATTTTGATTAGTATAGGTTCTTTTAAGTTTTAAGTTACCAATTAAATCATATAGTAGTATGTGTATAGTACCATTATTATGCGAATCATTCGTAATTGTTAGGTACTTATTAAATGGATTTGGTGAAATAATCCATCTATTATCAGTGTTATGAATGGAACTAATGTCAGTATTTGAGGCCAGTTCAAAATTAGGAATACCATACCCCAGCTTATTATCAGGTGTATTGTAGTGGTGACTGCTTTTTATAATAATATCGCGTATTTCTTTAGCTGACTTATCCGGATAGGCTTGCCATAAACATGCTGTCAGACCTGTAATAACCGGTGCCGAAAATGAGGTACCATGGCCTGTACTTATACCACCCTCTGTATTTTGAAAAGCTGTAGATACCCCCATTGCACAAACTTCGGGTTTAATACGGTTGTCAAAGCTTGGTCCAAACGATGAAAAACCGGCTTTAACACCATCTGCATTTGTTGCACCTACCGAGAGAATATCTCTGGCATCTGCCGGAGCAGCAATATAGTGCCAATCGTTATTACCTTCGTTGCCGGCACTTGTAACCAGTATCATACCTTTTGAAGCTGCAATTTCTGATGCCCGGGATATACGTGTTGAACCATTCATATCCAGGCGTGAATAACTTAGTGATGGAATATCAAACTCGTAGTAGCCTAAAGAAGTATTAATAATGTCAATACCAAGGCTATCGGCAAATTCAGCAGCACAAATCCAATAGTCAGGTTCAATAGGCATTTCTGATAATTCGTCTTCAGTTCTTAACAGCCAAAAAGCGGCATCAGGTGCTGTTCCCGTATAGCCCGATGTTTTTCCTCCAATAATAGAGAGTACATTCATTCCATGCTGGTGTTCTGTAAAAATGTCAGACGATGGATTTACAAAATCTTTAGTCCCAAGAATCCTACCACTATCCCATAAATGTTTAAAAGCTGGTAGTCTGTCAGCAAATTTAAATCCGGCATCAATAACAGCAATATGCAGGCCTTTACCAGTATAGCCCCGTTGGTGAAGCAAGTGCCCGTTAACGCTTTTTATTTGATTCCAGGCCTCTCCATAGCTTCCACTGTTGGTGTTTTTAAGGTTTGGTATGGTTCCTTCAAACTTATTAATTTGTCCGGATGCTTTGGTGATTGGTTTTGTTTTTTCTACAGAACGGATAAATGATACGCTGTTGAGCGTATCCATTAAAGCAGAGTTAGCAGAAAAAACAATAACAGCATTAAACCATTTGGAGCTGTGCCTTACATCTATACCAGCTCTTTTCAGACTATCAATATAAATAGTATTAACCGGTAAATCCTGTTCTGTGATACTAATCAACTGTTTATTCCTCCGGTCAATAGCGCGTTTTGTGAGAAATTCAGAAGGCCTGTCTACAGAGTACGGTGAGTTATTTTTATCGGTAAACGATACAAAATAACCTTCTTGTGCTTTTAAAAAGAAAGCAGAATACAGAAAGCAGGATAGTATAGTCAGGTGCTTTAGCATATTTCTTATTGCATATACAATTCCGGGTTATTACGCATTTGTTCCGGGTCTTTTAATGTGCTTTTTCGTTTCTCAAACGCCTGTCTTTCTTTTTCTTTACGTTGATTAAGAACTTCAGGATTGAGCAATATACCATTTTTGTACTTTAAAATATAATTGATCTTTCCGTCAGCATTGTAGAAAGTCCATTTACCATCTTCTTTATTGTTTTTATAACTGGCATCTATTTCAAGCTGTCCGTTTTTAAAAAAATAAAGGTATTTACCTTCAAGCAAGCCATTATTGAATGAAGCTTTTAGGAGTGGGGTTTTATTTTCAAAGAATTTCAGCCAGGCACCATGCTTAACGCCGTTCTCCCAGTTGATTATTTCAGCTGTTTCCCCATTTTTATAATATACTTTGGCTGCTCCATGCTGTTTGTTATCTACATATTCGGCTGTTGATAACACTACTTCGTTTGATGTGTAATATGTCCAAGTACCAATTTTAAGTTGGTCTTTATATTGTCCTGATGAAACAAGTTGGCCTTCTTCATTAAATAGTTTTGCCATGCCTGTTTTGCCTGCCTCATCAAATACAACTTCTAAACTTATTTTTCCATTGGGGTAATAACGTGTGTAGTAGCCTACTGGTTTATCATCTTTAAAAGTTGCTTTATAAAGTGGGGTGCCATCTGTATAGCGTTTTTCCCAAGGGCCTTGTTTTAAGCCTTGTGGATCAGTTTGGTTGTAATGAGCAGGAATGGGGGTGTTGGTTTTTTTTCTGGTTGGTATTTTATTGCCAAATACATCGGTTTGGGCAGAGGTGTTTAAGCTTAAAAAGAAGAGTAGAAAGGGAAGGAATAACTTCAGTTTCATAATTTTATTGTTTTATACAAATCTGTTGTACTTTAAATTAGTATGAAATACACATGTGTGCCGGTTTATGATACTTCGTATTTTTGTTACAGGCTTCAAAAATACATAAAAAAGGGTTCTTTAGAGGATTTTTATAATATTTCATTTTGTAGCTAGTACTTGATAGGTGCTGTTTGGGTTATATAATATCAATATTACATTGTCCCCGATTGCTACCGGCATTGCAATAAAATTTGACGCTGTAAATCAGTTTTTTTATTCAAAACTTTACGTAGAACCTAAAGTTAATAGATTTTAACTATGCTGATTTTTAATGTATAATGTAGTTTTAATCAATAAAAAAAGTCCCCAATAAGGAGACTTTTTTTATCTTATATGTAATTAATGTTATTTTACTTCTTCAAAATCCACATCAGTTACTTCATCGTCTTTGCCATCTTGTTGTTGAGCACCAGGTCCTGGTTGTGCTCCGCCTTCAGCGCCAGCTTGTGCCTGACTAGCGTTGTACATTTCCTGTGAAGCAGCTTGAAATACAGTATTTAACTCAGTTGTAGCTGTATCAATTGCAGCAATATCCTGCGCTTTATGTGCTTCTTTTAGCTTTTCAAGAGCAGCTTCGATTGGTTGTTTTTTATCAGCCGGCAGTTTATCACCAAACTCTTTTAATTGCTTTTCAGTTTGGAAGATAAGGCTATCAGCACTATTTAACTTATCAATCTTTTCTTTTTCTGCTTTATCAGCTTCAGCGTTAGCTTCTGCTTCATCCTTCATGCGCTTGATTTCATCATCAGATAAACCAGAAGAGGCTTCAATACGAATACTCTGCTCTTTATTTGTTGCTTTATCTTTTGCTGTTACATGAAGGATACCGTTGGCATCGATATCAAATGTTACTTCAATCTGTGGTGTTGCACGTGGTGCCGGAGGAATACCGTCCAGGTGGAAACGGCCAATGGTTTTGTTATCTTTTGCCATTGAACGTTCACCCTGCAATACATGAATCTCTACAGATGGTTGGTTGTCTACAGCAGTTGTAAATGTTTCCGACTTTTTAGTTGGAATTGTGGTGTTGGCCTCAATCAACTTAGTCATAACACTTCCCATTGTTTCAATACCCAATGAAAGTGGTGTAACATCCAATAAAAGTACATCTTTTACTTCACCAGTTAAAACACCTCCCTGGATAGCAGCACCTACAGCAACTACTTCATCAGGGTTAACACCTTTAGAAGGTGCTTTGCCGAAAAATTCAGTTACAATATTCTGAATGGCCGGTATACGTGTAGATCCACCAACTAAAATAACTTCATCAATATCCGATGGTGTTAACCCAGCATCTTTAAGAGCTACTTTACATGGCTCAAGAGTACGCTGAATTAAAGTATCGCATAATTGCTCAAACTGTGCACGGGACAATGAACGAACCAAATGTTTTGGAATACCATCCACCGGCATAATATATGGCAGGTTGATTTCAGTATTTGTTGATGAAGATAACTCTATTTTTGCTTTTTCAGCAGCATCTTTCAAACGCTGAAGAGCCATTGGGTCTTTACGAAGGTCGATGTTTTCATCTTTCATAAACTCATCAGCCAACCAGTTAATGATTGCATCATCAAAGTCATCACCACCAAGGTGTGTATCACCATTTGTTGATTTTACTTCGAATACACCATCACCCAATTCAAGAACTGAGATATCGAATGTACCACCACCAAGGTCAAATACAGCAACCTTCATGTCACGATCCATCTTATCAAGGCCATAAGCTAAAGATGCAGCAGTTGGCTCGTTAATAATACGGCTCACTTTTAATCCGGCAATCTCACCTGCTTCTTTAGTTGCCTGACGCTGAGCATCGTTAAAGTAAGCAGGAACAGTTACAACAGCTTCTGTTACTTCATGTCCAAGATAATCTTCGGCTGTTTTCTTCATTTTTTGAAGTGTGATAGCAGAAATTTCCTGAGCAGAATATTGGCGATCATCAATTTTAACACGAGGTGTGTTATTGTCACCTTTTACAACTTCATAAGGTACACGTGATATTTCATTCGGAATCTCATCGTACATTGATCCCATGAAACGCTTAATTGAATAAATCGTTTTATGTGGATTGGTGATTGCCTGACGTTTTGCAGGGTCACCAACTTTACGTTCGCCTCCTTCAACAAATGCTACAATAGATGGCGTTGTTCTTTTTCCTTCGCTGTTTGGAATCACAACCGGTTCGTTTCCTTCCATTACAGAAACACATGAGTTGGTTGTTCCTAAGTCGATACCAATAATTTTTCCCATTGCTATATAATTATTTTCTTACTCGAATTAATATTTCATTTTAACGGTGAGCTATCCTTCAAATGGTGTGCCAATACCAAAAGCCCTGTTTTTTGTGAAAAAATGACATATAATGATGTGAAAAGCAGAAAAAGCTGTCAGGTTCGTGTGACAATTTGACAATACAGAAGCAACTTTTGTTTTTACAGTCTTACCAATTCAAAGTTTTCGTAGTTTAGGGGCTGCTCTATTAGAACCTTGCTGTTTTCATAAAGTCCTTTAGTAATTTGAAAGTAGTTCTCGTTTTCTCTTCCTATCCAAACTTCCTGCCTGATCATTTTAGATCCTTTTTTCTTAATAACATACTTGAGGGAATCATTTCCCAGTACACATGCTTTATCAACAAACAAGCTTTCTTCTTGGAAGCTGGTAATAATGGTATTGTTGGTTGTCATTCCCGGTAGTAAAGCTGCTTTAAAGTTGCTTAGTTGTACATTTACTTTAAAACCGTTCTGGAATTCGCCGGGTATTTGCTGGCCTATATTGGCAATGCTAATAACAGTTCCTGTAAAGATCTTTTGAGGAAAAGCATCGATCTTAATCTTAACTGTTTGATTAATTTTTACTTTTGCAATATCAATTTCTTTTACATACATTTCCGAAACAAGTGTACTTAGGTCGGGCAGGGTTGCAATAAGCGGCATCCAGCGTCCTACTCTTGATCCTACTTTTACTTTTTGTCCATCGTAGCCCATGCCATAGATAATCATACCTGATGCAGGTGATTTTACATTTAGTTCATTGCGAAGCTGTTCCAGCAACTTTTTTTTATGCTCATACTTTTTAACCTTTCGTTGGTTACGGGCAATTTTTGTTTTGTGCTTCTGTATTTGTGTTATTAAATCGCGCTCGGCCCTGGACAATGCACGCTGTGCTTTTTCTAACTCTATACATGTTTGGCGTTGAATGGCTTTTGATTCAAATGTTGATTGCTCTACTTTTAGTTCAGCATCCAAAACCCTGTCTTTTTCCTTTTTTATTGTTTCGCGGGCGTTTGTTAATGTCAGGCTTGAATCAATTTTAGCGTCTTCTAGCCTCGTGTAAAGATCATTGAGCTTAGTATCCACTGCAGACAGGTTTTCTTCAACTTCCGTGGGTTCCAGTTGGGCTATTTCATCTCCTTTTTCAACGATTGTACCTTCTTCAATAAGGCTTAGTATTTTCATAGCCCAAATATCTACCTCCTCATTAAAGCTTACTTCGGGCACTGTAATGTCAAGTGCCTTTTGAGCTTTAAGTTCACCGGTAACTATTATTGAAGTCTCAAACGCTCCCTTCTGGACATGAGCCGTTTTATAGGTATCTGTATATATCTTCCATGGTTTCCATATCAATGCAAGTAATACAAGTATGCTTAAACCTATCCCTATTTTATTTAATGTTGTTCTGCTCATATTATTTCGCAAGGAGGTAGTCAAGTGATTTAATAAGGGGTTGCTTATTCTCAAAATCAAACAGCGTAATCTGGCGTATATTGTAGTAGCCTCTCCAGTAATTTGATAAGGCATTGATGTAGTTTCGCTTGGCTCCATCTAAATTATTGCGTGCTGCATTAAGTTTTATTACATCAACTTTATCAATCATAAAGCGCTGTTTGGTAACATTGTAACCCAGTTGTGCTACCGTATCAGCTTTAGCAGAGATATTAACCTGTTCTTCCTGCAGGTTAAACTCCAAAATACGCATGATTACATCCTGCTCAAAATCAATAAGCGATTGTTTAACTGTTGCCTCTGTTACTTGTCTATCTGATTTAGCCATCAGGATTTGTCCTCTTCTTGTGCCCCAATCTATAATGGGTGCATTAATGGAGATGCCCATACCTCTGTCATCACCAAAAGGGGAGCGGTATACATCGTTAAAATTATCGGCTTGCTGATTAACTCCAAGGTTGGCTCTTAAATCTGCACTAAGTCCGCTTGTTGATCTTGTGCGTGCAACTTTTTCATTGGCACTGATCAGCATTTCTTCCAGTTCCAGTATAGCAGGATTATTTTCCTTGGCTAATTCTAAGGCCTGATCAGCATTAATTTTTAGATCAGGTATTTCATCAGGTATGAGCGGTATTATTTTAACATCTTTTTCAAATCCCAGAAATGAGTTGAGTTGATTTTGAGATTGTTTAAGGTTTAAGTTGGCTTTTGTTTTGGCCATTCGTGCATTTAGGTAGCTTAGTTCCAGATCAAGTAATTCATCCTGGGTAACAGTTCCTATCTGGAAACGGCCTTTGCCAACCAGAAATAGTGTATCGGCATTAGCCAGATTAGTTTCAGCTATCTTTAAATCTATTTCAGCACTTATGGAATTAAAGAAGATACGTACAGCTTGTTCCGAAAGGGCTTCCATTTCTGCAATAAATGTTTTTTTAGCTTTCTCGAAAGCCAGAGGCTTTAGTTTTGATTGCCATTTAAATTCATTGTATCCATTTAAGGGTTGCGATAACCTTATACTAATTGGTACTGAAGTGAAGCTCACATTGTCAGACCCAATATTTTCCATGCGGCGAACGTCTGAAGTTAAACTTAGTTTACCCCCGGTTAATGTGAGGTTCTGATTTAATGACAGACCTATATCTGAGGATATACGTTCGTTGGGAACGAAAATGTAGTCGCCTGATTCAAAATTATACTGTGGTGTAACAGAGCGGTTGTAATTAAATGGAGTAGCATTTAACCTTAAGCCGGGAAGTTGTGATGCTTTAAAGCTTCTGAACTCCCAATAGCGTGCTAAATACATGTTTTTTGATCGGAAACTGGATATTGACTGGAGCTTGGCCAGATTTATCATTTCATCTAGACTAAGTAGCATTTGTGTTTTTAAGGTATCGCTACTTGATTTTGCCTCACTTGTCAGTGTTGTAATTAAAGTAAAGATTATAAATATTAACAGACGCATAAGATTAATGTCTTAAGGATTCAACAGGATCTTGATTTGCTGCACTTTTGGCAGGGATATAACCGAAAATAATTCCAACAGTAGCCGATACGCCAAAGGCAACAACTATCGAAAAGAATGAGACAATAGTTTTTATATCGGCAGTGAGATGAATAAGATGGGCAAGGAGAACGCCCAGAATAATACCGATTAATCCACCCGAGATGCTGATTAATGTTGATTCGGCTAAAAATTGTACAATTATATCTTTTCGGGATGCTCCAATGGCTTGCCGGGTACCGATTTCGCGGATGCGCTCCCACACCGAAGCCAGCATGATATTCATAATGCCAATGCCACCCACAATAAGAGATATGCCGGCAATAGCCCCCAGTACGATGTTAAAAATCTCGTTAGTCTTTTGTTGTTGTTTTAATAATAACTCGGGTACTGTTACTTCAAAATCATATAAATTGGCATGACGACGTAGTATCATTCTTTTAATTACATCAGCAGTAGCTGATAGTTGTTCTGTATCATTAACCTGTACAATGATTTTATCCAACTGGTTGCTTGTTTTTGTAGATTCAGTGTGTTGATCCTCTTCTCCGTTACTACCCATAAAAAACACCATGCCACCACCTGCCATGTTATCCATTACTTCGGGTTTAATGGCACTACGGTCTTTAAAACGCATTAGCATTGTTTTAAAAGGGATAATAATTGTGTTATTACTACTGTTTATACCCATTTCGTCAGGTGCTGAGATCGTGTAATCCCGTTTTTTAATTGTACCAATTACCTGTAACCAGACTTGCCCGCACTTAATATATTGTCCTATCGGGTTATTCTGATTAAAGAACTGGGTTCGGATATTATCTCCGATAATACAAACCGGAACGCCCTTTTCCGTTTGCTGGATGCTGAATCTTTTTCCTTTATCCAGTTCAATGTTTAGCATATCAAAGTAATCTGGTGAAACACCTTCAAGATTCACCGGGTAGCTTTTCCCTTTTTTTACAGCATGATAATTTAAGCTTATAACTGGACTAACTTTTTTAACAGAAGGAATGGTTTCCAATATGGCTTTTGCATCCATCTGATGCAAGCCCCTTGAAAATTTTGTTTTTTTATTTTTACTCTTGGCTTGAGCTTCGCTGTTGACTTCTATTGATTGATCAACAGGGGTGATGATGATGTTATTTACACCAACTAATTTTATTTGTTCCAGTACTTCTTGCTGTGCACCTTTTCCAATTGCCAGCATACTGATTACAGCTGCTACCCCAAACATTATTCCTAAGGCTGTTAAAAAAGATTTTGTTTTATTGGATAAGATGGCCTCAACAGCAATTGTTATATTATGTGTATATCGCAGGTATGATTTGATTGGAGATTTAATTCTTTTCATCTTTTTTGAATAAAGTACAAAGTCTTAGTTAACAGATAAGCTATCCGTAGAAGTAGATTGTATTAAATCATAAATTTCTAATCCGAAAAATGCGAATTGCTCATTGTTAGGTGGTTGGTTCATTAGGAGCTCATCACCCTCGTTTACTCCGTTTAAAATATGAACATGGTTTTCATTACTTATCCCGGGTTGTACAATCTGTTTTTTAAATTTACTTTCACTTTCCTTAATGAAAACATAACTTAAAGAATCGTTTTTAAATAAGGACTCTAAGGGAATATAAAGAATATCTTCAAGCGTAGCCGTATTAATAATATTGCTTGTTGTCATGGCTGGTCGAAGATCTTTATCTGTACCATCAATTTTAATTGTTACTTCAAAAACTTTAGCATCACCATTTGGTATAACTTGTCCAATGTTAGCTACAGAAACGACTTCACCATTAAACTGTTTTTCAGGAAAAGCATCAATACCAACAGTTACAATTTGTCCGGTTTTAACCTTTGAAATATCAATTTCATTAATAAATGTTTTTGAAATCATGGAACTTAAATCTGGTAATTCAGCAATTTGTGGTCGCCATTGACTTATTGTGGAGCCGGATTTTATTTTTTTGCCAAAACGATCAAAGCTATAAATGACTAGTCCGGGTTTAGGAGCCGTTACATCTAAAACATTAAATAATTTATTAATATCTGTTACCTTCTCTTGTTTGGTTTTTACCTTTTCCCATGCTCTGTAAACTTTGTATTCATCCTGTTTTTGTTTGAGCTTGTAACTGCGTTTCTTTTGTTCTAAATCTCGTTGTGTACGTTCTACATCAAGTTTAGATTGACGCTTAACGGCTGGCGATTCATAAATGGATTGTTCAAGAATCAGCTTTTTCTCTTCTAAATCAACAGCAGCATTAAGCAACTCATCTCTAAGGGTACTTAAATTCAGGTTGGTATCAATTTTTGCATCTTCGTAAGCATTTAAAGCTGTTTCCAATTCTTCATCTGCTTTTGTGCGTAATTCTTCAACAGCAGCATGGTCAAGGCTTGCAACATAACCACCTGAATCTACAAGGGTTCCTTCTTCTACAATATTTGTAACCTTAATTTCATACAGATCAATATTACGGCTCGATATTTCTGATGGCAAAAGAATTAGTTCAGAATTCTCTGTCTGTAGCTGTCCTGTTGAATATACTTGTGAAATAAATTTGCCCTTCTGTACTTTAGTGTACAGGTAGTTTGTATTTTGCGTATTGCCTGAAAAAAATAATACTAAAACAATTGCAATTAGTGTAACCAGGCTAATAATAAGGTAGGTCTTTTTATTCAGCATCATTTATATAAGGGGTTAATATCATTTCTTTTTCAAATTGTACTTGTTGGATGCCGATATATAGCTGAATAACAAAAGATAATAAAGCTATTGAGTGGTGCTATTCAATTTATAATCGGAATAACAGCTACGATATTAATGAAAATGTGATGTAATAGTACAAAAAAAGCCCGTTAAAAAACGAGCTCTTTGTTAAATATTGTTAATGCGCTTGTTATATCAATGCTTTAATGTCATCAATAATGGTTTGCGCTAATTTTTCAGCTTCTTTCATTGACTTTGCTTCTGCGTAAATACGAATAATTGGTTCTGTATTTGATTTGCGTAGCTGAACCCATTTTTCAGGGAAATCAATTTTTAAACCATCAATAGTATTAATGTTTTCGGCCTTATACTTTTTTTCAATGGCTTTTAAAATAGCATCAACATTTATGCCTGTAGTAAGTTCTATCTTGTTTTTAGAAATGTGGTATTCCGGGTATTTGGCTCTAAGTTCAGAACATTTTAATTTGCTTTTGGCCAGATGAGATAAGAATAAGCCAATGCCTACTAAAGAATCACGTCCATAATGACTTTCCGGATATATTACACCACCATTTCCTTCGCCACCAATTACGGCTCCTGTTTCTTTCATTTTGGCAACAACATTAACTTCTCCAACAGCTGCCGGCTGATATTGACCACCAAAGGTATTGGTTATATCGGCCAGCGCACGTGATGATGACAAGTTAGAAACTGTGTTACCAGCCTTATGAGAAAGTAAATAGTCAGCAACGGCAACTAAAGTATATTCTTCACCAAACATGGAACCATCTTCATTAATAATAGCTAAACGGTCAACATCAGGATCTACCACAAAACCAACATCTGCTTTTTTGTCTTTAATAAGCTTGGAGATCTCGGTCAGGTTTTCAGGTAATGGTTCCGGGTTATGGGGAAAGTGCCCATTAGGTTCACAATACAACTCAAGTGTGTTATTAACGCCGAGTGCTTTTAGTAGGGCAGGTATTGCTATTCCACCAACGCTGTTAACACAGTCGATAGCAACTGTAAAATTGGCTTTTTTAATAGCATCAACGTCTACCATCTCCAAATCAAGTACATGTTGTACATGAAAATCAGTGTAGGTATTGTTTTTAATTTCTTGCCCCAAATCATCAACTTCAGCAAAAAGAAAGCTCTCATCTTCAGCTATTTTAAGTACTTCTGCACCATCTTCAGCAGTTAAAAACTCACCTTTTTCATTTAATAACTTTAAGGCATTCCATTGTTTGGGATTATGACTGGCCGTAAGAATAATGCCTCCTTGTGCTTTTTCTTCAGTAACAGCAATTTCAGTTGTAGGAGTTGTTGCTAAACCAATATTTATAACATCAATACCAAGCCCCTGTAGACTACCAACCACAAGGTTTTTAATCATATCGCCTGATATGCGTGCATCTCTACCTACAATAACTTTTATTTTTCCGGAGTGGCGCTGTTTTGCCCATTGTCCGTATGCCGATGCAAATTTAACTACATCAAGAGGTGAAAGACCATCACCTGTGCGGCCTCCTATGGTTCCTCTAATTCCAGAAATAGATTTTATTAATGTCATAAATCAATTGCTTTTAAAGTATACATGCAAAAATGAAGGTATTTTTTTTAAAAGCCAATTTTTTCTTACGAATCATTTTAAATAAATTCAAAATGTTTGCAAACGCTTACGTAAGGTTTCGAAAAAAAGACAATTCTGATATATTTAGAAAGATGATGAAAAAGTAAATTTTATTTTTTGTGCAAAGCACGATCATATCAGCTCTTTTTTTATCAACTTTGCAAAATTAATTCACCCAGCCTGTTATGATTATTTATTATCAGGTTTTATGATGGAATAGATTTTGAGATGAAGAAAGAAATAAATAAAAGAGGTAACGGTAAGCGTTTTGAAGGTGACGATACCAAGCGCAGAGAACGTAAGGATTTTAAAAAGAAGCCTCAAGGTGATAAAATACCTGATTTTTCCCGAAAGAAGCCTTTTAAAAAAGAAGAAGGTGGAAAGAAAGAAGCGGAAGGCAAAGTTCGATTGAATCGTTATGTGGCCAATGCTGGTGTTTGCAGTCGTCGTGATGCTGATGTGTTAATCGCAAAAGGTGAAATTACAGTCAACGGCAAAGTTGTTTCACAAATGGGAATTACGGTCAGTATTAAAGATGATGTACGTTATAATGGAAAGCGCCTTAATCCAGAAGAAAAGGTTTATGTACTTTTAAATAAGCCAAAAGATTATGTAACGACAGTTGAGGATAAGCATGTTAAAAGAACTGTTATGGACCTGGTTAGTGATGCCTGTGAACAACGAATTTATCCGGTAGGCCGATTAGACAAACAAACAACCGGACTATTAATATTGACCAATGATGGTGAATTAACCAAGCGATTAACCCACCCCAAATATGAGGCTAAGAAAATTTATCATGTTTTTACGGATAAGCCGGTGTTTGTAAGTCATTTAGAGCAACTGGCATCCGGAATTACACTTGAGGATGGCCCAATACATGCAGATGCAATTAGTTTTGTCGATAAGGATGATAAAACACAAGTAGGTATAGAAATTCATTCAGGCCGAAATCGTATTGTACGACGTATGTTTGAACATTTTGGATATAGAGTTAATAAACTGGATAGAGTTTATTTTGCTGGTTTAACCAAACGAGGAGTACCGCGTGGGAAATGGCGTTTTTTGACTGATAAAGAGGTAACACGACTCAAAGCAGGTCTATTAAAATAAAAAAGTCGAAGATTATTGTCCCCTGTTATTCTTTCTGAGTGATAGGGGATCTTTTTATTCAGGAACTCAATTGCTGCATAACTTCTTTTTGTAATTTAGTATTATCATTTTTACTTAACCTCGTTCATTTGTTAATGATGATTAGATACCTGGTAATGTCATTTTTAATTTGTATTCTGGTTGTTGTTGATGCTGTTTCGCAACAAATAGAAGGGCAGGTATTGGACAAATTAACAGAAGAGCCGATCGCTTTTGCAAATGTGGTGTATAGCGAAGGTGCCGGAACGGTTACTGATATTGATGGCAGATTCAGCATTCGGACTGACATTGCTGTGGAACACCTGAAAGTTAGCTGCCTGGGGTATTTAAGTATCCAAATTGCAACAGATAGTCTGTTTAATGGTAGCATTGTTTATTTGTCACCGTTAAAATACCATTTGCCAGCAGTAAATGTAATGCCTGGTGAAAATCCGGCTTTAGTTATAATGCAAGAAGTCATTAAGAATAAATCAGTTCATAATCCTGAATTATATGATCCATTTAGCTGTATCATATATCATAAAATGACATTCGATTATGAATGGCCAGCCGGGTTGAGTTTAGAAGAAATAGATGAATTAAAAGATTCATTGGGAGTTATTAATGATACATATTTGTATCTTTTTGAGTCAGTTTCAGAAAAAAAACATTGGAAGAAAGGCATTGGTAAAGAAAGGATCATTTCTGGTCGGGTAAGCGGACTTAAAGATCCTGTTCTAGCATCTTTTCCTGCTGCTTTACAGCCCTTTTCCTTTTATAATCTATACATTGAACTATTGGGTTTTTCATATCTTAATCCGGCTTCTAAGCCCGGTTTATCTGCGTATAGCTTTATTCTGGAAGACACATATGTAAATAATCTGGGGGACTCTATTTACTATATATCTTACCGGCCCAAAGAAGGTCGTAACTTTAGGGGATTAACCGGGGCATTTCATATTGATGGTAAATCATCAGCAATAAAAACGGTTTCTACTACAACAACTGGAACGGAGAATGGCTTACGCTTGTTTATTCGTCAGAGTTATGCCCCCCTTTCCAATGGCTTGTGGTTTCCTAAGCAATTGGAGAGTAGTCTTAAGCTTGGTAGTATTGGGGCGATGAAAAAAGTGACATTACCTGTGCTTGGTACTGGCAAGAGTTATGTTACTGCTGTTAACATGCAGCCCGATTTTACAAGTAAAGATTTTGATAATGTAGTAATAGAGGATGTTGTTATCGGTAATGATGCGCCGGCAATAGAAGTGTTTCGGTATGAGCCGTTGACAACTCGTGATTCATTAACTTATTACATACTGGATAGCATTGGGCGGCGAAAACACCTGGATGCAATAATAAAAACTCAAATGTCACTTGTAAAAGGCTATCTACCATTAGGCTATTTGCAACTGGATCTGTCTAAATTAGTTGACTATAATGATTATGAAGGTTTGAAATTAGGCCTGGGGCTATACACAAGCCCTGCTTTATCAAAGAATTTTACTACTGGAGCCTATTATACGTATGGTTTTGGAGACAAAGATGAGAAATATGGTGCAAAATTGGCCATAACGCCGTTTCAAAACAAAGAAAACCTGGTATACATCAATTATCAGGATGATGTATATTCAACAGGTTCGTTTGAATTTATTGATGGTACAAAAGCTTATTCCAGTGAACGCTTTAGTCGTTTTTTAACCGAAACAATGGATTTAAGTAAGATTTGGCAAACGGGATTTGATGCCCGGTTTATGAAATATTTTAAGTCAAGAGCTTACCTTACATTTGGAGATATTAATCCGCAAAAAGAGTATAGTTTTGTCGCAGGTAATGGTGTTGCTTCAGCATTTCGTTTTACCGAAGTTGGCGTAATGTTAAAATGGGCCAATAAAGAAACTTTTATAAATTCGCCGCTTGGTCGGATTTCCACTGGTACAAACTGGCCTGTGTTGTGGCTAAATACTGGTGTTGGACGGTGGAATGATACCAGTGATAAAGTGTATCAACGTTATGAAGTGCGCTTGCATAAACAGTTTAATTATCCAAACTCAATGTATACCACATTGCGTATTCAGGGAGGATATTTTTCTGGTAGTTTTCCCAATACATTTCTTTATAGTGCTTTAGGGAGTTACAAATCATTTACTGTTTTTGTACCATATACCTTTGGTACAATGCGTTTAAATGAATTTGCCGCCAGTGAGTTTACCGCTTTATACCTTAGTCATGGTGTACCACTTGTATTAAATACTGAAAAAAGAATAAAGCCTGAAATTGTATTGAGTACAAATATTGCCTTTGGTAATGCCCCAACAGGAGTATCATCTTTTAGTAAAGGGTATTATGAGTCTGGCTTATATTTAAAAAAACTGTACTCGAATCTTATTTTTCAATACGGTCTCTCTGTTCATTATCGTTATGGTGCTTATAAATTACCGGACGAAATTGATAACTGGGCTTTTAAGTTAGGTATTGAATTTGCGTTTTAGTTTGGTTTAAAAATTGTAAACCATAGGACACTAAAAGGTAAGTATATAAAGCAAATTTATGATCCAAGGCTATTAGTAAAGAATTTAATACCGCAGATTTATTTTTATTGCAAAGTATGAGCCGTTTGCTTAACTGTACGCCGTTTTTTCCTGAACGATAGAATGTGAGAAATTATAAGAGTAAAGCATAGAAGCAGGTATGCCTTCAAACCAAAAATTAATATAACCCGGACTTCTGTTTTTCTTAATCTCTTATAATAGCAACATTAGAAATAACGGAGAATATTAGGGTGGAAATAGCAACACTAAAAGGAAAAAAACATATATGAAGATATTAAAAGAAAATACATAGTTGAGATAACAGAATTGATTTGTTAATCCTAAATTATTTGAGCATTTGTTTTCTTAACTTATAGCATCAGTCTTGATATATTTTATGCAAAATAAGGATTGTTTAGCCACCAATCAGGAAGAAGATAGAAATGAAAGAACTCACCAGAAACAAGCATGTGTTTAACTGGAGAAAAGTAAGCATCCTGTAATTGCAAAGAAACAATATATAATCAGCATCAAAATCTGATTTCTTTCCTCCACTTTTTCTCATATAATCTAACCTACTATGGTGGGGGAATAGAACTAACCAATAGATATAATTATACCCTAAAAATCCAATACAGATATTTAATAAAGGAAAATAATAATTGTGGCTATTGGTTAGTAATACAACACTATGGGTGATTGAAGCGTAACCCATGTTTGATTAGATGAAGAGTTGCTTAAATCCCTTAAATATTGATGTGTTAACAATGTTTAATTTATCCAACCCTACTTATATTCTTCAGTAATTTAACAGACTTAATTTCGATTTGATTGCCGCTCATTTTAATTATTCCATTTTCTTTAAAATCTTTGAGAACACGAATTAAACTTTCTTTAGAAACACTGGATAGTTCTGCTAAATCTTGTCTGCTTAATGTGGTGTAAAAGTTTTTTGAATCATAAATATTTTGCGAAAGGTACAATATTGTATTAGCTATTCTACCAGTCATTTTCTTATGCGAAATATTAATGAGTTGAGAGTAAAGATCATTTGTAATATGATGATTAAGTTTGAGAATATGTTCTGCGAAACGATTATTTTTTCTGAAAGCATTTGAAAAGGCTTCAATACTGATTAAGCAAGTATCCATTTCTGTAATCGCAGCAACTGAAAAATGATTTAGGTTGTCTGTAAATACGCCGGGGCTAACAATGAAATCACCTTTCTTTAGTATTTTAATAATAATACTTTTATTCTCAAGGCCCTTGATATAAAGCTTAGCAAAACCTTTTTTAATACATATAATGTTGCCACAACGAGTGCCTTCTTTTATAATGGTTTCGCCTTTTTTGTATTCAACTTTACAATGCGATTCTTTAAACTTATTTAGTTCGCTATGTGTAAGTGTATCAAAACCTTTAAACTTGATATGACATTCGTTACATAATGAAATATTGTTATATCTAAACGACATAAGTTTTAGTGTGTTGGTGTATTGGTTAATTAGGATATCATGAAATTAAGATGTTTCTTTTTAAAAAACAAATTATTAACGTATATGTACTATTGCACTTGCCAAGATAGTTGAAATATTTTTAATGAGTTCGTGTAATAAACAATTCAGCTACATGTTATAGGTGGAGTTCACTTAAGTAAATTCAATTTAAATAAGGAAAGTTACTTTTTCTTACTTTTCTATTTGTAAGTGTTAGATAAACAGTGATGTGTGTTTTTTAGATTGATATTAATCAGTTAAATCATGTATGAATTACTTTGTTATGGTTCAGACTTAAATGTATAAAATTGTAAAAGAATGTTAGGGATCTGTTAAATTATTATTTAATATCAAATATTAGCTATGAAAAAAACAAAAGAGCTTATACGTCTGTGTATGTTGCTATTGGCAACATTAACTGTTAGTTGTACTAAAGAAGGTCCCCAAGGTTCTTCTGGTGAGGATGGAACAAATGGCACAAATGGAGTGGATGGAGTAGCTGGTTGTGTTAGTTGTCACACTGATAATAGTGAACTGGTATTAAAAACTGCTCAGTTTGAGCATTCGAAGCATTTTACAGGAGGGCAAAATCGTGTTGGATATGGAAATTATCATGGTTCAGGCTGTTCAATGTGTCATACACACGATGGTTTTCGTCAAGCTGTGGAAAATGATGTGAATGATGGAGGTGTACATACAGAGGCAAGCGCAATGTCATGTTATACTTGTCATCAAATCCATACAAGTTACACACGTGATGATTATGCAATGCATTACACAAATCCTGTGGATTTGATTATGAATGAAGTGGACGCCTTTTCTGGATTAGAAGTTGATGTTACATCAACATATGGGGATCCGGGAGGAAAAGGGAATACTTGTGTTAAGTGTCACCAGTCAAGAAATCAGGGCGATGATACTCCAAATCTGGAATCAACAGCAACATTAGTGATAGGATCATCATACTATGGGCCTCATTATGGTTCACAAGGTCTTGTATATGGAGGTAAAGGTGGATATTTTGTGGCAGAAGGAGAAAATGGTAAACATACTTGTATTTCATGTCACATAAATAATGCAGTCAAAACAGGTAATTCTGGGGAGTATTTTGGTGGGCATAGTATGGCATTAAGTCATGTAGAATATGATGATAGTGGTGTTCAAACAAAATATACAGCATTTACTGCTGCCTGTACAGAATGTCACGAAGGAGAGTTAGTGGATAATTTTGATTTAAGAGGTATTCAGTCAGGAGTTAAAGCAAAGTTAGAAACCTTAAGGGTTGCTTTAGAAGATGCGGGTGTAATGACTACTGAGGGTAGGATTGTGACTGGAGTTGAACATACTCAAGCTGAAGTAGCAGCGTTCTGGAACTATAAATTGGTAAAGGATGATGGTAGTTATGGAATACACAATAAGCAGTATGCTAATGATTTACTTGATGGGGCATTAGGGGCTTTATAATAACCAGGATAAACTGGTATTTCTGAAGAAAGCTATGTTTCATATTATTAATGCTGACCCTGGTTGCTATTTAAACTTATTCAAGAAATGAAAGAATTAAAAACATCATATATACTCATTTTTGTGGTTATAGCCATGTTTTCTGCCTGTGAGTATAATTTTATAACACCTGATACAGGTGAACCTGTAGATCCTGAGGTACCAATTAGTTTTTCATCTGGAGTTGAGCCGATATGGACTTCTCAGAGTTGTGTTAATTGCCATAACGGTGATGGAGTGTTTAGTCTCAAACCTGGTGAAGCTTACCAGTCATTAATCAGCAACAATTTATTAGAATTAGATAATGCTGAAAATAGTTTAATAATAAAAGTACCAGGAACAAGAGGTACACATGCCAATCTTACTTACGTAGGTAATCAGAAGTTGTTGATTATTACGTGGATTAAGCAAGGGGCAAAAGATAACTAAAAGCGATTGTAATGAAAAAAATAATATATCTGATTGTTTTAGTTTCTAGTCACATGCTATTGGCTCAGGAAGAAGTTGAAACAGTAAAAAAAGTTGATAAGCCGATAAGGACTCCTTGGGAGTCCGGTACTTTGGTTAATCATCAAACAAGTGTAACGCAATACAAAAATACACTTGAAATGGTAATCAGTCACCGCTTTGGAGTCATCAATAATGGCATTAAAGATGTGTTTGGAGTTATGGCACCCGGTGCTAATATTAGAGTTGGATTTAATTATTCAATATTAGATAATGTGAGTGTGGGATATGGTACAAATAGCCAGAAGCAATACCAGGATTTTCAGGCTAAATACACACCATTTCAACAAACACGCCAAAATACTATCCCTGTAAGTTTAACGGTGTATGCTAATGCAGCTATTGACGGAAGGCCCGATAATATTTTTGGAACAAATTATAATTTCACAGATAGAATGTCATATTTCACTGAACTAATTATTGGACGTAAAGTAAACGGTTGGTTATCTGTACAGGCAAGTGCTAATTTTACACATTATAATGCTGTTGATAGCTTAATGGATAATGATAAAATTGGAGTTGGGTTTGGTGGTCGTGCTAAGTTTAGTCCTCAATCATCATTAATATTAGAAGTTGGAGTGCCGCTTAAAATAAGTAGCATATCACAACACTCATCTTTTACAAACCATCCTAAGCCCCATTTTTCTATTGGCTACGAGGTATCAACCAGTACACATGCATTTCAAATATTCTTAACCAATGGCTTAGGTATTTTACCACAAGAATTGTACATGTATAATTTAAGTGAATTTGATAGTAAAAGTATTCGTTTGGGATTCAATATTACACGTCTTTGGAATTTTTAAGAAGAAATAATATAAATAATAGGTTATGAGAAAGATAAAGTTAACAGTTGTGCTAGGGAGTATTTTGCTGATTTTAAGTCTTGTTCTAATGTCTTTTACGCAAGATAAAAAGCCTTGGGATATACCAGCAAAATATAAAAGTATGAAAAATCCGCAGGTTGCTGATGATGTTGAAATGATAAAAATTGGAAAGATGACTTATTCTCGTCATTGTAAAGCATGCCATGGCAATGAAGGGCAGGGGAATGGCCCCAAAGCAAGAAGTATTGACGCCGATTTAGGCGACTTTACTTCTACTGAATTTCAGGGTCAGAAAGATGGCGTGATTTATTATCAATCATTTGTGGGGAGAGGTGAAATGCCAAATTTCGAAAAGAAAATTATTGATGATGAAGATCGTTGGGCACTAGTGACGTATATACGTACGCTTAAAAAGTAAGTTAAATAACCATTATTAAAGACTGCCCGCATTAAGAACAGATTATCTTATTGCTGGCAGTTTTGTGTTTATTCTCATTTTATAACTCAGGAGATGGTCAATAGAATAGTAGAAAGTAGTCTGTTGTTATGCTTTAGCATTTTTATCATGCAATCGAATGTAAAAGGACAGGAGGTTGCTGATAATAGCCAATGTCTGAAATGTCATGGACAAGTGTTTTATGAATACCATAATGAATGGACAGATCAGACCGATCGAAAGCCGATGAATCCTTTTTATCATATTGATAGTGTTAGGATGCATAATTCGGTACACAAATCTTTCGCTTGTGTGGATTGTCATTCAATGGATTATGAAACTTTTCCTCACAGTGGCGAGCTGCGTTTAGAGGAGAAGTATAGATGTATGGATTGTCATGGTGGTGATGATACTTATGCTAGGTATAACTTTGAAGGAATTGAGAAGGCCTTCATGGAAAGTGTTCATTTTAAAATTTCTGATGAGCGTTTTAGTTGTTGGATGTGTCATGATGCACATGGATACCAGCTTGCACTAAGAGAGCAAATACTAATTAAAGAAGTTGTGGGGATCAGTAATGATATGTGTCTTAATTGCCACAGCAATAAATTTAAATATGGCTTACTAAGCGATGAAATGCCAAAAGATATTGTTGCAATCCACTCATGGTTGCCTAATCAAGCTAATCATTTTAATAATGTAAGGTGTATTGATTGTCATACCCAGGTTCAAGATGATCTATTAGTGTCGCATAAAATATTACCAAAAGAAGAAGCTTTAAGAAATTGTGTGCAATGTCATAGTACAAATTCTGTTCTGATGGAGTCACTATATGCGTATCGTATACAAGAAAGTCGTGAATCTTTAGGCTTTATTAATGCAATTATTTTAAATGAAGGTTACATTATTGGTGCCAATCGAAACAGGGTGCTTAATATGGTTAGCATTGTCATTTTTGGTTTATTAGTTTTTGGTTTATCAATACATCTCATTCTCCGTTTAATATTAATAAAAAAGAAATAGCATGAGAGATAAAATATATTTGTATCCCATGTGGATTAGGGTTTGGCATATGTTTAATGCATTGTTCTTTATTGTATTGTTAGTGTCGGGTATTAGCATGCAGTATTCAAACCCAACTTACCCTTTACTGCCTTTTGATATGGCAGTCTCAAGTCATAATGTTGCAGGAATAGGGATTACAGTAGCATACGTATTCTTTGTTATATGTTTTGTTTTTTCGCCAAATAGAAAGTACTATTATTTTCGCATTAAGGGGCTACGTAGAGCGCTTTTGAAGCAAATACAATATTATACATTTGGCGTTTTCAAAGGGGAAAATCCCCCCTTCCCAATAACTGAAGATCAAAAATTTAATCCCTTGCAAAAGGTAACGTATATTGGTATTATTTTTATATTGTTCCCGGTTTTAATTGTAACTGGTTTATCCTTACTTATTCCGGAGCTTATTGTTGATAATGTTTTTGGTATTGGAGGTACACTATTAACAGCTCTTTTACATGCTGCTTCAGGATTTTTAGTCAGTATGTTTTTAATTATTCATTTGTATTTTGCTACCATGGGAGCAACCTTTATGTCAAACTTTAAAAGTATTATTAACGGTTATCACGAAATACATTAATATGGAAGAAGCATCGACAAAAGAAGGGTATCTTTATGGAACCCTTACTACTATTGGATTACTGGTAATTGGTTATGCAATAAATTCGCTTATTGGGCATTTAGTTAACTCACGATTGTTATGGCCTGGTAATTTATATTTTATACTGGTGATAATGGTTTTAGGAATGACTATTGGTTTAATTTCTAATGGCAAATTAATTAAACGTATCTCAAGTGTAGCTTTTCAAGTTCCATCAATATCAGTCTTAATTGTTTTTGGAGGTGTTTTATTTGTTAATCCGGAGGGATTTGATAGTGGGTTTTTACAGGTTTTGTTTACAATGCCAGCATTGTTATTATCAATTTATATTTATTTTACTTTTGGTTTAGGATTAATAACTAAGTTAAGGACTTTAAAGCAAAACTGGGCAGGGCTTAGTGTTTTGATATCTCTCTTATTGTTTGTTTTTGTAACTATTGTTGGTGCGCGGGATTATTATGTGCTTGATATGAAAGTAGGGACAGACAGAGCCATATTTGAAGCCCAAAATAAAGAGGGGAGATACTTCCGTCTACCTTTTGCCGTTAAAGTACTTGGTTCAATACCAGTTAATGTGCAGCCAGGTTCTGTTGAACAACTTGATGCCAGGGTGTATACTACTGTTTCAAAATTTGAAGATATAACACTGGGTAAATTAAAAAGTCATAAATTAAAAGGATGGAAGATTTACCTTAATACACATCAAAAAACACAGGAAATTAGTTCTGGAATAGTTGATTTAAGGTTAGTTTTTGACCGGTGGCTTGAACTAAAGTATGTAAGTCTAATTTTGTTATTGGTTAGTTTGTTTTTGAAGATGAAATATTAGCCTTATTTTATAATATTAAAACAAGAGGGTATATAATTTCAGATATTACTGAAAAAGTCTCTTATACTAATAAAAGCAGTAAAAAGAGAATTGGATTTTCTTTCACTGCTTTCTTTGTATTAGTATTTAAGAGCACATAAATGATAGAGTATCAGCAAAAAAACTTATGTCTTAGTTTATAGTCATAATTCCATGAATCTATTATTCCAAAGGCAATATACATTGTCGAATTCACGAGGTAATTGATTTTAGTTTCATTTATGATGAACTTTCTTCAAAATATTGTCATGATAATGGAGTACTGTAGAAATCCCAATTAGATTGTTCAAATACCTGTTATTAAAGATGAAGTGATTAATCTAAGCATATTAACAAAATGTTTGCCGTTTAAGGTTGATTTATTAAATCTTTTAATTGGCAAGACTGTTACCATCGTTATTTAATTAAATGGCAAGGAGCATGAGATAAAATGAATTTCAAAACTCAGATTATTTTATAAGGTAAGTCAAAGTATGGATATGAGACCGAAGCAAAAATGGAGAATTGAAAAATACTCATGGTTTTGAAAGGATTATTTCATATGGTTTAAATTAATATGCAGATGCCCTTAACTGTTTTGGCCGTTAACCCCAAAAGAATACTTAAGCTGCCGTAAGCAAATAGCTTATTACTTGTAATGTAATCTCGAAAAGACTCAATTTTAGCGATTCCCACTTCTATTTGGAAATGCCACAAATATCAACTAAAAAAATAAAGGATGTAATATTTGAGCATTTAACCCAATATTACATCCCTATATTTTTTTTTAACGGGAACCGTTTCAATGGCCTCTAATTTTAGCGACCCTATTTTGTATTAATTAAAACCTGTTTATAATACACTGGCAATTTTATCGCTCTTGTATTTTCCGGCTTTAAGTTTTTCTAATATCTCACGGAAAGCTTTAATTGTATAATCCACATCTTCTTGTGTGTGTACAGCAGTTGGGATAATACGAAGCATAATTTGATCTTTAGGAATAACAGGATAAATGACGATCGAACAGAAAATATTATAGTTCTCTCGTAAATCCATCGTTAATTGAGTTGCTTCACCAACATTACCTTCTAAGAATACTGGAGTTACCGGTGACTCTGTTTTTCCAAGGTTGAAGCCAGCTTCTCTCAGCCCTTTTTGTAGAGAATTAACAATTTTCCATAATTTTTCTTTGTGCTCTGGTTGATCACGTAGCATCTCAAGACGCTTTAATGCACCAAGCACCATTGGCATTGGTAAGGATTTAGCAAATATCTGAGAACGTAAGTTGTAGCGTAAGTAATTAATAACCTCTTCACTACTTGCTACAAAGCCACCAATACCAGCCATTGATTTAGCAAATGTATTGAAAACAATGTCAATTTGGTCGGCTACGTCATAGTGTTCTGCTACACCGGCACCAGTTTTACCCATAGTACCAAAACCATGTGCATCATCCACTAAAATACGGAAGTTATATTTTTCTTTAAGCTTAACAATTTCTTTTAAATTACCTAAGTCTCCAGCCATGCCAAACACACCTTCAGTAATTAATAAGATACCTCCACCTGTTTCCTTTACGCGCTTGGAGGCAAATTGAAGCATTTTTTCGCACTTATCCATTTCATTATGTGCAAAAACAAAGCTTTTACCACCTTTTGCCTTATGTAGGAAAACTCCATCCATAATACAGGCATGTGACTCAGAATCATATACTATAACATCGTTTCTGGTAGCCAAACTATCTATTATAGAAACCATGCCCTGATAACCGAAATTAAGGAGATAAGCATCTTCTTTTTTAACGAATTCAGCAAGCTTAGCTTCCAGTTCCTCGTGTTTGCTGGTTTGTCCGGACATCATACGTGCCCCCATTGGGTATGCCATTCCATACTCAGCTGCTGCATCAGCATCAGCCTTTCTTACATCAGGATGATTAGCTAAACCTAAGTAGTTATTTAAACTCCATGTAAGTACTTCTTTACCACGGAATTTCATTTTTGGACTGATTTCACCTTCCAACTTAGGAAAAGTAAAATAACCATGAGCCTCTTTTCCATATTGTCCTAACGGACCCATATGTTCTTTTATTCTATCGAAAATGTCCACTATACTGAGCTTTTAAAATTTTCCGTGCAAATGTAATATATTTAGTTTTTATATAGAAAGAAACCTGATTAAAAAACGGAAGGTACCACTAGTATGTTGAATGCTGAGATACAAATTGATAATTGTAGTATTTTAAGTAGAGGAAGCGTATCTAAAATTTTATAGCTGAATTTTTGTTGAATAAAATGGACAGATAATAGATTTAAAATGTTATGCTGTTGAATATATCCAATTGAGTATTGTGAGGTTTATAAGTAAAGGTTATCTTTGCACGTTGTTAGAAATGCCTTAAGGAAAAGGTATAGGACTAATTATATTGTAATATTTATAGTTTCAACTGTATGAAATTGAAATACTTATTAGTTGTTTTTGTGTTATTAGGGCTGACTGGAACAGGATGTAGTAACTATCAGAAGTTACTGAAAAGTCAGGATTATGAACGTTGGTATACAGAAGCAATAAAGTATTACGAGAAAGAAGATTATACGCGTTCAGCAACACTTTTAGGACAGTTGGTGAATATTTACAGAGGAACAGATAAAGCTGAGGAGATAAATTATATCTATGCCAACTGTTTATATGGTTTACATGATTTTCTTACTGCAGGACATTATTATAGAGAGTATGTACGTAATTTTCCTGCTGGAGAATATGCTGAAGAATGCCAGTATATGAGTGCTTATTGTTATTACGAGCGTTCACCAAAACCAAGGTTAGATCAAACAACCACCGAAGAAGCAATTCAGGAATTTCAATTGTTCATTAATATGTATCCGGGCAGTCCACGTGTTGAAGAATCAACGCGCTTAATGGATGAATTACGTGATAAACTCGTATACAAGTCGTATTTGAATGCTAAATTGTATTATGATTTAGGTGATTATCTTGGAAATAATTATATGTCAGCTGTAATAGCGGCACAAAATAGTTTGCGTGATTTTCCTGATACGAAATATAGAGAAGAATTGTCATTTTTAATTCTGGAATCAAAATATATACAGGCTGTAAATAGTGTAGAAAAGAAAAAAGAGGAAAGAATTCGTGATACCTTAGATGAATATTATTCGTTTGTAAATGAATTTCCAGAAGGTAAGTATCGAAAAAAGGCGGACAGGATATACGGAGATACAGAAAAGATGTTAAATGATTACGATCAAGTTGCAGTAAAATAAAAAGTTACAATATGTCTATCGACTACAAAAAAACAAATGCACCGGTTTCAACAATTACATGGGATAAAAATGAATTATCTGCACCAACCGGAAATATCTATGAATCATTAGTGATTCTTGGAAAAAGAGCAAATCAGATTAGTTCTGAAATGAAAGAAGAACTAAATAAAAAATTGCAAGAGTTTGCTTCTTATACTGATAATTTAGAAGAAGTGTTTGAAAATCGTGAACAGATTGAGATTTCACGTTTTTATGAGCGTTTGCCAAAGCCTGTATGTATTGCAACACAAGAGTATGTTGAAGGTAATGTATATCACCGCAATCCTGATAGTGAGTTAAGTGAAGAGAAAGCTTAATTTTTTAAGTGAATAAAAAATAAAATCATTCATTGATTTTGAAAGTATAAAAGATAAAAGAGAATGATGTGTTCTCTTTTATCTTTTTTTTATTTTTGGTGTATGTTACAAGGAAAGAAATTTATTCTGGGTATTTCAGGTGGAATTGCGGCTTATAAAATAACGCAACTTGCCCGTTTGTTAGTAAAAGAAGGAGCTGAGATACAGGTTATAATGACTAAATTAGCTAAGGAGTTTATAACGCCTCTTACCATGGCAACTTTATCGAAACGTCCTATTTTAGTAGAATTCTTTAACCCTGAAAATGGCGATTGGAATAGTCATGTTGATAGTGGGTTATGGGCTGATGCTATGATTGTTGCTCCTGCTACGGCAAATACTATGGGTAAAATGGCCAATGGTGTTGCTGATAACCTGTTAATAACCACATATTTGTCAGCGCGTTGTCCTGTGTTTATTGCACCTGCTATGGATTTAGATATGTATCAACATCCATCTACAAAAAAAAATATGGAAACCCTTCGGTCTTATGGTAATCATCTGATAGAACCTAATTCGGGTGAATTAGCAAGTGGTTTAATTGGTAAAGGGCGTATGGCAGAGCCGGAAGATATTGTTAATGTATTGAATAGATTTTTTAAAGTAAAAGAGAAGAGTGAGTTATTGGGTAAAAAAGTTCTGGTGTCTGCTGGTCCAACATATGAAAAGATTGATCCGGTTCGTTTTATCGGAAATTATTCATCAGGAAAAATGGGTTATGCTATAGCAGAGGAACTGGCAGAAAGAGGAGCTGAGGTGACCTTAGTTAGTGGTCCAACACAATTAGATATTAAGCATACCAATATAAAGCGTATAGATGTGTTAAGTGCGAGGGATATGTTAGACGCCTGTGAAAAGAGCTTTGAATATGCTGATATTGCTATTATGTCTGCTGCAGTAGCTGATTATACACCAGCAGCACCTGTAGATGAGAAAGTAAAACGAAAATCGGAAGCTATAAGTATTGATTTAACAGCAACAGTTGATATTGCTGCTATGTTGGGCAAGAGAAAAACAACTAAACAACTATTAGTTGGCTTTGCCCTTGAAACCCAGGATGCTATTGTTAATGCTCAAAAGAAGTTGGAAAAAAAGAACCTTGATTTTATTGTACTTAATAGTTTGGCTGATGAAGGGGCTGGATTTAATACAGATACCAATAAAATTTCGATAATTGATCAATGTAATAAGATTAAGGAATTTTCGTTGAAATCTAAGACTGAAGTAGCTATTGACATTATTAATGAATTAGAGAAGTACTTAAATAATAAAAAGAAATAACTATATGTTAATAAGGCAGGTAGTCATGAAAAAGTTATTTGTTGTTCTTTTTTTGATATTAGGTTGGTCAATTGGTGCTCAGGAGTTTCAATGTGCAGTTCAGGTTGTTTCGCCAAGTGTTCAGAGCTCTAATAAAAAGGTGTTTGAAACCCTTCAGAAAGCTATTATGGAGTTAATGAATAACCAGAAGTGGACGAGTGATGTTTTTGCACCAGAGGAGCGAATAGATTGTAACATCATGATTAATATTTCAGAAGTGATTTCAATTGATGAATTTAAAGGATCTCTTCAGATACAGGCTCGGCGACCTGTTTATAATTCTAATTACTATACTGTACTATTTAATCACCAGGATCAGGATTTTCATTTTAAATATGTTGAGTTTGAACCTTTAATATATAATCCAAATAACTTCGATTCCAATCTTGTTGCTATGTTGGCTTATTATGCCAATATTGTGTTGGGCTTAGATTACGATTCGTTTGAGAATAATGGTGGAACGGCTTTTTTTAGAGAAGCGGAGCAGATTGTTAACAGGGCTCAAAGTGCCAGGGAGTCTGGTTGGAAATCATTTGAGAGCCAGCGTAACAGGTATTGGTTAGTAGAGAATATACTTAATGAATACCATCGACCTTTGCGTCAGTGTATGTACGATTACCATCGTAAAGGGCTTGATAAGATGAGTGAAAAAGTAGAGGAGGGCCGGGCAGAGATTGCCAAAGCTTTGGAATTAACCAAGAAAGTTCACAGGCAAAGACCAAGTTCGTTCTTTACTCAGGTATTTTTTACGGCCAAATCTGATGAGTTAGTGAAAATATTTGAAGAGTCGTTTTCGATGGAGAAGGGGCGGGTGGTTGAATTATTGCAGGAAGTTGATCCATCAAACAATAAGAAATACGAAAAGATTTTAAAGTCCGATAAATAATGTTAAAGTCATTATCTATATCTAATTATGCACTTATTGATAAAGTGGAGGTAGCGTTTGATAGCGGTTTAACTGTTATAACTGGAGAAACTGGTGCTGGTAAATCAGTTTTGCTTGGTGCATTATCTTTAATACTAGGGCAACGAAGTGACGTTAACTCACTGCTCAATAAAGAGCAAAAATGTATTGTTGAAGGGGAGTTTTTTATTGGTAATTATGGTTTAGCCGCGTTGTTTGAGAAAAATGATGTGGACTATGAAGAAACTACAATTATTCGTCGTGAATTATTACCATCAGGTAAGTCACGAGCCTTTGTAAATGATACGCCTGTAAATCTCTCCTTTTTGAAAAGTATTAGTTCACAGCTGATTGATGTGCATTCACAGCATCAAAACCTTTTACTTGATGACAATGGCTTTCATATGACAGTAGTTGATTCTGTAGCTGCTAATGATCAGATAAGGAAGGATTATGCTTTAAAGTATATAGAATATAAGGCTCTTTGTACAGAGATTAATGATCTAGTATCTGAAAATGAAAAGCAAAAAGCTGATTTAGATTATATGCAGTTTCAATTTGATCAACTTCATGAGGCCAATTTACGTGCCGGAGAGTTAATTGAGTTGGAACAGTCACTGGAACAGTTATCGCATTCGGAAGAAATTAAAACGAACCTGGTAGAAGTTGTTAATAACCTGAGTGAAGAACCGGCTCCAATTATTGATAGACTTACTGACTCTATTGCTAAGTTACAGAAAATTAGTCAATTTCTTGATGATGGTTCTGAATTGATACAGCGTTTAGAGTCTGCACGTATTGATTTAAAGGATTTATCGGAGGATATAGAGAGCCGGGCTGAAAATCTAGAGTTTAACCCGGAGATTACTCATAAAGTACAAGGCCGTCTTGACTTGATATATAGCTTGCTCCAAAAACACAAAGTAGAGACCGTGGAGGAGTTAATTGCATTAAGAGATGACTTTCAGGTTAAAATTGACAAAGTAAACTTTTTTGATGAAGAGCTTGCTTTAAAGCAGAAAAACCTGACTGATTATGCAGTTAAGCTTAATGAGATCGCAGGCGTAATAACACAATCTAGATTAGCGGTTTTTACTGTAATTAAAAGTAGTATTGAAAGCCAGTTAAAGAATTTGGGTATACCACATGCCAATTTTGTTATTCAACATTCGGTAACAAAAGATTTCACAGTGAACGGTAAAGATGCTGTTGAATTTTTATTTGCTGGTAATAAAGGTGGTCAACCGGCGTCAATAAATAAGGTGGCTTCAGGAGGTGAAATCTCGCGGGTAATGCTCTCTGTTAAATCATTGTTGTCATCATCAAAAGGCTTGCCTACTATAATTTTTGACGAAATTGATACTGGTGTATCAGGTGAAATTGCTGATCAGATGGGAAGTATTATGGCTCAAATGGGGAGCTCAATGCAAGTAATTAGTATTACGCACTTACCCCAAATAACCGTTAAAGGAGATCATCATTTTAAAGTTTTTAAAACTGATCAGGAAGAAAAAACGATTTCGAACATTAAAAAATTATCGCATGAAGACCGCGTGGTTGAGGTGGCTAAGATGTTAAGTGGCTCTACTTTATCTGATGTTGCTATCGAAAATGCACGATCATTGTTGAAAAACTAATAAAGAGCTTAATAGCTTAGAGAACCTTTCTGTTACCTAGTTGTTAATAAAAGTTAGGTATTGAATATTTTAAATTGAAAACTTGTGTTGTACGACATATGCTGTATATTTGTGCGCTCAAAAATAAATTGATATGGGATTTGATCTTTTAAAAGGAAAAAGAGGAATTATTTTCGGTGCTCTTAATGACATGTCTATTGCATGGAAAGTAGCTGAAAGAGCTTATGAAGAAGGTGCACGTTTTACATTATCTAATACGCCTGTTGCCTGTCGTATGGGTGAGGTTGTTGAATTAGGAAGAAGATGTGAAGCTGAAATTATTCCGGCTGATGCTACAAATGTAGCCGACCTTGAGAATGTATTTGAAAAGTCAATGGAAGTGTTAGGAGGAAAAGTTGATTTTGTCCTTCACTCAATCGGAATGTCGTTAAATGTTCGAAAAAAGAGGGTTTATCACGATTTGGATTATAACTATCTGAATAAGACATTAGATATTTCTGCTATTTCATTTCATAAAATGTTGCAAATAGCATTTAAGAAGGATGCTGTTAATGAGTGGGGCTCAGTTCTTGGGTTAAGCTATATTGCGGCTCAACGTACTCTGTACGGATATAATGATATGGCAGATGCAAAAGCACTATTGGAATCAATAGCGCGAAGCTTTGGCTATATTTATGGCCGAGAGCGTAAAGTACGTGTTAATACTATTTCTCAGTCACCAACTGTAACAACTGCAGGTAGTGGAGTTAAAGGTATTGATGGTCTTATTGACTTCTCAGATCGTATGTCTCCACTTGGTAATGCTGATGCAGCAGATTGTGCTGATTATTGTATTACTATGTTTTCAGATCTTACTAAGAAAGTAACTATGCAAAACCTTTTTCATGATGGAGGTTTCTCCAATGTGGGAATGAGTTTAAGGGCCATGACTCAATATAATAAGAGTTTTGATCAGGATGATCTGGATTCAAAATATTAAGAATAAAAAGGGTGCTTTTGCACCTTTTTTTTTAGGTTTAATTTCCTGAAAACCCCTGTCCCCAAAATTTTCATAGTCTTGTATTAATCATTAAATTTGGCGACGTTTTAATCAGGATTGTCGGATATTGTATAGTCTGGCGCGTTTAATTGTAGGATAAATAAACTTATCATGGATAAATACCGGATAAATCACCTTAAAGAACTGGAAGCTGAATCGATTTTTGTAATTAGGGAAGTGGCTTCCCAATTTGAAAATCCTGTGATGTTATTCTCTGGTGGTAAAGATTCAATTGTAATGTTTCATTTGGCTCGTAAGGCTTTTTGGCCTGCTAAAGTGCCATTTCCATTAATGCATATTGATACAGGACATAATTTTCCTGAAGCAATAGAATATAGAGATCGTGTTATGGAAGAAACAGGTACAAAATGTATTGTTGCCTTAGTACAGGACTCTATTAACCAGGGGCGCGTAGTAGAAGAAAGAGGTGTGAATGCCAGTAGAAATAAGTTGCAGACAACAACGCTTCTGGATGCTATTGAATCTAATAAATTTGATGCAGCAATGGGGGGTGGTCGTCGTGATGAAGAAAAAGCTCGTGCAAAAGAGCGTTTTTTCTCACATCGTGATGAGTTTGGACAGTGGGATCCTAAAAATCAACGTCCTGAATTGTGGAATATTTTCAATGGACGAAAAAATATGGGTGAGCACTTTCGTGTCTTTCCTATAAGTAACTGGACTGAAATGGACGTTTGGCAGTATATCTTTATGGAACAAATAGAATTGCCTAGTCTTTATTTTACCCATAAGCGTGAGGTGTTTAACCGCGATGGGGTATGGTTAGCTAAATTACCATTTATGCAACTAAAAGAGGAAGAAAAAGTTGAGACATTAGACGTGCGTTGTCGTACCATTGGTGATGTAACATGTACCGGATTAACCCTATCAACGGCTAGATCCCTTGAAGACATTATTCACGAGGTTGCATCAACCCGAACAACTGAGCGGGGAGGGCGTGCTGATGATAAACGTTCTGAGTCGGCAATGGAAGACCGCAAGCGTGAAGGCTATTTCTAAATCTTTGTCAAATCTGAAAAATCAATAATATGTCCGGAAAAGAATCAGGATATTTAGATATGGAGCTTTTACGCTTCACAACAGCAGGAAGTGTTGATGATGGTAAAAGTACCTTAATTGGTCGTTTATTATACGACAGTAAAGCCATCTTTGAAGATCAGATGGAAGCTATTGAACGTGTAAGTGAGCGTTCAGGACATGAAGAGGTGAATCTGGCTTTGCTAACTGATGGTTTGCGTTCTGAACGTGAACAGGGAATTACCATTGATGTGGCTTATCGTTATTTTGCAACGCCTAAGCGTAAATTTATTATTGCAGATACACCAGGGCATATTCAGTATACCCGTAATATGGTGACAGGTGCCAGTACTGCTAATGTAGCATTAATTTTAGTTGATGCCCGCCATGGAGTACTTGAGCAAACTTTACGCCATGCCTATATTGCATCTTTATTGCAAATACCTCATGTGATTTTCTGTATAAATAAAATGGATTTGGTTGATTATAACCAAAGCCGATTTGAAGAAATAAAGTCTGATATAGATGCGGTATCATCCAAGCTGTCAGTTAAAGACATTCGTTACGTGCCAATAAGCGCATTAAAAGGTGATAATGTTGTAGAACGTTCGGAGGTAATGGATTGGTATGATGGTCCGACATTAATGTATTTGTTGGAGAATATCCATATCAGTAGCGATATTAATCACGATGATTTCCGTTTTCCGGTACAAAATGTAATACGTCCCCAGTCAGCAGAATGGCCAGATTATAGGGGATATGGAGGACGTATTGCCAGTGGAGCGATAAAAATTGGTGATGAAGTAAGTGTATTGCCTAGTGGATTTACTTCAAGAGTAAAGTCAATTGATATGATGAATGAGTCGTTAGAGCTTGGTTTTGCACCACAATCGGTATCTATTACGCTCCATGATGAGATTGATATTAGCCGTGGTGATATGATCGTGAAAAAAGCGAATGGTACTACACCTCAAAATAGTCAGGATATTGAAGTAATGATATGTTGGTTTAATGAGCGAAAATTAGTGCCACGTGGGAAATATGTAGTTCGTCACACTTCTGCCGATGCACGTTGTATGGTTACAGATATTCAGTATAAGATGAATATCAATACACTTGAAAAGGATGAAGAAGACAAGGATATTAGCATGAATGATATTGCACGTGTTAAGCTACGTACTACAAAGCCGTTGTTTTTTGACTCGTATAGCCGTAATCGGATCACAGGAAGTTTAATTCTTGTTGATGAGGGAACTAATGAAACAGTCGCTGCCGGAATGATTATCTAGAAAGAATTAGAGTTTATTAAATATAAAAGCCGCAATTCAAAATGAGTTGCGGCTTTTGAGTTAAGAATAGGTTGAAAAGGTTTAAAATTTCCAACCAAAGGTAAAGCTGACTTGATGATTTCTGTTACTTAGGTCAACGGGATCATTAAATGATAAACCGTATAATCTTGAACCTTCGCTTGTATCGATATAATAGTTTGATTCATTAAGCTTTAAAGCATAGGCTACATCGAAGAAAAAGTTTTTATTTTTAATGCCAAGGCCTGCTGTAGCCATCCATTTGATAGGTTCTACATCAACAAATTCTTTTTTAACGGGAGAATCAAAATAAGCAGCTCCACCCCTGATGGCTATATAAGGTACTGGTTTGATTTCGACACCTGCTTTGAAGTTATGTGTTGTTTTGAATTGCTCTTGTATATCTTCATTTAGGAGATCAAAATGCCGGTTATAGCCATCTTTCGAATTGATTTTTGCTGAGGTATGATCGGTCATCTCATAATCAAATGATAATAAAGCATGTTTACCAATTACAATTGCTGCACTACCTTGTACTTTGTATGGCGTTCGGTAGTTATATGAGAATTCACCAGTAGTCGCTTTTATATGTTCTCTGCTATAATCAACAAAATAAGATTCAAGACCCGAATAATATTCCTCATCAATACTATAAAATGTAGGAATGTGAAAAGATGCACCTAAACGAAGCGGATGTAAATTAAGAATAAGGCCTGTTTTTACATTTACACCAAAGCCTTTCTGATTCAGTTTCGAATAGTAGTCAAAATATTCGACATCTGCTGGGCCTTGGGGAACAAAGCTATTATCATTAATTTCCCGGAAGCTTTCTTTTTGTTCAAATTTGAAGGAGTGAAAATTTAAAGATGCGCCAATTAGCAATCTGTTGCTCACATTAGCTCCAAAACTAAAGCCATACTCCCCTGCATATCCACTTTGTTCAATAATATTTTGTTGTATTACACCATTTACATTTCTATTAAAAATAGAGCTGGTACCATCGTCGTAGTCGATAATATCTTCATACTGACTATAATATTCAGAAGCCCCTTCGAATAAAGGATCTAATAAATAGGCTTTATATGCCAATTGTGCTCTGCCTGTTAATTCTTTTTCATAATAACCGTTGGCTTCAAGTAAAATATTATTTAGTAATGTATTGGTTTGTAATATATGGCCATTATTATCATAAACATCAGTAACACCACTGCGTAACATCATAGCTGTATTGCTGTTAAAGTCAGCAGTTCTGTTATAAGTAAAGCCAAAATGTGTACTAATAATGCCACTTTCTTTTTCTCTCATAGGTTTGTTTGTTGCAACAAAACCAATTTGATTAAACGGGAAAGCATATTTATCATCTTTTGTACTATACTGTCCAAACTCAGCAGTTGTGCTATTTAGAGATATGGAAGGTGTAAAAGCAAATTCTGAAGAGCGATAAACTGCTATACCTGCCGGATTAATTGATATTGCACTTAAATCTCCACCAAGCGCACCAAAAGCATTGGCCATCCCTAAAGATCGGGATGTACCAGTTAATTCTCTTTTATTAAAACGTAAAGCATCATCAAGGTTTTGAGCCTGCGAAGTGTAAACTGCCAATAAAAGTACGAAGATATATAGTGTTTTTTTCATAACAATATTATTTATAGGTTTTTAGGTCAGGCATTAACGTCGTGATCCACCACTTCTCCCTGATCCGCCACTGCTGCCTGTACCAGAGCTTCTTGATCCACTGAAACTGCTGCCTGAGTAGGTGCTTCGTGACCCACTATTGCTACTGTTTGAGCGGCTTGGGGTGTAACTACTTCTGCTTGAGCTTCCACTGGATGAGGGTGAAGATGTTTCACTGTTATAACTTCTGCCTTTATTGTAACTACCTGAATTTCCTGAGTAGCTTCTGTTGCCGGGGTTACTACTTGTACTTGTACCGGAACGGTTAGGGCTGCTTGTAGTTGAAGGTCTGCTATAGGTTGATCTTCTGTTGTAATTTGTCCTTCCTGAATTGCTCCTTGTATTAGAATAGCTGGGGGTATAACTTCTTCTTGTTGTTCTGATATTATCTGTATTTGTTGAAGTGCCCCTTGGTGCAGAAGAGGAGTTAACTGTTCTGGTTTGTTTGTTTTGGTCAACCTGGGTGTTTGTTCTGGTATAGGTTCGACCTGTTTTTGTATCTGTTATAGTTCGTTTGTTATTAGTGTTATAGTTTACTCTTGTATTTTCATTGGAATAGGTACTTTTACTCCGGCTGTGTGTATTGGCAGTGGAGTTTTGAATGGTGGATGTTTGGTTGCGTGGAGTACGGCCACTGCTGATAGTTGAGCTTCCATTAGGACGTACAGATGTTGAGTTGCCACCCCTTGGTCTGTAAACTCTTTCCTGAGCAGCAATTCCACCTCCTCCACCTCCTGGGTAATAGCCGCCACCAGGATAGTATCCACCTCCATAGTAAGGGTAATAATGACCATAATAATGACCACACCAAGGGGTATACCAAGGATTATACCATGGGTCGTAAAAACCATATGCAGGATATCTCCACCCGTAATTCATTGAAAATCCCCATCTCCAGGGGTTATTATAATTGGCACCATACATATAATCATTATACCATGGATTGCTCCATGTTGGAAAAGCATAGGCATAATTACCGTCCACATATACATTCCAGTCATAATTATTAAAGTAGATCATATCTGTATATAGCGGTGACCCATATGGTATACCGTTAAAAGGGCCATGAAAGCGGATTAAACGTTCAGCATAATCCTGATCCATTTCCGATCCTTCAAAACCATTAGCCCAGTAGCCCGTTTCTTCGTTAGAATAAATTAATGAGTCAACCTCAGCTATTGAGTCATTCTCCAGTATACCCATATAATCAGATTGTATTTGGGAGAAATTGCGATTGTCATTATTAGCCAGATTAGACCCGTTGTACTCACTTTGTAATTGATTAAATTCTTTTTTATTCCCTTTTTGCAGTTGTTTGTTCTGGTTTACAGGTGCATATTTATCAGCCACAACCATTGGTTTACCATTGGGTTTGTGGTAGATATCATCCTGATAATAGCTGTTATCTGCCCATTGAGTAGAACTACATCCGCTTAAAAAGAGCGGAATAACTATGCCTAGTAAAGTAAATGTCTTCATCATTAGTCCTCCGGAATTTCATCATTTAATTACAGCTATAATACTTGCAAAAAGCGTACCGTAGTATTAAAAAAGTGTAAATTATATTAAAAAAAATGTTAATCTTTATCGAATTAATACTATCCTTCCTTTGTTGAGTACAATATTAAAAAATCGAATGTTTCAGCCTAATGTATTGGCTTAATTTTTGTTATTTTTGTGCCTCTTATTACGAAAGTTGATTAAAATTAAGGATAAAAGAAATGGCAAAAGTTTTAACGCCTAGGGGTGAAAGTTATTCACGGTGGTACAACGACCTTGTTCAAAAAGCAGAATTAGCTGAAAATTCAGCAGTACGTGGGTGTATGGTAATTAGGCCTTATGGCTATGCTATATGGGAAAAAATGCAAAGTGTTTTAGATCGTATGTTTAAAGATACAGGACATGAAAATGCTTATTTTCCACTTTTCATTCCCAAGTCTTTCTTTAGTAAGGAGGCAGATCATGTTGAAGGTTTTGCAAAAGAATGTGCAGTAGTAACGCATTATCGTTTGATGAATAGTCCTGATGGTGATGGGGTTGTGGTTGATCCAGAGGCAAAGCTTGAGGAAGAATTGATTGTACGTCCTACGTCTGAAACAATTATTTGGAACACATATAAAAACTGGATACAGTCATATCGTGATTTACCTATAAAATGTAACCAATGGGCAAATGTTGTACGTTGGGAGATGCGAACACGCTTATTTCTTCGTACAGCAGAGTTTTTGTGGCAAGAAGGACATACAGCCCATGCTACAAAACAAGAAGCTATTGAAGAGACCGAAACGATGATTAATGTTTATGGTGATTTTGCCGAGAAGTTTATGGCTATGCCTGTTGTTAAGGGTATTAAGTCTGCTAATGAGCGTTTTGCCGGCGCATTAGAAACGTATACAATAGAAGCTTTAATGCAGGATGGAAAGGCACTTCAGTCTGGTACATCACATTTTTTAGGGCAAAATTTTGCTAAAGCATTTGATGTGAAATTTACTAATAATGAAGGTAAAGAAGAACTGGTATGGGCTACTTCATGGGGTGTTTCTACCCGTTTGATGGGAGCTTTAATAATGGCTCACTCTGATGATCACGGTTTAGTTCTCCCTCCAAAGTTAGCACCTATACAGGTGGCTATTGTTCCTATTTACCGTAAGCGTGAAGAACTTGAGGAAATTACAAATGTAGTTAATGGTATTACAGCCAAACTGCGTGATAAAGGTATTGAGGTTAAGTTTGATGACAATGATAAAAAGAAGCCGGGCTGGAAATTTGCTGAATATGAATTAAAGGGAGTTCCTGTGCGTTTAGCTGTTGGACCCCGTGATTTAGAAAATGGTACAGTTGAAGTGGCACGTCGTGATACCTTGAGCAAAGAGGTTGTTAGTTTGGAGGGAATTGATCATTATATAGTTGAATTGTTGGATGACATTCAGGAGAATATTTATAAGAAGGCTCTTGAATTTAGAGCAGAAAATACGGTGTGTGTTGATACTTATGATGAGTTTAAAGAGCGCCTTGAGGAAGGTGGTTTTATTATGGCACATTGGGATGGAACATCGGAAACAGAACAACGTATTAAGGATGAGACAAAAGCAACAATTCGTTGTATACCATTAGACCAGCCTGATGAAGAAGGTGTGTGTATGATTACAGGTAAACCTTCTCATAAACGTGTAATGTTTGCCAGAGCTTATTAAATAAAAAACTAAATTGATAAAGGGAGACCATGATAAAGGTTTCCCTTTTTTTATTTTTAAAAGCTTAAATTTAACAGCTGGATAATTAAAGAGATAAAGAAACATTTATGGACCATCAGGATATAAAAAATGGTATTGTAGATTTGTTGCAAAACAAGGCTGTTGTAAAACAAGATGTGTTTGAATCAACAAAGCAATGTTTCGACCTACTTAAAAGTGTACTAAGTAGTGTTGAGTCGGAGTACAATACAAAATTGGGCCAAATGGATAAGCGTATAAACATGGCTTTTGAAAATAAGGGTGAGTTTGTAGCTTTGCTTAAGGTAGCAGGAGATATATTAGTGTTTCATATGCATACTAATACCTTTGAATTTGACAGGGATCATGAAGTTTGGAAAAATGAGTATGTTAAGAAAGATTTGAAAAACTCATATTGTGGTGTTGTTAATATTTACAACTTCTTACATGATTCATTTCGCTATAATCGGGAAAATGATGCCGGTTACTTAATTGCTCGTGTTTTTATTAATCATGAAGGGCATTATTTTGTTGAAGGAAAAAGGCAGAAAGGAACAGGTATAAATCATTTTGGCAGCTCTGTATTAACCAAAAGTGATTGGCAAAAAATTGTAGAAACAGCTATTTTATACTCACTTGAGTTTGATTTGCTGGTACCTCCATATGATGATGTAAAGATTATTTCTATGATGCAAATGAATGGAGAGATTCTGAGTTCTAGAATGCAAACAGGTAAACGACTCGGCTTTGCTTATAAGGCAGATGATGTAAATCAGTAATAAAAATGCAGTCAGGGACGGTTTTTTAGAAACTGGTTGCTTAAAATATTTAAATTAATGGAACAGGTTTTAGATAGATTTTTGAAGTATGTGGTAGTTGATACACAATCAGATACTGATACAGGATTGACACCATCTACACCCGGACAAATGATTTTTGCACAGAATTTGGCAAACGAACTTAAGGAAATTGGTCTTAAGGATGTTAGTATTGATGAAAATGGATATGTAATGGCTACGATTCCTTCCAATGTAGATAAAGATGTACCGGTTATTGGTTTTATTGCACATATGGATACAAGCCCGGATTTTTCAGGTAAACATGTTAAGCCTCGTGTAATTAAACAATATAATGGAGGAGATATTACTCTAAATGAATCAGAAGGTATTGTTTTATCTGTAGCTGATTTTCCTGAAGTAGAGAAGTATGTAGGACAAGATATAGTTACAACAGATGGTACAACATTATTGGGAGCTGATGATAAAGCCGGAGTTTCTGAGATAGTAACGGCTGCAGAATATTTGATGCAGCATCCGGAAATAAAGCATGGGAAAATAAGAATAGGATTCACGCCTGATGAAGAAATTGGTGCAGGAGCTGATCATTTTGATGTTAAGAAATTCGGTGCAGAGTTTGCTTACACACTTGATGGATCAGAAATTGGTGAGTTAGAATATGAGAACTTTAACGCTGCAGGGGCAAAAGTGACAATTAATGGAAGGATGGTTCATCCGGGGTATGCAAAGCATAAAATGCGTAATTCAACACGTATTGCCAACCAGCTAATTACGATGTTACCACGACATGAAACACCTGAGCATACAGATGGATATGAAGGGTTTTATCACTTGATGTCTTTAAATGGTGATGTGGAGAAAACAGAGATGATGTTCATAATTCGTGACTTTAAACGCGATCGTTTTGAAGATCGCAAAAAGGAAATGGAACATCTGATTCGTAAGATTAATGCAGAGTATGGTGAGGGCACGGCAGAAGTTGAGATAAAAGACCAATATTACAATATGCGCGAAAAAGTTGAGCCAGTAATGTATGTGGTTGACTTTGCTAAGCAAGCAATGGAGGAAGTGGGTGTTAAGCCTATTGTTAAGCCAATTCGTGGAGGAACAGATGGTTCGCGTTTATCCTATATGGGTTTACCGTGTCCTAATATTTTTGCCGGAGGACATAATTTCCATGGGCGATTTGAGTTTATTCCGGTTCAAAGTATGCAGAAAGCAGTTGAGGTAATTCTTAAAATTTCTGAATTAGTTGCAAAAAAACATAATTAGCTTGAACATCACTCATTCATGTTTGTTTGAAGTGTTGGAATTTAATTTTAACAGGAAAATAAGTTTAATATTATAAAAATTTAAATTATGGCTGTATTAGTAGGTAAACAAGCTCCTGCATTTAGCGCAAGTGCTGTAGTAAATGGTGGTGAAATAGTAGAAAACTTCTCTTTAGAGCAGTACAAAGGAAAGAAGTATGTTATCCTTTATTTCTACCCTGCTGATTTTACATTTGTTTGTCCAACTGAGATTATTGCTTTTCAAGACAAGATGAAAGAATTTGAAAGCCGCAATGTTGAAGTTGTTGGTGTTTCAGTTGATTCTGAATTCTCACATTGGAAATGGTTACAAACTGAACCAAAGGATGGCGGAATTAAAGGAGTTAAATATCCATTGGTAGCTGATAATAGCAAAACTATTTCTGAAAACTATGATGTATTAGCTGGTGAGTATGACTATAATGAAGATGGTCAGATCGTATTTAATGGTACACCTATGGCGTATCGTGGTTTATTCTTAATAGATAAAGAAGGTCTTGTACGTCACCAGGTTGTAAATGATATGCCTCTTGGACGTAGTGTTGAGGAAGCAATCCGCATTGTTGATGCTTTACAATTTTTTGAAGAAAATGGTGAGGTTTGCCCAGCTGACTGGCACAAGGGTGATAAAGGTTTAATTGCAACACAGGATGGTATTGCAGATTATTTAGGAAGCAAATAAGCAACCCGGATATAACTTATTTTTTAAAAGCACTTCTTAAGCGGAAGTGCTTTTTTGTTGATTATAATCATCTGGTCAAGGCGTATTTCAAACCTTTAATTTTTCGTATTTTTGTGCAATGCGTAAATACCTCGAAATTCATCCGGTTGATGATGGTCTTTTTAAACAACAAATTAGTCAAGCTTCACGAAACGAAGGTGTTGCTGTAGTGCTTGATAGTAATGGCTTTGAAGAGCAGGCGTGTATCAATAGTCTGCACAGCTATGATTTTATTGCCGGGCTGCAGAGTGTGAGTGACTGTTTAGAAGATTTTCATCAGTTAAAAAGTTTTCATGATCAGCATAATGACTGGATGCTTGGTTTTTTATCATATGATATTAAAAACCAGTTAGAACCTTTAGAGTCAAATAATCCCGATCGTATTGAGTTTTCGGATTTATATTTCTTTCAACCGCGTTATTTATTTTTAAAAAAGGCCAGTCAATGGCAAGTAGCTTACCTGGATGAATATGATACAGAAGAATCTGTTAAGGCATTTATCCTGGGGTTCAGTACGCTGGATTTTTCTGAAATAGAAATGGGTGATGTTAAACTCAATCATCAGATTTCGCACAAAGAATATCTTGAAGCTATAGATAAAGTACTTTGGCATATTCAGCGTGGCGATATTTATGAATTAAATTACTGTATGGAATTTTTTGTACAGGATATTCAGCTAACGCCCCAATGCGTGTATCAGCGTCTTAAGGAGGTCTCTCCAACACCTTTTTCTGCATTTGTAAAGTTACATGATAAATACCTGATGGGAGCCTCTCCTGAACGTTATATAAAGAAAGAAGGTTCTAAATTAATTTCCCAACCGATTAAAGGAACTTCGCCACGCAGCCGTAATCCATTTATAGATAAGGCGAATAAATTATATTTAAGCAATTCTGAGAAGGAGCAAGCAGAGAATATTATGATAACAGATTTGGTTCGTAACGATTTATCAAAAATTGCTAAACGCGGGTCTGTATATGTTAATGAATTATGCGGTGTATATTCGTTTAAACAGGTACATCAAATGATAACAACTGTTTCGGCAGAATTAGATCGTGATAACAGCTGGCATGATGCATTAAAAGCGACTTTTCCAATGGGATCAATGACGGGAGCACCTAAAATTAGTGCTATGCAATTGATTGATAAATATGAATGTAGTAAGCGCGGCTTGTATAGTGGAGCTGTGGGATATGTTACGCCGGATGGTGATTTTGATTTTAATGTTGTTATTCGTAGTATTTTGTATAATATGAAGAAGCAATGTGCTTCATTTATGGTTGGAGGTGCAATTACAAATCAGTCAGATCCACAGAAGGAATATGACGAATGTCTTTTAAAAGCGTCAGCAATAATGAAAGTGTTTAAAATTAATAACTAGCTGATGCAAAAGATAACTCCTTTATATATACAGAAAGTCCTTTCAGAACAGTGTTTAGTTAAAGAAACTGATAAACTGTTGGTTGCTGTTAGTGGTGGTGCTGATTCAATGGCTTTGCTTCACTTGCTTCACACTTTAGGCTATGAAGTAGCTGCTGCTCACTGTAACTTTAAACTGAGGGCACAGGAATCTGATTCAGATGAACAGCTTGTACGTTCTTATTGTACATCTGAATCTATTCATTTATATATAGAATCGTTTGAAACAAAAGCCTATGCAAAGAAACAGGGAATATCTATTGAAATGGCAGCTCGTGACTTAAGGTATAGCTGGTTTAATGATCTGATTTTAAAACATAGTTTTGATGCCATAGTAACCGGTCACCATGGTAACGATTCCATAGAAACATTTTTTCTTAATTTGGTTCGTGGTACAGGAGTAAAGGGGCTATCAGGTATTCAGTTTCGTCATTTAAATGTTGTGCGTCCGTTGCTTGATTTTCCTCGTTCTGCGGTAGAATCTTATTGCTCAGAACATGCTATTGGTTTTGTTCATGATAAATCTAATGACGATACGAAATTTGTGCGTAATAAAATTCGCCATGAGATCATGCCTGTTCTGGAATCCATAAATCCATCCTTTTTTGATACCATGCAGACCAATATGGCGCATATTAAAGAAGCTGAACAAATACTTGAAAACGAGGTAGAACGTTTTTGTAGCCAGGTATTGGTAAATGAGCACGAGAAGGTCATTATTCCAATATCAAAGTTTGAAGAATTTCCGCAATACAGAACCATTTTATTTGAAGTATTAAGGCCATATGGGTTTAACTCCAGTGTTGTAAATAATATTGTTACACAATTACATGCTACTTCCGGAAAGCAATTTTTTAGCGATACGCATCGCTTAATAAAAGACCGGCATAACTTACTTATTATGCCAAAGCAAGAACTACAAGTTCAGCATTTTTGGTTGGAGGAAGGCCAATCGAATCAGTTGTTAAACGTTCAGGTAAAGCTATTTTTAAAATCACCTGATTTTAAGTTTTCAAGAGATCCGAAGTTAATTCATTTAGATGCCGATTTGGTTGATTTACCTGTGTTGGTACGTAAGTGGCAAAAAGGTGATACGTTTATACCTTTAGGTATGAAAGGCTTTAAAAAGGTAAGTGATTTCTTTATAGATGAAAAATTTAGCATAGCAGATAAAGAAGATGCCTGGCTAATGGTTAGTGGCGATGATATTGTAGGTATACTAGGACAACGTATTGATAATCGTTTTAAGGTATCCCCCAGAACACAACAAATTTTAGAAATAAGATTACTGTAATTTCTAAAAAGAAAAATCCTTAAAGCCACCTAAGCCTTAAGGATTATATTCTTAATTGCAGTTGTTAAAACTGTCAAATCTAGATTTCTGTTTTAATAAGCGGGTATTTGCTCATTAATAGTTCTAATTCAGCTACAACTTCTTTTTTCTTCTCTTTAAATAGCTCAGTATAATACTGAACACCTTCAAATATATTCTTTTGAAAGGTGATGAGTTGTTTTTTTTCTTTTATGTTATCAGGTTGAGCCATAAAATCCTCAAAACGTTCCTTAAAAATATCAAGGTACATTTTAAGCTCCTTTAGAAACATATGCGGGCGAGGACGCTCATCTAATAAATTGGTGCGGCCATAAATGTGATCGACCATTTCGGTTAAACTTGCCTCTTTCGAAAAATAAGCTAAGTTGGGGCCTGGGCATACTGTTACTTTATCCGTAGAACCTACTTCAATATTTTTCGATTCCAATAAAGATACTCCTAAGCCAACACAAAGACATTCACGCTCAATAATTGTTTCGTAAGACTTTTTATAGGCTTCATCAGAAAGATTTTGCTCCTTTAATTCTTCCAGTTTTTTCTTCTGGTATTGCTTTGATGCAGTACAAATAGGTTTATCGGTATACTCCGTATTGTATTGCAGAAAACGCTTTGTACAAGGCATTCCATAATTGCCGGCTTCTGCATTGGCTAAACGCTGCTTGCTCATTGTTGCCCACTTAACACTGTTAAAAGGAACGCCAAGAGGTGATAAACCACTAAAATACAAGTCATCTTCCTTAGCATTCTTTAAGAGAGAAAGAGTTTCTTTATCAATACTAACAGCTTCAGGAACCAACATAAAAGGAGTTCCCCAGCCTACGCCATCCATCTCGTAATAATCCATCAAGAAGTTATGCTCTTCGTTGGTACCAATGCCCCCTTGTGCTGTTATTTTAAACTTCGGAGCTGTTTTTGGTGCTTTAAGTTCTTTCTTTGCAATGGCTGCTTCGTAAACGCCTTTGCATGTTTCCATTAGTTTATCTTTGTTCCTTTTAAACTCATCGAGGATAGGACCAAATAATACACCGTTAGTTGGAAAAGCATGCCCCCCACAGTTAACACCACTTTCTATGCGATACTCAGAAACCCAAAGACCTTTTGCTGCAAGCATCTTGCCCTGTACAAGGGCTGATCTGAAATCACTAACTTTTAAAATGATTTTCTTTTTAAGATCACCATTTAAGTCAGGAAAAAAATCTTTGAATTTTTCAAGATAACTGTATAATCTTGGACTCATACCAGCAGACAATACCAATGATGAATTTAAGTTACTGTTTGCAAATCCTCGTACAGCAGCATGTGCATCATTGTATTCTATTGGTAATTGCTCCCCATTTTTATAGTTCACTTTATCTAGTTTGGTCATGATGTTAACATCAATGTCACCAACAGGCAAATTTTCGTTAATCCAATTGCTCAATTCTTCTTTGACTTGACGGCTTTTTCCTGCTAAATTGAATTTTTCTTTGATCGAAGCAAAGTCAGGCAGCATGTTGAAATATTTTTCCAGTTCACTACCTTTTTCCAGTGCTGCTTTCTTTAGATCTGCAACTTTAGTTGTTACAATTTCATCAACCATGTTCAGGTACGATGTAATTCTTTCAGCCCTAAAATCGTCAACTTTTTCAGAAATAGCCTTAAATGGAAGGTCAAATTTTTTGCAATAAAACTCACGCAATTGTTCCATTAGTTTATCGTCAACCAGTGAAATAACTGACGAAATACCATAAGGAGCTACATTAATTGGTGTGTCCAAAGTGTATCCAAGTCCCAATACAGGAATATGGAATGTGTGTCGATTTAAAATGTCCATTTATTGTTATGGTTAATTTGAGATACCGAAGATACGGTATTAATAAGTACAAAAAAAACGACCTCGAAATCGTTTCTTTTTCTATTTCAGTATAATAGAACAAATATATCTTTTATTCTAAATTTATTGGTTTAATGATTTCTTAATTAAGCCTTGAATATCAGCAGTCAACTCTTCTACATTTTTCCCTTTAGGTTCGATTGGATCAAGTACTGTGTAAGTAATCTTTTCTCCAAATTTTAGAGGAAACATACCTTTGTACATCATTTTGCTGTGTCCGTTAATTACAAATGGCACAATAACTGCATCTGGCGCTGCTCTCAAAAGAGTATTAATGCCTGCTGTCATAAATTTTTTCACTTTCCCATTTTTACTTCTTGTACCTTCCGGGAAAATACAGGCGGCATAATTGTACTCTTGTATTAACCGCCCAAGTTTAAAAATCTCTTTAACAGACTGAGCTCCATTTTTACGGTCAATTAATGCTGATTTGCCATATTTAAGGTTGTATGAAATACTGGGTAAATTTTTTCCCAATTCAATTTTTGAAATAAACTTAGGGTAGAAGTCTTTAAACGCATATACCACAGCTGGAATATCATATAGGCTTTGATGATTAGAAACAATGATAACAGGTCTTCCTTTTGGAGTTTTTTCAAGTCCTGAAAACTTAATACTACATCCCATGATGTATAATCCTTTAACTAGAAGTATGTTAAGTATATCTACAGTCTTTCGACGTGCATGATCACCAAGCAGATGATTGGTAATTACCTGGAGAGGATGAAAAATAACCAGTAATAGCCCAAAGTACAAATGGAAAAAAGGCGTAAAAATATAGCCTAATATAATTTTCATTGCTGTAGTATTAAAATCAGATGCAAAAAAACAAAAAAAATAATGTTTTACCATCTCCCAACTGTTAGAAAAAATTAAAATAGGGTTGGTATTTTGACTAGGTTACATGGGGGAGATTGTTGTTTTTAAGTGATATATATCGGTTTTTTATTTCAATATGGGTTTTAAAATTTAAATCGAACTCGGGTTAATAGCTAATGTGTTGAGAAGTTTTGCACTTATTAGGTGTATATAGATGGTAAGTTATAGCTTTAGTGGTAGTTAATCCCTTTTTTTATCTTCATTCTTTTATAAGTTTGCGATATTTTTAACGTCACTTTTTAAGTAATAATAAAACCTTGTTTATTTAAAATGTTAGTTACCAATAACATGATTTGGCTCAGGATTTTGGTTTATCTGTAAAAAAAAACGGGTAATACTTCTTTATTGCGATAAACATTTTGCTATAATTCGGGTTTATGCTAAAAAGACTATTTTTGCAGTGGAAAAACGAAAAAAACAAAATTAATGGCATTAGCGATTACGGCTTACGGAACAAAAGTGTTAAGAAAGGTATGTGATGAAATCACAAAGGATTATGAAGGATTAAACACTCTGATTGATAATATGTGGGAAACCATGTATGAAGCTGGTGGCGTTGGCTTGGCTGCTCCCCAAGTTAATAAAGCTATTCGTTTGTTTATGGTAGATACCGAACAGGTGCACGAAGGAATGAATGATGAAGATAAGGAAGACTTATTTGGAGATGAAAGTCCTGTAAAAGAAACATTTATTAATGCACAAATTATTGGCGAGTCCGAAGATGTATGGACTGATAATGAAGGTTGTTTGAGCCTGCCTGATTTAAGTGGTGAAGTGGAGCGTCCGTGGGCAATTGAATTGGAGTATTACGATCGTAATTTTAAAAAACACATAAAAACATTTACCGGGTATAATGCACGTGTTATTCAGCATGAGTATGATCATACTGAAGGAATACTATATGTAGACCATCTTTCGGGCATAAGCAAGCGCTTGATGAAAGGAAAACTTAGTAAGATTGCTGAAGGAAAAGTTACGGCAAGATATCGTATGAGATTTGCAAAATAAGAAGTTAATAAACTTGAATGTAGGGCCTTAAATTGTTATAGATTTAAGGCCTTTTTTGTTATCTATAATTTTCATCATACATTACGAGCAATCGCATTGCAGCTTCGTGCATTAATATTACAACTTGGTGCAAACACAAAAAAATAAGGAGGGGTAATCTGGTAATTTTGAATTGGTAAATATACTATTTCATCAATTTAACGAAGATTACTAACAGGATTTTATCATGAAGAAACAAGCATTCAAGTTACTAATTTTATTACTAATATTTGGTACTGTTATGGTGAGCTGTGGTTCTGAAGAAAGTACATCAGTGACTGAAAGGCGTTATGTAAAAGTAGAACGCTTAGGGAAGAAGAAAAACAATGAAGAAATGATCTTTCATGGTCAGTTGAAAGAAAACAAAGAGGTAAATATTGCATTTAAGGTTGGTGGCCAGGTTTATAATGTAATGGTTGATGAAGGTGACTATGTAAAGAAAGGGCAGGTTATTGCCCGTATAGATCCTCGTGACTATAAAATTCAGTTACAATCGGCAACAGCGCAGTATAAACAAATCCAGAGTGAATATACACGATATAAAGAGCTTTATAAAAAGAATAAGCTTCCAATAAATACTCTCGAAAAGATGGAAGCAGGCTTTTTATCTGCTAAAAGTGCTTATGAAGCAGCCGAAAATGCTTTAGAAGATACAGAATTAAAAGCACCGTTTGAAGGGTTTGTATACCGAAAAAAGATTAACAAGTTTGAAAATGTAGCGCCAGGCCAACCGATTTATACATTGCTAGATGTTAGTCACCTGGAGGTTGTATTTAGCTTGCCCGAGAGTAAAGTGAATAAGGCAAAGAGTTTTAATGACATTAGAATAGATGTTCCTAATGCTGGTGTTTATGGCCTTAAAGCTGATGTTTTATCGGTTAACGAAAAGACCAATGGTAACGATATGTTTGATGTACGTTTGCTTATTAATTCGCCCGATAATAAGGTATTAAAGTCTGGTATGTCAGCTAAAGTAAATATTAAATTACATTCAGATAATTCTGATTCAGTTGTTGTTCCAGTAGAGTCTGTCTTTTACAAAGAAGGGAAGGCGCGTGTATGGATTGTTAGTGAAAAGGATTTACTTGTGACAAGTAAGGCTGTTGTTATCGATAAAATTGAAAATGAAGGGATGGTAACAGTTACTTCAGGTTTAACCGGAGAAGAATCGGTTGTTGTTGCAGGTGTTTATAGCCTGTCTGAAAACCAACCAGTAAAGTTATTACACGAAAAACTATAAAAGTTTAAACTAATATGTTAGAAAAGATATTATCTCAGAAAGCATTTTTGAGCTTTGTTTTTATTGCCCTTTTGGTAGGAGGATTGTTCTCCTATAATTCAATGGGCAAACTTGAAGATCCTGAGATTCCGGTTAAAGCAGCTGTTATTATTACTCCATATCCGGGGGCATCAGCTGAAGAGGTAGACAAGGAAGTAACAGATGTGCTGGAGAAAGCCATACAACGTTTGGAAAATATTGATTTTCTGGAGTCACGTTCTCTTCCCGGAATGTCAGAAATTACGATTAATATAGAGAGTGGTGTAAAAACCGAAGATTTACCACAGTTGTGGGATCATATGCGTCGGAAAATTAATGATGCGAAAGGAGGTTTACCTGTGGGAGCGAGTGAACCAATGATCAATGATGATTTTGGTGATGTATCTGGGATATTTATGGCTGTAACCAACGATGGTTATGCGTATAATGAGTTTCAGAATTATGTAGATGACTTGAAGACTGAGCTACAATTAGTTGATGGTGTTAAACGTATTGAGGTATTTGGTAAGCGTACAGAAGTTGTTAATGTAACATTTGATAATGAGTATTTTGCGTCGCTAGGTATCAATCCGATGTTAATTTTCCAATCCTTCAATGATCAGGGAGTAACAGTAAACCCTGGTTCATTTGTATCAGGAAGTGAACGTATACGCATCAGTATAGGAAATAAATTCCAAACAATTGATGAGATACGTGATTTTGAAGTTAAGTTACCCAATGGTGGTCGTTACCGGCTGGGACAGGTTGCCGAAGTGCAGCGCGAGTTTTATAAACCAGAGATACAAAAGCTAAAATATAATGGGCAAGAAGCCATAGGTTTAGCTTTATCCATGGAAAAAGGTGGTAACGTTCTGGATTTAGGTGAAGCAGTAGAACAGCGGCTGGCTGAATTGCAGAGTGATCTGCCTGTTGGGATTGAGACTCATAAAATATTTTATCAGCATAATAATGTTGAAGAATCCATTGATAATTTTGTTATCAACCTTGTAGAATCAATACTGATTGTAATTGTTGTACTTCTTATTTTTATGGGAATGCGGGCAGGTTTATTAATTGCAAGTGGTCTTGTTTTTACGATTCTGACAACATTTATACTTATGGCAGGTATGGGTATTGAACTTCATCGTGTTTCTTTAGCTGCTATTATTATTGCGATGGGAATGTTAGTAGATAATGCTATTGTGGTAGCCGATGGGATTCTTGTTGATTTGGATAGTGGGATGAAAAGAAAGAAAGCCTTTACCAATACAGCAAAAAAATCGGCTATGCCATTATTGGGTGCTACACTAGTTGCAATTCTTGCTTTTATGCCATTGGCATTTAATAGCACTGGTGCAGGTGAATTTCTTCGTCCATTATTTTGGGTATTAGCACTATCTCTATTTGCAAGTTGGGTTTTGGCTATGATTCAAACACCTTTTCATGCACAGTATTTTTATAAAAAGCGTAAAAAGAAAGGGAGTGATAATGGTGAGCATAATCCATATGGAGGCCGTTTTTATCAAACCTTTGGTAAAGTAATTAAGTTTGCATTATGGCACAAATCACTAACTGTAATTGCAACGGCTGTTATTCTGGTTTTATCTTTTTGGTCTTTCCAGTTTGTGAAGAATGATTTTTTCCCGGGGGCAACCTATGATCAATTTATACTAGAGTATCGTTTACCCGAGGGGCAGGATATAACAAAAGTAGAAAAGGATCTTAATGAAATACAGCAGGATTTGAGAGAATGGGATAATATCAACTTTATTGTTACCAGCCTGGGAAGTACACCGGTTCGTTATACATTAATGCGGCCGGTGAATGGTTTGAGCTTAAGTTATGGGGAGTTGATTATTAGTATTAAGGACATAGAGCTTAAGGATAAAACCATTGCTGATATACAGGCTTATGTAATGAAAAATTATCCCCAATCATTTGCAAGAGTAAGAGAATACCTGGCTATTGGAGGAGACTTTAAAGTTGAGGCAAAGTTTACAGGGCCTGATGATAAAGTGCTACGAAATTTAGCTGAACAGGCTAACCAGATTATGCGTGAGGAACCTAAGGCTGCTTTTGTAACACAAAACTGGAAAAACCCAGTAAAAGTTCTTACTCCAGTCTATTCACAAGAAAATGCTCGTAAACTATTGGTTAGTCGTTCCGATGTAGCTAATGCATTGGCTATTGCATCAAGTGGCTTGCCAGTAGGTGTATTTTATAATGGGGATTACCAATTACCAGTAATGCTTAAACTGGACAAAACCATTAGTGATGATATGAGTCAACTGGGCTCTGTTCCTGTTTGGTCTGGGCTACCACAGAGTGTAGCACTGAGTCAGTTGGTTGATTCTATAGATGTTCGTTGGGAAAATAGTGTGGTACGCCGTTATGATGGACAAAGAGCGATTAGAGCTCAATGCGATCCGGTAGCTGGAGTAGCACCACCTGAGTTATTCAACGAGTTAAGAGATAAGATAGAAGCAATTCAATTACCAGAAGGCTACAAGTTAGAGTGGTTGGGAGATTATAAAAGTAGTAACGAAGCTAATGCCGGACTAGCTGAAAATATGCCTCTTGCGGCCTTATTAATTATAGTGATCATCATAGGTTTGTTCAATAACTTTAAACAACCGCTTATTATTTTATCATTAATGCCATTAGCTTTTGTTGGTGTAATAATAGGATTTTTAATGACACAATTATACTTCTCATTTTTCTCAATAATTGGTACCCTGGGGCTAATGGGAATGATGATAAAGAATGCAGTTGTATTACTGGATGAGATTAATCTACAGGTATCTAATGGAAAAGAAAAGCTAAGAGCTATTATTGATTCAACCTTATCAAGAGTTCGCCCCGTTATGATGGCTTCGCTAACAACCATATTAGGTATGTTGCCTTTGGCCTTTGACGATATGTTTCAAAGTATGGCCGTTGCTATTATGTTTGGTTTATTAATTGGATCAGTTATAACGCTTATTGTAATACCAGTGCTGTATGCTGTTTTGTATCGTGTTGATACTAAAAGTTTGCATACTGATGAAAACATAGATGTAATTGAAGAATAGGTTTTATATATAGCTTAGAAGATAAAGCCGGTTGTATATAGCGGTATTTGCTCCGGCTTTGATAATCTTTTCTGATTATTAATTCTGAACTTTTGATTTATAACACATTAATAATGAAATACTACATACTAATAATAAGCTTATTAATTGGCATTGGAGCAGTAGCACAACAAAAAGTGTCACTGGTTGATAGCCGGCAAATGGCATTGGAATATAACAAGACACTAAAGTCAGCCAAGTTGAAGCATTACGAAGCAGAAGCACAACGTAAAGAAGCACGTACTGCTTATTTGCCAAATATTGATGGTACAGCAACTGCTATGTACTTTCCAAGTATGAATAATATAATGGTTCCGGCCATGAAACTTCCCGTGGTAGATGAAGGAGGTATACAGACTGGCCATACTGTTGGTTTTCCTGGTATGGGACTGGAAACAGAAAAGATGCAATATTACAATGGGCAGGTGGCTATGCAGATACCAATTTATATGGGTGGAGAGATTCGGTATGCCAATAAAATGGCAGATAAAGGTGTTGAAATTGCAAAGCAATCTTATCGGTTAGAGACAGACCAGGTTGTGTATAATACCGATAATGTTTATTGGAATTTAGTTGCTTTTAAGGAACAATTAAAAGTTGCTCATAAATATTATGAGATGTTAGACTCATTAGAGCAACAAATGAAAGATATGTACGAATTGGGATTAACACCAAAGAGTGAGCAACTGGTTGTTACTGTACAAAAAAATGAGGCACAACTGAACCTGATGAAGGCAGATAATGCTTATAAAATCATGAAAATGAACTTGTGCCAGATTGTTGGGCTGGATCTTAATACTGATATTGATGTAAGTGACTCTCTTGCACAATCTCCTGAAATGATTATAATGGCTAATAGCGTTGATTTAGCTATGAGTAACCGTAATGAGCTTAAAATGCTGGATGGTAATGTTGTTGTAACAGAGTTGCAAAAGAAAAGAGTCTTAAGCGCTTATAAGCCTCAATTGGGAGCACAAGTGAGCTATGGATACATGGAAATTCCAAATCTTGTTGATGCTCAGAATATGACACAAGCTTCTGCTCAGCTCTCTATTCCATTAGTACACTGGCGTGAGAAAAAGCATAAAAAGCATGCAGCAAGCTTACGGGTAGAGCAGGCGCAGTTGCAGTTTGATGAAACCAAAGATTTGGTTCAATTAGAGGTGCAGCAGTGCATTATTCGTGTTAATGAAGCTTATGAAGCGATTTTACTTGCACAAAAGAATAAAGATGAAGCTATTGAGTCACTTGAAGAAGTAAAAGCAAGTTTTGAAGCAGGATTAAATACAACTACTGATGTGTTAAATGCTCAGGCTTCCTGGTTAACTGCTAATGCAGGCCTTTTAAATGCTTTGGCAACCTATGAGGTAGCTAAAACAGCATACTACAAAGGTATAGGGCAATTAGTTGTTGAAGATATTAATGCTGATAATTGATAATTATTCCCAACAGGTAGTGGCTATTTTAAAAAGTTAGAATGAGTCACTATCTTTAAAAAGTTTAAAGGCATATACTACAAATCGAGAAAATGTAATCTTTAGAGTATGTTAAAATCAGAATCGTGTTATAACGATAGAATTATTAATAAGGGTAAGGTCATACCTTTTATTAACTATAAATCAAGGCTGGCATTTGAACTCCTTATGGGGTCAATATTTTATATTGTCTTAACAGTTACTTTCTTTAATGATCAACCATTTCATTGGGAAGCTTACTTGTTTACGGCCTGGTTATTTATATTTATCAGTGAAGGAATCTTTGCTTTTAATAAGCTGATAGCATGTAAGCATCCGTGGCATACCCATACCCGGTCTCGTATTGTAATATTGTTGATGTTTACCTTATTGTGGGTTATTTTGTCGGTATGGCTTTCCCATTTGGTTAAGCCTGTACTCGAAAAGGATAACCCTCTCACACCAATGGCCTATAATGCAAGTGTAGTTATTGCTATTCTGTTTGTGATTATATATGTGGTACTACTTTTTGCATATAATTACCATCAAAGTTTAAGCGTGGTTTTGCTTGAAAATGAAGGATTAAAACAGGATAAGCTAAAGCAGGATTACCGTGCATTACAGGATCAGATAAATCCCCATTTCCTCTTTAACAACCTTAGTACGCTTATTGCTATTATAAGGCAGGATAAAGAAGCAGCAATTCGGTTTGCCATTAACTTCTCAGATGTTTACCGTTATGTATTACAAAGTAATAAGCAAATATCTATTAAGCTATCAGAGGAGATTGAGTTTATGATAGCTTTTGGCTCTCTGCATAAGGAGCGTTTGAAAGATGGTCTTATTGCAGAGGTTAATATTGAAGAGAAGTACCATGACTGGCATCTTCCGCCATTAAGTTTACAACTGTTGATTGAGAATGCGGTAAAGCATAATATTGCAACTAAACTTTCGCCTTTAACTATTAAGGTGTTTACAAGTAATGATTATTTAGTGGTCTGGAATTCAATAAATTCTAAAAAAACAACTTATTCGACTAATACAGGCTTAAGTAATTTACGGAAGCGTTACGAATTACTCACAGATAAAGAAATTGTACTGGTACACACAGATAAAGAATTTAGGGTTGAATTGCCTTTAATTAAGAAAGCAAGTAATTAATACATTTAACAGGAAAGTATATGGATATTAACGTAATTATTGTTGAGGATGAAATTCGCAGTGGTGAAATGCTGCGTGATATGATTATGGAAGTGCGCCCTGGATGGAACATACAAGCTATGTTGCAAAGTGTTAATGAAACGGTTAACTGGCTCAATAACAATGAACATCCACATATTATTTTTCTTGATATTGAACTGGCAGATGGTAATTGCTTTGCTATTTTTGATGAAGTTACAGTAGATAATACTGGCATTATTTTTACAACAGCATATAATGAGTTTGCACTTAAAGCTTTTAATTTAAATAGTATAGATTATTTATTAAAACCAATAAAGCAAAGTGACTTAGAGCGTGCTGTTAATAAGTTAGATAAAGCTCTTGAAATACTTGAAAAGGTAAACGTGGATGGAAAGAAGGGCGAAAAAGAGATTAACTATAAGGAGCTGGCCTTATCAATTATGAAATTGAAGGGCGGTTACCGTAAACGCTTTCTTATATCAAAGCGCGAAGCTTTTTTTAAATTGAGTGTTGAAGATATAGCTTATTTTTACTTTGATGCCCGCGTAACATTTGCTGTTGGTTTTAATGGGCATCAGCATATTATCAGTCAGTCGCTTGATAAACTGGATGAAGAACTCAACCCGGAAATGTTTTTCCGCAGCAACCGGCAAACCATTGTAAATATTGAGGCTATTGAGAAATTTGAAAGCTATTTTAGTGGAAAATTGGTTGTGAAGCTAGTAAATACTCTTAATGATAAAATCATGATTAGTCGTGCTAAGGCAAGCGCATTTAAAGAGTGGATGAATCAATAAATCCAACCATTAGCTTTGAGCTTTCATATTTTTTAAGTTTTTGTGTGTGCATCAGATTTGTGTACTTGGGCAGAATTAGTTAATAAACGTGTATTTATCAAGCTATTGTATTTCATAACTAAATCGCTTATCCGGCGAAGTAGTTGAGCAATTTCCTTTTTAGGTTCAAGCCTGTTGTTGACCTGGATATATTCAATTAACCTACGGTAGTTTTTTATACTGTTTTGCAATAGTTTGGCTGCTGCAATTTGTTCACTGGCAACAGCTTCCCGAATACACTCAATGTAAGTATCCCCAAAAAGTTGATTCGACTCAGCAATCTCTTTTACAACATCAATCATACCTAGTACTTCTATTGCCCCAGCTACATCTTTACTTTCCAGGTCGTTAAGTAAGTTTTTTATAGTGCTGGTCTGAGCCTGATAATTATATTGTTGTATTGAACTGCCATATTTGTTAATGCTATTTAATACAAGAGTGCCAGCAGAACGTTTTTTAGCTATAAAATGATAGGTATAAGCCATAGCAGTATTTCGCAAGCATAAAATTGCAGCGTCGCGACGCTGATCGTATGTTGTGAGTAATTCGCTAATATCTCTTTTTTTATCTTGTTGAAAACTTAAATTTATTTCAGCAACATTTAAATGTAAGTGGCCTAACGGTTCAACAATATTAAGCTCTTTAGGCTTATTGTTATTACATAGTTCAACCAGCTCAGTAAAAAACAGCAAACTTTCTGAGTTATTAAAGAGAGAAAAATCAGGGTTTAATCTCATGTTATTAGATATTACGATTGGCCATTTTATGACACTCGAGTATAATGGTATTATTTATTAATAATAAATGTATGAAAAAGATGATAAGGTCGAATTCAATTAAGAATAGTTTTTGACGAACTAAAGAAAACTAATGCCCAATATTAGAATTGTATTAATTTTAGTCTGTCTGTGCTTAAGAAATTGTTCTTCAAACAGGTTTATTTATGTTAAGCTTGTATTGAAGTAATACTTACTTAAACGAGAGTTCGATCTAAGTTTACACTGTAAGTGGCTGTAATAAAATTCTTATATCGGGCTCAGGTTACTGAAGATAAATATTGAACCGGAAAGGTTAGAGTAAATATATTCCTATACGACAATAATTAGTAAAAAGCGGGATTTAGCATATGGTTTTATAAATTTGTACGCTAATACACAAAAACAACATGGATAATAACAGCATATTACGTCGGATTCGCTATACTTTTAGTTACAATGATACACAAATGCTTGAGATTTTTGCTTTAAGTAACCGGGTTACTTCAAGAGCTGAAATAAGTGATTGGCTAAAACGCGATGGAGATGAAGCTTACGTAGAAATGAAAGATAAAGATTTAGCCTTTTTTCTTAATGGTCTGATTGTAAGTAAACGCGGAAAACAAGAAGGACGTGAACCTGTTGCTGAAGATCGCTTGAATAATAACCTGGTATTGCGTAAGCTTAAAATAGCCTTAGACTTAAAGGCAGAAGATATTGTTGAACTGTTTAAGTTAGTTAATAAAAGGATAACAGTTAGTGAAATAGGTTCTTTCTTACGGCATTATAGTCATAACAAGTATCGTGAATTTAACGACCAGTATTTGCGTAACTTTATGAATGGTTTGCAAGCCAGGTATTATGTAGAAGGACAAAAAAACTAAATAAGGAGGCTGTCCAAAAAGTAGAAAAATGGTGTGTCATCGAAAATCAGTATTATCCTTGCCCTAAAGAGGGACTGAATGTCAACAACTTCCCTGTAAGTATTTAACAGTAAAAAGCTGTTAAAGTCAAATGATTCTGTTTTTCGGACAGTCTCGTTTACTAAAATGATGAGGTAGATTTTAGTTTTTTACTTTTATGTACTTTTCAATAAGTAGTAGATTTTCTTCGCCCAAGCCAAGTTCTTTCAATTCTTCAATGCCTTGCTGAATTAATGTATCTCCTTTTAGTTCAAGTTTAAACGAAAAAGAGTGATTTTCCCATTCACGTGCCGTACAAAAGTTAAGGTTTTCGGTGTACTGGCCATCTTTAAATGTTACAGTACCTCCACCCGACATATAGGCAATATTGCTTGAATCTTTTCCCTGGTTAAGGTCATGCAGGAAAAATGCAAAGTGAGTTGGTGTAATCATTTTTATCATTTCCTGTCCTTCAACCATATTTGATTTAACAGTGTCATTACTGTGGTAATTTGATGAAATAAGTTGCCATGTACCAGTGTATGCCGCAGGAAAATCACTGCTGTTTTTTGGAGTCTGACAACAAGAATAGCACAAAATAAGTGCAAGGGTTGATAAAGTAAATCTCATAATACAATTTGTTTTAAGTTTCGGGGCAAAGATAAGCAACTTTACAAATGCTTAGGAGAGGGCGTAAATAAATTATATACAAGTTGTTTTATTAGTAAAACAAATAACCTTAAGGACACCTTACGGTGTGTTGAAATGCCAATAAAAAATATACCTTTATCAACCATTAACCAAATATTACACAATTGAGTATGAAACAGATTATCATTAGCGCATTAGTATTATTGATTATGAGTGGATGTTCAGGTATTAAAACAGTATCTGATTATGATCCAACAGTTGATTTCTCACAGTTTAAAACCTTTGAGTTTTACGGTTGGGATAAAAAGACAACCGAAGACCTGAATACTTTTGATAAAAAACGTATAGAAGCTGCTTTTGGTGAGGAATTTAAAAAGCGGGGGCTTGAAATGGTGGAGAAAGATAGTGGTGGAGATTTGATTGTAAGTTTGTATTTGGTTAATGAAGAGAAAACACAAACAAGGGCAACTACAGAACCGCGAAACTCAAACCTTAATGTAAGCGTACATGTTGGTTACGGTGGTTATTATGGTTATGGCCCGGGTTGGGGATACGGGCCTGGCTGGGGCTATGGCGGGTATAGTACAACATACATAGAAGAGTTAGATTATAATGAAGGCACATTGATTTGTTCTATTTACGATGCAAAAAAGAAACAACTTATATGGGAGAGTGCTGCAACAAAAGTTATTGATAAGAATCCTGAAATGCGTAAGAAAAGTATTCCTTATGTGGTGAAATCAATTATGCGTAAATATCCAAAAAAATAGAAAGAATAGTACTAACCAGGGTTTGATTTAAAGTTTAGAACCCAGGTTAATTGTTTGTTATTTGATGGACAGATATAAAATAATCAGCCTTGCAAATTGTAAAAAAATGCAAGGCTTTTTTATTGTCAGAAGTCTTACTTTCGCTGTTATAGCCTCTGGTGGGTTTACCATTAATACACCACAAGATTGTCAAAGTACATTTTTATTTTTCTGAAACAGCTTTTTAATACAATAACTTCTCTTATTCGAAAACAAAAAAATGTAAGGCAAGGATAAAAATCTTCTCATACTCCTCTTTTTATAGTACATTTGAGAGAATAATTCAGATTATAACTTCAAATAAATAACGAATGACTTCAAACCAATTTTCGAATTTCAATTCCTCAAACGAACTGCTTGGGAAATTGCTTAAGAATTTCCGATCCATTGGCCTGATTGTGTTATTGGCGCTGGCGGCGTGGATGGCATTTTTCCAGGTTGAACCAATGGAAGAGGGAGTGATAGTGCGTTTTGGCAGATATGTACGTACTGTAGGACCAGGATTAAATTACAAAATTCCGCTTGTTGAGTCGGTGTATAAGGTTGCTGTTGAACGTCAGCAAAAGATGGAGTTTGGTTTTAGAACAACCAGTGCAGGAGTTAAATCTCAATATAGCCGTAAGGGTGGTGTAGAGGAATCACTGATGTTAACAGGCGATCTAAACCTGGCCAATGTGGAATGGGTTGTACAGTATCGTATTGATAACCCTTACAATTACTTATTTAAAGTTCGTAACCCGGAAGTAACTTTACGTGATATTTCAGAATCAGCCATGCGCCAGATTGTGGGAGATAGAACGGTAAATGAGGTAATAACAGTAGGCCGGGCAGAGATAAGTTTAAAAATGCAGGAATTGATGCAGCAAATTTGTCACGAATATTCATTAGGTGTTAAAATTGAGCAAGTGGTTTTGCAGAATGTTAACCCTCCAGAACCAGTAAAAGCAGCTTTTAATGCAGTAAACGAGGCAGAGCAGGAGAAAGAAACGCTTATTAACCAAGCCAAAGCAGAGTATAATAAAGTGATACCTAAAGCGGCAGGTCAGGCCCTGGAAACCATTCAGATGGCTGAGGGTTATGCTACCGAACGTGTTAATAATGCACAAGGAGATGTAGCGCGTTTTAACGAACTTTACAAAGCGTATATTAAAGCACCTGAAGTAACCAGGCGTCGTATTTACCTGGAAACAATGGGAAGCGTAATGCCGCGTTTGGGGCAGAAAATTATTACTGATCAGGATGGTAATAATGTATTACCTCTTTTACAAATGCAACTTTCACAGCCAAAAGCAATTAACAATGGACAATAAGAAAACTATTATAGGTATAATATTAGGTGTGGTAGTTTTATTCCTGCTTTCGCAAAGTGCCTATGTTGTAAACGAAACAGAGCAGGTAGTGGTAACACAGTTTGGTAAGCCGGTAGGTAATGCTATTACAACTCCGGGTATGAAATTTAAATTACCATTCTTTCAGGATACACACTTTTTTGACAAGCGTTATTTAGAGTGGGATGGCGATCCTAATCAACTAACAACAAAGGATAAGAAATATATTTTTGTAGATACATACGCCCGCTGGCAAATTATTGATCCTTTACAATTTTATAAGCGGATGAATAATGAGCGTGGAGCCTATTCGCGTTTAGACGATATATTAGATGGCCAGACACGTAATTATATCGCCAAACACAATATAGAAGAGACCGTGAGAACCAGCAACCGTAAACCGGTTTCGTCAGGACTAATAGGAGAAATGATTGGAGATAGTTTAACAACAATAAGGATTGGCAGAGATAAAATACAGGAAATGATACAGGTGGCGGCCAATGAGCAAGCTAAGGAGCTGGGGGTTGTTATACTTGATTTTCGTTTTAAACGTATTGATTACGAAGAAAAAGTAAAAACACAGGTGTATGAACGTATGAAAAGTGAGCGATACCGGATTGCCGATAAGTTTAAATCAGAAGGACAGGGGGAAGCCTCGCGTATTAATGGTGAAAAAGATCGTGAGTTAAGATCTATTGTATCTGAAGCCTATAAAACTGCTGAAGAGATAAAAGGTAAGGCAGATGGAGAAGCGGCTGGTATTTATGCTAAAGCGTATGATCAAACACCTCAGGCCCGCGAATTATACGGCTTTATGAAGTCGATGGAAGCTTATGAAAAAACATTTGACGGTCAAACGCATATTATACTTTCAACAGACAGTGAGTTCTATAAGTATCTGAAAGGGATGAACTAGAGGATGTTAATGGATAATACAAAGGGGGGCTAAAAAGCAGGGTTCTTTGTTTTCAACAACTTGTACCCTTATATTCCTATAGGGAAGTTGTTGAAATTCTGTTTCCCCCTTTAGGGTATAAATTGTAAATGGATTAGATATAAAGGTACGGATTAATGACTTTGGAAGTGTCACATGTTTATAAAAACGTACATAATGCTTAAGTGCGACTCCATAGGAGTCGCATGTCTTTATTAGCTAACCCATTTCTATAAGCAGGTGATACCTACGGTATCATTTTTTTTTTATTGTATACAGTATAAAAAAATAGCAGGGTGATAACAAGTAAAGCCAATAAATTAAGGGCTATTATTTACGCTTTTTTACTTGCCAAGGCAATGTCTTGAGCTAAATTTAGTAAGGCTTTTAGCCTGTATTGTACCTGTATACCAATAATTTTTCAACACTTGATTAACATGAATTGATGTATAAAAAAATGCATGGTAACCTGAGCTTACTTAGTTGTGTTACCTGAGCTTACCTGATCATATTACCTGAGCTTACCTGCTCATATTACCTGAGCTTGCTGCTCATATTACCTGAGCTTGCTGCTCATACTACCTGAGCTTATTGCTCATATTACATGGGATTACCATCATATAGTACCTACTAACCTGGGTTCGGCGTAAAATTTTAGATTTACCTCATTACATATGAGTTATTAAGGTATTCGATAGAACGTTGTTTCAGATCGCTTGAAAATAGTGAGTTTCAAGCGTAATTTGACGAAAGAATAGCGGGCTGTTTTGAGTTAATTACATGAAGAAAATGGCTGTTTGCAAGCGAGATACACAAGCTCTTTATTTCAGTCTGAGTTTTAAAATTTAAATCGAACTCAGCTTACTATTGCCCTTTGGGGGCAGTGTAATAATTGAATTTTGACAAAGAATCAATTTTCTTACTTTTTGGACTCCCTCTTTTTATGATTTATCGTTTTCGGAACACAATAGAGATTAATACCGTAATACCCATTAAATAAGGATAGAACAAATAAGTCATAATATCAAATGGCGATACTGCACCTGCAGTCAGTCCCACAGCAGCTAATAGTTGTGCCCCATAAGGCAATGTTCCTTGCACAAAACAAGAAGATGTATCCATTATGCTGGCGGCACGTTTAGGTTTAATACCAAATTGCTCAGTTATGCTCTTAACTATAGGCCCCGATATAAGGATGGCTATAGTATTATTTGCTGTAAAAATATTTACAAACCCCGTAAGGCTTGCTATGCTTAATTCGGCACCTTTTTTACCCTTAGTATTTTTGCCAATATGATGGATGATATACTCAATTCCTCCATTAATGCGTATAATTTCAACAATTCCTCCAACAAGTAATGATATAATAACGATTTCCGCCATACCTTCCATCCCTTTACTTATAGAAGAAAAAAGGCTCCAAATATGAAAATCAAGGGTACTTAAACCAATACCTCCCGCAAGTACAATACCAAGGCCTAAAACCACAAATACATTAATACCGGCTACAGCAGTAATTAAAACCAGCAAATAAGGTATAAGTTTTATATAATCGGTATACGTCAATGAAATATCCTGGTTAAAATCAGAAGAAGGCAGAAAGATATAAGCTAAGAAAGATAAAACAGCCGCAGGTAATACCAGTTTAATATTCTCCCTGAATTTATCTTTCATATGGCAGTTTTGAGTTTTTGTGGCAGCAATAGTTGTATCAGAAATCATTGATAGGTTATCGCCAAACATAGCACCACCAATAGCAGCACCAACAGTTATAGCTATATTAATATCAATTGCATTGGCCAAACCCAATGCTACAGGCGTAAGCGCTACAATAGTGCCAACAGAAGTGCCAACTGCCAATGAAATAAAACAAGCTATTACAAATAAACCAGGTAATAAAATCTTATCAGGTAGGTAATATAAGCCAATATTAATGGTTGCATTAACGGCACCCATCTCCTGTGCTACATTAGCAAATGCACCGGCCATCAGAAAGATTAAACACATCATCATAATACCTGGATGTCCCATGCCTTTCGTAAACAGCTCTATTTTCTCTTTTGACTTTTGTCCGGGAGCCATCCATATAGCTACCAAAGCGGCCAGTAAAAAAGAAATAATAATTGGCATCTTGTAAAAATCGCCACTTAGCCACCCGGGAACCAAGTATACTATTAAAAATACCCCAATAGGAATTAGTGCTTTAAGTTTTAAGTCTCTCATAAATTGGTCATCTGTTTTGCGCTACAATATTATAAAAAAAATATCGCTGTAAGCCAGGTTAATCCTCGTACTGATTCGGAATTTTTGATTATCACTTTGCCTAAAACAGCTTAGGAAAGTGTTGTTCCATGCTTTCTTATTGTAATAATTGCCTTGTTCAGGCAAAACTATTCAAAACAATTAAGAACTGGTATAAGGGTTAAAAAAACATCTGTTACTTTTTACAATATCTTTATCAGCAGGTGTATTTAAATTTAAATTATATCTTAGATGTTGAAATATTTAACCTTAATTGTTTAGTTTTTAATCAAAATCCTGTTAAATGAAAAATGTAATAAAGTTTATTAATGATACTTCTGCTCGTAGTGGAAACTGGGCGCTATTGGCAATGAGAATGCTGTTGGCTTTTGGCTTTTATCATCCGGCAGTAGCTAAGTTTAAAGATATTAATGGTACGGCAGATATGTTTGCTCAAGCCAATATTCCCTTAGCCAAATTATTTGTTGTACTGGTTGGAGGTGTAGAGTTTATCGGATTTTTTTTACTAATGCTTGGTTTATTAACCCGTTATATTACTGTGCCATTAATGTTGGTAATGCTTGTGGCAATATTAATGGTACATATGGCAAATGGATATGCTGCAATTGATAACGGTTTTCAAATTCCATTAACTTACCTGCTAATGCTGTTTGTTATTTTTAGTAAAGGACCCGGCATGTATAGTATTGATGAGGCAATAGTTAATAAAGTAAAGTAATAAGAAACAAAAAGAGGGTAGTCAGAAATGATTACCCTCTTTTTATGAGCCAATGACGAGAATTGAACTCGTGACCTCTTCCTTACCAAGGAAGCGCTCTACCCCTGAGCTACATCGGCAAACTAAAATAAAACTATCGTTACGATCAGTTTTATTTTAATTCCTATTAAACCTGAGCGAAAAACGGGACTTGAACCCGCGACCCCGACCTTGGCAAGGTCGTGCTCTACCAACTGAGCTATTTTCGCATTTTCTGTTTGTGCAACAAAAACCGTATGTTTTTAACAGCCGTGCAAAAGTAAAACTTTTTCTAAAGCTAACAAATATCCATCTGTATTTTTACACCTCTTTTTTATTTTTATTGATTAGTATAAAATGTTTAAACAGGGTATTAAATTCATATATAAGGTACCTGGTAAGTGAAGGATAAAACACCTGTAGTAAAACAAGCTGTTTCCTGCTAATTTGGGATAAATAAGGGGTAGTACAGAACATTTCTTTACCAATTAAGAACACCAACAGCAGGTGCTGCCATTAAAGCCTTTGTAATTTTGCCATAGCAAATACAATAGATGCCATATGAACAGATCACAGCTTTTTGTCTCTTTTATTTTATTATTAAGCCTGTTGGGTTGTACTAAGCCCATACAGCCAGAATCATACGCTATAATTCCTCAGCCCAATACAATAGCTTATATGGATGATTATCTGAATATAAGCAATGGAATTCACATTAACAGTAATTTGGCTGGTGGTACTTTAATATCAGAACTTTTGATGGATATTGTAGCGCAAACCTCTGGTGATACGGCTATATTTAATTCGGGAAAGGAATCAACACCCTTATTGCTTAATTACGTTCAGAATATGCCTAAAGAGCATTATAAACTGAATATTGATACGGATAAAATTAGTATAGAAGCTTCATCTGATGCAGGTATGCTTTATGGTTTTCAAACACTTTTGCAGATTCTTCATAATAGAAGCACAAGTGCCACTATAAAGTTACGGTGTTGTGAAATATCAGATGCACCAAGATTTACATACAGGGGAATGCATTTTGATGTATCACGTCACTTTTTTACAATGGACGAATTAAAAGCATTTGCCAATAATATGCTATACTATAAGCTTAACAAATTGCATTTGCACCTGACAGATGATCAGGGCTGGCGTTTGCAAATTGAGCAATATCCGCTTTTAACAGAGAAGGGTGCCTGGCGATTACATGATAAAAATGATAGCCTTTGTATAAAACGTGCACAGGAAGATGCCACATTTGCTATACCGGAAGACCGGTATAAAACAAAAGATGGAAAAAGAATGTATGGTGGTTGGTATTCAAAGGACGAAATGCATGCGTTTATTCAATATTGTAGCAAGCGTAATATTGAAATAATACCGGAAATAGATGTACCAGGCCACTTTAAAGCCGCAATAGAAAATTACCCATACTTATCATGTACAGATCAAGCAGGTTGGGGCGATCATTTCTCTTACCCGGCATGTTTGGGTAAAGCAAGTACATATACATTTATTGAAGATGTACTTACTGAAGTTGCAGAGTTGTTTCCTTCAAGGTACATTCATATTGGTGGTGATGAGGTAAATAAAGATGAATGGAAGAAATGTGCAAAATGCCAGCTGGCCATTCGTAAAAATAAACTAAAAGATGAACATGAGCTGCAATCATATTTTAACCATCATATAGAACAGTTTCTGGCTAAAAAAGGCAAGAAACTAATGGGGTGGGATGAGATTGTTGAGGGAGGCCTAAGTTCGGAAGCAACTGTAATGTGGTGGCGTAACTGGGCCCCGAATACATTGCGCAATGCAGCAAAAAATGGTAATGATGTTATAATAACACCTGATTTTGAGTATTATATGGATTTTCCGTATAGTGCTACACCTACACAAAAGACTTACGATTTTGAACCGGTACCCGAAGACTTTACAGCGGAGATGGAACAACGGGTAATTGGTGTACAGGCTAATATATGGACAGAACGTATACCCAATACAAAACGATTATATTACCAGTCGGTTCCACGTATGCTTGCACTGGCCGAAACAGCTTGGTCTGCAAAAGAAGATAAAGATTACACCGCATTTGAACAACGTTTAGAAGCACACTATACTAAATTTCATGCGGAGAATATATTTTACCACCTGCCAACACTTACGGGCTTTGATGAAAAAACAGTATTTACAGATAAGGCTGTTTTTGAAATTCAGGTGCCATCAGCTGATATGAATGTTTATTATACATTAGACGGCTCAACACCAACACCAGGATCAAAGCAATATACACAAGCATTGGAAATAACAGAATCGTGTAAAATAAGATTCAGAGCTTACAGGGGTGAGGTATATAGTAAAATTTACGAAAGTATTTATGAGTTGCAGGAGTGTGCTAAACCAATAAAGAGTGAGGTAAAACAGGGTTTAAAACGGCGGCAATACAAGGGGCGTTTTGATAACACCATAGATGTAAAAACAGGTACCAAAGCCGTTGCGGAAACCACCGTTTCTAATTTTGGGCTTACTGATTTTGAAGGTAAAGAGAATTATGCACTTGTATTTAGTGGTTATTATAATGCACCAGTAGACGGGGTATACCAGTTTTTTACCATTTCTGATGATGGTGATCAACTGTTTATAAATGGTCAGTTGGTTGTTGATAATGATGGCAGTCATGGCCCAAGAGAGCGAAAGGGAGCTATTGCTCTTGGTGCAGGTTTACATCAAATTCAGTTAATATACAGGCAGATTGGAGGCGGAGCTACACAAAAAGTTATGGTGCAGGTGCCGGGTAAGGAAAAGCGAGAGGTAAACGCATCAGAATTGTTTTATTAAAAAATAAATTGCCAGAACCTGTTATTACAAAAGGGTATTAGATGGCAAAGAAGCAGAGAAAAAACAGAAGTATGAAATTAGTATCATTTTTAATCGCCGTTGTTTTATTGCACGCCTGTCAACCAGCAGCTAAAACCAGCTATAAGCCTGTTGAAATTGCGCCGTTTTATCCTGAGCATTATGTGTGTTACCGAACAGTGGAACCCCTTAATATTGATGGCGAATTAAATGAGTTGGCCTGGCAAAATGCACTATGGACAAACTTGTTTACCGATATTGAAGGCAATAAAAAGCCACAACCGCAATATGCCACTAAAGTTAAAATGCTGTGGGATGATAATTACCTGTATGTGGCGGCTTACCTTGAAGAACCACATGTTTGGGCAAAGTTAACAGAGCGTGACACTGTTATTTTTTACGATAACGACTTTGAAGTTTTTATTGATCCAGATGGTGATACACACGGTTATTACGAGTTTGAGATGAATGCGTTCAATACAGTCTGGGATTTACTGCTGGCAAAGCCCTATCGTGAAGGAGGTCCGGCCATTAATAACTGGGATATTAATGGCTTAAAATCAGCAGTAAAAGTAATTGGAACAGTTAATCAACCTAACGATACAGATGAAGGATGGTTTGTTGAAATAGCCTTTCCTTTGGATGTACTTCATGAGTATTGTGGTGGAGTATATGCAAAATCGGGCAACCAGTGGCGTATTAACTTTAGTCGGGTGCAGTGGCAAACAGAAACCATTAACGGCATTTACTCTAAAGTTATAAATCCCGAAACAAAGAAACATTACCCTGAAGATAACTGGGTATGGTCGCCACAAGGTTTTGTTGATATGCACAGGCCCGAAACATGGGCTTTTATGCAATTTTCGGATAATGTTGTAGGGCAGGGGCAGGACGCCTTTGTTTTTAATGAAGATGAACTGGTAAAGTGGGAGTTGTACACCATATATCATGCACAGGTAGCTTACCGGAATGCAACAGGGCATTTTGCTAAAAACCTTAGCCAGTTAAATAAAGTAGGCTTACCTGCTCTAAAATATAATTCTAAATTAGAAACAACTTCTTCGCTATACGAAGCAAGTGCTAATCGCAAGGAAAGCTTTTACCACTGGCATATTAATAACGAAGGCCGTACCTGGAAAACAAAAAAGAATTAAAAACTATAAAGATGAAGAAATTACTTGTATTTGCAATTGCACTCTTATCTGTAATAGCATCATTATCAGCCCAGGAGTTAAATAATGAAAGTGCTAAGCAGAAAGCTAAACGTATGGAGTGGTTTAAAGATGCCAAACTGGGTATTTTTATTCACTACGGTATTTATGCAGTTAATGGAATTGATGAATCGTGGTCGTTTTTTAATGGTTACATCAATTACAATGATTATATGAAGCAGCTAGATGGTTTTACGGCATCTGCATTTAATGCGGAAGAATGGGCTGCAATAATTAAAAACAGTGGAGCAAAATATTCGGTGTTAACAACAAAGCATCACGATGGTGTTGCCCTGTGGGATAGTGAAACCGATCATTATAACACTGTAAAAAGTACAGCTGCAAAGAAAGATATTGTAGCCCCCTTTGTAAAAGCATTAAAAAAGGAAGATCTGAAAGTTGGTTTATATTATTCGCTTATTGATTGGTCATATCCCGATTATCCAGCCCATTTGCGCAATGAGAAGCGTTATGAAAATGATCCGGCCAGGTGGAATAAGTTCACCGATTTTTACTTTACCCAGATGAATGAGTTATCCGAACGATTTGATCCGGATTTATATTGGTTTGACGGTGACTGGGAACATAGTGCAGAAGAGTGGAAATCAAAAGAACTGCGTCAGCTTATGCTCAAATACAATAAGAATATCATCCTTAACAGCAGGTTGCAAGGCTATGGTGATTACGATACTCCGGAACAAGGTGTACCAATTGAAAAACCAAATAACCCGTACTGGGAGTTGTGCATGACGATGAACGACTCGTGGGGATACCAACACAATGATCATAATTATAAAACACCATACCAGTTACTGCGCATATTTGTAGACTGTATTAGCATGGGAGGAAACCTCTTACTTGATATTGGCCCTAAGGCAGATGGAAGCATTCCGCAAGCTCAGTTGGATATATTAAACGAATTTGGCCGGTGGACTAGTAAGCACGATGAAGCCATTTATGGAACGCTGGCCGGTATTGACCAAAAGCATTTTGGAGGGCCAACAGCACTTTCTAAAGATGGAAAAACACTTTACCTGTACCTAGACAGGAAACCAAATGAAAAAGTACTGGTTAATGGTTTGGATGCAGTGGTAGAAAAGGTGAGAATTGTTGGGCAAGAGGCGGATGTAGCTTATAACTTTGAGCAAAACTTGTTGTCGATAGATGTGCCAGAAGAGTTATGTGACAACGCTATAACTGTTATAGCAGTTGAGCTAAAGCGTAGCATTAAGCTGGTTACACCAAAAAGCACATTGTACGAGCTTCAAATGGCAGGTGTTAAGGCTGATAAAAATTGGGTGAAAAAGCATCAGGTTGCTCTTAAAGATATGGATAGCCAAATACCAGGAGGGCATTATAACGGTATATCTGCCTTATCTAAAGACAAGAATATACTTTACCTTATGGTAGATGGTAAAAACAACGGACCACTTGTTGTACGTGGCCTGAAGAATAAGATTAACCGTATATGGGTAGTAGGTAACGGTACAAAACTAAGCCATAAAGTTATTGGTAAGCAATATTGGAGTGCAATACCAGGTATAACTTATATCAACTTGCCTGAGAAAGTGCTTGATAAAGATAAAACAGTAATTGCAGTTTTACTTGATGGTCAACTGGATTTATACCGTGGTAAAGGACATGTAATAGAAAGTAACTAAGGTATTTCAATTACACCAAAAGTAAGCGAAGGTATTTGAAAACACTGCAATGGATAGCAGAACAGGTTTTCAAATACCTTCGTTTTTTATTTTTCAATCAATTCAAATTTAATATTCTCATTGGCTGTTTTCATATATTCTAGAATAGCTTCTTCGCTATTGGGCCTATAAAGCCTAATGAGAACTGTCCAATCTTCAACCACGTCAATGTTGTTTTTAGTATCCGGGCAGTTGAAATGAAAAGTATAGGTACCGTTATCATTCGGTTTGGCTTGCCTGTTATTAAGTGCAAAATTATCTGTAGCTATCCACCCTTCTTTATTGTAGGTTGTTACAGAGAAAAAACCACCTTTATCAAATTGAAGTGGCGGAACAGGTAATGTTAAGGATGCACATGCACCAGAACGAGCTTCACTTGGTGGTTGAATGGTATTCAAGTAGGCAGCATCTTTTATGGGTAACCCAAATATACCAATTGCTGAGGCTAGTAAGAACTGTTTTGGATGTGTAGCTATTGCCTCTCTTGTTCCAAAATAATATTGAGGCTTGTCGGCTTCTTTCGCTCTCGTTTTTAATGAATCTCTTAAGGTTTTTAAACTTACGGGGTCAAATCCTTTGGATTGATACGCAATGTCAGATTTAGCATCAATAACTACAGCATCCTGATGTTCGTGTGCTTCCTGGTATCCGGCATCGTCAAGGGTACGAACACCTGTTCTCATATTAAGAAAAATATGGGTGCCGAGTGCTAAATCTTTCGGGGTAAAGGTTCTTTGTTCTCCCGGATAAATAACACCAATCGTATATTGGTTTTCATCAATAACCTGAATTACAGAATATACATCCCACTCGGGATTAATTAAAGTAGCTCCCTTTGAAACATCCACTACAGCGTGGCTGTACATCACATCTTGATTCTCACGAACTACTACTTGAAAATCCTTACTACTCATTTTTCGTGAATGTCTAAATGTATTCACGGTATATTTTGCTGAATGTTCGGCCATATATCGGTCAGTCTCAGCAATAGTAAAGTTGGTTTCGTTAACTAATATCTTACCATCGGCAGATATTTTATTGGTATAGCTAAGTTGTTCTCTCGTGGATTGTTTTGTTCCACTATTGCAAGAAAAAATGAATAATGGTACAAAAAATACAATCAATAAGTTCTTCATAATTATTATTTTAACTATTGTTTTGAAATTTAATTTATTTGTTTCACATCAGGCAATTTGTATTCGCCACTCAGAACTTCTTGTCCCGGGCGGTAAACACGCATTAAAAAGTTCCAACCGTCTGTAATGTCTAACCTGTTTTTGGCATTAGGGCAATTTGTTTCAGAACCGAAATGAACCGTAAATGTGCCATCAGTATTTTTTACCACGTTAGTTTCATTTAGAATACAGTTTTCATTTTGCATTTTACCATCACTACCATAAACTGTTATTGACCAAAAAGCATTATTTTCCGGCACTTTGTAAGTCGCTACATAACATTTATCTCCCGATAAATTTCCACCATCATAGTTGATGTAAGTTGCTTCCTTATTAGGGAAAAGCCCCCAGGCACCTGCTACTGCCAGCCTTCTGGTTACATCATTCACTTCCCCTCTTTTGCCTGACCATTCATCCGGGTATTTTGCAAATTTTGCAAATTCAGCATTATACTTATCATGTAATTTCTTTAATGATTTTTTATCCCAATCAGGCGCCACAAAATTTTCAGAACTAGTGGCTTTAATAATAAATTTCTCCTGAAGTGCATTGACCATTTCTAACTCCTTCCCGTCGTTTGGATCTAAAATTTGGATTCTTATGACTGCAAATAAATAGCGAGTGTCTTCAGGTAAATTATAAGTTCTTGCCTCATGATAAATATCTGGGACATACATATCGTTATCTGTAAGCATTACAGACATATACCTATCATCTGGCATTTCTGGTACAGTTAAAGTTGCGCCTCCTTTTGTGTCAATCAATGCACCAGAATACACGCAATCCCTGTTCATTCTTACAACCCCCTGGTTGTCTAACGGAGTCAATTTCTTATAGTGAAAGAATGTGTTAATTGGTGCCAATTTACTATAATAAGTAAAGGTTTGATCACTTTCTGCACGATTGTAATTGTTTGGTGTTACAATTAAGGAAGCCGATTTGGTCTGTTTGGTTTCTTCTTTAACCTGTTTTTTTTGCCCACAGGCAATTAATAGTAAAAAAGATAGTCCAATGATTGTTTTCTTCATGTTTGGGTGTTTTTTAAATGGATGCCAACCTACAAGTATATGAAACGTTTGGTATTTTAAAGCGTTGTGATGCTTATTAAGGATACTATCCTTTAAATTAGCACTTTCCGCCAAATGTTTTATGTGTAGTGTTGGCATTTCGTTGTTTATTATTTATCAGATTTATATGCTTAATATTTTTCATTATTTCAATTCTTTCAACAAATGTATCAATTATCATGTTATACAATTCATCTCCTAAAACCTCATCTTCAACTCCAACATCTATATTTGGATTGTCATTTACTTCTATTACATATACTTTATTGTCAATAAACTTCAGATCAACACCATACAGGCCATCGCCTATCAATGATGCGGCTTTTAATGCGATATTAACTATCTGTTCAGGAACCTGGTCGATCGAAATGGTTTTATGGTTACCCGATTTGTCCTCCTCATCACTATTCCAGTTATATATCTGCCAATGATCTTGGGTCATATAATATTTGCAGGCGAATATGGGCTTGTTGTCAAGTATTCCTATTCTCCAATCATATTCAGAGTAAAGGAATTCCTGACAAATAACCATGTCTGTTTTCTTAAATAGTGATACTAAATTCTGTTTTGCTTCAGTTTTATCATTTACTTTTATCACCCCTAAAGAAAATGCACTATCGGGTTGTTTTAATACTATCGGATAATTGATTTCTTCAAGTATCTTGTCATTGAACATATTTTTGGTCAATGCGAGTGTATTAGGAGTTCTGATTTTATTCTTATTAAATAATTCATGCTGGTATATTTTATTAGAGCACCTAAGAATAGACCAAGGATCGTCTATAACAACTATTCCTTCAGCAAATGCCAATCGGGAAAGTTCATAGGTATGGTGATTAACATTAGTTGTTTCTCTAATAAACAATGCATCAAACTCATTTATTTTGTTTATGTCATTTTTGCTTATAAACTCAATATAAATCCCTTTTTTATCTGCAATACTGCGAAATTTTTCAAGAGCTTCCTTATTTGAAGGAGGATACTCTTCAAATGGGTTAATTAATATTGCAATATCGTACTTGTAATTGCATAGTTTTGGATAATTGTAACGTTTTTTGTTGAAATATCTTTGAGTAGAACTGTATAAAAAATCTCTTTGATCATTATTCAAACTTTTAAAAGTTAACACCTTTAAGTTTTTTATAATCCATTTTTCAGATTTAATGAAATTTACAGAAAACAAAGGAATCTCAAAAATTTGAAATAGTTTAGCAGCCAGTGTTTTATATTTACTATTTAGGGTTTGCCCAAAATATACATCCAAGGATAAACCAGTTCCTGTTTCCTTACTAAGAATACGATTTGCCAGATCGATTAAATCGTACGAAAGAGACTGAATCACATTGGCAATCTGTACATCTTTAATTGTTGATGTGCTAGGGATTACACGTTGCCCTCTTGCTGAAGCAAGAAGAGAAACATAGTATCCATAACTTTGATACTTGTATGAACTGCATAGATTAAAAACCCTATAGCTTGCATTGTTTTGGTATAATGGACTATTTATATAATCCTTAACCGAAATAACCGTAGCTTTTATGTCAGTTTTTTCCCAAGAATATGGTTGATCAATGATAATCAGGTTTTTGTTTGCATTTTCAACACTAGTTTTCCCAATTCTCATTCCCATTTTTAGAGCATGCTCATTTGATAAGTAATAATCTTTTAATGTTTTTAAAACAACAAAACCTTTTGACAAATACCAGTCAATTAGTTTTCTGTTTTTTTCTCTTACTTCTAGTGTTATACTTGTATAATTATGGGCTAGAGAAAAAGCTTTTATATGTTCAAGTAGTTCATTGCCAATGCCTTGATTTTGATATTCAGCTAATATTCCAATTGAATAAATGCGTAAAAGATGCTTATACTTAAATAGCACAGCAGAACCAACCGCTTGTTTTTTTGCTTTGTCTTCAACAATAATAAATTCCTGAAAAGAACTGTTGATTCCTTGCTTTAAATTAGTCTTTGTAGTTTGTTGAAATTCAGGAAACGATTCCTTTTCAAGTTTAACAAGAAAGTCAATATCCTTGCTATTTGCATTTCGAAAATGTAACTTCATTTATTCAGTTTATATCTTTTGCATGTTTACCTTACAATGTCTTGTTCTAAAATACGACTACAGTTTAAATCTTGTTTTTAGGCTATATTTTTAAAGACTCTATTAGGCGTTTTGTAGCCTAAAGATATATGTAATATTTTGTTGTTTTAGATATCGATTGCATTTTTAGTTGCAATGTTGGCATATATGGAGTTAAATAAGTATTGGTTAAGGTAAAAAACATCTTTGAGGATGTAATTAACACGTTCTGCAATAGCATTTTCATAGTAGTGATTTTCCTCGGTCATGCTTTTTACTATATTATGTGTTAGTAGCCGTAATTAATCATAACCACCGTTGCAATTTTCAGCATTTTCATAATCTTCTTGGGTTATTCTGTAAGTGTAAATATCTACTCCATTTTCAGTTGCTCTAGTATACCCAAACCCACCACTTACCGGGGTGATATTAATTAACTTTTCATTATAATCACCTGATGTACTCCCCTCGAATATCTGAACCTTTTTGTTGCCAAAATAAATCCGACCATTAGGCAAGTCTGACCATCCTAACTTACAATATCTGTATCTAGAACCTTCGCAGTAGCCCATAATATCAATAGAATCATGTGCAGCAATGTTATATGAAAATTTTTGTTCATCGTTAAAAACTTCAACTCTAACATTTAAACCTGTTAATTAACAATTCGTCTTACTGCATCATGCGTAGTATTTCTATCTCATATTAAATCATTAATAAGTTCGCTTTTGCTTGAATACTACTCGCTGTCTACTTGAGCTTTCAACCATTCATCATTTGGTTTTGAGAAAGATATACTTTGTTTTGGCATAGTTTGTAATAATAAAAGTTTTGATGTAAGTATACACTAATTGTGAACCGCTTGCAGGTTTTTCCTATTGTTGGCAACGGTGGCGGTATGAAAGCGTTGGGGATTGCGGGCTATTTTTTGGATCCAGTTACACCAAACTTGATGTGTGGCAGAAAGCTTAAATAACCACTTAAACCCTAATATCTTATATTGTGTGTTACCACACGTACTTTGTTTATTCTGTCCATTGTTGTTTTCTTTTTTCTCTGAACCATAAGATTAGTACAAGAAGAATTGTCAACAAAATTAAACTTGGTTCGCTCATTCTTTGAGTGTCTTCGCCAAGGTCTAATGATTTATTGCCTGACAAAGCTTGTTTTTGTTTCTTTTTTAACATGGCTTTTTGAGCTTCATTCTCAACCACTAAATATGATGTTACTGGTGTCATTATTTTTGAGATGAAACTATATTTTACCAAATTCAACCATTCTTTGTCTGAGATTTCTGGGTGTAAAATTTGTGAAGTCCATTGACTCTGCATTATCAAGGCAGATTGCCAACTCTTTGCTTTAATCTCTGTTTCGTTGACTTCAAAAATATCCTTTTTTAAAACGATGCTTGGCTCATTGTTGTTTGGTAAATAGGCAATTGAATTGTCCGATAACTTATATTCCAAAACAGTTTCACAAAACATGCATTCTCTTAGTATTTCGGGAAGTTCTTTGATTGGATTTTCAATTAGAGAATGTTCTTTTAAAATTCCATTCTTGTCAAGATTGAAAAATAAATTGCTTTCTGGAAATGCAAATTTGAAGTCTGTAAAATCTTTATCCAAAACAGCATTTTGAATACTGTCAGTTACGACCACAATTACAGGATAGGTTTTTGATTTGTCCTGGTAGGCATTGAATAGCGTTTTTCTTATTGCTCTGTCTAAGTTAAAACCGCCTTCAAAGGTTTGGTTCTTGTATTTTACTTTCCAACTATTATCCAATGAAGTGGTATTTACATAGCTGTTTATAAAGCTGATTTGTGCGTTTTCTGAAAGCGGTTTATTTTTTTCTAAAACATTTTCTATTCTTTTGATGAAGTCCGTTGAGCAACCGTCTTTATCTTTTGAAACGTCGACTAAAAAATGAAAATAAGGTTTACGATTAATAGATATTAATTTTTGTTTTTGTTGGGCTGAAACATAGACGATATTTTCAGTTTCAATGTTTTCGTAAACTGTTTCTTCTATGTTTCCTAGTTCAACTACATTGTTGTCAATATTTATCTTTATTGGTTCTTTGTGCAAAAATTCAATTCCTGTTTTTCTTACTTCATTTTTTGAGAAAGGAAATACTCTGAAAGCAACTCTATTTCCTGTCAAATAATATAGAATGCCTGGGTCTCGGTTTGTATTTCGGATTTGTGAAAATATCCACATTGCCGATTTCTTCTCTGCTAAAATTCCCGACTCCTTTTTGTCGCCAACATATAAATAATAATCGCTAATCCAACTGCCTTCTGGTAATTCAATCGTTGTCGCATATTCAGAGAACCACATATTTTCACTTTTATTGGTTATTTCCAAATTAACCCAACTTTTCCAAGCATTTTGAGTTTTGTCGTATGTACTGTTTGTTGATATATTACTTATTTGAACATTGTCGTTTTGAATATCCTCAGGTCGCAACTCAAAAGAAGTATTATCGAAAAATATTTTTTCTATCGTGGTGATTTTCGTATTAGACAAAGTAAGATTGTCCATAACTAACCAATTGAAGTACGATGACAAATAGGGAATCCTATTACCAAAGATTTCACCTATACTACCTCTATGGTTTTTATGACTTTTAATAACATTAAGTGTTTTTTGAAGCGATCTTTTATCAATGTCGTATCGCTTTGAGTAATCAGGGCTGTATATATAAGAAAGTGTTTCATTTAAAACGGTTTTATCTTTTAGATAAGTTGTTGTGATAAATGCTGGAATAGTTAAAAAAAACAATACTGAAATCCCGATAATAAGTTTTTTTGAGAAATGTGTTTTTAAGTAGGTGAAATCCCTTGAAATTTCATTGATGTGAATAATGAAAAGTAATAAAGGTGTTAGCATTAAAAAGCCAGTACCAATTGCAATAATAGCTATGACTGATAAAGGTAAAAATGGCAAGAACACTAAAAAGAAATAGAATGTGTAAGCGAATGTTATACTTCTTCCGATAAATAAAAGTACGCGGTATATTTTATTTTCAAGGTTGGGCAAACAAACCAGGATTCCATTAGTAACAGCAAGTATATAAAACCAAGTATTATTGAAATTGCCGAAAACTCCCGAATTACTTGTTCCAAAAGTATTAAATAAATCTCCGTTGTTTACTGATAAACCCAACAATGGAAGAACAATAGCAATAGGTATTTTCCAAGCTAATTGATACTTCAGCCAAACATCAGCTTTTTTAGTTACAAGAATATAAATGCCCCTGATTAAGAAAAAGAGAAAAACTAAAGTAGCAGAGATAATAATCACAACTAAAATGTGAGTGGAAAATTCACTTTCAACTCGTTGCCATAATGGAAGAATTATTTGTGAAAATAAGTAGCCTGCTACTGGAACTCCAATCGCAATAAGAAAATTCACCCAAGCTTTGTGTTCTTTGTTTTCAGATGTAAAATGAGAAACAAGAATAAACAATGAATAGGCAAGTGTTGGCATTAGAAATGTTCCAACATATAAAAAGATGTTTCCCGAAATCATCCATTGTGGAACAGAAAAAGGAATGATTTTATCTAAATGATAGCCGTAAAGGTAAATAAAAAGGATGTAACAAATTAGGGCGAGTAAACCATACCAAACAGGTACATTGCTCTTTTTAAGAGTCAAATAAACAGCAAAAGCAAAATTAAGTAATCCAAGTGCTCCTAACGAAAAACCAAAAGATTTCCAAAGCTGAATATTGTTCTCCTCCAATAAGGTTTTAATAATATTGAACTGACCAAAGAAAAGGAAAAACAGCACCACTAATGGTAGCGTATTTATAATAAAAAGCCATTTCGGGTTAAGCAAATTTCGCATTGTGTCGTCTGTTTATTAAAATTTTTTCAATTAGTATGTAAGCCAAAATCAGGAATGATAAGTTTGTGATTATTCCAATAGCTTCGTGTATTATATGTTGCTGGTTCAGAAAGATGTTTTTTGTCTGAGTCTGCACAACGATTGAAGTAAAAATCCGGCATGTATTTACAAATATAGTCAGTAAATAAGCTCCAATTAAAGCAATTGGAATGGTCAGGATTTTGTTTAAAGTCTTGTTAGAATATTTTACTGTTAAATAAGAAAATATCAGAAAGCATAAAACCCAAAAGTTAAAGCCTGAACAGGATTTGTCAATAATTATATTTAGATGTTCGTGGAAATATCCGCTTTCTGAAAGATAAACAGAATGCGAACCTATCAAAAGTCCAACAAGCTTGTCAGTTGGTTTAATAAGAAAGGTCAAATCGTTATTGTCAGCAAGTGTAAAACCAAATTTCAGTATGATGAAAAGTCCTGCTGTTGTCAAATAATATGGTATATTCTTGTTTATTTGCACTGTCTTTTTAGTATGTGTGGCACGGGAGTTTACGCAATAACCCGTTTCATGTGTTTGCTTTCAGTTTTATTTGCCATTTTAAGCATGTTTAAGAGCTTTAAATTTACATAAGTTTTTCGAGATATTTTTTGTGTTTTCAATTTTTAACAACTTAAAACGTAAGTTCTTGTTTCGTACCTGGCCATAAAATAAAGGATAAGTTTTTTTAGTCTTTTAGTTCAAAAATTGACATAAGTCTGCAAAGATTATAACACATCATCAGGTTAATTTCGCTTAGTACGTGTTGTTTTCCTTTCATTATAGTGTAGGTAAATCCCCCATTGTCGTTTGAGTGTACCAAACTGGTGTTCTGTTATTTGCTGTCGTAACCTGTAATACCCCGGGTTTTCATTTACACGTTCTTCATTTTCTTCCAATTCTTTACTGTCTTACTGTTTTTCAAATTCCAGTATCTTATTGTCGATATATTCAGTGTGCCGGTCAATTTTATTCTGGTTGAAATTGTTTTTCAAACTGTTTTGTGCTTTTATCTTAAGTACTTGTATGAAGCACTTAAAGAGTTACTATTAAATAAATGACTTAGTATATTCTCGATTTCGTATTTTGAAAAATGTTCCATATTTGATTTTTGTGGATATTGCAGCTAACAGACGCGGATATGAAGCGTTGGTTTGTGTTGCGCCTGTAGCCAATCAATGCTTTATTAGCCATTGTTGGCAGTAGGTATTATTGATTAATCATGTACTATTTTAAAGAAACGATCCCATCTTATATTTGCAGGAAAACTTTTATCCTCATCATAAGAAAGCCATACAAGAATTGGTTTTCCTACAATGTGGTCTTCTGGTACAAATCCCCAAGTTCGCGAGTCTGCTGACATATGACGATTATCACCTAGCATAAAATAGTAATTCATTTTAAAAGTGTAGCTATCAGCCTGTTTTATTCATAATTCATTTAACCATTTAAAAATAACATTTCATAGATGAACGCGCCCTACGGGCTTGTTGAAACTCTATTTTCAAATGGTCGATAAACGGGGAATCCTACATTCGCTATTATTCAGCTTTTACAAATTTACAAGTTTTTCTGTTTCTCTAATCTGAATCATACGGCAACTTCTTTTTCGGTTAACTCCCTCGCAAATTCGAGTTGCAGAAGTTTTTGTTCCAATTTAGTGTTATACTTATCAAGATGAGATTCAATTTTATTCAGTGAAATATTCACTTCTGTTTGTTTATCGTAGCCAACGGTTGGCTGGATGAAGCGTAAGTGAGTTTTTAACCATACTTACTTCCAAATTTCACAGAGCCAAAACCTTGTATTTGTTTTTATCTTTTCATTTCAAAAGCCAAATCAAAGATTTGGCGGTGTTCAATTACCTGACTAGACGACCAAAAAAACACGAACGCCATATGCTTTATACTAGCGTGTTGTAAGCAGGCTTTTATTAATTATAATTACACTCATAAATTTCTATGGTTTTCTTAAATTCAATGTTTAAATCTTTATTTTTCAATCTTAGGAGAATAAATGGTTTTGTTAATACCGATGATTTACGACAGCTGTCACCAGGATTTCTATAAATCATTTCAATTGTTATATAACCCCTATCTTCATAAACTTTTTTAATTTGGATTCCATGTCCGTCAGAACCACATTGTCCTCGTGAGATTGCTATAACGCACTCTTTCTTAAAATCAATGACAGGTGCTGGTTTGTCCTTATAAACCATCCCTTTCCATTTTTCTTCGAAATCATATTTATTCTCAATAATTTCAATGCTTTCATATTTCTCTCCATTATTTCCAGCTCCTATAATTTCGAAGTCTATAGATTGTGCTTCAATGTCATTAATAATCAAGGTTGAAATGGATATTACCAAGAATGAACTAATTAATAATTTCTGAAATGTTTTCATTTTTTAACGGTATGTTTTTTGGTTTGCTTACAACTGTTTTGCTAAGTGCTGTTACGGATTCAACAAAGAATTACCTTTCAAACAATGGCCAGGACAGGAAAGAGATGCGCTGTTGGCACACCTCTTAACCCGCAATTGTTTTTAGCTTTTGTTACCAAACGTGATTTATGGCAACAGTCTCATAAAATCCAAAATAGTTTAGTGATTTTTCTTTAGTGATTTGTTTCCTATAACAATCAGAATGGCAACAATTAAGCCAATTATAACAGATTCTATTGCTTCAACTTTAATAATGTCTCTTTTATTATTCAGAACTATATCTAATAGCCATTCTCCGAAAAACAGTCCGATACTGAAAACTGCCCAAAGAAAGATAATACGTTTTACTATTTTTTTCATAAACTTCAGTTTACCAAACGCCCCAATGATCAAGTAAAGCAACAATACCTCGTCCGGCAGAAGAGTAACAAGCTCCAGCAACTGCCCCTGGAGCTGCTCCAACACCACCTGCCAAAGCCCCAACTCCAGCACCAATTGCTCCACCTACAACATCTGATTTACCCATGTTTTTAAGAGTATCACAAAACCAATCCCAATCACTTTCAATATTTGAACTCTTTAGTCTTGAGGTATTTAACGTTAAAACATCAACTCCTCCTAGTTCTATCAACCACTTTTCATAATTTTTACTCCAATATTCTAAGGAATGTCTTGCTACTGATGTAGATGAGAGTAGTATTTCAGCTTCTTCAGTTGCACATTCACTAATAATGTCAGATTCAATTTTCTTAATTTTTTCAATTGTTGATTCAAGTCCAATTTCTAAATTTGACATTATTTGGTCAAGTTGATTAAAATAAGAAATTTGAAGTTGCGATAATTCAATCTCAGAACTAATTGATGACACCAACTCGTTCATTCCTGCACTTTTTAATGTACTATAATTGAAACTTTTAAAAGTAAGAGGTAGCTTGTCATAATCAGAATCTTTCGTAATTTTTGATGTTTGAGCAAATGAAAGTGTGGCTTTCTTTGTTAACTCAAAAATATCAGTTGCTCCCTTTAAATTTGATTTTTTACCAACACCTTTATCCTTTAGATATTCAAATATATAAGCTAAACCTTTGTTGTGTTCAACTCCTATCTGCTCATAATCAAATGATTCATTAGTCGACACTATTTCCTCTTTCTGACAAGAGAAAAACATTAAACTCGTAACTATTGCCAAAGTTAATCCTGACAGTGAAAAAATAATTTTTGAAGCTTTTGTTTTCATATATTTGCAAAGTTTTAGAAAAGGCTGCTTCTCTATTTTCCAGCCTTTTCGGTTAAACAAGGTTCGAAGTCTCCTCCATTCTCGAATGTTTCGATCTTCGAGGGTTAGGGCTTCTTTTGTTTTTTTACCCATTGTTAGCGGTTCGTACATTTTATTTTCTACCATAGTCTGCTGGAATTTCTCCCCAAACATTTGTATTCCACTTGAGTATTTTTGTTTTATAATCATTTTTCTGCAACCATTTTACAGCCCTTTCCAAAAGCTCAAATGTTTTTTGATTATTATCATTTCTTGCCATTTTGGTTTTACAAACCTTTTGCTTTACCCATGAAATTGCAATTTGACTGTCACTATATAGTATCGGTAACTCCTTATTCTGTTTCTTATAAAGTGATATCACGTGAACGATAGCTAAGAACTCTCCGATATTGTTAGTTGCTTCTTCTAATTTAACTTCAAACAAAACTTCTCCTGTTTTTGTGTTTACACCTCTATATTCTGTAATGCCTGGGTTTTGAATTGATGAAGCGTCAACACAGACACTATCTAGTATCGGTTTGCTATCTGTGGTTTCTATGTTTTGTATTTCTGTTTTTAATTTAGATTCTGCATTAAACAAGCTCGGAATTTCAGGTTGCTCCGATAGGTCAACTGGTAAATTCAATTTTCCAGACATTGCTTTACCCAACAATTCAGCCTGTTTATAATCTGGCGTATATCTCACATTTGAAGCTCTAAAGCAACTAATTGAATGATTATTTGAATTAATCACTTTGGCCAACATCCGCCAAAGGTCACCATGTTTTCTATTCTTAAATCCACTTTTTTCCCAATTATTTAACCAGCCTTTGGCAATTGAGTCAACAACATAAGCATTGGTGAGATATATGGTTATGTTACTTGGCGTACTAATCTCTTTCAGTCCTTCAATAATGCCAATAATATCCATTCTTGCATTAGTCGTATTTGAAAAACCACCAGAAAGCTCTTTGATTTTTTGACCGTTTGAACGAATAATAATTCCGTAACCCCCAGTCCCAATATTTTCATCACTATCTAGCCTTTCTGTGAAATGACACGAGCCATACACATAAATCTCTATTTTATCAGTCGTTTGCATTAATTATCTCTATTATGTTGTTCATGTTCGTTACACAGTATGACCGCTAACGTTTTAATAAGGGGGCGTAGGCTGTTGAAAAACCTAACCTCCAAAATCTCACAAAGCCGAAGCTTTTGTTTTGGTTATAAGTTTATTCTTTTCACTATCCGAAGCAAAAGCTTCGGCGAACTTATTTAATGAGTCAAACTACTATATTTATACTGCCAGCCTATGCCCTTTATTTATTGTTACCACCAGTTTTTTATTCTTTCGGGAAAATGTATGTAGCTGCATTGACTCCATGTTCATCATTAAGCTTGTTAAGGTCTCTTTCGAGTCCTCTTGGATTTTTTATATGACAATCAGGGTCATAAACAAAACAAATGATTTTTTCACAATCTGGATGTTCTTTATAATGTGCTATGTCTGAAATTAATTGATTACCTATTTCCTTGTCCTTTAGGCTATCTCTAGTTTTTTTTACCTCAATAATTATTTTCTCAGTTTTCAATAAAAAATCGACTCGTGTTTTTCCGCCAGCATATTCAGGAACCCAGTCTTCGTCTCTAATATCTTCAAAATGTAATTTCATTAACGCATGTAATAAATCTTGAACATCATATTCATCTTTAATTATTAATGTGTCACGAGAGTCATATCTTTTTTTTTATTGGTTTGACACCCTTTGAAATTTTCTAAATATATTTTCTAAAATCAATGTCGCATCGATAGTCTCTACAGGCTTTTCAACAACATCAAATGCTTTTAAGATAGATAACATTTGTTGATAAGCTGGTATATCCTCCTTCCCTACATTATTCTCAAAAGTCTTAGTTTGAGGGTGCCCGGTGAAATTATTTTGAAGGTACATTAATGATTTAGCTTGCCAGTCATCATATTCTTGTCCAGAAATATAATATCCAAACATTTCTTGATACTGTTTTTGACCTTCAAATGTCTTTCCTTCTTCAATTAGTTCTTTAAGCATATTTTTTCTGCTATATGGTTTTAAATTGCAGCCAACTTATTTATAACCGTAGGTGTCCTACGGTTATTTTTGCTATGTTAATTATTCAAAAATAGTATTTATTTGAATAAATATTGATTGTTTGGGAGCAGGTTAAACTGCTTTAGCAAATTTTTTAGTTTAAAAGCTTTTATTTCCTTAATAGAGAAGTCTTTATTATGGATTAAGATGATTTGTTAATATTGGTATATGATAAATTTAGGTTAAAATAAGTATTTATTAAAACAGTTATACCAAGTATTTAGAGTATCACTTATAAATAGTGTGCCACGTAGTTATATCTTTTAGTTATACCGATACTATTAGGTTGTGATAGATTGAAATAATTGTTGTTGAATTAAAACAAACGTATTGGAAATAGTGTGATTTTTATTACGGATTATTAGTTTTATGGAAAATTTAAATAGAGTAAACCATGATTAAGACCCGTGAAATAATACTACTTAATATATCAGGCGAAGATAAACCCGGATTAACTGCAACATTGACCAGTATTTTATCGCAATATGGCGTTAATATACTGGATATCGGACAGGCGGTTATACATGAAGACTTGGGGATGGGGATACTGTTTGAGGTGCCCGAAGCTACAGACTCAGCACCAATTCTTAAAGATCTGCTTTTTAAATCATACGAACTGGGGCTTAATATTAAATTTACTCCTGTAACAGAAGAAAAGTATAAAGAGTGGGTAGGTCACCAGGGGAAGGAGCGCTTTATTATTACGCTACTGTCCCGAAAGCTGAGTGCTGGGCAACTGTCGCATGTCACTAAAATAATATCAGATCAAGGTCTTAATATTGATTATATATCGCGCCTGAGTGGTAGGGTATTGTTAGATGATGATGAGGGCAATGATAAATCGGTGGTAGAATTCTCTGTTCGTGGTACACCGCTTAGTGCCGAAGAAATGAAACAGCAATTTATCAGAATCTCCAAAGAAGCTGGTGTTGATATTGCTTTCCAGTCGGACAATATATTTCGTCGTAACCGTCGTTTAGTTTGTTTTGATATGGATTCTACCCTGATACAAACAGAGGTGATAGACGAGCTGGCTATAAAAGCAGGGGTAGGTGACCGGGTAATTGCTATAACAGAAGCTGCCATGCGTGGCGAAATTGATTTTGATGAAAGCTTTATTCAGCGGATAGAACTATTAAAAGGCCTTGATGAAACAGTAATGAAGGAAATTGCCGAAAGCCTGCCCATTACAGAAGGAGCAGAGCGACTGTTTAAAACCCTGAAGAAGTATGGTTATAAAACCGCTATATTATCGGGTGGATTTACCTATTTTGGCAATTACCTGAAGCGTTTGCTGGATATAGATTATGTATTTGCCAATGAACTTGAAATTGAAGATGGTAAATTAACAGGAAAGCATAAAGGTGAAATTGTGAATGGAGAAAAGAAAGCAGAACTATTAAAATTGCTGGCCTTTAAAGAAGATATCCACCTGGAACAGGTTATTGCAGTGGGTGATGGCTCCAACGATTTACCAATGCTTAAGCTGGCCGGCCTTGGGATAGCCTTTCATGCTAAACCTAAGGTGCAGGCATCGGCTAAGCACCATATATCAACCATAGGGCTGGATGCTATACTTTACCTGCTGGGATTCAGAGATCGTGAAATAAATATTTAGCAGGATAAACACATTATGGCAATAGCCGAAGCAAGCGAAAAACATGCACAATAGGGTTTTAACTACCCGTTAATTTTTTTATTTTTGCCGCCCAAATAACAGAACAGATTATGGGTAAAGGTATATTTCATCGCTCAGAACTACTTATGGGTAAGGATGTAATGCAAGTAATGGCTGATAAAAAAGTTATTATATTTGGTATCGGAGGTGTTGGAAGCTGGTGTGCAGAAAGTCTGGTTCGTACGGGAATAATAAAACTGACAATAGTAGATAGCGACCGTGTTTGTGTTACTAACGTTAACCGCCAGTTAATGGCCACATCTAAAACTGTAGGACAGGTAAAAACAGAAGCATTAAAAGAGCGCTTGCTTGAAATTAATCCTACAGCAGAAATAAACGCATTACAGAAAATATATAGTAAAGAAACAGCAGAAGAGTTTAATCTGGAGGCTTACGACTATATTATTGATGCTATTGATAGCCTGGGTAGTAAAGTGCACCTTATTCAGCGTGCCACACAAACAAAGGCCTTTTTTATTTCATCTATGGGAGCAGCGTTAAAGATGGATCCGACCCGCATAAAAACGGACTCTTTCTGGAAAGTACAAGGCTGCCCCCTGGGACGTAAAATACGCAAGATGATTCGCAGGCTTGGAGATCCCGAACGCGATTTTTTATGCGTATACAGCGATGAACTGCTTGAAAATGCAGGAGCCGATGCCACATGCGGAACAGAGAAATGCCTGTGCCCAAGAGCAGAGAATGGCCCCGGAGATCCGGCTTTACTTAACCATGAGTGGTGCAGCCTTAAAGCCACCATTAACGGTAGCCTGGCACATATAACCGGCATATATGGCCTTACACTGGCCGGATTGGTTATTAAGCATATACAGGAAGAGGTGATGTAAGTACCGGGCAGGTTTTGTAATCGTACCATGCCGCTTTTGCAAGCAATTGTTTCAGACTGATTAATTAAACAGCACATTAGGTATGGCGGATTGGTAAAAAATGTATGGCAGACATACATGTACAAACAAGTTAATGAAGCAGGTTTTTATCAACTTAGAATTTTAAATTTCCGATAGACATTTTTTATTGAGTTAAAGCACATAAGGTATCCGTCCATACGATTATTTAATTCTAGTATTTCTTTTATAACCTCGTTGGCTTGCATGCTACCTGCAATAGAGCATGTGGTATTGATTATACCTGCCTGTGAACAATTCAATATTTCATTGGCAGCATATTCTTCCAGGGAAAGAATGTTGCTTAAGCCAATCTTATTTTTAGCATGTAATACTGTAACATATCCTTGCCAGCCACCAATAGCTGCATAAACAAGAGGTTTTTGAAAGACCTGGCACAAGCGATCAATTTCTATTCTTGAGTTTAAATTATCTGTGCAGTCACAGATAATATCATATGCCTGAAATAAATAATGACAGTTTTTGTCTTCAACCTTATGTAAATAAGCTTCTATTTGTATTGCAGAATTGATATGGCTTAACTTATGGCTTAAAACGGAAGCTTTTGTTTGTCCAATATCCTGTTCCGAATACATGATTTGTCGATTTAAGTTAGAAAGTTCAATGGTATCGAAATCAATAATGCCAAGCTTACCAATACCCATGGATGCCAGAAAAGAAGACAGATAGGTGCCTAATCCACCAGCACCCACTATCAGCACCTTTGAATTGGATAGTTTTTTTTGCCCTTTGGAACCTATTTCTTCAATTGTAATTTGGTGTTTATACCGATCTGTCATTATTTTATCTGTTCTTTAAATATTTATATATAGGATGCAATATAAGAGGCTGATTTATAATGTGTATATTGCAATTCCCCGATAATTATCGGGGAAGCTATCGAAGTTCTTGTATGTACTTTAGAACGCTAAAATTAATTTCAGGATTTTCACTTCGTTCTAATTCATATTAATCTGCGATGTGATTGTTGTATCCGTAATTTTATCATCTTCGGCAAGCATAAAAGCTTTTGAAAGAATAACAGATAAGCCGGCATCTCCTTCAAAAGGTAAAAACAGATCGTTTTTCGTCTTTTTATTTCTGTCGGGAACAATACACAGGTACTGGTCATTGGGCTCCATTAAAATATTTGTACTGCCAATATGTATTTTATAGGTTCGCAGTTGCCCTTTTACAATTAAAAACTTATCCTGAACAGATGCAACCTGGCTTATTTTCAGCCGTGGCACCAAATTTTCAAGTATGCCCTTGCGTGTTTTTGCAATCTCCGACAAGTCACCAAACGAATATCTTTGCCAATAATTGTTGTATCTTGGTAAGCCACCAGAATCCTGCCATGTTGGGTCATTACCAATGCTGGCAACACCAACAAATAGATCGACATCCCTTAAGATTTCTGATAGTACAATATCGGGCACATCAACCATGTCAATGGTATTATTTGTTTCTGTACTGATAAAACGCACCTGATCTGTTGCAATATAATCCCAGATACCAGTGTCATTAAAGGCATCGTCAGCATTAACCTCATTTATCCAATATTCAGCCTTTAAATTAAATTCAGGTATTTCAATTGAGGCAGCTTCATTGTATCGTCCGTCATCATAAGCTCCCATTAGTGAATAGCTCCAGCCACGAATTTTTGTCAGTGAGTTGAACTGGTGTTGCTTTAAAATGTGCGCAGCCATCCTGTTACTGTACAATTTGGTATTAATTTCAGCATCGGTTAAGATATATACTTCTCTATACACCTGCTTAAGTGCTTGCTGTATTTTTTGATCTGAAAACCATTTTCGCCATGTTTCAATTTCCTGAATTGTGGATTGAATGGGATGCCATAAAGTAACTTTATCTATTTTTTCAGTCTGGATTACATTTCCTTTAATATTTTTCCATTCATTTTCGTGATAAATAACAGTTAGCTTTTCTTCGTTTCTATGAAAGTTCCATAGTGTGTTTTTTACCAGGAAGGCCATCAGACCATGATTAAAATACAACTGGTTAAAATCATCCCAATTCCATTCTCTTTTTGTTTTAAACATTCTGTCGAGACGATCTCTTTGGGCACTTGTTGTTTGGTTAATCTGCTTAATGGAGTCTTTAACTTTTTTCAGCTTTGTTTTGTACTTTTCATTTACAAATTTCGGAACTGATTTTTGCTGTGTACCATCTGGTTTATACCATGTGAGTGTTGTTTTTCCAATTTTTTCAATTTCAACAACAGCATTATAATCATCGAATTCAATTTCTTTTTTACCATTTGTTAAACCATAATCATCAACAGATAAATCTTCTATTTCAGATAGTGTTACGCCTTGTTCTTTAGCCGCTTCTTTAAGGTACTTATCAATTAATTTTTGTGTATTGTTCTGCCTCACCCGGAGTTTTAAGCGAGAGAGCTGGCCAATTCCATCCAAACCTTTTGACTTGTATAGTACATATAAACAAGCGTTTCCAATTGAAGCTGCTGCCGGACCTATACCTGGTATTTTCTTATAAGATCGTTCGGCAAGTCTGGCTATGGTATGAATGGTTTGATTATTGTGAAAATGGCTGCACATCCACACAAGCCCTTTTAGTGTGTCAATATTTGCTGATGAGATAAATGTATAGGTGGTATAGCTATAATCCTGACCGTTATAATGATTTGTATGTACTTCTTCCTTTTCTTTAAGATTCACTATAAAAACCATCCATTCGTTCATCATCTTTTTAAACTTGTCGTTTCCTGCTTCTTTTATAAGTAGTTTTGAGTCGTTTAAAAACTTTTTAGAAGGTTTACCTCCACTGGCTTTTTTTGCCAATGTAATAATTTTATACCAGGCGGGTTTATTTGTGTCTGGCAAAGCAACGATGCAATCATTGGCAAATTTTGCGAATGCATCATTTCCAATAAAGAAAACCGGTTTGATTGCGGTGTTGGTATTGGCCGACTCTCCCAAAAGAATATCATCAATTTTGGAGATCCATTTTGTTTTTTCTTTATCAAAGTGGATCTCCATATTATTAATCCGGCTTTTTAAATCGTTTAATTTGGCTGTGAGCGGTTGACCTGGTTCTTTTGTTTTATATTGTGAATAGATTTGATTTAGCATATGAGATAACGGCCAAACATTCACTGTTGTCCAGTCAATTTTTGTCCTGATAGAAAATGCATCGATTAACCTGACGATGTCATCTTCATCCATTATTAATTTGGTTTTAAAAAGTTGTTGTATATAAGCTTTGCGTATGCTGCTTGCAAAGGCTCCATATTTTTCTGAATAATACTTAGAGATATTGTAAAGAATAAATTCTATTTTATCTTTATCAGGTAGGTTTTTTATTTCTTGCTGGTACACCTGTATTGTGTTAACTTTATCGCAGTAATACAAGTTGTTTTTTTCACATTCGTTTTTGGTACGAATAATAATATCTTCAAACTTTTTATTTGAATCGTCTTTTTGTCTTTTAAATAATTTCATTTTATCCGCCAATTAAAGGGGTTAGCTTAATAAAACTGATTATGGTTTTGTCACTTACCAGTATCTTTTGCTCCAGGGTTTCGGCTTGTGTATTGTCAATAAGCATAAAAAAACCATTTTTCTTAAACGCATCTAATGCAACATATACTTGTTTTTCAGCATCAATCTTTTTTCCTTTTTTAAGCTTATAAGCGTTGATTTGCTTTTCGGCATCACCTGGCTCAACAAGGCCATTGAACTTGTCATGCGATTTTTTATTATAGTTATCTACTTCCTGATGTACACGACATTCAATAATTTCTTTTACGGTTGTTGCCTTCGATTTGAGCTCTATTTGCATCTCGTTAAGTACCTCACCTGTAAATGTTTCATCTTTAATTGTAAGTATCATATTCAATGGTTCCTTTCTGCTTGAGTTATTTAAATACAATATTCCTTTCAGAACTTGATCTGGCTAACGTTTTCATATTTATAAATCACTTTTTACAACTATCAATTGTATCATACAATGTTAAACTACCTTAAATCTTACTTTTGCCCAAAAACAATTGATATTCGTATTTATATATTTAATATTCGTTGTTGATTGATGGGAATAGGATTAATTATTACGGGTATTATCTAATATGCTATACATTTTTTATCTGAGATTGGTGATGTAAATAATAAGCAAAGCTCAGGTAATAAGTCTGGTAAAAATTACTTAAACAATAAAGGAAACAGGCGTTGAACTATATTTGTATAGTAGGTTTTGTATATATGATTTAGCAAGCCATTTTATGCTTAATGCACATTACAAATGTTCTGATACACAATATGTGGTTAAAGTTATCTGATTCGTTATTTTTGAGGAGACAAACCTTAAAAGTAATGAGAATGATAAAAGTAATGAAAGCCATCGCATGTGTATTCGCTTTGTTATGGTGTGGAAGTGTTTATGCTCAGCAAAACATCTATGTCAACCAGGTTGGCTATGGCACTAAGCTGCCTAAAAAAGTATATGTGGATTATAAGGCAGAGCGCTTTGAAGTAATTAATACTAAAACGCAGGAAATAGCATTTACAGGTACCTTTAGTCTTCGTAAAAATAATGACCCGTGTAGTGGAATGACCATTTATGAAGGTGATTTCTCATCGTTAAGTATTCCAGGCAAGTACCTGGTTCGGATTACATCACCTGTTAATTCGGGTATAACATCCTATATTTTTTATATATCAGATGATATTTATGATGATGTGCTGGAGCTGGCTAATAAATCACTTTACCTGCAGCGCTGCGGAATAGCAATTGAAGAGCAGTATGGGGGGCAATATGCGCGCAAAATTTGTCATACTAATGATTCATTTTACCATCCAGACTGTAATCAGGATGGGAGTGTGGATATGGCAGGCGGCTGGCACGATGCCGGTGACTATGGCAAATATGTGGCACCGGGCTCTGTTACCATCGGTATTTTGTATGCAGCTTACGAGTTAAATGCCCGTAAAATGAGTTCAGACGCATGGAATATACCGGAAAGTGGCAATGGCTTACCCGACGTGCTTGATGAGATAAAATATGAGCTGGAATGGTTGTTTAAAATGCAAAGACACGATGGTGCAGTACATGAAAAGATACACACCAAAGACTATGTGCAGTTTATAATGCCTTCAGAAGGAAAAGTACCACAATTTATATACGAAGTATCTTCAACAGCTACAGCCGATTTTACAGCTATAATGGCCAAGTCATCGCGTATTTTTAAAACAATAGAACCCGCCTTATCTAAAAAATGTTTAAATGCAGCAACAATGGCCTATACCTACTTATCAAAATACCCAGATATTTTTCCCGAAGGTGGGTTTAAAAATCCGGCAGATACCAAGGCAGGAGGCTATTCTGATGCCTACGATAAAGATGAACGTATATGGGCTGCCGCCGAAATGTACCTGGCTACCGAAAATAAGGCTTACCTGGATGATTTTAATGTGCTCAATAAAGCATTTAAAAGTCAATTTTCCGAAGTTAGTTGGATTAATCCATCTGCACTGGGTTTTTACTCATTATTGTTGGCAAAAGAAAATAAACAACTGAAAGCGCTTCAGCGTGAGTTAAAAAAAGAACTCACTGTTTATGCTACTAAGATTGTAGAAGTTGCCAAGGAAGATGGTTTTGGAATAGGTATGTTACCTGACGATTATACATGGGGCTCCAATGGGAATGTACTCTATAAAGCCATGAATTTAATAATGGCACATCATATATCGGGCGATAAAGTGGCATATAAAGTAGCATTAAGCCATCTGGATTATATTTTTGGAATTAACCCTAATAAAATAAGCTATGTAACAGGTACAGGTACCAACCGTATTTTACACTTACACCATGCCCCAACTGTTTCAGATTTAAATGCAGAGCCAATACCGGGTATACTAACTGGTGGTCCAAATAAATACCGTAACGACGAGGCATTACAAAAAGCGTTTCCGGCAAATACACCACCGGCAAGGGTTTTTCTTGATAATGAAGAAAGTTACTCATCAAATGAAAATACCATATACACCAATGCTGCTTTGGTATTTGTAGCAACCTATTTTAATGATTAGTAACAGTTTAATGTGTGTAAAGCTGTTAAGTTTATGCAAAATGTAAAGGTTTTGGCACTTTATTAAAATTTGCTGTAACCCAATTCTGAAACGTACCAAGAGAATTGAAAATTAGCGTTAACTCATAGCTTCTCACTCAGGGAATGGTTCATGTTTGGCGAATTTCATGTATCAATAAAAAGCAAATTATATGAAATACCCATTGCAAGTAATTATAACACATAGATGGATGGTTAGAAGTGAAGGTATCCTTAAAATCAACATCTTATCTGGTGTGTAATAGTCTGTAATTAGAAAAATAAACACATGGAATAAGATTGAATATCAGCAATTTTCCTTTAGATATTAAGGGTAGGGAGGTATTGTTTCTTATACGTCCATGTTAATACAAAAGCAGTGTAGCATTCTTGCTACACTGCTTTTGATAATAAGGTGGATATATTTTTTACTCAAATAAATTATTTAGTAAACCACTACTTTCTTTACCCGAGTTTTTACCCATTGGAGCTATAGCACTGATTAATTTGTTAATTGGCATAGATTGCAACCATACTTTTCCGGTACCCCTTAATGTAGCCAGAAAAAGTCCTTCACCACCAAACACCATGGATTTTAAACCACCGGCAGACTCAATGTTAAAATCAATACCCTCGGTAAAGCCAACCACACAGCCGGTATCTACACGTAAAGTTTCATTATTAAGGTCACGCTCAATTAATGTACCGCCGGCATGAATAAATGCTTTTCCATCACCTTCAAGTTTTTGAAGAATAAAACCTTCGCCACCAAAAAAACCGGCACCAATGCGCTTATTAAAATGCATCGATAACTTAGTGCCCAAGGCCGCACATAAAAAAGCATCTTTTTGCACAATAACTCTCCCGCCAATTTGATTAAGATCCAATGGAACTATTGTACCAGGATAGGGTGCAGCAAAAGCTACCTTCTTTTTATCATTACCGCGGTGTGTAAAATGGGTTATAAAAAGAGACTCCCCCGTAATTAAACGTGAAGCGCCGGAAGCTAGCTTACCAAAAAAGCCTTGCGAAGGGTTAGAACCATCGCCCATCTTCGTTTCAAAATTAATGCCTTCTTCCATATAAAGCATTGCTCCTGCTTCGGCTATAACCGTTTCTTGTGGATCTAATTCAATCTCTACAAACTGTACATCGTGCCCTTTTATTTCATAATCAATTTCATGTGACTGCATAAATATATTGTTTATATGTTAAGTGTTGCATTTTTTTAAGTCATAATTCTCTGAAGTTCCAAATGTGGCAATAAATCCCTTTCAATCCTTTTTTTAGCTGATTGGTAACCAATTTCAACAAGCTCTTCAAACTTATTAAAATCCCACATTGAATAATCGGCTAGTTCTTTAGGCTCAATAAAGTAGTCGCAATGTAACTTACTAATTCTTTGGTTTTGAATGATGGACAAATTAAAAACCCGTTCAGCCACATCCTTGGCATTTTTAATAATCTCGGCTCTGGAGTCCGTTATTACATTAGATCCTATTACGGTATCGCAATGAAACATAAGCGCATCAGCAGGTAAGTTCATAAATAAACCACCATCAACATAAGTAGAACCTTTAATTTTAATGGGGCTAAAGGCAACAGGTACACTGGAGCTTGCAATCACCCAATCAAACAAAATATCTCCCTCGCTAATAACCTTTACCTTTCCGGTGTTTAAGTTACTAACAGCCACATAAAACGGTTTTTTAAGTTTCGAAAATTCCTCGTGTCCAATGTGTTTCTTTAAGGTGTCTTTTACACCATTCAGGTTAATCAGTCCACCACTTAAAATATCAATTTTAAACCAGTTCCATACTTTTTCTTCCTTTAGCATGTTATGTATTTCGCTGGCAGAGTAACCTGCGCAATACAACACTCCAATAATTGCACCCATGCTGGTACCAGCGATTTTATGAATTGGAATATTGTATTCTTCCAATACTTTTAAAACGCCAATATGTGCAAAACCTTTAGCGCCACCACCGCCCAGGGCTAACCCAACTTTTCCAAGTGTCTCCATTTGTGTATTCGCTTAAAGTACCTCAGCTATCATGGTTTGAAATGCTGTTACATTATCAAAAATATACTCCTCTTCTGCTTTTTTCCAATCAACCTTCATGCGTAGTGTGTTGTTCTTAAGTAATTTAATAATATCATCATTGTTTATTACAATAGAAGCCTTGTAGTATGATATATTCCACTTCTCAATAAATTTCTCTTCAATATTTTTATTGAACACATGGTTTAAAACTGTACCATCAGATAACATAAACGATACCTTTCTGTCTAAAGCTGAATAGCCAAAGTAACGGTTAGCATCACCAAGCGGCATCATAAATTCAAAATTAAGACTAATTTCTCCTTTGTTATTGGTAGCTGTAGCAGAGCACCGTACACGGCCTTTTTTCTCACCAAAAAAGCGTGAAAGTTTTTTACTAACCGCATTAAAAAGCTCGGCCTTTTCTGAAGTGGCCACTTTATTAGTGTCTGTATGCCCTGTTGCAGATATATTGTTAATAGCCTTAGTTGTTGATACTTGAACGACAGAGTTGTCAATAGCTTTTTCATATTGCCATGTCCCGTTTTCGAATAAAACCACAGTTTCGCCATGTTGGGTAATCGCTTTTACGGTTTGTGACTTTGCTGTTGTAGCAATTGTAAATAGTGCTATAAGTAGAAATAATTGTTTCATAATAGTTATGATTGAAGGTTAAAGATAGAAAAAAGAATGATTGAAAAAATACATAAGTTCTTAATGTTGCAAACGTTTGATAAATACGATTATAAACTTTTTTTGCTCCGCTATTATTGGATGAAAAAAAAAGATATTGTTATGTAATGTATTGAAATAAAGGGATTAAGATGATGTGTTGAATTGGGAGTATTCGATTTAATACGGGCTTATCTTATTTGTGTGATAGGGGGAGACATTCAAAAGTATCTAACTTTGGCCATAATGTATATTACAGATTTATCGTTTATTAAGCCTTAAAAACGATGATAAAAGAAGTGGGGCGAAGGCAGTGGAAAGTGGTATGCAGCAAGGTAAGTAGGATAATTGTTGTAGCTACTGGAGGTTTGTAGCGTACTCTGCAAATCAGCCTCTCGTTATGTATCTTATATTTTAACAATTAAAATTAAACATATGAAGAGAATAGTTTTAATACAATTAATATTTATGATTGGCTTAAGCCTGTTTGCTGAAGAGTTAAAATCTCCTGATGGTCAATTTAGTATGATATTTGAACTTAAAGGAGGTGAGCCTATATATTGCTTAAACTATAAAAACAAAGCTATTATAAAAGAAAGCCATCTGGGCTTTGAGTTAAAAGATGCGCCGGCTTTACTCAATAGCTTTGTAATTAATGCTATTGAGTATTCTGATTTTGATGAAACATGGGAACCGGTATGGGGTGAAACCAAGACCATACGAAACCACTACAACGAACTGGCAGTTACACTTAAGCAGACTACCACAGAACGTATTATGCTAATTCGCTTCAGGCTGTTTAATGATGGGCTGGGATTTCGTTATGAATTTCCGGAACAGGAAAAGCTAAATCACTTTGTTATAAAAGAAGAACACACACAATTTGCTATGGCAGGTGATCATACGGCATTTTGGATACCCGGCGATTTTGACACACAGGAGTACGATTATCATGAATCGAAACTGACAGAGATACGCGGATTGATGAAAAAAGCTATAACGCCTAACGAATCGCAACATCCTTTCTCAGAAACAGGGGTGCAGACAGCCTTAATGATGAAGAGTGCAGATGGCCTATACATCAACCTACACGAAGCCGCCTTAGTTGATTATGCTTGTATGCATTTGGATCTGGATGATGAAAAACTGGTCTTTAAATCGTACCTGACACCCGATGCACGTGGCGATAAAGGTTATATGCAAGCCCCATGTACTACGCCATGGCGTACTGTTATTGTAAGCGATAATGCAGCCGACATACTGATGTCTAAAATGACCTTAAACCTGAATGAACCGTGTGCTTACGATGATGTATCGTGGATAGAACCTGTAAAATACATTGGCGTATGGTGGGAAATGATTACAGGTAAAGGATCGTGGAATTACACCAATTTACCGGGGGTAAAGCTGGGAGAGACAGACTATTCCAAAACCATACCTAATGATACACACTCGGCCAATAACACTAAAGTAAAGCGATACATTGATTTTGCTGCTGAACATGGGTTTGATGCTGTACTGGTAGAGGGATGGAACGAAGGCTGGGAGGACTGGTTTGGCAAGTCGAAGGACTATGTATTTGATTTTGTAACGCCATACCCGGATTTTGATGTAGTGATGCTGCGCGACTATGCCAAAAGTAAAGGCGTACGTATTATGATGCACCACGAAACATCGGGTTCGGTACGTAATTATGAGCGCCATATGGATAAAGCCTACCGGTTTATGGCTGACAATAACTACAACTCTGTTAAGAGTGGTTATGTGGGTGATATTATTCCTCGTGGCGAAACACATTACGGCCAGTGGATGGTGAACCATTACCAGTATGCTCTTGAAAAAGCAGCAGAATATAAAATAATGATCAATGCCCACGAAGCAGTACGCCCGACAGGACTGTGTCGTACATACCCCAATTTAATTGGTAACGAAAGTGCACGCGGAACCGAGTATGAAGCTTTTGGTGGAAACAATGTCAATCATACGACTATATTACCGTTTACCCGTTTAATTGGTGGGCCAATGGATTATACTCCAGGTATATTTGAACCGGACGTAAGTAAGTATAACCCTAATAATGGCTCAAAAGTACGTACAACTATTGCACGGCAGTTAGCCTTGTATGTTACTATGTACAGCCCATTACAAATGGCAGCCGACCTGCCCGAAACTTACGAAAAGCATATGGATGCCTTCCAGTTTATTAAGGATGTAGCCCTGGATTGGGATGAGACAAGAGTATTAGAAGCAGAACCGGGTGATTATATTACTTATGCACGTAAGGAAAAAGGCTCTGAAAACTGGTTTGTTGGACGTACTAATGACGATGAGGTACGTACATCAAATATTACTTTTGACTTTTTAACACCGGGTAAAAAATATGTGGCAACTATCTATGGCGATGCTAAAGATGCCCACCACTTAAATAATCCCAAAGCATACGAGATTAAGAAATATATCGTAAGTAGCAAGTCAAAACTGTCACAGCACTGTGCCGAGGGAGGTGGCTATGCCATTAGCCTTGTAGAAGTTAAGGACAAATCAGAAACAAAAGGTATTAAACGCCTGTAGAGGATTTAATACTTTGTTAATTGATAGTAGGTAAGCTCCCGGTGTTTATTCATCGGGGGCTTTTTTTATGCAATACTTCTGTATAAATGAAAGCATGTGTTGAAAGTTTTGTTCTAACAAGTAGAGGTATTGGTTTCAATAATTTACACATTAAAATGCTTGAAAAGAGATTGCTAAAGGTTTATTTCTTTCGGGGTAGGGGAATTCAGGGTTTTGATAAAGAGCGAGTAGCTTTATTATTTGCCAACCTTGAAAAAAATAATTAATTGCAGGGTACTCTTTATCAATTAGCAACGAATATTAACTATATACTCACGAATATCAATTGTTTTTCATCGGCATTAGGGGTGGTAGTATATTTCATCACAAAATTAATCACCAGGTAAAGCATTTACCAAGTATTGTAACTACGTATTGTACACCTTGTTGATTATCTAAATCAGAACACATTAAAATAAGCTATAAGCATGGTATTAGGTACATTTAAGAAAGAAAATGATAATAACATTCAACACGAATGGTTTACTCTTGGAGAGAAATATGCAAGTGAAATTAATGAAATGGTTGATTTTGGAGAAAAGAACGGATGGGAGAATTGGAAAGGCAAAGAACCAGAAGATAAAAGAGATCATTTAGCAGATAAAATTTACCACCTACTAAAAAAGGCCAATAAGAATAACACAGTTGATGAGTTTCGAAAGAACTTTCCACCTGCTCACTCTCCTTTGATTAAATTTTTTAAGTCTAAAGGTCAGCATATTGAACAATTACAGTTTGTTGAAAATGAAAAAATAGTATTCTTAATTGGTACGGCCTACCAAAAAAGGCAGGCTTACATGCTAAGTGATGATAAGGTCATTATACTGGATTCAGCAATTGATGCAATTGGGAAATCAAAGCGAAATAATGTTTTTGCAATAGCATCAAACAATCAGATTGTTACAACCCAAGGCTGGGAAGGTGACATCATTCAAACATTTGAGTTATCTGCAACAAAAGGGTTGGGAATAACTAATTTGATACCTTTTAATGATGGGCTTAAAATACTTCTGACAACTAATGAAGGAATCTATTTAATATCAAGTGAGAAAGAAAAAATGGTTCATCCTGAACCGGATTTAGAAGATGATGAATGGGATTCTAATATTGATATGGAAAATGCAACACTATCAAATGATAACAGGTATATCGTGGTTGGCGACCAATGTGCGGATCATAGAATATTGAATCAGGAGGGGGAGCAAATTGGCCAAATAGGACCGCAATCATCTTATCCTCACTTTTGCCTTTTTTCAGCAGACGATGAACAGTTAATAACAAATTCCTGTCATTTTTATAATGGAATCACCATTGGCGTTTCTACCCATAGTATTGATGGTTTAAAAATTGAAGCCTATGAAGAAGATGAGAATTATAAAGTTATAGATGATAGAATGAGAGTGTATGCTGGTCTTACAACAAAAGACCTTTATATTCTGGGTGAAGCATATGGATATATAAAAGCCTTTAACAAAGAAGGAGAATGTGTTTGGAGTCATTTTTTAGGTTCTACTATTGGAGGACTTGCAGTTTCGGATGATGAAGAAACTTTGTGGGTTGGATCCTGTACCGGAATGATTCATAAATTAAAGTTAGGTAAAGGACTTAGAGATAATCATACGATAGGCAATGGAAATCACTATGAAGAATTCAGGTTGATTATGTGGAAAGATGAACCAGTAATGAAATGGTAAAAAAAGAGTGTAACAGTGCTTTATAAATAATTTGACTCAACGAGCTGTAGGTTATAGCATAAAAAGGTTAATAGATAATAAATACTTGGTTAATACACTTAGCTAAAATTATGAGATGAGTAAGTCGAGAAAATATTGCAGAAGTTTGCATGCACAAATAAGTTTGGGTACAACATCGGATGATCGGTTTATGCCTGATGGCTATGTCAGATCATTTGCTCAAAAGGATGGGCTTATCCTGACAGAGAAACTTGATGGTCAGAACAACTGCTTTAGCAAGAGGGGTGTTTTTGCCAGGTCGCATGTTGCTCCAACAGAACATCCATGGGATAAGCCAATGAGAGAAAGATGGAACTTGATAAAAAATGATCTGAATGAATTGGAAATTTTTGGTGAAAATATGTATGGTATTCACTCCATAGCATATAAAAATCTTGAGTCTTTTTTTTATGTCTTTGCAGTCAGAGAAGGTGATCGGTGGTTAAGTTGGGAAGAAGTTAAGTTTTATGCAGAAATGTTAGATTTTCCGGTTGTTCCTGAAATACCAATCACCAAAGCATTGAGGGAGGTTTATGAGGATAATACTGATGAAAATGTAGTACTTGAAAAATGGCTTAAGGCAAACCTGGGAATGCCTTGGGAGCAAAGTGTTGAAACAGCCGGGTTACTTGGTGGTTATAATCCAATAAATGATAAACCCTGTTCAGAGGGGTTTGTAATTAGAAATAAAGGAGCATTTGCAACTAATAATGGAGATTTACCTGTTAAAAGTAATGAATTTGATAATCTGTTCAAACTGGTTAGGGCATCTCACGTTCAAACTGATATGCACTGGACTAAAAGTTGGAAACCGACCAGGCTGGTTGATTACCAAAAGTACAAATGGTTTAATTATGAATTTTAAGTCTGAATTATGATTTGGAAATTTCCCGGATATGAAATTGATAAACCTGTTGATTGGGCTTATTTAGAGTCTGCTTATGAGTGGTTTAAAGATATGGAAGGTATCCCTCAGGATAAAGAGTGGCATGCTGAGGGTGATGTAATGAAACATACAAAAATGGTGGTTGATGCATTGGTTTCTCTTCCCGAGTTTCAATTGCTCAATGAGCAGGATAAGCAAATATTATTCACCAGTGCTTTGTTGCATGATGTTGAAAAACGTTCAACTACCACTATTCAGGAAATAGATGGAAAAATGCGAATAGTTTCTGCCGGACATGCGAAAAAAGGTGAGTTTACGGCTCGTAAAATACTTTACACCAAAATAATAACACCATTTCATATCAGGGAGCAAATAGTAAAACTTGTTAGGCATCATGGCTTACCTTTATGGGCCATTAATAAGGCCAGTCCCAATAAGGAAGTGATAAGTGCAAGCTTAGTTGTAAATACAAAGCATTTATCAATGTTGGCAAAAGCTGATATTTTGGGCAGAATAAGCAAAGATAAGGAAGATGCCCTTTTAAAGGTTGAGCTATTTAATGAATTGTGTATTGACAATGAATGCTTTGGTAAACCAAGGTATTTTGAATCAGATTATGGACGGTACCTATATTTAAACAAATCCGACAGTTCACCGGACTATATTCCGTTTGACGATTTAAAGTTTGAGGTAATAGTGATGTGTGCTTTACCCGGTAGTGGAAAAGATACTTACATAAATAGTCATTTTAAAATGCCTGTTTTATCATTAGATGATATTAGAAGAGAAAACAAAATTGTACCGACTGATAAAAAGAAAAATGGACAGGTAATTCAATTAGGCAAAGAGAAAGCAAAGGAATTTATGAGAGCTAAAAAATCATTTGTTTTTAATGCAACAAATATTACCAGCGATATGAGGAACAAATGGATCGCTTTGTTTACTGAATATGGTGCCAGGGTTAAGATATACTATATTGAAGTACCTTATAAACTATTGTTATCCCGAAATAATAAGCGGGAATATAAAGTACCCGAAAAAGTTGTTGAATCAATGCTTCGAAAATTAGAAGTGCCAGGACCGAAAGAAGCACATGAAATATATTACGAGGTAAGTTGAGGCTGTTGTTAATAACCTGAGTTCGATTTAAATTTCAGCATTCAGATTGTTATAAAGAATTGATATACAAGGTAAACTTTGCAGGGCTAGTGGGCTAGCTCTAAAAAATAACGCAGTAGATTAGTTTTTTATGACAAAGCAGAGATGTTTCACTTATAAACAGCGATTCTCTTCCCCAGAATTATTCAAAATAGCCCGCTATTCTTTCTTAATTTTCGGTTGAAACTCACTATTTTCAAGCGATCTGAGTCTAAAATTTTATGTCGAACTCAGGTTAATACTCAATTCTATGTATTTGGGTTGAGTTATCTTGTTGAATATTTTAATAATAATCCCTACAATAATGTTGAAAGGATTTAAAAGGAAGTAACTACAAAACCAGAAATATGAATGAAAATTATCTCGTTGTAACTGTTGTAAACCTAATTACAATTTTTATCGAACTAACACTCTTAGGCGTATTTATTTATTATGTGGTGAAACGACAATCTCTTGATGGGATTTTGTTACTTATCAGCTCAATATTGACAATAGCTATAAGACCCATAATATATTTTGGATATAACTATTTGAATAACGATGCTTTAAACATGGAACCACAGCTAATATTTACGACTGTTATTCAGATTTGTTATTTATTGAATAGCTTGCTATTCACAATCGGAATTGTAATGTTAATAGTTAGGGTTCTAAAAGAACAAATGGTAGGTAACACCCATAAATAGAGTAAAGAGGGACGAGCTGTTTACTCTATTTGTGCAAAAGCAACGGGTGGCAGGGAACAGATATCAATACATGTGTATTTTTATTTTTTTTAAATAAAACACTAAGCGTAGTATATAAAAATTGGATTATTTTGTCAAATTCAATGGAATAACAACCAGAAATATGTGTAGAATATCTTTGTTATTAGTATGTTTTGTAATTTTTTTTACACAAAGTTATGGGCAAAAAACTATTAAGCCTAATCATGTAAAATATTCTGTATTGTTTATTACGACGGACTCAAGTCAAATTAATTATAATGTTTCAGAAAGCTTAGAACTGAAGTTGTACAGGGAGGATTTAGGAACTTTTATTTAAGAAAGACAGGATTTTGAGCCAGGTATACGGCATATTTTGGATCCATACTTATTGAATCGCTCATTCAAAAAAAAGAATTAATAATATATACCAGGTAAAAAATGAAAATTATTAAAACCCTATTATTTTTACTGCTACTCTCATGCACTTCTAATGCCCAATCTAATGAATTTAGTTTGAGTTATTCACCATGGTCTGTGTATAAATTAGGGCACGGTGTTGAAGAAGGATTAACAGAAACAAACCATACTGTTTTAGGTGCTATTAACTTTGACTATTATCATTATATGAATAATTGGTTAAAGTTTGGTGTTAATATGATGTTTGACCGGGAGAATGCCAAAGGATTGGTTAATTATGGCCCGATAAAAACGTATGAAAAGACAAACAGTGTTTTTGTACTGGCTCCACAGGTGGACTTTGAATTTGTTAATACTAAAAAGTTTAGATTAAGTACTGGTCTTGGGGTAGGATATGCTATTAATAAACAAAACTCAACAGAAGGCTTAAACTTGAGTAAAGGAATGAACGGGTTAATATTTCATGTTAATTTAATTAGTTTTAGGTGGGGGATAGATAGAGGGTTGTGTGGCCATATGGGAGTTGGATATAAGGGGTTTATAGGACTTGGTTACTTTATGCGTATCTGATTATTTCTTGTATTCTTATACTAATGTGCAAATGTAAAATGAACCTACACCTATGGAAATAGAAAGGTTTGTGGTTATTAAAGTTGGAACTAAGACAATGACAGATCATTATAGGTTTTATAATGTATGTGAATTTAAAGGGCATATTGTGTAGTAAAACAAATTCTAAACCTTTTTTGAAAACACTTGTAAGAATTATAAATATTCCCAGATTAGATTTAAAGAACTGGTTGAGAGTAAAAAGAAGTTTTATGAAAAGATATTATCAAGAGATGTGGTAACATCTGCCCAGACTCTTAAGGTGAAACCGACAAAACTAAAAGAAAATGATCCATAAAACTGTATTTCAGGAATAATAACAGGTTATAGTGTATTTTATCCTTTCCCTATAAATATTCTTTATAGTAAACCAACTATTGAGATAAGCAATGAAGGTATAAAATGGAGAAAATTTGTCTTGACCTGATTAGCGTATTGAGATTATTATAACTAAAGCAAATTCATTTTCCTATAGGTAATGATGAATCAAAAGGATCTATTCTGGATGCAAAAGGGAAACCACTCTACATCATTAGTAGAGATGACTATATCACCTATCAGGATGTTTACGGACTGGAATAAGAATGTATAACAAAAGCTTAAAAGTAGTTGATTTTGCCAGTTGAGGTTAAATCAGGAGATCGTATCTCGCTGGTGTGCAGAGTCTATTGATTCGTTATTCAGTATTTTACATTGCTTATTGCCTTAATAGTTTCGATGATAAGAGCTGAGTATTTGTTAAATGTAGAGGTAATAAATGCTGGTGACTGACACGAACCGGGCAAATATCAATACCTCCACGACGCGTATAGATACAGCTTACCGCCAGCTCATTAGGCTTAAAAATATCCCACAGACGTTTGTAAATCATCTCACAAATTTCCTCATGAAAATGATTTTCGTTACGAATAGACACTAAGTATTGTAGCAAATCCTCTTGCCTGGGCAAATCTGCACCTTTAATATAAATAAAGGCACTACCCCAATCCGGTTGATGTGTAATTTTGCAATTACTGCGCAGCAGGTGGGTTGATATTTTTAAACATCCCCCTTTGCCCAATGATTTAAGTAACTGGGGAGCTTCGGTGAAATGGCTAAAGTTAATCTTATCAGCAAAATCATTGTCTTCAAGAAGGGGATAATCCTCAAAATCTGTTGGCCCATGTTGTTCGCCCTGTTGAAAAAAGCCAAGCTGTACTTCTGTTTCCAGTAGCTGTATAAGATCCTTCTTAATTGTTTTAAGCACACTGGCTATACCTTCTTTTGCTGTATCGCCCAAACGGTACATATTAAAAGAATTCAGGTACAGCTTAAATGATTTACTTTCTACAATGCTTGGGTTAGTAGCCGGGTACATTACCTTAAGAAGTCCTGTAACGGGCAAGCCTTTGTTAGTTAAAAAACTTAGCTCGTAAGCATGCCACACATCGTAACCAATAAATGGTAAGTCATTCGCATCTAAATTATACTGATCACGATTAAAATGACGGGGGACAGCAACCAGCATACCTGGAGAATACTGTTGTGGATAATCAACCTGCTTACCTAAGAATTTACCTTCACTACTAATCATTAATGGTTTGTTAAAAAAATGTAATTAACACATAAGCCGGTATTTGATTATGTGTGTACTGTTTTACTAATTATTAGACTGTTGTCTTATCATCTAATGGTCTATTATCTTACCATCTATTATCTCCTATACACCCGATTTAGAGCCAAATAAATCAATATGTACCCGTGGGCTGTATCGCCAGCCGTTTAGTATTGCCATTTCAAGAACCATAGGCGACGATTTCGCTATCTCCTCTTGGGTGCCACCAAGCGGCATCAATAAAATATCATCCGAATACCAGTTTTTAAGCTGCTCTAAAAAGTCAGCTTTAATTTCTTTGTAATCCTCTCTTTTTCCTATCACAAACTTAAGTTGGAGTTCTTTGTCAGAACCACTACATAAATCAATATAAGCTTGTAATGTCTCTATATTTAAGCGTTTCGCATTATGAAACTTAAAAGGCCCGTTTTCCTTTAGCCCGTAGGCCGCTATTTTTTCCGGCGAAGGAACAGAGTTGCTCAGCTTGGGCGAAATACTAAACAGATCCACCCAACGGGCTAGCTCCTCATCAAAAAGAGAACCGTTGGACTCTAAAGTAATATGAATATCCAGCTCTGATTTAAGCTTTTTACAAAGCGGAGCCAATGCTTTTTTCTGTAATAAAGGCTCACCACCCGTTATAACCACATGTTTTATATTACCCAGATTATGCCTAATCCAGTTAAATATTTGTTCCACATCAAGCTCAATAATCTGGTCAGGATGAAAGGATGCGTACGTCGTATCACAACGGCAAAAGCTGCCGTCTTCCATTTGCCATATACAACGCAGGTTACAGCCCGATAAACGCACAAACAGCGAGGGTACACCCGCCAGTTTACCTTCGCCCTGTATAGTGCCGGATGATAATAAACCCGTTTGTGGCTTGTCAATTATATTGTTTCCCAAATGGTCTTTTACAACCGGAAACACCCCCTCCTTAGCTAATACCAACTTCTCCATGCCTTCTTTTTATTATAGCGAATGATCAATAACACCGGCCTCTGCAAATGCTTTGGCACGTAACAGGCAGCTGTCGCATGTGCCACATGGTTTTTCATCGCCCCTGTAACAGCTCCATGTCAGGCCAAAATCAACACCCAGCTCAACACCCAGCTTTATTTCTTCAGCCTTTGTTTTATCCACAAAAGGAGCATGTATTTTAATGGGCTGATTCTTTTCAGCACCCATCACAGTACCCAGGTTAATGGCTTTTTCCATGCCATCAATAAACTCCTGGCGACAATCAACATAACCCGAGTAATCCACCTCGCTAACCCCAATGTAAATATCCTGTGCCTCAATAGCCTCAGCCAGTGATGCTGCAACCGATAAAAACACCATATTACGCGCCGGAACGTAAGTAACTGGTATATCTGTTCGTGTTACATCGCCATTTTCAACAGCCATACTTTTGTCTGTTAACGATGAACCTCCCCATTTATCTAATTTTAAGCTTACAACCTGGTGTTCTGCAACACCTGCCTTTATAGCTATTGCTTTAGCTGCATCCAACTCCCGCATATGTCGCTGACCATAGTCAAACGACAGGGCATAAACATCAAAACCTTCGCTCTTGGCTAAATATAATGCAACTGCTGAATCCAGGCCACCGGATAGTAATACAACTGCTTTCTTCATAATTAACTATTTTATAACAGCTGTAAACCTAAATGTATTTAAAACAGGAGTAGAGCATACGAACGGATGTTCGCAAGCGTAATTGACTTGTTAGTAAACTCCTAGTTTTGTTTTACAACAGGATGGTTACGAACTGTTGGTATTTAAAATACAGCACAAAGATAAGCAAAATCTTATTAGCCTGAGTTCGATTTAAATTTCAGTATTCATATTGTCATAAAGAATTGATATACAAGGCAAATTTTGCAGGGCTAGCTTGCTAGCTCGAAAAATTTAGCGCAGTAGATTAGTTTTTTATGACAAAGCAGAGGTGTTTCACTTATAAACAGCGATTTTTCTTCCCCAGAATTATTCAAAATAGCCCGCTATTCTTTCTTAATTTTCGGTTGAAACTCACTATTTATAAGCGATCAGAGTCTAAAATTTTACGTTGAACTCAGGTTATTACCAAATTAGTTTTATAAAAGCGTTAGGATGAAGGTTAAAAATAACAACCAGAACCAAGAGGTATATTTTATAAAAGTGAGGTTTTTATATTTTATCTAATGTAAAATTTAAATTATGACATTAGTCTGCTGTAGCTAGAGGTTTATCTATTGTGTGGAGTCATTCATCAATGAAATATAAAACAGGTGTGAAATAGGGTATTACGAATCAGTTTTTCTGCAATTAATCTGTTATTAACCATTAATTATTTTAACATGAAAAAAGAAGTTGTATTACTAATGTTTATTCTTTTAAATACTGTTTACTTGTATGGTCAGGCACCTTTTACCACTTTATGTATTGAACAACGTCTTGTTAAGTCTGTAGATGATGATAAGTCAACTGAAGATGAACCGCAGAGGTTTTTAAAAGCAAAAGATGGGGTTCAGACTGATACAACGAAAGCTAATAAGGAGGTAGGCTTCTTTAAGAATAATGGCTTAACAATAAACCTATTGGAAGAAGGAGATAAGAGAATGTCCGTAGCATCGCAAGTTTTGTATTATAAGTTATATTTAAGCGACCCGGTTGATACATCAAGCCTGAAAAAAAGGATTCAATTACCTTTGATGGTAATTGCTAAGGTATCAACAAATTACGATTCAGTATCCATTGCAAATTCTATTGATGCATTGGATTATGAAGCCTCCCCCATAACAATCAGGGTAATGCCATCGTTTTCTATTCCGATAAATGGCCTGAAGAATGTATTGCTGGCAGGGGCATATTTGGATGGTAGAGCGTTAAATATGCAAAACCATGGTGGAGACGGCTATAAAACTGAACTGATTTTTTCAAGTGGTTTTGGTCTAACTTACCAGGGATATGCCGAAGCAGGTATTTATAATAAAAGTGGTGAACTATCAGAGAAAGGAACATTCTCAATTAGTGCAATGCTGCAATATGCCAAAGGACAAGATGACGTTATGGCACGCTTATTTAATTCTAACTCTGGTGAAGCATGGGCATTTCAATCTTTTCTTATGTTTAGAGGAAAAGAAGAGAGTAAGTTCAATATGAAGATTGGTTATCAGCACTTTTTTCAAAGGACAATTTCGGGGACAAAGAATAATTTTACTTTGAGTTTGGGTATGTAGTCAAATTGTATTATAAGCGACTTAAGGGTCGCTTTTTTGTATCATTACTCAAAAACATCCTTTAGTACAAGTGTTACACTTATTATTACTCAATGCAACAGAGCTATACTATGACTAGTATGTGCGTTAATGTTTCTTTATATCATACATGTAGTAGAATATAAGACTATTATATGTATAGTTTTACTAACGTAAGTAAAGGAAAAGTGTTACGTTTTAGCTTTTTTGCTATTAACTAATGAATGGAGGTGGAATGTACAATTTTAAGGTTTAAAGCTTTAATAAATTAAAACTCACTTAAAATGAACAGAAACATACCATTGTCAATTGCTTTTTTAACAGTAATATCCAGCATTATTGTTTTGTACCTTCTTTTTTCAATAAAGCACAGCGTTAATTGGTGGGAGCAAGAGCAATACTTGTTCTATTTTATTCCAATATGGTCGCTGGCTTTTGGCATTTGTGCCTATAGCTTTTCAAAAGATTTTCTCCATAAAAAACGTACCCACTTTCCTGTTGAAAAACCCGAAAACTACAATGGGGATGAAGCTGTAAAACAATGGCAATGGGAGAAGAAAAACATGTTGCATAAAGCATGTGTTATAGGGCGAAACATATTTGGAGTATCTGTACCGCTCTTTGTACTGATTTATATTGACAAGAGTTATCATCTTAAAGGTAATTGGTTTATAATTACCTTCTTTGTAATATCAACCATTATTTGTTTTGTTACTGAACGAAAACTAAAAAAGGAGTTATATAACTAAAAGCCCCGGTTATTTGATTATACCCTGTGCTTTATTGAAATATCCCCTTTATGGTTTTCATCGGTAAAAACATTTTTTCGCTATCAGGTAATTTAATAAAACCATATTTGGAGTAGAACGCTTCAGCATCAATATCTAATGGGTCAACAACAACGGCATAAATTCCAATGGAGTCCGAAATTTCAGAACATCTTTTTAATGCATCAATTAAGAGTAGTTTACCTGTTCCTTCTCCCTGATACCTTTCGTCAATAGCTAATCGGCCTAAGAGTATTGTTGGAATATTTGAATACGATTTTGGTAATTTTTGTTTAAAGGATTCGGGTATTAGTTTATTAGAAATGCTACTGCTTGAAAGTGTATAATATCCGGAAACCAGATTTGATTTAGAATCAGTTACCACGAAACAGGTTGATAATTTGCGTTTAACATCCTGTTTGGCTTGTTTCTTAAAATAATTATCCAATAAATTTTTTCCGCAAAAAAACTCGTTTCTATTGTGCTTTGAATCCAGGGGCTCTGTTAAATAGCTCATTAAGAAGTTAATTTGTCGTATTCCTGTTTGGCTGAAAGTAGATTTTCATTTGGTTCTGGTGAATTAACTAATGAATCAAAAAATATTTCGCTGTCCTTTTGCGATGCAATAACTTTTTCTCTTTCCTCAATAATTTCCTTTGCCTTACTTTGTACTGTTGCTATAACGAAATCAGTTAAATTTCTATATCCCCCTAATAATGCAGCTTTTTCAAAAAGTAGTTTTTGCTCCAACGGTAACCTTGTGTCAAATCTTGCTTTATCTTGCTTTATTGCTCCCATAATTATAATTTAAAGCAAATGTACGGATATTATGCGCACAAAACAATTTATGTACGTTATTTATACGTACAATATTTCTTAGTGTTGTATACAGCTCATCCATAACCATAAGTCTATGTAAGATGATTTTTGCAATGCTTATTGTTTTATTTGTACAAGTTGCTTATAAGCCCTTTGTTTTTATTGAGGAGGTGTTTTGCTTCTAGTAGTAAATCCTTTAACAAATACACAGTCTTGTTCTCTTAGTGCTATTAATTCTTTAATAAACTTTTAATTTACAAGTATGGTCAAATGTATTATCTTTCATTTGATGTAATTACAAATTTATGAGCAGGAGCATTTTACTTAATTGATAAGTCTTTAATAGAATCTGTTCTTGACAACTCATAGAACTCTGTAAAGATTCTGTAGACTTTTTCAACAGTTTCAGGGAAAGAACTACAAACCCAAAAGTAATTAGTTATATTTGATTGTTGGTTTACTATAGTTCGTTTTTGTGAGGTCAGAATCCAATTTAAAACATTGGCCTGACTTTCATCAATCTGAGAAACATTTATTGAGAAGTTACTATCCTCTAAAAATATAACCCGAACAGAGTTTTGCATGTTATCAATTTTAAACACACACTCTTGCTCCCAAATAATAGCATTCTGGATCCGTGATTGGATAAGTTTTTTTGCTTTCTCAAGGTAATCATCTCCATCAAAGAATCTCTTCTGTGAAGTGTATTCTTCCATTAATCCATTCATGTATGAGGTGTATCTGTTTTGTATTTCTTCAGGTAATATTTTTGTTGTTGTTAGTTGTTCCAAAACAGTGTTCCAATAATCAACTTGACTTCTTTTCTTCTTGAAATTTAGGAAGCCCTTTTTCTTTTTACTGCCCTCAAAGAGATGAATATGTTTTTGTCTTTCTTCCTTTGTTGTTTCAATAATTTGCAACTCTGTTAATATGTGTGCTCTTAACCAGTTGTTGAAATGAAAGTATAAATTTTCGTTATCTACCACCAAGCTTGATAACATAGGTTTAATAACCAAACTTGTAATATTATCCCTATACCTTTCAGCAATAGTAATTGGCTTAAATGAAACCTTTTCGAGCAATCTCAGCCGCAATTCTTCGGGCTTAAGTGATAAGTTAAATAAATCTGTCAAATCCTCTTGATTCCATAATTCGATATCAAATTCAGAAGCTAATTCATAGTCAGATTCTTTAATTGTTAATCCTGCTAATACAAGAACTACTTTATGAGCTTTTATTATTTGATTTTTACTGCTCCACTGATGGATCAGGTTACGAATAGTGAGATTACTATTTTGATAATTTTTGCATTCAATAATAATTATTCTATCACCAACTGATACTTTAACATCAATCTCATATTTAGCAATGAAAATATTTCGCTCTGTTTTAAAGTTAGCTACTTTAAAAATGTGCTCAACTGCCATTTCTAGTGAGTCTCCTCTTTTTATTGCTTCTGTGTTTTCCATATTATTATAAGTTAACTCTCTTAATTTGAACTTTGCAAAACTACTTTATGTCTTTTATAACATGTACGCGAAAGGATTTAGTGTACCATCATGAGATTGGTTGCAGTGCTTTCTACTTCAGGGAATTATATACATTTTCAAGCTGTCCATATTGAAGAAGGTCAAACTTGTTATTAGTTATAAACATTGTCTCATGGATTTTATATAAGTCCTTAAATGATGTTGTTTTAATATAAATTTCTAGAATTCTAATTGCTTCAGCTCTTGAAACTGTTTTGGTCTCTTTTAATGATTTGTTCAATTTTCCATCATATGCCAAATTAGGATTAAAAGAACTACGAATCATAGGAATTGAAGTAACAGTAATTTCATCAATATCAGTCTCCGAAAAAGCTTGAAAAACCATAAATACAATATCTCTTTTAACTTGTTCTTTTATTACCGAAATCGATTCGTTTGAAAGAAATTCAGATGATACTCTAATGTGTAATGGATTTTCAGATATTTTCTCCACACAATTACCTTGAAACACTCTTGATTCTTCAATCATTTTCATAACATCACTGTAATGTGGAAAAACAATTTTAGAAACCGCAACCTTACTTGATACTTTATTTTCTCCAAATATTTCTACTTCTAATTCTGGAGTAAAACTACCCATTGCCCATGCTCTTATTCCACTTTCAGGTAGAAAGTCAGGTAGATAAAATGAAATCCATACCTTAGCATAACTTTTTCTGCTAGCTCTAATTTCATTTGAAATTACAACAAGTTCTGGCATGTCAACTTTTTCAGCGAGCTTAACGTTAATTCTACTAACATTCATACTTACGTCTTCTTTTAAAATCTCATATTTATCATTACCACATGAAATCAAGAGAGACAGTAAGAAAGTCATTAAAATCTGTTTCATATTCTTTAAGTTTTATTCGATTAGTATCTTATTTGCTGTCTGCTCGCGTATTGTAACCAACTATCAATAATCATAAGCCTATTACACTTATTTCTGCTATGCCTATTGTTTAGTTGTATTATATCCATAGTTCCCTTGTTACAATAAATATTGCATTTACTCTGGAGTTTCGCTTGTTCAATAATGATTAAATTCCCTTATTGATTTAATATACATAAATGAAAATTACTCATCTATTACACAACAGTATTCGGGATCATTTACTGTATTCATTTCTTATCTTGCTATCACCAATTTGATAATGTTTGATAGAAGCTTGAAGATCAATAAGAAAGTATTAAAGAATTAACTCGTGTAAAGTTTGAAAAAATAGCCCTCCACTCAATAAAAGTGGAGAGACCAAAAGATTTTGTAAAATTATACTTTTACCTGGTATGACATGATGAAGAGCATACTTTACACCCATCCACATCTGGATAATATTGTCTTGCTGCTATTACTGCACTTTGACAATTTGAATGGTAACCAAGTTTTGTATAACTAATTATCTGAGGTACATATCTACAATTCATTTCATGTACTTCACGTTCGCCAGTTGGCTGGGCATTATCATTAACAATGTAATTAGGCATGATTAAAAATATTTGGTATTATTACCTCTTTAATTCTTGGAGTAAAGAGTTCTCCATTTATGATTAATAGCAGGAATTACAATACTTTATGTTTAAAGTATCAAGTACGATTCTAACTAAAACCATCCTAAAAGTAATTCTAAAAAGGTATTTCCTATACTTATTTACACCAATAACTCCATATTGTTGATGAATGCAACTGTTGTACATTGGCCGGTATGTATTTCTTTGATAGGTTTTTAATGATCTTTTATAAGCCTGAAAATTACATGTGGAATCACTCCAATACGTACTGCTATATTGAAATAAACTATTTCAACAACTTCACTTTAGAGAATTTAAGGGTAAAAGTTGTTAACGACAAGTGCCCCTGTTTTTTTTGTATTCTCAGTTCAAATACTGTTTCTGTACTATTTATCAATCGTTTTGATTTGCAATCGGTATTAAAGCTAAATGTCGGGCTTATCATGGGAATAATGCGTATGGCTATTCCAGAATGTTCAAGTTGAAGGCTGCGTTAAGTTGAAGACAAAAAAAGGTATTTATTACCTTAGTAACCCAATTTATAGCTAAACTTTATTACAAAAACCACAGTTTGAAAATTACTTAAAGCCGTATCCCCATCACTAACACATCGTCAATCTGGTCGTTAACATCTTTCCATGTGGCAAAGAAATTTTCGTAGGATTGTAGTTGTTGCTGCATTGGCTCCTGATGGTGGTTGTGCAATAGCTTCCGGAAACCCTTTTGCATTAGTTTTTTATCATTTGAGCCACCAAACTGAGAAGGAAAGCCATCGGTATAAAGGTAGATACAATCGTTAGACTGGTAGTCTATAACGTGGTTGGTGTAGGGCTTATCTATCTCCCCAATTGAGACAGGCATATGGTCAGCCTCATATATACTTACTTCATTATCCCTGATAAGCATCATATCGTTAAAAGCACCAGCATATTCAATTTGTTTGCTACGTTTATCAATGCTTATTATACTTATATCCATGCCATCCTTAACACCACTTTCCTTATCCTGCCTAAGCGAATTAATAACAATACGGCGCAATTCATTAATTATTTCAGCAGGCTGTGTAAAACCGTTTTTACCTACTATTTGGTTAAGGTAAGCCACACCAAACATACTCATAAAAGCCCCCGGAACACCATGTCCTGTACAATCAGCCACCACAATAATTAATTTATCCTCCAGTTCTTCCACCCAATAAAAATCACCGCTGACAATATCACGCGGTTTAAGCATAATAAAATGCTCAGGCATTATTTTAACCAAGTGCTCCTTTTGTGGTAAGCTGGCCGTTTGAATCATCTTGCCATATTCAATGCTGTCGGTTAGCTTTTTATTTACAGTACGTATCTTAGTAATCAGGCGTTGATTCTGATCGCGAGCCAGCTTAATGGAAAGTTGCGTTTTAACACGTGCTTTTAGTTCAAGCATATTAAAAGGCTTGGTAATGTAGTCAATGGCACCAGCCTCAAAACCTTTCAGAATACTAGTAGAATCGTTTTGTCCCGTAATAAAAATAATGGGGATATCTTTTGACAAGTCATTGCTCTTTAATATATGGCACACTTCGTAGCCATCCATTCCCGGCATAACAACGTCCAGAAGTATTAAATCAGGTTTATTTCTCGAAAAAGCAATTTCCATAGCCATATCACCATCAGAGGCACATATGGTATTGTATCTGGATAAGATCTCCTTTAGAATTTCCAGGTTAACCGGAGAGTCATCGACTAGTAGTATAGTGGGTTCAAGTTTTGCCATTGGTTAAAAATACCAAAAAAATGTTTTAATTACCTTAAGTTACGGAGAAAACTGAGTAAGGTTGTGTTTTAGTTTGGTTAAAGTGTTAATGTGAGGTGAATTAAAGTGATGGTAGTGTGTTGCTGATTATTAACTTATTGCTTTTAGCTACCAGTTACAAGCCTTTGTTTTATCACTAAAAGTATGTTGTTAGCTTTAAATTAAAGCGGCGTGAGGTTAAATAATTTGGTACGGCGTATTGTCGGTTATGGATATCGTTTACCCAGAAATATGAAATGGTATTACTGATATCAAACAGGTTAAAAACTTCTAAGCCTATCCAGCACTGACGTACCAGTTTATTTTTTTTATTCAGCCATTGGGTAAGGTCTTTTGAAAAACCGATATCTACACGGCGGTAGGCAGGCATTCTGTGCACAGCCATATAGCGGGGCGATTGCGGTGGGCCAAACGGTAATCCTGTGGAATATAATAGGTTGAGGTTAACCCTGAAGGATGGGTTGTTAGGCAGGTAATCCTGAAAAAATAAGGAAAAGGAAACCCGCTGATCTGAAGGGCGGGGAATATAACCGGGGTAAATAATTGTTTCCTGACTTTCTTTGTTTGTTACAGTATAAAAATCATCCAGAATATCTTCTTCACTCTTCATAATGGAGAGGTTAGCCCATGAATCTATGCCTCTGACAAATTCACCATTCAGTTTAAAGTCAATACCGGTAGCATAAGCTTTAGTGTTATTTTGTCCCGAATAGCGAATCCTGACATTATCGATCTGGTAAGGGTTAACATCCGTTAAGTGTTTGTAGTAGGCTTCGGTAGTGAATGTAAAAGGGCGTTCCATTGTTGTAAAGTGGTGGTCGATACCTGCTACCACTTGCAATGATTTTTGTGCTTTAATATTTTCATTAATTCGGCCATCGGGCATACGCATTTCGCGATAAAGCGGTGACTGATAATAAATGCCACCAGCTAGTCTGTAGCGTGTTTTTTTATTTGTATCTGGGTAGTATAGCAGATTAATACGGGGACTTAGCAAAAACTCATCATTAAAATCCCAGTAATTGGCTCTTAGACCTGCATTAATAATTACAAAACCCGTATTGGTATTCCATTTAAATTCATCCTGTACAAAGGCTGTAACACGATTGCTTGATGTTTTAAGGTCGGCATTATATGAATACATTAATTTAACCTCCTTATCAGAGTAGGGGAGTGAGTAGCCTGCCGAGTCACGCATTTCCCACTCATTAATAAAATCTTTAAAATATTCGTGTTGATATTTTACCTCCCATGTGAGCAGGTGTGTGTGTAACTGGTGCTTGCCCTGCACAGCCACATTATTAATAATACCAAGCAAGCTGTTACGCGCATGCTCCAGGTTGGTGCCTACGCCAATATTTTGTATGCCCTCTTTGGGATCGGGTGTGCTGCCATCCGGGTTTTCAATGTTCTGAAGCCAGTATTGCCCCTGTATATCATAGCTTTCCTCTTCGTAAGTTCTGTAAGCCATTGTAGTTAGCTTGTACTGGTTGTTTGCATTCGGAAAAAGCTTGAGTGACAAGGCTCCTATACCTGTTTGAAACCGGTCTTTCTCCTGTCCGTTAAAATAGATTTTAAGTTTCTTTGCCTCATTAATGGTACCAAAAGATGTTTCGCGATCGATTGGAACAAAGCTGTAATTATTCTGGGAGTAATAGCCTAAAGCTTCAATTTGCCATTTATATGAAAGGCGGTAGGTAAGAAATGTTTGCGCATCAAAAAAGCGGGGATCGTAGTCGCCTGTAACATCCAGTGAGTTTAATAGGTACTGGTTTGATCTATACCGGAGACCTGTAATGGCAGTAAAGTGCTTATCCTTTGAGCGCCCTTCAATATGGCCTGATGCACCCAGTAAACTGGCACTAATACTTCCCCTGATGGAATCAGGTTGTTTATACCTGACATCCAGTACTGATGACATTTTATCACCATATTGAGCTTCAAAGCCACCTGGTGAAAACTTAAGCGACGAGATAAGGTTGGGGTTTACAAAGCTCAGGCCCTCTTGCCGGCCTGAGCGAATAAGAAAAGGACGGTGTATCTCAATATCATTTACATAAACCAGGTTCTCGTCGTAATTACCACCACGAACGCGGTATTGTGAGCTTAACTCGTTATTTGATGAAACACCCATCTGGCTTTTAACTAAGCTCTCTACATTGCCACCACCTGCATCGGGCAGCCGGTTTGTTAGCTTAGGGTCTAATTTGGTAAAAGACTGGTCGGTGATACGTCCCTCCACATCTACCTGGTCAATATTTTCCTGTTTTAGTTGAAGTTGAATACGGATGTTTTCGGTTTCGGATAAGGTTTGTATCTCTAACAAAGTTGTGTTATAACCAATACAGGAAATAACTAGTGTAAAAGGCGGCGCTTGTGTTGTGGAGAATGAAAATAGGCCATCCTTATTTGTTATACCGCCATCCCCTGTACCTTTAATTGCTATATTAACAAAGGGCACAGCCTTATTGAACCGATCACTTACTATACCTTCAACAGCGTGCTTGTTTTGCCCCAAAGCAGCGTTACTTATAAGTTGTAATAAGAACAGCAGAACGATAAGGTACTTTTTTACGCACACCGTACTTATGGATTTATTGGCAGATAGCAATTTTGATACAACCTTATAAGTTCTTTTCATCGCTATAAAAATAGAAAGGAAAAACTGATATATAAAATCCAATTAATACCGATTACGAATCAAAACTATTGATAAAAAAATAAACCTGTGATTCTGTTTCGGCATTAACCATTGTGATTAGCAAAGTACTTTATCAATTACTTTGTTATACCAATAGTTCGTTAAACTTTTTTAAGTACCATATTTTCAAGAGATTATATAGTTAAGCTTGTTATGGTTAAGGCACTGACAATGTGTGCTTTGTAAATCACTTTTGTGTCTAAAATCTAACCATCTATTGTTATACAACAATTCGTGTAATACAGAATAGCCTGTTTGTTTAACAAACGTAAATAAATCATATTTCGTGTATACGGTTCATTTATATTAGTTTTTCAAAAATATCTTACTCCAGCGAGTAGAGGGTGTTATCAAAATAACTCGGCGTTTTTATTATGTTTTTAATACAGGATGGTCTAAGGTTAATAGGCTTAAAACAGATATTCAGAGAATGATTTTATCTTTACCACATCTATTTTTAATATTAAATAACAGGTTATAAAAAAACACAAAATATGAAGAAGGTACTGGTAATGTTTGCTATTCCGCGTAAAGAAATTGAAACCATCTTACCTGATTGGGAAATTATTTATCCAGGTAAAGAAGTTTTTACAAACGATGAATTATTGCAAAAGGTTGTTGACTGTGATGCTATTATTACCGTTTATGGCAATAAACTGAGTAACCAGGTTATTGATGCCGCGCCAAAGCTAAAGATGATCGCCAATTTTGGTGCCGGATATGACAATATTGATATGAACCATGTTAATTCGAAAGGTATTGTGGTAACGAATACTCCCGATCCTGTCACAGAGCCAACAGCAGAGCTGGCTATGGGATTAATGATTGCGGTAGCACGTCGTTTGGGTGAGATGAATACAATACTTAAAAACAAAGAAGCGTTACAATGGGGGGTAATGCGAAACTTAAGCACTACTCTGGTAGGTAAAACCTTGGGCATTGTCGGTATGGGAGCTATTGGTAAAGCTTTGGCCCGACGTGCTGTTGCTTCTGGTATGTCAGTGGTATACCATAACCGAAAAAAGGTGAGTGAAGCTATTGAGCAAGAATTAGGAGCTGAGTACCTTACTTTTAATGAATTATTACAAACAGCAGATGTGGTATCACTCAATACGCCTTTAACAGCAGATACAAAAAGGATGATAGGAGCTGAGCAATTGAAAATGATGAAGCAATCAGCTTTCCTGGTTAATACAGCCCGTGGCCCAGTAGTAGATGAAGAGGCATTGATTGTTGCACTTCAGAATAATGAAATTGCAGGAGCCGGATTAGATGTTTTTGAGAATGAACCGATTATTCCGGATGCATTAAGGGAGATGAAGAATGTGGTGTTAATGCCGCATTTGGGAACCGCAACCCACGAAACAAGGGGCGATATGTCGTTGTTGGTGGCAGAAAATATTAAAGCTTTCTTTGGAGGGTATACACCGCCAAATAAAGTTAATTAATACCGATTTTACAACAAAATGTCGCCTGCTTTCACTTCGTTCAGATTGCTCGTTTGTTGTATGATTGGCATTAACCATTGTATATGTTGAAATTATTTGTGACATTTTAAAATACAATTGATTATAACAGGGTGTAAGTGCAATAAGGTTGCAATTATTAGTTAATAAAAGGTTAAATTATAACATTATATAAGGTATTGATATTGTGATAGAACAAGTTGAATTGAAGTTGCCTGAATATTGTCGTGGTTTCCATTTGATAACAGATGAGGTATTAAGTTGTTTGCCAGACTTGCCGGAACAAGGCATATTGAATGTATTTATACAGCATTCATCAGCAGGAATTACTTTAAATGAGAATGCTGATTATACGGTGCGCGAAGATTTTGAAACAGCACTGAATAAGCTGGTTCCTGAAAATGGTGTTGATTATAAGCATACTATGGAAGGAGTTGATGATATGCCTGCACATATTAAAGCATCATTGGTAGGAGCATCAATTACTATACCTATTACAAACAGGCAATTAAATATGGGCATTTGGCAAGGTATCTATTTGTGCGAATTCAGAAATTATGGCGGACGAAGACGGCTTATACTTACGATTTATTATTAAGAATGGTTTAAAATTGTAAGCGTTGATAAATGTCATTAATAAAGGGGTTAGATATTTGTTACTTAGCCATCAGAAGCAATTAAGTAATAATATAAAACCAAATTGGCACGATGCAAAAGTTATTATTATTAGGGGATGAAGCAATAGCACAAGGCGCTATTGATGCCGGAATGTCAGGTGTTTATGCCTACCCTGGCACACCATCTACTGAGATTACAGAGTATATTCAGGATTCAAAGATTGCAAAAGAGCGCAATATCCACAGCAAATGGTCGAGTAATGAAAAAACCGCTATGGAATCGGCACTCGGTATGGCTTATGCAGGTAAGCGCGCCATGACGTGTATGAAGCATGTAGGCCTTAATGTTGCAGCTGATGCTTTTATTAATGCAGCCATTACCGGTGTAAACGGTGGATTTGTCGTTGTAGCGGCTGATGACCCTTCGATGCACTCCAGCCAGAATGAGCAGGATAGCCGTGTATATGGTAAATTTGCTATGATTCCGATTTTGGAACCTGTTAACCAGCAGGAAGCATATGATATGACCTATGCAGCTTTTGAAATGTCAGAAAAGTTTAATATACCGGTAATGATACGTATTACAACGCGCCTGGCACACTCGCGTGCAGGTGTTGTACGTAAACCAATGTTAGATCAAAATAAAACAAGCCTTCCAAAAGACCCGACGCAATTTGTATTATTGCCATCTATTGCTCGTCGTAACTACAAAAAGCTGATTGAAACACGTCCTGATCTGGAAAAAATATCCATGGAATCGCCATACAATACTTATACAGATGGAACAGACCGTTCGTTAGGTATTATTGCTTGTGGTATTGCTCACAACTACCTGATGGAGAATTTTCAGGATAGAGAATTAAATTACCCCGTATTAAAATTATCGCAATACCCGATGCCTCGAAAAGACATAGAGCGTATGGTAGCTGAATGTGATAAAATAATGGTACTTGAAGACGGATACCCTGTAATAGAAGAATTACTAAAAGGATACCAGGAAGCAGGTACTCCTGTAGTTGGTCGCCTCGATGGCACGTTGCCCCGCGATGGAGAATTAACACCAAATATTGTTGCCAATGCATTGGGTTTTCCGTTTGAAGAAGGTGCAGATGTGCCTGATTTGATGGCTTCGCGCCCGCCTGCTATGTGTAAAGGTTGTGGGCATATTGACGCTTACAAGGCCTTAAATATTGCATTGGAAAGCTATGGTCCGGGACGTGTATTTGCCGATATAGGTTGTTATACTTTAGGTGCGCTGCCTCCATATAATGCTGTTAACTCCTGTGTGGATATGGGGGCATCTATTACAATGGCCAAAGGGGCTGCAGATGCCGGTTTAATACCTGCTGTAGCTGTTATTGGCGATTCAACATTTACCCACTCTGGTATGACTGGATTACTGGATGCCGTTAACGAAAAAACACCGATAACTGTTATTGTTTCTGATAACTATACAACAGGAATGACAGGTGGTCAGGATTCGCAGGCCTTAGGCCATCTTGAGCAAATTATTGAAGGTATTGGTGTTGATCCGGAGCATATTCGAGTGTTTAAGCCAACTGCAGCTAATCTTGATGAAATGGTTAACATCATCAAAGAAGAATTTGCTTATGAGGGTGTATCGGTAATTATTCCGCGTCGCCAGTGTATTCAAACTTTACGCAATAAGAGCTTAATGTTAAAAGTAAAAGAATTAGGATTGTAGTGGTAACTGAAAAATATAAAGATAAGTAAATGAAATCAGATATAATTTTAGCAGGTGTTGGAGGACAAGGTATCCTGTCTATTGCTGCAACAATTGGAATGGCTGCTGTTGATATAGATTTACACCTAAAGCAGGCAGAAGTACATGGTATGAGTCAGAGAGGTGGTGATGTACAGTCACACCTTAGAGTAAGCAGTAAACCTATTGCATCCGATTTAATACCAAAAGGTAAGGCCGATATTATTCTCTCAGTAGAACCAATGGAATCATTACGTTATTTGCCTTACTTGTCAAAAGACGGCTGGCTGGTAACCAATACAACACCATTTGTAAACATTCCCAATTACCCGAAAATAGAAGACGTAATGGCAAAGATTAGCGAACAACCACGTCATATTGCTATTAATGCTGATGCCATTGCTGCAAAAGTAGCAACTAAACGTTCTTCAAACATTGTAATGTTAGGAGCTGCCTCGCCGTTTATTGATATTGAGTTTAAAGCTCTGGAAGAAGGTTTACGTAAGATTTTTGAGCGTAAAGGTGATGCAATAGTAGAATCAAATATTAACGCCCTGCGTGCCGGACGTGCTGCTACTGAAGAAATTATTGCCAGCAGAAACTAAGCGGACACAACATACCAGGATATATGCTTTAAGGTCGGTTAACCAGTGTAACCGGCCTTAATTTTATACTGATACTTGTTAGCATAGTAGTCTTAACTCAAGGACGTAAAGGCACAGCGCTATTTTGAAGTATAAATGTTGTGTAGTTACGATGACTGGGTGTGAGCATTCCAATAATCTCCGAATCAGAATTATCAGACAGGGCAACATCGGTAACTAATTGGTGGCAATCAGTTGAACAAAATTCGTTAGAATTAGCATTGAAATACGAGTATGTAATGCATACGGATATTTCTGATTGTTATGGTTCTATTTATACACACTCTATTCCTTGGGCAATTCATTCGAAAATATTTGCCGAAGAGAACAGGGGAATGAAGCATATCGGAAATTTGATTGAGAAGTATATTAGAAATATGACTTATGGTCAGACTAATGGAATTTCTCAAGGAAGTATTTTAATGGACTTTATTGCTGAAATGATACTTGGTTATGCAGATTTGAAATTAACTCAAAAGTTAACAGATACAACAATTAATGATTATGAAATTCTTAGGTATAGGGATGATTATAGGATTTTCATCAATAACCCACAAGAAGCACAGCAAATAGCTAAATATTTAACTGAAATTCTAATTAGTATAGGGTTACGACTAAATGCACAAAAAACTATTGCATCTGATAATGTTGTTCGAGATTCAATTAAGCCTGATAAATTGTATTGGAACTCAATAAAACAGAGTGCAAAAGGTTTACAAGTATATTTATTAATAATACATCAGCTTCCTGAGAAATTTCCAAATTCAGGTAGCTTATCGAAAGCTTTAGATAAATTTTACAACAGGATTAAGGACTTAGAAGAAACCAAAGAAAATGTTAAGGTATTAATAAGTATTCTTGTAGATATTGCATATAAGAATCCCCATACCTATCCAATTATTTGTGCTCTATTAAGTAAATTATTGACTTTTATAGAAGAACAACAGCAGACAGAAATCTTAGAAGAGATAAAAGCCAAGTTTAAGAAAATTCCGAATACAGGGCACATTAAGATATGGCTTCAAAGAATCACGCTTAAAATTGGTAGAGATATTGAATATGAAGAAGTTTTTTGCAAAAGGTTCAATGATTCAACCATTAAAATTTGGAATTCGGATTGGCTTTCTCTTGAAATTGAATCAATTGTTAATGACTCAGAAATAATTGATGAGACACTAATTGAAGAAATCGATAAAGTAATTCAATCTGATGAAGTTCAATTATTTGATTATTAATAAAAGCCAGCAGGTAACAAGCCGTAATAATGCATAGCTTGCCGCAGGCGCACCACAAGCTACGCATCATACGGCAGGCCGTCAGCCTGTCTAAAAACCTAAATCTTATGTTCTTTATTTGTTGAAGTATTTTGTATCTTCAAGTATGAAATTTATTCAAGGTCAAAACCGCTGCCAGATCCAATTATTCCCCGTTTCATTGAATGATACCATTGCCCCTGAACATGAAGTTTTATTGATACTTTTGTTTCAAACCTGAATCTGGAGGCATTTGGATTTGATTGTAACAGGGGTGAAAATGGCAGACCAGGATACCATCTATCAGGTTTGTTGAAACTCTATATTTATGGCTATTTGAATCGAACACGTTCATCACGGCTGTTAGAGAAAGAATGAAGTCGTAATATTGAAGTGATGTGGTTACTTCAACAGCTTAAACCGGATCATAAGACCATTGCCAACTTTCGCCGTGACAATGCAAAGGCCATTAAGAAAGTGTTTCGTGAAACGGTTAAAATGGCTCAGTACTTTGATTGGTGGATAATTATTAGTTGGGGATAGTACCAAACTCGGGGCGTAAAACAGTAAGAAGAACAATTTCAACCAAAAGAAGATTGATCGACACCTTGAGTACATTGAAAATAAATTAAACGAATGCAGCCAAGCTCTTGGGCAGAGGACACTATCCCGCAAAGTGTGTAAGTAAAAATATCAGAGTTCAGCTTATTTAGAGTTGAACCATTTCTTCAAATATAGCAATAAATTGCCTAAGAATATGACCCCGGTTTCTAATGGGTTGTGTCCATTTCTTGGGAGTTTCCCTAGTTGCAAGAAAGACTGATTTCATGACTACCTGATCCGTTGGATAAGAGAGGTTATTTTTTGTAAACATTCGGATTTTACTCTTGAGATTTTCAATCAAATTAGTTGTGTAAATAATAGTTCTGATTTCTACCGGGAAGTCATAAAAGACGGTCAGTTCATTCCAGTTGTTCATCCAGCTTTTAACCGAATAAGAGTATTTGTCATTCCAGTTGTGGGCAAAGTCATTTAGGACGGCTTCAGCGGCTTGGTTTGTTGGGCCGTATAGATTTTGCTTCATGTCTTTGGTAAAGGCTTTTTTATCTTTCCAAACCAAGTATTTAGCTGCATTACGAATCTGATGAACTACGCAGATTTGAGTGGTTTATTCAGGGAAGACATTTTTTATGGAGCCAGTAAAACCATTCAGATTATCGGTAACAATAATCAGGATATCTTTAACTCCACGGGCTTTAATATCAGTAAGAACTCCACGCCAGAAAGAGGCAGCTTCGTTCTTGCCCAACTAAAGTCTCAAAATCTCCTTTTGCCATCAGTACGGAGCCCTACGGCAATGTAAACCGTCTTATTAATAACCTTTGAATTGTCACGTACCTTGAAAACAATACCATCCATCCACACGATCAGATAAACAGGCTCCAACGGGCGGTTTTGCCAGGCAATGATGTCATCTGTTATTTTATCTGTAATATTTGATATGGTGGAGGTGGAAACTCGGATGCATATAACTCCCTGATTTGTTCTTCAATATCAGGATTACTCATGTCTTTGGCATATAGGGATATTATGATGTTTTCGATTTCATCGACCATGCTTTTGCGCTTAGGAACCAACATGGGATTAAAGCTGGCATCCCTGTCTCTGTGGATTTTTATTTTACTTTCACCAAAGACTGTTTTAATCTGCTTGGAGGTATGTCCATTTCGATAGTTCGGATTATTAGACTTCTGATGCTTTTCATAGTCTAGGTGGGCATCCAGTTCCCCTTCAAGAATCTGTTCCACACCACGCTTTTGTAGTTTACTTAAAAAGTCGTTTAAGTCATCGCCTGTTTTAAACTGTTTCAGAAATTCTTCGAATAATTGGTCTTCTTTTTTCATAACTGTGTGTTATACATTTAAATAAACAAAAAAATATCGAAGCTTTATACCCCGATATTTTTCTACTTACACAGTTTATGTGATGGTGCCTAATAAATGTCCCTTATTGTAAAGTTCAAATAATGGTGCCAGATTTCCATCATAAGCATAGTTAAAACCTTCTTCGTTTCTAATTATTTCTGCTATTGAATGGCCTTTAAAAATGTAGGAGCTATTCCCAAAAAATATTTATGGTTGAGGTAAACAGCTATTGGTATTTCATCTCTTTCTTTTACTTTCCTTAAAACCAATTTTATCAAAAGTCATTGCTGCAAGTTTTTTTTAAGCTTCCTTTACTTTTGTATTCAAGGTCGTTGCTTCAACTAAGAGTATGTATTTTATCTTTTGCGGTAAAAACATTAACAAAGGCAATATTAGTTGGTACATCTACATGTTGATTGCCGTGAAAAGCTTGTAGAGGTATTATCTTGAGCTTATTATTACTCATTTGCACTATTCAAGAAAGTTAAGTGAAGAAATAGAAATTACCTATTAAAGATTCTCCTGGTTTCAGAAATATTTTACATGCAAAACTAATATTACTAACAGCGTTCTTTTCTCGCTTTTGTTACTAGCTTCTCCTTTGCGAACTCATATATAATTTGAGAGTAAACCTATTGAGGCAAGCGTCAGAATTATTGCTGTTAGGATATACTTTTTCAAAATACTACTAGTTGTTTTTATTGTATTCTTTACAAATATCTACAATGTTAATTTCTCCTTTCTTGTAATACCCCTCCTCTTTGTTTTGAATTTTATCAGCTATCGGGTGTCCTTCAAAGAAAGCAGGAGCCGTAGCTCTGAAAACCACAGCAGTAGCCTGTCTACCTGTCTCATGTAAAAAAATTGGAAATTCATCTCTGTCTTCCAGCTTTCCGAAATAAGAAAATACAGGTGTCGACATCCGGTCTCCTTTGGTGTACGGAACCATACTCCCATCATTGTGGAACATATAGCCTATTCCGCTAACATAAAGTGAAACTTTACCCTTTTCAAGCTGCATCATCCAGATCCCTTTGTCGTAATGTTTGAAGTCTTGTTCACTAAATGATTTCTCACCCAATTTTTTATAACTTAATGAGTTTAACTTAACTCTAGATACCTGGCTATAAATAAAAGTATGTGCTTTAGTTGAGCTGGTGGAAAATATTTTCACCATATTAATGTCTTCCCCTTTGATACTTCTTTTTTCTTTTGATGGGAAACAAGTGATCTTAATAGCCGTGCCATACACCGGATTTTTTTCGGGTATCTTAAAGTTACCTTCCAATACTTCGCCTGATTTCAGGTGAATTTCACCTGCAGCTATTCTTGTTTCTACTTTTGCTTTTTTCTTTGTTGATTGATCATCTCGCAACTTACCGGCTTTAAAATCATAAATCATTTGAGAATAACTTACTGCAGTAAGCATTAAAATTACTGTTGCTAGGATGTACTTTTTCATTATTGTTTATAATTTAATAAGCTATTCCGATGTGGAGTTGAAATACATTGAATGGTTTGTGATTAGTGAGCGTTTGGTTTTTATAAGATGCACCTAACATTAGATATTTAGAAGAACTGATTCTAAATGTGGCATCTACTCCTCCGCCAAAAGCATAATTAAATATACCGTCCTCGTTACCTAATGTTATTCCTGCGTCGATGCCCGCGTTAGGAACCAGGTATAAGCTTCCTAATTTTATGGGCAACTGTGCACCAAACTTATAGTTGATTAATATCATATTACTAGAATCCACATCTGTACCACCTTCAGGAGTGGCATTGTATTTTAGATTGATATAAGCGAGTCTGTATCCCGTGCTCCAGTAAGTATTAAAGAAGGCGTCATATTCAAGTATATAGGTATCATATATCATATCTTCTGCATTTTTGCCACTTTCATACCCCAACTTTATTGTTTTATCATATTTCAATCGGTCTAAAACGCCGTTCTCTTCCAGATTTTTGAGTTTCAATACTGTATAGTCTTTCAACCTCCATTCACCTAAAGCATATATCCAGTGTGTGTCAAATTCTTTTTCCTTAGAAGATAATACAACAATCTTTTCGTTCGGATTATCTGAAGGTTTAATTCGGATAAATTTTACTTCATTTTTATTTTGTTTTTTGTGTAAAAAATATGCCAGTCCGATTCTAACGGCATCAATAGGGTATCCGCTGTTAAACCGTTTTTTCATTTGAGTTTCTACACTATCAGGAACGTTAATGGCTATCTCAAAAAAATTGTTTGTTGACATTGTAACGGCATATTCATCAGAAATATATTGTGTAGCCTTGATGTAGTCTTCATCTAATGTTGTTAGAAAATTTTTCGTTCTTCGCTCAAGGTCGGAATCGCTATTGTAGGTTTTATTTATGTACTTGAAGAGAAATTGTTTTATGGCTTCACCGGATATAGCAAAATAAGCGTTATCACGATCACTAACTTCCCATGTATTTATTCCAATAACGTTATATGTATTACCATCTTTTACTGTAAGTGGACCTCCGGAACTGCCCGGATCAATAGCTGCTGTATGTTGGATAGCTCCAAATTTTCCAGTACCGGAAAATATATCATTTTTTACCGAACTGTTTGAAATAATGCCTTTGCTCAATTGCCACGATGGAGAACCATTAAGCCCCGGGAACCCAGCAGAAAAAATATCTGTTCCTTCTTCTTTTCTTTCTTCGATGATTGTTAATCCTTTACCAATTTTGAATTTATGATTTTGAGGAAACTCAATAAGTGCCAAGTCAAACTCTTCATCTATAGCTAGAACGGTACAATTCTCAAATTTTATTTCTTCATCAGCATGAATGAACTCTAAAGCGACCGATGATGTTTGTGCAACAACATGCCTGTTTGTAATAATGTACGATTTATTCGAGTCCGGATCGGTATATATAAATCCGCTACCAAAACCTCCTTTGGCAATTGCCTCAAGTCGGTCGGCAGAATAAGTATATCCATTTCTACGAATTCGATTAGCCAGATTTTGTAAGAACTCGGCAGATGACTCGGAACAGTTAGATTTTACGATGGGAACATTTTCTTTTAGCACGCCTTGAGAAGAAGCTTCAAAGATTATAAAAACTGTTAGAGTTAGGATAATTAATAGTTTTTTCATTTTAATATTTTAACGAGTGCCCATTTGTACATCTGAAATAATAAGCTGATTTTACAATTTGTTAGGTTAAATATTCATTCGCAAGTAAGTAAAATTATCTATAAAAGACAATTTTACTTAAAACAATCTAATATTACGTTATGTAACCATGTAGTAAGAGCTTTTAAAATTTTGGACCATATAATGTTTAAAAAAGAGAAAACTATTTATTTGTTTGCTTTTGTGTAAAATTGTTTTACTTCCTGAAATAATATGTGTGCTCTTTAAAAATAATTGATGGTTTGGAGAGGCCTCTAAACGGTTCTTTATGTTGTTCAATATTTGTTCCGCCAGGTGTTAATTTATCCAACAACATAGAAAAGCTAAATAGGAATCTTGACTACACAAATAACTATTTAAACTGAAGACAAGTTACAAAGCCTTTCGCTTATGATATGCTGCACATCGTAATTAGCAAATTTGCCTGTTAAAAAACAGAAAAATATATTTGTTCTGTATATCTTGTGAGATAACATTTGTGCACATGTGTATGTGAAGAGAAATATAGTTGAATGAATTAAAGAACATGGACAAAAAAGCAAAAAATATTCTGTTTCAAACTTATTGGAAAAATGGATGGATTAACAAAAAAGATAGAAAGACAAATCCCTCAGATTTTTCCTACGCTAAAGAAAAGGGATTAATGTTCGACCCTCTGACAATTTCGCACGATGATTGTGTAAAAAGAATCATTGAAATTGGAGAAAAAATTACAGTTGAAGAAGTTGCAAAAGCATTTTTAAGTAGTCTTTCAACTCGACGACTTGATTGGCGGTCTGGTATTGGCTCTTACTTTATTGCAAAAGTATTTACACCACACAAATACACCCCTGTCGTTTCAGGATATTCTTACGAAAATAGCGAAGTTGTACATACTGCATATACTTGTAAAATTTGCAAGAATTTAAAATATGGAGTTCACGGGTATACATCTTATGAAAATACAGATTTGAATGTATTAAATTTTGAACGTATAAAATGGGGTGGAGTTCGGCATGGGGATTTAATTTATACCGTTTTTGATTTAGAACAATTTTTAAAAGAACAAATTACAGAGCCGACAAAAGAAGATGTAGCGATTTTAAAAGGAATTTTGGAAATGATAAGTTCTTGTAAGCAAGGAGATTTTCCAAGTGTTTTAAGAGAAAAAATAAAAGATGTTCCAAATCTAAAATCAAACAAGGATGAAAGAAGTATAATTCTTGAAATTTTGGCTTGTATTGATGTTTTAAAACCAGCTTCTTATAACCGACCAATAAGTTCAAAACACGACTGGACTTATGTGGAATTTTGGCGAGGTGAAGATAAATATAACAAAGAAGCTGTTGATCAATATTTTGGAAAGTACTTAAACTAAAAAAGTGGTATACAATAATGTCTATGTTACATAGGGGGCGGAGGTTTTTTGAGCATAATCACCTGCATTGGTGGGTGGTAACGTGATTGGTTTTAAGTTCGTAATTCCATACGAAATCATACTCTCAACGTTAACAGCAACTAAAAATGAAGTACGCATTAACTTTATTATTAGTTGGTTTAGCATTATCGGTATGTCTTGATGTTTACGATTACCTAATCCTAACAGCTTTGGTTGGCCTGTGTCTAAAATATTTTAAAGGAGAATAAAAAGTAATTGAAGTTGGTATCAAAAAATATATACTTTTGGATTCAATTAATTACAATGACTTAAATAAATAGACAATGCCATTTCCAATTGATGCAAAATTTATTCACGAAACAGAAATTGAATTAGGATTTGAGTTTCCCGACAAATTCAAACAAAAAATGATTATTGAAAATGGCGGAGAAATTATTACAGATGAAGACGATTGGCAAATTTATCCCTTTTTTGACAAATCTGACAATAAAAGAATTAGTCGGACTTGCAATCACATTGGAGTCGAAACTAAACAGGCAAAAGAATGGGCTGATTTTCCAGATAGTGCAATCGTAATTGCAACTAATGGTTGTGGTGATTATTTAATACTTCTGCCTATAGATAAAGACAGTAAAAAACTAAGTGATGAAATTTATTTTTGGGTACACGAGACTGGAGAAATATGTAAGATAGCTGAATCTATTAATGAATTGATATGAAAATAATTATCGCTAACATTTTGCAAATTGCATTGTGGGAGCAGTGGTGTTCGTTATCTTTGCTCCTTTCTTGACCACCATGTTTTACCGGACGCAGATGCTCTTCGGAATCTGTAACGACAACTTGCAAGTGGCCGTTAGGCAGTAGTTAAAGGAATAGCATGAATCAAATAGAACGGGTAAAAATAAAGTTAAGACTAGCAAAGAATACTGATTCTTTTTTCGAGACATTTGGGGCATCATCCCACAAATTTGTTCTAAATAAGCCTTTAGGAGTTGATGAAGTCAGAAAATTTGAAAAAGAATATAATATTTCTCTGCCTGAGGAATACCAGTTGTTTCTAACGAAAATAGGAAACGGAGGAATAGATTACAAAAAGTCTAGTGTTGGAAACTCAGGAGCTGGTCCTTCTTACGGAATATTTAAGTTAGGTCATCCGAATCAATTTATTTCAGAGTCTTCATTACAGTATCTTGAGAAAAAGCCTTTCTTCAATGAGGAAGTAACCAAAGAGCAGTGGGAGAAAGCATTTGGTGAAATTGATGATATTCCAGATGAAGGTTGTGATAAAGAGATGGTTAAGGCTTATTCAGGTGTTTTAAATATAGGTTTTTGTGGATGTTCTGGTTTCCATGGAATTATATTGAATGGTAAAAATAAAGGACGTATTATACGTACTTACGATGAAATAGAATATTGCCCTGATTTTCTTGAAGAGACTAACTTTCTTGATTGGTATGAGAGCTGGTTGGATAGAATTATATCAGGAAAAGAATTCATGAGAGAACATAGAGGGATATTAAAAAATGAAAAGGATATTATTGCTCGATTTGTTTCTGATATTAACGATACTTATTGGCAATTCCGAAGACTGGATGACTTGAGAAACCTGGAAACCTTAACCAGTGATTCGATCAAGGTGCTCTGGGAGCAGTATAAATTTAGTAAAGAAAAACAACAAAAAGTTTGTACATTGAATTTCCTAACTAAATTTGATTACATCACCGCTAAAGAAGAAATATCAAGATATTTAATAGCGAATCCGTTAGAATTCCTAAGGAATATTCATTTGTATGCTAAGGATAAGACGAACGAATGGACAAGTGAGATTGATTATATAAAAAAAGAAAACTATGAAGATGTAGAAGTAATAGAATACATCAAATATGTAACCGAACCCGATGCAAAAACTATTGCCAATTGATTAGGCTAATAGCTTATCGGAGAACCTCTCACATCACTGTCGTGCAGAGGGGCATTAATCATAAATGCTAAGCTTTTTTCACTTTAGTAGCTATGTTCTCTTTATGATATAGGCTGGATTCATACGAAAGCTTCCTATTCTCATCATAAATAGGTTAACGTTTAAATTTTCACTAGTTTATGAGTTTTCTGCATTCTAATTGCAGCCTGTTACCACTAGCTACTACGACCTCGGCAGCCTGTTTTACCAACACGTGATTACAGAGCTCTCCCCGGGTAAGAACACAATCCTTCAACTTATCACTGGTACATCTACAGAAATAGAATTATAGACTACGGGCTTTATAAAGATGTGCTTATTTACCCTCCTTACTTAAGCTCATATGCGATTCTTATTCGTGAGTACAGGCACTCAGCTACTGAAACAAGTTATAACTTTAATCAAAAATTAATTTCATTTCATCTGGTATTTCTGGCTGTTCATCAGTAAAAATAGTGTTGTTTGCATTTTCCTAACATTTATCAGGTATCTAAAACTGCACTTCTCCGTATCACTCGTCTGGGAAATAAAAATTACACACACATATGAAGATTTTTAAAAGTAGGTGGATCCTGTTTGGGGTAACTATGCTTATTAGTATTTGGGCACAAGCACAGGAAGTATGCGATGATGGTATTGATAATGATGGCGATGGTCTTATTGACTGTTACGACCCTGATTGTTATGCAAGTGATGAATGCGGTTTCTATGATGCCGATTATTGCCGTTCAATATTGCCGGACTCGAAAGCGTTTGGAATGCAGTTAAAGAATAATTTTTTAGCAGGAAATTATCAAATTGGAGGAAGTGGTGCAGTCTATAATTATGCGCCATATGGATATGCTATTCCTAAGGTGGCTGATATTGATAACGATGGTAACCTGGAAATAGCTGTGGTTGGTGCTAACAGCGGAGATGATGGAATTTTTATATTCGATCCTGTTAATGATAACCTGAAATACTTTATTCCGCTTGTATTAGCCAATAATCATACAGGTGTAACACTTGCCAATATAGATACAGATCCCTATGTTGAAATTATTATTGCAACAGGTTATGAGGGTAGTGGCGACAGTAAAATTTACAGATATGATTTTGATGGAATCAACTGGAATCAATACATCAGTACCGGCTGGCCTATAATTAATGCCTATACCCGTCGGGGCTTTCAACCTGATGTGGTTGATTTTAATGAGGATGGCATTGTTGAGCTCTTTTTCTACGGTGAGCAGTACGGCAGTAAAACAGCTAAAATATACAATGTTGAAACAGGTGAACTTATTGTTGATCTGATTGCTCAGACAGGGGGTAATGGCGGTCATTTAGCCAGTCATTTATATTGGAAAGATCATTATGCTTATGCCGATATTATACCTGCCGGTTTTAATCCGGGTACAGGGGTATTACAATATGCCGATGGTGTAGAGGTGATAACAGGCGGGCGAATTTACACCATTGATATTGCTACCGGAAATGTTGAAGATGTGTGGGGTGCAGATCCTGTAGGCATACATAAGCCTTGGCAAAATGGTGATAACAGGCATTTGGAAACCTCTTTTACACTGGATAATGATGCAGGACAAAAAGTAGCTCTTGGAGATATTAATGTTGACGGCAACCTTGATATTGTTGTAACAGGTAACGGTTATATATCCATATGGAACCCTTTAACCAATACTGCACTTTGTGCGCCGCATAAACTAGGAAGTAGTGAAAGCAAACGTAAGGGGGGTATTGCTTGTATTGGCGATGTGGATAATGATCCGGATAACCAACCGGAGATTGGAGTAGTTTCATCTAAATACGTTGAGGTATTTCGTTTAAATGGAATGGGAAGCTTGGAGCGAGTATGGGGTTTGGCTAACTCCGATGGATCGGGTGAAACAGCCTGTAACTTTTTTGATTTTGAAGGTGATGGCAGTGTTGAAATGGTTTACCGCGATACGTATGACTTATGGGTGTATGAGGGCGAAGGCGATGGTGCCGGTGGAGAGAAAGTTCTGCTGACATCAAACCAAGCCTATAATGATTCAAAAGGATGGATTACCAATGTAAGTGGGTGTAGTAGTGGTACAGGTAGTGAGCATCCTGTTATTGTTGATGTGGATAAGAATAACCGAGCTGATATTGTTGTGTGCTGTAGTGAAGGACTACGTGTTTATCGTGATCGTTTGACACCATGGATAGCATCACGGGGTTTATTTAATCAGCGATCATATAGTTATGTCAATATTAATGATGATATGAGCGTGCCTGCTAAAATGCAGCAAAACCATATTGTGCCAAGCCTGAATAATTACCTTACACAGATGTATCGGATCGATAAGGCAGGTAATCCCTTTTACCCGGCACCAGACTTTACTGTTGAGGTGAAAAGTGTTTACGACCTTTGTCATGGAGCGCAGAATGATCGTGTAAATTTTGTACTTAATATTTTTAATTACGGCGATGGACATGCTGATTTATTTGAAGTGCCCATTACCTTTTACGATGGTGATCCTTCTAAGCCTGGTGCACGTGTATTAAAAAAAGAGATTGTTACAGTCGATCTGATGCCACTTAATGCTAAAGAGACACATGTATTTGATATTATGATGTCAAAATTAACAGGTGATGGCAACCTTTACGATGGTGAGATATACATTACCATTAACGATAATATTAATGCTGTTGCTGATGGCAGTTTTGTAACAACTACACCTACTGTTTTACCTAATTCGCCATATCCGGAATGTAATTATGCTAATAATACAATAGGGCCATTTATATTCAGAGACTGTATGTTAATGGTGCCTTTAGTTGATTTGGATGCTGATGATAACAATACAGGTGGTTATTATTCAACAGATTATACTACAAATTATCCTGAGGATGGAGGTAACATTAATATTTCAGATATTGATGTAAAAATTACAGATGACGGAACCGAAATTGCATCGGCTCATATTGAAATTTATAACCCCCTGGATGGAGAAATACATGAGGGTTTATTCTGGGATAATAACGCTTTAGAGTTATTGGGAATTACTGCTATCGGCAATCAGGGCGATTTAAAAATTTATTTATCAGGAGTTCGTCCTATTGCTGATTATGAGTCAGCAATTGAATTATTTCAATATAATAATACCTCAGACTTTCCTAATACAGAAGATCGTATGGTGGTAGTACGAGTGGTGGATGCCGATAATGGGCTGGAAAGTGGTTCTGCCGTTTGTCATTTTAAGTTGTCAGGTGTTAATGATGCTCCATCAACAGAAGACAAGACAATAACTACAGAAACAAATGTGAACTATAAATTTACCGGTAATGAATTTGCCTTTTCAGATCCGGATGGAGATAGCTTCAGGAAAATTAAAGTTGCAACATTAACAAGTAAAGGCAAGCTTTTTAAGGATAGCAACTTAAATAATGTATTAGACGGAGGAGAAGCCTTATCGGCAAATACAGAGATTGCTATTAATGAGTTGTATGCTGGCTTACTAAAGTTTGAGCCTGTTACAGGAGAGGCTGGTGTATTGGCAAGCGATTATTTATATACCACATTTACGTTTACAGTAAGTGATGGAAATATAGAATCAGACCCGGTATCAACATTAGCAATACGTGTTTTACCCGATAACTTTTTACCAACAGCAGCAGATAATACGTTGACTACTGATGAAGATACAGATATTGTATTTACAGCAGCACAATTTAATTTTAATGATGTTGATGTGAGTGATCAGCTTTTTAAAATTCAATTAGTTTCTACTCCTGGAGGAGGCATTTTATATTATGACGTTAATAGTAATGGTATAGTTGACACCAATGAGGTACTGTCATCTTATGACGAAGTAAACGTGACAATTATTGATAGTGGCTTATTAAAGTACAAACCAGGACAGCACGAATTTGGAACACCTTATACCTACTTTCAATTTAAAGTAAATGATGCTGTTCAGTATTCTTCTGACTACTATAAGATGACAATTAATGTCAATCCGATTGAAGATGATCCGGTTATTGAAGCAAATAGTGTGAGTGTTAATGAGGGGCATACAGGCCTTGTTATTGCTGCTACTTCAACAGACGGAGATGCAGGAGATACCAAAGAATTCTCAATAAGTGGTACCGATGCAGCAGACTTTACTATTGATAAAGATTCAGGCGTACTGATATTTGTTGCTGCACCGGACTTTGAGATGCCGGCAGACGCAAATGGCGATAATGTTTATGAATTAACTATTACAGTAAGAGATGGTACAGGACGTACTGACTTTAGCAATGTAGCCGTTACGGTAATTAACATAATTGACGCCTTGTCGTTGGAATTTTCAGCCATAGCTTACCAGGATTTAGAAAACAAAGGAGGCAATTTACCTGTCGTTGTTGTAGGCGGAGAAGTTTTACCAACGAGTGTTACAGTAAAAGCTACTGTATCAGGTGGTACAGCTACAGCCACTACGGATTATGCACATACGGTATTGCTCACTATTCCTGCCGGAGATTATAAAAGTGCAGATCAAAATATATCCCTTTCAGCATTAAGTATTGTTGATGATAATTTAGCTGAAAATGACGAAACAATTGTATTCGCATTGTCTGAAGCAACGTCTGGTGTTACAATCAGGGCTAAAAGTACTGCAACATATACCATTCTGAATGATGATATACCATCAATAACATTAAGTTTATTGGGGTCTCCGATTGACGAAAATGGCGGAGAGGCTACTTTAACAGCAACTTCAGATATTGAAAGTGTAAATGATATTATTATAAGCCTGGCCAATACAGGTTCTGCCACAGTTATTAGTGATTATACCAGTGCAGGAACAATTACTATTCCCGCGGGGCAGTTGAGCGCATCAATTAAGATTATAGGAGTTGAAGATTCTGTTGATGAGCCTAATGAAACTGTAATAACAGATATTAGTGGTGTAACCAATGGTGATGAGAATGGTACACAGCAAGTAACAACAATTATTATTGATGATGATGATGCACCAGGTGTAAGTTTAACTTTAGATAAACTTAGCTTAGCAGAAGATGGTGGTATAGCCACTGTTACTGCCAGTATTGCAACAGCCTCAAGCTACCCTGTAACCATTAATTTAGGATATAGCGGTACCGCAAGCTTAAGCGGAGTTGATGCCACAACAGCAGGAGGAAACAATGCTGTAAGTACAACACAGATCGTTATTCCGGCAGGGGCTACATCAGGAAGTATAAGCATTACATCAGTTGATGACTTACTGGATGAAAATGATGAAACCGTAATGGTGGCTATTACAAGCGTAGTAAATGCCATTGAAGCAACAGAACAGCAGGTAACAGTAACCATTACGGATGATGATACACCACCAAATGTAACATTAGCTACAGATAAGACTACTATTGAGGAAAATGGCGGTGTTGCTACCGTAACAGCAGCGCTGGATGCAGTTTCGGCACTACCTGTAACTATTAATTTAGCATATAGCGGAACAGCAAGTCTGGGTGGAACCGATGCTACCACAGCAATGGGTAGCAACGCTATAAGTACAACACAACTTATTATTCCGGCAGGCGCCACAACAGGAAGCATAAGCATTACGGCAACTCATGATTTACTGGATGAAAATGATGAAACCGTAATGGTGGCTATTACAAGCGTAGTAAATGCCATTGAATCAACAGAACAGCAGGTAACAACAACAATTACCGATGATGACAGTGCACCTAATGTAAGTTTAACTATAGATAAGATCAGCATAGTAGAAAATGGTGGTGTTGCTACAGTAAGTGCGTTACTGGATGTTGTTTCAGGACTACCCGTAACCGTTAACTTAGAATATAGCGGTACCGCAAGCTTAAGTGGAGTTGATGCCACAACAACCGCTGGAACAAATGCTGCAAGTGCAATACAACTTATTATTCCGGCAGGAGCGAGGTATGGAGCTGTATTAATAAGTGCAGAACAAGATCAAACAGATGAGGTTGACGAAACAGTGATTGTAGCTATCACAAGTGTGTTAAATGCAATAGAAGCAACAGAGCAGCAGGTAACAACAACAATTACCGATGATGATGATGCACCCAATGTAACGTTAGCTACAGATATGGCTAACATTATAGAAAATGGGGGGATTGCTACCGTAACAGCAACGCTGGATGCAGTTTCGGCACTACCTGTAATCATTAATTTAGGATATAGCGGTACCGCAAGCTTAAGCGGAGTTGATGCCACAACAGCAGGAGGAAACAATGCTGTAAGTACAACACAGATCGTTATTCCGGCAGGGGCTACATCAGGAAGTATAAGCATTACAGCAGTTGATGACTTACTGGATGAAACCGATGAAACCGTAATAGTGGCTATCACAAGCGTAGTAAATGCCATTGAAGCAACAGAACAACAGGTAACAACAACTGTTACAGATGATGATGATGCACCAGGTGTAAGCTTAACTTTAGATAAACTTAGCATAGCAGAAGATGGTGGTATAGCCACTGTTACTGCCAGTATTGCAACAGCCTCAAGCTACCCTGTAACCATTAATTTAGGATATAGCGGTACCGCAAGCTTAAGCGGAGTTGATGCCACAACAGCAGGAGGAAACAATGCTGTAAGTACAACACAGATCGTTATTCCGGCAGGGGCTACATCAGGAAGTATAAGCATTACAGCAGTTGATGACTTACTGGATGAAAATGATGAAACCGTAATGGTGGCTATCACAAGCGTAGTAAATGCCATTGAAGCAACAGAACAGCAGGTAACAGTAACCATTACGGATGATGATACACCACCAAATGTAACATTAGCTACAGATAAGACTACTATTGAGGAAAATGGCGGTGTTGCTACCGTAACAGCAGCGCTGGATGCAGTTTCGGCACTACCTGTAACTATTAATTTAGCATATAGCGGAACAGCAAGCCTGGGTGGAACCGATGCAACCACAGCAATGGGTAGTAACGCCCTTAGTACAATGCAGATTATCATTCCGGCAGGTGGCACATCAGGAACCATTATTATTACTTCAGCAGAAGATAATATTTATGAAGGAGATGAAGATATTATCATTGACATCACTTCTGTAAGTAATGCAATTGAGGCAAGTGAACAGCAGGTAAGCGTTGGTATTATAGATAATGAAACGCAGCCAACTGTTATACTTGAGCTTACAGGTTCACCTTTCTCAGAGAATAATGGAACGGCTACAATATATGCTGTATTGAGTCATCCGAGCGCACAGGAGGTTAGAGTCAACGTTGTATTAACAGGTAGTGCTATTGCAAGCGATTACAATACAAGCACGTTAAATTTATCCATTCCGGCAGGAGAAATATCAGCTGCTATTACTATAACAGGAGTAGATGACCTGGAATCAGAAGGAGATGAAACAATTATTGCAGATATATCAACAGTAAGTAATGCTATTGAAGATGGTGAACAACAAGTTAATGCTGTAATAAGCGATAACGATGTGGCCGGAATTACCGTAATATCATCAGGAGGCAGCACAGAAACAAGCGAATATGGTACAAGCGATAGTTTTGATGTCGTATTAAATACACAGCCACTCAGTGATGTTGTTATTAATATTACCGGGCTGGATACGTCAGAAAGTAGTATTGATAAAACAACACTTACATTTACGAATGCCAACTGGGATAAAGCTCAAAAAGTAACAGTTACAGGGCAGGATGATGCATTGATTGATGGGCATATAGATTATGTGTTAAACCTGAATGTGGATAATGCTTTATCAGCAGATTCATATAATGGATTAAGCTCAGGTGTAAGTGTACGTAACTTAGATAATGATGTGGCAAACATAACACTAAGTAAGAATACGCTAATAACCAATGAAGATGGTACTACAGACGAATTTACAGTAGTATTAACAGCTCAGCCGGCAGCAGCAGTTATAGTAACTTTTACAGAGAATGATGATGAAGGAACCGTTGTTGGCAACATTACATTTGATACAGACAACTGGAATATTGCCCAAACAGTTACAGTAACACCGGAAGACGATTTTAGAGTAGATGGTAATCAGGCATACAACATTACTGTAAGTATTGACGATGTGAATAGTGATGATGCCTTTGATACTGTTGCAGACCAAACCATTACTGTAACAAATGGAGACAATGATGTGGCAGATTTTATATTGAGCAAAAACACTTTAACGACAAATGAAAGTGGTTCCAGTGATGCATTTACAGTTGTATTAACAGCACAACCAGCAACGGATGTACTTATCACTTTTACAGAGAATGATGATGAGGGAACAGTTACAGGCAGCATAACATTTAATGCAGGTAACTGGAATAATGCTCAAACAGTTGTGGTAACGCCAGAGGACGATGCTTTAATTGATGGTGATATCAGCTACAATGTGACAGTAAGCATTGACGATGCTACTAGTGACGATGTTTTTGATAATGTTGCAGATAAAACGGTTTTAGTAACAAATATGGATGATGATTTAGCAGGTTACTCACCACGCTTAGCCGGTAATAAGGCAGTAACATCAGAAGATGCAACAACGCTAAGTTATGAGTTAAAGCTGAATGCACAACCTGCTTCAAATGTAGTGATTGATATTATAGGTTTAGACGAGTCGGAAGGCCAGTTAAATGTAACGCGGCTTACTTTTACTCCATTAAACTGGAATAAGGTACAAATTATAACAGTTACAGGTGTTGATGATACCGAGGTAGACGGGCATGTTAAGTATACTTTATCACTGGTTGTTAACGATGCTTTATCAGATGATGAGTACGATGGAAAGTCTGCTTCAGTAGAAATTACAAACCTGGATAATGATAAAACAAATGCAGCACCAAATGCAGTAGCTGATAGTGCAGAAATAGGCGAAGGCACAACGCTAAACGGCACCTCTTTACTAGCTAATGATACAGATCCTGACGGTGATGAATTAATAATAAATACAACTCCTGTTTCAGGGCCATCAAATGGTGTACTTGTTATTGCGGTTGACGGCTCATATACCTATACACCAAACCATCGTTTCTTTGGCGTTGAAACCTTTAGCTATGAAGTATGCGATAATGGTACGCCACAAGAGTGTTCAACAGCTGTAGTAAGCATTACAGTTAAGGAGAATACAGATCGTGATGGTGATGGTATTGATAATGACAGAGAAGGTGATGATGATCTGGATGCTGACGGAACACCAAATGATGAAGATGAAGATTCTGATGGTGATGGTATTTCAGATGCCGATGAGGGTGATATAGATACGGACGGCGATGGCGATTCGGATTATAAAGATCTGGATTCTGATAATGATGGCATATCAGATGAAGATGAAGGCGATGGTGATACCGATGGCGATGGCATTGAAGATTACCGTGATGAAGACTCTGATAATGATGGTATTTTAGATACAGATGAGGGTGATGTAGATACGGATGGCGATGGTAAAGAGGATTATCGTGATTTAGACTCAGATGCCGACGGAATTTTAGATGCCGATGAAAGTACTGGTGATTGCGATAATGATAGTATACCAGATCGTATTGATAAAGACAAATGCTTTGATGAATTAGAAGTACTGGAAGGTTTTTCGCCCAATGGAGATGGAACCAACGACAACTTTGTGATAGCATGGTTGGATCAATACAATAAAGTAAGCTTTGAAGTATTTAACCGATGGGGTAATGTTGTTTATCGACAAGATAAGTATGAAAATAACTGGAATGGATTCTCTAATGTTGGCTTTAGCATTGGCGATGAGCTTCCGGTAGGAACTTACTACTACATCATTCATATCAGTGATACAGGTGAGAAATTAAACGGTTATATCTATTTAAACCGATAAGTAAAAAGAAGAACTGTTTAAAAAAAGAAGAAATGAAACGATTATATAAAAAGTCAATACTTATTATAGGCACAGTCATCTTGTTATTATCGGCAAGTCAGGTAAGGGCACAGCAAGAACCTTTATATACACAATACATGTTCAATACTGTTTCGGTTAATCCGGCGTATACAGGTACCCGCGATGCGATGAATGTATTGTTGTTATCGCGCTTGCAATGGTCAGGAATGGCAGGAGCCCCACGCACCTATGACTTTACAATGCATACACCAATCAATAATTATAAAATGGGACTTGGACTATCAGTTGTATCTGATAGCCATGGCCCGGTAAATAACTATTACATCAATGTGAACTATGCGTACCGTGTTAATTTAAACGAAGAGCTAGTGTTGTCTATGGGGGTTAAAGGTGGTATTTATAACTACAATGTTAACCTTACAGAATTAAATGTAGGAGAGTATGATATGGCTTTTACGGATAATGTAGAGCAGCGTTTTCAACCTAATGCAGGTTTGGGTGTTTACCTCTATACAGATAACTATTACATAGGCGCATCTGTACCAAAATTAATTCAAACCGAATTAAGTGGCGAACAGTCAACTGCAGGCTCATTAAGCGATTTAAAACAGCACTTTTTTCTTATGGGAGGCTATGTGTTTGATATTAATGAAGATTTGAAGTTTAAACCCTCTGTATTAACTAAAGTAGTACAAGGAGCACCACCATCAACAGATATTACAGCGCAGTGTTTGCTTAAAGAGACGTATTGGCTGGGTGCAACTTACCGTATTGGTGATGCCTTTGCTTTAATTGGTAATGTGCGTTTGAATAAACAGTTAATGATTGGCTACTCATATGATTTTACCGTTTCGGAATTAAATAATTACAACAATGGTAGTCATGAAATTATAGTAAGTTATGATTTCGGTGGTTTTTTAAAGAACAAATTTAAATCGCCAAGATACTTCTAAGCCCAAAATCTCGAATCTTTAAAAATGAAATTTAAAATATCCAATATAATAGCTTGCTTAATAATATGTGGAGTAAGCATACAGGCACAGGTTTACAATAACAAGATCGATAGTATTGTTAATTCTTATCGTATTAACAGGGCAAAAAAAGCCTTTGATAATACGGCCTATGTAGAATGTATTCGTCGTTACGAGTTATTGAATCAAAAAGGTTATTTGTCCGATAGCCTTAAAAGCAGGCTGGCACAAGCTTATTTAAAGGTGCATGAAACGGGTAAAGCCGAAGAAGTTTATGCTTCTATTGCTGCTCAAAAACTACAGGAAGAAGACTTATTTTATTATGCTCAAGCTCTTAAGTATAATGGTAAATATGCCGAAGCAGATCATTATATGGCACAATATCTTGAGGTTAATGCCAGCGATTCAAGAGCAATTAGGCAAAATAACGCTTCCCCGGTTATCGAAAAAATACTGTCAGAAGAGCGCTATCTCATCGAGGAAGTAGATTTTAATTCAACGCAGTCAGATTTTGGAGCTGTAGTAGTTAATGATCGTGTAGTATTTACATCAGCACGTGACGTAGATGTGGTTATACGCCGTGAGTATGCCTGGAAAGAAACACCATTTCTTAATGTATTTACTGCCAAAATAAAAGAAGATGGCTATGGCGCACCCTCATTATTATCAAAAGCCTTAAAATCTATGTACCACGATGGTCCTGTATGTGTTAACGAGGAAGTAACAGAGCTTTTTATAACCCGTAATAACCTCAATAAATTTATGGGTAAAAAAGGTGTAAAAGGTTATAACCACTTAAAATTAATGCTTTCACACAAGCAGGCTGATGGTACATGGAGTAAACCCAAAGATTTACCATTTAACAGTGATAATCATTCTACAGGTCATGGGTATTTTAGTCAGAATGCACAACGCTTGTATTATACCAGTAACAGGGAAGGCGGATATGGAGGTTCAGATATATGGTACGTTAATCGAACCAATGAAGGGTGGTCTGATCCTGTAAATTTGGGCTGTGAGGTGAATACAGAAGGCGATGAAATGTTTCCATTTATAGATGCAGACCAGAACTTATATTTTGCATCTAACGGGCATTTGGGGCTTGGTGGACTAGATTTGTTTATTGCATCTCAAATAAATGGCACATACCGTGTTCATAATATGGGTTACCCGATAAACTCGGAGAAAGATGATTTTAGTCTGTTTCTCTCTGCTGATGGGGTGAATGGATATTTTGCATCTAACCGTGAAGGCGGCCGTGGTGATGATGATATCTACCGCTTTAAAATATTAAAAGCAGTGAACCTTAAAAAGCAGCTGAAAAGTAGATTACTTGATAAGAATACACGACAGGTTATTGCCAATACACCTGTGCAACTTAAAGACCAATCTGGCAATGTATTTAAGAAACTGGTATCAGATGCCAATGGTTTAATTGAAACGGAACTGCCACTTGATATAGCACAATTAACATTAACAGTTAATACAGCAAACTATTTTCCATATACTAATACAGTTGATGTAGGCTCAGGAGTGGATCAACATGAAATGGAATTAGTGCCACGGCCTGTTTATGGCATATATGGTGGTGTATACCTCTTACCCGAAATGACTCCGATTAAACAAGTTCATGTATTGCTTGATGCCAAAGGAGGAGAACAGTTAACAGTGGTAAGTGATCAGGATGGTAAATTTAAAACACAACTGAAGCCAGATACGGATTATGATGTGGTATTTACCAAAAAAGGCTACTTTACCAAGCGCCTGGGTTACTCAACCCTCGGACGTGATACAGGGTATGTGAATATTAATGAGTATATGAAATTGGAACTTGAAAAAGTAGAAATAGGGAAGAGTATTGAGATTCAGATACTGTATGATTTGGGTAAGTGGAATATCCGTGAAGAAGCTGCTACAGAGCTGGATGATATGATTCAATTCTTAAACGATAACCCAACAATAAAAATTGAATTGGGCTCACATACTGATGCGCGCGGATCAGCAGGATCAAACCGGTTGTTATCGCAGAAAAGAGCAGAATCAGCAGTTAAATATATAGTCGAAAGAGGTATTTCAGCAGAACGAATAACCGCAAAAGGGTATGGGGAAACCAAATTAAAAAATAAATGTGCAGATGGTGTACAATGCTCAGAAGAGGAACATCAGGCCAACCGACGCTCTGAAGTAACCATTATAGAGATGTGATAATCTTCTGTATTATTTATCAAACCTGATACCTGTTGGTTGATTGATAAACAGTATAAGGTTTGAAAAAACAAGAATTGGAGTTGAAAGAAGCCGGTTGTGATTTCGCAACCGGCTTTTTATTCTGTTATGTACTATTCTGAAATACTTAACAGCAACAGTTAAAAAACGACGTATAAGGCTATCTTTACTTCAGTAGATTGTGGGGCGAGGATTGGAATAATCTATTCATGAGATAGCTTTGCCTGTTATTTCAATACCATTTTACTTAAGCCCGGATGTTACGTATTGTGGTAATTACCCTGCATTTTGTACGTGCAAACTAGTTTAGAGAAGTTATTTCTGCGAATCCGTTTCTTAAAATAGCCAACTTAAATAATTATTGTTAACAATACTTAGTTTTCATACTTGGCGATTGCCGATGTTTTGTAACCAATGCGTACAGCCCGTGCGACAATTTTCCCTTTTTTCATTTTTATTGGTCTCGTGTATAGCTCCCAATGATCTGTACCAATCTTATCATTTTTTTGGAAGGCAATAGAAGCGCCGGGTGTTATACAGCTGAGCGACACATACTGGTTTGCGGCACTGAATTGAACAGCTACCGTTTGTGGCTGAATGCCACTTGGCCACATCAGGTTAACCAGATCGTGTTCGGGAATAAAACCTTTATCATTCATCTCCAGTTGCCATTGGCATAAAGCGTTTCTGAGCTCTTCCAGCTTATCCTGATATTCGGGGTGATTAGCCAGGTTATGGACTTCATCCGGATCATGCATCAGGTCATATAATTCTTCCCTGGGTAAGCTTTGCTGGAAGATATAGCTGGCATCACCACTTAAAAGGCCTTGTTGATTGAGAGCAAGCAATTCCCGGGTCATCTCAATTTGTTCCCTGTAATACAACGGATAGGTATAAGGTTGATCAAGCATGTAGTTGCGAATGTAAACATAGCGTCCATCCAGCACCGAGCGGCTCATCTGGGTATGCTCATCAAAACGGTCGGCACTGCCAAAAGCATATTGATGCGCGTTTTCGGCACTGTAAGCACCAAAGAAGGCCTTGCCATGCATATAATCAGGTGGTTGAATGCCTGCCAAAGACAAAACGGTTGGTCCTAAATCCATTAACGATACAATGTCATCCACGACCGTTCCGGCTTGTCTTTTATCCGGAAAGCGAACGATTAAAGGAACTCTGAGTCCCGAGTTGCCCACTGCCCGTTTTTGTCTCAGGAGTGGTCCGCCATGGTCGCTCCAGAAAAAGATGATGGTTCTGTCCAGCAAATCCTCTTCTTCCAACTTTTGCAGCCATTCGCCAATTTGAGCATCCAGCGCTTCAACGTTGGAGTACTTGCGTCCCACATCGCGGCGTACAACCGGAATGTTGGCGTAATAATTGGGTACGCGTATCACATTGGTGTCAACGGTTAATGGTTCGCCTTGGCGTTTCCATATTTGGGATTCGTGGGTGATACCATGGTTAAATACGGCAAAAAACGGTTGTTCTTTAGCTCGGTGCTGATAATGTGCATCATTACCCACTTCGTCCCATGCTGTGATGGGGCAGTTAAACTGGTAATCGCACTTGGCATTATTGGTACAGAAGTAGCCCGCTGACCGCAGGTACTCAGTGAAACAACGGACCTCTGCTGGTGGCACTACCGAGTACTGGGGCACATTACGACCCGTTTTATCTTTTACTTTAATACAGGCTTTATAATGTTCCTCTTCTGGCGCATGAAATCCCCAGTGATTGCCAGTTCGCATGTTATGTGCCCCAATGCTTATGGGGTACATGCCTGTTATAATGGATGAGCGGCTTGGCGCGCAAACACCCACCGTGGCATAGGCCTTATTGAACAGGATACCTTCTTTGGCCAGTCTGTCGATGTTGGGTGTTTCAATGCCACTGGTACCATAAGCACTTATAATGGGCCCAATATCTTCGCAGCTTAGCCATAGAATATTGTAGGGTTTCTGAGCACTGCCCTGAAGGCTGTATGACACTACTATTGTAAAAAGCAGTATGTATTTCAGGTGTTTCAATTTCATGCCTTACCTTTTAATAAATTTGTGTATGCTGCGTTGTTGACCAATGCTTAGTTCAATAAAATAGATGCCTGTAGCCAGGTTAGAGATATCAACTGTATTTTGTACATCCCACTGACGTAAAATTACTTGCCCTTTGGTATTAAGGATGCTTACTCTATTAAAGGCTTGCGATGATTTAAAATGTAATTTGTCAGTGGCAGGATTCGGATATATCACCACTGTCTGACTATGCTTCTCCTTAATATCATATGCTTCCGTTACAGATGTATAGGATATTTTCAAGTCATCTATCCATACTTTATAAGACTGGCTGGGTGTTAAACTTATATTTTTGAAGTAAAGAGCTAAACGGTTATTATTGAGCGATACAGTATCGAAAAAGTACTGGTAATTGGTAGTTAGGGTGTGCCACTCATCAGCTTGTTCAGTAGTGCCTGTTTTTACATTACTCTGTCCTTCTGCATCAGTTCTGGCTTTATATGAAACAATGAAATGGCTGCCGCCAAAACTTTGCAGGTCGATGGTCTGAAGTTTAATAAGCTGGCCATTATCGGCACTTACTTTGGGAGTGAATGTTAGCTCTAATGCCTGGCTGCCTTCGTTATTGGTATCGTCCATTACCTTCGCTTCAAAACTATTCAGGTATTCACCTTGCCATAAGCGTTCCCAAATCGACTCACTATTCAACCAGTAATCGCCGTTAAAGGCATCATTTAGCTGGTAGTTTTCAAAATGCTCAATGAATGGAATACTTAAGGCACCTGTTGGCTGATTGCTTAGAAAGTTATACTGCTGTGTCCACCAGTTGCCTGCTTTAGTTTTTAGCTCCTCCACAACGGATGTGTAAGCTGCCTTATTTGCCAGGTTAGTGGTTTCCTGTGGGTCATCCTCATAGTCATAAAGCTCAATGGCTTTAATGCGCGTAGCATCCCAATCGCTCAAGTCGGTGCGGTCGTTACTGCCTTGCATCCAGAGGGTAAGTCGGTAGCGTTCTGTTCTGAATGAGTAGCTGGAACCCCCGCCTGAGCGGTATTCTGTAACAGCCATATCCTTATTGATTGCTTCACCCATGAGAACAGGAGTGAGGCTTTCACCTTGTAACTTCGATGAAGGAATATCCAGGCCCGCCAGGTCGCACAGCGTAGGATAGATATCTACAAACTCAACCGGTACATGGTGCTTACCGCTGATGCCTTTGGGTGAACTGATAATAAGCGGAGCCCTTGCCGAATGTTCAAACTGAGTGTGCTTGCCCCACTGGTTGTGGTCACCCAGGTGATAGCCATGATCGCCAAAGAGCAGGATAACTGTATTTTCAGCCATATTTGTTTCTTCCAGCTTGTCAAGTAGCTTACCCACCTGTGCATCAATATAAGATACACAAGCATAGTAGCCATGAAGCAGCTGGCGCTGGTCATCGGGAGTTAACAGGCCATCTCCTAGAGTAGGATCGTTATAGGTCCAGGTGCCTGGTATGTCATCGTAACCAATGGGTTCAGGTGTGTGATAGGCATAGTCAGGACTGCCCGTGGCTACTTTCTGAAAGGCAGCCAAGTCGATGCTGCTACGGTCGTACAGATCCCAGTACTTTTTAGGAGCCACAAAAGGAATGTGTGGCTTTTTAAATCCTACAGCCATGAAAAATGGCTGGTTGTTTTGGCTTAATGCGTCCAGCTTAGTGAGTGCATCCAGGGCAATCTGTCCATCAGTATAGCCATCGTCATCCACACCTTCCGGACCTTGTTCCGTGGCAGTATTGGCACTCACACGGTAATTGGTGCCTTTTACAAACGGCGGGTAGTGTTCCGGATAGGTGTAGCTGCCAGGTTGCGTGTATGGAACCGACCAACTGTAAACATCATGGTACTCATCCACATTACGAGGATCAAATATTTTACCGCATCCGGCTGTTGCGTAACCCTGATTACCAAAATACTCAGGCAGGGTAATCAAATCAGGTCGTTCATCTCGCAGTTTAGAGCTTAGGTTACGAATACCGGTGCCATCAGGCGTTTGACCAGTCATAATACTGGCCCGTGAAGGCCCGCAAACAGCCCATTGGCAGTAGGCCTTGGTAAAAACTACTCCTTGCTCGGCCAGTCGATCAATATTGGGGGTGTGTATCTGTGTTTCGCCATAGCAGTTTAATAATGGTTTGAGGTCGTCAACGGCTATCATCAGCACATTGTAATCAGGTTTAGTAGCCTTGGGTTTAAGCACCAGAAAATTAACACTGTATTTCCTGGCTTCAATCACATGTTCGTTGGTGTACCTTGCTTTATAAGGCGCTATGGTGGCAAAGTCATTGGGTCCTCCACCTGCCGTATTGCCCGATTGGCCATTGATATAGAATTTTTTGTCATTTGCCTCAATGCTGTTGGCATAAAACTCGTGCCAGTAAATGTCAGCTTCTTCGGCGTTCAGTGCTTCCAGATCGAGCTTAACGGTTTTTGCTGTGGCGTTACTGTTGATGATGATAAGTCCTGTTTCGCCACTACTGAAGGTGGATGCATAAACCTGTATATCGGCATTATCTGATGTGCATTTCACCATCTGATCGCCAAAGCTGCGTTTAAAGTACTGGAAGGGGATATAACTTTGGCGGGGCGTATAATCAGCCTGAGCAGGATCATCTTTAGCCAGAAAGCCTTTACTTTCCTGGGCCGTCTCACTCCATTTCCACTCCGATACCCACAGATCCACCATGCCATAACCATGCTTGATAGCTTCGGCCAGTACACGTGTTACAAATATGCCATTGACCATTGTACAATTAACAGATCCACGCGAGTTAAATTCGGTCATGGCTACTGGAAAGTAGTTGCGGGCTTTATCGGTATACTTTTCCACGCAGTTGAGCAGTGTTGTATGCACACTCTCCACTTGTGGCACACTTCCTAATATGTTTTCAGCTGTGGCTTCCTTTACCGAAGTAAAGTAATTATGTACCACCAGGAAATCGGCATGGTTTTGCACTTCGGGTAGGAGGGTGCTGTTCCAGTCGTCGTCATCGCGTGTAACCACAACCCCCACTTTTATTGATGGGTCAATGGCCTTCATAGCTTCGGCAAATACGCAAAAATCTTCGCCATATTCTTTACCTGTGGTGATAACGCCATCTATCTCGTAGCCTTCTTCCCATTTACCATAGCATTCGTTGCCAATTTCCCAGTATTTAATATTGGCTTTTAGGTCAATATTGAGCTTACGTACAAACCCGGCTGCATATTTGGCTGCCTGCTGAACACGGGCTGAACGTGTGCCCTCAGTAGTAATTCCATAGCGAGCATAAAAGTAATTAACCACCACAGTGGCTTCACTGTTGGCATTGTTCTTAAATTTTACAAAAAGCTCAGGTGTCATATTCGCACTTTTAGTGCCGTCAATAGGGTTAAAATCAATCCGAAAATTATTGGGACTGTTGCCATCGTAAAAATAGATATTTGATCCGCTTCCGGCCGGATAACGCATGGAGCCAATACCAGCATTTGTGTACAGGTGTGTTCGGCTCAGCTGGTCGTTGCCATTGCGAAATGTGGTGTTAACGCCAAAGTGCGTGGGCAGCACTTTATTGATAATGGTATTGACATCAATACTAATGGTGGCATCGGGATTGCTGGCTTGTTTAAGCTCTATGGGTGTAGAAGTACCCGGCTCGGTAAATGCCTTCTCTTGCCAGTTATCGTCAAAAAACTGGCGTTGGTTTTGTGCTTGTAACAGCAGTATAACAGGCCCCAAAAGTAAGCCAGCTAGTATAAGCAGTAGTGATTTATTCATAGTGTATATTTAAACTGGTTGCATTAGATAGTAAAGCTAAAAGCAACTGCTTATTAGTATGTTATGGATATCGTTCTACCAAGGTTGATAAATCGTTCCAATTGAATCTGAATCATATTTACATCCATACCGAACGATTTATCAACCACTATCCTGTTGGTTTATAAATATTTTAGTACAAGCAAATTTTAAATTCAAATGGATATGAAAAAATTTCTTACACTTTTACTTATTGGGCTAAGTGGATCAATATACGCACAAACCAATTTGGTAGGTAATGCCGATTTTGAGAATGGAGATGATACCTGGATTAACAGCGGTGCCGTTAGTCGAACAATTGTAACACCCGGACATGATTCAAACCAGGCTTACCGGGTTGAAGGCGAAACAAACAAAGGAGCTCAGATTAAAGATGTAGGTGTTGATGTAGATATTGATGCTTATGAAGTATCTTTTTGGGCCAAAGGGACAGCAGGTGAGATTGCGAAATTTAAAATTGTATTTACCGATGGTTCATCAGAACTTGTTAAGGGTGCATTTACACAAACTGATTTTTGGGAGTTCTTTAAGTATACTTATGAACAAACAGAAGTAAAAACGATTAGTAAGTTTATATTACAATGTGGTAGCGGAACAACAGCTGCTCCTATGACATTTGTGGCAGATGATTTGTTTTACGGCGTGAGTGCAACAGGTGTGGATCCGGTTGACCCGGTTACTCCTGATTATACAAGCTTTCCGTTTACCGAAGATTTTGAGTCGACTGCTTACACCATTAATGATGAGCTGGCGAAACAGAATGCAACAGATGGTGAAATGGATATGTGGCCAACAACAGACCCGCAAGTGTTTGACCGTTTTTGGAGAGGTAATAATACCACTGAATACCTCGCAACTGTAGATGCTGATGCTGCCTCAGGTGTTAAGGCAATGAAAATTGCCATCACAACCAAAGAAGGCTCTGATTTCAGGTTTAGAACAGTTAATATCCCTGCGGGGACTTATACCGTTACTTTCAAAGCCAAAACAGATGCTGGCGGACTTGGGGTTGCTAAGTTAGGATTTGTTGAAAACTCAGCGGAATGGAGTGCGTTAACAGAAACCTATGCTATTTACTCAGGTACTGTAGAAGTGGTGGCTAACCCAACCAGTGGCGTAACACGTCTTATTCTTTTTTATACAGCAGATAAAACAGTGACCGGAACACAATCCTATAACATCTGGATTGATGATATTACTATTGAAGAAGGCACACCTACATTCATTGAAAAGGTTACGAGTGACATCATTTTTTACCCCAACCCAATGCAATCGGAGCTTAGAATCATGACCGATGCAAAGGTGAATAAGGTGGAGGTGTTTAGTTTAACAGGTCAGAAAATGGCAAGTAACTATACTGGCAGCAAGCAGTTGAATGTTACAGGCTTAAGTAAAGGTGTATACATTGTGTCGGTAGAGGCCGGTGGGCAAACCATTCGTAAAAAAGTAACCAAGCAATAGTAGGCTGGATTGATTTTGTTAAAAGGCCTTTTAAAGAAAACAAAGGTCATTTACGATTAATAATGTAGATTTATATAATGATAGGGAAAGCAACTTTATTATTTGTGGTGGCTTTAGTGCTTACATTAGGGGTTCAGGCCAAGCCACGCAAAGCTGACAAGCAACCTAATATCCTCATTTTTTATGTCGATGATTTGGGTTGGATGGATTTAAGCTGTCAGGGTTCTGAATTTTACGAAACGCCAGCCATTGACCAGCTGGCTGCTGAAGGCATTCGCTTTACGCAGGCTTATACAGCTCATCCGCGTTGTGTACCGGCACGTTATGGTGTAATAACAGGAAAATACCCGGCACGAGGCCAGGTACCTGGTCGCGGTGGCTTAGTGGCCGAAGATGTCACCATTGCCGAGGCATTGAAGGAAGGAGGCTATGCCACATTCTTTACAGGTAAATGGCATTTATTATTTAAAGATAAAGAAGGCAATATGCCCGAAAAACAGGGCTTTGATATTAATGTGGCAGGTGGTGCTGCCGGCTCACCGCCTACCTATTGGTATCCATACCGTAAAGGCGAATCAACGCCTGCAGGCCGCAAGGGCTTGAAAAAAACAGAGATTCACGGGCTGGAAGATGGGCAAGAAGGTGAATACATTACCGACCGCCTGACAGATGAAACAGTTCAGTTTATGCAGCAGCATGTGGAGCAAAAGCCCGATGAGCCGTTCTTTGTATTCTTGTCGCACTATGGGGTACATACGCCCTTTGAAGCCAAACCCGAGTTGGTGGAGAAATATAAGAAAAAGCTTAAGTCGGAGATGAGCTATGACTTACCAGAGTACGAAAAAACCATTACGGGTGACACCAAGCTGCGCCAGGACTTTCCGGTGTATGCAGCTATGATTGAAAGTATCGATCAGAGTATGGCTAAGGTGTGTCAGACATTGGAAGAGCTGGGCGTAGCTGATAATACTATCATCATTTTTACTGCTGATAACGGGGGACTGTCTACGCGTGGTAATACGCGTCAGCTGGCAACCAGTAACTATCCTTTACGTTATGGTAAAGGCTGGCTATACGAGGGAGGTATACGCGAAGCTTTTATTGTGAAATGGCCTGGAGTAACCCCGCAAGGGCAGGTGTCTGATGCCCTGGTGACAGGTACCGATATTTATCCAACAGTGCTGGAAATGGCCGGATTGCCTCAACGCCCCAAAGACCATATGGATGGTGTGAACGTAACTAGCGCTATTAAAGGCAAGACATTTAACAGGGAAAAACCCATTTTCTGGCACTCGCCTATGGGACGCCCAACCAGCACTGGCGACCGTAATAGCACTGCAGTACGACTGGGCGACTATAAGCTGATAGACTGGTACGATGAGGCTGCAATTGAACTCTACAATCTTAAAGACGATATTGGCGAGCAGCATAACCTGGCAGAGCAGATGCCTGAGAAGGCCAGTGAGCTGCATCAGCTGGTGAAAGAGTGGCGGGCATCTATTGATGCCGAGATATTGGATCCATCAAAAAACAAGTGGTCGAAAAAGACTGCACACTAATCACAGTTTGAAATGAAAAATTTTAGTAGGGTAATTATAATACTGGCCGTTCTATTGAATTTGGCGGCCAGCTGTACGGCACAAAAGCAACAGCATACCAACGTACTTTTTATTGCGGTGGATGATTTAAAGCCCATGCTGGGTTGCTATGGCGATAAGGGCATTATTAGCCCTAATATTGATGCATTGGCAAAGCAAGGTGTATTGTTCGAAAATGCCTATTGTCAGCAGGCAGTTTGTGCACCTTCACGGGTAAGTATATTCAGTGGCTTGCGTCCCGATCAGACCAGAGTTTGGGATTTAAAAACCAATATGCGCGATGTGAATCCCGGTGTGGTGACCTTGCCCCAGTATTTTAGGCAACATGGATATCAAACGGCCGGGGTTGGAAAGCTGATGCACGGGGCTAAAAACAATGATCCAGGTTCCTGGACCATCCCTTACAAAGAAGATAAACACCTGCGTTATGCCGATGGCTATAAGTATCCGGCCAATGGCAAGTACCAGGCTAAAGCTATTCACAAGGCTTACCAGGAAAGCCGAAAGCAAAAGCTTGACTGGAAAGCCACCAATCAGTATCTGAAGAGCAAAGGTTTGTCGCCATCGGTAGAATGCCTCAATGTGCCTGATGATGCCTACGAAGATGGAGCGGTGGCTGTTAAAGGCATGGCTTTGCTGGAAGAGATGAGTGCCGATGATAAACCCTTCTTTTTAGCATTGGGGTTTCATAAACCACACTTGCCTTTCGCCGCACCTAAAAAATACTGGGACATGTACGAGCGTAGCAGCATTGAGCAGGCCACCTTTATGGATAAGGCCAAAGGAGCTCCTGAATACGCCTACCATACCTGGGGCGAATTACGCAATTACTCAGATATACCACAGCAGGGACAGGTGCCTGTTGATAAGCAGAAGGAGTTGATACATGGCTATAGGGCCAGTGTGAGCTATGTGGATGCGCAGATAGGCAAGGTGCTTGAAAAACTGGATGAGCTGGGACTACGCGAAAATACCGTGATTGTATTGTGGGGCGACCATGGCTGGCACCTGGGCGACCATGGCATCTGGTGTAAGCATTCCAATTTTGAGCAGGCTGTGAAGGCGCCATTAATCATTGCGACACCGCAGATGGGTAAGGGGTGGGTGGCTTCAACCATGGCTGAGTTTGTAGATGTTTATCCAACACTTTGTGAGTTAAGTGGTTTACCAATCGAAGAACATTTGGATGGGACAAGTCTGGTACCAGCACTTCAAAAACCTGAGGTAGCAGTGAAGGAATATGCCATTAGTCAGTTTCCACGAGGTAATAATATAATGGGTTACACCATTCGTAATAAGCGATACCGCTATACAGTATGGTTGCAAGGTGCATTTCGCAAACAGCGTATTTATGAGCAGCCTAAAATTGTTGGTACCGAATTATATGATTACATCAACGACCCGTTTGAGACCGTTTCGTTGGCCGATGATGAGGCACACAAAGCAATAATAAATGAAATGGAGCAACGATTATTTGCTATTTTAAAAAGTCAGGCCCGATAAAATGGATGCATATTGCGGTGTGGCTGTTGATAGCTGGATTAATCATTGCCTGTAAAACCGTCGATGCGCAGAATAATCTGGTGGAAGCCGATGTATGTAGTGACCTGATTGTGGTGAAAGGAGCCAATTATGTGCACAAGCAGGGGGGGCTGGCCTATTAACGCATATCGGAAGCAACCCTTGAGACGCCGCATAACGAGACATTATTCAATGCAGGTAAGGTACGTGCTTATTACTTATTATGTCAATTCACTCAGGGAGTATTGTTAAGTGTAACGAGCCACGAATATTCAAAAACCGGCCTCTTTTACATTTAGTTTTTTCATAGGCTTTCAATCCTTTGAAAAGTTGTTTCGAGTGGGGGCTTTAAGAACACTTTGTGGAGGCAGCCTGCACTCCAACTTCAGTGTAATAATTTTGATGCCATTATGCAAATTGATTAAATATTACCAGAAACGTTTAATAACAGGCTTGGCATACCCTGTTATAAATGATTTGAGCCCTCTTCCTCAACAGTTTGTTGAGTTTTTTTAATGTGTTCCTGTGCAAGGCAGGCTTCGCTCTTTTTTAAGACAAAAAAGAAAGAAGAAAATATTTTTATCACCTGGCGCAACCTGATTGATGAATATGCGTCTATTGAATATTTGTGCGTATCTTTTCTTAACATTCGCGAGTTAGTTAAGTCGCTTCTTTAAACGGATTAAAATGCTTTTACGACTACTTCAAACAGGAATATTTAATGGATTTATTTTAATTATTGCGATATTTTGTCTTACTCAGAGCTCATCAGGCCAAAATCAGTTTGAAGTAGATAGTTTATTGACCCGATATAATACCACTGACGATATTCCTGAACGGGTGAGTCTATTAATTACTTTATCTAATATCTATGAGCATGTTGATATTAAAAAGAGCTATGAGTATTCCAATCAGGCTTGTGAAGAGTCAGAAAGAACTAATGAGTACACACCAAAAGCTCAGGCTTTTCATAACATGGGGGTTGTATTTTTTAGATCGGGGGTATACGATAAGGCAACAGAGATGTTTTTGCAATCTAAAAAGCTTGTTCAGGATAACAATGACTTAATGCGTTTAGTTGGTGTTGAATTAAATTTGGGTGCTGTCCGATTTCATCTGGAAGACTATAATGGTGCTTTAGCTCATTTTAACGATGCTTTAGAGTTGAACTCCAAGCTGATGGCCGAAGGGAATGATGTGTATATGGAACAGATTCAGACTTTTTATATCAACATTGCTAGTATTTACATGGAGAAAGGAAACTATGAGGCAGCCATTGAATATTTAGAAAAGGCACTTATTGAGTCTATAAACAATAAAGATCTACTTCAACAAAGTATTGCTAATAATAACCTGGGCGAAATTTATCTTAAAACAGGCCAGTTTGAAAAAAGCCATAAGTACATTTATGAAGCACTAAAAGTGAGACAATCGGAAAATAACTTGATAGGAATGGCCAGTTCTTATAATTTATTAACAGCTTATTATATTTCAAAAAGAGATATTGATAGTGCCGAAATAGCTAATGGTTTTGCAATTAAGTATGCTGAGCAAGTAGAGTCTATCAATAATATGGAGAAAGCATATGAGCATCAGGCTAATATATATGAGCAGAAAGGAAATTATAAGCAGGCCAATGAAGCGTTAAAACGCTATTATGAAACCAAACGAAAAGCCATTAATGAATCAGTTGTTGCCAAAGCTACCCGTCTTCAACTTGAATATAATTTTGAAGAACTGCAAAAAGCAAAAGCTGAAGTCCATTTTAAGGAGATGGTTGCACTTTATGCAATCTTAGTAGTTGTGGTTTTTCTGTTAATAGTGTTTGCCCTGCTATTTAGTTTATGGAAAAGCAGAGCTATGCGTATTAAAACTGAAAAAGAGACTCTTGAGAAGGATTTAGAGATAAAAAACAGGGAGTTGACAACCAATGTAATGTATTTATTAAAGAAGCATGAGTTGATCAATAATGTTTCGGGACGACTACTTCGGTTAAAGGCCAGGCTAAAAGTGGAAAACCGTGATGCCATTCAGCGCATCATCTTTGATTTGCAAGGAGGAGTTGAACCTGAGGTGTGGGAAGAATTTGAGTTACGATTTCAGAATGTGCATAATGACTTTTATAAGAAACTTGAAAATATTGCACCAGACTTAACACCATCAGAACTTAAGATATGCGCTTTTTTAAGATTGAATATGAACTCCAAAGAAATTTCAGCATTAATTCATCAAAGCACAAAAAGTGTGGAGGTAAAACGTTCTCGCATTCGTAAAAAATTAGGGTTAACCAATACTGATGTTAATCTGATAAAATACCTCTCAGAACTATAAAACAATTACTCAAATATCAAGCTTTTTTATATTGACATGTTGGGCATTTCTTTTCAATGAATGCCAGGTATTTTAGTACAACCTTCTCCTTCTATCGGTTTTATACACTCAAAATAGTCTGATTTATTTATTAATGGTTGTTTATGGTAACATGGTTTTAACTAATAGATATTCAGATCTTAGAGTATAGAGTGTAGTGGTAAAAATACGGTATAACAGAGACTTGTAGTACTAATTCTAAGGTGTTCAGTTAAATGTTAGTAATAACACTGTGCTGATTTACTCTCCTTTGAATCTTCCAGCTTTTAGTTTGCAAGGTAAATTGTTTGATCTTCAAATAATGTTGTAAGAACTGTTACTCGAATACTTGTTAATAGATACATATGACATTAGATATAAGGTTTGGCATAAACTTAAACCGTTAACAAATGAAAAACGTTCTACTTTTAAAAGTCCATATAGCCATTTTATTTATGGTTACTTTGGCAATGGGTATAAGTGCCCAGCAATATGATAAAGAGAAAGAAAGTGGTAAAATAAGAATTAAGCTAAATTCTTCAGTACTAAGTTCTTTTCCAAAACTAAAATCAACCAGGAGTGGAGTAGAAACCGGCATTGTTTCTTTTGATGCTGTTTCGTCTAAGGTTTCGACTAAGGGCCTTAAACGAGTATTTCCATATTCTGCTAAGCATGAGGATAAACATCGCAAATATGGTTTGCATTTATGGTATGAGATAGATTATTCAGCAGATTATGATCCTCAACAGGTTGCCAATGAATATGCAAAGCTTAGAGAAGTATCACAAGCTGAGTGTGTTAGGTCAATATCATTTGATAAGTCCAAGCCAACACAATTATTTAGTGCTGCCGAATTAGCTGAGATACCTTTTGATGATCCTAAATTAAGCAAGCAATGGCATTATTATAACGATGGTACAATCGTTGAAGGAGCAGTTGCAGGTGCCGATATTAACTTGTTTGAAGCATGGAAAAAACAAACAGGTTCTCCAAATGTAGTTGTTGCTATTATCGATGGAGGTATTGATTTAACACATCCTGATTTGAGAGATGCCGTTTGGGTTAATGAAGTTGAGAAGAATGGAGAAAGTGGTGTTGATGATGATGGAAACGGGTATATAGATGATATTTATGGTTATAACTTTGCAAGCGATCTTGCCGAAATAGAAGCTCACTATCATGGTACACACGTGGCCGGAACTGTTGGTGCAACAAATAACAACGGTGTAGGTGTTGCAGGTGTTGCAGGCGGTAATGGTATTGACGCAGGTACAAAATTGATGTCGTGTCAGATATTGGTTGAGGACGGTACGACCGGGGGAATGGCAGAAGCTTTAATATATGCAGCTGATAATGGCGCTGTAATTGCACAATGTTCGTGGGGGTGGCGAACAGATGGCTTCTACGAACAGGTTGTACTGGATGCTATTGATTACTTTATTAACGAAGCAGGTTCATATGCAGGTAGTCCAATGAAAGGAGGCCTGGCTGTTTTTGCTGCTGGTAACGAAAGTGTAGAAATGGAAATTTATCCGGCAGCTTATGAGCCCGTAATTGCAGTTGCTGCGATGGATTACACAAATGGCAGAGCCGGTTATTCATGCTATGGAACCTGGGTTGATGTGACTGCCCCGGGAGGATTAAGCGGGATGTCTAATGATGGAGGAGTGCTGAGTACCCTACCCGGCGGACAGTATGGAACCTTGCAGGGAACCTCTATGGCCTGTCCGCATGTTGCCGGAATTGCAGCCTTGGTTGTTGCAGAATACGGAGGCTCTGATTTTACACCAGATAAACTTAAAAGACACATTCTTACTTCAGTAAGAGATATTGAACCGTATCTAAGTGCAAATGAATCGGGCAAAATGGGTAGTGGTTATATTGATGCAGCCATGGCTCTTCAATCAGGTTCGATTACAAAAGCACCGGCCAAAGTAAGTGACCTGTTAGTGGAAACATCACAGGATAAGGCAAACATATCGTGGAGTGTAGTTGCTGATGAAGATGATGGCATAGGGAGTAGCTATACACTGTATTGGAGTAAAAATGAGTTTAATGCTAACTCATTGGAATTGGCCGCTTCTACTATTGTTTATACCTTTTTTAACGAGGTTGGAGATGAGGTTGATTATGTATTGAAAGATTTAGATTCAAGAACTAACTACTATTTTGCAATACAAGCCTTTGACCGTTGGGGAAATGCATCTGGCTTATCAGATATTATTATGGTTGCCACTAACAACGGTCCTGCTATTGAAGTGGTTGTTGAGGAGACTGATGTTGCCATCGATGTAGCTTCTGATAACATGCATTCATCAACCATTAAATTGAAGAATAATGATGAGGGCTTACTTCAATGGAGTTCTTATATTGGTTTATCCAAAAGTGAGTTGGATTCGTACAGTGAAACAATTTATGAGCCGGTAAGAGTAACAGGTAGTAGCAGTCATACAATTAGAGCCAGTGAGGTAGCCAACTACCCGACTATAGATGCTCCAGTCAGTATGTCAATTGATGATCGTTTGACTTATAATGAATCTGCTGCGTATGTATATGTGGGAGATGAGGATGTAAGTTTTCCAAATTCTTCAGCGACCCGTTATTATATTACAGAGGATTTCAATGTGACAAACTTCTGGGTTGAGCTGGATTTTGCAGCAGAAAACGGACCTGCAACTGTTGAGTTTTATAAAGGGGCCCAGATACAAGATGCCCAATTAATCACCTCTCAAGAAATAGAATCAGAAGGAGATTACCAAACAACCTATTATGTGGATATGGAAGAGCAGGTTTATCTCGAAGCCGATAACTACTATTGGGTGGTGTTTCATATTCCTCCTGGTAACCAGTATCCATTAGGATTAACTAAGGAAACTGAAGATCTCCAGTCAGATAATTGTTTGTTTAGTACAAATGGCGGACAAAGCTGGAAATTTATCAACGATGAATATGGCGATACCAATGATTGGGTTTGGAAATTAACCCTGCGCAGTCTTAACGTTCACCTGGGTAATTACATTACCTTGTCGCCAGCAGAAGGAATGTTGTCAGGCAATAGTTCTAAGGACTTACAATTGGATATTGATGCTCAATATTTGATTGATGGCACCTATACTGAGAACCTGGTATTCGCATCTAACGATCCACTTAATAAGCTTATTAAGAAACAAATAATTATTGATGTTGATGGGCATGAACCAAAATTGAAATCAAAATCTATTGTTGATTTTGGCGATGTATTCGTTGGTAAATCAAAGACTTATAATATTCAAGTAGTCAATGAGGGGTACGCCGGCTATCAATTGGATCTTAGCTTTGTAACATCAAGTAATCCGGACTTTATTGTAAATAAAGTTAGTGATACTAAAGTTCCTGCACGTGGCGAGGCGACTATACAAGTGATGTTTAAGCCGTCTGTTTATGGAATGCAGAGTGCTAATATTCAACTAGATAATGGCACTTATATTTATAGCTTTAAAGTAACCGGAGTTGCAGCTGAACCAGCTAAAATTGATATTTCACCTGCCTTAGCTTCAATAGGTACAGGATTAACTATTGGAGATGCTGTTGAACCATTGTCGTTTAACATTACTAATATTGGTAAATACCCATTAAGTTATAGTATACCTGATTTTGCCGGAGATTTTGAGGTTGATGGATTGGAACGTCCGGTAAATGGATTTGGATACACTTATAATTATGCACTTGATCTAGGTTCTGATTATACAGGCGCTATTCCGGCTGAGCATGGATGGAAAGACATGTCTGTTAGTACTGGTGCTACGAACATAGTTGATAAATTGAAAGGAAGCGATTTTGCAGTGCAGGTTGATCTTGGTTTTTCTTTCCCATATTATGATCGTTTTTATGATAAGGCATGGATCAATGAGCAAGGTGTTCTTGTTTTTGGTGAAGATGGTAACCTAAGGCTTAATAACAGTCGCTTTACTTCCAGCGATCGTTTTCGTCCATTAGACATGATCTCAGCTGCCATGGTGGATGCTAAATATGATAATGCTAATGCTGCGGTTTATTATCAACAGTTTGATGGTGAGTTTAGAGTAGAATATAAGACTATTGAATTAGGTGAACGTTTTGTAAATGTGCAGATTGTGCTGTATGCTAATGGGGATTATGATGTTCTGTTTGGGTCTGTTAATCGTGATGCTAATGAACTGCCAAATTATTTTGTTGGTATGACAGATAAGGACAACCAGCAACATGTCATTGCTTCTAATAGCGATTATCCCTTAGCCTATGCGGTAACAACTGATTATGGTTCTTACTTCCATTTTAAGCATCCGGGCGAAGATATGGTGATTGCAGCCGAGAATGCGTTTGGTACTTTATTGCCAGATGAATCTGCGACTGTAAAATTGTCTTTTGATACAAGATCGGCTTTGCAAGGCGATGTTTTTCAACGTGTTCCTGTTATTAGTAATGATGTTCTTTCTCCTATGTCGGTATTTGAGATTACCGCAGGTTTTATTGCAGGAGGAAGCCCGGAAATTGAATTATTGACAGACACTGTTGATTTTGGAACTGTATTAAAAACGTCAGCACATGAGCAACAAATTAAGATTAGTAATAAGGGAACAGCTAATGAAGAAATTATAAGTATTGATTTTTCAAATTCAGCCTTTTCAACTTCTGTTGAGTTACCTTATGTAATTAAACCGCGACAGGTGTCTTACATACCTATAGATTTGAATACCAATCAAGTTGTGGATTTAGACGAATTAGTAACGCTGACACTTGGCAGTGGTGAAGCATTAGAGGTTAGATTGTTGGCCAACATCGCCGAAAATCCAATAATTGCTGTTATGCCAGTTGAAGGTTTTACTGAAACTGTTGATGCACGTACCTATAAAGATGTTGATCTGATAGTTTCTAATAGCGGATTGGGCGTATTGGAAATGTCAGTTATACCAAACGAGTGGTGTTATCCTGTTTACGAAACCAATACAACTGAGAATGCTGGTGAGTTCAGATACAACTATGTAAAAGGTGATGGAGCCGGTTGGGTAGACATTCTGGATGTAGCAGCAGAAACAAATCTGTATGATGATTTCTGGGGTTATGGAGCAAGTATGGTATACAAAAAGCTTACATTGCCTACTCCATTTTATTTTTATGGGAAAGAATATAATGATCTGTATTTAAGTGCAATAGGATGGGTTTCTTTCGAAGAACCCACAGATATGACTAATATTTTTGAAACGCCTTACGATTTCCCGCAAGAAGATTTTTTCCATGGAGGACTTGTTCCAATGGCTGGTCCACATACCAATGCTTCCAAAACCATACATGAAGATGCAGGTATTTACTACCATGCATTTGAAGATAAGTATGTCATTACTTTTAATAAGTTTGTAGATCGGACAGGATCTATGAGTGAACCTTATGATTTCCAGTTGGTTCTTCACTATAATGGACGGGTTGACTTTAATTATAAGAATTTTGATCAAGTTAAAGTCTATAGCATTATTGGATTTGAGAGTCCTGATGAGAAGCAGGGAACGGTTATCTTACAGCAGCTTCTTAATGGGAGCTATGATGCATTTTCATATACCTTATTACCTATTAAAAAAGAAGTAGTTGAAGCGCAGAGTAGCAAAACAGTTAAAATGCGTTTGGATGCTTCTGGTTTGTACGATGGAACTTATGAATATGAGTTACCAGTTGAAAATAATTCAGTTGATGTGCCTGTTGTTAACTTACCAATTAATCTGACAGTAAATGGAGAGGCGGAACTAGTTGCCGAAAATATTATGTCTGAAGTTTGGTATGTACCAGATTCTGTTTATAAGCAGGGCTTTAAAATCAAGAATGTTGGAACTAAAGTGATTGACCTGCTTTCTTCTACATCTACATTAAGTGATGACATGAAGGTTGAGTTTTACTATCCTGCCGGTGGAGGTATATTAAATGCTTATCCGGAAGGTTATGTGAACATAGACGACTTTGTTGGTCAGCAAATAACATCCGAAAGCTGGTTCCGTCCAACGCTTATTGCCGATGGAACAAAACTGGAGGCGGGTGATGAATGGCAGTGTTACGTTACATATGAGCCTACGCAGCCAGGTACATCCATTGCCACTTCGACTATAAAGGATATTAACGGTAATGTCGTATTAACTTGGTCTGCGTCTTTAACAAGCGAGCTACCTCCTGTTGCAACTATAGGGCAGGATGTGGTAGTGATGGCTGATAAATCAACTTATACAGAAACAAGAACTTTCAACATCAGCAATGTAAATGGTGCGAGTGAACTTGAATGGACGGCCCAATTACATTTTGAAAGAGGAGCTAAAGTTTCGGATGATATTTATGAATCAGCATCCGCAGCTCCAAATGCTACAACAGCGATGTTGAATTCAGAAGTAAATCTTAATGCTACTCAAGCCGGCACTTCGTTAAAGGCGATGAATACTTACAACCGAACGTTGAAACACGTAGCAAGAGATGCAGTAGATAACTGGTTAGGTTTTGGTGGTGCTGTTGCCTTTACATCTGCTACTAAATTTACCGTACCACACGATGGTTTTACCCTTTCGCATGTTGAAACATGGTATCGTTATGAAAGCCAAAATGAAGGTACTTTATATGTAGAGATACTAGCAGGTGGCAGTAGCATTGATAAAGCACAATTAGTGGCTAAGGGATTGTTAGATTATAAAGAAGATGGCTACGATGATAAGGGAAAATATTATACTATTTCTTTAGACGAATCAGTATACCTATATCCAAATGAAGATTTCTATGTTGTGGTTCGTTACCCATTAGGAATAAGCAATTGCCAGGGAATTAATAAAGATATGGCAAGTGCTTCCGAAGGAAAGTACTTCTATCAGTATGATGGTGAGTGGTATGATATTTATTTAGATCCAAAGTTTTATGATAATGCGTTTATGGTAAAAGCGCATGAAGAAGAATATATTGAAAAAACATGGGTTAAATTATTGCAAAACAAGGGAACTGTTGCTACCGGGGACGAGGTTAATATAGATCTTGATTTTAATGCAGAACATGCACCTGAGTATATTAATAAAGCCGAATTAACAATCACAACAAACGATCCTGTTAATCCAGAACAATCGGTTGATGTGTTATTATTAATGAACAAAGGTCCGCAATTTAAACATGTACAAGGTCTGAATAAAATTGAGGAAAATAGTAGTTCAACTATTGAGTTTTCAGTAAAAGATCTTGAAAATGATAGTTATACAGTTGAGCTTTTATCGGAAGCAGACTGGATGCAGCTGACAACTAACGAAGGAGGTACTGTAGAAATTACTCTCACTCCGGGTTATTTTGATCAAGGCTTACACAATGTTGAACTGCGAGGTGAAGATGAACATGGAGAACAATCTGGTTTTGTTTACCCAATCGAGGTGATTAATATTAACCGCCCACCTTACTTTACATATGGAGAGCTGAAGGATACGATAATGGTACTTGGACATGGTGCTCACGAAATTTCATTTGAGGAATTAATTACTGATGATGATAAGGATGAAATGAACTTCAATGTGACTTTAAGTAACAAAGGTGTGATTGATCTATTTATTGGAGAATCAGGAATTGTACTTACTCCATTTAGTATTGGTAATACTGATTTAACCATTTCGGTAACTGATGCTTATGGTGAGAAGCTAAGCGGTAGTTATAACATAACTGTGGTAAACCGAACTGGTTTAGATTCTGTTGAAGATGGTACTGTAGAAGTATATCCAAATCCGGCAAGCGATTTTATAGTAGTACACTTGAAACAACAAAACAATACAGATGTGATAATGCGTTTGATGAATGTAGACGGTACCATTGTAAAAGAACTCAAATCAAATGGTCAGCAGCATCGCCTCAATATCGATCACTTGTCAAAAGGTATTTACCTACTTGAGATTACCTCTGGTAGTGAAGTGTATATTACTAAAGTTATAAAGCAATAAATAAATTTTAGAAGGAAATAAAAAATAATAGTTGTGTTGTGTAGAGCCGAAGAGATCTTCTTCTTTCTAGATTAACTTTTCGGCTTTACTTTATAATAGTTACCTTTTTTAAAATCAATTAGATTATGAAATGGCTAAATAAAATAATATTCGCATCATTTCTTATTATATTATTCGCATCGTGCGGAGGTGATGATAAAAACATTGATCTGGAAAAACCATCGGCAGAAATTCAGTTAACCCGCGAAAGTGGAATATATAGCCCTGGTGCCTCCATATTGATTAATGCTTACTTTGTTGATAATGTTGCATTAAAAGAGTGCCAGGTATCAATAGCAAGTATACGCTCATTAAAAGGTTGGGATACTGACTGGGATGTTGACATGTATAAAATTCCATTGAGTGGAAATCAGTTGAGTTTAAAAGGAGTACGTATTTTAGAAGATATTCCTGCCAACATTTATTATGGAGATTATCGCTTGTCATTTAAAGTACTGGATGAGGCTAATAATTATTCCATTTATGAAATTGACATGTTGATTAAATAAGCGATTATTTGATGTTCAAAGCCGGCTTGTAAGATAGGTTCGGCTTTTTATGTTTGGCTTGTATTTAATATACTACCCTAACGATGTGTATCTGATCATTTAAGAGTTTTAATTATATGTCATGACAAAAACTACTTTGCCGAGCCGGCTAAAGAACTTTAGTTACAGCATTATAGATAGTATGAGAATAATAATATTGAAAAATCAGGTATCACATCATTAGTAGGTAAGCAGGGGGAATGGTTGAGATATGTTGATACAGACTCCTTGAAGTGGTAACTCTATGAGTGCTTTAAAAATCGCAGTAATATCGTTGTGTCAACTTTGCTATATGGATAAACCGATGGGGATAAACTGGCTCAAAATTAAAGTATGTGATGGGAGCCATTATTTAATTCAGTAAAAATATTGTCAAGATGTCTAAAAAGAAAAACGAAGAGATCTCAGATGAAATCATTAGACGACTGATTGAGAGTAATGATGTTCAGAAGGGAGCATTGAAAAAGATTCTAAAAGGAATAAAGCAATTAAAAGGAGATAAAAGATAAGAAAATAAACGCTCCTTGTTTTTGATTTAAACTTCAATTATTGCAAGTGATGAATAAGATAAAAAGTCTAGTTCAAATATTTAAAAACTAAATTTATGAAACGTATTTTACATGCGTTATTGTTCTTTCTGGTTATTGGGATTGGAGAAATTAGTGCCCAAAACCAAACTATTACAGGAATGATAACCGATGCTGCTGATGGTTTACCTATACCAGGTGCAACCATTTTGGTTAAAGGAACAACCATAGGAACCATCACCATGTTTGATGGTACTTATACGTTAGAAGTTCCTGCTGATGCAGAAATTTTAGTCTATTCCTTTGTGGGGATGAAAACGCAAGAAATAGCTATAACCGACCAAAAACATATTAATGTGATGCTACAAATGGAGTCTGTTGGCGTTGAAGAGGTTGTAGTTACCGCTTATGGTAGTAAAGGCAAAGTGGGACTAAAAGGAGCTATTTCAGTGGTGCAAGCCAAAGAATTGGAGCAAATGCCGGTGGCTACTTTTGACCAAATGTTGCAAGGAAAAACAACCGGACTTCAAATATCATCAGGTTCCGGACAGCCGGGTTCTGGAAATACCAAAGTGCGTATTCGTGGTAATAGTTCTATTATGTCGAACAATGAACCTCTTTATGTAGTTGATGGAGTACCTATTGAAGGAGGTGCTTTTGCTTCGCTTAATGCCAATGATTTTGAAACCGTGAGTGTATTAAAGGATGCGTCTTCGACGTCTATTTATGGTTCACGTGCTTCTAACGGGGTTATTTTAATTACCACTAAGCGTGGTAAAGAAGGAAAAACTAATGTTAATGTGCGTCATCAAACAGGTTTCTCCATGAAAACAGAAGAGAAGTTTGAGATGATGAACTCCGCTGAGAAGTTATGGTTCGAAGAGATTGCCATGAAAGGACCAGGTTGGGAGTTGAGCTCTCTTAATCCTAACTATAAGATACTTTCGGCCGATGCTCGTATGGCACAGGCTGATGAGTTGGCTCGTCTTAGAGCTATAAAAACCAACTGGTCCGATATCATATTCAGAACTGGTAAAACAATTAGTAACGAGGTGAATTTCTCTGGTGGTTCTGAGAAAACACGATTTTATTTAGCTTACCAAAATTATTACCAGGAAGGTTTAGCTGATCGTTCCGACCTGCAGCGTCATGCCGGACGTTTAAACCTGGATCATAAAATTTCTGATAAGGTTAAATTCGGAATGACAACTTCCTTAGGTCAGTCAAAAAAGAACCTGATTGAAAGTGAGGGCGGTACGGCCCTGATGAACCCTTTTGCTGCTGTTTACCTGGCTAACCCCTGGGAAGAGCCATACGATACTAATGGGCATGTATCACCTGGTTTTTATCATTATCAGAATCCATACCTGTCAGAACAACAAAATAGCGAGTACTTTAATCCATACAGTAAAACGGGAGCTAACATGCTTGATCAGGCAAATAATTCGACTAATAAAGTTGAAGAAACAAAGTTTGTTGGGGCGTTTAACCTATCGTGGGATATTATTAGTGGTTTAACAGCTAAAACACAGTATGGGATTGATTATCGCAATACACTTGGAGAGCGTTGGATTAGCCCGGATGCATGGGTATCAACGCAGGCAGGTGATGGAGATGTAGCCCGTCAGGGTTCAATCAGTGAATCATATAATCGTCGCATTGAAAGTAATTTTACCAATACACTTGACTATAAAAAGGTTATTGCAGAGCGCCATTTATTATCAGCTGTTATTGGTTCGGAATACATTAGAAATCAGTATTTCTCATTTGGTTTTACAGGGTATGGATTAGAACCAAAATTACCGGAAACGATTAGCGCAGTAACCCCGGGTACAATAGAAAATAACTTTATACCAACTGTAGGTGGAGGAAAAGCTGAGCGCGCCATGTTTTCTGTCTTTTCATTAATTAACTATACACTTGATGATAAATATACCTTTAGTGGTAGTTTACGTCGAGATGGGTCATCAGCTTTTGGTGCTAATTATCAGAACGTAGTACTTTATTCGGCTGGTTTTACATGGGATATTACTCGTGAGAATTTTATGGCATCATCTCCATGGGTAAATAACCTTAAGTTTCGTATCAGTTATGGTACTACAGGTAACCAGGCTGTAGATAATTATGAGTCGTTCACTCTTTGGAACAATGTTTCTTACCTTGGTGATGGGGGGTATAGCTTGTCACAAACAGGAGATCCAAATGTGAAGTGGGAGGTTGGTCGTAAGTTCAATGCCGGATTTGAATATAACTTATTTGCTAACCGCTTAAACGGTTCATTAGACATTTATAATGATATTACCTCCGATTTGTTTATTGTTCAAACATTTTCGGCCTGGGATGGCGTGGTAGGCAATTCCAAACGAACCAATGCAGGTAAGATGCGTAATCGTGGTATCGAATTCCTTGTTAATTATGACCTAATTCGACGTGAAAATTTAACATGGACTGTTGGAACAAACCTATCATATAACGATAACGAGATCCTGGATCTGGGGCAGGTATCAGAGTTTGAATCAGGTACCTCCATTGTTAAGGAAGGATTGCCTATGGGCTCGCATTATATTGTGAAGTGGGCAGGTGTAAATCCGGCCAATGGTAATGCGTTGTATTACACAAAGAATGGAGAAGTAACTGAGAATTATAGTGCTGATGATAGTGTTGCCGAATTTGGTACTTCGGATCCTCCTTTTACAGGAGGCATTAACACCTCTGTGAGTTACAAAGGTTTAGAGTTAAGTGCTCAGTTTACCTTTGCACAAGGTTTTTACCGTTTCAATAATCAGAAGTATTTCCAGGAGAATCCTAATTTCTCACAATTTAACATGTCAACTGCAATGTTAGACGTATGGCGACAGCCCGGTGATATTACTGATATTCAGGGAGTCCATTCGCCACGTGAGTTCTCATCAAAAGATATTGAAGATGCTTCATACATGCGTTTTCGTAACCTGATGTTGGCTTATAACCTCCCAAAAAATGTTCTGCAAAAAACCGGGTTTATTAATAATATTCGTGTGTATGCGCAGGCTCAGAACCTGTTTACCTGGACTAAATGGACTGGATTTGATCCGGAAGATAGCAATAATATTGCCAGTTTTGAGTACCCTACACCGCGTACGTTCTCATTTGGTATTGATGTATCATTTTAATAACTAATGACATGAAGATGATAAGTAGAAACATATTAGCAGGACTAAGTATAATTACTTTTTTAGCAACAGCCTGCTCCCTTGATTTGGAACCAATCGATTCAATTGGTGATAATGCCGCTTTTCAAACAGTTGATGATTTGGAGAAGGGAATGGTTGGTATTATGGCAACCTATAATGGACATGGTATTGTTGGAATGAGCGACTGGGCTGGCGACGATTTACGTTATTCATTATCAAATACCGGGCAAGGCGTGCAGGTTCATAACTGGACTTATAACTCATCAACCGATGATTTGGCCAGAACCTGGAATAGCAATGGTGCACTAGTTGATAGAGCCAACAGGATAATAGCAGTTTCACATAAGTTTGATCAAGAGGATGCAACTGTTCAGCGTGTACAGGCAGAGTGTTTGTTTACCCGTGCATATGGTCATTTTGAGGTGGTGCGCTTGTATTGTCCCAATTTTGCAAGTGATGCTATTGGTATTCCTTATAAATTTGAGTCGGGTGTGACTAATCCTTCTCGTTTAACACAGCATGAGGTGTATCAGTATATTTTGGCAGACATTGATAGCGCTATCCCACATTTGGATCAAAAGACTGATCGTAACTACAGGATTACTCAATCAGCAGCTTATGCTTTAAAGGCTCGTGTAGCACAATATATGAGTGATTGGGATATGGCCATTGATGCCGCTAACAAGGCTCAGGAGTTAGGTGGTTTTCGCCTGGCAACCGTTAAAGTTATTGATGAGGAAACAATAAATGAAATTGAAGGCGTTTGGAATGATGAAGCAGCGGAAGACGTGGAAGTGATTTTCCGTGTGCGTCGAGAAAATGCAACTCTTGGTGAATTTTATACGCGCAGTACTAACGGAGATATCTTTTTTCATCCTTCATATGATTTAATGAATATGTATACAGATGATGATTATCGTTATTCAGTTTACTTTAACAAAGATGGTGATGGAAAGGATGTGGTTGCTAAACACAATGGCCGGGTTGATGGTAAAACTAATGTAGTTGATTTAAAGGTATTCCGCCTTTCTGAAATGCTTTTAATAAAAGCAGAAGCCTACGTAAACAAGCAGATGTATACTGCCGCAGAGGCTGAATTAAACAGCTTACGGGCTAGCCGGATTGTTTCGCCACTAATACTGGATATGTCAACGCCTGAGTTAGCATTAAAGGCTGTGCAAGATGAGCGTCGTCGTGAATTAGCTTACGAAGGACATCGTTTTTATGATTTGCGTCGTTGGGGGCTAGGTGTTGAGCGTAATACAGATGATGCGCCGGGTAATACTGCAAGTTCTTTGTCAGCAGGTGATTATCGGTTTGTATTTCCTATTCCCCAGGCTGAAATGTTTGCAAATGAAAATATGGTTCAAAATACTGGATATAGTAATTGAAGATTGATTTGCATTGAATAGATGGAAGTGATAAAGGTTATTAATCGTCTATTAATATCTCAACAACATATTCAATTTATTTATTATGCATAAAAGCATGAAACGAGCCAAGAGAATTGAAAATCAGCGTAAGCTAAGAAGTTCTCACACGAGGGTAACCATTTTTTAGGCGAGTTTCATATGACCAGTGAAAAACAAATTTAAACATATGAAACAAATAGCAAAAATATTTACAGTAATGCTGATTGGAACTATGCTTCTAATCTCATGTGATGATGCCGAAAAACAGATGTTCAACAACAATGATGCTTTTTTCTCTTTCGAAACAGGCAAGTCATCAATATTAGAAAATGATATTCGTACCCTAAGGATACCTGTTTCGTTGTCAAAAACAACTGGTGTTGGTGAAGTAACATTTGATATAGAGACAGAGGAGTATGATAATCCGGCTGTTGAGGGTGTTGACTATATAGTAAAAACAACCAATCGAACAATTAGTTTTGAAGGAGATTGGATAAAGAATATAGAAATTAAGATGATTGATAATGATCATCGTGATAATGATAAGAAATTTAAGATTGTTTTAAAAGATAACAATATTGGAGCAAGCATAGGCTTAGCTAATAATACCAAAACAAGCCATGTAGTTACCATTAGTGATAATGAGCACCCTTTAGCTGCATTAATTGGAGCTAATTTTGAGTCAACTGAACAATCCATCATGAAGGATGATAACGGAGATTTTATTGCACCTTACGTTTTACCAGTTGAAATACGTGGAGATACTATCTTGGGACGTGACAATCGACTATTAATTAAAGGCTTACTTGGACTGTCCCAGGAGGTGCGGGTGCAATTAGACATGGAGACCGGTGAGGTGATTATGGAAGGAGAAAAGTATTACAATGTAATAGATCCTTACTTTGGTATGCCAATTGAACTTACATTCTTTGGCTGGACCTGGGATGTTGATGAAGAAGGTAATGATGTTGTAAAGCGATACACACAGGTTTTAGGAACCTTTGATATGGATAAGCAGGAAATTGTGTTTGACACAGGTTATTTAACACAGATAACAGCACCTAGCGACCACCCATATGTTGGTAAGGCTTATAATACGCTTGTAATTAATTACTGTCGCATTGCTAAAAAACAATAGTATGTAATTCATTATTAAATCTCATACTTTGAGAGGCCGTACAAAAAGCAGAGTCCTTTGTCTTCAACAACTTTTCACCCTTAAATTCCTATAGGGAAGTTGTTGAAATTCAGTCCCCCCTTCAGGGTCGGAGTAATACTGAATTTTGACAAAGAATTAAATCTTTACTTTTTGTACAGCCTCTTTTGGTTTATATACAATTTCACCTGGTAATATTATTGAAACTTAAAGCAAAAATCTTTTAAGAGCTTAAAGCAACAAAGCTGAAAATTAAAGCCCCTTTAGAGATTCAGGGTAAATAAACCACAAGACCGTTTCTCCTTTTTATTCTTCACTAATCGCTTATTGTGTGTTAATAATTTAGCATTAGCTGTTGAGTAGCTTGTATAAACATGAAGTCACATGTGCTGAAAAAGGCCCGGGTTTTGCAGGTATTATGAAGAATACTGTTATACCTGTACTACGGATAAAAAAAATGACCCTCGACAGATTGTCTGTTAGTAGTAGGTCATTTTTATTTTACCTTTAAAGTAAAACTACTTCCTACTATTTTTGTGTTATTACTTAAGTTGCCACCACCTGCAAAAAAGCCTCTTTAGTAGCTTATGGTTATGATGGTTTTAACCTTATTACCTTATTCGCAATCACACTGCTAACCATTTGCACCCTTTACTGAATATTAAAAAAGAGGCTGTACAAGAAGTAAACTGTACAGCCTCTTTTTTATGTGTGTACCATATGTTTTGATAAAGTAGGCTGCTTTGATCTAATTTTTGCCTAATTATACCAATTACAGGGGGATCTAAATTCTAAAACTCAGATTGAAATAAAGAGTAGATTTACAAGGAATAATTTTAGAGGAATAGTGTACTAATGCAATAAAATTTGACACAGCAAAACAGTTTTTTATTCAAAGCTTGTGGATTTCACTTGAAAACAGCGGTTTTCTTTCGTCAAATAACACTTTAAACTCACTACTTTCAAGCGATATGAAACAACGTTCTGTTGAATGCCTTAGAGACTTATATGTAATGAGATAAATTCAAAATTTTACCTCGGATTCAGGTTAAAAGCTTAATTTTGTATTGTGCATTAGCTAATGCGTATTCAATATCTAAAGCCAAGAGCTCAAACCTTTGAACTCACTACCCTTTTAAATACTGGCTGGGCGTTACTCCAAAATACTTTTTAAAAGTCTGGCTAAAATACTTAGGGTCAGTAAAGCCAATCATATAAGCCGTTTCACTTATGTTTTTCCCTTCATCCTTCATGATGCGGGCCGCTTCCTGCAGCTTAATGGTCATCAAAAACTGTTGTGGCGACACGTCGGTCATTGACTTAATTTTGCGGTAAAGCACAGGGCGGCTCATACCCAGTTCACGGGCCGTATTCTCCACAGTTAGTTTTTCACTGTCGATGTTAGTAATCACAAAGGCTTTAATCTGCTCCAGAAACACCTGGTCGGTTCTGTTGGTTGATACCTCTTCTAACTTAGTGGAAGGCTCCAGGAACTTTTGCTTTAATAGCTGGCGGTTCTTAAGCAGGTTAGCTATCTGTACTTTCAGCAGCTTAATGTCAAAAGGTTTCTCCAGGTAAGCATCGGCTCCGTGTTCCAGTCCTTCGCGTTTATAATCAGGCGAGTCAAGGGCTGTTAGCAGTACAATAGGTATATGGCAGGTCGACAGCTCGCCTTTGATCTTCACGCAAAGCTGGTGGCCATTCATTTTAGGCATCATCACATCCGATACAATGATATCCGGCATTTCTTCCATTGCCAGCATATAGCCTTGTTCACCATCGGCCGCTTTCAGCACCTGGTACTGACTGCTTAGTTCAATGGCCAGGTTGTCGAGTAACTCGGGGTTATCTTCCACCAGCAATAGCTTAGGCCCTGTGGTATTGCTTTTGGTCACTTCATGCGTGTCGGTATAGATAGGAGTTAATGTACTCTCTTCACTTTCAAAATGGCGTATCTCTTCGGGGTTGTAATGTTTGTCGCCCAGCGGCAGTTTTACCGTAAAAGCTGAACCTTTGCCAAATTCACTCTTAAAGCTGATTTTCCCTTTATGCAGTTCTACCAGTTGTTTGGTAAGCATCAATCCCACGCCACTACCCACCTCTTTAGAGTTGATGGCATTGGTAGCCCGGTAGTAGCGCTGGAAGATATTCTTCTGTTGGTTGGTGGGGATACCTTCACCCGTGTCTTTCACATGGATAATGGCGTACTTACCACTCACTTCTGTGACAACCTCAATACGGCCACCTGTTGAGGTGTACTTGAACGCATTTGACAAGAGGTTGAACATTACCTTTTCCATCTTACTACGGTCGAGCCAAAGGGCAGTAGCATTCTCATCCAGCGAGGCATTCACCTCAATCTGTTTCTCAGTGGCCAGCGGAGCAAAGGATTCCAGTCGCTCTGTAATAAACTCACCAAGGTCTGTTTCCTCCACCTGTAACTGCATCTTCTGCAGGTCAGCTTTCTGAAAGTCCAGCAGCTGGTTTACCAGGTTGGTCAGGCGGTCGACATTGCGCTTTACCAGGTTCAGGTTGCGTTTCTCCGATTCGCTTTTGCCACCTTCGTCCACCATTTTTTCTACCGGTAGTTTTATAAGCGAAAGAGGGGTGCGTAAATCATGGGCAATGGAAATAAAAAACTGCTGTTTCTCCGAGGCATGGCGCTCCTGTATAATAATATGGTAATAGTGCATATTAAGCAGTATCAGACCTACCAGGATAATACCATAAAGCACATAGGCCAGTGGGGTTTTCCAGAATGGAGGCGCTATGCTAATCTGCATGGTCTTTACCTCTGGTTGCCACACGCCATCGTCGTTAGTTACCATTACCTTAAGCGTGTAATTGCCATGTGGCAGCTTAGAGTAGATGGCCTCCCGCACGGATGTTGGGCCGTTCCATTGCTCTTCAAAGCCTTCAAGCGTCCATTTGTAGCTTACCTTTTGCGGGTTGGTGTAGCAAATAGCGCCAAATTCAAAGCTCAATGAGTTTTGGTCGTGTTCTAATTCCAAAGTTCGCTGAGAATTAATATTCTCGCTTAGCAGACCATCAGCTTGTATCTGTAGCTGTTGGCCAAACAGGTTTACATTGGTTATGAGTGGTGTAGTTACCTGTGCCGATTTGGTGATCTGTTCCGGGTAAAACCACGATATGCCTTTAGGTCCGCCAAATATCATTTGCCCCGAGGAGTGCAAACAGGCCGCATTCTCCGAAAACTCGGTGTTGGCCAAGCCGTCGCTGATGTTATAGTTATCAAATACCCGCGTTGAATCATTTAAAACAGAGAGTCCGCCAGTTGAACTGACCCACATGCGCGCTTGCTTGTCCCACAATACACTGCGTATGTAGCTCGATGGCAGGTTAGTGTCATCATACTGTTCAAGGGTATTGGCAGTCATATCCCATTCCAGCAATCCATATACATCGGTTCCTAGAAACAGGTTACCGGTGCTTGGATGTACATTCATACAAATAATACGGCTTTTAAGCAACAGGCTGTTGGTGGGGCGGCTGACTTCAAGTGTTTCTTTATCAACTATAAACAAGCCAAACAAGGTGCCGATTAGTACCTTATCGTTGTATTCGCACAAAGCGCGTACATTACTGATGTTAACCATATAAGAGCCCTGTTGTTGCTCATCAATTATGCTTATACCACCCCAGATACCACCTGTCCATATACGCCCCTCGCTATCGCACATCACCTGGTACAGGTAGTTGGTTTGTGTTTGATAGGAACCGGGCGATGTTTTATGGATAGTCTGTCTTTTACCCGTTTCCGGATTAATTTTTATAAGTCCGCGCCCATAGGATGCTATCCAGATAGACTCGTCCATACCCTTACACATCGACATTACATGAAAAGGTTTTTCAACTGTCTTTTTTAGTGCAGGTATGTGTTTCCATTTCCATTTCGATTGTTGCGGACGATAAACACTAATGCCCGTCTTTGTACCAAACCACAGCTGGTCCTCATGTTCCACAATAGCATTAACCACATTATTGCGCAAACTATTGTAAATGTGTGGGATGTGCTGCGCTATATAAAACTGCTTTTTATTTGGGTCAGCAATATTAATACCACCACCGTAAGTGGCCACCCAAAGAATATTATCATGGCTGTAATAGAGCTCATAAACCCCGTTCGATGAAAGGGAGTTAAGGTTATCGTCATCGGATATGTATGTTTCCTCAATAGTTAATGCCTTATCAGTAATATACAGGCCTACCCCATCTAATGCTACAGCATAGTGTTGCTGGTCTGGAGTAAGGATAATATCTGTTACCGGGTAATTTTTTTCAGTGTTGCCAAAGGCCTGACTGGCCAATAAAATTAGTTCATGCCCTTTCAACTGGCATTTGAAGATTTGCGAATTGCGTGTGCCAATTAACAGCGTATCCTGCTCCTGGTGTAAGGCCATTATGTCTAGGTCATTCAGCTTTGCGCTTAGAGTCGTTTCCGATTTAATGTCTACAATTGTTCTGGATGCCTTATTAAGCAGGTATAATCCTTTGGTAGTGGCAATCCATAAATGTTCTTTATTACAGGGGGTTATTTCGTTTACACCCTGAGTAATTTGTTCAACGGCCGATATTTTGGAAGTATTGGTGTCAAAGTGATACAAACCACCTGTTGTACCAATCCATATACTTTCTTCATTTTCCGATAGGATAGCATAAATATTGAATAAGGCATCACTATGCTCAAATGGCAGTACTTTATAATAACTATCTTTTTTACGATCGTAGGCATACAAATTGCCGTTTTTAGTACCGCATAAAATATCATATTTATCAGATAAAACCAGGCAGTTAATGATGTCATCATTGGAGAACAGGCCATCAGGAGAGGAAAGTGAATAGTGCTTGATATCGGCCCCGTTAAATTTATCAAGCCCGTTATGAGTAGCCAGCCACATAAAGCCTTCTTTATCCTGAACAACAGAAACAACCCGGCTGTTTTTCAGTCCCTCATCAACCGACAACTGCTGAAAGCTGTAATTAAATTGTGCCCGTACAGGAGCTGAATATACATAAAACAGAAGTATGCTGATAAATAAGATGCGCTTTAATAAATGCATGGATGCTTACATTAATAGGCTTTTTTCCTAATTGACAGATCAAATATAAGCAATTAAAGCAGCTATAAAGCCTTTACTACTGCTGTAGATAAAGAAAGAAGAGTTGGGTAGTACAAATGATTCGCAGAGGTAGTATAAATCGTTCACAACGTAGCATCTTACACTGTTAGGAGCCTGTGGTAAGAAGACCGGACTAAGAGCTTTGCAGAAGCTTTTGGAGCCTGCAATAGGTTGCTTGGGTGAGTGAGCTAGGTGTATAACAGCTTAATTTGAAAGGCTTACTGTGCCGTTGTGCCGGAGAAATAAAAAAACAGAACCATATCTCTACCCTTTGGGAACGATTTCTATATCTTGTATCGCTATATCGGTCAGTAACATTGTAGTGTAATTATTGTATCAAAAATCCAGGTTTTGAAACAAGCCGATGACCTTTAATAGAGCATAGCTATTATTACACTATTGCTGTTTGTCGGATAGTTTCAGCTGACCTTTGAAAAAATCTAAGCAGATGAAAAAATTGATGTTAGGCTTAATGGTCTTATTCATATCTGTTATCAGTTTTGGTCAAAATGGGCAACAGATAACAGGTAAAGTCACCGACACCAATGGAGAAGCTTTACCCGGTGTTTCTATCATTATTAAGGGAACAACTACCGGTTCAATTACCGATATGGATGGTAATTATTCGTTAGCTATTCAAAATGATGGGAGTGTTCTTGTTTATTCCTTTATCGGGTTTAAAACGCAGGAAATTGAAGCAAGTGGTAAAAGTATTATTAATGTAGTGATGCAGGAAGATGTAACTGACCTGGATGAAGTTGTAGTGGTTGGTTATGGTGAGATGCGAAAGAGTGATGTAACTGGCTCAATAGCATCAGTTAAGGCGCGTGATGAAGTGGCAAGACAGTATCCTTCAGTAGATATGTTGTTACAGGGGAGAGCTTCAGGTCTTCAGGTAGTAGGTAATGCCGGAAGTCCCGGTGGAGCTGTAAGTGTACGAATAAGAGGAACAAACAGTTTAAGAGGAAATAATGAACCTTTGTATGTGGTTGATGGTGTTATTATTAGTACTGCCGGAACAGAGGTAAGTGATCCATCAACTGATGCCAATGAGATACAGGCGCAGCAAAATGGATTAACCGGGCTTAATCCGCGTGATATTGAAAAAGTAGAGGTGCTTAAAGATGCTTCAGCAACGGCTATTTATGGTTCACGTGGTGCCAATGGTGTGGTAATGATTACTACCAAGAGTGGAGCTGGTAAAAAAGGTAAAGCAACAGTATCGGCATATGGAACGGCTGAATGGAATGTCATTTATAAAGACATTGATGTATTGGATGGCGTTGGTTTTGCTAATTATCAGAATGAGTTTGAAGAACTATCGGGTAACAAGCCTCGCTACCATATTGAAGGCAACCAGGTATATGCCCTCACATATGATCAAAATGACCAACCAGTTGTTGGAGGTCTTTACGACCAGGTTAACTGGCAGGATGAAGTGTACGAGATGAGTTTAAGCCACAACGAAGGCATGGATATCAGGGGTGGTTCAGAGAAAGGCAACTACTATTTCTCGGCAGGCTTTTCTGATCAAAAAGGTATTGTTGAAACAACTCGTATCAAACGCGGTGATTTACGTTTAAACCTCACACGCGACATTAGCGATCGCCTGAAGATGGATACTCGTGTGAGTATGATGTATCAGGACGGTACATTTGCACAGGCAGGTAGCAAATCAGGAGGTAACCGAAGTTTTACAAAGCAGGTTTTGGGCTATCGTCCGCTTATTGGAGAGCTTAATGAAGATGATTTGGATTTAGATATTTCTAATCCATACGCCTGGTTGACCGATTTTGATGATAAAACAAAAGAATTACGCATCAATTCAACGGTAGCATTCACCTACCAAATAATGAAAGGTTTGAAGTATAAAATTAATACAGGACTGGATTACCGTAAGAAAGACCGCAGTAAGTTTTATGATACAGGTGTTTTTGTAGGACAGAAAGAAAATGGTTTGGCTAACTACTCGTACCTCGATCGTTACGCCTATGTTGTTGATAACCTGTTGATGTACAACCGTCGTTTTAACAAGGTGCATAATATTAATGCAGTAGCAGGTGTGACTTACGATGGTGTAGATACGCAAAATAAAGTATACGAAGTGGCCAACTTCCCCGATAAGAGCCTGAGAGCTGATTATCCACAAGCCGGACAAACAATTTATCGTCCATTTAGTATTCTTATGGCTGAAGAAGCTATTTTTTCAGCATTAGGCCGAGTGAACTATTCATACAAAGACCGTTATGTGTTAACAGCCAGTTTCCGAGCCGACCAGTCTTCAAAATTCCGTCCGGGTAACCAGTGGGGATACTATCCGGCAGCAGCTTTTGCATGGCGTGTGATGGAAGAACCATTTATTAAAGATTTAGATGTTTTTCACAACCTGAAACTTAGAGTGGGATGGGGAATGACTGGTAACCAGGCAATCTCACCATACCAAACGCTTGGTACCTACAATACAGCCTATTATGCGAATGCGACAAACTCAACTGTTGTAGGTAATGTGCCTGCTCGCATACCAAACCCAAATTTGACTTGGGAAACAACGGAGCAGTACAATGCCGGTATTGATTTAGGCTTTTTTAAAGGACGATTAAATGCAACTGTTGATGTGTACTACAAAAACACAGAAGATTTATTGCAGGAAATTGAATTGGGTCCATCCAATGGTTTTGCAAATATGTTTATCAACCGTGGTGCGATTGAAAACAAGGGTATTGAATTCACCGTTGACGGATTAGTATTAAACAAGAAAGACCTGAGCATTGATTTGGGAGCCAACTTTTCTTTGAACCGCAATAAAGTGAAGAATTTGGGACTGGCACCAACCAATGTGTGGATTAACGGTAAAGAGTCGCCTGAGGTATTCTATTTCGGAAATAGTGTTTCAACAGGCACCTACTTTAAACAGCCAGCCAACATTTTTATGGAAGAACAACCGATTGGTATGTTCTGGGGATGGCAAACCAATGGTATCTACCAGGATGAGACAGCTGCAGCTGGAGGAGCAACCTTTAACGGTAACCCTAACCAGGCTGGTGACGTGATTTTTGTAGACCAGAACGGAGATGGCAACATTGATGATATGGATAAGACACTGATTGGTAATCCCAACCCGGATTTTACTTATGGCTTTAGCCTGAATGTGAGGTACAAGCGATTAACATTGAGCGCCTTATTTGATGGTGTGTATGGCAATGATATTATTAATGGCTATAATATGGAATTAGCCTATGCCGAAGGTAATAGTAAAAACATCCTGACGGAAACTTATGAGCAGGCCTGGCGCGTTGATGCTCCATCCAACACGTATCCACGTCTTGGGTATGCCTACAATGAGTATTTATCAGACAGAATTGTGGAGGATGGCAGTTACTTCCGCCTGAATAACCTGACATTGGGTTATGATATTCCGGTTGGTTGGACAAATGTTGTAAGTAACCTGCATATTTATGGCTCTTGCCGTAACCTGTTTACAATTACCAATTACAGTGGGTATAATCCGCAAATTACCAGCTTCCTGAACGATGGAAGTATTATGGGTGTTGACTGGATTGGAACACCTGATGTACAGACATATCTAATTGGAATGAACATTACTTTCTAACCAGGAAAACTTAGAAAAATGAAACGTAATTATATCATATATACATTATTATCCTTCTTAATGACATGGAACGCCTGCACCATGGAAGAAGAACCTAAATTTCCAGCTGCTGACAATCTGTTTAGTAGTGTGGAAGGTGCTAATACCGTGCTTAATGGTTGCTACTCTGCAATAGCCGACTTTAACTACTACGGTGCCGACTTTATGCATCTGACTTATTTTTCATCAGGCTTATACACATCCAACCGTGATGCCAGCTTAAATGATATTCTGATTTTTCAACAGACCCCATCACTCAATTTTGTTGAGAATGTTTGGAAGTCGTCATACAGAGTAATTGCACGTGCCAACGACATTATTGATAATCTGTCGCTTGTTGAGCTGGCCGATGTGGATGAGCAGAATAATATTTTGGGTCAGGCTTATTTTCTTAGAGGATTGACATACTTTAACCTGGTGCGCATTTATGGTGGTGTGCCACTGATCACAAAAACGGTAACTTTTGAAACCATTAACCAGCCAAGGGCCAGTAGTGATGATGTTTATAGACAAGTAATCACGGATTTTGAAATGGCAGCTTCACTACTAAAGGATAAGGATTCTCAATATGATGGGCGTCCTGCAGCTCCTGCGGCCAATATGCTACTGGCTAAAGTATACATGACATTGGCAGGCAATAAAACAGCTGGAGAAACGGATTACTGGCAAAAGGCATATGATGAGGCGATTAAAGTATATGGTAAGTATTCGTTAGTATCGGATTATCGCACACTTTGGAATGAAACAACCAGCAATATTACCTCGGAATCTGTATTTGAGATTATGGGTAACGAAGAAAATACCTTGCGTTTGTACCAGTTGTTTACTGCTTCAAATGGTAATGCCGGACTTTCAGTTTGGGGACGAATCAAGCCAAATATTGAGTGTTACGATTTGCATGTTGGTAAATATCCGGATGACCCAAGGGTAGGGGCTACCTTTAGGTCAGAATGGACTAAATATTCAGCCAAAGGTACAACTCAGCTTATTAAATCATATCCGTTTTTTACAAAGCGTAATAACAAGGATAAGAGTTACCCATGGTTGAATAAGTATTTCATCAATGATCATACTAAGATGAATTACAACACTAACATGAACTTTGTACCGTTCAGGTATGCCGATTTATTGCTAATGTTGGCCGAGATTGAAAATGAGTTGAATGGTCCGGATAACGCTTATGCCTATGTCAATGAAGTATTGGCGAGGGCTCGTGTTTCGGCTGATGTGGTTGCATCCGAACCGGCAGATTGGACAGGTATGACACAGGAGGAATTCAGAGCAGCTATCATGATGGAGTACCGTTATGAATTGCTGGGTGAAGGACATGAGTGGTTCAATGATCGTCGCCGTGGTTACGAGTATTTCAAAACCAATGTGGTGGATGTTCACAATAATCATCCTGGCTATGATTTCAGTGTACAGCGTGATATCGAATTACCTGATAATTCACGGAATATGCTGATGCCTGTACCACAATCTGAAATCACTGCTAATCCAAATATTAGTGCGGCAGACCAAAATCCGGGCTATTAACATTAGCGTTAAAGTCCTATAAATAAATACCATTTGAGATGAACCGAAGTGACTATCTCTAAACTGGTCACTTTGGTTGAAATCTCTTACAACCTGGCCCGGTCACAACTGTAAAAAGGAAAGAACATGTTTAAATTGTACCATATATTAGTCTTATTATTGGTGATATCCCTAGCGGGGTGTCACAACCAAACGAAAACAGAGCCACTTTATTTAGATGCTGCCGCACCAGTACCTGAGCGTGTTGAAGATTTGCTTAAGCGCATGACGCTGGAAGAAAAAGTAGCGCAAATGTGCCAGTATGTTGGTCTGGAGCATATGCGACAGGCCGAAAAAGATTTAAGCAAAGAAGATATGGAGAAAAGCGACGCACAGGGCTTTTATCCAAATTTACACTCCAGTGATGTGGAGCGTTTGGTGGAGCAAGGCTTAATAGGTTCATTTTTACATGTGGTTGATGTTAAAGAGGCCAACTACCTGCAGTCACTGGCACAGAAAAGCCGATTGAAAATACCATTATTAATAGGTATTGATGCCATCCACGGAACAGCTTTGGTAAATGGAGCAACTGTATATCCAACACCTATTGGACTGGCCAGTACCTGGGATACGGCATTGGTTAAGAAAATGTCGGTGGAAACAGCAAAAGAGATGCGTGCCACAGGTGCTGCCTGGACATTTACACCAAATGTGGATGTGGCGCGTGAAGCCCGCTGGGGACGCGTTGGCGAAACCTTTGGGGAAGATCCTTTCCTGGTAGCCGAGATGGGTGTTGCCATGATTAAAGGATTACAAAATACAACACACCCGGATAGCTTTAATGTGATAGCCTGTGCCAAACACCTGATTGCCGGAAGCGAATCGGTCAATGGCCTCAATGGTGCACCTACCGATTTATCAGAAAGAACTATCCGAGAGGTGTTTTTACCACCTTATAAAGCAGCGGTTGATGCCGGCGTTTTTTCAGTTATGACGGCACATAATGAGTTAAACGGTATTGCCTGTCATGCCGATGAGTGGATGATGACTGATGTATTGCGCAACGAGTTGGGTTTTGAAGGTTTTATTGTGAGCGACTGGATGGATATTGAGCGACTGGCAACCCGTCATTTCGTTGCAGAAAACCAAACAGAGGCTTGTTATCAAACGGTGAAAGCCGGTATGGATATGCATATGCATGGCCCCGGTTTTTTGGAACCCATTGTGGAGTTAGTGCAACAAAACCGCCTGACAGAAGAGCGTATAAATGAAAGCCTTCGACGACTGCTGGAAGCAAAATTCCGTTTGGGTTTATTTGAAAACCCATATGCCAGTGAAGCACAAACTGAAGCAGTTTTATTTAACGAAGCACATCAGCAAACAGCCCTGGAAGCCGCACAAAAATCAATTGTTCTCCTGAAAAATGAAGGCCGTTTATTGCCACTGCAGAAAGGACAATATAAGAAGGTATTTGTTACAGGGCCTAATGCACATAACGAAACCATTTTGGGCGACTGGGCTTATCAACAGCCCGAAGAAAATACGACCACCATCTTGGAAGGCCTGCAACAAGCTGATGAAAGAGCCGGTTTTGATTATCTGGATGTGGGTAGTAATCCCAATGATGTAACTGAAAAGCAGGTGAAGGAAGCCAAATTGAGAGCGCAAAAAGCCGATTTAGCTATTGTGGTTGTAGGTGAAAACTCATTCCGCTGGGATTGGAACAATAAAACCTGTGGAGAGAATTCGGCCCGTTCAGATATTAAATTGGGCGGACTACAGCAACAGTTGGTCGAAGCTGTTTATGCATCAGGCACACCAACAATTGTTGTTTTGGTAAACGGGCGTCCACTCGCTACCGAATGGATTGCTGAACATGTACCGGTATTGGTTGAAGCATGGGAGCCTGGTAGTTTCGGTGGGAAAGCACTGGCTCAGATACTGTATGGCGAAGTGAATCCATCGGCCAGGTTGCCCATTAGTATTCCGCGTAGTGTTGGGCATCAGCTGGCCATCTACAATCACAAACCTTCCCATTATTTTCACAAATATGTGGATGCTCAATCAAGTCCTTTATATCCCTTTGGGCATGGTTTAAGTTATTCCGATTTTATATATCAGAACCTGCGATTATCTAAGGAAACGATCTCAGCCGGTGAATCACTAATGCTGAAGGTGGAAGTGACCAACACCTCTGATATGGCTGGTGAAGAAGTGGTGCAGGTGTACCTCAACGATAAATATTGTCCGGTTACACGACCCGTAAAAGAGCTAAAGGCATTTCGCCGAATCCGTTTGGAAGCTGGAGAAACTGCACAAGTAACATTTACAATTACACCGGATATGTTACAGTATCTGGACAAAGATTTTAAACCCGTTATCGATAAGGGGGAGTTTACAGCTATGGTTGGTGGCTCATCAGCTGATAATAACTTGCTAACAATACCCTTTTTTGTAAAATAAATGACTATGAATAGCTTTCGTAATATTATAACAGGGCTTCTTTTAATAGTTAGTGTCCAATTTATTACAGGGCAAAACTATAATCAATATGGATTTGTGTCATCCTCGGAAAAGTATGTTTTTTTCGGGAAAGATTTAGCTGGTAAGCCATTTGTTCTGCAAAATGAAGATGGTCAGGAAGTTTTTAACGGAAGGTTGACAGCAGCCAGGGAATGGCCCTGTTCAGAAACCAGCGTTGGTTGTGCCGATCTATCAGAATGGAGCAAGGAGGGACACTACCAGTTGTTGGTGGATGGGCTGAAGCAACCAGTACCTGTACTGATTCAGAACGACAGGTATTCCGGGTTGGGTAGTGCCCTGGTAAAGTCCTTCTACATGGCGCGTGCTTCAGTTGCAATAGAAGAACAGTATGCCGGAGTTTACGCGCGTCCTGCCGGGCATCCCGATGATAAAGTGATTATTCACAAGTCGGCCGCAGATGCGTATCGCCCCGAAGGAAGCACAATTGAATCACCGGGTGGCTGGTACGATGCCGGCGACTATGGCAAATACATTGTGAATTCGGGTATCAGTACTTTCTCACTGTTACACTTGTGTGAATTATTTCCTGAATACACTCAAACCATTCAACTGAATATTCCGGAAAGTGGTAATGGCGCATCTGATGTGCTGAACGAGGCAGTCATTAACCTTAAGTGGATGTTGACCATGCAGAACCCGAATGACGGAGGTGTTTATCACAAGCTGACTACCAAACGCTTTTGCGGGATGGTGATGCCGCATAAAGATCCGTTGCAACGCTACGTAGTGATGAAAACCACTGCGGCCACACTGGACTTTGCAGCCACCATGGCCAAAGCCAGCCGTGTGCTGAAGGCCAATGAGCAAGCCTATCCCGGATTAGCCGAAACCTGTCGCCAAGCTGCACAGAAGGCCTGGGAATGGTGTCTGGCGAATCCGCAAGTCTATTATGTACAGCCAAAAGATATTTCAACAGGGGAGTATAAGGATGATTCGATTGAGGATGAATGGTTTTGGGCGGCAACAGAATTGTATCTGACAACAGGTATGGCTACCTATAAAAAGCACATCAATATTGGGCAACAGAAATTTACCGTGCCTCAATGGGGACGCGTTAATACCTTAGGTTTGTATAGCTTGCTGAGCTGTAGTGAAGGTGAAGAATTAGCTAAAGAAGGAGGTAAAGCCATAGTTAAGCTGGCTAATAAGTATTTAGCAAACTACAAAGCTTCGGCTTATCGTGTATCCATTGTTAAATTTCCCTGGGGCAGTAACAGTGAGCTGGCCAATGAAGGGATGCTGCTGATGCATGCTTATTTGATAAGCAATAAAACACAATACCTCCAGGTAGCAGATGCTGCTGTTGGCTATCTTTTGGGAGCCAACCCGCTGAACCGTTCCTTTATAACAGCTTATGGTAAGCAACCACCTATGAGAGTGCATGACCGACGCTGTTCAGCCGATGGCATTGATGCACCCATTCCCGGGTTATTGGCAGGCGGACCGTCTAAACAAGCACAGCACGATTGTGGTAAAGAGTTGTATCTTTCAGATGCGCCTGCTTTGAGCTATCTTGATGAGGAATGCAGTTTTTCAACCAATGAGGTGGCCATTAACTGGAATGCAGCAGCAAGTTTTTTAGTGTTGGGGCTCGATGCTATTTATCAATCAGAAGACTAATACGATGCGACAATTCACATATATTATACTACTCTCTGTCATCCTGTTGGGTGGATGTTTAAAAGATGTTCAGGCTCAGCAGCAACAGCCCAATATCATCTTCTTTATTGCCGATGATATGACACGTGATATGTTTAACTGTTTACCCGAGGGCAAGGGAAAGAATCTGACACCCAACCTGGATAAACTGGCCAGTGAAGGTACCCTGATGATGGGACAGCATGTAAGTGCCACGGTTTGTACGCCCAGCCGCTTCAATGTTTTAAGCGGTAACTATGCCAGTAGAGCCAATAACCCCAAGGTACTGAATCAGGTGAAGAAAAATGGCGGTCAGCGCGTGGTGGAGTGGAATACGCACATCATGCCGGGTGAGGCCAATCTGGCCAGCTTATTACAGTCGGGTGGGTACACCACGGGAGCCGTTGGTAAGAACCATGTGTATGAAGTGGATAACTGGAAAGATGTGCCACTAACCGCTGATGCAAGTGATGCCAAAGTGATGAAGCAGCAATTGGCTAACTACAAAGCTACGCAGAAGGCTTATTATGCCTGCGGGTATGATTTTGCCGACGGTTTATTCTACGAGAACCCGGATTTTAACGGACCACGTGCACTGGCTGTGCATAACCTGGATTGGACCACCGAAGCAGCATTAAGGTTTATTGATCAGGCCAGCGAGAAGCCTTTCTTCCTGTATTTTGCAACTACACTGCCACATGGTCCTCTGGAGGCAGAACGTGCATGGAACGCCGACAGGACGATTACGCCAATTGGTAAACTTGATAAGGTGCCTCAGGTAATGCCACATCAGTCAACCATACCCGAGCGTTTGAAACAAGCCGGTAAGCCGGTGAATGATCGTAAAGCCAACCTGCTGTGGATGGATGATGCCCTGGGTGCATTGATTCAGAGCCTGAAAAAGAAGGGGGTGTATAACAATACCATTATCTTTTTCTTTAATGACCATGGGCAGTATGCTAAAGGAACGGTTTACCAGGGTGCCACGGCCGACCCGAGTATTGTATGGTGTAGTAAAGGTTTTAGTGCTGGTGCAGTAAATAATTCGCTGGTATCAAATGTGGACTTTACGCCTACGATATTAGAACTGGCGGGTATAGATTACAAGCAAGCAGATTTTGATGGACGTAGTTTTGCCCGTGTGCTCAATGGCGAAGAATTGGAGGACAGGGGTTCCATGTATTTCGAAATTGGCTACTCAAGAGGGGTTCGTAAAGGCAACTTCAAATATCTGGCACTACGCTATCCTGCATGGGTGAACCAACTGACCGCTGAAGAACGGGAAACTATCCTGAACGAATACAATCAGAAACTTAAAATCAGGGGCAAGGGACCGAATAATACTGATCCTGCCCAACCATTCGGTCATGTACAGATTGTGCCGGGAGGCGGAGATGCAGAGTTTCCGGCAACGCAACGTTATCCGCACTATGCTGATACTGACCAGTTGTACGACCTGGAGAATGATCCTAATGAACAGGTGAATCTATACAACCATCCCGATTATCAGGAGGTCGTAAAAACGATGAGAAAGGAATTGAAAAAGCACATCCAATCAATTCCGGGAAGTTTTGGTGAATTTAAAAGCAAGTAATGATGAGAACACGATTAAGACATGCAGTAATTGCGCTGGCACTGATAGCTTTTGGCACTCTTAATGCACAAAAGAAAACCAATGTGTTGTTTATTGCGGTGGACGATTTGAAACCACTGATAGGCGCTTACGGACATGATGAGGTTCAAACACCTAATATAGATGCATTGGCCAAAGAAGGCGTAGTGTTTACCAATGCCCATTGTCAGCAGGCCGTGTGCGGACCTTCACGCGCCAGTATCTTTACAGGTATGCGTCCCGATTATACCGGTGTAAGAGATCTAAAAACACGTATGCGTGATGTGAATCCCGATATACTGGCTATGCCCCAGTATTTCAAAGAGAATGGCTATGCCACAGTGGCAGTGGGTAAGATTTATGATCCTCGATGCGTTGATAAGGAGTATGACGGACCATCGTGGAGCATACCTTACCGCGAAAGCTCAAAATATACTTATCCTGAAGCTTATGGCGAGCCGGGTTTATCGTATTATGCGCTAAAAGAAAACCAGGCCAAAGTAGAGGAATTACAGAAGGAAGCAGCCGAGAAAGGCATTAAGAATGTTCATAAATATGTATCTGAACGCTTTAAACCATCAACCGAATGTGCCGATGTTCCTGATGAAGCTTACATGGATGGGCAGATTGCCAACAATGCCATTAAATACATGAACCAACTGGCTAAGGACGATGAGCCATTCTTTTTGGCGGTTGGTTTTAAGCGTCCTCACTTGCCCTTTGCAGCCCCGAAAAAATACTGGGATTTGTATAAACGGGAAGATATCAAGGTAGCTGCCTATCACGATGCGGTGAAGAATGGTGTGGATATAGCCTATCATAAATCAGGAGAGCTGTATTCATACACCGATATACCGCCATTGACCTCGTTCTCAGATATCTTCACTGATAACCTGCCCGATGAGAAACAAAAGGAGTTGATACATGCCTACTATGCCAGTGTGTCTTTTATTGATGCACAGGTGGGTAAGCTGATGACCAACCTAAAGTCCAAAGGCCTGGATAAGAATACGGTAATAGTCCTCTGGGGTGATCATGGCTGGCATTTGGGCGACCATTCGTTGTGGTGCAAGCATACCAATTTTGAACAGGCCACACGTGTGCCGTTAATCATTAAAAAGCCAGGCGGTGCTTCCGGAGCAAATCACTATCCGGTAGAGTCTTTGGATGTGTTTCCAACGCTTTGTGATGCCACAGGGCTGAATATACCGGCTCAATTGCAGGGTAATAGTCTGCTACCAGTTTTTACTAAGGTAGATAAACAGGTAAACGGCTATGCTGTTTCGCAGTTTGGGCGCGGACAAACACAAGGCTACTCGCTGCGCACAGAGCGTTATCGTTTAACCTTGTGGATGAAAAACAATTGGCACACCGACCAGCCTTTTAATAAGAAGTTGATTGAAGCAGGTGAGTTGTATGACTACGAAAAAGATCCCCTGGAAACCGAAAACTATTATAAGCACTCCGATTATAAGAAAATCAGAGCCGAGCTGATGCAGCAGTTTGAAGCATTTGTAAGCAAGCAAAACAAAGAGATTAACAGCCTGAAGTCAGGGAATAAGCCAAATGCCGAAGCCAATGATTTGTCATTCGGACCCGAGTTGACCAATAACTGGAAAGCAGTGGCACGTAAAGGTGCTGATGCCCAATTTCAATTAAATGGAGATAAGTTGGTGGTTAATGCTAAAAAACTGGGTGAGAAGCCCTGGGATTTGGCTTTGATTTACAACTCAGCTATTGAGTTGGAGGAAGGATAGCGCATCGTTTTAAGCTTTAAATACCAGGGACCGGAGATGAAGATTGGTGTGGGACCGGTGCACGACAAACGAGTGACTAAAGTGGTTAAACCATCACAAAAAGTAAAGGTGCAGACCATTGAACTGGAGGCAACAGCCAGTGGTGCCTGGCCTTTGAAGATGCAGTTAATGGGAACCGGTCGCTATGAATTAGGGGAGATTACATATAGCATTCAATAAACACAGACAAATGAAGTATTTTTTATTCTATAGTTTATTATTACTTGGGGTATTGAGCGCTTGTTCAACTGCTCCAACAGAAGATACAGACGAAATTAAGGTAGAAAGGGTAGAAGGAGTCAAACAGCGTAATGTTATATTCATTCTGACCGATGATCACCGTTATGATTACATGGGTTTTACCGGTAAGGTGCCCTGGCTCGAAACGCCTGAGATGGATCAACTGGCCAGCGAAGGTGCCTACATGAAAAACGCCTTTGTTACCACCTCCTTATGCTCACCAAGTCGCGCGAGTATTCTAACAGGCCAGTATTCGCACGTGCACACCATTGTGGATAATGTGGCGCCAGATCCGGGTAACCTGGTGTATTTCCCGCAGTATCTGCAAAAAGCCGGGTATCAAACCAGTTTTTTTGGTAAGTGGCACATGGGCGATGAACATGATGATCCGCGACCAGGATTCGACCATTGGGAAAGCTTTAAAGGGCAAGGGGATTATTATGCTCCAAATTTAAACATCAATGGGCAGCGTGTGCAGTACGATGAGGACACTTACATCACCGATTTATTAACCGAGCATGCTCTTGAGTGGCTGGATAAACGAGATACCGAAAAACCATTTTTCATGTACTTGTCGCACAAAGCCGTGCATGCCTTGTTTAAGCCGGCCAAACGTCACGATGGAGTTTACGATGGCAAAACCATTGAAAAACCTGCAACCTATGAACAAACGATTGGAGATGACTACCAGGATCTGAAATGGCCCGAATGGGTGAAGCAACAGCGTCATAGCTGGCACGGGGTGGATTACATGTATCATGGTAAGAATGGCACATTTGATGAGAACTTGCAGAAATATTGCGAAACATTGTTAGGTGTAGATGAGAGTATCGGCTCTATTATGGAGTGGTTGCGCGAAAATGGTCTGGATGAGTCAACCATGGTGATTTACATGGGCGACAATGGGTTTAGCTGGGGCGAACACGGCTTAATCGATAAACGCCATTTCTACGAAGAGTCGGTGAAGGTACCAATGCTCATCCGTTGTCCTGAAATATTTGAAGGTGGTAAGAACATTGAACGCATGGTACAAAATGTTGATGTGGCGCCTACCATATTGGAGTGTGCAGGCGTTAAAAAGCCTGAATATATGCCAGGTCATTCAATGGTTCAGTTGTTACAAGGCAACGAGGAAGGCTGGCGTACACGTGTGTATTACGAGTACTTCTGGGAGTACGACTTCCCGATGACGCCAACGGTGTTTGGTGTGCGAACCGACCAGTACAAATACATGCGTTATCAGGGTATCTGGGACCAGAATGAACTATATGACATCATCAACGACCCGGACGAACAGTACAATCTGATGGGTGACCCCGCTTATACCGATGTGGCAAAGCAGCTGGCTTCTGACCTATACGACTGGCTGGAGCAAACGCACGGAATGAATATTCCGCTGAAGCGCACGGTTAAACATCCTTACGGAGATTATCGTCATCCAAATCAGTATTAATTGATAAGCGAGTCTCCGGTAGGCTCGCTTTTTTGTTATTTATTCAGCTATGAAACTAAAAACACTACTTGTTGGGTTTTTGATAGGCGGACTCTTTTGTGCTTGTCAGAATTCCAAAGAAAAACAGCCACCGAACATTATCTTTTTTTTGGCCGATGATTTGGGCTGGGCCGATGTGGGCTACAATGGTTCGCAGTTTTATGAAACACCTAATATCGATCAATTGGCCAAAGAAGGGATGTTATTTACCAATGCTTATGCCACGCATCCCCGTTGCGTTCCTTCGCGATATTCCATCATCACCGGTAAGTATCCTGCCAGGGCGCAGATGCCTGGTCCCGGTGAAGGTAAACTGAATGTTCGTCCTGGTGATGAAGGCAAATTAAAAGCCGATGAGCAAACCATTGCATCGGCTTTAAAAGAGGCTGGTTACGCTACGTTCTTTGTCGGTAAATGGCATTTAGCCACTTCTGGCACTTTACCGCAGGATGTGGGTTTTGATGTGAACATTGCAGGTGGCCATGCTGGCTCACCAATATCCTATTTCTATCCCTACAACGAAGGCCCGCAGAAAGGTAAAAAGGCGCCGATTGAAGGCTTAGAGGACGGCGTAGAAGGGCAGTATCTTACGGATCATTTAACTGATAAAACCATCAGTTGGCTTAAGCAACAGCATGAAGAACAACCTGAGCAGCCTTTCTTTGCGTTTGTGTCGCACTATGCCGTGCATGAGCCGCTGCATGGCAAACCTGAGCATGTTGAAAAGTTCAGAAATAAGTTAACAACGATGACCAACGGAGGAGAAGCTTTTATCGACGAAGGTACCGGAACAACTAAAATGCACCAGGATGATCCGGAATACGCGGCATTAATATATAGCATGGATGAGAGCCTGGGGCGTATCCTTAAAACAGTTGAAGAAATGGGAGAGGCCGATAATACCGTGCTCATCTTCTTTTCCGATAATGGAGGCTTATCTAACCGTGGCTTTAATCCGCGACGAGTGGCCACATCCAATCAACCATTGCGTGCCGGTAAAGGACACCTGTACGAAGGAGGTATTCGTGAGCCGATGATAGTGAAATGGCCAGGGAAAATACAAGCTGGTTCACAGTCTGAACATATTGTCACGGGAACCGATTTCTTTCCAACCATTTTGGATATTGCTGGTCGAGAGCTATTGCCTCAAGCCCATTTGGATGGAGCGAGTTTTAATGAGCAATTAGTTAGTGATGTGGAAGAAGGAAAAGATAGAGCTATTTTCTGGCATTCGCCGGTTAGCAGACCTCATGCAACTGGTGATATTAACAGCTCAGCCATCCGGCTTGGTAATTATAAGCTGATTGATTTTTATGATCAGGGCAGGATTGAACTTTATGACCTTGATACAGATTTAGGAGAGCAGAGTAATATAGCGGAAGAAAAGCCCGAGGTTGCCTCTGACTTATTGAAACGTCTGCACCAATGGCGTAAAGATGTTGGTGCATATATTAAGTGATTGTAATGGAAAAGAAAACAAACAAAATATCAGTTTTTGAGAAGGTTGGGTACGCTCTTGGTGACGGAGCGGCCAATATTGCCTGGCGGGGCGTTTCTACATTTTTACTCTTTTTTTATACCGATGTTTTTGGACTATCCGCAGCAGCAGCAGGTCTTCTATTGCTCGTTGCCCGTTTCAGTGATGGAGTGAGCGACGTTGCCATGGGAGTGATTGGCGACAGAACCAATTCGAAATACGGAAAGTTTCGCCCCTGGATATTATGGACAGCCATACCATTAGCGGTTGTATTGTCTTTGCTATTTACCAGTCCTGATTTAGGTCCCACCGGAAAAGTGATTTATGCTTACTGCACCTATATTTTATTCACCCTTATTTATACGGCTAATAATATTCCCTATGGAGCTTTAATGGCAGTTATGACGGGAGATAATAAGGAGCGAACCAGTATCGGATCGTATCGAATGGTCGGTGCATTTGTCGGCGGGATGATTGTTCAGGGCGCGTTATTATTTTTAGTAGCATATTTTGGAAATGTAAATCCTGAAATAGAAGTAACTCAAATCAACGAAACGAAATACGAAGTGGTAGTTTCTTCGCCTCAGGATGTGCCGAATGCCAACATTAAAACCAAGGATGGAGTTGTGACCTTTGTATGGGCTACAGCACAGAATGATTCAGTTAACAAACCTGCACCATACATTAGTTTTTCGATGAAAGCGGGTATAGATTATTCGTTTATTGCAGAAGGCGAGACAGACCTAATGGCCGATAAAATACGGTTGATAAACCAAAAGAAGGGCTATAGCAACTCAATCTACGTAATGTCTGTTTTTCTGGCGTTGTTTATGTTTGTCACCTTTGCATCCACCAAAGAACGGATCTCGCCCCCTAAGGAACAAAAATCAAATCTATTAAATGATCTGAAAGATTTGATGAGGAATAAACCTTGGCTTGTGTTATTAGTTGTTGGATTACTGTGGACTATCTATAATTCTACCAAACAAGGTATGGTAATGTATTATTTTACATTATATGTAAATAATCAATTATTAGCAGCTTCCTTCTTGGTTGGATTAATGATTGCTTCCATTATTGGTGCAATGGTAACGGCTCCATTGAGTAAGATTTTCGGAAAACGACGCCTGTTTATCTATGCGCTACTATTTTCGGGCGGAGTTAATACATTGTTTATTTTCTGCGGACAACAAGACATAGGAGCAATATTTACCATTGGAATTATCTCTGAGTTTGGTGCAGCTATTTTCCCTACATTATTTTTTACCATGCTGGGCGATGCCGCCGACTATTCGGAGTATAAGAATGGCCGCCGTGCCACTGGTTTAATTTATTCGGCAGGCTCCTTTGTTACCAAATTTGGAGGCGGATTGGCAGCTGCTCTTATTGGAGCCATACTGGCAGCTTTTAAGTACGATGGGATGGATTCCTCAACGATTGAAGGTGCAATACCGGGAATAAAAATGCTGATGAGTTGGATTCCGGCTCTTGTGGCATTGATAGCCGCTGTTGTAATGACACAGTACCCGTTAAATCAAACAAAGATGGATGAAATAACGCGTGAACTTGCTGCGCGGCGTATGCAGGAATAGTGAGTAGATAATAGAGAACAAAGTGATAAGATTAGATAAAAGCATATATAACAAGTTATGAAATACGGTTTTTTTGATGATGAAGCGAAAGAGTATGTAATCACTACTCCTCAAACACCTTGGCCCTGGATTAATTATTTGGGGAATGAGGATTTTTTTTCATTGATATCTAATACTGCAGGTGGCTATTCTTTTTATAAAGATGCCAAGTTCCGGCGTATTACGCGGTATAGATACAACAATGTGCCCATGGACAATGGAGGACGTTATTTTTATATTAACGATGGTAATTCGGTATGGTCACCGGGGTGGAAGCCTTGTAAAACACCTTTGGATAATTACGAGTGCCGTCATGGTATGAATTACACGAAAATTAAAGGGGAGAAAGATGGAGTGAGCGCTGAGGTCTTATTCTTTGTCCCATTAAAAACATGGGCCGAAGTTCAAAAGTTATCTCTGACAAATACCTCTGATGAAACTAAAACCTTAAAGTTGTTTTCATTTATGGAGTGGGCTTTATGGAATGCTGCAACCGATATGGAAAACTTTCAGCGTAATTTCTCAACAGGTGAGGTTGAAATAGATGGCTCAACCATTTACCATAAAACTGAATACAAAGAGCGCCGTAATCATTATGCTTATTACTCGGTTAATACTGATATTGATGGTTATGATACAGACCGAGAAACATTTTTCGGCTTATACAACGGATTTCACGAGCCTCAAAAAGTACTGGAAGGTAAACCAGGTATGAGTGAAGCTCATGGATGGTCGCCCGTAGCATCGCATTATATTGAAGTTGAGTTGAAACCTGGCGAAAGCAGAGACTTTGTTTTTGTGTTAGGATACGTCGAAAATGCCGAAGATGAAAAGTGGGAAAGTAAAGGGGTAATCAATAAAACCAAAGCCAAAGCAACGTTGGCTAAGTTTGATACGGCCGACAAAGTGGATGCGGCTTTTGCTGAGTTGAAAGCGTATTGGGAAGAATTGCTTGACGTTTACAATGTTGATTCAGGTGACGAGAAACTGGATCGTATGGTTAATACCTGGAACCAGTACCAGTGCATGATCACCTTTAACTTCTCTCGCTCAGCTTCTTATTTTGAAAGTGGTATCGGTCGAGGTATGGGCTTTCGCGATTCCAATCAGGACTTAATTGGCTTTGTGCATCAGGTACCGGAGCGAGCCCGGGAACGAATTATTGACATTGCATCAACTCAGTTCCCTGATGGTGGGTGTTATCATCAATACCAACCTTTAACCAAACGCGGGAACAACGATGTAGGCGGAGGTTTTAACGACGACCCGATGTGGTTGATATTGGGGGTTGTCAGTTATATCAAAGAAACAGGCGACTTTACTATTCTTGACGAAATGGTGCCATTTGATAACGATATGAGTTTGGCCAAAACCATGTTTGATCACCTGACCATATCGTTCAACCACGTTATTAATAATTTAGGACCTCATGGCTTGCCATTAATTGGTCGGGCCGACTGGAATGACTGTCTCAATCTGAATTGCTTCTCTAATGATCCCAACGAATCTTTTCAAACAACCGAAAATAATACAGAGGGTTCAAAGGCTGAATCATTAATGATTGCCGGTCTATTTGTCGTGTACGGACGCGATTATATTGAGCTGTGTAAGGTGCTGGGCAAGGATGCAGAAGCAGCCCGTGCCCAAAAGCATGTGGATGCAATGGTTGAAGCCGTGAAGCAGCATGGCTGGGATGGTGACTGGTTTCTTAGAGCTTACGATTTCAATGGGCAAAAAGTTGGAAGCAAAGAAAATAAAGAAGGTCAGATTTTTATCGAATCGCAAGGCTGGTGCACCATGGCCGAGATTGGTAAAGAAGAGGGCATGTGTGAGAAATCTCTAGACTCAGTAAAGGAGCGTTTGGATTGTGAATATGGTATTGTATTGAATAATCCTCCATTTTCTGAGTATGTAGTTGAGTATGGCGAAATTTCAACCTACCCGGCAGGATACAAAGAAAATGCTGGAATCTTCTGCCATAATAATCCTTGGGTCATTATTGGAGAAGTGCTAAATGGCAATGCAGAAAGAGCATGGGACTATTTCAGAAAAATTTGTCCGGCCTATCTTGAGGATATTAGTGAGCTACATAAAACGGAACCATATGTTTATTCGCAGATGATTGCAGGAAAAGATGCCTTTAAACCCGGAGAAGCAAAGAATTCCTGGTTAACAGGTACAGCTGCCTGGAATTTTTACACTATTAGCCAATATATATTGGGTATTCGCCCTCAATATAATGGTTTAATGGTAGAGCCTTGTATTCCTAAAAACTGGAGTGGATTTAAAGTGAAGCGTAAGTTTCGCGGAACCCAGTACAATATTGAAGTGGTAAATGCTAGTGGAACCGCTGATAACGTTAAAGCTTTATGGATTGATGGAGTGAAGGTTAATGGTAATGTAGTTCCAATTAAATTGGCAGGTGTTGTTAATGTAAAAGTTGAATTATAATGTTGGTGAAATGTAGTTTTTAAAGAAAGACTTAGTTGTAAAAGGGTTTAGTAAATACTACATTGTGATATAATCTCTATTGATTAGCCGGATTGAAGCCATTTAATCCGGCTAAATTATACGTAGTTGTATTTGATTTAATATAGAGGCAATCTTTGTTTGCAGGTGCGTAATAAGATGCCTGTTGAAATATATTATTGAATAAAAAATGATTTGCAGCGTCAAATTTTATCGCAATAGAATACTACCCCTCTAAAATAATATCTTGTAATTCAGCTTTTTATTTCAATCTGTGTTTTGAAATAAAAATCGAACACACGTTATAATAGTAATCGAGAAACGAAACGCTCCAGGTTACCAGGTTTTTCCTTTAACGGATTATCAATTAATACCAATTCATTAATTTGCTTAAAACGGAGTTTATCGAAAGGAAAATGAGTCAGCCGGTTATTATTTAAATAAATATTCCGGAGTTTTGGTGCAGAAAGTAACCCATCGTGTACATCCGTAATTTGATTATTGCTTAAATCCAGTAAATACAGGTTGCATAGGGCACTAAGCAGAGAAGGAACAACTATAAATGCGTTATGTCCAAGGTATAGCTTCTCTAAATTATTAAGCTGAGCAAAAGATTGTGGTAAACCATTCAGCTTGTTATTTCTGATGTCCAGGTAATTCAGTTGCTTAAATAAAGCCATTGCAGCAGGAAGTTCAGCTATGTCATTTTCCCTTATATCAAGGTACCTAAGGTGTTTGAGCTTAAATAGCGCGTTGGGTAAATGCCCATTCAAACGGCTTTTGAATATACTTAAATGTATAACCTTATCGCAATCATTTAAAACATAACCATTACATATCCAGCTAATTTTTTTGACTTGTTTCACAGGGTAAATCAAATGCTCATTAAGTTCTTCTATTATTGAAATATCAGACATTAATTATTGAATTTTAAATGAGTATAATAATAACTGCAATAGAATTATGCAGATTTCAATTAAAATTATAAATCTCATATTTATTTGAAATGCAGTTATATAAGTTAAATTTTATTGGCATAGCTCGTTGTATTAATAGAATTAAGTAAGTTGATTAGTATTTTATTAGTGAAACCAAATATTAGTTTTTACATTTTAATAACACCAAAAATCTACTAAATGTTTGTTGGCATAAATCCAATACATATAATATAGTACTCCCTGAAAGCAGTTATAAACGAATAAAAATAAGTTCTTGTATGGGTAGATAAGTAGCCTGAAGTGCATGGTAACTTGGTTTAGCTGAATACAATATCCTTAAAACTATAGTATTCTTAGTAAAGTACCTCATACGTATAACATTGAAACAAAAAAAGGCAGTTATTATTTTCAGATAATAGCCGCCCTTTAACTGGTGTTTTTCAATCTGATTAATGGTGTTTTCCTTTATTATGATTCCCTTTATTATGGTTTCCACTATTATGGTTAGTGCCGTTATTATGGTCAGAGCCATTGTGATTGGTGCCATCGTGTTTTTCACCTGAGTGATTTTCGTAAGCGCAAGCCTGATGAGTACCATCAGCTAAAGGATCGCAATTGATATGATTACCAGCAGCACATTGCACAGCCACAGTATCCTGGTAAACCTCAATACTTTCGTAACCTAGCGCTTTAGCCCTGTTTTCTATACTCTTAAACTCTGCTTCAGGAGTGTGATCTTTATCGCATGAGGCAAATAAAATTGTTCCAGTACCAATAGCAAACAATAAAAATAAATTCTTCATAACTTCTTTAATTTATAAGTGTATTTTATTCTTTACATATATACCGTATAAGTTCGAAAATGCCCTACCCTTAATATCAAAAAAATAATTCAAAAAACAGCATGGGGGTGAATGGAGTTGCCTTAGTGTAGATATTTGTAATATTATTGGTATCCAACAAACGGTAATTGTACTTTACATTTTGGCTGTTCATAACATTAATAAGAGAAATACCAGTTTGTATCCGGTATTTGGATTTTTGTAGGTGGTAGGTTAGTGACAGGTCAAGTCGATTGTAATTCTTCTTACCAGGGCTGCCATGCATTTCTGTGTGTTGGTATTGTTTGTTATTGTTGTTATTTTGCCTGTGCATATGTCCGCCATTAGAAATACTCGAAAATCCTGTACCAAACACATAAGAAAAGGATATGAAAAACGGTTTTAAAGTACCAATACCTCCGGCTTTTAGTTCTTGCCCGGTTTCCGGAACAGGCATTCTAATATTTACAAGTGACCAGGAAGCAAAAAGGTTATGCTCATTAAATACTTTCTTTACAAAAATATCATAGCCATACACAGAGTTGTCTGATGTGAAAATTGTATTGTCTAAAAAATAATGCTGATTCCTTATTTGCTTGTAATAACCTTCAGCACTAAGAAGGTATCCATTCTTGCTGTAGGCAATACCAGATGTGATGTGCGAAGCTTTTAAAGCAATACTGTCATTAAGATTCCAAAGCATTTGCATATGGCCTGCATTAAGGTTGGGAGTACGGCTGATATATTGGGCGTATAAACCTTTGGAAGCAGTCAGTGTCCATTCATTGGAGGCACGAAACTGCACTGATAAGCGGGGTTGTATGGCAGGAGACATATGTATAGGAAAGTCTGCCCGGAGGCCTGCATGGAGATTTAGCTTACCCAGCATGATTTTATTGTTTACAAATACACCCGGTTTATTGAGTGTATTTATTTGTTGATTTATCCCAGAGTAATATTGTTGCCACCCTGTTCCAACCTCTGTCTTTAGCTTTTTTCCCAAATTAAATTCGCCCCTCATCCTGACTGATGCTTCCTGTATGGCATTACTGGTATGATTAAGCTGCCATTGTCCGGTTTCCAGGGTCGTAAGGTTGTCAATACCTGAATTAAACCGCGAGAACGATACAGTTACTTGAGCAGTAGCACCATTATTCCACCGGTACTTGTAGCCTGCTGCACTGGCATATTGCATGTTTTTTTCACTGGCATCAAAGTCATGGGAGTTGTTTTGCTCAACTAAAAATCGAAAACGATCATCGGCACCATACAAACTTATGTAATAGTGGTCGTTACCAGATGTTTGCCCTATATAGCGTACATTAATATCTTTAAATGAATAGTGAGGTTTGATATAAACTACATCAGCATTAAATTTCGTTCCATCTTCGGTAGTAGTATATTGCTTATCATCATACAAAGTGTAATAGGTTTGTCGATAGGCTATGGATAAAGTCGATTTTTTCTGAATAGGCACAGAAGTAAAAATATTTCCGGTGTAATTACTCAAGTTCAATTTCACTTCAGGTGAAGCAGTATTACCCATATTGCCTATTATTTCAGCAATAGCTCCGATGCGGCTATTTTGTGATACATCAAATGCGCCTTTCATTAGGCGAATATCTTTAACAAGAAAGGGGTTAACAGAACTAATGTGGTCGTTAAAGTTTTTCATGCCAAAAAGCGTATATCCGTCAAATACAAGTTGACTCTCGCCAATCTGACTACCCCAGGCAATAATATCTGCCGATGGTTCGCCCGATGCTCTTACGCCGGGCATCATCCGCAGGGTTGCAAATACTGAGTTATCTGGGTTTCCCGGCAGGTATCGAGTAGCTTGGTGATTGCTTCGTATTTCTCCTGCTATTTTGCCCGATTGTATAAGCATACTTGTTGGTGATGGTTGTACAAAAACTTCGTTTAATTCCTGGTAAGCAGATTTTAAGTAAAGCATATGTTTTCCCGGATAAACAATAGTATCCAACTCATTATAACCTAAATAAGATATTTGAATGTGAAATAAAGTATCATTGGAGCAGACAAAGGAAAAATAGCCTTCTTCGTTGGAATTGGTGATACCTTCCCGAAATCGTATATGAGCATAAGGTAAGGGTTCACCCGAATGTTTATCATACAGAAAAGCTTTTAAAAACGGTACTTTTTTATCTGTTTGGGGGGAAGGAGGTGCATTGGGTATTTTCGCCTCAGGCAGAGGTAAAATGATAAAAACATCCCCCATTTTTTCAATTTTAAAGGGTTTGTCTTTAAGTAAAAAGTACAGTGCATCAACGGGACTATTAAACGTGTGTGCCACATTAACGGTATATGCCGAAAGAGCTTTGCTGTTGTATGATATTTCCAGGTTTAGAGTGTTCAACACCACATTTAGTGGTTGGCTAGAAACCACCAGTCGCAAGGATTGTGTCCATACTAAACCTGTATGCATCAATAGCATACAAAGAACAAAAACAGATCTTCTCAATTACTTAATCTTAAATTGTATTCCAAACGGTTTACCTATTATTTCCAATACTTCCACAGGGGTCTTATTTTTCGAAAAGCTTCCGGTATATTGATGATTCAAAGGTGAATAAGTGCTCACTTCAATATTGTATTGTCGCTCTACTTCTGCCACGACTTCTGTCAGAGGCACATTCACAAATGAAAAACGGTTTTGTGTCCAGCTTATTATATTTAAAGTATTGATCTTATTATTAACTTTCAACTTGGTATTATGCACTTCTACATTCATGTGGGGCAATAATAGCATAGATTGATTTAGTGCCTGTACTTGTACCTGGCCTGATAAACAGGTTACACTGTACTTAAGGTCACGCGAATAGATATTAAAACTGGTACCGAGTACTTCAACAGATTTTTGACCTGAAAATACGGTGAAGGTACTCCCCGGGCTAACTTTAAAATACCCTTCCCCCTGAAGATAGGTTTCCCGTGATATATACCACCAAAAAGGCTTGTAGCTTAGTTTACTCTCAGCATTTAAAACAACTTTGCTGTTGTCGGGTAGCATAACGACCTGGTGTTCGCCTTTACATACCTCTATTGTTTTGGTGAAAAGGTATGCAGTAAGAGGTAAGCCGATTGCTAAAATCAGAATAGCAGCATAATACATTAGGGGGTACATTTTGACAGACTTCTTTGAGTTTGCTACTTCAGTAACCTGTTTGAAGGTATCTGCCCAAAACTCATCTTTACTTTTTCCCCATTTTGGCGTAATTCGTATATTTTTTGTTTTCATAACTAATCGCTTAAAAGAAGTTTTTGTTTAAGATGCTTTAAAGCCCCAGACATATGTTTTTCAACTGTTTTTACACTAAGATCAAGCCGTGAGGCTATTTCGTGATATTTTAAACCATCGTTTCTGTTCATTAAAAATACTTCCCGTTGCTTTGCTGTAATTTCATTTAAGGCAAATTCATAACTGTCTTTGAGATTTTCGTAATGCATGGCTTCATCAGGCGTAAGTGGTTCATCATCGCTAGTCATATGTTTTGAAAAATTAATGTGTGAATTTTGCTTTCGACAAGCCGTAATAAACATATCGTTAGCCATCTTGTATAAAAGTGCTTTGATATTTGCCAAGTTCAAAGTATGTCGTTTTTCCCAAACAGTTAAAAAAATATCCTGAGCAATATCTGAAGCTAATTCTGTATCTCCGCATTTGTAAAAAATGTAGCTTCGTATATTATCAAAATATTGATCGAATACCCTTTTAAATATCCTTTTGTCAAGCATGCTATTACTGTTATATGAAATAAACCGTTTAAAAAGCATTTTACCCTACCATTAATAATTAAAGAAAATTAAGTGTGATATTGTATGTTTTGAGAAGGTTGATTACAGATTTGAATATGCTTTTTAATACACAGAGGGTTAATTTGGTGTGAATTTACAATTTACTATCACATATTTACAATAAAAAGAGGTGTATAGAGTCTGAAATTAAAATAACTCTGTGCTTTTATATCTTAATGTAAAATTTGATAATCAATTACAGATCATAAAGAGTTAAGCATATAAATTTGACACATGCCCTAAAAGATAGCTATAAATGGATAAGAATAAGCACGTGTTTTTTAATTGAGATAATCAGATAAGTAGTACGAAATGTATTGTTATAAGGAGTACCTTGTAAGTATATGGGAAGTGAGAGTGTATATAAGAAATTACAATGAAGTGATTTTATTTGAATTGTGTTTTTTCCCGGTGTTCCGGCTTTCCGGCCCACATATTTTTATTTATTTTGCACCTTCATTATTCGTTTATGACCATTACAATTGATAAAGCCTTAAAAGCCAGGCTACCTCACTTATTTTTAGGAGGGTTTGTTGCAGACGTTAAAGTTAATGAGCCGGATAAGGCATTATTAAGCTTGCTTGAAGAGGAAGTGGCTAAACTGGAAAAGACGCATACACCTGAAACTATTAGGGAGATGGCTACGGTAAAAGCCAACAAAAATGCTTATCGCACTTTAGGTAAAGACCCAAATCGTTATCGCCCGGCAGCCGAAGCCCTATTGCGTCGTGTAGCTAATAGAAAGGGCTTGTACCACATTAATAATGTAGTCGATATTCTCAACCTCATCTCGGTAAGAACAGGTTTTTCCATTTGTGGGTATAATTACAACGCTATAGAAGGTAATGTAGTATTGGGTATAGGAGAGGAGAATGAACCTTATAAGGGTATTGGCCGTGGTGATGTAAACATTGAAAAGTTGCCTGTTTTCAGGGATGCTTTAGGTGCTTTTGGTAACCCTACCAGTGATTCTGTACGAACCATGGTTACAAATGAAACGCAACAATTTTTAATGATAATAATTGGTTTTGAAGGTAAAGAACCAATTGAAAAAGCTTTGGATGAAGCAAAAGTATTGTTGGAGAAATACGCAGAAGGTAAGGAGTTAGAGCGTTTTTATATTTAGAACGTAACAGAGTGGGAATAACCAGTTCAATATAAAATTTTAAAACAGCTAAAGATCAGTTAACTATAGCTAAAAGTTTAAAAAAGAATGATAAAAGTATGTGCATTAGCTTCAGGTAGTAATGGGAATTGCTATTATGTGGGGACAGAAAAGGAAGCCGTGTTGGTAGATGCCGGGATATCGCGTCGCCAGGTGATGAAACGGATGAAAGAAATGAAGCTGGATATGACGAAGGTTAAAGCTGTTTTTATCTCTCATGAACATGCCGATCATATAAAAGGCCTTAGGGTATTAGCCGATTTGCATGGTATTGATGCTTACCTGACGCAGGAGACCTTACAAAAAGCACACAAAAATTATCATCCGGAAACGACACACGTGTTTAAAGCTGGTGATGTTATTAAAGTAGGCGAAATTAAAGTACATACTTTTGCTAAAAAGCATGACGCTGTTGATCCGTGTAGCTTTAGAATAGAAGTTGAAGAACAAAGTATTGGCGTAATGACAGATATTGGCGAGGCATGTAATAAGGTTAGAAAGCATTTAAATGCCTGTCACATCGTATTTTTAGAAAGTAATTACGATGAGTGTCTTCTGGATGAAGGGCCTTATCCGTACCATTTGAAACAACGCGTAAAGTCAGGAAAAGGGCATCTCAGCAATCGCCAGGCAGTTGAACTGGTTGAAACATCAGGTAGCGATCGGCTTAAAACTATTTTCTTATCTCATATTTCAGCAGATAACAACCGTGTGGATATTGCTATGAAAGCCTTTGAACACCTGGGAAATAAATACCGGATATTACCCACATCACGCTATGCACCTTCTGAAATTGTAGAAACAGGAGCAAAACAATTCGTATTAGACTTATAATCCACTTATAACCCAACACCATAAATTTTATACCTGATGAACTCATTTATACAAGCCGACCAACATTTTTTAGTATTAATGATGGTTGTTGGTGCTGCGGCATTTGGTATTTGGTCCGAGCATAAAAAATGGTTCGGTAAAATATCCGGTATTTTGGTTACCATGATATCCATGTCAGTATTAGCTATGTTGGGTGTTGTTCCTGTTGGATCAGGCACAGGTGTATCGGTACCTGTTTACGATATGGTCTTTGATTATTTTATCCCCATCTCTATACCATTATTATTATTCAGCTCAAACATTATTAAAATAATTAAAGAAAGTGGCAAGTTGCTAATTGCTTTTGTAATAGGAGCAATAGGGGTGGTAATTGGTTGTTTTATAGCGTATTTTATAATTGACTTAGGTAAAGATGCCGGCAATACCGCAGGTGTTATTGCTGCAACACTGGTGGGAGGTAGTATTAATTTTGTTGCAACTGGCGAAACTTTAAATTTTAGCACTAATCCCTATTACTCAGCCACTATTGCAGTTGATAATTTTGTTGCCAACCTGTATGTTTTATTCCTGTTTCTTGTGCCGGCCTTAACATTTTTAGGCCGCTTTTTTGTTAAGCCTGCAGAAAAGAAAGAAAAGCCTGGTAAAAAAGATGGAGAAGTGACCACACCCATTACAATGGAACGTATTGCCATAGCTTTACTGTTAGCTGTTGCCATAGCTGCCTTTGGCAAATGGCTATCACCATTCTTGCAGGATATGATCCAAACACCCTTAAACCTGAGTATACTCATAATCACACTACTTTCATTGCTTATAGCCAATATTATACCTTCAAAATTACGCCCCCTGGAAAACACATCCTTTAGCATTGGGTTGTGGATGATGTATGTATTTTTAGCTGTTATAGGTGCCTCAACAAATATTTATGAGGTACTAAAAGTAGGGCCTTCACTATTACTGTTCTACTTAATCATTATGGTATTTCACTTTCTGTTTTTGCTGTTGTCGGCCCGCCTCTTTAAATTAAATGTTTACGAAGTTATTGTGTCCTCAGCAGCCAATATTATGGGACCCTCAGTAGCTGCGCCAATGGCTGCTTCCCTGGGGCAAAAAAAGTTGGTTACACCAGCTATCTTAGTTGGTATACTGGGTTATGTAATAGGTACATTTATAGGTGTAAGTATAGCGCTGGCTTTAAGCTAATCCGAAGCAGGGTTAGCTTATTTCTTAGGGGAATGAGAATAACCTGAAACTTCGAAAAATTGCAGAGGGTACTCCCGAGCCCCTTTCTGTATCTTAAGTATTTTATTTACTTTTATAATATTATACCCTTTATTTATATGCAAAGTATAACAATTAGATATTCAGATAGCCCTTTTGAACAATTATTAAGTATTGAGAAAAGAGTAGAGTCATTTTGTAAATAATTACTTTATCACACAAGAAATAATATTTGGCTCTAAAAAAGGAGAGAGGTTGATTGAATTTATGAAAATAGAAAGATCGAATTAAGCAAAAAGAATGACACAAACAGATTTATCCAGATACAATAATTCATGGTTTAATGAAGGAGCAGGCTTTGTAAGGCGAACAGTTTGGTTTTTCGTTAATGTTTTATTCTTTATCAACCCGTTTAATCCTTTCTCCGGCATAAAAGTCAGGTTATTGCGTTTATTTGGTGCCAAAGTAGGTAAAGGTGTTGTAATAAAGCCAGGAGTTAATATTAAATACCCATGGAAGCTTGAAATTGGCAATTATGTATGGGTAGGCGAACGTGTTTGGATAGATAACCTCGATAGCGTAACGATTGGTAACCATTGTTGCCTGTCACAGGAGGCGCTTATACTTATTGGCAATCATAATTACAAGTCCGATACCTTTGACCTGATGATTGCACCTGTTGTTTTGGAAGAAGGTGTGTGGCTAGGAGCCAGAAGTATTGTCACTGGAGGAGTAAAATGTGGAAGTCATGCTGTACTATCGGTTCAAAGCGTGGCATCAACCGACCTTAATGCCTATACAATAAACCGTGGCAATCCGGCTGTTAAAATAAAAACACGTGTTATTACTTCCCATTAATCCTTATCCATTCAGGAATTTTAGCAGGCGTTGATTTTCTGCCATAAAAGAAATCATCCATCAAAACAGCCCAATACCTGAAATTTGGAAAGTTACGGATACACCAGCGAACCATATTATGAAGCAAGTTATCAGGGTGAGAATAAGGGCAGGTACTCATGCAACGGCCACAGTCAGTTCCGGCGGTACACCAATAATTGAAACATTTTTCAGAATTTATTTGCCATCTTCTGACGGCATTAATTTCTTTTTTATCCTCTTTGGATATTGCTGATGCCGGACAATTTACAGCGCACTTTAAGCATTTATTACAAAAATCATTATAACTATCGTCGTATTGACGTTTATTAATGGAAAGAGGTAAGTTAGTCGTTACTATACCAATACGTACACGCGGGCCTAGTTCGGGAGTCATCAGTAAACCCATCCGGCCAATTTCACCCAAATTGGCATCGCGTGCCACCAAAGGTGCTACAACACCATAGTTTCCGTCAATATGAGCCCGTGCATCAAAGCCCATGTTACGAATAAACTGTGCCAACTGTGTAGCTATAATGCCAGCTTGCAGGTATTGTGTTGCCGACTCCATTATAATTGAACTCTTAGGTGCTGCCTCAACCATTTCCTGATCCATTTCAACAGTAAAAGCAATGCCAGTTTTATGAGATTGATCAATGGCTTTTCCATAGCGTTCACCTCTGCCTCCAACCGAATACCAGTGATAGTCTTTCATTTGGGTGAATCCTACTGTAACAGCTCCCGACTTTAAGGTCCATTTAGTAATAAAGTCGGCATAATCCTTTGAGTTAATATCTTGTACTTTAGGACCAACCTCTCCGTCAACAAAAGCATGTAAGCCATCAACCAATCTAAAAATAGCATCAGAAGCCTGGTAAGCTAAGGGATTATAAAATGTGGATTCAGGACTAAGCAGTCCGGGTAGTTCCCTGAAAGCATCATCCGTTTCTTTGTGCTCTGGATGATCGGTGTAATATTGATTAAAACGATCTGTATCAGGCTTCAGCTCTTTTCTCGAAAACATGATTGTTCGCTCATCTATATTTCCTTTGGCCGTATCTTCCTCTTTCTTTGAAAACAAAAAACGGGGCAGTAACACGTAAATTATAAATGCTATGATGGCTATGGTAAGTATAACAATTAACCAGTTAAAGTGCACTGGCAAATAAAAAGGAAGAGCAGCGAAAAGTATGGAAAAAGGGGTAATGTATAAAGCCTTTAAGGCTGCACGTTTTCTTTTTTCATACAGAGAGGTAAAAACCATTAATAACATTAAGCCCGTTAAGCAAATTCCGAAAAAAGAGAATAACAACTGAAAAAATACCATTGGTAAGCGACTTATAGTTTTAAAGTGGAAAAGTATGGATTATCAGCCCTCATGTGTATGATATAAATCAATTCTATTAATTAAGAATCTTTTTAATGTGAGGTTCAACAAAGGTTATCCCATTAATTATTTAAACCTGATACCTTCAAAGACATGTATTATCCATATTGTATTATCATTAAAATATGCGGAGGCCAAGTCATAGGTTCACATGGCTACATAGGCATGCCTGTTGGAATAAAAATGCCCAATGGACTGTCGCAACAGGTCCTGGGGATACTAAAATAAAGGGTTTGCTACTTTACACCAATGGTATAATAAACGAAGTTAATCTGCATTGTACCAGTTACGCACCTATCATAATATTAAACTTGAATATTACTATTATCCTATACTGAAACAAATTTAAAGTTTACTTCAGATTCCGTTCTTATAAAAAGTGAAGTTCAAATTTTTTATTAAAATCAAGCCGTGAAGAATAAGATACATTACCTCCTTCTGTAGTGGTTGAAAGTGCACCGTTTCTGCAGCCAAGATCAATGGCTTCATCATCAGGATATTTTTCTATCTTACCCATCAAATAACCAGCGGTAAAAGCATCACCGGCACCAATACAGTCAATAGGTTTTTTATTGAGATACCCTTTAAAAGTTGTTTTATGATTGCTCTTATAGTACTCAACACCCTGACTGCCACAAGTAGTTATAATAGTATTTTTACTAAAGTTAGTAATGTCTTCAAGCGTGGTATTGTTACCCTTAATGAGCAGGTTTAATTCACTGGTATTGGGTAAAAAAGTGTCAACATAAGGCAGAAGGCCTTTTAGGTCTGTATCCCATTTTTCGTCTACGTCCCATTGAGGATCAAGAGAAGTAAAGGTATTTAAATGCTTAATTTTTTTGTATAAATCAGGGAGCATATCTCTGAAGTGGGGTAATACATATGGGTTAGACATATGAAAGAACGGCGTTTTTTTGACTAGATCCATCGGGATATCATCAATTGTAAGCGTAGCCATTGCTCCTGCATGGGTCAGATTAGCCCTGTTTTCTCCTTTACTCATTACAACAGTACAACCGGTTTTTAAATGGTTTCGGGTGGCCATGTAATCTGTACACACCCCACATGCATTAAGTAATAATTTAAATTGTTGACCAAATATATCGTTACCAATAGCACCTATAAAGGCTACCCTGGCACCTAATCCACCTAGGTGTGCAGCTGTAATACCTGCCGAGCTGCCCAAAGAGAAACTGAATTGTTCAGCCAAGACCTCTTCTCCAAAACCAGGTAGTTTGGAAAAATCGTTAAAAATCAGGTCAATATTACAATCCCCGGCAACAACAATATCAAAATCTTTCATGGTTTACGACTTTATAATGGATTAAGCAGTTCTTAAAAACTCTAAATTTACTGATTCTACTTTCTTCAGTTTGTTAATAATACTCTCAGTTTGCGATTGTCGGCAACTCCACTCAATAGCACATCGTAAGTTAAAATCCTGCTTAAAAATAATAGGGTTTTCTTCTTTCATAATCCGCATAATAGCGTTCATTACACCATAATCAAACTCCACCCTGTACACATCATTAACCGTTTTTTCAATGATAGTGGCATTATTAATGGCATCAATCGTAGCTTCTTTATATGCATGAATTAATCCGCTTGTACCAAGTTTTATACCGCCAAAATACCGGATAACCACAACTAGAATATTTGTTAATTCATGCGATCGTAACTGACCCAATATCGGTTTGCCAGCAGTACCAGATGGTTCTCCGTCATCATTTGCCCTGTATTGTAACCCATCAGTGCCTAATTGCCAAGCAAAGCAATGATGACGAGCATCGTAATATTTCTTTTTTAATGTTGCTACATGCTCTTTAATTTCTTCTTCAGAGTAAACAGGATAAGCATAAGTTATAAATTTACTACCCTTTTCTTTATAAATGCCTTCTGATGGCAGGTCTATAGTATTGTATTTATCCGTAACTGTCATTAATATTGGTAAGATTTACTTCAAATTGTGCTATTTGTGAAAGTGAAAGTAATAAAAAAAAGTTTGAAGACTCAATGTTAAGTTATTGTTAAGAAAACATGCTTTGAAACATATTGGTAATGCTATCGTATTTGAATGTATATATTTGCAAGCAGAAACTAATGTTAAGATATTGTGAACCACCATCTGTTTTAACGTTATAGAAAGGTTTGCAAATTTATTTGGGGAATACATAAACAGATTGAATAAACATGGTTAAAATATTTAAAACCCCTTAGAATGGATGACGATATAGAATCATTATTATGTATTGTTATTAAATTTGGTTTTTTTTTATTTATAAGCATGAAACTAATTCTTATCAAATGAAACTTAGGTTACTTTTAATTGGGCTTGTTATTAGCAGTGGGCTCGTTGTAGCACAGCAAGAGGAACAAACGTCAGCAGAACCCTTAGAATGGTTCAGGAAATTAAAAATTAATGGTTATATGCAATTGCGCTATAACGATTTATATAAAACAAATCCCGATATGGAAAATCCGCAAGGCGATCGTACGTACGGCGGATACGATGGTTTTTCGATTCGAAGAATGCGTTTTAAAGCATCCGGTCAGATACATCCGCGTTTGTACTTTTATTTTCAGGCAGATTTTGCTTCTGATGGAAAAAATTTAGGACAACTACGAGATGCCTACTTTGATTATTTTCTTGATAGAAAGGGAGAATGGCGAATGCGTGGGGGACAGAGTAAAATCCCTTTTGGTTTTGAAAATTTACAATCGTCACAATTACGATTAGGGTTGGATCGTAACGATCCTTTAAATAGTGCTGTAAAAGATGAGCGCGATATGAGCCTTGGCGTTCATTATGCACCACAGAAAATAAGACAACGGTTTAAACACCTAAAAGGGAGTGGACTAAAAGGTTCTGGTGATTATGGTATGGCCTATTTAATGGTGTATAACGGACAGCGGAGTAACAGTGTAGTACCCGACGAGAAGAAATTACCACATATGGCATTGCGTTTTACCTATCCTTTTGAACTGGCATCAGGTCAGTTTATAGAAGCCGGGGTACAGGCTTATAACGGTAAGTATGTTATGACTTCAGTATCAGACGGCGTTGTTGTTAGAAATGATGATGGTACCATAACTGGTACACCTGCTTCTGATCGGCCATTTGATGATCGAAGAGTGGCGGCAAGTGTTATTGTTTATCCACAGCCATTTGGTATCCAGGCAGAATATAATTATGGTATAGGACCAGAGTTCGCTTGGGACCAGGCAACAGGCATCGGTTCTATTGGTAAAGAGAGTTTACATGGTGGTTACGTACAAATGATGTACAGGATAAAGCATAATAAACAGGAAATTATGCCATTTACCCGTGCCATGTATTATGATGGAGGTAAAAAGTTTGAGCTCGATGCACGAAGCTATACTGTAAAAGAGTTGGAATTAGGTGTAGAGTGGCAGCCAATTAAAGCCTTTGAGGTAACGGCTATTTATACCATTGCCGATCGCCGTTACGAAGATATGGGAAATAGATTTAATCATCAGAACGGCCAGTTGGTAAGAATACAATTACAGGTTAATTATTAAGTTGGCTATAACTTATTAACCAGAGATAGATTTAAATTTCAGTATTCAACTTGTATCAACAAAGTATAAAAGAGGGTAATTAATACCAGCCCTGTGTTAAAGTGTACAATCAACATTATACTGTATTTATGCCCTGTAATGCAAGGCTAAAAAAATGTAGCGTGTTATTGGTATAAAAGACACTACATTTTTAAAAAAAGACCTGTGTTTTTACTAAAAATGTAGTGTCTTTTTTTTGCCAACTCTAAGGGCTTAGTAATTAGTAACCAGCGAGCGATTTAAATTTTAAACACATGAAATAAAAAAAACTGATATTCTCCCTTGAGTCAAATGATTCAAGGGATTTTTTTGATGTTTAACTTCTGTTTCAGGCAGAAATCAACCTTATAGCTTAATTTTTCCTTATTCACTTTTTATTATCTTCGCACTAAAAGTAATAAGAGATGAGCAATTTCAAAGAAGATTTAATGAAAGTAAAGGCTTTTGCCTTTGATGTGGATGGTGTTTTGTCATCTCAAATGATACCTATGCATACATCTGGTGAACCTATGCGAACAGCTAATATAAAAGATGGATTTGCCATACAGCTGGCAGTTAAGTTGGGGTATCAGGTGGCTATTATCACTGGTGGCAATACTGAAGCTGTGAGGAAGCGTTACGAAGGCTTGGGTGTGCAGGATGTTTATTTGGGGATTTCGGATAAATGGCCCTGTTTTGAACAATGGATAAAAAAGTACAATATTAACCCCGAAGAAGTGATGTATATGGGGGATGACCTACCGGACTACCCGGTAATGAAACGCGTTGGAATACCCGTATGCCCTGCTGATGCTGTTGAAGAAATTAAAACCCTGTGTAAATATATTTCGGACAAAAAAGGAGGTGAAGGTGCGGGACGGGATGTAATAGAACAAGTACTGCGTGCGCACGGTAAGTGGGCTTTAGATTATATTTGGTAACCAAACTCTTAACAATGAACTACCTTAAGCTTATACGATTTAAAAACCTGTTAATGATTGGCGGAATGCAGTATGTACTGCGTTATGGTTTGATTTTGCCCATTTTAAATCATTATGAGCTTAGACCGGTCTTATCCGATTTCAGATTTGCATTAGTCGTTTTATCAACTTTACTTTTGGCTGCATCAGGATACATCATTAATGATTACTTCGATATACGTATTGATCGTATCAACAAACCTCAAAAAGTGTTGGTTGGCAGATGCATTAAACGTCGTTCAGCATTATTTCTACATGTATTATTAACAATAAGCGGTATTCTTACTGGCCTTTTTATTGCGTATGTAGCCCGAAAAGAAATATATGCCCTTATGTACATTGCAGTGCCTGTTTTATTGTGGTATTACAGCACAACATTTAAACGCCATATTGTAATCGGAAATCTGGTTATTTCGTTTTTAACAGGTATAGTTGTGTTATTGGTCGTATCAGTTGAATTTGCTATGCTGTCAAAGATACATGGAGGTTCCATTTTGCGTACTGAAGCTTGTTCTGTTGCCTGGTTCTGGACCACAGGCTTTGCTATATTTGCCTTTCTGACCAATTTTATACGTGAAATAATAAAAGATACCGAAGATATAAAAGGCGATAAAGCAGCAGGATGTAAAACGCTGCCAATAGCTTTGGGTATTGACCTTACTAAAGTATTTGTTAACATTCTACTTGTTATATCCATAAGCGTAATCTGGCTCTTATATTTCTTTGTTAACGAATTACGTTCCATACCATACATTGTCCCCTATTTCTTTATTGGATTCACAATTCCTCATATACTACTTATATACAAATGGACAGTGGCTAAAAACCCGGAGAATTATCATTTTGCCAGTAGTTTGAATAAAATTATCATGTTATTTGGCGTACTTTTTATTATACTGGCCGGGCAGATGTTTTAAAACAAATAAGCAGGCATACTAACTAAAAACAGCAGCTTAACAGCGCAATTGTTTTATATTTGTGTTTGTTTGATTAAAAAAAGGTAGTTCAGAATAAAGCATGACAGATTATAAAATCGTATTAGCCTCTCAGTCACCGCGAAGAAAAGAATTGATTGAGCAACTTAATATTCCTTTTAAAGTGCTTATTAAAGAAGATGTGGAAGAGGTTTTTCCAGAGTCAATGCCAGGTGTTGAAGTACCAGCATATCTTGCAAGGCAAAAAGCTGTTCCGTATAAAGAAGACTGCCGGAACCATAATATTTTAGTAATAACAGCCGATACGATTGTATATTGTGATAAACAGATACTTGGAAAGCCTAAAGACAGGGATGAAGCAGTAAAAATGTTAAACATGTTATCGGGTAAAGCTCACGAAGTAATTACCGGGGTGGCCTTGACGACAAAAGACAAACAAAGCGATTTTACCGTTTCTACCAAAGTGTTTTTTAAAACACTCACATCCGAAGAGATCGAATTTTATATTGATAACTATAAGCCATTTGATAAAGCTGGTGCATATGGCATACAAGAATGGATTGGTATGGTAGGTATTGAACGTATAGAAGGATCTTATTTTAATGTAGTAGGTCTTCCAGTGCAAAAATTATATTCAGAATTAAAGCGTTTTTAAAAATCCAATAAAACAACAAAAATGATTAAAAGGATATTATTAACATTGGTAGCAGCACTGTTTTTGCAAACATTTGCCCGTGCCGATGAAGGAATGTGGATTCCTATGTTGCTTAAGAAGTATAATATTGAGCAAATGCAGGAAATGGGCTTCAGGCTCACTGCAGAAGATGTGTACAGTGTTAACCAGGCATGCCTGAAAGATGCCGTTGTAATTTTTGGAGGTGGCTGTACAGGAGAATTAATTTCTGACAAAGGATTAATTGTAACAAACCACCACTGTGGTTATGGACAAATTCAATACCACAGTTCTGTTGAGAATGATTATCTGACCAATGGCTTTTGGGCTATGTCGCCGGAAGAAGAACTGGTTAACCCAAACCTTACTGTTACATTTCTAAAACGAATGGATGATGTAACAGCACAGGTACTTGAAGGTGTTACAGGGGAAATGAGTGCGGAAGAACGAAATAAAGTAATCAGTAAAAATATTAAAAATATAAAAGAAGAAGCTGTGAAGGATACGCACTATCAAGCAGTATTAAAGCCATTCTTTAACGGAAACCAGTACTTTTTATTTATTAATGAAATATTTACCGATGTACGTTTAGTAGGTGCTCCACCATCAGCTATTGGTAAATTTGGAGGAGATACGGACAACTGGATGTGGCCCCGTCATACAGGTGATTTCTCAATGTTTAGGATATATGCTGGTAAAGACAATAAACCTGCTGAATATTCAAAGGACAATGTACCATATACACCGGCAAAGCATTTCCCTGTTTCATTAAAAGGTGTTAATAAGGGTGATTTTACCATGGTATTTGGTTACCCGGGTAGTACATACCAATATGTACCATCGTACCATCTTAAAATGTTAACCGAAACAGTAAACCCTAAGCTGATAGATGTTCGTACAGAGAAGTTAGCTATTATGAATCGTTACCAGGAAGCGGACCCAGCCGTGCGTATTAAATATGCAGCTAAAAATGCCCGGATATCAAATAGCTGGAAGCGTTGGATAGGAGAGAACAGGGGACTGAAAATATTGGATGCTATTAATAAAAAGCAGAAGTTTGAAGCCGATTTTACAGAGTGGGCAAATGATAATGCACCGGAATATAAAGGGCTATTGAGCAAGTATAAAAAGGTATATGCCGATTATACCAACTACAACCTGACCTATGGCTACTATCGTGAAATGATTCATTCAAACGGAATGGAAATTGTTGCACTTGCAGGTAAAGTAGAAGCATTAAAAGTGTTGTACGAGGCAGAGGAGTTTAATGAAGAAGCTACTGTTAAAGCAAAGGAAAAGTTAGTTGAGTATGTGAATTTATTTTTTAAGGATTACTACAGGCCACTTGATAAAGAGATTTCAGCCAAGTTGTTAATGATGTACGCTGAGAATATTGATGCAGCTTTCCAGCCAGATGTATATCAAACCATTAATGGCAAATACAAAGGCAATATACAAAAGTATGTTGATGACCTGTATAATAAATCTATTTTTGATAACAAAGAAACCTTAATAACCTTTATTAATGCATTTTCTGCCAAATCGGTTAAGAAATTGGTTAAAGACCCTGCTTTTGTATTAAACAAGAGCTTTACAAAGGTATACGATGATAAAGTATATCCACAGTTGAAGAATTATAAAATAGAGCTGGCAGATTTAGATAAAACATATATGGCAGCCCAAATGAAGTTTGAACCAGGTAAAGTATTTTACCCGGATGCTAACTTTACTTTGCGTGTATCTTATGGTCAGGTTAAAGGCTATGATGCTCGTGATGCCGTTGAATACAAGCATTTCACTACCTTAGAAGGTATAATGGAAAAAGATAACCCGGATGTATATGATTACCGTGTACCTGCAAAATTGAAAGAACTGTATAAAAATAAAAACTATGGCCGTTATGAAGTAGACGGAACAGTACCAGTTTGTTTCGTGGCAACAAATCATACTACAGGAGGTAACTCAGGTAGTCCGGTTTTAAATGCTGAAGGTCACCTTATTGGTATAAATTTTGACCGAGCCTGGGAAGGTGTAATGAGCGATTTGATGTTTAATCCGGACCAATGTCGTAATATATCTTTAGACATGCGTTACGTTCTTTTTATCGTTGATAAAATGGCTGGAGCAGGATACCTATTAGATGAGATGACTATTGTAGAGTAAGCAAATTTAAGCAAGTATAAAGTAAAAAGGCTATCACATCTGCGATAGCCTTTTTATTTTACACTAAATATTTTTCTTAAGTTCGTATATATTAATTTAATTAACCTGATGTTATGAAGAAGCTAAAATTTATTTTACCTTTTGTTGTCGTATTATTGTTATCGGGGAATACATTGGCACAAGAAACTCTCCGTTATAACCTTAAGGTAGGTGAAACCTATGGTTTAAAACAATTTACCATCCAGAATATAGAGCAAAGTGTATCAGGCATACCCCAGAATGTTAAGAATACATTTAATGGTGATGTTGTACTTACAGTAAAAGATAAAACAGACGATGTTTATACCGGAGAAATCATATTTGAATCAATGCTTTTTAAAATGGAAAGCGCAATGGGCAATATGACTTTTGATTCTGGGGAAGAAACACCTGATATGGCTAACCCTTTAAATAAGACCTTTAGTATAATTGTTGGTCATCCGTTTCAAATGACGTTTGATAACCGGGGTAATATTATCGAAGTAAAAGGCTTTGAAGAAGTCAGCAATAAGATAGTGGCAGCTTTTGGTGATAACCCGCAACAAGGAGAGCAGATGGAAAAAGCTTTATCCGGTCAGTTTAGTAATGAAAATATGAAGCAAAGCTTGGGTAGCATGCTTTTAGTTTATCCCAAAGAAAAGGTTAAAGCCGGCACAAAATGGTCGAATAAAACCAAAGTAATACAGCCAATTCCTATTAATAACACCATTAATTACAATATAGAGTCTGTTGATAAAGAACGGGTAATAGTTTCAGGAACCGGAACTATGAATACCCCTGAAGGGCATACAAAGGAAGAAATGGGTATGATACAACATTTCAACCTTAATGGCAACTTATCTATTTCAGCAAATATTGATGTTAGAACAGGTTGGCCAACAGAAATTAAACTAAATCAGAACCTGGATGGAAGTATAGCTGTTGAATCACCTCAGTTACCTGCACCAATGGAAATACCAATGAAGATTAGAATAGAATCGAGTTATATCGCTATGTAACTAAAAAAGATGGCGGTTGTTTTTTTATAGCCAACCGCTTTTTTAATGTTTACGCATCTAATTCAAAAGGTAATTCCTTTTCAATAACAATCTCTTTAGGAGTTACTCTTACCCTCAGCGGAATAATTTCTACACCTGCTTTATATGCTTCTTTTAACGTTTTGGCATAGTTAAGGTCAATCTTGTCAGCAGCAGCAAATACTTCAACATCTGAACGTTGAATAATATAAAGCATAACAGCCCGGATACCTTCTTTTTTTAGAGCAATCAATTCATCAAGATGCTTTTTACCGCGTGTGGTTATCGCATCAGGAAAACGAGCATACGATCCATCTTTCATCGTTACATTCTTAACCTCAATAAAGCACGTTTCATTTGTATTTTGCGCCATAATATCAATACGGCTGTTGCCAATTTTTACTTCACGTTGCACATGGTCGTACCCAGTAAGTTGGTCTATTTCTCCATTTTTAATTGCTTCAAATGCTATTAAATTCGGATGAGACGTGTTAATACCAACCCAACTACCATTAAGCTTAATCATTTCCCAGGTATATTGTGTTTTGCGTTTGGGGTCTTTTGCAGGAGAGAGGTAAACTTCTGCACCTTCCTCAATACATGTTTTCATTGAGCCACTATTGGTACAATGTGCTACCACAACAGAACCATCATCTAACTTTATGTCACTTAAAAAGCGTTTATAGCGCTTAACCAGGGTACCATGTATCAGCTTCGTTTCAAATCTCATCTTTAATACTTTAATTTCTCAAGGCTAAAAGTATTAAAAACTTGATTGAAACATCTATTTTTGCGGTAAGCAAACTAAAAGAAATGGAATGTAGAGAGAAATGCGGAGCCTGTTGCATTGTACCGAGTATTTCATCACCCTTACCTAAAATGCCCAATGGCAAAAAGGGTGGAGTGCCCTGTGCACACTTAACAGATGATTATAAATGTGACATTTTTAATTCACCTCTACGCCCTGCTGTTTGTGGTGGTTTTACCCCTGAGAAAGCATTTTGTGGTAATACAAGAGCCGAAGCTATAAGTATATTGGCTCAACTTGAAGGGTTAACTACCTGGAATAACTTATAATCTTATTAACCAAATAAATACGGGTTTTAATCAATGATAAGATTAATGTGAGGTTTTTTTCGTTCAACTCTATTTTCAAACTGGTATTTCGGGTAGCCTATTAGTAGTGCGCTGTGTATGGTATGATCGGTAGGAATTTGTAAGATTGCTTTAATCTTTTTGTTACGCCTGGAAGCACTTACAATATAGCCATTAATACATGTACATAAATCTAAAAGCTCAGCATAAAGCGTAGCCATACCCGTCCATATATTAGCATCATGACAAGGCATGCCAACAGGGTTATCAGCACTGTGGATCAGAATTACAGCTGGAGCATTATAAGTAATCATATCCTTTTTAAGAGCAGCCTTATTTAAAAACTTATTTTTCGACTTCTCCATTTTTAAAAGTGTTTCTTTACCTGAAAACAGTCGTATAAGAGGTCTTGTTATGACATTAATACCTTTAAAAGCTTTAACAAGTGTTGAGATTGTTATGGTATTAAGTTCTTCCAGCTTTTGCTTATTGGTTACTACTGTAAACTGAAGACTTTGCTGGTTACTGGCTGTTGGGCTAAAGCGCATACGTTCAATAAACTCGGACAATATTTCCGGAGATACCGTTTGAGTATTAAAAAAACGGTGTGTCCGCCGTTGTTGCATTAATAATTCAAATTCACCGGGATTAATATTGTTTTGAGAGTTTTGTCCAATGGTAAGTTGTGAGCCATCAATAGCCTGAACGGGGCATATGGCAGCACAATGAAGACACATAATGCAATCAGCACTAAAACTGTTGTTATCAACATCAATGGCATTAACAGGGCATAGTTTTTCACATTTCTTACAATCCCGGCATTTGTCGCTTAAAATTTTCATTATTCGTTCATAGTTTATTTATAAGCTTACAAATATAAGTAATGATAGTGCTTAATGAATAGTTTTCGTATTGTATCATGTACCCTTAATACTTATTTTTGTAAATGTATAAAGTCTAAATTAACTGGGGTAGATTAGCAAAAGTATACGTGTGATTTTGAAAGCTTATAAATCATCAAGAGAAAATAAAAGTGTTGAAATTTTACAATTATACATCTGATTTTTTGCATTAACTCATTTAATTTTTCTCAAACAAAAATACCTTCAATAACGTAGGATAATTGATATGAAGTATTTTCTGATAGTATTAGTAAGTTTTTTTTGCATTAGTATTAACGGACAAAAGTATAGTAGTAAATCAAAAAAAGCTATTTCAAGTTTTGAATCTGCACAGCGAGATTATGCTTCGGGTCAGATTAGTGAAGCTTTAAAATACCTTGATGTTGCCATAAAGAAGGATAAGCAATTTATTGAAGCATACCTTTTAAAAGCAGATATCTATTTTAACAGGAAAATGTATAAACAAGAATTAGAAATGTTGGAAAATGCTATTGCGATTGATAGTGTTTATTTCGTACCGGCACTTTTTAATATTGGTGTTGCTAAATACAATTTGGGGCAATATGATGAGGTGGTTTATTGGATGGATAAATACAAACGCAATAATAAGTCGAAACGTTCTAAGTTAAACCCGGATCATTGGATTGCAAAGGCTCAATTTGCCAAAGAAGCTGTTGTAAACCCAATAATTATTGACCCGGTAAATATTGGTGAAGCCATTAACAGCAACTTTGATGAATATTGGCCCAGCTTAAGTGCTGATGGTAGTACCATGATATTTACAGTACTGGTGCCAAAAAATCCTTTGATAACAGATACGGAAGGCTTAACGAAAAATGCGAATAATTTTAAAGAAGACTTCTATGTTTCCTATAACAAAGGAGGAATATGGAATAAAAGAGAACCACTTTTTTCGCTCAATACAGATGGTAATGAAGGTGCTCAGTCCTTAAGTGCCGATGGTAACTGGATGTTTTTTACGGCCTGTGGAAGAAAAGGAGGTAAGGGAAGTTGTGATATTTGGTTTTCAAAAAGAGTAGCTGAAGGATGGAGTGAGCCAACAAATCTTGGGGCTCCTGTAAATACGCCCTTTTGGGAATCCCAACCAAGCTTTTCATCTGATGGACGCACCTTGTATTTTGTTAGCAGCCGTCCCGGAGGACAAGGTAAAAAGGACATATGGAAAGCTGTTATTACTGCATACAGAGAAGACGGAACACCTTTCTTTGGTAAAGTTGAAAACCTGGGTGAGCATGTGAATACTGAAGGGGACGAAAACTCTCCTTTTATCCATTTAGATAACCAGACTTTATACTTTTCATCTGACGGTTGGCCGGGAATGGGTAATATGGATTTGTTTAACTCAAGGTTAGGAGCAGATAAGGAATGGCAGAAACCAAGTAATCTGGGCTATCCGTTAAATACTGAAAATGATGAAATAGGATTGATAATCAATGCTAAAGGTGATTTGGGGTATTTCTCATCAGATGGTTTTGGAGAAGGGCATCATAAAGATATTTATCAAATTACAATACCAAAAAAGTCCCGCCCTGTCCCGGTTACTTATATAAAAGGTAAAGTGTTTGATAAAGAGACAAAAGAATTATTGTTTGCCAATATTCGTGTAACAGAAATGACAGGTGGTGAATTATCTGTGTTAACAAGAACAGCTGAACATTCTGGTGAGTTCTTGTTTTGTTTACCATCAGGTAATAATTATGCGCTGAATATTCAAAAAGAAGGCTACCTGTTTTATTCCGATCATTTTTTAGTAAGTGAAAATGCCGGACTTGATAAGCCACAAACATTAAATGTTTATTTAAGTAAAATAAAAGCAGGAGAACGCTTTGTACTGCGTAATGTCTTTTTTGAAACAGACTCATATGTATTAAAAAAGGAATCATATATAGAACTCGATTATGTAGTTCGCTTACTAAGTTTAAATACAAGTGTAAATGTTGAGATTGGAGGACATACAGATAATGTGGGAACCAGAACATATAACATTACTTTAGCAGAAAACAGGGCGAAAGCAGTGTATCGCTATTTGGTAGAGAGAGGGATTGCTTCAGACCGACTTAAGTATAAAGGGTATGGTTTTGATCAACCGCTTGAAAGCAATGATACAGAAGAAGGAAAAGCAAAAAACAGAAGAACAGAATTAAAAATCCTATAATATTATACACTATAGAGCAAAAAAAAGACTACTAAGTTGTAGTCTTTTTTTATTATTTGTTTAAATATTTTGAAAGAGTATCCATAAGGATCTGCAATCGTATAGGTTTGGCCAGGTAGTCATCACATCCGGCTTCCATACATTTTTCACGTTCACCTGACATAACATGCGCTGTTTGTGCAATAATAGGAATGTCCTGCTTTATTTTTTTTATCTCGCGGGTAGCAGTATAACCATCCATAATTGGCAATTGCAAGTCCATTAAAATCAGGTCAATTACATTAGCTCTGAATAGTTCAATAGCTTCTTTGCCATCTTTTGCCCATAATATTTTAGCATTTGTTTTTCTTAATGCGGCATCAAAAAAAATTTTGTTGGTATCCACATCTTCAACAACTAAAATTACTTTGTTTTCCCAATTCTGAACTAACGAATTGTTAATTGAATCACTTACGCTCATTTTCAATAGATGGATTAAATATGCATTTCAGCTTCCTAAATTAACGGTTGTTTATCTATTATCCAAAAAAGAGGGTTTGAAAAACAAGTTTAAAATTAGGCATTATACTTTTTAAAACCAGAAACTGATTAACAGTCATATTATAATATTTTTTAACAGTTTTTCCATGAAATTAGCCCCTTAAGCTTACAAAATTAAATTATTTTCGTTTTATTCTATTAGCTGGGAGTTAAATTGTGTATGAGGTTTTTTATTTTGGTATGGGCCTTGGTAATTTATTCGTTGCCGGGTTGGAGCTTACATAGAGTTGATACAATAATGGGCTTACTTTCTTTAGAGCAGAAAGTAGAGATGTTATTTGTGGCGCCACAAACAGGTCAGCCTAAGGACAGGATTAAGGTTGGGGACAGTTTATACGTCAATTATGAAGTATTTGATACGCGTCCGGGTATTGTAGATTCGTTAGAACTGCCTTATCCATCTGAGCATACTTTATTGGCTTTACGTAATAAAAAGCTTAAACATCAGTTGTTTAATGAAAAATTACAGCAGTACATTAATAATGGTTATGATGGCATTATTGTACCGGATACCATGAAGGGGGTAGCCCGGATTTATATTGGTGATAATGACGTTGTGAATCATACCTTTATTAAGGTTATAGATTTTCCATGTAATTTATTAAGTGACCTTATCTCAAATGTGTCGGTTAACATAAATCCGGAATCCTTATCAATGAATTCCCTGTCTTTTTTTGATCAAACTGAGTTACCTGCTTTAAACTTATGGCAAAATAAAAGTGAGTATGGTATTTCATTTAATGATATGCTTAAGTGTGGTGTATTATTTTGGGATAATAGAAGCTATGGTTGCAAGCAACAGGTAATAAATGCTTTTAAGTATGGTTGGCTTGATGAAACACTCTTGAATAAATGTATTGCCTGGTTATTAAACTACCAGGCAGAAACAGATAGCCTGAACAATAAAACTAAAATAAAAGCTGATCGACTTCAGAATCGTTATAATGCATTTAAAGGCTCTGTATCAATATATCAGAAACAAGCTTTATTGCCATTAAAAAGACTGGATACTTTAACAGCATCAGTAATAGATTACAGGATAAATACAGCAAAGGATTTTTTTAACGATGCCAGTTACTACCATCCTAATATTGTGCTTAATGACAGTAAGGCGGAAATACAGTTTATTTTATGTGATAGTGATAGTATATTAAGAAGCAGATTTCAGAATAGTCGAGATATTTCTAACTCAAATAAACACCAGAACGTGTTAGTATATGCAGGTCAGCTATCAGGAAAGACCATTGCCCATCTGGACTATTTTGATGCTGTTGTGCAAATGCCCGAAGCCATGAAGTTGAGTTGGTCGCTTTTGGCACAAGCCATATATGGAGGATATAGTGTTGATGGCATAAGTGTAGCAAAAGAAGAATGGAATAAAAAGAAGTTTTATAGCACACATTCATATAAAACACGTTTAGGCCTCACATATAATTTTATTGATGTTTTTAATACAGACTCAATAAATAAGATTGATAGCATTGTCAATAATGCTATTAAAAATAAGGCAATGCCAGGTGCACAATTGCTTGTTGTTAAATCGGGTAATATTGTTTTACAAAAAAGTTATGGCTACCACACGTACAATGAAAAGCAAAAAGTTAAAAATACAGATTTATATGATGTTGCTTCAATAACTAAATTAGCAGTAACTTTTCCTTTAGTAATGCAACTTTATGAGAAAAAGGTGATTAATCTGGATGCTACCTTAAGGGATTACATAACAGGAATAGACACAACAGATAAAGCAGATATAACAATACGAGAATTACTATTGCACCAGAGTGGATTAGTTAGCTTTATTCCTTTTTATAATAAAGCATTAGATCGGGAATCATTGAATAAAAGATCGCTATATAGTCGTCACCATTCAAGTCTTTATAATATTAGGGTTGATACACGCCTTTACCAAAACAAGAATGCAAAATTTAGGAAAGATGTATTTTCAGAAAAACAAACCGGTTTTTTTAAAAGGCAAGTTTCGGAAAGCATGTTTATGAATGAATCTTATATTGATTCGATGTATAACTATATTTATTCATCAAGATTACGTACATCAAAAAACTACCTCTACAGTGATTTAGGGTATTACCTTCTACAAAAAATTATTGAACAGGAAGAGAATAAAAGTCTGGATTCATTATTCTATAAACAATTTGCTGATTTATTAGGTGCTGGTACATTACGATATAAGCCTTTGGATAGCTTTGATGCTGAGCGAATTGCGCCAACAGAAGATGACCTTAGCTTTAGATGTACACTTTTGGATGGATATGTGCATGATCAGGGAGCAGCTATGCTTGGAGGTGTTGCTGCTCATGCCGGGTTATTTGCCAATGCTGGCGATTTGGCTAAACTTGGGCAAATGCTGTTAAATGAAGGTCAATATGGAGGTATTCGATTTATAAAACCAAATACAATTGGAGAATTTACAAAAACTATAAATCATGGCAACCGAAGAGGATTAGGTGTAGATAAGCCCGAACTGGATCCAGGTGAAAATCGCCATGTTTCACCAATAGCCTCGCAATCATCGTATGGTCATACAGGCTTTACAGGTACAATTTTATGGCTTGATCCGGAACATGATTTGATATACATCTTTCTTTCAAACCGGATATACCCACATGCATATAATAAGAAATTAATTGAGATGAATATACGTACTAAAATTCATGATGTGGTTTATAATACGCTTGTAGAAAACTAAATCATGTTAGATAATTATGTGAAAGTTTCAGTAGCTTTTAATTTAATTAAATTTGGTTATTAAATCTTTCTGTTTTATTTATTTTTAATCATTATAAATTGTAAATTTGTAGCTTGTCTAAAACCACAAAACTTCAATTTTGAGTAGTTATGATAGTAAAATTCAATCAGAAAATTTCACCAGCCGGGAAATTTAAGAATGAAGGTTATCACGATGATCCTTATCTTAGAGCTTTAATTACGAAACAAGAAAAGATCTCAACTAAGATCTATGGCTCATCAACCGAAGGTTCAAAAGCATTAGCGGCTGAAATTGCTTCAATCATTAAGATAAAAGAGCTGGAAGGCGGAAACTGTGTTTTAGGATTAGCAGTAGGTTCGGCACCAAGTGAAGTATACTCTGAGTTAATTCGATTGCACAAAGAAGATGGCTTAAGCTTTAAAAACGTTATTGTTTTTAATGTGATGGAGTATTACCCAATCACACCAGATGCACTTCAGAGCTTTAACCGAAATATTCGCGAAAAGTTTTTCAATCATATTGACATCCCTGATGCGAATATTAACTATCTGGATAGTACCGTTTCACAAGAAAATGTTTACGAGTTCTGTCATGCTTTTGAAGAAAAAATTCAAAAAGTAGGTGGTATTGATATGCAAATATTAGGCATTGGTCGTACCGGCCATATCGGTATGAACGAACCGGGATCTACAGGTAACTCGCTTACCCGAATTGTATCACTTGACAATATTACGCGTACCGAAGCAGCATCTGATTTCTTTGGAATAGATAATGCACCACGTAAAGCCATTACAATGGGTATTAAAACCATAATGAATGCTAAGCGTGTAAGAATATTAGCGTGGGGTGAAGGTAAAGCTTCAATTGTAAAAAGAACAGTTGAGAAAGGGATTACAGAAGAAGTACCTGCATCATTTTTGCAAAACCATGAAAATTGCAAAATGATAATTGATGAAGCAGCTGCTGCGGATCTTATGCGTGTTCAAACACCATGGTTGATTGATAGCGTTATATGGGATGATCGTTTGATTAAAAAAGCAGTGCTTTGGTTATGCCAGAAAGTGAACAAACCTATTTTAAAATTAACAGATCGTGATTACAACGATAATGGAATGGGTGATATATTGGCAGAGCGTGGTTCAGCGTATCAAACTAATATTAGAATATTTAACGAATTACAACATACAATTACCGGATGGCCGGGAGGCAAACCAAATGCAGACGATACAAATCGTCCAGAACGCAAATCGCCTGCCAAAAAACGTGTAATTATTTTTAGCCCGCACCCAGATGATGATGTTATCTCGATGGGAGGTACTATGTTACGTTTGGTCGATCAGGGGCACGAAGTACATGTGGCTTACCAGGTATCAGGTAGTATTGCAGTTTCGGACGATGATGTGTTACGTTACCTTGATTTTGTAAGTGATTACTCTGCTGAAGTTAGCGATGATGTAAAAAGCGTAAAAGCACAGCATGATAAAATTCGAAAATTTTTAGCTAATAAAAAGCCTGACCAGGTTGATTTGCCTGAAGTACGTCGAATTAAAGGTTTAATTAGAGTAGGGGAAGCTAAAGCAGGATGTCGTTATGCTAATGTTAAGGATGAGAATGTTCATTTTCTTAACTTACCTTTCTATGAATCGGGCAGTGTAGAGAAGCTTCCTATGGGTAAGGCCGATGTTAAAATAATAGCTGACCTTATTAAGGATGTTAAACCTCATCAGATTTTTGCTGCAGGAGACTTGTCTGATCCGCATGGGACACACCGCGTATGCTTAGATGCTATTTTTCAGGCTATAGATGTGCTAAAAAAAGAAGAGTGGATGAAAGATTGTTGGGTATGGTTGTATCGTGGTGCATGGCACGAGTGGGAAATCCATAATATAGAAATGGCTGTACCAATTAGTCCTGATGAACTAATGCGCAAGCGTAATGCTATCTTTAAGCATCAATCACAAAAAGATGGAGCTATGTTTTTAGGTGGTGATAACCGTGAGTTTTGGCAACGTGCTGAAGATAGAAACAGAGGCACGGCTAATTTATATAATGAATTAGGAATGGCAGAGTATGAAGCTGTTGAGGCTTTTGTACGTTATGAGTTTTTGTAATATAAAGAACTTAAAATAGAAGTTACAAACCCGGAGAACTACTCCGGGTTTGCTGTTGTATGAAGTTTAGTTATTACCCATAGTAATGGTGTAACAACATATATGATGCAAAAAAAAAGAGCAATCATCAAATAATCACTCTTTCATTAATATATGTATCAACAGTACTTACCTGTCTGCTTTAAGTTTTTCGGCCATTGCAACACCTAATTGCCAGCATGATTCATACTTATCTTCTTTTAAGGCATATTTCTCTTCAACAGCTTCAGCTACTTCTTCCCACTTTAAGCTATTGCCAATTTCACGTAGCTTTTTAACCGATGCCCCAGCCCATGTGAATGAGCCAAGAACACCAAAATAATGGTTAGTAATGCCCATGTGATGAATTTTAGAAGTCAAAGCTTCCATATTAGGGTGTAATTCATTGCTATACGTTGGGCTTCCAAGTATTAAACCTTTAAACTTAAATATATCAGAAATTACATATGAAGGATGCGTCTTACTAACATCATAAACACGAACATTCTTTATGCCGTTTTCGGTAATGGCACGTGCAGTTACCTCTGCCATTTCTTCTGTATTACCATACATTGATGCATAAGCTACAACAACACCTTCTTCACCTTCATATTTACTCCATTTATCGTACATCTCAATCATACGATTAATGTTTTCGCGATATATTGGTCCGTGCGAAGGTGCAACGACTTTAAGGTCTAAAGTGCCCAGCTTTTGAAGTGCTTTTTGCACCGGATTTCCATATTTACCAACAATATTTGAATAGTAACGGCGCATTTCATCTAAATAGTACTCAAAATCTAATTCATCGTCAAAAATACCACCATCTAAAGTTCCAAAACTACCAAAGGCATCAGAAGAAAATAGTATTTGATTTGACTCTTCAAAACATACCATTGACTCCGGCCAGTGCACCATTGGAACAGTGTAGAATATTAATTTATTCTTTCCCAGGTCAAGTGAATCACCTTCTTTTACTATTTCGAAATTACTTGCAATTCCATAGTATCCTTCAATCATTGGAATAGTCTTCTTATTACCAATAATTTTCATCTTGGGATATAACTCGGTAAGTATCCTGATGGCACCGGAATGGTCTGGTTCCATATGATTAACCACTAAATAATCTACTGTACGGCCATTTAAAATAGTGCGTACTTTAGCAATCCACTTCTCAAAATGACCTGCTTCAACAGTATCAATAATAGCTACTTTTTCGTCGGCAATTACATATGAATTATACGAAACGCCACGGTCAAGCGGCCACATATTTTCAAATAAGTTAGTGCGACGATCATTAACACCAACATAGAAAATATCTTCAGAAAGATTTACTGGTTTGTACATTTTGTCTCGTTTATATTTTTTTATTATTTATTTCGGTAAATGAATGCGCAAAAATAGGAAAAAGTTAACGAGTAGAAAAGATTAATAACAGCGGAAGTATTGTTTGATAATAGTTTATTGCAAAAAAATAGCCGGTTCTTTTGAACCGGCTACTAATTTTTTTTCATGAATGTTATGCTTTACGGATAAGCAACCAAACATCATCATACTTTTCATATGTATTGCGTATATTACCTATTTTCTTGCGAGCAGGTAGTTCTTCGTTATACGCCGCGATAGAGACACGGTACAAGCCATTTTCGTTTTCAAGCAATATTGGCGTAAAACCTTCATTTATAAGTTGCTCTTTGTACTTTCTTGCATTTTCTAATACACGAAAAGATCCGATAATAACGTAATATTTAAAAACTTCATTATTTGTTTGATCAACTAAGGTAACCCTCTCTTCTTTAACAACAATATCTTGTTCTGCCTTTTCTTTTACTTTGGGTGTTGTTTCTTCGGTAACATATGGGCTTTCACTGTCATCAAAACTTGATGAACCACCATTTAAAGAAGCACACGAAACAATTAGTAAAGAAAGAATAACTGGTGTAATAAATCTAATTATCTGCATTTGATTATTAATTATGTTTTATAATGTTATTTTTTAAAGCTAATGGCTTCATTAAAACTGTTTTCACTTGCAAAAATAATTCCAATTTTCTTTTGTTGCTACTTCTTTTAAATAATCTTCAAAAATATTGCTAAAAACATTAGAAAATGTAGAATGCTCTGGACTTAAAAAAGCTTTGGAGTGAATTGATTTTAAGAGGTCAATATATCTTCTGCATCACATACTGTATCCAATATCAGCTCTGTATTCTCCTGTTTTTATACTTTTTCCAAATTATTTAACAAATGTTCTTCAATTAACTTAAACTTATGGGCCTGAAGTTTTTGATCTAATTCAGTATTTGTTTTTCTAATCAATATATATAACAAGGAATAGCTACTTAAACTTTTCATATACCTCTTGTCCACATATAATCATACTGCCTATTGCACTTACTTTTGTATAGTTTTAAAAACTAAGCACTTCATATGGCGTATAAGTCTTTAATTTATATGCTTTTTTTCTCGTCCATTTCTCCTATAAAGACCAAATTTAATTAAATAAAGCATTAAAATAGTGATTTTTTGTTTGAGTTTACTCAATAAAATAGAATAAAATTTAACGATAAATACGATTTGAATTAAGTGCCCTTTGAAATTTAGCCGCGTTAATATTATGTTGTTTTAATGTTTTAGCAAAATTGTGATAGCCGGAAAAGTCATCTTTTGCACACATATACAGATATTTGTGCTGCGTGTAGTCGAGAACTGCTTTAATGCCGGATACAGAAGGAATACGGATTGGCCCGGGAGGCAAACCGGCGTGTTTGTAGGTGTTGTATGGCGAGTCTGTTTGTAAATCTTTGTTTAATACACGCTTAATAGAAAAATCTCCCATTGCATACTTTACTGTCGGATCAGCTTGTAAACGAATATTTTTATTAAGTCGGTTAATGTATAAGCCTGCTACATCCGGTTTTTCGTCAGCTTTAATGGTTTCCTCATCAACAATTGCAGCAAGAGTGCTTACTTCAACAGGAGTAAGGCCTGCTTTCTGAGCTTTTTTTATACGTTCATCGGTCCAGAATTTTTTGTATTCTTTATACATCCGTTGTATAAATTTCTCAGGACTTGTATTCCACCACAACTCATAAGTATTTGGAATAAACAGGGCAGGAGAAGTAGCTATAGTGAAGCCATAATTTTCGAACGTTTCAGGTGTATTAAGCACGTTTAACAAATCAATACTATCACACTCTAAATATTTGCTTACAGCCCCGGCCAGTTCAGGCATAGTACGGATATTATTAAAAGTTACTTTTACAGGAGTTTGATTACCCGAGCGTAAAAGGTTAACAAGGCCATTGTTGGTCCAGCCATTTTTGAGTTGATAACGGCCCGGCTTTACATTATTAATGTAGTTTTTCTTTTTGGCAATCCATTCAAAGCTTTTGACATCATACAAGTACCCGCCATTTTCAAGTGCAACCAATACATCCTCAAAATCAGAACCTGTGGGGATATAAAGTATGCCATTGTCATTTACAACAACATTAGGAGCATAAATTTTATTGTAGAAGCTTTTGCCAATTAACAATGCTACTAATGTTAGTACAATAACTAGTAATAAAAGACGGATGATAAGCCTGTTAGGTTTTTTGTATTTTGAGTGTTGTTTGATAGACATATTTTAAAAATAAAAATACTAAACTATAAATCTTTTGCTAAATCAACAGAAAAATAATGGCTCTTGTTTATGTGATAGATTAAATAATGTTGACTTCTGGTTCGATGCAAATACCAAACTTTGTTTTAACCTCTGCTATAATAGTGTTGGCTAAATGAATAAGATCAGCTCCGCTTGCGCCTCCTTTGTTTATAAGTACCAGTGCTTGTTTGTTGTGTACACCTGCCTGGCCTATGCTTTTGCCTTTCCAACCTGCCTGCTCGATCAACCAACCTGCCGGAATTTTTATGTTTTTTTCATCAACAGGGTAATGGGGCATGTTAGCATACTTGCTTTTTAAAGCCTCAAAAGCAGATTGTTGGATAACCGGGTTTTTAAAAAAAGAACCCGCATTACCAAATTCTTTCGGTTCAGGTAGTTTGCTTTTGCGGATAGTAATAATTGTTTGGCGTACATTTTTCAGATTGATCCCGCCATTGGCTTCAACCTGATCTTTTACCGACCCGTACGATAAATTAAAACAAGCTTTTTTGGCTAACTTAAAAACAACAGAAGTAATAATGGTTTTATTTTTCAATCCAGCCTTAAATATACTTTGGCGGTAAGCAAATGCACATTGAGAATTTGTAAATTCAAATAATTCAGCAGTATCAATGAATACACCTTTTACTGTTTCAATACAATCTTTTGCTTCTACACCATAAGCACCAATGTTTTGCACCGGAGAAGCACCCACATTACCCGGAATATAGGACAGGTTTTCTAGACCATACCAATTATTCGTAACACAATAATTAACAAGGGCATCCCATTCAACACCAGCACCAGCCTCAATCCACACATTGTTATTATCTTCTTTCAGGAAAGATATGTTTGTAAGATTGGGATGAATAATAAGTCCGTCAAAATTTTTGCTAAAGAGAATATTGCTCCCACCACCTAATATTAAGTAAGGTTGAGGATATGACTTAAGGTATTTTAATGTTTGATTTATTGAAATTATGTCGGGGCAAGAGGTAAACTCCTTTGCTTTGGCAGAAAAACCAAAGGTATTAAAAGGTTTAAGGTCTATATTTTTTATACTTTGAATCATAGTTGTAATATAATATTGAAACAAAGATAAAATAATCTTTTTCTGTGTGATATAAGTGGAAAATTGAGATTAAAAAAATGGGACAAAACACGCTGCCTGTCCCATTTAAACTTATTTGGTTAGTATTTAGTAATTACATACTTACGTATTCTTCCTCTTCTATGCCAAGTTCAATCTTAAAGTTTTCTTCTTTGGTATTCTCTCTTATAGTGTTTTCTGTCTTTTTATGAGAATTGGTAGTGGTATTCGAATGAGTAGAGTTTCGTACCGGTTTTGTTTTATCATCAACCTTAAAGAAGCGCGTCATACCTTCTAGTTCACCGGCCTGAGACGATAGTTCTTCAGAACTACTGGCCATTTCTTCAGCTGAGGTAGCGTTTTGCTGTGTAACTATACTAAATTGTTGGATGGCTAAATTAACTTGGTTTACACCCTGTTCCTGTTCTTTACTTGCAGCAGCTATTTCCTGAATTAACCTTGATGTTTCATTAATATTTGGAACAATTGCTTTTAATAAATCATTTGATTCTTCAGATATTTTTGATCCCTCTTGTGCTAATTTAACAATTTCATAAGCAGCATTTTTGCTGCGTTCAGCAAGTTTTCTTACCTCGTTGGCCACTACAGTAAAACCTCTGCCATGTTCTCCAGCACGTGCTGCTTCTACTGCAGCATTAAGAGCAAGAATATTGGTTTGTTCAGCAATCTCAACAATAACCTTTATTTTTGAATTAATATTTAATGCTGATTTCACATTATCTTCAGAAGCATTGGCTACTTTTTCTATAGATAACGATGATTGCCTGGATATAATTAGTGTTTCATGAGCATTTGCTGAATTCTGCTGAATATTAGCCGTCATTTCTTCCATTGATGACGATATTTCCTCTGCAGAGGCAGCTTGCTCATTAACACCACTTGAAATCTGTTGTGCACCTCCTGTTAATTGTTGACTGGCCACAGCTAAATTATCAGAGCCAGTTTTGATGTTAGAAACTATATTCTGAAGTTTTGTAACCATATTCATTAAGGCGGTAGCGAGTTGTCCTATTTCATCTTTTTGATCTATATCTACTGAGGCTGTTAAATCTCCCTTAGCAACCTGGTTAGCAAAGACAACTGATTTTTTTATCGGCTTTAATAAATTGGAAGTAATAAAAAAGGTCATAATAATGGCGATAATTACTGCTGCAATAATAAAAATAAAAACACCTCTTTGCGTTGTTTTAGCCTTATTAAGCATAGCTTGATCGGTAAGGATATAGCCTTTTGATTCTTCAATTGTCTTGTTGAATAAATCTCCCATCGTTTCTAAATGAACCATCGTTTCATTTTGATAGATATGATTTGCCTCTTTCATACCTTCTAGGTGATGTTGGCTCCAATTGCCTAGTTCACCTAACTCTGCCAAAACATTTTCAGTATTCTGCTTTATAGTCGAATTGAAATAATGCCGTGCTGCAGCATTATTACCTTTTCTTTGATACGATTCGGCTACATATATGCTTGTATGAAGCTTGTCATGCTTATCAATGATGGCATCAAGATAATTCTGCACTTCCGGATGTTCTTGTGTAAGTTTTTTAACTGTCTCAGAACCTAGCCATTGTCCAAAATTACATTTTGTTGGGTCTTTTATAACCTTAATGTATTTAGTATCTTTAATAAAAATGGCATCTTTTACCTCATTCATCCAGTTAATATGATCCAGTTCTGCTTGCTTGAGTTGTAGTGACACTTGCCAATCCATTTGTTCAAAGGCTTCAGCAAGTTTAATTGCAGATGAGTGAAGGTGTTTGTGAGGTTCTTCAAATTCTTTTAATAATGGCTTAAGTTCTGGTGCAAGTTTTTCTGCTTTCTTTCTTCCCTCACCATAATACCATTGTCCAAACGCACACTTGTTATGATCTGTTTGCACTGTTAACTCAGTAACATTATCATCTGTAAGTAACCTGTTAACTTCTTTTGCCCAAATCAGGTGGTCAACATATTTGTGCTCTAAATTCGTTCGAAGTTTATTTCCATCAATAGTTTCTGAAGCATCTTCAACAATATTATTAATACCTGAAAATGCCCAAATACCAGTTACCAATAGTAGGGAAATTACAATGCCGAATGCAATAAAAAACTTCTTGCTGAGTTTTAAATCATTCCATTTCATAAATTAGATTTAGATATTCTGCTCCCCAGTTCTTATGTTCCCGTATGCATAATACGGAATTATAATTTTAAAAGATATTTGGTTTTGATGAAAGTAAGGTAATCTTATTTGAATTGTGGTTATTTTTACTTTAAAGTATTATTTAATGGATTGGCTATACTGGAGATTGTTAGATAATTTGCATTTCAGTACTTTAATGAAATAGGAGAGATATAATTTTAATCAAAATCAGGTTCTTTCACATCTTTTTTGATTTATTCAGTATTTCTGGTACATCAATTGTCCTACATCATCTAAATTTAAGAGCTATGTTTACAGAGGATGTATGGGATTTAATGACATCTGCATTTACGTATGAGCGCAGAAGAAGCATAAATCAGTTTGAAGAGGTTTGTGCAAAGGAAATCTATCAAATACTCGAGTTGCGTAGTGAAGCTGGAAAATTGCAAGGCTTTGTAGGGCTCTGGAAACTTGATGACTGGGTGGCTATAGAGCATGTTGCCGTTCAATCTGATGAAATATATTCGGCTATTGTAGGTGTTTTATTAAAAATGGTAAAAGAGTTATATAATGATGACTTCAAAATTATAAAAAAAATTGACATCATATCTGGAGAAAATAATAAAGAATTAATAAATATATATAGTAAAGCTGGATTTATAGAAAACCCATACATATATATTCAGCCATCATTTCATCAGGATAGTGCCAATTTTCCGCAGCATATCCTAAGTTATCCTACATCAATATCATACAATGAATTTAAGGCATTAAGGTCACTTTTGTATTGTCATTGTTTATGAATAATAAGCACTTGTAATTAGTTGTTATGATACTAATAGTAAATTCTATGTTTTATATATCGTTTCAATTCTTAGCATATAATCATAAATTGAAGAAGGTGTATGAAAAGTAGAGTCACTTGTTATCAATAACTTTATAAACCTAAAAAAAGTCGCTAACAATATTTTTAGGACACTTTTTTTAATTGATAATCGGTATAATTCAACTTATACACGTAAACATTGTTGGATATTTCTATAGTTTTGATGCAAATATATATTTTTGTACAAATACTGGATTATGACCAAAGTTTTAGCGTGGCTTAATGCATTTCGTTTGCGCACATTATCGCTTGCCCTTTCATCAATTATAATGGGGAGTATGTTGGCTGCATATTATAACGTATTTCAATTGAAAATTCTGATTGGAGCCTCTGTAACCACATTATTTTTACAAATACTATCAAACTTGGCCAACGATTATGGAGATACCATAAATGGAGCTGATCATGATGGGAGACAAGGACCACAGCGGATGGTACAATCCGGTACCATAAGTAAACGTGATATGCGTATCGCTATTATTATTTTTGCAGTACTATCGTTGTTGTCAGGTTTGCTTCTAATTAATTTTGCTTTTAACAATGCTGTCAGTCTTAATGGTATTATTTTTTTTATACTAGGTATTGGAGCTATAGCAGCTGCTATGAAGTATACAATGGGGAAAAATCCGTATGGTTATAAAGGAATGGGAGATTTCTTTGTATTACTATTTTTTGGAATAATTGGTGTAGGAGGTTGCTTTTATATGCATAGTGGATGGTGTACCTGGCTTATTTTGCTACCAGCTTTCACTGTTGGTATGTTAAGTGTTGGGGTGCTGAATCTTAATAATATGCGCGATAAGGATAGTGACAGTGAAGCAGGAAAGGAAACCTTAGTTGTACGTTATGGCATAGTTTGGGCCAAGCGTTATCAATGTTTTCTGGTTATTGGTGCTATCTTATTTCTTTTGGTTTTCGTTTTACTTAATGATCATTTTATAGTACGCTTTCTATTTGCTGTAGTATTGCCCTTATTTGCCCGTCACTTGATAGTCGTTTGTAAAGCTAATAATGCAGATGATTTTGATCCGGAATTAAAAAAGCTGGCACTTTCTACCTTATTACTTGTATTACTATTTGGATGTGGATTGTTAATTTTATGATATGCTAAGAGCTACGTATGTTAAACGTCTTATGAAATTCAATCAGGCCGGTGGAACCTCTCGAGGTGTTTTATATACCAAACCTAGTTGGTTTATTAAAATTGAAGATTCCGAAGGTAGGAGCGGAACAGGTGAGTGTTCAATTATTCCGGGTTTAAGTTACGATGATAAGCCGGAATTAGAAGATAAGATTAAGGACATATGTCAGAACATTAATTTGTATTGTTCAGATTATCATATATCGCTGATTGATTACCCTTCTATTCGTTTCGCCCTTGAGATGGCTTTTCAGGGGTTGCAAAGCAATAATCCATATGTGCTGTTTCCTTCTGGTTTTACAGATGGTACAAAACCTGTAATAATTAATGGACTTATTTGGATGGGAGCTATTGGTGAGATGCTACAGCGCATTGAAGAGAAATTGAGCTTAGGATTTTCATGCTTAAAGCTAAAGATTGGAGCAATTGATTTTAATGAAGAGTTACGATTGTTACAACATATTCGAAAACGTTTTTCATCGCAGGTATTAGAATTACGGGTTGATGCTAATGGTGCTTTTTTGAGCCATGAAGCTTTAGAGAAACTGGAAGCTCTTTCTGCTTTTCATATACATTCAATAGAACAACCAATAAAAGCAGGGCAATTAGATAAAATGTATCAATTATGTCAAAAAACGCCTGTTCCAATTGCGCTTGATGAAGAGTTAATCGGTATAAGTTGTTTTGAAGAAAAGAGCAACTTATTGAGGAATATACAGCCGCAATATATCATACTTAAACCAAGTTTACTTGGTGGTTGGAAAGCTTCGGAAGAATGGATACAATTAGCCGAAGTGAATAAGGTTGATTGGTGGGCAACATCAGCTTTAGAAGCTAATATTGGGCTAAATGCCATTGCACAATGGACATTTATAATGAATAATCCACTTAGGCAAGGACTTGGTACTGGGCAAGTATTTAGTAATAATATTGTTTCACCATTATTTCTAAAAGGGGAACAACTGTATTACAACCCTCACCAGGCATGGCAAGATCCTTTTGAAAATTGTTGCAATGCTTAGAATATATACATATACAGATTATTTTACTTTAAATTACAACGGGGTTGTTTATAATGATAAAGAAGCACTGGTAAACCTTGCCAGTACCTTAAAAAAATGTTCGCAAGATGAATTACGTTACCTCTCTGTGTTTTTGATGCAATGGTGTGATAAAAAGGCTTACATAGAGCTGAAAACTTCTGGTAGCACAGGAAAACCTAAACGTATACGTGTCAATAAATCGGCTATGCTTGCATCTGCGCAACGAACCATCAGATTTCTGAACTTAAAAAAAGGAGATACGGCTTTACTGTGTTTGTCAGTTAAGTATATTGCAGGTAAAATGATGCTCGTTAGAGCTATGCTTGGTGGTTTAAAGTTGATTCAGGGATCTGTAAGCTCAAACCCATTAATCAACATAAAAGAGAAAATAAATTTTACTGCCATGGTGCCTTTACAAGTGGCTTCTGTCCTGAATGAAAATCCTAGCCTGTTAGCTAAAGTTGATAAGTTGATTATAGGTGGAGGTGCAATTGATAATGCATTAGCTTGTAAAATTGATGATTTAAAAGTGCAGGCCTGGGAGACCTATGGTATGACAGAAACCGTATCTCATATTGCACTTCGGAAAGTAACAAAAACAGAATCGCCCTTTAAGCTATTACCAGGGATAACCATATTTAAAGATAAGCGTAATTGTTTAGTTGTGCAGCCATCGGGGGTTAATGATAATCAACTTATTACAAATGATGTAATTGAAGTGGTTTCAGAAGACGAGTTTTTTTTAAAAGGACGATATGATAATGTAATAAATACCGGGGGAATAAAGATATTTCCGGAAGAAGTGGAACGAAAACTTAAGAAGTTTATAAACCAGGCTTTTATTATAACAAGTCTTCCAGATTCAATGTTGGGACAGCGTCTTGTTCTTGTTATTGAGGGAGAGGATGATAATGCTAAATCGTGGGAGAGTGTATTGGCCTGCCTGGCGCCATTTGAAAAACCTAAAGAAGTTCGATTTGTCAAACAATTTCCATTAACAGACACAGGAAAGGTACAGCGGTTGAAAATACAACAACAATTATAATAATCTTTTCCTCTCTGTATTGACAAAGTATTATATTTGCTGGGGTATTAAATGTTATCAACTCATAAATGAGAACGACTTATTTGCTTAGCCTGATTGGTTTATTGTTTTTAAATGTGGCATGTTATAATCAACGTCCACAAATCAATTGCTCAACATACGAAGAAGCTTTTGACCCGCATGTAAAGAATGAAGAAGAATGGAAAGCAACGGGGAGGGGATTGCACTTGTCATTTGGTTCTAAAGACATGAAATATGCAAAAGGTAAAGTTCCGACTTTAGCAGTTATTAAAGATAAGCAAATTAATGTGTGGAAGGGGGAACGCACTTCATTGCAAGCGATTTTATGGAGTGCTTATGAAGTTAAGCAGGTAGAATTTGTATGGGATGATTTAGTATCTTTTGAAAAGGATAGCATATCAGCAGGTATTATTCAAACAAGGTTTGTACGTTATGTAATGAGTGATGCCGGCTTTGTAAACTCAGATTCAAAAAATCCCGGACAGCGTGATTCATGTATAATTGCCGATCCACTTGATGAACTTGTATGTTTGGATATGGAGGCTAAAACTGTTCGCCCCGTGTGGATTACCATTGATGTACCGGAGGATGTTGTGGGCGGTAAGTATATGACATCATTAAAAGTATACTCTAAAGCCAATTCACCACAAGAATTACGATTAACCTTAAATGTAATGGAGCAGAAGTTACCACCTTCGGCAGATTGGTCATTTCGAACCCACATGAATATCAATCCACTTATTATTGCACAATGGCATGATGTAAAAGTGTGGTCTGATAAGCATTTTAAAATACTTGAATCGTATCAGGCATTAATGAGTTTGTCAGGGCAAAAAAGCATTAGTACAAATCTTTTTTGCCATGAAGATTACCATTCAAAGGAGGCTGCTTTTGCTGCACAAATGATAAAGTGGACAAAGGATAGAAATGGGCATATTAAAGGAGATTATACCATTTTTGATCAATGGGTTAAGCAATCAGAAAAAATACTTAGTGCCACACAAATTGATTGTTATACTATTTTGCCAGAAGATCCCAATGTGTTAGTTTATTATGACAAACGTTTAAATCAAGTTGTTGCTACGGAAATTAACTCAATGGATCATAAGGAGCTAATTGAGGACTGTCTTGTTGATTTGAATAAGCACTTGAACCATAAATTATGGTTTGATCGTGCTGTAATGGTTATTGGAGAGGGGGAAATAGAGGATGTTACCCGGATAAAGCACCTGATAAAGTCGGTTAATCCGGATTATAAACTGGAATTAGTGGCTGATAAATGGTCAACAGGATTGATAGAAGATGTTTATGTAGCTGATGTGGCACCTCAATACAGTAATCTAAAGGAGTGGTTTAAGATGCGACATCGACAGGGGAAGGAGACCTCATATCACATCACATCCAATAATGAATACCCTAATTTATACCTACATTCGCTTTCGGCAGAAGCTGTATGGTTTGGGTGGTATGCAGCAGCACAAGATATTGATGGTATTCATTTAATGAATTTCAATAACTGGAATAAAGATGTTTTGATTGATGCACGTCTTTCGAAACGCTCAACAGGAAGTACACATCTGATTTATCCCAATGCACGAAGTTCGATACGTTATGAACGCTTGATTGAAGGTATACAGGATTATGAGAAGATAAGAATTCTTAGGAAGCAGTTTGCAGAAGATCATAATAAGAAAGAAAAAATGCAATTGATAGATGAGATCTTAAGTGATTTTATTATAGAACGATTACCTCGTGAAAGTGCCAGTCAGATGGTTTTTAACGGACAGGAATTACTTAATCAATTGTCGTCTGACTGAATTTATCAGCAAAAATCTGATTTCTTATCAAACAGATGAATAAAATCATGATTGGTTAGATGTAACTTTTATTTATTTGTATAAGTGAAGAGCAGGTATAATAAAACCTGATATTCAGAATCGAATATGAAAACTATTTAATTTTAAAAATATGAAACTACTTTCAACATTACTATTGAGTATTTTTTGCATAAACGTAATTGCTCAGGAAGAAACTAAAGGCTATCAGTTTGAAACAATTTATGACTTAGAAGCAACTTGTGTAAAAGACCAGCATCGTTCTGGTACTTGCTGGAGTTTCTCTGCTTTAGGCTTTTTTGAATCAGAAATGATTCGTATTGGCAAAGAGCCTGCTGATCTTTCGGAGATGTTTGTTGTTCGTCATTGTTATGCTGATAAAGCTGTAAAATATGTACGACTTCACGGTTCTTTAAATTTTAGTCCTGGTGGGGCTTTTCATGATGCTGTTTATGTGATGAAAAACTACGGAATGGTGCCCGAAGAAGTATATGCCGGACTTGAGTATGGCGAACAAAGTCATGTTCATGGCGAAATGGATGCCGTACTAAAAGGGTATGTGGATGCCGTTATTAAAAACAAGAATAAGAAACTTTCTCCGGCGTGGAAAGCTGGTTTTGAAGGTGTATTAGATGCATATCTTGGTGAAGAACCAAATTCATTTGAGGTGGATGGTAAGTCATATACTCCACAGTCTTATATGAAGGAAAGAGTAGGTTTAAACATGGATGATTATATTCAGGTTACCTCTTATACACATCAGCCAACTTATGGTACATTTGTTATTGAAGTGCCTGATAACTGGTTGTGGGGTGAAGTGTATAACGTAACACTTGATGATTTAATGACTATTTTTGAAAATTCACTTAAAAATGGATACTCAATTGGATGGGCTTCTGATGTTAGTGAGAAAGGTTTTTCTCATACAAATGGCGTAGCAATTGTTCCAGAAAGTGATTCTAAAGAGATGTCAGGTTCTGAGCGTTCGCGTTGGGAAAGTATGTCAGTAGCAGATAGAAATAAATTGTTATATAGCTTTGATAAGCCAGTAAAAGAAAAAGAAATTACACCTGAGATGCGTCAGGAAGCATACGATAATTATCAAACAACGGATGATCATGGTATGCAGATAACCGGACTAGTAAAAGACCAGAATGGAACAAAATATTTCAAGGTGAAAAATTCATGGAATACGAATAATAAGTATGATGGTTATTTTTATGCTTCTGAAGCATTTGTAAAGTATAAAACAATGTCAATCATGATCCATAAAGATGCTTTGACAAAGGATTTGAAGAAAAAGTTGGGCATTAAATAATTAACTTTATATCAACAAAAAGAAGAGGCTGTCTCGTAACAAAGAGGATAGTCTCTTTTTTTTGTAGTAAGCTTTATCATATTGGCGTTAGAATCTTAAAAACTGAATAATAAAGTTTTTTAATAAACCACTGTAGTATCACGGCTTATGTAACAATGGTATTCTTCATTTTCTAAATGTTAATTGCCAGATCTATCGGGCCGGTTTCTATCTCTATTTTTTCATGTCTTCAAAGTTTATTAAATCTTTTGTTGTATTTTAAATTCCAAATACGGTCTCAATATCCATATTCCTATAACTTCTGTATTTGCCCCCCCCCTTTTTTTTTGATATCAACAGTTTATGGGCTTTGTTTCTAAAGTTGTTGACTGTGTGGTTAACCTGTATCATTCGGTTCCTCTTCTTTTGTTCGTTATGGAAGAAATTGTATTTAATAAATGGAGTTATGTTGTTGAATTAAATGATTTGTGGTTTTCTCTATGGCTGTTCCAGAGTCGGTACAGGTATTATTTATTTGGGCAGGAACATCTTCAGAACTTGTTATATATGCAGCAGGATAAAGGTTTTTGTGTTGGTTGATTTATGGTGGTTTGAAAAGTTAGCTGCAAAGTGGTTTTGGATGCTGCATTGTAGGTTGTAACCGGGTTTAAACCAGCCATATTTTATGTAATTGTCTTTTATGTGTGCGTGGCCTTACTTCAAATAAATGAAAACCGGTTAGTGTTGGCTTATATTTTTGTACTGCCTACTATTACTGTTTTAGGTGAAATACACTAGCTTAGAATAAGAAAACGATCTACTGCTTTAAAATTTTGCTATAATACTTCATTATTCTTCTTTTGAGGGTAAATTATTTATCAATCTTTTATTGCAATATGAATCAGAGAATTTAAATCGAATCACGGGTTGATAGCACTTAAGAGTTATTTTAAATGATAATAATTGAAGTTTTTAAGAAAATACTTTTGTTTTAATCAAAAAATCTATATGTTTGTGTATGTTAAAATGTGTGAATAAATAAATCGGGAAGACACACTCTATAATACAGATTTACAAAGTCGCGTTAAAAAAGCTTAAGTTATTGTGGTTTATTTACGACAGTAATTTGAAGGCTTAATATAGGCGAATTAAGTATAAAGGTTTATGAAGCTTTCTTCATAAGTTAGGGTTAAGGTTAGGTTGAAGAAGGAATGTTTGAAAAGTCAAGCATTCCTCTTTTTTTTTAAGAAGTCAACTATCTTAATAGTAGTATGTTATTAAATAGTTAAATATATTTGATTGATTTGGATTTAGAGTTAAGCTTAGATGGTTGAGGAGTTGTAGAGGTACAACTCCTTTTTTGTAGTTCATATGTGAATAGACGTTAGAAAGTAGTAGGAATATTGCATCCCAAAAATGCTGATATATAAAAAGGGAACACCTGGTATTGATGCTCCCTTTATTTAGTCGAAGTTTAATATTTATTTTCTTATTTGTGCCCCCAAATCTCTTTCGTAGCTACTCATCAGTTTACTCATTATCTTATCGATCTGCTTGTCATTTAGAGTTTTGGTTTTATCTTGTAGAATAAAACTAACTGCATATGATTTTTTATTAGCACCAATTTTACTACCTTCAAAAACATCAAAAAGTGTAACACGTTTTAATAATTTTTTCTCTGTTTTTTGTGCAATATGCTTTATCTGGGCAAAAGTGATCTCTTTATCTATTACCAGTGCTAAATCGCGTTTAACTTCCGGAAATTTAGATATCTCTGTATACTTCACTTCTTTCTTGCTGCTTTTCTTAAGGATGATATCCCATTTTAACTCAGCAAAATACACAGGTATATTAATATCAAAAGCTTTAAGTTGTTTGCCATTTACTAATCCAAAGTCGATAATGGTTTTATCATCTTGTGTATAACTAAGCCCTTCTGAGAATAAATCTGATTGAGTTTCTTCTTCTTGGAAGTCGGCAAAAGATAAGCCTAAACGGATAAGGATATTTTCAACCTGGTTTTTTAAATCGAAAAAGCTTAAACTCTGTTCTGGAGTATTCCAGTTTACACCAGACTTATTTCCAACCATAAAAAGCGCCAGACTTTGTACTTCGTTATAGCTGTTAAGGTCGTTTTTGTTGCCATCGGCAATATAGTTGTAGGTGTTACCAAACTCAAATAGTTTTAAATCACTATTACGTCGGTTAATGTTATGCAGTATTGATTCTAAACCACCAAAAAGAAGAGTTTGACGCATGCCATTAAGGTCGTTGCTTAAGGGATTGGCCAGTTCAACTACATTTTGACGTGGGTAAGTTTCTAACGATTCGTAATAACTGGCTTTGGTAAGCGAGTTGCACATAATCTCACTAAAACCCTGTGCATTTAACTGGTTGGCAATTGTATTTTTCGTTTTATGGTCATCAGGCTTTACAGCATAAACAATTGTACTATTTACCGATTCAGGCATCTCAATATTATTGTAGCCATAAATTCGCAAGATCTCTTCAATAATATCAGCTTCTCGCTGTACATCTACTCTGTAGGGAGGAACTGATAATTTAAGGCCATTTTCTGATTCAGAAGTGATCTCAATATCTAAAGCCACTAAAATATTTTTAATGGATTCTTTGTCTAAAACCTTTCCAATAAGACGAGATATATTGCTATATGTTACATCTATAGTGAAGTTAGGAATTACATTAGGATAAATATCTGTAACTTCACTTGAAATAGTACCGCCAGCTACCTCTTTAATTAATAAAGCAGCACGCTTAAGTGCAAATAGCGTCATATTTGGATCTACGCCACGTTCGAAACGGAAGCTGGCATCAGTACTTAGGGTATGACGTTTGGCTGTTTTTCTAACCCATACCGGATTAAAATAAGCACTCTCAAGAAAAATCCTAGTTGTTTTATTACTCACACCACTTTTTAGGCCACCAAATACACCTGCTATGCACATACCTTCTTCAGCATTACAAATCATTAGATCGTGATTTGATAATTTGCGTTTTTCTTCATCCAGAGTTATAAACTCTGTACCATCTGCAAGTGTTTTTATAATAAGTTCTGAACCCGTAATCTCATCACCGTCAAAAGCATGCAAAGGTTGCCCTAATTCATGTAAAACAAAATTAGTAATGTCAACAATATTATTGATTGGCGTTAATCCAATTGACTTTAAACGGGTTTGTAGCCATTCAGGCGATTCTTTTACAGTAACATCACTAATGGTAACTCCACAGTACCTTGGACAAGCCTCTGTATTTTCTACGCTTACCTTAACCGGGTAGTTGGTATTCTCTACCTTAAATTGGTCGATAACAGGTAACGATAGCTTTGTATTTTTTTGATGTTGTTTAAGATAAGCTGCCAAATCACGGGCTACACCATAATGGGAAGATCCATCAACCCTATTGGGTGTAAGATCAATTTCAATTATAGTATCATTCTCAACCTTAAAGTAATCTTTTGCTAATATGCCAACTTCTAAATCATCAGGTAAAACCATTATACCATCATGGTTGCTGCTAAGACCTATTTCATCTTCAGCACAAATCATTCCCATTGATTGTTCACCCCTGATTTTAGACTTTTTAATAGTAAAGCTTTCATCACCATTGTATAAAACACTTCCAACTGTAGCTACAACTACTTTCTGACCTGCTGCTATATTAGGGGCACCACATACTATTGGCAAAGGCTCATTAGCTCCAATATTAACAGTTGTTACACTAAGTTTATCTGCATTGGCATGTTTTTCGCAGGTCAATACTTCACCAATAACTAAGCCTTCCAAGCCACCTTTAATTGATTGTATTTCCTCAATACCTCCAACTTCCAGACCTATATCAGTTAGGATCTCGGATACCTGTTTCGGTGCTAAATCAATGTTAAGATAGTTTTTTAGCCAGTTGTATGAAATGTTCATTCCTCTAAAATCATTATAAGTTTAACATCAGGTATAAAGCAAAAGATAGACCTATACCTTATTACCGCTCTTCTTAAAAAAGAGGAAACAAAAGTAGTTATTTTGATTGCTGAAAACTAATAATTTGATCTTAGATTTTAGCCGTATGAAGGTGAAATAATACTTTCTTAAATATTCATCGGCCAGAAATTTGAAATGTCGTAAAGTTTAGGATTAATCGGTAATATTTATTGTAACTTGATTTATTGATGCTTATATATTAAAATTATAGAATATAATCATATATAGCATAAATTGCCTGATTTCTATAAAACATAGAGTTCAGGTATTGTTAAAATGCCAGAGTAAAGGCTAAAATATATCTCGTAAATTTTACATTTATTCCTTGAAACTTAATATTTATAAACACTCTGAATCAATAATCAGGGATCTTGAGATCACTATTAAATATTATCGCATACCATACATGTTAAAAAAATAAAAAACAGAGTTAAATAATAGCCAGTTTACTACGCAAATTCCCCATGCT
>CAZRRJ010000002.1:732930-819251 GCA_964602515.1 uncultured Saccharicrinis sp. | reverse complement strand
TTTAAATCTATATGTTTTTTTGAAAAAAAAGAGAGCAAACAGCAGTTGCTCTCTTCTTAGGTATTCTAACATATCTTTATTTCAATGTTTGTGATCATGTCCCTCACAACATTTTTTTTCTTTAGCTTTATTACAATTGCCATCTTTAAGCTCAACAGCGTTAAGGTCGAGTTTCTCAAAAGCCTTCACTAAATTCTCTTTATTGGTTTTGTCTTTACGATACTTTATTGTTACCGTTTGAGCTTCAAAATCCACATCAAGATCCTTCACTCCTTTTTCAAAAGGCATATTCTTTGTTACCTTATTAACACAACTCTGGCAATCCATCTCAACTTTATAGGTTACCTCACTTGTCTTTTTCTTTTCATCAGCACTTACATTCACTACAGTGAAACATAAAACAAGTGCTATTAAAGCTTTTGCAACTAATAATTTCTTCATGATTTATTTTTTATTAATGATTATATAGTTATTCTCTATCAATTGAAAAACGTAGCCCAAAGTAAAATCGCCTTCCCACAACAGGTCCCCAAATCATTGAACTATCAAAGTAATCACCAAAAGGTTCATCGCCAGCAATAATTGGATTATCCTGAGTAAAACTTCCCAGATTCTCTACTCCTGCATAAATATTCCATTTTCGAAAATATCTTGTTATCTGGCTATTAATTATCTGGTAAGGACCAAATGAATCATCCCTTTGGTACTCTGCAATATTATCAGTCGTAGAAGGGACGCGTCCTCCTCCATTAAATTGCGTTGTAAAATCAAATTGCCACTTTTTTAAAGGTGTTGCATAAGATAAGTTGATCAATCCTTTAGAACGACTAATTAATGGTCGATTCTTTAACTCGCTGTTATAGGTTGATTTTACATCATTTAATCGCCAGGCTGCAACAAAATCAAGTCCTCTTAACACTTCATATTTACCTTCTATCTGAAAATTATTAGCATATGATTTACCCTTCAAATTATAAAAGTATACAGCATTAACACTTTGATCTGCATCAACTACCAATTGATTCTGAAAGTCTGTGCGATAATATTCAACATTTAATGTTAATTCTTTTCCGGCAATATCAATATATTGTGTAAGGTTAGCTCCATAGTTCCAGGCTTCTTCCTGATTGATATCTGATGCAATATTAATATCGCGTGAGCTTGCTAATAAATAACTGTTCTCAGCCAAAACATTAGGTGTACGATAGCCTTTCCCTGCTGATGCTCTTAAAATAGTATTTGGTGTAAAATTATATTTGGCATGCAAACGTGGCGTAAACAATGTGCCATATAAGTTATGAAAATCAATACGTGCTCCGGCAATAAGAGTTAAACGTTCCGGTATACTATAAGTATATTGAAAAAAAGCGCCTGGAACTATTTCTTCCCGTTTTAGCAACTGGTTATTGTCTGGCAATTCAAAATCCATCACTAACTCTTCATCAAACTTATCTGTTTGAAAACTAATACCTGTACTATACTTACTATTTTCACTTCCAATAAATGATTCAAAAATAAGGTTTGCATAAAAGGAATTTTGTGTTGCATCGTATTTTTTCAACCCATAAAAGGAATTCTGTTCATGACTTGAATAATTAGCAACCAATGCCAGACTCGACACTTCATCGTCGAACATATATCCTGCCTTGTAAAAAGCTTCATAGCGTCTCGTATCAATATTAATTCCATAAACAGAGCTGGACGGTTGTGAACCATAAAAATCTATCTGTCCGCCCATACGATTTTCATCCAAAACTTTAATTCCTACCTGGGAAGTAAAACCATTCTTGTTATTATAATCCCATCGATTAATAAAATTAATCTGCTTCAATAAAGGCTCATCTCTGAAACCATCGTCATTGTTATCTGTTGACTTCTGATCTTCTGAGTAGTGAGCTAATATAGCTGTCGTCCACTTATCGTTTAGATGTATTGACCCATTTACATTCGTTTCCCAACGGCCCGTATTATTGGCATACATATTCAGAAAGAATTTTTCAGAGTCAACAGGCTTTTTATATTCTACATTAATTTGTCCGGTTAATGCTTCATAACCATTAATAACAGTAGCAGTACCTTTTGATATCTGAATTGACTCCATCCATGCTCCGGGAATATACGATAAACCATAAAGCGTGGCTAAGCCACGAAAGTTTGGCATATTCTCGGTCATCATCTGCACATAATTGCCCGATAAACCAAGCAATTGAATCTGTTTTGCTCCAGTTGCTGCATCTGAATACGAAACATCAACCGATGCATTTGTTTCAAAACTCTCACTTAAGTTACAACAGGCTGCTTTACACAGCTCTGCACCTGTAATATTCACTTTAGTTAAAGGATCAATACGTGACATGTGTGAGCCTGCTTTCTTTCCGGCAACCAGCACTTCATCAAGTTCATCACTTTTTAATACAACTTCTATATACTTATCTTTTTCTATTAACAGGGTATCGGGTTTATAACCAATATAACTAACAACTAACTTCTTATTCCCCTTTACAAATGGAAGTACAAACTCACCTTTAATATTAGTTATTGTACCTGTTTGTGTGTTTGCCCAATATACATTAGCACCAACAAGTTCAATCGTATTATTTTTTTCTTTTGCTTTTACTACACCAGACACTTCTTTAGTAACTTGAGCACCAAGCATAAACGAAGTATATAAAAGCAAAGATACTCCTACAATCAATCGATTCATTTTCTGATTTTTATAATCCACACACAATAACACCGGTGTGATAATTTCATTTTACTGAATACTTCTACGAGTTCCTGTTGTTATATAAGAGTATCTGGACAATAATATAGTTATTGCCTTCTGCCTCTTTAACAGGAAAAACAGAAAGAATGAATCATAAACGGAAAACGCAATTCTTCACCAACGAAGGCTCGTCAGATATATTCTGAATTACGTTATGAAATCTATGCTTATGGTTAATATTATCGGATTGCAGATCTGCAATTAACTCTGAATAATAGAACAAATCGAACTGCACTGCCACAAAACTAAAATCAACAACAGTTCTTTGTCCTTCAAAATTACCTTTTGCAAACTGATGCTCACAAGTTTCTGTTCCGTGATGCATATGTGCTCCTTCTGCATCATAACACCCATGACAAGCCGTTGTACACATGCAACCAGCACAATCGTGGATATGAGAATGATCGGTAGTAATTAATGTTGTTACAACACTGCTTTGCTCACATCCATGACAAAAATGCCTGAATACATGTACACCAATAATTGATGGCAATATAACCAATACAAGTATTAGTGCTAAAAAGCGATATCGTAATTTACTTAAATTCATTATGCGGCAAAAGAAACATTTTTTTTACTTTTTAACAAAAAACATGCCACTTTTCCGGGCCTGATTTTAATCACTCTAAAGGTATTTAATCACTTGATTCGCCATCCCACCCGCATAAACGAGCCATAATCCACCACATGGCATATGCTTTACGGTTTGCTGTGATATGCTGTGTGTTATGTTCTCCAAACCGTACTACTCCATTGGGTGATATTTTGTTTTCGTAATAATCAACACCACGCTTTTTGCTTTTCTGCCAATCAAGGTAAAAGTTACCTCCACCGTTGTACAAAACTGAATAACCATCATCACTTGCATCCGGCCAATAATTGCCATTCATACAATGTGAGTCAATACCATAATAATCAAAGCACATAAATTTATTGGTTTTACAAAAATCAATGATCAACTTTGCCTGATTTGCAGGGTTGCCTTCACCTTCGTTAGCATTTTTATTAGCATGGCCAGTCATAAAAATAAAATGTACAGGTGTTCTCTTTTGTCGGTTTCCATCTCCTATTTTAGTCCCTCCAATACCATATTCTGAAATCAATATTTTCATACCAGGCAAATAATTCTCTTCCACATTATGTCCTTTAATATCACACCAAGCCCACATCACTACATTAATCTCTTGATTAGTTACATCATCAAGATAGTTACGTGTGGCTTGTACAAAAGCAGTTTCATTACGACTTAAGTCAGATGCATCTTCTCCATTATCTGCATAATTTTTCATTGCATAATCGCGAAGGTCAAGCTTATTGTTTTTAGGATTGTTTTCGGTCACGGCAAATTTCATTTTATCACCGTCTTTATAATCTTGTAAACCATATAATCCGTACGTAACATGTGTCCCATGCGATGTATGCTGATACGCGACATGTAAGTTCTGCCGTGCCACATCAATATATTTTTTAGGAATTGCACGTAACACTTCTTCTTTGGCTACAGCATGATTTGCAATAAATTGACTACCGTTTAACGCTTTAATTTCGAATATGACAACTGGTTCTTTTTCATCTCCTGATGGAGAATCATTACCACAACTAACAAGAACTGCGAATAAAACAACTGATATTTTTTTAATCATTTTCATCTCCTTTTCTTAAAAGGTATTTATTCAAAAAGAAATAGTCAAGTATTAAAATTAATTGGGTTTGAAAAAGTTACTTTTACAATGTATTAAATTTTCGAGATCATTAATCTTGATAGTCATCGTAGTTAAACGTCAGACCAATATACTCGCAATACACATATAATTAATAGTTTAAATGAACTCGCTCTATATCTATAATCCTACTTGTGATATGGCCATTGAAAATGGTACTAATAGCTATATGCCTCCCAAAGCCTTATCTCTTTTCGAAAATGAGATTAGCCCATTAATGTCATTCTTAGGAGATGAGAATGATTACCTATTGTATAATGGTAAAAAGCCTTATCATTTCATAAATTTCTGGAAAAATATAAATATTAAACTCCCTCACCTGGTAAGTAACGATGAAGTTAATCACTTACAATATTCAAAGGTTATTCCATGGGGATGGAGTCAATTGATAACGCACAGAATCCAAAACATCTGTGACAAAAACAATTACTTTCCTATTTTCAAATCACAAGATGAATACAAACTATTCTTCAGCAGGCTAACGAGTGTTAAGCTGATTGAAGAATTATCACTCACATCTTTGCCTAAAATCGTCACAATACCTTCACTACCAAAAGTTATAAAAACTTCGGAAGATATTCTTCAACTATTAAAGATCCATTCTGCTGGTCTTGTCATTAAAACGCTATGGAGCTCTTCTGGCAGAGGTATATTATTTATCAGGGATGAAAAAACATTTTTGCAAAATTATAACTGGATTAATGCCCGGTTAAAGAAGCAAAAGATGTTAATTATTGAATCCGTATACAATAAGATTCAGGATGCCTCTATGCAGTTTATGATTGTGGATGGCGAGTATAGTTTTTTAGGTATTAACTATTTTGACTCTGATGAAGCAGGGCATTTTAAACGAGAGCATTTTCATACTCCGGATAAAATACTTAAACAGTTGCCAAATATGAAAGATGAGCTATCCCAATTAGCTGATCAGCTTATCTTATCGATGAAGAGGCAAAATATTCACAAACAATACTGCGGCCCTATCGGTATTGATGTTTTGTTTTTTACAGATGATAATAATACCATTAAACTCTACCCTTTAATTGAAGCCAACCTTCGGTGTAATATGGGCTTAGTAAATTTATCGATAAAGAAACTTTTAGCCAACTCCAGTAAGGGGTACTGGCAAATAAGTACATTTAAAAATGGTGAAGCTGAACTATTCTACAAACAACAATTAGAAAAACATCCTATCCAACTCAGAAACAATAAAATTTCTGGTGGTTTTATTCCTTTAACTCCTTTTAATAGCGATACCCGATATGCTGCCTGGGGCATTGTTAATGCTGATACTAAAAAAATACAATAACACTATTACTTGTTATTTGTATGTTCTTTTGAGGATAATGGGTAAATATCCACCCACTGATAAAACCAATACCACCACCCAATACTACATCAGAAAACCAGTGTTGATTTTTATAAACACGAGCAATAGCAACAGATGCCGGCGCTACATAGATCCATCGCGAATATGTTTCGGCGTACGGCGTAAATACCGCAAATGCAAGTGAGGTATGGCCTGATGGTAATGATTTATATTCATCGTTGTTCGAAAATGAATGAAAAGAATATGCCCCTTCCCCTGTAAAAGGACGGGCTCTGCCTGCCGAGATCTTTATAGCTTCAGTTGCAATAGCTGTTACAGCAACAGCCTTAATGGCATTCCATGACGTACGCTTCAACTTTTCTTCTTTTATTAAGTAACTTATCCCCCAAGTTACTCCAAGCGCTGGAATTATTATTAATTTTTCTCCTAATACGTTCACTACATCTGCACAACCTCCACCTGTAGAATTTGAGAGATTTTCCATCCAGTTATTAACAGGCTTATCTAAAGAAAGCGCTAAAACAGTTGCGGTTGAAACAACTAAAGAATTCTTTATCAATCTGGATTTAAATGGCTTTATATAACAGCTATCTAAATCAGACTCTTTTATTTGAGAACACAGCGAGGTAGCAAAAAAAATACTAACAAGTAATATTAAAACTCTCTTCATTGCTTACAAAGATATCTTTCAAATCGAAAAACAGAATATTGAAGACCAAATTATTAACAAGCTAATTGAAGGGCATAAAATAAGAGGATGTCTGAAAAGCTGAACTATTTGCTTCAACAACCTCTTTCCCTTCACCTTAAAGGAAAGCTATTATAGTTTGGTTCTAAGTAGAACCGGAGCAAATACTAAACTTTAGCCAATAACTAAAAGTTTACTTTTCGGACATCCTCTTAATAGATTAATATATACCAGCTTATACTTTTCTATAAAGCAGTAAAGCAGAATAGGTTGCAACACCTTGATCTGAATGTCCACTAAACTTTATATCAACCAAATGATCAGTTGTAATCCTTTCTTTTTTTATAAAATCGTTTATTTGCTCATCTAAAGACTGGTCGAAATCATCGGTTCCAGTATATTGAAAATGCTTTGTTAAAATAATAGCCATAAATAACACCTTTTAAAATTCTACATCATTTTCCTTCTCCTACGGAATAGTTGCTTTTAAGATACAAAAACAATTTCTTTTTTTAACAAACCTATTTATGGCTTATTGTTGTAGCTCCATCCAATCGATAAATGCACCAAAAGCTGCCTGATGATCACCTACCCAAAGTAGTACCTCAGGGTTATAAGTTGCGCTACAAATAAAATAGCTAAATGATTCTGTATGTCCGGCTCTGTGTAGCATGGCAAAAAAATCCATATATAGTATATCAAAAAAATCTAATTCACCAGTTTGTACATCTTCAAGCATTGTCAATAAAGTAATGGTCTGATTAATTAGTTTAAATGGTTCTTCCGGATAATTGACAGATGCTTCTCTGCTAATGGTGTTAAGTTTTGATTCGGCCAGATTAAGTCCGGAAAAAGATGAGTGTTTACTTATTGGCTTATTTACCTTCTTACGCTGAACCTGGGCAACATACCACCGCACTTGTAAATCACTTATCAGCTCTTGCTTTTTACTATCATCAGGTTCTAATAACAAACAATAATACAGGGGCAGCATACTTTTTAATACTTCATTCTGCTTTTTCATCAGTAGTGAAAGTAATTTATGGCTTGGCAAATGTGTTTTATCAATTTTTAATCCTTCAACAACGGCATTTTCAGCATTTTTATATTCTTTCTTTTTATCGTAGCTCAATGCTAAATTGTAGTAAAGTAAACTCTCATCCGGGTATTTTTTCAGAGCCTTTTTATATTCACGTATGGCTTGCCGACTATTTCCTTTGTTACCTAAAACATTGCCATATATCAATATCGCATCTAACCAATATGCGCCCTCAAAATTAAGTGTTAAACGACAATAGTACAGGGCATCGTCCCAGTTACGGGTTGTAAGGTAAATGTAAGCCAATTCATAGTGAGCCTGTTCATTATTCTTATCAAAGGCTATTACTTGCTTGTATTTTTTAATAGCGTCTTCATAAAGTTCATGAGCAAATAAGGCATTTCCTTGTTTTAGCAATTTATCGACCTGACTATCCTGAGCCTGTGCAATAAAAAAGCCTATCTGTAACAGCATTATTAATAAATATCTCATGCTATAATGATAGACTTTTATTCTTAAGCAATCAAACATTTTCAATAAGAGGATGATTGATTAACGATTATTAACATGTACAATCACATATTCTTAGTTAGTAATAACCTGAATAAGCATTTGTATATATAATTCCTAGTTGGTCAATTCACTTCATATGTCTTCAGTACTGCCTCTATTTCACGCATATAAATGCCTTTCTCTGGTTTAGCCGGTGCATACACATATCCACTTAACATTGTTAACTCATTAGCTTCTTCATCAACTAAAAAGTAATCTACAAACGGCCCTCCCATAAAATCGCCTTGTACTTTCCACAATCCTCTTAATTCAATCCATTGATTGTCTTTAATTCTTATATTACTGACTGTAACGGGAAATTGTGATTCTGTAGTCATAAAAGACCCTTTGTTCTCTCCCGGCACATTCTTCCGTAATACTTTGTTTCGCAGTTGCAACAAACTTTGTGTATCAATTGGCGAACATGAATCTAAGGAGCATTGGTATACAAATACACCTAAATGACTGCCTAAGCGTTCACTTGTCAACCAACTGAATTGTTTTTCGCCTTTTTTTAATTTAAATCCTTTAGGAAAATGCATTGAAAACGGATATGTACTTTGAATATGTTTGACTAATTCAGGCTCATTCAATTGGCTGTATGATGCTGACATTGCAGCAATATCACCATTATAGAAAAACCCTTTGAGTATTGGCCATTTTTGTTGCAATAAGCCCATCATTTCATCCGGTGTTTTGGCTATAACCTTAGCAACACATTGATTCTGTGCCCACTCCTGCTTTCTAAATTCTACACGATTGGTATTTTCTTTTGGATGGATTTTTATCAGCAGCACATTGCGATAAGTACGAAAATGCCTTTTAAACTGATTATAATCAATCCTTGTCTTACGAAAAAGGTATTCTGACTGTGGCAAAGCAGGAAATTCATCTTCCAACAGGTTCATTAACAACGAACCGGTCTCTGATTGCCAATACTTATCATCCATTACAACTAATAACTCACCTGGTGATCCAATAGAACGCGGCTTAAATTTTGATGAATCATCAGAGCAGGAGGCAGCAACAACTATAGATATAACAACTACTATAGCAACTAACCAAATACGATTATCTACGTTATTTATATAGTTTTTCATTTGATTGTTTTTAGTACATTAGACATAAGAAGCAAAACAAGAGATTGATCTATAAAGTCGAATTTATCTTTTACCCCTGCTCCTCTATATGTTATTGGTATTGAATACTTAGCTTTACCAGATCGTATCATAATAAAGGTTTTCAGGTTAAAAACCGATACCAACAAGGACTACTCATGTAATTGCTTAATCTTTAGGCACGGATGAAACAATAAACTTAAAAATCCCAATCGGCATCGGTCATATATAAAGGTTGGTTTGAAGACTTATTGTAAAACAAAGTTGACAGGAATAGTATAGGCTACCCTTACTGCTTTATCTCTTTGGTATCCAGGCATCCATTGTGGCATACTATTTACAACCCTTAACGCCTCTTTTGACAAATTGACATCGGGACTTCTTACAATTTTAGCTTCAACAACCCGGCCATATTCATTAACTACAAAAGAAACATAGACTTTACCTTCAACACTTGTTTCAACACAAATTACCGGGTACTTCACTTTATTAGCAATATAATTGATTAGTGCACCCTTTCCTCCCGGAAAAACAGGCATCTTCTCCACTATAAAGAAAGTAGATGGTGCTTCAACTTCTTCCTTCATTTCAGGTATTTCTATTATTTCACTTGTTATCTCTGAACTAAAATTAATATCATCATCAGGCCCATCATGTGTATCTTCTATTAGAATTAATTGTGTTAAAGGAACTGGTTTTGGTAATTCCTGCTTCTTTTCTTCAAATCGTGTAATTGGCATCATATCTTCAGCCTCAATCCATTCTTCTTCATGCACTGTCTGGTTCATCCGTTTAGGTGTACTTCCCCATTCAAAAGCTGCTAAAGAAGCTCCTAGTGCAATAATTAAACCTATCTGAAAGAATACGCCTCTTTTGCTTTCCAGATCGGCATGTTTATATTTTTTAGTTTTCATGACGATTGTTTTATGAAATTATTAATGTTAACTGCTTCATTTAAACCAATTGCTATACCACAATTATAAAACGAAATACGAGCCAGCAAGCCAACTCCTCACAAACCACTCTTTACCTAACATTTACACCATACAACATTAAATACAAATTGGTTTTCTGATTTGAAATCAGAGAGGAAGTTTCGCCCGGTTGGGCGTTTTTAAGATGATAAATAAGCCAAGTTTAAAGCTCATATAATATAAATTGTTATGCCTGAACTCACTAAATACAGCTGAAAAGTTATCATAAAATGAAGCTTTCGTGAAGAAATACTCCATTGAACCAAACGAAAGCCTATTGTTGTTTACTTAAGCTACCTTAAATTGATCTCCTGCCATTATAAACTAAAAAAGCATAAAAAGCCGGCGCTCCATTTTTTTCGTTTGTATTCGAAGTTGCAGGGTCATGCTGGACGCGCCGGCTCTTTTTCTGAAAAATTATATGAGAACGTTTTCTCCTGAAAAATAAAGTACTAACAGTAAACATTATACACTGCTATTGCAGTCTAAAACGAACCGGAACAGAGTAGGAAACCTTCACAGCTCTTCCGCGCTGCTTGCCGGGTTTCCATTTAGGCAAACTTTTAACTACCCTTATTGCCTCCCGTTCCAGGTTAGGATCCGAGCCATGAAATGCTTTCACATTTATGACTTCTCCTTTTTCATCAACCACAAAGGAAACACTTACCATGCCCTGAATCCCATTTTCCTGACATATCACAGGATAAATTACATTTTTTGATATGTACTTAAGCAGAGCAGCGGTTCCTCCAGGAAATTCTGGCATATCCTCAACAACCATAAAAATCTGATCATCGGAATCTTCCTCCTCAACCTCCAGATCGCTGAAATCAACCTCAAAATCTTCTTCCGATTCTGTATCTTCAATTTCCAGTTCTTCATCCAGTTCAACATCATTATCTACAATTTCTATAACATCTGTTGCCTGTGGAGGAGGTGGAGGCGGCGGTGGTGTAATTTTCTCTTGTCGGGTAATTGGTGGAGCTTCCTCTTCAACTACTTCCACATCAACCCAAGCCAAAGCATCAGAAGTTGTGCTCTTACTTGTCCATTCAAAAGCCACTAAAACCACACCAAGTGTAATAATGAGTCCAATTTGAAAAAACATTGATCGTTTTCGCTCCAAATCAGCTTTCTTGTTCTTTTTAACTTCCATAGGCATATCATTTATATGGTTACAAATAACATCATTGGAACTAAAGGCACTAAATACACTCTTAACACCTTTAAGTACTGATGTATTAGTTTACCTCTACCCAAGTGCTGTACCAAAATGCTTACGTCCTTTGCTCCCTATATTTTCAAAATCACTTATATATCAGTTTTTCATCACATTACAGATCACAACATAAATTATAGGTATGTTTTCTTATTACAGACCATTTACTTATTTTCGCCCATATGGGCGAAAGGTGCACCTCTTTTATCCGACACGCATCAAGTCTTGAAAAAAGATTAATTTTGCATTGTAATTACATAGCCATGCCAAAAGAGTTACAATCAACACAGCATATGTCCAATGCATCTTCGTCTATCAACCATTTGCTCAATGAGTCTCTGGGACAATTTGCCCGTCATATGGATAATACTTTCTTTCAACTGATTGTTGTTGATGAACAACAACTTATATCTCAATTACATGGCAGTAAAAACTCAACTGCTAAATTTAAATTAAGCAAAGGCCTTAATTGGGTGATGATTTCTGAAAGAATAAAATGGAATAATACTAACACTAGTCAAGGCATAATAGAACTTGGAGATACTGTTTACAACATTGTTAAATTTAATAATGAACAACACCGTACCTTACCATACCAGATCTTTTTGATATCATCAATTGATATTGATTTTCCTTGGCTCAACATGGCCATATCTGCATTAAAAACATCTATTAATGCCCGGTTAAAGGATGTATCGATGCAAAAACTGATGGATGACACCCACCAGTTTACATTTGCCATGATGAATGCATTAAAAGTTGGTATTATTTCGGTTAATAATAATGGTGAAATACGTTATGCCAATAATCTGGCTTGCCAATGGATTAATATCAGGCGACGTGAACTGCTTAAGATTCCGATAAAACGCCTGATTCCGAATTGGAATAACATATACCAACTGGTTAGCTCAGGTGAAGTATTTATCAACGAGGAAATAGCTATTACCACTGCTGATAAAAAAGCCAAATATAATGTAACAGTTACACCAATCCTGGATCAGGAACAAGTCAAACTAATCGGACTTGTTATTGCCATCAGAGAATTGGAGAACGTTTATCATTTAGTAAATAAATATACGGGTATGCAGGCCCGTTTTACGTTTAAAGATATTATAGCCAAGAGTCAGGTAATGCGTAAATTAGTAGATTATGCAACTAATATATCTGATAGTCCGTCAACTGTACTTATTGAAGCTGAAAGCGGAACCGGAAAAGAAGTATTTGCTCAAAGCATGCATAACGCAAGCGGCAGACATGATAAAGGTTTTGTTGCCATTAATTGTGCCGCAATAAGTGATAATTTAATTGAGAGTGAACTCTTTGGTTATGATGATGGTGCTTTTACCGGTGCCAAAAAAGGAGGTCATCCGGGTAAATTTGAATTGGCTAACGGGGGGACTTTATTTTTAGATGAAGTCGGAGATATGAAGCCTGAGGTACAGGTTAAACTTTTAAGAGCAATTCAGGAAAGTGCCATAACACGTGTAGGTGGAGAAAAAACTATACCTGTTGATGTTCGCATTATAGCAGCCACTAATAAAAATTTAAAGGAAGAAGTTGACAAGGGTAATTTCCGGTTAGACCTCTATTACCGACTAAGTGTAATTCCCCTGAAAATACCACCTTTACGTGAACGAATGGAAGATTTACCGTCTTTGATTCGTTTCTTTCTCAATAAGAAATCTGTTCGATTACAAAAACAAGTTCCTCAAATTAGTTACTCCATACTGCAACAGTTTCTTGATTATAATTGGCCTGGTAATATAAGGGAGTTGGAAAATGCGATAGAGCAATATATTATTCTTAATGGAGAAATCTCCTTTGAAACTTTAAAAAAGGGGTGCATTCAAACAGGAAATCAAATTAATTCTGCCCCTCCTGATCTTCCTGTTGAAAAATTAAAGCTATCAAGTATTAAGGATATGGAAAAAGAACTTATTCTCCATACCCTGATGCACTTTGATCACAATATGTCACAAGCTGCCAAATCTCTTGGAATCAGCAGAAATACATTATACCTTAAACTTCAAAAGTACAATATTTCACAGAAATAAATCATGTGTCCTATTTTAATACACTGTCCTGTTTTAGTTCATAATAACACATCAAAATGTCCTATAATAAGACACTGATAAAATTGATCTCCTGATCTAATTAAAGAAACATTTCCTTATTTGTTGATTAAATGCACCTTACTCCATTTGGCATAAGGTTAGTGCTACCAAACAGCAAATAAGTAAGTGATGCAAACAAGCGTTAAACATAGTATTCTCATCTGCCTTGGCAGCTCATGCTACTCCAGGGGCAATGCCGAAAACCTTAAAACAATAAAGGATTTTCTGGTATCGCGTGATATTGAGTCAAGGATTAATTTCAGAGGACATCTTTGTAACGAAATGTGTAATAAAGGGCCTGTTATTGAAATTGATGACATTGTATTTGAAGAGGTAACTCAAAGTAACTTACCCACAATACTTACTAACCATTTTGATAAGGCGGTATGTATCTAAAGCCAATCTACACAGAAGTTAACGATTGTAAAGATTGCTACAAATGTATTCGGGAATGCCCAACAAAAGCAATTAAAGTTAGTAACGACAGTGCTTCGGTGGTAGATTCTTTATGCATTTATTGTGGACACTGTGTAGCCATTTGTCCATCAGGTGCAAAAAAAGTTCGCGATGGCATTTCACGCACTAAACTTCTGTTGAAAGAAAAAAAAGAGGTTTATGTTTCTCTGGCTCCATCATTTACAGCCGAATATGGTACAAACCCAGATAAACTAATAAATGCATTACACCAGCTTGGATTCGCAGGAGTATCTGAAACTGCACTTGGAGCCCAAGAGGTTTCCAAACAGGTTGGCAATTACCTTAAATATAGAAGTTCAGGCGTTTACATTTCTTCTGCCTGCCCGGTAGTTGTTGAGTTGATTCGAAAATATTATCCACAACATTCCATGGCCATTACGCCATATATGTCACCTATGCTTACCCATGCCCGTATGCTTAAGCAATGGTACAGCAATAACATTGGAGTTGTCTTTATTGGTCCGTGCATTGGAAAAAAATCTGAAGCTGATGGCTCATCACAACTTGTTGATGTAGCCTTAACTTTCAAAGAACTTAATCAATGGCTGAAGGCCGAAAACATATCACTGACTGAAATTAAATCGGTTAAAACACATACTTTTCAACCCCATCAGGCCAAAGAGGGTGTTATTTATCCATTAGATGGTGGTATGGTTGAAACGATAAAACGCGAAGGCAATAGTGGTGACAGCACTTTTATGAGTTTTACTGGGCAAACAATGGTCAGAAATGTACTCAATAACCTGGATTCATTAGGTAAGGATGCCCCCTTGTTTCTGGAACTACTCGCATGCGAAACAGGTTGCCTCAATGGCCCAGGCATGAGTACAGAAACAGATATAGCCAATAAACACCTTAATATCAGACATCAATACAACTGCAGAAAAGTTGAAACAGAAATACCAACTAAGACTGAACAGTCTTTTAATATTGAACGTGACTTTTTTAATATTGAAACAGTAAGGCCTCAAAAACATACTGCAGAAGAACTTAAAGAAGCATTATTAAGCATAGGAAAAACGAATATTTCCGATGAATTAAATTGTAGTGGGTGTGGTTACGATACTTGTCGCGACTTTGCCGAAGCACTATTAGATCAACATGCAGAATCTGCAATGTGTGTTTCTTATATGCGTATGGTAGCTCATCATAAGGCAACTATTCTGGTTCAAAAAATTCCTTCAGGCGTAGTCATCATTGACAATCACCATAAAGTAGTTGAAATGAATGCCAGTTTTGCACGCTTAATGGGTGATGAAATGGAGTTGTGTTACGAAGCTACTCCCGGCATGAAAGGTGCCGACCTGAACAAGCTTGGTGCGTTTGCCAAACATTTTAAAACAGCATTGGTAACGGGTAAAGAATATTACGAGCTGCCTATCCAGGAGAATGGTAAAAAGTTACAACTCTCTATTTTTAATATACAAAAACACAAGCTTGTAACCGGGATTATCCAAGGTGCTCAGCAACCGGAGTTCAGAAAAGATATTGTTGAAAAACGAACACGTGATGTGATTAAGAAGAATATGGAAACTGTTCAGAAAATAGCTTTTCTGCTTGGTGAAAATGCATCCTATACAGATTCTTTGTTAAACTCCATTTTAGACGCACAAAACGAAGATGCATAACCGTTGTTTTTACATAGAAGCTGAACTTTTTCAGGAACGTAAAGCCATGCAAAACGTATGTGGTGATGCTTGTGAGTCAAGAAAACTTAAAGAAGAAGACCGGCTTATTACGGTATTATCAGATGGCTTAGGCTCAGGTATAAAAGCTAATATATTAGCTACAATGACAACCAGTATGGCTCTTCAGTTTACGGTAAAGAATGATCCGCTTGAACGAACTGCCGACTTTATAATGAAAACATTACCAACTGATTCAAAACGTCAAATTAGCTACTCAACATTTAGCATTTTAGATATTAATTGTTTTGGTGATGCACATTTAGCCGAATACGATAATCCTCCTGTTTTAATATACAGAGATGGTCAGTTTGTATCAACCAAACAGATAATAAAAACAATTGATCGCCCTAATAATATCACAGCTAAAGTAAATTATTCTAAGCTCAAACTTCAAAAGGAAGATCGCATTATAATGGTATCTGATGGTATTACACAATCTGGTATGGGCAAACCGCACACTCCGTTTGGCTGGGGTACAGACGGACTTAAGGATTTTATAAAGTATAACATTAGTAAAAAGCCTGACATTTCGGCCAGGCAGTTGGCATTAAAAATCATGAATCGTGCAAAAGCCAACGATGGAGAGTTATTTAAAGATGATGCTACCTGCCAGGTTATTTATTGTCGTGAACCACGAAAACTGGTACTGGCTTCAGGCCCTCCCTATTATAAAAACTACGATGCTTTACTTGCTGAACGTATTGCTAATTTCCAGGGTAAAAAAATTATTTGTGGTGGAACAACTTCTAAAATTATTGCGAGGGAGTTAAAACGCGAAATACATATTGACCTGAATAACTACAGGGGTGATCTGCCTCCTAAAGCTGAAATGGAAGGGGTTGACTTAATTACAGAAGGCATCTTAACGCTTGGAAAGGTATCATCAATACTTGAGAATGCAACTAATAATACCATAAGTGGAGATAGCCCTGCAGAACAAATGGTAAGGTTGTTTCTTGACAGTGACTCTATTCTCATTTTAGCTGGCACACAAATTAACAATGCCCACCAGGATCCAAATTTGCCGGTTGAATTAGAAATCAGGCGAAATGTTATAAAAAAGATAGCTGCTTTACTTGAGGATAAATTTTTAAAAACCATAGATATCGAATTTTTATAAGCACAATCCCTATGACAACGACAAGATATAAAGTTCAAATATGCTGTGGCACGATGTGTTACATTATGGGAGGTGCTGATCTTCATCTACTAAATGATAGCCTTCCTTTATCACTAAAAAATAAAGTTTACATTGAGGGTGTTCCCTGTTTTGGCAAATGTGATTCAAGCCCAAAGGAACATCCTTGTGTACTTATAAATGGCGAAGAAATACTTAATGCATCAATTCAAAAAATTGTTACTAAACTACTAACACTAGATACTAATGACCTATTATAACAATGCTGTTATAACGAAACGTGAGTTACTTGTCAGACTAATCCAGTTGCTTGATAATAACCAACTGTTGGATAAAATTGACAGACTGCCAATAGAAATGCGTCCACGTACCAACTCACCAATCCGCTGTTGTGTACATAAAGACAGGGCGGTAATAAAATACAAAATCATGGCGCTTCTCGGCTTTAATATAGCCGATGAGGAAGATGAGTTAACGCCATTAAAAGAATATGCCAAAGAAGCTTTAAAAGGCTATACTCAGAATGGAAATTTCTTAACCGTAGTAGATGAAGCGTGCAGCTCATGTGTACAAGTTAATTACACGGTAAGCAACCTTTGCCAAGGTTGCGAAGGCCGTCCGTGCCAGGTTAACTGCCCTAAAGATGCCATTATGGTGATTAATGGCAAGGCAAATATTGATCATCAAAAATGTGTCAACTGCGGTATTTGTCAAAAAGCTTGTCCGTTTCATGCCATAGCGTACTTACCTGTTCCTTGCGAAGAGTCCTGCCCGGTAAAAGCCATACGCAAAAATTCTGATGGTATTGAGGTTATCGACTTTGATAAATGTATCCATTGTGGTAAATGCATGACGGCTTGTCCTTTTGGTGCTGTTTCGGAAAAATCCCAGGTTCTTAATCTTTTCTATAATATAAAACATCAAACTGAAAAAACTGTGGCAATGATTGCTCCTGCAATCTTAAGTCAATTTAAAGCAAGTTCATCAAAAATTCTGAGTAGCATTAAAGCAATTGGTTTTGATGAAGTAGTTGAGGTGGCGGAAGGCGCTAACATGACAACTGAAAATGAAGCCAAAGAACTACTTGAGAGACTGGATCAAGGGGCTCCTTTTATGACAACTTCGTGCTGCCCTTCATACATTGAATTTACAGAGAAACATGCTCCGGAACTCAAACCATTTGTAAGCCATACCCCATCGCCCATGTCTTATACTGCAACTTTAGTAAAGGAGCGTTTCCCAGATCATAAAACCATATTTATCGGGCCTTGTTTAGCCAAACGTCGCGAGGCTTTTAAGCACCCTGATATTGATTATGTGATTACAACAGAAGAGTTAGGCGCGCTACTTGCAGCATTAAAAATTGATGTTGGTCAAACAGAAGAAACAGATAATATAGCCCTACACATTATGCCTGAAAGTCGTGGTTATGCCGCGTCGGGTGGTGTAACAAACGCCATAAATTCGATCCTTTCACCTAGTCACAATCTTTCAACTCAAATTATAGACGGCATTGATAAGAAGAGCATCCGCTTACTAAAATCATTTCCAAAAAAATCACCTGATAGTTCTTTTATTGAAGTAATGGCTTGTGATGGGGGGTGTATTAACGGGCCTGTAAATATTTCACCACTAAAAATCAGCCAATTAAATCTAAAAAAAGCGATCAAAGAGATTGAAGAGGTTTGTTGCTAACGAGCACATTTAGCCCATTCGATTATTTTTTATACATTCCTATTTGGTTATTAAACCCATCCGGCTTTCCACATGGCCTGGTGGGTTTATGTTTTTTTATACTTCTAAAATTTTTAAATGTAATTCTAAAGGAATAGACGTGTAACTGATGTTAAATAATAGGTGCGCCTGAAAGTTTATATTAAACGTGCTTTTTGATATCTATGCATCACAAAAAAACACACGTGATTTTTAAAAAAAGACATGTGTTTTTACTCTGAAACATGTGTGTTTTTAAAAAAAAGACCTTACTTTTTTCAAACATGCTTTTCCATTAAATAAGTTATTCTCCGTTGCCAATTTCTTTCACAATTTCTATCCCAAACTTTTTAATTTTTCGTTTCATAGCATCCCTGCTTATCCCTAATAAGGCGGCTGCTTTTGTCTGATTCATTTCTGCTTCTTTCAAAACCACCTCAATCAATAGTTTTTCATTGTCATCGAGGTTAAATGTTCCGTTTCCTGCAACCAAGTGTCCCTGCTTAGCTCCTTCACCTCTCAAAGGAAAATCTTCCGGCATTAATTCGTCATTATCTGACAAAATCATAGCTCGCTCAACCATATTGCGCAACTCACGCACATTCCCCGGGAAGCAATACTTCTCTAACTTTTTAATAAGGCTACTGGAAATAGCAGGCTCTTTTTTCCTTTTTTTACGTGCAATATCAGCTATAAAATATTTGAGTAAGGGCTTAATATCTTCAGTTCGTTCCCGCAGTGGCGGAATGTTTATTTCAATTGTATTGATACGATGAAACAGGTCTATCCGAAATTTCCTTTCATTAATCAGCTCTTCAATATTCTTATTGGTAGCTGATATTATCCTCACATTTACCGGAATTTCGGTATTGCTACCAACACGTTTTATTTTATTCTCTTCAATTGCCCTTAATAATTTGGCTTGTAAAGCATATGGCATATCTGCAATTTCATCAAGAAAAAGCGTTCCTTTGTTAGCCAACTCAAAATACCCCTTCTTCTCATCTCTAGCATCAGTAAAAGCACCTTTCACATGTCCAAAAAACTCACTTTCTAATAGCGTTTCGGGTATAGCAGAACTATTAACTGGTGCAAAAACCTGTTTTTTTCTGGGGCTTCCAAAATGTATAATTCGTGATATAATCTCTTTCCCGGTTCCGTTTTCACCGGTAATAAGCACATTAACATCTCCATCTTCGGCAGCTTTTAATGCCATTTTCAGCACTTGCTTAATCTGCGTACTTTCGCCCACAAAGTCTTTTTCTATCATGCTTTCCAACTCTTTTGAAACGAGCATCCCCCGATCTTCAGCTTCTTCAAGCCTGGATTGCATCAACAGAAATTTCTCAGTACGTTCAATAGCCAATTGGATATCCATTATTTGGAAAGGCTTGCGAATAAAGTCAGAGGCACCCTGTCGCATGGCCTGAATGACCATATCCATATCACCATAACCACTAATCATTATTATTTCGAGGTTTGGATATTCGTGCTTAACTTTTTGTAAGATGTCCAATCCATTCATCCCCGGCAACATTACATCCAGTATAAGAACGCCCGGACGCTTCTTTTCCAGCATAGCAAGACCTTCCTTTGGCGTATTGGCTGTGTACACACAAAACTTTCGTTTTTCAAGGTGGTATTTTAGTTTTTCGGTAATACGAGATTCATCGTCTAAGATCAATACTTTTAAGTCCTTCATGCAAATCTGGTTTTTCAAATATTTTCTGCTATAGGCAATACTACATTCATTACAGTACCCTCTCCTTCAACTCCTTCCACTTCAATTCGCCCACGCATTTCTTTAACTAAACTATACGATATTGATAAGCCCAGCCCGGTACCTTTTCCTAATTGCTTACTAGTAACAAAGGGTAAAAAGATATCTGTTCTCCGATTAACGGCAATTCCGATTCCATTATCAATAATCTTTAATACAACATTTTCATCCAGAAAATCAGTCTCAATACAAATTGCCATTTTAAGGTTTTCTTCTCTGGCTTTTCGTTCTTCAACGGCATCTTTGGCATTAGATAACATGTTATGAATAACCTGTTCTAACTTATGTGGGTTGCCAAGCACACATGGTAAACTATCAGATAAATTTAACTGAAGGCTAATATGGTGATTGGCATACTGATTTCCAATCATGGAGATGGCTGCTTTAACACATTCACTAACATCAAATTCTTCTTCCACTTCATCTTTTTGTCCACTACTGAATATCCGAATATGATCCACGATCTGTCTTACTCTTATAATATCCTCAAATATCTCATTAACTGACAAGTTGAGAAATTCAATATTCTTATCCTCTTCAGCCAATTCATACTTAATACTTTCGGCTGATAAAGATATATTTTGAATGGGTTGGTTAATTTCATGGGCAATACCGGCTGCCAGTTCTCCAAGGGATGTTAAGCTACTCTGGTGCATAATAATCTGCTGTTGTTCTTCTTGCTTCTTTAGGGCTTCGGATATACGCCATTCCAGGTTTTTATTTTCCTGTCGTTTAAGATGATAGCGATAATAGATCACAAATACGAAGATGGAGATGATAATTATAGTAAAACCAAATGATAACCGCCAACGGCTTAAATTTTCTTTCTCTAGTTCGAGTAAATAGTTTTTATTCTTCGCTTGCAGTATTTCGTTTTCTCTCTTTTTTTCTTCTAAAGCCTGAAGTGCCAAAGCATCAACAAAATTTGTTACATTCTCTTCCATCACCATTGATTCTGATAAGTCAGAGTATAGTATCTGATATTCATAGGCTTTTCTATAATTACCCAAAGCCTGATAGGCTTGAGATAATACCAAGTAGTTATCGCGTAATAAATCATTTGCATCTGCTACTTTTGCCAGTTTTACACTCTTATTGTAGCTTTTAATTGCTTTTAAATACTCTTTTCTTTGCGCCTCTATCATACCAATTTTCATTAAACTCATAGCCGCTTCCCAGTGATCATTCTGTTCAATCTGTCTGCGCAAAGCTTTCTGGTAGGTTTGATAAGACATATCCAGTTCGCCTTTAAAAAAATAGGAATTAGCAATATTACTTAGCAGGATAGAAATATTGCGCTCATCCCCCCTTTCTTCAAGCAAGTGCTGCATACGTGTAAAGTATACAAGAGCGGTGTCAAATTCCTTTTGATAAAACCAAATCTGGCCAATCTGGTCAAGCAAACGAATAACTTCTCCTTTTGCTTTTGCACTTTCATCTCCTTCTACAAGTACTAAGGCTTTTTCGTAATACGTTAAGGCTAAGGGATAGTCTGCAATGGTCTTATACACATCAGCCATATTTTTGTATGTTTCAGCCACCTCATCCCACTTTTTCTCTTTGATGTATATATTTAATGATCGTTTATAGTTTTTAAGTGCTTTTTCCGATTGACTTAAACGAAAATAAGTAGACGACAATGCAGACATACTTTGGTTATCTCCTATTGACCGATATGCAGTCAATGATTTCCTGTAAAAGTCGAGTAATTGCTCATAATCATTGGTGAAATAATAGCCCATTCCAAGGTTATTATAAGCATCAGCTTCTCCTTTTTTATCGCCAACCCGTGTTGCTGTTTGTAAAGCCATACGTGCATATTTTATTGAGCGTTGGGGGTCGCTGTATAAATAAGAGCGTGACAATTGATTATACAATAGTACTTGCTCTTTGGTTGAAGCATTTGTTAATTTATTCAATAATTGATCCTGAAGCTCTGTCTGTGCAAATAGGACAGTTGGAAATAATAATAGTAAGCAAATATAAACACGTATAAGAAAAATGCTATTGAAACAATTTGTAATCATAGTAAAGGGGCGCATAATGAATGTTGTTTAAAAGTAAGAAAGTTTTTGTAAACACTCTGGTATTCATTTTAAAACTTTAAGTACAAACCAATAATTCCAACTTATTATTCAAGATCAATTGTACTAATACTCAGTTTCTAACTGTACGATTTTTGTCATATTTTCTGCCATTCAAAGTCATTGTTTGCATGTATAACTCCGATTACATTTGCCGCAATTTTATCTGATATACCATATAAAGAGATTATAATGAAAAGATTAATATTAATTGCTGTCATCACTCTGTTGACTTGTCAACAACACCGGGCACAAAACACCTTAAGCCTTGACTGGGGTAACGTGACCAACTACCTGGCACATGGCCGTACCTTAAGTAATAATCTGGCATGTTTTCAGCCTGGTGTCTACTATTCACTTGAAAAAGGCCCGACTATTTCAGCCTGGTTCAGCCTGCCGTATGACCGAAACTCGTCGTCATATGATGAATGGGATATTATCATTGACCATAACATCAACTTATTAAAAAAGGAGCAAGACTGGAACATTAACCTGCATGGTTATGCTAATTACTGGTTCTTACCTAACGATGGAAATGAAATACAAAGCTTTTATCAAGGTATGAAATACAATGCCGGGATTCACTTTCCCATTTCATTGTCAACAGAATCACAAATTACAATGACAACAGGTTACGACTTCTATTATTATCATCAGGTTGGTCGTGATATGAATATTAACGCTGCTGGCATTCATGAATTTTTAATAAAATTTAACAAAAAGTATAAAAAAGTAATTTTAGATGCTAAATCAGTGATTAGCAACAACAGAGGAGCTGTTGATAATAGAATCATTCCGGGTTGGAGTTTTATAGCACAACATTTGTCATGTTCATTTAAGATTAAGCAAATATCTTTGCGTACAGGTATTAATTACCAGAGAACCTTAAAAGCCCTTGAACCTACAGGTATAGATAAAAACTTAGTATGGTTCTCATTAAATATTGGCAAAGGTTTTAAACTGTAATTTCTTTTCATACCTAGCAAAGGTTAGGTTAATAATGGTGATAAAGGTGTAGAGTTGGTTCTGGCGAGCCAACTCTATTTTTTTATCCAAACCTGATGCACAACAGTACGAAGAAAAGCTCTTGAATGGTAATCCTCATCAATAACCTGGTTATTATGAACAACAATATCCAGATCAACCTCGCGAGGACCAAACTTAGGGCGTGTCCTATCTCTTCCTAACTTATCTTCTATCTTTTTAAGCTGTTTATTGAGGTCTGATAATGAAAGTTCTGTTAATAACATTATTGCACCATTATGAAAATCCTCCTGATCTCTAATTCCAATCGGCTTTGTTATCAACAACTCTGAAACGGCATTAACTTTACCTATTTCCTTTAAGGCATCAATGGCTTTTAAAATATTACTCCTGGCATTAATATTAGATCCTACTCCAATTATATATTCATCCATATCCCTTATGCTTTGGATGCACATAAAGTAATGGAAACACTTTCTGAGAAGCGTAAAGCATGTTGTTTATCAATTTCCACTTCAGCAGCTATCACCCGCTCATATGCCATAACTGTATCAAGTACCATTCGAACTAAAGCTTCTAATAAATTAAAACAGCTGCTTTCAATCTTTTTAATAATTTCCTTGGTAATTGTTCTATAATCAAGTGCTTCTTCAGGCTTATCGCTCAACTCTTCGTTACCTGATTTATATTCTATTGTAATATTAATAAGTAAATCTTGCCTTTTACCCAATTCGTGTGGATTAAAACCAACACAGCTACGTAGCAAGAGGTTTTTGATCTTTAACTTTCCCATTATATGAAATTTGATTACAGTTGTAAAACACAGAAGCTATATTAAATGTTGCCCCGAATCACAAAAGAGTACTTGACCGGTAATACTTTCATTTTTGATTAAATAATCCAACGAAGTATTAATCGCCTCTTCACTAACTGCCCTTACAAGTGGTGTTTTGTTAACTACAGTATTAAAATAGCTTGTATCTTTATCTTCAGGTGGCAAAACGGGCCCCGGGGCAATAGCATTAACACGAATTGTTGGCGCCCATTCCAATGCACTCATTTTTGTATACTCATATAGGCTTTTTTTCGCTAATAAATACATTCCGTGAGATGAGTTATTGGTTGATATAGCCGAATCAAGAATTGAGATAATATGCCCTGTACCACCAAGCTGTCTATAAACTCGGCCAACAACCATAGGCGCATACAGATGTATAGCCATCATTTCCTCCATCTGCTTATTTGTTACATGTTCTAAATTCGCCTGCAGGTAGCTACTCGCATTATGAATAATTACATCAGGCAGGCCATGTTCTTTAAATTGTTTACTACAAGCCTGATCTAAATAACGCCATTGGCTTAAATCAAAACAGAACAAATTAAACCTCTGCTTTGGATATTTCACCTTAAGTTCTGAAAGAAGCGTGTTCCCCTCACTTATGCTTTTATTGACATGAATAAGCAAATCGTACCCCTGATCGGCAAAATACATCGCCATACTTTTTCCCAGGCGTTTAGCTCCTCCTGTTATCAGAACATGTTTTGCCATTAGTTATAAATTAATGCTACAATCTTTTCTAATCCTATACGATCAATTTCATCAAATGAGTTAAATTCCTTACTGTCTACATCAAATACGGCAACAACTTCCTGATCTTTATTAAAAACAGGTACTACAATTTCAGAGTTACTGGCCGATGAGCACGCAATATGTCCAGGAAACTCATGAACATTAGCAACTACTACTGATTCCTTTTGATTAATTCCTGCCCAACATACTCCCGTATTTCTTTTTAGTTTTAAACAAGCGACCGGCCCTTGATATGCTGACACTAATAAATCACCATCTGTTAATTCATAAAAACCCGTCCAGTAATAATAGGTGAATTTATGGTGTAATATAGCTATAATTGTAGCCATGCGAGAAATTGGCTTGTCTGTTGCTTTAACAAGTTCTTTAATCTGCTCGTAAACACGTTCGTATCGTTTTATCTTACTTTCTTCTTTCATCCTTTATTACTATTATATAATACATTTGGTACAGAACCAAAAAACCGATGCAAATTACAAATTTACACCGGTTTTTAGTCCTATTTCCAAAATCTATTTATCCTTCAACATTTCTTGCAATTTCTTACGAGTAAAAAAGATTCTACTTTTAACTGTTCCAATCGGCAAATCAAGCTTTTCTGCAATCTCTTTATATTTAAAGCCTTGTGTGTGCATTTTAAATGGAACACGAAAATCATCATCTAATTTTTCAACTTTTGAAGACATCTCCATTACAGCATATACGTTTTCAGGTGTTTCAGATGCATAATTCCTTTTATAGGCTACTCGAATGGCATCTTCCGTACTATCAAAAGTTGTACGTGTTTTTTGATCACGCCTGTAATTATTAATAAAAGTATTCTTCATTATTGTAAACACCCACGCTTTAAAATTAGTGTTATTTACAAATTGCTCACGATAAGTTAATGCTTTCAATGTTGTTTCCTGCAATAAATCACGAGCTGTATCGTCATTAGATGTAAGGCTTAAAGCAAAGTACAGAAGTTTATCCTGCATGCCTAATAATCGTTTGTCAAATTGTACTGCGGTCATATCTTTGTGTTTTATCTCGTTACATAATTATTGAACAAATATAAGTCTTTATAAAACTCGATACAATATTTTAAGATGTTTTTATCTTTTATTAATCGTTACTTTCTAAATAAATATTTCTACAAACCTTTATAACAAAGGCCTGCAAAGCTTAAACAATGTTCATTCTAAATAAGAGTTTAAAAAGGTAAAACAGTGAACAATTATTTGCAATACTCCTCTTCTTAAACAATCCATAGTTAAAGGTATAGCAATCTTTTCCAGATTTATTCATTCATAAGCCATATTAGCTTGATTATTTAGCTTTATACATTATACTGAGCCAGTTTTATATTAAAAATTTACAGACAGTAACTTTACTTTTGAAGTAGACATATACATAAAGAGAGAGCTCCTATTTTCGGGCTCCCTCTATTATGTATGTTATAGTATTTACAACTAAATTGTACTTACTTTGCCCATATTAGCTTATCCTTATAGATATCTACTTTAGGAACATTTTCTGCATTTGTAACCAATTCATTTTGCACATAATGCAAACGTACCGGAAATTTTTCGTTATTAAGTGGATTGTCTAATTCAGGAAAACCAGTTCTTCTGTACTCTGAGTATGCTTCAATTGAACCAAAAGGCCATAATGCAACATACTTTTCTTCAATTATATTTTTTATACGATCCTCTTCACTTGTTCCGTATTCAGCTGAAGATGCATAAGAATCATCGCTTACACCAAACCAGGCCAAAGAAGCCTTAATACCATCACGCCAAGCTACTTCACCAGTCCCTGCAGACATCCTTTCTCTTGTTTCTGCTTCTATAAACTTTAGTTCTGAATACGTTAGCATGGGCATTTCAGTAACAGCAGTAAGAAGATCAGGGTGTATAATTGGGAATATTGATTTTCCTTGATCATTACCCGTAGAACCTGAAACTTTCCCTTTAAGATCTTCAGGATCGTGATTTTCATCATCAGTATCAACATTACTATCATCAATGGCAACTAATAACCTAGGATCCGATTTCTCAGATAATAAATCATAAAAAGTACGACTAATTGAATGATGAGCTCTCTCAATTTCTTCCTGGTACAACGGATTTCTCCATCCTTGCGCATCCTGATAATTATCAAATGCAAAATTATCTCCAGAACTACTAAATGACAGGGCAATTGCATCTAAAATATCATTATCTGTAATATCACTTCCATCCGCTTTTTTCACCCCTTTACCAATCACTCTATTCATCACCCTGGCTTTAAGCGCATAAGCAGTCTTTACCCACTGGGCAGTATTACCAGAGAAAATTAAGTCTTCACTTCCAACAACACCCTTATTCATTTTCAAATTAGAAACAGCGTCATCCAATACTCGTAAAATACCACTATAAACATCTACTTGTTTGTCATACTTAGGTTTATCTGTTCCTTCATCTCCCAACATTGCTTCACTATAAGGAATATCGCCAAATAAGTCTGTCAATATTGAAAATGTATAACATTCCAGCACTTGAGCAATGCCCTGGGCGTTTTTGTTACCCTCGGCATCAGCCTTCTTCTGAATTACTCGCAGATCTTTTAAAATACGAGGGTAAATAAATAACCATGCATTATCGTAGGCATTGGCATTTACACCATTAACTCTTAACTCTGCACTTTCCATTTGGCCATGAACACCTGCGGTTTGTTCAACAAATATAGATGTGTACCAAGCCAAATCTGTTCCTGCTACATTAAACGGTACGCCAGTTGTTGTTTGGGCTAATAATGTTTTTACAGGAACATCTACAGGATTATTAGGGTCTGTATCTATTTCGTCTAAAATACTATCGCTACAAGCTGTATACATTAGAACCAACAGCAGTGCAAATAAGACTTTTATATTTTTCATACTCTTCATTTTTTAAAATGTTAATTTAAATCCTCCTCCAAATGCAGTTGTGTTAGGTAGCCCAACATACTCAAATGCACCTATACTATTTCCACTTGAGGTACTGGTTTCCGGATCTATATTAGGTAAATCCTTTGTCCACAACCATAAGTTTCTTCCCTGAAGATTAACAGATATTGATTTTATAAAAGTTCCACTATACACACTCTTTGGTATTTCATAAGCTATAGTTAATTCCCTTAACCTTACATGAGTTGTTTCATAAACATGCGCTTCTGATATGTCACTTATTACATTAGAATAATAAGTCTGATGATCTGTAATAGCAATATCATTTTTTTGTCCATTACTCTCTTTAACTCCCTCAATAACTAAACCTTCATCCCTATTTCCTGTTTCTGTAAAAACACCATAAAGCTGTCCAAGCCTGTTTGTTCCAGACCACATATGTCCTCCTTGCCTCCAGTCAATTTGAAACGAAAGCGATAGTCCCTTATACCTGAATGTATTTGTGAAATTTATATCAAAATCAGGTGTAACCTCTGCAATTACATCAACATCTCCCTGCATAGGCATACCATAAGTAGAGCTGCTAGCATTATCATCTATTAACATATTACCATTGTCGTCTCTCTTATAAGTTGAACCCACAATTACAGGATAAAGATAGCCTACTCTTCCATAAGCACCTGTACTCGCAAAATTCTGATAACCAGATTGTATTTGTTCAACACCTTCTGCTAAGTCAGTAACCTCAGCCCTGTTTAAAGAAAAGTTGGTATTAAAGTCCCATTGAAAACTTGATGTTTTAACGGGTGTTATATACATTATTACCTCGTGACCCCAAGTTTTTAGACCTCCTGCATTGGTATACCTCTCAGTAAAACCAGATGAACGAGCAATAGGTACACTGAATATTTGATCATCTGAATTAGATGCATAGTAAGTGTAATCTATGCCAAACCTATTATTAAAAAACTTTAAGTCAAGTCCAACTTCAAAGGTAGTTGTATTTTCCGGAGTCAATTCATCAGACAAAAGGGTATTTGAAAGCGTATAAGCATTCTGACCATTGAAAGGAAATGTAAAAGAGGAAATAAAGCCATTGCTATGTCCACCTTTATTATATAGTGTTTTGGTTGAATACAGGTTACCAGCCTGACCTACCTGTGCCAATGAAGTCCTTAATTTTCCGAACGATAGCACATTCTCAAGTCCCTCAAATGCATTCAATTCCGTAAATACAAAACCTACAGATGCAGAAGGATAGAAAAATCCCCTGTTCTTAGCTGGCATGTTAGATACAACATCATAACGTCCTGTTGCATTGAAAAAGAGCATGCTTTTATAATCTACGTTCAAGTTTCCATAAAACCCAACTACACGTTGCCACGTTTGAGTTCTGCTTGTTTCCAAGGTAGAAGTATTGGAAATATGGTCAAAACCACCCAGGGACAATCCCCTTCCAATCATTGTATTAGCATCAGTTCTAACATCATATATCTCATTTCCGGCCACCAACGTACCCTTCAGGTTTTCGTTTATCTCTTTATTAAAAACAGCACTCAGGTTAGAGTTAAACTGATTATTTGTAAATATTCGGGTTGTGATTTGACCTCCACTTGGTGTTTGCGTTCTTCCTCCTGTTGCTCCGGCTCCTAAATCAAGAAAATCATCCTGTGTTGTTGTATAATTATCAAGACCAACACGATATTGAAGCGTAAACCAATCTGTAAAATCATATGCCAAATTAATATTCCCGAAGAAACGGTTTGTCTTTTCTTCTGCACTATTATGTTCCAAAGACCAGTATGGGTTGTCCATTGCAGCCCTATAATGAATTTGTTTATTAGGGTCATTAGGATCTTCGAAAGGCTTTCCGGCCAGATTATAGCTGGATGGGGCAAAATATGTTGTAAAGAGAGGATTAGACAAGTTACTACCTCCCGGTATTTTATCTACTGAAGTACTAGCATAATTAAACGATGTTCCTAACTTAAATTTTTCAGTTAAATTAAATGAGCCATTAAATTTAGCATTATATCGCTCCATTCCTGTAGTTTCAACTATTCCAGTCTGATTAGTAGAAGCAATACCTATTGAATAGTTTCCTTCTTTTGTACCTTTGGATACATTTATTGAGTTAGTAAAAGTATGACCACTTCTAAAAAAATCATCCATATTGTCATAAGCAGCCGCAACTTCCTGCTCGCCAAGGGCATTGGTATAAGTACCCATTTCACTTATTTTTGCACCCCATGACAAGGATGTACCTCCGTTAAATGCACCTCTACTACCTTGTGAATATTCCTTTTGAACATCCGGCAGTCGCCCAACAGCATCATACGTATAATTTGAAGATACATCTACCCTAACTTGCCCTTCTTTCATTCCACTACCACTCTTTGTAGTAATAACAATAACTCCATTTGAAGCTCTTAGGCCATATAGAGCTGCTGCTGCAGGACCTTTTAATACGTTCATACTTTCAATGTCGTCAGGATTTATATCCAAACTTCTGGCTGATGGATTTGTTCCAGAACCAACTAATTCACCAAAATCCCTGCCACTAGATACTGGTACACCATCAATTACATATAATGGTTCATTTGATCCTGACAGTGATGTAACCCCCCTGATATTAATAGTTGATGATGCACCAGGCATACCACTTGACTGACGAACATTTACACCCGCTACTTTACCCTGCAAACCTTTCGATATATCCTGAAATCCAGCTGCTGACAACTCTTCTCCTCCTACTTCCTGCACAGCATACCCAAGAGCTTTCTTTTCTCTTTTAATACCCAATGCAGTCACAACAACCTCACCTACATCAACTGCATCGGATTGCATTGAAGCATTAATAACTGTCTGACCTGTATAGGCTACTTCCTGAGTTTTCATCCCTACAAAAGAGAATACAATGGCTGAAGATCCATCGGGTATAGCCAAACTGTAGGCACCATCAGGTGTAGTTACTGTACCAATTGTGGTACCTTTTACGAATACTGATACACCAGGAATAGGAAGCCCATCCCCAGCATCAGTCACTGTACCGGTTACATTTGTTGTTTGCGCAATTGCCTGCAAACCAACCATAACCATAATCGAAAGTGCAAATAGTACTTTCTTCATAGACTAAAGGTTTAAAATTAATAAATAGGACAATTTTTATTTCAGCTTCAAATATAACAATAAATGTAATGTTTTAAAAGTTTTTAACACAAATGAAAGAAGGTGGAATATTACCCACAAGAGACAACGAGCGTTTTGTAACAATCAATATCATTGCATCTGCCATTTTATAAGTTTATTAAGTCATAATGTGTCAATTTGAAATAATAATATATAAACATGTTTTTTGTCATGCATACACTTTTTAACATTTTTAAAATTAACAAGACATTCAATAACAGTCTCATTTATAAGTTATATTGCAAATTCAATTGATTATTTCAATTTATTTACCTGTATAATTAGAAAGTCAAAAAGTCTCATTAATTTTAAAAAAAAGAAGCCATTAAATCGGTAGCATTGTCTACATAAAAAACAAAGGGCTAGTGCCATATAAAACACCTCAATTAAATCACCAATATCGTTTTAATAGTGTGAGTTCAATTTAAATTTCAAAACTCAGGCTGAGTTAAAGAATTGATTGGCGAGACATAACCCGGGGAGCACAGGAAAAGAAGAAGTTTAGCGCTGTAATAAAACTTAACATTATAAATCAATTTTTCATGCTAAGCTTTGTTATTTCACTCACATATTATACTTTCATTACACTCCAAATAGCTCAATTTTGATCTGGCAACAGTATAAAAATAACAATAAAGATATCACGTCTTTGTACTCCGTAAAACATTGAAACACTAAACGATTCAATCACTTAGTGTTATACTAAATTAACGCCCTATAACCAATTAGTTCTTTCCTGTTTCTGTTGCACTGAAAAATTGTATATTAACTATAGTTGCACTAAAATTTTTCGCCTTATCAAAAAAATAACCTACTATCCAATACAACATATTATAATCAAACCTGGAATAATTCCATCCCGTGATTTAATAACTACTATGCATCTTCCAAACATTGGATAAAGATATTCCTGCTTTAATGGGGTTAAAATAAAAAAGGCTACCCCGTTGGGCAGCCTTTTCGTCCTATTTATTAATCTTAAACCTCTATTTATTCGGTTCGATTAACTCATTTACATCTGTTTCTAACATTGGAATTGGAAACACAAAGTGTGAATCACCTGCTGACAAAGTTGTTACACGTGCTAAACCTTCATTCAGGTTATCTGCTGTCCTGTCAAGACCAATTTTTAAACGTTTAATATCGAACCAACGACGTCCTTCACCCCATAACTCAATCTGACGGTGTAATAAAATCTCATCAAGCAAAGCCTCTCCGGTATTTGTTGACTCTGTATATTCTGCATCACGTGATGATACCAGATCAAATAGTACAGTCTTTGCCGCAGCTTCATTACCCAGCCTTGCTTCTGCTTCTGCTTCTATTAAATAAGCTTCTGCAACACGCTGCTGAACAAGATCTCCTAAGAAGTTTCCTGTTGAAACAAATTTATATTGCTTCCAGTAAAGTAAAGTGTCTGTTACGATGTTTTCTTTATTTTTAACAAAAACGGAATCGATCACAAAACAGTCTTTACGTACATCTGAGTCTTCTATCTTATTATATAGTGTTGTACTAATTTGCTTATAGTTACCAAGTGCACCTCCATAACCATTCTGTTCAGCATCCATATGAGAATAAAAAGACGGATAAATCGGGTTATCATCCACATTAACAGCAAAACCCCACATCCATTCTGAATTAGCAACTGAATTAAAGCCTGATGTATATTCCGATGCTGACATTAGGCTATAGGTATTACCACTCTTAGCTGCTTTTGCCATATCACGGGCCGTTTCCCAATCTTCCATCTGTAAAGCAATTCGTGCGTAAATTGCTCTAGCTCCAAATACATCAATATGAGACGAGTGATGCTTTCTAGCAGTAGCATTTTCTAACTGCTCAACGCCTAATTTTATATCTGCAACAATCTGGTCATAAACATCCTGTACCGTAGCTGCTTTATTTCCTTCAGTTGTTCTGCTCAAATAAAGAGGTACTGCTGTAGCATTTTCATTACCCTTATATGTTTGCTGATAAAGGTTAACTAAGTAGAAGTAGGCAAATGCTCTTAATGTATGCGCCTGTCCCAGTACATAATTAATCTCTGTCTGCTCACCTTTAAATGCTTCCTGATTATCCAGAATTCCATTTACGTTATTGATAATATCGTAATAAAAGTTCCATAACATATGTGTCCTGCTATAATCACTTCTTTCAGTGTACAGGTAATTATAGTCCGAGCTATAAAAGTAAGCTATTGTCATCGGCATATCATCACCCATTACATCCAGCATAATCTGAATTGATGGCTGCCCGAAATCATCATGACGTCCACTTCTTCGATCATATGTATTAAAACTATACATGTAGCGATAAATGCCATTCAGCACAGACACTCCACCTTCAGTTGATGTAAAAACATCTCCACTGTTAACACTATTTGTTGGTTGCTTATCTAAATAGCTATCAGAGCAACCTTGCATAGCAATGGCTCCTATAAAGGCTACAAGTAAGCTTATATATTTTATTGTTTTCATTTCAGCGTTTATTAAAGATTAATATTCAAACCAATTGAGATTGTACGCATTGGAGAATAAACAACAGTAGTGTTTACACCATCAAGATTTTGATAAGGTACTAAGCCCTGACGCTTTGTCCATAAATGAAGGTTATCACCCTGAACGTAAAAACGAGCACTTTGGATATTAGCTTTAGTCATCCACTTTTTAGGTAATGTATAACCTAAAGTAACACTTCGCAGGTTTAAGTAATCTGACTTAATTAAATACCGTGATGATACTGTAGTTAAAGCATTCCATTCTAAACGAGGTTGTGATCCGGTTGGATTTTCAGGGCTCCATGAGTCCAATACATCAGTATGCCATGCTCCACCAGTTGCACTTGGCGACATAAGTCCACCATATTGAGCATCATATGCATATCCTCCAAACTGATAAGCAAATGCAATGGTTAGATCGAATCCTTTATAAGAAACATCCGTATCAAATCCACCATAAACATCTGGTAATGCACTTTTATCTAAATACTTACGGTTTGCATTTGATGCATTATCTGTCGTAATAACTTCTCCTGTAGGGTTTCCTTCAGTATCCAACACATCAGCATAAAACAACTCTTTACCAGTTGCCTGGTCAACCCCGGCGTAATCATACATGTAGTACTCATACATATCATGCCCTTCAGACCATTTAAATGTTGTACCAACAATTACATCTTCCGGTAATGAAGTTACCTCGTTATTTACATGCGTTGCATTAAGGCTAAAAGACCATACCAAATCCTGGTTACGAATAATATCAGTATTTATCTCAAATTCTACCCCTTTGTTTAACATGTTGGCCGAATTCTCATATCGTCCTTTATAACCAACTGATAATGGAAATTGGCGATAGTATAACTGGTCATCTTTATTGGAACGGAAGAAATCAACAGCAATACGTGTGCGGTTAAATATACCCAGCTCCATACCAATATCAAGCGTTTTATTACTCTCCCAGGTCACATTATCATTACCATATTCTCCTGCAAACAAACCAGGCTGTCCATTATTCGGATATGAGTTATATGTAGACTGGTAAGCATAATATTGTGGATCCTTATTTGTATTTAATAAGCGGTCATTACCTGTTTCACCATAGCTTACTTTCAGTTTTAAATTATCCAGCCAATCTGCCCGCATAAAATCTTCTTCTGACATACGCCAAGCACCACTAACACCCCAGAAATTACCCCAACGGTTATCTGGATGAAAACGAGATGATCCATCTGCTCTAAAGCTCAACTCAGCAAAATATTTACTTTTATAATCATAAGCGAATCTTGAAAAGTAAGATTCTAAAGAGTATTCATCCTGAAATGAAGATGAATTCTCATTTACTGCGCCAAGCGCTAATTCAATCGCATCTGGTGTTGGAAATCCTGTACGGGTAGCACTCATTTCATTGTAACGACGCTCAAAGTTTTCGTGTCCTACTAATGCAGAAACTTTATGATCTCCCATTTGCTTTAAGTAGCTAATACGATTTGACCACGTGTAATTAAATGAACGCATACCATACTTTGAAGTACGTCCTTTATAGTTAGCTGCATCGCCATATAATGAATTCTGATGACTTGTATAGTTTCTCGCATAGTAATTGATACCTAAAGCTGATGTAAATGTGAAATCTTTTAAAAACGTAATATCTACATTCAATTGAGGATTAATAAAATCAACAATAGCCTCGCGTGAATCCAATTCTGTTGTAGCAATAATATTTGAGTTGGCAGGAACAGATGCCGGACGAGATGGCAAGCCATAAAGTCCATTACCAAAATCATAAATATTCTCTCCATTAGAATTCTGCACAAATCCACCTTTTCCATCCATCACATAAATTGGATATACCGGACCTACCCCCTGAATATAACTAAATGGATTAGAAACAGATCCTCCTGCAGTTAAAGTATTTTGAACCGAAGTACCAAAATCTGCATTTAAATTAAGCTTTAACCAATCCGTCACTTGGTTAGAAATATTAGCTTTACCAGAATAACGCTCAAACTCTCCGTTATTAATAATACCTTCATCATTTAAATAACCTAAGCCAATGTAATAGGTTATGTTATCGGTACCTCCGTTAAAACCAATATTAACTTCTGATCGTTTACCATTTCTTAATAAAGCATCTTCCCAATCAGTATTATAAAGAAGGTTTGCGTTAGGATTAAATGTTCCGTCTGGTAAGACAACCTGATCATTATTTACATCAGTAATGTTATAAGCAACGGTTTCTTTAATAAAGTTACCTGAAGCATGGTTATTAATCACTTCATCTGACAGGTTATTATTTTTTGGATTAAAACGAAAAGAATTACGATAACTTTCCCAGCTCTTCTGGTAAAAATCTTCTGTGCCAATTTTATCATAGTCGGCTACTGCACGTGAGTTAATACCATGACGAACATTAATATTAACTTTTGTTTTACCGGATTTACCTTTTTTAGTGGTAATCATTACAACCCCATTTGCAGCACGCGAACCATACAAAGCTGTTGATGCTGCATCTTTAAGAATCGTAATATTTTCAATATCGGCCGGGTTAATAGAGTTCAGATAGCCACTATAAGGCACCCCATCTACAACATAAAGCGGGTCACTTGAACCATTTAAAGATCCAATACCACGAACACGGATTGTTGCATTAGCACCAGGCTGACCACTGGTTGCAACCACCTGTACCCCGGCAGCCTTACCCTGCAAAGCCTGAGATACGTTAGAAGTAGACGTCTTCTCTAGCATTTCTTTGCCTACAACAGAAGCTGATCCGGTAAAAGATTCTTTCTTTGTTACACCGTAAGCTGTTACAACAACTTCATCCACATCAATTGCATCACTTTGCATTGAAACATTAATCTTTGTTCTTCCTCCAATTGCGGTCTCCTGAATAGCCATACCAACAAATGAAAAAACTAAAGTTTCTGCATCAGCAGGAACTTCCAGGTTATAGGTACCATCGGGCATGGTAATGGTACCTACCGTTGTTCCTTTTATAAATACTGACACGCCTGGTATGGGACTACCATCTCCCGCATCAGTCACCGTACCGGTTAAGTTCTTAGTTTGAGCAAATAGCGACTGCAAACCAAACATAACCATAACCGAAAGTGCAAATAGTACTTTCTTCATAGACTAAAGGTTTAAATTAATTTAATACTAACTGTTTCCAAAAATTCGGGCGCTAAAATAGTATTACTATTATTATCTGCAATTCAATTTTACATGATTATAGTCATACTATTATTTTTCATTTTTAGAACCATTATTATTAACGGGAGTTTAATAACTGATAGCATTGGGGGATACAACAGTAACAATTTTGCAGTAACGCTTATGTGTTGCAATACATATTTATCATCTTAACACATTTTATCATTTTTTATTTAAAATTTATAATACACGTCTAAAAGCTATATAGTTGTTAACTTTTATCAATAGAAAGAATAAACAATACAAGAACTGTTAAGAATTTATATCCAGTTTTAAGTCAGGCTTAAAAAATCTCACTCAATTACTAACATATATTTATTATTCGTCTGAATAATTTTACTTTTGACAAAAAGCAATGTAGATAACTAAAAGTTTCAACAATTCGACACTCAATATTGCTCTTGATTTTAAAATAAGTAAAGTATTACATTAAACCCATACACATTGGCAAAAGAAAAAAAAGCCCCCGTTCAAACCCCTTTAATGAAACAGTACTACAACATTAAAGAGAAATACCCTGACGCAATACTCCTATTTAGAGTTGGTGATTTTTATGAGACGTTTTCAGAGGATGCAATAAAGGCTTCTGAGATTCTGGGAATAACTTTAACACGCAGAGCTAATGGAGCCGCCTCATATGTTGAGTTAGCCGGCTTTCCTCATCATGCCCTGGATACTTATTTACCAAAATTAGTACGTGCAGGCGAGCGCGTTGCGGTTTGCGACCAGCTAGAGGATCCTAAAATGACCAAGAAAATTGTAAAACGTGGTGTAACAGAATTGGTTACTCCAGGGGTTGCTATTAATGACAATATACTTGAACATAAGGAAAATAACTTTCTGGCTAGTATTCATATGGATAAGAATGTTGCTGGAGTGGCATTTCTGGATATTTCAACTGGCGAATTTTTAACAGCAGAAGGCTCCTTTGAATATGTGGAGAAGCTCCTTACCAATTTCAAACCCAAAGAAATACTTTTTGAGAAAGGGAAACGAAAGAATTTTGAGTCCATTTTTGGCGATAAATATTACACTTATGCTTTTGATGATTGGGCATTTGCTGTTGACTCAGCTCATGATCGCTTACTTAAGCACTTTGAAACCAATTCATTAAAAGGTTTTGGCGTACATAACCTCACATACGGCATAACAGCTTCTGGTGCAATATTACATTATCTTGATCTAACACAACACCATAAAGTTCAGCACATAACAGCACTAGGGCGCATTGATGAGGATAAATATGTATGGCTAGATAAATTTACTATTCGTAACCTCGAACTGTTCAATTCATTAAATGAAGGTGGAAAATCATTAACCGAGGTGATTGACTGTACAATCAGCCCCATGGGTTCACGCATGTTAAAAAGGTGGATTGCCTTACCTTTAAAAGATGTCAGGCCTATTGAGGATCGTTTAAGCGTAGTAGAATACCTTTTTAAGAAGCCAGAACTTAAAGATGCCATTATTGATTCACTACATTCTATTGGCGATTTAGAGCGCTTGGTAGCAAAGGTGGCTGCCGGAAGAATTACACCACGTGAGCTGATCCAACTGAAAACAGCATTATTTGCCATTGACCCCATTAAAGAAAACTGCCAGGGAAGTGATAACGAGCATCTGCGTCATATTGGTAACCAGCTTAATGCCTGTTCAACTATTCGCGAACGTATTCATCGTGAAATTGAAAATGAACCTCCAACACTCGTAGCCAAAGGTGGTGTTATTCAACAGGGCATAGACCAAGAGCTTGATGATTTACGAAAAATAGCTTTTTCAGGTAAAGATTACCTGGCCAACCTTCAACAGCGCCTTAGCGAAGAAACGAATATCTCAAGTATTAAAATTGCTTTTAATAATGTGTTTGGGTATTATATTGAGGTGAGGAATACACACAAAGATAAAGTACCGGAGGAATGGATTAGAAAACAAACTTTAGTTAATGCCGAACGCTATATTACTGAAGAATTAAAAGATTATGAGTCAAAAATACTGGGTGCGGAAGAAAAAATACAGGCCATTGAAGTACGTCTTTACAATGAACTTATTATTGCATTATCTGAGTTTATAGCAGCCATTCAGCTTGATGCAATTTTATTAGCTAAAATTGATGTACTTGTGTCCTTTAACCGCCTTGCTATTTCATCAAAATATGTGCGACCTGTTATTAATGATGATTTAGAGCTTAATATCAAAGCCGGCCGTCATCCGGTAATAGAAAAGCAATTACCAGCGGGTGAAGAATATATACCCAATGATGTTTACCTTGATAATAAAAAGCAACAAATAATTATTATAACCGGACCAAATATGGCTGGTAAATCAGCCTTGTTACGCCAGACAGCATTAATCACATTATTGGCTCAAATTGGTTGCTATGTGCCTGCTGAAGCTGCTACGATTGGCGTTGTTGATAAGATTTTTACCAGGGTAGGAGCATCAGACAATATCAGTTTGGGTGAATCAACCTTTATGGTAGAAATGAATGAGGCAGCCAGTATACTAAACAACCTTACCTCACGCAGTCTGGTTTTGTTTGATGAACTTGGACGTGGTACAAGTACTTATGATGGAATTTCTATTGCATGGTCAATTGTTGAGTATATACACGAACATAAAAGAGCAGGTGCTAAAACACTTTTTGCAACGCATTATCACGAGCTGAATGAAATGGAGAAGACCCATAAGCGTTGTAAAAACTACAATGTTTCGGTTAAGGAAGTTGATAACAAGGTTATTTTCCTTCGTAAACTTGTGCCGGGAGGCAGCAACCACAGTTTTGGTATTCATGTGGCACGAATGGCCGGGATGCCCAAAAGTGTAGTTAAAAGAGCCAATAATATCCTTGGTGAACTGGAGAAGTCGAACCGACAAGGTGATTTGACCAAGCCAATGGATGATATTTCGAATAACAGGGAAGGGATGCAAATGAGTTTCTTTCAATTGGACGATCCTGTTTTAACTCAAATACGTGATGAGATAATAACACTTGACGTTAATAACCTGACTCCCGTAGAAGCGTTAAATAAATTAAATGATATAAAAAGGTGGGTAGGAGGAAAATAGCCCCTACCCCTCATTTTAATTGCAAAAAATGATATTTTTTTATTTGGAGTTATAAAAAAAGCCTCTATATTTGCATCCGCATTTGAGAAACAACGCTGATACGCAGCCAGGCAAATGCAGTAATGAATTGCGAAAATAGCTCAGTTGGTAGAGCACGACCTTGCCAAGGTCGGGGTCGCGGGTTCGAATCCCGTTTTTCGCTCACAAGGATGCCCGAGTGGTGGAATTGGTAGACACGCAGGACTTAAAATCCTGTGGCCATTAGGCCGTGCGGGTTCAAGTCCCGCCTCGGGTACCAATTTAAATTCACCAAAATCAAAAGCACTTAAAACTTTAGTTTTAAGTGCTTTTTTATTTGTAGAAAACTTTAAAAAAGAAACCACCAACCACGCACAAATTTTGGGTCACGTACAAATTCCGGGTCTAGGCATAAATCTTACATAACCTGTAAAGGAAAATTTTGACATCCGTTACCTCTAAACTGTCTTCTGAAGTTTTTTTTTAGCATTAAATGATTCAGCCGCCGCATTAGTGCCCCTGCCCTTAAAGTAGTTAATAATCGTGTCGTGATGTATTTCAAAAGTACGCCGTATTGTAGCAAAGGCACTAAAGCCGGACAGTTCAATTTCGTTAAACCAATGTGCCAGTCGGGTTCTGTCTATACCAGGTTTTAAGAAACAATTGTAAATTTCATACAGCTTGCAGGCAAACTTATAGGCTTTATTATCGGCATCCAATGCTTCCCACCTGTGTTTAATACAAATGTCCGGTACTGCTTGGTAAGCCGGCTTTTGTACATGAAATCGGTCGCTTATCCTTTAGGCACGCAGGAAACACCTTTTGATAATCTGGGTCATATTGCCCGCCATATCCAGTGTTACTTCTCGTACTATTTTTCGCTTATGAGCCGGGTAATGTTCAGGTATCAGCTTAATGATATCGTTTTTCATAATTACTATAAAGATGGCATCATTTTAACTTAGACCCAACTTTTGTGCGTGACCCAGTTTTCTTTTGTTACAATCCTTCTTAGAAATATTTTTCCTAACTACCTATCAATAAATATGACCCTCGCTCTATTATCAAAAAAATAGTTTACCGATCTTTTTTAAGATTGTCATCATAATATGCACTTAATGATTTATAAAAACTAAAACAAAGCACAATAAGCAATAATGCAAATGGTAGTCCGGTTAATATAGAGGCTGTCTGCAAAGCTGTTAACCCGCCACCAACTAAAAGAATGCCTGCTACTACCCCTTCCATAGAAGCCCAGAATACTTTTTGTCCTACCGGGGCATCGTGCCGCCCGCCTGATGTAAGTGTATCTACTACCATAGAACCAGAATCAGATGACGTAATAAAAAAGCTGGTTACCAACACAACCCCTATAAGCGATGATAAGAATGCAAATGGATATTGCTCCAGTAGCTTATATATCGCTGTTGCTACATTTTCGTTTACTGCCTCAGAGATAGCAGTATTACCTATTAGCTCCTGGTATAATGCACTTCCCCCAAAAACAGACATCCAGACAAATGTCAATAAGGTTGGAACAAGTAGTACACCAAAAATAAACTCTTTCACCGTTCGCCCCCTTGAAATGCGCGCAATGAAAATACCAACAAATGGCGACCATGAAATCCACCAAGCCCAATAAAAAACAGTCCAAGAATTTTGCCAGTGCTTGGCTTCATTAACACCTTTATACGATTCAGTCCAAAAGCTCAATTCAAAAAACTCATTCAGATAATGCCCCAGGTTCTGCACAAACGACTTGGCAATAAAAACGGTTGGCCCAACCAGTATTACAAATATTAATAAGATAAGAGCAAAGCGCATATTCCACTCACTTAATCGCCGTATACCCTTATCAAGGCCAAGTATCAATGATAAAGTAGCCATACCGGTAATAACAATAATCAGTATAATCTGAACAGTGGTGTTGAGTTCGATATCAAACAAATAGCTTAAGCCGGCATTGACCTGTTGTACACCAAAGCCCAGCGAAGTAGCCAAACCAAAAATGGTGGCAATAACTGATATAATATCTATTGCATCACCAACAGGCCCATATATTCTGTCACCCAAAAGCGGATAAAAAATGGAACGAATGGTCAAAGGTAATTTGCGATTAAATGTAAAGAAGGCCAGAGCCAACCCTACAATAGCATACACTGCCCAGGCATGCACCCCCCAATGTAAAAAAGTGATACCCATAGCCGATTTAGCAGCTTCTATTTTATCTGTATTATCAATTAAAGGATTACTATTGTAATGAAAAATAGGCTCTGCCACACTCCAAAATAGCAAACCAATACCCATACCAGCACTAAAAAGCATGGCAAACCAGCCTTTCTTAGAGAACTCGGGCCGAGCATCTTTACCTCCTAACCGTATCTTACCAAATTTGCTGAATCCTAAAAACAATGCAAATAACAGCATAACATTCACCATCAGGATAAAAAACCACCCGGTATTGTTTGAAACTATAGATTGTACCTGGGAAAAATACTTCTCCATTGGCTTTCCAACAATCAGTGTGGTAACAACCAACACTGAAATAACCAATAAAGAAGTTATAAATACCGGCCCATTGGCCTTAATGCCTAAAAATGTCCGCTTGTCGCTTCTTTTATACTTCTGTTCCATAATATCTTACTAAAAATAATAACCTATGTTAATGTTAAAGCGCATATGCCAGTCTGCATCAGCTGTTCCTGCTGCAAAAGCATTAGTCCACTCAGGCCCCAGCCAGGCGTGGTTTTTACCCCAGGCTAAATCCACATAAGTATAGATGGGACCAGCCGCTACCAAGCAACCAAGTACATTCATATATGAGTCGTAAAAACCATCTTTGGTTTTATTAAACCAAGAGAAATCATTATAGAACATAAGGTAAGCAATCAGTTCGTGTTCGAGAGGAAGTGTATAAGATGCTCCGGCACTTACAACCTGACCTTTAGCTGCTACATTGTATGGAGCACCATAAGCCGCCATCTCTATCACATCTTTGTATTGAGCAGAATCATTAGGATTCTTATTAAAGGATAATGCCTGTAATTTCAGACCTAGCTTTTTACCACTATAACAGTAACCTACAGCTAATGCTGAGTGATTCCCCATCTTATTGGTGACAATATTGTACAATCCTCCATACATGGCCGATAATGACAAGCTGGATGTATTGTTCGTCCCAAAATTATAAGCCACTTTTACATTGGCCTGGTTAATTTCTTTGTTTCGACCCGACACATCATAAGAATAGCGATTGGCAGAAATAGCCGAGGTATTACCAAAATTCAATTCCTCAGCATTTTTATAAAAAGCAGCATGTAACTGAAATTGAGTATAAATCTTAGTCCATTTAATCCCCATGTCATGGTCATCTTCCAAACCAACGTAATAAGGCAGGTTAAAAAACCAACTATTAGAGTTGTAGGGTTGCAAACCAAAAGGTACCTGGTTAAGACCAAGCTGCCAGGCACTGTTATTGTCGGTAATATATTCAACCCAGCCCTGCTTTAACATGCCACCTCCAAATCCATTTGAATAGAAACGATATTCAGCATTAAAACCCATTTTTTTATAAGTGCCCGTGGCATTGATACGAAAAACATCGTACCCAAAATCACCGCCCCTTTCAACCTGCTCATTTTTCCAGTCAGACAAGTTGTAATTAAAACGTAAAGCTCCACCTATGTTTACTTTTGGCTTCTCTTCTGATTGCGAGAAAGCAACCACCCAACTCATTAACAATAAAATAATAATAAAAACCTTTCCTATTCTCATACAATATATTTTACTCTATTCCCCAGCAGTAACAGCCTTTACACAGATCACAAGTTTTGTTATACATAAATCTCACTTGCAACTCTCATGAATCGTATTTGTAGATTTTTTTTGAAGTCGCAAAGGTATATAACAAGTTGGGGAATGCCAAATTTGTTCTATACGAACAATTAAAGACTAATGGATGGCAACAACAGGTCAACAAACAAAAACCTATATTTACAGCTATCAAATACCTATTGGGAAGTTGGTATTTAATACATAAAATAAACCTTGCTATTGAAAGTATAGATAAATTTAGCCAATCCGTTTCTCAATATATTTTGAATTGATAATGCGCAATACTCCCATATAATCCATCCTAAACTCTACCAGGTCGCCAACTTTATAATTATTAGGATTATTCTTAAGGTCAATAACTAACATATCAGAACTGGCTCCTACAAAGCTAATTAATTCATCTACCGGGGTAATATGTTGTTCATCAACATCCAATAAACCCAAATCCAAAATACCTCTAATAGATGTTTGACCAATTTGTTTATCATCAAATTCCACTTCATGTCCTTCTACATTCACCCCCATTTCCCCCATTGGAACGAGTGGTTTTTCGCCCAGCTCAATTATTTCAGAGTACAGCCTGAATACATCCGACTTCATGCTTTTATAAGTCGTATTATTATACACATCAGTACCAAGAAACAGTGTTTCTCCTACCCTAAAATGATTAATCCCTTTGGGTAGCAGTTTTTGAAAGATTAAAGGGATGGTTACTGAGGAACCACCTGAAACAAATTCAATTTGTTTATTAAAGCGTGCTTCAATTAATTGTTCGTATAAGCACAATTGAATCAACTTATCGTGATTGGGCAAAACACCATACAGGCACGATAGGTTAGTACCAATACCAACTACTTCTATGTTTTTCAACCTGAACACCTGATTGTAGAAATTCATAAAGTAGTCGCCCATTACCCCCTCTCTTAATTCTCCAAGTTCAATCATTATAATCACCTGGTGAACTTTATTTTGTTTCAGTGCTTCTTCGGATAGCAGCTGAATTGTATTAATTTCCGTGTTCAGGCTAATATCTGCATACTTAACAACATTAGGAATTGACCTTTTAGCCGGAGGCTTTATATAAGTGGTTTTTACACTCGAATTTAGCTGTTTAATCGTTCTTAAATTAGATATGCGCGAATCGCAAAAATCTGTAACACCAAGCTCAAGCAAAACCTTCAAATAATCTTTATTACCGCATAGTAATTTAGAAACAACCGACCATTGAATGTTATTACTATTAAAAACTTTCTTGAGGTAATTAAAATTACTTTTTAACTTACCTCTATTTAAGGTGATAAATGCCACTGTTTTTTTTCTTTTACTTATTTGCATTAGCGTATCGCATTTCTGCATACTTTGTTTTAAAACCAATCCGTTCGTATAACTTCATGGCTGGATTATCATACTCCACATGCAATTTCACATCACCATGACAATACCTAAAAGCTTGTTCAATAATTTGCCGGCCAAAACCTCTTCCCCTGTGCTTTTTATCCACTGCCACATATACCAATATATGATCAGGTATATAACCACTCATACCAGTATTATTAATTACTAATGCACCTGCAAGCTCATCATCAAAAAAAGCACCTAAAGCAAAGCCACCTTCACTTTTTTCTAAGGAGAAAGCATAATCAAGACATTTATTAATATCATTCTTTGGATCACCATATTCTCCAAGGTGAGTAAACAAAAAATCAACATATTGATTCCTGCTTATTTTTTTAAAATTCTTCTCACTTGTATATTTAATAATTTCTAACATTTCTATTTTTTTAAGTTGATTTTTTATTAAACAAATGGTATCTGACCACTATGAATACATCACTCATAATAAAAAGATATATTTCCATTAGCATTTACCTGTCACTGAATCTGAATGTTGCAAACACGAAATAACATGTTCTATAAAGTATACAACAGCTGGTACAATAATACCAACCCTATTGGCATCAACCCCCAGTAAGATCGGTATCTATAAAATAATCAGACACAAATTTGTCAATCCCCCCGAAATCATTGAAATAAGGGATACAGATGCATTGGGCCTTTTAATAAGCAAGGCGGCCAACACAGGAATTATCATACCCGACACCATAAAGAACACGAATAAAGCACTAATTCAAGCACACTGTATGCATGTAATCTACTATAAATCTGGAGTGATTATTGATTAATGAAAAGGGGTAAAGAGCGAAACCTAAGCTTTTGAAAGCAATGGACTACTACGTTTAGCAGCTGTTCCGGTTTGAGTGAAATAGCAAGCTTAAGCTATTAAGACATACAGGAAGAAGGGGTTAATTAAATACAAAAAAGAACATTATTCCTGATACCTGAAGAACCTACTAATCCCTGTAACAAAACCAAGCCGCAGCTTTACCCCAATTCATTTATTTAAGTTCTATTGCAAGCTCTATTTTAGTAGTACGCCCAACATATCTAACATAGCCTTTACTAACTAAGGAATATATAACTTCCTTTCCTTTGCTGTAGGAAAGATTCGTTTGCCTGATTATTTCGCCATAAATACATTGCCCGCGCTGCTGTAATAACAGTAGTATTTCTTTTTCCTTTTCGTTACTTAATGATGTGAGTTTGACATATTTTCGTTCTTTCATACCTACTTACTTTATTATTGTTGATTGTTGGTTATAGCTTTTATATAATACATACAGTTATTCCAGCCTTTTGCCCCACGACGACAAAACACATTTTTATAGATGAGTAAAGGAGAGGTCTCTACAGCTTTTTGACCAAGATATATTTCGCAGTTTTTTGCATATGGACATACATATTTAATCATAACAGGAGATTTTATCAGGTGATAAGTGTTTATAAAGAATATTCATACTCTCAATACTACCAGCAATATTGGTGTTTTTAATCAGCGTACCGGCATAGTTGTAACTGGCTCTTAAAAATGTTTTATTCATTGGCAGTGAATTAAGCCGGGCAATAGTATACAAGGAACTAATTCCCTGCTTGCTCATTTCTGCTTCCATTTTTTGCAGAATATACATTGCCAAACGGTTACCCTGGTGTGCTTTCAGAGTAGCAAAGTCAGTCATTTCAGCATTACAACCTTTCCTATCTACTTCGGCTGCTGCCACAGCTACTATTTGCCCATTCTTATCGGCACCAAAATAGTGAACATCGTTCTCCATCGACTCCAATAAGAAGTCCGGGTCGTGAATAGGGAAAGGATACGTTTCAAAAATATTGTCATAGATATGAGCAATCTGATCAATATCATCAACAGACAGAGATCTTATAGCATAAGTTGAGTCACGCAACTTTTTTCCCTCTGTTTTTTGATAAAGCAATTGCCCCAACCCATTCAGCTTGTCTTTTTCTATCCCAAGAAGCCTGTCTGAATCAAGAAACTTAGAGATAAAGAACACATCTTCATTATCGTTATAAAATTGAGGGATAGCTGCCTCAAGTATAAAGCCATTGGCATAAAAGAGTGGAGCTACCCATTTAGGCACCTTACAAAATATCTTTGTATAACCTTCTGCATGCGCTATTTTTAACAAACGCTCAGGCATTATGGTAGCATCACGCTTATCCATTTTCATCAGGTAAACACGATCATTGTGCTTACCATGCTGTATTAAAGAACCGTTTCCAATACTTTCTACTACATCACTTACTATCGTCTCTTCGTTGTAAACGCTCATTGTTTTCAGGTATTAAAGAAATTACATCTGACGAATCAGATAAAAGGTTTTCAATTCCAATGGCTTTTGATTCATCCCGTTCGCCTACATTCAATTCTAAAGTACAATTATCACATTGATGGTCGCACATCTTATGGTCATAGTCATCCGGCTCCTTATAGGTCGTTATAACTCCTTCGTAATTGCGTAAAACAACTTTATTGGTCGACCATGAAATAATATAGTTAGGCACCACCGGAATTTTCCCTCCTCCTCCCGGCGCATCAATCACATAGGTGGGGCGGGCAAAGCCACTTGTATGCCCAATAAGGCTCTCCATAATCTCAATACCCTTGCCTATAGGTGTTCTAAAGTGAGATAACCCTTCAGACAAATCGCATTGATATAAATAATATGGCCGCACCCGGTTTTGCACCAGTTTATGAAGCAGCAAACGCATAATCCTCGGACAATCATTTACATCAGCCAGCAATACCGACTGATTTCCAAGCGGAAACCCCCCGTCAGCAAGACGTGAAAGAGCCTCCTTAGCTGAGCTGGTAATTTCATTAGGATGATTAAAGTGGGTATTAATCCACAATGGCTGATGCTTCTTTAATATCGAAACCACCTTATCGGTGATACGATATGGCAATACAACCGGCATTCTAGTTCCTATACGAACAACTTCAACATGGGGGATTGCCTTTAGCTCAGTCAATAGCCAATCAATCATTTCGTCAGATAGCATAAAAGGATCACCACCGGACAGCAAAACGTCTCTTACCTGTACATTACGCCTAATATAATCTATACCTTTAAGCAACTGGTCTTTTAAAGGTACAAAGTCGGCATCACCCACTTTACGCTTACGCGTACAGTGACGGCAATACATGGCACACTTATTACTTACATGAAATAATACCCGGTCCGGGTAACGATGTGTAATACCTTCTACAGGACTGTCTTTATCTTCAGACAGTGGATCTGGCATCTCCGATTCTAATACCGATAATTCTTCAACACCACCAAATGCCTGTTTAAAGACCGGATCATTACGGTAATTGTTTTGATCAATTAAAGAAAGGTAATAGGGAGTAATGGATAATGGAAATTTCTCAAACGTTTCCTCTAAAGCTATACGTTCTGCCCTTTCGAATTTTATGCCGGTAAGGCACTCAAAGGTTTCCAGATTGCATATGGTATTTTTTAGCTGCCACTTCCAGTCCTTCCACCTGGAAACATCACCTGTCTTTTCAATTTTATTTTCGATCTCTTGCTGAACCTCATTATAAATCATCTAAATATTAAATTGTTTCTATGCAAACAAATTTAAATAAAAAACAAGAAACATCCTAATTACGGCATTTTATCACCATAACAGAAAACATAAACTAAGGCTTTAAAAGGGACTATACTACTTTAGAATCAAACTCCATTTATTGCTCATTATCAATCTTTAACATTATAATAGGCGAAGCATCTACCTGATCAATATCCAATAAAGCAACTAATAATTCCAATCCGCTTTCTAACTTTAACAGTTCATCACTGTTTAGTTTCTCTAAACGATCAGATAATTGTTCGTGTAGCAGAGGAGGAATAGTCTTTAATAACTCATCACCTGCTGATGTTAGCACAATATTAGCTACACGCTTATCGCCCACCTTAGGCAACCGGGCCAGGTAGCCCTTTTTCTCAAGCCTGTTAATAATACCACTGACGGTACTGGAATTAAGATTTACATACTTACGTATTTCACCTTGTGTAGCCTGGTAGTTGGGCGAATCTCTAAGGTAGTTAAGGCATAACACCTGCGGTATACTTACGCCATATTCCTTTTGTATTTTCTTAGATTCAATATCTATTGAACGAACAATCTTCCTGATTTTGATAAGTATCTCTTGTGTGTCCATTAGTCAGTTAAAATCATTTTGAATTGTTAAAGTTAAGTGTTTTCATCGACAATTAGTCTATAGAGACTTTTATATCAATACATCTGAATCATATTGGAATAACACCCAGCGGCGAGTTGCTCTCTCTGGTCTATTACAAATGCATTGACACATGTGTTCACCCCTGATAATACCAGCTTTATTACTATACCGAGTATTGTAACAATGAAGAAACACTTACCAACTTTAAAGCAGCTATTTAATTCTATGAAATACTCTATTTTCAAATACCATATTGATACTTGAACTTTTATATTTAAATTCAACAATAAAATACACCAACAACATATGAAACAACTATTTTTTTATTGCGTATTTTTCATACAAATCACTGGCTTATTGGGACAAGAAACAACCTCAACACCAAATTATAATGAGGTAAAAAAAATTATAAACGATGGTGACATTAAACGTTTATCGCAACTCTTAACCCAAAATAAAATCAATATTAATGGCGACAAGGATAATGTGCCTTACCTTTTTTATGCCTGTAGTAAGGGTAATACTGAAATGGTAGCGTTTTTACTTTCTAACGGCGCCAATCCAAATATTATTTCACCTTATGGCACAGCTGCTCACTGGGCGGGAGAAGAAGGCTATACAACCATTATCAGCCAGCTTATAAAAAATGGCTTTAATCCAAGAGTAGAAGAAATGAGTTACTGGATGGAGCAATACAATACAGATAAGACAAGCGTACCTGGTTGGATGGCAAAGGTTATTTCAAAAGTACTTGAGCATAAAGTACCCGTTACCAACTACCCTTATATGGAATACACCGATCCGTCGGATCCTCTTTTACTGGCAGCCTCTTTAGTTGATGAAAAGCTTAAACTGACTAAACAGCTCCTCAAAAAAAACTGTAATGTTAATCTTATTGATAAAAAAGGTATGACTGCACTTCATATCAGTATTCAGAAAATGAGCCCTGCTGCTGTTAAACTATTAATAAAGAACAAGGCCGATGTTAACATGCCGGTCTACAGCGAACGTTTCTATAGATTAACACAGCAAAGCGCATTTGACAATAACCTAACACCCTTACATTTTCTATTATATTATATATCTGAAAAGCCGGATAAGCTTGAAAAAAACAAAACACAGGTACTGAAAATACTGTCTTTACTTGTTAATGCCGGGGCCGATGTAAATGCCGTAACAAAAGATAAAAAACAGACTGTTATTGATGTGGCTAATGAAATTGGAGATAAAGAGATTATTAAAATCTTAACTCAATAAAAATTCACATAACAGTACTGTATACTTATGATACAAAAGTAGTGTCCGAAAGCTGGTTATACTCATCGAAATGATTACTGAACCAGGTATGAGCTTAAAGTTTTGAATATATAGTTTCAACTCCACTCAACCAACGAAATCAAAACAGGGTTGAAATTTAATCAAAATAACATTTGACTATCAACACAATAGCCACCTCTGCTTAGTAAACATCTTAACATTTAACATTCAATTCCAGACATCTGTTTATTTTTGTACTTTTAAATCAATATTTGAGTAAACAATGAAAGATCAGAAAGCAATACTACATAAATGTTTAAGAAATGACTGGCCTGCCTTTGTTATTTCAGGCACCGATATTTGTGCTGTAGAAGCAATGGAAGCATATCTTGAAATAGCTAAAACAAAAGGTTGTAGCAAAGCCTTTTTAGATGATATGCAATTGGTAATTGATGAGATGAAGCATTTCCAGAACGACGAACCCGAACACGTAAAAGTGCCGGATTAAACTATCTTAACCCCCATATATGAAATTAATAACAAAATACCCTGGTTGAATACACGAAACAAAGATTCTATCGTTTTGGATTGGTGACAGAATTGAATTAGCAAAAGCAACCGAATTTGAAATACAATGCAAACGTTGTAATAAACGAACAATAACACATGTAAACGATATAAAAGCAGTGGAAAACTACACTGTTCCTATCACTGGAGCACTATCATTTATTCCTGCATTAGCACTCACTTATCTTTTATGGAATTATGGTTTTATTGCAATGGCAAGTGTTTCCACCCCTATTATAGCCATAACAACAACAAGCCACAACCAAAGAATCAAAATCAACCAATTCAACTTACTTTATTACAACTCTAAACGATTTGGAAGGTAATATGCCACCCAATATAAAAACAGCTTTAACCCGGCAACGTACTTACATAATACCTAAAAGTTAATGGCGAAAAGGCCGGAATACTATCGCCATTCGTGTATATGACTTTACCATACATGTGGTATTATAAAGAGCAAAACTATTTCAATTGCGATGGTATATAGTATGGTACAGGCTTACAGCAACATTACCTGCCGGGCTTGTTACACAAGAGAAATAAAAAATACTGGAATAAGAAAAGAAGTCGTTAAAATTATTATTCCTGACAAGTTTTAATAGATATTTATCAAAACCTATCAGGAATTTGAAAAAAGTTACTTCTCCTTTACAGCACTTTTAAACGCTTCAACACCACCTACCACAGGTATCTGAAGGCTTGAACCATCCAAATCAATAGTCAGTTCGGTTCCCGGCTCAGGCCAAAGGGTATATTCTCTGTCACTGGAGAATATAAGCAAAGCAATTTGCTGGCCTTTGGGTATAACCTGGTCATCAGGCATAAGGTCAAACGATATTTCATAAAACTTACCCCGCTTTAGTGGTTTACTCTTTGTTAATGACTTATAGTTTTGCGGATCGGCCCACCCACGGGTAATAATATTATCGGTTATTTTGGTACGCCAGCCTTCGTTCCACGGAAGAGACACTAACCAAACAGACAGGTTAGCTGCCGGCTTACTGCTCGCCAGCTTAATAGTAACCTTAGGAGTACCTGAAATATGAACATCATCGGTAAAAACCGGTGTGGTATAAATAAGACGATGATTGGTTATTTCGGCTTGTGCTAAAGCTGAACCGGAGAAGGAATAGTTATCAACCAAAGTCTCTTTGGCCTTCGTTTCTTTTTCTTCCAAACTTAACTGTCCTCGTCCTGGTGCTCCCGGACTAAGATGGAAATTAACAGGTGAAGCAGCCGGGTTAGGGTAATCTTCATAAGCCGTTGGATTATCCTGCTTGTCGCCCTCACGCACAATCCACGCCTTGGCATCATTTTCCACATCATTTTCTATACCATGCAAGTAACGCGTAAACCAACGGTTCATCATAGTCATTGGAGGTGGCCCCCCATGACCATCCTGGTGGTAATAAATCTGGCAAGGCAAACCTTTATCCTGTGCAGCCTTATAAATACGATAACTATGCTCGGGCATTACATTCCAGTCGTTAAAACCGTGCGACATTAATAATGCGGCCTTCATAGGCTCCATATCGTTAAGATAATCACGCCCGGCCCAAAAATCGTTATAGTCACCAGTAATACGATCCATACCATTTTTCATTTCCGTATCGCGTGTTGTGGCATTATTATAGGCACGTTTTGATTCATCGCCACTGTGAACAAAGTCATATAACACATCAATATCTTCACCCAAATAACCACCCGGTGAGCGCACTAAACCATTGGAACGATAATAATGGTAGTACGATGTATTGGGGGCAATAGGAATAATAGCTTCCAGGCCTTCAACGCCAGTGGTGGCTGCTGCCAAAGGAATGGTACCATTATACGATGTACCCGTCATGCCTACTTTACCAGTTGACCAATACGCCTCTACCTTTTCATTGCCATAAGGCGTGGTATAGCCAGGTATACGGTTACATAACCAATCAATAACAGCCTTTGGTGCCAGTGACTCATTATCGCCACCAATAGTAGGCGACCCTTGCGAAAGACCCGTACCCGGCGATGAAGAGTGCACCACAATATAACCACGCGGCACCCATGTTTTAATATGAGAATTAGAAATAACAGGGCGTTCGCCTGTTCTTACCACTTCGGGGTGTTGACGTGGTGGAGGCACTTCGCCCAATTCATGCTTTACATCCCAAAGCCCTCCCTCATCAGCTGCCACACCAGCAAAGTACGGACTCGAAACATATACAACCGGTAGCTTTAAACCTTCGGTTTCTGTTTGCGCCGGACGTGTTACAGCCACATGCATTCTATCCGGCTTACCATCGCCATCAGTATCAAAAGTCGTTTCAACCCACAGGTCATGCCGTATCCATTGGCCGGCATCCGCAAAGGCAGGTACTATTTGCGCCTCACCGTTCTTAAATACCGGAACGGCCTTATCGCCTGCTTGTGCACTAACGGTGTTTATACCACCAGTAAATAAGGCCAGTAAGAGTGTTAAACATAGGTGTTTCATTTTATTCTGTTTTGGTGTATATCATTAATTTCAACTATTGTTTGCCCAGTTCATTTATTCTCCGGCGCTATATTCCGGATTCAACTCTGTTGGAATTGGCGCATCAGTTCTCTTCCACCAGTCTTTTAGCAATAACAACATCTCCTTAACCTTATCCTGCTCCGTTTGGGCTAAGTTTCTTCGCTCGCCAATATCATTATCCAAATCAAACAACTCAAGTGCATTATCCTCAAAATAGTAATGCAGCTTCCATTTACCATTTCTCACTACTGAGCCGGGGCGCGTACGAAATAATACATCACGGTTTTCGTAATTTTGCGCCTTATACGCTTGCAAATAAACCGGGAAGTGCCAAAACAATGCTCTTTCTATACCTGTAACTTCGCCTTTTAAAACAGGTAATAGCCCGGTACCATCAAGTGTATCATCTGCCTTAAGTCCTGCTGCCTGCAACAGGGTTGGAAAAATATCCAGGTGAGATATGGGCACTTCACTTGTAGCATTAGCTTTTATACGCTGCTTCCACACAAAGAAAAATGGCACCCTGATACCTCCTTCGTAATAACTTCCTTTACCCGCACGTAATGGGTGTTGATTGGTAATACCATATAAGCCACCATTATCAGAAGTAAAAACCAATAAGGTATTATTAAACAGATTCTTTTCTTTAAGCTTGTCAATTAACAAACCAATATTCCGGTCTACATTCTCAACCATTGTTGCATAAGCTGCATTATCCTGTCCTTCTGATGCAACTTTACGCTCGTATTTACCAAGTAAACTTTTAACCGGTTGAATAGGTGTATGTACCGCATAAGGTGCATAATATAAAAAGAAGGGATATTGAACAGTATCCACAAAGTGAATGGTACGTTTCATTATTAGATCAGTCAAATGCTGCCCCTCACCCCCTGTAATATCAACATTTTTATAGGGAGGATAATAGCTCGCAGGGTGGCCATTATGCCCACCCCCTATATTAATATCAAATCCATACTCTAAAGGTTTATCGCTTAAATGCCATTTACCGGCATGACAAGTGATATAACCATTTTGCTTTAACACGCCGGGTATTATCCGGTGCATTTTTGATAATGTATTGGTATTTTTAGCAGGCACCAGCTTACGGTGCCCTGGCTTTCCCCGTTCCGAAGAGCCCACAGTATAAATACCATGACGAGGTGTCCATTTACCTGTCATTAAACAAGCCCGGCTGGGAGCACAATTGGCCGATGCAGCATAAGCATTAGTAAACCGCATACCTTGTGTGGCTAAAGCATCAATATGTGGTGTTTCGTAATAGGAACTGCCCATATACCCAACATCCTTCCACCCCATATCATCAATATTAATAATGATAATATTGGGCTGCTTTCTATTTGAAGTACTGCTACATGAAAAACTAATAAAAGTGATTACAAAAATGAAAATCAAATTACGGTTCATTGCCACTTGTTATTTATTCGCTTATGATTTAGCAAATAAAGTTCAAAATCATACAAGTACACATGATATTTATAATCATTTACCTCATTGTAACAAATCATCTATACCAATATGCCCTGTATTGCTATAAAATTTTATAGCAGGATAAGAAAAAAATAACACAGAGACATTAAAACACAAAGTAAAAACATATCAAGACAAAGCGATAATTAAAGCAGTATAATGCAAAAAAGGAAGAAGAATACTTCAAAAACCGTATTCTTCAAAGCCACCTTAATAGTGGCCATAGTCAACAAAACAACCTTATAAAGTCAATCATGCCAATCAAAACTCATTTTGCTTTCAGCGAAAATACCCAAAAAGTAGAATCCAATGTCTTCAACAACTTTTTTTACTCTTAAATCCACACAGGGAAGTTACTGGAATTCAACCCTCTTAAAGGCAGGGGTAATACTGATTTTTGACAAAGGATCATTTTTTTACTTTTCAGACATCCTCAACTTCCCTTTAGCTATTTAATTATGATTATAAACAAACAACACTACTTTTTGATCAGCCTATTCTTGCTTAAAACGAATAGGCAAATAAAAGGTAATTTCGCCTGGTAGTGGTATTTACTATAGTATAGGCAGACATACCATTGCCACGTTCGTGCCTTATCTCAAAAGCAAATTTATTCATTTTAAGCCCTGCCCCGGCCAGCCAGCCTTGTTCATATTTCCGGGTATCATCCATAAATTTACGAGATATTGTTTCAACTGTTCCTGCAGGCGATATTGTTCTCCCAGAGTTTGTTTCTGAAATGGCTATACCGTTTGATATACCGGCATTTAAATATATAAAAGCCTTACCAGCAGGTATTTTATAACGTAGCATATTATTTAATTTAATATATGAATACCCTATCTCAACTAAATTATTCGTTGTACCATAGATACTTAAATCGCTTTTTGATACATGGTATGAAGTGTATAGGAGTTCATTATTTATTGACCACTTACCTTGGTTCCTGGTCAAAATAATATCCATAAAAATACCGGCTGAAAAGTCAGTGGAATTTGAAAAAGAAGCTGAAAATTTTGAACTACTGTATGTAAAGGAAGTAACAGAAGCCCCGGCCAAAACACCATAGTTAATTTCTACCTTATCTTTCTTTTTTACAAAATCAACTGTAGACTGATGTTCTGTGTAATATTTCTGAAACAGTTTACCAAGGTCTGACTTTGTATAAGCAGCAGAGTTAATTATTGGAACAAGTGAGGGGGTGTTTTCAAAAAGAACAATAAGCTGCCCTTTATACCTGTTATTTTCCTGTACAAGGTCTTTACCTTTGTGCTTTTTTACATATCTCTTATAAGCAAGCAAAAATATACTATCATTAACTGAAACATAGAAGTTATCCTTACTTGTTGACCCCTTATAATAGTACAACGATTTATCTCCTTTAACAAGAACCTGGAGAAAGGTATTTACCGTCTTTAATTTTAAAGATGGTGAGTTATCAAGCCAGGGCATCATGTCTGTACTCACCTCAACATCCACCAATGCGCTGATGTATACTTCATCTTTAACTCCAAATTCCGTAATATCATTTGGTGTTAAACTAACATACGCACTTTCCGGGTTCTTTTTAAATCGTATAACATCAGGGTTATTTCCCCAGTTTCTATAATCTACAAAACCCTTAATACTATCACCACCAGCATCTATTATATAAGCCGGCAGGTAATTTTTTTGCGCTTTTACTTGTTGAATTCCAATAAGCATTAAGCTTACCAACCCGATAAAATGTAAATTCTTCATATTGAAACAGTTTCTAAGGTTAAAGTAAGAAGACCGTAAGTCTTACGTACTCTCTTGTTTATTCCCCACATTTCGCCTTAAATTCCTGTTTTGTTTTACACCACAATTCTACAACAATTAACTATACTAGAAAAAATTTTTATATATTATTTATACCTGAAATCCACTTAAAACAGCCCTTAATCATACACCATAACATTAGTTTATCACCTATAACAATTCAATACCAACACCCATATATACCTATTACACAAACAACAAATTATACATGCAGTAAAAGCAACCCTCACACCACCCACATTATACTGTTAATTATTTAGAATACATCTAAATTCTAAATATTAACATTATATTTTTTGTTATTAACAAGAATGCTTCCTATTTTCCCACCTTATTATCAACTTAAAATTAACTTATGAATAAAAAACATAATCGCTATTGGACAATGTTTAATAGTGTACAAAGTACTTTAGATGCCAATAGCGCGGTATGGACTTCTATTCCGGTTATTACCGAATCCAAGAATCTGCTGGATGAAATTATTCAACGTATTGATAGTATTTATGGTACAAACCATGATGACAGCACAGCTATAACACGTAAAAAAAATAATATTAAGGAAGCTTCCAACAGCAAAATATCTATTATAGCATCAACAATTGCTGCCTTAGGTGATATTACTGACAATGAAATATTGAAACAACTGGGCAGTATTACCAAATCCAGGCTGGATACACTTAAAGAAAGTGAAGCTGTTAATCTTAGTAATAATGTCATTATAGTAGCAAAAGAGAAGAAAGAAGATTTAGAGCCCTTTGGTATTTCCGAAAAGGTTGTATTAGAAGCCGAAACATCTTTAGATGATTTTAAACACCTGATTGGCCAATCGAGGCATATACGAAATACAGTGTATGCCAACATTAAAGAGGCCGATCAACTGTTTGACGAAGGCAACAAACTATTACGTAACCGACTGGATAAAATGATGGCTATATTTAAAAATACACAGCCCAAAATGTACGATTTATACATGCGCGCCCGTGTAATTATAAACTAAAACTTCGTAACTCTCTTTTCTTGACTGCCAGTAGCCTGATAACGACATGTTATCAGGCTTTTATTTTTCCAGAAAACCACAACAAACGGCCAGTTGCAATGTCGGCATTACAAGTTAAGCATTACAAATAGTCAGCAGGGTAAATCATACCTCCAGCTATACTCTGTTTGTCGCCAGCACTTCTCCAACAATGGCCAGCAGCACATCAAACCTGACAAGGTGTCCGCTGAAACCGACAAGTTGTCCACTCCATATCGCCAGTTGCCCTTTTGGTATCAATAGGAGCACTTTAGTACATACAAACTCTGCCTGGCTTGGCCAATGCTGCTTTTTAATCTCTTAATAATACACATACAATAATTACCTGCGTTCAACTTAAATTTCAAAACCCAGGTTGAAATTTAAGACTGATGTACAAGAAATAACCCCGGTAACTACCGGTAGGGGAATAATATACTATTGCGATAAAATTTGATGCAGCAATCCAGTTTTTATTCAAAGCCTGTGAATTTTACTTAAAAACAGCCACTTTTTATGCAAAGTCTGTTGTACAATTGGTAACAAAGTACAACCTGGCAACAGTCTTCACCTTTGTAAAAAAACGAAATATTTGTATCTTTCGTTACACCATATAAAAGATATCATCATGAATGTATTTTTAAAAAATTTCGGTATTATCCTGATTATTTTAGGCGTAATAGTATTGGGTTTCTACTCAATTAACACACCTGCAAGCAATACTCTTTTGGTTTTTGCGGCAATATTACTTCTTGGAGGTGCTACCTTTTACACTATTCTTAACAGGATAATTGATTAACTAAATGCACACAGCGGACCTTCAGCGTCTGCTGTTGTTTTTTAATGCGTACCCATCCCAAAAGGGTATTACCTCAGTAACATTGCTTTGGAAGCAGTATTCTATATCTTTTTGATAACCTTTTGCCTTTAACACACCATAGTGATGTCCATTGGCGGCATATTTTTGCAAGTTATCTGCATTTAACTTGTACACACTTTCTAAGGTCAAAGCTAAATCACACAAATGCAGCGCATTACACATTTTCCTTAAAAGGGCAATTATACGTCCGGCACAAAGTGCATCTTCTATAGTATATAAACCGTTATTACCCGAACAAACCAGCACAACCTCTTGTTTACCTGTTAAATATTCTGCAATTGCTTTGTCATTAAGAAACGATGCTACTAACACCTCTTTAGCTGCCAAAGCATTTTTTATGGCCAGGGTTCCATTGGTTGTTGTTATTACAAGTACTTTACCCTTAATAACATCTTCGGTATACAACAAAGGCGAATTGCCATAATCAAACCCATCAATGGGTTCAGCATATCTTTCTCCACCAAGAATAACGGAACTGCCTAACTGATCTTTTAAGTTAAATGCTACATCAGAAGATAATACTGGAATAACACTGGTTGCCCCGTTACTTAAAGCTGTGACAATTACCGATGTTGCCCGAAGTACATCAATCACAACTATAGTCTTATTCCTTACCTGCTGTTCACTAACTTGCTGAGCAGTTGCTATTACTTCAATCTTCATCTTTACTTTTTTAATAATTTATTCTATTATAAAGTATTCGAAAACGTAACAATAAAAAAACTCCGGCTGATGCCAGTCCTACCAAATAACCTATCCAGATACCAACAGGACCAACATTAAAAGTAAACGCAACCAAATAACTTATTGGTAAAGAAATACACCAATAGGCAATACCGGCACCAATAACCGGCATTACAACGTCTTCAAATCCACGTAAAATTCCAAGTGCAACAACCTGTATGCCATCAAATACCTGGAACAAACCGGCTACCAGCATCAATCCAGCTGCAACTTGTATTACCTCCTTATCATCAACAAACAAACCGGGTAAAAAATAGCGCAATGATAAAAACAGTATCCCTGTTAACGTCATAAACACTAAAACGATATGAAGTGATGCTAAAGCACTGTATTTTATTGCTGAAAATTCTTTCTTCCCTCTGAAAATACTCACCTTTATTGTGGTTGCTGATGCTAAGCCTGATGACATCATATAAGTAACACTGGCCATACTTAGTACAATTTGATGCGCTGCAAGGCTAACCGCATTTATCCACCCCATCATTATACTCCCCAGGCTAAATGCAAATACTTCAATTACAAACTGCAAGCCTATGGGTAAACCAAGTTTTAATATCCTGCCAAAAGCCTGACTTGAAAAACCAGGTATTTTAATGTAGCGGTATGTTTTAAATAATGTTAACTGACGTGATATAAAAGCAAAGGCAACTGCCATCATAATACGGGAAACGAGTGTTCCAATACCAGCACCTGTTAACCCAAGAGCTGGTACTCCAAAATGCCCGTATATAAAAATATAATTGAGAAAAACATTCAGAAGATTAGCCCCAAATGTTATCGTCATAGCAATTTTAGTATTACTTAACCCTTCAGCAAATTGCTTATAAGTATTAAAAATCTGTTGTGGTAAAATGGATAAAGTTAACAGCAGGTAATAAGGAATGGCTTCTTGAACCACAGACTTGTCTTGTCCCATATATGGCATTACAGTACAAAAAGCCGCAGCAAGTGCCGTTAACATTACACCTATAATAAGGTTACTATATACGCCTTGCTGAAACCAATATGCACATTGGTTTTTATCCTTTCCGCCAAATGCTTTACCTACTAATGGCGTTACCGCATACGAAACACCAATGCCAAAAACCATAATATTTATAAAAATACTATTCGCAAAAGATGCTGCAGCCAAAGGTATCGTTCCTGCCTGGCCAACCATAATTGTATCTGCCAGGTTCACCATCATCTGTCCTCCCTGGGCTAATACAACAGGTGTTGCCAGTTTTATATTAGGACAATAATGTACCTTATAATACCCTTTTTTCATTTTTGATTCTATTTTAACGCGTATTATGTATTAACCTGAGCTTAACAAACAGCAAAAGTAAAGAAAAGAACCCTCAGGGAATTAAAAATGGTAAAATTATAGTGCTGATTAAAACTTTCCTGAGATATGTCCCGGAATAGATATAAATCCCGGGTACAACTTATCCAGTAACTACATATGCGAATGGTGTTGAATCATTTCATATAAACGGCCTTTTTCATCCTTTTTAAGCGCATTTAATGTACCCGCCTGAATCAGTTGTCCTTTACTAAATACAAATACTTCATCGGCAATTTCAATAATACTCATGCGGTGTGCCACCATTATAATTGTTTTACCTTCTTTTTTAAGCTCAAGTACCAATGCTTTAATTATAGCTTCTGACCGATCATCAAGAAATGAGGTTGCCTCATCAAATATGCATACTTGTGGGTTAAGGTACAACATACGAGCGATAGCCAAGCGTTGCCGTTGTCCTCCTGATAACTGAATTGCATTTTCGCCTAACCACGTATATAAGCCTTCAGGCAAACTATCAATGGTTTCAGTTAATTGAATCCGCTTAATAATTTCGAATATCCGTTTTATATCAGGTTGCGAATCACCTAACGCAATATTATCAATTACATTACCTGCAAATAGTTCTATACTTTGTGGTACCACACCCACTATTTTACGCAATTGAGGTAACGACACATGAGCCAGATCAATATCTCCAATTGTAATTTGCCCTTTATCAATAGGGTATAACCCTTGCAGTAAGGATGCAATAGTTGATTTTCCGGAGCCACTATCTCCGAGCAAAACTGAGATTTGTTTTTGTTTGATTAACAAATCAAAGTCTACAAACAGATTTTGCTCAAGTGTATAAGAGAAGCATACTTTTCTAAATTCTATATCACCTACATCCGCCTTGTTTAATTTAAGCTTGTGTTTACCTTCACCCTCACACTCTAATTCAAGAATTTCAAATAAACGATCAACAGCAATAAGCGCTCCCTGAACACTTTTATTAATAGCTGCTAAACGCGAAACAGGTCCTGTAAAATAAGCCGTAATAGCAAAGAAAGACATGAGTTCTCCGGCTGTTAGCTGAGCATCAATTACAAACCCCGCTCCAATCCATAAAACAACTAAAGTTAAGAGCCGATTGATAAAAAGCAGGCTTGATGAAGAAAACAAATCGAGTTTTCCTGATTTGTACACTTGTTCCAGAACTGAACTTAAAGTGGCATCTACTCCATCTGAAAAAAAGCTTTCAGCCCCCATTTGTTTTATTGTTTTAACTGAACGCAGAGCTTCAACCAATTGAATCTCTAATTCCGCCGTCTCCTCCATTTTTTTCCGTTCCATCTTTTTATTAATGGTATTGGTAATAAAAAAGATCAGCAAATAAACAGGCACAACAATATAAGCCAAAAGAGCTAACTTCCAGCTAAACACAAACATTACAATAAAGGCTATTAACACAACCAGTCCATCAACAACCGATTCAATAACTACCTGGTTAATAAAATTACGAATCTTTACCGCATCATTAACGCGTGATATCAGTTCTCCAACCCGCATGCTATCAAAAAAACGTTGTGGTAATCGAATCAAGTGCCTGAAATATCCTGATATGAGAATTACATCAATATTTTGACCTACCCGCAAAACAAACCAGGATTGTAAAGATCCCAACAAAATTTGCACTAAAAGAATCAACAGCATAATAACCCCCATCAGGTTCATGAGGTTACGATTGTGCCCTACCAATACAAAATCGGTAAGTTTTTGAATGTAAAAAGCTGTTGATAAGCCTAAAATCGAAAATGCCAGTGCTCCAAAGCCCGATTGTATAAAAACTTGCTTGTGTGGCGATATTAGCTGCCAGAACCGTCGCCTGTTGGAAGTAGTGGTATTGCCTTTCTTAAAAGAAAAAGATGGAATTAACAAAACAGCTACCCCGGTCCATCTTTTATAGAATATAGCCTTATCAAGCTTTATTAATTTACCAACTGCCGGATCCATCACTTTTATGTAGCATTTTCCTATTTTATAGATTACCACAAAATGATGGCTTCCGTTCTTCTGCTCCAAATGTGCAATAGCCGGAAGGGGTAGTTCACTTAATTCTTCAGAAGATATCTCAACACCTTTGGCATCAAAACCCAGGGATTCTGCCGCCGTAACAATACCATAGGCACTTGTACCTATACGTGTTGTTCCTGCTGTCTGACGAATTTTCCAGATTGGTAACTTCAGCCCATAATACCGTGCAACAGAAGCCAGGCATGCCGCACCACAATCCGTAGCATCAAATTGCTGTATTGAAATCTTCATTCCATAACTACTTTAGGGTTTAGCCAATCGTCCATATTATCAAATAATAATTGAAATAATGAACGTTGTGTAACAATAAATCGTCCCGTTAAACTCATCCCTTTTTTAAGTGAGCCCTTTACACCGTTTTTTAGTTCCATATACTCACGGTTAACGATGCTACGTATCACATACACATGCTCTCCATCTACAAGAGTAACATCATATGCTACTGAACTTACCACCCCCTTAAGCAAACCCCATTGATTATAATTGTAAGCATCAATCTGAAAATTCACATCCATACCTTCACGAATAAATCCAATATCAGCAGGCGTAACGTAACATTCCACTATCAGATCATCCCTAGGAGACAAACGGGCAATTAGTTGATTTTCGAGCAAAAAACTCCCCTCTGCAATACCATTAAACTCAATTACATTACCATTAAGCGGAGCTGTAATATAACATTGACTTTTTTTATATTTTAGGTTCTCAATCTTCGCATTCAGTTCATGAATGGCCAAGGTATAATTTCTCTTTTCACCTGCCCATTGCGCCTGTTTTGATGTTTTAAAAGAACGCAATTCATCTTTAATTTCATATAATTTAAAAGAGTCTTCCTGAAAAGCACTTAATGATACCACTCCATCCTGGTATAATTCTGATGTCCGCTTAAAATCAATTTGTAATTTACTTACCTTCCTGTTTAAGTTTGAGATATTTTCCAGGTAATCCAAACGCTTTTGTTTGTATAACGACGAAGTAAGAGAGGAGTTTTTCACATCAGATAATAATAAATCCAGATCGTGCAAATAAGAGGTCTGCAACTCCACCTGATGATAATTGGCAATCAACTCATTACTAAATCCACTTTGATCTAACACAAGTAAGGTATCTCCCTGTAAAACATGCAAATTTTCACTAAGATTTACCCGGATTACTTTGGCGGTAATTGGAGAAATAATGGTACTAATCTTGTGTTGAGTCGTAACAATACCACGACTTTGAATACTTACATCAACATTAATAAATGGTAAAGAAATAAAACTTATAAATACAATAAAAAGTAAAAGCCAATACAACACCGTTCTGCGATAATAATAAGCAGAATAATGGGTTGTATAATGATGGTACTTATTATTGCTCTGACTTAGTTTGGATGTTTCGACAGGCATATTAAAAAAAGCTACACATCGAAATTAGTACTTTTTCCGAAATGAGTCTATTTTACTGTCAATATATAGTAAAGGAATAATTTCTTTTTAGAGAGGTATTTTTTGCTCCGGCTGTATTTTTTCCCAACGAACTCCATCTTTAAAATACCCCTTGTTGAGATATTCAAAGCTATATTTAACTTTAGAATACTGAATTACAGCCCCTAAAGCTGTCATCACATCAATGTAAAAGTATAACATACGTACCGACATGCAGAGACGCCCGGCCAACTCTATCGGTGACCCGGTTTTTTCGCTCTGAATTTCACAATCTATTAGAGCTATCGTTCTATATACTTCATTCTGTGACAATTGTTATCTCCTTTCTCTATAAAAATTTGAGGATAAAGAAGGTGAGGAGGTGAGAACTGGGAATCTAGAAGGGAAACCGCCTCACTCTTCTTTATGTCCTACAAACAGCCTGCGTTCAGACTTCTACTAATCGGGATAGTTTTATTGTATTTCTTATTCTCGTTGTTCACCCGTCCAAAGGCCTTAACTAACGATGACATTATTTTTCTTACAGTTTTACTTTTTGATCGCCAGATATCGTACCTGCCTTATCATCTTCACCACCAACAATCTTTTTTAAAAAAGAAGGGTCTTTTGCTTCAAACTTTTTAAATTGCTCTCGTTTTGCTTTATCCTTAAAAAATCTCATGTCTCTAACGTGTTAATGGTTTACATGAGTTAATTGCAGAAAAGTGAAAACGTAACACCTTTTTTATAACCTTTTTTTGTAGAAATGCGCATCAAATTATATATACTACTGATAATATGCTTGTTATACCAAGAGAAAAAAGTGTATTCCCAGGAAAATACCAACAACATAACATATTTTAAGAAGTGCTTTTCGGAGGGAAATTATGAGTTATCATCCCGGATTGGAAAACAAATATTACTTACTAATAAAGAAAGCCTTACGGCAGACGAGCAGTTAAGATTACTTTACAACACCTTACTATCTCATTCTTACACGGGAGGATTATCCAACGCAAGGGATTTTATATCCGATTTTGATAATGAGCACTGTTCTGACTTATTTAAGAAGTATCTACTACTCTATAAAGGAACACTTTCCATTAGTAGTGGACAAACAGAACTTGCAAAAGAGATATTCAATAACTTACTCAAAGAGAATGATCCTGTATTCCTACACGATTCAATAAAAGCAAAACTCTATCACAATTTATCTGTGATTTACTCTTATGAAGAGAAACGTAAAATTCAGCTGGAATACATGACACACTCCTATGAATTAGAAAAAAAACTGATTAAAACCTATCCTAATTACGCCAATTTTAATTTATCAACAGAAGTATACGCAACAACGTTATATAGCCGATACAAACAATTTGAAAAAGCCAACCAGGTTTTTAAAGAAGCTCTTGCTTTACCATTCAATCACAAAATTTCTACAATCAACCATTCGCTTTATGCGGTTTATATTGACTTTTTAATTGATATAGGATATGAAAGCAGAGCTATGCATTACTTTAAACTACTGGAAGACTTTTATACCAATCAATCACCTTATTTTAGAAATGATATTGCCAAACTTTATACGGAAATAAGCATTAATTTTGCGTATCAGAATAATTTTACAAACGCCATTTTATATGCCAATAAAGCACTGGCAATAACGCCACTAAATAAAGAAACTCTTAAAACTCGTTACAATTCACTCAATTGGCTATCGGACATCTACTTTCAACTGGGCCAAAATGAAAAATCGATCTATTACATGCATCGCTTCATTGAGGAGTGCAGAGGTTTAAACCAACATCAGTTAGCCTTAGCATATACTTCTGCCGGCAATAGGTTTGCTCAGCAATATAAAGATGAATTGGCCTATGCCTACCTCGATTCTGCTAAGCACCTGTATTATAACATTCTTAAATTACCAGTAAGTTTAAGATTTGAGAATAACCTTGCCTGGGGATACTTAAGGCTGGAACAGTTTAATCAAAGTTTGCATCACTATGAACGAGTTACTTCTTTTATGATTAAAAATGGTAATTACACCACTTATGCCATTTGGGATAACATGTACGAGAAAGCATACTGTCATATAAAACTTAAACAATACCCCAAGGCTGAAGAGCTTCTGAAAAAAGCTAATGAAGAGATGTTAAAGGCATACCCTCATCTTTTAGATGCTAAATCGAATGCCCAATCCAGCCGCTTTGGAAAATTATACCGAAAAATAAATATCAGCCTGGCTCAATGTTTATATGAGCAGTTTGAGAACTCACATGACATTAAGTTTCTTAAAAAGGCTATGACTTATACAAACAGGGCCGACAAAGCTTTAGAATACTTAAGAAGCAGACAACGTTTTGACAGGGACCGCTTAGTAACCAGTGAAAGTTTTTATGATTTTACGCTTCTAAGTGCAAAAGTTGCTTTTGCTTTATATGATGATAGCAAAGAAGATAAATACCTGCGAAAGGCTTTTGAATATGTTCAAAAAGGTAAGTCTTATGCTCTTCTTCTAGGTGTTAACGATAAGAAATATAAACTAAACTCTGGTGTACCATTAGAATTAATCAACAAACTTAACCACTCCAAAGATCGGTTTGATTTCTATGAACAACGCTACACAGATCAACTTTTTGAGGAAAATAGCGACAGTACTCTTAGTGCTCAACTTGGCCACAAGATGAGCCTAAAAATGGCTGAAATTGACAGCTTAAATGATTTAATTAAAAGGTTATATCCAGACTACAGGAAACTTAAAAGTTCTGCCCAATATATTGATATTGATGAAATTCAAAGCAGGTTAAGCTCAAACCAGGTTGTTATAGACTATTACAGTACCGACACCGAACTTTTTCGTTTTACCATATTAAAAGATACTTACTACTGTGATAATAAATCACTTGACAAATCATTTAAGCATAACCTGACAACAGTTCTTAATGAAACATCTTCCCCCTTTATTGGTCAAAGCCCGGTGAAAAATATTCAAAAATATGCATCTTCTGCTTATCAACTGTATAAAGTGTTACTTGAAGATATTGATAAGATAACAGATGGTAAGGAGCTTATTATTGTTCCACATGGTGAACTATCTTATTTGCCATTTGAAACACTTCTTACAGAAGACTATTCCAAAAAGAAACCTTGTTTTCGATCATACCCGTGGTTACTGAAAAAGCAAAGTGTTACTTATTCATACAACACAGCTCTTTTACCATCATTTGAGAATAAACCATCTGATTTCCATCAAGTATTAGCCTTTGCACCTGAATATACAGGCTCAACGTTAACAAGCTCAATTGATCTAAGTAACGATGTGGCACTTGACACTGTTCTCCGGCCGCTACACGGTGCCCTGAAGGAGATTGAGGCTATTGAGAAATTGTTTAAATCTGAAGCTTATATCGGTGTCAGTGCAAATAAGAAAAACTTTATAGCTGCCATGCAGAAAAACGATATTCTTCATTTAGCTATGCATTCACTAAATGATGAAATCCAACCTTTTAATTCTCAAATGGTATTTGCATCAACAGATAGTACCAACGGGAGTTTTAAAGCCAAAGAAATATATAATTATGCCATTACTTCACCTTTAACCATACTTAGCTCGTGTAGTACTGGTAGCGGACAAAGAGTAAAAGGAGAAGGGCTTTTAAGCCTCGCACGGGCTTTTACTTTTACTGGTGTGGAGGCTCAAATAATGACCTTGTGGCCTGTGCATGATGAAAGTGGTGCTAACTTAATAGAACGATTTTACAAACAACTCAAATCAGGCAAAAGAAAGGATGATGCACTTCGTATTAGCAAATTAAACTTTATAAATTCGGCTAGTTCTATAAAATCACATCCTTATTATTGGGGAAACTACGTTTTATCTGGCAATACCAAACCTCTAAAACAAAAAACACCAACAGGTATTTTTATTTACCTGCTGGTATTTACAATATTATCAGTTGTTTTCCTGTATTTATATAATAAACGAAAACATCTTTAGATTTCTATTTTATCCAGTATCTCTTTTGCCTCAATAGCATATTGACTACCACTTGTCGTAATTTTCGTTAATAGTAACTCTGCTTCATTATATTCTTGCTCTTTAATATAACAAAGGGCTAAATACCACTCTATCTGGTCTTCATAAAAGATAGCTTTTTCTTTGGTTTCTTTTAGTTGCTGTTTGGCCAACTCAAAATTACCCAATTCAATCTGGCACAAGCCAAGAAAAAAGCCTGCTAATTCTTCGTTGTCATACATAAGTGCTTCAAAAGTCTCCAATGCAACAGCAATATCACCTGCTTGATAACTCTCAATTGCTTTAACAAATAAATCAGAGTCCTCTCGCCCTCTAACCGTTAAGTCCGTTCCATACGGCGTATAATATTCAATAAAAACCTGATTTCCACTATATCCAGGGTTTCTAATTAACCCTAAATAAGTACCTACACCAATAACAACAACAACCGAAGCAGCAGCTAACCAATAGTTAATTCCAAATGACAGTTTCTTAACATTATTTTGTTCTTCTTCCAAAAACTCATCACCAATACTTTGTAATTGTTTTCTAAAGTCAAGATCATCTTCTTTATTATTTGCTATTGTATACAAAACTTCTTGTTGCAACTTCATGTCTTCAGCAACAGTAGCATCGCTGGTTACTTCAAGTGCTAGTTCCTTACGTTGCTCCTGGCTTAATTCACCTGTGAAAAATTGTAGTATTTTCTTATTATAATCCATACTTCAACTCCTTATATTGTGGATCTGTTTTAATCATCTCCAACAATTTTTTATTACACATCGTTTTCCTGTTCTTTGTATAAGCTACGGAACTAAAAGCTAACTCCGTTGTAATATCATCATTAGTAAATCCGATTGACATCAACCGCAGTATATCCTGACAGACTTTTTGTATTTTGTCATAATACTTCAGGTATAAATCCCTTCGTTTCTCATAAAGTTCCTTTTCCTGAATTTCACTTTCGAGTTCCGGTATTTCTTCATTCAGAACCTGGTAAATAGGCATTACCTGTCTTTTTCTCAATTCGTAGTACCAAAGGTTTTTACAAATTGCAATAAAATAAGTGCTAAATGTACTGATCAGGATTGGTCTTTCTTTTTTCGTATAAATGGCAATAAAGGCTTCCTGAATTAACTGCATTACATCCTCCTTTGTTCCACTATTTTCTAATACGAATTTTTTAACCGGACTCCACACCAATTGCATAATGTACTTAATTTGCTTGCTATCGCGTGAGTACACTGCCTCCAATAATTCAGCGTCTGAATACTTTTTTCTTACCATTTTTACATTTTCCGAGCTTAAAAGTAGTGATTTTTATTTTATTATGAGACATGAATACTTAGTAAAATCAGGAGCTATTATTTTTTCTTAATACTAAAAAATGATACAATTTGTTTCAGGTTATCGGCCTGACTTGTTAATTGTTGCGAACTGGCGGCCAATTCTTCACTAGAAGAGGCATTCTGTTGAGTAATCTGATTCAGTTCTTGCATGGCCACATTTACTTGCTCTGCTCCTTTTAATTGCTCAGCGCTCGCCGCAGAAATTTCTTCCACTAAATCCGACGTTTTTTGCACATCCGGGGCAATTGCTTTCATTTTATTCCCCGCCGTGTTAGATATCTCTAAACTTGCTTTTGCTAACTCAATAATATCCTTTGCTGATACTTTACTGCTTTCTGCCAGCTTACGCACCTCTGATGCCACAACAGCAAAACCTTTTCCTTGCTCACCTGCCCTGGCCGCTTCTACGGCAGCATTTAATGACAAAATATTAGTCTGCTGAGCAATCTCATTAATCACACCAATTTTCTGAGCTATTTCATTATTGGCTTCAACAGACTGGCTTGTTGATTGATTAACATCTTTTATGCCAAGGTAGGCACTATGAGACATATCCTTTGTATACCTGGCATTTTGAGCATTATGCTCAATATTACTAACCATTTCTTCCATTGTCGACGACACTTCTTCAACAGAAGCTGCTTGTTCTGTTGCTCCTTTTGATAACTGCATTGATGTTTCACTAACGTGATGACTAGCCTCCGCAATGTCTTCAGCTCCTTCTGTAATCTGAACTACTACCCTCTGAATATTCTGAATCATTTCCTGAAGCGCTTTTGCCAGCACACCTATTTCATCCTTTTGATAAATCTCAATATTGGCAGCAAGATCTCCTTTGGCTACTTTCTGTGCAAACTCAACACTTTCCGACAAAGGCTTTGTAATTGACTGACTCACAAAACGAATAACAAGAACAAGAACAATTATCGATACCATTAATATGACGAACATTATTGAAACACTTTTTACAATAACATTCTTGATTTCAGACTTCAGAAAGGTTATCACTACATATGATTTAATAGCCTCTACCTGTTTATAATAAAGCACCTTTTCTTCTCCATGCCATTCATACTCAACTTTCCCGCTCTTTTGTTTCGAATTAAGCATCCTTTGAAAAAAATCGGCATCATTTACATTGCTTCCCTCTTCTGTAGGATGAATTAATAAGTTACCTTCGTTATTGACTAAAAAAGGGAATCCTGACTCAAAATACTTTTTACCATAAAAAACACCTTTTATACTTGCCATGTCCTTTTCCTTAACGCCAACATACAGTATTCCTTCCACATTTCCATCAATAACAATTGGCTCATAAGCAGTCAAATACCAATCATCAACAACAAATGCTCGGCCATAATAGCTTTCACCATTATTCATTTTTTGAGCTACAGGAGAGTCATTACTGATATATGTATCTATACCTCTCTCTCCATTCTTTTTACGCACATTGGTTGATATTCGCAAGTAACCTTCCGGTATTCTTTGAAACACCGTTGAAGTACCATTTATTAATTCACCGATTTCATCAACTAAGGTGTAATTATGAAAAAGCCCTAACTCTCCATGCTTTAAGTTAGGAATATTAATATTGCTTGTTGTTCCAGTAGTCTGACTAACAGCCTCAACATTAAATTGTGTATTATAATCCAGGGTAAACTTATCCAAATAAGCAATTCGATGCATCATTTTAATACTTGCATTAACATACTGTTGCCGTTCTTCAATTTGAATATCTACAATGCGCTTTAGATCAGCAGCTTGCTCTACTGCAACACTTTCCATTGATTCGTTTATCATTGTATATTGATTATACAACGAGTAACTACCAATTGCTCCAACAATTAAAATGACGATGATACCTAGAATATAATTTAATCGATTACCGATTTTGATATCCTTTAAAAAACTCAATCTCAACATTATCATAAAGTTTAAGTACTACAACAAGCCGGAACACAGCAGAATGCTTTGCTCACTGTTAAGTAAGTTTTTCAAATAATTTTTGGCAGGTATTCAATAATACGGGAAGATTTGTACAGGGTTACGCTGGACTGCTAAACCACACAATTTTTTTAAACACTTATACCGATTACGAATCTAAATAATTGATAAAAAAATCAACCCGTGATCCTGTTGTGGTATTAATAGATAAAACACCCAGTCGCCATTGAAGTAGTAAAAATTGAAATAGCCAATAAAAAAAAACACTAATTATCTTTTTCTTTTGCTCCTCATTTTACAACAACAATTATAGTACTATGTAAGTATAATTACTAAAAACTATCATTCCGTTAGTCTCTTCCTATAATTTCATACGGCAAAGGCTAATTCAATCATACGCATAATGTGTAGTAAATCTTCTGCACCCCAACTTAATATCGCAATATATATTACTACACCATATTAGCATCGAAGTTATATCGCACCATATAATTTAGCAACATAAAGTTATATTCGCAATTCATTTTCTAAGGCACTTATATGGTCTTATGCACATTAACGCAACTATAACACCTAATAATTAACATTAATTAGCCTTCAGTAATATTGCAGATTTATACACACATAAATCCGCGATATATAGCTTATAATTTTACAACTATTTCTTATTCAGGTGAAAGACAATATATTATCTATTTTAATAATGACTTACTATAATAGCGTTAGTTCACTATGAAATTCTGAACCCACAATTGTCCACTATCCCCCATGTAAAGCAGCTCTTTAGTTGAGCCTAAACTTCAAAATATAAATCAAACTCAGATTAGTATCACTCAAATTAATAGCTAACTATATTTCAAATTAAAATCCCAGGTAAAAATCCTTTGTCAGTAAAATATAGTCATCGGAGTAAGCATGTCTCCCTTTATCTTCTATAATCATTTGATCTGTCTCAACCTGGCCTACCTTTCTCTTTGACAGTTCGATAAGAGAACGAACAAATCTCTTTTTTGGTGTTGACTGAATGCGCATCAAACGTTTTAAGAAAAAACCATAAACAGACGAAAGGTTCAAAAACTCTTGTTCTGTTTCAAAAGGGATTACAACAGCTAACAGCCCTTCTGCATGAGTCAAAGAGAATGCATGTTTTAACAAAGCTTTGTATGGCATACTGTCAGCATGCCTGGCCATATTTCTTGCATTATTATCACTTTTAAATGCATTTTTAAAATAAGGCGGATTGCAAATAATGCTATCAAATTGTTGCACTGTATCGTCTGCGTATTCTGTAAGTGAAGTATGTATAGCTGTTAGGCGATTACTCCATCCAGAATTTTCAAAATTAGCCTTTGCCTGCAACGTAGCACCTTCGTCAATATCAATAGCTGTAATGTGTGCTTTTTTATTTCGTTGAGCAGCCATTAAAGCTATTAAACCGGTACCTGTACCAATATCCAAAATTGTTTTGCACTCCTCTAATGCAGCCCACGCTCCCAGCAAAACGCCATCTGTACCAACTTTCATAGCCGCCTTATCCTGAATTACAGAAAACTGCTTGAACTTAAACCACGGGTTTGCCATAATCAGAACTTCTCTTCTACTCCTAATCCAAATAAAGCAAAATCATACTTCACCGGATCATTCTTATCAAATTGCCGTAAAACAACCATTACTTCATCAACAGCCTTTATGTCATTCTGCTTTCTCTTAAGTATACCTAATTTTCGGGAAATATTTCCCGTGTGTACATCCAAGGGCAGAAGTAAATCAGCTGCCTTTATATCTTTCCAGATACCAAAATCAACACCCTTATTATCATTTCTAACCATCCAGCGCAAATACATATTTATTCGTTTAGCAGAAGCTCCCTTTAGTATATTAGCTACATGCTTATGTGTTCGTTGCAAAGGATTAAAACTCAAAAATAAATCACGAAATATAACCAATACCGGTTTTATATCCCCTTGTTGGTAATGACTTGTAAAAACGGCTTCAAGGCCATTATGATTGACATATATCTCTTTTAATGACTTAATAAAATACATACAGTCAGCTGATGAAAAAGTTCGGTAATAAAAACTCTCAAACCTCCTCCAATCACTTTTATCTGCTTCTGTAATAAATTCAAAAGGGCTATATTCCATCAGTTCCATTAGGTAATTAGCACTTTTTAATATTAAATCACGCCTCCCCCATGCAATGGTTGCTGTTAAAAAACCAGCTATTTCAATATCTTCTTTCTTACTAAATAAATGTGGAACTGAAATTGGATCATTGTCAATAAATGATGGCTGATTAAACTTAGTCACTTTTTCATCAAGAAAATGCTTTATTTCAATAAGCTCCATTATTGACTATTATAAATTAGGCCATCCTTCATTTCTATCATACGATCACACATTTTTGCCAAGTGATAATCGTGAGTAACAATAACAAATGTTTGATTAAAAGCGTCACGCAAATCGAAAAATAGTTTTTGTAACTCTTCCTGACTATGAGAGTCCAAATTACCGGAAGGCTCATCAGCAAATATAACTGCCGGACCATTAATCAAGGCACGTGCAACAGCAACACGCTGCTTTTCTCCACCACTAAGTTCGGACGGTTTATGTTCCAAACGATGATCAAGGCTTAAGAATGACAACAACTCCTTTGCCTTCTTTTCTGCTTCTCCTTTTGATTTACCATTAATCAGAGCTGGTAACATTGCATTCTCTATAGCAGTAAACTCAGGCAGTAACTGATGAAATTGAAAAACAAATCCAATCTTCGTATTACGAAAGCGGGAGAGCTCTTTTCCGCTCAAACTTTTCAAATCTACCCCATCCAATGATACTTCTCCGGAACTTGGCTTATCTAAAGACCCCAGAATTTGTAATAAAGTGGTTTTACCGGCTCCACTAGCTCCAACAATTGCAACCACCTCTCCGGCATTTATGGTTAAATCAATACCCTTTAAAACCTCTAGCTCACCATAACTTTTCCTAATCTGTCGACAATTTACCATAGCTTAAACAAATAGCAAATAGATATATAAAATGTAAACTAAAAACATAATGGTTCCTTTCCACCGGGAGATTAAACCTTTTGACAGTGGGAGAATCATTAAAAAGAGCATTACAGCAATACCCGTCATCCACCAATAATCATAACTAACCATCGATGGATTTATATTAATTGGCTTTAAAGCGGCTGTTATACCCAATATTGCCCATATATTAAAAATATTGGATCCGATTATATTTCCAATAGATATATCTGTTTCCTTCTTAAAGGCTGCAATTAATGATGTTGCTAATTCAGGAACACTGGTTCCGAAAGCCACAATTGATATACCAATTACACGTTCACTCACATCAAACTTCCTTGCAATACTCTTGGCACCTATTACAAGCCAATCAGCTCCAAAATACAAGCCTGTAGCTGCCAAAGCAAATAAGCCAATTACTTTCCACAAGCTCATTGACGGGGGAAATATTTCATCCTCTTTTTTACTTTGTTTCCGACTACTGTATACAGACCAAATAAGGTACACACTTAATATTACTAAGAATATGATACCTTCAAAAGAACTAAGCTTGTAATTATAGCTAAACAGGGTTAGCGAAACAGTCGCAACCATCATAATCAGCCAATCAAACCAAACGCCTTTTTTCTTAACTTTTACAGGATATATTATCGAAACCATCCCAAGTACTAAAGCAATGTTAGCAATATTTGAGCCAACAATATTTCCAATAGAGATATCTGCAGAACCATCGTAAACTGCCCTTAAACTAACAAGCAGCTCTGGTGCTGATGTACCAAAAGCAACAACAGTAATCCCGATAACAAGTGTGGAAACCTTTAAATGACGTGCTAATTGTACACTTGACTTTACGATCCAGTCTCCACTAAAAAACAACACAACAAATCCGGCTAGCAAATATAGAACAGGGATCATACAAAAAATCTTTTTATTAATCTATAGAATCTTCACGAGAGACAGGTCCATTAGGAGAGCCAGGAGGCACTTCATCTTCCTCTGCTTTCTTTTCTGACTCTTTCTCTAAATTATACGGATCAGGATCTGCTATTTCTTCCTCAACTACTGAACTAATAGCACTAACCTCTTTATTTAGCTCTTTTTTTGTTTCACTAACAACCTCAGTAATGTCACTGGTGTTTTCACGAAACTCACGTTTAATCTCATCAGATGCACGCCTAAACTCATTCATGCCCTTACCCAGCATACGAGCCAAATCAGGAATGCTTTTTGCACCAAACAAAAGCAAAACAACTAATATTATAATAATGATTTCAGAGCCACCCATTTTTTTAATATTTAAAAGCCAAAGATAATAAAATAGAATCAGCTACAATAAAAAGAAAAGCTCCAAGGTTATACCTTGGAGCTTTAACAGAGGCAATTCCTCTATTTATTTTTTTGCCTTCTTCTTAAGGAAGTTAAAAGCCACTGGTGTTGCAATAAACAATGATGAGTAAGTACCTACTAACACACCAACCATTAATGCAAATACAAAACCGCGTATAACCTCACCACCAAAAAGGAAGATTACCAACAGCACCACAAAAGTAGTTAAAGATGTGTTTACTGTACGACTCACTGTTGAGTTAAGTGCCGCATCAACAACTTCTCCCTTATCTCGCTTTGGATATAATTTGAAGTACTCACGAATACGGTCAAACACAACTACAGTATCATTTATTGAGTACCCAATTACAGTCAGAATAGCTGCTATAAAAGCCTGATCAATCTCCATTGAGAATGGCATAAATGAATAGGTTATTGAGAAAATTCCCAATACAATGATAACATCGTGCAACAAAGCTGCAATAGCACCATATCCAAACTCCTTATTACGAAAACGCATCAGGATATATAAGAAAATAACAATTAAACTAAACAGAATTGCTAAACCTGCATTCCTCTTAATATCACTTGCAATTGTAGGCCCTACTTTCTGAGAACTCATTCGATAATTTGCTAAGAACTCATCTTGCGAAACATCAGATTTAATAAATGACTTCAATCCGGCATATAACTTACCTTCAACATTATTATCAATTTCATCAGAGTTCTCTTCAATCATGTAATTCGTTGCAATACGTACCTGGTTTCCTTGGCTACCAAATTGTTTTGCCTCTACATGTGCGTCTTCAAACTCTTCAGTTAAAGCTTTTTGAACATCAACCGAAGACACTTGTTCATCGAAACGAACAACAAAAGTACGCCCTCCTGTAAAATCAATTCCTTGCTTTAATCCACGAGTAGCTAACGAACCTATTGACAGAACAATTGCAACAGCAGAAATAACAAAGAAAAGTTTTTGCTTTTCAAGGAATTTCACATGCATATTCTTGTAAAGGTTACGTGTTAACTTCGTATCGAACACCAAGGCCTTGTTCTTACTTAACATCTGCTCTAAAATCAAACGTGTAATAAAGATTGCTGAGAAGAACGATGTTGCAATACCAATCATTAATGTTGTTGCAAAACCTTTGATAGGTCCTGTTCCGAATAAGAACAATATTAACCCGGTTAAAAATGTTGTAACGTTGGCATCAATAATAGCAGAGAAGGCATTATTGTAACCATCCTTAATAGCCAACTGAACACCTTTACCCGACCTGAGTTCCTCTTTAATACGCTCATATATAAGCACATTAGCATCAACCGACATACCTATTGTAAGAACAATACCAGCGATTCCAGGAAGAGTTAAGACTGCACCAAAAGAAGCTAAAACACCCATGATGAAAAACATGTTGGCAACTAAAGCAAAATCAGCTACCCAACCTGCACGCATACCATAGTATAACAGCATGTAAATAAGTACAACTACAAAAGCCCACACAAAAGAGCTTAAACCGCTATCTACAGCTTCCTGCCCTAAAGAAGGACCAACAACCGTATCTTCAACAATACGTGCTGGAGCCGGCAGTTTACCTGACTTAAGTATGTTTGCTAAATCCTGTGACTCTTCTGGTGTAAAGTTTCCTGTAATTTGACTGCTTCCACCATCAATTTTCTGATTAACAGTTGGAAAACTATACACAAAACCATCCAGTACAACAGCAATACTTCTATCTACATTGGCACCTGTAAGTCGCGACCATGTTTTAGCACCTTCGGCATTCATACTCATACTTACTTCAAACTGTCCACGCTGGTTAGTCTGACTGCGAGCAGAAGTAATTACATCACCTTCTAAAGGAGGACGTCCATCATGCGTACTTACTTTAATTGCTACTAACTGAAAAGCTGTTTCTTTTTCGTTAATATCATTTCCAAAACGGTTTATTAAGTACTCTTTATCAATTGGCTTAACTGTCCATAAAAAACGTGCGTTTTTAGGAAATAAGCTTTTAATTGAGGGATTAGCAAAATAGCTGTTTACTTCTGCGGTATCTCGCGATAAAGCTATACCTACAACAGGTCCTCTTTGCTGAGGATGATTTGGCTTTAAATAAGTAAATAGTGATTTAGCACCACTTGCTTCCAATGAATCTGTAGAAGATGCATCCTCTGCCAACTGATCAACTAAAGACGACTCTTCATCTCCTTCAGTTGTATCTTCAACATCTTCAGCAACAATAACTTCCGAAACAGGCATCTTAGCGGCTTCAATTTCACGCACTTTTTCATCTGCCTTAACCAAAGATTCAAATAATTCTGAGTTTTCGAATGTTTCCCAGAATTCAAGGCTTGCTGTTCCCTGTAATAACTTACGTACCCGCTGAGGGTCTGTTACACCCGGTAATTCAACCAATACACGACCTGCTTTTTCTAATCGTTGAATATTAGGCTGAGTAACACCAAAACGATCGATACGTGAACGGAGAATATTAAACGCATTATCTATAGCACTTGTTGATTCCTCACGAATCACTTTAAGTACTTCCTCATTTGTTGAATTATAATTAACACGCTCCTTAAGTTCAACTGTATTAAAAATAGTTGCTAATTGAGCATCCGGATCAATTTCGGAGAATGCTTTACCAAATAATTTAATAAAATCATCCGAAGAACTCTTCTCAGCTTCTTCTGCTTCTTTTAAGGCTTTTAAGAAAGTCTCGTCAGTATTATAATTAGCAAGAGCCCTCACAACATCAGCTACTTTTACCTCAAGAATAAGATTCATACCACCTTTCAGGTCAAGACCGAAGTTTATCTCACGTTCTTTACACTCCTGGTAAGTATACTTTCTTGCTACCCATAAAAAGTTATAAACCGTCTCGTTTTTGATTGAATCCAGGTAGGCAAACTCTAAATCGGGGTTACCGCCTGCAATCTCTTTCGCCACATTTTCCACTCTTCGAGCTTGGAATGTAAACATCAATTGATATAAGCTGACCAGTACCAATAATATGGCAAAAAGTCTAATAGCTCCTTTGTTCTGCATTTGTTAGTAATTTTTATTAATTCGTTTTGACAAACTTTCTCATCTTAGTCGCGCAAATATATCGAATTTTTTCATATACAACATTTAAAAACAGGTGTTAAATTGATATTCGTAGAAGAATATCTTTAACTTTTATTCAAAAAATTAAAGCCATATACAAATGCAAATAATTCACTTAGGAGTACCATTTTCTGAGTGGACTGACTGAAACCCCTATAAAAGTCTGATACAAAACAACAAGAAAGGATAACGTGATTAGTATTAATGCCCATGCTATAAACACCCAAACACTAATAATTTCAAAGTAAGCATAACTATTTCCCCATGCATTTATTGCACTATAAGCAGGAAATATAGCCAAAACTACCCCCAGTACTACGTATGCACCAAACATGGAAAACACTTGTAATATTATTGTTTGACGCGGTGCTCCCAAAACTTTTTTAATAGCAATTGAATATGCTTTATATTCAATAATAAAAGCTACTAAAGAGATAATTCCCATCATAGCAATAAATAAAGACAGCATAGCAAAAATAGTTATAATCCTGGCTATACGAACATCTTCTTCATACAGACTATCAAGCCGCTCTTTTAAAGTTGCATATTGGAAGGGAGCTCCATTGGAATAATTATTCCATATCTTTTTAATCTCAGCAATATTTGTCTTATTTCCTTGGTTAACATCAATCAAAACATACTCAAATCTCATCTTCTCATACAACAGAATTAAAGCCAGCGGCTTTATTTTTGAAAAATAAGATTCATAATGAAAATTTTTGACAACACCTATAGTACTTAATGACCAATCCACTTTTCCAAACACTTCTATTTCTTCACCCAGTGGCTTCCGGAGATCAAGCTGCTTAACAGCTTCTTCATTCAACATAACACTCAAGCTATCTCCAAAATCTGAACTAAGAAAGCGTCCCGCTTTTAGTTTTATCCCCATTAACTCAAAGTAATCCTGATCAACATAATTAAGTGGAAGCATAACAACCTGATCGTTTACGCCTTTCTGTATCCTAAAAGTACCTTGAAAATAATCATCTCCAGGCAAACTACTACATGCACTAACATGTTTCACATTTTTAATTTTCAGGAGCTCGGATTTAAAACCTTTAAAATCTTCCCTGACCGCATGCCCTCTTTCTACAACAATTATATTGTCAGTATTAAAATCATTATTATTATTTTTGATATAATTAATTTGCCACCACATTGCAGATGCTACTAATACCAAAAACATAGCAACAGCAAACTGACTAGCTACCAACAAACTTCGTAAAACAAAACCTGCATTTCCAATTTTATATTCACCTGCAATTAATTTTTCAGGTTTTCTTCCTGAAAAGAAAAATGCCGGAAAACTACCAGCAATAAATCCAATAATTAAAAGAATAACTATGATACCAAAAAACTCAATCCAACCTTTGAAGAAATTAAACTCAAGATTAAGCTCAAAATAAGCGTTAAAAAAGGGTAACAATAATTCTAATAATACCATTCCAATAAACATAGCTCCAAAACTGTAGACTATAGCCTCAGTCATAAACTGTGTTATTAACTGCCTTTGCGTAGCTCCAACTAACTGGCGATAACCAACTTCCTGATATTTATTTCGAAGTTTTGCGGTGGTTAAATTTATAAAATTGATGCATGTTGTTAGCATCACAAAAACAGCAATAAAAATAAATAGTTTAACGTAAATAGGGTTTGAGTTAGCTTTAAGTTCTCCATCTAAATGCGATGCAAAGTGTATGCTCTGTATTTTTTGAGATACAAATGCCAATTCAATACTATCTGTTGATTCCTCAGCATTCATCACCTCTAACACCTGTGGTCTTATCAGCAAATCCTTCTTATTGTTAACCTTTTCGATAAAACTATTTTGCTCTAAGCCTTCTTTTAGTTTTAAGTAGGTATAACAATTAAGATACAACCAATCTGCCTTCCAATTTTCAATATAAGCAGAGTCAGCTTTCTTTAGTAAAATTTCATCAATTGTATTTATTGATGCAACAAAACCAAACTGAAAATGTGTGGATTCCGGTACATTTTCGCAAACACCTGTAATTGTATATTGAATATTTTCACGCCCTAATACCTTTCCGATCGGATCTTCATCACCAAAGTATTTCCTTGCAACCGACTCTGTTATCACCAGATCCCTTGAGTTACTAAGAGCTCCTTTTTCATTTCCCCTAAGAAATTTTACATCAAACAAGTGAAAGAAATTTCTATCTCCAAACAAAAATCCGTCTTCATTATACTTAACATTATCATTGCTTACAACGTTATTCGCTCCTGGGATAAACCGAACAACTTCATCAACTTCCTCCATTTCTCTCAACATATCACCCAGAGGCATAGGTGAAGTTGCACTATTTATAACATTAGAACCCAACACACCTTCTGTTACCATCCGGTAAATACGGCTACTATCACTAAAGGAGGTATCGTAATTTAACTCATGTTTCACCAAAAGCAATACAAAAAGGCCAAGCACAAGACCAACTGACAAGCCAAAGAAATTTAATAATGCGTAAATTCCTTGCTTACGAATATTGCGAATTGCAACTTTTATATGATGGTGTAACATCATTATAACCTCGTTTTAATATTTTCGCTTACAACATGGCCATCAAACATCTGAATAACACGTTGTCCTCTATTTGCATCACTTACAGAATGTGTTGCCATTACAATGGTCATTCCATCTTCGTTAAGTGACGACAATACTTCCATGACTTTATTTCCATACGCCGAAGTTAAATTACCTGTTGGCTCATCGGCCACTAGCATTTCTGGTTTTGTAATAACAGCTCTTCCAATAGCTACTAATTGTTTCTGTAAAGATGATAATTGAGCCGGATAATAATTTCGAAGATGAGAAATCTTAAACCTTGATAATATTTCAGTAACTTTCTGTTGCCTGCTTTTCTTTGTATACTTTAAATACTGTAATGGAAGCTCAATATTTTCATAGACGTTAAGCTCGTCAATTAAACCAAAATTCTGAAATATAAACCCTATCCCACCTCTTCGCAAATTATTCCTCTGACGCTCTTTTAATCTACTTATCTCATGTCCCATAAAGAATACTTCACCTGAAGTTGGTTTATCAAGTAACCCAATCATATTAATTAAAGTTGATTTACCACTTCCTGATGGTCCAAGAATAGCCACAAAATCCCCCACTTCAATGTCTATATTAACATTTTGTAAGATAGTTGTTTCCACCCCTCCATTCCTTATTATTTTAGTCAAATTTCTGGTATGAATCATAATTCAAAAATCATGTACGATATTGCAACATACATGTACGAAATCGCACAGTGTTATATATATAATTCTTAGTAAACTACTCCCCTTTTCAATAATAACCACTATTATAAGATAAGCTTAAACACATTACATTAACCTAACTATAAGCACTTTAACATCACTAAGATTAGAACAAAGCAACAAAAATAAGCGCTCTGGTTAAAATATAATCATCACTTTCTATGCCACAAGGCTTAATGCCTTATAATCAAAACTATTACAAAAACGGCATTCTTTTTGGAATCAACTTGCAAAAATACAAACCGTACGCATTCGAACAATACATACTATTAAAAAAAATATTAATGTGGTATATTTAGTTTCGAAAAATCTAAGAAATATGGCGCAGAAATCAGGAAGAATACTTGCAATAGATGACAATGCAGATATTTTATTTGCATTAAAGCTTTTATTAAAACCACATGTTGAACATATTGTAACATCAACCGATCCGACTAAAATACCAGCTTTAATGGCCGATGACACATTTGATGTTATTCTGTTGGATATGAACTTTACGAAAGATGCCATAAGTGGACAAGAAGGATTTCAATGGCTTGATAAGATTTTACAAATTGAACCATCTTCTGTAGTTCTGTTTATAACAGCGTATGGCGATGTTGAGAAATCAGTTAAAGCCATTAGAGCCGGTGCTACTGACTTTATTCTTAAGCCTTGGCAAAATGAGAAGTTACTGGCCACAGTTAATTCAGCAATTAAGCTCCGTCAATCGCGCAACGAAGTAAACGACTTAAAGAATAAGCAAAAAGCGATGAATACCATTTTAGATCAGCCTTTTGCCAATTTTATAGGAGTTTCTCCGGGCATGCAAAATGTTTTTAATACCATTAAAAAAGTAGCACAAACAGATGCTAATGTGTTAATTCTTGGAGAGAATGGGACCGGCAAAGAGCTTGTTGCCCGCGCTCTTCACCGAAATTCACTTCGTAAAAATGAGAGCTTTATAAGTGTAGATCTAGGAGCTTTGAGCGAGTCACTTTTTGAAAGCGAGCTGTTTGGTCATGTAAAAGGCGCTTTTACCGATGCTAAAACAGACCGGCCGGGCCGATTTGAATTGGCTTCCGGTGGAACAATCTTTCTAGATGAGATAGGCAACCTTTCACTACCACTGCAAGCCAAACTGCTTACTGTACTAGAAAGACGTGAAGTAACAAGAGTAGGAGCCAATAAACCAAAGCCAATAGACATACGTTTGATTTGTGCGACAAATATGAATCTAAAACAAATGGCGATGGAAGACAGTTATCGTCAGGATTTAATATACAGAATCAACACAGTTGAAATCGAACTACCACCATTACGAGAACGCCCTGAAGATATTCCTGTTTTAGGCGATCATTTTTTGAAAATATTTAGTAAAAAATACAAAAAGAAAGTCAATAAACTATCATCAAAAATTATTAAAAAACTGACTAACTACCCATGGCCGGGTAATGTCCGGGAATTTCAGCATATATTAGAACGAACTGTTATTATGAGTGATTCTCCCAACCTTGAAGAAGAAGATTTTCAACTCTCGTCACTACCAACCTCCTCTGAAGGTTTTGAATTTGATACATACAACCTGGAGGATATTGAAAAACAGATCATCGAAAAAGTATTACGCATGAATCGTGGCAATGTTTCCAAGGCTGCAGCCGATTTAGGACTTACGAGAACATCGTTATACAGAAGACTTGAAAAGCATGGTTTATAATAATTTTAGAGTAAACTTTATTGTCAGAACCTTGCTGCTAGCAGGGTCTATTGGTGTGTTTTTCTATCTGTTATTTAATACTGAACTTACGATGACACTGGTTTTGGTTAGCCTATTAATTGCTTTCCAGATCTTTGCAATGATTCATTATGTAGATCGTACTAATCGTGTATTAAACAACTTTCTTGAATCAATACGTTATTCTGACTTTACACGAACCTTTCAAGTAGAGAACTTAGATTCTTCATTTGATAAACTCAAAAAATCCTTTAATGAAGTGATAAAAGATTTTCAGGAAGTCAGAGCTGAAAAAGAAGAAAATTACTATTATCTACAAACTGTAATACAACACATTGGCATTGCGCTAATTGCATACAGTAAAGACGGAAAGGTAGAATTAATCAACAATGCAACTAAAAAACTTTTTCAGATACGATCATTAAATAATATCCAGTCACTTAAAGAGTTTAGCCCCGAACTGGTTCAAAAATTATTGACGATCCACCATGGTGAAAATACTTTAATAAGAGTTCAGGAAAAAGATGAACTTTTGCAACTGGCTATATATGCCACTGAATTTAAAATTCATAATCGAACAATTCTTCTTACATCAATAAAGAATATTCAGGATGAACTAGAAGAAAAGGAGATGGAATCCTGGCAAAAGTTAATACGTGTACTAACGCACGAAATTATGAACTCTATCACACCAATATCTTCACTCTCATCAACAATAACCATGATTCTTAAAGACTTATCACAAAGCCTAAGCAAAAAGAACATTGACATGGAAGATATTGAAACAATAAACGAAGTTGAGAGTGCACTTGAAACTATCCATAAAAGAACAGATGGCTTACTTCACTTCGTTAATACCTACAGAGACCTTACACGCATTCCAACACCCACATTCTCAATTTTCCCGATCAGCAAACTATTACTTAATATCAAGGGTTTACTAACAGAAGAACTAAAAAGTAAAAGTGTTAAATGTACCATTAATATAGAACCCAGCTCCCTGGAACTTTCTGCTGATGAAAAACTAATTGAGCAAGTATTGATTAACCTGGTTAAAAATGCTATTCAGGCTCTTAATTCCAGAGATAATCCGGAAATTACACTTAAAGCTTTCTTAAATAAACGTGGACGAATAACAATACAGGTTATAGATAATGGACAGGGTATTCTACCAAATGTGCTAGATAAAATATTCATTCCATTCTTTACAACCAAACCACAGGGATCTGGTATAGGCTTAAGTCTGTCAAAACAGATATTACGCCTGCACGGCGGTAATATAACAGCTTATTCGGAGCCAGAAAAAGAAACAAAGTTTACTTTAACCTTTTAAACTTAAGCAACTATACTGACTTCATACGGTTAAACATAACTGCCAGATGGGCATACAAAGATGTATTCTGAACCACTACATCTTCTTCTATTTTAATGCGAACCGGGGTAAAATTCCAAATAGCCTTAATACCAACTTCAGCTAACTTATTTGCTACATCCTGCGCCTTATCAACCGGAACAGTTAAAATACCAATTTTAGCTGTTTCTTCATACATTTTAGCCAATTCTTCAAAATGATAAATAGGTACACCTTCAATCGTTTTACCAACAACCTCAGGATCTACATCAAAAGCAGCAACAACCTTAAGACCAAATTGCTTCAAGCCATGATCATGCAGCAAAGCTTTACCCAAACTACCCACTCCAAAAAGATAGGCCTCATCAACAACCGTAAAGCCTAAGAAATCTTCCAACACTTCAATAAGAGGCTCTACTTCATATCCTACCCTTGTTTTTCCAACAATACTTGTGTATGATAAGTCCTTAGTCACCTGAGTAGGATCAACTCCCATATCACGAGCTATTAAAGTTGATGAAATGTGTTTCAACCCATCTCTTTGAGCTAATTTTAGATAAGCCAAATAACAAGGCATCCGTCTAAGTGCTGGCTCAGGTACCAAATTATTTTTTTTACGATTTATTAACGTCATGATGATCTCTTCATAATTTAACAATGCTACAAATGTAACTAAGTTTTTGAATGATAATCTATTTCGACTTGCAGAATTGATACGTTTTGCAACAACTCATGTAGAAAATGTACTTTGTAGAAACAACAAATGGAAGCAATAAACTTCCATTGAATGTGGGCGATGAGGGAGTCGAACCCCCGACCCCTTGGGTGTAAACCAAGTGCTCTAAACCAACTGAGCTAATCGCCCTGAA
>CAZRRJ010000002.1:676300-732830 GCA_964602515.1 uncultured Saccharicrinis sp. | reverse complement strand
CGACCCCTTGGGTGTAAACCAAGTGCTCTAAACCAACTGAGCTAATCGCCCTGAATTATTTCCAGGTGTATACCAATAAAAAATGCCTGCAATGATTTCGTTTAATCATTAGTTGGTGGGCGATGAGGGAGTCGAACCCCCGACCCCTTGGGTGTAAACCAAGTGCTCTAAACCAACTGAGCTAATCGCCCATGAACTTATCTCCTTAGAAAAGCGATGCAAATGTATATCTCTTTTTTATCTCTTCCAAATTATATTAATATTTTTCTAATGCATCTGCTACAATAAAGGTACTTCCACCAATGAATATCAGATCATTGACACCAGCATTTTTTTGCGCTTCTTTTAACGCAAAGCTCACATCAGCGTATGCCTTTCCTTTTAATCCTGCTTTACAGGCTATTTCTAACAAATCATCTTCCTTTAAACTTCTCGGTATACTCGCTTTGGTAAAATAATATTGAGCATCACCTGGCAATAATTCTAAAATTGCTGCATGGTCTTTATCATTTACCATACCCAATACAAAATGCAACTTATCATAGGGCGTATTTTCCAATTGTTCAACAATCATCCTTATACCATCTGTATTGTGTCCGGTATCACAAATTATTCTAGGATTATAGCCAAGATATTGCCAACGCCCTATTAAACCGGTATTTTTCACCACATTTGCCAGACCATTATACAACTGATCATTTGATATATTAAATACCGTACTGTCCAAAGCATCCAAAGCAGTAAGAACAGTAAGAACATTTTTTTGCTGATAACGTCCAAGTAAATCTAACTTTAAATCAGCATAAACAATTGTATCATTTTTATAAATCTGGAAAACTTGCTTTTGATCTAAAGAAAGTGTTGAATAAGGTGCATGATACTTTTGATCTGCGAACAGAATAGATGTTCCTCTTTCTTGTGCTATCGCTCTAAAAACAGGTTCCGTTTCAGTTTGTGTTTGTCCAATTACCACAGAAACATCCTTTTTTATTATACCTCCTTTTTCAATTGCTATTGCACCTAAAGTATCTCCTAAAAAAGCGGTATGATCCTTTCCAATATTGGTGATCACTGAAAGTTCCGGCTGAATAATATTAGTCGAATCAAGCCGACCTCCCATACCAACCTCAATAACCGCCACATCAACATTCTTTTGCTTGAAATAATCAAATGCCATAGCAACAGACATCTCAAAAAATGATGGTTCCAATTCCTTGATTATTTCTTGATGCTTAGCTACAAAACCCGTCACATCTTTTTTGGAAATTATCTCTCCATTAACCCTGATCCGCTCTCTGAAATCTTTTAAATGTGGTGATGTATACAGGCCTACCTTATATCCCGCTGCCTGCAATACCGATGCAATACAATGAGAAACAGAGCCTTTACCATTAGTGCCGGCTACATGAATGGTTTTATAATGCTTGTGAGGATGTTTAAAATACTTATCCAGCTCTAGTGTTGTTTGTAAATCAGCCTTGTAAGCAGCATTCCCAATTCGCTGATACATTGGCAACTGCTTAAACAAAAAGTCTAAAGTTTCTTTATAATTCATTTATTATACTATTACTTTATCAATTGTTATACGATTACTCATCAAACCCAATAGCGATCGGGTTTATAATAAAATACATCCTTTCAAAAAACAATTGGTATACACACTATACAAAAAACAGTTTCTATACCACTACAAAATTATGCGATTATTTCAAGCAAATGCTATTTTTTCTTTATCTTTAATAAGAAACAAAACTACGCTATATGGCTAAAAAAATATTTATTTTAGATACTAATGTTCTTCTTCACGATCACAAATGTATATACAACTTTGAGGAAAATGATGTTATTATTCCAATTGTTGTATTAGAAGAACTGGATAAATTCAAAAAAGGTAATGACCTTATCAATTTTCAGGCTCGCGAATTTACAAGAGAAATGGATAAAATGGCTGGTGAAAAAGCATTTAAAGAGGGTATTTCTTTAGGTTGCAAAAAAGGCCGTCTGTTTGTTGCTACCGGAAAGCCTATTCCTGAGGTAATGAAAGAATCTTTCAGTGAAAATACCGCAGATCACCGTATTCTGGCGATTTCTCTTCATATTAAAAATCAATTCTCCAACAGGCAATCCGTACTAATTACGAAAGATATTAATCTCAGATTAAAAGCTAAATCTCTTGGGTTAATATCAGAAGACTATCAAAATGATAAGGTAAAAAATATTGATATTTTAGATAAAGGCGTTGAGATACATGATGATTTTGATAAAGGGTTAATTGAAGCACTCTACCAGCATCAGGGAGTCCCCATTAGTGAATTTCCCTTAAAAGATAAAATGCCTGCTAACCAATATTTTGTATTAAGAAATGGGAATCAATCTGTACTTGCCCATAATGATTCTGCATCTGGATTAATTAAGCGTGTAGAAAAACATAGCGCTTATGGAATAGAACCCCGCAATGCAGAACAAACCTTTTCATTAAATGCATTGCTTAATCCTGATATAAAACTGGTAGCTCTCTCAGGAAAAGCAGGTACCGGAAAAACCTTACTTGCACTGGCGGCTGCTCTTCAACAACACAAACAATACAATCAAATATTATTAGCTCGCCCAATTGTAGCACTTGCCAATCGCGATTTAGGCTTTTTACCCGGTGACGTAAACGAAAAAATTGGCCCTTATATGCAACCTTTATTTGATAACCTGGGCGTTATTAAAAGCCGATTTAAACAAACCAGCAGAGAAGTGAACAACTTGGATGAGATGCTTAAAAATGAACAACTCATAATTACTCCTCTGGCGTACATCAGAGGACGTAGTTTATCAGATGCTTTTTTTATTGTTGATGAAGCACAAAATTTAACACCACATGAAATTAAAACAATAATAACAAGAGCTGGTGAAGGCACAAAAATGATCTTCACAGGTGATGTTCAGCAAATTGATTCACCATATCTGGATATGCAATCGAATGGACTAGCATATTTAACAGACAAAATGAAAGGACAAGAAATTTTTGCACATGTTAATCTTATAAAAGGCGAAAGAAGTTATTTAGCTGAACTGGCATCCGATTTGTTGTAACAATACAATCAAGGCTGTTTAAAAAGCAGATCCGATTGGCTGCAACAACCTCTTCCTTTTAATTCTCCAAAAGGCAGTCGTTGAAATTTTAGTAAGCTTCCAAAAGCAAGATAATACTGATTAAAAAAAAGAGCCAGTAACTTTGCTTTTTAAATAGCCTCGTTTTTCATCATTTTACCCGAAGAATCAACGTTTTTTCTAACTTTGCACATTCCATTTACAGATAACAATGATTGACAATTCGGTTTTTGAAAACAAGAAGGTCGCTTTTCACACCTTCGGTTGCAAACTAAATTTTAGCGAAACTTCTACCGTTGCACGTTCAATGATTGAAGCCGGCTTTGCTAAAGTTGACTTCTCTGAACCTGCAGATGTATATATTTTTAATACCTGCTCAGTAACTGAGCTTGCGGACAAAAAATGTAAACAGGTTATAAAGAAAGCAATACGACAAAATCCTAATGCCTTTATTGTTGTTACAGGTTGCTTTGCTCAATTAAAACCAGAAACAGTATCAGATATTGAAGGCGTTGACTTGATACTTGGGTCAAATGAAAAATTTGATATTCTGCAATATATGGATGACTTTAAAAAGGTTGATAAAGCAAAAGTTCATACTGGTCTGATTGGTAAAAACAAAGTATTTAAACCTTCTTACTCTTTTGGGGATAGAACACGTTGTTTTCTGAAAGTTCAAGATGGCTGTGATTATTTCTGCAGTTATTGTACCATTCCCTTTGCCAGGGGCAGAAGCAGAAGTGACACCATAGCGAATACGCTAACTCAGGCTAAAAAAGCAGCTGACTCAGGAGTAAAGGAGATAATACTTACCGGTGTTAATATTGGTGACTTTGGAAAAGAATATAATGAGAGCTTTTTTGAGTTAATTAAAGAACTTGAAAAAATAGATAATATTATTCGCTTTCGCATTTCTTCTATTGAACCGAACTTATTAACCAATGAAATTATCCACTTTGTTGCTTCTTCAGATAAATTTATGCCTCACTTTCATATCCCACTTCAATCAGGATCTGATAAAGTATTGCAACTGATGAAACGTAAATACGACACTCAACTTTTTGCTTCAAAAATAAAAGTCATAAAAGAATTGATACCTGATGCCTTTATTGGTGTTGATGTTATCGTTGGTGTACGTGGTGAATCAAATGAGGATTTTGCAATAACTCATCAGTTTTTAGCTGATTTAGACATTTCGCAACTACATGTATTTACCTATTCCGAACGACCTAATACCCAAGCTTTAAAAATAGATGATATTGTTCCAATACCGGTTCGTAAAGAAAGAAGTAAGATTCTTCATGCCCTCTCAGATAAAAAAACCAGGGCATTTTATAAACAATACATTGGCCAAAGTGCAAACGTATTGTTTGAAAGTGCAGAAATTAATGGTATGGCACATGGCTATACATCAAACTACATTAAAGTAGAGGTGCCTTTTGATGCTAAACTAAGTAATACAATTGCCAAGGTGAAACTTAAACACTTGTCACTTGATACATTCAACATGACAGGAGAACTAATTCCTTAAGAATCATGAATTATCAAAATATCTGTACCAATGTTTGCTCTATTGCCAAAGAAACTGGTCTGTTTATCAAGAATGAACGCAACTTAACTGGTATTTCAATTGAGACAAAAGGAAATAATGATTTTGTTACTCAACTGGATAAAGCAGCAGAAAAAAGAATTATAGAGGCACTTCAATTAGTAATACCTGAAGCTGGCTTTATAGCTGAAGAAGGTACAAATTCACTTGCCGGAGAGGTATATAACTGGATTATTGATCCTATTGACGGCACCACAAACTTTATACATGGCTTAACGCCTTATGCTATAAGTATTGCCTTGCAAAAAGATAAAGAAATAGTTCTTGGTGTTGTATATGAAATTGGATTAAATGAATGTTTTTATGCATGGAAAAACTCTCCTGCATACCTTAATGGTGAAGTAATTAAAGTTTCAACTACAACATCAGTTAAAAATAGCCTAATAGCAACTGGATTTCCCTATTCAAATTACGACCGTCTGGATGCTTTTATGCAATCTATCCGATACTTTATGGAACACTCCCGTGGTTTAAGGCGCTTAGGATCTGCAGCAACAGATCTGGCTTACGTAGCATGTGGACGGTTCGACTCTTTTTATGAGTATAACTTAAAACCCTGGGATGTAGCGGCCGGTACCTTCCTTATTCAACAAGCCGGTGGAAAAATTTGTGATTTTTCAGGAGGAAGAAACTATATATTTGGAGAAGAAATTATTGCCACTAATGGTAGTACTCATGATGAATTTAAACGTGTTGTTCAACAAATTATGAATTAATCATGCTAAAAATTGGCAACTATATTGCACTTGGATTTTTGTGGTTGTTTAGCTTGCAACCATTTTTTATTCTTTATTTCTATTCGGATTTAATGTATCACTTCATTCGACTAATTGGTTATCGAAGAGCTGTGATTAATGAAAATTTACGGTATAGTTTTCCAGATAAATCAAGTGAAGAACTGAGAGAAATACGACTTAAGTTCTACCGTAATTTTTGTGATACGCTAATTGAGACTATAAAAGTTCAAACAATTAGTGAGAAACAGATGCGAAAACGTGTCGTTTGCAACAATGTAGAATACCTTGACAAACTTATGGACGAAGGAAAAGATATTGTTGGTGTAATGGGGCATTATGCATGTTGGGAATGGGTACCTTCTTTAAATTTACATATTAAAGGAACTGCCTGTGCTACCTACCGACCATTAAAGAATAAACAATTTGACCAATATATGCTTAAACTCCGGGGCAAATGGGGAAGCTTAAATTTTACAATGGCTAATACTTTTCGCGAGATAATAAAGCTACGAAAACAAGGACGTCGGTTTTTAATTGGCCTTATCGCAGATCAATCACCGGGAAAACCGGAAATACAATACTGGACAAATTTTTTAAATCAACATACTGCTGTATTACTGGGTCCCGAAAAAATTGCTAAATCCATAAAAGCCTCTGTTGTCTTTATAAAAATGACCAGGTTAAAACGAGGTTATTACCAGGTTGATGTTATACCATTGGTTGAGGATCCAACTAAAACTGCTCAATATGAGATTACAGAGTTGCATGTACGCTACCTTGAGGAAATAATAAATACAACACCGGAAAACTGGCTTTGGTCACATAAACGCTGGAAATACTCTGAAGAACGCACTTTACAAACGAATAATACTGACCCTGCGTGACATGCCAAAAACAGCCGTTGTAATACTTAACTGGAATGGACAGAAATTATTAGAAAAATTTTTGCCGGTGGTTATTAAGAATTCACAAAATGAAAATGTTGAAGTTATTATAGCCGATAATGCTTCCTCAGATGGGAGTGTTGAATTTATTGAGAACAAATACCCTGAAATACGCCTGATAAAATTTGAACAAAACCATGGTTTTGCCGGAGGTTACAACCACGCACTCAAACAGGTAGAAGCGGATTATTTTGTGCTGCTAAACAGCGACATTTCACCCGAACCCAACTGGCTTACACCTCTCATTGCTACAATGGAGGCCAATAAAAACATAGGTGCATGTATGCCAAAAATAAGAGCATATAACGAACCTCACAAATTTGAGTATGCAGGTGCCTCAGGAGGTTTTATCGATCTGTTTGGCTATCCGTTTTGTCGTGGGAGAATCTTAAATTATATTGAAGAGGATAAAGGACAATATCAAGATCCGCTACCTGTTTTTTGGGCTAGTGGTGCTGCGTTAATGATTCGATCTGAATTATACAATTCAACTGGAGGCCTTGACGAAAGCTTTTTTGCCCATATGGAGGAAATTGATTTATGCTGGCGTATAAAGAATGTAGGGTATCATATAATGGTTATTCCACAATCAGAAGTTTTACATATTGGCGGGGCAACCTTAAGTCAACATAATGCAAAAAAGACCTATCTTAACTTCAGAAACAACCTCATTATGATGGTAAAAAATCTGGAACCAACAAGATTACTTCCAATTCTTTTGGTCAGAATGATTCTGGATGGAGTTGCAGGAGTTCATTTTTTTGCTAAAGGTGAATTCAGCCACTTTGCAGCTGTACTAAAAGCTCATTTTAGCTTTTACAGGGCAATGCCTGAAACACTAAAGAAACGTAAGATATTAGCCAGTAAAAGAACCCACACAAGGCATAAGGAAATATACCCGCAAAGTATTATCTGGAAATTTTATATCAAGCGCCTTAGGAAATTTAGCGAACTAAAACATTTTCACCTCAACGATTAAGATTATAAAAACTCCAGTAATTGCTCTAATTGATTACTCCTTGATCCTTTAATAAGAATATAAGCATTACTTAAGGGGTTAGATTTTAAGTGCTCAATAACTTCTTCACTATTTGCATAACATTCGGTCATCATATCTTTTTTTGGCATTAAGCCCTTAAACTCATCTCCTACCAATAAGGCCATTTGAAATTTCATCCGACTAAGTGTGTTAATCAACTTCTGATGCTCCAAAAACGAATCATCACCCAACTCCTTCATACCACCAAGAATAACAACCTTATTACTTCCTTCAACTTTTGAGAAATTTTCTAAAGCAACCTGCATGCTTGAAGGGTTAGCATTATAGGCATCCATAATTATTCGGTTAGCCCCCGATTTAATAAACTGAGACCGGTTATTGGTTGGTTGATATTCCTCCAATGCCTTATTTACATCATCCGGCAAAACACCAAACTCAATTCCGATACAAATGGCCGAAAGAATGTTCTCCAGATTATATTCACCTATCAGGTTTGTTTGCAAATTATTACAGCCATACCCGTCTTTTATCCACTGAATAGCAATACATGGGTTATTATGCATAACTTTTCCTTTTAACTCACCGGAGGAAATACCATATTGCACAAGAGTACCTAGCCCTTTGGCCATTTTCATTAAATGTTCATTATCTGAATTAATAAAGACTTTTCCATCCACCTTCTTCAAATATGAATACAGTTCTCCTTTTGCAGTTTTAACACCTTCGAAGGAACCAAAACCTTCCAAATGCGCTTTTCCTACGTTTGTAATCAGCCCGTAGTTAGGCTCAGCTATCCCACATAAAAAACCAATCTCTCCAACATGGTTTGCCCCCATTTCAACAACTCCTAATTCCACATCTTTATCCATAGAAAGAAGAGTTAAAGGCACTCCTATATGGTTGTTAAAATTACCCGATGTAGCCTTTACCTTGTACTTCTTAGACAACACTTCGCTCACTAACTCTTTGGTTGTTGTCTTACCATTTGTGCCTGTTATAGCAATTATAGGTAATCCTAAGTAGCGCCTGTGGTATAAAGCTAATTCCTGCAGTGTTTTCAGAACATCACTTACAACAAATACATCCTTTGTATCCTTAAGCGTGACATCATCTGCAACAGCAAAAGATGCACCTCCTGCCAATACTTCCTTCACATACTTATTCCCATTAAAACGCTCGCCTTTTAAGGCAAAAAACATAGCTTCTTTTGAATAATTCCTACTGTCTGTAGCAACACCGTTACACAACAAAAAGGCTTTATGTATCGTTTCAATCTGATTCATCGTTTTCATTATAAGTGTGAATATTATTCTGAACAACAAAAATAAAAAAAGAGGCAAACTTTAAAAGTCAGCCTCTTTATATTTAATCTATAAACAAAATTATTTCTTCCCACTAACAGGGCTTCCAACACGTGTCATTGCACAACGGAAACCAAGGTCATCACGACTTTCTCTTTCATCCAGATAACGACGTGCTCCAGGAGCTAACCAATAGGCACGGTCTCTCCAACCACCACCTTTATATACTCTTGAGCGATCTGAAACCAAACTACCAAGACTACTATTAGGAGAACCTGAATACATTGAACTAGTACTTGCATCGGTATCATTCCATCCGGTACCCGTTACAATATTTGAAGTTGCATCTCCATCAGCAAAGTTTCTATTATCAGAAGTACGGTAGTTTTTACGATTTAAGATATCTTTATCTTCTTCATTACGGTAACGAATACGACCAAGACTATCTTTTTCAACAATATAACCTTCTTCATCCAATACTTTCTGCTGGAATACATTACCACGATAAGGACTAAATTCATCCATATCTTCAAATGAAAGCGGACGATATACATCTGCTACCCACTCATTTACATTACCGGCCATACAGTATAAGCCATAATCATTAGGATAATACGATTTTACATCAACAGTAATATCACCACCATCATTCAGATTTCCGGCCATACCCATCATATCACCTGTTCCACGAACAAAGTTAGCCATCATTCTGCCCCGATATTTTTTATTTGAATTACGTACAATATGCCCGTCCCATGGATAAATACGACGGTTTGTCATACGTTCATCATAAGAGTTTCCAATTAATCCAAGAGCTGCATACTCCCATTCGGCTTCTGTTGGAAGTCGGTAACGCGGTAACAATAAACCATCGTCCCAACGCACACGACGTGTATCGTTGTTAGGGTTCATATCTTCCATTGGGTTTTTACCCTGTATACCTTCGTACTGACCATAAAGGTATGCTTCTGTATTAAAGTTATTCTCTCCAACCTGATTTACATCAAACTCAAGAATGCCCTCCTGCACTAAAATCATTTCGTTTACACGATCTGTACGCCATTTACAAAAATCCTGTGCCTGCATATGACTTACACCCACAACAGGGTACTCTGAATAAGCAGGGTGACGCAGGTAATTTTCTACCATAGGCTCATTGTAAGACAATGGACGCCGCCAAACTAAGGTGTCAGGTAATGCTTTACGATACACTTCTGGATAATCCACAAAAACACGTTGTGTCCAGAATAGATATTCTAAATAATCAATATTTCTTACTTCACTTTCGTCCATATAAAACGACGGAACAGTAATTCTACGTGGTGCATTATTCCACTCATACAGAACATCTTGCTCAACACGCCCCATAATAAAGGTACCGCCTTCGATGAAAATAAGACCAGGTCCTAACTCTTGCTCGTAACCAGATTTATACTCAAACCCACCAAAATCAGGATTGTTATACTCCCAACCCGTAGCTGAAGAAACAGATTTGTTTCTTCCACTCTTACTACATGACGATAAGCCTACTAAGCTAAAAGCCAATACAGTCAATATAACTGCGGTATTTAATCTCATAGTACTCTGATATTGTATTCTAATTATCAATTATTTGCAAACTCATTAGTTGCATTTCAGAAAAATTCAACTGATTACATTATACTGCAAAAATAAAAAAAGGTTATATCTAAGCTCCCTTTTCGGTCTTTTTTTTTAGGTACTGAGTATAATCCAACGCGCAATTTTTCAGTTATTAAAACGTTAAAGTTAGAAATTTCTTGTGCTGAAAATACTATTTTTGTGTTTTTTACCAAACAAAGCCATAACCTTAATAGTATAAATTGGCACTAAATAAGTCATTTATCAACTGTTTCTAAACTTTACAGCAGCACAATATATAAAAAAATAATGTGTAAAATATTATCTATATACCTGTTCTTACTATGTTTTTCTACAAACTTGGTTGCTCAAACTATTGAAAAACAACTACATTTTACATGGGCTTCCGCTGATGAGATTTATGATTATTCCAAATCGCCCATTTTGTTTAATGAAGTATCCGGATGGAATGAAGAGTCACAATTACCTTTCTATTCATTACAAATTCCGCTTAACCATCTTATAAACAAAGATTCAATTAAAATATCATACAACACTCAATCTACTGTAATCAAACAAGATAACGAAATAAAATTTCTTACTTCTTTAGCTCATAAGAAGATACTCCTGATTAGAAAACAGCTTGTAACAATTAATAAAAAACACTATCTAAATTTAGAGCTCACACCCATTAAGCATAATGCAGAAACAAATACTTATAGTAAAATCAATACGATTGACTTAAAAATTCATACTCCTGAACCGTTTAACGAAAATGTCCTTAAAAAAACGAAAACAGTACCAGGTAATTCAATTCTTAAGCAAGGTACCTGGATAAAAATAAAAGTAGCAAAATCGGGCATCCATAAAATACCATACACCTTGCTAAGTAGCTGGGGCTTTAGCAACCCTTCAAAAGTCAACGTCTTTGGTAATGGCGGCAATATGTTACCTAAAAATAACAGCACACCTCGTTTAAACGACCTAACAGAAAATGCTGTTTTACACGATAATAATGCCATCTATTTTTATGCTCAAGGCCCAATAAAATGGACTTATAATTCTGACAGGGAAATGTTTGAACACCAATTGCACGACTATACAGATGAGGCTTTTTACTTTTTATCTGACAATAATGGAGTTGGAAAAAGAATAGAAACAAGTACACAAACATCTGCAACATTTACACATGAAACAGAACTGTTTGACAGTTACCTGTTTCATGAATTTGAAAATCAGAACCTGTTAAAGTCAGGAATTGAATGGTATGGACTTCGTTTTGAACCAGGACAAAAAAGAGATTATAAATTTGAATTTAAGAACCTTGAAACAAACAAACCAGTTAAAATCCTAACCAGCGTAATAGGGCGATCCAATACAGAAAGTTACTTTAAAACATATATTAACAATAACAGTAGTGAAATTCAGGATATAAAAATCGCACCTGTTCAGTTTAGTACATACACAAGAAACTTTGCCAACAAGGGAATAAACAATACGCAATTCACCAGCACTTCTAATTCTATAAATATCAAATTACAATATGTTGCTCCAAATGCTGCATCCAGCGGCTGGTTAAATTTTATCTGTATCAATGCGAAAGAAAAACTCATCCTTAATGATCAATTAAGCTTTAGAAATATAACAACCACAGGCACCGGATTGAGTACCAGGTTTTATCTCCAAGGCCTAAACAGTAAAAGTAGATTATGGGATATAAGCAACCACACATCACCTAGAAGTATTGATATTGAAACATATGCATCAAAACAGGGCTTTACATATCAAACTGATACATTAAAGGAATTTGTGGTATTTAATACAAACGCAACATTACCTCAACCCGAGTTTGAAAATTCTGTTGAAAATCAAAACTTACACAATGCCAGTATACCAGATATGCTTATTGTTTCCCATCCTTTATTTAAACATGAAGCAGAGCGATTAGCTGAAATTCACTACAAACACTCCGGCTTACAATGCCTTATTGTTGAACCGGAACAAATCTATAATGAATTTTCATCAGGTTCTCCTGATATTAGTGCAATACGAGATTTTGCAAAATACTTATACCAAAAAAGCGATAAACTGAAGTATCTCTTGCTTTTTGGAGATGGTTCATATGACAATAAAACATATAGCGACGATAACACAAATTATTTATTAACCTATCAATCAGAAAACTCATTAAATATTAGTAAAACTTATACATCTGATGATTTTTTTGGTTGTCTGGATGATAATGAAGGTGATAACATTTTAAACAATGGTGTGGATATTGGCATTGGCCGTCTACCAGTTTCAAACATTATCCACGCCCAAACAATAGTGAATAAAATTGACAACTATTTTAATAATAGTGAAACTGGCATCTGGAAAACCAACATAACCTTTGTTGCTGATGATAACCAGGAAAATGAGAATAATATACACATCCGTGATGCTGATGCACTTTCCCAAATGGTATATGAAAATCAGCCTGAATTTGACCATAACAAAATATACCTCGATTCTTATCCAAAGATTATTACCTCAACAGGAGGGCGTTACCCTGAAGTGAACAAGGCAATTAAGGAACAAATTGAAAAGGGGACACTAATCTTTAATTATACTGGACATGGTAATGAGAAAACATTAGCCCATGAGCAAATATTAACGATTGATGAAATTAAGCAGTTAAACAACAAAAATAAGCTCCCCATTTTTGTTACCGCAACATGTGAATTTAGCCGATACGATTCATATCACCTTATCTCGGCTGGCGAATGGGTTCTCCTTTCACCTAATGGTGGTGGAGTTGGCCTTTTTACAACAACACGAATAGCGTGGTCAAACTATAATTCAGAAATTAATAAAAACTTTTATAAGCACATCTTTAATCACAATGATCTAAACAAAAAGAATCGCTTGGGCGATGTTATTAAACAAACTAAAAACAGCACTTCAAACACAGTCAATAAACTCAGTTTTACATTATTAGGCGACCCAGCATTAGAATTACAATTTCCTGAAAATACGATTAAAACCACACATATAAACGACGAAGAAGATCATAAATTAAGAACACCCCTTAATGCAGGAACCATTGCAAAAATTAAAGGTGAGGTTGAGCCCCTGAACACAAAACCTCAAACATTACACATTAAGGTTTTTGATAAGCCTGTTACAATTAAAACCAGAGGAAATGGCGGCTATATACCTTATGAGTATGAGCTTTATGAAAATAGATTCTTTGAAGGAACGGTTGATGTAAATAACGGCCATTTTCAATCCTCATTTATGATTCCAAAAGATATACGCTTAAATATTGATAAAGGCAGAATTAGTTATTACGCCTACGATAATAACGGTAATGAAGCCTTTGGGGCAGATAATACGGTGCTTGTTGGAGGCATTTCAGATGTACCTTCTACAGACAATGAAGGTCCGGAAATAAAACTATGGCTTAACAGCACTTCATTTAAAGATGGTGATATAACCAAATCTCAACCTATCTTAATAGCACATTTTGATGACGAAAGTGGTATTAATATAAGTGGTATTGGTATTGGTCATGACATAACTTTGACACTGGATGATGACCGCTCTTTACCTGTTAACCTAAATAGTTATTACCAATGCAATAAAAATAGTTACAAAAGCGGAACACTGCAATATCAATTACCTCAATTAGAGGTGGGTGAGCACACTCTAGAAATTAAAGCCTGGGATAACCTTAATCATTCATCTACAAGCACATTAAAATTTCAGGTTCATCTGGACGGGACATTAAAAATCAGCAATGTTAATATTTATCCAAACCCTGTAGAATCTAACCAAACAGTAAAAGTCTATTTTGAACATGATGCCCCCAACCTGTTACTTGATATTACTGGCAGCATTTACAGCATTAGTGGCAGGCTCATAGAAAGTTTTAAGAAAACTCAACCTGCCTCAGGAACAGGCGTTACACCATTTGAGTGGACGTTAGGAGCTTTACAAAAGGGAGTGTATATTTTACACTTTGAGGTGCGTTCATCAGAAAATCAAATTGGAAAATTCTCTAAAAAAATACTCGTTATTAAATAATAAATATCAATTTTTGCAGTTCTGTAAAATACTCACCCAATACTTAAACTATTAAAATTATAAAGGAGAGTAATTATTTTAGATATACAATATGAAATATATTCCTGTCAAAATCAGTCTTTTACTATTGGCTATTATTTTGAATTTTAATACCACACATGCACAAAATAGCAATAATGCCATTACAACAGCTGCCCCTTTCCTTAATATCAATCCTGACTCAAGGGCTGCTGGTATAGCAGATGCGGGGGTTGCCACATCTCCTGATGTAAATTCTCAATTTTTAAATCCTGCCAAATATGCTTTTATAGATGGGAAGATGGGGGTTGCTATTTCTTTTACACCATGGTTAAGATCACTAGTTAATGACATTAATATGTCAACCGCCTCATTCTATCATCGCTTAGACAAAATGCAAACAATTAGTGCATCATTACGCTACTTCTCTATGGGTGAAATTACATTCTCAAATGGCCCCGATGATCCGGGTTACCAAGGAAAGCCCAATGAATTTGCTATTGATGCCGCTTATTCACGTGTATTATCAGAGAAATTCTCTGGTGCTGTTGCCTTTCGGTATATCCGTTCTGATCTGACCAATGGTTATTCAAATGATGGTGCTGTTTTAAAAGCGGGAAATGCTTTTGCTGCAGATGTTGGCTTTTACTTTAAGGAGCCAATGCGTGTAAACAGGAAAGAGGCTGAATTTAGTGCCGGTATTAACATCTCTAATATTGGTTCTAAAATTAGTTACGATGATATTCATAAGGAGTATATTCCAACTAATTTAAAGCTTGGTGTCGCTTACCAAATGGCATTGGACAGGTATAATTCCATTGCATTTGCATTAGATTTTAATAAGCTTTTAGTGCCATCAAATCAGATTAAACCGGATGATGCAAACGACGACTGGGTAGATCCTAATGAAGATAAATCTGTACCGGCAGCCATATTTGGTTCGTTTAGCGATGCTCCAAACGGATTTGAGCAGGAAATGCAAGAAATAATCTTTTCTTTAGGAGCTGAATATTGGTACAACAAGCAATTTGCATTAAGAGCAGGTTACTTCTATGAACACGAAAATCAGGGTAACCGCAAATTCGCCTCGGCAGGACTTGGATTAAAATTTAACATCTTTACTTTAGATGCTTCTTATATAATTCCAATGGTACAAAACAATCCATTAGCCAACACTATGCGCTTTTCACTTTCATTTGATCTAAGTGATTTGAAAAAGTAAATATAAGAATACAATATTCATTATCTTTGAAAAGATCTTAAGCCGTTGCTTAAGATCTTTTTGGGTTAAAATTTTAATTACGATGAAAATACGGGTAGGATTTGGATATGATGTTCATAAACTTGGTGAGAATGAAGAGTTGTGGATTGGTGGAATAAAAATAGAGCACAACAAAGGTAGTATTGGTCATTCTGATGGAGACGTTCTAATTCATGCCATTTGTGATGCTTTACTTGGAGCTGCCAATATGCGCGATATCGGCTACCATTTCCCTGATAATAACCCTGCGTTAAAAGGTATTGACAGTAAAATACTATTGGCTAAAACAATATCGATAATACGTAATGCAGGTTATAAGTTGAGTAATATAGACAGTACAATTGCTTTAGAACAGCCCAAACTAAAGAAACATATACCAGACATGCAAAAAACGTTGGCTGGGGTAATGGAGATCTCAACTGAAGATATAGCAATAAAAGCAACAACTACAGAAAAGCTCGGTTTTGTTGGTACTCAGGAGGGAATAGCAGCCTATGCAACAGTCCTTATAACAAAGGTTAATTCATAACGATAATGAAAACTACACATGTCGCTATTTTAAGATATTTCTCACATGACAAATGCCATGTTTGTAAGGTTCTATTGCCTAAAGTTAAGCAGCTTATTATCAGGGAGTTTCCACAAATACACCTAGAGTATATTAACATTGAAACTGATTCCGTAGCAGCAACTCAATACCAGGTATTCACTGCTCCAGCCATTCTAATATTTTTTGAAGGTAAAGAATACTATCGTTTTGCACGAAATATTTCGATAAATCAATTAAAAGAAGCTATTGAGCGACCTTATAATATGTTGTTCTAGCTTTACCCCTATCAATTACGTGTAACAAAAAACAACATCAAAAATGAAACAGCACCTTAACTCGGAATACAACAATGGTATATCCGTAATCATGCATAAAACAGTAATCAAATATTTCATAGACTCCAAAGACAACACCGAACCAAAGAGTCGCAAAGGTATACAGTCAAACTAAAAAACACCCTGTGTCTTTGTATCTCTGTATTTATTCTATTATGCGTAAAAACCGACATTCGTAGAACATAGTATAAATTTATAAGTAGACGATTTATTTTTTGTTTATCATTAATACTAATGCATTGAAAATAATTCTGTTTTTCATACTATCATTTATATCAATTTCCTTAAATGGGCAAGAGCTGAGAAAAATCAGGAAGGTCAAATTTAAAGGCAACCGAACAATTAGTGCCTCAAAGTTAGAAGCGGAAATTAATATAAAATCAGCCAGTGCGATAGGCGAATGGCTTTTTAAAAAGGAAGTTGACTTATTTACCATGTCTTTATATGAGCAAGACATTGAACGCATTAAGCACATCTATCAGAAAGAAGGTTTCTTAAATATGAACCTTGCTGAACCAACCATTAAAATAACGGGCAATAATAAAATAAAGTTAACCTTTAACATTAACGAAGGGAAACCAATTAAGGTAAAACAAATTAGATATACCGTTGATACGCTTGAAAAAGATGAAGCGTTCATGAGTAAAAAGCTACGCCGCAAAATAAACCTGAGATCACAACTAAAAGAAAATAAGAGGTTCAAAGACGAAGCCTATTACAATGATCAGACTTTTATTAATGAAGAGTTTAATAATCTAGGATACACATACGCCCAAGTCAAGCATAGTATGACTGTTGATACAGTTCATAACACGGCAAATATTAATTGGATTATAAACAAAGATAAACCCACTTTTTTTGGACCAATAACAATACAGGGAAACGAACGGGTTCCCACAAAAAGAATTCTAAAGCAGCTTCAATTCAACGAAGGTGAATCATGGTCTAAATATAAAATTAACGAAACACAAAAACAGATTTATAACCTTGGAATGTTTCGGGTTGCCTCTATTAAAACTCTTATAAGCGAGGAAAAACCAGACACATTACCAACCCTAATTACTTTAAAAGAAGCCCCCCGTTGGATCTCACGCTTTGGTGGCGGATATGGCCGAGAAGATAATTTCAGAGCCTTTGCCGACATACAATACCTGGGTTTTCTCACTAAAACGGGTCGGATAAACCTATATGCCAAACATTCGGAACTTGAGCCATATAACTTTCAATTAAAATTTATACAACCGGCTGTTATTTTGCCATTTAACTCTTTTATAATTAATCCATTTTTACTTAAGCAAAATGAGCCAGCCTATACGGCAACGCGCCAAGGGGTTAATCTAACATTTTTACAACACTTCACTGAACGATTTAACTCCTCATTAAATTTATATGTGGAAGAGGTTCATGCAGACTCAACAATAGTTATTCCCATGGGATGGAATAGTCAAACTGTTGGCCCTACATCCTATAGTAAGTCAGGTATAACAGTTGGATTTATCTACTTTAATGGTGAACCCAGACTCGATCCGGTTTCAGGATTTTCACTCGCTATTAATACAAAACGCAATGGAACATTTATTGATAAATCTGTTCCATTTTGGAGAAGCCTGATTGAATACAAGAAATACATTGGCATAAAATCTGGTATTACATTAGCAGTAAAAGGTAAATTTGGTATGGCAAAAATGCAAAATAATAATGACTTGATTCCGGTTGAAGAACGCTTTTACTCTGGTGGTAGCTACTCGGTTAGAGGCTGGGGTAGATCACAGTTAGGACCTAAAGATGCAAATGGACACTTTACCGGAGGAAACAGTTTGATGGAAGGCAGTATAGAAAACAGGTATTCTATTGGAAACAGACTTGTTATTGCTTTTTTTTGCGATGCAGGAAATATATGGAGAGATTCATTTTATTATCAATTTAATGATTTACATTATGCAGCTGGATTTGGCGTAAGGTTTAAAACACCTATCGGCCCCATAGGGCTTGATTTTGCCCGTCCAATTTTTGATACAGAAAGAAAATGGCAGGTGCATTTTAATATCGGACATCCATTTTAACATAACGAAAAGACCCATGAACGAATTATATTCATACGAAACATGACTTTCAACTGGTAAATATGATAGCCATAATAGCAATTTAATCGCATCAATGCAACTAGTAAAAACCAAACTGTAAATACATGAAACGAACATTCAAATACCTGGCTTTTATAATCGGCATCTTCCTGATACTGATAGTCGGAATATTGATGTTTACTCAAACTGAATTATTCAGAGAAATATTACGAAAAAAAACGCTTCAAACAGCCAATTCGTATTTTAACGGAAAACTATATATTGAACAAATTAAAGGTAATTTGTATAACACCATCAACTTAAAAAACATTGCATTAAGTGAGGGCGATTCTTCCGTTGTTCATATAGACTCAATATACCTTAAATATCATCTTAAAAGCATATCAAACAAGCATATCGTTATTGATACTATTCTTATTCAATCACCCCAATTTAACCTATGGTTTAAAGACAGTGCAACCTTCCATTTAATGTATGTACTTGACAAAGTAATTCAAGAAAATGAAACTACCTCTCCTGAATCACCTCTGAATTTAAATATTAACCACATGCATATTACAGATGGCAAGGGCCGCTTACAAACGAAATATTTATCACCTTCCATTCAGTTTTCAAATATCAATATTAAGGCTAGTGGCGTTTTTAAAGACGAATATTTAGATGTTAATATCAAACAAATTGAATTAGGAGCTGACAAACCCAAACTGAATTTAAGAAATAGTCATGTAATATTAAAAAAACAAGGCCCACATATTACCCTTAACAGTTTATTACTGCAATCTGATAAATCGCTTATTGAAGGAAAAGGACATTATACGGCAAAAGACAATTTTAGTGTAATTATTAATGCAAAACCATTAGACGACACTGAAATTAAAAATTTCATTTCATCTATTCCCATAAAAACAATTCCCGAACTACGTTTTAATGCAAAATCACAAAAAGATGAATTCCATTGTGATATTTTATTTGGCAACGATAAAAAGCATATTGGCCTTAAAGGAACCATTCACGGATTACCTCAAGCACTTGAATATGAAAATAAAAAGGCAAATTATAATATAAAAATGTATGTAAATAATTTTATTCCTGAAGATTGGTTTGAAATTAATAAAACCAATGCTTATCTAAATGGTACTTTAACTATAAGCGGAAATAATATATTCAACCATAAAGATGATCTGAAACTAAATGTCAATCTTAGTAAATCAGCATACAAAGGTATTATAACTGATACGCTAAAGATTGATGCTATTCAAAAAAATAATATTATTAATGCAAACATACGTGTTGCATACAACGAAAGCTACAGCAAAGGCCATTTTCAAATCAAAGACCTCTATAACAAACAAATATACACTGCAGGCTTTGAAACCAACAATCTGGATATTGGAGCCATTGAGCCAAGTATTACAAATACTGTAGTAAATGGTAATGTTTTAATCTCTGGCACACATATATTATCCGACAAACACCATTTTATCGCACGGGCAGCATTACATAACAGCAAAATATATGATTTCGATATCGACACTGTGTCAATATTTTCAGACCTACAGGGAGCACACCTTAAGATTGATACACTTAGTGTAATCACACAAGATAACCGTGCCCTTGCCCAAGGAAGCTTTGATTTAATTAGCAAATCTTTTAGCTCACAACTAACAATAAACAGCACTACTCCTAGAGTACTTAAAGATTTTGGAATACCTGAATTGAATTATGAAAACACAACACTAAAAATGATTTTTGATGGCACAACTGAAGCCTTTAACTACAAAGGTGATGTTAACATTACAAATTTAGATTTCAACACTTTAAAAGGGGATACAATACACGCCGTTATTGATGGTTTTTATAGTCAAGATTCTACCATCTCTGATGGAACAATCAATATCAGAAATCTTAGTTCTGAAATACAAAATATTGATACTATAGGAATTAATTATTCATTTCACAATATGAACTTAAGAACTGAATTCACTGTAAACGATGATTCTATTGACGCAAACCTGGCAGCTTCTATAGAATTTCAGGATACTATTGATATTCAAATCAATAAAGGACACATTCTTACTCCATACGTTAATTACTACCTTACAGATACAATACAGCAAATAAAATTAGCTGACAGGAGTGCCATAATCAATAATATTGAAATAAAGGATCATAATAACTCAGATTTTATATTTAAAGCCCAGGGAATCCTCAGCACTATTCAATCTGAATATTTTAACTTGTTGGTTCGTGACTTCGATTTATATCGCTTAAACCATTTTATTGATATTCCTGATTCTATCGGGGGATTATTCTCAACAAAATTATCTCTGCATGGCAAACCCGACTCGTTAATGGCCAACTGTAACTACACCATTTTTAACCCATTCTATGGAAAATTAAAAATACCAGATATAAACGGCGAACTAAACTACCGAGATAAGAATCTAAAATTAGACACATGGTTACCTCAACTTGATAGTGCAATATATGCTGATTTTTCAATACCAATTGCAATTAATGTTAATCCTGAAATGAAATTAAGCTATCACCTCTCAGATACTTTTAATGCCCAACTATTTATTGACACTTTAAACATAAAAACACCTAACATACCAGCGTATGAACATATTCAGGCCGGAGTCGATTGTTCGGGATATATAAATGCTTTCGGAACTTTTGAGAAACCACTCTTCAACGGTTCCATTAATATTGATAATGGTTATATAACCAATCAAAATCATGGCATTTATTACAAAAATGCTACTGGTCAAATATTACTGAAAGAAAATACAATAAATATCGACACTGTTTTTATTCAGGCCAACAAAGGATACCTGGCAGCTAAAGGGCACATTACATTTGACTCAACCATCATATCAGGTAAAATATCAAACTCAGCATTTAACACTGATATAAACAGATTCTATGTAAGCCAACACAAAAACCATGATATCAATATTAGTGGTACCCCTTACATCTCTTCTGATCATGGTAACCCCTTATTTGGTGGTAAACTAACAGTTAATAATTCCTCATTTTTTATTCCCGGATTACTTAAAACCGACGAAACAAAATCAAAAGAGGAAAATATACCTATACTGGTTGCGGCAATTAATGAGGCAGACACCTCTATCCATATAAAAGAAACAAAGCAAGAAAACATTCAATCCCCCATAATGAAACACTTGCAAGGCCGCTTAAATATTGATATTCCGCGTAGCACATGGTTAAAAGGTAACGACATGAATATTGAAATTAGTGGTAATTTTGACATTGCAAAAAACAATGAATATTTCGAATTATTCGGTGATATTGAAATTATACGTGGTAACTATATCCTTTACGGCCGTAAATTTAATATTCTTGAAGGAATAATTACTTTTACAGGAGGTGAACAACCTGATCCAAAACTTGAAATTAAAGCCAATTATATATTCAGAGGCAGTGATAAGGAAAAGCATACTTTAGAACTATCAATTACTGAATACCTTTCCGAACCTGTCATCAATTTTACCTTGAATGATACCCCAATTTCCCAGTCAGATGCAGTTTCTATAATGGTATTTGGCAAAACAATGGATGAACTAAGTTATGATGGTCAGAATGGAATCATAGGCTCAGTCGGCTCAAATATGCTGGCTAACGTGGTAACATCATCGCTTAGTTCTACCTTAGGCCAACGCTTTAAGCTTGATATGATTGAAATTAACTCTACCAAAAACTGGCAAAGTGCTGCTTTTGTTGTTGGTAAATATATTACCAATGACTTATTTGTAATTTACCAAAGAGGTTTTGGTGAAACAGAAGATGATGAAATTACACCAGAAACCATTACTTTAGAGTACGAGTTAAATAAACTATTATTCTTCCGATTGCAGAGTGGTAGTTCCAGAACTTCTGGTTTTGATGTAATTTTAAAGTTTGAGTCAAAAAAATAAGAGTTTATGATGACGGTAAAAGAAATAAGGTCAACACACAAAACAATATGCCAATCACTGGCGAATAAGAATATAAAAGACAGTCTAGATTTAATCCATATATTGGTTAAAGAATCACAAGACGCCGATCTTATTGATAATCATTATAATACTGAATTTACTTATAAAAATATACTAAAATATACTGTAGAAGGCATCTCTGATCCTGAACGGCAAAAGATATACAACCATCTGATTCGTGATGTTTACCAGATGGCGGACAAAGCGCATAATCAATTAATGATGCGATATTCATCAGAGATGCTTTATGAATTACGCAAACAGTTTAACAACACCTACCTACAGAGCAGTATTAGCGAACTTAACAGTATATGGAATGGCATTGAGCTCCAAAAAATACTTGATGTTAATGCCGTAAATAAACCAGAATTGCACCAAAAGATCAATCAGATTTTTAAAATACTCTGGAGCAAAGAGCATATTAACAACCAAGATAAGAACTCACTTAGTGAACTATTTTTCAGTGATCCTATTCCTGTTCATTTCAAGTCGGTACTTATTGGAGCCATTCACTTATCACTAATGAATTCTTTTTCTGTCAATTACATTCAATTACTAATTGACCTTAGTAAACATTCGGAAGATGCTATTTGTGGCAGAGCACTCACGGCTTTACTACTAGCATTAACCAAATACGATCACCGTTTACCTTTATACCCTGAACTGTACACCCAGTTTTTTATGCTTGTTGAGGACAATAACCTGCAATCACTCATACAGAACATTACTCTCCAGCTTATCAGAACACGCGAAACAGAACGCATATCACAAAAGCTTAATGATGAAATATTACCGGAAGTTGTTAAAATGCATCCAAAATTAAAAGACAAACTTGATTTGGATAACCTGATTAATGACAGCATGGGTGAAGGTAAAAATCCAGATTGGGAAGATGTATTTAAAGACTCTCCCAACCTGATTAATAAGATGGAAGAATTAACCCAATGGCAGATGGAAGGCGCTGACGTTTTTCTTACCACATTTAAGCACCTTAAGCACTTTACCTTTTTTAATGAGATAAGTAACTGGTTAATGCCCTTTTACCCTAGCCATCCGGAAGTACAAAAGGCATTACATAGTGAAAATGCCGTATTTAGTAACAGTTCATTACTTAATGGCCTGGCCTCTTCACGCTTTTTATGTAACTCTGATAAGTACTCATTAATTTTAAGCATACCACATATGCTTGGTATGCAGAAAGAAATGATGGGGCAAATGTTCTCAGCAGAAATAGAGCAAATGCTGGAAATGGAGAAAGATGAAAAGACCTTGCAAGCCAACCAAGGTAAACTAGTTTCCAGTAACCAGTTTATTCAGGATCTGTATCGCCTGCTTAAGGTACATCCACAAAAACACCAGTTTGAAGATATTTTCATACAAAAAATGGATTTCCATAACCGCTGGTTCTTTTCTCAATTACTGGATGATACTTCATCGCTACGGGAAATTGGCGAATACTATTTTAAGAAAAATTACTTTGAAGACGCATTAGAAATATTTCAGATCATACTTAAAAAACAAACAGAAGCCACTGATATAATTCAAAAAATGGCCTACTGTCAACAACATCTTAAAAACTATAACGAAGCATTGAAGTTATACCTAAAAGCAGATCTTATTGGAGCTGATAGTGTGTGGAACAAGAAGAAAATTGCATTATGTTATCGCCATCTTAAAAAAACAGAAATGTCACTTCAGTTTTACCAGGAAGCAGAGAAGATTGCCCCGGATAATTTGCATACCCAGGCATCAATAGGACATTGCTTACTCGAATTAGAGAATTTTGAAGAAGCCCTTAAGTACTACTTCAAAGTCGAATACCTCGATCCGGGTAATAATAAAGTCGGACGGCCTATTGCATGGTGTTCATTTGTATGTAGAAAATTTGATCAGGCTGAAAAATATTATCATAAACTTATTGTTTCAGAGAAAAATAAACACGACCTCATTAACTTAGGACATACACTGTGGTGCAAAAAGCAACGTCAGGAAGCATTATCCTACTACCAAAAAAGTATACAACTACCCGGCCATAGCCTAAATGAGTTTGTAGAAACATTTAAGCAGGACATTCCATACCTGAAGCATAATGGTATTGATGCGGGAGATATACCACTTATGCTAGATCAGATAAGATATTCATTAGAAAGTTAATCAACGTTTAATGACAAAAAGGAAAATTAGCTGGGAATTATACAGTTATGGGGTATATAGTAAATGGGAACGTACATCTAAAAAACTTCCCAAATTATTAAAAATAACCGACCGGATACAAATAACACCTGATATTGAATTTGGATACGTTATTAAGGTCAAAGGGGCAAAAAGAAAAATAATTGAATATAGAATTGACCACCCACCGTTTTATAACGATAAAAATAAGGTAGAACCGGCATTTATTGGCCAATACTTTATAAACTCAAATGATTATGAATTCTTTCTTGGTGATACAGTATGGGAACCTTATAGTGATAAACAGGGGGAATGGATATTATCAACCTGGATTGACGGGAAGCTTATAGCCCAAAAAAAGCTAACTCTTTTTTTATAATGCTAGCTCATCAACACCATAATGAGGAACATGATAAAACCTATTAATGCAATAATAAGCACCACTTCAATTATTGAATAGATAAATATTTTTCGCTTTAGCTTTAAAGTAATATCAGTTTCTTTTTTCATGCTCATCCCCAGCTTTTATTTTGGTTAATCCTGTTAATGCACAAACATACAGGGCAAACCGAAAAAATCAATAAGCTTTAACAGTAATTAACGCTCAATTTGTTTTTTTTAACCGAATCACATCACTTGTATTATAACAAAAACCATAATACGATTAACCAATTAGACACAATCTCAACAACCAACAACTCATTAATTACCAGATGCTTTAATAATAATCCTACAAATCAGGAGCAATTAATATTTTAACCTGATCTCGATATAAGAATTGGATTAGAAGCTCACTTTTTGATGTACATATTTATGCCAATATTTGAAATTATATTTATTTTTAAAACAATACCTGTCGTTATCTTAATATAAAAATCAAACAAAAACCTCCAATAAATAACAGTTTTCTGTGTCATATTAATTCTAATATAGTCTGCTATACTTCCGATAGCCAGACATTATTCCCAAAAACTCAATATTTATACTTAAAACAGTGAGCCAGATGGATAAAAATACCGGGCCATATCAATGAACTATGAGCTTTTATCTAAAATTGAAGAAATCGGGAAATAATAACAGGAAAAACCTGATGATAACACTTATACAAACATAATACACTTTCTACAGGAGTCAAATAATTTTTTAAACTTACCATTTTTATACACATATGACACCTCAATCCTTATGTGCAATATGAGCAAGAATATTTGAACTGAAGGCACGTTAGCTCAGGTGTTTCTTCATTTTAAGTACTAAATCTTCAGGCTGAAATGGCTTACTGATATAATCGTCCATACCTGATGCCAAACATTTTTCTTTATCCTCTGGAAAAGCATTAGCGGTTACCGCAATAATAGGTGTATGCGTACCTGTACTTTTTTCAATCTCCCGTATCTTTTGTGTGGCTTTAAATCCATCCATTATGGGCATTTGTACATCCATTAATATCAGGTCATATTTCACCTTACCAAACTTATCAAGCGCTTCTTTTCCATTAAAAGCAACCTCAATTTTCTTTACCTCATCTTTAATATACAGGATAATAATTTGTTGGTTACTAAAATTATCTTCAACCAAAAGAATGTTTGCATCAGCTATATCAATAACCGGTTTAAAGTAATTTTCTGTTTGCTTTGCAGGCACTTTAATGCTCTCAACTGATCTACTGTTATTGTTTTCCTTAAAAGAAGCCGTAAACTCAACTATCGTTTGCACTGAATCAACTGTAATATCAATAGTATTACCATCCATCTCAATTATCTTTTGGGTAATACCTAAATCAAGAAGGGTAATATATTTCGACCTGTTAAGATGAATAATATCTGAAGAATTTAATTCATTTTCTTCCAGCTCCTCTTTTGGCAATGGTACAATAGTATTACTCACAATCCTAAAACTAAGCACAATCTTATCACCCAAAAATTCTTTTTGCGAAACCTCAATAACAATAGTCTTTAACTCAGACATATTATTTTTCAACATGCTGTTTAACAGGTTTAGAAATATCTGCTTTATTTTAATGCTATTACCTATTAAGTTAGTTGGAATATCAGCCGCTAGCGACAGACTGAACTTCTTCCTGCCCTGCTCATCCTGAAATAATTTAATCGTATTATTAATAGTGGAATATAAGTTAAAACTTACTTTTTCTGTAGGTATCTGGCTAAAATTGGTTTTAGAAGCAGCAACCATATTATTTACCACATTAACCAAGTTGTTTGATGAAGCATGAATAGTATTAATATAGTCACGCTGATCGTCATTAAGATTTGTCTTTTCAAGAATATCAATAATACCGGTAATATTACTTAATGGCGTGCGTATTTGATGTGAAAGCTTAGATATTAACTCCTCCTGAGTTTTAGTGAAATTCTGCGAATCTAATACCCGACGTTCTTTACGCAAAATAATTTCAGCATACGAATAATGAATAGCATATGTGCAAATAAACAGCAAAATATAAAATGTGACAAAAACCACCTTCTCGGCCATCTCATACTCCTTTGCCTTATATATAATACCTGTATCATTTAAAATAAAAACACAAAATACAATGAGTAATAAAAAGATTAAAGAAAAAGCTGTTCCTCTTTTTATTCCTATTAATGAAATTATAAATGGTGGGAAAAGTACCGTCCAGATAATATTTAGTCCCGTACTGCTACCAAATACAACAAAATATAAAAAGGTAATACTAGAGAAAAAGAATAATGAATGTTTCATACCTGTTGCCTGAGTGTACCTGCTAAGGTATACAAAATGAAAAGCAAAAATCAAGCTCAATATCAACAGCGGAATAGCATAAAAAGTAAATTCATCATTCTTAGAGAAAAGACAAATAATACCCTCAACAAATACAATACAGAATAAAAAGAAATTAATCAAGTTGTTAATCATCATTGGTGTTTGCTCTTCAACATCAACCTTATCTTTATTCTCAATTTTGAATAAAACCAGAAATCTATTTAATATCTTCATAATCACCTGTTCTACAATAACTAATTGAATGAGCATCAAACGATAGCAAACCATCTTCCATATTGTCTAAAATCATGCCTTAACTCACACTGCATTAAATATAACCATCTTCTATAAATAATTAAGTCTTCATTCAATATGAAAACAAAAATAAGTGATTAACTGACTAAGTTCATACACCAATCTGAATTATTTATCAATTTAAAAATAAATGCCTTTTGGTGTAACCGTTTACCAATATTTTAGCGTAGAATGAAATGCTTTTAAACTGTAAAAAAAGAAATATGAAATTTAAAATCACATTATTACTCTGCCTGACTATACTAAGTTCTAATGTACTTTCAAAAGAACACTTACCAACTAAAGAAGAATATTCTGCATTTTTTAAAACCAAGACCCTTGTTGTTATGGATGCAAATCCAATGAGTGATTTCAACTTCAAAATTAAAGAAGTTATGGAAACCATCTGGACTATAACAGATTATGATTTTATCTCAAATGCAGAATTTGAGCAAAAACGCAATAACCCGTCCTATTCATTTTTATTAACAACTGTTGCAACTTTTAATATAGACCAAACAAAAGCGCGATATAATTTTTTAAGCCTTTTATTAGGACAATCTGATATGCAGGTTCGTGATATGCCCGATTTATGCTCACTACCTTTATCGTACCTCCGTGTTGAAGACACAAGCTACGCCTACAAACTGGAAGCATTTGTCCAGTTTATTCAGGATCATGTTCGATTAATGAACAAACAACCGGAACTGATAAAATTCAATGCTTTAAAGTACTACAATAAAAACACCAAAAGCCTTCATGACAAAACCCTTTACCTTGTTAAAGAAGATCTTGCGCCTGAGATTAATACCATTGGTAAAATCCGTACAATATACCCTCACAAAGTACAGATTGTATCACAAAAAGATGTTGAAAGTGCTATTGAGCGTAAAGCAAAAGATGTTGTTTTTCTGCATAAAGTTGGCCCTGAAGGAACCAAATATAAAGCACGGTGTTATAAAATATTAATTGGTGCAGATAACACTTCTCAATTTTACTATTTTGATTATCACATGATAAATAAAAAGAACAGAGATGGCCTACTCGCCAAAGATCTTAAAAACATGTCCAAATAAATATTGTCAATCTAATATAGGTAAAAAGGCTACTATTTTTTAATAGTGGCCTTTTTATTTTACTAGTATTGCCGACTTATACCTATTTTTACATTCAAAATAAAAACACAAAATAATGGCAAACGATAAAAAAATCATATTCAGTATGGTTGGAGTAAGCAAAACTTTTCCTCCACAAAAGAAGGTACTGAACAATATTTACCTATCATTCTTCTATGGTGCAAAAATCGGTATCATTGGTTTGAACGGCTCCGGTAAATCAACATTATTAAAAATAATTGCCGGACAAGAAAAGAACTACCAGGGAGATGTCGTTTTCTCCCCGGGATATTCAGTGGGCTACCTTGAGCAAGAACCTCAATTGGATGAAAATAAAACAGTGCGACAGATTGTAGAAGAAGGCGTACAGGAAGTGGTAGATACATTAAATGCCTACGAAACGGTTAATGAAAAATTTGGCGATCCGGAGGTACTTGAGGATCCCGATAAAATGCAGGAATTAATGGACGAACAAGCCAAACTGCAGGAATTAATTGATCTGCACGATGCATGGAATCTGGATAGCAAATTACAACGGGCCATGGATGCTTTACGCTGCCCTCCGGAAGACCAAACAATAAAAGTGCTATCGGGAGGAGAAAAACGCCGTGTTGCACTTTGCCGTTTATTATTGCAGGAGCCGGATATCCTATTGTTAGATGAGCCAACCAACCACCTGGATGCAGAATCAGTGCAATGGCTGGAACAACACCTTCAGCAGTATAAAGGAACAGTAATTGGTATTACACACGACCGCTACTTCTTGGATAATGTAGCCGGATGGATTCTGGAGTTAGATCGTGGCGAAGGTATACCATGGGAAGGTAATTACTCCTCATGGTTAGACCAGAAAACCAAACGAATGGCTAACGAGGAAAAACAAGCTTCAAAGCGTCGTAAAACTCTGGAACGGGAATTAGAATGGGTACGAATGGCACCTAAAGCCCGTCAGGCAAAATCAAAAGCCCGATTAAGTGCTTACGATAACCTGATGAAAGAAGATATAAAAGAAAAAGAAGAAAAGCTGGAAATATTTATTCCAAATGGCCCGCGACTCGGCGATAAAGTAATTGAAGCCCACGGAGTTTCAAAAGCTTACGATGAAAAGCTACTGTTTGAGAATCTAGAGTTTATGCTTCCTAAAAATGGAATAGTTGGTGTTATTGGGCCAAACGGTGCCGGTAAAACAACCCTGTTCCGCCTTATTATGGGCTTAGAACAAGTCAACGAAGGGCAATTTGAAATAGGTGAAACCGTAAAAGTAGCCTATGTTGATCAGTCGCACGATGATATTACGCCTGGTAAAACCGTATACGAAGTTATCTCTCAGGGCGATGAATTAATAAGAATGGGTAATAAAGAGGTAAATGCACGTGCTTACCTTTCGCGCTTTAATTTTGCCGGTAACGACCAACAAAAGAAATGTGAAATACTATCGGGAGGAGAACGTAACAGGTTGCATTTAGCAATGGCCTTAAAAGAAGAAGGTAACGTTTTACTGCTGGATGAGCCAACCAACGATATTGATGTAAACACCCTGCGTGCACTCGAAGAAGGATTGGAAGATTTTGCAGGTTGTGCAGTGGTAATTTCTCACGACCGTTGGTTCCTCGATCGTGTGGCAACCCATATACTTGCTTTTGAGGGCGAATCAAAAGTCTACTTTTTCGAAGGTTCATATTCCGATTATGAAGAAAACAAGAAAAGGCGACTTGGTGATACTACACCACACCGCATCAGGTACAAAAAGCTTATTAAATAAACTCTTTACAGATTACTAATTTTTTTACTAGACTGAGGAGATCGGAATAATAATGGTCTCCTCTTTTTGTACAGGCTTAAGTGGATGATGGATATAATACATTGGCATAACACCTTTTCCTTTTACCTTTCGTGGGACACGAGTAACCAACTTAAAAGCTTCGGATAAAGGCTTACTTAAACTTTCCGACACGTTTATCTGCATAGGCTCACACATGGTTTGAAAACGTGAAGCCATATTTACAGTCTCACCAAAAATATCAAAATTAAGGTTACTAGGACTTACTGAACTACCTATAATATCACCATTATAAAGACCAATTTTTATCTCCCACCTGATTTCACTCTCCTTATTTCGGTTAATGATGTACTCACGTACCTTAACTGCTGCCGAAGCCGCTTCAACCTCAATATTATCAGGCGTATAAAACATACCACATACCGCTATATAAGCATCACCAACCGTTTTTATACGCGTGCAGTAATGCTGATCAATTACGGCATCAAAACCATTAAATAACTCATGTAGCTCGCGCAAAAGTACAGGTGGCGACATCTTACCTGTTTTGATTGTAAAATCAACAATATCAACAAAAATAGCCACACAGTCCTTATAACGTTTAGGTGGAATAGAACCATACTCCTTAATCTGCATTAGAATGGGCCAAGGTAATATTGATTTTAAAATGCGCTCATTTTTATTATTTGCAGAAACCAACTTCTTAGTCTGTTTTTTTAATGATTTTAAGTTGGCATAGTTCTTTAATACTGAAGTTAAACGAGCCATTAACTCATCACCATAAACCGGTTTTTGAATAAAATCAGCCGCTCCCGCTTTAAAAGCCAAAGATAATTTATTTGAAAATGACTCGCCTGAAATTAAGATAACAGGAATATCACAGGTAAGCTTATTAAGCTTAAGTGTCCTTAATGCTTCAAATCCAGACATACCCGGCATCTCCCAATCCATAATAATTAAATCAGGTTGATGCAGTATAGCCTTAGAGCATGCATCCTTCCCATTATTAGCCGTAAGGATTGTATGGTATGGTTCTTCTTTTGTAATGATAGCCTTCGTCAATTCACTGTCTAATAGCGAATCATCAACAATCAGTATTGTATTACACATTTCTTTTCAACTTTGGTATCAGATTTTCTTACGCAGAACAATTAAAAAGATATTACATTCATGACTAATAAGATGTAAAAGTTGACGAATAGTTGCATTTTTGATGGTCAACCTCACCTCTATTTAACATGCTATAAAAATTGATAATCACCTTGCGTTCCACACTTCAGAAGAAACCTATTATATCAAAGATGAATAATAAAATCTATACCGACTGTAGTCAGCAATAAAAGCATATTTAAATATTACAGCTAACTGGGTACTTTCTGTACACAAACACATACAAAAAAAACAGGTCTGCTACAACGTGACAATTTGATAAAAATACTACTTAACTATAAAAATCATATCAGCTATAAACAGGTTATAAAGCATCACAAAAAAAGACCCTAAGTTTTTTAAACTTAAGGTCCTTATTAATCCATTCAAAGTTTTATTTAGCCGGCTCCCAAAAACAACGTTTTGGCGACACTATTTTAGCCTCTGTTTTTAATTCCTTCATGGCTTTTTCAACTTCTTTTCGCTCAAGGCCGCTTAAATCTACAATATCACCTGTACGAACGGGCTTACCGGCCTTATTCATTACTTCAAGTACTGTTGCTGCATTTGACATATTTCTCGCTTTAAAATTTATATTATTTTGTCGATCTATCGACAAAGAACATGTCGGCATTATTTACAACAATTATACCAATTTAGTACAACATTTCTACGTATCTTTTCTGCTCCAAATTAATTGTCTCACTAAAGAACCAGCTAAAACCATTACCACCAAGTTATCTTCCTTCACTTTCAACTCTGCATTATACTGTATTCCTCTCTTAACCACATAGATTTTAGTCAACTATTATCCGTCAACAGATCTAAAGTCTTTTAACATTAGACAACTTGATTTTAAATAAACCGTTCTCTAATTGACACTATTGTCTATTAAGAAACGATTCATTAACTAAAAAACTCTGCATATTTTACTCTCACCATCATACTTCTGTCATAACGTATTCTCAGTGACTTTGTGCCCCAGTGTTTAAACTCATTTTAGTATATTTGACAAGTTTTAAAATACGAATAGCAAAACTGAATATACAACATGGCTCAAAAACCAGGTATACCAAAGGGAACTAGAGACTTTATCCCAGTAGAAATGGTAAAACGCAACTACATTTTTGATACGGTACGATCGGTCTTTCAAAAATATGGCTATATGCCAATAGAAACACCGGCTATGGAAAACCTGTCAACACTGCTTGGGAAATATGGTGAAGAAGGTGATAAACTCCTGTTTAAAATACTTAATTCGGGGGATTATTTAAAGAAAGTAGATCCTGATCTTCTGACAGCTAAAGCATCAAACAAAGTTATGTCACAGATTAGCGAAAAAGGCTTACGCTACGATTTAACCGTACCATTTGCCCGCTTTGTTGTGCAGCATCAAAACGAAATCAGCTTTCCGTTTAAGCGCTACCAGATACAACCGGTTTGGCGTGCTGATCGCCCTCAAAAAGGCCGTTACCGCGAGTTTTTCCAGTGCGATGTAGATGTGGTAGGCAGCAACTCGCTGCTAAACGAAGTGGAACTTATTCAAATTGTTGATGAAGTATATCGTTTGCTTAATATCAATACTGTATTAAAGCTAAATAATCGCAAAATATTATCGGGTATTGCTGAAATTATTGATGCTTCAGATAAAATCATTGATATTACAGTGGCAATTGACAAGCTGGACAAAATTGGTTTAGATAAAGTAAACGAAGAACTGGCATCTAGAGGGCTTTCGCAGGAAGCAATTAATACTATTCAGCCCATAATCATGCTAAGCGGATCAAATAGAGATAAAGTTGCTAAACTGTATAAAGTATTGGCAGCATCGAAAATTGGCCTTAAGGGTGTTGATGAGCTGGAAGTAGTCTTAAACTATCTGGATACACTAAATCTTGAGCTGGAAGTGGAACTTGACCTTACTTTAGCACGCGGACTGAACTACTACACAGGTGCCATATTTGAGGTTAAGGCTAAGGATGTGGAGATAGGCAGTATTACAGGTGGCGGCCGTTACGACGATTTAACTGGTATTTTTGGACTTAGAGACGTATCGGGCGTAGGTATCTCCTTTGGTGCCGATCGTATTTACGATGTAATGAACCAGCTTGAATTATTTCCTAAAGCTGATAATGCCACTACACGTGCTATGTTTGTTAACTTTGGTGGTGATGATGAGCTATATGCCTTACGCATGCTAAGTAAAATACGCAGGGCAGGTATTAATGCAGAGTTGTTTCCTGATGCTGTTAAAATGAAAAAACAGATGAACTACGCCAATAAAAAACAAGTACCATATGTGCTTCTCGCTGGTGAAGAAGAGCGTAATGCCAATACAGTAACAGTTAAAAACATGGTAAGTGGAGAACAAAGTAAAGTATCGCTTGATGAATTGATAAAAATCATTAACATCTAATAAAGAAATTATTTATGTTTGCGGGTAAGGTATCAAATCACTTTACCCGCTTTTATGGGCAGAATTTTAAAAAACAGAATGTGTCTTTTCATCTCTTTCGGAGGTGATATCCGTTGCCCATGAACATGGTAAATGCGTTTATTATTTATTCAATAATATCTCAAATCCAAACCATTATTATTAAGTTATTCACATAATGCACAAAGCACTATGTACAATCAGCAGGTGTAATGAGCACCAAGCACATTTGCACCAACACCAAAATATTAAACCATGCAAAAAGTATATCAAATATCACCCAACCCGCTTTCGTACGAGATTATTGAAACAATTCTTACCGAAGGCTATCATTTAGAACTTTCAGAAGAATCAGTAGCACGCATTCAGCACTGTAAAAAATATTTAGACGATAAAGTAGCCAATCACGATGGACCTGTTTATGGTATCAATACTGGTTTTGGTTCATTATGTAACATTTCCATCTCTAAAGATGACTTAAGTAAACTACAGGAAAACCTGGTCATGAGCCATGCTTGTGGTGTTGGGCGTGAAGTACCCCGCGATGTGGTTAAATTAATGTTGATGCTTAAGATTCATGCCTTAAGCATTGGTAACTCAGGTGTGCAACTAAAAACGGTACAACGTTTGTGCGATTTCTTTAACCATGGTGTTTATCCAATCGTATTTGAACAAGGCTCTTTAGGAGCCTCGGGTGATTTAGCTCCACTAGCACACCTTTTCCTGCCATTACTGGGTCATGGAGAAGTACATTACAAAGGGGAACTTCGTCAGGCATCAGAAGTATTGGCTGAAAATAACTGGGAAGTAATTAAGCTGGAAGCAAAAGAAGGTTTGGCCTTACTGAACGGCACACAGTTTATGAGTTCACATGCTGTTTATACCTTACTTAAAGCTTTCCGCCTGTCCAAATATGCCGATATTATTGCTGCAACATCAATAGATGCTTTTGATGGCCGTATAGAACCTTTCTTCCCCCAGTTGCATGCTGTACGACCGCATAAAGGACAAATTGAAACAGCAAAAAATATTAAGGCTATTCTTGAAGGCAGCGAGATAGCAACACGCGCAAAAAAGCACGTACAAGATCCTTATTCATTCCGTTGTGTACCACAGGTGCATGGAGCCATTAAAGATGCCATTAACTATGTAGCAGGTGTTGTGTTAACAGAAATTAATTCGGTAACCGATAACCCAATGGTATTCCCTGATGATGATTTAATTGTATCAGGTGGTAATTTTCATGGAGAGCCATTAGCATTAGCAATGGACTTTTTATCTATTGCAATGGCCGAAATAGGTAGTATATCAGAACGTCGTACCTATCGTTTAATCTCAGGCGAACGCGGTTTACCTGAATTTTTAGTGGCTAACCCAGGGTTAAACAGTGGATTTATGATTCCCCAGTATTCTGCTGCTTCTATTGTAAGCTTGAACAAGCAAATGGCAACACCGTCTTCGGTAGATAGTATTCCATCATCTAATGAGCAGGAAGACCATGTAAGTATGGGTGGTAATGCATCTGTTAAAGCCTTAAAAATTGCCGATAATGTAGAGCGTGTATTAGCCATTGAGCTATTTAATGCAGCACAAGCAATGGAATTCCGCCGCCCCGCTAAAACATCACCTTATTTAGAGTCTTTTATTGCACAATACCGTGATTTTGTTGACTTTGTAAATGAAGACAAGATCATGTATAAAGAAATTGAAAAGAGTATTAAATTTCTTCAAACAGGAGAATTTGATGAATTTAGCAGCTAATAGCAATTGGATCGGAATTATTAAGTCTATTCCGTTGGATTTATATCTTATAAAATCATTTTAATATAATTATTAGCATTACCAGCCCCGAGGTTCTTTTTTTATAGTCTATCGGGGCATTTTTTATTCCTTTACCACTTAATAAATTTCATTATTGACCTCCTGAGGCTAAAACCCTTCTATCAGCTTGGTTAATAATAGACAGGAGTGGGTAAATATTGCTTTCAAAAGGATTATGTGAATATCAAAAGACTTTCTCAAAAGTAAATTTTTTCTTTTACAAACAGCCTCTTTTTTATCCCACAACATAACACAAGGTAGAATACTCGGAAACATCCTGATACTTAATAGCTGATACCAAATAGTTACAAAAAAACCACTACTTTTGCAGCTCAATAAATAGCAAATAACAAATTAAGATATAATAGAATGGCATTACAGTGCGGAATAGTTGGCTTGCCCAACGTTGGAAAATCAACCCTATTCAATTGTTTATCAAATGCAAAAGCTCAATCAGCAAACTTCCCATTTTGTACCATTGAACCTAATGTTGGTGTAATAACTGTACCTGATGAGCGCTTGGTTAAGCTCGAAGAGCTGGTTAAGCCACAACGTGTGGTTCCTACCACAGTTGAAATTGTTGACATTGCTGGTTTAGTAAAAGGAGCCAGTAAGGGAGAAGGTCTGGGGAATAAGTTTCTGGCTAACATACGTGAAACAGATGCTATTATACACGTATTACGTTGCTTTGATGATGATAATATTACACATGTAGACGGTTCTGTTAACCCGGTAAGAGATAAAGAAATCATCGACCTTGAGCTACAATTTAAAGATCTAGAAACTGTAGAAGCACGCCTTCAGAAAACAGAAAAAATTGCAAAGACAGGTAAAGATTTAAATGCTAAAAAACTGGTGGAGGTATTACACCGCTATAAGGATGCCTTTGAAAATGGTAAATCAGCCCGTACAATAGAATTAACGGAACAGGAAGAAAAAGTAACTAAAGACCTGTTTTTACTAACCAATAAGCCTGTAATGTACGTTTGTAATGTAGATGAGAGTTCAGTTACAACAGGCAACCAACATGTGGAAGCTGTAAAAAAAGCTGTGAAAGATGAGAATGCTGAAATATTGATAATTGCAGCTAAAACTGAATCTGAAATTGCTGAATTAGAAACTTATGAGGAACGTCAGGAGTTTCTAGAAGACATGGGACTAAAAGAATCTGGTGTTGCGAAACTAATTCGTTCTGCATACAAATTATTAGACCTTCAAACTTACTTTACTGCCGGTGAAAAAGAAGTACGAGCTTGGACCTACCACAGAGGGTATTATGCACCACAAGCTGCAGGTGTTATACATAGCGATTTTGAAAAAGGGTTCATCCGGGCAGAAGTTATTAAGTATGAAAATTTTGTGGAACATGGAACAGAATTAGCCTGCAAAGAAGCTGGTAAGATGAGTGTTGAAGGGAAAGAGTACGTTGTTCAGGATGGTGATATAATGCACTTCCGGTTTAATGTATAATATTTAATTATACTCCACTACTATTAGCTAAACTTAAGTCATTTACTCATTGTAAAAGTAAATCAGCAATAACATCACGAAGAAAAATATATGCAAAAGCTTGGTCATTCGCTCAGGCTTTTTTGCTTTTATACAAAATAGCTTACATGAGGTTTATAAGCGATAGCCCATTATTAAAATATCATCTACCTGCTCATATTCAGTACCCATCCATTCTTCAAGCTTCTGGTGCAAGATAGCCTTCTGATCTTCAATCGGCAACTTGTGAATATTGAGCAATAAATGACGGAAACGACGATACTTAAATTTCTTACCTTCAGAGCCTCCAAACTGGTCGGCAAAACCATCTGAAAACAAGTAGAGTACATCCTCAGGATAAACATCAATTTCCTGCTTAGAATAACTTAGGGTCTTTGTATCATCTGAATACCCTATCGGAAACCGATCCCCTTTAAAAGTCATAATTTCATTATCCCTAACCAGATATAACGGGCTCATTGCTCCTGAAAATTGAAGTGTATTGTTTGTTTTATCCAGCATTATTAATGAAATATCCATTCCATCAGCAATACTCTGCTTATTTAAATCACCGTCTTTACCATTTTTCTGAAAAGTAAGTGCCACTTCTTTACTCAAACGGTTTAGAATATTAGCAGTACAGTGTTCACCTTGTATCTCAACTATATTCTTCAACAAATCGTAACCAATAATTGACATAAAAGCTCCAGGTACACCATGCCCTGTACAATCAACAGCAGCAAAAAACATTTTACCATCAGTACAATAAGTCCAGTAAAAATCACCACTCACAATATCCTTCGGACGAAAATAGATAAATGAATCAGGAAGGTTTTTTCTTACCATCTCTTCGGAAGGAATCATAGCTTCCTGTATACGCTTTGCATAACTAATACTGTCTGTCAGACTCTGATGAATGCGCGTCAAGGATTCTTTTTGTACTTCTATCTTCTTCTTATCAACAGCCTTTTCATTTAAAGCTCTATAGGCTTTCCGGTAATTTCGAATACGGTAATTGATAAGGGTTTGAATTAATAAAATGCCAAAAATAATGTAAAATGCATAAGCATAACTAGACATCCACAAGGGAGGCTCAACATGTATTATAAGTTCTGTTGGCTCATTATTAAGTACACCATCATTGTTGGCTCCTATTACTTTTAAAGTATATGTTCCCGGAGATAAATTAGAAAAATTCACTTTATTTTCCCTTGATACAGCTCGCCAATCATCGTCATGTCCATCAAGAAAAATACGATAGGTATTCGCTACAGGATACGTATACTCAAGCGCCGCATAATCAACCTGTATCATTGTATTACGCTGGTAACGGATACTAATTTCCTTTAACTCTCCTTCGAAGTGATTCTTCTTTTTTCCCTTGTAGTATACACTAACGCCACATATAACCACCTTAGGTTTATTAATATTAGTTGGAACAAATTCTGTATCGATTATCGTTAAGCCTTTATCTCCCCCAAAAAATAACTGCTGACTATTATAATTAAATGATGATCCCACATTAAAATTATAATCCGGCACACCATCATTTTTATTATAATAAAATGGCGACCCTCCAGGCAAAATAGAACAAATACCAACACCTGTACTTAACCAAATACGATTATAATCATCTACTTCAATAGCATATATTTTACCACTGATTAAATCATCATATTTCCAGAACCCGGTATTAGACCTGTTCGATTTTTCACAATAGGACAAGCCCGAGTGTGTCCCGATTATTATTCGTTCATGATCTTCGGCAAATGCAGTAATAATATTATGACTGAGTCGCTTTTCTTCACCTTCAACATTTTGTATCCGCTCAAACTCTTCTGTAATACAATTATAGGTATTAATCCCATTATTTGTTCCAATCCAGATTAAGCCACTTTTATCTTCAAATAACACATTAATCTCATCATCACAAAGGCTTTGATCACTCTCTACATCAGCCCAGTAACTTGTAATTTTATAGCCATCGTAACGATAAAGTCCAAACTGAGTGGCAAACCATATATTACCATTTCGATCTTCTACAATATCGTTTACAACATTTGATTTCAACAAATACCTAAAATCAGTACTATTAGCATAATCAAATTCACAAATCCTGCCACTTTTCTTATTAAAAAAATAAACACCATCATTGGTACCAAACCAAAGTTTACCCTCTGAATCTTTATAAATCGCATTGACTACGGGCTCTTCCGTTTGGCTGTATGGTGGATAAATCAAAAACTGGTGGAATTTTTTAGTAGCTCTATTAATCCGGTAAATACCCTTCGTATTTGTTCCCAACCATAAATAATTCTCTTCATCTACATATACCGATTGAAAGTCATAACAATCAATTGGATATTCAATACACTCTCCTGAAGCAATTGAAGAAAACTTTGGTCGTTTTCTATCTATTTTAAATAAACCATCCTGTTTAGTTCCAATCCATAATAAGTTACTGTTATCAACAAGTATAGAAGAAATATTAAAAAAAGGTTCTGATGAATTGATGCCAATATCAAAAGGCTGATAACTTTCATAAGGTGCTTTTGAGGTCATAAGACCTTTTGATGTACCAATCCAAAGTTCATCATTATGCAATAACAATGCACTAATACCTTCATGTACACCATTATTATTCTGCTTATATAGTGGTTCAAACACATCTTCCTTAAGGTTGCTCTTCCATAGCCCGTTCTGAGATCCTGAAAAAAGCAGACTATCTCCAATATTAACAAGGCTACTTACTTCACCCTGATTAACAATGGCTTTCCTTTTTATTGTGCCAGAAACCTTATGCTGTGTATCAAAAAACTGAATACCATCTTTTGAGCCAAACCAAATATGATCATGACTGGCAACAACAGGATATTTATTACTAAGCCCTTTCTTTAATACTGATTGGTAATGCTCAAATTTTTCATAACTCAGTAAATCCTGATTTATTCGACCAATAGAGTTACGAGTTTTAACCCAAACGCTACCATCAGCTACTTCCATACCATATACACCTGTTTCTCTTAAGCTTTTGAAAAAAGCTGAGTTTTTATCAAGATTATGAAAGTTACCATTCTTTTTTTGCCAAATTGCAATACCACTATTACGAGTGCCAATCCATATATTACCATCAGGAGTTTCAGTAATAGTCAGAATATAATTACCTACTATTGATGTTGTATCGAGTGGATGATGTCGGAATACAGCAAATTCATAGCCATCATAACGATTAAGCCCATCAGTGGTTCCAACCCAAATATACCCTCTACTATCCTGAAATAATGCTGTTACATGGTTGTTAGATAACCCATCACTAATAGCAAATTGTTCAATGGATAAGCGAAATGTTTGTCCATATACCTCAAGTCCATTACATATGATTGTAAAGACTACGGCATAACGGATGATATTCATCAGAAACCCGATCCCTTTATATATCCTTTGAAGAATTACATTCATTGATGCTAAAAATACTAAAATCATCTAACCTTTTAAAGTCCAATTTTGACAAAAGAAAACGATATAAAAAAAGACTGGAATTTTAATGCTATAAACTCACAATATACTATAGAAAACTCATTCCACACTGTAATCACTTCAAAACAAATTGTTTCTCTAGATTTCTTCAACCCTCCATAGTGAAGCTATATATCGTTTCAGAGACATCTTCCTTTCATTGCTCCTCTCAGTTTTTTTTGTATAATACGACTAGAATTAAAAAAGAGGTATAAAAAACACCTCTCTTTTTATCATTGATTTTGAAAAACCAAATCCAAGCATATTTTCTTTTTTACTCGTGCTGATAATTTACTTTATCTAAAAACCAAGCCAGATTTTGAGACTTTGGACGCTCTATTGGTAAAGCATACAAGCGATCCCAAATCAATTGTGTTAACACTCCCAAAGAGCGAGATACACCAAACAGTACAGTATAAATCGGGTATTCGGTAATACCAAATGAAGATAATAAAGACCCACTAATAGCATCAACATTAGGCCATGGGTTTTTCACTTTACCTGTTTCCAAAAGAAGATCAGGAACAACATTATATATTTTATCAACCATCTGAATAAGTGGTGCATCTGGTACATACTTTTTAGCAAATTCGAGTTGAACGGTAAAGCGAGGGTCTGTTTTACGCAATACAGCATGTCCATAGCCTGGAATTACTTGTCCTTTATTTAAAGTATCCAAAGCATAATCCTTAATCTGCTTTTCACTTGGATTATCACTACCAATTTCACGAATCATTTTGTTTATCCAGTGCATTACATTTTGGTTTGCCATTCCATGTAAGGGACCAGCTAAACCATTCATGCCAGCCGAAAAACTATAATATGGATTAGATAATGCAGAGCCAACAAGATGAGTAGCATGAGCTGAAACATTTCCTCCCTCATGGTCAGCATGTATAACCATATAAAGGCGCATTAAACGGCGTACTTCATCAGAATCATAGCCCATCATATGTGCTAAATTACCAGCCCAGTCCAAACCAGGATCAATATCAATGTATTTTTCGCTATGAAATACTCTACGATAAATGTAAGCTGCAATAACAGGTAAACGGGCTATTAAGTCCATTACTCCTTCATAAGTAGGACTCCAATAATCCTTCTTATCCATACCTGTTAGATAAGCTTTTCTGAATTGCGATTCAGTTGACATGGCCAAAATGGCTGTATTAAACTGAATCATTGGGTGAGCATCCTTAGGCAAAGCATTAATAACATCAAAAACATGAGAAGGTATCCCTTGTGCCCTTAATGCCCATTGTTCACTTATATGGTTAACGTCATCTTTATCCGGTAGCTCACCTGTTAACATTAAATAAAATAAACCTTCAGGCAAAGGTTCATCCCGTTCATTTATTTTAGGTAATAAATCTTGTAATTGTGGTATAGAATAACCTCTAAAACGAATGCCTTCATCTGCATCTAGCTTTGAAGTACAAGTCAATAAGGATACCACACCCTTCATACCTGTAAGAACCTGCCCTAACGTCACCTCCTGAATAATGTCATCACCGTGTTTTTTCACTAGATTCTTTACTAATTCTGCCTTGGGACGACCTATGTCAATAATTTTTTGTTTGATATAATCCATATAATGAAAGCTGATATAATTAATAAATTGAACTTTATTGTATGTGATAACGAAAGTACATTTTTAAACAGACAATAGGCACAATTGTTCTCAAAACATTAAAGCATAAAAAAAGGCCGGCTTATATGAGCCGACCTTTAATATTTTCAAGAAATATTGCTTATTTCTTCTGCACTTTTGCATAACCATATATAGCTCTTTCGCCCAATTCTTCCTCGATTCGAAGTAACTGGTTATACTTAGCCATACGATCAGACCGACTTAATGATCCAGTCTTAATCTGACCTGAATTAGTTGCCACAGCTATGTCAGCGATAGTTGAATCCTCAGTTTCACCAGAACGGTGAGACGTTACTGAAGTATACCCTGCACGGTGAGCCATTTCAATAGCATTTAAAGTCTCTGTTAAAGTACCGATTTGATTTACTTTAATAAGAATTGAGTTAGCAGCACCTAGTTCAATACCTTTCTTCAAATAATCAACATTAGTTACGAATAAATCGTCACCAACTAACTGGCACTTGTCACCAATAGCAGCATTTAATGCTACCCAACCATCCCAGTCATTCTCATCCATACCGTCTTCGATTGAATCAATTGGGTATTTCTCAACAAGCTCAGCAAGAAATGCAGCTTGCTCTGCCGAGTTTCGCTTAGCGCCGTTTGGCTCGAAAATGCTGTAGTCATATACACCACCTTTGTAAAACTCAGATGAAGCACAATCCATTGCGATAGAAACATCACCACCATCTTCTTTACGTCCTGGTTTGTAACCAGCGTTCTGAATAGCTGTCAAGATGCACTCAATCGCTTCTTCGGTTCCACCTAACATTGGAGCGAAACCACCTTCATCACCAACTGCAGTAGAAAGATTCTTGCCTTTAAGTACTTTTGCAAGGGCATGGAACACTTCAGCCCCCATGCGTAATCCTTCACGGAATGAATCAGCTCCTACAGGACGAATCATAAACTCCTGAAATGCTATAGTTGCATCAGAGTGAGATCCACCATTAATAATATTCATCATCGGCACAGGCAAAGTAACAGCATTAGTACCTCCAATATAACGATACAATGGCATACCAAGATATTCAGAAGCAGCGCGTGCAGAGGCTAAAGAAACCCCTAAAATAGCATTTGCTCCTAATTTACTTTTTGTCTTAGTACCATCAAGTTCTAACATTTTATTATCGATAGCAACTTGCTCTAGCACGCTCATACCTACAAGCTCAGGTGCAATTACATCGTTAACATTTTTAACTGCAGCTAATACACCTTTTCCAAGGTAACGACCTTTATCACCATCACGTAACTCTAAAGCTTCATGCTCACCTGTAGATGCCCCTGATGGCACAGCAGCACGTCCAACGAAACCACTTTCTAATGTTACTTCAACTTCAATTGTAGGATTACCACGTGAATCAAGTATCTCACGGGCATGAATATTTGCAATTTGTCCCATAATAAAATCTATTTATGTATTATTTTTGATAGAAAATTTCATAAAAAAAGGATAATGCCAAATGACCATTATCCCCTTTGTAGCAATTCAAGAAAAAAAGGAAAAACAAAAGCCTTTCCTCTTCTTCAGTAATTTATTCTTTTGATTCAGCCTCTGTAGATTCTGAAGCCTGCTCACTTGTTACTTCTTCCTGAGCAGGTGTATTTGCAACAACAGTCTCATCTGCTGATTTTCTACGTCCGCGTCTTGTTCTCTTGCTAGTTGTTGAGGACTTTTTGGCTTCTAACATATTTTCATTGTAGTCAACCAGCTCAATAAAACACATTTCTGCATTATCACCCAAACGGTTTCCTAATTTTAAAATACGTGTGTATCCTCCTGGTCTATCCGCAACCTTCTCTGCTACATCACCAAACAATTCTTTTACAGCATACTTGTCTTTCAAGGATGCAAATACAGTTCTTTGAGCATGTGTACGTCCTTCTACTGTACTTAAATCTTTTGTTTTGGTGATAAGAGGCTCAACATATATACGTAATGCTTTAGCCTTAGCAACAGTTGTTTTAATTCTTTTATGAAGAATTAAAGAGGAAGCCATGTTTGCTAACATCGCTTTACGATGCGCACTCTTACGACCTAAATGATTAAATTTCTTTCTATGTCTCATCGCTATTATTCCTTGTCTAATTTATACTTTGCGGTATCCATTCCGAAAGTAAGTCCCATATTAAGAAGGAGATCATCCAACTCTGTAAGAGACTTCTTACCGAAGTTACGGAACTTAAGCAGATCGTTACGATTGAAAGTGACAAGCTCACCAAGTGTTTCCACATCTGCAGCTTTCAAACAATTCAATGCACGAACAGATAAGTCCATGTCAACCAGCTTAGTTTTAAGAAGCTGACGCATATGCAGTACTTCTTCATCAAATTCTTCATTGCCAAATTTTTCGTCAGAATCAAGAGTAATCTTTTCATCAGAAAACAGCATAAAGTGATAAATCAATATCTTAGCAGCTTCTTTAAGTGCATCCTTTGGATGAATTGAACCATCAGATTCAATTTCCAACACTAACTTTTCATAGTCAGTTTTTTGCTCTACACGATAATTTTCAATCGCAAACTTAACATTACGAATTGGTGTAAATATCGAATCGATAGCTATTAAACCAAATTCTGCCTCAACTGGTTTATTTTCCTCAGAAGGAACATAACCTCTTCCCTTATTAATGGTCAATACCATCTGCAGATTTACCTCAGGATTCATCTTCGCAATTACCAAATCAGGATTTAAAACCTCAAAACCTGTCATGAATTGATTAAGATCACCCGCAGTAAATTCTTCTTTACCTGAAATACTAACAGTAACAGTTTCCTGATCTGTATCTTCGACCAGATTTTTGAAGCGCACCTGCTTAAGATTAAGAACGATTTCAGTAACATCATTAATAACACCAGGTATACTGGTAAACTCATGATCTACACCTTCGATCTTAACAGTGGTAATTGCATACCCCTCTAGTGAGGATAACAATATTCTTCTTAAGGCATTTCCAACGGTAATACCATATCCTGGTTCAAGCGGACGAAATTCAAATTTGCCGAATTTATCGTCGGCTTCCAGCATAATTACTTTATCTGGTTTTTGGAATGCTAATATTGCCATAAGAATTAATTATTTAGAATACAATTCAACAATCAACTGTTCTTTGATATTTTCTGGAATATCACTTCTTTCAGGTACGGTTAAAAATTTACCTGCAAATGCATTTTGATCCCATTCTAACCAAGGAAATTTATGCACACCTGTATTTGCCAACGACGCAGAGATAACTTCCAGAGACTTTGACTTTTCGCGAACTCCTACAATCATATCAGGCTTTACTTGAAATGAAGCAATGTTCACAATTTCGCCATTTACAGTAATGTGACGGTGCGATACAAGTTGTCTGGCAGCAGCTCTTGTAGGAGCTATTCCCATGCGATAAACAACGTTATCTAAACGAGATTCTAAAAACCCAAGTAACACTTCACCTGTAATACCTTTACTACGTGAAGCTTTTTTAAACAGGTTACGAAACTGTTTTTCTAGCACGCCATATGTGTACTTAGCTTTTTGCTTTTCTTTTAGCTGCACACCGTATTCGCTAGTTTTTCTTCTACGGTTAGCACCATGTTGCCCTGGAGGAAAATTTCTTCTTTCGAAATTTTTATCCGGACCATAAATTGCCTCACCAAACTTACGGGCAATTCTTGTTTTTGGACCAATATATCTAGCCATTCTTCTAAATTTTTGATTTTAAATTTTTGATTTTAAATATTGAATATGGCAGCCGCTAGATTATAGAGAGGAGAAATAATCTTATAACCAATTCTTATTCAAATTTGCCATCAAAAACCTATGGTTAATAACTAGTTGAGTAATTAAACTCTTCTACGTTTTGGTGGACGACATCCGTTATGTGGCAATGGTGTAACATCAACAATTTCTGTTACTTCAATACCAGCAGCATGAATAGAACGCATCGCTGATTCACGACCGTTACCTGGTCCTTTTACATATACTTTCACTTTTCTTAGTCCCAAATCAAAGGCTACCTTTGAACAATCACTAGCAGCCATCTGAGCAGCATATGGGGTGTTCTTTTTAGAACCTCTAAAACCCATTTTTCCTGCACTAGACCAAGAAATCACTTGACCATTCTGATTGGTCAATGATACAATAATATTATTGAAAGACGAATGAATATGTGCTTGCCCCAGCGCTTCCACTTTAACGACTCTCTTTTTTTGAGATCCTGACTTCTTTGCCATATCTTAATTATTATTTAGTGGCTTTCTTTTTATTTGCAACAGTCTTCTTCTTCCCTTTGCGGGTACGAGCATTATTCTTAGTAGACTGCCCGCGTAGTGGTAATCCAATACGGTGACGAATACCGCGATAACATCCAATATCCATCAATCTCTTGATATTCAATTGCACTTCTGACCGTAATTCACCTTCAATCTTAAACGATTCAGAAATTACCTCACGCACACCTTTAATTTGCTCGTCTGTCCAGTCGGAAACTTTGACATTAGCGTCAACGCCAACCTCTTGAAGAATTTTTTGTGCTCTGCTTCTTCCTATACCGAAAATATAAGTTAAAGCAATTTCGCCTCTTTTATTGGAGGGTATATCAACTCCAGCAATTCTTGCCATAATTCTAAAATTTATCCTTGACGTTGTTTAAACTTTGGATTCTTCTTATTAATCACATATAAGCGCCCTTTGCGTTTTACAATTTTGCATTCGGCACTTCTCTTTTTTACAGATGCTCTAACCTTCATGATCAGTCACTTTATCTATTTGTATCTATAGGAAATTCTTCCTTTTGTCAAATCATACGGTGACATCTCTACTTTTACTCTATCACCAGGTAAGATTTTAATGTAATGCATACGCATTTTACCCGAAATATGAGCAGTAATGATGTGACCGTTTTCCAATTCCACTCTAAACATGGCATTGGATAAGGCTTCAATGATTGTTCCGTCTTGTTCTATAGAGGCTTGTTTCGCCATAATTCTATAACTTTTTATTTTTCAGACTGCAAATGTAATACTTCTTCTACAAATTTAAAACTAGAAAGTATATCTGCTTTACCTTTTCTTATTGCAACAGTATGTTCATAATGAGCTGATACCTTCTTATCGCCAGTCCTAATCGTCCATCCATCGTTTTCCTGAACAATTTGGCGTTTGCCTAAATTTATCATTGGCTCAATGGCAATAACCATTCCTGACTTTAACTTAATACCATTTCCTCTACGTCCATAATTAGGAACTTCCGGTGCTTCATGCAAATTCTTTCCAATACCATGCCCTACCATCTCCCTTACGACAGAATAGCCAAGCTTTTCGGAATAATTCTGAACTGCAAAACCAATATCTCCTAAACGATTATTTTCAACTGCTTGCTCAATACCTTTATATAGTGATTCTTTTGTCGCATTTAGTAATGCCATAATTTCAGGTTTAACCTCTCCAATTGGAAAAGTATAAGCTGAATCTCCATAAAAACCATTCAATAAAACGCCACAATCCACAGACACGACATCTCCTTCTTGTAACGGGGTGTTATTCGGAATACCATGTACGACATGTTCATTAACAGAAGTACAAAGTGTATTTGGAAAACCCTGGTAATTTAAAAAGGCAGGAGTACCTCCACTATCTCTAATGAAGGTCTCTGCTATTCTATCTAGTTCTAACGTTGAAATGCCAGGTTTAATTGCTTTAGCAACCTCCCCAAGCGTCCTAGCAACCAAAAGGTTACTCACACGCATTAGCTCTATTTCCTCGTCAGTCTTTAAATAAATCATGTGAATGATCGTGTTCCTCAATTAATAAACTGCAGCTCCACCTCCGGATCTACCCATTATTCTACCAGACTTAGTCAATCCATCATAATGTCTCATCAACAAATGACTTTCAATTTGCTGTAAAGTATCCAATACAACACCCACTAAAATAAGTAAGGATGTTCCACCAAAAAACTGAGCAAATCCCTGATCAACTCCTGCCATCATAGCAAAAGCAGGTAAAATAGCAACCAATGCAAGAAATACAGAACCCGGTAAGGTAATCTTCGACATTACAGAATCTAAAAACTCTACCGTTTTCTTTCCTGGCTTAACACCTGGTATAAATCCTCCATTGCGTTTCATATCTTCTGCCATTTGCGTAGGATTAATGGTAATAGCCGTATAAAAATAGGTGAATGCAACAATCATTAAGGCAAATATTACGTTATACCATACACCTGTAAAATCAGCAAATATTGATGCAAAACCGGTAGCAGTTTCACTCTCAAAAAAGCCTGCAAATGTAACTGGAATAAACATAATTGCTTGTGCAAATATGATTGGCATAACACCAGCAGCATTAACTTTTAAAGGTATATATTGACGAACACCTCCGTATTGTTTGTTTCCCACAATTCTTTTCGCATATTGTACCGGTATACGACGTGTACCTTGTACCAATGCAATTGTACCTACAAATACGAAGAACAGCACAACAAACTCAATTAGCAACATAACCAAACCACCGCTTCCACTAGCAGCTTCCATTCTTGATATAAACTCGGCAAACATCGATTGAGGCAGTCGAGCAATAATACCAATCATGATAATTAGTGAAATACCATTACCTATTCCTTTGTCGGTAATACGCTCACCTAACCACATAACAAACATAGTTCCAGCAGTTAAGATAATTGTACTGGTAACAGTAAATGACCAACCAGTAGCTACAAAAGCCGCGTCTGGCAACTGATTATACAAATTTGTTAAATAACCTGGTGCCTGAACAACCAAAATCAATACTGTCAAATAACGAGTGATTTGATTGATCTTTCTACGTCCACTTTCACCTTCTCGTTGAAGACGTTGAAAGTAAGGTACTGCAATCCCCATTAACTGAATAACGATGGAAGCAGAGATGTAAGGCATAATACCCAATGCAAATATTGATGCATTTGAAAATGCCCCTCCTGAGAACATGTCCAGAAGTCCTAATACACCGTCCCTTGTTTGACTTTTTAAAGCACTAAGTTGTGTAGGATCTATACCCGGTAGCACAACAAACGAACCAAGTCTATAAATTAACAATAGTCCAAATGTCGTTGTAATTCGAGATTTCAGATCCTCAATTTTCCAGATGTTGCGGATGGTTTCGAATAGTTTCATTCAGTTACAATTTTACTACGGTTCCTTGAGCAGCTTCAATAGCCTTAGTTGCTGATTCTGAAAATGCATGAGCTTTAACTTCTAATTTAGCCGTTAACTCACCATTTCCTAAAATCTTTACTAGGTCATTTTTGCTTACTAATCCAGCTTCCCTTAAAACCACGGGATCAATAACACTTACACTTTTCTTTTCAGCTAAAACCTGCAATAATTCAATATTAACAGCTTTATACTCTATACGGTTAATGTTTTTGAAACCGAATTTAGGAACACGTCGCTGCAAAGGCATCTGACCACCTTCAAAACCAAACTTACGAGAGTAACCCGATCTTGACTTAGCTCCTTTATGTCCACGAGTGGATGTACCACCATGTCCAGAACCTTGTCCACGACCGATACGCTTTGAGGTTTTTACCGAACCCTTTGCAGGTCTTAAATTATTTAAATTCATATTAATTTCCTCTAATTCGTTCGACCAAATTATCTTTCTACTGTCACCAGGTGCAGTACTTTTTGAACCATTCCTTCAATCTGAGGTGTGGCTTCATGTTCAACAGTTTGCTGAAGTTTCTTCAGCCCAAGGGCAGCCAACGTATTTTTTTGTCTGGCAGTGGCCCCGATTTTACTCTTAACCTGAGTTACTTTTATCTTAGCCATTTTTGTCCTTTTATCCGTTAAAAACTTTCTCCATTGACACCCCTCTTTGCTCAGCAATAGCTGCTGCATCACGCAATTCTGTTAGAGCAGTAATTGTTGCTTTCACCAAGTTATGTGGATTCGAAGACCCTTTAGACTTAGCTAACACATCCGTTACACCAACGCTCTCTAAAACAGCACGCATCGCACCACCAGCTTTTACTCCTGTACCATGTGAAGCAGGCTTCATAAATACACTTGCACCACCATAACGCGCTAATTGCTCATGAGGAACAGTACCATTGATAATAGGTACTTTAACTAGATTCTTTTTGGCAGCTTCAACACCTTTTGCAATAGCAGTTGTCACTTCACCAGCTTTACCAAGGCCCCAGCCTACAACGCCATTCTCATTTCCAACCACTACAATGGCAGAAAAACTAAAGGTCCTACCACCTTTGGTTACTTTAGTTACCCTATTGATAGCAACCAAACGATCTTTTAGCTCAAGATCGTTATTGTTTCTGATTCTTTTGTTACTTCCAGCCATCATTGTTAGAATTTAAGCCCTGCCTCACGAGCAGCTTCGGCTAATTGTTTAACTCTACCGTGATAAAGATATCCATTTCTATCAAATACAACAGCAGTAATACCAACTTTACTAGCTACTTCAGCAATGTTTTTTCCAACCATTGCAGCAACCTCTGACTTGGTACCTTTCTGCTCAGTAATATCTTTTAATAAAGATGAAGATGCTGCAAGTGTCTTACCATTTACATCATCAATTAACTGTACAGAAATTTGCTTATTGCTTCTAAATACTGACATTCTTGGACGCTCTGCTGTTCCGCTAATATTTTTACGGACACGCATTTTAATTTTTCGTCTTCTTTCTATTTTTGAAAAAGCCATAATTCCTAATTTAAACTACATTAAACTTTTGCAGATTTACCAGCCTTACGACGAATCTCTTCACCTTTAAAACGAACACCTTTTCCTTTGTAAGGCTCAGGTTTACGTAACGACCTAATTTTGGCACAAACCTGGCCAAGTAATTGTTTATCTGCTGACTCAAGCGTAATAATAGGATTGCTCTTTCTGTCAGTAACAGCATTCACTTTAATCTCAGAAGGTAATAACAACTGAATTGGGTGTGAATAACCTAAAGCTAAATCAAGTAATTGCCCTTGATTTGTTGCTCTGTAACCTACTCCTACTAATTCAAGTTCTTTTACATATCCTTCAGAAACTCCTACCACCATGTTATTAATCAACGAGCGGCACAATCCGTGCTGTGCACGTATCTCTTTTTCTTCGTTAGGACGACTAACTGTTAAAGTGCCATCCTCAACTTCCACTTTCATTTCAGGGTGAATCGTTTGTGTCAATTCGCCTTTTGGGCCTTTTACTGTCACAGTATTGTCTTTAACAGTCACGTTCACTCCTGAAGGTATGCTAATCGGTGCTTTTCCTATCCTAGACATAATTCTTCTTTTTTAATAAACGTAACACAATACTTCACCCCCAATTTTCTGTACTCGGGCTTCTTTATCCGTCATTACTCCTCTTGAAGTAGACACGATAGCAATACCAAGACCATTAAGAACGCGTGGTAAACTACGATACCCGGAATACGAACGTAAACCAGGCGTACTCACTCTCTTAAGTGATTTGATAGCTGAAGTTTTTGTTGTTGGATCGTACTTAAGTGCGATCTTAACCACTCCTTGCTTGTCATCTTCGATGAATTTGTAATTCAAGATATACCCTTTCTCGAAAAGAATTTTGGTCATCTCTCTTTTAAGGTTTGAAGCCGGAACTTCAACAACCCTATGACCCGCCATAATGGCGTTCCTGATTCGTGTCAGGAAATCTGCTACTGGATCTGTCATTTTATAAAGATTAAATTGATCCCGCAAAATGCGGGACAATATTTAACACTCTTACCAACTTGCTTTTTTAATACCAGGTATTAAACCAGCTGAAGCCATTTCACGGAACTGAATCCTTGAAAGGCCAAACTGTCGCATATAACCTTTCGGACGTCCCGTTATTTTGCAACGGTTGTGCATTCTTACTGGTGAAGCATTACGTGGAAGCTTCTGCAAGCCCACGTAATCACCTTCTTCCAATAGTCTGGCACGCTTTTCAGCATATTTGGCAACAAGTTTAGCCCTTTTTACCTCACGGGCTTTCATTGATTCCTTTGCCATATAACTATTTCTTTTTTACGTTTTTAAATGGTAAACCAAACTCTTTTAACAAAGCGTAAGCTTCCTCGTCTGTTTTTCCAGAAGTCACAAAGGTAATATTCATACCCAATATCTTTGACACATTGTCGATATTTATTTCAGGAAAAATGATTTGTTCTTCAATACCTAAGGTATAGTTTCCACGTCCGTCAAGCTTACTGTTAATTCCTTTAAAGTCTCTAATACGAGGCAAAGCCACACGTATCAGGCGCTCCAGAAATTCATACATGTTTTCACGACGCAACGTCACTCTAACACCGATAGGCATTTTTTTACGAAGCTTAAAGTTCGAAATATCTTTCTTCGAAAGTGTAGCTACGGCCTTCTGTCCTGTAATAGTTGTTAGCTCCTTAATTGCATTTTCAATCATTTTCTTGTCAGCAGTTGCCGATCCAAGTCCTTGATTAATAACAATTTTCTCTAACTTTGGAACCTGCATGATTGATGTAAACCCGAACTCTTTCATCAAGTTTGGCACAACCTGTTCCGTATACTGTTTTCTTAAACTAGGTGTATAACTCATTACTTAATCTCCTCCCCTGATTTTTTAGAAATACGAACCAGTTTCCCGTCATCATTCAACTTACGACCAATACGTGTCGCTTTACCTGTTGAAGGATCTTTCACATTCAAATTTGAAATATGGATGGGAGCCTCTTTTTTAATTATACCTCCTTGCGGACTTTCAGCATTAGGCTTGGTGTGTTTACTCACCATGTTAACACCTTCAACAATGGCACGTTGTTTTCCAGGGAATACCTCAAGGATTTTCCCTTCCTGACCTTTGTTTACACCGGCATTAACAATTACTATGTCGCCTTTTTTAATATGCAATTTACCCATTGTTCTAATCTCTTTGATGATTAAAGTACTTCAGGCGCCAGAGATACAATCTTCATATACCCATCACGTAACTCACGAGCTACAGGTCCGAAAATTCGAGTTCCTCTCATTTCACCCGTTGCATTTAATAAAACGCAAGCGTTTTCATCAAATCGGATGTAGGAACCATCTTGACGTCTAACTTCTTTTTTAGTACGTACGATTACAGCTTTTGTAACAGTACCTTTTTTAAGCTCTCCGCTTGGCACAGCGCTTTTTACAGTTACTACGATACGATCACCTACTCCAGCATAACGTCTCTTTGTTCCTCCAAGAACTCGGATACATAATACTTCTTTGGCTCCACTGTTATCAGCAACTGCAAGTCTAGATTCTTGTTGTATCATGATTACTTAGCTCTTTCTAGAATTTCAACTAATCTCCAACGTTTCGTCTTGCTTAAGGGACGCGTTTCCATAATACGTACGCTATCCCCTGCATTGCAGGCGTTATCTTCATCATGCGCGTGAAATTTCTTTGTCTTTTTCACGAACTTACCGTAGATGGGGTGCTTTTCGCGGATCTCTACAGATACAACTATGGATTTATCCATTTTGTTGCTAACGACTACACCAGTACGCTCTTTTCTAAGATTTCTATCCATCTCCAAATTATTTTTCAGTTTGTTGCTTTTGACTCAAAATAGTCTTCAAGCGCGCAATGTTTCTACGGGTATGTCTTATCTGCATTGGATTCTCCAATGGCGATGTACTGTGATTGATCTCCATCTGCTGTAATGCTACAGTTTCAGTATCAATCTTCTCTACAATTTCGCTAACGCTTAATTCATTGATTTCTTGTACTTTCATTTTATTAAGCATTTAAAGATTCAACATAATCCCTTCTCACAACAAATTTAGTAGTTACAGGCAACTTTTGCGCTGCTAAGCGCAATGCCTCTTTAGCTACTTCATACGATACTCCTTCGCATTCTAAAATAATACGTCCTGGAGTAACAGGAGCCACAAATCCTTCCGGACTACCTTTACCTTTACCCATCCTTACTTCGGCTGGCTTCTTTGTAATTGGTTTGTCGGGGAATATTCTGATCCAGATCTGTCCTTGACGCTGCATATAGCGTGTTACCGCAACCCTAGCAGCCTCAATCTGACGACCGGTAATCCATTTACTCTGTAAGGCTTTAATACCGAAAGATCCGAAAGCCAGTTCTTGCCCGCGTTGAGCTTCACCTTTCATCCGGCCTTTCTGCCTTCTTCTAAATTTTACTTTCTTTGGTTGTAACATCGTTCCTAATCAATTATTGTGAAAGGAGAATTACTTCTTATTATTTCTTCTTCTAGGACCTCTACCGCCTCCACGGTTTCCACCTTTTTCCTTGGCATTGAAGTTAGGAGACAAATCTGGTTTTCCATAAATTTCTCCTTTACAGATCCATACTTTAATACCGGTGAGACCCATTTTGGTCAAGGCTTCAGCCTGAGCATAATCGATATCAGCACGTAATGTATGCAGCGGTGTACGACCTTCTTTATACATTTCGCTACGTGCCATTTCAGCACCGTTTAAACGTCCGGAAATCTGTATTTTAATACCTTCAGCACCCATTCTCATGGTAGAAGCGATAGCCATTTTAATGGCACGACGATAAGCAATACGTCCTTCCACCTGACGAGCGATGTTGTTTGCTACAATAATAGCGTCCAACTCTGGTCTCTTTACCTCAAAGATGTTAATTTGAACTTCTTTGTCAGTAATTTTCTTAAGCTCCTCTTTTAGTTTATCTACTTCAGAACCTCCTTTACCAATAATGATACCAGGACGTGCGGTGAAAACGGTTATAGTAACCAATTTCAAAGTCCTTTCAATAATGATACGAGAGATACTAGCTTTAGCTAAACGTGCATTGAGGTACTTCCTAATCTCGGAGTCTTCCAATAGCTTATCGCCATAGTTCTTTCCTCCATACCAGTTAGAATCCCATCCTTTGATGATTCCTAACCTGTTACTAATTGGATTAACTTTTTGTCCCATCTAGCTATTAGTTTTCTTGTTTTTCAATAGATACTACTTTGCTTGCAACGCGTAATGTAACGTGGTTTGATCTTTTTCTAATACGATGTGCACGACCCTGTGGAGCCGGACGTAATCGTTTCAAAATACGGCCTGAATCAACCGCAATCTCACTCACATAAAGATTAGCGTCTTCGATGCGAACTCCTGCGTTTTTCTCTTTCCAATTAGCGATAGCAGAAAGCAACAGTTTTTCAACTCTTCTGGAAGCTTCTTTTGATGAAAATTTTAGCATATCCAGAGCGAGGTTCACCTCTTTACCTCGGATCATGTCGGCAACAAGACGCATTTTCCGTGGTGAAGTCGGTACATTACGAAGCTTTGCGAAGTAATCAGTCTTCTTGGCTTCCTTTATTTTTTCAGCTCTTATTCTTTTTCTTGCACCCATTTTTTACTGTTTAAAGAATTTAAATATTGGCAGGCCAATTATTTTTTCTTATTACCACCATGACCGCGATAAGTACGCGTTGGGGCAAATTCGCCTAATTTGTGTCCTACCATATTTTCAGTAACATAAACCGGGATAAACTTATTGCCGTTGTGTACAGCAATTGTGTGCCCTACAAATTCCGGAGAAATCATAGAAGCACGAGCCCAAGTTTTTATTACAGTTTTCTTACCTGACTCGTTCTGTGTAAGAACTTTCTTTTCCAGTTTATAGTCGATAAATGGGCCTTTTTTTAATGATCTGCTCATAATTCGTTTAAATTAACCGGTTATTTTTTTCTCTTTTCTAGAATGTACTTGGTAGAAGCTTTCTTTGGATGACGAGTCTTATAACCTTTTGCCAATACCCCTGTACGAGATCTTGGATGTCCTCCTGAAGAA
>CAZRRJ010000002.1:0-676290 GCA_964602515.1 uncultured Saccharicrinis sp. | reverse complement strand
CCATGGTTTATTATTTCTTTATACGTTATATAATATACTTGTTACTAGCTTTGGTTTTAGATATAGTCTTAAATCCTTTAGCAGGGATACCGTTACGAGATCTTGGATGTCCTCCTGAAGAACGACCTTCACCACCACCCATTGGGTGATCGACTGGGTTCATTGCAACACCACGTACGCGTGGACGGCGACCCAACCAACGGCTACGTCCGGCCTTACCTGAACGTTCAAGTGCGTGATCTGAGTTACCAACCGCACCTATAGTAGCACGACAAGTGACCAATATCATTCTAGTTTCGCCTGAAGGCAATTTAACAACCGCGTATTTTCCCTCTCGAGCAGTCAATTGTGCAAAAGTACCAGCACTACGTGCCATTGTACCTCCCTGGCCCGGACGCAATTCGATGTTATGAATAATGGAACCTAAAGGAATCTCGCTTAATGGCAAGCTGTTACCAATCTCAGGAGCAACCCTTGTTCCTGAAGCAATAGCTTGCCCTACCTGCAACCCGTTAGGTGCAAGAATGTACCTTTTTTCTCCATCAGCGTAAGCAAGTAAAGCAATTCGAGCACTTCTGTTAGGATCGTACTGAATTGACTCAACTGTTGCATTAACACCGTCTTTATTACGCTTAAAATCGATTACTCTGTATCTCCTTTTGTGACCACCACCGATATTTCTAACGGTCATTTTTCCAGTGTTATTTCTACCACCAGACTTTTTTAATGGCCTCAATAAGGACTTTTCTGGCGTGCTTGATGTAATCGTATCAAACGCTCCAATAATCTTGTGTCTCTGCCCCGGTGTTGTGGGCTTTAGTTTTCTTACTGCCATTTTTATTAGATATTGCTATAAAAATCAATCTGATCTCCTTCAGCCAATGTAATCATGGCTTTTTTGAAGGAATTTGTTCTACCAACAATAACTCCACTTTTAGTATAACGCGACTTTTCTTTGCCGGCATATACCATTGTATTGACAGAGGCAACGCTTACGTTGTACATCTCTTCCACAGCACCTTTGATCTGAAGCTTATTAGCATTCTTATCAACCACAAATGCGTAGCGATTCAACTTCTCGCCTTGTTCTGTCATCTTTTCTGTTACAATTGGTTTAATAATAACTTTCATGACGAACCTCCTTATGCGTTAAACAGTTTACCGAATTCTTCTACTGAACTCTCAACTAACACCAAGTTTTTAGCTTTCATGATGTCGTAAGTATTAAGATCAGACAATACTGCTACTTCTGCACGCTGAATGTTGCGAGCTGAACGGTAGATATTATCATTAGCTTCTTTTAACACTAACAATGAACGTTGTCCTGTAAGTTTGAGGTTTTTTACCATTGCGGCAAAATCCTTCGTTTTAGGAGCTTCAAAGTTGAAGTCTTCTAATACAGTAATCATTTGTGTTTGTGCTTTATAAGCTAATGCAGATTTACGAGCTAACTGCTTAAGTTTCTTATTTAACTTAAAACGATAGTTACGCGGACGAGGACCAAATGCACGGCCACCACCAACGAACACAGGAGACTTGATACTACCTGCACGAGCAGTACCTGTTCCTTTTTGCTTTTTGATCTTACGGGTACTACCTGTAATTTCAGCACGTTCCTTAGACTTATGAGTCCCTTGACGATTATTAGCCAAGAATTGTTTTACATCCAGGTAAATGGCATGATCGCTGGGCTCAATTCCGAACACCGCTTCAGGTAATGTTACCTTTCTACCGGTTTCTTTTCCTTCTATTGTTAATACGTTCAGTTCCATTACTTTTCAATAATTAGATATGAGCCTTTTGCTCCTGGAACAGATCCTTTTACAAGAATCAAGTTATTCTCAGGAATTACTTTAATTACTTTAAGGTTTTCAACCTTAACTCTATCACCTCCAGTACGACCTGCCATGCGCATACCTTTAAATACCCTTGCCGGGTATGATGCTGCACCAATAGATCCAGGAGCCCGTAAGCGGTTGTGCTGTCCGTGAGTGGCATCACCCACACCTCTAAAGTTGTAACGTTTAACTACTCCTTGAAAACCTTTACCTTTTGATATTCCGGTAATGTCAACAAAGGTGCTTTCGCCAAAAAGATCAACATCAACCACATCTCCTAGTTTGAAATCATGTTCGAATTCCTGGAACTCAACCACTTTTCTTTTAGGAGTAACACCAGCCTTTTTAAAATGACCAGCTTCCGGTTTAGATGTGCTTTTTTCTCTTTTGTCGTCAAACGCCAACTGTACGGCCTCGTAGCCATCGGTATCCACAGTTTTAACCTGTGTAACCACGCAAGGTCCAGCTTCGATAACAGTGCATGGAATATTTTTCCCATCGGCACTGAAAACGGAAGTCATTCCGATTTTTTTTCCAATTAGTCCTGGCATTGTTTAAACATTTAAAATTATCACACTTTAATTTCTACTTCTACACCACTTGGCAACTCTAATTTCATCAAAGCATCAATCGTTTTAGCTGTAGAGCTATAGATATCGATTAAACGCTTGTAAGATGATAATTGAAACTGCTCACGTGATTTCTTGTTCACAAATGTGGAGCGCAACACGGTAAAGATACGCTTGTGAGTAGGTAGCGGTATAGGACCGCTAACCACTGCACCAGTGCTCTTTACTGTCTTTACAATCTTTTCGGCTGACTTGTCAACCAAATTGTGATCGTAAGATTTAAGTTTTATTCTAATTTTCTGACTCATAGTGGAGAACACTAATTGTTATAATAATTCTACTTTTCCTTTTGCTTCTTTAACAACTTCAACAGCAATATTTTTTGGCACCTCATTGTACTCTAAAAATTCCATTGAAGAAGTAGCACGACCTGAAGAGATAGTGCGTAAAGAAGTAACATAACCAAACATCTCAGCCAACGGCACCTTAGCCTTTACTACACGGGCACCAGCTTTTGATTCCATTCCTTCTACCTGTCCACGACGCTTGTTGAAGTCACCAATAATATCACCCATATACTCTTCAGGAGTAACAACTTCTACACGCATTATAGGCTCTAACAATTGAGGCTTAGCTTGAGCTGCAGCAGTTTTAAACCCTTGACGTGCACAAATTTCGAACGACAACTGGTCTGAATCAACTGCGTGGAATGAACCATCAAACACCACAACTTTAAGGTCTTCAACTTCATTTCCGGCAAGCACACCATTCAGCATGGCTTCTTTAAAACCTTTTTCGATTGAAGGAATATATTCTTTAGGAATATTACCACCTTTAATGATATTTTCAAACTGCAGTCCTGACTTACCTTCATCAACAGGTCCCATACGAAACTGGATATCAGCAAATTTACCACGACCACCTGACTGCTTCTTGAACACCTCACGCACTTCAACTTCCTTAGAAATAGTTTCTTTGTAAGTTACTTGAGGTTGTCCCTGGTTACATTCTACTTTAAACTCACGTCTTAGGCGGTCAATAAGTACTTCAAGGTGAAGCTCACCCATACCTGAAATTACAGTCTGACCAGTTTCTTCATTAGTAGCAACTTTAAACGTCGGATCTTCCTCAGCAAGTTTTCCAAGAGCAACACCTAATTTATCCATATCCTTTTGGGACAATGGTTCAACTGCAACACCGATTACAGGCTCAGGGAAATCCATTGATTCAAGTACGATAGGATGTTTCTCATCACACAAAGTATCTCCAGTGCGAATATCTTTGAAACCTACACCTGCACAAATATCTCCTGCACCGATTACTTCACGAGGCAACTGCTTATTCGATTTCATCTGAAACAGACGTGAAATACGCTCTTTCTTATCAGTACGAGTGTTCAATACATATGAACCAGCCTCTATTTTACCTGAATAAACACGCATGAAACACAAACGACCTACGAATGGGTCAGTTGCAATTTTAAATGCTAATGCTGCCAAAGGTGCCTCTTCATCCATTACGTAAGAAACAGGCTCATCAGTTTTAGGATTAATACCCTCGATTGAACCAATGTCACTTGGGCTTGGTAAAAACTGAATAACTGCATCCAATAAACGCTGTACACCTTTGTTTTTGAAAGATGAACCACAGAACATTGGAGTAATCGTTTGAGCAATAGTCGCCTTACGAATTACAGCAATTAACTCGTCACGAGTGATTGATTCTGGATCTTCGAAGAAGCGCTCCAACAATGCATCGTCGTGCTCAGCAACAGCTTCTACGAGGTTGCTTCTCCACTCTTCTGCCTCATCTTTCATGTCAGCTGGGATTTCAACGTATTCGAAAGTTGAACCTAACTGAGCATCATCATGCCAGATAATCGCTTTGTTTTCGATCAAGTCAACAACGCCTTTGAAAGTTTCTTCTGCTCCAATAGGAATCACCATTGGTACAGGGTTTGCTCCCAACATTTCTCTAACCTGACGAACTACTTCGAAAAAGTTAGCACCTGAACGGTCCATTTTATTAACGAAACCGATACGAGGCACATTGTATTTATTAGCCTGACGCCATACTGTCTCAGACTGTGGCTCAACACCACCTACAGCGCAGAATAAAGCTACGGCACCGTCAAGGATACGCAAAGAACGCTCTACCTCTACAGTAAAGTCAACGTGCCCTGGAGTATCAATGATGTTGATTTTATTTTCAACACCTTCGTAAATCCAGTTTGTTGTTACTGCAGCTGAAGTAATAGTAATACCACGCTCTTGCTCTTGCTCCATCCAGTCCATGGTAGCCGCACCATCATGCACCTCACCAATTTTGTGAGTGATACCTGTGTAAAACAAGATACGCTCAGTAGTCGTTGTTTTACCGGCATCAATGTGCGCCATGATACCAATATTTCTGGTCTTTTTAAGATCTGCCTTTCCCATGAAAATAGTTTCTTAAATAATTTTATATTAAAATCTGAAGTGAGCAAAAGCACGGTTAGCTTCTGCCATTTTATGCATATCTTCCTTCTTTTTGAAGGCAGCACCCTCTAAATTGTATGCTGCAACAATTTCAGCAGATAATTTTTCTGCCATTGATTTTCCACTACGCTTACGCGAGTATAAAATCATGTGTTTCATGCCGATGGACATCTTTCTGGCTGGACGAATTTCAGTAGGAACCTGAAATGTAGCACCACCAACACGACGGCTTTTAACCTCTACCGCAGGAGTAATATTTTCCAGTGCTTTCTTGAAAATTTCCAATACTGACTTTCCTTCTTTTTCTGCTTTATCTGCAATACGATCCATAGCATCGTAAAAGATTTTGAAAGCGATTGACTTTTTACCATCCAACATCAGGTTATTCACAAATTGAGTAACCGTGGTGTCGTTAAATTTGGGATCCGGTAAAAGAATCCTCTTTTTTGGTTTACTTTTTCTCATCTTCTCTTTTGTTTACTTTGTTATTCTTTCTTGGCTGTCCTTACTAGTCTTCAATGATTAAACATTTACTCATCCAGTTAACTAACCAAGTAAACAACGCACTTCACAATGTCTTTTTAATTACTTTTTAGCAGCTTTTGGTCGCTTAGTACCATACTTTGAACGACGCTGCGTACGTCCGTCAACTCCTGATGCATCTAAAGCACCACGAACCAAGTGATAACGCACCCCAGGAAGATCTTTTACTCTACCTCCACGCACTAATACAATTGAGTGTTCTTGTAGGTTATGTCCTTCTCCAGGGATATACGCATTAACCTCTTTTCCGTTGGTTAAACGCACCCTTGCTACCTTTCTCATGGCTGAGTTAGGCTTCTTTGGTGTAGTTGTATACACCCTCACACACACGCCTCGTCTCTGAGGACATGCATTCAAAGCTGGTGATTTACTTTTTTCCACCTGCTTGTTTCGTCCTTTTCTAACTAACTGATGAATTGTTGGCATAAAATTTAAATATATTGCATTAAACAATTTCTTCTTTAAATGGGGTGCAAAGGTACACTATTCCTTTTAAAAACCCCACTGATTTTCAGCTCCTTTGACAATTTTAGACAAAAAAGCGCTGCAAAAGTACTAATTTTCAATTGAAATAGAGCAACATACACATTATTTTTTTCTAATTATTTCCATTTTTTCTATCTAGAAAACAATTTGTTAGTCATTAAAATTAAATTCCTGAACATTATTGCACCTAAAGCAACAGGCGTCACTTCTATTATCCAAAATCATCTCCTACTTTAGCACAATATTTTTTTGACAAAAAAAAATTAACTTATTTAATATCTTTCTAAATCACATAACAACTACGAGTATGTTAAAAAACAGCATTGTATTCTTGGCTTTTATATCCTTTATTACAATATATACACAAGCCCAAAAACCAATAGATAAAGGTCTTAATTCAATTAGTCAAAATTCATTAAAAGCTCAACTTTCTTTCTTCTCATCAGATTGGTTTGAAGGAAGAGAAGCCGCAATGAAGGGTGCATTTATGGCAAGTGATTATTTGGCTTCTATATATGAAGAATATAATCTAACTCCAGTAATTAACAATAGTTTCTTTGATGATGTGCCTCTTGTAATTGCTCACCAACCGGAGAAAGCAACAATCCACTTAATAAAAAAAGGCAGCAGTAATAGTTTTGAATTTCCATTCGATCTGAGAGCTGAAAACATCCCCCAATCATACACAATTGAAGCACCAATAATGTGGGGTGGTTATGGTCTAAATACTAATGAAATAAAAGAGGTTAATACTAAAAAAAGTTCTGGTAAGATTTTAATTAGACTTAAGGGCCTACCCGAGCCTAAAGATGAAAATGCGCCATTAGCACTGATGTTAAAAAATAAACAACCAAATGAATGGCTGCAAATAAAACAGATGACAATTAATTCATCAAATGCTATAGCCATTTTAGAATATGATTTAAATGATCCTCATTTGGAAAGGTCTTATATCACCGAAACTGTACCTTCAGCAGAAAAAAATCTTAATAAGCGCTCTTCCGGTATTTATAATAAAAGCTTATTCTTACCGTCAGATAAAAAAAACACGCCTCATTACTTTCAGGTATCGCAAAAACTAATGCGAGAGTTAATTCCAGATTTTGACATAGTACTTGAAAGATATTTAGATAATTTATCGCAAAAAGACATTAAATCAATTACTACATTTAATTACAGTTCAATTAAATTATCAGCAAAAGCAAATGTTGAGCACAAAAAATGCAGAAACGTACTTGCTATGATAAAGGGTTCTGATTATCCCGATGAAATCATTGTTGTAGGTGCACACTACGATCATCTTGGCTCCTATGATGGTTATATATGGAATGGGGCTGATGATAATGGATCGGGCACAATAGGTGTTGTTGCAATAGCAAAAGCATTTGTTGCAAGCGGAATACAACCCAAACGTACTATAATTTTTGCTAACTGGACTGCAGAAGAAAGAGGACTGTTAGGCTCACGCTCATTTGTAAATTCTTTTAATGATATCGGTAAAATAAAATACTATCACAATTATGATATGATAGGACGCAGTTTTAATTATGAACAACCTGATTCGGCTGTTACTTTATTATACACCAAAACATGGAAACAAGCAGAAGAGTTGTGCGCACTCAACAATAAAAAATACAATTTAGGTTTAAAAATTAATTACAGTGCTTGGGATAATCCCACAAGTGGAAGTGACAACACACCATTTGCAAAAAAAGGTATTCCAATTATGTGGTTTCATACCGGTGGGCACGAATCTTACCATATGCCCGATGACCATGTTGAAAAGATTGACTGGCAGAAGTATGAGGCCATAGTAAAAACTAGCTTTTTGACTCTTTGGAACTTAGCTAATGAATAGTCGAAAATACAATTGATAAGATAATTATTAGGAGCTATCCTTTTTTATGCTTTATCTTTGCCGCGATAAAAAAAGAATGAATGACTCTCATCAACCGTGAGCCTTTGTTGTATAGCAATAAAAGGCACCTAATACCGGGATGGGTAACATTAAAAACTTAAATTATTAGCGGGCACACATATTAATAACTAATGTTCTTAACAACATTTGTGACCTGCAAAACTAAAAACAAATTAATATGACACGGGTTTCTTCATATTATTCTATTAAATAGATAAAGATTAAAATGAATTAACACATGACATATGTAATTTGAAAAAAATTAGATACATGAAAGCATTTGTATTTCCGGGTCAGGGTGCCCAATACGTTGGAATGGGTAAAGACTTATATGACAACTCTCCAATGGCAAAGGAATTGTTTGAAAAAGCGAATGACATCTTAGGATTTCGTATAACTGACTTAATGTTTGAAGGAAGTGATGAAGATCTGAAGCAAACAAAAGTAACTCAACCTGCAATCTTCCTTCACTCAGTAATATTAGCTAAAACTCTTGGAGAGGCCTTTAAACCAGAAATGACAGCAGGCCATTCCTTAGGCGAATTTTCTGCTTTAGTTGCTGCTAAAGCTATAAATTTTGAGGATGGTTTAAAGTTAGTTTCTCAACGCGCACTTGCAATGCAGAAAGCCTGCGAAATTGAGCCATCAACAATGGCTGCAATTGTAGGTTTAGAAGATGCTATAGTTGAAGAGGTATGTGCAAATATTGATGAAGTGGTCGTTGCCGCAAATTATAACTGTCCGGGGCAATTAGTTATTTCCGGTTCTTTTGCCGGAATTGATAAGGCATGTGAGCAATTGACTGAAAAAGGTGCTAAACGAGCAATTAAACTTCCTGTAGGTGGAGCCTTCCACTCGCCACTGATGGAACCTGCCCAAACAGAGCTTGCTGCCGCAATTGCAAACACTGCATTTCACACCCCAATTTGTCCTGTTTATCAGAATGTAAATGCACAAGCGGTTACTGATCCTGCTACAATTAAAGAAAACTTAGTGGCTCAGTTAACCGCCCCGGTCCGCTGGACGCAAACAGTACAAAATATGATTTCAGATGGTGTTTCTTCATTTACTGAAGTTGGCCCTGGTAATGTTTTACAAGGCTTAGTAAAGAAAGTAGATCGTAAAATGGAAACGACTGGATTCAGCACCTATCAAGGCTAAAAAAACACTGGCAGCTATTAACTGCTAGCAATAAAATAAAAGGCAAGCATACACTTGCCTTTTATTTTATCAATCATCCAAAGTACTCAAATCTCCTTCATTTTCACCTAGAGCACGTGCCTTAAGAACACGTCGCATAATTTTACCACTTCTGGTTTTTGGTAACGATTCTGAGAAAATTATTTCTTCAGGTTTTGCAATGGGTCCCATTACTTTGGCAATATGATCAAGTATTTCTTTCCCCAACTCTCTGGTTCCCTCAATACCTGACTTAAGAATAACATAAACATGAATACCACTTCCTTTTAACTCATGTGGCAAGGCAATAGCTGCAGCTTCGGCAACATCAGAATGACTAACAGCTGCACTCTCAATTTCAGCTGTTCCCAAGCGATATCCACTTACTTTTATCACATCATCACTACGCCCGATAATCCAATAATAGCCATCCTCATCCTTACGAGCTGAGTCTCCTGCATGGTAATATTTCTGTTTTTGAAACTTTGCCCAATAGGTATCTTTATACCGTTCATCATCTCCCATAATGGTACGTGCCATTCCCGGCCAAGGATTTTTTATGACCAATGCACCAACTTCGTTTACTGCCACGTCCTTCCCTTCTTCATCAACCACTCCTACCTCATGTCCAAAAAATGGCTTTGTCGCCGAACCTGGTTTTAAGGGTGTAACAGGTAAAGGTGTGATAACAAAACCTCCTGTTTCTGTCTGCCACCAAGTGTCCATAATTGGGCAATTTTTATTCCCTACTACATTATAATACCAACGCCATGCCTCAGGATTGATAGGTTCTCCAACCGACCCTAATAAACGTAATGAACTAATATCATGCCTATTAACCCATGATTCTCCATAACGCATTAATCCCCGAATGGCAGTAGGGGAAGTATAAAGGACTGTTATTCCATATTTATCAATCATACGCCACCAACGATCTGGATAGGGATGATTAGGCGCCCCTTCATACATAAATATTGTTGAGCCGTTAATCAGTGGCCCGTATACCATATAACTATGTCCGGTAATCCACCCCGGATCTGCAGCACACCACCAGCGATCTTCCGGCTTAATATCAAATACCATCCGATGTGTTGTGGATGTGTAAACACTGTACCCACCATGCGTATGCACAAGGCCTTTGGGTTTTCCTGTAGAACCAGAAGTATATAGCAAAAAGAGCATGTCTTCAGCGTCCATTTGTTCTGTATCACATTTATGACTGGCAATAGGTAGTGCTTTTAAATCGTGATACCAATAATCACGGTCATTTTCCATATATACTTCTTCTCCGGTTCTTTTAACGGTAATACACACTTCCATTGTTGGCGAAAGTTCCATGGCTTTATTAACGATTTCTTTTAGCTTAGTGGCTTTGCCCCTGCGAAATCCCCCATCGGCAGTAATAACCACACGACTATTGGCGGCATTAATACGCTCGGCTAATGCTTCATGACTAAACCCTCCATATACCACACTATGAGCTGCTCCAATTTTAGCACATGCCAGCATAGCAAAAATTTGTTCAGGGATTTGAGGCATGTATATAGTGACAATATCACCCTTATGAACACCCATTGCCTTAAGTATATTGGCAAACTCAGCTACTTCGCGATTTAAGGCATGATAGGAGTAGGTTTTTAAATCACCGGGTTCTCCTTCCCAAATAAGTGCCAATTTATTTCGGGTTGCCGTTTTCAGGTGGCGATCAATGGCATTTTGTATAATATTGGTTTTTCCTCCTATGAACCACTTATAAAAGGGGTATTTACTACTATCCAGTACTTTTTCCCATTTTTTATACCATTCTAAATTCTCAGCTTCTTTTGCCCAAAAACCTTCTCGGTCTTTAATTGATTGTTGGTACAACTTTTCATACGATTGTACTATCGCATTGTCTACTACAGTCTGCGACGGGTAAACAAATCCTTTAGAATCCATCATGAATTTCCTTATTTATATCTTGGTTAATAATGTGATGATCATCAAGATATAAATAGAAATCCTTTTTTACAATATTTTAAGACTCTTTTATCCTCTATGAAAAAAAAATAAAAGTTTCATTTTGAATGGAGTTACAATTAAAATATTCTATGCATCGGAATTATCATTCCATACAATAGCTGCTTTCTGCTGCTTACCATCCATCAATATATTAAGAGGGTGCTCAAATTCAACATGCCGGAAATAGACCGTTTCGCGAACCAGTTTTTGCTCTTTTAACAGATCGAGATTTACAAATTGATCTTCTCCATTATGATGTACGCTAAAATAACCTACATTCATTGAAGTGACATTATGAAAGAAATGCGATCCAAGAGAAGCATCAAGTGGGAAATTAGGCAAGCCCATCTCTACAATAATGCGCGCATGAGATATTTGCGACCAATATACCGGAATTCCGGTAAAACGATCACGTGTACCCCATCGGCCAGGGCCAATCAAAACATACTCCTTACCTTGCTCTTCAAAATACCTGTTGATTGCCTCCATTTCCTTTCCCATCTCAGCTGTTTTGGTACGGTCAAACAAATCAATATTCATATACACCACATCCTTAATATGATCCAGGCGCCCATTACCCATACCTTTAATGGATTGTAGCACAAGCTTATCCTTTTTAACTGCATCAAAATCAATACTTACATCATTCTCCACCCTAATAAGTGGTTTAATCTGAAGTAAATACAGGGTTGGAAGATTATGTCGTCCGGGTTCCAGGTCGATTGCAAACTCAATTTCAACAGGAGCTCCCATAGCTTCCTTAAAAAAGCGCAAAAGCATGTCCAAAGTTTTTGACAACTTTATATAATCGTACTTTATAATATTTGAGAAATTAACCACCCGTGGTCCACGCTTCGAGAAATCGTTAACCATCCTGTCGTAATTAAAATCATAAACAGACGCACAATGCTTCAAATTACCATCTTCTTCGGCCTCTTTAATACTAAGCTTTACAATAGCAGCATCCTCACCACCTTCTTCAAGGCAAAAATCGTCCTTATCCAAATCGAGTGCATAAAAGTACGATTGTGAATCTTTAATCTGATCCTGAATAGAATTTAATTCCAACTTTGGATGTTTAGGGCAGAACCGATAAGCCTTTTCACCTCCAACAACATATTTACCTAAGCCTACGGCTAAAACAGCAAAACCATCTTCCGGTTTCATATATGAGAATGGGTAGTAATTATATGACTGAGCGACACCACTAATATGCGGATAAAAGCGGTCTCCTACACGTCCACCAACAACCTCCTGAATGATGACAGCCATCTTTTCTTCTTCGATTTTATAATTAACTGCATCAAAATAAGCTTTTGCCGGATCGCTAAACATTGAGGCATAAACCAGCTTAACGGCTGTACACAACTGACGGTATCTCTCATTTATATTAGGATGGTTATTGGGTACCATATACGTGGCATAAACCCCGGCAAAAGGTTGTAACAAACTATCTTCGAACAACCCGGACGAACGTACAGCCAAAGGTTTATCCATAACTTCAACATATTGCATCAGTTTTTCATTTACCTCATCACTTAATTCCGATTTAAGAAACAGCGCTTTTATTTCGTCAAATTTTTTTTCTACAAAAGCTAAGGTATACAGGTTATTCTTTTCGATAAAGTGTGTAAACTCACTGGCTCCAATAATTGTGGTTGGTGGAATTTTTATATTGATATCATCAACTATTTTAGAAAAGTTGATGTTTTCAATAAAATTACTTAGAAAAGCTACTCCACGGCCTTTTCCTCCAAAAGAACCTTCGCCTATACGTACAATATAACGGCTGCTTTTTACCATTTCCTTATCGAACATGACCACCTTTCCACGCAATCGCTTTAAGCGAACATCCTCAAAAACATCAAGTATAGCTTGTCGTAACTTAGTAAAACTTTCAAAATCTTCGATTCGATAAGGGCGCAGTTGTTTGGCAATGCTAATCTCTCCCCTGGCCATTAACCACGTAGAGATACCATTACGGCGTGCATGGTAAAGTAACGATTCAGGCGAAACCTCCTCAATACACTCCACAAATTCTTTCATATTACGTGCAACTGCAATTTTTGCTCCACGACTGTTTTTAAATACAAAATCACCAAATCCAAGCTTCTGATGTATGAAGTTATAAATATCTAATGAAAGACTGTCGGAATTTTTATCAATAAAATCAGACTTAATAGCTTCTGCCCGTAATGCATTTGAAGGGTCTGATGATTGTAATAATGTTGGTATTATGGTTTTCGACTTAACGTACTTTATTAACTCCACGCCGGCATCTTCATCTTCTTTTCCATTGCGGGTATATTTCACATCTGAGATAACGCAAATCAGGTTATCAAGGTAGCGATCAACTATCTCTACTGCATCCTCATAGTTACTCACTAAAAGAATTTTGGGCCGCACCCGCATTTTCATAATTTTATGCAACTGGTCTTTTGATTCTTCCTCTAATATAGCTTGCGTTTGGCGCATAATAATGGAATACAGTAAAGGGAGGTATCGTGTATAATATTTTTGTGAATCTTCCACAAGCAAGATAACACGCACATCACCAACTTTTACATCCTTGGCTACATTCATCTTATCTTCTACATATTTAATCATAGCCAGAAATACACGTGAGTCGCCATTCCATACAAATACACGTTCTATATTTTCAATATTCCCACTGGCTTCATCAAAAAATTTGAGATCGGCATTGTTATTCACCATCAATAATATTGGGACTTCCGGACTGGCTTCTTTTAAGCGAGTGCTCATTACCAATGGCAACTGTTTATCGAGTCCTGCCATTAGTATCACCATCTCAAAGTCCCGTTCACTCATCAATTCTTCTGCTTCTTCGCAGGTTGCTACACTTGTAATACGTGGAGCAGTAAAAAGATTAAGATGAAGGTACTCGCCAAATATTTTATCGAAAAAACGACCTTCGCGTACAATACTGTATGCATCGTAATGATTGGCAATCAGCAACACTTCACGCACTTTAAATGACATTAGTTCTTGAAAAATATCACGATCGCTTCGCTTACGATTATATATCTGAGAGAGTTCTATCTGGTCAATACCTGTTTGCATGTAAAGATTTTATTTATACTTATAGCTATATATCCAACTTTTTTAATACCGACAAAATAAGTTAAATAAGTTGGGATGAGAAGAAAAAACAGGTGATTTTGGTCAATGTAATTCAACACACACAATTACATCGTATGCTTGATTAACTGCAATACCTTCTGTCAGTCTTACATACAATGCTACTGCTATTACATTAACTTCTTCGATCTTTACATTCAACTCTTACACAGTTACATTGATATCTTGAGGACTTACAATGTATTCTGTCAGTCTTACATACAATGCTACTGCTATTACATTAACTTCTTCGATCTTTACACTCAACTCATACACGGTTACATTGATATCTTGAGGCCTTACAATGCATTCTATCAGTCTTACATACAATGCTACTGTTATTACATTAACATCTTTGACCTTTACATTCAACTCATACACGGTTACATTGATATCTTGAGGGCTTACATAAATAATAGGGCTATTATACTTATATCCTGAGAACTCTGATTATAGCATTTCTTTAGTACTTGGTAATCGATTATTATACGGATCCTTGCGAACAGCAGCCTTAATAGCTTTTGCCAGTGCCTTGAAGATACCTTCTATTTTGTGGTGTTCATTCTTACCTTCGGCTTTAATATTCAAATTGCATGCTGCTGCATCGGAAAAACTTTTAAAGAAGTGATAAAACATCTCTGTTGGCATGTCTCCTATCATCTCGCGTTTAAAATCAGCATTCCATACCAGCCATGAACGTCCACCAAAATCGAGGGTTACTTGTGCCAAACAATCATCCATTGGCAGGCAAAAACCATATCGCTCAATACCTCGCTTATCACCTAAGGCTTTTTTAACTGCTTCACCCAGTGCAATAGCAGTATCTTCAATGGTATGGTGTTCATCAACATGCAAATCACCATCTACTTTAACCGATAAGTCGCAAGCGGAGTGACGTCCAATTTGCTCCAACATATGATCGAAAAAATGAAGGCCAGTATCGATATTGCATTGTCCATTTCCATCCAGATTAATAGTAACGTTTATTTTTGTTTCGGTCGTATGGCGTTCAACCGTTGCAAAACGTTCCGATGAAAATAAAAAGTTCGTTACGGCATCCCAATCGCAGGAAGTCAACACACAAGTACTAAGCAAACCAGCCTTACTCAAGGCTTCATTAGCTGCTTCACTTTCCTTTAAAAAGATAGCTTTGCATCCCATGTTTGCCGCCAGTTCAACATCTGTAATTCTATCTCCTATTACAAATGAATTAGCCAAATCATAATGACCTGTCAAATATTTAGTAAGCAGTCCTGTACGGGGTTTTCGTGTTAGTGCATTATCTTCCGGGAAAGAACGGTCAATCAAAATATCGGAGAATACAATTCCTTCATTTTTAAAGGTTGTCAGCATCTTATTCTGTGCCGGCCAAAACCTATCTTCCGGAAATGAATCAGTTCCGAGCCCATCCTGGTTAGTTACCATAACCAGTTCAAAATCGAGTAAATCTACAATCTTCAACAGGTTCTGAAATACACCGGGATAAAACTCCAGTTTTTCAAGGCTATCCACCTGATAATCTATAGGTGGCTCAACAATAAGCGTTCCGTCACGGTCTATAAAGAGTACTTTTTTCATTTTCAGATAGTATCAAGATATTTAAAGCTTAACATCAACGAAATATTGTAACTTGTCTTATACTTAACTTTTGTATCCAACATTTATTTTTCAAACATAGATAAAGCTTCAAGCAACAAACTATTTTCAGCAGGCTGTCCAATAGTAATACGCAAACATCCGGCACATAAAGATACTGTGGAACGATTACGAATGATAATTTTCTTGCTCACCAAAAAATTATAAATACCATTGGCATCATCCACTTTAATCAATAAGTAATTGGCATCAGAAGGGTATACCACTTGAACAAAACTTAAGCCAGCTAAACTTATTTGCATCTTAGCTCGTTCGGCTAATAATTGTTGTACCCAATATTGCTTGTCAGGTTCGCATTCTAACAGTTCTAAAGCTTTTTCCTGCGTAAGTATATTAATATTGTACGGATACTTAATATTACTCAAAACACCTACAATCTCCTCTGAAGCAAATGCCATTCCCAAACGGATACCTGCCATTCCCCAGGCTTTTGAGAAAGTTTGCAAAATAACCAGGTTCGGATATTTATTAAGTTGCGACAGTAAACTCTTTTCAGGTGCAAAATCAATGTAAGCTTCATCAAGCACCACAATACCTTCAAACAGTTTAATTAAAGAAAGCATGTCTTTTTCTTTAAAACAATTACCGGTAGGATTATTAGGAGAGCAGATAAACATGAGCTTTGTTTTATCGTTGCACTTCGCTAGCAAGGCTTCCACATCTAACTCAAAATCATTGGTTAATTGTACTTTATGCACTACGATATTATTAATATCGGCTGCCACCTGGTACATACCGTAAGTGGGGTCTATGCATACCACATTATCAACACCCGGCTCACAAAATGCTCTAAACAGCATGTCAATTGGCTCATCACTACCATTACCCAAAAATATCTGTCCTGCTCTAATATCTTTAATCCGGGCAATTTTAGCTTTCACTTTGCGCTGATACGGATCAGGATAACGATTATAGGGCTGGTTATATGGGCTTTCATTGGCATCAAGAAATACAGCTGCTTCTCCCGTATATTCATCACGTGCTGATGAGTAAGGCTTCAGGCTTTGTATATTAGGTCTTAGGAGTCGTTTTATTGGTTTCATTATATTAAAATATCAAGTAACAAGACATTAGTAGCAAGATGAGTGACATACGACAAATAATTTTGCCCTTTGATACTTTTGCCAAGTTTCATTTATTTATTCATTTTATTCAAGCGCACCGTTACTGCATTCTTATGAGCAATAAGTTGTTCTGCTTCGGCCATTATTTCTATTGACGATCCTATTTTACTCAAACCCAAAGCGCTAACTTTCTGAAAGGTTATTTTTTTAAGGAAGCTATCCAAATTTATTCCGCTATAGGCATTGGCATAACCATGTGTTGGCAAGGTATGATTTGTTCCTGAGGCATAATCTCCTACACTTTCCGGCGAATAGTTTCCTAAAAATACTGAACCAGCATTAACCACTTTATTGCCTATCTCTTCATTGTTACGCATTGAAATTATAAGGTGCTCAGGTGCATATTGGTTACACATCTCCATCATTTCATCCACCTCTTTCAACACAATTAAGCGACTATTTTCCAAAGCTTGCTCAGCAATTTCCTGCCGAGGCAATTGGTTTAATTGTTTTTTTACTTCTATTTCCACTTGCTGAAACAATTTTTCACTGTTTGTAACAAATATCACCTGGCTGTCTGTACCATGTTCAGCCTGCGACAACAAATCAGCTGCCACAAAAACGGGATCGGCACTATCATCAGCTAAAACCAAAAGCTCTGATGGACCTGCAGGCATATCAATAGCCACATCTTTAATACTAACCAATTGCTTGGCCGCGGTAACAAAGCGATTACCCGGACCAAATATTTTTGCTACGGCCGGCACCGATTCACTACCATATGTCATAGCTCCAATAGCCTGAATACCCCCTAACTTAAAGATGCGATTTATACCCACCAATGATGCCGTATATAAAATAGCCGGGTCAATAAGCTCTCCTTTCCTGGCAGGAGTGCACAATACCACCTCCTTACAACCAGCCAGTTTAGCAGGAATACCCAACATCAGTACTGTTGAAAATAAAGGCGCTGTTCCTCCGGGTATGTATAGTCCTACTGTTTCAATAGCAACACTTTTCTGCCAACATTGCACTCCCGGCATGGTTTCAACAAGCTTTTTTTGTGTTTTTTGCGACCTATGAAAGGTTTCAATGTTTTGTTTGGCCAACAATATTGCATTTTTTAATTCATTACTCACTTGCTTACAGGCCTCGTCAATTTCTTGCTGGCTTACTTCAAGCTGTGATAGTTCAATACCTTCAAAAAGGCGTGTATATTTCTTCAGTGCTGCATCTCCATTACGCTGCACATCATCCAATACAGCCCGAACAGTATCATAAACATCTTCCAAACCATTATCAGGCCGCTCCAGTAGCTTTTGCCATTCTTCTTTTCGTGGATATCGTATTTTTTGCATGATTAATTTCTAGTTATTTTGAATGTAAATGTTTTTGTATATGCCTTTTACATTTATACCAGGCTTACTCTCTATAAGATCATTTTTTCAATTGGAATAACCAATAAGCCTTCGGCTCCTATATCTTTTAACTGACCTATAATTTCCCAAAATTTCTTCTCCTGTATAACAGAGTGGACAGAACTCCAGCCTTTATCCGCTAATGGAAGTACTGTTGGACTTTTCATACCCGGTAGTACTTTAACAATCTCATCTACTTTATCGTTCGGCACATTCATAAGGATATACTTATTAGAGTTTGCTGCCATCACCGAATCAATCCGAAAAATTAACTCATCTAAGAGCTGCATTTTCTCGGCCGATAAGTTAGTGCCCGACACAAGTATAGCTTCTGACTGCATTACCACTTCCACTTCTTTCAGGCGATTCGCTACCAATGTACTCCCTGAACTTACGATATCAAAAATACCATCGGCCAAACCTATGCCCGGTGCAATTTCAACAGATCCTGCAATCTCGTGTATATCTGCATTAATATTCTGTTCCTTAAAGTATTTCCCTAGTATTACGGGGTACGAGGTTGCTACTTTTTTATCCTCAAAATAACTCAAGCCACTATATTCTTCAGCTTTAGGAATAGCCAGTGAGATTCTACATTTACTAAAACCTAAGCGTTTCACTACATTCAGTTCAAATCCTTTTTCTCTTATTTCATTCTCACCAACAATACCAATATCAGCAACATCATCAGCAACAGTTTGTGGTATATCATCATCACGTAAAAACAATACTTCAATAGGAAAATTAGGAGATGAAGCAACCAGTTTGCCACTGCCAATATTAAATTTAATACCAGCCTCTTTTAATAACTTCATTGAGTCTTCATTTAAACGCCCTTTTTTCTGTAATGCAATTCTTAATTTAGTTTCCATTGCTATCGTTATTAAATTATTATCATATAACAAAGGCTTATCTAATTAGATAAGCCTTTGTTTGTTTCATTCTAACACACAATACATTAGCTCATCCTGATGGATAAAAAATGATGTTGATGAATATGAAGTTGTATGAGTGTCATAATTATTAGTACAAAAAAAGGGCTTACCATTTCTGATAAGCCCCCTGATTAATATTTTTAGTTTTTACATATCAATCACCACCTACCAGGTTTGCAGGAATAAATGATGATGATAATGAGTAAAATTCTTCATATGTTTAAATTAATTTTCAATAGTTATACGTAACTCTCAAATAAATTCAACCATCTTACTGTGTGAATTAATAATTGAATCTACATGTTCGTTTCATGAAATATTGTTAATCGTTTACAAATATAGGGTCAATAATAATAATTCCAAATATTTAGGTAGATATATTAGAGTATTTATAAGTAAGCTAACTTTATTGAATCATAAACTTACATCGAATCCGGGTTAAATTTAGTACGAAAACAATGATTCGTGAACTGAAATTTTGTTTCTCTTTCGGTTTCCTTTACTTTCGACAAAGATTTAAACATTACTGTAATGAATATAAAACAACATATTCCAAATTTTCTTACCAGCCTTAATGTGCTGTGTGGTATTTTAGCCGTCTTTTTTGCAATTAATGGTCGTATTGATTGGGCTATATGGCTAATATTTGCAGGCGCAATTTTTGATTTTAGCGATGGTTTTGCTGCCCGTGCGCTTAAGGCCTACAGCGAAATGGGTAAGGAACTGGATTCATTAGCTGATTTAATTAGCTTTGGCGCTGCACCTGCAGCAATTTGGTCTACAATAATTAAATACCAATTAACCCAAAGCTACACACCTGATTTTTTCCTTCTTCCGGTAAACCAACAAATAGTGATATTACTGCCGTTTACCATGGTGGTTTTTGCAGCACTTCGCTTGGCTAAATTTAACGTAGACAAACGCCAATCAGAAAATTTTATTGGCTTAACTACTACAGCAACGGGTATATTTACTGCTGCTTTTGCTTATAAATTTATAGCTAATCCAGATTGGTATTTATGGTTATCACCTGTGATTGTTTTAATAGCAATTGTTTTTTTCTGTTTCATGCTTATTAGCGAAGTACCCATGTTCTCATTAAAATTTAAGAATATGAAATGGGGCGAAAACAAAGAGCGCTTTGTACTATTATTTTTGGCTGTTGTTTTTATAGCATTATTAGGTGTAGGCGGTATTGCTGCTGTAATTTTATATTACATTATAATATCCACAGCCAAATGGGTTCTTGGAATTAAATAAATATTTAAAATCATAAAAATGAAAAATCCCACTACACTTAGAGTGGGATTTTTTTATATCATTTGGTTTCTTCCTGTTCATTAACCTCTATGGTTTTATGAAACTTCTTAAGTCCCCACAATACTGCATAATACGCAACAACTATTGTAAGTGGAAGAGACAAATACCAGGCTATTTCATGTAAATATTTCATGTGTTCAAATTTATTTTTCAACAATCAGATGGATACGGTAATAATAACTATCATCGTTATCATACTTCCATAAATCTTCTTAAAGTATTAATTTAATATACATGCACATCATCCGATTGCATCTCATCTACATCAATTTGCTTGTTATTCATGGCTTTCCACACATACCAGATGTACGCAAATACAAATGGCACCAACAATGATACATAACTCATAGCAGTTAAGGTAAAATGACTCGACGAGGCGTTCTGTATCGTTAAAGAACTTTGCAAATCAAATGTAGAAGGATAAAACGATGTATCATTAAACCCAGCTACCAACAATAAAGCAAGAACTGCCAATACCGTTCCTACTCCGGCAAACCATATACCTTTTGTATAGTACGATTGGAAAATACTTGCTCCAATTCCAAACAGTACTCCCACTACCCCTAATAAGAATATGATAAGCACAAGTGGCATAGCAACCATATTATTAAAGTATTTAAATGATTCCATATAAACTTCCTGTGTATCCGGATTAACCGCAAAACCATCTCGCAACATTAACCAGATTACAAAAGTTAAGAAAAATACAAGAAATGGAACACTGTTTATAATTAAATGCTTTTTTGATCGTGCAAATATATCTTCGCTTTGAACACTGTTTATAAAATACAAAAGCCCCAGAACGCGAGCCAGAAAGAAAACAGCTAATCCTAAAGACAAATTATGAAGGTTAAGGGCGGCCTCTAATCCGTGCGTTTTTAACTCCCACTGCGACTGATTCATATCGTTAACAGAGAAGGCCGATCCAGTAAAGAATGTAGCTACGGCTGTTCCAATTAAAATAGTGCCTAATAATCCATTTATTAATAAAAAGATTTCGTACGTTCGAGCACCGAAAGCATTATTCGGCCGTGAGCGGAACTCATAAGCAACGGCCTGTAACACAAAGGCAAATAATATCGCCATCCAAACCCAGTAGGCTCCTCCGAAACTGGTGCTATAAAACAAGGGGAAAGATGCGAAGAAAGCACCACCAAAAGTGACCAATGTTGTAAATGTAAATTCCCACTTTCTACCAAGTGTATTCACCAGCATGGTTCGCTCCATATCTGTTTTCCCTATGGTATAAATCAGCGTTTGTCCGCCCTGTACAAACATTAAGAACACAAGCAGGGCTCCTAGTAAAGATACAATGATCCACCAGTATTGTTGTAATGCTAAATGTGATAATTCTCCAAACATTAGTTATGTCCTCCTTCTTTAGGTCCGTTTTTAATTTGCTTTAGCATAATCCGTAATTCGGCAACTGCCAATGCCACAAAAGTAGTGGTGAATAAGCAAAATGTTATCATTACTGAACTCGTATCTATTTTTGAAACTGCTGTCATTGTAGGCATTAAATCCTGAATAACCCACGGTTGGCGGCCAACTTCAGCAACAATCCAACCAGCCTGACTTGCAATATACGCAAGTGGGATAGTCCATAGTGCAGTGTACAATACAACTTTATTCGACTCTAATTTTTTTCGGTAAATCAACCAAAGTACTACTAAAAATAATAACATAAAATGACCTCCAAGAATCACCATAATATGAAAAGCATAAAATGATAAAGATATCGGAGGAACAATCTTAAAAGCATTTAACTCCAATTGCTCCGGATTGGGATCATAATAATTACCATAACCGAAATAGCGGAAGTAATTCTCAATCCACTCTTTATCATCAAACTTCGATTTTAGCCGATTATACTCTACCTCGTCAACTCCCTTTGCATCTTTAAACGCCCTTAGCATCTGTTGTGCTTCATATCCCCTTTTAATCTTTTCTTTATAGGACATGATATTGTATTGCTCGTTTCCAAGTACGAGATCCTTAATTCCCGGAACAAAAGCATCCACTTCAAGAAAAGCCAGGTAAGATAGCATATTAGGCACTTCTATTTTAACCAGAAATTCCTGATCAGATCCACGGTGCATAGGGTCATCATGCTCTTTACCAAACAAACCAATAGCAATTAATGGTGCCTGCGTTTGTCCTTCATATAATGATTCCATTGCTGCAAACTTCATAGGCTGAGTCTTAGCTACATCACGAGCTGAACCATCTCCTGATGCCACTAGCATTACTGACGATACAAACCCAAAGATAGCCGCAATGACAATGCTTCTTTTAGCAAAAAGAACATGTCGTTTCTTTAATAAAAACCAACTGCTGATACCTACCACAAAAATAGCCGCAAGCACATAACCTGAAGTGGTTGTATGCAAGAATTTGGTAACAGCGGTAGGTGATAAAAATACCTCCCAGAAATTTTGCATCTCATTACGGGCTGTTTCAGGATTAAACTTCATTCCAACAGGATTCTGCATCCAGGCATTAGCCACCAATATCCATAGTGCCGATAAATTTGCTCCTACAGCTGTAAGCCACGTTGCAGTAAGGTGAAAACGTTTACTAACTTTACCCCAACCAAAAAACATAACAGCGATAAAAGTACTTTCCATAAAAAAGGCCATGATACCTTCTATGGCTAACGGTGCACCAAAAATATCACCTACAAACCATGAATAGTTTGACCAATTCGTTCCAAACTCAAATTCAAGAATAATCCCAGTAGCAACTCCAATAGCAAAATTAATTCCGAAGAGCTTCATCCAAAATTTTGTAATCCGTTTCCACTCAGGATCACCAGTCTTATAGTAGACCGTCTCCATAAAAGCGACAATAAAGCTAAGACCTAAGGTTAAGGGTACAAACAACCAATGAAACATGGCTGTTAATGCAAATTGAGCCCTCGACCAGTTAACAAGTGCAAAATCAATGTTTTCAAGCATTTCTTTAATTATATATAGTTAACGATTTATTAGTTCTTCAATCACATGGTTTGCCCGCTCTTCATCGCTTGTGTATTTATTTTTTAGGGTATCCCTAAAGAAAAACAACCTCAGCACGGCAAACATTATAAATAGTTTTATTAAAATAATAACCCAAAGTGTTCGTCCCCATGACGACATATTTCTAAATCCATCCAGATAAAAATGATATACCCTTCTTATTAATCCCATATTAACTATCAAAACTATAAAAATGAGTGGGCAAAATACACCAAATTTTATTATTCTAAACACGACAGATATCGTTATTTGCAATAATATATAATACAAGCAATTCGAAATATTAATTTTTGCCAAAAAATGTAAAATATAGCTAAATAATAACTTTATCACTCTTTGAACCTTGATAGTTAAAATATTATAGAATATCATTTCGACTAAAAATACTATTGAAATGATGAACGCTATCAATATATATTAAACAAATTTGGTGGTTAAAAGCATTTTGTTCATCTTTATGACGCATTGCGGTATTTGATTACCTCTTTGCCCTATTGATATGTAATACTGATTTTCAGTTGTATTAACGGATTTAAATAACTAAATTATGTCTGTTTTTAAAATACACTGCTGTTCAACACCCTGACAGTTGTGTTTAATTAAAACAGATTTGTTAAACAAAACCCAACAAGATGACCGCAGAACAATTTAACCATCGATTATTGGGGCTTCAACAGAAAATGTTTAGCTATGCCCTTACATTAACAACGAATGAGGAAGATGCAAATGACCTTGTTCAAGAAACAAACTTTCGTGCCTTATCATCACGTGAAAAATTTGTGATGAACACGAACTTCTCAGCATGGATGCATACCATTATGCGTAATTCGTTCATTAATAATTACCGCAGAAAGTATAAAATGCGTCAGGCTCCAATGCTTGTAGATGAAGTTAATTATTTATCAAACAAGTATTATACACATGACACACCTGATATTATTCATTACACAGGTGAAATAAAGACACACATGGGCAACCTGGACAGTGAGTTTAAACAACCACTTACTATGCACATGGAAGGCTATAAGTACAAAGAGATAGCTGAGGAATTGGATATGCCAATTGGAACCGTTAAAAGCAGGATTTTCTTTGGTCGTAAAAAATTACAAAAGATGATTGATTAATTCAAAGGATGAAATAACTGAAAAAGGGGTAAAATTTAATACAAATCTTACCCCTTTCTTATATATTATTTTTTTACGAGCTAACGCTTCTTAATTTCATCAACAGCAATACCTGCTTGTTTAATAATAGAGTTAATTGAAATATCTTCACCTAACCCTTCTTGCATCCACGCATTTGGAGTAACAGAGCCAATACGGAACAAACGTTCAACTTCAGAAGCAAAGTTTGCTGTTTTTAGATATTGTTCTACCTGAAACTGGATAAGGTGGCCAAAAGCATAATTAGATAAATATATAGGGCTGTTTACCATATGAGAATAAATAGCTAAAATGGGTTGATCTTTAACACCAAAAACAGGCGCATAAAACTGGTTCCAGATTTCAACTGCCATTGTCTCAACTGCTTTCTTCAATTCTTTTGGTGTGGCATCAGGATGTGCATACAACCATTTCCACATACGCTGATCAAGTAAAGATACACCCATAATTTCATAGGTGGACCAGAAATTATCCAATGTTTGTAGTGCTTCTTTTTGTGGATTTTTATTATTTATGCCCAATAATTCTAAATCCCGTTTCTGGAAGATAAAGGCTAACGCTTCTGTAAAAGCAGTATTGGGTACTCCATTTAACATGTAATAATCAACATCGTATAAGGAAATCGTTTGCTCCACATTGTGTCCAAACTCATGAATAGCAATATTATATCCTTTATAATCCATACCTGATGCAGGTATTCGTGTACGAAGGTGTGCAGTTTTACCTTTCATGGAAGCTCCCCATGCATGACCAGACCCTCTTGCCGGATCAACATCAATTCGTTCCGCTAAAAACACTGCTCTATCTTTAGAAAATCCTAACTTTAACAACATTGCTTCCAAATCATTATCTAATGCCTTTGCATCAGGGTACCTCGATTGCGTAATGGTATTTAAAGCTGTTTCATCAATTGAACTACGTGCTTTAAATCCGTCATACCAAATATCCCACGGCTTAAGATCACGCCCCAAACGCTGCTTAATAAGCTCTCCAACTTTCTTTAACTCTTTTGATGACATAAACTTAACAAACAGCTTCTCTGCATCTTTTTGTGTAATCTCCATGCCTCCTTCAAAAGCTCTTTTTACTGCCGTATTTAAAGGAGTAAAGGCATCCATTTTTCGTAAGGCATGAAAGTTATTTATAATTTGTTGATAACGTTCGTTTGGTTCAGGAGTAGCCTCAACTACTGAACCGTTCTGGTATACAATATTTGTATATGGATCCCACTGGTAATCACTATTATTAATAACCTTTTGAGGAATGGTTTGACTAATGATTCTTTTCATCACTTCATAAACCATAGCCTGAGCATTTACGCCTTCTTTACCTTTACTGTAATGTGATTTAATCTCATCGCGCAAATTCCAATGTGATAGTAAAACCATTTCTTCGGGGAAAAATGATTTTCCATTTCCATCTGTTAATTTCCCCATATGAATATTGTAATTGGCAATGTACATTTCTGATGCAGAACTTACTTCTGATACATTCTGTAATATTTCAGCTGGTATACGAGCTATAAAGATATCGCCCATACGAGCATAAGCCCATTCCAAACGACTCCAGTCCTTTCCCATTTTTTCTTTCTCCTTAAGACCAAAGTACGGAAAGTTTAAAGCAATATTAAAAGCCAGTTTATTACGATACATATCTGCTATAAGGTGTGCCCCTGCATTATATCCTCCAAAGGCTTTATCAATATCAATAATCTCACCCATTGGCTCATGAAGCGGACGCTGCAGTTCCAGACTGATTTTATTAAAATGACCATACAAAACTTCCATGTTACGACTTACCTTCTCAAACATAAGAGCTTTTTCTTTATCATCAGCCAAATAATGTTTCTCACAAAAAGACTGAAAATCAGCTTCAGTACCATCTATATTTCTCCATAAAGAAGCTGTGTGTTCTACACCGCGCTCAATCATTTTTTCTGCACCCTTACCATGCATTTTTTGCAAACTTGCTATGGTATGTTTAACCGTTTCTGTACTTATATTTGCAACTTCTTCATCATTACTTGTATCCAGAGCAGTATCAGTACAACAAGCTGCCATGAGCATACTTAAACCAATTAATAACAGATTTTTCATGTGATTTCCTTTTGGATTTATTACTTATAAATACTTTATCCAAAACTATAAAATACAGATGGATTTTAACAGGACTTTTGACAGCTTAATGGTCAATGTTAATATTAAACGTGAGTTCGATTTTAGTTTTAAAACTCAGATTGGCGCAAAGAATTGATTTAAATACAATATAACAAACAACCAATTAGAGTTTTCAATCGAATTCTTATATCAAGCTCAGGTCACCTGTAAGAAACCTGACACACAATTTTATGCTAGATTCAGACTGAATATTCGTAAAAATATAAACTTTTCATTTTTTACATGTAATTTTGACGGTGTTTAATTTTTATTCCAATAAATTACAACATCTGAATATATGAATGATCAAAGCCGATTAATAGCAACAGTTAGTTACATCACTCTTGTTGGATGGATAATAGCATTAATACTTCGACAAAATGAAACGCCTAAGAGTGAGTTAGGATTATTTCATTTACGACAGTCTTTTGGCTTAATGATACTAATGTTTTTAGCATCTGCTTTGAGCCTTATCCTCTCTCCTATATCACTGGGTTTTATCGCAAATATTGTAGGTCTTATCGTTTTTATCTGCTGGCTTATTGGCCTAGTTGGTGCAATTCAGAGCCGATTTATAAAAATCCCTTTTATTGGATCATGGATGCAGGAGAACTTCAGTTTTATCAACTAGTTATCTGATTTTAACTTCGGTTACAAAAACATATCACACCACACTTTAAACTGGTTGGCCTGATGTGCCCCATGTTTATGCATTGATTTGAGAATCTTTGTGATACTTTTCGGACTGGTCAATTCACCACTTTTACTATAAAACTTATCTGCAAAACAAATGATTTGCTCCTCAATGGTGACTGGTAACATGTTGCGATGAGGAACAGGTAGTTTCTGCTCCTGAATATCTGAAAGAGATAATCCTGTACCCGTATGCCGCTCACAAACGAGAGCATGAATGGGGTAACCCTCTTTTTCCAGTATACCTCTGCCCAAATAGCCGTGACAGATATATGGCTTATCGCCAAAACAATATAAATCCGGCGCATTGGTTAAATATATGCCTAAATCGTGTAGCATAGCTGCCTCAGCAATAAATTGAACATTGGCATTTAATTCAGGATGATTGGTAACAATATCCAATGCTTTATCTCTGACAGCTTTAGAGTGTTCAGTTAAGGTAACCCACAGCATACTACCTTCTGCATAGTATTTTTTTAATATTTCTTCCGGTATCATAGTGTTTTATATATGCCGTCTCTTTAATTCACAAACCAGATTTTCAATACGATAACCTTTATGCGTTAAAAGTACTATTAAGTGATATAATAAATCGGCTCCTTCATAAAGAAAGTTCTCATCATCATTAGCCATGGCTCCAATTACTGTTTCAATAGCCTCCTCCCCTACCTTTTGCGTTATTGTTCGTATGCCTTTTTTAAACAGTGTGGTAGTGTATGATCCTTCAGGCATTTCTTCTTTTCGCTTATCTATAAAATCCTGAAGTGTTTTTAAGAACAATACATCTTCTGCTTTATTTTCTTCTTTCCAACAAGTGTCTGTTCCTTTATGACAAACCGGACCTACAGGATTTACTTTAATAAGTAATGTATCATCATCGCAATCTATGGCCATTGATACTACATTCAGAAAGTTTCCTGATTCCTCTCCCTTAGTCCACAGGCGTTGTTTAGTACGGCTGAAGAACGTGACTTTTCTTTCTGCTTTTGTCATACTGTATGCCTCTTCATTCATAAAGCCTAACATGAGTACTTTATTGGTTGTATTATCTTGGATAATGGCTGGGATAAGGCCAGTTGAGAGTTTATTAAAATCCATATTTTTAAGCTTATATTAACAGTTAATACCTGATAGCATTTATTATTGTATATTAAATTTAATTATGCAGCAATGATCCTTCATAATTACCTTAAGTCCTCTGCAATAAAAAAATTAACTTTTCTAACAATTTCTATTTGAATATCAAGCTCAAAACAATTGTTTAGGGTTATTTTTAAAAATGTGCGATAATCTTTCATTGTTTACTTAGAATTTATTTAGCCAATGGCTAACGGCTATAAGCGCACTGGTATTCCTGCCTTATTAAGGTATTGTTTTAGTTCTGGAATAGAAATTTCTTTAAAGTGAAAAACACTGGCTGCTAATCCGGCATCAGCTTTTCCAATGTTAAAAACATCTTTAAAATGCTCTACTGCCCCGCCGCCGCCTGATGCAATAACAGGTATTATAAGTTCATCACTTAATTTAGCTAAGGCACCATTAGCAAAACCTTGTTTTACTCCATCATGATTCATACTTGTAAAAAGAATTTCTCCGGCACCTCGGTCTTCCACTTCTTTTGCCCATGAGTACAATCGTTTTTCTGTTGGAATACGCCCACCATTAACAGTAACAATCCAATCGTCTCCATCCTGATGTTTGGCATCAATGGCTACTACTACAAACTGGCTGCCAAAGTTAAGTGCCAGATCATTTATCAATTGAGGATTTTTAACAGCTGATGAGTTAACAGATATTTTATCGGCTCCTGCATTAAGTAATATCTCCGCATCTTTTAACTCACTAATACCACCTCCCACAGTAAATGGGATATTGATGTTACGCGCAATTCGTTTTACCAAATCTATAAATGTCTTACGTCCTTCGTGACTGGCTGTGATATCTAGAAAAACCAATTCATCGGCTCCTTGTTCAGCGTATAAGGCACCTAATTCAACAGGGTCACCAACCTCTTTAATTTCTAAAAAGTTAACGCCTTTAACTGTTTGCCCGTTTTTAATATCAAGGCATGGTATTATTCGTTTTGCAAGCATATTCAGCTAGGTTTTAATGAAACTAATCAGTAGTTGATTTTCCAACTCCTATTTGCAACCGATTAAATACAACTGTCTACTACTAAATAAAAAATCGTTCTAACTCTTTTAAATCAATTCGTCCTTCATAAATCGCTTTTCCGAAAATAACTGCCGGAACTTTTGCTTCAATGAGTGCTTCAATATCTGCCATATTACTAACGCCTCCGCTGGCCACAATATATAGTCCTGGAATTTCGTCTAAAATATTTTTATATAGCTGAATAGCGGGTCCTTGAAGCATTCCATCTCTACTAATATCAGTACAAATAACTTTCTGAATACCCTTCTGGATATACGTTTTAATAAACGGTATTAACTCTTGATCAGTTTCTTCCAACCATCCTGTAACAGCAATTTTATTGTCTTTGACATCGGCTCCCAGAATTATTTTTTCTGATCCATATTGTTCTATCCAGCTCTCAAACTCTTCTGGTTTTTTAACTGCAATAGAGCCTCCGGTTACCATTTGTGCCCCAGATTCAAATGCAATTCGTAAATCTTCAGATGACTTTAAGCCCCCGCCAAAATCAATGATAAGGTTTGTCTTACCTGCGATCCGCTCAAGCACTTTATAGTTTATAATTTGTCCGGATTTTGCACCATCTAAATCTACCAAATGCAAACGGGTAATTCCATGACCTTCAAGCGTCTTAGCTACTTCTAACGGGTCGTTATCATATATTTTTTGGCTGGCATAGTCTCCCTGGCTCAACCGCACACATTTGCCTTCAATAATATCAATGGCTGGTATAATATCTATCTTTCCCATTATTCAATCTATAATTTTAAGAAGTTTGCCAGTATACATTCCCCAACCGATCCACTCTTCTCAGGATGAAACTGGGTTGCATAAAAATTATCTTTCTGTAAAGCAGAGCTATATGGCTGTATGTAATCAGTTATTGCAGCAGTATATTCACCCATAGCTACATAATAACTATGTACAAAATACACATACCTCCCTTCCAGCGATTTATCAAATAGCGGGCTTTGCACTTTTTGTAATACATTCCACCCCATATGCGGAATCTTAATGTTTTCTGCATTGGGGTGAGGCAGTTGAAATTTACGGACTTTCTCATTGAATATATTCAGACAATGTACATTGCCTTCTTCTGAAAAACTACACATCAACTGCATTCCCAAACAAATACCAAGAACAGGCTGTTTTAAATTTATAATAACTTTATCCAAGCCTGTTTCACGCAAATAGGCCATAGTCGTACTGGCTTCTCCAACACCCGGAAATATAACTTTATCAGCCTTTTTAATCATTTCAGGATCAGCAGTTATCTCTGCCTCATAACCCAAACGCAACAGGGCATTATTAACAGAACGAATGTTGCCTGAGTTATATTTTATTATTATTATTCTCATATTTTGGTATTTGTTGCATTATGCATTGTGCTAAATAAATAGTTTAAAACCATGCATTAAACACAATGCACTCGTTCTTTAATCCAACTCCTCACCAATCTTCTTAACCAAAGCAGCAAATTCTTCTTCGTTAAAAAGTCGGGTTAGAAAAATAATTCTACCTTCTCTATTAATAAGCACATTACGTGTTACACCTGCTTTTTTATCAGCGAATAAACCAAATATATCTGCATTCGGATCTAACCCCACAGGATAAGTTATTCCGGTAGCCTCAACCATTTCTAGCGCTTTTTCAATTGGTTCATCGCGATCTACACCAAAAACATTCAGGCCTTTATTTTTATAAGGTTGCCATATCTGTTTTTCTATGTGTGGCATTTCTTTACGACATACACCGCACCAACTGGCCGTAAACTGTAACATAACTACTTCTCCTTTTAAATCAGATAACTTAACTGTTGAACCATCAGTCAATGTCATTTCAAAATCAGGTGCCATATCGCCATTTTTTACAATATAACCACGCGAATCTGGCTTTTGCGCTACCACTGTTAAGGTAATTAATGCCAATACTAATACCGATACCAAGACTTTCATATTATATAATTTTAATGTTATTAATGATTTTATTGGGATATTATTTAATAAACGCTTTTGATAGTACTTGCATGTAACGGGCTAGAATGATAAAATTCATTTTATGCTCCCTACACAGGCAAAACTGCTCTGCTTCTGTTTCTTCTTTATTTTCTTTTTTAACGGGCAAATGACTATAAAGTAACTGAAACTGCTTAGTTACAATTTCTATATCATTATGGTTGCTAATGATTAAGCATACATCAATATTGCGCTCTCCTGTACTGTAACGCGATAACAGGTTGTATAAACAATGTGATGCACACAAAATAAAAACAGCCATACGCGGTTTCTGTGCCGAGAAATTCAGTGTCCACCCCATTTGCATTGGTACAGCAATAACCGCATCAAAGGGCACCCTAATCTTTTCCTGCGGTAATCTAAAACCATCCAAACCCCATTCTATTCGCATAAAAAAGCAATTCTCACCCCAGTCTGTATGACGATCAAGATACAGGATATTACCGTTATGACGATATATAAAAGCTGCGACATTAGCAACGATACCCTGTTGATCGTGACAGTGAATTATTATTATAGCAGTATTATGCATGGTTGTGTGTTCATTTAATCAATTAATTAGCAACCTGAAATGAGCTCTATCAACACTTTATCCCTTCAATAAATAATTTAATGGCTTGCTTGTCTGCTCCTTTTTCACTTAAAAGCTTTACAAATGCACTTCCAATAATAGCACCTGATGCATACTGGCATGCTGTTTCGAAAGTAGAACGGTTACTGATTCCAAAACCGATCAAATGTGGCGTTTTCAAGTTAAGTGCATTTACCCTCTTAAAATAAGTGATTTGTTCTTGCTGTAAGTCCTTTTTTGCACCAGTTACGGATGCCGATGAAACGACATAAATAAATCCTTTACTGTTGGTATCAATAAGCTTTATGCGCTCATCTGCCGTTTGTGGTGTTATTAAAAAGATATTAGCAATATTAGCTTCATCAAACAAGGCCTTATATTTCTCGCAATATTCGTCAAAGGGTAGGTCAGGGATAATTACTCCATCAACTCCTACATCTCTACATTTTGCAATAAACGCTTCAATTCCAAATTTTAAAACGGGATTGAAATACCCCATCAGTACAACAGGTAATTCAATTGTATAGCGCATATCTCTTAACTGCTCAAAAAGTAATTTAATACTCATTCCATTCTCCAGGGCCTGTTCACTACAGGCTTGTATCGTCGGGCCATCAGCCAATGGGTCTGAAAAAGGCATACCAATTTCTACCAAATCGGCACCTCCTGTTTGTAACGCTGATAATATGGGAATGGTATCATTAGCATTCGGATACCCGGCCGTATAATATACTGAGCATATGTCTTTTTTATTTATAAAAAGTTGATTTAATCTATTCATATTTTTAAAGTTATGAGCTTAGTTAATAAAATGCTTCGTTTAGCTTCTCAGTCTATAAATCCAAAACATTTCATATAAGTTAACATATCTTTATCACCTCGTCCCGACAAGGTAATAACCACTGAATCATCTTTCATAAATGACATCTTATCCAGAGCAACTAAAGCATGCGATGATTCTAAAGCTGGAATAATACCCTCAAGTTGAGTTAACTGTAAGGCTGCATTCAAAGCTTCCTTATCAGTAGCTGAAAAAAACTGTGCTCGGCATGTCTCAAATAAATGAGCATGTTGCGGCCCTATGCCAGGGTAATCGAGTCCTGCGGAAATAGAATAAGGCTCTGTTATTTGTCCATCATCGTTTTGCATTAAAAATGTAAGGCTACCATGGATAATGCCTAAATCGCCTAATGCAATAGAAGCTGCTGTTTCGCCTGAATCTACACCTTTTCCTGCTGCTTCAACCGCAATAAGCTTTACTCGCTCATCATCTAAAAAATGGTAAAATGAACCCGCTGCATTACTACCACCACCTACACACGCAATTACATAATCAGGATGGTCTTTACCTGTTTTTTCTTTTATCTGTTGCTTTATTTCTTCACTAATAATAGCCTGCAAACGGGCTACCATATCCGGATAGGGATGCGGCCCAACCACGGAGCCAATCAGGTAAAAGGTATCTTCAGGGTTACAAATCCAATCGCGTAAGGCTTCGTTAGTAGCATCTTTTAAAGTGCAACTACCCGATTTTGCTGCAATAACCTCTGCTCCTAACATACGCATACGAGCCACATTCGGTGCTTGTCGTTTCATATCCACCTCACCCATATATACCACACACTTTAAGCCCATCAGGGCACAAGCTGTAGCAGTAGCTACACCATGTTGTCCAGCACCAGTTTCTGCAATAATGCGTTTTTTACCCATCTGCCTGGCAATTAAGATCTGCCCTATTGTATTATTAATTTTATGTGCCCCGGTATGGTTTAAATCCTCTCGCTTGAGATACACATTGGTCTGGTATTTCTCAGATAATTGCCTGGCGAGGTATAATGGAGACGGACGGCCTACATAATCTTTCAACAAGGATTTATATTCCGTTTGAAACGTTTCTGAGTTGATAATATCCAAATAAACAGCTTTTAGCTTCTCAATATTCGGGTGCAGCATTTCAGGAATATAAGCTCCACCAAACCGGCCATACATTCCTCTTTCATCTGCTTGATATTTATCTTTTTCTTTCATCATATCAGGTGTTTCTAAGCTCTTTAATAAATTTCGACAACTGCTTAATATCCTTTAGACCCGGCTCTGTCTCAAACTTACTGTTGATGTCAATAGCTTTTAAGTTCAGATTTGTTATTTGTTTTACCTTCTCTGCATCTTCAGGGCCAATACCTCCACTCAAAAATACAGGACGTACATTATTATATTGCTGAAGTAATTTCCAGTCAAATTTTTCTCCACTCCCGCCAAATGCCTTGGTTTGTGTATCAAATAAAAAGTAATCGCAATAATCCTCGTAAAGTTGTGTTTGTTGAAAATCAAAATTTTTATCTATCCTGAAAACTTTCATCACTTGCGCTCCTGACTGTTTAAGGATGAAACACAATTCGGGCGATTCATCACCATGTAACTGAAGAATATCCAAACCAAACCTGATACGTTTTTCATTGATCATTCGTTCACTGGCATTAACAAATACACCAACCTTCTTTATTGATGAATCAAACTCAATATCTGCCAAATATTCAACATAGCGTGGTGATTTCTCATAAAAGATAAAGCCAATATAATCGGGGTTTAGCATCAACAGCTCTTTTATGTTAGTGCTATTGCACATACCGCATACTTTTATTTTAGGGGTTTGAGTCATTTCTTCGAAAAGGGTTTAATTTATTTCCTTAGTTTGAATCTCTTTGGTACTTTTAGTGTACTCAGTTTTGATGAATTGCCTTGGCAAATACATTAAACGCTGCCCCCGGATCATCTGTTTTCATAAAATTCTCTCCAATTAAAAAGCCATCAAAACCATTTTGGCGCAAATACAACATATCCTTGGGCGAGTTAATACCACTTTCTGAAATCTTTAATTTATCAACAGGTAACTGCGATGCAAGCTTTATGGATTGATCCAGATCAACTTCAAATGTCTTTAAGTTGCGATTATTAATGCCAATAACATCTATAAAGGGGTTAAGAACCTTAACTTCTTCAGGTGCATGTAACTCCATCAACACTTCCATACCCAGATAATTGGCTAAAGCTCCCAATTCTTTGGCTCTGTCAATATCAAGAATAGCTGCAATCAATAAAATAGCGCTGGCACCAATAGCTTTTGCTTCATATACCTGGTATGGATCAATAATAAAATCTTTGCGTAAAATCGGAATGCTTGTTACTGCGCGTGCCGCCAGTAAATCAGCATTACTACCTCCAAAAAACGTTTTATCTGTTAATACGGACAGGGCTGATGAGCCACTCTTCTCATACGCTTTAACAACATCTTCTACTTTGGCTGTACCATTAATGATACCTTTTGATGGCGACTGGCGTTTAAATTCTGTTATTACACCAGTTTTAGCCGGATTAATAATAGCATTTTTCAGCGATGGTACGGCATCATTAAAAAGAGGATAATCCATAAGGGTATTAACAGAAACAGCTTTAAGAGCCAATGCAACTTCTATCTTTTTCTGCTCCACTATTTTCTCTAGAATATTCATTTTTTTATTAATTTAAGATACAAGTATCAAGACATGAGCTTAAATTACGAAAGGCTTATAAGAGTTGACAATACTTTGGCAGCTTTTCCTTCCTGCAATGAGGCTTTTGCATCGGCAATATTCTGCTCTAATGACTTTCCAGGATAATAACAATTTAAAGCCAGTGCCGCGTTGGCGATCACCACATTATTTTGCGCCTCTGTTCCTTTGCCATTTAATACTGTTTTAAAAATATCTGCTGCCTCCTGAATCGTATTTCCTCCGAATATTTCCTCTGCCTGAATCTGTTTCATATTAAAATCTGCCGGTGCATACACCTGTTCTCCTAAATTGGTGATAGCTTTAAAATCGCCTGTTAAAGACACTTCGTCATAGCCGTCTAATGCATGTACAATAACATACCTCTTTTTGGTTTTCTGATAGATATACTGATACACGCGTGCTAGTTCCAGGCTAAAAACCCCCACTAACTGGTAATCAGGAAATGATGGGTTTACCATTGGCCCCAGCATATTAAAAAAAGTTTTTAAACCTAACTCTTTACGTATCGGTGCAACGGCTTTCATAGCCGGATGAAATAAGGGTGCATGTAGCATACACATGTTAGCCTTATCCAATTGTTCTTTGAGCTTACATTCATCATTAGTAAACTGATACCCCAGGTACTCCATTACATTGGAAGAGCCACACGATGATGACACACCGTAATTACCATGTTTAGAAACTTTTGCACCTGTACCTGCCACAACTAATGATGCCAGAGTAGATATATTAAATGTGTTCTGCCCATCACCACCTGTTCCACACATATCAATAGTTCTAAACTCGGTAAAATCAATCCGCAGGCATAATTCCAGCAGTGCATCCCTAAAACCGGATAATTCCTCAACGGTAACCGGACGCATCATAAATACGGTAAGAAAAACAACGACTTCCGATTTACTATAGCGCTCTGTTGCAATATTGACTAAAACTTCTCTGGCTTCTTCCTGCGAAAGTGTTTTATGATTAAGTAGTTGCTTTATAATATGGTTGATATTCATTTTATTTAGATTTTAGACTTCTAGACAACAGACTGATTTACAAAATATACTACAGTATGTAAATCCACCGATCTCCCTCATAGCTATCGGGAAAGGGCTACCCATATAAAGTAATTAGTTATTTACAGCCTAATGCTCTATCCAATTACAAATCATCTCTTTACCATATTCTGTTAATACTGATTCCGGATGAAACTGCACACCATGTAAATCAAATGTTTTATGCATCAGCCCCATTATTTGTCCTTCGGCATCTTTTGATGTTATAAGTAATTCATCGGGTAAATCCTCCTCATTAACCACCCAACTGTGATAACGGCCTGCTTTAAATGTTTCCGGTAAGTGTTTAAAAAGATACTCATCATTGTTCGTTACGATTACCGGGGTAGCTATACCATGGTACACTTTATTTAAGTTTCTAATACTTCCTCCAAAAACTTCCGCTATAGCCTGACATCCTAGGCAAACACCTAATATACTTTTTGTTGGAGCATAGTTTTTTATCACGTCTTTAAGTATTCCTGCTTCATCGGGAATACCAGGACCCGGCGATAAAAGTATTTTGTCGTATTGTCCCACGTCAGCCAAACTAATTTCATCATTTCTGTACACATCCACTTTATCATCTATAATTTCTTCAATGTAATGAACCAGATTATAAGTGAATGAATCGTAATTATCTAAGACTAGTATTTTCATATGATTATAATTTACTTTCATTTGTCATATGGAACGCTCTAGTAAAATTTTATCATCCTCCTTTTGTAAAGATGTTAAATTTACATGCTCATTTCATGTTTAACCAATTTATGTGATTTCAGAACTGCTCTGCCATTTGGATGGCTTTCTTTAAAGCACCCAGTTTATTATTAACTTCATTTAACTCACTCTCTTCATTCGACTCGCTCACTACTCCAGCTCCTGCCTGATAAAACAGGGTATTATTTTTACTCAAGAAAGAGCGAATCATAATGGCTTGATTAAAACTGCCATCAAAACCAATATTGCCAATACAACCACCGTAATAACCACGATTTTGTTTCTCAATGGAATCGATTAACTGCATGGCTTTATATTTGGGTGCTCCAGAAAGAGTGCCTGCCGGAAAAGTATCGGCCATTACGCGTGATGCAATAGAATTTCTTTTTAACTCACCACTTACATCTGATACAAGATGAAGCACATGAGAGTAAAACTGCACTTCTTTATACGTGTTAACTTTTACATTTTCACAATTGCGACTCAGGTCATTACGAGCCAAATCAACCAACATAACATGCTCTGCGTTCTCTTTAGCATCTTTGCTAAGCTGGATAGCCAGTTGCTGATCCTTTACATCATCACCTGTCCGTTTAAATGTTCCGGCAATAGGATTGATTGTTGCTTCATTATTCTCAATAATCAATTGTGCCTCAGGTGATGAACCAAATATTTTGTAACTACTATAATCAAAATAAAACAAATATGGTGATGGGTTGATATTACGTAAAGCACGATATACGTTAAATTCATCACCTGTAAACTGCTGACGGAACTGACGTGACAGTACAATCTGAAATACATCACCACGAAAACAGTGTTCTTTTCCTTTGGTGACCATATTCATAAACTCCTGATCTGTCAGGTTTGAAATTTCGTTATTTGATGGTACAAACTGAAATGTTGGTATTCTACGATTGTAAAACTTTTCAATCAGTTGTTTACTTTCTGACTTTTCTCCTACATGTAAATTTTCAATTAAATAAAGTTGATTAGTAAAGTGATTAAAAGCTACAATGTATTTGTAAAAGGTATAGCGCAATTCGGGAATTGAATGTTCTTCTTTCTTCTCTGCTGTAAACTTTAATGTATCAAAATACTGCACTGCATCAAAGGTCGAATAACCAAATAATCCATTTACTTTGATCGGGCAATCAGCATTTTCGACATTAAACCTATTAATAAAAGCATCTAATAATTCAGGTACATTCTGTTTTTTTGTGATCTCTATAGACTTAAGCTCTTTATGCGCTTCGCCTTGTCTTACCTGCCCTTTGTCTGCAATAAATTCATATAGTGGACTAAAACATATGAATGATAAAGAGTTACTGCTTCCATGGTAATCGCTACTCTCAAGCAAAATGCTGTTCGGATAGGTATCTCTTAACTTCAGATACAAACTAACCGGGGTAGTTACATCTGCTATATTAGCGGGAATTGGTGTTGCAATTGTTTTGAAATATATGGTACTCATGGTATGGTTAAATTTACAAAATAAAAAAAAGGCTTACCGAGAGTTTCAGTAAGCCTTTTTTATAAAATATTATATACGACTGCAGCCCTTAACTCTCTGTTAAAAGAAAAGAATGATGCCACCAACCGTTATTTTTCAAAATCAAATTCATTTTTTACAATTTATGCTTTCGCAAACGTTCAGTACAAATATTTGAAATAATATTTAAGAAATACAAACTTGAATTTGCCTTTTTTTCAATTTTGATCAATTTTCTTATCACTTTGATAATAATCTATCCCAAAATAGTATAATTTATTATAAAAATAATAGCTATTACAGGAATTCATAACCAGGCATAAAAAAATGGCGATTCGAATCACGTTTGAAACCGAATCACCACTACTCAGGTAAAATTGTGGGTTGAATGCCATTCTTAACTCAGGAACAGACAACACTCAACCCGGGAACATAACTAACTAAAGGTAATTTCTCCTGTTCTCACATCGTACATAGCACCAACAATGGTAATTTCTCCATTATCATTCATTTCTTTCAGTACAGAACTTTGTGATCGTATATTTTCAATAGTTAACTCTACATTTTTGTCAGCTACCTTATTAACAAATGCTGTATTACTTGAATTTCGCTCTTCTCCTTCTGCGGTAGGTGTTAATTCAACTGCCGGTTTAATCTTATCCAACATTTGAGTTAAGTTACCCAATTCAGCATTATCACATGCGCCCTTAACTGCACCACAGGCAGTATGTCCCATTACTACAATGGCTTTTGCTCCGGCTAATTTGCAAGCAAATTCAAGGCTTCCTAAGATATCTTCATTAACTATATTACCAGCAACTCTTGCATTAAAAATATCACCAATCCCCTGATCGAATACCATTTCTGTTGGAATACGTGAATCAATACAGCTAACGACTGCGGCAAATGGAAACTGACCTTCAGCGGTATCCGCAATCTGCAGATGTAAATCTCTTTCTAATCCTTTTTTCAAGATAAACCTCTTATTACCGTCTTTTAATAATTCAACGGCCTGAGATGGTGTTATACTAGCCTGAGATTGTGCTGTTTGTGCTTTAATACTCATAATCATACATTTAATAGTTAAACTTCATTTAATGCAAACTCAACCGCCTTACGCTGGTTCTTAACGCCTCGCTTTTCACGTTTTTTTATTTCAACTTGTATGTTGCGATACTCGGCACTGGTTTTAAATTCCTGAATAATTTCTATAACATCCTGGCAGATATTAATCGACTTGGAGGCATCAATAATAATCTTCGATCCATCCGGTACTTGGCTAAGTGTATTTAAGATACTGGCTTTATTAATAAACGTGACATCCTCAGCTAATTTCATGTGCAATACACCGTCTTTCAAATGTTTATCTGAATCGAACAAAAATGGTTTTTTGAAATTATTATAAAGGATATACATAATGGCAACCACTAAACCTAAAATGATACCCACCAACAAATCGGTAAATATAATACCCAAGATAGTTACCATAAAAGGTGCAAAATGCTCTATACCCAAACCATACATTTGCTTAAATACAACAGGCTTGGCCAACTTGTAACCAACAACAAAAAGTATAGCTGCTAAACTAGCCAACGGAATCAGGTTTAAAACCTTAGGAATAACCAGAGCAGAAACTAACATGATAACACCATGAAGTATAGCAGACATTTTTGTTTTTCCCCCAGATTGTATATTTGTTGAGCTTCTAACAATTACCTGAGTAATAGGTAATCCACCAATTAAGCCTGAAATAATATTTCCAACTCCCTGTGCTTTTAGTTCACGATTAGTTGGTGTAACACGCTTTTGCGGATCTAGCTTATCAGTTGCTTCTAAGCACAACAGGGTCTCTAAACTCGCAACAATTGCAATTGTTGCACCTATCATCCATATGTTTGGATTAAGAATCTGACTATAATCAGGCAAAGTAAACTGTCCAAAAAATCCTGAAAAACTTTCAGGTACTGGTATAGCAACTACTTGATCTGTATTAAGTGCTAATGATGGGATATTCTGAAAAAGCAAATTCATTATTATTCCACCGGCAACAACAACCAAAGGCCCTTGAATAATACTAAAAACCTTTATCTTTTTCATAAATGGCTGCTCCCATAAAATGAGGATAACCATTGATATAGCTGTGATTAGGGCTGCTCCAGGGCTAATAGCTTCAAACATATGAAACAGTTCTGAAAGTGTATTGTTACCATCAGGTTGTGCAAATGTCAAACTTCCTTCATAATCTTTATCATATCCCAATCCATGTGGTATCTGCTTAAGTATAATGATAATACCTATACCAGAAAGCATACCTTTAATTACAGATGAAGGGAAATAATAACCAATAATACCGGCTTTTGCATATCCCAATATTACTTGTATTACCCCACTTATAACTACGGCAAGTAAAAACACTTCGAATGCCCCTAACTCTGCAATAGCAGATAATACGATAACAGCTAATCCGGCTGCCGGCCCACTTACTCCTAACTGAGAACCACTTATGGCTCCTACAACAATACCTCCAATAATACCAGCGATTACTCCTGAAAATAATGGCGCTCCAGATGCTAAGGCAATACCTAGGCATAATGGTACAGCAACAAGAAAAACCACGATTGAAGCAGGAATATCATGCTTCAGGTTGCTAAAAATTCCTTTTTTTTGTGTGACACTCATTCTTTCTTCTTTTTAAATTTGTCTAAACCAACTGTTTGTAATCAACAGTGTCAATTCGCAATTAAAAAAACAGCAACAATCTCTATTGCAAAACTATTACTTTTTTCCATAATAGCAATACTATCTTTTAAGTTTGTCTTACTTAAACACAAAAATCGATAACTTGTTCAAAAAAAATTCTACATTTGTTATCATTAAGTTATTTAAATATGTCTATTGGAATAAAAATCAGCCTTAACGACAAACTATATCTTCGTGATCCTCAAGAAACATCGTTAGGCCAAAATATTATTAAGCATAGCATTTTGCTTATTGATGACATTGGTTTTGAAGCTTTTACTTTTAAAAAGCTTGCCATACAAATGGGTTCAACAGAGGCTTCTGTATATCGATACTTTATCAATAAGCACCTGTTACTACTTTACCTGGTATCATGGTATTGGGAGTGGGTTAGTTATTTGATCGATATTAATACAATGAATATTAAATCACCTCAGGAACGCTTGAAAATAATTATCAGTACCCTAGTGTATGCTTATAAAGAAAATCCCGCTATTGACTACGTTAATGAAAGTGTACTGCATCGTGTAATTATTGCAGAAGGTACAAAAGCATATTATACTAAGGAAGTTGATAAGGAAAATAAAGAAGGTTTTTTCTCTAATTACAAACAATTATGTGAAAAGGTTGCCAGGGTAATAAGTGAGGTAAAACCTGATTTTAAATACCCTAGAGCTTTGGCCAGCAATCTTTTTGATATGGCTAACAGCCATAGTTATTTTGCTATACATTTACCCAGGTTAACTGATATAAGTGTTAAGGAAGGTAGTTTTGATGAAGTGCAACGCATGTTAGAACATTTTACTGATTCGCTTTTAAATTAACCTTTTATTAGTATAAAATTTACTTACCTTTCATACTTCTATAAATTTAGATATACGAAGTAACTTGCTCTTATATTTAATATCGTTTATTAAGTTTCAAATGGTGAATATTATCATTAATTTAATCCTTAGTTACAATCTTTTTGTGATAATAATGACTTATCGACTTCGCTAAGCTGAATATCTTCTACATCACAATAATAGTACAGTATCATTTGTCAAGAAGTATTAATGCACGTACTTTAAAATCTTGATCAGATCAGAATAAAGTCAGAAGATTACTTCTGTTAGCCTTAAGTACCCCTATAGAAATAACCTCCATTACATATTCTTAAACCCAGCACATAAGAACGACTCCTTTTAGTAAAAAAGGAATAGTTTATTCTAAAAATATTTAGATACTACTTCTTTCTTAAATGTACTTCTACTTTAGCTTTCAATCATCCTTTCTTCTTTTTATTTACAAAAACGCATAGCAAATGCTAATAACCTAAGTACAATTTTAAAAACACAATTGAAATAAAACTATTGAAAACTATTTCAGATAAGTTTAAAAATATTAGAATTTGCAATACTTATATAATACCCAAAAAGAGAAGCTTACAGCTGCAATTAAGGTTGTATTTTTTCTTCTCCTATTAAAACAAATAGTATCTCACTAAGATTTTCAGACTTATTAAGCTTCCCATAAAACGTCCTTTAATAATAGAATTCCATTCTGGAAAAATGTAACCAAGAAAATATAATAGCGATTAAACAAACAACAAAACGAATTGCCCTGTAATTATGCCAGCATCTGTATCTGAAATAAATACATTATTAGTAATGCACCAGAAAGCATAGTATAAAATATCGGCAGAACCCAATAGAAAAGCCGTTCAGGACGCATCCCGAACGGCTTTTGTACTAATTCAAATAAAAAAACTATTTTACATCCCACACATCACCTGCATGTATCAGGTCGTTAAAGGATTTAATCTTCGATTTTTCCTGTACACTTTTAAGCTGCTCTGTTACACACTGGTCATATACCGGTGCTTTTACAGAACGAATAACACCTAATGCAACCGGGTATTCAGGATATTCCATATCAGCCAGTTTAAGATGTAAAGTAATATCATCGCACCCGGCATCATGAACCAGAATATCATCCTCGGTAACACCTTGCTCACCAATCGTTACTACTTTAATACTTAAACCATCAAGCATTAAACCTTTATTCTTTTCTTTACCAAAAAGCATTGGTTTACCATGCTCCAGCTTGATGGTACGATCAGCAGAATGTGCCTTATCCGTAATGGCATTATGTGTTTTGTCATTATAGATTACACAGTTCTGTAACACCTCTATAATTGATGTTCCTTCATGCTTAGCAGCTTCTTCCATCATTACTACTGAGTGTTTTATATCGGTATCAATACAACGGGCAAAAAATTGACCTCGCGCACCAATACACAACTCTCCTGGACGAAATGGTGACTCAACAGTCCCAAAAGGTGATGTTTTTGATATAAAACCACGTTTTGATGTTGGTGAATACTGTCCCTTTGTCAAACCATATATCTGGTTATTAAAAAGAATAACATTCAAATCAATATTCCGACGTATGGTATGTATAAAATGGTTACCCCCAATAGCAAGAGCATCTCCATCACCGGTAATCTGCCATACTTTTAACGCCGGATTAGCTACTTTAACACCAGAAGCAACAGCAGAGCCCCGTCCATGAATAGTATGAAAACCATACGTTTCCATATAATATGGGAAACGAGATGAGCACCCTATACCTGAGATTACAGCTACTTCTTCCTTTTTATATCCCAAAGAAGCCATTGCCTTTTGTACAGAATTTAAGATGGCATGGTCACCACAACCAGGACACCATTTTACACTTTGGTCACTTTTAAATTCAGTAAATTTTACTTGACATTGTTCAGCCATCGTTCTATTCCTCCAGCAATGTTTTAAAATGTTCTTTCAATTCTATTACCGTAAATGGTTGGCCTTGTATCTTATTAAATCGCTTATACTGCAAATCAGGAAAGTTCATTACAAGATAATCAGCAAATTGCCCAAGGTTTAATTCACAAACAACTATCTTTTTATAACGCATAAGTTGTTCATATGTGTTACGTGGTAAAGGCTTAATATAATTAAAGTGAGCCAAAGCTACTTTATATCCTTCTGTTCCTAATTCATCAACAGCAGTGTACAAGTGACCAAATGTACCACCCCAGCCAACAACAAGTAAATCGGCATCTTCTTCACCTATTATTTCTAATTGTGGTATTTTATCAGCAATCTTTTGCACTTTTTGCTCACGAATTTCAACCATACGCTGATGATTTAATGCATCGTGAGAAACTGCCCCGGAATGCTCATCTTTTTCAAGTCCACCAATACGATGTTCCATTCCCTCTACACCCGGTGTAGCCCAGTAACGTGACATTTTCTCAAGGTCACGCTTATAAGGATGCCAATCAGTATCTTTAGGATCTGCATAAGGTACCTCAATTGATGGCCATTCTTCCAAATCAGGTAATCGCCATGGCTGTGTTCCATTTGCTAAAAATCCATCAGTCAGCAAAATAACAGGAGTCATATGCTCAACAGCAATCTTAGCTGCATAAAAAGCATAATCAAAACAGTTTGTTGGAGAACTTGCTGCAATTACAACAGCAGGACTTTCACCATTACGGCCATACAGCGCTTGCATTAAATCGGATTGTTCTGTTTTAGTAGGAAGGCCTGTAGAAGGACCTCCACGCTGAACATTTACTACAACCAATGGAAGCTCCGCAATAATAGCTAAACCAATAGCTTCGCCCTTAAGTGCTAAGCCCGGACCTGATGTTGTTGTAATGGCTAGATTACCGGCAAAACTCGCACCAATAGCAGTACAGATACCAGCAATTTCATCTTCCGCCTGAAATACTTTAACACCTAAATCTTTACGGGCACTAAGCTCCTGAAGAATTTCTGTTGCAGGTGTAATTGGATATGATCCAAGAAATAGCTCTAAGCCACTTTTCTCTGCTGCTGCAAGGAATCCCCATGCTACTGCAACATTACCACTCAAATTACGATATTTTCCCTTTTTAATTTCAGCAGGATGAATATGATAAGATGGCGTTACTGCCTGGATTATATTACCATAATTATAACCATCGGCCAACACTTTTAAGTTAGCATCGACAATCAAAGAATTTTTTGCAAATTTCTTTTTAATATATTGCTGAGTGTGGTCAAGTGGACGATCAAATAACCAGTATACAAGCCCTAAAGCATACATATTCTTACTACGAAGGATACTTTTATTATCCAGTCCCATATCTTTAAGACTTTCCTTAGTAAGCGTTGTAATTGGTGCTTTTACAATATGATAATCCCCTAATTTTCCTTCTGTAATCGGATCATTAGTTTCATACCCGGCTTTACGCAGATTTTTTTCATCACAACTATCTACATCCAAAATAATTGTACCACCTGGTTTCATCCATTTAGCATTGGCTTTCAGTGCTGCTGGATTCATTGCAACAAGTACATCGCAATAATCACCTGGAGTAAATACTTCTGTGTGACCAAAATGCACCTGAAAACCTGACACTCCACTTATGGTACCCTGCGGAGCTCGAATTTCAGATGGATAATCAGGAAATGTTGAAATATCATTTCCGAAAATAGCTGAGGTATATGAGAATAAGGTTCCTGTAAGCTGCATCCCGTCACCGGAATCGCCTGAAAACCTGACTACTACTTCCTCTCGCTCAATAACTTTTGACCTTTTACCCATGATTGACAAGGTTCTGATTTGTATCTATATATTAAAACAAAGTTAAGCAAACAAAACGAAGAAAGTTAATGATAATCAACACCTTATTGCAACATTAATTTCCTTCAAAATATGAAGCAAAGGTAGATATATGCAAAAGACGACTAGTTGACTTTTATCATGTTTGTTCTTTAGAACCCTTGTGTTATACAACACATTTTGAATAACTAAAACCTGAAGACAAGTATTGTTAATGATCTGTTACTTTCTCTGGCATTAATCATTAAATCTTAAAAAGATGATTGTATTTTTGTAATTCGGATTACTTAAAAATTAAAAAAACAATAAATATGGCACTAATAAAAACAGTAAGGGGCTTTACACCAAAAATTGGTAAAAATGCTTATTTAGCTGAAAATGCTACAATAATAGGTGATGTTGAAATAGGTGATGATTGTAGTATATGGTTTAATGCTGTATTACGTGGCGATGTTAACTCAATCCGTATTGGCAATAAGGTAAACATACAAGACGGATCGGTATTACATACATTATATCAAAAATCGATAGTGGAGATTGGCGATAATGTATCAATTGGACATAATGTCACCATCCATGGAGCTAAAATTGAAGACAACGTACTGATTGGCATTGGTGCTACTGTACTTGATCACGCTGTAATAGGATCGAACTCAATTATTGCTGCCAATTCCTTGGTTTTAACCGGAACAATTGTTGAACCCAATAGCATATATGCAGGTGTACCGGCTAAAAAAGTAAAAGATATTGAACCAGAACAATCAAGAGAAATGGTACAAAAAATAGCCAACAATTACCTGATGTATGCAGGTTGGTTTAAAGAAGATGAAGAATAAGAATTACCCCCTGGTCATTTCCTGACCAGGGGTATTCTATAGCGATACATGTTCTACATTTAAATGTCCATTAAAAAAAATTCCAGCTGTTTGTTTAAACTTTTCAATTTGCTCAGTAGTATAAAACTTCATTCTACCACCCTTTGAGCATTTTTTATCCATCTCCGGGTGCCGGAATAAGTAGTCCTTTAAACTTTCCCCTACAATATCCCCCTGTTCAATAAGCGTTATATTTTTAGGTAAAAATGTTTTCACTTTATCGACAAGTAAGGGATAGTGAGTACACCCTAGTACAATAGTATCAATTTTATTATCAACACTTAATAGTTTAGATACATTCTTTTCCACAAAATAATCTGCACCAGCAGCCTTAAATTCGTTATTTTCTACTAATGGCACCCACATAGGGCAGGCTTCTTGTGATACGACAATATCCGGAAACAGCTTATTAATTTCAATGGGGTAAGATTCTGATTGAACAGTACCAACCGTACCTAACACACCTATATGCTTTGTTTTACTTATTGCATCTATATGTTCAATACTTGGACGAATAACGCCCAATACTCTCCTTTCCGTATCAATAAGTGGTAAATCTTTTTGTTGTATAGTACGCAGAGCCTTTGCTGATGCAGTATTACAAGCAAGAATTATCAGATGTGAACCCATTTCAAACAAATACTTAACTGCCTGCAATGTATATTCATACACCACTTCAAATGACCTTGTTCCATATGGAGTACGAGCATTATCCCCAAGATAGATGTAATCATATTCTGGTAGATGCTGCACTATTTTATTAAGAACGGTTAAACCTCCATAACCGGAATCGAAAATAGCAATAGGCCCGGGTTTAATATTTTCCATCTTATACAACTATTGAGCGTTATTCATATATTGATATTAAAGATACAAAAGCGGGTGACTAAAATAGCCACCCGCTTAAATATTCTGTTTATTATTGCTTACTGAACACCTAATTTTGCCTTTACTAAAGGTGCACAATCGAGGCTTTTGGTAGAATGATAAACTACAACTTGTGTACTTATATCAAAAATATAGATTAAACCTTGCTCCTGACCAACCTCTTCAATGGCCTTTTGTACTTTCATGATAATTGGTTGTAACAACTGCTGTTCTTTTTGCCCCAATGACTGTTGTGCCATTTGGCTATATTGCTGCATGCGTTGTTCATAATCCTGAATCTCTTTTTCTTTTGTAGCACGAATAAGGTCAGGCATAGTATCGCGCTGAGCCATATAATCGTTATACTTATTCTGTAAATCTTGCTGCATTACCTGAAGCTGCTCCTGCAACTTTGTTGCCTCAGCCTGCAACTCTTTATCTGCTGCAACCTTTTCTGGTAACTCACCAACCATTTTCTGAATATTAACATGACCAAATTTTAAATCTTGTGCCTGTGCTTTACCAACCAAAGCGAATGCGACTATTACAACTGCTACTTTTAAAAACTTCATATCTGATTTTTTAACTTATACAATAATCAATTACTGAATTCCAAGTTTTGCTTTAACCATCGGTCCAATATCTATACTCTTTTCTGAGTTATAAACCGGAACCCTGCTCGACAATTCAAAGATATACAAAAAGCCTCCTTCGTCACCAACTTCTTGGATTGCAGCTTTTACTCTTTGAATAACTGGTGCCTGAAGCTCGTTCTGCTTCGCTTGCATTTGCTGCTGAGATAAAATGTAATAGTTCTGAACCTTCTGGTTTAACTCCATAATCTCTTGCTCTTTAACCACTCTTTCTGCTGATGATAAACTTTGTACGGTCTGCTGATACGCTTGTTGTTTGCCTTGCAAATCTTCCTGCATTACAGTTAACTGTGCCTCTTTCTTACTATATTCAGCTTCCATCTCTGCCTCAATTTGCTTTAACTCAGGCATTACTTGTAAAATTTCGCCACTATTAATATGGCCAAACTTCATCTGTTGTTGTGCAAAAGCACCAGTGCCAACAAACAAAAGTATTACAATTAGTGTGTATAAACTCTTCATAGTTTTCTATTTAGTCATTCACTTTTATATCCCAATTCTATCAGCACATCATCACTGATATCATACTTGGTATCTACATACATGATTCCCATTCCTGATGCTTTATCAAATACTGCAGCAATATTATTTTCAGAGGCAATATCCATAATAGCATTGTATATCTCGTCCTGAATAGGTTTAATTAATGATTCCCGCCTTTTAAACAACTCCCCGTCTTGTCCGAAATAGTTTTGCTGAAGCTGCTTTGCTTGCTTTTCTTTTTCAACAATCTCATTCTCTCGCTTTATTTTCATTTCGTTAGAGAGAAATACGTTTTCTGATTGATAGTTTTTATATAACTGACCTATTTCTTCAAAACGCAATTCAACTTCTTTTTGCCATTTTGCAGACAGCTGAGTCAACTGTTCATTAGCTGCTTCATAGGCAGGTACATTTCGAAGAATATACTCCGAATCAACAAAAGCATACTTCTGAGCAACCGCCCACTGCCCAGCAAAAAGCATTATTATTAAAATGATATTCTTCATAGCTACTCGTTTTTATATACTCTTACAGCACAAAAATCAAACCATTTATATTTCCTCTATTAATTAGAAGCTTTGTCCTATTACAAAATGGAACTGACTACCACCAGCATTGCGTCTGTACAGACTATCATCAAATCCATAACCCCAATCAATTCCCATTAATCCGAAGATAGGTAAGAAGATACGTAAACCAACACCAGCCGAACGTTTTAATTCAAAAGGGTTATAATTCTCGTACTGACTCCATGCATTACCCGCTTCTAAGAAAGCAAGTGCAAAAACAGTAGCTGATGGTTGTAATGCCAACGGATACCGTACTTCCATTGTCAGCTTATTGTAAATATTACCATCGTAAGACCCTTTCTGATTATAAGGTGTCAACGATGAATTTTCATAACCGCGTAAACCAATTGTTTCACTACCATACATACTATAGCCTGACATACCATCACCGCCAAGTACAAATTTCTCAAATGGCGATTGTAGGTCTTTATTATAATAGCCAAGAAATCCCATCTCCATTCTACCCATCACCACTAATTTACTCGCATTGTCAATTGGTTTATAAACAGCTCCTTTAAATGACCACTTATGGTATTCAATTTTTTGGTATTTTTCTTCATCCGAAGCTATTGTCCAGTCTTTTTGTTCTCCAAACAAAGACCAAGGCGGTGTAAATTCAACTCCTACTGAAAAATCAGATCCCTGACGCGTATATATTGGATTATCAATTGAACGACGACTTAGCATTACCTTAAAATTAAGGTTATTAGAAATACCATTCTGCATAATGAAATAATTCCAGTCCAATAAGTCGTATCGCTGATAACTTACTTCTGTGTATAAAGAGAACCAATCATCTGGCCATTTTAATCGCTTGCCAAAACCAACTGATATACCTGTAATTTTCATATGCTGGTCAATAGCTGAAGGGTCTTGCTGCGGATAACCACCATAGCCTCCCATACCACCGTAGGCACCACCATAGCCAAAACCTGGCTGATAATAGCTGGAACTAACGCCAGTCTGGATTGAATGGTAAATTGAGAAACTCAACGAGTTAGGTTTTTTACCACCCAACCAAGGTTCAGTAAACGACAGACTATAAGACTGATAGAATTTACCGTTGGTTTGCGCACGCAAGGCTAAAGTCTGACCATCACCTGTTGGTAAAGGACGCCATGCCTCTTTATTAAAGAAGTTACGCATTGAAAAGTTGGTAAACTTAAGTCCTAAAGACCCTACAAACATACCTGCTCCCCAACCACCGGAAAGTTCAATCTGATCATTTGCTTTTTCTTCTAACTGATAGACAAGGTCTACTGTTCCATTATCCTGATTCGGTTGTACGTCAGGCACAATATTCTCCGGATCGAAATGTCCTAACTGGGAAAGCTCCCTTACTGTTCTGATCAACTCGGACTTACTAAACAACTGCCCCGGTTTTGTTCGAACCTCACGACGTACAACATGTTCGTGTGTTTTAGTATTTCCACGGATAATAACATTATTAATCGTTGCCTGCTGTCCTTCGTAAATTCGCATTTCAATATTAATAGTATCTCCATTAACACCTACTTCAACAGGACTAATATTTGAAAAAAGATAACCTTTATCCATATAATGGTTATGCACTGCATCCTCATCACTCAATAACCGCTCATCAAGGTAAGTCTGATTAAAAACATCACCCTTATTTATTCTCAGATTATAGGCCAAAAACTCTGACGGATAAATGGTGTTACCCACCCATGTAATATCACCAAAGTAATACTTTGTTCCCTCTTCCACTTTTAGAGCTACATCTACCGTGTTATTTTCAAGATTCTTTTTAACCTCTTCTTTTACAATGCGTGCATCACGATAGCCTAATTCATTGTACTTTCCAATAACAGCGGCTAAATCCTCTTCGTATTTCTCAACAATAAACTTTTTAGAACGAAAAAAGTTAAGAATCTTACCTTTTTCATTGGTCTTCTTCATCGCTCGGTTAAGCTTACTATCACTTAAGACTTCATTTCCTTCAAAGGTCAATGAACTTACTTTTACTTTATCCTTTTTATCAACATTAATATCAAGAGTAACATGATTAGCCTTTGCAGGGTCATCTTTCTGCACAATATTGACTTCTGTGTTATAAAATCCTTTGGCAACAAAATAATCTGTGATGTATTTTTCGGCACGTGCCACCATAAATGGTGTTACCTGTGACCCTTTCATCATGGCTACTTTTTCCTCAACCGTCTCTATTTCATTCTTCTTCAAACCTGAAAAGAACATCTCAGACAAACGAGGACGCTCCAGTAAGAAAATTTCAAGATAAATCTCACGCCCCACTACCTTTTGGGCTTTAATTTTTGCGTCAGAGAACAACCCGTGCTGCCAATATCTTCGTATTGCTTCAGAAATTTCATCACCTGGGACTGTGATCTGTTGTCCAACTTTCAGTCCACTAATATTAACCAAAATTTTAGGATCCAGATTTTGAACACCAGTTACCTCAATATCAGCAATAACATATTTTCGAGGAGTTCCTGAGTATGAAATATTAGGGACTTCAGATGTTTGTCCTGTTACATTAACCAGTGTTAATACAAAAAGAAAAACAAATAAAAACTTATAACGGGTATTACCTTCCATGTAATTCAATAGTTTGTTCGTTTAGGTTTATAACATCATCTTCCTCTTCTTTCCAACTTTACATTCGATGCTTAATACATTAACCTCTATTTTTTTATTTGATCACCTGTTTTTCCAAAACGTCTTTCTCGTCCTTGAAAATCAAGTAGAGCCCGATAAAAATCATCTCTCCTAAAGTCGGGCCATAAAATATCGCAGAAATATAATTCAGAATAAGCTAATTGCCAAAGTAAAAAATTACTTATTCTCTGTTCGCCACTGGTTCTGATCATTAATTCAGGATCAGGTATCCCTGCGGTTCTCATATTATTGGAAATCACTTCAGCATCTATATCGCTCACTTTTAGCTTATTATCCTTAACATCTTGCGCAACTTGTTTAACAGCCTCGATAATTTCCCAACGGGAACTATAACTCAATGCTAATGTTAAAGTCAATCCTGTGTTTGATGAAGTTTTTTGAATACAATCTTTTAATTTGCCTTGTACTCCTAATGGAAGTGATTCTGTGCAACCAATTGCATTTAAACGAACATTGTTTTTTATCAATGTTTCCGTTTCTGAACTGATGGTAGTAACCAAGAGCCCCATTAATGCATCAACTTCAGTCTTTGGTCTACTCCAGTTTTCTGTACTAAATGCATATAAGGTAAGGTAGTCTATACCTAATTCTGCAGCTGTTTCAGTCACTTCACGAACGGCTGTAACACCATGCTTATGACCAAACATTCTTGAATTACCTCTTTTTTTTGCCCATCGCCCGTTGCCATCCATAATAATTGCAACATGACCAGGCAATCTATCTTGTATCAGTTGATCTTTCAACAACATACTTTCAACTGTGTCTATTATTTTATACCATCATTACATTTGGTCTTCCGTTTCAACATACTTATTGTAACGTACACACCTGCAAACGATATCCAATCGTTATTATGGGTAAAAGTGCTCTCTCCAAAGCCGTAAGGATCAGAAGGATCAATACTTCCTTCTCCTACGTAGTCTAAATCATCAACAAACGTTTTGCGAAAAGTCCATTCAGCGCCAATGCGCACATGTTTGTTAACCTTATACTTTACACCTACACCGAACGGCAAAGATAATATAAAACTTGGTTTGCTGACAGAATTTTCACTTTCTGTATTAATTCTGTTATAAATAGTTGAGGCAATACCTACTGAAATATATGGTGTAAATGTAGTTGTGGATATATATTTATGGTCGTAAGAGCGAAAATTAAACTCCATTTGAGCTGAAATATCACCAATACTTCGATTAAAAGTATAATTATCATCTGATGATTCCAGGTACTTTAACTCCTGATTTTTATAATCACCACTAATGTTTCCAAAAAGAGCCATTCCTTTAAGAGCCAATCTATCTGTAAAAACATACCGACCAATTCCTCCTATCGTTATGTGAGGATTGGCAAATGGTGCCATCGCATTTAAATCACCCATATAATAAGATGTACCAACAAAGCCACCTAATTCCAAGCGATACTGGGCTGTTAATTGAGTACTATCAAGCAGAAATAGCAATAGAATTATAGATATAAAACATTTTATTCTACTCAACATGGATTGATATATTTTGTAATAGGAATCCCTCATATTTATTATAGAGCGCTAAAATAATATTATTATTCAGAACCGCTTGCACATTATTGTTGCTCGTAGCTATACAATACTAACTAAACAGGAATTAACGAGAATTATTGTCCCAGAGAAGAATTAGTTCCGCTTATCAACACCCCACATTAGCTTAGTGCGCAAAGTAGTAAAAAACGAGTGTTTATTGAGTTCAATAACCTGAACACTAAAATCTGCTTTTTTAATACGAAGGTGAACTGCATTCTCAAAAACAGCACTTCTGGAGTCTAATGATGCCAAAAAGTTTGAATCACGTCCGTCAACTTTAAGGGTTATTTCCACATCATTAGGTACTACAATAGGCCTAACATTAAGATTATGCGGCGCAATAGGTGTGATAATAAAATTCTGACTATCAGGGTGCATAATCGGACCACCAACACTCATTGAATAGGCTGTTGAACCGGTTGTAGTAGCAATAATTAGCCCATCGGCCCAATATGAATTAAGAAATTCATCATTAACATAGGCATGGATGGCAATCATCGATGAACTATCGCGCTTGGATATAGCCAGCTCATTTAAGGCAAAATTATTGTCTTTAAAATGTGTACTATCTGAATTAAGTTCAAGAAGATCAAGCCGACGTGTCTTATACTTTCCTACCAATATATCTTTTATCGCTACTTGCATGTCTTCCTGCGATATGTCAGCCAGAAAGCCTAAACGTCCACTATTAATCCCAACTATTGGTATCTCTGTATTACGAACATAGGTTACTGCTTCAAGAAATGTACCATCGCCACCAATACTAAAAACCATATCAACCCCTTTATCTACCAGATACCCCTCAAAAAAGCCACTCACCTCAGGCTTCATTTTTACTGTAGTCAGCAAGAACTCATAAAACGGTTTATAAATAATTATCTCAACATCATTATTTTTAAGTATTTGAAAAAGACTCATACATGAGTCAAAAAATACTTCTCCAAATGCCTTACCAAAAACAGCTATTCTCATTTCAGTTGTATAATATTCAAACCTAAAATTACTATAAAATCAAATGGCTAAATTAAAGTGCACAAAGAAACCATGTTTATTTTGCTTATTAATTGAATAGTTAACACTCCATACCATATCATAAAATGTTACAAAATCGAGCCCTATACCACAACCGTAAAGCCAATTGTTTACAAATGTATTAGATATTGGTGGATTCTTTTGCCATACATGTCCAAAATCATAATAGGTTTTCAAATAAAAAGCATAATTAACCCTGGCAAACTGAGATAAGGGCATAAATCCAATATTCATCACTTTTGGCTTAAGTAATGTAAACAATACTTGATTTTTCACCATCATGCTTTTTGTTCCATCTATAACATACAATTCGTAGCCATTAATAAATGAATTATAACCCAAGCCACTTTGCATTACGTAAGGTAAAGTTTGACTTGTATTGTAAGCACCAGCAACTTTACTGGACCAATGCCATTTATCGAGCAATTTTATATGATGGTCGTAGTTTGCTGCTACTTTAAAATTATTTAGTGCTTTATCCCAAATTCCAAACCCTTCCTTCTCGGTAGTAAACTGCAGCTTTTTGCCTTGTAAAGGGTAAACTTTAGAATCCCTTTTGTCAATATCATAACTATACTTCAATCCAATAAATTGCAAGCTATTTTGCTTTGAAGTAAGATATTCTGGATTTAAGTAACCAATGGAGTCATTAACATTATACTGATTATAAGACAGTTTAACCTGATGACGCTGATACAGTCCCGAACGAACCGAGTAATGTATGGATACTAAATATACTGTTTGTGCAAGCTCTTCTTCAAATATTTTAAAAATCTGTTGGTTATTTTCTGTTTTATAAGGCAACTGATCAAACACACGGAAATCAAACATAAAGCCCCACCCAACCTTTTTTCTGTATTCAGGTGATTTATATGAAAGCATTAGTTGTGTTGTATAACCAAGCCTTATCCTAAAAGCTACTTCTTCATTACGTCCTCTAAAATTATCGCGCTTAAGATATAAACCATAGTTAACGCGCGACCAATCTCCACTATTTAAAAAAGCACTTAAGTTGCGATCTGCGACTTCAAATATTGGAAAAACCCACCAATACCACCTTTCTTTTACTGAAATATGAAACATTACACTTCTATCAGCCTGAAGTGTATACCGTACAGAAACAAAATTAAATAAAGCCGTATTCAATAAATTATGGCGACACCGGGTAACTACCTGTCCTAATTTATCCACCATCAATATATCACCTTGCTTAAACACTAATTCGTTTAGAATAACCTGCGCTTTGGTTACACTATTTCCTGATATAATAATTTGTTGTACGGTTACAAATTCTATTGCATTTACTTTTGAATGGCGAGAAGTATTAGCACATACATGATTAGCACATGCACCTACACAAAGCATGATAATCCATAAACACTTAACTGCATCCCATTTCTCATCTTTCATAAAACGCCTTTACTTCTACATGTTAAGGTACCTCATCAAAGCATCGTAGTTTTTTTTCACAGTATCGTCGTAAGGGTTATCTCCAACATATATTGTCTTGACTGAATAGTCATATCTGTCAAAAGCATTTATTACCGGCTGTACATCGATTCGGTTAAGTTTAATAGCCACACACAATTTCTCCCGCCCATCAGGTTGAGACACGTAAAGACTCAATATTTTACCATCTGCATCTTCTACAATCCGGGCTATTTCTGATAAGGAATAATCATTTGGCATTAATTCCAGCTCAATTATCCCTCCTGTGGTATGTACAGCGATTAAATCTGCAAACTTATGTAATAAGTCACTTTGGGTTATCAAACCCAAATACTCTTCGTTTCTGTTTAAAACAGGTACTACAGTCAATTTCAATCGCGATGCTATTTCAATTACATCATATATATGCTGATCTGCAAATACATAAGGTGTAGCATAAGACAGTGAGTGATTACCCAGAGATTCTTCTGCCTTATTCAAATCATAAATATCAATATCAGATATAAGTCCCAGAAAAACATTACTATTCACAATGGGCAAATGTGATACCCTAAAAACTTCCATCCAATTGAGTGCATCCAAACCTGTATCGGAAGTTTTTAATGATGGTACTATATCTGATATTAATTCTTCTGCCAACATATATTATAATTCAAAATACTTTTTAATTTTGCGCGACATTAAAGAACCCTTTTTGTGCGTAATTGTTTGAGTATTAAAAATAGTTTGAATGATTATAACAAACAATAAAAGAAGATAGTTTATTTTCAATTTAGTCACCTGAAATAAGGTGTTCATCAATATCAAGGAGTAATGACAAAGCTAAGTGTTAACATAAATAAAATAGCAACGTTACGCAATTCGAGAGGTGGCAACACACCGAGTGTATTAAAAGCGGCAATAGATGTTCAGAATTTTGGCGGTGATGGCGTAACCGTCCACCCAAGACCAGATGAACGCCATATACGTTACAAGGATGTTCACGATATACGCCCGGTGATTAAAACTGAATTTAACATTGAAGGTTATCCAACCAAGGAGTTTATTAATTTAGTTATAGCTGTACGCCCTCATCAAGTAACCCTTGTTCCAGACCCACCAGAAGCTTTAACTTCAAATGCCGGTTGGGACACTGTTACTCATCTAACATTTTTGCAAGACGTTATTGGACAATTTAGCGACGCAGGTATTCGCACTTCAATATTTATTGATACGGACTTGAAAAATATTGATAATGCAGTAAAAACAAATGCTGATCGTATTGAACTGTATACGGAACCTTATGCTACGAATTATGCCAAAGATCGAGAAGCTGCAATAACCCCATTTGTTGAAGCAGCAAATCTGGCCAATAAAATTGGTTTAAAAATTAACGCTGGCCATGACCTCAACCTTGAAAATCTAAAGTTTTTTAATGAGCGTATTCCTTTCTTAAAAGAAGTATCAATTGGTCATGCTTTAATTAGTGATGCCTTATATATTGGACTGGAGAAGACAATTCAGCTTTATCAGCAACAGTTGATAAAATAAGGAAGTATGAAACTTTTTTCTCGCAAATATGGAAGTGACGGACCTGTATTACTCATACTTCATGGCCTTTACGGTGCTTCTGACAACTGGGTTTCCATAGCCCGTCAGCTTGAGAAAAATTACCATATATATTTGATTGACCAACGTAATCATGGGCATTCTCCTCATCATGAAAAGCATGATTTTGAGCATATGGCCGATGATTTACTTGAGTTTTTTCACGATCATAAAATTGAAAAGGCTCATTTAATTGGCCATTCAATGGGCGGAAAAACAGCTATGCGCTTTGCCTTGCAAAACCCGGCCTTAATACACAAGTTGGTCATACTGGATATTGCTCCAAAATCATATGCTTCATTCAGTAATTATGCTCAAATAACCAATGATCATGCAGCGATTATTGATGGTATGCTAAAAGTTAATTTTGATAATGTAAAATCAAGACAAGATATTGACAAGCAACTATCCGGCACACTTCCCAACAAGCAATTAAGACAGTTTCTTCTAAAAAATATTGATCGTACCAAAGCAGGTACTTATAAGTGGCGCCTTAACCTTCCGGTAATAAAAAATAGTCTCGAACTAATTATGGACGGTTTCTCAGGTTTACCTGCCGATGCTCTTCGGGTTAGTATTCCTTCCATCTTTATCAGGGGTGAAAAATCTGGTTACGTTATGGATGAAGACACATTAATAATACGTAAGTACTTTAAAGATGCAGAAATACTTACCATCCCAAATGCCGGCCACTGGCTTCATGCCGAACAGCCGGAACTACTCATTAAAACCCTGGCTTATTTTCTACTTGATTAAGCATGCTCAACTGCACCCTCATCAATTAAATCTTCACCTTTAAACCGCAAAAACAATTGTGCTGTGGCCAGTACGTCTTTTTCGCAATAACGGGCAATACGCGCCACATCTTTCTCTTCATAAAAAACCGATGCAACCTGGCTGCCATCAATATCATCCTTAGGCGATGGAATATTAAAGATAGTCGTTAACAAATTGAGAGACGTGTAATGCTTATAATCACCAAATTTCCATAAATCCATTGTATCAATAAACTTTACTTCCCAAGGCTTTTTACCTGCCACATCAAGTATTGCCGGTAATTTAACGCCATGTATTAACATACGCCGGGCTATAAAAGGAAGGTCAAATTCTTTAACATTATGCCCACAAATATTTTTATGCATATCACGTGCAAAATGATTAAGCATAATGCAAAAATCTTCAAGCAGTACTTTTTCATTATCACCGGCAAATGATTTGACTCTGAATATTCGTTTTGTATCACGAGCAGCCACAACACCAACCGAAATACACACTATCTTCCCAAACTCAGCATAAATACCAGCTCTCTCGTAAACATCGCCGGCACTCTCCTCTTTTTCTCTGAAAAATTTGGATTTTTTATCCCATAAAGTCTGCATTTCCTGGCTTACATCTTCAAATTGCGACTCTTGAGGAACTGTTTCAACATCCAAAAACATAATATCTTCAACACGTATGTTATCAAGCATATTTATAAATTTAAACTGGTGATATTTCGTTTAATAAAATGGGTCAAAATATTTATAGTATATGATTATTAACTCCTTATAATACAATTAAATCCGCACAACACTTAGCAGGCTAAACAAACTGTAAATGACTAGGTTTTACTATCTCGGCATAACGTCAGTCCTGTGATAAGATGGCTACTTCATTTACCGGCAATTGCTCTATAATTTTACGAACCACTGTTGTTTTTCCAAATCCGGTTCTCCCGGCAATCCCAATTATCAACATTTTATGTCTACTTTTGCTTAGGTAGAAGGCAAAATAAGAAAATTAATTGATTATGATTAAACACATCGTATTGTTTAAATTAAAAAGCTTTGAATCAGCAACAGCTAAAACAAATAAACTGGCTGAAATAAAAACCGGATTATTGGCGTTAAGTACTAAAATTGAAACTCTTAGATCCATTGAAGTAGGTATTAACTGCAATGAGAATGAAGAATTTGACATTGCTCTAACCACAACTTTTGATAATATAGCCGGTCTGGATATTTATGCCAAACATCCTGACCATGTTGCTGTTGGCAAAATAATAAGAGAAGTTTTAGAATTACGCTCATGCGTTGATTTTGAAATGTAAGATTCATAATTAAACGATCCCTTTACCCCAAAATTACAATTCTCATCCTTGCAATGAATGCGCTTATCAAACAAAATGAAGAATTACACCATATAATCCACAAGGTTTACACCAACTGCCGGTTAAAAATTTCCAACATTGTAATTGAAACAGAAGGAACAGATTATAAAGCCTGTCGGTTTAAACTGAATGAATTATTTATCTTATGCAGAAATGCAAAAATAACACCCAAGAAAGCAGGTTTGTTTGTAACTTTTTGGAAACGAAACTCCAATGGCATAACTGAACCTTATAGTGACACTGATTTAATTGATTACTTTGTCATAAATATCCGAACAAAAACCTGTTTCGGACAATTTGTATTTCCCAGATCAGTACTAATTGAGAAAGGTGTCATTTCATCGGGAAAAATAGAAGGGAAAAGAGGTTTCAGAGTGTACCCTCCTTATGTTACGACTACCAGTAAACAAGCTTTAAACACTCAAAAATGGCAATCGAAGTATTTTTTAAGAATTGATAAAAAAACAGATTTAGCACATGCAAAGGTACTGTATGGAAATTAATATAATACCAGAAGAGATAAGCGTTGAAATCTCTTGATTATTCTGATTCTTCATGAAATTGGGTTAATGCAATTCTTTCATATTAATATCTAACATATTGGGCTATAACAAATAAATAAATTGGCGAATTTTGAGTTTTTACAATAAAGAATAGTATTATACTAAGGTGAAATTTTATAAAAGATGTAAAATCATCAAAAGAATGAATTAGTATCAATCATTTAAACCTCTAAGAATAATAATTATGCGCCTATTTATAGCTTACCTGGTTTGCTTGTCAGTATCATTAACAACCTTTGCTCAAAATATAAATATTTCTTCCGGAAAAATAGAGCGGCATACGTTATTTAATTCTGAATTTGTTGACGATAGAAATGTTGATGTATAGCTGCGTGAAAGATAAAATATATACTGTAATCTATGCACACGATGGACAGATGCTGTTTGATGCTTCATCAACATGGAACCAGTAAGAGTAGGGAGTGGATGAAATAATGGCTACCTTAATGATGAATAAACGTATTAAAGATTGTATAGTTGTAGCAATATGGAATAACAGCAACAAACGCCATGCTGAATACTTTCCTCAACGTTCGTGAAATTTAATTTCGGAAACAGAACAAAACCAGATTCTGCAAAAGGAGAATGCATATATTAACCCTAACATATTTGAACAAGGTATGCTAGCTGATTCCTATCTGAGATTTATTGTGAGAGAGCTTAAGCCGTATATAGATAAAAAGTACAGTACTAAACCCGACAAAGAAAATACATATACTATGGGTTCAAGCATGAGTTGACTTATTAGCTGTTACGCTATTTGCGAATACCCCGGTATTTTCAAGGGTGCAATCTGCCTCTCAACACATTGGCCGGCAATTAATGGCATTACGATCAACTACCTTAAAAATCATCTTCCCAATCCAAAAACACACAAGATATACTTTGATTACGGTACTGCAAAACTGGATTCTCTATACGAGCCTTTTCAACAAAAGGTAGATCACATCTTACTTGATCAGGGGTATTTAAGAGGAAGTAATTTCGAATCGAAGAAATTTGAAGATGCCAAACATAGTGAAAATACCTGGCGAAAACGTCTTCATATACCATTGGAATGGATATTAAAGGAAGAGTAGTACCGAAATTTGTTAGGATAAATCATGTATGACAATATCTAAAAACCCCACATTCGAACTACGAAGTGGGGTTTTCTTTTCCAATAAAAATATTTTCTATAAGATGATTCTAATTATACTCACCCCAATGTTTAATACTTATCTGATCCTGACCTAACTTGCAAAATGAATAAATAAAAGCACTTGCTAATCTGGCATTAGTGATCAATGGAATATTAAAGTCGATAGCATCTCGACGAATTTTGTAACCATTCTTTAACTCACTTGTACTTAAGTCCTTTGGTATATTAATAACAAAATCAATCTTCTTATTACGAATATAGTCTGTTGTATTAGGCTGCTTTTCCTCGTTTGGCCAGTACAACAAGGTTGTTTCTACTCCATTTTCAGCAAAGAATTTATGTGTTCCTCCGGTAGCAAAGAGGTTATAACCACGCTCTTTTAACATACGGGCACTCTGCAATAATTCCAGCTTTGAACGCGCTGGACCCGACGAAATCAAAATATTTTTCTCTGGTATACGGTAACCAACCGCAAGCATTGACTGCAAAACTGCATCATAATAGTTATCGCCAATGCACCCCACTTCACCTGTTGATGACATATCTACTCCTAGAACCGGATCTGCCTTTTGCAAACGGGCAAAAGAAAACTGCGGTGCTTTTATTCCAACATAATCTAACTCAAATGAACTCTTGGTTAACTCTTCAACATTTAAACCCAGCATAGCACGTGTAGCCATATCTATTAGGTTTACCTTTAATACTTTTGACACAAAAGGAAAACTACGCGAGGCACGTAAATTACACTCAATCACTTTAATATCGTTATCTTTTGCCAATAACTGCATATTGAATGGCCCGGTAATATTAAGCGCTTTCGCTATTTCACGTGCTATTTTTTTAACACGTCGGATTGTTTCCACATACAGCTTTTGTGGAGGAAAAACAATTGTAGCATCGCCGGAATGAACACCAGCAAACTCAATATGCTCACTTATCGCATAGCCTAACACTTCTCCCTTATTGGCAACAGCATCAACTTCAATTTCTTTTGCCTGTTCAATAAACTCGGAAACCACAACTGGAAATTCTTTAGATACATTAGCAGCAAGCGTTAAAAAGTGCTCCAGTTCATCTTTGTTGGATACCACATTCATTGCCGCACCAGAAAGTACGTAAGACGGACGAACCAAAACAGGAAAACCAACTTCGTCAACAAAAGTAAAAATATCCTCTATTGATGTCAGCTCATTCCAACGTGGTTGATCAACACCCAGATCATCTAACAGGCTGGAGAACTTCTGACGATTTTCGGCCCTGTCAATATCAACTGGTGAAGTTCCTAAAATCGGCACATTCTCGCGATATAATTTCATGGCCAAATTATTGGGAATCTGGCCTCCTACAGAAACAATAACACCCTTAGGCATTTCCAGATCAATTATATCAAGAACGCGCTCCTGCGTTAACTCATCAAAATAAAGCCGATCACACATATCGTAATCCGTACTTACTGTTTCCGGATTATAATTAATCATTACAGAGCGATAATTACCTTCTGCATTAACTGTATTTAGCGCATTAACACTACACCAGTCAAATTCAACAGAAGACCCAATACGGTAGGCGCCTGAACCCAGCACTATAACTGATTTACCATCTTTTTCATAGTCAATATCATGAGAGGAACCACTATACGTTAAATATAAATAGTTGATTTGTGCAGGAAACTCTCCTGCCATCGTATCAATCTGCTTTACTACAGGTACAATACCATTCGCTTTACGATACTCACGAACAGCAAGAAGTCCATCCTCCATATTATCAGACTTCAATACTAAACGCGCCACCTGAAAATCTGAAAATCCAAGTTTTTTCGCATACAATAATTTATCCAGATCTAAATCATCAAGGCTATTATGCAACTCTAATACCTTCTGATGATCTGTAATATTCTTTAATTTCTCTAAAAACCATCTATCTATACGCGTTAATTCATGAATTCTATCAACAGAATAACCTGCCTGAAGAGCTTCCGATATGGCAAACACCCGTTGGTCGGTAGGTGCTTCCAGTTCAGTATCTATATCTTTATCCTTCAATGGCTGATTGGCAACAAAACCATGCATTCCCTGACCGACCATACGCAGCCCTTTCTGAAGAGCTTCCTCGAAGTTACGACCAATAGCCATAATCTCTCCAACAGACTTCATACTGGAACCAATCTCCTTTGATACTCCTGAGAATTTTCCTAAATCCCAACGTGGAATTTTACATACAATATAATCCAGCGCAGGCTCAAAAAATGCAGTTGTTGTTTTAGTTACCGAGTTCTTTAATTCATGTAAGCTATAACCCAAACCTAATTTTGCAGCAATAAAAGCCAGTGGATAACCGGTAGCTTTTGATGCCAATGCACTAGAGCGCGATAAACGTGCATTAACCTCAATTACCCGGTAATCTTCAGAATAAGGGTCTAATGCATACTGTACATTACACTCACCCACAATACCAATGTGACGAATAATTTTTATAGCTAACTCGCGTAACTTATGGTACTCAGAATTTGACAGCGTTTGCGATGGCGCCACAACAATACTTTCCCCGGTGTGAATACCCAAAGGATCAAAGTTTTCCATATTACAAACCGTAATACAGTTATTATATGCATCACGCACCACTTCATACTCTACCTCTTTCCATCCTTTCAATGATTCTTCAACCAGTATCTGGTTAGAATATGAAAAAGCATTTTCCGCTCTCTCAATTAATTCTTCGGTACTATGACAGAAGCCTGATCCCATACCACCTAATGTGTATGCAGCCCGCACAATAATCGGAAAACCAATTTCTTTTGATGCCTCAACAGCCTGTTCTACAGAAGTAACCGCAATACTAACAGGCGTTTTAACATCAATTTCGCGCAGCTTATCTGCAAATATTTCACGATCCTCGGTATTAATTATGGCCTGCACTGGTGTACCCAGAACTTCTACATTATATTTTTCAAGAATACCATCCTCATAAAGAACAGTACCACAGTTTAATGCTGTTTGACCACCAAACGCCAAAAGAATACCTTCAGGATTTTCTTTCTGAATAACCTGCTCAACAAAGTAAGGTGTAACCGGCAAGTAATAGATCTTATCAGCAATACCCTCTGATGTTTGCACTGTGGCAATATTGGGGTTAATTAGAACAGTTTCAATACCTTCCTCCTTAAGTGCCTTCAACGCTTGAGAACCTGAGTAATCAAACTCTCCTGCCTCACCAATCTTGAGTGCACCAGAACCCAGAACTATAACCTTTTTGACGTTCTTCTTCATCTTATTTTATTAATTATTGTTATCGTAAAACATTTTGATATTTGAAAAATGTTACCCAAGTTCCAAACATATGCAACAATAAACACCCCAACTGCTTTATTATCCCTTTCCAAAAGATTTAACATCTTTTTTCAATATTTATGCAGATAAGAGTTGATTTATTTGAAACAAAAAGCTCTTCATATCTTTTTACATTCATTCTTATGCATAAAAGTGCTTCTAAAAAGTGATTTTGCAGAAAAAAAAAGATAGTAAATGGAAAAAATAATAAAGAATAACAGGAACGACTCGTACTGAAAATAGCTGATTTTACTTATGTACAGACTCAAAATAGTCACGCGCTCAAGTGTTGTTTTATACGTTTCAGAAATTTATTGTCATGCAAAAATACATATTTTTTAGAAAAAATAACTTTGAAATTAATATTTATTGAATATTTTTGCACTGCAGATGTATATTTATGCATACAAGAACCAAATGAAAATAAAAGCAAAACGTTTAATTGCAATAAAACAACTTATCAGTGCACGCAAAGTAAGTTCGCAGGAAGAACTGGTTGTTTTATTAGAAGAAGAAGGGTACAAGATTACGCAAGCAACATTATCACGTGATCTTAAATATCTAAAAGTGGCCAAAGTACCAGATATTGAAACTGGTTACAAATATGTTGTTCCGGAAACAGGACAAAAAAAGGAGGAGTCAACAAGCCATGAAGAGTTTCCCGTAAGCGGTGTTGAATCAATTGAGTTCTCGGGACATATGGCCATTATGAAAACAAAACCCGGATTTGCCAATAGTATTGCTTCAGTAATTGATAGCCAAGGTCCATATGAAATATTGGGAACAATTGCCGGAGACGATACAATATTATTAATCAGTCGCGAAGGCGTTTCCAAGTCTGATGTTATTAATGCATTGTCTTTATTTATGCCGGGTTTAAAAGAAAAAACTCTATAAAACCTGGCTTTTACTATAACAGGTTAATAATTAAATAAATGAGTAAGTTTAACATATTTGTCGCAACCAAAGAACATGTAAATTACGTGGACGTGGTGTTAAGTACCATAGCTGAAGCTGCTAAGGTTAGAGGGACGGGTATAGCTAAGCGCAATCCGGATTACCTTCTAAAGAAGATTGAAGAAGGCAAAGCCATTATTGCGTTAGATGGAAATGAATTTGCCGGATTTTGCTATATAGAAACATGGGGGCATGATAAATTTGTAGCTAATTCAGGCCTTATTATCGTAGATAGATACAGGGGCAAGGGTTTAGCAAAGAATATCAAGAGTAAAGCTTTTGAGTTATCCAGAGAACGCTACCCCGAAGCGAAAATATTCGGTTTAACAACTGGACTAGCTGTTATGAAAATTAATTCAGATTTGGGGTATAAACCTGTTACTTTTTCGGAGTTAACTGATGACGAACACTTCTGGAAAGGTTGTCAGAGTTGCGTCAATTATGACATTCTTATCAGAACAGACCGAAAGCATTGCTTATGCACCGGAATGTTATTTGATCCTGCAAAAAACAATCAGAAAAGCAAAAAAAATCTAAAAGTTCTATCGCGCTTGCGTAATGCTGTTAAAATAAGTGACAGCAGAATAGGAAAGACTTTTAAAAGCATAACAGCTCTGTTTTAAAATAGTACTAGATATTTAATAAATAAAAGATAATGGAAAAGGTAGTTTTAGCATACAGCGGAGGCTTAGATACATCATTTTGTGTAAAATACTTAACAGAAGAAAAGAATCTAGAAGTCTATTCAGCTATAGCCAATACCGGAGGTTTTAGCGCTAAAGAATTAAATGACATTGAGACAAAAGCCATTGAATTAGGAGTTATAAAGCACACTACTCTTGATGTTACTAAACGCTATTACAAGAACTGCATCCGTTACATGATTTACGGTAATGTATTAAAAAACAACACCTATCCTTTATCTGTAAGCTCAGAGCGTATTTTTCAGGCGCTAGCAATTGTTGACTATGCACGTTCCATAGGTGCTAAGTATATTGCCCATGGTAGTACTGGTGCCGGAAACGATCAAATACGTTTTGACCTGACGTTCCAAGTACTTGCGCCGGAAATAAAAGTAATTGCCCCCATAAGAGACTTAAAACTATCCCGTGAGGCCGAAATTGATTACTTAAAAGAGCGTGGTGTAGTACGCGACTGGACCAAAATGGAATACTCTATTAACAAGGGCTTATGGGGAACAAGTATAGGAGGAAAAGAAACCTTAACATCAAACCAAACCTTACCAGAAAATGCCTATCCAAGCCAACTGCAAAAGGAGGATGAAGAAATACTTAAACTAGGATTTATAAAAGGTGAACTGGCAACAGTTAATAATAAACCCTTTGATGATCCGATTGAAGCCATAAAAACCATTGAAGCACATGGCTCAGCATATGCCATTGGACGTAATATGCATATTGGCGATACCATTATTGGCATAAAAGGTCGTGTTGGTTTTGAAGCAGCAGCCCCGATATTAATTATTAATGCACATCATGTTTTAGAAAAACATGTATTAACCAAATGGCAAATGCACTGGAAAGAACAGCTATCCAATTGGTACGGTATGTTCTTACATGAATCGCAATACCTGGAACCGGTCATGCGTGATATTGAGAAATTCCTGGAAAATTCGCAGAATAATGTAACAGGACAGGTCATCATCAAACTGAAGCCTTATCGTTTTGAAGTGGTGGGTATTGAGTCAGATCATGATTTAATGAGTAATAAATTTGGTGAGTACGGCGAAATGAATAAAGCATGGACAGCCAGCGATGTAGAAGGTTTTACAACCATACTGGCAACACCATTGAAAATATATAATGCTGTTAACAAAGGGCAACTGGATTTAAACAAAAACAATGATTAAAGTTGGAATCATAGGGGGTGCAGGATATACGGCAGGCGAACTGATTCGTATCCTGTTAAATCATCCAAAAGCTGATATTGCGTTTATACAAAGTACCAGTCAGGCCGGCTTGTTGGTATCCAATATACATACGGACTTGGTTGGAGAAACGACACTGGCATTTATATCTGAACCAGATTACTCTGTTGATGTTTTATTTCTGTGCATGGGGCATGGCAAGTCTCGCAATTTTGTTAATGCTATTCCTAAGTATTATAAAGGAAAAATTATTGACTTAAGCCATGATTTTCGCTTAAAAGAAAAGGCTGAGGGGTATGTATATGGCTTACCTGAGTTAAATAGGAAAGCCATTTCTGAAGCCAATAAAATTGCTAACCCAGGTTGTTTTGCTACAGCCATTCAATTGGCACTTTTACCTTTAGCCGATGCAAAGGTATTAAAAGAAGTACATATTCATGCTATTACAGGCTCCACTGGAGCAGGACAGGCAGCCAGCTCAACAACACACTTTAGCTGGCGTAACAACAATGTATCGGTATACAAATCATTTGAGCACCAACATTTAGGCGAAATTGGTGAATCATTGGTTCAATTGCAGGCCGACTTTACTGAACCTATTAATTTTGTACCTATACGAGGTAACCACTCTCGCGGGATTCTAGCTTCTGTATATATGGATTGTGAATTATCTGAAGAAAAAGTCCAGGCACTCTTTGAAAGTTATTACAGTCAACATTCATTTACCATTGTTGTTAAAAATAACCCAGATGTAAAACAAGTCGTTAATACTAACAAAGCATTGGTATACATCAAAAAATACGATAAAAAAATACATATCATCAGCGTGATCGACAACCTCTTAAAAGGCGCATCCGGTCAAGCTATTCAAAATATGAATCTTTTATTTGGTTTGGATGAAGCAGCAGGTCTTCAATTAAAACCTGTTGCATTTTAGCAACAGGTTATTGGGTTTAAATTTAGGTTTTTATTCTTCTTTGTATGAAAACTTACTGCTCATGGGTACTGTGCAGATTAAGACTTGCAGTGCTTCATCCTAAAATCCAAAAGAGCAACGAACACTGGAAACCAGACCGACATTAAAAATGTCATCAATTGTATCTACAAGCCCTAAAATTATTGGGTGGATTTTAAGGCCTATTGGAGATTTAAATAACAATTGATACTATACATTAATAAAAAAAATGAAAAGGTAAGATAAAACAGATACTGAACAGCTTTTTGCTTATGAAGTATTATGATACAAAATGGATTTTACAGAATAACTAAAAGGAGAGGCAATACTATGGAATTATTTGACGTTTACTCTTTATTTAATATTACACCAACAAGGGGTCTTGATTGCCACGTCTGGGATGACAAAGGGAATAAATACCTTGATTTATACGGTGGTCATGCCGTAATTTCGGTAGGACACAGCCATCCACATTATATCGACCGCGTAACTTCGCAAATCAAAAAAATTGGTTTTTACAGCAATTCAGTACAAAACCCACTACAAAAAGAATTAGCTAATAAGTTAGGTAACTTAAGTAATATGCCTGATTACAGCTTATTTTTGTGTAACTCTGGTGCTGAAGCAAATGAGAATGCCCTTAAACTAGCTTCATTTCATACTGGTCGCAAAAAAGTTGTGGCCTTTGAAAATGGTTTTCATGGCCGCACATCCGGAACCGTTGCCATTACTGATAACTCTAAAATAATTGCTCCGTTTAATGCAAATCATGAAGTAGATATTTTACCGTGGGAAAATATTGAAGCTGTAGAAAAGTGCTTATCTCAAAGAAACGTAGCAGCAGTTATTATTGAAGGTATTCAAGGCATTGGAGGTATTCATATTCCATCAAAAAGCTTTTTAGAACAACTGCAGCACATTTGCAACACTTATGGCACCTTATTAATCCTTGATGAAATTCAATCCGGGTATGGAAGGAGTGGTAAATTCTTTGCATTTCAGCATGCTAACATAGAACCTGATTTGGTTACAATTGCTAAAGGTATGGGCAATGGTTTTCCAATTGGAGGGGTATTAATATCACCTCGGATTAAAGCTGATAAAGGTAAACTTGGTACTACATTTGGTGGAAATTACCTTGCTTGTGCGGCAGGATTAGCAGTAATCGAAATACTAAAAAGCGAAAACCTTATTCATAATGCAGATAAACAAGGAAAATATATCTTAAGCAAATTATCAAACAATGCTGACATAGAGAACATAAGAGGTATGGGGTTAATGATTGGATTGGAAACAAAGAAAAAAATTACTTCAATAAGGAATGAATTATTGTTGAAAAAGTATATTTTTACAGGAGTTTCCGGCACATGTACAATGAGGTTATTACCTCCTCTGACTCTTAATAAAAGCCATATCGATCACTTTGTTTGTGGTCTTAAGGCCGTTATGGAGAGCGGTTAACACTTTATACAGATGATTAGGTCGCACTGGAACGAAGAATGGAAAGAAATTAAGTTTGAAGAAGGAGCATTGAAAAAACAATATGCAATTTCAAACTATGGTAGAATAATTAGTTATGTTGATGATATTGAAAAAGGTTCTTATATAAGAGGTGGAAAATTAAGAGGATACCCCACCTTACCATTAAGGCCTTTTGGAAAATCCAGAACTTTATATGTTCACAAATTAGTTGCTGAGCTTTTCATTCCAAAGACTTCTGATAAACAGCTATATGTTATCCATTTGGATTACAATAAATCAAATAACTTTGTAGAAAACCTTCGATGGGCTGATAAAACTGAAATGTTTGCTCACCAGCAAAATAATCCCTCAGTTCTTGAAGCTCGGGAAAAACAAAAAGGACGCAAAACACAACAAGGTCATAAGTTAACAGCCACACAGGTTATGCGATTAAAGTTGAAGATCAATGATCCTAACCGCAAAACCCGTTTAAAACTAATTGCCAAGGAATTTGGCATTAGCGAAATGCAGTTGTATCGCATTAAATCAGGCGAAAACTGGGCACATGTTAAAGTTAACATACCTGAGGTGACAGAAAAATAGACTTCCATCAGAATTTTTTAGTTGTTTTTGTGTAGGTTTATAAAATAAAGTCTAGTTTATCTTACAAGTTAATACATCAACAGCTCAAAAATTACATATATGAAAGTCGAAAAAATGACTATCATTGGCGGTGGTAATTTAGGAACAGCCATTGCAAATGGATTACTGACAAATGAACTAATTAAGCCATCACAACCGGCTGTAACAAGACGACGAACTTCTTTGCTCTCCGCTTTTGAAGAGCAAGATGTTCGTATTACAAAAGATAATCAACAGGTTGTAAGACATGCTAATATTGTGTTTTTAGCTGCAAAACCGTATCAACAGGAAAGTGTTGTAAAAGAATTTGGTTCTGCTTTAAGTAACAACTGTATTATAATACCATTGTCCACAGGTATTTCTTCATCCGAGATCCAATCATTTTGCCCGCTTAAACTACCCATTTTCAGAGCCATGCCAAATACGGCTATTGAAATTGGCGAATCAATGACTTGTATATCTGCTTTTAATGCAAGTGAACAAAAAGAAAAGCAGATTTTAGCACTATTTTGAGCAGAAGAGCCGGACATTATAACACATTTCCTCAACGAGGTAGATGCAGCAGCAGTGTATGTAAACACAAGCACCGCATTTGCCGATGGAGCACAGTTTGGCCTGGGAATCGAAATTGGAATTAGCACCCCAAAACTGCATGTACAAGGATCAATGGGTTTAAAGGAACTAACCTCATCAAATGGATTATTAAAAGCGAAGGCCAGGTAAGACCGGCCTGATAAAACTATACAATTAGATATGAAACGCTACTTAAAAGTAAACGATATTGGCGACTTAAACAGTGCTTTAAAAGAGGCTGCAGAAGTCAAGAAAACGCCCTATGCCTGGACACACTTAGGAAAGAATAAAACCATCATTCTTATCTTTTTTAACTCAAGCTTACGCACAAGACTAAGTACACAAAAGGCTGCCATGAATTTGGGTATGAATGTTATTGTGCTCGATGTAAATAAAGACAGCTGGCAATTGGAAACAGAATTTGGTGTTGTAATGGATGGTAATAAACCTGAACATTTATGCGAAGCAGTTCCAGTTATAGGTAGATATTGCGATATTATTGCGGTACGCTCTTTTGCCACTTTTGAAAATAAGAAAGCTGATTATGAAGAACAGATCTTAAGTCAGTTCATCGCGTTCTCGGGTGTACCTGTTATTAGTATGGAGTCAGCAACACGTCATCCGCTGCAAGCTTTTGCCGATCTCTTTACCATTGAAGAACACAAAAACAAAGCACGCCCTAAGGTAGTTTTAACATGGGCTCCACACCCACGCGCCTTACCCCAGGCTGTACCCAACTCATTTGTTGAATGGATGAAGGAAGCCAATGTGGATTTAGTGCTTACACACCCCAAAGGCTATGAACTGGCAACTGAATTTTCTGAGGGTGTAAAGGTGGAATATGACCAGAAGAAAGCTTTTGAAAACGCTGATTTTATCTATGCTAAAAACTGGGCCTCCTATGAACAATATGGTCAAATTTTAAGTCAGGATCGCTCATGGACTGTTGACGAAGAAAAGATGGCCTTAACGAACAATGCTAAATTTATGCACTGCCTGCCCGTTCGACGAAACATGATTGTTACCGATGGTGTTATTGACAGTAAAAACAGTATTGTAATAGATGAAGCAGCTAACCGGGTTGTATCAGCCCAAGTGGTAATTAAACGAATATTGGAAGCATTAAAATAAGGCCATGCACGATAGATTAACCATAATTAAAGTTGGTGGTAAAGTGGTAGAGGAACCAGAATCACTAAAAGCATTTATTAAAGATTTTGCGAACATTGCAGGCCAAAAAATACTGGTTCATGGTGGTGGAAGATCTGCTACAGCTATAGCCCAACAACTTGGTATACAAACTAAAATGGTTGATGGCCGGCGTATAACAAATGCCAACATGCTTGATGTGGTTGTAATGGTATACGGCGGTTTAGTCAATAAAAATATTGTAGCACAATTACAGGCTCAAAACAAACAAGCCATAGGTCTTACCGGGGCCGATCTGGATCTCATCAGGGCTAAAAAACGCCCTGTTACCGATATTGATTATGGCTATGCGGGCGATGTTACAGAAGTTAATACAATGGCTCTGGAAGATCTTATTAATACTGGTGTAATTCCGGTTATTGCTCCCCTTACCCATGACGGCAACGGACAGCTCTTAAATACCAATGCCGATACAATGGCGGCAAAATTAGCCAGTGCATTTGCCGGTTCTTTCCGTGTTCAATTGGTTTACTGTTTTGAGAAAAAAGGTGTATTGGAAAATCCTTTTGACGATACCTCTGTCATTAGGTATTTATCCATAGACCTATTTGAAGAACATAAGAAAAATGCGGTTATAAACGGTGGCATGATTCCAAAACTGGATAACGGCTTTAATGCCTTAAAAAGTGGTGTATCTGATGTGTTTATAACCGATATAGAAGGATTAAGTAATGGATTTAAAGAGGGTACTAGACTTTCATTGCAGTAAAAAACTATGACTAATCAGAAAGTATACACGCAGGAAGCAATAGAGCTTCTGAAACTATTGATAAAAACTGAATCATTCAGTAGAAATGAAGGCGACGCATCAGCTATTATGACTGGTTACCTGGAAAGCTATAACTTAAAGGTCAACCGACTGGGCAATAACATTTGGTGTTGGGCTAAAACTAAGGACAAGTCGAAACCAACTGTTCTACTCAACTCACATCTGGATACAGTTAAACCATCATCCAAATGGACATACGACCCTTTTGGCGCCACTATTGAAGACGATAAACTGACCGGATTAGGCAGCAACGATGCTGGCGGTTCTCTCGTATCACTTATGGCAACTTTTTTATGTTTGAAAGATTATGACCTGCCATACAACCTGGTATTTGCTGCAACTGCCGAAGAGGAAATATCAGGCGCTAAAGGTGTGGCATCAATCTTACCCGAACTGGGCTCAATTAACCTGGGAATAGTTGGCGAACCAACCTGTATGCAAATGGCTGTTGCCGAAAAAGGCCTGATGGTATTAGATTGCGAAACACACGGTAAAACAGGCCACGCTGCACGCGACGAAGGTGACAATGCTTTGTACAAAGCCATACAAGACATTGAATGGTTCAGAACCCATCAGTTTGATAAGGTATCACCCCACCTTGGAGCAGTTAAAATGACAGTAACACAAATTGAAGCCGGCAACCAGCACAATGTAGTGCCCGACTCCTGCCGTTTTGTTGTTGATGTGCGGCTAAATGAGTGCTACAGTAATAAAACACTGCACCAAATCATTCTAAAATATGTGACTTGCGACGTTAAACCACGCTCATTCCGCCTTAACAGTTCATTTATTCCTGAGGATCATCCACTGGTAAAAAAAGGCATAAAGATGGGCTTGTCCTGTTATGGCTCTCCAACCACCTCTGACCAGGCAGTAATGGACTTTACAACTCTTAAAATAGGTCCAGGAGATTCTGCAAGATCGCATACACCGGATGAATACATTTACTTATCAGAAATTAAAAATGGTATAGATACCTATCTCAAACTACTGAATGGTTTGGTGTTATAAAAGTACTCATTCGGGGGAAACTATATTTATTTAATTAAATTAATGACATATATCATACAAAATCATTCTTAAAAGACAAATTAAAATAAAAAGTAGATATATTTGTCAATCCGAAAGTTAGCTATTCATATTTCTTACAATCAGTAACTTTTTATTAGTAAGTCTGATTAAAACAATATCTACCTTAAAAACAAATTAAGCTATGAAGCTGTGGGATAAAGGAACATCAGTAAATAAGAAAATTGAAGATTTCACGGTGGGACGCGACCGTGAACTGGATGTGTTTTTAGCACCCTTTGACATATTGGGAACAATAGCACATATTACCATGCTTGAGAGTGTTAAGCTACTTGAAAAGGATGAACTATCCTTGCTTATATCCGAATTAAAAGCGTTATACCAACAAGCGCTTAACGGTCAGTTTAGTATTGAAGAAGGCATTGAAGATGTACACTCTCAAGTGGAATTAATGCTGACCCGAAAACTGGGTGATACAGGTAAAAAAGTACACAGCGGCAGATCGCGTAACGATCAGGTACTACTGGATTTAAAGCTTTACACCCGGTATCGCATAAAAGAGGTTGTTGAAGGTATTGAAAAACTGTTTAAAGTTCTTCAGCAAAAGAGTGAGGAAAACAAAACTGTACTTATACCGGGCTATACACACTTACAAGTAGCCATGCCATCCTCATTTGGTGTATGGTTTGGAGCATTTGCAGAGAGCCTGACTGACGATTTGCTGATGCTACAAGCTGCATGGCGAACAGCCAATCAGAACCCTTTAGGCGCAGCAGCAGGCTACGGTTCTTCATTTCCATTAAACAGGACGATGACAACTGAATTACTCGGTTTTGAAGATTTAAATTACAATGTGGTATATGCACAAATGGGACGGGGAAAAATGGAACGCACTGTTGCTTATGCCCTGTCATCAGTAGCGCAAACAATTGGTAAACTAGCTGTTGACGGCTGCTTATATACAAGCCAGAACTTTGGCTTTTTAAAGTTGCCAGATGAGCTTACAACAGGATCGAGCATAATGCCTCATAAGAAAAACCCAGATGTTTTTGAGTTATTACGGGCACATTGCAATAAGATTCAGGCTCTGCCCGAATCAATTGCTATGATAACTGCGAACTTGCCAACTGGGTACTTTCGCGATCTGCAGTTGATAAAAGAGGTATTTATGCCTGCCTTTGATGAAATACTAGACTGCCTGGAAATAGCCACATTCGCCATTGAAAATATTGAGGTAAAAAAAGATCTTATGAAGGACGAAAAGTACCTTCTGGCTTTTAGTGTGGAAGAGGTGAATAAACTGGTATTACAAGGTGTACCATTCAGAGATGCCTACAAACAAGTGGGTTTAGCCATTGAAGCAGGCCGGTTTAAAACCGATGGTAAGGTGGAGCATACACACGAAGGTTCAATCGGTAACCTATGTAATGACAGAATTGAAAATAAAAAAAATAAAATAATACAAGAATTTGGTTTTAAAGCTGTGGAAATGGCTATTCAGAACCTTATAAAATAAATATATATGGCATTATACGAGAAATTAGCGGCGGATGCCGTAGCATCAAGTGATATTGACAAAGCGTTGTTTGATAAATACAGCGTTAAGAGGGGATTACGTAATGCCGATTTCTCAGGAGTACTTGTGGGCTTAACTACCATTGGTGATGTGGAAGGTTATGATAAAGTAGACGGGCGACTTGAACCCAAAGATGGTAAATTATTTTACCGTGGCGTAGAACTTAAAGATCTGGTCAAAGGTTTCCAAACACAAGACCGTCATGGCTTTGAAGAAACAGCCTACCTGTTACTTTCGGGTAGGCTACCCAATAACGATGAGCTTAACGAATTTACAAAAGCTTTAGCTGATGAACGCCACCTGCCCCCGTTTTTCTCAAAGAATATGATTCTTTCTTTAAGGGGACGTGATATTATGAATATGTTGGCACGATCTGTACTGGGACTTTACACTGCCGATGAAAATGCTGAGAACCTATCGCCAGAAAACCTGGTTAAACAATCCATCAGTTTAATTGCTAAATTTCCGGTAATTGTAGCCTACTCCTACTTTGGAATGCGCCATTCTTATCAAAGCAAATCATTGGTTATCCGCCATCCGCAACCACATTTAAGTGTGGCTGAAAATTTCCTTTACATGCTAAAAGGCGATAATTACACAAAACTGGAAGCCGACTTACTGGATTTATCATTGGTAATACATGCAGAACATGGTGGTGGTAATAACTCATCATTTACAACACGCGTGGTCAGCTCTGCACAAACCGATACTTATTCAGCTATTGCTGCGGCACTGGGCTCACTAAAGGGAGGACTTCACGGAGGGGCTAACCTAAAAGTGATGAATATGATGGATAATATTAAAGCCAATGTAAAGAACTGGAGCGATGAAACGGAGATAAGGGCTTATTTACTTAAGATACTAAATAAACAAGCCTTTGATAACACGGGAAAAATATATGGAATCGGACATGCTATTTATACCAATTCAGACCCGCGTGCTGTACTCTTAAAAGAAAAAGCCGCAGCTTTAGCTCATGAGAAAGGCCGTGTTGACGAATTTAACTTATATGCAGCTATTGAACGACTTGCCCCTGAGGTATTTTATAATTACAAAGGCGCTAACGCTAAAGTTATTTGTGCCAACGTTGATTTCTATAGTGGCTTTGTGTACGACTGTCTGCAGATACCCAAAGAAATATATACGCCAATATTTGCTGTATCACGAATTGCAGGATGGTGCGCACACCGTATAGAAGAAGTTACTTTTTCGAGTAAACGTATTATCCGTCCAGCCTATAAAAATGTTTTTGACCATATACCATACATCAAATTAGACGATAGATAAAATTTTTGTTGATTGGGTATGAGGGACTGTTGCATGGGGGAGATTTGCACGGTCCCTCATTTTATACTCAAATTAGATATACATACCAAACCCTTTATTTTACTAGCCCCACGGCATACCCTCCCTCCCATCAACTTAACTATTAGTCTCCATCGGCTGAAAAAGTACATCAACAGGCTTCCCCCAAGCGCTAATAGGCATGACAAAACCGCCAATAGGTATATCTTTCCCATCCAACAGGCACGACATACCCATCAATAGTGGCACTTTTTATTCCAACAGCCCCTGCTCACTAATTCACTGGCCTGATAAGGTATTCAAGAAACTAAAAATTATATCATCTAGTATCATTAATATACTATATCACACAAAAATACCTTATAGCATGCATAAATATGCATGCTATAAATTAATACACTATATTTATGCATACCAAACTTAAAAATTCGGATAGAATCTAAATATTTATTACATTTGCACCGCATAAGGGAAGCCGTATGCATGCATTTATTCACAGATTGAATAAATGCATTTTTTCTGTAATATTCAATGTAAATGGTTTAAGTTTCAGTAGGTATGCCTGAAGTACAAAAGATTAAATTGGTGTTGGAAGACGGAACTGTCTTCGAAGGAAAGTCATTTGGATACCATAAGTCGGTAGCCGGCGAGGTAGTTTTTAATACAGCAATGACGGGTTATCCGGAAAGTTTGACTGATCCATCTTATGAAGGGCAGATTCTGGTTTCAACCTATCCGCTTATTGGCAACTACGGGGTGCCTAAAAATGATATAGAGAATGGCATTCCTAAATTTCATGAGTCAGATCGTATTCATATCTCAGGACTGATCATTTCGGATTACTCATTCGAATACAGTCACTGGAATGCCGAAAACAGCTTACGCGAATGGTTAATACAGAATGAAATACCGGGTATTTTTGATATTGATACCCGTGCTTTAACGATGATACTACGCGAAAAAGGTGCCATGCTTGGTAAAATTGAGATTGAAGGTGAAGAAATTGACTTTAAAGATCCAAACAAAGAAAATCTGGTAGCCAAAGTTAGTGTAAAAGAAAAAACCATTTACGGCAACGGTAAACACAAAATTGTTTTAGTAGATACCGGTGCTAAAAATAACATACTACGCTGCCTGCTTAAGCGTGACACAACGGTTATACGTGTGCCGTGGGACTACGATTTCACCCAGGATGACTACGACGGTATTATGCTGTCAAATGGCCCCGGTGACCCACAAATGTGTGAAATAACCATTAAACACATTCGGAAAGCCATTGAAATTGGTAAACCAATTTTTGGAATTTGTTTAGGAAACCAATTGTTAGGTATAGCTTCGGGAGCCTCTACTTACAAACTAAAATACGGACACCGTGCTCATAATCACCCGGTAATTAAGGTGGGTACAGATACGTGTTACATTACCAGTCAGAACCATGGCTTTGCTATTGATAACACCACTTTGGGCGATGAGTGGGAACCTTTATTTATTAATATCAACGACAAAACCAACGAGGGAATTAAGCACAAGACAAAACCTTTTTTCTCAACCCAGTTTCACCCCGAAGCCTCAAGTGGTCCAACGGATACCGAATTTCTATTTGATGAACTGATTGATTTGATTGAAAAGAGTAAACAGTAGGATTTTCAGCATATTATTTATAAAAGGCCACTTTAAAAAGTGGCCTTTATCTTATTTAGCTTTATCATTTCTATATATATTTATTATCTAAGACACCACATCTTTTACTCTATTACAATATTAAGATAATCAGTACTTTCAACCAACCAATTATGCTCAAATGCATCTGTTTTCAACCTTGATTCACATTAATCATTTAGTGCACCAATTTTATACATATTGTAAATAGTCTATTATCTAACAGACTCTTATCATTTTAAACACTGCACTTAAACTTTAAAACCTTAGTAACACAAGCAAACTCTTTTCTACAATAAACCAATAGAAATCCTTCTAATTGATCTCGTTGAACAACTACAATACCTGATAAAAATTGGCTATTTATTTGCTTTACCGTAATTTACAACCTTAAATTTATGATTATTATGAGCCCAGCTACACCCCAACACCTTTCGGCTGAATACAAATCACGCGTTAATAAAACATTAGATTATATTGAGGCTAACCTCGGTAATTCTTTTACTTTAGATGAATTAGCTTCTGTTGCTTCTTTCTCAAAATACCATTTTCATCGCATATTTATGGGTGTTATAGGCGAAACGCCTTTCCAGTTTATAACACGTCTTCGTGTACAACGTGCCGGTACCTTTTTAATAATGAATCCGCAACTATCCATTAATGACATAGCATTACATTGCGGCTTTTCAGATATTTCTATCTTTTCAAGAAACTTTAAACAGCATTTTGGCCAATCGCCAACAACATGGCGAAAGGATATGCTGGAAAAAAGCAATTTGAGTCAAATCAATAGCAATCCAGAGAAAGTTAAGGAAGAGCTTAGTGTTTACTTTTGTTCTTATTCAAAAACACTTAAATGGAGTTCGAATATGAAACAGAACAAAAGTATTGAAGTTAAGAACTTGCCTGATGTTACAGTTGCTTATATCAGACATATTGGCCCATACAAAGGCGACGAAGCATTATTCCAAGAACTATGGAACAAATTATTTGCCTGGGCAGGCCCACGCGGTTTATTGGCACAGCCTAACTTAACATCTCTGGCTATTTATCACGATGACCCTAATATTACGGCGGATATGAAACTACGCACCAGTATCTGCATCACTGTCCCTGAGGACTGTAAGGTTAACGGAGAAATTGGCAAAATGAAGGTTGAGGGCGGTCAGTATATGGTTGCTCGCTTTGTTGTTAATGCTTCTGAATTTGCTGATGCCTGGCAATGGATTTATGCCAAATGGTTTCCTGAAAGTGGCTATCAACCTGACGATAAGCCTTGCTTTGAAATGTACACTGAGGAGCCTAAAGATGGCCTGTTTAAGGTAGACATTTGTATACCTGTTAAACCTTTGTAACTAAAAAGAAGTGCAGAGTTAACAATAATAACCTTAGTTAGACAAAATTTTTGAATTTGCCTCATCACATATAAGCCTTTAAGGTATTCGACTGAACGTTGTTTCAGGTCACTTGAAAACAGAGAGTTTCAAATGTAATTTAAAGAAAAAAATAGCGGGCTGTTTTAGGTCAATTACATGAAGAAAAATGCTGTTTTCAGGTGAAACCCACAAGCAATTTATTTCAAACTGTGTTTTAAAATTTAAATCGTTCCCTGGTTAATACAAATACTACATTGCCAGGCACAAGCAATTTCAATAAAGCTAAAAGACTCTTGTACTAAATTTAAAGTATATAAATTAATAGTAATATGGTCAAAAAGATGCCATCTAAAGGAATGAAGATGTTGAAAATCTTTCATTTAGTATTTTCATTTATGTGGTTTGTAGGAGCATTATCATTATTTATCATTTCATTATTTCTACATCCTGAAAATTCATCAGAAGCTTTAATTTATGCTCAGGTACTTGATTTTATAGACACTTGGTTAATTATTCTAGGAGCAAACGGGGTATTTTTTACAGGATTACTTTATGGTATCTGGACAAAGTGGGGGTTTGTAAAACATAGATGGATTTTATTAAAATGGATAATTGTTGTTGTGTTGATTCTTTATGGAGTATTTACTTTAGAACCTTTAGTGAAATGTAATATTCACATTGCTGAAACAATGAAAAACAGTCTTTCGGAATATCCATTGTATTTTGAAAATTTAACAAAAATAAGTATTGGAGGTTCTATTCAATTAGCATTTTTACTCTATTTAATTTATATATCTGTATTTAAGCCTTTTAAAACAGGTAAGGTAAAATAAAAATATTACCATAGGGCACTTTGTTTGTCACATAAGTTGCACATGTCTAAAAAACAAGTAATTTCAACACCCTGTATGCCATCCAGAGATCAAAGCTCTGTTACTCTCTAACCTAAGTCCGATTATATTTAAACCCTTTGTAAGTTAAGCTTTTTATGATACCTTTATTGGGAACATATTATTCATTGTTTCACTCAAAAAAGATAATTATGAATGCAGATGAATTAGTTAAAATATACACAGATACAGAAATGACTATTGTTCACCTTAAAAAGGTTTTAGCGGAAAATGGTATTGAATCACTTGTTAAAAATGAATTTGAGTCAGGTGTTTCGGCAGGTTTTGTTGCAGGTACAACTTCTTCAGTTGAACTGTATGTATTTGCCAATGACCAGGTAAAGGCAAAACCAATTGTTCAACAATTTATTGAAGACCTTCAAAAGTAAACAACCATGTTAATGCCAACAGCTGCAGATGTAAAAAAGGCTTATACTGTCATTAAGCCTTTTATTCATCAAACTCCAGTGTTTTCCAGCGAAAGTATAAATGCCATATGCGAAACCGAGTTGTTTTTCAAGTGTGAAAACTATCAAAAGGCAGGTGCTTTTAAGTACCGGGGTGCAACTAATGCAGTACTAAGCTTGAATAAGGGGCAAAAGCATAACGGTGTTGCTACCCATTCATCTGGTAATCATGCGGCAGCATTGGCACTGGCAGCAGCTAAAAATGGTATACCGGCATATATTGTTATGCCTGAAAATGCACCTGAGATAAAGAAGAAAGCTGTAGAGGGATATGGCGCTCAGATAACGTTTTGCGAACCAACACTTAAGGCTCGCGAACTTACTCTTGAACAGCTTATTGACAAAACAGGGGCAACACTGGTGCACCCTTATAACCAATGGGAAGTAATTTGTGGACAAGGCACAGCTTCCTTAGAGCTAATGCAACAATGTAAAAACATTGATATTGTGCTTACACCTGTGGGTGGTGGTGGACTATTAAGCGGTACTGCAACATATATAAAAGATAAATTTCCCTCAACACAGGTTATAGCAGGCGAACCAGTAATGGCTGATGACGCTTATCAATCGTTTAATAAAGGTAAATTAATACCTGTTACTAATCCTGATACCATAGCCGATGGCTTAAGAACATCACTGGGAACATTAACATTTGAGATTATTAAGAATAAGGTGGATGCTATTTATACAGTTTCCGAAGAAGCAATTATAGAAGCCATGCGCATGATATGGGAGCGTATGAAAATAATAGCAGAGCCATCATCTGCCGTTCCATTAGCAGTAATTCTGGAAAATAAAACTGACTTTAAAAATAAGAGAATTGGTATAATCCTTACTGGTGGCAACGTTGATTTAAATTCATTGCCTTTTTAAAAATGAAACTCACATGCAAGAATTTATAACTTATGTAAATTACAGTAAAACAACGCATTGTAAACACCAAATACAATTAGAACTCCGCCTAATTGGTAATATGAAGAACATTATTTCTTACATATGTTTGGTAGGGTTTAAGAGGTAATTGCGCCGGCCCTTCGATAACAGCTCCTCTTGCAATAACATTAAATTTGGAATGACAACGAGGACATTCTAAATTTGGATCACCATCTTTAACAATATTAATAAAGTAAGGACTGGCATTATCATGTTCGTATGTACACATTAAGTCATAAGCATAATACTCTTCTGAACTAAGTTCATATATAACAATGCCATTGACACCAACGTATTTCCCATAACTCCCACCTGGTTTTATAATAAAAGGATTAATCCCTTCTCTTGGTAAATCTAAATAGACTGAAACATTAACTGCAACATTAGGAACAGGATATTTATCTTTTTTACACGACAATGCCAAGCACAATACCAAAACTATTAACCCGAATCTTTTCATTCTTTACTCCTCTTTTTGTTTCTAACGAAGTTGACGTATTTATATTGTAAATACTAATCATGTTACAAAACTGGCAATTTTAGCCAATATACCAATACATTATGTATATAAGTATAACCTGTAATAAAATTTAGCCACTTATTATTATGCGAATCTGTTTAAATTTTGGTACTTTGCCATCTGATTAAATTGCATTGATATGGATAATTTTGGCGATATTTTATACATTCTGGCTATGATAGCTGCTTTTGTTTATAGTGTTTACAAAAAACAAAAGAAAGCAAAGAATAATGTACCTACTCCACAAGATGCAAATCAGCCACAGTACAACGATACAAAGGAAGGGGATGTCTTAGAAGAGTTAAAAGAGCTATTTCAGCAAAAAGAAAAGAAACACTCCCAAACTCCTGTAGAAAAGAAAGCTCCACAAGTTGTACCTCTACACATGCAAGCCAAACGTAATGTAAAGAAAACAGTCACTTTGCCAAAACAAAACTTTATGGAGGATAATCCAATTGTGGCGGAAGAAATCGGCATTGAATTTGATAAGGAACAAATTGACTTGCGGCAGGCAGTCATTTACACTGAAATTTTGAAACGCCCTTACCAATAGTTATATACCAATAAACAAGGCTTTTAAATCACTTATAAGCAAGTGATGTTTGAAGTTGAACTAAACTTTAGTACATTTGTACAAAGGGTTCCGCAATTTTCGGGATTCTTTTGTTTTTTTAGATAATTGAATACTAAGCAGGAGGACAATACCATGAAATATATAACAAAAAGTGGTTTAAAAAAGCTAAAAGAAGAATTACACCAGCTTGAAACATTTGAAAGGCCAGCCATTTCGAAACAGATTGCTGAAGCACGTGACAAAGGAGACCTTTCTGAAAATGCAGAATATGATGCGGCAAAAGAAGCACAAGGTCTGCTTGAAATGCGTATATCTAAATTAAAAGATACGCTGGCGAACAGCAGAATTATTGATGAGTCGAGAATAGACACATCAAAAGTGCAGCTATTGAATAAGGTTAAAATCAAAAACCTTAAAAATAAAGCTATAATGACCTACACCCTGGTGCCAGAGAGTGAAGCAGATTTGAAGGCAGGTAAGATTTCAATCTCAACCCCAATAGCAAAAGGTTTATTAGGCAAGGTTGTTGGCGATAAAGTTGATATTCAAGTTCCTAACGGTTTAATGACCTTTGAGATTATTGAAATTTCAATATAAAATAAACGAGCCATGCCCAGCATTTTTACTAAAATAATAAAGGGAGAAATACCATGTTACAAAATTGCAGAAGATGAGCACTATTTTGCTTTTTTGGATATTAACCCACTTGCAAAAGGACATACATTGGTTATTCCTAAACAAGAGACCAATTACTTATTTGATTTAAATGATGACTTACTTGCCGGCATAAATATATTTGCTAAAAAAATTGCACTCGCACAAAAAAAAGCAATTGAATGCAAACGTGTAGGTGTCGCTGTATTAGGTCTAGAAGTGCCACATGCTCATATTCACCTTATTCCTATTAACAGTGAAGCTGATATTAACTTCTCCAATCCTAAACTGAAACTTGAAAAGGAAGAATTTGAAGCCATAGCAGCATTAATTCGAAAAGAGTTATAAAATTACCTATCATTTTTATAAGAAGAGGGCATCCCAAAAGCAGGTCTGTTTGGGTTCAACTACTTTTTACCCTTAAATACTTAAAGGGAAATTGCTGAACCCCTGTTTTTTCCTTTCCGGGATAAAAGTAATAGTGAATTTCACAAATGAGTCGGAATCTTTACTTCTTTTAGGACACCCTCTTTTTATTTCAATATCCCTCCAACTAATCGGTCGTTTAAGAAGTTTTCTGAACATTAACACAAGTTCATAACCGGGTCCTGCTGTTAATACATAAAGACTTTGGCATATATACAAGCCAATATGATGTTTACAAACTTATCAATAAAGCACTTTTTTGATGAATTAACAGATATCGTACATAAACAAGCTCTCTGTAAAGACTAAAATAAATTTGGTTCGCCAACTTTTTATTATGTTTGTAACAACTGCAACATTATTATTTATCTAACGTATTTGTAGAAAGTATTGGCAGTTTTGGGGAAAATTACGTTTGCTAACAATACGATTGGGGATGAAAAAAAATCTACTATTTTATATAATACTCTTGGCATTGCCATGGGCAAAAGAAGCATATACACAAACACCAACAATTAAATTTGAATTTAATCAGGACAGATGGTGTGAAACGGGGGATGCCGTTATTAAATTCTACTTTACCGGATCAGGCAACTATGACTTCACTTTAAAACGTGGCAACCAATCATCTTTAATTCAAATTAATAACACTCAGTATCACGAAGAAGCTTTACCGGGGCTAACAGCAACCACTACCTTTGAAATTACAAGCTTCTTTGATTATACAAAGGGGATTGCTGGTAAAGTTCTAACTCTTCCACGTACAATTTTCATCGATCAAATGCCTGATATTACCATCTCAGATGACGTTAAAACATGCAGAACGTCAATCACCCTGAATGCTAATCCGGGCATTACATATACTGCTGCCTATTGGGCACCAACAGAGGGAGGAACTTTTGACGATATAAGCAAACCTGATGCTACATATACAGCTGACACAGAAGGCAGTTACTTATTAAAATACACAGTTGAAAACGGCGCGTGTAATGATTTTGTAGAAAAATCGTTTAATATTACTTACCAACCCCCACCTTCTGCCACAATAAACATTACTGATAGTGCCATATGCGAAGGACAAAGTACAACATTAAATTTAAACTCAATTACCGGCCGCCAGTCACTGACACTTAACTATACAGATGGAAACAATATTATTGCACACCCTTTTACTGCAAATAATATAAATATTCCACTAAATCCGTCAAAAACTACAACATATACAATGCTCTCTCTTGTTGATCGAGAGGGTTGTGTGCAACCTCTAAGTGAGAATTTTAATGTACGGATAGATCCGGTTCCAATAGCCAATGCAGGAATAAAGATTAGTGCGTGTGATACATTGATTACCTTAAATGCACAAATTCAAAACGCTGCATTTAGTGGTGAATGGACACCTGTTACAGGTTTAAACTTTATTGACTACACATCTCCCAATACTAAGGTTTGGATACCTAAAAGTAGCCAATTATCAGAACAAATGTACACCTTAACCTGGACAGTGGTAAATAACAATAATGCCAATTGTTCCGATTACTCAAATGTGGATATCAGCTTTCTTAAGCAACCTGAAAATATTTCAGCAGGTAATGATACCACACTATACCTCGAAAAGGAGATGCCTTTACTGGCTTCCGGATATGAAGACGGTATGCAGGGACAGTGGATCGTTCTCTCTGATGAGACTGCCCTTTCCCCCCGTGTAGAAGATCCATTTTGGTTTGACTCCAAGGTAACAAATCTAAAAGCAGGCAATAACCAGATTGAATGGAGGGTTTCAAATACAGATCAGTGTATTTCCCAAACTGATACGATTAACATTAAGGTTAATGGCATAACAAATCCCACCGGATTTTCTCCAAATGGGGACGGTATAAATGAGTTTTTTATTATTGGAGGTGCTAAACAAGTTAATAACAATAAACTGATTGTTTTCGATATTACAGGCAAACAACTCTTTTCTACTACTAACTTCTGTCATCAGGACAGTGATACTCCTGATGGATGGAATGCAATAAACTCCAACGGATCAAAGGTTAGTGACGGAACGTATTATTATATTTTTACTGGGGACAATATTGAGCCCGTTAAAAACTATGTAATTATAAAAAGAGGCAGATAATGAGCAAAATATCCAAACTCCTACTCAGTTCACTCATTTTATTTGTCTTTACCCTTTCAGCATTTGCACAAAAAGATATTGTTATGAGTCAGTACATGCATAATCGCTATGCACTAAATACGGCTTTTGCTGGTAACCGGGAAGTTTTATCAGCATATGGCACTTACCGTAAAAAATGGCTTGACATCAGCGGTTCTCCAAGCTCAACCTTCTTCAGTATACATTCTCCACTTAAAAATGAGAAGATTGCCTTAGGAGTTGAGGTGTATAATCAACAGTATGCTGTTAACAACCAAACTGGTTTTGTATTATCCTATACCTACAGGTTAAGATTAACACAGGAAAGGCGTTTAGCCTTTAGTATTAATGGTGGTGGTGATTTTTACAGTGCTAACTGGACAAAAGTTAATACCCTTGATACCAAGGTAGTGGATCCGGTATACACAAGCAATGAATCCAACTTTACTCCAATACTTGGTTTTGGTTCAGCCTTGTACTCCAAACAGTTCTTTGTTGGTTTTTCAATTCCCAACTTCTATAACTATACCCCTTTTATGGAAAGTGGAACAAACAGCTTTGCTCCTGATAAAGCAAACTATTTGCTAACAGGAGGCTATTTATTTAAAGTTTCAAATAAATGGCATCTCCAACCTAGTTTTATGGCACGTTATAATTCCCAATTAGATTCATTTGTAGATATTAATGCAACATTTATATACAATAACATGCTATGGATTGGTTCCGGTTACCGTTCAACCAACGATATTGTGGCAATGGTAGGTTACCAGATCAATCAACAGTTAAGGTTTTCATATAGTCTTGATTACACTATGGGTGAGATTAGTTCATTTAATAACGGCACCCATGAAATTGCCATTCAATACGACTTTGGCTTTAAAGTAAAAACTCCAAATCCCAAATTCTTTTAAACCACCCCTATGCTTCATAAAATTTCTATCATCGGTTTATTAGTTATTATTAATTGGCAAAATACAAATGCCCAGGGCTTAAGTGTACAACGATTACCTTTTAATAGAAAATATATTAGCGAAATAGCTCCAACAGTTCGAGATTCCATCTTATATTTTAGTACCAACAAAAATGTAAAGTGGGCAACTAAACCTACTGATCAAGATAATCATAACTTTTATAACCTGTTTACCGTACAACAAAATGCAGATTCATCGTGGACAAAGGTAAAACAATTTCTACCTGATTATTTCTCTGATTTCCATACTTCTACAATTTCATTTTATACTGATAGTAACGAGGTGTATTTTACTGAGGTACAATACAAAAACAAAAAAAATATTCGCAAAAAAGCCACACAAAACTTACATGGCATCTTTTTGGCCAAAGAAAATAAGAAGGGACTTTCAAAGCCTGTAAGCCTTCCAATGAATTCACCCCGAAGTTACAGCACAGGACATCCAACAATCTCCAATGATGGCCGTTTTCTTTTTTTTACATCAAACAAAGACGGTGGATATGGTAAGACTGATATTTATGTTTCGGAAAGAACAAATGATATATGGGGTGTAGCAACAAACATTGGAGATATTATAAATACAGAAGGGAAGGAGATTTTCCCATACTACCACAGCAGTGGCAAGCTCTATTTTGCTTCTGACGGACATGGTGGAGAAGGGGGCCTTGATCTATTCTATACCATGCTTACTCCTAATGGATGGATTAAACCTGTTGCTCTTGAAAATGGTATTAATTCAAGTGCTGATGATTTTAGCATCTATATTAATGCCGATGAACAAAGTGGCTATTTTGCCTCAACCCGTGAAGGGGATGATGATTTATATGAGTTCAGACTTCATTTTCCTGTTTTTGGCTCTGGAAACAAACAAAAGGAAAATACTTTCAGATACCGATTCTATGATCGAATGAATGGCAAAGGTGATGGTCCAGTTAAATATGTTTGGTATTTTGGTGATGGAAACAAAGCAGAAGGGGATACTGTTATTCACAAGTACAAAAAAGCGGGAAACTATCATGTGCAGTCTGTACTAGTTGATACATTAGAAAATGTTGAGCTTTTTGTGCTTAATGACTTTTTCCAGAATGTTAAACCTAAAGTACAGGTTTATATTACTGCTCCTGACACAGTTCGTGTTAATGAATTACATACATTTGATGCCAGCAGATCCTATTTTGAAGATTTTAAACCGAATGGTTATTATTGGGAATTCTCTGATGGATCGAGACAAAGAGGGAAAACTATTGAACATATATTCAGGACAAAAGGGAAACACCGGATAAAGTGTGGAACCATATCTAAAGAAGATCCTAACAAAAAGATGTGTACTTATAAAGAAATTACAGTAATCGAATAATCATGACCAAATCACTTAGTTTAACGCTAGTCTTTCTTATACTTATTGTTTTTGTAAGAGCGCAACCTGTTCCAGGAGCAGACGAGAATATTCCAAATCTAATAACATTTGGCGCTGAGGCAGAAACCTCATGGGGTGATGACAATTTCTGTCAGATTATATTCTTTAGAGTTCCTGATCATATTAATGAGCCCTTTTACATTAATATATTTGATCCGGATTGTGGCGGTGATAATGATGAATTACAAGGAGAATGGAATACACAAACATCATTTAGTATTTATGGTGGCCAGAGCAGTTGTACAAGTGATGATGCCAAAAAGATAAACCTTGATGGCAACTATGATGACGGAACCCTATTAGCCTCAAAAACCTTTGGTAATGATAGAGAGTATAATCTTAAATGGTATACTTTCGGTCCAATAAATCCATCAGAAGGAGAGTATATTCCCGAAGAAAACGGCCATGTCTTTAAGGTTATTATTGAAGGTATTTCCGGCGACGATGGTAATATGTACCGATTATTCATGAGCTCAGATAGAGACTCAAATCAAGAGATCGAGGGGGGTAACTCGTATTATTTCAAATATACATTCAGATTACATGATGATCCTTCTGAGCGATCGCACATTTATCCTTATATTAATGATGAAAGTATTGTTTCTATCAAACAAACAAACTTTGACTGGGATGATGACGGATGGATAACTCTTCGTTCTGTTGCTACAGCTGGTAGTTTAATGAAGATATCCTCTGATAATGAATGGGCAACCAGTATGTATAAAATAAAGGAGGAAGAATACGATACTTCACTGGATATACAATTGAGGAAACACCCATCAGGTAATATCAGAAACAACAATGTTGTTATCTATTTTGAAAACCAATATGGTGAGCTCCTGAAATCATATAGTGTACCTATTGGAGGTATTCCGAAATACAAAGGAAATATCGGAGCAGAAGAGTTTTAGTACGAACAGTGTATCTTAACCTATGAATTACACAATAAAAAATTGGCTACTATTAGTTTTTATACTAATACCATCTGCAGGATTTACGCAATCTTTTAATTTTAAAGTAAGAAATACAGCCAATGGTCTTGTTGACAATGATATAAACGCCTTGGTTCAGGATAAGAATGATTATGTATGGATGGGTTCTGATGAAGGCCTTATACGCTACGATGGCATTGATGATGTTGTGTATACTACAGCAGATTCTTTAGCCAATAACTATATTAATTGCCTTCACCTCGATAAAAAAGGACGCCTTTGGGTCGGTCATAAAAATGGACTTATTTCATACCGTGAAAATGCCGTGTTTAATAAACTCATTATACCTGGTGCAAGCCAGCTTATTTCTGATATAAGCGAAGACAATGAGGGTAATATTTGGGCTCTTGATCAAAAGAAGGGCATAATTCGTATTGATAATAAGGACAAAACTATCAGAACATTCTTTGATCATAAAAAGTATGGAAGAAAAAATTATACAGCAATCTATCCCATATCTGCCAATAGATTCTTAATTGGAACAGCTAAGCAAGGCTTATTTATATTTGATTTTGACTTTAAATCTGATAATGTAGTTATCAATAAGATACCTGATATTCCAAATATCTGGATTAATACTATTGTTAAAAGTAACAAAGAGAATAAATTTTGGATAGGCACAAGAGGAAAAGGATTTTATGCCTATACTATTAACCTGCACTCCGATAAAGCACTACAGTATTCCAACAACGATTTATGTCGTAAATTCAGCATTGAAGACGAAACCATCACAGATATTTACGAGGAGGCTGAAAACCATCTTTTATTAGCAACTAAAGGAAGTGGTGTAATCCGTTTGATTTATGATCCTGTCAAGGGTGACTTTATTGACTCTTTTAAGTACTCTAATAATAATGGACTAAGCAACAACGATGTTGAAGACATATTACGTGACAGAGAAGGTAACTACTGGTTTGGTACCAAAGGTGGCGGTGTTTCTTTCCTAGTTAATCAATACTTTGTGTTTTATAATCTTGATGAAATTGGGTTTCCTTATAAAGCACACTCTGTATTAAAAGATGGCGAAAACCTTTGGATTGGACTGGAACAGGGTATAGTACATACAGATCCAATGTGTTTTGATGTCAAATATTTTGATGAGCAATATGGTGGTATCCCTAATGATAAAATTATTGATCTTATAAAAACAAATGATAATACCATTTGGGTAGCTACGGCTAACAATGGACTATTTTACAAGAAAGAAGGTCATAATAAATTTCAACAAAAACATTACTATAAGGATATATCAGCACTCCAAATCAACGATATAAGCTTTTTAAATAATCAGATTTTCATTGCCACAAAACGAGGCCTCTTTATCATTAATCTTAAAACAAATGCAATAACTACCTTAGAAACTACAGATGGTTTGTCGCATAACAATATTAATTTCGTTTATATTGATAGAGATAATAATATATGGGTTGGCCCAAGTAAAGGTGGGATAAATAAAATCGATTTAAAAAACTCAAAGATTGAACGTCATCCATTAATTAATGGCGGCGGTATTGACGTAACTGGTATGACAGAAGATCTTAACGGGTACAAATGGATCACAACCAAAGGCAAAGGCGTTATTAGTTACGATAATGACTCTGTCAGGTTTAACATTACAACCAAAGAAAATTTATTAAAGGATTATTGCTACAGTATTGCCTGCGATGAAAAAAACAGGCTTTGGGTTTGTCACGAAGGAGGAATATCGCGTATAAATGCCATCAATAGTTCTGTTAAATCGTATGGGTATAATGATAATTTAGGCTCTGAATTTCACCAGGTAGTTGAAGATAAAAAAGGGAACGTTTGGTTTGCTTCAAACGAAGGCGTAGTAAATTATATACCAAAAAATGATAAGATTAATACTGTTGCTCCTATACTCACTTTAACTAAGCTGCAATTAGATGATACTCCCATTCCAATAAGTCAAAAATTAGATTTAAGCTATCCTTATGGTAAAGATTACTATAAGCTGCGGATAGACTTTAGAGCCATAAGCTTTAAAAATCCACATGGCGTACGATATGAATTTAAAATAGATGAAGTAGGTGCAACGGAGGAAGAAAAAAAGTGGACCAGACTTGACAATAATTATAAAGAGATTGATTACTTAAGGCACGGTAATTATAAAATCAGAATAAGAGCATTTAATGCTGATGGCAAAGCAACAAGTTTATTAACAACAATTTCAATAAATATTGAGAAACCATTTTGGCTATCGGCATGGTTTCTTGCTATTGCCATTTCTGTAGTTTGTTTTGCAATTTATCTACTCATAAAATTTAGAGAAAAAGCTCTGATAAAACAAAAACAGAAATTACAACAGGAGGTTGCTATACAAACAATTGTATTAAGAGAGCAAAAGGCAGATATTGAGCGTAAAAACAGAGATATTACAGATAGTATTAATTATGCACAAAAGATACAGTCATCAATCCTGCCTTCAATGGGTAATTTGATTAATGAATTTCCCGAGTCATTTGTATACTTTGCCCCCCGCGATATTGTAAGTGGTGATTTTTATTGGTTTAATAAGTCTAAAGATTATTTTGTGGCTTGTTGCGCCGATTGTACCGGTCATGGCGTTCCTGGGGCATTTATGTCAATGATTGGAACAACTATTCTTAATGATATATTCCGATTACCTGAAATAGATTCACCTTCAAATATGTTAGAACGATTAGATGCTGAAGTAAAAAAACTACTGCAAAAAAACGAAGGTAACGAAAGCATAGATGGTATGGATATTTCAATAATTGAAGTTCACCTGCCAAGCAGAAAAGTGAGACTGGCCTCAGCCAAACGTCCTGTTTATCTTATTATCAATAATGAAATTACACTTTATAAGGGAAGTAGAAGAAGTATTGGTGATAGTTACGAAGATTCACCAAGTCCTTTTATGAACATTGAATACAATTGCAGCAAAGGTGATCAAATTTATATGTTCTCCGATGGTTATACCGATCAATTTGGCGGACCTCTGGGCAAGAAGTTTATGAAAGTTGGCGTACAAAATTTAATTGAAGAAATACATGTTAAGCCAGGCGCTGAACAATTTGAAATAGTTAAGCGAAATTTTGAGAATTGGCGGGGTAATCTAGAGCAGATTGACGATGTCCTGTTTATGAGTATAAAACTATAATATAATTTTGTTTACATTTGCAAAGCGCTCATTCCCTACACATTAATAGTGTTTCTTAATTTTTTTTTCTAAAAAAAGTGTTACGAATTCTCTTTTTCGCTATTAACCTATAAAGAAAGTGTAACTAAGTTATGGCTATGATTGAACAACAGGAAATAATGAATAAACTAATAGAAAAAGGAACTCAAATCTGGTCGAATATAGAATCAGAAAAAATCAAAAAAGTTAATACACTCAGGGATATTACACAACGTTTATCCTTATTGGCATCTCCCCTGGAACAAAACAATGTAAAAGTGGAAATTGTAAGACAAACATGTAAAAAACTAAAAGAACGATATCCTGGGTACGCAAAAGAGATTGATGATATTGTATTGCCATTTGAATATAAGTTAAGATTTAATGATATAGCTATCTTGCCTTTTAAACAAATTGATTCACTCACCTACCGCATTTTCATAAATCAAAATATGATGAGTTTTGTACGATACAAAAAAGGCTGTGAATTTGATATCTGAATATACTTGCAGCACCAAAGCATAGCCCATTAATAACTCAATTAATAAACCATTAAACAAACATTTATCACAAAAAACACATTGTTCACTTATAATGATCACGTTATTTTTTCATTTGGGTGACAAATTATCTGATAAAATAAAAATTTAATACACCACTATCTCTTTTTCCTGATTACATGCCGATTACCGCAATAACAAATTGCTAATTTTTATCCTAACTTTACACTTTATTAGGGACAAAAAAATGGGAAGAGAACGAAAGCCGCATATCGGATTATTTGGAAGACGTAATAACGGTAAAAGTACCATAGTAAATAGTTTAGCTGATCAGGATATAGCAATTGTATCTGATTTTGCGGGTACAACCACCGACCCCGTTAAAAAATCATTTGAAATTACAGGTTTTGGTCCTGTTGTTTTAATTGATACAGCTGGCATAGATGACGAAGGTGACTTGGGCGAAAAACGTGTTAAAAAAACATTACAAACCATTAATTTAGTTGACCTTGCCCTGTTGGTTGTTGTTAATAACCAGTGGGGAGAACCGGAACAAACCCTTATCAATGCTTTTAAGAAGCAAGACACTCCCTTTGTGATTATCCACAACAAAACGGATATTGAAAACCCAGGGGAATTATGGTATCGCAAATGTGCAACTGTTGGAGCCAATTCTATAGTAACTTATAACCATATAAATGGCAACAGGGAGGTACTAATAAAGGCCATAAAGACTGCCATTCCCGAATCTGCTTATTCAATGCCAACATTACTTGGCGGACTAATATCATATGGTGATATTGTTTTACTAATTACACCCATCGATATAGAAGCACCAGAAGGGCGTTTAATACTTCCGCAAATTCAGGCTATCAGAGATATTTTAGATAATGATGCCATTTGCATTGTATTAAAAGAGCGCGAAGTAGATGCTTTTTTGAAAAAAACACTTATAAAACCGGCTTTAGCAATTACCGATAGTCAAATTTTTCTTAAAGCAGATGCTTCCATTCCCAAGACTATTCCACTAACAAGCTTCAGCATTTTACTGGCTCATTTTAAAGGCGATTTTGAAAACTATTTAAAGGGCACACTAAAGATTGATGAACTAAATGATGGAGACCGTGTTTTAATGCTTGAATCCTGCTCGCATCATATTGCCTGTGATGATATAGGACGGGTTAAAATTCCCAGGTGGATAGCTAACTATTCCGGTAAGAAGCTCAATTTTGATATTGTGGCAGGTTTAGACAAAGTTGAACGTCCTATTGAAGATTACACTTTAGTTATACAGTGTGGCGGATGCATGATTACCCGAACACAATTACTTAACAGGTTAGGGCCTGCTAAAGCCAACAAAATAGCTATTACTAATTATGGCATGGCAATTGCCTATGTACAGGGAATATACAAACGTGCTATTGCACCATTTATGAAGTCAGATGAAACAACAATACCCGATTACCTGTAATAGAACTTTATTTATTGAACATTAATGCAATGAAAGCTTTTATTATAAAGTGCAGTTACATTTAAAAATTGTAGGTTTGTCAATTGAAAACAACGTAAAGAAGAAGTTATGATTGTTAATGCTGGAGAAAAAACGGCAGTTACGTGCGGTAAGAAACAGATTAGTTATAATTTACTCAAACAAAATATAGCAACCTTTTCTAACTTATTAGAGAAGGATACCATTAACAGAGTAGCAATATTTTCCGAGAATCAAGTCGGTTGGATTTATTCCTTTTATGCCGGATGGTATAACAATGCCACAGTGGTTCCCATTGATTTTATGTCATCCGAAGATGAAGTTACTTACATATTAAAGGACTGTTTCCCTGAAGTTATTTTTACTTCGCTAGAGAAGAAAAAGCTGATGGAAGCAGCAATAATAAAGTCCGGTATTACAACTAAGGTACTTGTTATTGAAGAGTGTAATAAACTACCTTTAGACAAGGAAACGATACTTCCGGATATTAATACCGATACCGATAAAACAGCCGTTATCATTTATACATCAGGTACAACAGGAAGCCCTAAAGGGGTAATGTTGTCGTATGAAAACTTAATGGCAAATGTTGATGCCGTATCAAATCAGGTTAATATATATACAAGCGATGATGTTGTAATGATGTTATTGCCTATGCACCATATCTTCCCGCTAATGGGAACAATGGTTGCACCACTTTTTATGGGAGGCACCATTGCTGTTTCACCATCAATGGCCTCGGAAGACATTATAAAAACCCTACAAGATAATAAGGTCAGTATTATCATTGGGGTTCCCCGCCTTTATTCTGCAATACGCAAAGGTATTCGTACAAAAATTGATAAAAGCCCTATTGCCAAAGCTCTCTTCTCTCTGGCTAAAGCAATTAATTCCCAGTCCTTTTCAAGGATGTTATTCAAATCAGTACATAAAAAATTTGGTGGTGCAGTAAAATACATGGTATGTGGTGGTGCCGCATTGGATCCGGAAGTTGGAGGAGATTTTAAGACTTTAGGATTTGAGGTGTTAGAAGGCTTTGGAATGACCGAAGCTGCTCCTATGATTACTTTTACCCGACCGGGGCGCGTGCGCATTGGTAGCCCCGGAGAGGTCTTACCTGTTGCCAATGTAGAAATACGCGACGGCGAAATTGTTGTGCAGGGTCCAAATGTGATGCTGGGTTACTTTAATCGTCCGAAAGAAACTGCTGAAGTGCTTAAAGAGGGTTGGCTGTATACTGGTGATCTTGGCCGACTGGACAAAGATGGTTACTTATATATCACTGGTCGGAAAAAAGAGATTATTGTATTATCAAACGGAAAAAATATTAATCCTTCGGAGATTGAAGCCAAGATTGAGAACAGAGCTGCTTGCATATCTGAAATTGGAATATTTGCCGATAGAGATCAGCTTAAAGCGATTGTTGTTCCTAATAAAACTGATTTTAAGGGCTTAAACAACCAAGAGATTGAAGAGAAAATAAGATGGGAAGTTATTGATAGCTATAACCAATCAGTTTCTCCGTATAAAAAAGTTATGCATTTTGCATTAAGTAATACTGAATTGCCACGCACCCGGTTAGGTAAACTACAACGTTTTAAATTAGCAGAACTTTATGCCTTAAGAGAAGAAAAAGTTGAAGAAGAAGTTGAGCAGATTAAGCTCGAAGAATATAAGGTTGTAGCCGATTTTATAAGCAGTGAGAAGAACTGTAATGTTCGTCCCAAAGATCATATAGAGTTTGATCTGGCATTGGATTCTCTTGATAAAGTTGGCTTACTTGTATTTATTCAATCCACCTTTGGCATTGAAATGGAAGTTGAGCAGTTAGTTGGTTTTGAATCGGTTCTTAAGCTAAGTGAATATATCGCCGAAAAACGAACCAAAATGACGGTTGAAAAAATCAATTGGTCAAAGATATTAAAAGAAAAAGTAAACCTACAGTTACCACGTACATGGTTTACCGGTACCATCTTTCTGAAGATTTCGAAATATTTCTTTTACTTGTATTTTCGCTTCACAGGAAAAGGAGCCAATAATATTCCTGATGGGCCATGTATTATAGCTCCCAATCACCAAAGTTATTTCGATGGCCTATTTGTGGCATCCTGGTTAAAAAACAATATGGTTAGAAACACGTATTTTTATGCAAAAGAAAAACATATTAAATCAAAACTATTAAAGTACTTTGCTAACCGTCACCATATTATTATAATGGATTTGAATAAAGATTTGAAAGAATCAATTCAGAAGATGGGTGAAGCACTTAAAAAGCAAAAAAAGCTAATTATCTTTCCGGAAGGCACCCGTTCATTCGATGGTAAGTTAGGTGAATTTAAAAAGACCTTTGCTATTTTAAGTCGTGAATTAAATGTACCAATCGTACCTGTTTCAATTAAAGGAGCTTCAAAAGCTCTTCCTAAAGGCTCTAAATTTCCACGACCATTTAAGAAGGTTAGTGTGGAATTTCTTAAGCCGGTTTATCCTGATGGTGAATCATATGAAAACATAAGCGAATTAGTGCATAATAGTATTTCACTAAATCAGAATATCGTTAAAGTTTAAGTACTAATGGCAAAATAAAGGTGAATATGGATCCTGAATTAATTGTAGATTCAACCCAGATTTCACCTTTCATTAGTTCAACCAGCTTTTTACAAATCGATAAGCCAAGGCCTGTGCCACTTTGTATTTTATTATGCCTTTCAACCTGAAGAAAACGCTCAAATATTTTGTCCTTATATTCTTCCGGAATACCAATGCCTGTATCTGAAACGGAAAAGGAAATAAACTCATCAATTTCCTCTAAGGTAATACGAACAACTCCATTGTGCGTAAATTTTATCGCATTACTAATTAAATTGGTTAATACCTGTTTTAGTTTTGCTGCATCACCAGTAATATGCACATCATAGTCCGGAATGACAATTTCAAGCCGGTTGTTATGATGATGTGCCAACGGTGTGAAAAACATCTTTAATTCTTTAATTAGGCGACAAACGTTAACCGAGTTGGAAATTAACTTTAACTGACCAGTTTCAATACGTGAAATCTCTAACACATCATTAATGATATTAAGTAACTGATGTCCGCTACTAATAATAACATCCAGATATTCCCAGTTAGCTTCCTCCGAACAGTCCGATGATTTTAGTAATTCAGCAAAACCAATAATACCATTCATTGGTGTACGTATTTCATGGCTCATATTGGCCAAAAAAGCAGACTTTAAACGATCACTCTCCTCTGCTTTTTCTTTGGCTACAATTAATTCTTCATTTTTCCTTATAAGGGCTTCTTTAGCCTTTTTACGTTCACTTAGATCTCTTACTACTGCCAGGTAATAGTTCGCATGAGGACGTTTTGAGTTCATCTCAACAGGAATCCTGGTTCCATCCTTTCCCAGTATTTCTCTCTCTATTATAATTGATTGTCCTTTATTAAGAAGATCAAAGCGAAGTGGCTTTTTATCCAAAATATCTGGAGCAAAAATAGTTTTAATATGCTTATTAAGAACTTCATCCCGCTCATATCCTGTCATATTCAAATAACCCTTATTCACTTCTATAATTTCACCTTTCAGGTTACCAACCAATATACCATCACCAGCATTTTCAACCACCTCCCTAAATTTTAATTCACTTTCTTCCAAGGCTTTTTGAGCATGCTTTTGTTCTGTAATATCCCTAATTGCTGCAATCCTTACATTCTTACCTTTATAATTATAGTTATGCCCTTGTATTTCAGCATAAAATGTTGTCCCGTCTTTTCGAACTCCTATAGCTTCGTATTTTCCATCAAATTCCTTTCGGATATTGTCTTTTACAATCTTAGCCGACTCTTTCGTAAACATCTGTGTCGCCAACATCCCAATAGCTTCATCATAACTATATCCGAATAACTCACAGCCACTTTTATTAACTTCTAGACAAACACCCTTCTCCGTTATGAAGATACCCTCGTTTGTTGCTTCAGACAGGGCTTTAAAACGTTCTTCACTCTCTAGTATTGCTTTATTATACTCCTGACTTGCATTTGTTTGCAAAATATCTTCCAGCTCTTTAATACGCTGAACAAGATCATTATATGACGGTGATTGATCCATAATTCAGTTTCAGATATATTCAGTAAACCTAAAGTAACATATTTTACCCTAAAATCCACTGGTAAATTGACCGATGGCTAACAATAGGTGATGAACTACTTAAGCAGAAAATTAACCTGATTATTTAGTGTGCCTAAACGCACATTTGTTGGAACGTTATAAGTTAGGCCAAAACGATATTTTTCATTAGAACTCTGTTTAACAATCATTCCTTGTGATTTTTCAGATCTTAAAACAAATGCTTAATTATCATTGGTCAGATTTAGTTCTACTAACTTTAAACGGATATTAACCTGTTAACACTTTTAAAGGTTATATACAGGAAAGCTGTCTGATTATCTTACATAAAGCCGTATGTTACAACAACATGCGGTTAACTAAGATCATTCAGGCTATACCCCTGACGAATTAATGTTTCCGGTTTCATCAACGTATTAAGATGATCTGGATTAATTAATCCTATTTGCTCATTAGCTTCAAATATACTAAGCTTACTCTTCTTCATCCATTCAGACAATTCACTTGCACGATGATAACCAATATAAGGAACCAAGGCTGTTGTAATAGATGGATTGAAATAAATAGCATCTGTTTTACCTGCATCTTTTTTAATGTGTAAACCTTGTATCAGGTTTATCCTGACGGTTTTATTACATGCAATCAATAATTTTAAGGAGTCTAATAAAGCATGGCCAATACCAGGCAAGTATGCGTTAAGTTCCAAACAACCTTGCCCACATAAACCTGAAATTTGTTGATCATTAGCATATACTTTTTGAACTGCACTTATTACAAATTCCGGAATAACCGGATTAACTTTACCGGGCATAATAGAGCTTCCCACCTGGCGCTGAGGTATAAAAAGCTCCTTATTAATAAACAAATCAGAACTAAGTAAACGTAAATCGTTTACCATTTTCTCTAAATTAACAGCATGCGCTTTTAAAGTGGCATGTACTTCTACAAAGCGATCCAGATTAGATGTTGCATCACCTAAATTCTCGCTTCGTGTGATTGGTAATCCAGTAATATGTTGCAATTCAGTAACAACCTGCATTATAAAAAAACGAGGAATACTCATACCCGAGCCTGTTGCTCCTCCACCCAGATTCACCTCTTTAATGCGTTCTGAACACTTTGATACCCGCCACCAATCGCGTGAGAGTGCATTATTATATGCACTAAAAAGCCTGTCATAGGTTGAAGGTAATGCTGCCTGCATTTGAGTATAGCCCTGCCGGAGAATATTGCAATATGCTCCCTCTATTTCTTCAATTTCTCTTCGCAAATCATTAATGCTTTCTTCCAAATTATTAAGCAAATGCATAGCTGCTACCGTTAAGCCAGTGGGCACTACATCGTTAGTGGATTGATATACGTTGGCTTGTTCAAAAGGGTCAATAATTCCGTACTCACCAAGTGGATAACCTAAAACCTGTAATGCCTGATTCGAAATTATTTCATTTATATTCATATTAATTGATGTACCTGCTCCACCTTGCACAGCAGGTACAATAAAATGCTCATAACCGTGTCCATCACATACTTTATCAGCACTCTCTATAAGCGATTTAATAAGCTCATCAGAGAAAAATTCAATAGGGAGACCATCTGAATTAAATTTTTCATTAGCAGCAGCCTTAAATTTCTTATAAGTCTGATAACAAGCCAGTTTCACTTGCCCAATTGCTTTATACCACTCAACAAAAAAAGGGGTATGATCCGGGAAGTTCTCGACTGCACGCATGGAATGAATACCATAAAGTGCCTTATCTGGTAAACTGATTTCTCCTAAAAAATCTTTCTCAACTCTCATATTAACAAGTATGAAATATGAACTATATATAAGAAACGGTTCTCTATTTGCATCAGCTAAAATAAAGAACCGCTTACATACTTTTTAAGGTATTCTAATTCATTGGACGTGCATATGATAACACATCATCTTTTGTAATTGTATCCTGTCCTAAAATTATCAAGCGTTCTATTACATTACGAAATTCACGAATATTACCTGTCCAGTTGATTGACTTCAACTCTTCAACAGCCTCATCTGAAAAGGTTTTAACAGCCATACCCAAATCATCACATATTATATGCTTAAAATGCTCTGTTAATAATGGAATGTCTTCCTTACGGTCATTTAAGGCAGGCACATGAATAAGGATTACACTTAAGCGATGGTATAAATCTTCACGAAAATTATTGTTGGCAATTTCTTCTTTCAGGCTTTTATTGGTTGCTGCCAATACACGTACATTAATTTTTATATCCTTATCGCTACCAACTCTACTTATAATATTCTCTTGCAAAGCACGAAGAACTTTAGCCTGAGCCGACAGGCTCATATCACCTATCTCATCCAAGAAGATTGTACCACCATTGGCTTGTTCAAACTTACCTTTACGCAATTTATGTGCTGAGGTAAAAGCCCCTTTTTCATGACCAAACAACTCACTCTCAATTAACTCAGAAGGAATTGCAGCACAATTAACTTCCACAAATGGTTGATCAGCCCGACTACTTTTTTCATGCAACCATCTAGCTACAAGCTCCTTACCCGTGCCATTTTCACCGGTAATAAGTACTCGTGCATCAGTTATAGCAACTTTATCAATCATTTCTTTCACCTTAACAATTGGCTCAGACTCTCCAATCATCTCATAGGTTTTACTAACTTTTCGCTTAAGCACCTTCGTTTCAGTAACCAAATCCTTTTTTTCAATAGCATTACGAATGGTAACCAGCATTCGGTTCAAGTCAAGTGGCTTTTCAATAAAATCGTATGCTCCCTTTTTAATTGCCTCAACAGCAGTATCAATATTTCCATGTCCGGAGATCATAATAACAGGTGCCTCATGGTTCAAATCATGTAATTTATCCAATACTTCCATACCATCCATATTGGGCATCTTAATATCGCAAAGCACAACATCATATTTGTCAGCTTTATACTGTTCTATCCCCTGTTCTCCATCTTCCGCCAAATCAACCGAATGATTTTCGTATTCTAATATATCTTTAAGTGTATTACGAATGCTGCGCTGGTCATCAATAACTAATATTTTTGCCATGTTATAAAAAGTTACAGTTGCTTATTTAAAATCTGGTGTATTGTACCTTCTTTAAGTGCAAATCCACACTGCCAGATTTCTTCAATTTTAAATTCTTCGACGATGAAGTTAATAAAAATACTTGCGAGAACTATCATTTCAACCCTATGTAAATCCATACGTTTCATATTTTTACGTTCTTCAGCTGTTGATTTCAGAAATATACTGTGTTGTTTTTTCGCTAATTCAATAGGTATTTTATAAGTCATTACTTTTTTCATATCCATATGAGGGTGATGAATGGCTGCAATCATACCTGAAATAGTATCAAAAGAACCCGATGAACCAATTAATATTTGGGTTGGATATTTGCTTAAAGCAGTATATAACAGTTGAAGCTCATCTTTTATATAAGCTTCAATATCTTTTATTTCGTCTGTAGTAACAGGGTCGGATGGTTGAAAACGATCGAGCAAGCGTGCTATACCCAAATCAAAGCTATGTTTCCATAGTATCCCATCTTTATTAGCAATTATAAACTCGTTAGATCCACCGCCAATATCCAGAATCATAACGCGCTCCTCTCCTATTGGGATAACTTGTTTTACACCATCAAAAATCAGCTGAGCTTCTTTTTGCCCATCAATCACATTAATATTAAGACCCAGCTCTTTTTTTACCCTTTCAACAAATACTGACCCATTTGATGCACTTCTAATGGCTGCTGTGGCCATACAAACAATTTTATCCACCTTATAAGGCTCCATTGTTTTAAGGTGAGTCTTCAATGCCGTAATTCCCCTGTCCATAGCCTCAGGCAGTATTCTTTTATCATTGATACCACCTTTACCTAATTTAGCCGGATATTTGGTTTCAAGCAATATATTATAACTTGCATCAGCTGTTGTTTCAGCAACTAATAAGTTAAATGTATTGGTTCCCAGATCTATAATTGCTATTCGCATATCTTTTGTTTCGTTTCAAGCTCTAAAATACACAAAATTAATATTGGAGCATTAAAAAAGCCGGACAGAGCCGGCTTAAAAATGTTATATTATAATGTATTCTGTTATTTACCTGCAAACTTAAACCACTTCCATAATTCTTTGTACGACACCTTTTTACCATACATAAGAATGCCTGTACGATAGATACGTCCTGAAAACCATGTTGTAAAAATAAAGGTACCTGCCAATATTGCCATCGATAGAAATACTTCCCACAATGGTGGGTTAAAAGGGATTCGTGCCATCATTATAATTGGGGATGTAAACGGTACCATTGAAAACCAAAAAGCAATATCGCCACCCGGATTGCGAAAAACAGCCATAGCAATATAGATTGAAATTATCAGAGGTAACATAACTGGCATCATAAATTGCTGTCCGTCCGTCTCACTGTCTATTGCAGCACCAACAGCAGCAAACAAACTTGCGTACAACAAATAGCCACCAATAAAGTAAAACAAAAAGGCAAACAAGCTACTTATGAGATCAACACTTAAAGCTTTTTCAAGAATACTTCCAAATTGCTTTTCAAACCCGGATGCAGTTGGTGCACCATCAGCAGCCATTGACTGTACCATCTCAATATTACTATCAGATGCCATGGCTTCACCTGTATCTCCAATAAAGGCGGTATTTATTACAGATACAATTCCAATTGTTAAAACAACCCATAACAAAAACTGCGTAATAGCAACCAAAGCAATTCCTATTATTTTACCCATCATTAACTGGAAAGGCTTAACCGATGAAACAATTATTTCCACAATCCGGTTTACTTTTTCTTCCATTACACCACGCATTACCTGCACGCCATACATAATAACAAAAAAGTAGATTAACATTGCAAAAATGAAAGATATCGCCATTAACAGCTCAGTTGAACTCTCCGTTTCACTACCATCTTCTCCTAACTTAATTGTTTTAACATGTACGCTAACATCATGAATATCCTTAATGATTGCATCCAGACCATCGATTCTGTAACTTGAGAGTTTCTCATTTTCCAAATACCTCTCAAGATTTTGGGATACATGGTTTTTTACATCAATTGTTATTTGAGTCTCTGAATAAATTTTAACGGCATCAGGATTCTTTAATAAATCTTGCTCAATAATTATATAGGCATCATAACCATCTCCCTGGTATGAATCAGATATATTTTCAATATCTGCATTTTCTAACCAGTCAAAGCTTAAATATTCTGTATTTTTTATAACATTGGTATATTGTTGGGTTTGGTCAATAACAGCAATCCTCTTACTACCTGTATCTTCCATTGAAGCAAACCAGGCCGGCAATACCATCATTGCAGCAAAAAGCAAAGGGCCAATAACCGTCATTACAACAAAGCTCTTCTTTTTTATGCGCGTTAAGTACTCGCGTTGTATTATTAGTGAAATTTTACTCATGATGAACTATTTTTGGGATTTAGACAGGTTACTTTGCTCTACAACTTTAATAAAAATATCATTCATGGTTGGTAATACTTCCTGTAAGCCATGAATCCGGGCATCGTTTATTACAGCACCTATCATATCATTAATAGTTGCCTCATTCAACATCTTCACAAATGCAGTATTATAACCATTAACATTATCTATCTTTTTAACATTAAAATTCCCGCTTAGTTTTTCCCTGATAACAGCAGTATCGCCGGAAAAATCAAATTTAATCAGGTTGTCCTTATACCCCTGACGTATTTCATCAATCTGACCTGTTAAAATTGTTTTTGACTTATTAATCAATGTTATATGATCACAAAGCTCCTCAACTGAACCCATATTGTGTGTTGAAAAGAGAATGGTAGCTCCATTTTCTTTAAGCTTAAGTATCTCTTGCTTAAGCAAGTTAGCATTAATGGGGTCGAAACCACTAAATGGCTCATCAAAAATAAGTAATTTAGGCTCATGCAGTACAGTCACAACAAACTGTATCTTTTGTTGCATTCCTTTAGAAAGCTCCTCTACCTTCTTATCCCACCATGGTTGTATTTCAAATTTCTCAAACCAGAATTTAAGCTTTTTAAGCGCATCATGGCGCGACAAACCTTTAAGACGGGCAAGATAAAGGGCTTGTTCTCCTACTTTCATCTTTTTGTATAAGCCACGTTCCTCGGGCAAGTAACCAATACGATGTACATCATCAGCCTGCAAAGGACGGTTATTTAAAATGATCTCTCCTGAGTCAGGCCCTGTAATTTGATTGATAATTCTTATCAAGGTCGTTTTACCGGCTCCATTTGGCCCCAGCAAACCGTAAATACTGTTCTCGGGGACTTGTAGATTAACCTCGTTAAGTGCAAGATGGTTAGCATATTTCTTAACCACCTGCTTTGCTTCTAAAAATATCATAGTTTAGTTGTTGTAATTTAATGTGTCGTGAAGATAATGTTTTTCACTTACAATTAAATACAACATCTATCAGATCCCGGATTAAAACCAGCTTGCTCCCAGTTGCTCACGAAAAGGCCAGGGTATTGATGCAATTATTATGACAAGGCTCAGAATGTAATACCAGAACAATTTTTTATGAACTTTATAGCTACCACCCAATTTTGCTTTTGCTGAACTGTAAATTATTATAACAAATGCAATTAACATCATCAAGGGGTGCTCTAAAGTAAAAAAGCGCAATAAACTGCTTTTTAGCATAACCGGATCATACATGACCTTTGAACTGATAAAAAATAAGGCTATGCCAAGCAAAAACTGAAAAACAATAAAGAATACATTTAGCTTAACTGTCTTTTTATGATTGACGGTAAAATTACGTTGCCTTAACCACCCTAGTAAACTCTGAATAATTACAATTAACAAAAGCATTAAAATTAAGTATCTCAGACCACTATGTGCGTGTATTAATCCTTTGTACATAAATCCGTATTTTTTTGAAAGAAACAACCATGTCATTAAAATGTTTCCAACATTATTTGTATTATAAATTTTGAGATCATTATCTTTTTACTTTACTTTGTGATGCAAAGTACTATGACATGAAGAACCAAGAAGAATCTTTAGAAGATATAAAAGCTATAAGGCAAATGATGGAACAATCCTCAAAATTCCTGTCTTTAAGTGGATTATCAGGCATTGCTGCAGGAGTTATCGCAATTTTAGGAGCTGCATTTGCCTATTATATTGTTCTTGATCAGGGTGGAAACGTATACGATGAGTACATGCGAGGGCTTAAATCAACCAACACAAGCTTTGTTCGTTTAGGTATGGTGCTAACGGCAGTTGCTGTTTTTACGCTTGCAGTAACTTCAGCATGGTACCTTAGTTGGCGAAAAGCAAAAAAATCAAATGCTAAATTCTGGACACATGCGGCTAAAAAAGTTGCATGGAATCTTATTTCTATTCTAGCGATTGGTGGTGCTTTTAGTCTCATTCTTATTTACCACGAAAACATTCGATTAGTCGCCTCTGTCATGCTTATCTTTTACGGTCTGGCACTTTTAATGGTATCAAGACATACACACCGTGACATACAATACCTGGCATATACCGAAATAGCACTAGGCTTATTAGCGGGTATATTTTTAAATTATGGTCTTATTTTCTGGACGCTTGGTTTTGGTGTTTTCCACATTGTATATGGCATCAGTATGTATTATAAATACGACCGATGAAGACTATAATAGAAGGCTTAAATAAAAACTTTGAAAACAGGGTCAGGCTTGGCATCATGTCGGCCCTTATGGTCAATGATGCTTTAGATTTTAATAGTTTTAAAGATTTACTTGGCGTAACAGATGGTAACCTGGCCAGTCATTTAAAAGCTTTAGAAAAACATCAGCTCATTACAGTTTCTAAACAATTTATCGGACGCAAGCCCAATACAACATATAGCGCAAGCGACTTGGGGCGCATCAGTTTTAAAAAACATTTAGCTGCACTGGAGCAGTTATTAGGAGGCATTTAATTTTTTTTATACATACACTTTGTTTTTCAAAGTACTTTTAATACTACAAATATGGAAACAACTAACACATCAAAACCAATTAATTGGCATCAGACCACCACATTCAAGCTTACAATAATAGGCCTCTTGGTTCTGTTACTGTTAATTCCTCTCGGCATGGTTAAATCCGTTATACGGGAACGAGAACACACAGAACAGCAAGTAGAACAAGAGATGATGCAACAATGGGGAGGCCAGCAACTCGTCTCAGGTCCTGTACTTCATGTACCCATTTACACTTACCATACAAGCGAAAACAATAAGACAAGCGAACAAACACAAGTAAAAATAAAACAGTGGTTACATATTATGCCCGATGATTTATCTGTTACAGGCCAGATAAACCCTGAGATAAGGTACCGGGGAATTTATAAACAAGTACTTTACAATGCTGACTTAAAACTTAAAGGCCACTTTGTTTCAATCAGTAAAATTGCTGTACAAGCAGACGAGATTGATTGGGCAAATGCACACATAACATTTGGCATTTCAGATAACAGGGGCGTAAAAGGCGAATTTATATTTAAATGGCAGGATAAATCACTTGATCCTGAATCAGGACTAATAACAAACGATCTTTCGTCATCAGGTGTTACATTTAAAACTCCAATATTGGGCAATATGCTTAACAGCCAAAAGAATTTTGAAGCCAATATAAACTTAAGTGGAGCTAAAAGCATTGCTTTCAACCCTATTGGCAAAATAACCAATATTAATCTTGAATCAGGCTGGATGAACCCCAGCTTTATGGGCTCATTTTTACCTATCAACCGCAATGTTGATGACAGTGGTTTTACTGCACAATGGACTATAACACATTTAAACCGAAACTTTCCGCAACATTGGATTGGTAAACAATACAGCATTAACGAACATCAGTTTGGAGTTCAACTCTACGACCCCGTAAATCATTATCAAAAATCATTAAGATCTGCAAAATATGGTATCCTTATTATCTGTCTTACATTACTGGTTTTTCTTTTTATCGAGTTGGTTAAAAAGAAAGAAATCCAAATTATACACTATTTGCTGGTGGGTCTGGCTTTGGTTCTGTTTTTTTCAGTTCTCACGGCATTAAGTGAACACATTGGATTCTTATGGGCCTATATAGTTGCCTCAATATCTATTATTTCACTGGTCACAAGCTATTCTTATGGCATGATAAAGGACAAGTACCAAGCCTTTTGGATCTTTGTATCACTAAGCATTCTTTATGCATTTCTATTTGTTCTTCTTCAACTTAACGATTTTGCATTCTTAGCCGGAAATATTGGTTTACTGATTGCTTTAGGCGCAATTATGAAAGCCTCTTTAAAAATAAAAACCGCTAACGATGCAGGCACTAATAGAGAATAGATTGTTAATCTACTATAGACATTAGACTAATAGGCTATTTAATACTAATTTGATATAAGGGGGGCTGGAAAGTAAAGATCCCAGCACTTTGTCAAAATTCAGTATTAATCCCCAGCATTAATCAGGGGGACTGAATTTTGACAACTTCCTTTTAAAGATTTAAGGGTGAAAATTGTTGAAAACCAATACCTCTTCTTTTCGAATACTCCTATTCCCTGCTAATTAACCAATATGATGTAATTCGCTTTACAAATGACGCCGTATCTTCAGCAAACAGTTTACCCAGTAAAGGCCACAGCTCCCGGTGGATATGCTCCCGCTCAGTTTTAAAACCAGTAATTAAACCATGCTTATCCGCTTCTTTAATAATACTTCCAGAGAGCTTTTCAATTAAAGAAATCATTTCTGCAAGATTATGATCATTCCCCAGAAAATCAGATGCATTTTTTAATGATATGGAATATGTAATAAAGAAATCAGGCCATACTTCCTGCATCAGATTCATCTGATTTAATAAATATTTAACCCGTTTACGTAATTCATGTAAAGGATGATCATCCAGCTTTAATTGAGTCTCTGCCATTTTAGCAAGACACTGATTATAAACGTTTGTTACCCCTTGTTGAATGGTATGTGGCCCTAAAAACTCAAAGGGGTAAATCTTCAAATCAGCTGTTGCCAACTCCATTTGTTCTTTAATGCTTTCCAGGGTCTGGTTAGTAATTAAACGTTTTAGTTCAGCTTCTTTCTTGGTATTCAAATGATTGACCAAGCGAATAAAACCTTCCTCGGGTATATGTAGTTCATCAGCCTCAAAGTTTTCTGCTAAATAGGATATCACTACATAATGATCCCTTAATACAGAAAGCTGACGATTCAAATCGCGAAAGCACCTGTTTTCACTTTGAAATAATTCTTCTCCAATATCCCACCGAACCAGGCGCAACACTGCCCTAATTCGCTTTAATGCCTTTCGTATTTCATGAACCGACTTATCAATATTATTTGGTATTGATGCCTGCATGGAAACAAAAGCATATTGCTCTTTTAATACACGTATAAGCCCTTCTTGTAACTCTTCCTGGTTATCAATTGTAAATCTGTACATACCGCACTGTTTTGACACTTCAAACTACGTATTAATAATATGAATATCAAGCCTGATTTTTATACCACTTAATTTTTTTTTAAATTATCACAATAAATAACCAGCCATGAGGTATTGTATTAAAATTTTGTTGCTTTTGAGCTTACCTACATTTATAACTCCTGTAAAGCCACAGGATAAAGGGCGACAAAATTACACATCTCTTTTTCAAAATGAAGACCTATTGAAAGTCAGCCTTCATTTTGATATTACAAATCATATGCGCAAAAAAAATAACGCGTATTCACCAGGCAAAATAGTTATTTACGAGTCGGAAAATGATTCAACCACATTTAAGGTAAAATACCGTGTAAGAGGTAATTTTCGTAAAGAGCACTGTACATTTCCACCACTTATGCTGAATTTTAAACCCGATACACTTTTTTCTGAAGACGGCTACCTGACTAAAGTTAAACTTGTAAGTCATTGTATGAATTCTAAACTTTATACGAGGATACTACTTAAAGAATACCTGATATACAAATTATGGCAGATCATTAGCCCATATGCCTTACGCACAAGGCTACTCGATATTTCCTACCAGAACACGGATAATAAAAATCATAATTCCCGGCATTTGGGATTTCTGATTGAACCACTGCAAATGATGGCTCACCGAACAGAAACCATTGAGATTAAAGGAAAATATTTTAAAGCAGAAGAGATTAACGAATTGGATGCCGATCGTGTAGCTATTTTTAATTATATGATTGGAAATACAGATTGGCGGATTCAAAGTGCTCATAATATCAAATTCATAAAACGTTTCGGTCACAGGCGCGAAGAAATTTCAGCAATTCCATATGACTTTGACCATTCCGGACTGATAAATGCGCCTTATGCCAATCCGGCTGAATGGTCAACTGCTGAAAGTGTAATTGAACGCGACTATTGTGGCCATTGTCGTACATTTGATGATAACTATTACATTTTAACAGACGAGTTTTTAAATGCCGAAGAAGAGATTTATCAGACAATAATGGAATTTGAACATTTAGACATTAAAACACGAAAGCAAGTCTACAGGTATATAAACACCTTTTACAAAGAAATTAAACGCACAAAGAGTTTTATTCATATACTCAATAACACTTGTATGGAGAAATACTAGTACGATGTTGGTATATACAACTATTAAGCACAAACCATTGTTATAATGTTATGACTCAAACAATCAGTATTCTTGGGTGTGGATGGTTAGGATTACCCTTTGCACAATATTTAATTGATAAAGGCTGGAAGGTAAAAGGTTCAACAAGCTCATCCAATAAACTGGAACTACTGCGTTCTAAGGGGATAGATCCATTTATCATTAATATAAATCAAAAAGAAACGCTGCACAACAGTACATTCTTTTCATCCGAATACCTTCTAATCAATATTCCCCCCAGTAAAAGTTCCCGCAAGGCTAATGACTACCTGCCTTTAATAGATACAATAGAGTCTTCAGATATTAAAAAGGTTATCTTTGTTAGTTCAACATCTGTTTACAAAGCAAATAACAATACTGAATACGAAGATTCAACTTTAGATGTGGAAAGGGGTACCAATGCTTTGCTTGATATCGAACAGGTTTTTCAGCAAGCCAGTTTTAAAACAAGTATTGTCCGTTTCGGAGGTTTAGTCGGTGGAGTGCGGTATCCCGGTCGCTTTTTTAAAGCTGGTTCAATAGTAAAAGGCGCCCGGTTACCGGTTAATCTGATTCACCTGGATGATTGTATTCAAATACTGGATGCCATTATTCAACAAGAGGCTTGGGGAGAAATATTCAATGGGGTGGCTGATACACATCCAACTAAGAAAACATTTTATTCTTTGGCCATCAAGCTTTCCGGCAAACAACCACCTCAATTTGCAGAAGATAACACCGCTTTTAAAATCATTGCCAATAATAAAATAAAGAACAGGCTTGGCATTAAACTAAAACATCCCGATTTAATGGCTATGTTAGAAAACAAAGCACTTTGGCTCTAAACTGAATTTATCTCATATTTGTTTATTACTTCGTAATCAACTATGTTTGCACAGCTTCTGTATTAGCATGTGCAGAGCGTTTGAGTTTATTAAGAAGAGGGAAGAGACAGGCTCTGTGAACCTCTGGCAACCACCAAAATGGCAGGTGCCAAAACCTGATTCCTACGGGAAAATGATGAATTTAAACAATTAACAATGATACAAACGTTTTACTTTCGAATGCCCGGCTGGGCATAACATACATTTCACCACAATTTCTTATTCCTGACAATAAGTCAAGATGTTATCCAGTTTACTAACGGCAGTAAGCCACTTATTATAGTAGTTTTAAATGAAAAAAATTGTTGCCAAATTTGGAGGCTCAAACCTTAAGAAAAAAGAAGATATTCAGAAATTAGTCCGCGTTATAAAAACTTATGATCGTCCTATGGTTATTGTGGTTTCTGCCTTTTATGGCATTACCAATCACCTTATAAAATCAATGGATGAAGTAAAGAAAGATGAATCGCACATTGAAATATTAACTCGTTTTTTACACGAATTAAAGCAAGAGGCTATCCTTGAAAATTTTGATGATAAAGAATGGCAGGATAAGACAATGAATGCTGTTCAATCGCGCATTAAAGAACTAAGCAGATATTTAACCGGTGTTCATTATATTGGTGATGTTCCCGAGTTCGTTGAAGATGTTATTTTAAGTTATGGTGAGCGCCTTAGTTCATTGGTTTTAACATCTATATTACAAAGTAATGGCATTGATGCTGAAGAAGCCCTTCCCGAACAAATGCCATTGGTTACCGATGGAGAGTTTGGCAATGCAACAGTTAATTTTGAAGTATCGGCACCTCATGTTAAGAAACGCCTTTCTGAAAATAAAATCTATGTTGTTCCTGGTTTCTATGGCGTATCAGGACAAGGAAAAGTTACCTTATTAGGGCGTGGAGGAAGCGATTATTCTGCTGCTGCACTAGCTAGGTGTCTTGATGCAGAATCACTGGATGTGTGGAAAGATGTAGACGGTTTTATGAGTGCCGACCCCAAACTCGTTACATCTCCCCAACGTATAACACACTTATCTTATACCGAAGCAGCCGAATTATCTTACTTTGGAGCAAGCATATTACATCCACGCACTGTTGAGCCATTAAAAGAAGCCGATATTCCAATTCACATTGGTAATATTGACACTTTTAATGGCAGTATAGCTCCCGGAACAATTGTACACAGTACAGGAACAGTTACTGATTGCATTATTAAAAGCGTTACGTACAGTGATGACTTCTGTATTTTAAAACTTAGGGGAGCTGGCGTTGGATTAAAAAAAGGCGTATTAGCAAAGGTAACTGTGGCCTTAGACAGGGCTGGCATTAACATTAAATCGGTAATCACCTCTCAAATTGTTATTAACCTGCTTTTATCTGCCAAAGACATTAAAAAAGCTTACAAAACAGTTGAGGAACTGGGGCTATCTGCCATTACCGAATTAATAGCAAGCGAACAAATATCAACTATTGCTGTAGTGGGTGAAGGTTTACTGGATAAACCCGGTGTGGCAGGGCGCTTATTTATGTCATTAGCCAAACGGGAAATAAATGTACAAATGATTGTTTCCGGCGCATCTGCTGTAGCCACATATTTTATGGTATCCAGAAATGACAGGGATACAGCAATTGAAGCCATTCATAACGAATTTTTCTTATCAATCTAAAATTCAGGAATATTAGTTAGTAAAGTACCAAGTGTCACTTTTGCCAGGTAAGTAAATGTATTAATTTACTATTTAGATATTTAAGGTTGTTAAATAACAAACAGCCTCAGTGATCTTAATATGCCCCAAAAGAGTTGGTCGAATTAATTTATACTTGAATGAGTTCTGTATTTTACGGAACTCATTTCTTTTAGTTTACCCTTTATTCTATCGTTATTGTATGTAGAATGGCTTCTGCCATTAGGGTACTCATATTAAACCCTTAACTACCATGGCCACAATAAATAAGGAATACAACCAGGAGCTCGGCATAGTTTATAACTAAGCTATACAAAATCAGAGCAATATTGAATACCACCAAGGCAAGCTAACAAATGAAAAATAAGGTATTAAGACGATTTATGAAGCAACAGAATTTTAAATAAAACAGCTTTGAATTCTTTGCGGTGCACAATAGGGCGGATATAGCTTTTTGAAATACTGACTATTCTGTCTCCAAAGGCTTTGTCTTTACTGACTGACCAGAGTCTTTATAATGATTTACAAAGCGAGGATCTTATTGAAAAGGAGCATGCATTAAAACTTATTTTCATTAACAGTACAAATATATAATAGTTTGATTTTCACTTTGAATAAGAAATTCATTGTCTTTTTAGTACAATATAGTTCATTAAATAAGTCAATTACAATAAAAAAACTATAACCCATAAGAGGGTTATAGTTAATAATCTCTAACATCAGAATACCGGCTCAATGCTAAATCTGAATTCATAATTCTTAGCAGGTAAAGTATATTGTTCATATGGTGTAGCACCCCATGAATTATCACCTGCCACCCCCATCTGTCGCAGATCAAACGTCAGGAAGACACCGTCTTTCTTAACAATGTCGTTCAGATGCTTAAACTCCTGATGCGTTACCTGGTCGAAATCTTCAATTGGGTTATGTAGTGCCGAGAAACCAAAAGTTGGCAAACCGCTTATTTTTAATCCCCAGCCATTGTCATTTCGCAGTTCAAACCAGCGAACATCTGTTTTATAACCATTCTCCTGCGGTCTCACATAAGGTACGTATTGGTCTGCCACTTTGCTTTCGTAATAGCCAACAAACGCACCCCTATTACGATCGCAATAGTTTTCATGTGGACCACGGCCAAAGAACTTCAGATTATCAAATTCAACTGGCATTTCCATACGCATACCAAAGCGAGGCAGTGTTGGCAATTCTTCTTTTCCTAATTGAATCTTACTGGTAACAATAATTTTACCATTACCCAATACCTCGTAACTGACTATTTGCGTTGATGCGATGGCTTCAATCGAGTAGCTTACATTAACAATAGCCTTGTAGTTGGCCACTTGCTCAACATTGATGTTAGTCACTTTTACCGATTGGCCAGCCTCTCGCCAGATACCCAAGCGCTTAATCATGTTGCTACCTTTATCGTTGTCGTTAGGTGCTCGCCAGAAATTAATGGCCGGACCTTTCTGAATTAAGTCGGTTCCGTTAACAGTCCATCGCGAAATGGTACCATCAACTTTGTTAAATTCAATGGTAAAATTTTGTCCGTTTGTTTTGATGTATTCATCATTCTCCTTCACTGTAACAGGTGCATATTTTTCTGCTTTGGCAAGAGGATGTATCGGTACCGCATAGGTAAACTGTTCGTGCGCCACTTCAAAGCCATTATTTAACAGGGGTGTCCCTTTCTTTAAGCGTACCGAGAAATCAATAAAATACTCTGCATCTTGCTTACCCTTTATTGGGGCAGAAGGAATTTCAATCACCTGGTTCTGATGAGGATTTAATGCAACATCTACATGTCCATGGTAGATTTCTTTTCCGTTTTCAGAGATGCTCCAGCGAATATCATAATTATCCAGATTGATAAAGTCATGATAGTTGGAAACTTTATATTGGCCAAATGGTAAACCGTCATTGGAGAAACGCACATACTGATAGGCGTATTTAACTTCCCATAAGCCTGGTTGAGGAGTCATATCGGGGAAGATGATACCGTTACATACAAAGTTGCCATCAGTTGGCATATTCTCGCCATAGTCACCACCATAAGTCCAATAAGGACGGCCTTCTTCATCGTACTCCAGTAAGCCCTGATCAATCCAATCCCAGATGTAGCCACCTTGCAGCTGACGGTTACTGCGGTCGTATATAACATCCCACAAATCGGCTAGGTTACCGGTGCTGTTACCCATTGCGTGCGAATACTCACTCATAATCATTGGCTTGGTCTGGTGTTCAGAAGCGTACTTTTTCAGGTATTTAACACCCGGATACTGCGGACAATGCAATTCTGTATTTGGACCCATTTCTGCTCTTTCGTAATGAATTGGGCGAGAAGGATCGCGATGCTTAATCCAATCAAATACGGTGGTAAAGTTATCACCGTCGCCGGCCTCGTTCCCCATCGACCATACGATAATACATGGATGATTTTTACTGCGTTCTACCATTCTGATATTACGATCCAGGTGAGCCTCTTTCCACTCCGGATTTTTTGCCAGTGAGTACTTACCGTAATACATACCGTGCGATTCAATGTTAGCCTCGTCAGTTACATACAAACCGTATTCGTCGCAGAGCTCATAAAAGCGCGGATGAGTAGGATAGTGTGAGTTGCGCACAGCATTGATATTGGATTGTTTCATAAGTTTTACTTCATGAAGCATATCTTTCTCATTCACCACATGACCGGTAGTTTGGTTGTGCTCATGGCGGTTAACGCCTTTAATCAATACTTCAACCCCATTAATAAAAAATATATCATCAATTATTTCCACTTTCCGAAAGCCTGTTTTGGCTGATACATACTCCTTATTGCCTTTAGCATCCTCCAGTTGTAGTACGATGGTGTAAAGGTAAGGCGTTTCGGCAGTCCACTTTAAAGGATTGTCGATATCCTTTTCAAAATGCAGCTTTAAGTCAGCTTTTTTATTGATTTTAGCGGTAATTGTTTCGCTCGCGATTACTTTCTGATGGTGATCAAACAACATGTATGTCAACATGTAATTGCCAGAGCGAAGTCCCTTTGTGTGATTTTTCAGGTCAACATCAATCTTTAACTGACCATTTGTGTAGTTTTCATCCAAATCGCCTTTAACAAAGAAGTCGCGGATGCGTACTTTAGGTGTTGAGTAGATAAATACATCACGCTCAATCCCACTTATACGCCAAAAATCCTGACACTCCAGATAGGAGCCATCACTCCATCGGTACACCTCAATAGAAACTGTGTTTACACCTTTTTGCAGATAACTGGTTATATCCCATTCAGCCTCTGTTTTACTACCCTGACTATAACCCACTTTACGTCCATTAATCCATATATAGAAAGCTGATTTAACTGCACCCAGTTGAATAAATACCTGACGACCATCCCAGTTTTGCGGAATAGTGAAAGTACGACGATATGATCCTACCGGATTATAATCATGAGGAACTTGTCCGGGATTCTTGGGAGGCCTTCTGCCTGTTCCTTCCGTAAACTCAATTTCTGATGAAACTGGATTACGAGGATCAGCAAAAGCATACTGATGATTAGTATATATAGGAATACCATAGCCTTCTACTTCCCAATTAGATGGAACTTTAATATCATCCCAACTACTTACATCAAAAGTCGGTTTGTAAAAATCCACAGGTCGATCTGCTGGCTTCTTAACCCAGTTAAATTTCCAAGTGCCGTTTAAACTTTTGTAGTAAACAGATGCTTCGTGCTTCTTCGCAATGGCAGCCGTCATATTCGAAAAGGTCATGAATGATGCGTGAGGAGCCTCCTTGTTTTGATTAAACATTTTTGGATTTTCCCAATCTTTTAATGCCGTAGCCTTGGTGGTTCCAACATTCAGGAAAACGGCTACTATCATTAGATATATAGAATAAATTCTTGTCGTCATAATAATTATAGAAACTTTATTTAATATATTTTAAAAGCAGGATTCTAATAAACCAAAAATAGTTTGCTGCTATTAAACCTTTATTTTAGTTTTTTATCATTTTGAACTGCCTTAGCAGCTTCATTGGCCATTTTAACCAATTGTTTCAGCAACTTAGGATGCTGGTCAGCCACATTGGTTGTTTCTCCTATATCTGTTGATAAATCAAACAAGTGATGTTCTTTTAAATCTCCTGTCCAATGTTTTCCAGCCAACACCAGTTTCCAATTCTGATAGCGCATACTGGAAATACCTCCTTTAGGCTTAAATCCATAAATGGCTTCGTGTGGTGACTTGGCATTAGGCTGAGCGCTCATCAACGGCCATATATCTTTCCCATCAATCACGCGGTCAGTAGGGATACTTGCTCCAGCCAATTGAGCAAAAGTGGTGAACAGATCCATAGCACCAACAGGCTCGTCACAGGTGGTGCCGGCAGGAATTTTACCATTCCAGGTCATGATGCACGATACGCGAATGCCACCATCATAACGCTCCTGATATTTTCCTTCACGAAGTATATGTTTTCGGTCTGGATCGGTGAAACCAAACTTACCATAGCAATTCTCCAGTTCTTCATTGCGGCGTACCAATGGCCCATTATCAGATGAAAAAACAATGATAGTATTATCTTCTATACCCAAGCGCTTAAGCGTGTTCATGATGATTCCAACCGATCTGTCCAGGTATTCAACGGCATCACCATAAGCAGCAGCCTTGCTTCTTCCTTCAAAACCTTTTGGCACAAACCAGGGCGTATGCGTTTCAATATTGGCATATTGCATATAAAACGGCTTTTGTTCCTCTTTAACTGCGCGGTAAATAAATTTACAAGCTTCACGGGTAAACAAGGCAGGAAGCTCGGACAGATCATTGTTATCGCAACGTTTAATAATTTGAGCCTGTTCAATTAATGGAATAGCCGGATCGCTCACACCATTAGGGCGCCAGCCGCTATTGCCAATTCTTTCTGGTCCATGATCATTAGGATATGGAATACCAAGAAATTCATCAAACCCATGCACACAAGGCAGGTATTGTGGCAAATGGCCCAAGTGCCACTTACCGTATAGCCCTGTAGTGTAGCCTTGCTCTTTCAATAGCTCTGCGATGGTTATTTCCATCTCATCTTCCAGTCCTGTCTTAGAATGAGGAAACAACACAAACAAGCCTTCATTGTTATTGATTCGCGGCGAATAGCGACCTGTCAAAAGGGTGGCTCGTGATGGGGTACACGTACCATGAGGAGCATAAAAACTGGTAAACTTCATTCCTTTAGCTGCCAATGCATCCAAATTGGGCGTCGAAATATCTTTTGAGCCAAAACAACTTAAGTCATCATAACCCACATCATCGGCGAGAATATGAATAATATTAGGTAACTTATCTCTATCCTGCTTCTGAGCATACACCACATTACTAACAATTAGCAATATGACTAATATTTTAATACTTACTTTAAACTTATACATATTCAATTACAATTTTCGTTAATGAAACGGATCAAATTTGGGTATGAATTGGTTTTAGAATACTTCCAATCCACTTGATTAGCAAACTCACTAAAACAATCATTGTAGATTGGGTCATTGGTTTCAACCAGGTGCTTTTGTAGTTTTACGGTTAGCCCCTTAATTACATCTTTATATTTACTATTACCGTAAAAGTTTTTTAGCTCTTCCGGATCTAATTCCCTGTCAAACAGCCAAGGCTGATCAACATCGCTATAAACTAATTTGTACTTTTTTGTTATGACGGATATATTTCCTGGAAGTGAAATAAATGCACACTCTTCATCAGTTCCAACAAGATCATTAGTAAAACATTTACCTCTTAAAGAAAGAGCTGAATAGTCAATATTTGCTAGTTCGCATAAAGTAGGAAATATATCAATATTACTAAGCGTACGCTCTGAAACACTCCCGGCTTTAAACGCTTTGGGGTAACGTATTATTACCGGTATTTTGGCTGCTGCATCATATGGCATACTCTTGTTCATTCGGCCAAATTCTCCCATCATCTCACCATGATCAGTTATAAATACAATAATTGTATTGTCAATAACATTTTCTTTTTCTAATACAGATAAAAGTTCTCCTAATCTGTCATCTATATGTTTAACCATACCTAAATACTTGCTTTTCGCATTCTTTACTATGGTTTCTTTTTTGTTTTTGTTTATTTGTGTTTTAGCCCATATTGGCTTTTCATCTTCTGTTAATTCCAGTGTTTTGGGCATTTCTAATTCTTCCTGTTTGTACATAGAGTTATATGGCTCCCTTTCACTATGTGGATCATGAGGATCAGGAATACTAATAAAATAAAACCAGTTGGTTTGCTGATTTGCTTCAATAAATTCCGTAGCCCTGTCGAATAAGAAATCAGTCATATACGATTTCTCATCACCAATAACATCGTAGGGAGATAATATAAGTTTGCCGTTTAATTCTTCTATTTTTTTATTATGCCCCCTATTAAACATATACTTATTATCCACAAAACCAAAGTTACGAGCTGAAGAAGCTCCTGGCTTTTCTTTTCCTAGTAAGTGTATCTTTCCTCCATATCCGGTTGTGTAACCTTGGGATTGAAAAGCGTGCCCAATAGTAACAGTGCTATCTTGTAATGGTATATTGTTTAGGTAACTATTTACTTCATAAGCATATTTACCACTAAGTAAAGCAGCACGGGATGGAGTACAAACAGGGTGATTTGCCCAAAAATTCTCAAATCGTACACCTTCTTTGGCAATTCTGTCAATATTTGGAGTATTAGCTTCCTTCCAACAATTGTCGAAACAGCTTATGCTTCTGAATGACTGCTCATCGGTTTGTATTATTAGCAGATTTGGCTTTTGATCTGGTACTTTATTGGTATTCTGTTTGCTATTATAGATGCATCCCGAAAAAGAAAGAGATACACACAAAATCACTGCAATTAAAAATCTCATCGTCATTTGATTAACTAATAAATATGCTTTATATCAATAAAACTAAATACAATTGAGCTATGATAGTACTCTGTAAAAAACCATTTGATATTTATTCTTTGTAAGAAAATGCTGTATTTAGCATTTTCTTACAAAGGCATTAATTTTTTACATCACTATGTTTTTAGTATAGTAGCGTCCTTTATTATCCTGAACAGATACAATAAAAGCTCCTTTGTAACCAGAAAGATTAATCATCTTTTCAGAAACTACTTTGTCTATTCTTTTTACAATTTGTCCCGAAATATTGTAAATGCTAACGCTAGCTTGGATATTTTCGCTTAAATGAACTGTAAGACTATTATTAGAGTAAGACAGCCACACCCACTCCTGACTCTCTATTTTTTTTGACTTATTACCTATTGCAGTTATTGTAGCATTTTCGTGCACGGTTGTTTCTGTTCCATCCCATGCTACGGCAGTAATTTTTGTTGATGTTTCAGTGTAATAAACATCTGTAAATTCATTATTTTCACTATTTGTAAATACAGTTGTATAATGGGTCACTTCATCGTTTTCATAAGTCTTAAAAGCTACTACATTTTTCCATTCGCGCGCATCAATACGCTTTTGAGTTAATCCATTATAAACAGGTCCATCAGTAACTCCTTCATTTTTAATACCTGTTACCGGTTTTTCATTGATGAAATACGGTGCATTTTTGGCCGTTAAAAAATAGATAACTGGTGATAATGGCTTGGGGTAATTTTTTGAGGCAACATAGGCTTTAAGTTCATCAATCATTTGCCCTGTAATGGTTTTTACCTTAGGTGTATAATCACCAATGTATTTATCTATTTCAATCAACCAGCATGTTTGTTCAAAATAGTCAATCAAATCCATTTGTGCCACATCACATGCATTTTTAATAAATTCCATTTGAAAAACACCCTGATTAACAGGCTGATTTTCATCAAAAGCAATTCCTTTTGTATAAATATCAGCATAAAAATCCGGTTTTCCCCATGGTTTATCACACCCTACAATTTCGAGATATAGCTTTAACTGGAAAAATGGGATTAATTTCATCCAGTTATTACTCCCCCATACTTCAGCATTAACCTTATCGTTAAAGTACGGACCATACTCTTGCCCCCAATATGCACCTTGGCAGCCAAACTCATGCTTGTAGATAAGAGATTCTTGAAAGAAGTTATTATAGTAGTTTCCAAATCTGGTTTTTCCTTCAAATTTATGATCTAACCTTATGGCATCAGGACTTGTTCGTAGTTGAGTTGTTAAGCAATACAGATTGTTTGTAACCTCTGTAAGACCAACCCACTTCATAGCATCACGTACCTGGTTAACATGACCAGTTTCGTGAGCCACTAACCAGCAGTCATTGAGCAGGTATTGGGCACTACAATACTTATAAGATAACCCTTTAGGATACGAGGCTCCTTCACCTCCTGCCGAAGGATTTCCACTTGGTTTCCATCTGTTATACACTTTACTTTTGGGTATGCGGTTTGTTTTAACCAACCCCATTGTTGTGTACTGATCTAATATAATACCATCATATACATTAAGCAGATCTTTTAAGGTGCTTTGGGCGTGCTTTGTTAACCCTTCAACATCAAATGCACACTGGGTATATTTACCAACGAGGTCTAAGGTGTTTGTAACTGTATTACTCAATATTTCAGGACCATCAGTGTTTGAATGCTTCTCAATATCAAATAATCCGTTATAGGTACCTGAGGCCAAGTTTATTACTATATCATCGGCTGTGTTATAATCGGGCGTATAATACTGAATATAGCACAATCCGCTAACTGTAGCTGTAAAAGAGTTAATACCGGGCTTAAGGCTAACAATTTGCTTTTTAGTAGAATTTTGAGTCTCCGTATATTCAATTAATTCGCAATTTACACTTGTGCCATAATCCTTATCGAGCATAATTACCACAGTTTCGCCCGATTGAAAAAAGAACCCGGTAGGATTACTGTGCTGCGAATGAGTACTTACTTTAAACAGACGCTTTATGTCTTCATTTGGCTGGTATGGAGCTGCTGCAAACACTCTTTTATCTAACTCATAAGTTTTATTTAATATATGTAAGGCAATATTTTTCAGAAATTTGTTAGGGTGATTTTTGATGTAATCAAACGTAACGTCTGGTTTTAATTCGTTACACAAGCGTGTGGTAAACAGTTCGGAGGCCAGTGCTTCAGAATCAACACCGCTGCTGGCACAAAATTTTATTTCAGCTAATGAACATAGCCATTTATCTGGGTTTGAATGTTCGGTACCGGTTACTTCTATCTTAACCTTTGTAACATTTGTTTGTACACTGCTTAAATCAACTCTTTGTGTCGAATTACTTACCTCTAGGTTTATTTCGCCAACATTAGTCCATTCCGTATTTGACTTTGTTTGCACATAAATATTCCCGGTTTTAATAATACCATTTGTTTTGTTTGCACGTGGTGTTAACAAAATATATTCAAGTTGATTGGGAGCATCTTCCAAGTCGTAGATTAATTCAACTGTTGCAGGTGTATAACCGTCCCACGGTGAATGGTAGAGAGTGGATACATCATCATCAAAAGTATTTTCAATATTTTGACCATCCTGAAAACAATCGCCTGGGTTAAGAGTTCCACTAACAATTGGAATTTCTACATTTGGACTAAAGTCAGGATCCATAGCTTTATATGATTCGTCAGTTAGTAATATCTGATTAACAATCACTTCAACCTTGTTGGCTTCGTTAGTAGTATAAAAGCTAATTGATGAAGTTCTTGGATTGGCTTCCTCTAACTCGTTTATCTGGAATGTAAATATTGTTTTAGTTCCATCTGTTATCTTTTCCTTAAAAATGATCCAGTTATTGCTGAGGGTATAATTAACTTCTTCGTTGCTAACAACCTCTATTTGGGTGTTATGCTGCCTGTAATCAACGCTAACTTCTGATAAATTAACAGCTAAATTTTTACCTGTTCCAAATTGTTCAACACGACAGTTTTCAACAACATTACCTCTGGCAATAGTAAATTCAGCCACCCTTACATCTTCACTTGTTGATTCTTCAACAGTGAAAACCAGTTTCTGTTCAGATGAAACTTTTTGAATATTTAACCAACTATTTGAATTAACAATACGTATGTCTGAATCCTGAAACGGAAGTAAAACAGGGACATCTTTTGTTTCCTGGTTTTTAGAAAAGTATAATAGTTTTGAGTCTTGTGAAATAAACTCTTCGGTAGCAGTTTGTGTTCCTACATGTTCTTGTATCTCTGTTTGCGACAATGCCCTGTCATAGATTATAAAATCATCAATAGAGCCTTCAAATTTTTGCTTGGCAGTATGGTTTGAGGCTAATTTAAAGTTGTATGAATTTTTAGTGTCAATGGATATAACTGCCTTAACTACAACATCTTCTTTTACTCCGTCAATATAAAAAATTACATCTTCGGTAGTGCAGCCAGCTTTATCAGGAATAACAATTGCTATATGGTGCCATTTTCCGTCGGCAATATTAGTGGTTCCTACTATATCTGAGTTACCTACATCAATCCTTAAGGTTCTGTTGTTGACCTGAACAAAGAACTTACCTCCTGCCGCTAAGCTTCCCCATGCACATAACGGGGTAGTGTTAGTGATTGTGTTTACAAACATCATCACAGTTCTGGGGCCACTTCCTTCTACAGGAATCCAGTCCACAACATTTAATACATTTGTAGTGGCGTTAAATTCGGCAACAATACCTTTAGCTGCATCATTACAATATGTAAGGTTTGGAGTACTTGTTACTGCAGAGAGGTTTCTATTGTTTCCAGATGTATCAAAAATGTTATTTTCAAACTCATATTTTACTAACTCCTGTCCATGCAGACTTATTAAATTATAAGCTACCAATATAAGCAGTCCAAATATTTTCAAAAGTGTTTTTTTCATTGGTGAATTTTAATATACTGATTTAATTGGTGACGGGCAGAATGACAGGCTCAAGCCATATTGCCCAACCACAAGAGTTCTTTCTAAAGCTAATTTTGGTATATTTTTCTCAATAGCAATATAGCTTGTATTATAAATGGATGGGTTAGTAACCTGACCTTTGAACTTTTAACAAAAGCCAGGTTACTGTTATCGCTATCTCAAAACTATAACTAAAATATTATTATTCCGATGCCGCTTCATCCCACCCCGGGTTTTGAGTTAGATTTTTATTCAGAATTAACTGGTCTAACGGCAATGGCGATAACAGGTATTTAGGATTAGACTTAGAAGGCTTATTAAAGTAATATACATAACCTTCTGTTTGGCTATTTCCACCGGTAACTTTTAGTTTTGGATATTTAGATTTCTTTATATCTATCCATACTCCAATTTTTTGTTTTTCCCAATAAGCACATTTGTTCCAGCGACGGAGATCATCAAAACGGTAACCTTCGCCCATTAACTCAATTCTTCTTTCACGGCGAATTTCCCATAAAAGTGGCTCTATATCAAGGTCTCTATCAGGATCAAAATCGGTTGATATTTCTGATATTTTCATAGGAGGTAAGCTCCCTCTTGCTCGAGTTTTATTGAGCGTAATGTCAGCAACGGCTTGATCAAACTTCCCTAACTCCCACATTACCTCAGCATAATTTACCAATACCTCACCCATTCTGAATAACGGAGCATCAGTTGTATTAACTATGTACTTTTCACTTGGTGTATGGGTGTTATAAAACTTATAAACAGTATACCCTAAGCGGGTTCGCTGAGCTCCTGAAGTACTATGCTCTCTAAAGTTAGGAACTTGTCGTGTTACTTTTAAGTCATGACTTCGTAATGGTAAACGCTTCATTGTTGGTTTGGTAATTGACTCCATGAAGTCAATATACATCCGGTCTTTTTCATTATCAGTATACTCCCAAGATACTTGATCTTTGCTTCTTTTAACATTATAAGGAGGCGATACAGTGTAATACAATCTATGATCTCTGTTCCAAAACTCATCATATATGTCTTTATCTCCTTTAAAATCTTCTGAATTTTCAGTCGTTTTTCCGTCTATACATAAGTATGAAGATACGGCGTCTTTTGTCATGTCAACACGATTTGATCCAGTTCTGATTAATCTGGTCTGAAAGTGAGTCATCGCATCTGTTAAATATTCTTTGTAAAGCAATATCCCGGGCTTTCCATTCAAATCCTCACTATTCCAAACTTCATCAAAATCAGGATGCAATTCGGGGTAATTATCTATTAACTCTTTGCTGGCCTTAGCACTTGCTTCCAGGTATTTTTCTGCATTACCAAGATTATGATATTTTCTCCATGTACCTTCAAATAATCCAAAACGAGACATTAATGCCCTTGCTACATCACAGCTTATTACATTACCATTGTTAGGCATCGTGTTTTCAATACTATATTCGAGCATTTCTAAAATTTTGTCAGCTATCATATCGCGACTATCACGCTTACCATACAAAATCTCTGTATCAGTTGTATTTACTAGTCCTTCAATCCATGGCACATCACCAAATTTATTCATTAAATCAAAGTACTCCATACTTTTAAAAAAGTAACCAACACCTCGCCAGTGCTTCTTTTGGATATCACTCATTTGACTATCGTCAATGTGTACCAACATAGTATTTACTCTCCTAATGTAACCAAAGTTCCATCCTCCCCCAGATGAAGGGGTAATAGCTTCATCAAAGAGTATGTTTGAGTAACTTCTGTCTCCCCCAATTCTTTGCATGTTGTCACTATCTATATCACCCTTGTACCAGTCTTGATTTCCATTACCATTGCCATAACCAGTAAATATGTTATAAAGACCGTAGCTATAAGTCTGAAAATTATCATGAGTAATAAATGAATTCTCTTCTGTTAGCTCATCAGATGGAAGTCTTTCTAAAAAATCATCATTACAACCATAGATAAAGCATAGGTGTAATATAATTAGATATATAATTGTTTTCTTCATGTTTTTAAAAATTTAGAATGATACATTAACACCAAAACTTAGATATCTCATGTAAGGATAAGTCCATCCAGAACCGTCATTACCCATTTCAGGATCAATACCATCAGGTAAGTGATGCCAGGTATATAAATTCTCGCCACTTACGTATATCATAGCTTTTCCTAAGTGTACTTTTTCAGCCCATGCTTTAGGAATATCGTAAGATAATGTTACGTTACGTAGCTTTAAATAAGCACCATTTTGAAGGTATTTTGTTTGTATCTTTTGATTTTTAGCATTATCTGTCTCCCCGGGACGAGCATAATATGCAGTCACATTATCATCTGTCCAATAATTCATCTGATGCTCATACACGGTACTCCATGTGCCTTGATGAGGCCAAAATAACGGATTGCTTAGCCACAAGTCACGCTTGCCAACTCCCTGAAGGATACAAGATAATCTAACACCTTTAAACTTAACTCCCGCATTAATACCATACTGATATCTGCGAGTGCTGTTACCAATAATTGATAAATCACCCGGATTATCTACAGTGTTGTCACCCGGACTTATTTCTTCATCACCATTAATATTTGCATATTTTATATCGCCTGGTTTTAATACAGCACCACCTACTCTTGTTTGATCAGCATAAACATCTAATAGATTGCCATCAGCATCAAAATCAGCTTCAGTAAAATACCTATCGGTAGTATATCCCCATATTTCTCCTAGCATCATACCTTCGCGGTACCTCGGATTAGCAGGCTTAAGCTCTTCATGAAACAAGCCGGCTACATTCTTATATTTTGTAATCTTACTTTGTGCATCATGAATATTAAAACCTAGATAATATGAAAGATCCTTATTAACATTATGATTCCATTTAAGGCTTAGTTCCCAGCCATAGGCACGTAAATCAGCAGCATTCGTCTTTGGAGCTGGCTTTCCTAATACACTTGGCAGCTCTTCTTGTTGAGTTAACATACCTTCTGTATCTCTTCTATACCAATCAAATACAGCGTCAAGCCTATTGTTGAACAGACCTAAATCCACACCATAATCTAATGTTTTAACAGTTTCCCAAGTCAAATCGCCACTTACCAGGTTAGGATTTACTAATGTTTGTGACAGTTTTCCGTCTACAATCCAGTTTGCAGTTTTCCCTGGCATTCCCACAATATACAGATAAGGATCTACCGACTGATTACCTATAGTACCATAAGAAGCACGGAGTTTAAAATTACTCACCACAGACTTAGACCAATCCATAAACGCCTCTTCCGAAATACGATAACCTACAGATACGGAAGGGAAGAATCCAAAACGTGTATCTTTAGGGAATTTACTCGAACCATCGTAACGGCCATTGGTTTCTAACAGGTACTTTCCTTTATAATCATAGTTAAAACGATAAAAACCAGATCTTAAAGAATATTCTTTTAATAAGTCATCTACATTTCTTATACCTACGGCTTGCGAGAACGATGGGTAATTATCATTTATCATTTCGTTAATATCAGCATCAATATTTTCACGATGATAAAATTCCTGATTATATCCAACCATCAAGTTTAGTGAATGATCTCCATAAACCTTATTAATGTTACCATAAATATTTACTGCTTCACGCTCTTGCTGCTCATTAATTACCCGATAATTTGAGTTTAGAGTAGTATAATCAACTTTATTACCAACACCTTGAATAAACTTCATCTTTTTATCGTAGGTAACTTTCTTAATATCAATCCTGTTAAAAGTATATTCTCCTGTTACATTAATGTCTTTGGTAATTTCAAACTTAGATCTGGCTAACCAACGGAAATTATTACTGGAGTTGTTTTTAAAACCAGCTCCGTTAATAAAGTTTAAAGCATTATCATAAGGCAATAATTCCCCGTTAAATTCGGTAAAACCTACCGGGTTATACGCTGGCCTTGTAATTGTACTTTTATAAATTAAGTTATCACCGCCGCCATTAGCTGGTCGGACATACGGTTCCTTCGAATCATCTGCAATATACTTTAAATCCATCTCAGCTTTCCACCATTTGGTAAGGTTTACGCCTAAGTAGTTTGAAACATTATATCGCTTGTAAGTATCTTTATTGGAGGCCATTGCTCCATCTTCATCAACAATGCCCAAAGATACCCTGTAGCTAATACCTTTACTTGAACCACTGTAAGCTAAATTATGGTTTTGCTTAAAACCATAGTTATCAAACATATCTCCTATCTCATCGTTGTCTCTTGTATAATAACGAATACCATCTATTTCAACATAACCATCTCTATTGGGGTTTAGAGCATTATCTTCCAGCACTTGTTCCCAAATATCAATTTGTTGCCCTGACCAGTAAGTTTGATATTCTGCATCTTTCAAGTATTTTACAACATCGTTAACCCCGGCTTTTTGTGGCAAATCAAAAGGCGTGCTAAATGCAAAGTTATTACTGTATGTAAACCTTGGCTTAGAGTCTTTATCACTCTTTTTTGTTGTAACCAAAATTACACCAAAAGCAGCACGTGCTCCATAAATAGCACTACTTGCCGCATCTTTCAAAACTGATACACTTTCAATATCATCGGGATTCAATAAGCTTATATCCATCGGAACATTATCAACCAGTACTAGCGGCGATCCACCATTAATACTTGTTGTTCCACGGATATTCATGCTTAAACCAGAACCGGGTTTTCCATTTGCATTAGTAATTTGAAGTCCTGATACATTTCCCTGCATTGCCTGGGCAATATTATGAATTGGTCGTTCTCCTAATATTTCTTCGGTTTTAATACTTGCTACAGCACCAGTTAAGTTTGCTCTTTTTTGTATTCCATAACCTACCACAACAACTTCATCCAGATCTGTATTATTTTCTACCAGAACAATATTAACAGTTTCCCTACCAGCAACCTTTACTACCTGGCTTTCAAAACCAATGAAGCTAAATTGCAATTCTGACTCACTATTCTTCAATGTAACAGTAAAGGAACCATCAATCCCTGTAATTACCCCATTACTCATATCATTAATCTCGAAAACATTAACACCAGGAATTGGTTCGCCTTGTACATCGCGCACTATTCCTGATACATTATGTGTAACTTCTTGAGGTAATCGGGTTATATTCTGTTCCCTTTTAGAGAGAATTATTCTCTGTTCAACAAACTGAAACTGAACATCTGAGTTATAAAATAACTGATCCATAACTTCAAACAGATCACTATTTTTAGCTTCTACAGATACTATCCTTTCCACATCAATAAGTTCATCATTATAAAGGAATGAGAACTCTGTTTTCGCTTCCAGTTCATTTAAAACCTGCTTAACAGAAACTTGTTGTAAATTAATACTTACCATAGTATTTTGTGAAACTGTAGGTATTGAATAAACATTCAAAACACCCAGTAACATTAAGAATACACTTAATTTCATAATGCGACACCATTTAAAGGCACTGGAATATTTGTACCTATTCCATGCGCTTACTAACTTTTTTTTCATAAACTTGTAATTATTCGATAAAAATTTTGAATTCAAAGCTTTTTGGGTTCCTTAATTTTTACCGGGAAAGTGTTGGCGCACTCTCCCGGCTTTTTTACCCAAACAACTATTTAGCAACTTATTTGCCAGTTAATAATACTTTTTTCATCATAGACTTACCATTTTTTTCTGCACTTGTTTTTTCAATTTTATATTCAATTGGTGATGTTAGCTGAATTAGTTTGAGCACCTCTTCTAACGGCTCCTCTTTAAATTCACCAGTAATTTTATATGTTTTAATTCTATCATCAATAATCTTAATTTTTACATGATACCACTTCTCCAATTGACGAACCACTTCTGCCAAGGGTGTCCCATCAAAAATGAGACGTCCGGCAATCCAACCTGTATATTTTTCCACATCATGTTCATCGACTACTACCAAGCTTTTTGACACATGGTTATAAATAGATCGTTGATTAGGTATTAAGGTTCCTAGCACTTGAGTATGTCCGGCAACCTCCTGCTCCAAAGCTACCTTGCCTTCTACCAAAACTGTTTCTACCACATCTCCATAAGCTCTAACATTGAAGCTTGTTCCCAAAACCTTAATATTCAGCTGTGCTGTTCTCACAATAAAAGGAGATTGAGTGTTATGAACTACCTCAAAGAATCCCTCGCCGACAAGTTGCACTTGCCTTTCTTTAGACGAAAATTCAACCGGAAATAAAAGCTTACTGCCTGAAAAAAGATGTACGTTTGACCCATCCGGTAACTTTAACTCGGTGCTTCCTCCAGTTATGGCAGTTACTTCCTGCATAGCAAAACGTATATCACTTGAATCTCCAACATTTCCAACTATATGATAAATGACAGTCAGCCCAACAGAAACAATTAGCATGGCTGCAACCTGCCATATTATTCGCCAATTTGTCTTTTTTACATTATTAAAAGACATTCGCTTCTTTACGGCCTTCAGAGCTACTTCAACTTGTCCGTCATCCATATCCACCACACGCGAGGCTCTGTTCCAGAGCTGTTGATAATGGTTAAAATGCTTCTGGTTTTCATCAGAAGCATCTCTCCACAACTCAACCTCTCGTTTTTCAGCTTTGGTTATATTGTTTGCAAAATATTTTGCCAGTAATATATCTATAGTTGTATTCATTTTTCCTTATTCTACTTTTAGGACGTAACTCATTTACCAATACCCTATATTAATAATGATAAATTTTTAATAACATTCATCTAAAGAAAACAGAAAAACCACTATAAGTACCTATTGTCAAAACAATTGACTTATAATTTATTTAAGAACAAAAGAATCTGTTTTTAATTTATAAGAAGGGTATTCTCAATACTTACTTTTTTAAAAAGATAAGGTAAAATAATGGCAGGTAATCAATAAGTTCGTGTCGTAATATTTTTAAAGAGCGGCCTATTAGGGCTTCTACCGCCTTTGTTGATATATTCATTCTTTTAGCTATCTCCGGATAGGTTAATCCCTCAAAACGACTATACTCAAAAGCTTCTTGACAACGCTTTGGCAATTTGGCTATTGCAGCTATCAATTGTTCCTCAAACTCTAAAGATATCGCTAAGTTATCTATAGTTTCCTCTTCATTTCCTTTTGATAAACTATCAATAGCTTTACTTTCTGACACTTTCTTTCTAAGGTAGTCTATCGCTTTATTTCTAACCGAAACAATTAAAAATGGAACAATCTTATCAATTTGATTTAACGTACCACGTTTTTCCCAAATATGAATAAAACACTCTTGAACAATCCCCTGTGCAACTTCTTCTTCTTTAACGAAAATTATTGCACGAGCACACAATTCCTTATAGTACTTTCGAAAGATAAAATCAAAAGCTTCCTCATTTCCAGCCACAAATTGCTGTAAAAGAAACTTCTCAGATAAATCATTAGATTGCTTCATGAACCTGAAACCAAAGTTTGAAACTATTGACAAATTAATAATAGTTTGTTAATCTTTTATTCAATAGACAGAACTCTATTACATCTACCTATATATATCATTTAGTTATGGGGTCAGTCATTAAAATCATACATTTTATTACAATCAGTTAAACACCAATTGTAATAGAATGTAAATATAATAACAGTTTCTTTATCTGTAAACAGATTACTCTATTTATGGGTGTAATAGCACAATTATTAACCTGATGTTAATAAATAAAAGGAGACCAATGCCTTAATTTTTTAACAATGGAAACTCCTTTTCTGATTCCATTGGAAATACAAAAACACCTTACACAACTGTAGTTAAGAGCCTTATAAAAGACAACCATCACTCGTTATAGAAAACTGGAAAATTACAATATTAAAAATGCAGTTACCTTAATATCACATTATTTTACTGGTGTTGCCAATAATAATGTATTTCTGCTGATACATTTCGTTTACATTGGATATCGAGTGTTATTGTGACACAACGTCGCCCAACAGAGTTTGACTTACTATGATGTTATTACATCGCAATATGCAACATGGGATCGATAAACACAATTTACCTAGTAAATGGGAGATGACTTTTAATGCAAACTTGATTCTTGAGTATCTAGATATTGTATCAGAAGAAACAATAGGTAGAGAACTAAAGAAACAGTATTGAGACAGATCAAACTGCAAGAAAGGAAGGCAATGCATTATTATCGATTTCTAACTTACGAAAGTTGAGTTTGCAAAGAATAAAAGTGTTCTAAAGTGAAAAGGTGCATGAATAAATTCGGGATGACTTTTATAATAAGATGAACTGATAAACAACCTATAATCATAAACCTGTCAGATAGATTCTCCTCATCCACGCGCTATTATATCATGTTTTTTATCATGTTTTAATATTGCTTTAGTCATATCTAGTTGCTATTTGTCGTCATTTATCCTATTTTTACTTCCGATTTTTATTTATATTGCACCAATAAGCTTCTATTTGAAAGCCATTGAACTTTTAAAAGTCATTCAATCCAACACCAAAAATAAGATTCCTTACGAGTGGGATAATAGTTGAATTTTTCTCTTAAAGTATAATAGTATGACAAAAAGATTTCCAAATCCTCAGGGGTTGTATGACCCTGCCAACGAACATGATAATTGTGGAATTGGATTTGTGGCCAATATTAAAGGAACACAATCCAATGAGATAGTAACAAGAGGCTTGGAGGTATTAACAAATATGACGCACCGTGGAGCCGAAAGTTCAGATAATAAATCGGGAGATGGTGCTGGAATATTAATGCAAGTTCCTCATGAATACTTCGCCACATTTGGTTTCAATTTACCATCGATTGGTAAGTATGGCACTGGCCTAGTCTTTTTACCACAAGATGAAAAAGAAGCTGTACATTGTCAGAATACACTCAATGAGTTCTTTCTTTCTGAGGGATTAGAAGTAATCAGATACAGAGATGTACCGGTCGATAGAGACGTTATTGGAGAAATCGCTAAAGGCAATGAACCCCGCATTAGTCAAGTATTTGTAAAGGGTAATTATGAACAAGACAACCTTGAGCGAAAACTTTATTTAGCCCGTAAACAAGCTGAGAATGCAATACGGTCATCAGATCTAAAAGAGAAAGAAGCCTTTTACCTGCCAAGTTTATCATCTAAGATATTCATATATAAAGGCATGTTAACTCCAGGGCAATTGGGACAGTACTTTCTGGACTTAAAAGATTCACGGGTAAAAAGTGCAATTTCATTAGTTCACTCACGCTTTAGTACCAATACCTTTCCAACATGGGACTTGGCTCAGCCATTTCGTATAATGGCACATAATGGTGAGATAAACACAATAAAAGGAAACCGCTTGTGGATGCAAGCACGTGAGGGTTTATTGGAATCAGATTTATTTGGCGATGATCTAAAAAAACTATTTCCTGTAATCACACCAAATATGAGCGATTCTGCATCACTAGATAATGTATTGGAATTTTTATTTCTGACAGGCCGCTCACTACCACATGCCTTAAGTATGTTGGTACCAGAATCATGGAACAGTAAAAACCCTATACCTAAAAGCCTAAAGGCCTATTACGAGTATCACTCAACCATAATGGAGCCCTGGGATGGACCTGCTTCAATTGTCTTCTCTGATGGACGTTATGTAGGAGGTACCCTAGATAGAAACGGCCTTCGTCCCTCTCGTTATGTCATCACCAAAGGCGATATGATTGTAATGGGATCAGAAGTTGGTTGTCAAACCTTTCCTCCCGAAGACATTAAAGAAAAAGGCAGACTTAAACCCGGCAAATTATTATTAGTAGATACGCAGTTAGGTGTTATTATACCCGATGAAGAAATAAAATCACAATTATCTAAGCGTCATCCCTATGGCAACTGGTTAAAAGATAACCGTATCAGGATGCGCGAGATTGATGTACAACAACGCGTAAAGTCGGACTTAGGGGATAAATACAATACTTACCTCAAAGCTTTTGGATATAACAAAGAAGATTTTGATCAAGTAATAGCTCCCATGGCAATTACCGCAAGCGAACCAATCGGATCAATGGGTAATGATACGCCAATAGCCATTTTATCAGATAAGCCGCAACGCTTTTTTTCTTATTTCCGGCAATTATTTGCTCAAGTAACCAACCCACCGATTGATCCTATACGTGAAGGTTTGGTAATGGCCTTAACCAACTACATTGGTTCTGTCTCGAAAAATTTATTGAGTGAAGAACCATCACAGTGTCGCTCAATTAAATTTGAGAGCCCTTTAATGACCAATACTGACCTTGGTAAGATAAAAGATTACTTGCGTGAGGAATTTACGCATGTTAAAATACCAATGACTTTTGTTAAAGACAAAGGCGGGAAAGGACTGGAAAAGGCTCTTGATGACATTTGCAAAACAGCTGAAAAAGCCGTTGATGATGGTATAAACTATATTATCCTCAGCGACAAAGATATTGATGAGGCTCATGCTCCAGTACCATCGCTGTTAGCCGTTGCTGCTACTCACCACCACCTTATTAAAACCAAAAAGCGTATGCAGGTTGGGTTGATAGTAGAAACAGGTGAGGCACGCGAAGTAATGCACTTTGCCCTTCTGTTAGGTTTTGGAGCAAGTGTTATTAATCCATATGTATGCTTTGCTACCATTAATGAAATGATAAAAAATGGCAAGTTTGATATGGAATACGCCGATGCACGCGAAAACTATATCAAGGCTGTAAATAAAGGACTCTTAAAAATACTCTCTAAAATGGGTATTAGTACGCTTCGTTCCTATCATGGTGCTCAAATATTTGAAGCCATAGGTGTATCTGAAGATGTGATCAATAAATATTTTGTAGGCACTCCAACAAAAATAGGCGGTGTCGGGCTAAATGAAATAGCCCAAGAAAGCACACTTGACCATGACAAGGCCTTTAAACCAAGCTTCCAGGACAATCCTTTTGATACTAAAGGAAGTTACTCTTTCCGTAAATATGGCGAAAAACACGGATGGAATCCTGAAACAATTGGCTTATTGCAATGGGCAACATCAGAAAACGATTATTCAAAATATAAAGAATACAGCCGCCGGGTAGATCAGGATAATCAAACACCACTTTTTATCCGTGGCTTAATCTCATTAAAAGAAAGAAAACCTATTAATATTAGCGAAGTTGAGCCAGCATCTTCAATAATGAGTCGCTTTGTAACCGGAGCTATGTCATATGGTTCTATATCAAAAGAAGCACATGAGGCTATGGCATTAGCCATGAATTCAATTGGCGGACGAAGCAATACTGGCGAAGGAGGTGAAGACTCAGGACGCTTTCAGAGTAAAGCACGTAGCTCCATCAAACAAATTGCCAGCGGCCGCTTTGGTGTAACCAATAACTATTTGGTTAATGCTGATGAGCTACAAATAAAAATTGCACAAGGCGCTAAACCGGGTGAAGGTGGACAGTTACCGGGATTTAAGGTGGACAAAATTATCGCTCGGTTACGAAATTCAACTCCGGGAATTACTTTGATATCACCCCCTCCTCATCATGATATTTATTCAATTGAGGATTTGGCACAACTAATATTCGATTTAAAAAACACCAACCCATCTGCTCGTATTAGTGTTAAACTGGTAAGTGAAAATGGCGTTGGTACAGTTGCCGCAGGAGTAGCCAAGGCTCATGCCGACCTTATTGTAATAAGTGGTACAGAGGGTGGTACAGGTGCCAGCCCAAACAGTTCAATAAAACATGCCGGCCTGCCAGTTGAAATTGGATTATCCGAAACTCAGCAAACACTAGTTATGAACAACCTTCGTGGCCGTGTGAAAATTCAGACTGACGGACAGCTCAAAACAGGGTTAGACGTGATAAAAATGGCTATGTTGGGAGCTGAGGAATATGGTTTTGCAACATCAGCACTTGTAACACTTGGTTGTGTAATGATGCGCAAGTGCCACCTCAACACATGTCCTGCCGGTATTGCAACTCAAGATAAAGCCCTAAGAAAGCGTTTTATCGGCAAGTATAAATACGTAATTAATTTTTTCAGTTTTATTGCTGAAGAGGTACGTGAGTACCTTGCAGAATTAGGCTTTAAAACACTGGATGAAGTTATTGGCCGAACAGACTTACTGGAGCAAAATAAAAAAGTAAGCAACTGGAAATCAAAAGGTATAGACTTAAGCAGGTTATTATATTTCCCTGCGGAAGGAAAGAAATACCCAATAAAAAATACAATCGAGCAAGATCATAAACTGGAAAAAGTACTTGATCGCAACCTGATAAAACAAGCACAACCAGCTTTACTAAATAAAGAGAAAGTTTGGATAGCCTTTAACATCATTAACACTGACCGTACTGTTGGCGCAATGTTATCAGGTGAAGTGTCAAAAAAATACGGCGAACTAGGTTTAGCAAAAAACACAATCAATTGCACTTTTCATGGCTCAGCCGGACAAAGTTTCGGTGCTTTCTTATCACGCGGCATTAGTTTTCGCTTAGAAGGCGACGCCAATGATTATATGGCTAAAGGTCTGTCGGGAGGTAAAATAATTGTTGTACCTCCAAATGGCACAAGCTTTAAACCGGAAGAAAACATCATAATTGGTAACACAGTGCTGTACGGTGCTACAGACGGTTTTATCTATGTAAGGGGTATGGCAGGTGAGCGCTTTGCTGTTCGTAACTCAGGTGCCTGTGCAGTTGTTGAAGGTGTAGGCGATCACTGTTGCGAATACATGACAGGTGGGCGGGTGGTAGTACTTGGCACAACAGGCCGGAATTTTGCAGCAGGTATGAGTGGTGGCATTGCATATGTACTTGATGAAGAAGGCTCCTTTGATTATTACTGTAATAAAGGCTTAGTGGATTTGTCTCCTGTTGAAGATACCGCTGACATTCAGGAGCTACAGCATATGCTTAATAAGCATTTATTACACACCAATAGTTCAAAGGCCAAAGAAATTCTGGTTAACTGGACACAGTATCTTCCAAAATTTGTAAAGGTAATACCATTCGAATACAAAAAGGTATTGCAAGAACAAAAAATTAAAGAGCTGGAGCGCAAACTTCGTGAAACAGAAGACACACCTTTTATCAGAGAATAAGTTATAGATTAAAAGTTTTTAAAAAGTAAACCGGGAGATACAAGAGAATGAGTGAAAGGTGCAAAGGAACCTCCCCGGTTTCGTTAACCTGAATGCTGCATTAGAACTTCGTAATAAAATTTAAAGGCACAATTTCAATTACTTACCGAATGGCTAACACACATACAGACTTAAACAACATACAATTATGGCAGATCCAAAAGGTTTTATAAAATATACACGTAAAGAGAGTGGTTATCGCCCGGTAAACGAGCGCATTGATGATTATAGCGAAGTGGAACAGACGCTGAATACAGCCGATCGCACCATTCAGGCATCGCGGTGTATGGATTGTGGCATACCTTTTTGTCACTGGGCATGTCCCGTAGGAAGTAAAATACCCGAATGGCAAGATGCGGTTTATAAAGGCGAATGGAAACTGGCAAGTGAAATATTACATTCAACCAATAGTTTCCCTGAATTTACAGGACGCATATGCCCTAACCCTTGTGAGAAATCATGCGTATTAGCCATTCACGACGAAGCCGTCACCATTCGCGAAAATGAAGCCTCAATAGTAGAACGGGCTTTTGCCAATGGATATATTGCACCACGCCAACCTAAAACAAGAACAGGTAAAAAAGTTGCTGTAGTAGGCTCTGGTCCGGCTGGCTTATCTGTTGCCGACTTATTAAATCAAGCCGGACATACCGTTACTGTTTTTGAGAAAGACAATGCCATTGGTGGACTATTACGCTATGGCATTCCCGATTTTAAATTAAATAAAAAAGTTATTGATCGCCGGATTGCAATATTCGAGCAGGAAGGAATAATTTTTAAAACCGGCATTACGGTTGGCGAAAACATTAAAGGCGAAACAATTGCCAAAGATTTTGATGTAATCGTGTTAACAATCGGCGCCATGAAACCACGCGACTTACTAATTGACGGTCGTGAACTACAAGGTGTACATTATGCGATGGACTTTCTTAAACAGCAAAATAAAGTAAACCGTGGCGAACAGTTTAAGAATGGCGAGCAACTTTTAGCTACCAATAAAAATGTACTTGTTATAGGTGGTGGCGATACCGGTAGTGATTGTGTAGGAACATCAAATAGGCAAAAAGCGAAATCAGTTACCCAAATAGAAATACTACCAAAACCACCTATTAAGCGTGAAGCTGGGAACCCATGGCCTTACTGGCCAAACACACTTAAAACATCAACTTCGCATACAGAAGGTTGCGAACGAAAGTGGAGCCTCAATACCAAACGCTTTATTGGTGAGAATGGTAAGCTAAAACAAGTAGAACTTATTGAGGTAGAATGGTCTAAAAACGATCAAGGGCAATGGATAATGACTGAAAAACCTGAAACAGCTTATGTTATGGATACAGAATTAGCCTTACTTTCCATGGGCTTTGTCAGCCCTGTATATGAAGGTATAATTAAGGAGTTTGGCTTAGATCTTGACCCAAAGGGCAATATTAAAGTTGATGATAAATTTCAAACTAGCAAAGCCAAAGTATTTGCTGCCGGAGACGCATCCAATGGAGCCAGTCTGGTTGTAACTGCTATTGCCAAAGGCCGTGAAGCAGCTAAAAAAATACATACCTTTTTAACACAGGAATAAGCAACTATTACATTCAAATTATCAATTCAGAATTATTATTAAATAGAGAGCCGTTCCGTTATGAAATGGCTTTTTTACTATCACACAATATTTTCTTAACAACATGTACCATACAAACAAAACCTTTCCAATTATATCCCGTAAATTTATACGTGTAAAAGCCCTTAGTGTTGTCTTACCATAGAAAAGATAGTAGTTTGTGGGTCAACTGCTAAATTAACGGAAAACAAGAAGTATGATACGTTTATTAAACGTTGTATTATTGGCAATTGCGGTATTAAGTACACAAAGTTGTAGCAAAGAAAGCATGGGTGATGTATACAGTTCGCTTGGTGCAGAGCAGGATAAAAATATGCTGGATCTAAGCACCAGAGAACTTAATGATGAATTAGCGAAACTTGGTGAAACAGATTTTGCTGCAGTTTGCACCTCAATGTCAAAACGCCTTGAAGGTAAAATACACGAAGGTAAAATGTCCTTTTTTGCTTCAATTATTGAAATTGGCAAATTGATGAATGAAAACCAAACTGCTGATTGCTATTTTGATGAATTAACCAGCATCACATTTAACGAAAAAGGCCAATGTAATGCCCTTAATGAAGAAGGTTACGGCATCTGGCAATGGGACGAACAAACGCAAGCCTTTATAAAGGTAAAGGAGCATGCAACAGAAATCATCTTCAAATTTCCTGCAACAGATGCATTAGATGGTGATACAGCATGCTTAACCATCACCGACCTTGAGATTAATTCCAATAACTTTCCAAACAAAGGAAACGTTCTTGAGAACGGAACAACAATAACCGAAGTACTTAGTACTTTAAGGCTTAATATGAAAGTTAAGAATGAGCTTATTCTCACAAGCAATATATCTAACCAAGTAGACGAGGATGGTAATTTTAAGATTGTTGGTATGACTTTTAACCCTAAACCATTTACATTTACTGGTGAAATGGGATACGAAGATAACAATGGGTACTGGATACTGGCCGTCAACAATGATACTAAATCAATTATTGAGCACAATTTAAAGGTCAGATTTGATACATCGAATGATAACATGTCAGTCCGAAACCTAACAAATAGTCTTAGTATCAACACAATTACACTTATCACCGAAGCGTATACGGGTGAAATATATAATAAACTACAAGAGCTTGAAGAAATTCCTGAGGACAGTGAAAAACATGCTAAAACTTTAGCTGATGCACTAAATAAATATGCCACATTAACAGCACGGTATACAAGCAATAATACCATAATCGCCAGGGTTGATGCTGTTGCAAAACGCGACACTAAAGTTACTAAACAGGATGTTTGGTGGGTTGATCTGGAATTTATATTCAGTGATGGTTTCAGGGTTAGTGGTGAAGAATACTATGATGGCTACCTTACAACGTTTAAAGTTGATTTAGAAAAGCTTGTTTCTGAGTTTGAAAGTAAATTTGGAGTTTGACTCTTGATGCCAAAATTAAATAATTTGATGATGCAAACTAAGGTGCTGATTTCAGCACCTTTTCCTTAATTAATCAAACTTCTTCTCAATATCTTTACCTAACTTCTTCAATCCCTTTCTTAATTTCTTTCCACCTTTCTTAATTTCCTTATCCAAATCTTTCATATTGCCCTTAAAGTCATCGGTCCAGATATGATGTTTAAATTCTGCCTTGCCCCTTTTAAAAAGCTTTTTTGCATCATCATATAAAACACGTTCTCCTTTTTTCAACTTTTCTTTTTCATTATTAACAGAAACCTCTACTTCTCCTTCATCAACTTCCACATCAAAAACCTCGTTGCTGCTGTTAATATTAAAAGCCGTGCCCAATACTCTTACCATTCCATAATTTGTCTTAACAAGAAAAGGAACATCTCCTCTTTGCACACTAAAATGAGCTTCTCCTTTTAACTCAATATTACGTTCTTCAGAATTTATACTGTAGCTAATTTCGCTCCCACTATTTAATACAACAACAGAGCCATCCGGTAACTTAAATAACTCGGGTTCAGCATTTGTTTTTAGCTTGTTTGATGAGCACCCTATAAATCCCAACAATAATACACTTGCCATTAAAACAGAAAGCACACTTAAGAATTTTGTCATAATCATTATTTTCTATTCAAAGCACAAATATACACAGAGCCAATAATAAACGCGCCCTAACCATACCATATTCTATGTACACAAAAATAACATTCCACCAAGTACCCTCTGTACTTATAGCAATATTACATTGAACAACACACCAGCAGCTAAAATAAATAATTAATCACCAATCATTACTCCCAATTCTGACCGTCGTCAATTCACACCATACCAAAATACTCTACATTTTCTTCAAGTTCTTCATTTTTTTATCTTTGCTGGAAATTTAAAAGCCATATGACACGAAAAGAGCTCTCTCAAATTTTTGATTCATTTGATAACATGCACATACTCATTGTTGGAGATGTGATGATAGACTCTTATTTATGGGGTAATGTTACACGCATCTCTCCGGAAGCTCCGGTGCCCATTATTGCAAGCACAGGGCGTGAGAATCGCTTGGGAGGAGCAGCAAACGTAGCTTTAAATATTCAGGCTTTAGGAGCTACCCCTATTATGTGTTCTGTAGTTGGTAACGATGAATCAGGAGACACTTTTAAAGAGCTACTGAAAGATAAAAACTTACCAGCAGAGGGTATTATTTCATCAAGTCGAAGAATGACAACGATAAAAACCAGGATAATTAGTCAAAATCAACATTTACTTCGTGTTGATGAAGAGAAAAACAACCCTTTAGAAACAGATTTAGAACAAAAATTACAACAACATATTGAAGAGCTGTTAAATACATATAAAATAGACAGTATCATTTTTGAAGATTACGATAAAGGTGTATTAACACCATCGACCATCTCATTCACTATAAAAATAGCTCAGGATAAAGGGATTCCAACATTGGTAGATCCTAAAAAAAGAAACTTTCTTTGTTACCAAGGGGTAACATTTTTTAAGCCTAACCTAAAGGAGTTTAGAGAAGGCCTAAAAATTGATGTTAACAGCAGTGATAAAGAAGGCTTATTAGCGGCAGCAAAAGCCTTTCTAGATCAACAAAACATGACCAACTTTATGGTTACAATGGCCGAAAAGGGTGTTATGATTGTAAACAAGAATAACCACCACTTTATATCGGCAGAAATTAGAAATATTGCTGATGTATCCGGTGCCGGCGATACAGTTATTAGTGTTAGTGCCCTTTGTTTAGCAGCTGCATTAGATGAAAATATGGTAGCCGGAATTGCTAATATGGCAGGTGGATTAGTTTGTGAATATCCGGGTGTAGTGCCTATTAACAAACAAGAACTTCTGGATGAATGCTTTGAAAAGCTAACCACTTAACAAAGAAACAATTTGTAACAACAGTTTATTTCCTGCGTATCTAAACTATATTTAAGAAAATTTTATCTTTGGCTTTCAGAAAAAAAATAACCATTTTGTAGCCCTTAACTTCAACACTAAAAAATACCTAAATATGGCGAAGATTATTGCCCTGGCAAACCAAAAAGGAGGAGTTGGAAAAACAACAACAGCTATTAACCTGGCAGCTAGTCTGGCTGTTCTGGAATATAAAGTTCTGATAGTTGATGCAGACCCCCAGGCCAATGCAACCTCAGGATTGGGTTTTGACTTACGGGAAGTTGAGAATAGCATTTACGAATGTATTATTGATGGGACAGATCCCAGAACTGCAACCTTACAAACAGAGATTGAGCACCTTCATGTATTACCATCTCACATTGATTTGGTAGGAGCAGAGATTGAAATGTTAAATCTACCTGATCGTGAAAAGGTACTTGGCAAAGTGCTTGATCAATTACACGACCAATATGACTTCATCTTAATTGACTGCTCTCCATCGTTGGGGCTAATTACTGTAAATGCACTTACAGCAGCCGATTCGGTAATAATACCTGTTCAGTGCGAATACTTTGCCCTTGAAGGTTTAGGAAAACTATTAAATACAATAAAAATAATTCAGAGCCGTTTAAATCCTGAACTGGAAATTGAAGGTTTCCTGTTGACCATGTTTGACTCCCGATTAAATCTATCGAATCAGGTTGTTGAAGAGGTACAACGCCATTTTAGCGATATGGTATTTGAAACTCTGATTGCAAGAAACATTAAATTAAGTGAAGCTCCTAGTTATGGAAAAGCTGTTGTAATGTATGATGCAACATCAAAAGGAGCCATAAATTACCTTAACTTAGCGCGTGAATTATTAAAAAAGAATAATCTCGCAGAAAAAAAATAATTCAGCGAAAGCTATATAGTAACAATTGATCAACTGATAAGAATAAGATGGCAAGAAAAAACGCTTTAGGACGTGGGTTGGGTGCATTAATTGAGAATGCTGATGACATTAGTCAAAAAAGAGAAACGAAAACAGCAGCTTCAATTAATGAAATTGAAATATCAAAAATTGAGGTTAACCCATGGCAACCACGTACTAAATTTGATCAAGAGCGTTTGCTTGAACTCGCCGAATCAATAAAACAAATAGGAATTGTTCAGCCCCTTACCCTACGTAAAATTGGGCCTGACAAATACCAGTTAATTGCTGGTGAACGGCGCTTTAGAGCTTCTAAATTAGCCGGATTAACAGCGGTACCCGCATACATACGTACCGCTGATGATGATACTATGCTTGAAATGGCTTTGGTTGAGAATATTCAGCGTGAAGATCTTGATCCAATAGAAGTGGCAATTAGTTATCAACGTTTGATTGAGGAATGTAAATTAACACAGGAAAGTATGTCGGAACGCGTAGGTAAAAAACGCTCCACCATATCAAACTACCTGCGTTTACTAAAATTACCCGCTGAAGTTCAATTAGGACTTGTTGAAAAACAAATTGGAATGGGACATGCGAGGGCTATAATTAGTGTGGAAGATCCGTTAACTCAACTTATGATTTTTGACGAAACCGTTAAAAACGATTACTCAGTGCGTAAAGTTGAGCAAATGGTACGTGATCTTAACAATGACGTACCATCTAAAAAAACTGGAAAATCTAATACAAATTTACCTGAAGAATACGAAGCATTAAAATCACAATTATCGTCATTCTTCCGAACAAACATTAAATTCACCCGGACAGATAACGGCAATGGAAAAATTGTTATTCCATTTGCATCTGACGAAGAATTAGAAAAAATTATTAGCATTTTGGATAAAGCAAAATCCTAATATTATTTTTGCTTGAAATACCAATTGGTTTGACCACAACAATAAACAATTATAAATGGCTGTGGTGCTTGTGTATGTACATTGCTCTTTCGTACACACTTAAAGCACAAAAGACTGATGCATTTGTATCACAGGCTGATACTGCTTATATTGAGGGTAATATAATAAATATACCTGAAATAGATAAAAAGCATTCGCCACATAAAGCTTCTTTTTACTCTGCTATTCTACCCGGATTAGGACAAGCGTACAATAAAAAATACTGGAAAATTCCAGTAATTTATGCCGGCATCGGTGGTATCGCTTATGCAATCCATTTTAACAGCAAGTATTATAATGACTATAAATCAGCTTATCGCGATTTCATTATCAGGGATCCCAACAATAAAAGTTACTTGCAGTTTATACCACCCAGATTAGATGAAAATTACATTTATGAAAATGCCGAATGGTTTGAAGGTGCATTAGAAAGCAAAAAACAATACTATCGACGATATCGTGATCTTAGTTATATCGGTATGATAACTTTATATGCGCTTCAAATTGTAGATGCGGCAGTTGATGCACACTTCTATAATTTTGATATTAGTGATGACCTATCGATGCAGGTACAACCATCAATGATGCCACCTGCTCCAGGCGAATTTGCAGGAATGGGTCTCCAGTTTAAATTTAAATTCTAGAGTTTTATGTTGTTGAAGTTGAAAGGATTGGCCATTATGGCCAGTATAGTGTTAAGTGTCAATGTAATTGCACAAAGTGAGGTTGATTCAATTCCGGAACTTGATACTCCACCTTACCTTGAGGAATGTTTAGATAGCCTCATTAATCAATGGTACATTAAGAAAGCAGCTGACCAGCTTATATTAGATTCTATCCCGCTTAATACAACTATAGGTAAGCTACCCGATTCTGTATACATTGAGCGAATTGCAAATATATGTTCGCCCATGCCTTTCACCTTTAATTCTATCGTTAGAGGTCATATTGAACTATATACTGTTCGCCGCCGAGAATTAGTTCAAAATATGCTTGGTTTATCTGAGTATTATTTCCCTATGTTTGAACAAGAGCTTGATGCCCGGCAAATGCCAATGGAATTAAAATATTTGCCAATTATTGAATCTGCATTAAATCCTAAAGCTTATTCCAGAGCAGGTGCTTCGGGACTTTGGCAGTTTATGTATTACACAGGTAAGCAATACGGTCTAACCATTAACTCATATGTTGATGAGCGTCGTGACCCTTATAAATCAACTGTAGCAGCTATAGATTTTCTGGATGATTTATATGCCATATATAATGACTGGTTCTTAGTTATTGCTGCGTATAACTGTGGGCCAGGTAATGTTAATAAGGCTATTCGTCGCTCTGGTGGACACCGTGACTTCTGGAAAATATACTATCATTTACCACGCGAAACCAGGGGATATGTTCCTGCCTTTATTGCTGCAACATACACATTTATGTACGCCAAAGAGCATAACCTTTATGCTACTCCTAATCATCTTCCGAAAGTAACTGATACAATATCAATAAGTCAGCCATTGCACTTTAAACAAGTAGCAGAATTACTTAATGTAAAAGTAGATTATTTACGCACCTTAAATCCTCAATACCGCAAAGACCTAATTCCGGCCGGAACTAATTATGCATTACGACTTGCTATTAATGATGCCTCCGATTTTGCTGCAGTGGAAGATTCCATATATGCTTACAAACGGGATAATTATTTTATTAATGGGCGTACAACAGTAAAACCTGAGTATACACAATATACTCCTGACACACCTAAAAATAAAGCAACAGTTTACTATACTGTTAAATCCGGAGACGCTATTGGCTTAATTGCAGACTGGTATGATGTCAGAACATCAGACTTAAGATACTGGAATGATATAAGACGCAATATGATACACATTGGACAAAAGTTAAAAATATATGTACCAAAAGATAAAACAGAATACTACAATCGTATTAATGATATGTCTTATGTGAATAAGCAAAAACTGAGTAGTAAATCTGTAAGTTCTAATACCACGCCAAAGAAAAATGAGCCAATTGATCCAAATTATATTTATTATACAGTACGTTCGGGCGACAATTTATGGACTATAGCAAAAAAATACGATGGTATATCGAATACAGATATCATGAAATTAAACAATTTATCCCAATCATCTAAATTGTGGATTGGACAAAAATTAAAAATAAAACGTAAATCATAACATCAGGAATATTGATGTAAAAAAATCTCCTTAAAATCATTAGCAGAGGTTCTTTCACATTTTATCCGAAATCATTGAAACAAATGAATCAATATTTACGCATTTGCATCTATTACATACTAATACTTGCATTGACATATGCGTTTGTTAAATTCCTGAATGTACCTGTTAATCTTTCAAAATGGCAGTTGAAAACAACTGAAGACTTGTCCATCATTGATATTGACAGTACTTTTCTGACCGATCTAAATCATGAGCTTGATTCATTATTTTCAGACACCACTAAAATTGAAAAGGATACTGTTATAACCCACCATAACTTAAGTTGCCCTACACAATTTCTTAAGCAACTCACTCAACTACATAAGCAATTACAAACCACATCAGAAACTAATAAAAATATCCGTATACTGCACTTTGGCGATTCCCAAATAGAAGGCGACCGTATTACATCTCATCTTAGGGAAGCATTTCAGAAAAGGTATGGTGGAAGTGGCCCAGGCTTAACAACCATTTACGACCCACAACGAATTAATCCCTCAGTTTGGCTTGATAACGAAGGGGAATGGCATATTAACAGGATCTATAACCAGAAACGGCAATTACCCGACAAAACATACGGACTATTGGGGCAAACAGCTTCATTAAAGGCCAATTCATCCGGAGTTTTTAAAATAAGAGCTTCACGTTGGGCCGAACAACATGCCTCTCACTATCAGAAAGTACGTTTATTTATAGCCCCACACACAGATTCTGTTCAGATAAAAGCAACTATTAAAACCACAGAAGTAATTAATGACACACTAACACCATCAAAAGCATTAACCGAAATCAACTGGGAATTTGAACAATTATCACCAAGCCTTAAATTTGAGATGAGGAGCACGGGTGACATACATATTTTAGGCTGTGCACTTGATAGTATAAATGGTGTTAGTGTTGATAATATCGCTTTACGCGGACAAAGTTCTCCCCTATTACATCAAACCAATGGGGTTCTGTTCCAGGCCATGTGCGAACATCTGGATATAGGAATGGTAATCATTCAGTTTGGCACAAATGTTATTCCTACTATTGCACCCAACTATCATTTCTATAAAGTACAATTAGCTAAACAATTTGACCTTTTAAAAGCCTATATACCAAATGTCCCCGTTGTTGTTATTGGTATATCTGACGCAGCATACAAAAATAATGGCCAAATTGTCCCCTATACACATTTGAATAGAATTAATAACGCTCAAAAAGCTATTGCTCTGCAATATAATTTTGGGTATTATGATCTATACAGTGCCATGGGAGGTAAAGGGTCTATTATTAAATGGTCACAAAAATCACCACCATGGGCTCTAACCGACTATATTCACCTATCGAGAAGAGGGGGACAGGAAGTAGCCAATCAATTCATCAAAGCTTTATGGCATAATATGGGTGATTCTATTAGTCAAGACACCAGTTTAATTTCAACAGTCAGGTAAATGGAAACTATAATTGCACATTTACTTAATCAATCGGATTTATTCCTGTTTACACACATTGCATTTTGGGTGTTTTTTGGTGTTGTATTACTTTTTAATAGTATACTCCATAAAAACCGGTTTTTACGCATTGCATTCTTGTTTTTATCAAGTTTATATTTCTATTATAAAACAGGTGGATATTTCTTTTCCCTGCTTATTATTTCCACCTTAACCGACTATAGCATTGGTTTACTTTTAAATAAGTGGCAGCACCATTGGCAACGCAAATTACTGGTTACCTTAAGCCTGTTAATTAACCTTTCAATATTAGCCTACTTTAAATACACTTATTTTATCGTAGATCTATACTCCTCTATTACCAAAAACAGTATAGAACCTGTAGATTATCTGGCTAAGTTCATAAATCAATATTTTAGTTCATCATTTAATATTGACAATATTGCTTTACCTGTTGGCATTTCCTTTTTCACCTTTCAAACCATTAGTTACACAATAGATGTATATAGAAAGGAACTTAAACCCGTTAAAAACATAATTGATTTTGGTTTTTACGTGTCTTTTTTTCCTCAATTGATTGCCGGCCCCATTGTTAGGGCAAAAACTTTTATTCCACAGATATACCGTAAACTTATATTATCCGAAAAATGGATTTGGTGGGCTGCACTACTCATACTGGGTGGCCTGTTTAAAAAAATGGTTATCTCCGATTTTATCTCGGTAAACTTTATTGACAGGGTTTTTCAGAATCCGATGTCCTATTCCGGAATTGAAGTTGTAATATCCATTTATGCCTATGCGCTTCAAATTTATTGCGATTTTTCCGGCTATACCGATATAGCACTTGGAATCGCATTGCTACTGGGGTTTCGCTTGCCCAAAAACTTTAATCATCCATATAAGGCAGTTTCTTTAAGTGATTTCTGGCGACGTTGGCACATTAGTTTATCTACCTGGCTACGCGATTATTTATACATTTCATTAGGAGGTAATCAGAAAGGCAAAGTACGTACATACATCAACCTGTTAGTTACCATGTTAATTGGTGGTTTATGGCATGGTGCAGCTCTTAAGTTTATAATTTGGGGGGGATTACATGGCATTGGACTCATATTTAATAAGATATTTAGCACTGTTATAAATAAATCAACAAGAGTTAGTAAAACCATAGGCTGGTTTATCACCTTTCATTTTGTTGTTATTACATGGATTGTATTCCGAATTGACTCGATGGAAAGCATACAAATAATGTATGACCGCATTATACATGCCTTTATGCCAATCCATATCACTAATTTAATCGGCTCTCAGCCATACCTGTTCATATTAATAATCGTGGGATATACCATACATTGGATACCTGATTCATTTAGAAGAAATGTAAAACTCCGGTTTGTAAAATCACCTGTTTGGTGTAAAATAGCTCTTTCAGCTCTTATCCTTTTTATCATTAATATACTTCAGCAAAACACTTTAATCCCTTTTATTTATTTTAGATTTTAATTACCTCATAATCATAGACCTGTTAAGTAAATAACAAATACACAATGATCATCAAAAGTCATTTGTAAAGCAAGCGTTAAAAAGTTATATTTAAAGTGTAATTAGTAACTTATGAAACTATCTTTACTTTTAGTCACATTATCACTATGGCTATACCTACAATCCACTGATGCTCAGATTTTTCACTTCAAGCAATACGCACTTGAAGAAGGGTTGCCACAATCAGAAGTTACTTCAATGGCAGAAGATCAGTTCGGCTACCTGTGGGTAGGAACCAATGGTGGAGGCTTGTGCCGTTTTAATGGTAAAGATTTTGAAGTATTCACAAAGAAAGATGGCCTGTTTGATAACATTATTTTAGGCCTACTACACGATGAAAAATACAACCTATGGATTGCCACTCAAAAAGGAATCCAATACTACGACGGTATTAGCTACCAAACCGTAATTCATTCAGATACTACACTATTTTCGGATAACGTTGATTTTTGTGAAACTTCAGATGGTAATACCTGGTGTTTGGCACGTATGATATCCGGGGAACGCAGGCTTTACCATTTTAACGATACCATTGTTACAGATATCTCCCAAAAGTTAAACAAAGAATTAAGCGATAAAGGTCCTATATACAGTATACTACCCGACTCAAAGAATGGTTTGTTAATTACAACTGCCAAACAATTACTAACATTCAACAACAATAAACTAAAACCCTATGAATCATTCAGTAGGAAAGACAATAAAGTAAGATTACCTCTTTTACGCGATAGAAATAAGAACCTATGGATGATGGTTATTGATGATGATAACAGCCACGAATTAATTATACATATTGACGGCAAAGGTATCAAGAAAATAAAATTACCACAGGAAGTTCAGGGTTCAATAATTTTTAAAGGCTTTCAGGACAGAGAAGGAACCTATTGGTTTATAATAGAGAATGGTGGCCTTTTACAATACAACAAGAATGGATGGCAAACCTTTAATAAAAACAATGGACTACCTATAAATCTCGTTTATAATATTCTCCAGGATGCTGAAGGTAACATCTGGATTGGTACCCTTGGTGCTGGTTTAGTGCGTTACAGCGGTAATTTATTTGTTTCATTAAACAGGAATAATGGTTTAACTGATAATATTATTCGAGCCATATATCAAGACTCAAATGGAACTTATTATTTTGCTGATGGAGAAGGAGGTTTCAGTACCCTGAAAGGGCAAAAGATTATTGCCTATAATAAAATAAAACTACCCCAATTAAAGGCGATAAAGGAGTTTTACGAATTACCATCAGGCAATATTTTACTTGCAACAATGAATGGTTTGTGGGAATTCGATGGTAATACAGTTAAATCAGTAAATGAACAATTTGGCTGGAAAAAGCATTTGCCTATCAGTGATATTGTTGTGCAACAAGACACATTTTTCTTTTCTACCTACAAACATGGACTAATAAAAAGCCATAAGGGAAAAGCTACCTTTTATAATACTTACAATTCAAATATGCAGGATAATACTATCCTGCATATCCTTTCAGACAGTAAGCAGCGCCTTTGGTTATCGACCGGAAGAGGTATCACATTATACAAAAAAGGAAAATTCACTCAATATCTGGAAGGCAGGGATATTGAATCATCTTATGTATTGCAGGCTGCTGAAGATAAAATTGGAAACATATGGTTCGCTACTTTTACCGATGGTTTAATTCGCTATGACAATGAAAACTGGTCTGTCTTCGATAGTAAATCCGGTTTATCCGGAGATAACATTTATTCAATAATAGCTGATAAAGATGGTAATCTTTTTGCCGGAGCTCAAAGTGGGGTTGATAAACTATCTATATCATCTGGCGGTGATGTAATAAGCGTAACTAATTTTGACAAATACGATGGTTTTATCGGAATTGAAAACAATGGTGCAGCAAATTTTCTTGATAAAAAAGGACATATATGGTTTGGTACTATAAAAGGGGTTATGCGCTATAACCCAATGGAAAAACGTACCAATTTCCTTTCTCCAAATATTTACATTCGGGACATAGAGCTTTCCTATAAAAAACCAAACTGGCAATCAAAAGAATATGCTATGGCCTTTGATTCTATTGTGCCATGGTTTGGTATCCCCGATCAATTAAACTTATCGAGCGACGACAACAATATCTCCTTTACTTTTGATGCTCTATGCTTCTCTGTTCCTGAAAAAGTAAAATTCCGTTGGCGACTGGAACCACTAGAATATGAGTGGATAGAAGGAACATCCAATAATGTTGCATACCCGTCTCTACCCTCAGGAAATTATACATTCAGGGTTAGTGCAGCCAACAATAGCAATATTTGGAATGATGAAGGTGCCATATATCAATTTAACATTCATCCTAAATGGTATCGGACAGCATTCTTCAGAGCTTTTATAATCCTATTAATCTTAGTCTTATTAATAGCACTTATTTTCTCATGGCAACAGCGTACCAAAATGTTAAAGTTTGAGATGGAAACTTTGCTAACGGCCAAAACAAAAGAAATTAACAACCAAAAAGAAGAAATAGAAAAGCAAAATGAAAAGCTACGCCAACAAAAAGAGAAAATAAAGATTCAAGCTGATGCCATTAACGGATCACTTGGTGATTTAGAGAAACTAACGGATATAGGTCAGGTATTAACCACCAATTTGTCTACCGATAGTATATTTGATCATGTACATAAAGCAGCAAGTGAGGTAATGGACACCTACCTGTTTGGTGTAGGCCTATTTAATCAGGAAACCAATTCGTTGGATTTTAATAATCTTATTCTCAAAGGAGAACGAATGCCATTTTTAACATTTCCCTTAGAAGACATTGAACGCTTATCTGTTCATTGTTTGATAAAAGATAAGGAAATATTTATTAATGACTTTGATAAGGAATATAAGAAATACGTACAGGAGATACGTCCTGTTCCTGATGATATAAACAGCAAATCGATTATTTATATACCGTTAAAGGTAAGTGGTGAACCATTTGGAGTCCTTACTGTGCAAAGTGCTGACAAAAAAACCTACAGTAGGTATCACCTTAGCTTTATGCGTAACATTAGTCTTTATACAAGTATTGCACTTGAAAATGCGAAAGCATTTAATCAGTTGGAAAAACAACATCGATCACTGGAATCAGCTAATAAAAAAGTACTTGAACAAAACGAGCTAATACATAAACAACAAGCTGATGTAGAACAGTTAAATAAAGAAAATAACCATCTTATAGCTTTATTCACTCAAGAAATAGAAAGGTCTATTACATCATCCATTACCCTAATAAATAGCATTAAAACAGAAAGTGATATTGATGAAAATGAGAAAGATGAAGCACTTCAGTTTGTTTTTGATGCTCTATGGCAAATAAAAAAGATGGTTAATCAGGTAAATGAAATTAAAAGGCTTAAATCCATTGCAATCAACACTTCCCAAGTTCCTGTGCTACCATTAATGCGCAAAGTTGTTGCACAATGCAATTCATTTTTAAAAGAAAAAGAGATAAACATAAAATGGAACGTTATAGATGAAATTATACAGACTGATTATACTGTGCTTGAAACAATTATTTCTAACCTGCTTTCCAATGCTATAAAATTTACTTACCCAGAATCCAGTATTACACTAACAGCACAAACTGTTGACAAACATCTTGAAATAAGTATTACAGATGAAGGACCTGGCATTGAGCAAAAAACTATTCCTGACTTATTTAAATTAAAGACATATATCAGTAGTAATCAACTATCTTCTGGCTTAGGTTTATACCTTGTAAAAAGGTACACAGATCATATCGGTGGTGCCATTACCTGTGCAAGTACAGTTGGTAAAGGAACAACTTTTAAAATTACACTGCCAAAATAGTTTTATGGCAAAATTTTTGATGTATGAATTATCAAAAATTTAACAACTATGTTTTCACCTGTATTATTGATTATATTTTTATTCTTTCTGGGCTTAAGCTGGATTGTTAGCACTAGACTAAAAAGCAAATTTAAAGCTTACTCTAAAGTGCCCATTAATCATGGAATGACCGGCAAAGAAGTTGCCGAAAAGATGCTGTACCAAAATGGTTTAATGAATGTGCAAATAAATTGTGTGCAAGGCCAGCTTAGCGATCATTACAATCCTTCCAACAGAACTGTAAACCTTAGTCCAGAGGTATATAACGGTCGTAGCGTAGCCTCTGCAGCCGTTGCTGCGCACGAAACGGGTCACGCCATACAACATGCCAATGGATATGCCTTCTTAGAACTAAGGTCTGCCTTAGTACCAATTCAAAATGTAAGTGCTAAGATTCTTAACTTTATGTTTATTGCCATGTTTATTGGTGCGATAGCATTACCAGGGCTATTAAGTTACAATATGGCTTTACAGATTATTATCGTTTGCTATTCAATTTTTACATTGTTTGCATTTATTACGCTTCCGGTAGAAATTGATGCCAGCCGCCGCGCTTTAGCATGGCTTAACACATCCGGTATTACAACACATGATACGCATTCAAAAGCCAAGGATGCCTTAAAGTGGGCCGCATATACATATGTGGTTGCCGCACTATCAGCATTAGCAACTTTGTTGTACTACGTTATGCTGTTTGTAGGTAATAGAGACTAAAATTTAACATTAATATAAAAGGATATCAAATCCTTTAACGTAAAAAAAGCGGAATCTAAAATTAGATTCCGCTTTTTTTAATTTCTACCACTATTGGTTATAAAAATTATAGTCTTTTAGTACTGAATTTAAAAAGTCTTTACCCGACTGACTGGTCTCAACACCCATCTTTTTTGCAACAACTTCCTTAGTCTTAAGTACAAGTGGGTGAGGCTCTCCATTTCTATAATCCTTATCCCCAAGCAATAAGACCTCTTTTATCGTTTGCAAATCAGCATCTGCCAGTTTTCTGACATCAGGATATAAAGGTTGGTAACCCTCTTCTAAAGCAACATAAGCCGTAGCATTAAGACTTCCCTTTGGGTTAATCTTTAAAACAGTTGTCTTAGCAACTAAATCACCAATTCGTTGCCCTTTCCCGCCAATAATAATGGTTAATAAGCCAAGCAGAGGCCCAATTCCCGGAAGGCTAAAATCAACTAACCGAAATATCCAACGGAGAAAACAATCAATAAACCGCAACTCACCACCATCAATTTTTATTGCACGTATTTTCATTATCATTTTTCCAAAACTCTGTCCGTTAAGAAACACTTCGCAAAGCAAATGATAAAATACTATCGGTAAAAAAAACAAACTTACCCACCAATCCATACTTCCTTCAAAGGCACCTATTAACAACAAGACAACAAATACATAACTAAACTGAATAAAACCATCCAAAACATAAGCAAATATACGATCGCCAACACTAGCCAGTTGATAGTCAATATTGACATTCTGAGTGGTTGATATACTTAAGTTTTCCATAAAATCTGTAGATAAAATGAGTACTTTGATAAAATAGATATCCAAAAGTAGCAAAATAAGTTTTTTATGTGTAAAAAAATTTATTTATTCGCACTACGCATGAACTTGCTCTTATGAAGGAGATAACGTTTATTAATCGAAATAAAGCCCGCTGGGAAAAATTTGAACAGCAACTCAAAAAACCATCTAAGGTTACCCCCGACAGTCTGGCCGATCAGTTTATCCAATTAACTGATGATCTTGCTTTTGCACAAACGTTTTATCCTCAAACACATACACTATCTTATCTGAACGGCCTGTCACAAAAAACACATCAGGAAATTTATCGAAATAAAAGAGAGCAAGGCAATCGTATTCTTTCGTTTTTCAAAACAGAGTTACCCTTGGTATTGCATTCAGCTCGACCTTATTTTATTATATCGTTAATTGTTTTTGTAGCTGCATGGGCCTTAGGTGTTGTATCGGCATTAACAAACGATGATTTTGTCAGGCTTATTATGGGAGATCAGTATGTTAATATGACTCTGGATAACATTGAAAAAGGCGATCCTATGGCTGTCTACGGACAGATGGGTGAACTACCAATGTCTTTTTACATCATTTTTAATAATGTGGCGGTCGCATGGCGTGTTTTTCTGTTTGGGTTTCTAACACCTGTTGGAACAATTGTTGAATTGTTTAGAAATGGAATTATGGTAGGTGCTTTTCAGGCCTTTTTCTTTCAGAAAAACCTGTTTGGTGTATCCTTTTTAGCTATTATGATTCACGGAACCTTAGAACTTTCAGCCATTGTATTGGCCGGCGGTGCAGGTATATTATTTGGTAAATACCTTTTATTTCCAGGAACCTACCCGAGAAAAGATTCATTTATTTATGGTGCACTAAAAGGAACAAAAGTAATGATTGCCATTACACCCGTATTCTTAATTGCCGGTCTGCTGGAAGGATTTGTTACACGACATTACAATACCATAAATAATTGGCTCAATATATTAATCATCGTACTATCTTTAGCTTTTATTGTTTGGTATTTCTTTATAAACCCAAGCATAATATATTCTAAATTTAAGAAAAATGACAGAAATTAATCTTGCGCAACGCAGAGACTTTGGTGGAGTGTTAAACACTGCTTTTGCATTTTTAAAGCAAGAAGGGGCATTACTCTTTAAGGTATTAATAACATATACCAGCATCCCACTTATTGCTACAATTTCTTTGTTTGTATATATTATAATTCAGCTTGTTAATGGTCAGTTTAAGAGTATAATAAACTCACCTACCTCATCTACCATCCTAATGTTTATTATTCCTCTTATTATCTTATTCCTCCTGCTGGTTACAACACAAATACTTGTTTTTGCCATAAGCAATGGATATTTAAAGATCTACCACGAAAAAGGCAAAGGAAACTTTACTGTATCAGAGGTAGGACAAATTGCTGCACGCCATTTTTTCCCAATTATAGGTTATGGTATTATGATCTCCATCCCCGTTATGGTAGGTCTGTTTCTATTTCTTATACCGGGAATCTACCTTGCCATAGTTCTTAACTTTATCTTTATCATTATGTTTGTTGAAAATAAAGGCTTTTCAGCAAATTTCAGACGTTGTTTTGAGGTGATAAAAAACAACTGGTGGATGACATTTGGCTTATCTATTGTTGCTTCCATTATTATTAATATCGTTGTTCAGATAATTTATATGCCTTTACAGGTTTACCTGCAAACAAAATTGATTGTACTTTCAGATACAGGTGACTTCAGTCAATTAAACTTTCCACTCATTATAATAACATTTGTACTGCTAATTAGCTGCGGCTCATATATGAATTCATTTTCATATCTTATTACTGGTATACAATACTTTAGTCTGAATAAATCTGACAGTTCAAGTACAATACTTGACCGTATTAACCTGATTAGTGAAACACCAGTCTCTTCTGAAAAACAATCTTAAAAGTGGCGAAAACAATTAAGTATCTTTTAGTAGTAATTGTATCATACATTAGCATATTATCTAATGCTGAGGAAAATCACTATACTCAAAAAGATACTGCAGAAGCCTGGGATAACAGTAAAGTTGATTATCGACATCCATCTGTTGAAAGCATAGAACATTATAAAGCACAATCAGAATACCAATACCAAGTTAATACTGAAGTTTTCTCCTGGTGGAAAGCATTCTGGAGGTGGATGCTGTCACATATCAGATTTAACGATGGTACTTTAAGTACAATTGGGTGGACTATTTTGATATTGGCCATTTTAGCACTACTATTTATCATTATCAAACTGATAGGTATACCGATAAAAGGCCTTTTTGTGTTTTCAAAATCAACCAAAGTTAGCCAACTGAAGTTTGGAAAAACAAATGTGGACTTAGAGAAACAGGAGCTGGACAATATGCTTAATACCTATATTAATAATCAGGCATTCAGAGAAGCAACAAGGATAATGTTTCTGGTAACCTTGCGTTTATTAAATAGAAAATGCCTTATTAAATGGAATGCCTTTAAAACTGACAGAGAGTACTATTACGAACTTAAAGAGGCTGAATTAAAAGACCAATTCTTAAATATTATCCATCAGTATGAATTTATATGGTTTGGCAAATTTGATATAACTGAAACAGCCTTTAATTCAGTAAAATCAGATTTTGATCGGTTTATAGAAGTGCTGCAGAATAGAAAAGCAAGTTAATGAAGTATACACAATCAAATAAAATACTATTGTTTGGAGTTACGTTTCTGGTCATAATCGCAGCTTTTGTTCTTGCTTATTCGCCAAAACCAATTGATTGGTCCTTAGGTTTCTCAAAAACAGAAACAAAACCATTCGGTAGCAAGCTCATGTTTGAACTATTACCGGAATTATTTAACGAAGAACTCATCAGCACCTCACATAGCTCAATAAATCAGTTTTTTGAGAGTACTACAAACCCAGCTAACCTGATTATTGTAAATAACACCTTTAAACCGGAAGAGACTGATATTAAAAAGGTGAAAGAATTACTGCTTGAAGGAAACCATGTGTTTATAGCTGCTCAAAGCTTCTCTGATAGTATTAAGAAATACTTTAATATAGATTACCATGAACGATTTGGGTCTAATACCGGCCTACTTGATTCATTAAGCTTTAACTTAGCCAATCGCCAATTAAGAACGCATTTGGGGTATTGGTATAAAAAAGGCATCACCAATAATTATTTTACAAATTACGACACTTTACAAACAACTGTACTGGGCTTTAATAATGTGGGAAAGACTAATTTTATCCGAATCAAACAGGGTAAAGGTTTCCTGTATATAAACTTAAATCCACAGGCTTTTACAAATTACAATTTGCTTATTAATGACAATTATGAATATGCTTTTAAATGCTTATCGTATTTACCAAACCAGACAACAGTATGGGATGAACATTATAAAGTAAAATACCTGAATAGCAGTGGTACAGGGTATAATCGTCAATCGCAATTAAGCTTTATACTGGACCGCTTACCATTACGCTTAGCCTGGTATTTGCTGTTAGTCGGTATACTGATATTCTTTTTGTTTGGATCAGCCAGACGACAACGAGAAGTACCAATTATTAAACCACCCAATAATAGTACCATTAGTTTTATCGAAACAATTGGCCGCTTATATTTCAGCAGGAAAAACCATCTGGATATTGCATGTAAACGTTTTAGCTACTTGCAAGAGTTTATACGGTCAAAGTATTACATCAATACATCTGAAATGACAGATGACCTGTATCAGCAACTAACTGATAAGTCAGGTATACCGATGCGTACAATTAAACAATTATTTGAACTGGGTGATAACCTGACCAATATGCAAGTTATCAGCGAGGAAGATCTGGAACAATTCAACCGCCGGATAGAATATTTTTACGAACAGTGTAAATAAATAACAGAAATATGAACCAACAGACTCAAACAACTTTTGAGAACCGATTACCGCTTGAGGAGCTTAATCATTCTACCTTTCGTATACGAAATGAGATAAATAAAGTAATCGTTGGACAAGAACAGGTACTAAATTTACTTATGACTGCAGTAATTGCCAACGGCCATGTATTAATTGAAGGAGTTCCTGGTGTAGCCAAAACAATGATGGCTAAACTATTGTCTAAATCAATCTCATCCGATTTCTCCCGTATTCAGTTTACTCCTGATTTAATGCCATCGGATGTATTGGGTACAATGGTATACAACACTGGTAAATCGGCTTTTGAATTTAATAGAGGCCCAATTTTCTCAAACATGGTTCTGATTGATGAAGTTAACCGCGCCCCTGCCAAAACGCAAGCGGCTTTGTTTGAGGTTATGGAAGAGCGCCAGGTTACCATTGATGGTACAACACATCAAATGACACCGCCATTTCTTGTGTTAGCAACACAAAACCCTGTTGAGCATGAGGGCACCTACCGTTTACCGGAAGCACAACTTGATCGTTTTTTATTCAAGATAAAGATTGATTATCCTAACCTTGAAGAAGAGATATCAATTCTTTCAAATACACAAAAACGCGAAGAAAAAGATGAGTTAAGCGATATTAATGCTGTTGTTAGTGGCGAAGAAATTACTAAATATCAAACCATGGCAGCACAAGTAATTGTAGAAGATGATTTACTGCGTTACATTGCTCAGATTGTGGATAAAACAAGAAACCACAGTGCACTTTTCTTAGGAGGAAGCCCCCGTGCTTCTATTGCAATACTTAACTCGGCAAAAGCATTTGCAGCTTTAGAAGGACGTGATTTTGTTACTCCGGATGATATTAAATTCGTGATAATTCCGGTGTTGAATCACCGTATAATCCTCACCCCTGAAAAAGAAATGGAAGGCATTAAGCCAGAAATTATTATTCAGCAAATCATTGACTCAGTAGAAGTACCCCGATAAGCTTTTATTTAATGAGAATAAAGATTAGAAACCTCGTTTATTTCAGCCATTTGTTCTATTATGCAATAGGTGCCGTAATATTCCTGTTAGCATTAGGTCAGTTTGGTCCACTCTTCTTTCAATTTGGGCTGATATCACTTGGTCTTTTTTTATTACTCATTTTAATTGAATCTATACTCTTGTTTTTATCCACTCAAAACAAATTTGAAGCTAATCGCTCTATGGATGAGCGCTTCTCAAACGGCGATGATAATAAAGTGGAACTAACACTAACCAATAATTATACTTTCCCAGTTACAATTAGTGTTATTGATGAAGTACCTGTTCAATTTCAGGAGCGGGACTTTAAGATAAAACTGTCATTAAAAGCCGGGGAAACAAAAAGAGAAACCTACTCTCTTCGCCCTGTAGAAAGAGGTGAATACTGGTTTGGCTCATTAAATGTTTTTATTAAATCACCCCTTGGATTAATAGAACGTCGCTATAAGTCAGCTCAAAAAGAGATGACTAAAGTGTATCCGGCTTTTAAAGAGATGCGACAATTTGAGATGATGGCTATCTCCAATCGCTTAACAGAAGTAGGTATAAAAAAAATTCGTCGTATTGGCCACCAGATGGAGTTTGATCAGATTCGGGAATACACCAAAGGTGATGATTACCGCACCATAAACTGGAAGGCAACAGCAAGACGCAGTAGTTTAATGGTTAATCAATACCAAGATGAGAAAGCCCAACAGGTTATTTCAATTATTGATATGGGGCGAACCATGAAAATGCCTTTTGAAGGCATGACCTTACTTGACTATGCGATTAATGCATCATTGGTGTTGTCTAAAATTACAATGCTAAAGCAGGATAAAGCCGGCCTGGTAACCTTTAATAACAAAGTGAGATCCATAATTTCTCCCCAACGTAATAACAAGCAAATGCAAGTTATTATGGAGTCACTCTATAATCAAAACACACAATTTGAAGAGCAAAGCATTTTAGCGCTATACAGCTCCTTACGTGCTAAAATTCATCAACGCAGCTTATTAGTCTTGTACACAAATTATGAAAGCCTTAATGCAGCAAAACGCCAGTTACCAATGCTACAAAAACTGGCAAAGGATCATATGGTGGTTGTGGTATTTTTTGAAAACACTGAGTTAAAAAAACTAATCAACACAAAAGCTACAGATATGGAAGGTGTTTACATTAAAACCATAGCTGAGAAGTTCGCCTATGATAAGAAGCAGATTGTTTTAGAACTGGAACGTTACGGCATTCATTCTGTACTTACAGAGCCAAAAAATCTAACGGTTGAAACCATTAATAAATACCTTGAGCTAAAGGCCAGAGGTTATATTTAAGGCCGCATTATAAAGATGTGAGTTCATATTCTAGCATTCATTTTACTCCTTAATTAACGATTTAATCCGTATTTTGATGAACAAATCATTTCTGATGGTCATCAGCTCTTTTTTATAAAGCTATAAAAATAGTGGATAAGCTCATTTCTAAAAAAAGCTCCTAACTTTATACGTGTGATAATCACGTTGTTTGTCTTACCTAAGACAAGGTTAACAATTCGCTAATTTCGACTTAACCGGTCAATTTGAGCAAAGTTTATCTTTGCACCTGATACTAACTTACTGAAGCCGCTATGATGATGCAAATTTTTAATTCGACGCAGAATATTTTGCCAGAGCAAATAGAACTCGATGATGTTGTTGACAAAGATTTGATCTCGTTAATGACAAAGACACCTATCAAGCCTGAAGATTTCTACCTTACAGGCTATGAAACAATCAGTTTCAAACGAACACGTGAGTTTGCTCTTGAAGCAGTTCTTGCTTCTGTCGTTCCTTTTGAGAAAGATTTATTAATTGTGGCCAATAATTCTGACGATCTGCATATTCAAAGATTGTGTAAGTTATACGATGTAAGTAATACCTTAATCAAGTTACCTGAAATAAAAGAGGAATTAGAAATCCTTGTATCAACCTTAGCTCAAGAGCAACGTTATTCTCACATCCTTATTTCATGCGACATTAGCACTTGTGAACAAAAAGAACTGATCCGTCTTTTGGCCAATGCCTTAAAGAAAACCACTATAAAATTAATTGTTCACTGCCGAAGGGAACCAATGGATTTAAATGATGTAAGCGAATTAAATATAGCCTATTTAATTTGTAATGGTATGAGTAGTTATATCAGCTCTGTAGTATTAGCACGCCGGAGCCAGTTAGTTCAAACCGAAGGTATATCAAGAAACTACTACTTTGATTTATATAACTACTGGCAGAAGACCTTATATAATCGAAAACCGGGTATAAAACCAATGGCAATATAACATTACACTCCTACAAAAAAGGACGAGGTAATAATTCAATTTACCTGCTTCCTTTTCATATCCAGGTATGAGTACGACAGTTGTGTCTTTTCATCGGTAAAAGGGCCTTCTTCATTATTTAGCACCCACTCATCGGCCACTATTTCCGGAAAGAAAACATCAGCTTCATTAAAAGTATGGTGAATCTGGGTCAGGTACAACTCATCAGTTTCCGGAAGAAAAGTCTTGTATATTTCGCCCCCTCCAATTACAAAAACTTTCTCGTCACCTTTACATATTTCAATGGCCTCCTCTAACGAAGTAACCACATCTGCTCCTTTGGCTATATAATCTTCCTGACGCGTTATAACCACATTACGGCGATTGGGCAGAGCACCTTTAGGCAAAGCTTCAAAGGTTTTACGTCCCATTAAAATGGTGTAACCCGTTGTTAAAGCTTTAAAACGCTTTAAGTCTGCTGAGATATAAGCCAGTTGGTCATTATCTTTTCCAATACCATTGCGCTTATCAATGGCAACAATCATTGCTAAAATCATATAAAGTAGATGTCTAAAAACTAATGTCAGATTGAAATAGCTCCTTTTATATGTGGATGCGATTCGTAATTAATCAATTCAAAATCCTCAAATACAAAGTCGTCAATATTTTTACGTTCCGGATTAATTTTGAATTGAGGTAAAGCCATCGGCTGGCGTGTTAATTGTAGTTTAACCTGCTCCAAGTGATTGAGGTATATATGTGCATCGCCTAAGGTATGTACAAAGGTACCGGGCTGTAAACCGCATACCTGTGCTACCATCATGGTCAAAATTGCGTACGATGCAATATTAAACGGCACGCCTAAAAAGATATCTGCACTACGCTGGTAAAGCTGACAACTAAGTTTACCATCAGCCACATAAAACTGAAACAATATATGGCAAGGCGGTAGCTGCATATTTTCAATATCACCAACATTCCATGCACTAACAATATGACGCCGTGAATCAGGATTCGTTTTAATACTTTCTATAACTTGCTTTATCTGATCGATATGCCCTTTTTTATAGTCGGGCCATGAGCGCCACTGATAACCGTATACAGGCCCTAATTCACCATCTTCTCTTGCCCATTCATTCCAGATCCGAACACCATTATCCTGCAAATATTTTACATTAGTACTCCCCTTTAAAAACCATAAAAGCTCGTAAATAATAGATTTCAGATGTAATTTTTTTGTCGTTAGCAAAGGAAATCCTTCACTTAAATCAAATCGCATTTGATGACCAAAAACACTGATTGTACCTGTACCTGTCCTGTCTTCCTTCTTATTCCCTTCATCCAAAACCCTTTCTAAAAGGTCTAAATACTGCTTCATAATTCTTAAATAGCTAATGTGTTATTGAGCGAAAACTGGTTATAATAGCACTGTTTTACTATAGCAGCTCACCTCAAAACAATCATACATACCCAGATTGAAGTGTAAAAATAGATAAATAAAATGTAGAAGTGAAGTGTAAAAAGTGAAAAACTACAAATAAGATTCTATACTCCTTTATTAATTGTATTGAAGCAATTACCGACTCGCTTCTGGATTTAAGTCAAGTGTTGTTATAATTGGGTAATGATCTGATAAATTAATCTTTAGGCGTTGAAAATTATAAGACGAAAAGCGTTTATCATGAAAGATAAAATCAATACGGAAAGATGGTAACTGCCCATTGTAGGTTCCTCCAAAACCACGACCAGATTCCTGAAAAGCATCTTTCAACTTTCCTCTCATCTTACGGTAAACATACGACACAGGGGTATCGTTAAAATCACCACATACAATTGCCGGATAGGGTGAATTGAAAATATGCCTGCCAATATATTCTGCCTGCGTTGCCCTATTAGTAAAAGCAATCTTTAACTTATTACTAATGGCTCTTATATTATCCTGTCGTTCCTGTCCGTTACGATAATTGATACTATCTAAAAAATTAAGTTGCTGACGGCTGAATCTAATTGATTCGAGATGATTATTGAATACACGAATCCGATGGCCAAAAGCATTGATATCGGTTTGAATACTAAAATTATTTGTTTGCTCAAATTTAAGGCTATTCTTTTCTACTATTGGATATTTACTAAAGGTTACTAAACCAAAATTACGATTTCCACGCTTTTCCGAGCGGTATTCAATGTGTTTGTATTTAAACTGATTTAATCGCCTGAGAATATAATTTTCACTAAACTGTTTCTTATTTTTAACCGTAAAAAACTCCTGCAAACAAAGTACATCAGGATTTTCCTTACGAATCAGATCAAATATCTTCTCATGCGTATCTTTACCGATAGCATCGTAATAATCAAAAATACGCACATTAAAACTCATTACCTTTATAGGACACTGAAGTTCTGACACTTCAACGCCCTTTCCCTTCCACTGAAAAGTATGATTCCACTCCGACCAGGTAATAAATATGGCAATTAATGGAATTAATGCCTGCCAGCGCCTTTTGAAAAGCCAGAATACAAAAAGCAGAAAATTAAAAACCCACAACAATGGAAATACATAGCCCGTAAAGGCAAATACAGAGGTATGTGCAGGACTAATTAAAGCTGTTAATACGGTAAACAAAAGCGCACCTGATGAAATCAGGCTTATTACGGTAACTATCGATTTAAAAAAACGTCGTATCAAAATTGCTCAATTTACTTACTGGCATCAAACAGTATTTGTTTTTCATCTTTTGTTAAGCTATCGTACCCACTAGTTTTTATTTTATCAAGTACCCGGTCTACTTCTTTCTGCTTACTTAATTCTCGTCTATTGTATTCCATATCCGTCATCGGACGCCGGTGTGTGACTTTTAATTTGGATTGATGGGAAAAGATACTTACAATACGATCCATTAAGCGATTAAATCCTAATGTAATATCTCTTCCTTTTGATATTGATGCGCCATAAAAATAACCAAATGCCGCTCCTCCAATATGCGTTAAATGTCCGCCGGTATTTGATAAGGCCGGAATACTTATTAAATCGATTACTAAAGCGGCCAAGGCCATATACTTTAAAGGTACTGCCCCAAAAAACATAAGATAAATCTTATGATTGGGTGCATATTTAGCTACTGCAAACAAAATAGCCATTACGGAGCCGGATGCTCCCATTAAAATAGCATAAGAAGACTGCTGATGCAGTACAGAAATAAAATTATAACTCACCAAATAAAAAACAACGCCTGTCAGCCCTCCTAATATATAAACACCTAATAACTGACGAGAGTTTAAAAATTCCAGAAAAATACGCCCGAACCAATACAGGTAAAGCATATTAAAAAGTATGTGCAAAAAATCGTAATGCACAAACATATATGTTAGTAAAGTCCACGGTTTCAACATCAATACCATTAGATCTGCAGGTACCGAAAGCCACTCCAGTAATGGATAATCGTTAATACTTGCCGAGCCTGTGGAGAAACTGAAGAATGCTTGCAATAAACGGATAACAATAAAGACACCTACATTAATATAAATCAACTTAGTAAGTGCTCCCCCTTGCCTGTACGACTGCTTTATTTCATCAAGTATTCCCATTACCTTAATATTATATACCCCTTTTCTCCCAATACTTAATCAGGATAAAACCAAATACCATACCTCCAAGATGCGCCCAATGTGCAACATTATCATATGAAAAGTTAGCAACACCCATAAAGAGCTCAGCAACGCCATAAATCATTACAAAATACTTTGCTTTAATAGGTATTGGTGGAAACAAGAGCATTAACTCGGTGTTAGGAAACAGCATTCCGAAGGCCAATAAAATACCAAAAACAGCACCTGATGCCCCAACCATAGATCCATTTAACACATAGTTAAAATTACGCATCTCCGGGTTAGTGAAGTTCTTGTACTCCCTTAAGGCTTGCGCCCCCTGCTCATAAACAATCTCAACCTGTTTGGGGCTTAAGAGTGCAATAGCATTACTATAATCAATGTACTTAAATCCCAATTGTATAATTGCCGCACCAACACCTGTTACGATGTAATATAAAAAGAATTTCTTTGGTCCCCAGTATACTTCCAACACACGTCCGAACATAAAGAGAGCAAACATATTAAAGAATAAATGCATAAAATCTGCATGCATAAACATATATGTTCCAAACTGTGCCGGATGAAAATTATCAGACAAGGGAAAATAGAGCCCTAAGTAATGACCCAAATCTATGCCGAATGTACTTTTCAGCACCCACGTTGCCAAAAGGAACAGTGCATTAATAATAAGCAAATTCTTTGTAACAGGCGGTAATCCAGCCAATGGTGATGGACGGTAGTTCATCTCAATTGTATTTTTTTATTTGAGCTAATGCGCAACAATATCAATGCCAAATATTAGTTCTCTCTAAATTAAGCCAAATGCTTCAAATATTGACAAAAAGAATGTAAGAACTTTCTGTCAATATGGCATTTTATACAAATCGCTTTAGCAATTCGTCATTATCCATAATGGAAATAATCGTTTTACCCGAAGGTGAAAAATTAGGAATCTGACAAGCAAAGAGCTGATCAAATAATTCACTCATTTCTAAAGCTGATAAAACTTTACCATACGGAATAGCAGCACGTTGAGCCATAGAAGTTGCCACTTGTTCTGTAACTTCCTTCTGCAAATCAACTTCGCCATCTCTAAAATCTGTTAATATGCCATCTATCAACTGGGAAGCCGATACATTATCCAAGCCTGCCGGTGTTGATAATACTTTAAATGTTTCATCATCGGTCTGTTCCAACTCCATCCCCAAAAAAAATAAATCCTGCTTTAGTTCATTAACCATAGCTATTTCTTCTGGCCCAAAATGTAACTCTTCAGGAAACAGGCTTTTCTGAGATAGCGATGCACCACTTTGCAATGAACGAATAAAACCCTCAAAAACAATCCTTTCATGAGCACGTTTCTGATCGATAAGCATCAATCCTGACTTTACTGATGTGAGGATATAACGATTCTTCAATTGAAAAAAACGACTATTACCTTGTGCCTCTGAACCACCTCCTGAAGATAATATGGTTTGCTGAACCGGCTCTTCCTGTGGTGTTTCAAACGGACGCCCTGCATTCTCCATCTCAGCATTAGCCAAAGCCGAGAAATCCGGTAATTCATTGCTTTCATTTCCTGCATACATCTTCTCCCAGCCTTCGACAGATGATTTCGACTGAAAGGTAGCTGTATTACCTCCACTGCGATCCGATGTAACCTGACTTGTTTGTTCATCAAAAGGATTATAATAAGGATTAACCTCTACTGTTGGTTCCACCAGATCTACCTTATCGGATGAAACAGGAATAAAAACCTGATCTGTTGTATCAAAGTCAATGGATGGCATCATATTAAACTTACCCAGGCTTTCGCGGATAGCAGCACTTAATATTTGCCATATGGCACGCTCATCTTCAAATTTAACCTCTGTTTTAGTTGGATGAATGTTAACATCAACAATCTTTGGATCTACTTCCAGAAAGATAAAATAAGCCGGAATAGTATCAGGATGAAGGATATTGCCATAGGCATCCATTACTGCGCGGTGCAAATAAGGATGACGCATATAACGGTTATTGACAAAGAAAAACTGATCGCCCATTGTCTTTTTTGCTGATTCAGGCTTACCTATAAAACCGGTAATCTTCACCATCACCGTATCAGTGTCAATAGGCATTAAGTTATTACCCATTTGTTTTCCATTCATATTAACCACCCGTTGCTTAATATTACCAGCCGGCAAATTAAACATTGGAACATCATTGTGTACCAGGCTTAGTGCAATATGTGGATTAGCTAAAGCCACCCGTTGAAATTCATTTATAATGTGCCGGAGCTCCGTTGATGTTTTTTTAAGAAAACGACGTCGGGCAGGAACATTATAAAACAGATTTTTAATACAAAACTGACTACCAACAGGGCACTGAACTGGTTCCTGCGACTCGACTTGTGATGCTGAGATACAAATTTGAATTCCAATATCATCATTCTCCTGGCGGGTTTTTAGTTCCACCTGTGCAATGGCTGCAATAGATGCCAATGCCTCACCACGAAAACCCATGGTTCGTAAAGCAAACAGGTCACTGGCTTCCTTTATTTTTGATGTGGCATGACGCTCAAATGCCATACGTGCATCTGTTTCGGCCATACCACAACCGTTATCAATAATCTGAATCAGAGTTTTTCCGGCATCTTTTGTGATAACCTGAATCTCGGTAGCTCCTGCATCCACCGCATTTTCCATCAATTCCTTAATAACCGATGCAGGTCGTTGTATTACCTCCCCGGCAGCAATCTGATTGGCAACCGAATCAGGCAATAACTGTATTACATTTGACATGTGTAATGAATCTTCTTTAATAAAACTACAAACCTGTTTAGCAATTACTTATAACTAAAACGCAATCATCCTAACATTACCTGATGACATCAATCCATTAAGCAAAATAAGGACGAGAAAACTATCTTTTAATTAATTTACTCTGCAAAAAAGGTCTCCATCCAAACCATTCCTTCCTGAATAAGATAAACACCCAAAATCATTAATATTATCAAGATTAGAACCAAACGAAGGTTTGAACGTCGCTTTTCACTTCTAGCCACTTCGTAATGCGACTTTAACCGTCGACGCATACCGCCTTTAATACGCCCGGCATAACCTGTTTCTTTCTCTTCATCAGATAATAAACCCAACTCCTCTTTAATCCTTCTTTCACGCATTGCTTGCTCTTCCTTCTTCGCATCATAATAGATAGGGTCGTGTTGAAATACACGATGACGGGAAATTCTTGAAAATGTAATTTTCATCTTATTCGTTTTTAGTATCAAGGATAAACATCAGCAATTAAGGCGCTATTCACCTTACAAAAAAGATATTTTAAATACCCCTTGATAATTGTGCAACAAAATTAGTTTGCATCCGCACCTATGCAAAGATAGCAAGTAATCATTAAAAATAATAAGCAAGCATACTTTTGCCTGTGCAATGCCTCAATAATACCTTACTGGTGAGCAAACAATAACTTATTAACACGGATTGTGAAGATGTTCTTGATAACTTTTACTCAGATTTTGCAACCACAATATTTGCAGTAAACCGCCTCATCATCATGCCCTTCGCACAAGCACGAACCACACACACGGGTATTGGTTTCTATCTTTCGGTTACCTCTGACCAGCTCACTGGTAACCAAGCCAGTTGGCACTGCAATAATTGAATAGCCAATTATCATGATAAAACCTGCCACAAATTTACCAAATACCGTAACAGGAGCAATATCGCCATAACCTACAGTAGTAAGTGTAACAATAGCCCAGTATATACTCTGCGGAATACTCCGAAAACCTTCATTGTAGGGAGTCTCAATCAGGTACATAATGGTACCCAGTATAGTAACTAAAATAGTAACTACAAATAAAAAAACACCGATTTTACCTCGCGCAGATATTAGAGCCATCCACAAAACACTGGCTTCTTTAACATAGCGGGTCAATTTTAGTACCCTGAAAACACGAACCAAGCGCAAGGAGCGTACTACCAGCAGCATTTGTGCTCCACCAAAGGCAAGACCAAGATAAGTGGGTAGTATAGCCAATAAATCAATCACACCAAAAAATGAGAAAATATACTTCCGTGGTTTATCTACTATCCAGATACGAAGGCAATATTCAACTGTAAATAGTATAGTAACGCCCCACTCGGCAATGCTAAGCCACCTATTGGCCTGTGGAAAAATGGTATCATCACTCTCAACCATTACGATGATTACGCTAAGAATAATCAGAATGATCAAAAAGATGTCGAAACGTTTACCTGACTTTGTATCGGCCTCGAAAATAACCTGGTGTAAGCGACGTTTTAATGGAGTCATAAGCTTTTGGATAACGTTCAGGCCAAAGATAATAAGCCTTTGAGCTTAAAAAAATTTTAAGTTTAGAAAAGCCATTGTATTTTTACGGCTTAAACAACGGATATGACACGAGAAGATATCATAAAAGAGTTTAATGAAGCTCATGAAGTATTAACACGCTTTATGAGTGACGCATCTAACTGGGACAAAATAATGATAGCTGGTGATTTAATCGCCGGGGCGATAAGCAATGGCAATAAAGTAATAGCGTGTGGTAACGGCGGCTCAATGAGTGATGCCATGCACTTTGCAGAAGAGCTAAGCGGACGTTTTCGTGAAAACCGTCGTGGACTGGCTGCAATAGCTATTTCCGATCCAACACATATAACATGTGTGGGTAATGACTTTGGTTTTGATTATATCTTTTCGCGCTATGTGGAAGCGATAGGACAGCCCGGTGATGTATTACTGGCCATTAGCACAAGTGGCAACTCACCCAATGTACTTAATGCGGTAAAAGAAGCCAAAGAAAAAGGCATAAAGGTAATAGCATTAACCGGTAAATCAGGTGGCAAATTAGCTAATCTGGCTGATGTGGAATTGCGTGCACCTCATACCGGCTATTCGGATCGCATCCAAGAGATTCACATTAAAATCATCCATGTGATGATTCAATACATTGAAGCCAGAATTTTGTAAGCTGATCTGTTCAAAGGCTTTATAATCCGTATTTATTTAACCCTAAAATTTTTCAATAGGTTATTACATCGGATCAACATCAATCTGAAAAGTAACATACCTGAATTCCTGCTGTGCCTGAAGGCTAAAAATAGCTTCGCGCATCAGATCTTTTACTTTTGATGGTGATGCTTTTTTCTCCAGTTTTATTAGTATTTTTTTAATAAAGAGATTTTGGATACGATTAATAACAGGAGCCTGTGGTCCTAATACCCGGCTACCAAATATAACACCCAGCTGCCTTGCCAGCAAGTGAGATGCTTTATTGGTTAATTGCTGATCTTTGTGCTTGATGGTAATATTAATAAGACGGTAATAGGGCGGGTACTTAAACATCTGCCTCTCCTCAAGCTGTGCATTGTAATGGTTAATGAAGTTATGGTTTATAACATCTAGTATAACCGGATGCATAGGGTTAGACGTTTGCAATACCACAAGGCCTTGCTTATTCTTTCGTCCTGCACGGCCACCTACCTGTGTCATCAGCTGGTAACTGCGCTCAAATGCTCTAAAATCGGGATAATTAAGCATATTATCGGCATTAAGAATTCCCACAACACTCACATTATCAAAATCCAGACCTTTGGCAATCATCTGTGTACCAATAAGTATATGCACTTCACCATCTTCAAATTTCTTTATCAACTTATCGTAACCGGCTTTACTACGGGTTGTATCCAGATCCATTCGCCCTACTTTATGGTCTGGATAGAGCAAACTCATCTCTTCTTCAATTTTTTCGGTACCAAAACCCCGTGTTTCAATGGCCGGACTGTGACAAGCCGGACAAACCGTTGGTAATTGCATAGAATGATTACAATAATGACACACCAACTGGTTTAGGTGTTTATGGTATGTCATGCTAACATCGCAATTCACACATTTTACCACAAAGGCACACTGTCCACACTCAATAAATGGACTAAAACCACGGCGATTCTGAAATAATATTACCTGTTCGCCTTTTTGCAGTGCACTATCAATCTTCTCCAGCAACACTGGCGAAAAATGCGAGCTCATCTGCTTTTTACGCTTTGCCTCACGCACATCAACAGCAATAATATCAGGCATTTTAATACCTTCAAAACGCTGAAGTAATTCCACTAAGGCATATTTGCCTTGCTGCGCATTAAAATACGACTCTACAGAAGGCGTTGCCGTACCCAGTAAGACCTTTGCTCCAAATGTTTTACCCAATACAATCGCAGCATCACGGGCATGGTAACGTGGTGCCGGGTCAAATTGCTTATAGGTATTCTCATGCTCCTCGTCAACAATAATAAGGCCGAGCTTTGAAAAAGGTAAAAAGACCGATGAACGAACCCCAACAATAAGCTTATAGGTTTTATGCAGCTGTAGGTTTTGCCATACCTCAACCCGTTCGGCATCGGCAAACTTGCTATGGTAAATACCCATCTGGTTACCAAAATGCTTTTGCAGGCGGGATGTTATTTGTGTTGTTAAAGCAATCTCAGGTAAAAGGTACAGCACCTGCTTTCCCTGCCTTAGCTGTTCTTCTATCAAATGAATATAGATTTCGGTTTTACCACCCGATGTTACACCATGCAGTAAAGTCACATCTTTCTTTTCAAACCCTGCTTTTATCTCATCAAATGCTACCTGCTGCACTTCACTCAATGCATTGGCAACCTGTGTTTCCTTTTCTGATAAATCAAGGCGATCAACAGCTTTTACCTGTTCCAGAAATACCTTTTTGTTACAAAGTTCTTTTAGTGTATTAGCCGAGGCTTTAGCTTTATTTAGTAGTTCGGTCTTACCTGTATTTTGGTTGGTTATGGCACCTGTCAGTCCACCAACCAACGACAGTAAAGTCATTAATAACTCTTGCTGTTTTGGTGCCCTTTCCAACTGGTCAAACACTTTTTGCAAGGCTTCTTCTGACTGGCAATCAGGATGTAAGGAAATTACCTTTTCAGTTCTGGATTTATAGCTTTCTTTAAGGTGTTCGTTAATAAAAACAGCATTATATTCAAGTAGTCGCTTTATTACAGGCAGGCAGTTCTTAATTCCACTCAACTGGTTTACATCATTTATGGAGCAAACTTTTTTACCTGATATAATATCCAATACTGTATTCTCTCGCTCCGATAAAGGTGCCACTGCTTCAAATTCAGCATTATAAATAATTCTCGTTTCACTTTCCATCTTCAAGCCCGACGGTAAAGCCGCTTTATACACTTCACCTAAAGTACACTGGTAATAATCAGCCAGCCAGTCCCAGAATTTCAGCTGAAAAGCATTCACTACAGCTTCGTCATCCAAAACAGAGATGATGTCTTTCGTTTCGTATTCTCCGGGTTTATCGTGGTGTAACTTATAAACAATTCCTGAATACACTTTCTTTTTACCAAATGGTACCACCACACGCTTACCGACCTGTGCAAACGACTCCATCTCTGCAGGTATGGAGTAGGTAAACAGCCTTGGCAATGGCACTGGTAATATAATATCGGCAAAAAATGTATTATTGGTCATAGGAAAATTTTGAGCTGCTAAAGATAAGGAGAGTGTTTGAAAATATACCAAACTAGTTATTACCTTAGCCAAACAAAATGAATTACAATGAAGCTGACTGCCCTTATCGATAACAAACAAGCAATTAAACAGCTTAAATGTGAACATGGCCTGTCATTTTTGATACAAACAGAGCAATGCAACATTCTTTTCGATACAGGCCAGTCTTCCCGATTAATACACAATGCCCAATTGTTAGGAATCAATTTAGAAGATGTTGATTATGTCATTATCAGCCACGGCCACTACGACCATACAGGTGGCTTACCATATTTTTTAAAGCTTAATTCAAAAGCCAAAGTTATTGTTCACCCCCATGCTTTTAAGCAACGCTTCTCGAAATCTCCACAAATGGTTAAAGAAAATGGGATTCCGTGGCGTAATAAAGTGAATCAATATGCAAATCGCTTTTTATATCTTAAGGAAGATACTGAACTGGTAAAAGATTTATGGATACTAACAAGGATAAAACCGCAGACAGGTTTTGAGTTTACCAATGATAGACTGGTAACTAAAACAAACGGTGGTTATACACCCGATACTTTTGATGATGAATTGATTTTACTAGCCAAAACAAGTAAAAATCCGGTTGTAGTGTGCGGTTGTGCACATACGGGCATTGTAAATATTCTGCACCAGGTTAAGTTGCGCTTTAATTATTCTGAGTTTAGCGTGGTAGCCGGAGGCATTCACCTACAGGGCAAAGAAGACGCCGAAATCAGTAAGGTTATTAATGGACTTTCTCCTTTTAATATTAAGCAATGGGCGCTTAACCATTGCTCCGGGCAACATGCCTTTGAATTGTTTGATATTGCCTTTCCCGGAAAAGTAATGTATTGTGGTAGTGGAATGACTATTACAGTGTAATAACCGACTTTATTTTTCTTAAAGGAATTAATGTGATTGGCAAGAGAATAAAAGGAATCACATTCTTTCTATTTGTAAGCTTCCCAAAAAATAGGACCATTCAAAAATAGAGTTTTAAAAATAGGATTTTCTCACATAAGCTCCATTGGTGTTTTGTAATTAAGTGCCTTATGTGGTCTATTTTTGTTATAATCTTCCATCCAATCATAGGCTTTGTCTCTGACTTCGGATAAGGTTCTAAAAATATACGCATTGAGTAATTCTCGTCTTAAGCTCCCATTCAATCGCTCTATGAAAGCATTTTGAGTTGGTTTTCCCGGCTGTATAAAAGCAAGCTCAATTTTATTATCCTTACACCATGCATCAAGCTTGTTGCTGATGAGTTCAGGACCATTATCAACTCGAATCATCTTAGGTAAGCCTCTGTCTTCTTTAAGTCTTTCTAGTGTTCTGACCACTCTCAAAGCAGGTAGTGAAGTGTCAGCCTCTATGGCTAGAACCTGGCGATTATAATCATCTATAACATTTAGCAGTCTGTATCTTTTCCCATTCCATAAGCTATCACTCATGAAATCAAGAGACCAAACGTGATTAGGCTCAGGCGGCTGGAATAGCTGCTGTTTTGCTCTTGCAGGTAGCCGTTTCTTAGCTCTTCTTCTAATGTTTAAATTCATTGCTGTATAAACTCGATAAACCCGTTTATGATGCCAATGAAAATCCATCGCTCTTAATCGGTGAAAACACATCCAAAATCCAATTGCCGGGTGTTTCTCTGTTAGAAACGAGAGCTGTTCTATAATTGGCTGATCAGTTTTCTCCTAGGGAACGTATAAAAACGTCGACCTTGGGAGGGTTACTTGATTACAGGCCTGACGCACACTAATTGAATGCTCTTCAATCATGTGATTAGCCAAAGTTTTCTTTTGCTCAGACCTTAAAGCTTTTTTTCGACAGCATCCTTGAAAGCATAATGAACCAGACTTAGCTCTGCATACATCTTTTTCAATCTGGCATTTTCCTCTTCCAGATCCTTAAGCTTTTTCAATTGTGAGGCATCCATTCCACTATACTTGGATTTCCTGTTGTAAAAGGTGGCTGGGCTAATGCCACACTCACGGCAGATGTCAGAAACCTTCAAGCCGGTTTCCTGCTGTTTAAGAATTGATAGAATCTGGTGTTCTGTAAATCGTGTTTTATTCATAATTCATTTAACCTTTTAAAAATTACATTTCTTAGATGAACGCGCCCTACGGGCTTGTCGAAACTCTATTTTCTAATGGTCGATTAACGGGGAATCCTACAACCAGATCGTAATTCAAATTCATCACAGCAGCTTAAAGGGAGACTATAGCCTCCCTGATAAATTATTATTTTACAATATGCATTATTTTAATTATCTTTGCCGCATATCATAGTAATACAATTATGCGCAACACTCTATTTATTTTAATTCTCATTTTTTTTGAAGCTTTTGCAGTTTCACAAGCAAAGGCCGGGAAAAAGTTTGTAAAATGTAAGCTTAGCTTAACAGATGGCTCTGTTAAATCAGGTTTTATAAAAGTTCCTAAAACAGCACTAACAGTTAAACTAGAATTTAAAGAACACCTAGATGCTGAAGTAGAAGAAATAAAAACCTTGTCTGTTAACTCTTTTACTACCTATTCTGATACAGGAGAAGAGTATAATTTTGAATGTCATTTTATAGATCTTAAACCTAAGCATGTTGCAAATTTAGAACAACTTAAATTCAAATATACTCTTCTTGTAGCAGTGAAAGGCCATACAACGCTTTATGTAACGGGTAACAACTATCGTACAAAAAAAGATGGTACTGTGTATGTTACTTCTTATAATGCTGGTGGAGAAATCAATGCACATTCTATTTACTACATCAAGAAACCAAATATTCTCTTTGCAGAGCAATTTATTATTACAAAAGTAGCGGTTATGCCTAGTATAAGCCTCAACTCTCCCCGAAAGCAATTAATAAAAGCCATGCAAAAGCATTTGCCGGAATGTCCCGAGTTAATTGAAAGCATAAAAAATAAGGAAGTAGAACCCGACCTCGCTATAGTGATCGATTTATATAACAAGTTTATGTCAAAAGGTGAATTTCATATAGACCTGTATGATAGCGTAGTACCAAAATAACCTCAAATACCTCTCCATACAAATAATTTATAATCTTTACGATAATTGGCTACACAATTGCTATTCTGTTAAATAATTTTAACTATCTTAGGTTAAAATTATTTCAGATATGCTTGTAAAAACCTTTGGATCTGCCGTTAGTGGCATTGATGCTTTTACCATCACTATTGAAGTTAATATATCAAAAGGTATCCGTTTTTTCTTAGTCGGCTTACCCGATAATGCCGTTAAAGAAAGCCATCAACGGATTGATTCAGCAATAAAAGTCAGTGGATATAAATGGCCGGGGCATAAGATTGTAATTAATATGGCTCCTGCTGATATTCGTAAAGAGGGAGCTGCTTACGACCTGCCTCTTGCCATAGGCGTATTAGCTGCATCATCCCAGATTGTTAATACTAAATTAGATCATTACATTATGATGGGCGAACTGTCTCTTGATGGCAGCCTGCAAGCTGTAAAAGGTGTTTTACCAATGGCATTACGTGCCAAAGAGGAAGGATTTAAAGGATGTATTTTACCCATTCAAAATGCCAGGGAGGCAGCAGTTGTTAATGATATTGACATCTATGGCTTTGAGAATATTATGGAGGTCATTCGTTTCCTGGAAGATGAAGATCAGGCAAAACCAATTAGTGTCAATACCGAAGAAGAATTTGAGAGAAGCACTCAAGTGATTGACTTTGATTTTTCTGACGTTAAAGGACAGGAGAGTGTAAAACGCTCATTGGAGATTGCAGCAGCAGGCGGACATAACCTTATTATGATTGGCCCACCGGGAGCAGGCAAATCCATGCTGGCTAAGCGGCTGGTAAGCATATTACCTCCACTAACACTTGATGAAGCTTTAGAAACAACTAAGATTCATTCGGTGGCCGGTAAAACAGGAGCTACAAATGCTTTAATTACACAACGGCCTTTCCGTAGTCCGCACCATACCATTTCAGATGTGGCCCTGGTTGGTGGTGGTTCTTTTCCACAACCGGGTGAAATTTCCTTATCTCACAATGGGGTTTTATTTTTGGATGAATTGCCTGAGTTTAAACGCACCGTGCTTGAAGTAATGCGCCAACCACTTGAAGACAGGCAAATAAGTATTTCACGCGCACGTTTTACCATTGATTATCCAGCCAGTTTTATGCTGGTAAGCTCAATGAATCCATGTCCGTGTGGCTACTTTAATCATCCGGATAAAAAATGTGTTTGCAGTCCCGGCGTAGTTCAAAAATATTTAAGTAAAATATCCGGTCCTTTACTCGATCGTATTGATTTACATATTGAAGTCGTACCTGTTCCATTTAATAAACTGGCCGAAGCACCTCCGTCAGAGAATAGTATTGCTGTAAGGGAACGTGTGATTAAAGCACGTAAAATACAGAACCAACGCTTTGAGGATAATGAACAAGTGCATTGTAATGCCCAAATGAGCAGTCGGCAACTGGCAAAATATGCTACTCCCGATGATGCCGGCATGCAAATTTTAAAGACCGCTATGGAGCGTTTGGATCTGTCGGCAAGGGCTTATGATCGTATTCTTAAGGTATCGCGTACCATTGCAGATTTAGAAGGAGTGAAAACAATACAAGCAAACCATGTGGCTGAAGCCGTGCAATACAGGAGCCTGGATCGTTCCAATTGGGGCGCATAGAAAAACAATTAAGGTATATGGTTAAACCTCCGCATATCAACAATGTTACTAAAGACATTCCATATAATAAGGTTGATATACCACATGTTTATTTTTAAGTATAATATCCTTAACACTAAGATCCAAAGACACAGAATTGTTTTGCTATCAGACTCTAACAACTTGAGTATTGGTATCTGTACATTGTGTTTTATAATAGGATTGAAATTTATCATATTTATACAATTAAACAAACTATTACTTAGGCTTGTTAAACAACAAATCCAAATCATCAAAAGAAGAGAATATGACATCAAACAGCTTAATGGATCCTATCGGACGCCTGATGGGACTACGTTATAAATCGCACCCCTGGCATGGCATTGACATTGGCGAGAAAGCACCAGATATTGTTACTTGTTTTATTGAAGTTGTTCCTGTTGATACGATTAAATACGAGATTGATAAAGTAAGTGGTTATCTGCAAATTGACAGGCCCCAAAAATATTCTAATGTTGTTCCGGCTCCTTACGGTTTTATACCACAAACGTATTGTGGTAAAAAAGTGGGTAAATATTGCGCTGAAAAATCGGGAAAGAAAGATATTGTTGGAGATGGTGACCCATTAGATATCCTGGTATTAACTGAAAAAGATATTCCACATGGTGACATTCTGGCAAAGGCAATACCAATAGGAGGTTTTAGGATGCTGGATGGCAACCAGGCTGATGATAAAATAATTTCGGTTTTAAAAAATGATATGGTTTATGGTGAGTACAAGGACATTACCGACTTACCTGAGTTAGTAATTAAACGTCTGAAACATTACTTCCTAACTTATAAGGATATGCCGGGACTAAGCAACGAATCTGAAATTACACATGTGTATAATGCTGATGAGGCCAAGGAGGTGATTAAATTATCCATAGAAGATTATGAGAGTCGCTTTGAAGGCTTACGTAAAGCTTTATCAAGCTACTAAACATTAAATCTGAGTTCGAACTGATGATGATTACTTTCATTGTGCTCGTACTTAATCTGTATATTAGAAATATCACAAATACGTTTAACTATTGATAAACCAATACCCAAAGATTGTGGGTGTTGGCTGTTTTTTTGAAAGCGCCCGAACATTTTATCTGCTTCAAAACTTGTTACTTCACCACTATTAGCAATCAATAATTTATTATCAGATACAACTATCTCAATATATCCTCCTGTTATATTATGACGGATGGCATTCTTAAGTAAATTCTGAATTAAAGTATGTGCTAAAGATGGGTTCATCTTTACCCTTAATTGCTCCTGGTCAATAAAGCTAACTTTTAGACTACTTTCATCAATCAGAAGTTCCAGATTTTTGAGCTGTTGACTGATAATGGTATTAAAGGATACTTCTTCTTCATTGGCAAATACCCGGTTATCTAATTTGGCCAGAAAAATAAGTGCCTGATTAATCTTTGATAAGCGCTGGGTTGTTTCAAGTAATTCGGCAATGGTTTTCACCTGCTGCTCTGTTAGGTTATCAGCCTGTATTAATTGATCAAGCCTGGCACTAATGATAGCAATTGGTGTTTGTAATTCATGCGATGTATTTCCTGTGTATTCTTTCAAGCGTTCATAGTCTTCCTTAATTTTCCTTTCCATGGTATTAAATACCTCTTTAAGCTGCTCAAACTCATCCACATCAGATGTCATCAACTCCAAGCGGTTATCTTTATTTACATCAAACGATTTGAGCTTATTAATGGTATCGTAAAATACAGATAATGAGTACTTGGTTGAAGCCCTGTTAACCAGGAAAAGAATCAGAAAGAATAATATTGGAAAAATGGTTAACATTAATGTGAATTTCATTACCATAAGGTCTGACGGTGCTAACGAACGAATTATGCAGACCCGAAGTATTTTATCTCCTGACTTCTTATAAAAACTTAGCTTACGATAAAACTCGTAATTATCCCCTTTGTTACCTCGCATAATAGTATCGGAAAATGCAGTTGCTGGGATACTAATCTGCGACTGTAGTGTATCCACCTCAACATCTGCAAAAGTCAGGGAAGGATTATCCAACAACTCAATTTGTCGCTTAGCTTCCAACAACTCATTATTAAACATTTTATTTACAGCATAACGGATAAAGTAATACCCTCCAAGGCTTCCAAAAAGAAAAAAGAAGATACTTGCTGAAATAAAATTAAGTCCTGTTTTTGTTAAAAGCTTCACTTAAATAGAATTAGTTTGCATCAGTAAATTTATAACCTACTCCATATACATTACGAATATAATCACCACAACCTGCTTTTATAAGTTTTTTACGCAGGTTTTTGATGTGCGTATAAATAAAATCATCGGTAAAACCATAATCTATAAAGTCTTTCGACATATGCTCACCAATACCTGTTTTGGTTAATACACGGTTTTTATTTGCAATAAAATAGACTAACAGATCAAATTCTTTCTTCGTTAGATCAACCGGAATACCACTAACTTTAACCAATAATTCACCCGGAGTAATCTCCAGTTCATTAAATACAATATTCTCTTCCCCCTTAAAATGAACACGGCGTACAAGTGACTTTAAACGGGCATTTAGTTCTGCCATCTGGAATGGCTTGGTCAAATAATCATCGGCCCCCAGCTCCAGACCTTCTACTTTGTTTTCTATACTGTCACGGGCCGACACAATAATAACCCCCGTATTCATACCCTTACTCTTAACCTTTTTAACCACCTCAAGTCCATTACCATCAGGCAGGTTCAGATCAAGCACAATAATATCAACTAAACTATCAACTAAGTGCAAAGCCAGCGAAAGGTTATTAGCAACCTCACAAGCATGACCTTCTGAAATCAGAAAATCATGAATGCTTTGTGCCAACAGGGGCTCATCTTCTACAATTAGTATTTTCATATATTTAAATTTATTTTTCTAATAGTCATATGAAACTCGCCAAATTTTAACCTTTCCCTACGTGAGAAGCTATTAGCTAACGCTGAGCTTCAGTTCTCATGGCTCGTTTCATATGTTTGTTTTAATAGGCTACAGACAGTTAAAAGCCAGATATGAGACTGGTTGACTAGATGTACTTAGTTAGCATATTTCACAATATTCATTACCATTGAAACCATTATCATAGTACAGGCTATACCAAAATACAGCAGGTTCTTTTTAAATATAAGTCGTGGTGTATGATTGCTTTTGGCAAATACCCAGCCTATGTGACTTACCACAAGAGTAAATACCATTAGTATAAAGTGCTCAACAGCCCAAAATCGCCCGCTCATAACCTGGTTCTCATAAAGATTAACTTCACCACTACCATAGTCCAGCATATAAATAATAAACAATGTACTACCCAGTATCAACTGAAAATATAATAGTAATGTAGCAACAAAGGGCAATTGTATATCTCTCTTGCTTAATAAAATACGATTTAACATACCTCCAGCAGCTCTAATAAGTATAACTCCGGTTAGTATACCAGCTATTACACTCGTGATAATATGTAAAACCAGAATAAAATCTCTCATCAATCTAATTCATTTGCAATACCTGTTGCTTGTTTAATACGATCAGCCATACCAATACCATCGCGTAAATTACCAGCTATAATTAAACCTTTATATTGCTCTTGTACAAGCCCAATAGCCTTCAACCGAACTCCTGAACTAATGCCATATTGTGGTATAGCGTGTGCGTAGCGTTTAATTTTTATCATGGATGGATTAAAATCATCAATTTTCATCAGGGCTTTAAATTCCAACTCAAGCACTTTTAATAATTGTGTATCATCTAAATCACATAGCTGCTCATTTCTTACACCTCCCATAAAAACAGTGAGTAAGGCCCCCTCTTTAGGGGCACGCCCTTTAAATAAAGACGACATAAACAATACACCCAACAAGTCACGCTTTTCTTTATGGGGAATTAATCCTCCAAAACCATCTAAAGGCCGCCCCTGCCATTTATCAAAGCCTAAGGAAACTTCAATCACCCTTGCATACCTGAGATTAGTGAGATCCTGCATTTGCTCCTTGCCAATAAACGGTAAACATTCTTTCAGTCCAACCGAACCAAATGTTGTTACCACTTTATCGCTCATTACTTCTTTCTTTTCTCCGCCTTGATAATAGGTAATGAGGTACTGATTATTTTGAGGTTCAACCTGTACCCGCTGCGCTCCAAACTGAAAGTGCGATACACCAGCACTCTTCAATAAAGCATTAGTTAGCCCACTCAATCCTCCTTCAATGGAAAATACAGCACGATCTGTACGCTTTTCTAACGCTGTTTTTAGCTCTTTAGCTTTCTTTCTTGCCCCTCCGATAAAACTACCATATTTTTGTTCTAAATTATAGAGTTTAGGCAATGCATAACGGGTCACCAACTGCGCCGGGTCACCGGCATAAATACCAAGTATAAACGGGTCAATCGCATATTCCAAAAAGCTCTTACCCATACGGCGTAACACCAATTCAGCCAATGTTTCATCGGGATTAGTGCCTTTTTTTCGAAAAGGCTCTCCCAATATCCTGAATTTATCTTTTAGCGAAAATAAAGGTGTTGTTACAGCTGATAAAGGACTATGTGGTAAGGCGTGCCATTCACCCCCCTTTAATACGTAACGAATTTTCACCAGGTCATTACCTTTTTCTACCTTAATTGCTTCCCCTAAATCATCAAACAAAGCAACCACTTCAGGGTATGAAACAATTCCGGAATTAGGACCACTCTCAAAAACAAACTCTTTTTCAGTCTGGGTATGAATTACACCACCAGCTCTTTCCTGTGTTTCCAATACCAGAAAATCTTTTCCTTTTTTATTGAGGTAATGTGCCAAGGTTAATCCGGTAACACCTGCACCTAATATAATAACAGGATAATGTTGTTTACTCATTAAGAACACGCTTTAGAGACTCGATAAATAAAGGATGTGCTGATGGTATTTCAACACGTGAAATATGCTCTACCCTTTCATCTTCCTTATAAATATCGACCAGTTTTATATTCAGATCATACACTGTTTCGAGGCATTCTGTTGTAAAACTGATGGGTATCAGAACTACTTTTCCGGCTCCCTCTTTAATCAATTCTTCCAAATGATCGTCGGTATCCGGCCCTACCCATTTAACAGGCCCTACCCGGGATTGAAAAGCCACCTCATAAGGTCGATTCATCATATCGGCCAGTCGTTTGGCCATATGCCGAATTGTATCAGGATATTTATCACCTCGCTTAACACCATACATTGGTATAGCATGAGCAGTAAATAGTAGCAAAGGTTTTTCAATACCTTGAGCTACAATATGCTCTTCAATCAATGTTTTCCAAAACTCTAAGAAAGCAGGATGAACACTATAATCGCATATCTTCCTTATTTTAACGTCTTTAATTTTTTTAGTCGCCTTTTCTACATCAGTAAAAACAGATGTAGTAGTGGTATCACTGGCTTGTGGGTACATGGTTAATACCTGTATATTATTAATACCGTCATTCACCATTTTTTTAACCACATCAGCAATAAACGGTGGTGTATATGAATAGGCTGTATACACTGGTAGATCAGATGCCTCAGCCAAAGCAACTCCGGTAGCTTCGGTATGCTTAATAATTGGTGTTCCTCCAATCAGCTGATATTTTTTCCATGAAGCGGGGTGGCGCTTTTTTGCAATCATACGGGCTACAAACTGTCTTAATCCATACGGAAGAGGCAGAATGTACTTATCGCTAAACATATTTTTAAGAAACAGACGCATTTCACTAAGTGATTGCGGTCCACCCATATTCACCAATAGTACTCCCTTCATATTATTGTCAATGCAGTTTAGATAATTTTCTTCTGTTATAAACACAATAGTTCGTTAAACTCTTTTTAAGTACACTATTCTCAAGCGATTATTCAGCTGCTCTTGTTGCAACTATGGTACTGACAATGTACGCCTCGCCAATCAATCTTGTTTCTAAGATATAACGATGTATTAAAACAACAATATAGCCAGAAAGGTTGAGAAAAATGGACTGCAATGAATAAACTTTTATACAGTCAGATTTCAAATCATTACCTGATGATGGTAATTACTAATAATTCATCTCATTTGATAAAACATATCCGTGTAAACTTCATATTAATTGTCTTTAAACAAAACAACCTAACTATGGTCTATGCAATTCAACCACAAGCTTCTTATTCTTTTCTGTACTTTTTTAATTCTCTGTACTAACGCCTATACACAGGTCAGCAATATTAAAACAAATGTCAATAATGATCAATTTAGCCATCGTATTCCAAGGAGTATAAATAGATCGTCGAAACCTTCATATAACAATTTAGATTTTGGAGAAAGCCTGGCTTCTGATATTTTTTACGGTATTATACAATGTATTGGTTTTGTAACTGTTAAAGCTCAAAAGAGTGTTCTCCAGAACAAGGATTACTATCCAAATACTATTTCTTTTGAAGCAGGATTAGATTATGGAACCAATTTTAATGAACTAACCTTTAATCCTTCCGTAAGGGGCAATTGGGGGATTATTGGTTCTGAACTCCGGTACGCCCTGTTACATGACAATACCGGATCCTTAGAATCAATTGACTGGCAGGTATTAATTGTAAGAATACCGGTTAAGAATTTTAAATTTAACTATGGTATTGGTTTTACTACGCTTTTATCTCCCAATACGACTTATTTAGAAAGTTCAACAGAAATAGATCTTAACCTTTGTCGCAATAAACTAAACATTAACACTAACTATCGTTGGACTGCAATAAAGTCGGATGTTCGGTACAGGCAAGAGCTAAAAATCACTGCTGATTACCTGCTCTTCAAAAAAGGGGCTTTTCACCTTTCTCCAATGCTTGGTATTACTTACCAGGATTATTTTAAAGCCAATAGTTTTCTCATGTTTAACTCTGGTATCAGAATAAGGTTTTTGAACAATTAATAATATTAGAAGATAGAAGTTCCAGGTAAGAGATGATTAGACTATAGATTGATTGGTATAATGTGTTTAATGTGGGAATTAACCTTTAAGTTATTCGTGCATTCGTGGCGACCAATTTATCCAAATGGCTACGAATACACGAATATATTTCAAAATTATTATCTAAACTGTTTTAGAATACTGTCCTTTACCTTGCTTAAGTGCAGGGTCAAATGCCATAGCAATATTACGAATGACATAACGCCCCTGTCCTAAAACATTAATCGCATCGTTTTCAATCTTCAACAAACTGTCATCAATAAATGCCTGAATTTTATCCCGATCGAAAGCAACAGCTGCATAAACTGCATTAACAGTAACAGAAAAATCTTGTGCAATTTGCTTAAAATCTGTATAATAATTACACATCAGATCATTAATAACCTGGCGTACAATTTGTTCATCCTGATTAAGACGATATCCACGAACGACAGCGCGTCCATCTGCTTCTACCCGCTCCATATACTTCTTAATGGTCTTCTCATTCTGACTATAGGCATTAAACAACTGGCTAATACTTGATGTGCCAAAACCATATACCTGTCCTGTGGTTTCACGCGTACAATACCCCTGAAAATTACGGTGTAGCTTCTTTTCTTCCAAAGCGACTGCAAACTCATCTTCGGGCCTGGCAAAATGATCCATGCCAATGGCAACGTAACCTGCTTCTATAGCCATATTATAGGCATCTTCCAACATAGCTATTTTTTCATCTGGCGTTGGCAGGCCATACTGTTCAAGTGTGCGCTGACGCTTAATTACAGTTGGTATATGTGCATAAGAAAAAGTAACCAAGCGATCAGGATTAGCCTCTAAAGCCTCAGCAACAGTTGCCTTAAAACTCTCCTGTGTTTGAAATGGCAAACCGTAAACCAAATCAAGATTTACACCAGTGAAACCAACCTTTTTTAGGTAAGCAATCATTTCTTTAACAGGCACTTTTGCAGGCCGGCGATTAATGGCTGCCAGAACTTCTTTTTTAAAATCCTGGATACCTAAGCTAATACGGTTAAAACCCATATCACAAAGTTGATCAACCATATCGTAATCAAGGTAAGCCGGACTACACTCCATAGCCATTTCATATTCATCGGCAAAATTAAAATTAGCCTTAATGGTATCCGTTACTTTGCGGATTAAGTCAGGCGAGATAGCATTTGGCGTTCCACCGCCCCAATGCACCTGTGTAAGTTTACGCTCTTTTGAAACATCTTTTGATACCAGTTCAATCTCTTTTATCAGAACATCAACATACTTCTCAATAACACTCTGCCCCATACCGGTATAAGTGGTACAACCGCAAAATGTACAGAGCTGGGGACAAAAAGGAATATGAACGTAAACGGATACATTCTCTGGTTTTTCGTCATTTGATAGAATCACACTCTCCTTATAATCCTCATTACCATACTCCTCATGGAAAAATGTTGCTGGTGGATAACTGGTATATCGTGGCCCGGCAATATTGTATTTATCCAGTAAGTTTCTATCAAATTCTAACATATCTTAATTCGTAGTTATTTGTGACTAATCTGCTTTGTAATAGATAAACATTACAGCACGATTTTTGCTCACTCTGCATTTCGTTTATTTTCTTCCCCAGTCAACTGACTTCACCCAATCAATCACAAACTTCACATTTTCAACGGGTAAGTCAGGCAAAATACCATGACCAAGATTAAAAATCCATTTCTGATTATCACGGCCAAATGGCAAATAAGTTTCGTTTAATACCTTTTTGACAGACTCTTGATCTGCATAAAGTAAGCGAGGGTCAAGATTACCTTGCAAGCCCACTTCTGGGTCTACAATCTGACGTGCATGCTTAAGACTCATTCGCCAATCAATACCAACAAAGTCAGCTACATCCTTATTAATTGCCCTAATACCATTACCCAAATCCTTTGGGAAATAGATGGTTGGAATACCTTTATCACGCACTGCATTCAATATTTTTTTTGATGCAGGAAGAAACATTTCCAAATACAAGTCTTCCGGTAACAAGCCTCCGTATGTTTCGAATAACTGAAAAGCTTCTACACCATGTTCAGCCTGTTTTACTGCATACTCAATTGATACTTCTGTCAATGCATCAATTATCTTCTCACTGGTTTTCCGGTCTTTATACAAGAATTCAGTTGCATTTTTAAAAGTGATATCGCGTACATTATCGCGAAACATAAAACAGAATGTTGTCAATAAACCACCACAAAAACCAATCAAAGGCTTACCCTCAGGTCGTGTTTCCAGAATTTTGTCAATGTTAGCATACACATGGTCTAACTTACTCATGTTTTTAACCAACTGCTTAGCCGGATCATCATAAGTATGTAAAGGCGCACCAAAAACAGGCCCCGCTTCCGTAAACTCAAGTGGCATACCCAAAGCTTCAGGCACAACCAATATATCTGAAAATAAGATAGCTGCATCAACACCTAAATCATAAATTGGCATAAGCGTTACTTTAGCTGCCAATTCAGGATCATCCATTAGTTCAGAAAAAGTGTAGTTCTTTTTTAATGCCTGATAATTAGGCAATACACGTCCGGCCTGACGCATAAACCATACGGGTGGCCTGACAGTATCTTTACCATGTACTGTATCCAGAAAAATGTTATTCATTTTAAATAGTATCAAGATGTTAGACTTAAGTATCAAGACGATTTACAGCTTGCTAAATAACCTACTGCCTGTCTATCTCTTATGTCTTATATAATAGCTTCTAAAGCTTTACGATTCCCTTTAATTAATTTTTCAAGGTCTTTCTCAGTATGTGCCATTGAGATGAATAAACACTCAAACTGGGAGGGTGCAATATACAAACCATTTTCTACTGCCTTTTTAAAATATGTTGCATACTTTGCTGTATCAGAAGTCATAGCTTCATCAAAAGAACTGACTTGTTCTGCATCGGTAAAAAAAGCTGTCATCATCGAACCTACACGATTAAGCACCACATTAAGCCCTAATTCCTTTGCATTTAAACGAAAACCTGCTTCAACAAAAGCAGCTTTCTTTTCAAGATCCTGGTAGGCATCAGGCGTTTCATCCAATTTTTTAAGTGCTGTTAATCCTGCTGCCATAGCTAATGGATTACCTGATAGTGTTCCTGCCTGGTAAACCGGACCAATTGGCGCCAACATATCCATAATTTCTTTACGACCACCGTATGCTCCTACAGGTAAACCTCCACCAATAATTTTACCAAGTGTGGTTAAGTCAGGCATTACACCAAAGTATTCCTGCGCTCCTCCTTTGGCCAATCTAAAACCTGTAATAACTTCATCAAATATTAATAAAGCTCCATTATCCTTGGTCATTTTCCTCAGTCCTTCTAAAAAACCTTTAGCAGGTGGCACAACACCCATATTACCGGCCACAGGCTCAACAATTACAGCTGCAATCCGATCCTTATTCTCGTTAAATAATTTCTGTACTGACTCCAGGTTATTATAATCTGCTGTTAAAGTATCTTTCGCTGTACTCTTCGTTACTCCAGGACTATCGGGCAAACCAAGCGTAATGGCTCCTGATCCTGCCTTGATCAAAAAGCTATCGCCATGACCATGATAACAACCTGCAAATTTGATAATTAACTCACGGTTTGTATAGCCACGAGCCAAACGAATAGCACTCATGGTAGCCTCTGTACCTGAATTTACCATTCGCACCTTTTCTATTGATGGAACCATTTTTACAATCTGCTCTGCCATCTCGGTTTCTATAAGGGTTGGCGCCCCGTAACTTGTACCATTGGCTGCCGCTTTAGCCAAAGCTTCCAATACATCATCATTAGCATGGCCCAAAATAAGTGGCCCCCATGAAGCAACAAAATCAGTGTACTCGTTATTATCAATATCCCAAATGGTTGTTCCCTTAGCTTTCTTCACAAATATGGGATCGATACCTACACTTTTAAATGCACGTACTGGAGAATTAACACCTCCCGGAATGACTTCCTGAGCATCTCGGAAAGCTATTTTGCAATTATCATTGTTCATTATTAAAATGTTAAGATTAAAGGCATCACTATCAGGTTGATTTACATGATGCCGGTAATTAAATAATGTAAATAACTATTAAATCTTGAAAGCTAACAGCACTTTTCTTTATTTCTGTGCATTTAAAATATCAGCAGCTTCTAAAGCATGGTAAGTGATAATAATATCAGCTCCAGCCCTTTTAATAGATAACAACACTTCCATCATTACACGCTTTTCATCAATCCAGTCATTAGCACCGGCTGCTTTCACCATACTAAATTCTCCACTCACATTATAAGCGGCTGTTGGCATTTCAAATTCATTCTTGGTTCGATAAATAATATCAAGATAGCTTAATGCCGGCTTCACCATCACAATATCAGCTCCCTCTTCAATATCAGCAGCAATCTCACGCATCGCCTCATCACTATTAGCCGGATTCATTTGGTAAGTACTGCGGTCTCCAAATTGTGGTGCACTTTCCGCAGCCTCACGGAAAGGTCCGTAAAACCCAGAAGAGTATTTCGCTGCATATGACATAATTGGTATTTTCTCAAAACCAGCTAAATCCAATGCTTCACGTATACGTAACACACGCCCGTCCATCATATCACTTGGCGCAATAACATCTGCTCCTGCTTCAGCCAAAGAAACGGACTGATCAGCCAGGGTTTTTAAAGTACTGTCATTATCCACATCATTATCAATAATGGTTCCACAGTGCCCATGAGTAGTATATTCACAGTTACATACATCTGCTACAATCATTATATCGCTAATTTCTGCTTTAATAGCACGAATGGCCTTTTGAACAATTCCATCACTCTGACAAGCCACATGCCCGTGCTCATCTTTATGCTCCGGAATTCCAAATAATAAAACGCTTTTTACGCCTTTTGATACGGCAAGCTTACATTCTTCCACTAATACATCAACCGACATTTGATAGTTGCCCGGCATAGAGCTAATGGGATTTTTAACACCTGTACCCGGACAGACAAACAATGGATATACCAGATCATCAACTCTAAGATGATTTTCGGTTACCATATGACGTAGTATCTTATTATATCTTAAGCGCCTTAAGCGAGTTTCGGGGAATGCCATAATTATAGTATTTTAAATTAACGATATTGAGGTTCTAATTGTATTCTTATTTCTTGCCAAAGGCTTTCATATGTTGATAAACGAGCAACCACTACAGGCGTAATATCTTTATTTTTCATAACCTTTGTTGTTGCCGGTCCAATTGATGCAAAACCAATATTCTCATGCAACAGGTCGCCATATAAAGCCATAAAACCATTAAAACATGACGGACTTGTACACACAACCAACATTGGTTTTTTTGTCTTTAACAACGTTTCAGTTGTTTCGTTTTGTTCTGAAGTTATAATGGTACGGTACACATTGTATCGCTTGTAATCGCATACGTCTTTTAATCCGTCGGCTAAAGTATTCTCGGCTAATTCACCAAGCATGCCAACCCAACTTTCATTGGGCTTAATATGCGCTTGCTGCAGCTCTGTCACCAAATCTGAAGCTGTTCGGCCACAAGATACCCACCAGGGTTTCAGACCATGCCTTTCCAGTACCTGGGCTGTTTTCTTTCCAATACAAATAAAGCTTTTATCTAATACATCAGCCGGCTTAATCTGCTGAAAAAAATATTCTACTCCTCGTTTACTGGTAAATATTATCCGACGACTCCGGAATAAATGCTGTCGACATTCATCATCGAGCTTAACCTGCTCTGTGTCAATCATCGGATCACAAATAACTTCAATTCCTTCACGTACCAAACCAGTATACAGTAAATCATCCTTTCCCATTGGGTGCGTTAATATAACGGCTGTTTGTCGCAAATGAGGATCCATAATTATTATGTATTTATATCTCTTACTTTATCAAGAATAAGCTCCCCTCCTTGCTTTCTTATTTGCTGTGCTAGCTGTCTGCCTATCAATTCAGCTTCACAAGCTTTACCTCTGGCTTCTGCCCTTAACTCTTTGGTACCATCAGGCATAGCTACCAAACCCAAAACACATAATTCATCATTTGTAATACTTGCATATGCCCCAATAGGAATTTGACAACCTCCTTCTAACTCATTTAAAAAACTTCGCTCAGCTGTAATCTGTAAATAGCTTTCCTCACAATGCAATGCTTTAACAAACGCCTCTATCTCTGTATCATTCTCACGTATCTCAATTGCAATTGCGCCTTGTCCGCACGCTGAAACGAAGTAATCGGGTTCAAATAATGCCGTTATATGCGCATCGTATCCTAATCTAATCAGGCCTGCTCCTGCCATAACCATAGCATCACAATGTCCTTCAGCCATCTTTTTCAAGCGTGTATCCACGTTTCCACGAATATCAACAACCTGTACCTTCGGATTTAAACGATGTACCTGAGCTTTCCGGCGTAAACTGGACGTTGCTACTTTGTGTGTTTCATTCATGTCCTTAAGAGCCAATCCGTTTTTACTCACCCAGGCATCTTTATACTCGGCTCGTTTTAAAATTGCTCCCAACTGTGCACCTTCAGGAAACACTGTTGGTAAATCCTTTAAGCTATGAACGCACATATCCACCTCGTTATCAAAAAGGGCATACTCCAGCTCTTTTGTAAATAATCCTTTATCGCCAATCTTAGATAATGCTACGTCAAGTATTTTATCTCCTTTAGTAGAAATAATAACGATTTCAAAGGCACGACCGGGAAATGCTTTGGTAAGTTTATCTTTTACCAGGTTAGCCTGATATAAAGCCAGTTTACTACCTCTTGTTCCTATACGAATAGTGGATTTATTCATGTGTTATATTTTATTCCTTGTTGCTACACATAGAACTCCCCGAAAATTAATTCTCTGTTCGATAAAACAATTTCCGCAGGCGTTTCATATACAGACGCCTTCATAACCTAAAATACAGATGTTGAACATCTGTATTATTTGTTAAGAGCTAAAGTTAAAAAAATCTTCGAGTAATTTAACCTTTTCAGTGTCCCTACCTTCATTCGTGACCGTCTTCATCTGCTTAATAATCATTCGCGTGAATTTTGCACTCAGGTGCTCACCGTATTCCGTTATTTTTTGCGATGCATCAACATCATCTTTTACTTTCTTATAGTTCTGAGCTTCTTTTGAATTTACCTCTTTAAATATTGATGCGATAGAACTAATGGCTGAACTCATTCGGCGTGTATTTAACCAATCATCAAATTCAGCTAATACTTCGTTAATAATTTCTTCGGCTTCGCTTAATTTCCCTTTCCTTTTCTCAAAATTAGATTTTACAACCTCTTCTAAATGATCAAGGTCATATAAACTAACACCTTCAATATTGGCCACTTCGGGATCTACATTCCTGGGGTTACATAAATCAAGCACCATTAATGGTTTATATTGCCTTTTACTCATCGCATCTTCCACCATTTCTTTGGTAAGCAAAATACGAGCCGACCCGGTTGCGTAGGTAACCACATCAGCCTTGGTAAGCTGATCTGTATATGAGTCAAAAGGAAGAACAATACCCTGCACACGATCTGCCAATTGCTCTGCCTTTCCTGTGGTACGATTTGTAATCCAGTTATCTATACACCCTTTTTTAGAAAAATTTAAAGCGACAATGGTACCAGTTTCACCAGCACCAACCGTCAATGCCTTAACATGCGGAAAACCACTCAGCTTTTTACCAGCTAACTCAACAGCCGCTGAGCTTACCGATACTGCACCTTTATTAAGCGATGTTTTAGTTCGAACTTGCTTACCTGCCTCAAAAGCTTTATGAATCATCCGTGTTATTTCAGGCCCTACCATCGCTGTATTGTCAACCCAAGAAAAGGCCTCTTTTAGTTGCGATACAATCTGATATTCGCCTAAAATAAGTGAATCAAGTCCTGTAGCAACACGAAACAAATGACGCGCACAGTCTAATCCAACATATGTATACAAATATTCCTTTATGCTATCTGTCTTTTTGAAATATGCGATATACGCATTTGTAACATTCTCAACAAAATGATCCTGATTTTTAATATTGGCACTGTTCGCTTCAAAATATAATTCTGTACGATTACAAGTGCTTAATGCCATAATACCTTCAACTTCACATTGTTGATTAAGGTACTCGTACAAACCCGTTATTTCCTCCCTGGTAATAACAAGTTGCTCGCGTACTTTTAGTAGTGCTGTTTGATGACTGATGCCAATTAAACCAACCATAGATCAATTCAGAATTACTTGTTCATTTATTGATATAAGCCACATTTGTAACTTATTTACCAAAAATAAAACTGAAATCTGTAGCAAATCTGTAAAGTCAAACAAATTGAAGTATAAGCCTACTTCTTTAGATTTATTACAAATAAAATGTGCAACGATGAGAGTACTTATAATGAACAATTCTAACGACCATATATTAAAACTCCTGGTCTTGTGCAACCGCTTTACACCTTAAAATACCAGGATTTATTCAATTACAACACCTGATGCCTCAATAATACGCTTAAAACCATCAACTCCTACCACCTCGGCATCTACAACCACCCTGGCTCTGTTATAGAACAGCTCGCGTTCTGCCAGCTTATCCGTAATATATCGTTTTAACTCCTCACCTGATTTGCCCATTACCAACGGCCTAACCTGGTGGGTTCCTTCCAAACGCTCAGTTAAAGTATTAACCGAAAGTTTAATGTAAATACTAAGCCCATTAGAGTTCATTTGCTCCATATTATCAAAATAACATGGCGTACCTCCTCCTGTTGCAACAATTACTTTCTCTTTCGTAAGCACTTCCTTAAGCATTTTCTGCTCAGCATTACGAAAAGCCTCTTCTCCATAATCAGAAAAGTATTGCTTTATAGTTGTTTTATGAACTGTTTCGAAATATTCATCCAAATCAAGAAACTCCCATCCCATTTCAGACTTAAGACACTTGCCAAGAGTCGTTTTGCCACTCCCCATAAATCCAATAAGAAAAATGCGTTTTATTTCCATCAGTTATGCTTCAAACAGTGACATTTGATTTTCATCTTCATCACCCTTAATAATGGTTTCTGAAGACTCTGGTTCTGGTTCTGGTTCTGGTTCTGGTTCATCTTTAATAAGCGGCTCTAATTCCATTATCTTAGAAATCTGGAATGTCGTTAAACGTTTTCCTCTTGCTTTAAAACTCTTAACCCCTATAAACTCAGCAACTTCAACAATCAATTTCTCACGTAACTTATCATCTCCTCCAAACTTAACCTCTAGGCGCGGATAATCCACATGCATTATTTTTACCAGTTGTGATTTACTGTTTTCACCAATAAATGACTGTGGTTTGGTTGTAGCTTCAAACTGGAATCGTTTGACGTAATAGTAACTCTGATCCGCATCAAAATAAACCGCCGACCAAACAGTGTGATTTCTGTACTTTTCAATGACGAGAATATTGTCGTCATAATGATTACTCAGATCGTATGAGGTAAGATAATATTGTCCGTCTTTAGTAATAACCAAAACCTGGTCACCACCATGAAACTCACCAATAAATTGTCCGCGCCCATCTGCATTTAAGCGTAATGTTTCTTTCTCAAACCAAATTTTACGTCCGCCAAGAGTTGATTCTCCTTTTCGTTTAAGGGCAATAGTTTTAACTTCGTATTTAGTAAGTATATTACCCATTGCCGCTCTTCCCTTTATAGCCAGTTCTCCCATATTCACATCAAACACAAGGTTTCGAATGCGAGCCCTTGGCCGCAGTACTACTTTAAGTATTTCTGATTCTCCATTAGGATTAGCACTAAAATACATTAGTTTTGAACCCGGTGTTTCTTTAGTTATATGGTAATCCTTATCGCGGGTAACACCTGTTACCGCAAAGCGTTTCATATACACATAGCCTGCTTTGCCATCCCGGTACACAGCATTGTATATGGTACGTTTATCGTTCTTTTTAAATACTGCAATATGAATGATATTTTTACCTACAAAAGCTTTATCTGCCACTTTTGTAACCAGGTATTTTCCATCTTTATAAAAGATAATTATATCATCAATATCGGAACAATCACATATATATTCATCCTTCCGTAAAGCTGTTCCAACAAATCCATCTTCCCTGTTTATGTATAGCTTCTCGTTCTTCACCACTACTTTAGAAGCCTCAATTGTAGCAAAACTCCTGATCTCAGTCTTTCGGGGGAAGTTCTTTCCAAACTGCTTCTTTATCCGCTTATAATAATCAATTGAATAAGCAATAATATTTGCCAAGTGATAGGCTATCTGCTCCATCTCTTCTTCAAGTGAAGCAATATATTCATCTGCCTTTTTAGCATCAAACTTAGAGATACGTTTAATCTTTATCTCTGTTAATTTAGCAATATCATCATGTGTTACTTCACGATGCAAACTGGGTTTAAAGGGTTCAAGCCCATGATCAATTGTTTGAATAATGGCATCCCATGTTTCACAATCTTCTATACGATTATATATCCTATTTTCGATAAATATCCGCTCCAGAGAAGACATATGCCATGCGTCTTCGAGTTCTCCCTTGCGTATTTCAAGTTCACGGGTAAGCAATTTAACCGTATTATCTGTATTCTCCCTAAGGATAGCTGACACTCCAATAAAATGCGGTTTATTATCCCTTATAACACATGCATTTGGCGAAATTGATACTTCACAATCGGTAAAGGCATACAGTGCATCAATTGTTTTATCCGGTGAAGCGCCATTGGGAAGATAAATGAGTATCTCCACATTCTCAGCTGTATTATCATCAATCTTCTTAATCTTAATTTTCCCTTTATCGTTCGCTTTCAGAATAGACTCAATAAGCGATGTCGTATTCTTTCCAAAGGGAATATCAGAGATTATTAAGCTTTTACTGTCTACCTTACTAATTTTAGCACGTACTTTTACAGCACCTCCGCGTAATCCATCATTATAGCGCGAAGCATCCATCATACCACCTGTATTAAAGTCGGGCAATATTTCAAATGGTTCGTCTTTTAAAATAGCGATAGACGCATCTATCAGCTCATTAAAGTTATGTGGTAAAAGTTTTGATGCCAATCCTACTGCAATCCCCTCAACACCTTGTGCTAACAATAATGGAAATTTAACTGGTAAAGTCACAGGCTCGTTATTACGGCCATCATAACTCAGTTTCCAGGTTGTTGTTTTAGGATTAAACACTACTTCCTGGGCAAACTTGGTCAGGCGTGCTTCGATATAACGTGGGGCAGCAGCTCCATCACCGGTAAATATATTACCCCAGTTACCCTGGCAATCTATTAATAAGTCTTTTTGTCCTAAAGCAACTAAGGCATCGCCAATAGAGGCATCGCCATGCGGATGAAACTGCATTGTATTACCAATAATGTTGGCTACTTTATTGTATCGTCCATCATCCATACGGCGCATCGAATGCAGTATACGCCTTTGCACAGGTTTCAATCCATCATTAACATGAGGCACTGCTCGTTCAAGAATAACATACGAGGCATAATCAAGAAACCATTCGCGGTACATACCAGGCAAGTGGTTTATTGATGTCTCACCAGCATCCAGCATATGATCTTCTGTTGATTGTTTATCTGACTTTTCCGGGCTTTGTTCTTCCGGCAGATCGGTAATATTTATATCGTCGAAACTCATTATGCGTAAACAATTTAGTCTTGATTAACCAGGTCTTCTTCTATCACCAGGTTATCGATGATAAAGTTTTGTCTGTTGGGCGTGTTCTTACCCATATAAAATTCAAGTATCTCTTTCACCGTTACGTCTTTTTTCATACGTACAGGCTCAAGGCGTATATCTTTGCCAATAAAGTGCTTAAACTCATCCGGTGAAATCTCACCAAGTCCTTTAAATCGAGTAATCTCCGGTTTCGCACCACATTTTTTAATGGCCGAGTGTTTCTCCTCATCAGAATAGCAATAAAATGTTTTTTTCTTATTACGTACCCGGAATAGTGGTGTTTGAAGAATATAAACATGCCCGTTCTTTACCAATTCAGGAAAAAACTGCAAGAAGAAGGTAAGCAACAATAAGCGTATGTGCATACCGTCCACATCAGCATCGGTAGCAATTATAACATGATTATAGCGCAATGTATCCAATCCGTCTTCAATATTAAGGGCAGCCTGTAGCAAGTTAAATTCTTCATTTTCATAAACGACCTTACGCGATAAGCCATAACTGTTCAAGGGTTTACCTTTCAGGCTAAAAACAGCTTGTGAATTGACATTACGTGCTTTGGTAATAGACCCACTTGCTGAATCTCCCTCGGTAATAAATATGGAACTCTCACCATTTTCATCGTTCTTAATATCTGTATAATGAATACGGCAGTCTCGTAATTTTTTATTGTGTAAACTAACCTTTTTAGCACGCTCACGTGCCAACTTTTTAATTCCTGAAATAGCCTTACGCTCTCTCTCTGAGTCCAGAATCTTACGATTTAATGCTTCTGCACATTCTGAGTTTTTATGTAAAAAGTTATCAAGGTGCTCTTTAATAAAATCGAGTATAAAATTACGTACAGAAGGTCCGTTGGGACCAATATCTTTAGACCCTAATTTAGTTTTCGTCTGCGACTCAAATACCGGCTCTTCTACTTTAATACTTACAGCTGCAATTACTCCACTCCGAATATCCGATACATCAAAATTCTTATTATAAAATTCACGAATAGTCTTTACAAAGGCTTCACGAAAAGCTATTAAGTGCGTTCCTCCCTGCGTAGTGTGTTGTCCGTTAACAAAGGTATAATACTCTTCACCATATTGATTTCCATGCGTAATAGCAATTTCAAGGTCTTCGCCTTCAAGGTGTATAATTGGATACAGACCTTCCGACTCCATATTTTCATTCAGCAGGTCAAGTAAACCATTTTTACTTTGAAACACTTTCCCATTAAATACAATGGATAAACCCTTATTCAGGTATGTATAATTTCGAAGGAGTGTTTCAATATATTCTTCTCTATAGCGAAAGTTTTCAAAAATTGCAGAATCAGGAGCAAATTCGATAAACGTACCATTCTTCTCATTTGTTGAAGTTAAGTCATAGTCAGTAATTACCTCACCCCTTGAAAAATCAACACGTTTGGTTTCTCCCTCACGATAAGCCTGCACATTAAACTCTGTACTTAAAGCATTTACCGCCTTAATACCAACCCCATTTAGTCCTACAGATTTCTTAAAAGCTTTGGAATCGTATTTGGCACCGGTATTCATCTTTGAAGCAACATCAATCACTTTTCCAAGTGGAATACCCCGGCCATAATCACGAACTGTAACACGTCCCTCTTCAACAGTAACTTCAATTTTTTTTCCATTACCCATCATATATTCATCAATGGAATTATCCATTACTTCTTTCAGTAACACATAAATTCCATCATCGGCAAATGTACCATCGCCTAATTTACCAATATACATACCAGGGCGTCGCCGAATGTGCTCTTTCCAGTCTAAAGTACGGATAGCATCCTCGGAATAGTTCTGTGCATTTTGACTACTCTGCATACTCAACATCAACTAATTAATTGGAAAAATAAAAGTCTTCACTCTCATGAAAACCGTTCAAATATAACTAAATCAAGAAATGTTTGGTAATTTCTTTATTAACAATCTTTATTGAACAGGGGCTTATACGCGCATATTTTCTTCTGGAATAAGACCCATTTTCACCATTAAAAAAGAGGCGTTATGACTTTGTGTAACGCCATCTCTAAGCTTGTAATCAAAGTCCAGTCCATTCGCATTATGAGACACCTCAAAACAATTGTTGAAAACTCTTCCTGCTGAAATTTCAGCAAGCTGCCCTAATTCTAAATCATGGGTTGCAACCAAACCACATCCGTTTAATTCAAGTAACTGCTTAATTAAAGCTAATGACCCTTGTGTTTTATCAAGCGAATTGGTGCCTTTCAGTATCTCATCCAGGATAAAAAATAATTCTCCAGACTCCTTTAAGCGATCAACGATCATTTTTAAGCGACTTAATTCGGCAAAAAAGTAAGACTCATGCTTGAGTAGGTTATCTACAGCACGCATATTAGTAATAAATAACATGGGTTTATAAGTAAAACTCCTGGCAGCCACTACACATCCGTTGCCTGCTAAAACAAGGGCTACTCCCACCGTACGCAAAAAGGTACTTTTACCAGCCATATTAGCGCCTGTTACCACACATATTCGCCGCTCCCGGGTAATATGAAAGGCATTACTTACCCGCTCCGATTCAGGAATAAGCGGATGCCCCAACTCCTCTGCCTTCAGCACAATATCGTTTGCAATTTCAGGAAAAACATAAGTAGGGTGGTTATATGAGAATGTAGCTAAACTATTCATGGCTTCCAGTTCATGCAAGGCCTCCAGCCAATTCTTTAGTTGGTCTCCATACTTAGCATACCAGATCTGTAAACGCATACAAACAATTAAATCCCACAGAAAAAATCCATTTAAAACAACACCCATAATCATATTAAGGCGCTGATCAAATAACTTTATATTTCCTGCCAATTGAGCCATTACCTGGCTGGCCAATTTACCTTCAGACTGTAATGCACCCTTTACCCCATTAAGGTAGCTTGATGAGAAATCCGTTTCTTCAACATGCTGAATTAGACTGGCATAACAATTAAGGTAATTACCCAAAGAGGCAACTTCAGAGTGTACTTTATTAACCTTGCGTAATTTTGAGCCGGAAATAAAAAGACCGGCAAAAAACAAATACCCAATTAATAAAGATGACCAAAGTCCCAGTGATACCATAATTATAGAAGTGATTAGTAACACAAGAAAAGAGACCATAAGAACCCGCGTTACCTTAGAGATAAAACTTAAGTCGGGCTTACAACTCAAATCAACCCTTCTATTCTTTTTATTGCCTTCATCAATAAAGGCTCCAAGGGCATAGTAGCGTTGCCGGTATTCATTTAACCCGGCTAATTCACGAATTGCAGCTTGTTTTTCTTTGATATCACCTGCTGAAAACGAGATACTATTTAACTTAATAGATAGCCTTAGATAGCCACCATTGGTTGAAGTTCGGTTAATGTATTGAAATAATGATCCCTTACCGAACAAATCCAAGTCATGCGCATATTCATGATCCGGCATTATAAGCTCTTCGCCATCAGGTTCAGCAGTCCATTCGTTATTAATACAACGTAACTCTTTAGCCAAAAGATTAATTCTATGACGAGTGTAATTGCGCTCATACTGTATATGGTTGGCATACCATACAAAACCTAAAAAGCCAATAAAAAGGATACTAAAAATAATAAAGAAAGGAAATGACCATGCCGGAGTTAAACCAAAAGGGATAGCAAAAGCACCTACAAAACAAACTAACCTTACCCACGCAACAAGAATGTAACGTTGCTTTAATTTCTGCTCTATCTTAAGCCAATGTCCGTAACTTTGTTCGTAGTTCTTTTTTAGCTTTTCTACTGATTGGCTTCCATTAATTGTGTCCATAGCATATCTTTCAGTTCAGTAATACCATTATTAGCAACCGAAGATATAAAAACATAAGGTAGATCGGGCAAATCAGCAATCATTTCCTGTTTTAACTCATCATCAAGCATATCCGATTTAGAGATGGCTAATAAGCGACCTTTATCTAATAATTCAGGGTTATACTGCTCTAATTCATTAAGTAGTATTTTGTATTCTTTCTTAATATCTTCAGAATCAGCAGGCACCAAAAAAAGCAATATAGAATTACGTTCAATATGCCGTAAAAAACGAATACCTAAGCCCTTACCTTCACTTGCCCCCTCAATTATACCAGGAATATCAGCCATTGCAAATGATTGGTTATCACGATAAGATACAATACCTAAATTGGGCACCAATGTAGTAAACGGGTAATCGGCAATTTCTGGTTTAGCGGCAGACACAACAGACAGAAGTGTTGATTTACCGGCATTGGGAAATCCAACCAGGCCAACATCAGCAAGTACTTTCAACTCAAGCACAGCAGCCATTTCAGTACCATCTTCACCGGGCTGGGCATAACGTGGTGTTTGATTGGTTGAGGATTTAAAATTCCAGTTTCCCAGGCCACCACGACCTCCTTTTACAAGAATCAACTCCTGATCATGTTCAGTAATTTCAAACAGTACTTTCCCTGTTTCAGCATCTTTGGCAATAGTACCCAAGGGCACCTCAACAATACGATCCTCCCCCTCAGCTCCTGAGGCACGTTGCTTACCACCATTTAACCCATGATCTGCAAAAACATGTCGCCTGTATTTTAAATGAAGAAGCGTCCAGATATTACGGTTACCACGAACAATAATATGACCTCCACGACCTCCGTCACCACCATCAGGACCACCTTTTGCTTCTGATTTCTCACGACGCAAATGAGCCGAGCCTGCCCCTCCTTTTCCAGAACGACAGAATATTTTAACGTAATCAACAAAATTAGATCCAGCCATAATAATTGTTTACTATAAAAATACAATAAGCCACGGCAAATTCATACCGTGGCTCAAATGCAATTACGGATTCTTATTTCAGATCGTTTAAAATCTCCGAAATTTGTCCGAAAATATCGTCAACATCACCAATGCCTTTAATTGGTTTATACAAACGCTTCTTTCTGTAAAACTCAATAACAGGAAGTGTTTGTGCCTCATACACCTCTAAACGCTTGTTTATTGTTGCATTGTTATCATCTGAACGACCAGATGTTTCACCACGTTTCAATATGCGTTTCAATAGCTCTTCTCTTTCAACCTCAAGATTAAGCAATACCGACACCTTAGTACCATGTTCTTGCATAATCTTAATCAAGGCCTCTGCCTGGGCAACCGTACGAGGGAAACCATCAAAAATAATTCCCTGATCTACTGGCAATTTCTCAAGAAAATTATCCAACATATCAATGATAGTAGCATCAGGAACCAATTCTCCCCTATCAATATAAGCTTTAGCAATTACACCTTCGTGTGTGTTATTGTGTATAGCTCGCCTACACAATTCCCCGGTAGATACATGAGCTAAATTAAATTCTTCTGCAATTTTTTTACTTTGTGTACCCTTGCCGGAACCCGGAGGGCCAAAGATGACAACATTGAGCATGTTTATTACTCCTTAAATTAATTAAATAGATGTTATTCTACTACTGTATATATGCCGTTAAGATTTCTACCAAAGCCATCATAGTCTAAGCCGTAACCAACAATAAAATCATTTGGAATATTCATTCCAATATAATCCAATGTCACATCGCGCTTACAGGCATCAGGCTTAAAAAGCATTGTTGCAACACGCACTTCGGCAGGCCCCATAGCTTTAACTTGCTCTACTGTATCAATAATTGTTAATCCTGTATCAACAATATCTTCAAGCAAAACAATGGTACGATCAGTGATATCTTCATTTAAACCAATTAATTCTTTTACCTTACCAGTAGAATTGGTTCCCGAATACGAAGTCAGTTTCACAAAGCTAATCTCACAGGGTATTGTTATCCGTTTCATTAAATCAGATGCAAACATAAATGAACCATTTAACACACATATCATTAATGGATTTTTCCCTTCCAGATCCTTATTAATTCGCTCTGCTACCTGGTCAACAGCTTTTAAAAGCTCACTTTCAGGTATTGATAACTCAAATTCTTTATCTAATATCTTAACTCGGCTCATTCTTCTTTGTTTACAATTGATTTTAAAAACACCAATTACAAATATTAAAACCTAATAATAAGGCAATTACACTTGTAAGTCCTTTAAAAAATAAATAAAAGTCTGGATTTTAAGGTGCAAAAGTATAAAAAATAAAGATAACCACATGATTATAATGCTTTCTTAACTATTTTTGTGGTGGGAAAAATTAACGAAAGGTTCTTACAGAGAATTTTTACAAACAAATAAATCGATTATTATGCAACCAAGAGTTAGTATTATTATGGGAAGCACATCTGACCTTCCGGTGATGAAAAAGGCAGCTGATTTTTTAAATGATCTGAAGATTCCATTCGAAATTAATGCGCTTTCTGCTCACAGAACACCATCGCAGGTTGAAGCTTTTGCTAAAAGTGCCGAAGACAGGGGAATTAAGGTAATTATAGCAGCAGCAGGCATGGCTGCCCATTTACCAGGTGTTATTGCATCAATGGTTAAAATACCTGTAATTGGTGTACCAATTAATGCAAGCCTTGATGGTTTAGATGCTTTGTTAGCTATTGTTCAAATGCCTCCGGGAATTCCTGTAGCAACAGTCGGAATTGATGGTGCACAAAATGCAGGTATTTTGGCAGCCCAGATAATTGCAACCGGTGATGCCGAAGTTTCTAAAAAGTTAGCTGAATTTAAAGAAGGCTTAAAAAAGAAAATCGTTAAGGCCAACGAAGACCTAAAAGAAGTAAACTACGAATTTAAAACCAACTAAAATTCGTTTTTGAGAGAAATTAAAAAAAGAGCTTGCATATTGCAAGCTCTTTTTAGTTTATAATAGTTGGTGTATAGTCAACTTAAAATTATTGGCTCAGACTAATAAATATTGTGTTTTAAAAATACTTGTAAAGATTATATACAGTGCCATACCAAACCAATATGGCACTAAAAAATGATGTTAATTACTTTATTAATAACCAAACATCATCACGCCCTTCTGAATATCTCGCTGTTCTTAATTCGGCAAATGCCTCTTTACGATCATAAAACGATCTGTATGACACTTTATAAAATTCACCATTCAGTCCATGAGGTCGTTCAATAATAACTGACTGATAACCCTCAGCAACTAATTTAGCTTTAAAGATTTCAGCATTCTTTTTATTTGCAAAACTCCCGGCAATTAAGAAATACTTATCCGCAGGCTTAGGCGGCTCCACTTCTTTTACAACAGGTTTACTTTTAACGGTATCAACAGCTGTTGTATCTTTTACAACCTTTTTCTCCACAACGGCAGTTTTCACTGGTTTTTGTGGTTTCTTCGAAGGCTTATCTTTACAACCTGCCCCTGTTAGAAGGGCAAAAACTGAAAGAATAACAAATAACTTCCTCATACATATTAGTTTGTGCGTATTATAAAAAGCAAATAATATAACTTTATTAATTTTTTACAAATATAAAAGTAAGGAAATTGATACTGCTTACCAATTTTATAACCAGCATATTGTTTTATTACCAAGTTTTATTACCAAAAATTACATTAAATAACATATTTATATCCAACTCCTTTTATCGTCTTTATATGATCTTGTCCGATCTTTTCTCTTAATTTACGAATATGTACATCAATGGTACGGTCACCTACAATAATATTATCACCCCATACGGCATTGTATATCTCATCGCGCGTAAAAACTTTTTCAACCTTGGAAACCAGTAACTCTAACAACTCAAATTCTTTTTTTGGAAGTACGAGCTCCTGGCCAGCATTAATAACCAAATAGCGCTCTCTGTCTATTGATAAATCACCAATATTAAGAATATGATTCTCAAGTTCTTTCTCAGCAATATCTTCTGAGCGATAACGCTTTAATAAGGCTTTAGCTCTTGAAATTAACACTTTGGGCTTTACAGGTTTGGTAATATAATCATCAGCACCAGCATCAAAACCTGCTATTTGTGAATAGTCTTCACCACGTGCAGTAAGAAAAGCAACTATTGTGTTTTTTAATGCTGGTACCCGCTTAAGCTCTTCGCATGTTTCAATACCATCCATCCCAGGCATCATCACATCCAGTATTATCAACTCTGGCGTTTCAGCCTCTGCAATTTTAAGTGCTTCCTGCCCATTATTAGCTGTTAGTACCTGAAAACCTTCTTTCCTCATATTATAACTAATAAACTCAAGTATATCAGGTTCATCATCAACTAAAAGGACTTTATAATTTTCTATATTCATTCTAAAAGTTTTAATACGAAAATAAGTTATGGGATTAACAAATAATTTCCTGTACGTTATTTTTATGTTATAATAATGTTAACCCGCTTTTTCTAGTGTAAAGGTAAATACTGTTCCTTCTCCAAGCGTACTTCTTACATTAATGCGTTGCCCATGTGCTTCAATAAGATGCTTAACAATAGCTAAACCAAGGCCTGTACCACCTTGTTCGCGGCTTCTACTTTTATCTGCCCGGTAGAAGCGTTCAAATATACGTGGCAGATCTGCCCCTGCAATGCCAATGCCCGTATCTTTTATCTCAACTAAAATCCGGTTATCCATATCGTACAGGTTTATTTTGGTTACACCACCTTTGCGCCCATAATTAATAGAGTTGAGAATTAAATTACTCACAACCTGAAATATACGCTCTTTATCAGCATTTACAATAAATGGCATACCAGCTCCCTGTCCATAACTCAATTCAATGCCTTTCTCTTTTGCTCTTATCTCCTGTAGTTCAAAAACATCATCAATCAGCTTCACAATATCAAAATGCTCTGGATACAACTGTAGTTCCCCGGCTTCAAGCTTTGATATCGACTCCAGATCTTCAATAATGGAAATCATCCTATCAATACTTTTTTCGGTTCGCAATAAATAGCGCATGTTTATATTAGCATCTTCAATTCCACCATCGAGCAGGGTTAATATGTAGCCTTGTATATTAAATATTGGCGTTTTCAGTTCGTGCGATACATTACCTAAGAATTCTTTGCGGTACTTCTCCATTTGTTTTAGTTCCTGGATTTCCTGCGTACGGTCATGCATCCAGTTTACAACTTCGCGGTTTACAGTTGATAATATATCATTTGAGGTATTGGCTGCCACTTCAACTTTACCTTTCTGTTGATCTCTACCATATATGGTTTGATATATTGGTTTTATCTTTGAATAGATAAAGGAATTGATAAAATAATTAACGAAAGCAAATGAGATAGCAAAAAAAATGGGTATTGATATAATCAAAGAATAATACAGGTTGGGACTATAATAATTTACACCAAAAAATACGAATGTCAATACAAGAAAGCCTATTGATACAAAGCCTGCAATTCTTTGAGGTTCATGTGATTTCATCCATCAATTTTTTTATTAAAATAACATTAGCTTGTAACTATAGTTCGTTAAACATTTTTAAGGGTTTATGCACTTGCGTTTATCACAACTAAAACACTGTCAATATACGCCTTGCAAATCAGTTTTGTGTCTAACATCTAAAACCTAACGATCTATTATCAATAACAAAGTTAGGCGAATATTTACGACTCTTTCGTTTTCTTCTTATTAAAATATGATGTTAACTCAATGTTAAGTAGCTATTTCGTTACTTTACTGATATTAGGTACATTTGTAAACGTGAAAATATAGCGGATGATAACGTAAATTTAACATTGGGTTTTACACTTCGTCCGGTTCTCCCCCTATCTTTGATAACAAATTTAATGGCGCTATGACTTTTATCTGGATTGTAGTTATTCTTCTTGGCTTATTGGCAATTATTGATTTGATTGTTGGTGTATCAAACGATGCTGTTAATTTTTTAAATGCAGCTATTGGCTCAAGGGCAGCTCAACGAAGATTGGTATACTGGGTAGCAGCCATTGGCCTTTTAATTGGCTCTCTCCTTTCGGCAAATATGATGGAAGTGGCACGCAGAGGTGTTATATACCCTTCAAACTTTGCCTTTACTGAACTGATGGTGATTTTTGTGGCTGTTATGTTGGTTGATATATTATTAATTGATGGCTTCAATACGCTTGGTTTCCCCACCTCTACAACTATAGCGGTTGTATTTGAACTGCTGGGCGGTGCTATGGCCTTATCAATTTTAAAAAACCGCGAAAACAAAATAGAGGGTATTGACATTCAACAGCTTATTAATACCGATAAGGCTTTTATTATATTGGCCGGTATTTTACTCTCTATATGCTTAGCCTTTGTGGTGGGTATTATTGTGCAATTTTTTACGCGTGTTATTTTCACCTTTAACTACCATCGCCGTTTTAAATATTTATTTTCTATTGTAGGTGGATTAGCCATTACAGCCATTGCTTTTATGATATTAAAGAAAGGGCTGGGAGACACAACGCTTTTTGATAGTTACACCTGGTTTGGTATTGTTCAAAAGTACCAGGCAGAAATTCTTATGGGTATTTTTACATTTTCAACTTTTATATTTTTATTTCTTGGCCTATCATTTAATACTGATATTGCCCGTATAGTAGTCATGTTTGGCACCTTTGCCCTGGCCATGTCTTTTGCTGCCAATGATTTGGTTAATTTTATAGGTATACCTTTGGCAGGTATCGAAAGCTTTAAAACGTTTATTTCATCAGGAGAGAGTTCACCCGATTCATTTTCAATGGCTTTTTTAAATGATAATGTTATTCGCAAAGATATCTTTCATGATTCAACATACACCTTATTATTTGGCTTATCGGCAGTTGTAATGACCATTACACTGTTTAAATCCCAAAAGGCCGAAAGTGTAACCGAAACAGAGGTGTATTTAGGAAGACAATCAAGTGGCTATGAACGTTTTGAACCATCACATCTTTCTCGTGTAATAGTACGTAACTTTCTGCACCTACATAGTGTTATTACAGGTATTTTACCACGCCGCATGGTTAAGTATTTTGATTCCCGCTACCGAAAAGCGGATGGGCCTGCACATATAAAAACACCTGATGGTGTAATCTATTTCGACACTGTACGGGCTTCGGTTAATTTAGTTGTAGCCAGCATACTTATATCATTAGGCACTTATATGCAGGTTCCGCTATCCACCACATTTGTTGTTTTTATGGTGGCAATGGGTACATCACTTGCCGACCAGGCATGGGGGCGTGAGAGTGCTGTTTACAGGGTATCTGGTGTATTATCTATATTAGGCGGCTGGTTCTTTACTGCTTGCCTGGCTTTTATTGGTGCTTTTATCTTTACATTTATCATTTGGTTCGGACAATGGCTTGCAGCTATTACACTAACCATACTGGTTATTACATGGTTGTTTGTTACACGTAAGTACCATAAGCAAAAACAAAAGGAAAAGCGGTTACTTAAAGAAGAGTTTCAGGATGAAATAGAACACAGTCTTGACCATTTAATGGAAACAGGTGGCGAGCAAATAAGGCATAACCTGCAGGAAGCATCAAAAGTGTTCTATTTAAGTCTTCAGGGCTTTATTGATGAAGATATAAGGCAATTGCACGAGGCCCACACTAAAGCATTATTATTAGATAAGTATACCCGGAACGGTAAATCAAAGTTTTTCTATGCCTTTGCAAAAGTAAGCGAAGAAGGTATTAACTCGGGACAATATTTTATACAGACCTTTGATTACCTGACAGAGTTAGTCAGTTGCCTTAAAAATATAACTCAACCTTTATATGAGCATATTGAGAATCAGCATAAAGGTATGACTCCTGCCCAAAAATCCGATTTACAGGAACTACTGGATGAGATAACAGGCTATTTCAATCACATTATCCATTTAGAGAAGGAGCAAAAATTCGAGTTAATAAACGAGATGATCAGCAAACAAAATTTCCTTATCAGCTTTCAGGATGGTATACGCCGCAACCAGGTAAAACGCATACAGAAAGGGGAAGGCCGCACTCGTGTCAGCATCCTGTTTATGGATGTGCTTGCCGAAACTAAAAATATCCTCCTGTATTCAATTAACTTATTAAAAGCTCATCGTGATTTTATGGTTTCGTCTAAATCCAAGGTGTAGTGTAATGGCTATTTAGCCGTATACCTTATGTTTATTGCTTATTATACCCAGTAGTTGTTTTTCATTAGATATTAGCAGGTTGTTAAGGTATTCTTTTCTGCTTTATTCCTTTTAATATCCCCCAGGTTACCAGAGAGATTATCATAACAATTATGCCAACTAATGTCGGGAGATAGGAATTCTTAATACCTCTTGCAACATCTGTTGCTGATATTGTACCATCCTGTGTTACTACATCAAATGCTTCCACTATAATTAATAGTTGCCCAAAAATGCCAAAAAGCAAGGCAATAACTCCCATTAGCCAAATGCCAAAAATCCCTGTTTTCCTTGATTGTTCAGCTCTGCGTAATTTCCAATATTTTATACACCCGACAATGATTACTACTATTCCACATAAAAAAGGAAGTAATACACTAATTATTTCATTCATCTTTATTTGATTATTAACAATAAGGTTTAAGAATCCATCTGACTAATTTCATTTGTTTCACGATTATACTTTGGTGCCGAATCAACAGGCCGTTTGTTAAGAAGGTAGTCCGTATATTTAGTATAATCTTCGCTTTTATAATAACTTAAGATTGTATTACTTACAAATATAAGTAGCAGGTTATAATTATAACAATATAATACCACTTCTTTTAAGCTCAGTTTGTTAAATTCTTTTAAGTGCCATCTCCTAAGGATTATGCAGCTTTAGCTGTTATAAGCAAGGTACTGGCAATATGCGCCTTGCAAATCAATCTTGCGTCTCGCGTCTTATGTCTTGTATCTTACATCTAACCATTTACTAATTAAAAAATACCATGGATAATTTATAAATATACAATAACTATCAGCTTATATTAAGCGGGTGTTAATACTGTATTAATTTGCTTTTTAGCCACTTTTAAGCAAAGCTACACTCAAGCACTATCACCACTGATTTACTGCATATTACATAAACACATCACTTAACACATACTTAAAGTTCCCTTAATTCTTACTTAGTACCCTTTCATCCTCCTTGCCATACATTTGCTCCTGATAAAATTGAATTATTGAGAGGAAAATGAAAAGACAATTTTTAGCATTTGCTATTCTGTGCCTGGCTAATCTTACACAGGGATTTGCCCAGAACGGGATATTAAAAGGAAAAATTACTGATAAAGCAACTGGTGAAGAACTTATTGGGGCTGCCGTGGTAATTGATGGTACATCCATAGGGAGCACGACCAATTTCTCGGGCGATTATGAATTACCGCCCCTTGAACCGGGAACTTATACTATACGCTGCCAGTATATATCGTACGAACCACAGCTTATAGAGCGCGTTGTTGTTAAAACAAATGAAGCCACCATGCTTGACTTTAAACTGCTGAGTGCCGAAATGGATTTGGCAGAGGTTAAAGTAGTGGCAAAGGCCAACAGGGAATCGGAAAACCTGTTGATGCTTGAACAGAAGAAGGCCGCCATAAGTAAAGAAACCATTGGTGCTCAACAGATGGCATTACAGGGCGTACCTGATGCAGCATCGGGTGTAACAAAAGTAACAGGCATTACAAAGCAAAGTGGCCCAGGCACTATCAACGTGCGGGGGCTGGGCGATCGTTACAATACTACAACTATTAACGGTTTACCTTTACCCGGTAATCATGCCGAATATAAAAATATTGATTTAGAGCTGTTCAGTACCGATGTAATTGGTTTTATTGGTATAGAAAAGGTTTTTACATCCGGGCTTTATGCTGATGTAGCGGGTGCTAATATTGATATTGTATCGAAGAAACAAACGGGTGATCCATTTTTTCAAATCGATATAAAGACAGGGAGCAATACCAATTTAGCCAATGCCGATAAGTTTATTTTGCAGGATGGCCCCGGCTTCTTAGGTTTTAACAACTTCTCCCGTCCGGATGATTTAAAGGTGTACGATTTCCGTAATGCGTGGAATCCGACTGGTAAAACACCTTACCCGAATATGAGTTTTAAGCTGAAAGGTGGCCGAACATTTACGCTGGGCGAAGGAAAATTAAACCTGTTTGCTACGGTTTCATACGATAATAAATTTCAATATAGCAATATTATACAACGCAGGATTAATGGCAGTGACGATAAGCGGATGAACTTAGCTGGTGAAATGTTTAAATATAATACCAATACAACAGGTATGTTTAACCTCAATTATTCAAAAGGCGGCTCGCAGATTTACTTCAATTCAATGTTGCTTCACTCATCAAAGCAGGATCTGAAGCAGGTGAATGGTTATATTATTGATGTTGTGGGCGACCCGGATAAAGATAAGGCTTTTGTACGCCGCTCTGACTTTGAACGAAACCGGGTTATAGTAAACCAGTTACTGGGCAGGCACGAATTAAATGAAAGGTTAATGTTGAACTGGGGCCTGGCTTATAATACGGTTGCCAATGTATTGCCCGATCGTCGTCATAACGTACTTGTGCAGGAGAATGGTGCTGCTTTTGTTCCGTCAAGCAATGATGCTGCCAATAATCACCGTTACTGGCATGAGCTTAAGGAACAAGAGCTGGCAGGTAATATTAATATTTCAAAAACCTTTGGCGAGGCATTAAACGAGGATGCCGCATACAGGGCTAAGCTTACACTGGGTTATTCTGCCCGGATTAAAGCACGCGATTTTGAAGCGTATCAATATAACCACAGCCTTGATAAAAGCCGGGTTCTTAGTATCGACCCCAATAATATTGATGCTTATTTTAATAATGAAAGAATGCAGGCAGGGTATTTCAGCCTTAAAACCTTCTTTGGCGATTTAAACATACCACAATCCTACTCGGGAAACATGATCAATCATGCTGCTTTTGCTTCTTTTGAATATGCTGTTTCGTTGCGCCTGCTGGCCGTACTGGGCTTACGTTTTGAAACAATAACACAAGATATCAGCTATCAAACATCGCTGTTTAATGGAGAGAATTCATTTACTGAAAATAACCCGTTTCCAAGCCTTTCGTTAAAATACATGCTAAGCGAAAAAAGCAACCTGCGCTTTGCAGGCAGCATGAGTTATACACTACCCCAGTTTAAAGAAACTGCACCATTCCTGTTTGAAGGTATTACAGATGCAACACAAGGTAACCCGTACCTCTACCCGTCTAAAGTATATAATGCTGATATTAAATGGGAGGTGTTCCCGCAGGCAGGCCAGTTAATTTCCATTGCAGCCTTTGGAAAATATATTCAGGATCCGATTAATAAATTCGTTATGGCATCGGCATCGAACGACTTTACTTATGCCAACACAGGCGATTGGGCATACGTACTGGGTACCGAGCTGGAAGCTAAGAAACCTGTTTGGCAAACCGATAACAAGAAGCTGGTGTTGGGTGCCAACCTTTCTTTAATGCTATCTAACCAGGAATTGAATAACGAAAAGATACAACGCGAAACAAAGGGCAGCATTAACGCATCGTTTGCAACTGGCACCGAAAAATTACAAGGTGCCGCCCCAATACTGGGCAATGCCAACCTTAGCTACATCAGTAAATGGAAAGATGGGGAAAATGCCTTTTCAACAACTTTTGTTTATGGCTATACTTCTGATCGTTTGTACCTGATTGGTTATGCCGGACTGGGTAAGCAGGTTGACCGTTCTTTTAATGAGCTGGACCTGATTGTTAAAAGCAAATTTGATAAGCTGGGCGTAAGCTTTAGTGCAAAAAACCTGCTCAACCCCAACTTTGACAGGGTTCAGGAAAATACCACTGCAACACACCTGGTAAGCCGGTACTCCAAAGGCATTCAACTCAGCCTTGGCCTAAGCTATACATTCTAATAGTACCAAATTATATATCTGAAATTGAAAACTTTAAAACAAAGAAAAATGAAAAAGTTAGTATTATCATTACTTGCTCTTGCAGCATTATTAGTGAGTTGTTCTGACAATGATGATCCACAAGGCGGCAATTCTTTTGTTGTTGACGCAAACAATTTTAAAGGAATAATACCCGGTGGCGATAACATTACACTTGATGCCAGTACAACCTATTATTTAACTGGTGAATTGCGTGTTGATAAAGGTGCAAAACTAAGTATACCTGCCGGTACTGAAATAATAGCTACAACGCCGGATGCTGCTAACCCTAACGTACGCTACATTGCAGTAGCACAAGGCGGTCAAATCTATATCAATGGAACTAAAGATGAGCCTGTGGTAATGACGGCCACTAAAAAAGAATCGAGTGCATGGGGTGGCCTGGTTGTGTGTGGCTATGCGCCAACGAATAAGGGTGGCAGTGCAGGTGCATCGGCATCGGCCGAGGTATCGGGTTTAAACTATGGTGGCGATAAAGCGGCTGATAACTCGGGCGTAATTCGTTACCTGCGCATTGAATACTCGGGTTACAAATATTCCGATACAAAGGAGTTTAACGGCCTGTCGCTATTTGGTGTGGGAAACGCAACCACTTTAGAGTATATAAGCTCGTACAAAGGTGGCGATGATGGTATTGAGTTTTTTGGCGGTACTGTAAATGCAAAGTACCTGGTATCTATCGACAGCGAAGATGATGGTATTGACTTTGCCGATGGATGGAATGGAACAGGTGAATACTGGTATGTGCTTAACTCTGTTAAATCAGGTATTGAAGGCTCTAACAACGGCGATAACGGGGCAGCTGATTACCCCATGACTATGGCTGTATTAAAAAATATGACCATTATGGGCATGGGCGAAAAGCCCTGGTACTTAAAAGAAGGCGCCGGAAAACAAACCATTGATAACATTGTTATTGGTGGTTTAGCAGCCGGTAAAGGCCATGCTTATTTTTATGCTGATAATACCGATAAGGATCAGCCAGCCAACGACAGGATAGCTGCCGGCGATATTAAACTGACTAATATAGCTTTTGTTGATATGGGTACTGGTAATACTGTAAAAGCGGCAGGTGGCCTTACCTTTACCGAAAAAGCAGATGCTACAGGTGCCGGCAACGGGAAAGATGCACCAGCATGGGCTGCCGACTGGTCTACCGGTAACTAATGCCAAAAGAATAGAACAATTAGTGCTCTCAATGGGGCTGTCTTAAAAGTATTTTAATTTACGCTTACTTTTAAGACGGCCTCTTTTTTATCCTGTCCCTAATAACCAAGGCTAAGCAGCTTAATGCTAAAATCACACGTGCTTTTTATTTTTTCCCCAGCAGGGTTTTACTTTTTTTACAGCATGTTTTTATATTTTAACCCGGGTTAAAAATAAGTTTAACCCCGGTTAAAAATTATTTTGACCCGGGTCAAAAGTAAAGAAATACAGTACATTTTTTTATAAATCACAGGTGGTTTACCCATCAAAGTAGTTACAAATACACCATAGTGTTGTGTGCTGCCTGTTGGTATAGCATTATAAGTTAAAGTCAAGTTAGGATTTAGACCAATACTATTTTGAACCCGATAGAATTCGGGTTTAATGTAGTATTGTATAAGCTTCCCCTTTTGCTCAGGCAAAAGGGGAAGCTTACATTAGCAAAAACCAAATGTGCTATTTGTGCGCTGACTTTTCTCTCTTTGCATGAAACCTAACGGCTCAGTTATGTAGCGTAGGGCATTAGAAATGTACTTTCCTTGTTAATACGCAAAGAGCCAAATCAGAAATTTTGCAGAGTAATTTTATTTTCAGACTCTGTCAAATCTCTGATTTGGCGGAGTTGCTTCGAGCTACTAAAACAGAATTTACTGAGAAATCGCTATTTTTGATATACATTATTAGGTTTTCGTGCTTTATTTCTTCCAATCGTTCTCTGCGTTGTGAAGGCATACTCTTTAAGCAAATTTGGTTTTGTGTCAGATTTGTGAGTTTACTTAATGTGCATAACTATTGTATTGGATTATATGTATTCTTTAAGTTCATAAATAAACTCTTTTTCAATTTCATTTAGATTAACTGATTCTGGATTAAAAGTCTTTAACGCAGCCAAGGATGCATCAATATTTTTTTCAAGATTAATCACTCTACCAATTTTTAAAGAGACCGACATCGGCAAACCATATTCGTCAAGCGGAACTACATAAGGTTCTGTAAAGTAACACTCAACCATTGAAGCATAATATGAATAATCAGGTAATTCGAAACCTTTATTTTCAAATACAGCATTAGTGATATTGTTTAAAGCCATCAAATAACGGGGAAATTGAAAGTTAATCCAATGACGTTGAATATCAAAAGCGAGTTCAATACCATCATTCTTCTCTTTGAAATCTGAACCTAAATTGATGAATTGTTTTATAAACGCTTTCAAACTTCCAGCTTCTCTATATTGATTTATCCTAAAATGAAGTTGTTTGCCAGAACTCACACCATAAATACGTTTTCTGGAATTAATAAAGTAGTTCCATATCAACATGCAAGCTAGTTTTAACTGCTGGTTGGTTGGCACATTATTCCAAGTAAGATGTGGAGTCAGTTGCTGAGAATTTTCATCAATGAACTTTGCTAACTTGATTTGTTGCTCCAAATCAATAAACGAATTTTGGCTTAAGACTTCTTTTGAGAGCAAATCTTGAACAAAAAACTTTTCAAGCTTCTTTTTTGAACTTTCCTTTAAATCTTCTTCTTTTAAGTTTATTAATAAACTTTCAGGCACATCATCATTCTGTGAAAAAATTGGAAAATCAACTAATGGGAGTTCAGCCATCGGAGGCTCATGAAACAAATAAATATGACCTATAAAGTGTGCAAACATCCTTCCTGAGCGACCACAAATATTATTGAAAGTGAAATAGTCAAATTTTGAACTTGCTATTTTATTGTCATATATAATTACATTTTTTGCTTTCGTATTTACGCCTTCTATTATCGTAGAAGTACAAATCAAATACTTTATCTTTTCTTCATTAAATAGCTTAATACTCTTTTGAGCAATTGCTCTTGGTATTTTACCATGGTGAATTCCAATACCTTTCTTTAAACAATTTGGTAAAATCCAATCTTCATGATAATTAGTTTTAATCCATTCGATAAGATTGTCATTTGTGTTGGTATCTTGAAAAATAGCATCTTCATATAAAGAGCTTGCTACTCTATTCGCACTCGCTGGAGATTGACAAAAGATCAAAGTAGGTTCTGACAAACCAGATGTAAGCTCTATTAACTTATCAATAGGTTTTTCTCCTTTTTTTATAGTCACTTTATGACGCTCTGAAATAACAGTTTTATAATCGGTTTTTATAAAACGATATTTCACATTTGCCAATAAGTCAGTCGTAATACGTTCTATATTTGGGCCTAACAAATAAAACTGAGCTCCTTGTTTTACTAACTTATAAAAAACATGATTGAGAATGTGGCAACGCTCAGTATCTGATTTATTAGGGCTTAGTTTATAAAATTCATCAATTACGAAGAAATCAATAGGTATTCTATCAACTATATCTAAGGCTCTTTCTTGCGTTAATATTAAGATATTTTTGTCTCGTGGTTCTTGGCTAGGGTGTGTTATTACCTTATAATCTTCTTTAAATTTGGAAAGCCTTTTGCGAGTTTCGTCAATTAATGCAATTGTAGGTACAATTATCGCAAGGTTAGTATATTTTTTTGTTGCTATTACAGCGTCAATAATAAGGCTTTTGCCAAAACTCGTAGGAGCACTTAAAACTATATTTTCATTTTGTACTAGTGAATAGTACACTTCAGCTTGAGCATGATGAAATACAATGTTATCAGTCAGACCAACGGGCTTATGTAATTCATAAGCAATTGAATCCTTAATTGAAAGATTGTCTTGCTCAATATATGGGAATAAACCGACCTGTCTAACCAAAGAATCGATTATTGTTTCATAACCAATGAACTCATTCTTTCTTGATAGTAAACGTAAAACAAGTTCTTGACCAATAGTTTGATTGTTTTGTATATAGTTCGAGATAAACTTGATGATAGCAAATTTATCAACGTCTTCTTTAAATTCGTTTCTAAGAATCTTACGAACTTCTTGATGTGTTAAATCTGCTGCCATACCTTAAGTTTTTCTTCAAGTTTCGTAATTAGTTTTTTCTTAGTGTCTAATGGTAATAAGAACAGATGAATTGTTAATGGAAATTCCCCTAAATCGTCACAAAACTTTTTATGTAATTTCAAAAACTCAGCTTCTATTTCAGCAATGTACTCATCAGTCTTCTTTTCGTGTTTTTGCAAAGTTTTTGAATCGTAAGTCAATAAAACCGGTATACAGGTGTTTTCAAATACATCATCTAAAGAAGTTGTTGGGTCTAGTAACGTTTTTAACTTATCCGCATATTCCCAAGTTCTATCAATCTTATTTGTTAGAGTGATAAATTCATTCTTTACATACCTTATCTCAATGTGCTCTCTTAATTCTTTTATGACATCTGGTATTGCACTTGATATACTTTGATAGAATTTAACTTCACCTAACCATAATTCTAAGTTGCCTTCTTTTTCTACAACATGAACAGCATCGAATCCTTTAACAGTTTCATTTGGTCCATCTTTATAGTAAATCTTGCTTATTGCAGGTATTGTATTATGGGTTTCCCTAATAATTGCGTGCAAGAGTAATTCGCCAAACTCTCCTCGATTTCGGAATTTTTTTGATTGATATACACTACTTGCTGCTTTCCTAATATTAGGTATAAGATTTAAGCTGTTGAATTCTTTAAGTTCTGATTGATTTAAAGAAAATTCGGGAAGGTAATTAAATAAATAATCAACCAACTGTTCTAATCGCCAAGATTTATTTTCAAAACCTGCACACAATCCATGTAAATCTGGAATCTCATCGTTTTTATGTACTATAACATTAAAAAATCTACTCATTCTTTCATATTTAAGGTGTGCACTTGTTAAAATTTGGCTCTTTTACAAGCTGAAGCTTCAGTTTGTGTGTCGGAGCTTGTAAATGTACGTTGGCTTTTCTCTCTTTGCATGAAAACTAACGTCTAGCTAAACTGCGTTTTAATGCAGTTTAGGTTTTATTAGGCATTCGTTATTTTAGTCTTCCATTCGGTTCCAAGTTCAATGAGAAAGTCGGTTTGAATTTCAAAAGACCTTCCTTTTTCAAATTTGCTTGGCTCGTCTTTAATTTCAATCAAATCATCTCGTTCTGGATCATATATTCCGTGTCGAATAAAGTTTACTCTTCCACTTATCAGACTTAAACCATAGTTAGGTCCGCCAAGAATTGTATCCGAGTTGTCATTGTCCTGTCCATCATCCTCCCACCAGCATACTGTGCAGATTTCAAAATCATACCTTTTTTCAATTGTTCTTAATCCACAACAAGGGCATGATTCTAATTTGGTCGGATTGCCTGAGCTTATTCGTAATCCAGTTTGTCTTGATAGATAGTCGTTTCGAAACCCTTTAAATCTATCACGGAATTTAAAGAATAGAACACTGTCATATTTTTTGTTTTTATAATCTTCGGGTAGTGTTCCTTCTTGTATTGATTTTCTGATTTCTTGAGTTAGTATTTCCCATCCTTCAACATTAGACCAATTGCTGCTCCACACTTCATATAATTCCTCTTCTCGTTCTTCTTCTGAAAAACCTCTGATTCTATTTGTTATATATATATCTAGAACTTCTTTTCTATCCATTGTGAATGATGCCTAACTTACTTACAACAACCCTATAGTTGTTATTTCTAATATATCACTTGTTTCTTATTGATGCTACACACCCCAAAGCGCGTAATAACAACCATAGCTTATATTAAAATTGCCTTAAAATACGTCTTATTCCTGGTATTCATATTTTTCTGTATCCCCTGCTTTATTCTGTTAAAACTAATCACAATTAAACAAATATCCCACTAAGTAAGTCACTTTCTTTAATCTTATAAAGGTATGATATACCGTTACTTGCAGCATAGCAGGAGGATAAAAAAACATACTAAAAGGCGGGAGTACAGGAGCTTTAGAAGGGCATAAAACCTATTAAGCTGGATATGCTATATGCAATTTATATGATTTAAATCTTATTTAGATATAACGCTAAGGGCTAATGACTCTGAAGGTGTCACATGTTTATAAAAAATGCATAATGTTCCACCACTATAATTAACATTCGAAAAATGAAGGGTAGCTTTACTGACATCTGCATCGTAAGCATTTTTAACCAACTCAGAAACAGCTGTTTCATGGCGTGCAACTAATTCTTTTCCAAGTCTATCAATTACACCAGAATCAACTGAGAATCAGATATTATTTTCATCTAATGATGCTAATTGGTGAGAAAGCTTCAATATTTTATCAATATTGTTAGGGTCTTTTGCTATTGTTTCAGTTAGCTCCTCCCTTATTTTTGTTTCATCCCTATTATCCGATTTATATATTTTCAATCAATTCATTAATTACCCACTCTCTTGCATCTTCCTGATTATATTTTACTCCTGCTCTTAACAAAGCCTCCATATCTCCTGTAAAACCAGGGTTATTCTGCTTTTCTTCAAAATTTAGTAAGAATTCTTTCTTACTTGGAGATCTTTTACCTGTTGCAAAAGTTGTGTATTCCTTAAAGCAATGAATTATTTCATTAGTATTAAGTTTCATATTTAAGCGGGCATAATCTAAGTCAAACAAGTCACGTCCTTTACTTCTTTGATATAAAGCTCGAAGCTTGGTTCCTCAAAAAAAGTAATCACTTCTTTTAATCGCTCCATTATTGGCTTTATTGGCCCTTCCTTTATTTGTACCAGGTCAATATCCTCAGAATATCGTGGAGCAGGATTCAAATATAACTTATGCAAAGCTGTACCACCTCTAAACGCAAGATTCTCTCTGAGAAAGTCGTCAGAGAATATTTCTACAAGTGTTCGGGAAATAATTAAATCTTGCTCAACTTGAGAGAATTCATTCCACGGTGTATGTTCCTGCCATTTTGCTATATATGGTTTTGGTATCATAAATCGTTTTCTAATTTTACATTAACATCAACTTTCCACCTGTTATCAACAGCACCTGCTTTCTCATTTGACTTTGGCGATAGCAAAACAGGGAAAAACTTATTTGACTTTAAATTACCATAAATCAATTCCTGAAAATCCTCATTTATTTCAAGTTCTTCCAGTAAGAAGCCATATCGTTGCAAAGTACTTTTGTTTGGATACCAACCTAATAGTTCCTCCAAATCAGCACTTGTTAGTTCTTCTGCTATTTCCTCAATGGTTGCAAGCATGCGATTAATTCCCCCAAGCTTTGTTTGATGGTGAATCAAATCCGCAATAGTTAATGCAGGACTTGATATTTTATAAATCCCTGCATCAGATTTATTTAGCTGAATATTTTTATTTGTCCAGTTTCTTGTCGTGAAAAAACGTATATCTATTGTATTCTTTGAAATATCATTGAATTTAGGTTGCTCTGTTATCACATAATCCCTTTGAACCTGTTGGTGACTGGCTCCATGAAACTTTGCAGCAGAGAATAATCCAACGTAATAATTCCGACTTAGATATTGAAAGAGCTTATCACAATATAGTTGAATGGGCAGTTTCTTTGCAGATGAATATCTTGGAGTAATTATTAAATAAAATCCTTTGCGAAGGTTTATAATTTCTCCTTTTTCAGATAATCTGTGTAGTTCAAATTTTAAAGAATTACTTGTTCCACCGGTTGCTTCTGCAATCTCATTTACGGAGAATGAATAATTTTCAATGGATAACAAGTATTTTATATATTCTTTCGCATTCATATTTAGAAATTATTCGATAAAAGTATCAAATTATTCTACTAATCTAAAATTATTACTACGATCTCTTTGTGCGAATGGCAAAAAAACAACTCTTTTGAAAATTTTGGATGTGGGTTGTTTGCGGGAGGGCATTTGCTCGCCAGGTCTCTCTTAGCATTAAGCACAACTTACTTACAACAACCCTATACTTGTTATTTCTAAATATCACTTGTTTCTTATTGATGTTACATACCCCAAAGCGCGTAATAACAACAATAGCTTATATTAAAATTGCCTTAAAATACTTCTTATTCCTGGTATTAATATTGTTCTGTATCCCCTGCTTTGTTCTGTTAAAACTAATCACAATTAAACAAATATCCCACTAAGTAAGTCACTTTCTTTAATCTTATAAAAGCATGATATACCGTTACTTGCAGCATAGCAGGAGGGTGAAAAAACATACTAAAAGGCGGGAGTACAGGAGCTTTAGAAAGGCATAAAACCTATTACGCTGGATATGCTATATGCAATTTATATGATTTAAATCTTTAGAGGTCAGTAGATATCTACATACTCAATTAAAAGTTAAGGTGATTTGCTAATCCTCTAGCCGGATCAATGTCATTAAATTAAGTATGCTTTCCAACGCTCACCCTTATATTCCCTAAAGAGAACCTTCGCGCGGAGAGCCCTTTAGGGCATTAATGGGTGAGGGTGGGCAAGGTGTTTTACTACTTTATTTGCTTAACTTAATGACATTGTCTAGCCGGATGGGCTTTTACTTTTTCTATTGCATTATTGCTCAGCTCAACATAGCTCAAGCACACTTGGCTCTGTTTTCACTTTACGCAATAATTACCATTGCCGCAAAAAGTAAACAAAAAAGTCTGGTCAAAACGATGCTTCTCCCCACAAGCCATCGCCGGCCCGCCTTTTTGACCGGCCTACGCACTTAAAACAATGCTTTAGCCAATTTTTCTTATAAGTAATTAACTACTGACCTCTGACAGATTAAATTTAGTTTTTTCGTACAGCCTCAATTAACATGTGTTTGCATGTTTTCAACGGCTTATTTATTGCACTAGGTCAAAAACCGGATCACTACAAAGCTATTACGCCTAAAAGATACGCTAAGCTTATATGCATTTAGATTGAACGTCATGTCTTGTTTCGATTATTCATAATGTTACCTTTGTATCTATTGTTAAAATCATAAATAGCTGACTATGGATGTTAAGATAGAAACCAGTTGGAAAGAAGTTTTACAAGCTGAATTTGATAAAGATTATTTTAAATCTCTTACTGATTTTGTAAGGGCTGAATATCAAACAAAAACCATTTATCCACCAGCCAAACAGATTTTTAATGCTTTTGATTTATGTCCGCTGCAACAAACTAAAGTGGTTATTATAGGGCAGGATCCTTATCATGGCCCTAAGCAGGCTCACGGCCTGTGCTTTTCGGTAAATAAGGGTATTAAAATGCCACCTTCGTTAGTCAACATTTATAAAGAGCTGCATACCGATGTGGGCATTGCTATTCCAACGCACGGGAATCTTGAACACTGGGCCAGGCAAGGTGTACTATTGCTTAATGCTACCTTAACGGTTGAAGCCCATAAGGCCGGATCGCATCAGAATAAGGGATGGGAGCAATTTACCGATGCTGTAATTAAAACAGTTGCTGACAAGCTGGATAAGGTGGTATTTATACTTTGGGGCTCGTATGCTCAAAAGAAAACCCAGTTAATTGGCAATAAGCACCTGGTATTAAAGTCGGTACACCCATCACCATTATCAGCTCACCGGGGTTTTTTCGGTACCAAACACTTTAGCAAAGCTAATGCGTATATTGAGCAGAATGGAAAACAAGCTATTAACTGGTAAAAGCAATAACGCCCCCTGCTGCATGTATCGCAAGCAAGAGGCGTTTACTACTAACTACACCAATATATTATTAACCTGGGTTTAACGTAAAATTTTGAACCCAGGTTATTATTTCACAATTACCTCGTCGGAGAATAACCAGGCTTTACCACCTGCCGCAGGATGCCATGCCGGACAAACACCTACACTCTCCGCTACAATACGTACATAACGCACTTGCATTGTTTCAAAATCTGCCGGGTATTGTACGATCTCATTCACATCACTTTCTGTAACACCCGGTTCAAACGATGCCACTTCTTCAAATTCCTTTCCATCTGCCGACACAAGGTAAGTTACTTTTTTAGGCCCGAATACCCATGACATAGGGGCATTCTTAAAACGAGAGTTGATATGGCTTACTTCGGTTATTTCGCCCAAATCAATAGTTACATCAATTGGCTTTTCTTCAACACCAACCTCAACACCAAGGAAACCATTGGTTAATCCAAATTTACCACCTCCATCGTACTGTGGTGCATGGGCATACTTTAATTCATAAGGCTTGCCAAATGCTTTATGGAAGATAATTTGCTTTTCGGATATATGGGTTGTTGTACCATCTTCCTTAAACTGGCAGGCTTTGATATGCGCATTTTCGCTTAGTACAAATTCGCCTGTATAAATGGTACTGTTCTTTGTAGGTGCACTACCATCCGTTGTATAATAGATTGGAAGTGGTCGTTCAGATACAAATTCAAGTGTTGCTGCCTTATTGGCGTAATCGGGCTCCACATTTATACGCACATGGTAACTGATATCACCGGGCTTAACACCGTGTTTCTCCAAAACAGGCAGTTGCGTTTGTACACGCTGATAAAAATCTTCCCACTCACGAATAGCCGGGCTCCATGCTACCTCTGCTATGGCATATACACGAGGAAACAGGTTATACTCAATATGCTCAAACCTGGGCATATATTCGCTCCAAAGGTTAGCCTGAACGCCAATAACATGTTTGCGCTTTTCAGGTGAAATATCAAGCGGGATGGACGGAAAGGTATATACATCGCGTAAGGTGCTGATACCCGGATGCCCCGGCGACGTGGTTAAATGGTTTTGTGTATGGTTAAAATAATAAGGGAACATTGGTGTCATAACCACATCATGACCAGCCTGGGCTGCCTTAACACCACCTGCAACACCACGCCACGACATAACTGCTGCACTTTGTGCCAAACCACCATCTAAAATCTCATCCCAACCAATCAGGCGGCGATTATGTTTGTTTAAGAACTTTTCTATACGGTGTACAAAGTAACTCTGTAATTCATGCTCATCATGTGCATCTTCCTGTTTCATACGCTTACGGCAGTCAGGACATGCCAACCATGTGTCTTTAGGCGTTTCATCACCACCTATATGAATAAATTCACCCGGGAATAATGCCATTGTTTCAGTTAAAATATCCTCCAGGAACTGAAAGGTAGATTCTTTACCAGCACAATAAACACCAGCTGATACACCTGCCTGATCCCATATTTTTAATTCTCCGGCATTAGAGCAGTAATACCCAGGATAAGCAACAAGAGCTGCGGCCGAATGCCCCGGTAATTCTATCTCAGGCACAATAGTAATATTTCGGTCCGAGGCATACGCCACAATCTCTTTAACATCTGTTTGTGTATAATAACCACCATAACGTTCCCCGTTATCGGTATTTAAGCCCCGCTCCTGGTTGGCTGTAAAACCAATCTTATCGCGCCAGGCACCAACTTCGGTTAACTTCGGATATTTCTTAATTTCCAAACGCCAGCCCTGGTCATCAACCAAATGCCAGTGAAAGGTATTGAGTTTATTCATGGCCATATAATCCAGAAACTGCTTTATTTCGGCAACTGAGAAGAAATGGCGTGATACATCGTAGTGCATACCTCTCCATGCAAACCGCGGGTAATCTTTAATCTTAACATGGGGTATACTAACTTTACCTTTGTTTACTTCAATCAACTGCCGTAAGGTATGCGCACCATATAATAACCCACTCTTTTCCGATGCTTCAATCACTACCTTAGCGTTACCTACGGTTAAATTATAGCCTTCAGAAGGTATCGCATCATTACCAGATAATACCAATTGTATTACCCCTTCTTCTGCTGTCTTTAATTGCAGGCCTTTTTCTGTTTCCAATAAAGCCATGAGTGTTTTCTGCACAAAGGCATCATCTGCCGATATGCTTAATTGATCAGCATTTAGCTTTAAAGCGCCATTCTCCTGTATTACTTCTGCAGGGTATGGTATAACATTTAATGTTGCCTTCTCTTTATTTGTTGTACAAGCTATCATCATGAGACATAGTCCGGTTACAAGCAGTTGTTTGATTTGCATAGGTATAGTTATTAATTATGTATCTAGGGCAAAAACACAGGTTGTAAGCTTATCTTACGTTTTGTGTTTCAACAATCTGTTATATTTATTTACCAGTTATCAATTTCTTCTTTCAGTGCTTTCCAGTGTTCATCGTTCATGCCGTATGGTGTAAAAACACAAATACCGGCTGCACCACCACGTTTCGACCCCTGTATTACAGTTCTGAAGTCTTCAATACTTTCGAGTGCGGGCATATAAATACCGCTATATAAAGGAGCTTTGCCTTTTAGTGCTTCAACGCCTTCCACGCAACATGTTTCAACCCAATCGGCGTTCTCCTGGTAAAAGCTATTATAATTCATTGGATAATAAGCATCTAAATTCCACTTATCCCACTCCTGGCGAACCAGTGTTTTTGATATTGTTGGTGTTGGAAAAACTGCTGCATTAATCTTTACTCCTTTTGCATGTACTGCTTTGGTTAAAGCATCCACTGTTTCACTTACCATATCGTAACGAAACTGGCGCCATTTAGCATTACCGGGTGCTGCATCGCCAAAAGCAGAAGCGTCTTCTCCTGTTTCATCTTTATAGCGTGCAATACAATCATTACAATAGCAAAAATCAAACTCGGCATATTCCTTATCCATTACCAGGTCGTAGGTTTCCCACAGGTCGCGGGCCAGAATAACATCTGAATGGCGGATATAATCCAAATGAACACCATCTATATTGGGTACATCGGCTAAATCTTCAACAAGAGTGGTCAGGTATTGACGTACTTGTGGTTTTGTCGGACATAACCATTTATAGTAATCAACAAATGGAGGATGCTCAGCAGTCGAACGCCCATCACGACTAACCGTATACCAATCAGTATGATTGCTTAATAACTGATCGTCATAACGGCGAAGAATAGTTTGCCACGCGTGCAATTCTAAACCATGCTTATGTGCCAGTTCTACGGCTGCTGCATATTTATCAAGCGAGCACTGGTACATAACACCATCAATACCGGTTTCTTTTAGTTTAATAAACATCTTTTCAAGCTCAGCCTGATCTTCACTTTTTCCTTCACCCATCCAAACATAGTGTTTGGCTGTTGATGATTTACCTGTTGACTGACAAGAAAAAAGGGATGCCATAAAAACTATCGTACATAAAATTGTAAGTTTATTTATCCATTTCATAATACTTTGTGTTTGCAGAAACACTTATGCGTTTCCGGGTTTAAAAAAACCAATGTCAGTCTTTTTATTTAAAGTGCGAAATATAGGCAGCTTCTAACACACCGAATTGAAATCTTGTTACAGATAATTGAACAAATGTGCCGTATCTTTTTTTCTTTTGGTAACGCATTTGAAACATATGAGCAATACAAGAAACTGAATATACTGACATATTGATAGTTGGTTAAGGACCAGCCGGCACACTCCTGTCATACCATTTATACAAAAAAATAGCTCACATAAAATAATTGTTACACTTGCAGAGGGGTCAGCCTCCCACTCAGCAGCAGGTTTAATAGATTTAGTTGTACAAAAATGATGAACAGTTTTGGCAACACAGATTGCTTAAGGCCAAAGCTCCTCTACTTTGGCCAAGTGGTATTTGTAAACCACCTCCCCCGGTAAAGCTGAGGTACTCCTACTTTACAAGGAGGAGACTTAATCTCGGTCATACAACAAACGAGCAATCTGAACGGAGCGAAACCATACGACATTTTGTTGTTAAACTGGTATTGTATTACTCCTCTTCCGGTTCTTCTTTCTCCTTTTTACCATTAAACACAAAGTTAATACCCAGACGCGCATTAATATACTTAGCATTTGATGGCTTAAGCATTGATGTTAAGTTATCGGTGACAGCGTATACCTGGAATGCCCCAAGGTTAAGTGCCATTCCGGCTCCCAGGTTGGCCAGCGAGTTTTTCATGTACGAATAGGTAATGGTACCGGATAACACACGTCCGGCCTGAACGCCTGTGGCAAGCGTTAATTGTGGTACTAACTTATCTTCTACAAAATAGTTTTTTGACGCAAAGCCAAAATTAAGCCAGTGGCGAAACTGGTAATCGGCTGTAACATTAAAACTTCCCATTAAGCCCGTTGTATAACTCTCTTCACCTCCACTAAAGCGGAAGGTTTCTTCAAAATCATCTATTAAGGCATCAAAATAATCACCATCGCCTTCATCACCCGTAAGTTCTTCTGATACATTAATACCTGTATAATTAAAGGTTCCATTAGTTGTAAAGCGCGATGTTTCATTACTCCACCTAACAAAGCCAATATCATTAACAGCAGCACCAATCGTCAGTTTATCCATTAGTTGATAGCTTGCACCTGCATCAAAGCCAAAACCACTATTTTTTCCAAAAATAAAATCGTCAGCTCCAAAGCTGTCTTTCACATCAATATTACTTACATAGCCATCTTTATTACGACTAATATCCAACGGAACTGAGGTTCGGAATGCAGCATCAGAGGTAATCCTCAGGCTACCATCCTCAAAAGTCTGCATATCAAAATTCATATATTCCGACCCGGCATGTGCCACACCCATAATGTATTTTACCCGTAGCCCAACAGTTAACCTATCGTTAATGGGTTTAGAGGCTCCAAAAGCAATTTCGTTATAATCCATACCATCAACATACAAATCAGATAAACTATGGCTTATGGGTACATCGCCTTTATAATTCCAGTTACCATAACGCAGGTTCATAAGCGATAAGGGGTAATTAACTTTGGCCTTTAACTTGTGGTTAATATCAAATGTAAAGAACCAGTCTTTCATAGCAAATCCAAAACCAATTATTTGAATGGTGGCCTCAGTAGTAAACAGGTTATTATCCTGCATCTTACTGCTTGCATAATCAAGGTCTATAATTAAAGAATCGGCCTGTGTGCCTGTTCCTGACCGTATAATATCATTCCATGAAAAACCGGTATTGCTTCCGTTTATTTGTACACTACCTAGAGCAGGCATAGCAACATACCACTTTTTAACCGGCCTGAATGCCGGGTTAAGCTGAGTAGATTGTGGAATACCCCTGGTAAATAAAAGTGAATTATCTTGTGCCGATACGGCTACAACACAAAGTAATAACACAAGTGAGAGCGTTGTTTTTTTTATAGTGCGTTTCATATTATGCAGGTAGTGGGTTAGTTTCTAAGTCGTCCTTTAATGGCAAGTTCAACTGATAATGAATTATTGGTTAAAAGTACTACCGGTTGTTTACTTTCATAGTTAGCTGAGCGGAGCCGGAAACGAACAATTAACTTATCGGATTTTGATAGTTGATCAATTTGGTTACCGGTCAATTTCACTTCGGTATTACGCTCCACTACATTAGTAACAATACCCTCACTATCAACATTTGCCGGGTCAAGTATAATGGCATTTATTGTTTCCGTTACACCTTGTTTTTCTTCTTCAAAAATATCAATAAACACTTCGGCTTCAAACGGGAAACGGCTAATACCTTTAACATCGAGCTTGGCTTCGAGAAAGTCTTTTATAAAATCAATATCGCTAACATTAATGGTATCAACAACAATTGAGGCATTCAGTAATACTTCAACGGGTATTTCAATCATATAACCAAAATACACACTACTGCTGTTATCCAGCTCCACTTCTTCTGTTAAAGCAAAACCCGGATTTAGCCTTAGGCCAACCTTATAAGCAATGCTATCAGGTGTAGCCGAAAAGAAGCTGCCTATATTTGAGTTATTATTAAGCAATGTAATGGTATCCGAAACAGCAATTACATCTTTGGGTGCAGGTGAAATGCTAATATCGTTAAGAAAATTGAGCTGCAACCCTGGTGTAGATCCTCCTTGCGCAGTAAAAACAGGTTCAACTATACCTTCAAAAGGTGTTGAATTGGTTAGTAATAATTTCAATTGTGGATTAATAAACTCAATACCATCGGGTATTTTATTTAAAACATCAAAATCAAAGTCCACTATACCTTCTGCAAATTGTGTAATAGCCTCCTCTAGTGTCCCCTTTATGTAGTTAAAATTATAGTTCTCCATCCAAACTGTTAAAGTACCAATATCCAACAATCCGAATTTTGATGATGTATCCAATGCTTTAATTGTAATTTCAGCAGGAATACCACCATTAACCAGTTCTATAAAGTCCAGTTTATGAAACTGTACAACCGGGTCACCATTATCAACATCTACAATTACAGTTTTTCCTCCTCGCTTTGCATTTACTGTTGGCAAGTGTACTTTTACATACAGTGCTGAAGGAAAATCAGCTCCTTTAATATGCAAATCATAATCCAATTGCATAGCACTAATGGTTCCATTTGCAATATCCAGTGGTATAGTTACATTAATGGTGTGTTCTTTGCCATCATTAAGCAAAACAAACGGAATTGGTGCAGCAGCTGACTGTATTGTTACTTTATATATATCATCCAGATCAATAAAAGATACCGAATCCCTGTCCTGGTAAAGCATTATACGTTCGTTTCCATCTTTATCGGTATAGTACCTGACGTAATCTGTATCTTCTGAAAACACATCACGCATTGATACAGAGGCTTGTATCAAGGGAATAGCCAGACCCGGTTCAACTGCAATATCGTCAACGAGCTTATCGGTATTAAAATCATCGCTAATACAGCCCGATAACAGTATACCACAAAACATGGTGAATAACACTTTCTTCATAGTTTTAAATTTGGTAGTGTAGTAATAAAGATATATCATCTTTACTGCCTTGAAAATGTAAACATCTAATTAAGCGGAAAGTTTAGACCATACCTCAAACACCAAACCACAAAATTAAGCTGTTATTTGTTTCCATCTAACGAAAGTATAATGGTAAAGTTACAGTATACATACCATTTTTTTAACAGTTTTAGAGAGGTATAATACTAATACACCAACTATTTTACAGCATAGGAGTTGGAAACAAAAAAGTAAATTTGAATCTATTAATAAATCAATTCAGACAGAGTTTAGTTTACACTCCCTTACACTTCCATTTTAAACTAAAAAAGAGCCGACTAATGCCGACTCTTTAGGTAATGTATATGTAATTAATCTATTCAAACATATTGCGCATACGGCTAAAAAAGCCTTCACCATCACCCTTTTTCGGATTAAAGCTATCTGCTCCCTTAAACTTCTCTATCACCTTACGCTCTTCTTTAGTGATCTCTTTAGGAATAAAAACCTGTATATAAACAAGCAAGTCGCCTTTTCCATAACTATTAACTTCCGGTAAGCCTTTTCCACGCAAGCGTAAAATTTTTCCTGGTTGTGTTCCCGGATCAACTTTTACTTTTACTTTGCCATCAACAGTAGGTATTTCAACTGCTTTTCCTAAAATAGCATCAGGTATACTTATATTAAGACTATACATAAGGTTATTACCATCACGCACTAATTCAGGATGCTTTTCTTCTTCGATAAGAACAAGCAAATCGCCATTAATACCACCACGGCGAGCTGCATTACCTTTACCTGATACGGATAGTTGCATCCCTTCCTCAACTCCGGCAGGAATATTAAGGCTAATAATTTCCTCATCGCGCATAATCCCTTCACCGGCACAATGGTTACACTTATTGGTAATGATTTTTCCTTCACCACCACATGTAGGACAAGTTGATGCTGTTTGCATCTGCCCTAATATGGTATTTGAGATACGGGTAACCTGACCAGAACCATTACATGTAGAACAGTTACTGTATGAAGAACTATTTTCGGCACCTGACCCACTACAATGCTTACATTCAACGTATTTCTTAACCTTTATTTTTTTCTCGGCACCATTTGTAATTTCGCTAAGCGTTAATTTCACCTTTACGCGCAGGTTGGAGCCTTTATTAACACGCCTTCCTCCACGCGATGACCCACCAAAACCGCCAAAGCCGCCAAAACCTCCGCCAAATACATCTCCAAAATGCGAGAAGATATCGTCCATTGACATACCTCCGCCGCCAAAACCACCACCAGCAGCTCCACCAACCCCTGCATGTCCATACCGGTCGTAACGCTGGCGCTTTTCATCACTCGACAAAACCTCGTATGCCTCAGCTGCTTCTTTAAATTTTTCTTCAGCCGCTTTGTCTCCCGGGTTCTTATCCGGATGAAACTTTATCGCTTTCTTTCGGTATGCTTTCTTTAGTTCTTCCTTTGAAGCACCTTTTGATACTTCCAGTACTTCATAATAATCTCTTTTCGACATAGTTTTGGTGTTTATTCGCCAACAACAACTTTAGAAAAACGAACAACTTTATCATGCAAAGTGTAGCCTTTCTCAATGCAGTCAATTACTTTCCCTCTCATTTCTTCACTAGGCGCTGGTATTTTTGTTACTGCTTCATGTAAGTCAGTATCAAAATCCTTTTCTTTTGCTTCAATTTCTTTCATACCCTGCTGACTAAGAAAGTCATTAAATTTAGAGTAAATAAGGTTTATCCCTTCTTTCAGAGCTTCAATATCCTTCGCATCATTCATATGCGCCAAAGCACGATCAAAATCATCAATAACAGGTAACAGGGCTAACAAAGTACTTTCTCCAGCCGTTTTTGTCAGCTCCATTTTTTCTTTTAATGTACGCCGGCGATAGTTGTCATATTCAGCACTTAAGCGAAGGTATTTATCATTCAGTTCATTTACCTTCTCTATTGCTTTCTCTTCTTCACTTTGTTCCGGCACATCCTCTTGCTCCTCTTTGTTTTCTTCACTTTTCCCAGATGTTTCCTCTTCTTTTTCTTCAACAAGTTCATTCATTTCTTCATTCACTTGCTCATCCATTGCTTTCTCTTTCGCCTTTTCTTTTTTAGATGACTTCTTATCCATTGTATTTTTTTTTCTTGTTATCAAATTCTATTGCCACTGCATATGAAACCATGACATAATCGGGTGCAAATTTACACAATAATTCTGCCAACTTACTTTTTAAGGACAAATTGACAGAAACCAAAGACACATAATGCCAATTCTATTTTAAAGTGAGCCCTAAATTGTTTTTGAATATTTTTAGTTTATTACAAGGCAAAAAACAGTTACATAGCCTTATGCTAGGGCGATGTTTTTTAACGTAACAAGCCCCAAAAGCAAACAAATAAAGCTTATTTCAATGCAATATTGGTATAATGCTTTAATTGACTGATAAAATGACAAAAGGCACTTTCATCGCCTGATAAAAATGCCTTTATGCCATAATACAAATATTTTTATTTCGCCAATTTGTCTAAAGTGGCCTTTAAAGCATGCCCCTTTAGATTTTTAGCTACAATAACACCGTCTTTATTTACCAGAAAGTTCATTGGAATTCCGTTAACACCATACATTACAGCCGCCCTGTTGTTCCAGCCGGCTAAATCACTAACATGATATGGCCAATCCAGCTTATCATCTTTAATTGCTTGCTTCCAGGCTGCCAGCGTCTTATCTAAAGATACACTAAATACAGTAAATCCTTTACCTTCTTTAAAGTCTTTATCTTTAAACTGATGATATGCCTTTACCACAACAGGGTTTTCTCTGCGACAAGGCCCACACCAACTGGCCCAAAAATCAATCAGTACCATCTGGCCCTGCAAATCGTTTAAAGTAATACTATCTCCATCCGGATTTCTTAGTTTAATATTTGGTGCTTTTTGACCAATACCTGTTCCTACCTTTTGTGCCTCTGCACTAGAAAATAGCAATAACAGGCACACTACAATCACCCCTGAGGGAAATTTAAATAGTTGTTTCATAAAAGTAATTTGGCTGTTTAAATCGCTGCAAGAAAGGCCAACGATTTTTCAATCTTTGAATACTTGACGTCTTTATTAACGATACGTCCTTCACCATCAATAAGAATATTGACTGGCTTTTTGATGTTATACATCTTGCTAATATGTCCATTAGCACCCATCAAATCGCATATATGCATAAAATTCATGGTTTCATCTTGCTCTATAGCAAGATAAAGTGGCGCTTTAAAGCGATCCAATGATATGCTTACTACTACTAACTCTTTCCCTTTAAGAAAAGCCTGTTTCTGATATGTTGAATAAATTTCATTCAAATGATGATTGTTCATACGTGACTGTGCATCATATGAAGCCCAAAAGTTAAGAAGAACCATTTTACCAGTATGATCTTCAATATCAAAGGGCGTACCATCAATCAGTTCAGTCTGAAATACCGGGGCTTTATTCCCCTCTTCCAAACCAACAATAGCTGTTTGATTATCATTTATAAATGACAAAAAGAACAAGCCTACAGTTATAGTAGCTAATTTTAATTTTAGCTCCTTCATGATACCTTGATTAGTTAATAAATCGTTGTAAAGTTTCAGAAAAATAAACGAGGATATTTGACTTTTTAGATGAACATGTAATATTACATGACTAGCGTATATTTTATGGCTACAAATGTATGGTGAGTTACTATACAAACACAATAATTAAACACTTGTTTTTGTCAAATCTATTTTTATATTGGTCATACCTAAATAGTATAACACTGATAATCTACATATTAACAATAACAATCAAAGCTATTTTAACGTAGAATTATTCTAAATAAACTTATTTTTAAGCTGTTAGCCCTATAAAAAATGTTACTTTTTCTTAAATCCGCTTTATTCTTGCACCTAATCGTTGCAGTCTAACATCAATATTCTGATATCCACGATCAATCTGTTCAATATTTTGAATAGTGCTTTTTCCCTGGGCTGATAATGCAGCAATTAATAAAGCCACCCCAGCACGTATATCAGGTGAAGTTAAATTGGCTCCTCGCAAGGCATTTTTTTTATTCATACCAATAACTGTAGCACGATGAGGATCGCATAATATAATACGCGCACCCATATCAATAAGCTTATCTACAAAGAACAAGCGGCTTTCAAACATTTTTTGATGTATTAACACACTACCTTTTGCCTGTGTAGCCACAACCAGAAAAACACTGAGTAAATCAGGTGTTAACCCCGGCCAGGGTGCATCAGCAATAGTCATTATAGACCCGTCAATAAAAGTATCAATCTCGTAACTATCCTGGGGTGGGATATAAATATCATCCCCAATCACTTTAAGCTCAATACCCATGCGTTTAAACATCATTGGAATAATGCCCAGATGTTCAATTCCTACATCTTTTATGGTTATCTCAGACCCTGTCATGGCTGCCATTCCAATAAAACTACCCACTTCAATCATATCAGGAAGTATGGTATGACTACATCCCTTAAGCTCTGTTACCCCTTCAATTTCCAATAAATTAGAGCCTACACCACTAATTTTAGCCCCCATAGCAATTAACATTTTCGATAATTGCTGTATATATGGCTCACAAGCAGCATTGTACAGCGTTGTTTTACCGGGTGTTAAAACAGCGGCCATTAAAATATTTGCTGTACCTGTTACCGATGCTTCATCAAGTAACATATATGCCCCTTTCATTTCTGATGCCTCAACGGTATAAAAGATGTCTTCTGCATCAAAATTAAATTGAGCCCCCAACTTCTCAAAACCTAAAAAATGGGTATCAAGACGGCGGCGCCCTATTTTATCGCCTCCCGGCTTTGGAAAATAAGCTTTACCATATCGGGCCAGCAAAGGCCCCATTATCATTATAGAACCTCTAAGGGATGATGCTCTTGTTTTGAATTCATTGGTTTGAAGAAAATCCAGATTTACATTAGCTGCAGTAAACTCACAGGTATTGCAATCAATACGATTGATGATAACACCCATCTCATCCAGAAGGTCTATCAAATTGTTAACATCAACAATATCCGGAATATTATTAATAGTGACTTTCTGAGCTGATGACAATACGGCACAAATAACTTGTAAAGCCTCATTTTTAGCTCCCTGGGGGGTAATTTCTCCATTTAGGCGATGTCCACCCTCTATTTCAAAACAATTCATTCGAAAAAATTTAAGCTGGGGGTTCTTTATTTTTTCTTAACTCGATTCATAGTAGGCTTATTTTGCGGTCGCTTCTTGCGTGTAGAAGTCTTGCTTTGGTATTGCTCCCTCACTTCTGCCAGCTTTGTACCCTCCTCAACAGTCAACTTACCTTTTGATAATGTTTCCAGGTCATTAAAGATACGGTCATCAGTAACGGAATCTTTATTCCAGAATGACAGCGATTTTTTCATGTGATTGGCAATCATAACAATCAAATGCTTACGCTCAGTTTCATCTTCTATAAAAACAGCTTGTGCAATCATTTTTTCAACAAGCTCACCATAATGGAGGTAACTGATCTTACTATCCTTATAAGGTATTTTTTCTGGTTTTTTAAGAAGTGTTTCTTTCTCAAGTACATCATACGGGTATTCAATATCTAATTTAAAATCAGACATAATAGCCAAATGATCCCATAATTTATGCTTAAAGTCATTAACGTCCCTTAAATGCGGAAACATGTTTCCCATAATGCCAATAATAGTTTTAGCACATTTAGTACGTTCTTCACGATCCTCAATGGTAACAGCATGGTTAACCATTTTTTGAATATGACGGCCATATTCAGGCAGGGTCAAGTTTTTACGATTAGAATTGTAATCCATTAATAGATATTAAAATCTTTTTTATAATCCTTCAAACGGTGGTTGTTCTACGGAATTTTCTTTTTAATTCCTTTCGGAGGTGTGTTACCTTCTGTTTTTTAACATGGTAACTGAATGCCACAAAACTAAGGCAAAATTTTTAGTTTGGCAAATTTGAGCAATAATTGTTTTTGTCCGGCATTCTGAAATAAAACAGTTGCTTTTTTATTTGGCTCATTCCCTTCTATATTAATTACCTCTCCTTTTCCAAAACGTTCATGCTCAACTTTAACACCAACCTGTATTTCACCGGCTGTAGCTGTATTAAAATTCAGTTTTGTTTTAGGCAAATCAGAAGTCGAGGTGTAATTCATTTTTATTCGTGGTTTTAATAACGCGGTATTTGAGTTACTAAATGGCTTTCTTACTATTGGCTGAATCCGTTCCTGACCAATAATGTCATCTGCATTAAGCTCAAGGTATCTTTGATCTATATCACCGATAAAACGACTTGGTTTACTGTAGGTTAATTCACCATACTTATAGCGCGAACGGGCAAATGAAATCGTTGCATTATTCTCAGCCCGGGTAATTGCAACATAAAACAAGCGTCGCTCCTCTTCCAGGCCTTTCTCATTATCAACAGACTGAAGCGATGGAAATAAACCTTCTTCAACACCTACAATGTAAACATTTTTAAATTCCAGTCCTTTGGCCGAATGAATGGTCATTAACGTTACTTTATTAAAATCATCCACCGACTCATTGTCCTGATCGGTTAATAAAGCTACATCTTCAAGAAAACTCACAAGGTTGGCATCTTCTCCTTCCTCCTGCTTTGTTTCTGTAAACTCTTTAATACCGTTTAATAATTCATCTATATTATCAATGCGTCCCTGTCCTTCTATGGATTTATCATTGTGCAAATCGCGCATTATTCCACTTGCCGAGGCAATTTCCGCTGCTAACTCATAGGCTGATAAGTTTTCGAGCTGAGCTTTAAACTGGGCAATAAGCGCTACAAAATTAGCTAGTTTCTTTTGCGTTCCTGCGTTAATCCCAAGCTGCCCTATATTCGGGTTAACCAGTATATTCCATAGACTTTGATCGGATGAATCTGAAGCACCAATCAACTTATCCATCGTTGTTTTTCCAATACCTCTTGCAGGGTAATTTATTACACGCTTTAATGCTTCCTGATCCGAGGGGTTTATGGTTAACCTAAAGTAGGCCAGAAGATCTTTAATCTCTTTGCGTTGATAAAATGACAACCCTCCATAAATTTTATATGGCAAATTCTTTTTGCGCAAAGCCTCCTCAAATACCCTCGATTGCGCATTAGTTCGATAAAGAATTGCAAAATCTTTAAAGTCAAGATGGTTCTTCATCCTGCTTTCAAAAATATCATTGGTTATTAAAAAGCCCTCTTCAACATCTGAATAAGCCTTCAGAACCCTTACCTTATCACCAACATCATTAGCCGAAAATACATTCTTCTGTATCTGCCCCCTATTCTTGGCAATAATGCTATTGGCTGCATTAACAATATTTTGCGATGAGCGGTAATTTTGTTCCAGTTTAAATATTTTGTAACCGGGATAATCGTTTCTGAAATTCAGAATATTTTCAATTTTGGCACCACGAAAACTATAAATACTCTGTGCATCATCACCCACTACACATATGTTATTATGCTTTTCGGCCAGTTTTTTTATAATCAAATACTGTGAGTAATTTGTATCCTGATACTCATCTACCATCACATAATCAAACTGCGACTGGTATTTCTTCAGTACATCCGGAAAATCGCGAAAAAGAATGTTTGTATTTAAGAGTAAATCATCAAAATCCATTACGCCAGATTTGTAGCACTCTCGCATATAACGGGCATAAATTTCATATACCATTGGCATTTGGGCAGCCTTATCGTTAGCTGTACGGTTTACATCACGGGCATATACTACTGGTGTTACCAAATCGTTTTTAGCAGATGATATTCGCGCAAGTACACTTCCCGGTTTATAAGCTTTTTCATTTAATTTCATCTTTTTAACAATACTCTTAACAAGGTTCTTCGAATCCTGTGAATCGTATATGGTAAAAGAAGAAGGGTAGCCAAGGTGTTTCGATTCAAATCTTAAAATACGTGCAAAAATAGAGTGAAATGTTCCCATCCATAGGCTGGAAGCAATTTGTGGCCCAACTACAGAACCAATACGCTCCTTCATTTCTTTGGCTGCCTTATTAGTAAATGTTAATGAAAGAATACGATATGGCTTCTCACCCTTTTGCAGCAAGTGAGCAATACGGTAAGTTAGCACACGTGTTTTACCAGAGCCTGCCCCAGCAATTACCAACGATGGGCCATCCGTTTCAACCACTGCACTACGTTGTGCATCATTCAATCCCTCTAAATATTCCTGCACTGCTCCATTTTTTTACGCGATGAATAATCAACATGCAAAAATAGAAGTTCATTTGATTAATGGGAACTTTTATCATGCTATTTTATCATGTAATAATATTAACCATTTTATCGTTTGAAGATTTATTATAGCTTTGAACATTTAGTATTTTGAAATCTCATTTCGTAGTTGATGAATCAATTAACCTTTAAAATAACCGTTCTTTTATTGCTATGCTTGTCAGCCAAATCATTGGCACAAATTAGCTCAAACGCTTTTTACTCTGAAGAAACAAAGTATAAAGGAACTAGTCCTAACGACCCGGTTTTCTTCTATAAAGACATTAGTACAGCATCTTTAACTGCACCTTCAGATGGTAATACTTATGACTATAACTGGTATAGTTACTCAACTGCCAGTAAGAGTTTTGATGTATTAATACAATCTGATTTGGGAATGACAAACTCAACATTAATGAATATTGAGGAAAATGGCTACATGCTAAGTGTTGATGATGGCGCCGGAACAGTTAATAACTATTATTGCTGGAATTTTGTACCCGTACCACAAATTGACTCTGTTGGAGTACCTTTTGCATCATGCGATAATATCAGGTTAACGGCATACACAAGATCAAAGGTACTGAGCTATTACGATCATCATGGCGATAACAGTTCAATTGATATTGATTATGGCTATACCTGGACATCATCACCCACAGGTGATATAGCAGAAATAACAGCTTATACAGGCATGATTAACGCACCTTATGAAGATACTGAATACAAGGTTGAGGTTGGAGTAAAATTCTCACCAACTATAAAACCTGTAACAGCCCAGTATAAATATGAAGCAATAGCCGTTAATGCTAAATTTAGTTTTAAAAAAGAAGGTACTGCTGATAATGAGGCCAAAGAAGGATCAGCACCTATGGTAGTACGTTTTACAGATGAATCGCTTGGGAATGTAACAGATTGGGAGTGGACTTTTGGTAGTGCAGGTAAAGACTTCGTGCCAGATCCTATATTTACCTTTCAAAAATACCTGAAAGACGGTTACCCTGTTGTTTTAACTGTTAGAAACACGGACACTGCTTGTGAAAGCGAAACTACCCCGGAAACTTTTACTGTTTTTGAAATGGTGATTAAGGTACCCAACGCCTTTACTCCATTTAGCAGCCCCGGAGATAATGACGAGTTCAAGATACTTTTTCGTTCTGTTAAAAAATACAATATACTGGTTTATAACCGTTGGGGGCGCAGGGTTTACCAATCTGATGATCCTGAGGCTGGCTGGGATGGTAAAATAGGTAACCAGAGGGCAGAGCCCGGCGTGTATTTTTACCAGATTGAAGCTGAAGGGCATAATCGGGATGAACGTATGAAACTGGAAGGTGCTATCCATTTAATTGTCAATTAAGGGACTTACCTTACCTCTTAAGTATGTGAAAAAGGCTTAAAAAATTGATATAAATTCAACAACGCCGGAACGCTATGTTTTAATGCATAATGTTCCGGCGTTACTGAATTTATTCTGTAACCTCGGGGACGGATTTCTTAACCCACTCGGCTCTTTCACTGGCATTTACTTTTGAATCTTATTTGCTTTTATTACCCAGGCATGGTTACAAGGCGGATTATCTCTTAAATGCTTTGGCAAAGTAACAATAAAACCATTACCTTCTTTTTTCCATTTAAGGTGCTTATTATAACCTAGCATTTTAAGCTTTGTTGATGAATTTAATGTAATAGATTCAACTGTTATTTGCCCTGGCATCTTTTCTCCTTCTTCAGCCATATAAATAAAATAAACACTGCCATCATCCCTTTGGGTCATACAAATATTATTCTCTTTAAACGGCTCAATAGGTTTGGTATCATAAATGGCTGTATTGTTAACAGCCATCCACTCTCCATACTCTTCCAGTAAGCGATAAGCACCTTCCTGCCAGCGCCCATCAGGCCCAGGAGCAATATTCAACAACAGGTTACCCCCTTTTGCTACAATATCAACCAAGGTATGAATGCCCTTATTACCACTCATAAATTTAGCATCGGGGTTAAATGCCCAACCACCTCCGGCAATTATACACGACTCCCACGGATATGGCAATGTTTTTTCTGGCACCCTGTTTTCAGGTGTAAGGTAGTTCTGGTTTTTACCATGCACTGCCCTGTCAACTACAATTAAACCCGGTTGCTTTTGACGCACTTTCGCAACCAATTCATCCATACGAATATCCTGGTTGACTAGGCGGTTCTTAACAAATCCACTTTCGCTTTCTTTTCCTTTTTGCGCATAATATTGCTGTATCTCCTCCTTTGATACTTTAGCAACCCATCCACCATCAAGCCATAAAATATCCATTTTTCCATAGTCACTCATCAATTCCTCAATCTGATTATGTGTAAATTGAGTGTATTCTTCCCACTTTTCAGGATATTCGTTAGGGTCATAATTAACATTCCGATCTAAAGGAGGAAAGTAAGGATCCCAATAAGACGGACAATGCCAGTCGGGTTTTGAGAAGTAAGCACCTGCCCATAATCCTTCGGCTCTAAAAGCATCAAATACTTCTTTAGCAATATTAGATTTTTCATTGACGCTAAACGGACAATCATCAGATGTCACCTTATAGTTAGTATATTTACTATCAAACATACAAAAGCCATCATGATGTTTAGTTGTGAAAACAACATACCTCATCCCGGCATTTTTAGCTGCTTTAGCCCATTTTTCAGGAGCAAAACCTGTTGGGTTAAATGTTTTTTGCAAGCCTTCGTATTCCTCTTTGTACGAAAAGTAATCCTGCGGATTGGTACCTTTCTTACGTTCGCACCAGCCATAATCCTCAGGGCATAACGACCATGATTCAACAATACCCCATTGACTGTATGTTCCCCAGTGCATTAAAAGCCCGAATTTAATACTTTGCCACTCATCCAGTTTTTTAAGAACTAAAGAATCTGTTTCAGGTACATAACGCTCATCTTCATAAATAGCTTGAGCATACAAACCCCATACTAAGATACTTAGCACACTTATCATGATTAATTTTTTCATGTTTGATTTTTTTATAATTACTATACTTATATCTTTGAATGATTAAGCCCGGAATGTTTTACCAGACCTTACAGTACACGCATTAAGTAACGCTATTTGATAGGCTTCAAACAACGACTGCTTATAGATTAACATGTATGTCCCAGGTAGTACATTTAAAAGTAAATAAAAAATCAGGAAAACTTAAGTACCACTAATTATTTTGAACAATGTACTATACCATATGAACATATTTATGCCAGCTAATACTCTGTTTTTTTGCTCAATTTGCCTTATAATAAAACAAACCTCTTACTTTTAGAGTACATACGCTATATAAGTATGTAACACCTAAACTTAATCCAATTACATGAATAAAGTGATACCACAAAGCGACCAAAACCTGACAAAGCGTATCCAAAATAATGATACTGCAGCTTTTGATGAGCTTTTTAAAAAATACAGCCCCAAAATATATGCATTTGCATTACGTTACCTCAAGTCGGTAGAAGAAGCAGAAGGTGTTGTTCAGGACCTGTTTGTTTATGTATGGGAACATCGAAAAAAACTGAAAGCAGACACAAAAATACAAGCCTATTTTTTTACAATTGCTTACAACCTGATACGTAAAATATTTCGTAAGGCGGCCTACAAACAGGGTTATATAAATGAGATTATGGCAGACAACCTCATTACTGATGACTCAGTAAATGAAACCATCGACTATAATTCTATGATTGATGAAGTTAACAAAGTAATATCCGGACTTCCTCCCCGTTCTCGGCAAATATTTGAAATGAGCCGTATGCAAGGTAAAAGTAACATTGAAATAGCTGAGGAACTGAATATCTCACGAGCTACTGTTGACAACCAAATTTCAAAGGCTCTTAAATACATACGGTTAAATGTTAAAAACAAAGGGTGGAGTATTGCTCTACTCTTTCTCTTGTACTTCTGAGCCTTTATAACCAAAATAACAACAATACTAACTAGCGGTATACCTGATCATTAATAATATTTTTTAATTTTTTTTGCTTTACCTGTGTGAGTTTTTTTACGCTTATGGACATTACTTATAAGCAACAGAAAAAAATGAAACAAGAGAAAATAAATCAATTAATCAAATATCTTGAAGATACAGAAGCACATAAAAAGAATAGTATTGCTGACATAGTATCTGATGATGATATTGGCCATTTTATTTATTCTGATTGGGAAAAGGAGTGGAATAAAAAGCACTTATATACGAGTAATCTGGATAATGTTCTGGATCGGGTACACCACTCCATTAATACATCAACCAACACTTACCAGTTAACTCCATTTTATAAATGGTATAGCAGGGTAGCGGCAGTATTGCTTATTCCTGTCTTAATGGCCTTAGGCATTATGGTGCTTAAAACACAACACACTCAACAATTATCTGCATTTAGCAACACAATTGAAATAGTTGCTCCAACAAGTGGCTTGCTAAATTACTATTTGCCAGACTCATCATTAGTGGTGTTAAATAAAGGTGCTCATTTAGTAGTACCATTGTCCTATAATACCAACCGAACGGTTGCATTAAGCGGGAAAGGATATTTTGATGTTGCATCAAACCCCGACTTACCATTTATAGTAGATATGAAAGCCGGTAAGGTACAAGTGCTGGGCACAAAATTTACTGCCCATTCTATTGATACAGAACAAATGGAAGTCATCCTGAACGAAGGGGCGGTAAAAGCCAATTTTCATAATGAAACAAAGTGCGTTGTACTTAAACCTGATGAAAGACTTGTTGTAAATGCCTGTGATTATACGGTTGAGAATATTCACTCAGATTCATATATTGAGTGGATAAATGAGAAACTGGTATTTAAAAACGAACCTTTTGAAAAAGTATGTAAACGATTATCGGATTGGTTTAATGCCGATATAGTTATAGCAGATAAACAACTAAAGACATATACCTATCGTGGGGTATTTAAGGATGAATCCCTGGAAGAAGTTTGTCAATTAATGCGTTTATCAATGCCAATAAAGTATACTCTTGTTCCACGCAAAAAACAAGATGACGGAACTTTTACAAAGCAGAAACTGAAATTATATATTAACAAATAAATATTAGCCTATGACATAAAAAATGGGCAAGTAGATGGTGCAACATCGCCTTGCCCGCAACCCCAGGTGGTTACCTAAAGTTAAATTAAAAAATATAACAAATTTATGAAAAAAAAACTGGAATTAAAGGACATATGGGATGCCCATACTCTGAAAAAAATAAGATACACTATGCAATGCACCCTTATTTTGCTCTTCATCTTTACCATGAATACAATCGCTTTGGAAACGTATTCGCAAAAATCAAATATTACAATTAATCTAAGCAATGTAAGCCTCGAAAAAGTGCTTGATGAAATTGAAAAACAAAGCGATTTTGTTTTCCTGTATAGCCAGGAGCTTTTGGAATTACAAAAACATATTGATTTAAGCTTAAGCAAAAAAGATATTTTTGAAGTGTTGGATGAATTATTTGACAACAAAAAAATAAAGTATACCGTAATTGACAACAAGATTATACTGAGCACCGATTTAAAAACGAATAACCAACAAAGTATAAAGATATCGGGTAAAGTAACTGATGTTAATGGCGATCCATTGCCAGGGGTTAATGTGTATAACAAATCTAACCCTCAGCATGGTGTCATTACCGGAATTGATGGCTCCTATTCTATTGTTGTAGGCTCAGCAGATGATATACTGACCTTTTCATTTATCGGGTTTGATGATCAGGAAATAACCGTTGGAGGCAGTCGTAACATCAATATAACACTGATGGAAAAAAGCACAGGAATTGATGAGGTTGTTGTAACGGCATTAGGTATAAAGCGTGACCAAAAAGCACTGGGTTATGCAGTATCAAAGGTCGACTCAAAAGAACTTACAAGGGCAGGTACACCCAACTTTGCAAGTGCATTATATGGCAAGGCTGCAGGGGTAAAGATACAAACTGCACCGGGTGGAGCTACGGGGGCTGTTAATATCAATATCCGAGGCATTAATTCTATTAATGGTACCAGTCAACCCCTTATTGTTGTAGATGGCGTTCCGATTAGAAATGGGGAAGCTAATAATAATGGCTACTGGGATGATACCCGAATAAGAGGGAATGGTATGGTTGATTTGAATCCGGAAGATATTGAAAACATATCCATATTAAAAGGAGCTGCTGCAAGTGCTTTGTACGGTGCAGAAGGTGCCAACGGAGTTTTGGTTGTTACTACAAAAAGTGGTAAAGGTGCCAAAAAAGGTCTTGGGGTAGAAGCTAACTTTACATACTCAGTTGAAAATGCAGCATACCTGCCAAAATTTCAAAATAAATATGGTCCTGGGTACGACAGAGAAACAAACAAAACATACTTTGGTGCAGACGATGACGGTTGGCTGATGGAAGATTTAAATAATGATGGTACACCAGAAACATACCGTCCTATATATCGTTCTTATGCACAATTTGGACCTAAATTTGATGGGCGCGAAGTTATAGGATGGGATAATAACATGCATCCATATGTAGCAAAAAAAGATAATTTTAAGGATTTATTCCAGACTGGACATACAGGAATTTATAATATTGCTATTACTCATAAGAGCGATAAATCTAATTTCAGGATTTCATTAACCCACTTGGATTCTAAGGATGTAAATGTTAGTGGACCACATCAGAAAACAACCCTGAATATTAACGGCGCTATTCAAATACATAAGACAAATAAGCTGGACATTATTGCAAGTAATATTTATCAACATACAAACAACAGGCCAGAAAGAATTAACAGGTTAACCAATAGCTATAGTGGCTTCTTTAGTCGTTTTGATGATATTTCGTGGTACTATGATAAATATAAAACAAGTGATGGCTATAAGTATGTAATAGGAAAAGATACTCCAAGCACAACACCCGACGAAAATATTATTTATTCATTCAGGGCAACTGATTTACTTAACTATTTATGGCGAAACGTTGAAAACCAATATGATGAATACAGTAACAGATCTATTGTTTCATTAACAGACACACAAGATTTACTGAAAGGACTAACTCTAAGGGGACGAGTAGGACTTGATTATACTGGGATGCTTGAAACAACAAAAGAAAAAAGCCAAAAACCATTAGCGATTGAACCAACAGGCGCTTTCCAGCAGAGAAACTCTACTTTCTCTACATTTTATGGTGACTTAATGCTTAACTATATACACCAGTTTGACAATTCTATAGGACTAAATTTTGCTATTGGGGCCAATGCCAGGGATGAATCAATTTTTGATACCTACGCCAGTACAAAAGGTGGATTAACAGTTGAAAACTGGTTTAGCTTAAATGCATCAGCAAATGAAAACCGGAATGCTTCGTCAAAAGAATGGCATAAAACAACTTATGGCTATTTTGGTACAGGAGAAATCAGTTATAACAACTGGTTATTTCTTAATTTCACTGGACGTTATGAAAAATTCTCAACCATGCCAATAAACAGTAATTCAACATTTTATCCATCTGCAAGCTCAAGCTTCATTTTGAGTGACGCAATGGATCTACCACAATGGATTACATTTTCAAAACTGAGAGTTTCATACGGAGAAGTAGGAGTTCCGGCCAGCCCGTACAATGCTAATATTGTTTATTCGCAAGGAACATTAAATGGAACTACATACAGCTATCTTGATAATACATATGGTAATGAATCTCTCAAACCTGAAAGAAAAAAAGAATTTGAGATAGGTTTTGAAAACAACTTTTTTCAAAATAGACTAGGATTTGAATTAACTTACTATTCAAGCAAAGTTATTGATCAGATTCTAAAATTAGACTTACCCGAATCATCAGGTTTTTCAAACACTTGGGCTAACCTTGGTGAACTCCAAAACCATGGTTATGAAGTTGTTTTAAAGGGCTCTCCTATAAGAACATCTGATTTTGAATGGAATTTACACACCACATTTTCATTTAATAGAAATAAAGTTGCCAAACTAATGCCTGGAATTGATGAACTTGTTCATCAGGATTATGATGGGCAGGCAGCTTTTTTGGTTTCAGAAGTTGGGCAGGCAATGGGTAACTTTTATGCCTACGAACCATATATGGATGATAAGGGAAATCCTATTGTAAGAGATGACGGGTATTATAAAATGAACCATGAAGAACGTAAACTCGTTGGTAATGTCAATCCTGATGTCGTCGGCGGAATTCAAAGTAATGTGCGCTATAAAAACTGGGATCTTAACTTTTCTATTGATTATCGTTTAGGTGGAGAGATTCTTTCTTTAGCTACTCATTACAGAACAAGTGCCGGTTTTTTTGAATCTACCTTGGAATACAGAGATAAGGAAAATGGCGGAGCTTCTTACTATGAAAATGGTTCAGGTGACAAAATTCAAACAAATGGAACAACAGGACCTGGGGGTGAAAAAGTTTTTAATGACGGTGTAATATTACCCGGTGTAAAAAGTGACGGAAGCCCTAACGATATAATTATTGATGCAGCAAGCTATTATATGAATACATACGGTTGGGGAGGACCACAGTATAATTCCTCATCGTACTATGCTAAATCAATATACGAAAACAGCTATATAAAATTTAGAGAAGCATCTCTAACATATGCTTTACCTTCTGATCTTACAGCAAAGTTAGGCCTGCAAGGAGCAAGTATATCAGTTTTTGGTCGTAACCTCTTCTATTTGTGGAAAACCTTACCACATTCTGATCCTGAAACAACAATTGGTACGCAGTGGATAAACAATGCAGTGGATTCTGGCTCAGGAGCCTCCACACGTAGCTTTGGTATTAGTTTAAGAACACGCTTTTAAAAGATTACTGTTATGAAAATTAAAATATTATCATTTTTGGCAGCTTATTTATTAATACTAATAAGTTGCGATAACAAAATCGAAGATAATTTTGTTGATCCATCAAAAACCACTAATACTTCGATAGAGTACCTAATGTCCGGAACTATTGAAAGAAGTAAAGATTATTTTATGCCGTACTATCTAAGGCACTTTGTCTTTACAAATAACTCTATTGGCATTTATTGTCAATCAAAGGGCTGGATCAATGGCTTAAATCAATACATTCCGGGTAGTGGAGCAACTGACAGATGGAATAATTATTATAATATGATGCGCCAATATCGTGAATTTGAACTAAAAATGGTGCAGGAAGAAAATAACGACAAACGTATTTTCTTGTTAGCTTCTAGAATATTCTTTTACGATCAGACTCAACAAATGGTTGATATGTGGGGTGATATACCATGGAGTGATGCTGGACGAATAAAAGAAAATAGTGGTAATATAAATGCGTCTAAACCTAAATTTGATTCTGCGGAAGATATTTATATTGCTATACTTGATGATTTAAAATCAATTGCTGATGAGTTAAACTCAATTTCTGTTCCATCACTTACCTTAACTTCCTTTAGCAAGCAAGACCTGATTAATAAAGGAGATCTGCAACTATGGAAAAAATATTGTAATTCTTTACGTTTAAGAATGCTAATAAGGGTTTCCGCAGTTTCTTCATTCTCGTCAAGAGCTAAGACTGAACTAAGCGAGATTATAGAAAATCCTTCTAAATATCCTGTTATTGACAATAATAAAGAGAATATTCTTGTTGAGGCAGAAGGAACACTCACACATGATAATCAAGGAGAAAGAGGTATCAGAGGAGCATTGGAGTCATGGAATACAGATAATGTTGCCTCATACCGTATGGTTCAATTTATGCTGGACAATAATGATCCGCGATTGGAAGTCATGTTTGCACCAAATTCAGAAGGCAATTATATTGGTCTTGATCCTGAGTTAAATGCCAGTAAACAGGATCAATTAGTCGCTGATGAATTAGTTTCGAGGCTGGACTCTGCTACATACAGCCGTAATATTTATGTTCCAGGTATCTTTATATCTGCCTCAGAGCTTAGCTTTATAAAAGCTGAAGCTATTGCCGAAGGACTTGTTGGTAGTGGAGATGCTAAAGCAGAATACGAAAAAGGCATAAGGCAGGCAATAGAACATCTTTTTTCAATCAATGCCCTTAGCGAATATGCCAGTCCATTAGAATTAGACCCGGCAGATATTGACACTTACCTTACATCAAGCGAAGTAAATTGGGATAGCAACGATAATAAGAAAGAGCTTATTGGAACACAAAAATGGTTAGCTTATAACTATCTGCAACCAGAACAAAGTTGGACAGAAATACGAAGAACAGGATTTCCTGTACTTAACTTTAAGGAAGACACCCAATCAGAGGTAGGCAAGTATCCTCCTATGAGACTCTTGTACCCATCAGATGAAGGAGCTTTAAATTATGAAAACTATCAGGCTGTTGCAGAGAAAGATAAACTGACAACTAAAATATTTTGGGATGTTGACTAATATTATATCTCAAGCATTTTAATAGCAAAATCGAAAAGAGTGTCCAAAAATAAAACAACGTTTGTTAAACGTGATATTTTAATTTCCGGACACTCTTCTCGTATTCTTTAGTTTTATATACAATAAACTTATCTATTAATATTTCAATTTTAACAATTAATTCATTACTTCACAATCAGCTAATAATATTATTATATATCACTATGAAAAAGTCACAAAATACGTACACTCAATTCAAACGGCTTCTCTTTATCACTCTTGTACTTCTTATTGGTTTAAAAGCTTTTGCTCAAATGGAAAAACAAAAGTATACACCCGAAACAGATCCGCTTGTACTGGATAAACTGGAGCACTGGCAAGACCTCAAATTTGGGCTTATGATGCATTGGGGTATATACAGCCAATGGGGTATTATAGAATCATGGTCAATATGTGGTGAAGATGAAGAATGGATTAAGCGCTTCCGTAATAACGATAACTACGAACAATACAAACAGGATTATTGGAATTTACAAACAAGTTTTAACCCTACACAATTTAATCCTACTGCCTGGGTAAAAGCAGCTAAAGCCGCCGGTATGAAATACATGGTATTTACCACCAAGCACCACGATGGTTTTGCCATGTTTGACACACAATATTCTGATTTTAAAATTACATCACCCCAAACACCTTTTCATAAACACGCTAAGGCTGATGTAACAAAGGAAATATTTAATGAATTCAGGAAAGAAGGCTTTATGATTGGCGCCTATTTTTCCAAACCAGACTGGCATTCGCCTTATTTCTGGACACCCGATAATGCAACAGCAGACCGTAATCCGAATTACGCCATTGAGCGCTACCCGCAGCGCTGGGAAAAATTTGTACAATACACACATAAACAGGTTGATGAATTAATGACTAGCTATGGCAACGTAGATATACTTTGGCTGGATGGTGGATGGGTACAACCCTATACCGAACAACAACTTTGGGCATACAGGGCACAAAAAGACTTTAAGCAGTTTAATCTTCAAAGCCAGGACTTAAAAATGGGTGAACTGGCAAAGAAGGCCAGACAAAAGCAACCTGGTTTAATTGTTGTTGACCGCGCTGTTGAAGGCCCATATCAAAATTACATTACACCCGAAAACAGGGTGCCCGACAACGCCGTACTTGTACCGTGGGAATCATGCCTTACGGCAAGTACTGATGGCTGGAGTTGGCGAGAAATACGCGATTATAAAACACCCCGAGAAGTTATACATACATTGGTTGATGTGGTATCGAAAGGTGGCAACCTCTTACTAAATATTGCCCCTGACCCTACAGGAAAATGGGATAAAGAAGCCTATAAACTACTCAGCAATGTGGGTGACTGGATGCAAACTAACAATGAAGCCATATACGAGACCAGAGCAATAGCTCCTTATAAAGAAGGTAAAGTGGCCCTTACTCAAAACCGTCACTCAAAGGCAATTTATGCCATATACCTGGCCGATACAGAGGAAAATAAAATACCATCAAAAATATGGCTGTCATCTATCAGTCCCAAAGCCAGTTCTGTTATTACACTATTAGGCTATAAGGGTGAGTTACAATGGGAAAAATCGGGAACTGGTTTTATTGTAAATATTCCTGAGGCATTGCAAAATAAGCCACCATGTAAACACGCCTGGGTACTAAAAATTGAAGAAAAAGAAGTGAAGAAATAAGATTCAAAAAAGTCGGCTAATTAAAGGTTGGCATCATATGGAACAATCTGTTTTAAACATTTTGAATTAAAAAATTATAATAATTGATTGATATTATTAATATCTTTATTATTAAAACCACCATAATGAAGCAATCCATTATTCACATCATCTGTATTTTTCAATTAACATTAATAAATGCTCAGCAATCAAACATTAAAACCCTAAGCAATGATGGTGCATGGTGCTGGTTTTCAGCTCCATCTGCAATTTATCGACATAATAAAGTTGCCAATGAAGTTATTACCGGATGGATTACTTCTGACGGCACTTTACAAACAGCATTGCTCAATCTCAATACAGGAAAAAACGAAATACAGACCATCACAGCTCAGTTAGATAAAGACGACCATGCAAATCCAGCCTTTGTAGAACTCAAAAACAAAGAAATACTGATGTTCTATTCTAAGCATTATGACCAAAAGGTTCGTGTCAATCATTTATCTGCTAATAGTAAAACCTTAAATTTTGGCAAAACTATAGAGCACGATATATATGATGAGGATGAACTGAAACGCTATCCATACAAACGCGTAACTTACGCCAACCCTGCTGTTTTATCTGCAGAAAAAGGGCGCTTATACTGCTTTGGGCGTTGGACAGGTTTTAAACCCAACATCGCCTGGTCTGACGATAATGGTCAGTCTTTTACAAAAAGTAAAGTATTTATATCCAATAAAAAATTTAGTAACACTAACCGTCCGTATGTTCGCTACTACTCAGATAGTAAATCGAAGGTACACTTGGTTTTTACCGACGGACATCCACGCGATGAGGCAAGCAATTCGATATATTATGCCTGTTATGAAAAAGGTGCATTTTGGAAAGCTGATGGAACTAAAATATGTGACATGAAAGATATTCCCTTTGAGCCAATGGATGCAACTATTATATATAAAGCTAATGCTAAAGATGGTAGAGCCTGGGTGTACGATATAGCAGCTGATAAAAAAGGACGACCTGTAGTTTTATATACCCGTTACCCAAAAGAAACCGAACACCTGTACCATTATGCCGCATATGATGGCGATAAATGGATTGATACCGAAATATGCCATTCGGGCAAATGGTTCCCACAAACACCCGAAGGCAAAAAAGAACCCGAACCTCATTATTCAGCAGGTATGACTTTTAACCCATATGAGCCGGGTACTATCTATTTATCAAGAGAAGTAAATGGTGTTTTTGAAATTGAAAAACGGGTAACACAAAACAATGGTATTACATGGGATATAACCCCAATAACGCAAAACTCAAAGTACGATAACGTTCGCCCTGTTGTGCCAAAAAACATGATGAAAAAAGACAAGCCCGTGGTAATGTGGATGGTTAACCGTAAATATGTGTACTACACCAATTTCGATACGCGCATTGATTACTGGGTAGATAATAATTGAGTAAATTGATCTTTAGCAACTCTAAAAACAGTCATTACCATGATAAAAAGAAGTATTTTAATAATTATCATTTCATTATTAGATCTGTTAGGTGGAACAAAAAACCTGAGTTTATATAAAAATACGGTCTTAGCAATTTCACCAGTAAAAGAAAATATCAGTCCTAACAAACCAATCAAAAAATCTCAGAAAATCTATCATAAAAACTGGATTGACTTTAATAAGAATGGTCAGAAAGATATTTTTGAAGATCCAAAACAGGACATAATTGTAAGGGTAGAAGACCTGTTAAGCCAAATGACTGTTGAAGAAAAAACCTGTCAGATGGTAACTCTATATGGATACGGGCGAGTGGCTAAAGACGAGCTTCCTACGACCGATTGGAAGCAAGAACTTTGGAAAGATGGTCTTGGAAATATAGATGAAGCCTCCAACGGTGTAGTTTCCAAAGCCAAATACAAATACCCTTACCATAAGCATGTCTGGGCTTTAAACGAGATACAAAAATTCTTTATTGAAGAAACCCGTCTTGGCATACCTGTTGAATTTACCAATGAAGGAATCAGAGGTTTAAATCATTATAAAGCCACCTCATTTCCGGCACAAATAGGAATGGGATGTACGTGGAACAAAACATTACTGTATGAAACCGGCAAGTGTATTGGCAGTGAAGGCCATGCTCTTGGCTACCATAACATCTACTCGCCTGTACTTGATGTAGCACGTGATCAACGCTGGGGACGTATTGTCGAAAGTTTTGGTGAGGATCCATTTCTTGTAGCTGAATATGGAATTAACCTTTCCAGGGGAATTCAGTCACAAGGTATGGCAAATACGTTAAAACATTTTGCAGTATACTCGGCTCCCAAAGGTGGTAGGGATGGTAATGTCCGACTCGATCCACATATTGCTCCACGCGAAATGCATCAAATTTATCTTTACCCATTTAAAAGAGTAATACAAGAAACTGATATTTTAGGTGTGATGAGTTCCTATAACGGGTATGATGGTATTCCTGTAACCGGAAGTTCATACTTCCTTTACGACTTGTTGCGCAAACAATATGGTTTTAAAGGCTATGTTGTATCTGATAGCGATGCTGTTATCTGGATTTACAGCAAGCATAAAGTCGCAAAATCATATAAAGATGCTGTACGAATAGCTGTTGAAGCTGGACTGAATGTGCGCACAACCTTTAATCATCCCAAAAACTTTGTAGATCCACTACGGGAATTAATAGCAGAAGGTGTAATTCCAATGAGTGTGATTGATGACAGGGTAAGAGATATTTTGTATGTGAAATTCAGAGAAAAGCTATTTGATACACCATACAGGGATGAGGATAATGCAGATGAAGTGTTACGTTCAGATAAACATCTGGCACTGGCACTTCAGGCTTCAAAAGAATCAATTGTACTGTTAAAGAATAAAAATAATACCTTACCATTGACAGCTGAGAAACTGGACAAGGTACTAGTCTGCGGTCCCAATGCCAATGCCAAAAGCAGTTCAATAAGCCGCTATGGTGCACTTAACGTAGATATAATATCGCCTTTAGAAGGCATAACAACCTACCTCGAAGGTAAAGCTGAGGTAGAATATGCCTTGGGTTGCGAACTAACTGATAAGCAATGGCCTTATTCCGAAATAATTGAGCAGGATGCAACCAAAGAGGAGGAAGAAATGATTAACAAGGCTGTTGAAAAGGCCCAGTCAGCTGATGTAATAATAGCAGTAATGGGAGAAGATGAGCGTATGGTAGGAGAAAGTCACTCCCGAACATCTCTTAACCTTCCGGGACGCCAAAACGATTTGCTCAAAGCTTTGAAGAAAACCGGCAAACCTGTTGTAGTTGTACTGATTAACGGACGTCCGCTGGCAATAAACTATGCACAAAGTGAATTGGATGCCATTTTAACGGCCTGGTTTCCTGGTGAATTTGGAGGTAAAGCCATTGCCGATGTTCTTTTTGGTGCATACAATCCCGGAGGGAAATTATCGACTACATGGCCAGCTACCGCAGGACAAATACCACTTAATTTTCCTTTCAAACCATGGTCACAGGCAGGACAAGCATCGAACGGACCGCATGGAATAGGACAAAGTAGGTTAGTAAACCCCATTTACTCTTTTGGACACGGGCTATCATATAGTAACTTTACATACAGCAATCTACAAATAGATAACCAACTAAGTACTAATTCCGGAGAGTTGCATATACAATTTCAGGTTAGTAACACAGGTCAATTTGCTGGCGATGAGGTACCACAATTATATGTGGAGGATGCACACAGCTCTGTAATAACTTATCAATGGCAATTAAGAGGATTTGAGCGTATCCACCTTAAACCCGGAGAATCAAGAGATGTAATATTTACTATACGTCCCGAACATCTTACAATTTTAAACTCTGAAATGAAAGAACATACAGAACCGGGACTATTCCGTATAGCAATCGGATCATCATCACAGGATATCAGACTTAAAGGGGAGTTTTCCATTGATAAATAACAAAATACTTAAATACCATCTTATGAAAACATCAGGAATGACTTTATTATCCGCAATGTTACTTGTAGTTATGGCATGCAACACTCCAAATAAGGTATTTATACACCATAATACAAACTTTGCCGAAACACAGTTGCGCAATGCCTTAAATGAAATTAAAGAGGATGGTAAACTCCCGCGTTCTGTTAAAGCGAACGATAGCCTTGGTTTTGTTGGCATTTATGACTGGACAAGTGGATTTTTCCCCGGCAGCCTTTGGTACCTGTACGAGTTAACAGGCAAACAAGAATGGAAAAATGAAGCTGAGCGTACTACCGAATGGCTTAAGCCCGTACAATATTATACAGGCAACCATGATGTTGGCTTTATGCTTAATTGCAGTTATGGGAATGGCTTGAGGCTTACAGGTAATAAAGCATACAAACAGGTACTTATCAATGGAGCTAAATCTTTATGCTCACGATACGATAGCATTACACAATCTATAAAATCGTGGGACTGGGGCGGAGGAACAAAAGATGGCCATACATGGCAATTTCCTGTAATTATTGATAATATGATGAATCTTGACTTACTGTTTGAAGCCTCACGGCTATCAGGCAATAATTACTATCGAGATATTGCAATTACACATGCCAATACCACCATAAAAAATCATTTTAGAAATGATTACAGCAGTTACCATGTGGTAGATTACGATACCATTACCGGTGCCGTCAAAGGCCGTTATACACACCAAGGGCTCTCGCACGAGTCATCATGGGCACGCGGGCAAGCCTGGGGGTTATATGGTTTTACATCATGTGCCCGCCAAGCAGGCGATAAACATTTTCTGACTCAGGCCGAAAAGGTAGCTGATTATATTATTAATCATCCGAATTTACCTGAAGATAAAGTTCCCTTATGGGATTATCATGCACAGGATTACGGTTATACACCCGTTTGGATAGATCAACTACCCAAACTGGAAAAGCCATGGCGCGACGCCTCTGCTGCTGCTATAACATGTTCAGCTTTATTTGATTTAAGCCGAATAAGCCCAACTAAAGGAGAGCATTATAAACAATTTGCCATAGAACTGTTACACAATTTGGGCAATAATTATCACGCTGTAAACAATACGTTTTTTGTACTGGAGCATAGTGTGGGTAACTTACCTTCTCACTCAGAGATTGATGTACCCCTTAATTATGCTGATTATTACTTTTTGGAAGCTTTAGTAAAATACAAGGAATTACTAAAAGAATAAGAATACAACGGTTACAGCCAATTTAACACATAAAAAAAGCTGCCTCAATTAAACCAGGGGCAGCTTTTTTTATAATAATTTAAGCATCTACTTCTTCTTCTTCAAATGCCTTCATCAGCTCAACCTGAATTTCCGGTGGCACTTTATCATATTTAGAAAATGACATGGAATAAAAAGCACGGCCACCCGTAATGCTACTCAAAGAGGTCGAATATTTATTCATCTCCTTCAAAGGTACTTTAGCTTTTATTACTTCAAAGCCTTTTTCGCTTGACATACCTTCAATTAATGCCCGGCGTCCCTGTAGGTCACTCATTACATCTCCCATACGATCGCTTGGTACTTTTACCTCAACATCATAAATAGGTTCCATAATTTTAGGACCTGCATTTTTAAACGCTTCACTAAAGGCATAACGACCTGCCAGTTTAAATGAAATTTCGTTGGAATCAACCGCATGCATCTTACCATCGTATACAAATACACGTATATCGCGGGCATAAGAACCGGTAAGTGGACCTTTTTCCATCTTTTCCATTATACCTTTTAATATAGCAGGTAAAAAGCGTGAATCAATTGCTCCTCCTACAATACAAGAGTTATAAACCAATTTTCCACCCCATGGTAAGTCAACCACTTCTTCATTCTTAACGTTAAGCTTAACTTCATGTCCATCCACTTTCATTGTGGCTGGTGTTGGCATACCTTCATAGTATGGCTCAATAATCATGTGCACCTCACCAAACTGACCAGACCCACCGGACTGTTTTTTATGTCGGTAATCGGCACGTGCCACCTTAGTAATGGTTTCACGGTAAGGGATGCGCGGATTAAGAAACTCTATATCAATCTTATCGTTATTCTCAATTCTCCATTTCATGGTATTCAGGTGAAACTCGCCCTGACCAAATACTATAATTTGTTTCAGTTCTTTTGAATATTCAACACTTAATGTCGGATCTTCTTCGTGCATACGCTGTAGCACTTCACCTAATTTTTCATCATCACTATCATTAATAGCTTTTATAGCTGCCCTGTACTTAGGATTTGGATAAGATATGGCATCGAATACATAATCCGTTCCTTTAGAATTGAGCGTATGATTAGTGTGCGTTTCTTTTAATTTCACTGTTACACCTATATCACCAGCCACCAGTTTTTCAACTTTATGTCGATTATTTCCGGCCACACAATACAATTGAGCAATACGCTCTTTTGCTCCACGGTTGGCATTAATCAGGTCCATTCCTTCTTCAACCACACCCGACATTACCTTAAAGTAGGATACTTCACCCAAATGAGGCTCAATACTTGTTTTAAATACAAATAATGAGGTTGGCCCGGTTTTATCATATTTAACCTCAACTCCATCTTTTGTAACTGGCAGTGGCATTTCTGATACATTTGGCACTACATTACCAAGAAATTCCATTAAACGGCGTCCTCCCATATCTTGTTTTGCAGATACACAAAATACGGGAAACATATCCCTTGCGATTAATCCTTTACGGATACCTTGTCGCATCTGGTCTTCGTTTAAAGTACCTTCTTCGAAAAATAACTCCATTAATGATTCATCATTTTCGGCAGCAGCTTCAACCAAGGCATTGTGCAACTCATCGGCTTTAGCTTTCTGATCCGAAGGAATATCTAATATTTCAGGCTCTCCGCCATTTGGTCCCCATTGATACATCTTCATTTTCAGTACATCAACCACCGCATTAAAATCATTACCAACGGCAACAGGATACTGAACAATCACTACCTTGTTTCCAAATGAATCAATTGCATTCTCAAGGGTTTGTTCATAATTAGCCTTCTCATGATCAAGCTGATTCATAACAAAAATAACAGGCTTGTTATATTGTTCTGTATAACGAAATAGGTTTTCTGTTCCAACTTCAACCCCACGGGTAGTATTAAGTAGCATTAATGCGGTATCAGTAACGTTTAGCGATGTTATTGCACCACCAATAAAATCATCTGACCCCGGACAATCTAATATATTAAATTTCCGGTTTAAATACTCAGTAAATAAAACTGACGAAAAAACCGAGTAGCCATATTCATGTTCCACCCGGTGATAATCTGAAACGGTATTTTTACTTTCAATATCGCCTCGTCGCTTTATAACACCACCTTCGAAAAGCATTGCTTCAGCGAGGGTGGTTTTACCTGAGCCGCTACTTCCAAGCAGTGCCAGATTTTTGATTTGATCAGCTTGATATACTTTCATAAAGCTTAATTTAAGAGTTTGTTATTATTTATAGGTAATTACTGGGCATGCCTGTAAAATTAGTAATATTTAGATAACATACAAGTTAATGAGGGTCAAAGTAACAGCGCCTTTACTATTTTTTTATGTACAAGAAAAGACTAGTATTAATACAATAGTTTAAGATTTTTTTATCCTAAAATAATAACCCGTATTACACTAATGAAGTTCTTTATATTGAAATTGAAAGTTATAATGCGTAATTTGATGATTAATTTTATAAAACCCACACAATGATATTAGAAGGAGATGCACAAAAGCTTAAAGTGATCATTGGAGAAAATGACCGGGTTTATCAAAGGCCTTTATATGAAGCAATAGTTTTTGCTGCAAAAAAATACACAATGGCTGGGGTTACTGCATTAAAAGGCTCAATATCATATGGTGCAGACAGTATCGCCAATAACAGCAAAGGTTTTGCATTATCTACAGAGGCTCCTGTTATTATTGAATTGGTTGACAGGCCAGAACGTATTAAAAATTTTGCAGAGATTGCATCCAAACTTCTTGAAAAATCAGGGAGTGGTGGAATAATATATATTGAAGATGTACATGTTGTACAATACACCCAAAGCATCACTCCGGCATAAGTTCTTTAATTTACCTCATAAAAACAACTGCTTTATACAACGTTTACTTTCTTTAAAAAAGCTTTTCTTCTGCGACAAACTTATCCACAACTGGTCCAAATTATCAGTTTTACGCCTTAAAATACTGTTTGGATAAGTATATTTGAAAAAATATAATCTTAATTTCATGATCAAGCAAAGTGCACTTTTTTTAATATCTCTTCTTTTTGTAACTCAAACCTCTATCGCTCAAAGTTTCCCATCTCAACGCCCTAAATTAGTGGTGTTTATTTTAATTGATGAATTAAGTACAGATCAACTTATTGCCTTCCGCAATCAGTTCTCAGATAATGGTATAAACAGGCTTATTAACGGCGGTTCATTTTATAGAAATGCTTCTTATCCAGCCGGATCAAATTACCATGGCAACAACCTAGCCACACTTTATACCGGGGCTCATGCCTCTACACATGGCATTGTTTCTGATTGGTGGTACGATCACTTAAGAGATAAAGAGGTAAGTGCTGCTTATGGTGATTTGCAAAATAATCGTGAAGACACCGCTCTGTATCCCACAACAGAAAGATTACTGACCTCAACTATTACAGATGAGCTAAAATGGACAAATAACAGTACATCTCATGTTGCGACAATAGGTTTTAATCATAATTACCTGATATGGACAGGCGGCCATAAGCCGGATTATCTATACAGCATTGATCCGGACTCAGGTAAACTTGTCATCATACCGCAAACAAAAGAAATAAGACCAATGCCTGAATGGGTTATTGATTTTAATAACAAAAACCTGCTGGATACATACAGTAATCGTAAATGGGGCCCCCTTAATGATTTGAACCGTTATCATCAGATGAAATATTTCAGAGAACAACGTACTTCTTCAAGTAGCTTTCTGTATTCTTTAGAAAAACAAGAGGGCAATGATGCATATATTCCTGTTCTTCATTCACCATTCGGCAATAAACTAATCAGAGATTTTGCAGTGGCTCAAATCATTAATGAAGAATACGGTAAAGATGATATTACTGATATTATTACGCTCCAATTTACAACCAGACCTGTTCATGGCAATACGCACAATGCTTATAGTGCAGAAACCGAAGATATGATCCTTCGCCTTGATGAAGAAATAGCTGATTTATTAAAAACTATTGACCACGAAGTAGGACTTAAAAATACGCTTGTTGTAACAACATCAATTACAGCACCAACAAGATCAAGTAGGGATAATGTAAAACATGGTATTCCAACAGGTGTTTTTAGTGGCCATAAAGCCTCCTCGTTGTTAAACCTCTTTTTAATGGCAAAATACGGTCAGGGTAAATGGGTAATGGCTTATCACGATGCACAAATTTACCTCAACCATAAATTAATTGAAGAGCGTAAGATGAATATTGATGAAATAAAGAAGGAGGCAGCTTTATTTTTAACTGATATGAAAGGCGTAGCATACGCAATGTCCATTTCTGAACTTAAAACCTCACCATCAGACCAGGCCTCACTACGCAGCTTAAAATTAAATTATCATCCTTTAAGGTCAGGTGATATTATTTTGAAAATACAACCGGGCTGGTGCGAAGAGCTTAAAGATGGTAGAAAAATAAACCGACAATGGAGCACAACACATATACCTTTAATCTTATATGGCTGGAAAGTAAAACCACAAAATATATATACAGCTACATCAATGGTTAATTTAGCGCCTACAATTAGTTCATTCCTGGAAATCCCATTTCCGAACGGTAACGAAGGAACACCTCTTCAAAATATTATAGATCAGTAGCTTTAACAACAGAACAAAAGTCGATTAGCAGGGAGAGATCTTGTTCCAAAACATTACCCACAACAATTATATCTGCACCGGCTTTACACGCTCGTTTTATGGATTCTACTGTTCTAAGTCCACCACCAATCATTAATGGGATATCAAGTTGCTTCCTTACGGTTGAAATCATATCCTCCGGGATAGGATTATTTGCCCCGCTCCCGGCATCCATATATATCATTTTCATACCCATATATTGACCAGCCAAAGCCGTTGCAACAGCAATATCATTCTTATTTGCTGGTATCGGTAATGTCTGGCTAATGTATTGTACCGAGGTACTACTTCCTCCATCAATAAGTATATACCCGGTAGAAATTGCTTCTATATTATAGGCTTTAATTAGCGGAGCTGCTGTAACATGATGACTAATTAAAAATTCAGGATTACGCCCAGACAACAAAGACAGGAACAGTACCGCATCCGATGCTTTACAAATTTGTGATGAGGACCCGGGGTAAAGTATTACCGGTAAATTCACATGTTGTTTTAACTCTGAAATAAACCGACCAGTATCAATACTGATAAGACTTCCGCCAACAAGTAATAAATCAGGTGTTACATTAAGTAGTATCGCTTTTAGTTCATCAATTCGGCTTATAGCAAACTTGTCAGGGTCAATAAGAAAAGCCAATTGCTTTTCATTATTATCATATTTTTTTAAGATTTGATTGTAAACCGGTGCCATAATTTATAAATTATACACAAGTGTGTATTGATTATTTACTTCGTACTGGAGCTTTAGCTCCTGAATAACATCCTGATGGTGAAATTCACAACTCAGAACCTTATTATCTTCTATCTTAAATGGGTGTACTAAAAACTGCTCTTTAAAATCGACACCAAAAACATCAAAATGTTTATACAATGTTTCTTTAGCCGACCATATGACAGTAAAGTATGCTATTCGATTTTTTAAATCAATATTTTCTTTTTCTAAAGTGTGCATAAAACGATCCGCAACTTTCTCTACACGCTGCGAACAAATTTCAATATCCAATGCTGTTGGTTGATTTGAAATACTAGCTGCTGCAAAGCCATGTGTATGAGAAATACTTATATGAGACGATACACCCTTAAGGTATGGTTTTCCGTTCTCCGAATATTCTATTTCAGGATAATGCCCCAATAGCTCCTGCAACAAAATACGGGATGCTAACCACTCTTTTTTCCGTTTATCAAGTTTAAAGGTATTAAACCGTTCGGCATCAGACTGAGATAGCTTAATTAACAAAAGTAACTGATTAACATCTTCTGTTATATGCCACACTGCAAGTTGTCCTTTCCCTCTTTCAATTTTAGAACATACAGGCATAAAGCGGGTCTATTAATTCCATTGAATAGTTTCCATCAGGTGAATAATATCATCACGAACAAACGTGATTACAGGAGCAAGGCTATCCTGGTTAGGCATAACATTAAAATATAATGACCCGCGAATAAAATGCTTTGTACTATCAGTTGCATAAAACTGCATTGGAGAAGCTGCGTTACCTTTAATGTCAAATAAAACCCCTAACACGTTTGATTCTTCATTATAAAACATACTTTCATTTATTGCATCAGCCTTAATCGTGTGTTTAAATGCTAACTTACGTCCATCTTCCATTAATTCATACAAATTATTATTAATGGCTTTATAGCTCAAATGCACTTGTCCCTTAAACTCCGGGAAAACAATATTTAGCCAATATTCTTCAGCATTGACAGAGGTATCTTTCTTTATTGTTGCATATTTAGGATATTGAAATTGATAAGGATAAGTGGTGTCAAATTTTTGATACACCTTCTCAGGCAAATCTATTCGATGATATCCGTGCGGCTTTGGCGTATGATTATTTTTACACGCTATTGTTATAATTGACAATATAATTAACAAATGACTCAGCTTAATAAATCTACATTTCATCCCACTACTTTTTTAATTCAAATTTCACCTTCTTAATTCGCCTGTTATCAGCTGCAATAACTGTAAAGATATAATCATTAAACGTAATGGCTTCATTCTTCTGAGGTATCTCGCCCTTCATTTCAAGTAAAAATCCAGCTAGAGTTTCTGCATCTCCCCTCACTTTATTAAATAAGTCCTCATCTGTTTCTGTTACTTTATGGAAATCATTTAAAAGAATTTTACCTTCAAATATATATGTGCCATCCTGAAGCCTTGTATAAAACTCTTCTTCTTCATCCAATTCATCACTTATATCGCCCACAATTTCTTCAAGAATATCTTCAAGAGTAACAATTCCCATTGTACCACCATACTCATCAACTACAATTGCCATATGTATTTTCTGCGCCTGGAACTCCTCCAGAAGATCATTTATCATCTTTGTTTCAGGTACATAATAAGCTTTTCTAATCAGATTCTGCCACTCAAACTGCGATTCTTCATTAAGGTACGCAAGCAAATCTTTAACATAAAGAATACCTTTAACATTATCCGGCGTTTCATCAAAAACTGGAATCCGCGAATAACCTGAATCAATAATGACCTGTAGTACTTTATTGTAATCACTTTTTATCTCTACATCAATAACATCAACACGCGCAGTCATAATTTCTGACACATCAATGTTACCAAACTTAACAATACCTTCCAGTATTTCTTTTTCATCTGAAATATCACTACCTGTCAGTTCCAGCGCATGCGAGATATCTGCCATTGATAAGTTACCTACCTTTTTGGCTATACGGCGATTAACAATATTAGTGGATCTAATCAAAATAAGGCTAAAAGGCTTAAGCAAACGGGTTAATACCAATAAGGGATATGCCATAAAGCCTGCAAACTTTCTGGAGAATTGAGAAGCATATACTTTTGGCAATATTTCTCCAAAAAACAATATTAATCCTGTAATAAATACAATCTCAAAAATGAATCTAATCATTGCATTCTCACTAAAATCTACAATTTCGTTTGTAATAAAAGCGGTGAGAATAACTATAGCAACATTAACAAAGTTATTACTAATCAGTATGGTTGCCAGAAGTTGCTCTTTATCTTCTAAATGTTTTAATACTAACCTGTTTGTTTTAGTATTCTTTTCTCTCAAAAAATTAATATCATTAGGTTCTAACGAAAAAAAAGCAATCTCTGAACCTGAAATTAAAGCAGATAAAAGCAATAAACTTGCATTAATAAATATGGCAAAAAGTGTGCTTAGTGTAATAGGAAAAAACCCCAGTCCAAAAGCACTGAAGAGGTTGATAAAATTAATACTTTCAGTTTCCAATCAATTAGTTTTTATGTTTTTAGAAAGGAAGGTCATCCGTATCATCATTTCCAAGAAAAGTCTCTTCTGCCCCTTTACTATCCATTGTACCAGTATTTTGCGGTTGTATTACAGGGGTTTCGGCAACAAGCTGATTTGAAGTAGCTGGATTATCTGACTTTTTTCCTAACAACTGAATGTTATCAGCAAATATCTCAGTCACATAACGCTTAACCCCGTCTTTATCATCGTAAGAGCGTGTACGAATTTTGCCTTCAATAAAAATCTGTGTTCCTTTTTTTACATAACTCTCAACAATTTTAGCCAATCCCCTCCATGCAACAATATTATGCCACTCTGTTCTATCAGGCACAGCTTGGCCATCCCGTGATTTAAAACCTCTTTCTGTAGTAGCAATCGGAAAATTAGCAACTGCCACATCATTATCTAAATATCTTACTTCAGGATCCTTACCCACATTACCAACAAGTATTACTTTATTAACCGACATACTATTTTTATTTAAGTTTTTAAAAGTACAAAACTTTAGATTTTAAAACAAAGGTATATCATTCTGGTTTTACAGAAAGGTTATCTCTTTAAAAAATTCTATCATCAATTGAGGGAAAGCAAACTTTGAAAGCTCATCAACAGCAATCGTTATATAATTTTCATTATCCAACAGACTAAGTCCATCAACCGAAACAGAATAAAACTGCGCATAAATAATCTGGTGACTTAAGGTGTGCTTTCTCTTACTTAGAAATATTAGATTATCTCCTACTTTCTTTTTTAAAGAGTTGGGTAAAGCAGCACTTCTGGTTTCTATTAATGGCAATTGATATAAGCCTTTCCATATATCATTATTATTTCTGCGCTCAATGTAAATGCGCTCATTATGCTCAATTAATAAATAATTAAAATACCGTGGACGCTGCTTTATTTTTTTAGCTTTAACGGGTAAAATACTGATAAGGTCATCCTTTAATGCTATACAAGAATTATTAAATGGACATTCTTCACATAAAGGCAATTTAGGTTTACACACAGTAGCGCCCACCTCCATAATACCCTGATTATAATCGGCAGGCCGGCTTACATCCAAAAGTTCATCAGCTAACAACTGAAATTCCTTTCTCCCCTGAACAGTATCTATAGCTGTATGAATTCCAAAGTATCGGGAAAGAAAACGATAAACATTACCATCTAAAACAGCATAAGGTAAATCATAACAGATAGAAGCAATTGCAGCAGCCGTATACGGACCTATGCCTTTAAGTCCTAATATCTCTTTATATGTAAAAGGAAAAACCCCATTATAATCACTAACAACTATCTTTGCTGTTGCATGCAGATTTCTTGCACGGGAATAATAGCCCAAACCTTCCCACACTTTCAATACCTGGTTTTCAGTTGCTCTAGCTAAACAATCAACATCGGGATACTGGTCAATAAACCTCAAATAATATCCAATCCCCTGAATGACTTGCGTTTGTTGTAATATAATCTCAGATATCCACACTTTATAAGGATCCTTTGTAGAGCGCCATGGCAAGTCTCTTTTATTTATATCATACCATTTGAGTATTAAAGAAGCGAATTCCGTCATTATTAAAATTTTATGCAAAAGTAAAGCATTTGTTTTTTTTTATTGAGATTTCATTTATCTTTGCAATCTAAAATTTAGGAAGTGACTGTAAATAATTGATAATTAAATAATTTAAGAAAAAATGACAAAGGCTGATATCGTAAACGAAATTTCAAAAAATACTGGAATTGAAAAAGTTACAGTTCAGAAAACTGTTGAAGCTTTTATGGATACTATCAAAGGTTCTTTGGTTAAAGGTAAGAATGTGTATTTGAGAGGCTTTGGTTCTTTCGTTGTTAAAGAGCGTGCTGAAAAAACTGCTCGTAACATTTCAAAAAACACAACTATCATTATCCCTGCGCATTTCATCCCTTCGTTCAAGCCATCTAAGAGCTTTGTAACAAAAGTGAAGAACAACGTAAAATAATTTATAACATTTAAAACGTTACGCCATGCCGAGTGGAAAAAAGAGAAAAAGACATAAGATGGCTACGCACAAGCGTAAGAAAAGATTAAGAAAAAACCGTCATAAGAAGAAGAAATAATCTTCTTTAACGTCTTAAAAATTTTTACAAACAGAAAGTATTACACTTTCTGTTTGTTTGTATTTGTATACAACGATCTTTGAAATAAAATTGCGATCATATAGTGAATGCAGAACTGTTTGTAGATGTCACTCCAGATCATCTTTCAATAGCATTATTGGAAGATAAACGTTTAGTTGAGCTCCGTAAGGAGACAAGCAATGTAGAATTTGCAGTAGGTGATGTATATTTAGGTCGGGTAAAGAAGATAATGCCCGGACTTAATGCAGCATTTATTGATGTAGGGTACGAGAAAGATGCTTTTTTACATTATCTCGATCTTGGACCACAATTTCGTTCTCTACAGAAATTCTTGAATATTGCGTCAGCTAAAAAAGGAGTAGTGTCTTTGCACAAGCTTAAACCGGAACCCGATATTAACAAAAACGGGACTATTTCGGAAGTTCTTACAGGAGGTCAAAACGTTTTGGTTCAGGTAGCAAAAGAACCAATTTCTACTAAAGGACCACGATTAACATCAGAACTATCCATAGCAGGAAGAAACATTGTACTATTACCATTCTCTGATAAAGTATCTGTGAGTCAAAAACTTTCATCAGCTGATGAAAGAGCAAGACTTAAAAGGCTTTTAACGAGTATTAAACCTAAAAATTACGGGGTTATAATTCGCACCGTTGCCGAAGGCAAACAAGCTGCTGAATTAGATAAAGAGCTGCGTATGTTAGTTAAACGCTGGGAGGATAATACATCACGTATCAAAGATGTAAAAACGCCTGGTTTAGTAATGGGGGAAATAGGCCGAACTTCTGCTTTATTAAGAGACATACTTAATCCATCGTTCAATTCGATTTATGTGAATGATGAAATTGTGTGTGATGAAATTAAAGAGTACGTTGGTTTAATAGCTCCAGACCGACAAAAGATTGTAAAGCATTATAAAGGCGCAGCAGGTATTTTTGATCAGTTCCATGTGAACCGACAAGTAAAAGCTCTGTTTGGTAAAACCGTTTCATTTAAGAGCGGTGCTTATTTAATAATTGAGCATACCGAAGCCCTACATGTTATTGATGTTAATAGCGGTAATCGCTCAAAATCAGCTTCTAATCAGGAAAATAATGCATTAGAAGTAAATCTGGCTGCTGCTGATGAAATAGCCAGACAATTACGATTACGCGATATGGGTGGCATCATTGTTGTCGATTTTATCGATATGCAAAATAATGAAAACCGTCAGAAAGTTTTTGAAAGAATGAAACAGGCTATGTCGTCTGATCGAACCAAGCACAACATATTACCGCTTAGTAAGTTTGGCTTGATGCAGATTACACGACAACGAGTAAGACCTGAATTGCATATTAATACCGACGAAGGATGTCCTTCATGTAATGGAACAGGCAAAATTGTTCCATCATTATTCTGGCCTGATAAAATTGAGGCTTCTGTAAAAAAGGCTGTGCAAGACCTAAAAATGAAGAAATTGATCCTGAATGTACATCCAATGGTATATGCGTATATTAAAAAAGGATTTCCATCTTTAGTTTTAAAATGGAAATTTAAATTTACGCATGGACTAAAGGTCGTACCTTCCGACTCACTAGGTATACTAGAGTTCAAGATATTAGATAATGATAAAAATGAGGTTGACCTTTCTTAGGTCAGCCTTTTTTTGTTTATAATGACTAATGTCATAACATTAGTTTCAGAAAACTATCACCCTATCTCATGTTTAAAGTGTCTTTATTTTCTAAAACAATTAAGGATAATGATAATTAAAAAATTTTAACATGCATCACCTGTGGCTCTTGCCTTGCGTGATTAAAGTCATACTAAGTTTGTTCTTTTAACGTTGTGATAACAGCGCATAATAAGAACTGAACAAACTAAAAATTGTAACTTTGTATACACATGTACAGATTTAGATATATTATTTAGTATTGATTTATCTTTATTATATTATCTAAACCCAATAGTGATATAAAACTTAAGTGTAAAATCAAAAAGCAACAAACCTACAGGTGAATGCTATAATGATATTGACAAAAATTGAACAGATGAAAAAAAAATTAGCAACTATGATTCTGTTGTTGGCAACTTTTGGAGCATCATTCGCCCAAATGCAACAACATATTACATGGAAATTTTCTACTAAAAACCTTGATAACAATAAGGTTGAAATAATTTGTGAAGCGTCGATTGATGATGGTTGGCACGTATATTCCTCTGTACTACCAGAAAATACCGCAGTTCCTACTACAATTGAAGTAGAAGAAAATATAGCTTACAATATTATTGATGGCATAACAGAAGAACCTGTTCCTACATCACACTATGACGAATCCTATAAAGCCGAATTAAAATGGTTTGACAAAAAAGCCACCTTTAAAAAAGTTATCCAGCTAAAGCAGGAAGGCAAAATCACTATTAAGGGTTATATAGAAAGTATGATCTGTAATGATGAAACTTGCATGCCTCCAGAGATGGTTGATTTTGAGTTAAAAGTAAATACTTCTACTCCAGTTAATGCTGAGATAAAAAGTACAGATAAGGAGGAAGATGAGGAAGATGAGTCTTACTGGGGTATTTTTCTTTTAGCATTTGGCGGTGGTTTAGCAGCCCTACTAACACCTTGTGTATTTCCAATGATTCCCATGACTGTCAGTTTTTTCACCAAACAAAGTGCTACTAAAGCAGCAGGAATACGAAACGCCATTACCTATGGCATATCTATTATTGTGATATATGTCATTTTGGGTGTTGCTGTTTCAGCAATATTTGGTGCAAGTGCTTTAAATGAGCTATCAACCAATGTGTGGTTTAATATATTCTTTTTCCTATTATTGGTAATATTTGCTGCTTCTTTTTTTGGGGCTTTCGAAATTGTAATGCCCAGCTCTTTAATTAATTTTACGACTAAAAACGAAGACAAAGGCGGCTTCATTGGTATTTTCTTCATGGCATTTACTTTGGCACTGGTTTCTTTTAGCTGTACAGGTCCAATCGTTGGAGCATTACTTGTAAAAGCCGCTACAGGGGGCTATTTGGGACCAATTGTAGGTATGTTAGGTTTCTCATTGGCACTGGCCTTACCCTTTGCCCTGTTTGCAGCCTTTCCTGGTTATCTCAACTCACTTCCTAAATCTGGAGGTTGGTTAAACTCAGTTAAGGTTATCCTTGGGTTCTTAGAATTAGCATTTGCATTTAAGTTCTTATCAATTGCTGATATGACTATGGGATGGCACATCTTAGAGCGTGAAGTATTTATTGCCATTTGGATAGCAATTTTTGGTGCAATGGGCTTCTATTTGCTTGGAAAAATCCGCTTACCACACGATTCTCCAATGGATCATACGCCTGTTTCTCGTTTTTTATTAGCCCTGATTGTATTTAGCTTTACAATTTACCTAATACCAGGCTTGTGGGGTGCACCTGTAAACTTAATTAGTGGTTTTCCACCTCCAAAAGACTATGCCGAATCACCATTTGGAGTTGGTGACCAAACTCCAACTCAGGGCATTATTAGTGCCGATAACCAAGGCGGTATGCCAGATGGAATGCATTACGGCCCACAGGGCATTCCGGCTTTTGATGACTACGATAAAGCATTAGCTTATTCAAAAAAGGTAAATAAACCCTTATTACTTGACTTTACCGGTAAAGGCTGTACTAATTGTCGTAAAATGGAAGATAAAGTATGGTCTAACCAAACAATTAAAAATATGCTATCCAATGACTATATCTTGGTTTCGCTATATGTTGACCTACGCGAAAAATTAGATGAACCTTATATATCAGAGGTAACAGGAAAAAAGGTCAGAACTGTTGGACAAAAATGGGCTGAGTTTCAAATGGAGCGTTATCAACAGCAAGGTCAGCCTTACTATGTAATCATTGATGAAAATGAAAAAACATTAAATACACCTGTCGCTTACGATCCTGATATTGAAAGATATAAAAACTGGCTATTGGATGGCATAGAAAAATATAAAAACAGGTAAACTGTAATCAATATAAGTTATAAAGGCTCTTTCGCTATTCGAAAGGGCCTTTTTTGACATAATTTAACAGGTACAAACAACTGTTAATGGATGAAAAGTACGGTTTTATAAAAAACACGACAATAATCTTTTAACAAACATGTAAATGACTTAGTTTTAAGAGTATTATTTGTATTAAATACTCAGTTATGAATAGATTTCTAATACTTTCTTTTATCCTCGTTAACACATGTATCATAGCATGGGGACAAGGAAAAAACGAGCAGTTACCGGAAGAACAAATCTATCGAAAAGGTAATAAATACAATAGCTGGTCTGTTGGTTTTGGTTTTGGTCCTGTAATATATTATGCCGATGTAATTGACTACACCGTTTTTCCCAAGAACAATTGGAAATTTGCACCAACAATAATATTAAGTAAACAGTTTAATCGGCCCTGGGGTATTGATTTGCAATGGATGATGGCTGATATGTATGGACAAAAGAATGGACGATACTTTGATGGTGACTTGTATGATGTTACCATAAACGGTACACTTAACGTTAATCAGTTAGCTATATTTGGGCCAATAAACAATAAATGGAATATTTATGCCAAACTAGGCATTGGCTTAACTTACTTCAGAAGCAGGCAATTTAATCTTGATAATGATAATCCTTTACAGGTTAGCGATGTATACGAAACCATTGCCGGCTATCCAACTCCGCATGGCTGGATGTCGGATGACTACCTTGCTTTAGGTTTCAACCGAAGAGGAGAAAACGCACCGTATGAAAAAACAGACCGAAACAGTGAAATTGTTATTCCTTTTGGTATTGGAGTTAAATACCGTATAAGTAAAAGTTTTGATATTGGTACCGAAATATTACTACGTCAGATGAATACCGATAACTTAGACGTTAATTTGAGTGGTGCTGATAATGACAGCTACATGCATACATCAATCAACCTGACCTACAAAATTGGAAAGAAGAACAGATATCATGCCGCCTGGACTTATAAAGATTTTAACATGAATTATAAACGCCAACGTGATAACGATCCGCTGGCGCTTAAACTTGATTCATTAAGAAAACAAATTGAAACACTGGCACACCAAGACTCTGCTACATCTGATACAAGCACAATCCTTACAGAATCGATAGAGTATAAAGAGTCAATGTCAGCATCAGTCTTTTTTGAGTTTGACAAATCAGAAATTACTAAGGATGCACAAATGACACTGGCAAAAGCTGCTTATGTAATGACTCGTGATAAATCATTGCGGGTAAAAATAGTTGGTTACTGCGATGAAAGAGGCTCTCATGAATACAACATCGGGCTAAGCCAACGCCGATGTAATGCTGTATTGGATGTATTGGTTAACGCTTATGAAATAGACCGTAAACGATTTGAAATAGATTACAAAGGTGAGAGCGAGTTATTATCTGACACTCAAAAACTGGCTCCACATGGTTTACATTTGGTTAACAGGCGAGTTGATTTATTTGTGATTATTGAATGATACTATGAGAAAAAGGCTCTGCAATATAATACTTACATTAACCTTAATATGTTTGAGTGTAAGTATGTCTGCACAATTTTCAACCGATAATCGTCAGCTGGAAGAACACATGCGCTATTCCCGGGACAAAAAGTTTAATAGCTGGTCAATAGCGATTGGCTATGGCCCTTTCATCATACAAAATGACCTCACCTCTTACGCTGTCTTACCTGATAAACACTGGAATTTTGGTCCAATGCTTAAAATAGCAAAACAGATTCATCCTGCCTGGGCAGTAGACTTACAACTTTTAACCAGTGATTTCAGATCAGGAAATGATGTATTCTATTGCGAAGGAAATATAATAGACTATTCTATAAATGCAACTTCATACATCAATCAATGGTTTGCTTATCCGGGTCCAATGAAAGATAGGTGGAACCTTTATCTAAAAATTGGAGCAGGAGTAACCTCGTATCGCACTCGTGTTCATTTTACTGAGAATGATATGATAGTTCATTACCGCGATTTAGCTCCGGAAAATGAAGACGACGGTTACATTGTTTTAGGCTGGAATACAAATGATCCATATAAAAAAACAGATCGAGTTAACGAATTGGTTATTCCTTTAAGTCTGGGATTACAATATCGTCTGAGCCACCGCTTCGACATTGGACTGGAAACATCTATGCGCTGGTCGCTGGAAGATAAACTTGATAATATTCTATCAGGTGCTGACAATGATAAGTATTGGTTTTCCAACATACATATAGCATATAAAATAGGAAAGAAAAAGAAACGCCACTTACGCTGGACTCACCGAGGATATGGGTTTAACGTATTTGATAAGCCAAAGAAGGATCCATTAGCCGATGAAGTTGCTTTATTGGAGGAACAATTAAGGCAATACGAAGAGAAGATGGTAATAAAGGTTGATTCGGTCAGGATATTTCACCATGCTAAACGCATTTATGGCTCAAACAATATGGTATCAGTATATTTTGATTCTTTTGAAAGCAATTTGGATACCAAAGACCAGGTTGATTTAGCTACAATAGGGCTATACATGGTTAAAAACCCTCGTTCTACAGTTGATATTTATGGTTATAACGACAGTAAGGATAACCCTGAAGACAATTTAGAAATTAGCAAAAGAAGGTGTAAAGAAGTACTGTCCTACTTTGTTGATGACCTTGGAATTGATATTAATCGATTCTCAATTTACCCTAAAGGAGAAGATGATTTGTTAAGACCCAAAACGGATAAACCATCTAGCGGCGTTCATATTATTAACCGACGCGCCGACATTGTAATTTTCAAGCCTTGATGAACTTTATCACCGCTTTGATGTTTCTCTTGTAAACGCATAAGAATATCATTTGAGACGCAATAATAAGCGGTAAATACATCGTTAAAGCACTCGGTATTCATAAAAAGATTTTTTTAATGAAAAATAAAGCACAATGTTTCTGCAACAGTATAAGCGATAAAGATTTTATCTTCGAAATATTCTCAAACAATGGTTTTGTTCAAAATGCTGATTCATTTCTATCAACAGACAGGAAAGAGTGTAAGCCTGCAGAAGGACAATGTGAAGAAGCACTACATTTGTCAGATACTGACAAATGAATTTTCATAAATAAGGGATTATGAACGATGACAACAATACCATGCTTATCTATTACGATGGCAGTTGCAATGCATGCTTGAGCTTCGTCAAATCTCTGAAACGATTTGTACAAGACGGATCTCTCATTTTTATCCCTTTCCAACTTGTTTCTTCAGATACAACAAGTTGGAATACCATAATTGTAATAGCTAATAATAAAGAATACAAAGCTACTGCAGCCGCAATTGTAATTTTGGAAACAATGAAAGGCTTTGCGAAAATTACGGCTAGCTTTCTTAAGTTATTTCCAATTGCATTTCTAGACAGGTTGTACTATTTCATAGCAAGAAACGGGTATAGGTGGTTTGGCCAATGTAAAACCTGCACTGTTTAAAAGCTCAACTTTCCCTCCTGATCATCCTTATATCTCTTAGCTAATACATTTAACAGTTTACTAAAACTTTTAATTGCCAGACTGGTTTGTTCTGAAACGTCTTGCCCTTTAAGTTTCATTAAAAAAGAGCTGTAAATAGCTGTTAAACAGATCTCCACATCATTATCAAGATTATTACCCGACTTATTATCAAACTCTTGTATTGTTGCAGCAACACTATTATAAAGGTGCTGATAGGCCACTTCATTTGGCGTTTTCAATAAATTGATATGCAACCGGTTTACATCATTCAGAATATTAATATTAATCTGAAGATGGCCTTTTTCCACCTTATTCTCCAAGCGCATCATTTCCATAAGGTTATTCCACCAGTCGCGTATTTCAAGTATCGTATCTTCATCTTGCTGATAACTGCTGATTATATTTTTATCTATTAAAGATAAATCCATATTATTAGCACGTATCAAATCCTCAATCTGCCACATGTAAAGGATGTATTCAATAATATTTTCCTTCTTTTTTTGCCTTGCTACTATCATGATTCAATTGCTTTAAAGATCCCAATCACCTTCTTGTAATCTCTCTAAATCTCTTCGATCCTTTTTTGTCGGCCTACCAAGTCCCCTGTCTCTTCCAGGATTACCGGCTAATTTTGATAACTCCAATATCTCAAGTTGGTCTGGCGTGGTAATATCCTTTATATACCCTGGTGTCAACTTCGCTCCCATTCGCTTTTCGGCCAGAGCAAGCACCTTATATTTACGGGTTATTGGTGGAATACGAACATCAATCTCATCGTTAACTTTAATAAGACGCGATGATTTAACGGGCAAATTACCCATTGATACTTTTCCTTTTTTACATGCTTCTGCAGAAATACTTCGTGTTTTAAACAAACGTACTGCCCAAAGAAATTTATCTATTCTAACACCAGCTTCACTCATACTACTTATTATTGAATTGGCTCATTGTCTGCGCTGGACCAATTGTTCCAAATGATTTAATAATATCAATGGCAATTTTTATCCTCTCATGTAGATTAGACCATTCATCATTAGTCCATTTACCAAGAACAAAATCAACTTGCTTCCCTCTTGAGAACTCGTTTCCTATGCCAAATCGCAAACGGGAGTAGGCACTTGTTCCCAAAACACTTTGAATACTTTTCAGCCCGTTGTGTCCGGCATCACCCCCCTTTGTCTTAAGCCTTAATGTACCAAATGGCAAAGCTAAATCATCAACAACAACCAAAAGGTTAGAAAGCAGAATTTTCTCTTTTTGCAACCAATAATTAATTGCTCTACCACTTAAATTCACATAAGTGTTTGGTTTTAATAAAACAAACGTGCGCGCCTTAAATTTAAAGGTCGCAACAGCACCATAGCGCTCACTTTTAAACTCTGCTTTATTTACACGAGCCATTTCATCTAACACATCAAAACCAATATTATGGCGCGTCTGATCATATTCATCACCAACATTACCTATTCCAACAATCAGGTATTTCATCTCAGGGGATATCTTTTCTGTTTTTTGTTTTATGAATAATCTTAACAGCGATTTTATCATTTATGCTTTATAGAATGGATACAGTTAACTGCTCTAAAATACAAAAACCTCCATATTTACATATGGAGGTTTTTTATCATTAGAAAATATTTATTCTCCTGCTTGCTGTGCAGCACGTGCAGCACGTGTTAAACGTACAGCTACTACTACAGCATTTTTAGCGTTAAGCAATTCAATATTATCGTAAGAAAGCTCACCAACCTGAATTGTTTTACCTAAACCTAACTCATCAATTTTAATATTCAATGTATCAGGCAAGTTCTTAGGTAAAGCGCTTACTTTAAGCTTACGCTTCTCTAACTGAAGCTTACCACCAGCTTTAACACCTTCTGCAAAACCTTTCAATACTACCGGAATTTCAATAGTAACAGGTTTTTCTTCATTAATCTGTAAAAAGTCAGCATGTAATAATTGCTCTTTCACAGGGTGAAATTGCTTATCCTGTAAAACTGTAGTATAAATCTTACCTTCTACATTTACATTAATAAGGTATACGTTTGGTGTGTAAATAACTTTTCTGAATTCTGATTCAGGCGCAGTAAAGTGAATATTTTCTTCACCACCATAAATTACACAAGGTACCTGACCTGCATTACGTAATGCCTTTGTTGATTTCTTACCTAACTCGGCACGTAAAGTACCTTTAATTTCAATTGTTTGCATAGTTCTTTTTTTAAGTGCTACTCAAAATGATTGCCATGTGAGGCTAAAATTTCCCATCACACGCTTGCCCTAAAGCGGCTGCAAAGGTAATACTTTATAGCAAGAATTGATTACTTATCGACTGATAATTATATACTTTTTCAATGGTATCAGCAAAAATCTGTGCTGCTGATAACACTTTAATCTTCTCACAGTTCTGTTTTAATGGGATAGAGTCTGTAACATACAATTCTGATAAGCCAGAATTTTCAATGCGCTCGTAAGCCGGCCCTGAAAGAACAGCATGTGTTGTAAATGCCCTAACACTCCTAGCACCTGCTTCCAACATCATATCAGCAGCTTTTGTTAAAGTTCCTGCTGTATCCACCATATCATCCACAATAATTACATTCTTATCAGTTACATCACCAATAATCCGCATTTCGTCAACAACATTAGCTTTTGAACGGTGTTTGTGCCCAATAACCATTGGTGTTTCAAGAAACTTAGCATATGTATTGGCACGCTTTGTTCCACCAACATCAGGAGAAGCAATAACCAAGTTATCTAAGTTCATATGTTTAATATGCGGCACAAAAATAGATGATGCATATAAGTGATCCACTGGTATATTAAAAAATCCCTGAATCTGGTCAGCATGTAAATCCATTGTAATAACTCGGTCAACACCTGCTGTTTGAAGTATATCGGCTATTAACTTAGCACCAATAGCTACACGGGGTTGATCTTTTCTATCCTGACGCGCAAAACCAAAATAAGGTATTACAGCTACAATCTTGTATGCCGATGCACGTTTTGCAGCATCTATCATCATCAATAGCTCCATCAGGTTATCCGATGGAGGAAATGTTGATTGTGTTAAGAATAAGTGAGAGCCACGTACGGTTTCCTCGTAGGCAGTTGTAAATTCACCATCACTAAACCTTAAGCAGTTAATACTACCTAATTCTCTGCCCGAGCAAAGACTAATTTTTTCAGCTAGATACTTCGTACTTGTTCCTGAGAATATCTTAATAGGCGCTTTCGGTGGCATTTAATTTGATGTTTATCAGATTATTGATTCATTTTATCATTCTGGCTGCAAAGGTAATCAATTCATATTTTCTTAACATGTACAAACACCATAAAAAAGTATAATTATTTATATTTACAGCTATCTAACAGTACTACAGAGTCTTGTACTGCTTATTCAGATCGTCTATAAATGACAGTAATTCCTCATTACCATTTCCATTTTTCGAAGATGTATAAAATACAGGTGGTAATTCTTCCCAATACTCAAGAAGTTCCTCTTCATAATTTTTCATATTGATTGCATACGCCGTTTTATTCAGCTTGTCTGTTTTTGTAAAAACGATAGCAATAGGCACGCCATTCTCAATCATTGAATTCATAAATATGATATCCAACTTTTGCATCGGAATCCGGGAATCAATTAGTACAAATAAACACATCAAATTTTTACGACCCGAAATATAGTCAGTGATTAATTCCCCAAAAGTGGCACGTATCGTTTTCGAAACCTTTGCATATCCAAAACCAGGCAGATCAACCAAATACCACTTACCATCAATATCAAAGTGATTGATTAATTGTGTTTTACCTGGTGTTGAAGATATTTTAGCCAATGCTTTACGTTTACAAAGCATATTAATTAATGATGACTTACCCACATTGGAGCGTCCAATAAAAGCATATTCAGGTCTGTCTTCTTTGGGACACTGAGTGACTTTTGAACTACTTTTATGAAACTGTGCTGAAAGAATGCGCATAATCTTAATTTTGCAACAAAGGTAGTGGCATTCAGCTAAAAACAAAAAGCCTGAGTTCCATTATCTTCTAATTCAAGTAATAATTAAAGTCAGATGAGCACATTATATCCATTGAAATTTACGCCTATTCTTAAAGAAAAGATTTGGGGTGGACAAAAACTTAACACCCTACTAAAGATAGAAATACAAGTTATCAAAAGAGTGTCATCAGGCTTTTGGCAAAACGGAGATGTAGTATATTATACATGCTGATAAAGACACTTCTCTTATTTCCGGATTTAATGGAGAAACCGTTAAGGCACAATACCTCGAAGCTTAAAAAACAATAGCCTTGAATCTGTTTTAGCAAGACATAAAGTTCAAACGAGTGATACTTTCTTATTCCTGCCAAACGCATACACTCCATATGTAAAGGTATTCACTGGACACACGAAATAATCTAAAAAAAAACAGAAGTATAATGAAAAATATAATTTTTGCTGAAAAATCCACAATTATTCACATTTACAATAAAAATAATTTTTTTTGTTATATTTTTAACTATTTGTTAATTTTAGTTTATTTCAACAAATCAGACTGCAGTTTGTTAATAATCAAAATTTAGAGGCTTAAAATTCTTATAATTTATGATTTTACTGCGGGAGATTCTTTTAATTTTGCACCTGACAAATAAATTAGGACAATTAAAACAGAGGAAGTAAGATGAGAGTACTAAAGTTTGGAGGTACATCAGTAGGTTCAGCTCAACGTATGAAAGACGTAGCGAATTTAATTGATGATAGTCATCAAAAGATTGTAGTGCTATCTGCTATGGCTGGCACAACAAATAGCTTGGTTGAAATCGCCAACTATTTATATAAAAACAATACTGATGGTGCCAATGAAGTAATCAATAGCTTAGAGAAGAAATACGAGGCTGAAATTAAGGACCTATACAGTACTGAAGAGTACAAAGCAAAAGGCTTAAACTTAGTAAAATCTCATTTTGAGTTTATTAAGTCTTTTACCATTGATATGTTTACTGTTTTTGAAGAAAAAGCAATATTGGCACAAGGTGAGTTATTATCAACTGCCATGTTTCACTTTTATCTTCAGGAAAATAACAAAAGTTCAGCATTATTACCAGCGCTTGATTATATGCGCATTGATAAGAATAATGAACCAGACAGTGTATATATAAAAGATAACCTTAAAGTAGCATTAGACAAAGAAGGTGATGCAAAAATTTATATCACCCAGGGATATATCTGTCGAAATGCTTTTGGTGAGATAGATAATTTACAACGGGGTGGAAGCGATTATTCTGCATCATTAATTGGTGTTGCTGCCAAAGCAGAAGAAATTCAGATATGGACTGATATTGATGGGATGCATAACAATGATCCCCGCTATGTTGAAAACACACAGAGTATTTCTGATTTATCATTTGATGAAGCTGCTGAGCTGGCCTATTTTGGTGCTAAAATACTTCATCCGACAAGTGTTCTTCCGGCAAAACTGTCCAACATACCTGTACGCTTATTAAATACAATGAAACCGGAAGCTGCCGGAACCCTAATCTCGTCGAAACAACGTAAAGAACGTATGGCAGCTGTGGCAGCAAAAGATGGTATTACAGCCATTAAAATTAAGTCAGGCAGAATGTTATTGGCTTATGGTTTCCTGCGTAAGGTATTCGAAATTTTTGAAAGCTATAAAACTCCAATTGATATGATCACAACATCCGAGGTTGGTGTTTCTGTTACAATTGATGATAATAAGCACCTTAATGAAATTGTTGATGATCTTAAAAAGTATGGTACGGTTGAAGTAGATCATGATCAGGTAATTGTATGCGTAGTAGGCGATTTAATAGCAGATAATAAGGGCTATGCTCACACAATATTTAATGCAGTTAAAGAAATTCCTATCCGAATGATATCATACGGTGGTAGCAACTACAATTTATCGCTGCTGATAAGTGCAAAGTACAAAAAGAAGGCCTTAAATTTATTGAGTGATAATCTTTTTAACTAAGAGGAACGAGGATGCATTTTAATTTTCCTGTTGACGCGTTAGGTCAACTCCAAACGCCATTTTACTTCTACGATATGGCGATACTCAATAAAACATTGAGCACAGTAAAAAAAGAAGCGGATGAATATGGCTTTAAGGTTCATTATGCAGTAAAAGCCAACGCTAACAATCGTATTCTGCAAACTATCAGAGATGCAGGGTTCGGTGCAGATTGCGTAAGTGGTAACGAGATAAAAAAAGCACTAGAAACAGGGTTTGATTCAAGTGGTGTAGTATATGCCGGTGTGGGTAAAGCCGATTGGGAAATCAACATTGGACTTGAGAATGATATAGCCTGCTTCAACGTTGAATCAATTCCTGAACTGGAAATTATTAATGAGCTGGCCGAGAAAAAAGGTAAAATGGCTAAAGTGGCCTTACGTATTAACCCCAATGTAAATGCCAACACCCATCATTATATTACTACTGGATTAGAAGAAAATAAATTTGGGATTAATCAATGGGATTTAGAGAAGGTAATTGATGTACTAACTAATTTAAAGAATATTGAGCTAGAAGGCATTCACTTTCATATTGGATCACAAATAACTGATTTACTTTCATTTAAAGAGCTATGCATTCGTGTAAATGAAATACAGAAGTGGTTAATTTCGCATCACATCTGCCCTAAGGTAGTGAATGTAGGTGGCGGTTTAGGCATTAATTATGAGCAACCAGATGAAGCTTCGATCCCTGATTTTAAAAGCTTTTTTAAAATTTTTGATGAATTTCTGGAGCTTAAACCGGATCAGGAATTACATTTTGAACTTGGGCGCTCTATAACAGCACAATGTGGTACACTAATAAGTCGTGTTTTGTATGTTAAAAATGGTGTTAATACTAATTTTGCCATAGTTGATGCAGGTATGAGTGATTTAATACGGCCTGCTCTCTACCAGGCTTATCACAAAATTGAAAACCTCAGTTCAAAAGAAACTGAGGAAAAATACGATGTAGTTGGCCCTATTTGCGAATCAAGTGATTGCTTTGGTAAAGCCGTTGCACTGCCCAAGACTAAACGCGGTGATTTAATTGCCATCCGTTCGGCAGGTGCTTATGGCGAAATTATGGCCAACAGATACAACCTACGTGAGCTACCTTTAGCATATTATTCTGATGAAATTTAATTGATAATAAACCCTGGCAGTTAACCTACCAGGGTTGTTTTATATCAATTTATGTTTTCTGGGATGGAACACAAGTATTAAAAAAATCCCAAAACACGAATACTTACCTTATTTCTAGTTTTTCTGCAACTTATTCGTTGTCGATGAACCAAAAGCATATAAATATTTCACCTTGTGACCTAAATATCAGTTCTCAAAATCATTTAACCTTATTCTTATGTCATCTTTAACCCTCATTCTGAAAAATTTACTAAATCAAAAGAACCATCTATCGGTTCGGTGTGGTTTTTAACTGTTGCCAATACTGGTATCATGCCAATATAAAATTGAACAGCAGACGATAATGAAGTTATCGAATCATGCTACCCTATTCAATAATCGGTATTACTTAAATATCGCGACCCCTTCTTTTCCTTCTGAATCAGCCCAAGCACGAAACATGCCAGTCGAGTTCATTTCCAGAATTATATTTCCATATTTATCAACAGCAATAACTCCACCATTACCGGCCTGATTACTCAGTTTGCCATTTATAACAATTTGAGCTGCTTCAGCCAACGATAATCCTTTATATTCTACTAATGCTGAAATATCATGTGCTACTGTATACCGAATGTAATACTCTCCATGGCCTGTAGCTGAAACAGCACAAGTTTCATTATTGGCATAGGTTCCTGCTCCAATAATCGGCACATCTCCTACCCGTCCATATCGTTTATTATTCATTCCACCAGTTGAAGTTGCTGCAGCCAGATTACCATTCTTATCAAGAGCTACACAGCCAACAGTACCATTCTTTCCGGCTTTTTGTAAAGATCGCTGCAATAACTGCCAACGTTTTTCCGTATAAAAATAGGTGCTATCCACCATCTCAATCCCATTCTGCAAACTGTATTGTGATGCTCCTTTTCCAATTAATAATACATGTTGAGATTTCTCCATCACCAAACGTGCCGCACTAATTGGATTACGGATATCTCCCACCCCTGCTACCGCACCAGCATTTAAATCGCGTCCATCCATAATGGCAGCATCAAGCTCATTTCTGCCATTATTCGTAAAAACTGAACCCTTACCCGCATTAAACAGTGGATTGTCTTCTAAATTTCGTACAACTAACTCAACCACATCAACAGCTGACAATCCTTTATTCAATGCGTTCTTACCAATAGCAAGTGCATTATTAAGGCCCTCTTCATACAGTTTAATATCCTCAGCCGAAAATTTGGTACTATCCATATTTCCCGCACCTCCATGTAAAGCAAGTGCCCATTCTGCTTTAGGAGTCTTTACTGACTGACAAGAAAATGATGATACAAGGAGAAGAAAGCCAACAAAGTAATTCATAACATTATAGTATTAGATTAAGTATTTATAAAAATAAGTAATTTGCCAAGTACATTAAAATCGATTCTCTTTCATTCGCCAAAAAACACACTTAAAATTCTAATATTCCCCATTAACAAACAAATCCTCATCAAACAATAAAATTGAATTATATTTGTAATAAAACCTAGTAAAATCAATCCATGACACTAATTCAATTCCTGAATCTGACATTAATAAACCTTGTCACTCTTATGGCTCTCAGCTATTTCTGGAGCTTTTATACACACAAATTGTTTAAACCATTTGCCTGGCTCGATGCACAGAAAAAAAACGAACACAATAAACTGCTATTAAAGCAAGAAAAAAGCTTTAAAGATAAAATGCGATTCTATTCTATCTGGCTTCAGCTCAAACGTATTAATGACTATAATATAGAAGGTGCAATTGCCGAATTAGGAGTCTACAAAGGTGAAACGGCTAAAATGATACACCACTATTTACCGGATAGGGATTTTTATTTGTTCGATAGTTTTAGTGGCCTTCCAAAACAAGTAATAAAAGAGGATTGTGATGGTACAGTTCGTCCACAGACCGTTAAATTTGACAACACAACTCCAGAGAAAGTACTAAAGTACATTGATGGCAACAATAAATTGTTTGTTAAAGAAGGCATTTTTCCGGCAACAACAGTAGGTATAGATGAAGATCAGTATGCATTGGTACATATTGATGCCGACCTTTACCAGTCAACCAAGGATGCTCTGGAATACTTTTACCCTAAAACAGTGAAAAAAGGAGCTATTATTATCCACGACTATAACCACAATTGGGAGGGCGTGAAAAAAGCTGTTAAAGAATTTGAAGAACATATACCTGAGGTATTTGTAGAGCTACCAGACATGTATGGCTCTGTCATTCTAATCAAAAACAGCCAATAGCATGGTTATGAATAACTTTACCCTCACCTTCTCTATTCTATTCTGTTTATTAACTCAACCTCAACTATTGGCCCAAAAAGAAACAGCCCGACCAAAAATCGGATTGGTGTTAAGTGGTGGTGGTGCTAAGGGATTAGCTCATATTGGCGTTATAAAAGTTTTGGAAGAGGCAGGCATTCGCCCTGATTATATTACCGGAACAAGCATGGGTAGTATAATCGGAGGACTTTATGCTTGCGGTTATTCGGCCAACGAACTTGATTCAATCGTTAATCATATTGATTGGGCAGTTGTATTGAGTGATCAAATTCCTTTGAATGATGTAGCTCCAGAAGAAAAAGGAGACTATAACCGTTTTCAGCTTGAATTTGATATTTCTAAAAAAGGCATCCATTTGCCACCAGGAATGGTGAGAGGACAACGGATATCAGAAATGTTATCGAGCTTAACCTGGCATGTTTCTAACTGTGAAACATTCGATGAATTACCAATTCCCTTTCGGTGTGTTGCAGTTGATTTGGTTGAAGGCAAGCCTTATGTCTTTAAAGATGGTGACCTATCTGAAGCCATGCGGGCAAGTATGGCAATTCCTTCAGTATTTACACCTGTTGAAAAAGACAATATGTACCTTGTTGATGGTGGAGTTTTAGATAACTTTCCGGTGAAACTCTGCCGGGAAATGGGTGCTGATATTATAATTGGTGTTAATGTTGGGATGAGTGACAAACCAAAAATTGAAGAGTTGAAGAGTATTACAGAAATATTAATGGCTTCGGCAATGATTGGAAGCAATACTGCCCTTGAAGAATCCATTAATGAAACCGATTATCTTATTACACCGGAATTATACCCATATACCACAGCCAGCTTTTTCGATGGGATAGCCATTATTAAAAGAGGTGAAGAAGCAGCAATAAAGCACAAAGAAAGGTTTAAACAGTTAGCCGGCTCAGTTAATAACCTCAACCCAGCACCATCTAATAAAAAACACTCTTTTACTCCCAACGAAATTGTTATCTCCGATATAACAATAAACAACCGTAAGCACGTTTCACGTAACTACTTTCTTACTAAACTTGGCATTCATCCGGGAGATACAGTCTGCTTAAAAGACATTAACGCGGGGGTAAGACGTTTGGTTGGTACACGTTTTTATCAACAGATTACGTATGATATTAAACATGTAGATTCAAATTTCATTCTTGTTTTTAACACAGAAGAAACAAGGCTGGCTCAGGCAAAATTCTCCATTCATTATGACAATGAGCTAAAAGCCGGAATTATTTCTAACCTTACTATTCGTAACCTTTTATTTAAAAACAGTCGTCTTTCACTGACAACCGATATTTCAGAAAAACCACGAGCCCATGCTGAAATGATAGCCTATATTGGAGAAAACCAATCTACAGGATTAATCGGTGATGGCTATTACGAAAGAACACCATTACCAATTTATCAGGATAACTTAAAAACTGCCGGTACGCTTAATTACTATCGTATTCAGGCAGGTGGAGGCCTTTTTTTCTCGTACAAAACCCAAACGATTGTTACTGCAAAAATAGATTGGAAAGAGGTTCGAGTTAGTCAGGAAAGCGGGCTTTCTTCCATATTCGATCAAGGCATACAACGCTTTGGAAATGGTTTTGTATATGGCACGATAATAGTTGATCGTAACACATTTAATAAGCGTTATTTTTCAACAAAAGGCCACCATTTGCACATCACAGGTACAGTCAACTTTAACGCTTATCAATATTATCATGGTTTAGCACCTAGTAAATCAATTATTGAACCCTACATACAGTTTCCAAAAAAATATTATTTAGCAGGATCATTAAGTTATATAAAGAATTTTGAAATCTCGAAAAATGCATTTATAGAAATGAATGTTGCATTTGCAGGCTTTTCAGCCAATGCACCTTTTTTTGACATGCACTATATAGGTGGAACAGCATATAATGCAAGTACAGGCGATGCTCCTTTTGTAGGCTTGAACTATCGTGAAAAAATAGCGGAAAACTATAGTATGGCAGGCCTTAAATTTAATTTCAATCTTAGTAAAGTCATATACGCACAAGTTATAGCAAACGGTATATACTCACCTAATTTTGGCAATAATGATTTTGCAGAACAACCATTCTTTTTAAGTCCTGAAGAGTATATTTTTGGATTTGGAGGTGGTCTTTCTGTAAACAGTTTGATCGGGCCAATAACCATAGGCTTAGGAACAAACACAGACGACTGGAGAACCAGAATGTACATTAGTGTTGGTTTTCCATTCTATTAAAATGACGTAATATGGCATACGACGAACACTTAGCAGACCGTTTACGCCTTTCACTTAAAACAAAAAAGGTAAATTACCTTGAGAAAAAGATGATGGGAGGGCTTTGTTTCTTGGTAGATGACAAGATGTGCATTGGAGTGGTTAAAAACGATTTAGTAGCACGGATTGCCCCGGATAAGTACGATTACCTACTGCAAAAAACTGGTAGTAAGCCAATGGATTTTACAGGCCGAACAATGAAAGGCTTTGTAATGGTAGAGCCTGCCGGAGTTGATATGGATAAGGATCTTGATGAATGGGTACAACACTGCCTTGATTTTAATCCTTTTGCAAAGTCCAGCAGGAAAAAGTAAACCTTTTGATTACTTTGATTGACAATAAAGGAAACTTTTTAAACATCAGGAATTGTTGCTTTATTATGTGAGAAGCAACGACCAATGCATCGTTTATTAATTCTATTCCTGCCAAACAACTGGGTAATCCAAAGTGTCTGCGTAATCCAGCTGCATGCTTACTGTCTCTTATGGCAGAATTTATAAACGGACAAGTTTATAACCTTAATGGAAGTGCAATAAAACCGGATTTTATAACAATGGACTAAACAAACGCGCAAATGACTCTTTGGCTTTTTGCCATAAGGGTCTTTTGCTCCATTCATCGATACTTATAAGTCGTGAATGTGCCAAATCATCCATAAAATAACCTTTTACTTCAAGGCTTTTTTTCTCATCATATATAAAGGCATTCACTTCAAAATTCTGCTCAAAGCTTCTAAAATCCATATTAGTAGAACCAATAGTACACAAGGCATCATCAATAACCATCATTTTACTGTGTAAAAAACCGGGCTGATAAAAATAAAATTTCACACCTGATAATAACATTTCTTTAATGTAGGAATTTGTACATAAAGCTGTAAAATAAACATCACTTTTTTCAGGAATCAGAATACGTACATCAACACCACCCAGCGCTGACGCTTTTAATGCTGTCAATACACTTTCTCCAGGCATAAAATAAGGCGTGGTAATGTATACATACTTTTTAGCACTGGATATAGCCTGGTAATATCCCATCATAATAGCAGCCCAATCCGAATCGGGTCCGCTGGTTACAATCTGAATCGGTTTATCTCCTTCCGGCTCTTTAGGAGGGAAATATTTCATATCGGCAATATCTTTCTGGCTTACAAAATACCAATCTATTAAGAATACAGATTGCAAGGCATTAACAGCATCTCCTTTTATCCGGATATGCATATCCCGCCAAATACCATAGGCCGGGTTACCTTTAATATATCTGTCTGCCACATTTATACCACCCAGAAAACCAACTTCACCATCCACAACAACTATTTTTCGGTGATTCCGATAATTTACTTTTGAGGTTAATGATGGAAAACGTACCGTTAAAAAACTATATATTTCAATACCATATCCTTGCATCTTTTTAAAAAATGCGCGCTTAAGCTCCCAACTGCCCACATCATCAACTATCATCCGCACTTCAACACCCTGAGCAGCTTTTTCCTTTAAAATATCAAGAATACGATTACCTATCTCATCTTCATCAAATATATAATATTGCAGGTGAATAAATTTCTGTGCTCTCCTCAGGGCAACAAGGATAGCATCAAATGTATCTGCGCCATTATTTAATACATCAACCTGGTTACCTACCGTTAAAATGGAGGATGAATTTTTTAGAAAAAGCTGAATTAACTTCTTATGGTGCTTTATCTGTGGCATATCATCCAATATTCCATCCGCTAATTTATGACTTTGCGAATGAGCCATTTCACTAATCAGATCATGATTTTTCAGGCCTTTTCGACGTATGATCTTCTCCTTTCGCAGGTTTTGACCAAAGAATACATAAAAAACCACACCTAAAACAGGTACAAATAATAATACGAGCATCCAGGGAATAGCTTTGAGCGGACTTCTGTTCTCAAGCATAACAAGCAGCACAATCATCAGCATAGCAAAAACATAAGCCACTTTTACAATGTTAATAACCAAAGGGGATATACTGTCAAAAAGATCCATGATGCTTATTCAAATTTGGTTCAATGGTAATTATTAAATATAGTGATAAACATATAATTTACTTTCTCCAAATGATTTTTTTCTAACAATTTCACCTGTTATTTCAGGAGCTTTAACGCCCTCTTTAAAAAATATACTTCCAATGTACCGATGAGCTTCATCCCACAAGCCGGCATCAATAAAGCTCTGAAGGGTTGAACGCCCTCCTTCTATAATTACAGATTGAATATTTCGCTTATGCAGGTCTGACAATATTTGATCGACTACCTTCATATTCTCATCCAGTTTAACGTACGTATTTTTACCTTTCACTGATGATTGGAGACTGTTGTACACAATTGTTGCTGTTGAATTATCCAATAAATGACAGCCTTTATCTAAGCGAAGTTGCCGGTCAATAATACAACGCAGTGGCTGATGCCCGTCCCAATCTCTTACAGTAAGCGACGGATTATCTTTCAAAGCTGTTTGTGTTCCAATCAGAATAGCTTGTTCAGTCGTTCGTTGTCGATGTACTTCCCGTCTGGCCCAATCATTCGTTATCCATGTTGGCTGTCCGTAATGTTCTTTTTTACGATCAATGTCAATAAAACCATCCTGCGTTTCAGCCCATTTAAGAATTATATATGGCCTTTGCTTGTTATGGAAAGTGAAAAAGCGCCTGTTTAGCTCAAGACATTCTTTATTAAGCACCCCAGTAACAACCTTTATTCCGGCATCTTCCATCATCTGAACACCCCTTCCTGCAACTTCCGAATAGCTATCAATACAACCAATAACAACATTGGGTATTTTATAATCTATTATTAGTTTTGAGCAAGGTGGTGTTTTACCATAATGGGCACATGGCTCTAAATTAACATATAACGTGGCTTGTTTTAACAGTTCCTTATTTTGTACAGAATGTACTGCATAAACTTCGGCATGAGGTTCACCTGCTATTCGATGATAACCTTCTCCAATAATTCTCCCTTTATACACAATAACACTTCCCACCATTGGATTAGGGTAGGTATTCCCTTCAGCCAACAAAGCCAATTGCAAACAACGTTGCATGTATTTTTCGTCTTGCGATAATTGATTCATTGGAGTTTTGTAATTTTGTTGCTCAAGATACAAAAAATGAGCGGCACAACGATTCATCAATTTACATCAAATCTAATAACAGAGCTTAGCGGGCTTTACCCTGAACATGAAATCAGACAACTTAGCAAATTAATGCTAGAGCATATTCTTAATGTTGACACCACACATTTGCTTATGAAAAATGCAGAGGAATTAAGCGTTAAGCAATTAAACAATCTGAAAACTATAACAACCAGCTTAAAACAATATGTTCCAATACAGTATATTATAGGTAAAACAGAGTTTTATGGCCTGGATTTTAAGGTTAACCCATCTGTTCTGATTCCTCGGCCTGAAACCGAAGAGTTGGTTGACTGGATTATTAAAGACCAGCCCAACAGCATAAAAAAGTTGTTGGATATTGGAACCGGTAGCGGCTGCATAGCTCTCTCACTAAAAAATCAGTTACCTCATATCAATATTTCTGCCTGGGATATTTCTGTTGAGGCAATTAAAACGGCAAAAACGAATGCACAAATCTTAAATCTGGAGGTTCAGTTTAAGCAAGTTGATGTTTTAAACTATCAGGTGCAAAACGAAAAATATGATTGTATTGTAAGCAACCCACCCTATGTGCGTGAGTGCGAAAAACAGATGATGGAAGATAATGTACTAAAACACGAACCTGAAATCGCTCTGTTTGTACCAGACAACGATCCCCTTATTTTTTATCGCGCCATAGCCCAACTGGGAAAGCAAATAATAAATACAAACGGCCTTTTATATTTTGAAATTAACGAATTTCTTGAACAAGAGATGACTGAGATGTTCATTAAGCTTGGTTATATAGATATTGAATGTCAAAAAGACATTAATGGACGAGCCCGAATGATGAAAGCTCGCTTAGCTTGTTAAAGCTTCCATTTTTGCTTCCAAAAGGAACAGCTCTTTTTTACACATGGTACGTATCTCGGTAAAAAAAGCTAAAAATTCGGCATTAAATTGCTCATGAAATAACTCCATTTGCTGCATGGCCCATGTTGTATGATCTGGTAACGATGAATAATTACACATAATCCGTAAGCTCTTATCAATTCCTTCTAACGTAGCATATGTCTCCAGCCTTCTGCTTTTCACTATAAAAGGCAAGAACCGCTTAACACCTGTTGGCAGCTTAAAATAATTTCGGAGTAATATCTTATGGGTGGCTGTAACATAATCTTTTAAGGCAACATCACTTAACTGCTCCCAATTAATACCCAGATAATAATCGTAAAACACATCAATAACAATTCCGGCATATCGTCCATAGCGCTCATAGAGTCTTTTAGAACTTTGTTTTACTAATGGATGTGTATCTGTAAAATAATCAATCTTACGATGTAATAAAATACCTACTTGTATATCAGGCGAATACTTCTGATAATCGCGCCCCTTAACATGGTCACCAATAAAATTACCAAGCCGGACAAGCGGTTTATCCCCGGATAAATACAGATGTGCCAGAAAATTCATAGAACTAATTTATGAAAATACAATTATACTACAACTACTTCAAGCATAACATTCTGTTTTTTAACATGTTTATTTTATTGGCCTTTTTTAGCTACTTCCGGTACATTTATACTAATTTCTTATATATAATTAAAGTTGAGATTTATTTACTAATCAAATCGTCTGAACTATGCAAAAAGCCATTATTATTGGTGCTGCGGGTAGGGATTTCCACAACTTCAACACCTTTTTCAGAGACAATAGCGCTTACAAGGTTGTAGCATTTACTGCTGCCCAAATTCCTGACATTGATGGCAGAAAGTATCCAGGTGAATTAGCCGGTGATTTGTATCCGGAAGGCATTCCTGTTTTTGATGAGCAGGATCTGGAAAAACTCATTATTGACAAAGGAGTCGATGTTTGTATATTTTCATATAGCGATGTTCCCTATAATAAGGTAATGCAATTATCAGCCAGAGTAAATGCTGCCGGTGCTTCTTTTATGTTGCTCGGGCCTAATGATACTCAAATTAAAAGTAAAAAACCGGTTATTTCTGTATGTGCTACTCGCACAGGCTGCGGAAAGAGCCAAACCTCACGAAAAGTTATTGAATTATTAATGGCACAAGGCTTAAAGGTTATTGCTATCCGTCACCCCATGCCGTATGGTGATTTGACTAAGCAAAAAGTACAACGCTTTGCCTCAATAGAAGATTTAGCCTTCCATCAGTGTACCATTGAAGAGATGGAGGAATATGAGCCTCATGTGGTTCGCGGTAATGTAATTTATGCTGGTGTTGATTATGCTGCAATACTGGATGCTGCTGAAAATGATCCGAATGGTTGCGATATTATTCTTTGGGATGGTGGCAATAATGATTTCTCATTTTATCGTCCTGATCTTTTAATTACTGTAGCAGATCCACACCGGGTAAACCACGAACTCAGATATTATCCCGGAGAAGTTAATTTACGAATGGCGGATATTATTGTTATCAACAAAGTAGATAGTGCTGATCCTGAAGATATAAACCAATTAAGAGCAAACATTGAAAAAGTTAACCCATTTGCTACAGTTATTGATAGCGCATCTCCTGTTTCTGTTGATGACTCATCCATTATAAAAGGTAAGCGTGTATTGGTTATTGAAGATGGTCCAACGCTAACGCATGGCGAAATGAAGTTAGGCGCCGGAACTGTGGCCGCAAAAAAATATGGTGCAGCCGAAATAATAAACCCAAGAGAATATGCTGTCGGTAAACTGGCTGAAACTTATCATATCTACCCTGAAATTGGCACCTTACTCCCGGCTATGGGTTATAGTGATGAGCAAATAGTCGATTTACAAAAAACTATTGAAGCTGTTCCTTGTGACACTGTTATTATTGGTACACCCATTGACTTAAACAGAATTGTAAAAATCAATAAACCCAATACACGGGTTTATTACGATTTACAAGAGATTGGCAGCCCAACATTAACGCAATCAATTAATGAATTTGTTAAAACCCATAAACTACATCGTACATCGGTATAATTATTATAAATACTTTAATTAGTACTTACCCAAGGAGGGAAAAAACCATGCTATTAAACAAGCCATTTGCCCCGTTGTATGAATATACAGTCCCAGCTCCGCCTAACTAGCGGAGCTAAGCCTAAATAAGTTTTACACTTTTAAAACCTAATGATAGAAGCGTACTTTGTAGTACTTCCTTACCTTCTTTTAAATTGATGTTGTAAGCCTGAAATTCTCTTCTTACAGGGTATGCTCCCCTTAAGTATTCAAATTTCATAATGTCAGAACGTAAATCTGCATCATCATTTTTAAGGGAATAAGTGTGTAAAATAGCTTTAGCCAGTACCTCTTCATCAGTTAAAGCCTTACAATCTATAACAAACTCGGGCGTATCTGGAGTTGGTAATCCTTTCGCCTCCCAATTATCCAGTCCAAGTTTAAAATATTTGCTAATTGCCCTGATACTCATTTGTGTTCCTTTGGCTTTTCCATCCTGAGAATACCCTGCAATATGCGGTGTGGCAATCCAAACTAAACGGAGTAAATCCTCATCAACAAACGGTTCATTCTCCCACACATCAAGTACAGCACCACCAATATGCTTAGCTTGCAAAGCATGCTTAAGTGCATTACCATCTACAACTTCTCCCCGCGATGAATTTATAATGACTGCTTCCTTTTTAGTGCGCTTTAACAATGCTTCGTTACATAAATGATACGTTTTATCTGCTCCTTCTCTGGTTAAAGGCGTATGAAAAGTAATAACATCAACCTTATCAATAATCTCATCCAGTGTACAAAACCTTTTATCCTTCTCTTTTTCTGCTCTTGGGGGATCAATTTCATACACATTCATACCCAGTTGCTTCGCTAAAGAACTCACTTTACTACCTACATTACCAACACCAACAACCGCAATTGATTTTCCTTTTAAAGTCCATTTTCTTTCCTGCACCAAAAGAGCCAGCACCGCTGCTACATATTGTTTTACTGATTCAGAATTACAACCAGGTGCATTAATCCATTTTATACCATTATTATCACACCAGTGCGTATCAATATGATCAAAACCAATTGTTGCTGAGACGATTATTTTCAACTTACTTCCTGCTAATGTTTTAGAATTACATTTAGTACGCGTACGTGTGATTAATGCATCTGCATCTTTTAAAACTGTATTAGAAATATCGGCTCCCGGCAAATAAATAAGGTCTGCATATTCTTCTAATACTCCGTTTAAATAGGGGATCTTATTATCAGCAATAATTTTCAACATCTTAATGACATTAATATTGATCTGACAAAACTAGTGATTAATAAGAAATCAAAATCATAGTGTAAAGCTATTAATATAAAAAACATTGCTTCCGGTTAGCTTAAAGAATGGTAAATCAGATAAAAACAATAAAAGTCATATCAATTAAAGTTTATCTGGTATAGAAAAAAGTGTATTTTTGCCCCCAGTTTGAAGACAGTTCTACTGTTGTGTATTTACACTGTAAATAATCAGCATTAGAAACCAGCTTAGTGTCTCGATATAACTTCAAGTTACTAAGTTGGTTCCATGTAGCAAAACGTTGCATGAAATTAATTAACTAAAAAATGTAATGGACAAGAACATCTCAAAACGAGCAGCCGACAACATTCGGATTTTATCAGCAGCAATGGTTGAAAAAGCTAAGTCAGGGCACCCGGGTGGAGCAATGGGTGGAGCAGATTTTATGCACGTATTGTTTTCGGAGTATTTAAACTATGACCCTTCGGATCGCACTTGGTTTAACCGCGACCGGTTCTTCCTTGACCCTGGCCACATGTCGCCTATGTTATATGCCGGCTTGGCCTTAACAGGCTCCTATACAATGGATGAACTGGCTAATTTCAGACAGTGGGGCAGTCCAACTCCCGGACACCCTGAGGTAGACTTTGCAAGAGGTGTTGAAAATACATCGGGTCCGCTTGGACAAGGTCATGTTATGGCTTTAGGTGCTGCCATTGCTGAACGCTTTTTAGCCGCTCGTTTTGGCGACTGGATGAGCCACAATATCTACACCTTTATTTCAGATGGTGGTATTCAGGAGGAAATTTCTCAGGGAGCTGGTCGTATTGCGGGTCACCTCGGAATGGGAAATCTTGTGATGTTTTATGATTCTAACGACATTCAGTTATCTACTGTTACTGATGATGTAACGATTGAAGATACTGCAAAAAAATATGAAGCCTGGGGGTGGGCAACCATGACCATTGATGGAAACGACCACGACCAGATTCGCAAAGCATTGGATGCTGCACAGGCTGAAACAGAAAAACCATTCTTAATTATTGGTAAAACAATAATGGGTAAAGGAGCTGTTAAAAGTGACGGTGAATCATTTGAAAAGCAGGTTTCTACTCACGGTCAGCCATTAAGTGCAGCCGGAGCCTCATTTGAAGACACTTTGAAAAACCTTGGTGCTGATGTTGCAAATCCATTCCAGATATTTGCTGATGTTGCAGATGTTTATACCAAAGCCAATAATAAAAAAGCCTCTTACGTTGCAAAAAAGAGAGCGGAGCAAGCTGCATGGGAAAAAGCAAACCCTGCATTGGCTGTAAAACTGGCGCAATTTATCTCCGGTAAAACAAATGTGAATTATGCTGCTATTGAGCAAAAAGCTGGTGGTGCAACCCGTACTGCCTCAGCTACTGTTCTTGGTCATTTCGCCGAGCAGGTAGAAAACATGATTGTAATGTCGGCTGACCTTGCCAACTCTGACAAAACAGATGGTTTCCTAAAGAAAACAACTGCATTTAAGAAAGGTGATTTCTCTGGTGCATTCCTTCAGGTTGGTGTTGCCGAATTAACAATGGGAGCTATTGCCAATGGAATGGCATTACATGGTGGTGTTATCCCTGCCTGTGGTACCTTCTTTGTATTTTCTGATTATATGAAGCCAGCTATTCGTATGGCTGCATTAATGCAATTACCTGTTAAGTATGTTTGGACACACGATGCCTTCCGCGTTGGAGAAGATGGCCCAACACACCAACCAATTGAACAGGAAGTACAAATTCGCCTGATGGAAAAACTGCAAAACCATAATGGCCAAAATGGAATGTTAGTTGTTCGTCCGGCTGATGTAAACGAAGGTACTGTAGCTTGGAAAATGGCAATGGAAAATACCAAAACTCCAACAGGCCTTATTCTTTCCCGTCAGAACATACCTAATTTACCTGAAAGCACTTATGAAAGAGCTTTACAAGCTGAAAAAGGTGCTTACATTGTAGAAAAGGATGCCGATACGCCTGATGTGGTATTATTAGCATCCGGATCAGAGGTAGCCACTTTAGTTGATGGAGCAAAACTACTTCGTAAGCAAAAGGGTCTTAAGGTAAATGTTGTTTCAGTAATTTCAGAAGGCTTATTCCGCACACAGGATACAGCATATCAAAATAGTATTTTACCTGTTGAAACACCACGCTTTGGAATGACAGCAGGACTATCTGTAACTTTAGAAGGCCTGGTAGGTAACAACGGTAAGGTCTGGGGGCTTAACCACTTTGGTTATTCAGCGCCTTATACTGTTCTTGATAAGGAATTTGGTTTTACAGGTGAAAATGTATTTAACCAGGTGGTTGAAATGTTAGGATAACGGCTTGCAATAAACAACAATATAAACTAAAAAAGGGTGATGATTTCGTTAAATCAATCACCCTTTTTTTCAGGTTAAATCCCATTCTCGGTTATGTTGTAAAAAGCAGAGATACCCTTAACATTAATTTGTCAAAAGCCTCATTAACCTGATTTACCAATTTATTAGAAAGCAAAGGAAATGGCATAATGTGTGAATAGTTATAATTAAAATCCCATTCTTCCACATGCACTCCTTTTAAAGCTTGTTTTACTTTATCGGCAATTACTACGGTATCATTTTTTAATACTACTGCAAAAATTCTGTCTCTTAATGAAGAACAATATACTTCTCCTTTACGCTTCAGGTTTTCCAGTGATATCATATCCCGAAACGATTGCCCAAGAACAGTATTATTCAATGCCTCTCTTACTTCGTGGGTAACAGATGGTTTATCTACTTCATAATTGTAATAGTGTTTTAATCGTTTAAAAGCCACACTATCCATAATGTACTTAGATACACCCTGCCAATCATCAAAAGCACTTCCTCCACAAAATATGAACAAGCGGCTTGTACTCAACTCCTTTTCTCCGTGCGCCATCATCATAACCTGGGCCATAAAAGCACCTATTGAATAGGCGAAAAAGTCAACTTGCGCTCCTTTTTTTATTAAAGCATAGTGTCCCAACTTTATACGCTCTACCAAAGCCAGTAAATCACTGGCCGCCTGATATCCGGAAAGAAAAAAGCGTTCCGGACGGTTTGTAAGGCGCTCACTTAAAGCCACATTTGCCACACTTAAACCTCTTATATCGGTACAGCTGGCATTTCTTTGCCTCACATAGGCACTCATTTTTCGGGGATCGCACCAATCTTTTGGTGAGCGGTTCATATGGTAAGCTATTGGAAAAAGAATTACCGTTTTGTTTGTATAACTAGCCAATTGGTATGCCCAAGGCAAATATTTGTCCCATGTACGTTCATTTAATCCATGCAACACTACTATACAGCCATTTGATTGGCCTTCTTTATCAGGATGAAAAACCGGGTAAAAAAAATCGCCATTGGGATTATATAGTGACTTTTCAATGTCAAATGGAGAGTTATAACAACCATAATTTGCCCATGTATGGGTTGAGTGAAACTCTTGCAATAAAAAATTAAAAGCACAACCACCAGAAGTGTGTGTGGCAGCTTCTGACGAAAATTGTGCTTTCAAGGTTTGATATAGAAAAGAATAATTCATGGAGTTTCAATATTCTTAAGCAAATTGTGTTGCTTTGGATACAAACCAAATGAAGAATTATAAGGTCTGCAATTTTATGTGATATCCAACCTGTTATTGGGCTTAAATTATAAATACAGGGGTAAAATAATGAATATTGGGGTAAATTTTAACACCAATTTTTGGGATCTTTTACCAAAAACCAGGTATAATTTTGTGATTATTTCTTCTTTTTACTGCATCTTTATACCGCCATGGATTTTAGCAAAACATTACCTCCGTACCTGTTAAAAAAGAAGAATATCGTTCGTCTTATTCTTTTTACTGCAGCTTTTGCCCTTGTATTCATTAATATTTATTCTCCTTTTGACGTTACGAATTGGTTCAAAATATCAAAACTTGAATTATTCTTTTATTCAAGCCTGGTAATCCTAACCGGTGTACTGGTTGTTGTAATAAGTCGTATAATAATGTACCACATCTCCAGGCAGGGAAAAAAAATCTCAATTGGCCTTTATTTAATATGGATTGCAATAGAGATTATCAGCATGTCTTTATTTTATACCTTATATGAGCTTCTTATTTTAAATGACCCACGTTCTTTTCAGGAGGCATTTGAAGTATCCATCCTAAATACTTCGTTGGTATTACTTATTCCTTACACAACTACCTGGCTATATTTTGCATGGATAGATAATAAAGAAAAACTGGAAGCACTTGCCGAAGGAACAAGCGAAACGCCGGAACAAAAGGGAATGGTTTTCTTCAGGGATGAAAAAGGAACCATGCGCTTCTCTATAAAACTGGAGAACCTGCTTTATTTACAAGGGGCTGATAATTACGTAACAATTTATTATTCTGATCATCAAAAGCAGGAAAAATTCCTTTTAAGAAATACACTTAAACAGCTTGAAGAAGCTTTGAAACCAATGGATGTTATCCGTTGTCACCGTTCATTTATGGTGAGTTTTCAAAAGGTAAAGCTAATTGAGCGAACTAAGGAGGGACTTCGGATTAAACTTAATTCTCAACCTGTTATAGAAATACCGGTATCCAAAACCTATACTGAATCAGTCTTTAACTTATTTGGCCAGAGCAACTAAGCTCATCTCTTCTTCTTTTATTGCAACATTGTTGCATTGTAATGTGTGATTAGCTATTTTTGCACCAGAGCAATAGAAGATAATCACCTACTTATATTACTTAATACACATGCAATATGAACTATATTTTCAAAGGCATATTATTTATATTAATTGTCCTTACTTCGTGCAATAATCCACAAAAGCAAACGGACAAACCTGTTGTAACCGTTAGTATAGCACCTCAAAAATATTTTATTGAGCGCCTAGTCGGAAATTCAATTGATGTAAACGTCATGATTCCGCAAGGTTCAGATCATGCCACATACTCTCCTACTGCAGGACAAATAAAAAAATTAGCTCAATCAGAAGCTTATATTATGATGGGGCATTTAAGTTTTGAGGCTAACTGGTCAGGAAAGCTTAAATCAGCCAATTCGAAAATGAAATGGTACGATTTATCCAAAGGCATTGATATGATACAGGGCGAACACCAGCATCATAACGGACATGACCACGTATGTACAGGAGGAATTGACCCCCATACATGGACTTCTCCTGTTGAAGTACAGCTATTAGCTAAAAATCTTAAGGCCTACCTTACAGAACTCTTTCCACAACACAAGGAATTAATCATATCTAACTACGAAGCATTTATTAATGATATTAACGGCTTGGATGAACAACTTAAAAAACTTAAGTCAGAACGTGGCAGCTTGACCTTTATGATATTTCATCCGGCCTATACCTATTTGGCAAGGGCTTATGGCTTTGAGCAAATGTCAATTGAATTTGAAGGAAAAACACCAACGCCTTCCCGGTTAAAATCAACAATAGAAAACGCACGTGCAAAGGCTGTTAAAACAATTTATATCCAACAGGAATTTGACAAAACCAATGCTGAAGTAATAGCAAAAGAAATAGGTGCCAAAACCATACAGGTAAATCCTTTATCAGAAAACTGGCTGTACGAAATGCAACAGTTTATTAAACACCTCCAAAATAATTAAAATTGAACCAATGGAGCCCCTGATTCAATTACATAATATTAATGCCGGATACGATAAAAATGTTGTATTAAATAACGTTAACTTCACAGTTGAGCACAATGATTTTGTTGGAATTATTGGCCCTAACGGTGGTGGAAAAACAACTTTATTAAAGGTAATGCTCGGGCTCCTAAATTCACTAAGTGGAAATATTATCCTATCTGAAACACTGAAAATAGGTTATTTACCACAAGTAAATACCATTGATAAGCAGTTTCCGATTACAGTTGAGGAAGTGATTTTATCAGGAAGATATCAAAGCAGTAGTTGGCGCAAAAGGCCGGGTAAAGCCCACAAATTAAAGGTTGAAGAATTACTACATTTCGTCAGTTTAGAAGATAAAGCCAATACACCAATTGGCGATCTTTCCGGGGGGCAAATGCAACGTGTATTTTTATGTCGTGCATTAATCAGCAGACCCAATTTACTTATTCTTGATGAACCTAATACCTATGTGGACAAAACCTTTGAGGCTAACCTGTACAACTATCTTGGAGAACTAAATAAGGAGATGGCCATTTTACTCGTATCACATGATGTTGGTACAATTTCATCACTAGTAAAAACAATAGCCTGTGTTAATGGTGGTTTGCATTATCATGCTTCCAATAAAATCACAAACGAAGTATTACAATCCTATAAATGCCCTATTGAATTAATTAGTCACGGGCATGTTCCACACCGGGTTTTAAAGCACCACAATCATGAATGAATTATTTAACCTGTTCACATTCGCTTTTTTTAGAAATGCTTTATGTGCGGCTGTTCTTACATCGGTAATTGCAGGTATTGTAGGTAGCTATATTGTTGCAAAACGCTCTGTATTTATAAGTGGCGGAATAACACATGCATCTTTTGGCGGTATGGGTATAGCTTACTATATGGGATGGCCTCCTTTTTTAGGTGCCGGTGTATTTGCTGTATTATCGGCTCTTGGTATTGAATGGAGCAGTAATAAGGTTGGCTTGCGAGAAGATAGCTCAATTGCCATTCTATGGTCTTTGGGTATGGCTGTTGGAATATTATTTGTTTTTCTTACTCCGGGTTATACTCCCAACCTGATGGGCTTTTTATTTGGTGATATCTTAACAGTTAAAATAGCTGATTTGATGTGGCTTGCCGGAGTTGCAATAGTAATAATAGCATTAATGGTTTTCTTTTATCAACCCATTCTGGCTGTTGCTTTTGATTCTGAGTTTGCAAAAGTTTCCGGTTTACCTGTCAATTGGATTAAATATATTTCAGCGGTATTGGTGGCTATTGCAATAGTGTTATCAATTAAGGTAATGGGTATTATTCTTGTTCTATCGCTATATACTATACCTGCATCGGCGGCTAATTTATATGCCAAAAGCCTCAAAAATGTTATGTTTGGATCAATAGTAATCAGCATTACCGGAAGCCTGATGGGGTTATTTACAGCCTATTATTTTGATCTGCCATCTGGTGCAACCATAATATTTACGTTAACACTGACATACGTTATTTTACGAATAATAAAGCTTTTCTAAATATCCAGAACAGGCGATTTAACCTGGGCATTTAACCATTTATCGTAACCGCGTAACACATCATATACATCAAATCGATCCAGGTTATCGGGCAGGGTATCCAAAAATTGTTTATCCACATCATATAAAACCAGTATGTCCCTAAGCGTCTCAAAAGGTTTAGTTATCTCCACCTTAGTTAAGCCCTTATTTTCTGCATAAAGATAATAGTCATAACTATTAACCATATTTATTCCGGTCCAGTTATATGTACCCGGTGTATGATAGTATAAGGGCACCAGATGACACAATAAAGTTAATTTACCACTATATAGAACATTAAAAAACTGTTCCCGCTGGCGTTCACTTTTTACAATACTATTATAATGCATATCATGACTGACAAAATGGTATGACATGCCGTTTGTTGTAAAACCAAAAGCTTTAATATCCCCGGGATAATAGTATTTCTTAACTTTTTTCTCATCCGAAAACCGAACTGAATAATAGAAATGAGATAAATCAATGCCTTTGACAATAATAGCACGGGAAAACATATTTACATACGGCACATTAACACGTCCCGATACTGTCTCTCCATTGTTCAGCTTAATATAGCCGTTTACCCATTTTGCATGACCGTTAATACTTATAAGAAGGATCACACTTAATACCAAAAGTTTATTCATCACATTAAACTTAATTCTCTAAAAGTAACAATAAAACGGGTTTTACAATTTTTTCTATAAAAAACTTAACTTACTAAAAATAGGCACATAATGTTATGATATTAATTTGATACTACTATGAAACAGTTATCCAGAGGGGTGTGTCGTCCTAAAGTAGCTTAATAAAATATATAAGTTTGATGATTATAAAGCAATTCCTTATATAGCCATTCATTTTGCAGAACCTGAAATAAAAAACGGGACTTCTTTTATCAGCAATTTTCGGGAGACAAAAAATTCATTAATATTTAATATTGTTGGCAGCAATGCAAGCACTGCTATAGTATCCAGATCAGATAGCAGTTCGTTGATATTTAACAAAGCAAAATCGGATGATGATTACATATTTGTCGGAACATCTCCATATACCGTATATGATAACAAAGTATTCTCTATATTGGAGTCCCATGAATTTAAAATAATGATGGAGGATGCCCCGGTAATTTATTCAAATATAAAAGAGCACTATCCACAATATGAAACAGTGTTTAATTTAATCCAATCAGAGGATGCAAATCCTTTGTTGATTATGGCAACCTATAAAAATGCTTATTAATTATGCTATTGTTATAATAACATACGTCATTTATTATCGCAATATTGCATACGCAAAAGCACCAGGGTTTATCACCCCGGCGCTTCGTTTGGGATTAATTATTTTGTATGGAAGAAAGCTTTAGCTGGTATGCTTTGCCTTTTAATTGAGGGGCCTTCCCATTCTACCTCAAGGTTAATGCGATCTGAACACTGGTAAAATCCAATATCTATGCGATGATGCCCTTTACTCAGTTCAATGGTACATTGCTGCCCAAAAGCAAATGATTTACGCCCGTCGCTTTCAAACTGTTCTTCCCCGTTTATCTTTAGCTGACATCCGTCGTTTGCCGATATATAAAAGGTGTATTCACCTGTTTCAGGAATATGGATCAGGCCATCAAAGGCAAGTCCTATCCATTCTTTACGGTCACAAACGTCAAGTGTTGGTACTGCAATAATGCCTGTTTTTGCAGGTTTATCCTGTGCATAGTCATACACCGAACGATATATGCCTTCGTAATAACGGTAATTTAACCCGGCTTGTATTGATTGCTTATTAAGCTTATTGGGTTCAAGCTTCTTAAGCTGTCTTGTTACCACATATCCTTCTTCACATCCTTCTTTATATGTTTTCATTTTTATATATGTATCAGATGTAACGGTAAAGGGCTTATCAAACTTTTTTGCGTTAAGTCCCGGTTCAGATCCGTCTGTGGTATAATAAATACTGGCATCTGGATCATCGCATTTCATATGAACTAAAAATTTATCTACAAATACATCTGAGGGGTTACTAAGGTAACAATGTGGAGCCGCTTTGTATGTTTCTTCAAGTGGCATATGCAATTGGAAGAAATCTCTCATTGGTTCTGCTCCCATTTGCAGTGCCAGGTGGCCTCCGCTTATAATATCTTTATGTAGAATATAGCTTTTCCGGTGGGGTTCATAATTCATAACCACATTTTGCACATAGGGTTTATCTGTTCCATTGTTATGGGCTTCTATAACAAAGGTATTGCCATTATCATGGTGTACCGTAACCTTATCAAAAAGAGGTGAGCCAAGCGAGTAGTATGGTGATCCGGGATTATCAGGGTACATACCAATGGCACTTAATACATACCATGCCGACATCTGTCCGCAATCTTCATTACCACAAAGCCCTGCTGGTGTATCATCGTATTGTGTTTCCATTATCCGGCGTGCCATAGCCTGTGTTTTCCATGGTGCTGCGGCATGGTTATACAGGTAGGCCATATGATGACTTGGTTCGTTACCGTGTGCATACTGCCCAATCAGTCCTGTTACGTCTGTTCCTTCTTCCAGTTCATAGGCCATATCTGTTGTAAAAAGCCTGTCCAGCCAGTTTTCCAGTTCCTTCTGTCCGCCAAGCAGGCTGGTCATACCAGCTACATCGTGTGGTGCAAACAAGCTGTACTGGTACGAGTTGCCTTCGGTATAATTATAGCCCACTGCCATTGGGTCAAAATCTGTTACCCAACTATTATCAGCCAGTTTACCCCGCATAAATTTTACTTTTGCATCATATATATTGCGATAGCTGGCTGAGCGGTTCATAAAGTAATGGTAGTCATCTGTTTTACCCAAAGCACTGGCCACTTGCGCCACACACCAGTCATTATAAGCATACTCAAGTGTTTTAGATACGCCCTGGCTACTTTTGTTTGATGGTACATAGCCTAAGGTTTTATAATCTTTCAACCCTCGTTTGTCTAACATAGCGGTACGTTTCATTTCTGTATATGCCTCTTCAAGGTCATAGTTGCTGATTCCTTTGGCATGTGCATCGGCAATAACAGAAACGGCGTGGTAACCAATCATACAACGGGTATCATTTGAGGCCAGTTCCCACATGGGAAGCTCACCGAACTCCTTGCTCTTTTGGACAAGGCATTTTACAAAGTCGTTGGTAATATCCGGTTCAATAATAGTTAATAAAGGGTGTAAGGCTCTGAAGGTATCCCACAATGAGAAAACTGTATAATTAGTAAATCCTTCTGCTTTATACACTTTACCATCCATCCCCCTGTATTGTCCGTCTGCATCCTGCGAAAGGTTAGGCGTAAGCAGGGAATGATATAAAGAGGTGTAAAAAATTCGTTTTTCGCGCATTGTTCCGCCTTCAACATCAATTTTTCCTAAACGTTTATTCCATTCTGCTTTCGCTTGTTGATGTGCTTTGTCGAAATCAACAGCCGTAGCTTCATGCTTCAGGTTGGCCACAGCTCCTTCGGCGCTAACCATAGATAGAGCTACTTTAATTTCAATCTGTTCGCCTTTTTTAACATCAAAGTATAAAACAGATTGCAGGGCTTTACCATTAATATGTTTTAATTTTTCCTGTTTTTCTTTATTATTATAAATATCAGCCGACTTAAATGGCTTTGAAAATTCTATGGCATAATACAGTCGCTGATCGCCTGCCCAGTATTTTGAACGGCGTTCGCCCTGTATAGTGGTTCTGCTTGTAATACTAATTTCAGCATTAATAACAGGATCGCGGTGAATTAAATCAAGCATTAACTTAAGTTCTCCTGCATTATCAAAAGTGTAACGATGGTAGCCAACCCTTTGCCCAGCTGTTAATTCTGCTTTTACCTTATAATCATCGAGGTAGACTGAATAATAACCTGCTTTGGCAACTTCCGAGTCATGCGAAAATAATGAACGATAGCCTGTATGCGGTTTTTCACTCGTTCCTGTTTCCAGGTTTAGTTCGCCAGTAATTGGCATTAGCAGTATATCGCCATAGTCAGAAACCCCGGTACCTGATAAATGTGTATGGCTAAAACCAATAATTGAGGAATCGGAATAATGGTAACCTCCGCAACCATCCCATGATTCATCATTACGAGTATCGGGGCTTAACTGCACCATACCAAATGGCACCTGTGCTCCGGGATAAGTATGTCCGTGTGCCCCTGTACCAATAAAGGGGTCAACGAACTGTGTAAATTCTTTTTCTTTATTACATGAGTTAATTAATACACTCAGTAATAATAGTGGTATAATTCTCTTTATTACCATATTGCTTTCCAGTTAAACTATATAATGCACGTGTCTTCCAAATCCAAAAAATCCCGACTTGCTATTAATTCCGAAATATTCGAAACTATACAAAGCCGGGATCTGATAAACCAATTAATTTGAGTTCGACGTAATTTTTCCCTAAAGTCGCTTGAAAATAGCTGTTCCCAAGTGAAATCCACAAGCTTTGAATAAAAAACTGATTTACTGCATCAAATTTTATCGCAGTAGTCTACATCTAAAATTACACCCTGTAAATCAGCTTTTTATTTCATTAATAGTTTTAAAATATAAATCGAACTCAGGTTATTACTAATTGAACACCATTCTTAAAAAAGCTATGTTGATTTATTCAGCTGCTCCATAAAGTTCAATATCTCCTACCATTAGGTATCCATCAGCTATTTTTACATTAGAAATATCAACTTTATGAAACTTATAAAAATCTTTATTCTCAAATTTAAATACTTTGCGTTCTTTAACGAAGTCAAAAGTAAGGTTAGCTTCTGCTTTTATCTCTGTCCATGTTGTTCCATCGTTAGATCCTGATATTGTAAAATTTGATACATCGTAACGCTGACCATTGAAATCCCCGGAATTAGTAATAGCAAATTCTGTTACATTATACATTTCAGTATTTTCAAATTGCAACCAGGTTTCATTTGTAATTGCAAAGCAAGGCGTTCCACAGTTTCCATCGTAACAAAATTCTGGTAATCCCCAACCACCTGTTGCATCTTCATGTCCAGCAGTAAATATTGCATTTTTCTTTGTAATATCAATTAAAGGCGAAACTTCTGTTACAAGTCCGAATATCTCTATTTCAGATAACTGAAATATATCACCTGAGCTATTTTCGAACTCAAACTTATACATTTTATAAGCTGTTGTGTTCTCAAAAGTATACTCATTCAAGGTCTTTCTATCAGCAAAACTTTCACCTGTTCGAGCATCAATTTCAACCCATGTTGTTCCATCATTACTTGCTTTTAAACTCCAGTTTTTAGGATCTCGCTCTGGGGCATCATTACCTGACACTAAAGTATATTTTGTAACAACAGATGAGTTTTTCGACTCAAACTGAGCCCAGATCGTACTTGAAAATACTAAAAACTTAGAATTGTTATCGTTATCAATTAACCTGTAAACAGATTCTGAATCAGGAGAATCAATTGCCGTATCATAAGTAACAACACACGCTTCATTGGTAATATCAACTACAGTTCCTTCTACTTCTGCCACAAATTGAACATTCTCACCATTACGCAGTTTGATAAGCTTTTCGTCAATTTCTTTAATCTTACCTGTCTTTATATCATCCTGATACTCGTCCCATAAAACTCGAACAGTTTTACCTGTAATTTCATTGGCTGCTTTATCCCACGACCATGGATTAATGGTTTTAGCAGTATGGTTAAGCTTATTTAAGAAGTTTGGATCTTTACTATGTAACCAGTCAATAAAGAATCCGGAGGTTTTATAACCATCATTCCAATGACCTCCTTCACTACGATCTGCTGTTGTTAAATATCCGCTTACATACCTTACATAATCAGCCATCCCTTCGATAAATCCATAAAAATCATCACCAGCCTTATATTCACCTGCTCCCAATGGTGAGAACTGGTAGCCATGTGTTACCTCATGGTATAGTACACCTTTTATTTCATCTAATAACTCAACATCACTCAAGCCTTCTGCTTTCTTTTTTTCCAGGTATGTTGCACTAAAAAAGATATTAATATTAGGTGCCTGTCCTCCTTTTGCAGAGATACCATCATTATCTTCTACTGTGTAATCAATGTTTTGCAGTATGTCCATTTCTTCAGGGCAAACAAATAACCAACGCGCCACATCAAAACAGGCCTGATGAATTAATTTCTCTGGGTAAGGAACCAATTGTTGATATAAGGTCTTTTCTGAGGCAGTATTTTTAAAGTTGATGGTTGGCATTACCATATCTTTCCAGCATTCTTCAGAAAAAACAGTTATATAGTTCTCATTTGCAGATATATTTTGCTTGGCTCCGTTTTTCACTATTAAAGTCACTTTGTATGTTCCTTCAGCAGCGTATTTCACAACGGGGTTTTCTTCTGTACTCGTTGCAGGCTCACCACCTTCAAAAGCCCATTCGTATTTAAGTGCTCCAACTGAAGCATTTGCAAATGTTACGTCTTCATTAATGAATACACGGCCTTTATCAGCAGAAAATTTTGCTTTTAAAGGTGCATCTAAATGTTCAATATTAAATTCTGCCTCATTCTGGCACGACAACAATAAAGCCATTATAGCTACATATACGATGTTTAATATGATTTTATTCATTTTCTTATTCTTTTGTTAGTTCTGGTTTTTGATTAAATAGTCCTGGTATTCATTCCATAAGTCCTGAACCGGGCTTGATAAAATATCTTGGCATGCTTTATCCCATGACCACGGGATATAGGTTTTTGCACTTTGATTTAGTTTGTACACAAAATCTTCATCTTTACTTTGCAACCAATCAATAAAAAAGGCCGTGGTTTTATAACCATCGTTCCAATGCCCACCGACTTTTCTGTACTTGTAACTTGAATAGCCTGCATTCAAACGTACATAGTCAGCTATACCTTCCAGAAAACCAAAAAAGTCAGTTCCCTGAGCATAAGCACCAGCTCCCTTTGGCGAGTATTGATATCCATGTGCTAATTCATGATATAATACGCCTGTTATTTCAGCAATAAGTTCCTCATCACTCATGATGCCTTTTTTATTCTTTAAATAACTGGAGCTGAAAAATATATTGATATGGGGTGGATTACCTCCTTTGGCAGATATGGTTTCAATATCTTCTATTGAATAATCAAGCACTTCAAGTATATCGATTTCATCAATACTACGATAAAGCATCTTACAAACATCAAGGCTTACCTTGTTTATCAATTCCAATGGTTTTGGTACTAACTCCTGGTAGAGGTCTCCATTACCACCTAAGGTTGTGTTTACAAAATTGATTTTCGGATAGCAAAACTGCTCCCAACCGCCATAACGCTTAACTATAACAAAATCATCAAAACTGGCTGTATCGGTGTAATGCTTATTTTTAACAATTAGCTTAACCGGGAATCTGCCCTGATCGTTATAAGTTACAAGCGGGTTGCTTTCTGTACTACTTTCAGGCGTACCGCCTTTAAAAAACCACTGATATGCCCCAGCCTGTTCTGATAAATTCTCAAATTTAACCTGTCCTTTATCAAAAAAAGCAGTATTATTTGCGCTAAACCGGGCAATCGGACGCTTGTCATCAGCATCCCATGATCCTCTTAGTTCAATTTCTGAAACCTGAAGAATTTCATGTCCATTGGTGTTCAGTTTAAACCGGTAGTAACCATACACATCACTTGTAAGTAAATGAAAGTCCAGTTTTTGATTTCTACCTGAAAACTGAACGTTCTCCTGCTTATCAATTTGTACCCACGTTTTGTTATCATGGCTTGCTTCCACAAGCCAGTTAACAGGGTCGCGATCCGGCTCATCATTTCCGGAAACTAAAGTATATCCACTTACCTGGCATCTCTTTATTGGTGCCAACATAATCTCAGCCGAATGACCAAAGGTTAAAAATTTAGAGTAATAATCGTTATCAATAAGCTCATTAATACCCTCTCCAACAGGCATATCTGTTCTATTTGTAGTAACAGTACATTTAAAATTAGTTATATCAACCTCTTTGGCGGGTTTGTTACTACAAGACATAAAAAGTGCTGTGCAGGCCATAAGCAAACCTGCCTTCTTTATTTTTACCATAATCTTAGTTCAATATTATAAATACCTTAAGCTCAAATACTAATAAGTTGTATTTGAATATGGCATTGAAGATTCTTCAGCACCCCACTTCTTGTTCGGACGGTTACTCATTTTAAATACCAGTTCACCACCTTTTAAAATAGCTTTGTGATTGATATAATTTTTGTTCCACGGCTGCCCATTAAGTGTTACCGATTTGATATAAATATTCTTTTCCGATGCATTTTTTGCTACGATTGTGAATTTTTTGCCATTTTCAAGATTAATAACAGCTTTATTTACTGATGGAGAACCCATAACATACTGCCCTGAACCGGGACATACCGGGTAAAATCCCATTGATGAAAAGATGTACCATGCCGACATTTGTCCACAATCATCATTTCCACAAAGTCCATCAGGCTTGTTTAAATATTTAGTGTTCTTAATCTTATGTACACGCTCTGCTGTTTTCCACGGTTTACCAGCCCAGTTGTACATGTATGCCACATGATGGCTTGGCTCGTTACCGTGAACATATCCGCCCATAATACCTTCACGGGTAATATCCTCGGTATGTGCAAAGTATTCGTCAGGGATATGCATCGTAAATAATGAATCCAAATGAGCAGCAAAATGCTCTTTGCCACCCATTTCTGTAATTAATCCACTTACATTCTGAGGTACATACAGTGAGTAATTCCATGAATTACCCTCAATAAAACCGGCACCATGTGTAGCCAAGGCATCAAAGGGTTCGATTAAGTCACCCGCTTTAGTCTTTGGACGCACATAGCCTGTCTTCGTATCAAATAAGTTACGCCAATTTTCTGAGCGTGATAAATACTCATCGGCTAAGACTTCTTTACCCAATGCTTTAGCTAGTTGTGCAATTGTATAATCATCATAAGCATACTCCAGCGTTATTGATGCGCCGTAATGACTTGTTTCATGAGGTACATAGCCATACTTTTTGTATTCGCCAATACCTTCATAACGGTCGTAATTAGCACTTGATATACAAGCCTCAAGAGCCTTTTCAGCATCAAAGCCTGTTATACCATTAATGTAAGCATCTGCAATAACAGGTACTGCATGATAACCAATCATACACCAGTTTTCGTTTCCAAAATGACTCCAGATCGGTAGTATATTATGCACACTTTGCTGGTAATGTGCCAACATTGAATTAACCATATCTGATGTACGCTTTGGCTGAAGCAATGTTAAAAGTGGGTGCTGCGCGCGATAAGTATCCCATAATGAAAATACGGTGTAATTGGTAAAACCTTCGGCCTGATGAATGTTATGATCCAGTCCGCGATATTTTCCGTCTACATCCATATATTCGTTAGGGTGTATAAACGAATGATACATCGAAGTATAAAAGGTTACTTTCTTTTCTTCCGGTGCATCAACCTTAATACGACTTAGTTCTTTTTGCCATTGTGCCTTTACTTCCTTACGTATACGCTCAAAATCAAAATGCGGCACTTCAGCCTGCAAGTTTTTCAAAGCTCCATCGGTACTAACAGCTGATAAGGCAAACTTTACTTTAATTTGCTCGCCTTCTTCTGTAGCAAAATTAAAGTTAGCTGTTAAGGCCTTTCCTGCCATTTCAGGGAAGTTATCCGTTTGATCGAACTTGCGCCAAAAGCCATTGTATTTAACCTCTTCATCGTTGCTGCAACCATATGTTTCAATTGGCTTTGAAAAGCTCATGGCAAAATACTGGTAATTGGTACGTGCCCATCCTCGTGTGATACGATATCCTGTTACCAGGGTATCGTTCTCCACGCGTATGGTTGACCAGATTACTTTTCCATCGTAATTATAAATGCCGTGTGTTAAGTCCAGAATAATATGGGCATCATCGGCCTTTGGAAAGGTGTATTGGTGAAATCCTACACGCTGCGTTGCAGTAAGCTCTGCTTTGATATTATAATCGTCCAGCTCAACGGTATAGTATCCCGGCTCTGCTTGTTCTGTTTCTTTTCGAAACATTGAACGATAACCTAAAGATGTATCATCAATGGTACCCGGGTTGTGCTGTACCTTACCAACAGCAGGCATAACTAAAAAGTCACCTAAATCAGAATGGCCTGTACCACTTAAATGCGTGTGGCTAAAGCCTACTATTGATTGATCTGTGTACTGGTATCCGGCACAATAACGGTAAACTTCTTTATTGTATTTACCTTTATTAAAAAACTGAACACTATCTGTATCGGGGCTTAACTGCACCATACCAAATGGAGCGCAGGCACCGGGGAAAACATGCCCCATTTCCTGTGTTCCGATGAATGGATCAACATATTGGGTTAAATCATCCTCTTGTGCTTTAAGCATAATACTTTGGATAATTAAGAAACTAATAGCAAAAATTTTATTCATAATCATTGTTTTTCAAACTAAAACAAAGCAACTCAATAGTAAAGCTTAAAGCACTACCATTGTGTGCTGAATCTAAAACCCGGTATCAGAAAATGATGGTGGATAACTTTCCTTAGATGATGCCCATTGTTTATTTGGCTTTTCACCCAGTATATAATTAATTGTTCCGCCATTTTTAATATCATCAAAAGTGAACCAGCTTTTACTCCAATCTACACCATTTATTTTAACTGACTGAATATAAACATTCTCTTTAGAAAAATTCTCCGTTTTTATACTTAAGATCTGTCCGTTGCTTAAGGTCAAATCAACAGCTGGAACGGCTGGCGATGTAATGATGTATTCATCACTGCCAGGACATACAGGATAAAACCCCATTGCATTAAAGATATACCATGCCGACATTTGTCCACAGTCATCATTACCACATAAAGAGCCCGGCTCATTGCCATATTGGGTATCAATAATATGACGCGTTAATTGCTGTGTTTTCCACGGCTGGCCTGCATAACTATACAGGTGTGTTACGTGATGGCTTGGCTCATTACCATGCCAGTATTCACCTATACGGCCATGAATATCGTCTACACCTTTATAGTCTTTACCACTACTGTATTCAAATACAGAGTCCAGTTTGGTAATAAACTGCTCATCGTTTCCATATAAATCAACCAATCCTTTAACATCGTGGGGCACTGTCCATGTATACTGCCATGTTGTGCCTTCGGTAAATGCACCAAGGTGCTCAAAATGATGCGTATCAAATTCTGGCATCCATTCACCCTTACTGTCTTTCGGACGCATCCAGCCTATCTTATGGTCAAACACATTCTTATAAGCCATCGCTCGTTTTGAGAAACGCTTATAATCGGCATCTTTACCCAAAGCTTTTGCCATACGTGCAATACAATAATCATCGTAAGCATATTCCAGTGTTTTTGAAACCGATTCGTTCTCCAGATCATAAGGTACATAACCCAAAGCTTCATATTCTTTGGTAGCATCATACTCCGGATGTGTTGCTGAAGCAACACAGGCCTCATAAGCCAACTCCCAGTCAATACCCTGCACACCTTTAAAATATGCATCAACAATAACCGGTACAGCATGATAACCTATCATACACCATGTTTCATTATTCCAAAACGACCATATTGGTAAAAGTTTATCGGGGCTTTGCCGGTAATGCGCCAACATAGCATTAATCATATTGGCATTACGATCGGCCTGTGTTAAACAAAACAGTGGATGTGTAGCCCTATAAGTATCCCATAAAGAAAACACAGTGTAATTATCAAAATCCTCAGCCTTATGAATATTCTGATCAAGCCCACGGTAGCTTCTGTCCACATCAAGATACGTTGTTGGCGACATAAAAGCATGATATACCGCGGTATAAAACGTTTCTTTCTGCTTTTGCGTTCCTTTTACATCAAACTTGGCCAACTCTGTATTCCACAATGCTTTGCCATCCTGAACCACTTTCTCAAAATCCCAGTGTGGCATTTCAGTTGTGAGATTTTTCATAGCATTAGCGGTACTAATGGGTGAGATACCCACTTTAACCATTAGCTGTTCCGATTCGCTTGTTTTATAATCAGCTACAAACTGAATATCAGGCCCGGCAGCTTCTACACTACTTCTGAAGCGATACGTTTTATACGAATCGTACTTAACTTCTTTACCATTTGAGAATATGCGTGTATTATCAAAAGGACGTGAAAACTCTGCTGCAAAATATACGTAGCGCTCTTTAGCCCATCCTTTTACCTGGTGCATTCCAGTTATGGTAGTTTTGCTCTCAACACGTACATTTGACCACACCACATCAAACCGAAGCACATGGCTTAAATCCAGTATGACATGAGCACTATCCGTTTCAGGAAAAGTATAACGCATCATACCAGCACGATTGCTTGATGTCAGCTCTGCTTTTACATTGTAATCGTCCAGCAAAACCGAATAGTAAGCAATTTCTGCTATTTCGTTATCGTGTGAAAAACCGGACAAATACCCTGCTTCTGTGCGATCCTTTTTCCCAGCACGAATATGCGTTTCCCCAACTGTTGGCATAAACAGGATATCGCCCATATCTGGTATTCCTGTGCCATGCAAATGAGTCATTGAGAATCCATATATTGTACTATCTGAATACTCATAACCCGATGCAGCTCCCCATAACCACTTCTCAGTATCAGGGCTTAACTGCACCATACCAAAAGGCACTTGTGCTCCCGGGTAAGTATTCCCTTCTCCCAATGTACCAACCAAGGGCTTTACATACTGAGTGTAGTCTTTAGATGTTACCGTCTGCACTACTTGCTCTGGCTTACAGGCCATAAGAATAGCAATCGTCACAGAAAGTATAAAAATTTTATATCCCATTTTAGACTATATGAATAAATTGATTATACAGGGCTGACTGTTATGTCAGCCCTGCATTAAAGCTAATTTGATAAATTAGGGTTGTTATCGGTAGCTGTTAAAGGATATGGGAATACCTCGGTGTTTGTTGTTGCTTTTTTATCCCACCATGCTTCACCAAACTTACCAAAGCGCACCAAATCCTGACGGCGGTGTCCTTCGAAAGAAAACTCACGGCCACGTTCTCTTAAGAACTCATCCATGGTTAAGCTTGCTTCGGTATAGTTATGATCTGCGTTACCAAAGGCACGTTCTCTTATTTTATTAACTATAGGTAGTGCTTCTCCTGTTTTACCCATACGCATAAGCGCTTCTGCTTTCATCATTAAAGCATCAGAATAACGCCAAATAACAAAGTCGTTATTAAGCTCAAAAGCCTCGCCAACAACCACTTCATATTTTACACTTCTGGCACCCTCATCTTCACGTGAATTCGTCATGCTTGTGATATCAACTGTTAAAACCAAAGGCTCATCTTTAGCTTCTTCGGTTCCCAGTAGAGGGTTTCCTTCCTGGTCAAACTGAGGACCTACCAAGAACTGATCAAGACGTGTATCTGCTGCATCAAAAGAGCGGTAATGATCCGGTTGCACAACAATTCCATTCCACGGCATATACTCCAGGTTAAAACCCTTCTGATGACTATAATGCATCATAAAAGCATGGTGGTAAAATCCTGTGATCTTATTTTCTTCGAAAGGTACCACAAAAATATTTTCATCGTTATTTTCATTTCGTGCCTTAAAAGGGTCTTGCCAATGTTCAGAAGTTGAATAGCCAGTAATCTTATCAACTTCAGTAATACAGTCCTGCCAACGGGGTGTTCCTGTATAAACTCCACTATTTAAATACACCTTTGCCAACAACATGTGAGCAGCAGCCTTGGTAAAATGGCCATATGCTGAGGTTTCACCCTTAACAGGTAAATGCTCAATAACTTCTGATATTTCCTTCTCTATAAAAGCAATAACATCAGCTGGCTTTTCAGGAGCAGGAGAAACCGGTTCGCCCACAACAGTAACAACAGGTACTGCTCTAAAATTATCTACCAATAAATAATAGTGATAGGCACGCAATGCACGCATCTCTGCTTTCATTTGTTCAATAGATACCGGCAGAATCATATTTGATACATCTACATTTTCGATATTATTCAAAAATTCATTACAGTAACCAATGGCCTGATAAGTGTTATTCCATGCACCTTTAATTTCGTGATGTTCTGGTGTCCAGGTATGGTAATGTAATTGTTGCCATTTACCGGCATCGTAACCATGCTTACCTTTCTGTGGCCACGCTGCACAATCGGAACTTAACTCACCACAAATCCAGTGAGCTAAGGATGATGTGACATACAAACGGGTATATGGCTTTAAATAGTTAGCTGTTACCTCGTCAGCTGAGCTGTAAAAGTTTTTTGTTGTAGTTTCAGAAAATACGTCCTCCTCAAGATTAGTACAGCTTACTGTGGCAACCAACAAGAGTAGCATTAAAAAACCTGTATATAATATATTCTTTATCATCGTCTTAGCTTTTAGAATTTAACATTTAGACCTACAGTATACGTCGTTGTTCTTGGATAGAAACCACGCTGATCAACACCTGCTTTAGCACCTAATTCCAACTCAGGGTCAAGGCCTGAATAATTGGTAAATGTTGCAACGTTAAGTGCTGAGAAATAAACTCGCGCATAATTTAATCCAAACAAATGTTTATTAGGTATTGTATAACCTAATGTAATATTATCTAACTTTAAGAAGTCTCCTTTTTCAAGGTAATAATCAGAATATTGCGGATCTTCATTTACAGGAGAGTTACTTGCTGATCGTAACATATTACCCGGGTACCAGAGCGGATTACCAAAGTACATTTTATTTACATTCAGGATATCAAAGCCCAATGCACCACGGAAATTCATAGAAAAATCAAAGCCTTTAACATTAACATAGGGGCTAAATGATAAATTAAACTTTGGGTTACCATTGCCCAAAAACTGGCGGTCAGCATCTGTTATGCCTTCTTTTCCGTCAATATCTTCAAATATCCATTCCCCGTTTTCAGTTAATCCCTGGTACTTATAGCCATAGAATGATCCTATTGGATGCCCTTCCTCATAACGGAAGATTGTACCTAATTGCCCTGGAGCAGGTAAATCTTCATAGTTTATAGCCTGAAACTGGAACGTTTCATCAGATAAACTCACCAACTCATTTTCGTTATATGAAAAAGTAGCATCTAATCCTACATTCCAAATACCATTATCTACAATTTTTGTTTGTAATGCCACTTCAATACCCTGATTCTTGATCTCACCAATGTTGGATAAAACCTCCTTGTGTATCATCGGAGGCACCTGTGCTGTTAACTTCCATAACAGATCATTTGTAGTACGTCTATAGGCATCAACCGAACCACTAATACGGTTATTGAAGAAGCCAAAATCCAATCCAATATTGGTTTCCTTTTTAGTTTCCCACTGAAGGTTTGGATTTGGATTTGATATTGAGCCATAAGATTTAACATATTTTCCATTCAGAATATAAATACCTCCGGCACCCATACGTGGAATTGATTCATATGGATCACTAACAATATTACCTGTTACACCATACCCAATCCTAAGCTTTAATTCATTTAGCCAATCCGTATCGTTTAAAAAGTCTTCCTCCACAATTCGCCATCCTGCCGAAACAGCAGGGAAAGTAGCCCATTTGTTATTATCTCCAAACTTAGATGACCCTTCTCTGCGAACAGTAGCTGATAACAAGTATTTACTCTCATATGAGTAAGTAAAACGGCCAAAGAAAGCAATTAGCTTTTCCGTCTTTTTATAGCTGTCCATATCAGCCCTTCCTTCTTCAAGACCCGATCCGGCACCTAAATCGTGGTACTTTTGTGCATCACTGATAAAATCTTTGTTTTCAGCCCAAAAATCTTCATACGAACGGTCTTCATAGCTGTAACCGCCTAACAAAGTAAACACATGACTATCTACTACCTTTTTATAGTTAGCTGTTCCTTCAAACATCTTTTTATAGCGCTGCCATGTTTTTTGCTTAGCTCTACCAAGATAACCACCTGTTTCCGAACTTCTCGACGTTATCTCATCATACTCATGCTCCAGTAAATCACGAATATCTATGGCACCAAAACTACTTACAGTTAAATTCTTCAGTAAGTCAAAATCAGCACGCAAGCTCATCTGGCTGTTCTTTTCCTTACCACCTCTGCGCTGTTGATTTAAATTGGATATTGGATTAAATTCTCCATATCCACCGGGTTGCCAATAAGTACCATCATCATTTTTTACTGGCTGTGTTGGATTTAATACGGCCGCCATATCAAAAGCTGAATATGAAGTATAGTCCTTATCAATAACTGTTGATGACATATTTAACTGAACCTTTAAACGATCGTCATACCCCTTATGTGTTAAGTTAATTCGTCCGTTTAGATACTCTTGCCCGGTATTAATAACAATACCTTCAAGGTTTCGATAGTTAACCGATGCCCGGTAGCTCAATTTTTGATTACCTCCTGAAAAAGAGATATTATGAACATGAGAGATGTTTTTTCTTAACAACTCTTTAGCCCAATTTGTATTTTCCCCACCATCTACATAGTTGATACCGATGGCATCGCCATACGCACGATATTCATCAGCTGATAACACATTAGGTAGTGCAACAGCATCTTCTGTTGATGCATAACCAGAATACTCAACCATTAGTTCGCCTGTGGAACCCTTTTTTGTTGTAATAATAATTACACCATTTGTACCTCGTGTACCATAGATAGCTGCAGCAGAACCATCACGCAGCACATCCATACTTTCAATATCTTCAGGTGCAACAGAGCTTATATCTCCACCAGTAATACCGTCAATAATAATTAAAGGGTCACTGGATGCATTTAACGATGATGTACCACGCAAACGTACCCGTGGAGAAGCATTCGGATCGGTACCGGCAGTACGAACAATTTGTAATCCGGCAACTTTACCTTCAATAGATTGTAAAGCATTGGTTGCAAATCCTTTATTAAAGTTATCAGCAGTAACCTTGGCAATTGAACTGGTTACTTCTGTTTTTTTCTGTATACCATAACCAACAGCAATAACCTCTTCAAGGCCTATTGATTCTTCTACTAATGTAATATTAACAGAGCTTCTTCCTGCAACATTAACATCCTGTGGCTGGAAGCCAATAAATGAAAAAGTAAGCACAGCTTCCTCTGAACTTACTTCTATTTTATAAGTTCCATCAAAACTAGTAATTACACCGTTTGTTGAATTCGCCTTTTCAAATACATTAACACCCGGCAGTGGTTCTCCTGTATCATCAGTTACCTTACCTTCTACCTGAATAATATTCTGTTGTTGAATAGCTTCATAAGTGTCCTCTTGCTGTTTACTTTTTACAGGATAAATGATAACATTATTATCCACAACACGATAATCAAGGCCTGCCTGATTAAGCATGATTTGTAATACTTCTGTTACATCTTTATTTGTTGCATTAATAGAAATCTGGCTATTATCATTAACCAAATCATTATTGTAAATAAAATTTAACTCACTCTGTGATTTAATCACTTCTAAAGCTTCTTTTAAACTGGCTTTTTTAAGGTTTACATCTACTTTTACAGTTTGTGCTTTGGTTAATGCCGAAACATTCAGGCTAAAAAAAATGATTAGTGCTATGGTCAATCTCATGACTTTCCAAATTTTTTGGCAGGAACTGTTTAGGCACAGCTCTTCCCAGAACGGTTTTTTTTTCATAAATTTGAATCGTTTACTTGTTAAACAAAAAATTGAAATTCTTTTTTAGAGGAGGTGTTGGCGCATCTCCTTTTTTATTACTCTTAACTCATTTGCTAATATATTTATAGTTTAATTTTTACTTTGTAATAATAATATAATTGCCACTGGCACTAAATTTAAACGGACGTGCAGCACACAGGTAACCTAATAGTTCAAATAATTCAGCATCACTAAAATCTCCTGAAAACTTATAGCTTTTAACCTCTTCGTCCATTATAACAATTTTAACATCGAATTTACGTTCCAGCATTATTGCAATTTCAGAAAGCGTATTGCTATAAAAAATTATCTTTCCATCTTTCCATTGCCCCGAACGGTTTTTTAGATAATCTCTAACATTTAACTGTCCGTTGTCTTTATCGAAAATAGCCTCTTGCCCTGCATTTAAATAAACCGGCTGTTCATTGTTAAACCCACCTTTCAATTGTATCTTGCCTTCATCCAGCGAAGCCAGTATATGTTGATCTTCTGGATAAGCTTTTAAATTAAACCGGGTACCTAAAACACTTACCTTTAAATGTGATGTGGAAATTTCAAAAGGCTTGCGTTTATCCTTTGCCACATCAAAATAGCCTTCTCCCAGCAATACAACCTGGCGTTTGTCCGATTTAAAACCTTCCTGAATAATTAAAGTGGAACCTGCATTAAGGTTAACATTAGTACCATCCGGCAATACAATATTTTTAATTTCTCCTGCATTGGCCACATACTGAATCATATTATGACCTGAGTTATTAAATATTCCCCATAAAACAGAAATACCTAAACTAACCACCAAAATAGCTACTGCACTATGCCAGTAGGCCATACGGTAAGATTTTTGAGGTTTATTACCAAGAATATGCAACATAGCATTTCCTGTTATACGGTTTTTCGTTTCATGAGCAACTGATGGAAAATAATTATTCCAATATGCAGACAAAGTCTGGCGATGATGATCCGGTATATCATCATGACATGTTTCCTTTTTTTCTTCAGGACATTCACCGGATAGTTGCCTGGACAGTAACTCGTATTTATTGTCAATTTTCTTCATGCATTTTACGCTTTCATATACATGACGCAAGGAAAAAACAAATCACTAGTGAAAATTTTATCTTTTTTTAGTTTTTTTTACAATGTGGATAAAGTAATGCAGATATATTGCACACACACTCCGTCCACATTAAGCACATTTGGTTTTTACAAACGTGCATAAACCAGCCCAATAAAAGAATCAAAGAGTTTAATCTTGCAAACTCACTTGAATAAGAAATAAAATATCTAGAATTAATTTCAGAGTAATACCTAAAACAAGATCTCTATCTAAAAGGTACTAAAAGTGGGCAAAGCTGCCATTAATAATCTTAACACAAAAACCAAATACACAGAAGCGTTTTGGCATCAGATTCTAATACTCCGTTAACACATCTTACATATATTGCAACTTATAATAACAAAATGTAGCTTTCTTTATCAACTAACCCATTATGTGTAAATCCGGCTTTTTAAAATCTTATAATTAGTTGCCTAACAACACAAAAAATACTTTAAGTATTTGCGCACTATTGTTCGATTTATCCTTATCGAGTGACTCACATATTTTCTTTACGGCTGATGCCACATGATAGTCTACTGTTTTAACGGAAATATTTAATATCTCAGCAATTTCCTTGTATTTTAACCCTTGTACTTTAGCCAGTGAGAATACCATCTTGGTCTGGGCCGGAAGATAATTAATAGCTTTATAGATATTTTGAAGTTTTTCTTCTGCTATCAGCTCTTCATCAGGTGTATCTACTGGTTCAAAATAGAAATGATTAATATCTTCCAGCGAAATAATGTCTTTGTTTTTACTTCGTAAGAAAGATATGGATTGATTACGCACTGCACTGTACAAATAACTCTTTAAGTTATCAACTTCCAATAACCTGCTTCTTGTTTCCCAAACTTTTATAAACACATCGCTTACGACTTCTTCTGCAACCTGGGAATTAGATAAAATACCCTTTGCAAACAAAAACAAAGCATCGGAATAAATATCCATCAAGCGTGAAAACTCAAGGTGGTTTCCTTTTTGAATAAGGTCGGTATTTATTTCTCGTGAAGTATTCAAAGCAAAAATATTCGTTCAGATAGCTGTGCCAAAGATATAAGAATTGTTAGTTCATTAGCAAATAATAGTGATATCCTTACACGTATCATCACAAATTAGGATGAGATACTATTGCAATAATAAGGTATCCGAAAAGCAGTACCACCTGCCCTCAACAACTTTCACTCTTAAATTCCCAAAGGGAAGTCATTGAAATTCAGTCTCCCTCTATAACCGAAGTAACACTGAATTTTTAGAATGAGCCGATGACTTTACTTTTCGGATACCCTCAAAAACATATGTGCATTATTGAACCATCAGATCAAATACTGAAACAAAGAAGGTTTTTCATTAAGGTATTCCGAAACAAAACCATTGGATTCCATCCGTTCCATCAAACCATCAAAATCCTCAGGTCGCTGCACCTCAATACCTATAACAGCAGGACCACGCTCACGTGCTGTTTTTTTACTGTACTCAAAGTGCGTAATATCATCATTCGGCCCCAATACTTTATCAACAAACGTTTTTAGTGCTCCTGCACGCTGTGGAAAACGAACAATAAAATAGTGTTTCAATCCCTCATAAAGTAATGAACGTTCTTTTATTTCTTCTGTTCGGGTAATATCATTATTACTCCCGCTAAGGATACATACTACATTTTTACCTATAATCTGTTCAGCATAAAAATCAAGTGCAGCAATACTTAAAGCACCAGCTGGCTCCACCACAATTGCTTCATAATTATATAGCTCCAATATCTTAGTGCAGATTTTACCTTCTGGCACAAGAATAATATCATCAAGTACCCGTTTACAAATTGATAAATTTACACCTCCCACTTTCTGAACAGCAGCTCCATCAACAAACTTATCAATTTCAGGTAATTCAACCACTTCACCCTTTTCCATAGCTTGCTGCATAGCTGGTGCACCGGCCGGCTCAACCCCTATAATTTTAGTTTCGGGCGAAACCTGTTTTATATAAGCACCAAGGCCGGAAGCCAGTCCACCTCCACCAATGGGTACAAAAATATAATCAATAGGTTTTTCTGCCTGTTCGTATACTTCTAAACCAACAGTAGCCTGCCCTTCAATAATCTGAGGATCATCAAAGGGATGAATAAATGTACGTCCTGTACGTTTACATTCCTTCATTGCTGCATTATAAGCATCATCATAGGTATCGCCTTTAAGCACAACTTCCACAAAATCCTGCCCAAACATCTTTACCTGGTTTACCTTTTGTCGAGGCGTTGTTGTTGGCATATAGATATAACCATTAATGCCTAATTCCTTACATGAGTAGGCAACTCCCTGGGCATGATTACCAGCACTGGCACATACAATACCGGATAAGACTTGTTGCTTGTTCAGACCCTTGATTTTGTTGTAGGCTCCACGTATCTTATAAGACCGAACTGTTTGTAGATCTTCGCGCTTCAACATGATGTTGGCACAAAATTTATTTGACAGGTTACGATTACGGGTGAGTGGTGTTGTTTCTACAACTTTACTTATGGTTTCTTTAGCTTTTCTAACTGTTTCAAGATTTGGGTAAAAATCTGAATCAGCTGCTATTCCTTTTTTTGTTGTCATTTTGTTGATGGAGTAAAACATATACTTAAATACCTGACAGTTTTAAACCGGCCAGGTATTTTTAGTATTTATATTAGTTTGTTTTTAAATAATTAGCGAGCCAATCTCCAACTTCTGATGTACGATAGGCTTTACCTTCTCTTACAATATCTTCCGTTACAACACCTTCAGACAATGACTTACTAACTGCATCACGTACAGCTTTCGCCTCATCCAGCAAATTCAAGGATTCGAGTAACATAGCTGCTGAAAGAACTGTTGCAATTGGATTTGCAATGTCTTTTCCGGCAGCTTGTGGATATGATCCGTGGATAGGTTCAAAAACAGATGTATGAACACCAACTGATGCAGAAGGTAACAGACCAAGTGAACCTGTTATTACCGATGCTTCATCACTGAGTATATCACCAAACATATTTTCCGTAACCATGACATCAAATTTCTTAGGCCACTGTATTAACTGCATAGCAGCATTATCCACAAACATATAATCCACTTCAATATCTTTGTGTTCAGGCTCCATGGCCTGCGCTGTTTCCCTCCATAAGCGCGATGTAGCCAGTACATTAGCCTTATCAACCACCGTTAATCGCTTATTACGCTTTCCTGCATATGTAAAAGCAAGTTTAAGAATCCGCTCTATCTCTTCCGTGGTATAAGTGCATGTGTCAAATGCTTTCTTCAAATCTTCCGAACGACCTTTTTCTCCAAAATAAATACCTCCGGTTAGTTCTCTGACTACAACAAAATCAGCTCCATCAACAATATCCAAACGCAACGGACTCTTATCCAATAAAGACGGGAAGGTACTTACCGGACGAATATTGGCATACAGACCAAGCTTTTTACGCATATTTAACAAACCTTGCTCCGGACGAACTTTTGCTTTGGGGTCATTATCGTATTTAGGATCACCAATAGCTCCAAATAACACGGCATCTGATTTCATGCAAATCTCATGTGTCTCTTCCGGATAAGGGTTACCAACGTTATCAATAGCAATAGCACCAACCAATGCATTGGTGTATATTACTTCGTGATTAAATTTATCAGCAACGGCATCAATTACTTTTTGTGCCTGCTCAACTATCTCGGGTCCAATGCCATCACCTGGCAAAACTGCAATATTTAATTTCATTTCTATATAATAGATTAATAGACAGTAGATTATTAGACTATAATACCAGATGTAAGCTATTGTCTTATCACCTATCGGTCTAATATCTCTTAGTCTAGTTTATAATTTTCAAATTTCCATTTTCGATTAAGTTAAGCATTTTTACAGTTGCCTTAATCGCTGCTTCTGTTTGATCTGCATCAAGCCCCCTGGTTTTAAATATTTTACCTTTAAAGTCCCAGGCAATAAGTGTTTCAACCAAAGCATCTGTTTTTCCACCGGGAGGAATTGTTACTGTATAATCCAATAAAACAGGGTGACTCTTTCCCAGCCGGTCATAAATTTTCCACAGTGCTTTCATAAAACCATCATACATACCATCACCATTGGATGTTTCTTGGTAAGTTTTACCATCAATCTGTATGCTTACACTGGCTGTTGGTTGCAAGCCCCGTGTTAATGAAAGGCTGTAATTAACAATTTTGATATGTTCCTTAATTGATTTACTTTGAAGAACATCAGAAATGATATAAGGCAGATCCTCAGTGGTTACCATTTCTTTCTTATCACCCAACTCAATTACCCGTTCTGTCACTTTCTTCATTTCCTCCTGGGAAAGATCAATTCCTAATTCCTCAAGATTTTTAAGAATATTGGCTTTACCGGATGTCTTTCCAAGTGCATATTTACGAACACGTCCAAAACGCTCTGGCATCAGGTTATTAAAATACAGGTTGTCTTTATTATCCCCGTCAGCATGAACACCGCTACATTGAGTAAACACAAATTCACCAATTAATGGTTTATTGGTTGGTATCCGGATACCAGAGAAGCTCTCTACCATCTGACTTACCTTGGTTAACCTCGATTCATCAAGGTTTGAGCTAACCCCTAATTGATCTGTAAAAATACCAACAACACTAGCTAAAGGCGCATTACCAGCACGTTCTCCCAAGCCATTAATTGTTGTATGAATGCCCTGCACACCGGCCCGAATAGCCGCAAACACATTGGCTACTGCCAAATCATAATCATTATGCGCATGAAAATCAATATGCATATCAGGATACCGTGTAATGATTGATGAGCAAAACTCCATCACCTGGTCTGGATTTAAAATGCCTAACGTATCAGGTAACATAAACCGTTTGATATTGGTATCCTGTAATTCATCTAACAAAAAGAAGACATAATCGGGTGATTCTAACATACCATTTGACCAGTCTTCCAAATAAATATTGACATCAATATTCATTATCTCTGCGGCCAAAAGTACCTGCTTAATATCTGTTACATGTTCCTCCGGCGTTTTACGTAATTGACTTGTTACATGTTTTAAAGAACCTTTGGTCAGAAGGTTAATGACACGCCCACCGGCACTTTGTATCCACTCCAGTGATGTTGTTCCATCAACAAATCCCAATACTTCTACCTTATCGAGCATTCCTTTTTTTGATGCCCACTCCGCAATTTTTTGTACTGCCCGGTACTCCCCGTCGCTTACCCTGGCTGAAGCAACCTCAATACGATCAACTTTCAGTTCTTCGAGCAAGATAGCGGCCATAGCCAACTTCTCCGACTCGTTGAACGAAACGCCCGTGGTTTGCTCTCCATCGCGCAAGGTGGTATCCATTAGCTCTATGGTCATGTTTTTGTAGCTTTTTTGGGTTTATTATGCCTAATTGGTTAATGCCACAAAGGCACTTTGTACACCAGATTTCTTATTCCAGAAAAGACTTTGTGACAACGTGTCTCTGTGTTTAACCCGTAATCTTTTAGTTGATACACTAAAACTTCACAGCTTGCTTTTCATATGCCGAAATCTCTTCTTCGAGACTCAACAAATAATCAATATCATCATAGCCATTCATAAGGCAACTTTTCTTATATGTGTTTATTTCAAAAGCTTCGGAAACACCTGCACTAACATTAGTAATAATCTGATTTTCAAGATCAATTTTTACTTCTGCTTTATTGTCTGCCTTAACAGAAGCAAACAAACCGGCTAAGAATTCTTCTGTCACCTGAACCGGCAGTACCCCATTGTTCAAAGAATTATTTCGAAATATATCAGCAAAAAAGCTCGATACAACAGCTTTAAAACCATATCCGGCAATTGCCCAGGCAGCGTGCTCACGACTTGATCCACTACCAAAGTTCTTACCTGCAACTAAAACCGTTCCTGAGTATGCTGAATTATTTAAAACAAAATCAGCTTTGGGCCGACCTGCTTTATCGTATCTCCAATCAAAGAATAAATTATCTCCAAATCCCTCTTTAGTGGTTGCTTTTAAAAATCGGGCAGGAATAATCTGGTCTGTATCCACATTTTCGATTGGCATTGGCACAAACGACGTCTGAACTGTTACAAATTTTTCTATCGGCATAATTATTTCCCCTGTTAAAAGTTAAAAATGGTACGAGGATCAGTTACAACACCTGTAATAGCTGCTGCTGCTGCTGTTAACGGACTAGCCAACATGGTACGGGAACCAGGCCCCTGGCGTCCTTCAAAATTACGGTTTGAAGTTGCAACAGCATATTTTCCTTCTGGTATCTTATCATCATTCATGGCCAAACAAGCAGAACAACCCGGCTGACGCAATTCGAAACCTGCTGTTTCCAGTTGCTCTTTTAAACCTTCTTCCAAAGCTTGCTTTTCAACTTGTTTACTACCCGGTACAATCCATGCTGTTACACCATCTGCCTTTTTTCTGCCTTTTATAGCCTGACAAAACACACGTAAATCTTCAATTCTTCCATTCGTACAGCTTCCCACAAAAACATAATCAACTGGCTTTCCTTCAATCTTATCACCTGCTTTAAAACCCATATATTCCATTGATTTTTGAAATGAATTTTTAGAACTGTCCTCAATGCTATCTAGAGAAGGAATATGACCACACACTTTTGTACCCATACCCGGATTTGTACCATAGGTAATCATCGGCTCAATATCAGCAGCATCGTAAGTTAATTCTTTATCAAATACGGCATCCTCATCGGTGCAAAGTGATTTCCAATATGCAACAGCCTTATCCCACTGTTCTCCTTTGGGTGCTTGTTCACGACCTTTAATATATTCAAACGTGGTTTCATCAGGTGCAATCATTCCTCCCCGTGCGCCCATCTCAATACTCATATTACAGATGGTCATTCGCGCTTCCATTGAAAGGCTGCGAATAGCAGAACCTGCAAACTCAACAAAGTAACCTGTTCCTCCCCCTGTTGAAATATCTGCAATAATATAAAGGATGACATCTTTTGATGTAACCCCACTTGCCAATACCCCATCAATATTAATGCGCAACCGCTTGGGTTTCGGTTGCATAATACACTGTGTTGCCAATGCCATTTCAACTTCACTGGTTCCAATACCAAAAGCAATACTGCCAAAAGCACCATGTGTAGAAGTATGACTGTCTCCACAAACAATGGTCATACCAGGCTGTGTAATACCCAGTTCAGGCCCAACTACGTGCACAATTCCATTATACGGATGGTTTAAACCATACATGGTAATACCATTCTCTTCACAATTCTTTTTTAATGTTTCTACCTGGTAACGAGACAACTCATCTTGTATAGTCAGGTGCTGGTTAATGGTAGGAATATTGTGGTCGGGTGTTGCTATAACCTGGTCTGGCCGTGCAACTTTACCACCCCTTGACTTAATTCCCCCAAATGCCTGCGGACTCGTTACTTCATGGATAAAGTGACGATCTATATAAAGTACATTAGGCCCGTCATCAATTGTCTTGACGACGTGGCTGTCCCATATTTTATCAAATAATGTTTTTCCCATTTTTGCTATAAGTATCAATTATCAAGATAAAAGTATCAAGACTAATCTTATGCTTTATGTCTTGATACTTATGTCTAAAATTTATCCTATTTTCGAGATGGCATCAAGAAATGCTTCAACTGATGCTGTAATAATATCTACATTGGCTGCAAAACCATAATAGGTATGCCCTTTATGCTCAACCTGAACATGCACCTTACCTAAATCATCGCTACCTCGTGTAATAGCCTGTATTAAGAACTCTTCTAAATGCACTTTACGTTTAACCAGGTTTTTAACTGCTGAAAAAGCCGCATCAATTGGCCCATTACCAGAAGCCGTTTCCGTAAATGTATCGCCATCAAAACTTACAGCAACAGTTGCTGTTGGAATAGTTGAGCTACCCGAGATAACCTGCAATGCCTCTAATTTAATTGAACGATCTGCTTTAACGCGTTCTGTTCCTGCTAAAACTTCCAGATCCTCATCTGCAACATCTTTTTTCCTGTCAGCTAAATCAAGGAAACGATTATAAATATCATCCAATTCAGAACCATCAAAATCATAACCTAATACATGCAAACGGTGTTTTAACGCTGCACGCCCACTGCGGGCTGTTAATACAATGCTTGATTCTTTAACACCTACTTCAGCCGGATCAATAATTTCATAGTTCTCACGGTTTTTCAATACACCATCCTGATGAATACCAGATGAGTGAGCAAAAGCGTTACGCCCAACAATAGCTTTATTAGCCTGAACAGGCATACGCATCAAAGTAGACACCAACTTACTGGTTTTCATGATCTGCCTGGAATCAATACAGGTTTGAAAATCCAGATTATGATGCGATTTCATAGCCATAACAACCTCTTCTAATGAGGTATTACCGGCACGCTCTCCCAATCCGTTAATAGTGACCTCAACCTGGCGGGCACCATTAACAACTCCGGCCAATGTATTAGCAGTTGCCATGCCCAAATCATTGTGACAGTGTGTTGATAATATCGCTTTGTCAACGTTTGGTACATTATTAACCAGGTAAGCGATTTTTTCACCATATTCTGCCGGCAGACAATAACCTGTTGTATCCGGAATATTAATAACAGTAGCACCTGCTTTAATAACAGCCTCAACCACACGAGCCAGGTATTCATTATCTGAACGACCTGCATCTTCGGCATAAAACTCAACATCTTCAACAAAACGTTTTGCATATTTTACAGCCTCTACAGCACGCTCAACAATCTCGTCTTCGTTAGAATTAAGTTTGTATTTGATATGGTATGGTGATGTACCAATTCCGGTATGAATACGACCACGCTTTGCAAACTTCAACGCATCAGCTGCCACTTCAATATCTTTTTTAACTGCACGCGTTAAAGCACAAATGGTAGGATTCTGAACCGCCTTTGAAATTTCAACCACCGAATTAAAATCTCCGGGGCTTGAAACGGGAAATCCAGCTTCAATCACGTCAACACCTAGCTTCTCAAGCTGACGGGCAACTTCTATTTTTTCAATAGTGTTTAACTGGCATCCCGGCACTTGCTCGCCGTCTCTTAGTGTTGTATCGAATATATGAACTTTGTTATCCATGGTTATTGTTTTTAGTATTAGAACAGTAGCTAGAACTTGGTATCAAGTAGTAAAACAATACTTATATCCTGATTCCTGAACCTTGTATCCTGTATCTTCTTACTGGTTTTCTGGTCTCAATTGACGTACCGCAGCACCTGCCTGCCACATTTCTGATTCGCGCAACTCTTTTAATTCTTCTTCTAACTTTACACGGTAGTCTTCCTGGCTGTTAGAGTCAATTGATCGTTGAGCTTCATTACCTGCTGCAACTTCTTTATATAGTTTTTCAAAAACCGGCTTAGTGGCATCACGGAAAGGCTTCCACCAATCCAATGCCCCACGCTGAGCTGTAGTTGAAGTGTTGGCATACATCCAGTCCATACCATTTTCAGCAACCAATGGCATTAAGCTTTGTGTCAACTCCTCAACCGTTTCGTTAAATGCTTCTGATGGAGAATGTCCGTTAGAACGTAATACATCATACTGAGCAGCAAAAATTCCCTGGATACATCCCATTAAGGTACCACGCTCACCAGTTAAATCTGAGTAAACCTCACGTTTAAAGTCTGTTTCGAATAAATAACCCGAACCAACACCAATACCCAATGCCACTACCCTGTCAAACGCCTTACCTGTTGCATCCTGAAAAATCGCATAGGAAGAGTTCAAACCACGTCCTTCAAGAAACATACGGCGTAATGAAGTACCAGAACCTTTAGGAGCTACCAAAATAACATCAACATCAGCCGGAGGAATAATACCTGTACGCTCTTTATATGTAATACCAAATCCGTGAGAGAAATAAAGTGCCTTACCCGGGGTTAAGTGCTTCTTAACAGTATCCCACATTTGAATCTGACCTGCATCTGAAAGTAAATATTGAATTATAGTTGCTCTTTGCAATGCTTCTTCAATCTCAAACAATGTCTCACCAGGAACCCATCCGTCAGCAATGGCTTTATCCCAGGTCTTAGACTCTTTACGCTGACCAATAATCACATTAAAACCATTGTCTTTCAGGTTAAGTGATTGCCCCGGACCTTGCACGCCATAACCAATAACAGCAATGGTTTCATCTTTTAATACTTCACGAGCCTTTTCCAATGGGAACTCTTCCCTTGTTACAACATTCTCTTCTGTTCCTCCGAAATTAATTTTTGCCATGATTTTATTTAATTAATGTTTGTTTATATTTTTAGTAAAAAATTAAAGTAGCAAAACACAAAAACATCTTGCATCTTGATTCATAATACCTGCTTTTAATCCAGTAACGATTTTTCTTTTTCGAGTTTCTTTAAATAATTTGAAAGTAGTTCTTCTTTAAGTTTTGTTACAGCAATACGCCCTGAACGAACAAATTGATTGACACCAAAATGATCGAGTTTTTCAAACAGTTCTTGTGTTTCGCGTTTATGTCCAGTCTTTTCAATAACTGTGTACTCTTTGGTAACTTCCAGAATACGTGCCCCGTATTGACGAACCAGTCGCTCAATTTCATTGCTGTTTAAAAGCGACTCTGTCTCTACCTTGTATAAGGCCACTTCCTGGTGAACAACTTCATCTGCAGTAAAAACATAAGCCTTAATAACATCTATTTTCTTTTCAATCTGCTGTAGTAGCTTGGTTACCTGCTCTCTGCTTGTAAATACCACAATGGTAAATTTATGAATACCCGGTATAGCCGATTCCGAGGTTGTTAAGCTTTCAATGTTAATATGCCGGCGGGTAAAAACAGTTGTTACCTGGTTAAGTAATCCAACGTGGTTTTCTGAATATATCGATAATGTAAATTCTTGTTTCATTTTCTTTTAGTATCAAGATTAAAGTATCAAGTATGAAGATGGTTTCCGTCTCCGATTTACAATCTTCAATACTCTGTCTTGTTATTATTCAAGGATGATCTCCGAAACAGATGCCCCGGTTGGAACCATTGGAAATACGTTACCTTCTTTCTCCACTTTTACTTCCAATAAATAAGCTCCGTCATACCTGGCCATACGTTCAACCGCTGCATCCAGATCATCACGTTCCGTAACCTGTTCACAAGCAATGCCATACCCTTTTGTAATCATCTGAAAATCCGGATTTACCAATTCTGTAGAAGCATAACGTTTATCAAAGAACATTTCCTGCCACTGACGTACCATTCCTAAAAAATTATTATTTAAAAGAATAATCTTAACAGGTACTTTAGTCTGAAAAATAGTTCCTAACTCCTGGATGGTCATTTGAAAACCACCATCACCAACAAATAAGCACACCGGGCGATCAGGCTGACCTAATTGCGCTCCTAAAGCAGCAGGCAATCCAAATCCCATTGTGCCAAGTCCTCCGGAAGTAACCACACTGCGTGTTTGTGTGAATTTAAAATAGCGTGATGCCATCATCTGGTGTTGTCCCACATCTGTTACCATGATAGCATTATCATTGTAATGTCCTGTTACACGTCGAATCACTTCTCCCATTGTTAAACCAGACTTTAATGGAAACAGCTCCTCATCAATTATTTTTTGTTTTTCAATTTTATCACAAGCTTTAAATTCGTTTAACCATGCTGTATGGTTATTCTCAGATACCATTTCTGTTATCATCGGTAATGATTCTTTCACATCACCAACAACAGGTACATCGGCATAAATAATTTTATTAATTTCTGCCGGGTCAATTTCCAGGTGAATCACCTTTGCATTAGTGGCATACTTCTGCACATTACCCGTCACCCGGTCATCAAAGCGCATTCCTATAGCAATAATTAAATCACTTTCATTGGTTTTTACATTAGGCCCGTAGTTACCATGCATTCCCAACATTCCAACGTTTTGCTCAAAATCGGATGGCATAGCAGATAAACCTAATAAGGTCCATGCCGCCGGAATTCCTGTTTTCACCAGAAAAGCCATTAAATCACTCTCTGCTTTTCCTAAAACAACGCCTTGCCCTACCAAAGCCAAAGGCTTCTTAGCCAGGTTAATCAAACGAACGGCTTCGGCAACTTTGTCGGCCTTAACAGGAGTTTTGGGAATATAACTACGTACTTTTTCTACCTTTTTATATTCAAAATCAAACTGGGCAAACTGAGCATCTTTTGTTATATCAATTAAGACCGGTCCCGGGCGGCCTGTCCTGGCAATATAAAATGCTTTGGCAATTGCTTCCGGTATTTCTTCGGCACGCTTTACCTGGTAATTCCATTTGGTAATAGGCTGTGTTATACCAACCACATCAGTCTCCTGGAACGCATCAGTACCCAATAATGGTGAAGCGACCTGTCCGCTAATTACAACCATTGGAGTGGAATCAACCATTGCATCAGCAATACCTGTAACAGCGTTGGTAGCACCGGGCCCACTTGTTACAAAACAAACACCAACTTTACCTGTTACACGCGCATAGCCCTGAGCAGCATGTACTGCTCCTTGCTCATGACGGGTTAAAATATGTTTTAACTTTTCCTGGTAATGATACAAGGCGTCATAGATAGGCATTATGGCTCCTCCGGGGTATCCAAATAGCAAATTAACACCTTCGTGAAGCAATGATTGCATCACCGCCTCTGAGCCACTCATCCTCTGTTTTTTCATCGTACTGGCCTCCATTGTTTGTGGTTGCGTTTTTGTTTCCATCTTTTATAGATTTTTAGATGATGAGATCATAGTTTTTTAGATGATGTTTATCTCTAAATCCTTAACCTTATAGTCTACAAGTCTCTTATCTATATGTCTGAATTCTTAATCTATTAACCTTATCGCTCCTTTATCAGCAGCACTTACCAAACTGGCGTATGCCTTTAATGCCTTTGAAATATTGCGTTCCCGATTACCTGGTTTGAATGCATTACTCCCCTTCACTTCTTCCGCAGCCCTTCGTTTTGCCAATTCTTCGGCACTGATCTGTAAGTCTATTTTTCTATTGGGAATATCAATTATAATAGGGTCTCCGTCTCTTACCAGGGCAATGTTACCTCCCCCAGCTGCTTCAGGTGATGCATGACCAATAGATAAGCCCGAAGTGCCACCTGAGAATCGGCCATCTGTTAACAAAGCGCATTTTTTCCCAAGATGCTTTGATTTCAGGTAAGACGTTGGATACAGCATCTCTTGCATTCCCGGCCCACCTTTAGGACCTTCATATCGAATAATGACTACATCACCGGCTTTTACTTCATCCGATAAAATACCTTCACATGCATCGTCCTGTGATTCGTACACACGCGCTGTACCATTAAATATAAAGATGGATTCATCAACACCAGCAGTTTTTACAATGCACCCTTTCTCTGCCAGGTTGCCAAACAACACAGCCAAACCACCATCTTGCGAGTAAGCTCCTTCTATACTACGAATACAACCTTTTTTTCTATCCAGATCAAGCTTACCATACATTGTTTTTTGCGATCCCATAGTTAGGTTGAACAGTCCTGCAGGAGCACTCGTATATATTTCTTTAGCTTCACCAGACACCTTTACACTTTGTACATCATAAACTTCCAAAGCCTCTTTCAAACTCGGATAATCTACACGGCTAACATCAGTGTGTAATAATCCTCCACGGTTTAATTCAGCCAGAATAGCCATAATGCCACCTGCACGATTAACATCTTCGATATGGTAATGAGAATTAGGTGCTACTTTACACAATACCGGTGTTTTACGCGATAAGCGATCAATATCATCCATCGTAAAGTTAACACCGGCCTCGTGTGCAATAGCCAAAATATGCAATACCGTATTGGTTGATCCACCCATAGCAATATCTAAAGTCATGGCATTTTCAAAGGCTTTGTATGTAGCAATAGATCGTGGCAAAACAGATTCATCACCTTCTCTATAATATTTGTTGGTGATATCAACAATTAAGTCAGCTGCCTTTTCAAATAAAACTTTACGATTAACATGGGTTGCCACAATGGTTCCGTTACCCGGCAAAGCCAATCCAATTGCTTCGTTTAAACAATTCATGGAGTTAGCAGTAAACATACCCGAACAAGAACCACAGGTGGGGCAGGCATTACGCTCCACCTCATCTACTTCCTCATCCGAAACTGTATCATCAGCAGCCATTACCATAGCATCCACTAAATCAAGAGCTTTACCCCCGGCCTTACCGGCTTCCATAGGACCTCCAGACACAAATACAGCAGGTATATTCAAACGCATGGCAGCCATTAACATACCGGGGGTAATCTTATCGCAGTTACTAATGCAAACCAAAGCATCCACTTTATGAGCATTGGCCATATATTCAACACTGTCTGCAATTATATCACGCGATGGTAATGAGTATAACATGCCATCGTGCCCCATAGCAATGCCATCATCAATGGCAATAGTATTAAACTCAGCAGCAAAACATCCATTGGCCTCAATGCGTTTTTTTACCATTTGCCCAATATCGTGCAAATGCACATGCCCCGGAACAAACTGTGTAAAAGAGTTAACCACTGCAATAACCGGCTTACCAAAATGCTGTTCTTTCATACCATTGGCACGCCATAAGCTTCTGGCCCCAGCCATTCTCCTGCCTTGTGTTGATGTTGCGCTTCTAAGTGTTATCTTCATTTTACTATCATTTGTATCAAAAAAAAAGAGCTTTTCTCGTGTTTGTGAGAAAAGCTCTTTAAATATTTTTTACCTATTTAACTATACAGCATTCTCACTTCCCTCAGGTAATAATGACCACGAGAATAATAATAATATCGAGAATGAGTGAAAAGTTAAATTTCATCTTGAAATCGTCTTTGTTTTTACTTTTAGATGTTTTTGATTGTTCAACCAACAACATCCTTAATCTGCTTTTTACATTAGCAAATGTAGGATTGATTTTTATATCTCCAAAGGAATAGTCAAAAAAAATGTAGTTTTTTTGACAAACTGGTTTTTTAGACCCTGTTTATCTTACTATTTATAGCACTACTATTATTTAAAAGTGTAATTCGAATGGGAATATATAATTTAAGAGTTTATCATCTTATTTTTAATAGCTATATTTCAACTTATTACAAAATACTTTATTTCCACATTGACCTTACAAAAAATGTAAGGTCGAATACAAAGTGATAAATATCATTATTTTGAGATATTCATCATATCGCCTTGTAAAGCTAAAAACTCTTCGAACACAATATTAATTGCTTCCATCATCTTGTAATCTGACCATTCGGGATTGATATTATGTTTTGTTCTGAGGAAGACCATAAACGAATCTAAACGGGCATCATTTAACTTTGTAAGGTAACGCATATTTTCGCGACTTGTTATTTCTCTAAATCGTTCATAACGTTTTTCATTTGATGCAAATGCAACATACTTTTTTTCTTTGCGAGTCATACCTCCGCTACCAAAACTCAAACCAACACCAAAAGTCTCTTCCTGTTCTTTTTTAGCCCTTCTGACATCCCTTATGTCAATACCAATATCAAAAGAAACACGATTATCTTCTATCATATCCATATTGCTAACCATAGCTCTAAACGAGGCATACGATTTAAACATAAGTACATCAACCGATTCTAATTCATAAGTCTTTTCATTAACACAAAAAAGAACTGTATCACCAAACATTTCTTCTGTTACAATAAACATGGTATCATCATAACCCATGCATCGAAAATAGATGGTATCGTCAGGCTCTGCTTTAAGTTTAAACACTCCACTATCATTCGTTTCCTTTCCTGTACCCGTTTGACTATCGGCTACAAAAGCAAAAGGTACTGCACGAATACTATCGCTTCCTACCACCTTACCAGTTAATAGCCTCAAATCATTGCTGCTTTTCTGGGCAAGTCCATTTAGTGAAAATAAATAGATTAGTAACAGAATGTAAAGCCTTTTGTCCATCTATAGTGTCCTCTTTTTATATGTTGTAAGCAGGTCAATAACTTTGTATTTAATACTGGTTTCATTATCAGAAGCTGTAAAAGCGATATTAGCGTTACAATACACTATAAACTGCTCAAGTTCTTTACCCTTGTAGCCACTAATAGTTTTAATTAATTCGGGGCTTAACATATTGCGTTGCTTTTCATCTTTAAGCAATTTGATCATCTTTTTCTTACGCTTTTCTGACTTGCTTGTGTGATAATGAACAAAACTTAAAGGATGAACCAAGGCCGCATAAACGGGTGGTTTTTTTTCGAACACAGGCTGTATATCGGCAGGCACTTCGCGCACCATTTTACCCAGTTTTATATCAGCAGGTAAACCCAGGTTCATTTCCATCTGTTGGCGCCTCAATTCTTTTAAGCGGGCACTATGTCCACTGTAGGCTTTATAAAAATTAATGTCAACTTGCTGAATTTGATAAGTCGCCTGATCCAAAGGAAGGTATATCATTTGATCAGGGTCAATTGTTAAGCTATCCAAATAAAAAACGCGTGGTTCAAAACCCAAAGCAATTACTTTTATACTATCTGACTCCGATAGAATCACCCTGAATTCACCAATAGAATCGGCAGCAAACAAGTTTACTTTTTTATAACTGGCTAACTGAGCCAGAGGAATGGGTATACTATCAAGGCTGCTTACAACTTTTCCATGCAACCACACTTGCTTCTCCTGTGCAACCACTAATATTGACCAGGAAAAAGCGACCAGGAAAAGAATATATCGTGTAGTCATCTTCATTTAACAGAGTTAGGCGCATTCAATATAAGCCTTCCTTTGATGTATAATGTTATTTTTTCAACAAACGGATTAATAATTAACAGGTTTTAACACACAAAAACTAAATAGTTAAAACAAACGGTGTTAGCTCTTTTTTATAATGATATCTTATTAATTAGAATTATTTTTGTCATCAAACATAAAAATTAAAAGCAATGAGCGATTTGAAGAGTCAAATTGAAAAGGCCTGGGAAGACAGGTCACTACTTAATAATCCTGAAACAATTGAAGCAATAAAAAACGTTGTAGAGCTTTTGGATAAAGGTGAGATACGTGTAGCTGAACCCCAGGGAGATGAGTGGATTGTAAACGAGTGGATAAAAAAAGCGGTTATTTTATATTTCCCCACCCAACAGATGGAAACCATTGAAGTGGGTCCCTTTGAATTTCATGATAAGATTGCCCTGAAAAAAAACTACAAGGAACTAGGTGTACGTGTGGTACCTCATGCCGTTGCCCGCTATGGTTCATTCCTGCAAAGTGGTGTGGTAATGATGCCATCGTATGTTAATATTGGCGCATACGTTGAAAGTGGTACGATGGTAGACACATGGGCTACTGTTGGCAGTTGTGCTCAAATTGGTAAAAATGTTCATTTAAGTGGTGGTGTTGGTATTGGTGGTGTGTTAGAGCCTATCCAGGCGGCTCCTGTTATTATTGAAGATGATGCCTTTATTGGCTCACGTTGTATTGTTGTAGAAGGTTGCCGTGTAGGAAAGGAAGCCGTACTAGGTGCTAATGTTGTGCTTACCGGATCGACCAAAATTATTGATGTTACGGGTGAAGAGCCTGTTATCTATAATGGTTATGTTCCACCTCGTTCGGTGGTTATTCCGGGTTCCTATACCAAATCATTCCCGGCCGGCGACTACCAGGTACCTGCTGCTTTGATTATTGGTAAGCGCAAAGAATCAACTGATAAGAAAACTTCGTTGAACGATGCTTTACGTGAAAACAATGTGGCAGTGTAAGTCATATACCAGGTATTGATATATAAGTAACAGGATGATTTACAACTTGATAAAATTAAAAAAAAGGAAGCTTACGGGCTTCCTTTTTTAATGGTACGTAAAAAAGCTTAGTCCTACCTCTTAATTCTACGCTTTATATACCTAATACCCAAAACTAAAGCTGAAACACTTACGCTTGTTCCTCCAATTGATAAAATGATTAGCCACGCTTGACGCAGCCATTCCAATTGACGAAACCAGCCAAAATTAAAGGTATGTAGTCCCTGGTACAACCACCATTGCCATTTTGATGAACGATTAAGCACCTTAAGCAGTTCGCCCGTCTGTGGATTTATATACAAAACAGTTCCATAGGCATCATACAAAGTAATTTCATAAGCCGGCAAGGGATTTATTCCTTTCCTTCCGGCAGAGTAGTAATGCTTATATTCTGGTAACAATTGAATGCTATATTGCTTCTGAGGCAAAAGCGCTTTTATCCTTCTTTCAATGGCCAGTTGACTTACAGGAGGCAAAGGCTTTATTTGATCTTCTTCAACAATATAGTATTCAGATTGATCACAGGCTTGGGTATTAACTTCGTAAAAAGTGCGCTCCATCACTTTACGGCAGACTATTCTTTTGATTGATGAAGCGCTCTTTTGTCGAATTATCGCATTAAATCCTTGTAGTTGCTGCTGACTATTGAAAGCGGAACCATTCCACAGCTGATAATAATTCGTTTCTTTTTCTTTCTTTACCATCCAGCGTGGTACATCGGCTAACGACATTAGCCCGCTAAGTATAAACGTAAAGACAAAGAAACCGAAAACGAAACCCGTTATGTGGTGCCATCGAAACCACTTTTTCCTGTAAGGACTTATAGCATTCCACTTTGCACCACCTCTTCGCTTTTGTAAGCGGATAAAGCCAACAATAATACCGGATAAACAAACCAAACTGCCAACTGTACTTAAGCAGATCACTACATCGCTCCACAGGGCTGCATTTAAGCGCAACTGTTTAAAATACATCCAATGCGGAATAGCGCCAAGCCATGCCATCGTTCTTGACTTTGTACTTGTTTCCTGCACAATACGCCCTGTTACTGATGATACGTACACTTGTGTCCCCCTGTCATCATCAATCCAAAACTTATGAATTGGAAAATACGCCTTATAATATGCCCATGGAATCCACTGATCAAAATCATTTAGCTCCTTCACTTTTAAAACAGAACCTGAAAAATTAGCGCTGACTAACTTTACACTTTCTTTCACAGAAAGTGGCTCTATCACATGAAGTGTTACTGCATCATATACAGGTGTACCACGTTTATTGAAACGAAACACAGTCTTATCATTCACCTTTTCCAGTACAATACTATTCACCTTATGCTTCTTATAAAGAGTATAGGGTATTTGAATAGAATCATGAGCTGAGAATACACTCAGCCCATGATAATAATGCTGAGGTCGTGGCTTGGGAAAGGAATGGTAAATCAGGATAAAGCCGGAGATAAACCAGACCACAAACAAAAAACTCATCGCCATACCAGTCCAGCGATGAAGCTGTAACAACAACTTTTTAAGCTTTTTAAACATATTTCATGATTAGAATTTAAGGCTTACAGAAGCCTCGTATGACCGTCCCATTCCCGGAATATATTGGTTGCTGTAAACCGAATTATCAAAATAATACTCATCAGCAATATTATTGGCATTAAAACGCAGTGTTACTTTATCAAAGGTATATGCTAAAGTGGCATCACTTACCCAATAAGCTGGTAATACCATTGTGTTTGATGTGTTGGTATACACATCGTCAGTATAGCGTGTACCTCCACCCAGACTTAAATTCTTAAACAGCCCTGTTGATACAGTATAATTTACCCAGGCAAATAATTGGTTTTCCGGCGTATGACGAAGTGCATTACCTTCTTTATTATTCTCTTGTACATAAGCATTATCAGCAAAATCTTTGTACTGCGTCTGGTTATAGCTATATCCTGCATTAAGGGATAAGCCTTTAAGCGGACGAGCAATAAGATCTAATTCAAATCCCTTAGAATCAACAGCTCCAACCTGACCATAGATACGCTGGTTAGCCTCATCACCTGTTCGTCCAAGGTATTCAGCAATGTTCTCTTTTAAGATATAATAGGTACTGGCATTAACACTCATTATAGCATTCAGATCCCATTTAAGGCCGCCTTCAAGCTGGTACCCCTGCTCCGGCTCATACACTTGCCTACCATCAGCAGGATAAAAGCGCTCACCCTCTTTGTTGATGTAAATATAATCGGGATTAAATGTTGTACGATAAGGTTTAAAAAAGCTTGATGCTGATATATAAAGCGATAAATCTTCAACTGGCAAATAAACGGCTCCTGCGCGATATGAGAATGCCGTGTTATTAATTGACTGTTCTGGTGTAGCATCAGTATAATCCAATCCATTTGTTACAATTGCTGTACGGCGCGTGTAGCGATAATGGTCTAATCGTCCTCCAATCATCACCTTAAAAGAGGGTGACAAATCGATCAGATCCTGAAAATATAAGCCATGTGTTTGCTCTCGCATTGGAGTAGCACGTGAGAACTTCGTTTTAAGGTAGCCCTGGTTTAAAATTGGATCAACTACCGATACTTTTCCAAACAGGCCATCACCATATACATCTTCACCAACATTATACCCGGCATACGATGTACGATTAACAAACATAAAGGTATAGCCGCCAACTACATTATGCTTTACAGATCCTGTTTCAAATTGATGGTAAATATCAGCATTATATTGCAATGTTTTTGTTTTGTGAGAAAAACGTAATGGGAAGGTGCGCTGTAAAGTATCCAGGCAAATATACTTGCGCTCATCTCCATTCATATAATAATGGTCATAAATAGCTTCATCTGAGATCAGATAACTCAACTCCTCTGTGGAGAAATAATCAATATCATCATCATTATAAGAAACACTGTTCTCAATGCGGGTATTTGGATTAAACGTATGTACCCATGCCAAACCGGCATTATAATTAGTATGTGTTAAAAAATCTGATGGGTCGTTATAGCGTTGCTCACGCTTAAAGCCTGATGGTAAATCGCCACTGCTATACTCTTGTTTTGCCGATGATGCATCAAATATATCCCTGGTTACAGCAGGTAGCCCGGTTTCTGTACCATAGAAATCATCGTTTGCTCCTACTTTCAGCTTCAGCACATCCTTTGAAGATAAATTCCAGTTTAAAGCAAAGTAAACGTTTGCAGTACTTTGCCTGTTATCTCGCCAGCCATCCGAGTCGGAATAACCTGCATCAAAACGATACGCCATATTTGTGCAGAGTGCCCCACCAGCACCTACTTCGGCACGTTTCATATTCCACGAGCCATATCCAACACGCGCATTTGCTGTAGATTGAACTGTAGGTTGCTTACGCACAATATTAAGTATGCCGCCTACAGCAGAATGGCCATACATTACCGAAGCAGGCCCCTTTAAAAACTCAATACGCTCAACAGCTGTCAGGCTGGTTACAGGCGCACTGTTCGACCAGTTCATTCGCTCATCGCGCATGCCATCAACCATAATTACAGGTTTACCAAAACCACGAAAGCGAAAAGTCTGAAACCCACCATAATTTACTGATGAACGTACCCCGGTAGCATAACGCATGGCATCGTTAATATTATTTACCGAACGATACTCTAACATTTGCCGGTTAACAGTCGTTGTAGCAATCGGAATGTGTTTTAATGGTGCCATCGTTTTTAAGGCCGCTTGTTTCTTTTCAAAAACCATTTCGGCGGCAATATCCACCTCTCCAATCAGAATGGTATCCTTATCAAGCGTTTGCGAAAACGCGATTTGGCTGCATAAAAAAGCCACTAACAATGTTGTTAAACAATGTTTCATTTTATCTGTCTATTAAGTGTTTACGGAGTATTTGTGAAACTTTTATTCCTTTCAGGGCAATTGTTAAAACAACGTTTAATATTCAGCCATACTTGTGCTGTTCTATCTCAGCAGTTCTGGTTATACCCTTAATCACAATACCTGATTTCTCAAACCATCCTAATAAAAAATCCTCAACAGACAATATTCAATGGGGAAGAAAAAAATGTATGATAAGCCAAAGCCATCATCCTGCTTTTATCCCGAAAGCAAAGAATACTGTCGCGCACAAAGGCAGGTCTTCTGGCTTACCCCATTCTGAAAAACCTTCCCATTCCAATAAATCGGAACAGTGGCATGTAGTTTTCAGAATTTATCCCAATTATTCATTATAATAATTGCTATTTCGATAGCGACCCGGCATCATTTCCATTTTTTAAATGGTCTCTGCTAAGTCGGGATAACCCGCATTTATATTCATCTTTATTAAAATTGATAAATAAATGCTTGTTACGGGGGATTACAGCTGCGGGTACAGCTCCGGATTTTCACCGGATTCCCTTTTCATTGCAATAACCGTATGGCATATGCAAACCCAAATGCGCCACAAAAGTATTTCTTTTTGCGATATTTCAAATTCTTTTATCAGTTTTTGTTTAATGTTATAAAGCATAAATGAAACAATAAGGGCAATTTTTGAGTGTTCTAAAAGCATACTGAATATACAATTGACTCTATATGGTTTATTAAATGCTCCTGCACACGATATTCTATTTTGTCATCTTTAATATCTCTTACCCTTACAATGATATCTAATGGACTTACATCAATATCTTTATCTCTTACATTGATCTCTATCACCATTACATTAGTATCTTAATACATTGCATTAATGTCTTTCAACTTTACATTCACATCTACCCCCTTTACATTCACATCTTGCAGCCTTACAATGACATCTTGCACATTTACATCCACATCTTAAGTTCTTACATTGATATCTTTATCTCTCACATTCGCTTCTCACAATCTTACAATAACATCTTACATTATATAATAAACCTTGTACTTCTGAATTTCGAAAAACTATACCTGATTAACTGTATTCTTGTTTCGCTATATTTACTTTATAGTATATATGTATAACTATATTTCCCCTAATTGCCATCATATAACTCATACCTATTTTTCAACAAAACGTCATTTTCTTTTACTACACTCCGTTTCTCAGGCTATTGCATAATTTGTTTTAAATCTTTGTATATTAATATTTTAGATTTTCTAATTATTGTTTCATTTCAAAAACACTATTGGAATAATTAAACACTTAGCAAAAAGGGGGTATACCTAATTAATCCATTAAACCTTACTCATTACCTTTTATTTTTATACATATCAGTATTATAGCATAGTACCAATTAGCTCATAAAGTGGTATTATGTTTTGCTTATATATAATTTTCATGTATCTTACGTCAATATGTAAATTATTTATTATGACATCTAATCAACGTAACAAGGTGGCGATGTTTACCGCCGTAAGAAATGTATTCGGGAACTACCCGACAGAACTCAGCACTATTAATGCTCTAGAAGGTTTTATTAAGCAATTTGATGAACTGATGATGAAAATTGAGGCTGCTTATCAAATTCAGCAAGGCTCCACAACAGGTATGCGCCAGTTAAAACTAAAGGAAGAAGCTGAAATGATTGATCAAACGGTACAATTAGCCGGGGCAATGTTTGTGTATGCGCAAGTCAACGATATGCCCGATCTGCAAAGCAAGTGTGCAGTATCAGCTTCGCAAATGGAGCGTATGCCTGATGAACTGCTTAAAGTAACCTGCCGTAATATTTATGATGAGGCACTTAAATTAGGTGAGGTATTAAGCGACTATGGCAAAACAGCAGAACAAGTCAATAATCTGAAAAAAGAAATTGATGACTTTGCAGCACTTATCTCTTCACCACGATCAGCTATTGTAACACGTTCGCAGGCAACTGCCGAGCTAAAAAGTTTAATTAATGAAGCCACTGATTTATTAAGCAACAAGATTGACAAATTGATAAACCTGCTTAAAGCCGACCAGGCGAAGGTGTATAATACTTATATGGCAGCCCGTGTAATTGTAGACTTACGTGCCGGCAAAAAGGTGGTTGAGGAAGAATAATGCTTAACAACAAGAGTTATGTCTGAAATTGTAACTTGCTTACTGAGCTGCCTATGAGCCTCGGTAAGCAAGATATTTTTAATGCTTATGGTATCTACTTATATAATCTAAGACTTTTAGAACATGACCGGTAAAGCTTGTTAAAACTATGCAGATTAACAGATTCATAAGGAAATTACCCACGTTATGAAAATCAACTTTAAGATCGAGCAATATAAACAACTTACGAAACTCGTAGAATGCCAGGCTACAGGTTCGGCCAATGAATTAGCAAAAAAGATAGGCATATCGCGCTCCACCTTGTTTAAAATGATGGATGAAATACGAGGGGAAGGTGTTGTTATAGAGTAAAATGAAAATATAAGAAGTTACACCTACCTGAATAATAAACGACTAAAAGTCAGTCAGCCAATAACTGTAATTGATATATAAACCAAATCCAAATTCTTAAGAATAAAAGGGGGTAGTGTATTTTTCTGGACTGCTCCACTCTTACATTTATGCTGCTTAAATAAAAATGGCCATTAAAAAAGCAAACCCTGCTAACCAACTTTTGCGAACAGGAAGAACAGGGTCGCAGGATTAAACCTGCACAAATTTAATTTATTAATCTTTTAAATTTTGTGATTATGAAAAAAGTAATGTTGATTTTAGGACTAGTTGCTGTTGCAACAATCAGCTATGCTACAAGAATTAGAATTGATTGTGGTGATGGAACCGGTACAAATCTTATTATTTATGAAGAAGGATTGTCAATGAAAGAGAAATTAGAAATGGCAGAAATCGTAAAAGCCTCTTTCTGCAAGGCAGGTTCAGAACCCACCTAAAGCAAGCTAATAATATAAGGTTATCTTTTAATTTAAAAATTCATGGGCAAGTCATATTGCCTATGAATTTCATAAAAAATGAAATACACACAGATGCTGCGCCCTCGATAGTTATTGGAGGATTGGAATATACACCCTGAAAACAAATTTCTTACCTGGCATCATGTCTAAGATCTAAAATACAATACATGAAAACATATTCTTCTTTATTTAAATGCATCTTTATTCTCGTTATTTCTACAAACAGCATCTTTGCCCAGAATGATATAATAATAGATCATACAAAATTCATTGCTAATTACCTTTATACCTATCAGGAAGATTCAACCAGTAGCGATAAGGTAAAAGCAGACGAAATGTGCTTATACTTAGGCTCCAAACATTCAAAATTTGAATATTCCGGCAGGTACTTTCGGGATTCTCTGATACGTGTATACCAGAATGAAGAAGACCAAGAAGCGGCCTTTCAAAAAGTATGGTCTATTGTACAACAAATGAGTACTGGTGGACATCTCTCAAAGTACAAAATCATTAAAAATCTCAACAATGACTCTGTTGTTATGTATGAAAGCTCTGTTTTTACAAGAGACTATATAAAGGTTACAGAAACAATAACCCCGGAGTGGAACCTAGTTTACAACTCTGATACCATCATTAGTAACCTTAAATGCAAAAAAGCAACAACGCAGTTTGGAAATCGTAATTACACAGCGTGGTATACAACCGAAATTCCGATTAATGATGGTCCTTATAAATTTAGGGGTTTGCCTGGCCTAATTGTTAAAATTAAAGATAAAGATCTACATCATGTTTTTGAATTAACGCTATTTCAAGAGATAAACTACAACAAACCAATATATCATGATAAGGAACAATATCGGGAGGTTAATATGAAAGAGTATTATAAAGTTAAAAAAATTGCGTTAATGAATATAGCTCAATACATAAATAACCCGGAAAAAATACAAAGCTTTGGCAATACCAACACAGGAGAAGCCGAGGCCAGGTTATTATCTGTAAACAACTATATTGAACGTTATTAAGCTATATTTTATGCCATCTGTATACATAGCTTGCTATGTCTATTATAATAATTATATCTTTTTCAATAAAAAACAGGGGCAGTGTATTTTTCTGGACTGCTCCACTCTTATATTTATACTGTTTAATAAAAATGGTCATTAAAAAAGCAAACCCTGCTAACCAACTTTTGCGAACAGGAAGAACAGGGTCGCAGGATTAAACCTGCACAAATTTAATTTATTAATCTTTTAAATTTTGTGATTATGAAAAAAGTAATGTTGATTTTAGGATTAGTTGCTGTTGCAACAATCAGCTATGCTACAAGAATCAGGATTGATTGCGGTGATGGAACCGGTACAAATCTTATTATTTATGAAGAAGGATTGTCATATGATGAAATGACAGACATGGCAGAGGAAGTTAAAGAGGCTTTCTGCTAATTAAGAGCTATCTCTTAATTATAAAAGTTCACGGGCAAGTAATATTGTCCGTGAATTAAAGAAAATAAAACACGAAACGCTCATGGCAAGAAAGATTATATTACAAACAGTTAATTACTAAAAGAGAAATACACCTTTATAATTCAGTCTGACATCTTGATACTTATATCCTGATACTTACTGGCATCTAAATCACAACACATGAAACGAACATGTAAATTTTAATTAAAAAGTTGCACACAGGTGCATGATTAAAATTTACTTGAGAGTTCCATGTGACAATAAAAAGCAAAATTTAAACACATGAAAATATACGCCTTCTTACTCAAAAGCCTGTATATTCTAAACATCTCTGCAAATAGCATCTTTGCCCAGGATGAGGTTGTAATAGACCATACAAAGTTTATTGCCAGGTACCTCTACACCTATATGGAAGATTCAAGCAGCAGCGATAAGATAAAAACAGACGAAATGTGCTTATACTTAGGTTCTAAGTATTCAAAATTTGAACATGCAGGCAGGTATTTTCGAGATTCTGTAATACGAGTACACCAGGATGCTGAAGATCAGGAAGCCACATTTCAAAAAATATGGTCCATTGTACAACAAAGGAGTACCGGCAGGCATTTCTCAAAGTACAAAATTATTAAAAACCTCAACAATGACTCTATCGTTATGTTTGAGGGTCCTGTTAATAAAAATGACTATCTCAAAATTACAGAAACAATAAACCCGGAGTGGAACCTGGTTTATAATGCTGATACACTAATTAGCTCTTATAAGTGCCATAAAGCAACAACCTACTTTGCCGGACGTAACTATACAGCGTGGTATACAACTGAAATACCGATTAATGACGGACCGTATAAATTTAAGGGTTTGCCCGGCCTGATTGTTAAAATTGAAGATACACAGAAACACCATGTATTTGAATTAACAGCTTTTAATGAGCTTAACTATAAAAAGCATATATACTTTGATAAAGACAGGTACCGGGAAGTTAATATGGAGTCATACTATAATGCGAAGAGGATAAGCCGGATAAAACTTGCAAAACTTATTGGTAATACGGAGCAGGCACAACCTTATGGCAATACCAATACAGGAGAAGCCGAGGCCAGGTTATTATCTGTAAACAACTATATTGAACGTTATTAAGCTATAATTTAATGCCACCTATGCGTTTAGTTTGCTTTATCTTTATTTATATTATTGTGGCACAAGCAAGTGCTCAAACTAATATTAGCGGGCTTTTGACTGTATCAGATGGCAAATCGCCTTCAGCAGTTAGTGTTTTGTTGCACAGCCACCGGCAGGATGGTAAAATTATTAGCTATTGTTTTTCTGATGAGCAAGGCCGGTTTAAGCTATCATTTAACTCAGAAGAAGATACCATAAACATTACCACACGATCGCTTAGCTACAGGGATACTACCTTGGTTCTTTTGAATACCAGCCAGGAGCTGAAAATAATGTTATCACCCCAGGTTAATAAGATAAAAGAAGTTAATGTGCGCGGTGTGCCCATTACAGCTAAGGATGATACCACGACCTATATGGTCAGCTCTTTTGAAAAGGATAGTGATGAATCTATTGGTGATGTGATTGACCGTATGCCCGGATTTACAGTTGACAGCAAGGGTAAGATATCGTATATGGGGCGTCCCATAGATAAATACTATATTGAAGGCATGGACTTACTGGAGGGGCGTTACAGTATTGCCAATAAAAACCTTAACAACAAGGCTGTTGGTGCTGTTGAGGTATTGCACAACCACCAGCCCATTAAAATGCTGCGCGAGCAACGTTTTCACGACGGTACTTCTGTTAACATTAAATTAAAGAAGAAATACACCACAACATTTAGAGCCACAACAACAGTAGGCTTACCAGCAATAAGGCATAGCATTAATATAACACCCATGTTGTTCTCACCCAAAAACCAAATGATTGCTAGCATACAATCTAATAATACCGGTGATGACTTATTTACCCAGCATCGTCCTTTTATACTTTCGTATAGTGAGATAGATAACATCAGTAACCAAAAAACCGAATTACTGAGCATACCTTCTCTGGCACCAACTTTTGTTAATAACCGGCAGCGCTACCTTATCAATCATTCTAACCTGGTAGCGTTTAATTACCTCACCAAACTATCAGATGATGAAGAGCTGAAAACCAATATCAGCTATTACAACGACTGGATAAAAGAAGATGCCCAACTTACTACTGAGTTTTACCTTGAGGATGACACAGTACGATTAAACGAATTAACTGAAAATCGTTTTGGTAAAAACAGTTTAATTACTGATCTTATCTACAATCAGAATGCCAGTAAACAATACATCAATAATAAATTCCGCTTCGAAAATTATTGGGATAAGGCACAAATGACTATTAACAACAATGCGCAACAACAAAAAGCTTATACACCTCATTTTTCAATAGCCGATGAGTTAGACTGGCACCGTATGATTGGCAAGCACTTTGTTAGTTTTAAAGCCTTTGCAGATTATAATCATTCACCACAAAAAGTGCGTTATACGCCTGGTGTTTTTAATGATTATATTAATAACAACACCCCTTATAATGAAGCTATTCAGCGTTTTAAACAAAACGAATTAAGAAGTAAATTTTCTGCGGCTTTCACCCTTAATAGCAAAAAATGGGCTTTTAGCACTAAAATAGGTGGTGCATACGACTACAATGATTTACGAACATCGATAGAAAATGAGGGCACAACTGTTAATGCCGATAGCTTACGCAACCAGCTGCAATGGAGCAATGCAGAAGTAAGCGTTGATGAGCGTATTTCTTATGAAAGTTCGAAGCTTAAGCTCCGCTTTAATATTCCACTCTCAATGGTTTATTACGACATTGAGGACTATTACCATTCGGCTAACAGGCAGTTTCACCAGCCTTTATTTTCACCCAGGGCTTATGTCAATTACCGGTTTATGAATTACTGGACGAGCACAGCTTCGCTGTCGTATCGCCAAAGCCTGGGTGAAGTTGATAAGCTTACCCAAGGCTATATTTTAAGAAGCTATCGTTCTTTAGCAAAAGGATCAAATCATTTACCCGAAAAGGGTTACTTCAACCTAATAACTATGGTTGAATATAAAAACCCGATTTCCGGATGGTTTGCTACGCTTAATTACAATCATAGCGTAAGACAAAATGATCTAACTCTTAGACAGGTAAGTCTGGGTAATGGTATTTTTCAAACAGAAGCAATAATGCTAGATAACGAGAGCAAGACAAATAATATTAAGGGAGAATTAACCTATTTTATCGCCCCCTGGCAATCTTCCATCAGCCTTAACACAAATTATACCACTAATCAATCTCAATACATCCTTGATTATGCCTTAAGCAATCGACAGAATAACATGACCGATATTCGTCTAAATTTTAACCTTGGTTACTGGCGTAAATTTCAATTTAAATATGCCTTTAACTTCAACATGCTTGAGCAAGAAACATTGCAAGCCACAACACAATTCTTCGAGCGCGAGCACACTGCCGATTTCTTCTTTTATCCTAATAAAAAGCAATGGGTCAATATCAGGTGCGAATATAATAATGCTTTAAATGCTGGCGAGTCTATTGACACTTTTTTTGGAGATATCACTTATGCTTACAAACCAACTAAAGGCAAATTAAGTTACAAGCTACACTTTAGAAATATATTTGACTCAAAAATAATTACGCAATATAGTAATAGTGAAATAGCATTAATTAAAAACACATATCATCTCCGCCCGAGAGAGGTATTGCTCAATATCGCTTATCGCTTTTAGATGTCCTTCTCCATTTTGCCTCTTTTTCCTATCTTGCCAACAAAAAATAACAATGCACGACGATTTAAAACAAGCACTCGAAGTATTACGTAATGGTGGCCTTATCCTTTATCCTACCGATACCATTTGGGGGATAGGTTGCGATGCTACTAACGCTGATGCTGTAAAAAGAATATATGAGCTGAAGCAACGTGCCGACTCTAAAAGCATGTTGGTACTAATGGATAATACAGCTAAGTTAAGCGGCTATGTGAATGATATTCCTGAAGTAGCTTTTGATATGGCCGAATTAACAACCAAACCACTAACTATTATTTACGATAATGCTAAAAATATAGCGGCAAATCTACTGGCAGAAGATGGTAGTGTGGGCATCCGCATTACTGATGAAGAATTTTCTAAACAGTTGTGTTCTCGCTTTAAAAAACCAATTGTTTCTACTTCGGCCAATATTAGTGGAGAAGCATCACCTCAAAATTTTGATCAGATAAGCGAACTTGTTAAAGCTGGTGTTGACTATGTGGTAAAATTCAGACAAGAGGAAACCAAAAACCCTGCACCATCGAGTATTATTAAGCTGACTAAAGACGGGCAAGTCACCATTATACGGGAGTAAAGTACATGCATCTTTAGTACCAACTTAAATTTTATTAATATTTTAAAGCAATTCTTAAGTTGCTTTGTTAATTTCAATACATCACAATGGAAGAAACAACATTTTACCATAACACAGTTGTACAGATACGCTTTAACGACATTGACGTGTTGGGGCACGTCAATAATGCAACTATACAGGAGTATTTTGATCTTGGGCGCATGTACTACATGGATAAGGTATTCGGTGATTCTATGTTTTCCGGCAATGAAACCATTATTGTTGCATCTATCAACACTGACTTTATGTGTCCGATCTATCTCAAAGATGAAATAGAAGTAAAAACAGCTATAGTACATTTGGGTAATAAGAGCCTGAAAATGGAACAACAAGTTGTTAATCGTGAATCAGGTGTAATAAAAGCGACCTGCAAATCGGTAATGGTAGGTTTTCACAAAAAAACTGAAGAAGCAATTGTGTTAAAGCCGGAATGGCGCAAAGCGGTTAGTAAACAAGAACAAAAAACATTTTAAAATATACACAAAGCCCGGCTACCATAAATTTTAATAGCCGGACTCTTTTATAACGTGGGTTCAATTTAAATTTTAGCTCTTTATTCCAGATCAATCAGCCCTTCAGGCAGTTCAAATACTATTGTCCTGCTCTCATCGTCAATACCAACAATAAAATCCTCTACTATAGGAATTAACAATTCACGCCCATCATACTCAAGCTCAAACAAGGGGTTTTTGGAGATTTCTTTAATGGCTACCACCTCTCCAATAGGCCCATAACCAACAGCCTGGCATTGGTATCCTATTAACTGATAAGCAGAAAAACCTTGCTCACTGGCAGAATTACTAGTATTAGTTGATGCTAGCTTTTCAACATAAACAGGTGCATCCATCACCTGATCAGCACCTTTATCGTCTTTTATCTGTTCAAGCTTTGCCAACACATCCGTCTTGTTTCTTTGACGTGCTTCTTCTAAAAAAAACGGTACCAAGCCTCCATCCAAATCAACAAATAAGAATTTGGTATCCAAATCATCTATTGAAAATTCATTAAATAAACGAATAACAATTTCACCGGCTATACCATGAGATTTTACAATAACTCCTACCTGGCGACAATTATGCTTTTCTATCATTGTACTGATTTTTCATATATCTAAAATTTGTGTTCATTGTCCATATAGAACTCTCAAATAAATTCAATTATATACCTGTGTGAAAAATTAATAATTGAATTTACATGTGTAAAGATAGAAATTACCTGTTCATTATTCACAGAAATACACACGGCAAGGAAAATTGACACACAACTCCTATAGAAGTTATAGCTTATCAGGAATTAAACTATACATCGTGTACCTCAGCTTACAACATGATTATAAGCATATAAAACTACTTCTCTCCTCTGTTATAAAGAAAAGCCTTCCACTTTTCTTCCGGTAAATTAGCTTCCTCAGAGGCTGCCCTTGAGAGACTGAAAAACAAATCGGATAAGCGATTAATAAAAAACAAAATAGAGCGCTCAACCGGGTAAGAACGGTGTAAAGCTGTTAATTTACGCTCTCCCTTTCGCAATTGCGAACGTACCACATGACAAAGTGCTGATACCTCATTTCCACCGGGAAGTATAAAATGATCTGAACGACTGCTCAATGTTCCCTCAATCTCATCAATCCATTTTTCACAAAAAGCATCCATTCCTTCCGGTAAAGGCATGGTATTTTTTTCTTTAAGTTCACTTGGCGTAGCCAGGTGGCTCATGGTATTCATCAGCTCTACCTGGACCTGATGCAAGCGGTCTTGCCAATCGTGCTTTGAATCCAGCTTTGTTCGTAGAAGGCCAATAAAAGAATTTACCTCATCAAAAGTTCCGTAGGCATCTACCCGAATATCATCTTTATTAACGCGTACACCGCCCAATAAATCTGTTTGGCCACGATCGCCGGTTTTTGTATATATTTTCATCTCTATATAGTTTATTGTTTATTATTCAAGGTCATATGAAAAATCATCAACTTAGTCATTTCACTATATGAAAAATGATTTCCCATGGCTCGTTTCATTTTTATAGGTATTAAAAAAACAAGCATCAGAACAAAGAATTGGTACTTGCTAATTAACATTTCCAACAAAACAAGCTGCCTTAATAAAAGTTTGATTCCAGACGAAAATTCTTCAACAAAAGCACTTAATGCTTGTTTACTTCATTACAAAACAGGAAATATGAAGAAGCTATCTGGTATCCGAAACGAATACAACAAGGGAAGTCTTGAAAAAGAAGAACTCAACCCAAACCCTTTTGAGCAATTTAATCAATGGCTTGAAGAGGCAATTAATGCAGGATGCAATGAACCAACAGCTGTTACTTTAGCAACTGTTAATAACCATTTACATCCTAACTGCCGCATTGTTCTACTTAAGGATGTGTGCGACGATGGTTTTGTTTTCTTTACAAATTATAATAGTGAAAAAGGCCATGAACTGGCCAATACAAAATGTGCAGCACTCAATTTTTTCTGGCCGGAATTAGAGCGACAAGTCCGAATTAAAGGTACTGTGCAAAAAGTATCAGAACAAAAGTCAGATAACTATTTTCAATCGCGACCACGGGAAAGCCAATTAGGAGCGTGGGCATCTTCTCAAAGCAAATTAGTTGAAAATAAACAAGAACTTATAACAAATTATACCGCCTTAGAAAAACAATACAAAGGTAAATCTATCCCCCGGCCACCGCATTGGGGTGGATATATTGTAAAAGCTGAAACTATAGAGTTTTGGCAAGGTCGTACTAATCGCATGCACGACCGATACCAGTTTGTCAAATCTGATAACAACTGGATCATTCAACAACTGGCTCCTTAAGCTTCTCTTGTTAAATCATGAAACACACTTTCTAGATTTTGCTCATGCCTAGTCATGGTCAGTATCACACAATTGTTTTTTACGGCATATGCAAACAGTTCTTTACGGATATCCTTTGAGGCAGTAATGGTTAATTCTCGTTCTGTAATATTCTCTATCGACTTGACTCCTTCAATCATTTTAATATCTGCTACATTCACATCAACATCAAACTCAACAAAAACGTTAGGTTCCTGACCTTGCTCTAATATCGACAAGTCAGTAGAAGGATGATCAACCACCAGTTCACCCCTGTTAAGAATAATGACACGTTCACAGATGGCCTCCACTTCCTGCATAATATGGGTACTCAGCATCACCGTTTTTTCTTTACCAACTGCTTTTATTAACTCACGGATTTCAATAATCTGATTGGGATCAAGCCCTGTGGTTGGCTCATCCAGAATTAAAACTTCCGGATCATGAATAAGGGCTTGTGCCAAACCAACGCGCTGCCGGTATCCTTTTGATAATGCCCCAATTTTCTTATGTTGTTCCAGTTTCAAACCTGTTAACTCAACCATTTCAGCTACCCGGTCTTTCTTATTTGGCAATTGATATATTTCAGCCACCATCATTAAGTATTCTTTCACATACATATCTAGGTAAAGTGGATTGTGCTCAGGCAAATAACCTATTTTCCGTCGAAAGGCCTGGTTGTAATCACCATTATTAATTCCACACACTTCTACTTCTCCAGCCGATTGGGGCAAAAGTCCAGAAATAATTTTCATCATTGTTGATTTACCGGCTCCATTAGGGCCTAAAAAACCAACAATTTCACCTGTTGATATTGAAAAAGAAACATCTTTCAATGCTCTCTGCTTTCCAAATTCTTTTACTACATTCTGTACAACAATCGACATATGCTGAATATTTAGACCCTAAAAATATCAAATATTGTTATGAGACAGAAGATTGAAGGCAGAAAGATTAATTTTTAATTGCAAAGCAGTAAACATTATTACCTATTTTTGCATTTATTCTTTCGGAAATTAAACGCAAAACAATGTCAAAAGAACCTTTATACTGTGAGGATTTATTTAATTATCACCGTAATCCTACCCGAAAAGTATCAATAGGAACAAAAGCGATTGGTGGCAATGCTGATATCCAGATTCAATCCATGACAACAACCAACTCACTGAATACAGAAGCTACAGCCAATCAAGTAATGCGCATTCTTGACACAGGAGCTGACATTGTGCGTATAACTACCCAGGGCAGACGAGAAGCACACAATCTTGAACCAATAAAAAAAATCATTCGCACTAAAGGTTATGATGCTCCTCTTGTCGCCGACATTCATTTTAACCCCAATGCAGCAGAAATTGCAGCTGCTAATGTTGAAAAAGTACGAATTAACCCTGGTAACTTCTCGGGTGGTGCTAAAAAATTCAAACTTATAGAATATACAGAAGAAGAATATAACGCTGAATTACAAGTAGCCAAATCAAAACTTAAACCGTTTCTCGCTATTTGTAAGGAGAACCATACTGCAATTCGAATAGGAACTAACCATGGCTCTTTATCAGACCGCATTATGAGTCGATATGGTGATACACCACAAGGAATGGTGGCAGCATGCATGGAATACCTTCGTCTGTGTGAAGAACTGGACTTTAAAGATATCATATTAAGTATTAAGGCTAGTAACACACGAATAATGGTGCATACTGTTCGTTTACTGGTCGTTGCCATGAAAAAAGAAGACATGAATTATCCACTTCACCTTGGCGTAACAGAAGCAGGGAGTGAAGATGAGGGGCGCATCAAATCAGCCGTTGGTTCTGGTGCTCTTCTGATCGATGGCCTTGGAGACACCATAAGGATTTCACTAACTGAAGATCCGGAAAAAGAAGTCCCTGTTGCCTCTAAACTGGTTAATTATATTAGTACTAGAAATGGACATGAATTCATTTCACCAACTCCAATTTCACAATTCACCCCATTTGAATATAACCGTAGAAAAACACATGCCGTTTTAAATATTGGTGCAAATCATCCTCCAGTCGTTATTTCCTGTGCAGGTAATGAGTTCACTGTTAAGAAAGAGCAAAAAGCTGATTACCTGTTTATAGGTAGCCCCAACAGCATAAAGAATCATTACCAAAAATACATCATTCCTTTTTCGGCATGGAAAAGTGCAAATACATCATCCAATACTTATCCCGTTGTTACCACCAAAGAATTACTTGAGACTCCAGAGCTACCTACGTATTGCTTCTTAGCTACCTCATACCCTGAACTGAATGAGCAAGTTATTGAAAAACTAAAACAAAACAGCAATATCGTTATCCTCTTGCATTCAAACCATAAAAATTTACCCATAGAGCAACGTGCCTTTATTTTTAAAATGATTAATGCCTCTCTATCACACCCTGTTATTTTACACAATCACTATAATGAAGATGAGGCAGAAGATTTCCAAATCAAATCGGGTGCCGATGCAGGCCTTCTTTTCCTGGATGGCTTTGCCGATGGTATTTTTCTTAGAAATACCGGTAAACTAACTCAATCTGAAATAACAAACACAGCATTTGGCATTTTACAATCATCACGCGTTCGATTTACTAAAACAGAATTTATCTCATGTCCAGGTTGTGGCCGAACATTGTTTGATTTGCAAGAAACAACAAAACAAGTTAAAGCAAGAACATTTCATTTAAAAGGGCTAAAAATAGGCATAATGGGATGTGTGGTAAATGGTGTTGGCGAAATGGCAGACGCTGATTACGGTTATATCGGATCGGGACCAGATACGGTAAGTTTATTTAAAAACAGGAATTTAATTAAACGTAATTTACCAAGAAAAGAAGCGGTGGATGAACTCATTAACCTGATAAAAGAACATGGCGATTGGGTAGACCCTTAAGCGATAATTTTTTTAATCAAAGAAATACGACTAGTCGTGGATTTTTACGGCTGATTGAAGTGATTTTTTTGCTATGTTTGTTTGTTTTTATAAATTGCGTTACCCAAAAAATAATTAATTGAGTCTAGCCTAAATGAAACGGAATTTATTATTATTCTTTGCGACGGTTTTAGCCATTTTAAATGTCAATGCAGGAGAAATGGAATTGAAAGGTACATTTCAGGGTGAAAACCTGTATGTAAAGAATCCTTTTGCCGCTTCCGGTGTTGGATTTTGTGTTTATGAAGTCACTGTTAATGGTCAAACTACTACAGACGAAATAAACTCCAGTGCTTTTGAAATTGATCTTGGTGTTTTTCAATTTGAGATAGGTCAAGCTATAATTGTTGGTATTAAATTCAAGGATGAATGTGAACCCAAAGTTCTTAACCCAGAAGTATTAAATCCAAGAGCTACATTTGAAATTAACAACTTTACCATTATTGGCGAAGATTTAACCTGGTCAACAACTAAAGAATCAGGCTCTCTGCCATTTATTATTGAGCAATACCGTTGGAACAAGTGGGTGAAAGTTGGTGAAACAGAAGGCAAAGGATCAATTATAAATAACGATTACAAAGTAAATGTGCGCATGCACAGTGGAGAAAACAGATTTCGGCTGAAACAAACAGATTATCGAAATAAACCCCGTTATTCTGATGAAGTAAAGAGTACTTCATCAAAAGCTGTTGTTACATTCAGTCCTCACAGAGTAGAGGATATAATTACCTTTTCTGAAGCAACTTTATATGAAATATATGATGAATACGGTGGTATCGTATTTAAAGGATATGGTAATGAAATAAATGCAAGCAGTTTAGCTAAGGGGCGTTATTACATAAATTACGACAATAAAATGGAGCGATTCACAAAAAAATAATCTAATTATAAAAAAATTTAAAAGGTGATTCACTACGAGTCACCTTTTTTTATATAAAATGAAAGAATAATCACATATTCAGTTGCATTTAATCAATGCATTAGGCTTCAATAAAAACAAATCATTAATTTTGTAATCCTGAATATAAAATTAGAAAATAAAAATGGAACAGATTCGTCGGACAAAGATTGTTGAGCTGCTTCAAAGTACAGAATTTGGAAAGCAAGCAAATGTAAAAGGTTGGGTAAGAACCAAACGAGGTAATAAGCAAGTTAATTTTGTTGCCTTAAATGACGGCTCATGCATCCATAATATTCAAATAGTAGTTGATGTTCCAGCATTTAGTGAAACAGAACTTAAGCGCATAACTACCGGTGCAGCTATTTCAATTAACGGTACTATTACCGAATCAACAGGTAGTGGGCAAAAAGTTGAAATTCATGCAAAGGAAATTGAAATTCTTGGTGATTGCGATGCTGATAAATACCCCATTCAACCTAAAAAGCATACCTTAGAATTTTTGCGTGAGAATGCACACTTGCGTTACAGAACAAACACGTTTGGAGCAATCGGACGTATTCGTCATGCCATGATTTTTGCTGTGCATGAGTTTTATACTAAAAAAGGCTTTATTAATGTACATACGCCAATTATTACAGCCTCTGATGCTGAAGGTGCTGGTGAAATGTTCAAGGTAACTACCCTAGATTACGATAATCTGCCACGTACTGAAGAAGGTGCTATTGACTATACGGAGGATTTCTTTGGAAAGGCAACTAACCTTACAGTTTCTGGGCAGCTAGAAGGAGAATTAGCAGCTTTAGCAATGGGTGAAGTCTATACTTTTGGTCCTACTTTCCGTGCAGAAAATTCAAATACATCCCGCCACCTGGCTGAATTTTGGATGATTGAACCAGAGATGGCCTTTTATGATCTGAATGACAACATGGATCTGGCCGAGGAATTCCTAAAGTACCTGATTAAATATGCTCTTGATAACTGCATGGATGACCTTAAATTCTTAAGCAATAGACTACAAGAGGAAGAAAAGAACAAGAAAGCTGATGAGCGTTCGATGGAGTTGATTGAGAAACTTCAGTTTGTACTGGCCAATGACTTTGTTCGTCTTTCATATACCGAGGCAATTGATATTTTAAAAAACTCAAAACCGAATCAAAAAGGTAAATTCAAGTATCGTATTGAAGGGTTTGGCAGTGATCTGCAATCAGAACACGAGCGTTTCCTTGTTGAAAAGCATTTTAAAAAGCCTGTTATCCTAACAGACTATCCAAAAGATATTAAAGCTTTTTATATGAAACTTAATGATGATGGCAAAACAGTTCGAGCAATGGACATTCTGTTTCCTCAAATTGGTGAGATCATTGGAGGTTCACAACGTGAAGAAAATTACGACAAACTTGTTGGGCGTATGAATGAAATGAATATTCCTGTTGATGAGATGTCATGGTACCTGGATACCCGCCGCTTTGGATCCGTTGTTCACAGTGGATTCGGATTAGGGTTTGAGCGTATGATGTTATTCGTGACCGGCATGGGTAATATTCGTGACGTTATTCCATTCCCTCGTGCTCCTAAAACAGCAGAGTATTAATCTTATCACTTTATAGAAACTAATGAAATGCCGGTTCTTCGTAAGTGAGAACCGGCATTTTATCTTAGTGCCCTTAACAATTCTCTTAAAACAACTCTATACCATGCATATTCTTACATAATAAATTTAAGTAAGAACTATTTATTAGTCAAAAAAGTGCTGGCTTCTATCACTTTTGATTAATTAATCTTAATTTTGTTTTGAAGACTCACAACTATGAGTATTTATTTAGTGAAGTTGATGCAAAAATGCACAGAATTAAGAGACAGGGATGCTAAAACAAAGTTTACAACAAAAGCTACTTCAAAAGTTGTCACCGCTTCAGATACAGGTGATTAAACTATTGGAAATACCAACAGCACAATTGGAGCAACGCATAAAAAAAGAACTGGAAGAAAACCCAATTCTTGAACTGGATGGAGAACAGCAGAATCCGGATAAAGATGAAACAGATAATGCACCTGAACAAGAGATTGAGCGGGATGAATTATCTATAGATGAATATATCAATAACGAAGATATCCCAGCCTATAAATTACAATCCCGAAATTTTTCAAAGGACGATAAGCACGAAGACATCCCTTTCTCAAATGGTGCATCTTTCCACGAACATTTGATTTCACAACTTGGCTTACGCATATTAACTGATAGACAACGTAATATTGCTGAATACATTATTGGTAATGTTGATGAAGATGGTTATTTACGAAGAGAAATTGATGAAATAATTGATGATTTAGCTTTTGCACAAAATATTGAAGTAGATGAACGCGAAGCACTTGATGTTCTGGAGGTCGTTCAGGATTTTGATCCAGCAGGTGTTGCTGCACGAGACTTACAAGAATGTTTACTTCTTCAGGTTAAACGTAAAGACCGTACTTTTCCAGACATTGAGAATGCCTTTCAGGTTTTAAAATACCACTTTGAAGAGTTTACACGTAAGCATTACGATAAAATAACCAAACGTCTTCACATTGACGATGAAGAGTTAAAAGATGCTCTAGCTGAAATTTTAAAGTTAAATCCAAAACCTGGCAGCTCATACAGTAACCCAATGAGCAAAACAGTTCAGCATATTATTCCTGACTTTATATTAGAGATGGAGGATGATCAGTTTCAACTTTCTCTGAACAATCGTAATGTTCCAGAACTACGTATTAGCAATACCTACTCTGATATGCTTCAGGATTACAGTACAAATAAAAAAAATCAATCGCAGGATAAAAAAAATGCGGTGATGTTTGTAAAGCAAAAACTAGACTCGGCCAAATGGTTTATTGATGCCATTAAGCAAAGACAAAACACTTTGATGACGGTTATGAATTCGATTTTAGAATATCAGCGAGAATACTTTATTGAAGGTGACGAAGTTAAACTTCGTCCCATGATACTAAAGGATATTGCAGAAAAAACTAATCTGGATATTTCAACCATATCCCGTGTTTCAAACAGTAAATATATTCAAACACATTTTGGTATTTTCCCTTTAAAATACTTTTTCTCTGAAGGTATGCAAACAGATAGTGGAGAAGAAGTCAGTACGCGTGAGATTAAGAAAATATTAGAAGAATGTATTTCAAACGAAGATAAGCGTAAGCCTCTTACCGATGACAAATTAGCAGCAATACTAAAAGAGAAATCCTATAATATTGCCCGAAGAACGGTAGCTAAATACCGTGAACAATTAAATATTCCAGTAGCCCGGTTAAGAAAAGAATTATAAACACAAGCCGGTTAATACCGGCTTTTTAATACACACACAATGAGAGTTCTCTCTAAAGCTCTTTCTACTTTATTTCACCCCCTGTTAATTCCCATTATTGGGTTGTTTCTGATTTTTAATATTGGAGGGCATTTTTCCTATCTTCCTTTTGAACACAAACGCTTGTTATATATTATTGTATTCTTAAGCACTTGTGCTTTGCCATTGAGTCTTATTCCTTTGTTTCTTCTTTCCGGTACTATTAAAAGTATCTATATGAAAGAGCGAAAAGAACGCTTATTCCCAACATTGGCAACAGGTTTCTTTTACTTACTGGGTTATATTTTTTTAAGCAAAATACCTATTGTTCCAACATTTATACAAGATTTTATGCTGGCAACCATAATCACCATATGGCTCGCCCTGGGAATCACGATTTTTTGGAAAATAAGCATGCACATGATTGGTATAGGTGGACTCACTGGTGCAATATTGGCATTAGCCCTTCATTTTGGACTTGATATATGGATTGTATTTTCAATAGTACTACTCATCGCCGGCCTATTGGGCACAAGTCGTTTATACCTGAAGGCACATACATCAATGCAAGTACATACTGGATTTATCCTTGGAAGTACTATTGTTTTCTTTGGAATATTACTTTAACGTGAGTTCAATGTAGACAATTGATAATTAAGAAAAAGAAATGAGAATTCTATATATTTAAATGTTTGGTATTTAAATACATAATCAAAAAAAACAACTCATTTCTTATGGATGATAAAGCTATAAAAATTTACTATCTAGTGGATGAATTTTGTAAAAAAATTGTGAATATATCTTCACTGAAAATACTGTAAAAAGAGTAAGAACAGGAAGTTTAAAATATCAGACAATGAGGCGATTACAATCTTAATTCTCTTTGACCCGGGGACAGTTTAGGAATTTAAGCACTTTTATATTAACCATGTTCAAAAACATATAGTGTGATTTTCCATCAACTGCATCATACAATCGCTTTACTAGACTTCTGCAAAAAGTAAATACAAATGTGTTAATAACAAAAAAGCCACCTTATTTGGTGGCTTAATATCGTTTTCAATAAAATCTGACAGAATTACTCTGCAGCAGCTTCCTCAGATGCCTCTTCAGTAGCCTCAGGTGCTTCTTCTTCACCAGCAGCCTCAGCAGCAGCGGCTTTCGCAGCAGCGGCAGCTTCTGCAGCTAAATCAGCTTTTGCTTTCGCAATTGTTGCAGCTCTTTCTGTATTAACTTTAGCTTCTTGCTCTAAACGCTCTTTATCAGCACTTGCTTTAACTCCGGCTAATTCATCTTTTTTAGCTTGAATTTTACCTTCCTTTTCAGTTAACCAAGCATTGAAACGCTTTTCAGCTTCAGCCTCATCAAAGGCTCCTTTTTTAACACCTTCCAACAAGTGCTTCTTCATCATAACACCTTTGTACGATAGAATCGCACGTGCTGTATCAGTTGGCTGAGCTCCATTATTAAGCCATGTCAGGGCTTTATCAAAGTTCAAATTAATTGTAGCAGGATTGGTGTTTGGGTTATAAGATCCAATACGCTCAATGAATTTACCATCACGTGGTGATCTGCTATCTGCAACTACAATGTGGTAGTATGCATACCTTTTACGTCCATGACGTGCCAGTCTAATTTTTACAGGCATAGTATTCGTTTTTATTATTTAAACAATTGCAAAATCTCGTTTTGCGGATGCAAAGATAAGCCTTTAAATTCATCAACCAAAACAATTAATAACTCTTTACTCATTAGAACTAATTAATTATTAATAACCTAATACCGCTAAAACTATAAACATCGAATTGCTACTATATTTCAACCAATAAATCAACAAACCATTCTTTTAATTGCTTCTATAACGTACAGACTAGTAGTTTATTTCCAAATATCAATTTATGCCTTCGGCATTCAGGCTTTAAATAGTTAACTTCGCAAGCTACCACTTGCAATAGCACAAATTTGAAAATACTGATACTGAAATGTTTTTAATATTCGATACCGAAACCACTGGTTTACCAAAAAAATGGAAAGCACCTTTAACTGACTTCAACAACTGGCCAAGAATGGTTCAGCTAGCCTGGCAATGTCATGATGAAAAAGGGAATTTTCTTTTTGCCAAAAATCATGTTATTACACCCGATGGTTATACTATTCCGGAAGACGTTGTAGCAGTACATGGTATTTCAACAGAAATTGCATACGAAAAAGGTATTCCGTTAAAAGATGCCCTGCTTGACTTTATCGAAGATGTCAAAAGATCCAAATTTATCATTGGCCATAATGTAGAATTTGACATTAATATTGTTGGTTGTGAGTTACTCCGTTGTGAGATGGAGGAAATTATGACCACAACACCCCATTTGTGTACTAAAATTGAAAGTACCGAATATTGTGCTATCCGCAATAAAAGTGGTGGTCTTAAATCACCTACCCTTACAGAGCTCCATGTTAAGCTATTTAATATACCCTTTGCTGAAGCACATAATGCGGCGGCTGATGTAGAAGCAACCTCACGTTGTTTTCTGGAACTGGTTCGTGTAGGAGGTGTCAGTGGTGAAATACTAAAAATGTCGCTTCAACAGATTGAGGCATTCAAACAAAACAACCCGAACGTAATCCAACCCGTTGGCATCAAGTTTGAATCCTTCAAAGTCAGCACTTCTTTTGATACTATTTCCATTGAAGAAGAAGAGCGAAAATTAAAAGAAGCGGCTACTAATATTGTACTTCAGCCTTTTGTTCATCTACATGTTCACTCTCAATATTCTATTCTTGACGGTGCAGCAAAAACATCAGCTATTGCAGCAAAAGCAAAAGCCGATGGTATGCCTGCTGTTGCTCTTACCGATCATGGTGCTATGTTTGGAAGTAAGGAATTTCATGTTTCTTGCAGCAAAGAAGGTATAAAACCAATTATAGGCGTTGAGGCTTATGTGGCAAAACGCGGACATCTGCGTAAAGATGATAAAACAGATGCTTCGGGGCATCACCTTATTATACTTGCTAAAAACTATAAAGGCTACCAAAACCTTTTAAAATTAACATCGATAGCGCATACTGACGGTATGTACTACAAACCACGAATTGACAAAGAATTACTTGAGGAATACAGCGAAGGACTAATTGTTAGTAGCGCTTGCCTGGGTGGCGAAGTAGCTCAACACATTATGGCAGGTAATTTTAACAAGGCAAAAGAAACAATACTCTGGTATAAATCTATTTTTGGTGATGACTATTATCTGGAAATGATGCGCCATAAAAATAATGACGCAAGGTTAAAAAAAGATATTTGGGAAAATCAGGTTAAGGTTAATAAAATACTTTGTGAATTTTCGAAAGAGCTTGGCGTTAAGCTTGTGGCTACTAACGACTCACACTTTATAGATCCAGAAGATGCAGAAGCTCATGATGTTCTCGTATGCTTAAGTACAGGCCGGGATTATGACGACCCTACCCGTATGCGCTACACCAAGCAAGAATGGTTTAAAACCACACAGGAGATGAATGAACTTTTTGCTGACGTTCCTGAAGCATTGGCAAACACGGTAGAAATAGCCGAAAAAGTAGAAGCATTTGAACTTAATTCGGATCCTATTATGCCACCGTTTGATATCCCTGAAGAATTCGGTACAGCTGCTGAATACACTGAAAAATATTCTGAAGAAGCTTTAATTGAGGAATTTGGCAAACAGTCGTTTGATCGTTTGGGTGGTTATAACAAGGTAATACAAATTAAACTGGAGGCTGATTACTTACAACACCTTACTTTTATTGGTGCGCATAAACGATATGGCGAAAAACTAGAAGAACATGTAACTGAACGGTTGAACTTTGAACTCAACACCATTAAAACAATGGGGTTTCCGGGCTATTTCCTTATTACTCAAGACTTCATTAACTGGGCCAAAAATAATGGTGTAATCGTTGGACCCGGACGTGGTTCAGCAGCAGGTGCTGCCGTAGCTTATTGTGCAGGAATTACAGATGTTGATCCTATTAAATACGATTTACTTTTTGAGCGTTTTCTAAATCCTGATCGTATATCTATGCCCGATGTTGATATCGACTTTGATGACGATGGAAGACAAGCAGTACTTGATTATGTAACTGAAAAATATGGGAAAGATAAAGTAGCACACATCTGTACATTTGGTACAATGGCAACTAAAAGCTCCATTAAAGATGTTGCACGGGTATTACGTCTGGAACTGGCCGAAGCTAACCGTTTAGCAAAAATGGTTCCTGAGGCGCCAAAAATGAGCTTTAAGAAAGCCTACAAAGAAGAACCAGCTCTTTTGGAAGAAAAAGAATCCTCTAATACGCTAATCGCACAAACTATCAAATTGGCTGAAGCTTTAGAAGGATCAGTAAGGCAAACAGGAGTACATGCCTGTGGGGTACTAATTGGTAAGAACCCACTTGACGAGCACTTACCGGTAATGCCTACTAAAGGAGAAGAACTACTAACAACTCAATATGACGGTCGGTTTGTTGAAGACATTGGCTTGTTAAAGATGGACTTTCTTGGATTAAAGACACTCTCCATTATCAAAGAAGTCCTCAGTAACATCAAACTCTCCAAAGGCATTGATGTTGACATTAACCATGTGAGTCTGGAAGATGAAAAAACCTTTCAGATGTTTAGCCGCGGAGAAACAACTGCCATCTTCCAATTTGAGTCACCCGGCATGAAAAAACACCTTAAAGCACTTCAACCCAACCGCTTTGAGGATCTTGTTGCAATGAATGCACTTTATCGCCCGGGGCCAATGGAGTATATTCCATCTTTTATTGCCCGTAAACATGGCCGTGAAGAAATAGAGTATGACCACCCAATGATGGAGCCCTATCTAAAAGACACTTATGGCATTACAGTATACCAAGAGCAGGTAATGCTTCAATCCAGGGCATTAGGTGGATTTACACGCGGTGATTCAGACTCATTGCGTAAAGCAATGGGTAAAAAGATTATTGCCATGATGGATAAGCTAAAAGAAAAGTTTATCAAAGGCTGTCTTGAAAGTAAAGCATTTATGGAGGGCTGTAAGAACTCACCGAAGAAACCCGCAGACTTAATTGACAAGATATGGGGTGATTGGGAAGCATTTGCCAGCTATGCTTTTAATAAATCCCATTCTGTATGCTATGCCTATATTGCCTATCAAACAGGTTATCTAAAAGCCCATTACCCTGCTGAATTTATGGCAGGCGTACTCAGTCGTAACTTGAGTGACATTACCAAGATCACGAACTTCATGGAGGAGTGCCGTCATATGGGAATGGATGTACTGGGGCCGGATGTTAACGAATCGTATCGCAAATTTACAGTAAATAAAGATGGAGCTATCCGGTTTGGAATGGCTGGTATTAAAGGTGTAGGAGAGGGTGCTGTAGATGCTATTATCCAGGAACGAACTAAGAATGGCCCATTCAAGAGTCTTACTGATTTTGTTGAACGCCTACCCCTTACTACTGTTAACAAAAAAAATATTGAAGCATTAGCTTTCTCTGGAGCCTTTGATACAATGGGTGAATTTCATCGCGCACAATTCTTTGCCAAACACGAAAATGATGAAATGAATTTTATTGAACACCTTATCCGATATGGTAACCGCTTTCAGGCAGACAAGGCTTCATCTCAAAACTCATTGTTTGGGGCAATAGGAACAGGCATTGAGATTAAAACTCCTGATATGCCAAATTGTCCGGAGTATTCAATTATCGAAAAGCTAAATAAAGAAAAGGAATATATCGGGATTTATCTGTCAGCTCATCCCCTGGATCAATACAAACTGGAGATGAAACATTTTATACATCACCGTTTAAAACAGCTGGATGATTTAGAAGCTTTAAAAGGCCGTGAATTAACATTAGCAGGCAGTATAGTAGCAACCAGAAGGGGAACAACTAAAAAAGGTAATCCATATGCAATTATGACAATGGAAGACTATAGCGGATCTTATGAATTTGCTTTCTTTGGTAATGACTTTACAGATTACCTTCCATATCTTGAAATGGGATATTTTATCATGGTAAAAGCCAGAGTTCAACCCCGGCGATATAACCAGGATGAACTTGAAGTAAAAATAAATCACATTTCTTTTTTAAGTGAGTTGCGTGATAATTTAGTTAATGAAGTTACTTTAACAGTTCCTTTACCAGCTATCAACCAGGAATTAATTACAGAGCTTACACATCTGCTACAAACTAACGAAGGTAAAGTAACCCTTAAGTTTGAGGTAAGGGATCCGGAAACAAAAAACAAAATTAACTTCTTGTCCAGATCAATTCGAGTTGATTTAAATGATGACTTAATAAAGTACATTGAAGAACATCAACACCTGGAAATGAGTATAGCTTAATAAAATGTAATGACAATTCTATTATCTATAAACTAAAAAATGTGTATTTTTGGGCATGTCGAAGTTATTTTTTTAACTTTGTGAAAGCACTATTTGGTAAGAAAGTTAAAATTTTTATAATAATAAAGTAAAACAGATTTGCTATGTTAATCGAAGTTACTGATGCTAATTTTGAAGAGTTAGTATTAAATTCAGACAAGCCTGTATTGGTTGATTTTTGGGCTGAATGGTGTGGCCCATGTAAAATGGTTACTCCTATCGTAAAAGAATTGGCAGAAGAGTATGGCGATAAAGCCGTAATCACAAAAATGGATGTTGATAGCAATCCAGGAACTTCTGTAAAGTTCGGTATTCGTAACATCCCAACTATTTTATTTTTTAAAAACGGTGAAATAGTTGATAAACAAGTTGGAGCAGTACCTAAAACTATACTGGCATCTAAAATTGATGCTCTTTTATAGTATTAGCATACGAAAAATAAGGGCTGTCAATGTTTTTTGACAGCCTTTTTTATAATTCTTAAATTAATAAACGATCCCCTTTATTCAATTAATTATGAAACAATTACATCTTATTGTAGCCACCCTAATTATAATACTTAACAGTTGTCAATTTTTTGCCCCACAAAAAGAAGTCGTAAAAACAAGTAATACAAATACAGATGGCACTTTTATTAAAAAACGACACTTTAATGATGATCCCCATTCTCCTGTTGAATGGGAAATTTCCATGAAATTTAAAGATGATAGTAAAACTGCTATTCGTCATGGTGTTTCAAAACGCTTTTCTAAAACAGGAAAGCTACTCGAAGAAATAAACTACGCCGAGAATAAAAAAGAAGGCATACGATTAACCTATCACTCTACAGAAAAGGTTTATAAGGAGCAGTCTTATTCTAATGGCAGATTAAATGGCATTTGCAAACGGTATGACCGAGATGGTAAAATAACTGCCGAATACGAGTATAAAAACGGATTAGTTGGCATTGGACTTAAGCGTTATACCAATCTTGGCAAACAACGTCCTGATCCAATTCTTAATATAGAAAAGATAGATCAGACTCACACCAACAATTCATATGTGCTCAGTATGTCAATATCAGGTGATGGAGCAAAATCAATTAAATCGGTTGAGTATTTTGAAGGCAAACTAATTGAAGATAAATACTTTCATAAAAACCTTACTCCTGCTAAAGCAATTTCCTCAAAAACAGGCCAACTTACCTTTAAACTACCTAAAGGTAGTTCATTAAATAAAACATTTAACATTATTGCAGTTTGTAAAACCAGTGATGGGTTACAATTAGTAATGCAGAAGAAAGTAAAAGTTGATGTAAGAAGCGTTTAACTTAGCATTAAAATTTAAAGGTACTGTTGTTTTTGCAGTGCCTTTTTTTCTTTATCCTATCATCATACCTACAATAGTTGCTGACATCAGCGAAGCTAAAGTACCAGCTAACAAAGCTCTAAAACCAAACTTTGAAAGAAACTCTCGCTTATTAGGCGCCAGCCCCCCAATACCACCTATTTGAATACCTATGGAAGCAAAATTTGCAAACCCACATAGCATATATGTCGCCATAATGATTGATTTGTCATTACTTAACACTGCGGTAGACTTAAATTCGGATAAACTATTATATGCCACAAATTCACTTGCTATGATTTTTTCTCCAAGAAGTTGTCCCACTAAAGTAATATCTTGAGATGGAACACCAATTAGCCACATTAAAGGTGCTAAACAATAGCCTAAAATAAACTCAAGATTAAAATGCCCGTACTGTCCATTGGTCAACTCTGTTATAGTAGTATTTAAAGAGCTCCATTGTCCTACCTTATCAAAACAAAAATTGATTAGTGCAATAAAAGCGAAAAAAACCAATAGCATAGCTGCAACATTTGCCGCTAATTTAAGCCCCTCTGTTGTCCCATTACTCATGGCATCTAATATATTACTTCCTATTTTATCCATCGAAATCTTAATCTCTGAAATAATTTCTTCTGTTTGTGGCACTAATATTTTAGAGATAACGATAGCTCCGGGAGCAGCCATTACCGATGCTGTTAGTAAATGCTTAGCAAATAAAAGGCGCTGAGCAGGATCATCTCCTCCTAAAAATCCAATATATGCTGCCAACACACCACCAGCAACTGTAGCCATACCTCCTACCATAACCAAAAACATCTCCGATGAATTCATTTTTGGTAAGTAAGCTTTTATCATTAATGGTGCTTCTGTTTGACCTAAAAAGATATTGCCTGCTACAGACAAGCTTTCGGCTCCAGATAACTTAAGTACTTTAGTAAGCAACCAGGCTAATACCCATACAATTTTCTGAATAACCCCAAGATAAAACAAAACACTGGTTAGTGCAGAAAAAAAGATTATAGTTGGCAATATCTGAAAAGCGAAAACAAAACCATACTTAGAAAAATCGAGAAAATCACCAAGTAAAAATTCAGTACCTACTTTAGTAAAATCAAGTACCAAAGTGAAAAGCTTACCAAAAAATTCAAATGTACTTTGTACAAAAGGTACATACAATACACATATTGCCACAAGTAATTGAATAGCCAGTCCAACACCAACAATCTTCCAGGAAATAGCTTTCTTGTTCAGACTAAAAAGATATGCGATTCCTATCAACACGACCATACCAAGTATGCCACGCATTATTTCTCCAGTATCGCATAACACAGTTGAATGCATTCCAGCAATTACAGTTAAATCGTTCTGCGCATAATTGATATGGCATACCATCACACTGATAAATAATAAAAGAGACTTCTTCATGAGGCTCAGATTTATTATGTACGACAGCCAGGTATGAGATAAAGATTATTTTTTACGTAGATTTATTTCATCTCTAATTTTAGAAGCTCTTTCGTAATCTTCATTCATAATGGCTTCATGTAGCAAATGTTGTAATTCGTCAACTGTTTTAGATTTATAGTGACTTTCACCTTCTGTTTCAACTGGTTTAACAGGTGTTACTGCATGGTCTTCATCTTTATTATCAAAATCAAGTACAATCCCGGCTTTCTCTATTATTTCATCATAGGTATAAATAGGGCAGCCAAAACGTAAAGCTAACGCAACAGCATCTGATGTTCTTGAATCAATATGAAGCTGTTTATTATCATGTCTGCATACCAACTCGGAATAGAAAATCCCTTCTTCTAGCTTGTAGATAACAACTTCTATAACTTCTATATTAAATGATTTTGAGAAATTAAGAAATAAATCATGTGTTAATGGCCTTGGTGGTTCCAGCCCCTCCAGCTTAATAGCAATAGACTGTGCCTCAACACCTCCAATAATAATTGGAATACGACGATCACCTTCTTCTTCCGCTAAAACAAGAGCATAAGCACCAGATTGTGTTTGACTATACGATAAACCAAGGATGTTTAACCTGATCTTTTTTTGACTCATAATCACGTGTTTAAATCTTGCTCTTCTATCTTAAGTTAATGCATTCAAAACACGTCAAAAAGAGCAGCTTACTATTATAGAGAATGCATCTAAACAAATATAGTAATTACTTTTTAACATTAATCTTTAAAAGACGATTTTATAAGACATTTGCAATCACTGGTGTTCATAAAAAACTAATTTTCAGAGTACGTAAGATAAAATTATTTGGTTGGATTTGTATTTTTATATACTTTTGCACTCCATTAGATCTTGTGGGGTAAAAAAGTAACTTTTAAAAACAGGTTCACCTCCTGGAGAAAACCATCAAAAAATTGATGACATGTATGCAATTGTTGATATTGCTGGACAGCAATTCAAAGTAGAAAAAGAGAGAAAAATCTTTGTACATCGATTGAGTGCTGAAGAAGGTACTACAGTTGAGTTTGAAAAAGTGCTTTTAACAGACCACGAAGGAGACGTTAAAATTGGTGCTCCTGTATTGGAAGGTGCTAAAGTAACTGCTAAAGTTCTTTCACACGTTAAAGGAGATAAAGTAATCGTTTTCAAAAAGAAAAGAAGAAAAGGTTACAAAAAGAAGAACGGACACCGTCAGTACTTCACTCAAATTCAAATTGAAGAAATCGTAGGTTAATACTCAAAAAATTAGAATAAGATGGCACATAAGAAAGGCGCCGGTAGTTCAAGGAACGGTAGAGAGTCGGAAAGTAAACGACTTGGCGTAAAAATCTATGGCGGTCAGGCTGCCAAAGCAGGAAACATTCTTGTTAGACAACGTGGAACGGCTCACCACCCAGGTGAAAATGTTGGAATGGGTAAAGATCATACTCTTTTTGCATTGGTGACTGGTGAAGTTGTATTTCGTAAGAAAAGAAACAACAGGTCTTATGTTTCAGTAGTACCTTTTACTGCTGAATAAAGGTTATTGAAAACATTATTAAATCTCCTGTTTTTATTAGTTTCGTAATAAAAACAGGAGATTTTTTTTACACGCTAACTTTAATGACATCATGTTGACGCTTAAATTCATTCAGGACAACAAAGAAGAAGTCGTTAATCGACTTAAAATAAAGAACTTTGATGCAAGTAGAATTGTTGATGAGATCATCAATTTAGATAATAGCAGAAAAACAACTCAAATGGAAGCTGAATCACTTCAGTCGGAAATGAATTCACTTTCGAAAGAAATTGGTCAATTGTTTAAATCCGGAAAGGCTGATGAAGCAAATAAAGCTAAGACCCGCACCGGAGAATTAAAAGACAATATCAAAGCGCTAAACCTACGCCTTGATAAAATTACAGCTCAACTTAATGAACAGTTGGTGTCTTTACCAAACATTCCGAATGAAATTGTACCTGCCGGAAAAGGAGAAGAAGATAATGTTGAAGTTACAAGTGGTGGAAAGATGCCACAGCTAGAAGAGAAAGTCCCACATTGGGATTTAATAAAGAAATACGACCTGATTGACTTTGAACTAGGAACAAAAATAACTGGTGCCGGATTTCCAGTTTATAAAGGTAAAGGTGCCAAATTACAACGTGCATTAATTAATTTCTTTTTAGATGAAGCTGATAATGCAGGTTATAATGAAGTTATTCCACCACTTTTAGTGAATGAAGACTCAGGTTTTGGAACAGGTCAGTTACCTGATAAAGAAGGTCAGATGTATCATGTAACAGCAGATAATCTTTACCTGATTCCAACTGCTGAAGTGCCGGTTACTAATATTTTTAGAGATGTAATTCTAAAAGCAACGGACATGCCGGTTAAGCACTGCGCCTACTCAGCATGTTTTCGCCGTGAAGCTGGTTCATGGGGCGCACACGTAAGAGGCCTTAACCGCTTACATCAATTTGATAAAGTGGAAATTGTTCAAGTGGCTCATCCATCTGAGTCATATAAAATTTTAGATCAAATGGTAGCCCATGTCCAGTCCGTAATTGAAAAGCTGGAATTACCCTGGCGCCTGTTACGCCTTTGTGGTGGTGACTTAAGTTTTACTTCTGCATTAACATATGACTTTGAAGTATACTCGGCAGGGCAAGAGCGTTGGTTAGAGGTAAGCTCAGTATCTAATTTCGAAAGTTATCAGGCCAATCGCTTAAAGCTTAGGTATAAAGAAGATGGCGAAAAAAAGACTCAACTAGCTCATACCCTGAATGGTAGTGCTTTAGCTCTACCCCGAATTGTTGCAGCAATACTTGAGAACAACCTAACGCCAGAAGGGATACGTATTCCGAAGGTATTGGTGAAATATATGAATGGCATAGAGCTTATTAATTAATATAAAATCAAACCTTTACTTGTCATATTATCAGGCAGGTAAAGGTTTAGTTTTACCCTTGCCTTATGGCAATTTTTTAATTAAATTACTAACAATGTTTATTTTCAACACGACCTTTATGATAGAAAATTCCATTATTCCAGACTGGAAGAAATGGATGGAACGTAACTATATACCAACAATGAAAGATATGGTTAGTGAACTTAGGGTAGAATTATATGAGGTAATGGCAGTTGTTGAAGAAGGCAATACTAACTTCTCATGTCAGATGCAATGCAGTAAGCCTGCAGATATGAATACAATTAATAAATACAATGCTATTCTGATTAATAATATAAAAGGTGAATTTGGAGATAAATGCCTTACATTCAGCTCAATTTTAAAGGAGGTAGTACCTGTTGGGTAAAGAACGTATCATACTTGGCATTGACCCGGGTACCACTGTTATGGGGTATGGCATTATTCGTGCAATAAACAATAAGGCTGAAATGGTAACAATGGGGGTTCTTGAACTCCATAAATATGGAGATCATTACCTCAAATTACAGAAAATATTTGAGCGTGTTGTTCAACTTGTTGATACTTACCATCCGGATGAACTGGCAATTGAAGCACCCTTTTTTGGTAAGAATGTGCAATCTATGCTCAAGCTGGGACGTGCCCAGGGGGTTGCTATGGCTGCCGGCTTATCACGTTCAGTACCAATATTTGAATATGCCCCGCTGAAAATCAAACAGGCTATAACCGGAAATGGCCGAGCATCAAAAGAGCAGGTTGCCTTACTTCTTCAGAATATATTAAAAATAAGTGAAGTACCTAAATTTCTTGATGCTACTGACGGTCTGGCTGCCGCTTATTGCCATTTTATTCAAAACCAAAGAATAACAACCAGTGGAGGTACTAAAAGCTGGAAGGAATTTATTAATAAGAACCCAAGCCGAGTTAAGAACTAAGGTTCTTTTTATAAATCATAAATCGTTTTCTGCTTTGGCTTATTTTTTCTCAATTGTTCATAATTATAGTCACGATGTGCCTCTATAAAAATTGGCGTAAAGCTTTCTGTCGGTGATGGTGCGGGCGATAAGCGAAGAGATTGCTTAGGATCAATAACGAAATATGCTGGCAGCGCCTGAATGTTGTAATCTAGTATTACTTTGGGCTGAGCATTATAATGCAGGAAATCCCACTTATAACCATTAGCTTTAATTAGCTCCTTAGCTTTACCCGGGTCTTCATCTAATATAATGGTAACAATAGTTAGCTCGCGTTTTAATTCTTTAGACAATACATGTAATAGCTGCAAATCTTTTTTGCAGCTATGATTGTCAGTATGCATAAAGTTTAAATAAACAAACTTACCCTTATAATCACTTAGAGAGCGTTCTTTCCCATCCAAACGATAAAGCGTAAACTGTGGTGCATCACTGCCTGTCCGAAGCCATGTTACTTTTTTATACAAGCCACTTGCAATATCTCTAATACGCTTTGTACATCCATCTTCACTGCCTTGCTTAAATAACTCTATAATTTGCTCTTCTCCATACTGTCCTGAATAAAAAGCATCATACAAACCTTTTAACAGTACAACCTCTGCCAGCTCATTTGAAGTAAAAATTGTATCTGTCGTTAAAACACTAACCAAACTATCAAATGGTGCTTTATTGGCATATGCTAGCCTTAGAGGCTCTCCCTGTGGTGTACCAAAGTAATTTGTAAAAAAGTTTTTATAGCTCGTATTCAATATCTTTATGAATGACGGCATTTGCATGGCGATATCTCCACTCATTATACGATTCATAACCTGCCTCTTCTGCCTTCTGTAAGCCAACATTAACAGTTCACCATAAGCATATTGCTTATACTTCTGAAAATAAGAATCCACCTTTGCAGGATATAAACTATCCAGTTCAAGAATAAGCTTTTCAGCCAATACCTTATCTCCTTTAGCAAATAATTTAACAGCGTTTGCATTGTATCGTTCAAATAAATCCTGATCAAACTGCGAAATCTCCTGGTTTAAGCCTTGTGACTCTTTATTAGCAATACCTAACACCACATCTTCGGGTATAAAATAAGGGTTAAACCTATCTGCATCCGAACGCGGCATAAAGGGGGGCAACACTAATTCGTACGCTTTGCCCGGCTCAAGATAGATATATGCACGATATCTACCCATATCCAAACTAACATGGCTTACTTCATACAAGTCCACGGTTTGATTAAAATCACCATTCTCATCCACTTCAATGGTCAACATACTAACTGACTCCATCGAAATAGGATTAATAATCTTCTGCATCACAAGATGATAGCCTGCATAGTCGATAGCATTTCCCCTTAGAATCACCTCCTGACCAGACTGACCCATAGTAATAAAAGCGTGCAAAAGCAAGAATAAGAATAGCCCAAACCTCATCTTTACAGGTAATTTTGGATGTTAATCTTAATTGCTTCTGGTAAAAATTGGCCTGCATCACCTCCGTGCTTCAGAATATCACGTACAATAGAGCTGTTAACAGGTGTATGTTCCGGAGTAGTTAAAAGAAATACTGAATCAATAGAGCTCATTGCCTTATTTACCTGTGCAATTGCCCGTTCGTACTCAAAATCAGCAGCAGTACGAATGCCACGCAATATATGAGTACAGCCCACTTCTTTAGCAAACTCAACAGTTAAACCCTTATATTTTTCAACTGACACACAATCGTCGTTTACAAATACATCACGTATCCATTGCACACGATCTTCAATCGGAAAGAAATCTTTTTTATTGGCATTATAACCTACTGCAATAATAATTTTATCGAAAAGACTGAGGCCTCGCCTTACCACATCTTCATGCCCTACCGTAAACGGATCAAATGATCCTGGAAATATAGCTGTTTTCATATGTTTAAATCTATTTTTCAATGGTCATATGGAACTCTCAAAATAAATTCAATCTATCTTTCCATATGAAAGCTTAATAATTGAATTTACATGTTCATTTCATATGATTAAATTTTGCTTTCATGTGTAAAGATGAAATCATCCTGATAATCATCAGAAGACCTGTGCATCAATTTGTATAATACAGATATTTTTATTGATGTTTTATTATAATACCCCACTTTATTTTCTCCAATTAAAAGCTTGTAAAATTTGAAAAAAATGAGCGGTCAAACAAGTTAATCGCATAATATTCTACCAAAACTTAATTTTAGCAGCTGCAAAAGCCGACATCTTCAGCAAAATTAATCCATGGCTGAACCTTGATATGTTGGTATTGCCATATTTTCTCTCTCTATAACGGATTGGCAAATCCACAATTTTAAGATTTAATTTATAAGCACCAAAAAGAAGGTCATAATCACCAAAAGGATCAAATTCACCAAAAAACTTACGGTTCTTGGCCAGCTTGACATAATCTTCTTTAAACATAACTTTAGTACCACACAAAGTGTCTTTAATTGGACGTTCAAGAATCCAGCTAAACAAGTGTGAAAAGAAATGATTGCCAATAGTATTTAAAGTCCTCATTGCATTTTTCTCCATTGGATAAACCAGACGTACCCCATTAATAAATTCGCCTTTTCCTTTAGCAATAGCATTATAAAACTTTGGTAAGTCTTCCGGTGGAACGGTTAAATCAGCATCCAGAATCATCAACACATCGCCTTCGGCCGCAGCATAGCCTTTTCGTACCGCATCACCTTTCCCCTTACCATCTTGCTGCATAATCTTTATCCGGTGTGTATCTTTATACTTTTCTGACATACGCTGAACAGTTTCCCAGGTATCATCTGTTGAATTACCTTCTACAAATATAAGTTCGGTAAATTTACCCATTTGAGGTGTTCTATTGATGGCTGCCTCAATATTTCCACTCTCATTACGAGCAGGCACAACCACTGAAACAGAATATCGACTATCAACCTCTTTTTGTGAAAGATGTGGAGGAAGCGGACGCGCAAAAACAAATTGATTTAATCCAAAAATCTGAAAAAAAGGCAAGCGGGATACAAAACGATTTAAAAGCCAGGATAATATTGGGATCCGATAAGGAATAAACATACTTCTGCTACTCTTATATGCATCAAAACCACTAAGGTATAATAAATTAGAAATATCACCGGCCGACAGCCAGTTTTGTTCTGGTGTACGTTTTTTAATCTGCAACCATTCAGCAAAGCGAATAATAGGTTCCCAAAAACGATTATAATAAGTAACTATTATTCGTGTTTGCTCATGACAAACTTTTTTAAGCTCATTAAATACGTGCTCAATATCATCAATAACTCCAATCAGGTTTGAAAGAATTATCACATCAAACTTCTCATCGATGATAATATTCTCAGCATCCGATAATACAAAACGAAGTTCAGGAAACTGTTTTTTAGCCTGCTTAAGAATTGGCTCACAAAAATCAATTCCTACTTTATTTTTACCTTTAATAGCATTTAATAACTCACCAGAACCACAACCTATTTCAAGCACTGAGCTATCTTCATGAATATAATAATTACAATAGCGTGTAATAGAATCCCAGTAGTAAGAACGCTTTTTTCGATATTTTACCCAATTATCCGCTCTACTCTCAAAGTAGGCTAATCTTTCCTTATTTGCTTTCATTTCATATCGTTAATCTTTTTTCCTGATGCTTCATTTTTTACACAGGCATCATCATAATCAACCCTAAATAAATAAGCAGGTTCAACTTCTCCACCTATTTGATGCTCAAGCTTAAACACCCGAGGGTATTTTTTGGAAATTAAATATAAATAACGCTGTATGGTATTAATCGTTTGCCCATTATTTACAAACGGATCTTTACGTAAACTAGCCATAATTACATGTGTCACGCCATTTTCTTTTAACTTGTCCAATAACTTATCAGGATCTTCTGTATTGTAGCGATAGATACCATAGAACTTCTTTCCATTACTGTATATTTGCGCCATATTCGGCTTTCGGGCTGCTGCATAAGTATCATCAGGCAGGTTCTTACTAACATACTCAGCCATAGAAAGGTAATTTCGCCAATCATCAGTATACCCCTCATAAACATCACCTTTTATATTTTTTCTTAACGTTAATAAATCTATCTTGGAAAAAGATTGTAATAATGATCCTCCAAAACACACAAGTATAAACAACACATACAGGTACTTACCCACATTTTTTTTACTTGCTTTTGCAAAATATAATAGTGACGACATCAATATTAACACCATAAAAGGTAAAAATGGCACAATCAGGCGATATTGATCCCATATTTTTTGTAATGAGAAGAAGGTAATACCTAACATAACAGCCACATAAATGGTTGTAAAAAACAAATACTTGTTCTTTAAAAAAGCCTGATAGGTACCAAATATAAATAAGGCGTATAAAATTAAAGTGTACCAACCATTAATTGACCTTACTGTATCTGCACGTAACCCCATCATTATAAGAAAATGTTTTGAAAGGTACAGGTTTGAATTATCGACAAAACGTTCCAAAAAACCGGCAAACGTTTCTTTTCCTTGCTCCAACTGGTAAGGATGCTTATAAAGTAATGTTGATGCCTGGCTACTATCAAATAATCCATTATTCCAAATGGCATTTTTTAATAAAAGGAATACAAACAGTATTAATATGAATCCTATACTTACAATTAAAGCCTTTTTATAATGCTTTGTAAAAAGAAAGAATACAATAACAGCCACAAGAGTACCAATGCCAATCGTACGTGTTAAATATCCTGCTACAATGGCTAACGATAACAGGCTTAAACGCATCCAGTTCAACCTTCCTCCATTATCTTCGTATTCGTTAAAAAGTAGTCCGAATACAGGTAGCTGTAACAAGAAAAAGAAGGCTTCACTATAAGTTTGGCTTGTAAAGTAAATAAATGAACTACAAACACAAAGCAGTAATAGTGTAGTAAAAAGCAAAGTATAAGAGATTCTTGTTCTGTAAATACGATAGAATAGCACCACTCCTCCTAGTAAGGCAACAAAAGAAGTTAGTTTGAGAATCCCCAATTTGATTCCAAACAGGCCAACAAATACAGAAAGTAATAAGGGGTATAGTGGTCCCTGAAAAGATGGATATGCTCCTTCGTTAATAAACTTTACTGCCCTGATAATGTAGGCACTATCATCGCCTCCTTCGCTAAGCCTAAAATTAAAAAGCAATAGAGAAAATAAACTAAAAATACTTAGTATTCCTAGAATAATTCCTTTTTGATATGTTGAGCACCACTCTTCAATTCCTTTGAACTGATCTATATTTTTTTTCATTTAACTTAGATAGCCTTTTTGTGCGACGTATTTACAAATAAAATATTCCCCATATCACCATATTCAATCAGCGATTCCGGATTTTCTTTAACATGATCTGGCTTAAAACCAACAATCGTTAAATCAGCATCAATACTATGCTTCACTATAATCGATTGGGTTGTTTGCTCATGCTTCATTGGTAAGAATTTAATATTCGAAGATGCTATTGGCAGTCGTCCTCCTTCAATTAATTCGAGCAACCTTGTGCGTTGTTTCTCAATCTGACTTTCAGGGAATGTGGCAAATATTTTAATAACAGCATTGTGCCACTCCGGGTGCCCAGATATGATATATGCTAACAGAATCATTAGGTTAGCATTACGAAAATCGTGAGCACTAATCCAAACATGAATTTCACGTTTATAGCCAAACCCCTTATACGAAGAATTTAAAACACAAACATCAAAACCTGTTGCTTCAAATAACTGGTAATTATCCAATGCATGTTTTAACGATTCTGGATTTGTTCGTGAAAACTCAAATAATATCAGGTTATTCCCTTTTCCACTAATGCCTGATAGCTGAATAACCTGTGCAATTGCAGAAGTATAGGAAGGACTAATTATTGTATCAAGGTACAAACGGCTTTTACTACCTTCTGATTGATTAATAAGCCGACCTAGCACATCTTGCGATTCTCTATGAGTATCTTTAGTAAGAAAGCCTTTTATAAAATGAATATATGTACCAAACCCATGTTTATAACAAACCCATCGCAACAGATCAAATGCTGATTGACGCTTAAATGAATCTTCCGAAACACATATAGCGAATGGTCGCCAGTGGGTTTCCAGTTCGTCTTTATTAGCCCGCTGTACAAAAATCTGAATCTGTCTGCTCAATTGGAAAATTACACCTTTAAATAACTTTTCTAAGCCTTGTCGTTCAGGACTGGTTATGGTAATAAAATAATAGATGATTGCCATTATTAATGAAGCCAATGCTGCATAAGCCCAATTCATTTGGAACATCAGCCAAAACGAAAGCACAGCTCCTATTAAAGAAAAGTACCACTTATTGTATTTAAACGTTGGACGATAGGATGGATCTGCTGCAAAATGCTCTAAAAACGAGATTAAGCATATAAATCCATACGTTACCATAAAAAACATAGCAATAATCTGAGCCACGAAATCAACATCTCCTATTATTATAAAAAAATAGGCAATTATAATGGTAATAATACTTCCATTGATTGGTTCATTATCTGTTTTTCGTCCTTTTGCTATCCAATTATTAAAATTATTAAATGGCAGTATACAATCAAATCCGATAGCTTGTAAGGTGCGTGGTGCAACTAATAAAGAGCCTATAGCCGATGATAAGCAGGCTGCACCTAATCCAATTGGAATAATTGGTCCCCAAATTGCAATTTTTGACATGATAAGTTGATCTTTAGCCATTGCTTCGGGTGTTGCCGATGAAGCTAACTTAAATGCCACTGCCATATATATGAGCATACCAACTAAGGTAGCTAATAAAGTACCCTTTGGAATGGATTTTTTCGGATCTTTTAAATCCCCGGACAAACCCAAACCAGCTGCAATACCAGTAAAAGCCGGAAATATAATAGTAAATACAAGAAAAAAGCCATCTCCACCTTCAATAGTTTTATTAAGTGATAGCTCAATACCATTCTCAATGGGTTTACCCAGCAAGAAAAAAATAATAGATAGTATCAATAATGCTACAACACCATATAAGGCTTTCATTCCAATATTAGCACCTCGCAAAATAACCACAGCAGAAAGTATAGTCATTAAAACCAATATCACCGTTTTCTTAAATACAAAAGGCTCCACTTCAAACGGTAAATAAACAATGAGTGGATCGAAAGCTTCTCCAAAAGCTATGATATAAAAAGCAACACTTACTGCCTGGGAAAGGTATAAAGCTAAACCAATAGCACCACCAATATTTAGTCCAAATGAACGTGATATAATAAAATAGGCTCCACCCCCCTGAACACGTTGATTTGTTGCAATTTCAGCTACTGCCAAAGCCGTTGGAACAGTAACAATATGGCCAATCAGGATTATGGCTAATAATCCTCCTAATCCAACATGGGCTAAAGCATAACCAAAACGAAGAAATAAAATTGCTCCAAGGATTGTGGATATTGCTGTCATAAAAACAGCAATAGCACCAAAACCTGCATTGGGATTTGCTAATGTCTTTTGCATATTAATAAATAATCCTTTTTAACAAACCTAACATTTTTAGTTGGCATGCCCAAACAATAATTAACAGAACGTAAGGTATATAGAAATGAATTTTGAATAAATATCACGATTTGAATAGCCTATTAATTATAGTATACTCCCAAATTACCATCAATACAGTAAGTTTTGATCTGATATTCTTACTTTTGCCAAACAAATTATATAACGTTACCGTCATTATGAATCAATCTAAATCGCCAATTCAACTATCTAAACAAGTAATAGTTGGTATTCAGTTTCTTTTCGTCGCATTTGGCGCCACAGTATTAGTACCCCTTTTAGTTGGTATTGATCCTTCCATAGCTCTATTCTCAGCCGGTGTTGGAACCCTTCTTTTTCATCTTATAACTAAAGGTAAAGTGCCTGTATTTTTGGGTAGTAGCTTTGCTTTTATAGCCCCAATTACTAAGGCAACTGAGTTATTTGGACTACCCGGTACCTTATCCGGCCTGATTGCCGTTGGTATTGTTTATATAAGTGTTTCCGCTTTAATTAAAGCGCGGGGTTTAGCTTTTATTGAACGCCTGTTTCCTTCGGTTGTAGTTGGCCCTGTTATTATGGTTATTGGTCTGTCGTTAGCTTCTGTAGGTGTTGATATGGCTCAAAAAAACTGGTTAATAGCAATCGTTTCAGTTTTAACAGCCATAGTTGTTGTTGTTTACACAAAAGGCCTTATCAAACTGATTCCTATATTTATAGGTATAGTAGTTGGTTATACTCTTTCATTGATATTAGGAAAAGTCGATTTCACACCAATTAAAGAGGCTGCCTGGTTCTCTCTGCCACCTTTTACAATGCCGGAATGGAACTGGAATGCAATTGTATATATGATCCCTGTTGCTATAGCACCTTTAATTGAGCATGTTGGTGATATGTATGCCATTGGCGCAGTTGCAGATAAAAATTACGTAAAAGATCCTGGCTTACACAGAACAATGCTTGGAGACGGCGTTGCAACATCTTTTGCTGCTTTAATAGGTAGTGTACCCAATACAACCTACTCGGAAGTAACCGGTGCTATCTCATTAACAAAGATTACTGATCCGAAGGTACTCCGTATATCAGCAATAACCGCAATATTATTTTCTTTGATTGGTAAGGTAAGTGGTTTCCTTAAATCAATACCTGAAGCAGTGCTAGGAGGTATAATGCTATTGCTTTTTGGTATGATAGCAAGTGTTGGCATACGTACTTTGGTAAATTCTGAAGCTAATTTAACCAAAACAAGAAATCAGGTTATTGTTTCTATAATTCTAACAGTTGGAATTGGTGATGCAGCAGTTAATTTTGGAAACTTCTCTCTTGACGGTATCGGTTTAGCTTCATTAGTAGGTGTTGTTCTAAATTTAATCTTACCGGATAAATCTAAACCTATTCAGATGAAAGACAAAGAATAAAATTAGGGAAAGGCAATGTTCGAATGAGCGTTGCCTTTCCCTAATTTTTGCCTAAACAATGAAAGCAACAAATAAGATAAGCACTGCTAAAGCAAATACTCCGGCTGCTAATAATCTAAAAAAGCTTCCATCAAACGATATCTTCATAAAGGTTTTAAGTACAACAGCAGCACTTATAGCTGCCAAACCAATAGCTAAGAGTGTATTTAAATACCCAAGGTTAATTTGACTAAGTGCAGTTGAAATCAGTGTTAAAACAACTAATCCCAAGAATGTAAGGGTGTATGATTTATAACTCCCTAACTTTGTATTTTGATTATCCATAGTCCTGTTTTCAAATCATTAATATATATCAACTTCTTTTAGAGTAAATAAAACAGTGGAAATACCAATACCCATATTAAAGTAGCCAAGTGCCAATATGTGCCGGTTTTATCAATAAAATCAGGATTATCGGCTGATAGGCTGTTATTGTTAATGCGAACAGTTGCAATAGTTAAAATAACAAAACCAATGAGCAAATGTAAAGCATGAAGTCCGGTCATAAAAAAGTAAAGCCCGAAGAACAATACATCGCCATGCCCCAATTGAGCTAACTCTTCACTTCCCGGAAATAAACCAAATTCTATCCGTCCCTTCCATTCATAATAACGATTAACTAAAAACATAAACCCAATAAAAAGGGTTGTAATCAACAAAAGTAGGGATAACATCTTATTACGAGAGCGTATCGAAAGTGATGTCATTGCCATTGTTAAACTTCCTGATAAAAGAATGATAGTGTTAATTATACCAGATGTAACACTTAATTCATTTGCAGCCAGACCAAACGCCACCTGATTCTGATAACGATAAACGCCATAAAGCAGAAACAAGCCTGCAAACAAAAGCAATTCAATAAAGATAAATAACCACACTCCATTTAATGTAGATTCTTTCGTTTGAGACATACCCCTGACCATAGATAATGATGGACTCATATTAATTTATTTTTAGCATTTTATACTACAGATATTTGTTAAAAAGAATAAATTGCAATACAGCATCTAAGTTACTTATTTGCTGATATAATCCAGCAGATGTCATAAAAACATGTCTTTTTGCTAAAAAATTACATCAAGCATGGATATAACAAATGAATAGCAGAGAAGTTTAAAAATAAAAATGGGTTGCCAGTATTCGCAACCCATTTTTATAACCTGGTATTAAAGTTATAATCTAAATCCAGATTAATGTGCTTTTAAAAAAATCTATTTTACCCAGCCAATAATAGTTTGCCGGCCAGTTACTTTCTGATCCATCTTTACATCAACCCTACTATCAAGAGGTAAATAAATATCTACACGTGAACCAAATTTGATAAACCCCATCTGATCGCCTTGATTAATATTGGTTTCTTCTTTGGCATAACATACAATACGACGTGCCATAGCCCCAGCAACTTGTCGAAGTAACACCTGTGTACCTTTCTCATTCTCTATCACAACAGTTGTACGTTCATTTTCAGTAGATGACTTAGGTAAATAAGCAGCCATAAAACGCCCGTTATGGTGACAAAAATACTTTACAATTCCTTTCATTGGAAACCAATTAATATGCACGTTGAAAACAGACATAAAAATAGATACCTGAAGACATTTTGTTTTCAGATATTCTGATTCTTCTACTTCTTCAATCGCCACTATTTTACCATCAGCAGGTGCAATAATGGCACCATCCTGAACAATAGCATCCCGTTTTGGATTTCTGAAAAAGTTTAACACCAGTGCATAAAGTATAAATGAGGCTAATGCACTAAATTTAATCACCTCAACCCCTGCAGTAAAGTATAAACCAGCATTAAGCGCAGCCAAAGCTACAAATACTACAAATAGTGTTCCGTATCCTTCTTTATGTATAGTCATTTTTTATATCTTAAATATTATTCAAACAAAACAAATAATGCAAAAACCATTGGTGCTGAAAACAATACAGCATCAAAACGATCTAAAACTCCTCCATGCCCCGGCAACAATGATCCGGAATCCTTAATATCAACATTACGTTTCAACATTGACTCAACCAGATCACCGATTGTGCCAAAAACTGACACCGTTAAACCAGCACCCAACCATAGCGTTAAACTTCCTACTTGAGTATATTGATGTATAAAATAGGCGGCTACTAAAGTAAATACTATACCTCCAATAAAACCTTCCCAGGTCTTTTTAGGTGATATACGCTCATATAGCTTGTGTTTTCCTATGCTTACACCAACCAGATAGGCACCACTATCGTTACACCACACCAACACAAAAAAACCTAAAAGGATTAATGCATTAAATGTGCCTTCAACACAGCCTGTTAAAAACAGAAAAGATAGTGGTAAAGATACATAAACCGGTATCATCAAGGTAAGTGCAATCCTCTGAAAGGGGTTCTCTCCACCTTTAAAAAGCTCATATACAAATGGCAACCAAATCATTGGCATAAGCACTACATACCAACTATGGGCAATCACACACTGAGTATCAAGAAAAACAAGTGTTTGAAAAGATAAACCCAGCAAAAGAGAAGCAAATATATTAATTGCTCCATACTTACGCTCTAACAGTCGCCTGAACTCAAGCATACCTAAGATGGCTACCAAAAGGCAAACTAAAAAGAAAGCAATTGGATGGACAAATATGGAACCGGTAATAGTGCCAGCAAAGAAGATGCCTGTTAAAGTACGCTGCAAGAAATTATTCATCGATTATCTTTAGTGCTGCAAAGTTAATATATCCTGCCAAAAAAGAAAGTCAAGAGTTTTGATCAATTAGTATCAAAATCTCTTTTGGCCCATGAGCACCCATAACTAATGTTTTTTCAATATCGGCTGTTCTACTAGGACCAGTAATAACTGTGGCCTGCGATGGCCAATTATTCCTATACTTTTCCTTCAGTAAAGAAATAGCATCTTCTAAAAAGGGCCTTAATTGTGATACTTTTGCCAAAACAATATGTACAGGTGGAAATACAACAGACAAGCGCCCGGATTGATTAGAAGAACTTACCAATACAGAACCTGATCGCGCAATCAATGCTTCACAACGTGTTACGCCTACCTCTGCATCGGTAATCTGCTCATTTAATATCAATGAAATATGGTTTTCAATCTTACTTTTGAGCGAAAGCTCATTGCAAAAAACATTAGACCACTTTCTTTGGCGTACCAGCTCAGATAAATTAGTATAAACTTCATCTTCCCCGTTACAAAGAAGAACTTTGCCATTAACCTTTGTAAATTCGTTAATAAAGGTATCCAAAAGGTCAACAGGATCAGGAAAAACACGAACGGACTGACTACTTTGAGCAGTCAATCCGTTTTTATTTTCACAAGCGGTCTTCAGTTTATTCAGAATCTGCGCCCGTGCTTTATTTGATCTATCCTTTACACTATCGCTCATCTTTTTCACTTGAAACATCATCTGAAGAACTGCTCTCTTCTTTACTTGTTTCATCAATTACTGAACTATTATCTTCCGATATAAGCTCTTCGTCTTCTCCTATAACATGTTCAGATAATTTACGTTTTCCAAAGATTACCTCAAGGTCTTCACTAAAGATTACTTCCTTCTCCAACAAAAGTTCAGCCAATTTGGTATGTTTCTCATGGTTCTCTAAGAGAATCTGCTTCGCTCTTTCATATTGCTTTTCTACAATCTTACCAACTTCTTCATCCATTAACTCAGCCATCTTCTCGCTATAAGGTTTACTAAATGAATAGTCAGATTGACCTGAAGAATCAAAATAACTGATGTTACCAACTTTATCACTCATTCCATAGTATGACACCATAGCATAAGCCTGTTTGGTCACCTTCTCCAAATCATTAAGAGCTCCTGTACTTATACGTCCAAACATAATTTCCTCGGCAGCACGACCTCCAAGTGTAGAACACATTTCATCAAGAATTTGCTCGGTAGTTGTTAACTGGCGCTCTTCAGGTAAATACCATGCTGCTCCAAGTGCCTTTCCACGCGGAACAATAGTTACCTTTACCAAAGGATGGGCATATTCAAGCAGCCAACTAATGGTGGCATGACCAGCCTCGTGGTAAGCTACTGCCTTTTTTTCATCTTTAGATATAATCTTATTCTTCTTCTCAAGGCCACCTACAATACGGTCAACGGCACTTAAAAAGTCATCCTTTTCAACTATTTTCTTATTATTACGTGCTGCAATTAGAGCTGCTTCGTTACAGACATTAGCAATATCTGCACCAGAAAAACCCGGTGTTTGCTTTGCAAGAAATTTACTTTCTATATCGTCACTTAGTCGCAGTGGTCGCAAATGCACTTCAAATATAGCTTCACGCTCCTTTATATCCGGCAATTCAACATGTATCTGACGATCAAAACGCCCGGCACGCATTAGTGCTCTGTCAAGGATATCTGCACGATTAGTTGCTGCCAGAATAATGACACCACTATTTGTACCAAAACCATCCATTTCGGTTAAGAGCTGATTAAGTGTATTCTCACGCTCATCATTAGCTCCCATATTAGCGCTCTTACCACGTGCACGTCCAATAGCATCAATCTCATCTATAAATACTATACATGGTGATTTTTCTTTTGCTTTCTTAAATAAATCACGAACACGGCTGGCTCCAACACCAACAAACATTTCAACAAAATCAGAACCTGACATGCTGAAAAACGGGACATTGGCTTCACCAGCAACAGCTTTTGCAAGCAAGGTTTTTCCTGTTCCAGGAGGTCCTACTAATAATGCGCCTTTAGGAATTTTACCTCCCAATTCGGTATATTTCTCCGGCTTACGTAAAAACTCAACTATTTCTTCAAGTTCTGTTTTTGCTTCAACCAGCCCTGCAACATCTTTAAAATTTACATTTATGCTTGATTCTTTATCAAAAACCTTTGCTTTAGATTTACCCACACTAAAGATATTACCGGCACCTCCGGCACCTCCTTGTCCGCCCATACGCCGAAAGATAAATACCCATATAGCTATTAATAATAAAAATGGCCACATCAAGGTAAAAAACTGTCCCAGGAAGTCTGTTCTGGACTCATAATCCACAGGAATACTAGTTCCCTGTTCGGCTTCAACAGCAGCCAAGGCTTCATCAAACTTATCAATGGTTGACAAGTTAAATGTAAAATGTGGCCCTGAGGCAGGTGGTCCAGAGTTGGTTAAATTATCGTTGAACAGGTGCTTATACTTATCCAGTCTATCCTCCTTAATTGTAACCTCAGCAACACCTTCGTTACGAACTACTACAATATTATGAATATCACCTCCAACTAATATTTCTCTTTTAAAATCGCTATATGTGATTTTGTGTGGTCCTTGCCCAAAATCCATCTTACTCACTAATAATAGTGCAATAGCAATCAATCCGTAAGCCCAGTAAAGATTAAACTTCGGGAATTTCGATTTTTCTTTATCGTTTCCCTGGCTATTCGGTTTTCCGTTTGTCATGCGATTATTTTCTAATTAAAATAAGTTCTTAATATCAGTACGCTTTGCATCAGCCCATAGTCCTTCAAGATTATAGAAGTGTCGCACATCTTTATGGAAAACATGAACTACAACATCAAAATAGTCCAATAATACCCACTGCGCATTTTCTTTTCCTTCTATGTGGTTTGGTTTCTCACCGGCTTGCTCACGCACATAATCATTTACCGATTCAGCAAGTGCATCAACATGAGTGGTACTTTCCCCTTCACACAACACAAAATACTGACAAATGGTATTATCTAATTTTGTAAGGTCTAAGATAGCAATATTTGTGCCCTTCTTCTCCTGAATACCTTCAACAATAGTATCTGCTAATTGTTTGGCAGAATAATTCTCTTCATTCATTTGCAATCAATCTTATTCTGTGGTGGTGTTTGTTATTAATTATATAGATAAAACGTACACTTGACGATACATTAATACTTTTAAAAAAACACCTAAAAAAAATTCTTTTGCTCAAAGATACTACTTTTAAAAAACTATAAACAGCTATTTTTGCCAAATAGAAAAAGAGGCTTAAAGCCTGCCAAAATTTCACAACAACTGTAATGATGACATACTCTGAACCAGAAATATTATTTTATCCTGAATTAGCATCTACTAACACAGAGCTAAAAAGTTTAATTGCATTAAAGTGTTTGGCAGAATATTCGGTGGTTATTACTGCCGAACAAACTAAAGGGAAAGGACAAGCTGGAAATAGCTGGGAGAGTGAAAAAAATGCAAATCTTACATTTAGCTTATTATTACGACCAAGTTTTCTAGAACCTCATTTACAGTTTTACATTTCAAAAATTGTATCGCTGGCCATAGTTGATACCCTTCAGTATTATACTGACGAAAAAGTAAGTATAAAGTGGCCTAATGACATCTACATTAACGATAATAAGGTAGCAGGTATCTTAATTGAGAATTCAATTTTAGGTGCTCAACTGGACTACAGTATTATCGGCATTGGTTTAAATGTTAATCAGGATAAATTTATCTCTGATGCGCCAAATCCTATTTCCTTAAAAAACTTAAGTGGTGTTTACTACGATTTGGAGCTTATATTAGAACAGCTTATTGAAAACATTCAACTGCGCTATGACCAATTACAGATTCATAATACTGATCTAATTAACAAGAGTTACTTAGAATCTTTGTACCGCAAAAAAGGCTTTTATAGCTTTAAAGATGAACAGGGTATTTTTAATGCTCGTATTGATAATGTAAATGAATTTGGCTTTATAACTTTGGTTGACATAAACAATCAAAAACGTGAATATGCATTTAAAGAGGTCAGCTTTGTTATTTAAGGGCATTTAAATGAACTCTAAACCTTTTATAGCGCACCTGATACCTATAAGTAAGTAAAGTATCATCGACCTTAGCTCAACATGGTCTGGGTATCATCTGATACCTAACAAAGTAGCAACTGATACTCAACAAAGTATCAACTACTACCTAACAAAGTAGCAACTGCTATTCAACAAAGTATCAGCTGCTACCCAAGCTATGACAAAGGCTGGTATTCACCGTGCCTTTAGCCCATCAAGCTGTTGTATGTTATGCAGTCGTGTGGATTAACGGCAACCTGTATACTTATAGAAAGCTGTATAAGACAGGAAAGTATTAAACCAGAAAAACCCGCCCTGCCTTACTAATCTGCATCTAAAATTATAGTCTTTTAAACTACCTGACCATAACACCTAATACTCATGAAGAAAGTCACGATAGGCTCAATACTTATGATTAGAAATAGCATCAACCAGAACCTCCAAGAATTTCTTAATTGGCTTACTGGCCATCATTTTTATCATTGGATTCATATCCGCTTTGATTGTTAGCTTAATCCGGGTATCATCTTCTGCTATTTCTTTAAGCTGAATCCATAAGAAGAAATTAAATGGGGTTTTTCCTTCTGCAGTATATTTAATCACTTTAGGAGACTCTTTTTCAACAATTCGTAACCCAACTTCTCCAACCGGATCAATCGAAAACCTGCAACTATCCCCATACGACTGCCAGTTATTAATTTTATCTTTTGGAATTACTTCTCCAAAGTGGTCAAAGTCAGATAGAAAGTTAAATATTATCTCTGAAGAATAGGCTGATTTTCTTATCTCACTCTCAAAAGTTGTCATAATTATTACAGAAAAAGGAGCAAGCCTTTACAGACTTGCTCCGTTAATATTTTACTCTCTTGTTTACTTATTCCAGCTTGCCGGATCTTTTCTCCACTTCTGAAGTGTAGCTACATCATCAGCTGATACATAACCTGATTCACTTGCAAAAGGTATCATCTGTTCGTATGAACTCAATGTTGTTAATTCAACACCAGCCTTCTCAAAAGCTTCTGTTGCAACACCAAAACCATAAGTAAATATAGCTAACATACCCAATACTTCTGCTCCGGTTTCACGAATTGCCTGAACAGCTTTCAGACTACTTCCTCCTGTTGAGATCAGATCCTCAATTACAACAACTTTCTGACCTGGTTTCAGATCTCCTTCAATAAGATTTGTCAAACCATGTCCTTTAGCTGCAGAACGAACATAAATAAATGGCTTATTAATTGTATCAGCCACCAATGCTCCTTGCGCAATAGCGCCTGTAGCAACACCTGCTATAACATCAACATCTGGATACATCTCCAATACTAACCTGGCAAACTCTAATTTAATAAAGTCACGTACGTCTGGGTACGAAAGTGTTTTACGATTATCACAATAAATAGGTGAATTCCACCCCGACGCCCATGTAAAGGGGTTTGCAGGTTGCAATTTTATTGCCTTAATTTGCAACAACTGTTTGGCTACAATTTCTGCTAATTTTTCCATGTCGCAAATGTATAAAGTTTTTTTCAAGGATAGAACTCTTTTTTTAACAGATTCGTTAGAACTCGATTTGTCTTTAGGCTTTGATGCTCTGCACAAATATACCTCACATCATGAATTGCTTCAATTTGTTAAGCAATTCGAAAATAACACCAACCTAAAAGGTGGCTTTATCTACGGACGTAATAAGATATTTTTACTGGAAGCTGTTAAAAAATGCTTTCGGTTTATTACTGCTGCCGGTGGCTTAGTTATAAATCCAAACAATGATATCTTGCTTATTCATCGTCTTGGTGTTTATGACTTACCTAAAGGAAAGTGTGAAGAAGGTGAATCTTTTCGACAAACAGCACTACGGGAAGTTGAGGAGGAGTGCGGATTAGATAATTTAGTTATACGTCACCCATTATTATCAACCTATCATACTTATAAGCAAGATAATATCCATTATCTAAAAGAAACGGCCTGGTTTTTTATAGATTATTTTGGTTTTGCTAATCCTACTCCCCAAGCTGAAGAAAATATTGTTTCTGCTGAATGGATTAAACAATCTGACCTGAAAAAAACTGAAAAAAACACTTACCCTTCAATTATTGAGGTATTCAGGAGTGCCGGATATGTCTAATTTACAAAAGGCTATAACTACCATAAAAACAGAGCTTCAATATTGCTATACCTTTTTTAACGATTGTAAAAAGTTCAACTCAAAAACAAGCCTGACTGTAATCAAGTTTGTCGAAAAAATATGTAGCACCAGTGATTTAACTTCGAGGCTCTGTTATTATATATGGTGATTAAGCAGGTTCCTTAACTTCTTCCTTTCTCAAATCCTCTTTTCTATCTTCGTTACCAGGTTCTGCTTGTTCACTATCTTTTCGTGTATGTAGCTCCTGTCGAATGTATGAAATAATCTTCCAGCGATCATCAGGTAATATTTGTGCACCATGTGCACCCATTACACCAAATCCAACAGTAATAACCTGAAAGATTTCGCCATCAGGATGTGTTTTTATTTTTTCAGAATTTAAATCAGCCGGGAGATACAAATATTTTTGCGATGTATACAAGTGTCCTTTACCATCACCATTATCTCCATGACAATGTAAACAGAATATATTATACAGGCGTTGCCCTTCAGCTAATACTGACTCATCATTAGCATAAGGATTTTCTAATTCCTGACCTGCCCAGATTCTATTCACATCTGTTTTTTCAAATTCATAGGGAATCATTTCGCGTGGCACAGTTCCTTCGGGGGGTAACTGATTTGTTTTTCCATCTTCCCACACCGGATTAGTGGTATATGTTTCGTATGCCTGTGATTGTTCCATATCTGGAAAATAACTGTACCCCGGTTTGTTGCGATTCTTATCGCAACTGGTTAGCACACTCAATAAAGTAAGTCCGACAACAACTGCTTTAAACGTATGTATCTGCTTCATATATCTAGCGAATATTATCATAATCAAAACTTTCTTTAAAATATGGGTGATTTTCAGGTACAACAGGTGCTTTTGCAAAATTTCTAAAGAAAACAAAACTAAAAATACCCAATACAAAAACGGTCATTCCAATTTCAAGAATTCCAAACTCAGGATGAGCAATTGTTCCCGGCATAATAGCTAAATACAAATCTACCCAATGCCCTAAGAAAACAATTACTGATGCAACAATTAGCCAATTTAAGCGACGCTTATTGCCTCGCGCCATCAGGATAAGGAATGGAGCCAGGAAGTTGATAATAATATTAGCATAGAACAGTACACCAAAGTCTTCCATCCTTTTCACATAATAAATGGTTTCTTCAGGAATATTACTGTACCAAATCAACAAGTATTGTGAAACCCAAAGGTAAGCCCAGAAGATGCTAAAGCCAAAAAGGTACTTTCCAAGGTCATGCAAATGCTCATCGTTAACATGTTGCATATACCCCATTTTCATTAAAATATATACAAATATAATGATGAAGGCAATTGATGACACAAATGAGCCAACAAAAATATACCAACCAAAAAGAGTACTAAACCAGTGTGCATCAATAGACATAATCCAGTCCCATGCCGAGGTTGAACTTGTAATAGCAAATAATACAATAAAGATGCCTGCTAAAGTTCTCGACTTGTTAAAGTAACGGATATCGTCAGAAGTATCAGATGCAAGCGATAGCTTACGGAATTTAATAATTAAGAAACTCCATAAAAGAATGTAAGCCACCGTACGAATACTGAAAAAAGCCGGATTTAGATAGGCACTTTTCCCTTGTAAAATTTCATCAAGGTGTTCAGTATGGCTCCAATGGTATATATCATGCATCCCTACCAAGATTAAAATCATGAATACACCACCTATGGGAACAAATAAGGACATGGCTTCAGGAACCCTTTGAATAGCGGTATGCCAGCCTGACTCTCCTAATACATGAACAACAACAAAAAATGCTGCTCCCAACGCAATAGCGGTAAAGAAAAAACCATTGAGAAGCACATTAGACCAAATGCGGTGTGTATGATCCAGGTTCATTACAATACCAATAACGGAAAGTAAAGCTCCGATTATTATAACAGTAAAGAGTATGGATTTTAGTTTTTTATCAAATTCAAATGACTTATACATAGTTCTATAATTAGTATCAAGATTTAAGTATCAAGTATCAAGATTTTGTTGCGCAGTTACACTGCATCTTATATCTTGTTACTTTTGTCTTTTTCAAACATCATGATGTTGTACTCCTTCTGCACCTGCTGATTGCAATTCTGCCTGAAGTTGCTCACTGTTACTTCCGTTTACTTCCAGTAATATCTGAAACCGGTCGTTAGTTACTTCTTCATCAAAAACTATATTTGGAGCCCCGGGTCCTAAGCCACTTCGAATGAGAAACCCAAATACCAAAGCAAATGCAGCACATAACACTGCCAATTCAAATGTTACCGGTATAAATGATGGAATGGATAAAAAAGGTTTACCCCCAAAATTTAAAGGCCATGCCTGGGTAAATACCCACGCCTGAAATCCAAATCCAATAACAACGCCAAAAGTACCCGCCAAAAATCCGGCACGTGGTAAACGTGAACGGCGCATTTTCAATACTTTATCTAAACCATGCACCGGAAATGGTGTACGCACATCTGCAATCTTAATATCTTTTTTCTGCAAAGCCCTGATGCCTTCTACCAGGTCTTTGTCATCGAGAAAATATCCTGAAACAAAAGCTTTTTTCTGCATATCTACTTTCCTTTCTTAATAAACTTTTCTGTTGATGTTTTTAATACGCTCTTAACTTCGGCAATAGCAATTACCGGAAAGAAGCGTATAAACAAGAAAAATAGGGTAAAAAATAATCCAAATGTTCCAATATAAATTCCTACCTCAACCCAGGTTGGAGAATACATACTCCAGCTTGATGGTAAAAAATCGCGATGCAATGAAGTAACGATAATAACAAAACGCTCAAACCACATACCTATATTGACAAATATGGAGATGATAAAAGTAGCTAAAAAGCTACGACGTATCTTTTTAAACCAAAATAACTGTGGTGTTATAACATTGCATGTCATCATAATCCAATAAGCCCACCAATATGGACCAAAGGCTCTGTTAACAAAAGCATATTGCTCATATACAACACCTGAATACCATGCAATAAATAATTCTGTAATATAGGCAATACCAACAATTGAGCCTGTTGCAATAATAATCTTATTCATCGACTCCAGGTGTGCCTTGGTAATATAATCCTCCAGGTTAATAGCTTTACGCGTGATAATCATTAAAGTAAGCACCATAGCAAAACCAGAGAATACAGCTCCTGAAACAAAATAAGGCGGAAATATAGTGGTATGCCAGCCTGGTATAACAGAGGTTGCAAAATCAAAACTAACAATGGTATGTACAGACAGTACCAGTGGCGCTGCCAATCCGGCTAATATCAGGCTCATTGATTCATGACGAGCCCAATGGCGGGCTGAACCGGTCCATCCAAAGCTTAAGAAGTTATAAATTTTCTTTTTAATTCCGGGCACCAGTTTATCTCGAATGGTACCAATATCAGGGATTAAGCCCATATACCAAAACAGTAATGAAACTGTAAGGTATGTTGATATAGCAAATACATCCCATAATAATGGAGAGTTAAAGTTTACCCAAACATCACGTGTATTCGGATACGGAAAAATAAAAAATCCTAAGGGCAAACGCCCCATATGGATCAATGGAAATAGCCCTGCACACATTACTGCGAAAATAGTCATCGCTTCAGCACTTCTATTAATTGAGGTACGCCATTTCTGGCGGAACAATAACAGTATGGCTGAAATAAAGGTACCGGCATGACCAATACCTACCCACCATACAAAGTTGGTAATACCCCAACCCCAACCAATAGTCCGATCCAGTCCCCATGTTCCAATTCCATCCCATACGGTAATGAATATTGAGAATAAACCGAAGCCAAGAGCTATAAGCGCTAAGGTTAATCCGCCAAACCATAGTTTGCCAGGCTTACCGGTCATCGGGGCATAAATATCCTCGGTAACTTTACTGTAGCTTTTTTCACCGCTAATTAGCGGCTCTCTTACTGGTGATACGTACATTAACTTAACGTTTTATTTTTATCCTTATTTCTTACTTTCGATAGGTACACAACCGATGGAAGAGTATGTAACTCCTCTAACAAACCGTACTGACGTGCGTCTTTAAGCAACTTCGATACTTTACTATCCGGATCATTCATATCGCCAAAGGTGATGGCATCTGCCGGGCAGGTTTGTTGACAAGCTGTTTTTATTTCTCCATCTTCCAACTGGCGCCCATCTTTCTTTGCATTTAACTTTTTATCCTGGATACGTTGAATGCACATTGAGCATTTTTCAATTACTCCTTTAGCTCGAACTGTCACATCAGGATTCAATACCATACGTTTCAGATCCAATGTCATGCCAGCCGGATCAACCCGGTTATTTGGTATGCTATCTGCCCCGGTATAATCGTACCAATTAAATCGACGTACTTTATACGGACAGTTATTATTACAATACCTGGTTCCTATGCACCGGTTATAAGCCATTTGGTTAATACCTTCTGAGCTATGGTTGGTTGCGGCAACTGGACAAACATTCTCACATGGTGCATTATCGCAGTGTTGGCACATTACGGGTTGACGAACAACCTCCGGATTATCAATATCACCGGAATAATAGCGATCGAGACGCAACCAATGCATTTCATGTGAACGACGCACTTCATTACGCCCAACAACAGGCACATTATTTTCTGCTGAACAAGCTACAACACATGCATTACAACCAATACAAGAGTTCAGGTCAATAACCATCCCCCAATGGTGCCCTTTATATTCATGCTCATGATACAATGAGGTATGTAATTTTTCAACTTTTGCATGCATCTCATTTCCAGCTGCCGGATTAGCCAGGTATTCAGCAATCGTGGTTTCACGAACTAAAGCACGCCCTTCCATTGAATGATGGGATTGGGTGGCTGCCAGCTCATAAGTCCCCCCTGTTACAACTACCTTAACTTCAGGCAAATTATACGCTCGATGACCATCTTTCAGCTCTACAAACGGGTACACATTTTTTCCTAAATCAGATGCCACACGTCCAGCATTCATTCGCCCATAACCAACTGCAATTGCAAGCGTATTACGCGCCTGACCCGGCTGAACCAAAACAGGTAATTCAAGACCATTGACATCAATAAGATCACCTTGTGTCCAGCCTCTTAAAGCTGCTAATGCCGGTGAAACTGAAACATAATTATCCCAGCATACACGAGAAACAGGTTCCGGTAATTCTTGTAACCATGGATTATTGGCTAAAGTTCCATCGCCAATGGGTACATTCTGATACAAGACTAACTCCAGGTTGGTTCCTGATTGTACTGTTCCATTTGACTGCAAAATACTTCCAAGGTCAGCTCCATTATAAGTAAGTGCTGTTTTCTGCTTACTTTCATCATAAACCAAACCATCACGTAAAGACACTTTCCAGAATTTTTCAAACTGCTTGCCTTTAGATACTCGACTATTATAGATATGCTCTTTCCAATACAGCTTTATATAGTCGTAATAAGACCCTTCAAAACCTGCCCAGATCATTAAATTTTCTTGTGGCTGACGTGTTTTAAATAAAGGTCGTATTGCAGGTTGTATCAAAGTATATAAACCACATATCAGCTCTGTATCATCCCAGCTTTCAAGGAAGTGAGGTGCTGGCAAGCTATAATTACACAATAGTGAGGTTTCTGTCTGTTGCGACTGAACCGCCATTCTTAATGGTACATTCTTAATAGCTTCTTCTGTTCTGCCACCAAAAGGTGCATTATATGCCGGATTTGTTTCCCAAAACATAACAGCACCAACATGACCATTCTCCATGCGCTTAAGTAAGGCTTCAAAGCCTTTATCATTGCCTTGATATAAGCTCAGTTTCTGGTCTGTTAAAATGGTTGTTCCAACATTACCCAGAAGGTAATTAATCTCAACAACCAAAGTTTGGATAGATAAATCATTGGTTCCTGAAACGACTAAAGATCTGCCCCTGTTTGCCCAAAGCTCCTCTGCCACCTTTTCAACAGTTGACAACTCTGGAATTGATGGCATTGTAATACCAGCTTTCTTAGCCAATAATGCATATAACTTCGTCAGGTAAAATGTCTCGTCAACAGCTGGCATTGGTACACGTTCATCAGCATTTGATCCTGTTAAAGTCATGATAGACTCAAACTGCACATGACGAAGCATCTCACGCTGACCTCCTGTTAACTTTCGTGCTTGAGCATACTGCCGTCCAAAAGCTGTTGGCAGCAACCATGTTCCAAGAAAATCAGCATTGAAACCAACAACTAATTTCGCCTTATCAAAACGAAGAAATGGAACAATAGCCTCTCCATAAACTTTATTATATGCTTCACGAAGTGCTGAATATGAATAGGCATCAAAAGTTTCATGCTTTACAAATGGAAATTTTGCTTTAAAATCTTTAATCAGGTTATTTGTAGATGGACTGAGTAACGAAGGGGTTAATATGACAAATTCCTTCGAATTATCCCATGATGATAAGGTTTCTTTCAGCTTTAAATCAACATCTTCCCATGCTATAGGATTTCCATCTAACATAGGTTGAGCAGGACGTGATTCATCATAAAGGTTGAGCAATGATGCCTGAACACGGGCAGATGCAGCCCCTCCTGTCATTGTGCATAAATCATTACCTTCGATCTTAATCGGCCTGCCATCACGTACTTTTACAAGAACAGGCACCATCTCAGCACCATCATAAAAAGTTGTAGCATAATAATTTGCTGTACCCGGCTTTATTTCCTCTGGTTGTATCAATAATGGTATTGCTTTCTTAACAGGACGCTCACAACCAGCTAACACTGCAGCCGAGGCAATACTGAAACCAAAATATTTCAGAAAATCACGACGTGTGTTTGTTGAGGTACCTCCCCCTTCCAAAAGCACCACAGAAGATTTCTTTTCTAGTGAGGCTTCCTCCTCAGGCAATAAATCTTCAAGGCTTCTCCAATATTCTTTCATATTATAAACTGATTATTTCTTTTCTAATGGTGACATTTCATACAATCGTTAGCGCCAATATCAGCTGCTTTAATAGAATCCCGAACGCCTTCTGCTATATCTTTGTGAAGAGCTTCAAATATTTTATAATAGTCATTGCCTATAAAATTCACATTGGTTTGCTTATGACAATCTAAACACCATCCCATTGACAAGTCGTTTTCTTGCTTAAGAATATGCATATTTTCAACATCACCATGACATTCCTTACATTCACGTTTACCAACATTAACATGCTGTGCATGACTAAAAAAGACATGATCTGGCAAATTGTGAATTCGTATCCATTCAATATCTTTATAGTTTTCATAATGGTCAACAAGCTTTGCTATTTCAAATTGACCTGAGTTTGTTCCATTACGCACTACCTGGTGACAATTCATACATAAACCGGCACTTGGTATACCCGCCGATTTTCCATGTTCAGCATTTGAGTGGCAATACAAACAATCTATTTTATTATCGCCTGCATGCACTTTATGAGAGAACTTAATGGGTTGATCAGGCATATAATCCTGACTACGGCCAAGATCAATCATATCATGTGCAATAATTTTCAATTGAAAACTAACACCAAAGATGATAACTAAAACATGAATGGCTTTATAAGATATTTTTTTTGTATAGATAAGATCTATTAAAGCCAGAGTCATTAATCCTCCCAACAACAAAAAAAATATTAACTTATTGATGGATAATGCCTGATCTGGCACCCCATCTTGTGATAATTGTTGCAGGTAACCATGCAAATGAAATAGCTGTTCATCACTCAATTGATACTTCACATGCACCTTTTCTCTCAACGTCCCACTTGGTTCAAGAAGGTGACCTTTAAATGTTGTCAGATCCATATCTGCTGCAACTTTTGCCATTTCCAATGCTGAAGGGTTCCAGTTTATGGTATCAGCAGTATAATAAGTATGGCAAGAAGAACAAGCTTTTGAGTCTTCACCGGTTGGTATTAATCCATAAAAAAGGCGCTCACCAACCTTAAGGTCTGGTGTTGGACCTTCATTCTTTGACTTATCTTTTGCTGCAATGTTCACAAATTGAAACAAAATAAAGATCATTAAGAAAAACTTTAAGATTATTCTCCCATAGGAAAGGGAACTGGATAAAGTCTTTACCATAATTAGTAGCTATTAGTTTTTGAGTGCTCCCAGGAATCTCATATAAGATCTCCATACACTCATTTTTCTTTTTAGTTTTAATTGTTGTTTTTTAACATTTCAACATTCAATCATTGATAACGATTGAATACTAAAATTGTTTACACAGGCAAATATAACATTTCAGACCTTTTATTCTTTTAATTTATCTGTTAGTTTTTTCACAAGTTTATAATTATAGAAAAACTCCCTTGCTACCACACGAATAATTGTATAAACCGGAATTGCTAAAAACATTCCGACAATGCCAGACATGTATCCTGCCATTAAAATAATTATAAAGATTTCAAGTGGGTGCGCACGTACACTGGCAGAAAAAATAAATGGTTGAAAGAAGATATTATCAAGTAATTGAACGATAACATAAACTAGTAGTATCCCCAACATGTAATTAAAAAAATCAGGTGGAGTCGTCATCTGAACATAAACGACTAACCCAACTAAAAAGCCAAAAAAAGCACCAATTATTGGCCCCATATATGGTATAACATTTATAAAACCAGAAAAGAGCCCGATAATAACAGCATGCTGTAATTCAATTCCGACAATTAAAACACCTATGGTAACAAAAATAGTAATTAATGTTATTTGAATAATAATCCCAATAAAATAACGCCGTAACAAGTTTTTTATAGAAAACAAAACATGCTTCAGACCTTCTTCATAATGGCGTGGAATAAACAATAGAAGCCCTTCCATTATTAACCATTCTTCCTTAAGAAAAAAGAAAGTAATAAAAGAAACGCTAAAAGTGAAAATAAATAAGCCTCCTAATAAACTTGCAATTGATGCAAATAAATCACGTAAACGGGAAAAATCAAAAAAGGTAACTGCCGCATCTTTAATCTGATTTTCTATTATATTCACACCTGCTCTTCCTAATTCAGATTTTCTCAGAGGTTCTACAGCTGTCCCCAACAATCTCTCTGCTGTCTCAAATACCGCATCTAAATCAACATTTGATAAAAAGTGAACCTCTTTAATTATGAATGGAACACTTAGTCTAAAAAAAGCAAGTACAAATACCCACAATGTTAATACAGTAAGTAAAGCTGCAAGAGAATTAGAAAGCTTCCACTTATTTATTAAACATTTTTTTTTCAGCAGATCAAAAATTGGTCTGGAAACCAAAGAAATAACAACTGAAACTATTAAAAATGACACTATAGCTCTAAAGTACCAGGCTATAAAAATTGACAGGCTTGCTACAAGTAGCCAAAAAAGATATTTTAACCGATCATTCATATCATAACGAAACTTCTCATATAAGATATTCTTTTTATATGAAAAATGCACACTTTATCCAATTTACTATCAGATTAAGTCTGTTTGATAAAATTCATTATTCATTCATCAATAAAAATAAACCGCTAACCAATAATTTTAAACCATTAGCCATAAGGCGATACCAGTTTAGTTTAATCCAATTATTTTGAACCTATTTTTACCGAACCATACCTAATACTATAATAATGAGAGGAGCAATAATAGGAGACATTATCGGCTCGGCTTTTATTGAGTCGCCACAAGCTACAACTAACTTTCAGCTTTTAAAACCTTTTTCTGCATACACTGATGATACCATCCTGACTCTTGCTACTGCAGATGCAATTCTAAAGAATGTCTCGTATGCAGATGCAATTCGTATATGGACACAAAAATTCCCTAAAGCAGGTTATCGTCCGGCATTTTTAGAATGGGCTTTATCGAATAATCCGGAGGTAAAATATAAAAGCTGTGGTGATGGGGCAGCGAGAAGGGTAAGTCCAATTGGATTTGCAGCTGATTCGTTGGAATATGCACTACAGGAATCTAAAAAGGCCACTGCAATTACCCATCCTACAATTGAAAAGATAAAAGCATCTCAGGCCATTGCTGGATCAATATTTTTAGCAAAAGATGGTAAAAACAAAGAAGATATTAGAAGCTTTTTAAAAACTGATATTGGTTATTTACTACCAGAGGTTTTAGAAAAAGATTGTGTTGAATATCTTAACAAAGAATACGAGTCACCTGCCCCCTGTGCAATAATGGCATTTTTAGCTTCGGAAAACTATGAAGATGCTATACGCAAAGCTATTTGGCTAAATGGGCCATCAAATACTATAGCCAGTATAACCGGAGGTTTAGCACAAGCCTATTACAAACATATTCCAAAGTCAATTTTCCGAAAAACTTTATCTCGCCTTTCTCCTGAAATTGAGGATGTCATGTTCTCTTTTGAGAAACATTTTTGCCAAGGTATTATCTCACTGGAAAAAAAGAAAGTGGTCTAAAATTTAATTCGTTTATAAAAATAAAATTGTCCAAAAAGTAAAGGCTAAAGAGGATTAAACACCGTTACCTCCTAATGCCTTAACTTTTTGGACAATCTCTTTATTTTATATCTTCAGCGGACTTTTTACTTTTTCATCAAGTAAAGCAAATCGAAGTACATCTGCTATCTCTTTTACAAAATGAAACTCTAGACCTTCCAGATAGAGATCTTTAATTTCATTAATATCTTTCTGATTTTCATGCGATAGAATAATCTCAGTGATACCTGCTCGCTTAGCAGCTAAAATTTTCTCTTTTATTCCTCCAACAGGTAATACTTTACCTCTAAGAGTAATCTCACCTGTCATAGCTAAGCGTGGTTTCACCTTACGTTGGGTAAATGCTGAAGCCAAAGAGGTTACCATTGTAACTCCTGCTGAAGGCCCATCCTTAGGGATAGCTCCCTCCGGTACATGCACATGTACATTCCACTCATCAAAGGCTTCATTTTTAATTCCAATCATCTCACAGTTAGCTCGTAAATACTCCAAAGCCAGCACTGCCGATTCTTTCATTACATCACCAAGATTACCAGTAAGGGTTAGTTTACCACCCTTTCCTTTACTTAAGCTGGTCTCTACAAACAATATTTCACCTCCAACAGCTGTCCAGGCAAGACCAGTAACAACACCAGCTGTTGAATTATCCTGCCATTTATCTTTTGAGAAACGCACTACTCCAAGGTAATTGACCAAGTCAGTAATAGTAATGGACTTTTTTAGTTCTTCTTCTTTAGCAATCTTAAGTGCAATTTTCCGGCATAACTTTGCCAATACTTTATCTAACTCACGTACTCCTGATTCACGTGTATAGGCTTCTATAATATATGAAAGTACTTTCTTAGTAACAGATACAGTACCCTTCGGAATACCATGATTTTCCATTTGCTTCGGTAACAAATGGCGTTTGGCAATTTCTGTTTTCTCTTCAAGTATGTAACCACTCACATTAATCAACTCCATTCTATCCAGTAATGGCTGAGAAATACCACCTAATGTATTTGCTGTCGCAACAAACATTACTTTCGAAAGGTCAAAATCAACTTCAAGGAAATTATCATGAAAGTGTTCATTCTGTTCCGGATCTAAAACTTCGAGCAAAGCTGCAGAAGGATCGCCATGAGGACTGGAATTAACTTTATCAATTTCATCAAGTATAAATACCGGGTTAGCTGCACCTGCCTTCTTTATACTCTGAATAACCCGCCCCGGCATAGCTCCAATATATGTTTTACGATGCCCCCGAATCTCAGCTTCATCATGCACGCCACCTAAAGACATACGCACATATTTACGACCTAAAGCTTCGGCAATAGATTTACCAAGTGAAGTTTTTCCTACTCCCGGAGGGCCATACAAGCAAATTATTGGCGACTTAAGTTCTCCCTTAAGTTTCAACACTGCTAAATGTTCCAGAATACGTTCTTTTACTTTATCAAGACCATAATGATCACGATCAAGGAAGCGCTCAGCACGACTTAAATCGTAATTATCCTTTGTATATTCATTCCAGGGAATGTCAATCAGGGTTTGCAGGTAATTATATTGAACTGAATATTCACCCGCTGCCGGATTTAAACGCTGAAGTTTATCCAACTCCTTTGAGAACAGTTCACCAACCTCTTTACTCCATTTTTTCTTTTTGGCCCTCTTCTTAAGCTCTACAATTTCCTGTTCAATCGGACTTGAGCCCAATTCATCCTGAATTGTTTTAATTTGTTGCTGCAACATATATTCACGCTGCTGCTGATCAATGTCGAGCTTAACTTTACTTTGAATATCACTTTTTAACTCTAGCATCTGCACTTCACGTGCCAAATGTTCAAGGAGCAACATTCCACGATCAAGCAAACTATTTTTATCTAAAAGCTTTTGCTTCTCATTAACTGTTATATCTGAATTAGAACATACAAAGTTGATGAGAAATCCATCATTTTCGATATTCTTAACTGCAAATGAAGCTTCAGGCGGCACATTTGAAGATGCTTTTATTACACGTAAAGAAAGATCCTTAATAGAACTTACCACAGCTTCAAATTCACTCTTATTCTTTTCTATGGCCTTTTCATCATCAAGACCAGTAACTTTTGCCATATGATAAGGCTCTTCAGTTATCATCTCTTCTAACTGAAAGCGCTTTTTACCCTGAATTATTACGGAGGTTGAATTATCCGGCATTTCTAATACCTTAATAACCTTTGCAACTGTCCCTATTTTAAACAGATCTTTTTTTTGTGGCTCATCAACCTTAACATCTTTTTGAGCAACAGCCCCAAAGACGCCTTTTGATTTCTGTATCTCACGAACCAGCTTTAGTGATTTCTCACGACCGATAGAAATTGGTATAATTACTCCGGGAAAAAGAACTGTATTGCGAAGAGGTAATATTGGCAGGATGTCAGGCACTTCAAATTCACTGACATGTTCATCCTCATCAGATACGATAGGAATAAATTCTGCATCAGACTCAAAAACATCAGACATTAGAGTATTACCTAGACCAAACTTATTATTATCCATATTAAAAATCTAAAACAAAATATCAGAACTGACAATCTGTCTGATATCTATAAAAAAATATATTGCCAATTTAACAGTCAATTGGCGTGCCAAAAATTATTTAAATGCACTCCTGTACTTCTTTGTTACTTCAAACACTTCATTAAGCAGGCTTGCATCTGAATTATTAAATACAACATTTCGACGTGCCATTGCCATTTCAACAGTTTTCTCAACGGTTTTTAATCCATTCACATCGTATCCTTGTGGTCCCCCGATAACAAATGATGGTACAAAGTTGCGTGGGAATCCGCTACCAAAAATATTGCTCCCTACTCCAACTACGGTACCAGAATTAAAAGCAGTATTGATAGCACAACGGGAATAATCTCCCATTATTAACCCACAGAACTGCAATCCGGTTTTTACAAAGCGCTCAACAGAATAATCCCACAATTTAACAATTGCAAAATCATTCTTCAGATTTGAGGTATTGGTATCAGCTCCTAAGTTACACCATTCCCCCAATACTGAATCACCTAAATAGCCATCGTGAACTTTATTTGAGTATCCGGTAATAACTGTATTGCTTACTTCACCACCAATCTTTGACCATGGGCCAATTGTTGTTCCAGCATATATCTTTGCTCCCATACTTATTTGTGATGATTCACAAATGGCTATAGGACCTCTTAACATAGCGCCTTCCAAAACTTTGGCATTCTTCCCTATGTATATTGGTCCTTCTTTGGGGTTCAGATAACAATATTCTACCTCAGCTCCTTCTTCAATAAATATTTTATTAATAAGTTCCGGATCTTTATGTGCACCTACTAACTTTACTGTATCACAAATTGCTTCTGATTTTCGATCATTTGTTAATAACCAAAAATCTGACATGATTTCATTTTGATTGATTGTGATCAGATTAAATACTTTTTCAAGAACATTATACACACCATCATAGTCAACTGATTTAAATGCTGATAAATCATTATTTAAAATCTTGTTCCTACTACTTCCATCTCCCCTTGCTGCAAGTATTTCTCCATTATTTAATAACAGCTCGTTTTTATCCAATGTCAATACCTTATCAACCAAAGCTTTATTTGGAAGTACAGAAGCTGAAATAAACAGATTATCCTCACTTAATTTAACCGGGAACTTTTTGTTTATTATATCTGTAGATAAACAGCTTACCTCTAATTTACAATACAGTTCCCACTTTTCTCTAACGGTTAATATTCCACAGCGAATTTCACCTTGTGGTCGCGTATATGTCAAAGGAAACATTCCTTTCCGATGTTTATTGTCAAAAAGAATTACTTGCATAGCTTAATTTAATATAAATGTAAAAAAAAAGCTTCGGAAATTCCGAAGCTTTATATTTTATCATATTAAACGCAATTATTTACGCTTATCAAAATGCTTTTGATATCTGTTCATAAACTTATCTACACGACCTGCAGTATCAACAAGCTTCATCTTTCCTGTATAAAATGGGTGTGATGTGCTTGAAATTTCAAGTTTTACCTGAGGATATTCAACTCCTTCGATTTCAACAGTATCTTTAGTGTTAACAGTAGAACGAGTAATGAACGTATCCCCGTTTGACATGTCGGTAAAAGCTACCAACCTGTAATTATCCGGATGAATTCCCTGTTTCATTGTTATATAATTTTATTCTTTAAATATTCTAACTCTCTATTGGGCTGCAAAGGTAAATTATAAAATTAAACCAGCAAAGCTTTTAATACATTTAATCACATTATTTTATCATTACCTACTCCGTTTCTGTGCTATACTTTGTATCTACAGGTATAGATGTTGCCCTTACTTTATCTTTACCTTCTTTATTAAAGACATAACGATATGTAATGTGTTTTTTTCCAAAAGCAGCTCCCATTGATTCCTGCAAAACACGCATTTTAGGGTTAAAATCTCCTACCCATGATAATTCAAGTTCTTTTAGATAGGGCTTTTTTTCAACAGCTCCTTTCAAGTGCCAAAATAAACCTGATTCAATACCTGATCGCTGAAACTTAGGTACAACACCCAGAACAACAACACGTGCCCGTGTCATTATTTTTTTACGCTTTAACCATAGAAAACGCAATTTATTGATGAAGTTCATTTTACCATTAAAATACTTTAAAATCTGGTTTACATCAGGAAAAAGAACAATAAAACCAATTGGTTTATCATCATGATAAGCAAACCAAATTAGATCTTCCAGCATAAATGGTTTTGATTTTTGCATACTTGCTTTTAGAACATTCCTGTCAATGGCAGTAAAGTTCTCATGGTATTGCCATGCATCATTATATATTGTTTCAAAATCATCAAGAAACTGCTTCTCTTCTTTCCATTCAAAATGCTTAAACGAAAAGCCATCTTTTTTCACTACCCAACCAGCAATTTTCCAGAATCGTTCCGGGAAAGGAATTGTTAGATCAAGATGATTCGTTATTTGCTCAAAATAAGTTTTAAAACCGTATGCTTCATAAAAATTCTGATAGTATGGCGGATTATACTGCATTCCAAATCCCGGCTGACTAAAGCCATCTACCAACAGTCCCCAAAAGTTATCATTTTCACCAAAGTTAATTGGTCCATCCATAGCATGCATATCATTCTGTTCTAACCATTCTTTGGCCGTATCAAAAAGTGTAAATGCCATTTCCTGATTATCTATGCATTCAAAAAAACCCATACCTCCGGTAGGTTGCTCAAAACCATTTGCTTTTTTGTAATTAATAAAAGCTGCCACCCGACCGACTACACAACCATCATTAATAAGAATAAAACGTGCTGCTTTTCCATGATTATAAAATGTATTTTTAGAAGAATCAAACACCTCATTAATAAACATATCCAGAGGCCTTACATAAGCTTCATCATCTTTATAAATAGTTTCAACTACATCTAAAAAATGCTTTTGACTTACCTTGTCAATAACTTCAACTATCTTCATTAATCAACGATTTAATAAGAATGGTGAACCCGATGGGTTCACCACAAAAATAACCGAATATTTTAATTTTCCTATTTTAGCCTCGTTCAATCATCAATGGTACCAGCCTTCTCATTTATAACTTTATTTGCTTCTGCCTCTTCGCTATTGCCAGCTGGTTCTGCTTCTATTTCAGTTTTACGATTCTCTTCAATTACACCAATCACTTTTATTTCCGTCCTTCTGTTCATTTGATGCTCCTCTTCGGAGCAGTCATTTGGATTAGGACATTTTACAATCGGTTGTGATTCTCCATACCCCCGCGCAACAAGGCGGGAAGGATTAATGCCACACTCCACAATATAATCCACTACCGCCTGTGCTCTTCGCTCTGATAAATTTAAATTATATGAATCACGTCCCCTGTTATCTGTATGTGCACTTAGTTCAATCTTAACCGTAGGGTTATCTTCCATCCACCTGATAACGTGATTGAGTTTCATCAATGAGGAATCACGCAATGTTGCTTTATCAAAATCATAATTGATATTATCAAGTTTAATGGCAACATCTGTCATAATCGGCAACATATTAATGTTCCACCTGACTTTTCCTTCTAATGTATCTGGTACATTCACAAAATGAACAGTAAAATAACCTTTGCGACTTCCTATAACTTCGTATTTTTTGCCTTTCTCAACTGCATATGTAAAAACACTATCCCCTTCATGCAGTAATGGTACTAAATAATCTGATGACAACATATCCACCACATCGACCTTTACATCTTTTAATAATTCTGCAGAAAGACTGTCATACAAGGCAACATCAAGGGTTAATTTAGGGGGTTTTTCAAAATGATAGGCATAATACACATCATCATTTGCTGTATTACCCCTGTTTGATGCAAAATACCCATTTTTACCTTTATGCAGCATTAAACCAAAATCATCATTAACAGAGTTAATAGGATAAGCAAAAGGACTAATTTCTGTTGGCATATCATTAGCCAGAATTGTATAATAAATATCCAATCCTCCCATTCCGGGTCTTCCATCAGAAGCAAAATATAAGATATTCCCATCGAGGTATGGAAATAATTCTTGCTCACTGGTGTTAATCTCATCTCCTAAGCTTCTGGGTGGGGTCCATGTATCGTTTACCCTGTAACACAAAAATAAATCAGATCCTCCATTACTATCCGGCCTGTTAGATGAAAAAATTAGTATCCGTCCATCCTCCGAAATAGTCGGATGCCCTGTAGAAAACTCATCACTATTATATTCAAACTCCCTGATATTAACAATGTCATCATTTTCAATATCTGCCATGTACAATTTTAATACGGTTGCATCAGCAGAATTTCGGGTCGACTTTTTACCTAACAGTTTTCTGTCCTCCAATCCACTACGGGTAAAAATAACTTTAGTGTTATTATCATAAAAGGCAAGAGGCCCTTCATGATAATGAGATTTTAATTTCTTACTAAAAATTTTAGGTTCTGTATAACCATTATCTGTTTTTTCTGTATAAAATAAATTCAGATAACTTACTCCGTCACTCTTAAACCACTTTTTAATATTTACCGAAGGCGACCGGCCAGAGACAAAAACAAGTCCATTTTTATACTCTGAAGGAGAAAAATCCCTTTCGTCAGAATTAAATCCTACAGGATATACATGCATATTAGAGCCAACGCCATTCTCACCGGGTGGTTGAAGATATCCTTTCATTCGTTTAATCCGGTCTGCACTAACCGTATCCATATTTATATACTTTGTATACCAATGTGTTGCCTCTACATATTTTTTATTTGAGGCCAGTATTTCGATTAAATAATATATCTCATTGGCCTTAAGATTTGGTTTACTTACCAGGTATTGGCTAGCCCATCCATATGCTTTCTGCAAGTCACGCATATAGTAGTAACTTTGTGCCAATCGCTTTTGAGCAAGATAATTTAGTGTATCTTCCTCATAAGCCTTAAGGTAATGCTTAATTGCAATCCGGTAAGCATAGCGTTTAAAGCTCTTTTCTCCTAATTCAAATTCTGTATTATATTTATATGAATCAGAGTCTTGCTGAGCCACAACCGGTTTTATTGCTAAAATCAGTACGACAATAAGATAAAACGTATTTATACTCTTCATAACTATCAATTAAAAATACCTTGGTGTAACAATCCGCCTTTTTGTAAATGGAAATTTATAATTAATCATTATTTCATGACTTCCGTTGGCCGCCTTATTAATGTCGTTAAGAATCAGATCATAAGAATAGCCTATGCGTATATCCTCTGTAACAAATATTTCTGCAATAGCTGCAATACTTTCTTTCCAACGATAAGAGACACCAAGCCCGACTGTTTCAATAAAATATACATTCATGTTTAAATCTACAGTTAATGGTGCTGCATAGTTGGTACGCATCATAAAGCTTGGTTTTAATACAAAATCCGGATTTATCTCATAGGCATATCCACCAGTTAATGCAAGATACGGACGCATTTCCCCTGCACCGCTATCGCCATCACTCAAATCAGCATCAGTACTAAAATCATTCTTTAAGATCATGGGCATTGATAAGCCAACATAGTACTTATTGGTATAGTAATAAGCTCCAACACCAAAATTAGGATGCCATTTGTGAATATCCCGATTAAGTGCCTGATCATTATCACTGGTTGGGTTAAGTTGACTAAATGCAGATTTAGCATTGGTTAAATTAGCCTGCAAACCCAAAGATAGCACTGCATTACTACCCTGATGAATACGATAAGCATACGATGGTGCAAAAGTAGTAACAGATGTAACTCCTACTTTATCATGAAGAATCATTAGGCCAAGTGCCACATTATCCCTTTTTAAGGGTCCATGTGCACTAAACGATTGCGTTTGCGGTGCACCATCAAAACCTGACCATTGTGATCTGAAATGTGCGGTTGCGCTCAGTGTTTCATGACTTCCAGCATAGGCTGGGTTAATCGCTAATGTGTTAAACATATACTGCGTAAACATTGCTTGTTGCTGAGCCATTACAAAGTCCCTATTTTTGGTCACCAAACCCAACAAGAGAATTATTACTAATATTGCTTTTTTCATTTTTCGTTCATGTTATTAGCGGTTAATCACCAAATAGCCTTTTAAGATACTACTTCCATCGCCCAGGTTAATGATAAAGAAATAAGTACCATCAGGTAACTCTTTACCAGAGCCTTTATTGGAAATACCTTCAAAACGAATCTCTGTATTATTATATGCGTTACTTTCGTACACTAATGCCCCCCATCTATTGAATACCTGAACATGGTTATTGGGATAATTCTCTGCTCCTTCAATCCACCAATAATCATTAACCCCATCGCCATTAGGCGTAATAGCATCGGGCAGGTTTTCCAGCCCCTCTCCACAAACAGAACCTTTCAGCACAGTTAACAATACAGGATCACTTTCAACGCCATCGCAATCTGTTGTAAAAGCATGTATTTTGTAAAGCTTAGTATCATGCAAAGTATTATTCGCAATAACTAAAGTTTCTGTATGGCTTCCTGAGTATCCCCCCTGGTCAATGATCTCTTCATACGTAGTACCACCATCATCTGAAGCCATCCACCTATACAATATATCTCCATCTGCCAGGTTTTCACCATAGGCAGTATAACTAACTGTTTCTCCTGAACACTTGTCATCCGGCACCGGATGCTGAGTAATCTCTACAGGCCCATCAATCATGAAGTCTCTTTCAATACCTACTCCAGAGGCTTCACAACCATCTATACCCAAAATAGTAATTGTTGTAACTGTAAATATTTGATGTCCGTTAGCCAATAACACTTCTTTAGGAATATTAAAAGAACAAGCTCCTGCTTCAACACTAGTTATAGCAGATAGGTTATCTACTGTATTAGCACCTATCAGATTGTAATCAAACCTGTATTCACCATTTGGTAAGCTTGTGGTAACACTTACTACTGCATCTTTACCATTACAGATATCATCTATAGCCATCTCTCCATCAAAAGTTCCTCCAATAGAAACAACCTGAAAATCATCCAGAAGATTAATCGGTATACTACACCCTAACCCATTTACATAGGCAATAGAGGTAAGAACAATATTTGTCGCTCCTTCATTAGGTAACAGGTTCGACGAAATCATAAACGTAGTAGTACCATCTCCATTTTGCAGTGAAAGATTAACAGCCTGGCTGCTTATCGTATTTGCACCTGTTAATTCGTAGGTTAGTACGTAATTCCCATCCAATAGGCTTCCACCAATATCAACACGGGCATCTCTTCCCTGGCAGGTACTTTCTACTTTAACACTTATTCCTTTAGCTAAAGGAATAGCTTCAATATTAAATTCACTTTCCACATTAACAACTGGTGTACCACATCCTGCACCAATTACATCAATTATTTCCAGAACCGTTAGTTTATTGATACCCACATTCGGAATTTCACCTGAAGGGATGATAAATACTCCGGATCCATCTCCATTAACCAATTGTAATTGTGCAACAAATCTGGCATTTGGGTTATCTCCGGTAATATCCATTACTACCTCATATAAGCCATCTTCCATTTGGCTTGTAACAGCAACCTGTTGACTCTGTTCTTGACATATATCAACAGTTTTTATTTGAAACCCTGAGATATCAGGGGTTCTGGATATCGTAAAGTTACTTTTACTTTCAATATCAATTTCACATTGTTTACCAGACAAGTACTTAATATTTGTTACCCAAATTGTATTACTGCCAATATTTGGCAAATTTTCTGCCGGTATCACAAACTCAAAATCACCATCACCTGTAGCCAGATCAATTATTTTTGTTGTTGCTACTTCGTTTTTACCAGTAATATAATATTGAATCTCATAGCTACCATTTAACAAGTTACTTACTGCAGTTATTTTTACATCACTTCCACTACAAGCATCAATTGCATGAATCTTAAACCCTTCAGTAACAGGCAGTGGCAATATACTAAATTCTCCTTTCACAGAAACACTTTCCGCCCCCTCACACATCTCTCCTACAATAGATCTTATACTAAAAATATGCAAAACTGTAGGACCTTCATTGGGCAAATCAGCAGAATCAATAGAAAAGTTTCCCACACCTGCTGTTACATCAATAATTTCTGTTTCCGGCAACATCATGTTATTGCCCAATAACTCATATGTAATCTCATACTGTCCATCATCTAATAAGCCCTGTACTGTAACACTGGCATTATTATAAAGACACACATCTTCAACCCGTGCTTGTAAAGATGTGATATTAGGAAGGTTCTCAACAATAAAATCATCTGAGACAGTAAAGCCGGATATCTCGCACCCTAAACCAAACACTTTCTTAATTGAATTAACTGTAATAGTAGTTATACCAGCAGTTGTCAGGTCAAAACCCGGGATAACGAATGCGCCAGTACCATCATTAAATATTTCAACTAAAGAGATAACATTGGCGAGATTACCCGAACCAGATAATTCGTAAGAAAACTGGTAAACACCAGGATCCAGACTACTGATTACATTAACACCAGAAGACTGCCCAAGACATGTATTGGCTGCTTCAATAACTAAACCATCAACAATTGGTGAGGTTTCAATTGTAAAATTGTTTTGTACATACAGACCTTCACTACACTGCTGGCTTGAATTCAGGTCTATCACTTCGCGAATTGTTATTGTACTTAAGCCTGGGTTAGGCAACATAGATGAAGGAATTGTAAAGATAACATTACCATCACCTGTTGATATTGTAAGGTCTTCAATCTGGTCATAGAAGTTATTAGCGCCATTTACCTGGTATCTTATCCGGTAATCTCCATTATTTAAGTTACTGGTTAACAATACATTTAAACTTTCTCCTTCGCATATATCCAATGTAATAACAGAAAGATTTCCAACATCGGGCACAGGTTCAATATTAAACGAAGCTCCAATATTAAGGCCTCTATCAGGGCACTTTTTCCCCGTAACAAATGCTATATCAGTCACCAGAACATTTACATTACCTGTATTTTTTAACAAATTGTCTGGAATAACAAACTGCCCAGTACCATTACCACTTTGAATGGTTGTAGTTGCAATGTTATTATTAGAGTTACTTGCTCCACTCAAGTTATAAGTAAGCTGGTATTCACCATCAATAAGTCCACCTGTTATGTTTACTACTGCGTCTGTACCCAAGCAAATGTTATCTGCATTAAACAGCAACCCTTCAATTACGGGATTTGGTTCCACCGTAAAGTCCAAATCAGGAATATCAACAAGGGTTCCACACATCTCTCCAAGAGTATTCTCAATATTAATTACTTCAATGGTTGTTACACCAGTATTTACAAGGTTTGATGAGAGTATCTCAAACACACCTCTACCAGCCTCAAATAAAAGTTCTGAGCTTAATCCAACTCCAGTATTTGCTCCGCTTATATTGTAGTTTACTTCATAAATATTAGTTTCAAGTCCAGAACTAACAACGCTTACTTCAGCCACTTGTCCATGGCAAATATTATCCACTGCAACATTAAAATCTGTAATATCAGGCTTCTTCTCTACCTCAATAATATCTGACACAGCTAAACCACCTGTAACACAATCATTAGCACGTGCATAATCAAGTTGTGTTACAATTATAGCTGTAGAACCGATATTAACTAATTCAGAAGCAGGCACAATAAATGTTCCCATACCATCTCCACTAGTAACAGTAGCAATTGTCTCCATATTGCTTGCACTATTCGCTCCAACCAGATTATAAGAGAAGCGATAGTCAGAATTAGCAAGCATACTACTAAAACTCACAATAGCATCATTTCCCTGACAGATATTAACACCATTGATCACAAAATCCGTTGGATCAGGTGGTGAGGAAGAATAAATATTTGCTACCTCAGATATAACTGTGACGCACTTATCAGTTTTAACTAACACATCAAATGCTGTTCCTGTACTGCCAAAATCCAAACCAGATACATCTTTAATGGTAAGAGTTGCCGTATTAGAACCACTAATATTTCCACCATCAGTCAGTGGATTTCCATCCATTCTCCATTGATAATTTAACGTTCCGGTTTCTCCACTATTGGCCTTAACATAAAATGAGGCTTCACTACCTGAACAAATATGTGTATCAAAAGGCTGTTCCTCAATGGTAACAGGACCTTCAACTATAACATCAACCAATTGATCCATTTGTAGACCATCACAAGAAGCACCTTGTTTATCCGTATCAATTGGTGTTGCTAATACATTATATGTCGTACTGCCCAAAGGTGTCACGTTAAATGATTTTGCCAAACCTTTATCTCCATCAAATACCTGTCCTTCAACATTTTCATTACCAATCCTCAACTGATAGCGAATACCTGTTTCCGTTCCATTTACGCTTATCATATGTGATTCACCATAACAAATACTGGCTGTTGTTGGCGAAATAGCCAAGTCTAAGCGTGGCATCCTTATAACAGTAACCTCTGGCTTAGTTTGTAAAATCACTTCCGGACATGCCAGTACCGTACTTGTTGCAACAACCTCATAAATTGTACTTGATACCGGAACTAAAGGTGCAAATTGTATAGTACCACCTGTTCCCTCAACTGGAGAACCAATCATAACACCACCTCCATTTTCACGAAGTTGATACTGTGTTTTTATTTCAGAGCTCTCAATGGTAATAAGCCCTTGATTTCCTTCACACACTTTATCTCCACTCACAACAAGAGCAACATCAGGTGTTGGAACAAAGTTCAGATTGGCTACATCTATCAACTTAACAGTATTACAAGCGTTTCCTTCTGAGTTAAGGCGTATAGGTGTTGCATACACCTCATATACGCCACTCTGGCTTGGTTCCGATAAAGAAAAATTTAGCTCCGCACCTGTTCCGGACAGCACCTGTGAATACACACCTCCCAATTCTCTAAGCTCATAATTGACTGTTATATCCGTTGGATTAACTGTTATAATAACATCATTACCACTCTGGCAAATATCCACATCCGAAACAGTAGCATCTGTTTCAGGCACTTGTATTACAGATATTTGTGCATCATCAACCAACTGTACTTCACCACAAGAACCTCCATTTAAAACTGACTGAGCAAACACCTGATATGTTGTATTAGTAGTTGGTGGTGGTATAACAGCAAATGTTATATCTCCACCAGTTCCATTTAAAGATTGAATATCTACACCACTTAATCGCAATGTATATTTTACATCTTCCTGAGAATTTTTTACCAGTACATTAACATCATCTCCATAGCATATTACAGGATCTGTTACCTCATTATCCTGGTTAGGAACAGGTACAATTGTTACTACAGCCTTATCGATAAGCATAAGCCCATCACACTCCTCTCCCTGACCATCCGTTGTTGTTGAGGTTGCGAATACATTATAAACTGTTGTGGTAGCTGGAGTTACTATCTGTAGTGAAATATCATTTCCATTCCCAATTACAGGATCACCCTGAACAGAATTATCACTATCCAGTCGTAACTGATAACGAACACCTGTCTCACTACCTGATATTTGCACAAAAGTATTAGCAGGTGATGCTTCAGCACAAATAAACGGATCAGAGACTGTAAGTCTATTATCAGGTCCGGGAATTACACCGAAAGAACCTTCATATAATAACTCTGAACATGTTAAATGACTCACATTTAATCCATAACTAAATCGTCCTGAAGTTGGCAATTTTGAAGCTGGTATAACCAGATCAAGATTGTTCCCATTACCATCAGCTACAACAACAATATTCTCATTACTAAAATCAATAATGGAGTATGTTTCTCCAACAACACTTGATTCTATCGTTATAACTGCATCTGTACCTGCACATACATCCTCACTATTTATTACATTAACATATATATTGGGATATTTATCAATTCGAATTGTAACATTCGCTAACTCTCTTGAGCACTGCCCATTATTATCAGCACGCACTTGTATATTCATACTATTTCCACCAGCTGGAAATTCTGAATTAGGAATGATTAAAGTGAGGTCATCACCATTTCCGTTACCCGATACTATTTCGGCATAGCCATCATCAATATCCAATAAATAATAGGTTATACCAACCTCAGTGTTCCTAATAATAACTTCAGCATCTGATATTTCACAAGTTGCACTTGTTATAATTGGCAAAGAATTATCCGGTGATTTGGTGATAAAAACCTCAAGGCTTTTACTAAAAAGCTCACATTTATTATCAGAAACAACAACTCTTCTAAAATAAGTTGTATGTGATAAGGGCGAAGGCTGATACGTTTCATCCACTGCCCCGACGATATCTTTAAAAGTGATATTATCTACACTATTTTGCCATTGATAGGTAAAGTTTCCTTCTCCCCCAATTGGTGCAGTAGCTGTTAATAGTGCTGGTGCTTCATGTGAACATAAACTTTGACCTTCTCCAATAACATTACCAGTTATTTCGGGCAAAACAGTCAATCTAACACTATTTGAAAACTCTTCTTCACATAAACCACTCTGTACTAACACCCTAAAATACGTTGTTTCAATCAGGTTAATTGGTGTATAGTGATCTTTTGTATTAGAAATAACTGTATAAGTACTAAAATCCTCAACAGTAGATGAATGCCATTCTTTAATTTGTCCAATACTATTACGTAACACCAATTTTTGACTATTATCATTATAACATACACTGTAAAAACCACTCAGCATTCCAGGATTAGTCGTTGGGTCAATTGTCACCTCAAAATATGGAGACTCAACTAAACAATCACCTGATGTCACAACCCGTCGATAATAAAACTTGGTTTGCTTTTTAATATCCTTTATTTCAACCTGGTAATCTTCACTATCATTAGTTCCCGGCGCATCATTCCAGTTATTAGCATCCAGACTTTCCTGCCACTTATAACTGTATTCACCTACACCACCAGTTGGTGTCGCACCATCTAACAAAGGCGCATCAGTTGCACACACAAGGAAGGGGCTTCCTTCTGTAAGATCCAAAATTTGGGTGGCGACAGTAACTTCCTGACTTACAGACGATACACAACCAACTTCTGTTGTAACAGTCATTGTTACTGTATATACACCAGGCTCTATATATACAAAAGAAGGGTTTTGTTCCCCTGAGGTTGAGTTAGCAGAATCACCAAACTCCCACAGCCAGCTAACAATTTTGTAACGACTATCAACAATACCATTGGTTTCTTTAGTTATATCCCTGAAAGATATTGGTTGATACTGACAACCTGTTTGCTCTTGAACATCTACTTCAAAAGCAGGAATCGCTTTTTCACTAATAGTGATCGGATCTATTTCCGGAATATATACAAATGGTCCGCAGGAAAGAGCTGATCGTTCATCTTCTAATGTTAGCTTAGGTTGAAATGATCCCATCTTTTTATATTGATGCGTTATCGTATACGCTACAGGAGCATCTCCCTCAAAAACATGATGATGAGCTTCTGTTCCATCACCAAAATCAAGTGTAACATACTTAGTTTCAGTTAATCCAGTTATAACAAATTCTACAACAGGATCGTCTGGGCTATCCAAACAGTAGTTAGGAGTTATTGTGGCTGTAAAATCTTTATAAAATGATCCTTCTACTGTTAAAGCAGCTGGTTGCTCTATAGTTGTTTTACATCCTCCTTTACTGGTTGTTGTCAATGAAACATCATAAATGCCAGGGTACAAAAATAACTGCGATGGATTTTGCCTGTTAGAACTTGATCCGTATCCATCGTTAAAAATCCAAGACCATTCTACAATATCTTCCGATGTATCTGTAAAAGAAGCCTCAGCAGGAGCACAACCAATTTCGGCTGGTACTGTAAACGATGCATTTGCCTCATAAATATCTACTTCTTCTGTAAATATATTTGTACAGCCGGTATTATTTGTCACCATTAATGTTACCGTTTTCTTTCCTTTTACATTATAAGTCACATTCGGAGGTTTTTCTCCATTGTATGTAGCTGGTGTCGCACCATCTCCAAAATCCCACACCCATTCTTCAATAAAAAATGGTGCTGTATCTGATGATTTATTCTTAAAGTATATACCTTCACCAATACAATAGTTTTGTACCGCATTAACATCAAAATCTGCTTTTGGATTGGGAACAGAAATAACTGCTTGCTTTGTGATACTTTTAGAACAGCCTTTATTATCTACAACACGTAATGTAACATCTTTATCTCCTGATGTTGTATAGCTTACAGATATAGGTACCTCACTATTCCGTGTAGCTTCCGGTGGATTTGCTCCTGCACCAAAAGACCAGTCGTATATTACATTATTATTAAGATTAGGTGTGCCGTTCGTTATACTTGTAAAATTAACTTGTTGTAAAGGATCAAGACATTGGATAGTATCAATTACATTAGAAGAGTCCCAAATAAAATCAACAACTGGTCCACGAGCATCAATATATCCTTCTTTAACCAGTGATCTCACACAATCAAGACCTTCGTCTAAAACTAAGGTAACAGTTTTAAGTCCTGAAGTTGTATACAATACAGGAGGTGGAGTAGCTCCATCATATGTTTGTGGGTCAGCTCCTTCACCAAAATCCCATGTATAACTAGTAGAAGGAGATGTTGACAAGGTCAGGTTTTTAAAAGTCACCCGGTCGCTTTGTGTATTATAACAAATCTGCGTTTTATCTGCCTTAAAATCCAATGCTCCTGCAATCATCTGCACTTCATGTGTTGTTTTGTCAACACACCCCTCCGCATTATTCCTTACAAATAAAGTTACATCAAAAATACCTAGTTTCCGAAATTGATGCTTTACAGACGGGTTAATACCTGTTTCCCAATCATCAGCTGTAGGTCCAGGATAATAGGACCCGTCTCCAAAGTCCCAGCGAAACTCTTCTACACCTTCACTAAGTCTATTCGGATCAGACAGGTCAAAAGCAATAAAGTCATGTATTGAAGCTACACCACAATCATCATTCGCACCTAATTCAAAACGTGCAATGGGATAAGCAATCTCAACTTCCTGTTTGGGAACATTGGACTGACATCCATTACTGAATGCTTTAAGCCAAACTGTAAATGGTACTCCATTATCACGTGTATCATCATGATACCGGTGAAAATGATTATTAAGCCCTGGCCGTTCAATTGGGTTTCCAGCAACAAAGAAGCCATCACCAAGGTGCCAGTAGAGGCTATCAATAGGAAAAGTCCCTGCATCATTAATCACCGATGTATTTTTATAAACAACAGGCGTATTTCTACATTCATCAGCATGGCTGAGGGTAAAAGATGCAACCGGAGCATAACCTCGTTTTACAACTTTCTCAATAACTGTATCTTTAAGACAACCTGTTGCCGTTTCAATGGTCAGCTTAACATCAAAAATTCCTTCATCATTATATGCATGTGATGCCAAAGGCGATGTCGATGTATAATCATCTATACCATCATTTTCAAAATCCCATACATATTGAATAATACCATTATTGCTACCTGGCAACTGATTGCCTGACAAGCTAGCATCAAATTGAGCTGATGTCATAACACAACCCTCATCGCCATCTGAGACAACAAAATCGGCATGTGGATATAATATATCAATATACTGGTATACAGTATGTAAAACACACCCTCCTGATGTTGTAACTTGAAGGTACACCTGAATCGAATCCTTTTGGCCAGAATACGTTTTAGTAACAACATTCTCTACTCCTGAGAGAGTCAGATTTGGTGTTTGTCCATCATAATCAAAATCCCATTCATAAAAGACAAAACCAGGTGTAGCAGTAAACGTTGCTGCATAATCCTTGCAACTAGTCGGCTTATCAACTGTTATTCCAGGTGGTGTTGCTGGGTTAACTGTAACTAAATCTTCTATTACTTTACTTGACTGACACCCGTTACTAAATGTGACAAATAATGTAACAGTATAAGGGCTACCTGAAATGTCATTATAAGTGTGTTTAGGATTTTTATCCGTACTTGTGATTCCATCTCCAAAATCCCATAAATATGAAAGTGGAGTACCTCCGTCAACTTCTACCGAATTATCAGTAAAAGTAACTTCCTGTCCTTGACAGATTACTTGTGGAATATTAGGAGAAAAACTAACTATATTATCTTGGAAGGATACAACTTTTGTAACCTGATCAATACATTCCCCTGGCGATTTGCTTACTGTTAAAGTAATATCATAATTACCACCAGAAGGTAAAGAAATAACTGGTTTTTGCTCACTGCTTATCTCTATATTTTGACCACCTGACTTCTCTACAGACCAAAAATATTTATTTATTCCATTTTGTCCATCAGTTGATTTATCTGTCAGTTCAATATCTAAAGGAAAATTACAAGAAGCATCATAATTAATTTCAAAATCGGCATGCGGTGTCGAATATAAAACAGCGGCATTAGGTTCAAATGCAGAAGCTTTACATCCATTCTCATCAACCACCTCAACAAGCACATTAAAGGTTCCAAAATCAGTATACTTGTATACAGTATTACCTGAGCCTGTTAAAACCACATCTTCACTCCCATCACCAAAACTCCACTTCCAGGATGTAACATTTGCACCATAATCAGGATTAGTACCAGTATAATTAAAAGTCACTGCTTTAGAAGCCACAAAACACCCTTCTCCGTCAATTACCTCAAAACTAGGCTCTGGTATTGCATGAATTGTTATTACCTGAACAGATGACTCTGTTGAATTCATTGTTAATTGGGCAGTAAATACACCAGAATTATAATATGTTGTTGATGCGGTACCTTTGTTAGTACCATTAATTGTTCCTGTAACATTTGGCTCTCCATTCCCAAAATTCCATTCATAGGTATTTCCCTCAATAGGATTACTAATTGTAAACGTAACAGTTGCAGCACCACAACTCTCATTATTTATAAGATCTGTTGTAAAATTAGCTGATTGCCCTAATAGTGAGCCCGAAAAACCCACGAATAGCAGTATGTGTATTATCTTTATTAAACTCATGTTTTCAAACAGGTTAGTTGATAATATTACTCATAACAAAAAAATATATCACAATAAACATATTAAAAACAAATTAAGACTGATTTCTGTTTTTGACGAAACATTAAAATAATTTGATATATTTTCTTTTACAGTCAGAATAATACCTGATTTATCACTACAAAGAACCTGATTGATTTACATTAATAGATTCTGGCACAATAATATTTAATCCTAAATTATGTTCAGGCAAAGAAAAATGGTGAACAATATATGCCCACCATCTATAACCTAAATTAATGAAGATATCTTTAAAACTTAAACCATCCATCATAGTCCTCTGGAGTTTTAACCCGGACATTCTTGTGAAAATATTCATTATGTGCAGCTACATACTCATAATCTTTCTCCATTTCCTTCCATCTATTTGCAACTTCACAAACTGAACTAATTAAATAGTCAACTTCTTGATCTGACATTGTCGGATGTATCGACATACGAATCCAGCCTGGTTTCTCAGACAAATCACCATGATTGATTTTGCTTGTAATTTTATCCGAAGTATTATAATCAACATGCAACAAATAATGGCCATACGTACCTGCACAGGAGCAACCACCACGAACTTGTATTCCAAAATGATCATTTAACAAACGTACTGCAAGATTAAAATGTAAATCATCAATATAAAATGATATCGCTCCCAAACGTTCATTAACATTATTAGCCAGAATATTCATACCCGGTATTTTACGAAATTCATTCAAAACTTTGTCGATCAACTCTTTCTCTCTAGCATGGATATTTTCTACCCCCATCTGCTCCTTTAATTCAATAACCAGGGCGGCTTTTATAGATTGCAAAAAACCAGGAGTCCCCCCATCTTCACGAGCTTCAATATCATCAACATAACGGTACATACCCCAACGATTGGTCCAGTCAACTGTTCCTCCTCCTGAATTATCCGGAGCAGAGTTATGATAAAGGGAACGATTAAAAACCAATACTCCTGAGCTACCGGGCCCACCCAGAAACTTATGTGGAGAAAAAAAGATAGCATCTAAATTTTCCTGTGGATCAACAGGATGCATATCAATATTATCATAAGGTGCAGATGCTGCAAAATCTACAAAACAAAATCCTCCATTTTCATGCATAATTTTAGCCAAGCTGTGGTAATCAACCCTTACCCCTGTAACATTTGAACATGCACTAAAAGATCCTATCTTTAATGGGCGATTTTTATATTTTTCTACCTCACGACGTAAAAATACCGGATTAACCAGCAACTGATCATCCGGCTCAATAACCACAACATCTGCATTTGTTTCTAGCCACGATGTGTGATTTGAATGATGTTCTAAATGTGTTATAAATACAACAGGCCGTTGATCTGTTGGTATCTTACAGTACTGCTGTGCTTGCTCAGGCACACGCATTCCGAGCATACGCTGTAACTTATTAACAACATATGTCATTCCAAATCCAGCAGTAATAATAATATCGTCAGGCCCAGCATTAACATGATTTTTAATAATCTGGTGAGAGCGTTTATAAATATTGGTCATACTCATTCCTGTATCACTCGACTCGGAATGAGTATTAGCAACTATTGGCCCAATCTTATCTTTCATTAAGTCCTCAATTGGACGATATAGTCTACCACTGGCAATCCAATCTGCATAAACCAATGGTTTTTCACCATAAGGTGTTATTATATGCGCATCCCAACCAATGGTATTCTTCCTGAACTTTTCGAAGTACCCCTCCAGCATACTCATTATTCAATTATTTTAATAGTGATAAGCAAATATTTCCCTTAGTCGTTTACGACTTACTTTATCAAATATAGATAATTATATATGAATAAACCCAGCTTACCTACATACATGCCATAATCAAACAAATGCACTTACGCCAACCTACTTCTCATTCATAAAGTCTACTTCTGTTTGTAATTCCTCTCCAAATAGTCTCCTGTTCTTATCTGTTGATTCTGCTAATCCTGAAATAAAGAGCTTTAGAGAGTCTTCAATCTGTTCGCCTGCTCTTAGTAAAGTGCGCATTAAGAAAGAAGCTGCTTTTAGTACATATATATCGCCCTCTGTTACAGATAACATCTTAATTATGTCAGAAATAGAATAAGCATCTGTTGGTCCTTTTAGTTGTACCATTCGCCCAATTGTATAAAATGCCAAAGCCTTTTTAATACCTGAGTTTTCATTTAACCAACGGAAAGCACACACTTCTGATAAAGCTATCCTACCCCACAGGAACATAGCGGATCGTTCAAGAATATCAACATTGATTACTTTCTCACTCCACTCCAAACATCGTTCAAGCGACATCGTATCTTCAGGAACAATTATTGCAGCTAATATCATGGTTTCCCTAATTTCCATAAACCATAAGCGTTCTGCAAGCTCATAACTCACCGGAATACGCTTTGCCAACTGCTTTAAATGCGGTATGCTTACACCATAATTAATGCGGTACTTTATGCCTCTTTCCTCCATTTGAGCACTAGTGGCTCCATTCATATGCAAACGAACCTGAGTAAGTACCCATTCCAACTCTTTCTCTACCTTCTGATTTTCAATAAAAAACTTCATAATGCCGGTGTATAAACAGATACAAAGGAAAAAGTTTTTTTGTTTTTTTTTATAATTCTTGCGAATATTAATAGACAAATATTATCTTTGCATCGCTAAAACAAAAGATGGTGGTTGTAGCTCAGTTGGTTAGAGCGCTGGATTGTGGTTCCAGAGGTCGCCGGTTCGACCCCGGTCTTCCACCCAAAAACCTTAGTTAATTCTTAACTAAGGTTTTTTTATTTCAATACTATCAGTATCCGACCTCCGTCACAATCATAAAAGTCTCTTATTCAGGTAAATTTAAGTCTTTCAACCAATACCTGACATTTTTGTTATTTTTGAGGAGGTATACATTAAAAAAATGAAGTTACTTAGATATTGCCGGATTTTTTTCGTTCTGTTTTTTTCAGCAACAACCTATTCGCAGTCAATAATTGATATTATTGATCAAACAGAAAAAGCTACATTTGAGCTACAAACATATAATAGTGCCAAATTAATTACGGGTACCGCTTCGGGTTTTTTTCTTAGTAATGACGGGCTGGCTATTACAATGGGACATATTTTTGAGAATGCTGATTCAGCTGTTGTTACACTTCGTAATGGCCGAAAGTTTCAGGTCAGACGTATTATTTCGGTTCATCCACAATCAAACATGGCACTGATTAAAGTGGAGCAAGTACGGCAGAAACCGTTTAATTATTTACTTCCTTCCAGACAATCATTCAGAAAAAAAGAGGAGCTATTGTATTTTACTCATCCACTTGAATCAGAAGATGGTATGACTATTTCACCAGTAAATGGTTTAATTTACTTCCCACATATTAAACGCACCGGCCTTATTGAAGGGTCTTATTCTATTAATTCTGCAGGTGCACCTGCCATTAACCGTAAAGGAGAACTATGCGGTGTAATCAATGTGTCGAGCAATGGCATGCATAAGGTTTTATACAATACCTACTTATTAAATGATACAAATTGGGTAAATATTAATGTTCCGATTGATAAAATTTCATCTAGCCAAAACAAAAAAGAGCTTCTAAGCAGATATATTAGCCAGGGTATCCTTAATATTTGTAGATTGCAATATATTGAAGCGGCAAAAGGCCTTAGCCGTCATATAAAAAAATACCCTAATGATGATTATGCACATAATCTACGCGCATATGCACGCTATCATTATCAGAACATGGTAGGTTATAGAGAAGATATCAAAAGAAGTATCAACCTTAACCCCGATGGTTACTTATCGTATTATTTTCAATCCTTATTTGACTTTAGCGATGGTAACCCCAAAGAGGCAAAAATTAATCTGGAACTAAGCCTAACACGCAAAAATGATTTTTCTCCGGCTCTCACTCTTCTTGCAATGTTCAACTTAGAGAGTAATGGTGATGTTCGCACTGCTTACGATTGGTTAAGCAGAGCAATAAAAGCTGACTCATTATACGGACAAGCCTATTATGAGCGGGCTCGTTTACATTTAAAACACTCCGATAACCAAGAAGCTACACTGGAAGATATTAATAAAGCTGCATATCTGGATCCGGACCAACCCGGAATATATTCCATAAGAGGAACCATTCATTTTTCGAAACAGGATTTTCTACCTGCAATTGATGACTTCGACCGTGCCATTGAAAAAGATATTAATGATGTACATGCATGGTTTAACCGTGGTGTTGCACATTATAACATAGGGCTTCATCAAAAAGCCTGTTACGATTGGGATAAAGCCGGAAGGTTGGGTAATTACGATGCTTTCAAATATATTTCACGTTATTGTAAGAATGTAAAACGAAATGTTTACAAGAGGTAATACTCCTCTTTTTTGTACCTTTATATCTTTAATATTAAAAGATGATTACACAAGACATACTTAAAGACTTATCAGGACGCGAGTTAGCGTTGAGGAGGTATCTTTGACATTGATCGCAGGAAAATTGAGATAGAAGAAGCAGAAATACGCTCCCAGGCTCCCGATTTTTGGAATGATGCCAAAAAAGCCGAACTGGAGATGAAAAACCTTCGTGAATTAAAAAGTTGGGTTAAGGATTATGAAGAGGTTGCCTCAGCTGTGGAAGATTTACAGGTATTGTATGATTTTCATAAAGCTGGAGAAGCCGATGCCGAAGATGTGGATCAACAACATAACCTAACCAATACTCTGGTCGAAAAGTTAGAGACGAAGAACATGCTTCGCCGCGATGAAGATAGAATGGGCGCTGTACTGAAAATTAATGCCGGAGCAGGAGGAACTGAAAGTCAGGACTGGGCTGAGATGCTGATGCGTATGTATATACGTTGGGGCGAAGCCCATGGCTATAAAATTAAAGAAGTAAATTACCAGCCTGGCGATGATGCCGGAGTAAAAACGGTAAGTCTTCAGTTTGAAGGTGACTTTGCATATGGCTATCTAAAAAGTGAAAATGGCGTGCACCGTTTGGTACGTTTATCACCTTTTAATGCAGCCAACAAACGTATGACATCATTTACTTCTGTATTTGTAATTCCACTTATTGACGATTCCATTGAGATTGAAATTAATCCAAGTGAGATTACCTGGGAAACCTTTCGATCGGGAGGAGCTGGCGGACAAAACGTAAACAAGGTAGAAACAGGTGTTCGTTTACGACACGAACCATCAGGCATTGTTATTGAAAATACAGAATCGCGTTCTCAGCTGGGTAACAAAGAAAACGCCATGCGCCTGTTAAAATCACAATTATTTGAGATAGAACTTCGAAAACAACTTGAAGAGCAAAATAAAGTTGAATCACAGAAAAAGAAAATCGAATGGGGGTCACAAATTCGTTCATACGTAATGCAGCCATATAAATTGGTTAAAGATGTTCGTACCAATTATGAAACATCAAATGTACAAGCTGTAATGGATGGCGACATAGATGGCTTTATTAAGGCTTATTTAATGGAATTTGGTGCTAACGAAGTATTTAAATAAGCTCGGTTCAAGGGAAAAACAATTGTAACGAAAAACACATAAATATGATTATAATATTACATAATCCTCGCTGCTCAAAAAGCAGAGCAGGCGTAAGCTTATTAGAGCAAAAAGGCCTTGAATTTGAAATATGCAAATACCTGGATGAGCCTTTAACTCCGGATGAATTAAGTGATATACTGGAAAAGCTTGGTAAACGCCCGTTGGACATTATCCGTAAAAACGAAGATATTTTTAAAGATGAATTTGCTGATAAAGAACTTTCTGATGAAGAATGGATTTTAGCCATGCTGGAATATCCAAGTTTAATAGAGCGACCAATTGTAATTAATGGCAATAAAGCAGTTATCGGAAGGCCTACAGAAGAGATTGAAACGATTTTATAACTCAAAAACGCCAAGGTAACGTATCAAGTATCTAAATACTCGACTATTGTACCTTCACCATTGAGTAAAACAAGGTGTTAAAGAAATAATAAACCGCTTGGTGATTATTCACTAAGCGGTTTATTGTATAATCATAACATGCCATCAACCAAAACACAGGATAAAAAATCGCTCTGAGATTGTACATGCCTAAGACATCATTATCTATAAGACTGGCTACCTGAACTACTTACTCCTGACACCTTAATCGGACCACGATCAAAAACTAAACGCTTTCGTCCACTGCTGCCCTTCGCATTTAAACTACCTGACGAAGCTGAAAGAGCAAAGCTTAATTCCTCCACATCATTGACTAATTGCATAGAAATACTACCTGATGAAGATTTAAATTTTGAATGACCTGTTAGCTTAATATTGGTACCGCGTTGTTCGCCACTCGAACTTTCTAAGCTCACTGCACCTGTTACCTGGTTAAGACTTATGCTACCGGAAGTAGTATTCGCCTTAACATCGCCTGTTACTCCATTTATTTTAATACTGCCCGAAGAGGCCTTTGTATATAAATTACCTGCTATTAAATTAACAGACTGGCTGCCCGATGAAGTTCCTAGTTCAGCTTCTCCACCAATACCCTCAACCTTAAGGCTTCCTGACGATGCATTTGCTTTTAGATTACCTGCTATATTACTGTGTTTATGGGATCCTGAAGAAGTAACAGCACGTGCATCTCCTTTAATATCTGCCAGACTAATACTACCAGATGAAGCTTCTGCCGTTAAGCTAGAATCAATATTACGTGCTCTTATACTTCCACTTGATGCCTTTAAACCTACGGCTACCTGACCAATATTCTCAACACTAATACTTCCGCTTGAATTATTAACATCAATATTGGTATTAACTGGTACTATAAACTCTAATTTTCCTTTGACATTACTAACCAAATTAGGCCTGTCTATCCACACGTGTAAAGTACCACCACTTACATTATGACGTATCTTAATATTATATCTTTCATTGCCAATTACCTCTCCTTTGAAGTCAACATCAGAACCTGAGCTGCCAACTACAGTTACAGAGCAAAAAGAGCCCTCTACCTCTACAGCAGTAATATTGCTGTACTTTTCACTAACCTGATCCAGTACATCCTGTGCTTGAATATGTGAAATCCCCAATAGGATCATCATCATTAATAACAACACACTTAATCTTTTTATTCCTTTCATCATAGCATATTTTGGGTAAAACATTTGTTGTTGTAGGAGCATATAAATCCCTCAGAAAATAAGACGCTTACATTAAGCCATAAGTTACAAGTTAGAAGGAAAAAGTTTAGTCCCCAAATAAACAAGGTTGTACAACATCAGGTGGTCATTAAAATTGGTAAAGTCCCAATAGATATTGTTGCTTAAGCAGGTGTATTTACTTAGGTTCACCCCCTACTAAATAATTAATTTATTCCCAACGAAAAAAGTAACCACTTTACTTGCATGCCTATTAGTTGGTTATTATTTGAGTGCGTAGAAAAAGATTATATATATTGGGTTTACAACAAAAAATTAAGCCACATTTTTATTGATTATAATTCTATATTGTTCGGGTGTCTTATAACCTAAATAAGAGTGTTTTCTTTTTCAGTTATATCATATCTCAATGAACTCAAATATCTCGATCTTTGCCTGAAAATGGCCTATAAAGTGCCTGTGTTGTACCAATTCTGATTATAGAATTTTAAAGAAGTCTTCTGCTACAATATTATCTCAGCAGTTGTCTTTTTTCATATTACAAAACTAAAGCTTAACTGCATGCCTGATCAAATGTAGCACATCCACTATACAATTGTAATTCTGCTTTTTCAATTTATTTTTTTTAAGACTTAAATCGAACTCATGTTAGTAGCTAAATTAGATGAGCAAGAAGCATTATTGTTGAAAAACATTCTATTTATTGCCCTGTTCATAATAGCTATAGTACATTTATAGTTCAGCTAAAAGTGTGATAATTTACCGAACAGGTTCTTTGCATTTACTCTTACATCTAACAGAGTTTTAATTTACCTTAAAATAGAATACACATAAACAACTGATCAGCAACAAATTAAACTTAAAGATAAAGGTTTATATATGCAAAAAGATCCGGCATAACCGAATCTTTTTTCATCTGGATTTTATCTGATTTAAGGGAAAGGACTTAACTTCCTTGGGATAAAAATATATATAAAATATTAATTCACTAACATTAATAGTAAAAAAATAAGATGTAATTAACTCGTTTTTAATAGATGCGGCGAAAGAAGAGACAGGAAATCTTATTATAGTAGTTACTCAGCATATGGGAATTTTAAATCATTAACCAATACTTGAAGTGTAGTTACACCATTGTAATAGTTCTCTTCAACGGTATAACAAATGTCAAATGGTTCGTTTGACTTCACTTTGTCAAGAGCATGTCCCATGGAAAATGCAATACCTTGCTTAATTGCCGCAGAGTGTTCTTCTATGATCTCTAATTTTAGGTGATCGCGTTCTTTTCCTACAGTTTTGCTGGTCCCATAGTCAAAAACACGATCTGATACGAATACTGGTTTCATATTACCAGGGCCAAATGGTCTGAATTGTTTCAGTATTCTATAGAATTTTGGATTGATATCTTTTAAGTGCAATTTAGAGTCTATTTCGATCTGTGGAATAAGTTGCTCAGGTAAAATATTGCTTTCAACATATAGCTCAAAACGTCTTTTAAACTCAGGAATATTTACAATCTTTAATGTTAACCCTGCAGCATACATATGCCCACCAAAATTTTCAAGTAAATCACTGCATGATTCAATCGCCTTATAAAGGTCAAAACCATCTACAGAACGGGCACTACCTGTTGCCAGTCCTTTTGATTCTGTTAATATTACTGTAGGGCGATAAAATGATTCAGTTAATCGTGAAGCCACAATACCAATTACACCCTTATGCCAGTCTTTGTTATATAATACGATTGACTTCTTTTTGAGCATTTCTTCATCTTTAGCAATTATGCCATGTGCCTCAATGGTAATGCTACGATCCAGATCTTTTCGTGTTTCGTTGCTTTCGTCAATGTCTTTACTCATTACACCGGCATTGCTATGATCACGACTGACCATTAAATCAACAGCATCACTTCCGGCATCAATACGGCCGGCAGCATTTATACGCGGTCCGATTTTAAAAACAATATCGCTGATGGTGATTTCACGGCCTTCCATGCCTGCTATTTTGATAATTGATTTAAGTCCAATACCAGGATTATTATTTAATTTTTCCAGACCATAATAAGCCAATATCCGGTTTTCACCAGTTATTGGAACAATATCTGATGCAATACTAACCGCAACAAGATCCAATAATTCATAAAGTTCGGACTCCTTGTAATCATTAAAGCGACAAAAAGCTTGCATCAATTTAAAGCCTACTCCACACCCTGAAAGATTTTTATCAGGGTATGTACAATCATGACGTTTAGGGTCAAGACAGGCTGTTGCTTTAGGCAACTCATCGCCTGGAGTATGGTGGTCGCAAATAATGAATTCAATACCTTTATCACGGGCGTAATCCATTTTTTCAACTGCCTTGATACCACAATCTAAAGCAATTACTAAAGCAATGTTGTTTTCAGCTGCATAATCAATGCCCTTGTACGATATGCCGTAACCTTCTTCATACCTGTTGGGGATATAATAATCTAAATAGGAATAGTGTAGGCTAAGAAAAGAAAAAACCAATGCAACACTTGTTGTTCCATCAACATCATAGTCACCGTAGATTAGTATTTTTTCTTTATTCTTAAAAGCTTTTACTATACGATTAACTGCCTTATCCATATCCTTCATTAAAAAGGGATTATGCAGATCGGTTAGTTTTGGACGGAAAAATGCTTTTGCTTCATCGTATGTATGAACTCCTCTCTGTGCAAGAAGGTTAGCTAATACACGATTAATATTGAGAACCTCTGACAAGTGATTGATAATTTCATCATCTCCATCAGGTTTAATATTCCACCTTTTTTCCATCTCCCTATGTTGCCCGTTATTTGTGAGCTTAAATGTTTCAAAAAAATATCTTAAATCAAAAGCCGAAAATGTAATTGTTAATAAAATTAATTGCTCTTAATTTTATTAATAAGTGTATGTAGTTTATGCTCACTTGTTTAATTGCAAATGAAAGATTGCTTTTAATTTAGCTAATAAATTGCTTTTAATTTCTTCCATATTAACTTTGTGGCCAAGTTCTTTTTGCAGAGATGTTACGCCTTTGTCTACAAAACCACATGGGTTAATATGATTAAAGTAGTTTAAATCAGTGTTAACATTAAGAGCAAAACCATGCATTGAAACATATCGGCTGGCTTTAACTCCAATAGCACAAATTTTTCGTGTTTTACCCGGAACATCTGTATCAATCCAAACACCTGTTGAACCATTCAATCGTTCACTTTTAATGTCATATTCGGCAACAGTTTGGATAATGGCTTCTTCTAAATTATGAATATAGGTTTTTACAGTTAAATTCATTTCTTCAAGATCGAAAATAGGATAACCAACAATTTGGCCGGGCCCATGATAAGTAATATCACCACCGCGATTAATTTTATAGAATGTAGCGTTGATTTGTTTTAAAAACTGATCATTTATCAACAGGTTATTTTGCACACCACTTTTTCCTAATGTGTATACATGCGGATGTTCTACAAATATCAGGTGATTAGTAATATTTTTTAAGTTATCAGGCTTGTCGCGATTGTATAGCTTGACATCAACTATTTCAGAAAACAGTTTTTCCTGATAGTCCCAAACCTCTTTGTAGTCTTTACTTTGTAAATCTTCAAAAATAGTATATGCGTGTTTCATTACTTTTTACTTAAAGCGTAAATATGTCGGTCGGCATGATACGATGATCGCACTAATGGACCACTTTCAACATACTTAAAACCCTTTTCGAGTCCTGCTTGTTTATATTTTTCAAACTGTTTTGGCGTAACATACTCTGATACGGGTAAATGATTTTGTGTAGGTTGTAAATACTGACCAATGGTAACTACTGAAACTCCGGCTGCCAACATATCATCCATCGTTTCCAAAACCTCTTCTTCTTTTTCACCAAGCCCCACCATTATGCCTGATTTGGCAACCATATCACTATCAGCAATATGTTTAAGCACTTTTAAACTAAGGTCATACTTTGCTTTAGTCCTGATAATTGGCGTTAAACGACGAACGGTTTCTAAATTATGAGAAATAACTTCAGGTTTAGCATCTATCACTTCTTGTATAAGATGATGCAAACCATTAAAATCCGGTATCAATACCTCCATGGTTGTATTCGGATTCAATTCTTTAGTTTTTCTTATAGTGGCAGCCCATATACTTGCCCCTCCATCTTCCAGATCATCGCGATCAACCGATGTAATAACAGCATGTTTTAACTTCATTATTTGGATGGATCGGGCAATACGCAAAGGCTCTTTAATATCTACAGCATCAGGCTTACCTGTTTTAACATTACAGAATTTACAGGCCCGTGTACAAATATCACCTAAAATCATAAAAGTTGCAGTACCAGCTGCCCAGCACTCAGCGGCATTAGGACATTTACCACTCGTACAAATAGTATGTAACTTATTGTCACGAATAGTATTATGCATCCATTTATAATCTTTTGTATTAGGGAGTTGTATTTTAAGCCATTCTGGTTTTACTATTTTGCTCTTAATTGTAACCATGATGATTGATTTACTTTTGCCATATAACACGGCAATATTACTTAAAAAAATGAGAATTATTGGCCTTCATAAGATTGATAGTCATCTCTCACTTTATATTTACCGTAGCAAAACAGCTGGTAATTTACATTGTTCACTTAGCTTATCTTTTACAATGTGTTTTAAGACATATGCCTAACTGCGTTTTGTCATATCTATTGTAAGCTCATTTTGCATATCTTGCATCCCTTCATTAAGCGTATGATTATTAATACTTAGTAATATAATTAAAGACAGATGAGACATTTATTATTGTTTTCACTTGCGTTGGCATTGGCTTTAACAGCTTGTCAAACGTCTGAAAAAAAAGAAACGAGCGGTGAGAATCCATTTTTTAGTAAATATGATACACCATTTAATGTGCCTCCGTTCGAGAAAATTAAGCCTGAACATTATATGCCTGCAATTGATAAGGCAATGCTTGAGCATAAACAAGAAGTGGAGGCTATTATAAACAATAAAGAAACAGCTACTTTTGATAATACTATTGTAGCTTTAGATGATGCAGGTAAATCACTTTCTGAAGTAATGTCGGTTTATTACGGTTTAAAAAGTGCACATGGAACAGAAGGTATTATGGCCATTGCACAGGAGGTTGGTAAAAAATCCAGTGCGCATAGCGATGATATTAATTTAAACCCTGCCTTATTTGCTCGTGTAAAAGCAGTGTATGAGCAAAAAGATAATCTTGAGCTTACAGGAGAGCAGCAAATGTTGCTAAAAGATACATACAATGGTTTTGTTCGTAGTGGTGTAAGCCTTGATGAAGCTAAAAAAGTTGAATTACGTCAAATTAACTCTCGTTTATCAGAGCTTTTTAATTCATTTTCAACAAATGTTTTAAAGGAAACAAACAACTTTAAGTTGATTATTGATAATAAAAATGATCTATCTGGTTTACCTGAATCTGTAATAATTGGTTCTGCTGAAACAGCAAAAGACATGGGTATGGAAGGTAAATGGGTTTTTACAACTCAGAAACCAAGTATGTTACCATTTCTTCAGTATGCCGATAAGCGTGAATTACGTGAAAAGCTTTATAAAGGCTACTATATGCGTGGTAATAATAACAATGAGTTTGACAACAAAAAGATTATTGAAGAGATTGTAAACCTACGTGTTAAGAAGGCCAACTTATTAGGTTATAAAAATTATGCCGACTATGTACTGGAAGAGCGTATGGCTAATACTTCTGATAAGGTTTATGGTTTGCTTGAACAGCTTTGGGCTAAGGCAATACCAGTTGCAAAGAGTGAACGTAAAGAGATGCAGAAAATTATTAATCGTGAAAATGGTGATTTTGAATTAGCATCATGGGACTGGTGGTATTATGCAGAGAAAGTACGTCAGGAAAAATATAATCTGGATGAAAATGAAATACGCCCATATTTTGAACTTAATAATGTACGTGACGGATCTTTTGCTGTGGCTACAAAATTATGGGGATTGAAATTTGAAGAAATTACAAATGAATTTCCAAAACCACATGCAGATGCACAGGTATTTAAGGTCTTAGAGGCAGATGGTTCTCATAAAGGGATTATTTATTTTGACTGGCATCCCCGTGCTACCAAAAAGCAAGGTGCCTGGTGTGGTGCTTTCCGTAAGCAAAGCCGTCGTGGTGGCGAAGAAATACCTCCTGTAGTAACAATCGTATGTAACTTTTCTAAACCTGTTGGAGATAAACCAGCACTATTAAGCTTTGACGAGGCATCCACGTTATTTCACGAGTTTGGTCATGGATTACACCAATTGTTAAGTGACTGTACATACCAAAGTTTATCAGGCACATCTGTACCACGTGACTTTGTTGAATTACCTTCACAGATAATGGAAAATTGGGCCGGGGATCCTGAAGTGATGAAAGAATATGCACGTCATTATAAAACAGGTGAAGTTATTCCTGATGAGTTGGTAGAGAAATTGAAAAACAGTGGTCATTTTAATCAGGGCTTTGCTACAACAGAATACCTGGCTGCAGCTTTGTTAGATATGAATTATCATACGCAAACCGAAGTTAAATCAATTGATGTTAATAAATTCGAAGAGGATTATTTAGCTGAAATTGGCTTAATGCCTGAGATTATCTCACGTTACAAATCAACTTATTTTATGCATATCTTTGCAAGTAGCGGTTATACTGCAGGCTATTATAGCTATATCTGGTCAGGCGTGTTAGATGCTGATGCATTTGAGGCTTTTAAAGAAACAAGTTTATATGACCAGGCCACAGCTGCTTCATTTCGTAAAAATATTCTTGAAAGAGGAGGTACGGTGGAAGCAATGGAAATGTACAAGAATTTCCGGGGACGTGAACCAAAAATTGAGGCCTTATTGAAACAGAGAGGATTGCAATAATCCTTTTCTTATGTTCAATCAATAAAAACTGGAGAAGTAGGGTATCCAGAAACGAAGTCACTGAAAAAGTCTTTTAAATAATAAAAGCAGTAAAAAGAAAATTGAATTCTCTTTTTACTGCTTTTTTGTATGAGTTTTTAAGAACACAAAATGATAGGCAAAAACTTATCTTTAATTCATCTTCAGAATCCTACGAACCTATTATTCCCAAAGACAATATACTTTGCCAAATTCACGAGTTAATTGATTTTAGTTTCATTCGTGATCAACTTTCTTCTAAATAATTATCACAATAATGGAGTACTGCAGAAAACCCAATTAGATTGATCAAAAATCACATCAATAAACTATTTATACCAGAAGTATTTAGCTTAGTTGATTTAAACTATAGTCAGCTTAAACGTTCAGTATATTGCTGAAATAAAAATAGAAAGCATGGCCATCCTCTATCGTTTTGTTTGGCGTAAGCCTGTTTAAAAGTACAAAGCCAATCTCAAAAATAGAACAAGATATTACCGATGATAAACTAAGTCAGGATAATTGAACCACGTCTATTCGATTCTGATGAACTAAAAAAATGGATTGCACAAATCAACCAGTCAGAAAAAGCCAATCGAGAATCCAGCAAAAGAACTAAAGAACAAGCATTTAGCAAGAACAAAGCACATAATGAGAAACTTGAATATATTGTTTCAAATCGAAACACCAGCTCAAAAACAGATAAGGAAGTGATATTCATGCGCACAAAAGAAGACACGTGAATAACAGACAGTTTAAACTAGCTTATAATGTTCAAATTTATAGTCCTGTTGCCGGATCACCGTAATTAAACCAGGTATTTCCACCCTCGCTCCTCTCTTTAAATTACTGAGGAGAATAGTACTCTAAATCAATGGTTCACTTTTGTCATTTTACTACCGGATCCTTTTTTTGTATCTTGTCATCATCAAAAAAAGACAAGAATGCAAAGATTACTATTCATATGTCTGTGTTTATTATTAGTTGTTTCAATACAAGCGCAAGAACCTGTTTACTACGTTACCATCTCAACCAATGTTGGGAACATGAAAGTAAAACTCTACAATGAAACACCAGAGCACCGTAATAATTTTTTGAAGCTTGTTGGAGAAAAACATTTCGATGGTACTTTATTTTATCGTGTTGTAAAAGGTTTTGTTATTCAGGGCGGTTCATCAGATTCACGTAATGCTGCACCGCACCGGGCTATTGGCTACGGCAAAGCCATTAATATTGATGCCGAATATCATGATAATTGCTTTCATAAACGTGGGGCGATATGTGCACCCCGACAACCCGAAGAAGTCAACCATTTTAAGATGTCAGACATCTCTCAATTTTATATTGTACAAGGGCGAAAGTATAAAAATGAAGAGCTTGACCTCATCGAGAAAGCCACTAATAACCCTATTAAGAAAGAGCTAAAGCGCCAGTATTACCTACCTCATAAAGAAGAATTGACTCGGTTAAAAAAGGAAGATCCAAGGACTTTTAATAAACTGTTGAGAGAGATAAAAGATAAAATCAATTTTCACTACAGTATATCCGATAAACTTGAATTTTCCGAAGCACAGCGGAAAGTATACACCTCTGTGGGAGGCACACCGGAACTTGATGGTGACTACACGGTATTTGGCGAAATAGTAGAAGGCCTCAGCATTATTAATAAAATTGCAACCATGCCTGTTGACAAAAACAACCGTCCACTAACTGATGTAAAAATTAAAGTGAGTGTTGTTAAACTATAGAACAATGCAAAAAACTCTATTCATATTAATGCTTAGCTTCTCTTTTTATGCCTGCCAATCAGGCGACAAAAATAAACAGAAGGTTGTTGATCACTTTAAAGGTTCTTATAAGGATAATGTAAAGGGCATTGTAAGCCTGAGAACATTCGACCACTACACGCGCCGTTTAAATGATGGCTTTGGCTTTTATGTTGCCCCAAACATAGTGGTTACCAACTTAAGCTTTATTAAGGGAGCATATAAAGTAAAAGCATCCCCAATGGATCTGGAAGATTTTAGCCTAGTACAGGGTTATGTAGCATATGATCTAAACCATGATTTGGTTTTACTAAAGGTAGTGCGAAAAAACCTGAATTACCTGAGCCTGAAAGATACGACTTCAAAAGTTGACTCTCTTTATCAACTGTATCGCTCTAAACGAAAGCTTTATGTTAGCAAAGGAGTAAGAGATGAGTCAACTTTTACAGACAGTATTTCTTACTCTACTTATGCCGGTAACTTTAAAAGTGGTAAACCTGTATTTGCCAAAAGCCACCATTTAAGCGGTATTGCACAAACAGTTAAAGGAAGTAATCGTATTTTAGATACCAAATGGATCAGTCAATTGCTGACTTCTCAAAAAAAGAAAGCCAAATCAATTTACGAGCTGCGTAATAAAAGCAATAAAGTGTATATCTCTCACTCCAAAGTAAAAGGATTTCGTATCGTCACAAACAAGGGCGACATAGAAATTGCGCTCTCAGATAAAACACCAAAATACCGCGATAATTTTATTAAGTTGGTCAGCGATCAGTTTTACGATAGTCTTCTTGTTCACCGTGTTATCAATAGCTTTTTAATTCAGACCGGTGCTGCTGATTCAAAATATGCTAAAAAAGATGATGTGGTTGGCTGGCAGGGGCCGGGATACACCTTACCCATGAAAATTGTTCCCGGGCTATTTCACAAACGGGGTATGATCGCCGCATCTAAACTTCCGGCAGACAGAAACAAATACAACCGCAGTGATGGTTCACAATTTTACATTGTTGCAGGCCGCTATTTTAACCATAATGAATTAAATGATCTGGAGCAGGAAAAAGGCATAAAGTATACCCCTACTCAACGTCAGGCTTACACAACTGTTGGTGGCGCGCCATACCTTGATGGTGATTATACTGTATTTGGATGGGTAACAAAAGGGATGGATGTGGTGGATAAAATAGCATCAGTAAAAACCTATGCTGTTGACCGTCCTGTGCAGGAGATACGAATTAAAACCATTGAAATTATTAAAAAATAATACATATCTCCTTTGTAGTCTGATTCCTCACTCAAAAAAAGAACATTATACCGCTATCATCCCAATGGTTTTATTAATTTTGCGAGTTACTATTGTAAAGTAATAAAAGAGTCATGTTAGATAAGATTAATCATTTAGTTGAAGAGATAAAAAGCTTGGCTGCTTCATCGGCTGAAGAAGCAGAGCAATTGAGAATTAAGTATTTAAGTAAAAAAGGTTTGGTTTCTCAGCTATTTGATGAGTTTAAGACCATTCCTAATGAGCAAAAGCGTGAAGTAGGTCAGGTGCTAAACGTATTAAAAACACAGGCACTAGATAAGATTAACGAAATTAAAGAAAGTTTTTCGGCAAACTCACATGGCGAAGTGGGTATTGATTTAACATTACCAGGTACATCATTTGAATTGGGTAGTCGCCATCCTTTATCAATAGTAAAAAATGAGATAGCAGATATTTTCTCCCGATTGGGATTTACTATTGCTGATGGGCCGGAGATTGAAGATGATCACCATGTATTTGAAGCATTGAATTTTCCGCCAGAGCATCCGGCACGTGATATGCAGGATACCTTCTTTATTGCTACTAATCCGGATGTATTATTGCGTACACACACCTCATCAGTTCAGGTACGTGTCATGGAAAAACAACGTCCGCCAATTCGTGCTATCTTCCCCGGACGTGTATTTCGTAACGAAGCCATATCAGCACGTGCACATTGTATTTTCCACCAGGTAGAGGGTCTTTTTATAGATAAAAACGTATCGTTTGCTGACCTGAAACAAACCTTATTATATTTCTCTAAAGAATTATTCGGAGCAGATACAAAAATTCGTCTGCGTCCTTCTTATTTCCCATTTACTGAGCCATCGGCTGAAATGGACATCTCTTGTTCGCTTTGTGGCGGTAAAGGTTGTAATGTATGTAAGTATACCGGATGGGTTGAAATTTTAGGTTGTGGTATGGTTGATCCTACTGTTTTAGAGGCCAGTGGGATAGACAGCAAAGAATATACCGGGTTTGCATTCGGAATGGGAATTGAGCGTATTACCATGTTAAAATACCAGATTAAGGATATCCGTTTATTCTTCGAAAACGATAAACGTTTCCTCGACCAGTTCAAATCGGCACAGCAGTAAGAAAAAATAACTAAATATATAGAAATTAGAAAAAGAGCCTTCTGAATGATTTCAGAAGGCTCTCTCTTTATTAATTTATTGCTCTTACAGATGTTTAACAACATTTTTTAGACTATTGAATAAGCTTAATTTCTGTTGTTACTGGAATAGCTTTTTTATAGAGAGCTGAAACACCGCAATATCTTTCCTCAGATAATTGCACAGCTTTTTCCAATTTTTCCATTGGCAAATCTTTGCCTTTAAACTGGTATACCACATGCATCTTTTCGTAATATTTTGGATGTTCTTCCGTCAGGTCTCCTTCTACAATAATCTGCAAATCTTCAACTTCCACTCGCATCTTCTTTAAAATAGAGACTACATCCATGCCCGTACAACCAGCCAATGCAGTTAACATAAGTACCTTTGGTCTCGGCCCTTTATCATCTCCTCCATTATCTTTTCCGGCATCTAAAACCAGTTTATGCCCGAATAATTCTGTCTCAAAAGACATGTTACCTGTCCATTGAATTTTAGTTGATGTTTTCATATATTGATATATTTAAATAATTGGGGTATGTAAATTTCTGCTCTTTTTATATCTTTGCCCTCAAATTATGACATTTGTCACCTTCTTGTTCATTATTGTTAGTCAAGTTATGAAAAATATTCAAAGTGTCCCTTTTAGCGACGAGGTAGATTTGTTATCGTATGAAATTTTTAACGGTCTGACCGAAGAAGAGTTGGACTCTTTAACGCAGTCTATGAGCTGCACCCTTCATAAACGTGGTAATATATTGTACCACGAAGGTAGCCGTATTAATGGTGCCTACGTTGTGATTAAGGGTATTTTGAAAATATATAAAACCGGTTTTGACGGAAAAGAACAAATCATACGCTTTGCTAAAGATGGTGATTTAATCGGATTCCGTTCTGTAGTAAGCGATGAACTGGCATGTACTACTTCTAAAGTTGTTAATGATGCAGTTTTATGCTATTTGCCATCGGAAATATTAACCAGTCTCATAAAGATTAATCCAGAATTTGCAATGTCGTTGATGAAGCTGACTTGTCGCGAATTAGGTGAATCAAACAAGTTCTTAACCGACATTGCTCAAAAAACTGTTCGTGAGCGTTTGGCCGAGGTATTACTTTTATTAATGGACACTTTTGATCTGGATGAAGACAATACACTTCAAATATCACTTACCCGTGAGGAGTTAGCCAATATGGTTGGAACAGCAACAGAATCAGTTATTCGTTTATTATCTGAGTTTAAATCAGATAAACTGATTGAATTAAACGGCCGTAAGATTAAACTCATCAATATACCAAAACTGATAAAAATCGGCAATGTATATATTTAGTCAGTAATAACCTGTGAAAAATAAAAACGCCCAAGCACAACCCGGGCGTTTATTTTATACTATCATTATCTTAAGGGGTGGTATAGGGTAATCCTTTCCCCCTCTTGATATACCTTCCTCTTTTATCTCAAAGTCATTCGTGTCAACTAATTCGGCATCTAATGCAGCAAGTATAGCCGAACCGGTAGGTGTACACAACTCCTTTTCAATTGGCCCCATTTGGCCAGCAAGATCATGCTTATCAAAGATAATCTTTGTTGCCGGTGCTGGAACAGGCAAATACCCGTGCGAAAAAGTAATATGCCCTCCCCCCCAGCTAACAGGGTGCAGCAGGAATGCCTTTGTTGAGGCTTTTAACAGTTGAAGCCCCATTACAGCTCCTGTTATATCAATTAAAATATCTTGCGCTTCGTGCAAGTAGGCATCTTCATGATGTTCATGATTATGTCCCGTATCATCATGGTGGTGGTGATGCGCATGCATATGATCCGTTAAAAAAGTATTTTCCTTATGCGCTTTTATCTCCGCTTCAACTAATACCTTTAAAGCTTTAAAACCAAAATCCTGGTAGCTTTTCTCAATACCTAACTCATCAAATATATCCTCTAACAAATGGTATGCCTTATGCCCGGAAAGATGCCCGTGGTGATGCTCTATTTCGATATGCAGACGATACGCCTTATCATGAGTTAAAGATGTATCAAGGCTTACCTTGCCAATTTTTTCAGCAGCCAGCTTCATGGCACTAAGCATGTTTGTTTCATCAGCACCTGCCGAAATAAGAGCAGCAGCAAACATATCACCTGCCATTCCTCCCTTAGGATCAATATATAATTGCATAGTCAGTTCTTTATAGGATAATTTCTTCTTCTTCCTCCGTAATGCCCCTGTTAATAAAAGCATTATAAGGTTCCAGTGTTTTAATAATATACCTGGTATTCTTCAGATCCGTATCGTTTATCAATTCTTCATCGCTTGCTGCATGAAGTGGTGCAAATGATTTGTATTTCAACAACTCAATATCCTCAAAATCCTTTGGAAAATCTTTAGGTGCCATCTTTAGTTTATCTTCAAACCTTATGGGAAATACCTCTCTAAACGTTTTATCGTTAATAATGCTTTTATATTCATCTGTAAAGTTATATATCTCTCGACGAACAGCTTTTAATATGTCTGATTGCGGACAATAAATTCCACCTGCTACCATTGATGCCCCCGGCTCAACATGTAAATAATAACCTGCTAAAATACTCTTCCGACCTCCTTTGGCTACAAAACCTCCCATATTTGTTTTATAGGGTGTTTTATCCTTTGCAAATCGGGTATCTCGATAAATTCGGAATACACATTCTTTTGGTGTCAGCAATCCCACACCGGGATCAACCTCATATACCAGATCAATAAACCTCTGCATTGATGCTTCAAACGACTCTTTGGCCTCATTAAAAAGAGCCTTATTATCATTAAACCATTCCCGGTTATTATTTGACTTTAACTGCATAAGAAATTCAAATACTTTTGCTTCAATCATAACAGTGTAAATTTTATAAGATGCAAAATACGAAATTAGATTAATAGTTAACGCCAGCCTTAGACCAGATCAACTTAAAGTTTATATTTCTTGTGATATTTCTATAGACAATGTAAATTTGAGCAAGCAGAGAATTAAAAATCCTGAGCTGATAAAAGAATGACAAATTACGCAATAATTGTTGCCGGTGGAAGTGGTACACGAATGGGTAGCGAAATCCCTAAACAATTCTTAAAGATTAATGGCCTACCGGTCTTAATGCACACGCTCAACACCTTTTATAGTTTTGATACTGCTATAAAGCTAATACTGGTACTCCCAGAAGATCAAATAGCATATTGGAAAGAATTGTGTACAACACATCAATTTGAAATTGTACACGAAATAGCCAAAGGCGGCTCTACACGCTTTGAAAGTGTTAAAAACGGATTGGCATTAATTAAAACTCCTGCCTTAATCGGTATCCACGATGGCGTACGCCCCTTTGTGTCGCACGACTCTCTCAATCGCTGTTACCATCACGCCCGTGCTCTTGGCAATGCCATACCGGTATTAGATGCATATGAGTCTGTTCGCGAGGTTAAAAACGGATTGAGCAAGGCGCTTGACCGCACAAGTATTAAACTGGTACAAACACCACAGGTCTTTCATTCGGATCTGTTAATGCCGGCCTACGAACAAGCTTACAATCCCCTGTTCACCGATGATGCCTCGGTGGTTGAAGCCTGTGGTAAAACCATCCACCTTGTTGCTGGTAACAGGGAGAATATTAAGATTACTACACCTTTTGATTTAATCCTGGCTGAAGCTTTTATAAAAGCAGGGTTGGAAATGAATGCATAAGGTGAGGAATTATTTCTGATTAGGCTATATATTATACTCAATAACTTGATACTTACAGAGCTTATATGACTATTATTTAATAATCACACCTAATATTGTAATTATCAACTTTTTATAAATGCGCCTTATTCTTGCCGCTCTTTCTAACTTATACTACGTTAAAAATACTCAAAACAATTTAAGGCACACCCGATAGCTATCGGCTACACCTTTATATCTATTAAAACAGAAAGAAGGTGTCCAAAAAGCAGAGTCCTTTGTCTTCAACAATTTTTCACCCTTAAATCCCTATAGGGAAGTTGTTGAAATTCAGTCCCCCTTCAGAGCCGGAGTAATACTGAATTTTGACAAAGAATTAAATCTTTACTTTTCGGACACCCTCTTATATTATAAAGCAAATTTGTACTTAGTACCTGTAATGCTCCGGCTTATATGGCCCATCGGGGTTAATACCAATATACTTGGCCTGCTCATCACTCAGGCGCGTTAATTTAACACCTAACTGAGATAAATGAAGGCGTGCTACCTCTTCATCCAGATGCTTTGGTAAAGTGTAAACACCAACTTTGTAATTATTATTCCAGATTTCAATCTGTGCTAATGTTTGGTTAGTAAATGAGTTGCTCATCACAAAACTCGGATGACCGGTTGCATTCCCAAGGTTAACCAAACGCCCCCGCGATAATAAGATAATTGCATGTCCGTCAGGAAAAACAAATTTATCTACCTGGGGTTTGATGTTAATTTCTTTAATACCTGGATAATTCTCCAATTTCTCGACTTGTATCTCATTATCGAAATGGCCAATGTTACAAACAATAGTCTGATCTTTCATAGCTGCCATATGCTCAACTGTAATCACATCTTTGTTACCTGTAGTAGTAACAACAATGTTAGCTTCGCCAATAGCATCTTCAACTGTAGATACTTCATAACCTTCCATAGCAGCCTGCAACGCACAAATAGGGTCAATTTCAGTAACAATAACGCGGGCTCCAAATCCACGCATGCTCTGAGCACACCCCTTACCTACATCACCATAACCACAAACAATAACTGTTTTACCAGCCACCATTACATCAGTACCTCGCTTTATACCATCAGCCAGACTCTCACGACATCCGTAAAGGTTATCAAATTTTGATTTGGTAACTGAATCATTAACATTAATAGCCGGGAACAGTAATTCACCACGTTCCATCATCTGGTACAAACGATGTACCCCGGTTGTTGTTTCTTCGCTAACACCTTTAATGGCCTTAGCTACATTTGTCCAACGCTGTGGATCTGCATTAAATGTTCTTTTTACAAGTGCCATTAACTCACGAAAATCTTCTCCTTCGGCACTGTAATCAGCCTCAAGGATGGAAGCATCATTTAATGCCTGTGCACCTTTATGAATCAGTAAGGTAGCATCGCCACCATCATCAACAATCATTTCTGGTCCTAGTCCGTTACCAAAGTCCAAGGCTCTTTCAGTACACCACCAGTATTCTTCCAGTGTTTCACCTTTCCAGGCAAAAACAGGTACACCAGCTTGTGCAATGGCAGCAGCGGCATGGTCTTGTGTACTGTAAATATTACAACTGCACCAGCGTACATCAGCACCAAGATCAACTAAAGTTTCAATTAATACAGCTGTCTGAATAGTCATGTGCAGTGATCCCATAACACGGGCACCTTTCAGAGGCTTCTCCTGTCCATACTTTTCACGAAGCGCCATTAATCCAGGCATTTCCTTCTCAGCAATTTCGATTTCTTTTCTTCCGTAATCAGCCAGACTAAGGTCAGCTACTTTATAATCAGCCATATCAATGATTTTATATCTGTTTTAATATTTAATTTAAAAAAGGACTACAAAAGTAGTAAAATATAACGTGGTGGTAAAATGCTTCGTGTCACAAAATAGAATTACCGACACGCTGAGTAACAGTGTTTTTAATTATAACATAGGATACAAAGCCATTTAGCTGTTCCCAACCATAGCTCTAATGTATTTCTCATCAACTTTAAGCTGTGCAGTTAATTCATCAACATTGGCAAATTTCTGCTCATTGCGTACACGGGTAACAAACTCAAGCTCTATTTCTTCAGAGTAAATATCACGGTTAAAATCAAAAATATGTACCTCAAGTGAACGATGGTCCACATTGTGGTTAACCGTTGGCCTGTAACCAATATTCAACATACCGCCATATCTTTTGCCTTCAACTCGCACCATAACAGCATATACACCGTCAGGGGGAATCAACTTATAAGGTTCTTCCACCTCAATATTAGCCGTAGGATAACCAATACGTCGCCCTAACTGCTGACCTCCAACAACACGCCCCGAAACAGTATATTTATATCCAAGAACTTTGTTGGCTTCATCCATTTCACCTGCGAATAAGTAGTTGCGAATATCTGTTGAACTAGTTTGCATACCATTAGTTAAAACAGCCTCAACAAGTGAAATCGAAAATTTATATTTTCTAGCAAAAGCCTGGTATTCGTTATAACTATGTTGACGCCCTTTTCCAAAACGATGGTTATACCCTACCATCAGGTGATGAACATTAAGCTTGTTAATTAATATCTGGCGTATAAACTCTTCTGCTGTATGGTTTGCCAGTTCTTTTGAAAAAGGAATCAATACCAGGTGATCTATTCCGATCTGACCAAATAACTTGGTACGTTCTTCAGGAGAAGTTAAAAAGCGCAATCTTTCGGTATCCTGATTAAGTACCATACGCGGATGTGGCCAAAAAGTAATAACTACCGACTCACCTCCTACCACCCTAGCTTTATGAATTAATTGCCCTAAAAGTTCACGATGCCCCATATGTACACCATCAAACATACCAATAGTAATTACCGGCTTACGGGCGCTGAACTTTGATAAATTGGAATGTACTTTCACAGTTTAATTTTGTACAAAAATACGATAAAGGATCAAGAGACAAGACAAAAGAATAAGGAATTAGCCTACTGCTTAATATTAAGCTGAGTCTGATAAAAAATATATCCTAGACAAACTAAACCGTAAATCCCTCATCAGGTTATGCCAGTCGCCAATATAGTGTATTACTATTGTATTCCTTCAAACATCTCTACCATTTTGCGCTGCTCACTGTCTTTCGATTTATAGTAACCGTCTACAAACCCTTCTGCACTAGACCATGATGTTAAAATCATTCCCTGAAACTTATCTCGCATCTCAGGTGTTGATTCGGCTCTGAATTTTAGCATATCCTGCACCTGTACTTTTGATACATCATAATTACGCCATGAGCAAGTTGCAACTTTAAAACCTTTCATAGCAAAATAAACAGCCGATTTATCCGGACGCTCATAATGCCAATCACAAATAAACACATCTTTAGGTATCAGGTCGATAGCACGGTGCGTATTATTCATACTGGCTTCCCACATACCCATGCCACTTGTTTTACCATCTAAAAGCCGATCTCCCCACATCCATAGCTGCCGGTTGTTAAGCACCAGATGGTCACGTATTTTTCTTACTTCATTGGCAAATAATTCTGCTTTGTCGTGCCCCGAACAGCGTGGACATTTATCATCCCCGATATAGAATACTTCATCAAGACCTGCATGATAACATGTTGCTTCAAAAACATCCATTAACTCATCAACCAGCGCAAAAACTACTTTGTGCACATCAGGATGAAGCGGGCAATAGCTTTTGCAGTATAATCCATACTCATTAGGCCATTCATGTTTTTCCATAAGTGGAATATGTGGTGTTTCATCAAATTGAGGATATACTTCTAGCAACTTTCCCAAGTTCTCGGCCCATGATTGATGACCCAATAAGTTAATTTGAGGTACAATGTTGATGTTATGCTTCTTACCCATCGCCACAAGCTGCTTTACATCTTTTTTTGATAAAGCTTTTTCGTTTCTGAGCTCAGGGTGTGAAGTGTATTCATAATTATAATCAACCCGTAGAATAAGCGTATTAATATGAAGTGGAACAAGCTCTTTCTCCACAAAGTCAATGAACTTATTAACATGCCCAACCTGTGGAGCAGCAATACTAAAGCCTCGTATTGGCATTAAAGAATCAATTTTAGTATGAGCCATAAGCGGCACAGAAAACAAACACAGTAATAAAATAAGGTATCTCATTATGTAACGTTTAAGTAATTATCTCTCCTTAAAGATACATATCAAAGTAGTAATAACACCTATAACAGGAGTATATGTTTAATTTTTAAAGGTCAGAAACATAACTAACGTAAGTTCGATTTGAATTTTAAACACCCAGACAGAGGTAAAAATTAATTGTCAAAACATAAGCCGGCTTGTTCCAGAAGAAAGATTTAGTATAGCATTTCAGTAAAATTTGATGCTGAAAACGGATGTTTATAAGTAGTTTATTTGAACATTTGATTGGAGACAAGGTAATGAACTTACTGGAAAAATTGAAAAACAAAAGATGTATTCACAAACCTGCATTGCATACTACTAACCATAAAAAGTATCAACCGATCATTATTGATTTATAAACGAAAGCAGGTGACGAAATTATCAGATCTGAAGCATAGTAACAAAGCAGGCATGATCCTAATAATAAGCTCATTAAGACACATATCACATTATTGTAGTTTAATTACTTTTTGCGAAAAATCACAAAAACTGTAACACTTTAATGGTTATAGCGTAATGATAAATAACTTATTATTCTCATATAGCATCTTAAACGATTGAAATAATGAAGAGAGTTTTATTAATACTAGCCATAACGGCAATGATCGTTTCATCATGTGGAACTAAAACTAATGCACAAAAAGAAGAAGTAGAAACAGAAGTACGAGTAACTGACAAAGCTCAGATGGAAAAAGGATGCTGTTCAAAAACTAACGAGGCTTACTGTAAAAAAGATAGTACTGCATACAAAAAAGAATGCACTGAAAAGAAAACATGTACAAAAAGTAAAGAATGTACTGGTAAAAGTAAGGATTCTTAAAACTTAAATAAAAACATATATAAAGAGGGGGTTTCCGGAAACGGATTCCCTCTTTTTTCTTCTCATCCAAATAACCATTTTTATTAATCACGTACACCCTCCTGCGTTATTAAAATCATAACTAAAATTGCGTCTATTATTAGCAAGGTTCTGTATTGTTCTGGTCATATGTCTCTGTTAATGCTATATATATAACACAATCAATTATTGCAATTAGAGAATTAACCTATCTTCTTTATCAAGAAAATAAAAGCATTTTAATAATACACACCTGCATCTCTTTATTGGCGAAAAATATCGTAATTTTGTTAGCTCAGCGCTAACATATAGATCACTTAAATGTTATTTAGCTGAACCATCTTTTTTATTGCTCATAGGAGTTGAAGTAAAAAGAACCAACTGTTAACATTAACCACAATTTTCAATATTAGTAACTGATATGACGCGAACAGAATTGTTATATAAAGTCATTAAAGAGCGGGTATTACTGCTTGATGGCGCTATGGGAAGCCTGATTCAGAACCACAAACTTGAAGAAAATGACTTTAGAGCCGATCGGTTCAGAAATCACAATTCTCCGTTAAAAGGGAATAATGATCTGCTGTCTATTACTCAACCTGAAATTATCAAAGGTATACATATGCAATACCTCGAGGCCGGTTCGGATATAATTGAGACCAATACCTTTAACGCCACATCCATTTCGCAAGCCGATTATAAAATGGAAGCCGTTGTTAAAGAGCTGAATATTCAATCGGCACAAATAGCACGTGAAGCAACAGACGCATACTCAACCACAGAAAAACCACGCTTTGTTGCTGGTGCTATAGGACCAACCAATAAAACTGCATCCTTATCGCCTGATGTTAATAACCCGGGGTATCGAGCCATAACATTTGATGATTTAAAAGAAGCATACCGAGAGCAGGTCGAAGGCTTATTGGAAGGTGGTGTTGATCTTTTCCTGGTTGAAACCATATTTGATACTCTTAATGCCAAAGCAGCGCTCTTTGCCATTGATGAGGCTTTGAGCGCCAATGGAATTGAGAAGATGCCAGTAATGGTTTCGGCCACTGTAGCAGATGCCAGTGGTCGCACTCTATCGGGGCAAACCATGGAGGCATTCCTGAATTCTGTTTCCCACGTTAATTTGCTATCAGTCGGTTTAAATTGTTCATTCGGTGCCAATGATCTTCGTCCATATATTGAAGAGTTAGGAAAAAAAGCACCCTTTAAAATCAGTGCATATCCTAACGCCGGTTTACCAAATCAGTTTGGCGAATACGATGAAACCCCTCATCAGATGGCGCCACAAATTAAAGAATACCTTGAAAATGGACTAGTAAATATTTTAGGTGGCTGTTGCGGTACAACACCAGATCATATTCGCGAATTTGCCAAAATGATTGATGCAGCACAAGTTCATAAAGTTTCAACACGCGATCATACAACACGCTTAAGCGGATTGGAACCTCTTACCTTTTCTAAAGAGCTAAACTTTATAAATGTAGGTGAAAGAGCTAATGTGGCCGGTTCGCGTAAATTTGCCCGACTCATTCGTGAAGAGAAATACGAAGAAGCCCTTTCTATTGTACGTGACCAAGTTGAAGGAGGTGCACAAATTATTGATGTTAACATGGATGATGCCATGCTTGACGCCAAAAAAGAAATGGTAACATTCCTTAACCTGATGGGCTCTGAACCCGATATTGCCAAACTTCCGGTAATGATAGACAGCTCTAAGTTTGAAGTACTTGAAGCAGGTTTAAAGTGTTTACAGGGAAAAGCTGTTGTTAACTCAATCAGCCTGAAAGAAGGTGAAGCTTTATTTCTTAAGCAAGCCTCTATCATTAAACAATATGGTGCTGCTGTAGTGGTAATGGCTTTTGATGAGAAAGGACAGGCTGATACTATAGAACGACGTAAAGAAATATGCAGCCGTGCTTACAAATTGTTAACAGAAAAAATTAACTTTCCGCCTGAAGACATTATTTTTGATCCAAATATATTAGCCATTGCAACTGGTATTGAAGAGCATAACAACTATGGCGTTGATTTTATTAATGCTACCAAATGGATAAAAGACAAGCTACCTTATGCTAAAATCAGCGGAGGTGTAAGTAATTTATCATTCTCATTCAGGGGCAATAATGTGGTGCGTGAGGCTATGCATTCAGCCTTTTTATACCATGCAATAAAGGCAGGTATGGATATGGGTATAGTTAACCCGAGTATGTTGCAGATCTATGATGACATACCAAGCGACCTCCTTGAACACGTTGAAGATGTAATACTTAACCGAAGAAGTGATGCAACAGAGCGCTTAATCGAATTTGCTGAACAATTAAAAAACCAAAAAGTAGAAGGTAAAGAAAATAACCGGCTGGCATGGCGCGAAAACAAGTTACAGGAGCGCTTATCCTATTGCCTTGTTAAAGGGATACCCGATTTTTTGGAAGAAGATCTGGCTGAAGCACGCCAAAACTATAAATTCTCTCTGGATATAATTGAAGGGCCATTAATGGATGGTATGAATATGGTTGGTGATTTATTCGGATCAGGTAAAATGTTTTTACCGCAAGTGGTAAAAACAGCGCGTGTAATGAAAAAAGCTGTTGCTATTCTTCAACCTTATATTGAGGATGAGAAAACAATAACAGGCTCAGGTGGCACATCAGCAGGTAAGATACTAATGGCAACTGTAAAAGGAGATGTGCACGATATTGGAAAAAATATTGTTAGTGTTATTTTAGCTTGTAATAATTACGAGATAATTGATCTTGGAGTAATGGTACCTACAGAAAAAATCCTGTTGGAAGCAGTTAATCAAGAGGTTGATATTATTGGATTAAGTGGGTTAATAACACCATCACTGGAAGAAATGGTATCGGTAGCATGTGAAATGGAGAAGCGCAAGATGAAGCTTCCCCTAATGATTGGTGGTGCTACTACTTCAAAAATTCATACGGCTGTTAAGATTGAGCCCAACTATAGCGAACCGGTTGTATATGTAAAAGATGCATCTAAGAGCGTTCAGGTTGTAAGTGCTTTATTATCAACAAAAGAAAAAGATAATTTTATAACTGATCTGCGAGCAGAATACGAAGATCTGCGTAAACGTAATGCTGGTAAAAAGAACATTACCTTATTACCAATAGAAGCTGCAAGAGCTAAAAAACACCAAATTGACTGGAACAATACCATTACACCACTTCCTGTTGAGACAGGCATACGTGTTTTAGAAGATTATCCTATTCATGAGATTCGTAAGTTTATCGACTGGACATTTTTCTACCAGGCCTGGCGTTTAACGGGCAACTACAAAAACATGGATACCGTTGTTGATGAAGCCTCGAAAGCCCAATGGCTGGAACGCTACAAAACAGGCGATGCTAAAGCCAAGGCCAAAGAAGCCCTTAAACTTTATAAGGATTCTGAGGCAATGCTTGATCGTATTGAAAAAGAAAAAATGCTACAGGCCAATGCGGTCTTTGGTATCTTTCCGGCCAACAGTGTTGGTGACGATATAGAGGTTTATACCGATGAATCGAGACAGGAACTATTAACTACATTTTATAATCTGCGTGAACAACAGGATAAACCAGGTAAAAAGGTATTTCATTGTCTGAGTGATTATATTGCTCCAAAAGAAAGTGGTCGCTTCGATCATATTGGAGGTTTTGCTGTTACTGCCGGAGTAGGTATTGAAAAATGGTTAGAGAAATTTGAAGCCGACCATGATGACTACAACAGCATCTTATTAAAATCATTGGCTGATCGTTTAGCTGAAGCTTTTGCCGAGTTATTACACTATAGAGTACGTAGTGAATTTTGGGCTTATGCTCCTGATGAAAAAATAGATCATGAAAATTTAATTCGCGAGCGCTACCGTGGTATACGCCCGGCACTTGGTTATCCGGCATGCCCCGATCATAGTGAAAAGAGAACCTTATTTGACCTGTTGCAGGTCGAAGAAAATACTGGCATTACATTAACCGAGCATTACAGTATGTATCCTAATGCTTCAGTTAGTGGAATCTATCTGGCTCATCCGGATGCACTCTATTTTGGCTTAGGGAAAATTGGTAAAGATCAGGTGGAAGATGTTGCTAAACGTAAGCAAACGTCGGTGAAAGATATAGAGAAATGGATTCCGTTAAACCTAGATTATAAATAGATTATACTGCCTGACTGTTGAGTTGATGATTCGTTGAGTTGTATAATTATAGTACCTTAAATGATCAGGGCAGCAGTCAGACAGCTTAATAAACTTGTAAAAATGACTGTAGCTGAACTAATCAATTCATCAACTCAAACCGGCTTTTCATTTGAACTATTACCTCCCTTAAAAGGTAATAGTATTAATAAGGTGTTTAGTGCAATTGACCAGCTAAAAGAATTCAATCCCTTGTATATCAATATCACATCGCACCGCGATGAAATGGTATACAAAGACGCGCAAAAAGGATTGTACGAACGAAAAGTTGTTCGCAAGCGTCCAGGCACTGTTGCTGTTGCCGCATCTATTCAGCACAGATATGGTATTAAGGTGGTACCACATATTATTTGTAGCGGCTTTACCAAAAGCGAAACGGAATATGCCCTTATTGATCTCAACTTTCTGGGCATACACGATGTGTTGCTTTTACGTGGAGACAGTTCAAACAGGAGCCGTATTACTGAGCCCGATACCGAAGGCAATAACTACGCTATTGATTTGCTCAATCAGGTAAGAAGTCTGAACAACGGGCATTTTTTAGATGGTACATTACTCGATGCTTTTGATACTCCTTTTAGCTATGGTGTTGCCGGATATCCAGAAAAACATGAAGAAGCACCTAATATGGATTCTGATTTATACTGGCTGAAACAAAAAGTAGATGCTGGTGCAAAATACATTGTTACGCAAATGTTTTTTGACAATAAAAGCTATTTTGATTTTGTAAAAAGATGCAGAGCCACTGGCATTACCATACCTATTGTACCAGGCTTAAAACCCATCACATTAATAAACCAGCTAACGGTATTACCCAAAATATTCCATGTGGATATACCTGAAGATTTTGCCAAAGAAATCCGGAAATGCAAAGATAACGATGCCGTAAAACAAGTTGGTATTGAATGGTGTATACAACAATCTAAAGAATTGATTGCCCATAATGTACCTATCCTTCACTTTTATACTATGATGGCAACTAACAGCACACGAAAAGTGGCTGAAAGCATATATTAATACCGATTGATTTATAAGTGAATACAGCTTATATACACCTGAATGTAATGGGTGAGCTAGGAGACTCCATTAACTCAGCCCAATATAATGTATGTAAAAGAAGTAAGAAATTAATTCCAGATCCACCACTCCATCTTAACCCCAAAGTAGTGTCCTAGTCGCCTGCTCCCAACCACCTCCAGATAAGGCGAATACTTTGTATCAGATGCATACTTATTATAATAGGCAAAGGATGCTACAAAACGGATCTCTGGACGAGCCCAAAAACCTTTATCCCCTGTAGGGCAAACGGTTGGTGTCAAACTTAATTTACTAACACTGGCCCATGGCTCATCTCCGTCTTTACGCTGTGAATAATGTAAATCAGTTAGTAGCTTAAAATATTTGGTAAAAGCATAGGCGTTACGTATTCCAACAGCAAAATCTTCTTTTTTATTATAAACCAATTTTCCAAAATAGCTTTTTTCCAAACCATTCGATGCTCCGGCTCCTTTGCTATTAGTATAAATAACATAAGCACTTGTGTTACTTCTTTCACTATACTTTATAAACATTTCATTAACAAGCGAAATTGAATAAGCCTTTTTAAAATTAAGTTCTTCCAGGTTAGGTGCACCAAAGGTCAAATGAGTCGACGAACGTCCGCCATCACCACCATTGGCTATGCCTTTACCCAAGCGGGCAGCCAAATGATTAGTAACACCATCAAACACATCTATTTCAGATTTTAAACGTGCACCAATAACATAGCCCCAATCACTCGGAAAATAATATTTATCGGGCAAATCCTCTTCCTTATCATGCCCCGCACTCATATAGTGAAACTCTGCAAGCGTAGTTAGAGTATACTTATCATTCAAATGAAAATCATATTCAAAGAAGCCTAGTATACGCTGTCGCAATTCAGCCGATGGTGTACCACTGGCTATATTAATAAAGAAATAGGGCGGATAAGTGGTAGTGGTATCTGTAGAAGCCACAAAAATCCCACCCGCTCGCATGTTTTTATATTCAGCTCCAAAGCCCTGGCCTGAATGGTCATTAAAATAAAAATGATCTGCAATATGTATGTCCTTGCCACGATAAAGCCTTGCTCCGGCCCATAAGGTTAATCCTGACCCCCCTATATTTTGTGCTTCAGCAAATAATTCAGGCATTATAATGGTAAATCCACTTGATGATGCAGTTGAAGTATACGCCACATGAGTTAAATCGCGCGAGAATGCCGATAAACGCATCTGAACATGAATCTTAGTCGGATCATCTTCGCCAACAGGCTTAAAATGAAAAGCCGGAACCAGTTCCATATAATCCTGTTCCTCCATTCGGCCTCCAACTGAGCCCATATTATGCAGGTTCAGCCTTCTTCCGACCGAACCACTATTTTCTGCAGCCCAGTCAACGCCAGCTCTGCCATAAGAACCAAATGAAAAATTTTTATTCGAGATTCGTTGGTAATCTATTTGAGCACACAGGCCTGAACCCAACAACAATAAAACAGCAATTAATGAATTTTTTCTCATAGAATCTGGCTTTATCCAATATGAACAAATTTATGTAAAAGCAAGCTTATTTATAAATTGCCAAAGTATAAAATATTAAATAATTGCTCTTAAAACGATTGAGTGAAGTGTTGTATTAAACTGATAATGTGATGTAAAAAAAGCCACCTTGCTACATTACAGTTTATAAACTAAATTAAAAACCGGATAAAATATATAAATTCGCAACCTATGAAAATATTTTATCGGTACCTGGCAATTGCCGTTATAAGCTATACTACAGCTTGTAATACTAAGGACGCAGCAAATAAAACAACACAGCAAACAGGAACGCACACTAATTCAAATGTTGAAAAAGCAAATAAGTCTTCCAAAAATATGGCCTTATTCTTTCAGTCAGCTCTCGAAGGGGATTTAGAACAGGTAACAGCAGCAATTGAAGTTGGTGTTGATGTTAACACCTACGACGAGAATAAACACACTGCTTTAATGCTGGCGGCTTACAATGGCCATCACCATATTATAAAGGCTTTAATTAACAAGGGTGCCAATGTCGCCCTTGTTGACGAAATGAACCGTACAGCATTAATGTTTGCATCAACCGGGCCATTTCCTCAGGCTGTTAAAATGCTTATTGATGCAGGAGCTGAGGTAAATGCTATTGACAATAAGGAAAAATGGACACCTGTAATGATAGCTGCTGCCGAAGGCCAGTTAGAAGTGGTAAAGATTCTTGTTGCTAATGATGCTGATCTTAAAATGGTTGATATTGACGGTGAATCATCACTTGATTTTGCCAAATCAAATGGACATACCGAAGTAGTTAATTACATAATATCACAGCTTAAATAATCAGAAATTAATCGTATCAGCAACTAAGTGGGGAGAAATACCCATCATACATTTTTTCTTCTCTTTTAGCTTGCACTTCACATTACCATCTTTTGTACATGGACGACATGGTAAATCAACCTCCATTACTTTCATTTTTGGATTTGACGTAAAACCGAAGGCTGTTGGGCCAATCAGCGCTTGTCCCTTCTTCTGAAACAGATCAGCTGCATGTAAAAAACCAGTATCACCACTAATCACATACGGCGAATACCAAATAATACAAAAGCTATCCATCAACGAAGTTTTTCCGGCCATATTAATCACTCTGGCAGGTGCAATAGTTTTAATTTCTTCACAAAATATATCATCCGGGCCACCAAGCACTACAAAATGTAAATCATCGCGAAGCATAACCAACTTTTGCCAATAACTAACAGGCCAGCGCTTTAATTCCCATGCTGCTGAAGGTACAAGCGTTACCCAGTTTTTACCTTCAGGTATCTGGTCAAGTACCAGCTTGCTTACCTTCGCTTCGGTTTCACGTGGAAAATTCCAATTGCTAAAAGGTGTGTTAAATTCAGTAGCCCCCCATTTCTTTATTGGCTTTCGAAAGGAATCAAGCGCCTTAAAAGGTTTGGGTAATAGGTTAATACCAAAAGTAAAAAGTAAAAAGCGCTTTAGCCTGTTCTTATGGCGTGTAACCAACCGGTTTCGCTTAAAAAGATTACAAATCCCAAACGGGCATAAAATCAGTTTAAGAATATTAGAACGAATATTGCTGTGGGCATCATATATCAGGTTATAATTTTCCTTCCTAAGTTTTGTCCCCAGCTTAAACATGCCACCAAATCCTTCTTTACGATCAAACTCCCAAATCTTATCAAGGCGTGGGTCAATTTTTACTAAGCCAGCTAAATCAGCCCGTACCACCCAATGCAGTTCTGCCTCTGGAAACTGTTTTTTTAACCCGCTTACAACCGACATACATTGAATAATGTCCCCGATAGAGCTTAAACGTATGATAAGAATTTTCATTTGCAACGATGTATCAAATTAAGAATAGTAAATCGCTTGAATAATTAATAATAGCCAAAAATAAAAAATCCTGCTTTAGTATAGGGATTTGTATCAGAATTATATTGTAGAATGACTTTAGACAGTTTGTTCGATAAGCACTACAAACAGATTACTATTACACTTATAAATAATACCAATACTGCATTAGCCCTACCCACATTGAATAAACTGCAATACAATAGACTAAAAGCCAAGAACTGCTATTGATGAAATGAAAGAAAAAACTCTCCTTAAGTGTATTAAACAATCATCAAACTAAGTATATTAATTTAATACAGAACATGAAGACTTGTACTTATTGGTTATCCTTCCAGAGTGTGAACAGTACTTACAGATATACCTATAATGGTATAATATAAAAATAAGTAGAATGGAAAACGGGATTATTATTAACTATTACTTACCTGTAAGTACCATTAACTTTGAATAAGAATAGTAACTTTATTATCCTTACACTCAAGCATTCCCCGCTCACAATCAAAAAATTTCTCGCGCCCGTTTTTACCAATCACCCTTATCTGGCCTTTAGTGAGCACTGAAACAATAGGTGCATGATTTTTAAGTAAGGTAAATGCCCCTTTATCTCCAGGTACTGTAACAAGTCCAACCGTCTCATCATAAATCACCTTTACGGGAGTTACTATTTCGCAATGCAGATCCCTCATTATGCTGATTTTGCTTGTTTCAATAATTCTTCTCCCTTGGCTATAGCTTCTTCAATAGTTCCAACAAGATTAAAGGCTGCTTCTGGATATTGATCTACTTTACCATCTAATATCATTTTAAAACCTTTTATTGTATCTTCGATGGATACAAATACACCTTTAAGGCCGGTAAACTGCTCAGCTACATGAAATGGCTGTGATAAAAAACGCTGTACCCGACGTGCACGATGCACAACCTGTTTATCTTCTTCAGAAAGCTCTTCCATACCAAGAATAGCAATAATATCCTGCAGTTCTTTATAACGTTGTAATATTTCAATTACCCGTTGTGCTGTGTTATAATGATCGTCTCCAACAATTTCGGGCGATAGCATACGCGATGTTGAATCCAATGGGTCAACAGCCGGATAGATACCAAGCTCTGCAATTTTACGGCTTAATACCGTTTTAGCATCCAGGTGAGCAAATGTCGTTGCCGGAGCCGGGTCAGTTAAATCATCAGCAGGTACATATACCGCCTGAACTGATGTAATTGATCCATGCTTGGTAGAAGCAATACGCTCTTGTAAAGCACCCATTTCTGAAGATAGTGTGGGTTGGTAACCTACTGCTGATGGCATACGTCCCAATAAGGCTGATACTTCTGAACCGGCCTGTGTAAATCGGAATATATTATCAACAAAGAGAAGCACATCACGCCCACTACCGGTGCCATCTCCATCGCGAAAACTTTCAGCAATAGTCAGTCCTGATAAAGCCACCCGGGCACGGGCCCCCGGAGGCTCATTCATCTGACCAAACACCATGGTTACCTGCGAAGTGTCGAGCGCCTTTTTATCAACCTTTGAAAGATCCCAGCCACCTTGCTTCATATCTTCTTTAAATGCATCACCATAATTTACAATACCCGATTCGATCATTTCACGCAGTAAATCGTTACCCTCACGAGTTCGCTCTCCTACTCCAGCAAACACTGATAAACCATCGTGTCCTTTGGCAATATTATTAATCAACTCCTGAATTAATACGGTTTTTCCAACTCCGGCACCACCAAATAAACCAATCTTACCACCCTTGGCGTATGGCTCAATTAAATCAACAACCTTAATACCTGTAAAAAGAATTTCTGCCTGTGTGGAAAGCTCTTCAAATGCTGGTGGATCTTTATGAATCGGACTTCCTTTGGCACGGGTTACTTCTCCAATGCCATCAATGGCATTTCCAACAACATTAAGTAAACGCCCTTTAACATTCTCACCAGCTGGCATTGTAATAGGACTGCCCAAATGCCTGACTTCAATACCACGCATTAAACCATCAGTTGAATCCATTGCAATACAACGTATAGTATTTTCTCCGATGTGTTGCTGACACTCAATAATAATAGAAGGATGACCTTCGTGCTTAATTTCTAAAGCATCTAAAATATTAGGTAAATCCTGATCTTGTAAATCAAAACTAACATCTACTACCGGACCAACAATCTGAACGATGGTACCAACTAATTTTTCCATGTTATGCGTATTATCTCACGTTGTTAAAGTTCCTTACCGAGAACGCTCAATCAACTTAATCGCAAACTGACGAAGCTCTTCTTTCATGCTCTCTCGCCCATTCACTTGATTCAACGCCTCCATGCCCTTTTCAAAGTAGTAATTCATCTTCTTTCTAGCTAACTCATCTACTTCCAGTTTATTATAAATAGCTGTAACGGCTTTTATTTTTTCTGTTTGATCAAAGGACTCGGCATTTATCCATTTTTGTAAGTCGTTTTGCAAATCACCCGACGCCAATTGTAACGCATTAAGCAATAAAAATGTTTTCTTGTTGGCAACAATATCTCCTCCAATGGCTTTACCAAATGTTTCAATATTACCATAAACATCTAAAAAGTCATCCTGCAACTGAAACGCCAGCCCTATATTCTCACCATACTCGTATAATAATTGAGCGTCTTTTTGATTTGCTCCACCAATTATTGCACCTGTTTTAAGGCTTGCTGCCAATAATACTGCGGTTTTAAGACGTATCATATTTAAGTAGTCATCAACAGCAACATTATCACTGGTCTCAAACTCCATATCGTACTGTTGTCCTTCACATACTTCAATTGCTGTTTGACTAAACAGTTCAAGTACTTCTTTCAGGTATTTACCATCAATACCCGTAGCATACTGATAGGCTTTTATTAGCATAGCATCACCCGAAAGAATAGCCGTGTTGTTGTCCCATTTCTTATGTACTGTAGGTTGATTACGACGTACATTAGCATTGTCCATAATATCATCGTGCAATAAGGTGAAATTATGAAATATTTCTAAAGATAAACTTGGCCTTACTGCGAGTGAAATATCATTGGAGAACAAGCTACAACCAGCCAGACATAAAGTCGGACGAATACGCTTTCCGCCCATTCTCATAACATATTCTATAGGTTCGTACAAGCCTTTGGGTTCTACAACAAATTCTTGTTTACTTAATTCCTTTTCAACAATTTTTTGAAGGTCAGCTATCGTGTGCATAATCAAATTCTATATAGTTTATTCTGCAATTAGTTTTTCTTTTCAATCTTGAGGTCCTCTAACTCAATATCTTCGTCCTCATTATAAATCTGAAGTAATGGTTCCTTAAACGACTGATTGGTAATTGATTTTTCAAGGGTTAATAACAAAGCCGGCAAAAGAATTAAATTAGAAAACAGTGCTATAAGCAAGGTAACGGCTACGAGAATTCCTAATGCAACGGTTCCACCAAACTGTGATACACTAAAGATACCAAAGCCAAAGAAAAGAATTATTGAGGTATAGATCATGCTCACCCCGGTTTCTTTAAGTGCCAGTACTACAGCTGCCCGAATACTCCAGTTGGTTTCTGACAATTCCTGACGGTATTTAGCCAGATAGTGAATAGTGTCATCAACACTAATACCAAAGGCAATACTAAACACAAGAATGGTTGATGGTTTGATTGGAATCTGAAAATACCCCATTAAGGCCGCAGTCATAATCAAGGGGAAAATATTTGGGATAAGTGAAACAAGTACCATACGCTTAGAAGAAAACATCCAGGCCATAAAACTGGCAATGAGTATTACAGCAAGCATCAAACTGGTAAACAGGTTCCTTATAAGGTAATCCGTTCCTTTAAAAAAGACTACACTGGCACCTGTTAATGAGGTATTATATTTCTCTTTTGGGAATATCTTTGTTATTGTTTCCCGTATTCTATCATCGAGTAAAGCCATTTCACTGGTACCAATATCTTTCATTCTAAAGCTTAAGCGCGCCCGTTGCTTTACTGAGTCAATAAAGTTTGTTACCAATACATTACTAGCGGCACTATCCGCACTACTTCTGTTAACATAGGAGAGTATAAAATTTCGTTCCTGATTACTTGGTACTTTATAATGTTGTTCCCTACCATTATAAAAAGACTGGCGGGCAAACTTCACAACTTCTACCATTGATAAAGGGTGTGATATAGCATCAAATTCCTCAAGTTCTTTTTGGAGCTTATCCATTCGCTTTAAGTTACTACTTGAGATTGCACCATTTGGTTTTTTGGTATCAATCATCAGCTCTAAAGGCATTAAGCCATTGAAATTCTCTTCAAAAAACTTCAAATCGACATATAAAGGGTCATCGTGCGGAATATCATCAAGCATATAACCCGTTGTTTTAATCTTAGAAATTCCAAAAATACCCAGAACCAACATAATACCAGTTACCCAATATACTTTACTACGGTTATTAAGAGATATTTTAACTAATCCGTTTACAGCTTTACCTACAACCTGATTATCTAAATGATTTAAATGGCGCTCTTTAGGGCCATCTAAAAAACTAAAAATAATTGGTATTAGTAAGATGGATAGTACAAATACAATCATAATATTAATAGCCGCTATCACCCCAAACTCAACCAGAATTTTACTGCTTGTAAAAATAAACGTAGCAAAACCCGAGGCAGTGGTTAAATTGGTTAAGAAAGTAGCATTACCTATTTTGCGAATAACACGTTGTAATGCTTTTATTTTATTCTTGTGCTTCCGGTATTCCTGATGATACTTATTAAGAAGAAAAACAGAATTAGGTATCCCAATCACAATTATAAGTGGAGGTATCATACCTGTAAGTATAGTAATTTTATACCCGAAAATACCCTGAATACCAATGGCCCAAATAACGGCAATACCAACCACCAGCATACAGAATAACATCACTTTAAACGAACGGAAGAATAAAAAAATGATTAATGCGGTGATACCTAAAGCAAGAAAGATAAACATATTTAATTCTGCTTTAATCATCTCTGCAGTTACAACACGTATATAAGGTAATCCGGAGTAATGCAACTCACGTTTTGTTTCCTTAACAAACGCGCTACCAACTTCTTTAATCTCATTTATTAATGTAACTCGTTCTTTGCTGTGAAGTATTTCATTATCCAGCGAAACAGCCATTAAAAAGCAGTCGGTCTCCTCGTTATATAGCAGATTTTTATAAAATGGAAGGCTGTAAAACACATCTCTTAATGAATCTAGTTCAGCTTGATACTTTATCGATTTAGGAAATATGGGTTCAATCTCAAATCGTTTCTTTTCCCCGTTTTTTTCAAGACTATATGCTTGCCCTAAAGAAAAAACTGATGTTACACCTTTAACTTCCAATAAAGCATCAGATAATTGCTGCCAGGCTTTAAATTCATTCAACTCAAAAAAGTCTTCATCCTGAATTCCAACAATAACCATATTCCCCTCATTGCCATAAACATCTAAAAACGACTCATATTCCATATAAGTCGGATCATCTTTTGGCAATAATGGCGCATATTGATACGACATTTCAATTTGTCGCGACATGATGCCCATAAATACAGTTACCAAAAATAAAGCTACTAAAATGGCAATCCTGTTGCGCAAAATAAAACGTGCTATATTAATCCACATTGGCTCTCTTCCTTCTCTTTAATTTTGTTGTGTTAAAATAACTTTTTTACTCAATGCATTTACATCTACACTTCTACCCTTATTATTCCCTCAATGCTAATTAGTAAGTCATCATTCTTAGTACTTGCCTGCAAGTAAACAACACTTTCTGGTTGAAGAGTTTCTTCAATAATTGTACTAACAACTTCAAGATCCTCCATGTTCTTTAAAAAAACTTTTGCTTCATTGACCAATCCAGCTTTCAGGTTACACAATTTCAACTGGTTATTAAACTCACCTACTACCGCCAGGGTTTGTCCAGAAACAGATTCACTCTTATCGGTATTTGAATGGTCACTTACGATATGTGCTTCTCTTAATGCTGGCAGGTAAATAGCATTAGTAACTTGATGAACAGCACTTTTTATTTGCACAGTAGGAAAACCCTCTTTTGATGCTGCTACAAAATCAGTAATAAACCCACCCCTGTCAATACCAGTGCACGATTGTAAAGGGTAGCCATGTTTGAATAATGTCGGATCAAAATACAAGTCTCTTATCTCATTAACAACTTGATAATTATTCCACCCCGTATGCGGATCCGTATGAGTTGAATCCAAATGTTCCATGTAATTCCACTGATGACAAATCTGTCCAAAATGCATCTCTTCATGATCCAGTAATTGCTCAGCAAAATCATATGCCCCCTGCACACTTCGCAATGTATCATTCTCTTGGTTATACATAATACCACCACTAAAAATAAGGCGTTCATTATCCAGCAAAACAGTTGTATACGGATGCTTCTGAAATTGTTTATGCTCAACAATGGTGTCCTTTTTATTGCTATAAGTAACCTTCAAAAGCGCATTGTCCTTAGCCTTAACAACAGGACTCTGGGCAAGCAACAAAGCAGCAGGTAACTTTTTGTCAAAACACTGTGCCAATGCAGTATAGAATGTGTTGTTACTTGTCACGTATTCATCATTGCCTGAAATGGATAGCCAGCATTCAATCTTAACTATCGCACTTTTATCCAAGTTACTTTTTTTTAAGTGACTTTTTAGCTCAGAAGCAATAACATCCGGCTTATCCATGAATAAATATTCTGCTTTTATTTCGAAAAATGTATATTTCATTACATCACTGTTGTTAATGCCCTGATATGAGCCATCTTATCTTAATTACCAAAAAAAATCAGCCCCAAAGTTACGCTAAATGCAATACATTTTGTTTTTCCTGTATCTCTTTCTTTTATTAGAATATCAAAAATGTTGATGTAAAAAGAAACTTAATACCATCTGATGCGTACCAAAACGCATTAAGATGTTGAATTAAGTTAGTATAAATTTATTATGAAGAAGATTTTATTCTTTTTAGCCTTAATACTTTTGCCACTTGGAGCACAATCGCAAGTTGCAAAGTTTAAGTCAGTATTTACCCTTAGTTTCATCAGGCATATTGGGTGGACAGACTCAGCAAAAAATGGTGATTTTGTTATTGGTGTAGTGCGAGACAAAGAAATTGCAGATTGGATGAAAAAATTATCAGCCGGAAAGAAGTTCGGATTCCAGAATGTGGTAATTAAAGAATTTAAATCAGTCGAAGACATCGTAGATTGTCAGGTAGTTTACATTTCATCAAACGTTAACTTCAGTAAAAATGCCTCAGCTATTTTAGATAAGGTTAACGGAAACAGTACATTAATAATTACAGAGTCGGAAGGCGCTACTAAAACTGGTGCAATGATAAACTTTGTGATTAGAGAGGATAAACTTAAATTTGAGATTCATAAAGAAAATGCAGCTAAATTTGGTTTACAAATTAGCTCGAAACTTGAAAGCATGTCAAATGCTATAAGCTTATAAGATTTAATCTAATGAAAAACATCAAACTTAACATTGCTCAAAAGCTCTTAGCCGGGTTCGGAATTATTTTGTTGCTAATTGTGATAAATGGTGTATGGACATTCTCTACACTAACAAGCAGCAAAGCATTAAATACAAAGTTAACTGGTGTTTATTCACCTTCTTCTACAGAGTTGGGTAATTTAGCTGATGTGGTTAACGACACTAAAATGCTTATTCGTAGCTGGGTATTTATTGATACCCAATCCGGCACGCCTGATAAAGTCAGGTTACACGAACTACACAATAAAGACTATCCTGAATTGAAGGATAAATTAGTAGCCCTTAGTTCTAACTGGGATAAAGCCGACGTTGAAAACCTCAATATTATATTACATGAGGTTGACTCATTGTTTCAGTTACAGAACTATATTACTCAAAGTTTGAATTCTTTTGAAGCATACGAAGACGCAATGGTACTTTTCGAAGTTGAACCAATGGTACAAGAAGGAGGAGAAATAATTACTCTTTCTGAAATGATTGATCAACAAATACAGGAATTACTTACTAAATATGATCATTCAACAAAAGAAGCATTGGTAGACAGTAATAGCAGCTTTACAATATTACAGTGGGTAATTATTATCATGAGTATATTAGTTATCGGTGGTGCTTTAGCCACAGCATATCTCTTATATGACTCAATTATAATACCATTGAATAAAGGCGTTACTTTTGCACAGGCAATTGGTAATGGCGACTTGACAGCTACTGTTGATGTAGACCAGAATGATGAGATTGGCGACTTAGCCAAAGCCTTAGTTAGTATGGCCAATAATTTGAAAGCAACGGTTAACACAATTAAGTCTAATGCAAATGACCTGGTAACATCAAGTACACAGCTTAGATCAAGCTCGTTACAACTGTCAAAAGGTTCTGCCGATCAGGCTGCTTCTGCCGAAGAGGTTTCTACTTCTATTGAAGAGATGGTTGCTAATATCGACCAGAATACTGATAACTCTATTCAAACAGAGAAAATAACTGTTGAAACAGCAAAAGATGTTACTATAGCTGATGAATTATCAACTCAGGCAGCTAATGTTATGAAGGATGTTTCAGAGAAAATTACAATCATTAGCGATATAGCATTTCAAACAAATATATTAGCTCTTAACGCTGCTGTTGAGGCAGCTCGTGCAGGTGAGCACGGCCGTGGTTTCTCAGTAGTAGCAGCAGAAGTCCGTAAGTTAGCTGAGCGCAGTAAATCAGCTGCTGATGAAATTGTTTCACTAGTTAAAACAGGCCTCAAGGTATCAACTGCAGCAGGAGAAAAATCGAAAGCTTTAGTTCCTGACATTGAAAAAACAACGCAGTTAATTAAGGAGATTTCTGCCGCCAGCATGGAACAAAAAACTGGTGCTGAACAGATTAATCTGGCTATGCAACAATTAAATATGATAACGCAAGAAAATGCATCATCATCAGATGAGTTAACCCAAAGTTCTGATCAACTTGCTAATTTAGCCGATAACCTTAATGATGCCATTAGTTACTTTAAAGTAGATGACGAAGTACTCAACAAGCCAAAAAAAGATCTTAAAACAGTTAATCTGGTTTCTGCTGAATCAAAAGCAAAGGAGATGACTAACAAGCACGTTGTCCCTAAAAAAGTTATCAAAACAAATATGCAAGCTGAGAATCCATTTTCAAACTTTGATAAAGACTTTGATTTGGATAATTATGAAAAATTCTAAGACGTAGAAGATGGAAAATTTACCATATACAGTTACTTATCAAGAGTTAGCTGAAAATTCGATATTCCGGTTTTCAGGACAACTTATTATCAATCATATTGAAAAGATTACAGCCTTAGTAAATGAAAAGCTAAGTACCAGTAAAGACCTTCAGATAGAAATTGATAACCCAGAGAGTATTGATGTTACATTTATTCAGCTTTTGCTGGCAATTAAAGCTACAATAAAGGCAAATGGTAAAAAGGTTTCAATTAATACTGAATTAAAAGATGAGCTTAGGTTGCTTGTTAAAAACTCAGGTTTCAATTATGTCCTTAATTAATCAAAATATAATTAGAAAGAATAGATTATGGCTAAGACAGTTCTCATCGTTGATGATTCAGAAAGTATTCGCGAGGTAGTCAACTTTACCCTTCAGAATGAAGGATATGAGGTATTAGTAGGTGTTGATGGAGAAGATGCACAGAAGTTTTTAGACGGACGCATCATCGATATTGTTATTACCGACCTTCACATGCCTAACCTTGATGGATTAGGTTTAATTAGAAAAATCAGAGGGATTGATGCCTATAAGCATATTCCAATCTTATTCTTAACAACAGAATCACAAGCCTCCAAGAAAATGGAAGCAAAACAAGCGGGTGCTACTGGATGGATTATAAAACCATTTGTACCAGCCAAATTATTAAGCGCGATTACTCGTGTTTTAAGATAAAAAGAAGGGAAGATAAAGGATATTTTTATCAAAGAAACGTCTGATAATTAACTATTCTTGAGTATGAATTAAATGAACCAAAAAACATTCTTTTATCAGCAAAAACAATTGAAATGGTTAAAACCTACACTGTTATTAAAGGAATGCTTATGGTTGAATTTATTACATTACTTGAAATTGTTATTCCTGTTGAACAAGCCTTCAAAATAACATGGTAGGATATAATACCTGTTTAATAAACAGCAAAACACAAATCGCGGTTTCTGTTATACAGGTTTTTTGACACACGATGATGCACATATGGTTCAAACAAAAGAAAAACAAAGTATTTTGATAGAATTCTTTAACGACATCAACCGGTTAAAAGCACAAACAGATGATTGATAAGTTTAAGGCAAAATTTGTAGAAGAGTCAAACGATAACGTTCATGATCTTGAAGAAGCATTATTGCTTCTTGAGAAAGATACCACAAACAAAGATATCATAGAGCGAATCTTTCGTGCTATGCATACGCTTAAAGGTGGAGGTGCTATGTTTGGCTTTAACCAATTAAGTGAATTCACTCACCACCTTGAGACAGTTTTTGATCTGGTAAGAAATAATAAACTTACTGTTACCGAAGATATTATTTCTCTTACTTTCGAATCAATAGACCATATTAAACATATGCTTGAAGTTGGAGATGTGGAAGACAAAGATGAATTAGATAACCAGGCTACTTTCATACATCGTGTTCAATGCATATCGGACAGTGAAAATAAAACAACTCAACCAACAGAATCAAAAACAGAAAACAGTAGCATTAAAAGCGATGGTTCAAAAACATTTTTGATTCACATTAAGCCCAATGAAGAAATATTACGTAACGGAACCAACCCGTTCTATTTATTGGAAGATCTTCATGCAATGGGACAAGCTGAAGTTGTTGCTTTTTCAGAGAAAGTACCTTCACTGGCTCAGTTTATATCCATTAACAATTACTGCCATTGGCAAGTGGTATTAAACACTACAGAATCAATCAATGATATTAAAGATGTTTTTATTTTTGTTGAAGATGAGTGTGACATCGACATTAGTGAACTGGGAGAAGGCAACCTACTAGAGCATACAACACTAATATCTTTGGTGAAAGAAGCTTCAAAACTTCAAAAACCTCTTGATAAAGAACAACTTCTCCAAATTGCTCCTTTATCAACCGACTCTCCTAAGAAACAAACAAAAAAGAAAGCTCAGCTCAAAGAACACAAAATATCAAGTATACGTGTTAACTCCACAAAAATTGATGAGTTAGTTAATTTAGTTAGTGAGTTGGTAACAATTCAGGCACAACTTAATCTTTTTGCTGAAAATGATGGTAATCCAGCTGTTCTATCTTTAGCAGAAAACATACAGAAACTCAGCCGTCAATTACGCGATAATGCTTTTGAGATAAGCCTGATACCGCTTCAGAGTGAACTAATGCGTTTTCAACGCTTAGTACGTGATTTATCAAAAGAGCTGGGTAAAGAAATTGACTTCATAATTGAAGGTGGTGATATTGAGCTTGACAAGAATATTATAGAGCACTTAACTGACCCTTTGTTACATATCATTCGTAATTCAGTTGATCATGGTATTGAAATGCCGGACGAACGAATTAAAAATGGAAAATCACCTAAAGGTTTGATCTTATTCAAGGCTTCTTATTCCGGGGCTAGTGTTGTTGTAGAAGTCACCGATGATGGTAAAGGTATTGACCATGAGTTTATCAGAAAAAAAGCAATCACCAAAGGTCTAATTGATGAGAAAACGGAGTTAAGTCGTAAGGAAATCTTTGAATTGGTATTTCTAAGCGGTTTTTCAACTAAAGAAGAGGTTACAGATGTTTCGGGTCGTGGAGTTGGAATGGATGTAGTAAAAAAGAAAATTGGTGAAATACGTGGCGAAGTATCTCTGGACTCTGAAATGGGTAAAGGCACAACTTTAACCTTAGAATTACCAATGACACTCTCGATTATTGACGGGCTTTTAGTTAAAGTATTCAATAATCAATATGTTATTCCTATTGCCAACATTGAAAAAATATTTGCACTGGATAACGTCACATTTGGCAATACATTTAACCATGTTGTTAACATCGAAAATGAGCAGTTTCAGTTTATAGATTTACGAGAGGCATTCGGAACAACTGTAGATAACAAGGGAACAGAGCAACTGATCTTAGTAAAGTACGAAGATAAAAAAGTGGGCTTATTAGTTGATCAGGTTATTGGTGAATACCAAACAGTAGTAAAACCAATGGGCCGATTTCTTAAAAAACAAGAAAATATCTCAGGTGCTTCTATCATGGGTGATGGTACAATTGCAATGGTAATTGATACCAATCGACTGATTCATAACAATGCCATTAAAAAATACCGTACTAAGAAATAAAACGATGAAGGAACAAATGTCTTCTATAATTTCATTTTTTATCAACAAAGAGGTATTTGCCTTCGATACACTCAAAGTGCGTAATATTCTTGAGTTTGATAAAGTGACTTGGGTACCCAACACTAAAGATTATTTATTAGGTGTAATTAACCTGCATGGTAATATCATTCCTATTGCCGATTTAAGGTTGATGATGGGAGTTGAAAGTATTGAAAACAGTCAGGATACCGCAATTATTGTTGTCTCAAATGATGATAAAAATGAATCACTTATCGGACTTATCGTTGATGGAGTCAGGGAAGTATTTGATGCTGACAGTTCGGAAATTACAGAATCGGTTATTAATGGTAATACAGGTCTTGTACATAGCTTTACCGGAAGTATCCGAAAAAATGATGAGTTTATTCACATCATCGATTTAGATGAAATAGTACTGGAAATTGAAAAATAAGCAAAGCAATGGGTGTAAAAGTTAATGCATATCTGACATTTTCAGTTGGGAACAACACTTTTGGTGTTCATGTTGAAAAGGTAATAGAAATAAAGGAGTATAAGGAACCTAAAGCAATACCGGAAAGTATGATCTATGTGAAAGGCGTAACTGAGCACCGCGAACAGATCATTCCCGTTATAGATGCTGCTGCAAAGTTTAATTTAGGCCAAATTGAAATAACTCCACAGTCTTGTGTTGTTGTGCTTAACATTATTAAAGGTGATGGCATAATGAATATTGGAGTTTTAGTTGATGCCGTTTCTGATGTATTTGAAGCTGAAGATACTCAGCTAAAAGAGATTGAAACAGATTATAAACCAGGTTATATTAAGGCATCATACCAAAAGAACGATGAATTAATAATGATTTTAAATGCCGATAAGGTATTTAGTGAAACTGATATTGTTAGTCTTGATAAGATAGTAAAATCATTTAAGCAATAAGAATTGATGTTAGTAAATAAGGATAATACGAAAGATTTAGATTGCTTTAAAGCAGAATTATCTGATAAAGATTTTCAAGCGTTTAGCGATTTTATCTATAATGAATATGGGATTAAAATGCCACCCGTAAAACGTGTTATGCTTCAGGGAAGACTGCTTAAACGTATTCGGGAACTCAATATGAATTCATATACTGAATACAAAACATACTTCTTTAGTCAGGAGGGGCAAAAAAAAGAGATCTTTAATTTTTTGAACGTTATTACAACCAATAAGACTGATTTTTTTAGGGAACCGGTTCATTTTGATTTTTTACGTGATGAAGTATTACCCAAACATCAGAAGAACAGTTTATTTAAAGTATGGAGTGCCGGTTGTTCAAGTGGTGAAGAGCCTTATACAATTTCCATCGTGCTTAACGAGTACAAACGCTTATTACCTAACTTTAATTATTCCATTCTCGGATCTGATATTTCAAATAAGGTGCTAACAAATGCAGCTAAAGGAGTATATGCAGAGAATAAAATTGCTTTAATACCTTTAGAGTTTAAAAAGCGCTACTTTCTTAAAAGTAAGAACCGTAACAATCCAACAGTAAGGGTAAAACCAGAATTACAAAAAAATATAGCTCTAAAGCATGTCAACTTAATGGACAGTCATTACAACATGAACGAAACATTTGATGTTATATTTTGTAGAAATGTACTCATCTATTTTGACAGAGCGACACAGGAGAAAGTAATAAGTAAGTTATGCAATTACTTAAAGCCCGGAGGTATCTTTTTTATAGGTCACTCCGAGTCATTATCTGGTATGAATGTGCCACTTGAGCATATTAAGCCAACAATTTTTAAGAAAACATAATAGTAGTCCGGAATATAAAATTATAATTATGAGCAATTTATCTGACAAACAACTTTTACGTGAACTCAGGATACGACTTGAAGAAAGGAAAAAGTTAGATAGTGAGATGACAGAGTTATCGAAGGATTTTCAGAGTGTTACCAAAAAGCTTAAAGATTCTGAGGCCTTAAAAAGCCACTTTATATCAAACATCTCTAACGAAATAGTTAACCCATTTACTTCAATCCTTGGCTTATCAAAAGCTATCCTGTCTGTTGAAAAAAATGACTGGAAAAAGGTTGTGTCGATGGTGGCTTTAATCCATAGCGAAGCTTTTAACCTTGATTATCAACTGCGCAATATATTTGTTGCAGCTAAAATTGAGGCAGGAGAAATAGCACCTAATATTACTAAAGTCAATTTAAGAAGCTTAGTACAAACTGTTGTTGATTCATTTAACATTATATCCCGGAAGATGGGAATTAACATCAACATCCAGTTTAATATAGAGCATGGTTTTGGTAAAAACTTCTATTTCAAAACCGATTCAGAAAAGTTAAAGCTGATATTAAGCAATTTACTTAATAATGCATTAAAATATAGTTTTAAGGATAGTGAGGTTATTCTTAAAATGTGGATTGATGAAGATATTCTTCATGCATCCGTTCAGGATTTTGGAACTGGTATTTCGGAAAAAAATCAAAAGATTATTTTCGAACGATTTAAGCGTCTTGATTCGGGTATTAACTCAATTAACCGCGGACACGGCTTAGGCCTTTCAATTACAAAATCTCTGCTTGATGTGCTTGAAGGTGAAATAAACATTAAAAGCCAGAAAGGTGAAGGCTCAATATTCTCTATTGCTTTGCCAGAAGCTCGAAACATTATAGAAGGATTTAGTGGTGATGGTAATGATGTATTCTTTGACGATGATGACGAGATTTTTTAAGACGATTTAGATGGAAAATAGATATTTACAACATTTTCTATACCCCTCTTCATTGTTTGCAAGCAAAGACCCTTATGTTGTTAAAACCATACTAGGTAGTTGTGTTGCTATTTGCCTGTGGGACAAGAAGCTTAAAATTGGTGGTATGAACCACTATATGCTTCCCAACTGGAATGGTAATGATTTGGCTTCACCAAAATATGGAAATATCGCTATTGATAAACTGCTGGAACGTTTGTTATATTATGGTAGCGATTTAAAAAACATACAAGCCAAGATTTTTGGTGGTGGAGAATTGCTCGAAACAAGCACTGGTAACTCCAATATGATTGGAGAACGTAACATAAGGGTTGCCAGACTAATGCTTGAGGAGAAAAAGATTCCGATTGTGGCATCGAGCACAGGAGGCAGGCGTGGTAGAAAAATCTTATTTTTTAATGATACAGGTGAAGTCAGGCATAAATTTCTGGAAAAAAAGGTATATTAAACCTGAATTTTTAAAAACAAAAATGCCCTTGGGTATTATACTTTTTGTGTAGTCTTGAAATGGAAATTGTGGAAAAACTGATTATATAACATCTGCATAGACACACAGAACGAAACTGATAGATAATATCAGGCATGTTTGAGAATACATATAACAGACCGTAACAGATTTTTTCTGCAAAATATAAATTGGTAAGTCTTTCAAAAAAACGAATAAATTTTTACACATGAAAAAAAAGATTCGAGTATTAGTTGTTGATGATTCAGCTGTTGTAAGACAAAGCTTATCATCTATCCTTGAATCTGATCCGGATATTGAGGTGATGGGAACAGCTGCTGACCCTATCATCGCTGTAAAAAAAATAATGAAAGAAATACCGGATGTGATTACGCTAGACATCGAAATGCCTCGTATGGACGGGCTCACGTTCTTACGTAAAATCATGTCCCAACACCCAATTCCAGTTGTCGTTATCTCAAGCCTAACCACTGAAGGTACCGAGGTCGCAATGAAATCATTGGAATATGGAGCAAGTGAGATTATTGGTAAACCGGCAATGAATGCAGCCCAGTTTATTAATGAATCTAAGATAATGCTGTGCGACGCTGTTAAAGCAGCATCGCAGGTTAAACTAAAACGACGTAAAATTGTGAGCCCTGTTGTAACTGCAAGTATTAAACCCAAATACTCTGCCGATGTTATTCTTGGCAAAGCAAAGGGGTTTAAGAAGTTAATTAACACTGATAAAGTAATTGTATTAGGTGCATCAACAGGTGGAACCGAAGCAATACGCACATTCTTAAAAGGGCTTCCGGAAAAAGTTCCCGGCATTGCAATTGTACAACATATGCCGGAAGGCTTTACGAAATCATTTGCCAATAGCCTCAATAATATCTGTTCTTTAGAAGTTAAAGAAGCAGAAAATGGTGATAAACTTTATCAAGGAAGAGTACTTATTGCACCCGGAAGTAAGCATATGCTATTAAAAAGAATTGGTAAAGAATATATGGTTGAGGTAAAGGAAGGCCCCTTGGTTAACCGTCATCGTCCATCTGTTGATGTATTGTTTCGTTCAGCTGCACGCTATGCTGCCAACAATGCAACCGGGATTTTGTTAACAGGTATGGGAAATGATGGTGCAAAAGGTTTATTGGAGCTTAAAGAGTCCGGTGCACATACAATAGCTCAAGACGAAACCTCATCTATTGTATTTGGCATGCCAAAAGAAGCAATCAAGCTAGGTGCAGCAGATAAGATTCTTCCACTTGACAGAATGTCATCATACCTGTTATCCTGTATAGGATAAGCAAAATAATTAGAATTTTAACGTTCGTTTTTTAAGAACTATCATATGGCAAAGGTCAACATTAAAAACATCAGAAGTAGATATACTTTACGTGGTTTTATGCTTGGGGTCGTTATTTATCTATTAACGATAGTATCCAGTACAAGCATCTTTGAGCATGTTAATCAACCAATAACATTCTATAATCTTTACAGGTTTTTCCCTGGTTTATGGTTTATCACATTTTTACCATTTATCACTGCTATAGCTGGGTATATTTTAGCCGGCAACTTTTCTGCTTTTATTCGTAAACAACGTAAACATATTAAAGAAGAAGCTAAGAAGAGCGAAAAAGTTCTTGATTTCATTGAGAATCTCAGAAAGGATAATTTTGAATCAGATCTTAACCTGAATCAAAACAAGGATAAATTAGCTAAATCCTTACTTCGTCTTCGTGATTACCTGATTAAGAGTAAAAAAGATGAAGAACAACGCCGGATAGAAGAAGAACAGCGTACATGGGTAACACAAGGGCTAGCTCATTTTGGTGAATTATTACGTAAAGAGAGTGATAATATTGAAGATCTTAGTTTTAATATAATTCGGTATCTTACTGATTATATGAAAGTAAATCAGGCCGGCTTTTACCTGCTTAATACTGTTAATAACAAAGACAGGTACTTTGAGCTTACAGCTTGCGTAGCCTATGATCGTAAAAAATTTGTTGATAAACGCATTAACTGGGAAGAGGGACTTATTGGTCGATGTGCTTTAGAAAAAGAAACCATTCATTTAACTGATGTTCCAAACGATTACCTGAATATTACATCTGGCCTTGGAGAAGCAAACCCAAGATCAATAATTATTGTTCCCTTAAAGACGAATGATGAGATCTACGGAGTTTTAGAGATGGCCTCTTTTAAAGATTTTCCTGAATTTGAAGTCGAATTTGTTGAAAAGATCGCAGAAAGTATTGCTTTAACAATATCTTCAGTTCAGAATACAATTCGAACAACAAAACTGCTTAAAGAAACTCAAAATCAAGCTGAGCGAATGCTTCAGCAAGAAGAAGAGTTACGCCAAAACCTTGAAGAGATGCAGGCAACTCAGGAAGAGAGTGATCGCCGCGAGGTTGAAATGAAAGGCATACTCGAAGCCATTGATCATGCAGCTATTAGCTCAGAGTTTGAAACAGATGGGACACTAATTAATGTCAATCAGAATTTCTTAAGAACCTATCGCTATAACCCTGAGGAAATTGATGGACAGAATATTAAAATATTTTACTTTAAAGATGATGTAGCCAAACTAGACCAGATTTTAACTGATTTAAGTAATGGACATAACTTTAAGGACCGGGTTCGTCGACGTACTAAAATGGGCGATGAAATTTACCTGTTAACAACTTATACACCGGTAATTGATCATGAAGGAGAAATCATTAAGATCTTAAGCCTCGAAAATGATATTACTGAGCAGGTAAAAATGGAAGAAGAGCTAAAAAACAGTAAAGATGAACTTGGCATAATGCTTAAAGAAGCAAAAGAAGAAGTAACAGAACAATTTAAAGAAATTGAATCAGTTAAAATACGAAACGAAAAAACTCTAGAAGGCGCTCTGGATGCCATTATAACAACCAATAAAAATGGTATTCTTGAGTTCTTTAATGCAGCTGCCGAGAAATTGTGGGGCTATGACAGAAGTGAAGTACTCGGCAAACACGTTTCCATGTTATTCTCCGAAACAACAGCAAGTAATGATGAGTTTATTTCTGCCTTTGTTTCAAATGAAAAAAACAAGATAATCGGAGAACGCCGTGAAGCACCAATAAAAAATAAAGTAGGAAATGAAGAAGCTGTTTTATTCCTGCTATCTGAAGCAGAAGTAGGTGATGATCACTCTTATACTGCCTTTATCCAGAATGTTGAGGTAGAATTATTCTAGACCATTAAATAAAACATCAAATGGATTTTAAACATTATCTGCAGGTGCTAAAAGAAAATACACCATATGATTTTAGTAATTACTCTGATAATTCTATCAGAAGAAGGTTACAAAAGATTGTTACAGATAATGATTTAACAATGGAGGAATTGCTTGATAAAACGCAAAATAACAAGCACTTTGTTGAGGAAATGGTAGAAGAGATTACTGTTAACACAACAGAATTATTTCGTGATCCTGAGCTGTGGGTTACATTCTATGAAAAACTCTTTCCTTTATTAAAAAGCAAAAAAACAATTAATATCTGGCATGCCGGCTGTAGCTCAGGAATGGAAGTATATTCAAATATGATTATTCTTAAAGAGCTGGGGTTGCTTGAAAGGGCTAAGATTTATGCTACTGACATTAGTAGTAAGATGGTAAAGCAATGTAAAAAAGGAACGTATCGTCATGAGTTCAACAAAGGCCAACTATATGCTTTTGAAAAGGTTATTCATAAGTGTCCTTTACAAGGAATTTCAAAAATAGACTTTGCTAAATACTTTGCTATTGATAAAATACATGATAAACTAATTGTAAAAGATTTTTTAAAAGAAAAAGTAGATGTACGCCAACATGATTTAGTACAAAAGGCACCTCCATTTTTTAATAAATTTGATGTTATATTTTGCCGTAATGTACTCATTTATTTCAACACAAGCTTACAATCAAAAATTTATCAAACGTTCTACAATCAGATGTTTCCTAATGGTGCATTAATTTTAGGAAATCATGAAAGTTTAACCGGATTTATTAAAACAAAATTTAAAAAAAACGGTCCGATATATTTAAAAACCAATACATTTAACTTAAAATTATAGTCGGATGGCAGTCAGTTTTAACATAAGTGAAATCAGGGATATTGCAGATCAGTTAACAGAGAAGCTCCGCTTACCGTTTAACCAGATGACCCATTCGTTTCTAAAAAGACGACTAAGTGAGCTTATTGAAAAACAAGGGATAAAAAAGTCCGAACAGTTAATTAATGGCCTTAACAGCACACAGTTTCGTGATAATTTATGTCAGTTGTTTTCAGTAAATACCACAGAGTTATTTCGTGATGCCAGCTTTTGGAGACAATTGAAAAAGATAATCTCTAATAAAAGCTTAATTCAAACACTACACTTTTGGTTGCCGGATTTATCATCCGGAGAAGAGCTGTATAGCCTGCTTATTTTATTAAATGAAATCCAGTATCTTGATAAAGTTCAAATACACGTTAATCATCCTTCGAAACAAGCATTGGAAAATGTAAAAACCGGTAAGCTTTTAACTCGAAAAATGGATGTTAACACCTATAATTATAAGCGATTTGAAGGAAGTAAAAAACTGGAAGACTATTACCATGAACATGATCAAAGCTTCAATATTAACCCGGTATTGTTTGAAAATGTCAGGTTTTATCGAGCTAATATGCTTCAGGCACCCAATCATAAAATTGATATAATACTTTTCCGCAATAGCATGCTCTATTACACCAAAGAGTATCATTATGAGCTTAAAGCAACTTTTGATAAAGCACTGCAACCAGGGGGTATTATTTGTCTGGGCATTAAAGAGGTGCTACCAGCCCCTTACGATGATCGGTTTGAATGTTTGGTAGAAAAAGAAAAAATATATTGTAAGTATCAGTTTATTAAGGAATAATAACGGATGGTGAGACCAAATTATAAAGCAGTAGTCATAGGAGGTTCAGCAGGTAGTTTTTCTGTTGTTTCTAAGTTATTATCACAACTTAGAGAAGACTTTCCTTTACCTGTAATTATTTGTTTACACCGGTTAAAACACGTACGTTCCGGTTTAGTAGAGAGTATTCGATTAAAGTCAAATCTTGAAGTGATCGAACCCAATGATAAAGAAAAAATTGAAGCTGGAAAAGTATACCTTGCACCTTCCAACTACCATATGTTTATCGAATATGACGGATCTTTTTCATTATCAACAGAAATACCACATAATCATAGCAGGCCATCCATTGACCACACGCTATCATCAGCAGCCTATGTATATCGCAATAAGCTAATTGGTATAATATTAACCGGAGCCAATAAGGATGGAGCTAAAGGCATGAAAGATATTGCTGATAAAAAGGGAATCACCGTTATACAAGATCCCAAAACATGTGAAATGGATACAATGCCCAAAAGTGTAACCAGACTCATCGAACCGGATAAAGTATTATCTCCTGAAGGTATCATACAATATTTAAACCAACTAGCAATTTAAATTAATGAAGAAAAATAAAACCATATTTCTTTTAGGGACAGCATTCTTCCTGTTTGCTTTGATTAAATACGGATTTACTCCCAATCAAATGTCAACTGCATTTATTGCTTTTGAGACCCTTTCATTCATGGTTGTGTTATTCCTCATTTATTATATCTTAAATTTTATTGAGGCATGTAAACATAGCAGTAATCATACCGATGATGACCGGGAATGTATACAACGCCAGATAGAAATTAATAAGCTGAAAAAAAAGCTTGCCTTTTATGAGACAAGTAATAAGAATACCATTGAAATGCAGGTTGATTCTGATTCATTATTACAACAACTTCAACAAAACCTTTCTGAAAATTTAGAACAAAGCTCTAAAAATATATTTTCAGTAATTAAGCACAACTTTGAACTTATGGCCGGTATTGCATACTGCTCAAATTCTGAAAATACATTTACTCCGGTTAAAACAATGGGACTGGATGATGATTGGCATATTGAGCCAATTAACAATGGAGACGGGTTACATGGACAAGCAATTGCAGACAATACAGCAATTGAAATAGAAGATATTCCGGAAGACTATTTTGAAATGAGTTCCGGAAGCGGAAGTGCAAAACCAAAGTACATTTATATACTTCCCCTACTAAATGATGACAGCAAGGGAATTGTAATAGAAATAGCTGCGTTTAAACAATTAAACATTATCCCTGTTTGGAATCAGCTTACGGCTAAAGCCTAATAATTACCTGTGAAGAGAAGGATATGGCAAGATTATTTAAAAAAATAAAGCAATTATTATCACGATCGGCTTTTAATGAGCGCGACTGGTATTTATTGTCACTTGGATTACTTTTTATGTTATTTCTTGTGTGGTCAGGGTTTATGTCATTCAATGATTTGCCCTTCTCTGTAAAAAATATTGTTGGCATACACCGGTCAATTTTAGTTTGGGGAATTGATCTGCTCATCTTATCCATACCAGTTGGAATTCTTGTTGTTATCAATTATAATTTTGAGCAGAAAAATAAGCTTACCAACAAAATACTGCAACTTAAAAACCAGCTCAACCAAAATGTTGAGTTAGCTGATAAAATTGGTCGAGGAGAATTAGATGATATTAAACTCGTTGAAGGCGATCTTTCAGAAGCACTGTATAACCTTGGTGTAAACCTTAAAACAACTAAATCCAAGGAAGAAGTACATAATTGGATATCCAAAGGGAAAGAAAAAATATCTGACATATTACGAACCCATAATAAGATCACCAAACTTGCAGATAATGTTATCCGCGGTATTATCGAATACTCAGGTGGTGTACAGGGGTCTCTTTACTTACTTGAAGGCGAAAAACTGGTTAATATTGCAACCTATGCTCATAACCGAAAACGCTTTGAGAGGCAAGTGGTACCAATTGGCAAAGGTTTAATCGGCGACGTGGCTTATGAAAAACAAATGATTTACCGAACGGAGATTCCGAATGACTATTTTCATATTACTTCGGGTATCTTAGGCGATAAAAAACCTAAAAGCCTTGTAATAGTGCCACTTTTGCAAGAAGATGAATTACAGGGTGTATTTGAAATAGGATATTTACAAGCCTGCTTACCAAAACATGTACTTCAATTGGCTGAAGAACTAAGCAGTGTTATTGGCCGGACTTTTTATAATCTGAAAATTAACGAGCGTACAGAATTGTTGCTAAAAGAGTCGCAAAACATGACGCTGACGTTAAAAGAAAATGAAAAGCAACTACAGCTTAATGCTGCAGAAATGCTTGAGGCACAAGAGGAGCTGGAAAAATCAAATAAATTACTGGAAGGTCATATACAAGAAGTAGAACATGCACAAAAGCGACTAGAAGCTTTATTAACCAATGCTTCTGAATTTATCTCAATATATGATAAGAATCAGCAACTCGTATTTGAAAGTCCATCTGTTAAGCAAATATTGGGCTATTCTCCAGAAGATAAAGTAAGTGGTATGGACCCTGAGCTCATGACACCACGAGGGTACAAAACTATCAATAATTTATTTCAGTACCTTTTGGTTACTCCTGGAGGGGAACAAACAGCCCAATATACTTATTTGAAGAAAAGTGGTGAAAAACTATTTCTGGAAACAACAGGAAAAAATCTCCTCCACGATCCTGCGATAAAAGGCATCATATTTAATACACAGGATATTACTGAGCGTAAAAGAGCCGAAAAGGAAGAGCGTATGAAGAGTCGTATGCAATCCCTTTCAGAAAACTCACCCGATATGATTATCCGTATTAACACGGGTGGCAAATTAGTATATGTCAATCCTCAGGTTGCCGATTTTGTAGGTATTCAGGCTACCGATTTAGTTAAAAAGCGCGTAACAGAACTAGCTATAGATGAACGATTTAAAAACTATATGCTTGATTCACTAAAGCAAATACGCTCTGAAGAAAAGCAGATTATATCAGAGATTGAGATCGAAGCCGGGGAAACAACTTTAATAATGGAGATTAAAGCTATTCCTGAACTTAATGAAGATAAGGATCTTGAATCAGTATTGTTCGTGGCACACGATATGACTGAGTTCAAAAAGATTGAACAGGAAATAAAAGAAAAGAACAAGAAGATTTCGGACAGTATTAATTATGCTCAACGCATACAAACAGCCATATTGCCCGACACAGGCATTCTACAGCAGTTCTTCCCCCGTTCTTTTATATTTTATCGGCCAAAAGATGTGGTGAGTGGTGACTTCCCCTGGATGTTCAAAAAAGATAATCACTTTTACATTGCTGCTGTTGATTGTACCGGCCATGGTGTTCCCGGGGCACTATTATCTTTTATTGGTTATTTCCTGATGAATAACATCGTTAATGCCTCACATAGCTTAACTGCTGCTGAATTACTGGATGGCTTGCATCTGGATGTCAGAAAGACCCTTCGTCAGGACCAGGAGGGTTCTAATGGTCGTGACGGAATGGATTTAGCACTGGTGAAAATTGATCTAGACTCAAATGAATTACAATTTGCAGGAGCGCACAATCCATTATACTATATCTCTGGTGGAGAATTAAGTATATATAAAGGATCACGAAAAGGAATTGGAGGAAAGCCACTTGCTCGTAAAGTTGAGAAAGAGTTCGAAAACCATATCATCCAGTATAAAAAAGGCGATCAGTTTTTTATATTCTCCGATGGCTTACCCGATCAGGTTGGTGGCCCCAAAGGTCGAAAATACCAATCAAAACGCATTAGGGAAGCCATAGAGCTTACTCCAAACCAAACAATGGCGCATTTTGAACGTCATTTCTCAAGCGATTTTTATAATTGGATGGGTGAACATAAACAAGTTGATGACGTACTATTAATTGGTATTGAGTTGTAGCTCAGGTAAAATATAAAGCTACAACTCAAATGTGTTATTTTTTAATTAATTCATTAGCTAAAGCTTTAAGATCAAGCCCGGAAAAGTTACCCGACGTCATAATAAGAAGATTTTTCCCCTTGTAATCCTGAGCCTTTAAATAATTCAGTAAGGCCGTTGATTTTGTCATTACTTTAAGATCTTGCCTGCCAAATGCGGTAAAAACTTCGTTTTCAGAAACCGGTGGTAGTTTCTTATGCTTCAATACATCTGGATTAAAAAAAACAATAGCTTCATCAGCCTCATTCATTGTATTTTTATACTGTGTTAGAAATTCTTTATTAAGGCTGCTAAATGTATGTAACTCCATTACTGCAATTAAATAACGGTTCTCAAACTGTTGCTTCATAGCACTTGTAGTGGCTTTCAACTTACTTGGCGAATGAGCAAAATCAAGATATATGTTCGTTTCTGCATTTTTTTCCAAGAGCTCTAAACGCTTGGCTGCACCATTAAAGCTTTGCATCGCTTTAAAAAAAGTAACATCATCAATTCCAAGTTGCTGACACACCAATCGGGCACCATTCATATTCTGTAAATTATGCTTACCAAATACTCCCATGGGATAGGCTTCTCCATTCCAATGAATCGTACTTTGTCCTTTATTATTAGTAAATGGTAAAGTATTATATGCAAGTGTTGAAATACGCTTCTTCTGCCCTATTCCTATTTTTTTCAGCTCCTCATCCTCATCAAAATAAATCAGACAACCTTCTTTTTCAATACTGTCAGTAAATAGTGTAAACTGACTGATGTAATTCTCCCAGGTAGGAAATACATTCATATGATCCCATGCAATACCTGTTAGTATTGCTATATGTGGCTTATACCAATGAAATTTTGGCGTTAAATCAATTGGAGAGGACAAATACTCATCTCCCTCAAAAACAGCTATTGGAGCAGCTTTAGTTAACCTAACCATAGTATCAAAGCCATCCAATTGTGCCCCAACCATATAATCAAAATCCATGTTGAGCAGTTTCAGAACGTGCATAACCATGGCTGTAGTTGTTGTTTTACCATGGCTACCTCCAATTACAACCCTTTTTTTATCCTTAGTCTGCTCGTATAAATACTCGGGATAAGAATAAATCTTTAGCCCTATTTCTTGTGCCTTAAGCAGCTCCGGATTATCCTTTCGGGCATGCATCCCAAGAATTATGGCATCTAACTCCCGCGAAATACTATCCGTATTCCACCCCTCTCTTTCCGGCAACAAACCATGCTCAGCTAAACGGGATCGTGATGGTTCAAAAATTTCATCATCAGAACCTGTTACTTTATAACCTTTTAAATGTAAAGCTATTGCCAGATTGTGCATGGCACTACCTCCAATTGCTATAAAATGAACTTTCATACCTTAACTATTTATACTCTACAACGGATCAATTTAAACAAGCGTAAAAGATCCTTCATTTTTATATCCTACTTTTGCATTTCTTCTGTGAAATAAGAAAAAAAATACGGTATAATGAAGCTTTTTACAATAGATACAAAAATCTTTATGGCAGGTGAAGGAGCTCTCTTTAATATAATCTCCAAAATAATGTTGCAGAAACACTACTCTAATGATAAAGACAACTATTGTAACCTAAAAATGCATTGCTCACTAATTGATACCTATACTGGAAATAAACAACATGAGAGCTTTTTCTCATATTCCACATTTAACGGAAATGCTATCCTTGAAAGCGCATTGAGGAATACGGGATACGCCTTGAATGATATTAATGAGGTGATCTCCATTGGGATCACTGTGATGGTTGTGTTTACAACGATACGAGCAATACTACACAGAATACCTTTGAAAATACAATCTATTGATTATCATAATAATTATCTCAAGCCAAACACACATGAAGGACCCGTCTATTTTTCTGAAAATATAAAGCCAGCCTGCTAAAAACAACAGAATCAAACAATGAAACAATACCCAGTATTAAAGTTGAAATTTATGGTGGCTATATCATTGGTAATATGGTGCCGGTTATACAAACAAACAATAGGCCATTTATATTTATGGGCGACCTGATACCATTAAGCAAAAATGCAAAGGCATTTACAGTGACAAAATACTAAGTTTAGAAGGATTTTAAAGTTCACTGTTACGAATTGAAGAAACATAGAGAAACAAATTATCTTTATGAAATTACAGCTATGCTGATTATCAATCCTAAAGCATCTTACGGGTTTATTTACACAATGTTATACAACACGTTTTTTAATGTTCCGGTAAGAGCTTAGTTATCGTAAATTAAATGTTAACTTTGTATTACCTCATAAATAGGTTTCGTACGTCTTATTGATACGAAAAGTACACACAGGACTTTTGGGAATTAGTATAAACGTAAAAAAGGAGACCTTATGAACAAGTTGGTATTAATTATTCTAATGATCTTAGGGTGTGTATCTGTTAAGGCACAACTAAACGAAAAAGATGGGAAATTTTACAATCAGAATGATCAATTGTATTCAGGAATCTATACTGAATATTATGATTCTGGTAGTATAAAGGTTGAAATGAATGTAGTAAATGGTATCAAGCATGGCCTTACTACAATTTATTTTGATGATGGAAGCATCCGGGAAATTCGCTCTTATCACGAAAACGAAATGGATGGCACATGGTTTACTTACGAAGCTAATGGTGTTAAAACCGGTGAAGCAAATTACAAAAGAGGTAAAAAACATGGTAAATGGTTCATTTGGAACGAAAAAGGAACTAAACGCTATGAGATGTCCTATAAGAATGGTATAAAAGATAGCATATGGACTATCTGGGACGACAACGGCAATGTAGTAGGAAAGAAGAGTTATTAACTTCTGAAAAATATGAAGGGTAAGTCATTTCGATTTACCCTTCTTTATTTATAAAGAGTTCAAATTACTGATAATCAAATAAACCTCCGCATATTTTCACTAAATTTCATGTCTGTTATTAATGTTAGATTCATTAAAATCAAGCATTGGTTTTACGCAGGTCATCAACTCACAAATTTTGAAACAGCCATGTAATCTTTAACTAAAATTTACCTGGAAGTACGAAAACCAAAATAGCTGTAATGGTATCACGTGGTAATTAAAAAGTAAATGATAAGCACATGAAAAGACGAGATTTTTTAAGAACTGGTATTGGAGTCGGCTTAATAAGTGGAACACTCCCTTTGTTTGGTGGATTAGATAATATAACAGGACAACCCGTTTCAGCAGAATATGATTTAGCAGCTGTACGTGGTGGCAACGGCGGCGATATGTTCGACCGAGCAATTGAAGCAATTGGAGGTATCTCAAAATATGTAAAAACAGGACAAAAAGTTGTTGTTAAACCAAATATTGGTTGGGATGCGCCTCCGGAAAGAGCAGCCAACACAAACCCTGATGTTGTAGGCCGGATTGTGCAACGCTGTAAAGAAGCAGGCGCTTGTGAGGTATTTGTATTTGATAACACTTGTAATAAATGGGATCGTTGTTACAGAAATAGTGGAATTGAAGAAGCAGTGAAAAATGCCGGTGGAAAAATGATTCCCGGTAATACAGAATCATTTTATAAAGAAGTTGAAATACCAAATGGCAAAAGCTTAAAAAAAGCCAAAGTACATAAAATGATTCTGGAATCTGATGTATTTATAAATGTACCAGTAATGAAGCACCATAGCAGTACACGCATTTCTCTTGCCATGAAAAATCTGATGGGTGTTGTATGGGATCGTAAATTTTACCACTCAAATGATCTAAACCAGTGTATTGCGGACTTCTGTACGTTTATAAAGCCACATTTAAATGTAATTGATGGTTACAATATGATGACAAAGAATGGACCACGTGGTGTTTCTGTGGCAGATGTAACCAACTTAAAGGCTATGATTGTCTCTTCAGATATAGTAGCTGCCGATGCCGCAGCCACAAAAATGTTTGGTCTACAACCATCAGAGATTGGCCATATTAGTATTGCTCATAAAATGAAACTGGGTAATATGAATCTAGAAGAGCTAAGTATTAGCAAACAAAAGATGACTTAAATAATAAAGACACCTAAATTAAGATGTCTCTTCAAACCTTAATCGTCAATTGTTAGCTAATGAATTACAAAACACTAAAAAAAGCAAGGGTGATAATCTCACTTTTGTCTTTAATACTAACAACGTCACTGTTTCTGGATATATATGAAAAATATGCCAATGAAACAGCTCATGAAATACTCTTTTTACAGTTTATACCATCCCTACTTAAGTTTATACAAACTTTTGCATTAGGCACTATTGGTTTTATTATAGTTATTGTTTTAACTGCTTTTGTTGGTCGCCTTTATTGTAGTGCCATTTGTCCACTTGGCATTCTGCAGGATGTGTTTGGATGGATTGCCCAAAAGCACTCTCAAGCCATATTCTTCTACAAAAAGAAAAAAGCATATCCAATACTTCGCTATACCATAATGGGCATAACACTATTAGCTCTTGTTATGTCCTTTTCAACTATAGTCAGCCTGCTTGACCCCTATAGTAATTTTGGCAGAATAATGACCTATCTGGTTAAACCAATTGTTGTGGTTATCAATAACGAAACCGCAATGCTTCTTCATAAATCTGAAATTTATACTTTAAACCCTGTTAAACAGGTTGGTGCTCCCTGGATAATCCTTTTATTTACCATTCTTACCTTTTTTGCAATAGCCTACATGTCGTATAAAAGGGGACGCTTATTCTGTAACACCATTTGCCCGGTAGGTTCTCTATTAGGCCTGCTGTCAAAAATTTCATTTCTAAAAATTCGCTTTGATGAGGATAATTGTACCAAATGCGGAAAATGCATCGGTACCTGCAAAAGTGAATGCATCGATATTAAATCATTTACCATTGATCATTCCCGTTGTGTAAGTTGTTTTAATTGCTTGGCTGTTTGCAATGATTCTGCACTAAATCTCACATCAAAACCACTACATACCAACAACAATCCATTATCAAGAAGAAGTGCTATAACAGCAGGATTAGCTTTTCTTGTTGGGCAACGCACCATTGCTAAAGTGACCTTGCCAAAAGACACCTCAAAGCTGTTGGTTAATGAAAAAGAGTACCCTGTCTCACCACCGGGCTCAATCAGTATTAAACGTTTTAATGAAATTTGTACAGCATGTGGATTATGTGTTGCGGTATGCCCAACGCAGGTGCTACAACCAGCAATTGCACAATATGGATTAAAAGGCTTTATGCAGCCACATATGGACTACCTAGACGGAGGCTATTGTAATTTTGACTGTCGGGACTGTGGTCAGGTATGCCCTACGGGTGCTATATTACCTATTGAAATTGAAGAAAAACAAATTACACAACTTGGTAAAGCTGTCTTTGTAAAAGAAAATTGTGTGGTTTATACTGATGGAACAGATTGTGGCGCCTGTTCAGAACACTGTCCTACCAAAGCAGTAAATATGGTGGTTTTCGAAGGAAATCTACTTATCCCTGAAGTTAATCAGTCCATTTGTATTGGTTGTGGAGCATGTGAACATCCTTGCCCGTTAGATGGCTCTTATAAAGCCATTTATGTAAATGGCAATGCTATACACCAAGCAGCAGGGAAACCCCCTAAAGGAGAAGAACAAACTTCGGCTCCCATTGAAGACGATTTCCCATTTTAAACCAATAAGAATAATAAAAGAGGGTTTTCTGAAAAACTCTCTTAACTAATAAAAGTAGCAGATCCGGACACTCTATCCACGTTTGTATACTTTGTTTATTTCCTTTTCAATGGAATGCCAGTCAATAACCTTGTTAATTCAGTGTAAATGTATTTTTTAAATCCTACACGCTACATGGCGTGATACAGAAATCATATATAACTCATTTTTAATCACACCTTTAATCTAACAGAAAACCAAACCAACTAAAATAACTAACCTGAGTTCAACGTAAAATATTGAACTCAGATCGCTTCAAGATAGTGAGTTTTAAGTGTAATTTGACGAAAAAATAGCGGACTATTTTGGCCGTTAACCTAAAAAGAATACTCAGGCTATCATAAGCAAATAGTTTAGTATCTCGAATAGACTCAATTTAAGTCGGTTCTCTCTTCCATTTGGAAATACCACTAGTATCAACTAAAGAAACAAAGGATGTAACATCTGAGCGTTTAGCCCAATATTACATCCTTATGTTTTTTAAACTATCTTAAAAACAGAAACTATTTCAGTGGACTCTAAAAATAAGTGCCCTTTGCCTTTAACAACTGTTTACGCTTAAATCCCTATAGGGGAGTTGTTGAAATTCAGTCCTCAATTATGATCGGGGTAACACTAAATTTTGATAAATAATCAAATTTTTACTTTTTGGACATCCTCTTTACTTTATGGTCTGATTTTTTGCAATTGTTTATTTAACCTTCTGAGTTTAAATGTTTCAAAGTAACGGATAATCTTCCGGAGTATATCAAAATACAAGGTGATATAAAAGAAAATAACCCCCAACCATATGATAAAGGTATTAAACAATGGTGTTGGTATCGTCACTTCCATTACACGTTTTTCAGGTGCATACAAAACTGTTCTTCCAAAGTTTGTAATTGGACTTTGAAAAACAGGATCACTCTTCTGGATTATACTGGTTCCGGTAACAACCATTTGCTGAAGTTCGTGTTTATTTAACACAACCTCCTCCAATGCCTCATTCTGGTAAGTTTCCTTAAACTTAAGAAAGGCTTCCTTCGACCCGTATTCTTTAATTAAAGTCTTATATAAAAGATCCTTTTCTCTTTTACTTTCACTATAAATGCGTAAATTTTTCTGCTTCTCACTTTCTAAAAAAGCAGCTATATGTTTGTATGAATCTCCATCATAAACAACCTGATCACTAACAGTAAATGAAAGCAAAGGGTAATGCGCCATTTTATGTCCGGCCAATTGTAATATCTCTGCTGATAACAACTGCGATACCTTATCTAACTCTTCCTTATTATTGCGCTTAAAATGATACTGGCAAGTCTCATTAAAATCTTCAAGTTTGGGAATAAGTAATGTTCTTTTATAAGATGATGTGCTAATCTTGCGCTCAACATCAAAAAACAAACGTTCATACTTATTGTTTTTAAACTGATTAACAGCTAATGCCTCATATGCCCAACGTGATGTCATCATATCTCCAATACGCGGTACAAATCTTTCCGATGCAATTGTTTTATGAAGCTTATCAAAATTGACTATTACACCGCTAAATAACAACTGAGGTACTAAAATCAATGGTATAAGCACATAGATGGCAACAACTGAATTAAGGCCACTACTAATGTTTAATCCAACCATATTGGCATAACATGCCGTACTAAAAAGTATTAACCAATAGCTAAATGTCAGACCTTTAATTTCAAGTATATAATTACCTATTAATATAAAACTTAAAGTTTGTAAAGCTGAGATAATAAACAACACAACTATCTTACTATTCAAATAGCTAAAACGACTCAAATTTAGAAACGACTCGCGCTGAAGCAAACGCCGGTCTTTAAAAATTTCTTCGGCACTTATAATTAAGCCCAGAAATAAGGACACAACCACACACATAAACAGATATGCCGGCATATTAACATTTTTAGCGAAAACATATACAGATGCATCTGCACCATCACCACTAATATACTTCGTAAAAAAGCCTAGAATAAGAGCTAATATTGGTGCTTGCATCATATTAATAAGCATATACTGCTTATCTTTAATCTTAGATAGAGTATCTCGTAAAAAATAGATTCTGAACTGTTGTAACCTATCAGGTATATTATACAAATTCGGTGGTAACTTCTCTTTCTTATTGTTATGCTTAGGGTTTTTCCATTCAAACTTTTCTTCAAACTCTTCTACATAATGACTGTACCACTCCTCTGGCGAAACTTTTCGCTGACGAATAAACTTACCATATGGATTCACCATTCTGGCTTCTATAATACGTAAAGGTTGCTCTGTTTGTACACTGCCACATGCATAGCACTCGCTCTCCTCAGGATTTACATACGAAGCTTTTTTCTTAAAGTAAATAATGGCATCCATAGGGTTACCATTGTAGATAATTCGCCCCCCTTTATCAATAAGCATCAGCTTATCAATTAGTTTATACAGATCGCTACTGGGCTGATGTATGTTAATAAAAACAAGTTTCCCCTTTAAAGTCTGGCGTTTTAAGAGTAACATTACCTTTTCAGAATCCATTGATGATAAACCGGATGTTGGTTCATCAACAAATAAAACTGAAGGCTCACGAATAAGCTCCAATGCAATATTTAAGCGTTTTCGCTGACCACCACTCAATATCTTATTTAATGGTGAACCAACGACTAAATCACGGGCTTCTACCAGATCAAAATCATGAAGCCCCTTCTCAACCAATTTTGTAATTTCTTCTTTATCGAAATGGCTGAAACAAAGACGAGCATTAAAATATAAGTTTTCAAAAACTGTCAGTTCTTCCTTTAGTAAATCATCCTGCGGTACATAACCAATTACACCTGCTAAAGCTTCTGATTCCTCATGTAGGTCGAATCCATTGATATGAATCCTCCCCTTATCAAATTTTAAATTACCATTTAAAACATTCAATAAAGTAGACTTACCTGCTCCACTACCTCCCATCACAGCAACAAGTTGTCCTGACCGGCCTGAGAAACTAAAAGGATGAACACCTAACTGGTTATTACTAAACTTATACGATACATCAAGTGCCCGGTAAAGAATACGCGCCCTGTCTGTTCTTGCTATAAAATTTTCTGCCACCCGACTATAGTAAACAGGTGCCATACGAGATGTTTTAATAACTGAACCTGGACGAAAAGCTACAGCTTTATTCTGCTCAATAATGTGTCCGTTAAGATACAAGTTACGATTACCAGAATACCGAAATAATAATAGATTCGCAGCTTGAATATGCAGAACCCAGACAAAAATTTGTTGTTTTGGATTATAGATATGCTTTATATTCTCATCTGGTTTTTCTTTCTGACCACTAATTAACAGCAAACGATCTTTATCATCCACTTCAAGTGGATACCCTAAAATGAACTTACGAAGATTATTGTAATCATCCTCTTCTAACATTAAGTGTTTAGCCAAAGCATCAGTAAAAACACTTTCTTCTTCTGACACCCGTCCATCACGCATAATAAAATTAAGCATATTGTTGACTAGCAGAAACTTCTCTGTCTTTTCCAACTCTTTGTTTAATTCATTACAAATTTCCGTAAGCCGATCCATGTTATAAGATGCTTGCTTATCCCTAGCTCTCTGATCATTACTATATGAATTCTTATGGTATTCACTAATGTAATATTCATAACGTTCCAAAGCTTTATCTGCGTACTCCTTATTGAGGTTACGCACAAGAAAATTTCTCACTTCAAGTAAACCATCTCCGGTTTTTTGTTCTTCTCTCTGATCCGTGAGAAGAGCAAAAATTTGCATTAAGGCATCAAGAAAAAATTCACTCATTATTAATTCATTTGGTAGGATTGAAAGATAGTAATTTTTTTTTCGATTGCCTTAACATTATTAAAATCGAAAAGCCCCCAACTGCTCCTTAATAAGTAGTTTCGGGAACATGACTCAAAGTAAAGTAAAAAAGGGAAACCAATACAGGCTTCCCTTTTTTAAATACCATTCTATAGTCAAGTTACGCAACATACTTATCACGCAAAACAGCAATATTTTTTTCAATTGCCTCAAGTTCTTCAATAGTAATACTTCCGGCATCAATGCTATTAAATATTTCATGAAGAATTTTAAGATCCTCAATCGTTGATTTAATATCTTCATTAGCAGCATGCGCTTTCAACATAGTCATTAGCTGATTTAATGGTTCTTTTTGCTCCATAATTATAGCAACCATTTCTTTGTTACTAAATGTTTCCTCAGAAATATGACATGCAATGTAAAGTGCTTCAATCCAACTACCTGAAATAACTAACAATGAAACTGATCCACGCTCATTCTTATTTAAATACTCATAAGTATTATAAAACGTATTCGTAATCACCTCCACCAGTTCATCCTTGTTATCAATTTTATTTTCAATGGATTTTAATAAATTCTTATCCAAAGCCGGCGAAATATCCAATTTATCAATAAGCGTTTTAGAAGCATTCATAAAATCCAACGTTTCTTGCTTTTGATGATAAGTACTCGCATAACTTAAATCAGTGCTGTAAATACCAAGGTTAATAGCCTGAGCTTTTTCTGTAAAATATTTATCTACATTAGTAGCCGGATTTGATAAAGAAAGAATATAGGCAGCTTCAATGCGGTTAAGCATCTCTGTTACTTCAAACGATGTTGGTAAAGGGTAAACAAATTCCCTTACTTCCTTTTCAACATTCTCTTTTTTAATTTCTGGTGCTTTGTTTTGCTTACCTTTTTTACTGTTACACGCAGTTAACATTATGGTAGCGGCTACAACAAAAGAGGCTATTCGAATAGTGCTTTTCATTACTTAAGGTCTTTATTAATTTGTAACAAATATAACTCATTTTAAAAATAATTTGTTGAGCACCCCTTATTAAAATACAGTTTTAATTTGATTTAATGCTTTATTAACAAACTTAAAGCTTGCAAAAGGCTGATATTAGCATGTTTTACCAAGGCATAACACGTTATTGAACCAAGTAGCTCAGAGTCTGTTAATGCTTTAAATTAAAATCATATTTAAATTACCATTTTTTACTTAAGTTGTGCTTCTAATACAAACTTAGTAGTGGTTCAAAAATAGAAATTTATGAAAGGCATACTATTAGCAGCTACAACAGCAATATTATGGGGTATTTTAGCAATAGCTCTCAAAGTCGCATTGAACTATTTTGATTCATATACCATTGTCTGGTTTAGGTTTACAGTAGCAACACTAGTACTTGTTTCATATTTTGCTTTTACGAAGCCATCACTCTTAAATGTATATAAACGTCCTCCATGGATGATGCTACTTGCGGCTACTCTTTTAGCAGGGAATTATATTGGATACATGCAGGGTATTCATTATGCCGGCCCTGCCGTCACACAAATAATTATTCAAATCGGTCCAGTAATACTGGGGATTATTGGCTTTACTATTTTTAATGAAAAAATAACATTAGCAAGAGGACTTGGGTTTGTTGTTGCAACAATTGGTTTTATCGTATTTTATTTAAACCAGATTAATGATATTGCCCCCCATAAAAGCACCTTGAATATTGGGGTGTTGTGGACTATTGGGGCAGCAGCCAGTTGGAGCGGATATGCTTTCATTAATAAGAAACTCGTTAATAAATATCACGCACAACAGATTAACCTTATCATATTCAGCTTACCAATTTTACTCTTTCTACCAACAGTTAATTTTCATTTCTTCACACTGTCATACGATTGGTGGGTATGGCTTTTAATGCTTGCATTAGGTCTAAATACGGTTATTGCTTATGGCACGCTGTCTACAGCTTTTAAGTATGCAGAAGCCAATAAGATAAGTATCGTTATTATTATGAATCCGGTAATTACATTTATTGTTTTAGAGTTACTTTTACTTTTGAATATAAACTGGTTTCCCATTAACAAAGTATCTACACTAGCTTATGCCGGGGCACTATTGGTTATACTGGGTACGATACTAGCAGTTGGCTTACCACAAAACAAAAAAACTTAACGTCACAACCTTCTTATAAGAACTATTCCGTATTCCTTTTCAATAAACTGAAAATACTGGTATAGCTTAAAGTTAAAGTCAATACCATAATCGATGCTTATATATTAAGAAATCAGGGTTTCATAAAAGTCACCGTAACGTAAAAAGGCTGAATAACGTATATTCTACTCAATACAATACCTGTTGTTCCAATTCCGATAATATTGATTAGAATAATACGAGTTAGGATAAAGTTGAGCAGCCAAAAAAGGATCAAAATTAGTATCAAAAACAATCAAATCATATTCTGTAGAATCAGATATTTCAACAGTTACTTTCTGGGCAGACTGATTGCTACCCATTGGCTTTTGTATACTAAATAAGCCACAAACACTAATGCACTTAGTAATGTAATAACATGTGTTTTTATAACAGTTCCTTTGTTGAAATATAAAGTTAGTACATTTCAAACCAAACAGGAAGCTATAAAATCGCAATAAAGAGTAAAAAATACTTAATACCAGTTTCGCATCTTTAAAATTACACCTGATTTATTATTTGCGTAATTTTAATTTTTCAATCCCAATCGTTAAAAAGTGTATTATTTAAGATCTATTTTAAATATGGACATTCTTCTTAATAATTACTAATAAACGCTTGCATCCATCCATATTTTTCTAAATTTGCAGCCATTGAATAAAGAAAAATATCTATAAATACATAAAATCATGAGATATAAAGCGATATCGGCAGCTGAAGCTGTAAAAGTTATCAAGACAGGAGATCGTATTCACCTTAGTAGTGTTGCTGTTACTCCCCACAAACTTATTAAGGCAATGGTTGAGCGTGGACGTAACAAAGAATTTTACGATGTAAAAATTCAACATATTCATATTGAGGACAAAGTAGACTTTGCTGATCCTGAATTTGAAGGTATATTTGTTTCAGAACAATTCTTTGTTGGTGGTAACTTGCGTAAACAAACTCAAGCCGGATACGCTGATTATATTCCGGTTTTCTTGAGTGAAACCCAAAAACTAATGCGCGAGGGTGTATTAAAAGTGAATGTAGCTATGATAATGTGTTCAACTCCTGACAAGCATGGTTTTGTTTCACTGGGGACATCTGTTGATGCAACACGCGCTGCTGTTGAATGTGCTGATATCGTTATTGCCGCTGTTAACCCAAACGTACCACGTGCATGGGGTGACGCTATCTTTCATATGAGCGAAATTGATTATTTTGTAGATGATGATAGCCCGTTATATACACACGATATGGGGCAATTAACAGAGATTGATACAGCAATTGGTAAAAATGTTGCTGAATTAATCGAAGATGGTGCCTGCCTCCAAATGGGTATTGGAGGTATTCCTAATGCTGTATTGGCTCAGCTTGGTAACCACAAAGACTTAGGTGTACACACTGAGATGTTTGCTGATGGTATTCTTCCTCTAGTTGAAAAAGGAATTGTAAACGGTAAACGTAAACAAATTGATCAGGGTAAAATGGTTGCATCATTCCTGATGGGCTCACAAAAACTTTATGATTTTATTGATGATAATCCAATGGTAGCTATGATGGACGTACGTCACACAAACAGTGTACATGTAATCCGTCAGAATGATAAAGTTACAGCCATTAACTCTGCATTAGCAATTGATATTACTGGTCAGGTTTGTGCCGATTCAATTGGTACTACGCACTATTCAGGAGTAGGTGGTCAGATCGACTTTATCCGTGGTGCCGGTTACTCAAAAGGAGGTCTTCCAATTATTGCTATGCCATCTGTAACAGCTAAAGGCCTTTCTAAAATTGCACCTACTCTTTTAGAAGGTTCTGGTGTTGTAACTACACGTGCTAATATGCACTGGTTTGTAACAGAGCATGGAGCCGTTAACTTATATGGAAAAACAATGCAGGAACGTGCTAAATTAATTATCTCTGTAGCTCATCCTGATCACCAGGAAATGCTTGATAAAGCTGCATTTACCCGTTTTGGTTCTCATTTCCATTATGTGAATCCAAATATTTAATAAAAGCCTGCAAGCTTCATATATAAAGAAAAGCTGCCTTTAATTAAGGTGGCTTTTTTTATTTATACAGGTTATACGTCAAATTGAATATTACTTGCAATAGATTAAAATATCTGCCAGGTAGATTGGGTATAACAAGGAAATTATACACACATAGTATATTGCAATTAGATAATAGAGAAGTTAGTGCACTAATTTAAAGTAAAGCACATCATTAACATATTATTACAAGCTAATTTTTAAAATAAACAAGCATTTATTGTTGTAAAGGTAATAATGGAAGTAGCATTACGTTCCTCCGGAATATTATCCCTGACCTTATTTCTAATTAAGTTATAGATCGCATTACATGAAGCATAAAAAATACAGCGAAAAATTTTAGCCAATTGCTTCACATTTTTATATTAATCGACAAAAAAAACATTATTCATTTATCTTTGCACTTTAATAGCAGAACAAACTAAACATTTTATCACGACAAAAATGAAAGACGCAAGGACTACAAATATGTTATTAATGATAATTGTAATACCATTTATCTTTTACTTACTAAAGGTACTTTCCTTTATTTTTATACCCCTTGTATTAGCAATGTTTATCTCTCTGTTATTCTTACCAATAATGCGGTGGCTTAGTAAGAAAAGTGTACCTAAACCATTAAGTATACTGGTAGTGATTTTAATCCTGACAGCTGTCTTTAAAGTTGGTGGTGAATTAATAAAGTTATCAAGTCAGGAAATACTATCTGCTGATAGCATGTTTTTTAAAACAGCAGAAGAAAAACTTGTCCGATTAATCGTTTTGATTGAAGATTTTTTTGGTATAACACGGTTACAAGGTGAGAATGTCTTTACGCATTATTTTAAAGGCAATAACATGATTAATAATATTGGTTTAACCATCGATTTTATTAGTAATGCACTGTCATTAACATTAACTACAGCCTTCTTTGTTGTTCTTTTACTTTCTGGCTCTATGAACTTTGAAAAATTACTAAACAGTACCCTTTTTAAACTTAAATATTCCTCAGTAAAAGCATTCCGACAAATTGAAAAAGATATTATCAAGTTTGTTCGGGTAAAGTTTATTATTAGCCTGTTTACTGGTATTGGTTTCAGCCTGGCTTGTGTATTTTTTAATATCAGCTTCCCCATATTCTGGGGTTTATTTGCCTTTGCAATTAATTTCGTTCAAATGATCGGCTCCATTATCTCAGTTCTTTTATTAGCCTTATTTGCATTCGTTGAATTAGAACCAACAGGAACTTTACTATTTTTTATCTTGACTATTACAGCAGTTCAGGCAGTAATGGGAGGTATTCTAGAGCCTGTTTTTATGGGTAAAACATTCTCTGTTAATGTTATCACCATCCTGATAATGCTGATGTTCTGGGGATATATTTGGGGGATTCCCGGACTAATTCTTTCTATACCAATTACAGTATTTATTAAAATAAATCTGGATCAGTTTCCTAAGTACAAAATAATATCAAACTTAATTGCAGGAAATAATTAATAAAATAATCTGAAAATACCAGCTGTTTACATCACCTTAGCAAAAAAACAAACTACCGATAGTCAGGTAAAGGAACATACCAATTATATCATTCATCGTTGTAACAAAAGGCCCTGTTGCCACAGCAGGATCAATTTTCAGGCGATTCAGCAAAAGTGGTACAAATGTTCCGAATAAACTGGCAAAAACAACAACAGAAAACATTGCTGCGGTAACAGTTAATGTGAGAGCAATATCAGCTCCATCAAGCTTATTATAAACAAATATTAAAACAGATAACAAGGATGCATTTAAAAATGCAACACCTAATTCCTTCATTAATTTTTTCCAGTTGGTATCTAAACCTATTGAGCCGGATGCTAAAGATTGTACTACAATTGCAGACGATTGAATACCAACATTACCACCCATTGCGGCAATCAAACCCATAAAAAGAGCCAATTGTGGATGATCATCAATGATATTAATAAACCTACTGGCAACTCTCGACCCTAAAATTCCACCAAATAAACCAATCAGTAACCATGGGAATCGTGCCCGTGTATGTTGCCATACATTATCTGAAGCTTCCACATCCTCGGTAATACCAGATGCTAACTGATAATCTTTTTCAGCCTCTTCACGAATTACATCTACAACATCATCAATGGTAATACGGCCAACCAAGCGACCAACAGAATCAACAACCGGTAAAGCCACCAAATCATACTTATCCATTATATTACTCACATCTTCAGTATCCACATCAACCTTAACTGAGATAACATCAGCATTATAAATATCTTTGACCAAAACATCTACAGGGCTAAGTAACATACGCTTGAGAGAAAGTGTTCCTTTCAGAATACCATTACCATCAACAACATATACATAGTAAACCTCATCAATTTCCTCTGCCTGACGACGCATGCTTCGTAAGCAAGTAGGAATACCCCAGTTCTCTTTGACTTTAATAAGCTCTTTGGCCATCAGACCTCCTGCTGTATCTTCATCATAAGTTAAAAGATCTGCAATATCTCCTGCTGCTGATACATCATCAATATGTGATAACACCTCTTGCTGACGCTGGTCATCAAGCTCCCCAAGTACATCTGCCGCATCATCTGACTCCATTTTGTCGATAAAGCGTTTGGCTATAACATCACTGGGCAAACTATCGAGAAATTTCTTACGATCATCTTCCTCAAGTTCTGTCAGTACATCGGCCGCTGTATCGTCATCTATTATAAAATAGATAAACTTGGCTTCCTCAAGACTTAATTCTTCATATATCTCAGCAATATCAGCAGGGTGTAACTCTTCCAGAAGACTCGAAATAGATGTTTCGTCCTTTGAGCTAATCAGCTCACGCATATTATCGATATACTCCCTTGTTAATTCAAAATTCACCATATTGCAAAGAATTAGCAATTATTATTGTAATGGGTTGTCTTGTATAATTCGTGTAATTTCTATAAAATCATCCACACTCATTTGTTCCGGCCGTCTCGTTAAAAAAACATGATCGGTAATAGCATCTTTATTAAAATGAATAGCTTTCAAAGAATTCCTAATAGCTTTGCGCCGTTGATGAAAAATAGCTTTAACCACCCTCACAAATAACTGTTCGTTACAAGGCAACTCTTTTACATCATTTCTAACTAAACGAATAACACCAGATTTTACTTTCGGAGGTGGGTTAAAAACTTCCGGTTCTACTGTAAAAAGATAATCAATCTTGTAAAAAGCCTGAAGTAAAACACTCAGAACACCATATGCTTTTGATCCCGGACCAGAGGCTAACCGCTCAGCAACTTCTTTTTGTAACATGCCCACAACTTGTGGTATCTGGTTTCTGTACTCGAATACTTTAAAGAAAAGAGGACCTGAAATATTATACGGAAAATTACCAATTAATGAAAATGGCGTTTGAAATATTTCTGTAAGATCCAATTTTAAAAAATCCTTAAAAAAGATTCTATTCTTCAGTTCAAAGTAATGTGCATTAAGGTACTCAACCGATTCAATATCCAATTCTATCAAATTCAGATCGATATTAGGACGTTGAACCAGGTATTGCGTTAAAACACCAGTACCAGGGCCAACTTCCATCACTTGATTAGGTTCAGGAGTAAGACTATCAACAATACGCCGGGCAATACTTAAGTCTTTAAGAAAGTGTTGTCCCAAATGTTTTTTTGCTTTTACCATTTCCAAATCGTTTTTATGTGATAGAGCAATTCCGCCTGTTGAGCTGACTTTGGTCAAAGTCAGACAAATTATTATATTGCAAGGTTCTTGAGGCCTCAAAGGTAAAAAAACAAGCCTGAAAGCCATTATGAAGATACCTAAAATTTTAAATTCGTTCAATCAGTGAAGAAATCCATATTCAAGCTTATTCAATTTATCTTATTTCCTGCCATTGGAGTTTTTATTATTTACCAGCTTTATAAAGATCAAAATGCCAATGAAATATTAGCTATTCTATGTAATGAAGTTGATTATACATGGATTGGCCTATCCATACTTTTAGGTCTGACTAGTCACTTTAGTCGTGCTATACGCTGGCAAATGCTGATAGAGCCAGTTGAAAAGAAACCCGGACTATTAAATACTTTTAGCGCTGTAATGACAGGTTACTTTGCTAATTTAGTATTTCCAAGGATGGGAGAAGTATCGCGATGTGGAATTCTTAGCAAGTATGAGAAACTTTCATTTACTCGTGTTATTGGAACGGTAGTGGCAGAGCGTCTCACTGATCTATTTATGCTTATTCTGATTATAATTTCTGTTTTAGCTCTTCAGTTCGATTTACTTGGTGACTTTTTACTGAATACACTAAAATTGAACTTATTTACTGAAACCTTTCCTTCACCAGTCTTTTATGGATTAACAGCTGCAACAATTGTATTGCTATTTCTAATTAAGCGATATGCAAGACAATATAAAGCTGTTATGTTTCTAAAAACATTATTAGCAAAATTTACAGAAGGCCTTAGTTCCATTCGTAAAATTAAAAATAAACCACACTTTATTTTTCATACATTATTTATCTGGTTAATGTATTTTTTAATGATTTATGTCTGTTTTTACTCTATGCCAGGAACTTCATCACTTGGAATAAATGCAGGTATAACTATTTTACTTACAGGAAGCCTGGGAATGCTTGCTCCTGTTCAGGGAGGTATTGGGGCATGGCACTTTATGGTCATAGGTACACTTAAGCTATATAACATACCAACTGAAGAAGGTGGTGTTTTTGCACTTGTCGTTCATGCTGCACAAAATTTCATGATTATTGGAGCCGGACTCTTTGCATTTGGAATCTTACCAATTATTAACCGTAAGTCAAATGACTCAAAAAAAGAAATGGTGGTCAATAACAAGTAAATTAACTGTTATTATACTTGCAGTTAGTGCATACGGATATATCATAAACCGTTTGCTCACATTTCATTTTTGGGATGACATACTTGTATCCGGGACATTCACAGACACAAACATCTTAACCCTGTGTATATTACTTATTCTGTGGGCTATTAATATTTTTTCAGAAACAAAAAAATGGCAAGCTCTGTTGCAACCATACCATTTCTTAACTTTTAACTCAGCTTTCAAACAAGTACTTGCAGGCACAGTAACCGCAGTTGGCTCTCCGGCACGTATTGCCGAAATGGGTGGCCGTATGGCAATGCTGGCACCACAGTTCAGAGTTAATGCAGCCATAATGACAGGTATTGGAGGACTAATGCAGAGCCTTATTATTTTTATTGGAGGATTATGCGCTTTACTGTTGTTGACCACTCCTTTACACGATCTAATTAACACTACTAGTCGCCAAATAGTATGGTATTCACTCGCAATAATTATAACATTTCTGGTAATATTCAATATTGCTATTAAACTTTGGAATAATAAAATAAGGATATATCTCCTTACCCTAAAAAAGACAAGCCTACACTCAATTATCGCAAGCTTCTTTTGGACTATAATACGCTACTTCATATATAACATTCAATTGTACTTCTGGATGATGTTTTTTGATATCAATCCAGACCTAACTGACTTTATCATTTATTCGCCCATCTATTTCATGCTTATTACCATTGTTCCATCGTATATTTTTATTGATATTGGAATAAGAGGTAGTATTGCGCTTTTAATATTTGGCCAAATAAATGAAAATGAGCCCTTAATTCTAGCTTCTGTTTTTGCTCAATGGCTTAGTAATGTTGTTATTCCAACCCTATTGGGTTCATTCATCTTATTACGTTACAAGGTAATAAAACAAGAAGTCATATAAAAAGAAGCTCCTCAGGTTTACCTTTTTTATAAATCTGATTATCTTTAGACGCATAGTATTAGTAGTTAATCAGAACAAACCTGATAATGGAAAATTACATTCTTTCGTTAATAAAAGAAAATAACCGTGTTATTATTCCCGCATTTGGCGCTTTTATAGTGGCTAAGGATAATGGTATTTCTGTATTATTCAATAACTTCTTAAGTTTTAATGATGGCTTATTAATTGATCATATAGTTAAAGAAGAAAATATTAGTAAGGAAGAAGCCAGCGCAAGAGTTAGCAATTATGTTTCAATGCTAAAAGAGTCATTAGATGCAGTTGGTAACTATACAATTGCTGGCTTAGGAAAATTTACAAAAGAAACTTCTGGCATTTTGCGTTTTGAACAAACTAATGAATTGGGTTGTCCACAAACAGATGTTATTGTTTCACCAAATAATGACGACGAATTGCTGGATATAGCCAGCGATGACAGCAAAAGTATGCTTACAGATGAAGAATCTGTTATAAGTGAACAGATGGCGTCTACAACACTAAATGACACAACTCCTATCGCTGAGGTTGAAGAGGAAAAACCAGAACCTGTTGCTAAGCCAATAAACAAGCTTGTAAAAGAAGAAAAAGTGGTGAAAGAAGAAGCGCAAAATCCGGTAAAAGTTGAAAATAAATACGTTGAAGAGGATAAAAGAAAGCGTAACAGGTCAATTACCTTATTCCTGATATTCTTTATTTTAGTTCCATTACTTGGTTTCTCTGTTTATTTGTTGTTTTTCAAAGGAAATTCTCCTTCGAAAACTGAGAGTAAATTAGCATTAGAACAGGAGATTAAAAAAGAAATTATACAAGAAATACCGATTCAGGAATTAAGTAAAGCTGATGCTGACACTAAAACAACACAAAAAACAAATGAAGTAATTGAAGAGCCTGTACAAAAGCCTGTTAATAAGCCACATCACATAATCGTTGGAAGCTTTAATTCCGAAACAAATGCAAACAAGATGATTACTAAACTTAATGCTAAAGGGTATAATCTGTGCTCAGTAATTAAGCACAACAACCGCTATCTTGTAAGTTTAGAATCCTTTACTAAAATTTATAAAGCACAAGCACGACAGGAGGAGATTCTGAAAGAACGTATGGAAAGTTGGATACTAACCAAGAAAAAATAAGAAGAATTAACGATATTGTAAGCCGAGTGTTGTAATGCTGAGAAGGTATAATACCAATAGCTATCAGAAGAAGAATAGTATATTAATGTGAAAAAATTTGACGCATTATATCTACTTTTTATTCAAAAGCTTGTGGGTTTCACTTAAGAACAGCAGTTTTTTCTTGTAATCGACTCAAGATAGTCTGTTAATATTTTGTCAACTTACATTTGCAGCTCACTATTTTTAAGCGATATAAACTCAAAACTTGACATCCAGCCCAGGTTAAGTAATAATTACGGCTTTATTTGTTTCATATGCTATATTTATTAATCGTTGTTATTAGTATTCTGTTAATCTATATATTTCAAGTCAATCTATGGCGACGATACTGGAACAATGAAAAAGAATTTATACATGATAAAGGCGAAGATATCAGCCTTTCACTTATCATTCCTTTTAAGGATGAAGCAATAAATCTTGACCGGCTTTTAAGCTCATTAATAAAGCAAAGCTATTCCAGGTGGGAACTTATACTGGTTAATGACCATTCAACAGACAATGGACTTCAGCTTCTAGAGCCTTATATTCTTAAGTTTCCTATTCCACTTAAAATACTTCACTCTCCTGATATTGGCAAAAAAAAAGCCTTATTATATGGTGTTCAAAATGCAGCCTACAATACTATTATTACCAGTGATGCTGATTGTGTATTTCATCCCGATTGGTTACAAACAATGGCCACATACCAACACCAAACGCAAGCAGATTTAATTATTGGACCAGTAAGCCTACAAGCAAAAGCAGATATTTTTTCCCGTTTTCAACAAATTGATTTTGCAGCCATACAGTTAAGTGGAGCAGCAGCAACATTACACAACAAGGCAATTATGTGTAACGGTGCCAATTTACTTTGCAACAAAGTACTGTATCTGCAAGCCCGGTTAAACAATCATATTGCTTCCGGCGACGATATGTTTCTGTTAGAATGGATGAAAAAAAATAATAGAACTGTGGCCTATATTAAATCAAAAAAAGCCACTGTGGAAACCATAGCTGTTAACAATATCAGAGACTTTTTAATGCAACGGGCACGTTGGGCCTCTAAAGCGCCGGCATATCGCGATAAGCACATATTGTTGTCAGGCCTGTTGGTTAGCAGTATGGCTATTACTATATTAAGTATAATGATCGGAGGGATATGGTATACGCCTTTATTATATATTTTTTGCTTAACCCTTCTAATTAAGTCATGGTCAGATTACACTTTATTACGCGATGGCAAAACTTTCTTTAACTATAAACTTAATTTTGCAAATGTAATACTTATCCAACTCGTATACCCGGTTTACATGCTCTGTGTTTTACTGCTTCCTTTATTTGTTAAAATAAAATGGAAAGAACGAAAGATTTAATTTAACCATGTCACCATTCTGATATATATAATATTTTCTGTATCCCTCACTTATAGTATTACTATATATATCACGATCATTACAAATAAGATAATATGGCTAAAACAATAATGATTATGAGCTATAATGGTGGATTTTTAAGAAATAAAGTTTTCAATGGGAGTAAGGTGGTCATCCTTAACCCCAAAAATTGATCTTAAAAAAAACAGTACTTCCCCGGTATTCAATGCACTAAACTAATATAACACAAATAATATCAGGTTAATAAAGTATAAAGCAAAAAAGCAGTCCGCAGACTGCTTTTAATATTATCAAAAATTCACATTAACTGGCTTTTAGCTGTGCGATATTAGCATGCTCCAATTTCTCTTTTGCAAAATCAAGTGAGATAAACAACTCTTTTTCATCACCACTTGGTGCATTAAACATGGCATCCATCATAATTGTTTCACATATGGAACGCAAGCCACGTGCTCCCAACTTAAATTCAACTGCTATATCTACTACATATTCCAGCACCTCATCTTCAAAATTCAACTTAATACCATCAATCTCAAATAGCTTTTCATACTGTTTGATAATTGAGTTCTTTGGCTCAGTTAAAATCCGGCGTAAAATTTCACGATTAAGCGGTTGCAGGTATGTTAATACAGGTAATCGACCAATAATTTCAGGAATAAGCCCGAATGATTTCAAATCCTGAGGAGCAATATATTGCAATAAATTCTCAGCATCAATCTTTTCATTTGACTTACTGGCCATATAACCTACAACTCTAGTATTTAAACGTTGTGCAATTTTACGCTCAATACCATCAAAAGCTCCACCACATACAAAAAGTATATTTTTAGTATTTACTGGTATCATTTTTTGCTCCGGATGCTTTCGGCCTCCCTGGGGTGGAACATTAACAATAGAGCCTTCTAAAAGCTTTAATAAACCTTGCTGAACACCTTCTCCTGACACATCTCGTGTGATGGATGGATTATCACTTTTACGAGCAATCTTGTCTATCTCATCAATAAAAACAATACCTTTTTCTGCAGCCTCAACATTGTAATCTGCAGCTTGTAATAAACGGGTCAGTATACTCTCAATATCTTCCCCTACATACCCGGCTTCTGTTAAAACTGTAGCATCAACAATAGTAAATGGTACATGTAACATTTTAGCAATAGTACGCGCTAAAAGTGTTTTTCCTGTTCCTGTTTCTCCAACAAGGATAATATTCGATTTTTCAATCTCAACCTCATCAGAGCTGCTTTTCTGCATTAAACGCTTGTAATGATTATATACAGCAACAGACAGGTATTTTTTAGCCGCATCCTGACCAATCACATATTGATCAAGAAATGATTTAATTTCTAGTGGTTTTAAAAGTGCAATCTCATCAACATCAAAAGAGTTCTTTTTCTTTACCTCTTCATCTAAAATGCCATAAGCTTGCTCAATACAGCTATCACAAATATGACCAGAAACACCAGCTATTAATAAGTTAGTATCTTTTCTCTCTCTACCGCAAAATGAACATTTATCCATATAATATCCAGATATAAAACACGAATGCAGAGCCAACCAAAAGGCTGATCCTGCATCGCTTATATTATTTAAATTGCTTACTTATTTGAATTTCGAACAAGAACCTCATCAATCATTCCATATTCTTTAGCTTCTTCAGCTGTCATCCAATAATCACGATCAGAATCTTTCTCCACCTTCTTATATGTATTACCTGAGTGATCAGCAATTATTGTATAAAGTTCTTTCTTTAATTTACCAATCTCACGAGCAGTAATCTCAATATCAGAGGCCTGTCCCTGCGCACCACCCATTGGTTGGTGAATCATGATCCGGGAATGCTTCAATGCTGTTCGCTTACCCTTTGTGCCGGCAGTTAACAGTACTGCTCCCATTGATGCAGCCATACCTGTACAGATAGTTGCTACATCTGAAGAAATGTACTGCATAGTATCGTAAATACCTAAACCTGCATAAACTGAACCTCCCGGTGTATTAAAATATATTGAAATATCTTTCGATGGGTCTGCAGACTCTAAATAAAGTAGTTGAGCTTGAATAACGTTGGCTACATAATCATCTACAGGTAAGCCCAAAAAGATTATCCTATCCATCATTAAACGTGAAAACACATCCATGCTGGCAATATTTAGTTGACGCTCCTCAATAATTGTAGGTGAAATGTAGCTGTTTGTAACAGACGTATATTGATCAAGTGCAAGGCTGTTAATGCCTAAATGCTTCGTTGCATACTTTTTGAAATCTTTAGGATCTATCATCTTCTATAATTTTCAATTTGCAAAATGCTAATTTAGTAATTTAACAACTGATTGCTATATTCATTTAGTTTTTTTCAAATAATTTATTAAAATCGTCACGAGAGATCTCTTTTTCCTCTACTTTAACAGCTTCTTTAATAAAAGAAATAACTTTCTCATGCATGGCACCTTCCGCCATCTGACGACGTTGCTCCTCTTGCTTAAGCATCTCCTGGGCATAGTTTTCCAGATGTTCTTCCGGTACACTGTTTAGACCATATTGCATAAACTGCATTTTTGCAGCCTTCTTAGCGTACTCAATAATATCAGCCTCTTCTAATTTTAACTCATTACCTTTGATAATGCTGTTGCGAATCAATTGCCATTTAAGATCCTCTAAGAAACGAGGCATTTCGTTATCAATTGTGTCAGCATCCAACTTATCGTTATCACGATTGGCAGCTAATAACCATCTTTTTAAGAAAGCTTCAGGGAAATCAACTTTAATTTTACCCATTAACTTGTCCTTTGCATCAATTGAGAAACGGTATTCTGTTTCCATTTCAAGGTTTTTAGCAATATCAGCATTAATACGAGCATAAAACTCTTCTTCCGACTTTATTTCACCTTCACCAAACGCTTTATCAAAAAGTTCCTGATTAAGCTCAGCTGCAACGAATTCTGTTACTTCGCTTACTGTAAACTGGAAATCACCATTTAGAGCTTCAGCTTCTTCTTTAGTGATTCTCAACATGTGTGAGATCTCAGTATCGTTAGGGAATGCTTTTTTAGGATCGAATACAATTACATCGCCTGCCTTAGCTCCCATTAATTTTTTCTTTTCGTCATCACCTTTAATGATCGCCATTGAAAGCACTACATCCTCAGGAGCAATACCTTCTTCTTTAACAGCCCCATTTTCTAACTGAGCAAAATTTCCTTTTACCAATGCTTTTTCAGTTGCGGCCTCAACAACTTCTGATTTTCCGAAACGACCAGTTACAGAATCAACCTGTTGCTGAACCATTTCGTCAGAAACAGTAACCTTGTAATAAGGTAATTTCTCACGCTTAGTTAACTTCGTATCAACTTCCGGAGCAATTGCAATATCAAAAACAAAATCGAATTTCTCAGCAGTATCAAAATCAATTAATTCTTGTGTTTCTGATGGAAGTGGCTCACCTAAAAGATCCAACTCATTTTCTGTAATAAAGCTATGAATTTTCTCAGAAACAAGCTTGTTTACTTCTTCAGCCAACACCGCTTTTCCATACATTTTCTTAACAACACCTGCTGGTACTTTTCCTGCACGGAAACCAGGCATATTAACACGCTTACGATAATCTTTTAAAACATTATCAACTTTTTGCGCATAGTCCTCTTTTTCAACAGTTAATTTAATAACTGCATTCAATGCATCAATGTTTTCCTTTGAAATATTCATCTTCTTAAATTTAAAAGTGAACCTATCCTCACTACTATATTGAAAATGTTATTGAGGAGGGAAATCTATTTTATTTCAGTTTTGTACAAATTTAAAAAACCGCCTCACCACCGAATTTAATCGTAAGTGAGGCGGTTTTTCGTGCGGATGAAGGGACTCGAACCCCCACGCCTCTCGGCACTAGATCCTAAGTCTAGCGCGGCTACCAATTACGCCACATCCGCATTTTTCCGTGTTTCGCGGTGCAAAGATAAATCCTTTTTCTTTCTCTCCAAATTTTTTTCACTTTTATTTTTCCGGATTAAACTCCCTGCGGCGCAATTGGAAATCATCACCAAGATATAAACGTTTTACATCTTCATCTTCTGCCAATTCTTCTGCAGTTCCGGCTTTCAGTATCTTACCTTCAAAAAGCAGGTAAGCCCGATCACAAATAGCCAAGGTTTCATGCACATTATGATCTGTTATTAGTATTCCGATATTTTTATATTTTAATTTAGCCACAATTTCCTGAATATCACGAACAGCTATTGGATCTACCCCGGCAAAAGGTTCATCAAGTAAAATAAATTTTGGATTAATAGCCAATGCACGTGCAATCTCAGTCCTCCTGCGTTCTCCACCCGAAAGCTGTATTCCCAAACTCTTCCTAATATGATTTAAGCTAAATTCATTAAGGAGTTCTTCAAGACGATCTTTTTGATAGTCCTTTGGAAAATCAGTCATTTGTAATACAGCTTTAATATTATCCTCAACACTTAAATTACGAAATACACTAGCCTCCTGTGCAAGATAACCAATACCTTTTTGAGCCCTTTTATAAACAGGAGCATCAGTTATCTCTTCTTCATTTAAAAATATTTTTCCACTATTAGGTGTAACCAGCCCAACCATCATATAAAACGATGTTGTTTTTCCAGCTCCATTAGGACCAAGCAAACCAACTATTTCACCCTGCTTTACATTTACCGACACACCTTTAACAACTGTACGACTTTTATACTTCTTAATAAGCGTATCTGTATGTAGTTTTAATGGCTTTTCATTCATGATAATTGATTATTTATCTATATCTAATTGGTTTTTCTTTTCTAAACGTCTGGCAATAATAATGCCCGACTCATATAATATTATAAGCGGAAAACAAACAAGCAACTGACTAATAACATCAGGAGGTGTTATTATAGCAGCCAACAATAAGGCAACAACAATAGAGTGCTTCCTGTACTTAACTAAAAAACCTGATGTAACAAGACCTACTTTTGCAAGGAAATAAATAAATATTGGCAGCTCAAAAATTATACCTCCGGCTAATACTATTGAAGTAATAGTACTGATGTACGATCCCAAGTTGACTATATTTTCAACCTTATCGCTTACTTGATAAGTTCCTAAAAAATGTATAGATAAAGGACATATTATATAGTAAGCAAACAAAATACCGATGCTAAACAAAGTTGATGCAAAAAAGATTGCACCTCGCGAATTACTAATCTCATTTTGATATAGCGCAGGCTTAACAAAACGCCAAAACTCCCAAAATATATAAGGAAAACTAATAACTATACCCACTACAAACGAAACCCAAATATGTGTAGTAAACTGTCCTGACATGTTAATATTCTGGAAGCTTAGAGGGATCTGGTTTATATTTAATAACGGCATATTAAACCGGGTACCCAGATCAGATAAAAATTTATTGGTGAAAAAATCAGAATTTGATGGTGCAAGTATAAGCGTATCAAACACAAAGCCTTTAAAAACAAAAGCTAATATTGCAAAGATAAAAACACTTCCAAAAGCTCGTACTAAATGCCAACGTAACACTTCGAGGTGCTCAAGAAAAGACATTTCATTTTTGGTACTTTCTGACATGAAATACTTTGTTTAAATCATTTATTATTGGCTAGCAAAAGTAGGTGATTGGACACAATTAAAATGTTAAAATTCTTTAAAGGAAACTGCATTACCCACCCGAAATGAGCCCTATGCGAAGATAATACACCTATTCTGAATCACAAATTTTTGGTTAAACGAAAGATAATATCTAACTTCATTTAATGTTGTAGTGAAACTTAATTGGGAATAAACAGTATTAGCCCATAATAACTGTATCATTTTTAATGAATCATCATTTTGATAGAAGATTAAAAGGGGTATTTAATTTTTGTTACAATCTATTAATCGAGAATAAATAATTGTAATTTGGTAGTACTACCAAATCTATGAAACGGGATTTTGTTATGGCAAAGCAGGTTGATCTGAATGCTTCCTTAAAAGAGCATTTTGGGTTTGATACCTTCAAGGGGAATCAAGAGGAGGTCATAAACAATGTATTATTGGGAAACGATACATTTGTATTAATGCCGACAGGCGGTGGTAAATCTCTATGCTACCAATTACCGGCACTTATATCGTGTGGTACGGCTATTGTTATTTCGCCGTTAATAGCGTTAATGAAGAATCAGGTAGATGCAATGCGCAACTTTAGTAAAGATGATGGTATTGCTCATTTTCTGAATTCTTCATTAACTAAAACTGCAATTAACAAAGTTAAAGAGGATATCCTCTCCAAAAAGACGAAATTACTTTACGTTGCACCAGAATCATTAACTAAAGAAGAGAACATTGAATTTCTTAAACAAGTTGAGATTTCTTTTTATGCAGTTGATGAAGCACATTGTATTTCGGAATGGGGACATGATTTCAGGCCTGAATACAGGCGAATTCGACCTATAATTAGTGAGATTGGCGAGTCACCTGTAATAGCCCTTACAGCTACTGCTACTCCAAAAGTACAACATGATATACAAAAGAATTTAGGCATGCTGAATGCGATGGTATTTAAATCATCTTTTAACAGGCCTAACTTATATTATGAGGTACGACCCAAGGTTCACCCAGGAAAAGAAATAATTAAGATATTAAAGAATTACGTTGGCAAATCTGCTATTATCTATTGCTTAAGTCGCAAAAAAGTAGAAGAACTTGCTGAAACGTTAGTAGTTAATGGCATAAAAGCCTTACCCTACCATGCGGGTATGGATGCTACAACAAGAGCCAAAAATCAGGATAAATTTCTGATGGAGGAAACAGATGTTATTGTAGCAACAATTGCTTTTGGAATGGGAATTGATAAACCGGACGTTCGGGTAGTTATGCATTACGACATTCCCAAAAGCCTTGAAGGGTATTATCAGGAAACGGGACGTGCAGGGAGAGATGGCGGTGAAGGGAGATGCATTGCTTTTTACAGCTACAAGGATATACAGAAACTTGAAAAATTTATGCAAGGCAAACCCCTTGCAGAGCAAGAAATTGGTAAGCAGCTATTATTAGAGACTGTTTCATATGCTGAATCATCAGTATGCAGGCGAAAAACTTTACTCCATTATTTTGGAGAAAAATACGAGGTTAATGATTGCGAAACGTGCGATAACTGTGTTAATCCAAAAGAAGAATTTGAGGCCAAAGAAAGCATTGTTATGCTTCTTAACATTATACTTCTGCTTAAAGAACGATTCAAATCAGATTATATTATCAATGTGTTGACAGGTAATATCAATACAGCTATTAAATCATATAAACACAATGAACTTGATGTATTTGGCTCTGGAGATGAACACGATGATAAATATTGGAATGCTGTTGTTCGTCAGTCACTGGTTAATGGTCTAATAATTAAAGATATTGAAACCTATGGCTTGCTGCATTTAAGTAAAAGCGGACACGAGTTTCTTAAGAAACCGCATTCTGTGCTGATGACAAAAGACCATGATTTTGATATTATAGAAGATGAACCAAATAGTGGAGGCACAGCAGCAGTTGATACAACCTTATTTTCAATACTTAAGGATCTGCGTAAGAACCTCTCTAAAAAGCTAAACTTACCACCATTTGTAATTTTTCAGGATCCTTCATTGGAAGCCATGTCAACATATTATCCGGTTACAATTGAAGAACTACAAAATATACCAGGAGTTGGAACAGGTAAAGCTGCCAGATTCGGTAAAGATTTCGTTAAACTTATAAAACAGCACGTAGAAGAAAATGAACTTGACCGACCAATTGATTTGGTTGTTAAATCTGTTGCAAATAAATCAAAAAACAAAATCAGTATAATACAAAGTATCGACCGTCAAATGTCATTAGATGACATAGCATCATCCAAAGGGATGGAAATGAAAGAGTTAATTAAAGAACTTGAATCAATCGTTTATTCCGGCACGCGAGTTAATATCGATTACTATATCAACCAAGTGATGGACGAGGATCATCGTGATGACATTTTTGATTACTTTAAGGAAGATGCTGAAACGGACGATATTAAAGAAGCTCTTAAGGAACTTGGGGAAGATCAGTACTCTGAAGAAGATGTTCGAATTGTTCGAATTAAATTTCTATCGGAAGTTGGAAACTAAAAAGAAAAATAAAAACTCAAAAAGAAGGCATGCAATTGTTAATAAGCATGCCTTCTTTTTATTTAACACACAAAAAGAAAGAAAATAATCATTTTTTTTGAGTAATCACAATTAAATAATGTTCATAACTTTCAAATTATAACTTCGATTTTTTTCAAACCCTTTCAACACCCCAATAGTACACACTAAAACAAACCACAATCAACTTTCCACTAAAAGCAAATACTACAATAACTTAAGCTGCAAGTTATTTAATTTTATTACTAACACACCTTACAACCCACTCCTCTTTTAGTCAATTGTTGTTATGTTAAAACTAAATTACTTATTGAAATAATTTAGAATAATTAACATACGAAATCTTTGAAAATGTTATTAAATAGTGACGTAATTTTTTAAATTTGCTGCTCATTCATAACTTAAAACGCGTACCAAAATGAAAGATGATATGCTAAAAAAGCAGAAACCAAGTAAGAAGGACCGGAAGGATATGATACAGTTTATCAATCTTCAACTGGCTTCTATCGGACAGCCTTTGTATTACGATGACTGTGACGCAAAAACAAAATATTCTAATGCCAAATTTCTTTCATTAACAGAAGGACTAATAAATAGTTTCAAAGAGAAAACTCGTTTATTATCGGATCATCTGTCGCCTGCTGATACTCGTATTCAGAATTTTTTGAATACTTATTTAAGTGATGTTGATTTTGACAAATCAAATTATCGCTTACCAAATAAAACATTTGTCTTAAACCAGAAAGGCCTAGCACGCGAGGTAAGTTTACCACCCGATGCTGATGAGTTTAAAAGCAACTTGGTTAGCTCGTATCGCTTAAAACAAGGAGTATTAAATAATCCACTTCACGACAAACGAACAACAAAAGGAACATTTCATATTGTTGCAGGTGGCCTGCCAGTGCCATTAGATAAGAAAGAGGTACCTAAGGTTGCTTTTGCACATATGTTAAAGGCAGCTCTTAACCCTGAGGATGAGATGAATATATTACCATTTACTTCTACTCAGAAAGAAAAAGCAAAAACAATGGTGTCGTTATTATTACGCCCAGTTGTTTGCCCTGAAGTAAAAGGGGTAATTGCTGAGAAAAGCATGGAGATTCGTTTCTTTGCTCCCGGTAGCTTAGTCAGTAACCTTGATTTTGTTGAAAATATCTTTGGCAATGCTGGTGACCATAATTTAGCTGAGAATGATGCAGCATTAGATGTTGAACACTGGACAGGTACTACAGGCTGTATTATTCTGGCTCCACAATTGATTCATCTAAAGAAAAAAGACATTGGTCTTCCGCATTATGATGATGCTACAGAACGTCAGCGTAATGATGGGATGTGCTGGAAAGATGAAAATGAGCTCTATAATGAAGGAGGTGCATTTAAAGTAACTTGTCGTGATGATAACGGTGTAGTAGTAACTTTAATTGGTGATAACTATTACGGTTACTCTAAAAAAGAGATTAAAACACAGATAAGTTACTCAGCTAACATGTATGGTCTTGTTGAAGAAGAACATGCAGGTGGGGCAATTGCTTACCCTCGCGGTATTATGAGTGATAATGTATTCGGTGAAATATTTTCCGCCAAAATGGGTAATGCTTACTCTTTTGATGAAGCAATGACTCTTTTAGGAGATCGAGTTGATGTAAAACCAGAAGGTTATGCCATTGATAAGAAATACGATAACATTATTTATATACAAGAGCTTGCTGATATAGATATTGATAATAGTAAGGTAAGATGGACAGTGGGTGGCAAAGAGCAATCGCTTAAATTGTCTCCAGAAAAAATATACGTTCATCCGTCAGGACATAAGTTTCAGTTGGTAAAACACCCTACTCAACCAATGTGGCGTATTGTTAATACCCAACCAGAAGGTATGTTTTGCCATAAACCATGTACTGTATCTGGTGGAGGAAAATCAGAAATTTCTAAATCAATGCAGAATGCAATCCAATACGGAACATTCCAGATTGTTAATTTAGAAGAAGATTTCAAAGCTGCAGATGAAATTATTAACTATGATTTTTCTAATCGTTGGGCACAAGTACGTGAAGATGCTGAACCATCCCGTCCGTTCTTAAGCCCAAAACGAACTTTAGGTTCAGCTGTTAAATTACTTACGCCTTCTGAACAATACAGCGATGAGTATAATCAATTCCTAAAAAATATCCCTTCGCACATTCGTTCACTGGTACTATTTGTTAAGCGACTTTACCGTAATGAAAGTGAGAAAGGCAACTGGAAAGATTACATGTCAGTTGAGTTTATCAACGGACGTGAAGGAACTACACTCCAGTATAAAAACAATAAAGTAACTGGTAGTTATGTACGTATCGGGTTTAACCAAGATGGTAACTGGCTAATGCATAAATTACGTTCAGACTTTGTTCCTAGTCAGAAAATACAAATGGAAGATGATATTTCAGCCTCAATTGTACTACCAGCCAGTCAGTTAAGCAATTTAAACCCGGAATATAAAAACAAAAGCTTCAAGATTGTTACAAACTGTGAGAGTCATTTATTCCAACGTCCCGATGAAGCTATTATTCGTGGTTACGACAAAGGTGCTGAGGCTGACATAGTAAGTGATAATACTTTCTTAACAAACTACGAGCCTTTAACTAAACAGGATGCTATCGAGTTGTATGAGGATGCAATTAACTTCGACAAATACACTCAACCAGTTAAAGATTTAATTATTAAGGTTATTGAGAGTGAAAAGGATGGCTATTTTGTTGCTCCTTCACACACGCGTGTAGTTGATGGTACACCAACAAATAACCCACGTTATTTAGAGCGTAATATCTTTAAAGAAGAGATATTAGAAAGTTATCTTGGTGAAGTTGGTACTCGTTTACACCGTAAAATTAAAGCTGAGGATCCGGTATTTCATGTGGTTAACGCGGTATTACCTGGACGTCGTAATAATCCGGCAGATAAAAAAGCTGGTATCCGTCCATTGGCAGTATATAACCCTATTCATTACCAAGAACTTCCTGAGTTATTCATGGACTTTATCTGTAGCTTAACAGGAAAATCACCATCAACAACAGGAGCAGGTACAGAGGGTGCATTAACAAAAGGACCTTTTAACATGTTGGTTCCAACAACAGATTTGAACAACGCATTATTATCTTATATCCTTACCGAATATCAAGGTTTTAGTTCTGCTGCAGGTTATGTAGGTGGTGAAAATCGTTTCGACCATGATATTAGTATCTTAATTCCTGAAATTTGGTCTCGCTTAATGCCGGAAGACAGAGATCCTAAGCTATTAATTGAAAATGGTTCATTAGAAAAGCTGGAAGACTTTGAATATAATGGTAAAAAAGTATTAGTAAGTCGACTAGGATATCGTATAACCAAAAACTTTGCTTTCCGTTGCATGAACCGTTTGTTTGATGAGCCATTGGCAGTATTTAACGAGCGTATGTTAAAACCAGAGCTACAAAGTATGGAAGATTTTGTTGATGGTATTAACAATATTGTAGAAGCACAACAGAAGGTTGCACTTCGTTACTTCGAAGATAACAGTATTGATGGTGCCATTCCTCCATTGAAAATTTTGCTTCACATTATGGCTTACAGGCAGTTTGAAGGTAAAGAGATCAGTGATCCTGAATTGCGTAAATACTTTGACCGCGACTATGTTATCAATAGTGATTGGTACAAAGAGCGTTTGAAATTGAAACAAAGTAAAGACGTGAAGTTTCACACAGAACAAATAGCTTATTGTGAAAACTTCATTGCAAATCCTTATAACGCTAGTATTATAGAGGATCTTGATATAAAAGGACGTTTAGCTAAAGCTAAAGAAATGTTGGCCTATGCTTCTTCAGAAGCCTATTTACAAGACATCGTTGGTACCATTGGTGCTGATGTGATCTATAGAGGATAAGTATTATAAAATTACAATACATAGATAAAAAAAGGCTACCCATTGGGTAGCCTTTTTTTAATATCCTTAACTAAGCTACGGCTGCGCAATTGTCTTTGATAATATAACCTAAGACATGATATTTTACATCAGAGCACAATAAAAATAAGCCTATAGCTTATACTTTTCAGTTCATCCTTTCCTATCTTTGCTGCTATGAATACGTATTTAATACTCCAAAACCCAGGACATAACCGCGTTTATTATAATTTGGCGGGCCAACTGGCTTTATCTGAATTAAACATTGCCTGTAAACGATTAAGTACAATCTGTACTGATATAAAAATAGTTGATATTGCCGGCATCCGCTACCTATCTATTTGCTGTGATCAAGTTTTAGAAGAGAAGGATATAGCAATTCTATCACGACTTTCTTTTGTATTTGCAGTCTATAAACTGATGGGAAAAGATTTTGAGGATGGCCTTATGCCGATTCAGTTAATGCCATACGAGTATGTAAATAGTAAGATTAGCTCATTACAGAAATATGCCGGTAAAACCAATGAGCTTTTTACCAGGATGATGATTAATGTGGCTTTATTAAGCAGCGACTTTAGTTATGATGATAAAATACAGTTACTTGATCCTGTAGCCGGACGTGGAACAACTCTATACGAAGCCAGTATTTATGGTTTTGATGCTTTTGGAGTAGAGATTGAAGCAAGATCAGTACATGAGAATCAAGTTTTTTTTAAGCAATACTTACAAAAAGAGCGCTACAAATATACACTTGATAAACGCATGGTTTTTGGCAAAAATAAGTCAGAAGCTATCTATATTCAGGAGTTTGAATATGCCCGTAATAAAGAAGAGTTTAAAGATAGGGCGCAGCGTAAAAGAATGGGTATCGTTAACGGCAGTTCACAGGATACGTCAAAATATTTTAAAAAGAATTGTTTTCATTTTATAACAGGTGACTTGCCTTATGGCATCGCTCATGGTAATTCAGCAGCCTATAAATCCTCAACGGGCACGCGTAACCCATCTGAACTTATTAGTGCCTGCCTGAGCGAATGGAATACCGTATTAAGGCCCGGTGGAGTAATTGTACTGGCCTGGAATGTCTTTGTGACACCAAAGCATTGTTTAGCTGCAATTTTTGAAAAAAATGGGTTTGAAGTACTAAATGAAGCACCTTATGATGGCTTTGAACACATGGTTGATAAATCAATTAAACGTGATATAATTGTAGCAAAAAAATATAAAAAGCACTAAAAGTAATCATACTCTAGTGCTTTCTGTTAACAATCCACTACCCAACCCATTAATTATATCATCGTGTTTTGCTCTACAACCAATTCTGATTTTATTCTTAAGTATACTCTGCTATCCTCAAAAAAGGTTAACCTTTTGTAACTAAACAATACTTGAAAACATAAAATAAGCTATTGCAGTTTCTGGTTTTGGATAATAGTTAGGCATCAGGCAATACAATAAACTGGTTTTATTATTCGCCATAACCGATACAATCCAATCTTGAAGCCAGTTATAATATAAATCGTGTAGACCTGTTTCATTGCTTTGATAATGCATTAAGTTTTTTTAATGATGTTACTAAGGCAATTGTACCTAACAATCTTAAAGCAACAATATCAAGAGCTAGTAAGTATGAACCCATTGTTAATTGTTCGCTCGAAAACTTTTCTCACCAGTATAATTATGCAATCAACCCAACCCGGTCATATTCATCCCAGGACAAGACCTTGATCGAAAATGCAATTCAGCTGGTTTTTCTGCACATATACTCCCCCCTCAGAAGGGTGATTTTCTTTTCTTTAGAAGATCTGAATAAAGAGATAGAAGCCAATAGAACATTACAATGACCCGCTGTTTCAACGCAAAAATTATAGCCACATAGTTGTTTCAATCCATTGAACGAAGTAATCTAAAGCCTTTACCTAACAATGCCTATCATTTAAAGATTATAAAAGGGCTAAATTCTGAAGATGGACTACGATAATGGGCAAAGTAAACTATTTAAATCTCAGATCCCTACTCCCGCCAACCTTTGAGGAGTAGATAACTATCTTTAATTTAAGATCATATAAAGCCTATTTGGCACATAATTTTGGGAACTAGGCACGTATCAATGGAGAAAAAGTTGCTTACACAATAACAACACACTTGTTTATCCAACTTAAGATGGTTAACCTAAAAGCTGACAAAAACCGATGTTCTAATCCTAGATAACTTTGATTAACAAGTCAGGCCAGAGAAGCCTTAATTACATATCATAGATGATCGCTATTATCAAGCGTCAAAGATTGTTTCATCCCAAATATCAATATACGTCTGGTATGACATAATCAGTGTCAGAAAATCAGGAAGTACACTAAAACCAAACTTTCTTTTCCTTCAGATCAGGCTGTAACGAAATCCGTATATTAGGCAATAAGAGAAGCAACCCCAAAAGGGTTGATGCCAATCCAAAAGTGGGGCATCATCCTAAATCATTTCTTAGTCATATTTGAAAAAAGGGTTCAGCTGTAAATAGCTAAACCCTCAATACTTTCACTTACACACTTTGTGAAACAGTGTCATTTTAAGTTTGCTTTTTTATTTTAGCACTTTTACTTCAATGATGTAAACATCCTCATTAGGTCTATCCTGCGTGTCTTTCTCAACAGCAGCAATGGCATCAATTACTTCCAGTCCTTCTATTACTTCCCCAAATACAGTGTAGTTATCATCTAAATGTGGTACTCCACCTGCAGTACGATAGGCTTCTTTTAATTCTTCCGGCATTGATGTTTTAGGTTCTTTAGTCATACGCTCTTCTACAATACCATCAAGCTTTACCTGCATATCCATCATAGCCGACTGGTTACCTTGTTGCTGAAGTGTTTGAAGTGTATCCCTGTATTCTTCAATTACCTTATAAAGCATCTGCTGACGTTTCATTGATTCTTGTCTTTTTTCAATCGCTTTAAAAGCTTCATCGTTGTATGTTTTACCTTGTACAATATAGAATTGAGAACCTGAGGATTTTCTCTCTGGATTAACATTATCGCCTGTACGTGCCGCTGCCAATGCACCTTTTTTATGAAAAAGCGTTGGGTAATTAATCTCAGCATCAATAGTGTAACCGGGCCCACCATTACCAAGCATTACTTCCGGAGCAGCTCCTTTGGATTCAGGATCACCTCCCTGGATCATAAATTCGTTAATAACGCGATGAAAAAGCAATGAATCGTAAAATCCCTGTTGAGCAAGTTTTACAAAGTTATCTCGATGCAATGGTGTTTCATCATAGAGCTTTATTTTCATATTACCCTTCGATGTTTTCATCAAAAGAGTTACACCTTCTTTTGAAGTTTGGCAAGCTGTTAAGAAGCAAACAGCTATAATAATCGTTAATAGATACTTCATTATTTTATATTGTTAGTTGTTCAATTCCTACTTTATGCAAATTCAATATCTTTAAAATACTCTATTAAGCCTTTTTTGATAACTTGATTCTGATACGATGGCATCATTGATTTTACTTTTGGTGATGCTTCAAAGATAGGAAAACCATCGCCATCAATACCTGTTTCCTTAATGTAACCCTGACGAACTAATATGCGACAACGTGCTACATTTATCAAATCCATCTTTTCGGTTTTTGAGTATTCTCTGAATCCTAAGCCCATTTCCTGTATGCCCAATACAAAAAGGATAAACTCAAACTCAGCACTTACCTTAAAGTGTTTGCTTACCTTTAATATTAGCTCACTCCACGCTTGCTCAAAATCTGATGTTGTCATATCTGCCATGCTTCAAAATTAATCAATCGCTTGTAATGCACAAGTATAATCATCTTGTGTATTTGAAAACAAACAGCAATGTTTTAAAAAAGTTGTACGCTTTAGGATGTAAATAACCAGAATTCGATTTAAATTTTAAAACACAGATTAAAATAAAAAACTAAATTACAAAGCATAATTTTAGAGGGATAGTATATACTATTGCGATAAAATCTGACGTGACAAACCAGTTTTTTATTCAACAGCCCGCTATTCTTTCGTCAAATTATACTTGAAACTCACTATTTACAAACGACCTGAAACAACGTTCTATCAAATACCTTTATTACGAAGTATATGATAAGATAAATTCAAAATTGTACGTCGAACTCATATTTCTGAAAATAAATTTTATCTAATTAATTTAAAATCATTCTTGTTTTTTAAGGTAGTACCTCTGATTACTAAATAACCTACCCAAAGAATAAGTAAGCTAAAAAAATAGATGCAATAATTCCGGCAAAATCAGCAATCAGGCCACAACTTAAGGCATGGCGTGTTTTTTTAATGCCTACGGAGCCAAAATAGACGGCTAATACGTAAAAGGTGGTATCAGTAGAGCCCTGAATAGTACTCGCCATTCGTCCCGCAAAGGAGTCTACTCCATGTGTATTAATGGCTTCAATCATCATACCCCGTGCAGCACCACCACTCAATGGCTTCATAAAGGCCGTTGGCAAGGCATCTACAAAGCGTGTATCAATACCCATTGTTGCTGATAAATAACGAAAGCCTTCCAAAAGAAAACCCATTGTGCCTGATACTCTGAATACTGCTACTGCAACTAAAATAGCCACGAGGAATGGAATAATCTTTATCGCAATATTAAAGCCTTCTTTAGCACCGTCAATAAAAGCATCATAAACATTCACTTTTTTGCGCATGGCCATTAATATAAAGCTAACGATAACCAGAAACAGAAGCAGGTTTGCTCCTAACAACGAAATCGTATTTACCTCTTCTTTCGATAAAGTGTTTAACCAATAAATAAATCCACCAATTAGCACTATAAATCCACCAAGGTATGCCATTATTATTTTATCAAATAAATTGATACGTTGTACAACTGATACGGTAATAATACCAACCAGCGTACTGAAGAATGTGGCTAATAAAATAGGTAGAAATATATCTGATGGGTTAGCTGCTAATTTGGTAGCCCTAATGGCCATTACACTAATGGGTATAATGGTTAATCCACTGGTATTAAGTACCAGGAACATAATTTGTGCATTGGTGGCTGTATCCTTATTGTGGTTTGACGTTTGCAATTCCTGCATAGCTTTTAAACCAACCGGTGTTGCGGCATTATCAAGCCCTAACATATTGGCAGCAATATTCATCATCATGCTTCCGTATGCCGGGTGATTTTTGGGTAATTCGGGAAAAAGACGGCTAAAGAATGGCCCAATCAAACGCGACATCACATTGATCATCCCCCCTTTTTCGCCAATACGCATTAAGCCCATCCACAAGGTTAACGCACCCGTAAGACCAATGGAAATATTAAAGCCAGTTTTTGCACTGTCAAAAGTGGCATTCATCATCGCCGGAAAAACATCCATATCGCCAAAAAAGAAAAGGCGAACTAAACCTACAATAAAGGCGATTAGAAAGAATGAAATCCACAGATAGTTAAGTGCCATATGCTTTTAAAAAAAAGTTTTTTTATTGTTTTGAAAAGTTAGTGCACTCAATTTAAAATTATCAATTTTAATGGCGCTTTTTGAAGATCCAAACCCGATATGTCCGCTGGAAAATACTTCATCTTCAACCTCAAATATCAATTGATCATTGAAGTAAACTTTTACTTTTTTGTCGCTTAATGTTCGCTCCATACGTATGTTTTGCCACTTATTCATTCCCCAAATTATACCTTCATCGTTAGAGAAGCTCATACGTTGCGGTTTTGCACCATCCACCTTAAAAACGTTATGGCTTTTTTTATCAGCTTTACTTGCTAATTGTGCATAACAATAATGTGCAGAATCTTTAATGGCAAAGAAAATACAAAAATCCAAAAGGTTGTAATCCCTGCCATTTTGCATAACATCCACTTCAAGTACAAATTCCTTTAGTTCAAAAGCCTTTAATACTGCAATTATAGACGGGCCTTCATGTTGACTTTTGTACTTTCCTGCCCCCAAACATTTTAATGCTTTCCCACTTTCTCCGTCTTTACTTATCAGCCATTTTGATTCATTAGAAAAATCAAAGTCGTTAATGCATTTTTCTTTGTTAAAACCCTGAGCATATACAACTTTAAATGATTTAGAAGTATCGTTTTGAGCATGTGTACTAAAACTGGTGATAAAAAAAGAGAGAACGATAAATTGTAAGGTCTTCATTAGGTAATTGTAATTAATGTCACCCGGACACGGTTATATAATTGCTGTTGTTTAATGATAAATATAGAGACTAGCCTTAATTGTATGCAAATTCTTACTATCGGGGATGCTTTTTAAGTTCCTTCAGGTTACGTTTTAGCTTATATTCATCGTGTGGTGCACCAAACTCTTTGCAAGTAACTTCATCTATAGGCACTTTCCATATTTTAACATTCCTTACTGCCGGATCACTGTACTCAAATTTTTTTTCACTATATGTTTTCATTAGAATATCAAGAGCTTCACGTTTTTGATCCATATCCTCAATAAATTCAACCTTCCCCATAACAACAACACTTTTTGATGTCATACGGTAACTGCAAGCCACTTCAGGATGCTGAAAGACCAGTTCGTTATCGATAGAAAATGTGATACAAATACTATTGTTGTTATTAATAATATCGATCATACGCCCATCGGGTGCCGAATGCAGGTAAATGGCATTATCTTTATAACCATAATTCATTGGCACAACATAGGGCTTATTATCCGGATCTACAACACCAATAAAACAGATATTGGCCTTTAAGATTATTGCTTCAATAACCTCCTTATCAGTATGGTTAAGTGTTTGCATAGTTTTATCTTTTTATACGATTGTGCGGCCTCCCAGTTCTTTAGAAATATGAGCCAGCACTTGTTGCCATGTATTTAGTTCCTGCATTAATTCCATTAGAGCTTCCATATTACCTTCTGTTTCCAGCTGTTGTAATTGAAGGCGTTTTTCTTTTAACACAACTTTTACCTTTTTCCATTTTAGCTCGGCCACTACTTTTGGTACCAGTTCAGGCAGCTTATCGTCCGCATTTGTTACGATACCAAATTTTTGATGAATCTTGCTCAGGTCGTGCTCTTTTCCAATTAAATCAGAAGCCAACCTGCTTAAATCAGGATCGGTATTGTTTACAAAAAATTTTAGTGCAGGTATTTCTGTGTTAGAGCTAAAATTATCGTAAGCATCCATCATCTTGTTATAAATGGGATTAACACTTAACAGGTCGTCCTGCTTCAGCTCATGAATTATATATTGTCCAACGGAAATAATATTTTCAGTTTCCTGCGGGTTAACCGGTTTCTCTCCAAATTTAACTAAAAAGTATAGTATTGCACGCTCTTCCAGCTCAAAAGGATTTACAGGAGGCGTATTAACTGGCTGTGAAGCATGTTGAGCCTCTTGCATTGAAACATCAGGACGTGGGGAACTCCGACGGAAATCCTCTTCCTGTTTTTTACGCTGCATTTTACCTGTTTCCTGCACCAGTACACGCTCATCTACTTTCAGCAGGGTACTGCACTCTTTTACGTAGACCGATCGGGTTATAGAGTCGGGTATAATTGAAATGCTGCGAACTATATCCTGGATAAGCTGTGCCTTTTTTATCGGGTCATTTTTAGCATCTTCCAGCAGGAGTGAGGTCTTAAACTTAATAAAATCCTGCTGATGGGCATCAATATATTCCTTTAACTTTTCTTCATTACGTTGCTTTGCAAAGGAGTCCGGATCTTCCCCATCAGGCAAAAGTAGAATCTTTACATTCATGCCTTCAGCCAATACCAGGTCAATACCGCGGAGCGAAGCTTTTAAACCTGCCGGATCTCCATCGTATATGATGGTAATATTTTTAGTAAAACGGGCAATCAAACGTATCTGATCAGACGTTAATGCCGTACCCGACGATGCTACAACATTGCTGATTCCTGATTGATAAAAGGATAAAACATCGGTATAACCTTCTACCAGGAAACACCGATCCTGACGAGTAATTTCCTGCTTGGCCTGGTATATTCCATACAGAACTTTGCTTTTATGGTAGATCTCGGATTCAGGCGAATTGAGGTATTTGGCAGTTTTTTTATCCGCTTTAAGTATACGTCCACCAAAGGCAATTATCTTACCAGCAAGACTATGTATCGGGAACATTACACGTCCCCGGAAACGATCTGCCTGATAATTATCGCGAATAACGGAAAGACCTGTTTTCTCAAGGTATTCCAGTTTATAGCCTTGTTTTTGAGCTTCTTTTGTTAAGGCATCACGTTGCTCAGGCGAATAGCCAAGTTGGAACTTATTGATGATATCGTCACGAAAACCACGATTACGGAAATAGCTTAAACCAACAGACTTACCCTCATCCGTCTCATTTAGTGTTTTGGTAAAGAAATGGCCTGCATAATCGCTTAAAACAAGCATACTTTCCCGTACATTTTTTTGTTTTAACTGCTCAGGCGAGTACTCTTCTTCTTCAATATGAATATTAAATTTCTTACCAAGGTATTTAACAGCATCAACAAACGATAGCTGATCGTGCTTCATTATAAAGTTGAGTGCATTGCCTCCTTCACCACAACCAAAACACTTAAAAATACCCTTATGAGGGGAGACTGTAAACGATGGGGTTTTCTCATTATGAAAAGGGCAATTCCCTAAATAATTAATCCCTCTGCGACGTAGGGTAACAAAATCCGATACCACCTCTATTATCTGGCTATTGGCAGTCTCTAACACCTTCTCTACTGTAATCTGATCTATCATTTATCGGATATTGTATTGCATTTTGAGCAATTGACAAAGATAAAAAAATAAGGCATTATATAATTGCAATAAATTGAACGAAGCAACGAAAATCAGGTTTGAAACTTCAAACATTTGCTATACTTTTATCTAAAAATAAATTATACTACCACAGTCTTAGAATTACATAATGAATAAAAAGAAATTGATTGTTTTAACAGGTGCCGGTATTAGTGCAGAGAGTGGAATTAAAACCTTTAGAGACAATAATGGTTTATGGGAAAATCATGATGTGATGGAGGTCGCCAGCCCTGAAGGATGGGCTAAGGATCCTCATCTAGTTCTGGAGTTTTATAATCAGCGCCGAAAACAATTATTGGAATGTAAGCCTAATACAGGACATAAAGGATTAGCTGAATTAGAACAGCATTTTGATGTTGAAATTATTACTCAGAATGTAGATGACTTACATGAGCAGGCAGGCAGTTCAAAAATATTGCATCTGCATGGTGAGCTTAAGAAAGTGAGAAGTACTAAGGATGAAGCATTAGTATACGACCTAGGGGGGTGGGAACTAAAGTGGGGGGATACCTGTGAGAAAGGCGCACAACTACGGCCTCATATTGTATGGTTTGGCGAGGCAGTGCCAGCCATTGAAACAGCTATCGATATGGTTATGCAAGCCGATATATTTGTGGTTATCGGCACATCTTTAAATGTTTACCCGGCAGCTGGATTATTAAATTATGTGCCCCAAAGTACCCCTATATATATTATTGATCCAAGTCAACCGGCCTTTGATCCGGCTGATAATATTACATTTATACAAAAAAAAGCGTCTACAGGCGTTCCTGTACTGATAAGTAAATTAACCAGATAAAATAATGAAACATTATATCGTCATTTTAGCCATTGTATTGAGTTCAATTAGTGCCTCAGCCCAGGAATTTCGTGCTGGCTCCTTAGTAGGCGTATCATTCTCCCAGGTAGATGGTGATTATTTCGGAGGTTATAATAAAGCAGGTATTAACCTTGGTGCATTTGTTAGCAGAAGTATAGGTGACAAATGGGAGTTGCAATTAGATATTGCTTATGTTCAAAAGGGAAGTAGGGAAGCCCCAAAGCCTGATAAAGGTAGGCTGGATGATTATAAAATCAGTTTGTCTTATATCCAGTTTCCGCTTGTAGCCCGCTATCAATATAAAGCCTTCTCTGTAGAAGGCGGTTTATCAATTGGTGCTTTAATCAGCGATACGGAAGAAATTGACGGTACGCCCATTGAGGATATTCCGTCGCATAGCCTTGTACCATTTCAAACAATGGAGTACGCAACTGTATTTGGTCTAAACTACCATGTAAATGACAGGTTACGGATTAATGCACGCTGGCTGTATTCGATTAACAGAATTCGTATACCTTATGATGGAGAGATTCCTGTTTATGATCCAAAGCCACACTGGATAAGCCGTAAACCAGGCCAGTACAATAATAGTTTTGTTGTAACGGTTTATTATGCTATTAACAAACTTTTATAATGACGCACAGGCAATGGTTGCCACACTAACTTTAACGCCTTCAATTGTTGTAAGCTGGTTGACACATGCCTCTAGGGTAGATCCGGTTGTTATTACATCATCTACCAATAAAATATGCTTGTTTTTAAGCACATCCTGATCTCTTATACTAAAGATATTCTCTACATTTTTCCAACGTTCAAAGCGCCCTTTTTTAGTTTGTGTTGATGTGTGGGTATTACGGTATACATTACAGGTATTAACAGGTACTTGAAGCACTTCGCTTATTCCTAAGGCTATTATTTCTGATTGGTTAAAACCTCGCTTACGTTGTTTTTTCGGATGAAGTGGAATTGGAATGATGGCATCAAAGGTTTCTGCTTCTGATTGTAAAACAGTTTTTCCAATCTGCCTTCCCAATTCTATTCCTAATTTTTTATTTCCCCTGTACTTAATCTCATGAAGCAATTGTTGGACACGCTCACCTTTTTTATAATAAAAGAGAGCGTATGCCAGCTTAATTTTACAACGTCCCCACATTAATGTTGAAATAACATTATCATACGCTTGCCTTTCAAAAAAAGTACGGGGCAAACGGCGAACACACATCTGACAAATCTCAACTTCATTTTTTAATAAATGTGTTCCACATGCAATACAAATGGGAGGAAAAAGCAATTCTCCTATGAGTAAAAAAGGTTTGTACAGTTGTTGTATAAAACGCATAAAGCTTGTTCTGGTATAAAATTTAAGTTATTGAGAATAATAAATAACCTTAACACTGGGCTACAGTAGTACAGCGTTGTTTTTAATGTTTGGATCTATACTCTGTGTTGCAATATATTAGTAAAAAATATATGCTCAAAATAAAACAAAGCTTATACCATTCGTAATGTCAACGTGTAAGTAAAAAATATACGCTTAAAATCAAACTTACGCAAACTTGCGAACCATTATTTAACAAAGCCTTAAACATCAGATAAAATCATTTTAATGCTATGGTAACATTGCCATTTTATATTTGTCACATACTTAAAACGATAAATATGAAAGCACAAATAATAGTGTTAGCAGGTTTTCTTTTTGCAGGTTTATCAAACATAAAAGCCGAAGAAAATGAATTGCCGAAAAAAGCTTCGGCATCAATTACAACCACAATATCCGGAGCAATTACAGATGCAACAACAGGTGAGAATCTTGTTGGTGTTAAAGTAATTATTAAAGAACTTAACCATGTTGTTTATACAGATTTTGATGGACGATTTGAGTTTAAGCCGGTCAAAATTGGTGATTACATAGTGTTAACAGACTATGTTTCTTATCAGGAAGAAAAAATACTCTCTGTCAATGCCAGCAAAAAGTGTAATTTAAATATAGCACTAAGGGCTGAACTATAAAAACACAACTTAATGCAATAAAAATGAGGTGTTCTGTTGAAGCTACCTTTTTTATCTAGACACTATAGTAATAAAAAACCGCCCCGTTGCTTTAGGGCGGATTACTCATGTTGATAGTATTGGCAATAAAAAGTAGAGATCAACTATTTAAGTTATTGCTTACTTTGCCGAAGTAGTCTTACTAATAACTCTAAAACAAGGAATAAATAACGGTTAATCCTGACATTACAACTGATACCATAGTCATCAGCTTAATTAAAATATTTAGTGATGGACCAGATGTATCCTTAAAAGGGTCACCAACGGTATCACCAACAACGCCGGCATGGTGAGCTTCACTGCCCTTTCCACCATGATTTCCTTTTTCGATATACTTTTTGGCATTATCCCAGGCTCCTCCAGAATTGTTCAACATTATAGCTAAAGTAAACCCTGTTACAAGACCACCCATTAACAAACCAATAACTCCAGCTACTCCAAGCAGCAAACCAACCGCAATAGGTACTGTAATTGCAAGGATTGAAGGTACCAACATTTCGCGTTGTGCACCTTTAGTTGAGATAGCTACACACTTCGCATACTCCGGTGTTCCTGTTCCTTCTAAAAGACCAGGTATTTCACGAAACTGACGACGTACTTCATCTACCATTGCTCCGGCAGCCCTACCTACGGCCTTCATTGTCATGGCACAAAATACAAAAGCCATCATGGCACCAATAAATAAACCGGCCAATAGCATTGGATTAAATATATTCAGGTTATAAAAATCGATAAAATGATCGATGCTTGCTTTAGTTAAACTTTCAGCACCGGTTACTTCCACAAATTTTGCGCCCAGCTCAGGCACCTTCTTCAACCAGATACGTACTTCTTCCATATAAGCTACCATTAAAGCCATAGCAGTTAATGCAGCCGAACCAATAGCAAAACCTTTTCCGGTTGCAGCAGTTGTATTGCCTAACATATCTAATGCATCAGTGCGTTCACGTACTTCTTCAGGTAATTTTGCCATTTCAGCATTACCTCCGGCATTATCAGCAATAGGGCCAAATGCGTCAGTAGCCAATGTTATACCCAAAGTTGATAACATACCCACGGCAGCAAAGCCAATTCCGTATACGCCTTCACCAAAGTCAGTGAAACCACCGGCAAAGCCAAAGGCCGCAATTATACCCAAAACAATTGTTACCACGGGAATCCATGTTGAATACATACCTACTGCAATACCATCAATAATAGTTGTTGCAGGCCCTTGCATAGCTTGCTTTGCAATACCTTGTGTTGGCTTATATCCGTCAGATGTATAATACTCTGTTCCCTGGCCAATAATAATGCCAGCTAATAAACCGGCTACTACTGAACCAAATATACCCCAGCCAAACCAGCCAAGATAGGCCATTACAGCAATGGCAATCAGGATAAATACAGAGCTTCCGGCAGTACCAACTAACAGAGAATTCAATAAACTCTTCGCTGTGGCATCTTCTTTTGTTTTAACCATATATATTCCTAAAATTGAAAATAGGATTCCAATAGCTGCAACAACCATTGGTGCAATAATAGCTTTCTCATTAAAAACACCGCCGTTCATTGATATGGCTGCGCCAAGTGCTGCTGTTGCTAATATCGAACCACAATACGATTCATAAAGGTCTGCACCCATTCCAGCTACATCACCTACATTATCACCTACATTATCAGCAATAGTGGCCGGGTTACGCGGATCATCTTCCGGTATACCTGCTTCTACTTTGCCTACTAAGTCAGCACCCACATCAGCCGCTTTGGTATATATTCCACCGCCTACGCGGGCAAATAAGGCCTGTGTTGAAGCTCCCATTCCAAAGGTTAACATGGTGGTTGTAATATGTACCATTTTAGCATGTATCCACTCTCCATTCATAGTAAATTCAGATGACCAGATTTCACCAAGGTGCACTTCCTGAGCAACTGACAAGCCTAACCCCCATACATTATGGTCGTATATATAATTCAGTACCCAATACCAAAGGGCAATATCAATTAAACCAAAGCCAACAACAATAAGCCCCATAACAGCCCCACTACGAAAGGCAACTTTTAACCCCTGATTAAGTGATTTAGATGCACCCTGTGCCGTTCTGGCTGATGCAAATGTGGCTGTTTTCATCCCCAAAAAACCACATAAACCCGAGAAAAATCCCCCGGTAAGAAAGGCAATGGGAACAAACGGATTTTGAACACCTACAAAAGCCAGTATTGTTAAAATGACGAATAAAACAGCAAACACTATTCCTACCACTTTGTACTGTCGACTGAGGTAGGCCATAGCGCCTTCGCGCACATGCTGTGCAATTTCTTTCATCTTATCCGTTCCTTCCGATTCTTTCATCATTGATTTAAAAAAAATCCATGCAAATACCAGTGCAAGTGCCGATGTAATAGGTATAAACCAAAAAATTAAATTCATAGGAATATTATTTTAGTTAGTAAATGAAAATAGATGTGAGATGTACTTATGAAGAAAACGCCAGACACTAACCGGAAAGAAGAACCTTTTCGACAAATTGATACTTTCAAACAAGTCGGTTTATTCCGGTTTAGATATTTCATGAGTGCGTATTTCTGGATGTTCTCCAAGTGATCCCTCATCACGCTTTTACTTGTCCCGTAACTACAAGATAAGTATTTTAAGATGGCTATTAAATAAATCTGAGCTTTTTTATCACCAGCCAGTAAAGATGTTAAAACCAAAGTGCCCTTGCTTAAATCTATTCTGGTGAAATGGGAAGCCATAATACGGTTCTAATACCATTGCTCCAAACACGTTGATCCGATATGCTATTCCTCCGCTAAAAACCGGTATTCGCTTTGTATTGCTATTGGTTGATAAGCTTGCCACCGGATGACTGTTCTTATTCCAGCTTATGCCCCCATCTATAAAAAGAGCTATCTCGCTAAACAGTAAGTTAGATGAAAAAACAGCTATCTCCTTTGGTCCTGTAAAGGGTATACGCCACTCCAGATTTGTCACTATCAGGCGTGTACCAATCAGTTGGTTTAAGCTAACTGTATTACTATCAACGGATTCATCGCCATAGAAAGTACCCATATCATAGCCGCGCACAAACCACGGTGAACCAAGAAATAATTCAGCCATACGTTCACTATCAGAATCTTGTCCGTAACGTCCGTAATGATAAAAGCGAAATGCTAAACTGTAGGGCTTCACAAAAAAGTAACGCCTGAAATCAATAAGCAATGTTTGCATCTTTAATTTATGCAGGTAATGCTCAAATTGAATACGAAGCCTTTTACCTTCAACAGGTGAGGCTAATCCTACCTTGGCATTATCAATGACAAAGGCAGCATCAAGTACTCCGGTTCCAAAGCCACCAGGTGAAGGCAGTCTTTCTTTTTCTCCTGAATAAACCTGTGAATACAATTTGATATCTTTAATTTGCTCTATTCTGTAATTGTATAGGGCATAAGAAGCGCCTAACTCAAGCCGCTTTGTTTTACTGATTGGTATAAAAGTGAAAACAGAGAGTTTATCCTCAAAAGTGCGGCGATACAGGTAGTTTAGAGAGCGATTTATTTCACCATCAGGTAAAGAGTCAACCTGGTATTGATAAGTGCCGGTCCGGTATGGTATATGAGATAGGCCAACGCCGACTTTAATTCTTCTTTTCTGATTGATGTATGCAATTTGTCCGCCAAAATCATATACTTCACCATTGATGCTTAAGGCTGTATATAACATGTTACGCCCCAAAATATCGCTAAACATGGCCTCTATACTACCTGCCATTCCTGTACCAAAGCGCCCTGTCATTACACCGGCAGATGCATTACCAATAAAATCCAGCTTAAATTTATTTTTGATACTTTCAGAAAAAAAACTATCAACATTGAGGGCGTATGGCTGTCGGTTGAAGTACAAATTCGTTTCAACCTGCGACGGGATATGTGAATAGGGCAAAAGCCGTGATTTGGCATCCGAAACCAACCGGTCTTTTACCTCTGCCATATTTAGCCGGATATACGATAGTTTTGTTTTATAAATGGAATATTCTCCATTCCAAAGCATTGTATAGCATAGTGTGTCTGCTGCTATGGTAAGTGCGGGCGAATATTCTGTAATACCAATTATTCCAGTTGGATAATTGCTTACCTGGTGAATACTTTCGTCCTCGGTATTGAGCAAATAGAGGTTTCGTCGGCCATCCCGGTTCGATAGAAATAAAACTTCATTATTACGACCTGTTGCAATTGGATTTAGATTATTTGCTCCTTCAAACGTAGGATAAAGCTTTACTGCTAAACCATCGGTGGATATTTTGGCAATGTTTAACCCCTTACCAGTCATACGAGAGGTAGTACCAGACTGATCTGTGACATAATATAAGCAGGAGCCATTGTTTGACCACGATGGTTGTATACATGAATACAAGTTATGAGTAATATTGGTGGTACTTTCCTTCTCAATTGCATAAATAATAATATCAGAAATGCCTTCTTTTAATGCAGAAAATGCAATACTGTTTCCATCTGGCGACCAGGACGGCCAGCTTAACTCATCATACTCGGGTATCAGAATTTCTTGTGTTACCTGCTTTTTCTTCACATCAAAAATAAGGCAGGCCGATTTACCTTGTTTAAAAGCAATAAAAGCAAAATAGCGACTGTCTGGAGACCATGAACCAGCCGTTTCTAAATAATTTATTGCATCAATCTCATCATGACTGGTTGAAGTGTACAAACGTGAAATAACCTGTCCGTTACAAGTCTCTGCCATAAATAAATCAATATCATATAAGTCGCGCTCAGAAAGAAATACAATAAATTTTCCATTGGGACTGATTGAGGGATTCAGGTTATATCTTCCACCATTTTTTTTAGATATAAGGCGATTGCCAATAATTGAATATATAGAATCATTAGCAAAGTTTAAGAGGTGCTTTTTAAGTGTTTCTTTCCAAAGAACAGAAAGCGAATCCGGTGAAATCATCAATACCTCATCAATAGCTTGCTGATAACCATGGTAAGCTGTTGCTTTAAATAATCTTGAGATATATTGTTCACCATACCAGTAAGATATAAAAGCCCAAAAGGCATGGCCATAACGATAGGGTGAGTAGCGATAACTTCGGGTCATATCTTCTAAAGACGGGAAATTATCGTTAATCAATGCATCCCGCATCCACAAAACAGTGTGGCTGTTTACACTGCCTAAGGAAAGGTATTCCGCCATACCTTCAATCATCCAAAGTGGCACATTATTAATGGCCATCAGGTTAATTTTGTCATCGGGACTTAACATGTGGTACTGAAAAGCATGTACTAACTCGTGCCCTAGCACATGATCTGTTTGTTGTTTAGTAAATGTAACAGGCATCACCACCCGCCTTTTCATGCCTTCGGTTACTCCGGCAGTACCAACATCAATGCGACTGTTTACAGCTGTTGTTTGCTGAAAATGCACATGATTGGAGTAAACAATGATAGAGCTTCGTGTATTGAATGTATCAAGCAATATTTGCTGGTGATAATAATACCATTTCTCCGATTGTTCACCGAGTTCTGATACTAACTGTTCATCATTAAAATAATGATAGAGTTCAAAATTTGGTGTTTTATATAATTTAAAATTGAACGCTTCGTACGATGGTTTATTCTGACCAAAATATTGTGCATAAAGCACATATGCACTACAAAAGAACAATACGTATATGGAAAATAAAACACGCATGAAACATGGTATTGTTATTAACAATTACGTTAATCCACTTCTAAGATTATCCGTTCAAATAAATGATTACGGTATAACCTAACATTTATAATATATCGAATTTCTAGCTTTTCTTTTTGCGTAATAACTGTATACTGCCAAAACCCGCAATAACTGAAATATAAAATCCAAAATCATACCACCAACCAGTATTGAATGATTCGTATATAGTAATGTCTTTATTAAATATACCTAATACCAGTGAGAAAGGTGCAATCCAACCATGCCATATACCTGTGAAAAAGCCTGCTGGTTCAAGCGGTGAATAGTTTCCGCCACCGGGTAAACAAGAACTGACAAACAAGGCTACTACGATTAATAGTGATCCGGCTACAATTTTTTGTTGTTTTTTCATTCCTGTTAAATTTAATCTGTATTTCTCTAAATTACAGAAATGTAGTTAATAAACCAATACTTTTATTGTTAATATTTACCACGATATACTTTCTGAATAAAGGAAAATATTGATTAAGCTATTTGATAATATGAAATAGTTAATTATTTTTGCATCCGCTGAAAAGGTAATAAACCTTTAAAAAGCCGGGCCTATAGCTCAGTTGGTTAGAGCACCTGACTCATAATCAGGGGGTCTCTGGTTCAAGCCCAGGTGGGCCCACCCCTTAAAATAAGCCACTTACATCAATATTGTAGGTGGCTTTTATTTTTTCCGGCATATGCAATTTACATGCACCCCTCAATTTTGGACTAAGCAAGTTGGTAAAAAGGTTAAAGTTGACTACCTCTTAACGATTTAAATTGACCAGATTAAATTGATACACTTTGCTGAATGCTGTTTTATTGGTATAAATGAAAACATACTAATCAGGAGCAGGAAAAAATTATCTAGCTACACCACTAAACTGTTTTCTAAACTAAAAAATGGCAAAGGCAGATAGAGGAGGTATCAAAACTTCAGCAGTTGAGAGGTAATACAACGTTAATATTCATTTTCCAAACCGCTCAACTCATTCTCTCTTTAATAAGTCAATTTAGATACATCTATAAAGAACAAAACAAGTTTATCAAATATGCATAAAATTCAAACCTCCTATTTAGTAACAAGATTTTTTTAGATATTGCTCTTTAATTGCGTTATTTGTAATAGGTAAATAAGTTATTTTATGACTAAGGTAGTATTTGAATTAGATGCATTTAGACAGGGTAATAAAGAGGTATTTAACGCCATTTATAATGAATTTTCCGACATGCTGTACCATTTATGCATGGAATACCTTAGTGATGAAACTATTGCCGAAGAAATTGTTCAGGATACTTTTGTTAAACTATGGGATGTAAGAGAAGGTATCCGTGATGATTTAAGCCTGCGTAATTACCTGTATACAATAACTAAAAATTACTGCCTGATGCAGTTCAGGAAAAAGCAAACACTTATTAAAAGCAAAAAAGAATTAAAGTACATCGAAATGCAATTCAACTATGAAGCTATGGTTGCTATGGCTGATGATGTGCTGCAATTTGACGAACTTAAAAGTCGAATTGATGAGGCTATAGAAGCCTTGCCGGATAAATTGAAAGAAGTGTTTATTCTCAGTAGGTTTGATGGATTGAAATACAAAGAAATAGCAGAACAGCTGGATGTTAGTGTTAAAACAGTTGAAGTCAGAATTTCGAAATCTCTTTCTATATTACGTAACGAATTAAAAGATTATCTTCCGGTTATTTACTTGATGACTTCTATACTTTCCTGATTAAAATACTACATTAAATTACAAAGTAGTTATTAACTTTTTTTACTTCCTTCTTCTTTTCAGTTACCGTTTTCTATCTATTAGATACATAGGGATGTGCATTTCTTTATCCTGTTATATTTTACGCATAGAGTTGACTTTTTAAAAAAAAAGTTAATTATTCTTTAGGGCATTTAACTCTTTAGGCATATAGTGTGTAAAGTTGTTAATAATGGAAAATCTAAAAGCTAAAATTTTATTAGGTCATGCGAATGAAAAGGAACGACTCCTTTTTTACAGGCATTTAAATACAGATGCTAAAGAAAAAAAAGCTTTTATTGAGTTTAAGAATATGTTAGCCATTCATAGGGTAAGCCATAGAAAATCATTTCCACTAGAAAAAAAGAGAAGGTTAGATGCTATTTGGAAGAAGATTGAAAATAAACAATCAACAGGGATTTGGACAAGAATTGCAGCAATTGCAGCGATAGTCACGCTTACTCTTGCCGGTAGCTATTTGTTGAATATACTGATAAACAATAATCCCCTTGAATCAAACCGCATTGTTACTATCACAACCTCACCAAAAAGTATCAATCAATTTGAATTAGCTGATGGAACAAAGGTGACTTTAAATGCTAACTCGCACATTAAAATACTCTCTAAAGAGTCCAATGAAGTTGTATTGAGTTTAAGTGGGCAAGCATATTTTGATGTTATTCATAATAAAGACAGAAAATTTGTGGTAAAAGCCGGGGGTGTTGAAATTGTGGATCGAGGAACAACTTTTAGTGTAAAGGCTGATGATAATAAGGTAGTAGCTACTTTGTTTGAAGGGAATATTGATGTGGTGTCAGTCAGCAAAGAAATTCATTCTTTGGAACCCGGAGAACAATTTATTTTGGACCAGGAAGGTGTTCGTATTATATCTCATCAGCAGTCAGCACCTTCTTCAACATGGATGACAGGGAAATTTATTTTCAGAAAAACAAAATTGTTCGAAATAGCAGATGAAATTGAGCAGTGGTACGGGGTTAAAGTGTGCTTTGAGAATATAAATGCCGGGGATTACAATTTTTCAGGAACAATAGACAAGTCAATCACACTTGAAGAATTAATGCGTTTGTTAAGCTATTCAACTTCTTTGAAATATGAAATAATAAATCAATCAAAAGAAAAGAAAATCGTACTAATTAAATAAAAAGACTGGATTATTATTCCCCTAACAATCCAGTCTTAGAATGTAAACGAAACTGCGTCAACAGTTTCATAAACTTAATGTAAGAATTGTAAATTTATGAAAAAGAAACGAATTATTCCGAGGCAATTGAAATTCAATTGCCAGAAACTATTCAAGGTTACAGAAATTTCATTCGTCATTCTACTGGTCGGCAGCTTGTCATTATCAGCAACTGGCCTAAGCCAGAATAATAAAGTTAGCATAAAAGCAAATAATGCTACTTTGCTTGAAATATTTGATCAAATTGAAGCATATTCAGGCTATGGCTTTTTATTTGAAGACGATCAGATTGACTTATCAAAGACCTACTCAATTAATGTAACGGATGAGAGTATAACTAAGGTGTTAGATATGCTATTGGAGGGAAAAGGCTATCGCTTTACAGTTGTTGAAAACAATATAGTGATACGTAAAGTTATCAAATCAACTAATTCACCTTCTTCATCTGTATCTATTCAACAAAATAATATCACAATTACAGGAACTGTTACTGATAATATAGGAGAACCTTTACCAGGTGTATCCATCGTAGTTAAAGGAACAACTACAGGTACTATCACCAGCATTGATGGTTCATACACATTGCAAAATGTTGAAGCGGGAACAACTTTAGTGTTTTCTTTTATCGGTTTTGAATCTCAGGAGGTGCAAGTAGCTGGTAGATCAAACATAGTCATCACCATGCTTGAAGAAACTACAGACCTAAATGAAGTAGTGGTTGTAGGATATGGAACAGCAAAGAAGAAAGATATTACCGGTGCTATTTCTAATATTAAAGCTGAAGCCATTGAAACACAAGCTCCGGTAGCTGTGCAGGATATTTTACGATCTAATGCTGCCGGATTAAATATTGAAATGTCTACAAGTGCCGAGAATAATCCACCCATTATTATTCGTGGTAAAACAACGTTAACAGCAACAGCAAGTCCTTTATATGTTGTAGATGGTGTCATTTATCAAGGAAGTATATCTGACATTAATCCATCAGATATTACTAGTGTTGACATATTAAAAGATGCAAGTGCGGCAGCTGTATATGGCGCAAAATCTGCCAATGGAGTTATTGCCATTACAACAAAGAAAGGAGAAACAGGAAAGCCTAAAATTACAGTGAATTCCAACTTTAGTATTGTTCAACGCGCAAATGACTTAAATTCTAGAAACGCAGAACAATTTATGACACTTCGACAGAACCTTCGTAATATGGAAGCATCTGAGGAATATCTAAACAATTATCCTGAGTTTTATAATAACCCCCTCTATCTGGAAGGTGTTGACCAGTTAGATTGGTATAATTATGATTTAAGTAACCCTGTTAGTTCTGTAACTGATGATGAGTTAAGTGCAGCATATGCCAGTCGATTGGGATTGAGTACACTAGAAATTGAAAACTATGTAAATGGAACAACCACTAACTGGTATGATTTAGTTTTTAGAAACGCTTTACAGCAAGACTATACCATTAGCGTATCGAATAAAAAGGATGATATGAGTTATTATTGGTCCGTTGGATATGCTGACAGAGAAGGCGTAAATGTCACTGATGAATATTCAACATTTAGAACGCGCTTAAATTTAGAGTCTGATATTTCGAGTTTTTTGACGATCGGTTTAAATGCTAATTTTAAATCAGATGATAAAAGTGCAATTCCTGCAGGTGGGTCCACCGGTTATAATCCTGTTAATCTATCACCATATGTGCAAGATCTTAGTGATGACCCAGAAAGCCCTTATGCTTTGTCACCGACACTTGATTATTGGAGTCAGTTTAATCCATTTTACGATGCATTATATAAAGATAAGCATAGCAAAACAACCACATTGAATGCTTCGGCCTATGCAAAAATTAACTTGCCATTTGATATTCAATATAAAATAAACTTTACACCTTTTTTAACGTTTAATGAAGATTATAATCACACAAGTTCAGTTCATGAGCGATTTGCAGGTAAAGGTGGTATCGCTTCACGTTCAACATCAAAAACATATAATTGGCAGGTTGATAATGTGTTTAGCTGGAAGAAAACTTTAGCGGATAAGCATAATATTGAAACTACATTCTTAATTAATGCTGAAGAGTCTCGATATTGGTCACAAACCGCTAATAATGCAAATTTTAGCCCAAATGATTATCTCGGCTATCATCGATTACAGGCAGGTCTGCTACCTACAGTTAGTAGTGACGATACGCGAAGTACAGGAGATGCATTAATGGGCCGCTTGTTTTATTCATATAACGATTCATATATGTTGACTGCTACTGTTCGAAGGGATGGCTATTCTGCATTTGGCGGTGATAATCCACGTGCTATTTTTCCATCACTTGCCTTAGGTTGGGTTATTACCAATGAAAACTTCTTGAGTTCGACTTCTAACTGGCTAGACTATGCTAAAATAAGGGTTTCATGGGGTGAAAATGGTAACCGCTCAATTGGTCAATATGCGGCTTTATCCAATATGAATTCCAATATAATGAGCTTTATTGATGCTTCAGGATTGTATATGGATAGTTATATGTATGTATCAAAAATGGCCAATACAGGCTTAAAATGGGAACGTACTGCATCAACAAATATTGGACTTGACTTTAGATTATTTGGTAGTAAATTAGTCGGTTCAGTTGAAGTGTATAAAGCCATTACTAACGATTTATTAGTCAATAGAGCCTTACCTACCCTAACTGGCTTTAGTAATGTAACTGATAACCTGGGCGAGTTAGAGAATAAAGGTTTAGAAGTAACATTGAACGGATATATACTCAAAAATTCAAATTTTAGCTGGGATGCGTTTGCCACATTCTCTATGAACAGAAGACAGTTAAATTCTCTTTATGGTGACATAGAAGATGTATATGATGATGAAGGAAATATAATCGGTCAAAAAGAAAAGGATGATATTGGAAATAAATGGTTTATAGGGAGGGATCCGGATCAGATTTGGGACTATAAAAGAGATGGAATTTACCAACTTGATGACGCTGAAGAGGCTGCTGTATATGGAAACCAACCCGGGGACTTCAGGTTTATTGACCAAGATGGAGATGGTGCATATACAAATGAGGATCGTGTGTTTCAGGGATACAAAACACCAAGGTTTCGTTGGAGCTTAAGAAACGATTTTACCTTTTACAAAAACTTAACATTTTCTTTTTCAGTTTATTCATATTGGGATTACTATAGTACCCTCAATTCTGTTGCAAATAACACACCTTCGGGGGATGAGGCTTTGTTTAGAGGTAATTACTACGCTTATCCTTACTGGACACCTGAAAATCCGAGAAATGATTATGCTCGTCCCCAGTCAATAAATAATGGTAACATCTATGTTAATAGAAGTTTTATCCGTTTAGACAATATTAACTTGTCATATTCACTGCCGAAAAGAATTGCTAATAAAGCAAAATTAAGCTCTTTGAGATTGGCATTTAATGTTAAAAATGTGGGTGTTTACACACCTTATATGGACTATTTTGATCCGGAAACAATGAAACATTCGCCACGAACCTATTCTCTATCAGTTAATTTTGGTATTCAATAATAAAGTATAATTACGATGAAAAATATATTTATCAATCAAATAGCATTTATTGTAACTGTCGTATCCTTATCTCTAGGAATAAACAGTTGTAACGATAGTTGGTTGGAACCTGATCCACTATCTTTTTACGCACCCGAAAATGTATATACAGGTGTTGAAGGCTTTAATAATGGTTTAAATACTTGCATGCGTCAATTAAAAGATATTTATACTGATCAAATTGCATTATTAGCATGGCAGACTAACTTCACCGATGTAAGTGTATTAGGGTTTAATTTTGAGGAATGCAACCTGGATGCACGCTTACAACCTAATAAGGGTGCTGGCTATTGGGGCATAAATACAAAAAAATATTGGGATTTATGGTATACAGGTATTAAGTATGCCAATACTGTCATCTCGCGAATAGACGATATTTCATGGGATGCAGAAACAGACAGAAATGCCGTTTTAGGAACAGGATATTTTTGGCGTGCCTATTATTACAATGGATTAGTTCATCAGTTTGGCGATGTACCATTTATTGCAAACGAAATTACATCACCTAAATTAGATTTTTATAGTCATGATCGATGGGATATACTTGAGCGATTAGAGGAAGAACTGGAGTTTGCCTATAAATGGATGCCTGAAACAGTAAACAGAGGTAAAGTTAGCCGCTATGCCGCAGGTGTGTTATTGGCTAAAGTGTGTATGGCTAATGGTAATTTTGATCGAGCCATTGAAATAAGTCAGAAGATAGTAGCAAAACATCCATTAATGACTACCAGATTTACAACTAATCAAAATAAACCAGGAACTAATTTAATGTGGGATTTACATAGTGTTGACGCAAAGTTAGACTTTAGTAATACGGAAGGTATTATGTATTTTGTGATGTATCCTGAGCAAGTTAATTCAGAGCTAAGCAAGAAAATGCGCATTATGCTACCATACTGGGATTCTAATAATATTAAAACACCAAGTGGAGTGAAAGGAGCAACCAACAGACCTGTTTCTAATGGTGACCCAGAATATAATTTAGCCCACACCTATGGAAGAGGTATTGCTGTGGTTAGACCTACCAATCATTATCAATATAATATTTGGACACAAAAAGAATCAAACGATCTAAGAGGACAATATAACCGCGATAGCTGGAAAGGTTGCTGGGATTTAGTTTATAATAACCCGTCATTAATAGGGACAGAATGGTATGGTAAGAAAATGATTAAGCCTGCAAATATTACAGTCGAAGATTCGATTCGATCCTGGTATCAGTGGCCTCATTATAAGGCTTATGTTCCTGAACCCATTAACACAACAACTTATTGGAATGGAGGAGAAACACCTACCTATATTTACCGTTCGGCAGAAGTTTATTTAATGATGGCAGAATGCTATTATTGGAAGAACGATTTGGCCAGTGCGGCTTCAATGCTAAATGTGGTACGCTCTCGTGCAGGAGCTGATAATTTAACTGCCGGAGACATTACAATTGGTGAGATCTTAAATGAGCGTGCAAGAGAGTTGTATTTTGAAGAGGATCGTCGTGATGAATTAGTTCGAATTTCATATACATATGCAAAAACAGGTAAGGCCTGTGAGGTGTTTGATGGCAGAATTTATAATCTGGATAACATTAGCGGACCAGGAGGAACTGCTTCTAACATTAAGGAAGAGGGGTATAATTTCTATTACGATTGGGTTCTTACTCACAACGAATATTTTAGAGATAAGGTAGAAACAAATAAGGGTCCTTTTCAGATGAGTGTTCATCATATTCTATGGCCCGTTCCTGAAAATGCGATCTCTTCTAATACAAAAGGAGTAGTCAATCAGAATAAAGGTTATGCCGGATATGATAATAATTTACCAACAAAACCACTTAGTTATCAATAATTCTAATGTTTTTTTATGTAATATCTTCTGCATTATTATACCTAAAATAAGAGTTTTTACTTACCAAGGTTAAATGCAGAAGTTATTGATTTAAACGCTTCATTAGATTGATATCATAGAGTCAATCTAATGAAAGTTAAAGCAGGCATGAGTTAACTATTAAAGAATGATTTTACCATGTCTCACACCATTAACAACCTGCTTTAAGGCGATATATGATTACTTTTACAACTTGATGAAGTTTACATTGGTAGTAGCTCTTGAGTTCCAATAAAGCAATTAATTAAATGGTTTAATTTGTTATGCCTTAAAATCATAAACAACTTCATTATAATATACATATATGAAATCATTATTTTTAGCATTAGTCATTTGTCTATCCCTAATTAGTCCTTCATTGAGTGCACAGAACCAAGGGCATAAGTTCGATGGCAATCATTATGAAACGTTCACCAATGATGGTGCCTGGTGTTGGTTTTCTGATCCACGTGCCGTTATTTTGAGGGATAAAATTTATTCAGGTTGGGTCACTACCAATGGAAGTATCGTTGCTGGGAGTTATAACATTAAAACACGAGAAGTTAAAACATCCGTATTATATACAAAGTTTGATCAGGACGATCATTCCAATCCTTCCTTCTTAATTTTACCGGATGAACGAATTATGGTATTTTTTTCAGCCCATTCAAGCATGGGTTTAAAAGGAAAAAAGCCAGCCATATGGTATAGTACAACTACCAATCCTGGAGATATTACTTCATGGGAAGATTTACAAATGCAAACTCAAAACACAAAGGGTTGGAGAGCTTTCTGTTATACAAATCCTGTTATGCTATCAGATGAGAACAACCGAATTTTCTTATTCTGGAGAGGCGGGAATTCAAAACCAACATTCTGTTATACAGACAATCAGGGAAAATCATGGTCAAAAGTATTTTCTCTAATCAGTTCAAATGATAATTTATCCAACCGCCCATATATGAAAGTGGCCTCGAACGGTAAAGATGAGATTCACTTTGCGTTCACCGATGGTCACCCCAGAAACGAGCCATTGAATAGCATTTACTATTGCAAGTATAAAGCCGGTCGATTTTATAAAGCTGATGGTTCCGAAATTGGCAGTATGGAAACTTTACCGCTTAACCACAACAATTGCGATGTGATTTACGATGCACATCAGCATTATAAAGAAACTGCTAATGGAAACAGGGCATGGATTTGGGATGTTACTATAGATGCTAAAGGAAATCCTGTTACGGTGTACACTCGTTTACCTGAAGAGACCAAACATCAATACTATTATGCATGCTGGAATGGAAGTGAATGGGTAAATCATAACATTTCAAATGCAGGCAGCAGTATGACCCGAATTTATCGACCTAAGGAGAAACGGGATCCAGAACCTCACTATTCAGGAGGTGTGGTTCTGGATCATGAAAACCCTAATATTGTTTACTATTCAAAACCAGTGAATGACATTTTTGAAATTTTTAAGGCCGAAACTTCTGATTTAGGAAAAACATGGAAAGAGACCCCAATAACCACTCAATCAAAAAAAGACAATGTAAGGCCTTTTGCTATTCGCAGAGCCGACTCAAATACTCAATGCCAGATTTTATGGATGTATAATGATAACTACCATTCTTTTGTAGATTATCAAACTAGAATAAAAACAGACCTACTGAGGAAAAAGCCAGCCACTGACTTATCTGCCGAATCGATTACAACTGTGATGAAAAGCGTTGCCGATTGGCAAATAGCAAAAGGACTTCATCGAGAACCTGCTGTCTGGACCAATGCTGCTCTTTATGCAGGTATGGCTGAATGGGCTAAAATAGCCAATGACAGCACATACTTTAAATGGCTTATCGATAAAGGACAAAAGTGCGACTGGTCGTATAGAGCAGTAGCCAACCCCCTTTATCGTTACCATGCAGACAACTATGCTGTTGGTATAATGTATGTTGAAATATATCGTGAATTTGGTAATAAAAAGATGATAAAACCAATGCAACGCTATTTTGATTATATTTTAAAACACCCTTCAAAGAGTTCGCTAAAACACGTTTGGAAATCAGATCAGTGGCCCACCGAGCGTTGGAGTTGGTGCGATGCATTGTTTATGGCACCAACAGTATGGGCTAAAATGGCTAATGAATTAAATCGAGAGGATTACCTGAAATTTATGGATAAAGAATACAAGGCAACCTATAAGTATTTGTACGATAAGGACGAGCACCTTTTTTATAGAGATGACAGGTACTTTTCCAAAAAGGAAGCCAACGGCAAAAAAGTGTTCTGGGGGCGTGGAAATGGATGGGTTTTAGGTGGGCTGCCAATTATTATTCAGGAACTTCCGGACAATTTCAAGAACAAAGAATTCTACGAAAACCTATTTGTAGAAATGGCTATAAGAGTTGCTTCATTGCAGGATAAGAATGGATATTGGCATGCCAGTTTATTGGATACGGAAAGTTATCCAAACCCTGAAACCAGTGGCAGCGGTTTCTATACTTATGCTTTGGCCTGGGGGATTAATAATGGGTATTTAGATAAAGAACAATACTTGCCTGTTGTTAAAAAAGCCTGGCAAGCTCTGGTAAAGGCAGTTTACCCTGATGGTAAGTTGGGATGGGTTCAGCCAATTGGTGCCGATCCTAAGAAGGTGACTCAAGACATGACCGAAGTTTATGGCGTGGGTGCTTTCCTTTTGGCAGGGAGTGAAATGATAAAGCTGGCAGAGTAACTTATAAAATGAACAAACTCAAAGGAGGAGGTAGTTATGCATGTGTTGCTTAAGGTACACTTTGCTTTTAACTGATATAATGAGAAAAAATTTAATTAAATAGCATGTTCTTATGCAATTAATGTGCTAAAAGACAGATAGACGATCATTAAAAAATATGGCATTGAGAGCCGCATAGCAACTGCCGATTCTCTACGCACTCAAACAAAAAAGAAGCCATTACTTTTATACGCAAAAATGCCAAACGTGTCCCTAAGATGGAATTTAACATTTGGTTATGCAGGAATTGACGACAAGGAGTATTGGAGCCATAGATCGAAGGGGTTAAAGTCACTGCCATTTGTGATACCCACCAAACAACCCTTGACGGTACTCAGGCTTGATGGTGGAACACTGGGGTTCGTAACCAGAAAGAGGCAGGTAAAAGGGGATAATTGGAGGTGCATTAAGCATTGATGTATAACAATTGGTGTTATGTGGTTACTCCATATTAATAATTGGAAGATGCTTTTGTAAATGAAAACGAAGAATTTTATAAAACAATTATAATTAGTTAAACATTTTTTTGATTTAAAAGTAAGTTCATCTTTAGATAGTATTATTCATGAATTAGGACACGCATTGAACTTACCTCATAATGCAGCTCGAGTACCTACACAAAAAACAGCTCTAATGGTTAGGAAATCATGTATATCAAAAGCCGGAATCAACACATAATCTGAGCGTAAACTGAGACTTTTAATACACCATAAAATAACGAATAAATCAGTTCTTTGCATATGCTACTGTTAGTATCAGGATACAAAAAAGCCGTTCAGAAGTTCTGAACGGCTTTGGTATATCTTTTAAAATACCTCTTACTTCAACTGTTTCACTAAAGATAATACTGACTTAGCACAGCCTTCTTGTCCCCCTTTAAATGAGAAATACAAGTTATAAACACCGGTTTTTCTACATACAAACTGAAACTCATCATACATTTTACCATTGTGGAAATTGCTACTAATTAATTTCTCACCATGCTTAAGCTGCATAATCATTTTCTCAGCGTTAGAGGAACCATTCACGATATTGAATTTATACTGTGTGTTGCTTTGTAAAACAACAGAAAACTTCACATATCCCGTTTTGGTATCCTTTTTTTCTTTAATCATCTCAACCGTAAAATCCTTAATATACTGGCTTGTACCCATTTCTTTTAAGGCCTGTTTCAGTGTACTGTCGTTACATTGTGCTGAACTGCTCACTGAGAAGATTGTGAAGAGTATAAGGAAACTATAAAATATCTTTTTCATATGTTTAAGTTTTTCTTTTGTTTGCCGTATGAAACGCTCAGTAATAATCGATTCGTTTTTTTGAGTAAAAGTTGAATACTGATTTTTCATGTTCGTTACATGTTGTCAAGTTTAATTGATCCGGCAGAATATTTGCAATATTAATGTTTCTTTCAAATACACAGCCTATGATACAATAAATTCTCTTAACGACCTGATTTCTGTAATGATATCAGTAACCTGTTCAGGTGTAATTTCAATATGACTAATTTCATCCTGAACAATAATTAATTTACCATCTTGTTCTATCGTTTTTGGCTCTGCGAATTCGGTGGTAATAGTTACGTCAGCATATGCAGACTTTAGCTTTCCAAGACGTTGTGCTAATTCAGCAAAATCAGGCTCATTACTATAGTTATTAAGAATAATCTCAATAATATTAATAATATCCTTTTGCTCAGCTATACGGTTAATCAAACCCTCATCGTTTGTTTGCTCAATTACACTACTGGTAATGTATAAACCCTCAATCCACGCTCCTGTAACAATTAATGAAGATACATTACTACGCTTTTGATTACGAAGGTATGAGTCCATTTTGTTAAAACTTGATATTGAGATCTGCATTAACGAATCAAGGTTATTGTTGTTGGTAGCCATACGTTTTAATGCTGTAAAATCGAAAAACTGACCAACCTTGATGCCTTCTGATAAGGTTTTAATAGAAACCAGGTATGATACTACAATGTTATTTTTGTCGAAAGTATTAATATAACCAAGGTCAGCACTATAAACACCAAGGTTTAATGCACGTTTGAAGCTTGTGTTATAACTATCAACTTTATCTGTTTTATTTAAGATCTTTTGAGAGAAATCCACACCAGTTGCCTTAATAATTGAGGCCATCTCAACTGGCGAAGAAATATTCTGGATTACATCACTCATTACTTCTTCAGACAACTCAAGTGCTGTATTTTCTTCAACAGGTGTAGATAATGTCAATTCATCTGACTCGCTGCTCTTTTTTGATGATCCTGAACATGCAAACATTAAACATATCCCTGCAATCATCAAGGTTAGGTAACTAATTTTTTTTAACATTATATTACGTTTTTAATTCGATTGAAGCAATTATACTTAATTATTCAGCAAAAGGTTACTTTTTAAAGGGTTTTAATTCTCCAATAAAACTAAGTCCCCTCTTCAATAGGTCAAAATACAGAACTCCATACAGCATTATTGTCAGCAACCATACTACAGAAATGTTAAACCACAGAGTATCATAGAACTTACCTGCAAAATGCTTTTGTGGTGCAAAGAAATGTGTTCTGAATGATATAGCCGTTTCTGGTTCAGGTATCTGATATATTGGATCAATTACCTGTATCAGCTTATCGCCATCACGTAATAACTTATTCTTATCAAATGTTTTGCGAACAATATCAGAAATACTCTCATTATAGAAATTATCTTTAATCTGATTAAAGCGTTCTTTATTATTTCTAATGTTTTCAGATAGGAAACGGTTAATGGTATCATCCGCTTTATTAAAGATATTACGATAATACCCTTTCAATTGCTCAATGTATTCTTTTGTTTGTTTGGCAACGTCTTTGTTAAACGTTTCAGGGCTTAACTGATCAATTGAAGCAAATGTTATTGTTGGTACACGCTTCATTTCTTTCGATAGTTCATTTTTAATCAATGCTAAATCACTGATGTATTCTTTGCTTTCTTTATCCGCTGTTAGGCAAGCGTTTAGCTTATCTTCTAATTCAGGCAAGTAGTATACGTTCTTAAAGTCAGAACTACTTTGCTTCAGCTCAATATTAAAAATATTTTTTTTGTAATTATTGTGCTTGTATTGGTGCACAATTAGCCCTTCATATATGTATCGTGATGGCATTATCTCAGCCACTAACGGAACTTTATCAACACTTGTGAAATCTTTGTTTAATTTATCAAATGTAAACATTGCACCACCCAATACCATTTGCGGAATCATCACTAAAGGGATAAGGATATAGATAGTTACAATGGAATTAAACGAAGCCGATAGTATCAACCCTAATATATTGGCAAATGCAGATACTGAAAATAAGGCCAGCCAGAACTCAAATGTCATGCCTTTAATACCTAATATATTATTAGCAACTAATACAAACAAGGTCATTTGAATAGCTGAAATAGTGAATAGTATCAGTATTTTAGAAGCTAAGTAGCTAGATCGGCTAAGGTTCAGAAACTTTTCACGTTTAAGAATTTTGGCATCTTTAAATATTTCTTCTGCACTTACAATGAGTCCAAAGAATAAGGCAATAACGATTCCCATAAAAATATAAGGGGCAATATTTTCATTTTCGCGAAAAACATAAACGTTTGATTCAGGATCGACAATGTAACGAATTAAGTATGCCAGAATAAAGCCCAATAAAGGAGCTTCAAGCAAATTAAGTAATATGTATTGTGTATTACTTATTTTCGATTTAAAATCGCGAAGTGTATAAATCGAAAATTGCTTTATCCACGATGGTATATTCAACGACTTAGGCGGAGCAGTTTCTATCCGTTCTGCTTTTGAAAGTTCAATATTCTGTTTGTAGTGCTCGTGCCACTCTTTTGCCGATGTTTTACGTTTGTTTGTATAGTTACCATACTCATCTATTACATTTGCATCAATAATGTTAAAAATCAGCTCCGGATTAAGGTTACCACAGGTACCACATTCGCCTTGGTCGCTATTTATTTGTGCATCAAGGCGTTTAAAATAGATAAGTGATTCACTCGGGTTACCATAATAAACCGGATAGCCACCTGTATCCAATATGTACATTTTATCGAACATCTTGTAGATGTCTGATGATGGTTGGTGAATAACAACAAAAATAAGTTTACCCTTTAAGGCTAGCTCGCGTAGCAGGTTCATCACATTCTCAGAGTCACGCGATGATAAGCCGGATGTTGGTTCGTCAACAAACAATATACCCGGTTCCCGAATAAGTTCGAGAGCTATATTTAATCGTTTACGCTGTCCACCACTAATCATTTTATTTAGAGGTGAGCCTACTTTCAGATTACGACGCTCATACAGGCCAAGACTTATAAGAGAATTATTTACCATCTCTTCAATCTCTTTTTCTCCTTTGTTTTTAAAACAAAGCTTAGCGTTGTAATAGAGGTTTTCGTATACGGTTAGTTCTTCAATAAGCAGATCATCCTGAGGTATATATCCAATAACACCTTCAATCTTGTTACGTTCAGTATGTAAGTTGTAACCATTGATAAGAACATCACCGCTTGTCGGGGTTTCGTTACCACAAAGTACATTTAACAATGTTGTTTTTCCTGCACCACTAGCTCCCATAATACCTACAAGCTTGCCTTGCTCTTCAGAAAAATTAATATTACGTAAGCCAATACCGCCGGATTTAAACTGAAAACCTACATTGTCAACTTCGTACGATATTTTAGAAACGGAAGAATCAGACATAAACCGTGAAACCACATCTGTGTAGTATACTGGCTGTCCTTTGGGTAATTTTATAAAGCTACCTTTGGGAAACAGATAAATGCGTCGGTTGTTAATTAATAAACCATTCAGGAATAAGTCCTGTGTACCGGTATAGCGCACAAAATATAAACCTGCACTCTTTACCCGAAGAATTATAACGTTACCATCTATCTCACCCGATTGAATGTGTTTACTGTATTCAAGTAAGGGTGATTCATGATTAACCAACAGAACATCCTCTATATCCAACTTTGATAGATCATTATTAACCGTATACGTCTCTATCGCATTAATCTCTTCTTTTGGTAACTTAAAAACATCGGCCACTGTGTTAATAATGGCCATACGTTGTTCGGTAAACTTTCGGTCGGCATTAACCAACTCATACAAGCGCAAAAGAACAACAACTTTTTGCTCTTTATTAAGTTTTTTATTAATCTTCTTACAGATTCCGAGAATTTTTACGGAATCCTTCATAGAAGTTAACTTGACTTTACCTTCCTCCTCTTCTTTAGGTAGTTTAGAGTCTTTGGAGAATTTCAGAAATAGCGAATAATACTCTTCTACTGCTTCTGCATTTAATTGTTGCTTGAGGAATGTTTTAACATACTCTGTTTCATTCGCTTCAACACCGCCATCCTGTTTGGCTATCAAGCCAAATAACTGCATCAATGCTTTCAGAATTTCTTCACTCATACTTCAATTCTCTGGATTGGTCGTTATTTAATCAGTGTATGAAATGTAGTCAAAAGGAATTTCAACAATGTCAGCATACTCTTCTCCTGCTTCTAACATATCTTCTTCTTCCTCATGATAATGCCACTTAATAACAACATCGTTATTGTTTTCTACAATTTCTTCAAACTTCAAAAGAATATCTAAAATTACTTTTGATGATGCTGTATTAAAATATTCCAGCTTAAAATGGAATTCTGTTTTATCAGCAGGTTCTTCGGCATATGCATCAATCCATTCAAGAATTGGCTCATAAAACATATTTACATCCTCAGGAAGGGAACGTCCTGATATTTCGAATTTACCACTCTCTTTATCCAGAATTACATTTGGGGTATCGTCTGTTCCCTTAATGTTTATAACTTCCATGCTATTATCTGATTAATTTCGTTTTACTGTTGATGTTAAAATAAAAAAGCTTACTTCATCGTTTAAACGTTTAAATTCAAACGATAGCTTACTGCCGGTTTTCTTTGCAATATCAATAAATCCAAGGCCGGCACCGCCTTTATCTGATAGTCTTCCTTCACGCATCTGTTGTTTAAAAAGATCTGATAAACCTTTTTTATCCAAGCTATTAACATGTTCAAGATTCGCTTTTAGTTCAGGAACTTTATCATTCTTTATAACATTGCCGGTAATAATGCTGTAACTGGCTTCGCCATGGCTTACCATTACAATACCTCTTCTGGCACCTTCATCATCTTCATCTATTGAGTCCGCATGTTTACTAATGTTTTGTAAACACTCAACCATAACATTAAACACTTTGCGTTGTACCGAGTTTGACTCCTGACTTTTTTCAAGACTTTTTTCGGTAATCGAAGTAAATGTTTTGGTAATTTCTTGTGTTACCTCCCCTTCGTAAACTAAATTAATTTCGTTGGTTTTCATTGTCCTGTACATTTGATATGCAAAGTCAAGAAAGCCATGGTTTCCCTTATTATCCATACTAAGAAGTGTATTTATCTTGCTACGTCATTACTTTTTAATAATACCAACGAAATACAAAAATATAAAGAAGTAGACAAAACTCAACCTCTGTACTTCTTATAATTTTGCATCTCTTTTTATTTTAAGAGTTTATACCAAATGTATGATGTAATGATTGATATATGTTCTAAAATAATCAGATTTAATTATTTGTCATTTCATAATACATTTATTATCAGCCCTAAAGCGAACTATATGATCAGATAGAAATTTATTCTCATTCTGTCTGTCATTATTATTACGGATAAATTGAATAATTGTTTGTTTATTTGCTCGTTAATTGCATTAACGAGCAAATAAAGTTAAGCAATTTTACTAGCGAATGGGATGTAATAGTATTTCTTATTTCCTGATAATTAGGATGTAAAATGGCATTTAGAGTTGATTAAAAAGTATTGATCTTAGCTATGTATCAGCGCTATTTAATGTAACTTATAGTGGATTAAAAGCTAAGCTAGTTCTGTTTTGTGAGGAAAAATTAGATATTAAATTCAACTTTTTCAGATGCTCGATAGAAGATACGTCTAGAAACAAGCTGAAATCAATAGTCAACAGCTTTTGATAAAAACATGGCACATAATTGAAAAACTTTGGAGTCATTTGTCAGTCCAAAATTCTTTACCTCAACTGCCTTGTAAGGAAGGTATTAATAGTAGGTAAATATTGATATTTATTTTTTAATTCTAGTACATTATAATAAACTCGTTTCTTCATAAAATCCCCCATTGAAATTAATTTATAAAAGATGATAGACATATTATGCAGAAGTATTATGGCTTTAATTAATCGTTTCCCAGTGCCCTGAATCAGCAGATTTAAAAACGGCGTCGATCACTTTTTGGTTAAGAATGGCATCATTTTCGACTATGGAAGCAAGCTTTTTATTTAAGATAGAATCAGCAAATTCGTGTATCATAAGACCATATTGATCAGCTGGATTTATTGAAATTTTGCGTTGGCCAATGGCCGTAGTAACATCTATTTTGGCAGGTACGTCCGAATAGGTGTTAAAAGGCAGGTGAACAGATATATGTCCGGCAGTTCCTACTATATCAACTTTTTGAAAAGCACTTGAATTTGTACTGACAGTAAACGTTGCTTTACAATTGCCAAAATCAAGTATTGCTGTACTTAAAACGTCAGTCTCAAACTGCTGATGTTTGTTAAGCTGGCTTACTACCTGGATTGGCTCTTTACCAGTTAAGAATATGGCAATTGATATGGCATAGCAACCTATATCACGTAACCCACCACCTCCATATTCTTTAACATTACGAATGTTTTCAGCTGATGGATTATTATATGAAAACGAAGTATGAATATAAGTAAGTTTACCTATGTTATTAGTCCGAATAATATTACGAACAGTTTGCCACTGTGGATGGTATTTGTACATAAAAGCCTCCATTAAACAGACCCCTTTTTTTTGGCAATATTCAAATACTACTTTGGCCTCATCAGCATTCATGCTCAAAGGTTTTTCACATAATACGTGTTTACCGGCATCTGCAGCATTCATTATCCATTCGGCATGCAAATGATTAGGTAATGGAATATAGACGGCATCTATTTCTGAAGAATTTAAGAGAGATTGGTAGTCTCCAAAATAGAATGGAATATCAAACGACTTTGCACATTCAATAGCTTTTTGTTCTGATCGCGAAGCAATTGCTATTAGCTCTATATTGGAAACTTGCTTTGCAGGCAAAACAATACGTTTAATAAAGTGATTTGATACGCCTAAAACCCCTAATCTTAACTTTTTCATTTCCTTTTAATCTACCTGATAGTTATATATGTAGTTATTTAGACCTCCAACAATTAAGTTGAATCGTGATGATGAAGATTTTAAAAAACCAATACTAAACCGGGAGCACCCCTTTAATGGAAACCCTTTATAAACCTTTCCATTACTATTTAATAAATAGATGTTCTGCGATGAGAATTCTGTCACACCAAATTTAATATTCTGCGATGAGAATTGGTAGTGGTCAATCTTAAGATTTATTTCATTATCAAATTCACGTTCAAATACTTTACTCCCTTTGTTATTATAACAGGTAACACGCTTTGGCTCGCTAAAGATATAATGATCTTGCCCATTCATATTAAAGGAAGATAAAGCATGTTTATCACTTACATCATTTAATATATTGCTTTCTACCTGACCATTGTCGAGACATATTTTCATTAAATGTCCTTTACTGTTTGTTGTAACCAGATAATCGTTAGCAGTATTTTTATTTTCAATAAAATATGGTGAATTAGAACTCCTGATAAATTCTGTTTTTAATTTTACACGAATATGACCTTTACGATTACAGATGTAGTTACGTTTATCATCTGAAAAAACAATATAATCTTTGCTGTTGCTTCTAAAGTATTGTATCGTTTGGTTTACGATACCTTCAGTTTTGTCAAACTTCCATCCTGAAACAATATTGCCTTTACTATCATAAAGATAGATCTTTCTGTTTTCGCATGCTATAAAGAAACGATATTGCCTGTCATTGTCATAGTCAAATACTGCTATTCCGTTGCTTGCAGGCGAAGGTAATTTAATTGGAAAATTGGCTACATGATTTCCATTTCGATCTAATAGGTAGATAGATTTCTTAGTGTTAAAAAGATATTGAAGTTTATTATTTCTATAATAATCAATCTGAACAATTTCACTCATAATAGGGCTGTCTAGTGGTTTTTTCCATAACATCCGACCATTATTACTAAGTAGATAAAGGTTATTTGCATTATCCTGTACAATTACCTCACGCTCTTGACTATAATGGTTTTTAACCAATACCGGTTTTGTATAAACTGTAGAATCCAAAAGGCTTTGCCATATAGTACGCGGTTCTGATTCACGGGCAGGCATGTACTGCATATAAATTGTAGAGTAGATCATTTTGCCTGTACCACTTAACTGTAATCCCACACCATAAAAATTATTTAACGCTTCTTTCTGTTCTTCTGTTACTTCACCCAACAGTGGCTCCAGGGCTGTTCCAAAAAGTGACGAAAAGTGTGCCGATTCGCAGAATGCAAACAAATTCTCACGACTTGAAAAATTTCTTAAGAAAGCCTGGTGTGTTTTACTGTTTCCTAAAGTTCTGTTCAACATATTTGTTCTGATGAACTGTTCTATAAGCGATGTTTCATCAGCCATAACAAGATTGTTATCGTAAAAAGCGAGATATTTTGAAGGAACTTTTGGTAAAAATGGGCTAAAAAAATGATGTATTATATTATTAGAAAATCCTCTATATATTTTAAAGCTGACATCATTGTCTGGGTAATAGACTTTAGCAATCTCAGCTTGGCTACTTTGTCTGTGCATCTTACGTAACATTTCTAATACAAGCTCTTCCCCTTTGGATTTACTGTTAAGTTTAAAAACAGTTAGGCCATTGGCTGATGGCTGAAGGTGATTATAATCAGAGTAGGCCAATGCCATTTCTCCAGTTAGAAGATTATAAAATTCTTCTTCAATATTGAACTTAAATTGCGAACGTATCTTTTCTATATTTTGATGATAAGAACCGTCAGTGGTGTTATCCTGATGGTAGTTGGCAATACGTTTTTTTAGTTCGTTTCCACTTTCCAGAGAAAGAGCCAGGTAAGCACGTGTATTGCCAGGTAACACATCTTGTATTTTAACTTTTTGAGGTTGTGCATTGGTCATTAAGTGGCTATAAATACCAACGTCGTTACCGGTGATAAATCCATTTAATAATACTGAATTCTCACTGATATCAACATCTAATTCAGCCCACTTACTTTGGTCTGATATTGCATTTACTTTGGTTTTAAAAGATTCTCCAATAAATGGTTTTAATAAACCCGGTAAATTTGTAAAATTAATAAAGACATTAAGGCGAGAACTTGCTCCAACCGTCTTTTGTATTTGTTGAAAAGCCTCTGAATCAATCCAGCTATCAGGTGATTGCAGTTGGCGAATAGAAGATTCTATAAGCAGGTTTGAAGAGCTTACAAGAGCAACTCCCTTCTCAATAAAGAAGAACAAAGATTTTTTTTTCTTTAGATTTTTAAGTTCATAAATCGCGTTAGAATTATATTGACGTTCATTGATTTGAAAGTTAGTTGGATCTATGCCCTTTATAAGGTTTTTTATTTTTTGTTCCTCTTTTTTATTTGGCAATTCCAGCATATAAAGAGCTTTGATGCTTTCTTTTCCTTGTTCGTGAATTGTACAATAGAATGGGAAGTTTTGCAGATCCTCCATAACATCTGGCAGGCCGGTACTTATGGAATCAATTTCTGCAAGCGGGGCTATTGCGTCAGACAAAATATTTGAAGTAAAAAGCTCTTCTTTAAAGTCAATCGTTCGAAACAGTAACTTTTTGAGATGCTTAATATTATCTGCCTTTATTATAACTGCAGCCCCGGTTGGAATGGCTTTTAATGATTGATTATGATCGTATGATTTGACACGACTAATCTGAAAAAGAACATAAGTAAGTAATAAACAACTTGTAACTATGATAACGACAACCCCGCCTTTCTTCATATGTATTTGTAAGTTAGGTTAAACCTATAAGTATGTAAGGATATAACAAATCTATTTACAAAACTAGGATTGTAGTGTTAAAAGGACAACAAATGTTGATAAAAATTACCTGATAATTAAAATTTTTGTTACAGTCGATTGTTGTCCCCCATTAGCACTGACATATGCCAGGTAAACACCTGATTTTACTTTTTCGCCGTTAAAGTTTGTTCCATCCCAATATGCCTTACCACCAAGCGAAACTGTTTCATGCACCAAACGCCCGCTGCTTGTTGTAATTTTCACCCTGCTATCTTGCATCAATCCACTTATAGTAATGTTACCACTAAAATCATGACGCACAGGGTTTGGATAGGCGTATACTTTACTAAATGATTGAACACCTTCTGTTGCCTTACCTTTGTATGAAACAATGCCTCTGTCTGTAGCAATAAAAACTTCACCCGTAACAGGCGATATTGCTATACTGGTAATGTGGTTTGATGGCAGAGGACTGTTATCGGTATTGAAGGTATGATATGTTTTTAACCCATCTTCTGAAACTAAATACAGGCCAGAACCTTCTGTGCCTAACCATTTTCTGTTTGCACCATCAACAGTAATACATGATACTCTTTCTTTCTCAAGCAGATAATCAGCAAGGTTACTGCCATCATTTCGAGGTACTTTAATCCGGCTTGCAATGGGGTAAGGCTCATTTAATATTGTCCAAGGACTGTAATAAACAAGTACGCCTTTATCTGTACCTAACCAGATGTATTTGTTTTTATCTTCGGCTATACTTAATACTGAATTAGTAATAACTTCATGGTTTTCATCCCATAGCTTTAATTGCCCTTCATTTCTTTTTTCATTTGTTTCTGCTGATTGATGTATCGGCCCTCGATATTTATCATCCTTATCATCGGTAAGAGTACCTTGAGTGTTAATAACCAGCAACTGTGGCTTACCTGCGTTATGTATCGTCATCCATACATAATCATCTTTTGAGATCAGCATTTGACCATAATCATTCAAGTATTGAGTCGATGCATAATCAAAACGATACCATTCATCTTGCGATTTAACTACAATTCCAGATTCAACACCAGCATTTGTCATCCAGATATTTCCTTTTTTATCAGAAGCTAAGCAGCCAACATTAATGGCTCCACTGGTCTCCTGTAAGCCGTTATCTCTGGCTCCAATATGAATTGGAGTTTCTTCTTTATGCTGAAACAGCCCTGCTCCCCAACTGGAAAAGAAAACTTTAGTATCATCAATTGTGCTAGAGCAAACAGATATTAAATTGACCCAAGCAGATTCTACACCTGTATTTGACGATAGATAATATGACCAAGTATTGTTGGTGAAAAAAGCATATTCAGCCGGCTTATCCTGACCTTTGTTTCCGGTAACAGAATATATGCAGGAATGAGTCGCATGCAAATTTGTGCTATTGTTTGAGTATGGGCCATTAGCAATAAAAGTAAGGTCTTCTGATATACCTTTTTTAACTATTCCATAGATTCCATCTGCAATATAACAGGTCTCCTCGAAAACAGAATATAGGGCATCATTGGCTTGCATGTTTGCAGTATTTACCTCATCGAATAAATAATGGTCAATTGTCTTTGAGAGAATATAGTTTGTTTTATAATGTTCAATTTTGTTAGCTTGTATAAGTAGTAAATTCTCACCCGAAGCTGCTATGTTCTTGAAATCAGGAAGTGTTTTTAACTCAGTCCAATTTTCTTTATTACCATATAATAAACTAAAGCCATTTGTTACTTTTTTAACGGTAATAAGAGCGTTGCTAAAAAAATTGATAGCAATAGCCGGATCTGTTGAACCAGATATTTCTTCCCAAGTTTCATAATAAGCAATTTGTGAATTGTCGAGTTGTGTTTTAAGTAATCCTCGGTCTGTTGCTGCATAAATAGCATTACCAATAATAAAACTTTCATAAACAGGTAGGTTTACCGAATTAATGCCTAAATAATAGGTATCTGCTATTTCAATCTTTTTTGTATTTATTACCAATAGTGCAAATCCGGTACTACAATATGCTAAATTATCTTTTATATGGAAATGGTTAATTTGTTTATCACCCTGAATTTGTTTGTTTTTAATATCAGGAATATTGAATACTTCATCAATTGAAATAATATCAATATTACCATTGGTATATCCAATAATAAATTGATCATTGGGCAAAGATTGAATCGCAGAGATATTAATATCACTTAATCCATTAACTCTGCTATAAGTTTTAATTTCATCATTGATCTTGTTATACATCATCAGACCAACATCACAGCTAGTAGCCACATAATTATCACTTTCAGCGATGTGTTGACAGTTTCGATATGAGAAATGATCCTTCCATAGTGAACTTTGTCCAAAAACTGGATAAACACAAATAAAAAAGAAGATGATTAAGCAATTTCTTAGCATACTATTTTTTTAAGAAGGCAATCAGTTTCTGAATAGCCTTTCCACGATGACTAATTTTGTTTTTCTCTTGGGCAGACATTTCAGCAAAAGAGATTTTGTAACCATTGGGTTGAAAAATTGGATCATATCCAAACCCCTTAGTGCCACTACGGTCATTAAGTATTACCCCATCAACATGTCCTTCAAACTGAAACTCTTCACCATCAATAATAAGTGAAATAACAGTTCTAAATTTAGCCTTTCGGTTACTTTTTTCCTTAAGCTTATCAACAACCTTCTGCATATTTGCGTCAGCATCTTTATCTAATCCGGCATAGCGTGCTGAATAAACCCCTGGCTTACCATTTAATGCTTCTATCTCAAGTCCGGTATCGTCAGCAAAACAGTTTTTACCATATTTAGTATATATATAGTTTGATTTCTGAAAAGCGTTGGCTTCCAGAGTATCTCCTGTTTCAGGTATTTCATCGAAGCAGTTAATATCTCTCAGACTTAATAGTTTTATTGTGTTTCCTAAAAGCTGCTGTATCTCTTGAAGTTTATGCCGATTATTAGTTGCAAAAACCAGTTCCATATCTTTTGCTTTTTAATTATCAAATGATTTACCTACAAAAGTATTTTAAATCATACAATTAAAAAAGGCGACCTAAAAATAGATCGCCTTATATTTTAAGAGTTATATATTTTAACTAAAACCGCCATAACCATATTTCATCAGGTCTGTTCTTGGATTAATTACCAAAACGGGCATTTTAGCACTATTGGCAATAATATATTGTTCATATGCACCTAATACATAGTCATGAAACGCTATGTCACGTGTGGTCATTATTACAACCATATCTGCATCAATTTTTTCTGAAAACTGAATTGTTTCCTGTGAGAATGATGTTTCGCCATCAGAAAGTACTAACTCATAATCAATACCTTTTTCTTTGAGGTATTTTTTAGAGAATACAACATTTGCTTTCGTTCTGCTATCAACAATACCTTCTTTAGTTGCTGAGGCATATAAATAGACTTTTGGTTTAGAGAACTGGTACATAAATTGTATCCACTTCAGTTTTTCTTTGTTCTCAGCTTTATAATCAACAGGCAATACAATCTTTTTATAGTCATCATTTCTAGGTTCTGATTGTACTACTAAGTAAGGAACTTTCGAACCTACAATTACTTTCAGAGCCCAACTACCAGTCAATTTTTGCAGCCCTTTCATACCATGAGTCCCCATTACAACCAAAACACAGTTTAACTCCTCTACAAAAAGATTGATGGTCTTAAAAATAGTACCTTCTTTAACAGAAAAACCAGGCATTATTCCCCAGTTTTCTTTAATTTTATTAGCGCTTTCTTCCAGTCGCTTTTCCAATTGATAAGTTTGTTCCCCTTTTTTTGCAATATGCAATAGATGAATGTTAGTATCAAGCTCCTTACTAACCTTAATTGCATGGTTTACAGCGCTATCTGCTACTGTAGTGAAATCATAGGGTATAAGTATTGTGTTCTTTGGTGTCTCCATAAAAAGCTTTCCTGATTGTTCTTTATTAACGGATTAAATATAGTACTTTTGATTTTAATTGCAAGCAACGGTTCATATGATTGACTAATATGCAGAAGGGAGTTACTAACATAAAAGGTTTCGCACAATTACTTTTTAATGAAAAATCTATTTACCATCATCGTATACGCAGCTATTTCAATTTTGTTTGCAAAAAATATCAAAGCGCAATCAGAAAAATTGTCAATTGAATTCAAAGATGCTGATGGTCAGCGATTATCTGTTGTAAATAATTATGTTGACATATATACACAAAGCTTTGAAGTTAACTGGAACATAGAAGATAGAGATGGTATGATTTGCCGTTATCAGTTAATTCCGCATACCAATGATTGGAGTTTGTGGTCCAAGAAAAATGCTGTAGCTTTTTTTAATTTAAAAGAAGGCGACTATTTATTTCTTATTGAAACAGAAGAAGGCAGCACACAGGAGGTAAATATAAAGATTAACTTGCCTTTGTGGAACCACACATTATTCCGGGTTTCTATTGTTGTATTGTTGAGTTTGATCCTTTTCCTTGTTATTGTAATAGTATTTAAGAAACGGATAGCATATAAGAGTAGAAAAATAGAAGAGGAACTTAAAAAAACTTTTAGCATTAAACAAAAAGCCAGTGAAATAAAGGAAGGCGTTGTAGCTGGTTCAGTGAGAGAACAATCCCGCATTCGTTCACGAAAGTACAAAAAGGTTACGGTGTTATTTGCAGATATTCAGGGATTTACTAAAATTGTGGAGCATATGAATCCAGAGACCCTGATTGATGAGTTAGACCGGTTTTTCTTTTATTTTGATGGTGTGGTTGAAAAGTATAATATTGAAAAAATTAAAACAATTGGAGATGCTTATATGTGTGCAGGAGGTATTCATAATGTAAATAAAACCAACCCAATAGATGTTGTTTTAGCCGCATTAGAAATGCAAATGTTTATGCATAATAGTAAACTTTTGAGTAAAGAGAAATTTGGCATTTGGGAATTACGTATTGGTATTCATACAGGACCTGTTATCTCTGGTGAAATTGGACGAAAAAATGTTTCGTTAGATATATGGGGAGATACCGTTAATATTGCTTCACGTATGGAAAGCTCAGGAGCAGTAGGTAAGATTAATATTACAGGTATTACCTATGAATTAATTAAAGACTTTTTTGAATGTGATTACCGGGGAAAAATGCCAATTAAATATAAGGGAGAAACTGATATGTATTTTGTAAGACGTATTAAACCAGATCTGTCAAAGGATGAACTAGGTATATTCCCTAATAAAGAATTTGAATTAAAACTTCAGCATATTCGGTTTGGCGATTTGAAAGATTTTATCCTGTCTAAGCTCGAAGATGAACTTCCTGATAATTTGTATTATCACAATTGCAGACACACAAAAGATGTGCTTACACAGGCAGAGATCATTGCGCGAGGAGAAAAAGTTTCATCAGAAGATTTATTGATATTAAAAACAGCCGCTTTATTACATGATATTGGGTTTATATTGGAATACAACTATCATGAAGATAATAGTATTTCTTTTGCTAAAGAAATTTTACCAAAATACAATTATGAAGAATATCAAATTCAGCAAGTTGTTGAATTAATAGATGTAACTAGGGTAGGACGAAAACCCAAAAACTACCTTGAAAAGATTATGAAAGATGCTGATCTTGATTATCTAGGCCGACCTGATTTTATTCCAGTTTCTGAAAGTCTTTTTCGTGAGCTAAATGCTCATAATGGCAAGCTACTTCTTAGCGAATGGAATAAAATGCAATATGAATTTATCTCTCAACATACATATTATACTGCCACAGCGCGATCACTTCGGCAGGTACATAAAGAGCGACAGCTGGATAAATTAAGAGAGCTTGTTGATAATTGATCCCGTTTTCTTTTAGAAAAATTCTATATTTGTTTAAATTAAAAATCAAGATCTAAAATATGGCTAAGAATTTTGAACCTGAAAATAAGCTGCCTAACATGATTGGTCCGGGCACAAAAATAAAAGGAGATATTGAAACTAATGGGGATATTAAAATTGATGGCTCTATTGAAGGCAATATTATTTCTAAAGGAAGAGTGTTAATAGGACAAAACGGTTTGGTAACAGGTGAAGTAAAATGTACTAACTGTGATGTATATGGTACATTTGAAGGTAGATTAACCGTATCAGAGTTATTATCATTAAAAGCATCCAGTAAGTTGCACGGTGATGTAAAAACAAGTAAACTGTCAATAGAGCCAGGTGCTGTATTTACAGGCACTTGTGATATGGGTGATAAAGCTCCCAAGACAGTTGCCGATAATACAGATGCAAAGAAATAACCATTTAATTAAGTTCATTTATTATCCTGTTTTATACATATGTGTAGCTGCTGTAATGGGTTGCATTGAAGGGATTAATGCTGATTGGTTACAAATAAAATATGAAAAGGTAAAGGCAGGTATTATATTCTTAACAAGCCTTTACTTTTTATTGTACTTCCCTTTTGTTTTTATTCAATACACACACACTGATAGGTCTGGATTTATCTTCTTGGTAATAATGGTATTAAAGGTCTCTTTTGTAATGGGATTCTTATTTCTTTTTTTAAAACCTAATGACATTGAAAACAAAAGGGAAATTCTATTGTTTTTAATGAACTATTTTGTGCTTTTAGCTGTTGATTTGGCTGTTAAGATGCACTTAATGAAGTAAGAAAAGTATTACTGTACTTATTTTCACCTAATGCAGAAGATTAAATCGATTTTTGCAATACTTATAATATTAGTGCTTTGTCAGAGTACTTTTGCAACAGATGCACATAGTGAGGATTCAAAGACTGAATTTAAACCAATGGAAATGATTATGCATCATATTGCAGATGCACATGAATGGCACATTATTTCTTATACCAATAAAGAAGGAGAGCAAAAGCATATTACTATTCCTTTACCAATTATTTTATTAGATGGCGGTCTACATGTTTTTATGTCATCAGCATTTCATCATGGTAAAGAAGTTGTAAAAAAAGGTAATTCATATTATAAACTATATCACGAAAAGATATATAAAACCGACGTAGAAGGAACCATTGCATACGGTGAAAATCATGAGGTGTTAAATGATAAACCTCTAGATTTTTCAATTACTCGCAATGTGGCTTCCATGTGGTTGAGTATTTTTCTCATTATTGGATTATTTACTACTGCAGCGAAAAAGTACAATGGTGAACCTTCAGTTCCCAAAGGTGTACAATCAATTGTTGAGCCGCTTATACTTTTTATCAGAGATGATGTTGCTTATGCCCAAATTGGGAAAGATAAAGCAAATAAGTTTATGCCATTTCTGCTTACTCTTTTCTTTTTTATCTGGGTGAATAACCTAATTGGATTGATACCATTTTTTCCGGGAGGAAGTAATTTAACAGGGAATATTTCATTAACCCTAGTATTAGCCGTTATTACATTTTTTGTTACCAATTTAAACGGGACAAAAAATTATTGGGGGCATATCTTCTGGATGCCAGGCGTACCAGTACCAATACGACTTTTACTATCAGTAATTGAGTTTATTGGATTATTTACAAAGCCGTTTGCTTTAATGGTTCGATTGTTAGCAAATATTACAGCTGGTCATATCATCATTTTAAGTTTGTTTTCGCTCATCTTTGTCATGAAATCATTCTTTATAGCACCTGTATCAATACTTATGGGATTGATGATGTTTATGCTTGAATTATTAGTTGCCGTATTACAGGCTTATATATTTACTCTATTATCAGCTTTATTTATTGGTATGGCTGTTCATGAAGAGGAACATTAGTAATTAACTTTTTTAAAAGGAATCAAAATGGAAGGTTTGTCATTAACCACAATTGGATTAGGAATAATCATTATCGGAGCAGCTTATGGTATTGGACGTATTGCATCAAGTGCTATGGAAGCAATGGGACGTCAACCAGAAATTAGTTCAAAAATTCAGACAGCTATGATTATTGCCGCTGCACTTATTGAGGGTGCTGCTTTATTTGCTATTGTAGTTGCTCTTATGAAAGGATAAAAGAAATACCATGGGATTATTAACACCAGATCCTGGTTTAGTCTTTTGGTCATTTATCACCTTTGGATTACTGGTATTTATTTTAAAGAAATTTGCCTGGAAACCAATATTGCATGCTCTGAAAACCCGGGAAGAAACGATTGAGTATGCATTGACATCTGCAAAAAAAGCTAAAGAAGAATTAAAAGATCTGAAGGCAACGAAAGTCCAGATTATTAATGAAGCTAAAGCGGAACGTGATAGGATGATCAAAGAAGCACGGGAAATAAAACAAACTATTCTTGATGAAGCTAAAAATAAGGCGCAAGAAGAAGCTGATAAGATTATTGCATCAGCCCAACTTCAAATTGTACGTGATAAAAATGAAGCAATTCAGGAATTGAAAGAAAAAGTGGTGGAGTTCTCTGTTGATATTGCTGGGAAATTATTGGAAGAAGAACTTGAAACTAATGATAAGCAGAGAGCTATTATTGATAGGTATCTGAAAGAAGTCAACTTTAATTAGTGAACTTTAGTGGTTAAGGTTATAAGTAAAATTACATTATGAAGTAAACAGGAATGAATAGAAGTTTAATAGCAGACAGATATGCGAAAGCACTGTTTAAACTCGCCATAGAGAAAAAGGAGCTTGAGCAGATTTATAATGACGTTAATTTAGTACAAGATTACTGTATCAATGCTAACGGATTTACGGACATATTAAAAAGTCCGATAATTAAACCTGCACAAAAAAAACAAGCCTTTCATTCTGTATTAGATGGTAAAATTGCTCTAACTACAATAAATCTTTTTGATTTACTAATTACAAATAACCGCGAGGAACTACTTGAAGATATTAACAGACGGTTTATCTGGTTGTATAAAAATGAGAAAGGTATTAAAGAAGTGGCCCTTTATACGGCTGTGGAATTTGATAAAAAACAGCGTGACACCTTAGATCAATTTTTACAAAAACAGTTTAATACCCCTATTGAACTTACAATTAAGGTTAAACCTGAGCTGCTTGGAGGATTCATTCTCACTATTGATGGAAAAATGGCAGATGCAAGTATGAGTTCTAAATTAAAACAGATTAAAAAGCAATTGCTTAGTTAAACGTACTAAATTGATTTTCGGATGGATACGATAAAACCGGCTGAAGTATCGGATTTATTAAAAAAACAGATTGCAGGCTTTCAAACGTCAACAAATCTAGAAGAAGTAGGAACTGTTTTGCAAGTGGGTGATGGTATTGCCCGTGTATATGGTCTTGCCAATGTAAAATCTAACGAGTTAGTAGAATTGGAGTCTTGCATGGGCGTAGTACTTAACCTCGAACAGGATAATGTGGGTGTTGTACTATTTGGCTCCTCACAAGCTGTAAAAGAGGGCGACTTAGTGAAACGTACAGGGCGAATTGCTTCTATTAATGTAGGTGAAGGTATGCTGGGGCGGGTTATTAATGCACTTGGAGAGCCTGTTGATGGGAAAGGTGCTATTCAGGGAGATAAATATGAAATGCCGCTGGAGCGTAAAGCACCGCAAGTAGTCTATCGTCAGCCTGTGAAAGAACCTTTACAAACGGGTTTGTTGGCTGTTGATGCTATGACACCTATAGGCCGCGGTCAACGCGAATTAATTATTGGAGATCGCCAAACAGGCAAAACGGCAATTGCTATTGATACCATTATTAACCAGCGTTCATTTTTTGAAGCAGGTGAGCCAGTGTATTGTATTTATGTAGCAATAGGACAAAAGGGAAGTACCGTTGCTCAAATTGTGAATACTCTTGCGAAACATGGAGCTATGGATTACACCATTGTGGTTACGGCTTCTGCTGCTGACCCCTCAGCTATGCAGTTTTATGCACCATTCTCAGGAACCGCTATTGGGGAGTATTTTCGTGATACTGGACGCTCAGCTTTGATTATATACGATGATTTATCAAAACAAGCTGTTTCATATCGTGAGGTGAGTTTATTATTACGTCGCCCACCAGGGCGTGAAGCCTACCCGGGTGATGTGTTTTACTTGCATAGCCGTTTGTTAGAACGTGCAGCTAAAATAATTGAATCAGATGAGATTGCTGCGCAAATGAATGATTTACCTGAATCGCTTCATCCACTGGTAAAAGGTGGCGGTTCCTTAACTGCTCTGCCAATTATTGAAACACAAGCGGGTGATGTTTCGGCTTATATTCCAACCAACGTAATTTCCATTACTGATGGTCAGATATTTTTGGAGAACGATTTGTTTAATTCAGGAGTCCGACCAGCAATTAACGTAGGTATCTCTGTATCGCGCGTAGGGGGTAATGCACAGATTAAACCAATGAAAAAAGTAGCAGGTACTCTGAAACTTGATCAGGCACAATATCGTGAACTTGAGGCTTTTGCAAAATTTGGTTCTGATCTCGATCCAGCAACCATGTTGGTGCTTGATAAAGGACGTAAAAACGTAGAATTGTTAAAGCAGCCTCAGTACCAACCTGTGAAAGTGGAAGAACAAGTGGCTTTAATCTATTGCGGAACAAAGGGCTTGTTAGAGAATGTACCTGTGGATAAAGTAAAAGTATGGAAGAAAGAGTTTATTGAAACACTTGAAATACATCATCCGGGTTTGCTGGCAGAAATAAAAAGTGGAAAATATACCGATGAAATAATCAGCAAACTAAATAGTATTGCTAAAGATGTTGGTGGACAATTTGTAAAAGAATAATACCTAATATGCCAAATTTAAAGGACATACGTATTCGAATCAACTCGGTTAAAACAACGCGACAGGTGACCAGTGCCATGAAAATGGTATCAGCAGCCAAGTTTAAAAAGGCACAGGATGATATTTCGTATATACGCCCTTATGTTGGACGTTTAGCTGGTATTATCTATAAATTGTCAGATTCTTTAGATGAGAATTTTAAGCTTGAGTGGACAGAAGAACGTGAACCAGAAAAAATACTTCTTATTCCTATATCTTCAAACAGAGGACTTTGTGGAGCTTTTAATACCAACGTAATTAAGGAAGTAGAGAAACTTTGCAGAGGTACTTTTAAGCTTCAGAATGCACTAGGTAATGTTGATATATTTGCGATAGGTAAGCAAGTTCAAAAAATATTACAATCACGTGGATATAATGTAACAAAGGATTATAATGATTTGTATTCTAATATAAGTTTTGAGAATGTGATAGCTATAGCTGATGAGGTAATGCAGGCATTTATAGCTAAAAAATATGATCGAGTAGTATTAGTATACAATGAATACAAAAATGCAGCCGTGCAAATTCTTCGTGCAGAACAGTTTTTGCCATTAGAATTTCCTGCAACTAAAGATACGAATGGTAATGCCACGGATTATATTATTGAACCAGATGTTCCAACCTTTATTAAGCAAGTAATACCTGATGCACTTAAAACGATGTTTTACCATGTAATTCTTGAATCATTGGCATCGGAACATAGTGCACGAATGACATCAATGCATAAGGCAACTGATAATGCTTCTGAGATGCTGAATGACCTTCAGCTGGTGTATAATAAAGCCCGACAAAGTGCTATTACCACTGAAATACTTGAAATTGTGGGAGGAGCAGAAGCTTTGCAGAAATAGAAAATTGATTTTTTAGATATACATAAGCCACCTCATGGTGGCTTCTCTGCTTGTGTTTATGCACATTTGTAATTTCAATGTATATTAAAATTACGTGAGTTCGACTTAAGCAGCTTTACTAATTCTATCATGGTCTATAATGTCCAGGTTTATAGAAGGCTTTTTAGGCAAGAATTGATAAGCTGCTATGCCTGGCTATTGAAAGATCTATGTCTGGTATGTTCTATCTGACAAATATTTTTCAATTCATCATTAACGGATTCTACAAGCGCCCTTTTGCGCAGCAGTATATGATCATTCATCACTACTAAAGAATTTTTCATATTCTTCTTTAATTTGGTAATTAAGTGAATACCATCTATAAAAAGATCTTCAAAAAATGTTTTACTTATATATCCTTTGTAAGCAACAAGCTTACCGAATATTTTATCATGAAAAGCCTTGCTCTTTAAAGGTTCTCGATCATCAATATTTCTATGTGTAAAAAGAAAATCCAGAATTTCGCCTTTATCATTGATGACAATATGAAGCGTGAATCCGAAGAACCATCCCATGGAACATTTTCCTTTCTGAGCTATTCCTTTAAATACTTTGTGTTGCTTTTCTCTTTTGATATGACAGACTCGTATGGGAGTTGAATCGATAAATAAAATACCTGTACATGAGCCAAGGCAACATACCTGGAGAAATACAGTCATAGGCATTAATACCTTTTGCTGTAGCTCAACAAAGCGGTTATATGAAACCGTTTCAGGAAATTCAGATTTCATGTGTTTTTGAATATAATTGATATAGAAGTGCTTTATATTTCTGTACTGACCTAAGTGAAACAAGATTAGAATGGTAATTACTTCACTATCTGACATCTTAAACTTTCGGTTTCTGCACTTTTTAGTGCGGTTTTCGGTTAAAAGGTGTCCCTTCCTGGCTTGTTCAAATTCTTTACAAAATTCATCAACTAAATAGTAAATTTCAATAACTTTATCTTCCATTAGAAACGAAGTTTCTACATATTATACATCTCAATGTCAGATACTTAAATACACTAAAAATACTCGTTTCTTTTTGCTTTATTTTCATTTTCTTACATCGAACTCACGTTAAAATTAGGTTCGTCTCATTTAATAGACTTATAAACAGATCATTTTATATTTCACTAATAACCTGAGTTCTATTCAATTTTAAGACTATGATTGAAATAAAAAGCTGCATGCAATATATTTTTATTCAAAAGACCTTTATTAAATATGCAATTAATCCAGTTCTATAATAAAAAGATATGGGAAATTAAGAATAATATTTCAGTTTTATTCTTTTACTTTCATCTATAAGTAAGATATTATTAAATATGCGAATCAACAGTTAAAATGCAAGATCAATGAAAGCCGCAGTTAGTTTTCCAAAAGTATGCACCAAAAGACCTTTAGTAGATCTCACTAAACCAGCTTTTTGAATATCTGTTTTCTGAATCAACCAACTAAACAGAGCCTCAATTGGTTGTCTTACTTTCGAAACGACAGTAGAATATAAATCATCTGCTGCTTTAATACGCTTTTTAATAATGTCACTCATACCTTTTACAGCTTTAATGGGTGTTAGCATCTCAGGATTTAAGTCTTTTATCATATTCTGGGTTAATTCTTTATCCATATAAATCTTATCACCAAAGAAAAACCGATTTCTAACTATTAGACCAAGCTTGTTGATACTCATCTGCAAAACGATAGATATGTTTTACCTTGGTATGTACCTGATAATGTACAGCATAAAGGTAAATCGTCATTATTTCCTGATCGGTAAACTTTGGTTTGTTATTATTACTGAAACGTTCACAGTAATATTGTAATTCTTTAAATGAATCACAGATTATGAAATATATTCTTATTAATTTGTCGTCTTTATCCTTGGAAATCATACTCTCAACAGCGTGAGAAACTATTGTAAGATACTGATTTTCAAGAATCTGAATAATTTTATCTTATTGATTTTCAACTATTTAGGCAACTTTTTCTATTTCAATCTCAACTGTTGATTCACATTAAATGATATATTTTAGTACAATAACATAAAAAAAGATCATGAAACACATTACAACATTAATTCTGGCCATTATTATTACTTTGCCAATATCTGCACAAGTAGGAACAAAAAACTTTATTGACCAACCTTATATTGAGGTAACAGGGAAATCAGAACTAGAGGTGACACCAGATTTAATCTATCTGAAGGTTATCATTAATGAGAAGGATAATAAAGGAAAAGTACCTTTGGAACAATTAGAGAAAATGATGATGAAAGCTTTAAAATCAATTGGTATAGATACTAAAAAAGAAGTGTCAATTATTGATTTTGCAAGTAATTTCCACTTTTATACTTTAAAAAAAACAAATATCAGAACTTCAAAAGAATATCAGGTTATCGTTCATGATGGCAATACGGCAGCTAAAGTTTATTTCGAACTAGAAAAATTAGATATATCTAATATTTCAGTAGCTAAATTAGACCACAGTAAAATGGAAGATTTTCGCCAACAAGTAAAAATAGAAGCTATAAAAGCAGCTAAAAACAAAGCATCAGCTTTATGCGAAGCTATAGGCGAAAAAGCTGGTAAAGCCATTTATATACGTGAAAATAACAGATCATATTACGCTGAAAGAATGGATATAATGGCAGCTAATACAGTTATGAAAGTTGGTGAAAATGTTAATAAAATTGAAGAATTAAATATCGATTTTCAGAAGTTAAGGCTTGAATGTGAAATTGAAACTAAATTTATTATTGAATAAATATTACCTTTTTATCTAAAAAAGAAGGGAGGAGTGTAAACTAAACTCTATCTGATTTTATTTAGTAAAAGTTTCAATTTACAGTCTCTATTTTTTTGTTTTCATCACAGTTTCTTTCTTTACGTTTAAGAGTTGGAATTACAATACCAAGGGGCATTCATTCCCCAAATTCAATTCGTAATTGCTGTGATGTAAGTGCCCATTTTTTGGCAATGCTTTTAGTGGCTAAAAAAAAAGTTTGAACAGAACCATGCATTATAAAAGGTGTTTTTCTTTATAATGCATGGCATCCAAGCAAACAATAGTCTATATACTTTCAATCGGATAGTATTACCATTCCTTTGCTTTGGGTACAATACGTTCGGTACTTTATTTCCAGAATATCAACTAATACAGTTTCACTCTTCTTAACAGATCTTGTGGTGTATCAAAAGATATCTCGCCAGAAGAGATCTTTAATGTCTTCTAACCTTTACCTTTTCGCTTTATTGCCTTGCTGACATATTGATTCATCAATAAGGAGATCTCTAAAAACTCCTTTAACAATGGCGGAAAAATATTATCTTTCCCTGCAAAATGACTTACCACTTTCTAATAGGAACTATTGCGGGTTTACTTCGGCCAATGCCTCGGTAACATTAATTACATAATCAGCTAACTTTTCACATTCTGAGAAAAGATCATTAAAAATAATCCCTGCCTCATATGTATAAACACCATTTTTAATATTATCCAAATGTTCTATTTTTAACTGATTACGGTAATTATTAATCTCATTTTCAAGCTGATTAGCCTTAGTAATATGAATATCTTCATTTGAGTCATCCAGATTACTTATCATGATTTCCAGAGCTTCATCAACAAGGTTGAACATTAACTCCAGCTTCTTTATAATTTCGTTGTCAAACTTAACATTAGCATTACGCATACGATTAATAGACTTCGCCAAATTAAAGTTACAATCACCAATACTTTCTAAATCATCAACTAATTTAAGCATTGACCTAACACGTTTGCGTCCAATATCACTTAATTTCCCCTGGTTAACCTGTGACAGGTAATTGGCAATTTCGACCTCAACTTCATCACATATACCTTCGTATTTCTCTATACGTGCATATTGCTTACTAAATTTACTATCCTTATTCTGATTGAATAACTTACGTATAAATCCGAACATTTTATGACTGTGTTTACCAAACCAATGCACTTCTTTACGCGCTTGTAAGAGCGATAGCTCCGAAGTTGATAACATACCAGTGGTAATAAACTTAAGTCTAAACTCTTCTTCTTCCATATCAGAAGAAGGTACCATTTTTATTGCCGCTTTGTTAAATAATGGAACAAACCATACAAATATTAGTACATTTATAACATTAAAGGAAGTGTGAAAAATAGATAAAGCAGTTGGTATTGCTGCGACAGATTGTGTTGGAGAGACTCCATTTTTATTTGTTATAAAACTATCGATAGCTTCTACAAACCATGGAAAAATCATTAACATCCACGTAACACCCATCAGGTTAAACAGGAGGTGAACACGCGCTGCCCGTTTAGCTGAAACATTACCTACTGCGGCAGCAATATTTGCTGTAATTGTTGTTCCAATATTTTCACCCATCACCATAGCAGCTGCAAGGTGAAATGGAATCCACCCCTGACTACACATAACAAAGGTTAAGGCCATAGTAGCACTTGACGATTGTATAACAACCGTAAGAATTGCACCAATAACTAGAAAAATAATCGTTGAACCAAAACCAAGATTAGTATAATTTTGCAAGAAACTTAACACTTCAGGACTTTCCTTTATATTTGGAACGGAACCTTTTAAATATTCTAACCCAAGAAATAGTAATGCAAATCCAACTAAAAATTCACCCCACGAGCGACGTGTTGAATTTTTAGAAAAAATAAGTGGTAATCCCAAACCAATCATTGGTAAAGCATAAGCACTTATCTTTACTTTAAAACCTAATAATGTAATCATCCATCCGGTTACAGTAGTACCAATATTAGCACCCATAATAACACCAATGGACTCCATTAATGACATTAAACCTGCATTTACAAAACTAACTACCATTACAGTGGTAGCTGATGATGACTGAATAATAGAGGTAACAAGAAAACCTGTTAACACACCTAAAAACCGATTGGATGTCATGGCAGACAAAATAGACCTCATTTTAGCCCCGGCAACCTTCTGAAGTGCCTCACTCATCATCTTCATCCCGAAGAGAAATAACCCCAGAGAACCTATAAGGGTCAGAAAATCAAAAAAAGAATAACTCATAATTAGTTATAATAAAAAAGCTTTATCCCAAGCAAATATAAATTCTAATCTTCAGCTTATTTTAAAGCCTCAAAGATGTAAATTTTTTTATTGTATTAACGTTTATTAAACCTTCAATTAATGATTTTTTAACATCATAAAGCACACTTTAGAATATTTCTAATCAATATCATACTAATAATAGTGACGTTTTCCTATTAAAGATTGTTATTTGAACTCAATAAATGATAGGGAATAAACTATTTTGAACTTAAGTCTACCAAAGTCATCAATAATCTCAATTTCTTTGTGTTACAGTTTATTAATTCAAAATACTATCGTAAACTAAGAATCATAAACAATTTAAATACAATGAAAAAATTCAGATATTTAACTGTACTTGTTCTACTTACTATATTTTTTAACAGTTGTACTGATAAAAATGAAAAGGTTAATGATCGCTTATGTACATATGTCAATCCATTTATGGGTACAGATGGTCCTGGTAATACCTACCCTGGTGCAACAATACCATTTGGAATGGTACAACTGAGTCCTGATCATGGTTTGTCAGGATGGGATAGAATTGCCGGCTACTATTATCCTGATACTATTATTTCCGGTTTTAGTCATATGCATTTAACCGGTACAGGGGCAGGTGATTTATATGATATCTTACTTACTCCAATTAACTCAAAATCTACAAAAACCATTAAAGAAAATGGCAACAGACCTTACAGTACATTTTCTCACAATAATGAATATGCTGAACCAGGATATTACCAGGTGTATTTGCAAGATTTTGGTATTAATGCTGAATTAACAACTACCAAAAGAACGGGAATACATCAATATACTTTTCCTGCCGATGATCAATCAGGCTTTATCATTGATTTAGGTTATTCATTAAACTGGGATGCACCAACCAAAACTTATATCAAAATTGTTGATGATAAAACGATTGAAGGGTATAGATTCTCAACAGGGTGGGCAACTGATCAACGCGTATTCTTTACGGCTAAATTTTCAAAACCATTTACTTCGTATCGTTTATACCTTAATAATGCAGAAGTAAATAATAATCTAATTAAAGGTAAGAATACTAAAGTAGTTATCCATTTCCCAACCATTGAAAACGAAAAGGTTATGGTGAAACTTGGTGTATCATCAGCCAGTATTGAAGGCGCTAATAAAAATATACTCTCTGAAGCAGGACACTGGAACTTTAAGCAATATAAAAATGAAGCTTCAGATAGTTGGGAAAAAGAATTGTCTAAAATAACCGTTGTATCGGATAACACAACATGGAAAGAAACCTTTTATACCGGACTATACCAGTCAATGTTAGCACCAACATTATTAAGTGATGTTGATGGTAATTATAAAGGGGCTGACGGAGAATATCATCAGGCAAATAACTACGACAAATACGATACCTTCTCACTTTGGGATACTTTTAGAGCTGCACATCCTTTGTATACAATTATGCACCCTGAAAAAGTGAAGGATTTTGTAAAAAGTATGCTAAGTCATTATGAACAAACAGGATTAACACCAGTATGGTCGATGCATGGTAATGAAACTAATATGATGATTGGTTATCATGCTATACCAGTAATTGTTGATGCATATTTTAAAGGTTTACTTAACGATTTTGATGCCGAATTGCTTTATAAAGCCTGCAAATCTAATGCAATGGATGATGCACATGGTATTAAAGAATACCGGGAATTAGGTTATGTACCCGTTTCTTTCGATCATGAAAATTGGTCTGTATCAAAAACTTTAGAATATGCTTACGATGATTGGTGCATAGCGCAATTTGCCAAAGCACTAAAAAAGGATGATGATTATAGCTATTTTATGGAAAGGGCTGGTTATTGGCAAAATCATTACGATGATGAATCATCTTTTCTTCGTCCCAGATATGCAGAAGGTCATTTTATTGAAGATTTTATAGCGAAAGATTACACCGATCATTTTTGTGAGAGTAATGCCTGGCATTATTTTTGGTTTGTACCTCACCATATTCAAGGATTGATTGATATTACTGGTGGTTCAAACCGATTTGAAGAAAAACTGGACAGCATGTTCACTTACCATCCAAAGGAAGAAGATAAGCTACCTATATTTAGCACAGGTATGATAGGCCAGTATGCACATGGTAATGAGCCGAGTCACCATGTATCTTATTTGTATAATTATATTGGTAAACCTTGGAAAACCCAAGAAAGGGTAAGAGAAATTTTAGAAACTCAATATAAGCCTATTCCTAACGGTCATTGTGGCAACGAAGATTGTGGACAAATGTCATCATGGTACGTTTTCAGTTCGTTAGGTTTTTACCCTGTTAATCCAGCTGATGGAATATACGTTATCGGAACACCATTATGGCAAAAGGCAACTATAAGATTACCTGATGATAAGATATTTGAAATACAATGTAATAATGCAAATTACAAAAATAAGTATATTCAGAAAGTTACATTGAACGGTGTAGAACTAAGTCGCTCATATATTCATCATTATGAAATACTTAATGGTGGTAAATTAGAATTTACCATGGGATCATCACCAAATAAGAAGATTTGGACACTAAAGGAATCATTTCCTCCTTCTGATTATAGATAAATTGTACAACGATAGTATCCGTAATTCATTAAGTAAAATTAATATATTGGATCACCATCTAAGGTAATGTGATACATTAGGATTATGGATACTTTCGTTATAACTTTAATTTATTGTATTTTAAACAATAATAATTAACGTCACTACTGACAATATTACAATTTGTAAAATCAGAAATCTGACAGGTATATCAATTTTCTGTATACTTTGTCTAAAAGATAATAACGTACGAGCCATCATAATACAACGATTCTGTTCTCATTTCATTCCAGAAATGAATTTTCAAATTCTATAAACCTCAAATCAGCAATAAGGTAGATGCACTTTATATTTAAAGGTTGCGTGAATTTCACAATAAAAGTAAAATACTATAAGCTCACCCTACTAAACAACTCATAATATGAATATTACAAGTTACAAAAAAAATTACAAATAAATTACTTTTATAAAAGTATTTGAATTTAAGAGTAATTTATCTTTATTTGTACACAGTGAAAAAACAATTATTTCATATTACCTCTACAGTATTAAATGTGGCTACAGCGTTTAATAGCTCTTCATATATGATGATATGTATGATGATGACACCTTAAATGTCACAACGCATCGTATCTGATAATCAACAAATAAAATAGTTACAGACCGGTGCGTAAGCAACGGTAGAGGTTGATAGTATAACATTAACCATAAAAACTAAATACAATGTCTGATTTTCATTTCGAAACACTACAACTACATGCTGGACAAGAAGTTGACCAAACAACTTTATCAAGAGCAGTTCCAATTTATCAAACCAGTTCATACCTTTTTAAGGATGCGGAACATGCTGCTAATCTTTTTGGATTAAAAGAATTTGGTAATATTTATACGCGTATCATGAACCCAACCACAGATATTTTTGAGAAACGTATAGCAGCACTTGAAGGGGGTGTTGCAGCATTAGCAGTATCTTCAGGTCAGGCTGCTCAATTTATTGCTTTAAGTAATTTTTTAGAAGCCAGTGATAATTTTGTATCTACTTCCTATTTGTATGGAGGAACATTTAACCAGTTTAAAGTACAATTTAAACGTTTAGGAATTGGTGTTAAATTTGTTGGTGGAGATAATCCTGTTGATTTTGAGACGGCAATTGACGAAAAAACAAAAGCTATTTACATCGAAACAATTGGAAATCCACAGTTTAATATTCCTGATTTTGAAGCAATAGCAGCCATTGCACAAAAACATCACATACCATTGGTTGTAGATAATACTTTTGGTACAGCCGGTTACCTGTTCCGCCCCATTGAACATGGCGCAAACATTGTTGTTGAATCGGCAACAAAATGGATTGGTGGTCATGGTACATCAATAGGTGGAGTAATTGTAGATGGTGGAAATTTCAATTGGGGTAATGGTAAATTTCCTTCTTTTACAGAGCCATCTGAAGGCTATCACGGTTTAAAATACTGGGAAGTATTTGGTGCGGACAGTCAATTTGGCAATATAGCTTTTAGCATACGAGCTCGTGTGGAAGGCCTACGCGATTATGGTTCTGCTCTAAGCCCATTTAACTCTTTTTTGCTTATTCAGGGTTTAGAAACATTATCATTACGAGTTGATCGTCATGTTCAAAATACTTTAATAATAGCTCAATGGCTCGAAAAACACCCACAGGTGGAATATGTCAATTACCCGGGATTAGAATCAAGTAAATACCATTTACTAGCTAAAAAATACTTAAAAAGAGGATATGGTGGAGTATTGAGCTTTAAAATAAAAGGAAATACTGATGCTGGTGATAAATTTATTAATAGTCTTAGTTTAATAAGCCATTTAGCCAATATTGGAGATGCTAAATCACTTATTATTCATCCCAGCTCAACCACACACGAGCAACTTAGTTTTGAAGAGCAAAAAGCTTCTGGTGTAGAACCAGGATTACTGCGACTTTCTGTAGGAATAGAGCATATTGATGATATTAAGTCAGATTTAATGCAAGCTTTTTCTAAAATATAAGTAAACATTTACTTTTGCAGTGCAAAACAAAAATTGACCAATAAGCAAACTGAATAAGTTTGTAAAAAAAGTAACCATGAAACAAAAACTGAACATCGGCCTGTTTGGCTTTGGTGTTGTAGGACAAGGCTTATATGAAGTATTAAAAACAAGCCCTTCTTTCGACGCTGAAATCTCAAAAATATGTGTTAAAAATAAAAAGAAACGTTCGCTTCCTGAAGCATCTTTCTGTTATGACGCTAATGAAATTTTAAACGATCCAAATATTAATACGGTTGTTGAGCTTATAGATAATGCAGAAGAAGCCTATAATATTGTAAAAACCGCTTTACAAAATAAAAAACATGTAGTATCAGCTAATAAAAAAATGCTGGCCGAAAATATGGCAGAAATGATTCAGCTTCAAAAAGACAATAATGTTTCTTTGTTGTATGAAGCATCGGCGTGCGGAAGTATTCCAGTTATCAGAAATTTAGAAGAATATTATGACAATGATTTGTTATTATCAGTCACAGGTATTCTCAATGGTTCATCTAACTACATCCTTTCAAAAATATTTGATCACAATCAATCCTACAATGTAGCATTAAAAGCAGCACAAGACTTAGGTTTTGCTGAGAGTGATCCTACATTTGATGTAGAAGGATATGACTCTTTATTTAAACTGATTATTCTAACCTTACATAGTTTTGGTGCTGTTATTGATCCAAATGATGTATTAACCTATGGCATATCAAATATTTCGGATTTTGATATTCAGTATGCACGGGAAAAAGGTTATAAAATTAAATTGGTTGGGCAAGTAGAGCGTTTACAAGGTAATAATATCACTTTATTTGTTTTACCACGGTTTGTTCGTAAGGACAAATACATCTATAGTGTTGAGGATGAATTTAATGGAGTAGTTATTAAAGGAAAAGCCTATGACAAACAGTTTATGTTTGGAAAAGGGGCAGGAGCACACCCTACAGGTTCTGCTGTATTATCTGATATTACTGCACTGGCACATAATTACGCTTACGAGTATAAAAAAATGAATTACGCAAAAGATTTCAATTATTCTAAAGAACATGAGGTTGAACTGTACTTGCGTTATTCCGATGAAAATATTTTAGATAAATTCAATTTTGAATCAATTACAGAAGAATACAAAGGGCCTGAATACAGTTACAAAATAGGTTTTATTAAATTGGCTCAATTACTAAAAATAAAAAATGAATTACGTAGTTTAGATATCTTTATGGGTATTACTGGTAAATCATTAAACTATTAAAAATATAAGGGTGACTAATTAGTCACCCTTATATTCTGTACTTTCTTCCATTGAATCAATGTGAACCGTTGCCCATATTTTGGTTTTTTCCCTTATTAATTGTTCATAAGCCGTTCCAATTTCATGGGCTTCATGTAGACTAAAGTATGCAGGTAAACGAATATGAAAAGTCATTTCTGTATGGTTTCCATACTGATGAACAAGAAAATGATGTGGATACACATTTATATCCGTTATATCCTTTGCCAAATCAATTATTTTTTCCCGTAAATCACTTTCAATACTCTGTCCAAGCAAATGGTTTATATTTTCTTTTAGAATAGTATATGTTGTATAAAATAAGAGTAAAGACACAATAATTCCCAATATACCATCAATCCACCAATAGTATTTACCTATAAAAATTCCAACCAAAATAATAAGTGAAGAAATAGCATCTGAGCGATGATGCCAACCATCGGCAACCATGGATTTAGAGTTGGTTCGCTTACCAATAATAATTGAATACTGCGCCATTATCTCTTTAATCACTAAAGAAATAATTGTAACTACTATAGCTAATGTTCCAAAGTTTACTTCACTTTTAATTTGCAGCTTTAATACCGATTCCTTTAAAAAGCTAAATCCTATAATAGCCAATAACATACCAACAACTATTGAAGCTATAATTTCTGCTCTTCCATGACCGTAAGGGTGATTACTATCAGCTGGTTTAGCCGAAATTTTCAAACCTATAAGGACTGCAACTGATGAAATACTATCACTTAACGTATGCCAAGCATCAGCTATAATTGCAACAGATCCGCTTACAACTCCAGCCCAAAATTTTATCGCAAATAAGAATATATTTAAAATAATAGAGCCATAAGTGGCATTTATTCCGGTTTTGTTCTCCATTTATAATTTATGTAATACTATAATACAATTGATTTAGAGTTTTGTTTAATCTTCAGCTATATAAAAAAAATCTGAAATAATCCGATCGGTGATAAAACGTTTATCGGCTTTAATAGAACAATAACCATTTATAATTTCAACCGTATTAAGAGCCAATTGCTTTGATAATTCAGCCTCAAAAAAACAATTTATTTTATTATTACTTAAAGCATATACCGATTTTGTCAAAAAACCTCTTTTAGTTCGCAAACCTAACATAACTAATTCATTATAATGATTTTCAATACTTAATTTCTCTTCTTTAAAATATGTATCACCACTTTGTATATTGTTACAATACTGATTTAAATCCCTAACATTCCATATTCTTTTTTCACCATCAAAAGAATGTGCAGAAGGACCTATACCAAGATACTTTTCACCAGTCCAGTAATTACTGTTGTGTTGAGAATATAATCCGGGAAGTGCAAAATTAGATATTTCATAATTATCATAACCAGCTTTTATTAGTTCTTCAACTAAATAGTCAAACTGAGCAACACTTGATTCTTCAGGTACTTCTTTTAATGTACCTTTCTTTAAATAATCGTAATATAATGTACCTTTTTCAAATGTTAAATGATAAGCAGAAATATGTTGAACTTTACTTTTAATGGCCATTTGAACATTTTCTTTCCATTCTTCAAATGTCATATAAGGCAAACCATAAATTAAATCAATACTAATATTTCGTATTCCCATATTTTGTGCAATAGCAATGGCATAAAAAGCTTGTATAGAATTATGTCTACGGTTCATTTTACGTAAATGATCGTCAAAAAAACTTTGTACACCCATACTAATTCTATTAACACCTGCATCAATTAAAGCTTTAATATACGCATCTGTAACATCATCTGGATTAATTTCAATAGTAAGCTCAGCAACATTATATGTTGGAATATAAGTAAATAATTTATCCAATATACATCTAAACTCTATAGGTGTAAGGGTAGAAGGAGTACCACCACCAAAATATATAGTATTAAAATCTTCATTTAATAAAAAAGAAGATTTTAAATCTATTTCTTTACAAACAGCTTTAATATATTCGTCTTTTAATTGCTGATCAGTAGTTTTGTAAAAATCACAATACGAACATCGTGTATAACAAAACGGAACATGTATGTAAATGCCTGCCATTACTAGAAATGTTTCACGTGAAACACTGATAAACAGTGAATTATTAACGAGTTATCAACAATTTTTAAACAAAATAACTGAAGTTACTAACACTTAAAAGATCTAAATGTATTATTTTAAAAAATATCATAAAACATTAAGTATTATTCTAATTATTACTGTCTTAAGTTTGATGAATACTTCAAAAATAACACCTAAAAACATAAACTTAATACCACATTTAGACAAAATTGTTCATTTCTTAATGTACTTCGCTCTTAGTTTTATATTTATGTTCGAATATTATATTCATCATCATAAAACCATCGGAAAAATATCTAATATTTTAATTCTTCCATTGTGTTATAGTGGATTAATGGAACTACTTCAATTTTCACTTACTACACACCGGGGAGCTGATTGGCTGGATATGCTTGCCAATACTTGTGGTATTTTTACTGCTTACTTTGCTGTAAAAGCTTTAAGAAATAATACATTTTTAAAAAAATGGATATTATTCCCATTGACAAAACCACTTATTTAAAGCTTAATATAATCCGTTTTGTCTTTCATGTTAGAAAGTATTTTAGCAATTGTTTCCGTGGTGAAGAACTTAACCATCTGCTTTCGGATTGTACTGTACTGATCATGTACCGGACAAGCACATCCACTCTCATCATTACTTTTACAAGTATGCATACCAATTAAACAATTAGTAAAAACATCGCTTCCATCAATAATAGAAATAATATCATATAAAGTAATTTCTTCAGCTGCCCGTCCTATACAGAAACCACCATGTGGTCCTTTTGTACTTTTAAGCAACTTCTGCTTAGCCAGACTCTGAAGAATTTTACCTAAAAAAGGTGTGGGAATATCCAGCTCTTTAGAAATTTGCTTAATACCAATTTTCTTCCCATCATCATCATTAACAGCTAAATAGATTACTGCTCTGATGGCATACTTACAAGTGTTTGATAACATCGCTATTGAGTTTGTGGCTAAATTAATAAAATCATTAAAAAACCTTTATCTCTTTATATGCTTTTTCCACTGTTGGCTAAATGTTTTTAATGCAAAAGGGGGTAATTGTTTATTACAACCAATAAATGCTGACTGAAAACAAGTTGATAACATTGATTTTAGCTTTCCTCCGGCCATATTCATACTATTACGGCTTGATAAAACTTTAAACAAAGCCTTATTAACAACTTTATCTTTACAATATATTGTTACCTGCGCTTTCTGACGATTGTACAACAAGAGCTTTGTGAGCGGAATTTTTACGGGACAGACTTCGTTACATTTACCACACAAAGAAGAAGCAAAACTCAAGTGATTATAAGAATTAAAACCTTTTAAATGAGGTGATATAACAGATCCAATTGGTCCACTGTAAGTCGTATTGTAAGTGTAACCACCTATATTTTTATAAACCGGACATCCATTCAAACATGCACCGCAACGAATGCACTTTAAGGCTTCATTCATAACCGGATCGCTATAAAGTGAAGAACGCTTATTATCCAAAAGAAAAACCAGCATTCGTTCCGGACCATCCATTTCATTTTCTTTTTTAGGCCCGAAAAATATATTGCTATAAACCGTTAATTGCTGACCAGTACCATGAATAGCCAATAAAGGCCAGAATAACGGCAAATCGTCAATACCAGGCAACACTTTTTCTATACCAGCAATAACAATATGAAGTTTAGGAAATGAAGCAGATAATAAAGCATTCCCTTCATTTTCAGTTACAGCAACAGCACCTTCTCTGGCACATATAAAGTTGGCACCTGTTACACCGGCATCGGCATTAATGAATTTTTGACGCAACAACTGACGCACAAAATCTGTAAGCTCTTCAGCTGATAAATTAACATCTGTATTAAAATGTTGACTAAAAAGTTTAGCTACATCTTGTTTTGATTTATGCATAGCCGGCGTTACAATATGGTATGGTTTTTCACCAGCTACCTGCACAATAAACTCACCTAAATCTGTTTCAACAGATTCAATATTATTTTTTTCTAAATGATGGTTAAGCTTAATTTCCTCAGTAACCATTGACTTACTTTTAACCAGGTGCTTTGTTTCATGGTTAATAAGTATCTCTATCAACTGTTGAATTAAATCCTGCGCATCCTGTGCCCAATATACTTCAGTACCATTTTTACAGGCATTTGCTTCAAATTCTTCCAATAGGTAAGGAAGGTTATTTATAACTTTATCCTTTATATCTGAAGCCTGCTGTTTAGCAGAATTTAGATCAGAATAACGTGCATTACCATTTTTTACTGCAACATCGTACTTAGATATATTAAAGTTAATAATCTTTCGATGCTGCTTATCCTGGGCAACACGTTGAGCATCTTTCTTAAAAGAATGGATCTTGCTCAAGATATCTTATTTTACTGCAATTTTATCAATACGATTTTGATGACGACCACCTTCAAATGTTGTATTAACAAACTTATCAACAATATTAATAGCCTCTTCAATTGATACATAACGGCCTGGAACAGTGCATACATTGGCATCATTATGTAAGCGTGACATTTCGCTGATATCAACATTCCAGCACAAAGCAGCACGTATGCCTTGGTGCTTGTTAGCTGCCATATTAATACCATTTCCACTACCACAAACAGCTATACCAATTTCATACTCTTTATTTTCAACAGCAAAAGCCATAGGATGCGCATAATCAGCATAGTCCGTACTATCTTCTGAGTAAGTTCCAAAATCTTTTACCTCTACATTATTTTTTATCAAATAAGCTTTTATTGCTTCCTTTACCGGGTACCCCGCATGATCTGCTGCCAATGCAATTGATTTGAATATCATCTCGACTTTTTTTTACAAAGATATAAATAATGGCTTGTTCATAATGATTAATTACCTGACTTTGTATCGTTTTACAGAGCATATACAAAAAATTGCACAAATTATTAGTACTTATTAAATGCATCGTACTTTTACAACTAATAGAGTTACCTTAATAAGACCAAATTTCCTGTTAAGAAAAGGGGAAATTAATGTTAAAAACTTGTGAACACCGACTCATTACTTTTTAAAAATAATACTTGATTTTTAAATAAAAAATTTAAATACAAATACCAGATTGAAATAGTCGTGTTGGTAACAAAATTATTTTAGTACGATTTTTGAACCGTTTTTAACACTGGTTTAAACATTAACAAACAAAGAAATTACTAAATTTGACCCATATTAACAAATTGTTAATAGCATTTTAAATACGATTAGAATCAATAAATTAACAGCATTTAAACATGTTAATATACAGTTAGTATCTGTTTTTCTAAATCTTATAAAGTATCATCCAAAAGAATTAAGAAAAAAATATTAACCTTGCTAACAGGATATTATCATTATTATATTTTTTAAATTTCTTTCTATATATAAATATGAATATAAAGAGTAGTTGGTTGAAAAGTGGATATGTGGACGAACCGGTTCCAACTGAAATCGATATAAAAAAAGAGATTATTCGTTTAAAGGAGGAGAAGGATGCCATAATAATGGCACATTTTTATCAAAAGAACGAAATACAGGATATTGCAGACTTTGTTGGGGATAGTTTAGCCTTGGCCCAGGAAGCAGCTAAAACAAGCGCTAAAATCATTGTTTTAGCTGGTGTGCATTTTATGGGTGAAACAGCTAAGATACTTTCGCCTGAAAAAATGGTATTGGTTCCTGATTTAAATGCCGGATGTAGTCTTGCAGATAGTTGTCCTCCTAATGATTTTAAAGCATTTGTAGATAAGCATCCCAATCATACTGTTTTGACTTATGTAAATACAACAGCTCAGATTAAAGCTTTATCTGATATTGTTGTGACATCTACTAATGCTAAAAATGTAGTAGATAGTTTACCTAAAGATGAAAAAATTATTTTTGGACCTGATCGTAACCTTGGTAATTACTTAAATAGTATTTCTGGTAGAGAAATGGTTCTATGGGATGGTGCTTGTCATGTACACGAAAAGTTTTCGGTAGAAAAAATAGTTGAACTTAAAAAAGATAATCCAGAGGCATTAATTCTGGCTCATCCAGAATGTAAAAAACCGTTATTACTTTTAGCAGATTTTGTTGGAAGTACAGCTGCTCTATTAAAGTTTTCAACTACTAATGAAGCCAGTAATTTTATTGTTGCTACAGAATCTGGTATTATTCATCAAATGCAAAAAGCGAATCCTAATAAGAATTTTATTCCTGCACCACCAAATGACTCAACCTGTGCATGTAATGAATGTGAATATATGAGATTAAACAGTTTGGAAAAATTATATAATGCTTTAAAATATGAATGGCCAACTATTGATATAGATGAAGATATACGTATTGAGGCTGTAAAGCCAATCAATCGTATGTTAGATATTTCTAAGAAAGCTGGTTTGTAATAATAAATCGTAGACAAGCTAAACCATCATGGAAAAATTGGAACATCCGGTATCGGTTTTACTCGTAGAAGATAACGTTCTGAATCAAAAACTGATATTTTTAAGTTTATCAAAATACGGTTTCAAAATAGATATTGCTAATCATGGAAAGGAGGCTTTAGAAAAGCTTGAATCAGGTAAATATGATTTGATCCTAATGGATTTAATGATGCCCGTAATGGATGGTTTAGAAGCTACTGTTGCAATTCGTGACAAAGAGAAAGTTACAAAAGAGCATATACCTATTGTTGGTTTAACAGCTAATACTTACGATGCAGATCGTGAAAAGTGTCTGTCATATGGAATGGATGAATACATGGCTAAACCTTTTGATTTGCAAGAGTTTTTCAATAATTTGAAGAAATTAAATATCATCTAAAGAAAATATATGAGTTTCGACATCAGGGGCAATGGTGATACAGAGAAAGAATTAGAGAAAGCTTTAAGGCCATTGTCATTTAGCGATTTTAAAGGACAGGATAAAATTGTCGAAAACCTTGAAGTGTTTGTTCAGGCAGCTAAAATGAGAGGTGATTCTTTGGATCATGTATTGCTACATGGACCTCCGGGGCTTGGAAAAACAACACTTTCTAATATTATTGCACATCAGTTAGGGGTTGGTTTTAAATTAACCAGTGGTCCAGTACTTGATAAACCTGGTGATTTGGCAGGTATTTTAACTAGCCTTGATGAAAATGATGTACTTTTTATTGATGAAATCCACCGTTTAAGTCCTGTTGTAGAAGAGTATCTTTACAGTGCAATGGAGGATTTTAAAATAGATATTGTTATTGACAAAGGTCCTGGAGCGCGTAGTATTCAATTGGATTTAAATCCGTTTACAATGATTGGCGCAACAACACGAAGTGGTTTATTAACTGCTCCACTTAGGGCTCGTTTTGGTATAAACAGTCATCTGGAGTATTACGACTCAAAAACCATTGCTCATATTATTGAGCGTTCGGCTGATATTCTTGAAGTACGAATTCATAAAAATGCCGCTGCTGAAATTGCTCGTCGAAGCAGGGGAACACCACGTATTGCAAATGCATTATTGAGGCGTGTTAGAGATTTTGCACAAGTAAAAGGTAATGGCATTATTGATATTGAAATTAGTCATGTCGCTTTAAACGCCTTAAATATTGATCAACATGGTTTGGATACAATGGATCACAAAATTTTATTAACCTTAATTGATAAATTTGGTGGAGGTCCTGTTGGTGTAAATACCATTGCTACTGCTGTAGGCGAAGATGCTGGTACTATTGAAGAAGTATATGAACCGTTTTTAATTATGGAAGGCTTTTTAAAGCGTACTCCACGAGGACGAATGGTAACAGCTAGTGCTTATGAACATTTAGGAAGGGAAAGTAATTTAAATCAGGGTAGTCTTTTTTCTTAAACATTTTGAGTAAATTTAAAAAGTTAGCAGGAGATACAATCATTTATGGCGTAAGTACTATTTTGGGACGACTGCTTAACTGGTTGTTAATGCCATTTTATATTAGGACACTTGATGCAGAGTTATATGGTGGTGTCGTAAATATTTACAGTTACATTGCAGTTGTACTCGTTTTCTTAACTTTTGGATTTGAAACAGGTTACTTTCGTTTTGTAAAAAACGATAACAGAGATAAATTACTTAAAACCCTGGGGTATACACTAACAGCTGGTTCTCTTATATTTTGTGGTTTAGTCTTTCTTTTTAAAGTGCCAATAGCAATTTCACTTGGTAATGAGTTTCTTACTTCAGATTATTTTGTTCTTGCTGCTCTCATTGTTTCCTTGGATTCTATTACAAGTATTCCATTTGCAGATCTACGCTTTCGCAATAAAACCATACGATATGCAAGCCTTAAGTTTATATCGGTTATTCTGAATATTACTTTTAACGTGTTTTATCTTGTTATTTGCCCATATCTACTCAGTAACGGGTATACGTTTATCAATTCTTTTTACGATAAAAATAATAAGCTTATATACGTTTTGGTATCAAACCTTCTTAGTACCGGAATTATTTCATTATTCCTGATACCTTCTGTTTTTAAAACAAAAGCTTCTTTTGACTGGAGTATATTAAAAGTTGTCGTTCAGTATTCTTACCCAATTATGCTTGTAGGTCTATTTGGAATGGTAATCCAAAATGTTGATAAAATACTAATGCCACATTTAATTAATGAAGATGCTATGGTGGCTCTTGCTGTGTATGGTGCAAATTATAAGATTGGTATTCTAATGGCTTTATTTATACAATCTTATCGTCTTGCTTTTGAACCATTCTTTTTTAAAGAAGGTAAGCAAAACGCATCAAATGAACTGTATGCGCGCATACTTAAATTTTTCGTTATTTTTGGTGTAATTATTTACGTTGGTGTTTTATTGTTTATTGATTTAATCAATATGTTATTAACACCGGAGTATTACGAAGGCAATCAAATCATACCTTTTATTTTGCTCGGGCAGTTGTTCTTTGGAATTTATTATTCTTTGTCCTTGTGGTACAAGCTAACTGATAAAACAAAATTTGGTGCTATAATAAGCTGTATTGGTGCTGTTACGGCTATAGTTGGCAACATTATTTTTGTACCATTATATGGTTACATCGGAGCAGCTATTAGTTCGTTTATATGTTTTTTACTGATGACGATGTTATCCTATTATTACGGGCAAAAGTATTACCCGGTAAATTATCCAGTATTAAAAATATTAATGCATATTTCCTTTGCAGTTATATTGGTCTATTTAAGTGGATTAATATCAATTCATGATGAAATATTTAATTTAGCAGTTAAAGGAACTATATTTGTAAGTTATATTGCTTTTCTTTATGTAATTGAAAGAAAGGATTTAATTAAAATATTGTCATGACAAACGTTCAGATTATTAATAAGAGTACGCACGATTTGCCCCAATACAGCACTGAGCATTCGGCTGGTATGGATCTTAGAGCGAATATTGAAGAGTCAATTGTACTTAAGCCTTTACAACGTGTATTAATTCCAACTGGTTTATTTATTCAACTACCAGAAGGGCATGAAGCTCAAATAAGGCCACGGAGTGGTCTTGCAGCAAAGTTTGGTATTACGGTTTTAAATACCCCCGGAACTATTGATGCAGATTATCGTGGAGAAATTAAAGTTATATTGGTTAACCTCTCTAATGAAGATTTTACTATTAATAATGGTGAAAGGGTATGTCAAATGGTCATTGCTAAGTACTCAAGGGTAGAATTAACCCAAGTAGAAGTTCTTGATGAATCTGTTCGTGGAGCAGGAGGTTTTGGGCATACCGGGACTAATTAACCAGAATTTAATTATCACACTATTTCAGTGTTTAAGGTCATATGATGAAATTTAAAATATTAGTCCTGTTTACTGTTTGCTCAACATTATTAAGTTGTAGTGTATTTAATAAAAATTTAAGTTCGCTTCAACCAACATCTGAGCAAATAGAAAAGGTACAGTTAGACGATCTTCAACAGCGTAAATTCGATTATTTTTTCTACGAAGCAAATCGTGAAAAAATGAAAGGTAATCTTGAGAAATCAGCTATGTATTTAAGCGAATGTCTTAAGATTGATGCAACCAGTTCTGCCTCAATGTATGAGTTGGCAAATATTTTTGTTGCAGGTAACGAGGTTGTTAAAGCTCAAGGGCTACTTGAGCGAGCTATCGCTATTGAACCAACAAATATTTGGTATCGGTTGATGCTGGCTGAATTATACCAGCAAAATAAGTTAGGATTTCAGGCTGTTCAGTTATATGAACAAATTGTAAAAGATTATCCAGATAATGATGAATATTTGTATGGTTTGGCGCAGGTTTATCAAAAGAACGGAAATTCTGAAAAAGCTCTTGAAACGTATGATAAGCTTGAAAAAAGAATTGGATTAAATGAAATTGTTATTTTAGAGAAGGAAAAAATTCTTCTTAAAGCAGGTAAGAATAAACGAGCATTACAAGAACTTGACAAGTTAATAAATAAGTATCCTGACGAGGCAAGGTACTATGGTTATATTGCCGATTACTATCTGTATTTAGATGATAAAGTAAAAGCAAGTGAATATTATAACATTGTATTAGAAAAGGATCCATTAAACCAAATGGCTTTTTTTAGTCTTGGAAATATTGCTTTAAATCAGAAAGATACACTTTTATTTACTGATTATTATAAAAAAGGATTAGCCATTGAAAGTGTACCTTTTGAAGTAAAATTTCAACGAATATTGCCATTCTTAATGGATGGAAAGAGTATTAATACTAATAAGTTATTTTTAGAGGATTTTTTTGATATAATTATTCAAACGCATCCCTATGAAGCACTTGCATACGTATACAGAGGTAACTTTTATCGTGCTCTTAACGACAATAATAGTGCTATTAAAGCCTATAAAACTGCTCTTACTATAGATGATTCAAATGAATTAATATGGCAGGATTATTTATTGTTATTAATTGGTACAAATGATTTTAAAGTTTTATATGGTAATGCTAAAATAGCAATATCCAGTTTCCCCGATAATCCATTCTTTTATTTGATTGGAGGATCTTCCGCTGGTCAACTAGATGATAATAAAGAAGCATTAAAATTATTAGAGGAAGGATTAAAAAAAGTTGGCGAAAATAAACCTCTTGAAGCACAATTTTATGCTAATATAGGGGATATTGCTTATGCCAGTAAGGATGTTAAAAAGGCTTTTGATTCATATGATAAATCATTAAAAATTGATGAGTTAAATATCGTTGTTCTAAATAATTACAGTTACTATCTAACACTCGAAAATAAGCATCTTGATAAGGCAGAACAAATGAGTAGTAAATGTATTGAAATGGAGCCTGGTAATTCTACTTATCTAGATACATATGCCTGGGTCTTGTTTAAACGGAAGCGTTATTTCGAAGCAAAGTATATTATTGAACGCGCTATGGATAATGGTGGAAATGAAAGTAATGTTATAGTAGAACATTATGGCGATATACTCTATAAAAACGGTGATATTGATAAGGCTCTTGAACAATGGAAAAAGGCCTTGGAAATGGGTAATTCAAATGAATTACTAAAGAAAAAAATAGAAACAAAATCATATATTGAGTAGTGAATAGATTCGGGATAATATTAATACTCATGGTTTTTGCAATATCTTGTAAATCAACGCAAAACTTTTATAATAAGAAAGGTGAATTAAAAAATATTACCGATACAAAATTAATTAATTCTATAGAAGATAATTATACAACATATAATACTATTTTTTATAAGAAATTTAAAGCTGAGGTAGCTTTTAATGGTGAAAATAAATCTTTTAAAGGAAACCTTTTTTTAACCAGGGATTCATCCATTATTATTTCCATTAACCCTTTAATGGGTATCGAACTGTTTAGAGTAAAACTAAGTCCAGATAGCGTTGAAATTATAGATAGGACTAGGAAAAATTATTCAAGTGGCAACTATGAATTCTTATGGGATAAGTTTCTCGTAGAATTAGATTACCACACCGTTCAAAATATAATAGTAAATGAATTATATACTTATCCTATATCTGATAAAGAAGATAGATACATAAAGCGATATAAACATTATATATCAAACGAAAACTATCAATTGAAATCTCTTAAAGATGGTAGGATTGACCGTAAGTATAAAAAGGATAAAACGGATGAACTTGTTTTGCATGAATTTTCAATATTACCTGAAATTTTTAAAATTTCGAATACTTATATTAAAGACTTTAGTGTAAACAGCGAAATAACCATTACCTATAAAAATTTTAGCCTCGTTAATTATTATTATATGCCTACAATTCTTGATATTAAAGGGAAACGTGGTAATGAGGCTTTTTCTATTAATATAGATTTCGAGCATATAGAAATTAATGGTGATAATGCAATGGGATTTAAAGTTTCTAATAAGTATGATAAAATCAAATTATAGATGATTTATAAACTTAGATATTGTCTTATATTTTGTTTTTGCTTTTATTGTTTGTTTGTTAGTTCTCAAACTATTAATGAGCTTGAAAGGCAGAAGAAAGAGGTTTCAACACGCATTACCAATGCCAATAAACTATTGGTAAAATACTCCGATCAAAAGATAACAAACCTTAATTCTATTAAAGTACTTAATAATCAAATTACCGATAGAAAGCATCTTATAAAGTTATACCATGATGAAATTTCTGTTCTTAAAGAAGATATTAATCTTCTAAATATAGAAATTGAGAATAATGAAAAAGAACTTTATACACTTAAAAGTCAGTATGCCAAACTAATAAGTGAGACTTTTGTCAATAAAAAGAAATATAATGAGTTATCTTTTTTCTTTGGTGCTGAAAGTTTTAACACGGCATATCGAAGGTATGTTATGTTGAAGGAATATAATCGGTTTAGGCATAATCAGGGTATACTTATTGAAAAAAAGTCGACGCAACTAAATAATAGTTCTTTACTCTTAAAATCAAAATTGAAGGTTCAGAGTAATACGCTTAAGAGAATTGAAGATGAAACTAACAAGTTAAAGTCAGATAAGGCTAATTTAGATAAAAATATTGACGATTTAAATCAAAAGCAGGATGAATTAACTAAAGAATTAAAGCGTCATAAAAAGGCACTTAAAAAGCTTGAAAATGCTATTGTTAAAATGGTAGAAGAGTTATCTAATACAAAAGTTGAACCTTCAGATTTTCATTTGTCCAAAGGATCGTTACCATGGCCTGTTTCAAAGGGTGTTGTAATTGGTAAGTTTGGGCAGCATCAGCACCCAGTACTTAAATATGTTAAAGTTGATAATAACGGTATTGATATCCAATCTTCATCTTCTAGTGAGGCTAAAGCTGTATTTTCTGGTATTGTTACCCGTGTGGTGTCAATTCCGGGTTATAATAAGGCAGTTTTGATCCGTCATGGAAAATATTTAACTGTTTATGCTAATTTAGGCGTTGTTAATGTAAATAAAGGGCAAAATGTAACCAATCAAACTGTAATTGGTACAATATATTCTGGTGCTGGTGATAATTCCGGAGTTTTGCATTTTGAAATTTGGGAAGAGAGCGTTAAGTTAAATCCTGAAGTATGGTTACGCAAATAGATTGTTAATATTTGTGAAAAAATGGAACACTTTTAGATTAAATCAGTATAAATGCTTATTATCACTGCCCATATTTATTGAAAAACTTTTGAATTAGGTTGTAACTTACCAATTTTAAGCTGTTTTAGATGGAATTAATCGTGAATAAAATAGAGTTCAGCTCCGTTACGAAAAACATTAATATTATTGAAAAATTAATTGATGATTTATCAGCTGAATATGGTTTACATAGTGATATATATGGAAAACTCTTACTTGCTGTAGTTGAGGGGGTTAATAATGCTATTGTTCATGGTAATAAACTTGATAAAAATAAAATAGTTAGTGTTGAATATTCCATTTGTGAGGATAAGGTTGAGTTTACAATAATGGATGAAGGACTTGGTTTCGATTACACTAATATACCTGATCCAACTAAGCCAGAGAATCTTGAAAAAACGCATGGTAGAGGAATTTTTTTAATGCATCACTTAGCTGATAGAATTGAATTTGAGAATGACGGATGTATTGTAAAAATGACTTTTAATATCACTAAATGATTGATTTTTCAAGTGAAAATGTAAAAATTCCGGATTTTATTGATGAATCTGTTGCAGAATGGATTACCAAAATTATAAATGAATATTCGCGTATTACTGGGGATATTAATTATCTTTTTTGTGATGATAGTTATATTCTTGAAGTAAATAAAAGATATTTAAATCATAATTATTTTACTGATATAATTACTTTCGATTATTGCAAATCTAATATTATTTCAGGTGATTTGATAATTAGTATAGATACTGTCAAAACAAACTCACTGCTATACAATACTACATTTACGGAAGAATTATTACGCGTAATAATTCATGGTATTCTTCATTTAGTTGGTTTTAAAGACCATACTGATGATGAAAAGAAACAAATGCGAGAGCTTGAAAATAAAGCTTTAAAATTATTTCCAACTTTTAATTAGTTTTGCTGTTTAACTTTCAGTAATAGTTTAATAATATTTTATGGAATTTAAATACGATATCATTGTCGTAGGAGGAGGGCACGCTGGATGTGAGGCAGCAGCAGCAGCAGCTAATATGGGTAGTAAGGTAATGCTCATTACAATGGATATGAGTCGTTTTGCACAAATGTCTTGTAATCCTGCTATTGGAGGAATTGCTAAAGGACAAATTGTACGGGAGATTGATGCACTTGGTGGATATACAGCTATTATTACTGATAAAAGTTCTATTCAATTTAGAATGTTAAACAGATCTAAAGGACCTGCTATGTGGAGTCCGCGAGCTCAATGTGATAGAATGGTTTTTTCTTCAGAATGGAGATCACAGCTTGAAAATATTCCTAATGTTTTCTTTTGGCAAGATGCTGTAACTGAATTTGTATTTCAGAATAACATAATTAAAGGGGTTAGAACGGCAAATAATGTTGAGTTTGAGGCTAAGGCTGTAATTTTAACGACAGGAACCTTTCTAAATGGTCTAATGCACATAGGATCAGTTAAATCTGAAGGAGGTCGTGTATCTGAACCTAGTTCAAAAGGATTATCTGAACAGCTTTTATCAAGAGGTTTTTCTGTTGGACGTATGAAAACTGGAACTCCAGTTCGAATAGATGAAAGAAGTATTAATTTTGATAAACTACAAGAGCAAATAGGTGAAAATGATGATTATCGTTTCAGTTACTTACCATCGCCAAATAATGGTTTAATAAAACGAAGTTGTTTTATAACTTATACAAATCCAGACGTACACAAAAAGTTAGAAGAAGGCTTACTTGAGTCTCCTATGTATAATGGAACAATTAAAAGTATTGGGCCACGTTATTGTCCTAGTATTGAAACCAAAATTGTAACTTTTGCTGAAAGAGAACGGCATCAATTGTTTCTTGAGCCAGAAGGGCAAGATACGATTGAATATTATATAAATGGGTTTAGTTCTTCTTTACCTCTACATATTCAAGTTGAAGCTTTAAAATTAGTTCCTGGTTTGGAAAATGTAAAAGTTTTTAGACCTGGTTATGCAATAGAGTATGATTTTTTTGATCCAACACAGCTTAAACATACTATGGAAACTAAATTAGTATCTAATTTATATTTTGCTGGTCAGGTAAATGGTACTACAGGGTATGAAGAAGCTGCCGCGCAAGGATTATTAGCTGGTATAAATGCGCATCAAAAAATTTGTTGTAAAGAAGATTTCGTTCTAACTAGAGATGAGGCATATATAGGTGTATTAATTGACGATCTTGTTACTAAAGGTGTTGATGAGCCTTATCGTATGTTTACTTCGCGCGCTGAATTCAGAATACTTTTGCGTCAGGATGATGCTGATTTAAGATTGACACCAAAAAGTTTTGATATTGGATTAGCAAGTCAAACCCGATTAGATTATTTAAATGAAAAAATTAAATTTAAAGAATCAGTCGTAGCTTTTCTTAAAGATTTTAGTGTAAAAGCTAAAAATATTAATAATTGGTTAGTATCTAAAGGAACAACACCATTAAAACAGGGTGTTAAATTAGTTGATATTTTAATGCGGCCGCAGATTAGTATTAAAGATCTTTTAGACGGTGTTGAGGAGTTTAGAGAATTTATTTCAACGATACCTGAAATTAGGAGAGAAGAAATTTTAGAGGTTGCAGAAATAAGTTTAAAATATGAAGGCTATATAAATAGGGAGCGTTTATTAGCTGATAAGTTTAAACGATTAGAAAATGTTAAAATTAGAGGACGTTTTGATTATTCAACTATAAATTCTATTTCAACTGAAGCACGTCAGAAGTTGGCTAAAATTGATCCTGAAACAATTGGTCAGGCTAGTCGAATATCTGGTGTTTCGCCAAGCGATATTAATGTACTATTAGTTTTGATGGGTCGATAATGTTCCACGTGAAGCATTAAAATTTGATTATGCAAATAAAAGGAAATATTGTAGATATAATTAAAAAGAGAGTTTATTCTGGATGTATTGAAGTAGAAAATGGGAAAATAAAATCAATGTTTCATTTAAAGGAAAAATTTTCGAACTATATATTGCCAGGGTTAATAGATAGTCATGTACATATTGAAAGTAGCATGACAATTCCATCGCGTTTTGCTGATCTTGTTGTTCCACGTGGAACGGTTGCAGTTGTTTCTGACCCCCATGAAATAGCCAATGTTTTGGGGGTAAAAGGAGTGGAATATATGCTTAAAGATGCTGAAAAAGTTCCTTTAAAGTGCTTTTTTGGTGTACCTTCTTGTGTACCTGCTACTAGTTTTGAAACCTCAGGACATAAAATTTCGATCTCTGAAATAGAGTCTTTATTTAAAAAAGATACTTGGTTTTTAGCAGAAATGATGAACTTTCCGGGTGTTATTTATGGTGATAAAGAGGTGAAAGCTAAGTTGGATTTAGCTAAAAAGTATAATTTACCCATTGATGGTCATGCTCCCGGAGTGTGTGGAAATGACTTAAAAAAGTATGCTGAAGGAGGTATAACTACCGATCATGAGTGTTTTAATATCGATGAAGCACTTGAAAAAATTGATTTGGGTATTAGCATACAGATTAGAGAGGGGAGTGCTGCACGAAATTTTAATGCTCTCCATAGCCTGATAAAAAGTCATCCGGGTAGTACAATGTTGTGTACGGATGATAGTCATCCTGATCTGATATTGGAAAATGGGCATATAGATCGCTTAATAAGATTAGGATTAAACCAAGGTTATTCCATTTTTGAAATGTATCAAACAGCAGTAATCAATCCTGTCAAGCACTATAATATTCCTGTTGGATTGTTACAAGAAGGTGATGATGCAGATTTTATTGTTGTAGATAATTTAGAAGAATTTAATGTAATATCGACTTTTATTAATGGTGAAAAAGTAGCTGAAAACGGACAGACATTATTTGAATTATCAACACCAGAATTAGTGAATAACTTTAAATGTTCACCTTTAGAATCTGATGTTTTAGAAGTTAAAGCACCAAGTGATAATCCTGTTTTAAGGGTTATAGAAGCCGATGATGGGGAGCTGTTAACTGATGAATACAGATGGCAACCAAAGGTAAAAAAGGGTGAAAATATAGAGGCTGATCTGGCAAAGGACATACTAAAGATAGTGGTGATTAACCGTTATAAAGATGCTTCACCTATAGTGGGATTTATTAAAAATTTTGGTTTAAAGCGAGGTGCACTGGCCAGTTCTGTAGCACATGATAGTCATAATATAGTAGCAATTGGTTGTGATGATGCTTCAATTATAAAAGTTGTAAATGAAGTTATTCTTTCTAAAGGTGGAATAGCTGCAGGTGAAAATAATAAATTGGAGATATTAAGATTGCCTGTTGCAGGCTTAATGTCGGATAAGAAAGGAGAGGAAGTAGCAGCTATTTATACCACTTTAAATCACTTTGTAAGTGATTTAGGGTGCCATATGAAGGCACCATTTATGACCTTAGCATTTATGGCACTATTGGTTATTCCATCGTTAAAAATTGGCGATAAAGGCTTGTTTGATGTCAATACATTTTCGTTAACCGGTCTTTTTATTGATGATGAATAAAAAAAAAGAAGACCATATTAAATTATTAGTACAAGCTTTACCATCTTCTCCAGGGGTATACCAGTACTATAACAAAGATGGTATTATCATTTATATTGGTAAGGCCAAGGACTTAAAAAAGCGAGTTTCATCTTATTTTTCAAAACAACATGAGGATGGAAAAACGCGTATATTGGTACGTAAAATTGCCGATATAAAGCATATTGTAGTCGACTCAGAAGAAGATGCTTTATTGCTTGAAAATAACCTGATAAAGAAATATAAGCCACGTTATAATATTCTTTTAAAAGATGATAAATCATTTCCTTATATCATTATAAAAAACGAAGCCTATCCCAGGGTGTTTCAAACTCGCAATTTTGTACGCGATGGAAGTACTTATTTTGGACCCTATACATCGGTGGGAATGGTGCGTACATTAATTGAATTGTTCCGTCAGATTTATCCGTTACGAACCTGTAAACTTAATTTGTCTGAATCAAATATTAAAGCCGGTAAATTTAAAGAATGTTTAGAGTATCATATTGGGAAATGTAAAGCACCTTGTATTGGTTTATATGATGAAAAAAATTATCTCGAAAACATTAAAGCTGTTAAGGATATTCTGAATGGTAATATTTCATCTGTATTAAAATATATGCATACGGTAATGATGAATTATGCATACGAGTTAGAATTTGAAAAGGCAGAAGATATTAAAAAAAGGATAGAATTATTGAAAGGATATCAGAGTAAATCCACAGTTGTAAATCCAAAAATGAATAATGTTGATGTATTTAGCATTATCAATGAAGAAAAAGTGGCTTACGTTAATTTTCTTCGTGTTGTAAATGGCGCAATTATTCAATCACACACAATGGAATTTCATAAGAAGTTAAATGAATCCAAACTTCAAATATTGGCTTTAGCTATTGTAGAAATTCAAACCCGGCTTAAAATTCTGGCTCGTGAAATACTTGTGCCTTTTAAAATAGATGTAGCGTTAGAACGTTCTGTTTTTATTATTCCTAAAATAGGGGATAAGAAGAAGTTACTTGATTTATCTGAACGAAACGTTAAATACTATAGATTGGATAAGTTAAAGCAACAATCGTTACATAAAAAGGAACCAAGAGAAGAGCGAATACTAAAAGTAATGCAAAGTGATTTACGTCTAAAAGTTTTGCCTCGCCATATTGAGTGTTTTGATAATTCAAATATACAAGGTACAAATCCGGTGGCAGCTTGTGTAGTTTTTCGAAATGGAAAACCTTATAAAAAGGACTATAGACATTTTAATATTAAAACGGTAGAAGGACCAAATGATTTTGCTTCGATGGAAGAAGTAGTATATCGTCGTTACAAGCGCTTAAAAGAAGAAGGACAGGGTTTGCCCCAGTTAATAGTAATTGATGGTGGAAAAGGCCAGTTAGGAGCAGCATTAAACCCACTTCGCAAATTGGGCTTAAGTAATCAAATAACTGTAATTGGAATTGCAAAACGTCTTGAGGAAATTTTTTATCCCGGCGATCCGATTCCGTTATACCTGGATAAAAATTCAGAGTCGCTTAAAATTATTCAGTATCTAAGAAATGAAGCGCACCGTTTTGGAATTACTTTTCACCGTCAGAAAAGATCAATTAATTTTATTCAATCGGAGCTAAATTCTATTTCTGGAATTGGTGATAAAACAATTGAAAGCTTGTTTAAGCATTTTAAATCATTTAACAATATTAAAGCTGCTACAATCGAAAATTTAGAGGTTATTATAGGGAAGGATAAGGCTAAGAAAGTATATTCATATTTTAATCAAAATGATAGTTTGTAAGATATTGTTATATAGATATATGAGTTAAAAGTTATGATGATGTAAAATTTTAAATCTAAGTGAAAAACAGATCCAATATTTCATTTTCGATTTTTTCTTGATTAAATTCGATAATGTGTTTATATAATATATCTTTAATTGTATGATGATGAAGTTGTACTCCGATAACTGATTCTGAAATGTTTTTTAGAAAAATGGAAAGCGATTGATCTGAACTTTTAAAATGACACGCTGTAATTATACCTTTTTCAACTTTTAGCCGATTTTGAATTCTTGTGCCATTGGATAATTTAATACGCTTGTTAAGTTCATAATTTGGACTGTAACCATAATTCCATTGCCAGGTATTGTATTTTTCCTCAGATAAAGCTTTTATTTGCTTTGAATTATCATTTGAGAGTATTATGATCTTACTGTCTTTATAATATGAAATAAGGTAGTTAAAAATGAATTTAACGAATGCTTCAAAGGGAAGCACCATACTAAGGTGATCTGCTATATTAGTTACTTCACTTCTAACTGACTTTACTGCTTTATCTTTAATTAATAAAGGATTTGTTTTAAGTGCATTATTAAGAATACTCAAATCTGAATTATAAAGAAGCGTACCGTGATGCATAACGCGTGATTTATAAACATGTGAAGCATTGCCAGACACCTTTTTACCATCTATCAGAATATCGTGACGTTTACCAAAAGTTGCGTTTATACCAAGCTCTTTAAGAGCCATAAGAATAGGTTCTGAATAACGCTCAAAATTCACTAATTCACCTTTTTTGCCAGTTTGAATAAAACAAAAGTTTAAATTAAATGTATCATGATAAACAGTACCACCACCAGAGAGGCGACGGAAAACGGGAATTCCTTTTTCATTTACAAATCTGTAATTAATCTCACCTAAAGTATTCTGATGTTTGCCTACTATAATTGAAGGTGAATTGGTATAAAGAAAAAACACATCTTTATTTGTATGTCTGAGCAAAAAATCTTCAGTTGCCAAATTAAAAGCCGGGTTATTTGTTATGCTTAGTAATCCATCCATATGTTAATATTATTGACAAAATAACCGTTGATTTATTCTTTTTGTTTAGTAATTCAAAACTATTTTAAAGATATATACAGTTTAAATCTTCTTTTAACAGTAAAAGATTGGAAGATATGTATTATTTTTCGACTAACTAAAATAAAAGTAATGCGCTTAGTTATACAACGTGTGAGTAAAGCTTCTGTTTCTATTAAAGGAAACAGAAAATCATCCATAAAACAAGGCTTATTAATACTTGTTGGAATTGAACCAACAGATACATCAGCAGACATAGATTGGCTTGTTAAAAAAGCCTGTAATCTGCGTATTTTTGATGATGAGGAAGGCATAATGAATAAATCTATACTGGATGTAAACGGAGAAATGCTTGTGATAAGTCAGTTTACCTTGCATGCACGTACAAAGAAAGGCAATAGGCCCTCATATGTTAACGCAGCTTCACCTAATATTGCAATACCACTATATAAAGAATTTATAACAAAATTAGAAGAGGTAAGCCAGACTGTAGTGGGAACAGGTGAATTTGGTGCTAATATGCAGGTTCAACTAATTAACGATGGACCGGTAACAATCATAATTGATTCTAAACAAAAAGAATAATGGAGATATCTGAAGCTCAAAAGAAGGTTGATAATTGGATTAAAACCTATGGCGTTCGTTACTTTAGTGAACTTACAAATATGGCCGTTTTAACCGAAGAAGTAGGTGAGCTGGCCCGTATAATGGCCCGTAAATTTGGAGATCAGTCCTTTAAAAAAAAGGATTTAGATGTGGATATGGCTGATGAAATGGCTGATGTTTTATGGGTATTAATTTGTTTAGCTAATCAAACAGGAGTTGATCTGAATGAAGCATTTATAAAAAACATGGAGAAAAAGACTAAACGTGATGCAACACGGCATTTAGATAACGAGAAATTGCATGATAAATAAAATATAGAGTATTATAAATCAAAATGCTTTTGGGTTTATTCCAGTAGCTAAACACTGTAAAAAATGGAAGGTTTAGAAGAAAAATACCCTTTTTCGATAACAGAACAGAAAATACAAGTTGAAATTGAAAATGCTAAAAATGAAGCATTAACCTTATTGGAGAATAAGGAAGTTTTAAAATTATTATTTAATTGTATTGATTTAACATCTTTAAATACAGAAGACTCTACGGAAACAATACGTGAGTTTGTAGAAAAAGTAAATGAATTGCCAGAACTTTTTACTTTCATTCCACAAGTTGCAGCAATGTGTGTTTATCCTGTATTTGCACCTGTATTAAAAAGTGCACTTAAAGATAATAGCATTAAAAGAGCTGTTGTTTCAGCAGGTTTTCCTTCATCACAAACCTTTTCTGATGTTAAGAAATTGGAAACGCAGCGTGCCATTGATTTTGGAGCAAATGAGATTGACATTGTTATGTCAGTAGGAGAATTTCTTGAAGGAAATTATGAGTTTGTAGGAGAGGAGATTAAGATTATTAAAACGATAATGGGAGATATTCATCTTAAAGTTATTCTTGAATCAGGAACTTTACCAAATTTAGAAGATGTATGGGTAGCCAGTATGATTGCTATGGAAAACGGTGCTGACTTTATTAAAACATCAACAGGTAAGCAACAGCCTGCAGCTACTTTAGAAGCAGCCTACGTTATGTTGCAAGCAATTAAGAAATTTGATGACGAGAATAAAGTTAAAATTGGTTTTAAGCCCGCAGGAGGAATCTCAACAACCGAAGATGCCTTAGCTTACTATTGTTTAGTGAAAAATATTCTTGGTAAAGAATGGTTAAAAAACCACCTGTTTAGAATAGGAGCAAGCCGATTGGCAAATAATTTGATAAGTGATATTGCTGCCATAGAAAATGGTTACAGAAAAGAAATCAAGTACTTTTAAGAGCAGGGATCTGGTTTTTAATTAAAAAAGATCAGATCCTTATTTTTTTCGTTTTAAAGTGTAATCTACCATTTTAATTAAAGCTGCTTTAACCTCTGATTCTTCATAATAAGCCAATGAATCAACAGCTTTTTTAGCGAATATTTCCATTTGTTCTTTAGCATATTCGATACCACCATTTGCTTTTACAAAAGTAATAATCTCCTGCACTTTCTTCTCATTTTTATGATGTCGGCGAATAAGTGTCAGTATTTTTCTGCGTTGCTGATTATCGGTTTTCTGTAAAGCGTGAATCAATGGAAGCGTTAGTTTTTTCTCCTTAATATCATTACCAGTAGGCTTACCAATCATTCCATTTTGCTCATAATCAAATAAATCATCGCGAATTTGAAAGGCTATTCCCAAATATTCCCCAAAATCAGCCATATTATTAAGTTTTTCCTTACTGGCATTAACAGAAAGTGCACCGGCTTTAGTACATGCAGCTATTAAAGTAGCTGTTTTTTTACGTATGATATCGTAATAAACCTCTTCAGTAATATCCAGTTTACGCGATTTTTCTATTTGAAGAAGCTCACCTTCACTCATTTCTGTAACAGCATTAGAAACCACTTTTAATACACCAATCTGATCTGTATCAAGAGATAAGCTTAGCCCTTTAGAAAGAAAAAAATCACCAACCAGTACCGCTATTTTTGATTTCCACAAAGCATTAATGCTAAAGAAACCGCGTCGTTGATAGGTTTCATCCACAACATCATCATGAATTAAAGTAGCTGTATGAAGAAGTTCTATTAAAGTGGCTGATATATAGCTGGCATCGCTGATCTCACCATTTAGTTTAGCTGAAAGAAAAACCAGCATGGGTCGCATTTGTTTTCCTTTCCGGCGAAGAATATAATTAGTAATGATATCAAGAAGAGGAATTTTAGATTTAAGCTGTTCCTTAAAAAAGGGTTCAAATCTCTTCATTTCTTCTTTAATGGGTGCCTTAATTATAGAGATATCTGACATATGAATATTATTCTTTACTCCACTGTTGTTACAGCGATTTTAAAACGGTAAGCGCCAAATTTAAGTAATTATTAAGAATTTTTAATCTATCATATTGATAATATCTAAATATTTAAATATTTTTGCACATTCGTAACAAGAATATAATAAGATAGTTATATATTTGCATTTGTAAGTATATAAAAAGAATTGCTCCAATGATGAAGATTAAAGACTTAGATACAGAAATGTTGGATCGTGCAGCTGGCATGTTAAAGGCTATTGCACACCCTATGCGCATTGCTATTTTAAGTCATCTTGAAGATGGCAATAAGCTGACTGTAACAGAAATTCATAAGCTATTAAATATTGAACAGTCTACTACATCGCACCACTTGGGAATATTAAAGGATAAAGGTGTATTAGCCAGTAAGCGAGAAGGAAAAAATACCTTTTATTACTTGAAACATAATAGTTTACGTAATATTGTTGATTGCGTTAGTAAATGTTCTATTGCACCTTAAATCACTAGAAAGAAAACAGCATATAAAGACTGATTTATCAGTCTTTTTTTATTTAGCGGAGATGGCAAAGATTAGATTAACAAAGGAGTTTAGGTTTGAAATGGCACATGCCTTGTGGAATTACGATGGATTGTGTAAAAATTTACACGGTCATTCGTATATATTAAACGTTACTGTACTTGGAGAACCAATTATAGATAAAAAAAATCCAAAATTAGGTATGGTGATGGATTTTGGGGATTTAAAAAAGATAGTTAATGAAGAGATTGTTGATAAGCTGGATCACGCCGTTGTGCTGAGCAATAATGCTCCTTCTGAACAGTTGCTGGCTTTACCACAAATGGCTAAACGACATGAGATAGTTGATTATCAGCCAACATGTGAAAATATGCTTGTTGATTTTTCTGAACGTATTAAAAAGCGTTTGCCGGATAATATTGAATTATTTAGTCTTAAACTAAATGAGACAGCATCCAGCTATGCTGAATGGTATGCTGACGATAATAAATAGAGACAATTTTGTTATATTAAATATTACTCAGACCTGCATTTAATATTCCATTAAATGCAGGTCGTGCTTTTTACTCTTGTTGTTTGCCACTTAAATTCTTGCTACTAATTTCTATCTTTAGCAAAAAAACACATTATAGTTATGGCTGACGAAAAAAAGGATCTGTATTTGTTAGATGCTTATGCATTAATATTCAGGGCATACTATGCCTTTATACGTAATCCGCGCATTAACTCAAAAGGATTTAATACCTCAGCAGTATTTGGTTTTACTAATTCCTTACTTGAAATTTTAACCAAGGAAAAGCCGTCGTATATCGCTGTTATTTTTGATCCGTCCGGACCCAATTTTCGTCATGAAGAATACCCGGAATATAAGGCTAACCGTGATGCTACACCTGAAGATATTAAATTATCAGTGCCATATATTAAAAAGCTGATTAAGGCATTCAATATTCCGGTAATAGTAAAGGATGGATTTGAAGCCGATGATGTAATAGGAACATTATCGGTAAAAGCTTCGAAGCAAGGTTTTACAACATATATGGTTACGCCCGATAAGGATTATGCTCAACTGGTAAGAGACAATGTATTTATGTATAAGCCGCGCAGTATGGGTGGAGGTATTGATATTTGGGGTGTAGATCAGGTAAAGGAAAAGTTTTCAGTTGAAAATCCTGCACAAGTCATTGATATTTTAGCATTATGGGGTGATGCAGCTGATAATATACCCGGATGTCCTGGTGTAGGAGAAAAGCGAGCCAAAGACTTAATTAAAACATATGGAAATATTCCAAATATTTATAATCGCATAGATGAGTTAAAAGGTAAGCAAAAAGAGAATATGATTAATTTCCGTGAACAAGTGGAATTATCATACCGCCTAGCTACAATTCGTTTAGATGTACCAGTTGAACTTGACGAAGAGGCATTGAAGAAAGAAAAACCTAATATGGATGCCATTAATGAACTGTTTGATGAACTGGAATTTAAAAGTCTGACATCACGAATTAATGCCCTTTATGTAACAAATCCTGTTCAGGGTGATTTATTTGGAATGGCTGCACCAGTAACAGAGAAAGTTATTGAAGAAAGCTATACAACATCACACCAAACAATTAAAGATATTGCTCATCATTACTATTTGATTGATAATGAGCAAAAACTAGCTTCATTACGTGCCGAACTAAGTACTAAAAAACAGTTTTGTTTTGATACTGAAACAACATCATTACAAGCAATGGAAGCCGAGTTAGTAGGTATATCTTTCTCTTGGAAAGCTAGTGAAGCATACTATGTACCTATATCATCTAATAAGAAAGAGGCCAATGCTTTAATTAATTCATTTAAAGCTATTTTTGAAGATGAAAAAAATATTAAAATAGCTCAGAATTTAAAGTATGATATGTTGGTACTTAAAAATTATGGTATAGATGTAAAAGGGCCGTATTTTGATACTATGGTGGCACACCATTTATTATACCCCGGTATGAAAAATGGTATGGATTTTATGGCAGAAACATACTTAAATTATACGCCTATCTCTTTTGAGTCGGTGGTTGGACCAAAGGGTAAGAACCAAAAAAATATGCGGGATATTGCACCGGAAAATATACTTGATTATGCTGCTGAAGATGCTGATATAACCCTACAGTTGGCTGAGAAGTTTCAGAATGAGTTGAAAGGTAGTGATGTAGAAAAGCTATTTAATGAAATTGAAATGCCATTAATTGCTGTTTTAGCTGATATGGAATTTCATGGTGTTACCTTGGATGATAATGCATTAAAAGAGTTTGCAGAAAAATTGCGTGGGCAAATTATTACCTTGGAGAAAAAAATTGAAGAGTTAGCAGGTAGGCCTTTTAATATTGGCAGTCCAAAACAAGTTGGTGAAGTGCTGTTTGAACATTTAAAATTGGATGCAAAGGCTAAGAAAACAAAAAGTGGGCAGTATAGTACAGGTGAAGAAATTCTTCAAAAACTTAAAGACCGTCATGAGATAATTCCGGCTATACTTGAGTATAGAGGATTAATGAAATTACTGAATACTTATGTGGAGGCCTTACCCAAACTGATTAATAGTAAAACCAATCGAATACACACAAGTTACAGTCAGGCTACTGTTGTTACCGGACGTTTGAGTAGTAATAATCCTAATTTGCAGAATATTCCTATACGTGATGAAAATGGGAAAGAGATTCGCAAGGCTTTTACAGCTACTGATAATGAACATTTATTTTTGTCGGCAGATTACTCCCAGGTAGAGTTACGTCTTATGGCGCATTTTAGTGAAGATAAGCATTTGATTGAAGCTTTTAGCAAAGGAGAAGATATACACGCAGCTACAGCAGCCAAGATATTTAAAGTTCCATTGGATGAAGTAACAAGTGATATGCGACGTAAAGCTAAAACAGCCAATTTTGGTATAATTTATGGTATTTCAGCATTTGGATTGGCTGAACGTTTAACAATCCCACGCAAGGAAGCCAAGGAAATAATTGATGGCTATTTTGAAAGTTTTCCCGGAGTGAAACAATTTATGGATAATTGCATTGCAAAAGCTCGCAAGGATAATTTTGTGGAAACATTATACGGACGAAAGCGCAACTTGAGTGATATCAACTCTAAAAATGGAGTAGTAAGAGGAATGGCAGAACGTAATGCGATAAATGCCCCAATACAAGGTACAGCTGCTGATATTATTAAACAAGCAATGGTGAATATTCAAAAACGATTTAATAGTGAAAAAATCGCCTCTAAAATGATTCTTCAGGTGCATGATGAGTTAAACTTTGATGTACTAAAATCGGAAGAACAACAAGTTAAGGCTATTGTGAAAGAAGAAATGGAAAGTGCTATTAAATTATTAGTGCCGTTGGATATAGATATGGGATTAGGAAATAATTGGTTACAAGCTCATTGATTTTGATAATGTTTAAAGATTATAAAGCATAAAAAAGAGCTTACCTAATGGTAAGCTCTTTTTTATGCTTTATAGTATTAATGTTTTAACTTGATTTTTTAGAGGTAGAACGCCTGTCACCAGCGTGGCTGGCAACTGTACCATCTAATAAGCCATTGTACTGATTCATTTCTTTAAGTAGTTTTTTAGCTTCTTCAAGTTCCACATCGTTTTGTAATCCGGCTATAATTGAGCCTTTTTGGTAATAGTAACGCTTTGTTATCTCCAAAACCATTAACTCCTTAATTTCATCTTCAAATTGACGCATATCTTTTTCTACATCCAGCTTCAATAACTCTTCCATGGTATTAAAATCATCTTCTGCTTTCTTGTAATAACCTTCCCGTTTAGCTGTTTTTACTAATTCTTTAAATTTCTCCTGTGATAAAGATTCATACTTAAAGCCATCTTTTGCCTTTACAAATTCAATAAACTCACTATAAGTATCATCGCTAATGGAAAATGAAGCAGCAGGAGCTATGGTTTTATTTTTTATAACAAAATCAGTAGCATAATCAAAAATCATTTGTTGAACAACCAAAGCAAAAGTAACATTGGCATACTTGTGCGATTCAACTTTGATATCAGGCGAAATACCACCACCATCAAATACAGGGCGGCCATTCTGCGTTTTATATTCAGTAATTAGTGAATCAGGAATAAGGCCAACAGAACCGTCTTCGTCGCGGTGTGTGTAATCCAATGCCTGGATACAACGGCCAGAAGGGATATAGTATTTAGCTGTAGTTACTTTCAATTTTGCGTTATACGACAGGTTGCGTGTCGTTTGCACTAACCCTTTACCAAATGAGCGTTGACCTAAAACAACGGCACGGTCTAAATCTTGCAGAGCTCCTGAAACAATCTCAGATGCCGAAGCAGAACCACGACTGATTAGTACTGCTAATGGCATTACTGTATCAATTGGTTGACGCATAGCTTTGTAAGTTTTATCCCATTGTTTTACTTTACCTCGTGTACTCACTACTTCAGAGCCTGATGGCACAAACAAGTTAACAATTTTAACAGCTTCATCGAGTAAGCCACCTGGATTGGATCGTAAGTCTAAAACCACACTTTTAGCACCTTGTTTATCACGTAGGTCAAGAAAAGCTTTCTCAATTTCACGGCTACAATTCTGGGTAAAATTGTTAAAGATGATAATACCAGTTTCATTGTTGATCATACCGTAATAAGGAACAGGATTAATCTGAATTTTCCTACGTTCCAGTTCAATACTAATCGGTTTTTTCGCACCCGGACGTTCAACCTTTATTTTTAATGATGTATTGGCCGAACCTTTGAGCATTGCACTTACATCAGGTGTACTTTTGCCAACCATATCTTTGCCGTCAATGGATAAGATTTTGTCACCAGCTTTTAAGCCTGCCAGTGCAGCAGGAAAACCCTCGTAAGGTTCTGCTATAACCACATATTCATCCCTTTTTGATATTAAAGAACCAATACCGGCATATTCGCCTGTTGTCATAAAGCGGAAATCCTCCATATCCGATTCAGGAATATATGTTGTATATGGATCAAGTGACTCCAGCATATTATTAATACCTGTTGAAATTAATTTTTCCGGGTTGGTTTCATCTACATAATAGCTGTTTAATTCACGAAAAAGCGTATAGAAAATATCGAGATTTTTTACAATATCAAAATTGCGTTTGTCATCATTAAAGCTGTATAAGCCCAGTGTCATTACCAGTAAAAGCGATAGACTTGCTATCCATTTCACTTTTGGGGTTCTTAAAAAATCGTTCATGTTCAATCTTTATTATTTTACCTGAGTTAGTCGTTTTTTAATGGCTCTATTTTCATTTACGTAGTTGACAAAGTTAACATTTCATATAAAAGTATCAACTACAAGGGATTTTATCCTTATAGCAGTAAGACAAATTCTATGCCTGAAAGTTCATTTTCAGCTATTTCCTTTACCCAATGAAGTAAATGGCCTGTTAATTGAATTGCCGTCTTCATCGGTGATAATTAAATTATGTTTGCCTTTCTCAGGAGATATTTCCATTTGATGAATATGAAAAGTTTCACCCAAATAGGTATTATTTAAGTGCCAAAAAAGTCGGGCAGAGGTTTTATAATGAGTAGCCTTACATATGATTCGTCCTAAGCTCCCATCCATTTCTCGTGGTACATATAAACGGGCATATGGCTGTGGATAAATAATTTCAATGACTTTTTGTTCTTGTGCACAACCTGGCATAAATGGGGGAAGAGGCTTATAAAGTGGATTTTTAGATTGGTAATACCAGGCCATTACGGGAGGTAATACAAACCAGCTTTGATGCTGCATATCTTGTATTGGATAACAATCGGCATTAACCTGAAATTTTTTGTTTTGGCTTAAATGTACCAGTTTATGATAGGGACATACGGGTAGATCGTATTCAACGGTTGAGGTGTAGACTGAATCAATAGTTGAGCATTGTTGTGATGCTTTATAACCACTTTCTTTACAAATGGCTGTCTGTTGCATATCATCGTAAGGTATATCAAACCAAGTTGTGGCTGGCAAATGGCGGTAGAGCTCAAACATAACGGGTGCTGCTGCACTACCTCCGATAATACCTGGCCGGCCTTCACCACTGGCGTTACCTACCCATACGCCAACAGTAAATTCGGGTGTAACGCCTATTGACCATGCATCACGGTATCCAAAACTAGTACCTGTTTTCCAGGCTACTTTACGTCCTGAAGAGAAGTTCTCCCAGCCGGTTTCTTCTTTAGGGCGTTGAACATTGGTTAAGGCTTCAAAAGTATGGTAAATTGAAGAAGCAGAAAGTACATGAGGTTGAAATGTATAGATAGGTTTTTTAGGTTCCTTATCCTTTAAAATTGTTGCAGGTAGAAAATCAGTATTAGCATATTGACTGTTGTGATTGGTATAAGTTTGCAGGCATCGTGCCATTGAAGCATAACTGTTACTGATCTCGAAAAGAGTAGTTTCAGCACCACCTAGAATTAATGATAAGCCATAATGAGTTGGCGACTTATTAATACTTGTGATTCCCAGTTTTTTAATTAGTCCATGAAGTTTTTCAGTGCTGTAATCATTTTGCAATCGTACAAAAGGCACATTTAATGAACGTGAAAGAGCGGTATGGGCTGGTACTGCACCGTCAAACTGCCGTGCATAATTTTTTGGTGCAAAATCGTTGTAATATGTTGGTATATCAGGCAATAACATTTTAGGCAAAATTAAGCCATCGTGTAATGCGCCTGCGTATAAAAAGGGCTTTAATGTACTGCCGGTACTTCGTTTCGCTTGTATAATATCCACATCATGACCATAATCGTTTGATGAAGAGATAGAATTGCCCACGTAAGCCAAAACATTTCCACTTTTGTTTTCAATAATAATAGCCGCCATATTATTGATTTCGTTATGGCGATTGATATTATAAAAATTATCGACAATCTGGTTGGCTCTGATTTGAAGAAACCGATCCAGAGTAGTGTTAAACTTATAATTTTGATAATGTTTGTTAAGTGTTGTCAATAAGTGAGTTGTAGTTTGAGGAAGCGGTAGGGGTTTTTCGGGTAGGGGTTCAGCAAGTGACAGGTAATGTTCTGCTGAATCAATTATAGCATTAGCCAGTAATTTATCGAGTAGAAAATTTCGTTTGCGTAGCAGGATATCCCGGTTTTTACCCGGATGAATTAGAGATGGAGCATTGGGTAATACGGCCAATAAAGCTGATTCGCTCCATGAAAGCTGATTAGGCGATCGGCCAAAATAACGCCATGAAGCAGCATCAATGCCTACTACATTACCACCAAAAGGCGCGTGAGACGCATACATACTGAGTATTTCATTTTTTGAATAACGCCATTCAAGACGTGTGGCTTGTATTGTTTCAATTATTTTAGTCCAGATGGTACGTTTGCGATTAAAAGCTAAACGAATAACTTGCATAGATATGGTACTCCCGCCGCTTTTGATGCTTCCTGATTGAAGGTTTTGATATATTGCCCGAAGAATTGAAAGTGGATTAAAACCAGGATGATAATAAAAAAACTCATCTTCGAAATGTAAAATAGCCTGCTCAAATTTAAATGGTACAGAGTCTGTTTTAGCAAAACGCCATTGGCCGTCTTTGGCTATGTGAGCCGATAGTAGTTCACCTTTGCTGGAATTAACGGTGGTACTGTATGGAACAACAAAGAGTTGTCCTGGTAAACAGAAGTAATAGGCCATCAATATGCCTGTCAGGCAAAATATGAATATGTACCGTTTGCTAAGTTTCATTGCGACCAAAATTACAAGTAAAGTATGAAAAAACTAACACAGAACATGATATTCTTATAAGGCTGAACAAGCTAATATTAATAAATAAGAGAAGTATTTATTATCGCTATAAATCATTTTTTGCATTGCCTAAGAATCTAAAATTGTAGGTTACTGTTAACATGGGCTGGCCAAAGATTGACATTTTGTAATCCTGAACCTTTTCGCCTTCGATACGGAAGATATTATTATAAACACTTTGTCGGTCCAAATTATTATAAACAGCAAAAGTTCACGAACTGTGATTAAGTTTTTTAGTAACTAAGTTACCATAGATGGTAGTTGCCAGATCAAGACTTATGTAATCTGGCATTCTATTTTGAATGTGCTTATATGTTGTGATACCCTTTTTTTTACCAACGATTGTATTGTGTTTAACCAGTAGTTCAGTTCCCCCAGGTTGATAAAGAACCTGGAAAAACCATCATCCATATTTTTATAATCTTTTTGAAGATTAAGCTTACCTTACTTATAACTCAAGGCATCATATGATATTTGAAAAGAATCAATAAGCTCTTTTCTATTTTTGGTCATTAAGCAGGAAGATATGGAATATATTGAGGTTATTAATCTGAATTATTATCAGGAAGATAAAAATTTTAGGATGACTATTATGTTTTTTTACGAGGAATAATGACATGGGCGAAATGCATTTTGATCCAAGGATTTTCAGACAAGCACACAAATGGTATATTGATAATTACAAGCTGGATGAACCTGATTATACAATTGAATTTCAAAAGATATCCAGATTGGCTGATTTTAGAAACCTTCTTTATACCAATACCTTTGATAGTATCTTGTCTCAGAATTCTTTGAGCTTTAATTTTACACATCAGATGAAGTTACTGAGTTTACAATTTCTATTAAAGGAATTGATGAAAATGGTTCCTTAGTTGAAACGCATTCTTCTTTTCATGTGAAATAATTTGTACAATTGAGTGACAATATATTATTGAAAAATAAACTATGAAAATGTAATTCTTTCCTACATTTGTACTTTGTACAAAGACTTTTGGAATGAGAAGAGAATTTGATTTTTTAGTGATTGGTTCAGGAATTGCCGGATTAAGTTATGCGTTAAAAGTAGCAGAATTTGGTTCTGTGGCTGTAATGAGTAAAACTGAACTAAAAGAAACAAATACTGCTTATGCTCAGGGTGGAATCTCATCAGTTACATATGAGCCGGATTCATTTGAAAAGCACATAAAAGATACTTTAATTGCAGGTGATGGGCTTTGTGATATTGAGGCTGTTAAGAAAGTAGTAATAGAAGCACCAAAGCAAATAAAACAGCTCTTAAGCTGGGGTACAAAGTTTGATAAAAACAAAGCAGGTAAATTTGATTTGCATCGCGAAGGAGGTCATTCTGAATATCGCATTCTTCATCATAAAGATAATACAGGAGCAGAGATTCAACGAGCTCTTATTGAAGAAGCAAAGAATCATCCGTCTATTTCAGTTTTTAAAAATCATTTTGCAGTAGATATAATTACACAGCATCATCTTGGGAGGGTTACGGAGCCGTGGATGCAGGATATAGAGTGTTTTGGTGCATATGTTCTTAATAAAGATACAGGTGAGATAGAAACAGTGTTAGCGAAAACAACCATGATGGCAACTGGTGGTATTGGAAGTGTATATAATACAACAACTAATCCTTTAATTGCAACTGGTGATGGTATTGCTATGGTATTTCGTGCAAAAGGAATAATTGAAAATATGGAATTTGTCCAGTTTCATCCAACATCCTTGTATAATTTAGCTGAACGCCCGTCGTTTCTAATAACTGAAGCCATGCGGGGGTATGGTGGTATTCTTCGTCGGAGTAACGGGGAGCAGTTTATGGAAGAATACGATAGCAGGGGATGTTTAGCTCCACGTGATATAGTAGCCCGGGCAATTGATAATGAATTAAAAAATTCAGGAGAAGAGTTTGTTTATCTGGATGTGACGCATAAGAATGCTAAAGAAACCAAAGAGCACTTTCCAAACATATACAAGAAATGTTTGTCGCTTGGTATTGATATTACAAAAGAAATGATACCAGTTGTACCTGCTGCTCATTACTTGTGTGGAGGCATTAAAGTTGATTTAAAGGGAAAGAGCTCAATAGTTAATTTATATGCTGCAGGAGAATGTGCCTCAACTGGTCTGCATGGAGCTAACCGCTTAGCAAGTAACTCGCTTATTGAAGCATTGGTTTTTGCTGATGCAGCAGCTAAAGATGCGGCAGAACGTATAAATAAAGTGGAGCTTAATATGCGTATACCCGATTGGAACGATGAAGGAACATCGCATCCCGAGGAAATGATACTAATTACGCAGTCTAATAAGGAAGTGCAGCAAATAATGAGTAACTATGTGGGTATTGTACGCTCTAATATTCGTTTAAATAGAGCATATGATCGCCTTGAAGTAATTTATCGCGAAACAGAAGCATTGTTTCAGGATTCAAAAGTATCAGAAAAATTATGCCATTTGCGTAATAAAATTAATCTGGGGTATTTAATAATTAAAATGGCACGTAAACGTAAGGAAAGTAGAGGATTACATTATAATATTGACTATCCGAGTAAATTAGATATTTAAACCATTCGGTTAACTCTTCTTTTGTGATATTAGTATTTTGTTTGAGTAGTAATATTTTAATATTAGTGAGGGTATTTAATTAATGGTTAAACTGGATGTAATCTTATTGAACCTTTTGAAATTCAGAGCATGGTAAATTATAAGCAGGTTATTGAGTCAGGAAAAGATAAATTGGTAGATGCTTCGGTTGTAATTTGCTCTATTGTAAGAGATTGTAATAAGCAATTAAAAGTAAATATTCCGGTTATAGAATCATTTCGAAAGTATTGTAAATCATCATCTGTTATCGTTTTTGAAAATGATAGTTTGGATGGGACAAAAGAAACGCTTATTAACTGGCAGAATTCATCAAAACATGTTTTTATAGATCTTAAAGACTTTAATGAGCTAACAATTCCAAATAATACAGAGGGAGTTAACCGTTTTTTTTCTGCATTTAGGATAGAGAAAATGGCGTTTTTTCGTAATCAATATTTGAGTAAACTAAATTCGTTGGAAGAGAAACCGGATTACGTGATTGTTGTTGATATGGATGTAAAAAAAATAAATGTTGAAGGCATTTTACATTCATTTGGTTTGGCAAAATATTGGGATGTTGTAACGGCTTTTGGATATTCAAGATCTGTTTTTGGAGGCTATAATTATTACGATACATATGCTTTAAATGAATTGGGGACAGAACAATATCCTCAAACCGAGGCTTCCATTGAGGCCGCACAAAATACATGGGGATTTCTTCGTAAAGGCATGCCATTAATGCCTGTTTATTCTGCCTATGGAGGGCTTTCTATATATAAATATCAGGTAATTAAAGATTGTAACTATTCAGCAATTCCAAACAATGATATTAGGGTAGAGGTAAGATGTGAGCATTTTGGCTTATGTCATGCTATTCGACAAAAAGGATTTGAGCGAATATATGTTAATCCAAGTATGGTATTACAATATCAGGGTGTTAACTTTGATAAATGGATTCGTAGCATGAAAAGAGTATGGAGACGTTTATTAAAGTAGATATTTATGGATAGCCCTGTTATTTCCATTATTACAATTGTTTACAATGGGAAACAAACCCTTCAAAAAACCATTGATAGTATTTCTCAGCAGTCATATAAAAACATTGAATATATTATTGTTGACGGAGCTTCAGTAGATGGAACTATTACTTTAGTTGAGAAGAATAAAAGGGTTGTTAAAAAGTGGATTAGTGAGCCAGATAATGGCTTGTATGATGCCATGAATAAAGGTATTAATTTGGCTACCGGCGATTACCTTTGGTTTATTAATTCGGGAGATGAGGTTTATAGGGAAACAACAGTTGAAGATGTGGTAAAGGGCTTTGGTCCGGAATGGCCAGATGTGATTTACGGTGACACTATAATGATAGATGAAGAGGGAAAAGAAATAGGAGACAGGCGGTTAAAACCACCAGTTCAACTATCATGGAAAGATTTTAAAAAAGGCATGCTGGTTAGTCATCAATCCATTTTAGTATCTACAAAAATTGCGCAGTTATATAATACAAAATATCGCTTTTCGGCAGACTTTGAGTGGTGTATTCAAGCTCTTAAGGATGCAAAGTTTATTTATAATGCAAATCAAACCCTGTCCCGGTTTTTAGATGGTGGTTTAACAAAGCAAAATATAGTGCCCGGGCTACTGGAACGATTTGATATTATGAGGCGCTATTTCGGGCTTATTTCAACAGTTTTAAGGCATATTCCAATTGGTATACGCTTTGGGTGGTATGTAATGCGCAATAAGCGTTTTTAGCTTTTTAGTTTAGTTCTTAAATTTTTTAATAATTCTTCAGTTTCATTCCATCCTATGCATTCATCTGTAATGGAAATACCGTATTTAAGACTTGAGGTGTTATTGGTAAGTTTTTGACATCCAAACTCTAAATTGCTCTCAATCATGATACCCATAATTGAAGTATTACCACTTTTAATTTGATTAGCAATATCATTCAGAACAACAGATTGCTTAGCTGCATTTTTACCACTATTGGCATGGCTGCAATCTACCATTATTCGTGGTTCTAATCCTGCTTTTCTTAGTTCTGCTTCATATTCAGCTATGTGTTGGGCTGAATAGTTTGGCTCTTTGCCACCACGTAATATGATGTGTGAGTTAGGGTTGCCTTTGGTTTTTATAACGGCTACTCTACCTTCAGGATTAATACTTACAAAGTTATGTGGAGCAGCTACTGATTCAAGCGCATTTATTGCTATATCTATACTGCCCTTAGTGCCATTTTTGAAACCAACAACACAAGATAGTCCGCTGGCCATGTTACGATGACTTTGTGATTCTGTTGTGCGGGCACCTATGGCTGTCCATGAGAATAAGTCTTGAATATATTGTGGTGTAACAATATCTAAGGCTTCGCCGGCACATGGTAAACCTAGCTCAGTAACATAGAGAAGTAGTTCACGCGCCATCTTTAAGCCATCTTCTAATTGGCAGCTATTATCCAGGTACGGATCATTGATTAAACCTTGCCAGCCAATAGTGGTTCGTGGTTTTTCAAAATAGACACGCATAACCAAATACAAACTGTCGCTAACCTCTTCAGCCAGCATTTTAAGTTTGTGAGCATAAGCCTTGGCAGATTTAACATCATGAATAGAGCAAGGGCCGACAATAACCAATAGGCGTTGATCCTTTTTTTGCAGAATACGTTTAACAGTATTTTGTCCATCAAGAATGGTTTTGGTTACCTTGTCGGTAAGAGGATAGAGTTGTTTTAACGCATCTGGCGTGATAATAGGATCTTCGGTAATAATATTTAAATTCTCAATTCTTAAATCAGTCATAGTAAATCTTGATAATAATCCCAAAGGTAATAATAGATTTGTACATGCTAGGGTATGAACTGAAAAATGGGTTTCGTCAAACGAAACCCATTTTATATCAATTTAAAATATAACAGGTTATTCAACTACTGTAACCCAACCATGAGTATCTGGTTCGTCACCATATTGAATGGCCCTTAATTTATTATATAGCTTTTCAGAAATTTCACCTGGCTTGCCATCTTTGCTATACACAAATGAGTTACCAGCTTCTACATCGTCAATCTGCCCAATTGGACTAATAACAGCTGCGGTACCACAAGCGCCTGCTTCTACAAAACTGCTTAATTCTTCAATAGGAATAGGTCGGCGTTCAACAGTCATACCCATATCCTCGGCTAACTGGCATAAGCTCATATTGGTAATCGATGGAAGAATTGATTCTGACTTCGGTGTCACATAAGTATTATTCTTAATCCCAAAGAAGTTAGCAGGCCCACACTCATCAATGTACTTTTTCTCTTTACTATCTAAGAATAAAACCGCTGAATAGCCTTTAGAATGAGCTTCGTGGCCGGCACGTAAACTGGCTGCGTAATTACCCCCTACCTTAATATTTCCTGTTCCAAGGGGAGCAGCACGATCGTATTTACGCGATATCATCATGTTGGTTGGTTTAAAGCCTTCTTTGAAATAAGGGCCAACAGGCATTACAAATACCATAAATAAGTACTCATCAGTAGGAGCAACGCCGATTTTAGCACCTGTGCCAACTAATAATGGACGAATATATAGAGAGGCACCTGACTCATATGGAGGAATAAAGCGTTTATTTAATTCAACAGCTTTCAATACAGCATTAACAAAAACATCTTCAGGAATCTTAGCCATCATTGTTCCCACAGCTGAATTGTACATGCGCTTCGCATTTTCTTTAATACGAAAAAGACGTGTTTTACCATCTTTACCTTTAAAAGCTTTTAAACCTTCAAAAGCTTCCTGGCCGTAATGTAAGCCGGTTGCAGCCATGTGGATACTTATCTGGTCAGAAGAATGAACTTCTAATTCGCCCCATTTGCCATCACGATAATAGCACCTTACATTATAATCTGTCTTCATGTAGCTGAACGACAAGTCACTCCAATTGATATCATTCATTTCAAATACGATTTACTAGTGTGATTTTATCTATATCTGCATGTAAAGGTACAATATTCAACTTATAATTTAAATGACAAATAGCACTTGTTAAAGGGTGTGCTGTGTGTACTATTTGAAAAACAGCAAAATGGCAGATAACGATATGATAGTGAATACCAGGTAACGGTATGGTTTTTCAGGAATATACCCCACAACCTTTTTGCCCAGGTAAGCACCGGTGATTAGAATTGGCAACATAATAAAGTTGAGTTGGATTGTTTGCCAGTTAATTGTTTGCCAGTTAATTATATGAAAAGGTATTTTAAACGAGTTAAGAAATAAATAAAACCATGCGCCGGTTCCAATATATGCTGCTTTAGGTAGGCGCATGGATAAAAGATAAAGATTAAAGATAGGGCCGGCTGCATTCCCTATCATAGTAGCAAAGCCACCAACTAAACCAAGTGAACCGCTAAATATTTTTGATGTTGAAATGTTTGCCTTGCTTTTAAACTCGTTGTACAGCAATAATACTAAGCAAACTAAAATGGCGATTGCTATGGTGTGTTTAAACTGAGTGTCATTAATTTGATTTCCAATAAAAACAGCAGTCAAAATGCCAATTACAGCCCATGGAATAAGTTTAATAATGAGCTTAATATTACCACTCTTGTAAAAGAATTTAAGAGCCATTAAATCGCCCATAATTAAAAACGGAAGTAAGATACCAACAGACGCTTTTCCTCCATATAAATGTGCAAGAAGAGGAATGGCTATCATACTTGTTCCTTTAAGGCCACTTTTAGAAATGCCCACCAGGAAAGCACAAAGTAATGTAAGAATCCAGGTTGTCCAGTCGGTATTCAGAGGGTTAAGAGTATTAAGTATGTACATTAAATAATCGATTAAAGTTATTACTTATAATAAATTGTAATTCATCTAATTTAATATTTAAAAGTGTACTGGTTTTTTTATATATTGATTCAATTCTTAGCTGAGGCTTGTCGTCAGTTTCTAAAAATAGTTTGTTATACGGTATAAATGGTAATACTTGTGTTGCTTTTGAATTTGAATTGAATAGAGCATTGCCAAAAGAAAAGAGAAAGCCATGATGCAATGCTTGCTCCATTGTTTTTTGGGAAGCATTAAAACCATGGAAAATCCAAGGTTGTTTGGGTTGGATATCCTTTCGTAGTTTAATAATTTCTGAATATGCTTTAACACAGTGTATTATCAGAGGTAGTTGAATGTTTTCTGAGAGTATTACTTGTTTTTTGAAAATATTAAGTTGGATTGTAAGGTCAGGCCCTCTAAGCTTATCAAGCCCACATTCGCCAAGGGCTATAATATTCTTAATATTTACGAAATTATTTAGGCTTTCTGTCGGGATATCTTGTTGGGCATGCCATGGATGCACACCAACAGAACAATATCTAGGTAGTTTTTTTGACGCTCTTAATTCATTAAGTGTCAGGTTAACGACTGAAATACTATCGTAACATCTTGTTGTGTGATGTGTATGGAAGTTAATATACATAATAGGAGCAGTTGGTTTTTACCTTGTGTAAAGGTAATGATTATCGGCTAAAGCTTTTTTGTATTCCATTTGTTTATTGTTTAAATAATCCCTTTAAATTTTAATTATAGAATATTCTATAATTAATCATAGAGCTTTGATATAACTCAGAAACCTACAAAAAAGGAGATAACCATTTGGTTATCTCCTTTTTTGTTTTTAACTGATATATTGTCTAATACTGTTATTTATCTCTAAAATTACTTCAAGGTAGAACGTTTACGTTCATGTTCAAGAAGTAAGATCTTTCTTAGTCGAATTGATGAAGGAGTTACTTCAACATATTCATCGCCCTGAATATACTCTAGTGCCTCTTCTAAGGAGAACTTAGTTGGAGGAGCCAGCTTTACTTTGTCATCAGCACCAGAAGAACGCATGTTACTCATCTTTTTAGCTTTGGTAACATTAATGGTTAAGTCACCTTCGCGGTTATTTTCTCCGATTACCATGCCTGTGTAAACTTCTTCACCAGGAGATATAAAGAAAGTACCCCGGTCTTGTAGTTTATCCATTCCGTAAGCAATAGAAGTACCTGATTCAATAACTATTAATGAGCCATTAATGCGTTTTTCAATAGGTCCTTTCCATGGTTGGAATTCAATAAAGCGGTGAGCCATAATAGCTTCACCCTGAGTGGCAGTAAGCATATTGCTGCGTAAGCCAATAATACCTCGCGATGGAATATTAAATTCAAGATGAACACGGTCACCTTTTTTCTCCATTGTTTTTAGTTCACCTTTGCGCTGTGTTACCATCTCAATGGCTTTGCCTGAATGATGTTCTGGTAAGTCAATGGTCAGATCTTCAATTGGTTCGTGTTTTTCGCCAACAATTTCTTTAATAATTACACGCGGTTGTCCCACTTGTAATTCATAACCTTCACGACGCATGGTTTCAATCAAAACAGATAAATGTAGTACGCCACGTCCGTATACATTCCATGCATCAGCTGAATCAGTGTCTTCAACACGTAAAGCCAGGTTTTTCTCCAGCTCTTTGTCCAGACGATCTTTAATATGGCGTGATGTTACATATTTACCATCCCTACCAAAAAACGGGGAGTTATTAATGGTAAATAACATACTCATAGTCGGCTCATCAATAGCAATTGGCTCTAGTGGTTCAGGGTTTTCAAAATCGGCAATGGTATCACCAATATCGAAACCTTCAACACCAATTAAAGCACAAAGCTCACCACATGACACATGTTCTACCTTGGTACGGCCTAAACCATCAAATACGTTTAGCTCTTTAATGCGGGTGCGGACAATGCTGCCATCACGTTTAACCAGGCTTACGTCTTGGTTAACTCTTAATTCACCACGGTGTAGGCGGCCAATCGCAATACGACCCAAATATTTTGAGTGATCAAGTGATGTGATTTGTAACTGCGGTGTTCCTTTATTGTATTTGGGAGCCGGAATATGCTCAATAATAGCATTAAAAACAGCCTCAATATTGTCCGTTTTATGTTTCCAGTCAGTACTCATCCAGTTTTCTTTGGCTGAACCATATACTGATGGAAAATCCAACTGATCTTCTGTTGCATCCAAAGAAAACATCAAATCAAAAACAGATTCGTGTACTTCCTCAGGTCGACAGTTTGGTTTGTCTACTTTGTTAATAACTACAATAGGCTTAAGTCCAAGAGAGATAGCTTTTTGTAATACAAAACGCGTTTGTGGCATTGGGCCTTCAAAAGCATCAACCAAAAGTAATACACCATCAGCCATGTTTAGTACACGTTCAACTTCACCTCCAAAATCGGAGTGACCCGGTGTGTCAATAATGTTAATTTTTACACCTTTCCACATTACAGACACGTTTTTTGACAAGATTGTGATACCCCGTTCACGTTCAAGGTCGTTATTGTCCATAATGAGTTCACCAACATCCTGGTGATCCTTAAATAGTTTTCCAGCCATTAACATCTTGTCAACCAGAGTAGTCTTACCGTGGTCAACGTGAGCAATTATGGCTACATTTCTAATCTCTTGCATAACTTAAATCCAAATGAGCCGCAAAGGTACTGCTAATTTTTGGGATACAGCATTATGCGATGTTAAAAAGACAATAAGGTTTTAATTATTCTCTTGTTGAACGTTAGCGGATTAGCCTTTTATTTATCTTTGGACTTTTTATTATTTGTGATAAACGCTAATAACTGACATGTGAAATGAGTCATAAAAAGGTCTTTTCAGGTGGTGCTTCTCTGTCAATAATTTTAAATTGAAATGTCAATGCTGAAAATCAGACTCTTGTATTCTGTTTAATATAAAAAATAGTACATGAAACAAGCTATGAGGATTGAAAATCAGCGTAAGCTAAAAAGTTCTCATACACGAGGATAATTATTTTCCAGAAGAGCTTTGTGTGACCATTGAAAAATGAATTTAAACATATGAAAAATGCTTTCTTAATAGCTGCCCCATCAAGTAATTCGGGTAAAACTATCATAACTCTTGGGTTAATAAAATCTCTTAAAAACAAGGGGTTGGCTATTCAGCCTTTTAAGTGTGGGCCGGATTATATTGATCCAATTCAGCATTCGCAAGTTGCCGGAAATCAGTCTTATAATCTGGATGTATGGATGTCAACAGAAAAGCACATTGGTGATGTTTTTGCTCGAAATAAAGAAGCAGATGTTGGGATTGTAGAAGGTGTTATGGGGTTGTTTGATGGAGCCAAACGTGATAAGGGAAGTTCAGCAGAGATAGCACGAATACTGAAATTACCTGTAATACTAATTGTTAATGCCGCAGCTACAGCTTATTCAGTAGCTCCATTACTGTATGGCTTTAAGAATTTTAATAAGGATGTTAATGTTTGTGGTGTTATTTTTAATAAAGTATCTGGCGAATCCCATTATAGTTTTTTAAAGGAAGCTGCTGATGATGCCGGTGTGGTATCGTTAGGTTATGTCCCCAAAAATGAAGCGCTTACATTGGAATCAAGACATCTGGGACTTTCGCTAACGGATAATAGTAATATGCTGAATGCCGTTAATGTTGCCTGCGCTTTAATTGAAGAACATGTAGATGTAAATACATTAATGAAAATTAGTGAAATTGAAGAGCTGGGAGCTGAGAATGTAAATATTACTCATAAAACAAAGTTGTTAAAATTTGCAGTAGCACAAGATGAGGCTTTTAATTTTATGTATCCAGCTAATATATGTTCTCTCAATTGTTTAGGCAAGGTTATTTATTTTAGTCCTTTAAATGATGATATGCTTCCCGAGGCAGATTTAGTGTGGTTACCAGGTGGTTATCCTGAGTTATTTGCAAAAGAACTAAGTAGAAATATTGCTATGCTTAATGCTTTGAAACAACATGAAGCTAAAGGGGGAAAGATTGTAGCAGAGTGTGGCGGCATGATGTATTTAGGGCAAACCGTCCGGTTAAAGGATAACTCTGGTTTTAAAATGGCAGGAATTTTTGATTATTCAACAACGCTTCAGAATATGAAGCTAAAGCTCGGTTACCGTACTGTTAACATTCAGGGACATACATTTAAAGGTCATGAGTTTCATTATTCGTTACTGGATAGTATTGAAGGGAATAGTTTATTATGTGCTGATGTAAAAACAGCAAGAGGAACATTGGTAGATATGCCAATATTTCGAAATAAAAACTGTTGGTCATCTTACTTTCATATTTATTTGGGTGAAATTGATAAGATGAAGCAGTTTATAGATATGATGATGTCATCTTAATTTTTTGTTGTGTTGTTGAGTCTTGGGATTAAGTCCCTGATTAACAATCTAATGTTTGATGATTATTTTATAATAAATTTAGTACAATATTTGTTTTTGTATGGAGTGATTTTGTCCGAACCAAGCCTATATGATCTTAACCAGAAAATTTTAGTGTCTTCTTTATGGTAAATATTCAAAGTCAATTTTTTTCATAGAGTTAAAGATATTAATACGTGCTTTGGGGTTAATGTTAGTCATCTGTTCAACAATATGACGTGCTTTTTTGCGAATAGTATGATCTTCATATGGACATTCCTTTTTAAGGGATTGAAATCCCATTATATCAGCATAACGTTTCATTTCGGCATCCATCAAGAGTATCAAAGGACGAATTAATTCTAATTTTCCGTCAAACATTTCCAGTTGTGGAGGTATAGATGATATATTGGCATGCTGAGTCATATTCATCACAAGGGTTTCTACTGCATCATCAAGGTGGTGGCCAAAAGCCAACTTTTTAATGCCGAGCGAATGAGTTAACTGGAAAAGCTCTTTCCTGCGATTTTTTGAGCAGGCAAAGCATGGCTTTTTTTTTCCTGCAGTCTCAAGATTCGCACGTGTATGTACTAAATGGAGGGTGACATCTAATTCAGTGCAAAACTGTTGCAGCCATTCAGTGTCAATCTGATAAGGTACATCCTCTGTAATGATATGAGCAGCATGTAAATGATACGTTATTGGTATCCCTTTTCTGCGCGAAGACAAAATTTCCAATAATGACAAACTATCTTTACCGCCTGAAACAGCTACCATCACAGTGTCGTTACTGCTAATCATGTCGTATTGATTAATAGCTTTACCAGCTGTTTGGCGTATTTTCTGTATAAAGGCTTGTTCTCCTTTATTGAACCGTTTGTGCATAAGGTATGTTTAAGTAATGATAATTAGACAGGATTACTTTAGTAGATCACTTAATGGAATAAGGTCAAAATCATTCTTTTCAGGATGAGTTGTTTTAATATATTCCTGATTTAGCATAAAGAGCTGGCTGTTGTATGTGTCTTGTGCATAGGTATTCTCTTTGTTAAAATAAGTTTCATCTACATTGGTAAAGTTAAGTCCACAGTGCGATAATTCCCACTGATCTCCTGTATCATTCATGTATAGTAGTGGGTAACCGTGTGTGCGACAAATGATTGGGCGTGCGTAATATATTGTACATTGATGATCTTTCAGAAAAATGCAATTTTCACCTAACTTACTTGGTAAATTTTGTTTTTTCACTTCAGGATAATTTATAGCAATCTGCTTTTTTATCGCATCAAATTCTATTGGGAAAACATCAAAATTAAGGCAACACATATCGCATCCTTTTTTGCAAGCCATGTTTTTGCTATGCGTATTTTCTAATTTTTGAGTATAGGTATCAATCTTAGTTCTGAACTTAAGATATTTATCATTATTTGCCATGCTATTCATTTTGCACAAAGGTAGTTTTATTATTCCTTTTTAATCAAAGAATAAAGATTGTATCTTAGAGAAATATTTGCCTTAACAGTTTTTAAATGAATGCTGAAAAAGACGATCTTCAATCGCTTGTGTCAAAGTATATTAACACAACTAATTGTAGTGTTTTTCTTACCGGGAAGGCTGGTACAGGAAAAACAACTTTACTCCATAAAATTAAAAACCATACGCATAAAAATATGGTGGTGGCAGCGCCAACTGGAATTGCAGCTATTAATGCCGGAGGAGTAACATTACATTCTTTATTTCAATTGCCTTTTGGTGCTTTTATTCCAGATAATAATGGTATTGACCCTGGTAGGATGGGAACTCTGGCACATATTAATACGCCACGAACATTAATACAAAATATTCAGATGCATACGGTTAAGCGTAACCTGATTAAGCAGATGGAATTGTTGGTGATAGATGAGGTGAGTATGATGCGTGCTGATTTGTTGGATGCAATTGATATTTTATGTCGCCATGTTCGTCGTCAGCACCAAATTCCATTCGGAGGGTTACAAGTATTGTTTATTGGAGATATGTTGCAGTTACCACCTGTTATTAAGAATGATGAATGGAGTTATCTGAAGAATTACTACCGTAGTCCTTATTTTTTTGATGCACAGGTTTTGCAAAATAACCAGCCGATTCATATTGAGCTTGAGAAAGTTTATCGTCAGTCGGATGCTACATTTATTAATTTACTTAATAACCTGAGGGATAATAAAGTTACAAGTGCTGATATTAAACTGTTAAACCAGTATTATCAGCCTGACTTTAGTCAGCATAATAACGATGGATACATTCAACTAACTACCCATAATGCTATTGCAGATCAGAAAAATAAAGAGTGTTTGCAAGAGTTGGAAACAAAAACCTATTCTTATAAATCAGACATAAAAGGAGATTTTAAAGAACACCAATACCCTTTACAGGAAGTTATGCAATTTAAGAAGGGAGCTCAAGTCATGTTTATAAAAAATGACTTCTCAGGACAGCAACGGTATTTTAATGGTAAGATAGGCACTATATCATCTATTTCAAGTGAAGAAATACAAGTGAGCTTTTCGGATGGAAGTGATCCTGTTTGGGTAGAACCTTATATATGGGAAAATAAGAAATATAGCCTCAATAAAGAAACAAATGAGATTGAAGAAAATGTTGTAGGTGAGTTTAAGCAGTTTCCACTAAAGTTAGCATGGGCTATTACCGTGCATAAAAGTCAGGGCTTAACATTTGATAAGGCTATTATTGATGTGGGCAAAGCTTTTGCAGCCGGACAGGTTTATGTGGCATTATCCCGGCTGACATCATTAAAGGGATTGGTGTTAGCAACTCCGGTACCTACAGATGGTATTGCAGCAGACGCTGCTTTAAATACTTTTACCCAAAATAAATTAACAGTAGAAGAATTAACGCCTATACTAAATATAGAATCGCAAAAATATTTTAATGTATTTGTAATGAAAGCTTTTGATTTTACTGACTTAATAGTGGCTATGCATCAGCACGTTAAATCATATACAAAAGATGAAAAGCGATCAGCTAAACAACAATATAAAGAGTGGGCAGAAGAATTGCTTAAAGAAACGGAACCTCTACAAGGGATTGCCAATAGCTTTAGATCACAAGTTCATGGTATTGTTACCTCTGCCGCCGATGATTATGTTTATCACCTTACAGAAAGAGTAAATAAAGCAATTTTATATTTTCAAACTCCATTAAAGGGATGTCATACAAAGATCATTAAGCATATAGATGTTGTATCAAGTAAAAAAGGCACAAAAAAGTATTTAACTGAGTTAAGAGAATTGGCCGCTTTATATTATAAGCTTACTCAAAATATGATTAAAGCGCGTGTACTACTTGAGTCATCGCAAAGAGGCAAGGATGTTAATAAAGAAGACATTGAAAAGCCAGATTTAGAAAAACAGCCCGAAGGTAAAGCGGATAAGAGTAAACTTGAAAAAGAAAAAGCTGTAAAATCGCCTAAAGTGGCTACTTACTTAATAACGTGTGCACTTTATAAACAAGGTGATGATATTGAGGCCATTGCTAAAAAACGTGGACTAGTTAAAACAACAATTGAAACGCACATTGCACGTTGTATAAAAGAAGATATGCTGTCCATTAACGATTTTGTTGATCACGAATCGAGGCATGCTATTGAAAAAGGGATACGCTTGAGTGGATTTACATCCTTATCTGAGATTCGTGAATATCTGAAATACAAATATTCTTATGCCCATATTAAATTTGTACAGGCATGGATGCAATCAGACGGTATGTTGTAAAAAAAAATACCTCTGTATCATATTGATTTCTTTAAAGAAGATTTTTTGCGATCAAGTATTTAAAATTAAATAGATTTTATTTTAGTACAATTTTACTTTCATAGAATAAGAAAATAAAGAGTATAGTTAAAGTATTTTATTCGTTTATATATAAGGCGTCTATAATTTAAAGAATATAAGAGAGGTTTTTGAGTTATAAAATATAATATTAGCTAAGAAATGCGGGAGGCAACAACAACAATCTTTAAGCAAACTACAATTTATGGAATAGGTAACATTATTCGAAAGCTCAGTGGTGTGGTTATACTTCCAATTGTTAAGGGGTTTACATCAGAAGACGAATTTGGGGTTTGGATGTTGCTGGAAACCGTTTTTATCTTTACCCAGGTGATGTCAGGTCTGGGGGTTAAAAGTGGTTTTCTTCGTTGGTATAATGAAATGTTAACAGAAAAAGATAAGAAATCATTATTCTTTACTGTTGCACTTTTTAATTACTTGGTTTCAATCGTTGTTGTTGCTGTAATTGGTGTATTTCTGTATTTATTTTCATTGCCAGTATTAAAGTATGATTTATCCGGTGGAGTGATAATAGCTTTCTTAGCTTCCAGTTTTTTTCGCTTGTTGCACGAGTTCCCGTTTTTATTATTGAAGATTCAATACAAGCCGGCAAAACAAACCTTGCATAGTTCTATCAATGTATTTCTTTTATTACTGTTCACTTTATATTTTCTATATATAAAGAAAGAAGGTTTTATGGGGGTTTTCCTTGCCCAGTTAGTAGCCAATGTAATTACTTTTACGGGCTTAATTCCTATTATTAAAAGGAATATTGAATTTCATTTTAAATTGTCGGATCTAAAGGAGATGATTATCTATGGATTTCCCTTAGCCTTATCAAATGTTCTTACAACAGTATTAAACTTGAGTGACCGCCATATTATTAACCAATTTTATAATCCAGCAGAATCTGGAAATTATGGTTTGTCATTTAAGGTTGCCAATCTTCTTGAAATGGTTCTGATAACTTCGTTTATTAGTTCGTACACATATCATTATTTTAGATCATTTAAAGAGGAGGATAGTCAACAGTTGTTTAATAAGCTTTATTGGTATTTTTTCTTAATAATCACTTTCGGTGGTTTATGTATTATCCTTTTTTCAAAGGAAATAATATGGTTATCTGTTGCAGGTGATGAATATTATATGGATGGCATTTATATCGTACCTGTACTGATATTGGCACTTACCTTCTCTGGGATAAGGCAATTTTTGGGATTACCTCTTAATAAGCATAAACGTACAGTAAAAATATCTCAGATCCTTGTAAGTGTAGGAGTATTAAATATTGCCTTAAACTTAGCTTTAGTACCAGTGCTAGGTAGGTTAGGAGCGGCAATTTCAACTTTACTTGTACAGTTTATTTCAATGGTTTGGTTTTATCATGAATCGAATAAATATGAGGACATAGATGTTAACCTTAAACAATCAATCTTATTGATAGGAGTTTGGTTCTTATTTGTATGGTTTGGATATATAATGCCATATGAGGGATGGATTAACCTGTTCATTAAAGCTGGATTAATCGTGCTTTATGTTTTAACCCTATTTCTGCTCCGAATAATTCAATGGAATGAGCTCGTTGAGCTTATTAAAACTATTAAGCAAGTTCTTGTTAAGAAGTAGTTTTTATGAAAGTAGATAAAATAGTGTAATGCTATATTATTGTATGCTACGTTTGTATTTCCAAATCTTATACATGTTTATTGCTTTTCTATATATTGATGGATTATAAAATTTACGAAAAGAATTCTGAATATTAGTACTTTGTTTTTCATGTGAACAGAGATTCTTTATAGATACTGATTCTGCTATAGAAACATTATATTTTGAATTTGACCCCATGTGTGTGCCTGAACCATCTGCACCGATATTAGAAACAAGTGATTTTATTGGATATACACAATATTCACCTTTTTTAAAGCAGAAATAATTAAATCGGATTGCCCAGGAATTAATTAACCCGAGTTTTTGTTTTAATAGCATAACAGAAGTATCATTGCCTCCACGCTGAAATCTTAAACGTTGCTTTTTATCAGTAATAAAATCATCAAAATCACTAATATTCCAATCAACTTCTAGCCATTTATTTTTCCAAGTTGCCCATCCCCAAGAACATATTCGAGGCATAAAGAAGGTGCTGTATTGGTAATTTTTAGGTATTGAGAGTGGGGGTGAGTAAGCACTAATAGAGGTAACAGGGGAGTTTTTGTAATAACTTAATGTGTAATTCATATATTCAATAAACCCGGAAGAAACAAGTAAATCGTCTTCTAGAACAATTATGCTATCATGTGATTTAAATACATGAGAAACGCCATCAATAATGTTATTAGCTAAACCAGAGTTAGAGAGGTGCTCAATAATTTCAATTTTATTAAAGCCCTTTATTCCTCTTACAATCTTTCTAACGTCATCAACTTTCTGAACCTCTTTGTCACATTTAGGCCCATCAGAAAAGACATATAAATCAGTTTTTTCTATACCAGTATTTTTCAATAAGAACTCAATGGTTTTTTTTGTATGATTTGGGCGATTATAAACAAAAAGTGCAATTGGAACCATCTTTATATTAAGTTATATGTATTTGTAATACACCTGATCATGTAATGTGTTTTTATTCTTTGACTTTATTTTATCAGCTAAAAGATCCATCTGGTCTGTAAAAATATCAAGTTTATTCTGAATATTTATCTGAGATGGAGACGACTCAATAGATATATGTAACTCATTCAGATCATACAAACTCATAAGTTCATGGTATTTATTTGCCCACCCTAATGAAAAAACTGGTTTGTTGCATTTTAATGCATGCACTAATCCGTGATACCTCGCAGAGACTACGCCCTCCAATTGTCTAATGATTCCCAAAATCTGATCTGCTGATAAATTACTATTAATTAAGTTAGTAGAGGATTTGTTATCAATTGAATCTGCAATATTAATGCATAACTTATCATCATCAAGGGAGTGTTTAATAATGTATACATGAAAACCCTTTTTGATGAAATAGTTAGATATATAAGAGAATAAAGAAACAGTACCTTCAGTACCTAAAAAATTAAACATTTGTTTATTGGGAATAATACCTATAGACCGTGGTTGAACTGCTGGTAGTTCTATATCCTTGTTATTATTTACAAACAAATGATTAAAATTATTCCCGCTCCACTGTAAAACAATATCAGGAGAAACAAAAAGATCGTTTGTTCTAATAGCCTTAACATATTCCATTCCTAATCTTTCTCTGGTAAAAATGTATTTGGCTAATCTGATGTATTTTTTTATAATTGGGAATAATATCCATTTCTTTAAACCTTTAAACTTGAAGGGGCCAATAGACTGGGGAAGAATATAATAAGGTATATTTTGGCGATTAGCAAATCGCATGGGCAGTAAAATGGCTATTGTCCATATTAGTCCTTGATTATGTGAGCTAATACCATATCCACTAATATCATAAATAGCAGAAGCATTCTTAAAAAAGTTGATAACCTTTTTTTCAGAATCACTTTTAGGGCTGGGTTTAAAGAATAATTTTAATATTGGAAAGGAGATGCGAAAAAGTGTTCTTACATGCATGTTCACTATCTCAAAGGTATAGTTCGATTTTTGTGTATCTGACAATGTAGGGAACAAGTCAATGAGTACAATAGTATCATTGGGGTACTTCTTTTTTAGATCATCAACTAAGCAAAATAGCATTGAACGTGCACCATAATTAATAAAATTACCACCTGTAATAAGTCTGACTGCCATTTATTGATTGTATTTTCTAATTTCCTTTAACCCTTTTCTGGTAGAGCAGGCTACCATATAGTTGTCCTTTGGAAAGCCAAAGCCGATGAATAAAATTGCTTTATCATTATTTTTTAGGCTAATAAGCTTAGATAATGCCTTGTTACTTTTTTTTGAGTCTGGCCAGTTAATCGGGCATGATGCGATTCCTTGACTTTGAAGTGACAGCATGAAATTCATTGAAGCAAGACTGGCATCAATATACATAAGGTGTCTGTCACTTGCAGTTGGAGACACGTCCATCTTACCAATAACTATTGCCATGCAGCGTATTTTATCAGCAAAACTATTAACACCTGCCGGAAGTAGTGATATTTTCTTGACCAATTCGTAATCATCAATGATTCTAAACTCAAAAGGTTGTCTATTGCATGAACTAGGAGCATTTGACGCAATTGTTATAGCTTTATCAATTTGTTCTCTCGTTGGAACAACATCTAATTTAAAGTCACGAACAGATTTTCGCTCCAGTGCTAGTTCTGAAAACATATTTTCATATTTATTGCTCAATGCCGGGCCTTTAACAGGTTTGTAGTTGCTACTTAAAATTTCACAAAGCTGAAGTTGCCTATATGCTTCATAAGCTTTTTTAATATTGTGTTCGTGGGTAACAACGTTAAAGTATTCATTTAGAATGTCTTTCCCCCATTTTGTGAGATCTGATTGAGGATGCTGAACTGCCTGGTGTTTATATTGGATGACAGTTTCAAGTATATAGTCTTTTGCAAATACACTTTTTCTGTTTGTAAATATCAGGCCCTTTTCAATCCGATGTATGTTTCGACGCAATAAAAACTCATTTGGTTGATTGTGTAACTTCTTACTCATGTATGAATGGCTACTTTGTGCAAACAACCTTATTTCATCTGAAAATGCATTACTAAAAAATACATAGTAAATCTTTCGAAAAAAAACACAACGTACAAGTAACTTAGAAAAGGAGTTGATGAAAATGTAATGCCAAACCTTTTTTAAAAAAAGAAAAACTCTTAATGCCAAGGAATAAATCCTCAATGTTCTAAATGTATCTCTGATATTTATTCCCATCGTTTTGACCTGTCAGGAGACGCAAAGATAGCTATTTTCAGCACTTATGCCAATTAACAGAGGAGTATCAAAACAAGGGAAATTTTAATATCAGAATTGTATAATCATTAGCTGTCATGTTGAAGTATTGATCAATATTAATTTAGTTATTTTTTAGTTTTTATACGAACCCTAGTTTGGTCGATTAAAAAAATCATGTAATCTTATTTAATAATTATATGAATATTTATGGCTATTTTTTATTATATTATAGATTAAGAGGTAGATAGGCTAGGTGTAATGAAATTTTTACACGTTAAAAAAAGATGAGATTATATTTAATATTTGTTAATTCAAAGATTAATTGGCATCTTTCTCGGTTCATCTAAAGGCATTTTATATTTTTGCAGTAATTCTGTACAATGACTAGTAAAAAACAAATAAACAGTGGCAAGAAGCTTCGTAGTTCATATGTCACCACAACTATCAGTATTGCACTGGTACTTTTTCTTTTAGGAATAATCGGTCTGCTTTCTTTAAATGCACATCGCCTGTCAAATTATGTAAAAGAAAACATCGGATTTACTATTCTGATAAAAGATAATGCACGGGAAGCCGAGGTTAAACGTCTGGAAAAACTGTTAAGTACCTCACCTTTCATCAAACAAACAGAATACGTTGATAAGGATAAGGCAGCAGTAGAGCTAAAGGAGGAATTGGGTGAGGATTTTGTTGAGTTTCTGGGATACAATCCTTTATTATCATCAATTGATGTAAAGGTTTATGCTGAATATGCAAATCCGGATAGTATTGCAAAGGTTGAGCAGGTTATTATGGAGTTTTCACAAGTGAAGGAAGTTTTGTATCAAAAAAATCTAATTCATTTGGTACATCAAAATGTGAACCGAATTGCTATTATACTTGCAGTATTTGCTTTATTATTATTGTTAATCGCAGTAGCATTAATTAATAACACTATTCGTTTATCAGTCTATTCAAAGCGTTTTTTAATCAGAACAATGCAATTGGTTGGGGCTACAAAAGGATTTATTCGTCGTCCATTTTTACTGACCAGTATTTTACATGGATTTGTAGGCGCAGTACTTGCCATAGTGTTGCTTGCTTTGATGGTGTATTTTAGTAGTAAAGAATTAGCCGGAGTTATAGGCTTTCAAAATATTGATTTAATTCTGGTATTATTTGGGATAGTAATAGTATGCGGTATATTAATTACATTCTTGTCAACGTATTTTGCAGTAAATAAATATTTGAATTTGCGTACCGATGATTTGTATTTTTAATAAATAAGATATGTCAAAAAAAGAAACAGAGAACAAATTTCAATTTGCTCTTGCCAAAGAGAATTACATATTACTAGCTATTGGTTTTGCCATTATTATATTAGGCTTTTTATTAATGATTGGAGGCCGTAGTGATGATCCAACTGTCTTTAATGAAGAAATCTTTAGTTTTCGTCGAATCACCTTGGCGCCAATTGTGGTGCTGTTTGGTTTCATTTTTGAGATTTATGCTATCATGAAAAAACCAAAAAGCGAAAAATAGAATTTGATTTATGGGTGTATTTGAAGCACTAATTCTTGGTATTATTCAGGGGTTAACAGAATTTTTACCAGTAAGTAGCAGCGGTCATCTTGAAATTGCTAAAGCTATTTTTGGTGATAATGCTATGGCAAGAGAAAGCATGTTTATGACAGTGATGTTACATGGCGCAACGGCTATTAGCACCATTGTGGTTTTTCGTAAAGAAATAATGGAAATATTGGCCGGGTTATTTCAGTTTAAATGGAATGAGCAGACTGTATTTTCATTAAAGATCATTGTTTCAATGCTACCAGCTGCTTTTATTGGTATTGTATTTAATGATCAGATTGAAGCACTTTTCAATAGCCAGGTATTACTGGTTGGAATAATGCTATTATTAACAGCTGGCTTATTATTTTTAGCGGATCGTGCTAAAACTACTGAAAAAGGCGTTTCGTATAAGAGTGCTATTATTATTGGAATAGCACAAGCTATTGCTATATTACCAGGTATCTCCCGTTCAGGAGCTACAATTTCAACATCAGTATTATTGGGAGTTGATCGTACAAAAGCAACAAGATTTTCATTTTTAATGGTTGTGCCACTTATCTTAGGTAAGATGGCCAAAGATTTATTATCAAGTGAATTTACTACTGCAGATGTATCTGTATTACCTGTAGTTGTTGGTTTTATTGCTGCTTTTATAACCGGATTGCTTGCATGTACATGGATGATAAAATTGGTGCGCAGGAGTAAATTGGTCTATTTCTCCGTTTACTGTGCCATTGTTGGGTCTATTGCGATTGTACATCAGTTATTTTTCTAAAATATATTTTAAGTAAATATAATGATTGAATATAGTGAAGAGCGATTTCGTGAAGGTCAAATGTTGTTGATTAACAAACCTCTTGAGTGGACTTCTTTTGATGTAGTTAATAAAATTAGATACTTACTTAAAAGGCAGTTCAACATTAAAAAGATTAAAGTAGGGCATGCCGGAACACTTGATCCTTTAGCAACTGGATTGGTAATTGTTTGTACAGGAAAAGCTACTAAACAGATTGATCGGTATATGGGGATGGAGAAGCAGTATGTTGCTGATATTAAATTGGGAGCTACCACACCATCTTTAGATTTGGAAACTGAGCCTGATCAGATATTTGAATGGGCACATATTACCAAAGAAATGCTTGATGCTGCCTTAGTTAAATTTACTGGCGAATTTGAGCAAATGCCACCGGCTTTTTCTGCTTTAAAAGTTAATGGGCGTAAAGCATATGATTTAGCCCGCCAGGGAAAAGAAGTTGATCTAAAAGCTCGGTTGGTATCCATTTCAAAATTAGAGTTATTAAATTGGATTGAACAAGAGCTTAAAGTTGATGTAACATGTAGTAAAGGCACTTATATTCGCTCTTTAGCGCGTGATATTGGTACAGAATTAAGCTCTGGTGGGTATTTAACAGGGTTAGTTCGTACCAGAATAGGAGCTTATAAACTATCTGAAGCCATAACAATTGAGGAATTTGAAAAAAATATGACTACTTTTGTAACAAAAGAATAAATGTTACGTACAAGGTACACCTGTTTGGCCTAAATCATTCATTAATTGGGAAGTATATTAATCGTAAAATATATGTCATCATCTTGCAGAAAAAAATGTAGGATGATTTTCTTTGTCTAAACATCCTATATTATACAGAAATATAAAATAAGAATATATGAAGTTATCAAGATTTAAGTATAAACTACCGGAAGAATTAATTGCTTTACATCCTGCAGACAATCGTGACGAATCACGTTTGATGGTATTAAATCGTCAAACAAAAAAGGTAGAGCATAAAATCTTTAAAGATGTTATTGACTATTTTGGTGATGAAGATGTGATGATTTTCAATAATACAAAGGTTTTTCCTGCTAGATTATATGGAAATAAAGAAAAGACTGGTGCTGAAATTGAAGTATTCTTATTGCGTGAACTTAATCGAGAACAACGCCTTTGGGATGTATTGGTTGATCCTGCCCGTAAGATACGGATTGGAAATAAGCTGTATTTTGGTGATGACGATACTTTAGTGGCAGAAGTTATTGATAATACAACTTCCCGAGGTCGTACACTGCGCTTTTTATATGATGGTTCCTATGAGGAGTTTAAAGAAACATTGTACGGGTTGGGAGAAACTCCACTACCTAGAATGATTGATAGGGAAGTTGTACCGGAAGATAAAGAGCGTTACCAGACAATTTATGCAAAACACGAAGGGGCAGTAGCAGCACCAACAGCAGGCATGCACTTTAGTCGTGAATTAATGAAGCGTCTTGAAATTAAGGGAACAGACTTTGCAGAGGTGACTTTACATGTTGGATTAGGTAATTTCCGTCAGGTGGATGTAGAGGATTTGACCAAACATAAAATGGACTCGGAGCAGATTTTCATTACCGAAGAAGCAACGAAAATTATTAATGCAGGTAAAGATAAAAAGAAGCGTATTTGCGCTGTTGGTACAACAGTAATGCGTACGCTTGAGAGTTCTGTATCTACATATGGTCACGTAAAACCATTTGAAGGGTGGACTAATAAATTTATATTTCCTCCATATGATTTCCAGGTAGCTAATGCTATGATTACTAACTTCCACCTGCCATTATCAACATTAATGATGATGGGTGCAGCTTTTGCAGGATATGATTTTATGATGGAAGCCTATGGGATTGCTGTTAAAGAAAAGTACCGTTTTGGTACATTTGGAGATGCAATGTTAATAATTTAATATTCTTATATAGAGACTATAGAGCCGGCTCACAAGCCGGCTTTTTTATTTTCATATCAATATATTTTTTGTAACTTGTGTGTTAATCAAACTTATTTAAAGGGGAGTTGTTAAGCTCAGCCCATTTAAGTTTGGGTAATCCTGAATTTTGATAAAGAGCAGGTAGTTTTTATTTGGTATACAACCTCTTGCTTGGTAATCGTTATAAGTTATATAAAGCAAAAACGATGTTACGTATTTTTGTTCCGGTTGATTTTTCTGATTATACTATTAATACAGTTAATTACGCCCTGAAACTTAGTCAGAAAATTCCATCTGTTATTACCCTCATTAGTTGTTATCCGCCTATTAAGGAGAACGGAGATGCAGAGTTAAGTAAAAAAAGTATTGAGGAGCAGCTTGTTTTACTTAAACAGGAACTCGAAAAACAATTAATCCTGAATGAAAATGCAAGAATAAGTATATTAACACGTATTGTAAAGGGGTATCCGGAAGATGTTTTGGTCGAAATGAGTGTGAGCGAAGAACCGGATGTTATAATTATGGGAACCCGAAGTAAAGGTGAAACCATAAAAGAGTTATTGGGTAGCATTACAAGTGATGTCATTACAAATGCAAACGTGCCTGTCTTAGCTGTGCCGGCAAATGCTTCTTTTGATATTGATAAGGTCAGTCACATTTTGTTTGTCACCGATTTTAACAATGCAGATTACCGTTCATTTCATAAGCTAATTCGCTTAATTAGCCCATTTCAAACAAAAATACATGCTGTACACTTTAAACCAGGAGAACAAGACAAGTGGGATAGGAAACGGTTGGATGAAATGCGCTTATATTGTCATCAAACCTATCGGAATTATCATATTGAATTTAGTTTTATTGCTGGAGAGGAGTTTATTGAATCCCTGGATTCATTTATTGTAGATAATAGTATTGAATTAATAGCCATGACCCGTCGAAAAAGAAATATGATCTCAAAAATATTGCATCCAAGTATAACGCGTAAAATATTGTTCCATACAGATATACCACTGTTGGTTTTTCACAGATAAACTGAACAATAATGTGATTAGGCTGGTTTTTTTATTAAAAAGAAGTAATTTACGAGACGGATTAAAGCTATAAACTATGCGAGACAGTAAAAAAAGGATTGGACTATTATCAGCTGGAGGAGATTGCCCCGGTATTAATGCAGCCATTAGAGGTGTAGGTAAAACGGCAATTGTTAAGTATGGAATGGAAGTTGTAGGTATAGCTAATGGGTTTAGTGGTTTAATGAATATGGAAGCGACCACAATGGAAGAGAAGGCCCTCTCGGGTATTATTACAGTTGGGGGGACTATACTTGGTACATCCCGGTTTAAACCTTTTAAGGTAGAAGAGGGAGAAACGGAAAATAAACCCCAAATAATTAAGGAAAACTACGATAAACTAGGTTTAGATGCTTTGGTATGTATTGGAGGAAATGGTACACAGAAAACGGCTAATTTACTGTCTCAGGAAGGATTGAATGTTATTGGTATTCCTAAAACAATTGATAACGATGTTTATGGAACGGATGTTACGTTTGGTTTTGATTCAGCAGTAGATATTGCAACAGAAGCGATTGATCGTTTGCATACTACAGCTAACTCGCATAAAAGAGTAATGGTAATTGAGTTGATGGGGCACCATGCAGGCTGGATAACTTTACATTCAGGTATTGCTGCCGGAGGAGATGTAATACTCTTGCCCGAGATAGATTATAGTTTGGATAACGTTTGCAATTGCCTTATGGAGAGGAGTAAAGTAGGTAAACCTTATTCTATTGTTGTAGTTGCTGAAGGAATAGATAAGCCGAAGAAGAAATCGGCAGCCAGTTACATTGGTAAAAAGATTCAGAAAATGACGGGTATGGAAACACGCGAAACCATACTTGGTTATATTCAGCGTGGAGGAACACCAAGTCCACAAGATAGAATTTTGGCAACACGCTATGGTGCTTTTGCGGCCGAGCTAATACACAGAGGTGAATTTGGAACGATGGTTTCTTTAAAAAATGATGTTATTACATCTGTTCCACTTGAAGAAGTGGGAGGTAGGCTGAGATTGGTTAATCCGGATCATTATTTGATTGAACAGGGAAAAAATATGGGCGTTTGTTTTGGATAAAATAAATGGAACGTAACATGTAAAGCTCAACTATTTTTCTTTATAGTTGGGCTTATTTTTAAATAGCAAGAGATACTTCTCTCTAATTCGTATATTACTATCTTTGTACAAAACATTGGATTATGCAAGCAGAAGAAATCAAACAGTTGAATGAACAGTTTATTTCATCAACCCCCCAGGAAATACTACGCTACTTTATTGAGCGATATAATAATAAAATTGGCTTAGCTTCAAGTCTGGGAGCTGAAGATCAGGTGCTGACAGAAATGGTGATTGGCATTAATCCGGAAATTACAATCTTTACTTTGGATACAGGTCGTTTATTCCCGGAGACTTATGATTTAATTGATCGCACATCACGCAAGTATAAGAAAAAACTGGAAATATACTTCCCAAAGAAGAAGAAGGTACAGAAGATGGTGAATACAAAAGGTATTAATCTCTTTTTTGAAAGTGTTGAGAACAGAAAAGAATGTTGCTTTAACCGTAAGATTGAACCATTACAACGTGCTTTTAAAGGATTGGATGTTTGGATTTGTGGGTTGCGTTCGGCTCAGTCCGTAACACGTACTGATATTGATATTGTGGAATGGGATGAGAATAATAATCTGTTAAAAATAAATCCTTTAGTTGATTGGAGTGAAGAGAAAGTTTGGGATTATATCAATAAAAAAGGTATTCCATACAATACCTTGCATGATAAGGGATTTCCAAGTATTGGTTGCCAGCCATGTACGCGTGCAATTGAAGAAGGTGAGGATGTGAGAGCAGGTCGTTGGTGGTGGGAGAATCCTGACACTAAGGAGTGTGGGTTACATAAAAGATAGTCGGTATACAAAAATAGCTGCCATTGCCAGCTATTTTTGTATTATTACTTACATACAGTACTCCGGAAACTCGTTGGATTTTGAGCAATCACACCAGTTGTTACAATTAGTATTACAACTACCATGCTTCTTTTTAATTTCCAACAAAAACAGGTGGTTTTGATTAAAACAGACTAAGCTTTTATATAATGCTAAGGATCTGTACACAAATAACCAGTAGAACCATTGCTACCGGATAAACAGTAGCATAGGCAATTGCAGCAGCATTGCTTTCCGTCATGCTATCAACAGCAGCTAATCCGGGTGTACTTGTCATTGACCCGGTAATAGTTCCAAGTAAAGTTAATATATTAAGCGACTTCATAAAGTATGCGGCGACTACAGCCATTAACATTGGAAATAAGGTTAATATTCCACCCACAACAAATAACTGGGCACCATAATTATTATAAGTGTCTACCAATGTAGCACCAGCTTTAGTTCCAACAGAGACCAAAAATAACATTAACCCAAGCTGACGGAGTAAGTTGTTAGCTGCACCCGACATACTCCAAATAATAGGTCCTGTACGGCCAATACGGCTTAATATCATAGCAACAGCTAAAACACCACCAGTTAGGCCAAGACTAAATGAAAATGAACCACCAAACGATAAGGACATTTTACCAAATAAAACTCCCAAAACGATACCTGCTGCTACCGGAAAGAAGTCGGTATCAGAAAGCTTTTTATTGTTATTACCAAAAATACGAATAACCTGTTTCATATTTTCGCGGCTACAGGCTACCATTACCTTATCACCCATTTGTAATTTTAACGATGGCGTTGGAGTTATATCAATACCACTTCTTCTAATACGTGTTACAGTAGCTTGGTAGTTTGTCCATAGGTTAAATACACTGAGGGATTTATTAACGGTCTCAGTATTTGTTACGAGTATAGACTGGACTTCATATCCGGCATCTAGTGGAATTTCTTCATCTGTTTGAGATCCGATAAGCAGAATTATTTTATCAAGAGCATCTTTAGTACCAACAGCTCTTACTAAATCACCTTTTTTAAGTATAGTCTTTGTGTTGGGTGTTGTAGCATGCCCTTGGTGCATAACGCGCGAAATCACTGCTTGAGTCATTGACCGGACACGTAGATGGCCAATTGTTTTTCCAATTACATTCTCATTTTCAACCTTTAAATTCAAGTACTTTATTTCTGGAAAGCCTGCTTCTGATTTAGCTTCGTAATCAGCCTCTGCTTTTCTAATATCGGCTCGAATAAATTTAGGATAAAACTTTGCAAATAAAATAACACCAATAACACCAAAAGGATAAGCTACTCCGTAGCCAATGGATACGAGAGGTGAGTTAGTGGTTTCAATAGCCGCAGCAAGTCCCGGAGTACTGGTTAAAGCACCTGTTAATAAGCCGGTCATAATCGGCATGTCTAAACCAAATGTATGGTGCAGGACATAAGCCATTGCTGCAGCTGATAGTATAACAACTGTAGCAATTAGTGCAAGGTTTCGTCCGTTCTTTTGAAATGAATCAAAAAAACCTGGGCCAGCTTGTACGCCAATAGTGTATATGAAAAGTATTAGACCTATTTTCTCCAGAATACCGGGCATAACAACACCAAAGTGCCCAAAGACAAGAGCCACAAAAATAATAGCAGAGATATCAAGAGATACGCCTTTGACTTTTATATTTCCGATAATAAAACCCAGACAAATAATTACAAATAGGGCAAAATAGCTGGTTTGTAGTAGCTCCATGATTATATGAAATTAAGATTACAAAGTTATAACTTTTACTTTGCTAATATCCTCGTTGATGACACAAAATATAGGGAATAGTTTGCCTAATCGGAACAATGAAGTTGGTATTGCTATCTGAGATGAAAAGGAGTATGTTGGCTGTTTTTAAGTAAGCGTATTAAGCGTTAATGTATGTGTGATACAAAATTTAAAAGGTAGGATAAGAGCTTCTTATAATTAAATAATACATTATACTTTCCATATTGCTAATCCTTTTATAAATTTAGAGTATGATTAAAAATGGAATATTAGCTTTATGAAACGGGTAAGAGTAATTGTTGGAGGCAGACTTCAAGGTGTAGGATTTCGTTATTATGTGGCTAATGGTGCACGTACTTTTAATATTACAGGCTATGTCCAAAACTTGTCGGATGGTAGAGTTGAAATCGATGCCGAGGGCGAGCAGGCTAATATACACCACTTTCTAGATGAATGTAAGAAAGGTCCACAATTTTCAAGAGTTGATACTTTTTGGGTGAGTGATATACCTTGTTATGGATTTAAAATGTTTAAGATTAAGTAAGCAAGTTATTTCTTAGAATTAATCAAAAAACATGTAACATCTTGCGATACCTGTGCGTCCAACTTATGTCTTAAGTGGCTTTTATGACTGTAGAAGAATTTAACCAAGCTGTAAATCAGTTCTCGGATGGTGTTTATCGTTTTGTTCTTAAGAATATTAAGGATGAGGATAAAGCGAAAGATATTATACAGGATACCTATGAGAAATTATGGAAGAAATATACGGAAGTAAATTTTAAAAAGGTAAAAAGTTATCTGTTTTCAACAGCCTATCATACACTTATTGATTTAACACGACGCGAAAAAAAGCAAGCTAAATGGGACGATACAGATTTTAAGAACCATGCGCACAATGAAGGTTATTCTGACTTAAATGAAGTATTGCACAATGCAGTAGAGAGATTACCTGATATGCAACGTATGGTTGTTATGATGCGTGATTATGAGGGGTACTCATACAAAGAAATTGGTGAAATAACTGGACTAACTGAGCCACAGGTGAAAGTTTATATTTTTAGAGCACGTAAATTCCTTAAAGAGTACATTGGTCATATTGAAGTTTTAGTTTGATGATAAAAATTGATAAAAATAATTACGAAGCATTTGTACTCGACTACCTTGAGGGAGTCATTTCCGATCGGGATATGGAGCGATTATTTTTGTTTTTAGATCAACATCCTGAACTAAAAGCTGATTTGGAGGTAGATGTTACACTTTCGTTACAAAATGGAGTAGAGAAAGCCTCCTTCGACATTAAATCACAACTTTTAAGGCATCCATCCGAAGAGTACGAAATATCCACGAAGGATTTTTTGTTGATAAAACATCACGAAGAAGGCTTAAGTCAAGAAGAAAAAGCAGAATTATTGTTGGTAGAGCCAGATAAATATAAGCGACAGCTTGAGCTCAATACATATGCTAAAACGTTATTAAAAGCAAACCAAAGCATTGAATATCCGCATAAGAACAAGCTTCAGCGCTTTGTTCTTTTTCCACATTTTAAGCGTGTGTTATTAAGTAGAAGTATTGCTGTTGTTACTGTATTTGTATTGCTATTATCAGCTTGGTTATTAAAGAATTATTCAACAGATAAGCCTACAGTTGCTACTGTACAGCAAGTTGATCAAACTACTGATAATAAAATACTTGCAGACATGAAAATTGTAGAGAAAAGTTTGACGAATGAAACAAATCCACCAAAAGATAGCTTATTAAAACTCTCAAAAGACCCTATGGAACTAAAGGCTGGGTATCAAAAGGGTAAAGAAGTAAAAAGAACAGCGACTGAAACAGCACAATGCCTAATAAGTATTGGAAATATAGAACCTTTACAAATAAAACCCATTAATGCATATGAGCATGGATTAAACGTAATGATCCCTCAGTATATGAGCAATAATCTTCTGCGTAAGGAACTAGCTGCTATTTATCGCAGAATAGAAGATGAACAAGATATGCCACCTCTGTCTTTGGCATTGGTGGAGAGAGGGGTAAAGGTTATGAATTTCATCTCTAAAGAATCGGTAAAAATAGAGAAATACTATAATTCAGATGGTAAGGTGGTTGGCTACCAATTGAAGGGTGAAAATATGGAAGTAAAGAGGCGGGTAAAGTAATTTTATCTGTAATGATTTCATTCTTAAAAGTAAGAAAAAATGAGAAGAACTAATGTTCATCTTGACTTTAGTAGCAACAAATTTGTATAGGCTATAAATGAACGATCATTTTGTAATAAGGATAAAAAAATTACCATTACCATCAGATCATTATTTTACTAATTGTGTTTATATCAAATTTATGACGAGCATTGTCTACTCGTGACGATTACTATGCAAAAGGCCTGTATAATCGTTAAGTTCCGGTTGTGATGTTTTTATGTAATTGTGGTAATATTAAACCTCATTACCAATTGGTAATGAGGTTTAATAGTGTGTTAGTTAAATAATAAATTTAAATTGCTCTCTTTGTCGAAAAACTATATTTAAATGAGAATTGAATCTTCATAACATCAGAGTTAAATCCATCGGAGAAATTTTTGCGTTTCCCATATTGAAGTTCAATACCTGTCATCATATTTTTAGCCGGGTAATACAATAGGTTGGCTAAAGCATATTGACCTTGTGAATAGGAATCTGGAGCTTGTGCATTGGAGTGGTCAATATCAAGCATTGAGAAACCGGCTGAACTGCTAAAACGTTCATTCCAATAATGGTCGATAAATGCCACAATACCAAGTACTGGCTGTACAACTCCTTTAATTGGTTGAGTGGGATCAGAGAGGTTATTCTTAATGCCAATGTCTGTGCCTCCATCGTTCATATAGTTCTGAATACCTTCGCCATAAACCAATTGAAAGCGACCAGTTGTAGATGAGGTTAATTTGAGGTTAGAACTAAAATTGAGCCCCCAGCCAATAGCATTGTCTGAAAGGTCAATATTGTTATCTATTTTTTGATCTTCCCATTCTATATAACGAAGCATTGTAGCTAACTCAAAATACCCCCAGTTAAATCCTTTTCGGTATTCGGCTGAAAAATCAGGAGCCGGAAAGCGAAAGTGTACATCGCGGAGCTGAATATGATCGGCATAAATTCCACCGTCGGCACTGGCTCCAGGACGTTCTAATGCAAAAGTTAGTTTTGTATTACCTTTAATTGGCATCCACCTAAATTGTATATTTCTAAAGAATACCATACCAGATGGTCCCCAGTATTCAATCGTATTGGGAAATACATCAATATCCATAAAAGGACTCCAATATTGCCCGGCACCAAACTGGCCTAATTCTCCATAAGCATGGCGTAAGCGAAAAGTGGTTTGTCCGGCATCAGCACCTGTTCCAAAGAGCTCAAACTCAAATAGTACTTTTAGATTACCGAGCTGGTTGGGTACAATACTTTCAACACCAAAGCGTGTTTGCCGAACGCTATAATATACATTTCCATCGGGAGCATATTGGTCATTATAGCTTGGTAACTTTGACGGACGAATTACATCGCTCCAATCCGGATGGCTCTGATTAAAATTATAACCCATATCAAGCATCGCATGGCCATATATGCGTAAACTACTTTCTTTTTCTTGGGCTGTTAATATATTAACAACAAGTATGTTAATAACTAGGATTATGAGACCCCATTTTAAATGTTTATACGCCTTCATAATAACATGATTATTCAACACCAACCGATTGTGGGTCGAAAATATTAATGTCTAACTGTTCTGAAATATAGGCTATTGCTTTTTGGGCACGTACACTATTCCCGGCAGCATCAACACGCGGAGAGAAAGCTGCTATTGCACCCTTGCCCGGTACTATTGCTACAATACCACCGCCAACACCACTCTTAGCAGGCAAACCAGTAAGGTACGACCAGGTGCCGGAGTAATCGTACATACCACATGATAGCATTACGGATAATAGCTGGGGAATATTGTCCTGCTTAATTACGCGTTGACCTGAGAAAGGATTTACACCACCTGCAGCTAATGTAGCACCCATGGCCGCTAATTGTTCACTGTTGACACCAACAGAACATTGACGAGTGTATAAATCAACGGCTTTCTCCGGAGTATTATACATTACACCATATGAATTAAGCAAGCGGGCGATGGCTTGGTTACGGCCATTAGTTGCGGCTTCTGATTCATACACATCCTTAAGAATTAATAATTCGTTACCTGCACATGAGCTGTAAAAATCAAGAATCTCCTTCCATTTCTTTTTTTCATTAGATCCCTCTAATAAACTGGTTGTGGCTATTGCTCCCGCATTAACCAATGGGTTACCTACGCGTGTTGGTTGCTGTTCAATGGCAATAACCGAGTTAAAAGGCAGTCCGGTTGGTTCTGTTCCAAGCTTCTCCAATATGGCATCTTTACCCATCTGCTCCATTACCATAGCCAATGTAAATACCTTGGAAATAGATTGAATAGAAAAGGTATGGTTTACATCACCTATACTGAATACTTTACCATCAACAGTAACTATGCTTATGCCGAAAAGCTCGGGATCAACATTAGCCAGTTCAGGAATATAATCAGCAGGTGCACCACTGGTTTCAACTTTAAATTTATTGTAAGCCTCATTCAGTATTTGTTCTAAATGTTTGTAATCAGGTGCCACAGGGCTTTTTCCAACCTGGGCATTGATGCTTAAAGGTAATGCCAGTATTGTTACCAGCAGGAATGATAGGGAATAGGTCGTAATCTTTTTCATTTTAATTAATTTTTAAGTCTGATTATTTTACTATATGCATAATAATTTTCATCACAGATTGTTTAGTAAATGTAGAAAAAAGTTATGGAAAAGTATGATGCAAAGCAATGTATGTATTTAAATTACTCTATTAAGTGTTCATTGGGGCAACAAGTATAGTTTCTTAGAGGTATTAAAGTCACTTTAACTTGGGAGTTAAAGTGACAATCTGGTCTCATTTTACTTTCATTTAAATCAATAGGTTTAACCAAATTACAACATGGAATCCCTTGGTAAATTTTATCTAAGGAGCTGGAAAGAAGCTGACTGTATACAATCCGAAAATTATTTTCAATAGAAAAAGTGGAAGATAGGTTTGAGGTTCTGACATACTCTGTATAGGTGTCACTATCTGGGAAAAAGTAAACCCCTATTTATGGCGAAAGTGCCTGTTATTAGGGTTTATTATACCTTTGGTAGTGATTTTAATTAAAGTAGTACACTAACTTTTGAAGTCCATCGAAAAGGTTTTTATTAACCAAGGTTGTGTTTTTAAGAACTCTTAATTAAAATACCTCGTTTAAACCCAAATAAAATCCATTTGCTCCATACTCACCCCAGGCAAAGTCGATGTTAAGATTGGTTCGGGACTTTTTATTGAGCATAACACGTAAACCAACACCATAACCGAAGTCTATGTATTTCAACAGATCGATATTGCTGGTTCTACTGCTGGCCGATGTATTGTTAATAAATACTACACCTCCAAATGTTTCTTTGTTTTTTTGAAGTGGAAAACGATATTCTACTTCTCCATAAATCAGATCCTCACCCCTAAACCGACCTTGTGTATAGGCACGACCAGACCGGCCAAACTGATCCCATCCCACACTAGGTAGATCCATGTAAGGTACATCACCACTGCTTACAAACCATCCGTAAGTCCAGAATCCAATAAGGTGGCGGGGTCTGTCTTTATTTAAATTCAGGTAATCCCGGTATTCCAGCCATATCAAAGAAGACGATTTATTACTTCCTAAAAATGTGGGGTTGATACGTATGTTTGCATAGGCATATCGTCCGCTATAAGGATTAACGGCATTATCTCTACTATCATATAGAGCATTGAGTGAAAAACCAGACAAAGTATATGTTTCAGTATTAAAACCTTTTAATGTGCTGTAAGCATAATGACTGGTTATTACCTCTGAGATAGAATTTAAATCCAACAGTTTGTCTTTAATATCATAATGTATATCCAGATGATAACCCAAACCGAAAAAAAAGCGGGTATCCTGATACCTTTTCAGGACAGTCTCATGAAACCTGAAATAATTAAAACTCATCGTTTGACCTTCAGGTATGGGCTTGCCAAACACTCCATCTTCATATTCAATACCTGTGCCAATTGGTTTACCAGATTGTGGGCCGGTTCCCAATCCATATGTTGGCTGTGAAGTAATAAAATATCTCCAGTCGCCCAATAAATTCCAACTGTCACCATCTAAAAAAATGTTGGTTTTTGCAGTAATAATCCATTGTTTTTTAGCAGTGTATATAACCGTTCCTAAACCAGATGATATTCTGGTAGAAGATTGATTACCCATAAACCAACTTGCTCCCGGAGCAAGTCCAAACATTAATCCTGATGTAGGATTAGAAGCAATAACAGGTAAAGGAATAAACGATAGATGTTTATTATTGCTGTCATTCGACAGGCTATCTGCCTTTTGTGCATTGGTACTAATTATAACAAAGCAAAGAAGTACCAATATGATTAAGTGTTTCATAATTGATTTAGTAGAAGATTAGGTTATTGTTAAGCAATAATAGTATAAACTATTATAAAAAATAGTTTATACCTTGCGTTGGAAAAGTAATAAAAAAGTGTTAATATTTTTAGTCTTAATATCACTGTTACTGCTTATTTATATAGATAAAGGTATTGCTATAAAGTACAGTGATTAAACATTACTATGATCTAAAGATGCAGATTAGCAAAATTATATAGATGTCTTTCGTACTATCTGTTTATAATGTCTTTACCCTGTTTTCATTACACCATTTCCAATGATGTTTATTTACCGGATAATTACGGCATATTCCAGCACGAGCTTCATATACAGTACATGAGAAAAAACCATTGTCTGCCTTCAGAAACATACAATCACCATTTTCTTTGAATTTTAAAAAATGGCCAGCATCATAATTGGATCCTATGGGATCTGTGAATTCTTTACGATCCATTTGGGTAAACTTTTCCAAAACAGTCATTTCAGCATCATTAACTTCAACAAAAGGAAAGTTTTGGCAACAAATACCACAATTGCGGCAAGTATTAGAGGATACTGGGTTTTCCATAAGGCAATTCATCTTTAGTTTAATTGTTTTGTTGCGAATGGAAAAGTTACGGTATACTATTAAAACATTATCCCATCCTCCACAAAGATACGTTAGATAATGTTATGAGCCTGATAAAATGTATTTAGCTATTTTTTTATGGTATTTACTTTTTATTTAAAGTTTGTGGATTTGACTTGAAAACAGCTATCTTCTTTGTGTAATCGATTCAAAATAGCTTGCTGTTCTTTCGTCAAATTACACTTGAAACTTACTATTTTCAGATGATCTGAAACAAACTTCTATCAATACCTTAATTACTAATATGTGATGAGGTAAATTCAGAATTTTATGTCGAACACAGGTTGTTGAGTTTCGTATTGTTTGGTGTTATTATTGGTTAATATTTTTAAAAAGCTAATAACGAAGAACTAATAAATACCAGCATTTCGTTACCTTTAAATAAAATATGATTATAAGTACGTATTATGTTTAAACAAATATCACTATATGCCTTAGTTATGCTGGGCATATCATTACTACATTCTTGTAAGAGTAAATCAAGAGAGACGCTTCAAGAAGTTGGATTTAATAATAAAGTTACCGCTTTTACATCCGGTACTATTTCCAATGAAGCCAGTATCCGGGTTCAATTCTCTGAACAGGTAACCGGAATAATTGCGGGTCAGAACGCAGATGCCGGGTTGTTGGAGGTAAAACCTTCGATCAAAGGACAGTTGGAATGGTTGGACTCACAAACTCTGGAATTTATTCCTGATGAGCGCATGCCTTCAGGCACCCACTACAATGTAAGGGTTAATTTGCCTGAGTTGTTTAAAGATGAGAAAGAACCTTTTGCGTTTGACTTTTCTACATTGGAACAAAATTTTCGAGTTCAGTCTATGGGCTTAGAGTCTGAGGAGTCTGATAATCTAAAGAAAAATTTTTTTCTTGGACGTATCACTATGGCCGATCATATTGATAATGCTGAGGTAGAGAAAATAGTTAAAGCCAGCCAAAATGGGAATGCCTTAGAGATTGAGTGGACACATCAAAGCAGCGAGAAGCAACATGGCTTTACTGTTAAGGGCGTTAAGCGAGGTGAAGAAAGCAGTACGCTTTTAATAGAATACAATGGCAAAGTTATTGGAGTTGATAAAAAGGAACGAGATGAGATAGAGGTTCCTTCGTTGACTGATTTTAAGGTAGCTGATGTTAGGGTTGTAATGCAGCCTGATCAGTATGTACTTATTGTGTTTTCTGATCCATTGGATGAACGTCAGAATATAAATGGACTAATTGCAATAAGTGATGCATCAAAGTTGAAATATACAGTTGAACGTAACCGTGTTAAGGTCTATCCTTCGCATCGCCTTACAGGTTCTCACAAAGTCATTATATCCGAAGGTATTAAGAATGTTTTGGGCTATACGCATAAAACTGAAGTAACTTATGATATGATGTTTGAAACGCCAAAGCCAGAAGTACAGTTAATAGGTAAAGGAAGCATATTGCCTACATCAAATGGACTGACTTTTCCGTTTAAAGCAGTAAGTCTTAAAAGTGTTCAGGTACGTGTTATAAAAATTTATGAAAATAACGTAGCACATTTCTTGCAGGTTAACCGTTTGGATGGTAATAATCAGCTACGTCGTGCAGGTCGTTTAATTTTTAAAAAGACCATTCGTTTAGACAACGACCGCACATTGGATTTAACGCAGTGGAATACCTTTTCACTTAATCTGGCCGATTTAATTACACCAGAGCAAGGTGCTATTTACCGGATTGAATTGAATATTCGGAAGAGTGACAGTTTATATCCTTGCGGAGAAGAAGCAACTGTTGAAGAAGAAGGTGGTATTACAGATGCTGATATTGCGTATTGGGATGAGCCTCAAAGCTATTATAATTCGTATTGGGATGATTATGGTTATTACGATTATAATTGGCGTGATCGCGATGATCCTTGTACCGATTCGTATTTTCGCAATAAATTAGTCGGACGAAATATTCTAACATCTGATATTGGTATTATTACCAAACAAGGTACAGATAAAGAGGTAGTTGTAGCTGTTACTGATATACGTACAACACACCCCTTGGCAAATGTAGAACTAGAGGTGTTGAGTTATCAAAATCAGGTAGTTGGAAAAATGCGCACTGACAGTCAGGGATTTGCGCGGATACCTGTTTCACAAAAACCCTATTTGCTTATTGCAAAAAATGATCAACAGCGTGGATATCTGCGTTTAGATGATGGTAGATCTTTGTCATTAAGTCGTTTTGACGTAAACGGACAGGTAGTGCAAAAAGGAATGAAAGGTTTTATATACGGGGAGCGAGGCGTATGGCGTCCGGGTGACACCTTATTTGTATCGTTTATCCTTGAGAATAAAGGGGAGCAACTACCGGTGGAGCATCCTGTTGTTTTTGAATGGCTTAATCCGCACGGACAAATTATTAATCGTCAGGTAACACGTTTGAACGATAATAATATTTACGTATTTAAAACACAAACAAGCAGTAATGCCCCAACAGGCATGTGGCGGGCACGTATTAAAGTTGGAGGTAGTACCTTTGAAAAAGGCTTACGAGTGGAAACCATCAAGCCAAACCGATTAAAAATAAAACTTAATTTTGATACAAAGTTATTGATGCCGGATGAAAGTGCTAAGAGTGAAATGGCTGTTCATTGGCTACATGGTGCTATAGCCCGAAACCTTAAGGCAGAGGTAAGTGTAACGCTTAACCAGAGCCCAACAAACTTTAAAAATTACAGTGTTTATACGTTTGATGATCCATCCCGTCGATTTAGCTCAGAAGAAAGTATCATTTTTGAAGGGCATCTGGATGACAATGGTAAAGCTCTTATTAGCGCTGATATAGATGTTAAAGATGTTGCACCGGGGATGCTAAAAGCCTCCTTTCTGACACGCGTGTTTGAAGAAAGTGGAGATTTTAGTGTTGATCGTTTCTCTGTACCATATGCACCATATCCTGTTTTTGTGGGAGTAAAAGTACCAACAGGTGATAAGCGTGGCATATTACTTACCGATACTATACATACGGTAAAAGTAGTGACACTTACGCCTAAAGGAGAACCAGTGAGTGTTCGTGATCTTTCGTATTATATTTATAAAGTGAACTGGCGTTGGTGGTGGGAAACATCAGCTGATGACCTGGCAAACTATGTTGGTACGCGTCATCAAAATTTAATTGCTACAGGCAAATTTAGCACATCAAATGGCGAAGGGCAATTTAATTTTAAGGTTGATTACCCTGAATGGGGACGTTACCTTATTAGAGTTGTTGATAATTCATATGGGCATGCTACGGGACAAACGGTTTATGTTGATTGGCCGGGATGGGCAGAAAAGAGTAGAGGGAATGATCCGTCATCAGCAAGTATGTTGGCCTTTAGTGCCAGTAAAGACAAGTACATGGTAGGTGAGCAAGCTACAGTTAGTTTCCCGGCATCAGGTGAAGGGCGTGCTTTGGTAAGCATTGAAAATGGCAATAAGGTATTAAAGAGCTGGTGGGTTGAACCTAAGAAAGGTGAAAATCAATTCAGTTTTGAGGTAACACCTGATATGACACCAAATGCCTATGTGCATATGACATTACTTCAACCACATACGCAGACGGTTAACAATTTGCCTATTCGCATGTACGGTGTTATACCATTGTTGGCTGAAGATCACGAATCTCACATTTATCCAGAGATAGATATGCCTTCAGAGCTTAGTCCTGAAAAAGAAGTGAGTATTAAAGTAAGTGAGCGTGATGGCCGATCAATGACATATACTTTGGCTATAGTTGAAGATGGTTTGTTGGATTTAACCCGTTTTAAAACACCGGCACCCTGGAATCATTTTTTCGCCCGTGAAGCTTTAGGAGTAAAAAGTTGGGATATATATGATGATGTAATTGGTGCCTATGGAGGAAAGATTGAACAGATATTTAGTATTGGAGGTGATGAAGATATGGCTGGCAAAAAAGGTGGTAAAAAAGCCAATCGCTTTAAACCTGTGGTAAAATTCTTCGGTCCGTTTAAGCTGGATAAAAACAATACAAACACACACACCTTTACTATGCCCCGATATATTGGTTCGGTACGTACAATGGTGGTTGCATCGGGCAATGGTGCCTATGGAGCGGCAGAGAAAACTACACCGGTCCGGAACCCATTAATGGTTCTGGCTACGCTTCCCCGTGTTCTGGGGCCAAAAGAAACAGTTGATTTACCGGTTACTGTTTTTGCCATGAAAGAAGGTGTGAAAAAAGTAAAAGTAAAGATTATTACCAATGATTTGGTTAGTGTTGAGGGTAATGCAGAGCAGACATTAACATTTAATCAAATAGGAGAGGAACTAGTTACTTTTAGGTTAAAGGTGAATCCAACAATAGGAGTTGGTAAAGTAAAAGTGATTGCGTCATCGGGCAAAGAGGAAGCTATTGATGAGGTTGAGATAGAAGTTCGGAATCCTAATCCGCGTTTAACTACAATTGAAAGTGCTGTTGTTGAAAGTGGACAAGATGTTGCTATTGCATATCAATTACCGGGAATGTCAGGTACTAATAAAGCCACTTTGGAAGTATCATCATTACCTCCATTTGATTTTGGACGACGATTAAAGTATTTATTACGTTATCCTCATGGTTGTGTAGAGCAAACAACCTCAGCTGCTTTCCCACAGTTATTTTTATCTGATGTGGTTGAAAATGGAGAAGTAACTAAAAAGAAAACAGCAGAAAATGTAAAAGCAGCCATCAAACAACTTGCTGGCTTTATTCGTCCGGATGGTGGTTTAGGCTACTGGCCGGGTTCATATGAATCATCAGATTGGGGGACAACGTATGCCGGGCATTTTATGCTTGAAGCAGAGATGAAAGGATATACCTTACCCGTTGGATTTAAGAATAAATGGATACAATATCAAAAGAAAAAGGCACGTCAATGGGTTCGTAACCAATCGTATCAAGGACGCGATTTGGCACAGGCTTATCGTTTATATACTTTGGCTTTGGCCGGAGAGGCTGAGTTAAGTGCCATGAACCGTATGCGTAATCAATCAGGTTTATCTATTCAAACCACCTGGCGTCTTGCAGCTGCATATGCTTTAGCCGGTCATGATAAAATTGCAACAGAATTGGTGGGTAATATGACATTAAGTGCAGTTAATCAGAATGATAATGATTATACTTATGGTTCAGAAGAGCGTGATATGGCTATGATTATGGAGACATTGGTACTTATGGGTAAAAGGAAAGCTGCAGCCGAAATGCTGGAGAAGATATCGAAGGCCTTATCAAGTCAAAGTTGGATGAGTACGCAAACAACTTCCTATTGCTTGTTGGCTGTAAGTAAGTTCATTGGAGAGTCAGAAATCTCAAAGGAATTTAAGTTTGATTGGAAGGCAGCATCAGGAAAAGTGAAGAGGGTTAATGCAGAGAAGACATTGTATCAAATTGAGCTAGATACAGAGGAGCAGCAGAACTCAGTAAGTATTACCAATCTGTCAGGCGGGATGTTATATGCTCGTATTATTATGGATGGTATTCCGGCAGAAGGAGACCAGACTGTTAAGGCATCCAACTTGCAATTAAATGTTGAGTATCAAACGATGAATGGAGACGCTGTTGATGTATCCTGTTTGGAGCAGGGAACTGATTTTATAGCTATTGTTACAGTTAAAAATCCGGGTAATTTCGGAAATGTTGACAACCTGGCATTAACACAAATATTTCCTTCAGGATGGGAGATACGTAATACACGTCTGGAAGATATAAAATCAGCACATGATTTAAATCAGCCGGATTATCGCGATTATCGTGATGACCGGGTTTATACTTATTTTGACTTAAATAGGGGTAAACAAAAGAAGTTTGTAGTTATGCTTAATGCTTCTTATAAAGGCAGGTATTATTTACCTGCAATAAATTGTGAAGCCATGTATGATAATAGTATATCTGCCCGTCAACCCGGTAAATGGGTAGAAGTTATTAAGCCAGGTGAATAAAATAACAATAAAAAGTGCTGTAAATCAATAACAAAATATAAGGCTTCCAGATTAACCTGGGAGCCTTATATTTTTATTAAAAAATAAAAACTGTCCGTTTTATCTGAAAGCAAAGTGTTAATCAAATCTACTTCAGTACTCAAACAGTCTATTCCTTATAACTATTATTTTTAAAACCCTATTGAATTATAAAAATTATGGACTTAGTAAACAGATTGCTTGGAAATGCAGGAGAAATATCAATAGAAAAACTACAAAAATAGTTCTACCCTCTTTTACTAGAGAGTGAACAACTTGAATAAGCCTTTAAAGTGATTTGTAATATGTGGGTATTTAACTAATAAGCGTTTGATATAGATGCAGAGTTAAAAGTATGGTTATTTGGTGTGGACCAGCCAATTGATAAAGAGTTTGATAAAAAATTAAAGTTAATGAAGTATATCAATTAATGAGTCACCACATTCTTAAATAAGGATATAAAACAATCTAAATAACTTTTTTATGACAATTAAAATACTAATAGCAAACGAGTTGATAATGCCATATCTGAATTATTAAATTTTCTCATATTCAGCTTAAAATTTAACTCAAGTGATGAACTTATAATATTAATATTAGATTTGTGCTTATTGTAAATACAAAAGATAAAAATTGAGAACACTAATATTACGTTTGTTGGATTGGGTATATAAACCTTTTATGAATTATCTTCCCCAACAAACTTTTCGATATGCTGTTTGTGGTGGTGCAAACACCGCTTTTGATATTCTTCTCTATTTTATAACTTACAATTTCATTTTAAATAAGCAGGTTGTTCAACTTGAGATTATTGCGATTAGTCCTCATATTGCAGCTTTTGTTTTTGTTTTTCCAATCACTTTTTCTACCGGATTTCTACTTTCTAAGTATATTACTTTTACCGAGTCTACTTTACGGGGACGAATACAGCTGTTTCGATACGGTTTAACTGTGTTAGGAAGTATTATATTGAATTATTTGCTGTTAAAAGTTTTTGTAGAAGTGTTAGAATGGTATCCAACCATATCAAAGATTGTAACTACTACTTTTGTGGTGGGGTACAGTTACGTTTGTCAAAAGTTTTTTACCTTTAAAATAGGTCGTTAAGATTAATTAACGAAAAATTTCTCCATAAGTGTGAACTTTCTTTTTAGCTCAATGTTCTTCAGGAAACATATAAGTTAATCATGGAAAACAACTTTAATCTACCGCGAAATAATAAGAAGCGAATTATTATTATTGGTGCTGGTTTTGCAGGACTTAAGCTGGCACGTAAACTGCGTGGTTCAGCTTACCAGGTTGTTGTAATCGATAAGCAGAATTTTCATCAGTTTCAGCCTTTATTTTACCAGGTAGCATCATCGGGAATTGAACCGAGCTCCATTTCGTTTCCAATACGCAAAATATTTCAATCATATGCAAATCTACATTTTCGTCAGACAGAACTCTTATCTATTGATCACGAACAACAGTTTGTAACAACCGAAGCAGGTATAATGAACTACGATTACTTAGTTTTGGCTAATGGAGTTAATACCAATTATTTTGGCTCAGTAAATCTGGAAAAGTACAGTTTGCCAATGAAGAGTACTTCTGAAGCCATTAACTTACGAAATCGTATTTTGTCCTCTTTTGAACAGGCTAATTTAACTGAAGATATAAAAGAACATGCCAGGTTAATGTCAATAGTTATTGTTGGTGGAGGGCCAACGGGGGTAGAGTTGGCAGGTTCGATTGCAGAGATGCGACGTTATGTATTGCCAAAAGATTACCCGGAATTGGATTTTAGTCATATGAAGATTTTACTTTATGAAGCCGGCCCACGTTTGCTTAATGGAATGTCTGAAAAATCCGGTAAAAAAGCTTTAGAGTTTTTAAGTTGTTTGGGTGTTGAGGTGCATTTAAACACCCGAATTGAGGATTATTATGGGGATAAAATCACTTTATCGGACAAGAGTGAGCAATATGTTAAGAATTTGATTTGGACAGCAGGAGTAAGCGGAAAACAGATAATAGGGATAGACAAAGAATTATATACAAGGGGGAACCGGGTATTAGTTGATAAATTTAATCGCTTAAAAAGTCTCGGTAATATTTTTGCAGTTGGCGATGCTTGTTTGTTAGAGGGTGATGAATCTTATCCCAATGGGCATCCTCAGGTTGCACAGGTAGCTATTCAGCAAGCTGATAATTTAGCACGAAACCTCAGGACAAAAAGAGCCTGGAAATCATTTTCATATACCGATAAGGGAAGCTTAGCCACAATTGGACGCAACATGGCCGTTGCAGATTTGCCGGTGATACATTTCTCCGGTGTATTTGCATGGATCTTATGGCTATTTGTACACTTAATGGCAATCGTTGGAGTAAAAAATCGCTTCTTTATATTTGTTAACTGGGCACAAAGTTATTTTTCTCGCGATCAGTCATTAAGAATATTAATCTCTCCTTACCAAAGAAATAAGTCGGAATAAGAAAAGCTGCCAGTTGTTATAATATTGGCAGCTAGCTTAAGTCTTTATTGCAATAACCAGCTTTTAATTCTGTATTATCACGTAATAAAACCATAACAGTAAATTTATCCATTGCGTACCCACCACTTTCATTATTGGCGATAAATTCAAGCTTTGTAACGCTAGTTCTGTAATAGTTTTCAATAGTACTAATAAGATGATTGTATGTGCTGATGTTTATTGCACTTACTTCTGTTCCGTGAGGAAACCTGAATAAAGTAGTAGAGGCATTTGTTGGGGTATTAGTGCGCCCATTTTGCAGCCTGTTAATAGTGTCACGCAGATCCTTTAACTTATCCATTTTACTTAGTGGCTTAGGATAAGCTGTTTGAGCTCTTTGTTCAGTATTAGATAAGCTGGGTTTTGCCGGTTCTGAGTCTGGTGACAATATCCGGAATTTTATAAAATTTAGATGACGAAATAATTCAATCATAAAATCCAGCTTTTCATCCGGGATTTCGATTTTGAAATTGGCCATAGTTGTGTTGTGTATGATTATTGTAATTTTATTTACTACTAGGCAAAATTAATGAAATAAACGAACTTTGCTAATGTGCATTTAAAGTTATTCGTTTTGATAGAATATTAACGCTTGAATTCTGCTAAATTTGTAGAAATACTAAAATGATTAGAAGAGCCTGCTAAATGGTATTGTGCTGAACTGTAGGCAAAATGAAACTTATATACACGGAACCCAAAGCCCCAAGAAAAGCCTGTCGTTGACATCTTATCGCTGATACCTAATTCTTGCCTGCGGCGATGATTATAACCAACGGCAACATAATAGCTATCTGAAGGAATCAATTCAAGACCTATAATCAGGTGTCGCATTACCTGGTCTAAATTATTGCCTTTGTTGCCTTCATTTTCTATTGGATTGTTATCACCATCTGTTACATTGTATTTCATATTCCAGTCAAATAAATCCTGAGCTGTTAATGAGAAGCGAAATGGTGCATGAGCTAGCCTCTTGCTAATCCCAACTTGTAAATCAGTAGGTAAAGGTTCATAAGTAGCGTTATATGTTGAAAGTTGTGAGCCTATGTTTTTTAATGTTACACCAGCAGAAAATAATTTATTATCAGAGCGATAAAGGAGGCCTAAATCTGTTGCAATACCAAATGAATTGTATTGTTCTAAATTGGAAATAATAGGCTTTAATGATATACCGGCAGTTAGCTTTGGTGACAAAACTTTAGAATAACTCAGGTTAATAACATATTCAGCAGCTGAAAAGGAGCCATTTAAGTTACCATTAATATCAGCACGATCAAAACTACCATAGTTAATGGCATGAATACTTATACCAAACGTACCTGTTTCTTTAATGTAATGAGCATAACCGGCATAAGTCATTTTTATATCGCTAATATAAGGCACATAATTAAATGTAAGAGCTTGATGCATATTGTCGGATAAATTTGCCGGATTATGGAATACTAAACTAGCATCATTTATGTTTATCCCTACCTGGTTGCCTCCTAAAGCGCTAACACGAGCCGAATTAGTAAGATTAAGAAAATCATAGGTGTTACTTCCGGCTTGTTGTCCCCAGATGCTATTGGGTAAGTTAAGCGCAATGCATAAAACAATGATATATCCAAATCTTTTCATCTCGTAATTAAACGGTAAAAATATCAAATTAGTACACGATTACAAACTCTTCTTATCTATCGAAAATAGGTTTAAGTCCATCAACTACATCTAAAACAGCAGGACAAACAAAGGTGTTTTTGTAAGTGAGCGTTGTAATCTGAAAAAAGCGTTTCCGATCGGTGTGGGGATATTCCCGACATGCCTTTGGTCTTGACTTGTAAACCATACAATAATTTTCAGGCATAAGAAATGGACATGGTGTTTCTCTAAAAACGTAGTCGTTATCACAATCCAGAAGGAGATATTTCTCAATAACCTCCGAGGGTTTCATACACAAATGGTTTGCTAAGCGGTCAATATCACGATTATATATGGCAGGGCTAATTGTTTTACAGCAATTGGCGCATTTCAAACAATCTGTATATCCAAAAACTTCCTCGTGTAAACGTTGGGTTTCGTCATCTAAATTTCGTGGTCTTCTTTTTTTTAATTTGGCTAGAAATGCCTTGTTGTCTTTAGCCTTTCTTTTCGCTTCCTGTTCCAGCTTATCTTTGTCAAATACCACGTTTCTTTAGTTTTATTTGTGAAACAAACACGCCACTTATCACGATTATAATGCCTGTTATCATTTGCAACGTTAGAGTATCACCCAATATCCACCAGGCAATAACAGCAGTAAATACAGGAATCATATTAACAAATACATTGGCTTTAGTAATACCTACAATGCGCATGCCATGCGTAAAAAAAATAAATGCCAGTGAAGAAGCCACAATAGCAAGAAGCAAAACGGCAATAACAGCTTCTGTAGTGATAAGTTTATCACCTAGTTTTGGAACATCAAAAACTAAAAAGAAGGGTAAAAAGTAGAAAATACCTATTGTATTCTGAAAAGTAATAATACTAACCGCATTATAATGTTTGGGGACTTTTTTTAATACAACAGAATAACCTAAAGCAGCAAATACAGCTAAAAAAACCAACAAAACACCTTTCAATGGAGCAACCAATGAGAAGTCATCCTTAAAAATTAATAATAACACACCTGTAAAGGAAATAATAATTCCTAAAATATTCGTCCAGGCTATTTTACTCCTAAAAAAAAGAAGATCAGTAATTGGGGCGAAAAGTGGAATAGTTGAAACAATAACGGCACCAACAGTAGAAGATACTAATTCTAAACCAAAGCTTTCACCCATAAAGTACAGAAAAGGTTCAAAAAAGGCGAGAAGTAGGAACCACTTTAAATCTGCCCTTCGCATTGGAATTAGACGCCTAGTTAGCCTTAAAATTATAAATAGTAAACCAGCACTAATTATAAGGCGTAAAACAATAATGGTTAGTGGGTTAAACGATTCAAATGCCTGCTTAATCCAAACAAAAGAAAAAGCCCAGCATATCATTGATAATATTAAACTAACCAGTACTTTAACACGCTCTGACATTACACTTGTTTTTGGTGGGTGCAAAGTTAATAAAAGGGCGCATGAACGAACTATCAGACACCGGTTTTTTATGTAACCAAAAAACTAAAGGATTATGAAACGACTATTCCATATTTTCTTAATAAACCAATCAATTGATCATTTGAGAATTTGGCTTTGGTCACTTTATTGTTATCCGGATCGATTGTAAAATTGTAACAGGATGAAAGGTCGGTTTTTTCCAGATTAGTGTTATCAAATAGAGCATTGCTTAAATCGCAATTGGTTAACTTAATTTTGGATAAATTAGACTCAGTAAAATCAACTTCATCCAGTTGCGAGTTCAGAAAGTAACAGTTTTTGAGGTTTCGTTTGTAAAAAGAGGCAAGTCGTAGCTGACATGTATCAAAGGTAGCAGAGAACAGAAATTCATTGCATTCATTATATTGTAATCCTAGTAGCTTACAACCTTTAAATGTTACATCGCGAAATATCGTCTGATTAATATTCGCATTGCTAAGATCGCAATTGATAAATCGGCATTCAATAAAGCTAAAGTTACTCAGGTTAACACCGTTAAAATTGCAATTGCTAAATAAGCAGTTATCATATTCACCTACCATTAGTTCTTTCACAGAAAAGTCAATGGTTTTAAAATCTTCTTCCTCAAAAAAAGGCTTAATCATTATCTTCAAATTTTAAGATTGCTTTAACCGGCACTCCAAAAAATCTGGAAAATTTGAGTGCTAAAATGGTTGAAGGTACAAATTTTACTTTTCAATCATATCTTAGTATAACATCTTAACAACCATGAGTTCGATGTAATTTTTTACTCATAATGCTTAAAATAGTGTTTTTTAAGTGTAAATAGGCGAAAGAATAGCAGCCTGTTTTGAGTCAATTGCATAAAGAAAATGACTGTTCTCAGGTGAAATCCATAAGCTTTGAATAAAAAAACTGATTTGCAGTGTCAAATTTTTATAGCAATAGTATACTATTCCTTGTAATTTAAGGTTGTTATTTCAATCAGAATTTTAAAATTAAATCGAGCTCAGATTAATAATACGCATCTTTAAACCATTATTCATGTAATTAACTATATAATTAAGTGTATAGTGAGCCAGATATAATGACAAGTAATAATTATAAAAAAACAGAACTACGAGCGTAATTCTGCTGCAAATTTTCGTTCTAAAAGGGTCTACTCTACTTTACACTCAATTATTAAAGATACCTCATCTCCAACCATTATGGTACTATTTTGTCCTACTCCATAATCCTTTCTGTTTAATATTAATTCACCTAAAAACATGTTATTTTCATAGGAAAAAGATATATTAACTTCTTTTGTAACATCACGGATAGTCAGATTTCCAATAACAAAGTAATTGTCATCTTTGGTTTTCTTTATTTCTGTTGATTGAAAACAAATCGTAGGAAAAGTATCTGTGTAAAAAAATGCATTAGATCGGAGATGTTTATCTCTGAGTGAGTTTTTTGTATGTATGGTAGAGGCATCAATACAAACATCAAATTGGCTTGACTGTAATGTGTTAGGGTTGAACTGAATAGCTCCCGACATACCTTTAAATGTCCCTTTTACATTATTAATCCCCATGTTGTTGATTTTAAACCGTACAACAGAATTTAAAGTATCTATCGTTTGTGCTTGTATCGTTAGACTAACAACCAGGAATATAAAACTTATTAAGAATTTCATATGCTTTAATTTTAGATTACAATATTTAAACAGAGTAGAAGAAAAATTGTTGGCAATATGATAGCAAAAAAAATGACCTCAAAATATTTTGAGGTCATAATTAATTATTATGATATAACTGTCTTTATCCTAAAAACATATCTGAAAATTCTTGTTCAAAAAAGAACTCTGAATTACCAAATGCAGGTTTTAAGTCATCCATCCAAAGGGCTGTATCATCATACTTTGCAAAGAAGGGGTGTGCAACCCAGTTACTTTCGCGCCCTTGAATAAACTCCAATACAAAAGCTTTCTCTCCTTTTAACTCGGTTACCCCAACAATACGTACTTTACCAGGAGTACAAGACATGCTTGGGCCACGTACTGTACGGCAAATACCACTTACTTTTTGATAAGCCTGCTGGAATATTTGCCATGCCTGAGTTAATGAAACACCAAAATACTTCTGAGCTCCGGTATCGCGAGCTATAAACATGTAGTAAGGAATGAGACCTAAACTAACCTGTTTTTGCCACATAGTAGACCAAATTTCAGGCTTGGCATTAATATGGTTTAATAACGGTGATTGTGTACGGATTTGTGCTCCTGTAGTGCGTATCTTTTTTATAGCTTGTTGCACAGCATTGGTCTCTAACTCACGGTAATGATTAAAGTGCGCCATAAAAGCTAAAGCAATACCTGCATCAGTTACTTTTTTAAAAGCGCCAAGTATGACATCGGCATCTTCGTCAGTAAGGTAACGATAAGGCCAAAAACCTAACGTTTTTGAACCAATACGAATATTCTTTAAGTGCGGTATATCTGCTTCAACAAGGGCAGTAAGATACTGATCAAGAATTTTTCCTTTCATTATCATTGGGTCTCCACCGGTAATAAGCAGATCAGTAATTTCAGGATGTAATTTTAAATATTCTATAACATAGTCAATTTCCTTCATGGCAAACTTCATCTCGTCCATATTGGTAAATTGAGGCCAACGGAAACAAAACGTACAGTAAGCATGGCATGTTTGTCCCTGAGTTGGAAAAAACAGCATGGTTTCATCATATTTGTGCTGAACCCCTGTTAATTTAACACCATTAAGCTCCGGTACGTTATACTCCAACTGTCCGGCCGGATGGGGGTTAAGCTTTCCACGAATTTTGTTTGCTTCTTTCTTTATGCTTGCTTTATCAACGCCACTCTTAAGTACTTTAGCCATGTGGTTAAAGTCTGCTTCTTCCAACATACCTTTTTGAGGGAAATTAAGAATGAATATAGGATCCTCCTTATAGTTATCCCAGTCTATTAATTCGTCAACAACATAACTGTTAGTTTTAAATGGAAGAACGGTTCCTACAACCTCTATATTAAAAATGTCTTCCTCTGTAAGCTTTGCTATTTGTGGAATTTGTCGATAATTGTGCAGCGCATAAATCTTATACTTCATAAGCAATCTCCTTTTTTATGAATTCTGCAGTTCCATGCAGAATTAGTTGATAATTATCCGAAACCGGTCACTTTAGAGTGTTGCTAACCTCCATTCCCACAGCAACATGACCGAAAGTTTCAGGGGGGCCGTCACTACAAATGACGTGCCGCAAAAGTATAAAAAATAAAAAAGATATCAAAATTATTGAACTTACAATTAGTCAATAGCATAAGTCATTATGAATCAGTAAGATGTTATTTGACTTGATTACTGATTAATCTAAATGACTTACAATGATTAATAATTTTTAACGTATAAGCTCATTTCTATTAATATCTAACTTGAGAAATACAAATAGTAGTAGAGTAAACCCCCAAAGAGAGGAGCCACCATAGCTGAAAAAAGGCAAAGGAATTCCAATTACAGGAGCTAACCCTATAGTCATACCAATATTAATAGCAAAGTGAAAGAAAAAAATAGTAGCAACACCATAGCCATAAACCCTGCTAAAACTCGAATGTTGTTTTTCAGCTAAAAATAAGAGGCGTAGCAAAAGTGATATAAATAATAAAACCACAATAGTTGATCCGATAAAGCCCCATTCTTCTCCAACAGTACAATAAATGAAGTCTGTTGATTGTTCCGGAACAAAATCAAACTTGGTTTGTGTACCTTGCAAATAACCCTTACCTATAAGGCCTCCTGAGCCAATAGCTATTTTTGATTGATTTACATTATAACCTGCACCTAAAGGATCTTTTTCGATATCGAGCAGCACATTAATTCGTGTACGTTGATAGTGAGAAAGAACATCTTCAAAAAAGTAATCAGCTGTTAAGGTTAATACGATGGCACTCCATAAGATTAATAAGTATGTTGGAACATACTTATAAACTCGCTTTGAAATGGTAGTATAAAGCAAATAAAAACTCATGCCAATAATGGAGGGTAGAAGTACATATTCCAATTTTATTGTGCTCTTTAAGAAAACATAGATTGCATAACTTAGAGCCAGAAGAGTAGATCCCAGTACTATAGCTTTTAATAACTCGTTACGCATGCCTTTAAAGTACATAATGATGATAATACTTAACACAATTATCCCTATAATAGTTGAGTTAGGGATTATAAGTGTTAAAATAGTTACAACTGCTGCTATAATGCCAAATATCAGTATATAACCTGTCAAACCTTCGCGGTAAAAAACCAGAATAAAGATACTATACACAAGCGCAGAGCCAGTATCATTTTGTAATAGTATCAACAGCATAGGGAAGAGAATAATTGCACCCGCCCTTAAAAGATCAGAAAACTTATTAAAAGAAAATCCATAACGACTTAGAAATCTTGCTACAGCAAGATTTGTAGCCATTTTTGTCAATTCAGCAGGTTGAAAGCGTACAGGGCCTAATTCGAACCAAGACTTAGCACCGTTAATTTCTTTACCAAATAGCAAAACGGCCAGAAGTAAAAAGATTGTAAAACCATAAAAAACATAAGCAAACTCAACGTAAAACTTACTGTCAGTTAGTAGAATCATTCCAATAAAGAGTAAAGAAAGGCCTATCCATACCAACTGCTTAAAATACTCTTTGGAAGTATCAAAAAAAACAGGGTTTTCTGAGTTGTAGTTGGCAGCATATATATTAAACCAACCAAACAGAACCAGCAAAGCATAAAGCCCTACTGTAATCCAGTCAATATTTTTTGCATTACTTCTATTGGGCATGTATCAGATCTCCTTCTATCATTCGTTTTTCAATTCTTTTACGATTTGGCTGAATAGAATCATTAAGATACTTTTCAACCATAAGACTAGCGATTGGAGCTCCCCATGTTGCTCCAAACCCCCCGTTTTCTACATATACAGCTATTGCTATTTTAGGATTATCCTTTGGAGCAAAAGCTATAAATATGGAGTGATCATCTCCATGGGGGTTTTGAGCAGTTCCGGTTTTACCACAAATGGTAACACCAGGTATTTGTGCTATGCGGGCAGTACTTCCTCTGCCACCCCATATTGCTAATTCCATCCCATCTATAATAGGAGAAAAATGCTGTGCATCAATCCCTGTATCATGTATTTCTGATAAGTGTATGTCGATATCTTGATCTTCAATGTTTTTAATTATATGTGGAGTGATATAAGTTCCGCGGTTAGCAAGCGTTGCTGCCATATTAGCCATCTGTAGGGGAGTGGTTAATAGCTCACCTTGCCCTATCGATAGTGAAATAACTGTTCTGGAATCCCAACTGCCCTTATAAACCTTGTCAAAGTATTTAGAGTTAGGAACAAAACCACGTACCTCGTTTTTAAAGTCGACGCCCAGTCGGTAACCAAAGCCAAAATTAACCAGGTGATCTTTCCAGTGGTCAAAGGCATCTTGTATGCAGTTAAATTTTGGATTATCAAGTATATTGCGAAACTCGTAACAATAATAGGCGTTGCAGGAGTTTTGAACGGATTGAGACAGATCTAAGGGGGAGTCGTGTGCATGACAGCCAACAGAAATACCACGAGTAGTATAACCCATAAAACATTCATGAGTTGTATGAGGTTTTAAAGTCCCATCCTGCAAACCTATAAGGGCATTAATGGTTTTAAAGGTTGACCCCGGTGGATAAGCCGATTGAATAGCCCTGTTTAATAGTGGTTTTAGAGAATCGTTTAACAGAACCGGGAAATTTGTTGATCGGTTACGACCAATCAGCAATGAAGGGTTGTAATTAGGAGCCGATATAAGAGAAAGAATTTCACCTGTTGAGGGTTCAATAGCAACAATACTACCTATCTTATTATTCATTAACTTCTCGCCATATTGCTGTAGTTCAATATCAAGAGCAAGAGTAATATTTTTTCCCGCAATTGCAGCAGTATCATATCTACTACTTCTGAATGTACCTTTCTCGCGTCCGTGTACATCAACCAACATGTATTTTACCCCTTTTTTGCCTCGTAATTCATTTTCATAAGTTTGCTCAATACCACTAATGCCCACATAATCCCCTTGTGAGTAGTACTTTTCTTTTTTAAGTTGGGCATCACTTATTTCACCAACATAACCTAAAACATGTGCCGATGATGGGTATTCATATTTACGTAATGTACGTCCTTGGACAAAAAAGCCTTTGAATTTGTACAGTTTTTCCTGAAAGCTACCGTATTGTTCAGCCGATAGCTGTTTCATAAAAACAGAGGGTTTATACGTTGATATTTTGCGGTTCTTAATATCATATCGCATTTGTATAAAGCGCATTCTGAGTTGCTCTATACTAAGATTAAGAGATTCACAAAAGTCTGTGGAATCAAAAGCAACAATATCACGCGGAACAACCATAACGTCATAAACAGCCTGGTTCGATACCAGCAATTTACCATTTCGGTCGTAGACTAATCCTCTGGACGGATATTGAGTTACTTTGCGTCGGGTATTACTTTCAGCCGAAAATTTATACGAGGGATCATACACCTGTAAGATAAATAGCTTAGCAATATAAATAATGCCAACACCTACTATCATAGCAGCAATAAGTAATGTACGATTGTTTATACCTCCCACAATTACCTCCCTTGTTTTTTGTCCTTGCTAAAAAGCTGGGTAATTAATATCAGAATTAAAGTAAAGAAGGAACTGGTGATAATTCGTAAAAACGTTGAAAAGAAATGTGTTAAAGAAAATACCTCTACAAAAAATAAGAAGAGATGATGAGCAAATATCAATATGATAGAATAGCGAAAAAACCACGCAGCTCCATAATACCCCATTGTTGGTAGGGTACCCGGCTGGTAATCATCTCGCGGAGCAAAAATGCGCAATACATATGGCCGCAGGAAACTCATAAACACTGTTGCCGAAGCATGCATCCCGGGAGTATTACTAAAAATATCAATGATCATACCTGATGAGAATCCCAGGGCTAGTAAAAGCCAACCGGGTATTTCAAAAGGCAGTGTAATAATAAAAATAATATAAAGATAAGGGTTAACATATCCACTTAATTGGATGTTGTTGAGCACCAACACCTGAATTAAGGTGAAAAATATAAAGTTAAACAGATATCGTGGTAAATGACTAATCATTCTCGGTTTCCTTTTCTAATGTAAGTTGTTCATTACGTAACGAGTGGCCAATAACTTCAACAAAAGCCAGTTTTTTGAAATCAACAGATAACTTGATCTTGATATTGTAAAAGCTAGCACCTTTTTCTAATTCAACACTTTCTACATTACCCAGGAACAAACCTTCAGGGAATATTGAAGAATAACCACTTGTAACCACTAAATCACCTACTTTAACATTGGCATGGCGAGGTATGTCAAGTAGGTAAACATGCTGGTATGATTCTCCTGCCCATTCTAAAGAACCAAAAAAACCTGACTCTTTTAATTTTGCAGAAATCTTCAAGCGTGTGTTAATAATAGAAATAACTGTTGAATAATTCTCAGATACATTCTTAATGATCCCCACAGCACCTTTTTCACATATAACACCCATCTCTGGTTCAATACCATGTGCCCTTCCTTTACTAAGGGTAATGTAGTTCAGCCGTCTATGCGTTGAGTTATTAATAACGCGGGCAGAACGGTAAATGTACTCTTGCTGACTCAGGCTGTCATATACCAGGTTAAAATAATCTTTTGAGGTACGAAATGATTCTGGTAAACGGCTTCGTAAGTAAGCGTTTTCACGTGACAGATCATCGTTAATTTTACGAAGCATAAGGTATTCAGTACCTATATTATAACGTTTTAAAAGACCTCCTGTAAAATGATTCGATGATGAAAGAAATGATGAGCGTTGATAAGCATTGTAGTTAAGTACAAATAAAAGAGAAACAATTTCTATAATAAAGAAGAGTATGGTGAAATGGTATTTAATAATAAAACGTATAAAGTTCTTCATTATAGTGACCCTTGTATTATAAATTTGTAGCCTTCAGTTACTGGTGTTTAAATGTTCTTAACCCCTCTTTAATGAATGGCTTGTGCAATTCATTAAGAGGAGTTGAGATGTATTTTTAAATCAGAAATATTTGCCTGATTAACGAATCAAATATGGTAGTATACGATGGCGGTTTTTAAGCGCTATACCTGTTCCTCGTGCAACTGCACGTAATGGATCTTCTGCAATGTGGAAGGGAATATTAATCTTATCCGACAAACGCTTATCTAAACCACGTAATAAGGCACCACCTCCAGCTAAGAAGATACCATTCCTTACAATATCACTGTACAGCTCAGGCGGAGTTTGTTCTAATGCTGACAATACCGCTGTTTCAATCTTGGAAATAGATTTTTCCAAACAATGTGAAATCTCCTGGTACGATACAGGTACCTCAATTGGCAAAGCAGTCATCTGGTTCGGACCACGTACAATAAAGTCGTTTGGAGGTGTATCCAGTTCAGGTAAAGCAGAACCCACCTCTATCTTAATGTTTTCAGCAGTACGCTCACCAACCTTAATATTGTGCTGACGACGCATATACTCCATAATATCAGCTGTTAAATCATCACCGGCAATACGAATAGACTTATTGGTTACGATACCACCTAATGAAATTACTGCAATCTCGGTTGTACCACCACCTATATCAACCACCATATTACCTTCCGGTGCTTCAACATCCAGCCCAATACCTAAGGCTGCTGCCATTGGTTCGTATATCATGTGTACTTCTCGGCCACCAGCATGTTCTGCCGAATCCCGCACTGCACGCACCTCTACTTCTGTACTGCCAGAAGGGATACAAACCACCATGGATAAGGAAGGAGAGAATAAACGCGGCTTTTGATTAATCATCTTAATCATACCACGGATCATCTGCTCAGCTGCATTAAAGTCAGCTATTACACCATCACGTAAAGGACGTATAGTGTAGATATTATCGTGGGTTTTACCATGCATCTGGCGTGCTTTCTCTCCAATTGCTTCCAGTTTGTCGGTTTTGCGGTTCAGCGCTACGATGGATGGTTCATCAACAACAATTTTATCATTATGAATAATGATGGTGTTGGCTGTACCAAGGTCGATGGCTATTTCTTGCGATAAGAACGAAAATAGTCCCATTCAACTAATTATTTTAATGTTTAAAATGACGTTTTCCTGTAAATAACATAGCCATACCAAATTCGTTGCAGGCTTCAATAACTTCATCATCACGAATACTTCCTCCCGGCTCAACAATATATTTTACACCATATTCGTTAGCAGCCTCAATACTGTCACGAAATGGGAAGAAAGCATCTGAAATAACAACAGAGTTAGCTATATCAACACCTTCCTTAAGGTTAAAGCGAGGCATAGTTAAGTGACGCATACTATCCAATCGGTTGGGTTGTCCCATACCTGCACCTGTAAGCCAGAACGAACCATCTGCTTGTTCCGTCACCACTGCAATGGCGTTACTTTTTAAGTGTTTACAGGCTGTAATACCAAACTTGGCTAATTCCATTTTGGTAGCATCAAATTGTGCACTGGTTACATTTTTAAAATCTGTATCAACACCTTCATCTTCATCCTGTACAAGAATACCACCACTAACCGAACGAATCAATTTCTCACCGGTAAGTTCGCTTTTGATTGGCGTCTCCAGTATACGCAGATTTTTCTTCTTGCCAAATACAACCAGGGCATCAGGCGTAAATTTCGGCGCTATTATAATTTCAACAAAGCGCTTGGCAAACCATTCTGCTATTTCGCTGGTAACAGTTCCGGTAAAGCATATAATACCACCAAAAGCAGAAATAGGATCACCGGCCCAGGCTAGCTCCAATGATTTCATAATATCGTTAGTTACAGCCAGACCGCACGGATTCAGGTGCTTTACTACCGAAACAGCTTGTTTGCCTTCAATGTGAGATACCGAGTGGTAAGCATCACTGGCTGCTTTCCATGCAGCATCAGCATCAAGCATATTGTTGTAGGAAAGAGCCTTGCCTTGTAATACATTTGCATTAGCCAGTGCAGCCCCCTCTTTAGTGTTATTGAACTTGTAAACAGTAGCCTTTTGGTGCGGATTTTCGCCATAACGTAGCACCTCACCATTATTAAGGCTGATACGTTCCATATCTTCTTTATCCTTATTGAAGAAATTAGAGATAGCTGAATCGTAGTGCGACGAAACACCAAAAGCGGCCGCAGCAAACTTAAAACGATCTTCTAATGAAGATTCACCGTTTTGTTCTTTCAAAATAGTTAGTAAATCAGGATACTGATCTTTAGAAGGAACAATAATTACATCCTTATAATTTTTAGCAGCACCCCTAATTAGTGAAATACCGCCAATATCAATCTTCTCAATAATATCCTGAAGTGGAGCCCCCGATGCAACTGTTGCCTCAAACGGATACAAGTCAACAATAATTAAATCAATCTCAGGAATATTATACTCAGCCAATTGTTTTAAATCGTCCTTGTTGTCACGGCGCGCCAATATTCCACCAAATACTTTTGGGTGAAGTGTTTTTACCCGGCCTCCCAAAATAGATGGGTAACTCGTTAAGTCTTCAACTCGTTCACAAGGAACATTCAGCCCCTCAATAAAGGCCTGAGTACCTCCTGTTGAATAAATTGTTACACCTTGTGCATGTAGTGTTTTAATAATCTCATCCAAACCATCTTTATGGAAGACGGAAACCAATGCTGATTTTACTTTTTTCATCCCTTATATTCGGTTTTTTTTGTCGGATGGAACGACCATCTATAAAACAAGCATTAATCATATGCGATAAAAGGTCATAAATTATATGCTCGTTTCAACGTATTCATTTATATCCGTTTAGTTCTTTCACGCAAAAATAAGAAAATAAGGTCAGTTGGCAACACGCCTTTTGTAATTAATTAGAATGATTTTAGATTGTTTATATAATTTAATAGACCATCAGAGCTCTGGATAATAGATTTTAAACGATTTGTAATATGCTTAAAAGTCTATGAATTAGCGAAATGATATGTATACAATCAAACATCAGGTTATGTGCTGTTTACAAAACTTTAACCAGTTATTATATAATTAATGACCAAATTCTAAAACCCGTTGTTTTGTTAACAAGCTATCTGCTAAGCAGCCGATACACCTGTTGTTATTATGTTGCAGTAGGAAATAGTTCGTTAAGATTTTTTAAGTACCATACTTTTCAAGAGATTATATGTTTGTGGCTAATGTATGACAATGTGCGTCTTGCAACTAGCCTTGTGTCTAACATCTAACGATCTATTAAGTAGGGAAAACCCCCATAAAATATTGCTTTATTATACATATATTTGTTTTTTCACATAAATAAAGTTGGGCATGGAGAGGTATATAACAATAAAATACCAGGATCAAATCAGGACAATTGACTTTGAAGAGATACTGGCGTTCATGCATCAGGATGGTAAGCTAAAAATAGACTTACATCATCAAACTTTAATTGGAAAACGGCCACTTAAGGAAATAGAGAGAATACTACCCCGCTATTTTGTTAGAGTTAATAGAAGCGTTATTATCAACATCCATTTTGTTACAGGCATCCAAATACAACAAAACACCATATTAATGACCAATGGTCGTAAATTCCACCTGTCGCGCCGGCAAAAGGCTGTGGTGACACAGTACTACAAAGGTATAAAGCACTAACAATTACGGTATTTAATAGTACATAGTCCTCCAAACAAAGCTTGCACTCAACTTCAAAATGTTATCAGAAGTTAATGTAAGTTAAAACATGCCGTTTAACCGTTAAAATCGACCGCTTAACTGTTAAAAACAATCCTCCAAAAGTTATGTAAATAAAAGCATTTTTTTATTATTAACCAGGTAACTAGTTTTATAGGTGATAAATTTATTTGCTAATTTAAATCTTTAAATTATGAAAGAATTAAGCTTTGATCAAATGGAAAAAGTAAATGGGGGAGGTTGGAAAGATGGATGGTGTGCCTTAGCTTTTGTTGGGTATGGATTAGCTATAGGTGGATTGGCAGTAGCAACCGGAGGTGTTGGACTAGTAATTGCAGGTGCATCATATGCGGTAACAACAGCTGGTGTTATAGGCTCTTGTACGTAATAAAAGAGCTTGGTAATTATTCAGTTATTAAATATAGTATACGAAATTGATATTTTAAGATGGATAACAAAAAGCAAAAAACAAGGCGAATGTTGTTTTATATATCAGCATTATTCTCATTTATAGTGCTAGTTGCTATAGTGCTTAGTAACCGCCCTCTTGGCGAAATGAAAGCCCCACTATTGGTGTTAATAGGTTCTGTATTAACAACAATTGCCATGGCTGTTTCATCATCAAGGAAAAGTACTTAATGTATTTCTTTTTCTGCTTATGGAGCATTATCTAATCAAGCTACTTATCTTCAATTAACACATCGTTGTGTTGAATGAAGATTTTTTTAAAAGTGCAAAAGTTTTGTATAGAGTATGGATTCGATCGTTATTTTCAGGAGTTGCAACAAGGTTATGCGACAATAATAAACGAAAATGCAACTAATCTTTCTGGTGGACAACGACAGTTAATTGCTTTAGCCCGTGCTGTATATTGCAAGCCTAAAGTTTTACTCTTAGATGAAGCAACAGCAGCCATGGGCCGTAATGCAGAAGCCTTTGTTATAGAATTACTAAATAAGCTTAAGAAAAATATGATTATAATATTTGTAACATACAGACCACAACTGGTACGACATACCGATAATATCTATGTGATAGAAAATAATACAATTAGCTCAAGTGGCTCTCACGGTATGCTGATTGAGAAGAATAAGTTTTACGCCGAATCTTTTATTGAACTTGTAAACTAAAAACACTAATGTGGCAAGCTAACAAAAGTATTCACAATTTATTGACTTGGCTTTTCTTACGCTAAATGCATAAAATCAAAGCCTCTTACCAATATAACACCAGCGCAGGCAATATAGGCGGCTACCCAATCAATGGTTTAAGATAAATTGAGGTCATGACATTAAAAAGCAATATTATGTAAATTGGTATTAATTGTTTTTGTAATGTATATTATAGATTTACTTTTAAATACAATATCGTATACACTATTCTACACCCCTGATTTTTATTCTCAACAGTCCAATATACAGCGTTTTATTATTAACATATTCTTCATCGTAGCTTTTCTAAAAATAGCTCATTTTACCTTTAAAGAAAAGCCTGGAGGTTTATTAAATTTTACATCGCAAGATAGTTATTGTCAAGTATGGACTGCATTGTTAATAGGGGTTTGTTGTTTATTAACCTGCTGTCTTATATACTTTTTTCAGGGAAAATACGAAATTGATGAAGCAAACATTGTCACTTTTATATCCTCTGTTGTTTTGCAATTGTCCGTAGCCTTTAAAGAAGAGTTGCTTTTTAGGGGGTTGATTGTAAAGAGGTTGCAGTTGTTGAACAGGAATAAGCTACTTATAATAGGAGTAAGTGCCTGCCTGTTTTTACTTCCCCATATTGGAACATCGAAAGATTGGGCTTTATTAAATGTTTTCATGTCAGGCATTTTCTGGGCATACATTGTTATAGAAGAGAAAAATATTATCCTGCCCTTATCATTTCACTTTTTTTCAAATGTTTTAACTTCTTATGAATTTTATGTTTTAAAAGATCCTCAGATTATTATATCTAATTACGCTTTTCTAATAATTTCTATTGTAGCCTATTCCTTTTATCGCATAGTAAAAGCAAGGACTACTAAAGAGATAATCGGGTGATTATCTACTTTGTATAGGCTTAGCATTATTGCTTCTGCCCACACCACTCTTTTACGAGCAAACAGGGGAAGAGTCAGGTAAAACAAAACTATCCTATTTGGCTAAATACCTTAAACCTCATAAAAGGCTAATCATTCAGCTTTTTTTAGAACTTCTGGTGGGTAGTCTTTTACAGCTTATTTTTCCTTTCTCTAACGCAAAGTATAGTTGATTTTGGTATTACCAATAATAACTTAAGCTTTATTTACCTTGTTTTAATAGCCCAAATGGTATTATTTATTAGCCGTGCAATAGTTGATTTTATTCGCTTATGGATAATGCTGCATATTAGTACGCGTATCAATATCTCTTTAGTATCAGATTTTCTTATTAAATTAATATAATCGCAAGAGTCGTCATTACAACAACAAATCCACCGGTACAATTAAAAGCGAAGACAAACGGAAAGATAAGTCATCTTTTTGTTGATGATAATGATATTGTAAAAGAACAACAAGTAATTGCTATTATAGAGAATAGATGTAACTATGAACACTTGTGCCAGTTAGAACTGTTGTTATATAAGCTTAATGACAGTTTGAATTACCAAGGTACAAAGGATTATCAATTAGGAGACCTGCAGCCTTACTATTCTACCTATGTTCGTTGTCTGGATGAATATAAAACATTTCTAGAATTAGAACTAAATAAAGAAAAGGTAAAATCACTCAGGCAACAACAAAACGACTACAGTCTATATTACAAAAGCCTGACCAGGCAAAAGGTAATTAAAGAAGAACTTAAACTAAGTAAGGATCAGTTTAAAAGAGATCAAAAATTGTTTAATAATCAAGTGTATTCATTAGCTGAATTTGAAATGGCGCAAAAAACTTATTTGAAGGAGAAGCTGGCACTTGAAAATGTACAAACAACACTTGCCAACACATCTATTCAAATCAACAGGTTAGAACAGCTAGTAAATGAAGTTTTGATTAATGACAGAAACGAAAAAGCAATAAAAGAAGCTGCTGTTGAGGAGGCATATTTAAACCTAAAAAGTAGAATTGAAGCGTGGCGTCAGACTTATTTAATTACCACGCCGGTTGTTGGTATGGTTACCTATTCAAAAATATGGAGTCAAAATCAAAATGTTCAACTCAATGATATTATTGCAACAGTTGTTTTACAAAAAGAAACTAAAATAACAGGAAAATTGGAAATACCATCCCCTGTCGTTGGAAAGATTAAAACTGGTCAGGTAGTAAATATTAAGCTTGATAACTACCCTTATGCAGAGTTTGGTTTGTTGCGTGGCTCATTGAAAAACATTTCACCAATACCTTTTGATACACCCAATGGAACTATTTACATTGGAGATATAAATTTGCCACAAAAACTAATATCCAATTATGGAAAACAAATAACATTTACCCATCAAATGGAAGGTAATGCGGAAATAATTACAGATGACATGCGCTTACTAATAAGACTTTTTAATCCAATCAAAGTATTGTGGAATGAAAAAGTCAAGGAATCCACAGTAACCATCAAGGAGTCAATTATACCTCATAAGGCATAAGGAATCATTTTTTACATTTCAGACACCTTCTTTCTCTGCCCTTTTATCGGGTAATAGCTTGTGTACTATACACTTTTTATACTTTGGACTTTTTGTTTTATCTTGCATATCCAATAGTTAACACCGACCCATGATACTCGTCTATAAATTTTTTAAAGAAAGTTTTCTTTTTGCCCTTAATGCCTTGCGTACAAATGTGCTAAGAACCATCTTAACGCTGTCTGGTGTTACAATAGGTATCTTTTCAATCATATCCGTATTTACATTAATTGATTTTCTCGAAAAACAGGTGCGCGATAGCATTGAATCATTAGGAAATAACGTCGTATATATTCAAAAGTGGCCCTGGACACCACCCGAAGGCGAATCAGAATATCCCTGGTGGCGATACATGAACCGGCAGGTGCCATCATTAGAAGATTATGAACAGGTTAAACGTCGATCACAAATTGCCGATGCTGTTTCATACCTTATGTCATCACAAAAAATGCTGCAATATGAAGATAACTCCTATGATAATGTTGCCGTAATGGGCGTTTCAGATAGTTTTGATAAAATCTGGACATTTGAAATTGCAGAAGGACGCTATTTCTCGCCATATGAATCAAACAGTGGAATGGCTGTTGCTATTATTGGTGCCGAAATTGCTAAAGAGCTGTTTTTAGGAGCCGATCCAATTGGTAAGCGTGTTAAAATGATGGGGCGTAAGCTATTGATAATAGGTGTTGTGCAGCGGCAGGGATCTGATATGTTTGGCAATAGCCTTGATAAAAACATTATAATACCTGTTAAATACGCCCGTAATATATTTAACTTACGCAGCGAAGCAGTCAACCCAATGATACTTGTAAAAGCCAAAGAAGGCTATACATCTGACGATATTGTGGATGAACTAACAGGTATTATGCGGGCTATACGTCGTATAAAACCAAGTGGTGATAATGATTTTGCCCTAAACCGTATTAGCCTTATACAGAAAAATTTTGATAGCCTGTTTGACTTTATTGATCTGGCAGGCATATTCATTGGCGGGTTCTCCATTTTAGTAGGCGGTTTTGGAATTGCCAATATAATGTTTGTATCCGTTAAAGAACGTACACGAATAATAGGTATTCAGAAAGCATTGGGAGCCAAGCGTAAATTTGTATTATGGCAATTCCTGATTGAAAGTACAGTACTTTCTTTACTGGGCGGGTTAGCAGGTTTAGCCATTGTTTTTAGCATTGCAATATCCATTAGTCAAATTACAGAAACCCCAATGGCCCTAACATTTGTAAATATTTTTAAAGGCATTGGCATATCAGCAGTAATTGGCATTATATCCGGTTTTATTCCCGCCTGGAAGGCATCTAGAATGGATCCGGTTGAAGCCATTAATTCAATATAAGCACACCGGCTTCTGTCAGGTGTAAAATGAACAAAAAATCACTGTGTTTTTTTAACATTGTGGGTTATCCAAACTTCAGAAAAACTTAAAAACATGAACTTACTACTAATTTCCAACTCAACCATGGCTGGTGAAGCCTATCTTGATTACCCAAAGCATAAGATTGCCGAATTTCTTGGTAAAGAAAAAGTCAACAGCCTTTTTATTCCTTATGCCGGTGTTACTGTTTCATTTGATGATTATGAAACAAAAGTAAAAAATCGCTTTAATGAGGTTGGGCATGATGTCGTTTCCATTCACCATTTTGATGATCCGGTTAAAGCTGTTGAAGATGCCGAAGCTATTGTTGTTGGAGGCGGAAGTACCTGGCAATTGTTACGAATGATTCATGATAATAAACTAATAGAACCAATACGCAATAAAGTATTAAGAGGAACAAAATACATAGGGTGGAGTGCAGGCTCAAACCTTGCATGCCCAACCATAAAAACGACCAACGATATGCCTATTATTGACCCCCTTGGCTTTGATGCTTTAAAACTCATACCATTTCAGATAAATCCGCACTATTTGGATGCTAACCCCGATGGACATGGAGGAGAAACCCGCGAAGAGCGAATAATGGAGTTTCTGGCGGTTAATAAATCAACTACTGTAGTTGGATTGCGCGAAGGATGTATGTTTACCATTAATAATGGTAAAATAGAATATACCGGAGCAAAACCATTACGTATTTTTCAGTTTGGGAAAGCACCATATGAGGTTCAACCAGGTGGCGATTTTACATTTTTAGCGCATTAAGAACTGTTAGCGTAAATTAAATAAAATTAAGTAACCTTGTTTAGAGTATTGTCTGTGAGTACTATTCTGGGACTACCCAGGGGTTTTTATGATTGTTATAAAGGTAACTATATAGAACTTGGCATATATTTTGCTTAAAAGCACAACCGTAAAATTTAATATTTGTAAACCTGTATGAAAGATTTTTTTAAGACCTATAAGAGTGATATTCCAGCAGGCCTGGTGGTTTATTTAGTTGCATTACCCTTGTGTTTGGGAATTGCTTTGGCATCAGGGGCTCCTCTGTTCTCCGGTGTAATTTCAGGAATTATTGGTGGGATTGTTATAGGACTATTAAGTGATTCAAAACTTAGTGTAAGTGGGCCGGCAGCCGGATTAACGGTAATTGTATTTTCCGCAATTGCAACATTGGGTTCATTTGAAGCATTCCTGGTGAGTGTTTTCCTTTCTGGCGTTATTCAGTTGGCATTAGGTTATTTTCGTGCTGGAATTATCGGGCACTTCTTTCCTACATCTGTAATAACAGGTATGTTAACTGCTATTGGTTTAGGTATTATATTAAAGCAAATACCACATGCATTTGGTTATGATGTGTCGGCTGTTGATTCAGCAAGCTTTGCAGAGAATTATGGAGAGAGTGTAGCAACGGAATTATACAAAATGTTTGGGGCTATAATGCCGGGAGCCTTAATAATTAGTGTGCTGTCAATGGGTGTGTTGTTTTTGTGGGATACAAAAGCTATTAAAAATAATCCCATTACAAAATTGATTCCCGGAGCGTTAATTGTAGTTTTATTAGGAGTTGGCTTAAATGAACTATTTAAAGCCTTTATGCCATCATTGGTATTGTCATCATCACACCTGGTATCCCTGCCTGAACTTAAGGGTTTTAGTTCATTTATTGCTGAGTTAAGGTTTCCTGATATTAATGCCATTAAAAATACAGAGGTGTGGGTAACAGCCTTTACAATTGCGATTGTAGGTAGTCTTGAGTCGCTTTTAAGTTTAGAAGCTGCTGATAAAATTGACCCTCAAAAGCGCATTTCATCACCTAATAAAGAGCTTAAAGCACAGGGGTGGGGTAATATGATTGCAGGATTAATTGGTGGTTTACCAATGACCGCTGTTATTGTGCGTAGCTCAGCTAACGTTAATTCAGGGGCAAAAGGAAAGTTGTCAGCAGTATTTCACGGCTTATTATTATTATTGAGTGTGCTATTTTTTGCCCCTTATTTGAATTATATTCCCTTAGCAGCATTAGCCGCAGTATTAATTCATGTAGGGCTTAAACTTAATAAACTATCTATATATAAAAGTGCTATTAAAGCAGGAATAAATCAATATATTCCTTTCTTTACCACAATTATTGTTATTCTTTTAACAGATCTTTTAAAAGGTATCTCATTTGGTATTGTCGTAGGTTTAATATTTGTTTTAAAGTCCAATTTCAGAAGCGGAATTATGGTTTCTAATGTTGGTAACAATTATATGATTCAGATTACACGTAACCTGTACTTCTTTAATAAGGCAAACGTACGTCGTACATTACAATACATGCCAAAAGATATAAACTTGTTAATTGATGGTACAGAAGTTGACTTTATCGACCATGACATACAGGTTATGTTTGAAGAATTTTGTGAGACAGCAGATCGTAATGGTATTAAGGTAACTCGCAAGCAGTCTGAAACAGCTGTTATTGATATGTTTAGAAAAGAAGAAGTTTAAGCTTTATATTAATATACTTATAGAATGAAATCATTTGACCAGATATTTTTAGCCAACAGAAGTTGGATTCAAACCATAAAGAATGTTGATGAAGATTACTTTAAAAAATTATCATTGGGACAGTCGCCTAAGTACTTCTGGATTGGTTGTGCTGATAGCCGAATGGCTGAGACCGTGATTACAAGAAGTCAACTTGGAGAACTCTTTGTACATCGTAATATAGCCAATTTGGTTCACGCCGAAGATGAAGGTTTAATGGCCGGATTAAGATATGCGGTTGATTATCTTAAGGTGAAGCACATTGTGGTGGCGGGGCATTATAGTTGTGGTGGAGTTAAAGCAGCTTACGACGAATTAGATGATAAATACTTAAAAGGATGGGTAAGCGACATTAAAGCCACCCTTGATACAAACAGGGAAGAGATAGCTAATATTGATAGCGAAACAGAAAAGCTGAATCGTTTAAGTGAGCTTAGTGTGTTAAAGCAAGTTGAGAAACTCGCATCATTTGATATTATTAAAGACGCATGGGCAAGAGGACAACGCTTGTTTATACATGGTTGGATATTTGATGTAGCAACCGGAGAGTTAAATTCCTTAAAAGAAATTACACCCGATGATAAATAGATTAATAATTGATTGATTTATATTTTTCACATAAAAAGGTTGTCGTTATTATTATGGCAACCTTTTTTATATCAGGTCATTTCTTGTTAAAAAGGGTATTATTACTAAAAACAAAAGCAACAGGTTTGGATCCGACCAGATTTTTTAAACGCAATTAAACACCCTCAGAAAAGGGCAGGTGGTTTTAGTAATTTTTGAGACTAAACAGTTAAGAGAATACTGCCATGAGACAGTTTTTCAAAAAAACATATAGATTTAAAGTACGAATAATCAGCATCTAAAGGAAGA
>CAZRRJ010000001.1:0-925362 GCA_964602515.1 uncultured Saccharicrinis sp. | reverse complement strand
GTATATATATACAGGAATAATTATAATTACTTATTAGCTGTTCTGGTACTGATTTTTAGAAAATGATATAATATCTGTGTGTAATTATTGAATTTATAAGTAATATCAAAAGTATACAAACAATTTGAAGGTGTAACTTTAACAAATTATAAGTTGCTTTATTTAAACTTAATAAATGTAGTTGGTAGTTTGTTAAATTCTTACCGTTTAAGAATATATCTAACATGTTTAATATATTGATTTTAATATCATTTTGTAGTATAACATGTTTTAAAACAATCTTTTTTTAGTTGAAAAAATGCGGAAATACTTTTATTAGTTTCTACTTTTGTTGCATCATTTTATTAAACAATAAATAATTAAATATGAAGCCAACACATATTGAACACATTGGGATTGCAGTTAAAGATTTAAACGAAGCTATACCATTCTTCGAAAAGGTTTATGGGCTAGAATGTTATGCAGTTGAAGAGGTTGCCGATCAGAAAGTGAAAACTGCATTTTTCAAGGTTGGTCAAACTAAAATAGAATTATTGGAATCAACAAGTCCTGAAGGGCCAATTGGAAAATTTATTGAAAAGAAGGGTGAAGGTATCCACCATATGGCATTTGCTGTAGAAAATTTAGCTGAGAAATTGACTTTTGCTGAAGAGCAAGGTGTGAAATTAATTGACAAAACTCCTCGAAAAGGTGCTGAAGGTTTAGATATTGGTTTTCTTCACCCAAAGTCAACGTTTGGTGTATTAACCGAACTATGTGAGGATCCAAATAATTAAACACTTATTTCAGACTAATTTTTATAAATTTATATGTCAACTCAGGATAAAATTAAAAAACTAATTGACCTTCGCAATGAAGCTAAGCTTGGTGGAGGAGAAAAACGAATTGAGAAACAACATTCTCAAGGAAAAATGACAGCTCGGGAGCGCATTGAAGTGCTGCTTGATGAAGGCTCATTTGAAGAACTTGATATGTTTGTAACACATCGCTGTACCAATTTTGGAATGGAAAAAAATAAATTCCTTGGAGATGGTGTGGTTACAGGGCATGGAACGATTGATGGTCGTGTTGTTTATGTATATGCTCAGGATTTTACAGTTTTTGGAGGCTCTTTATCTGAGACGCTTGCTCAAAAAATTTGTAAAATTATGGATATGGCGATGAAGGTAGGTGCACCTGTAATTGGAATTAATGATTCAGGAGGTGCACGTATTCAGGAGGGTGTGACATCACTTGCCGGTTATGCAGAAATATTTGAGCGTAATATTTTGGCATCAGGTGTAATTCCTCAAATATCTGCAATTTTCGGACCTTGTGCTGGTGGTGCGGTTTATTCGCCTGCGTTAACTGATTTTGTAATGATGACAGAGGATACTTCTTACATGTTTGTAACAGGTCCAAAGGTTGTAAAAACAGTTACAGGAGAAGAGATTTCAGTTGCAGACCTTGGTGGTGCAGATGTGCATGCATCAAAATCAGGTGTTTCTCATTTTAAGGTTGAAAATGAGGAAGAAGGGTTATTACTTATACGTAAGTTAATATCCTATTTACCACAAAATAATATGGAAGAGGCACCAACTATTGAGTGTCTTGATCCTATCGATCGTCTGGATGATCAATTAAATATCATTGTTCCTGATAATCCAAATTTACCTTACGACATGAAGGAGGTTATCTTCTCGATTGCTGATGAAGGTGAATTTTTGGAAGTACATCGTAACTACGCAAAAAACATTATTACAGGTTTTTGTCGTTTAGATGGGCAATCAGTAGGTGTTGTTGCTAACCAACCGAATTACCTTGCTGGAGTATTGGATTGTGATGCATCCCGCAAAGCAGCGCGTTTTGTGCGTATGTGTGATTCATTTAATGTACCAATTCTTACTTTGGTAGATGTTCCTGGTTTCTTGCCTGGTTCTGGACAAGAATATGCTGGCATTATTACACATGGGGCAAAATTAATGTTTGCTTACGGAGAAGCAACTGTTCCAAAAGTGACTGTTACAATTCGCAAATCGTATGGTGGTGCACATGATGTTATGTCGTGTAAGCAATTGCGCGGTGATTTTAACTATGCATGGCCAATGGCTGAGATTGCAGTGATGGGTGCTAAAGGAGCTATTGAAGTACTTGAAGGACGTGCTATTTCTAAGTTAGATACTGATGAAGCTAAAGCTGAGTATGCAGATAAGAAGATAGAGGAATATGAAGAAGCCTTTGCTAATCCATATCAAGCGGCATCTTACGGGTATATTGATGACGTTATAGAGCCTCGAAATACACGATTCAGAGTGATAAGAGCTTTCCAGAATTTACAGACTAAGAAAGTGAGTAATCCTCCTAAGAAGCATTCTAATATTCCACTTTAAACCAATAATAGTATGAATTTATTAATTGTCGACTCAATGACGTGGACCATTACTGTACTTGGTTGGTTTATTGTATTTGTTGCTTTGGTTTTTCTAATTGGTGTTTTTTTAACTGTTCCTAAGTTATTGCAATGGGGTGTAAAGCGATCTTTGCGTAAAAGGAATAAAGATGCTGCCAAAGAAGTAAGTACTGATTCTCTTGAAATTTCAGGAGAAACGAATGCAGCTATCGCCATGGCACTTCATCTGTATTTTAATGAACTGCATGATGAAGAAAGTAATGTTATCACGATTAAGGAAGTAAAAAAGCGTTACTCGCCTTGGAGTTCAAAAGTGTACAGTTTTAATAATGTTAATTTCCCAAGATAAGAGGATATGAAACGAGCCATGAGCAAAACTTCACGTAATTAGGAGTATGTCTATATTTGGCGAGTTCCATGTGATCAGTAAAATCAAATTATAGACACATGAAAAAGTTTAGTTTTACCATATCAGGTAATAAATACGATGTTCACCTTAAAGATATTGAAGAGAATATCGCTCAATTAGATGTGAATGGAACGACTTATGAAGTTCAAATTCACCAAGAAGTAAAGAAAGCCAAAACACCTATGTTGGTTCGTAAACCTGTTGCCCGCAAGCAAGGTGAAGGTTTTATTACCAAGAAACCAAGTGTGGGAGCAAGTAAGGTTAATGCACCTCTTCCAGGTAATATCTTTAAGGTATTGGTTAGTGAAGGTGATGTAATTAAAAAGGGTGATGTTTTGTTGATTATGGAAGCCATGAAAATGGAAAACAATGTACTTGCTGAAAAAGATGGTACAATTGCTTCTATTAAAGTATCAGTTGGTGATGCTGTATTACAAAACGATGTATTAATTGAAATGGAATAACGACGCTTCTGTTTTTCAAGTTGAAAAATAGGACTATTCTATTTATAAATATTATTTATGAAACGAATAATCACTCTTTTTGGTGTTTTATCGGTATTATTCAGTTTACAGTTTATAGGAGGTGGATTTGAAGCCTTTGCCGCTGGAACTGGTGCTGAAGACACATTCATGCATCATGCATCAAATGGTCTGAGTACATTTTGGAAGTTTACGGGTTTTTATAATCTGATGGAGACTCCAAGTAATTTGATAATGATTATAGTTGGCCTTTTCTTTATCTTTTTGGCAATAAAGTATGACTATGAACCATTATTACTTGTGCCTATTGGTACTGGTGTAATTTTAGGTAATATTCCATTTTTGGAAGGTTATCAAATAGGGCTTTATGAAGAAGGTTCTGTACTTAATTATCTGTATTTTGGAGTTAAGCAAGGTGTGTATCCACCATTGATTTTCTTAGGTATTGGAGCAATGACTGATTTCTCATCATTAATATCAAATCCGAAATTAATGATATTGGGAGCAGCAGCGCAGGTAGGTATTTTCGCTACATTTTTAGGAGCTTCAGCATTAGGATTTAGTGCGGAGGAAGCAGGTGCAATTGGAATAATTGGCGGTGCTGATGGACCAACGGCTATTTTTCTTTCGTCAAAGTTAGCGCCAAAACTAATGGGAGCAATTGCCATTGCAGCTTACTCATATATGGCTCTTGTACCTGTAATTCAGCCACCAATTATGCGTTTAATTGTACCAAAGAAAGAACGCTTAATTAAGATGAAACCTCCTCGTGCGGTTTCGAAAGTTGAGAAAATCATGTTCCCGATTATTGGCTTGTTATTGACGACTTTTATTTCACCTTCAGCATTGCCGTTGTTAGGTATGTTATTCTTTGGTAACTTATTAAAAGAATCAGGTGTAACTGAGCGTTTGGCTGATACAGCACGTAATGCAATGATTAATATTGTAACAATATTATTGGGTATTACGGTTGGTGCTTCAACTCAGGCGGATTATTTTTTAACGACTGATTCGTTAAAAATATTCGGGTTAGGAGCAGTTTCTTTTATGGTTGCTACTGCAGGTGGATTGCTATTTGCTCGTTTAATGAATGTATTTTTAAAAGGCGATAATAAAATTAATCCATTAATCGGAGCTGCAGGAGTATCGGCTGTACCAGATTCAGCTCGTGTAGTGCAACATGAGGGATTAAAAAGTGATCCAAATAACCACTTGCTGATGCACGCTATGGCTCCTAATGTGTCCGGAGTTATTGGTTCTGCTGTAGCTGCTGGTATATTGTTATCATTCTTATTACAATAAGAGAATGAAGTAATTTATTTGATATACATAAAAAACCTGTGAGATATTTCTCACAGGTTTTTTTATGTATCAATGTTATATTTCTTATTTAAGTTATGCACCGGGGTATCTATTTAATCCATTCTTCTGGCTTTAATAACTACTTCGCCTTTTGAAATAAATAATAGGTTCTGATTGTAGTGGAAAAAAGCATCAACAGAATTGAGTGCAGTAAGGTATTGGTCTTCCAAAGCTTGATTTGTACAAGTAAGGCGGGTTGTAACTACTTTTTTAAATGAGATGTTGTTAGTAGCATCATTGACTTCTACTTCGCCTCTAAAATTATTGCAACCACTCTTGCCCATAATAGTATTTTGATTTAAGTTGATTTCCAGAGTTTGCTCACAGTTTGATTTTAAAGGATCAATACCTTTTACTTCAATTATTCCCCAAATATCATACAGGTTTGTGCTGGCTTGCGTAAAGGCTTTTTTTTCAACGACTTCCTTTAAGATATACATATTGTCTGTACTAGTCTCTGTAACTTTTATGATATACGTATAACCTGCTTCGTGAACAAAACCTTTAATGGGCGAACTAAAATTTGTCCATACATCATTGGGGGTTGTTTTAATGAGCAGGCATTTTGTTGGTGATACATCTGCACAGTGAACTTTGTAAGGCGCAACGTAGTATGTTTTTACAACAGATGTTTCACCTGTCGTGTTATTCTTTCGTTCTGATGAAGAACAGGAAATTAGCAATAAACTAATTGTAAAAGCAATAAGTTTTTTCATGGTTAAAAATTTTAATACCATGAAAAGTACAACATTTTTTATAAAGTAGGTAATTCTGTTTCTTGAAATTACAATTGATGTTAAGCTGAACTCTTATTATTCTTCATAATAACCATGGCCGTATCCATACCCGTATCCATAACCATATCCATACCTGTTTCTTTTCAAATAGATATCATTTAAGAGAATTCCGACATTATTAATATCTTCATCCTGCATATTCTTAATTGTTTGAGTCAGTACACTTTTAATTGTATGTTGTTGTCTAACAAGGAATATTAATGTGTCTGTATGACGTGCCAGTAGGTAAGGATCAGAAACGATTCCCATTGGTGGTGTATCAATAATAATAATATCAAACTTCGCTTTCAATTCTTTAATAAGTGTACCTGTTGCTTGAGAGCTAATAAGTTCTGATGGGTTAGGAGGAATGTCTCCGGTAGGTAAAATGGTTAAATTATCCTGTCCTGAATCCATTAATATTTCATCGAGGGTGGCTTTACCAATAAGGTAATTAGAAATTCCTAATTTGCCTTTACTATCAAAAATCCTATTCAATCCTGGTTTACGTAAATCAAACCCAAGCAAGGCTGTTTTTTTGCCACTCAATGCTAAGGCGGCAGCCATGTTTAATGCACAGAATGTTTTTCCTTCTCCGGGCATTGAAGACGATACACCAATAACCGGTGAAACAATCCCCCTGTTTAAAAACTCAATTCGCGTTCTTACTCTTCTGAATGTTTCTGTAACAACAGATTTAGGATGGTGGTTGACCACATTGCTTTCTTCAGTTGAGCTGTGGATTATATTTCCAATAATTGGTAAATGGGTAATGCGTTCAATATCATCAATATCAATAACCTTATTGTTGAATAATTGTTTAAGAGCCAGAAAAGCTAAAGGAATCATAATACCCAAAAGGAGGGCTTTCTTTTTGTTTCCCGCTTTGTTAGGAGACACTTGTCCGGCATATCGTGCTCTTTCTAATATTTGATGATCAGGAGTATTTGATGCTTTTTGAATTTGTGCTTCAGATTGTTTACGCAGTAAATATGTATAGACTTCATTACTTAACTCAAATTTCCGTTCTATACCAAGAAGCCGGCGTTCTGTCTCAGGTAGCCCGTATAGTTCATGTTCATTTTTTTTCTTTTCAACCAGTAGGCGTTGTTTAGTGTCATTAAATATTTTCAGTTGACTGTTTATTGTTTTTAGCAATGTTTTCCGGGCAATGTTAATTTGACTTTCAAGATCCTTGTTTGCCAGGTTGAGTTGTTCTCCGTACGATCCTATTATTAACAGGCGTTGCGAGTTTAGTTCCATAATGGTTTTAATTTGCTCGCTAAGCACGGTGTTATCCATCTCATACATAGCAGGTGCCATAACATGATGGTTTTTTATATCTTCTGCGAAGTAATTTTTTAGATATTGGTAGTAGCTTTTTTTTATTTCTAATTCGGTTAGTTGCTGGTCCAGTTCTTGCATCCCGCTAAAAAGGTATTCAGCCTTTGCTGAAACACTTTGGATTCGGTTATTTGTTCTAAACTGACTTAATTCAGAACCTGTTAGTCGTAAAGTATCCGCAATAACAAGCAATTGTTGACTAATAAAGTCAATGGTATTTGTAGCGATCAGATTCTTTTGTTTCAGGTTATTAGCTATAAAAACTTCAGCTAGAGTATTTAAGAAAACCTGGTTTTTATTATTATTATTTCCGGTTATAGAAACACGTATAATTGATGAACCTTCACCGGGTAACAGTGCTCTTAAGCGACTTTTAAATTGGCTTGCTATGTCTCTTGGATTATTAAAAACAAAATATTGTCCTATTTCAGAATCAGGATTACAACCTTTGGGAGTAATGGAAAAGGAAGCCCAATCGGTTATAATTGGTTCATTATATAATGCGATTTTTTCAAATTGTATTGGCCCGTAAGTACCTCCTTTTTCATTGCCTTTGTACACATAACTTACACCTTGCTCTGTTTCAATTTTTATTTTAAAGCTTTTATTATCTATTGGGATAATACTAATTGGTGTATTGAGTAATTGTGGGTGCGTAGAATCAAATTTTACTTCAAATGCAATATTTCTGTACAATTCAGTATGCTTGAGTCGTCCTTCTGCAAAATAACTGACATGAAAATCAAGCTTATCAATTGTTTGTTGTACGATATCCCATGAGGTAAGAATGGCAATTTGATTGTCAACACTACGTTGTCCTGGTGTTAAACCAAAGCCTTGCATAATATCAGTTTGGGGCATTATATCGCCACGCTCTTCCATTAGTAGTGTTATGTTGGCACTGTATACAGGCTGAATATAGCGGTGTACCATAAACACACTTAATAAACTTATTGGAATTGTAATTGCAAATAGCCACCAGTAGTGTATTAAGTCTTGTATAAAACGCTTAATATCGATATTAAAAAGAGTATTATTAGGTTGTGGATTAGAAGCTGTAGCTGACATAATATAAATAAACTTATTTAATGATGGTTTGTAAAGTCAGGTATAATGCCAGGATAGTAGTAATAATACCTATTGAGAATGATTCACCAATGCCAAATTGTTTGGCTTTCATAGGTCTCACATATATTAAGTCGTTAGGATAAATGTAATAATATTCTGAATTGATAATGTTTTTATCCGTGATATCGATATTATAGGTAACCGGTCCGTCAGGTAATTGTCTTACCAGCTGCATTTCACGTTGTTTACCAAAAGGCGTAACACCACCTGCCATTGCAACCGCTTCAAAGATGGTAACTTGTTCTTTTTGCATTACAATAACACCTTGATTTCTAAATTCACCAAGAGCAGTAAATGTATTAGATGCCAGTTTAAATGTAAGGTTGTATTCTTTTAGAAATGGTTTTAAGGCTTCCTGAATTCTTTTCTTTCCCATTTTAATATTACATCCACGCATACTAATTAATCCAACATACGGAAAATCAATATTCATGGAATCATCAACCTGATAGAAGAAGAAGTTCTCATTTCGTTGGGTATTTGTTCCGTTTGGTTTTGATTGGTTAAAGAAATCAGATATTTTAGGATCAGGAGTTGAGATATTAATGAAGAGATAATCATTCGGTTGTAAATAATAATTATCAGTAATATTCTCCAGTGCTCCATAAGGGTTTTCGTATTTTTTGCTGCTACTTTTATCTTGCAATAAAACAATTTCCTTTTGAGGGATACAGCTGGAAAATACTAGTATGTATAGAATAAAAAATCGGAATATTCTTAAATTATTAAGATTGGCTTTAGTATTAAAAATGTTCATCCTGTTATTGTTCTATATTAATTGCGTAAAATAATTTTCTAAATTATAAAAAAAAGTATTGGACGGTTCTAATTTATAAGCGCGTAAAAATAAGCTTTTACTTGTTATTAGAATCAATTAGGTATTTTATATGCATGTAATCATTCATGTGCTTTGTTATACTGTGTTTTATATTCAAAGTGCTAAAACATCCTGATAAACTGGAATAATATCTTTGCCTTGAGTTATAAAATAGGATTTGGTTTTACTATAATACCGTGTGAAACCAAGGGTAAAACCACCGCCACCTGACCCACACATCTTTAAGGTGAAGAGTTTATTTTCTAAACCCTTTTCCCAATCGGCTTGTATTGATGTTGGAATCATCTCATTAAAGTGCATTAATTGAAATGCTGAGAGTTGATGTAAGCTTTCAAACATTAGCTCTACCTGACCGCTTAGCAACTGTTTGATTGATTTATTGGTCAGTGGAGTAAGTGTTTCTGTAATCAGTTTTTTATAATCTGCATTTTTAATTTTGTCCATAAACCGTTTTACCAGTGGCCCAGTTTTTCGGGGTTTTCCAGTGTTAACAAGGAATATGGCATCATCTTTTAAAATGTTTTTACGCGGAATTCCAACAGATGAAATATGATGGGTATTTTCTAACACAATGGGATGTTTAAGATAACAGATTAGTGGATCAATGCCTGAACTTGTACCATGATAGAAGGACTCTAACTGAGCAAAAGATTTTTTAAGCAAGAAAAGCTCATTATCCTGAATGCCTGCTCTGGCTTCAATTTTATTAGAAGCATATTCGTTATATAAAGCTGCAACTAATGCGCCACTGCTACCAAGTCCATAGCCTTCGGGTATTGATGATTCAAAATACAGGCCTTCATTCAGGTCATTTTGAAGCCGTTCAGTATCAAAATCAACAACCAGTTGATTGCTTTTTTTGAGTATAGCAATATATTGATTTAACTCTTTAATTTGAGTATTAGAATATTGAGCAAAACTGAGGTTGGTATAGCTGTTATTATTAATGAACCGAAGTGCACCATTAAAATTAGAGTAGGGAATGGTTAAGCCCATTGAGCCGAGGATAATACTGTACTCACCAAATAGCATTACTTTAGAGTAGTAGATTTCTTTTTTCTGTTTTGTTTGCATTTTTGATCTTTCTCTGTTTATTTCAACAAAATACGGTCATAAATAACGTCCCCGTTTTCACACAATGGCTTTAAGTACTTTTCAATGAATGCAACAATAACCTTACTTTGATCTTTCGGATAAATCAGATGTATATTCGGTCCGGCATCCAAAGTAAAAGTAAGAGGCATGTGGTGCTCTTCTCTGAAATTTTTAATACGTTTAATAGCTTGTAATGTTTCAGGAACGAGCAAAGAATATGATGGAGAAGAGCTCATCATTAGTGCATGAAGGCTCATCGCTTCGTTTTCACACACTTTAGAAAAAGTATTGAAGTCTCCGTTTTTCAGTGCTTTAAATAGTGTTTTAATGTTGGCGTTAGCCTGTTTAATCCTACCATCACGATAGGGATGATTATCCATTAACTGGTGGCCAACAGAACTACTTACTGCTTTAGCACCTTTACGAATAACTAATATTGAATCTTGCAGATCGTTAAAAACGGGATGAACCTTATCGTTTACTGCTATACCATACCGATTGCTTGATTCATTAATAAGTGGTGTTTTTCCCCAAAGTACCCAACCATTCATGGTAGATCGGCAGGCACTGCCAGAACCAAATCTTGCCATTTCCGATTTTAACTCAGCTTCATTTTTATTGCTTTTATCAGGTTTTAACTTATTTTGTATTTGTAGTAAAGCATTTACGATTGAAGCCATTGAGCTGGCCGATGAAGCAATACCACTTGAATGAGGAAAAGTATTTGCACTTTCTATTGTGAGAAGTCCGTTTTTTAAGAATGGTAAATAAGTACTAAGCCGGTTTGTTAAAGTATTTAGTTTCGGTAAAAAAGAAGTTTTACGCTTACCTTCAAACAAGAAGCTGATGCGCAATGGTTTATTATTGTTTATATACTTTATGGTTGTATGTGTTTGTGCTTTAGATAGTGTAAAGCTAAGGCTTGGATTAACTGGTTCCTGAATACCTTTTTTACCCCAGTATTTTACAATGGCAATATTTGATGGAGCATTTGCACTGGCTGTTATTTCTTTATTTGTAATCTTATTGGCCATAAATTATCCTGTTATATCATTAAAGTTAAAGATGGTTTTTAACTGCTGCCTGTTGAAGTAATTTTTTACATATAAGGCATCGTTTTTTGTTACAATCATTATAAAATCACCTCCCCAGGCACCTAATGATTTAATATAACCATCAAAGTCAGGAAAGTATTTATCTTTGACCGGACGGCGTTGTAGAATCTGGCCAATTATAGATTCATGTTGTTCCATTAGTTTTCCAAACACATTGAGGTTACTGCATTGTAGCATTGATTCACTTATATTGTTGATTTGTTCAAGTGTACTATTATTAATCACTTGCTTGCTAAAGCCTTCTATTTCACTTTTACTGCTTTGCTTTGTGCCAGTATACACAAAGGATATGTACTTGCTAAAAGCAGGATTAAAGTTGACCGGAGTAATTTCCGCTACCTTATTATTAAGGCGATAAAGCAATGGCGATTTGCTGGTAGCACATGCTATATCGTAACCCGAGCCGCCAAAAGTATCTTTTAGAAGGAGATAGGGATTGACACCGAGCCATTGAGCTAAACAGGATATAAGTGTTGAGCTACTTCCCCACCCCCAGTCCTTATCAAATTCAAGATGTGTATGAATCGTTTTTTCAGCCATGTAATCTTTAATGTCTGGCCGATGATTAATACACTGCTTAATAATAGATAAGAGTTTTTGGGCTAGCTCAGGATGGTTAGTGTTACAAATCTCCAGGTTCTTGTTTATAGTGGCATTAAACCAAGGGCCACTGGGAGTGGTTGCTTCCCATCTAAAAAAAGGATCTGAATTGGGTTTAACCTTAAGCTTCTGACCGTATTTAAGTGGGATAGCTAAGGCTTTAGCTCCTTTTAATACCAGGTATTCACCTGTAATAAGCAGCTTACCTTTGGCTCTGTATGTTTCTTCCAATGAAATAGACATTATCTCCTGATTTCTTGCAGATAGGTTTCAACCATTGAGAAACTAACTACTGTATTCTTAAAATGTTTGATAACCTGTTCTTTTTCTTTTTGGGATGCATCTAAAGAATTGAGTAAGTTACTAAGGTGAAGTTTCATATGGCCTTTTTGAATACCAGTGGTAACCAATGAGGCAACAGCTCCAAAATTATTGGCCATGCCTGCTGCTGCGGTTATCTGCATTAATTCTTCAGCCGATGGCTTACCCAGAATATTTATTGCTGCTTTGGCTAAGGGATGTGTATTTGTTAAGCCACCGACAGTGCCCATAGCAAGGGGGAGGGTTAACGTGTACTCAAAATGTGTGTCACTTAGAGTAATAGATGTGAGCGACGAGTATGTATTGCCTTTTGAAGCATAAGCCTGAGCACCGGCTTCAATAGCTCTGAAATCATTGCCAGTTGCCAGAACCACAGCATCAATACCATTAAAAATTCCTTTGTTATGAGTTACTGCTCTATAAGGGTCATTAATGGCTATTTCAACGGCTTTTTTAAAGCGTTTGGCAAACTCAGAAGCAGAATATGTGCCTGCATAACTTTGTAGCTTTTCAATTTCACAGTTAACTTTACATTCCACTAAGCATTCAGGGGTATAGTTGCTAAGAATCGCCATAATAACCTCAGCTTGAAGTTCACTCTTTAGCTCCTTTTTATGGTTGATATAGTTGATGAAATGTGGAGCAATGGTTTCCAGGCAGGTATTGATAAAATTGGCTCCCATGGAATCACCTGTTTTGTATTTTATCAATACCTGGTGAGTATTGGGCATATTAGCAACTGTTTGAAGTTCAAAATCTATAATACCACCACCTCTGGCTCGCATATTGCTGGTGATATCACTTGTAACTTTTAAGAACAAATGCAGTAATTCATTTTTGAAAAGCCTTAATTGCGTAATATCACCTCCCCACGAAAAAAATATCTGACCATTTTTTATGGTATCAATAACCTTAGTTTTAAAGCCACTGTTTTTTGCCCAAAAAGATGCAGCTTTTGATGCGGCTGCAACAACAGAACTTTCTTCAATAACCATTGGTAAGATGTACAAACGGTCGTTAATTAAAAAATTTGGTGCCAAACTAAAAGGTAAATAATAATTAGAGACCGCATTCTCTGAAATATCATTAAATAAATTTTGCTTATCAGGATGCAAATATGCCGATAATGTGGAAGAGAGCTCAGGAGCAAGTTTTTGTTGTTTGATTAAAACCTTCACTTTATCTTCCCTGCTAAGCCTCGAAAATCCTTTAATTACCGCTTGCATATTTATGGTTGTTTTACATGTAAGAAATTGGATGCCAGTTGCCAGCCATAAGCGATTTTATCAATGTACTGGCGGAGTTTTTCATAATCGCCCATGGCGTGTCTTAAAAAGGCTGATCCCATACCAAAGAGGGCAGGAACTTTAGAGATAGATGTCAGGTAATACCCATCGAGCAAATTGCTTATACCACCCGAAATAATTAACTGGTTTACTTTAGTAGCATTAACAGGCATTTCTTGTATTAAGTCATTTATAGTATGTGTCATTTCCTCGGCAGAATGGCCAACATGAATAAAGGGGTTGAATACTTCAGCTGAAACAGCATCGGAACGGTTTAATTCAACCAAAGAAAAGTTAGTGCCACCCATTGCAGCAAATTCTATGGCTTCGATGGGTAATTGCAACAGTTGACGTAAACTTTCTTTACCAAACCCCTGACCAACTTCTTTCACAATTACTTTGCAATTTGAAGTTTCAAGATAGGCCTGTAACAACTCAATAGCAGGACGTTTAAGTATATCACCCTCTGGTTGAAAAGCTTCCTGAAGAGGATTAATATGAATAATTATTCCATCAGCATCAAGTTTGTTAACCATTTCATTGAGTTGCTCTGTTGTGCCATTTTCCAGCATGTTTTCCAGTTGGCATATGCCAATATTGGTAAAAAGCGGCACTTCAGATCCCATAAGCGGACGTACATTAAAGTCATCAAAATGCTCCGGTGCATCCAACAGGATACGACATGAACCTAAGCCCATACCTAAACCAAATTCAGCACAAGCCCGGGCCAGATTTTTATTGATTAATCCGGCTCGTTTGGTTCCTCCTGTCATGCTTGAGATCCAAAGCGGTAAATTTAATTTTTTACCAGCAAAGGCGTATTGTTGCTTTTGCTTTGTATGTGTTCCCAAAAGAGGTTCATAATCAAATCGGCTATCTACCTGGCTGATATCCAATCTAGAGCTAAAAGCTAAATCTATATGGTCTCGTTTCCTGTCTTCCATTATAAGAGCAATTGTTTAATCATTGTAAAAATAGGCTGAACTTATGCCAATCCCAAATGCTTACTTATAACAATGCGTAATATTTCAGATGTGCCTTCGCCAATCTGTAGGATGCGCTGATCGCGATAGAAACGCTCTATCGGAGATGATTTCAGCAGCCCCTGGCCGGAGAATATCTGAACGGCCTCATCGGCTATCTCTTTGGCTATCTCGCTACAATAAAGCTTTGCCATAGCTGCTTCTTTGCCAAAGGGTTGGCCTGCATCTTTAAGAGCACATGCATTATAAAGTGTATTTCGTGCCAATTCCAACTTCATAGCCATATCAGCCAATTTAAAAGAAGTAACCTGATAGTGGGAGATAGGTTTACCAAATTGTTTTCGCTTTTGTGCATATTCCTTGGCCATTTCAAAAGCACCTTGTGCTAATCCCAGTCCCATTGCAGCAATTGATAAGCGACCAGAATCCAATGTTTTAAGCATCTGAGCGAGACCTTTATCCTGTTTACCCAAAAGATTATCTTTCGATGTTTTAACATTATCCAAAGTGATTTCTGCTGTATCAGATGCACGCCACATCATTTTACCTAACATACGTTTGGTTTTAAACCCTTCCGAATCCCTTTCAATTAAAATTGTAGAAAAACGTTTTTTACCATTTTCTTCATCTGTAACAGCCAGTACTGTTATACCTTTCATCAGTTGGTTACTACCGTTGGTTATATAGCGTTTAGTGCCATTTACCACCCAATGGTTATTATTTTCTTTTGCTATTGTTTGCACGCCCTGCGCATCAGATCCGGCCATTACTTCTGTTAGTCCAAAAGCCCAGAGTGCTTCGCCCGATGTTAACATTGGAACAAACTTTTTGCGTTGTTCTTCTGATCCGAATTGGAAAATTGGTGCGAGACCCAGACTGTTATGAGCAGCCATTGTAGCTGCTTGTGAACCATCAATACGTGCCAGTTCTTCAACGGCAATGATATATGATAAGGTATCTAAGCCCTGTCCACCGTATTCCTTGGGTAAATCAATACCAAATAACCCGGCTTGTCCCATCTTTTGAGTTAAATCAACCGAAAAATGTTCTTCTTTATCCAATTGAGCAGCAATAGGTTTAATTTCTTTTTCGGCAAATGTTCTTACCTTTTGCCTTAATGCTTCGTGTTGTTCGGTACTAAGTATTGACATTTATTATTTGTTTTAATCATGGTAATTAATAAGCAGCTGGTTTAGTTTTACCTGTTCACCTGCTTTTATATATATGTTTTCTATAACACCATCTTTCCATGCTTTAATATGATTTTCTGTTTTCATGGCTTCGAGTATAAATAGTAAATCGCCTTTTTTCACGGTTTGTCCTGCACTAATATTTACCTTCATTACCTGCGCCGGAAGAGGGGCTTTAAAATGCTTGTCCTTATTTTCGTTCTCTTTATTTACATTGTTTCGGTAAGCCGGTAAACGATCATGCGCAATAAGCAGTGTGCTTTTGAGTTGATGAATAAGCTCAAATGTTTCCTGATCTTCGAAACAATAAAATTGTAAGTTTTGGTTCGCAATGCAAAATGATACACTATTGTCCTCTACTTTAATGGACGAAATCTGGTAGTTTTTAGCATTCAGCAGAACGGATAATTTCTCTGAATTGCAGTTAAGCTGACATGAATAATACGTATTACCAATCGAAAAAGAGAAGAGCGGGAGTTGTCGCCAAAACTTATTTTTAATTTTTTCCCATCGAAATACAGCATAGGCCAACGCACTCTTTTCTTTACACTCATCAACGGTTTGGAGTAATGCAAAATGGTTTTCTTCGCAGAAACGAGTATGTGTATTCCCACTGTTAAAAGCTGAATGCTTGAGTATACTATTAAGGTATAAACCATTTGTTTTAATGCCTCTGATAATCAATTTTTGGTTAAGGTCTATTGCTTTTTCAATAGCTTGCCGGCGCGTAGGTGCATGTACAACTAATTTAGCAAGCATTGGGTCAAATTGCGGATGAATAGTTACAGCCTCATTTATGCCTGTTTCTATTCGGGCATCCTTATGTTCTGGTAGCAGTAGTGTTTTTATCTGTCCCGGAGAAGGTTGAAAATTATTAGCTGGGTCTTCTGCGCAAATGCGTAATTCAATAGAATGCCCTGTTGATGTTATATCTTTTTGTTTAAAATGTAATGGTACTTTATTGGCAATCTTAAATTGCCATCTAATGATATCAATTCCCGTTATTTCTTCAGTTACACAATGTTCAACCTGGATACGGGTATTCATTTCTAAAAAGTAATGTTTGCCGGAATTATCAACCAGGAACTCTATTGTTCCGGCACTAACGTAGTTAATGGCTTTGCATAGCTTAATGGCATCGGCATAAAGCGCTTGTTTAATATTTTTATTAAGATTAAAAGCCGGCGCTTCTTCAATTAACTTTTGAAAACGGCGTTGAATAGAGCATTCCCGTTCAAATAAGTGAATAATATTACCATGCTGATCTGCTAAAATTTGTACTTCAATATGGCGGGCGTGTTGTATGTATTGCTCAATATATATGCGTTCGTCCCCAAAATAACGTTTAGCCTGCTGACTTAAACGGGGGAGGTGTTCGATTAATTCACCTTTATTATTGCAAATTTGCATGCCCTTGCCACCACCACCTAAGGCTGCCTTTACTAATACGGGGTATGGCATAGTATCGGCTTCTGATAAAATGGATTGAATGGTGCCTGTCCATGATTGAGTAAGAGGAACATGAGCCTTTTTAGCAACGTTACGTGCCGTTTGTTTATCACCCATTAGCATAAGGTTGTCTGCCGATGGGCCTATAAAAGTAAGTCCTGCCAGATAGCAAGCTTTGGCTAGGTAGTAATTTTCAGAGAGAAAACCATAGCCTGGATGAATACTATCTGCACCATATTGATGGGCGAGTTGTATAATAAAGTCAGTATCCAAGTAGTTATTTTGTAATGGTCCGTCTTTAAAGAGGTGTATCTCATCACTAAGCTTAGCTGGTAGACTGTCTTTTTCTAGTTCAGAGAGCATTATAACTGTACGAATTCCAAGAAGATGAGCCGCTTTTATAATGCGTACTGCAATTTCACCACGATTTGGAATGAGAACTTTTTTTATCATTCTGATTTTATTTATACCAGTTGGGGGTGCGTTTCTCAAAGAAAGCTGTAACACCTTCCTGTCCATCATTTGAAGCACGTGAAGTGGCTATTTTTTCACAGCACAGCGTGTTAGCCTCTGAAAGTAATAAGTTGCTATCAGAAAGAGTATTAAGTAAATGTTTGGTGGCAGCCATAGCTTCAGAGCTGTTCTTTTTAATCTGCTCTACAAGTTCATTTATCCGTTGCGGTATTTCTTTGTTAGAAAGTACTTCATTTACTAAACCAATTTTACGGGCATGTTTAGAAGAAAAAGTAATACCACTTATTAATAGTGCTTTCGTATGTGAAAAACCAATTTTTTTAATAACAAAAGGAGCTATTGTAGCAGGAATCAGGCCAAGCTTAACCTCAGAGAAAGCCATTTGTGCATTGTTATCAGCAATAACATAATCGGCACATGCCAAAAAGCCTAAAGCACCACCCATAGCATACTTTTCGATCCAGATAATAAGTGGTTTGGGGAAATTGAAGAGTACTGTAAAGAGCTCATAAAACAGTTTGGCATCCTGTTTATTTTCCTCTTCAGTTTGGTCCAAACCTTTTTTCATCCAGTTAAGATCTGCTCCGGAACAAAAAACGCCACCAGCCCCGCGTATGATCACTACTTTTTGCTTGTCATCCAGCGCTATTTGTTCAAGCACCTGCACCAAACAATAAATCATTCCTTTTGATAAGGCATTTTTTTTATGTGGGTCATTTAATAAAATACGACTTACTCCTTTGCTCTGATTGAGCTCTACAAGATGCTTATCCTTACATTCGAAAGATACCATATTTAGCTTCCTCTCTTTTATTCGTTTTAACGATCTCTAATATGCGCCCAATAGTATGGCGTGTTGAGGCAGGGTCAATAATACCGTCATCCCACAGGCGACTGGTGCTATAATAGGGTGAACCTTCGTATTCATATTTGCTTAATATCGATTCTTCAATAGATTTAAGTTCACTTTCAGGCACTTCGTGTCCAGTTTTTTTAGCCTGATCTCTTTTAATTGTGGTTAAAACCCCGGCAGCCTGTTGTGCACCCATAACTGATATACGGGCATTGGGCCACATAAATAAGAAACGTGGATTATAAGCTCTGCCACCCATAGCATAGTTCCCGGCGCCATACGATCCGCCAATGATAATGGTGAAAAATGGAACGGTAGAGTTAGCCAAAGCATTTACCATTTTAGCACCATCTTTAGCTATTCCTTTATGCTCATAGTCTTTGCCAACCATAAAACCAGTAATGTTCTGAAGAAAAAGCATTGGAATACAGCGCTCATTACATAACTGAATAAAATGTGTTCCTTTTAATGCTGATTCAGAAAAGAGGATGCCATTGTTGGCTAATATACCAACTTGCTGACCTTCCACTTTTGCAAAAAGAGTTACTAAACTTGAACCATAATTAGCTTTAAACTCATGGAATTCACTGTTATCAACTATTCGGGCTATTAATTCATGTACATCTGGAAAAGGTTGTCCCTGTTCAGGAATTAAGCCATACAAATCTTGACAAGTGTATTTGGGTGCTTTATATACTATTGATTTTCGAACGGTTGTTTCGGGTAGCGTTGCAATTATATTTCTACAGATATGAATGGCATGTGTATCATCATCAGCCAGATGATCGGCAACTCCGGATATTGCTGTATGTACTTCTGCACCACCTAACTCATTTGCACTAACCACTTCGCCAGTGGCAGCTTTTACAAGTGGAGGGCCAGCTAAAAATATGGTGCCTTGATTTTTTACAATAATTGTTTCATCACTCATGGCAGGCACATAAGCACCGCCAGCAGTGCAGGAGCCCATTACAATCGCAATTTGTGCAATACCTTTGGCCGACATACGCGATTGGTTGAAAAATATACGTCCGAAATCATCCCTGTCAGGAAATACCTCAGCCTGTTGTGGAAGAAATACACCTCCGCTATCTACCATATAAATACAAGGTAAGTTATTTTGTAAGGCTATTTCCTGTGCCCTTAAGTGTTTTTTTATAGTTTCGGCAATATAAGTTCCTCCTTTAACAGTAGCATCATTGGCAATAAGCATTACATCCCGACCATGAATTTGTCCAATGCCTGTTACAATCCCTGCAGAAGGAAAATTATTATTGTACTGGTCAAATGCCGCAAGAGCAGATAGCTCCAGAAACGATGAATCCGGATCAAGAATAAAATCAATTCGCTGACGTACCGGTAGCTTACCTTTACCCATATGCCGTTTCATAGCTTTTTCACCACCTCCCTTAAACACTATTTCAAGGTGCTGGTAATATTTATCAATTAAGTTCTTGTTCAGCTTTTTATATGCTGTAAAGTCCTCGGAGCTGTTATCTATGCTGGTTTTATACTTAAACATCTTTTATTCGCTATTCGCTATTATTAACCTTTTAAATCGATAAATGTTCAGGTAAAATACCCTTAATTAAAACGCTGAACAGCATTTATAATAAAGTGGGATAGTGATTGGTTTAGCAGAATAGTTCATTTAAGTTCTTTATACAGCAAACCGGTTTTCTATTCTTCACTTTTCTTAAAGTAGAGTATTACTTGTGTGTTATTACACCACAAATATATGCGTACAAATTGTAATTTATTTCAACGTAATGAATGGCTAATCTTTCTTATCTTCGCACTGTTACCAATTAATGACATATGAAACGAACATGTAAATTTGATTATCTAAATTGACATACAGGAGGGTGATTAGATTTATTTGTGAGTTTCATCTGACAAAAGAAAATAAATTTAAACAGATGAATATTATTCTTCTTGGTTCTGGAAATGTGGCAACTCATTTAGGGGCTGCATTTTTTAATTTAGGCCATACTATAAAGCAAGTGTATAGCAGGAGTGAGGCTAATGCCATGCGACTGGCAAATAAGCTGAATGCACATGCAGTGTCTGATTTATCAGAAGTAGATCAGGAAGCCGAACTGTACATTTTATCGGTAAAAGATGATGTGCTGGAGTCTGTTATTACGGCCATGCCTTTGGTAAGTGGAATAGTGGTGCATACAGCCGGTAGTATTTCAATTGATGTATTGCAGCGATTTGACAAACATGGTGTATTTTATCCTTTTCAAACTTTTACTATCGATTCGGAGATTAGCTTTAAGACAGTGCCTGTATTAATTGAGAGTAATAATGAAGCCTTGACGGCCCGGCTTTATTCGATGGGACAAGAGCTTAGCAATACGGTCTTAAAAGCCAATTCGTATCAGCGCGGACAATTACATATTGCTGCTGTTTATGCATGTAATTTTGTAAATCACATGTATTGTTTGGGTAATGAGATATTACAAAAAAGTGATTTGCCTTTTAGTTTGCTTCATCCATTAATAAGTGAAACAGCGGCTAAAGTGCAAAAGCTACCACCATCAGAAACACAAACAGGGCCTGCAGTACGCAACGACCAAAAAATTATTCAAAAACATATTGCTGCACTTAATGATAATGAGGAGTTAAAAAGAATCTATCAACTTTTGACTGGGAGTATTATCAATCGTTTAAATAATTAAGAACCCAGTGCTTTATAGCCAGAATCAGAAAGTTTATTTGGGAAACCATATTCCAGATTTTTACTTAACCTGTTCTCCGGCAAGTAGATCGGCTAAATGGATGGTTTTAATAGCAAGCTTTTGTGCATTTATATAACTTTGAATATTAAGTAGACACGAAGCTTCTGTTGAAACGATATATTCTGCACCTGTAGCTAGAGTATGTAGTACCTTTTGTTCTGTCATTGCAGTTGAAACAGGTGCATATTTTACCATAAATGTTCCACCAAAACCACAACACTCATCTTTCTTTGGCATTTCAATTAACTCAAGTCCTTTGACATTCCTTAGCAGGCGACGTGGTTCATCTTTCAGTCCGTATTCTCTTAATGCCGAACAGGCATCATGATAAGTAACTTTGTGTTTAAAACTTGCCTGTAAGTCATCTACTTTTAATTGATTAACTAAAAAATCGCTTAGCTCATAAGTACACCGTTTAAGACGATCGGCATCCTTTTTAGGTATTAAATTAGTATAATGATTACGGATATATGCAGCACACGAAGCCGAAGGGCTTATGATGGGTCTGTCGTGTGGAAAATCTTTGACAAATTTTTCTGCCAGTTTACCTGAATGTTTTATATCACCACTATTAAACAAGGGTTGGCCGCAGCACGTTTGTTCTGGATTATAATGGATTTTGCATCCTGCTTTCTCAAGTAAATAAATGGTATTCCAGGCTGTATTTGGAAACATCTGATCAATAAAGCATGGTACAAATAAATCAACGGTCATAAGGCATTGTTTTAAATGAAAACAAAGATAAAATTACTGCATTGAAAGAGGTTAATAATTAGAGATTAAAAATAATTTAAGGCACACTCGTTGGCAATCCTACTCAATTGTGGTATTTCTATTATTTTAATTAGTCCGCTGTTTTACCATGATAACAACCTATGTTTTCTTTAATAATTTAAGGATAAAACTTGTACTGGAATGTGAATTATGAAGAATTGGACTTGCTACCTTTACCCTGACATAAAGTTTAAGGCAAATAGTTAGAGAAAATTATTTACTTGAAATTATGAAACATAAAAAGCGAAACTATAGCAATGAATTTAAGGAAAAGGCAGTTTCCTTTGAATAGAGCTTTCAGACCTCAAAAATTGAATGAGGGTTGGGTATCTGATATTACTTACATAAGAACCTCTCAAGGCAGGTTGTATCTTACAACCATTATAGATTTATATAATAGGCAGATTATTGGATGGTCATTAAGTAAAGCACTGTTTACCAGAGAAACCATTATTCCTGCTTGGAAAATGGCATTATCTAAAAGAAATATTACTAAACCCATAATATTTCATTCTGACAGAGGGATACAATATGCCAGTAATGCATTTAAAAATCTTTTAAATAAAAATAATCTTATTACTCAAAGCATGAACAGAAAAAGGAATTGTTGGGATAATGCTGTTGCTGAAAGTTTTTCAAGACACTTAAAACCGAACTTATTTACCGTAAAAGTTATCAAATTATCAAAGAAGCCGAATTAGATATATTTGAATATATCGAAAATTGGTACAATAGAAAAAGGTTACACTCGGCTTTAGGTTATAAAATGCCTATTGAAGTAGAAAAGGAATTTAATGAATTAAAAGAGGTAACATAGGTCGTAACTTTTTGTCCGACTTTTGTTGCAATTCCAGGTTGATGGTACATGTTTTTAGGTAGCTCGCTGCTGCATTTATTAATTTGGCAATATAGGCAACTTTTGATTCGCATGAATTATAAGGTTTAAATCGAATGCAGGATAATATGTGATAGAAGGAAAACAAAAAAACATATCAAAATCAGTATAATATATTTATTTTTTTTGTAACCGGATGCATTTTTCTTCGTTAAAGATGTTGAAAAATGGAGGAAAAACACAGAATGATGAAAAGGTATATTGAACAATTGTTGGAAGACTTGAATAATATTGAGAATGCAGCAGGATATAACCTCAAAGGTGTGTTTAATACACCTGATGGTAATGCTTATGAAATGTGCTATGATGATGAACTGGTTGGTATAAAGGTGGGAGAATTAATTGGTATGGAACAGTTTTTCTTTCCGGATATTGATTACTTAACCGATATTGAAGTTGAAAAGGTCGTTAGTGCATTAACTGCTGTATATTATTCGCATGGACTTAACCCAATTTTTGAAAGCTGTGTAAGCGACCGAATACGCTATGGTCATTTACGTAATGGTATTAATTACCAGGTGTTTCCTGTAGAAAATCAAATTGTTGATGTTGAAATGTGTGATTATCTGCCACAATACTGTCCTTTGTATAGCTTATGTTCCAGTTACAATAAGCATCAAGTATGTTGCGAATTAAAACAAAGGGCTTAGCTGTTCATAGTTTTGCTTTTTAGCCCTGATTTTCCGGTTCAGGGCATTAATGATTGAGTATTTAGCTTCGAGGTTTATCCTCTAAACCCTGATTTTCCGGTTTAGAGGTAGAGAAGGCATAATAAATGAGCATAAAATTAAGAGACAGAGCTTACAAATTTTAACAGGGGCATAAGTCAGGGCTTTTGTAATAATTATTTTTCGGGTACAAATTTTAATGAAATTGAATTTACACAATGACGTGTGTTTTTAGGGGTAAAACCTTCTCCCATAAAAACATGTCCAAGGTGTCCGTTGCAGCGAGAGCATATAATCTCTGTTCGCCTGCCATCCACATCAGGTATGCGCTTAACAGCACCATCAATCTCGTTATCAAAACTGGGCCATCCACAATGTGAGTCAAATTTATCATTGGAGTTGTATAAAGGTGCATCACATTGCTTACAGATATATTGCCCCTTTTCTTTGTGGTGGGTATATTTACCCGAATAAGGATACTCTGTTCCTTTATCAAGAATAACACGCTTTTCTTCTTCGTTGAGGGGATTCAATTTTATACTTGAAGTATCTTGTGCCATAGTGCTAATACTATTAATAAGCAGACTTATAATTATTATTAATTTACTCATTTTATTACATGATTAGTAATGATTATAGGCGCTAATTATCACTACCTTATATGCCAGACTAAAATCATACAATTTTACTGGAGTAAGTGCAAAGCATCTTAACACCCATCTATTAATTAAACTAATTATAAATAGAGCAATTCTAAAGGCTTTTTGTTCATTTTTGTTGCAATAAAGTCTGAGGACTGTAAATGGGTTTAGGTAGAGTTCTAATTATCAGTAAATGTGTTAAATATGTTGCTTGTTGGGGCTGCCATTTAGTTCATTACTTATGATTTAAATATTGAATGAAAATACGTAAAAAGCACAATATCAATGAAATGAAACTTACTTTGTTAATTGGCTTGTTTTTATATATTTGTCTTCCGTTAATAATTCTTTACCAAAATATTGAAGCAATGGGATTAAACATTATTGTTCTTGCTAAGCAAGTACCTGATACCCGAAACGTAGGCAAAGATGCCATGAAAGCAGATGGAACTGTGAATCGTGCAGCATTGCCAGCTATCTTCAATCCTGAGGATTTAAATGCTCTGGAACAAGCCTTACGTTTGAAAGATAAGTACCCGGGATCAAATGTAACTATTTTAACAATGGGACCGGGACGGGCTGCTGATGTAATTCGCGAAGGCTTATATAGAGGGGCTGACAATGGTTATTTATTAACTGATCGTGCTTTTGCCGGATCAGATACTTTAGCAACATCGTACGCTATTTCTTGTGCTATTAAGAAGTTGAAGGATTGTGATTTAATTGTTGCAGGGCGTCAGGCTATTGATGGAGATACAGCACAGGTTGGACCTCAGGTTGCTGAAAAACTGAATTTGCCACAGGTAACTTATGCTGAGGAAGTGCTTTCTGCCGATAAAAAGAAAATTGTTATTAAACGACGTTTAGAGAACGGAGTTGAAACAGTAGAGATGCCATTACCCGGGGTAATCACAGTTAATGCAAGCGCACCGGATTGTCGTCCGCGAAATGCTAAATTATTAATGAAATTTAAGCATGCCAAAACAATTACAGAGCGTCAGAGCGAAGCAGAAGATTATATTGATTTAACAGATGATCGTCCATATTTAAACATTCAGGAGTGGAGTGTTAATGATATTGAATCTGATGCAAAGTGGCTTGGTTTATCAGGTTCACCAACAAAAGTTAAGAAAATCGAAAACGTGGTGTTTCAGGCTAAAGAAGCCAAACGATTAACACCGGCTGATGAGGAAATTGATGAGCTAATGAAAGACCTTATTGCCAATCACACCATCGGTTAATGTTTATTTATAATTGTTTAACACCCACCGGGTGACCGGTTAAAATTCGAGAAAATGAATAACATTTTTGTTATATGTGAAATAGATGAGGGAAAAATAGCCGATGTCAGTCTTGAATTGATGACAAAAGGACGTTCCCTTGCCAACCAATTAAATTGTAAGTTAGAAGCTTTAACATTAGGCCATAACTTAAAAGGAATTGAAAAAGAGTTGTACCCTTATGGAGCAGATATCGTTCATATTGGAGACGATGAGCGCCTTAGCCCGTATACAACCCTGCCACATACATCTGTTATTGTTGAGCTTTTTGAAAAGGAAAAGCCACAAATAGCATTGTTAGGTGCATCCACATTTGGCCGTGATCTTGGACCACGTGTTTCCTCTGCATTGCAGAGTGGTTTAACAGCTGACTGCACATCGCTTGAGATTGGAGATCATGAGGATAAGAAAGCCCAAAAAGAATATAAAGATTTATTGTACCAGATACGTCCTGCTTTTGGTGGTAACATTGTTGCAACCATTATTAACCCGGATTGTCGTCCACAAATGGCTACAGTACGTGAGGGAGTAATGAAAAAAGAGGTTTACGATGTAGCTTATAAAGGCAAGGTAAACAATCTGGATGTTGACAAAATACTTAAGCCGGAAGATTTAGTAGTAAAGGTGATTGAGCGTCATATGGAAAAATCTAAGGTTAACATCAAGAATTCATCTATTATTGTAGCAGGTGGATATGGTGTTGGTTCAAAAGAAAATTTTGAATTATTAGAGGATTTAGCTCATGTTTTAGGTGGAGAAGTAGGCGCTTCGCGTGCAGCAGTTGATGCAGGTTACGCTGACCATAGCCGCCAGATTGGACAAACAGGTGTTACGGTTCGCCCTAAGCTTTATATAGCTTGTGGAATATCAGGCCAGATTCAGCATACAGCCGGTATGGAAGAGTCTGCTATGATCATTGCCATTAACAATGATCCTAATGCACCAATTAATAAGTTAGCTGATTACGTTATTACTGGTGATGTGGCTAACGTGGTGCCTAAATTGATTAAGTTCTATAAGCAGAACACAAAGTAGGTTGTTAGATTATGGGCTGATAGGTTAACGTCAGTAGTCTAGAATCTATTATCTAATTAAATTATTGTTGGATCAGATTCCCGTTAGGGACTCAAAATAAAAAACAAAATGGCAAATTTTTTCACAGATAACCCGGATTTAAAATTCCACTTGGAGCATCCGTTGATGAAGAAGATTGTAGCTCTTAAAGAGCGCAATTTTGCTGATAAAGATAAATATGATTATGCACCCATGGATTTTGAAGATGCCATGGATAGCTACGAAAAAGTATTAGATATTGTAGGGGAGATTTGTGGTGATATAGTTGCACCAAATGCTGAAAGTGTTGATCAGGAAGGGCCACAGATCGTAAATAATGAAGTAGTATATGCTAAAGGTACTCAGGAAAACCTTGATGCCTTGGTTAAAGCTGGTCTTATGGGCATTACACTTCCCCGTAAATATGATGGATTGAATTTTCCGATTGTACCTTATATTATGGCAGCAGATATTGTATCGCGTGCCGATGCAGGTTTTGTAAATATTTGGGGGTTACAGGATTGTGCTGAAACAATCAATGAATTTGCTGACGAAGACCAAAAAGAGCGGTTTTTAACGCGTGTGTCGCATGGCGAAACAATGGCTATGGACTTAACTGAGCCTGATGCTGGTTCAGATCTTCAGGCTGTTCAGTTAAAAGCTGAAATGAAGGACGGCAAGTGGGTGTTAAACGGGGTGAAGCGTTTTATTACCAATGGTGATGGACATATCGCATTAGTGCTAGCTCGTTCTGAAGAAGGTACACAGGATGGACGTGGTTTATCCATGTTTATCTATGACCGTAGTCATAAATCAGTAATTGTTCGTCGCTTAGAGAATAAGATGGGTATCAAAGGTTCACCTACATGTGAATTAGTATTCAAAGATGCACCTGCAGAGTTAGTTGGTAACCGAAAAATGGGATTAATCAAGTACGTAATGGCCTTGATGAATGGTGCACGCCTGGGTATTGGAGCTCAGTCTGTAGGAGTATCTGAATCAGCTTACCGTGAGGCTTTGGCATATGCTAAAGAACGTGAGCAGTTTGGAAAGCCTATTATTCAGTTTCCGGCAGTATACGAAATGTTGGCTACAATGAAAGCTAAACTGGATGCATCACGTACCTTATTGTATGAAACATCGCGTTACGTTGATGTTTACAAAACATATATGCATATTGCAGAAGAGCGTAAACTGGAGCCGGAAGAGCGCAATGAAATGAAACGGTACCAGAAATTGGCAGATTTCTTTACGCCACTGCTTAAAGGTATAACAAGTGAATATAGTAATCAATTGGCTTATGATGCTGTGCAGATTCATGGTGGTTCCGGTTTTATGAAAGATTACCCGGTTGAGCGTATTTATCGCGATGCCCGTATTACCTCAATTTATGAAGGAACAACACAGTTACAGGTTGTAGCAGCTATTCGTGGTGTAACAACCGGTGGATACCTTGGTCGTATTCGTGAATTTGAAATGACAGAATTGAAACCTGAATTACATGCATATCGCCGTATTTTAATAGGTATGACTGATGAATACGAGCGTGCTGTAAAAGCTGTAACAGATGTTAAAGAAAATGAATACCTTGATTTTCATGCTCGTCGATTAGTAGAGATGGCAGGTAATATTGTAATGGGATATTTATTGGTTCTGGATACGCAACGCGATGATAAATACAGAATTTCTGCAGATATTATTATCAAAAGAGGTAAGGCTGATAATCATGCTAAAGCTGGTTTTATTTTTAATTCTTCAATCGATGATTTAGGATTCTATAAGCCTGTTTTAGAAGAGTTTTAATTATCCAGTATTCTGTTAGGTAAAAAATACAAAGGCTGCTCTTTATTGGAGCAGCCTTTGTTGGTATATAACTTTTGATTATTGGATTTTTAAGGAGCCTCATTACCTTGTTTGAAAGGTTTTAATAAGGAATTTAATTCCTCTACTTTTTTATGATGCTCTAAATAAAGGTTGTGTTGTTCTTTGGGATCCTGCTTAATATTGTAAAGTTGTTGAGGTGGAGTATCCGCTTTACATTTATTTTTAGGTAAGCTCCATCCTCCTGAGCCTTTCGTATCAATTAATTTCCAATCGCCTTTTCGAATAGCAAAGGTGCCGTTAACAGAATGGTGTATGGTCAGTTCACGTTTCTTTAAATCACTCTTATGGCCTGTTAATTCACTTAAGAATGAATAGCTGTCCTCTGCAGAACGGGGTATATGTAAATTATTTATTTCGGCGCAGGTTGCCAGTAAATCGGTTGAGCAAATTGTCTTGTCACTTACACTTGCAGTACGAATTGCATTGGGCCAGTGTGCAATAAAAGGTACACGGTGTCCGCCTTCCCAAACATCAGATTTCATGCCGCTGAATTTATCATTAGCCAAATGTTCAAATTCTGTTATGTCAGTGGGTAGCCAGTGTGAACCATTATCCGATGTAAAAATCACAAGTGTATTATCGGCTATTTTAAGGGTATTTAAAGCTTGCATAATTTGACCAACCATACCATCTGTCATAGATACAAAATCACCGTATACACCAGCACCAGAAATACCATTATATTCCTCAGAAGGGAACCAGGGCGTATGAGGTGATGTTAATGGAAAGTAGATAAAGAATGGTTTCTCTTTGTTGGCCTGATGTATAAAATTAACAGCTTTATCTGTTATGGTTTGTAGAACGGTAGTGTGGTCAAAGTCCTCAGCTGTATCTCCATGTCGGTACCATATACCTCTGGCTTTATCATCTTTAAAAAAGGGAACATGCTTTGTAACCGGAGAGGTAGCTTTATCATTCTCAAGATATACATATGGAGCTATATCCAAAGACGACGGAATGATAAAAGAATAATCGAAACCCAATGCCAGTGGCCCTCCTTTAACAGGTGCTGCATAGTCTACATTTTCAGTATTTTTAATATCCCATAAATTACCGCCGTGAAAAAGAGGTAAGGTAGAATCCTTTTTTGCCCAATTTAATCCCAAATGCCATTTTCCAATGCAGGCCGTTTGGTAACCAGCTTTTTTAAGTACACTGGCTACCGTTGGTCTGTCTGACTCTATTAAGGCTGGTTCATGACCAGTCAATACACCATTTTTAAGTCGAGACCTGAAACAGTAACGCCCCGTAAGTGTACCGTATCGAGTTGGTGTACATACGGCTGAATTACTATGGGCATCAGTAAAATGCATGCCTTCATATACAAGTTTGTCCAGGTGGGGAGTTGGAATCTTTGATTCAGGATTGATGGCTTTAATATCGCCGTAACCCATATCATCAGCCAAAATATAGATGATATTAGGAGGGGGCGTTGCTGGTTGTTTCTTCTGACAGCTGACTAAGGCAATTATTAATACAGCAAAGACAAATTGCATTTTTGAGATCATATATAATTTGTGTTTTTTGGTTTAATTATCTTGTCAAAATTATAAAAAGTTGCGACCAATATGGGGGTAATATGTTTCAAACGGAGGGGGATTGTTTACAGAACCATAAATAAAATTGAATTTACAAAAGAGTGTAAGGTGTTGTAATTTAGGTTATAATAGTTTAAAGCTATTAAACTTCTATGATTTTTTGTATTCTACTTCATCAAGCCGGTCAAAACTTCTATTTTTGTGGCTTAAAGAACAATACCTTGTTATGATTAAAGAATTCAGACCTACTCCATATAAGCTGGAGTCAGTGAAAACCGGTAATCAGTTTGACGATGCCGGATGGACATTAGATGCACCTAACGAACATGAGTGCAGTTTAGTGAGAGCCATCTACGAAAAAAAGCAAATTGAAGTAAAAGATGCATCATACGGTGTATTCCGTTTTGCTGATTGGTTGCCTGTTCATAAAATGCTGAATGGTTCTTCTGCCCCGGTAACGTATAAAAGTGAAGGTTTAGCCAAATATTTAGGTTGTTCTGATTTATACATTACATTTAGCGGTTACTGGCCGGAAAAAGGGGCTAACTTTCGAACATGCTCTTTTAAAGAAACAGAAGCCTATTCGGTTGGAGGACGCTTGAAAACGGATGATGGAACAGTTTTAGTTGTTGCCTCAGCCGGTAATACAGCCCGGGCTTTTGCTCGTGTATGCTCCGATAATAATATTCCATTATTGCTTTGTGTACCGGAGGATAATATTGATGCCTTGTGGTTTGATGAAGAAATAAAAGAAAATGTAAAATTGATTGTAACAAAATCTGGCAGTGATTATTTTGATGCCATTCATTTGTCCAATTTAGCTTGTCAGTTAGATGGCTTTATAGCTGAAGGAGGAGCAAAAAATGTAGCACGTCGTGATGGTATGGGAACAACCACTTTATCAGCTGTTACAACAATAGGTCGGATTCCAAAATATTATTTTCAGGCAGTAGGAAGCGGAACGGGAGCAATTGCAGCCTGGGAAGCAAACAAACGTTTGATTGAAGACGGGCGATTCGGTGATAATATGATGCAATTGATGGTGTCGCAGAATATACCTTTTTTACCTATCTATGATGCCTGGAAAGCAAGCTCGCGAAAAATGCTACCCCTGGATGATAATATAGCCCGAAAGCAGGTGGAGGAAATTGATGCTAAAGTATTGTCGAATCGTAAGCCACCTTATGCTGTTTTTGGAGGTTTGTATGATGCTATGAAGGAAGCAGGTGGCGATGTGTTAAAAGCTACTAATGCAGCAGCAGCAGAGGCCGGACGGATTTTTGAAGAAACAGAAGGTAATGATATTCATCCGGCAGCAGCAGTAGCAACAGCAACTTTAATACAAGCAGTAAAAAATGGAGTTGTGGATAAAGACGATTGTATAATGCTGAATATAACAGGAGGAGGTGAGCAGCGCTTTAAAAGAGAAAAAGAAGTTGTGTACCTGAAACCTGTACATGTTTTTGATATTACACCTTCAGAGCAAGATGTAAAAACTGTGTTGTGTCAATTATTTAAAAAGGAAACAGTATGAGTGTAGAAAAAGCTTTAATGACTCGTAGTGAGTCAAAATGCGAATTATGTGGGTGTGAAGATGGTTTAACTGTTTATCGGGTACCACCACTTAATTCTGAAGAGGCCGATAAATGTGTTTTAGTTTGTGCTATTTGCCACACCCAGATTGAAAATCCGGATAACATGGATGCCAATCACTGGCGATGTTTAAATGATAGTATGTGGAGTTCGGTACCGGCAGTTCAGGTGATGGCCTGGCGTTTGCTAAACCGTTTAAAACATGAAGGGTGGCCGCAGGATTTGCTGGATATGCTTTACATGGAAGATGAAACATTAACCTGGGCTAAAGCAGATAGTAATGGAATAGAGGGTGAGGATACTGTTAAACACATTGATAGTAATGGAGCACTGCTTCAGGCAGGTGACACTGTTGTGTTGATTAAAGATCTGAATGTAAAAGGTGGAGGCTTTACTGCTAAACGGGGAACAGCAGTGCGTAACATTTCTTTAGTCCATGATAATCCAGAACACATCGAAGGAAGAGTAAACGGACAACAAATTGTGATTTTAACACAATACGTAAAGAAAAATTAGAATTTAGCAATTCATCATAAGTTGATTCTGGTATAAAGTTCTGAGAGCATTTCATGTTATAAAGAAGTAATAAGGTTGGCACGTATACCTTATTTTGGAGTGCAAAAACACAGTATGGTATCTTTTGCTCTTTGTATGGAGGCTTATCTTTCGTAATAACCTGATTTCCACATGAAATTAGAGTTGCAGAAAGTCTTGCTTATATCGGATTTGTCATGATTATAAGGTTGTTAATAAGGGTTTTTAGTATGGCCGTTGTATAGACAGGACTTTAGTGTAAGATTTACTTTTTTTTGCATAAATTTCCCCCAGACCCATTGAAATATTTTGGTGTTCTTATATGGTATTGTAGAAAAATCTACTCAAAACAAGTCAAGCTGTAATATATTTAAATTGAACTCTTTATACTTTGTATAAATTTTTAACGTTCTATTATGCTTCTTAATATTGCTCTGATTATTTCCCTGGCTTTGGTTCTTTATTATCTTTTTTCGCTGATAAAGCTTCCCGGCATACTGGGTTTGATAGTAGCTGGTGTGCTTGTGGGCCCGGATGTATTAAATGTAGTCGACCCAGAAGTAAGTGTGATGTTAAAAGAGCTCAAAACGGCTGCCTTAATTGTTATATTAATTCGTGCCGGTTTAGGTATTAATCGAGAGACGCTTCATAAGGTGGGTAAGCCAGCTGTTAATATGAGTTTTATACCCGGTGTGTTTGAGGGAAGTATCATTATGCTCGCTGCACATTATCTGTTTGGTTTTACATGGATAGAAGGTGGTATGCTGGGCTTTGTAATTGCTGCTGTTTCGCCGGCTGTTGTAGTGCCTGCCATGCTTGATTTAAAAGATAAAGGTTACGGTAAAAAGAAAGAAGTGCCTATACTGGTGCTTGCAGGTGCCTCCGTTGATGATGTTTTTGCCATTACTATTTTTAGTGTATTTACGGGTTTAGCTGCAGGATCAGCTATTAATGTAGGCCATATTTTATGGAGTGTGCCGACGGGTATTCTTTTAGGAGCTTTGTTAGGAGCCTTGTTAGGTCTTGGCTTGGTCAGTTTTTTTAAAAAGTTTCATATCCGTGATACCAAAAAGGTAATTATCTTTATGATTGTAGCTGTAGTATATTATGAATTAACAGAGCTGGAATCTTTAAAAAACATTATTCCTTTGGCGGGCTTGTTGGGTATTATGGCCATTGGTTTTATCATCCTCGAAAAGTACAGTAAACTGGCAAAGCGTTTATCATCTAAGTTTAATAAAGTATGGGTCTTATCAGAGATATTGCTGTTTGTTTATATCGGTACAGAGGTGCAGATTAACCAGTTAGATGCATCATTGGTTAGCAGCGGATTACTCATTTTATTAATTGGCTTAACTGCACGAAGTATTGGTGTCTGGATGTCTCTGCTGAGCTCTGATCTTAATACAAAAGAGAAGCTGTTTTGTGTTATAGCCTATTGGCCTAAAGCAACAGTTCAGGCAGCCATTGGTGCTGTGCCGTTAACCCTTATTGAAGCCGGAAAATTAGGAAGTACTTCCATTGAAACAGGGCAGGTAATACTAGCTATAGCAGTACTGAGCATTGTTATTACTGCACCCCTCGGAGCTATTGGTATTAAGGCTTTTGGGCCTAAATTACTCTCAAAAAACTAAGTTCAGTTACTTATTCATAGTTACCTGAAGGTGTAATATAAATCAAACTGGAATTAAACAAGAAGCTGTAGCTTTGTGGCTGCGGCCATTGTTCCAATGGTTCTAAAGGTTGTTGTTTTTCCCACAGCATGTTAATGAGTTCTTGTAAGTATATTAATGAATTTTTCTAACTATGTTTAGATATTATTACCCGGGTCAAAACTATTTTTAACCCGGGTTAAAATAGTTTTTTACCCCGGTTAAATGTGAAAAACGTACTGATATTTTTTCATAAATGACCTTAGGCAAATTCATTTATATCACCATGAAAAAGCATTAACATCGTATGTTCTTATTTATTGCACAGCATTAATGATCAACTGTTATTTGCTTTGAAAGATAAGTGTATCATTACACCTCAGGTTTATATACAACAAAGACTCCAGGGACACCTGGTAAATAACTTGGGTGTCCTTAGAGCCTTTGTGTGTTTTAAGTTAGCCTCGTTTTAGAATCCTAAACCAAATTTAGCCCAATAAGCTTCTTCCAGTTCTTTCCAGCGAAGCATTGTAGCGCCTGTAAAATCTTTGGTATATTTATTTAACAGGGTCCGGGCTTCTTCTTTCTTATCTGCTTTAATAAGTAGCTCTATCCGGGCCTCAAGAGCTTTTGTTTCACTTATTCCTTTCTCCTCAAAATAAGTAACTTCATCAAGCAGGCCATCTTTGGTTGTTTGCCAGGCTAAAGTAGCAAGTTTGTTGGCTTTACGGTATTGCCATATGGCTGCATCATCACGGTAGCGTTTCTGTCCGCAGTACTGAAAACCCTCCGGTAATTCTGTTGTTCCCGAGTAAATAGGAATGCGTGGTGATTGTCCCGGGTTATCGAATGAAAACCATGCTACACCTCCAATTTCATCAGGTAACCAATCGCGTAGCTGAATAATTTCAGAATAAGAGCACCATGATACGGCTACAGTACGCTGAAATTCAACCGAACCTTCTTTTAGTTGGTTGTATAAGTTACGTTCATCTTTCCCCATCCAAGGGTGAGCAATAGGAGACTTTATAGTATCTACACCAATCTCTTCTTTTTTATCGTTGTACTTTTTATTTGTAACCCAAAGGTTCTGAGTCATATCATACTCTGTTCCTTCATAGGTTTCGCGGTAAAGTGCCATTACATCCTGAACCGATACTTTCTTGTCCGGTTTAACAGAAAAAGGAAGTTCATCAGCTTCAAAATCAAGATTTAATGAAGGTGCTAAGGCATTTAAAATAAAATATTCACGAATTTTAAATGGTTTTTCCACATCGCCATAGGCTTTCCAGAATTTAAACGGTTTTTTTCCATCCCAACGGCCTAATTTCTTAGCTGCTGAAAAAACATTTTTAGAAGCCATAAAATGATCCTTGTCTTTTAAATTGATTTCGCCAATACGAGAAATATTAGCTGAAACACCTATATGTCCATCAGGAATACGTTGTGCCGCCCATATTCCACCAATCTGATCAGGTCCTTCACCAACAATTTCTAACTGCCATACTTCTTTTTTATCGGCTATAGTAATACATTCTCCCCAGTCACCGTAGCCATATTCCTCAATCAACTCACCAATTAGCTTAATGGCATCACGTGCTGTTGAACAGCGTTCTAGTGCTATACGCTCTAATTCCTCAATCAGGAACATACCGTTCTCATTAACCAATTCTTTTGGGCCAACAAAAGTTGTTTCGCCAATTGCTAATTGCTTTTCGTTTAAACAAGGGTAAGCCGTATTTAAGAAACTGAAAGTCTGTTTAGCTTGTGGAATCTCTCCTGCTTTGGTCACTTTACGCATATCCCATGGTGTTTCTGTTTTTAACTTTCCCTTGTAGATAGCAGTAGTTGTATCGTTATCAAATACTTGGCCTTGTTCAATGTTTAACCATGTGCGGTAGCGCCCGTCACAGGTATGGCTGGTAATAACTGATCCATCGGTAGAGGCACCTTTGCTTACCATGATGCTGGTACAGGTTTCTCCAAAATAAGGGTCATTCATTTGGTCAAAGATGCTTTGTGCCTGTGTACTTAAAAATGTTCCTAAAACCAAAATCAGTAGAAATGTAAATTGTTTCTTCATATGTTTATTTTTTAGATATTTGATATAAGTTGTTAGACAAGAGACTTATTTGCTGGATATACTATTTATACAATTCCTGATAATTAACTGGAATGCCTGTGTGTCAAAAACTTTTGTCATGTATACTTTATGTGTTTAAATTTATTTTTTATATGGAATGCTCCCTTTATTTGTATCATTTACAACAAAAAATCTGTTTAATGCATCCGTTTTGTATAGTTTAAGCTTTGATAGTGTGCTAAAGTAATAAAAGGTCTTTTAAACTGAACTAATAATAGTCATGATTGATGTTGTTAGAAGTTTTTATATACCTTTAAACAATTGTTTATATAATTAATAAGTAATGAGAAACATAGTATTAACTTACCTGACTTTTCTTTTATTCTTTTTTTCGGGATGTTCTTTAATGAAGTTTAGTCCTGAGTTTGGAGCAGATCCGCTCCCTAAAAGAGATTTGAATACCCGCATGGCTGTTCGCTCATATTACAATGCTTTTACTGGCAGTGTAATGCAAACAGCTGATTCTATTATTGCGTCTACAGATGATATTAATATCAAGTCAGAAGCTATTAAATGGAAGATTGGGGCTACTTCTGCTTGTGCTCATACGGCTTTTCAAAGCGAAGCTGAACTATCGTTGGTAGATACATGGCTTTTAGTACGTCAGATGGATGAGTACTTAAATGGTATTGGTTCTGATGTGTTTGGAGATTATACGGTATTAGCACAGGAGTGTGCTAGAGAATTGCATCAAAAAGTTGATGATGTTGCCCGCAATAATAATGAAAAGTCACATTATCAGCAGTTAGCAGCTTTTGTTAATGAGCAGTCTTTGTCGGCCGATATTTACGAATGGCATTTTCCACGTTTAGATACACGACCACTTCTGGTTAAGTATCTCGAAGTATCAGATTCTGTGTATACTACTACCATTGGTACAGGTGCAGAAGTGATGAATGATTTTACTGACCGTATTAGTGTATATAATGATCAGATAAAGTCGCAACTACGTTGGGAGAAAGATTTGATCATGATTAATTTGGATAATGATAGCATTGCAGAGCCTTATCTGGCACGAATTGATTCTTTATCACAAATGCTTAATCGTTTGGCTGTAGTGGCTAAAGAATCACCTGAAATGTTAGGTGTTATTGCTGTTCGTATGCGTGAAGAGCTGTCGCCTATTATATATGATTTTAATAAAGGGATGGAAGATAACCTGGTTCAATTGGCTCGTGAGCGAAAGCATTTACAGGTGTATTTAGATGAGCAGCGGGTGATGATACGTGATGATATACAGGCATCAGGTACTGTTTTGATTAAAGAAACAACAGATAACCTCATTCGTTTTGTCAAGAATGTTTCATGGCTAATTATTTTGTTGGTAATTGTATTGGTTGCGGTTTTTTTCGGAATTCCGTTTTTTGCAGGTTACTATTTGGCAAAAGCACGTTTTAAGCCAAATAAAAGAGATAAATAAGTAAGGAACAAGGGTTTATTTTTATGCAGAAAATACTAATATTTATAATAGCATCTTTAATATTATTAAGTTGCAATACCAAAGAACCAAGCAAATCGTATTCATTTTATTTAGGAACGTATACAGAAGGAAATAGTAAGGGTATTTATAAAGGTAGACTCAATACTGAAGGAACTTTAGATTCTTTACAATTGGTAGCCGTTTCTGATAACCCGTCTTTTTTAAGTTTTGCTCATGATAATAAAGTGTTACTTGCCGTTAATGAGATTAATGTAAATGGGGCAGGAACACTTTACTCTTATTTTATTAATGAAGGGCAATTAAAGCTGGTAGATACAATTCAAACCGGAGGAGCACATCCCTGTCATCTTAAAGTTAGTACAAAAGGAGATGTTTTAATTGCTAATTATACCGGAGGTAATATAGGAATGGCTAGGGTTAGTAAAGATGGTCGCTTAAGTGGATTACTGGATGTAGTTCAACATAAGGGACATGGACAAACGGAGCGACAAACCAAACCACATGCACATTCTGTATGGTTGACAAAAGATGAGCAAAATGCTATTGCAATAGATTTGGGACTTGATAGATTATTTTTTTACAGTATAAAAGATCATCAACTTGTTGTTAAAGATAGTGTTATTATGGAAGCAGGAGCTGGACCACGTCATCTTGCCTTTCATCCAAACCAAGCTATTTTATATGTGCTTAATGAGCTGAACAGTACTGTAACAGTATTAAGTAAGCTTAATAAAGAATCATGGAAGGTGATTCATTCAATATCTGCCTTACCAAAGGATTTTGATGGAAAAAGTTACTGTGCAGATATTCACATTTCACCTGATGGACGTTTTTTATATGCATCTAACAGGGGGCACAATAGTTTGGTAATTTATCGTATCAGTGATTTAGGAGAAGAATTAACTCCAATTCACTATGAACCGGTTAGGGGGGATTGGCCACGAAATTTCGCTTTAACACCAGATGGTGAATTTCTGATAGTAGCCAATCAGCACTCAAATAATTTAGTTGCTTTTAAACGGAATAAACAAACAGGCTTACTTACATTTCTTAATGAAATGAAGGCTGATATGCCGGTTTGTGTATTATTTGAGTAATAATATGCTATTCGCTATTTAAGTAGCGCTTTCTAAGAGCTTAATCTTTATCCTTATATTTGCGACCCTAAAATAATATAATATGCAATTCCAGTGGGGGCACAATAAGCGCTATAACGATTATAGTTCATACATCAGGAAAATATTTGGAGGAAGGGTTCAAAAGGTATCTGTTAATGCAGGCTTTACTTGCCCTAATCGTGATGGTTCTAAAGGAACCGGAGGCTGTGCATTTTGCAATAACAGTACTTTTAATCCATCGTATTGCGAGCCTGAACTAAACATTCAGGAGCAGATAGAAAAGGGACGTTCATTTTTTAGATCGAAATATCAGACACAGAAGTACCTGGCTTACTTTCAGGCTTATAGTAACACCTATGGCGAAACGTCTTATTTAATAGAGCAGTACCAGCAAGCTTTAAGTCATCCAAAGGTAAGTGGTATTGTGTTAGGTACGCGTCCTGATTGTATATCAGATGATTTACTTGTTACATTAAAAGAATGGCGAAAAGAGTATTATATTGCCATTGAGTTAGGGGCAGAATCAACTTCTGATAAAACGTTGGAGCAGATTAATCGTGGACATTCATACGAGGAAACGATTGATGCGGCTGAACGTATTTCAAAAGCAGGTATTCCTGTTGGTTTGCATCTGATATTAGGATTACCTGGAGAGGACAGGGCACATTTATTGCATCATGCTGTTGAAGTTTCAAAATTACCAATCAGCTTTCTGAAACTGCACCAACTGCAGATAGTTAAAGGCAGTGTTTTTGCCAAACAATATGAGAAAGATCCAACTTACTTTGACTTATTTACAATAGAAGATTTTATTGATTTAATTGTGGATTTTTTGGAGTTGATGAACCCTGCTATTGTTATGGAACGATTTATTAGCCAGGCTCCCTATGATTTATTGATTGCACCAAAATGGGGAATAAAAAATTTTGAGTTTGTGGCTAAGGTAGAGAAACGCCTGGAGGAAAGAAATACTTGGCAAGGGAAAAAGTTTATTAACCAGTGTTTGGCATAAAGTTAAAGCCACATAAAGTTATGGTTTATGTCATTTAGTACTGAGTATTTTGAGATAATAGTGGACTATTGTAAAGTATTTTCAGTGCAAAGAAAGCATGAACACCAGACTTTTTAGGTATGAAATTTTTAATGGTATAGATTTTGAAAAAGTGGCTTTTGGCCGAAATCGACCTAAGGCTGCTGTGATGGAGTTGTCCTTGCCGGAAGGAAATTCCAGTCAAAAGCCAATACGAATTTAGTGTATTGTTTTTGCATATTTATTCAAAAAAGGTTTTTTATAAAATTTTGATACTAAAAGACTTTCACTTTGTGATAAAATAAACAGGAAGAATACTATTTCAGGAACCGACACCTTGTAATTCAAACATGATTTGCCATAAGCGTTCAAATTCATTTTTGTAATTACTTACTGCATGAATATTATTGGTTATAATGATGTTTTCTTGGTTAAATTCCGTAGCACTGCGTGTCCAGTTATAACTACCACTTAAAAGAACTTCATTATCAAAGAGGGCAAATTTATGGTGCATGTGGTGACGTGAATGATCGATTTTAACTTTTGCACCTTTTTCTGATAAAAACATGATATCAGAGCCACGGTCATTGACTTTATCATCATCAGTAATAATCCTAACATTTATGCCTCGGTTAATAGCATCAGTAATAGCATCGCGTATGCGGTTATCACTTATTGTAAAAACGCAAATATCAACTTCTGTTAGACAAGTATTTAGTTGTTGAATTATAGCATTTAGGCAATCGTGCCCGGGGCTAAAATATGTGCGACAATAAGATGTGTCAATTGAATCCGGCAGAAGTAAATTGTTTGCATCCTCAAGCCATTTAATAAGTTGCTTTTGTTTTGAATCCGTACTTTTTTCTTTTGCTAGTGTAAAGAGTTCAGTTCTTAGCTTTAAGAGTTCTGCTTTACCAAAATGTTGGGAATTAAGTCTTGCACTTAGTACTTTTTTTTCAAACTTAGATAATACGTAGTCATCTAATGATGATATTAATTCATCCAGTATCTCTTTCATGTAGTGGTCTACTTTGGTTAAAAATTCTGATTATGTAATAGAAAAACTATAATAAATTGAGATAATCTTACAACGTATTCTACTGCTGAGGTATTTATTCATTTCCAACAATGTATTAATTTATTGCATTTTCAATATTTATAGTAAATTACTAATACGCAACCAGAGTTAAAATATTTTTGAAAATAATAATTTAAAATCCTATATGCTAATTTTGCTAATCAATTGAATTATTAGAAAGAATTGCTCTCTTGTTAAAATATTGTATTTTCAACATTTATTTCGAGGTATGATATTTAAATGTTTTAAACTCAACTTAAACAAGTTGTTTGTTTTTGCTATTATTCATTTAAGCCAAATTCTTGGTGGGTATTTGTATGCTCAGGGGCAGGAGGTTAAAATTCATTATAATGGGTTGTTTAAAGAGGTTTACAATGTAAGTATGAGTGATACAAGTGTGCGTCATGGACACTGCAGTATTTATTATAAAGGTAAAGTAATTGAAAAGGGGCGTTATGTCCAAAATAAGAAAGTAGGCAGGTGGCGTTACTTTAGTCTGAATGGAATTTTTGAATATGAATATAACTATGATTTAAATGAGCTTGTATCTATTAGTGGGCGAACCCGCCATGATTTGAAAAAGAAAACTCCCTGTTTGTATAAAGGTAGCCCGTTAATTCCATATTTATATTTGGTTACCAACTTGGGGTACCCGTCTGAAGCTAAAGAAAAGGATATAGAAGGAAAGCTTGTGTTAGCACTTAAAGTAAATACAGAAGGGAAGGTGTATGGCTTTTATATTGCGGAGAAACTGCACCCTATTATAGATAAAGCGGTGATAAATGTTGCTAAAACTATTCCTGATGATTGGGAGTTTTTATGTGCTACTCATTCAGGACAGCTTGTTGCCAGTGAATATTATATTACCATAGAATTTGAATTAGAATAAAATATTTTTTTCTAGTAAGCTCTTTGTTGTAATATTTCAATTAAATTGAGCTTGGTGCAAGATCTTAATTAGTTGGATGCTATACAGGGGTGTTTATGAGTTAACTTACTTAATTGATAATTAAATAACTATCACTACCTTAAGCGTATAACAAAAAAACGATAAGAGGCTCTTTCACCATAATAACCCGTTAAGATCTACCTTTAACATTTCTTTTTTAGTCTTACTTCTGAAATAGCCAGATTAAACACAATTTAATCGATCTAAACGAATAAACGTTATAATTATACATTTTATCAATTATTCTTGTATCTCGTAAGTATTATCTTAATTATATTTGTACAATTATAAAATGAGGATAATAAAGATAAGAAAATGATAATTGAAAGTCAGGTAAAAGTTTCGGTAGTTAAAGCAGTAAAAGAATTATATAATGCCGAAATTTCAGCAGAATCTATCCAGCTTCAACTTACGAGAAAAGATATGAAAGGTGATTACACGGTTGTTGTATTTCCCTTGTTAAAAATTTCGAAAAAGAACCCAATTGAAACGGGTAATGATTTGGGCGAATTTGTAAAGAATGACTGTGAGCATGTGGATGGATTTGAGGTAATCAAAGGCTTTTTGAATCTTCAGTTATCGACATCGTACTGGATCGACACTTTAAATAAAAATGCCAATAATGAAAACTATGGTATCCGGACAGCTACTGATAGTTCACCATTAATAATGATTGAATATTCATCACCAAATACAAATAAACCACTTCATTTGGGGCATATCCGTAATAACTTATTAGGCTATTCTTTATCGCGTATTGTTTCGGCCAACGGTAATAGGGTGGTGAAGACGAATATTGTAAATGACAGAGGTATTCATATATGTAAGTCGATGTTAGCGTGGAAAAAGTGGGGTGAAGGACAAACGCCTGAATCAACCGGAAAGAAAGGTGACCATTTGGTAGGTGATTTTTATGTGAAATTTGATCAGGAATATAAAAAAGAACAAGCTTCTTTGATTGAAGGAGGAAAAACGAAGGAGGAAGCGGAAGCAGCGTCTTTATTAATGAAGGAAGCACGTGAGATGCTTCTGAAATGGGAAGCACATGATCTGGAGGTATATTCTTTATGGGAGCAAATGAATAAGTGGGTTTATGCCGGTTTTGATGTGACTTACAAGAATATGGGTGTTGACTTTGATAAAATCTATTATGAGTCGGATACCTATAAAATAGGTCGTGACATGGTGCTTGAAGGCCTTGAGAAAAACGTCTTTTATAAAAGAGAAGATAAGAGTGTATGGGCCAATCTTGAAAAGGATGGTTTGGATGAGAAACTTCTCTTACGTACCGATGGAACCAGTGTGTATATGACCCAGGATATTGGTACGGCTAAGTTGCGTTACGATGATTATGATATTGATAAAATGGTATATGTTGTTGGTAACGAACAAAACTATCATTTTAAAGTATTGGCAATTCTTCTTGATCGCCTTGGGTTAAAATGGGGTAAGGATTTGGTACATTTTAGCTACGGAATGGTTGAATTGCCAGAGGGAAAAATGAAATCGCGTGAGGGAACGGTTGTAGATGCTGATGATTTGATGCAGGATATGATCAATACAGCACGTGAGATGTCAAAAGAACTTGGAAAGCTGGAAGGATATTCTGATGAAGAGGCAGAAGAAGTATATCGAATTATTGCTTTAGGTGCTTTAAAGTATTTTATTCTTAAAGTTGATCCGCGTAAGAATATGACTTTTGATCCGAAAGAATCGATAGATTTTAATGGTAATACTGGTCCATTTATTCAATATACTTATGCTCGTATTCAGTCTGTTAAAAATAAGGCTGAAGCAAAGGGCTATGTTGTTCCAGAACAAGCTAATGTTAAAACAGTAGTTTCAGAAAAAGAAATTCAATTGATGCGGATGATCTCAAATTTTCCAAATGTTGTAGCAGAAGCAGGTAACGTATTTAGTCCTGCGTTAATTGCTAATTACATTTATGATTTGGTAAAAGAATTCAACCAGTTTTATCATGAATCACCAATTGCAGTTGAAGAGGATGAGGCAAAACGATCAATGCGTTTGTTGTTATGTAAGAATGTTGGTAATGTTATAAAGAATGGTATGTGGATGATGGGGATTGATGTTCCGCAACGCATGTAAGTGAAAAATGATATTAAAGGGCCTGCTTTTTGGGACACATCAATTTTGGTGGGCTTTTTTATTTTGTGTAATAATTTGCTTTTTTTGCTAAAAGAAAATAAATCGTTGGCCTTAGGTTTAATAATTTGAGGAATAATGGATACATTTGACTTAGCAAATATCTGATTAGTTAAGCAATATAATATTGAAAAGCCACGTTAGTCAGTTAATGTAAGTATAAAAAAATCTAAATCATGTGAAATGAACCATTAGAAAAAATTCTCACACATGAGGATAATTATTTTCAGGTAAGTTCCATATGGCAATTGAAAGAAAATATAATCATATGAAAGATATTAAGTTGCTTTGCACTATTTTGTTATTAATTACCTGGTCAAATATTTTTGCTCAAAAGAGTGTTTTAGAAGCAAAGTTTGACACCTTAGACCTTAATGGGCAATTTGAATATGTTTTTAAAAATTCGGAAACATATGAGCGTTATAAAGTGGTTAAGATATCAACATTTAATCTATTAATGAAAAACTCGGTTGATAGTATAGGTGAATATAAAACAAGACTAATTACTCAAAATAAGGAAATAGCGCAACTGCAAAGTACTGTTTCAGATAAAGACAATAAAATAAAGGAATTAAGTAAAAACCTTACAGCAACAAGTGAATCCAGAAATAGTATGGAGTTTTTGGGTTTAGAAGTTTCAAAAACAATATACAATACCATTATGTGGTGCATTGTATTAGGGTTAACAGTAATAGTAGTTGTGGTTTTCTTGATGTATAAGCGTAGCCATGCTGTTACAAATGAGACTAAGCACCGATTGGCAGAAATAGAAGACGAATATGAAGCTCACCGTAAGTCTGCGTTAAAGCGGGAACAGAAAATTGCGCGTGAGTTGATGGATGAAAAGTTAAAGCATAAATTTTAGGAATAGATTGGCACGATTAAGAGGGGTAGGGGGCGAAAATGAAAGTCACTGAAAAACTCTTCCTATTTTTAATAGTATAAATATATGGATGTAATATTGGCTAAATAGGCTATTTCATAAGTTACTTAAATGAGGTTAATCTGTGCAGATTAGCCTCATTTGTTTTTATAAAACTATATTTTGAGGTGTAATTCGTGTTTTTTTAGTTAACATTGGACACACCAATCTCTTGTTTGATTCTTGGCTAATAATGATTTAGGATATTTAAACAAGACCTTCTTGTATTCGCCCTCTTTGGTTCTGACTTTGATACGATTCAGGTAATAATGTTGCTTATCCTTTTCAAAACTTCCTTCCAGATTTGGTTGCCCACTCTTTTTTACCTGTGCTGCCAACTGCTTGCGATGATACTCGTATTTACCAGCCCTGGCTTTTCTAACAAAATAGGTTCTGATATTATTAGAAGAAGTAAACTTGCGATTAGTATTTGTGGCATAAATTGCATCAACTCCGGTAACCATACTTTTGTGTGAGTTAGGGATTGTGACAGGCGAATAGTTGATTGGAAACGAGTTTCTTCATTAAAGTATCAAAACTTATGCTGATACCATTGATTTGTAGTTTATTAACTTTAGCTCCAAATTATAGCTTTGGTTTATTTGCCGCGTATAATTGGGCGTATATAGCTTTTTGATAGACTGGTGATTTACCTGTAGTAAACTTATACTTTTTGCTGTTCCCAAACTTTTTCAATGATGAAGTATTGTTTCTAATACTTTTCTGGCATTTCAATATTGAGTTGTTGAGTGATGATGGTCAGCTCTATCTTATGTTTTTTTAGGATTTAATTCCGATAAAGTCTGGATGTTGTTGTCTTTTCTATAGATCAAATTATTTTCCTGAATAAGCAAAATCTCCTATCACAGTATCTGCCTCAATGACTTTCAATTTTGGACATCTTTTTTCCGCATTATATTAACGGTTAATCGGTCATCAATCATCCTGTTATTGTATTGTTGGATAATAGCTTTCATCAATGGTAGGTACTTTTGATAAGTATCAGTTGTATTTTTTAAGTTATGTTTTAAGTAAGGGTCATTGTCCGTATCAAATGCACTTATCACATTTTGTCCATCGTAATGAATAGTATAGTTGTTGATTGTTAGCTGGTAACTTCCATTTGTATAATTAATGCAGAAACGACTGGAATTATCGTTTAGTAAATCGTTACCAAATGCAAGGTAGGGTTTGTTAAAGCCTAAATAACCTAATACTGTTGGCATAATATCTATTTGTTGTGCTATATCATGGTTAATTCCCTGCAAGGTACTGTCTGAAGGATTAAAGAAGATTAATGGCACTTGAAACTTATTAACAGACGTTCTGGAGATAGGAAATTGAGAAGCTGAACTATGATCAGCAGTAAACACAAATAACGTATTCTCATACCATGGCATTGTTTTAGCTGTTTCAAAGAACTTCCGGATAGCATTATCCGTATAACCTATACATTGATGTACAGGTAAAGTACCTTTGGGAAAAACACCGGTATATTCTTCTGGAATTTTAAAAGGATGGTGCGATGATACAGAAAATAAAGAAGTCATAAAAGGCTCTTTCATTTGATTCATTTCATTGGCATAGAATTGCAGGAATGGTTCATCCCAGATTCCCCACATACCATCAAAATCGGCATCGTTATTATATTCATTTAAGCCCATATAACGATCAAATCCGGCAACTTTAGCGAAGGAATCAAATCCCATCGAACCATTGTGGGCACCATGGAAAAATGCGGTAGAATAGCCTTCTTCTTTCAAAAGAGAAGGAAATGAATTGATCTTGTTTGACGAGTACTCCGAAACAATATATGGTAAAACCAATGCTGGTATACTTGCCAAAACAGAGGGCATTGCATCTATTGATTTTGCCCCATTGGCAAAAGCATTTGGAAATACCAGTGAATGTTGAATAAGGGAATCTAAAAAAGGTGTGTAGCCTTTATAGTTGCCATGGTCTAATTGCTTGTTAAGTACACCAACATATTCCCGGTTAAAACTCTCTAAAATTATAATGACAACATTCTTTTTCTGACTATTACAATCAGGTCTGGGCTGAATTACTGGGGTATAAATTGCGGCCAGTTCTTCTTCTGATTTATAATAATCGTATGATGTGAAGCTGGCTTTTCCCCATGTTCTTATTATACAAAATGGCGTATTTAACACCAAGGCCATTTCATCGGGTGAGTTAACATACTTACCAGCGTTAGCCATATTAATAGGGCGAGTTGAATGGCGGTAACCTCCCCTCATACCAATAACAGAAAAGGCAGAAAACAGGGTAAGGTTTATTAATGCAACAATAGGATAAAGCCAGGGTTTAGAAACTCGTACTTTTCTTGGTTTTAGCAATGAATAAGAAATATGTAGGGTATATACTGATGTTATAAAGATGAGTCCGACATACCAATAGTCAATTAAAAATTGTCCCCATAACTTACCCATGTTGGTTTCATTTTCAAGGATGTTAATAACATTGTAAGTTGTACGCTTTAAAATAAAACGGTAATAGATTAAATCAATACAATTTAATGCAAAGCCAATACTATTAATACCGATATAAATGATCTTTAAAAAGCGTTGGTAACCTGTTCCAAATTTAAATGGTAGAGGTAAAATGTACAGGAAGACATATAATAGATTGAGGTAAAGCATGGCGCTTAAGTCAAACATCAGGCCACCTTTCATAATTGTTAAAAAACCGGATAGCTCAATATTTGGAAATAAGCTGGTATTAAAAAGAAAAAATATAACACGGAAAGCGCTATAAAAAAACATTATTAATACTAACCTGTATAAAAGAACCAGGTATTCGTTTTGCAATTTACCTGTTTTGTTAAAAAATGCCATATCAACCAAAATGAAAAGTTGGGCAAATGTAACAAATAGTACACTTTTAATATTAAAATCGTTAAGCAGAATTTATAATAAACTGAGTTCAATTTAAATTTAAAATTCGTACAGCTATAAGAGTCAGATATATATGTCGTTAATCTCTGATGAATGGTCAACTGTCGTAAAACGATTCACCATTGATTAGTCAAGGGAGTGGACTTGAGGCGCATACGATGATAGGAGGTAATTAAAACCTATTTAGTCTGAATCAAGCCATGCTAAAGCTGCTTTTGGAGTAGAGAACTGTTCTCTTTTAATTCTGGTATTATCAGGTAACCATGAAAATAGCATAGCATAGGCTGTAATTTTTGGGTCCTCAACACAAAAGGCTGTTTTAACCGACTTATAAACGAGTGTTTTTTCTTCAGCAGCTTTTGAAAGCAAACTAATCTCTTCTAATTTTAAATCTAAAGTTGCAGCCCTAAGGTCATAAAAAACCTTTAAATGAGCAGGCATATTCTCAATTTTTGAAAAGTCGTCAAGAAAAGAAAATAAGTCATTAATGGTTATTTTTCCATCTATTGTTACATGTAATATATCATCATTAAAATTGTATGAGATCATTTTGTTCGTGTTTTATACAAATATTGTATTGATCTTAGCGTAATAATTGTATTCTTTTAATTTTGTTGTTATAGCCTGTTTACGAGGCGTTTTATACATGCAGGTTTTCACTTTTAATAGACCCAAAATTCTAATGCCAAAATAATAATAGATATTACTGGCTAATCCATTTTCTAAAATCATCGGCGAGAAGTATGTTTTGTAATATATTTACCATTGTTTGTACGGATAAATCTTTTAAAAATGCTTCAACTTTATCAGGAGAGGGATCTGCTTGCGATAATAGTGCTTTAAGTTTTTTTAAAGCAGCTCCGGTTAACTCGTCTTCAAATGGCAGCCACATAAAACTTAATTCATTATTTTTCAATTTCTTATTCTTGTCGCCGGTTGTGTTGATTTTTATTTTGTATTCACTAATAATAGTGGACAAAGTTGTCTTACAATCTGTTTTTATAGGATCATCTGTTCCGGATTCGTCTCTTAAGGCCCAACTATTATAGGCATAATCAATTTTTTCAATAGCAGCCACCTGTATAGAATTAATACCAAAACAAGAACTAACGATTAAAACAGTTGCTTTTTTCCAAGACGATAAGTTAAAGCTCTTTTCTTCAAGTTGCTTTAATTGCTTGTTCAATAATTCTAAATAAGACTCTTCTGTGCTCATAATTGCTTTTTACAGAGAATGACATGACATTTACTTTCCTAATTTAAAAAAATAATATGGTGATACATTTCATAACTACCTTAATTTTGATAATTATAACATTATTTGAGGTAATAGCTAATAAAAAGGAGATGAGAGATCGGGATAAGTTGATGGTTGTATTGAGTAGTGGCGATAGAGATGTTGTCCTTAATTTGTTTTATATATGTTAATGTTGCTCAAAAATGAACTGGATTAACTATTTGGAGACCATCGGCTAAGTTGCTTAGCTAAGATGTGGAGCAGCAGGAGAAATTAAAACTGATGCAAAAAAGAAGGGTAGGGTTGAAGCCTGTATTAATTGTGCTAACGCGTAGGGTATTACATATCAACTTATTGAATTAGATGATTATTGTTGATATGGGAGAATAGCTTAAAGAACGATTAAAAGCTAACTGGAAGCAATTGAACTTTTAAGCAAAAAAAGCTGATCATTGAGATCAGCCTTTTCATATCGTTACAATAACTTAAGCAAATTGAGCTAAAGTTTTTTTAATTATTTCAATTGCTTCGCGCAGCTGTTCTTCGGTAATAACCAATGGAGGGGCAAAACGAATAATATGTTGATGTGTTGGTTTGGCAATTAAACCGTTTTCCTTCATTGCAACGCAAACATCCCAAGCTGTTTTACCATTCTTTGGTTTAATAGCAACAGCGTTTAATAAGCCTTTACCCCTCACAAGCTCTATCATGTCAGATTCAATGTTAAGCATTTCCTCACGGAAAATATGACCTAAACGCTCAGCATTTTCTGCTAATTTTTCGTCTTTAATAACGTCCATTGCTGCCATTGCAACTTTACACCCCAAGGGGTTACCACCATAAGTTGATCCGTGCTCACCTGGTTTGATAACAAGCATTACATCATCGTCAGCCAGTACTGCTGATACTGGGAAAACACCACCAGAAATGGCTTTCCCTAAAATCAATACATCAGGTCTAACTCCTTCATGATCACAAGCCAGTAGTTTACCTGTACGTGCTATACCTGTCTGTACTTCATCAGCCATAAAAAGTACATTCTTGGCCTTACACATTTCATATGCTTTCTTCAGGTAACCATTATCAGGAACAAAAACACCAGCTTCTCCCTGAATAGGTTCTACTAAAAATCCTGCAACATTAGGATCTTCAAGCTCTTTAGCCAAAGCATCAAGATCATTATAAGGAACTGTAACAAAGCCGGGTGTGTAAGGTCCAAATCCTTTGTATGAGTCAGGATCAGTTGACATAGATATAATGGTAATTGTACGGCCATGGAAATTTTCGGCACAAACAATTATTTTTGCTTCATTTTCCGGAATACCCTTTTTATCGTATCCCCATCTTCTACAAAGCTTAAGTGCTGTTTCATCTGCTTCAGCACCAGTATTCATTGGTAGTATCTTGTCAAAGCCAAAATACTTGGTCATATACTCTTCAAACTCACCTAAAACACTACTGTAGAATGCACGCGAAGTTAAAGTTAATTTTTTTGCCTGCTCAGTTAGTGCATTAATAATTTTGGGATGACAGTGACCCTGATTAACGGCTGAATAGGCCGATAGAAAATCGAAGTACTTTTTACCATCAACGTCCCAAACAAAAATACCTTCGCCTTTTTCAAGAACAACTGGTAGTGGGTGATAGTTATGTGCGCCGTACTTATCTTCACGAGCAATGTAATCCGCAGGTGTCATCTTATTATTGGTCATAATACAGATTTTTTTAATAGGTTTAAATTCTTTACTTGGTAGTTAGCAAAAATAGAAGATTATATGAGAATTTACTGTAATTAAAAGCTGAGTTTTATCATTTGTTTAACTATAGAAGAAAGCACTGTAAGTAAATGTTTACTTACTTATTTCGTTGTCATTGTGTATATCAAGGTGAGTGTATTGCCTTGCGGTTGATTATGTCAATCAAAATTTACTAAGTGCTTTGTGTTATAAATGAGGTAACAGCATTTGATAGATGCTAAGCTATAAAGGAGGTTATACCAAATAAGGTACTTTAATGTGTATTAAATGGGGCAATCATTACACAAGTTTATATTAAGGTAACTCAATTACACCTTCGTTAACTCCAAATACCTTTTTAAGATTAGCTTTAGCACTTCCCTCTGAAACCAATAATAAATAATCATTTAGTTCTATGATTTCTCCTTCTCGTGGATTCTTTATGATTCTACGGCTACGATCGTTTTTGTCAATTTTTACCAAACCCAGTAAGACAGTATTATGCTTTTTCTTTAAGTCAACATAAACCTCAAAATAATCTTTATTTACATAGGGATTAGTGTCTATGACAAGGTATTCCTGAATATCGTAATCAACAGCGCTGACAGATGTAGTCATAAAATCTTCTGTAAGCTTAGCCACATCAGGCTCAAAGATGTATGAGGCAACTAATTTTGATGCAATATCGTTTTTGGTAATAGTATGGCTTACACCAATGTTATTAAAAGTTTCTTTTAGTTCAGAGTTGTTTAAGGATACTACATAATTACAATTGCCAAATACTTTTTTCATATTGATGATAAAAACAAGCGTTTTAGAATCATCATTAAGATTGATATATACAGTAGATGCACTTTCAATATTTAGCTTCTTAAACGATTCAATGTGTGTTAAATCGGTAAACAAAACAAATACCTGGTCATCTGTAAAGTGTTCATTTATAATGTCAATATGATTTTTGTCATCTACAGCAATAGCCACCTGATGTCCTGCGCTTGTAACTTGCAGAACAACTTGTCTTGCAAAATCATCCCAACCAATAATTACAAAATGCTTTTCAAATTTAGTCCCGTAAAATCCATTTTTTTTCTTTTCCATATAGTTATGAATTATGTTACTTATACCACCTATTAAATATCCTAATAAACCTAAGCTCCCTATTATCGTTGTTAAGCCTATAACTTTACCTAGTGGTGTTACGGGATAAAAGTCACCATAGCCCACTGTAGTTAATGTAACAATCGAATACCATATGGCATCTGTAAAACTCTTAATATTTGAATTGGCTGCATCTTTTTCAGCTATGGTAAGAGTTGTTATGATGATGATATAGGCAAGTGGAATGAATAAATATATTTTTTTAAAGTTCTTCATCAGTAATGAATTTTTTATTGTTGAATATAAAAGCTAAAAAAATACCTACAATCGCTCCAAATAAGTGCCCCTCCCATGAAATATAGAAACGGGTAGGAAAAATGCCCCAAATTAGTCCGTTATAAAGAAAAATAACCACAAGGGATACTATTATATTCAGGATTTTTTTTTGTAGAAAACCAAAAGTAATGATAAAAGCTGCTAAACTATAGATTAGTCCACTTGCACCTATATGAGATGCTGGTCTGCCCATTAGCCAAACTAAGCCACCACCTGCTAATACGGATAAGATAATAACCTCTATAGCTTGCCCTTTATAGAACTTAAAGAGTATAAATAGTAAAATTACCAATGGTAGTGTGTTGGAAATTAGATGTGTAATATTTCCATGCAGTAGTGGAGCAAACAAAATTCCAATTAACCCCCTTAAGGTTCTTGGTACTATTCCAAATTGATTTAAATTGAAAAATGGAACTAAAATATCGATCAAATGAATGCCCCATATGATAGCTATAAAAATTAAAATGTTTTTTACCAAGACTTTCACCTGTTCAAATATTTGTAGTTGATATACAGTTTATCATGTTCCTGAGTGTTTGTAATTAAGCAGACAAAGATATGGTCGTTATATAACTGTTAACTTATCAATTCGAAATTTACCTTTCTTTGTTTTAAAAAGGCTCTAAAAGATTCATTCATAGTTAGGCTACATCCGCTCAATTCAATGTAGCATTTATTTTGCTCTTCGAAATAATGCAAGGCTAAATGGCTTTCGGCTAATAACCAAAGACTGGTATAACCTTTTATTGGAAATTTATAATCGATAAATTTGAGCACCGTATAGCCTGCATAATCCAAAGCATCATTCATCGTTTTTACTAAACTGTTAATATCTGATGAATAAGTCCAAGCTCTGAAATTATAAATTTCTGCCTTTACTTCCTTGTATTTTATTTCTGTAATATTCATTGTTAGATTTAACTACCTAATATTAATAGATTTATGTGATTTGAGCTGAATTTTAAAGGATTATTTCTATAAGACTGAGTTAATAATTAATAATAATCCCAATTACCGTTCAGATAGGTTCTATACAAAACAGGATTACTTATTCTATTTACAACTAAACTATCTGCATTCTCATCAAAAATATCTTTTCCAAAAGAGACTAATAAATTTAAAGCTTCATTATTTATCCATCTTGTATCAATATCTTCAATATCCGTATTAACAAATGCTTGTCTAAGCTGTTCTTTATTCAATTGCTTACTTCCGATAATCCATCCCCATTCTCCAAAAGTCAGAATTTGGTTATGTATTGGTAGTGTATTGAAGTTGGCAGCAGACAAGGTATGATTTATTGTTTTAAAACTTCTTGAAGCATAGTAAGGACTACCTGCTTGCGTAATAATAAAACCATTACGCTTTAATCGCTGATAGCATAGATTATAGAATTCTACAGAATATAATCTGGACAGTTCAATGGTTCGAGGGTCTGGTAAGTCAATGATAATAAGATCATAAAATTCATTGCTGGTTTCAATAAAATGGAAACCATCTGCATTTTTAACCTTAACTTTTTTATCCAGTAATGAGCCTTTATTAATATCCAGCATTATTTCATTGGTTTGTGCCAGTTTTGTCATTTCTGGGTCTAAATCAACAACAGTAATATATTCTGTACTATTGTATTTTAGAATCTCTCTCACAGCACATCCATCTCCACCTCCAAGAATCAAAATGTTCTTATGCTCTTTAGCCAGATGCATTATTGGATGTACCAAAGGTTCATGATACATTTCTTCGTCAATGGTGCTCAATTGTTTGTTGCCATTAATAAAAAGGAAGTAATCGTTTTTCCATTTTGTCATAACAATGCGTTGGTATTTACTCTGTTTTGTGAGAATAACCTTTTCCTTATACTTTTTTTGTTCACCAAATAGTATTATTGGCTTTGCATAAGTGGCACCAAGCAGAATAGCTGTAAAAACAATAAAGACACTAGCGGTAATAATTTTTCTATATTTAGTAACGTGTTTATAAAGAATGAAGAATAATAGTAAAGCAACTAAAAAGTTTAAAGCACCTAATATAAATGGTGTGTAAGTTAACCCTAGGTATGGCAATCCAACAAATGCAAAAAACAGACCTCCAATTAAGCTTCCATAATAGTCTTTCTCAAGAACGGATGAAATACTCACTTTTATGGCTTCAAATTCATTATTTAAACGAATAACTAAAGGTATTTCCATTCCAATCAGTAATCCCACAATAATACTATGAGTGTAAATTAGTGGGCCTAAAAGGTTTGAGTGTGCTGCTAATAAATAAACCAGGAGGGATGAGAAGGAAACAAATATTGAAAGGGTAAATTCTATAAAAATAAACTTTGGAAGCAGGTTATCGCTAATATGTTTACTGATTCTAGCCCCTATTCCCATCGAAAACATCATCACAGAAACAATTAGTGTAAATTGTAAAATAGAATCACCTAAGAAATAACTGGCTAAGGTTGATAAGATATATTCTGCAACGATACCAGAAACTCCTGTTGCGAAAATGGCTATCTTTAATATATTGGGTGTTATTTTCACTTCTTGACATAATTAAATCCCTAAAAGGAAGTTGTTGGTATTCAACTTCCTAGGGATGGGGTAATATCGACCTTAATTAAAGAGCCGGTAGCTTTAATATTTTGGATCTGCCTTTTGCTTATACTCTTGATATGAGTTACTTGACTTTTTTTAGATACACCAAGTTAATAAGACGGAACCTCCAATGTATGCAAAAGCTTCTATTAAAGCAGCTCCACAGTTAGGTTTTTCCTGATTCACGATTTCGTCAGTTAATTTAGCTCCTGGTAGCAAGATTTTATCTGTAATAAGCCTTATAATTGGCAATAATATTAAACCTATTAAGACATCAATACCCACTTCTGTAAAAAGATTGGACCAACCTACAAATTCACCTTGAATTCCAAATCGAATTAAATTAGCAATAGCTATTATTGCACCTGCAAAGCCAATACCTACAGCTACATTATCTTTCTCAATTTCATCATGAATATTGTATGGGGTAATGAGGTTATAAACATACGATGTAAGCACTAATAAAAATTGGCCAATTGCCCAAAATACCACTGCGGTTAATAGACCTGTTGTTAATTTATCAGCTTCACCAGTTACTGCACCAAAAATTATTAAACCTGCTGCCACAGAGCTGGCTGCTTCTATAACACCAGTTCCGGCATTTCTGTCCTCGATAATTTCTTTTTGAACACAAAACTTATGCAGAATAATTTTGTCATTAATCAGTAAAGACAAGTTTAACAGCACAATACCTAAACCGCCATACACACCTATGTCTATAAGGTCGTTAACCAAACCACCTGATGGTCCAACAATGGCACCTCCTAAAGCTAAGAGTAAACCAATTAAATAACCAGTATGTGCAAGAGCAAAAGCAAAATTGTCTTTATCAACTAATTCATTTTTAACGCTGATATCTGAATGTAAAATATCATAGACTTTTTTACCAATGAAAAGGATTATAAAAGCTGATAAAATATAAACTATAGTCCCTATCGTTGTAGAAAGTATCTCGTTATTTATATAATTTTCCATAATAATTTTATTTACCAAATCCTCCACCTGATGATCTATAGCTTGATGTTCCGCTTCTGGTAGAACTTTTGGATGAAACCCGACCGGATGTGGAACTCCTTTTAACCTGACTTCTTATTTTTTGTTTAAAGCTGGATCCTTTAGAGTTCCATTTACTGGTTGTATTAGTTCTATTGGAGCTACCGTTGGTTCCATAATATGAAGAACCACCACTACTTACAGGACCGTAATAAGTAGCACCCCTTCTTCTATAACTATGGTAGTCGTCGTAATATGAACGCCTTGGTGACATCATATTAAACATTTGTGACATAAACATGTACTGGCCATAAAATGCCCAGTAGCTATGTCCGCTACTATTTGTTTGCCACCTGCCATATTGTTTGTTCCCAACATAATTTTCATATCCCGGAGGACTCACATTTTTGGTTAATGCATAGTTTTTAACCTCAGCTAAAGACATACCCATATTGTCCAAATTCTTATTAAAAAACTTAGGAGAAACTAAAAACCAATCTGTAATTTCTAATAAAAGCGTATCCGGATTTTCATTAGGCTGATAAACAATTTTGTATTGATGTTTATAGCTGTCTGAACCTTCATCATAGTCCATATCGTTTAGTATGATGGAATAATTCTTAAGGGTAGACTTGGATTTAAAAATTTTTGCAATTGAGTCTTCGTAAGTCCTGGAGTCTCCACAAGATATAAGAACGAAGGCAATCAGGGATAAAAAGAATATTTTTTTCATTGTTTATTTATTTACTAGAAGGCACAATATTTGAAATTTCAAATTCTTTCAGAATTTTTCCTGTTGATGCATCGAACTCATTATCATTGAATTGCTCTATACAAATTGTTTTGGTTTCTTCATCATTATAGTAATCCCATGACATGAGTTCCATCCAACTTTCCGGATTATTCATACACCTCATGTAACCGGGACTGCCTTCATCCAGATAATATATCTCGTTCCCAAATATTAATTTGTTTTGAGGCTTATCGTTATTCTGGATGTGTTCAATAATATCGTCACCTATTTTTCTGATGTTAGCTTTTGTAGATAAAATTATCTCTAATTCATCGTCGTCATCGACACTTAGGAAGTAAGTTTTAGTACCATCTGTAATTTTATACTCTTTGGTGAAAATATGATCTCCCCAGTCGTACTCGTAAACTTCTACAACTTCCCAACTAGACAGATCATAATCGAATATGAAATTAACATCCAGATCTTTAACACTTATGTTTGTAACATCGTAAGTAGTTTTCTTTTTCCTGAACTTATCGAATATACCCATAGTTAAGCCAGATTTACTGCTTTAGTTTTGCTTTTAATTCTTCTAAAGAGGCAGATGCCTTTATTTGGTTTGAATCGGATAAAACAGAATTGATTTCGTCGTCTAAAGACCTGCTTTCTCCGGCAATATCACCATATGCTTCAGCCATAGCTTCATCCTGATTCACTTTATCTTTCATTTTCTCAAGCATTGCAATAGTGCTGCTACTGTCTACTCCTGAAAGTGATTTATTGATCTTTTTTGTAGCATTACTAACCTTAGCTCTTGCTTTTAAAGTTTTAAGCTCGTTTTCGTATTTACTAATATTGCTGCGTAATTTTTTAACATTAATATCCAGCTGTGCAATGTTTTTCTCAAAGGTGTCAACCTCTGTTTGAGATCTTTTTACATCTTCAAGACTTTGTTCCTTTTTTGTTAAAGCTTCAGTAGCCAGTCTGTCCGCATCTTCTGAAGAAATATCCCCTTTTTCAGCTTTCTGAAGGATTAAAATAGCTTTTGTTTCATAATCTTTTGCAATATTATTAGCTTGTGCTAATTCTCTTTTCGCCTTTATCGAAAATGCTTTAACTTCAGCAAGAGCTTGTAAAGCTTTATCAAGGTCTTTTTTCATATCCCGGATGCCTTGTTCTGTCATCTTTATAGGATCTTCTAATTTATCGACAACAGCATGAGCTTCTGATTGTCCTACTTTAAATAATCTACTGAAAATACCCATCTCTATTTATTTTTTTGAAAACTCAATTAATGTATCGGCATACTCTGATAATAAAACTTCTAAAGAGTTCATTGTGCCTTGGAATTCGTTTAGATCCAGATTCTCAATTTGTAAAGTATCTCTAAACATTACTTTATTTCCCTCTTCATTTAGTACAAATGCTCCATGAACAATATCTCTGTTTTTCATTAAAAGTTCTTTATACATTTGTAGACTCTCGTTTTTGATTTCAAAAAGGAATTGTTCAAAAACAACAATTGGGGCTTCACAATCAACTACCATATTGACGATACCTGTATTGTCTTTTTCAACAACAAACAGTTCTTCACTTCTATCTTCATTTACGATTACGTATTCAAGTTCAAGAAGGAAATTTTTAATTTTATCAAAATTTTCGTTCATCATTATATACTTTAATATTTTCTCAAATATAACATTCTTAAAGTTAGTCTTATTAAATTGGATGTTAAATAGTGTAACTTTATCTATAAATTAAAAAAATAGACATTTTTCTTTTAGTTAAGCTGTTTTTTTATAACGATATGGAGTTGGTCAGATAGTTGTGTTATTTACCATGTGTTTAATACTTTTCTTAGAGGGCAAGTGAAAAAGCTTAACGCTCACGTGATTTTCCCGATGTTGAGAGGATTAATTTCGCTATTACTTGATATTAGTATATTTTTACAAGAATATTAAAAAGAAATAAGATGCTTTTAGGAGGAACACTTATTAATGTGCTGGCTGTTGGTTTGGGTAGTGCAGTTGGTATTCTTGCAGGAAACCGGATACCGGAAAAAATTAACAAGAGTGTATTTCAGGCTTTAGGATTATTTACGTTAATATTAGGCATTAGTATGGCCTTAGAAGGCCAACTGTTATTAGTTATTGTTTTTAGCCTTATAATTGGAACTATATTGGGTGAAGTTTTGTCGTTAGAACAACGGATTGATAAACTATCAAATGTATTAATGAAATTATTCAGGCTCAGCAATCCAAAGTTTTCAGAAGGAATGATTACCTCTTTCTTGTTGTATTGCATGGGGTCAATGACCATAGTTGGGGCGATTGATGAAGGTCTGGGAAATGGTATAGAAATACTGCTGACAAAGTCAGTAATGGATGGTTTTTCGTCAATTGCATTAGCCTCTGTTTTTGGTTTGGGAGTTACCTTATCTGTTGTGCTGATGTTGATTTTTCAGGGTGGGATTACTTTGGTAGCCTATGTGTTGGGTGATTTTATTGCACAAGAAGTTATTACTGAATTATCAGCTGTAGGTGGGATAATACTGGTTGGATTAGGAATAAATATTTTAGAGTTAAAACGAATTAAAGTTATGAATATGTTGCCATCGTTAGTTGTGGTAGTACTTTTTGCATGGTTGTGGCAAGCATATTTGTCAAATTATTAAAATTAAGAAGTGTTGGAAAAAAATAAAAAAGCGTTATTAATACAAATGTTTGAAAAATGGGCTGGTGAAGAAGCACGTTCGTATGTGATGTTGCCACCATCAGGATCATATCGTGAATACTACCGGATAACAGGCCGCACTAAGTCTGCTATGGGTGCATATAATACAGATGTTAAGGAAAATCAGGCTTTCCTGGAGCTTTCAGCTCATTTTAAAAAGAAAGGTTTGCCTGTTCCTGAAGTATATGAGCGCGATGATGCTAATCATGTTTATTTGCAAGAGGACTTGGGAGATGTGACCTTATATGGTTTTTTACAAGGGATGAGAAAAGGTAAGGTTTTTCCGACTGAGTTAATTGGTTTTTATAAAAAGACCATTACCAGTTTAATCAGTTTTCAAATTGAAGGAGGCGAAGGGCTTAATTATGAAAAATGTTATCCTCGTAATGCCTTTGATAAGCAATCAATGTTATGGGATTTACATTATTTCAAATACTATTTTCTTAAGCTTGCCCGTATTCCCTTTGATGAGCAAGCATTAGAAGATGACTATCATAAATTAACCGATTTTCTTCTTGAAGCAGATCACGAACACTTTTTATATCGCGATTTTCAGTCTCGAAATGTAATGGTAGTTAATGATGAGCCATGGTTTATTGATTACCAGGGAGGAAGGAAAGGTGCTCTTCAATATGATTTGGCATCTTTACTTTATGATGCTAAGGCAGACATACCACATGAGATTAGAAAAGAGCTGTTAGAATATTATATTGAAAAACTGACAGTTTACAAGCAGGTTGATAAAACAGAATTTGTAAGCCATTATTACGGTTATGTTTTAATTCGTATAATGCAAGCAATGGGTGCATACGGTTTTCGTGGTTTCTACGAAAAGAAAGAACATTTTTTAAAGAGTATTCCTTATGCTATTGAAAATCTAAGTTATTTATTGAGTAATATTGATATTAAAGTTGAGTTACCAACATTAATGGCAGCGCTCAGAAATGTAACAGAATCAGATGATTTAAAAACAATTGGCCGGGGCGGGATGTTACTAACTGTTAAGATTACGAGCTTCTCATTTAAAAGGGGTATTCCTGTTGATGTTTCTGGTAATGGAGGTGGTTTTGTTTTTGATTGCAGGGCGATTCATAATCCGGGGCGATACCCTGAATATTCGGAAAAGACAGGTAAGGATGAAGAAGTTATCGCATTTTTTGACAAAGAGCCTGAGATGGCTTATTTTCTTCAGGATGTATTTTCATTGGTAGATAAATCAGTGGAGAAGTATATATCCAGGGGGTTTAAAAATTTAATGGTTAATTTCGGATGTACAGGGGGACAACACCGATCAGTGTATAGTGCTGAGCAATTGGCAAATCACCTGATGCATAAGTATAAATTAAACATAGAGCTGAAACATGTAGAGCAAGATATGAAGAAGAAATAACAGGAGAAATGGGAAGGAAAAAATGCAAGGATCCAATAAAGAAACAGAATCCGACAGTAAAGGATGAACATCTTTATGAATGTAAAAAATGTGGGATTGGGGCTAAAAAGGAAGGTAAATTGTGTAAGCCTAAAAAGCTTGATAAGTAGTTTTATATGAATGCAATGATATTTGCCGCAGGATTAGGTACCCGCTTGCAACCATTAACAAATAACTTGCCTAAAGCAATGGCTCCATTTAATGGCAAGCCATTGCTTTGGCATGCCATAAAAAGTATGGAAGCTATTGGTGCTAGCCGGGTGATTGTTAATGTTCATCATTTTGCCGATAAAATAAAGCAATACATTGCTTCAATACCATGGGAAACAGAGGTGCTTATTTCGGACGAATCTGATTTACTGCTTGATACAGGTGGAGGGTTATTAAAAGCACAACCTTTGTTTGTGCCAGGCAAGCCCGTTATAATAAAGAATGTAGATATTGTTACATCTACGAACTTGAAAGAATTCATAAGTTCACATTATAAAAACAAATGTGATGCAACTTTAATGGTAAAAAGTCGTAATACATCTCGGTATTTAGTTTTTGATGACATGATGAATTTGTGTGGTTGGAAGAATACAAAGACGTGTGAACAAATTGTGGTGAAAGCAGGACAGGTTTCACAAGATTTAGCATTTAGTGGTTTGCATATAATAGAACAAAGCCTATTGCTTAAAATGGGCGAAATAAGGCCTTTTTCAATTATAAAAGCCTACCTGGATCTTGCTAATACAAATGTTATTAAAGGATATAGAGCCGCAGATAATGAAGCTTGGTTTGATGTAGGAACAATTGAAAAACTGAGAAAAGCAGAATTATATTATAAATCAGGGAAATAATTAACAAATGGGTGAAATTCAAAGTGGAACAGGGAGAGGACGCCTTGGCGACCCGCTTCAGCAATTTATTAAATTCTTTTCAAGTGGTAGTGCTCTATTAATGTGTGCAACGGTAATTGCTGTGATTTGGGCTAATATTGATCACCATACGTATGAACATTTCTGGCATAACCCGCTTGGTATTTCATCAGGCTTATTTAATATTAATATGGGCTTAATGCACTGGGTTAATGATGGATTAATGGCTGTCTTTTTCTTTGTGGTGGGATTGGAGATTAAACGTGAGTTTTTAGCGGGAGAGCTTAGTTCATTTAAACAAGCCTCATTACCAATTTTTGCAGCAATTGGAGGTATGATTGCACCTATTGTTATATATTTAATTTTGGGTTTTGAAGGTACAGCAGCAAAAGGCTGGGGTATTCCAATGGCAACAGATATTGCGTTTTCATTAGGTATATTAACATTATTAGGCAAGCGGGTTCCTTTGGCCTTAAAAGTGTTTTTAACAGCTTTAGCTATTGTTGATGATTTAGGTGCAGTATTAGTAATTGCATTGTTCTATGGGGGAGAGCTTAACTGGTTGTACCTACTTATTGCCGGTGCATTATTATTGGTGTTAACCATTGCTAATTTGCGTAATATTCAAAATCTAAAAGTATATACTTTTTTAGGTTTTATTATTTGGTACTTGTTTCTTAATTCCGGCGTTGAAGGACCAGGATCTGGATTACATGCAACAATTGCAGGTGTTTTGATTGCCTTTACTATACCGGCTCGCCCCAAGGTGCATGTTAATGAATATATTACACGTATTAAGTCAGGTCTGACCCGTTTTGATTTGGTACCTAAAAGTGATAATGAACGCGTTTTGACCGATGATCAGTTGTATGCAATTAACGATATTGTATACAGTTCAAAGAAAGTTCAAAGTCCTTTACAATTGATTGAACATCAATTTCATGGTTTTATTAGTTTATTTGTGCTACCAGTTTTTGCACTGGCTAATGCTGGCGTTACACTATTTAATCAAGGAGAAGGTGGCGGTGAGGTATTTACTTCTTTATCAATAGCTATTGCTTTTAGTTTAGTATTAGGAAAAGGTTTAGGTATAACTGTATTCTCATGGCTTGCAGTGAAATTAGGAATTGCCATTAAACCCAAAAAGTCATCATGGCTTTCATTTCTAGGACTGGCTTTATTGGGAGGTATTGGTTTTACCATGTCAATATTTATTGCCAGTTTAGGATTTAAAGAAAGTGCAGAGCTATTAAATCAAGCGAAAATAGGTATTTTTGTAGGTTCAATAATAGCCGGCTTATTTGGTTTCTATGTTTTAAAATATTCTCTAAAAAGGGATGAAGGTACTCGGCCTGTAACTTCAAGATAAGTTATAATGTTGTATGTTGGTATAATCAGAAGTAAGAAGTGCTTTACTGTTATAATTACAAATAAAATAATAAAGCATTTTTACCCGATGTAATAAAAACTAAAGGTAAAATGTACCTGTTGTTTTGATAAAATGCCATGTATCAGAAGTTCAGAGCCATAATAAAACCATTTCGTACTGGTAAGTTTTTGTCGTAATTGCAGGTGCAGGAGTGTACTTTCTCCTGTATGTAAAACAGTGTGACTTTAGATATTATTGGTATTCTTATTTCGTATAAAAAATACAGTTAGCCTGGTTGTTAGCTGTATTTCTTTTATAAAAGCTTTTGCAAATATATGGATAATGGAACATTTTATAACATTACATCAAGGCCAACTGGCAGCTTTGGTAACAGCATTCTGTTGGACATTTACGTCCTTATCTTTTGAGTCAGCAGGTAAAAGGGTTGGCTCAATGCCTGTTAATATAATACGCTTAATAATGGCTATTGGGTTGTTAGGAGCATTACAATATTTTCGTTTTGGTTATTTCTTCCCGGAAGGTGCAGATGCATACCAATGGTTCTGGTTAGGTGTCAGTGGGCTAGTTGGTTTTGTAATAGGAGATATGCTTTTATTTCAAGCCTTTGTTGTTGTTGGTGCGCGTATTTCCATGTTGGTTATGGCATTATCTCCACCATTAGCGGCTTTTTTCGGTTGGATCATACTTGGTGAGCAACTTACAGCAGCCCATATTTTGGGTATGGTCATTACAATAACCGGTATTGCTATTGTTATATTAGCAAAACCAACAAAAGGTAAGCGTATTGAAATCAGGTATCCGCTAAAAGGTATTCTCCTGGCATTTGGCGGTGCGGTAGGTCAGGCACTGGGTTTGGTATTAAGCAAACTGGGCATGGGGGATTTTGATCCTGTATCGGCCACAATGATACGTGTTTTGACAGGTGCAGCAGGTTTTTTCGTCCTGTTTATTTTTACCGGCCATTGGTCTAAGGTGGTTAAAGCAATAACACATGGTGCCGCTATGGTACGTATATCAATTGGAGCCTTTTTCGGTCCGTTTATGGGGGTGTCGTTTTCGTTACTGGCTATAAAACATACAACAACAGGTGTAGCTTCTACCATAATGTCAATTGTTCCGGTACTGATTATCCCACCGGCTATTCTCCTTTTTAATGAAAGAGTAACCTTAAAAGAAGTTGTTGGTGCTATATTGGCTGTATTGGGTGTTATTGTTCTTTTTGGGTTTTAGCCGGTTATTTTAAGCATTGTTTTAGCTGCGGTTAAAAGTGTTCCCATCATAATAATTATAGCAAAAAAGATAATTCGGTAGTCAGTACCAAACGACTCAGCTAAACCAGATTTTAATAGGCGCTTATTATGGTGAGAGATGATAATAAAGCGAGGTATTATTTTAAGGTAGATCCAATAAACAAATTGGCCAAGTAATAAGCCTAAAAACAAACCACCAATAATATCACCGGGGTAATGAACGCCCATATACATTCTGGAATAAGCATTGGTGGCAGCCCATAAGAAAATAAAGAAAGTATAGGTGCGTTTTCTGAATAATAATGAGGTAAACATAGCCAGACCGAATGAGTTGGTTGCATGGGATGATACAAATCCAAACATGCCACCCCGTTTTCCATTAATTAAATGAACCAGATACTTTAAGTCGGGATCTCTGGAGGGCCTGAGCCGCTCAAAGCCCTCTTTAAATACATTAGTGGATATTTGGTCGCATAATGTGATAAGCAGACCAATGGCTAACATGCTTACCAGGCCACGTACACCATGGTTCTTAAAAATGACATAGGTAATCGTTAAATACAGAGGAATCCAAACCTCTTTACTGGTGAACATCCAGAAAAAATTATCCCAATAGCCATTATGGAAGCTATTTATAAATAAAAGCAGTTCTTTATCGAGTTCTATTATTGACTGAATTATTGTCATGTAGTGATTTTTTTTCCGAAAATAACTTATTCTTCCGTAATATGCACTGTTTTGAGGTGTTTCATACTTCATTTTGTATGTTTGGTTAAGTTTTATGTATCTGTCATAAATGATATCATTACATTTGCTGTAGACTATAAACTTGACACTGCTATTTATTATGGTAAAATACTTGCGACGGATTTCTTTATTATTTTATTTAGCATTATCCATATGTGGTGTTAATGCGCAAGAACTTAAAGTATCTGGCGTAGTTTCTGATTTAGGGACAAAAGAGGGTATACCAATGGTAAGTGTTTATTTTAAAGGAACAAGTGTTGGTACGGTAACAGGCAAAAAAGGAGAGTTTACACTTCTGTCTGTAAGTGGGAATGACACCATTGTATTTTCCTCAATCGGTTATGTCAATCAGCAAATACCTGTTAAAAATATTAAGAATCCTCTTGAAATTAAATTAAAGCCTGATGAAGTTAGTTTAAATGAGGTAGCTGTTCGGCCTGACGACACCCGGGTACGCTGGCTTATCAAACAATTAGTTGCCAATAAACAGCAAAACAATCCGGATAAGCATGATCGCTGCTTTTACGAAAAGTACATCAAATGGGAATATAATATTGCTAATCCTGACAGCTCATTAATGAACTCTAATGCCTTTAAAAACCATCAGACTTTTTTTAAATATAAGGCTGATGGGAGTCGGTACCTGCCGGTTTACTTGTCAGAGCAAGTTGTGCATAACCAGGTTCAGGGAAAACCACTCAGACAAAAATCAACAATTATTGCAGATAAACAGGTTGGTTTGGGTATTCTTGGTGATTACGAGATAAGTGGTTATACATCCGGATTAGATGTTCAGTATAACTTTTACTCAAATTATGTTAAAGTTTTTGAAGAAAATTTTGTTAGCCCGGCGGCAACAAATGGTTGGTTTTACTACAACTATTATTTAGAAGACAGCATTTCAACCGCAAATCAAAAACAATATACCATACTTTTTGTACCTAAGCGGAAGCATGATAAAGTTTTTAGAGGAAGGATGGTAATGGAGGATACGAATTTTTCCATTGTTAATATTGAAGCGACATTATCTGTAAAAACCAATGTAAACTTCTTAAAGCACATGGTACTTTATATGAGTTACCAGTTTGTAGATGGGAAATACCCCTTTTACAATGAACAAAGAATAAATGCCGCATTTGATTATTTACCCTTTGATATTGGAAGTAGCAAACGAGAAATGGGCCTCGATTTTAAACAATATGCCTCTTTTACAGAGGTTAGGGTTAATCCCAAAGAGGAAGTTGTGTTAAGTTCTAAAAATTTAAGGTATGAATCTGTTAAACTACCTGATTATAAAACACGTGACCAGGCTTATTGGCAGGGTGTTCGGCACATTCCCCTTCAGAAATCAGATAAAGAAACGTATGCCGTAATTGATTCAATCAATAATATTCCGCTGGTAAAGGTTATTGATCGCACCGCACGTATGATGATGACTGGCTATTATGATGTAGGTAAATTAGAATTAGGGCCATATATGGATTTTCTTCAATCCAATAAAATTGAAGGATGGCGTATGTTTGTGGGAGGACGAACAAGTAGTGAAATAAGTACAGACTGGATGTTGTGGGGAGGTTTAGGGTACGGAACACGAACAAAGAAGGTAAGCGGATCATTGGGTACAGGCTATAAATTTAGAACCCCCAGGAGGCAGGTTCTTAAGCTTTTTTATGATGATCGTTATGTTCGGATGGGCGAGAACAGGAAAATACTTTACTTGTATGAGAATATGCTCACACCATCAGAAAATAACCTTGTTTCAGCCTTTCTGGTGCGTGATGAGTTTAACGAATTACATCGTCAGAAAAAAATAGATGTAAATTATGAACATGAGTGGCGAACAGGGCTGTCTTCATCATTTAACCTGGATTACAGAAAGCAATATTCGCCAGAGTATTATCCTTTTATGTACAATAAAATGCCTGTAGAAGAGATAGATGCATATGAAGCAACTTTAGGTTTTCGGTTTTCTTTTAAAGAAAAGGTAGTAGATGATGATTTTATGCGTTTATATATATCAACAGATTACCCGATTATTAACTTGTCGTTTACGGCTGGTCAGGCACAGTTTGCTAATAAAACCCATAACTATGGAAAAGTGCATGCCACAATTAAGCACAAAATAAATTTGGGGCAGACCTATTTTCGATATGCAATTGAAGGTGGAGCTATTTATGGAAAAGTACCTTTTACCTTACTTGAAATACCAAGAGGAAACGAAACCTATGGGTATTTTCTTTACGATTTTAATATGGTTAATTACCTGGAATTTGCTCACGATCGTTATCTTCATTTGTATACCGATTACCATTTGAATGGTTTTGTTTTTAACCGTATGCCTTTATTAAAAAACCTTGGCTTGCGTGAAGTATTCTCAGCTAAAGCAATGGTTGGTAGTTTAAGTAATAAGCAGTACAATACAATAGAAATGCCTGCTACCGTAACAGCTTTAGAAGCGCCATATGTGGAGTTGGGAGCTGGATTAGAAAATATTATACGCCTGTTTCGGATTGAAGCCATATGGAGAGTAACACCACAATCGATAACAGGTGCACCAAATTTTGGTGTGAGAGCAAAGTTTGAATTAAGTTTATAAAAGGCCGTTTAAATGTAATTGTTATGAAGTTAATGGCGGAGTTTCTTATAATAGGTAAGACAAATAATAAAATCTAAACTGTTTTAAACATTTGACGTTCATGTGTGTTAAAAGTTTAAATGTAAAGTAACTTATTTTATTATTTTTCGTAAACTTGCGTCGAAGATAATTATGAGAAAGAAAATAGCATATATATTATTAGCCATTTACAGTATCGTATTTGCGCATAATGTTATTCCACACCATCATCATGATGAGTTGTTGGTTAATCTGTCTTTTACATTGGAATGCGAAGATAACCATCGTCATTCTCACAATGAACATATTCATAATATTGGAAATACATTTTATTCGGATGTAGAACATGTTGATCATATCCATTGCGAGGAACAGCATTCGGCTTGTTATTTTGATGTTCGTCCGGTACCGGGTAAGTCGCTTTCAATTCTTCCGTTTATTACAGTTAATAGTTACCTTCAAATTAAAATACCTGTTAGGGAATTAACAACACAGGAGTTTGTTTATTGTCCTCAGAAACGCCTTGAGAGTTATAATTTTGCGGTACCTTTGCGGGCACCGCCTGTTTTTTCATGATTTTATACCAAAGATATTATACCCAGGTAGTAATATTGTATTACTCTTGGTATCATTTATTAACAAATTCAATCTTTGAATCATGCAAAAAATAGTATTTGTAGTAGTGTCGGCCTTGATCTTATTATCTTGCGGAACTAAAAAAGCTGGGCATAAAGAAGGTACACAACATGTGCATGATGATGGCACAGTACACAAAGCCCATCAGCATGAAATGTTGGAACAGGAAGCTTTTGAAGTACATGCATCAAAAGATAGTTGCGATACAGCTATTAAAAAAACATGTGATGAACATGAGCATGATGACGACCACAGTCATTAGAGCATAAACCAATGAAAAAACTTAGAATGCCAATTTAAGAACAAAAGATTTCGTTTTTTTTACCCGAAATATTTACAACTTATAGTTATTGCGAAATTAATTGTAATTGATTGGCATTCTTAACACTTTGGTTTATCAAGGATTGAATCAATACTTACAAATTATGACTATATATAAAAGTACTGCATTGTTGGTAGTGCTACTCATTTATGCTGCATGTAACAATTCGCAAAAAACAGGTAATGTACATTCGCACAACGCTATTACAGTGCCATATACAGGCTATTCAGAAACTATTGAAGCCTTTGCTGATGTACAACCTCTTGCCGTTGGAGTCAGCTCAGAAATAACAGTACACTTTACAGATTTAGAAACGTTTAAACCGATTGAGGCTGAACAGGTAACTACTGCCCTGGTTGTTGGAAAGAAAGGTTTACGACAGGTTAATAATCAATCAATTAAGAAGGGAATCTATAAATTTATTTTACAGCCCGGTACTGCCGGCTTAGGCAGGTTGGAGTTTACACTTAAGGTTAATGAACAAGAACAGGTTATTACCATTCCTGGTGTAGAAGTGTATGCCGATGCACATGATGCCGCACATATTGCTGAAAAACTTATTCCCACATCACCCAATGCCATTAGCTTTACCAAAGAACAGTCGTGGAAGGTTAATTTTAAAACCGATTGGCCACAAAACAAACCGTTTGGTAATGTTATAAAAGCAACTGCAAAGGTAGATGTTTCACCTTTAGATAAGTATATGATAACGGCAAAGTCAAGTGGCTTTGTCCAGTTTACATCGGGTCTTATTTCGCAAGGTAAAGCAGTTAAAAATAATGAGTGCTTATTGACTATTTCAGGTGATGGTTTGACAGAAAACAATTCGGTAGTGCGTTTGAAAAAGGCTAAGGAGGAGTTTGATATTGCAAAAGCAAATTACAATAGAGATAAGCACTTGTTTGAACAGAAAATTGTATCAGAACGCCAATTACTGGAATCAAAAGCACGTTATAATAATGCCAAAACACAATGGAATAACTTAAATAATACGGTTGATCAGTCAGGAGAGAAAGTGCTGGCCACAACGGGTGGTTTTATCCATGATGTGTTGGTGCAAAATGGTGAGTTTGTTGAGGTTGGAGCGCCCTTGCTAACAGTAATCAATCATAAGCGAATGGTGTTAAAAGCTATGGTAAGGCAAGTGCATCGCACTAATTTGGAATGGCTTTATGATGCTACCATCGAATTAAATAATGGAGATGTTATTTCCTTGGATAAGCTTAATGGAAAAATTGTATCGGTGGCTCAATCGCTTAACAATGACAATTATTTGATACCAGTAACAATTGAAGTGGATTATGAGCAAAACCTGGTGAGTGGTGGTTTTGTAAATGTTTACCTTAAAACTAAAAGTAAACAAGCAGTTGTAATTGTACCTGAAACAGCCTTGACAGAAACGCAAGGCTTATACTTTGTTTACATTCAGCTTACACCCGAGTTATTTGAGCGACGACAAGTACGTGTTGGCGCTACTGATGGACAAAACAGGGTTATTACCTCCGGCTTAAATGCTACAGAGCGTTTGGTATCACAAGGGGCAACCTTAGTAAAGCTGGCAGCAGTTTCTAATACTATTGATCCGCATGCCGGTCATGTTCATTAAGGAGGGAGTTACCATGTTGAATAAAATAATTTATTTTTCGCTCCATAATAAACTATTGGTTTTATTAGGAGCAACTTTATTGATGGTAGCCGGTGTTTATACGGCAAAAGATATGGATGTTGATGTGTTTCCGGATTTAACGGCACCTACGGTTGTTGTTATGACAGATGCACATGGAATGGCGACGGAAGAAGTAGAGAGACTGGTCACTTTCCCTATTGAAACAGCTGTTAATGGTGCAACGGATGTACGTCGTGTCAGATCTGCCAGTTCTCACGGATTTTCTTTTGTGTGGGTTGAATTTGATTGGGGAACAGATATTTTTAAAGCCCGGCAAGTTGTTAGTGAGAAATTGGTAACCCTGTCAGGACAAATGCCATTAGGTATATCTCAACCCGTATTGGCACCACAATCCAGTGTAATGGGTGAGATTCTGTTTATTGGTCTGCAATCAGACAGTACCGATGATATGACTTTACGTACCATTGCCGATTGGCAGATAAAACCCTTGTTATTAGCTACGGGAGGAGTATCACAGGTTACCATTATTGGTGGTGATTATAAGCAATATAAAGTGCTGGCTGATCCTTATAAAATGATGCACTTTAAGGTAAGCCTTGATGAAATGGCCGAAGTATGTAGAGGCATTAGTCAGAATAGTACCGGAGGGCTTGTGAGGCAGTATGGTAACGAATATGTTGTGCGGGGGGTAGGACGTAGCGCAGATATTGAGGAACTGGGACATTCACTTATTCGGCTGAATAATGGTCTGCCTGTATTTGTTAACGATGTAGCTGATGTAGTGATTGAGCCGGCTGTTAAAATGGGATATGCATCTCAGGATGCAACATCGGCGGTGATAATCTCAATATCTAAGCAGCCCTCAACCAATACATTGGATTTAACACGCAGGATAGAAACTAATTTAGCTGAACTTGTAGAGACCCTGCCGGCTGATATTACACTGGATACCCGTATTTTTAGGCAGGCAGATTTTATAGAAACAGCAGTAAGTAACGTACAACGGGCGCTTATAGAGGGGGGTATATTTGTTGTTATCATCCTGTTCCTGTTTTTAGGTAGTTTCCGTACTACAGTAATCTCCTTATTAGCTATTCCATTATCCTTACTGGGCGCTATAATCACATTAAAATATCTTGATTTGAATATTAATACAATGAGTTTAGGTGGTATGGCTATTGCTATCGGATCATTGGTTGATGATGCCATTATTGACGTGGAGAATGTATACAAACGCTTGCGTCAAAACCATCAGAAACCCGGGAATGAACGGGAGTCGGCCATAACAATTGTTTATGAGGCATCTAAAGAGATAAGGGCATCTATATTAAATGCAACATTAATAATTATTGTAGCCTTTATTCCATTATTTTTCTTATCGGGTATGGAAGGGCGTATGTTACGTCCGCTTGGAGTAGCTTACATCGTATCACTGTTTATGTCGTTAATAATTGCAATGACCATAACACCGCTTCTTTGTAGGTTATTACTGTCAAACGAAAAGTATTTAAGTAAAAAAGAGAAAGACGGGCGATTAACTCGTTTTTTACAACAGGCATATAAGCAAAGCCTACAATGGGCATTACAACATAAAACCGTTTTTTTAACAGCTTCATTACTGTTATTTATCATAGCAATGGGGGTAATGAGCACAATGGGACGTAGTTTCCTGCCCGGCTTTAATGAAGGGGCATTAACCATATCGGCAGTAAGCAAACCAGGCGTATCATTGGAAGAAAGTAACCGTTTAGGCAACCTTATAGAGCAAGAATTATTGTCGATACCCGAAGTAACAAGTACAGCACGAAGAACAGGGCGCGGCGAGCTGGATGAACACTCGCAAACAACCAATAGTGCTGAAGTAGATGTAAACTTTACTTTGGGTGAGCGCGAACAGGAGGTTTTTATGGCCGAAGTAAGACAAAAGCTGGCAGGAATACCCGGGGTAGCATCAACAGTGGGGCAACCACTGGGGCACCGTATAGATCATATGCTATCTGGAACGCGAGCCAATATTGCTATAAAAATATTTGGGCAGGATCTTAACCAGCTATTTGTAATGGGGAACCAGTTAAAAGCGGTTATTAGTGAGGTTGAAGGACTTGTGGATGTGAATGTGGAACAGCAAACCGAGGTGCCACAGATACAGATAAGGGCAGACCGCAATAAGCTGGCTATGTATGGTATTAGTATGAATGCCTTTAATGAATTTATTGATGTGGCATTTGCCGGAGAAAAGCTGGCAGATATATATGAGGGGCAACGTAGTTTTGATTTACTCTTACGCTTTAATAATGATTATACCAACTCGGTTGATGGACTAAAAAAAGCATTGATTGATACCGGTGATGGTAAAAAAGTGCCATTAGAGCAGGTGGCTGATATTACTTCGGCAGCAGGGCCCGGCATAGTATCGCGGGAGAATGTGCAACGTAAATTAGTGGTATCGGCTAATGTGGCAGAACGTGACTTGCGCAGTGTTGTGAATGATATTAAGGCAGCTGTAAAAGCGAATATTAGCTTGCCCGATGGTTATAGAATAGAGTATGGTGGCCAGTTTGAGAGTGAAGCAAAAGCCTCACAAACTTTAATGTTAACATCAGTGCTGGCTATTTGTATTATCTTTTTATTGCTATACCAGGAGTTTAAGAACGCTAAACTGGCTGGTATAATCCTGCTTAATTTACCACTTGCTTTAATTGGCGGAGTATTTGCCATTAAAATAACATCAGGTATAATTAGCATACCTGCTATTATTGGTTTTATTACCCTGTTTGGCATTGCAACCCGAAACGGCATTTTACTGGTGTCGAATTACCTGCACCTGAATAATAAGGGTTATAGCTTAAATGAGCTTATTGTTCATGGGTCTATTGATCGCTTAAACCCGATACTGATGACAGCGCTAACAGCAGCATTGGCATTAATTCCGCTTGCTCTGAATGGCAACCAGCCGGGTAACGAGATTCAGAGCCCGATGGCTAAAGTTATTTTGGGAGGATTATTAACATCAACACTTTTGAATATGTATGTTATTCCCATCGTGTATTATTTGTTACAGAAAAGAAGTGAATATATGCTTAAGGAAGGAGGTACATTATGAAATATGTAATAATAATTGGTTTCATCATATTATGCACTATATCTCAAGGGCAGAATTCAATACCTGAATTGCTGCAAACCATAGAGCTTAATAACAAAACCCTAAAAGCCCTGAGAGCACAAACCGATGCACTAAAGCTTAGTAATCGCACCGGCTTAAATCCGGCCAACCCTGAGATAGAATACATTTATCAATGGGGTAATACCGGTGAGTTAGGCAATAAGCAGGAATTTCATATCAGGCAGAGTTTTGATTTTCCTACAGCATATCGTTACCGGAAAATGATGACAGAGCACATAAACGAAAAGGCTGAGCGCGACTATTTAAATGCCTATAACATGGTTATGCTTAATGCCCAGGAATTGATTTACCGCTTAATTTATCAGAATGCTTTGCTGGCAGAGTATAAAAAACGAACAGAGCATGCTGAGCAAATTGCCAGGGCCTATCACATTAAATTTGAGGAAGGGGATGCCAATATTATGGAACGCAATAAAGCAGATATTAACCTGCTTAATGCACGAAATACCTTAGCACAGGCAGAAGCAGGCCGGAATAATGCACTTGAGAAGCTAAGTGGTATTAATGGGGGTGATGCCATTAGTTGTGACATTGATAAATGGCCCCTGGTACAATTACCTGCTGACTATGACGACTGGTTTAATGCTAATGCTGATATCATACCTGAATTACAAGGTATACGGCAGGAATTGGAAGCAAACCGTTATAACGAAAAACTAAATAAAGCCATGAGCTTACCAAAGTTAACGGGAGGATACAGTGCCGAAACAGAAGCAATAGATAAGTTTAGAGGTGTAAATGTAGGATTGACTATACCCCTGTGGGAGAATAAGAATACGGTAAAGCAAGTTAAATTAAATACCATTGCTATAGAGAACCAAATGGCAGATGCCCATTTGCGACTATACCATGGCTTAAAAGCTTTATATACCAAAGCAGGAAATATGAAAGCCATTTCTGATGATTATCGCAAATCCCTGTCAATGCTAAGTAATACAAAATTGTTACAAACGGCTCTCGAAAGTGGGGAATTAAGTATTCTGGAATATATGATGGAGCTGGGTATTTATTATGAGGCTATAGAAAATACACTTAATGCAGAACTGGAATACAGACTTAGCGTAGCACAAATGAAAGCCTTTCAAGTGCTTAATTAATAGCATAGGATTGACACAAACTGTTGAATGTTGTTATGTATTATAAACTTGATGTGAGATTTCTAATTGACTCAAAATAGCTTGCTATTTTGAGTCAATTTACACTTGAAACTCACTATTTTTAAGCGATCTGAAACAATGTAATATCGAATACCTTAACTAACCTGTTAGCTATTATATTTGATTACTTGTTGATTCTGATCCAGGTTAATCTTTTCCATAAAAATTCCATAGGTCCTTGGTTGAATTTATTCAACCACCATAAACTAAAACCAAGTTGAACTAAGAATACAACAATGGCAAGTATAAAACTGAAAAAGATATTTATTTTAATATTTAATGATAAACCATATCCATAAAATATAATAGAGCCTATTATAGCCATTCCAATGTAATTAGTCAGGCTCATTTTACCGTAAGGAATAATTGCTTTTTGCAACCTGTTGAAGATACCTTTGTGCCATATAAGAATATATCCGGCTACCAAAACAGCGCTAAATGAGAGATTTTTTAATGATGGTACAATAATAGTATTCACTATTTTTATAGGTAGGTGAGAGGAAAGCTGTGACAAGTATAACTGCATAAAATAAAATGAAAAAGAGCCAACCAGGCCTGTAATAAGGACTCTTTTCCAAAATAGTATATTTTTATTTGTTTTGTAAAAATGCCCTTTTCGTCCGGATAACATACCAAAAAGAAATAAGGAAGCGGTTTGAAATACTCTGCCATTCTCAATTTGCCATAAATTTGAAAATAGCTGACCTTCCCATAAGTTGGTTTTTAATACTGTTAAAAACGATCCGTTGGCGAGTACTGGACTAATAATTTTAAAGTAATTCCAATTTAAGTTTGCTTTAAGTTGATAGTCTGCTGTTAAAATAGACGAGGTAAATTTAAACCACTCCAAGGGTTGTAACATAAAAATGATGGCAGTCCAAAGTACAAGATTGTTACTGGCTTTGCACATAATTATTAAAATACATCCAACAACTGAGTAGAGAACTAAGATATCACCCGGATAAAACATTGCATTTAACTGGGCGAAAAGCAGGAGTAGCAACATTCTCCATGCAAACCTTAACCTAAAATCGTTACCTGCATTTTTTTGGTTATTATATTGTATAAAAAAACTAATGCCAAAGAGGTAGGAGAATATGATATACGCTTTACCGGAAAAAACAAAGAATATTGATTCCCAAATGCTTAAGTTTAGTGTTTGGTATGGCTCAAGAGGAGGAGATTGAAAATAATACAGGTTAAAGTGTTCAATAAAGTGAATTAATAGGATGCCCAGTAGTGAAAATCCTCTTAAGGAGTCAATAAGATCTATTCTTTTGGGGGGTGATTTAGTCATAAATTGCATAATTAAGTACATATAGTTTAACCATGCAAAGAAGCAAATATGCCTGTTAATAACATACTATTTAACAGGTGCAAAAGGTAGGGATATAGTTCTTATTAGTGTATATATGGTTTTAAGTTGAATTATTTGAATTATACCATTTTTAATAATGCTAAAATATATTTTCAAGTAATTTAGTTGTGTGTTGTAGTATCAGCCTCCTGATTTTTTTACTTTATAACCAGCTCCTTTAAGCAGCTCAACTATTTTATCGCGAAAATCGCCTTGAATAAGAATTTCGCCATCTTTTACAGAACCACCAACGCCACATTTACTTTTTAGCATTTTACCCAGCTCCTTTAAGTCACTATCATTTCCCACAAAGCCGGTAACTAAAGTTACTTTTTTACCACCCCTCTGCTTTTTATCAAGCATTACACGTAAGTCCTGTTGCTTTGGCTCTAGAGTATCCTGCTCTTCTTCTTCGTTGTATTGGTAGTTATAATCCTGGTTGGTTGAAAAGACAACACCATCCAGGTTCTTCCATTTTTTTTTTGCCATAACTTTATTTTGATGCAAAGGTAACAACATAAGCTGTTTTTTAAGTTTCAGGTTGTATATATTATGTACTTTTTGCTTAATTTTCCAATTCTAAACACCTGAATTATGAGATTTTTTGTAACCACCTTATTATGTGTTTTAAGTTATAATGTGCTGTTGGCACAGAATGAGCCCGACTGGAATAAGCTTGATACGTATTTTAAACGGCTTGAAGAGAACGATAGGTTTATGGGAGGTATAGCTATTTATAAAGGCGAAAAGCGTTTGTACGAGTATTATGCCGGACTATCCTGTGTAGAAGAAAATAAGCATGCCAACTACCAAACCCGCTACCGTATAGGTTCCACCACAAAGATTTTTACCGCAACTCTGATCTTTCAGCTGGTTGAAGAAGGTTTATTAACACTTGATACAAAACTGTCGGATTATTACCCGCAATTACCCAATGCCGAAAAAATAACAATATCGCACCTTCTGAACCATAGAAGTGGCCTGCATAATTATGCTACAGAGAAAGTATTTACCAGCCAAAAGAATAAGCCATGGCGTAAAGGTGAACTAATGGGGTTTATCGTTAACTTACCAATTGACTTTGAACCGGGTGAGAAAGCTGAGTATTCAGATACCAATTATTTATTGTTGGGTTTTATTATTGAACGCTTAAAAGAAGAAAGTTATGCTATGCTATTGGATAAAAATATTTGTAAACCCAATATAATGACCGGAACGGGTTATGGAGGTATTATCAATACCAATTTGCACGGGGCACACTCATATGTATACCGCAATAAGCAATGGGAACGATTGGCACAAACAGATATTAGCATAACGCAGGGAGCAGGAGGAGTATGTTCCACACCCAGGGATATGAATATATTTATACAAGCACTGTTTCAGAACCGGGTTGTTTCCGCCAACTCGGTTGATAGTATTATTTCACTTAAAGATGGTTTTGGAAGAGGTGTTTTTGAATATAGCTATAATGATAAAAAAGCATGGGGACATAGTGGTATTATAGATGGGTTTCAGAGTCATGTATCGTATTTTCCAGCTGATACAATCAGTATTTCTGTTTTAGGTAATGGCCTGTATTCTACTCTTAATGAAGTTATAATTACCGCTTTAAATACGTTGGAAAGTAAGGAATACAAGCTGCCTGAATTTGGAAATATAACTGTTGATATATCTCATGAAATACTGGAAAACCTGGAAGGTAATTACCGCAGTGATACATATCCTAAAATGATTAGCCTGGTGTTAAATGATAATAAACTGTATGCACAAACATCAGGATATACTGCTTATCCACTAACAGCATATGAAAATGGCTCTTTTCGGTTTGATCCCGTTGGAATAGAAATTAAGTTTGAAGGAAATATACACGCTGTTATGTTAGATGAATTTGTGTTATACCAGCGTGGAGCAGCATTTAAATTTGAAAAAGAACAGTGAAAAAATTAGACCGAATAAAGGTTATTGCCTTTGATGCCGATGATACCCTGTGGGTTAATGAAACCTTTTTTAGAGAAGCCGAAAAGCACTTTGCTACATTGCTGAAAGAATATGCAGATGCAGAGGAAATATATCGCATCCTGTATAAAGTAGAAATGGCTAATATGCCTTTGTATGGCTATGGAATAAAAGGCTTTATGCTTTCGCTTATTGAAACAGCCAACCTAATATCAGGATACAGGGTAACGCCACAACATACAGGTGCCATTATTCAACTGGGTAAAGATATGCTGAATAAGCCTGTAGAACTACTTGATGGAGTAGAGACGGTTTTACAGCAATTACAAGTGCGCTACCGTTTAATTGTAGCTACCAAAGGTGATTTACTTGACCAGGAGCGTAAACTTGATAAATCGGGTTTACTTGGGTACTTTCATCATATAGAAGTAATGAGCGATAAAAACCCGGCAAGCTATAAAGCCTTAATAAAGCATTTGGATATTGAACCCAATGAATTATTGATGATTGGTAACTCCATGAAATCAGATATATTACCTGTACTTGAAGTTGGAGGATGGGGGATACACGTACCGTTTCATACTACATGGCACCACGAAGAAACAGAGCAACAAGTAAAATCAGGACAGTTTATTGTAGCAGAGACCTTAGTTGAGGTATTACAATATTTGTAGGGATGCCTCAGCCAACAGGCAATAATAGTACAGGCACATAAAGTATAGTCATTAAACTTAAAAAGTAGCAAAACAAATACATTGTTTTTGCTACTTTTTTTATGTTCCGCTTTAATATTAATCTATATAACCAGGCAACAGTAACCTCGCTACTTATGTCTTGAGTTATTAAAACTTCTGTCTAAATTTCCTCTTCAATCCATTCCTTACGAACCGGGTCAGAAGGAACAGTTACTTTTTTAGCCGGTTTATTTTCCAGTTCTTTTAATAACATTTCAATGGCCTTTTCAAGCGATGGGTCATTACCACCGGCCACCTTATGAGGTTCGTCATATACCTCCACATCAGGGTAAACACCAATACCTTCAATTATCCACTCCTGGTTTTCGTTGAAAATACCAAAACGGGGAACCGCTATATAACCGCCGTCAACCAGTCCTGCGTTACCCGACATGCCGACCAGTCCGCCCCAGGTGCGTGTGCCAATAAGCTTACCCAGGCCTTTCTTTCTGAAATAGTAAGGGAAAGCATCGCCTCCCGATGACGAATAGTGGTTAATCAGCATAGCTTTGGGGCCGTTGTGTACCACACCGGGTGTACTGTTTGGCTCCAAACCTTTGCGATGCCAGTACGATAATACTTTACGGTCAAGCAAATCAGCCATATGGTCGGGGATAAAACCACCACCATTGTAACGGTCATCAATAATTAAAGCCGCTTTATTATGCTGGGCATACATACCACGGTGTAGCTCACGGTTACCCTCTATAGCTGTGTTAGGTACATGAATATAGCCAATTTTACCACCGGATAAACGGTCAACCATGGCGCGCCGTTCTTCAACCCAGTTAAAGTATTTTAGTTCAAGCTCGCTCTCAACAGGCTTAATGGTGTACGTTTTTGCACCGTTTACCGAAGGTGTTGTATTAACACTAATCTCAATGGTTTTGCCTGCCGTATTTTCTAAATACAGGTAGGGATTTATATCGGTACTAAGTTCATGCCCGTTAATGCTTAAAAGGTAATCACCTTCTTTTACATCAATACCTTGCTCGGTAAGTGGCGAACGTCGGTTTGGTGTCCAGTTTTCACCTTTATATATTTTGCTGATAATGTATTTTCCCGTTTTAGTATCAGCTTTAAGTTGTGCACCTAGTAAGCCCGATTTTAGCGGCTTAACTTTTTCAAAATCGCCATAATTAACATAGGCATGGCCCGTATTGGTTTCCGAAATAATCTCGCCCAATATATAGTCTAAATCAGCACGATGGCTAAGGAAGGGTATCAACACATTGTAATTGGCTTTAATCTCATCCCAATCAACACCATGTATATTTTCCACATAAAAATAATCGCGGAATATGCGCCATCCATCTGTATAGATTTGTGCCCACTCTTTCATCGGCTCAATCTTCATTTCAAGGCCATCAAGGCTCAACTGGCCGGCACCGGTTTTCTGATTAGCTTCTATACCAATAATACCATAATTATTGCCGGACTGGTATAATAGTTTTTTACCATTGCCGGATAGTATATAAGCCGAAGTCTGGTTAAGAATAACTTCATCCTTTTCGTTGGCTATATGGTAATGGTGAATACTTCCTTCTGATGTATACAGAATACCATTATCTATTGCTTCTAAACCGCTGTAATTACCCGAAGGGAGAGGAAATGCACTTATACGGTTAGTTATGCCATCCAAATCAATTGTTACAGATACTTTTGATTCAGAAGAACTTTCTTTCTTTTCTTCTTTGCCCTCTTCTTTTACCTCTTCAACATCGTTTTTTAATGTAAAAAGCTTAGGACCATTAGCTTTTAAAGCTATAGCAAACAGGCGGGTAGCCTTGTTGTAAAGGTAATTGAATTCAAAACTGGAGAAGCTTAAGTTAAAATCGCGGTTAGACATGAAATAAATAAAATTACCATCAGGAGAGAAAACTGGTGACCAGTCGGAGAACGTATCGCCAGTTAACTGGTAGTTTTTGCCGTTTGATACCTGGTGTACCCAAATGGCACTTTGACTGTTTTCGCTGTCTTTAGTATAGGTAATCCATTCCGAATCGGGTGAAACGGCATAATGACGTATTTCATTACGTGTTGCCGTATCAACAATGGTTACTTTGCCTGTTTCTATATTAATGTATTTCAATTTTAAGCTACGGTCGAAATAGACTAGGTATTTGCTATCTGGTGACCATACTGGTTTGTACAGCCATGCTGATGAACCGTGTGTTAGCTGTTTAGCTTTTGCCCCGGCTTTATTTTCCAGTACATATATTTCGTATTCACCCGTTGCATCTGAGTAATATGTTATGTACCTGCCATTGGGCGACCAGCTTGGCGACATCTCACGTACACCTTGTGTATTTGTAAGGTTAAGTGTTGGACCATGCTTTGCCGGAACCGAAAAAATATCGCCACGCGCATCAAATAAAGCCCGTTTGCCATTTGGCGATATAGCTATATTTTCAATATTATCTTTTACATTCTTGTAATAAGGTATCCTGTTCGGGTTATCAAACTGGATGTTAACCACAATGCGGCTTTCTTCGCCACTTTCCAGGTTAAGCTTATACAAATATCCGCCATTTTCATAAACCAACTGCCCGTTTTCACCCGAAGGCCACATCACATCAAATGTTTTATGATGCGTCATTTGCGTTATACGTTTACTGGCCGTATCGTATTTGTAAATATTTAGTTTTAAGTCGCGATCCGATGCAAAATAAATCGCATCATTATACCACGAAGGAATTTGATCAGAGCCAGCAAAGCTAGTAATACGTTCCGAATCATTATTCTTAAGATCATAAATCCACAGGTCAGCAGCCCGGCCACCCTTATAGCGTTTCCATGTGCGGAACTCGCGACTAACAGGGGCATAGCATACCTTTTTAGCATCTGGTGAGAATACGCCCATTCCACCTTCAGGAATTTGCAGGGGCACTTCCATACCACCTTCAATATTTACCGTGTAGTACTTACCAATGCGCTCACCATAGGGTGTTCGGTTCATCCGTACTAAAATGTTTTTGCTGTCAGGAGTCCAATCCAGCACCACATTATCAAAGCCACCACGTGGTGGCATCATACCAACCGGATTATAATAAGTTAGCTGACGTGGTGTACCACCTGTAGAAGGCATCACATAAACCTGGCGGTTACCACTATATTCGCCTGAGAAAGCAATCCATTTACCATCGGGTGATATTTTAGGAAAGAGTTCAAGTCCCTTGTGAGATGTTAAACGTTTAGCATCGCCGCCACTGGCGTTAACCGTCCAAATATCACCGGCATAAACAAAACTTACCAAATCCTTATTAATATCAGGATATCGCATTAGGCGCGCATCATTTTGAGCCTTTACGGTAGATATAAACATAGTAAGTGTGAGGGTTAGGAGTGTAACCTTAGAAATGAGATTTTGCATATTTATTTGAGTTTGTTAATATTATATAATCATGTGGGCTAAGCGCCAGCAGGTGAAGTTACAAAAACAAATGAAAGGTGAATATGAACTATATCAATGTAGCAGGAGAGGAGGCATTGAAGAGTAGTATAACATAGCGTGATACCATGCTGAACGACATAAACAAGAAACATTAATTTAAACAATATCTTACCACCACTGTTTGTTGAGAATTAAAACAACTTAAAATGGAAACCTTAACATTAACAACACCGGCACTGCTTTTTTCAGCAGTATCGCTTATTTTACTTGCTTATACCAATCGCTTTTTGGGCTATGCCGCTTTAGTACGTCAGTTATACGAAAAGCTTAAAGCCAACCCAGACCAGGTTTTACTCGACCAGATTATTAACCTGCGTAAACGCTTATACCTGATTAAAAACATGCAACTGCTGGGCGTAACAAGCCTGATGTTTTGTGTATTATCCATGTTATTGATCTATATTGAAGTACAACTGCCGGGAGTATATGCCTTTGGTTTAGGACTTTTACTGCTTATAATCTCCTTACTCTTATCAGGTTGGGAAATACAAATATCGGTACGTGCGCTTGATTTACACCTTAACGATATGGAGCATTTTAATGATAAGAGGTAGGGGTACAACTGCAAAGGGCAATTATTTATGTGTTTTAATCAAATTATAATCCTTAGTTTACAATTGGCTATAGCAATAGCTTAACTTATTAGTTGCAGTGTGTAACCGGGGAAGTATAGCAGACATCTTGTCGGTTATAATGAACATCTTGTCAGTTACGGTGTGTAACTTGTTACATGTTATAAACAGCTTATTGATTACAGCAGACACCTTGTCAGTTGCGGTGGACACCTTGTCAGTTGTGAAGCTTGGCTTGCAATGCGGAGATTACAATATGAGACAATTGGTATCTTACTTTTTACCAGGGTAGCGTAAATAGTGGTTTAAGAGATAGTTACTGCATGGTGTAATGCTCATTGGATGGAGTGTAAATTTTTACTCTGCTTACGGCCTATCTTATTTTTTTCTTAACGCTATATAGCTGTTTGAGAATTGAACTGTGAGGTAATAAAAATGAAAAGAATAAATTTTAAATGAGGTAAATATAGTAATTGATATTTGTTTTGGCAGAGCTTGAAAAATCACCGTTACAAATTAAGAACTCATGAAAACAGACTAGAAGCATGGGAGAGTACTTTTGCATTTTCAAATATCTTGGGATTTCTGATTTATTTTTGTACTAAAGTAAGAGACAAAGAGGTCTTAACTCCTTGACTTTAGTTAAGAAGTGCTAACAGGTTATTAACCTCATTACGATTAAAATTAAAGTGCTCAGATTTTATTAGATGATTGATTTATAATATAAAATTATGAGGTATAGTAAGCTATAGAGATAAAATTTAGAGAAGTAAACCGATTATTTATTGAAAAGCTACCGGATTCACTTATAAACACTGGTTCTTATCGTCATATTTGCTCAGTATAGTTCGCTGTGTTTTTTACAAATAATTCTTGAAAATCAATATTTTATAAGCGATCTGAGCCAGTAATTTAATACCGAACTGAAGTTATTAATTCATTATTTTATCTTTGTGTTCTCCATTGATTTGTAGTTAAGAATAAAATGATGAGTAAACAGGATAGTGGTAAAAAATGGTCGGTAACAAAGATAATGCGTAACCTGCATCGCGATATTGGCTTTTTGATGATTGGTTTAACCATTGTGTATTGCATTAGTGGTATTGTATTGGTTTATAGGGATACAGATGTGTTTACAATAGATAAGCAGTATATTGAAAATATAAAGCCGGGTTTAAGAGCAGAAGAACTAGGGAGGGCTTTACAATTACGACGTTTAAATGTTGAGAAAGAAGTAGGCGATACAATTTATTTTAATTATGGCAGCTATTGTAAATCAAGTGGAGTAGCCAATTATACCATTAATACCTATCCTGATGCTGTTTGGACGATTAATACTTTTCATAAGATAAAAAGTAAATCCGGTATGAGTTGGATAGCTGTTGTATATGGTATTCTGCTGTTATTTTTAGCTATTTCGTCGTTATGGATGTATAAACTACGTTCTAAAAAGTTTAAGCGGGGAATATTATTAACAGTTGTAGGCCTTGTAATTGCTATTGCAGCCCTGATGTTATAAGAAGGGCTTGTATATTCGATTTCTTTGGATTTATTGGAATTAACCAGGAACTGTATAAAATTATTGTTTCAAATCATTTTTAAGCATTATAGCGCTTACTGACTTTCTAAATTATGAAAGGCAAAGAAAGTGGTTTTGTTTTTCTTTATGGTAAAGTTGAACGGTACACTGTTTTGCATACGGCCAGATGTGTTTAAGGATATAGTCTGGGTTCCTTCGTCTAAAGGCACACGACAATACGATATGCTGTATGGTAAGGATTGCCAGTTGCGGGTATCAGCTTTCTCCGTCATGGCATTTACAATACTTAATACGGTTCCGATGTTATCATTTTCTTTACGGGCTAATTCTTCTAAAGCCTTTTTGGTTGCTAAGCGTGCTATACCTGATGCCATTTCGCGTACCATACGATCGTTTAAGCACTGGTAAGCTATAGCATTAATGCTTTCACCCATTTCTAAAGGGTAACTTTGGCCATTGGCAACAATGCTTCCTTTATTAAAGACGGGTTTACGCTCCTTGTATTTTGGGAAGGCAACACGCAGAAACGATAAGTTTTTAAACGCAGCCTGGTCGTTATGCGACTTGTTGCCAATATATATAGGAAAGGTAAGGTTGTACTCTTTATTGACTAGTGTTATCCACCCATCGTTATAACCTGTATTGGTAAAGTTTACACTCCACTCATCTTTAACAGGGCCAAAACCATTTAACCAGAAAAAGACTAAATGCCCTTTTTCGGCATCTTCAGGTTCATACTTTAAGCCAAATTTGGTTTCGTAAAAATTAAGTTCCGTTCCAAAACCCAATTCATGGGCAGTACGCATCAGGTCTTGTTTTAATTGCTCTGGTACGGCTATGCCAAACAGTTTTTTGTAATCGGTTTCGTAAATCTCAAGGGCATTACGGTAGGCAATAAAGGCGTCATTAGTATTTCCGGCAGCCTCATAAATTAATCCCATCATACAATGAGCAAAGGCATCGCGGGTATATTTATTCTTATTTTCTTTATACTTTTCATTAAGTTTTTGTAATACAATATTAACACGGCGACACTCAACCAGCGCACCTTCATAATCATGAAGGTAAATGTAGTTAAGAGCTTTGTAAAAGTGTATCAATACTGCTTCAAAATCTTCGGGGCGATAAGGTTTAACCATTGGGTTGGTAACCAAGGCTAATGCTGAATTACCTAATGATCTGCTAAAATCCTCTACGTATAAGTCGGCCTTATTAAAGTAGTTGTTGCTTATTTCGTATTCTCCATTCATAAAAGCTACAACACCGCGATTACAAAAGTAAAGGTAGCGGTTTTTACCCTCTTCGCCTTTTTTATCGCTTGACAGGGCTTTATCAGCAGCTACAAACTGACCGGAAGTAATAAGGCTTTGTAATTTGGCATTTTGTTCGTAATAAGTAGCACATCCACAAAAAACAGAGAGTAGAAGTATTGAGAGAATTTTGATTTTCATAGTAATGGAAACAGCTGGTTTTAGAGTAATTAATACAAATATACAATGCTTAATGCGTAAGCAACAGGAGCTTACATACTAAGCACTATATATTTCCAAAACGTTAATTTTTAATGTATTTTTTAATCTCTTTATCGCCAATCCATACTATTTCGTTGGTTTCAAGATTAGAAAGCTCCAGGTTAACCTTATAGAAGTTAACACGTTCTTTTTTGTGGGTATCAACAATTGAGTTAATATCGCCATTCATCATAAAGTCAGCTCCAAGCTCTTTACCCCAGCTTTTGGCTGTTTCCATACTTGCAAATTCTTGCTGGGCAGCTCTTTCTTTGCGCAGTTCCTCGCGCTTGTCACCAGCCTGAACCAGGCGTACACGACCACTATTGATAAAGGCACGCTCTACATCTTTAATAAATGTTTCGGCACTAATATGCTCATGTGATTTGTTATAAATAAGGCCAACTACAACGACAGGTTTCTGACCTTCTTTTTCGTTCTGGTGGTTGTTGATCCAAGCGCCGCCAAGCACTTGATTTACCATTTCCTCGGCAACAAGTCGTGAGTCAGTATCATTCCAACGACCGCTTAAATCAATGGTTTCTTTTGTGTCAACGCGTTCAACTTTGTGCGTGGCACATCCTGATAATAAGCTTAAGCCAAGCCCTAATGTAAGAACGAATAATAGGTTCTGTTTCATAAGTAATAAGTTTATAGTTATGGATAAAATTCTTTTAAAATCCGCTCAAAGTGTTTTCAAAAAACATTCCAAAAACAACTTATAGCGTAATAAGTTGATTTTTTAAACGACTGTAAGTTTTATTTCCAACTTTAACAAGAGGAAGACGCAATTGGTTGTGTGCTATTTCCCGTATTTCCAATAAGGCTTTTATTCCGGCAGGATTGCCTTCAATAAAAATATCTTTCAATATATCGGTAAAGCGATAGTGAAGCAGGCGGCCTTCTGAATAGTCTCCCTGTAGTGTTGTTTTAACCATATTACTGAATTCATTGGGCAAAGCATTAGCAATAACAGATATTACGCCATTTCCACCAAGTGATAAAAAGGGGAAGGTTGTAGCATCGTCGCCCGATAGCACAATAAACTGTTCTGGTTTGTGCTTGATGATATCCATTATTTGGATAAAATCGCCTGAGGCTTCTTTAATTGCTATGATATTGTCAAAATCAACGGCAAGTTGTAAAGTTGTTTCAGCTTTGAGGTTAACACCAGTACGTGAAGGTACATTATATAATATTACAGGTACGGGACTAACTTTAGCAATTTCTTTAAAATGTTGGTACAAACCTTCTTGGGTAGGTTTGTTGTAATACGGGGTAACAGATAAAATGGCATCTATACCGTCAAAATCAGTTTTATTGATGGTATCAACCAATTGATGTGTATTATTTCCACCCATTCCAAGAACCAGCGGGAGGCGGCCGGCGTTGGTATTTTTAATCGTTTTTATAATTTCCAGCTTCTCTTTATCGCTAAGGGTAGCTGTTTCAGCAGTGGTACCCAGGGCTACCAAAAAGTTAACACCTTCATCAATAACAAAATTAACAAGCTTTGAAAGTGCTTTATGATCAATGTCCTTTTCATTATTAAAGGGTGTGACTAGTGCAACACCGGTTCCGCTAAGTTGATCTGGAGAAATCATAGAAGTGTATTAATTGTTGTTGAGTATATTAAGATAGTGAAGAATTTGTTTTTTGAGTTCATCAATATCATCATTTTCTTTTAATTCAATCATTAAATCATAGAGCTCATTATCTAAACCGGATTTACCAACTTTAAATTCAGCTTTAGAGAATCTGCCTAAATAATCAATTGTAAAAGATGGCTTATTAGTTAAAATAATGAGAAGGTTAAAAGGTGTATTAATAAATTCATTTATAGCCTCTTTTTTTATAGAATAGAAAAAGTTGAAATCAGTTTTACATGTAAAGGTATAAGTACTGTCGCCAATGTAATTGTCCTCACGCTTTTTTTTATCAATATAACCTAAGGCTTGTATTTTTATATCGTGACTTCTTAATTCTTTTATAAAATTCCTTACTATAAGATGATTGGCTTCAATGGTTGCATCGTATAAAATACCCGCAGTTTGTGCTGTGGATAAATTGTAAATACCTTTCTTACGGGGCACTTTCCTTAACTGCTTCTCTTGCTTAAATAGTGCTATTTTTTCTCTAATATTGGTAATGAAGTTGGTCATTCTTATTGTTTTGCAAGATCTGTTTTTAATAAGCTAACAACTATTGTTAGCTTTACTGTTATTTTTCAATCATTTGTTTAAAATCATCTTCAGAAATAATGGCAACATTTAGCTTTTCGGCTTTTGCTAGCTTACTTGGGCCAATCTTATCGCCGGCTACCAGGTAATTGGTTTTTGAAGATACACTACTAAGGTTTTTACCGCCATTTTTCTCAATTAAACTTTTTAGCTCATCGCGAGAGAAACTGGTGAAGCTTCCGCTAACAACAAAAGAAAGACCTTCAAGAATTGTAGAGTGACTGGCTTTTTCCTCTTCAGAAAGTGTAAATTGAAGTCCAATAGTTTTCAGTCTTTCAATTAAAGCCTGGTTTTGTTCTTGGCCAAAATACTCAATAACACTTTTTGCAATACGGTCACCAATTTCATCCACATTTATTAATTGCTCTTGTGTTGCGGCTATTAAAGCTTCAATATTTTTAAAAGCAGAAGCCAGTTTTTTAGCTACTGTTTCACCAACATAGCGTATGCCAAGTGCAAATAATACCCTTGCAAACGGAACCTCTTTAGATGCTTCTAGGCCAAGTAGAATATTTTTAGCGGATTTTTCTCCCATACGTTCCAAGTTGCTTAATTGCATTGGATGAAGGTGATACAAGTCCGCTACATCCTTGATAAAACCATTTGAATAGAGTAAATCAATAGTTTCAGAGCCTAAGCCGTCAATGTTCATGCCTTTACGGGCTATAAAATGCTCTATTCGCCCTTTAACCTGTGGCGCACAAGTTGCGGTATTAGGACAATAGTGTGCAGCTTCACCTTCAATACGAATAAGAGCTGTGTTGCATTCCGGGCATGCTTCAATAAATTCTATTTTTTTTGCAGTATGGTCTCTGACAGACTCATCAATACCCACGATTTTAGGAATAATTTCACCTCCTTTTTCTACATAAACCATATCGTTTTCATGTAAATCAAGCGATGAAATAATATCCGCATTATGTAGTGAAGCTCTTTGAACTGTTGTGCCTGCCAACCGCACCGGTTCCAGGTTGGCAACAGGCGTTATTGCACCGGTTCGTCCAACCTGGAATGTAACCGATTTAAGTTTTGTGTAACCTTGTTCGGCTTTAAATTTATATGATATAGCCCAACGTGGCGATTTAGAGGTAAAGCCAAGGCTTCGTTGTTGTTCCAGGCTGTTTACTTTTAATACTATACCGTCAATGTCAAATGGCAGGTTGTGGCGTTCAGTATCCCAGAAATTGATAAAATCTAGGACTTCATCGATGCTTTTACATACCTTTATATGTGGCGGAATTTTAAAGCCCCACTCTCTTGCTATAGCAAGGTTTTCGGAGTGAAGATTGCTGGGAAGGTTTTCTCCTAACATATAATACAGGTAACAATCTAAGGGGCGTTTGGCAACCTGTCCGCTATTTTGCATTTTTAATGAGCCTGAAGCTGCATTTCGTGGATTGGCAAAAGGCGTTTCACCATTTGCTATTCGTGTATTATTAAGATCGTTAAAACCTTTATGCGGTAAAAATATTTCACCCCTGATTTCAAAGGCTTCAGTATAATTGCCATTAAGCTTTAAAGGAATGCTGCGTATTGTTTTAACATTGGCAGTAACATCATCGCCCTGTGTACCATCGCCGCGTGTTACAGCCCGCACCAATTCCCCGTTTTCATAACTAAGGCCAATGGCAGTACCATCGTATTTAAGTTCACATGCTATTTCAAACGGAGCCTCCATTAACTGTTTACTTACTCTTGAATAAAAATCTGCTATCTCTTCAGCACTGTATGTATTGCCAAGCGATAACATGGGGTATATGTGCTTTACCTGCTCAAAATCTTTGTTTAAATCACTGCCAACCCGCTGAGTAGGACTATTAGAATCATTTAATTCAGGATGCATCTTTTCTAATTCAATCAAACGGTTCATCTTTTGATCAAATTCAAAATCGGATATAATTGGTTCGTTAAGAACGTAATAGTTGTGGTTATGTTGGTGCAGTTCGCTGCGTAATAGTTCTATCTCTTCTTTAAAATCCTGCATTGGTTGATATTTTTATACAAGGGTTAACAAACAAAAGTACAATAATATTTTAATCTGAACACGTTTGATATGCTTCTGGTGCTGGAATATTACGGGTATAATTAACAGGAGTGGATAGGAGAAAATTACTCCTGGGAATTTGTACCTGGAAATTGCTGTTATTTCTATGAATAATCGCCTTATCATGTCTGTTTTAATAGGCAATATTATATCTTTGGTGGTCAATTTTAAGTGGATCGTGAAAAAGGAAGTAGAACATCTGGTACAAAGCAATAAAGCCGATTCACTGGTTTTATATCGCTTGCCACATAGTAAAGAAATAAAGCTGGTAATGGGTGTAAGTGAAAAGCTTCACTATGGTGTTAATGAGCAGGTTATTGCCCGTAATGGATTCGTATTTGAACCATTTGATAATGTTGAAGTTAAAGGTGTATTTATTAATGAAACATTAAGTGCAGAGGGCTTACAGTTTAATAATGAGCTTAGGCAACTGTTATCAACTTTTTATACAAGTACGCAAGCAGATGATCAAAAGCATTGTGGTTATGATGATTATCAGCAACAATTTGATCTGATGTATAAGGCCATAGCAGACAAGCATATTGATAAAGTTATATTATCGAGAACAATGGCAGGGCCTGCTTTGAATGGAGCTAAAGTAATTGAATTATTTGAAGAATTATGTGGGCAGTATCCTCATGCATTTGTTTATGCTGTTAATACGCCTGAGTCGGGCGTATGGGTAGGAGCTGGGCCTGAATTATTGCTTAAGAACGATGGTAGCCAACTGTCAACTGTTTCGTTGGCTGGTACCTTACCTAATATCAGTAATAGCGAATGGAGCAATAAGGAACTGGAGGAACAAGCATTAGTGACGGATTATATAGAGCAGGTTCTTTTGAGTCACCAGGTGACAGCTATAAAAGAAGAAGGACCTGAAACAATAGGTGCTGGCCAGGTGAAGCATTTATGTACATATTTTAGTTTTGATAGTGCTTTAATAAATGGGAATCACCTGGGCTTATTATACGAATTACATCCTACGCCAGCTGTTTGCGGAATGCCTAAAAAGGAATCATATCAGCTTATTTTGGATGTGGAAAAACATGACAGGGCATTTTATTCCGGTTTTTTGGGGCCTGTAGGTGAAGGGCGCTATGAGTTTTATGTAAATATCAGGTGCCTGAAAGTGTACGAAAAATCATCAGCTTTGTTTATAGGAGGTGGGGTAATAAAAGATAGCAAAGTTAAGAAAGAGTGGGAGGAAACAGAACTGAAGGCGCAGACGCTTTTGTCGGTTCTGAAAAATATTAAACTTTTATAAACTTATGAGTAAAGCTGTTTCAGATAAAAAAGTTGTAAAGACTATAATTGATATTTGTTTAGTTGAAGGATTGCGTGAAGTGGTTATTTCGCCGGGATCCAGAAATGCACCTTTAACTCTTACATTTGCATCACATACCGAATTTGAATGTTTTAGTATTGTAGATGAACGAAGTGCGGGATTTTTTGCACTGGGTATGGCGCAGCAAACCGGACGCCCGGTTGCTTTGGTATGTACCAGTGGATCGGCCTTGTTAAACTATGCACCTGCAATTGCAGAGGCCTATTATCAGAATATTCCGCTTGTAGTAATAAGTGCTGACCGTCCGATGGAATGGATTGACCAGGGAGATGGGCAAACTATCCGCCAGCAAGGTGCGTTGGATAACATTGTAAAATACAGTTGTCAATTGCCAACATCTAAAAATGCAAGTAGTTGGTATGTTAATCGTTTGGTGAGCGAAGCATTTTATCATTGTCGATTTAAACAAGCAGGGCCGGTACATATAAATGTGCCTTTAGCAGAGCCTTTGTATGGAAAAACGGTTCATCCGAAAGAAAAACAGCGGAGAATAAAGCAAATTAATTCAGCCAACACCATATCGCCGGATCAATTATTGGAACTTAGTGAGGATTGGGCAAACAAAGATAAGGTACTGATTGTAGCAGGACTTCAAAAGCCTGACAGCCGCTTGCAGGCTGTGCTTGATGTCTTGTCAGATATGGAACAGGTGGTTGTGCTTTCAGAAACGATTTCTAACGTAAAGGGAGCACAAATATTGACCGGAATTGATAAACTAATTTCTACTATAACTGAAGAAGAAGCTCACTTTTTTAAACCAGCACTGCTTATAACAATGGATGGGGCTATTGTTTCAAAAATGCTTAAAACATTTTTACGAAACTATAAGTCTAAGGAACACTGGCATATTAGTTTATCAAGCCGTCATTTAGATACCTATCAACAACTGACAACCTCAATAGAGGCCGATCCAATAGAGTTTTTTGAGCAATTAATGCCGCATATTGGATCAATAAAAAGCAGGTATAAAACAACTTGGTTAAACCGGGCAGAACGATCGGAGAAACACCATCACGAGTATCTTAAAAAAAGCGGCTGGAATGATTTAAAAGTATTTGCACATATTGCCAGTCACTTACCATCAGAATGGCAGGTGCAATGGGGCAATAGTTCTGCTATCCGTTATGCCCAGTTGTTTAAAGCTTTATATACAAACGAATCATACTGCAACAGGGGAACAAGTGGTATTGATGGGTGTGTAAGTACTGCTGTAGGGGCAAGTTATATTACACAAAAACCAACCTTGTTGGTGCTTGGGGATTTATCCTTTATGTATGATAGTAATGGCTTGTGGAATAATTATTTAAAACCTAATCTCCGAATTATTGTTGTGAATAACGGGGGGGGAGGTATTTTCCGTTTTATTCAGGGGCCATCTGATTCTGACGAATTGGAAACCTATTTTGAAGCAGCTCACCAGTTGAATGTTAAACCAATAGCAGAAATGTATGGATTAAAATATTTAACAGCATGTAATGAGGCATCAATGGAAGAGTGTTTGACACAATTATTTGCAGATAGTGATAAACCTATAATATTAGAAGTTAAAACGCCTGCTAAAGAAAATGCAGGTGTTCTTAAATCTTATTTTAAATGCTTAAAAGAGGAATTATGAGCCAACGTAATTGGACTCCAGTAAAGGAGTATGAAGATATTAAGTTTGAATTTTTTGAAGGAATTGGCAAAATAACTATTAACAGGCCAGAGGTATATAACGCTTTTAGGCCAAAAACGGTGACTGAGCTTATTGATGCTTTTGATGTATGTCGTGAGCGTCAGGATATTGGTGTAATTGTTTTGACCGGAGAAGGAGATAAGGCATTTTGTTCGGGTGGCGATCAAAATGTAAAAGGCTATGGCGGATATGTTGATGAAGGTGGTGTACCACGTTTAAATGTACTGGATTTGCATAAGCGTATTCGATCAATTCCAAAACCTGTTGTTGCCATGGTAAATGGTTATGCTATTGGGGGAGGCCATGTGTTACATGTGGTTTGTGATTTAACTGTGGCATCAGATAATGCGCTTTTTGGTCAAAGCGGACCTAAAGTAGGAAGTTTTGATGGTGGTTTTGGATCATCTTACCTGGCGCGTCACGTGGGGCAGAAGAAAGCGCGTGAGATTTGGTTCCTGTGCAAGCAATATACGGCTGCTGAAGCGGAAAAAATGGGCTTGGTTAATACTGTTGTTTCATTTGATGAGCTGGAAGATACCACTGTGGAATGGTGTAAAACAATGTTGCAGCGTAGCCCAATGGCACTTCGCATGATTAAGCGGGGCTTAAATGCTGAACTGGATGGACAAACCGGTATTATGGAAATGGCTGGTGATGCAACCCTGATGTTCTACCTGATGGAAGAAGCACAAGAAGGACGAAAAGCATTTTTAGAAAAGCGTGATCCTGATTTTCAGCAGTTTCCAAAGTTTCCTTAATAAAAGAGAAAGAAAATAAAGAGGGTGTCCAAAAAGTAAGAAATAGATTCTTTGCCAAAATGCACTGTTGCCCCGGGCTCTAAAGGGGTACTGAACTGCAACAGTTTCCTTATAGAGATTTAAGGGTAAAAAGTTGTTGAACGCAAAGAATTAAGCTTTTTGGACATCCTTTTTTTATGCTTTAAATTGAATAGTAAGTGAATGCTTTATATTATAATTCTGTAGCGAAATTACTGTTTTTGGATAGGGTAAGTTACGTATTACATAAGAACTTCTTTATTTATCTTCAATTATAGTATTATGTTTGTTGTGCTTTGTTTTATTATTATATTTAGCCTTGTAAAATATAATTAGCTAAAGGATTAGTGTTTGTAAATAATTATAACTAATGCTAATCTGATTTACGTAAGTATTGAAAGGTTTACGTTCAATAGAGTTTTACTATTCAACGGACTGCATTTATTATAAGCACACTTTCCTATGTATAACAAAGACCTGTATGATGATATAGAAAGAGCAGAACGCTTAAACCAATTGGAACCTGATGGCTATTGGGAGGAAGAAAATGATATTGTTGGTTTAAAACCCGAACAGGTTAAAAAAATGCTTGCCCGTGACAATGCTCTTCACGATGCATCTTTTCAAAAGTACAAGGAGAAACATAAGCAAAAAGAAGCAGAACAGAATGAAGTGCCTGACGCTCCTGTTACAACTAAAAATCCACTTGCTCCTGTTAAAAATCCGGATAAGGCTAATGTTACAGACGAACAATTCAAAAGAAGCCTTAAAGATTGCTATTGGAAGTTCAAAAGGGGTTACATACAAAAAGTTAAGAAGCGCCACCCGAATGTAGAGATACTATTTGGTCAGTTTGAAAGTGACATGTATAGCCAAAAAATAAAGGTTGGCAGCAGGGCGTTTGTTGATGCTTTAGAAAAAGGCTTTGCAGGCATTAAATGGAATGCGCGGGTTTTGGGTGAAGGTCCTGTTGCAGTTGCGCAAAATCAATTGGTTGGTGGTGGTAGTAAAAAGGTCACTGCTGCCAACACACAGATTAATTCAGGAGTTGGTGCCGGATGTGCTGAAAATATAAAAGCTGATGTAATGACTATTCAAAAAGCATTACTTGACTTAGGCCTTCTCTCTGAAAGCGACTTTGAGCAGGAGAGTGCTGTAGTAAAAAGCTCGCCTACACCATCGGTAGAGCAGGAAAAAATAGGCAAAACCATTGAGGCCATTACTAAGTTCCAGGAAGAGGTATTGCACTGGCAGGAAAGCGATGGTAATATATCTGGCCCGGGTAGCGCTACCTTAGCTAACATACATGCCGAACATATGGATAGCGACTATGTGCAAAAGCGTATAGCAATGTATCCTGCGCTTGCAGCTCAGAGGGAGGCTATAGCAGGGGCTCAAATGCAAAAGAAGGAAGCTGCTCAAAAAGTGCAGGAACCAATGGTAGAAGAGGTGGATACGGACACAGTCCTTACTGAAGAACCAACAGGTAAAATTCAAATAAGCTCAGGTGCAGGTGGTAAGGGTGCTAAAAGTAAGAAAGCTGATGTATTGGTTGTTCAAAAAATTGAAGATATTACTGTTCCATTTGTTATAGATGGTATGGAAAATTCAATGCAGGCTCTGAAACATTATTTTACTGGAGGTGGAATTGCAGTTAGTTTAGGAAATAATACAATAGATGCTTTAATATCGAGCGATGAATTTCAAGCGAGACATCAAAGAATAATAACTGGAAAAACAACGGCATTATCGGGTAATTTCTCTGTGAATCTTGAAGGTAGTATTTTTCATATTGGTAGAACAAATGTAGATTATTCTATACATTGTGTCAATGGAATTTGTACGGTTACATATGATATGTTTGTAAGGGATGGTTTTTGGGATCCTGATTATGTTGACGAATACATTATGGGAAGGTTATTCGGAGAGTCTCGTTTTCAGCCAGATGGATTAGGGCCTAATCTAGAAAGATTTGGAGGAACACCATTCCCGTATAAGCCAGTAAGAGGTACTTGTAAATTCCCAGACCCTGGATATTAATAGTTAATTTATGAGAATAATTAGAGTCTTTTTAGTAATAACAGTACTTATAGGTTTAACTTATTTTGGTTTTGACAGACAGTTATTTTTTTACGGTAAAAATGATTTTGGTTTTTATCATCTTCTACCATTAGATATAATACTTGACGATAGGCCTGATTTTGAAAACGGATTTGCAATTAAGGATAAATATGGTTTTACTATAGCGGCAAAAGGAAATGTTTATAAGTTTAATGATAAAGAAGTGTGTATAAATAGAATATTAGGCTATTACTATAGTGCTTATAAAGTTGTTGCTAAAATTGTGGATGAAAATAATGTGGAATACTATATTGAGTTTGTAGGTAATACAGACAAAAAAGTAAATCAAGATATAATAGCTAATATTTGGGATAATGATAAAGTTTTAGGCACAAATAATTTTAAATGCATAAGTTTTAAATATGATGAGAGGAAAATCAAAAGATTGATTTATTCAAGAAACTACCTAATGTTCATTTTTATTATTTTGCTTATAGTTACAACTTACAAAGCATTAAATCAGTTCAGAACTATGAAACATCGTAAGGTGTGAAATAAGTGAATGATGAAATTTATTTGGGAGTTCTACATGGTTGTTGAAAATAGATAAAGTGGTTATGGTAAGTGATTTGATGCATTGGCGGATGATTATAAATAAATAAACATACAACTTTTAAATCAATCTCATATCTAAAAAATATACTCTTTACTTATCCATATACTAAAAGCCAGTACAACTAAAATAACAATTGTACTACCGGCAATTTTATTTATCCAGAATAATCGGCGAAGGTTAATTTTTGAGCGAAATAAGTTAACTAAAGAGCTTAAGATAAGCCACCATGATGCAGCACCACAAAATACACCACCTATAAGCATAAAATTCTCAATTGGCGAATGTTTTGTTTCAACAACACGAAAACCGGTAAAGAAGGCCATAAATAAAAAGACTGCTAATGGGTTGGCAATCGTTAGGGCAAAAGTTGAGAAAAAATCCTGGATCAAACTTGAACTCTTCTTTTTTTGCCGCCTGAGCTGGATGGCAGGGTTAGTAGTAAAAATTTTTAATCCTAAAGAGATAAGAATAATAGCACCTATAATTTGAATCCACAGTATTTGAGATTCAATAAACCCGACAATAAAAGAAAGACTAAATCCGGCAATAATTGCATAAATAGTATCGGAGAGAGCAGCACCCAATCCGGATATAAAACCGGATAAATGACCTTTGTTAAGGGTGCGTTGAATCACCAATACTCCAATAGGTCCAAGCGGTATTGAAGCGGAAATGCCAATTATTACACCTTCAACTATATAACTAAAGTCCATTCAATATTATTTTAACTGACCCATTTCTGTTTGTATTGCCTTAAGTTAAGGTACATTAACGATAAAATCAGGTTTTAGAATACTTTTAATATGCAAAAAAGTGTCGCAAAATTATAAAAACCTTTTTAGATAAAGTGCCCATAGTACAACATTAATTAATATTTTAAACGATAGTAAGTAGGAATATGCTCAATTACCTGTTTTTAGCTTTAATTAAAATTACGGATATGTAATTTTAATCAAACTTGGCTTATTATTTAAACGTTAGAATTTTATAAAGGTTAAGTCCTTGTTGCATTAAAAACAATAATGGCTTAACTTGAAGTCAGTTAACGTAAATTTAACATTCGCTTAATCTTAAACCAACATCCTAGTGCTTATGACTCAGTATGTTTGCGAGGCAAAAAAGAACAACAAATAACATTTTCTGATGGAAAACATTTATTTAATTCTGGTCATTGTTTTATTTGCTTTGGCCATTTCTGACCTTATTGTTGGAGTAAGCAACGATGCTGTCAATTTTTTAAATTCAGCAATTGGTGCAAAAGCTGCACCATACAAGTACATTATGATAGTAGCTGCCATAGGTATTTTGTTTGGTGCTACATTCTCAAGCGGAATGATGGAAGTGGCCAGGAAGGGTATTTTTAACCCCCAGTATTTCATCTTTTCAGAGATCATGATCATCTTTTTGGCTGTTATGATAACAGATGTGATCTTACTCGATGTATTTAATACATTTGGAATGCCAACATCAACCACGGTGTCTATTGTATTTGAGATTTTAGGTGCAGCAGTTGCTGTTGCTATCATCAAAGTGATGAATAACCCGGAGATGGGTATTAGTGAATATATTAATACGGCAAAAGCACTTGCCATAATATCGGGCATATTACTTTCTGTTGTTATATCATTTAGTGCAGGAGCACTGGTACAATATATTACCCGCTTAATTTTTTCATTTAATTATACTAAGCGTTTAAATTATTTAGGTGCCATTTGGGGCGGTATTGCCATTACCGCTATTACCTATTTTATATTAGTTAAAGGAGCCAAGGGGGCATCATTTATGGATGACTCATCTAAAGAATGGATTAAAAGTAATGGACTCACTATAATTATAGTAAGTTTGATAACTTGGACTATCTTTTTGCAGGTTATTAAGCTAATTTTCCGAACTGATATTTTAAAAATAATTGTGTTAGCGGGAACATTTGCTTTGGCTATGGCATTTGCCGGTAATGATTTGGTTAACTTTATTGGAGTACCATTAGCAGGATTTGAATCATTTAAGATTTTTGTGGCTTCTGGTGATGCTGGAATAAGTATGGAAGCATTGGCCGGTAAGGTAAGTACACCTACATATATGCTTATTATTGCAGGGGTAGTTATGGTTGTTACTTTGTGGACATCCCAAAAGGCAAAAGCAGTGGTGAAAACGTCACTGGATTTAAGCAGGCAACATGAGGGTGATGAGCGATTTGGGTCATCTTATTTTGCGCGTTCTATTGTTAGAGTGGCAATTAATGCTTCCGGGAAAGTTAGTTCAATAATGCCAAATGCTATCGGCAGGGTTATTAATAAGCAATTTGATTCAACGGAATATGAAGAGCGACGCAGAGCGATGGGGGCTGAAGCACCTGCTTTTGATATGTTAAGGGCATCAGTCAACCTGGTTGTTGCAAGTATTCTTATTTCTATTGCGACAAATATGAAACTGCCTTTATCCACAACTTACGTAACATTTATGGTTGCTATGGGTAGTTCGCTTGCTGACCGAGCTTGGGGACGAGAAAGTGCTGTATACCGGATTACTGGTGTTCTTTCTGTGATTGGAGGTTGGTTTTTTACTGCATTATCTGCATTTACAGTGGCTTTTGTAATGGCTATGCTAATTAGTTTATTGGGTATTTGGTTTGTAGCAGTTTTAATAATTATTGCGGTGTATATTACCTTTAGAACACATCTTGTTTATAAGAAGAACAATAAGGCAGAGACGGAAGTTGATGATTTTGAAATTGAGGAAATTAATGGAGAGATATTGGCTGAAAAAGTACTTGAAAAATGTACTTATAGTGTAACCGATATACTTAAGAAAGTGTCGCAGTTATATTCGCAAGCCATTAATGATTTTGAAGCCGAAGACAGAAGAAGTCTTAAAGAAATTAATAAAGAGGTAAAAGCTCTCAATAAAAAAGCGAAAAAGCTAAAGGGTAGTGTGTACCCTACAGTTAAGAAACTTCAGGAACAAGCTATTGATTCAAGCTTGTATTATATTCAGGTCGTTGATTACTTGCGAGAAACGGCTCATTGCTTATCTTTTATAACAGAACCGGCATTTGAGCATATCGATAATAACCATAAGGTATTTACGTTGGAGCAGTTTGAGGAGCTTAATGGAATTAGGAATGATGTTCAGAATTTTATGGCGAAATCTATTCGTGTTATTACACAAAGTGACTATTCTCAGCTTGAAGACTTGGTAAAGCAGCAGCAAAGCATTTTTGAAACAATGCGGACTAACCGGAAGAAACAATTAAAGCGAATCAAAAATGAGAAGGCAGGAACCAAAATTAGCTTACTATATTTAAATGTACTGCATGAAACTCAGAATCTGATACTGCATATGGTTAATCTAATAAAAGCTCAGCGTGATTTTGTTGCTTATCAAACAAAATAATAAAAAAAAGAAGGGTACAAATCCTTCTTTTTTATAGAGTCTAAATATATTCACAGGGAAACATTTAATACGTAATTGCGTAACTGTTTGAGTATTGGTAATACCTCAGGAATATTACCAGTATGTATTGAAGGGTAGAATTTAAAATTGGGGAATCATGACAAAAAAAGTAATTTTAGCAGCTTTTTTAATTGCTGTAATGTGTATTGTGCATGCGCAAAAGGCAGATTTTAAGTCTTTTGGAAAAGTTGAAGGGCGGATCTATGCAGATTTTAGTGCTGATGTAAGTGATGGTAACGATAAAGCTTTTGAATTAAAGCGGGCATATTTTGGTTATGAATATCAGATTACGCAGGATTGGAAGGCGCATTTAAGGGTAGATGTTGGTGGTAGTGAATTTGTAATTGAGGATGTATTGGCACAATATGTTTTCTTTAAAACAGCAGCACTTTACTACCAAAAAGACAATTGGTTTGCAGCTTTTGGTTTACATGATACTTACCAGTTTAAAGTGCAGGAAAATCTTTGGGGCAAACGATATATCCTTCCGTCAATGCTGGATAGGCAGAAGTTTGATTTTAGTGCAGATATTGGTATGTCTGGACAGTATAGCACAGATAAATTTTCAGTTGATGTAGCATTATTTAATGGTGAAGGGTACAAGCAGCTTCAGCAAGACGATGCTTTTCGTGGAAGTATTGGTATTACTGGCTGGTTTGTAAACCGGAAGTTAATTGGGCGTTTGTATGTTGATCAATCAAATGCAAATGTTCATTTGGGATCATATACAGGCTTTATTGGTTTGGATTTGGATAGATTTACACTTGGAGCAGAGTATACACACCAGAACAATTATATTTATGTTGAAGGACATAATAGAGATGCTTATTCTGTGTTTTCACAATATAATATAACTTCGCGTATAGGTTTATGGGCTCGTATCGATGGTATGGTTTCCGATTTTAATTTTGATGAACCATTATCGGATGATAATGTAAATTATATTGCTGCCTGGAAAAAGAGAGATGGAGAGGATATTTTTGCAGGAGTAGAATATGTAATCGTTCCAAAACGGATTAATACATCCTTAAACTATCATCATCACCGTTCTGGCGAATCTGAAGCTTCTAATTCAGGAAAAGTCTTCTTAAATCTTGAGGTAAGGTTCTAAAAAAAATGTGATTAGTTCTATAATCGTTACAAATTATTGTACTAAAAAAATCTTGTTAGTCCCCAAGAGTACTCTTGGGGACTAACTTTTTCTGTTATTTTTAATCTTAAGACTGTTAATTGTTACCTTTTTTCTTGTTAAATTCTTGTCTGAATGATAGAAATAATAAGTAGAGAAGGACAAACATGGCTAAGCCAGCTGTTGGTATTGCTGCTTTTTGTCCAAACAGGGTAAGTGCTGTAACGACTGCAAATCCTGAACTTTTAATTGTTAGTAATAAATTTTGAGAAATTATTTTAACACCATCTTTACAAAAAAGACGTGCAGTTTTCTCATAAACAATGCCCAAAATAAAATGTGTTAAAAACAAGATAATTGCAATCCGGAATAAAATATTTGGCTCACTAAAAAACACCTGCCGGTTAAGGCCAATAGCTATAAAAATAAGGGTAGCAAACCCCCAGTCAACAACCTTACCCCTGATTTTATCAACTAGAACAAAAGGTTTTGGTAGTAATAATAAACGTGAGATAAGTAGTGGTAAAACAATTGTTTTAAGCATTAAAAAAAACAGGTCAAGAGCTTTAATACTGTTATTCCCAGTGATCCATCCAACAATAAAAGGCGTAATAAATACTGTACAAATAAAGGCGCCCAGAACACCTTTAATTGAATATTCAACGTCACCTTTTAATATGTGCGAAAAGGGAATAATGGCAACACCGGGTGGTGTTGTAGCTATCACAACAAAACCATAGAATAAAACTTTATCTTCGATTAAAAAATGAGCTAAACTAATCATTACAATGCCGTAAATGAAATAATTTAAGACTGCTCCGGTAAGCATTGGCCTTAGAAGAGTTTTAGGTGGGTATAAACTTGAGGTACGAATGTTAGTCATTGAAAATGTCATAACCAAAGCCAAAATATAAATGGTGAAACTTTTAATGTAGACAGCAAAATCTCCAAGAATTAGACCTGCAATAACAGCAAGAATTAAAACAAAGTTTCTGTTTTGTACCAGGTTGATTAAAAAAACCATATAAATAATGTGTAATAACCGTTAATATTGAGCGTATGCAAACTTACGATTTTTATTTAGAACTATTCTAAGTAGGTGATATGATAAAATGCAATTGTATTAGAGCAAAGCAAATGTTTACTTTGTAACCTAATTAAATTAAGTATTAGCATTACTAGTAAATAAGTACACTTGATGAAAGGCAACCTTTATTTAATACCGACTACACTTGGTGAAAGTCCGATAGAAAGAAATTTACCACATGATACGATTGAAATTATACGTTCAGTCAAGTACTTTGTTGTTGAAAATATTCGTTCGGCACGACGTTTTCTGAAAAAAGTAGATAAGACCATTGAAATTGATGAATTGACATTCTTTGTTTTGGATAAACATACAAACCTCGATGATATTCCCGGTTTTTTAAAACCAATGCATGATGGGCATCATCTTGGTATGTTATCGGAAGCTGGTTGTCCGGGGGTGGCTGATCCGGGTGCTGATATTGTAAAACTAGCACATGAGAAAAACCTCCATGTTGTTCCACTTGTTGGGCCGTCTTCTATTTTACTTTCAGTAATGGCATCGGGCTTAAATGGACAAAGTTTTGCATTTAACGGGTATCTTCCACTTAAATCAGGTGAAGTCGCTAAACATATTAAGCGCCTTGAAGAGAGGTCGATAAAAGAGAGTCAGACGCAACTCTTTATTGAAACGCCATACAGGAATATGAAAATGCTACAAGAATTAATTGCAGCCTGTCGTCCCCAAACCCGTTTATGTATAGCCTGTGATATAACGCTTGAAACTGAATTTATTCAGACTAAAAGCATTGCACAGTGGAAGAAAAATATGCCAGAGATAAATAAAAGACCTGCTATCTTTTTAATTCTTGGATGATTTTAATTGAAAATTGCATAAAACACAGTTTGAGTAGCTTAGAAGTTAAAGCAGGTGTGCTTTATACAAAAGTTATTGTGTAGTAATGTTGCGAGAGCTTTTAAATGAAAGCTTATTAGCCCTAAAATGTTTGTGATACTTAAAGTGTCGGTCAGCTTCTTTTTATCTTTGTTATATTCAACTGTATTTTTGTCATAATTTTACAAAATGACTAGATTTATAATATTTGTTAAAAATATAGCACTTACAGATTTATTTATAACAGCAAATCATAACTTAAAACCTAAGAGTGTGTATAAAATACGTGAGGTTGTTATTTATTGTATTTTAATGGTTTTGAGGTTAGTATTCAATATATGTGGTGTAATTAAACGTTTTCATTATTGAATTTAACTGTTCTCTTCAGATTTTTTATTTTCTTTGCAGACTTTAACATTTATGTAGTTTCTATTCATTATGATTAAAACAAGTAGTGGGCGTCTGCTTTCTATTGAAGATGTAGAACAAATTTTATTTCAAGGGAAAAAGATTGAAGTTGATTTGGAGAGCCGTAAAACAGTTGAAAAGAGCCATAATTTCTTAAAGAAATTTGCTAAAAATAAGGTTATCTATGGAATTAATACGGGATTAGGTCCAATGGCTCAATATCGTATCGATGATGATAAATTAGTTGATCTTCAATATAATCTTATTCGCAGCCACTCGGCCGGAGCAGGAAATAAAATACCTGACATTTATGCCAAAGCTTCTATGTTGGTTCGAATGAGAGCTATTATGCAAGGGTATTCAGGTATACATCCATCATGTATTGAACTATTACAAACGCTTATTAATGAGGATGTTTTTCCATTTATTCCTGAGCATGGAGGTGTTGGTGCAAGCGGTGACTTGGTTCAGTTAGCGCATATGGCACTGGTTTTAATAGGAGAAGGTCATGTTACATATAAGGGTGAATTTCGTCTAACGAAGGATGTGTTTCAGGAGCTGGGTATTAAACCAATTGAAGTTAAGCTTCGCGAGGGTCTTTCGTTAATAAATGGAACATCAGTTATGACTGGTGTTGGTCTTGTTAATGTTATCAAATCAAGACAGTTATTAAACTGGTCGTTGGTAGCATCTACAATGCTAAACGAAATTGTTATGTCTTTTGATGACCACTTCTCGGTTGTTCTCAATTCGGTAAAAAAACATTCAGGACAGCATTTTATTGCTGCTGCAATGCGCAATATATTGCATGATAGTAAGCTAATTGCCCGTAGGGAAGAGCATTTCTTTAATGGTAATGATGACGAACGTATTTTTAAACGTAAAGTTCAGGAATATTATTCTCTTCGTTGTGTACCACAAATACTTGGTCCTGTATGTGAAACTATAGATGCAGCAAAAAGAGTTGTTGTTGATGAAGCAAATTCTGTAAGTGATAATCCAATTGTAGATGTTGAAAATGAAAATGTCTATCATGGTGGTAATTTCCATGGCGATTATGTTTCACTGGAAATGGATAAGTTAAAGTTAGCTATTACACGGGTTTCGATGCTTGCCGAACGTCAAATCGCTTTTTTATTCAATAGTAAGATAAATGAAATCTTACCTCCATTTGTAAACCTGGGTACTTTAGGATTGAATTTAGGAATGCAGGGAGTACAGTTTACTGCCACATCAACGGCTGCTGAGAACCAGACTCTTTCTACCTCAATGTACGTTCATAGTATCACTACAAATAATGATAATCAGGATATTGTTAGTATGGGTACTAATTCTGCTATGCTAACAAAAAAGGTAATTGATAATGCTTACCAGGTGCAGGCCATAGAAATGATTGCCTTATTACAAGCTATTGATTGTTTAAAGATATCTGACAAACTGTCGTCATATACGCTAAAAATATATCAGGAGTTAAGAAATGTAGTTCCTGTTTTTGTAGATGATACGCCAAAGTACGAGGAGATTGCTCTTATGGTTGAGCACCTTTTTAATAATGAAGTTAAATTACCAGAGGATCAATAAATACTATAATTGTATTTTAAATTGATCTTATTGACAAAAAAAACAAGTATTATGAAGTACGCCTTAGTAACAGGAGGCTCACGAGGAATTGGCAAGGCCATCTCTATCAAACTTGCAGAGCAGGGGTTTTATGTATTAATCAATTACAGGTCTAATCATAAAGAGGCGCAAAAGGTATTATCTGAGATAGAGGCAGCAGGAGGAAGGGCAGATCTGATGCCATTTGATGTTTCTAACTCTAAAGAAATAGAAAGTGTTTTAGGCGGTTGGATGGAGTCTAAGGGTCAGCATATTGATGTTCTGGTGAATAATGCCGGTGTTACGAGTGATAATCTTATGGTATTTATGTCGGACGATGAGTGGAATAAAGTTATTTCAACTAATCAGGATAGCTTTTTCTATGTCACACGACAGGTTTTACAAGGAATGATTATCAATAAATTCGGACGTATTATTAATATCGTGTCGTTGTCAGGGCAAAAAGGTCATCCGGGGCAGGTTAACTATTCTGCCTCAAAAGGTGCTATAATGGCAGCAACTAAGTCATTGGCTATGGAAGTTGGGAAAAAGAAGGTAACTGTAAATTGCGTTGCACCGGGTTTTATTAAAACGGACATGACCGAGGAAATCAATGAAAAAGAATGGAAACGATTAATTCCTCTGAATAGATTTGGAGAGGCAAAAGAAGTTGCTAACCTTGTTGGCTTTTTAGCTTCTGATGATTCCTCTTATATTACAGGAGAAACAATTTCAGTTAATGGTGGAATGTATAGTTAAAATGTGAATATGGATAGAAGAGTTGTTATTTCAGGTGTTGGTATATATTCAGTATTAGGTAAGAATATTGAAGAAGTCACTACATCCTTATTTAATGGTTCATCAGGAATAGGTATTGATGCCAAACGTAAAGAACTTGGATTTCGTTCATTATTAACTGGTGTAATAGAGCGTCCTGACCTTAAGAAGCATTTATCAAGAAGACAGCGTATTGGGATTCCAGAGCAAGGAGAATATGCTTATATGGCTACTATAGAAGCATTCAAAAATGCTAAAATAGATATGGATTTCTTGGAAAAAAATGAAGTTGGTATTTTGTATGGTAACGATAGTTCTTCAATACCTGTTATTGAATCCATTGATAGAGTGAGGGAGACAAAGGATACCACATTACTGGGATCAGGATCGATATTCCAGAGTATGAATTCTACCATTTCAATGAACCTATCGGTTATATTTAAGCTTCGTGGTATAAATTTTACTGTGAGTGGAGCTTGTGCAAGTAGTTCTCATGCTGTTGGAATGGCTTATTTCTTAATTAAGCATGGTTATCAGGATATTGTGTTGTGCGGTGGAGGTCAGGAAATTAATCCTGAATCAATGGGAAGTTTTGACGGACTTTCTGCTTTTTCGATTCGTCATGATGATCCATGCAGGGCATCGCGGCCTTTTGATGCAGGTAGAGATGGCTTAATACCAAGCGGAGGAGGTGCTTCTCTTGTAGTAGAGAGTCTGGATTCAGCACTAAAACGTGGTGCCGATATTGTTGCCGAAATTAGAGGTTATGGTTTTTCTTCCAACGGTGATCATATCTCAGTACCTAATCAAGAAGGGCCTACTATATCGCTTGAAAGGTGCTTGCAGGATGCAGGTATAAGGGCAGAAAGTATTGACTATGTTAATGCACATGCCACATCAACACCTGTTGGTGATACAATGGAAGCCAGGGCATTAAATACAGTTTTTGGTAACTGTAACACTCCAATTAGTTCAACGAAGTCAATGACAGGTCATGAGATGTGGATGGGAGGTGCCAGTGAGCTTATTTATTCAACAATAATGATGGATAAGTCATTTATTGCACCAAACATAAACTTTGAAAAGCCGGATGAAGACTCAAAAAAGTTGAATATAATAAGTAGAACCACAGAAAAAAAATTAAATACTGTTCTTTCAAATTCATTTGGTTTTGGAGGAACAAATTCATCAATAATATTATCAAAATATAGTAAATAATACCCCAATGGAAAGAAGTGAAATTAAAAATATAGTTGTTGAGTTTTTAATTGATGAGTTTGAAATAGAACAAGAAGTGATTACTGATGATGCTCACCTTATTAACGATCTTGGATTAGAGAGTCTTGATTTTGTTGATATAGTAGTGATTATCGAAAAAGAATTCGGATTTAAAGTTAAACGAGAGGAAATGAAAGATATCAGAGTACTTAACGATTTATACAATTACATTGAAAGTAAATTGTGATGAGTAGCTGGACAGGGAAATCGAAAGGTAATCCATTGGGGTATAGGATATTTATTACTTTAATAAATATTGATATTCGATTAGCTTACCTTTTACTTAAACCTGTTTCCTTTTTTTATTTACTTTTCTCCAACAAAAAGTCAATACATTACTTTTACCATCAAAGAATAGGGTATGGCAGGTTTAAAACACTCCTTAGTATATACCGGAACTATGTGTATTTGGGTAAAGTACTAATTGATAAAATTGCTATACTTTCTGGACAAAAGGAGCTGTATACTTTCGATTTTGATGGTGAAGAGTATTTGCATGAAATTGCTGATAAAAAGCAAGGGGGATTGCTACTTGGAGCGCATATGGGGAACTGGGAGGTTGCTGGTGAGCTACTTGAAAGAGTTGATGCTGTCATTAATATTCTGATGGTAGAGGCAGAGCATGAAAAACTCAAAAATGTATTAAGTAAGGCAATACAAGATAAGAAAGTTAATATTATTCCAATTAGGGATGATATGTCACATTTATTTAGTGTGATAGAGGCTTTTAAGAAAAAAGAATTAGTTGCTATGCATGGGGATCGTTTTGTTGAAGGTAACCAAACACTAGATGTAGCATTTTTAGGTGAATTGGCAAAATTTCCTGTTGGACCAATGGTATTGGCAAGTAAATACGCTATACCGGTTAGTTTTGTATTTAGCGTGAAGGATAGTAATACACATTATCGGTTTTTTGCTACTAAAGGAAAAGTATATCCAAGCTATAGGAAAGTTGCTTTGCGTGGTGAAGCTATTCAAACAATGGTAGAGGATTATGTATTGCAATTACAGCAAATGGTGTTGAAATACCCTCTGCAATGGTTTAATTATCACCAATTTTGGAATAACGAAAATAATATTTAAGATATGTCAGTAACATACGGAGAAGATAAAAAATCAGCATTACAAGCCAAGTTTGATGCGCAAAAAATAGCTTTTGCACCAATCATGTTTCAGGCTGCACTATCATTGCGGAATTTAGGTATTCTGGAATTGATTAAAAGCAAACGAAAAGGTATAACGATTCAGGCTATTGCGAAAGAGCTTAATTTATCGGAATATGGTGTTAAGGTTTTACTTGAAGCAGGGTTAAGCCTTGAAATGGTTATTGTTGAGAATGACCTGTATAAAATTACAAAAACGGGTTGGTATATCTTGTGTGATGAGCTTACAAAAGTAAATATGGATTTTACGCAAGATGTCAATTATAAAGGTATGTTTTCGCTTGAAGACTCTATTAAAGAAGGTAAGCCAACAGGTTTACAAGAGTTTGGAGAATGGCCTACCGTATATGAAGGCTTAGCTCACCTGCCAGAAAAGGCTAAAGAGAGTTGGTTTGCTTTTGATCATTATTACTCAGATTATGCTTTTCCAGAAGTATTGCCAATTGTATTTAAAAACCATCCGAAAAGAATTCTTGATGTGGGAGGGAATACTGGAAAGTTCTCTATCCAGTGTGCCAAGTTTGATGAGGATGTAAAAGTGACTATTTTGGATTTGCCGGGTCAATTGAATGTGGCTAAGCAGAATATTGAGGAACAAGGCTTTTCTGATCGTATTGATGGGTACCCAATTAACCTGTTAGATCACTCAAATGACTTTCCTAAAGGTGCTGATATTGTTTGGATGAGCCAGTTTTTAGATTGTTTTTCACAAGAAGATATTCTACAGTTACTAAAACGTTCATTTAATGCTATTAATGAAGATGGACGAGTTTATATTCTTGAAACATACTGGGATAATCAGGAGTTTGAGGCGTCAACTTATAGCTTACATGCCACCTCTTTGTATTTTACCAATATTGCTAATGGATGCAGCCAAATGTATCACACCGAGGATATGCTGAGTCTTGTAGATAAAGCAGGGTTGGAAGTTGAGGAAATGATTGAGAACATTGGAGTTAGTCATACACTTTTGATTTGTAAGAAAAAATAATCTGAATACAGAATTATGAATTGGCCTGTTAATGAATTAATTCCTCAAAGGTTTCCTTTTGTATTTATAGATAAGGTAACAGATTTTAATGATGCCGAGGTAAGTACGGTTTTTGAAGTTAAAGCAGATGGCCCTTTTATGAATGGAAACATTTTTGAAGAAGCTGGTTTGATCGAAAACATTGCTCAAACAGCAGCTGCATTAGAGGGGTGTAATGCCAAATTGAAAAATGAAGGTGTAAAAGTGGGTTTCATTGGCTCTGTAAAGAATTTAGAGATAGAACGTAGTGCAGTACTTGGTGAAATACTAAACACCAATGTAAGAATAGTGCATAATGCTATGGGGGTTAACATTGCAGAAGGTGTGGTTAAGTGTGGTGAAGAAGTGTTAGCCAAATGTACTTTAAATATATTTTTAAAAGATAATTAAGTATGAGGACTTTACTTATAATATTCCTTTTTTTTGCGGTATCTGTAACAGTATTTGGGCAAACAAGCAAAGAACTTTTTGAAGATAATTCGTATGATTACTATTGGTATGGTATTGATTACTCAAATGTTAAACTAATTGGCAGCTTTAGTACATCAACACTATCAGACGAAGAAGATCATTACCTTATTTACAAGCGCTATTTTAAAGCTTGGAACGATCTGATTAAGAATGAAAGAAATAAGTTTAGTGTAGAGAAGATGCTGCGTAAAGATGTGGTCATTTATGATACGCAGATGATAAGTGAAGTTAATAAGGGTACACAAGTAGATGAGCTTGTTGCAGGGCGATCATGTCATCTGGAACAAAGCATTATTGATAGTGCTATAAATAATTATCAGTTAGAGCAAAAGGAAGGAGTAGGTGTTGTGTTTTTAGCTGAGTATCTTGATAAGACGAACACTGAGGCATCCTATGTAATGATCGTTTTTAATATTGCAAATAGAAAAAAACTAATAGAAAAACGTTTTATAACAAAACCAGTTGGTTTTGGAATGAGAAACTATTGGGCAGGTTCGTTTTATACTATTTTTAAATCGGTTAAAGAGGTTGAGTTTGAGTTGTGGCGAAATAAGTTTCAAACGTAACTTAATGGAGTAGAGAGCTGAAGCATAAAGTGAAAGGGTAGAGGATAGGAATCGTGTGATAATCATGGTGTATTTAAAGTTTTAAAAGTGAGAGAGTTAATTAATCTGACCAATATAAAAGTACGTTTTAGCGAGGTGGATGCCATGCAAATTGTCTGGCATGGTAATTATGTAAAATTTCTTGAAGATGGACGCGAGGCCTTTGGTAAGCAATATGGCTTAGGTTATTATGACGTGTACGAAAAAGGTTATTTTACACCCATAGTTAAAGTTGATCTGGATTATAAAAATCAGGTGCGGTATGGGGATGAATTACAGGTTAAAACTGTTTTTGAAAATGTAGATGCAGCAAAAATATGTTTTTCGTATGAAATTAGTCGGGTATCTGATAACGTGATTGTTGCAACTGGAAAAACGATCCAAGTTTTTTTGAATAAAGAAGGAGAACTACAAATTATAAATCCGGCATTTTATAGCAACTGGAAGAAGGAAAATGGTTTATAGGATATGGTAATAGTTGGAGCACATAATATAATATCGCCATTGGGCTGGACAAGTAAGGAGAACTTTGAGCAAGTTCTTTCAGGTCATTCCGGAATAGAAAAGCATGATGATACAATATTATCATCTTCTCCGTTACAGGCAGCATTAATAAATCATGAATGTCTGGTAAAAAAACTTAAAGCGTGTCCGGAAATTAATAGTTATACGAAGCTGGAGCAGCTCTGTATACTATCTCTGAGCAACATAGTAAATACAGTTGATGTTAGAAGTGAGCGTACAGGTTTTATTTTTAGCAGTACAAAAGGAAATGTGGATCAATTATATCAGGCAGAGCTGAATCCTGATGTTTTGTTAGCTAACACAGCAGGAAAAATTGCTGATTATTTTCAATTTAGAAACCAAGCTCATGTTATATCCAATGCATGTATTTCAGGTTTGTCTGCTATTATTGTGGCTAAACGATGGATTGAATCAAGAATGTATGACGATGTGGTTGTTTTAGGTGCCGATGTACTTTCAAAATTTATAGTATCCGGATTTCAATCTTTCCAATCGTTGAGTGCTAAGCCTTGTAAACCATTTGATAAAGACAGGGATGGATTGACATTGGGAGAGGGTGTAGCTTCTGTAGTGATTTCCAGGAAAGAGGGGACAATAGCTGATGAAAACATTATTGAGGTAGTTAATGGAGCCATTAGTAATGATGCCAATCACATTTCAGGACCATCAAGGACAGGTGAAGGCTTATTACGTGCTATTATACAAAGTGTAAAAGATGTAAATGCTATAGATGCTATTTCGGCGCATGGAACAGCGACACCTTATAATGATGATATGGAATCACAAGCCATAACACGTGCTGGTTTAGCAGGTATTCCGGTTAGCGGCTTAAAAGGTTTCTTTGGTCATACACTGGGTGCTGCTGGTATTATTGAGTCATTAATTTCAATAATGGCTTTGCAAAACAATGTTATTATCGGAACAAAAGGGTTGGTATGCCAGGGTGTTGTGTCACCCATTAATGTGTTAAAAGAAAATGTGTCGAAACAACAAAATGGCCTACTTAAATTAATGTCAGGTTTTGGTGGTTGTAATGCCGCAATTTATTATAAGAAGCATGGGTGAGATTGTAAAAGAAATAACGATTGAGCAAGGCAGAGTAATGCTTAATAATTCGCAGATATTTAAGGACGAAACAACTGATCTTGGCTCGTTTCTTAAAGCCTTATATAAACATCTTGATCTGAAGTACAGTAAGTTTTTTAAAATGGATTCTCTGTGCAAGTTAGGTCTGTTGGCTTGTGAATTGATTCTTGATAATGAGAAAGTTGAAAAAGAGTCGGATAGTGTAGCCATGGTATTTGCCAATGCATCGGCATCACTTAATACAGATGTAAAATATCAAAAAACAATTGCAGATATTCCAAGTCCTGCTGTTTTTGTATATACCCTGCCCAATATTGTTATTGGAGAGTTGAGTATAAAGCATAAATTTTATGGAGAGCACATGTTTTTTGTTCAACCGGAGTATAATAAAGAGATACTACTTAATTATACTGATGTACTTTTTAAAACAACTGCTACGAAATATGCTTTAGTAGGATGGCTTGATGTGGATCATTGCAGCAACTACAGCGCACGGCTAATGTTATGTAAAAAAGAAGATTAAAAAAAGATATCATGAATGAGTTAAAAGAACAACTGAAAGCACAACTTATTGAGCAATTAAACTTGGAAGATATTGAAATATCTGATATTGCTGATAATGATTTATTATTTGGTGATGATGGCCTGGCATTAGATTCTATTGATGCTTTGGAAATTATCGTTTTACTCGAAAAAGAATATGGTATTAAACTGGCCGATCCTAAAAAAGGAAAAGACATTATGACCTCCGTTCAAACTCTTGCAGATTATATTGAAAGCAACCGCTAAATGAAGAATAGTAGTATTGTAGTGACTGGTATAGGAGCCATTTGTTCCATTGGAACAAATGTAGATGAGTGTTGGGCTGCATTAAAGTCCAAACGTTCGGGAATTGATAATATCCGATACCTGAAAACGGTTCATAAAGATAGGTTTAAGTTAGGTGAGGTAAAAAAACACAACAGTGAGCTATGTGAAATGTTGAATTTACCTGCTAAAGATGCTAAGTTATATAGCAGAACCAGTTTGTTGGCTATGTTGGCAGCCCGGGAGGCTTTACAGATGTCACTTGATACTAATGGGGTAAAAAAACGTACAGGAATTGTATCTTCAACAACTGTTGGAGGAATGGATATTACGGAGCAAAATTACCTTCAACAGCCTGATAATATCAACTATTTATCAACGCATCCATGTGGTGATTCAACATTTAAAGTAGCTGATTTTTTAGAAACTACAGCTTATTATACTACGCTAAATACAGCTTGTTCATCTGGGGTAAATGCTTTAATTCATGGCGCACGTTTGTTGAAGTATAATCAGTTAGACAGGGTTATTGTTGGAGGAGTAGATGCTTTAACTATGTTTACATTAAACGGTTTTAATTCATTAATGATACTGGATCGTGATTTTTGTAAGCCATTTGATGCCAATAGGAAAGGTCTTAATCTGGCTGAAGGAGCCGGGTTTGTTGTACTGGAAAGGGCTGATGAAGCAAAGCACTGTTTGTGTCAAGTGACAGGCTATGCCAATGCTAATGACGCTTACCACCAAACGGCTTCATCTCCTGATGGCGAAGGTGCATTTAGGTCTATGACAAAAGCTTTACTAATGAGTGGAGTAGAAAAGAATGATATTGATTATATTAATGTGCATGGTACCGGAACTGAGAATAACGATCATTCAGAAGGTATGGCTTTAAACCGTGTGTTTGGAAAAGGGAAGGTACCAATATTCTCTTCAACAAAGTCATATACTGGCCATACTTTAGCAGGAGCAGCTGGTATTGAGTCGGTATTTTCAGTACTTTCAATAGTAAAAGATATTATTTATCCGAACCTTAATTTTTCTACTCCAATTAACGATTTGGAGCTGATACCAAATCAGGAAGTTATTGAAGGGGCAGGCGTTAAACATGTTATGTCTAATTCATTTGGCTTTGGGGGTAATAATTCAACAGTCATTTTTTCGAAGTAGTTTTATGGAGCTTTATATTAAATCATCAGCTTGTATTAGTGCTCAAAATTCTTTTGAGTCCAATGGCTTACCTCATGATATAGTTGAGTTAGATACACCTTTTGGCGAGTGTGTAAGACCTGAATATAAGAAGTATATAAGTCCCAAGTTATTACGCCGGATGAGTCCGATTATTCGTAATGGAGTGTGTTGTAGTAAGCTGGCACTTCAAGAGGCTGGGATTGAAATACCAGATGCAATTATTGTAGGTACTGCTTTGGGGTGCTTAAAAGATACGGATACTTTCTTGACGCAGTTAATTGAGGGAAACGAAGAGTTGCCCAATCCAACAGCTTTTATTCAATCAACTCATAATACAATTGCAGGGCAGGTAGCACTTCTTTTAGGGTGTAAGAATTATAATTTTACATTCTCGCAAATGCATAGTTCTTTTGAAACAGCTTTGTTAGATGCTCAAATGCTGTTATGGGATAACGAGGGTAAGGATGTATTGGTTGGAGGAGTAGATGAAATTCCAGAGTCGCTTGCCGGTTTATTAAATCAGTCGTACTGTTACAGCAAGAACAAGCTGGGCGAAGGAGCAGGTTTTTTTGTATTAAGTTCAGAAAAGAGCCCGATTGTATTTAATGGACTTAAGATTATTTATTCGCCACATTGTGATTTTGAAAAAGAGTTAAATGGTTTTTCTTTATCGTTAGCTGATATTGATTTACTTATTGGGGGTGATAATTGTGATAATGATCAGGCTTACACAGAATTACACAATATGTTTTGTGACAAGCCTTATGTGTGGTATAAGCCATTTATGGGCGAATTTGGTACTGCTTCTGCATTAGCACTATGGTTGGCTGTTAAAGCATTGGAACAAAAGGAGGTTCCTGCAGTATGGCGTAAGAATGATATTGAAATCCAAGAGTTGAGAAATGTTTTGGTGTACAATCGTTTTGGGAATGAGCATAGCCTTATGGTATTATCTTTAAAAGAATAAAATGAGATTTTATACGCTCATAATCATTTATCTAGCTAGTATTTCTGCCGTTCTGTTGACTGTAGATAGCACTCGTTTGAGTTATATTTTGGTCGCCACGCTTAGTATTATACTACTTGTACTGGTTGTGATAGGCGTATCCACCATGAAACTCAATTTATTTATTAGCTCAGTATCAACAATTAATCCTGGTAAACGTGAAGTAGCCTTAACATTTGATGATGGGCCGGATGCAGAATTAACAACACAAATAATAGAATTGCTTAGAAAGTATGAGGCCAAAGCTACCTTTTTTTGTATTGGATATAAAATAAAGGGGCATGAAGGGCTGTTACGACAGATGTATAATGAAGGACATGTAATTGGTAATCATACTTATGAGCATTCTGTTCTATTCCCATTATGGTCTGTATCAAAAATAAAGCAATCCATAGATAAAACGGATGAATTAATTGAACAGATCACCGGAAAAAGACCGGTGCTTTTTCGTCCTCCTTTTGGTGTACTCAATAATTTTATTGCACTGGTTTTACGAAGGATGGGCAGGAGGTGTGTTGGGTGGAGCATTCGTACCAAGGATACATGTCGTACACCTGAAAGGGTGATGCAAATTGTAAAACGAAATATTCGTCCGGGAAGTATTGTTTTGTTTCACGATACCAATATCAATATTATAAGCATATTGGAGCAAACATTAATTTATTGTAAGCAAAATAATTTAAAAGCCGTAGCATTGAGCTGATACGGTACTAAAAAAGGCGCAAATGAAACAGTTTTTAGTCGGTCTGATAGTTTTGTTTATCTCCTTACATATTAAGGGGCAAGGTAGTGATAAACCAATAAGTGTTGATGCATTACAACAAGAAATGCTTGAAAAAACAAAGGAGACGCGTTCTGTCTCTTGTGATTTTTTGCAGCAAAAACAAATGCAATACCTGGATGAAGTGATTGCTTCAAGTGGTAAATTGTATTTTGACAAAAAGAATCGCTTAAGATGGGAGTATATTGATCCGTTTGAATATTTGATTGTAATAAATCAAGGTACTTTTATTATTGAAACAGACGGACAGAAAAGTGAGTATGATATTGAATCGAATAAAATGTTCTCACAAATAAGTGAGCTCATTATTAGTTCGGTGAATGGAACAGTATTTACTGACGACAAATTTTCGGTTGAAGCTTTTGAAGGAGAAAAACAATACCTGGTTTATTTAGAGCCAAATGTGGATGAGTTAAAGGGAGTCATCAGTAAAATTAAAATACGTATAAATAAATCTGATTTCTCAGTTGATCAGGTTATTATGTATGAAGAGCAGGATGACTTTACTGAAATAAATTTTATAAATAAGCAATTTAATGAGGTACTGCCTGATCACTTGTTTACTGTTAAGTAGTGTGCTTATGATATCATGCTCACCATTAAAAACAATGAGCAAATACCGCAGCCACGAATTATCGTCCCCATTACCCGGTAATTATACTACGGCTTTGTATAAGGCTAAAATAGAGGTTTTTGGTAGTTTTTTTTCGGGCTTAATACTTTTTAAATACAATGTTGATAGCAATGATTATAATATTGTATTGCTAAGTGAAGTTGGTTTGACGATATGTGAGTTTTACAGTGTGAATAATACTATTGAAGTACGAAAAGCAAGTAGCTTATTTCAGAGTAAAAAAGCACAGGGTATTTTAGCTGAAGATTTGGCTTTATTAATTGATCGAATCCCTTTAATTAAACCAAAATCAGAATCGACCTACAAGAGTAATAAAGGAATATTGTATTCTACCAGTTCTGATGACCATATTCAACAGATTCGTAAGCGGCGTTTGATAAATGGAATTCAGGTAGAATTGGAAAATTACAACAAGGGCATACCGGCACAGGTTCATTTTAAGAATAAAGGAATTGGGTTTAGTATGAAGTTGAAATTGATTAAAGTTAGTTAGTATGTTAATGAATAATTTTTTTACATGTGGCGAAGCTACACTGTCTGGAGATTTCTTTTGTGTAAAGCTTGAGTTAAATGTATCAAGCAAAATATATGACGGACATTTTCCAGGTTTACCCATTGCTCCAGGTGTTTGTCAGGTTCAGATGGTAAAAGAAGTTTTAAATAAATACTTAGAAGAAGATTTTCAGTTGGTAAGTGCCCGTGATATTAAATTCCTGAATTTTATTGAACCAGGAAAGCTTAATACATTACAATTAGATGTAAAGCTGAAATGGAAAGAAGAGAATTTACTTGTGGTAAATGCACTTATGCATAAGGACGACACAAATTACTTTAAGATGAGATCTGTTTTTAAACGATAATTATAGTTTGGAGGTATAATGGAATCAGCTGGAGAGATAGATGAGTTAAAATGTTGTGTTATAATACCGACTTATAATAATGAACAAACATTATTAAGTGTTATCAATGATGTTAAATCATATACATCCAGTATTATAGTCGTTAATGATGGAAGTACTGATTCAAGTGCCGAAATACTTGAAAAAGTATCTGAAATTGAATGTGTAAGTTATGATGTAAACAAAGGAAAAGGTTATGCCATACGCCAAGGGTTTAAAAAGGCGCTGGCTATGGGATATGACTATGCCATTACGCTTGATTCAGACGGACAACACTATGCCAAAGATATACCAACTTTTATAGAGGCTGTTAAAAAGCGTCCTAATAGCTTGTTTATTGGTAGTCGGTTTATGGTTGGAAAGGATCAGCCAAAATCAAGCAGTTTTGCTAATAATTTTTCAAACTTTTGGTTTTCGGTCGAAACTGGTATTAAGCTTCCAGATACACAGTCCGGATTTCGACTTTATCCAATCAAAAGATTAGCCGATACCAAGTGGGTTTGTAGTAAATATGAGTTTGAGATTGAAGTAATTGTACGCGCAGCCTGGAAAGGAATTGAAGTAAAATGTTTACCAATTGATGTGTATTATCCAAGTCAGGAAGAACGTATTACTCATTTTCGCCCATTTGCTGATTTTGTGAGAATCAGTATTTTAAATACTGTACTTGTAACACTGGCTTTGTTGTTTTATCGTCCACGTATGATAGTGCGGGAGTTTAAAGGTAAAAGCCTGAAAGAAATTATCCGGGCTCAAATTATAAATGGTAACGAAACCAAAGGGAAAATTGCAGCGGCAATAGGTTTTGGTATTTTTATGGGAATTTTTCCAATTTGGGGATATCAATTATTGGTTGGTTTCTTAATTGCACACTGGCTGAAACTTAATAAGGCTATTTTTTTTGTGGCAGCCAATATTAGTTTACCTCCAATGATTCCGGCAATCATATATTTAAGCTATGTATGCGGAAGCTTTTTAATGGGGCAGGGGTCATGGCAGGTTGATATGTCTCTTAAACTATCTGATATAGGTGCTAATATACAGCAATATATTATTGGCGCAATTGCACTTTCTGTTGTAATGGGTGCCTTCTTTTATTTACTGAGTTATTTGTTGTTGTCCTTAACCAAAATTAAGTAAGCCGGCTAATGCATAGTATATTTACCTTATTGTATACCGTTTTCAATCAGTCAAAAAGAAGTTTTACTGCCGTTTTACTTCTATTGGTTATTGGTATGGCTTTCTTAATTCATAAGGTTAAGTTAGAAGAAGATATCTCATCCCTGATACCAATGGATGACAGGATATCGGAGATGAGCAAAATATTTTCTAATTCAAAGTTTGCTGATCAGATCATTTTTATTGCCTCGCTTAAAGATTCGACACAGACTGATGCCAGGCGGCTTATTCAGGTTATTGATAGTTTAGGGGCATTTTTAGAGAATGATACAGCATTGGTTAAAAATGTAAGGAAGAGCGTTGATGAATCAGCCATTAAAAAAGTGTACGATTATTTCTATCGTAACTTACCATTTTATATGTCGGATGCAGATTATGCCTATCTTGATACCATAGTTAAGCCAGCTAACCTGAGTGGTTTAATGAAAAAGAATTATCGCAGTATTATTGCCCCCACAGGCTTTGGAGCATCTAAATATATCCTTAATGATCCCTTAAGTATAGTACCACGGTATTTAGAACGACTAAAAGTATTTCAGCTTGATAAAAATTTTACACTCTATAAATCACACATATTTACAAAAGATAAAAAGCATGTTTTATGCTTTATTGATCCTGCCTACTCATCAAAAAATACGAAACAAAACCGGGTATTAATAGAGCGTATTAACGCGCATATAAAAGCCTCTTTTACAAATGATGTTCTGGTTGAGTATTATGGAGGTACAGCTGTTGCAGTAGCAAATGCTAATCGAGTACAAAAGGATATACTGATTACTATATCCATTGCTGTTATATTGCTTTTACTCCTCTTTTTATTTGTTTTTAGAAAGGTAAGAATACTGCTATTTTTGTTTTTACCGGTTGTGCTTGGAGTTGGAGTTGCTTTAAGTATATTGTCAATTACTTATCCAACCTTATCTGCTATATCTTTAGGAGTAGGTGCTATCCTGGTTGGTATCTCCATTGATTTTTCATTGCACTATTTTTCCCATGTTCGCTTCGGGCATTCAGCCAAACAGATTCTTAATGATATTTCTAATCCTGTGATAATGAGTAGTCTTACTACGGCAAGCGCATTCTTCTGTTTGAATGTGGTTAACTCACAGGCTTTAAATCAACTGGGACTCTTTGCAGGTTTAAGTGTTATAGGTGCTTCAATATTTGTTTTAATATGTTTGCCTTTGTTGTTTAAGGGGCAAAAGCATGCTGTTAAACAAGATAAAAATCTATTGTTTGATCAATTGGCATCATACAATTTCCACGCAAAAAAAACATGGCTACTTGGGGTTATGGTAGCTTCAATAGTGTTTTATCTTACGGGGAAAACCATTGGTTTCGATGCTGATATTGCCAATTTGAACTATTTACCGGATGAATTACAAAAGACAGAGCAAAAGTTAAAAACTATTAGCTCAGAAGCATCAAGTGCTATTTACGTTGTTGTGTCAGATAGTACCGTAAATGGAGCCTTAAATAAGATGGAGAAAAATCAGGCTGTCTTTGATCGTTTAACTGGAAGTGGTGTAGTACGCTCAATGAGTAGTCCGGGTATTTTGTTGTTGTCAAAAGAAAAGCAAAAGGCTCAATTAGAGCGGTGGCATTCGTTTTGGAATAAAAAGGGAATAGATGCAACAGTCAAAAATATTTCGCTCGCAGGTGAAATCAACCATTTTAAAAATAATGCTTTTACTTCATTTTATCAAACCTTAACCAAGCCATACAGCTTAATAAGCGATAGTGAAATAAAATTAGTACAGGAAATCTTCTTGGGTAATTTAATCAGTCAACAAAATGGGCAAACTTCATTAGTTTCAATATGTAAAGTAGATCAAAGTAAAAAAGCAGACTTTTTTACCATTTTGAAATCATCACCTGATCTGTTAGTATTAGATAAGCAGTTCTTTACTAATAAGTTTTTTGAAGTTTTAAAAGATGATTTTACAAAGCTTATTAATTATTCTATGGTGGTGGTTTTTTTAATTGTACTTCTTTTTTGGGGACGAATAGAACTTGCTTTGATAACCTTTATTCCTATTGTGCTAAGTTGGCAATGGACAATTGGATTAATGGGGGTTTTTGATGTGCATTTTAATATTTTTAATATCATCATTTGTACGTTCATATTCGGGTTGGGTATTGATTATTCAATATTTCTGACACAGGGACTTATTAACAATCACAAATATGGTTCAAGGAGCGTATTACCTTATAAGATTTCCATCTTATTAAGTGTAGCAACAACCCTAATAGGAGTTGGTGTATTGATTTTTGCAAAACATCCAGCACTAAAATCAATTGCTATGGTTACCGTTATGGGAATCATTTCTGTTGTGATAATTACTTTTACACTTTTGCCATTCCTTTTTAACTTACTGGTAAGCAACAATGGTAAAAAGCGTGTATTTCCTATTGTAGCAATAGATGTTTTAGTATCACTTTTATCGTTTATTGTGTTTTTAACAGGAGTTATTATTCTGTCGGCTTTAGTGTTAATTTTCAGAATTACACCATTTGGAAAAAGGATGAAAAAGCGCATTATTCATTACTTGGTTTATCTGACTTGTAAATTAGTGGTGGGAATGAATATCCTGTTTCGGAAAGAATATGTGGATAAGCATAAGTTTGATTTATCAAAACCGGCTGTTATTACTTGTAATCATCAGTCACACCTTGATATTGCTTTATTATTACTACTAAATCCAAAGATAATTGTACTAACCAATGAATGGGTTTGGAAAAATCCATTTTATGGTTTTATCATTCGGTATATTGATTTTTATCCGATATACACAGGGATAGATCAGGGCTATAAAAAAATAAAACAGAAAGTAGATTTGGGGTATTCGGTACTGGTTTTTCCGGAAGGTACGCGTACAAAAGATGGTAGTATCAAGCGCTTTCACCAAGGGGCATTTAGTCTGGCCGATTATTTGGGTATTGATATTCTGCCTGTAGTTCTTCATGGTGCATATGAGTGTATGCCAAAAACTGAATTTTTTTTAAGAGCCGGGCATATAACGCTTAAGTTCTTCGACCGGGTAAAAATTGAAAAGGTAGATATTGAAAAGGGTATTACTTATCGTCCGCAAGCCCAAAAAATGACCACCTTTTATCGTAAACAACATCAATTATTAAAAGATGAAAAAGAAAATGTTGATTTTTTTACCCGACGATTAATCAACCAATACGTTTATAAAGGGCCGGTTTTAGAATGGTATTTACGTGTAAAAATCAGACTGGAAAAGAACTATCGTTTTTACGATGAGCTGTTACCTAAGCAAGGTAAGATTATTGATGTGGGGTGTGGGTACGGTTTTTTATGCCATATGCTGGCTTATACGTCCAAAGAGCGATGCATTGTTGGATGGGACTATGACAAAGAAAAGATTGGTGTAGCACAAGAAGTTACTGCTGGATCAACACAGGTAAATTTTGGAGTTAAAGATATTGTGCAGGAAGATTTTGAGTCTGCTGATGCCTTTGTTTTTAATGATGTACTACACTATTTTTCTGAGGAAAGGCAGGATATAGTGCTTAATAAAGCATACTATCAACTCAATAATGGAGGCTTGATTGTTATCAGAGATGCAGACACAGAATTACGTCAGCGCACTAAGGTAACCAAATTAACCGAATTTTTTTCGATTAAAGTGTTGCGATTCAATCAAATGAAGTACGAGTTGTCTTTTGTGTCATCGAAGAAAATTATGGCTTTTGCTAAAGAAAAGAACATGACTTTTAAAAAGGTAGATAATGCAAAGTATACGTCGAACCTTACTTATGTGCTAACAAAAGAACAGTAATGGAAAGCATGTATGATATAGTTGTAATAGGAAGTGGCTTAGGCGGTTTGCAATGTGCATATCTGCTGAGTAAGGAGGGCTATAAGGTAGCTGTACTGGAAAAGAATGACCGTATTGGTGGAATGATGCAGTCGTTTGTACGCGATGGTGTTGTTTTTAATACAGGACTTAACTATACTGAAAGCTTGGGAGAAGGAGAAGTACTTAATCAGTATTTTAAGTTATTTGGATTAATAGGTAACATTACATTAAAACAGCTTGATTTAGACCAATCGGATATTATTACCCTGGGTGATAAAGAGTATCGTATTCCGCAAGGACATAATAATTACAGGGAGGCATTAAAAAGCTATTTTCCGCAAGAAGCTAAAGGAATAGATGCTTATATAAAAGGTCTTAAGGAGGTGTGCTATTCTTTTCCATTATACCGACTGGATAATAAGTATGATACCCTGTCAAATGCCGATACCAGTTTATCGCAATCTGCATCTGGATACATTAATGAGCACACCAAGAATCCGGATTTGCGTGCCCTTATGGCCGGAACAAATATTCTGTATGCCGGACAGGAGGATGTAACTCCGCTTTATACACATGCACTAATTAGCTACTCTTTTGTTAAAAGTTCGTGGCGTGTTAAAGAAGGAGGCAGTGGAATTGCTAATGTATTAGCTAATGGAATACGAAGTAATGGCGGTGTAATAGTTCGTAATGCACAAGTATCCGGGCTATCGGTTGAAAATGGAAATATATCGGCTATAAATTTGTCAAACGGAGAAAAATATGTGGCGAAAAAAATCATTTCAAGTGTACACCCTAAAACACTAATACCGGTAATTGAAGAAGGTGCGCTTAAAAAGGTTTATCGAAACAGAATATTGTCTTTAAAAGATTCGATAGGTATGTTCTCAGTATACATCGTATTGAAGAAAAATACCATTAAATACCAAAATTATAACCACCATTATTTTAAAAGTAATAATGTTTGGAATACAGACTGTAAAGGATGGCCGCAAAATATGCTGATGTATACGCTGTATAACCATAAAACAAGTGAATATACTGATGGGCTTACAATAATTGCGTATATGAATTATAAAGAAGTGGAAAAATGGAGTGATACAGGGGTTGAAAACAGGGGAGAAGATTATCTTCGTTTTAAGCAGGAAAAAGCAAATAAGCTAATTGATATGGCATCGATGAAAATTCCAGGTTTAAAATCTGCTATTACATCGTATTTTACATCAACACCATTAACTTACCGCGATTATACAGGTTCAGCTAATGGCTCAGCCTATGGTATTGTTAAAGACTACAGAAACCCAATGCATGCTATTGTTTTACCTCAAACCCGGCTTAAAAATCTTTATTTTACGGGGCAAAATATAAATATGCATGGCATTTTAGGGGTTTCAATTTCATCCGTATTAACTTGTGCACAATTACTTGGGGAAGAATATGTGTACAATAAATTAATTAAACAGTAATGCATATGGAAATGGAGAGCAAGTTTGACGTTGCTATTATTGGAAGTGGGTTAGGAGGATTAGCTTGTGGTAGTATTTTAAGCCAGCGGGGCTTTAAAGTATGTGTTTTAGAAAAACATTACCAGATAGGAGGTTGCCTGCAGGACTTTAAACGCAAAAATGTTCTATTTGATACCGGTATGCATTATATTGGTAGCTATGAAGATGGACAGATTTTAAATACACTGTTTCGTTACTTTGATATTTATGATAAAATTGAAGTAAGGAAATTGGATGAAGATGGCTTTGACAATCTGCATGTTGGTGGCAAAGAATTTTCAGTCCCTCAGGGTATTGATCGTTTTAAAATTAAGTTGATTGAACACTTTCCGGATGATACTGAGGGCATAAATACATATTTTGAAAAGATTCTTGACATTTATAATTCAGTGGACGTTGTAAATCTGCGTCATATTAATTCTGAGGAATTTGGTATAAAAAAAGGACTGGATGAGAATGTATATGATTTTGTAAATTCCTTAACTAAGAATGAAGAATTAAAGAATATACTATGTTTGATGAATTCCTTATATGGTGGTAAGAAGGAATCAGCATCTTTGTTTATACATGCCATTATTAATATTTTTTATTTAAACAGTGCTTGGAAGTTAGAAAAAGGAGGAGGACAGGTTGCAAAAGCTTTTCGGAAAGTAATAGAAGAAAATGGAGGGTGTGTTTATACCAACTCAAAAGTTACAAAGTTAGTTTGCGTTAACAATGAAGTTCAGAAAGTTCAATTGGCTGATAAGTCAGTAGTAAAAGCAGACAGGTATATTTCCAATATTGATCCACTGGTAACAATGCAAATGGCAGAGGGAGCAAATATTAGGAATGCATTTGTTAACCGATTGAAGCGACAGGAACAAACAACTTCGTGTTTTTGCCTGTACATTGTGCTTAAAGAAAAAACATTTGTGTATCAAAATTCAAATGTATATTACTATAACGGCGATAGCGTTTGGGGATTGGATGAATATGATAAAGATAAATGGCCACAAGGTTATATGCTTTATTTGAATGAAAGTAAAAGACATGAAGGTTATGCAGAAAGCCTTATTGTGTTGTCTCCTATGGATTTTAATGAGATGTATCCCTGGATTGAGACCACCATTGAAAATCGAGGAGATTCATATCTGAAAATGAAAAAGGAAAAGGCAGAAAAGCTTATTCAGCTACTACAAAAAAAATATGAGAATATAAACGAATGTATTGATACATGCTACACATCATCTCCACTAACCTATCGTGATTATACAGGGGTAAGAGAAGGTGCCATGTACGGAAGTTTAACGGATAGCCGGCATCCTTTTACATCACAAATATTTCCTAAAACAAGGTTGAAAAACTTGTTTCTGACAGGGCAAAATATAAATATGCATGGTATTTTGGGTGTTTCAATAGGGGCTATCCTTACCTGTGGTGAAATGGAAGGCATTAATACGATTATAGACGATTTAAAAACACATAAAAAAGCCCTTAATATATGAAGTGGATCAAGTATATACTAATCACCATTATAGTTGGTAGTACATTGATATATTTAGCATTAAGATCAATTATGCTGGATCCTCCTGTTGTTAAGCTGAAAGGTGTACTTAACTCTCCTGTGGTGCAAATTACTGATAGCCTTAGTGTATGCGATGGCGATTGGATAAAGAAAAATGATGGAGGAGTTAGCGAGCTTTTTATAAGTGGTTCGCCTTTTGAAATGGGCGTAAAGAATGGTAAACTTACTCAAGAACTGGCAGAAAGACAGGAAAGGTATTTTTTTGAGTTTATTAGTAACCTTATTCCATCAAAAGCAACACTAAATTATCTGAAATATTTTATTGCCTATTTTAATAAAGATCTGGATAATTATATACCACTCTCTTTACGTCAGGAAATATACGGCATATCTCTTTTTGCTTCCGATAAGTATGATTTTGTAGGAGAAAAGTACCATCGTATACTTAACTATCATGCAGCACACGATATAGGACATACGATTCAGAACATGAATTTAGTCAACTGTACTGCTTTTAGTGTACAAAATGAGCTAACTAAAGACAGTACCTTAATAATTGGCAGAAATCTTGATTTTTCGGCAGGAGATGACTTTGCACGCAATAAGTTGGTTGTTTTTTGTAAACCGGATTCAGGGTACAATTTTGCCTATATATCCTGGGGTGGAATGATTGGTGTTCTTTCCGGTATGAATGAACGAGGCTTAACAGTTACTTTAAACTCAGCAAAATCAGGTATTCCATTATCTGCAAAAACACCAGTATCATTAATCTCACGTGAGGTATTACAACATGCAGGTAATATAAAGGAAGCATATGACATTATAAAAAAATACGACTCTTTTGTGTCAGAATCTTTTTTTATAGGGTCTGCCCACGATAAAAAAACAGTTATAATTGAGAAAAGTATAGAATCTGTAGCGGTATACGATTCTCAATCATCAAAGCAAGTGCTTACCAACCACTTTCAGAGCGACCAGTTAAGAAATACTGAGCTTAATGTTGAAGCGATTAATGAAGGCTGTTCGATGTATCGTTTACAACGCACACATGAGCTAATAGACACGGCTAAAGTGTTAGATGTTGAAAAAGCGATTGAAATACTCAGAGATAAAAATGGTATTAATAACCGGGAGATAGGTATTGGTAATGAAGCAGCTGTTAATCAGTTGATTTGTCATCATTCAGTGGTTTTTAAGCCCGAACAGCGATTAATGTGGGTTTCTAAGTTTCCATACCAGGAAAATGATTATTTAGCTTATGATTTAAATGAAATTTTTTCCGATTCATTTAATGTAAAAACGAAATCAGTTTCTATTGATTCATTAAAGGTTAGCTGTTCAGATTTTTATAAGTCAGGAGGAGTCGATACTTTTTGGCAATACCGATCTGTGCTTGATTCCGTTAAAAACAAACTTCTTAATAATGAGAGGGTGCTTATTAATGATACCAACATTAATAAAATCATTAAACAGAGTGCAGAGTACTATTATGCCTATTATATTTTAGGACAATATTTTGAAAGTATAAATGACCGTACTAAAGCCTTACATTATTATAAGACATCATTAAGCTGTAAAATACCGCGAATGGTTGATAGACAACAAATATTAAACAGAATTGAAGTGCTGAAGAATGAGTAAAGTATGGCATAGATATAAGATTCCGTTCATATCACTTATTAGTTTTACAATAGTTGGTCTTATAGCCTGGGCATTTCGTGACTGGAGATACTTTACTCTGTTTTTTGGTATTGGGATAGCAGAATTTAATGTGCGTTCTCTTGTAATTAATTACCCACAGTACAGACAATTATTAAGATTAATGGTACAGGCAATAATTGGTTGCTTTCTTCTATTTTATCTTAGTATAGTGATTGGAGTTAACTTTCAGTATTCGCAGATAATATTTGATGTAGCAGAAGGAATTGTTACCGGGGCTTTAATTCAAACAATTGTAGCTAGGGTATTACTGCCTTTTGTGCTGGGCAATGCTTTTTGCTCCCGTGCTTGTTGGACGGGATTATTCTTTGAGTTAACAAATTCTAAATCAAGTAAAACGATTTATAAAAGAAATAACTATTTGGCCTGGGGGTATTTATTAATGATGAGTATTGCTGCTGTAATTGTTGTTAATAAAATGGTTAATCCCGCAACAGATGAGTCACTTAGGCGAGTGTTTATTATTGGTGAGAATATTTATATTATCACTGTAGGTTTTACACTTACATTTTTTCTTGGAAGCAGGGCCTATTGTCGCTTATTATGCCCCTTTCTTACCATATCTGGAGTATTTGCTCCTTGGTCGTATTTCAAAATAAGAACAGTTAAAGAGGATGAGTGTAGTGCTTGCATGAGATGTAATAAAGTATGTCCGATGTTGATTGATGTACAAAGTTATGCAGAAAAGAATAAAGCTATAGATCACCGTCAGTGTATATTATGTGAACGTTGTGTCAGTTCATGCTCTGGCGAAGTAATTAAAGTAGATAGTAATCGAAATAAGAAATAGTCAAATTGCTAATGATTAAGTTGGAAAAAATAACCAGCACTTGTGTTCTTTTAATTACACTTTATGCTACACAAGTATACAGCCAGACTTATGGTGGTAAAGATGAGTTTTTAATGCCTCCATTAAGTGGTTCCTATTCGGTAGGAACGGTTAGTTTTAGGCTGGAAAATAAGTTGGTTAAAAACCTATCAGAAACACAGCGAATTTGTGTTAAAATATGGTATCCGAGCGATAGTGTTGTGCATTGGAGTAACTATAATAATTATTTGGAAGGTTATGATTTAGATGAAATTGTTAGCCTCTTTAAGAAAATGGATGTTAAGACTGAAGAAATAGAAAAGCTGTCGTCATATAAAACACGTTCAACCAAAAATATTGGCATTTCTCTCAGGGAAAAGAGTTATCCGGTTATTGTTTTTACCCCGGGTTATTATTTTGGATTTAACGATATTTATTCCTGCTTTATAGAAACCTTAGCAAGCCATGGCTATATTGTTGTTGCACCTAGTCATGTTCATGATCAGATATGTATAATTGGTAATGAAGGAGAGGATAACAGTTTAAATTCCAAAATAGCCGCATTGCCGTATCTTCAGATGTGGTGGTTGGATAAAACGAATTTCCGTAGTTATGAAAAGAAAGAAAATCAGCCCGTATTAAGTGAGTATTACCTTAAAGGCTTAACTCGTTTTAAAAAGAAACTTGCTCAATGGGAAAGCAATACTTTATATGTTATTGATTATCTTAAAAGTGAGAATAACCAATTGCCTGCTGGATTGGTTGCACGCATGGATTTGTCACAAATTGGCGCTATGGGGCAATCTTTTGGAGGTGCTCTTTCTAATCATATGTGTGTTACTAATGATCAGATTGCTGCTGCTGTTAACCTTGATGGTTACCAGTTTGGACAGGTTAGTTACAGCAGTTCATCAAAACCCCTTATGCTTATTGAAGGTGATCAGCAATTGCGTTGGCGGATTGGCAACGAGTATATCTATCGAAATTGTGATAACCTGCAATATGCGAGAATAAAGGGTAGCCTACATTTCATATTTAGTGATTTACCATTTTTTAATAAGTTTATTGATGAAGAAAGGGTACAGAGGTTAACAGGAATAACCGAGGGCCAAAAAGCCATTTCATGGATGAACTATTTAATATTATCTTTTTTCAATCAACATTTGCAAGGACAAGAATCAAATCTGGCCGATAAACTAATTGATAACGAATCGTACTTATACCAAATTTCTAACAAATGTATATACCTGAAATAGAGACTCAGCCACAGGAACAGATTAAGCTTTTTCAGGAATCTAAGTTACCGGGATTACTGAATTATTTAAATGAAAATTCTGTATTTTATAAGCAATTCTTCAAGCGGCATAACATTGCTATAGATGAAATTACTTCACTAGAAGAATTAAGAAGGATACCAACCACATCAAAAGAGGATTTACAAGCTTATAACCAGGATTTTTTGTGTGTTTCACCAAATAAAGTCATTGATTATTTAACAACTTCGGGTACGAGTGGTGAGCCTGTGGTGTTTGCAGAAACAGAAAATGACTTACAACGTTTGGCCTACAATGAATATATATCGTTTTGTTGTGCCACGGCTAAACCTGATGATATTTTTCAACTAATGGTTACACTAGATCGCAGGTTTATGGCTGGTATGGCGTATTACGAAGGTATTCGTAAACTGGGCGCATCAATTGTACGTGTTGGCCCGGGGAATCCTGGACTTCAGTTTGATACTATACAGCGTATAAAGCCAACAGCATTGGTTACTGTTCCGTCTTTTTTGCTTAAGCTTGTTGAGTATGCAGAAACGAATAACATTAACTATAAAGAATCGAGTATTACGAAAGCCATTTGTATAGGAGAGAGTATCAGAAACGATGATTTTACCCTCAATACCTTAGGACAGCGTATTATTGATAAATGGGATATACAACTTTTCTCAACATATGCCTCAACGGAAATGGGAACGGCTTTTACAGATTGCCAGTATGGTGTTGGAGGGCATCATCATCCTGAAATGATTATCGTTGAGTTTCTGGATGAAAATGAAAAACCTGTTCCTGCAGGTATGCCAGGTGAAGTCACCATTACAACTTTAGGTGTTGAAGGCATGCCCTTACTACGATTTAAAACTGGGGATATTTGTACTCATAACACTTCTCCCTGTCAATGTGGAAGAACAACGACTCGCCTTGGACCGGTTATTGGCAGGAAAAATCAGATGATAAAATATAAAGGTACAACGCTATACCCACCAGCATTATATGATGTGCTTAATAATATTGAGGGAATAGAAAACTACATTGTTGTAGTTGATAAAAATGCCATAGGTACAGATAATATTACGATTAAAATAGGAGCATATAATGCAAATGATAACTTGGAAAAAATAACTAAGGATTGTTTTAGAACTAAACTACGCGTGGCTCCATCAGTGGAGTTTTATCAACCAAATGAAATCATTGCCATGCAAAATCCTGAATTGAGCAGAAAACCAGTAACTTTTATAGATAACCGACCTTAATAATGAAAGATATAGACAAGATATTAAAGGAAATGCGCCCTTATAATAATGGTGAAGCGCAATTGGCATTAGCAAGGGTTCTTGAAAATCAAAAATTTTATGAAGTTTTGAAATATGTGTTTCCGAACCGGAATGCTCAGGACTCAATAGAAGTATTAAAAAAAGTTGAAACGGTTAATGATTTTCAAAAAGAGTTTAGTAGCCAGGCTGTAGAAGAGGTGTTGAATAAAACAGCAAGTAGTTTTTCTTATTCAGGAATTGAAAATATAGATAAGAACACGTCTTATCTCTTCATTTCTAATCATCGGGATATTGTTTTAGATAGTGCTATACTACAATATATTTTACTAAAAAATGGCCATCGCACAACACAGATAACATTCGGAAGTAACTTAATGAGTAGCCAGTTTATTGTAGATCTTGGGAAGATAAATAAAATGTTTACTTTCTATCGGGGAGGCTCACGTATAGAGGTTTATAAAAATGCATTAGTGCATTCTAAATATATTAAAAATGTTTTGTTAAATGAAAATGAGTCAATCTGGATTGCTCAACGCGATGGCAGAACAAAAAATGGAGATGACAGAACGCAACTTTCTTTATTAAAAATGCTGACAATAAAGGATCGTGATTATATAGCGGGAATTAAACAGCTTAACATTGTACCAATATCAATATCGTATGAATATGAGCCATGCGATATACAGAAAGTACGTGAAAAGCTGAATCCTGAATATGTGAAAAGTAAAGATGAAGACTTACTAAGTATTCTGGGGGGAATCACTGGTAAAAAGGGGAAGGTTCACCTTGCATTTGGCCGGCCAATTAATGGGTATATTGAACAGCATGCTGCCATGCTCAATAATGATAATATACATCAATGCATTTGTGATGAAATGGATAGACAGATTCATTCTGACTATCAATTAAACCCTTGTAATTATATTGCATACGATTTATTGAACGAAGAATACAAATATAAAGATGTAAAATATACACAACACGAGATCAGTAATTTTATAGAAATGATTGATTCAAAATGTGATAGAGGTGAAACAAACCTAAAGGAGGGATTACTTAAAATGTATGCTTCTCCATTGGTTAATGCTTTAAAGTAAGTTGCAGCTATATATGCAGTTTTTACCCTTAAAATTCGTCATAGTTATTTTCAGAAGTAATAGAATTTTAAAGAGTATTAAGAGGTTAATCATTTACGATTAGCCTCTTTAGTTTTTATAACTAATTATTAGTAATGCGAATCAACAGTTGAGATTGAAATAGAAAAAGTTACCTAAATAGTTGAAAATCAATAAGATAAAATTATTTAGATTTTTGAAAATCAGTATCTTACAATAGTTTCTCACGCTGTTGAGAGTATGATTTCCAAGGATAAAGACGACAAATTAATAAGAATATATTTCATAATCTGTGATTCATTTAAAGAATTACAATATTACTGTGAACGTTTCAGTAATAATAACAAACCAAAGTTTACCGATCAGGAAATAATGACGATTTACCTTTATGCTGTACATTATCAGGTACATACCAAGGTAAAACATATCTATCGTTTTGCAGATGAGTATCAACAAGCTTGGTCTAATAGTTAGAAATCGGTTTTTCTTTGGTGATAAGATTTATATGGATAAAGAATTAACCCAGAATATGATAAAAGACTTAAATCCTGAGATGCTAACACCCATTAAAGCTGTAAAAGGTATGAGTGACATTATTAAAAAGCGTATTAAAGCAGCAGATGATTTATATTCTACTGTCGTTTCGAAAGTAAGACAACCAATTGAGGCTCTGTTTAGTTGGTTGATTCAGAAAACAGATATTCAAAAAGCTGGTTTAGTGAGATCTACTAAAGGTCTTTTGGTGCATACTTTTGGAAAACTATCTGCGGCTTTCATTGATCTTGCATTTTAACTGTTGATTCGCATTAGTAGTATATAAATAGCTTCATTTTTTAGTTAAATGACATAACGATCCCAGATTTGATATGTGATTTTTGTAAAGTTTAAGTCATCAGAGCTGGATGTACTTGCATTTTTTGCCTAATTTCAAGGGTATTGTCGACATGGATGCCAAAGAAAATCCAAAAGACCTCATTCTCCTTTGTTCTTGCTTTGATTCGACATAGATTATAATATTGCTTGTCCTTGTCAAAATTATCTTCCAGTTTGATAACCTGTTCTTTCGCAATCATTGCTGATAGTTTTTTTTACGCTGATATTTGTCTAGTTACTATCAGATTCTTAGGGAAGGCAACAAAACATCTTGGATGTTTTTATTGAATACAAAAAAGCCATGTAAATCGATTTTACATGGCTTTCTAAAATTTTGTGATCTCGGCAGGACTCGAACCTGCAACCTCCTCGGCCGTAACGAGGTGCTCTATCCAATTAAGCTACGAAACCGTTTTGTTGAGTATCCCTCTCAAATGCGCTGCAAAAATAGGGTGTATATATGAATAAACCAAATGAAAAGTACGAATTTTTTCACTATTTTTAATGTGATAAGATATTAAACTATGTGCAAATAAAATTAAAGAGGGATCCTTTATTTTAGAGGTCACTGAAACAGTTGCTGTTTTTTGAGGTAATTTATACTTTAATGTCTTCATGCCATTTACTCGAAGTAATCTGGCTCTTGTGTTCAATTCTTCTAAAGGAGATAGTAGATTAGATCTACTCTGGTATGGGTAACATCAATGATAAAGGACTTCGATTTTATAATGCCTTTATCAATAGTGATTGTAACAGTCTTGCTAAACAGTATCCTTCAACCTTAAACGGCGAATACTTGTTAATGTGCTTGAATTAGTCACATTATATTCGGGTGTCATTTATACAAAACACTTGAACGCTCTATAGCAACAATATCTGATGTATAATAGATCGTCTTTTGAACAATCTAATTGGGATTTTTGCTGCAGTACTCTATTATCATGATAATATTTTGAAGAAAGTTCATCATAAATGAAACTAAAATCAATTAACTCGGTGAGGTATATTGCCTTTGGAAATAATAAGTTTGTAGAGTTCTGACTATGATCTAAAGATAAGTTTTTGCAGATGCTCTATCATTTCGTGTTCTTAAATACTAATACAAAGAAAGCAGTAAAAAGAAAATTGGATTCTCTTCTTTTTACTGCTTTCTTTGTATTAGTTAAGGGACTTTTTCAGTGACCAACAAAGGTGCACACCCTTTTTAATTTCTATGTCTATTTAGCAGGTAGTTCTTTTAACTTTAAGTGGTCACCAGTATCCTTAACAATTGTTTTGTAATACTCTTTTGAATAGCCAGGGAACTTAGCATGTGCAGGGTTACCATGTTCGTTGTATAAGAATTTCCCATTAACTTCTTCGTGTAAATTCCCATCATTATACTTTACCAGCAGAAACTCGCCCAATTTACGCCATCTTTCTGTTACCAGTTCTGCCTGGTTCATTGAAAAATCGGTAAGAAACTGACGAGCCAGCTCTGGACTCTGATCATATAGTGCTTTTGCAGATTGATCAATTGCTGTTGTATAAGTTGTAAGGTTATCTTCTAATTCTGTTTGTACTTTTCTAATATCTTCAATCATATGGCTGTAACGTCCGTATGCCTGATTGCTTACGAAGGTAAATACCCAAAATGAAGCATCCCATGTGAAATTTAATAAATCACCATTGCCTTGTGCCAGACATTTAGGTATATTAGTCATACCTGCATACATTGGCATATAAACACTTGATGCAGCATCATCAACACCAAACCAAAGAATACCACCAATATTAGCAGGTAACCATGAGCGCATTTGAGCCACGAAAGAGAAACCAGTTTGTTGTGTTGCAATAGCACGTTCATTAAAGTACTTTTCCCCATCAACTTCCCATGTTAACGGACGGAAACGGTATGGTTTGGCATAGGGGCCTGCACCGGCATCTTTTGTCATATCAAGTGGAGTACCTTCATAATGGTCACGCATAATGTTCATGACATCCCTGTGTGAAATTTTACGATCAGGCTTAATATATAGAGGCATACGCTTTAATGAATTACCTAATGCATATTCAACATATTTTCCCATTTCAGCAGGATTCATAATATTAAATGCACTCCAAACACGGGCATCGCAAAAACGTACAGCACCAAAATCAAGAGGAGCATAGGCATCTGCAAAACTGAAATCTTTGTTTTTACCATTAAAATAGCCTTTTTCCCTTGCAAATGAGATGACATCTTCTGAGTAAAGACAGTTTTCTTTGTCTTTAAGTGGAAACTGCGTGATACGAGCCTGGTTAGCATGAGCTGAGACATAGCCGTCTGGAATTTTAATGGCTACCCATACCGCTCCTTTATTATTTTCACCTTTCCCAATCATTTCCATTACCCATACTTCATCGGCATCAGCAATAGAAAATGATTCACCAGAGCTGTAATAACCATATTCAGCTACTAAATCAGTCATTACTTTAATTGCTTCACGAGCAGTCTTAGCACGTTGAAGTGTGATATAGATTAAACTTCCATAATCGATAAGGCCATTTTTATCTCTTAGTTCAGAACGTCCGCCAAAAGTTGTTTCAGCAATTGATAACTGGTGTTCATTCATATTGCCAATGACAGTGTATGTAGAAGCTACTTGATCTATTTCTCCTAAATATTTACCAGTATCCCACTCTTTAACCTTAAGCTTTGTACCTGGTTGATATGTTGCAGCAGGCCAAAAGTAAAGTTCACCATACAAATCATGCGAATCTGCCGCATACGAAATTAATGTGGAGCCATCAACCGAAGCATTTTTTGTTACCAAAACATTAGTACAAGCATTGCCTGAAGTAGAATTAAGGAGCATTAAAGTAATACCCCAAAGAGCTGTTAATCGTTTTATCATATCAGTAATGTTAAATGATTTTTTTGTTTTAATACAAATATATAAAATACGTGATATTAGAAGGTGAGATTTGGCATGTTGTTTCTATTGGAAGTGCTACATTTGACTGTACGCTAAGTTAAGTACTATAATATTTACTTAGCATTATCAATCAGATGAGAAAAAATTGGCAAGGAGTTTAAGAAAAAGGCAGTAGAACTTCCTTATGTATAAGGCAATACCAGTGATATTGCAGAAAAGTTAGGAATCGACAGAGCATTATATTTATAGGTGGCAAAAAGAATTTAAACAATACAACGGAGATTACAAAGTAGAATTGAAAGATGCTAAAATGGAATGTGATATTCTAAAAAGGCAATTAGCATTTAAAAAAGTGCAGACAGTTAATTTTAGGATATAAAAAAATGGAAGAATCTAATCTAAGTGGGTGATAAATAATTTATTGTGGTATTTTACTTAACTGAATATTCAGATTTTTGTTTCATATCGATACCTCAAGTTATATATAATAAAACGGTTGTTTCTTGCTTATGAAACAACCGTTCAGTGTATTGTTGACTCTAAAGCCGGATGAAATATTTATCGAAATACTAATCCATATTACGGTTTAAAACTTTTCATCGTACTTCGTCCACAGGTCATCGCCAATTTGCCACGCTGTATTTACTACTTTCTCTCCCCAAGATATGGTGTATCGTGTTAAGTAAGCAATAGTTTGTTTACTGTTCATGCTCATGGCTGCAAGTTCTGTTTCCCGTTGTTTTGCAAATATTTCTTCCTGAAGTGGTAAAAGAACTTCATCAACATCATGTCGGGCATCATTCCACCTTAGTGCAGCCAGTGTACTCATTCTATTAAATGCCCACCATGCCGAGTTACGGTTAAAACCATTGCGACCTATTGCTTTATATGATTCGGGAAGATCAGTAACGCTGCAATAGATTGGGATATATACAGATGTAGCTATATTGTCTTGTGCCATCCACACTAAACCGCCAATTTCGTCAGGCAACCAGTCTCTGCTCTGAGTAATTGTGCCATACATGGTGTACCACCTTGCTATAGTGCGTTCTCCTAATTTACCCCACCCGCCTTTAATGTTGTGTAAATCATATTTGTCATATGGCATAAAAGGATTAGCATAGGGATGAGGTATTGTGTCACCCTCTTCAGTCACTTTTTTAAGGTGACCTACCATATCATATGGGGTATGTTCATAGTAATCTTTAAAGATCTTAATCATTTTATGAATGGTTACCTTTTCATCTGGTTTAACTGAAAAAGGATAATCATTGGCTTCAGGATCAAGTTCCAATGATGGTGCCATCATACTTAAGACTCTCCATTCCCTACGGCGCGCTGCCATTGATTCTCTTCCTTCAGGTGCATATGCATAGGCAAAACGGAAGTTGTTCTCTTTTGCATTCCACCATGCACTATCTCTGGCCATGTCAAGAAGATTAGCCGAGTACATAAAGTTTTTGGAGTCGGCAGTATCAACCTCTAAAATACGGGCAGCATTGGCATTAACACTTACATGGTTATCTGGTACCCGTTGAGCAGCCCATATTGCCCCTACTTTTCCTTTTCCGGGGCCTACTATCTCCAAATGCCATACTTCGTTTTTATCAGCTATAGTAAGGCATTCGCCCCAATCCCTGTAACCATATTTCTTTGTTAGTTTATCAGCTAATGTAATGGCTTCCCTTGCCGTAGTACAACGCTCAAGCATAAGCTGGATTAAGCGTTGACAATCAATTAACCCTGCTTCAGAAACCAAACATTCTCTACCGCCAAATGTTGATTCGCCAATTGCTAATTGTTTGGTATTCATACAAGGATAGGCAGAGTTAATAAAGCCATAAGTATTCTTGACTTGAGGTATTTGGCCAACAACAGTATGTTTGTAAGCTGGCATTTTTCGTGAGTCATCTTTTTCGCGTGAATACATGTTAACCTTGTCTTTGCGTCCATGTTTTCTGGCGGGTTTAATGTTCATCCATGATCGTGTCCGGTGGCTGTCATCGGTGTGCGAAGTCATGACAGAACCATCAAAGCTGGCTTGTTTACCCACGGTAATTGTCGTGCAACCTTCTGGTACACCACCTTTCCAGTCGGCTCTGATTTGTGCTGTTAACCACAATGTTGTAGTAAATAGCAGTATTGTAAGTCTTATTTTAATCTTCATCAGATAAATAATTTAGATGAAGTACAAAAATATAAAAATGAATGGTACAGCCTGTTTTTTTTATGCTCTTTTATATTATCAATTAAAGACTGAATTAAAGGTTTTGCTAACTTTGTTATAAGGTCATTATAACAATTAGTAAAACCAGATAAAATATTATTATATGAATAAAATTCTTAAAATACTTGTTGGAATACTTGTTGGAATATTTCTGTTGCTCCTTGTTTTGCCAATTGTGTTTAAAGGTAAAGTAGAGCAGATTATTAAGGATGAGATTAATAATCAGGTTAATGCTAAAGTTGATTATAATGCTTTTTCACTCTCTTTAATTAAAAATTTCCCCAATGTTAATATGGGTATTGATGGTTTATTTGTGGTAGGCAATGATAATTTCTCGAAAGACACTTTGGTGTATTTGGGTTCATTTTCAACGGAATTGGATTTGATTAGTGCTATTTCTGGTTGTGTGGAGATAAAATCAGTTTTGCTAAAAGATTTACTTGTCAATGCTATTGTATTGCCTGATTCATCAGCAAATTGGGATATTTTTATTACTCATGATGAAATTGAAGTTGAAGAGCAAATTGATACAGAGCCATCTGACTTTAGAGTATTACTTGAATCGTTTGTGATAGATAATGCAAATATTCTGTATCATGATCAGACAATTAATCTGGAAAGTGCAATCAAAGGCTTTAACCTGGAATTATCAGGTGATATGTCAGAAGTAAAAACCAATTTGCAAATTACTTCTGTTGTTGATCAGGCATTTGTTACATATGAAGATATAAAATATGTCAATGGTACCTCTTTAGCATTAAATGCGAGGATTGGTGCTGATCTGGAGAATATGGTGTTCAGTTTGCTTGAAAATGAATTAAGGCTTAACCGCATGTCCTTAAAAATGGATGGAGAGGTAGATGTTAAAGAAAATGGGTATGGCTTGAACCTTAAGCTAGGAACGACTAATACAGACTTAAAATCATTGTTGGCACTTGTGCCGGAAACCTATTTGAAAGACATTGAAGACCTTAAAACAGAGGGAGTCATGAGTCTTGGCGTTGAAGTAAAAGGAGATTATATTGATGAAGCGCATCTGCCGGCTTTTGATTTTAAGCTTTTGGTTGATAAAGGAATGATAAAATATCCTGAATTACCGCAGTCAATAGATAATATAAATGTTAAGCTTAAGGTAAATAATGAGGGAGGGAGTGCTGATAAGACATTTGTTATTTTGGAGCAGTTTCACTTCGAATTGGATAATAACCCTTTTGATGCAACATTAACCGTTGGTACACCAATAAGTAATGCTGTCTTTAATGGAAAAGTGGATGGTAGAATAGATTTAGGTTCTTTAAGGGAAGCCGTTCCCTTAGATAGTTTTGATATAAAAGGTATAGTTGAAGCAAATTTAGCCATTAATGGTGATTATAAAATGGTTGAAAATGAAGATTACGAAAGCATAAATGCAAAAGGAAGTTTGGCTTTAAGTAATTTTGCCTTTAAGAATCAGGATTTACCGCAAGGTATATTAATTAACCATTCTAAGATGACTTTTGACCCCAGATCAGTTAAATTAGAAGCTTTTGATTGTAAAATAGGAGCAAGTGACTTTCAGCTGAATGGGATTCTTGAAAATTACCTGTCATATGCGTTAAAAAATGGGGTATTACGTGGTCAGCTAAATCATTATTCGAAATTGATTAATAGCAATGAGCTTATGGTACAGGCTAGTTCCGAAATATCGGCAACAGAGGGTGAGGAGGAAGATATAGCCTTGGTGGAAGTGCCTAAAGATATTGACTTTACATTAAATACTAAGATTGACAAATTATTGTATGATAAACTGGCTATAAACAAAGCTGAAGGCAAGGTAACTATTCGGGATGGTGTAGTAAAGATGGATGGTTTAAAAATGCAATTGTTAGATGGTAGCATGTTAATGAGTGGTCAGTACAATACTAAAAACAGCAATAAGGCATTTGTTGATTTTAATATCGAAGGCCAGAATTTGGACTTGAATAGAGCAGCTAATTCTTTTAGTGTTGTAGATTCAATGTTACCTCTGGCTAAAAATACAAAAGGCAGGATTTCACCTAAATTTATCTATTATAGTCAGCTAAGCAAAAATGCTAAACCAATAATGGCAACCACAAATGGCGGAGGCTGGCTAAAATCTGAAAGCATTGAAGTGTCCGGTTCAAAAATTCAGAATTCTCTGGCATCAACGCTTAAGAAGGATAGTTATAAAAAAATGAAAGCTGAAGATTTGAATATCAATTTCGTTATTGAAAATGGTAATATTATTGTAAAACCCTTTAAAACTAAAGTTGGAGGACAGTTAGTTGAAGTGCAGGGAACACAAGGGCTTGATCAATCATTGAATTACAAAATAACAATGCCGGTGTCGCGTAAAGAAGTAGCTAAGATGGCTGGTTTAGTAGGGTTTAATTTACCAACTTCAGGAGATGATTTAATGGTTGATGTATTGGTAACAGGAACAGTTCAGGAGCCTCTTATGAGATTTGATTTGGATAAAGCACAAAAACAAGTAGCAAAAGATTTAGAAAAGGAAGGTGAAAAATTGCTTAAAAATTTCCTGAAGGGATTTTAAAATGATTTGTCAGAAAAATAATTTCCATGGCATTTAAATCATTTGGTAAACGGGATTATCATGTTAGTGGAATCAATTTTTATTTTTTTAAGATTAGAGTTTATTTTATATGCATATAACATGATAATGAGTTTCCAGGTTTAGTAAATAAGGGAAATAACCGCATTGTATATTTTATTGATATAAATTATTGAAGACACTAAAGTTAAATGTATGAGAATTTTAGTATTGGCTCCTTGTAAAAAGAATTGTAATGAAATTGCGGTTTATTCTAAGCAATTAGTTGAGAGTTTAAAACAACTCTTAAATAATAAATCAATTGAATGTATCGATGAAATTCGGATAGTTACTGATAAATATTTGAAGACTAAGACAGGTGAATATACTATTATAAAGAATAATCTGAGTACCTATATAAGAGCAGCAGATTATATCAATCAGCAATATGATGTCTGTATCTTGCACCATCACACCGATATATTTGGAGGAGACAATGGTAATTATATCCTTGCTTTAGCAAGTCAGCTAAGTATTCCCTTATTTACTATTTTCCATGCCGTAGAAAGTAATCCTTCTGAAGAAGAAAAGGTAGTATTTAAGACCCTTGCAGGAAACTCGGAAAAGGTATTGGCATTCAGTTATCTGGCAATTGAATTCTTAGAGCATTATTATAAACTAAACCGGGATAATATTGTAAAAACAGAACATGCTATCCCTGAGTTTAAAAAGATTACAAAAGAAAAGTTGTGCACTGTTTTAGGGCTTTCTGCTACTAAAACAGTAGTGTTATCAGCAGGAGAAATGAAAGGTGCTTATGGTTATAATTCAGTTATTAATGCCCTTCCTTCTTTAATAACACATGACCCAGATATTGTTTATGTGATTATTGATACTGGAGAAGAAACGGATGAAAATAAGGATTATAAGAAAGGACTTCAACGTATAGCGCATCAAAGGGGAGTTTTAGATCACGTATTGATAAAAAGCAAAAGTGCTGTTAAAGAAGAGTTAGAGAGTTTACTACAAGCATGTGATGTGTTTGTTTCAGCTCATATAAATGATAAGGAGCTTGATAACATCATACTTGCAAAAGCGGTAAGTTGTGGAGCTGCTGTTTTATCAACATCCACATGGTTTGCAAAAGAGGTACTTGAAGATCAAAAAGGTATATTTTGTTCTTTTAATACATATAATGAGCTTGTTAATAATCTATTAAATTTGATTCAAAATAGAGGTGAGAGGCAAAAATTTCAGGAAAATGCTTCCCTGTATGGCGAGCAGGATAGATGGTCGGTAGTGGCTAAACGCTTTGTGGATAGAACGCAGTTATGCCAGATGTTAAAAACAAAACGGGTAGTGAGAGAAAGTGTAATAAAGCCAGATTTAATACCTGATTTTAATTTCTCTCATTTGTTAAGGTTGACAGATGCTACCGGTGTATTAAAGCAAACAAAATATGGTGTTTTAGATTTTAATTGTGGGTATAGTTTAAAGGACAATGCTATAGCACTACATACATACACATATGCTTATAATCATACTAAAGATCAAAGGTGGTTAGCTGGGATTAATACTTGTTTGGCATTTATTACACATATGTATGATGATAAAGAGGGGTGGAGCGACCAAATGGCATATAATCGTCAAAGAAGTAATATGTCATCAGAAATTTCAGTATCAAGAACAATCTGGGCATTAGGACATTTATATGCTACCTCATGTTGTAATGGAATAAAAGACTATGTCTATAACTTGATAAATATATTACTGAAATTCCAATTTAAAGATATAAAAGCAAAAGCCTATGCTATTTTAGGAATTTGTAAAGTATTAGAATGTGATAGAACCAATTCAGATTTACTTGGCTTACTAGAATGTTGGGCGAAGGAGGTGTATCAAAGTTATCCTTCAGACAAATATAGTGCATGGCAATGGCATGAAAGTAAAATAAGGAGTGAGATGGCATTAGTACCTTTAGCACTATCATTTTCTTCTGATATTTTAAAAAATAAAGCCTATCTGTCTGCCGCCAAAAGAGCAATGCGTTTTCTTCAAAAAAATGTTTTTACAGAAAGTGTATATTTTCCTAATGCGATTGGAATAACAGAAGTTGATGCGCATGCTGAAGGAAATGTAATTCTAAATGCTAATGAAGCGTATTTGATGACCTGTGCATATGCCAGTTTTTACCGTATAACACGTGAGCCCAAGTATCTAAAAACAATAAATGCAACACATAATTGGTATTTGGGTGATAATACTATAAGTAAGCCACTTTATGATATATTTAATGGCGGATGTTATGCGTATATAAATGGACGAAGTGTGAGTCCAGAGCAAACAACAGAAAGTACATGTGCTTATTGGTTGTCACAATTTGCCTTATTGGAAACATATTTTGTGGAAATATCGGAAAATATTTAAAATATATTACAAAAAAAGGTCAACTTTTTCATGTTGACCTTTTTATAACCATTATATAATGGTTTAAATTCTTTTCTCTTTAATACGAGCCTTTTTACCGGTAAGTCCACGTAGGTAATACAATTTAGCACGACGAACTTTACCCTGACGATTTAGTTCAATTTTCTCAATAAAAGGAGAGTTGAAAGGAAAAATACGTTCAACACCTACGTTATTGGAAATTTTTCTAACAGTAAAACGTTTGTTATTACCCTGACCTTTGATCTGGATAACTACGCCTTTAAATACCTGAATACGTTCTTTGTTACCCTCTTTAATTTTGTACGATACAGAAATGTTGTCTCCTGGTCCAAAATCTGGCATTTCTATTCCGCTTTTAAAAGCGGCTTCGGCTACTTTAATTAAATCCATTTTGCAATGTTTTTTTGGATTAAAACTTATCCACGCAATATTACCTGACACCCTTGTTCAATAAGAGATTACGCGAAATCGGGTGCAAAAATAGTGTTTATTAAATAGAAAAGAAAAGAATTAGCTTTATTTTATTCTAATTATTCAAGTTTTTGTCTTCCTTTTCCTTTTGATTCGGTTCACTCTCTTTATACCTGAAAAAACCAAATAACAGATTTTTTATTGAAGCTGCAACCGGAGCTAACCAGCTGTTAATTAAGAATGGTACAAATCGCATTGGATTTAAGAAACTTGTTAGTTCAATATATTTTAATTCAAGTTTTTTCTCCGATAACTTAATTTGATAATATAACTTAATTTTCTCATTCTCAAAATCTTCAAATGAGGTAATGTGGCTGTATGAGTTTCTATTTAATTTCATCGTACTTGTTATAGGTCGGGAAAAATAATTGAATAAATGATTTAATAATTGGCTGTTGTATCAGTACTTTTCTAAGTAGTAAGAAAACGATTGCACATAAAAAATAAAAACCGGCAACAATAAAAAAGCCAGTATGATTACCATCAAAAAATGTATTTAGCCCAAAGGCAACTGCAATAGAAATAAAAAGTAAGACAAAGAAAAACAAATAGAAAAGCCCCATTTTTATAAGCATCCCTGAGAAAAATCGAGAAAGATTTTCGGCTGCATGAAGTTTGGCTAAGTCCAGTTTTGCATTTAAATATTCCTCAAAATTATCTTTAACTTCATTTATTTCGTCAGATATTTGGTCCTTCATAATGTGTGTACGTAAAATACCCCGAAAAAAACTTTTCGGGATACCAGGTTAACGAATGTCCTTTCTTAAGATTAGTTAGCTCCATGAGTTGGCTCTAAGTTTTTCTTGTATTCTTTAATTAAGCCTTCAATCTTATTTTCAAGGTCGGTCATTTTTACTTTCATTTCTTCTTTTAATTCACCGCCTTTAACCTTAAGTTTTTCGCGTAATTGCTCAAGTTCAGCTTCCATTTCTTTTAGCTTAACCTTAATTTGTTCGCGTGTGTCACTGCCTTTTTGTGGTGCATAAAGCAATGCAATTGAGGCACCCAGAGCTGCTCCGGTTAATAAACCTCCTAAAAATAGTCCTGTATTTTTCATGGCCTACATTTTTATTTGTTATTAATGTTTATAAGATACAAATGCATAATTAAGATGTCAATTTCTTTAATCTAATAATATGCTTAGTTGGTGGAATAATATTAATAAATTAAAATAACAAACGCAATTCAGCCTCTTTTTTGTAAGGCAATTTTTTATAAAGTTATAACTTTACATTTACATTACCACTTATAATAATAAATATTGATTAGCAATATGAGTTTGCAGAAAGTCATTTCCAGTACAGAGAGAAAAAAAGTGAGAGAAGTATATAAGCTTTTATTGCGATCGTGTGAGCATATTTTAAGGCAAGATGACGTTAGTTTGATCAGGAAAGCGCTAAGTGTATCTATTGGAGATACCAATGATATAATACGTAATGAAGCTGGTGAACTTTCTATAATTGAGGCTATTGAAGTTGCATTAGTGGTAGTCAACGAATTGGGCCTTAGCCGGACAGCTGTTATTGGTGCATTACTTTATGATGTGGTTCTTAAAGAGCGAATTGATTCTGCAGAGGTTGAAAAAGTATTTGGTGATCAGGTGGCACATATAACTCGCGGACTGGTTAAAGTTGGGGAACTATATCATAAAAATACATCTGTTGAAAACGAGAATTTTAGAAAGTTGCTGTTGACTTTTGCTGAAGATGTTCGTGTGGTATTACTTATTATTGCTAACAGGCTGCGTACAATGCGTCAGTTGGCTAACTTTAATAAAGAGGATCAGCAACGCATTAGTAGTGAAGTAGCTTATTTATATGCACCTATGGCTCACCGTTTAGGTTTGTATAATATTAAATCTGAGATGGAAGATTTAGTAATGAAGTTCACGAATAGAGAAATGTATACCTACATTGCTAAAAAGCTTAATGAAACAAAACGTGCTCGTGATAAATATATTAAAGAATTTATAGAACCACTTGAGAACCAACTTAAAAAGCAGGGGCTCAAATTTGAAATTAAAGGGAGGACTAAGACAATTCATTCGATTTATAATAAATTGAAGAAACAAAATACAGAATTTGAGAATGTATATGACCTTTTTGCTATCAGGGTAATACTAAAGAGTGCCCCAGACAAAGAAAAGGCCGAATGCTGGCAGGTATACTCTGTTGTAACAGACAAATATCAGCCTAATCCCAGCAGACTGCGGGATTGGATATCAGTACCAAAATCAAACGGTTACGAATCATTGCATACAACAGTGTTAGGGCCTGATAACAAATGGGTTGAAGTTCAGGTGCGGACTGAGCGGATGAATGAGGTAGCGGAAAAAGGGCTGGCAGCACACTGGAAATATAAAGGAGGGAAAGGTGAGAAAGGGCTGGATGAGTGGCTTAGTAGTGTGCGTGACATATTGGAAAATCCGGAATTAAATGCTGTTGATTTTATTGATGATTTTAAGTTAAATCTGTACAATGAGGAAGTGTTTGTTTTTACACCTAAAGGAGATCTACGCCGTCTGAAGAAGGGTGCCACGGTGCTTGATTTTGCTTTTGATATTCATTCTGATGTAGGTAAAAAATGCGTTGGTGGATTAATAGAGCATAAAAATGTGCCCATTAAGTATGAACTGCAAAATGGAGACCATGTTGAGATATTAACATCCAATAATCAGGTACCCAAAAGTAGTTGGTTAAATATTGTTGTTACCTCTAAAGCTAAATCAAAACTTAAACAAGCTTTACGCGATATACAATATAAAGAGGCAGAAATTGGTCGGGAAATGCTTATCCGACGATTAAAAAATTGGAAATATGACTTAACAGATCAGCTGTTGAATCAGCTGATAAAAGCCTTTAGGTATAAAACTATTCAGGATTTTATGCGAGCAGTGGCACTTGATAAAATTGAGTTTGTTCGTATTAAAGAGTTTTTAACTCAACTTGAAAAGAAGGAAGAAGAAAGTACTGAACCAGATAAAGAAAGGAGTGCTGAAAATTTTATTACTGGAGAAAAGGAATTGTCTGATGATGATGTTTTGATGATCGACAAAAGCCTTACGCAGATAGATTATAAGTTGGCGAAATGTTGTAATCCAATTTTTGGAGATGAGATATTTGGTTTTGTAGCGTCTACAGGTGGCATAAAAATTCACAGGGATAACTGCCCCAATGCTGTTGATATGAAAACAAAATTTGGGTATCGGATTGTTAAAGCGAATTGGACAAGTGCTGCTAACTCCTGTTATCAGGCTACATTAAAGGTGATAGGTGTCGATGATATTGGTATTGTTACAAATATTTCTCAGATAATTTCAAAAGAAATGAAAGTTAAAATTCGTTCCATGACTATCGATTCGCACGAAGGTGTTTTTGAAGGTACATTAACAGTTTTTGTTGATAATAAAGAACGATTGTCTACACTGATAAAGAAAATTAAGAATGTGAAAGGCGTGTATACAGTTTCAAGAGTAGGAGCTTCAAATTAATAGTTTGATTTACAGTATCAGGTTCGGTTGTGATGGTATACTGTTCCTTTCCGGCAACTATTAGCATTGTTTTTTGTAAATTATTTATTTCAATCTGGGTTTTAAAATATAATTCTGGCTTAATAATTAGAATGGTTGATTTTTTCTTAAAATAGGGTTAACTTTTTCAAAAGGTGTTCTATTTCTAAACTTTACAATAATGGAAGGAAAAATTATCACATTAGTTGTTTTATCTTTCGAAAAGGCACAAATTTTAAAAACTTTGCTTACGGCGGAAGATATTGAGTGTTTTCTTGAAAATGTAAATTTGATTCAGGGTGCTGTTTCTGCAGGTGTTAAAGTGCGAATTGCTGAATCAGACTTAGAAAAAGCGATGATAGTACTTGAAGGAATGATGAGTGAAGAGTTGGAGTCTGTTGAATCGGATGGTGTTCCCGCTCGTATTCTGTTGCCAGTTGATTTTTCAGATTACTCTCATAAAGCTGCTGTTTTTGCTCTAGATTGGGCTAATGAGCTCAAAGCAGAATTAACGGTGTTTCATACTTATTTTAACCCGATAATTAGCACAATGCCATTTTCAGATACATTTGCTTATGAAGTGAATACAGAAGAAATGCTGGTTGAGTTGGAGGAAAAGGCGCGTGAAGGTATGGAGGAAATAAAAGATTTTTTAAATAACGAAAATAAAAAATACTCTCAGCCCGTTGATATAAAAATGGAACTTGTAAAAGGTATTGCAGAAGATGAAATTATAAAATATAGTCGCACTTATCATCCACTTGTTATTATTATGGGAACACGTGGTGCCGACAGAAAAGCAGCCGATTTAATTGGTAGTGTTACAGCGGAAGTTATGGAAGGTGCTAAAATGCCTGTTATGGCTATTCCTGAGAGTTTTGAATACAATGGTTTGGGCAATATGAAGAAGATGCTTTATGCAACTGATTTTCAGGAATCAGATTTTAAGACTCTTCAAAAGATTGAGAGACTTTTAAAACCATTAGGAATGAGTATAATATGTGCTCATGTGAGTTCAAAAGAGCATTCGCAATGGGACGAAGTTAGAATGACTGGATTAAAAGAGCACATTAGAAAAAATTACAATGAAGAAATGGTACAGTGTGACTTGATTGAACATGAAGATTTGTTTGTTGGTATTGAAGGGTATGTACATTTCCATAATATTGATATGCTATCTTTTACAAGAAGAAAACGTAATTTAATTAGCCGTATTATCAATCCTAATCTCGCTAAAAAAATGTTATTTCACTCAACTACACCCCTATTAGTTTTTAATGATTAATTTCTTACTTTTAGACAAACAATCATCTCGCAGGTATAAAAATGAATAAAGGAAATATAAAAGCCGGCAATTGTATAGCCGGCTTCTTTTTGTGCTTTATGTTGCTACCTGTTATTGTACTTAAGGCTCAATATGCAGTTAGTGGCCAGGTACTTGGTGTTTGTGGCGAGTATGGTGATTTAGTGATTGAAGTAAAAAGTGAATCATCTGTTAAAAGGATTAAAGTCTCTGCAGAAGGGCATTTTATTACATCATTAAATTGGAGTAGGACATACCGCTTTTTATTTATGAAAACAGGATATGTCTCAAAAGTAATTGAATTTTCAACTGAATTACCAGAAGATAAAGATAAGAACTCTATTGTTCCTTATCACTTGCCTGTTCGTTTATTTAAAACTTTTGAAGGAGTTGATACTGTATTTTTTAAAAACCCGGTAGCCAGAATAAGGTTTGATAAAATGGTTGGTGATTTCTCTGCAGATCGGGATTATTCCTTAAAAGTGAAATATAATATTGATAAAATGCGGCGAGAGGGCATTGTTAGGTCATCGCCGGAAAAGAAGTCTGTACATGGTATAATACATAAGAGGATACCAAAAACACAGGAAGAACCCAAAAAGCAAATTACAGGTAGAAAAATAGTAGGAAGCACTAAGTATACGAACGATAATAAAGTCATAATTTCTTGTGAAGAGATAAAAGGATTGCCACCTCTGGAACAAAATTATCCTGAAGGAGAAACTACAGAATTATTTGAGCTGAAAGGACGAATAATTCACAGGACAATATTTACTTTTGAAGGACAACGACGTGTATTTCTTTCAGTGAAGCATGAGTGGGGAGGACAGTTTTATTTTATAGATCAGGCGGATATTGGATACAGGTGTATTTCTAGAGATGCCTACTATTTTTCTTTACAAAAATATACAACTATCATAAATGTTAATAAATGATGCAATTAAGAGGTTTTGCTAGTGATAATAATGCCAGTGTACATCCTTTAGTACTGGAGGCTATTACAAAAGCTAATAACGGACATGCTATAGGGTATGGTGATGACCCGCTTACCAGAGAAGCCGAAAATTTATTTAAAACTATTTTTGGACAAGAGACAGTAACCTATTTTGTTTATAATGGAACAGGAGCAAATGTAATTTCAATTCAAGCCCTGGCACATTCTTTTAATTCTGTAGTATGTGCCCGTACTGCTCATATTAATGTTGATGAATGTGGGGCACCTGAAAAACTATCGGGTTGTAAGCTGTTACCAGTTGATACTACCAATGGCAAAATAACAGTTGAGCAGATAAAGAGTTGCATGCACAGTTTAGGTTTTGAACATCATTCGCAACCTAAAGTGGTTTCAATTACTCAGGCTACCGAGCTTGGAACACTTTATACACCGGATGAAGTGAAGGAAATTGCGGATTATGTGCATAGTATTGGGTTGTATCTGCACATGGATGGTGCCCGGATTGCAAATGCCGCTGCTGCTTTAAGTTGCTCATTGGCTGATGTATCAATAAATGTTGGTGTAGATGTGCTTTCTTTTGGAGGAACAAAGAACGGCCTTCTGTTTGGTGAGGCTATTGTTTTTGCTAATACTCAACTTGCCAAAAATGTAAAGTATATTCGTAAGCAATCAACACAATTGCATTCAAAAATGCGGTATGTCGCAGCACAGTTTATTGCATTACTTAAAGATGAATTATGGTTGAAGAATGCAAAACATGCTAATAAAATGGCACAGAAACTGGCTAAAAGTATCGAAGACATAAAAGAAGTACAATTAACGCAGAAAGTGGAGTCAAACGGATTGTTTGTAACGGTTCCCCGGGAGATTATAAAACCTTTACAGGAAGAATTTTTCTTTTATATATGGGATGAAAGCAAAAGTGAAGTACGCTGGATGACGTCGTTTGACACATGTGAACACGACATTGTGAATTTTGTTAGCTTATTGAGAAAAGTTATAGATGCATAATAACTAAAAAAAATGGCAAAACTATCAGATATAGAGTTACAGAAGATTAAAACCGCTTTAGTTATACCTGTATTTTTCCTTCTAATTACTTTTTCCCTAAAATTGATTGAAACACTAGAAGGGGTTAGACTTGTGGAGTGGGGCATAAAACCATTATCGATAAATGGGCTTCCCGGTATATTGTTTTCACCATTGGTACATTCCGATTGGGATCATTTTTTTGCCAATGCTATACCATTATTGGTATTAGGTGTGGCTTTGTTTTATTTCTATCGGGGTATATCAGTTAAAGTATTTGTATTTATCTATTTGTTAACAGGTATTTGGGTGTGGCTTGGTGCTCGTGATGCATGGCATATTGGTGCTAGTGGTGTAATTTATGGTTTAGCGGCATTTTTAATTGCCGGAGGATTTTTACGAAACTACATTCCTTTAATGGCTATATCCTTAATGGTGGTATTTGCTTATGGTGGAATGATCTGGGGAATTTTCCCGCTAAAATGGGATGTGCCATACTCATGGGAATCACACCTGTGGGGTACAGTATCAGGTATTTTATTGGCTATAATATTCAGAAAACAAGGTCCTCAAAGGCCTTTGAAAGTTTGGCCGGAAGAAGAATATGATTATCCGTATTGGGAGGTTGAAGATGATACTGAAAGGCAATAAACTTTCTTTATTTTTATAAAATCGTTCGGTTGCAACATCGTAATCAGACAAGACTTCAAACCTAAAATAACCTGAGTTTGACGTAAAACTTTGAATTTATCTCGTTACATATAAGTCTCTAAGGCATTCGATAGAATGTTGTTTCAGATCGACTGAAGATAGTGAGTTTTAAGTGTAATTTGATGGAAGAATAGCAGGCTATTTTGAGTCAATTACATGAAGCAAATCGCTGTTTTCAAATGAAATCCACAAGCTTTGAATAAAAAACGGATTTGCTATGTCAAATTTTAGTGTAATAGTACACTATTCCTCTAAAAATATTCCTTGTAAATCAGCTCTTTATTTCAATCAGTGCTTTATAATTTAAATCGAACTCAGGTTAAAATAAATAAAGTGTTACTGTTGCAATATGTTAGCATCTTTCGCATCCTCTGTGTTAAAAACTAATCACTGTTCTTCGTGATAAACACTTTATAAATAACCTTTTTGTTATAAACATTTGAGCTGAACAAAGGTTAATGGATTATAATCAGGATTAATTAAAAATCTTTTAGCATCTTTATGCGCAATTTTAAATACATGATACAAAAGCAAAAACTGGAAGCACAATATTTAAAGCTCATTGGGGTAACACTGGTGATGACTGCTACTTGTGTTTCTGATTTAGCGGATGAGTATGTGTTAAGTTTTGCTGATGAAGATGTTAGGGAGAATATTCTTGAGCAATTTCAATTGCTTTCTTCAGGTCAATTGGCTGAGGTAATTGAATGGGAAAATGCAATTAAGCAAGTTGCAGAGGTTCACTCTGAACAAGGTTTGACTGCAAAGTTTATATACTCCAGACTATTGAGAGTTAGTAAGAGCTTACAGTCGATGCTTGATGATTCATCAGGAAAATTAACGAAAGAGTATAACTTAAATATTTATAGTATTTTATGTGTTGAATCTGACATTGAAGACGAATGTTGGAATTTGACGAAAATACGTAATAAGTTTTCGCTTGTAACTCGTGCAGGACCAATGGTATAAGATTTTCTGAATCAATCTATTTCTTATTTCAGACCATCTCGTTATTGTCTGTATTCTTCATTAAAAAAACAAATAATTTAAATATATTATGGTATTTAGTAATCTGGTTTCCAAGTTGTTTGGAAATAAGTCCGATCGCGATATGAAAGAGGTAGCCCCTGTGGTAAATAAAATTAAGGAGGTATACCCGCAAATTGAAAAATTAACAAATGACGAGCTACGTCAGAAATCAGCAGAGCTTAAAGAGCGTATTCAAGGTACAATTAAAGCAGATGAAGATAAAATTGAAAGCTTAAAAGCAAAAGTAGAAGCAGAAAAAATTACTGTTTCGGAAAAAGAGAAAATATATAAAGAAATTGATACGATTAAAGAAAATATCGTAGAAAAGCTTGAAAAAGCGTTGACAGATGCTTTGCCAGAAGCATTTGCCGTTGTTAAAGATACAGCACGTCGTTTTGCTCAGAATGATACCATTACAGTAAAAGCCAGCGAGTTCGATCGTGATTTATCGGCATCAAAAGATTTTGTTAAAATTGAAGGAGATAATGCCATCTACAGTAGCACATGGCTGGCAGGAGGTAATAAAGTAAAATGGGATATGATTCATTATGATGTACAACTCTTTGGTGGTGTTGTATTACATAGTGGTAAAATTGCCGAAATGGCAACAGGTGAAGGTAAAACATTAGTGGCAACATTACCTGTCTTCTTAAATGCTTTAGCCGGATGTGGCGTTCATGTGGTTACTGTGAATGATTATTTGGCTAAGCGTGACTCGGAATGGATGGGGCCTATCTATCAATTTCATGGCTTGTCAGTTGATTGTATTGATAGGCATAGCCCTAACTCATCAGAACGTCGTTCTGCTTATAAGGCGGATATTACTTTTGGAACAAATAATGAGTTTGGTTTTGACTACCTACGCGACAATATGGCTATTTCACCTGATGATTTAGTTCAACGCCCTCATAATTATGCTATTGTTGATGAGGTTGATTCTGTATTAATTGATGATGCACGTACGCCATTAATTATATCAGGACCAGTGCCGAAGGGTGATGATCAGCTCTTTGGAGAACTTAAACCAAAGATTGAAACCATTGTTGAAGCACAGAAGAAATTAGTTACGGGTATTTTGGCTGAAGCAAAACAAAAGCTGAAGTCCAACGATAAGAAGCAACAAGAAGAAGGTTCTTTATTATTGCTTCGTGCATTTAAAGGGCTACCTAAAAACAAGGCCATTATCAAGTTCTTAAGTGAAGTGGGGGTTAAAGCCAGCATGTTAAAAACAGAGAATTTTTACATGCAGGAGAACAGTAAAAACATGCATGTGGTTACTGATCCTCTTTTCTTTGTTATTGATGAAAAAAACAATTCAATTGAATTAACAGATAAGGGGCTGGACTTAATTACTGGTTCTGCTGAAGACCCTGAGTTTTTCGTTTTACCAGATGTGGGTTCTGATATTGCAGCACTTGAGAAAGTCGAGATGTCAGAAGAAGAGCGGACAAAGAAGAAAGATGAGATTTTACAGAATTTCTCTATTAAATCAGAGCGTGTTCATACCATCAATCAGTTATTAAAAGCCTATACTTTATTTGAAAAAGATGTTGAGTATGTGGTAATGGAAAACAAAGTAAAGATTGTTGATGAGCAAACAGGGCGTATTATGGAAGGGCGTCGTTACTCTGATGGCCTTCATCAGGCAATTGAAGCAAAAGAACGTGTGACAGTTGAGGCAGCAACACAGACTTATGCTACCATCACACTACAGAATTACTTCCGTATGTACAATAAGTTGTCGGGTATGACCGGTACAGCAGAAACAGAGGCAGGTGAATTGTGGGATATTTACAAATTAGATGTTGTTGTAATTCCTACTAACCGCCCTATTGTACGTAAAGATATGGAAGATATTGTGTACAAAACCAAACGTGAGAAATACAATGCAGTAAGTCAGGAAATTATTCGCCTGGTAGAAGCAGGTCGTCCGGTATTGGTTGGTACCACATCAGTAGAGGTGTCAGAGTTATTAAGTCGTACCCTTAAGATGCGCGGTATTAAACACAATGTACTGAATGCGAAATTACACCAGCGTGAGGCGGAGATTGTTGCAGATGCAGGTACAGCAGGTATTGTAACCATTGCAACCAACATGGCCGGCCGTGGTACCGATATTAAGTTATCTAAAGAAGTAAAAGATGCAGGAGGTCTGGCTATTATTGGTACGGAGCGTCACGAATCACGTCGTGTAGATCGCCAGTTGAGAGGTCGTGCAGGTCGTCAGGGAGATCCGGGATCATCACAATTCTTTGTTTCACTGGAAGATGATTTGATGCGGTTATTCGGCTCCGATCGTATAGTAAAATATATGGACCGTCTTGGTTTGGAAGATGGGGAAATGATTCAGCATAGTATGATTACCAAATCTATTGAGCGGGCGCAGAAGAAGGTTGAAGAGAATAACTTTGGTATACGTAAGCGTTTGTTGGAATACGATGATGTGATGAACTCACAGCGAGAGGTTATTTATACGAAGCGTCGTCATGCATTATACGGAGAGCGTATACAGGTAGACATCTCAAATATGATGGCAGATACTTGCGAGGATATTGTAACCGAATATCAACAATCAGGAGATTTTGAAGGGTTCAAATTAGAATTAATCCGGATTTTCTCAGCTCAGTCTCCATTTAAGCAGGAAGAGTTTTTAAAAGGTCGTCCTGATGAGTTATCGGATAAGCTATTTGCACAAATGTGGGATGCTTATAAGCGTAAGAGTGAAAGTATTGCACAACAGGCCAATCCAGTAATAAGAGATGTTTATGAGACCAAAGCTGAGATGTACAAAAACATCGTTGTGCCAATCAGTGATGGTCAGAAAGTATATCAGATTACAACCAACCTGAAGAAGGCTTATGAGTCTGAGTCGGTAGAATTGGTGCGCTCTTTTGAGAAAGCATCCATGCTAATTACCATTGATGATGCCTGGAAAGAGCATTTGCGTGAGTTGGATGATCTGCGTCAGGCAGTGCAAAATGCAACATACGAGCAAAAAGATCCGTTATTAATTTATAAGTTTGAATCATTTGAACTGTTTAAGACAATGATTGGCCTGAATAATAAAACCGTAGTATCATTGTTATCAAAAGGACATATTCCAATTCAGAATGCAGATGGAGTACAGGAAGCTCAGGAGCGTAAGCGTCAGGATTATAGTAAGATGATGGCACGTAAGGATGAGTTCTCACGTAGAGGAGGGACTCAGCAGGGTGAAACTAAGAAGCCTGAGCGTATTGAACCTGTTCGTGTGGAGAAGAAGGTAGGCCGTAATGAACCTTGCCCGTGCGGAAGTGGTAAGAAGTTTAAACAATGTCATGGAAAAGATAATTAGTGCATAGTCAAAGAGGGTGTCTGAGGTTATAGTATTCCGGACACCCATTTCACACACCTAGTACAAGCACTAAAAATTTAAAAATATGATACTGAATTCAATTAATTGGAATGTTGACCCCGAGATTTTTAGTTGGGGATTTTTATCCATTCGTTATTATGGTTTATTGTTTGCCATGGGCTTTATGATAGGATTCTATATTCTAGAGCGGATGTTTAAATCTGAGGGTATACAGCAAGAGTGGCTCGATAAACTTTTTATGTATGTGGTTATTGCCACTATTGTAGGAGCACGTCTTGGCCATGTTATCTTTTATGGGTGGGATCATTACTCGCAACACCTTGGCGATATTATTAAAGTTTGGGAAGGCGGGCTTGCCAGTCATGGTGGAGCAATAGGTATTATCATTGCCATTTATATATACTCAAAAAAAGTAACAAAGAAGAGTATGGTATGGACAATGGATCGCCTTTTGGTACCTGTAGCATTGGCAGGTATGTTTATTCGTTTGGGTAATTTAATGAATTCAGAAATTTATGGCCATGTAACAGACTTGCCATGGGGATTTGTATTTGAGCGCAGAGGAGAAGAACTGGCAAAACACCCAACACAATTGTATGAAGCTCTTTGCTACCTTTTTACATTTATTGTGATGTTCTATTCGTATTGGAAAACCAAAGCAAAAGAAAAGCAAGGCTTATTATTTGGTATGTTCCTGATTGGTGTATTTGGTTCTCGTTTTATTATTGAATTTGTAAAAGAAAATCAGGAAGTATGGGAGCAGGATATGACCTTTAATATGGGACAGATACTAAGCATACCTTTTGTAATTGCAGGCGTGTATTTTATATATAATGCCTTGAAAAAGAAATAAATTACAGATTCTTTAAAGAAATAGGATGTCCGAAATATTAACATGTCCATTTAGTATTTCAGGCATCCTATTTTTATTGTAGTATGCATTTATAAGTCGATCAGACTAATTTCATAGTTTATATTTAATGCTATCCAATTATTCGTATTCGCTCTTGTACGTATTGCAAATTTTAGTAGCCCTATTGTTCTTTGCAATATAACCCAATGCTTTTAAATTTTTTCATGAACTTAACTGGTGTATTGTTATTGCAATAATAAGTTCTCAGTGGGAGCAAAAACAGGATAAATGAGTAGTTGACTTTCCTTGAGATCTATATCCTATTATTCGTGGTAAATAACCGAAGAGGCATAGCTAGACTGTAATGCATCCTGTTACCAGAAAAAACAAATTCAATAAGTGTATGCATTCCGTATTATTGCTATGCCAGCTTAAAATATAAAATCATACTCAAAAAACACAGTGTAACTTTCTTTTGCCAATCTAGAACAAGATGGATTAATACCTTATGTCATTAAAAATTTTTCCGAATTAATGACAGTTAAAGTGGACATAATGACACTGTAATGTAGTTGGTTTCTGTCAAAATGACTTATGGCTAAATGCTACTTTTTTTGTCAAAAAAACTATTTATTTGAAAATCAATAAAAAATAAAAATAGCTAAACAGCACCCTCTAAAATTGGCATTTAGTTTGAAAAATGCTTATTGAAATTATTAAAAAATTGTTGAACTAAAATTTTGGAGGATAAAGTTATGACACTTGCAAAATTATCAAACAACTGGTTCCCATCAGTTCCTTCAATCTTTGATAGATTTTTTGATGGAGAATTGATGGATTGGAATAGAACCAACTATTCCAGCACTGATACTACACTGCCTGCGGTAAACGTTAAGGAAAATGACAATGAGTTTTTAATTGATGTTGCTGCACCTGGCTTAACAAAAGAAGACTTCAAAGTTAATTACGACAATGGTCGCTTGACTATTTCATCTGAAAAGAAAAATGAAATTGAAGAAAAAGAAGGTGAAAAAATCACAAGACGTGAGTTTTGCTACCAGTCTTTCCAACGTTCATTTACTGTTTCGGAGCATGTAGTTGATGCCGAAAAAATTGGAGCTAATTATGAAAATGGTATTCTTCACATTACACTCCCTAAGCGTGAAGAGGTTAAACCAAAACCAGCAAAACAAATTGAGATAATGTAACTCATAAGGGGCAGGCAAATGTCTGCCCTATTTTCTAATTCTTAAAGTATCTTGTTATAAAACCGGCAAGAGAGGTTAAGCATCATTCTTATTCGTTATTATAAGTGAGTTTTATCAAATATGGTTAATAATAAAGCCTAATGAGATGAATTGGATGGTAATATCGTTACTTCTTCTGGTAATGATATTTGCCGGATGTGAAAAAGTTGAACATCAATTGAGTAAGCTTGTACTTACTCTAAGGAAAAGATTGAATCAATTGAAAAACATTATTTATGTTCGACTTAATAGAATTAAGGCTTTGAATTAAAGGAGAATAAATTATAAGGAGGCATAATCATGAAAACATTAATATGTAATAACACGTGGTCTTGGTTCAATCCTTATTTTGAGTTTAGTTTGTTTGAACCAATCATTAAGTATGAGAATTCGGTAATTGAGGAGTTAACAAAAACTCCATTTGCTTATCATTTAAAATATGCAGTTCCCGGATATAAAAAAAGAGATATAAATATTAGTGTACAAGATAATATTCTAACTATTGAAGGCATATCTAAAAGAAGTAAATCATGGTGGAATAATAAAGGAGATAGCACCAATGTAAGTCACTTTTTGAGAAGTGCCCAATTGTTCAATGATATGGATGCTGATAATATAAAAGCAAAAATGAAAGATGGCATTCTAAATATTGATATTCCTAAAAAAGAGGCGTTCATAAGTTATCGGGAAATTCCTGTATCTGGTATGTCAGAAGGGTTAAATGCCATTGATTATAAAAAAGATAAGCCTAATAATATCATACACGATTTAAAGCAAAAAATAGAAAAATTGTTTAGGAAATCAGCATAAGAAATATGCTTTCATTTATCTGTATAAATCACTAATCAATGGAGGTTTTAAGTTCAAATAAAAATAGGTTTAAATTTAATAAACCAGATGAATTTATTGAAAAACTACAATGGAACAATCACAAAGTAGAGTTTAAGTATTTTAAAAACCATGAAGGAGCAATTGTATATGTATATTCTCCCTTGTTAAAAGAAAATAATTACAGATTGGCGTTAAAAGGCACAACTCTGTCATTAATAATTTATGAACGAAGAGAAATTGTAAAACCAACATATATTGAAGTAATCAATAAAACCATTCATGACAAGTCTGCCTATGAAAGGCTGAAGAGCTATAAATATACATTGCCAGATGGTAATCTCAGAATTGATAAAACTTGTTGGAATAGTAATAAGAGAAGAGTTGAAGGTTACCTCTCTTGTAAAGAAAAATGTGCATAAAAGGCAGGAGTATCAATTTACTTTAACTTTACTTTAACGGGTTTTAACCGCACTTTAACGAAAGTGTAACGAGTAAACAGATATTTTTGTGTTAACCAGTAAAAAACATATAAAAATGAAACGGTTTGGCTTATTGCTATTGGCGGCTGTAGTTGGCAGTGCCCTATCAATTAGTACGCTTCTTTTTATAAATAGCAACTCTAACAAAACAGTAACAATTGAACATGTCTCAGGAGCACCTGTTGTGGGAGCTACCTACACATTTAATAAAAGTGGTGATATAGTACCGCTTGAATTTACAGAAATTGCCAAAAAAGTTATGCCTGCAGTGGTGCATATTAAATCTACCCAGGTTCAAAATGTAAAAAACTACAATTATCGAAACAATCCCGATCCATTCAGGGATTTTTTCCAGGATGATATGTTCAAACGATTTTTTGGTCCGGAATTTAAGTTTGAATCGCCACAGCCACATCAAAGAGGACCTCGGGCTAGAGTAGGTAGTGGTTCGGGTGTTATAGTGCAGCCAGAGAGGCTGGCATAAAAATTGGTGATGTAATTGTAAAAGTAAATGATGTTGAAGTAGCTGCATCAGCCAAACTATTAGAAGTTATTGGCAAGCATCATCCCGGAGATAAAGTAACACTTAAAGTAAATCGCTATGGTAAAAAGTTAGATTTTTTAGTAACACTTCGAAACCAGGAAGGGAAAACCAAGCTATACGAAATAGGAGCTAAGGAAATATTAGATGTATTAGGTGTTGAGTTGGAAGAAATTGACAAACCAACTGCTAAAAAACTTAATATTGACGGAGGAATCAGAATAACTAAGTTATTCATAGGTAAATTAAAACGACATACCGATGTTAAGGTTGGTTTTATTATTACCAAAGTGGATAGGAAGATTTATAAAACAGTTGATGCTTTAGCAAAATACCTTCAAGATAAAAAAGGAGGTGTTATGCTGGAAGGTATTTATGAGGACTATCCTGGTAACTATTATTACGCATTTGGATTATAAAAATTATAGATAAAAAACAGATTAATATCTTTTTAAAACATTAAAATTTTTGTTGAACCTTTATTAAAGTATAGTTCTATGTTTGAGTTATGTAAGACCGTATTAAATGGCGTTCATGAAGACAAAAGTCTCTTTAGAAAGGAATTGATTAAGTCTCTATCTTGGCTAAATCAAGAAGATCAGGAAAAATTCCAAAACTGGGTACGAGAACGTTTCAGATATGAACATGCTGATGTTATTGATGAAATATTAAACACTAAGTACCAATTTGCATCATAAATTTTGGGGGAGTGTAAACTAAACTCTGTCTGAATTGATTTAGTTTACTTTACACTCCCTAGCTATGCTCATCAACAAAGGTTTTATGGCATACAATATAACGTTCATGCGCCCCAATGCCAATTGATTCACCATTCTTATTAAGCATTGCAACATCAAAAAACAGTTTTTTACCATCCATAAATTTTAAATGGGCTCTGCATATTATTTCAGTGCCTGGTTTAACCGTGTTTAAATGACGTACATTCATTTCAGTACTAACGCTGTCATAGCCCAAAGGCAAACTTGGATCTATTAGTGCAACACAGGCTTGTTCCATATAAACAATCATTGCAGCGGTTGAAAGAAATGGAACTTTTCCTGTTTTTAATTCAGATGCCAGGTCTTCTTTTCTGACTGTTAAATTAATATCAATCCGGCAGCCCACCGAGAGGTGATAATTACTGGGAGGTGCTTCTTTATTTTTTTTATTGTAAGCTGTACTCATAACCCAAAGAGATGTTTGTTTAAAAATAACGGAAAATTTGGCAGTATTAAATCTTTAGCTCATTTTTTTTAACAAAAAAACGGATGTTCAAGAAATAGCACTAATGGCTTTATATTCCGGACATCCGCTTATTTGAATGTTTTTTTAAGATTAGAATTCCGATGTAAAATGGAAGGTAATATTTTTAAAATTACTTTGTGCCATTTGTAGCATATAGGCTGAGTCAGCCATAAATACATCACGGCCGAATTTATCTTTTGCCATATATTGTACTTTACGCTTTTTAAAGTCTTCCAACTCAGCTTTGTTTTTACTCTCCAGCCAACATGCCTTATATAGGTTAATTGGTTCATAACGGCATTTTGCACCATATTCATGCAGCAGGCGATACTCAATAACTTCAAACTGAAGGGCTCCTACCGTACCAATGACTTTACGGCCATTGAACTGGCTTACAAAGAGCTGGGCTACACCCTCATCCATTAGCTGGTCAATTCCCTTAGCCAACTGTTTTGATTTCATCGGGTCATTATTCTCAATATAGCGGAATAATTCGGGCGAGAAACTTGGTAAACCTTTATAGTGTAATTTTTCACCTTGCGTAATGGTGTCACCAATCTTAAAGTTACCAGTATCAGGTATACCAACAATATCACCCGGGTAAGCTTCGTCTATAATCGTTTTTTTCTCCGCCATAAATGCAGTAGGGCTGGAAAATTTCATGTTTTTGCCATTGCGAACGTGGAGGTAATTGGTATTACGCTGAAATTTACCAGAGCAGATCTTAACAAAGGCCAGGCGGTTACGGTGGTTTGGATCCATGTTGGCATGAATTTTAAATACAAAACCGCTAAATTTCTCTTCTTCAGCCTTAACTACACGTTCTTCGGCTTGCGACGGGAGCGGTGAAGGTGCTATTTTTAAGAAGCAATGCAAAAGCTCTCGAACACCAAAATTATTTAATGCGCTGCCAAAAAATACTGGAGCTACTTCTGCACCCAAATATGTTTCTGTTTCAAACTCGGGATAAACCCCCTGAACAAGTTCCAGTTCTTCACGTGCCAACTTTGCCGATTCTTTACCAATTTTATTATCAAGGGCAGTATCAGACAAATCTTTAATAGAGAAACCTTCCTCCAGCACTTGTTTGTTTGGTTCAAAAATGTATAAACTTTCTTCAAATAGATTGTATACTCCCTTAAATTGCAGTCCATTACCAATTGGCCAGCTCAATGGGCGTACTTTTATTTTTAGCTCTTCCTCTACCTCATCCAGTAGGTCAAAGGGATCTTTACTGGGGCGATCCATCTTATTAATGAAAACAATAACCGGTGTATTACGCATGCGGCATACTTCCATTAATTTACGTGTTTGTGCCTCAACACCCTTTGCGGCATCAACCACAATTATTACACTATCAACAGCGGTGAGGGTACGAAAGGTATCTTCAGCAAAATCCTGGTGACCCGGTGTATCTAATATATTTACCTTATAGCCATCGTATTCAAAGCCCATAACCGATGTGGCAACCGAGATACCCCTCTGTTTCTCAATTTCCATAAAATCGGAAGTAGCTGTTTTTTTTATTTTATTCGACTTAACTGCGCCAGCTACGTGTATTGCACCACCAAATAAAAGCAGTTTCTCAGTTAAGGTAGTTTTACCCGCATCAGGGTGACTGATGATGGCAAAAGTTCGTCTTCTTTTTATTTCTTCAATAAAACCCATGTACTTCTGTTTTGCAAGCTGCAAATTTAAACAATAGTAGCAATATCATGTTTGATTTGATAAATACTTTGGTTAAAATATTAGGCTGTCTTTACTCTAATAAGAAGATTATTTTTAATTTTAAATTAAAAGGCAGGTGCGTAATCAGAATTAATTTTTCAAAATATTACCAAATTATGGGATGGACGAACTATCACGGTCATTGTAAGTATTGCGATGGAAAAGGAGAGGTGGAAGAGTACATTATTAAGGCTATTGAGCTGGGGATGGAGGCTATCGGGATGTCATCGCATGCTCCTGTTCCTTTTCCAACAGATTGGACTATGGCGGCCTACCGTTTAGATGATTACCTGGCTGAAATGAAATTATTAAAGGAAAAGTATAAAGAGCAGATTAATGTGTACTGTTCTTTAGAGGTGGATTACATACCGCAATTGGCTTCGCCGTCTAAGGCAATAATACTTAATGCGGGGTTGGATTATACGGTTGGTTCTATTCATTTTGTTGAACAACTGGATGATGGAATACATTGGGCTATTGACGGGTCAGTAGATGAATTTAAACATGGTTTAAATACGATTTTTGGAGGTGATATAAAGCGGGCTGTCATGCGTTATTATGAGCTTCAGCGCGAAATGCTTGAGTACGGCACGCCTATAATTATAGGGCATATGGATAAGATAAAAATGCACAATAAAGCTCTTAAGCTGTTTGATGAAGGTGCGCAATGGTATATTGATGAAGTTTATAAAACACTTGAGCTTATAAAGGAAAAGGGGGTAATTGTAGAGATTAATACTAAGGCATATTACAGGAATGGACATTTGTTTCCCGGACCTGAGCATTTTGCTAAAATTAAGGCGTTGGATATTCCTGTAACAATCAATAGTGATGCTCATCATCCCGACCGACTTGTAAATGCCTTTGAAGAAGTAGCCGAAATTCTGTTAAAGGCAGGTTTTACTCATTTAACAGAATTTATAAATGATAAATGGACACAGGTAGAGTTTAGTAAGGAAGGTATTGCCATTACAGCATAATAAAAAAGAAGAGCCGGAAAATAAATTTATCTTTCCGGCTCCTTTGTTTTATAATGGTATGTTACCATGTTTTTTAGGTGGATTAGACTCACTTTTGTTTTGAGTCATTTCCAGTGCCTGTATTAATTTAAAGCGTGTTTCTTTAGGGTAAATAATTTCATCGATATAACCCAGTTCAGCCGCCCTGTACGGATTAGCAAAATTCTCACGGTAATCATCCACCTTTTCGGCTTTTGAAATATCATCGGTATGGCCTCTGAAAATTATATTAACAGCACCTTCGGGCCCCATTACAGCAATTTCGGCTGTAGGGTATGCAAAGTTAATATCGGCAGCCAGGTGCTTAGATGCCATTACATCGTAAGCACCACCGTATGCTTTACGTGTAATAACTGTTATTTTAGGCACAGTGGCTTCGGCATAAGCATATAAAAGTTTGGCTCCGTGTTTTATTATACCGCCATATTCCTGAACAGTGCCGGGAAGAAAGCCCGGAACATCAACAAAGGTAACTACGGGTATATTAAAGGCATCGCAAAAACGAACAAAGCGTGCTCCCTTTGCAGAAGATTCAATATCAAGTACACCTGCCAGGTAATTAGGCTGATTGGCAACTATACCTATTGTACGGCCTGCCATACGTCCAAAGCCGGTAATAATGTTTTGCGCATAATGGGGCATAACCTCAAAAAAGTGTTGGTTATCCACTACCTTTTTAAGTATATCGTGCATATCGTAAGGCTTATTTGGATCAGCCGGAATAAGTTGTTGCAGCTCCTCATTTTCGCGTTTAATATCATCTGTAGTAGGTTGCACCGGAGGTTCTTCCAGGTTGTTAGAAGGAAGAAAACTCAGTAATTCCCTAATCATCATTAGCGTATGTTCATCGTCATCAGCCATAAAGTGAGCAACACCACTTTTAGTATTATGTGTTATTGCACCGCCCAGCTCTTCCTTGGTTACTTCTTCATGGGTTACAGTTTTTATTACCTCGGGACCTGTTACAAACATGTAGCTTGTATTTTTTACCATAAAAATAAAATCGGTAAGAGCAGGCGAGTAGACTGCACCACCGGCACAGGGACCCATAATAGCCGAAATTTGAGGTATTACCCCCGATGACTTAACATTAAGGAAAAAAATATCGCCATAACCGGCCAGGCTCTGAACACCTTCTTGAATACGTGCACCGCCGGAATCGTTTAAGCCAACTAAGGGTGCCCCCATCTTTAATGCTAATTTCGAGATTTTAATAATTTTATCGGCATTGGTTCGACTTAATGAGCCACCAAAAACGGTAAAATCCTGGGCAAAAACATAAACCAGGCGCCCGTCAACTTTACCGTAGCCCGTTATAAAGCCATCACCTGGGAAATGATTCTTTTCCATTCCAAAATTAGTGCACCGGTGTTTTACCAGCTTATCCAGTTCAACAAATGTTCCGGCATCAAGAAAGACATCAATTCTTTCTCTGGCAGTTAATTTTCCACCTTTATGCTGTTTTTCAATCCTTTTTTTGCCACCACCGGCTTCAGCTGCCTGGTTGTGCTCTTTAAACTTCTTATATTTTTCTTCTAAACTTTGCATAACAAATACATCTGATAATTATTCACTTTCAATTTCTACTAAAGGCTGGTGGCCTTCTACGGCATCGCCTTCATTAACATGTATGTGTTTAACTATACCATCAACAGCGCTTTTATACTCACTTTCCATTTTCATGGCAGAGACGATAACAACGGTTTGTCCTTTTTCAATTTTATCACCTTCATTAACAAGTATTTTTACAATTTTACCCGGCATTGGGGTTGATATGATGTTTCCACCTTCTTCAACATCACTACCCAAACGCTTACGGTAACGTGTTGCGGCATCAATGACTTCTATTTCGTAGTAATTATTAATCGTATTTACCTTGTAATGGTTCAGGCTTTCGCCTTCAATCATTTCCATATTAATGGAGTGGCCATCAAGCAGGATAGAATAGGCGTCTGCTTCTACTTTTTTGAGGTCTAAATCGTAAATTCTATCATCAATTTTGACCTTATATTTAGTGCCAACCTGTTCAAGAATGTTGATTCGTGCTATTCGCGTATCTATTTTAAGTTCTATGGGCATAACAATGATTTTTAAAGGCGTAAAATATTTTTACGTCGTGCATATTCTTTCCAGCCTGAACGGTTAGGTGTTGCTACATTTGTTTTATCAGCTGCTTCTTTAATTTTTTCGGTATAGTCTAAATAGGCCACAAAAAGGGCAATGTCTTCACAGTAGTTCGAACAATTATCCTCATCGCTCATCAGAAAGTCCATATTTTGTTCTATAAAGTGGGTGTTGTATTGGCCATCAACAAATTCTTTAGCGTGCATAATACGCGACACAAAAGGAATGGATGTTTTTACACCCGTAATTTTATATTCGTATAAGGCCCTTTTCATACGTTCAATGGCTTCTTTTCGAGTGGGTGCCCACGAGATAAGTTTTGAAATCATCGGGTCGTAATGAAATGGTATTTCATAGCCTTCGTATACGTACCCGTCTGTTCTGATACCAAGCCCCAGTGGTTCTGATATATTTTTTACTACGCCGGGGCAAGGCATAAAATTGTTTTTATGATCTTCAGCATAAATTCGGCATTCAATGGCATGGCCGTTCTGTAGCAGATCTTCTTGTTTAAAAGAAAGTGGCAGACCATTAGCCACATTAATTTGTGCTTTAACCAAATCAATACCAGTGGTTCGTTCTGTAATAGGGTGCTCCACTTGCAGGCGGGTATTCATTTCCAGGAAGTAGAAATTAAGGCTGTCATCAACCAGAAACTCAACTGTACCTGCACCTACGTAATTAACCGTTTTTGCTGCAGCAATGGCTTGTTCTCCCATTTTCTGACGCAGTGTCTTTGTCATTAATGGCGATGGAGTTTCTTCCACCACTTTTTGATGGCGACGTTGTACAGAACATTCCCGCTCAAATAAATGAACGTAGTTACCATGCTGGTCAGCCATTATCTGAAACTCAATATGATGGGGTGATTCAATATATTTTTCGATGTAAACAGCATCATCGCCAAAGGCTGAACGTGCTTCTGATTTAGCCATTTCACACGCATTTATCAAATCTTTTTCTTCTCGCACAAGGCGCATACCTTTACCACCGCCACCTGCACTGGCTTTTAGCATAACAGGATAGCCTATTTCAGATGCTATTTCCTTAAGGTGTGCAGGATCATCAATGCTCTCTTTTGTGCCGGGCACAACTGGAACATTAGAGTCAATCATTAACTGGCGAGCCGTTAATTTATCGCCCATTGTATTAATGGCGTGTACAGAAGGGCCAATAAAGATGATATTGGCTTTAGCAACTGCCTCGGCAAACTGTGCATTTTCAGATAAAAAACCATAACCGGGATGAATTGCATCGGCTTTGGCTGATTGGGCTACAGCAATAATATTAGCAATATTAAGATAACTCTCTGCCGAGCTTGCAGGGCCTACACAGTAGGCTTCGTCGGCATATCTTACATGCATGGCAGTGCGGTCTGCTTCGGAATAAATGGCGATAGAACGGATACCCATCTCCCGGCATGAGCGCATAACCCGAACGGCAATTTCACCACGGTTGGCGACTAAGACTTTTTTAATCATAATGGAATAAAGGTTTCATTTATAAAAAAAATAACGGCGAAAATGTTCTAAAAAGAATTAAAAGACCATAAAATCTTAATTGCAAAAATGATGATAAAAATCAATATTCCAAGAAAAATGAGATAATTGTGTGGAATGAATATAAATAAGCTTCACTCAAAACACCAGGTTATATTCAATGGTTTATTAATACGTATCTTTGAATGGATTAAGAAAAATTAAAATTCTAAACAGTTATGCTTAATAAGAAAGTTGAAGAGGTGTTGGTTAACCAGATTGAGAAAGAGGTTTATTCGTCAAATTTATATTTAGCCATGGCTATATGGGCTGATACCAATGGCTATGAAGGAACATCAAAATGGCTTTATGCACAGGCAGAAGAAGAACGTGTGCATATGCTTAAGTTTATTAAGTACGTTAATGAGCGTGGTGGAAAAGCTATTATTCCGGCTATAGCACAGCCTCCGGGTGAGTATAAAGATATTAAGGAAATATTTGCTGAAGTTTTGAAACATGAGCAGTATGTAAGTAGCCTGATTAATACTATTGTTGGTGTTTGTCTTGAGGAAAAAGATTTTACAACACATAACTGGATTCAGTGGTTCGTAAATGAACAAATTGAAGAGGAAGCTTCTGTTGCTTCTATTAATGACCGGTTACGTCTGCTGGGCGATCACAATTTGTATATGTTTGATCGTGATATTATGGGTATGCGCGGGCAAGCACCTGCGAGTGCAGAGTAAAGAATAAGTATTGCAATAATATAAGAGCTGGCTGATTGCCGGCTTTTGTTTTGTTTTCTAAAAAGAAAGTGCTTCGCCTGGTATAATAATATCACTAAGTTAAGGATTGTCTTGTCCTAAAATAGCTATACACAAAAAGAGCAATTGGGATGAGATAAAAAGAAAATTTCGGCTACGAACGTGAGTTGAAAAACGGGCAAAAGATAAAAACTCTACCCGATAAATTAAAGCGAGAACTTGTTTCTAAGATCTATGATGGTCTGATGAGCATTGATGATGTTATGACTGAATACAATATCCGTTATCAAAGCATCATAAAGGATAGGCTGATAAAATTTGGTAAAAATAGTGACAAATACCTATCACAAAGGTGTGAACATTTCCCTCCCCAAAAGAAGATTAAAATTATTTCAGGCTATAATCCAGAAGAAAAGACACTCAAACAATACTGCGAAGAGATAGGCATAAACTCTACAACTTTTCGACGCCGGGAAAAACTGTATAGTTAATTTAGGACGACCTTTCAATGGTTTAAAGTTATTCCAGTACACTATTAATAATCTGTATAGTAATTCTAGGATAGGACTAATTTGGGTTTTGAAGTTACCTGTCAACTTAAATAGCTATGTGAACAGAAAGCCTTTTATCAAAGCAAACAAACACTTGCCTGTAATTCCCTTGGCAGTATAGATGAATAAGTTGGAATTTAGATTATAGAGTAATTAATTTTATTGATGTTAAGTAGTAGCCTATTAATCACATAGTAATTAATAAAGCACAACAGTAAGTACACATAAGTGCCTGTTTATTTTTTTATTTTAATAACTAATTTTGTTAAGCCTTTAGTTTAGGTAATTGGGAATCGTTTTTCATTAGAGACTTGTTAATGAATATTATAGGTGTATTGTTAAATAAAAAACAAATAATGAAAAAACTAACTACTTTAATTGTATTGGTATGTGGGGCTGTTTGGGGGCAAAATCCAACATCTTATACCGCAGAACAGAAAGATGAAACTAGCAGTTCTTTTAATTTAATGAATACTTTGGGTTTTTGGCACATTAGTGGCCCCAGATCCTATGAAAATCATAATAATCTTTCCGTTTTTGGAATAACGGTTCTTACAAACGTTATTTGACCATCTTAGATAATGGTAATATTGGAATTGGTAATTTAAATCCATCTGTTAGACTCGATGTTAATGGTACTATAAATGCTGGTGAGATAAAGACTCTTAGTAGCAATCAATCAACTTATATTAAAGCTTTATGTACAAACACTGGTGCTTCTGTAAGCTCTATTTTAAAGGCTGCATATTCTTATAATGAAACAAGTCAGGAAAGATGTGCGAGAGTGGAGCTTGGTTCTACTCACAAAAGAGGAGATGCTTATTATAGTAAAGTATGGTCAGTAGAAGCGATTTCTACTAATACATGGGCGAATGTTCCAAGGTTTAGGATATCAAGAGGTGATGAAGCCATGGTGAATATTGGCTATTATGGTGAAGTTGGCATCGGTACACCAACCCCCTCGGCCAAACTCGACGTCAACGGCAATATCAAAGCCCATGAAATAGAAGTGACCCTTGCCAGTATGCAAGACCTTCAACTTAATGGCACTCTTGCCGCCAATAACATTACCTATACAGCCAATGGCAATACCGCTGACTTTGTCTTCGAAGACAACTATCAACTAAAAGACTTATCCGAGGTAGAAGCCTTTATACTTACCAATAAGCACTTACCGGAAATACCCTCAGCAGCTGAGATGGAAGAAGGAGGCGTGAACCTGGCGGAAATGAATAAGTTGCTGTTGATGAAGGTGGAGGAGTTGACGCTGTATTTGATTGAGCAGCAAAAAGAAATTAATGAATTAAAAAATAAACTAAACGATTAAGGTTATGGATAGTATGAAAAAACAATTAGTTCTCATACTGGTATTAGCTGTTTTTGCCAATATGTCATTATTGGCTCAGACTATTAATTTGGGAGGTATTATGGTGGATATGTAGTAATGTCCCAATAGATGAAGTTTATATCTACAATGATACATGGCTATTTCGAGATGAAATACTTCTGAATGGTAGTAGTCTTAAGAGTGTTGGACAAGATGATTTGTTTATTGGAAGTTTGGAAGTGAAATCAGGTTATGATGAATCTTTAGTTAAAGACGGAGAGTTACTGATTGTGCCAAATCCGGTTCATGACTATTTTAGCATTGTATCAGGGGATGGTCTTTATGATTGGAGATATGTTGATGTATTTAGTGTAAATGGCAGTTTGATTAAAAGATTTTTGCCTCCATTTGGAATTGGGAAAAAGCTAATTATTTCAGAGCTACAATCTGGCATGTATAATGTCATAGTAAATGGTGATGATTTATCAAGTTCTTTAAAATTAATTAAAGCTAAATAACGAATGAAGAAATTAAATATGGTGAAAAAACGTATTGTAGCGGTTATTAGTGTTGTCTTTGTTTTTATTTCATGTAATAAAGAAAAGATTGACAGTTTAGCAATTAAAATTTCTGAGGTTGTATCTCCTAATGAAGTGCCAGAATTATATAAGTCATCGACTTTTATCCCAAAAGTAAAGATTTTGAATGTGGGAGATCTTTTGGTCAGTAGTTTTTTGCTTGCATATGAGGTTGATATAACTAATACTAGTTATTCAAGGAAACCTGGACAGGAGATTTAAAGCCAAATGAAGATGTGATAGTTGAACTACCGAATTTTGATGACTACCTTGAAGATAGAATGCTTCCTGGTGGAACACATATGTTATTTCTTGAATTAAGACAAGTCAATGCTGAATTAATAGAATATGATAGTAAATTAATTGTAAAGCGCTTGTTTACTTTTGAACGAGAGTTTTAATATAAAGTTAAAGAGTCTAAGTAGTAAAAGCAGAAAAAATTTGACATTGTAGTCAAAGCTACAATGTTAACACTAAATGTTAATATTCAACTAACGATAAAGAAATATATCCTGATGCAATTAGTGTCAGGATATATTTTTATCTGCTAGATGAGCGTGTCAGGCACTACGTCGGTAGGTATCAAAGTAAGCAAACGGCCTAATACATATTGCCCAGAACTTTAAGCCCGTTCGGATACACCTAAGTAATAACACAAAAGTAGTAGGAAGTAGTTTTACTTTAAAGGTAAAATAAAAATGACCTACTACTAACAGACAATCTGTCGAGGGTCATTTTTTATTTTGTCGGGAATGATTTTTTATTTTGTCGAGGGTCATTCTTTTTATCCGTAGTACAGGTATAACAGTATTCTTCATAATACCTGCAAAACCCGGGCCTTTTTCAGCACATGTGACTTCATGTTTACAAGCTACTCAACAGCTAATACTGAATAATTAACATACAATAAGCGATTAGTGAAGAATAAAAAGGAGAAACGGTCTTGTGGTTTATTTTACCTTGAATATCTAAAGGGACTTTAATTTTCAGCTTTGTTGTTTTAAGCTCTTAAAAGATTTTTGCTTTAAGTTTCAATAATATTACCGGGTAAAATTGTATATAAACCAAAAGAGGCAGTCCAAAAAGTAAAGATTTAATCTTTGTCAAAATTCAGTATTATTCTGAACCTGAAGTGAATTTCAACAACTTCCCTATAGAGATTTAAGGGTGAAAAGTTGTTGAAGACAAAGGACTCTGCTTTTTGGACAGCCTCTTTTGTAATGATTATCAATTATTTTAATGACGGATGGTTTTCATTATTTCCTCTTCTTTTGAAATTTCATCACCGGATAGGGTGATAGCCGTTTCAATAATTGCCAAATGCGAATAAGCCTGTGGAAAATTACCCAGCATACGTCGTGTTTTAAAGTCCAGATCTTCGCTGAATAGTCCTAAGTGGTTAGAACAATTAAGTAAGGCTTTAAATTTACGTGTAGCTTCGTTTTTAAGCCCAATTTTGTATAAGCTATTAATAAGCCAGAAAGAACAGATTGTAAAGGCCGACTGTGGCTCTCCAAAGTCATCTTCGTTTTTATAACGATACATTAAACCATCATGTTCTAATTCCTTTTGAATAGCCAGAACTGTTTTTTTATAGCGTTGGTCATCAGCTTTTATAAAGCCGTACGACTCCATTAGCAGAACAGCAGCGTCCAAATCGTTAGAGCCGTAGGATTGGGTAAAGGTATGTTTTTTATCAGACCAGGCATTAGAATGGATATCCTTTTCAATTTTTTCTTCAAGTTTTGCCCATTCTATAGCATACGATTCGCGTTTAAGAAGTTTTGCTATTTTTTTAGCACGGTTAATGGCAACCCAGCACAATACCTTGCTAAAGGTAAAGTGTTTTCCTTCGCTACGTATTTCCCAAATACCTTTATCAGGTTCCTGCCAGTTTTCGTCAACAACCTTAACAATATTTCTTACAATGGTCCAAATATCTTCACTGTTACCCAATGAAGTTTTGAACAATTCAAAATACTGAAGGATAACATCCATCAGAATACCATAAATATCGTTTTGTTTTTGAACGTATGCTGCATTTCCAATTCTAACCGGCTTACTTCCTTCATAACCCTCTAAATGGTCTAACTCTATTTCATGCAGGTTTTTTTCACCATGAATACCGTACATGATTTGCATTTTTTCGCCTTTATCGGGCATCAGGCTGATAATAAAGTTTAGGTAATGTTCGGCAATACGTTCATGACCCAGTTGAGTCATTATTTTTACCACCATAGAAGCATCCCTGATCCAGCAGAAGCGGTAATCCCAGTTTCGTACTTCACCAATTGTTTCAGGTAGCGATGTAGTAACAGCGGCTAAAATAGCACCCGATTTTTGGTAATTCAGAAGTTTAAGTACCAGGGCACTTCTTATAATTTCATTTTCGTACTTTTTAAAAGTAGTTGTTTTATCTGACCAGTTTAACCAATAAACTTTAGTGCGCTGGTGTTTAAGGTAAGAGCGGGAGGTAGATTGCTGAAGTAGTTTTTGATTATAGCTCAGCAATAAAAACTCGTTCTGATTAATTTTTAAGGGGAGGCCTTCTTTTATACTTTTCTTATCAAATGATGAATACAGGTATATTGAATCATATTCACCAGTTGTTGTATAGGCTTTAATATACTCATCACCTTCAGAAATACATGTATTGCTTTTGGCATATTGTAATTTGGGGTCAAAATTAATGATCACATTAACTGATCCTGAGATATGTTTAATGTATCTCACAATATCAGGTGGAGTGTAATATACTCCATCTTCATTGCGATAACGTGGCATAAAGTCGTGTAACTCGAATACTCCTGATGCACAAATATATTTAGTTACTAATATATTTGTTTGTGGCAGATAAAACTGTTCAGTATCAAAGTCTTCTGTTGGCCTGATATTAAAAAAACCACCTTTTTTGTCATCTAATATCCTGGCAAAGACTGAGGGAGATGCGAAATGAGGTAAGCAAAGCCATTCAACAGAGCCGGTTTTAGAAACTAAAGCCGCACTCCGGCAGTTTCCTATGATGCCGTAATCAAGGTTCTTCATACGTTAATCAACTAATACATTATTTTTAAAACTTCATTTTATTAAACAAACAATACCCAATAAAAATGTATATTTGCTTAATACTGCGAAAAAAAGATATTTTTTTTAATATTACTACTATTTGTAGTTTTCTTTTTAAAAATAGCTTAAAACATATTTAATCTTAAAAAGAGAGACCCTATGTCTAAACTGCATATTGTGGCTAACCGTTTGCCATATAGCTTGGTAAAAGAAAATGGTAACTATAATTTAATTGAGAGTGTTGGTGGATTAGCCACAGGCATGAAATCGGTTTATACAGAATATGGTGGCAAATGGATTGGTTGGTCCGGGGTTAACTCTGATGATTTAAGCGATGATGAAGTTCGTAAGATTGACGACCAGTTACTTGAAAAAAGATGTGTTACAGTTCCCTTAAGTGAGTCAGAAATATTAGAATATTACGAAGGGTTTAGTAATAAAACCATTTGGCCATTATTTCATTATTTTACTCAATATGTTGATTATTCACCTGAAAACTGGGAATGCTATAAACGGGTTAATCAACGCTTTGCCAATAGGGTATTAGACGTTGCAGAAGACGGAGATACCGTATGGGTTCACGATTATCAGCTTTTACTGGTGCCTGAAATGATAAAATCGGTAAAGCCCAATGTTACTGTTGGTTTCTTTTTGCATATTCCGTTTCCATCGTATGAAGTATTCAGAATTCTTCCCTGGCGTATGGAGCTTTTAAAAGGAATGCTCGGGGCTGATTTGCTGGGCTTTCATATCTACGATTATGAACGTCACTTCTTAAGTTCAGTACGTCGCTTATATGGTTATGAAATCTCGTTTAACGAAATTCATGCTGATGATCGTATTATAAAAGCAGATTCTTTTCCAATGGGTATTGACTACGATAAGTTTAGGAATACATCGGCTGCAGTAATGCAAAAAACCATACAGGAACGATCTGATTTACATATGGAATTGGAAAAGTACTTTATGACATCACCTAACCGTCGTTTAGTGCTTTCAATTGATCGTTTGGATTACACCAAGGGTATTCCTCAGCGTCTTAAGGCTTTTAGAAAGTTTATGGAAAAGTACCCGGAGTTTCACGGGAAAGTAACCCTTATCATGTTAGCCGTTCCAAGTCGTGGACATGTGGAGGAATACATGATGTTAAAGAAGGAGGTTGATGAACTGGTAGGTAATATAAATGGGACGTATGGTAACATAAACTATACCCCGGTTTGGTATTTTTATCGTGCAATGCCTTTTGAGAATTTGGTAGAGCTTTATAATTTATCAGATGTAGCCCTGATAACCCCTTTACGTGATGGAATGAATTTGGTTGCTAAAGAATATGTAGCTTCACGAGGTAATCAAACAGGAGTAGTCGTGTTAAGCGAAATGGCAGGTGTTGCAAAGGAGATGGGAGAAGCCATTATAATCAATCCAATTAATGAAGATGAGATTGCGGATGCTTTAAAAACGGCCTTGCTAATGCCAGTAGAGGAGCAAAAAGAAAGAATGAAATATTTACAGGAACGAATTCAACGTTATTCTGTTTTTAAGTGGGCAGGTGAGTTTGTTGATGCACTTGAAAATGTTAAACGCATACAGAAAGAGTTCCTTGTTAAGAAAATTTCGAATACAGTATTTAAAGATATTGATGCACAATATAAGCGTTCCGGTAAACGTGCCATATTTTTGGATTATGATGGTACATTAACCTCATTTCATAAAAATCCACAAGAGGCTACTCCCAATGATGAATTGTACCAGATATTGAATGAATTGATTGCTGATGAAAAAAATACGGTAACCATTATTAGCGGACGCGATCGTCATACCTTGGAGAAGTGGTTTGCTGATGTACCAATTAATTTAATTTGTGAGCATGGTGTTTGGCTTAGAAAATATGGCGAAGATTGGCAAACACTAAGTAATATAAATAATGATTGGATGCCTATGATTCGTCCGGTTTTAGAACGTTTTGTTGATCGTACCCCGGGCTCGTTTATCGAAGAAAAAAACTATTCTTTAGTATGGCATTACCGCAAAGCGGAGCCGGAACAGAGCTTGATAAGAGCCAATGAGTTAAAAGATGAGTTACTGGAGCTGGTTGGTAATTTAAACCTGGAAATAATGGAAGGTAGTAAGGTGATAGAGGTGAAAAGTGGTGGTATTAATAAGGGTATTGCCGCTAACCAGTTTATACATAATGGGCAATTCGACTTTTTAATGGCTATGGGTGATGACTGGACAGATGAGTATATGTTTAAGGAATTACCGAACGAGGCAATAACAATAAAAGTAGGTATACAACGAACAAGTGCAAAGTATAAGTTAGAATCAGTTAATTCTGTACGTAAGTTTCTTAATAATATAGGGAAGTAGTTTTAACTTGGGTGAACATTCTTCAATCTGTTATGCTGAGGTTCATCTGGTATCCCGGTTTTTAAGCCGGGACTATTTTGTTACTACTGAACAATCCAAAAACAGGACATGATCTCTTTGTTCCCTGGTATTTCATCAATTATATTAAAAGCCACATTCTTTTTCCATAGTGTGTATATCAAAATAGGCAACTTTTGTTGGACAGTAATATAAGACCAATCAGATTACGGCATATTGATGTTGATCTGGTATAATTTTTTGAGACAATATTTTAGAGTCTGTTTGATCGTTAACTTATGTCTCGCATATATTTCTTTGCCTTGTAGGGAAGAACAACTACACTCTATCGTTTTTGTTATGAAAAGAGAATACTATATTTTCATAATAACCAGGGAGCCGTTTAAAATTGTGTTACAGTTTAACCGGTTTTTGAGTAGAAATTTTTACCATATGGTTATATAAGGCTTTCTGTGACTATAACTTTATGTTGTTTCCAGGTTATTAATACTTGTATAGAGTATTACAACGGTTAGATAATATGTAGGATTTGTACAAGCAATTAATAATAACAAATGTAGTTTTGTACTAATACCACCAAAAGTTGTTGTATGACTATAGCGCTTGAATATAATTGGATATGGAACGAATTGATAAGAAGCGAAAAATAGAACGAACAGAACAGTTTAAGATAAGCCGGATGAAGGAGGTTATTAAACCTACCAAACCGCATAAACACGATGGGTATCATGAGTTTATTATACTAAATGAAGGAACCGGGATACATACTATTGATGAGCAGGATTACCAGGTTAATCCTCCAACCTTATTTTATTTGAAAGGCGGACAAGTTCATTGTTGGGATTTTACACAAATACCCAAAGGCTTTGTTATGATCTTTAAAGAAGCATTTTTGGATGAGTTTAACGATATTGTACAGCTACTATCAAATATACCAACACAAATAAAGCTTAATAAAGATAATAAGCAGTTGTTGGCCAATTTTGAGTTGATGATGCATGAATTTACAGCGGATAATACCAATGAACTGGTATTAAAAAACTATCTGAATATTATTATATATAAGCTGAATGACATTGTAAATTCAAGCCAGCCAGGTACAACAACAGAAAACAAATTGATATCGCAGTTTAAAAGCCTGGTAGATAAACATTATAAAACACATCGCGATATTAGCTTTTATGCCGGACAGCTTAATATCACAAAGCGAAAACTGGGTAGTTTGTGCTCAAATGACTTAGGAAGACCCGCAGGATCAATAATTGCAGAGCGCCTGGTAATGGAAAGTAAGCGCTTGTTAAGGTATACTACTAATTCTATTTCAGAAATTGCTTTTGAACTGCAATATACTGACCCATCTCATTTTGTAAAGTTTTTTAAAACAAAAACCAATCTCACACCTTTAGAATTCAGGAAGCGTTTTTGATTTAAGACAAAATTTACCATAAAAGGGTATAAGTGTACCATATATTGTGGTGTTACAGTATATATTTTTGTTAAACAAAGTAAATAACTACACTATTATAATGAATTACAAACAGTTTATTGGCATCGTTACAGGCTTAATGCTATCTTTTGTAACACTTGCTCAAAATGGAATTATTAAAGGCAGGGTCATTGATAATGAAAGTAAAGAATCAATACCATTTGCAAATATCGCTTTAACGGAAAACGAAAATATTATTACAGGAACAGTAAGTGATGCTGGTGGATTTTTTAATCTGGACAAAGTAAAACCGGGAACATATACGATTACCGTATCATTTTTAGGGTATGAACCCGGTACCATTAACAATATCGCTGTTTCAAAAGATAAACGGCTTGTAGACCTTAAACAAGTTAATTTAAGTGCATCAACGGTTAAGATAGAAGGCGTAGAGGTAAAAGCAATGACCCAGACGGTGGTTTCTAAAATAGACCGCAAAACCTATAAAGCATCAGAATTTGCCACGGCCAAAGGGGGAAATGCAACAGATGTACTTAATAAACTGCCCTCAGTTTCGGTAGGACCAGATGGTATGGTATCGGTACGTGGTACAACGGACTTTATGGTCTACCTGAATGGTAAACCCACACAGGTGGAGGCATCCGTATTATTAGGACAAATACAAAGTGAGTTAATAGAATCTATTGATGTTATTACTGTACCTACTGCTAAATATGATGCACAGGGAAAAGGCGGTATCATTAATATCTCAACAAAGAAAAACGCTTTAAACGGTTTTTCAGTAACTGCCAATGGCCTGCTGGGTGGTGCGCCATACAATAATTTAACAGACCCAATAAGTGGTTTTAAACAGAATGATAACCGCTATGGCGGTGGTTTCTCATTAATGTACCACAATAATGCCTTATCGTTGTATGGCGGTGCCAGCTATAACCGCCGTAATGTAAACGGACTACGTACCGGCGATGCCCGTATTTTGCAGGAAGATGGTTCTTTTTACCATATGGTAGCGGCAGGTGAGCGCCCTGAGTGGTACATCAATTACTCGGCTAATGCGGGTATCGATTACCAGCTAACAGATCATTCAAGCCTGTCGGCATCGTACTACTACGGCGAGAGGCAGGAGGGGCGTTCGGCCTTTTATGTGTACAACAACTTTTATGGCGATAAAGATAAGTTACCTCTAGTGGGTCTTGATCGGCTTAACGAGTATGTGTATAATCCTAATACCGATGATCGTTATGGTGAATTTCATACCTCAAGCATCGACTTTTCAACTCAATTTGATAATAACAGCAGCCTTAACATGTCCTTGTTGTACGAATACTCAAAACTGAGTCGTGAACTGGATAATGAAGACTATAATTTTGATAACAGTTCGCAGGAAATTAAGGATAAGCGCCGGCATTTTCGTCAGTCGGATAATGCACCCCTGCACGGCTACCGTTTTTCTATTGATTATGAAAAAGAACTGGATAATGGCCATGTATTAAGCATAGGAGCACAACCGCAATATATATCGCACGATGATAATTTTAACTACGATACCCTTAATGTAAACCGTAAGCAATGGGGAGCATACGAGTCTTTGGAAAACGCTATAGAATTAACACGAGGTGTGTATGCCGGGTATATTGACTACTCGGCCAAATGGAACAAGCTATCTGTGATTGGAGGCATGCGCTTAGAGTATACCGACCAGGATATGAAAATTGCCAACCCTGATTATTTTACCATATTTGATCGTGAAACAGCTGCAGAGTATAATACACAGCAGCTGGATTGGTTTCCGACCCTGCATATGAACTATACCATAACAGAAAAGGATGGGCTGACCTTTGCTGCCAGCAGGCGTATAAACCGTCCGGCAACTAAAAATATGGCACCCTTCCTGTATCGCCGTCACTACGAAGTGTATTTGGTAGGCGATCCATCACTTGAACCGGAGTATTTAAACAACTTGGAGCTGGGCTACGATAAGCGTATGGGAAAGCAAAAACTGACTTTTACAGGGTTTTACAGGGGAACCGATAATGCTGTATTTAGGGTAAACACCATATATAAAAATAATGAAATTGGCGACCTGGATCCCGACCATAATAAAGTATTAATACGCAGCTACACCAATGCAGGTAACACCATAGCATTGGGTGCCGAGCTAAATGCCAACCTGGAGCTTAGCAGAAAAATCAAATTGTTTATGGGCGGATCATTATACCATTACAATATTAATGGCGATGTATTTGGTTACAAGGAAGATAATAGCTCGACTAACTGGAGCATGAAAGGTAACTTTAACTGGCATATTGTGGATGACTTAAAATTTACCACCGACTTTGATATTAAATCGGCCACTGTAACAGCACAAGGGCAGGATGACTTGTTTTATATGGCCAATTCAGCCCTTAACTATGCACCTGAAAAGCTTAAAGGATGGGACTTTTCGCTTAGGGTACTTGATATACTGGCCTCAAACGATAAGGGGCTAAGCACACGGGCCTATAACGCCGACTCAGTGGAAATATTCTACCAGGCTACCGAATACCAGCGCCAGGGACCAATCATTGAACTGGGCATTAACTACGCCTTAAACCTTAATGGAAAGAAGAAAAAGACCGGTAGCGCCTTTGGTAATAAACAATTTTAATATCAATTCTATACTTCCCTTTGACCTTTAGGTCAAAGGGAAGTGCCACGACGAAGTGGTGAAGATGAGAACCAAAGACAATGTACGCCTTGTAAATCAGTCTTGTGTCTATAATCTAACAATCTGTTTCTAACACATGTAATTAAATATCTTATAATACCGATGGGAGATCTGAACAGGCCGATTGGCAGGTCAACCATGCCAATGGACAGCTTAAGCATTCCTGTGGACGGGTTGTAAGGCCAGTTGAGAGGCTTATTAAGCCAGTTGACGGGGTAAACAAGCCGATGGGAGGAGGGGTAAGGCCAGTTGAAAGGGAAAGATGCCCCTGTTGGCGGGTATTCCATTCCTGTGGACGGGTTGTAAGGCCGGTTGAGATACTTATTAAGCCAGTTGACGGGGTAAACAAGCCAATGGACGGGTGTGTAGAGCCTCGGGGCTAGTAAAATAAGGACATTCACGAAAAAAGCCTTATTTATCATATAGTCAACAGCATCAATAAACCAACATCATAAAAATGAAAAAGCACACATTAGCAACATTATACTCTTTTCTTTTTATTCGTGCATTCATGGCCATTACAAATACCTTACTTGCCAATTACACAAGCGTTAGATTTATATATGTTACAAAACATGCCATCTCTTTTATTGCCAAGAACAACAGCGCAACCCTAATAAATAAGCACTTGTAAATAAGTAAACCTAAGATATATACAGCTGTGCATTGTTCAGTATGTATTAGTTGGATTAGTAGTGTAGTCAGTTGAAAAAATACTTGTAAGATTATTAATATTGTTTAAATAATAGTAGTTTTAGATAGACAAATAATTAAGGGTATTGCGAAAATAATTGTAATGATAATTGCGGTTAGAGATGAGTAGGCAACAAAATAAACGGTCTAGATATATTTAACCGAATAAAAAACAAAAAAGATGAGAAGAATAATCCTGATTATAACCATTGTTTTCTCAACGGTAAATATGTATTGTCAAACTACAATTCAAGACTTTTTAGATATTGTTGACGGAATTTATGCAAACATTGATGATGAATTAGTTCCGACAAATATACTTCTCGACCAGGGTTTTAGAAATATTGATGACTTAATACTGAGGGAACAGACTCAATCTGATTATTATAATTATTGGGCTATTTACACTAATCTGCAAAGGTGTAAACATGGCTCTCCGGAAAACTATATACTACCAGTATTTGAGAGTTTAGTTAACCGGGAGGATTATAAAGACAACTTACATACATCGATTCCTTTATCATATATCTTTTATAAAGGCAATTATTTAGGAGCAGATGAAACCTTGAAATTCTTTGAAGATAAAGATTATATACCGACAATATCTGATAAAGAATTATTTGCTTTATCTGTGATGATTCCAGGCATATACAATTCAAATGTAACATTTGATCTAAAACAAGAACTCATTTTTTCAAATGCCACCAGCGAGATTAATCGTTTAGAAATTGATTTTGGGGATGGAAGTGGTTTTAGAAATGTTAATATTGATGCAGATAATATCACAATCAACTACGACTGCATTGGGGAAAAAAGTATCGTAGCTAAACTATATACTGCTAATGACACCTTAGTCGCAAATAGTAAAATTACAGTTAAAGCAGAATACATAAGTGAACCAAGCATTACTGGTACCGTAAATTCAGAAGCGTTTCTAAAATCAACAGGTACTGTAGTGGGTGGAGATTACCGTTGCGAGTTAGGAAGTGATAATGTTTTAGACAAACCTATTTTAATAGTTGAAGGTTTTGATTTGTTGAATAACTATTCCGAAAATGAGAAATACACAAAATGGGAAAACATATTAAGTGACCTGCAAGCAGATGGATATGATGTATTCTGTTTAAGCTTTAGTGACGCCAAACGTTCTATGCATGAAAATAAGGAAGTTGTTAAAGCCATGATTAATAAAATCAATAAAGATAAAACAGGAAATTTTGAAGGTGTTATTATTGGTGAAAGTATGGGTGGGATACTTTCAAGAATGGCTCTAAAAGAAATGGAAAATGATGGTATTGACCATCAGATTGGTCTTTATGTTTCCTTTGATTCTCCGCATAAAGGAGCAAATATACCACCAGGATTTCAAATGGGCTTTAAAGATGCTGTTGCAGTTGTTTCTGATGTTAGTGATGTGGTTGTGCCATTTTTAGGGATTTTTAAAGGTATATTTGGAGATTTTGTTACTTATGAAGTTATTGACCAGACCATTAATTCAACTGCTGCCAAACAATTACTATCTCGTCATTCGTCTGGTACAAGCCAGTTTGATGCAATGCAAACCTATTTAAATGGCTTGGGCTATCCCGAAGACAGTAGAAATATTGCATTAATTAATGGAAATAACCAAGGTGATAACCTTTCATTCTCCCCTGGTGACAGGATTTTTAACCACCAATGGAAATGGACAGCCCTGTTAGGTCACTATCATGAACTAACCCTTAACTCAACAGCTGTCAATACTAATAATCAACTGGTTTCTAACATTACAATTGTTTCCATAGTAATACCCGATGTGAAATGGTATCATGTTTTATCAGGAATTCCCCCCACACCTTATCCTGCATTTGTTTATAAGAAACGCTACTACACCTCAGACAATAAAGCCTACGATAACTGCCCAGGCGGTGTATTTGAAATTGATGAAGTTGACTTGGACATTGATGCATTTAGTTTCGTACCAACTTCGAGTTCTATCGATTTGGACGAATCTGTTTTTAATACGGCAAATGGCTTGCATCATCTTACAGCATCCAATACAAAAGATGATATTATCAATAATAATCAAACTCCTTTTGATGATATTTATGCAAGTACAGCTAATACAGGGCATGTTTATGTAAATCACTGGAAAATCCAACCACGTATACAAGAATTAATTGATAGGGAAATAATGTATGACAATCTATTTATTCAAAATAGAACTATTGCCAATGATCGAGACTTTGAAGCATCAAACAGCATTGAAGTAGGGAATGATGTTGATAACCAGATCGGGAAAAATATTGAAACGGGTAATGTCGTTTTTAAGTCAGGCAGCACAGTTACATTATCTGCTCCATCAATTGTTTTAGGTTCCGGAACAACTATCGAAAAGGGTAGTAATTTTAGCGCAAAAGCCTCTACGACCACTACAACATTAAAAAGTGCAAAAGTTTCTTCTTCTGAAAAAAGTACGGCAATTAATTTTGTGCCTTCTATTTCAAAAAAGAAATCAGAAAATAAAGATTGTTATTATCTGAAAAATATTTCAGAAGCTGATTTGTCACCAATATCATGGCATATTTACTCTAATGATTTTGAGTATCAATCCACAGGTCCAGAGTTTATAATACCCCATAACATACCTACCGGACAATATACTTTAAAAGCGAGTATACAAAAGGGTAATTCACAACAATCGTTAACAAAGGTTCTGAATATTACAGGTAATTATTTTGCCAATAAAATAAAAAAAGAACAGATCACACCTTCCCTTTCTGAAGGTTTTGAAATCAAAACCTATCCAAACCCGACTAATGCTTCACTGTATATAACTCAGCAAGGGTCTAAAACAGCTTTTACAGTAAGTATCTTTGATTTAAATGGAAACAAATTGTTGGAAAAGGAAATCGTTGAAAAAGGAGTTTTAGATATGTCGAACCATAAAGGATTCTTTTTATTAAAAGTTGAGCAGAATGGCGTAACTATTACAAGAAAAATTGTATCTCACTAAAAAAGCTTAAATATTATGAAACATGTATTATTTATTTTAATAGTTGCCTTAAGTATAATATCCTGCGATAAAGATAAATGCACCTATACTTTAAGTGAACGTGACTATAACCTGATACCATACGAACAAAATGATACTATAATAGCAACTCTTGTTTATACTGGAACAAGTGATTTAAAACAAGTACAATTGGTTGTTTCGGAAGGGCAACTATCAGTTCATGACAACGTAGGGGCTTTAGGAAAGCCATTATGTAATGGAACATTTGAAGTTCTCAAAATGCAATTGCAATCAAATAACAATAAGTTAATATCAGAATGTATTATAGATATAAGAAAAGATAATGATTGTCTTGATGTTTGGATTAGATTGAAGGTTGACAGCTATTTTATGATTTTTGACATGCGACCTTTTGGAGCAGAAGGTAGTTTATGTTATGATATTTCTACAGAGTACTTTTCTCAATTAACAATTGATGGTAAGGAATATGAAGACGTTTATTTAATAAAAGGAGACACAGCTTTAAAAGACGCCTTGTACTATAGTCCAATTTCTGGTTTAATTAAATTGGTTTATCAGGATGGGGTAATACTATTTAAAAGAAAGTAGAGAAATAAAAAAGTGCTCTTATTGGTGGGTGAAACAGGCCTCGGGGCCTGTAAAATAAGGGTATTCACTAAATTAGCAACACCTATTCTTTTCCTTTTTAATTTATTCGTGCATTCGTAGCCATTTCTAAACACGCCTTATTTATAACACCGTCAACAGCGTCAATAAACCAACATCACGAAAGTGATAAGTACTCATTAACAACATTTCTCTTTTTCTTTCTGATTTATTCGTGCATTCGTTACCATTGTCATTATAAACCGTTTTGTCTTGCATAACACCTCACTTGATAAATACACAAGCGTTAGATTTAATACAAAATATACCGGTTTTTTAATAGCCTGTTACACCAAAGCAGTCCTAAATAAATAAGTTTTTGTAAATAATTAAACCTAAGATATATACAGCTGGTTTTGTTTAGTAGCTTATATGCACTGACCGATATGTATTGGCTTGATTAGTAGTGCAATCAGCTATAAAAAAGTACTTGTTGGATTATTAATTCTGTTTAAAAAATTGTAGTTTTAAGCGAACGGATTGATAATGGTACAGTGGAAATAGACTAATAAAATAAGTTCACAGTAAATTCTATAAAAACTACAAGTAGGAGAAAAATTTGAAGCGAATACTTTAGTAAAACCAAATTAAGGAAATTTTTTTTAAGAATATAAGTTATGCTGTTAAGATATGATTATGGTAAATATAATTTGGACAATTACTTATATTATGAAAGCTAATATTATTTGTACGTGTAGTTAATAATGAGCAAGATCCTCTATATTGATATTGAATGCGACCAGCAAGGCAAAATAAAAGACCTTGGTGCGCTTTTTAGGGGGCAAGACCTCCATGAGTGCCATCTTGCCAGGCTTGAAGGCTGGATAAACGAGGCGGAATATATCTGCGGGCATAATATTGTTGCGCACGATATACCCCTGTTGGAAAAGGCATTGGGAAGTAAGGTTTTTAGAAATAAAAGGATTGTAGATACCCTGCTTTGGTCTCCGGTATTGTTTAGCGATAACCCTTACCATAAATTGGTAAAAGGCTATAAACTACTTAATGAAAGAGCTTATAACAACCCTTTATCAGACTGTAAATTAACCAGGGAGTTATTACATGATGAGCTTAATAAATTCAGGGAACTGGAGGTTGGCATACAGCAAATATATGCGGCTTTACTTAGCGCTGATACGGCCTACTCAGGCTTTTTAGACTTACTTGACATTAAGGCCGGCTCTTTTGATACGGCAGCAGGAATAAGCCACCTGTTTAAAAATAAGATTTGTGATAGTACCAATATTCGTCAGTTAGTTAAAGATCACCCTGTTGAGCTGGCTTATGCTTTAGCACTGATAAATACCAAAGAGGATAAATCCGTGCTGGCGGCCTGGCTTAGAAAAACACGCCCTGAAACACAACAAATAGTAAATAAAATCAGGTCAACCTTCTGTGGTAAATCAACATGTAGCTATTGTTCTTTAAACCTGGATCCTAAAAAAGCTTTGCAAAGCTACTTTGGGTATAAGGACTTCAGGAACTTTGACAAAGATGAAACGATTAGTTTACAGGAAAAGACCGTCAGGGCCGGGTTAAGCTCAAAATCTTTTGTGGCTGTTTTTCCAACAGGAGGCGGTAAGTCGCTTACCTTTCAGCTGCCGGCTTTAATGAAAGGTTCATTATCCCGCCAGCTGACAGTTGTTATATCTCCGCTGGTGTCCTTAATGAAAGACCAGGTGGAGAACCTTGAAAAACGCTTTGATAATACTAAAGCAGTTGCTATAAATGGACTGTTATCTCCACTGGAAAGGCAGAATGCCATTGAGCGTGTGGAAAATGGCGCTATACATTTGCTTTACCTGTCGCCTGAATCTTTGCGCTCACCAACCATAATACGCATTTTAAAGCAACGTTCAATAGCCCGTTTTGTTATTGATGAAGCCCATTGTTTTTCGTCATGGGGACAGGATTTCAGGGTAGATTACTTATATATTGCCAGTTTTATTAAAAGCCTTGAGGAAGAGATGATATATGGTAAAATACCCGTATCATGTTTTACGGCAACGGCAAAGCCACAAGTGATTGTGGATATAAAAACCTACTTTAAAGCGAACCTGGATATTGAACTGGATGAGTTTATAACAAGAGCCGGCAGAACAAATTTAAAGTATGAGGTCATAAATATTGAAAACCCTGACCGGAAGATAAAAGCACTGTTAGCCTTGTTGGATCGTTGTGAAAAGCCGGCCATAATTTATGCTTCAAGGACAAAAAAAGTAGAGGAAATACAACAGTTGACAGAAAGTGCAGGTTTTAACACAACTTATTTTCATGGTAAGCTGGATAAGGATGTGAAAAAAGCTTACATGGATGCTTTTATGAATAATGATAAAAACATTATAGTTGCCACATCAGCCTTTGGAATGGGTGTGGATAAAGATGATGTTAAAACGGTAATACATTACAATATATCCGACTCGCTGGAGAATTACATACAAGAGGCCGGACGAGCCGGGCGGAACCAGGAAATACAAGCCAGGTGTTATATCTTATTTAACGAGCAGGATTTAAACAAACACTTTAGTTTATTGCAACAGACTAAAATAAACCAAAAAGAAATACAGCAGATATGGCAGGCAATTAAGTATTTATCTAAATACAAAAAAAACAGGAAAATAAGCAATTCAGCTTTAGAGATAGCCAAAAAAGCAGGCTGGGATACGGAAATTCAGGAGCTGGAAACCAGGGTTAAATCTTCGGTTGCTGCTTTGGAAGACCAGGGCTTTTTAAAACGCAGCCAAAACTCACCAAGCGTATTTGCAGACAGCCTGATGGTACCCAATATTGATAAAGCATTAACAAGAATACACCAAAGTACAAATATAACAGAAGCACAGCGGGAGCACTGTTCTGTGGTTTTACAACGCATTGTTAAAGATGATGAGTGCAGAATAGATTACCTGTCAGACCGGACGGGCTTAAGACTAAAAGAAATAGGAGATGTTATAGATATACTCAGGGAACTTAAGATACTGGGAGATAATAGAGATTTAACCGCTTTTATTAACCTGACCCGCTCTGCTAACAGCACAAAAAGAATACTTGAGCGTTACAGGGAAATAGAAATGGCATTACAGCAATTGCTGACAAAGAACATTAAAATATCAATGCGGCAACTCAACCAGAACTTAATTGATAAAGGTGTTGAAAAATCGTCTGTTGATGCCATAAAAAATATACTTAACTATTGGGAAATAAGGCACTTTATTCAGAAAAATCGTATTGACAGGGAAACCGATTTATACCAGGTAAAAGTAAAGCAATACGATGCATTAAAGCAGGATATACAATGGCGGCATGAGCTGGCTGCTGATGTTTATGAGCTACTTGAAAAGTTTTATACAGCGCAACGGGAAGAACAAAAAAATCAGGATAAAAAAGACTTACCTGTCAAGTTTTCGATGCTGCAACTTAAGAACTCCAATAAGCTGTTTGGACAAATTAAAGAGGAAGATATTAAGCGCTACGAGAAGACTTTACTGTTTTTGCACCAGGTAAAAGCAATAAAGCTGGAAGGGGGCTTTATGATTACATACAACAGGTTAAATATTGAAGAAATTGACAGCTCACTGCCAAGATTTACAAAGGAGAACTTTGAAAAGTTGGGGCAATATTATCAGCATAAGACAGAACAAATACATATTGTTGGGGAATATGCCAAAAGGCGGCTGCAAAATTACGAATCAGCCCTGACCTATGTAAATAACTATTTTAGTCAGCCCTATGACGAATTTCTGGCTAACTATTTTCCAAGGCGTAAAACAGAAATAAGCATGCCGCTTACGTCCGAACGCTATAAAGTAATTGCAGGGGAACTGGATGATGACCAGGCAAGGATTGTTGACGACAATAAATCGGACAATATACTGGTATTAGCAGGCCCGGGAAGTGGTAAAACCAAGGTATTGGTGCATAAAATTGCCAGCCTCCTGTTGTTGGAAGATATTAAACCGGAACAATTTTTAATGCTTACCTTTTCAAAAGCAGCTTCACTGGAGTTTAGAGCCAGGGCACGAAAGCTGGTGCCGGAATTTGCCGGGTTGATCAGGATCACAACTTTTCATGGTTTCTGTTTTCAGCTAATGGGGCAGTTGGGCGATTTAAAGAAATCAGAAAATGTAATTCAGAACTGTATTGCAGCCATTAACAATGACGAAATTGATATTTCTTCCATCAGCAATAAAAGCGTATTACTTTTGGATGAGTTTCAGGATGTTAATAAAACAGAGTGGGAGCTGGTACAGACCATAATCAATAAAGCAGGAAATATAAGGGTGATTGCTGTTGGCGATGATGATCAGAATATTTACGGTTTCAGAGGAGCATCCAATAGATACATGCTGGCATTCAAAGAGAAATATAAAGCTACAGAATATTCACTGCTTAAAAATTATAGAAGTAGTTTGCCTATTGTTGAGTTTAACAATGAATTACTTCAAAAAATACCCGGACGATTAAAAACGCAGCCTTTAGAACCTGTTGATAAACATTTGGCTTTTGATATTAAATTAATCAGGTATTACAGCCCTTACCTTGAAAAGTCGTTGGCTGAAAGGCTGGTTAAGGATGCTTACAAAGGAACGAGAGCTGTACTGGTCAGAACCAATCAACAAGCTTTAATGCTGAATACTTTTCTTAACGAATTAGGACAAAAAACAAAATTAATTGCTGAGCTTAAGGGGTTTAGGTTAAGTGATTTATGTGAGCTAAGAACCTTTACAGACGATTTAAAACAGAAAAGAAATGATGCAGGCCTGGTATTTAGTGATGATTGGGAAGAAGCCAAACGCAATTTTATATCAAAACATAAGGCCAGTATTCATTTTGATGTTTGTATAGAAATTATCAGAAAATTTGAACAGAACTATACTAAGCATAAGCAGTTGGTAGACTGGTACGAGTACATTCGTGAAATAAAGATGGAGGATGCTGTAAATGCTGATTCTAATGCCATAGTGGTTGCTACAATGCATAAAGCAAAAGGTAAAGAATTTGATCATGTATACCTTCTTTTAGAAGACTATGATTTTACTGATACAGAATCAAAACGCCTTTTATATGTTGGCTGTTCCAGGGCAAAACAAAGCCTGCAGATACATTGTAATACCTCATTTTTTGATGAATTTAAAGCCAGTGGATTAGACCTTGTTAAATATGATGGCACTACAGAACAACCCAAACATTTTGAATTAATACTGGGGCATAAAGACATTTATTTAGGATCTCAGAAATTTTGTAAAACACTGCGTAGAATTGAAACACTGAAATCAGGTGATGCGCTTATAAAATCAGCAGTGCAATTTACTGGTAATGTTGCAATAGGTTTGGCTAAACAAGGTGGAGAAAATGTACTCCTGTTTTCAAAAAGTTTTATAGATAAAAAATACAACACCTTTATTAAAGATGGTTATCATTTAGCGGGTGGCTGTGTTGAGTATTTAGTTTACTGGTATGATTGTAAGGAAGGTAAAGAATATAAAATTGTATTGCCTAAACTGGAGTTTTATAAAAAAGAAAAACATGAATGTGAGACCGTATAACGATAGAATAAAATGATTGATTGCTCATAATCTTGCAAGCAGTTAAAGTACAACCAAAAAGAAACACCCATTTCAAATAAATTTGATATACAAGCACCCTTATAAATACACATCTTGAAAGCCAGTCTCTTATCTGGTATTTAATAGTCTATAATCTAAAAAAATAAACATATGAAATTAAAAATGTACACTGCACTGATTGTTGTTTCCCTGTTAAGCGCTTGTGCTTCTATACCAAAGGAAACAGTAGAATTATCCAAAGTATTAGGTAATGATTTAAAAGTTCTTCATCATTCCCACAGCACAATGGTTGAGTTATATTATAACAAAATAATAAATGACATTAATGTTTTTGTTGATGAAGTGTATTCGCCATTTATAATTCACTACGTCCTTAATTCTGAGCTTCAAAGGTATACCAAACAGGAGCAATCAATATATGGAACGATTGAAGCAGCCGGAAAAACCGGGGGGAAAAAAGAAACTGATGATGCACTTAATATAATGACAGAATTTATTGAAGATGCCAATTACCAGGTTAATAAAAAGCGAGAAGAGCTGCTTAATCCAATTCTTAAACAAAAAAGAGGGATTGTTAATACGATTAATAGCTCCTATGAAAATGTTATATATGCTAATGCAATTATAACCGGACATTTAAAATCCATTAGAAAGGTTAAAGATGCTCAACAGGAGGCCTTGTCACTTATTGGGCTTGAGGGTAAAGATGAGGAGCTGGATAAAATGCTGTTACAGGCATCAGAAATGGTTAAATCAGCCGTGACAAAAGGGAAAGAAATTGACATTAAAAGTGACGAGGCCTATTCTAAAATAGAAGAAATATCAAATCAAATAAAAAGTATAACCAATAAAAAATAATTAAAATGGGACGATTTAAAGACTTATTTGCAGAAGCAGATGTTGCATTTGACGGTGTGTATAAAAATGAGTTGGACAAGCTAACAGGACTCTCAAAAGAAGAGATAGATTCTGTGACACCTGGAACGGAGGATTTACGGGTTTATTCAGTACTTGTTAAAGTGGTGGAAAAAGCATCGAAAGAAAATATATCCAAAGCACAATTAGTAGAGGATATTAAAGAATTAGGCGATATAGCAGTTAAAATTGCAAAGAAAGTGCCGGAATTTGCTGCTTTGTTATAAAATAGCTATAAAATGAATATGTAAATTCAGCATCTGTATTTTTACACAAGAGAATAATTAAAAAGCTTTGTCTTGCATATTGATGCTAATTTTAAACATACTAAAATCTAAACATTTAGTGCCGGCAAGTCCGGCATTTTTTATTTAGAGATACATATGCGTAGAAATAGCACCATACAATTTGCAAGAAGACGAGGCATAGGATAGAAACATCCTACCCAAACCATATATTAATCTCATCTTACCAGGCTACCACTCTTCATTTAAAGGCCAGCTCATTCAAAATTTGGCTTTATGGTAGTAATAAATAATTCTTCTGTGTATTTTTAGGAAATCAAAAAAAATAAAAATGATTAGTATGTCCACAGCTAAGTATATGATTTTTATCTTGTTCTTTTTTATTATTGGTTTAGCCAATGCACAAACAGGTTTGGAAGAACCATATGACAGTACAAAAGTAAAGATAGATGTTATTGATATACCCGGTAGAAGTGCTTCAGCAATCACTGCATTGGCAAAAATTGAAAAATCTGTTTTAACACAGGAAAATATAAGCCAGTTTATTACATCAAATGTGGCTAAAATTTTATCAATAGATAGTTTGCTACAACATGAAAAGCATATTGATTTAGATGTTTTTAACAAGCGACATTTAATAAATAAAAAAACATACTGGGCACAGCGCCTTATACAGGTAGAAGCGGTTGAAAGTGTTTTGGCTGAAAGGCTTCAGAGTATAGAGGAAAAGAGTACGAGTGCACGCAAAATTGCGCAGGAATGGCATAATATCTCACAAAGTATCGAAGGAGAATATGTTGATAGTATTGTAAGTGTTAATATACAACGTGTTATAAGTTACCAGGATAGCTTGCTTATAAAACTTATTTATCAAAGGGGTCGGCTTTTGGAAGTTCAGGATAAAGCGATACATGAAGCATCCTTAATTACTGCATTTCTGGAACAGATTAATGAGCGACTGGATAATGTAAGTCATAATTTGTTGGTAAGGAGTAAAATGAATTACGGGAAATTAATAAATCCTTCGGAATATACATCTGCATTTTCTGTATTAAAAAGAAATTTAATAATTGAAGGGCGTTTACTGAGCGATTATATGAAGGAGAATGGTGCATTTATCTTTCTTTTTATGCTTATCCTCATTATTGGTATTATCATCTTTAAACAAACACAAAAAGCTGTTTTTAAAAATACAGAAATTGCCGTAGAAAGTTATTATCAAGTCCAATTCAGAAGACTGTTATTTGCACATAGAAGTACAGCATTTGTATTGGTAATATGGTTTTCAGCTCTTATATTTCCCAATCAGCCACTACTATTTAAAGACATTGTTAAAGTATCGATAAGTATACCCCTGCTAATATTACTTTATCATCTTATTAACAGGGAACTGTTAATAAGTGTGCTGGTGTTGTTTGCATTAGTTTTTGTAAAAGTTATTGTAAACCAGTTTCCTCCCGATCATATCATTTATGGCATATTTGTTTTTATTGCAGCCCTGTGCGAATGTTTTGTACTGGTTAAATTAATAGATTACGTAGGCAAGAAGACTTTTAAAAGTCATATGCTAAATGTCATTATAAAAAAAGTCCTGCAGTTTGCTTTATTAGTGGTTGGGCTGGTACTGATACTGGGGCTGTTTGGGTATTTTGTATTAGCGGAGCTGGTTATTAATGTTGTACTTACCAATACTTTTAGTATCTCACTTTTGTTTGTTTCAATGCTAATCGTTAATGGTTTGATTGAATATATTTTTAACAGTTCGCATCTTAACCGGTTTGAGGTTTTTAAATTTTATGGCAAGGCTATAAAAACAAAACTGATTCAGATAGTGGCAATAATAACTCCCTTAACAGTTGTGTATTTTATATTGCTTAGTATAAATGCCCATGAGCCGGTTGTAGCTTTTATTAGGGAAATATTTACTTATCAATTCAGTATTGGCGATACTATCAGCTTTTCAATTGGCCGTATTGTATTGTTGATAATTGTTTTATCAGGATCTGTTTTTATTTCTAATGTTCTTAAAATGTTATTAGAGGAAGATGTTCTGAGCAGAACGAGCTTAGACGAGGGGCTTCCGCATACAATTGCTTTATTAGCAAAATATAGTATAATAACAATAGGTGTATCAATGGCCATTTCCATGGCAGGATTGCCAATGCAAAGTTTAACCGTACTTATTGGAGCGTTTGGAGTGGGTATTGGTTTTGGTCTTCAGAATATTTTTAATAACCTGGTTTCCGGATTGATTCTGCTTTTTGAGCGGCCTATTAAAATAGATGATGTTATAGAGGTAGGGCAATTTATGGGAAAGGTTAAATCCATTGGTATACGTTCAAGTATTGTTAGAACTTTTGATGGAGCAGAGGTTATTGTTCCTAACGGCCAGCTTATTTCCAGTGAAGTAATTAACTGGACTCACTCTGATCACATCAGGCGGCACGAAATTTTGGTTGGCGTAGCCTATGGTTCTGATGTGGAGTTTGTAAAAGGTATTTTAGAGGAGCAGATAAAGCTGCATGAAGATATTCTTATAGACCCGGCGCCAAGCGTATTGTTTTTAAAAATGGGTGATAGTTCACTTGATTTCCGTTTACTAATTTGGATTTCAAGAAAAAGTGATTCCCTTAAGATTAAAAGTGAACTAACTCAAATGATATATAATACACTTAATAAAGAAGGTATTGAAATTCCTTTCCCACAAAGAGATGTACACATTATTAATGATAAGAATTGAGGTATTACAATGTGGTAATTGTTTGATTAATTAAATAGTAAATTGATATTGAGGAATTAAGTTGCTCATATTAATTTTTTGATACAAAGTATTACCCCTTAATCCTTTTAAGTAAAGATTTAAGTCTTCTGCAAAAGAGTAAGGGGGTACTTTAAACAATCTAATACCAGGTAAATAGAGAGCCTTATTTCCAAACGTACAAAAAGACGCTTATAAGTTGTTCTTCTTTCAACTTTGGATGCAAGCCAGTTATTTAGAACAAACTCAAATGTATGTTAGCGATAACCAATGGCTATAAAAGAATATAATCTTTCCAGCATGGAAGAACATAGCCTATTTCTGAATTAAAAAAGTACCACCCTTAGTTTGAATCATACCATAAGCCATATCTTCATCAGCGAAAGCGCAGCTGTGCGATAGGCCAAAAAAGAATGTATTTCCGCATATTATATTTGAATGTAACTATGGAATTATGGTAGGGTTAGATGTATCTATTGGGTGTTATTATAGGTTACAGTGTGAGTGAAGAATCATAAGAACATATTATTCCTAGTTCGTCCAATCAATCATTTTATTCGTGCATTCGTGGTGTTTTTTTGTATTTTAGCACCTCACAACATTATAGAAATAGTACGCATGAGGAAATTGGCGCTGCATTGGAAAATCATAATTGGTTTATTTCTTGGTATATTTTGGGCTGTATTATCGGGCTTTTTTGGCTGGAGCGAATTTACCACTAACTGGTTAGCGCCATGGGGGCGAATCTTCATAAGTTTATTAAAGCTAATTGCAATCCCTTTAGTATTATTCTCAATTATAGGCGGCATTGTAGGTTTAGGAGACCCTAAGCATTTGGGGCGAATGGGCTTGCGTACCTTATTGATATATTTAGCGACTACTATTATTGCAGTTTCTTTAGGTTTATTAATTGTGAACATTATTAGGCCAGGAGAGTGGATGGGCGATGAGGTACGTATAGAAAATCGCATTGCTTATGAATTATGGGCACAACAGGAAGGGCAGGTGTTGCATGATGATACAGATATGTTAAGTGATCCGGCCAATAGTGCATTAATATTTCAGGTAGCTGAACGTAGAGGTTACGATGAAGATGAAAGCGTGCAATCAAGGCTAAAACAGGTTGAAAACCAGAAGCAGAATGGCCCTTTAAGTTTTATTGAAGACATGGTTCCTGATAATGTGTTTCAAGCGATGTCGGATAATGGTAATATGCTTAAGGTCATATTTTTTGCTTTGTTTTTTGGTATTGCTTTGCTTTTTGTGCCCGATGAGCAAGCCAGACCTGTTGTGGATGTTATTAATGGATTAACAGAAGTGTTTCTTAAAATGGTAGACCTGATTATGAAAGGTGCACCATTCTTTGTCTTTGCATTACTGGCTGGTTTAGTATCCGAAATGGCAGGAGATAACCCGGTTAAAGTATTTGAGCTCTTTAAAGGTCTTACCTGGTATTCTTTAGCTGTATTAGCCGGTTTATTGTTTATGGCCTTTGTTGTTTATCCTGGTATTATGAAGTTCTTTGTTAAGCGTTTAAGTTATTCGAGTTTCCTGAAAGGTATTAGTCCTGCCCAGATGCTGGCCTTTTCAACAAGTTCAAGTGCAGCAACATTACCAGTTACTATAGAATGTGTGGAAGATAATTTAAAGGTGGATCCTAAAGTATCAAGCTTTGTATTGCCTATTGGAGCAACTGTAAATATGGATGGTACTAGTCTGTATCAAGCAATAGCAGTTGTTTTTTTGGCTCAAATGCATATGATCGATTTGGATTTTGGTCAGCAGGTAACCATTATATTAACCGCAACATTAGCTAGTATAGGTTCTGCAGCGATACCAAGTGCCGGCCTGGTTATGCTTATGATAGTATTAAGCTCGGTAGGACTTAATCCAGCATGGATTGGTATTATACTTCCTGTTGACCGGATATTGGATATGGTGCGAACGGTAGTTAATGTAACTGGAGATGCTACCGTAGCAACGGTAATAGGAGAGATAAGTACTGTTAAAGATAAGAAAGCATAGTGTGTTTTCTACTTTAAGAAATAAATACAAAACAACAAAGGCCGATTCAATAAAATCGGCCTTTGTCGTTTCTTTATAAGAGTGTATTTAATTTTTAAGCGATCTGTTTAGATGTACCATTTTTATTGCAGTCACAGCACCCTCATCTCCCTTATTTCCATGTTTACCTCCTGAACGGTCAAGTGCTTGTTGTTGATTTAGTGTGGTTAATAAACCAAAAATAAATGGGATAGAATATTTCATATTTAATTGTGTAATGCCTTGCGTTACACCCTGACATACAAAGTCAAAGTGTGGTGTATCACCTTGTATAACACAACCTAAACAAATAACAGCATCCACGTCGGTCATTTCAGCTAAATATTTTGCACCAGCTGTTAATTCAAAGCTTCCGGGAACATATTTTTTTAAGATATTCTCTTCAGATGCGCCATGCTTTATTAAAGTGCTGTATGCTCCCTCGTATAAAGCCTCCGTAATTTCGGTATTCCATTCCGATACAATAATGCCAAACTTCATATCGGTAGCAGAAGGAACATCAGCTATATTATAATCAGATAAATTTTTAAAACTTGTTGCCATGATAGAATGATTTTGCTGCAAAAATAAAAGAGGTTGCCTAAACAGGCAACCTCTTTTATATCTTTTTGTTTCAATTATTTTTTTAATTGCAATTGAGCACTTGTCAGATACTTGTCAATTTGTCGGGCTTCGGCAGTATTAGTATAAGCCTCTTTAATCTTTGTATAAGCATCAACTGCTGCCTGGTAATCACCTGTTGATTCATACATTACACCTAATTTCATTAGGTAAACAGGAGCCGTTAAATCATTATTCAAGACTGCTGCTGCTTTATATTGTGCAATAGCTTTACTGTTTTGCCCCAACTCTGCATAAGCATCACCTAAAGCACCTTTTGCTGTTGCATTAATTAATTCTTCACCTGTAGAAAAGCCTTTTAAATACTCAACAGCTTCATTAAAGTTACCTAACTGTAAGTTAGCAACACCAGCATAGTAAACAGCTAACTTACCTGCTTTGGTTGAACCATAATTCTCAATAACTTCTAAAAAACCGGCATTTTGCCCGTCACCATTTAAAGCTAAATTAAAACTATCTTTCTCAAAATACTGCTGAGCGTAAAAAATCTCTTTTTGCGCATCTTGTTCCAGAGGTAAGAAATAGAACTTCTTTAAACCCCAATAACCAGCTACTATTATAATGATTACCATTGCAATCATCGTTAATCTATTTGAGTTCTCTTCAATAAAATGCTCTGTCCTGCTCAATGCGCTCTCTACATTTTCAAAGCTATCTTCTTGATTTGTCTGTTTCTCTTTTGACATATTTAAATAAATTTTTATTCGACAGCCAAAAGTAATCCTTTTGATACAAAAACAAAAGATGCTATCTGACTTTATTTGTCTTTAATTGAAAAAACTTATTGAGTACAAAATAAAAGAGTTGTCCTATCAGGTATTTCAATAATCCAATATAACCTGTTACCCGGGCTTTACTTGTTTAGGCTTATTTAATGTATGGTAGAAAAGATACAGTATGTGATAATATGACATATTAAGGATATAAGTAGATTCAACTAAAGGTAAAAACTGAATAAAAGTAGATATGTAATAGAATGTATAAATGTAATAGAATGTATAAATGTAATATAATGCCGAAATAAGATTTAAGCCGAACTTAAAAATAATCTTCCTTCACCTTGGGATGAAACACTCTTGTTGATTACTTTTGTGCAAAACCGATTCGTATGCATATCAGGCATCTTAATTTAATCAACTTTAAAAATATTCAACAGGCTGAAATTAACTTTTCTCCGGGCATTAATTGTTTGGTAGGAGAGAATGGAGCAGGGAAAACCAATGTACTGGATGCCTTGTATTATTTGTCGTTCTGTAAGAGTTATTTTAATTCTGTTGACAGTCAGAATATTACTCATACGCAAGAGTTTTTTGTTGTTCAGGGCCAGTATGAACGACAAGGTGATGATGAGCATATTTATTGTGGTTTAAAAAAAGCACAGAAAAAACACTTTAAGCGGAACAAAAAGGAATACGGCAAGCTTTCGGAGCACATTGGTTTATTACCGTTGGTTATGATATCACCTGCAGATGAACAAGTGATAAATGAGGGTAGCGAACAACGTCGTAAATACATGGACGGAGTAATATCGCAGTACGATAAACCTTTTTTAGATGATTTAATGCGTTATAACCGGTCTTTATTACAGCGTAATGCTACCTTAAAGCAGATAAAAGAGAGCGGATCATGTAATTATTCTATGTTAGACTTATGGGATGAACAACTGGATCATCTGGCACAGCGCATTTACTCTAAACGTGCTGATTTTATTAAAGAGCTGGTACCTGTATTTCAAAAGTATTATGCTTATATATCAGATGGAAAAGAAGAAATTGCACTTAATTATAAGTCGCATTTGCACAATGGAGATTTAAAAACTCAATTGCTTGAGGTACGTGCAAAAGACAATGCTTTAGGGTATACAACTCGAGGAGTGCATAAAGATGATTTAGAATTGCTTCTGGAAAGCTATTCAATTAAGAAAATTGCATCTCAGGGGCAAAAGAAAACTTTTCTTATTGCGCTTAAACTGGCACAGTATGAATTTATTCAAAAGCATAATGGGATAAAACCTATTTTGCTGCTTGATGATATATTTGATAAATTGGATGATGCTCGCAGTAAGCGTTTGCTACAGCTGGTTTCTGAAGATGTGTTTAACCAGATTTTTATAACAGATACCAATAAAGATTACTTGGTTGATATTGTACAAAGAACAGGTAAAAAATATGGCGTATTTGATGTAGCCAACGGTAATATTAAAGTAGTGGAGGCATAATGAGAAGAAAGAATACACAAGCTTTAAGTGATATTATTAAAGAAGTAATGAAGCAGCAGCACCTCAATAAAGGAATGCTTGAAAACAGGGCTGTTCATTATTGGGAGAAAGTACTTGGCCCTTCTGTAGCACGAGTAACACATCGTATTTATATCCGTAATGGTGTACTATATGTTGAAATGACATCCAGTGTATTACGTAATGAATTAATGATGTGGAAGGATAAAATCATAAATAATCTTAATCAGGCTATTGGAGACACTATTGTGAGAGATATTGTGTTCAGGTAGTTTTTTCTTTTACAGAAAGATAAGAAAAAGCCCCTGTTATTATTATGGAGGCCATTGAAAAAGTCTCCTAATTAAGAAAAGCAGTAAGAATTAGATTTTATTTTTGCAGCTTTCTCATAGTGCTGTTACTTATAACATATGTTGGTACAATAGCAAGGAATTATTTTTAGTTCATAATCGGAATTTTATAAACTGGCTATGCCACAATATAATATACTACATCGAATAAATAATTTAATTGAAAAAAAAACGGGTTATTCTTGAAAGTCAAATTAGTTGCTCCATATTCACTGGTCTCTACTTTATCAATAATAATGGTGTCAACAAATGAGTCAATTTTCCTTTTTTAGCAAATTCTATAATTGTCCACCTTATCTCCTCTGTAACATAAGTATATGGATCCTCGTGATTCCGTATTCGTATTAGGAAATCACTTGGGGTAATTAATATCTTGCATGCTTTTTCTAATATTGTCCTTAAAGTATCAGAAATTATATCCGGTTTGTTATTGTGTGATTCTAAATATTGGATTACCTGTTTAAACGAAAAATCGTTTGGCTCTCCATTATCTTTTTTTATGCAATAATTAACTAGGTCATTATAGCCAAAATAGTAATCAATATTTCTTGTTCAGAATATTACAGAGTCTTGTTGATCAAACCCTTCCATAATCATTTTCATTTTATGGTGGTTGCTACAGGATAAGAGAGTTATTAAAGTTGTTATTTGAAGTAGTTTTTCCATAATATTAAGTCTAACAGAATAGTATCTATAATTTAAACCGGTAATTACACAAGGCTTCAGAAAGGAGGCAGGTAAATTTGAGTTCAATAAATATGCTGATATATTTGTTTGTACGGCAGAACATATGTCCATACGAAAAACAAAAAACAATTACCCTCTTATTATATTTATAAAATGTAGAGTTTGTTCACAAAGAACCGGATGCTATAAAGAAGGAGCTAAGAGTAAATCATACTCCATTCCAATAAAATCTATAGAACATGAAGAATAAAATAGAATTTCAAAACACAGACTACTTTAAAGAAAAATTAAAGCATCACTAATAAGATAGAAGCTAAAAAATGGGAGCTTAAAAACTCCCACAGCTTTCTATGTTTGAATTTTATATCTAACTACCTGATATTCTTTATGGGTGTTTCTCAAGCAGCTCTTTATTGCTAAAAAAGAAATGACTTTCACGGTTAGCACTATCATCGCTATCCGAACCATGTATAGCATTGTGTGCCTTACTGGCTGCAAACAGTTTACGGATTGTACCTTCTTCTGCCTCTTCCGGGTCAGTACTGCCAATTAATTTTCGAAAATCACTAACAGCATTATCCTTTAATAATATAGCTGCTACAATTGGTCCTGACGACATAAAATCAACCAATTCCGGAAAAAATGGTCGTTCCTTATGTTCTGCATAAAACTCTTCGGCATCTTCCTTTGATAATTTTAACGACTTAATTGCCGAAATACGAAATCCGGCTTCCTCAATCATGTTTAATATTGCCCCGATATTTCTGTTTTTAACAGCACCGGGCTTAATCATAGTAAGTGTTTTTAATCCTGCCATATTTTAGCTGATTGTTTAAGTATAAGGTAAAAAATTATAAACCCTAAAATACAAAATATTATCATTCCAAAATCTATATCTTTGTATTTCCATCTAAAAAATTGCAATGAATATTAAAGACAAATCACAAATAGATTTACTAAAATCCAAGATAAGCAACAGTCAAAAACTTGTAATTGTTCCGCATAATAATCCTGATGGAGATGCTTTAGGTTCAGCTTTAGGACTTTATAATACGCTAAAGAATTTGGGTAAGGATGTTTCGGTAATTACACCAAACGAATTTCCGGATTTTTTAAATTGGATGCATGGCGTTGAGAATGTGTTGGTTTACGATAAACAAATTAAAAAGGCAACAGGACTTATAAAAGCAAGTGACCTGGTGGTGTTTGTTGACTTTAATGCTTTATCGCGCATAAATAGTATGCAGAATTTGTTTATGGAAGATGATACTCCTCGTGTAATGATTGACCATCATCCTTTTCCAGAAGCCAATACTGCTGAGTTGCAAATTAGCGTTCCGGAGGCTTCATCAACCTGTGAACTATTATTTTATGTGCTCGGTGAAGTAGGATTGAAGCCTTATATCACAAAAGAAGCGGCAGAATGCATTTATGCAGGTATAATGACTGATACTGGCTCTTTAAATTATAACTCAAGCCGTCCGGAAACATATTTGATAGTGGCAGATTTATTAAGTATGGGTATTAATAAGGAGTATATTCACCATATGATATTTCACAATAACTCATTTGATCGTATGCGTTTGTTAGGCCATGCATTAGGAGAGAAGATGGAACGTATACCTGAGTATAATACAGCTTTTATTTCCTTAAGTCAGGAAGAATTAGAGCGTTTTAATTATAAGCCAGGTGATACGGAAGGTTTTGTTAACCAGGCGTTATGGATAGAAGGTGTTAACTTATCAGCTTTTTTTAGCGAAAAAAATAACCTTATAAAAATATCATTTCGTTCAAGAGGAGGATTTCCGGCTAATAAATTTAGTGAATTGTATTTTAATGGTGGAGGACACTTTAATGCTGCTGGTGGAGAATCTAAACTAGGCCTTCAGGAGACCATCGAACGATTTAAAACTGTACTTAAGGAATTCTGTAGTTCTTATAATTTTGAATAATACGAATATGAAATTAGAAAATCGTTGGTATGTGGTGCTAGGACTATTATTGCTGTTAGTTGCCTGCAACGGTAAACAAAAAATGGAAGGGCGAAAGGTAACACCACAACAGTTGCTTGAAATGAATAAAAAAATGGTTGGAGCAGAGTCGGTAATTATTGATAGATACATTGCTGATAAGGCTTTAGACATGAAAACCAGTGAAACTGGTTTACGCTATAGTATTATTCAATCAGCAGGTAAGCCACTTGTAAAAACAGGAGATGCTGTATCGCTTAAATACACAACAAGCCTGTTGGATAGTACCCTTTGTTATTCGTCAGATAAAAATGGGCTAATGAACTTTGTAGTGGGTAAAGGACAGGTTGAAGCAGGGCTTGAAGAGGCTATACTTATGCTATCAGAAGGTGATAGAGCCAAACTTATTTTACCTCCATATATGGCGCATGGTATTGCAGGAGATGGTAATAAAATTCCGAAATTATCGATTATAATAATGGATATTGAGGTAATGGAAGTGCTTAAGGCTGATGAAGTGGAAAGAAATTGATTTGAAGATTACATAAAAATAGCTTTCTTTGTACTTGCTGTCTAACAGGCTATATTTAATTACAGATGAAGAACTATAATACTTTTATACAGATTTTACTTATTATCATGTTTGTGGGTTTTGTGGCATGTCGTGACAATAACAAATACATAAATCCCAAAGAATTGATAGATGCCGAGCTTGCATTGCTTGATCGTTATTATAACCAAATGATGGATAATGAAATGACGCGTTTAGATTCTATGTCGGCAATAGCTATAGATACTGTTGATAATAGATTTGAATCCGGATTAATGCTATTTCATACAAAAATTGGAGATGGTGATTCTGTTAAGTTGTTTAAACGGGTTGGTTATCGTTTTAAGGCCTACTCTGTTACTGAAGATTCCCTGGGAGTTACCCGTGAAACTTATAGTGGAAGCAATGAATACGCAGCTGCACCCACAACGTATGTCACATATATTTTAAATGATGCAAATGCAGCTAACTCTACCAAGGTGGCTTTAGGTATAAATGAAGCATTACAACATATGCGGTTAAATGGAGAAAGTAAAATTGTGTTACCATCAACCATTGGAGGTGTTAATGGTTATTTCTCTACTGTGTATGAAATAAAAGTGACCTATTTAGAGCACTAAATCACGTGCAAAGTAATATATAAGGCTGTCTCAAGTTTAAATGAGGTAGCCTTTTTTATTTTCTGAAAGGTTATTCAGAGTTTACAATTTAAATTAATTTTTTATTAGTGCTATTTTTAGTCCAAAATATCAATGTTGTACATTTTAATCCTATCTTTCTTTCCGTTTTTAATAAAATGCATTGTATTTTTACGAGATTGATTTTTGAAGGATGATATAAAGAATACGAAAAAATTAGTAAACATTAAATATTTATACATAAACAAAAGTGAATAGGAATTGAGCTTAGGCGATGTTTCTAAAAATTAATTAATCAAATTATGAATCAGCAGAAGAGTTATTTAGGGCCATTTCTTACGATGGTGTTCCTGTTTTTTATTGTAGGTTTTTTAACAGTAGTATTTCAGCAATTTCAAAAACCTTTAGAGTCAGCCTTCTTAGGTGCTGAAAGTATTAAAGGTATTAAAAACACCTTATCAATATTAGTAACCTTTACTTGGTTTTTGGCTTATCCTGTAATGGGTGGTACCGGTACCAAATGGGTTGACAAATATGGTTATAAGAAAACCTTAATCAGAGCTATGATATTAATGGTATTTGGTTTATTGGTTAGTGCTGGTTCAGCATGGATTGGTGCAATGGAAAATGCTGTAGCAATAGCAGGTATTCCGCTTGGATTTTTCGTTTTTCTATTGGGATCATTTGTTGTTGGATCAGCAGCAACTGTTATGCAAGTAGTAATTAATCCTTACCTTACAGCTTGTGACGTTAAAGGAACAAGTGCAATCCAGCGTATTACAATTGGAGGTTCTTCAAACTCAATTGGTACAACTCTGGCGCCTTATTTTGTTGCAGGTATAGTTTTTGGAGGTGTGTCTATTGCTGATGTAAATATTAATCAGGTATTACTTCCATTTGTTCTTTTAGCACTTACAATTAGTATTGTAGTATTTATCGTAAGTAAATTAACACTGCCTAATATTGAGGGAACAACAAATGAAGCAGGTGAGAAGCTTGAAAAGAGTGTTTGGTCATTTTCACACCTTAAATTAGGTGTTATTGGTATTTTCTTCTACGTAGGAGTTGAAGTAGCAATTGGTGCTAATATAAATATGTACGCTAACTGGTTAGGAGGTAGTTTTGCTGAAGTAGCATCCCAGATGGCAATGTTATATTGGGGTGGTATGCTTGTTGGTCGTTTAGTAGGAAGTACTTTAAGTAAAATTTCGGCTAAAACCCAGTTAGTTGTTACTTCTATAGGTGCAACAGTCTTGGTTCTTATATCAATGGTTACTGGTAATCCCTGGTTTTTAGTTGGTATTGGTTTATTGCATTCTATTATGTGGGGAGGTATTTTCTCATTAGCAGTAGCTGAACTTGGAAAATATACGTCTAAAGCATCAGGAGTATTGATGATTGGTGTTATTGGTGGTGCTATCTTACCACTTTTACAGGGAATGATGGCTGATGCTTTAGGTGGAAACTGGGCTTGGACATGGACTTTGGTTATTGCGGGAGAACTTTATATTTTGTATTATGCTTTAGTTGGTTCTAAAGTTCACCAAAAAGGGTAGTTGGTCTTATCATAATATAATACAGTCATGGCTTTCTAATAAATTAGAGAGTCATGTTTGTTTAAAAGCGAATTTAATTAAAAACAAATCAAATGAAGAAAGTATCTGTTGGTGTGGATATAGGCGGAACAAATACCGCCATTGGAGTAGTGGATGCGTTGGGACATGTTCTGACAAAGGATAATATTTCAACACCTGCTCACGGGGATATTAATGTATATATTGATGATTTAGCAAAAGCAATCAATAAGCTGATTACGAATGCTAAATTAATAAATGAAGAGATTGATATTGTTGGTATTGGAGTGGGGGCTCCTAATGGCAATTACTACAGTGGAACGATTGAATTTGCACCGAATTTATCTTTTAAAGGGGTGGTACCGGTTGTTCGCTTATTAAGAGGCCATTTCCCGGTGATAAAAGCTATTGCTTTAACGAATGATGCAAATGCGGCTGCCATTGGTGAAATGATATACGGTGGTGCAAAAGGTATGAATAATTTTGTGATGTATACACTTGGTACTGGTGTTGGAAGTGGCATTGTTGTAAATGGTGATTTAGTTTATGGTCATGACGGATTTGCAGGAGAGTGTGGACATACAACGCTTGTGCCTGGTGGGCGTCATTGCGGTTGTGGAGCTAAAGGGCATCTTGAAGCGTACTGTTCTGCTCCGGGTATGAAACGTACAGCTTTTGAATTATTGGCTAAGTATAATGCAACTGATAGCCCTCTGGCAAATCATACATATAATGATCTGACATCAAAAATGATATATGATGCTGCCATGGAAGGTGATAAAGTTGCATTAGAAGTATTTGAAACCACAGGTTATTACCTTGGGCAAGGTATTGCAGATACTATTCATCATTTAAGTCCCGAAGCTATCTTCTTGTTTGGTGGACCTTTGGCTGCCGGAGATTTAATTCTTAAACCTACAAAGGCGAGTATTGAAGAACATCTGCTTCCAATTTTTAAGAATAAGATAAAGCTTTTACCTTCGGATTTATCGGCAGGAGATGCTGCTATTGTTGGTGCGAGTGCTTTAGCCTGGAAAGAATTAGATAAATAATTATTTAACGATTTAATAAAGAGGATTCATTCAGATTTAATCTGAATGAATCCTCTTTATATGAAATTGTTAATGTCAATCTGAATCATTAACTTTTTTTTCTTACCCTCTGGCTTTTTAAGTGAAAAATTACCTTACTGCATTTTTGATATACTTATCTTATTGCAAAAAGAGCGTTTTGTTTTATAGAACTTCCAATGCTCATTACTAAAGCTTAAGTGAATAATTCGGGTTGAAGCATTGAAAAATTCTAAAACAACTTCTGTGTATAGAATCTAAATAAGTAATTTAAATATCATATAATTAGAATATTATAATTTATAAAAGTAAAAAATACCTTTAAGATGTTATAAAAGTAAAATATACTTTTACATTTGCTTTTACTATGGAAACGAGAATATACGATCAATATCAGGAAAATAAGCGATTTATATCTGTTGATTGCGTCATATTTGGATATGAGCAGGAGCAGCTTAAGCTTTTGATATTTCAAAGAGCAATTGAGCCTTCAAAAGGTGAATGGTCTTTACTTGGAGGATGGGTTAAACAAGCGGAATCAGCTGAGGATGCAGCCAGAAGGGTATTAAATAAGTTGACAGGATTAACAGATGTATATCTTGAACAAGTGCATACTTTTTCTGATCCCAATCGAGATCCTGGAGGGAGTGTATTAACCATTGAGTATTATGCATTAATAAAAATAGATGATGATATTAATGCATTAATAGAAGAGAATGGAGCAAAATGGTTTACTCTTGATGAATTGCCAAACCTGATATTTGACCATAATATTCTAGTTGAAAAAGCACTTGAGAAACTGCGGTTTCGCTCAAGTTACGAGATTATAGGAAGAAAACTATTTCCTGTGAAGTTTACCCTAACACGACTTCGCAATTTATACAACCAGATCTTTCAAAAAGAATTCGATCCGGGTAACTTTCGTAAAAAGATCCTTTCGCTAAGGGTCTTGGAAAGACTTGAAGAGAAAGATATGTCGGATTCAAGAAAAGGGGCCTATTACTTTAAGTTTAAAGAAAAGAAAGAAGGGGAGTTTAACGATCCTATCTTTAAACGTTCAATATAATACGATAACTATATAGTACACACCATAATTATGGAACAATTTGAATTTACAGAACATTCGCACCGAAGGTATAATCCTTTAACAGGAGAATGGGTGCTGGTATCGCCACATCGTACAAAGCGGCCATGGCAGGGAAAAGTTGAGAAAATAGTACAGGATGAACGCCCTGAGTATGATCCAAAATGTTATTTGTGTCCCGGAAATGTAAGAATAGGAGGACATAAAAATCCTAAATATGAAGATGTCTTTGTTTTTCAGAATGACTTTAGTGCCCTTGTGCCGGATGTTCCCAAGGGAAAGTTTGAGAAAGACGGATTGTTCAGAGCAGAAAGTGAAGTGGGTTTTTGTAAAGTAATCTGCTTTTCGCCACGCCATGATTTAACCATTCCGGAAATGAAAGTGGAAGATATTAAGAAAGTGGTTGATTTATGGTGTGATGAGTATGAAAAAATTGGAGCATTAGATTTTATTAATCATGTTCAGATTTTTGAAAATAAGGGAGATATAATGGGGTGTAGTAATCCACATCCCCACGGACAAATATGGGGACAATACTCAGTACCTGTTGAACCAGCTAAAGAAGCCGAAAAGCAAAAAGCCTATTATAAAGAAAATGGACGTACCTTACTGGGCGATTATTTGACAGAAGAATTGAAAAGTAATGAGCGTGTATTGGTAGAGAATGATCATTTTGTTGCCTTGGTTCCGTTTTGGGCTACATGGCCGTTTGAAACCATGATAGTAAGTAAACGAGCAGTTTCAAATATTACACAGTTAAGTGATGACGAACGTTTGGCTATGGCTGATGTGTACAAAAAATTAACAGTAATGTATGATAATCTGTTTGAAATATCTTTTCCTTATTCAGCAGGTATTCACCAAGCTCCAACCGACAAAGAAGAGCATCCTGAATGGCATTTACACATGCATTTTTACCCTCCGTTGTTGCGCTCAGCTACTGTTAAGAAATTTATGGTTGGCTATGAAATGATGGCTAATGCACAAAGAGATATAACTGCAGAACAGGCGGCTCAACGTCTTCGTGAATTACCTAAAGAATATTATAAAACTAATAAACAATAACACTTAAATCAGTTTAGAAATGCAAATTACAAGTTTAATTGAAAAAATTAACGGTGGAAATAACCCCGTATTTAAAGAGTTGTATGGTACTGACGAGGCTATTCTTAAAGAACAAGCAGATCGTTACATCAAATATATGGATGAGTTTAAAAGCATATATGGCCATGAAGATGTATGCCTGTTAAGTTCACCAGGACGTACTGAGGTTGGAGGTAACCATACCGACCATCAGTTAGGTCGTGTTTTAGCCGGAGCAGTTAATCTTGATAACATTGCAGTGGTGGCGCCTAATGGAACAAACACAGTACGTATCAATTCTGTAGGATTTGATCCTTTTGAAGTAGACTTAAGTGATTTAGAAGTAAGAATATTTGAGGTAACACCGGATAACCTTGTTAAATCAATTGCGAAGGAAATTAAAGAACTGGGACTTAAGGTTGGTGGTTTTGATGCAGTTATTCATGGTTGTGTGCCGGAAGGCTCGGGTCTGAGTTCGTCAGCGTCATTTGAGGTGTTGATTGGGGCTGTATTTAGCAATTTATTCAATGGAGGTCAGTTAGATCCGGTTGATAATGCTAAAATTGGCCAGAAGGCAGAGCATGCTTGTAAGAAGTTTTGTGGTTTAATGGATCAGACAGCTTGTGCAGTTGGTGGTTTTATTACCATTGATTTTGCCGATAAAGCCAATCCTGTGGTAAAGGCATTGGATTTTGATTTTGCAACAACCGGGTATGCATTGGTCATTACCAATACTGGAGGTAGCCACGGAGGACTTGATAAAGAGTATAATGCGCTTCCGGGTGAAATGAAATCTGTTGCAAATGAATTAGGACAGGACGTATTACGCCCTTTGTCAATGGAAGATATTGTAAAAGGCATTCCTTCAATCCGTGAAAAAGTAGGCGATAGAGCTCTGTTGCGTTCAATTCACTTCCAGGCAGATAATTCACGTGTAGTTGAACAGGTTGAAGCATTGGAGTCAGGTAAATTTGATAAATTTCTGGAAATGGTTGTTGAGTCTGGCTTTAGCTCTTATATGTATAATCAAAATATTTTTGTAGGAGGAGAAACAAAATCACAGAATGTTGCTTTGGCTTTAGCCTTGAGTGATTTGGTTCTTAAAGGTAAAGGTGCATGGCGTGTTCATGGAGGAGGATTTGCAGGTACAATTCAGGCATTTGTACCTAATGATTTGCTTGATACTTATATATCTACTTTAGAATCAGTATTTGGTGAAGGTAATTGCCATAAATTGTTCATACGCTCTAAAGGAGCAATACAGGTAGAACTTTAATAATTTTAAAGAGAGTGTCCAAAAAGTAGGTCTGGTTGGCTTCAACAACTTTTTATCTTTAAATCTATAAAGTTAGTTTTTGAAATTCAATTATGAGATAATGCTGAATTATACAAACAAGCCAGAATCTTTACTTTTTGGACATTTTCATTTATTATTAATTGATTTTAAATAATGATAAAAAATAGTTTATTTTTACATGAAATTATGTTGCCATTTTTAAATTTGGAAGATAAATAATTGTATTATTATGACAAAAGCTTCAGATGTTTTCATCTTAAAAAATAAAAAGGGTTTAGAAGTATCTTTTATTGCCCGTGGAGGACAAATCATTTCAATCAAAGTTCCGAATCATCGTGGGGAAGTTGCGGATGTGGTAATCGGGTACGATACGATAGAAGAAACTCTGGCTGGAGATGCCTATTTTGGTGCTATTTGCGGACGTTATGCCAATCGTATTGTAAAAGGACAATTTGAGATAAATGGAGAATCATTTCAATTGGATACCAATAATGGAGCAAATCACTTACATGGTGGTGTAGATGGATTTAATAATCGAGTTTGGGATGTTGAACCGGTTAAAATCAGACGCTTTGTTCAGGCGTACAAACTTAGTTTAGTTAGTCCTGACGGAGATCAGAATTACCCAGGAGAACTAAGCGTTTCTGTTATTTATGGTATTACTGAAGAGAACGAGTTTGCTATTGAGTATAGTGCCAAATCAACTAAAGATACCATTATTAACCTGACATCTCATGCGTATTTTAACCTCAAGGGTGCAGGAGAAGGAACGATTGCAGATCATGAATTAACACTTAATTCAGATAAATATACACCAATTGATGAGGAAATTGGTACAGTGAGTGGCGAAATTGCAGAAGTAAGAGGAACAGCATTGGATTTTTCTTCTGGCAACTTAATTTCAGAAGCACTTGAGAGTAATGATCCACAGGTGAAATTAGTTGATGGTATAGATCACAATTTTGTGATTAGTGCTTATGACGAATCGTTGCGAATTGCAGCTCGTTTAGAGCATGAAGAGTCTGGTCGTATGATGGAAGTTTATACAGATCAGCCTGGCATACAGGTGTATACTGGTAGTCATTTCGATGGTTCTGAGAAGGGGAAAAATGGTAAGCCAATAGAAAAGTGGGGCGGGGTAGCATTAGAAACGCAGATATTCCCCGATTCGCCTAATAAAAAGAATTTTCCTAATGCAATTCTTAAAGCAGGTAGAAACTACTCACATACATGTGTTTATAGATTCTTATAATATACCACATATTTAATCAATCACGCGATAGCTATCGGGCTTGATCAGCCACGTGATATAACAAGACAAGAATGAAGATATATTAAAGAGGCTGTCCATTTTACTTTTTGGACAGCCTCTTTAGTTGATGCTATTCACTTGGTAAGAGGCTTTATTTTTTTTCGTATACAAACCAGTAGGCTGTACCAACAAATAAAGCTCCACCAACAATATTACCTAGGGTAACTGGTATCAGGTTATCAATAAAAAATGCTCCCCATGTTACATTGGCGCCATAAAAGATAGACGTGGGGATAAAGAACATATTGGCTACGCTGTGTTCAAAGCCTATAGCAACAAAGGCCATGATAGGAAACCAGATACCCAGGATCTTGCCTGATATATCTTTGGCCGCATAAGCCAGCCACATGGCTAAAGCTACCATCCAGTTACAGGCTATACCTTTTATAAAGGCCTTAAAGAATGGTGCAGATGTTTTATATTCACCAATATTTATAATGCTGTCATTCCATGGGGATTTACTAAATATATCGGTGTAATAAGCAAACAGGAAGGCTACTAATAGCGAGCCTACAAAATTACCAAGGTAAACAACCCCCCAGTTTTTAAACATAGTTTTTAAAGTGCATTTGCCAGATAATAGACCGGGTATAAAGTAGGCTGTATTACCTGTAAATAAATCGGCTCCTGCAATGGCACATAATATAAGCCCCAGGGGAAAGACAGCACCAAACAATAATTTTTGGATACCCGGATTATTTGCTGATATACCTGGAAGACCACCACCAATTACTACGGCTAATAGGCCGCCTATAGCTATGTATCCACCTGCCAGTATAGCTAACACAAAGGTTTTAGCCACAGGAGTATTGGCTTTTGATTCAGCCACACCGTTTACCTGCTCAACAATTTCTTTTGCTGAATAATAATTCATTTATTCTTTAATTTATAAGGGATGTTTCTAATTCAATTCTAGTTTATTACAACTTCTTTAAAATAGGTTTTAAGAATGGTGTAAGCACGATCAAGTTGCTCAGGTGTATTTGATGGTACCCCCTTTAATTTGTACTCCCAGCCCATGAGCTCATATTTGTGTGCACCAAGCTCATGGTAGGGCTGTATTTCCAGCTTCTGAATATTGCTGTATTGACTAAAGTTTTGCCCCAGTTCATGTAAGTGTTCTGCTTTATCACTATAACCCGGAACCAACACGTAACGTAACCATACTGGCTTATTAAGCTCTTTAAGGTACTCAATAAAAGCTAGTGTTTTATCGTTTGTCTGGCCTGTTAACAGCTTGTGCTGATCATTGTTAATATGCTTAATATCCAGCAATACAATATCAGTGTATTGCATCACCACTTTTACTTCATCATTAAGAATGCTGCCATTGGTATCAATACACACATGAAACCCCTCTGCTTTAAGTGCTTTTACAACTGGAATTAGTTGTTTAGCCTGTATTAATGGTTCACCACCCGAGAAGGTTAGGCCACCATTTTTACCAAAGAAAGGACGTTGGTTTTGTGCCATACTTAATATGTCTTCAACAGAAGTTGCTTTACCTCCCTTAATTTCAATGGTATCGGCATTGGCACAATAAAGGCATTTGAAGTTACAGCCCTGCAGGAACGCAACTAGGCGAATGCCGGGCCCATCGTAAGTGCCTAATGATTCGAATGAGTGTACTTTTAACATGCTCTATTTTTAAGCTTTAATACATTGGGTGGTTTATTCGGTAATGCAGGTAAAGTCTTATTAAAAATAAATATTGAGTGCCTTTAAAAGACACTCAATACTTTATTTATTTGATTAGAATAGCTCGTTACATGCGTTCAAAGAAGCTACGTGAGATAACTTCAAGCTGCTGTTCGCGTGTTAGACGTACAAAGTTAACTGCGTAACCCGATACACGAATAGTTAATTGTGGGTATTCGCCCGGATTCTCCATAGCATCTTCCAGTAGTTCACGGTTAAGAACATTAACATTCAAGTGGTGTGCTTCTTTAGAGAAGTATGCATCCATCATGGTAACAAGGTTCTCGCGACGTGCATCGGCATCGGCACCTAATGATTTAGGTACAATGCTGAATGTGTTTGAAATACCATCCAATGCATTTTTATAGTCCAGCTTGGCTACCGAGTTTAGCGATGCAATAGCGCCATTTTTATCGCGGCCGTGCATTGGGTTTGCACCCGGTGCAAATGGTACACCATGTGCACGTCCATCAGGTGTAGCACCTGTTTTTAACCCATATACAACATTAGAAGTAATGGTTAAAATCGACATGGTTGGCTCTGCGTTCTTATATGTATCAAGTGCGCTAAGTAAACTGTTAAAGTGGTTTGATACCTCTACAGCTAATGCATCCACACGGTCGTCATCATTACCATAACAAGGAAATTCGCCTTCGATTTTAAAATCTGTTGAAAGACCGTCTTCGTTGCGTACAACCTTAACTTTGGCATGTTTTATGGCAGATAAAGAATCGGCAACAATAGAAAGACCTGCAATACCATATGCTAAGTTGATTTTAGGGTTTGTATCAACCAAAGCCATTTGTGCTTTTTCATAGTAGTACTTATCGTGCATGTAGTGTATAATATTCATCGACTCGTTATACACACGTGCCACTTCTTTCATAGCTATTTTGTAGTTAGCCATTATTTCTTCAAAGTCAAGTATATCGCTCTTTAATGCTGGTATACCCTCCACAATTTGTTTACCACTTAGCTCACAACGTCCACCATTAATGGCCAGCAATAATGTTTTAGCCAGGTTAGTACGTGCGCCAAAGAATTGTATGTGCTTACCAATTTCCTGGAATGATACACAACAAGCAATACCGTAATCATCAGAATCACGTGTTTTTTGCATCAGGTCATCATTCTCGTACTGTATAGATGATGTGTCGATTGATACCTGTGCACAAAACTTCTTAAAGTTCTCAGGCAGATCCTGCGACCATAGCACCGTCATGTTTGGTTCTGGTGATGCTCCTAAGTTATAAAGCGTTTGTAAGAAACGGTATGATGTTTTTGTGATTTTATGACGGCCATCTTGCAATCGACCACCAATTGCTTCAGTTACCCATGTCGGGTCACCAGCAAAAATCTCGTTATAAGCATTCATTCGAAGGTGGCGTACCATGCGTAATTTCATTACAAACTGGTCTATAAATTCCTGAGCCAACTCCTCTGTAATGTTATTATTCTTTATATCGTAATCAATATAAATATCAAGAAACGATGATACATTACCCAATGACATTGCTGCACCATCCTGCTCCTTAACAGCAGATAGGTAAGCCATGTAAACCCATTGTACAGCTTCTTGTGCCGATTCTGCCGGACGAGAAAGGTCTAAACCATATTTCTCACCCAAAACTTTAATTTGTAATAAAGCCTTAATTTGCTCAGCTACTTCCTCGCGCAAACGAATTTTGTTGTCAGACATAGGACCTGTTAAACCTGCTAGATCTGCTTTTTTAGCGGCAACAAGTTTATCAATACCATATAAGGCTAAACGACGGTAGTCGCCAATAATACGTCCACGAGCATAGTTATCAGGTAAACCTGTTAGGAAACCGCCTGAACGGTATTTACGAATTTCATCGGTATATACATCAAACACACCATCGTTGTGTGTTTTGGCGTAGTTATTAAATATATCTTTAACACGATCCGATACTTCAAGTCCTTGCTCCGAACAGGCCTTTTCTACTACAGCAATACCGCCATAAGGCTTCATTGCACGCTTTAGAAGCTCGTCGGTTTGTAATCCAACAATTAATTCAAGGTCTTTTTGTATGTATCCAGCTTCGTGCGATACTATAGTCGAAACGTTTTCAGTATCGATAGAACGTACGCCGTTATTATCCATTTCTTCTTTAATAGCAGCGCGACAAATGTCCCACAACTTCTTTGTTCTTTCTGTTGGCCCACAAAGGAAAGAACTGTCACCGTCGTAAGGTGTAATGTTTTTCTGAACAAAATCTCTAACGTTCACTTGTTCGCGCCACATCCCTTTGGCGAACACTTCATTAATTTTACTCATAATTTGCCTGTTAACCTGTAGTTAATTAATAATTGTGCGTTAATTACGATTATTAAGAGTGCAAAGAAAGTACCTTTTATTTTACTGTGCAATCCTCATTATAAGTGCTTAAAGGTATTAATAGGGAAGGAATATGGGGCTAAAAACGCAGTGATGCTATCGAATATTTTGGGCAAATCGTCAAATTCAAATTGTAATGTGCTGATTACAATTTAGATTTAAGAATGCTATTTAAAGAGTACAAATGTCTTTTTTATTTGATAAGTTGACATGTTAAGACTCGTTTTGCACTTCTGGAAAATGTAATATTTAATTTTTTTTAACATATTAAAAGGTGTGAGCTAGAGAAAGAGGCATTTTTATTGGTATAAATTCAATGTTTTTGCAATACCTTAAACTAATTTGATTAGGCTATTTTTGTCATTAATATCAGAACGACTGCTTTGAATTAAGGCGGGCAAGGTAACTGAAAGGATGACAAGTTGAGTCGAAGTACATACTGTGATAACAATTAGTTTAGTATAAGTGTTATATCACTATAATACAACAAACCCGTCAAGCTTCGAAAGCCTGACGGGTTTTGTATTATTAATTTGCTTACTTATAAGGAATTTAAATATTCTGTTACATTCTTTTCTACACGGCCAATTACCTCTGATACATCAGCTTTTTGGAATTTATCGCCTGTAATACTTTCGTATAGTTCGATATAACGTTCAGATACTTCGTTAACAAATGCATCACTCATTTCAGGAAGTATATCGCCATCACGTCCCTGAAAATTATTTTCCATTAACCATTCGCGTACAAACTCCTTAGACAGTTGTTTCTGGTTTTCACCTTTTTTAAAACGCTCTTGGTAGCCATCGGCATAGAAATAACGAGATGAGTCAGGTGTATGGATTTCATCAATCAAGTAGATTTTACCATCCTTCTTACCAAATTCATATTTTGTATCAACAAGTATTAAGCCCATTTTTTTAGCTATTTCACTACCACGCTTAAACAGTTCAAGAGAAATGCGCTCCAGCTCTACATACTCTTCTTCGGAGACAAGCCCTTGTTTAAGAATTTCTTCGCGTGTTATGTTTTCATCATGTGCGCCCAACTCAGCTTTAGTTGTAGGGGTTAATATTGGCTCGGGAAATGCCTGATGCTCTTTTAAACCATCAGGAAGAGGAACTCCACAAATGTCGCGACCACCATCTTTATATAAACGCCACGAACTACCGGTAAGGTATCCACGAACAATCATTTCTACTGGGTATGTTTCGCACATATGGCCTACAGTTACAGTTGGATCCGGTGTTGCTATTTTCCAGTTTGGTACAATATCGGCTGTTGCATCTAAAAACTTAGCTGCAATCTGGTTCAAAACCTGTCCCTTGTATGGGATACCTTTAGGTAAAACCACATCAAAAGCAGAGATACGGTCAGAAACAACCATCACTAAATAATCATCGTTAATGTTATAAACGTCGCGCACTTTCCCTTTGTATACGCTTTTTTGTCCCGGAAAATTGTAATCCGTTTTAACAATTGCTTTACTCATAATTATTAATTTATATTCATTTTTTATTGTTCAACATTTTGATTTTCATCTGAATAGTTGCTTTTGTATGTTCCTGATACCCAATTCTTATTTTATATTTAATTTACTCTCTATCATATGCTTCTACAATGTCTTTTACCAACTGGTGTCTTACAATATCTTTTACTGTAAAACTGATGCGTTCTATGCGTTTTACACCTTTCAGAATTTGCATCGCCTGTACGAGCCCGGATTGTTGCTTACTGGGTAAATCAATTTGTGTAACGTCACCAGTAATAATAAATTTAGCATATTCGCCCATGCGAGTTAAAAACATCTTCATTTGATTATTGGTCGTATTTTGTGCTTCGTCTAATATTACACAGGCATTATTTAAAGTACGGCCACGCATAAATGCCAATGGAGCAATTTGTATAGTTCCGTTTTCTAAAAATTCTTTTAATTTAACCGCTGGTATCATATCCTGCAAAGCATCATACAGGGGTTGTAAATAGGGGTCAATCTTTTCTTTCATGTCACCGGGTAAAAAACCAAGCTTTTCACCTGCTTCTACTGCTGGGCGACTAAGTATTATACGGCGCACTTGACGGTTTTTTAATGCTGCTACTGCTAAAGCAATGGCAACATAGGTTTTACCAGACCCGGCCGGGCCAACGGCAAATAATAAATCATTTTTACGAAATGAGTTGACCAGCTTCTCCTGGTTATCTGTACGGGCTTTTATGGGTTTACCATTAAGGCCATGCAAAATTATATCACAATCACTTCCGGCTTTGCTAATACGATTACCTCCTAATAGTTCTGCAAATGAATTTTCATTAAGTACATTGTAGTTATGATAGTGTTCCAGCAAAAGGTTAATCTTTTCTTCAAAGTCGGCAACTTCTTCAGCATCACCTATTGCCTTGAGCCAATTACCCCGGGCTACAATATTAAGTTTTGGAAAGCGGTTTTTTATGAGTTCTAGTTTTGCGTTTTTAATTCCAAGGAACTCTACTAAATCAACCGATTCGAGGTAGATTAACTTTTCTATCATAAAGTGGTATAAATCCTTAATTTTGTATTGTGCAAAGTAACAACATTTTTTGCATTTGTATGTCGTCAAATATATGTTTTCGGCGGCAAAATTATAAGAAAACAGAATTCTTAGCGAGTATAAAACAATATTCACAACTGTATTATGAATCAGAATCAAATCAGTAAGACATTACATGCTTTTAAGGAGTTATTGGAAATAATGGACAAATTGCGAAAGAAATGTCCATGGGATAAAAAGCAAACCAATGAGACTTTACGAACACTCACCATTGAAGAAACCTATGAGTTGGCAGATGCAATTATTAAAAAAGATGCAAGCTTGGTAAAAAAAGAATTAGGTGATTTATTGTTGCACATTGTTTTTTATGCCAAAATAGGGTCTGAAACAAATGATTTTACAATGGCTGATGTTATTAGCACTCTAAATGAAAAATTGATTTATCGTCATCCACATATTTTTGGCAGTGTAAAAGCTGATGATGCCAAAACAGTGGAGGAAAACTGGGAGCAGTTAAAGCTGAAAGAAAAAGGGGGTAATAAATCTGTGTTAGAAGGTGTACCACTTTCCTTACCAGCTATGATTAAAGCTAACCGTATACAGGACAAAGCGAGGGGGGTAGGTTTTGACTGGGAACGTAAAGAACAGGTATGGGATAAGGTAAAAGAAGAGTTACAGGAGGTACAAGATGAAATTGATGCCGACAATAAGGATAAGCTGGAGGCAGAATTTGGTGATTTATTATTTTCAGTTATTAATGCTGCACGTTTATATGGTATAAATCCGGAAAATGCCCTTGAACGTACCAATCGTAAGTTTATTACACGTTTTAATTATTTGGAAGAAAAAACCATTAAAGTTGGTAAGGATTTGAAAAAAATGAGTTTGGCTGAAATGGATGTTATTTGGGAGGAAGCTAAAAAAATATAGCTTGTAAAGGATAAATAATTGATGTTTCATTATCAAGTGAATATAGGTAGTATATGAGAGGGGCTTGGGTGCAGTTAAGTTATTCTGACGTTAAAGTTCGTAAGTGTAAAAAAATAGTGAGGCAGCTTAATAGGTGCGACCTAATTGACATACAATATAGTGATTTACGAAAATGAAATCTAAATGGCTTGTGCCTGAGAATAGTAGTATAGTAGGTATTGCTTTAACAATATACTTACAACGCTTTCATACTGTTTGGAATAAAGGTCAATTATAAGAAATTATAGTATGAGATGATTGAAATATTTGGTATGTTATCTCAATATTCCCGGCTTGAATAAGTAATCGGTATTTGTCTTCTTTTAGCAAAGGGCAGATAATTATATTCCAATTTTTTTGTTCATTGTAGTAACTAAGAATACTCTAATTTCTTTATTGATCATTTCATAATGTGTTTGGAGTGAAATGATTAATCAGTTAATAGCAATCGGAAGCATGCATTTATAATTTTAATATATAATACTGAATATAATGACGGCTTCTGAATGAATAAGATAATTTGAGAGTTAAATTAGTCTACTTGTAAATCATGAATAACAATTATATGCGTGCTGTAGAATATATTGTTATTTTATTCAAATTCATGACAAAGTTTAGTGTTATATCAATTAGCTATTTATATAGATAATGTTTGTCAATAAATACTGCTCATTGGTCATTAAATATGTGTGTTTCATCAATGTTAAAAAACTATAATTGATTGATTAAGGTAAACGTATATGAATTCACAATTCATTAAACACTTTAGAAAACTGAAACGGACAGTTTCTATAGCACCCAACACTATTCAACATCTTTACCTCTGCAAATTTTATTTTAAAAGAGTTTGCAGAGGCTTTTTTATGCCTTATAGTTAGATTGTTAATTGGGGTTTTAGATCTTATATCAGAAATATCAGCTTGCTCAAAAAAGTTAAAAATATTAATTACGAATAGTTCATTATTTTAGTAAGAAATTTGTATGTTGCCACACGACATTCAAAAAAGATAGATCATGCCGATAAATAATATATTAAAGCATCTGCAATCCAATACATCACTTTGGAAAGAAACAATGGAGCAGTGTACTTTATACAAAAATGGAGATGTTGTATATGAACAGGATACGAATATGCGCCATGCCTATTTTGTAAATAAGGGTTTGCTTAAAATATACCGTATTGGTTCTAAAGGCGAACAACAAATTGTGCGTTTGGTTAAAGCGGGCGACTTGATTGGCTACCACTCTTTATTAGGTGATGAACCCGAAGTAACCGCTTGTGAATGTTTGACTAATAGCGAAGTTTGCCTTATACCTGGTAATGCATTAAAAAAGGCAATAAGTGAAAATAAAGAATTAGCTGATCTACTGATAAAGAAAACCTGTGATGAACTTAAAAACTCTTATAACTCATTGGTTGAATTATCACAACGCACTGTACGGGGGCGCTTAGCTAACCTTTTACTTAAATTGCAGTATTCGTTTAAAACATCATCAGATGAAGCTATACCCCTAGTTATTTCCCGTCTGGATATGGCCCGGTGGATTGGTACTTCTAAAGAATCGGTAAGCCGCCTGATTACTGAATTTAAAAATGATAACATCATCCGTTTTGACAGGAGAGAATTGATTATTATGAATAAAGAGAAGCTTGAACGAATTATAATGCTATCGTAGAAGGTATTTCATAAAAAAAATGTGTTGTTCATATGAACGGTCTCTTTTTGAATTAGATACTGGACGCGGCTATAGAATGTAAGGGAATATTAGCTAAATCTCGGTTTCAAGTTTTTGACAAAGCCAAATCAATGATTTGACTTTATTTGTTGAAGCTACGAACCAACCAAAATTAGTTGACTCACTAATGCTTTATTAGCCATTGTTGGGTTCAGGTTATATTTTTTCTTAATAGCAATTACATCATTTAGTCGTTTTCATCTTTACTCTTATATCTATGATGCCATCCCTATGGCTGTATTTGTGAAAGGTGAATGTATGTGTTTCACTGTCCAGAATTGGAATTTTGAGCATTCCATTTTTATCAGCATCTATTTTTGTATAAAAACTTCCTTGTGTACCCGGATATGCATTTTAATATACACGACAATAACCAAACATTGTATTAACCTATTAATACACATTCGTGTAAACCAATCTCTTACCTGAAATATAATTCTCTAAACATCTAAAAAACGGATTACTTTCTCAAACTCATATTCAAAATTAGGGGTGAAAACGCCTTTACCTAAATTAGTTTTTATTTCATTAAGAGACCAGAATTGTAATTTTTCAATCTCTTCTTTGTTAAAGTTAAAAGGCCCTTTATGATTAGCTTTAAAAACAAATATAAGCTCTTGCTCTATATCGCTCTTCCAAACATATTGGTCAATAGCCTGTACCTGAAAGTCTTTTAAGCCAATCTCCTCAGCTGTTTCGCGCTGTAAGGCTAGCTCTATAGATTCACCAACCGATACGTGGCCACCAACTGCAGTATCCCATTTGCCCGGTTGTACCAACTTATGCTGCGACCGCTTTTGTAGTAATAGTTTACCTTTATAAAATACATGTAGGTGAACAACAGGATGAAGCAGAAAAGATTTACAATGGGCAACCGAACGTGGTACAGAGCCGGTTACCTGTCCTTTATCATCTACCAAGGGCAACCATTCTTCTGATTGATATTGCTTGTTTTGCTTATTCTTTAATAACCACTCTATAACAAAATACAAGCCCATAACAACAAAAAGCCCTATTCCACCCATAAAACTCCATATAGCTTTGTTTGGTATAAATGCTGACACTAGTGTGGCAATGGAATAGAGAAGGAGAACCCAAAAAATGTGTTTCATACTGCTAAGTATCATCCATAATTGGTAAGGATTCATCTTAACACCTTTCATATAGCGCTGCGTCATTTGTAGCATCAGGTTATGTTTTGAATAAACAGAAAAACCAATCATACCCGTCATTAGTAGGCTGATAACACCAGGTTTAAGTTTAAAGAAAAGTTCATTATCCAGTGCTATAGATACGGCACCCAATGCTACTAGCAGACCTACATCAACAAACACAAACCGATCTATTTTACGCGCCTTTATATATCCAATGCCCAACTCAATAAGTCCGAAACTAATGGCTACAATAAGTCCGTATAATATACCCCATATTTCATCAGCTATAATAAACACAAGAATGGGTAAGAAGCCAGGTAGCAAGCGCTTTAATAATTGTAATTTATTCATGGTATGCGAAGATAAGGACTTAGATGAAACTCAGCAACATAAAAAAGCAGCCTATTCAGGGATAAATCATTTTATAATTATTAAACAAACGCATTTCTTTATAATCCCTGTATTGCTTATATTAAAGTCTTACTTTAGTCTTAGTGAGTAGTCTTATCTTATTGATAGATAAGTGATTAGTCTTTGGTATGAAAGCCTATAAGTATTTGAAAGTACCAATGTATTTAAAATAATAGAAGCAGATTTTGTTATCTTTTTTATAAAAAAGAGTAAACCATTTTTTGAAACTCCTGTTTATAGTTTTAGCAGGTGGTTTTTTTAACATTATTAGTATTCACTTAATACTGATTTGTAACATTCAGGCCTATCAGACGTATACCAAAACTTTTAATATCTTTTTTATTGTAGTACAGAGCATACGGGCTTCGTTATCGCAAAATAGCTTTTTTACAGATACAGGATATTATTGAAACGTAATTTATGAACGATTATACCATTCAGCTATTAGTACCTTTTGCCACCCTGGTGTCATTTATGATAGTATTTCTATCTATACCGACCATATTAAGGGTAGCCCATTCAAAAAATTTGTTTGATGAACCTAATAGGCGCAGTGTACATCGAATACGTATACCAACTTTAGGTGGATTATCCATATTTATTGGATTTTTATTCACCTATTCATTGTTTGTTGATTGGTTTAAATTTATTGAAATACCTTTTATTATTCCATCTATACTGATCATTTTTGGTATTGGAATTAAAGATGACATACTCGTGACGGCTCCAATGGTCAAATTGGCAGGACAATTAATTGCTGTTATTATTATTGTTGGACTTGGCGGTCTGCAAATAACCAATTTTCATGGTTTTTTTGGTCTTCAGCCTGATCCGTTCTGGGGTACCATTTTAACCATAGTAGGTATGGTATTTATTATTAATGGCTTTAACCTGATTGATGGTATTGATGGTTTGGCAGCCATAACCGGTATAATTACCATGGTATCTTTTTCTGTATGGTATATCCTTAATGAGGATATGCATATTCCAACTCTTGCAGCAGCATTGGGCGGAGGTCTTTTAGCTTTTGCTTATTACAATATTTTCTCTAAACGTCAGAAAATATTTATGGGTGATACCGGGTCTTTAATATTGGGCTTTTTAGTTGCGATAGTAGCCGTGTCTTTTAGTGAGTTTAACCGCCCGGATAATCGCATTAATCTGAGCCATACAATGAATAGTGCACCTGCAGTGGCTATTGCAATTCTTATTGTACCAATAATTGATACATTACGTGTGTTTATGTTGCGTGTAGCCAGGGGTAAATCTCCTTTTTCAGCAGATAAAAACCATATCCATCACCGTATGCTTGCTCTGGGATATTCTCATTTGCAGATTAGCCTTGTAATCGGCGCAACAAATATTGCTTTTGTTATACTGGGCTTTTCATTGCGCAACTGGGGTATGCTGCGTCTTAGTATTCTGGTATTATCGCTTGGTTTTATAGTGGCCTATATACCTTCATGGGCTTTGTATTATAAGCGTCGCCATTTTATAAAACGATTAAGACGAATACGAAAGAACAGAACCGCCTGAGTACGATTTGTTATTGCACTGTAATTCTGCTTCAACATGTGGCAACAGTCCATTCCCAATAATTAAGTTTCAAAAACAGGTGTTTAAGAAAGTGTTAAGCTTCAACAGTAATTGGTTTTAAGTCCACGAAAAACAAGAATAGCCATAATAAATCAAAATATATTATCGTCCTCCTGTTTGTTACCTTGTTTGATAAATAATTGGTATTATTGCCAGCTGCTTCCGGCTGATAGTGATATTTCACTAAACAAGTCTTTAAACAAAGTGTTATACTATCTGATTAATCCGGATTAAAAAAACAGGTAAAATATAAAACATATGCAAAAGTTAGCTGATATTGGGCTGATTGGTTTGGCCGTAATGGGAGAAAACCTGGTACTTAACATGGAAAGTAAAGGTTATACCGTAGCCGTATATAACCGTTCTACCGCTAAGGTAGATCAATTTATGAATGCTCGTGGTAAGGGAAAAAATATTACAGGCACATACAGTTTAGAAGAACTGGTAGCATCATTGGAGCGTCCGCGTAAAGTAATGATGATGATAAAGGCGGGTGATGCTGTGGATGCAACTATAGATGCCTTATTACCACTGTTAGATAAAGGCGATGTTATTATAGATGGTGGAAATACCCATTACCCTGATACAGACCGCCGGGTGGCCTACGTAGAAGGCAAAGGATTTCATTACATTGGTACGGGGGTGTCCGGTGGTGAAGAAGGCGCTCTGTTAGGTCCTTCAATTATGCCGGGTGGATCAAAAGGAGCCTGGCCTCTTGTAAAGCCTGTTTTTCAGTCTATTGCTGCTAAGGTAGAAGATGGTTCGCCTTGTTGCGACTGGGTAGGAGAGAATGGTGCAGGTCATTTTGTAAAAATGGTACACAATGGTATTGAGTATGGCGATATGCAGCTTATTACTGAGGCTTACCACATTATGAAAAAGCTACTTGGTTTAAGTGCTGATGAAATGCATGAAGTCTTTAAAGAATGGAACGAACAGGAGCTGGACTCTTACCTTATTGAGATTACGCGTGATATAATGGCTTTTAAGGATGAAGATAATGAGCCATTGGTAGAAAAAATACTGGATACAGCAGGACAGAAGGGTACAGGAAAGTGGACAGGTATTTCAGCTCTTGATCTGGGCGTACCACTAACCCTTATCGGGGAAGCCGTATTCTCAAGGTGTCTTTCTTCCATCAAAGATGAACGTGTTGAAGCATCTAAAATACTGACAGGTCCAACACCTTCTTTTGAGGGAGATAAAAAAGAATTTGTTAATGCTGTTAAAGATGCTTTATATGCCTCTAAAGTGGTTTCGTATGCACAAGGCTATGCCTTAATGCGCACAGCTGCTGAAGCGCATGGATGGAACCTTAATTATGGCGGTATTGCGCTTATGTGGCGTGGAGGTTGTATCATACGCTCCGCATTTTTAAGTAAAATAAAAGAGGCCTACGATAATAATCCGGGGCTAAGCAATCTTTTGCTTGATCCATATTTTAAGGCGGCAGTAGAGAAAGCGCAGTCCGGATGGCGTAAAGTAGTGGCAATGGCTGTTACCAATGGTATACCTGCCCCGGCATTTAGTACGGCACTTAATTATTTCGACGGGTACCGTTGTGAACGTTTACCGGCTAACTTGTTACAGGCTCAGCGCGATTACTTTGGTGCGCATACCTATGAACGTATTGATAAGCCACGCGGTGAGTTTTTTCACACGAACTGGACCGGGCGTGGTGGCGATACAGCAAGTACAACGTATAATGTATAAGCAAGCATAAAGATGCCAAGCCTTTGCCATATCAAGCAAAGGCACATCGCTTTGTAAAAATAGTTGGCCTGTAAGCTGAGCTATCTGACCTAAAGCAGTATAGTAAGCTTACAGGCTATTGTTTTAATTAGAGGGTAAAGCCTCACTACACTGATTAAAATAGTGCCTTTATTTTCTTAAGGTTTATTTTACTACACTCCGCACATATTTTTTACCTTTAGGCTATGAATAAATCCATTGCAATAGAAGAGTTGGAAGCAATACTTAATCTTTGTCGGTTAAATGATAAAGTACTGGATGTAAGGTATAGCCTAACGCCTTCAATTCAGCAACTAGCAACATATAATGGTGTTGCTGCATGGATTTATAGCCGTTATAAAAATGGTCTCATTAAAGGTATTGATGACGACCAGTTAATGCCCTGGAAAAATGTTTATTTCCAAAATACCATCCAGTACCAGAAATTTTTAGCTGTATTTAAGAAGGTTAGTGATCTGCTACAGAAACATGGTATACAATTGCTGGCTTTAAAGGGCATGGCACTGGCAAGTGAATTGTATGCCGATGAAGGTCTGCGTCCAATGGGAGATCTTGATATATTAGTACCAGAAGGCAGAGGAGCAGAAGCCTTACAGGCATTACTGGATAATGGAGCACAACAGCTGGCGGTTCCCCGTTCAGGTTTACACGAACAGGTAGATGCCCATGTAAGAGCCATTCGTATGGATGGCATTATGGTAGAAGTTCATCAGCGTTTATTTGCCAGGGGAAGTGCATTTTACCTGGAAAACACAGATCGTTTTACCAACAGTATAGGCATTTGTAAGCAAGGCATAGAAATACAGCGTATGAATGATATATTGATGGCTTACCATCTTGTGGCACATGCTTTAAAAGGTATACATATGGGAGGTTTACGTCTGGGCTGGTTGCTTGATATTGCTATATTGCTTGGTAAAGCAGATAACAAAGCCACCTTTATAGACAGTGTACTTAGTATAAAACCATCGAAAAAGAAAGCATTAAAGCAAGTGCTTAATATGGCCTTATTGCTTTTGCCGGATAATCAGCAGGTAGATGTAAGTCTAAGAAGACAAGAATTACAAAAGATCGCCTACCTGATGGAAGAAAAGGATCTTGGGCCTAAACACCGTTTAATTAATCTTTTTCACCTCTTTAACACACCGGGTTTTGGCATAAAAGCACAACTCCTTTGGCGCGAATTTTTTCCGCAAAAAGAATATATGGAATACCGGTACCAGACACAAAAAAAGGAAGCTTTATGGCGTTTATATATTAAGCGTATAATAAGGAGGTAAATCGATAGCTATTATCAAAATCTTTATGTCTTTTAGTCTTTGTGTTTAATCCACAGCATACATCAGGAAATTTAATTATATGCATAATGTGCCCGGCACTGAGAATTTCAATAAATAGACTTAATTTAGGTGAAGTCAGGTTTAGACCTTTGCGTTTAACCTGGAATATACACCCGGCAGGTTATTTCGCACCAAGCGCTTTAAAATAAACAGTCCGGCTGATCTTTTTCAATACATTATAAAACAACTAAAATACGTTACAGCAAAAATCAATATTTTATTCTGAACCCAGATTTACAGAATTCAATTGTTATATTCTATTTTTTTATATCAATTTAAATATTATATTTATCCACTAAAAGTGTAATAAACTATAGATAAACCTTTTAATAATGTATAAATATAACATTAAGCTATTTCCTGAACGCTTAACAATACATGCGGTCAATACATCCTTTTTATTATTATTTACAGAAACAATAATTTCACTATCCTATGTATAATGCCGATGACCTGTTTGACGATATAGAAAAAGCAGAACGCTTAAATCAATTGGATTCGGAAGACTATTGGGAGGAAGAAAATGATAGTGTTGGTTTAAAGCCTGAACAAGTAGAAAAAATGCTTGCCCTTGTCGATGCGGCTAATCAGAAATACCAGGAATAAATATATACAACAAGTAAAGAAGCGCTATCCCAATGCAGAGATGCTATTCAGGCAGTTTGAAAAGGACATGTGTAGCCAAAAAAATAAGGTTGGCAGCAGGGCTTTTGTCACTGCCCTTGAAAAAGGCTTTGCAGGTATTAAGTGGGAGTGGAGAATGCAGGATGAAGGCCCTGTTTCAGTTCAGCAGGATCAATTGGTAAACGAAGGAAGCAGGAAGGTAACAGCGGCCAATACCCAAATTACTTCGGGTGTAGGTGACAGTAGTGCTGAAAACAAAAAAGCTGATGTGATGATAATTCAAAAGGCCTTATTGGATTTAGGTCTTCTTAATGAATCTGACTTCAGCAGTGAGAGTACAGTTGTAAATAATTGTCCCACGCCTTCTGTTGAGCAAGAGAAGATAAGCAAAACCATCGAGGCCATCTATCGGTTCCAGTCAGAAGTTCTGCACTGGCAAAACTGCGATGGCAATATATCAGGTCCCGATAGCAAGACCCTTGAAGAGATCCATGCTGAACATAAGGATGCCGACTATGTTCAAAAGCGTATTGCGCTATACCCGACAATTGTAGCACAAAGAGAGGCTAAAGCAGAAAAAAGAAAACAAGAAAAGCTGGCTGCGCAAAAAATAGCGGAACAAAAAGCAGCAGAGGCGGCCAGAATTAAAGCCATAAAAGATAAACCGGCAACTAAGGAAGCAGCAGACAAATTTTTAGAGCAGGAAGAGGATACATTAGAGATAGCCGACAAGCTAAAGGAGTATGTTTCCTTAAATCCCAAATTTGTACAGGCTGTTATCAACCAGTTTGACCGCATGGATCGGGATAATATCACCTTTGCCCTAATGAACAGGGTTAGCGATACTGAATTAACAGCAGGTGGCGAAGACCTTGTAAAACTAATGAGGGAGACTTTGACAAATTGGTTTGTTTCGTGGAGTAGTTATACAGAAGAAATTGAGAGATTAGATAAATTGTATCCTGAAGAAGAAAAGGCCAATAAAAATGAAATAGTTAAAGGTATAAGTAATAATACTGAGTTGTCCATAGAGTCGTGGATGTCAATTGCTACAGGAGAAATAGGAACAAAAGAGGATACTAGCAAAACAAAACATAACGATCGCATTGTTGAGTATCATGGTACAACAGGAAAATTTAAGGATGATGAAACGCCGTGGTGTTCTTCTTTTGTAAATTGGGTTATTCAAAAAGCCGGTATGGAAGGTACCAACTCTGCATGGGCTAAAAGTTGGGACAAGTGGGGGAAAAAGATAAGTAAACCCGCTTATGGTGCTTTAGCAGTAATTGATTGGTCTAAGGTTGGTAAAAAGGGGGGGCATGTTGGTTTTGTTGTAGGTAAGACGTCTTCTGGTAAAATAGTATTACTTGGTGGAAAGCAAGGAAATCAAGTTAAGTTGTCAGCATATAATAGTTCAGTAATTATATCATATGTAATACCTAAAGAATTAGAAGAGAGTGATTTTAATTATAATTTAAAAATTAATGATGAATTAAAAGTAGAAAATTATGAAGCTACTCGCTAAAATATTATGTGTATTGTTTATAGTTATGTGCATATCATGTAAAACAAAAACAGATGCTTATTCTTTTGTGAAGGAATTTAGTAAGGTATTAATTACTAAAGATAGCAAGGAACTAGCAAAGATGATAAATTTCCCAGTTATTAATGGTGAATATCTGATTGGTAAGGAATTAAATGAAGAGAATTTTATTAATTATTTTGATGAAGTATTTAACCAAAAGGCCATTAATAGATTTGTGAATTTAAAAGAAGAGGAAATGATTTATGATGAAGATCTAAAGAACATCCTTAAAATAAGTAAATACTCAAAACTCTTCTATATAGCTGTAGATTATAATAGTGTAGATACAGAAACTACAGTTTATTACATCTTTGGGCAGATAAATGATAGTATACAATTGATTGCTATTAATATGGCTGGATAACATCAGTTCTGTAAGTAAATTAGTTTTGCGTTTGAACACAGGATGAAGCGTTTTTATAAATTTTTAAGTAGCCGACGGTTTTTATTCTACTAATAATAAAACGAACATATAAATTCGATGATCTAAATTGACACACAAAAAGATGATTAACTTATATGTGAGTTCTATATGACCATAAAAAACAAATTATAAACAGATGAAAGTAATAATAATATTTTTAGTAATGGTTATAGTATTAAGTGGATGTGAAACACAAAACTCAGAAATTATTCGCCAATATTTAGCTCTTAATACATATGTTGATGGTTTTAAGGATATTACAATACCATATAATTTTGATACCCTTTGGACAGATATTAAGGAGAGGAGTTGGAATGTGGTTAGGGTAAAATCAAAATACGTTAACAGTAATATATTGTCTAATGTATTAGTAAGTAATTGTTCACAAATGATAAAAGCATACAAAACTTCATTTAATGATAATAATTGTTGGACTCTTTTATTATGCCTCTGATGTAACTAATGATGAAGTTATATTAATTACTTATAATGCTAAAGGAATTCCTCTATGTGCCATTAATATAGAAGGTATTTTTAATGATTGTGAATATAAGCTGAATGGCATTTTAAATACCGACTTAACCGTATCTATTTCTGATTCAATATACTACGTTGATTGGAAATATCTTACTACAAAATTCAGGCAGTCGTATAATTTACAGGTAGATAGTAGTGGACAAATTTTAAAAACGAATGTGAAAAACTTAACCGAAAGTAAAAACAACTAATAAATTTATGGCTTATCGTGTTTAAAACTAAAATCTTACTATTTACTATGATCACAATAACGTCCTGTGGATTATCCCAGAATATTGAAAAGGAAATTAAAAACATCAGAAATAACTTTAAAACAGTTGAGGGTGCTGTAAGCATGAATGCATACACGTGCTCCATTATTCAATTTGATTGGCCAGGTAGAGCATCGTATGGATCAATAGCAGTTTATAAAGAAGGCGATCTAATCAGAAAAATCGTTTTAGAAGAAACGATTTACGAAACAACACTTAATAAAGTAAGTTTTTATCTGCAAAATAATCAATTGTTTTTTGCATATCAGGTCATTAATTATCAATGTATAATTAGTGAATCTGAAGTTGAACTGCACCAATTTGAGCATAGGTATTATTTTAAGGATGAAAAACCCATAAGGTGTTTAGAAAAAGAATTTATTTATGAGCATTCAGCAGATGAAGTCTCAGGAAAAACACCTAATAAGAAAGTTGATTGCCATAATTCGAATCTCATAAAAGAATTATTGGGAGAAGTATTTAATGAAATAAGCAGTAAAACATGAGACGAATATTTAATTCAATTATTTATTTTAAACACAAGAGTCCTGCTCCGATAGTCCCTTAATTATAGAGGCTATACGTGGATTTAAATGTAAAAGTATATGAAACATGTAGTTTATAAAGTAATTATTTTAACAATTATTATCATGATGTCTTGTGAAAATAAAGCGAATAAAAATAACAACCCACTTGTTATAAACCTTATTAATCAATATGAAGACCATACCAATTGATCTTATTGTGAAGAATGGAATAAGTGGTTACTTAATGCAGAAGGATTTGATGTTACAAAGGCGTACGATAGTTATGAGTCGTATTTAGAAGAAGAACTTAATGAAGTGCTTTTGAATGAGCAGCAAAATACCATTTTTATTATTAACCATGGTACCGGGGGAGGCCAGTCTAGAAAACAGTATCACTATTTGGGCAAAAAAGAACAAAGCGATTATATTTTAATGATTGATACGACAGAAGATCCCATGGAAACAGAGCAGGAAAAATACATGATTTCCGTTACAAATGGCAATGTAAAAAAAGAGCATCTGTCGTTTGAATGGGATAAAGCATTTTTTGGTGTTTCAGTTATGACAAAATTAGTTGATTATAAGGTAACCACCTTATTTAGTTTCAATCCTGAAAAGCAAGTGTTAAGTGGAAAACTTCATTTTAATGTATTAGATGGCCAATTCAAAACAGCAGAAAGCATTGATGAAATAAAAGAATTGCTAGACAGTAAAACAACACAAGAAATAAAATACAAATGGACTGGTAGGTTTTTTGAATAATTGCTTATAAAACCTCATTTGAAACCCTTAATTTCTTATTCAATTATTTAAGGTTCAACTTGCCGGGCTTATACACGACTAAAAATAATTAGTAAATATATTCCCGGTAAAGATGCACATGGCAATCTCTGGGCAAAGAAAGAACATTTTAATGTGGATGATAAAGGAAAAGCCATTGATATAGATTACGATAAGGTAAAGGCCTATATGAAAGGTTTAAATATGGGGCGCAGTAATAAAACCAGTCCTGCGTCTGCAGTGTATCGTTAAAGAAGAGGTTTTAAAAGTACATAAAGAGCTCGAAAAAGTATATATGGAATATTCAGATATGCTCTACCATTTAAGCTGTCAGTATATTAAAGATAAGGTTGTTGCAGAGGAGATAGTACAGGATGCATTTGTAAAGTTATGGGAGGTGAAAAGCGGGTTAAAAGAAGAGCTTAGTCTGCGAAATTACTTATACACCATCGTTAAAAACAATTGCCTTATGCACTTGCGTAAGGAACAACTGGTAAGCAGTACGCAGAAAGAGTTACGTTATCTGGAGATGCAATTAAATTACGATGCTTTATTTGCATTGGCTGATAATGTTGTTTTATTTGATAAACTACAGGAACGCATTTGGTGCAGTTATTGAAGGCTTGCCCGAATACCTTAAAACCGCATTCCTTTTAAGTCGTTTTGAAGAATTAAAATACAGAGAAATTGCTGCGAAGCAAAATATTAGTATAAAAACGGTTGAAGCCCGAATATTCAAATCACTTGTTGTACTCCGCACCGAACTTAAGGAGTACCTACCTTTAATTTATTTAATTACTTCAATATTTTCGTAATAAAATAATAGTCTTCCTTCTGACTGAATACGTGCCTGTCAACATGCGAATGAATATTTTAAGAGAAGCAGATATGTCTTTTTTTTGAATAAAAAAGGCACTTTCCGGTAGGGTATCTTTAATTCTAAGCATATTAATTATATAAAGGGAAAAAGTGGAAGACAAAACGTATAAAATATTAACGGGCAAAGCAGACGAACAGGAGTGCCTGAGCTATTATAAATACCTGCAAACAAACCCTGGTGAAAGGGATGACTTTATACAACTTAAAAACCTCCTGACTATACAAATTGCTAAAACACAAATAAGATTAACTGCAGAAAAAGAAAAGCAGGTGGCTGCATTTGGGAATAAGATAGAGAATAAGCCGGAACCAATACGTTGGAAAGGGTATTGGCATATGCCCTCGATAAGGGCTACCATAAACTTAAGTTGCGCTACTTTGAAAGATATATGGGACAAGAGCTGGAAGTTGGCATATCCGGTTTAAATATCAGGGAAACGAAAATACCTGGACAAATGCATTTTATAAAGCCATAAAATAAGACGAATAGATTGTTAGGTTTTAGACACAAGGCTGATTTACAAGATATAATTAAGAGATTGACTGGTTATAGATGTAATAAACAAGGCAGGTTTATGAGGTACACACATTTTAAATTAAGGGCTAAACCTGAATAATCACTAAGCATTGTATTGCCTCACTCGATGGTAGATTTATTTATTAGCATCAAAATGTACAATATATAATTCATAACTGTAGAGCTTTATCTTAAATAAAGGGAAGAATTACAAATTGAAATCACTTGGTAAATTTTATCAAATTTTTCTAGCCTATTCCACTTTTCTGCTGTATACTTATTTTTAACTACTGACTAATGCTTACCTTAGCACACACACTTATTCTACAGTATGCCTAAGAAGAAAATCATTGCTTTTATCGATTGGTACGTACCGGGTTATAAAGCCGGGGGTGGACAGCGTGCTTTTGCCAATATGGTGAGTTATCTGTGTGATACTTTTGATTTCTACATTATCACACGTAATACTGACTTTTTAGAGACAAGACCATATGAGGCTATTCAAAGTAAACAATGGGTAGAGCGTTGTAAGGGGGAATATGTGTATTATAGTCCTGAAGGAGAAATTAGTAATACACTATATAAGCAACTGATTGATGAAGTAAAGCCGGATGATGCTTACATTAATGGAGTATATTCATGGAAGTTTTCAATACTGCCATTAATTGTACTGAAAAATATTGGTTTTAAGGGCAGGACTGTACTGGGTACTTATGGCATGCTGGCTCAAACAGCTATAAATATTAAAAAAGGTAAGAAACAACTGTTTTTAAAACTGGCCAGGTTTGCAGGCTTGTATAAAAAAGTAATATTTCATGCCACCAGTGAGAAAGAGACAAGGGATATAAAAGCTGTTTTTGGATCTAAAGCACAAGTGCAAATGGCACCTCACTTACCGGTAAAAGAAGTACCGGAGCTAAAGCCGGTAAATAAAATAGCAGGAGATTTAAAACTTGTTTCTATTGCGCGTATATCGCCTGAGAAAAATATCTTATTTGCACTGCAAAGGCTTAAAGAACTAAAAACAGAGGGCACAATAACTTACGATTTGTATGGTCCGGTATATGATAAACCATACTGGGAAGAGTGTAAGAAAGTAATTAAGCAATTACCTTCTAATATTGAAGTAAACTATAAAGGGGTAGTAGACGGCAATATGGTACTGCAATTATTAACACACTACCATAGTTTATACATGCCAACGCGTGGTGAGAATTTTGGTTACGTTATCCTGGAGAGTTTTATGGCTGCACGACCGGTTCTTATTAGCGATCAGACACCATGGAAGCAATTGGAAAAAGAACAATGTGGATGGGATGTAACCTTAAATAAAAGGCAAAGTACTTCGTTGACAAAAGCGAGTCAAGGTACTGTTTCAGGCATAGAAGAAAGTGCTTGGTGCGCACGACTCAGTACTTTAGTATGGATGGAGCAGGAAGAGTTTAATATCTTATGCCAAGGAGCAAGAAAGCGGGCAGAGGCCTTTATTAATGACCCGGCGTTAAAAGAAGGGAATGTGAAGTTATTTAAAAAAGCGGAGTGAGGTTGTTCTTCTTCTTCTGAGTTCCCTGTCAATTCTGGATAATTACCTATATTGAGCTAACAATACTTTCCTTTTTAAAAAGCCAAAGCTGGATTTGCCGTATGTTTTTATGCACCTTTAAATTCGCTTACCAGGCAATGAGAATCTGGGCTTTATAGCCAATGCTTCACGATTTTTTAGAAAGACTAAAATGAACGATCTCAATATTTTGAGTAAGCTAAAATTATTTTCAGCTTAGATGCAGGAATAAATTTTAATCGACGTCTATACAATTAGAAACAGATTAATGACGAACGATAAACGACTTATAAAGCAAATAGTAAATGGTGATACCAACGCCTTTAGGCATTTAATGGAAAATCACCATAAGAGAGTAATACACATTTGTTTGTCCTTTGTTGCCATACCTTCTGATGCAGAAGATATTGCACAGGAGGTTTTTATTGAAGTTTTTAAATCAATAGAAAGTTATCGTGGCGATGCATCATTATCAACGTGGCTTTATCGTTTGTCTGTTAATAAATCACTGGATTTTATACGTCAGAAAAAGCGAAAAAAGAGAGGTAATGATTTGGTGTTGGCTGTTGAACAATCAGATCTGGAAAATATGCCGGTATCAAGTAGACAACTGCCAAGTGATAAGATTGAAGAAGAGGAACGAAAAATAATGTTACATAATGCGATTAACCAGTTACCGGAACGGCAAAAAGTAGCTGTTCTTTTATCTAAAATTGATGAACTTGCACAGCAGGAAGTGGCGGATATAATGAAAACTACAGTTTCATCAGTTGAATCCTTACTGGTAAGAGCCAAAAGGAAACTGAAAGAGATTCTGCTTAAAGAAAGAAAAGAAATATATTAAAAAAAGAGCAGGGTAAGAATAGAATTATCGTCCTATAAATAGGAAAAAGTTATGGAAAGAAAAGAAAAACATATACAGGATATTGATTGGCTGATAAATGAGCCTTTGGTTAATGATTATGAACCTTCTTTCGATTTTGTAGATCAGGTAATGATAAAAGTGGAAGAGCTTAACCCGACAAAAACAGTTGGAAAAGTTGTGCAAATATCGTTTCGCGTTGTAGCGGCGGTTGCTGTTATTATCTTTTTTATAAATGGACTTATACTCTTAACGGCTTTAGCTGGTTCATCAAAAGAACAGGTAATAAACGACTGGACAGGAATATATGAGCAAAATAATGCTGCTAATTGGTATGACTATTCCAATAATGAATTGTTTTTAGCTGATAACGAAATAACAAAGTAATATGAGACGACCTTGTAAAATATGCTGGCTCATTCTTGGGCTGTTTTTAGTGGGTAACCTGGTGTTACTTGGTGTATGGTGGAGAAGTAATAAAGATAGGCGACGACCAGAGAAACAAACTTATAATAAAGACGATCGCCGTGGACGAATGCGCGAATTTCTTATTGACAAGGCAGGTGTTGATGACAGGCAGTTTGAAGAAATGTATACGTTATGGACGAAGCATAGCGAATTAATGAGAAATTCACAATATGAAGTAGATAGCTTGCGTAAAGTGTTGATGGATAAAACCTTCTCAGTAGAAAATGATGAAGCTAAAGTTGAGCTTCTACTTGATCAACTGGCACAAAAACAACGTTGGATTGAAAAGGCCAATTACCATCATTTTAGAAAAATGAGACAGGTTTGTAAAACCGATCAACAACGAGAAATGCTTGATAAAATGTTTCGGACTCATATCCAGAATAAAGGCCCTCATAAACGCAGGAGAGGCCGTGACCGGAGATAAATAATAAATACATATTACTGATTATGAATTAAATTACAAAAGCGCGCTTTGTAATAAAGTGATTGGTATGTAATAATGTTAAACAATTAAACAATTAAACGATGAAAAGGAAATATTTGATAACAGGATTAATACTTGTGAGTTTGGTTTTTATCAATTTTACTAATGCTCAAGGTAGAAGGGGAGATGGACGTAGAGTGGGTGATGGCACCTGTAATACAAAAGAAACAAAATGTCGCTTGCTTGGCCTGAGTGATGAGCAGCAGGTGAGTATCGATGCCGAACGTACTGCATTTATGAAAGATGTACAAGGTGAACGTAACCTGTTAAATGAGTTACAGGCTAAAAAGCAAACCCTCCAATCAACAGATCCGGTTAATAAAAAAGAATTAGATAAGGTTCTTGTTGAAATAAGCAGATTAAAAGCATCTATACACAAAAAGAAAGTTCGCCACCAACAAGCTGTAAAAGGTTTTTTAAGCGAAGAACAATTGGTGCAGTTTGACAATAGAGCTTATAAGCGTTCTGGAAAAGGAAAAATGGCAATGAACGAAAGTGGTCGTAGAAACGGAAGAGGAAAAATGGGATTAAATAGTGACCGATGGGAAAATGCTAACAACATGAGCAAGGGATATAGACATAAGGGGCAGGTATATAATAAAGAAAATAGGGCCGATTGTACCCTAATGAGTGATGACCAGCGTAAAGCACTCAAGACTGAACACCTTGAAATGTTAAAACAACAGCAGCCATATAAAAATAAACTAAATGAACTGAGAGCTGAATTGAAAACAGTTTGTACAGGAAAAAATATTGATCTGGAAAAAGCAGATAAACTTATAGAAGAGCAGGCTAATACACGTTTAGAAATGGCAAAAATTAGGACCAACTTTAAGCTACAAATGAGAAATAATCTAACAGATGAGCAAAAAGTGCTGTGGGATAATAGAAATAGTCGAGGACATAAGGGGTATAGAGAGCGACAAAATTTCAATTAACAGATTGTTAATTAATACTTTATTAAAAGAGGATGTCTAAAAAGCAGTGCCATGTGTTCTAAACACCTTTTACTTGTATGGTTTTAAAGGGTAATTGAAGAAAGGCAGTTTCTCTATAAAGTCCGGAGTGATACTGATTTTTGGTAAAAGAACCGATAGCTTAATTTTTTAGACAACCTCTGTTTATAATTATAAAACATACATATAATAATTTATCAGGAATTAATTAAAGTGCTCATAAATAGTGATATATTTACATTGGTATATTTTAGTGAAAACAGCACCCCTTAAACAGCATAGCCTTGAAAATTCAGATCAAAGACCTGAGTCAGATATATAATAATGATTTCAGAGCACTTAATAAAGTTAATTTAGAAATAGAATCCGGTATGTTTGGTTTACTTGGCCCCAACGGTGCTGGTAAATCAACTTTAATGCGAATTTTGGTTACACTTCTTAAACCAACTCATGGCGATATTTTTGTAAACGGGATGAAACTGTCGGAAAACAGGGGAGAAGTGCGATCAATACTTGGCTATCTTCCGCAAGACTTTCGCTTTTTTTCAAAGTTAAAAACATGGGAGTTTCTTGATTATGCAGCTTCCTTGGCTGGTGTTAAACGTAAAAAAGAGCGTTTAGCAGCGGTTGATGATTTATTAGAACAGGTAGGTCTGTTTGATGTTCGGAACAGGTATGCAAATAAGTTGTCAGGCGGTATGAAAAGGCGCTTAGGTATTGCACAAGCACTTATTGGAGACCCTAAAATTGTAGTCGTTGATGAGCCAACTACCGGGCTTGATCCCGAAGAACGTATTCGTTTTCGTAATATACTTTCCAATTTAAGTCAGAAGGAAGTGGCTATAATACTTTCAACACACATTGTGGGTGATATCTCATCCACCTGTAGGCAAATGGCACTATTAAACAGTGGTCAGGTTTATTTTCAGGGGTCGCCCGAAGCGTTTATTAAACAATCGTCAGGACATGTATTCAAAACCAGTGTATCCTTCGAACAGATGAAAGCTATAAGTGATAATTACCCGGTCATTACATCAGTACCTAGTGCATCGGGTTATGATATTGAGTTTGTTGCCGATGAAGTTAATGGCTGGGAAACAACGTTGATTGAACCTAATCTGGAGCACGCCTATGTGTATTTTATGGAGTATATCGCCAACGAAAAATTTCAGTATCAATGATTTCATTATTCAATATAAAAACAGTAGCACATTTTGAATCTAAAACACTGTTACGTAGTTGGTTTTTTAGAATATTTGCAGCCCTGATATTAGTCTTTATTGTGCTGTTTAATTTATTTGGTCTGACAACAATTGCCGAAGGAGGTTGGCCGGGACGTTATATACCATCAGGTGCACCATATTTTAACATTTGGATATTAAATGTTGCTCAGGCCATAATAGCCGTATTTTTATCAGCTGATTTTTTGGGGCGCGATAAAAAGTTGGATACCACTGAAGCCTTTTATGTGCGTAGCATGTCAAATACCGAATATGTGATGGGTAAGACATTTGGCATTTTAAAGGTTTTTGCGATTCTTAACGTACTGGTATTACTAAGTGGAATTATATTTTCATTAATTGCAAATGAATTTACCATCCCCTGGTTATCTTACCTTATTTATCCGGTATTAATTTCTATTCCTACATTAGTATTTGTACTTGGCTTATCATTTTTTACAATGACGTTGGTACGTAATCAGGCCATAACCTTTGTTCTTCTGTTAGGTATTATTGCTCTTAGCCTGTTTTACCTCCAAAATAAATGGTTTGGATTAACTGATTTTTTGGGCTTTTACACGCCTTTTATGCGTTCTGATTTTACCGGGTTTGGAAACCTGCCAGAGTTAACCTGTTTAAGAGGAGCATACTTCCTTTTAGGCTTATTTTTTATTGTTGCAACTATTTGGCGCTTACCTCGGTTAAAACAGCAAAAATATCAAGGACTTGCATTAAGTTTAGGTTTAATTGGACTGTTGACGGGTAGTGTAGTATTATTAGGTCTAAAAATAAAGGATGATATACAGGCCTCAGATTTACGTTCTCACGTTCGACAACTGAATGCTAAGCTACTAGTCTCAGATTACCAGATTAAAACCTATAATATAAACCTGCAACATCAACATCAGTCAATTAATTGTATTGCTGTAATGGATGTAGAGAAGGTAGCAAAGGCCGGGCATAAGCTTACGTTTGCTCTTAATCCCGGATTGGAAGTTAGTTCGTGTAAAGTCAATAATCAAAATTGTCAATTTAATCAGGATAACCATTTAATAATGCTTGATCTGGAAAATTCAGACAATAGCAATTATAAAGTAGAATTAACTTATGCAGGCAGGGTAATTGATGACGCTATGTTTCCCGAAATAAATGATGAAACATGGACATCGCAAAACCGAAAAGATCCATTATTAGCTGGTAAGCAATTCAGTTTTATTCAATCTGGTTATTTAATGCTTACCCGCGAAGCCAATTGGTATCCTGTAATTGCATCAAAACAATATTGGACACGCTTTCCGTTTACACAGATGAATCTGCATGTTAAAACAAAAAATAATTTGCAAGTTATTGCACAAGGAAAACGGGATTCAATAGCTGCTAATGAATATAAATTTAGTCCCGAACAGTCGCTAAATGCTTATAGTTTAATAATAGGTGATTTTGAAAGACATACGACTACAATTGATAGTGTAGAGTTTAGTTTATATCACCATAAAGACCATGATTTTTACAAGGAGTATTTTACAGAGATAAACGATACAATTGCAGATGTAATACAAAGTATTAAACATGATTTTGAGCGAAAAATAGGTCTTACTTATCCATTTAGGCGCTTTGCTTTAGTTGAGGTTCCAATTAATATGTACAGCTATTTACGCAATTGGTCTTTAACTACGGAAAATAATATGCCCGAAATGGTATTATTTCCTGAAAATGGCGGTGGTAATTGGCAAAATGATTTGTCGCAAATACGTGAACGGATAGAAAGACAAACAGAACGCTCAAATGAGGAAAAGTCTGATAAAGAGATGCAGGTTGAAATGCTAAAAAACTACCTCGGTAACAATTTTATTAGTCCGTCGCGCTTTTTCTTTGGCAGGCGAAAAGATGGAGAACGTACTATAGAAAATTGGGGACGTTACCAGGTTTTTCCCAATTACTTTACCTATTGTAATAATATAAAAGAAGAAGGTTACCCTTTATTAACCATTGCACTTGAAAATTATTTACATCAACGACTTGGCGAAACAAGGCGCCGTGGCTTAGGCGGTTTATCAAGCAACGATGAGGTAATTTTAAAATTACATGAAAGCAGCTTAAGCGAACTGATTGAAAAGGAAGATGTAAATACCCTGGGGAATGTTTTTGCATCAAAAGGAAGTCAGCTTATTTCAAATCTTAAAGTTAATGTGGATCAAAGTAACTTTGATAAGCAACTGGATTACCTGGTTATGAAGAATCGTTTCGTTAATAAAAACGTAAAAGAATTTAGTGACGAGATATCAAAATTAACACGTATTGAGTTTAGTGATGTATACACAAACTGGTTAAATGAGCTGGACAAGCCTGCCTTTTTGTTTGGTACTGTTAATGTGTACGAAGTAAAAGATGGTAATCGAATGCGGTACTTTCTAAAAATACCGGTAACTAACAAAGGCAATGCTGACGGAATCATTAGCTTTACTGTGCGTGAAGGTCAACAGCGAGGACGTGGCGGGCGTTTCCGTTCACGATTTCAAACTGGTATTGAGCAAGAAGATAATAAGCAGAGTTTCCTTATTAAGGCCGGCGAAAACAATGTAATAGGTTTTTTACTTGATGAAGAACCACGTGAAGTAACTGTTAATACTTTTTTAGCAGTTAATATTCCATCTACTCAGGCTCTACAGACCAATGACGTTATTAGGGGGCAGCGCAGGGTGGACTTCTTTGAAGGCAAACAGGCTTCATCTATTAAATTAAACTATCAGGAAATGCACGAGGTTATTGTTGATAATGAGGACGAGGGATTTATGGTGGTTAATACCGGAGAAAGTCGCACAGTTAAAGATTGGTGGACAAGCATGCAAAATGAGGAAGAAAACGACTCTTATGGTATGCTTCGTTTTTGGAATCCACCTGTGAAATGGAAGCCGGTGGCAGGCGAACAGTTTTTTGGCGAATATCTTAAATCAGCCTGTTATAAACGTAAAGGCTCAGGAGATGGATACGTGGTTTGGACAGGCAGTATTAAAACACCAGGAAGTTATGAAGTACATGCTTATGTACCGGTTAGCAGATCTCGTAGGCGAGGGCGCAGAAGTGAAAATGAGGCAGCCGAATATAATTTTACAATATACCATGATGATGGTGAGGAGCCGGTTCTTGCAAAAATTGATAATGATAATGACGGTTGGGTTTATTTGGGTGAATTTTATTTCTCAGAAGGGAAGGTAAAGGTTCAATTATCAGATGTATCAAATAAAGAATACATTATTGCAGATGCTGTTAAATGGGTAAAAAAATAAGAACTTTAGATGATATAGAATTTATGAAAAAAATACTTGTTGCTACCTTAATGTTATTTTTTGTTGGACTCAATACAATTGATGCACAACGTCTGATGACATTGAGCCAATCGGTTGAAGAGGCATTGAAAAATAGTCCACAGATTGTACGGTCGCGCCTTGGGTTAGAGCGCACACGTGAGTTACTTAATGCCCAAAGGGCTTCTCTTCGTTCTAATTTTAAGTTAAATTTAAACCCGTATCAGTATTCAAATAACCGCAGGTACGATGAGTTTAACCAACAATGGTTTAATTCGGAAAGTACGCAAAGTAATGGTACATTAAGTATTACACAGCCTGTAATTTGGACTGATGGTACTATTTCTTTAGCTAATACCTTTGGCTATACCGATAATTATAGTTCATCATCAGCTAACTCTTTCACCGGATTTAGTAATAACCTGCGCTTAAATATTGATCAGCCCTTATTTACATATAACAGGACTAAAATGACGCTGAAAGAGCTGGAATTTGATCATGAAAATGCCAAGTTAAACTATGCATTGGAAGCTCTTAGTGTAGAAAGGCAGATTACCCAATACTTTTACCAGATATATCAAAAGCAGATGGAGCTGATAACATCGCGTGAAGAGTGGGGAAATAGAAAAAAGAGCTATGAAATAATAAGTAATAAAGTAGAAGCAGGTTTAACCGCTAAAGAAGAAATGTTACAGGCTGAGTTGGATATGATGTCCAGTGAGTCAACAGTACAGAATAATGAAGTAGAACTGGAAAATATAAAAGATAACTTCAAGCAAATGTTAGGACTCCCACTGGCAGAAGAGTTGATGGTAGTTGCAGAAGTATCAGTGGTGCCGGTTGATATTGATTTAAATATGGCTACTAATTTTGCCTTATCAAACCGGATGGAGATACGCCAACGTCAGATAGATATTGAAACCGGACAATTTCAGCTGATTAAAACCAATGCCACCAATGAATTTAAAGGAAACTTAAATGTTTCAGTCGGACTTTTTGGCGAAAATGAAAGAGTAAAAGATATTTATAGTAACCCTAACGATAACGAGGATGTTAGTTTTAGTTTAGAAGTGCCATTGTACGATTGGGGGGAGAAAAAAGCCCGTATGCGAGCAGCAGAAGCATCATTAAAAACCAGCGAATACAACTTGCAGGACGAGCAAAAAAACATCCGTTTGGATATTCGTAAAATTGATCGCAGTATAAAAAATACCCTCATTCAGATTGATATTGCTCGTAAAAACGAAGAAAATGCACAACTAACCTACGAAATCAACCTTGAGAAATATCGCAATGGAGATTTGACCAGTATGGATTTAAACCTGTTTCAAAATCAGCTCACACAAAAGAAAAATGCAATGACTAATGCATTAATCAATTATAAGTTAGAGTTGCTTAATATGAAACTACAAACACTCTATGATTTTGAATCTCAGCGCAGTATTATAGATGATGTTATGAAATACGAAATGATTCATTAATTAAATATATAAACCGACTATAATATACCTCCAATCATGATTAATACCGATTATACCAGATCAATCATACTGAAGAAAACCAGCCTGCTTATTGCTGTATTAGCTATTGCCTTTATCAGCTGTAAAAATGAAGCCACTAACTTTTCAACCGATGTAGCAGTTAATGTTTCTGTTCAAGAGGTAAAGAAGAAGCCTATTGAAGAAACGCTTATAACTACTGGATCTATTAAGCCATCATTAGAAATCAATGTGAAAACAGAGTTGGCGGCTCATTACCATTTGCAAAAGAACCCACGTACCGGTAAGGCATATAAAATGGGTGACATGGTGAAAGAAGGACAATTAATTATTTTGCTTGAAGATAAAGAGTATCGTAACAGTGCCAATTTAGAAGGGGCACATCTTGATATGGAAATATCAGAAATGGAATACGAAAAGCAGCAGGCGCTTTTTGAGAAGGGAGGTGTAACGAAACGAGAATTGGTTAACTCTGAAAAAACACTACTAACAGCAAAGCAAACTTATGAAAACGCCCAGTTAAGTATTGAAAAGATGAGTATAAGAGCTCCTTTTACAGGAGTAATTACTGATTTGCCATATTTCTCGCCGGGTATTCGCGTTGAAACAGGTGTAGGTGTGCTGAGCATGATGAACTATTCAACTATGATGATGGATTTAAGTTTGCCTGAAAACTTAATGGGACAGGTAAAAATAAAGCAGGTGGCTAATATCATGAACTATGCATTACCGGATGATACACTCAAAGGACAAATTATGGAATTATCGCCGGCTATAGATATAGAAGCACGAACGTTTAAAGGACGTGTTAATGTGGATAATAAAAACGGACTGCTCAAGCCTGGTATGTTCGTTAAAGCTGAAATTGTTGTGGAGCAACGCGACAGTGCTATAGTTATTCCTAAAGATGTGATATTAACGGAAGGCAATAGAAAATTGGTGTTCATTGCAAAGAACTCAGCTGCTGAAAAACGCTATATCAGAACTGGAATTGAAACCTTAAATGAGGTAGAAGTTGTAGAAGGTCTCAAAGAAGAAGAGCGTTTGATTATTAAAGGTTTCGAAACCCTCAAGGACCGTTCTAAAGTGAAGGTTGTTAAATAGTTGTTGCACACAAAAAAAAGTTCATGAGAGCAATATCCCGTTTTTCGGTTAGTTACCCGGTTACTGTATTAATGATTGTATTGGGAATCATTCTTTTGGGTAGTATTTCTCTGTCCCGCTTAGGTACTGATTTGTTTCCTGATTTACAAAATCCCAAAATATACGTAGAAATAATTTCGGGCGAACGCTCTCCAGAAGAAATAGAAAAACGCTTTGTTGAGCAGGTTGAAGCACTGGCAGTTCGACAGAGTGGAGTGCTTAATGTATCATCGGTAAGCCGTGTTGGTTCAGCAGTTGTTAATGTAGAGTATGATTGGGGTAAAGATGTTGATGAAGCATTTCTCGATTTACAAAAAGCACTTACTTCAGTCAGTCAGGATGAAGATGTGGATGAACTGAATATTTCGCGTTTCGATCCTAATGCTTCACCTGTTATTAAAGCAGCTTTTTCGAATAATGAAATATCTGATATGAATGATTTACGTAAAGTAGCAGAAAACTATATACGTAATGAACTTATTCGTGTTGAAGGGATTGCTGATATTCAGATCTCAGGAGAAGAGACCGCTGAAATAATGGTAGTGGCTGACCCGGGGTTATTGGAAGTGAATGGTTTAACTATATCTTCGGTATTAAACACTATTAAAAGTTTTAATCAAAATGTATCGGGTGGATCTATCGAAGAAATGGGGCAACGCTATATTATTAAAGGATTAAGTGCATTAACGGCCTTACACGATGTTGAAAACCTGGTTGTAAAAGTTAATCAGGTTTCAGAAAATACTTCTTCCTCTGCAATACCAGTCAATCAAAAAACAACAGGAGAGCAAGCACCCATATTATTAAAGGATATTGCCCATATTAAATACCAGAACAGGGAGCCCGAAACCATAGTACGATTAAATGGACAACGTTGTTTGGGAATCTCCGTATATAAAGAAACACGCTTTAATACCGTTGCAGCAGTTGAAAAGCTGGAAGAAGCCTTTATATCTATTCGGCAGCGTTTACCCGGGTACGAATTAAAAATAATAAATAACCAGGGAGAGTTTATTCAAAGCGCCATTGGTGAAGTGCAGGAAAGTGCTTTGATTGGTATCATCTTTGCCGTATTTGTGTTATTTATATTCCTGCGTCGGTTTGGTGTTACACTTATCATTAGTATTGCTATTCCAATTTCTATAGTTGCTACTTTTAACTTGATGTATTTTAACGGACTTACCCTGAATATTATGACTTTGGGAGGATTGGCTCTTGGAGCAGGAATGTTAGTTGATAATGCCATTATAGTAGTTGAAAATATATTCAGGAAAATAGAAGAAGGCCTGTCGGTAAAAGAAGCTGCGGTGGAAGGTACCTCCGAAGTTGGTGGCGCTTTAACTGCATCCACATTAACTACAATCGTTGTGTTTTTACCTATTGTGTACTTACAAGGAGCTTCGGGCGAGCTTTTTAAAGATCAGGCCTGGACGGTTGCATTCTCCTTATTATCGTCTCTGGTAGTGGCACTTTTGGTTATTCCGGTATTGAGCACTGTTGTGTTTAAAGGTAATTTTAAGAGAAAGAAGCAAAAAGACAGAAATGAAAAAGGCTTTGTAAGTTATGGCAAGTTTCTGGAGCAAATACTAAATAGAAAAAGTTTAGTTATAATCTCCGCCCTGGTATTAGTTGGTGTAACTGCATTAATTATTCCACGTGTGGGAAGTGAGTTTATGCCCGAAACACAATCGAATGAACTAACAATCGAAACTGTTTTCCCTGCTGGTACATCGTTAAAGCGAACAGATGCAACGCTTATACAGATGGAACAAATGATGATGGATGCTTTTAATAACAAGCTAAAGTGGATATACACACATGCCGGCCCGGAGTCTGCAACCGAGTTAGTTTCAACAACTGAACAAGGAGAAAATACAGGGTACATCAAATTAGTATTGCACGATGAAGTTAATGCCGGTTTTGGAGAAGTGGTGACTATACTCAATAAGTTATTTGAAGGTATCAGGGGATTAGAGATGCGTTTTATTCAGGATCAATCTGCCTTGCAAACAATGCTTGGCACTGATGAGGCACCTCTTGTTATTGAGATAGAAGATAATAACCGGACGCATTTGCTTGAAACAGCAACAAAAGTAACAGGTCTGATGCGCCGGAATTCGGAAATATATAATGTTAAAAGCTCATACGAAGATGGAGCACCGGAAGTAAATGTGGTTATTGACAGGGTACGTGCCGGGATTTTTAATCTTGATGTTTCAACCATAATGTCTAACCTATCTGATTACCTTTCTGCAAAAGATGGTGGACGAATGGAAGTAAAAGGTGAGTTATCCAATATAAAATTGGAATTACCGAATGTTAGACTAGAGCAATTGGCCAATCTAAAAGTTTCACATACAGGTAAAGATGTTTTATTATCCGAAGTAGCCACCATAAATATTGGAAAAGCACCACGTGAGGTCATTCGTAATAATCAAAAACGGGTAGTACGCTTGTCTGCTATGGTGACTGATAACCGTCCTTTTGATCATTTAGTGCATGAGCTGGAGCAATCTATTCATGAGCTTAACACCAGTCCTTCATCAAATATAAAAGTACTGGGAGAAGAGCAAAAGCGAAAGGATGCCTTTGGAAGCCTCCAATTTGCACTAATCTTATCTATTATATTGGTATATATGGTAATGGCTTCTCAATTTGAATCACTTTTACACCCATTTACCATATTATTAACAATACCACTGGCAGGAGTAGGAGCTGTTTGGGCTTTCTTTTTATTGGGAAACAGCTTTAATATTATGGCCTATATTGGTATTGTTATGCTGGCAGGTATTGCTGTTAATGATTCCATAATATTGGTTGATGCCATTAACCAGTTTAAACGATCCGGACAAAATTTGAAAGTGGCGATAATATCTGCAGCACAACAACGTGTTCGTCCTATTTTAATGACCAGTTTGACCACTATACTGGCCTTATTACCACTAACATTTGGCTTTGGCAATAGTGCTGCATTACGCTCACCTATGGCCATTGCAGTAATTGGAGGTTTAATAACATCCACCTTGCTAACATTGGTGGTTATTCCATGTGTATATCACGTTTTTGATCAGTTGTTTAACGGTAAAGAAACGGAAGAAAGAGCATGAGAGAGCTTGTAAACAGAAAAGTACTTGTTAGTATGTTCTTTGTAGCACTCACCATGCTGGGTGTTATATCGTACAAACAACTATCGTTTGAACTATTGCCAAATACAGAGTATCCATTACTTTTTGTGCAGGTTAATGCATCTACCCAGCTCGATCCGAAACATATGGAGCAAGAAGGAGTCATTCCTGTAGAGGGTATAATCAGTACATTAGAAGGTGTGGAAAAGATTGAAACGCGTGTTAATCCCGGGCGGGCCATAATTTTTGTATACCTTAATCGTAATGCTGATGTTAAATACAGTTACCTGAAACTTGTTGAGAAAATTGAAGGCGCCTCATCCTTATTGCCCGAAACAATGATTGCACAGGTTTTTAAGGCTGATATAGAGCAACTGAACAGTAAATTTATGAATATCCAGGTACGTGGTGAAGGTGGTGTGGACCGGATTCGTAATTTGGTAGAGCAGGATATAAAAAGTCAACTGGAAAGTGTGGATGGTGTTTCTGCTATTGAAGTGTCTGGTGGGCGACAAAAATCGGTAGAAATTGTTTTTAAACAGGATGTACTGGATAGCTATAACTTAACCACAGGTCGTATTCGCCAGTTGATTACAGCAGGGCAGAATGAGAAAGTATTTGCAGGTAAGGTTGTTAAAGGTCAAATGCAGTACTATGTTACAGTTGAAGCAGACTATAAACACATTAATGAGATTAAAAATATTGTAGTAAAGTCAGAAGGGCCTGTATTGCTAAAAGATGTGGCTGATGTTAGTTTTGGTGTAAAAGAGGACGATTCATATAGTCGGGTTAATGGCTTAGAATCTGTTTCATTATCTGTTTCAAAAGATGCCCAGGTTAATATGATTGACCTGTCAAAAAATACACTTGACCAGATTGAATTAATCAACCGGGAGTATAAAAACAAAGGTATTGAGTTGGTGGTTGAATCCAACCAGGCTGAAACAATGGAAAATAACCTGGATTCTATTATTGAACTGGCCTTTATAGGAGGTATACTCGCCATTTTTATTCTTTGGATATTCCTTAATAATATTCCTCTTGTTGGGATGGTAATGCTCTCTGTTCCGCTTTCTGTTTATGGAGCATTTAATTTCTTTTTTGCAGCAAATATTTCTATTAATGTGCTTACCTTGGTTGGGCTGGCTCTTGCTATTGGCATGTTGCTTGATAATAGTGTGGTGGTAATGGAAAACATTTACCGTGTGGCATCTTCAGGCAAAGTGGCAGGAGAAGACAGTGTGGTAAAGGGAACGAAAGAAGTATGGCGTTCAGTTGCAGCAGCTACCTTTACAACGATCTCAGTATTCTTACCATTTATTTTTTCCGAGAATATAATATTTCGTGAGGTAGCAAAGCAGATTAGTGTCTCCATTATTTCTACATTAATGGTTTCCTTAATTGTGGCATTAGTACTAATCCCCATGTTATCGCACCTGTTTCTATCCGGAATTATACGACATAGGATTGAAGCACTTGAAAAGCTTGATTTGCATAACTATTTGGTACAGTATTATTTATTGCTATTAAAAGCAACTCTGCGCCGACCAGCAGTAACTATTATATCTATTCTCGTGCTGTTTTTTGTTGTGCTGATAGTGAGTATTGGAATAAGCATTACAACATCACAAGAAGCCGAAACATCCGAATTTGTGGTAAGTGTTGAAATGCCTTCAGGATCAACACTATCTAATACAGATGTTGTAGTGCAGGAAATAGAAAAACGACTTGGTAGCCTTGAAGAAAAAGAAGATATAGTTAGTCAGGTATATGAAGATAAGGCAACTGTTTTTATTAAGTTACAAGACGATTTTAAAGCGATTGCAAAACGTTCAATTCCTGAAATAAGACAGGATATTCAAGGTCGGATAGATGAGGTTGATGGTGGTGAAATAAGCCTTACTCAAAGTTCAACAAATGCTATGGGGGGCGGGGGCGGTTTTGGCTCCAACCCAGGGATGGGTATGATGATGCTTATGGGATTGGGCGAACAAGAGGAGAAAGTTATAATTAAAGGGGAAGATTATGATCAGATGCTAATGGTGGCTAACGACATCAAATTCAACCTGGAAAATAATATCGAAAACATGCAACGTGTTCGTATTTCTACCTCAAACCATCGTCCTGAAGTGCACTTGGGTATGGATGCCTACCTGATGAGTTTATTTAATATCACACCTGATAATGTCGTTTCAGAATTGTTTACATTTCGTTCAGAGGTATCTTCCGGTGGACAACTTAGGGTGGATAATGAATCCTACGACATTATTATGAAAACGGTAACAAATGATATACAGGGGGAAATAGCACCCAAATCGATGAATGATCTGCAAAAAATAAACATCACCAATAACCAGGGAATCATTGTACCCTTGCGTGATTTTGCAGAAATTAACTATGCCTCAGGTCGGTCTGAAATACTTCGTGTAAACCAGGAAAAGCAGATTGAAGTAAGCTATCGTTTTTCAGATGAAGTGAATAACTCAAAGACCTTATTGGAAGATGCCCGGGTACAAGTTGATGAGTTGGTGGCAGCAGTCCCAATATCGTCAAAAATAGCTTTAAAAGTAGTACATGAAGAAGATTTACTGGCCGATTATAAATTTTTAGGCTTAGTAGGCTTAATCCTTGTTTTTATGATTCTGGCTTCAGTGTTTGAATCACTGTCCGCACCAATTGTGATGTTATTTTCTGTACCATTAGCAGCAATTGGTTCTTTATTAGCTTTGGTTTTAACTGGTAACACTTTACTTAACATCAATACATTTATCGGATTTCTCATATTACTGGGTGTTGTGGTCAATAACGGTATTCTTCTTATTGATTATTCACGCCAGCTACGGCGCGAAGGTTATAAGCATGCCCGATCGTTGATACAAGCAGGCATTTCGCGTATACGCCCCATCCTGATAACTGCCATTACAACCATAATCGCTATGACACCCCTGGCAATGGGTAAATCAGAATATGTTGGTGTACTCGGTGCACCTTTTGCTATTACTGTAGTGGGTGGTTTAAGTTTTAGTACCTTATTAACACTCGTTTTTATGCCAACCTTTGCTTTTGGTTTGGAAACAGCTTTAGATTGGATAAGAAGCTTAAAAGTATGGCTTAAGTTGGTGATCTATGGCTTGTGGTCACTTGGCCTTGCTTTGATATATATTTTCTCAGATGCCTCTTTTGCATGGTTGCTTTTATATGGTGTACTTATTATTTGTGGTGTACCTGCTGTGGTTTACTTTATAAAGTCATCATTACGAACAGCTAATACAGAATTAATTCAGGCTGATGAACCTGTTAATATCATTATCCGTAACCTGGTTAAAATATATGATCGTGACGGCCAGTTTATGCGGGAATGGCGTTCTCGTAAAAACAGGGAAGAAGAGCGCATGCTATACAGGCAAATAAGCCGAAAAGCATTTATTAAAAAACTTACCTGGCAATTACCATTTATGGGTTTTGCAGTGTACTTTACATGGTGGTACCTGGAGTCAGCAATGTGGGGCTTAATTTTTACAGTATTAAATTATTTTCTTATTCAAAGCGTGTATAACGCTTGGGCACTACTGTGGCGAAATAAAAATGGAAAAGTTGAAATACCCGTGTTGGATAAACGTATACATAGGCTTTTTCGTTATCTGTACCCGGTAATTGGAATGGTAATTTATGCAATGCGATGGGATGTGTTGGCAACTGCTATTGTAGCCGGTGTGATATGGTATATTGTATTGGGTATTGTGGCAACAGGTAATAAGTTGAAAAGAGACAATACAAATATTGAACGTGTTGTAGGACGATTAGCTGGTTTACGTCGTACATTTTATCGTATGGTTAGAGGTATACCCGTAATTGGCAGAAAAAAAACATCGTTTAAAGCTTTAAAAGGTGTATCACTCAACATTAAAACAGGTATGATTGGTTTATTAGGCCCGAATGGAGCTGGCAAAACAACACTAATGCGAATTATTTGTGGTATTCTCAATCAAAGCTATGGTAAAGTATATATCAATGGTTACGATACAGAGGAAAAGAGGGAAGAGTTACAAGGCCTCATTGGTTATTTGCCCCAGGAGTTTGGAACTTATGAAAATATGTCAGCTTATGAATTTCTCGATTATCAAGCCATTGTACGTGGTATAACAGATACAGAAATACGATCTCAACGCTTAGCATATGTGTTAAAAGCAGTACATATGTGGGAACGCAAAGATGGTAAAATAGGTTCCTTCTCGGGCGGAATGAAACAGCGTATTGGAATTGCTATGATATTGCTTCATTTACCCCGGATATTAGTTGTAGATGAGCCAACAGCCGGACTGGATCCACGTGAGCGCATCCGCTTTAGAAACTTATTGGTTGAACTAAGTCGTGACCGTATTGTCCTGTTTTCAACCCATATTATAGAAGATATTTCAAGTTCATGTAACCAGGTGGCTGTAATGAGTAAAGGAGATCTGAAATATTGGGGTGTGCCGGGTGACATGGTTACTATTGCTAATGGTCGGGTTTGGCAGTTCGATATTCAGGCAGGTAACTTTGATGATATCAATAAAAAGCATGTTATTGTACATCATATGCGCGATGGTGATCTTATTCGGGTGCGTTGTTTGGCAGAAGAAAAGCCTACCCAAACTGCTATAAGGGTAAGTGCAGTATTAGAAGATGCTTATATCTGGTTATTAAAAAATAAGAAGAAAGATGCATAAGATTAAATTCCGTTTTAATTTATCCAAACCAGGTGTATACCTTAAATTTATCAAATACAATTTAAAGATCGTTTTTGGTAATAAGTTCGTGTACTTTTTAGGTGCATCGTTAATATTCTATTTACTCATTACATCAATTAGTTTATTTGCTGTTGATACAGTTAGTGTACAAGATGTTTACTTTCAATTGATGTTTCCTGCATTTTTATTAATATTTTTTCCAACCACCTATGGTATACAGAACGATGAAGATGCCCGTATTCTGGAAATACTGTTTGGAATACCCGATTATCGGTATAAAATATGGCTTGTACGCTTGCTTATGGCCTTTTTTATGGTCTTTTGGTTTTTATTTGTAATGGCTAATTTAAGTAGTGTATTATTGGTTAATGTGCCGGTATGGGAAATAACCCTTCGTTTAATGGTGCCTGTAATGCTATTTGGTATGCTTGGCTTTTTCTTTAGTACAGTGGTTAAAAATGGTAATGGCACGGCTGTAATTGTTGTTATTATTGGCTTGTTGGTTTGGTTTATCAGTGCTTTTTTAGAAGAAAGCCCGTGGAATATATTTCTTAACCCTTTTGAACTGCCTTCTGGTATGGGTGAAATAGTTTGGGAGAGTATAGTGGCTAAGCACGTGCGTACATGGCTTATTGTTGCACTAGTAGCAGGTTTGTGGGGATTGTTGAACCTTCAGAAACGAGAGAAGTTTATTAAATAAAAGTACCATGCAAAACTGAAGCTTGCTCATTATACCAGAAGTGAAGTGTACAATTTAGCTAACCAAAAATAGTATGCATTGTATTAAATGGTTGTTAAAGAGTAGAATATGGTAGGTGTTTCAGTGATTTGGGCAGGCTTCAGAAGCCACAAATCCTTCCAAACAAATCGAATTATATGCTTTATTGTATTTTTTTGCTGTAGTATTTTTATCCTTGATCATTAATGCTTTTTAATCTGCCAATTAATTCTTCTATTTCAATACTCTTCATTTTGGTAACACATTCTATAGCTCTGTCTGCTTTGCCAATCACCAATGCTCCTTTTTTGTCTTCTTCATAACCAATTTGTCTTATCGAATAAACTAATGGAACAATTTCTTTCGGTTTTATAGAATCTTTAAACCAACCGTAATCAGCAAAATATTCAATATTACTTCCATTAAAAGTAATTTCTTCCTTTCCATATGTATTCCATAATGCAATGCGCAATAAATAAAAGCCCATAATACTAAAGATAAAAATGCCAATCAAAAAAGTTATATGGAAACCATTTCCCAGTACAATAGATGTAATCGTACTGGCAAGAGGTAAAAGAAAAAACAGTATAGAAAACACAAACAAAGTTGTTCGGACAAACAATGGCGTTTTTTCTACTTTCAATATTAATTTGTTCTTTTCAATATTATATTGTCTCATTCGTTATTTTGTATTACAGCCAACAAGGCTGTAGCCATCAACAGGATGCTATATTTGTGTATAGGGTCTAGAAAACATCAATAACAGGTTCAGCACTTAGCATAGGCGTAATGAGTGCTATAAAAGCCTTGAAATGATCAGATGAATTATGTGTTTCAACGGCTTCCTGGTTGGTATATTCTTCATGAAATATAAAATCAGTTAAAGAATCAAGCTCACGGTATAAACGGTAACTTATACAGCCGGTTTCATTATTACTGTCTTGTACCATTTTTTTAGCAGCAGCTATAAAATTACTGCTATATTCTTGCTGTACACTTAAGCGGGCTATTACTGTTTTATTCATATGTTTATTTTTTAGATAATAGATGTTAGTTTAATATATATTTACCTTTAAATAAAGTGATAGGCTACTCTATGCAGTGTATTTACTATTTAAATAGCCTTAGTTTATATACTATTATAATGTATTTTTTTAGTGTCCTTGTTATTGGCCGGCTATCCTGTTTAGTTGCCACATCCCAAAAGGATTTTCAAATAGCTCATCACCCTTATTAGGTTGATTAATCTCCTCTGTAATTTCAAATATAGGTGAATTTCTATCAATGCTGAAAGTTTGGCCATCTTTAATTTCGGGTTTATCAACTAACTGGTAATAGCCAAAAATAGAAAGCAATTTTATAGCACACTGCACTTTTTCCTTATACACAATACAATCTTTAAGTCCCAAATTGTGCATCCCACAAGTATATGTTGCCCCCTTACCATTAGTTATAGAGTCGAGAACATACATTTGATAGAGATTTGGTTCTTTAAAGTCGGACAGCAGCGCAGACCAGTGTTCTTTTGTAAATGCTTTCCCGGTTGATTCTACTTTAATTCCGGTTCCACCAGATCTTAAAATTGCATTTCCGGCTTCAGCAATAGCCCTGGCGCTATCCATATCCCCGGTTTCTGCCGATAAATAGATGACGTACTTGTGTTTGTCAATCTCATCCAAAAAATCTTCAGAAACACGGTTAACCATTCCTGCAATCCTAAAAGCATTTCTCATCATGCTGTCTCTTGGATATATTTCCATCTTAACCCCTTTATTTGTTTCGAGGTTTAGAAGCACCGTTCCAACGAAAATAAATTTGTTCTTATTATTTTCTACAATTTTAGTCACAATTTCTGTTCGTTCATTCCAGTTTCCAGGAATACAGAGTATCGTTTCTGGCTTTTTTTCTGTTTTGTTCATTAAGTTCTTCTTTTTTTAATTATGTCCTTTCTCAATAATTTAAGCTTTCACATTCAAGCTCTTCGCCCTCTTTTAAATTAAATACGCAGCCGTGTTCTTCCTCCCATTCGCTATAAAATGTAACATTGATTTCATATTGCTCCTTGTTATCAATATTTATATAAAAGCTTATATCGTCATGCAAGGCTATAATATCTTTAGCTCCGGTAATATTCATCAGGTATAAGAACTGTGTCTTTTCATCGGCATTTAATATTTGTGGGTCGTTAGTAATAAGAGGAATTTGTTCTTCCAAATCCCAATCAACAGCTTCAAAACATTCGATAGCAAAGTTGTACAATTTCTTTTCTATACTCTCTTTGTGGCTGATGCAAGCTGCTACCAATGTTTTTACTCGCTTTCGGTCAAAATTAGCCTCTTCATCAGAAATATATAAACTCCCTTTTATTTCTTTACCTTCTACTGTAAGAGTAATCGAGTCTTTTTCTGCAAAAGGGAATTGGCTAATGTAAGCAGGCAAGTTTTCCCATGTGGGTGTTTCCTGTTTTACACTGCTCGTTTCTTGCGGTATTTGAGTTGTTATTTTAAGGTTGTGGGCGAGGTGTTGTATTTCTGAAAGCTCTTGCCTGGAGTGAACTAAAGCAAATATCTGAACGTACTTTTTAACATTTAGCAATCGAAAAAAGAAAATTTCATCTCTATGCTCCAGTATGGCTTCAAAACCGGGTATGCCTTGCGCCGACTCTTCTTTTATAATTATATCACTGGGTTTAAAATCAACACCTCTATACCTTAATGCAAATGCAAAATTTTTAAGAGTACTCTCAGCATTAACTTTACCAAAAGTTCTTGTGGCTTCAAATTCGAGTAAAAGCTCCCTGGTTTCAATATGAATTTGCTTTACAGGAGCATATTCATCTTCTTTTTGTTCCAATACGCCATTAAGAGTATATAAACTGTTCTTTAAGTAATGATTAGTGTCTTTGTCTTCTTCAATATGTTCTTTTGCAAGTTTAAAGTCCGACAGGTTTTCATCAATATCAAAATGTGTAATACAATCCTGATTGTATAGTTGCAGTTCAGCATCAGGTGTTTTAGTTAGTTCTTTTTCTATAAGTTCCCTGATTACCTGTATTGCTTTATTGTTTTTAGCCTTCTTCAGACAATCGTAAATGGTTTCGCCTGCATTATTGGGCTTGTTAAATAGCTCTTTATTTCCGTGTTTTAAAAGAAAGCGAGTGGCAGATATGTTGCCCCAGTGCAAAGCGGAAAATAGTAGGTTTTCGCCATCTTCATTTAAATGATCTGGTTTTGCGCCAAACTTAAGTAGCAGCTCAAAAATCTCCATATCATTAATATGGCATATGGCATTTTGTAAGGCCTCTGAAGTTTTGTTCTCATGATCACGTAAAAAACCATCATCTGTTTCCAATAAATAATTTAAAACTGCTTTGTTTTTACGGGCTAGTACCAACACGGTATCGCCATCTTCGTCTGCTTGCTTATAATTTGCCCCTTTTTCAATCAGTTTTTTAAATAGAGTGACAGAGCGGTCAAAACGCAGGCAAAAAAACAGGCAGTTCCAGTTGGAATAGGAGGGAACAACAGTATTGATCGTTTTATTATCCGTTTTATCCAACACAAACTCAACAATATCTTCTGTTACTGTTCCCATTAAAGCCAAATTCAGAGGCGTGTAGCCTTTGGGGGTAACATTATTCCAATTTGCCTTTTTCTTATCCAGCAGAATAATATCTTTTAGATTAAGATCACTACGTTGCCAAAATTCTTCTGTATAGATATCGTCTTTTGTTATCATGGTTTTTCTTCTTGTTCTGTTTTTTTAATGAGTGGAGATACTTGCTCTTAAGGGGGGGAAATGGGGTAGGGCTGCCTCCGCTGGTATGTTTCTTTTTAAACTATAGCCATTCTTATTTTGCTGTTTTTTCAGCACGATGGTTAAATGTACTCCATATCCGGATTTTTCCAGGTATTTTTCAATTGTTGAAATAACTTGTTAGAGGGCCTGTCAATCTTCCTAAAGGAAAGTTTTTTAATAAATACCCCAGGTGCAGATTAAGCCTATTTTACTCTTGGAATATAAAAATTTACATCTGTTAATATGTTTGTGATAAAAAAGCCACAAGCAATTCTATTTTTCTGTGGTGTTTTTGTTGTTCCATTAAAATCCCATTTAGTTCCATACCAACATAGAAATACTTCTTTTATAAATGGTGATAGAACTATAAAAACTGGCTTCTTCACTTCTATTATATTGCTTGTGGCTAAATGTGCTATAACTTACCTGTCATCAAAAGCTGGTAAAGAGGTAAGCACTTCATCTTTAACTCTCAGGATTTAATACTCTCCAGCCACCCGGGGTTTTAAAAGTATTTAATTTTTCTAGAGATTTTCTTCCATCGGGGTAATAGCACGTTTCGGTAATAACAAAATGCTCGTCTGATATTTTTTGTCTTTTAAAAGCCCTTTTAACATTCTCAAAGTTTGGCATCCCGTGTTCTTGTATACTTTTTATAAACGATAAGCGTAAAACTTCTGCTGTTTGCTCTATTAAGTCGTCCATTGAGTCATCGTTTAATGTTTTTCCTAACATTAAACCGGCCTCTTTATTAAAATCTTTACAACTAATAGCCTTATCTAAATCGTTATTGCTATAGGCTTCTTCAAGTGATAATATTGCTCCCTCCGGGGTTTCAAAGTCAGGCTTAAAATAATCTTCCCCTTCATCAATGTGTATTCCTCCCATACCTTTATCAAACTCCTGCAATTCTTGTCCTTGTAAACCGTCTCTAATGGCTCTTATTGTATAACCACCAATAAGCCTTCCACCTTCAATTATCATCCAGTCAGATATTAAATCTTTGTCAATCCCTATTTTTTGATTGATTTTAATAGTCTTTACATCTATTGGTTCATTGCCAACTACACCAAATAAATTATCATCATTATCAAAATCAGGGTTGGTCAACCATATGTGTTCAGTTATATCATCTTCCACAATTTTTACCTTAACAGAGAAATAACTTTGATTTTCTTTTGGATTTTTTAAACAACTTTCAAAATAATGTAAGGTTAGTTTTGCTTTCTCAATACCCCAATTCATTCTTTCGTCTTCATTCGGAATATTATATACATCAGGGGTATCCTTACGTTTTCTCACATTCTCCTGCTTGTAGCCAATTGTCTTTAGGTAGTTCATATATTGCACTCTACACAATATAAAACGATCCTTATGTTTTTCTATAAATATTGGTATGATTGAAGTTTCAGGAAGGCAGTTATTTTCATAATCATCACCAGATAGCATTACTACTGACATATAAAATTCTTCTCCTTCTGTTAAACTTATTGGTATCCTAATATCGCTAAATGATGAGTGTTCATCTTCTAAGTAGCCTAGAATTTCTGTTTCTTCGGGTGTAAGCGATCCTTCATTTTCACGTAACGATCTAACATTTTCACCTACACGGGTTAACAGATCAAAATCATCATGTAAATTGTCATTAGGAGTAAACACCAGGACAGCAGGTCCATACCCTGCACGTTCTGTACTATATAAATCTTGGTAAGCTTGAACTATATATGCAAAAATGATTTTATTATTTTCCACTTTCTTATCTAAGCCTTTAAAAAGCCATGATTTTTTTTTCTGTCCAACTAAAGATAGATTTTCTCTGCTTAACTCTCTTGGGGGGGTAAGTACAGGTTTTAAAATTTCGTACATAATTTATTCTCCTTTTTATTAATTTATAAATAGTTTACACAGGTGTAATTTATATGCCTGTTACATTATTTATCATGGTATTGATTAAAAAGTACTTACAGTAGTTTTTAGTTTATCCATTAAAATAACCAAGCATTAAATAAATAATATGGTGAAATATACCTTAAACCTAAGCTTCAATAAAAAACAATTGATATTTGTAGGCATTTATTTAATATTCGTTGTTGGTATATACATAAGTATTTTATGAAGAGGATATAATAGCAAACAATCTAGCCACAAATACACAAATGATTGAGTTTTCCGACAAATATCTTTATTCGTGTATTTGTGGCCGTTCTATACTGGTTAATAGCAGAAAACTAAAAACGTAACACTTTTTTTAGTAGCGTTAGTTTAAAAGTCTTGTAAGGTGTATAAAATCAGGAGTAAAGAAAAAAAGTAAAATTATATGGGTGTATTAGTTAGTGTAGAGATTAATTAGAACCAAAAAATAAGCACTAAGTAAGCCATGCCACATTAATACATTACCACATTGCCCTGCTAACCCATTATTTAAGATAAAAATTAAACAATGATAAGATAACTTAAGAACAAGCAAGAATTAAAAAACATATTTAATGTTGTTTTAGAGGCTAAAATTGCTTGCTTTAGAAGGGGTCATGTGCTGCATTGTATAATAAAAACAATAAAAATATGTTTATTTAGAATGAATCTTAGTTTACAAATGTTGGATTGTGTTAATAACTTTATACTTTTATGGTAATAATTATTAATAAATTAAATCTATATTTTATGGCGGTTAAGTTTAAAGTAATTGAAAAAGGACAACCCGGCGTTGCCGGAGGTGGAACAAAGAAGTATTATGCCAGTTCGTCGGCTACCGGTGAATTAACCCTGGATAAACTAACCAAACGAATTGAGAAAAACAGTACAGTGAGTGGTGCTGATATAAGAGCAGTATTATATTCAATGGTTGAAATGATGCAGGAATCGTTAGAGGATGGACAAATAGTTCGTTTAGGTGATTTGGGAAGTTTAAAGATAAATGTAAAAAGTACCGGTGAAGATAAGGCTGATGATGTTACAGCTAACTCAATTAAAGGTGCAAAAGCAGTGTTTACACCAAGTGATCGCTTAAAGACTATATTAAAAACACTTAAGTTTGAAAAGATAAGTGGGTAGGCATCTGGTAACAACGTAAAAAAATGTAGCGTGTTTTAGACATAAAACACGCTACATTTTTAGTAAAAAGACGCTACATTTTTAAAAAAAGAAGCGTCTTTTTTGAGCCTGCCTCTAAAGCATTGATAATTAGTGTACAATAGTCTCACCATATTGTACTATAAAAAATACCAGGAACCTTATTATTTTTTAGTCCTTACTAGGGATATTGTAATAACCAGAGTTCAATTTAAATTTTAAAACACAGGTGGAAATAAAGAGCAGATTAATGATGTAATTGATCTGAATTCGGTTCAGTGGTTGGGAAAACTCTATGGGATGGGTAACATTTGAGGCTGTAGGAACTATTGAAGGAATGACAGTACAAGTTACCTTTATTAATAACTGTACTTTTAGTGGTGATTATAATTGTGATTTTAATTATATTAATCATCAACAAACAAGACGGACTACAACCGGGTATATTGAGCAAGGGGTTAATAATGGTGGGGATAGAGTTGTTACAATTCAATATTATTACTGAGTGAGGTAAAATTATTTATAATGATGTGACTATGAAATTATTTATAGCGTTTATTTGTCTATTTGTTTGTCAGCAAGGGTGTGTTTTAAGGGCTCAGGCTTCTTATAATAAACCCATTGAAGATGATTTGCTAAATGAAATGTATTCCTTTTTTACAGAAACATTAACAAAAACTTATCATATAAGCGACGAGGCTGAATTATATAAGTATTTTCTAAATGATTTTTTTACTAAAAAATATGCCTCAGCAAAAAGTAAGCGGCCTTTATTACAAATAGACTTCATCAAATTCGAGCAGATTAATGAGAAGCTTAAAATTAGAGATAAAGAACATTTTTATTATTTTTTTGAAGAAGTTATTTTTATTGAGGCTGTTGAAAGTATGAATGATATAAGCAAAAAACTGAAAGAACAGTACCCGAAAGTTCCTTTTTGTTTAGTTCAGCAACATGATGAAAACAGAACCAGGCATGAAAAGGCTTTGTTTTATTGCCGGGGGAACAGTATGTACCTAAATACAGCTGATGATACCTTTTATAGTAAAATAGCAAAGCTAAACTATAACTTTACTTTTGCACTTAGGGAAGAGAAGCGAATGTTTGGGTTTGTTAGCATGACAAACTTCTGCGTAGCATTAGTGCAAGAAAATGCCCGGAATGAAATAGAACTGGCAATAGCTCGTAAAACAATAGCTGTTATTTTCTGGAAGTTACTGTGTATACAAGAAAATGCTGATTTATTCTGCTCTTCAATCGATTTAGATGGTTGAAGATGCTTAATGTATTGATTATCAGTGCATAACTTTAGGTCTGTTGTATGCTTTGTGTTATGGAAAAAGCTGAACAGAAAGGAACAGTGCTATTGAAGTTGATTATTTTAGTGCTGTTTTTTTTGTGTAATTTTATTCCTTAACCTTATGAATACACGTATATATTTAGTTACATTATTGTTTTTGTTGGCCTTGGATATAATAACCAGAGAACGATTTAAATATTAAAACACAGATTGAAATAAAGAGCAGAATTACAAGGCATAATTTTGGAGGAATAGTATACTATTGCGATAAAATTAGACGCAGCAAAACAGTTTTTTATTCAAAGCTTGTAGATTTCACTTGAAAACAGCCATTTTCTTTATGTAATTGACTCAAAGAACTCAGGTTTATAGTTTAGTCATGTGCCAAAATTTCTACAATAATTTCCCTGATCAAAATATAAGGACATAAAAAAAGCCCCGAAATAGTCGAGGCAGCTAAATGTTTTCACAACGGAATAATCCTTATTGTGAATTGCTCAAATTGTAAAAACAAATGTAGTTAATTTATGTCATTAAAATAGAATAACTGTACTAATTTAGAATGATTCTTAGTGTGCAAATATCAGATTGTGTTAAATACTTTATATTTTTATAAGCTTAATTAGTCATAAATAAAAACCTTCATAAAAGGCGAGTAAAAAAACTATAAGATTTGAAATTGGATAATCTTATACTGCAGATAATTGACCCAGGGAATAATACTGTTGTGTTAATTTAAAGCTTAGGTTAATAGTTTAAGCAAATTGAATAAAAGAGTTTAATCAGTAAGATGACATAAGAGCGGTACATTATATTTAATTATTACAAAAGGTTTTATGTAAGGTTTAAAATTGTTGGTTTAGGTAGATGATAAAGCTTAAAAAGACTTGATAACTGCGAAATTTATTCAAGGATATTTAGTACAAAAAAGTTAGTCAATAGATTTTTTAACTTATGAGACATGTAGCATGTTGCAAGATAAAGCAGACTATATTTTTTAGTAAACTCATAAGTATTTTTAGAAGGAAGGACCAAGTGATAATAATACATAACAGAGAAAGAATACAAATCTTAGATATATGAAAAAAATATTAGGACTCGATTTAGGAACAACATCAATTGGTTGGGCATATGTGCTCGAAGCTGAAAATGACAATGAACAATCCTCCATTGTTAATATGGGCGTTAGGGTGAATCCCTTAACAACCGATGAGCAAACCGATTTTGAAAAGGGACGACCATTGAGTGTTAATGCTGACCGTACACTAAAGCGAAGCATGCGTCGTAATTTGCAACGCTACAAACAACGACGTGATAACCTTATTGAAATACTAAAGCAGAATGGCTTTATTGGAAATGAGTCGGTACTAACTGAAAATGGTAATGCTATTACCTTTGAGACTTTGATGTTGCGTGCCAAAGCTGCACGTAACAGGATTGAAAAAGAGGAGCTGGCCCGTGTGCTTTTAGCAATAAATAAAAAGCGGGGTTATAAAAGCAGCCGAAAAACAAAAGGTGATGAAGAAGAGGGGCAGTTAATTGATGGAATGGATATTGCCAAATATTTATATGAAAATAACTTAACGCCGGGGCAATACTGCTTACAACTATTGGAGCAAGGCAAAACGAGTTTGCCTGACTTTTATCGTTCTGATTTGCAGAATGAACTGGATAAAATATGGCAGTGTCAGCAGCAGTTTTATCCTGAAGTGCTGGATATGGAATTATATAAAGCCATTGAAGGGCAGGGGCAACAGAATACGCGTAAACGATTTTTGGCCATAAAAGATATATACACTGCTGAAAATAAGGGAAAGCGTAATGAAGTTAAACTACAAGAGTACCAGTGGCGTGTGTCAGCATTAAATCAGAAATTACCTATTGATCAGGTGGCATATGTTATTACCGAAATTAACAACAATTTAAATAGCAGCAGTGGCTACCTTGGAGCTATTAGCGATCGTAGCAAGGAGTTGTTCTTTAATAAAGAAACAGTCGGAGAGAATTTATACCGGCAAATACAAGGCAATCCGCATACCTCCCTTAAAAACCAGGTGTTTTATCGTCAGGATTATTTGGATGAGTTTGAACAAATATGGGAAACTCAAAAGGCGTTTTACCCCGAAATGACGGAAACATTAAAAGAAGAGGTGCGCGATGTTGTTATTTTTTATCAACGCCGTTTAAAATCACAAAAAGGCCTGGTTAGTTTTTGCCAGTTTGAAAGCCGGCAAAAAGAAGTAATGGTTGATGGACGCTTAAAGCTAAAAACCATAGGAGCACGTGTATGTCCAAAGTCATCACCGCTTTTTCAGGAGTACAGAATATTGCACGATTTATCGCATGTAGAGGTAAAAAATAAAGGTGTAAAAAAGGGTGTTGAACTTTCTTTGGAAGAAAAGCAAATACTTTTTAATGAGTTGAATATAAAAGAAAAGCTTACGAAAGCAGATATTTTAAAATTGCTTGGTTATAAGGCCGGAGACTATGATCTGAATTACACAGAGTTAAAAGGAAACAGTACCAATATTGCTTTATATAGTGCCTTTGCTAAAATACTGGAACATGAAGGTTATGAGATTGATATAAAGAAGGAGAAGTCGGCAAATATTCACGAAAAAACAAAAGAAGTATTTGAACATTTACAAATAGATCCAGAGGTATTAAATTTTAATGCTTTACTGGATAATAAGGCTTTACAACAGCAAAAGTATTTTCAACTTTGGCATTTATTGTATTCGTACGAAGGTGATAAATCCAAAACAGGTACCGATGCCCTTTATATAAAGCTTAGCGATACGTTTGGATTTAAAAAAGAACATGCACAATACCTTGTTAATGTGCAGTTTCAGGATGATTATGCCAATTTAAGTACCAAGGCTATATGTAAAATTATACCATATATTAAGGAGAATATATATAGCGAAGCCTGTGCTTTAGCAGGCTATAATCATTCTAACTCCTTAACCCGGGAGGAGAATAAAAACAGGGAGCGAAAAGACAGGTTGGAGCTTTTAGCTAAAAACAGCTTGCGTAACCCGGTGGTTGAGAAAATACTGAACCAGCTGGTAAATGTGGTGAATGCCATAATTGACGACCCAACAATGGGTAAGCCTGACGAGATACGTGTTGAATTAGCACGCGAGCTTAAGAAAAATGCCGATGAGCGTGCTAAAATGACAAGGGCAATTAATCAATCCAAAACAGAACACGAGCAATACCGCAAAATATTACAGGATAATTTTGGGATAAAAAATCCAAGCCGGAACGATATTATTCGCTACCGCTTGTATAAAGAATTAGAGCAGAATGGTCATAAAACATTTTATACCAGTAAATTCATTTCTTCATCGCAACTTTTTTCTAAAGAAATTGATATAGAGCATATCATACCCAAAGCCCGCCTGTTTGACGATAGTTTTTCAAATAAAACTTTAGAGTACAGACAGGTTAATATTGAAAAAGGCGAAGAAACAGCCTATGACTTTATTAAAAATAAATATGGTGAAAGTGGAGTTGAAGAATATGTAGCTCGTGTAGAAGATTATCATAAAAAAGGACATATCAGCAAAGCTAAGTTTTTAAAGCTAACCAAAAAAGCAGAAGATATTGGCGAGGGCTTTATTGAACGTGATTTAAGAGAGAGCCAGTATATTGCCAAAAAAGCCAAAGAAATGTTGTTTGAACTTTGTGAAACAGTTGTTTCTACAACGGGTACTATTACAGCCCGGTTGCGTGATGACTGGGGCCTGATTAATACCATGAAGGAGCTTAATATTAAAAAATACAGGGCTTTGGGTATGACCAATATGGAAGAGCGAAAAGACGGGCAGAAGATAGAACAGATAACGGACTGGACCAAGCGTAACGATCATCGTCACCATGCAATGGATGCCTTAACTGTTGCTTTTACCAGGCATAGCCATATTCAATACCTTAATAATTTAAATGCCCGTAAAAACGAGAAAGATAAAAAGCATAATGCTATTATTGGCATTGAAAATAAAGAAACAACCAAGAATGAAAACGGGAAACGGGTGTTTAGTGAGCCCATACCTAATTTTAGGGTGGTGGCAAAGCAACATCTTGAGAATATTTTAATATCGCACAAGGCCAAAAATAAAGTTGTAACCCAGAACAAAAATAAGGTTAAGGGCAGTGATATAATTCAAACAGCTTTAACCCCACGCGGACAGTTGCATAAAGAAACCGTATATGGTAAAATGCAGCAGTATGCCACAAAAATGGTAAAAGTAGGCACTTCATTTGATGAAACAATAGCTATGAAGCTTGCTAAAAAGGCCTATAGAGAGGCTGTACTGGACAGGTTAAAAGAATTTGATAATAATCCTAAAAAAGCATTTGGAGGAAAAAACAGCCCGGCAAAGAACCCGATTATAACTAAAGGGGGAGAGGAGCTACCGGAAAAGCTTAAGCTGGTTTATTTAGAAGACAGGTATACCATAAGAAAAGAAGTATCGCCCGATTTAAAAATTGAAAAGGTGATTGATCCACAGATTCAGAAACGACTTAAAGAAAGGCTGGATAAGTATAATGGTAATGCAAAGGAAGCTTTTGTAAATCTTGAACAAAATCCTATATGGCAAAATGAAGAAAAAGGTGTTGCAATAAAGCGTGTTACAATTAGTGGGATTAGTAATGCAGAGCCTTTGCATTCGAAAAAAGATCACCTTTGTAGGGTGTTAAAAGACAGCAAGGGACATGACATACCAGCTGACTTTGTAAGTACTGGTAATAATCATCATGTTGCTATTTATCGCGATGAAAAAGGAAAGTTACAGGAAGAAGTGGTGTCTTTTTACGAAGCAGTAGCCCGTGTTAATGCCGGTTTACCTGTTATTAATAAGGAGCATCCAAAGGGATGGGTATTCTTATATACTATGAAACAAAACGAAATGTTTGTTTTTCCTTCCGATGATTTTGATCCCAATGAGGTTGATTTATTAAACCCCAATAACAGGGCTTTAATTAGTAAGCATTTATTTAGAGTGCAAAAGATTGCGACGAAAAACTACTTTTTCAGACATCATCTAGAAACAACAGTAGAGGAGAGGAAGGAACTGAAGATGATAGCTTATAAACCTCAGATTGGATTAAATGGAATTGAAGGTATTATAAAAGTTCGTATTAATCACCTTGGTCAAATAGTAAAGATTGGAGAGTAAAAATCCCTGCTGTATTGCAATAGCTTATTGTAGTACAGTAGTTTTTTATATCAATTGCTTAAGCTGCTTACGGCTTAAGCAATTGTACAAACCACCACCTACATTATGAGTTGTATGTTACACCATTGATAATACCGTTATGATTAAACGCACCCTTTATTTTGGTAATCCTGCTTACCTGCATAAGCAGCAACAGCAATTAAAAGTGGTAGAACCAAAAACCGACCAGGTATTAGGTTCCATCCCCATTGAAGATATTGGAGTGGTTTTGCTTGATAATCCACAGGTAACCATTACCCATGGTTTAATGGCTGCTTTGTTGGAGCGAAATACGGCTATTATTAGTTGTAATGAAAAGCATATGCCTACAGGCTTAATGTTGCCACTGGATGGTAATACCCTGCAATCGGAGCGCTTCAGGGAACAAATAAATGCCAGTGAACCCCTAAGGAAAAACCTTTGGCAGCAAACAGTTAAGGCAAAGGTAGAGAACCAGGCAGCATTGATGGAACGCTTTTCAATTGATAATAAACGCTTAAAAGCACTGGTTCCACAGGTTCAGAGTGGTGATCCGAATAATATAGAAGGAAGAGCCGCTTCAGTATATTGGAAACTGCTGTTTGAAAACGAAGTATTTACCCGCAACAGGTACGGCGATGCACCCAATGCTCACCTCAATTATTGTTATGCCGTATTACGGGCTATCGTTGCACGTGCCCTGGTGAGTAGTGGCTTATTACCAACCTTAGGTATTTTTCATCGCAATAAATACAATGCCTATTGTCTGGCCGATGATGTAATGGAACCTTATCGTCCGTTTTGCGATGAATTGGTTTATCAAATGTGGCAGGATGGCGAAATTACAGGTGATGAAATAACACGCGAACAAAAAGCAAAGCTGCTGACAATTGCTACTGTAGATGTGGTGTTTGATAAGCAAAAGAGCCCTTTAATGGTAGGTTTGAGTCGTACGACAAATTCGTTATACGAGTGTTTTGATGGAAGCAGGCGACGTATTATATATCCTCAGTTTATAAACGAATAGTCATGTCATATTCTGCACTTAATCAATATCGTATTATGTGGGTACTTGTATTTTTCGATCTTCCAACGGAAACAAAGAAGCAACGTAAGAATGCTGCTCGCTTTCGTAAGCAGTTAATTGACGATGGTTTTTCGATGTTCCAGTTTTCCATATACCTGCGCAATTGCCCAAGTAGGGAGAATGCCGATGTGCATATAAAAAGGGTTAAAAATATGCTGCCTGAGCATGGGCATGTTGGGGTGCTTAAGGTTACTGATAAACAATTTGGTATGATGGAGTTATTTTTATGTCGACAACCCAAAGATAAGCCGGAGGTTATTCAGCAATTGCAGCTTTTTTAGAGTAGCTATTTACCAAACGTAATGCATTTTTAGTGTTTGAGTTCATTATAAAGCTTCTTATAAAGGGCCTCATACATACCTGCAACAGTTTTTGCATTAAAGCGTTTTACATTTTCAAGACCTCTTGCAATAAGCTCTTCGCGATAAGTATCGTCAGCAATAACCTTTTTAATACCTTCTTTAATGGCGCTGGTATTATACGGATTAACCAAACAAGCACCTTTACCAGCCACCTCGGGCATTGAAGACAGGTTAGAAGTGATAACTGCCCGACCTGTAGCCTGTGCTTCTAAAATGGGTAAGCCAAAACCTTCGTTAAGCGAGCAAAAACTTATGATATCACAATCAACGTAAGCTTGCTGTAATTGCTCATCACTTACCTGGTAGAGGTTGGTATATTGGATTGTATATTTCTCCAGTAAAGCCTTATTCTCACCTGTTAAGCTACCAATAACAACCAGTTTACAAGGTATATTTTTTACTGCTTCAATCAGCCTGTTAAGATTTTTGTTGGGCGTAGTGCCAATATGCAGAATAACAGGATTATCCTTTGTAAATACTTTGGGGTAATGCAGAAAACTTTCCGGTATAATATTGGGTATAACGCAAATTTTTTCTGGTTTACATCCACTGTATTTAATTAATTCTTGTTTGGTTACTTCTGATATAACGGTAATGTATTTCGAACATCTGACGGGTATGTAAACCCAGAATAACCATAAGACAAAACGCGACAGGCCTTTGCTGTTTTTTAGAAAAGTAAAATCGTGGTAGGTGTTAATGGTTCGCTTTTTATTAAGAAATGGTGTTATAAAATGGATATCACCTGTTATATGGTTAATATCTCCCTGGTGCTTACGGGCGGCAATAGCACTTTTAAAACGGGGTAAAAAACCAATACTAAAAAAAGGAAGCCTGTAAATATCACACCTTACTATTTCACTAAGATTAAGACGTATGGTATCAAAAAGCTTTTCAATGCTAAAATGAAAATCGTATGGTTTACGCTGGAAGAAAGTTATTTTTAGCATACTATTTTTTTATTTTGTACCAATTAGGATTCATAAAAGGCTTTTCAATTAAAACAAATGCCAGTGCACTACAAAACCATATAATTATGAATAATAATAAGATACCAAGTAACAACAGGATGTGTGATTCTGTTTGTTTAAATAAGGTAACCAGCCCAATACCACCAAATGCAATAACCTGGAAGTGTATTAAGTACATTGAATACGACATGGTGCCGGTATGACTTAAAAATGTTTGGCTGAATAGTTTATTCCAGAATGGATTTTGTAAAGCCAATAAAAGAATTAATCCGCTTGCAAAAGGAATAAGGTGTATACTAATGGGGTGGTGTGGTGATTGTGATATAATAAGTATTAATGATACAAAGCCAAGTAAGGTGTAAGCAATATTTTTGTTTTTAAGGAGCTTTGGTGAGCTAAGGTAAAAATCTAAACACAATAAACCGGCTAAAAAATAATGGTAATAATTAAGTAATGATAAAAAAGCAAATTGGTTAAGCCAGGAGCTTAGCAATGTGCCACTAAGTATACCAATGGTCAATATTATCCTCCTGGTATAAGTAGGTAACTTAAATATCAGGGCCAACAATGGGAGAAGCAGGTAAAACTGAAATTCAATTTCTAACGACCAGGCGACATAATTAATAAAGCTACCTGTGTTAAAAATAATGTTATGCAAATACAGGTTGCTAACAACAAAGCTTTGTAGAAGAGTACTTAAGTTGTATTTTCTGCTAAAAAAATAATACACACCAAATACCAATAATACAATAAAGTACGTTGGTTGCAAACGTGTAACCCGTCGTGTAAAGTACTTTTTTAAACAGACCTTTGGGGCTTTAAACAAATGGTGCCTGGCAAAAGGTATACCTAACACAAAACTACTAATGGCAAAAAAGAGAGGTACGCCATTATCTCCATTTTTTAGTATAGCATTAAGCCATTGTGGTAATTTATTAAATACAGCAGGTAACTGGTGATTGAAGAAGCCAAAAGTATGAAAATAAATAACCATAAAAATAGCTAATGCCCTTAAGCCATCCAGCTCAGCTAAAACCTTACCTGAAGAGGTTGTTCGCTTAAGAAAATTAGTGTTAAAATATTTTATAAAATACTGCATTGACGAATTTTACTGGTTTTTCAGATAGTACTTTTTATACAAAAAAATTAGAAGACTAAATACGATCAGGTTCATCGTTAATGTTCCTAATAGTTTATCACTGGCTCTTTCAAATAATAGAAATGGTAATAATGCTGTTGTTGCTATTCCATTGCTTAAGAACTTATCGGGAAGGGCTTTGATATAGTAAAAATAGATTGTTGTGATATAAAGTGCGAGGAATATTAGGGGTAAAAACATGCCGTATTTGCCAAAATCAATATAGCTGTCACCAAAATAACCAATACTAATAGACACCCCTTTTTCATAACCTGGTACATACCTGCCTGTATATTTTCCGGTATGTTTAGATGCATCCAGTATGCCTTTATTAGGGAAAAACATTCTGGGCTTAAGAATATTTTCAATCGCACGCCACCATATACTTCCATTTTCATGTGCTTTTTGACCTGGAACATAGTCAATAACTCTTTGGAACTCCTTTGTATATTGAAGCCTGTCAATTGCAGCATTTTGGGCTGATGCTATTTCGTCAGAATCAAGGTTACTCAATAGGCTGCCAAGCTGACTATAGCGTTGTGTTAAAGATATATCCTTAACAGACTGGGAACTTGTTCCTTGTGTTAAAAAATGCCTGTAATCCTGTTTTACACCTGTCCACATGATAAAAATAAAGCCTACTGCAAGTATAACAGGTGAAAAATAAAGAACTTTCTTAATTTTAATATCAGGCTTAACAGTAAGAATAGCTGCAGCAGTAAAGATTAAAACTGTTTTAAATTCAGAAAAATAACCTGAAAAACCGAGTAGTAATTCAAATATAAAAATATAACAAAAGAGAGACAGGTTCTTTTTATTAATAAGTATTGTAGTAGCTAAATAATAGTATAGTACCCATTTTACATTAATGAATACCATTAATATTTGTGTTAATTGAGGTATGGAGAACGAGATACCCTTTAATACTGCAGATAAAATAAATGCTAATATATAAAGGTAAAGAGCCTGTTTTGTATTAAAATATGAAACAGGCTCAACAGTAGGTATTCTTTTTTTAGTAATAATATACCGTACAGCTAATGACATGATTATTAACCCAACAAGGGAAAGATATACTGCAGTTGAAGCATTTGGTGAATTATTGTAAACATTTATACGGGAACCATTTATTTCTGCCTGTACAATGCTGGCAGATACCTGGATCCATTGAAAAATTAAGCATAATGTTATAATCGGTGAGTAGTTTTTTATCCAGGTATTAGTAAGTATAAAAGCAAAACTTACCAGGGATAATATAAATAAGCCATAATTAATACATAAGAATGTAAAAATAAGGCTTAGAATTGATAGGCTGAAAACCAATGGCTTTGATAATGGAAATAAGGAATATGTATAGAAATTACTTTGCATTTCTCTTTATTAGGGGGATATAATTAACTTTCAAAAAATTGTACTTCAAAAGGAAGCTGGCTTTTTCAATTTTGACTGCCAGTAAAACAATTATAATTGCACCTAAGCAGCCAATGTAAATGTTATCAGAGTAATGCCTTACTACTTTTAGTAGTGGATAGTGTAATATATATATGGCATAACTTCCAATTCCAAGTTTGAAAAATACAGCATTAAGCATCTTTTCTAATAATATTGCCAAATGTATTTGTTTCTTTTCTAAATGGATAAGTATTAAGCCAAGAATAAAAAGTGTTAAGCCAAACCTCCACTCAATAATAATATTTGAATGAATAAAGAAGCTAAAAACAAATACCGTTAATGCAGAAATAAGTATTAATGCTTTTTCGATGCTTTTAAACGTGTTTGTATCTCGGATCTCAAATAAGTAAGCGCCTAAATACCAAATATTAAAACTGATTAAGTAAAAGAAAGTCGGTGCAAAAACTATACTTCTTAACAAATAGGCGATAGCAGATATTAGAAATGGGATACCAATAAATTTAATAAAACGATTATTTACCCTGTTGGCAATAAACATTTGATATAAAGGATAAAATAAGTAAAAGCACATTTCAAAAGCCAGTGACCAAAGTGGGCCATTATTGGCAAATGGTACAAACCAGTTACCCGCATCAATAGGAATGGAATGAAGAAACAACAAATTACCTATTAATACACTTAAATGATAAGAGCTATCGGATTCTTTAAGAATAAAATACCCGATAATGCCACCCAATAAAACACTTAACCAGAATAACGGAAGTATGCGCTTAAACCTTTTAAACAGGTAGTTATTAATTGTACTTATATTCCAATCAACATTATTTTTTGTACTAAGCTGAATAGAGAAGCCTGATAAAACAAAAAAGAATAATACAGCTTTTACATTTTGTTGAGATATCCAGACAATCAGAAGATAAAACAAGGAATCTGCACCAAGTAACTCAATTAACTGCTGGTTAAATAATAATTGAAAATGGTGTATTAAAACCATAAGAGCAGCTATGCCCCTCATACTGTCAAGTATTTTTATTCTCTTCATTCTTCTTCTACACTTTGTAATATGGCTTTACAAATATGATTAAAATTCCAGTCAGAAATTTGTTTTATTAAGGTTTCAGAATGCTTATTGTCGTATTGTGATACCATAGTTTTCAGCTTTGCTGTAAAATCATCCATATCACCGCTTTTAAAGGTCATTGAGGGGGAGTTTACCAAATCAACAGCACAACCAACCTTATCGCTTACCAACACAGGCCTGCCACAGGCCATGGCTTCATTTACAGCTAACCCCCATGTTTCACCCGGTCCCTTTGATGGCAAACAGAATATATTGGATAATCGATACACAACAGGCATTTGGGACTGATTTTGAAATGGAAGAAAGAATATCTGCTTATTATCTTCGCCCATCTTCTTTAATACATCTTCCTGTGGTCCTGATCCTAACAATACTAATCTAAGATGCGGTATTTCATTTTTTACTTTGTTGAAAGCGTGCAACAAAAATTGAGGAGCTTTCTTACTCTCAAATTTCCCGGCGAACAACAGAACTACATCATCGGAATGTAAACCAAGTTTAGTCCTCCATACAGCTGCTTTTTCTTCGTACTTACGCTCATCGTTATCGAAGAAGCGCTGATTATCAATAGCATGTGGAACAAATTTCAACTGGTGCTCCTTTACCCCATGTTTAAGGTAATACGCTTTGTTATTCTGCCCAACATAAAGCGCTTTGTCAATGTGTTTATAAATATAGGTCAGAATATTTTTGCGCAACTTATATTTAGCAAAGGATTTAAAATTTGGAATAAACGTTTGTTTTTTTGCTTTATCTTTTGTTTTTGAGATTAAGGTAGAAATGCTTCTTACTTCATAATCTAATAAGGTGCTGTCGCCACGAAAAAGTACCGGAATCTTACCTTTAAAATATCGCATAGCACTAAAATGTGCCTGATAATTCCAACCAAAAATTAAGAGATGTGTTGCACCCCATAATTCAATACTATTGATCAGGTTGGGGCATTGAATACCTCTGAAATGATGCAAGCCTGGTTTAGAGGCCGTATTTTGTATAAATGTATAGTCATACCCTTTTAAGAGGGGAATATCCCACTCTATATTAACACCGAAATCTTTATCAAAAAAGTCGTTTTCACGCTGACTATAAGTGTAAAAGACCTTAATGTTTAATTTGGCAGCTAATAATTCAAATATTGGAGAATTATATTGGATTGGGTGCGTTAATACAATAGCTAGTCGAGTCATCAATTTAGATAAAGATTAGTATTTAGTTGTTCTCAATTACCTTTTCTATTGATTTAACTAATGTTTGAGCTGATGTTTTTGCAGAGTATGGTTGCATTGCATTTAAATTAGGTTGCCATATTATTTCTGCATTCACAAAAATGTTGAACTTTTCCTTTATTTCTTTAAAAAATACGTCTTTTTCTTTATTGGGCGAATAAGTTGATAAAAGCGCATCAGCATTACATTCACCTAAAATTTTAGCTGCATCACTTTCTTCATGAAAGATGGTATAAACAGGTGTTTTAGAAAGTAGTGATTGAAACACTTTAGATGCCGTATAGTGCTTTTCCGTACTGCCAATTACCATTACCCCAAAAGCCTTTTTTAAGAGGTGAATAACTTCAAGATATGATATACGTTCGCGTTGTTCACTAACCAAGTGCTCAATACCATATGTTTTGGCATATTCCAAAATACTTTTCTCTTTATAAGCACCGGTACCAACAAAACAGAGTTTTAGTTTGTCAGGCAGCTTATTTTCGTCACTTAACTGCTTAATAGCTTTAAACAGCTGTTGTATAAATAAATGAGACTTGGGTAAAAAAGCACCTGCATATATAATGGCTTTTTCATTATCATTCCAAAGTTTTACCTTCGGATTTATCTCAACTGTATAGTCATAAACATCAAAGCCGTATTGCATTGCACAATGCTCAATATGGCCTGAGGGAAAATTACGCTTAAGAACTGGTGCATAATATTCATATGCTACCCCGCTTATTAACGAGGCATGCTTTACAGCCTTTGGTTCCAGTATTTTGGCCAGCTGATTGGCAATCCAGGCTTTACTAAATAGTTTGTCCTGACCGGGAAAACCATTTACCCAAGGGTCGATATAATCAATGCCATAAGGAACACCTGTTGCCTTATGAATAGGTCTGCCCAACAATGCATTATAATAGGAGGGGATAGGCAACCATACAAAGTCAATTTCCTCTTCCTTAACAATTTCAATGGCTTTTCTTTTTAGGTTTTTAAAGGCCCGTAAAGCTAAATCACCACTTAATCTGTTTTTAGAAGTAATGGGTTTTGCAGCAACCAAATGAACGTTAATACCCGGCTTAACCAGGTTCAGTAGTTCAGGAACTAAAGGTTCTTCATAATATTTTGGATCAACAGCAAGTATATGGGTTTCCCATCCTGATTCAGGTAAACTGTTTGCTAACAAACGGGCTCTTTGAGCACCAACCAGGTTGGAAGGCATCCAGTGAGGATAGATAATCAGTAGTTTTTTCATTTATTTAAATTAGTATCAGGACATAAGTATCAAGATATAAGGCAGAACATTTTAATCCCCGGTTGCTAAATTTACATACTCGTTTTTGTGTTTTTATAAATCAGGACTCGTAAGCTGATAATAGCTCAAGCCATAAATCCTTTAGCTTCGTGCTTTCCTTTTCCCACGTTAAAGCTTTGCTGTTTGTATAGCGTAAACCGGATTCGCCCCTGATCGTATTCATATTTAGTGCTAAGTTTTTAATACCATCTGCCATTTGATTTGGCTCTTGCCCACAAATAAGTCCAAGTTCAGTATGTTTAGATATAAACTCCTTTTGAGCTGGTGTATCCGTTGCCAGTATATATAATCCGGCCTGGGCATAGGCAATAATTTTATTGGTAAGACAAAGTTGCCTGTTAAAATCAGTAGTATTAAACTCTAAGGCTAAACCAATATCATGATTTGATAACTCCTTATGCAGTAAATTTTGTTGCATTGGCGGCAATTGGCTTAAGCTAAAAGATGTATTACTGGCAATTTTAGACTGAAAATCCTTAACAATCTCCGATTTAAATTTAGGATCCATATTACCAATCAAAGTCAAATGAAGACAGACCGGTAATGCTTGGCTGATGCTTAGTAAGGCTTCAAACAACTGTTCTAAACCACGACCAAAAGAAATAGTCTGAGAGAACCAAACCAAACGTAAGGTATTCGCTTTTATTTCCTGATCACCGGAACCGGGCTTTATAAACTCTATCTCAGGAAAACTATTTAAAATGACCTGGTGTTTGGCATGCCTCTTAAAGAGTTTTAAAGTGTATTCTTCGATTAAGGGGCTGGCACTTGTTAAGGCCTTTGCTTCCGGAGCACATTGTTTTAGCAAGTGTTCTGTGCAGGTTTTATAATGCTTACCGACCTCTGGTACCACTATTCCCGGATCGTAATCTTCAATATCGTATATAAATGGGATATTGTGTTTTTGTGAATGTATATAAGCCGGGTATAATGCACCCAGATTATGGGCAACAATTAAATCAGGAGATGTTATATTACGGATAGCCCGTAACAACCTGATTGCCCTCCGTGTGTGCGTTAAGGCATTAATAAATAAACTGGCCTTAAATAAAGGATACAGAAAGCGACTCAGCTTTTCCATTAGTGCCCAACTTAACCAGTTTAGCTTATTCTGACTACCGGCATCTAACAGAATAAACTTAACCTCCGGACGTTCAGATATCAGCTTTTGATTAATGGCATCACTCCAGTTACCTAATTGCCATAGTACTACTGTTACTTTGTAGTTCTTAATAGCCAGATCAACTTCCTTTAACAAACGCGGATTTGTAGGAAGATTATTGGTTGTAAGAAAAAGAAGGTGCTTAATTTTCATTAAGGATTTTTGCTAAACGATTTGTTTGATTTTCAATGTTAAAGGAGTCAATAAAGTCTTTATTAGGCTTTAGCTTAACCCCATTTGTGAATAGTTTTTTAAAGATTTGGCTGTTTTTATCAGCTGCATCAGGAGCGAATATAATGGCACTGTTTGAATTTTCTAAAATATCCTTTTGCGCACCGTTGTTAACAAAAGCAATAATCGGTTTTAAGGCTTTAAAATATTCAAAAGTTTTTCCTGCAATACTATAATCATCTCCACCTATTACTTTTGAGGAAGTAATAAGTAAGTAATCGCATGACTTTTGAAAATGTAAAGAAGCTTCATGATTTAACCATCCCAGATGCTCAACATTAGCGGATAAATTAAAATTATTGACCATGTCATCAAACCAGGCTTCTTTTCTGCCGGCGAATTTTACAATTATTTTATTCTTGAAAGATGGATATTTATTTAAAAATACCTCCAATGATTGAAAGAAATAATAAGGACTTCTGTATAACCAATCTTCTTTTCTGGGGCTATATTGCAGTTTACGATGGCCTCTTTTTTTATACCAGGGTGTAAATGTATTATTTCTACTTTCAGGTGAGTAGTAAAAACTGCCTATATATCCAATAGTTATATCTTCTTTAGGCTCAACGCAAATGTTTTGATATTCTATAGAACCTTCGAAACTATTGGGAATATAATGGTACTTATCTGATGAAATGCCAGGATGTAGTTTTATTAAATCACTAATGGTAACTTCAGAGGTGGCTATAATTTTTCTGGTCTTTTTTAGTATATTTCTTTCAGCATGCTTTGCAAGTAGATATATAAAGTAGTTACCATATGGGTTCATAGTCCATAACGTCCATGGATCTCTTAAATCGGTTATAAATGGTATGTTGTGTATGCTTGATAATTGTTTTGCCAGAGGCAATATACTAAACGGTGGAGCAGTTACAAATATCAGTTCAGCTGTATTATTTTGCAAATAGCTATTAACAGCATTAAATAAATGCTGTTTCCAATAGGTTCCTTCAATTCCTTTATGATAATTAAAGTAAGTTCTTACAAAATTGGAAGCCTTACCTGTCTTCTTATTAAGTAGATGTTCTGTTGATACGTGGTATAACTCAACTTCCGGGTGTAACTCCTGTAATTTAGTATCTTCAGTTTTAGGGTCATCATATACCTTACAATAATCTTCCGGCGATAGCGTAAACACAATTGGTTTAATATTATGCTTTGGTAAATTATTAATAAACCTGAATGGTCTTTGGGTGCCACCTACATTTAATGGAGGAAACTGATAAACTATGAAAATAACTTTTTTCAAAATCTGGAAAGTTTATTTAAAAAGTACTAACACCACAAAAATCCAATTCTATTTTACCGGGAAGCTTAGGAGTGTCAATAAAATCGCTATGACGCACCAGCCAAATAACTATGTCGGCACTTTTATAGGCCTCTTCAAGAGAAGATAAGGCAAAGCTACGGTGCTCCTTAATATGAGGTTCTGCAATTAAAACAGTACCTCTGGCTTCAGCTATTATTTTGGATGCAATATATTTGGCCGGCGATTCTCTAAGGTCATCAATATCGGGTTTAAAGGCCAGTCCCATACATGCAATAACTGGCTGTTTACCGTGTTTTACTTCAAATTCCAATGCTGTTTTTAATGTTTTTTCAACACACCAATCAGCTTTATAATCGTTAATCTCACGAGCTTGACGTATTACATGAGCCTGCTCCGGATAATCTGAAACGATAAACCATGGATCAACTGCTATACAATGGCCTCCAACGCCACAACCCGGTTGTAAAATATTAACACGTGGATGCTTATTGGCCAATTCTATTAATTCCCATACATTGATGTTTGCTTTGTCGCAAATAATGGATAACTCGTTGGCAAAAGCAATTTGTACATCGCGTGATGAGTTTTCTACAAGTTTACACATTTCTGCCGTTCGCGCATTGGTAGGGTGGAGCTGACCATCAACAAACAAGCTGTAAAATGCAATAGCCTTTTGAGTTGACTTGTCATCAATACCACCAATTACACGGTCATTACTCACCAGTTCTTCCATAGCCTTTCCCGGTAAAACCCGTTCTGGGCAATAGGCTATAGATAGGTTATTTTTGAGTTCAGGGCGATTTGAGAAAATCAGATCAGCCATTTTTTCAGTCGTTAATACTGGTGAAGTAGATTCAATAATAAATAAATCATTCTCTTTTAGTAGAGGGATACAGGCCCTTGTGGCTTTTTCTACAAATGATATATCCGGTTCATGGTTATTTTTAAAGGGAGTTGGTACAACTACCAGGTAAACATCACCAGCTGTTAACGTTGTACTTGCTTTTAAATAACCCTTAGATACGCTTTTTTTAACCATTTCCTGAAGACCGGGTTCAATAATATGGATCTCACCCTTGTTAATTGTATCAACCACTTCAGGATTAATGTCATAACCCTTAACTTTTATTTGATTATTGGCTATTAATGCAGCTGTGGGTAGGCCTATATACCCCATACCCAGTATGGTAATGTTTGGTGTTTGCATAATTATACTAATTGAACATTACTTCTAAAGTGCTTTTGTGGTTATTCTAATGTAATAATATTAAAACATGAGGGCATCTGAAAAACAGTTAAGTTCATAGAGGTGCTTACCGGACTCAATTATGTTTTTCAAACCATGTATATAGTGCTGTCGGCCCTTCATTATAACTTTTGTTTGATAAAGTTAACAATCTGTTCACAGGCTTTGCCATCACCGTATGGATTATTGGCTTTACTCATTTGTTTATATGTTTCAGAGTTGTTTAACAGCAGAATTGCTTCACTGATGATCTTATTTTTGTCTGTGCCAACAAGCTTAACTGTTCCGGCATCTACCGCTTCAGGTCTTTCAGTTGTATCACGCATAACCAATACCGGTTTGCCTAAGCCCGGGGCTTCCTCCTGAATACCACCACTGTCTGTTAATACAAAATGGGCATTACTCATTAAATAGATAAAAGGTAAATATTGGAGAGGTGGGATAAGATAAACATTATCCAGGCCAGAGAGTAATTCGTGTACTGGCTTTTGTACATTAGGGTTAAGGTGAACAGGGTAAATAATTAAGGCATCCGGCTGTTTAAGAGCAATTTCTTTTATAGCCTCACAAATGCTAATAAAACCCCCACCAAAATTTTCGCGACGATGCCCTGTTACTAAAATGACCTTTTTTGTATTGAGCTTCTCAATGATATTAGAAATGTGAACATTTAAACCAGCTATAATTTCTTCTTTTAGTGATTCCGAAGTCTTAATTTTTTGCAAAGCAAGATGAAGGGCATCAATAACCGAATTGCCCGTAACCAAAATGCTATCTGAGCTAATGTTTTCTTTTAACAGGTTGTCTTTTGCCCATGGTGTAGGTGCAAAATGCCAGGTACTAAGCCGACCTGTAAGTTGACGATTCATTTCTTCAGGCCAGGGAGAATAAATATTGTGGGTACGTAACCCTGCTTCAACATGTCCAACTGGTATTTGCTGATAAAAGGCAGCTAAAGCAGCAGCAGAACTTGTGCTTGTATCACCATGAACCAATATTAAATCTGGTTTAAAGTCTTCTAAAACAGTACGCATGCCTAATAATACGCGCGATGTAATGTCGTATAGATCCTGACCCGGTTTCATAAGGTCCAAATCATAATCAGGTGTAATATCAAAAATGCTTAATACCTGATCTAACATTTCTCTATGCTGAGCACTAACACATACTTTTGAGATAAAAGAATTTTCATTTTCAAATGCTTTTACCAATGGAGCCATTTTAATAGCTTCAGGACGTGTGCCAAATATGAGTAGAATTTTTTTTGCTAATGCCATTTGCTTGGTGTCTTTGAGTCGTAGAAGATCGTTTTATTCGTTTATTTCTTTGAGTTGTTTTGCTGGTATGCCGCCCCATATGGTTCGTTCAGGTATACTTTTAGTAACTACACTACCGGCAGCAATAACAGCATTTTTACCTATTGTAATACCGGGTAATAATGTAACATTGCTTCCTATCCAGGCGCCATCTTCAATTTTGATTGGCTGCTTGGTTATACCGCCTTTCCATGCAGCCTTATCTGCATGCTTATAATCATGGTCATGGGTATAGATTGTGCAATTGGGGCCAATGGCTACTTCATGGCCAATATTTACATCATCAGTTACATCAATTATAGTATTATCGCCAATATGTGTTCCATCTCCAATACGTAAAGTACCATTCAGTCCAGCTTCTCGTGAAAAGATGGCACAATTTGTTGCTATTTTAACATTGCTACCAAACACCCAATCAGATTTTGTAAAAAGGCGGCTGCCTTGTTCAATAGAAAAATGATCACCAATATCTATTCGACCTTTTTGTCCTATACGGATATCAACCCGGGAAGCAATAATACTATGCTTACCTATGTGAAGCGACGCATCTTTAGCAACTAATAATTTAGAACTGGAAAATAACTCACCCTTAGATGCTATTTGTATTTTTCCTTTGCCTTCAATTACAATGGGAAAATGAATAATACAGCTATTAATACCCTTTACCTGACTTATATTATAAAGCCAATATAAGTGACGAACAATTCTTTTAATACAATGACTGATTAATTTAATAATGATCATTTTCGAAGTCCTTTTTTAATTAGATCTAAATAGCTTATCCTGCTTGCTTTCTTTAGTTCTTTTAATTTTTTAATTGAGTGATGCTTACCTGCACTTAGAACGGCTCGTGCAATTCGTTTCTTTTGATTAATAATTGCGATGTTCTTTTCTGTTGGTATTAAAGGGCATTCATTTGATTTTAACTGTTCTAAGCCATTTAGCAAGTATTTAAAAGGAACATATGGATCTGTACGGTTATCATTCATTTGTTGGTCGTCATGCTCTCTGTACCATACCATTCCATGAGGCATTAATACAAGTGGATATTTTTTAGAAAGCAGATGCCATAATTCAAAATCACCCAAATGCTGTTTGCCAGTAAATCCACCAATAACATCAAATGCGTTCTTTTTTATTATTGATGAAAGAGGAGCCTTATGAAACAGGTCTGTTTGAAAATAATGGCGTTGATAAGCTTCGTGAGGGGAAAGCTGAAATGGGAAAATTTTAAGTTTATCTTGTTCCAGAGAGCACAGGCCATAACCTGCTTCTGGGAATTGCTCCATATAAAACACCAATTGTTCCAGACCATAAGGATAAATCATATCATCTGCATCAACGTATTTGATGTATTTGCCCTGGGCATAAGAAGCTGCCTGATTACGGTTAGGGTAATCACCCAGATTCTGTTCATTTAAAAAAACTTTGATTCGCTTATCCTTAGCAGCATAGGTCTTCGCAATAGCAACAGACTTATCTTTACTCTGGTCATCAACAATAATTAATTCCCAGTTCTGATATGTTGATGCCATAACACTTTCTATGGCTTGGGAGATGTATTTTTCACGGTTATATACTGTCATTAAGACAGACACTAAGGGGCTATTTAACATTTTTACGAATCTTTCTTATTAATAATACAAGTGAGTTGGGTAATATGCTATTATCCAATCTGTTTTTTAGTCTGTAATCAGATTTGTTTTTCCTGCTTATATCAGGGCTTACTGACTTAAATAATTTAAAATACGCTTTAGTATTTATATTGTGATCGAATAATTCTGTAGCTGTATTTAAAGCTTTTTCACTTATTGATTTTATTATACTCCGCTTATGCTCAAGAAGAGAAATATAGGAGACTATTTCATCAACATCTCCTTCGTTAAATAAAAATCCATTTTCCTTATTTATTATAAACTCGCAAGCACCTGTTTCAAGTCTTGTTATCATAGGAACCAATCCGGCCTTCATGCCTTCAACTATTATTAATCCAAGGCTTTCAGCATGAGAAGGGAGGAGTACTATATCATTTTTATTATATTCTTCTCTGAGTTGTTTGTTAGATATTTTACTGTGAAAGTTTACATTTTCACTGTCCTTCCACTTCATTTTTAATTCGTTTAAACTACCAATACCAAATATATTCCATATGACTTTAATGCCTTTTTCTTTAAGCTGACGATCAATTACCGGAAAATAAAAAACACCTTTAGCTTCGCTTATCCTACCTGCATAAATAATACTTAAAGTATTCGTATGTGCGATATTTTCTTTAATTCTAACCGACTCAACAGGCGGGTATTGATAATGAATTTCGGAAAAGCGTTCAGGTAAAAGCTTTTTAAGTTTAACCGACATCCCTTTATTGATGGTAATAAAAGTGTCAATTATTTTTTCATGCTTAAGGGCCAAATCGTAATAATAGGCGTAATCGCCATGAAGAATAAAAACGACTTTATTTGATACTTTAAAATAAGAAGCCATTTCTAATTCCAGCCAGTCATTAGCTACAATAACTGAATCCTTATCAATTAACTTAACTAGTTTTGATAAGGTATATTGTCGTTTATCAAGCGGATGATAGTTGAAGGCTTTAAAGTTAACATTAGCACTAAACTCCTTAGGATCAATCCTTGTGTCTTTATTCTTGGTAATGTCAGTTGTAGCAATAACATTAATTGCTGCACCCGCATCGTAGTTTTTGCTCAAGTATTTAATAAAACTTGAAATACCGCCTTCAACATTATTGCTTATAAAAGTAAGTGGGGCAGAGGCCTTATTTATCATTTCAAAGTTCATTTCCGGGTATTGATTACACTTGTTATTATTTGGGGAAAAGTAATCTGAAAGTTATGGCAAAAGTACCTCTTTTAAACAAACGTTTTGGAGAGAATAGTATTGCTTTTATTATAGATGACATGCCTTTAAGCCCGTGTTTCCCTAAGCAGTTAATTGCTTCCTGAAAATAATAATGACTCAGAATCTGATTCTTTTGAGAAACAGAAATATTCTTTACTGTTTTATTACTTTTTCGCCTTTTGTAAGCATTTAACATTGCAGTGCAATTATACTGGTAGGCAATAAGGCCATTTATTCCCTGCGATACACCATTCGGGTTTTCCCGGTACAAGTACAGGCAATCATCAATAAAAATTATCTCACCAACTTCTTCAAGTTTATAGTAAAGATCCTGGTCAACAGCTCTTTTTAAATTGACATCTACACCAGGGGTTTGTTTGTACTTATCTAATTTAAACGTATCCCAACCGGTAGCGCCTTTATTTTCTAAAACAGACTCTACACCGGCAGGAAAGCCGGGGAATATCATCTGTTGATTTTTTGGTGTTAATTTGCTGTCAACAAGCTCTAAACCACCTATTATCATCGAAGCCTCAGGATATTCAAGGTGCTTTTCTACGATTGTTTGCAAGGCATCAGGTTTTAGTGCATCATCAGCACCCAGCATTGCAACAATAGCACCTTTGGCATTATCAGTACATGTTCTGAAGGCTGCACCCACACCTTTATTTTGCTGGTGTTTATATAGCTTTATCCGGGGATTATCAAGGTACTTCTCAATAATAGCGTTGGAGTGGTCAGGTGAACAGTCATCCGTTATAATCAACTCCCAGTTTGAATAGCTTTGCTTAAGTATTGAGCGTATCATCGCTTCAATAAATAAGCCGTTATTATAGCTGGCAACAATTACTGAGATTAGGGGATTGGTCTGTTCGTTCATTCTGATATAAAATTGTATGCAGGTGTATATTACCTGATGGTTTTAAGGCTGCTTAGATTACTCTTGCTTTTTGAGATACAAATGTTTTTTTAACACTTTCTTTTACCCCGGCAACAATTGCACCTGTTCCAATTATGGACTGATTGGCCAGCTCAGTGCCTTTCATTATTGAAGCGTTCCTGCCAATCCATATATCATTCCCAAGAATTACAGGTGCAGTATCCGGTTTTTCAATATCGGTTAAACCACCAGGGTACTGGTTAATAATATTTTCCCTTCTTACCTTGTAATCAAGTGAATGAATGTTGGAATCATATATGGATACATTGTATGAGCATAGTGTAAACTCACCTAACTCAATCTTTTCATCACACCTGATATCAGTTAAATAACCAAAGCCAGAATATTTACCGATCGTCAGTTTTCCGCCCCATTTAGCAACTAACCTTTCTAATAGTAATTTAGTTCTCATTCCGACCTGAATATTTGCATTTTCTGCATAAATAATTGTCGGGTGAGAATAAAAGGAACCTACAATGCACTCTTTTTTAATGACAATCTTACTGTTTTCTTTGGCTATTATTGATGTATTGGAAATATTACATCCATCTTCTATTTTGATACAGGCGTTTTCTTCAGCAACAATTTTGGTGTTTTTACATGTAATGTTCTCACCCAATTCAATTTTAGAATTTTTACGGGCTATAATTGTTGTATAAACTGTATCCGAAGATTTACAATCAATTTGTGACGAATCTGACTTATTTATATACGTATAAACAGGGCGATTCAGTAGTCTTTTAAGGGTAATTTTAAACTTATTACCCCAATTTACATTAGCATTAATAATACCACTCATTCTCTATATATATGCCTTTATAATTATTTGGATACCTGTAATCTTCATGGATATAAAAGCCACCCTCTACATCAAAATAGGTAACATCTTTTAACCAATCTGCAACAATTGTATTTCTTTTAACAATAAGGTTTATTAAATACTTTCCTGAGTTAAGGGGGAGTTTATTTATTTTGCAATAATAGGTATTATCGCCTGGTTTTGCATTCAGTGTTATATCCAGATACTCATTTGCAAGCATGGCTATAGCTGAATCATCCGTTCTTTTAATGCCAACTGCAATTTGAATATCATGAGCAGAATCCAGTTTGTTTTCAACATTTAATTTAAAAATAACCGAATCACCGGTTTGAAATATACTGGTAGGATTATCCGAATCATTTAATACCTCTAAGCTTTTAATTATAAATTCACCGGTTCCTTGTCTGGGTAAGTTAATCAGATTGGTATTTTGTATATGATTTTCACTTTGGTATGTGCTTATTACATCTCCTATCTTATCAGATGAATAAAACAGTTGTCCATTATGAAGTATGATACCTTTATTGCAAAGATTTTGTACACTGCCCATATTATGACTAACAAATAAAACCGTTCTGCCATCGTTTTTACTTACATCCTGCATTTTTCCAATGGCCTTTTTCTGAAATTCAGCATCACCAACAGCAAGGACTTCATCAACAATAAGAATCTCAGGTTCTAAATGAGCTGCAATAGCAAATCCGAGACGTACAGTCATTCCGGACGAATATCTTTTTGTTGGTGTATCAAGGTATTTGGCAACTCCTGAAAAATCAACTATTGCATCTAGTTGCTTGTCAATCTCCCATTTACGCATGCCCATAATGGTACCATTCATATAGATGTTCTCTCGTCCTGTCATCTCCGGATGAAAGCCTGTACCCACTTCTAAGAGAGAAGCCAGTCGACCTTTAATTTTAATGGTGCCTGTAGTGGGAGAGGTTACGCGGGAGAGCAGCTTCAATAGTGTAGATTTACCGGCACCATTCTTGCCAATAATCCCCAATACTTCACCTTGCTTTACATCAAGGTTAATATCGCGCAAAGCAGCTACTAATTCACCTTTTTCAGCTTTTTGTGTTCGGTCGTTTACATGGCCAATCTTGGCATAAGGATCAGGCTGACCTAATATATTCATGCGTACAAAACGATTAAGATCGTGGCTTAAGGTTCCCGTTCCCACTTCTCCTAACCTGTATATTTTTGACAGGTTCTCTATCTTTATAACTGTTTTACTCATTGTATTGTGCGTCGCTTGTGTTAATTGAGGTTAGCATTAGCCTTATTGGCTATTTATTGTTTTCAACATTTCAGCTAAGAGGTCATCGTCATTCCGGGCCCAGAATATATCCTGATCATTACCTGACCACAGGTGCAGTGTATTTAAAATAAATGCTCTGATATTAGCGTTATAGCTGATTTCCTTAATGCCTCTTTGACTGGCATCACTTATAATATTCTGCGTAAATATTATAAGCTCACACTTTTTGCCATTTATGGCATAGTGTTTCAAGAAGGTGTCTGCCTTTTGACATATCATATCAAGAGAGCTGTTTGGGTTTAACCTGTAATGATAAAAAAAACTGTAATTCTTTCTGCCCTTGTATTTATTTAACCGTTCTATTTTACGCTTAATGCTTTCTGCATGGGAGCTGTTATTTATAACATCGTGGTGTGTAAATTCAAACCCGTTATTGTGTAAGTCGCTGTATATATTTGATTGGTCTGAATAGTGTTTATTTCTTACAACAACTGTCTCTTCAATAGTATCAAAGTACAGATAATCTTTTACCAGTAGCTTAGCGTAATTTTCTTCTTCCAGTTGAATGGCATAATCCATATTGCTTCTGCTGTGTGAGTATACAGTACTAAAGCTTTTTATATGATGCCTTTGCAGTATATTATCTGTTAAACAGTTTTCGCCAAGTGAAACATTAAGTGTTTTGGCAAATTTAAGCTTTAGTGTTCGCCTGCTACCCAAAGTAGCATTAGCAATATACCTTTTGATTTTTTTCAATATTCGAATCATCAATAGTTCGTTGTTATTTTAATATTGCCACATTTTCAAAGGGGGTATTTAATTGTACAAGGATTTGACAATGTGTGTGTCTTTCAGATCAGCCTTATGTTTTGTGTCTAAAAACCTAACAATTTATTAAATCAGTCACCTTATATTGTATCAATAAAGTTGCGTTCTGTTTTATGAAAAATTATTATACCTAAAAGTAACACACCTGTAGCTATCGCTGCGCTATATCCTAAGCTAACCCAGCTAAAGTGTCCTGCTCCCAGGAACGCATACTTAAAACCTTCCAGGATAGGAGTGAAGGGGTTCAACATCAAAATATCTTTCATCAGTCCCGGTTCAATGGTACTTACAGGGTAAATAACTGGTGAAGCATACATCAATAATTGAACACCAAAGGTCAGTAAAAACGTTAAATCGCGGTACTTGGTAGTCCATGAGGTAAATATAATTCCTGTGCCCAAACCAAACATAGCCATCAATAGAATGTAAACAGGCAAGAGGGCAATTGTCCAGTTAGGATTAATTGTATCACCGGTAAGAATATAATAAAGGTATACGACCATGAAGAACGTAAACTGTATGCCAAACTTAATAAGCCCACTGGTTACTTTAGCAAAAGGCATAATCAACCGGGGAAAGTATACCTTCCCAAAAATATTGGCATTTTCGGTAAAGGTCTTGGCTGTCGTATTAAAACTTTCCTGAAAATAATTCCATATGGTGATACCAGCCAGGTAAAACAAAATTTGTGGTGCTCCATCGGTACTAATTTTGGCAATCCGCCCAAATACAACCATATAAATTAAAGTGGTAAGTATAGGTTGAACCACAAACCAGATAGGCCCTAATATGGTTTGCTTATAAACGGTTATTATATCCCGTTTCACAAACATGCGAAGTAAATCGCGGTAAGCCCATATTTCCTTAAAATTAATATCAAATGCGTGCCTCTTGGGGCGTATAATTAAATCGTAGTCTTTCATTTGCAATATATTGAAGGGCAGAAGTGACCTTATGCTGATTAAAAATACCTTATTGTGCAAACGGATGCTTAACCAATTCGCCTTTAGCCAAAGGATGGTAATCACCTTTTAAGCCCACAGCTTGCTGGTTTCGTATATCATGTACAATTTCAATGGCTTGTCGTGTTTCACCAATTCTGAACCCTTCACCTTTTAGAATATTCTGATAGCTGACAGTGTGCAAGTCGGTAAAACCACCACTAAACTCTATTTCTTCACCATCAACAGTAATAGAGCGGTAAGTGCGCATGCCTTTATCTCTAATTTCTTGCGGTATGGTGTCATAATTAATGGATAAAAACCAGCGTACACGTGCTTTTTCCAATTCAAGAAAACCCGCCGCCCGGTCGTGGGTATGTACATGAACTGTATTGGATTTAACGGCGCCAAATACCCAGGTTAGCATATCGTAAAAATGCACACCAATATTGGTTGCAATACCACCTGATTTATTAATATCTCCTTTCCATGATGTATAATACCAATGCCCACGTGACGTAAGATAGGAGAGATCAATATCATATATTTTATCAGGATCACCTTCTTCAACCTTTTTCTTTAATGCAATAATGCCAGGGTGATGACGCAATTGTAATATGGTATAAATACTTCCCTTAGATTCTTTTTCAATATCCTCAAGAGCATCAATATTCCATGGATTGAGAACAATCGGTTTTTCACAAATAACATCAGCATCTCTGCGTAAACCAAAACGAATATGAGAATCATGCAGATAATTGGGTGAACAAACAGATACAAAATCCAAAGCTTTATTGGCTCTTTTAAGCTTCTCTACGTGACGATCGAAGCGTTCAAATTCAACAAAAAAATCAGCATTAGGAAAGAAACTATCTATAATGCCAACGCCATCATAAGGGTCATATGCAGCAACAAGTTCGTTATTAGTTTCCTTAATGGCTTTCATATGACGTGGAGCGATATAACCTGCTGCTCCTACAAGGGCAAAATTCTTCATATTTATTATATTTTTTCTACTTTATCATCATTTAACTGGTAAGTTTCCTTGCTTTCCGGACATATAGCCAGACCTTTGTTGTTAAACTCAAGGCGGTGTCCGTATTCACTCATCCATCCAATTTGTTTAGAAGGATTACCAACAACCAAAGCATAGGGGGGCACATTTTTAGTTACAACAGCACCTGCTCCAATAAAAGCAAAGGTTCCGATATTATGACCACAAACAACCGTTGCATTAGCTCCAATGGTAGCACCTTTACCAACATGTGTTTTAGCGTATTGATCACGACGATTAATTGCACTACGGGGATTTGTGATGTTTGTAAATACCATAGACGGTCCTAAAAACACATCATCATCACAAGTGACCCCGGTATAAATGGATACATTATTTTGTACCTTTACGTTACTACCTAAAACAACTTCGGGCGATACCACTACATTTTGACCTATATTACAAGCTTCACCTATTGTACAATTACTCATAATATGAGAAAAATGCCATATTTTACTACCTTTCCCAATGGTACAGCCTTCATCAATCACTGCTGTTTCGTGTACAAAAAAGTCTTTACTCATAATTAGATTGTTTATTTATGGAATATACCTTGTTGAATTAAATACATCTCAGTAGATGCCCCGGAGTATAGCTTATAACAAAATCGTATCCCGGTAAAAAACAACATTTCGCTTAATTTAGTTCCTTTAATGCCTGATATAGCTCCGCCTCCTCAGTCACATTGTGTGAGTATCAAAAGAGCCATAAAAAGGTTAAGTAATTATTGACATTAACCTAAACCACAATATTTTAAACAGTATAACTCGTATTAATTAACTGTTTTATGTTACATTATGGATTAATTTTTGGCGACCTTATTTGGCATTTATACCCAATAATTACACAGATGTTACATTATTCTGGGCTTCTTTTTATACAAATGGCTTGTTTAAGTTGTAATTCTGTATTTTCTTTATTTTGTTGAATACTTTTTGAGAAATAATGTTGTAAAGAAGCATTTTGATTAAAACAACTATTGCAAATCAAATGTTTAGTTGTATTAATCTTACTTAAGGTTAAAGATCCGACATAAATAAGTACAAAGGCAGATTGCCTGTACTTAGTACTAATGATCTTTGTATTAAATTCAGAATTAATATGGTACCTGACTATTACCTGGTGTTTGTCCAAAAACTCATTCTATAAAATAACATACGAATTTAATAAAAAGGTACACCTTTTACATTTGTAGGTTGGATATAACTTTATTCAATTAAGCACATACGCCCCAAAAAGTATATAATTCATATGGCTTTTGCAATTTTTGATAGAGCCTGAAGCCTGCATTAAATTTAGGTAGTACCACGTCCCTAATTATCTAAAACTCATACGAAATCCTTTACTCAACGATAAAGCCTGTATAAACAAAAAGAAGGCCTAAAAGCAGAAATCATAATCTGCTTTCAGAACGGCGGCTGTAATTAAAATATTAAACGTTACAAGCTTTGGGGTTGATGCTGTTCACGCAAAAGATCCATTACTGTTTTAACAGGGTTAAAAGTAGACACAGGCACTTCAACAAAGAAAGTCAGCCAATTAGCCATAGCCCCGTTCCATAATCCGGGTAATTCTAAAGCTTTTAAAGGATTGCCGTTTTGTGTTTTTTCAGATATAAAACCTGTTTCAGGATCTGTAAAGGTGGTCAAGTCAAATTTCCCGCCCTCATAATTATTTAAGTAACAAACCAAGTCCACAGGATTAAAATGCGTGCTTGAATTCAATATTTCCTGTTGTTTTACATTACAAGGATCAATTTGAGCACCTTCTACAATTTGTAAACTACTTGTACCGTCTTTATGCTTTACCCAGAAAGGGCCACCCCCCGGTTCACCTTCATTCTTAACCATTCCGCAAACACGTACAGGCCGGTTTAATTTTTCCCTTATCAATGCCACCTTTTCATCACTACTTAATGTTTCAAGAGCAGATGCATTCATTTGAAGTTCATTGACCAGAAACTCAATACCTTTGTTTAGGGCAGTGTCAATTGTGTTTGAATTAGCCTTATCCAATTCCTTTAAAATAGAAAAAACAGTATCTTTTTTCTCCAAAAGAAAACCGGCTAGTGCCCTTTTATATTTTACAGTGTCGTGTTGCCTGTACTCTGGCACCACATTATCAATGTTTTTAATAAAAACCAGCTCCTGGGGCATATCATTAAGGTTTTCAATCAGTGCACCATGACCGGCTGGGCGAAAAAGAAGCGTATTATCACTGTTACGAAAAGGCGTATTATCCGGTTTAACAGCAATAGTATCTGTCGATGCTTTTTGGTAAGAGAAACTGACATCATACCTGATTAGGTACTTATCTTCCAATTCACCTTTTATTTTGCCTAGCAGTTTTTTAAATAAGGAGTGGTGTTCTGGACTAACAGTAAAATGCACTGTTCCTCTTGATTGTTTGTTACCAGCATAATAGGCAGTTTCCTTAAGATGCTCTTCCATAGGTGTTACACTATGACTTTCTTCTTTATGAAATTTTAATAAGCCTTTGGGTAAAGCACCATAGTTAAGACCATCATGTTGTAATAAAGCATTTATAAGCTGATAAAGCGTATTGGTATTTAACTGTTTGTAATCAAGGTCGCCCAAATATTTTACCAGGTCGTCTATAAAAGCAAAGTCATCTATTCTATGAGCAAACGTAAGGTATGGTTCCTTGGTTAATAAATGCTCTTGTTCTTCAGCAGTACTATGAATAAACTTAAATAAGTCCTTAAACATACGTGTAGCAGCACCCGATGCAGGAACAAATTTAGCTATTTCCAACCCCTCTTCAAGATTAGTCTCATACAGCTTGTTGTATTTTGTTATATCTTCTTCATCAAGCGCTTTAATTCCATCATTAATAGTTGCCGCTTTATCTAGCTTAGTATAAGGAAAACCACGTTTAAAACACTGTAGTTGTTCATTAATAGTTTCCGTACTGATTCCTTTATCTGAAATATATTTTAAATCGTCGTTAGATAGCATGTAATAAGGTTTTATTTTGTATCGTAATGTTAGCTGTTTCAATGCTAAATTGCAAGTACAAGGTAGTTCAAATTTAAGATTATAAAAGGAGAGCACTTAAACTACACCAGTTATTACAATATAAAAACCTATAACTTGTGTTCGCTTAATAAGAGTATTATAGCCTATAATTATTAGTAACAGCACAAACTTAACACACAAGCGTTAATATTATAATAATACCGTAATATTGAACAAAACAATTTTCGACTATTCGTCTTTAAAATTCAAAGCGTTTGATATTCAGTAGCTTGAAAGTATAATATTTGAAAAATTATAATATCTTCGCCCTTTTTAAATTTCTCAAGTTAATATTAATTAATCATTCTTTTATGAAGAGAATACTATTGTTCTGTGGCTTACTTATGTTTGCCTGGCAATTGCATGCCGAAGGCTATCAGGTTAACCTGCAAAGTAATCGTCAAACAGGTATGGGACACACAGGAACAGGATTATTTATGGGGGCATCCAGTATGCACTTTAATCCCGGAGCTCTTAGCTTTATGGATAAAAAATATGATTTTTCGATTGGTGGAAGTGCCATTTTTTCAAAAAATACTTTTCAGAAACAGACCCCTTCTGTATATGAAGTAAAATCAGATAACCCAATGGGAACGCCTTTTTATTTTTACGGGGCAACCATGATTAATGAAAAGTTAGCACTTGGTTTAAGTGTAACAACTCCATATGGTAACTCGTTGAAGTGGGGCGATGACTGGGATGGCAAATATTTAATACAGGATATTTCATTAAGAGCTATTTTTATACAGCCTACCGTCTCATATAAAATAAACGATAAATTAGGTTTTGGCCTTGGTTTTATGGTTGTTAATGGCGATGTTGATTTAAACAAAGCCTTACCAATACAGTCAGAAATTGGTGATGCCGGTGTTAATATTTCTGGTAATACATGGGCTTTTGGTTTTAATGCTGGTCTTAGCTATAAAGCAACAGAGAAACTTTCTTTGGGCTTAAGCTACCGTTCAGAAGTATTGGTTAAGCTTAATGCCGGTAATGCCGATTTTAATGTGCCACCGTCATTGGCAGGTGTTTATACCGATACAAAATTTAAAGGCGAACTGCCTATGCCAATGAATATTACCTTTGGGCTTGGGTATCAAATATCAGGTAAACTTTTATTGGCAGCTGATTTACAGTACGTAGGCTGGTCGGCATACGAAAGCCTGGATTTTGATTTTGAAGCTGAAACAGTTCCTGATTCTCATAATCGCCGTGATTTTGAAAATACCATGATTTACCGTATTGGTGCTGAATATGCACACAGTGAAAAGTTACTTTTCAGGGCTGGTATTTATTATGATAGTACACCAATACCAGCAGATCTGTTGACTCCGGAAACACCGGGAACAGATAAAATTGGGATGTCATTAGGTTTGGGCTACCAGATTAATGATAAGTTATCATTGGATGGATCCTTGTTATATATTCACGGTACAAAGCGTGAAGACGGCTATGCATCAACCAATTTTTACGGAACCTATTATTCTAATGCAGTAATTCCGGGAATCGGATTAAATTATTCATTCTAAAAGGTGATAATAATGAAGACTATTTCAAAATATATTATACTGCTGATAGCAGCAACAATGTGGCAGTGCGAGCCTAATACCAATGAATTTACACCATCAGAAGGGGAGGCTGACTTTTCAAAATTTGTAGCTATTGGAGATTCCTATACAGCGGGTTATACCGATGGAGCATTAGGACAAAGAGGACAGGAAGAAAGTTTTAGTTATATACTGGGGCAACAATTATCTTACGTTGGAAGCAGCTCTTATAATCAACCACTGGTAAAATCCGAAGGTAGTATCGGTACAACTGTTATAAATGAACAAGGCGCATTAAATGGTTATTTTAAGCTAATAGCTAAAGATGGTGCTTTAACACCGGTGCCAACAGATGGTGATATGGCTATCTTTACTGAACAGACCTATAGTGCCGATAATCAGAATTTTGGTGTTCCGGGAGCAAAATCGATGCATTTACTGGCTGAAGGGTTTGGTAATCCTGCTGCAGGTATGGGCAATTACAACCCTTTCTTTACACGCTTTATGAGCTCAGGTAAAGCTTCTGTATTAGGTGATGCTCTGGCTGCTCAACCAACTTTTGTATCCTTATGGATTGGTGGTAATGATGTTTTGGGTTATGCTCTGGAAGGTGGAGCTGGTGATGAAATAACGCCCCCGGCTATGTTTTCAGCATATATGAATATGATAACAGACCAGACTTTTGCAGGAGGCAGAAAAGGTGTTATTGCTAACGTACCAGGTATTGAAGCTTTACCCTATTTTACAACGATACCGTACAATGCTTTTGTAATTGATGCGAATTCAGCAGCAGCATTAAATAAGAGTTATGAGGAATACAATCTGGCAGCAGAAAAGATGGGCTTAGCAAAAATGATATTTTCAGAAGGCGCTAATGCATTTGTAATTTATGACGAAAATATTCCGGTAGAGCTGAAAAGTAGAAGACAAGCTACAGCGGACGACAGACTTTTATTAACAGCTAAAAGAGAAGCTTCGAGCTGGACAGTTACAAGTGACCCGATACTTGGTGATAAATTTGTATTAACAAAAACTGAAGTAGAAAAAATTAAGTCTGCTACAGCAGAATATAATAAAACCATCAAAAAAATTAGTACAGATCTTGGTCTGGCACATGTTGATCTTTACTCCCTAATGGAAGATTTATCCACCACAGGTATTGATATTGATGGATTTAAGTACAAAACAACTTTTGTTACAGGTGGTGTGGCTTCTCTAGATGGTATTCATGCCACCGGACGTGGCTCGGCTATTATAGCTAATGCATTTATTGAGGCTATTAATGTTGAATATAACGCCAGCATACCATTGGCTAATATTAATGATTACAGTATGGTTGAATTTCCATAAGGGTATATTACAAATGAGTGATGAAAGGAGGGGAGACCCTCCTTTTTTGTTTGTTGAATCAAAGTACCAAGTACGTTACCTACTTCTGATGCTGGTCAATGTACTCAGTACATTTTTTAATAATATCTGTAATATTTGTAGTCACTGCAAAAACTTAATCCACAAAGCTTGCCAGGTTTTCTTTACAATTGCGCTTTAATACGCTGATCCAACAATTGTTTTAGTTTAATAAATATAGGATGATCTACTTTAAATGCTATCCTTCCAATAAAAGCAATAGCCAATAACCGGGGCGATGTTCCACTTATAAAGGCAGCATCCATTTCCTCCACATCTTCAACAGAAACAGCCCTGTATTGAATTGGAATACCAGCTTGCCTGGCTAAGTCTAATGTTTGTTTACGTATAATACCAGGCAACACCACCGAATCTTCAGCAGTTATTAATGTATCGTTTTTAATAAAAAACAGGTTAGACCGGCTGCCCTCTGTCATACAATTGTCATGGTTAACCAACAGAGTTTCGTACACATCGCGCTGTTCAATTATAGTATTTGCTTTGCTTCTTACCTCAATGTTAAAAATTTTAGCGGTAGGATGATGACGTTCAGAGAATTGCAGGCTACATTTTATACCTAAGGTCTGTTGCTCCTTATTAGGATAAACTGCTGGAATAAAATAAGCCATAAATTGTTGCTCTTCACTTGTTAGAAATTGATACTCCAGCTTAATATTCCCTTCATCAATACTATTTGCAGCAATTAGCATTTTAAGCCTGGGCAATAGACACTCAGCACGCAATAAAGGTTGAACTTCTGCTACTTTAAAACTATTTAGTAAGCGTTGTAAATGGTCATTCCAGAAAAGAATATTAGCGTGCGTTATCCTGATAACTTCATAAATACAAACAGTGCCATGGGGCATTGATGCATTAAAAAAGTTAACAGATTTTAACGTACGATCCATTAAAAAGTACTCACCCTTTATTACTGATTGCATTAATACGTGATGTGGCTGTTAATGCTGATGAAGATAGACAAAATATTTATAAAAGAGCACAACAATAGCATAATTGATTAACATGAATGAAGGTTTATAATTTTGCACACAAACGGTAGGAAGAACAAGTATAAAGGGAAACGCATATAGCGATTTATTTCAGTAATGCTAAGATTTTTTGTGTACGATTAATCTCTCCCTTACTACCATATGGAAGTAGGTTTTCCAGTACCATTTTAAGTTCAGAAATCAATTCAGGATAAGATATTGTTAGCTTGTATAATATTTGCATGCAATGAGATTTAACAGCTATTGGTGTTTCTTCATCCTGTAACCATTTAATACAATAATCCACTAAAATACCATCAGCTAATTCACTTAAATCGTGTTGCGATAAAATACGGAGGTAATGTCGCTTAATACTTGTATTGGTCAAATGGGGCGTTAGTTGTACAAGCTCTTTCAGGTAATCATTCAAAACAGTCTGATCAACATCATGGGCAAGATCCAAAAGGTAAGCCGAACGCCAGGCCACCTTTTTCTTAGGGTGTTGATTAAGCTTAAAGAGTATTGCAATATCCTCCGGCGATTTTGCAATTAATTTTGCGGCATCTTTAAAGCTTCCTGATATCCAATCCTGTATAATAAGATCTGTTAACTCATCCTGTCTTGTACTCATTAATGTTTCTTTAATTCTGCAAATATAAGAATCGTTTTTTGTGTACGATGATTTTTCTATCTTCGACAAAAAAATAACGAATATGCGCTATTTAACTGGTATCGTTTTTCTACTTGTATTTTCATTACATTCAATAGCAAACACTCAATTATCTGAAGAGGCAGAATTATCTCTATTAACCTGTTCGCCAGGCGATGAGTTGTATTCTCTTTTTGGGCATAGTGCAATTAGAGTAAATGATCCAATAGTTGGTTTAGATGTGGTGTTTGGTTATGGCACTTTTGATTTTGATACACCAAACTTTTACCTCAAGTTTGGTAACGGCAACCTGAATTATTGGATAGATACTAAAAGCTATGCCGGTTTTATAAGGCAATATAATTACTACAAACAAAATGTTACAGAGCACAGGTTAAACCTATCGCAGAATGAAAAACAGCGTTTAATGGATGCTTTAGTAATTAATTTGCAGGAGGAAAACAGGTATTACCGCTACGATTTCTTTTTTGATAATTGTGCTACACGCATCAGGGATATTATTATTAAAAATATAGATGGAGAAGTGGTTTACAGTGGTAGTGTTGAAGAGATGACTTTTAGGGATATGCTTCATCAATACAGTATATATGTACCTTGGATATCAGATGGTTTAGATATTTTACTGGGTCTAAAAACAGATGATAAAGCCGATTGGAAGAACCAGATGTTTTTACCCGATTACCTGTTAAAACACTTTAGCAATGCCAAAGTCATTAATAATGGCGTATCTAAACCCTTATTGGATAGTGGCAAGGTAATCATATCTTTTGATATAAATAAGGGTGCCAGTTTCATTACACCCGCTCAACTCTTTTGGGGTTTATTTATAATATCGTTGTTATTGTTGTATTACGAGATAAAAAAAAGAAAAAAGCCTGTTGTTTTTATTAACCGTATACTCCTGCTAATAAGCGGGGGAGTAGGTGCATTAATATTTTTCTTGTGGTTCTTATCGCGCCATAGCGTTACAGGTGATAATTTTAATATGCTTTGGGCCATACCATTTAATTTGTTCCTGGCCTTTTTTCCGGCTTGGTTCTTTAAGTCGCTGCCTTTTAAAATTTATTTGGTTTTTATAGCCCTGTGTGCACTTATAACAGCAGTTGCAGGATATTTTTTACCACAATATTTACCTCCTGTAATTCTGCCATTAAGCCTGCTTTTAACTGTTCGATATATATCATGGCTTTATTTTAACACCAGGAATACAAGGGTGCTATCGTAGGCCTTAGTTTTGGTTACTCAGAACAAGTATCGCCTTTATTTCTTTATATATAGATCAAACATTCTAAACAAGTTTTAATCCTAATAAGCATATATGCAAGTCTGGTTATAGCCTAAAGGCAAAAAAGCCTGTGCCTTTTCGCTTCATTGATATTGCTGTTAATCTCTATAATTTAACCCAGTACAAAAACAGCTGAAATTTCAAAATATGGTAAAAAAAGACTATGAGTTCCCTTACCTGTTAGATAATAAATGTGTAATATAAAAGCTATGGTACCACAAAAACACCACATGTAGTTTTATTAAAAAAAAACTGAGAATAACTTTAAAATAGCATACATTAGTGCAATAGATGATAGCTGATAGGATGCCGTTGCAGCCATAAAATCAGGAAAAGAAATAAGCTCTTTTGTAACCAAAGCAATTGGATGTAGTATAAAATTAAAAATAAGAGTTAAACTTTTTTTTAGGCATATGGTTTTATTGCTAAAATGAAACTCTTATTTTTGTTAGACTTTTGAATATGGGAAGCAACATATAATTTTAAAATTAAGTTGCACATACCCTAATACCGCAACAGGTAATCTTGATTAAACAGTCTTGAGAATACAACAGTTGTTGGAGGCTGTACGTAGATGACCATTGAAGGAAATAAAACGCATGAAATTTATATATAAATCACTTGTTACTATCGGACTTGCCGGAATAATCTGGGCGACATCGGCTATGGTTAATCCTGGTTCTAAACCATATGGAAGTGATTTTATTTTACCGGGTAATAAAGTGAGTTCCTTTCATATTCCGGCTTTTGTTTCTGAAAATGTGGAATTTACTGACCTTGAAAAACAAATAGAGCGCTTTATGCAACGCGAAATACTTAATGGTGCTTCGGTAGCTGTTGCTAAAGATGGCAAGCTGGTATTTGCCAAAGGTTTTGGATATGCTGATGTAGAGACCGAAACATATGTTGAACCTCACCATTTATTTCGTATTGCCAGTGTTTCCAAGCTAATTACTGCGGCAGGTATAATGAAACTACAGGAACAAGGCATTATAACACTTGATACTAAGGTATTTGGAGCCAATGGTATTCTTAATGATTCTATTTATCTCGATTACAATGATAAACGTATAGAAAAGGTTACTGTACGTCATTTGCTTGAGCACAGTGGAGGATGGACCACCCGGTGGGGAGATCAGATGTTTATGCCTAGTATAATTGCCCGTTCTTTAAACCAATCGTTACCTGTAAGCAAATCAGATATTATACGTTTTGTACTTAGTAAACGAATGCACTTTACTCCAGGTGAGGCGTCGTATTATTCTAATTTCGGATATGTGGTATTAGGAGAGGTTATTGCTAAAGTATCTGGCATGGATTACGAGCGATATATTCAAACCAACCTTTTATTCCCCCTTGGTATTTTTGATATGCGCATTGGAGGCAGTTATTTAAATGAACGGGCTGAATTAGAAGTAAAATATTATGAGCCAACACCAACTTTTTTTGTGGCCGACTATTCAGGAGGAGAGGAAGAGGTATTAAGAACCTACGGTGGTAATGATATGGAAACTTTGGGGGCTGCAGGGGGATGGATTGCTTCATCAACTGATCTGATGAAATTACTTTTAGCTATTGATGGATTAGACTCACACCCCGATTTTCTGAAAGAGGAGAGCGTGCAGGAAATGGTTGATATGGACATTAACAAGTACGGCCCGCTTGGATGGCGTCGGATTGATAATAATGCCTGGTACAGAACTGGTACTTTGGCGGGTACTTCGGCATTAATGGTAAGAAAAAATGATGGTATATCATATGTCGTACTTTTTAATACCGGTAGCTGGAAAGGCCCTTCACTAGCCAATGATATTTCACGTATAATGGACAAAGGCATTAATAAGATTAAGCACTGGCCTGACTACAATTTGTTCAAAATGGACAACACATGGGCAACATCTCGTAAGCGCCCGCAGATAATTTTCTAAATGAACACTCTTCTGCATTAATTGAACACCCTGAGCTTTGTTGCTAACTTCATTTTGGAGAATTTTACACTTAAATGTAAAAACCAAAATATGAAACAACAAATTAAGTTTATTGTATTAGCCGTTATGGTGCTATTAACGGTTTCATGCAACACCAAATCAACTCAAAATGCAGCATTAATACCTTTGCCTGATACGTTTATTTCTACCAGTGAAGTGTTTGTTTTTACTGAGAAAACACGTCTTATTATTAACAATAACGAACTGCAAAGTGGTACTGTTGTTTTTAATGAGAAGATAAGTCACCATGCAGGTCACCCCCTTGAAATTGTTAAAAATGACAAGGAGGCAAAACACGATATTATTATAACACAAAATAAAGCACTTGATTCCGAGGCATATTCTCTGCATATTACCAAAGAGAATATCCATATAGAAAGCGCAACAGCAGCCGGAACGTTTTATGCTTTACAAACATTACTACAATTGTGTCCAAAAGAGGTTTTGTTACCCGGAAACGACAACTCATTTAAATTCCAGATAGGAGGTGTTAAAATTGAAGATAAGCCACAGTTTGCCTGGAGAGGAATGATGTTGGATGTATCGCGCCATTTCTTTACCAAGGATGAAGTATTGGAGCTAATTGACTATTTAGCCTTTCATAAAATCAATATCTTTCACTGGCATTTGGTTGATGATCAGGGCTGGAGAATAGAAATTAAAAAGTACCCTAAGCTTACAGAAGTAGGGGCGTGGCGTGTTGATCGTGAACACTTACCCTGGAATTCGCGCCCGCCGATTAAGGAAGGCGAAAAAGCTACATACGGCGGATTTTATACACAAGAAGATATAAAAGAGGTTGTTGCTTATGCTCAAAAACGTTTTGTTACAGTGGTACCAGAAATTGAAATGCCCGGACATACCACTTCTTCTTTAGCTGCTTACCCTGAGTTTGCTTGTACAGAAGGCCCTTTTAATGTTATGCCGGGAGGATTATGGCCAATAACGGATATTTATTGTGCCGGTAAGGATGAAACGTTTCACTTTATTGAGGATATCTTAACTGAAGTACTGGCACTTTTCCCGTCAAAATACATTCATATTGGTGGTGATGAAGCCAACAAGGCCGAGTGGGAAAAATGTAAAAAATGTCAGTCCAGAATCAGGCAGGAAAAGTTAAAAGACGAACATGCACTACAAAGCTATTTCATTAAGCGAATAGAGAAATTTCTGACAAAAAATGAACGTATTTTAATCGGTTGGGATGAAATATTAGAAGGTGGTTTAGCTCCTAATGCAACGGTTATGAGCTGGAGAGGATTTGAGGGAGGTATACAAGCTGCGAATAGTGGGCATGATGTGGTAATGACGCCAACTTCGCATTGCTACTTCGATTATTATCAAGGACCTATAGATACTGAGCCTTTGGCCTTCAATGGCTTTATTCCACTAGAAAAAGTGTACCAATTTAACCCCATTCCTAAAGAATTAGAGGCTGGTAAGGCCAAACATGTGCTGGGCGGACAGGGTAATTTATGGACAGAACATGTACCTGATAAAGCCCATATGCAATACATGATTTTTCCACGAATGGCTGCTATGGCAGAAGTGCTTTGGACGAAAAAAGAGCGTCGCGACTGGTTGGATTTTAGTTCACGCATCGGACAGTTGATTCAGTCGTATGATAACATGAATTTAAATTATGCACAAAGCATGTACACCGTTCGTTTCGAAAGTGTTTTTAACGAAAGGGATAAAATGGTTGCACTGCAATTATCAACTGAGGTTCCGAATGCTGATATGTATTATACTTTAGATGGCAGTACAGTCAATTCAGATTCACAGAAATACACAGGACCAATAAATATTGATCAATCCAGCTTTGTACAGGCCGTTTCCTATATTGATGGAAAGAAAATGGGGGAAGTTGCCAAAATAAATTTTAATATCCATAAGGCAACTGCCAAACAAGTAACTTACTTAAATGAACCCCATGAAAAATACAAAGGCTCTGGTGCAATCACCCTGGTAAATAGCTTACGCGGTAGTCGTAATTTTAGCGATGGCAATTGGCAAGGCTTTAATGGTAAAGACCTTGAACTAATCATAAATCTTGAAAAACCAGAAAGTATTAATCGTGTTAAAGTAGGGTGTTTACACGAAACAGGCTCGTGGGTGTTTTTACCTAAAGGGGTTAAAGTATTGGCATCTAATGATGGCAATACATTTACAGAAGTGGGGGCTACTACTAATAATGTACCGCTACAGAGCGAAGCTTCTGTAATGGATTTTAGTGTTGAGCTACAAAAGGTAAATGCACAGTATATCAAAGTAGTTGTACTAAACCAGCAAAAAGTACCAGAGTGGCATAGTGCTGCAGGTAATTTATCGTGGTTATTTATTGATGAAATTATAGTGGAATAAAAAAAAACGGCTGTTTTATAAAGATTAAAGTGAGTAGTTAAATGGAATACTTTAGTTCCATTTACTACTCATTTTTTATATATCCTACATTGATATTAGAATATGATTGAAGACTCTCAATTATTGGTTGTTACATTAGATTTAATTAGAAAGCATCAAGCACAAGCTAACAGGAAACAAGGCAACAGAATTTTTTTAATACTTGAATCTTGATACTTTTTAACCTTCGAAATAAATATAGCTACATTGTAACTACTAAAAGTATGGTATTAGATCAAATTTACGTTTCTATATGCATTTACCTACGGCATCCCTTTTGCAGTATTTTGCCAGGCACCAAAAAATAATAACCAAGTGATTATAGTTAAGGTAATAAAGTTGAAATCATTAATAGTAATGAGATAATCTTATCTTTTAAAACAAAGTCCCTTGTACAGCATTATTATTAACACAAATAACTTCATCTTCTTCACGTAAATACCACAGGTAGCCCTCAATTTTACTGTAATTCATCCGGCTTAACAAATCCATATAACGTTTAACCTGCTGTAAATGGGTTTCTTGTCTTAACTCGCCAAATTTATAATCAACTACAATTACTTTATCGTCTGATACTATTACCCGATCGGGTCTGTACGTTCCGGTGGGAACAAGAATAGTACCTTCATTAATAATCTTATTCTTTGGGTCGAACCATTCTTTTACCTCTTCCTGTTCAATTTTTGAACGTATAAAGTTACTTATACTTTCTCTTTCCGATGTTTTTAGCTGGCCATTAAGTATCATCTTAGTAATAGCAGTATCCACATCTTCAGCAGTAATGATAAGTTCTAAAAGACGGTGCATTAATTTACCATACTTCAGGTGTTTCATGCTCTCAGGCGAACTCATTGCTTCACTTTCCGGATGAATACTGATACGTTTGCCAAGCTCTGCTGTTTTAAAAAAGGCAGGTTTAATCGCTTCAACAATATTTTTTGCTTCTTTTACCGGAACAACACCAAATTCAAACGTATTATCTTCTTCATTCCAGCCATTAATCAGTTCCTCTTTTAGTACTTCATCAATACCATGCACCATATTCAGTTGATTAATTAAGCGAAATAGTAGGTTAGAAACACTCTTTAACCCACCTGTTTTAGAAGGTGCCTCTGCCATAATAACCAGGCTCTCTTCGGCTCGTGTCAGGGCTACATACAGGAGGTTAAGGTTATCTACAAACTGGTGTAAACGTTCGCCCAGGTATTCATTTACAAATATGGTGTGCAATAAGCTAGTGGAGTAGTTAACAGGCAGTAGCTCAAGCTCATCAAAAGGCTTTTGCTTCGGACTACACCAAATCAGGCTGCCATGCCCCATATCATCTAAAGCCCAGTTACAATATGGCACTACAACAGCTTTAAATTCTAGTCCTTTTGATTTATGAATAGTCATCACATTAATGGCATTCTGTCCTTCGGGTACAGAAATTGAGGTATTCTGTCCTTTATCGTCCCACCACTCAATAAAATCATATGCATTAACTGAGTAATTGCTTACATAATCGCGCACAGCATCAAGCAAGCCCTGCAAAAATATAAACTGGTGCTGATGCAAATCATCGGGTATAAAGCGCACCAATGCTTCGGTCATTTCAAACAAAGGCTGTCCTTTTAAAGCCAGTAAATCAGCTGATAGTGTATTAAAAAGGCCTTCGTCAGTATCATGTAAAACCGATGTATCACACGCAGTAGCTTCATCATAAGTATTGGTTTGATAAAAATGGCTGTAGAGCTTAATAAAGGCTTCAAAAACCTCATTATCGGGATCCTGAATGTATTTAATTTGCTGAACAACCAGGTTAACAGCCGGTGAGCTACTAAGTAATAAAGTTTCATTAGAAATAACCGGGTGCTTTTTTCCATCACGGGAACAGGCACCGGATAGCAGGGCTTCGGTAATTTCCTGTCCTTCGCTTTTACGCCGTACCAATATGCAAATGTCTTCGTAAGCATAACCTTTATCCAGTAACTCTTCTACCTGGTGAATGGCTTTTTCTGTGGCATTGGCTCTAAAATCTCCCTTTGTTTTTCCCTCTAAAAACCCCACATGAACAAATCCACCATTACCTATAGACTTAGGTGCAACCTGCTGAATGGTATCATCGTAAGCAACCTTTATTTTGGTAAGCAGGTCGGCAGGTATTTCATCTTCGGCAATGGCCTCTTTTGATGAATTGATAAACTCATTCTGAAGCATTGTTGATGCTCCTGCAAAAACCAGGTTATTAAAAGTGATAACATTTTCGGTGCTTCGCCAGTTGGTATCCAGCGTTAAGGAATTAATGCCGTGTGTGGTAAAATCAATATTCACCTGGTCACTCAGCAGTTTCCAATCCGAATTACGCCAGCGGTAAATCGATTGTTTTACATCCCCTACAATTAATGCCGAATGGCCACTACTTACACTATTCTGTAACAATGGGCGAAAGTTATCCCACTGCAAACGAGAGGTGTCCTGAAACTCATCAATCATATAATGCAGAAAGCGCGTACCCGTTTTTTCATAGATAAAAGGAGCCTCATTCTCATCTATTATCTGGTGAAGCAAGCGATTAGAATCAGCCAGTAGAAACAGGTTCTCATTACGGGCCAGTTCATGCACCTTAAGAGCTATATCGGTTGTAATACCAAGCGCATTTAGGTTAGATAATATAGCTTTGGCGGTAAAATAATTGCTTTTGTTATTGTGAAAGTAATTACAGAGATAAGATAATACATCGTTTAAACCACCATTAAAGCAATCAATAATTACACTGTTATCCGATTCTGAGTTTTGCTTGTTAAAGCATATTTCAGGATTATTAACCAGTTCTTCCAGCTTTTTTATCTCCAGGAAATCAGTCGGCTTGCTTACATTACTCAGTTTTTCCAATTTATTAAGGGGCGAGCGCGATTTACCATGCAGAATAGCATAAGTAATGCTGTGCTGCTTTAGTAGTTCCAGGCCTTTTTGCGCATTGTACTGAATATCCTTTTCAAACTCGTTTGTTATATTACGCAGCGTATAGCGGTAGGTGTTAAGCAGTTTTTTATCTCTTAGCTTTTCCAGTACTTCGGGCTTCAGGCTCTGAAATTCCTCTTTAAACACTTCACGGCCCAAATCTTTTAGCTCATTACCTATATTCCAGTCTTTGCCTTCCTCTATTTTAGACAGGGTGTGCTTAATCAGCCATTCTTTAAGGTCTTCATTGCCCTTTAACTCCAACTCACGCAATAAATTATCAACGGCTTGCGATAAAATGCGATCGGTATCTAATTCTACTTTAAAACCGGCAGGCAGATTGGCTTCGTAAGCAAACGAACGAATAACTTTCTGAAAAAAACTGTCAATGGTATTGATTGATAGTTTTGAGAAATCGTTAAGGATATTAATTAAAATGGTTCGGGCTACCTTACGAATATAGTTCTCCGGTTTATTATGAATCTTTATTAAATCATCAAGGTAATCGGGTTTTTCGGCAGTTGCTAAAGCATAAAGGTTCTCCAGAATACGGTTTTTCATTTCTGAAGTGGCTTTATTGGTAAAGGTTACGGCCAATATGCTTTTGTAGCTTTGCGGATCCTGAAACAAGAGCTTAATAAATTCGCCTGATAGGGTATAGGTCTTACCAGAACCGGCCGAAGCACGGTATATCTTTAATTTTGACATGAACGATTTCTTTGATACCAAAAATAGGCATAAAAGAGCTTATAACAAACCGGTGCAAACCTGGCATATTTTAGAAATCTGCCAGGTTTTAATTCCGGTTTTAAATTATTATAATATTGTAAGCCTGGTTTTATTATTACTATCGGATGATCCGCCAATAATTATATCAAATACACCCGGTTCAAATGTGCTAAGGCCTTCCATATTAACCAGGGCAAAATCCTTTTTGTATAATTCAAATGTAAGCGTTTTTGTTTCTCCTGCAGCTAAACTAATTCGCTTAAAACGCTTTAAACTCTTAATTGGAACAGCAACACTGGCCTCCAGATCTTTTATATACAACTGCACTACCTCGTTGGCTGCCATAGTGCTATTATTACTTACCTTAAGCGATACCGATAAAACTTCGTTCTCATTAAAATTATGGTTTTTACATTCCGGCTTTGTGTATTTAATGTCTGAGTAGCTTAAGCCATGTCCAAAAGGATAGAGGGCCTCTTTTCTGAAATAGCGGTAAGTACGTCCTTCCATATGATAATCATCAAAAGGAGGGAGGTCATTCACCGATTTATAAAAGGTTACCGGTAATTTACCACCCGGATTATATTGGCCAAACAGTACATCGGCAACAGCTTGTCCGCCTGCCTGTCCCGGGTACCATGCCTGTACAATGGCATCCACGTTATTGTGTTCCCAATTGTAGGCCATAGCGCTACCGCTGGTACTAACAAATATAAGCGGCTTGCCCATCGCTTTTAGTTTTTGCAATAGCTCAAACTGCACACGGGGCAACTTCAAATGCGTGCGGTCACCACCTTTAAAACCATCTACATGAACCGGCATTTCTTCACCTTCCAGGCGGGGCGATATGCCACCTACAAAAATAATGGCCTCAGCATCCTTAATATTTTCAAACATCACATTATAATTACGCATTACAGGCGTATTCCATCGTAACTCACATGCTGAAATCCATTGGTTATTGCAGGCATATTCTACTTTTAAATCATATTTCCTGTTTTTCTCAAGTGTTATACCGGCTTCCAGCTTTTCGTCCTGCACCAATTGATTGTCAAGGTATACTTTAGCAATACCGCCTTGCGTGTGTCCTTTAAAATAGTACTGTCCGCTTTTAACTGGTATAAAAGTAGCTGTATAACGTACCGACCAGTCCTTTTCAGGCATACCGTCAGCAGGTGCAGCACCACCCCAGTCAAAATCAATATCCTTATAATAGCGGGTTTCTATCACCTGCCCATTAAAATCAATTGTTGCAAAGTATTCGGCCTTAATGCCTTTTTTGGAAAATGCAGAACGTGGTATACGATCCCACAGGCGGCTCTCAGGCGTTAAACCGCAGCCTTTATGGTAGTACACTTCTGTTTTTTTTGATACATTTTGCTGTATACCTTCCAGTATTGAAGTGCGATACGAGGGCGTACCAAAATAATTACCCATCATAAACTGGCGATCATTGGCATGAGGTCCCAGTACCGCAATCTTATTAATGGTAGGGGAAAGGGGCAGGGTATGCTTATCATTTTTAAGTAATACCATGCTCTCTCGGGCTACCTTTAAAGCCAGCTCCCGGTGTTCAGGCGATTCATTTTGCGAGGCATCAATACTCATAAACGGTGTATTCTCAGGTAACTCAAATAAACCCAATTTAAAACGTGCTATAAATAAGCGTTTAACGGCTATGTCAATCTCCTCTTCAGTAATTAGTTCCTGCTCAACTGCCCGGGGAAGGTAGGTGTAAATATTTCCACAATTAAGGTCGCAGCCGGCCTTTACTGCTAAAGCTGCTGCTTCTTCAGGAGTAGGTACTATTTTATGAAACTGATATATATCACTTACCGCACCACAATCGGATACCACGTAGCCCTTAAAGCCCCATTTGTTGCGTAAAACAGTGTCCAGCAAGAAAGGGCTGGCTGTAGCCGATTCGCCCAAATAGCGGTTGTAAGCCGACATAAGCGACCATGCACCTGCCTCTTTTATACTTGCTTCAAAGGCCGGCAGGTAGGTTTCCCAAAGGTCTTTCGGATGGGTATAGGCATCAAAATAATGCCTTTCCGGCTCAGGACCACTGTGAACAGCAAAATGCTTGGGTGTAGCCACTACTTTTAAATAGTTGGCATCATCGCCCTGCAATCCTTTAATAAAAGCCACCCCCATACGCGCTGTCAGGTAGGGGTCTTCGCCATAGGTTTCCTGCCCGCGCCCCCAGCGCGGATCTCTGAATATATTAATGTTGGGCGACCACATGGTTAAACCTTCATAACGTTCGCGTGAGCCTTGCTTAACTCGTTGGTTATATTTTGCCCGGGCTTCGGTACTAATGGCATCAGCCATTTCCTGTATCAAACCCGGATTCCAGGTAGCGGCCAGTCCAATGGCCTGTGGAAACGATGTGGCAGCACCCGCCCGGGCAACACCATGTAAACACTCATTCCACCAGTTATAAGCCGGAATACCCAGGCGGTCAATGGCCGGAGCCACATCAAGCATTTGCCCTGTTTTTTCTTCCAGCGTCATTCTCCCAACTAAATCATTCACCCGTTCTTCAATATCCAGGCATGGATCCTGGTAAGGCAGCGTTGTTTGTGCCTGCGTTAGTAAAATGCATAACAACATGCTAAATACTGTTATCCATTTTTTATATGTGCCCTTTATGATACCTTGATCAAGAGATTTTTCCATAGTTGGTATTTTTTAATTAGTCTATTTGTTATTGCTCCTTTCACCCCTGGCTTAATTGCGGTTATCTACCTCTGTAGTTAAGTTTTCAAAGAGTAAGGTCATTAATTCTAAGTTATTTACAGGACTTTCCTCCATGGACTGTAAATAAAGTGTTTTATCAACAAATTGCCAATTCACCACCCTCTTAAGTTTCTTTTTCAGAAGAATATCCAGCCATATGGGAAAGTCTATCCTTGCTGACGATTGGGAAGTAGGATAGGCTATTTAATTGATAACTAGCATTTATACTATCTTCTATTTTTACCTCTATCTTGAATATTTGTAGGCCAGAATTTATGTTCTTTATCTAAGAATACTACGTAAAAAATATCATCCTCAATAAAACCAGCAACAACCTCAATACTATTGTTAGTAATATGCATTACCGCCCATCTTTCTGGATTTAAGTATGGTGGATTTGTAAATTCTGAGTTAGGAGGAAAGCCAGTTTTTGAAGAGTATTCCTTAATCAGCTTTTGATGAATAGTTTCTTCTCTTGTTAATGCTCCAATTTGTTTAATGCGTTCCATTAGTTGTAGCAACAAGCCATCATCATTCCACTGTTGTAATGATTGTCCTTGGTCGGGGACAATTTTAGATAAATTAAAGTTTATACATCTCCTCTTTACCCCCTTATCAGCTTTATTACCCTGTTGCCTGATGTATGTTTTATTGGCTCTTTTACTCATACATCAAATCAATTAAGTCATTTGTGATATAAATTGATTCAGCAGCACCAAAGTCACTATTTAAATATTTCTTCCTAAAATCAGAAGTTTTTCTAACTTCACTGGACTTAAAATCAGACATAGGATATAACTCTGAAACTCCATACCTATCTCTGTCGACAAACCATACTTGGTCTCTTCTAAGTATTTCTTTATCCAAAACAGTTGGATCATGAACAGTAAAAATCACTTGAGCACGATTTTTATTAAATTCATGAAAAAGTGTTAACAATTTTGTTGTAAGATTTGGATGTAACTTTGAATTTAATTCATCAACAAATAACACTTTTCCATTTCGAACAGAATCATATACTGCTCCTAAAAGATATATTAGTTTCTTTGTACCATCGCTTTCTTCTAACTCTAAATCAAATGATACTGAATCAACTATTATATTGTTTTTGTCGTAAATGTTGTGATAAGTAACTAATTTGTCCTTATCTGTTAACTCAATATTAGAAATGTCTAAAAATTTTGTTGCAATAGATAACCATCTTTTAAAACTATCTGATTCTTTAAGTAATGACATAGTTGCATGTTTATAATGCTTATCATCTAACCCACTAATTACATTTAAATTAAAAAACCATTCAATTATCTCATAGGAAACAGGTGTATCTTTATATTGTCCTAAATGACTTAAAAATAAAACATTATTTTTTACTTCTTTATAATACTTATTACCTTCTGAAAATCCATTTTGATTTATTCTGAAATTATCAATTTCTCTTTCAAATAATAAAGTCTCAGTTTTTACTTTTTTATATAACCATTCAGAAACAATTTGATTCTTTAATATTTCAAAACCGTACCTATAGATAATTTCATTTTTTACGAATGTAACTTCAAATAGTGATGGCTTGTTTAGAGTGTCTGTGTTTAACTTAAAATAGATGTCTGTTTTTCCTCTTTCACTATCTTTTTTCATTGATTCAACAAATGAATTATGAACAACATCTTTCATAAATGCTATTGCAGATATTAAATTGGATTTTCCACCACCATTACTGCCAAATAAAGCTATTGACTTAAGCAAGTCAAAATTTCTATTTATATCAATAACATTAAAGTTCTCAAGTTCCTCGTATGAATTAATTCTAGTTAAAAGCAAACTAGACTCGTCTTTATATGAAAGAAAATTCTTTAAAGTAAAGTCAATCAACATAGCATTTTCTTTTTTTTTCAACAAAAATACAAATGAATCATGAAATACTACCATTTAATGGTAATATTTTAACATTTGTTTCTATAATGGAATTAGATTTCCTTCACTGTAAATACGTTTTTCTACCTTGCTCAACTATAAGCCTACTATAATTATAAAGGAAGTTAACACCCCTTACTGTGCAATAATGTTGTTGAAATTTTGCCGGGTTGGGGCTTTACTCTTCTATTTTGTTTCCACAATGGGGGCAAGCCTTAATGTTATCTGTTTTCTTTTTACTTTCAATTTTACTCATAAATCCTGCACCGATCAATCCTGTTGGAAGTGCAACTAATCCAATACCCAGGATTGCAATCAGTCCGCTAATCATTTTTCCAAGCCCGGTAATTGGATAAATATCTCCGTATCCCACTGTTGTTAATGTGGCTGTTGCCCACCAAAATGAAGCTAAAATATTGGGAAATTGTTCAGGTTGTTTTTCTCCTTCCACATAATACATTATAAATGAAGCCAACAAAAGAATCAGGAAAGTTATAAATCCGGTTACCGCCAACTCAGCTCTCTTCTCTTTAATTACAGCCCATATTAAGTTCAGGGAATCATTATACCTGTTAATTTTTAAAATTCTTAAAAACCGGGTTAACCTTAATATTCTTAAGAATTTTAAGTCTATTTTAATCAACATAGGTAAATAAAATGGCAATATGGCCAGTAAGTCAATTAGCCCATAAACAGAGAAAGCAAAGCGAAATGCAGATTTAATCTTGTTGGACGATGGGTGAGTCAGGTCGGAAACATACAACCTCATGAGGTATTCGATAGAGAAGATAATAACTGCAAACAGGTCAAAGTACCCCAGTATTTCTCCGTAATCGTTGTTTATTTCCGTAATCGACTCCAAAATTATTGAAATCACGCTCAATAAAATTAATGACATGATAAAATAGTCAAAATGCCTGTTCATTCGTTGTCCATGAGCTCCCTTCTGAACTAATCTGAATATCTTTTCTTTAATCACGATTCACTTTTAAATTCAATACTATTTATTTTTATGCAATTCATACTTTTAAATGTAATCCTTTTCTTTAAAGCCAGCTTTTTTTGAGTACATGCTCTAACTATGATGCGTATACTTTACCTATTTTACAAGCTTAATTATGAATTCCTCAATGAATAGGAGATTTCTTTGCTTCTTTTTTTGAGGAGGATTTATTTGTTAGAATATTTCTTAAATGATTCCAAGTATTTTTTATGCTCTTTTTTATTCATTATTAACCATTTTATTCGGTAAATAGCTCTAAAACGCGTTCTAATCTTTTCGCCTCTAAATTACCAAAATAAATAACTTATATAAACACGATAGGTGTTATTAGTAAAAGAATAAATAAAGGATATATAGCAAGTTATGGTTTTCTAACACACTGTGCTAAGGAAGTTAATGTTCGCAAATCAACATATTCTTAATCTATAACTTAGCTAGTATTTTTTTATCCACACCCATAAGCCCGATAGTAATAAGATAAGTGTAGTAAGTCCAGTCAAAGGGATAATAAGTATATAAAAAGCTCCAATCGCATCCTGAAATATTCTGGCTGTGTGTATTTCTAAGGCCAGGTTCCAGAGCGACATGGGAGAGGCCACCTTAATGGCATGGGGCATGGGCGGAAAATCGCCTTTCTTACTTAATGCTTTAACACCTGCATTATAATCAAAATAACAGGCCGCATCCTTATAGGAATAGTAACCCGAAGCCATAAAATCGCCAATTGGCCGCACCATACCTTTTGAGGTTGCATAGGGCTGACCGCTTATGTAATTATAGCATGTACCATCTATGGGATTCCACAAGTACAGGCCACTAAATGAACCTACTAAATACCCGTTGTTTCTTTTCTCTTCAAAAACAGTAATGCCCATAACCGATACCGGGGGCTGGTGTGGTAAGCGTACCATCTCTTTTTTATCGCTTGTAAGGGCATACATACCTTTAGAGGTGGATACAAAATACACATTGTAGGCAGCATTGTACCTGATTGCTCTTAACTGGTCGTACCAGGCATTAGGCGTATCAAGCATAGTAAGAGGGATGCTTTTTACCTGTGTTCCGGCAATAGCAATAAGAAGGGGCGGGCGAAGAAACATACCCGTAAAAGTGGTAAAGATGAGAAAAACAATGGTATAAACACCAATTTTATTATGCCATTTTACCGAAAAACGAAAGCGCTTCTTTTTATTTTCTACCGGCTTAAGCTTCTTCTTAGCACGTTTTATTAATGCTGGCGAAATAAACCAAATAATACCGGTAACAATAAGAAACAAGAAAACCAGTGCGATAAAGTCCACCAACAGCTTACCCGTAAAACCCAGTATCTCACCACTGTGCAATACCCATATTGTTTTAAAAAGGCTTGTTGTGCCTTTAAAATCACCAGGCGCAGGAAGGCAGGAAAAACGAATGCTGTCATTAGCTTTGTTTAAAGCCAAATAGCCTATTTCGCTTCTTGTAAGTATGTGTAAGGTATCATTCACCTCAATAAGGTCGGTTATATGCTGGTGTTCTGTTCCCAACCCTGTCTTTTGCCATATGCCTTGCCGGTGCTCGTACAAACCAAACAAAGTACCAGCAAAGAGCCTGTTGTTTTTTGTGCGGATGAGTTTAGTAAGCTTCCTGTTATCAATTCCTTCTGGAAATCCCTGGTTAAAATCAACCCAGGTTTTATGCGAGGCATCGTATATCCAGCAACCAACATTGCCATAAAACAGGGTTTGCGTGCTGTCTGCCTCAATACCTCCTTTTAGTGCAGCACTGTTCCAATTATTATACTGGTAGCTGGAGCTAAGCATATTTCTGGATATATCAATGGAGCTAAAGGCCTGCCTGTGGTTAAGAATAATACCTGACAGGGCAAATAATAGCAGAAAGAAACTGAGGATTATACCTCCCCATTTATGGTATTTTCTCCAAAACTTCATTGGCTTTTGTATGGCTCCAGTGCTACTTATTGATTTAAAAGCACGAAAATAGAAACATTTAGGTGATTCTTTACTTTATTTTAGTGAAATCCCTAAATATAAGTATTAGAAGTCAATAATATAACAACACAGTATTGTAATAATTCGAATAACTACATATGTATTAAGCCAACGCAAACTTAAGAAAGAGAGGATGTGCAAAAAACAGAATCCTTTGTTTTCAACAACTTTTCACCTTCCAATACGCATAGGGAAATTCTTGAAAATAAGTTTTCCTTTTTGGGTTGGGGTAGTGCTGAATTTTAACAAAGCATCAATTTTCTTACTTTTTATACACCCTCTTCTTATACCGGCTTAATACTGGCAATACACCCAACTGTTTAATTTCGGGAAGAGTGTATCCATTAAATCTCCTGTTACTTCTGCCGGTTGTGTTGTTTCAATTCGCAAATATTGATCTGCCGGAAATATATCAGGACGGTTGAATTGCAACTCGCGCCATGAGCGATGTCCCAATACCAGGGGAGCAAATAAATCATCAGGAATACTCATATTATAATCTGCTGTTCCATTACGGCCTTTATCAATACTAAGCAGCTTACCATTATTAAAGCGAAGACTCAATTGAGACGTGTAAAAGTCTAAAAGCACCGTAGCTGTTAAACCCCTGAATTTACCGGCTTTAATACGTTGTTCCAATAAGGTGGCTATTTTTGTTATAAAGCGTTTGGGATCAATCACCTTTACTTGCCATGCATAGGCCGGTTTTAAGTGCGCTTCGTAATTTAAAGCATGCTTAACAAGGCAATGGGCATCAGGTAAGTTAAGACGAATATAGGCCTTATTACGCTTTATGGCTTCCTGCTTTAAAAATACCAGCGTTTGTTCCAGTACGTTGAGGGGCATTTCGTCACTGGCTTCGCTAACAATTAAGCCTTGTCCGAAACCCTTATGCAAAAGACGAAGATACCAGGCTTCTGTACCTGTTTCAATAATATACAAGTCACTGGCATAATCCGTTTTTCTGCCTTCACTTAATATATACTTCCAGTGTTCTTCGCTACGCTGTACGCCAATAGCAAAACGGCTGTTGTGTTTCTTTTCTTCTTTAAAAAACAAAGGCAAATCACCTTCACCAGCCAACCTGATCTTATAATTTACAGCTTTATCGGCTATAGCATATAAAGGTAACTCGGTATGATGCTCAAAGGGAACAGCATAATGGTAGCCTAAACGGTGATAAATACCCGGTATGCCCTGTATAACAGATAAGTCATAGTTATTATTTACTAAATCCTGCTGAAACAAACAGTTGGTTTCTTTAAACAAACCTTTGCCCCTGTATTGTTCTTTTGTACCAACAATACCCATTTCGGCTACCTTCAGGCCTATGCCTTCCATTTGCCATTGCCACGGTATTAATACAAAACCACAAACAATCTCCTGCGATGCTTTTGCTTTAGCTATATACCAGTTTTGATAGCTCATACCGGGCAAATGGTGTGTTAGCTGCCTGGCCAGTTCTCCAACCTCGTCGGGGTGAAAGACCTGCTTAAATAAGGCCGCTAATTGCTGTAGTTCAGACTCTTTTTGTGCTTTTGTAAATATATATTCCTGCATTTTAGTATTTCTTTTTAATGTTATAACGTTTCATATTTCGCACCAGGCGGGATAAGTCTTTACCTTTTCTTTTTTTATCCTGCTGCGTGGCTGTATAATGCTCTGCTTCGCTTCTGAGCTTAATAAAGCTGTTGTATACATCAATATCTAATTGTTTCTCATCCAAAGCTTTTTGTACAGCACAACCGGGCTCATCGGTATGCGTGCAATCGCTATAGTAACATAAGCCGGCCAGTTGATCTATACCCGTAAAGCTTGATGCAACCGATTCCAGCTTATCCAAAGCCAGTCCAAACTCCCTTATACCGGCTGTATCAATAACAAAGCTTCCATTGGGTAAACGAAACAGTTCGCGGCTGGAGGTGGTGTGTTTTCCCTTACCAACAGCAGTACTTATAGCACCTGTACGCTGTGTTTCAGCACCTGTTAATGCGTTTAACAAAGTGCTTTTTCCGGCACCCGATGATCCGATTAATATATACGTATTACCCGGTTGTAAAAGCTGCTCAAGTTGTTCAATACCATCACGTTTTAATGCACTTACAGGCTTAATCGTAATCTTTGGAAAATGCTTTTTAACCAATGCCGTTTGCTCTTCATAATCAGGAAGTAAATCTGCCTTATTAAGTAATATAAGCGGCTCAATAGCAGCATCCTTTATGGCAGTTACCATGCGCTCTAAACGACGTGGGTTAAAATCACGATCGAGCCCCTGTACAATAATGGCCTGATCAATATTGGCCGCAAATAGTTGTTTTTCGCTTTTTTTACCCACCTGCTTACGTGCCAAAACACTGTAACGGGGCAGGGTAGCACTTATAATACAATTTGATCCGTAGGGCATTATTTCAACCCAATCGCCTGTTTGTGGTCTTTCTTCAGCTGAAGCAGAGTAGAGCATTTGCCCTGTTAGCTCACCTGTAACCGGGCCATTGCTGCATATAACACTGTAATTGGTTTTATGAACGGCCTGAATACGGCCTACCTGCTGTTCTTTGTATTGATTTGGTTTAAGCGTACAGTAATGCGCCCAACCATATTGTTGTATGAAATTAATCATTGCTTAATACTTGTTATTCTTTAGCTAAGTAGCTAATAATTAAATAAAATTAGTGAAAGATAAGATGTGCGCAAGACAGGCCGGTAATAAAATTACCAGTTTTTAAGTTAGCAGTAAAGACAGGCCTGCCTTTACTTCACCAGATATACGGTAGTTAATGTCATAAGCCACAAAGGTAGATTTTTTTTACGAATTCAAAAAAAACTGTCCGGGCATCATTATCAGCCAGTGTATTTTCTTATTAAAGTGTATAAAGGAAAAATAAATTTTAGACATAAGACTGATTTGCAAGACACATATTGCCAGTACCTTAGTTATTAAAAGGCAATTATGTTTTTTGCAAGAGACTGTTTATTAAAACTGTATGCAGTGAGTCAAAAAAGTATTTTATTACCCACTTACGTTGTGCAGCGGGTCAAAAAAGCATTTTATTGCTTCACTTGCGTTGTGCAATGAGTCAAAAAAGTATTTTATTACTCCACTTGCGTTGTGCAGCGGGTCAAAAAAGCATTTTATTGCTTCACTTGCGTTGTGCAGTGAGTCAAAAAAGTATTTTATTGTCCACTTGCGTTGTGCAGCGGGTCAAAAAAGTATTTTATTACCCACTTGCGTTGTGCAATAAGCCCCAAAAATACAACCTGCTTATACCGGGTATTTCATACCATTTTAAAAGATAAAATGTATTTTCACATTACAACATAAAAGGGAAAAAACATATAAAATATCGCTGATATGGCGGCAAATAAGTAGCCATAAGAATAAACACATTGCATACATATCTTATCTAAATATTAATTGTTATATTTATAATATTTTTTTTACAAACATTTAAATCAGCAAGTATGAATAAACTACACGGAAGAAGCTATGTTGGTGAAATCAGCACCGTAGCAACAAGTATTTTAAACCTGTTAAATGATAATAACTATTCAGCAGATGCTTTTATGACACTGCAAATAGAAAAACTAAGTAATAGTAATACATTACTGACAGGTGCAATTAATGAAGTGGTTGATAAAAGTGAACTATCGGCAAAAGACGAAGAAAGAGATGATGCCCTGCGTCTTTTGTTTCTTGAAGCGAAATCAAAATTACTTTGGCCCGATAATGAAATTGCCGGGGCTGCCCACCAGCTGTATACCATGCTTGAGCAGTATGGTATGGAAACCATTAGCAAGGCAAATAACATTGAAAGTGCCTACATTAATGCCTTGTTGCAAGATTGTAAAAAAGACCACATAAAGGAAAGTATTGCCCTATTACCTGATTATGCATCATTAATAGATAATTTGGAACAAAAGCAAAAAGCATTTGAAGCTGCTTATATAAAAATGGTGGAAAAGGATGCAGTTAATGCTAAAAAAACGACAGCATGGCGACAAAAAGAAATCATTCGCCGGCAAATTAATACAGAGCTGCTGGTATACATTAATGCCATGTCACAAGCTAAACCTGAAAGCTTTAAAAGTATTGCAGATAACATTAATGTATTAATTGAGAATAATAACGCAGCTGTTCGCAGGCGTATTAAACGCAATGAGAGAGAAAATAAGCAGGACTAACTTAAAAAAACCTTGTCTCCGTATAACAGGGACAAGGCTAAACTTAGTTTAAATCAGCAGTTAAATAGCTACACCTAATTAACTACACAACTAAAATACTATGAAATACAAAAAAAGTTACATTTTGGCCATATTTTTTGGCGGAATGTTGTTTTTGGGGTGTAAAGACACCATTTCTGAAATTAAAGCAGACCTTGGAGAAACCCTTGCCAATACAACAGAACAGGCTGCCGGGGATAAAACCATTTTAGGCGAACGCCTGGAAAATCCCTATACGGTTGAGAACATGCGTAAAGCCCTTAACGAACTGAAAGAAGAACCGCAATTAAAGTCCTCCGCCGCTGAACTGGATAATATTGAAGTGAAAGCAACACACCTGTATGTGCGCTTTTTACCCCAAAGCGATAAGGAGCTGGGCATACTAAAACAGGACAGCCTGCTGGAGCTTTTTGATTACCCCCTTGACTTTGAGATTGAACAACTGGGTACTGCTTATCATGATCCTTCATTACCCGATACATCAATAACCTACCAGTACACCGCTGTTACTGTTGATTATAAACTTCCCGAAGTAAGGCACGAGGTATTGGCTGAACTCTTTATGCTGGAAGAAGATGATAATGAAGAAGAGCTGACATTAAAAAATACCAGCACCTCTCTATACCATATGGGTAGCCCTGGAAGATAAAGCCCTTGAAATAAGCAATAACCTGAAAGAAGAAGAACTGGATGAAATCCGGCTAAAAGGATGGTTTAGCCGGAAATCGAAATGGCGGCCTGCCGGCAATATTAAGGTGTATGATGATATAAAAAAAGGCTATATCCCCTTAAAAGGGGCATATATAAGAGCCCGGAGGTGGTTTACCGTGCGCAGGGGCTATACCGACTCCAAAGGTAACTTTAGCTGTAACGGGCGCTTTAGGCGCGATGCCAATTACAGCATAAAATGGGAACGCAAATACTGGGATATACGAAGCGGCACATGGGGACAGGCCTATTATAACGGCCCTAAAAAACGGGGCAACTGGAATTTATCTATCAGGGGAGGCAAATCGCTGCATTACGCCTCTATACACCGGGCAGCCTATCGCCATTTTTATGGCTATAACCTTGGTATAAAGCGCCCTTATAAAAGCCCGGCGGAAGCTGGAAAATATGCTATTACAGCAAAAGGGGAACAGGTGACTTTTGGGGTGACCTGGGCGGTTCAATACTGCCCGATATTCGTATTTTTGGCTACGATTCCAAGGATGGGGCTTATAAAGAAACCAACAAAATATTTGGTACAACAGCCCATGAGCTGGGACATGCTTCCCATTGTGTAAGTATGGGAAATATTAAATACTGGCAGGTTTCTAAAATTATTTACGAAAGCTGGGCCGATGCTGTTGAGTGGGCTTTAACGCACCAGGAGTATAATGAACTTGGTTTAATTTATAGTCGTAATCCAGTAAATAACCTTAATAGACAAGACTGGCCATACACAGGAATAAGCCAAGAATACTCTTCTTTATTTATAGATTTAAACGATAACTACAACCAAAGTAAAAACAATAAAGGAAGTAAAAAGTACCCTAACGATAATGTAACGGGTTATTCTATGAGTAAATTATCATCAATAGTTGCTAAATCTTATGGTTTAACCAGTTTAAAGCGTAATTTAAAAGCAAATAAACCCTATAGGGTAACAGATAGTCAGATAAATGAATTATTTAAACGCTACGAGGAGGTATGGTAATGAAAAATGGAACTTTAATTTTATTGTTTTTTCAATTATTATTTTTCTATTCCTGCATAACCCGGGAAACAGAAGGTATAGCTGAAACTATAATTATTAATAATAGTGGTCACAAGGTATACTATATAGCATATGGTGTTCATGCAAGTAATGAATCAGGAAATGATGGAAAAGTCAAGATAGAAATTCCAGATAAGGAAAAACATAAAGAAACACGTGGAGATATGGGAGGTGTTGATCCTTTTCCTTTTCAGTCAGATTCTGTACAAATAAAGTTTGGCGTCAAGAAGGTTGTTACATATTATTACGAGCTGAACCCCGTTAACAAAAGAAGTCCATTCTCAGAACAAGCTTATAATATAAAGGATTTAGGTGACTATCATTATGAATACACTTATACCATAACAGAAGAGGATTACAACAATGCAACACCCATAACAGAATAAGCTATTGGCACCCGGGTAGAACACTTTAAGTTTTGGTCGGGTGTTGTTCCAAAATCTTATGGTTTAACCAGCTTAAAGCGTCATTTAAAAACAAATAAACCCTATAGGGTAACAGATAGTCAGATAAATGAATTATTTAAACGCTATGAGGAGGTATGGTAATGAATAAGAAATTTCTAATAGTTATAACAATCCCATTATTATTTTCTGCATGTTTTATGATTACAGGACCTGAGCCACCAGACCCTTATTCAGAAGTAGTTATAAAAAATAATAGTGGTGTTTCGCTTAAGTATATCACATATGGCTTTCCGTATGAAGGAGTTTTGTTTCACAATGATACAATCATATTAAATAGTCAGGAGTCATACAGTAGAATGTACTATGGTGACGGTGGGGATGCAAGACCTTCCATGGAATCACCACTGTTATATGATTCAGTCAAGATATTTTTTAACAATGAAAGAAGTGTTATTTATAGGCAAAAGCCTGAGGACTCGGAAATTGACAGAAGTCCTTATTCATACGAAGCTTACGATACTAAAATGTTAGGTGATGACCATTATGAATATACCTATACCATAACAGAAGAAGATTATAACAATGCAACACCCATAACAGAATAAGCTATTAGCACCCGGGCAGAACGCTTTAAGTTTTATTTGGAGTTCTGTTTTAGACACAGCTTAAAAAGTTAAGCCTTTTGTTATCAGAAGTGAGAATTTATTAAAACTTAAAAATCCCAATAAATGGTGATTGTGCAGGTAAAGGAAGAGCCTTATTTTTGCAATGGTTATTAAATACAAGTCATATTATTACGCAAGCGATTTTATTTAATTGGTTATTGTAAAAAATCCCAACATCCGCACCAGCCAGGCAGGAGTTGGGATTTTTTACAATAAGAATGAACGGTTTAATCAAATTTTCTTTTCTGAAACCAGTTTTCATTAAATGTTAAACCTATTTTAATGGTATTATAACGTTCTTCTATCAGCCCTAAATTTGTTGTACCGGCTACTTTATATTCGTATCCTAATGTTATCCTGGAGCCATCGCGCATAGGTATGCTTACACCTGCTGTAATGCCTTTTTCATCAATATCCTGTCCTTGTATTGTAAGGTATTGCTGATTATAAAAAACACCTGCACGATATTGCATACGCTTTAATAATGAACGATGATAACGGGGAGCCGAGTACTGTAGGCCCAGACTACCGCCATGGGTATCTCTTGTATTTCCACCACTTATGCTTATATCAGCGTTAGACCAGTCGCCATAGCGGTAGTCTGCTGCTATTGTCCAGCCCCGGCCTGTTTGTAAGGCTGCACCCAGCTTATAGTGATTGGGAATAAACATGTTATCGGTATTTTCTTTTTTATAGCTTAAATCAGTGGTGTAGTTATTGTAGATTTTATGCTCGTAATAGGTATTAAGCTCCGATGAGAAGCTGGCTGTGGCACCAAGCGACAACCTGCTTTGGCCTATGGCCTGGTGATACTGAAAACCATATTCTACCAACAGGGTAGAAACATTATAAGAGCGTTCATTATATATGGTTTCGCCAATAATAACAGGGTAGTAGGAGGTTTCTGTCATATCTGTCGACCCCCAAAGCAATGAGGTATTAACACCAAGAGAAAAGCCTTTAAAAATTTGAAAACCATTGTACCACGATAGTTGTGATATCCCGCCTGAGCCATTATACTCTACCGGGTATTTACCTGTTGTACCCAATATATATTTATCACTCATAATAGAGTAACCAATACTGGCGTAGGGCGACAGGCTGAATCCCATACCCCAGTTTTTACCGGCTTTAAAACCAAATCCTATAGATTCAATATTAGCATCAACGTTTTGTTGCCTGTTTGTGTTTGTTTGGTAGTTGGCAAAAGCCAGTTTACCTTGTATATTAAATAAAAAGCGGGTGCTGTCCAGGGCACTGTACGATGCGGCATTGGTTATATTCAGGAAGCCTTCAGACTTTAGAGCCACACCTGTATAAGCCATTCCCGCACTGCTTGCATCAGCCTGCATTTCAAGTACACCAAGTCCAAAGCGCGAGTAGCTTGATGATGTGTTGTTTTGTGCTAGTAATGTTGTGCTAAAGGCTAATAAAAGAAGATAAGCCAGGAACCTATTCTGTATCATAGTAGTAATAGTAAAGTAATAGTTTCGATTGATTGTTTTTCTGTGTTTGTCCTTTTAAAGCAAGCCATGTAAAGGAGTTACCTATATCAGTATTGGGTAGGGTTATAACAAGACCCCTTTCTGAGTCAATAACTTGCTCTGTCAGCCTGGAGTTAATGTAGTTGGTTAAATCAAAAGAATAATAGGTATCCTCATGGTATAAGTGATCAAGCAATAAAGCAGAAGGAATAGGATTACCATCACCATCTGTTAAATATCCCCAAATGTTGTTAGCGATATAAATATCACCTATAAATACATGTGCAGGTAAGTCTGTGGTACGCATAACACTCATATCTGGTTTAAGACGTAGTTCAGCTTTTATAATATGCCCTTTACTTTTTAGCTCCAGCAAATTATTTAAGGTTGGAAAATCTATACGGATTTTAAATCCTGTGCCGGCTTGTAACAATACTGTGCCATTACTGTCTTGTTCTTTTAAAATATCCTTACCATCACATAGCTGGTTATAAATAACAGTTTGGTTTGGTGAGCTAACCTGGTTAAAATAAGTGTTTTCTGAGGCCAATGAAAAATCTTTTGTTATCTCTTCCTTTTCAAGGCCATTAATATGTGAGTATAAACGTAAATATGCTGTAGTATCACTAACTGTAAAACCCAGTGCCGAACGTGTAATGCTGGTGTCACTTTTTAAAACAAAGCCTTTAAATTTATCTTTAAACAGCGTGTGTTTATCATTGTGGTTCTCATACTCGGTTAAAAAATGAATAAGATCCAGTGCATAGCTATCGCTTAAACGAATATTTAGTTCTTCTTTATGTTTGGGAGATGGTCTGAACAATGTTTGTCCAATTGTTTCATCATCGCAGGCAAATACACTGGTATTATATAGTTTACCATTAGTGTGTACCTTTATTTCATGGCTTAATTCGTGTACTTTAAAAAGTGCATCCATAAGAGTATCACCAATTGAATATGTATTAGGCTGAAGTACCATCACAAGGCTGTCGAATACCTCAGTGGCCTTATTCCATGTGAAACTTGCCGGTGGATAAAGTGAAAAATAGCTTTTGGCCTCCTGTCCACCTGTCAAAGGGTGATGATAATAGCCAACTAATCCATTTCCCGTTCCCGAAGTAGCTACAGAATCTGCCTTTATGGTAGAAAGTTGTATGCTAACAGTATCTATTAAGGCCGTGTAACTGTTTGAATTAATAAAATCATCACCAAGTTCCAGTTTACCTTGCTGACATGATGTAAAAAAGATCAGCCAGGTTCCGAAACAGAATAAACACCTTAAATTAAAGCCTTGTCGTTTATGCATAAGAATTGTATTAGCAGTAAAGTCCCTGTATCAATAGTTTGTTAAACTTTTTTAATCACCATATTTTTAGGTGGTTATGCAGTTGTACTTGTTGCAGCAAAAGTGCCAACAATGTGCGCCTTGCAAATTAGTCTTGTGTCTAAAATCTAACAATCGATTATATTAAGACAAGTGCAAATAAAGTCAGCCCCGGGTATATCGCTAAATATAATCAACGTACCATGCTGCTAATTCTTCCAAAACATTATAAAATTCAATCAAGCGGTTATTATTTATAACTAACGACATATTGACCGTTGATTGAAAAAAACACCATAATGGACGAAAAAAAAGACCTGTTAATCGAATTGATTTAATGTTGCAGATTACAGGGTATAGATTTGAGTCAAATAAAAACTGAATTACAATGATAAAAACAGACAGATTAAACTTAATAGTGTTGTTCTTTTTGACACTAAGCCTGGTGGCTTGTAGTTCCGATGATGAGGAAGATTTACTTGGTAACTGGGTTGAACTGGGTTCTTTTGAAGGTGTACCACGCAGCGATGCCGTTGTTTTTGAAATAGGCGATTATGCTTATATAGGCACTGGCTATGATGGCGTTGAAGATCAGCGACTAAAAGATTTTTGGCGTTATGATGCGCAAAAGGATTTTTGGACACAAGTAGCACCGTTTGAAGGTGTTGCTCGCAATGGTGCAGTAGCATTTAGTGCAGCCAATAAAGGTTATGTAACAACCGGTTATGATGGAAAAGATAAATTAAACGACACCTGGGAATACGATGCTTTGGATAATACATGGACGCAAAAGAGTAATTTCCCGGCTTCTGCTCGTTATGGTGCTGTTGCCTTTTCATTAAATAACAAGGGCTATGTTGGTACAGGGTATGATGGTAATTTACTTAAAGATTTCTGGGAATATTCGCCTGCAACTGATTCGTGGGAGCAAAAAGTTAGTATTGGGGGTAAAAAACGTCGCGATGCCGTTTCATTTATAATTGATAACCAGGCTTATGTGTGTATGGGGTCTGATAATGGTAAGTACCTGGATGATTTATGGGTATACGATGCAGGTAAAGACAGTTGGACACAAAAACGTAATATTGGTAATAATACCAATAAAGATGAGAGCTATGATGATGAATACGAGATTGTAGGCATTAATGGTGTTGCTTTTACAATGAACGGCCTTGGTTATATTACAACAGGCGGACCGGGTAATCCGGGTGCACGCACATGGGAATATAACCCAGACAGTGATGTGTGGGATGAGTTAAGTAATTTTGAAGGATCACCACGTTTTGAAGCTGTTGCATTTACAATTAATAATAAGCCATTTGTAGCAACAGGCCGTAGCTCTGGCTATTATTTTGATGATGTATGGACTTTCAGACCAGATGAAGAACAGAATGATAATGATTAATAAATTACATAAAAAAGCAATGATACGCCATTTGCAAAGATGGGGTATCGTTGCACTAATGGCTATTACTTTTTTGGTTTATATTATTGAATCGAGAACACATTTTAGTTATAAAATTTACCAAGTAAAAAATGGCTATGGTTACCATATTAAACAAGGCGATAAGATTATAATACAGCAGGATTTTATTCCTACAAAAAGAGGTCACCAGGCATTTGAAATAAAACAACATGCAGAAGAGGCCGCTAAACTGGTTGTGAAAAAATTAAAACAAAACCAGGTACCTGCTTTAACAACTGAAGAAATAAATAATATTTTTACACAATAATACTACCGCCTAAAACACCAGTTGATATTGCCTGACAATATACCTCCAAACAGCATGGTTTTGTTGATAATAAATCAAAAATTACAAGACTATTCATTACAAAAAAAAGTTAAGCCAGTGAGCTCATAACATCGGTATTATATTTTTTTATAAGAGGTGATAAAGCCATTGATATACAATACGTGATAAATGTATTAGAAGCAAATCAATAGTCTTTATTAATTAGGTAAAGGACAGAAATATTAGATACTATTGTATGCTTGCTGTTATATAATTGTATACACGAATAAAATAACTATACCAATTGCAAAAATATTGCATTGGTAGTTATTTGCTAAAATGAGGTAAATACTTTGATTAAAGGGCATGTAAAGAAGGAATTGCATGTATTTCCAGTGTCAATACAGCTGTAACAAGAAATATCTTTGGAGAGATATGAAGCTATGGGGGGAGGACGTTTTGTTTCCATATTTTTTAACCTTTCATTGTTTTTACTAAAACAAATATGATGAATGAAAACGAGCAATTAAAAACTATTCAATTATCCTGGTATCTTTGTCTACATACATAGAATAGTATTCAAGAAACCGCCGTAAGAACGTTTGTTGAGAAATATTAATCTTTCATTGAAAATAACTTTCAACAAACAGAAAAGAGGTATTTTTGTACAATGATAAAGGGGCAAAAGATAAAAAAGAAGGATATATTAATACATGCCGGCGGATGGATTGCATTTAGCCTGTTATTATCCTATTTCCCTTTAATAATAATGGATACTACCAATGCAGTAATATTTGTTGCACGAACACTAATTAGCAGTATTGCTATATTTTATGTCAACGCCTATTGGCTATTGCCCAGGTTTATTGCCAGGGGAGCCTACTTTAAATACATAGGTGGTATTGTTTTTACCTTACTTCTTACCGGATCAATTTACCACCAAACAGGTTCACATATGGGTATCAGAAGTATTGATCAATTGCGTAGCGACGAACAATGGGAGCGTACGATAGATAATAATCAATTTTTAAGGGAAAACAAGGAATTGATTATTAAAAGAGAACGTCCAAAGTTTAAAGAGCGCCGTTTATTTGGCTTTAACCTTATGGGGGTGCCGTCTTTTATTGCCATGTTGTTTATTAGTACTTTATACTGGATTTACAGCGATTCACGCCAACGTAAACAACATGAACTAAGTCTGGTAAACCAGAACTTACTCAACGAAATGAAGTTCCTGAAATCTCAGATGAATCCACATTTCCTGTTTAATGCACTCAATAATATTTACAGCTTATCAATGTTGCATTCCATTAAAACACCAGAAATGGTGCTTAAGCTGTCGGCTATGTTGCGCTATGTTTTATACGAATCAGAAGACGTTAAGGTAAAACTAGGTAAAGAAGTGGATTATATTAAAAACTTTATTGAGTTTCAACGCATTAAAATAGAAGGCATTCCTAATATACATGTTGATATTGATCGTGCTGACAGGATGCAAATGATTGAACCTATGCTGTTAATTCCATTTGTAGAAAATAGCTTTAAGCACAGTAAAATTGAAGATACCGAAAATGGTTGGATATCAATGACATTAATAAGTGATGTGCAAACGATTGTTTTTGAAGTAGCTAATAGTGTACCAAGTACAAAGGCAGTAGTGGATAAAAATAGTGGAATTGGTATTGAGAATGTAAAGCGTCGCTTACAATACTTATACCCCAACAAGCACACTATTAGTATTAATGCAGACGATAAACAATATAAACTAGAACTTAAAATTGAGGTAAAATGAAGGTAAGATGTATTATTATAGATGATGAATTTCCTGCACGGGAACTGCTTCAGAGTTTTATTGCCAAATTTGCTCACCTCGAACTGGTAGGGAGTTTTAAGTCACCATTAGAAGCTATGAATATAATTCAGAATGATGAAATTGACCTTATGTTTCTGGATATTCAAATGCCAGATATTACTGGTATTGACTTTTTAAAAACCTTAACAAAGAGACCATTGGTCGTATTTACTACAGCTTATGAAGAATATGCACTGGAGGGGTATCAACTGGATATTCTGGACTACTTGGTTAAACCGTTTTCTTTTGAGCGTTTTATGCATACGATTAATAAAGTAGGTGATCGGCTTTCGTATAAAAATGTAGTAAACGATTTCCAGTCATTACCACCTAAGGTAGAAACAAAAAATTTTATGATGGTAAAAGCCGATCATAAAATATACCGGGTCAAATTTAAAGATATTCTTTACATTGAAGGACTTAGGGAATATGTAACCTTCTTTTGCTCCAATGAAAAAATAGTTTCTCTTGAGTCATTACGTAACCTGGAACAACAGCTCGAAAAACATGGTTTTATACGTGTTCACAAATCATATATCGTAAATATAGAACGTATTGCAGCATTTTATGGTAACCAGCTTAAGCTTGATAATGTTGAGAAATATATACCTATAGGTAAGTCATTTAAAGAAGTTGTAAATAAACGTTTAGTTAACAGTTAAACACAAGCTATTGAGTCAATTTAAAAAAACTGAAATTGTACTACTTACACCAACTTCAAAATGGTATTAAGTAAAGACAGAGACATTCAATTGAGCTTAATCAATACCATCGAAAATTATCTTCGAAACAGAACCTGTTTTGACACTCAAACACACGGTTTACTTCATTGTTTAATTTTACGCTCTTTATTTTTTGGCTCATAATTTGTGTTGAACAGGCCTTATCATATTAAATAATTAAAGTCATATATGAATAATTGTATTAATAACACTATTGCTGTTAAAAGTGATTTAGAGATTGCTCAAGCAGCTCAAATGCAACATATTAATAAAATTGCCAATAAATTAAATATCTCGGAAGATGATCTGGAGCTTTATGGAAAGTATAAAGCTAAACTACCGTTGAGTTTAATTGATAATGAAAAAATTAACAACAGTAACCTGGTGCTGGTTACTGCACTTACGCCAACACCAGCCGGAGAAGGTAAAACAACAATTTCAATTGGTTTAACCGAAGGATTGAATAAGATTGGAAAGCAGGCTACTGTAGTGTTACGTGAACCTTCACTTGGACCAGTATTTGGGATTAAAGGTGGAGCAGCAGGTGGCGGCTATGCCCAGGTTGTTCCAATGGAAGATATCAATTTGCATTTTACAGGTGATTTCTCAGCCATTGAAAAAGCAAACAATTTATTAGCAGCACTTATAGATAACAATATCCAGAGTAAAACTCACAATTTGAACCTTGATCCACGTACTATTGTGTGGAAACGGGTAATTGATATGAATGATCGTTCTTTACGCGATATAGTAGTCGGATTGGGTGGTACACCAAACGGTATTCCCCGTCAGGATGGTTTTAATATTACTGCCGCTTCTGAGATTATGGCTATTCTTTGCATGTCAACTGACATAGCCGATCTAAAGACACGGTTAGGCAATATTTTTATTGGCTATACATTTGATAAAAAGCCTGTTTATGCAAGGGATTTAAATGCTCAAGGAGCTATGGCTTTACTTCTTAAAGATGCCATTAAACCTAATCTGGTTCAGACATTAGAAGGCAATCCTGCCATCATACATGGTGGTCCATTTGCCAATATTGCTCAAGGCACTAATACAATTATTGCCACAAAAATGGGCTTATCATTGTCTGATTATGTGGTGACTGAAGCTGGTTTTGGAGCTGACTTGGGAGCAGAGAAATTTTTAAATATTAAATGTGTAGCCGGTAATTTAAAGCCAAAAGCAATGGTAATTGTTGCTACAATACGTGCTCTTCGTCATCATGGTGGTGCAGGTAAAGGTGAGTTGAATACACCAAGTGTTGACAGGGTAAAGTGTGGTTTTGAAAATTTAGCCAAGCATATTGAGAATGCACAAAGGTTTGGTTTAAACCCGGTAGTGGCAATCAATAATTTTATCTCAGACTCGGACTCAGAAGTGGCATTGGTACAAAACATGTGTGCCGAAATGGGAGTGAAGGCTATAACTACTAAAGCATGGGCAATGGGTGGAGATGGTACTGTGCTTCTTGCACAGGCTGTTGTTGAGGAAGTAGAAAATAATAATAACGACTTTAAACCTTTATATGATCACAAACTTGGTGTTAAAGAAAAAATTGAAACCATTGCACGTGAAATATATGGTGCTGATGGCGTTGATTTTTCTAAACAAGCCTTAAGTGACATTAAGAAAATAGAAGATTTAGAATTGGATAAACTGCCAATTTGTATGGCTAAAACACAGAAATCATTTTCTGATAATGAAAAGCTTATTGGTCGTCCTAAAGGTTTTACTGTTACTGTTCGTGAATTTGAAATTGCTGCTGGTGCCGGGTTTATTATTCCAATATTGGGTAAAATGATGCGTATGCCAGGATTACCTGCTGTACCTGCTTCTGAAGGTATGGATATTGATAATAATGGTATTGTTACAGGACTTTCTTAAGATTAGAAGAAAATTATAAAGAGAAGGGGGAGTCTAAAAAGTAAGAGAATTGATTTGTTGTCAAAATTCAGTATTATCCAGCCCCTAAAAGGGGCTACTGAATTTCAATAACTTCCTTATAGAGATAAGGGTAAAAAAAATTATTGGAGATAGCAAAGGATTCTACTTTGTTGAACACCCTCTTTCTTCTGTTGTAATTAGTATAATGGCCTGATTTATTTTAACGACTGCAAAAGGTTTTTATTTCTCTTTTTAAAACTTTGGTAAGCATCAAAAGCATCTCCTGCTGCAATAAGCACAATTCTAATATTTTGCTTTGAACGTTGAACAAGAATCAACAAAAATAACGTGATACATTTCAGTATTCTAATGAAATGTTTTCAAGTTAAAGCATGTTTAATGCTTTAATAATCAAATTGCTGGTATATCTTATTAAGAATTACATAAAAAATATTTACATTCTTTATAAAAATAGAAGATAAACAAATCTGATTTTATCTTGTTTAGAATTTGGTTTTTGTAATGTAGAGATTACAAATGCCACAAAACATTTTTGTAAAAAAGATTGTTTAAAACACGATATTTAGATTTGATATAAATAAGATAGAGCTAAATATTTACAGTATTTTTTAGAATAAATAAATTTAAGATATGTCAATATTTGAAATTTTGATGCCCAAAATGGGTGAGAGCGTTGAAGAAGCAACAATTACCAAGTGGTTTGTTTCTGAGGGTGATACTATTCAGGAAGATGATGTTCTTCTGGAGATTGCAACGGATAAGGTCGATTCAGAAATTCCTTCACCTGTTGCGGGTATAGTAAAAGAAATAAAATATAATGTAGATGATGTTGTAGCTGTAGGTTTGCCTGTAGCAGTTATATTACTTGAAGGTGCAGATGATACAAGTGATGATTTGCCCCAATTAAAAGAAACTGAAGTAGTTGCTACAGCCCCGGTTGTAGTTGATGCTGCCACAGTATCTGTTGATACAGCCTCAATTAATAAAACTTCTGATCGTTTTTACTCACCTTTGGTTCGAAGTATGGCTCAACAAGAAGGTATTAGTGCTGATGAATTAGAGAAAATTGCTGGTACTGGTAAGGATGGCCGTGTTACCAAAAATGATATGCTAAACTACCTGGCAAACAGAGGTAGCCAACTAACAGCAGCTCCTGTAGCACCAGCAGTAAAGAATCCTGTAAATGAGCAGCGTAAAGTTCAAGTATCGGTCTCAGCTAATGACGATATTATTGAGATGGATCGTATGCGCAAGTTAATTGCTGATCATATGGTGATGTCGAAGCAAGTTTCTCCTCATGTAACGAGCGTTGTTGAAGCCGATGTAACCAATATTGTTTTATGGCGAACTAAAGTAAAAGATGCTTACCTAAAAAAGTATGGACAAAAGATTACTTATATGCCAATATTTACTGAAGCAATTGCGCGTGCTTTACGCGATTTTCCTGGTGTAAATGCTTCAGTAGATGGTAATAATATTATTATTCGCAAAAATGTAAATATTGGTATGGCAGTAGCTCTGCCTTCAGGTAACCTTATTGTGCCGGTTATCAAGCAAGCTGATCAGAAAAACCTTATTGGCTTAACTGGTGATATTAATCGTTTAGCCAATTTAGCACGCGAAAATAAACTTTCTCCAGATGATATTCAAGGTGGTACATTTACTGTTACCAATTTCGGATCTTTCAAAAATATAATCGGAACACCAATTATTAATCAGCCTCAGGTAGCCATATTAGCAACAGGTTCTATCGAAAAGAAACCAGCTGTAATTGAAACACCAACAGGAGATACTATCGGTATTCGCCAAAAGATGTTTTTATCGCTTTCTTACGATCACAGGATTGTTGATGGCGCATTGGGTGGTGGCTTCCTTCGTCGTATAGCCGACTATTTAGAAGCATTTGATATTAATCGTGAAATTTAAATAAGTAATAATATAGAAAAAGAGATATGAGTGATATCCCTAAGATACATTCCATCAAGAAAACAGATAAAGAGACTTTGTTAAAATGGTATCGTATTCTGTTTTTAGGACGTACGCTTGACGAAAAAGCACCGAATTATTTAAAACAGGCTATTGGCTGGTCGTATCATGCACCTGCAGCAGGACATGATGGTATACAGTTAGCTATTGGTCAGGTTTTTGATCGCTCAAAAGATCACCTGTTTCCTTACTACCGCGATTTAATAACTAATGTTTCTGCCGGACTTACTGCAGAAGAAATTATTTATAACGGTATTTCAAAAGACGCTGATGTTGCAGGTGGTGGCCGGCATATGTCAAATCATTTTGCTAAGCCGGAATGGAACATTCATAATGTTTCATCATGTACGGGTAACCATACGCTTCATGCTGTTGGTGTTGCACGTGCCATTAAAACCTATGAAGCAAAGGGAGTGGCTTTTAGTTCGCAAGGCGAATCATCTGTTTCCGAAGGCTATGTTTATGAGGCTATTAATGGAGCATCAAAGGAACAATTACCTGTTGTATTTGTCTTTCAGGATAATGGTTACGGTATTTCGGTGCCTAAGAAAGATCAAACAGCTAACCGTAAGGTAGCTAAGAATTTTGAGGGTTTTAAAAACCTTCGGGTGATGTATTGTAATGGTAAAGATGTGTTTGATTCGATTAATACCATGATAGAAGCATCAAAATGGGCCGAAGAAAACCAGAAGCCTGTTATAGTACAAGCCAATTGTGTACGTATTCATTCGCACAGTAATTCAGATCGTCATGATTTGTATCGTGATGATAATGAACTGAGTTATGTAAAGGAATACGACCCTTTGGCAAAATACCGTCGTTTATTAGTACGCTATAATAGGGCAACAGAAGAGGAGTTAAAAGCCATTGAAGAAGAAGTGGCTGGTGAAGTAAAAATTGCTCACCGCAAAGGTATGGCTGCACCTCATCCAACACCTGAATCAATTCATGATTTTGTATTGCCAGAACCGTATATTTCGCAAAAATACCCTGAAGGTTTACACAACTACAATGGTGAGCCACAAAAACTTATACAGGGATTAAATGAAACTTTAAAGGCTGAATTCAGACATAATCCTGATACATATATCTGGGGGCAGGATATTGCCAACAAAGATAAAGGAGGTATCTTTAATGTGTCAAAAGGTATGCAACAAGAATTTGGTAAAAAGCGTGTATTTAACGCTCCCATTGCTGAAGATTTTATTATGGGTACTGCCAACGGTATGGTACGCTACAATAAAAATATCCGGGTTGTTGTAGAAGGTGCCGAATTTGCTGATTATTTTTGGCCGGCAATGGAGCAGTTTGTTGAAACAACCCATGAGTATTGGCGAACTAAAGGGCAATTTTCACCAAATATCACTGTTCGCCTGGCATCAGGTGGTTATATCGGTGGTGGATTGTACCATTCCCAAAATATTGAAGGTGCTTTAGCAACTTTTCCCGGGGTAAGAATTGTTTACCCGTCTTATGCTGACGATGCAGCAGGACTGCTAAGAACATCAATGCGCTCCGAAGGTATGACTGTATTTTTAGAGCCAAAAGCTTTATATAATGCGCCAAAAGCAGCTGCTCCAATTCCTGATGATTTTGAAGTGCCTTTCGGAAAAGCTCGTGTAAGACGTGAGGGAAGTGATTTAACAATCTTCACATATGGTAACACAACGCATATGTGTGTTGAAGCTGCTGATAAATTAGCTAAAGAAGGGCATGGTGAAGTAGAAGTTATTGATTTACGCTCACTAATACCTTTAGATACTAAAACAATTCTTGATTCGGTAAAGAAAACATCAAAAGCACTGGTTGTGCATGAAGATAAAGTATTTGCGGGTTTTGGAAGTGAAATTTCTGCCCAGATATCGGCGGATGCATTTGAGTTTCTTGATGCACCTGTTAAGCGAGTTGGTTCTACTTTTACACCGGTTGGATTTAACCGTACATTAGAAGCAGCAGTTTTACCAAATACTGATCGTATATTAGAGGCAGCTAAAGAGCTATTAGCATATTAAATTTGTAAAACAGATGAAAAAAATTGGTATATTCTATAGTTTCAGGTCGGTAAAAACGGCCCAACAAGTAAAGAAAATAGCTAAGCTATTGGATTCTGAAAGTGAATCAGTTGATGTGGATATTGCTACTGGTGAAGATTTTATGAAATTTACCAACTACATACTTGCTGTTCCTACATGGTTCGATGGAGAACTTCCCAATTACTGGGATGAATTTTTACCTTCAATTGAAGAAGAGGATCTTAAAGGCAAACAATTTGCTATTTTTGGAGGTGGAGATCAAAAAGGATATCCTGAAAACTTTGTCGATGGTATTGGTTTAATGGCTGAGTTTATTGAAGAAAGAAATGGAAAAATTGTAGGTTTAACATCTACGGAAGGTTATACTTTTGAAAGTAGCAAAGCTCAACGTGGTGATCAATTTCTTGGTTTAGCACTTGATATTGAAAATCAAGCTGCTTTAAGTAATGAACGTATCGAAAAATGGGTAACAGATTTAAAAAAGGCATTTAAATAGTTAATATTATTGTTTTCAGAAACGAGCCATGAGAAATTAGAATCAGCTTTAGCAAAGAGCTTCCTGCGTAGGGGAAGATTCAAATTTGGCGAGTTCCATGTAGCAATAAAAAGCAAAACTTAAACACATGAAAGAAAAGGGTGACTTAACAGTCATCCTTTTTTATATCACTTAATGAGTAAATAACACTTTTAAGCCTATAGCAATCAGGATAATCCCCCCAATTAATTCAACTTTACGCCCGAATATACTGCCAAGTTTATGGCCTATGGTTAAACCCAGAAATGACAGAATAAAAGTAATCAATCCAATAAGTAAAGCTGAATAAACAATTTGAACATCTAATAATGAAAAACTAATTCCCACAGCCAGTGCGTCTATACTTGTAGCCACACCTAATGCACATATAGTTTTATTGCTATAGATATTAATACTATGTGCCTCTCCTTCAGATTTTAATGATTCATATATCATCTTGCACCCAATAAACAATAATAAAACAAATACAACCCAATGGTCGTAGGCTCCGATTATATCCACAAAAGCTTGTCCAAGTGCCCACCCAAGTAGTGGCATTAAGCCTTGAAATATTGCAAAAGTAATACTAACACGACTGATAGTACTCAGCTTAAATTGATTTAAAGATAATCCGGCTGTTAATGAAACAGCAAACGAATCCATAGCAAGTCCAGTTGCTATTAGTAAAAGAATAAAAAATTCCATCGTTCATTTTTGTACGGCGAAAATATAACTTTCTAAGAGATTATAAAAATAGATAATTATTGAACAATAATTAAGGACATTAGAATTGAATATTTATAGATGTCGTATTAGTCATCATCAAATTCTTCAGAGGATGATTATAGCAATTTTGTTTACTAGTAAGAACTTTTACCTGTCATTACGAGCAATTCATCAGATTAATAATATTTCAAGTTGTTATTTGTAAACAAGCAAAAAGAGGGGCGGGGTTTAATATGTGATTACACTTGTAATAGATAAATTAAATTCATCCATACACATTTGTAACACGCAGCATCATTTATGTATTTAATTTCTAAAGTTATAATATATAGAAAATAAGAATGTGTAAACAATATACAGCATTAACATATTTACATATATATCACTACAAACCAGTACGTTATGGCAATTACATAAATTAAGAAAATAAGAATTAATGCATATTTATACACAATGCTTTTTTTGTAACACAAACAAAGTACAATACCATTCTATAATCATTGGTATTCAGTATTTTATAACAATTAACTAAAGTTCGTCTTTAGCAATGCATATTCGACTTGTTACCAGTACATTGTAAAGTGTTAAGCAAATTGCAATTTCTTGAAGTTAGTGGTTGCAGCGAAGAAGCAAGGTGTTTATATATACTTATAAATATGCTATTTACAATTTCTACCTATAGATGTAGTGCACGTATTAATTGTTTACTGGTCTATTATAAGTGCATATTGTTACTATTATCCTTAGAAGTAGATTTAGCAAACAAGAATTACAGCGATAAACTTTGTATATATGTAAATTAAGGTTACATTTGTATTCTTGCTAATTCTTACATATATAAACTGCAAAGATGTTAATGGCATTTACATATGTAATTTAAGATTTGACTATTTGTTTGCTTACGTAAAAGTTTGAAATGAAAGAACGTATTGAGGCTATTATCCAACATGAGCGATTAAGTCCGTCACAGCTTGCTGATGCTATTGGCGTGCAACGCTCCGGAATCTCACACATTTTATCTGGAAGGAATAAACCCAGTGTTGATTTTCTTAATAAACTCTTATCCAAATTCCCACATGTTAGTGGTGATTGGTTAATTACAGGTAATGGACGTATGTTTAAGAATGATTTTAAAGCTAAACAGCCACCTAAGCAACTTGATTTTACAGTAGAAGAGGAAACAGTACGTAAACCGCTTAAAGTGCCTTCTATGAGTTTAAAAGAAGAACCTTATTCGGCGTATAAAACCTCAAAATCTGCCATTGCAGGTGATAAGGCCATTGAGCGTATTGTTGTATTTTATAAGGATAAAACTTTTGCTGAGTACAAGCCTGAATAATAGTTCAATTTTTTAATCAGGTTCTGGCAAGCTGGCTATCGCATATAAATTATTGATAGTTTTTTGGTATCTTTGCTGCAATTTAAGATGATTACAGTTGTAAACATCTCATTTGTATTAGCAAAAAATAAACTGTATAGATACATGAAGAAGTACATCGACGATTTTACGGTCATTAAAAATGAACGCTTAAATTACGAGTATGTTATCCTAACACTTAAACACCCTGATAAAATGCCTGATATGTTGCCGGGGCAGTTTGTTGAAGTACGCGTTGATAATGGCTCCAACACCTTTCTTAGGCGACCAATTTCAATCCATGATGTGGATATGAAAGAAAATACGATGAAATTATTGATACAGGAAATTGGTGAAGGCACACAACTTATGGGACAATTAGCGGTTGGTGACAAGTGTAACCTGGTATATCCTTTAGGTAACTCTTTTGCATTACCAAATAAAAACCGGGTATTACTCGTAGGCGGAGGTTGTGGTATTGCTCCTTTACTGTTTATGGGGCGATACCTTAAAGCTAATGGTATTAAGCCACAGTTTTTATTAGGAGCACGTTCTGCAGAAGGTTTAATCGCTTTAAATGCATTTAAAGAACTTGGAGAGGTGTTTACAACGACTGAAGATGGTTCTGTTGGCACTAAAGGTTTTGTGATTCATCACCCTGTAATGAAGACACAAACACCTGAAATAGATCAAATTTATACATGTGGGCCTGAAGCTATGATGAAGGTAGTAGCAAAATACGCCAGAAATCATAATATAAAATGCCAGGTATCTCTTGAAAATCATATGGCATGTGGTTTTGGTGCTTGTTTATGCTGTGTAGCCGATACCTTAGATGGTAACAAATGCACTTGTACAGATGGTCCGGTATTTGACTCAACTTATTTAAAATGGTAGACTTAAACATAGATTTAAACGGGTTAAAACTCAAAAACCCAGTAATGACAGCTTCTGGAACCTTTGGCTATGGTGAAGAATTTACAGACTTTATAGATATTAACTGCTTAGGCGGTATATTGGTTAAAGGAACAACATTACATCACCGGGAAGGTAATGCTTATCCAAGAATGGCTGAAACACCAAAAGGTATGCTTAATGCTGTTGGCTTGCAAAATAAAGGGGTTCATTATTTTGCTGATGTCATTTATCCGCGTATAAAGGATTATAAAACCAATATGATGGTAAATGTATCTGGGTCTACTATTGAAGATTATATTGAGACCGCAGAGGTTGTTAATGCCTTAGATAATATACCTGGTATTGAGCTAAATATTTCTTGTCCAAATGTAAAAGAGGGCGGAATGGCTTTTGGCACTAGTTGTCCTTCAGCTGTAGCGGTAGTTAATGCTGTTCGTAAGGTATATAAGAAACATTTAATGGTAAAGTTATCGCCTAATGTTACTGATATTGCTGAAATAGCTCAAGCAGTTGAAGGTGCTGGCGCGGACTCAGTATCTCTCATAAATACCCTTTTAGGTATGGCAATTGACGCTAAAACACGTCGTCCGCTGTTATCTACTGTTACCGGTGGTTTATCTGGCCCTGCTATTAAGCCTGTGGCATTACGTATGGTATGGCAGGTTGCACAAGCAATTAAAGTGCCTGTAGTGGGTATGGGTGGTATCATGAATGCCAATGATGCGGTCGAATTTATGTTGGCCGGTGCTTCAGTAATACAGGTAGGCACGGCCAACTTTGTAGATCCGTGTGTCACTGTTAAAATAATTGAAGGTTTAGAAAGCTATTGCAAAACACATGGCTTTGATAAAGTAAGCGATTTAATTGGAGCAATGGAGGTATAGTATAACACTATATAATAAGATATTTAAGTCCTATACATTTCTGTATGGGACTTTTTTGTAGAGTTTACATTTGTAATTACAAATGTAAACATGCTTTAGGAAGATATATTATCACGTTTATCTCCATTCAGAATTTGACTGTATAAAGTTATCGGTTTGACAAATGGATAATAAGTATTGTCTTTGAGTTATTGTCTGTAACAATGCACAGTATATTAACTACTGATGCTTAAATATTGATCTTTTTTTGCAGTTAGATTAATAATGGGTTTAAAATGATGTTTTATAACTTTCCAACGTTGCGGATACTGCTCAAATAACCGAAAAATTCTTAGTCGGTTTTTTCGTAAAGCATCTGTAATTGCAGGAGCAGTAATAGGTTTATCCATATTTGAACCAACATCAGCACTTGTAATTGGTAATCCTTTATTTAATAGTATTTCTGCCGTCTTTTCCAAACGATCCAGAAGAAGCATTGTCTTATTAATCCGACCGACAGGAAGTCTGGTTTCTGGTTTCTCTTCCTGCACAGGTAGTACTTCTGGTATGAGTATACTTTCATCAATTAATATCTCATCACCAATACTAAAATCTGATAATTCACATATGTAACTTATTGCTTTATTTAGCATTTCCTGAATTACATCAAAAGAAAACTGACCGGAAAGCAAGGTATTTTCTGCACTATCACATAAAACATAATTAACTCCATCTCTTTGGCTTATTTGAGAAATATAATTCACCAGCCAACGTTCTTTCCATTTTGAAAAATTTGTTTTTAACTGCTCATTTTGTACCAATCTTGCTTCTAATAATGCTTTTGTCCGTGATTTAAATTCAGTTTCTTTTTTTCTGACCTTTATAAAATTATTAATTGTCATCTTTCCAAAGCGTGTTGCCATTTTTCCAATAATCGCTTTGTGACTTGTATCAAGCTTAATCTGACTATCTGTTATACCAAAATTACTTTGATCATTTCTAAAGAATAGATAAAATAAATCTGCACAATTAGAATAACTATGGCGTAAACGAAGAAGTAAAACTAGGTATTGATGCTCAGAAAAAAGATCTAATTGGCTGTATTTTATTGATGATTTGTTTGTAAATGGCAATAAATCAGTTCTCAACCATTGAAAATCACCTTTTTCCTCAAAATAGACTTGATTTCAGAGCTGACATCATCCGATACAATAAAGGGAACTATTTGTCCATGCCCGGCTTTATTACTCCAGTCAAGGCCTTCGGGAGAACAGGAATGTTCTGAATAATAAAAACCAACAATTCTATCAATGCCATCCATAAATTGCCGCCACTGTTCCATCATATAGACAGCTGGATGAATATTTATTTTATTAATAGTTGATTGGAACATAGCATCAAGCTCATAGAAATACTTAATTAAGCAAATATAAAAAACTTAAGTAAATAATTAAGTATAACTTAAGCCTAAGAAATAGATTAAATAAATTATTAAGCGTTATTATTTGCTTAATAAATTCATAAATGTTTGTAAATCAATTGATATTTGCAATAAGCTAATGGAATTTAAATTCTATAGGCTAGTCTTCTTGATTAAGTAATACCCATAAGAATTAAGCTATGGAAGTACAGAATAATTATATAATTGAAGCTATTGCTGAATGGTTTATGCAGCTATTCTTTGATCCTATGTATCACTTCATCTCGGAATCAAATGATTATGAACAAACTAAACGTTCTCAAATAACTAAGGTTAAGAAGAATGTTTCGGATATTTGGTATAAGGTAAAAAAAGCGGTTCATTACCTGTTTATAAAAGAGAAAATTCACGAAACAATATTACAATCCTTATTACAGGATATAAATCAAACTATACAAAGGACAATGAACCAATTTACACTATATGGTAATCAATTATGTTTTAATGAGGGATTCTTTCCATTTATTAACCTGAGCTCAATAAATTACAAATCTCAGGTTTAATTAAAGTAACACAAGCCAAATCATATCTGTGTGGTTCGCGATGCCTCCACAAATACTATGTGAAATCAGATTTACAAGCGAAAGCCTATGTTGTATCTCTAAATAAAGTTAATAAGCAAATAAAGAAGAGGGAGATTTATTCAGTTTCTTTTCTTTAGTTTTTCCAGTCCCTCTCTCTTTATTTGTTGGAAATATTCTTTAAACTTTAATAAAATATGTCCTCTTCTCCAATATATCCTTCTTGAATAACTGTCATTTTAATATTCTGGCTATTAACAATACTAGCTTGTAATAAAATAGCTGGTACCAAGCGTTTACCATTATTAACTGTAATATTCATGTTCGATGGCGCTTCTCCATCAGAAATTTTAATAGCAGCGTTAGCCGCTGCAAATGCAAGTGATTCAATAGGTTTATAAATTGTTATGGTCTGATAACCGGCTACAATACTTCTTACCGCTTGTATATCAGCATCCTGACCTGCAAGTAAAACACGCCCTTCTTTCCGGTGTTCTTTTAAAGCAGCTATTGCTCCTGAAGCCAAGGCATCATTACCACAGATTATAGCATCAATTTCCTTATTTTTTTTTAGGTAATCACCCAGTATCCGGTATGCTTCATCGGGTAACCAATAATTAGAAAATTCATCTAAAACGATAGTAATATCTCCTTTATCAATAAGTGGTTGTAGAACATTCATCCACCCTAAATGCAGGAGATATGCATTGTAATCACTGGTTGGGCCACTAATAAGCAGGTAATTGCCTTTAGGAGATATCTTAGTCAAATAATCAGCCTGCAATTCTCCTATATTAATGTTATCAGTAGAAATATAATAATCTAAATTACAGTTTTTTATTAATCTATCGTATGAAATAACGGGGATATAATTCTGATGTGCTAATTTTACAATTTCGCTTGCTTTTTCAAGGTCAACAGGAACAATTACTAAAACATCTACACCTTCATCTATTAATTTTTGAGCCTGCTGTAATTGCCTGTCCGCATCTGATTCTGCAATTTCAACAAATGGAATACCGCCTAATTCATTTACTTTTTCTTCAAAAAGAGCCTTATCTTTATTCCAACGCTCAATTTGTAGACTATCCATTAAGAAACCAACTTTTGGCTTTGTATTACAACCAACCAACAGTAAAACTAATAAAATCAAACTGATGGCAAACCCGAACTTTTTCATCACACAATACATGCTTTTATTTTCTTTAAAATAGAAAGATGTAATCTTTGTATGATATTCATTTCCATTATCTTTATGTTTAGTGTTATTTACACCTTTACATAAAATCGCAGCTCTTTTCATATCGGATATTTTTGAGGTGTTTAATTTTGTATTTAATTTACAAAATAAGTACAGCAAAGTAAAGGGGGAGTGTATTAATAATATTCAATAGAGATTTACTTTTGAAGTGAAGTTATGAAAATAGAAAACAAGCATTATAGAACGGTTTGGTACGATCAACAAACAAATATTGTAGGAATGATTAACCAAATAAAACTCCCATTTGAGTTTGAGGTTGTTCATTTTAAAACTCATAAAGAAACAGCAGAAGCAATTCGAAATATGACGGTACGTGGTGCAGGAGCAATTGGTGCTACTGCCGGTTTTGCAATGGCTCAGGCCTTTGTTGAATCGAATAATCTGGAAAGTAGAATACAGGCTAAAGCTACAATTGAAAATACGAGGCCTACAGCTATGAATCTGTTCTATGCTACTGATAAGGTTTTTATCGCTGGTCAGAACTCATGTGCCCAGGCGCAGAAAGTGGCTCAGGATATCGCAGATGAAGATGCAGAAAATTGTCGTACAATCGGAGCATTGGGTAACGCTTTAATCGTATCAAATCAACGTATATTAACCCACTGTAATGCCGGATGGTTAGCTTTTGTAGATTATGGTTCGGCATTATCTCCTGTTTATGCTGCTGCAAATGATGGAAAACGACCTTTTGTTTATGTTGACGAAACACGCCCACGCGGACAAGGAGCACGATTAACAGCTTGGGAATTATATAATAATGGGGTAGAGCATAAGATTATTGCAGATAATGCTGCGGCCTTTTATATGGCTAAAAGAAAAATAGACATGGTTATTACTGGTGCCGATCGCATTGCTTCTAATGGTGATGTTGCTAATAAGATTGGTACACTTGAGAAAGCCATACTGGCTAAAGAATTTGGAATTCCTTTTTATGTTGCAGTTCCTTTTAGCACAATTGATTACAATAGTGTAAGTGGCGAAGCTTTTACTATTGAAGAACGTTCTGATGAAGAAATATTATACCATGAAGGGCCGGATGAGAACAACATAATTCGGAAAATACGAATGGCATCCCCCGGTTCACAAGGATTAAACCCTGCCTTTGATATTACACCATTCAAGTATATTACTGCCTTTATTACTGAAAAAGGGATAATTAAACCACAAGAGTTAATCAGTTATTTATAGACTTAAATTTTATAATTATCGTTTCAGGAGTAATAAATTAAATAAAAATAGGGTTAAAATATTTTGATTTAAATATTTTAACCCTATTTTTGTAATAGATTCATTTGTTCGAGACGCAATATTACGATGATTCATTTAACTACAAATACAACTTCAATAATTACTACCCCTGTGGGGGTATAGCATTTTCATATCATCAGGTCAGTTTTTATTTTTTATCTTATCAAATTACTTTGTTATCATCTATTAATTAGATTGTTAATTACTTTGTTGGAGATATAACAAATTAATTGGATTACACTAAAACTCCAAATATGAAGGTTTTAAAATTTGGTGGAACTTCAATGGGAAGTTCAGCAGCTATTTTAAGTGTTAAACGTATTGTCGAACAAGAGAAACAACCTGTAGCTGTTGTGGTTTCTGCGATTAGTGGAATTACTGATCAATTAATACAACTTGCAAAACAAGCTATAGAAAATAGCAATTATATACCTTTAATTGAACAAATTGAAACAACACATGTATCAATCATTAAGGAGTTGTTTGTACCTGACCTGGTTCAGACGGTTATCACCTTAAATAATTCTATTTGGCATGAACTAAAACAGGTTTTAAAAGGGGTGAATTTAACACATGAGCTGAGCACTAAGAGTTACGATACTATTTGTGGCTGTGGAGAGCGTTTATCTGCAATTATCTTAAGTGAATTAATTGAAAAAGCTAAGCTCTACGATAGTCGTCACTTTATTAAAACAAAATTAAATGGTCGTGGGCATCACGTGTTATTAAATGATACATTGCAATGTATTAGAGAACTGAAGTACTCATTGGCACCAATCAGTATATTCCCAGGTTTTATAGCTTCTAATGAAAAGGGTGATAATACCACCTTAGGACGTGGAGGATCTGATTATTCCGCAGCCTTATTGGCTTCTGGATTAGAAGCTGAGATGCTGGAAATATGGACTGACGTAGATGGGTTCATGTCTGCTGATCCTCGTGTTATTCGTCGTGCATATTGTCTGGAACATTTGAGCTATTCTGAAGCTATGGAATTATCACATTTTGGTGCTAAAGTAATATATCCACCCACAATTATTCCGGTCTTACAGAAACAGATTCCAATAAAAATTAAAAACACTTTTAATTCTGCAGCACCTGGTACTTTAATTGATGAAAAGAAGGATGAACAGCAAAAAGTTAAAGGCTTGTCATCTGTTGATAATGTTGCTTTATTAACATTACAGGGAAACGGAATGATTGGTATTTCGGGCATTTCTATGCGAATGTTTAGTGCATTGGCAAAAAATGATATTAATATTGTTCTAATCTCACAAGCTTCAAGCGAAAGCAGTATAAGTGTTGTTATTACTTCCGGTGATGCCGAAATGGCTAAACTGTCTTTAACAAAGGAGTTTGAAAATGAAATTAACCAGAAGGAAATCAATGGAATATCAATTGAATCAGACATGGCGGTTGTTGCTATTGTGGGAGAAGGAATGAAACATACACCTGGTGTTTCGGGCCAGTTATTTCACAATATTGGCCGAAATGGTATTAATATTTATGCCATTGCACAAGGCGCTTCTGAGTTAAACATATCCTTTGTAATTCACGCCAAAGATTTACGAAAAACACTTAATGTAGTTCACGAAGCTTTCTTTCTGAGTCAATATCAGGCTATTCACATGTATCAGGTTGGAGTTGGAACTGTTGGTAAAAACCTGTTACAAAAAATTTTCCGTCAATCGGAACGTCTCATGAAAACAGAGCATTTAAGTATTCGTCTGACTGGTCTTGCTAATTCCAGGCAAATGCTTTTTAATGATCGAGGTTTAGAGTTAGAATCTGTTGTTGATGAACTGCAAAAAGCAAGTAAAGGAAATATTGACCTGTTTGTTGAGAAGATTATTGCAAATAATCATTCCAATAGTGTGTTTGTTGATTGTACAGCAAGTCAACTTGTTGCGAAACAATATCAAAGGCTTTTAGAGAATAATATTTCGGTAGTAACTGCCAATAAAATTGCTGGATCATCGGCGTACAACGCTTATGAAAAGCTAAAGGTGACTGCACGCAATAAAGGTGTTAAGTACTTGTTTGAGACTAATGTAGGTGCAGGCTTGCCTATTATAAATACCATAAATAGTATGGTACAGAGTGGCGATCGTATTCTCCAGCTTGAAGCGGTATTATCTGGAACGTTAAACTATATCGTAAATAATGTTAGTGCAAACCGGCCTCTGTCTGAGGTTGTTATTGAGGCAAAAGAAAAAGGATATAGTGAACCGGATCCTCGTATTGATTTAAAAGGGACTGACGTATTACGTAAGTTATTAATTTTGGCACGTGAAAGTGATTATGCTTTGGAAGAACACCATGTGGATATTGAGCCTTTTATTCCAGAATCCTTTTTTATTGATGAACCGGTTGAAGCATTTATGGAAAGAATTAAACATATGGATGAGGCTTTTGAAGCGATGAGAAGTGGTGCTGAAGCTAAAGGTAAAGTTTTGCGCTATGCCGCTTCTCTTAAAGAGGGAAGGGCAAAAGTGGGCTTTATTGAAGTTGGAGTAAATCACCCTTTTTATAATTTGGCCGATAGCAATAACAAGGTCTTATTGCGTTCTGATTATTACTATGATCACCCTATGGAAATAAAAGGCTATGGAGCTGGGGCAGACGTAACAGCAGCTGGTGTTTTTGCTGATATTATAAAAGTTGTAAACCTATAATCCTGAAAGAATGAAACACCTCGTAATATTGGCAGATGGATTTGCAGATGAACCCATTGCTCGTTTAGGTGGAAAAACACCCATGATGGTTGCCAATACACCGCATATTGATAAACTTTGTACTTTATCACGGTGTGGTTATTTAAAAACAGTCCCAGATTCACTTCATCCTGGTAGCGAAGTGGCCAATATGACGATTATGGGCTATGATGCTGAAAAATATTATGAAGGCCGTGGTGTGCTTGAAGCAGCCGCACTTGATATTGATATTGAGCCTGATGATTTGGTTTTCAGATGTAATTTAGTGACAGTGGAGAAAGGGAAATTATTAAACCACTCAGGTGGTCATATTTCGACAGAAGAGGCCGAAGAACTGATTATGTCACTTAATGCCTGTCTGGGCTCCGAAACAGTGCAGTTTTATACCGGGGTAAGTTACCGCCATGTACTGGTCATTAAAAATGGTCAAAAAGGTATAAAGTGTGCGCCGCCACATGATGTGCCGGGCCAGTATATTGATACTATTTTACCCAAGTCCAACGAATCAAATATAACAGTGGCTTTAATTCGTAAGCTAATGTTTGACTCAATTGGCCTGTTAAATAATCATCCTGTAAATATTAAACGTAAAAAAGATGGTCGGGCTATTGCGAATATGATATGGCCGTGGTCGCCTGGTTTTAAACCAAATATGCCTACTATGAAGGAGTTATATGGAATCAACCATGGTGTTGTTATTTCTGCAGTAGATTTAATTCACGGTTTAGGTAAACTGGGAGGGTTGAAGTCTGTTTATGTTGAAGGTGCAACAGGTTTGTATACAACAAACTATTCAGGAAAAGCCAATGCTGCTTTGAAAGCACTGGAATCGAATGAATATGTTTTTTTGCATATTGAAGCGCCTGATGAAGCCGGGCACGAAGGTGATGTTGAGTTAAAAATTCGAACCCTTGAAGATATAGACCAATATGTGGTAAAAATTATTTTGACCCATTTGGACAAAAATAATGAAAAGCTAAGTATTGCTTTCTTACCAGATCATCCTACGCCATGTGAAATTCGGACACACACACGTGCTCATGTGCCATTTATGATTTACCGACCAGGTACTGAGGCTGATGATGTTCAGGTTTATAATGAGTTTTCGGTAAAAGAAGGCATACTTGGTTTTGTTGATCAAATACAGTTTATGCGTTTATTATTATCAGGAAAAAAATAGATATGCAATATTACAGTACCACTAATCCGGCTATTAAAAGTGATCTAAAAAATGCAGTCATTCAGGGCTTAGCTTCCGACAAAGGTTTATTTATGCCTGAAGTTATTCCAACACTACCAAAGTCATTTTGGACTAAATTACCTAAAATGTCGTTGGGAGAAATTGGATTTGAGACACTTAAATATTTTTTCTGTCCTGATATTCCTGAAGAAAAGTTTAAAGATTTAACTGATGAAGCGTTTAATTTTCCTGTTCCACTCAAAGAGCTTTCATCAAATATCTCCGTTTTAGAGTTATTTCATGGGCCTACTCTTGCATTTAAAGATATTGGAGCTCGTTTTTTAGCAAGGGTAATGGCACAATTTACTTTAAATTACGATAAAGATATAAATGTACTTGTAGCAACATCCGGGGATACTGGAAGTGCTGTTGCTAATGGATTTCTGGGGGTAAAAGGTGTTAATGTTTTCGTTCTCTATCCCAAAGGTTTGGTTTCAGATGTACAGGAAAAGCAATTTACAACCCTCGGACAAAATATTACGGCAATAGAAGTGGATGGAACATTTGATGATTGTCAGAGGCTTGTTAAAGCAGCCTTTATGGATAATGAATTGAAGGAGCGACTTACACTTACTTCAGCTAATTCAATTAATTTGGCTCGTTTTCTTCCTCAAATGGTATACTATTTTGGGGCCTATGCGCAAGCCTCTAAAAAGGGTATTAACGAGGTTGTATTTTGTGTGCCATGCGGTAATTTTGGCAATTTAACAGCTGGGTTAATTGCTTATAAAATGGGGTTACCTGTAAAGCGTTTTGTTGCAGCAACTAATATAAATGACATTGTACCCAAGTATTTGGACACAGGTATATATCATCCATCTTCAAGTGTAGCAACACTGGCAAATGCCATGGATGTAGGCGACCCAAGTAATTTTATTCGTATTCAGGAGTTATTTAATCATCAATATAGTGCTATAAAATCAGTAATAGAAGGTATTGCTATTAATAACGAAATGATACTTTCATGTATTAAAGATGTATTTGAAAATAATAACTATATACTGGATCCACACGGCGCAATAGGTTATAAGGCACTTAGTAGTACCCTAAATAATAATGAGTATGGCATATGTCTTGCGACAGCACATCCTGCTAAATTTCCGAAAACAGTTGAGAAAATTATTAATGAAGCAATCGAACAACCAGAAAGATTAAAAGCTTTTTTAGGAGGGAAAAAACATGTGAAAGCATCAACTAAAGAATATAATACACTAAAAAATGTAGTATTAAACCACGTATTCAGACAGTAGTTTTTTTTAAAAAAGAAAGTATAATTTTAAGGTTTTTTAAAAAAAAACTATTTTTACGTCCATTGAAGAGAATTATATCCAAAAAAATGATTTAAAGAAGTAGTATTATGAAGTATTTAGCAACTTTGTCCCTTGTATTTTTAATGTCTCTTGGAGCTGTAGTAGCTCAAGAAGAGAGCGCTGTGGAGTTGAAAAACCAAGGGAATGAGGCATTGAGAACAAAAAATTATAAAGGCGCATTAGAGGCTTTTGAGAAAGCAATTGCCGCATGGGGAGAAGAAGAAATGGATGCTGCAATGGTATATAATGCCGCTACGAGTGCCCGTAAGATTAATGATCATGAAAAATCTCAAAAGTATTATGAAGAGGCAAAAAAATTAGGTTATAAGGCAGATGCAGCAACCTATTACATTGCAACCTCACTTAAGAGCAGAGGTAAAGCTAAAGAAATGGAGAAAGTGCTTTTGGCTGGTATTGCCGAGTTTCCTACAAGTAAATACGCTGTACACATGAAAAAGCAGTTAGCTGGTTACTATGTGAAAGAAAGTAACGCTTTATACACGGAAGGTCAGGAACTTCTTAACTCTCGTGTTGATGGTAACAGGGATCAGTGGGATACCATTAAGTCTAAAGCAAAGATTGTATTAGATGAAGCTGGTTCAAAAGCTAAAAAAGCTTTAGAATATGATGCGACAAATAAAAATGCTAAGACAATTCTTGCCGGAATTGAGACTTTTCTTGCCAGCTAATAAGAATTAATAATATTATTGGAGCGACTGTAAATTTTTACAGTCGCTTTTTTTATGCATTTTTATATACGTTTATGTTATTTCATTGTGATTAAATTATCAGATTATATAACAAACAATTGCTTATCTCCAGCGATTTTTAACGTAATCAGATTCACTTGAGTTGGGATAAAAGCTAATTAATAAAATTATTTCAGACAATAGTGATATTATATCAATTATTACATCGTATTTTTAGTATTATCTATTACTTTTACTTTCAACTCCTAAAAACAAGTGTAAAATGAAACAATTATTTTTATCATTATTTCTTGCAATAGCAAGTATTATAATAGTTTCGGCACAAAATGCCGATGTCCTAAAAAGTGATGCTATTATTCAGGAAAGCACAATGCAATACTTAAAGGCTGCCGAACTTTACGAAAAAGCTGCTAATATATATGAAACAGAACAAAAAACAGATGCTTTTTCATATTTTAAAGCTGGGCAGAATTTTACAAAGGCTAAACAGTACAAGTGTGCATTAACAAACTTAAATAAGGCCAGAAATAATGATTATGAAGAAGCTGATTTATATCTTGTGTATGGCGATGCATATGCTGGTATACAGCAATTTGAAGAGGCAGAAAAAGAGCTCTTGTCAGGCAAAGAAAAGTTTCCTGATAACAATGCCGAATTCACAAAAAAACTGGGTTATTTATTCTTTAATTCAGCTCAGTATACCAAAGCTATAGACTATTTAACTATTGCTGTTGAGCAAGAACCAAATAACTATACCTATCATTATTTACTTGGCTCATCATACGAGCGCATTAAAAAATATAACGAAGCCAGTCAGTCATTAGAAAAAGTAGTAGCACTGGAGCCTAATCACAAGAATAGCATTAAAAAGCTTGGAGTTATCTATTTTCGTCAAACAGATTATCTATATTCAAAAGAGACAAAGCGTTATGAAGCAATGAAGAGCCCGACACGTGTAGATTATCACAACTCAACAAAAAAACTGGAGCAAATAGCTCAGGGATACAATAAAGCACTTCCTTTTTTGGAAAAAGCACATGCTGTATCACCCAAAGATAAAGCTATTATAAGTTGTTTAAGTATTTCTTACCGAAGACTTAAAATGGAAGACAAAGCTGAAAAAATGGCAGCTTTATTAAAATAACACCAGTAATTTTTAACTGTATAAAAAAATAGCTATTCAATAGGGAATAGCTATTTTTTTATTTCAATACCTTCTGTTGCACCAATTATTTATCAAAAATGAATGATAAAATAATTCGAGTATTGTAATGAACCAGTATTACTTGGCATGGTGCTTTTTAATCTTACCACCTGTATTTTCCTTTTTCTCAATTTTTTCAGGTTCACCTTTATAATATACTACACCTCCTGAACCTGCAGTGCCACTTAACTTATCTTCAACAGAAACTTCAAGAACACTTCCAAGTATCGCTTTTGCATATACTTCCTTGCTTTCTAGATTAAAAGCCAGGTATTTACCACCTGTACCAATATTAACATCCTGGTATTTTGCTTTTCCTTCAAGTTCTATCTTACAGGCAGAACCATTTACTTCCAATGTGTTTACATCAATATCCAATAACAGATTCGAATCAGTACCTCCTCTTAAATTAAGGCTTTCAGCATAAATCGTGTTCTCTGCGTCAATAGTAGCACCTGACCCTGCCTCAATTTCACGAAGTCTTTTATACTTTACATAAACCTGAACAGCCATATTTTTATAGATCTTCGTTTTCATTTTAATGATCAGTTTACGGTTTTTTACCTCCGTAATAACATCGCTAACTTCTGCATTTTTGATATGGACATCTACTTCTTCTTTATCTGCCTCTATTAATGTTACATTAATGCCTTTTGCAGCTTTTACTTTATCAAAAGAACCAACTTTGCGCAATTGAGTATGATCCGGTTGCTGAGCATTAATACCAAATATAATTGCAAATAGAAGAAAGGTAGTGTTAATTAGTTTCATATTTATTTATTTAAGTTGTGGCACGCACTGTATTAATCTTTGTTTTAAATTTTTATTTTCAATATTAAAAACTTTTCACTCAGTAACAAAAACTATGCAAATAATTCTCGTATTTCATTTTCGGATAAATCTTTCAGTGGATTATTTGTTGTAATAAAGGAATCAGCCAATGCCACTTTTTTTTCCTGAAGCCTGGCAATCTTTTCTTCAATACTATCGGCTGCAATAAACTTATAAACAAAAACATTCTTTGTTTGTCCAATACGATGTGCACGATTAATCGCTTGTGATTCTGCAGCAGGATTCCACCATGGGTTAAGAACAAAAACATAATCGGCTTCAATAAGATTAAGACCTACACCGCCGGCCTTTAAAGAGATCAGGAATACCTGACAGGATTCATCACTGGTAAAAGCCTTAATTGCTTTTTGTCTGTCACTTGTTGCTCCTGTTAGCTTTGAATATTTTATTTTTTGCTTTAATAAATCCTTTTCTATTAATTCTAAGTCTTTTACAAATGAGGAAAAAATCAATACTTTATGCTTTTCACTGATCGCATTTCCTAATTTTTCGAATATTTGTTCGTACTTACCTGATGACCCACAATAAGTATCATCCACCAATGCCGGGTGGTTAGCAATCTGTCGAAGCTTTGTTAGTGCCTGCAATGCCAAAATGGCATTTTTATTAACTCCTGTTTCTTCAATTGCTTTCAGTAGTTCATTACGTATGCCTGACTTCTCTCGTTCATAAAATTTCTGTTGATCTTCCGTCATATCACACACCAGAGTTTGTTCTGTAACAGGTGGTAATTCTTTCGCTACCATTTCTTTTGTCCGGCGTAATATAAAAGGATTTATAAGCTGTTTTAGCTTCTGAGCTTTGTTTTCATCTTGCTTTTTTTCGATTGGTCCTGCGAAATAATTTTTAAAGAAATTAAGATTTCCTAGAAGTCCATCGTTTACAAAATTCATTTGCGCCCAAAGATCTATTAAAGCATTTTCTATAGGTGTACCTGTCAGTACTAATTTAAAATTTCCTTTTAACTCTTTAACAGCTTGATAAACTTTTGATCCCGGATTTTTAATGTTTTGGCTTTCATCAAGTATGATATATTGGAAATTGTAATTTTTCAAATACTCAATGTCATTACGAGCTATACCATAACTAGTTAAAACGATATGGTAGTGCTTCAGTATTTTCCCAATTTCTTTTGATTTGGTTCTGTTATTTCCAGTATATAAATATATTTTTAACTGAGGGGCAAACTTAACAATTTCATTGGTCCAGTTATGTACAAGTGATGTGGGCATCACAATTAAACTAGCTGGAAGCAAACTGGTATTAAAACCCTGAATACTAATATCAAACATTGATAACTGCCCTTTCGCTTCCTGTTCCTCTGCTTGTGAAGCTGTTTCGTATTGATTAAGTAGGAGTGCAATCGTCTGAATCGTTTTCCCCAATCCCATATCATCGGCAAGTACTCCGCCAAACATATTCTGATTGAGCATCTTCATCCATGTAAATCCTTCGAGCTGATAGGGGCGAAGCGTTGCCTTAAGACCTTCAGGAGTAGACATATCAACAGTATGCTGCTGCAGCTTTTCCATTCGTTGTTTCCATTCGGGCGATACTTCTTCTAATTTACTTTGATCAAGCAGGTTGAAATGCATTTTATCCAATGTCATTTTATCATCATTGGTATTTATGAAATGCATCAGATCACTGTATTTCGCAAACCACTCTTCAGGAATAATAAAGTACTCACCAGTGGGCAAAAGATATTCGCGTTTTCCTTTAATGATATTTTGACGAATTTTGCCAAAAGGAATTTTAAATCCATCGATAATTATCAGAGCCTTAATATCAAACCAATCATTCTCTTCTTCATATAGCATATCTAGCTTCACATTTCCGGCATAATATTTCTCATCTCCATAATTCTGAATAATTTTGAACCCTTTACTTAACAGCTTTTTGCTATTGCTGTTTAACCATTCAACTACAGCATATAAATCAACGGTTGTATTATGCTCTACAACTGGTAAATATTGTGAATCACTTACACTTTTAAGCCCTAAGTTGATAAGTGTTTTAATTGAGCTATCTTCTTCTTCTTTGTTACGTCTTAAGCGATCAAAAATATGGTGATTCTTTATTTTACGATGATTAACAAAAACCATCGATTTGGTACCTGCCAAATACTCACGCATATCATATTTAAATTTAAGAGTGAGTATTGTATTTTGGGCTAAGTCCTTTTCAAGAACCAGAAGAGGTTGTAGATTGACTTTTTTATCAACGATATAAAAACCATTGGCATTAACATGGTAATCACGGATACAATTTTCTACGAATGAAGCCATATAAGTATCTACGCTTCGTTGCGGAATAAGTAAATGATTAACGCGCAAAAACGGTTTAAATTTCTTACTATCTATATTTTCGAACCGAAACAATTGATTATTGATTAAGAAAGAAGATGGTGAAGATGTTACTTCTACAATTTCCCTGTTGGTAAGTCCCATTACATCATTCTCTGTCTTAATTTTTAATGTATAACGCAAGCCATTAGGTTCCAAAGTAAATTCAAAGTGTGGCTGATGAAAAAGCGTTTTCACTTTAATTCGATCTGAAATATACATATGACTATAATTTGGATTCTTATAATAAACAGGTATATCAGCTAAAGCTATAATTTCAAATGCAGACGATATTTTCTGATCCATTAATGGGCGAATGTGTGCAAGAGTATAAGACTCTTCCAGTTTATCAAAGAAGAGTTTTAGATTTTTTTGCTTCGAAAAGCGTTTAAACAGGCTTTGTTCATTAATTGAATTTAATAATCTAACTACTTCAATCTCCTTAGGACTAAATTCAAACCGGTTACTAGTAATATGTTCCACCGATGCTTGTTCAACTAAAGATAAAACCTCATTCTGATCGCTTGTAGCATAAAATGGAATTAAAGTATAACCAATGCTTCTTTTCTCGCTAATTATTGTGATTAACTGCTCCATAAAAAGTTTTCGAAATTCTTTATTCTCTATCGTTAAAAATAAAACGAATTGACAAAGATAACAGGATTATAAAAGCAAAAATAAAGCGTCTGAATTTTTAGGTAGTCCCTGATCAAAATCGAGCCAAATTAAAATAAAAGTCGATTTTATTGAACTTTTTTATTTGTAATTGGTATAAATAAGACAGTTTTTAAACTCAAAGTACACAATTAATTAATAAACAGATAATAACTTTTGAGTACATGAGACAAGGTATGAACGATACACCCTATACAAGTAACATGATTAGTACAAGTAGATTAATTAAAAATACACAGTTATAAATCAACCTCTTGTCTTGTGTCTGATTTTTAAGATTTAAAAGAAGAAACATATAGAAACGAGCCATGGAAATTAGCATAAGCTAAAAAGTTCTCACACGCGATTATAGTTATTTTTTTCGGGCGAATTACATATGGTAATTAAATGAAAAATTTAAGCATATGAAACATCTAATAATATACGCACATCCATCAACTAAAAGTTTTAGTAAACAACTAAAGGATGCATTAGTGGCTGAAAGCAACTTAAGAAACTGGTCATCAATCGTTAGGGATTTATACGAAATGAAATTTGATCCGGTATTATGGCCATCTGATTTAGAAAATTTAAACAAAGGTGAACCTTCGGAAAAAATAGTGTATGAACAAAACTTAGTTCAGGAAGCTGACATAATTTCAGTTGTTTACCCTTTATGGTGGGCTGGTTTTCCTGCAATTTTAAAAGGCTATATTGATAAAGTCTTCTCTTATGGATTTGCATACAAATCAAGCTCAAAGGGGATTGAAGGTCAACTTACGAATAAACGTATTTACTTGTATACATCAATGGGTAATACAGTAGAACAATATGAAGAAAAGGGACTGATTGATGCCTTAAAAAAAATTCATGGTAGTGAAATCTTTGAATTCTGTGGAATGCATGTTATCAATCATTTATTTTTTCCTCAGATTCCATCTGCTTCAAGCGAGGATATTCAAGACCACATTAATGATGCCCTAGCTGTATTTGAACCACTTAGCAGACCTTTGTCTGAGAATTGATTAGCAATAAAGATTTATTAAATAAGGGTTCGGTAAGCATTGGGTTATGGTATTTTTTTGTTGAAACAAAAAAATACCATAACATGCTTAACATTTTCTTTTTATGGCAGCTAAATATTTTTAATTTTGCACAAAATTTTAAATTGAAACAGGAATGTTTGAGAATCTTAGTGAAAAGCTCGAGCGATCGTTTAAGCTACTGAAAGGTGAAAGTAAAATCACCGAACTAAATATTGCAGAAACGTTAAAAGATATTCGTCGCGCATTATTAGATGCCGATGTTAACTATAAAACTGCCAAAACTTTTACTGAGACAGTAAAAGAGAAAGCAATGGGGCAGAACGTGCTTAATGCCGTTAAACCTGGTGAAATGATGGTAAAGCTTGTTCATGATGAATTGGCTTTATTAATGGGGGGAACAGCAATTGATGTTGATCTTAAGAATACTCCAACCATTATTTTAATTGCTGGTTTACAAGGGTCTGGTAAAACAACGTTTACCGGTAAATTGGCAAACCTTCTAAAAAGCAAAAAGAGTAAAAATCCATTACTTATTGCTGGTGATGTTTACCGTCCCGCTGCTATCAATCAGTTACAAGTACTAGGTGAGCAAATTGGTGTAAAGGTATACACAGAAGAGGGAAGTAAAGACCCGGTTAAGATTGCTAAAAATGGTATTAATGAGGCCAAAAAAGGTGCACATGATGTAGTTATCATTGATACGGCTGGTCGTTTAGCCATTGATGAGCAGATGATGCAAGAGATTACTGCTGTTAAAAAAGCTGTTAATCCTGACGAAATTCTGTTTGTTGTAGATTCAATGACCGGTCAGGATGCGGTTAATACGGCTAAGGAATTTAATGATCGTCTTGACTTTAACGGTGTAGTTCTTACCAAACTTGATGGTGATACACGAGGAGGTGCAGCTCTTTCTATCAGAAGTGTTGTTGATAAACCTATTAAATTTGTTGGTACAGGAGAGAAGATGGATGCACTTGATGTATTCCATCCAAATCGTATGGCAGACCGTATTTTGGGTATGGGTGATATTGTATCACTTGTAGAGCGTGCTCAGGAACAATACGACGAAGAAGAGGCAAGGAGGCTTCAAAAGAAAATTGCCAAAAACCAGTTTAACTTTGATGATTTCCTGAAGCAGATTCAGCAAATTAAAAAAATGGGTAACCTAAAAGATTTGGCTGGTATGATACCTGGAATGGGGAAAATGATGAAAAACATTGATTTTGATGATGATGCTTTCAAAGGAATTGAGGCTATTATACGTTCGATGACACCAGCAGAACGTGACCAACCCGGCATAATCAATGGTAGTCGAAAAAAACGTATTGCTGTAGGTAGTGGTTCTTCTATTCAGGAAGTTAATCGTTTAATTAAGCAGTTTGATGATACGCGTAAAGTAATGAAGATGATGACCTCTGGTAATAAAATGGGTAAGATGATGGGTAAAATGCCTATGGGTGGCCGCCGTCGTTAAGAAAAAGATTTATTAGAGAAGTACGCGTGTATTTCTTTTTTATATAACCTTTAAATCGAAGTTCATGCAATTAATTGATGGTAAAGTAACGTCGAAAGAAGTACGCAAAGAAATTGCCGCAGAAGTAGAAGCCTTAAAAAAAGCAGGAGGCAAAATTCCTCATTTAGCAGCTATCTTAGTTGGCCATGATGGAGGAAGTGAGTCTTACGTATCTGGAAAGATGAAAGCTTGTGAAGAAGTCGGTTTCAAATCCAGCTTAATCCGTTTTGAAGATAGTGTGACTGAAAAAGAACTAATTGCAAAAGTAAAAGAACTTAACAACGACGCTGATGTAGATGGTTTCATTGTTCAGTTACCATTACCAAAGCATATTAATGAAGATAAAGTAAATGAAACTATCGATCCCCGTAAAGATGTAGATGGTTTTCATCCTGTTAATGTTGGACGTATGACCATTGGTATGCCAGCTTTTATTTCGGCAACACCACAGGGGATTATGGAGCTTTTAAAGCGGTACGATATTAATACTTCTGGAAAACATTGTGTTATCATAGGTCGTAGTAACATTGTTGGCCGTCCAATGAGTGTATTATTGTCGCAAAAGGGAAATCCAGGCGATGCTACAGTGACAGTAATGCATAGTCGAACATCTAATTTAAAGGAAATTTGCTTGCAAGCAGATATTATTATTGCTGCAATTGGTGTTCCTGGCTTTGTAAAAGGAGATATGGTAAAAGAAGGAGCTGTAGTAATTGATGTTGGCACTACACGCGTTCCTGCTTCAGATACTAAGTCGGGATGGAGGCTTAAAGGAGATGTTTTGTTTGAAGAAGTAGCACCTAAATGTTCTTTTATTACACCGGTTCCTGGTGGTGTTGGTCCAATGACTATCACATCACTTATTATTAACACCTTGAAATCAGCAAAAAAAGAGATTTATAAATAATTTTTATTTCTGTAAAATATAAAGAGTCTGGGATCAAATGATCTCAGACTTTATTTTATAGGTTAATAACCTTTTGAGCATCACTCTGTAATGTAATAATATCCATCATAGTGCCTTTTATACCAGCACACATTTCATTAATATTATAATAATCAAGACATGTTTTACAAGCCAATAATTTAATGCCATTACGCTCTAGGTTTTTTAAATAATAGCCAACAGGGCTCTGATATTCAAGAAGTTTTACGCCTTCATTATAAAATACAATTATTGAAGGCGATCGTTTGTCCTCCAAAATAAGCTTAAAATAGTTACCAATCAATTTGATAGCTAATTCCTGATTACCACTTCCCATACCATAGCGGGTAATCTGTAGTAAATCGTTTAGTTTTTTCATTTATAAGGATATGATTTGCATTTTGCAATAAAATAAATAGCACCGCTTGGTGAATAAAAAAATGGTGTAACAATTTATTTTGAAGTAATACAGTCCGGAATGGATTTTCAATGTTTTTATTAAGTATTTGTCTGACTTCCAAATACCCTTTTTAAAATATCATTAACACGTGCCATAGGGTCTTTACGAATATGTGCTTCTTCCTCTGCAATTTTAATGAATAAACCATTTAAAGCCTGTTCTGTCAGATAAGCATCTAAATCAACATTAACTGTGTTTAATCCTGCCATTTGAGCCAAAGGATTCCTGGCTATTTTATTCCATTTACCAGTTAAAGATTCCCATGATTGATTAGTTGAAATACCTGCTGCAATTTCCTTATCCAAAGACTTTTGTATCTGTGGATTATATAGGTTAAACAGATCCTGATAAGTACTCTTTCTTAAGTATCCTGTTGCTGCATCAGTGCTACCGTTTAATATATTAAAGGCATCAGTGATTGTCATTTCTTTAATTGCACCCCAAAATATTGGACCGGCATCTTTAGCGGCATCTTCAGCAGCCCTGTTAATGCTCTTAATAACATCATTGATTATTTTTTCTCCACCAGGTATTTTAAAGGCATTCTCCACAATAATATTAGCTTCTTGCGGAAGCATTATCTTTACCAATTCATCACCGTAATAGCCATTCTCAAGACCAAGACGGGCAGAAGCGGAGTCAGTTCCAACACGTAAAGCTTCACGCAAACCTCCGGCAACTTCATATTCTGTTAGGGGTGCAGCAGCATTATAAGTATCCAATATTGTATTTAACTCAGCACAGGAACTTAATACGGCAATTGATAAAAAATAAATGAGTTTCTTCATAATGTCTCTTAATTCAATTAAATATGGCAATTTTAAAAATTAGCGTTTCCTCTTAAATTTAAGTTTAAAACCTATTTTCTTTTTTTGTTTTGGTTCAAAGTGTCTTTTACTATTGTCTTTTTGAGCTTTAGCGACTTTATCCGGAAAAAGCTTTTGAAGTATATCAAAACGTTTAAAATTTTTTAAACGTTTTTTTATTTTATTCTGATACTCCTTTTTATACCAGAATAAATACATTCTTTGTTGTAACTTTTCATCTTTTGTACGAGGTGTATAAATTTCTTCAAGCGTATAAGGATGGTAGCCTGAATAATAAATAACCGTAGCAACAGTCATTGGTGTTGGCGTAAAATCCTGTACCTGCTCCAGTTTAAAATCCATATCATGGGTTTCGCAGGCCAAATTAGCCATATCTAACTCTTCGCTACCCGGATGACTTGAGATAAAATAAGGAATAATCTGCTGATTAAGCTTTTTCTCCTCATTAATTCTATCGAAATCAGCTTTAAATTTATGGAAAAGTTTAAAAGTAGGCTTACGCATTACTTTTAATACTTGGTCAGACGTATGTTCGGGTGCTACTTTTAAACGCCCAGATACATGATTGGAGATAAGTGCATGCATATAGTTTTTATGACTTTCTTTTTCTTTTGACGATGCCATAGGATTGTAAAGCATATCATATCTGACACCACTGCCAACAAAAACCTTTTTTATATCTGATCGTTGATTAACGGCCTTGTAAATATCTGTTATTGCACTATGATCGGTATTAAGGTTAGAGCAAATATTAGGATGAATGCACGATGGTCTTGAGCAGCGCTGACATATACGCAGGTTTTTACCTTCCATTTTGTACATATTGGCGCTTGGTCCACCCAGGTCAGACAAATACCCTTTAAAATCAGTCATTTGAGTGATGGAATTTACTTCCTTCAATATACTCTCTTTTGAGCGTGATGCTATAAATTTACCCTGGTGAGCAGATATTGTACAAAAACTACAACCACCAAAACACCCGCGGTGCATATTGACTGAGAACTTTATCATCTCAAAAGCTGGAATAGGCCCCTTAGCTATATATCGGGGATGTGGCAACCGAGTATATGGTAAATCAAATGATTCATCCAGTTCACCAGTTGTCATGGGTGGATAAGGCGGATTAATAACAACCCTTTTATCACCTATATTTTGTATTAATCGTGCTGCATTCCATCGGTTAGACTCTTCTTCAATATGTCTGAAATTTCTAGCATATTTAAGTTTATCCTTTAAGCATTCATCATGAGAAAACAGGTCAAGATCCTTCCAGTTTTTATTTTTGGGTAATTTTGTATCTGTACTTTGAATAAAAGCTGTTTGTGGTACTGTTTTTAAGCTTTCGATTGGAATGCCCCTTTCAATTAAACGAATAATTTCTAATAAAGATTGTTCGCCCATACCATACACAAGTAAATCAGCTTTTGAGTCATACAAAACACTTGGTCTTAACATATCTGACCAATAATCATAATGTGTAACACGACGCAAAGAAGCTTCAATACCACCCAGTATAACTGGAACATCTGGATATAAATCTTTAAGGATGTTACAATAAACAGAGGATGCATAATCCGGACGTTGGCCTGCACGACCGTCAGGCGTATAAGCATCATCTGATCTTAAACGACGGTTGGCTGTATAATGATTCACCATTGAATCCATAGCACCTGCAGTTACACCAAAAAAGTAGTTGGGACGACCTAACTTCTTGAAATCCCGTAAGTCATCACGCCAATTAGGTTGTGGTACAATCGCCACTTTCAAACCATGTGCTTCCAACATTCGTCCAACCACAGCAGCACCAAATGCAGGGTGATCTACATAGGCATCACCGGTAAACAGAATTACATCAACACTATCCCAACCACGACGCTCTACTTCTTTTGCAGATGTAGGCAACCAATCTTCCATTTTATTCCGTCTGTCTCCATTCATAATTAATTGCAAATGTAGCTGAATTTTAGATATCTTACCAAGACACTTTCGTTTGTTGCTTGCAAAAAAAAGTGCATTTTTGTTAATTTAGTATCAAAAAGAGTTAAAGGTTTGTTTTTATATTATAAAACCAATGTTAACTTTGTATTGAAAAATTTGGCCATGACAGATCCAAATAGTGAATTAATTGTTGAATTAAAAGATAAAATAAACCGACTTGTTCAACAGTACCAAAGCCTAAAAGCAGAGGTACGATTGTTGGAAGAAGAGAAAGTACGTTTAACAAGTCAGTTGGAAGATGCCAATAATGCATATGGTAATCTGGAGCAACGATTCAATAATTTAAAATTAACGAAAGAATTAGTATCAGGTCATAGTGAAGCGAACGATACTAAAAAAAGGATCAGCCAAATTGTGCGGGAAATTGATAAGTGTATTGCGCTATTAAACCGTTAAGCTAGTTAAATGGATGATAAACTCTCTATACGCGTAAATATTGCCGATAGGTTTTACCCTTTACGAATTGACCGTAAAGATGAAGAACGCATTCGTTTAGCAGCTAAACTAATTAATGAAAAGGTTTTACAATATAAACAACGTTACTCTGATAAAGATGTACAGGATTTTTTGGCAATGGCCACATTACAGTATGTCATCAAGTTATTAGAATTGGAAAACCAGCATGATGTTAACCCATTTATTGAAATGGTTCGTGATTTGAACGATCAATTGGATAACATTTTATCAGACAAAACAGACAGAGTTTTGTAGATAATACATTGTAATTAATAAAGTTACCCGCATTAGTTATTTTAATTCTTTAATTAGAGTTTATAATACGATGCGGTTTTGTTATATATATAAATACGATAAACTATGGGATTATCAATATTGATAGGAGTTGGTGCTCTGTTCGTTGGTAGTTTGGTGACGTGGCTGCTTATCACCAAAGCACTGAAGACCAGAAGTGAAAAAATAATTCGGGAGGCTGAGGCCGAAGCCGAAGTCATTCGAAAAGATAAAATATTACAAGCAAAAGAGAAATTCTTGCATTTAAGAAGTGAGCATGAGAAAGAAATTAACTTGCGTAACTCTAAAATGATCAATGCGGAGAATAAGCTTAAGCAAAAAGAATCAGGAATAGCTCAAAGAATTGAAGAACACAATAGAAAGAACAAAGAAGTTGAAGCAATTCGTGAAAATCTGACCTCACAATTGGCTTTGGTTGAACGGAAGACTGAAGAAATTAATAGGGCACACAAACAGCAGGTTGAGCAATTGGAAGCTATTTCCGGTATGTCTGGCGATGAAGCAAAAGAAATGCTAATCGAAAGCATGAAAGCTGAGGCAAAGACCGAAGCAATGTCTTTTATAAACGATATAATGGACGATGCTAAGATTAATGCCAACAAGGAAGCTAAGCGAATTGTTCTTCAGACGGTTCAACGTGTTGCAACTGAAACAGCTATTGAAAATTCAGTAACAATTTTTCATATTGATTCTGATGAAATGAAAGGAAGGATCATTGGTCGTGAAGGCCGTAATATTAGAGCTTTAGAAGCTGCAACAGGGGTTGAGATTATTGTTGATGATACACCTGAAGCAATTGTGCTTTCTGCTTTTGATCCAATGCGCCGTGAGGTTGCACGTTTGGCATTACACCAATTGGTAACAGATGGTAGGATTCACCCTGCACGAATAGAGGAAGTAGTAAATAAAGTTCGGAAGCAAGTTGAAGAAGAAATTCTGGAAACAGGTAAGCGTACAGCTATTGATTTAGGTATTCATGGTTTACACTCTGAGTTGATCAAATTAGTTGGTAAGATGAAGTACCGTTCATCATACGGTCAGAACTTATTGCAACACTCACGAGAAACAGCCAACCTTTGTGCATTGATGGCATCTGAATTAGGCTTAAACCCTAAACGCGCTAAAAGAGCAGGTTTATTACATGATATTGGTAAAGTTTCTGATGAAGATCCGGAATTACCACATGCTATTCTGGGTATGAAACTGGCTGAAAAGTATAAAGAAAAAGCTGATATATGTAATGCAATTGGTGCACACCACGATGAAGTAGAAATGACGACGATGATTGCTCCAATTGTACAGGTTTGTGATGCTATTTCAGGAGCTCGTCCTGGTGCACGTCGAGAAATAGTTGAAGCCTACATAAAACGCCTTAAAGATTTAGAAGCTTTAGCACTTTCATATCCCGGCGTATTAAAAACATATGCCATTCAGGCAGGACGTGAACTTCGGGTTATTGTTGGCGCAGAAAAAACATCTGATAAAGAAGCTGAAGAGTTATCATACGAAATTGCACGTAAAATCCAAACAGAAATGACCTATCCAGGTCAGGTTAAGATTACCGTAATTCGTGAAACAAGAGCAATAAGTTACGCTAAGTAAGTTATTTTATAATATTATAAAAGCGGCCATCAGGTCGCTTTTTTTTTGACCTTATATTTTTTGATCGAATGAATTGTTTTAAGTTTAAATGAGCATTGATAGTTAATTAGGTTTACTTATTTTTACACTTAGAAATATTATAAATACGTGAGAAAACTTGAAAACACAACAGTTGTTGTAACAGGAGGAGCAGGTTTTATTGGGTCAAATCTTATTGAGACCTTGTTATTGCAAAATAATAAGGTTATTTGTCTTGATAACTTTGCCACTGGTAAAAGGAAAAATATAGAACCTTTTCTTTTGAATGATAATTTTCAATTGATTGAAGGAGATATTCGTCAGCTTAAAGATTGTCAGAAAGCGGTAAATGGTGCAGAAGTGGTACTTCACCAGGCCGCATTAGGTTCTGTTCCCCGATCAATTAACGATCCGATAACTTCTAATGAAGTTAATGTGTCAGGATTTATGAATATGTTGATTGCTGCACGGGATGCCAATATAAAACGCTTTGTTTATGCTGCCAGTTCATCAACTTATGGTGATAGTAAAAAAATGCCAAAGGAAGAGGATGTTATTGGAAAACCACTTTCGCCATATGCTGTTACAAAATATGTTAATGAATTATATGCAGATGTTTTTGCACACTTATATAATATGCAAATTATCGGTTTGCGGTACTTTAATGTATTTGGTCGACGGCAGGATCCTGATGGAGCATACGCGGCAGTTATTCCCAAGTTCATAAAGTCATTAATTAACAAAGAATCTCCCGTAATAAATGGTGATGGTACATTTTCGAGAGATTTCACTTACATTAAAAATGTAGTACAAGCAAATCAGTTAGCTGCAACTGTTAATGTAAAAGAAGCTATTAATACAGTATATAATGTAGCCTATGGTGAACGCACTACCCTTAATGAACTAATTGCGTACTTAAAAGAGTTCTTATCTGAATTTGACAGTGAAATTGCTCAAGTAGAAATAAAGTATGGTGCACAACGCGAAGGTGATATTCCACATAGCCTTGCGTCCATTGAGAAAGCGAAAACACTATTGGATTATAACCCACAATATAATATTAAAGATGGCTTAAAAGAAGCTATAGATTGGTACTGGAATAATTTGAAATAAAGATATGTCAAAAATTGCATTAATCACTGGAGTAACAGGACAGGATGGAGCATATTTATCTGAGTTCTTATTGAAAAAAGGCTATGAAGTGCACGGAATAAAGCGTCGTTCTTCTCTTTTTAATACAGATAGAATTGATCATTTATATCAGGATCCACATGTTGAAAACCGTAATTTCACTTTGCATTATGGTGATTTAACTGATTCAACTAACTTAATTCGTATTATCCAGGAAATTCAGCCAGATGAAATATATAATTTAGCTGCGATGTCACACGTGGGCGTAAGTTTTGACACACCTGAATATACAGCTAATGCTGATGGAATTGGTACATTACGTATTCTGGAAGCTATCCGCCTGTTAAAAATGGTAGATAAGACAAAGTTTTATCAGGCCTCTACAAGTGAGTTATATGGCCTTGTTCAGGAAGTACCACAGTCTGAAAAAACGCCTTTTTATCCGCGTTCACCATATGCTGTAGCTAAAATGTATGCATACTGGATTACTGTTAATTACAGAGAAGCCTATAATATGTACGCATGTAATGGCATATTATTTAATCATGAATCACCAATTCGTGGAGAAACCTTTGTAACACGTAAAATTACCCGTGCAGTTGCGCGTATAGCACTTGGGTTACAGGAAAAATTATTTCTTGGTAATTTATCTGCTAAACGTGATTGGGGGCATGCAAAGGATTATGTAAAAGCAATGTATTTAATGCTTCAACAAGAAGTAGCTGAAGATTTTGTTGTTGCCACAGGAGTTACAACTGAGGTACGTGATTTTGTTCGTATGGCATTTGCTTATATTGGTATTGAAATAGAATTTACTGGTGAAGGTGTAAATGAAAAAGGCGTTGTTAAAGCAAGCCACAAACCTGAATATACCATTAAAAAAGGAACAGTACTTGTTGAAGTTGATCCAAGATATTTTCGTCCTACCGAAGTTGAATTACTTATTGGTGATCCAAAAAAAGCAAATGAAAAACTAGGGTGGAAACCAGAATATAATTTAGAGGGATTGGTTAATGATATGATGAAATCAGACCTTAAACTAATGCATAAGGATAAGTACCTTCAGGATGGTGGTTATGAAACACTTAACTATTTTGAATGATGGATAAGAATTCCAGAATATTTGTAGCAGGACACCGTGGTTTGGTTGGCTCTGCTATTGTTAGACAGCTCGAAAAAAAAGGGTATAATAACATCATTATAAAAACTAGAGCAGAACTTGATTTACTGGATTTTGTTGCTGTAAATGCCTTTTTTGAAACTAAAAAGCCACAATTTGTATTTTTAGCTGCCGCTAAAGTTGGTGGTATAATGGCAAATAATATTTATAGGGGACAGTTTATTTATGAAAATCTGCAAATCCAAAATAACATTATTCATGCAGCCTATCTGAATAAGGTTTCAAAGCTTTTATTTCTGGGTAGTTCATGTATTTATCCCAAGAATGCTCAACAACCGTTGCAAGAGGACTGTCTTTTGACAGATGCCTTAGAATATACCAATGAGCCATATGCTATTGCTAAAATTGCAGGAATAAAGATGTGCGAATCATACAATTTGCAATACGGTACTAATTTTATCGCTGTTATGCCAACTAATTTGTATGGTCTTAACGATAATTACGACTTAGAAAAAAGTCATGTTCTTCCGGCTTTAATTCGAAAAATGCATTTAGGTAAGGCTTTAAGAGAGAATAACTGGAATGCGATTAAAGATGATTTGAGTAAGTGCCCTGTTGAAAATGTAGATGGAAATTGTACCAAGAATGTGATTATTGACCTACTGGCCAGGTATGGAATAACCAAAGAGAATGACATGGTAAATATCACCTTGTGGGGGTCCGGTAAACCGATGCGTGAATTTTTACACTCAAATGATATGGCCGAAGCTTGTCTTTTTGTGATGGAGAACATTGACTTTGACAATGTAAAAGGAGAAGGAAAGGAGTGCCGTAATACCCATTTAAATATTGGTTATGGTAAAGATATAAGCATTCATGACCTTGCCCTGCTTATCCAACGGATTGTTGGTTTTAAGGGAACCTTGCTTTGGGATGCATCCAAACCTGATGGTACAATGCGTAAACTAATGGATATTAGAAAATTATATTCATTGGGATGGAAGGCAAATATTTCATTGGAAGAGGGAATTACTGATGTTTATCAACAATATTTATGCGTAAAATAACTACAAGTTGCCCTAAACAGTTATATTTGTTAAAAATTAAACCTATTATGAAAGAAATTACAAAAATATTGGTCTTTGTCTTCCTTATTGTCTTTACATATGCATGTGGTGGTGACGATGAAGAACCAGATACAAAGGCACCAGAAATAACGATTATAATACCTGTTGTAAATCAGGAATTTGGAAAGGGTGGTGTTATCCCATTGAAGGCAGTTTTTAAAGATGATAGGGAACTTAGTAAATGTACTGTGTCTTTATCATTTAATGCTTTAAAAGGTATCAGCGATCCTTATGCACCTAAAGATATAGTCATTCCGTTAAGTGGTTCAACAGATAATAAGAACTTAGATAATATCTTTACAACACCTATTGATGAACTTTGTAAGTCAGGAAGTTATACTATTGTTTTTATTATTGAAGATGCAGCAGGTAATGTTTCAGATAAAAAAACTGTAGATATCTCAATTCAATAAGCTTCAGAAAAAACATTAAAAAAAAACAAAATAAAGAGGGCTTCGGCCCTTTTTTTCGATCAAAACCATAATTAAAGATAACAATGTACGATTTTGATAAGTTTATAGAGCGTACTGGCACAAATGCCTACAAACTGGATTTAAGAGAACAATATTTTGGCACAAACGAAGTCATCCCACTATGGGTAGCTGACATGGATTTTGCTGCGCCTCCGGAAGTTCAACAGGCCATTCAGGATCGCGCATTACACGAAATATATGGCTATACCGTTCGTAAAGAAGAGTTTTCTTCTGCAATAGTAGATTGGTGTCAGTACAAACACAACTGGCCAATACAAGCTGACTGGGTTGAATATTCGCCAGGCGTGGTACCTGCTTTAGTTTTTTCAATTTTAGCATTTTCTAATGAAGCAGACGGTGTGATAATAAATACGCCAGTTTATCCACCATTTTATTCCCTTATTGAAGGTAATAATAGAAAGTTGATTAAGAACACTTTAATGGATAGAAATGGACGTTTTGAAATTGACTTTAAGCTTTTGGAAGAACAAGCAGCACTTCCTGAGACGAAAATATATTTGTTATGCTCTCCACATAATCCTGTCGGTAGAGTATGGAGTAAAGAAGAGTTATTGCAAATTGATGCCATTTGTAGAAAACACAATGTTTTAGTATTAGCAGATGAAATTCACTCAGACTTAGCTTTATTTGGAAATAAACATACTCCTTTTGCTTCAATAAATAAGAAAGCAGCGATGAATTGTATTTCATTCATGGCTCCATCTAAAACTTTTAACATTGCTGGTTTTAGTACTTCATATATTGTTACTGCTAATAAAACATTACTTAAACAGTACCTTGAAATACAAAACAGATTACAACTTCATATGGGACACCTGTTTAGTGGTATTGCCTTAACTTCTGCTTACAATAAGGGGCGTGACTGGCTAAAAGAGTTAATACCATACCTTGAAAACAACATTCTTTATATTGAAGCTTTTATTAAAGAACATCTTAATGATGTTAGCTTTTATAGACCAGAGGCCACATATCTAATTTGGCTAAACTTTAAAAATTGGAACTTATCTCAAAAGCAATTGAAGAATTTTATGATTAAGAAGGCAAAAGTCGGGCTTAACGACGGGATTTCTTTTGGTGCAGAAGGTGAGGGATACTTGCGACTAAACATCGCTAGTCCATTAACTGTTATAAAAAAGGCTCTAGAACAAATAGTTGAAGCCAGAAAATAAAATGATACGCTTGTCATTAATAACCATTGTTATCGTCTTTATATGCACGAATTGTGGTGTGTACATAAAGTATCCACCTATTGGGAATAATTCGCAATGGAGGACAATAAAGTATAATGACAGCGCTGCATTTTGTCTTAGCAAGGCTCAAGATACAATAGATTCTGTTGTAAATCTTAAAAATAATAAAATATACCATGTAAAAAGCCATAGTTTTAGCATGCCTGCTTCTGATTTAAAAGCAGGTATTAATCAACTTTCGCTAGTTTTTTATTTATCAAATGGTAAAAAACGAACAATAACAGAATATCTATATATGGTGTCTGATATTACTCCTAAACAATATAGTGTTCAGGATTATCTAATAATTAAACATGATGATAAAGCTTACACACAAGGCCTAATATATTGGAATGATTTACTTTATGAATCAACTGGATTAAAAGGAGAATCATCAATACGAAGTATTGATCCACAAAGTGGTGAAGTACTTAATATTTACCACCTGGAAGATAGTGTATTTGGAGAAGGTATAGCATTATATAACAATAACATACAAATGATTACATGGAAAGATAATTTAACATTCCGGTTTGATGAGAAGCTTCAGAAAACAGGACAAAATATTTATCCCAAGGAAGGATGGGGGTTAATGACTATTAATGACCAACTGTTAGCATCAGATGGTTCAGATTACTTATTTTATCTTAATAGAGACACATACCAGGTAGACTCATCATTTCAAGTTTTTAATGACCGAGGCCCTGTATATTATTTAAACGAACTGGAGTACATAAATAAACAAATTTGGGCCAATGTCTTGGGGAAAGATACTATTGTGGTAATAAATACTGAAAATGGCAAAATAGAGCTTGAAATTGATGTTGCAAATTGCATTGACCGCCAAATTTACCCTAATGCAGGTGCATTAAATGGAATTGCTTTTGATAAAGTGAATAAAACCGTCTATTTAACTGGAAAAAACTGGCCTTTTATGCTTATATGGCAACCTTTCAGCTTTGAGAAATAAAATAATTCAGCTATGTTTGTTAACAAATATTAACACTAAAAACCGAGCATATTATATAGCAATTAATGGCTAAACAATTCATAAAAATTATTTTTCTTTATCTTATACTTAATGGACATTATACATATGCCCAATCAAGTAATAACCAGTTCCGTAAGCTATTGAGTTTAATTCCAGAGCTGGATCAGGACGAGGATGGGGTACCTGATGCTAAACACGTGTTTCTCAACCTTCAAGGACAAATTATCAAAATACAGGCAAAAGGTATTATAAATGCTGATACACTGATGGCAGATTTATCTTTTTTGCCACATCTAGAGCAAGTAGACTTTTCTAACAATGGCCTTCAAGTATGTAATATAAACTTTAACAACAATAACAGAATAAAAGTATTAAACTTAAGTGAAAATCTTCTTTCAAATATTGATGTAAATATTGAAGTATTAAGTCAACTTGAAGAGCTGGAGATATCAGGTAATCGTTTAAGTTCTATTGATCTGAACTTTGCCTCAAATAATAAAATACGTCGTATTAATGCAATCAAAAATGAATTGGCAGCTATTAATATTGACTTGCGAAAATTAAAACAACTGGAAGTGCTCTTGTTAAGTTACAATTACATACAACGCTTTGAACCTCTTATAGGTAAAGATAATCAATTACATACATTATTTATAGATCATAATCAACTTGATACATTTAATGCTGATTTCAGTAATTTACGTCTTTTGCGAGAGTTAAACTTATCGAATAATAACTTAGTAAACTTTAATCCAAAACTCTCTAATTGCCAATCCTTACAACGATTAGCTTTAAGTAACAATAACTTAACCAGCTTTAATTATGATCTTTCAGTTTGTAAACAACTAACAGGGTTATACCTAGCAACAAACAAACTTGAGAGTTTTACCTCTTCTCTAAAAGGTTGCTCAGAATTACATGTTCTTGATTTATCATTTAATGAATTAACTAAATTTAACGGGCAGTTTAGCTATAACCCTAAGCTTATAAGGTTATTATTAAATTCAAATCGTATAACTGATCTAAAACTTGACTTAAGTAGATGTAAGTTTTTAGTAGAATTGGATTTATGGGGTAATAATCTATATAAATTTGATACTAATATTAATGCTTGTCGCAATCTTGAAATACTAAATTTAAGCAACAACAACCTTGAATTTTTCGCTCCTAGCTTAAGGTTTAATAACAAGCTGAATAAGCTCTTCTTAGGACAAAATCGTCTGTCTGTTTTCAACCAACAGTTGACAAACCATAAACATTTAGAAATTCTGGTATTGGGTAACAATAAATTATATGAGTTTAGTGCCCAATTAGACAAATGTCCGTCACTTATTGATGTTGATATATCAAATAATCAATTAACCAGTTTTAATTTCGAATTGGCCATGTGCCCCAACTTAAAGTATTTAAATTTAAGTAATAATAATATTTCAGATTTAAAACTTGATTTTAAGCGTAACTGGAAACTTGAGACCCTTAAGCTAAATGGTAATCAAATTAGGACATTTGATGCTAAACTTTTTCATTGTCCTGGCATTAAAGAGCTTGATTTATCAAATAATCAACTTGAGGTTTTTGATATTGACTTTTTAAATCAACACCGTTTGGAAGTATTGTCGCTTAACCATAATCAATTAAGTAGTGTCAATATTAAACTTTTTAATTGCAGAGAACTTAAAGTACTTAATTTATCACATAATCAACTTGACACATTTAAATTAGATTTAAGGGCTAATCATAAACTTGAGGAATTACATCTGTCTCATAATTTACTAAGTAAATTTTCTGATTTAAAAGTGAATGGATTTCGGACTAAAGTGCTGGATTTAAGCTATAATAAACTAAGCCACCCTAACATTAACTTTTATCTTTTCCCTCAATTGAGAGAGCTAAATTTGAGGGGAAATTTCATATCAAGATTTAACTACAATCTTAGGAATAATGAACAATTGGTTTACCTTAATTTAGGTGAAAACTATATAAATAGAATTGAAAGCAAGCTGAATTATTGTCCCAGACTGCGGCATCTTATCTTGGATAATAATGACTTTAAGCAATTTACACATAATCTGGACAGTTGTAAATTCCTGCATACCCTTGATTTAAGCAATAACAAACTGGAGTACATCAGTACTTCAATAGGTAAGATGAAAAAATTAAAGCATTTGAATTTATCAAATAACCAATTACAAAGAATTTCATTCTCTTTTCAGGAAATGCTTGAATTAAGATATCTAAATCTAAGCCATAACCAGATTAGTTATCTAGATAATAATCTTAGCCTGTGTTTTAATATTGAAAGTTTGTTATTGCAACACAATAAACTTGTCCAATTTGATATTGAGTTTGATGACTTGTTTTATCTTAATGAAATTGACCTATCCAATAATGAATTGTTCTTCTTTGTTGCAAATTTATCCAATAGCTTCAACCTTAAATGTTTAAACTTTTCGAATAATAACATCGCTTTATTAAAAATTGACCTCAATGAATGCTGGTTTTTTGAATCGCTCAATGCTGCTAATAACAATATAGAACAAGCGTATTTTGATTTTAAAGGTTGTTCGCTTTTAAAAGAGGTTAATATTAGTAATAACAAAATTCGTACTCTGACACTGAATACTGAGTGGAGCCCATATTTAAACAAAATTTTGCTGCACAATAATCTGCTTAATGATTTAAAGTTAAGTCTAGCATCTGGTATTGAGATTGATACACTCACTTTGCACGATAATCATCTGTCTCCAGATTTTTTGATTAACACACGTCGACTATATGGGCAAAACACTAAAGCATTTACTTATAAAAATCAATATTCTCCAGGTTTACTTAAATGGCAAAAAGTTAATTCAAACCAAAGCGTCTATTCTTTAATTGCACGTATTGATCAATTAGAAATTGATTGGTTCTTTAATGGAAAACTTGTCAAAAGAGGTTCTAATCAATTCGTTATAAACAGCAAATACAAAGGTTTGATTGAGTGTAATATTAGTCATCCGGATCTGCCCGGATTAATATACAGTTATAAAGCATACCTTAATACGGTAGTACCCAAAGAGCAGGTTGCTGCCCTACACCAATTGTTTGCTGAAACACAGGGAGATAGATGGTATAGTAATGATGGTTGGAATCAAATAAAAAGAGGTAAAAAAATACCACGATCGTTTAGCAGCTTATATGGCATTACTTTTGACCAAGATGGTAATGTTATTGAAATATCTTTACCTGAGAATCATTTACGAGGTTATATTCCTACAGGATTTAGAGCTTTTTCCAAACTCAAAAGCATCAATCTGTCAAATAATAAGGTAGCAGGTTTTATGGCAGATAATTTATTAACTGACCAAATTGAAGTAATTAACTTATCGCAAAACTTATTGAGAGAATTTAATGTGGATTTATCACAATTAAATCTATTAAATAGCCTTAATATTAGTCATAATCATTTAAAATTCTTTAATCCAACTTTTGGTGATACGTCATTGCTTAAGCAAATTAATGTAAGTTATAATAGGCTCGATTCAATTTTATTAAATACCCATCTTCCTAAACTAAAACATTTAAAACTTAGCAATAATCATCTGGAACAGATAATATTAGACCTAACAGAGTGTGTCTTATTAGATACTCTTGATTTATCAATGAACAAATTAAAGTTTGAACAATTAACACCTCTTTTATACAGTTTGCCTAAGAAGGTAGGTAAACTAATTACCGGAGAACAAAATGTGACATATAAGTTAGCATTTGATACAGGAATAGGTGCAATATATGTAAACGATGTACTAGATAAGACAAATACTATCAAGTGGTTCAAATCTGGACAATTATTAAATACAGATAAACATTATATAGGGTTAAAGAGTGATTATTACCGCGATTACTCAGCATTTATCGAAAATCCTTTTTTTCCTGAAACACATATCAAAGCTGTTTGGTAAATCATGAATATTCTTATTTGTCCTGATTCGTTTAAAGGTAGCATTAGTGCTATTGAAGCAGCAAAAATAATTGCTTCTGTTTATGATAAAGACATGCAGATCAATTGTCGTTTAATTCCATTAGCAGATGGAGGAGAAGGCTCTATTGAAATAATTAAAACACAAGTTTCTTGCTCTCAGGTTAATTTAATGACATTAAATCCATTGGGGACTCTTGTTAATGCCTTTTATTTACAAATCGATGACACTGCTTATATAGATATAGCTAATGCGGGTGGATTGAACTTACTCAAAGAAACAGAACGAAACCCCCGAATTACTAATACTTATGGAACAGGACAATTAATTGCAGATGCTATAGCTAAGCAATGTAAATTGATTGTACTCTTCCTTGGGGGTAGCGCAACTATTGATGGAGGTCTTGGTTTAATTCAAGGCATATGTGGAGCGCAATTTAAACAAACAAACCCCTTATTGTCTGATGATTATATAAAATTACCTGAATTTGAACTCTTAATACAGAATGTTGCGTTTAATATAGTTACAGATGTTAGTAATACCATTATAGGTGAACATGGTGCTGCTCAAGTTTTTGGCCCACAAAAAGGAGCTAATAACAGGTGCATAATCGAGATTGAAAGAGCAATGGAAAGATGGTTAATTTACTTACAAAACTACACAACTGTTGATCTAAAATCGCTAAAAGGACTTGGTGCGGCTGGAGGTGCAGCCTTACCTTTTATCGTTTTTAACAAGCAAACCCGCCTAATTGATGGATTTAATTTCTTTAATGAACTACTGGACTATAAAACTGCTATTAAATGGGCTGATGTTGTTATTACTGGCGAAGGGCGTATTGATGATCAAACAGAAATGGGCAAGGGCCCCGGTCAGATTGCTCTAATGGGAAAACAAGCTGGTAAAAAAGTGATTGGTATTGGTGGAATGGTAAAATCACAACCTGCAGGCTTTAATGCTGTATTTGCAACTACAGATAAAGCATTGTCAGAGGATGAGCTTTATTTACAAGCTAAAAAAAATCTCCTGAAAACCAGTTTAAAAGTTCGTAACTACCTTCTTAATCTCAGATTATAATTCGGAAACAGTTAATTTTTTAAGGTTATTCTCTTTTGCAATATCTTAACCATAATTGGGTAAATAAAAACCGCAAGCAAAATAATAATTGTACCAATATAAAAGCCACCAGACATAAATTCGCTCCAGCCAAATATAAACCATGCAAGAAGGATACCATAAACAGGTTCCATATTAATGGCTAAAACAACCGTGTAAGCCGATAACACTTTCATTACATCAACGACTACTACAAATGCATAAGCTGTACAAACTACGCCTAAAATAAGAATATAAACAACATCTATTATTGGTGGTGTCAGTAAATTATCAGGCAATACATCTATAATAAACAGGAAAATACTAATGCTGATAAAACCACTAACCATCTCATAAAAGCTAATGATTACCGGATGATGCTCATCTATAAATAGTTTATTTAAAACAGTAAATAAGCCTGCTAGAAAAGCCGAAATGAGTGCAGTTACAATGCCTTGCCAATAGTTCAATTCAAATTGAAAAATCAGGTATAGCCCACCAATAATTAACAAACCTATAAAAACTTCCAGCCATTTAATTTTTTTTCGAAAAACAACAGGCTCAAGAAAGCTTGCGAACAAAGTTGTTGATGCTAGACACCCAAGGGTAACAGACACATTTGATATTTTAACAGCATGAAAAAAGGTGATCCAGTGAAAGGCAACTACTAAACCAACACTCATAATTTTCAGGATATTCTTTACACCAACATTAATTGGTATTTTTCTAATCCAAATAAAACCACCAAGAACCATAAATGCTATAAACATACGGTACCAAACTATTTGTAGTGCAGGCAAAGTAATTAACTTACCCAAAATAGCTGTAAAGCCATATAATAACACAACAAAGTGTAGTTTTAAGTGATTCTTTATTAGAGCATTCATTCTATAATTGATAAAAACAGTGCAATTGTATGGGCAAAAATAGAAATAGTTTCGATGTAACACATTAATTTTGTAAAATGAAGCTTGTTCTTAAATAATAAATCTAAATTAATCTGAATATGAAGTATGTAACAAAACATTGGCGTGCTCTGGTAAGCCTTGTAATTATTGCAAGTGTATTGGCAGGCTGTGCTACAGTCCCCATTACCGGTCGTAAGCAGCTTAACCTGGTATCGGGTTCTGAAATAATGGCCATGAGCTTTAGTCAGTATGATCAGTTCTTGAAAGAAAATAAGCTTTCAACTAACAAGGAACAAACCGAAATGGTAAAGCGCTGTGGAAAACGTATTGCAGCAGCTGTGGAGAAATATATGAATGACAATGGTTATGCCGACCATATCAAAGGCTTTGAATGGGAGTTTAATTTAGTAGATGACCAAACCCCTAATGCATGGTGTATGCCAGGTGGCAAGGTTGTGTTCTACACCGGTATACTTCCATTTACTCAAACAGAAGAAGGCCTGGCTGTGGTTATGGGGCACGAAATTGCCCATGCTGTGGCTAAACATGGTAATGAGCGTATGAGTCATCAAATGGGAGTACAGATAGGTACTACGGCTCTATCAGTTGCCTTGGCTGAGAAACCGGAAGAAACAAAAGCCATGTATATGGCTGCTTTTGGAGTAGGTTCACAGGTAGGATTTATGCTTCCATACTCACGTACACACGAAATTGAAGCTGATGAAATGGGCTTAATCTTTATGGCCATGGCAGGCTATAATCCTGAAGCTGCTGTACCTTTTTGGGAGCGAATGGCAGGAGGTGCAAGTGGAGGACAAAAACCACCAGAATTTTTAAGTACACACCCGGCAGAAGCAACACGTATTAGCAACCTTAAAGCATATATGCCCGAAGCATTAAAATACTACAAAAAATGATTTTAATAAACTTAAAGCGTCACCCGGAAGGTTGGCGCTTTTTTTAAAATTTAATTCCCATACTTAAGGATGGAATCAATAAATATGATTTGCCAAAACAGGAGTTTATTCCTGCCCTGTAAAAAATGCCTTTTTGTTGTTGGAATCTGTACATTAATGGTAAAAAAATTGCAAAAGCATTAATAGCATTATAATATTCATCTTTATTCTCTTGATAAGTTAAGATTGCTCCCATACCAACCTCAATATGGTGCTTACTTTTTAAATGCGTTAAGTAATTGATCGAAAAAGGAACAGCTAAATGAGAATTAAAATCAGATGAAAAACCAACTTTCATTGATAAGCCAGGTATACAACAAGAGTAACGCTCATAATTAATAGAAGGATAACCAAAATCATATTTGGAAGGATTAATGATAAACGCTTCCGTATAGATTACGTTTCTGTTTTCGAAAGACAATGCAAGATCAGAATCATCAACCACCTGGCAGTAAATAACCTGAACTAACAACCAACAAATAAGTGTAGCAATTAATTTGAATTTCATAAATTTTAATCTATTACATATCCAAAATTGGGTTACTAATAAACTCGATAGCAAATTAATAATGCTTATAACTCAATATGCACATAAAAAGTTACAACTATTTTGTAATTAATTACTTATTTGATTTTAATTTAAATAATCAGTGATTATTCTTAGATGAGGAATACTACAAAACACTATATTTCAGGAGTATTTTTAACAACTAACGATCAATGTGTAATTTTTTTTTTAAAACATGAAAAACCTTGTGATTGGGTTAAAAACTCTGACTTCATAGCTGAGTACCATGATAAAGAATCGGGAATACCCATACATGGTGATGATAAACTCTTTGAATTTATAACCTTGATGCCTTTCAGTCAGGTTTAAGCTGATCTACCATCTTAAATTAAATGTAAAATCAATAATTTTTAATGCCCCAAGAATTTCTTACAAAGTTGAAGTATTAATGAAGAACAAGGAAATCATTCATAATAGTCAAAAATAATAGCAACATAAAAAAATGGCAATGCCTATTTACAATTCATAAAACCGTAGTAAATAAGTGGAATAATGATGAACAAATGCAGGCTAAAGCCATGAACAAGGTGCATAAAAAAGATGCTTTCTCATTTGTTGGTTCAAGTCTGTAATGCCTTTATACAGGCTCCGGTATGATTAGCGATTATTATACTAATTGTTTTCGCCATGGTATCGAATAAGTCTTAATTACTAATTCTTTTTTCCTATTTTTAAGAAATCTAATAAAACTAAATTATATCATGAAGACGCAACAACTGATTATAAGTATATTAATAATTTTTACATCATATAATTCACTTAAAGCCCAAGAGTCTGATAGCATAAAAACAAAACAAGTTTACACCTATAAAATATTTCGTGAAATTGGAAGTACATCATGGATTCATACTCAGGAAGCTTTTGCTGAAGCAGAAAAAATGAATGCAGATGTAATCCTTTTGCACATGAATACTTATGGGGGACAAGTTGTATTTGCTGATTCTATACGCACAAAGATTCTGAATAGTCCAATACCAGTTCATGTATTTATTGATAATAATGCTGCCTCTGCCGGAGCACTTATTTCTATTGCATGTGATAGTATCTATATGCGCCCTGGTGCCAATATAGGAGCTGCAACAGTGGTTAACCAAAGTGGTGAGAAAATGCCTGATAAATACCAGTCATACATGCGATCTACCATTCGTGCCACAGCCGAATCTCATGGTAAAGACACTATTGTAACAGGTAAAGACACCACCTATGTATGGCGTCGAGATCCACATATTGCAGAAGCTATGGTTGATGAAAGTATTTATATCGAAAATGTTATTGACACAGGTAAGATATTAACATTCACAACTTTGGAAGCCATTGAAAAAGGGTTTTGCGAAGGACAAGCCAATAACATTGATGATGTATTAAAACACTTGAAAATATACGATTACGAAATTCATACTTTCAAACCTTCATTTTACGATGGATTAAAAGGCTTATTAACCAGTCCGATACTACAAGGTGTGCTAATATTAGTGATAATGGGAGGGATATACTTTGAATTGCAAACGCCCGGAGTTGGATTTCCATTACTGGCTGCTGCCATTGCTGCAGTTTTATATTTCTCACCACTCTATATTGATGGATTAGCCGATAATTGGGAAATTATTATCTTCATTATAGGGCTAGCATTAATAGGGCTAGAAGTATTTGTGATACCAGGCTTTGGTGTTGCTGGGGTATCCGGAATCGTATTGGTTGTGGGAGGTTTAACACTTAGCTTACTAGACAATGACTTATTTAATTTTGATGGAGTTGGGTTTAGCAAATTATTAGAAGCATTAGGTATTGTACTATCCGGTATATTCGGTTCTTTATTAGCGATTATTTACCTCAGCAAAAAACTATTGTCATCCAATAGCTTTGGAACAAAAATTGCTTTATTAACAGAGGAAAATATTGAAATGGGTTATATTGGAGTAGAGGCAACCTTGCAGGAGCTGGTTGGTGAAGAAGGTTTTGCATTTACCACGCTTCGCCCATCGGGTAAAATAACGATTGAAGATGAACAATACGATGCGGTAGCCGAGGTAGGATATATTGAGAAAGGTACTAAAATTAAGGTGGTACGCTTTTTACACGGCCAGTTGTATGTTATACCTGCTGTATAGATATAAGAACTCTTAAGACATTTTGCTAATTATAAATCTTTGTTTTAATTGGAACAAGTTTGGTATATAGCTTATAAATTGCTAAAATTGTCAAAATAAAAATGATAAATCATCTGTTTCATATGTATTGGTGGCATTGCTCAAATTCAATAAAAGTGGAACAATAGGTTGTATGCTATAAAACATAATAAAGCTGCAGATATCCATCTGCGGCTTTTCTTTTTATAATAAATTAATAATAAAAACGTTCGAAAATAAGAACGACTTTAAAAACTTAATCGAATGAGTAAATCACTATTAACCAGCGATGTAATGCCAAATAAAGATGGGTTTTTTGGCGAATTTGGAGGCTGCTTTGTGCCACCAATGCTTGAGCCTGTTATGAAGGAGATTACCGAGGCTTACCTTAAGATTAAAGATGATCCTGTATTTAAAGAAGAACTTTATTATTTACAAAAACACTACACAGGTCGTCCGTCACCGGTATTTCATGCCAAAAATCTTTCTGATAAAATAGGTGGTGCGCAAATCTACCTTAAACGTGAAGATCTAAACCACACAGGGGCACATAAGATAAACCATTGTCTTGGTGAAGCATTATTAGCAAAAAAAATGGGTAAGAAAAAGATTATCGCAGAAACAGGAGCAGGGCAGCATGGTGTTGCTTTAGCTACAGCCTCAGCATTGGTTGGTCTTGAGTGCGATATTTATATGGGAGAAGTAGATATTTACAAAGAGCACCCCAATGTCGTTCGAATGAAAATATTAGGTGCTAATGTTATACCTGCAACGCATGGCCTAAAGACATTAAAAGAGGCTGTTGATTCAGCTTTTGAAGCTTATCTTAAAGATCCGGTTAACCAATTCTATGCTATTGGGTCTGTAGTTGGCCCTCATCCATTTCCTATGATGGTTCGCGACTTTCAATCAATAATTGGCCACGAAGCTAAAGAACAGTTTCAGGAGATGACAGGCAAATTACCAGATAATCTGGTTGCATGCGTTGGAGGTGGTTCTAATGCAATTGGTCTCTTTACTGCATTTCTCGAAAACGACAATGTATCAATATATGGCGTTGAACCAGCAGGAATTAGTTTTAAAACAGGTGAACATGCAGCAACATTAACATTGGGTAAGCCTGGTATGATACATGGTTTTAAATGCTATCTGTTGCAAAATGAAAAGGGAGAACCTGCCCCAGTTAATACAGTTGCATCCGGATTAGATTACCCTGGTGTTGGGCCACAACATTCGTATTTAAAAGATATTGAACGTGTTAAATATGAAACAATTAATGATAAAGAAGCTGTTGATGCCTTTATGCTATTAGCGCGTTCTGAAGGCATTATTCCTGCCTTAGAAAGTTCTCATGCTGTTGCTTATGCATTAAAATTAGCTGGATCATTGCCAAAAGAACAAACTATACTAATTAATTTATCCGGACGTGGTGATAAAGATATTGACTATGTAGTTGAAAAATTTGGAAATGACTATGCTATAGAGGACTAATTTTTTTTGGTTATGACCAATTAAAGTTCTGATTTTTAACGAAAAAGGAAGTACTGCTGGAATGACAGTGCTTTCTTAATCTGTACTCACGTATTATTAAAATTAATTCTATGAAAAGAATCAGATCAATAAGCATGTGGTAAAAACTTACTCAAAGCTTTAACTATTGCTTTGTCTAGCATTTTCTTGTTTCCTTTTTGGCCACAATTTGCTTACGCTTAGCTATATCTAAATGATATAGCTAAGCGTAAGCAAATCAAACAACCAGAAACAAAAACTAACTACATGGGCGACTCGTACGATATATAGGTATTCTAATAATTGCCGCACAAAAAAATGGATAATTATTGAATTTGGGCTTGTTAAATCAATTACAGTGGGTATGGTAAACAAATATAAACAAAGCTCTGTTTAATAAATAAACAGGGATCTATGCGTACAACTATAATTACTGTATTAGTCCTGCTAATAAATGGAAATAATATGACAGGACAAGATAAAGTAGCCACCTTTGGAGGTGGATGTTTTTGGTGCACCGAAGCATTCTTCACTGCTCTTCGGGGTGTATCAAAAGTAGAAGCAGGATACAGTGGAGGAGAAAAAGTGAACCCTACATACCAGGAAGTATGTAGTGGCTTAACAGGACATGCCGAAGTTATACAGATTACTTACGACACGAAAAAAATAAAATTTGAAGAATTATTAGAAGTATTTTTAGCAACTCACAATCCAACAACATTAAATCGGCAGGGAGCAGATGTTGGAACTCAGTACAGATCAGTTGTATTTTATCATGACGAAGAACAAAAATACATAACAGAATTTGTAATTAATGAACTGAATGGGCAAAAAATATTTTATGATCCAATAGTAACCGAGGTAAGCGCCTTTAAGCAATTTTATAAAGCTGAAGATTACCATCAGGATTATTTTGCAAACAACTCTAAACAGCCTTATTGCAGTGCTGTTATTGTTCCTAAAATGAAAAAATTTAAGGTGCTTTTTAAAGATAAGTTGAAAAATAAATCATATAATTATTAATCTTTCTGATATAATTAATTTAGCTATACTAGTGCTTATCTGTTAATAACGTACATGTCAGGCAAAACAAATTTAAATATGTACTCCTTAGCCTTTGTAAATTAAAACTAAATTTACGTATCTTTGAACTCCGGAATGAGACAACAGATTGAACTATATTTAGAACGCCTATGGCATCCGGATAAAGATGGTTTAAAGCGCCATTTTTCTTCTTTCTTATTCAGTCAAATTAACATTGAGCAACTTATTATTTTTAAATATTTTAAAGACCTGATTTTTATTTCAGGTCTTTTTTTTGAGCTCAATATTCCTACACAAATAAAATCAAGTGAAAAATTAATTGTAATCCGAACCAAATATTGTGGGGGAATAACTTCTCCGCAGGTAAACAGTTATGCAAATGAAAAATAAAAGTTTAGTATCCATCAGTGATTTCTCTAAAGATGAGATTTTACGCATTGTAGAGTTAGCAGCCGAGTTTGAAGCTAACCCTAACCAAAGGTTATTGGATGGTAAGGTTGTGTCAAGCCTGTTTTTTGAACCATCAACACGTACTCGTCTTAGCTTTGAAACAGCTATTAACCGTTTAGGAGGGGGTATCATTGGATTTACCGATTCATCATCTTCATCCACAACAAAAGGAGAGTCGTTAAAAGATACTATTAAAATGGTAAGTAACTACAGTGATTTAATTGTAATGCGTCATCCGCTGGAAGGGTCGGCACGTTACGCTTCTGAGCAATCTGATGTACCGGTTATCAATGCCGGGGATGGAGCTAATCAACACCCGACACAAACATTACTTGATTTATACTCTATCTATAAAACACAAGGAACTCTTGAGAATCTGAATATTTTCATAGTTGGAGATCTAAAATACGGGCGTACAGTACATTCATTACTAATGGCTATGTCTATGTTTAATCCAACTTTTAATTTTATTTCACCAGATTCGTTAAAAATGCCTGAAGAGTATAAATTGTTCCTTGATAAAAAAGGTATTAAGTACTATGAGCATCTCGAATTTACTGATATAATTGAAGAATCTGATATTTTATATATGACACGTGTTCAGCGCGAACGTTTTTCAGACCCTATTGAATATGAAAAGGTAAAAAATGTATATGTGCTTCGTAATTCTATGTTAGACAACACCAAAGATAACTTACGCATTCTTCATCCACTACCTCGCGTGAATGAAATTCATACCGATGTTGATGAAAACCCTAAAGCATACTATTTTGAGCAGGCAGAGAATGGGGTTTATGCACGTATGGCCATTATGGCCTCTATTTTAGGATTGAAATAATATCAGCTAAAAAAAAAATTATCATGGTTAAAAAAGAACTAAGCGTAAGAGCAATAAAAAATGGTACCGTAATAGATCACATTCCGGCTACCCACCTTTTTAAAGTAATCTCTATTTTAGGATTAGATAAAATAGAAAATCAGATTACTTTTGGAACAAACCTGAAAAGTAAATTGCATGGTTATAAAGCAATTATAAAAGTTGCTAAAAAGTACTTTGCTGACGACGAGGTTAATAAAATTGCATTAGTAGCACCTTCAGCTAAACTAAATATCATTAAAGATTACCAGGTAGTTGAAAAAAAGACTGTTGAAATTCCGGAAAGCATTATAGGCATTGTAAAATGTTTCAATCCCAAATGCGTAACCAATAACGAAACAATGATAACTAAGTTTACATTGGTGAAGTCGGAACCGTTGGCATTAAAGTGTCAGTATTGCGAAAAAATCACAAATGAAGAGCATTTAGAGGTATTATAGAACAAGAAAATACATCACTAAAGAGGCTGAGTAGCCCAACAAAACTTGTTGAGTTTGCATATTAAAAGAGGCTGTCTTCAAATGAAATAGCCTCTTTTATTTTGTATTGTAAACCTTTTTTTGCGTAATATATTTTGTAGTAAATTGCTTAATTACCTGTTATTTACTATTAATACATACTTCCTTCATTAACAATACTATTCCTCTAAAATTATTCCTTGTAAATCTGCTCCTTATTTCGATCTGTATTTTAAAATTTAAATCGAACTAAGGTTATTTACTGTTCTATTGTATCTTTACGATCATAAACGAATAGCAATGGCAAAACAGGATTGGAAACCGGGCAATATGATTTACCCATTACCAGCGGTTATGGTAAGTGTAGGCAGTTCACCAGAAAATTATAACATTATTACAATAGCATGGACAGGTACAATATGCTCTGATCCACCAATGTGCTATATATCAGTAAGGAAAGGTCGCCACTCGTACCAAATGCTAAAAGAAACAGGGGAGTTTGTAATTAATTTGACTACTAAAGCATTAGCATACGCAACAGATTGGTGTGGCGTTCGTTCAGGACGCCAATTTAATAAATTTGAAGAAATGCACTTAACACCTGGAAAAGCAAAACTGGTAAGTGCACCAATTATTGAAGAATCGCCCATTAATATTGAGTGCAAAGTAACAGAAATTAAAGAGTTAGGAACGCATGATATGTTTATTGCCGAAGTTATAAATGTTAAGGCAGATGAACAATACATTGATGAAAAAACGGGGGCATTTAGCCTTCAGAAAGCAAAACCAATTTGCTATTCTCATGGTCATTATTTTGAGCTTGGAAAAAAAGTAGGGAAATTTGGTTTTGCAGTTGAGAAAAAAAAAAGAAGCCCAGCAAGAAGTGATAGTATTAAGTTGAATTAATACAATATTTTAAAGTGACAATCAATAAAAAATGGGTAGCTTTCCACACTTCCCATTTTTTACATTATTAGAGCAAGTAAGTTTTATTTTTCTTTTGATAATTCTATTATCTCAGTTGTAATTTTCTCATCCTTTTTATTAAAACCAACCTTAATAATATCACCTTCTGAGACAGAAGCTTGAATAATTACTTCAGCCATTTCATCTTCAATATATTTCTGAATAGCACGCTTCAACGGTCGAGCACCATACTGTATATCAAAGCCTTTTGTCGCTATAAAATCTTTTGCATCATCACATAACTCCAACTTATAACCCAATGATTCTACACGATCGTAAAGCCCTTTTAGTTCAATATCTATAATTTTATGAATATCATCTTTTACAAGGTTATTAAAGATTACCACATCATCAATCCGATTAATAAACTCAGGAGCAAATGCTTTTTTAAGTGCTTTTTCAATTACTCCTTTTGCATGCTCCTGATCTGACTGACCTTGCGATGGAGTAAACCCAACACCACGGCCAAAATCTTTAAGTTGGCGAGAACCAATGTTTGATGTCATAATAATGATAGTGTTCTTAAAATCAATTTTTCGTCCCAAACTATCAGTCAAGCGTCCCTCGTCAAGTACTTGTAAAAGTAAATTAAATACATCTGGATGCGCTTTCTCAATTTCATCAAGAAGGACTACCGCATACGGCCTGCGACGAACTTTTTCAGTTAACTGTCCACCTTCTTCATAACCAATATATCCCGGAGGTGCACCTACAAGTCGAGAAACGGAGAATTTCTCCATATATTCACTCATGTCGATACGAATTAAGGCATCTGTTGTATCAAATAAATATTTAGCTAATACTTTAGCTAAATGCGTTTTTCCAACACCCGTAGGACCAAGAAAAACAAAAGAGCCGATTGGACGATTGGGATCTTTTAAGCCTGCACGATTACGCTGTATGGCTTTAACAATTTTTTCAATTGCAGGATCCTGTCCAATTACTGAACCATTTAATTCTTTACCCATTTTTAATAAGCGGAAACCTTCAGCTTGTGCTACACGTTGAACCGGTATACCTGTCATCATGGCTACTACTTCTGCCACTTTTTCAGCATCAACCGTTTCACGGTGTTCAAGTAACTCTTCTTCCCACTTAGCTTTAGCTATATCCAGCTCTTCCAGAAAACCTTTTTCTTTATCACGAAAACTAGCAGCTAATTCAAAATTTTGTGCCTTTACAGCTTTAATCTTTTTTTCCTTTATTTCATCTATCTCACTTTCTATCTTCAGAATAGTTTCAGGAACCACAATATTAGAGATGTGTACACGAGAACCAGCTTCATCTAGAGCATCAATGGCTTTGTCCGGCAAATAACGATCGGAGATATACCGTTCAGTTAATTTTACACATGCCTCCACAGCCTCTGGAGAATAGTTTACATTGTGATGGTCTTCATATTTTTCACGGATGTTGTTTAAAATCTCAACCGTCTCATCTATTGATGTTGGCTCAACCATTACCTTTTGAAAACGACGTTCTAAAGCACCATCTTTTTCAATGTGCTGTCGGTATTCATCAAGCGTTGTAGCGCCAATACACTGAATTTCACCTCTTGCCAGAGCAGGTTTTAACATATTTGCTGCATCAAGAGAGCCGGTTGCTCCTCCTGCACCCACGATAGTATGAATTTCATCTATAAATAAAATAATATTTGGGTTTCGGCTTAGCTCATTTAAAATAGCCTTCATACGTTCTTCAAATTGGCCACGGTATTTAGTACCAGCTACAATAGAAGCTAAATCTAAAGTAATTACCCGCTTATCAAATAATACACGTGACACTTTTTTTTCGATAATACGTAAAGCCAAACCCTCTGCAATAGCAGATTTACCAACACCGGGTTCACCAATTAATATTGGGTTATTCTTTTTTCGCCGACTTAATATTTGTGCCAGACGTTCAATCTCTTTTTCCCGCCCAACAATTGGATCCAGACGATTTTCTTCGGCTGCTTTCGTAATATCAATTCCAAAGTTGTCCAGAACCGGTGTATCAGAGCCACTTTTAGCATTACTCTTTTTACTACCTTCGCTCCCTGATCCGGATCCAGAGCCCGAAAATGGACTATCTTGATCATCGTCTTCCGGATAATCAGCTTTAGCAAGTAGCTCCTGCTTCTTCATTAATTCACTTACCTTCTGGTGGTTAATATTCTCTTTTGCCATAATTTTCCAAATTATACTGCTCTTTTCTTTTAATAGAGCGATTAGTAAATGGCCTGTATTAATACGATCATTTTTTAAGGACTTTGCTTCAAGATGAACAAGCTTTAATACACGCTCAGCAGATTTTAGAAGAGGAATGTTATCACTTTGAATGCTATTTTCGCTGATAAGATACCCCTCTATTTCAGATTTGACTTGTGGCATATCTATACCCAAATGTTGAAGAATTTCTATAGCTATTCCTTCTCCTTTCCGCAATATACCGAGCATTAAATGCTCAGGCGATATAAAATTATTTCCCAATCTTTCTGCTTCTTCCTTACTGTATGATATCACGTCTTTAATACGTGGCGAAAAGTTTAAGTCCATATTTTAATTTCAATTCTTAATTTAAACAACAACTACTGGCTCGTCTTGTTCTCTAACTCGAACCTTAAAAGGTGCAAACAAGAATCATGCAAAAACATATTTTTTAACATGTAGTAATAAAAAACTGCCATATCAGCACATTAATTACCATTGCTTGAAATTAACTATTCTCTTCTTAATAATCAAAAAATGATGAAAACATTCCAGAATACATTAAGTATGCTACTTGTTAATAAATTGTATTAATAATCGTTTTTTCATCTAAGCTAAAATGCCTAAATTAGAGCGTTGAAAAAATGGCTCTTAAAAAGCCATTTTTTATTGTAAAAGAATATAATAAACAAACTCATAAATGACTGAAGGAGAAAAAATAATAAAAATCAACATTGAGGAAGAGATGAAGTCAGCCTACATCGATTATTCGATGTCGGTGATTGTTTCACGTGCTTTACCTGATGTAAGAGATGGAATGAAACCAGTTCATCGTCGTGTTTTGTATGGAATGAGCGAGCTTGGAATAGCTGCTAACAAGCCGTATAAAAAGTCAGCAAGAATTGTAGGAGAGGTATTAGGTAAATTTCACCCACACGGTGATTCATCAGTGTATTTTGCCATGGTTCGTATGGCACAGGACTGGTCACTGCGTTATCCTTTAGTTGACGGGCAAGGTAACTTTGGATCTGTTGATGGTGATAGCCCTGCGGCAATGCGATACACCGAGGCACGTCTTAATAAACTTTCGGAAGAAATGCTTATTGATATCGACAAAAATACGGTTGACTTTCAGCTTAACTTTGACGATTCACTTAAAGAACCAACCGTATTACCAACACGTATACCAAACCTGTTAGTTAATGGAGCTTCCGGTATTGCTGTTGGTATGGCAACTAATATGCCACCACATAACTTAAAAGATACCATTGATGCAACTGTGGCATATATTGATAATAATGACATTGAAATTGATGAGTTAATTGATATTGTAAAAGCTCCTGATTTTCCTACAGGAGGTACTATATATGGTTACCAAGGAGTTAAAGATGCCTTTAATACTGGTAAGGGTAGAGTAATAACCAGGGCTAAATCTGATATTGAGACGGAAGCTAATGGCCGTGAGAAAATTGTTATTACCGAAATACCATATATGGTTAATAAGGCTGAGCTGATTATGAAGATAGCTGACCTTGTTAATGATAAAAAAATTGACGGTATTTCAAATATTAATGATGAATCTGACCGTCAGGGAATGCGTATTGTAATTGATCTAAAAAAAGATGCAATAGCAAATGTGGTTTTAAATCATCTTTATAAGTACACTGCATTACAAACTTCATTCGGAGTTAATAATATAGCCTTAGTGAAAGGGCGACCTCAGTTATTAAACCTTAAGCAAATGATTGAGTGCTTTGTTGAACATCGTCACGATGTAGTAACACGACGCACTCAGTTTGAATTAGATCAGGCAGAAAAGCGTGCTCATATTCTTGAAGGATTAATTATTGCTAGTGATAATATTGATGAAGTTATAAAAATTATTCGAGCAGCTCAAACACCCGACGAAGCTCGTGAAAACTTAATTAATCGTTTTGATTTAACAGATACTCAGGCTCGTGCCATTGTTGAGATGCGTTTACGTCAGTTAACAGGACTGGAACAAGATAAGCTACGCGGTGAATATGACGAACTGATGAAAGAAATTGCTCACTTAAAAGAAATTCTGGCCAAAATTGAGCTACGAATGGATATTATTAAGGATGAGTTAATTGAAATACAAAGAAAGTACGGAGACGAACGACGTACTGAAATTGTATATAGTTCTGAAGAGTTTAACCCGGAAGATTTCTATGCCGATGATGAAATGATTATTACCATTTCACATTTGGGTTACATAAAACGCACACCTCTTGCTGAGTTTAAAACCCAAAATAGAGGAGGCGTTGGATCAAAGGGATCAACAACACGTGATGAGGATTTTATTGAGCATATTTATCCGGCATCAATGCACAATACAATGTTGTTTTTCACTAAAAAAGGACGTTGTTTCTGGTTGAAAGTGTATGAGATTCCTGAAGGGACGAAAAATTCTAAAGGCCGTGCCATCCAGAACCTGTTAAATATTGATCCTGATGATACTGTTAAAGCGTTTATAAAGGTTAAAAAGCTTAACGATGAAGATTACGTTAATTCACATTATATAGTAATGGGAACAAAACGTGGTATCATTAAAAAATCTTTATTAAAAGATTATAGCCGTCCGCGTGTAAATGGTGTTAATGCAATTACCATCAAAGAGAATGATGAGCTATTACAAGCACGTTTAACCACTGGAAGTACCGAAATATTAATGGCAACACGTTCGGGAAGAGCCATTCGTTTTAACGAAACTCAGGCCAGGTGTATTGGACGTACAGGTGCAGGAGTACGGGGTATAACGCTGGCTTCAGAGGCAGACGAAGTAGTTGGCATGGTTTGTGTTAAAAATACTGAAGAAGAAGATATCCTTGTGGTATCTGAAAAAGGTTATGGAAAACGTTCTAAAACTGAAGACTACCGTGTAACAAACCGTGGAGGTAAAGGTGTTAAAACGATGAATATTAGTGACAAAACCGGAGAGTTAATCACTATTAAAAACGTTACAGATAATAATGACTTAATGATTATAAATCGTTCAGGTATTGCTATTCGTTTATCAGTTAGTGAGATGCGAGTGATGGGGCGTGCTACTCAGGGGGTTCGACTTATCAACCTGTCTAAAAAACAGGATGAAATCGCATCAGTAGCTAAGGTAGCATCTGAAACAACTCTTGAATCAGAAGAGTTTGAAAAAGGAGATGACGAGGTAATAACTGAAAGTACAACGGAACAAACTAATGATTGAGGATAAATACTATATTTGTCTCTCAAAATAAAACAAAACTTTTTTGAAATGAAAAAATTAGCGCTATTAGCAATTTTAACTATCAGTATTTCTGCTGTGTATGCACAAAAGGGGAAGGTATCAGCAGCAAATGGTTATTTGGAAACAAATGATCTTGAAGCTGCAAAAAAATCAATTGATTTAGCTCTTGAGCACGAAAAATCTATTGGATGGCCTAAAACGTATATTGTAGCAGCAAAGGTATATACTGAACTATCTAAAAGTGGTCAGGATGCAGAAGGCATAAAAAAAGCTGTAGATTTCTATAAGAAAGCTATTGAGCTAGACCAAAAAGGTGATGCAAAAGGAAAAGGTATTGGTAAATATGCTAAAGAAATAAAACTACAGTTAACTTTCTTTAAGCCAGATCTTACCAATTCTGGTATAGAAGGTTTTAATACAGAGAATTTTAACAAAGCATTATATGCTTTTGAAAACGTACTTTATATTAATAGTCTTGAAATGTTTCAGGAAGAAGATTCTGGAATTGATACTGCAATTGTTTATAACTGTGCATTGGCAGCTTATAATTCTAAAGACTGGAAAAAAGCAGAATCTTATTTTAAGCAGGCAATTGATTTAGGTTATGGTGGAGGTGATGCTGTACTACTACTAGATCAGGTTTACGAAACCAGTGGAGATACATTAAAAATTGCTGATAACTTAAAAGTTGGTTTTACTAAATATCCTGATGATGAGCGTATCTTGACTAAATTGATTCAGTATTATTTGGATGTACAGCAGAATGATGCAGCTTTAGAGTATTTAAATACTGCAATTGAAAAAGATCCGGAGAATCCATCATTTTATTATGCACGAGGTGTACTATACGAAGGAACAGATAAGGATAAAGCAATTGAGAACTATAAAAAATGTTTAGAAATAGATGTTAATTTCTTTAATGCTTTATATAATATTGGCGTAATTTATTACAATAAAGGTGTTGAACAGCAGAATGTTGCTAATGACAAAACTACCACAAAAGCATTTAATGAAGCAATGGATATTGCCAATGGTTACTGGGAAAAAGCTCTTCCTTATATGGAAAAAGCTCATGAAGTTCAACCACAGGAAGTTGCTGTGTTGGAAACCTTAAAAGGATTATATTACCGTTTTGAAAGGATGGATAAATATAACGAGGTTAAGGCTAAATTGAATGAGATTCAGTCTAACTAAATTGAAAAAGTTGAAAAGTATAGCCGGTAAAACGGCTATATTTTTTATATACAAAAATAACATAATATCAAATATAAGACAGGCGTATATTGTAAAAGTATGATCTCATTTCGCAACAAATTAACACTCCACCTGTTTATCAATAATTAAAAGCCTTAGAATCGCATCATTAAAATTATAAATAACCTTATTCATTTCTTTGTAAACTAAAAACAACCAAAAAAACTGTATGTAATTTAGCAATTACTTCTTATTGATATTTAATAAAAGTTACCCACAATTTTTTGCATAATTTTGTTGGTTCTGATAGCACTTTCACCAGTACTTATACATGTTCCAATTCCTTGCAGTGTTTCTACAACTTGTTTAATAAGATTATACTGAATATTTTCCGGATTGATATAAGGAAATTCTGTTATACCATTGTCCTGATAAAGAAGTATAGGCACATGTTTAAACCCTGAAAAGGAAATTTTTCCTCTGGTACCTACAATCTCAATGATATCTTCTTCTGCTACATCGTGACTGACAAAAGACCAGATGCCATTACCAACCACTCCATTCTCAAATTGCATTGATGCACTAACTGTATCTTCAACCTCATAATAACCGCCTCGATTAGCTGCTACTCCAAATGCAGTTTTAATTGGTCCGAACATATAGTCTAAAAAATCAAGTTGATGTGATGCCAGATCATAAAAAAGACCACCACCAGACTGATCAGCCTGTATTCTCCAGGCTTTCTCTAAACCTTGTTTTTCAATCATATAAGCTGGCCTAATCAGGCGTAAGTTAACATATAAAGTTTGTCCTATACTTCCTTCATCAAGGAGCTCTTTAACTTTAAGAAAACCAGGTAATGTACGCCTATAATAAGCCACAAATAATGGAGATGTTGTATGTTTACTCACCTCCAGCATTTCCAGACATTGCTCCCATGTCGAAGCCATTGGCTTCTCGACATAAACTGCCTTACCGGCTTTCATTGCTTTAATAGCATATTCGGCATGGGTTCCTGGAGGCGTTGCTACATATATTGCATTAATATCTTTATTCCATATTAAGTCATCAGCATTGTTACTCCATATAGGAATATTATGGCGTAATGCATAAGCCTCTGCTTTTTCCGCATTACGCCGCATTACTGCTTTTAAGGTACTGCCAGGTATCTTATTAAAAGCCGGGCCACTTTTTACTTCTGTAACATTGCCACAACCTATAATTCCCCACTTAATTCTCTTAAGCATAATTGACTATTAATGATTAAAGTAATCATTAAAATAAGCATTATTTCTTAAGATAGTAATCCGAGTCAATTAATTTATTTTCATTATTTGCATACAAGGCATAATTAAAGCCTTTATGTAAACTATATGCGCCCACCTCTCCTGCTTTATTTATCGCCAAATAACCAATTTGAAAATCTTGGTATCCGGGTATCTTTTTTACAATGCGCTGAATAGCTTCTTCTACCGCTTGTTGTGGACTTAATCCTTGATTCATTAATTCAACCACGAGAAAAGAGCCAAGGGTTTTCATTACCAATTCACCCATTCCTGTAGCTACAGCTCCTCCAACTTCATTATCACAATACATCCCGGCACCAATAATTGGACTGTCTCCTACTCTGCCATGCATTTTATAGGCTAATCCACTCGTAGTACATGCTCCGGAAATATTACCTGCTTTATCAAGTGCTAACATACCAATCGTATCATGGTTTTCAATATTTATAACAGGCTTATAATCTGATGTTTTTCGCCACTCCTTCCATTGTTCTTTTGCTTTATATGTTAAAATATTTTCCTCAATAAAACCTTCTTCCTTTGCAAACTGAAGTGCCCCATTTCCTGCCAGCATTACATGTGGAGTTTTTTCCATAACACAGCGTGCAACGGATATGGGATGTTTAATATTTTCAAGGGCACAAACAGAACCTGCATTTCCTGTTTCATCCATAATACAGGCATCCAGCGTAACAATTCCATCTCTATCAGGCCTGCCACCATAACCAACACTCATATCGTTTGGGTCTGCTTCTACGACTTTGACACCTTGCTCAACTGCGTCCAGAGCTCTTCCTCCGGCACTTAATATCTTCCAGCCTTCTTCATTTGCCTGCATACCATTTTTCCATGTCGATATAGCTAATGGTTTGGTTATTGATTTTTTCGCTGTTCTTTTTGTTTTTTCCTGGCAAGATTGATTAGCAGAAGCCAGTATAGCTAAAGATGCTAAACCTGTCTTTTTTATAAATTTCCTTCGCGAATTCATTTGAGAAATATTTGATTGAATTAAATTAACAACAAATTATATGTAAGCTATTTTAGCTTCTGATGAGAATGTCTATATTTCATCATTAAACCAAAAGTAACGAAAAATACACATAGAATGAGTTATGCAAGAAGCCAGCAACACCAAGATGAACATTTCTACGACATAATTGGAGATGTTCATGGGTATCATCTTGAACTTCAGAAGTTGCTGATTAAACTTGATTATACGATTATTAATGATGTATGGACTCACACTTACAGAAAGGCTGTTTTTGTTGGTGATTTTATCAATAGAGGGCCTAATAGTAAAGGTGTTATACGTATTATTAAAGATATGGTTAATGCTGGATCAGGATTGGCAATTTTGGGTAATCACGAAATTAATGCCATCATGTATTTTACTAAGGATGAAGATGGTAATCCAATTCGAATACCGGGAAACAGTAACAAACGCATACTTGACCGGTTTGCTGCAGAATACAATGGTAATCTACTTGCCTTGCGAAACGATATTAAGTGGATGCGAACTTTGCCATTATTTCTTGACCTTAACAACATACGCACTGTTCATGCATATTGGAATGACGAACATATTTCTAAGCTAATACCCTTATATAAAAATGGTAAGTTACGTAAACGTTATTTAAAAGAATTAACTCAACCTGAATCACCTCTTTACACACCTTTTACACAAACAATTAAAGGCATAGAACTATCGATGCCAAACGATTTGGTGATAAAAGATTCTCAAAATATAAAACGTACTAATTTCAGGGTAAAATGGTGGATAAAACCACAAGGAAAGACATTCAAAAGTCTGAGTTATGGAAATAAATTTCTATTACCCGAGTATACAATTCCTGCAGAAATAATTACTGATTATACCATTTATCCTAAAAATGCACCCCTGGTTTTTATTGGGCATTACAGTATTAACAATAGTAACCTACTGCCAGCTAGGAATGTATGTTGTGTGGATGCTTGCATTGCCAATGGTGGTCGTTTAGCTGCTTACCGTTATAATGGTGAGAAAGAGCCTGATGAAAGCAACTTTGTTTTTGTTCACAAACAAGTATAAAACCGTCTGAAAAATAAAACTCCTGATTTTTCCTGAATTCAATTTAACTACTTTTTAAACAGGACTCAACATCAAACTTCTAGTGTTTTAGAGATTGGAAGTTGTAATATCAATATAGTAATCTAATAGACATGACTTTTATACTTCCACTATTTTCTTTGAATAAATGAGGCAACAATTGCTGCGATTATAGCTCCTGTCATATTTATACTTTGCTTGATGTACCTGATTAAATTAAACCATTCTTCTGCTTATTTCTGAGTTAATTCTCCTTTTTCTACAGTAAGCACTATTACATTTGGAAAATACTCAGGAGATAAGAACTCATATGACAATTATTAAGTAAGCCACATATAAAACACTGCAGCCATATTGTTGATTATCAGCAGTAGCATAAAATATTTGATATAACTAAAAATACAAAAAAAGAGCTAAGACTAAAAGCCCCAGCCCTTTTTGATATAAGCTTAGTAAGTTCTTATAATTTGTCAATAATCGAATTAAAGGTTGAACTTGGGCGCATTGCTTTTGCAGCCAATTCAAATACAGGTTGAAAATAACCACCAACATCAACAGCCTTACCCTGAGCTGCATTAAGCTCATTAATAATTACTGTTTCATTCGCATTTAATGCCTTTGCAATCTCTTCAAATTTAACTTTTAGCGAGCTGTCTTTATTTTGATTTGCAAGCGCATTAGCCCAATACATAGCCAAATAAAAATGACTGCCCCTGTTATCCAGTTCGTTAACTTTTCTAGATGGTGACTTGCGATTATCTAACAATAAACCAGTTGCTTCATCCAGTGTTTCACCTAAGACTTGAGCTTTAAGATTATTTGTAGTCGTCCCCAGGTGCTCAAGGGAAACAGCTAAAGCAAGAAACTCGCCTAATGAATCCCAACGTAAATGGCCTTCTTGTTCGAACTGTTGAACATGCTTCGGAGCCGAACCTCCGGCACCTGTTTCAAACAATCCACCACCATTCATTAATGGAACAATAGAAAGCATTTTAGCACTGGTTCCTAGTTCAAGTATTGGAAACAGATCCGTTAAATAATCTCTTAATACATTACCTGTTACAGATATAGTATCTTTACCTTCAATAATTCTTTCAAGTGAGAAACGTGTTGCATTAACCGGTGAAAGAATATGAATTTCTAATCCTGTCGTATCATGATTTGGTAAATACTGATTAACTTTTTTAATCAATTCCGCATCGTGTGCACGCTCACTATTTAACCAAAAAACAGCAGGAACTTCGGTTGCTCTGGCACGGTTAACTGCTAATTTAACCCAATCCTGTATAGGAGCATCTTTCACCTGACACATTCTCCAGATATCACCTTCACCAACCTGATGTTCCAATAAAGTTTTATTGTCCTGATCAATTACACGAACAACACCAGATGTTGGAATTTGAAATGTTTTATCATGCGAACCGTATTCTTCAGCCTTTTGAGCCATAAGCCCCACATTGGAAACACTTCCCATTGTAGTCGGATCAAAGGCACTGTTTTTCTTACAAAAATCAATTGTTTCCTGATAAATACCAGAGTACGAACGATCTGGAATGATAGCCAAAGTATCCTTTAACACTCCATCCGGTCCCCACATTTGTCCTGAAGTACGAATAGCAGCAGGCATTGAAGCATCAATAATAACGTCACTTGGTACATGAAGGTTAGTGATACCTTTATCAGAATTAACCATTGCTAGAGCTGGGCGTTTGCCATAACAAGCCTTTATAGCTGCTTTTATTTCTTCTTTCTGTGCTATTGGTAGCTTCTCAATCTTAGCATAAATATCTCCTAAACCATTGTTTGAAGAAATCCCTAAGTCCTGAAATACCGAAGCATATTTTTCGAATACTTCTTTAAAATAGACTTCAACAACCTGTCCAAAAATAATCGGATCAGATACCTTCATCATTGTTGCTTTAAGGTGAACTGAAAGCAAAACATCTTCTTCTTTAGCTTTGGTAATAGCTTCTTCTAAAAATGCTCTTAAAGCTTGCTTACGCATTACTGAAGCATCAATAATTTCACCTTGTAATAAAGCTATTTCTTCTTTTAAAACAGTTACATTTCCATTTTCAGCTGTAAATTCAATTTTCACACCACCTGCTTTCGAAACCGTTATGGACTGCTCGCTATCAAAGAAATCACCTTCAGACATGCTTGCAATATTTGATTTAGACTCAGCAGACCAAACACCCATCGAGTGTGGATTTTTTTTAGCATAATTCTTAACTGCTTTTGGTGCTCTTCTATCCGAATTTCCTTCTCGCAACACAGGGTTTACAGCACTACCTTTAATTTTATCGTACCGTCTCTTTATTTCTTCTTCTTTGCTACTCTTTGGCTCTTCAGGATAATCAGGAAGTTGATAACCTTTCTCCTGTAACTCTTTAATAGCAGCTTGCATTTGAGGAATAGAAGCACTAATATTAGGTAGCTTGATAATGTTGGCTTCTGGTGTCTTGGCCAGTTCTCCAAGCTCAGCCAGTGCGTCAGAAATTTTCTGATCCTCAGTTAAAAAATCAGGAAAATTGGCAATAATACGTCCGGCAAGAGAAATATCTCTTGTTTCAACAGCAATACCTGCCGATTTTGTAAATGCTTCTACTATGGGTAATAAAGAATAAGTTGCCAACGCGGGCGCTTCGTCTGTTTTTGTGTAAATGATTTTAGGGGTCTGTGTTCTCATTTTAAATGTTTCTTATGTGGATTCATGATTATTGTAACATCTTAAGAACAATTTATGTTATTACAAACTAATAAATTGGGTTCAAAATTTTTCGTTTAAATCCAGATTAAATTAATTTTATTAGCAATAAGGACATTAATTGCTATTACAAATCTACAGGATCTGTTAAACTACAACCTGATTAATCTCATGAATTAAATAAAATCTTCTTTAATAAAACAACTACCATTGTATCAATATATTATAGAATGTAACTTATAAATATCTGCTTAATAACAGCTTTTTAATAAATTCTTGTACCTATTCAAGATCAAGGTTAAATTCTTTCTTAAACTGTGTTAAAACCGGATTTTTTTCACTCATTGCCTTATACTTATCTGCAACTGTAAATGCTTTTTTAGGGCCGCAATCTTCACCAATAGCAACTTCAAGATTAAGCAGAATATGTGCATTTTTCAAACTTTTCCTCAGGTACGATAAAATATTAGGCCGTTCTTTTACCAATTCATGTTCCTGAGTTTTATTTCTCAGTTTAATTAAGAGCGTACTCTTATCAACCATTTGGGGTTGATGATTTTTAAATATAGTATGAATCCTTGGATAAGTTTCATGCTGGCGAGTATATTGTCGCCATACTTCATCTAATTTTTCCTGATCAAAAGTTTCATTCCATGATAAATCAATTGGTTCTTCAACAACCTGCTTTTTTTCTTTTTTTTGCTGATAATTAACTGGTTGTTGTACTTTCTGAGCCAGATTTTTAAGCGAAAATGATTTTAAATTACTGTTTATACCTCCATCTCTTCTGTTGGGTACAGGTTGAATAGCAGCTTTGTTTACTTGTTCTGTAATTTTTTGTTGGGGAGCATTTACTTGTTTAAGCTTAACTTGCACCTTACCTACCGTCATTATTGGAATTCCTTCAGACGGCTTTACTTTTTTTTTTCAGTAACGATACGTGCCAAACGAATAAGAGCAAATTCGATATGTAGACGTTTATTCTTAGCTGCTCGATATTGCTGTTCACTATCGTTAATTATTTTTAGGGCTTCGTATAAAAAATCAATAGAGCACTTACCAGCCTGTTCTGTATACTTCTCTTTAGTACTTTGTCCTACTTCCAATAATACTGCTGTAGCTGAATCCCGACATATCAATAAATCACGCATGTGCCTATTTAATCCGGCCATGAAATGCTGTGCATCAAAACCTTTTAACAAAATATCATTAAATATTAACAGGCCTTGTTTGTATTCTTCTGCAAGAAAAGCGTCCGTTAGCTTAAAGTAGTAATCGTAATCCAGTACATTCAGATTTTCAATTACTTGCTGGTATGATATTTCCTTACCTGAAAATGCTACAATCTGATCAAAAATAGACAGGGCATCACGCATAGCACCATCTGCTTTTTGTGCAATAACAACTAAACCTTCTTCTTCAACATTAACTTCTTCACTTTCTGCTACATACTTTAAATGCCCCACAGCATCACCAATGGTAATACGGTTAAAGTCAAATATCTGACAGCGTGAAAGAATGGTTGGAAGAATTTTATGCTTCTCGGTTGTTGCCAATATAAATATAGCATGACGAGGCGGTTCTTCCAGTGTTTTAAGAAAGGCATTAAAAGCAGCCTGTGATAACATGTGAACCTCGTCAATGATATACACAGAATAGCTCCCTAGCTGAGGTGGAACACGAACTTTATCAATCAGACTACGAATATCATCTACCGAATTATTACTGGCAGCATCAAGTTCATGAATGTTATACGAGCGGTTATCGTTGAATGAAAGACAGGATTCACATGCATTACATGCTTCAAAATCGTCAGATATATTTGAACAGTTAATGGTTTTAGCAAAAATACGGGCACACGTGGTTTTTCCTACACCGCGAGAGCCACAGAACAAATACGCATGCGCTAAATGGTTGCTTTTTATCGCATTCTTTAACGTTGTCGTAATGTTACTTTGCCCAACTACCGAACGGAAAGTTGCTGGTCTGTATTTTCTTGCTGAAACAATATATTCCATTTGCTTTTTTAATCTGCGATACAAATATATAATTTCTGACTCCCCTGAGCAATTGAGCCTATCAGAAGTTATTAACAATTCTGCCGAAAGTAGTGGTATGACTTAAAAATAAAAATCGGCTTACTTTTGTTTTTTTTTAAATTGACTCTTTATTTTTCACCTCTTCTCTTAAAGTAGTCTTCTTTTTTGGCAAATAACATATTTATAGTCATTAAACTATTGTAAGACAGTATTATATATTGTTGTATATGCACTTTTTTCCATCATTAAGTGTAGCTGATCAATTAATGCTTTAGCTCTAATACATCCGTAAATGATCACGTACCATTACTATTTTCTTATAAAAACACATCCATCAGAACTTTCTTTGCCAGAAGGTTATCTCCGGACGGGTGTAACTCTACTTTACCCACCAATCCATTTTTGTTTGATCTCTACTGCAGCTGGTAATAAACCATATTAATCTAAAATAGATGCTACTGCCTGACGTAATTCATAAACAGAAACTAACTCTATACGTTCTTTGTCAGGGTTTTCCAGAATTATTAGGTCAAAACTCGTTAGAGATCTCTATTTTTGCCATCTTCAAAGAATTACAATGTATACCCCAAGATTAGTTTTAGCGATAATATCTCCTCTGAACATTGGATGCTCAACCTACGTTCCAATTTTTACACCTATTGTTTCCATTCAATTGATTCTTTAACTTGCCTGTGTTTGGCATGATTTTTACAATGTGATTTAAATTAAACAATATAAAAATAGAATTTTATGAAGAAGTTATTTGCTATAGTAGTCATTTTTACAGCCATAACAAACTGCAAACCAACACAAAGTATTAGTAATAAAAATAAACCTGAACTTGAACAGCAAAAACTTGTAATGACTGAACAGTTTATTGAGACTAACAAATGGGAATTGGTCAGGTATAAAGGTCAGGTACCCTCAAAAGTGGGTTTTGAAAGAAAAACACCGGTATTAGTAATCAATAAGGCAGAAAATCGTATTGGAGGTAATAGTGGTTGTAATTCTTTTGGCGGCGAAGTAATAATAAGTGATAACACTATTAGGGTTGATAAAGTTATATCAACTAAAATGTATTGTGATGGCGTACCAGAAAATGAATTCTTTCAAATGCTACAACAATCTTTACAATTTAAAGTGAAAGACAATGTGCTTAAGCTATTGAAAGATGATTCCGTTATTCTGGAATTTAAAAACATCACCAAGATGAATTAAAAAACAAGTATATTAGTACTAATAATCCGATCTTTATCATATGTTAAAGATCGGATTATTTAATTTATTTTAAGCTTATTCTGTTATTCCAAATAAGTCATAATCTTCTGAGTCGGTTATCTTAACCTGGTAAAATTCGCCAATCTCAAGCACTTTATTATCTTCTTTATGTAGTAAAACTTCCTGATCTACTTCCGGTGAATCAAATTCTGTACGACCAATAAAGTAATCCCCTTCTTCCCTGTCTATAATAACTTTGAGTGACTGGCCTACCTTTTCGGCATTTTGTTCTTTTGCAATTGCATTCTGAATTTCCATAATACGATCAGCACGTTCTTGCTTCACTTCATCAGGGATATCATCCTTATATTTCTTAAAAGCATAGGTATCATCCTCATGAGAATAAGGAAATACGCCCAAACGTTCAAAGCGAACATCTTTAACGAATTGTTCCAACTCTGCAAAGTCCTGCTCTGATTCACCCGGATGACCTGTGATAAAAGTAGTTCGCAGATGTATGCCGGGCACTTGTTTTCGCATTTCTTCAATTAAACGGTAAGTCTGACTCTTCCTTACATTTCGTCGCATTAACTCAAGCATATTATCACTAATATGCTGTAAAGCAATATCTAGGTAGTTACACACTTTAGGGTTGTCGTTCATTACTTTTAATACGTCAAGAGGAAAACCAGATGGATAAGCATAATGTAACCGAATCCATTCAATAGCATTAATTTTAGCCAATTCTCCTACTAAATGAGGTAATTTATAATCCCTATATAAATCGTATCCATAAAAAGATAAATCCTGTGCAATTACTTGCAATTCTTTCACACCAGAATCACTTAAGCGTTTAGCTTCATCTAATAGATCTTCTATTTTACGACTTTGATGTTTACCAGTAATCAATGGAATAGCACAATAACTGCACGTTCGGTTACAACCTTCTGATATTTTTAAATAGGCATAATGACTCGGTGTTGTTAAAGAGCGTTCATTCATTAAATCGCGACGGTATGTTGCCCCCACCTCTGAAATAATTTCTTTCCAATTAAATTTGCCAAAGAACTTATCTACTTCCGGCAACTCTTTTTTCAATTGTCCGGGATAACGCTCCGACAAACATCCCATTACATAAAGCTGCTTAATATCTCCCCTCTTCTTAGCTTCAACAAACTGTAATATTGTATCAATGGATTCTTCTTTGGCATCTCCTATAAAACCACAAGTGTTAACAATTGCCACCTCACTATCTGGCACTTCCGGATCATGTACGACCTTAATACCATTGGCACTAAACTGACGAATCAAAAACTCACTGTCAACCAGGTTTTTGGAACATCCCATTGTAACTACATCTACTTTCTTTCCTTTAGCCACTGCCATACTACATGTTTAAGTACTGAAATATTTAAATCATTATAAAAAAAACTATTCTTTACAAAACAGCTTTTTTAGTTTTTTATCTGAACAAGGAATTAACGAATTCGTTACGGTCAAAAACCTGCAGGTCTTCAATTCCTTCACCAATGCCAATGTATTTAACTGGAATACTAAATTGATCTGAAACACCAATTACAACACCACCTTTAGCAGTACCATCAAGCTTGGTAATAGCCAATGCAGATACTTCGGTTGCCAAAGTAAATTGCTTAGCCTGCTCAAAAGCATTTTGTCCAGTAGACCCATCTAAAACTAAAAGTACTTCATTAGGCGCGTCCGGAACAATTTTTTGCATCACACGTTTCACTTTTGTTAACTCATTCATCAAATTAACCTTATTATGAAGACGGCCTGCTGTATCAATTATAACTACATCAGCGCCCTTCTTTTTTGCAGATTCTAAGGTGTCAAAGGCCACAGAAGCCGGATCAGAACCCATATTTTGTTTCACAATAGGAACATCTACACGCTCAGCCCAAACAACCAACTGTTCAATAGCTGCTGCACGAAAGGTATCAGCAGCACCCAACACAACCTTTTTACCGGCCTGTTTGAATTTATGAGCCAATTTACCTATAGTTGTTGTTTTACCAACGCCATTAACTCCCACTACCATAATTACATATGGATAATCACTTGTAGGAAGTTCAAACTGGTTCGCCTCCGTACTTTCATTCTCCGAAAGCAGTTCTGCAATTTCTTCTCGCAATATATCATTCAGCTCATTCGTACTCAGGAATTTATCCTTTGCAACGCGAGACTCAATGCGGTCAATAATTTTTAGTGTAGTATCAACACCAACATCAGAAGTGATTAAAATTTCTTCCAGGTCATCAAGAACTGAGTCGTCAACCTTTGTTTTACCAACAACAGCACGTGTCAGTTTCTTAAGTACACTTTCCTTTGTTTTGGCCAGTCCTTTATCAAGACTTTCTTTCTTAGCTTTTGTGAAGCTCCCGAATAAACCCATGAATATTAGTTTTTGAACGCTAAAGATATAAAATAGTTACTTAGTAATTAGTCAGTACGTGATGATTTTAAACACACATACCAAGTTTTGATTACCTCTGATATGTAATAAAACGCAAAAAAGCTCCCGTTACACACGGGAGCTTTAATGATATAAGCTATATTCACAAGATTATTTCTTGAAATAATCTTGTGCCATTTCATTTGGTACAATCTCTTCACGGAAAGTGTAAGCTCCTGTTTTAGGAGATTTCACCATCTTAATCACTTTTGTGTGACCTTTACCTTCACCTTTTTGTAAGGATGCTACTGCTTTCTTCGCCATGGTTAATCAGTTTTATTTGATTTCGCGGTGTACTGTTACACGCTTCAAAATCGGATTATACTTCTTTAACTCCATGCGATCAGGAGTGTTTTTTCTGTTTTTAATGGTAATATACCGGCTAGTCCCCGGCTGTCCACTTTCTTTGTGCTCTGTGCACTCCAAAATAACCTGAACACGATTACCTTTACTTTTCTTAGCCATTTCTTACTCCCTTATTAATAGTTAGCAATAAAACCTTTTTCCTTAGCTGCTTTCAAAGCTGTTAAAAGACCAACTTTATTGATCATGCGCAAGCCTGCTGCAGATACTTTAATACTTACCCAGCGCTCTTCTTCAGGTAAGAAAAATTTTTTCTTGAAAAGATTGATATCGAATCTTCTCTTGGTTCTTCTCTTAGAGTGAGAAACATTATTTCCCACCATGAATGATTTACCAGTTATTTGACATACTCTTGACATCGCTCAACAGTTTTTTTCGGATATATTTTTCAAACAGAGCGCAAAATACGGCATTTTTATCGAATTACGCAAATAGATAGTCTTATAAATTAGGTATTTTTTAATATTTTTCACTTTTAATACGCTGTATTTTTACATCTACTACAAAATATAATTTATATAAAATTTTCAGATAACTGCTTTTATGTATTTAATAAACAGCACAATAAATATAGTAACACCCATTACTCTACTAGCTTTTTTAATAACATGATAAGCGCCATATCTGATGAGCGTTGAATATTTTTAATCCTAATTTTTCCAAAATTATAACATTGACTTAAAACCCCAAAATCACCTGCAATACCAATCCATACTGTTCCCACTGGTTTTTCATCCGTTCCTCCGGCAGGACCGGCAATGCCAGATGTAGCAATAGCATAATCAGAACACATCAGTTTTTTTACCCCAATTGCCATTTGCTCAACAACTTCTTTATTAACCGCACCATGCTCTTTCAACAGCACCTCTTTTACCTTCAGTACTTCTTTTTTAACAGCATTTTTATAAGCAATAACACCACCGATAAAAAAAGAGGAACTACCTGGCGTGCGAGTTATTAAATGCCCGATATGACCTCCGGTACAGCTTTCAGCAACAGCAAGCGTCCTGCCTTTTTTCAATAATACTTCCCCAAGCATCTCATTCGCTGGCTTATCCTCTTCTCCGAATATATGCTCTCCTACAATCTCATATAAACGTTTTGTTATAGAAGCAATGGCCTTATTAGCTTGTTCTTCGTCCTTTGTTTTGGCTGTTATTCGTAACCTAATTATACTTGGACTAGGAAGATAAGCGATAGAAATATAGTCGGGTTTTGTTAACTCCCATTCTTCTAGTTGCTCAGCAAGAACAGCCTCAGAAATATTGAAAAGCTGAATGGTCTTATGAATAATTTTACTACTCGTAAACCTTTCTTTCAGGCGAGGTATTATTTCACTATTCATTGCAGCTTTCATCTCGTCTGGCACTCCCGGCATTGATACAATTACTTTTCCATCTTTCTCAAACCACATAACCGGAGCTGTACCAATTGGATTATTAATAACTTCACAATTTTCAGGCACATAGGCTTGATCTTTATTTAGCTTATTTATACCCTTAACCCGCCCCTTTAAAAAGCTTGCTATATTACTGTAAACTGTTTCATTAAACACAAGCTTTGTTTTAAAAAAGTCAGCTAATGTTTCTTTTGTAATATCATCTTTAGTTGGTCCCAAACCTCCTGTTAATAGCACTATTTGAGTACGTAACAGAGCCTCTTTTAATGAATTACTTATCGCCTCTCTGGTATCCTGAACAGAAGTAATTCTGGTCACATCAAACCCGGCACCATTCAATTTTTGCCCCATCCAAGCCGAATTCGTATCAATAACCTGTCCGATTAGTAATTCGTTACCTATTGTAATGACTTCTACATTCATCTTATTTTTGTGGTTATGGCAAGTTCTATATTAACCTTTTAACTTATTAATAGCATTAATACGTTGCAATAATGGTGGATGTGAATAATGGAAAAATACATACATAGGGTGTGGCGTGAAATTACTTAACGCATTGGATGAAATTGTTTTTAAGCCACTTATTAGTGCATCTCCCAAATTAAACTGATTTGCATACGCATCGGCCGCATATTCATTTTTACGGGATATAATTGTCATAAAAACACCTGTAATAAAAGAAACAGGTGTATACAAAATACCAAAAGACAAAAGGCCAATATGAAAATTTGGTTCTTGCACGCCAAGTGCCTTGGATAATAATGGTGAACCAATAATTAAACCAAATATGTACAAAATAACGCCCATTTGCAACACCCCGGTAATGGTACCCCAAAGGGTATGTTTCAACTTATAATGTCCTATTTCATGAGCTAAAACAGCTACAATCTCATCTGTCTGAAGATCATTGATTAGGGTATCGTAAAGAACAATACGTTTTCTACGACCTAAACCGCTAAAAAATGCATTGGCTTTGGTGCTGCGTTTTGAGCCATCCATTACAAATACATTGTTTAACTTAAAGCCTGCTTTAACAGAAAAGGCTTCTATAGCATCCCTTAATTCACCATCTTCCAAAGGTGTTTGCTTATTAAACAAAGGTAAAATAAGTGATGTATAAAACATGGTCATAAAAATTGTAAAACCACTGATGACCAACCAGGCATAAAACCAGAAATAATTTCCGGAAATGGTGTACAACCAGATTATTAATGCCATTAATGACCCACCAATCAACACTGATAAAAGCATTGATTTAAACATATCAATAACAAATGTTACAGGAGTCGTTTTATTAAAACCGAAACGCTCTTCAATAACAAAAGTGCCATAAATACTAAATGGTAAACTTAAAATGGATGAGGCTACACCAATTACTGCAAAAAACAATAATGATTGAATTGTTGGGTTTTCTGTAAAATCTGCTATCCAGTTATTCAACAGTGCAAACCCCCCGGCAAAAAGAACAACAATCATTATTGAAAAGCTTACCGTTTCGCTTAATAAGCCAAAACTATAATTTGCTTTCTTGTAAGCTTGCTGCTTTTTGTACTTCGTTTCATCGTAAATACCCTCTAATTCTTCAGGGATTGCTGAATCTACTTTGCGATTATTAAGAAAATCCAGGTATTGATCGAATATAAACTGGGCAGTTAGTATACCAATGATTGTATAAAAAATAAGTTCTGAATTCATGAATTACTTGTTTTAATGCACAAATATACAATTCATCAGGCATCGGCTCCTACAACTAAAGAAATAATAAGCTGTTCGATTAAATATTTAAAATTCATTTGTTATTAAAAGACTGATATACAAGTTATAAATTAACCCAAATATCACAGGCTTTATTAAAAGCTTTCACAATTCCACTTTTTACCCTGTCATCACCGGCATATTTTTGGTTCATTTCAAACTCAATACCCAGGTACAACTCTTCCTCTTTATTTCTAAAATACTTTACATGCCCATCGGGTTTTCCTCTGAATGGATAATTAAAACGTGTGCGAAATTCAGGTAAAATACGGGCTATTTCTTTCTTCCAGAGTTGAGCAAATTCTTTTTCCTTTTGTCGATCCGGATTGTATAAAATACCAAAATCTGTTTGACGAATTACACCATTTAACTCAGGTGTAAAAGAATGCACTGACAGGTGAAGGACAGTATGGTTCTCTTTCCACATTTCCTCTATCTTCGCATCGAAGGGCAACCTGAAACCATAATAAAATGCTTCGAGCAAAAGTTGTTTTTCTTTCAAAGGAAGCTGTTTGGTGTATTCAGAAAAAAGTGTCCTCCTATGTAAGGAACGGTTTATATCAACAAGCAAACGGGATACCGTAGAACTCTGTTTGTAAACGATGTAATCATTTTCTATTTGCTTAAACAAGTCTAATGCTCCAATATCATATCCACGATGAGAATTAAGAGCAACTGTTGCTTCTTTAAATAAATGCCTGTAGTTGTCAGGAATTGTATTGCCGCCATGTTCACAGCTAATAACTATGGTTTTCTTATGCATGAAGTTAAGCTGGTATTAGTACATACTTGTAATTAAGCCTTCTTTAGTTGTTTAATCAATTCTTTTCTGTTGATAATCTTAATGCTTTTTCCTTTTGCTTCTATAATATTTTCATTGTGCATCTCTCTTAAAGCACGCCCCAGCGATGGCCTTGTTACTCCAAACATATTGGCTAATTCTTCCTGACTTTTTGGTAAAATAATTTCTCCATCAACCGGACCACATAATTGCAAAAGGTAATGCGCAATTTTTCCTCGTATGGTCTGAAAAGATAAAAATCGAATTTTATCGGTCAAAAACTGAGTTTTACTTGAAATAATGTTCATAAAATTACTCAGAAAAGTAGAACTAAGCTGCATCAATGCAATAACCGAACGCTTTGGTAAGAGAAATATTTCAACAGAATTATTGGCTATAATATTCACTGGACACGTATTATTTTCTCCAAACAAAAAGGCAATTGCAAGTGGTTTTGGCGGTTCAATATCTTCAATTTTAATGGCTTTGCCCGAAAAGTCCATCATCTCCCCTTTTACACTCCCCTTTAACATTATCATTAACGATCGGCATTCTTCCCCGCTTTGAGCAATCATATGGCCTTTTTCATATTTTTTTACCTGATGTGGAATACGCTCCAATAATAGACTTATTTCCTTATAATCAATACCTTTAAATAAAGGGCATTTCGAAAGTAATTGCATGATTAAGTAATTTTGTACCAAATTATAAATTATTTTCGTTTTTGTAACATTTGTTACAGCCTTATCATGAAAGTCGCCATACATTTGCCACTGTAAAAAAGATAAAAGACAAGACGATGATAAGAGATATGATTAAAATTGACGAGGACAAATGCAACGGATGTGGTGTTTGTGTTCCCTCATGCCATGAAGGAGCTTTACAGATCATTGATGGTAAAGCGCGTTTGATTAGCGATTTAATGTGTGATGGATTAGGCGCTTGTCTTAATCATTGTCCGCAAGATGCAATGACCATTGAAAAGCGTGAAGCTGAGCCTTATGATGAAATTAAGGTAATGGAAATAATGGTTGATAAAGGTATTAATACTGTTGTAGCTCATTTAAAGCACCTTAAAGAGCACAATGAAACTGCTTTTCTAAAACAAGCCGTTACCTGGCTTAAAGAAAATGAGAATCAACTAACATTTAAAGTAGACGATGTTATTCGACAGGTTCACAAACCAAAAATATCAGTTATGCAACAAGGACATGCAGGAGGCGGATGCCCGGGATCGGCTGCCCGCTCTATTGAAAGACCAGATGTAGTACCAACAGCCTCAACAAATAATGGTGATGCACCATCGGAATTAAGACAATGGCCGGTGCAAATGCATTTAGTCAATCCAATGGCACCATATTTCCGTGAATCAGATATGTTATTAGCTGCTGACTGTGTTGCTTTTGCAATGGGGAATTTTCACAGCAAATACTTAAACGGCAGAAGCCTCGGCATTGCTTGTCCAAAGTTGGATAGTAACCAGGAAACTTACGTACAGAAATTGGTACAGATGATTGATCAGGCTAAAATCAATACCTTAACTGTGGCTATAATGCAGGTGCCTTGTTGTGGTGGTTTATTGCAACAAGCCAAAATGGCTGTAGAACAAGCTTCGCGTAAGATTCCATTAAAACTGGCTGTCGTTTCAATTGAAGGTGAAATATTAAAAGAAGAATGGGTATAGTAGAATTGGGTTAGAGTAGTGAGGAGTGTCTTGAAACCGTCCGAACAAAGAGGTCGTTACCTCATTAAGGCATTCCTCACTTTCAAAATCAGTTCGAATAAAAAAATTACAATAACTAAAAACCAGTAATCATGAGTATGTTTTGTTATCAGTGTCAGGAAGCAGCTAAAGGAGTTGGCTGTTCAGTTAAAGGTGTTTGTGGAAAAACTTCAGATGTGGCTAATCTGCAGGATTTATTACTTTACACAACTAAAGGCGTTGCGATCTTAAGTCAATTAGCTGATAAAAAAGGAGTTGATGGTGCAAAAGCGAACAAATACATTATAGATTCTTTATTTATCACCATTACAAATGCCAATTTTGATGCTAAAAAAATCATTGCCAAGATTAAAGATGGCTATGCCATTCAGGATGAATTAAAAGCACAAATAGATATTCCTGCTGACCTTCACGATTGTGCCATTTTCCGTGGTGCTGATGAAAATGAGATGGAGTCAAAAGCACTCTTAATCGGCATATTATCTATTGAAAATGAAGATATCCGCTCATTAAAAGAACTGTTAACATACGGGCTTAAAGGTATGGCTGCTTATGGTGAACATGCCTGGAACCTGGGTTACGAAGATGCTACTATTTATACATTTGCTAAAAAAGCTTTAGTAGCTACTCTGGCTGAAAATATTGCAGTGGAAGAATTGATAGGCTTAGTACTTGAGTGTGGTAAATATGGCGTTGATGTAATGGCTTTATTAGATAAAGCAAACACTGAATCATTTGGTAATCCTGAGGTTACTTCAGTAAATATTGGGGTTGGCAAAAACCCGGCAATCTTAATAAGTGGTCATGACTTAAGAGATCTGAAAGATTTATTGGATCAAACCAAAGGAACTGGTGTTGATGTATACACACACAGTGAAATGCTTCCGGCACACTATTATCCTAAATTTAAGAAATACGATAACTTTGTAGGCAACTACGGTAGTGCATGGTGGAAACAAACCGAAGAATTTAAGTCTTTTAACGGTCCTATCCTGTTTACTACCAATTGTATTGTACCACCTAAGGCAGAATATAAAGACCGTGTATATACAACCGGAGCTTCTGGTTTTGATGGTTGCACTCATTTCCCTGACAGAATAAACAACCAACCAAAAGACTTTAGCGCAATTATTGAACATGCTAAAAAATGTGCTGCTCCAACGGAAATTGAAACAGGTGAAATTGTTGGGGGATTTGCACACAACCAGGTTCTTCAGCTAGCTGATAAGGTTGTTGATGCTGTTAAATCAGGTTCAATTAAAAAGTTTGTGGTGATGGCTGGTTGCGATGGTCGTATGAATGACCGTAACTATTATACTGATTTTGCTAATGAATTACCAAACGATACCGTAATTCTAACTGCAGGATGTGCCAAATACCGATACAATAAATTACCATTGGGTGATATTGGTGGCATTCCTCGTGTTTTAGATGCCGGCCAGTGTAACGATTCATATAGTTTAGCAGTAACAGCTCTTAAATTAAAAGAGGTGTTTGGCTTAGACGATATCAATGACTTGCCAATTGTGTACAATATTGCCTGGTATGAGCAAAAAGCAGTTATTGTATTGCTAGCTCTATTGCATCTTGGCGTTAAAAACATTCACCTTGGGCCAACATTACCTGCTTTCTTATCACCTAATGTAGTTAACGTATTGGTAAATAACTTTGGTATTGGAGGTATCAGTACTGCTGAAGAAGATATAAAAAACTGGATAAATTAATTGATGATGATCAATAAATGGTCAATAGTGAAGGCCTGCATCTTTTTATTGAGATGCAGGTTTTCTGCATTGCATATACCTAACAAATAATAATTTAGAATTATTATCAATAACATCTCTTTAAATCAGTTTCCTTGACATAGTGAAATAACTGTTATATTTTCACATTATACCATTAAACAAGTTTGTATGAAAAAAAGGTTCATCGATTTTCTTAAACCGCCAGAACACTGGAAAGTATCAGTCATCTTGAGTGCTGGTGTTTTCTTTGGTTTAGGATTCTATATATTTTATGTTTCCCGGGCACATTCATACCTGTCTGATGACCCAAAAACTTGTGTAAATTGTCATATTATGGGTCCGCAATATGCAACATGGAATCATAGTGCACACCGTGAAGTCGCTACCTGTAACGATTGTCATGTACCTCATGATAATGTACTGAATACCTACTACTTTAAAGCCAAAGATGGAATGCGCCATGCTTCTGTCTTTACTATGCGAGCAGAACCCCAGGTCATAATGATCCATGAGGAAGGAGCCAATGTTGTTCAGCAAAATTGTATTCGTTGTCACACACAACTTATCACTGATGACAAGTTATTGGCACAATCACCTCATGTTCAAAACAATATTAACGATCGCTATTGTTGGGAATGTCATCGTGAAACACCGCATGGCCGTGTCAACAGCTTATCGAGTGTGCCAAATGCCAGGATTCCTGTTCCGGAAAGCCCACTGCCCGACTGGCTTAGAGATCTAAACAAAGAGTAATCTTAAATCGAAGAAATATATGAAACCAATTCGTGAACAAATAAAAGACAAACCCTGGTTAGGCTGGGCATTATTTTTAATAACAATTGTTGCAGTATTTTTGCTGGGGCTGTTAGCTTCATCAGTGATGGAACGTCGTGCTGAAGCTGTTTTTGCATATACACCTAAAGTAAAGCATTCACCAACAGAGCCCCGTAATGAGGTATGGGGACAAAATTTCCCAAAAGAGTACCAATCGTATATGAAAACAAAGGATACAACCTTTGCCAGTAAGTACAATGGTGCAGCAATGATAGACATGCTTGAAGTTGATCCTCGTTTAGTAGTACTTTGGGCAGGTTATGGCTTCTCTAAGGATTATAACCAGGGGCGCGGACATATGCATGCCATTGAAGATATTCATAAAACATTACGTACCGGGGCACCGGGTGAAGGAAAGAACAGCCCGATGCCAAATACATGCTGGACTTGTAAAAGCCCTGATGTACCACGTTTGATGGCAGAAATGGGACCAGCAGAGTTCTACAAAGGAAAGTGGGATGAAAAAGGGCCTGAGGTAATGAATAATATCGGTTGTGCTGACTGTCATGATTCAGAAACAATGAACTTAAAGATTACACGCCCGGCACTAGTTGAGGCTTTTGAGAGAAGTGGTAAAGATATTAATGATGCTTCCCACCAGGAAATGCGCTCATTAGTTTGTGCCCAGTGTCATGTTGAGTACTATTTTGACAAGAAATCACATCCGGGTTCTCCGTACCTGACTTTCCCATGGGATAAAGGTATGTCAGCTGAGGACATGGAAGAATACTATGACGAAATTGGTTTTGCTGACTGGACACATAAATTAAGCAGGGCTCCAATGCTTAAAGCTCAGCACCCCGGTTACGAAGTGTACCTGACAGGTGTTCATGCCAAGCGTGGTGTTTCCTGTGCCGATTGTCATATGCCTTATAAGAGTGAAGGTGGTACTAAATTTACAGATCACCATATTCAGAGTCCGCTTAATAATGTAGCCAATTCATGCCAGGTATGTCACCGTGAGGAAACAGCCAGCCTAATTGCTGATGTTTATGAGCGTCAGGATCGTATTATTGAAAACCGTGATAAGCTAGAAGAACTAGTAGTAAGAGCTCACATTGAAGCAAAATTAGCTTGGGACTTGGGTGCAACAGAAGAACAAATGAAAGATATCTTAATGGATATCCGTCACTCACAGTGGCGTTGGGATTATGCTGCTGCCAGCCATGGCGGTTCATTTCACTCTCCAGTTGAAACCAGCCGTGTAATAGCTACAGGTATTACCATTGTACAGGAAGGTCGAATTAAATTAAGTCGCTTATTATCAGCACTTGGGCACAATGATTCAGTTCCTTATCCGGATATTTCTACAAAAGCTAAAGCACAAGCTTATATTGGTATGGATAAAGATAAGTTACAAGCTGAAAAAGATGAATTTATAAAAAGCTTATTACCAGAGTGGAAAAAAGAAAGTGACAAGCGGGAAGCTGGTTATGTAACTTCAATGAAATAAAAATATGAGGTTGTCTGAAAAGTAAAAATTCCTACTCTTTATCAGCTATCCTTTAAGTTATGTCACCAAAGACTCTTCTGGGATTTAATGGCAGGTAGTTGTTAAAGCCCAGTAAATTTGCTTATTATACCAAAAATATAATGAAATGATAATTACCTATTATTTCATTATATTTTTGGTTACAGACAGCCTCTATTTATTATCACATAAATCAAAATTTTATGAAATTGAAAAGTATATTTACGCTTGCCATTTTTCTTATGGTAGGAAGTGCATTGTATGCACAGGTAAAAATTTCTGCAGAGGTACGTCCCCGCACGGAGTATAATCATGGTGTAAAATCACCTGCCACAGAAGGACAGGATGCATCTGTAATTACTAGTCAAAGAACACGATTAAATTTAGACTTTAAGAATGAAAGTTTTGCTGTTGGTTTAGTTATGCAGGATATTCGTAATTGGGGTGAAGAAAAGCAATTAACAACCAATGGAAATAATGTAATGTATCTTCATCAGGCCTGGGCCGAATGGTTTATTGATAAAAAATTCTCTTTGAAGGCCGGTCGTCAGGAGTTAATTTATGATGATCACCGTATACTTGGTAGTGTTGGATGGGCACAGCAAGCCCGCTCTCATGATTTGGCCTTATTTAAGTATAGCGGTAAAGTAAAACTTCACTTAGGTATTGCTTACAACAATCAAAACCTTAATAACAACCTTTATACAGGGCCAGATGCTTACAAGCATATGCAATTTTTATGGTTAAACCATAAAAGTGATAATTATGCCGCTAGCCTATTGTTTTTAAACAATGGAAAGCCTTACTGGAAAAACGAGGAACACACTGACCAGGGGGTGTTATCGAGTCAAACAGCTGGTACACATATTAAAACTGAATTAGCAGGTATTAAGCTGGCAGGTAATTTTTACTACCAGTTTGGAGAGGATGTTGTAGGAGGTGGTACAGGTGCAGCTGACAAAAGTGTTGATATCTCTGCTTATAACTTTTCTATTGATGCCCTGATAGGATTAAGCGAGAAAGTAAATGTAGGTGCTGGTTATGAAATATTATCAGGTACAGATCAAACTGGTGCTGATAAAAGCAACTCTTTTGCCCCTCTTTATGGTACCAACCATAAGTTTAATGGTTTTATGGATTATTTCTATGTTGGTAATCATGGTAATAACGTAGGTTTGCATGATATTTATGTAAAAGCTAATGCGAAACCCGGTAAGGTAAAGTTTAATGTTGCAGTACATTATTTTAGAGCTGATGGTGAGATTATTAATCAAGGTAAAAGCTTTGGTACTGAATTAGATCTCTGGTGCGGGTATTCTTATAATGGACAGGTTCAACTTGACTTTGGTTATTCACATATGTTTGCATCTGATGCGCTTTATGCTATTAAAGGTGTGCTTGAAAACAATGAGGCAAATAACTGGGCATGGCTTCAATTAACATTTAAGCCAACCTTATTTATGTCGAAGAAAGACTAAAATATTTATTATAAATACAAAAAATGCCCCTTTAGATTTGTTCTAAAGGGGCATTTTTTGTATTTAATTCTTCTCTTATCAAACAGAATTACGACTGGCGTTAATATTGCCAAATAAAGAACGCATAACCATGCGTTCGTATAAAGGGAGATACTCATCGTTATCATTCTCCTGCAATTTCTGAATCTCAATTAATGCATACTGCTGAATGGCCAACAATGGCAATACAACGTTTTCGCGCAGGCGAATACTATTACGGCTACGCGCATTGTCCTGAAGCAATTCGGTGTCGCCCGATACTTTTAATACCATTTCTTTAGTCAACAAATACTCATTGTATATAATCTTCCAGAACTCACCAAACTTCTCATCATTCTCCATGTATTTTGTTAATGCAAAGTTGGTTTTACTCATACTCTGCATACTGTTAGATATAAGAGCTTTAAAGAATATTGATGAGTTATATAATTCTTTACAGGCATCTAAATTACCAGCATTTTCCTGCTCTTTTAACGCGGTTCCTAAACCATAAAACCCTGGTACATTTTGCTTGAGCTGACTCCAGGCCCCAACAAATGGGATGGCCCTTAAATCATCAAATTCTAGCTTCTCACTTGCCCCACGCTTTGATGGACGACTACCAATATTCGCCAAACCGTAATATTTAAGCGTTGACCTTTCTTCAAGGAAAGGAATAAATAGCGGATGCGCTTTTAATGCATCGTATTTATCATAACCACTAAGCGACATTTTATCAATCAATGTGCGTTGCTCAGTACTTAAATTTGAATCTGTACGATTAAAAAGGTTATTTTCAAAACCCGCAGTCATAAGGTGTCCCAAATTATGTGTAGCAGCCTCTTTTATACCATAGTGTGAACTAATGGTTTGCCCTTGTATAGTCAATTGAATTTGGTGACTGTCAATGGTTTTTCCAAGTGCTGAATAAAAAAGGTGAGTATTACCACCGCCACGTGCAGGAGGTCCTCCCCGTCCATCGAAAAAGACTACTTCAATATCACTTTCACGAGAAATTAATGAAATATCTTCTTTGGCCCTGTAAATACCCCAGTTAGCCATAAGGTAACCACCATCTTTTGTTCCATCGCTGAAGCCAAGCATAACGGTCTGACGGTTTTTACGGTTAGCCAGATGTATTTTGTATTTCGGATGATTGTAAAGCGCTTTCATCGATTCTCCCGCTCCTTTTAAATCATCAACTGTTTCAAATAAAGGCACTACATCAATTGATAATGGCTCATCTCCCCAACTGCATAAACGGGCTAAAGCAACAACCTTAGCAATATCAATAGTACCACGGCAGTTACTAATGATGTAACGGTGTGCAGCTCTTTCTCCATTCTCTTTTTGAATGGCCTTAATTACTTTCATCGATTCCAGCGTATCACGCACCAATTCATCTTCAAAAACAGATGTATCAATTCTTCCTTTTACTTTAAGTAGAATGTCAAGTTGTTCTGATTCAGGAAATTCACATATGTTACCAGGAAATAAACCCGGGTTAACACGCATCACTTCATTAAAAGCCTTAGCAATTACTCGGCTATCCTGACGAATATCGATACTAGCGAAGAAGACACCAAATTGCTTTACCTTACGTTTAAATGACTGAACCTTATCAATAAATAAGCTCTGGTGTTCATCTTTTAAAAGTTTTTCAACCTTATCTAACTGAGCCAATAAGAAGTTAAGGTCAACATTTCTATCACCAGAGGAGTTGGTTAGCTCCTCGTTAAATTGCTCATCCAGCTCATTTAATATTTCATAAACTCCTTCAAAACTCATACGACGTTTTAGTGCTTTTAACTCAGCATGGTAACAGGTTACCAGGGTAAAACGCAGTTTTTTAGCCACTTTACGGGTGGTATCTACTTTAACAAAAGGGTTACCATCGCGATCACCGCCGGGCCAAAAGCCCATTGTTACTAATTCTTTATTGTGGTCAATCTTACCCGGAAAAAATTCATTCATCCTATCGAGTAAATCACCCACAGCCGGATAAAAAATATTACCCAAATACCATGTTAATGCCATGGCTTCATCGTATGCTGATGGTTTCTTTTTTCGATAAAATGGTGTTTTACCTAATTGTTGCAGTAAATCGCGAGCATAACCAACTTCATCATTTATAATGGCTCCGGTTAAATCAGTTGAGATAGCCAATACGCGCCCTGGATAAAATTGTGTAGGGTGAGCTGTTAAAACAACCCGAATACCAAAAGTATCCAGTAACTCATCCATTTGTTTTTCTAAGTTACGATTCTCAACTTTTTGTTTTATTCTACCCCATGAGTCAGAATCATTTATGCGGTGTATCTTCGAGTAAGCAGCCTCTTCCAATGCATCAATTAAAACAATCTGACGTTCTACATACTGTATAATTTTAAACAGAAATGAGATACGCGAACGCTCGTCTAACTCCGGCTTATGTTCTTTAAAAAATCCATCGATAATTGTGGACGGCGATTCTCCTTTATCAAAACCGCTGATACATGCTTCTTTCAACAATGGTAGTAGTAAACCTGTTTGCTGAACAGCATTTAAAGGTAAAGTAAGAAACAAGCTGTTGTAAAGTTGATATTTCAACTCTACCAGCTCACGATACGATTTTTCAATCTGGTTCATTATCAGTCTTTAAATAGTTTTGTACAGTAGTTATATATGCCTAATTCTGTTACAATTTGTTGCAAATGGAATTGAATTAATAACAAATACAAAGATAGGATGTTTTAATAAGAGTATTACTATTAAAAGTGTGGTGAATTTATAACAAATGTTACAAATTGGATATGCTCTTTAATACATGACCAAATTGATACTGATTGACTATAAACTGAAAAAAACGATTAGATTTGTAAGGTTAATGCTGCTTTTATCTTTTTACCAAAACAAGATCCTTATAGCCATCAGACTGGTAGATAATTTTACCCCCTCTTATAGTAGCAACCGCTTCTCCGGTAGAGCTTTTATACAATTTATACCTGTTCCTCTCCTTTCTTAGCATTAAGTCGGTATGTATATAAAGCTGCACATATTCTTTATCTGCATTAATCGTTTTTTCAAGAAAAATGCTAATACCATTAACAGCATCTTTCTTTAGCGATAAATTATAATAAACCGTCTTAATTTTTCGACTTGTTCCGTACTTTTCATAGTCCTTGTTTGAAGGTATATATTGCGTGGAGTACTTGCCATAGAGGCTATTATTATACGCATAAGATAAGACGGATATTAGTAAGAATAAGGTTAGAATAAGCTTTTTCATTTTCTCCTTTTAGAGTACTTAATGCTTATCAAATACGCAAAACTCTTCCTTATTGTTACATTTGTTTGTAATATTATTTCACAACGTACGCTATTACTTATTTGCCTTGTATTTGAAATATCAATAAAGCTTGGTAATGTCGTATGTAATACCTCCGCTATTACCATTTTCTCAATAATCTAATACAGTAAGGTACATAAAAGAACAATCTTGTGATTATTAAGTTAAGACAATAAGGTTAAATCCATAATAAATATAAGCGCCAAGGAGTTTTAAAACTAAGTTTTTTCCATTGTGTAAATTAATTATGTATTAATGGACAAATCTCAAGTTATTCCATGTATGATACTAATCAAAACTGCCAGCCACATATACCTTATCTTTTTCGCTTATAATGGTTTTGTACCACCTCATTAAGGTAAAGTTCAGACTTAACATGCGTAAACTCTAACTGTTTTGGCAAATTCCTGAACAATGGGCATGGTTGTTATTATCAGTTCATCAATCAAATCTTCCTTTAAAAAAGCATGAATGGTAGCACCACCATCAATATACAATTGCCAATGGCCTTTACTCCTGACATGGCTCAAAATCGATGAAACCGTGCCATTCACGACTTCCACCTTTCCTTTTAATTCATCAGGAATGAATTTAAGCGTATTACTCAATACAAATACAGGCTTTGAGTAAGGCCAGTCAACTCTAAAGCTAACTACAGTTTCAAAGGTAGTGCACCCCATTATAATGGCATCCATACGCTCCATAAAAGACCTGAAAACCATATTATTATACTCAGGATTAGGAATTATTTCCAACCATTCTAATCCATTATTCTTATCACCGATATAACCATCCAGACTTTGTACAACAAATACAGTATTTTTTAATTTCATTCTTTAATATTAAACTGTTAGATTTTTCAATGATAGAATTATTGATGTAATGGAATCACCTAATAACGGCTTATTTATTTGTAAAAGATACTGTTTATGGTTTATTTTTTACGTTTTACTCCTTTTAAGGGTTCTGCTTCAAATGGGTTTTCGGGCCAGTAATGTTTCGGATAACGTGCTTTGAGTTCTTTTTTGACTTCATAATAGGTATTCGTCCAGAAACTATTTAAATCGTTGGTAATTTGTACAGGTTTAAACCCCGGAGAAAGTAGGTGCAACAATACACTTATTGTACCATTATTTACACATGGGCTGGTTAACATGCCAAAAACCTCCTGTAAGCGCACAGCCAGAACTGGTGCTTCACCATTGTCCTTATAATTGAGCCTTACCTTTGATCCACTGGACACTTCAATACGTTCAGGAGCCAGTTGTTCAAGCAAGATTTGTAATTCAAAATCCAAGTAGTGCTGCAAAACGTTTTTCAGATCTATTCTTTTTAATTCTTCGGGCTTTCTGATATGCGTTAAATATGGCGCTAACCATTGGGTATTAGAAGCCAATAATTGTTCTGTTGACACATCCGGCCACGGGTGCTTTTTATCCCACAAACGAAGACTGTTAACACGGTTTTGCCATTGTGTTACTTCCTTATTAAAATCGAGTAACCATGCTCCTTCCCTCTTTACAGCCTGGCATATGGCCTGTATTTTATCCTCTTCATTATAATCCTGTAAGGGTTTGCTCTGTAAAATAATATTACCAATACGTAGCTCTGTTTCAGCTTTAAAACCTCCTCTTTTTGTATCCCATATTACTGTGTCTATGGTTTTCACCATAGGTACTAAGTCTTTGGGATTAAGAGGTGATGCCAAAAAAATTTTACCTACTCCATCACGGGCATTCACATTAGCAATGGCCAACCATGCTTCATGAGCCAAATCATCCTGATGCCCGGCAGCAGCAATGCTTCCATTAGCCAGTTTAAACTGCGCATTATTTCCGGATTTAGCATGTGCGATACGTTCTGGATAGGCAAATACTAATAATAGCCCTGTTTCATATGGATCAACCGCTGTATTTTCCTCTTTAGCATTAAGTATTTGTCGATATTGTTCGGCTATTTTAGCTATACGCGATAGCTTTTTATTTTTAAGGCTTCCAGAACGATAGCGGCGTAAAGCCTCAATTCGTGTATTGATATTAATACCAGCTTCTTTACCCAAAGGGTCACGCTCTTCAAGCAAAGCCGCTACGTCACATGCTAGTGATGCCAACCCTTCCTCTTCGCCCATTAATAACATATGTGCTAATCGCGGATGGCATGGTAACTTATGAATGGCTTTTCCGTGTTCTGTGATTCTATTTCCGCATAAAGCTCCTAGTTGGTGCAATAATTCGCTGGCCTGTGCAACATGGCCTTTGGGTGGAGGTGTCAGCCATGTTAAACTTTGTATATCATCAACACCCCATTGAGCCATTTCCAACACTAAAGATGCTAAATCAGCCTCAACGATTTCAGGCGAACGGTGTTTTTGCAAACGCATGTGTGTACCCTTACTCCACATTCGATAACATATGCCGGAACCTAAACGTCCGGCACGGCCTGCACGCTGGTCTGCAGAATCAATCGTGACATCTAATGTTTCCAACTTTGATAATCCGGAATTAGGATTGAACTTTAGTGTACGACTAAAACCACAGTCTACCACTACTTTAACACCTTCTATAGTCAGGCTTGTTTCTGCTATTGATGTTGCCAGTATGATTTTTCGCTTTCCCTCGCGGTGTGGCATAATGGCTGCATATTGCTTATTGGGTGGTAATTGCCCGTAGAGTGGGTGTATTGAAATACTTTTACATGTACGCTTCAGAATTGTTTCACAAGCACGTATCTCACCTTCACCGGGCAAAAAGACCAGTATATCTCCCTCCTGCTCTTTTACCGCTTTACTTACCACACGTGCCGTTAGCTCGGGCAGCATTTTTACATCATTCTCCCCTTCATTTATAATCTCCACCGGAAACTGACGCCCTTTACTTACTATTAAGGGGGCATTAAGCAGTTGCTTTAACTGTGGCATATCCAGGGTGGCCGACATAATCATAATACGTAAATCAGGACGAAGTACCTGTTGCGCTTCACGCGATAAAGCCAAGGCTACATCGGCAAATAAACTACGCTCATGAAACTCATCAAATATAACCAGGCCAATACCTTCCAGCGCATTATCACTTTGCAGCATACGTGTTAATATACCCTCTGTTACCACCTCTAATTGTGTATCCGGCCCAATGCAATTATCAAAACGAGTGCGATAACCAACACGCTGGCCTGTTTTTTCACCAAGTAATTCGGCCATACGCATTGCAATGGTTTTTGCTGCTAAACGGCGGGGCTCTAACATAATTATTTTTTGTCCTTTAAGCCATGTCTCATCCAATACAGCCAATGGCAATAATGTACTTTTACCGGCTCCGGGAGGTGCATTTACAATAAGTGTATTACCATCGTTTAAGTGCTTTTTAACATCGGTGATAACTTCTGTTATGGGTAAACCTGTTTTATATAGATCGAAATTCACGTTTATCTGTTTTAGAGCTTACAAAAGTAATGAAAAAGGATGCAATGCTTTGCTGAATTATAAAATCAGGCATTGAATGATCTGCCCAGTGCTTAACAATACTACATTGAAAAAACAAACGAGGGGCTTAAAAAGCCCCTCGTACCATTACCACAATTGTTAATACTATAACCCTTTTTTATAGTCTCCAATAGTCTCTAAGTTTACCTTTCCAGCAGCTGTTACCTCAATTGGTGCAACATCAAGTTTCAATTTCTTACCATTAAACACTATTGTTTCTAAACGTTGTTTCTCCAAGGATAATCCGGCCGAATTCAAAAACGGAAATAAATCCTCTCCAACAGCAATTGACATATCTTCAACCATTTCATCCCAACTTAAACGGTGAGCAGGTTCATCGTGCCAACGCATATGCTGAACATATTTCCAGCGAGGATACCATGCAGAACTATACCGGTCATCCAGCTTCTGCCAGATCCACCAGGTTTTTATCCAATCTTTTCCTTTACCAAATTCTTTTCTGAGTTCATTATTCTCGTAATGAGTTACCAAATCTAGTTTTTTACCGGACTCATCGAATTCGAATAATTTATTACAGCTCTTTACGGCTTTTTGCTGAAGATCAGGATTAAACCATGCATCAACTTTTCCCTGGAACCAACCTGCATGAGCTTCGCCTCGGTTAGGAATAGGTGTTATCCCGGCAACCTTTCCATCCTCATTTACCGGACCATGCATTGTATGAGCCAACTCATGGGCAAAGATAGAAACGATGCCACGCGGTGATAAACTTATAATTCCATTTTCTTTGGGTTTAAATGCATTTACGGCCCAACCACCTCCACCACCTGATGATAAAACCAGATACATGGGTTCCAATGTAGGAAGGGAAGGCAACCAACCCTCCACTAACGATTTAGCCTTTGGTATATCCTCGTTAAGTGTACTTAGCAATTCTGGCTTCTGATTAGCTGCATAAAATACCACAATATCATTGAAGTGTTTTTCTAATTCTGGATAAATTCCACCGCCTCCACCACGCGAAATAGGATAACGTGGTTCACCACCAACTGGGTTTTTCCCTTTTGCAACCTGTGCAATAGCCTGATTTAGTAGCTCATTTTTTTCTGTCTTTTCATTTACATTTTTACGGTCAACATGCAAAAGTTCATCACTTCCATATATAATTACATGTCCTTTTCCATACTTTCTGTATACTCCCACTGCATTATCATTGTCATTCTTTGCAATAACCTCCCAATCTTCCGAATAACTAATTTCGGCATAAGTAGTCTCGCGGTATTTACCGGTTTTGCAAATAAATTCAGCTCCAAATTTTTTACAAAGAGTATTTAATGACCACTGCTCAGCAAGCTTTTCATTTTTAGGCGATTTACCAAATACTAGTAATCCACCTCCTTCATTCACAAAGCTCTCCAGTGCCTCCTGCTCTTCGGGCAAATAGTTTTGAGCATTAAAATCGCTCTGATGAGTAATTATGACATTATATGAGAAATTAGGATGCCATGCAAACGGATAAATCTTATTTTCTTCATCCCAAATCATTCTAATCCTACTGTAACCATCTGGGGTAATCACCTTATTTATTGCAGCCTGGCTTCCAATTGATCTATATCCTAATTCATTTAACCGTCCGGGTAAATGCCACAATGTTCCAAAATTACACTGATGAACTAGATCAATCATCACATTAATTCCCTTGTCATTTTCAATGTTTTGCAAAGGTAAAGGATACTTCTGGAAGACACTTGAAGGAAGAGTTTTTCCTTCTTTCCAGTATTGATCAATTTGGGCTTCGGTCAATTCCTTCTCACTATTATTCTTACAGCTCAAAACTACAATTGCTAATAACAGTATGACCAAACTCTTTAATGGATAATTCATAAATTCCTATTATTTATTACTGATATAATCATATTCAAAAAAATCTAAAAGGATAATTAAAATAAATACTCCCAGTTTACAATTTCCTAAAACCTAATTAGCCTTAAGAAATAGCAGGTTATAGCAATAAACCGGGAGCACCTATAATTAACTATAAACTATGTTAAAGCCTTTTGATGGAATTTTCCCGAATCTTTATCTTCAATCTCCAATTCAATTACGAATGGCTTTTTACGATTTACCTTTTTAGGTATAATAAAATACTCTGTCTGGCTAATTTGCTCAATGTCGAGAGCCTTATCTCCATTAATTAATGTTGCCTTCTTTAAAGTTTGTTTTTTAGATTGTAACCTTACTTTATACTTACCAGTAACAGGGTTATTAAATACAACCATATACACCTTTCCGGTCTCTTCACTATGCGTAAAATAGCCCCAATCCTGCTTAACTAAGCCGGAAGGTCCACAACCATATACCACCTTAGCATTCACTTCCATCCATTCACCTATTTTTTTAGCAACCTCACGCTCTTCACTACGTATATCACCATTACCCATGGGGCCGAAATTAAGCAAGAAATTACCATTCTGAGATGTACACTGCACCAGCATTTCAATCAATTCCAACGGCGATTTTACATGACTGATTGTCCAATCTTTATGGTATCCCCATTGATTTTCAGGTATTGTCATACAACACTCCCAATCGCGAGTTAACACCTCTTTATCATTTGGATCAGGTAAGCGACGCTCATAACCCGACTCATAATCCCCCATCAGTACTCCATTACTATCAAAATGACGAGCCCCATGCTCATCGGCACGCATACGACTATTTACAATTAAACCAGGACGCTTTTCTTTCAGAAGTTTTTCAAGTTCATATGAAAATTGGCCGTTCTTCTTCCATGACTTATCCCATGTTCCATCAAACCATAACCCTTTCACTTCAGGATAACGGGTCACCAACTCTACCAACTGATTTTTAGTAAACTCTTTAAAACGCTCAAAAGCAGCTTTATCTTCATCGCTTTTAATATCATAACGCCAATCAGGGTGATGCCAGTCTAATACCGAATAATATAGATTAACATCAATTCCCACAGCTGTATAAGCATCTACAAACTCACGAAGAAGGTCTTTTTTATAAGGGGTGTTTTCGATATCGAAATCAGTGTACTCGCTTGGCCACAAGCAGAACCCTTCGTGATGCTTAGTGGTGATTGTTACATACTTAACACCCATATTTTTGGCAATAGAGGCCCATTCCTGCGGATTATATTTTGGTATATCAAATTGATAAGCCAATGAATCCCATGTAGATGTAGATATTTTTGCCGAACCTTTCAAAAACTCAGAAGCATAAGGATATGTTTTACCTTCCCATATACCTCCGGGGATAGCATAAAGTCCCCAGTGGATAAACTGTCCGAAGCGGTTCTCACGCCATTTTTTCATGGCTTCATCCTGACGTGGCAATTCAGTTAACTGCCCATACTTCACCTCTTTTTGCGCTAACAACTGATTCATTCCCTGTATACTAAACAAGCTAAGCAATAAAAGGCAATAGAATAACTTATTCATAGATTTCCTATTTACTATTCGTTTCATAATTAATCATTTTTTAAAATCCCCAGTGAGCATCATTATTTAGGTATTCAAGACTTTCACGTTTTTTCTCACCAGTAAAATTCCATTCAATTTGGTCTTCAATTGTTTGTCCATCTTTAACAACAACCGCTTTAATGGTATTAACACCATTCTGCAATTTCACATTTTCAAAAATATAATGTACCTGAGTTGCTCCTGTTTTTATGCCTGACAACTCCTTGCCATTCAAATAAACAGTTGGCTGGCCAACATTAGAATACACAGTAATGCTGGTGATTTGTTTTTCACGATCCTGATTACGACGCTGTGTCAGATAAACCACAGGCTCCTTACTCCAGTTGGCTTTATACCAGTAGAAGGCATCTTTTTTAATTTTACGATCAAAGGTGATCAGACCTTTCATATTACGGGCTTCAACCCCACCACGCGACCACATTGGAACCGCAAAATCAAACATATTCCATAAATAAGAAGCAGTAATGTAAGGATGTTTTTCAATCACGCCCCACTGGATCTCGTGCATCTTGGTCTGGTATGTTTCAGGAAAATAGTCATCCCACCAACGGATTGTATTACCAATATATTCTGTTTGATGGTGAATATTGGAGTCCGCACCATACTCTGTCAACATAACCTTATGATCTGGATATTTTGCTTCTAAACCTTCTACCCAACCTTTAATATCGGGAATTGTTTTTTCGTACCATCCATAATAGCGGTTCATTCCCTGTATATCAGCATTCAGATTAACCTGGTGCTCCATATGTCCATAACCATTAACTGCCACAGTGTTACGCCCAGGATCTTCTTCCTTGGCCAAATCATGCATTTCTTGGGTTAAACGCGATGTATACTGATGTGGATGGTACACCTCGTTATGCAAGCCCCACACATAAATAGAAGGATGATTGTAGCTCTGACGGATCAAATCTTTCAGTTGCTCTTTGGCATTTGAACCTTCTTCGCCTGTTACACGGTTAACAAATGGCACTTCTGCCCAAACCAAAAGTCCAAGGCTATCACATTTTGAGTAGAAATAATCGGACTGTTGGTAGTGAGCCAGACGAATAGTGGTTACCCCCATCTCCATAATCATGGCCAAATCCTGATCGTGGTGTTTATTCTCAAGGGCACTTCCCAGCTTCCACCAGTCCTGGTGACGACATACCCCGTACATTGGATATTTTTCACCATTCAGGAACACACCTTTACCTCCAATTACCTCAATATTTCTTAATCCCAGTGGTTGCACCACTTTATCAATTACTTTTCCTTCCTCCTTTATCAGTGTTTCTACTTTATATAGATAAGGATCATCTAAGCCCTGCCACAGGTGTGGTCTGCGGATAGTGTAATCATGTACAAAACTTTGCATTCCCTGTGGAGTCATGTTAATTGCAGTTGAATTACTTTTCACTAAACGTCCAGCATTATCTGCTATGCGGGTTTCCAATGTAATTTTCCGTGCGTAAAGATTTTTATTCACCAGCTTTACTTTAACACTTACATCAGCACTTTTTGAACTAACGTTACGCTGGCTGATATAAACACCATTTGAGGCATGGTCAGTAACAGCAATGTTCACTTTATCCGTAATAATCATCCATACCGGACGGTAAATACCTCCATACACTCCAAAAAGGCTATGGTTAACCGGAATGATATCAGGACGTGTAGAGTTATCAACCAACAACATAATTTCATTGTCTTTACCCCACTTTAATGCAGGAGCAATATCAAATGCAAAAGCAGAATAGCCTCCTTTATGGTTACCAATAAATTCGCCATTCACATATAGTTCAGCAACCTGACCAACCCCTTCAAAACGTAAAAAGATACGCTTATCTTTCATTTCTTCAGATGCATAAAATGTTTTACGGTAACAGGCTTCCCCAGCATAAAAAGCGTTGTGCTTTTCTTGCATATCTTTAGCATTCCAGGTGTGTGGAAGCATTACCTCATTCCACTTATTATCCCAGCTATTAATCAATTTAACAGGATTATCCGGGAAAGGACCTCTCTTAAACTCCCATTTGTCATTAAACGATCGCACTTCCCTTCCCTGTGCAAATCCGTTATAAACACTCAATACCACTAATAGAAATATTACTATTTGACTCTTTTTCATACTTTAAATTTGATTTATATTATTGTATTACATACCAGTTGTACCCTTTCGCAGGAATTGTTATTGTGATATCAATCGAATAATCCCTGTTTAATTTATAAGTAACGCCTTTACCATCCTGTTCTTTTACTACCGCTTTATTGGTTAATCCACTATAATAAAGCGGTACATTTATTATTTCTTCAATATCAACATCTAAAGGGTTATATACCGAAATAAACCCTTTTTGCTCTAAAGTAGGATTAACATGCAATATTCCATCCCAGTTTTTACCATCAGGCCGACGCAGGTGAATAATATCAGAATTCAGGATTACCCTGTATTTCTTATAAAACGAAACCCATTTTTTAACCAGTTTTTTTGTAGTATCTGTATCATAAAGTCGAGGTCCTCTGTAACAGGCCTGAACACCGGCTCCAAAGAGATTTTGTAGACGGCATTCATAGTGATCCAGATGTTCGTTTAGAGGTTCTATTGTAGCAGCTGCACCACCACCATGATACTGCGTAAGCGGAACAAACATATAGCCCATGGATGGTGACTTTTGCCAGGTTCCGTCATAAATATTCTGCCTTTCAATTATCTCCTGGTAAGCACGGGGTAACGACCAGTTCGTTTCTACATATCCCATAGGTGTTTTACTGGAACCGGAAAGGAAATGCCAGTCAGGCACCATTAGGTAAATGCCATTGGCTCGGCACCATTGGTAATACTCATGAATACGTTCCCACTGTTTGTATTGCGAATCTCCAACCCCTTCATGTCCAGAGTGCGATGTTGAAGCACATACATCGCCCGGGTATGAACCATCATGCTCAAATACATTCATTCCGGTTTGCTTAAAATACGCTTTCAATGTATTAAAATACGTCTCACCCCAATCAGTAGCCAGGCACGGAGAATGACCAAAGCGCGCACCATCAAAACGACTGGTGGCCGGTTTGCCTGTTATCGGGCTAATAGCCAGATACTCCTTTTTTCCTCCACAACTTGCCAGGAGTGAATAACCACCCAAAGCAATACCTTTTGATTTTGCATACTGCCCCAATTCTTTCATCTGTCCAAGATATTCTTCAGATGAGTTTAGGATATTAAATCCACTTCCGAAAGTCATGATCACCATCTCAAACCCCACTTCAGCACATTGATCAATGGCTTTTTTAACAGATTCAGGATCTGCTTTCTTCACATGCATCAGAATAGGATTCTCCTGAGTCCAGGGAGCCATCATTCGCCAGAATTTACATTCTGCGAGACCACGCCGTTCTGTATCTGTAGCATCACGCATCATCTCAAAAGCAGTAAATGAATCCCATGTACTGTTTGCAGGTATTTTTATTTCAGGTTGCATTGGAGGCATTACTTCAAGCCTGGCCGGTTTGTATTGTCCGTAATAACGAATACCTGTCTTCTCGTACTCGGGATGATCGAAACACCAGCGCACTGCCGGATTATCTTTCATTGGTTCCATATCACCTCCCATTGCATAATCAGTTACCACAAAAAGCTGAGTAAAGCGGTCGATATAATCCCTTGGCGCATCTGTCTGAGCCGGAGCCTTCCGGTAATTTTGAGTTGTTGCTCCTTCCTCCTGGCATAAGACACGCACTTCGTGAGGCTCTCCATAGTGTACCTTAGGAGCTGTTTCAACCATAGCGAGGATCTCACTTTTAAAAGCGTTCAAAACAACCTGCTTTTCTCCATCATTTCTTATTTCCAACCACTTAGAAATAATAGGTGCACCGTTGTACATTTCATATACCACGTCCACCTTCAAGTTAGCAATATCACTATCAACACCTTCAGGTGCTTTATAGGTAAAAGTAATCCGCTTACCGGGCACCGGCCACGGCAGATTCTCAGTAAGCCATTGTTCATTGGGTTGCCATGCCATTCGTTCTTTAGTATCACTTATTTTGTGATTCACATATGTGAATGATCCCGGAATTGAACGCATCGTGTTTCTAAATTCTTCTGATAAGAAATTCTGCACAGGCTGATGAGTTAATCCCCCAACGATATATGTTTTCCCATTTATAGTCAATTCAGCTTCCGGCCTAACAGCCCTGATCTCTGACTCTCCTGTCATCAGGTTATTATAGGCTACTGTAGCACAATTTGGTGATATGCTGAATATTCTCTCCACCAAACCATTACCCAGCACTATCCTATTTTGATCCTTATTTTCAGTTATCGTAGCTACATAGCTTGATCCGTCAAGCAACCAGTCTTTTCGGTCTTGTTCTGTAAAACCACTTTTACACGAAACTATTGCTATAAGCAATAATAGTGTAACCGTCAAATTTCTGAAAAACATCATATTCTATTTCTATTATACTGGTTTATATTCGACTGCTTCTCCGGTAACTAACTTTATAGTGACCTTTTGCCCCTTATACTTTACCTGACATTCTTTTGCCGCTTGTGAACTAATCGTTGCACTAACCAGCTTTCCTTCGTCCCACTTCATATCAATGCTTATGCCGCCCCTGGCACAAAGCCCTTTCACTTCCCCTGATGACCAGGCATCAGGCAGAGCCGGTAGCAGCTCTATTTCGTTGTTATGACTTTGCAACAGCATCTCTGCCACCCCGGCTGTATAACCAAAATTACCGTCGATCTGGAAAGGGGGACACTTGTCAAACAAGTTATTATACATGTTATGAGCCAAATGCTCACTGGCGAGTTTCCAGGCATGATTACCATCTTTCAAACGGGCACGGCAGCTGATTTTCCAGGCTTTACTCCATCCGGTACCTCCATCACCCCTTAGATCAAGTGACCTGGCTGCTGCCTGAGCCAATTCAGGCGTATTTTCAACTGTAATCTGATGCCCCGGATAAAGTGCCATCAGATGCGAGATATGCCGATGCTTATTTTTTAGCACATACGTATACGCCTTACTGTCGCCCTCCTCCAGGAGGGCATTGTCCATCCATTCGCACAACTGGCCATGTTTTCCAACTTTTAAAGGCCAGAGTTTTGAACGTGTTTCAGCGATAGTCGATATAAATTGCTTTTCATTTGGCAGATATGAACCGGCTTCAATAATACCTGTAAACAGCTCCCATATCACTTGCTGATCAAAATAGGCACCGCGGGTCAGCGGTCCATGTTCCGGTGAATACGACGGTACCGAAACCAGTATACCACCCGGATATTCCTGTAAATTATCTAACCAGAATTCAGCAGCTCCCTTCAGTATAGGCCATGCTTTTTCGGTAAGAAATTGCTTATCATTGGTAAACTGGAAGTGTTCTATAAGGTGTAAAGCAATCCAGGCTGCCGATTGTGGTTCAAACATATGAACGCCCCGTTGCGAGCCGGGAGCTGTAAAACCCCAGATATTACATGTATGGCTGCATACCCATCCTTTACTATCAAAATGCACCCTGGCTGTATTCTTTCCTGCTTTACTTAAGTCCTCAATCCATTCAATCAACGGTTTATGACATTCTGAAAGATTGGTAACTTCTGCCGGCCAATAGTTCATTTGCAAGTTAATATTCAGATGATAGTCACAGTTCCAAGGTGGATTATTGGAGTTGTTCCACAGTCCCTGAAGGTTTGCAGGCAATCCTCCCGGGCGGGAAGAACTCACCAGCAAATAACGCCCATACTGGAACAATAGTGTTTCTAACTGACGGTCATCTCGTGTTAGGCGATAGTTAGCCAGTCGCGCATCCACAGGTAGGTGACAATATGAAGTATCCTGTTTCAGCTGCAAGGACACCCGGTTCATAAGGTTACTAAAATCCTTTGTATGAGCCAGCTTTAACTCCCGGTAGCTCTTTGTGCTTATATTCTTTAATGTTCTTTTGTTTTTAACTGATGGAGATTCACCGTAATAATCCGGATAACTCATCTGATAATTTGTAGCTCCGACTATCTTTATAACAACAGAATCAGCCTCTTTCACATACAACACCGATTCACGGACTTCGACCTTTCCACTATTGGCTTCAACAATCAGCTGAGCTTCAAATCTCAATCCTTCATGCTGATCATTTCCTGTATCTATTTGTCCGCTCAGCACCAGCTTGTTTCCATCTGCTTCAATCTTACAGTTCTGATGCAAGCTCTGAAAGAATATGCTGCCATTCCAGCCCGCTTCCTGATCAGATGCCAGTTTCATAACGATTACCTTGTCAGGATAGCTACAAAAATATTCACGGGTATAATTAACATCTCCTAAGGAATACTGCACTTGTGCTATACCTGCAGATAGATCCAAATTACGATGATAGTTTTTTACATTACTTTCAAGCCCTTCTGTACGAATGATTACATCGCAAAACGATTGATAGCTACCAAAATCCTTTTTCCCATAACCATTGGGAGATAACAATTTTTGAACAGCTATCTCCTGCACCTCATCTATACGACCTTGTTTTAACAGCTCACGTACTTGTGCCAAAGCTTCTGGTGCACTAGCCTGATCGTTGTTCTTATCATACCAGCCACTCCAAAGGGTATTTTCATTTAACATGATACGTTCCTCTTCCACACCACCAAAAACCATCGCTCCGAGTCGGCCATTTCCCAATGGCAGAGCATTCATCCAGTCGTCGCCAGCAGGAGAGGAGTACCAAAGAGAAAGATTATCGTTGTTGACGGTCTCATCGTTTTGTGTACATGAAACAAACAGGATACTCAAAAAGATAATAACGAATTCAAAACTGACGACTTTCTTCATCTTCAAAACTATTTTAAGCAATGATTTAACTATTTCAACTCAACAACCTGGGTTTTCTGATTCCGAAATACTTCTACCTTTATGTTGGTTTGCTCCTGTTTCTCTGAAAAAATCTCTTTCAGGTGAGCCACATTTTTTATAGTTACTCCATCAACAGACAAGATCACATCCATCTCATTAATAACACGCCATGGCTTCGGCACGGTTCTTAACTTCTGAAGAACCAAAGCTCCTTTCTTCTCTCCCATCCCTGTAGCCGACATATCCGATATATTATCAATATCTTTCATCTCCATCCCGAACAAACGGACTATTTTACCTTCTTTCCGGCCCACCATATTATTATGATCAAACGAAGGTTGCTTTGCCATTTGCTTTAATCGTGGAGAAACCACACCAAAATTATCCATGTCAAAATTCCTGAATCCCACAGCATAAGCTAATGATGTAGGCTCCACACGAAAATCAAGCTTTTCAGGAGCCACAAATTGCGGATCTCCCTTTAAACTATTCTGATCGATATGACTAAAGCGCGGATCATCTTCCACTCCAGAACCAAAAAAGTTGTAGTCAATAACCGTTCCCCAGTATTTAACTGCATTCGGACGAACGTAATGTTTCGACATCAGTATATTATGTGTCACCACATCGTAGCTGTTCTCATACCAGTCATGATAATCCATACCATTGACCAGGCAAATATTATTTCGTGCAATGCGGTGAAAACCTTCGCGCAATTTAATACCTCCATTCAGACACAGGTTGTTATAAATATTGTAATGGCTGGCTCCGTCATCCAGGTCAATATCCCAACCATGATCACATTTCCAGCGGTTATTATTGATATCGGTAGGGGCCAGGCAATCCAACAATACTGTTTCGTGTTTTTCTACTAAATCAACACCTTGCGACCACCAGTAACGATCGCGTCCCCAAGCATTAAACGCCCCATGGTCAGAAGTCTCCAGCACTGTATTAAACACATCGTTATATGCAATTTTATGACCTCCAAAAGCTCCTTCTCCAACGTTGATACCAGCACGTGGCACATCGTATATGCTATTGTGTGTAACCGAAACTTCATAAGCAACTGATATCTGAACTCCGGCGACCTGTTTCTCTACTCGCCCGATATCATGAATCAGATTGTCATGTACCCTGATCGAACGGGGATATTTGTTTTCTTTAGGCCCACGAGTCCAATCCATTTCACTTGCTTCAACACCTTTACCATAGGGTTTGTACTTGGCATTGCGCACACAAGATGTCTCACCTACCACACATACTGCACTTGCCCCAATGTCATGCATATGGTTTCCACAGATGTCAATATCCTTATTGTAAGCATCTACAAAAACTGCATTACCGCCAATATTGTAGAAATCACAATTCCTGATCATACAATTCTCGCTACCTTTAAAATAAACTGCACCGCTCCGGTAGATAGACCAATCACTGCGCAATAACGGTTCCTTAGTCTTCATAAATGTGCGGGCAGTACCCGTAAAGATGATCCCTTCAAATACAATGTTCTTAACCGGATTAGATTCACTTCCTTCAAAACGAAGGAGCGATTCTCTTTCTGTTGGTGCAATATCAATAGCTGCTTCCTGCAAATTCATACCCTCGTAAGGAAAGATATGCAAGAGGTGATTTTCACGATCCAAAAACCATTCACCCTCTTCATCCAGTTCTTCATAAATATTTTCAACAAAGCGATATGTTTTATGAGGTCCTGTTTGACGGTTATTTTGCCACCCTCCTTCCATAATCAGCTCCCCTTTATCATCCTTGCCTTTAAAAATATAGTGAGAACTGGCCCATCGGCTTCCATGTAAGGCGTGAAGATATCCCCCCGCCGGATTTTTCCATTGGGCAACACGTTCCGGAGCTATACATTTACCATCCGTTCCATTAAAAATGCGGATATCCGGATTATAATTCGGGAACCTTGCCAGATGCATCATCTTATCATTGATATACAATTCTTCAAAATTCAATCCTTCCGGTACTTTTGTGGTATAGATGTTATTCAGACTTTCATGCGGAGTAAATTTCAATCCGCCGAGTGGTACCTGTGCGGTAAAAACAGGTTTATTGTCCTTATCCAATGGTCGAAAAATGATTAATGTTCCATCCACACCACTGTTTTCAGGTCTTAGCACTTCAGCGATTGTAAAACTGTACATTCCTCCATCCATGTAGATAACTACATCTTGTTTAGGATTTTCAAACTGAAATCTATTAGCCAACTCAATGGCACGCTGTACTGTTTTAACCGGTCTGGATAATTCATTACCACATTGGCTATCATTCCCATTGGGAGACATATAAATAACCCCGAAGTCTAAGCCATTATCCCGATCAGTCTTTGATAAAGATTTACAGCCAATAAACATGACAGCTATTCCTGTTATGACTCCAAGCAGTCTAAAACCTTTTATCATTTTCACTTCTATTACAGTTAAATTTTTCTGTTATATCTATCCTTGCTGTATGAAAATTATAGAATCAGTAATTAGATTTTACAAGTCCTACTTCTTCTCCTTCAAATAAATTGAAAAAACGTTATAAAACACTGCAAAATTTGTACGGATTCTTATTGTATTTGTACGGAATATTGAAAACAAGCTATTATAGGCTCTTTATAAAAAGCAGCTATTGATAAAAAACCACTTTTTTTGAAAAAAACAATAAAGCCCCATACAGGAGTGTTAATACCTTAATTGCAGGATTAATATGTATCGTGCATTATCAAAATCATTCCTGCATCTAATGATTATTTTCAAAGTACTTTTCTCTCAATTACCTCGTTTTATACTTGTACAAACAAAAGGCATTGGCCTTTCTTACCTTAAAACAGATTCTTCCATCGTAATCTGTTTTGGCTGTAAAATTATCCCCATCACCATATACCTTTGTGAATTTAACCGTTTGACCAGGTACAAACATGGTTGATAAATAGAATTGGTCTGTATCATTTAATTCACGGAATATCAGCAAGTATCCTTCCTTATCAGAAGTTAAAAACTGGAATCCGGTATTTGCTATTCCATTGGGTTGATTACCAATTGGGAATATCTGAGACCTATGAAGTTCGTTCCAAACGGTTTTATAGTTATGAAACAGATTGATCGTTTTATTTGCCTCCTCAGGAAGCCCGGTTGTCTCAAAGAAGGCCAAAGGTTGACAGGGCATTGTAATAGCAAAGAGATAATCGAAAGAATACCTCGCAGGAGCAAATGGATCATTTCCATATATTTTCTCATTTCTCCATTTATTTAAGAACTCAAGCTGAATCCTTTGAAGAGGAACATACTCAGATAGCATCCAGATATTTCTCAGGGTTTGATAGGGATAGTAATTTTTCCAGTCAGTATATCTGTTTTCAAGATAGATGTTTCCAAGATAATTGTTGTAATGATATCCATAGCGGTTATCTGCAGTAGCATCAACATTAAACACAATTTCATTATTGGTTTCTTTCAGAACTTTATCGAAAAAATGCTGCAGATTAATATCGGCTTTTTTTGTCGGTAGTTTAATACCATCAATCTTAATATTAGTAATACCAAACTGACGATAAAGACTAATGACAATATCAGCATCTTGTTTCCAGTTTTTATATTCATTTTCATTACTCGGATGAAACCATAAACCAATCTTTATACCGAGAGAATCTGCACATTCAATAATCTTTTCAAAACCATTAGGAAATCTCTCTCGATGGGGTTGCCAGTCTTCTAATGACCATTGGTCCCATAATCTTTCTCCTTTATGCCCTGAATTCATCGAGAGTCCCTGCTGCCACCCGTCATCTATTTGGTAATGAGTAAACCCAAACTTATTTGCTTCAAGCAACTCATCAAGAATAAATTTTTCTGATAACTTGGTATCCCTGTTTCGGTCACCCCAAGTATTCACCATCATCATATCATCCCTGTCAGGCTTTAGAATCCGAATGTTACTCTGATAGCTTCTTAATGCCACCTTCTTTTCAAAATCGCTGGTATTATGCACTCCAATCACATAACCAAATGTTTTAATCCACTCGTTATCTATCAGGTCTTCGGGTCGAATTCCCAATCCAATTGACTTTACATTGACTGAATTGCGATTTAATGTTGATACAAAATCATAACCCGGATAATTATTCTGAATACTTGAACAGGGCGCTTCCTTCAGTATATAGATACCTTTATCTTCATTCACATCAGAGAGATACAAGATATTACCCACATACTTATTAGTATGAAAAGGAATTAGCTTTTCCTTCTTCACATAGGTGTTATTACGGTCTGTATTATCGATAAATTCAATGGCTTCCATACACCAATGAATCGCATCAATATTTAGTTGCTCAACCACTATATCTTCCGGATGGAAACTCAGATTATTACTGGTTCTTTTTAAATAATATTCGCAGGCAATCCCCATGGAAGAAGGAAATATTTTAAATACCTGCTTCACTTCCAACCCTTCATATACAGTTACAATTTCAGTACGCAGATGAGCTGGCACTATCGTGTTTGCATCAATTTTTTTAGATGAGTAACTACTATTGTTATCTTTATAAGTAAGCCCTTTAATATAAAAGTCAGGTTGTTGTCCATTTTTAACCTGAATTGTTTTACCTGAGGTCTTACTGGTGATATCACAACTAATAATGTTACCCTTATTCCATCGAAACCTTCGTTCAATAAAACTATTTCCAATAAACAAGGTATCGTTTTGCTGATATGAATAACAGTTCTCAATTCTGTTTTTCTCTTTGTTTAATAAACCTATCAAGCCTATACTTTGAGCCATTGATAAAACAGGACATAATAAACTAACTATTAATATAATTTTTGCCATCATCAGTTACTATATTTTGGGAGTTACATAAAACATACTTTCTTTATTTCTGGAACTAAGTTCCAACTTTATTGCAAAAGGTTTTTGGTACATCTTTTTTGGGATATGCAGGTAATATTCATTTTTTGCTGCTTCCTCAACTTTAACCAATCCTTTTTTTGATAGAAATGCAGCACTTTTAATATTCACCCCTTTGGGTAATTTGACTTTAAGCACAAAATCGACCGGGATATTGAAGACTCCCATATAAACATTATTTGTATTTCTTTTCCGGGTATAGTATCCCCATTTTTGCATCTCCAGATTGGCATACTCACAATCGTAAATCATTTCCCCATTTTCATCCATCCAATTACCAATCTTACTGGCAAGAACTATCTCCTCATCGCGTATTGAACCATTTCCTCCAGGTCCGAAATTGAGCATAAAATTACCTCCATAAGCAACGCTTCCCACTATCATATCAATAACCTCAACTGATGTCTTAACATGTCCCCTCCAATCAGAATGGTAGCCCCATTGATTTTCCGGCACCGTCATCACACATTCCCAGTCATTTTCCATCTTCTTATAAGGAAGCTTACGCTCCCAGCCTTGTTCGTAGTCGCCCATCATTCTGCCATTGGAGTCGAAATGACGCGCTCCATATTCATCAGCCCTTAATCTGCTGCCCGAAATAATGCATGGATTGATCTCCTGCATCTTCTTCATTAAATCCCAGGTATATTTTCCATTCTTCTTAACAGATGCATCCCATGTTCCATCGTACCAAAAACCTTTAACCGTAGGGTAATTCGTCATCAGCTCTACTACCTGATTGGTCATCCACTCCCAGTAACGTTTGAATGCCAGGCTATCTTCTTCATCTTTTATATCGTAGCGCCAGTCTGGATGATGCCAGTCTAAAACTGAATAATAGAATATAACATCAATGCCCTCCTTATTATAAGCATCAACAAACTCTTTTAGCAAGTCTTTCTGATAAGGAGTATTTTCAATGTCAAAATCGGTATACTTACTGGGCCACAAACAAAATCCATCGTGAAACTTAGTGGTAATCAAAGCATATCTGGCACCCATTTTCCTGGCCATTTTAGCCTTTGCCGGGGCATCAAACTTTGTGGGATTAAAGTTGGCTCTTATCTCATCATACTTCTCGTCTGATATCTTTGCAGAGGATTTAATCCATTCTGCAGCATTCGCGTAGTACTTTCCTTCCCAGTGTCCTCCGGGAACAGAGAATAATCCGAAGGTAACAAACTGCCCCAAACGGTTGGAACGCCACTTTTGCATAGGCTCATCTGTTCGTTTCCCAATTCTTTGCGCTCCAAACTTAAGCTGTTTATCTTGTGAAAAAAGGGAAACACAAGTAAGAAGATAAATAACAAAAAGACCAACCCTCATAATATTATTAATACTAGTTAGTTATATGCAATCCTCAACTTAAGATTTTAAAATCTTAAGTTGAGGTTTACAAATATTGTTTCTCACTGCTTAAATATCTTTAAAAAAACAAAGAACACTCTCAACATTTGTACAGATTTCTATTGTATATGTACACGACCATAGTTGGAATCTTATTTTCTCAAGGGAGATGTATAAGAATTACCTTTAACCTGGCTCTGACAAGCCAAAACTAAAGATGTTTTTGACTTGTCCAGGTCGGTATCAATAGTCGGATATTAATTGATCACCTTAAGCCAAACCATTCCGATTAATTGGTTGAATAACTGTTCGTATTAGACTTTCGTTGCTCCTGAATATAAACGCTGGGCACAACATCAAAGTGTTTTTTAAAACATGTAGAGAAATAACCGGAATTTCTAAAACCAACCATCATTGATACTTCATTAATGTTATAGTCTGTATTCTCAAACAGCTGAGCAGCCCTTTTCATTTTTATATTGATAATAAATGCATTAACCGACATACCAGTGAGTGCTTTTATTTTCGTATAAACCACTGTTCGACCATGCCCCATTGTTTTCACAAATGCAGCCACATCAAAGTCTTCATTATCCATATTCTCTTCAATCACTAACAAAGCCTTGTTAATAAACTCTTCATCCAGACTTTGTCCTACCACTTCGGCAGGCTCAGGATTAATTTTACTGACAAAAACTTCCCTTAGTTTTCTTCGTTGTCTCAGAATTCCATTAATATTCGCTTCAAGGTACCTGAGATCAAAGGGTTTTTCGATATACACATCTGCCCCTTGCTTAAGTCCTTCAATCTTATCTTCAATCAGATTTCGAGATGTTAGTAATATCAACGGAATATGACAAGTTTCAATTGAGTTTTTAAGTTTACTACATAACTCAATACCATTCATTCGTGGCATCTTAACATCCGACACAATAATATCAGGTGCATTGTGAACCACTTTCTCAAGTGCTTCCTGTCCATCGACAGCCACATCTGTATTAAACTTTCCTCTGAAACAACCTACCAGGTAATTTCGCAGTTCATCATTATCCTCTACAATCAGAAGCTTAGCTTTACTACTCGATTCACTAACTTCATCTTCCACCTCTTCAGGTTTCCAATCTTCGAATGCACTGGTATTTTTTGCAATCGAACCTACCTCATAATCTGTATCCTCATTAAACTCTTCAACGTCACGTATCGGCAAATGCACTGAAAAACAAGTCAGGTTCTGTTTACTTTCAACCTCAATTTTTCCATCGTGCAACTCAATCAATTTCTTACTAAATGCCAATCCCAGTCCACTTCCTTTTTGAACCTTACTTTCAACACCAGCTACCTGATAAAATTCTTCAAACACATGATCCAACTCTGAATCATCTATGGTGATACCAGAATTGCTAACTTTCAAAATAAACTCATCATCATTTTTCTTAAGCCCAATTTCTATCTTTTCATTTTCAGGACTGTACTTAAATGCATTGGAAAGTAAATTAACTATTACTTTCTCTATTTTTCCTGTATCAATAGCACAGGATACTTCATCCAATTCATCATACCTGAATTTAATGCTTCTTCTTTCAGCCATAACTATAAATGACTGACAAATCTCTTTCAAAAGTAAATCAATCCTTTCTTGCCGTAGTTTAAGCTTAATCTGTCCACTCTCAAGACTCCTGTAATCCAGTAGTTCATTCACTAAATTCTTCAATTTGAACACATTTCTAAATACGATATCATATAAGAACTTTGATTTACCGTTAGCCACCGATTCCTTTAACTGTTCCAATGGAGAAACCATTAAAGTCAATGGAGTCCGGAATTCATGAGAAACATTTGTAAAAAAACGCAATTTCATCTCATAAGCTTCCTTCATTTTTGTTTTTTCAAAACTTTCCAGCTGTAGTTGACTTTTATCTTGTTCGCGTAAAACAATAATTCGGTAGGCAAGCAAAAGCAATACAATAATAATAATTCCATAAACAGAGAATGCCCACCATGTTTCCCATGGGGCAGGCAATCGAATAATATGCAGATTTAACGGTTCGGTACTCCACACGCCATCATTATTAGCAGCCATTAAAGAGAATACATACTCACCTTTGCCCAGATTTGTATAAGAAGCCATATTATCAGTGGCATCAACAATTACCCATTCTTCATCAATCCCACTCATCCTATATTTAAAACGGGTTCGTTCAGGATACAGGTAATTACTAGCAGAGAACTTGAACCCAAGCGTTGACTCATTGTATTTAATCGTAATCGTATCGGTATTCCAGATAGGTTTGTTCAGAATTGAATTATTCTCATGTGGCTTAATCTTTTTGTTCATCACAATAATTTCGGTAATTGCAGTATGTGGGTATATAGGATTATTACTAAGTCTTTCAGGATTCAATGATAGAAATCCATTCGTTGTTCCAAAGAACAATATTCCATCAGCATCTTTAAAAACAGCATTTTGATAGAATATATCACTTTTAAGTCCTTCGCTTTTATTGAATAAACGTAAAGACTTTTTTTTCTGATCAAATTTTAATAATCCTTTATCAGTTCCTAACCATAAGCACTGATTATCATCCTCAATAACACTTAATATCTGGTTAAACTCTTCCAGGTTTTCACATACCTCAAATGCATCCTTTGAGGAATTATAATAAAACATTCCGTTATTTATGGTTCCAACCCACAATTGGGAATTACTATCGTAAAATATTGATGTAACCCATCCATTATCACCAGTCAGACTACTCTCATTATTTAAACTGTATTTGATACATTGCTCTGACTGAATATCATACAAAGCAATACCATCTATGGTTCCAACCCATATTTTATTGCCGGGAGCATGGCAAAGGTATAGCACCTGACTGTTTACTGTTTCATTTTGATTGGTACTTAAATTATGCTTCTCAAATATATCTTTTTCAATATTGTAATATTGCAAACCATCAAATAAATGTCCAATCCACAGGCCAGATGTATCAGGCAAAAGAGAATAAATATAATCCGATGCAAGAGTATTTTTACCTTTAATATACTTAAACATACTATATGTTCCTGTAGCTTTATCCACACGAACGAGTCCTGAGCGGTGCGTACCTGCCCATATATTACCATAGGGCCCTTTAACCATGCACTTAATATGGGTATTCTTCAATGCAGGAAAAACAGGAGTTACTTCTGAGGGATTATCTAGATTATACTTATTAAATCCACCACCATCAGTTACAATCCACATCTCATTATCCAATTCACAAAAACCTGACACAAATGAGTGTGACAGTTGAGCTCCTTGCCCTCCTTTACACGTATAACTGAAGTTATTATCATACGGATTGGAATAATAAAGACCACCAGACCATGTACCAATCCAGAGCCCCTTATCCTTATCCATATACAACTCCCAAACTGATATATTTGATTGGCTGCTATTTAATGGAACGCTTATTAAACTATCGTTTACCTGATCTACCTTGAAGAGTCCGTCCATTGTACCCATCCATATGTTTCCCTCATGATCTTCTGTTACACTTCTGATCAGTTGGCTGACCTCGATACTATTTTTTGAATCTTTAACCCGATAGTTCTTTGATGAACCTTCATCTTTACTAACACATTCAAGTCCTGCCCCTTCATAAGCTATCCAAATATTCTGTTCTGAAATAACAAGATCGTTAGCCCTGACCTTTTGAGGATAAAACTTTAACACAAAGAAACCTGTTTCCTCATCAAAGCAATACACGGCTCCATAAAGTGTACCTAACCACAATTTGTTTTCATATGTATCAACCTCAATACAATTAGCTGAGAATCGTCCATTTTGTTTCTTCAAAGCAGTAAAAACACCTGTCTCCAAGTTAATTGTACCTACTTCCCTTCCAATAATCAAATAAACCTGATGATTAAACTCGCAGATATCTTTTACAGATTTTGCTTTTAATGTATCCTTACCATTCCTAATGATATTTAACTGCTCAAAAGTATCTTTACTTTCATTGTAACACCATAATCCAGCATTTGTACCTACCAACACATTATTACTTTCAGTTTGATAGATTTTATTGATAGCTAGTACTTGTTTACCCAGAATGTAATTTCGATTGTTTGATATGAAATTCTTATTCAACACATCATAACAATACAGCTTGTCTATTGACGAAAACCAAACAAACCCCTTATTATCGGTACAGATAGAATTAACTGCATTTAACGAAAACCCACCATCAGGAGATATCTGATGAAATTGAACTGATGTTGTGGCTCCTTTTATATTAAACAACATTAACAAACTAAACAACAGATATACAACCCATTCCTTCCTCATAATGCGCTCTTTTGAGTTAACAATTAAATTTTAAAGTTATAAGGATTCCAAGTATTTCTCCCAAAAATTACATTCATCAGAGAAACCACTTTAAGCAGGTAATATACAATATATTTAATACAATACAAAAGAGGGTATGACAAACGCACACCCTCTCCAATCCTGTTAATTAAGATTTCTACCTATTAGTATTATCTTCTGATTTATTTACTGGTAGAAGTCATTGCTTGTACTTTTAACTCAGCCAAACACATTCCTCCAGTAGTTGAACTTTGAGGGTTTTGTGTAGTAAAACGCAGGTATCTGGCATTAGTAGTATCAAAAATAAAATCCTGAATGCTGGTATGCTGCGCTTCAAGAGAAGACTGTAACACAAGAGTCCATTCATCACCTTCAGCATTTTTAACCTCAATTGTAAAATCTTTTGGTTTTACCCTGTCATAACCAAAGTTACGTTGCATCATCTTTACTCCACATACACTATAGGTATTGCCCAGATCAATTTCTACCCAATGAGGATAAGGAAAACCTCCATTGGCTGGTTTTGTCACCCAACAGGTTGAGTTATTATTATCCCACAAAAACTCAGGTTCTCCTCCAGTACCATCGGTATTCCAAGATGATACTGCAAGTAAACTCCAGAGTCTGCTATCCAGAAGTTTCACTTCACTAACATCTGGTTGATCTTTGATAACAGGGGCACGTTCTGCATCAAGATCCGGGAACTTCTCCATATCAAACTTCGTCCAGAAGTAATCTTCAGGTGCTATTTCAGGGTATTGATCAATGTAGGCTTCTACTGCATTGTCATATTTAATACCCCAGGCATCAAAAAACGGCTTAAGATTGGCGTTGGCATACTCACAAGCCCTCCTGATAAAGAAATAACGTCTTTCATCATTATTCTGAGGATGGTCATACGGATCCATATTACGGGCTGAGGTTGATAAAAAATCATAAAACTTCCAACCATATTCCTGCGCCAATTGAATAAAAGGCACAATACGTCCGGTATGATCTAAACCATCAGCATTTGAATCATCAAAATCCTTATTCGGATCGGTATTTTCAAGTACCCATGAACCCACATATCCCTGAAACTGATCAATATTATTTACAGGCCACTCACCATAACGGTTGCGCAAATGGAATACATTAAAGTTACATGATACTTCGCCTAAAGTTGACCATTTCCAGATCCATGTCTGGTAATTATGCCCAATTTCATGGTAAATTCCCCACTCATTGGTTAACAAACGTTCCATATCAACGGCCTTATCACCCCAACTTAAGCCTCCCATAATCGGGTATCCGGCGTGACCAGAACCTGCGCAGATCTGCTTATCTACAGTTATACGACAAGGTTCCTGAGGGCTTCTATGCTTTATATCTTCCGCATCATCAGATAACCCGTTCCACTCGTTATAGTCCTTTATAATCAGCTCCTGATAAAACTCCATCAACTCTTGGGGATCAACCACTTTTTGTAACTTATCAAGCGGAAGTGTAAGGATAATTCGATCGCATCGCAGCTCACCCCAAGGCACTTGTGAAGTTTTGATAGTTTCTAACCATTCCTGAGGGTTTGTTTCACCTAAAATAAAGTCAGGCGATTTTACAGCACCTTTTACTTTAAGCGTTACTTCTATATCTGACGGACTGCTAAAGAGAAAATAAAGATGTCCTCCGAAATGATTAAAAATCTTGTTTTCACCAGCCACTAACGTGCCAGACTCAAATATTCTTGGATAACGCTTTAATTCTTTTTCAGGATTTAAATTACAATGTGTTGATCCGATCCTGTACTTTACATCCATCTCCAGTCCCTCAGGCACATTTACCGTAATAACCTCTGATGGTGCAATATATAAACCAGTACTATACCATGGATTATCAACATTTTTAATTTTTAGTTCATTCCATGTTTTATAATCTGGAATAATTTTAACATCAACCTCTCCCAATCGCGGAACTGAATCGGGAACTATACCCGGAAAATCTTCAACCCAGGCCCAATGTGGATTAGATATCTTTTCAATATCAGTAGAAGTTTCTACCTTTTTAGGCAATCCAGGCAACAACGATTCTTCTGTTAAACGGTGTTCTGAACACCCTTGCCATACTATTACAGCACTAAATAACCATAACTTAAAAACTCTTTTCTTCATGGTGTCGTAGTTTTAGAATTAATATTATTTAACTGATCGTAAGAAATATACCAGTCATCCTTTTTCAATAAGATTTCTTTATATGTTGCAGCTTCTTCTCCAAATTTTTTGGAAATTGGCTCTGCCAACATTTCAGGATCATCCCAATAATTAGCCATTCTCATTAAGGCAAACCAACGTTTTCCTTCAAAAGCACATTCCATAGCTACTTCATCAGCAATCAACTTATCTACCAATTTCATTATATCTTCATCATTTGCACCGGAAGGCAACAATTCATCAAGATCATAAGCCTTTAAGTCAACCCTTCCCCTAATACCTATATTTTCTCTTAAAACATTAGTATAAATCGGATTACTAAAAGGAAAATTAAAATAGCTACCTGACCAATATGGCTTTAGTCCATGATTTAGAAAGCTCATAGCTTCTTTAACCAAGCCCAATCTGTTTAATGCTTCTGCTGCCATTAAATGGATATCTGCTGCACGGTAAATAGGGATATTTGCATCCGATTCATATGAGTTTTTACCAATATGATACTTATAAACTACAGGCATTCCCGCTTCGGTTCTAAAACTTCGGTTCGATCCTCTATAGCGGTCACCTTTATTTCCAGTTCTACCTTCCTGATTATTGAATAACTCAATAATATTATCGGTTGGCTGTAACAAATAAGCATTAGGGGTAATATTTGAAAATACATACTGTAACTGATGTTTTTGATTATTTACAGCATCAAAAGGCACTATTGTTAATAATTCTGCTGTAACAGCAGTAATGTCAGATGAAAAAATACTACGCCATTTTGATTTCTCAAACCTATTTGAAAGTTTGTACTTATTCAGTTCATCTTCATTATTATCGTTAAGGATAACCAGAAAGTCTTTCAATGCCATCTCATAGCTTTCCTTCCACATGTAAATCTCTCCTCTTAAAGCATAAGGATTAATTCTTAACTGATTCCACGACACATCACCTACCTTTAAAATATCATCCCAATTTAGCTGCCCAAATCCGTTCTGTCCATCAACACCTTCATCTAAAGAATAGAGCAAATTATCAAGCAAATCGTCAAATGAGATAAGTTTATCGTCTGATATTTCTGTTAAATCACTTAATGCCCAATCGTAGTAAACGGCTTCACCATACAGTTTTCCAATAGTTAAGTAGCACCAAGCCCTATAACCCAACACTTGCGATATCATACCTTGATATATCTTGGGTTCTAATGTTTTTGGATTATCTTTATTAAACTGCACTACATGACGCAAAAAGTCATTACAATTTATAATCACTTTGTAATATAGATCCGGTGCTGCAACCGGATTACCGTTTGAGGCCTTAAATCTATAAACATCCCAATAATCCTGAGAGGCATTACTGGTAGGTTTTACCAGGTCAGAAAGCAATTCTGAAAGAATAATAGTATGGTCTGCCACTTCCTGAAAAACGGCAGATACCCCAATGAATGTTGAATATACCTCAGGTGGTAACTTATAATGATTATTCTCAAGAAGCGTATCGTCTGTTTCCACCTGGAAAAAATCTTCGCACCCAGGCATCAACAACAATACCATTGGTGTTACAAGAAAAATTAGATATTTTTTTATCTGCTTCATCTGATTAATTTATATTTTATCATAATATATTAGACTCTTATCAAACTTAATTGGCTTTCAGTGTAATGCTAATACATATAATGCATTAGAACTGTAACTTAATACCCAGTTTAATCGATTTTGGCTGTGGTGCCTTTCCTAGGTCATAACCTTGTAAACTATTGCTGTATGAATAGCTGAATTCAGGATCTAAACCCAGATAAGCTGATTGAGTCCAAAGATTTTCACCAGTAACAAAAACCTTTCCTCCCTGAATAAACCTAAATGATTCTGGTAATTCATAAGCAATAGTAATGCTCTTTAGTCTTATAAATGATCCATCTTCAATCCAGCGCGATGAGAAACGAGCATTGCCCATAGGATCACCATATTCTGCCTTTGGTATATCTGTAACCTGCCCATCATAAGACCACCTGCGCTCTACTTCTGTCGATTGATTAGAGATAGATGATAACGAGCCGGTTGATCTTCGAACAGCATTATACAATTCTCCTCCGTATGCATAACTAAATCTGGCTGTCAATGAAAATGATTTATACCTGGTAGATGTATAAAGTCCTCCATAAAAATCAGGTGTTGCGTTACCTAAAATAACAAGGTCTTTTTCATTAATAGTTCCGTCACCAGTATTGTCAACAAATTTTACATCTCCGGCTTCAAATGTTTCACCATTGTGTGCCTGAAGATTCAAAAGCTTTGCTTCTTCATTGGAGTAAATAACTTTTTCCATCTTATATCCATAATATGAATAGGGTGATTCTCCAACCCGGTTGATTAGCATAGATCCATCTGAATACTTAATAATAGACTCTTCAATATCACCAATTTTTTTTATTTCGCTTGATATGGATGAGATATTACCACCTATCATCCAGCTAAAGTTAGTGGTATTAATTAATCTGGCATTTAAGCTTAAATCAACACCAGAAGTACTCAACTCTCCTCCGTTTTTATATGTATATCCAAATCCATAAGCTGCCGGCATTTCATTCTGAAGCACCATATTACGGGTTTGAATATTATACCATTCAACATTAAATTCTACCAGATTTCGAATAGAAGCTACGTGTAATCCAAGTGAGTACCTTGTATTAATTTCAGGTTCCAACTTAGAGTTTGGAATACCTACTCTAACTATACCTGTCAGATCCCTGTAGTTTTGTGTCTGATAAGTATACTGCCCGAAATGAGACGAAAAACGGCTGTTGCCGGTCATACTATAACCTGCTCTAACAGACAAGTCGTCAAGTACAGAAGAAATACCTAACCCCTGTATTCTATTAAGGTTGAACATTGTGGTTATAGTAGGGTAAATTTGTAATTTATTACTATTCTGTCCTACAGAAGAAGCTCCGTCAACTGCCAGTCCCATATTAACATACCACATGTTTTTAAAACTATATTGCCCGGTTGCATACATATTTAACCAGTTCCACTTATTAATATACCCTGATATTAATCGCCCCTCAGTCTCGTGGGTACTATTCAGCGTACGGTAAAAATCAGAACTGGTATTAATACCAAATCCGGCATCGTATTCATTGTCCTGTGTTAAAACCTGAAGTCCGGCATCAACATTTAAAAGATGATTTTGCCTGACAATACTATGATAATTAACATTCATTTTCGAATACAGGCTGAAACCAACACCATTCCCATTTCGCACTGTATTTTGAGCTAATCCATTCATTAATGGCGCTATAGCTTCTGAGTCTTTACCCGGTATAAATACTTTTTCCCGGTTTGAATTAAATACAAAACCACCTATTGCATGCAACACCCACTTTTTATTAAATTCATAGTTCAGCCCTGTACTTACCAAAACATCATGAGCCTTGCTGGTAATATCCACATCAGAAACAACAGCTAGAGGGTTGCTTATTCCCAGGTAAGTATAGTTATTAGCAAGGTTTGCAAATACTGGCAAATCAATTCCTAAAGTATTTTTTTCATATTTACCAAACAGTGGCCCCTGTGCATATGCGGTAAGCAAAGGATTTGTTTGATAAGCCATACCCTGCTCCTGTAAAACACCTTCATCGGCACTGAAAAATGCAGAAGCAAACATACTTAAGCGCTTGGTAATATTAATATCTGCATTAAGTTTAGTATAATATTTATCAAGACTTGTATTTTCAATAATTCCTTTGTCGCTTGAATAACCTACAGACAAAGCATATTTTGCAATAGCATCACCACCTCGTATTTTAAAAGCATGTTTAGTTGAATATGCCTGAGTATAAACCTCATCCTGCCAATTTACTTCATTATCATACAAATAATTGTAATGATAATCCGGATCATCTTTCAGGTAAGGAAAGCGGTTTACTAAAGCATCCAAATCTGAGTAACGGGTTGCGGCCACATCTCCAATATAATTTTTAAAAGCCGTACCTTGCATTAAAGGAATTCGCTTATTAAACCATGACAGGCCATTTATTGTTTGATATTCAACTTTGGTGTTCAGTTCGTATGCTCTTTCACTTTGAATATTAATAATCCCAGCAGAACCAATTGAACCAAACTGTCCTGCATCAGCACCATTAATTAAGGTAATGTTTTCAACTTCACCCAAATCAAATGGCATAAATGCATTCCTAGAAAATCCATTAATAACAGGCGATTCTGAGTGGTTAGGAATGTAGACCATACCATCAATAATAATCATAGGCATGTTGGAACCTATAAAAGAGCGTGTACCATTCACACTTAAAAAAGATCCTTCGCCGGGCATACCACTCATGCTCTTAACATAAAGACCAGGTACTAATCCGGATAAACTTTCATCAATGCTTTTACTCGCTTGTGATAAATCTCTACCCTTAAGTTGCTTTGATGAACCAGCCTTTGTATTATAAGTTGTTTCGCCACGAGGAAATATTATTTTTTCATTGTACATATAACTGGTTTGCGGCAACAAAAACACATCCTGATTACCTAAACTATTTACCGCCAATTCGTAGTCTTCATAACCATGAGCACTAATCACCAGTATTTCATTTTTATTAGAAAGAGTGATCTTAAAATTCCCGTTTGCATCAGTAATGGACGAATTTTGCTCAAATTTTGCCCACACCATTGCTCCTTCAATGGGTTTCTGATCCAGTGCACTCATGACTTTACCTGTAAAATCAGAACTATCTTGCGCAGTTACCATTTCTGGTGTTAGGAAAATCAAGAGTGTGCTTAATATTATATATATATATTGTATTTTCATTTCGAACAGTATTAGTAATTATCCTTATCAGGTGTAATTTTAACGCCATAAATAACAATGCGTCCATCGCCTTCTTTTAACCACTTATCCTTTACTTTTAAAGGTACAGCACCGGCCGACTCAGGAATTTCCAGTTCTCCCATCTCAAAGAATTTTGCATCCTGACCTGATTTAGATCCAACATTAAATTCACCTCCAACCTGAATTCCATTAACATAAGTTGCATGATAACCATTATTGTAAGGTCTCCACGCGAATTCAATCTTATATTTTCCGGGGGTAATAATTACCGGCTTTAAACGCTTAAACTGATCTTCCTCTAAAACAGTCCACTCAACAGATATTTCATATCCTTCCGATTGATTTCCTGAAGGATTCATCAGAAAGTATTTTTTACTATACCAAGTATAAGCCGGGTTAAATACACTCTCTGGAGCTGTTTCTGGATCTATACCAACTATCGTAAAGTACTCAGCCTTTTCCTCAGCAGTTAAACGCGTATAGTCCGATGCAAGACTTATAACTTCTTTCTGTAATAAAAATCCAGGAAGATGTAAATTTGTTACATCGTAAACTAATCCGTTACTTAACTCAAGTGGTTCCGGATTAACTAATTGTTTATCTGTTTTCCACCATCTATCATAGACCGAATACAAACTTAATTCGCTACCATAATTGTGAATCTCACCTTCATGAAATAAAGCACCTAAAAACCAATCAAATACTTTTATCGAGTCTTTTGTTGTAACATAATCACCATATACATTTGATAACTGGGTTAATACATTCTCCCACTGATCATTTTTAGGTGCAAATACTGTAAATTGTTGATTCTCATCCCGGATATCTGCCAGTGTTAAAAAAGTATTATAAATTACAAAAATGGAATCATATACGGTATTTCCTGTTTCAGTAACACCTATCGGGAAACTTAAATCGGCTCTGAATACAGTATCGTTTTGAGTCAAAATAGAATCACGAAACATAGAATATTCATCACCCATCTGCTCAATAAACTCGTAAATGTTGTCCATTACTATTAATGTTCCACTAATGCTGTGAACAACCCCATTGGCACACAACATATTTTTCTCAAGTAGCTCAAAACCATTAAATGTATACCCGTCATTACCTTTTAACAGGGTTGCATTTTTACCTGCAATTGTCTTTATTATTTTTCCATCTTCCATTTTTGATGTTGGAATGGACAAATAATTAATGTGATGCCTTGCAATTCGTACTTTTTCTTCAGCTGACTTACCGGACAAATCAACAAAATACTCATTAGGTACTGCCCACAAGGTAAGAATCTGATCTTTTTGTAATTCTTTGTACACTTCAGTTTCTTCCATTAAAGCTACAAAGGAAGAGTACTCTTTCTGATCTTTAATAAAATCCCAGATTTTATCACTGGATGCAGATGAGTTTTCACCATCCTGCGTTTTATAATAATCGTTCCACTTATCGTTACAGGCAAAAACTCCCAATGCTAGCGATAGTAGTATCATTATTTTTGTTTTCATCAGCTTTCTTTTAGTCTAAAACAGGTTCAAATAATAAATAGTCGACTTCCATAGAACCAGGAGCAATAACCGAAAATTTAACAGTATGCCCTTTTGTTTCTCGCAAATTAACTACTCCTAAATCTACTTCTTTCCTTGTGTAACCATTGTTTAGATGCATTATAACAGGAGCTCCAAGTCTTTTTCCATCAAAAGATACCTGGTAGGTGCCCCTTCCATGTGCATAATGATAACGCATTGTTACCTTGTATCGTCCTTTTACAATTGCAGGAACATCAACCTCAATCCAGCCTATCAAACCCAGATTAGCATATAATACATCGCCATTGTCAAAAAAGCCAGGCCATGTAGATCTTACTTCATACATAACAGTACCAAAACCCTCAGGTATAGTTTCCCACCTTATTCCGGGAAATTTATCCGGATCTACCACTCCATAATTAGGAGTGGTTCCTGCATATTTTGCACGTCTATAAAATTCCATTTCAGCAAAGGCCGGATGATAAGCCGCATCGGTAAAGTCAAACTTAAATGTTGTTGGCTGGGGTGAATACACCTTCATTATATTATCTACTTCGTGCAATAATCCGTTTTTGGCTGCTGTATTAAGCCTCTCTGGCAACATTCTGATCTGTTGATCCAACTCTTCATCCCTGTTGATAATCAGTTCTCCTTTGATATCCTCAACAGTAAATAACTCTGTTCCTGCATAAGTGACTACATTCTTTTTTTTCATGTTTTCAGGAAATTCAGCCAAATCATTAAATGATTGAACCCCCGATACGGCATGATAAGCAACATACTGATATAACAGGTTATCTCGATCGGTATAATTTTGCTCATAAGGCGAAACTAATGCACACAGGTCTTCAATGTTTTTAACATCAGCCTGCTTATAAATGCTATCTGGCACTACAAAGAGAGTAATATATCTTTTCACTCCCCCTTCATTATAATTAGTACTTAATTCATTACCAAACCCGGTTCGATCCAATAGTGCAAGAAAAATACTATAACGATCCGGTTCTGAATTAAGCTTATCCAATACCGAGTCAGTAATAGGATCCAACACATGATCTAACACATGTATTACTCCATTGATTACCTCAATATCTTTTTCAACAATTAAAGCATAATCATTCAGATACACCTTATTTCCCTGATCGACTTCATATTTTGTAATTAGAAAATCGCCCGAAACAGTAGTATCTGGAATAGCACCAAAAGTAAACGAGGCATGATCAAAAGCTCTATTTGCGATAATATGGTATTTTACCAAAGCCAAAGCTTTATCAGTGGGAATAGCCTCAACCCCACCATAACCCTTGGCTTTCATATAGTCTTCAACTGCACTATTATTAGGCACAAAACAGGTAAACTGTCCGTTAAGTGTAATAGCATTAAACATGTTGGTTGAATTCAGCAAACTATACCATAACGAATAGTCTTCATGACTCTCAATATAACTTCCAGCTGTAAGTCCATCAATTACAGCAAATTTTGAATCTTCATAAGGATCGTTGCAGCTCACAATCTGAAACAGCATGAAAGCTATAGCACAAACGATGATACCTTTATTTTTTTGTATTTCAGCCATAATATTATTGATTTTCATAATATGGATTTTGCGTCAAAATTCCTCCATTTGCATCAATCTCATCTTGGTGAATTGGCAAATAATATCCATTAACATCTGATAGTTTTGCATAATAAATTGCATAATCTTTTGCCGATACATTTCTCAATAAGGTTTCTATCAGGTACTCCTTATTGGCATAACTATCACGCTTGGCTACTCGAAGTATATCAAACCATCTTTTTCCTTCACCAACAAACTCCATCTGCCGCTGATCAATAACCATTTGCAATGCTACTTTCTCATCGATTGGAGCCGGAAGTTCTGTATTATACCCTGCACGTTTTCTGATTACCTCAACCAACTTGTGAGCAGCCTCTAATTGGTTGGTCATTGCAAGTGCCTCGGCTTTCATCAGTATAATATCTGCATAACGGTAAAAAATCCAGTTAGCATTACGTTCGTTGGTACCTCTTGTAACTCCACCCTCTGTATACGGCGCATTACCAGCAAACTTCCAAATTTGCCTCATATCATTATAAGTAGTACCAAGCCCCCGGTAATCGCTAATAGCAAACTGGTTAAATAAGTCATAAGACTGTTCCGACAGATTGAACTGAGATGAATTATAAAACCAGTCATACAACGAATTACTTTCCTTAAGGCTAGGCAACCATTGAAGTTCAAATATGCCTTCCTCTGAATTTCCGGGATAGAATAATTGATACCATTCGTCTGTTGGCAATAAATTAAATTGCCCTGATGCCATAATCTGGTCACACATTTTTATACAATTATCATAATCAGCCATCCACAGGTAAATATCTGCCATCAGTGCATAATACGCCCATTTGGTTGCACGCCCCTTATTTTGCCATTCATTCCCAAATCCGCTTTCATAACCCGGCTTACATTTTGAAACATACAGGTTCAAATCGCTAACAATACGTGCTAGCACCTGCTCTTCTGTTGATTTTTCATGTTGAAAAACATGAGCATCGTCAGCATAAGGTTCTAATATCAATGGTACATCTCTGAATGTACGAACTAAATAATAATAGCACAGCGAACGGATAAAGATAGCTTCTGCGACATAGGCATCTGATAGCTGGGGGGAAAATGTTGGATCCTTATCCAATACTCCGGGCCCATACTTAATAACAGCATTTGCATTACCGATTGCAGAATACAGTTTACTCCATGAACACACTGAATTTGTTGGTAGAATAATAAGATGCTTAATCATGAGTAAACTACTTGAAGCCTTTACATCCAAAGCAACTCCATCACCCCTTACTTCTCCCCAATAAACAAACTTATCCAATGCTTCTTTCATTCTAACATAACCGGCCATAGTGGTCGCCTCTACTTCTTCTTTTGTATTCCAATAGCGATCACTGGTCTGTTCGTTTTCAGGTTGTATATCCAGCCACGAATTACAGGCGGTAATAACCATTAGCATAACCAGTAATAAAAGTTTACTACAGTATTTTATTAATGTCATAATCATTTAATTAAAAATCAACACTTAAAGTAAATGCATACCTAATCGGACGTGGAGTATAAGACTTATCAATAGCCAACTGATAAATTCCTCCACTTAACCCAACTTCCGGATTTTGGCCTAGATAATTAGTCCATGTGATTACATCATATGCAGTAACTGCTAATTCAACTCTTTCGCAAGCCACTTTTTGCACCCATTCTTTAGGCAATTTATAAGAAAGGCTTAACTGTTTTAGACGGATAAACGTGGCATCATCTACAAAGCGGTCAGAACCTAAGTAGTTATAACCCCTTCCCCACATAGCTCGTGGAATTTCTGTATCATCCCCTGGGAATCTCCAGCGTTTTAACACCGCTGTACTCTGATTACTGGAACCATACATATTTTCGGAGTTCATACGGGCTTCATTAATAACACTTTGCCCAAATCTGGCATGAAAGAATGCTCTGAAAGAAAAGCCTTTATAATAAGTATTTATACCTGCTCCACCTGTTACTATTGGCATTGAATTACCCAGATAAACAATGTCGTACTTATCAATAACACCATCATGATTTATATCTTCATAAATGGCATCTCCCGGACGTACCTGTATATTATTAATCCGCAATGGCACAGGCTGTCCGGTAACATCTGTCATCACCTGACCTTCAGCGTCGCGAGCATAGGTTTGTTCATCAGTTTGATAAATCCCAAGGAAACGATACCCATAGAAAGCCCCAATAGGGTTATTAATAACAACATTTTGTGCATATTTACCATTACCAAATGAATATTTTTCATAATTAACATTATCTGGTAATTCCAATACTTTATTGCGGTTGCGTGACAAGTTAAAGTTAAACGAAACACGTAAGTCATTGGCTTTTATTATATTTTTTGCATTAACCCTAAACTCCCATCCATAGTTAACAACTTCACCTGAATTATAAAAACTTACTTTACTATGCCCTGTTGAAGAAGGAACTTTTACATCTTTCTGAAGTAGGTCTGTTGTCAGCTTATTATACAAATCAAATGTTACATCCAGTTTATGTTCAAGAAAGCTCAGGTCAAGACCAAAGTTCCGTTGTGTTACAACTTCCCACTTTAACCGGTTCAATTGAATAGTTACCGGCGATACAGCACTTATTCCTCCATAACTACCTATCGGCGAATATTTACCAATATAAGGATAACTTCCTGAAGGTGAATTACCACTTTGCCCCCAGCTTATACGAGCTTTAGCATCACTAAGCCATTCAAACTGCTCCATAAAGTTCTCTTCACTCAATCTCCAGGCAAATGAAATACTTGGAAATCCTCCCCAACGGTTATCATTACCCATTCTGGAGTTGCCATCGTAACGATAGCCCAGATTAAAAAGGTATCTGTCATCATAATTATAATGGCCATTTATTGCCATTCCAATAGTCCTTGTGCGAGATATCCCTGAGCCAAAATCCCTAATATTTCCACCATTAGACGGATCGCCCAGTTCTCCAGATCCCAAACCACTTACTCCACTTGAATAATTGTCTCCATAATATTCCTGAATATGGTTTAACCCGGAAAAAATGATCTGGTGCTTTTCGTTAAACCTTTTATTATAAATCAGTTTATTAATGATATTACGAGATGTGCTGTTTGACATTAAATCATCAGCCCGGTTGAAGTTTTTATCAGTCCAAACTACGCCGGTAGCTGATTGAGGTAAGAACTTCTTTGTTTTTGATGTCGAGATATCAAAACCAATATCTGAGTGAAATGTCAGGTCATTTAATAACCTGTACTGCAAATTAAATGTCATACGTACCGCCCGGTTAGTAGTTCGGTTATACGAATCATGAGCCATTGCAACCGGGTTAAATACATATCTATCCCATGTACCCTGGAAAGGCGAATAATCAGATGTTTTAATAGGTACAAAATACATATTGGTCATACTCCCGTCTTCGTCAATAACATACGGGCTCATATTTGGCATTTTAATCTGTGCGTGCGAACGAATTGATGTTAGATTATTATTACTCCAATTGTTCTCGCGCTGCCCTTCCGAATAAGAAAAGCTGGCTCCAACCTTCAGTTTTTGCGAAAATTTATAATCTATATTTAAACGTGAGCTTATACGATCGAACCCCGTACCTATAGTGGTTCCTATTTCATTAAGCGAGCCTAAGGAGAAACGATAGATAGCTTTATCACCTCCACCGGACATAGAGAAATTGGTTTCTGACGATATCCCATCCTGCGTAATTAAATCAATCCAATTGGTATTTTGGTTGTACTCATCAAAATAAACAAACTCAGGATCGAAGTTAATTTCCGGATATTTTGTTAAGCTATTCATTAACTGATATTTATTAAACCCTTGGTCATGCATTCTGTTCCACATGGCGTCTTGTATAAGGGTAACGTATTGCTTACCATCCAACATTGGAATCTGATTTGGCTCTCTTTTGTAATCTAACTTCTGATTTATTGAAAACCGTGTTTTTCCACGGCTTCCTTTTTTGGTATTAATTAATAAAACACCATTAGCTCCCTTTGAGCCCCATATTGCAGTGGCAGCGGCATCTTTAAGCACCTCAATTGATGCAATATCAGTTGGCGAAATATTAACTAAAGCACCAAAATCTTCTTCATTGGCAGTGGCAAAATCAAAATCATCCCGAATATCAGTATCGTATGGAATACCATCAATTACAATTAATGGTTCTGACGAAGCATTTAACGAACTTGTTCCCCGGATTCTGATAGCCATCTTAGATCCCGGGTCTCCTGATGAAGCAATAATGTCAACATTGGCCATTCTTCCCTGAAGTGCATCTTCTACAGAAGTTGCTGGCATCGACTCCATTTCTGTTAATTCAATTTTCTCATGTGCAACGGCAAGGTTTTTTATTGGTACACCAATGATGTCACGTTCCATAGTGACTCCTTGAACAACAACATCATCCAACGTTTGCATATCACTTTCAAGCACAATATTTAAAGTCTGCTGTCCGGTATATTCAATCGTTTTGGTTTTAAAACCAATAAATGAGCAAACTACCTTTAATTTTTGATTACTTACATTAGAAGTTTGCAAGAAGTACTCACCGTTTACATTGGTAACTACTCCAATTATCAGTCGATTGTTTATATTCTCAAAGCAAACATTGGCACCAGGCAAGGCTTCTCCTTCCTGATCTGTTACCGTTCCTTTCAGAATGTTTTGTGCCCAAGTTCCTGAAGAACACGTCATAAGACTGATAACCAGAAGAATATTATATATTTGTCTCTTCATTTTTTCAATATTGTTTAGTGAACCTCTTATTGCAAGAGTTTATCTATCCGATAAATAACTCCGTCCAAAGCAAACCTTGGGAAATGAGTATTTATGGTAAATGTTTCAATAGCTTTGTCACTTACCAACTTTAATTTATCATCACCAGCCTGATTTATTTCCAGTTTAGCATAAACTGTTTTGAACTGGTTAGATAAAACCTCATCTTTCTGAAGTGTTGAATATTTATCACTTTCTCCCATGCCTGGAAGAATATAGTTAGACAGTTGATTTTCATCCAATGAAACAAAATAATATCTTAAGAATACTCTCAGTTCTTCCTTATCTTCTGGAATATTTGCCTCATTTGCCAACAGCACATCATTTGTAGGAGCAAATACCAAGGCAGATTCTCCTGACAGTGCAGTTAGTGTTAGTGTTCCATTAATATCTTCAATCATATCACTATCCAGAAGTAAGTTGTAAAAAGCCGAATATTCAGCATTACCACCCAGGATTGATACCAAATCTTCACTTGTGCCTGGTAACACAAAAGGAATTTCATAAGCCTTGCCATTTGAACATAAGCCTAGATCTTTTGTAGGGACAATAGGCTCATCAGAATATCCCATTCCAAATACACCCCCGTCTTTGGTCATTACATAAGTCAGTTCACCTTTGGTCAAATAATATTTAACGGAATTAAAATCATTAATTTCATCAAAAACAATATGCTGAAGTGCCAATTTAATTACATCAACGGCATCAACCGTTTTCCATTCTTCTTTTTCGTCATCCGGATCATCATACTCTAACTTTTCATCATTAAAAATAAGTACATCTCCTTGATTTAACCTGTAATTCAGACTTTCGAAAGCACTATTGGGAGGTACCAATAAAGTAAACCTTGCATCAGGATTAATCAATTGAACAAGATTGGCTGTTTTATGCATCAAATACCTGAATATGGAATATTCATCTGTTTTAAAAAGTGGGCCTGTTACCGACTTAAACATGGCTGGCACAATTGTTTTATTAATTCCATAAAACAAACCATTTGAACAAAATTCACGGTCAAGCACATCGGTTTCTACATCAAAATCATATATATCACCAAATTCGGCATAAGCTGTACCATTAACAATCTCACCTGGTAATAAAATATTTTTAGCCGATACATGAGTTCTAATAAAATAAACAAGCACATCTAAGGGTACATTCTCAATACTTCCATATTCAACCAAATACTCATTAAAAAAAGCCTGTATCGCATTATCTGTTGGAACAATAGCATTAAACGATTTCCCAACTCCGCCAGTCATCATTGAAGCTTCCACATCATATGTCCATTCACTGGCAATTCTTGGAAGTGGTGAATGATAAAAAAGATATAAACTATCTCCTGTTGCTGCATATTTATCACTAAGTGCTTTGTCATAAACAAAATCACTAAAGCGATCATATATCTGTCCGAATAATTTATAACTTTTTTCGGTATCATTAATTACATCATATACCGTTCTAAGTGGCTCTACAACATCATCTATCAGGTAAACATAACCATTATCAGACGGAATACCATACTCCTTTACCCCTGCATTGGCAACATAAAATTTATCATCATCGCCATACCACTTGCTGTCTTTAAAGAAATAGTTATAACTATACTTGTAATCAGGTATTTTCTTTGATTTAAACAAGTTTGTGGATAGAACAGGTAAATATTTATCCTGTTTAAAAACTTTGACATTTTTCTTTTGTTTTGCATTATAATACTGCTGTATAGGCTCTTTTGCAAATGTTCTGTGCTTATAATATATCCCTGGCAAGTCTGTACCCTCCTCACCTGCTGGCTGAAAATCTAAAAGAAGAGATGGCTTGTAAGAATATTGAATTATGTGATATCCCATTAAAACCTTTAATTCATCCTGCGGAATATCATTTACCCCTGAGTATCCATTTGCATCTAAATAAGTCTTAAATGTTGCATCATCAAAAGCAAAAACAGTACACAATCCTTTTCCGTTGACTAAATCTTCCAACCCTGCTTTTTTACTGGCATCTAAAAATGAAGAATAGTTACCTCGCTCTTCCAATAAAGCCCAAGCATTTCCTCTAAGCCAATCTGGTCGTTCATAATACTTGTCTACTTCTTTTTCACATGAGTAAAATAAAAACAGAAGCAAGATTCCTAGATAAAATCTAAAATTGCCTTTTTTCATAAATTCTGAATTAACGTTAGTATATTTCCGCCATAACCATATTTTAAACATTTCAAAACTAATTTTAACATTCATAACACACTTTAAGAATCGTACGGAATATCTACAAAATTGTACACAACACTCTACTTGAACGAATTACGGAAAGATTAAGGTAGGGATGGATAATAAAATTGTAACCTCTGAATATTAACGAAGCATACTTTAAGTATTAATACTACCATTAAATAATTAAACCGTGTAAATCTATGCCAATGCATATTGAAGTTGGTATTTTCTAATATACTTTGTCTATCGAATTGTCAAAGTGATAAGGAAAAAAGATGGCTACTAAACTGCAACAACACTAAAGGTTTATTTGGTTTCCCAGGCTGGCACTGTCGATAACACATATAAAAGCTTTTTTGGTCTTCAGAAGCAACATAATGAATTGAATTACGGATTTGATGAACAACATCAGTAAAAATTGACGATATTGTCTCTGTAAAGCCATTTAAATTATCAATACTGGCAATCAGCATATCTTTTAATCTTCTGTTTCTTAAGGTTGGTCAATATACTTAGCCAAAATTTAGCCCCTCACTTTCGGAGACGTACATCCCAATCAGGTCTTTATACCCCATCCTTGTCATTAGTTTATTAAAAGCTGTCAAAATCAATAAAAAACATAAAGCTTGCTTTATCAACACAGTAATTATCTCAATTTCGCCTGGTGTGTACAAGCTACTATTCTTATCGTATACACTTGTTGATATAGCTAACCACAGCATTTATTAAATTATATCTTTATTAGTCTCGTTGCTTTTTGTAATTTTATGGGCTTAAAACAAACTATTCATGAGTGGATACCCACCTTTGGCCGAACGAATGCGGCCAACTAATCTTGACCAGTACATCGGGCAAAAACACCTTGTTGGAAAAGGTGCTGTGCTACGTAAAATGATAGACAGGAAGGTTATTTCTTCCATTATTTTATGGGGGCCTCCGGGGGTTGGAAAAACCACTTTAGCCAAAATTATATCAAAGCAGCTTGACCGTCCTTTTTTTGTTCTTTCAGCCATTAATTCGGGGGTTAAGGATGTACGCGAAGCTATTGAAAAAGCCCGTAAAGCTCGCTTTTTTAGTTCACCCTCTCCTATTTTATTTATCGATGAAATACATCGTTTTAGCAAATCGCAACAAGACAGTTTACTGGGGGCTGTTGAAGAAGGTGTGGTTACACTGGTTGGCGCCACAACAGAAAACCCCTCGTTTGAGGTTATTTCGCCTTTGCTTTCGCGATGTCAGGTTTACGTTTTAAAATCGCTGGAAAAAGAAGATTTACTGGAGCTGGTTGAGTCTGTTTTAACCAATGATATCCTACTTAAAGAAAAGAAAGTTGAGATAAAGGAGGATACAGCACTTTTACGCTATTCGGGTGGCGATGCCCGTAAACTTCTCAATATATTAGAGTTGGTTTGTAATGCCGAAATAAACAGCGAACAGCTTATCATTGATGATAAGCTTGTTACTACTCACCTTCAGCAAAACCCGGCACAATACGATAAAAACGGTGAGATGCACTATGATATTATCTCGGCGTTTATTAAATCCATACGGGGAAGTGACCCTGATGCTGCTGTATACTGGTTAGCCCGTATGGTTGAAGGAGGTGAAGATCCTAAATTTATAGCACGGCGTTTAATTATATCGGCCTCTGAAGATGTGGGCTTAGCCAATCCTAATGCACTGTTATTGGCTACCAATTGTTTTGAAGCCATTAAAACCGTTGGTTGGCCAGAGTCGCGTATTATCCTGTCTCAGGTAACTATCTATCTGGCTACTAGTCCTAAAAGCAATTCGGCTTACCAAGCCATTAACGACGCACAAGACATAGTAAAACAAACAGGTAACCTACCCGTGCCATTGCATTTACGTAATGCCCCTACAAAACTAATGAAAGAATTAAATTACGGTAAAGAATATTTGTATTCGCACAGTTATCCTAATAATTTTGTAGTACAGGATTATATGCCGAATGAAATAAAATATAAACGCCTGTATAAAGCACAAAATAATCCGCAGGAAATAAAAGCTGATGAACGCATGAAGTTTTTGTGGAAAGGGCGATATGATTAATAATGTTGGCTATAAAACGAATATATTCCCGATATTCGGCCTTGTGGAATTATAAACTTTGAACTAAAAAAAGCACTAAGCTCAAAAATTACAGACCATGGATATAAATAAGATTCCTAAGATTAAACATACCAATAGCGGCAATTTCTTTTTGTTGGCCGGTCCTTGTGCCATTGAGGGTGAAGAAATGGCTTTACGTATAGCTGAACGTGTAGTAGAAATAACAAACAAACTGGAGATTCCTTATATTTTTAAAGGCTCGTACCGTAAAGCTAATCGCTCACGTATTGATTCATTTAGTGGTATTGGTGACGAAAAAGCACTAAAAATACTTCGTAAGGTAAGCGAGACTTTTGATGTACCTACGGTTACTGATATTCATACCGCTGATGAAGCTGTAATAGCAGCAGAGTATGTTGATGTATTGCAAATACCGGCATTTTTATGCCGCCAGACAGATTTATTGGTTGCTGCAGCTAAAACGGACAAAGTAGTTAATATAAAAAAAGGACAATTTTTGAGTCCTGAAGCCATGACTTTTGCCGTTAATAAGGTACGAGATATGGGTAATAACGCAGTTATCTTAACCGATCGTGGTACCATGTTTGGATATCAGGATATGGTTGTTGATTACCGTGGTATTCCAGCTATGAAGGCATTTGAAGTGCCTGTAGTATTAGATATTACACACTCATTGCAACAGCCTAACCAGTCTAGCGGTGTAACAGGTGGTAAACCTGAACTTATTGAAACGATTGCCCGCGCAGGTATTGCGGTTGGTGCTGACGGTTTATTTATAGAGACACATTTTGACCCGGCCAATGCTAAGTCGGATGGCGCTAATATGCTTCACCTCGATCATTTGGAAGGTTTAATGACACGCTTGGTTAAAATACGCAAAGTGGTTAATAACTTTTAAGAATAACGCCTTTTAAAATAGAGCGCCTTTTGTAAGATTGGCGCTTTTTTTTACAACAAACCAGTAAATTGAATATAAACAGTCGTTTTAATACCATTGTCTGACGAGATATATTACGAATTGGGTTTAAGGATTGAAATAAAAAAATGGGCTTTGAAGCTAAGCTTAACAAAGAAGAACAACAAGTAATGATAACCGGAACACCAGCCTGTAGTATCATATTACCTACAATAAAAAACGAACAGGTGCGTTCCTTACAAAACAATTCACCTAAAGGATTTGAACATTGGCTGATAAAGCAGGATGGTGTTAACCATGCTCAATTTGAAGAGAGTAAGCTCATGTCTCTATTGAGATGGTTTAGTTATATCCCACCTGCATAATTGCAATTAACCAACTTCAGTTCAAACCTTTTTTGTATTTAAAAATCATCTTCCATACCTCCACTATCAGCACTTCCTTTTCTTCGTTTTTGCACAAAGTTATTCAAACGGTAGCTTAATGTAAAGGATACCATTGGCATCTTCGGTGTACGTTTCAGATAATTATAAAAGCTTGGAGCTTCTGTTATTGAAACACGTTGCGATGTACCCAACACATCTCTTGCCTGAATCACAGCCGAAAACTTTCTGTCCATAAAATCCATGCGTAAAGCCGCATTCATGTAGTAATTTTCTTCTGTTTCACCTTGAGCTGTAACTGTTGGGCTATCGTAATTACCATCTATTTGTAGCTTTATATTTTTTTTAAGTACAAATGAGTTATTTATCCTTGAGCTCCAGTTAAATGATGTCCGATCTTCTACACCTCCATAATTACTTTCGATCCTGTAATCATAAACATTTCCCATTAAATTCATTTCCCACCACTTTGCAACAGATATATTATACATGGCCTCAATACCTAAAGAATAATCTGTTCCAACATTATCATACGTATGAACTAATACGCCCGGATAATATTGATGTGCCTTTTGAATGCGTTCAACTTTACCATGTGTAACCCGGTAATACCCTTCAAGAGACAATTGATTTTTCTCCCATTGCTTTAAATACCCCAACTCAAAGGCATCAATGTATTCAGGATCCAGTTCCGGGTTACCTGTTCTGACATTAAACATATCAGTCCATGTTTCAAAAGGTTCCAGATACCATCCACGTGGACGATCTATACGACGTGAATAACTAGCCATAACCTGATTTTCTTGAGGTAGTTGATACGACAGGTGGATTGTTGGAAAAAAGTCCCAGCGATCAATTGTATACGTTTGGCTTACTCCTGTTGACGTAATTTGGCGATAGGTATATTCTCCGCGCATACCTAATTGGTAGCCAAAATCATATATTTTTCCTTTATATACCGAATATAATGCAGAAATATCACGAATCATCTCGGTCGAATTCCTGCTATCTTCATCTTCAATAAATCCATTATCCGGAATACTCCAAAGGTACCTACCGGTATTATCCTCTCCTATCCCCTTACGTCCTTGGAAACCTGCTTCAAACACATCAGCCTCTCCAATGGGTTTGGTGTAATCTAAACGCAACTCCCAACGATCAAAAGGGCCTACTTCCGTGGTTCGTGTACCATTATTAATAATCCCGTTTTGCGCAAGGGTATTTTGTGAATATTCATCACCATCATATCGCCTGAAGTTTAACTGGGCAGCCAATTCGTGCCCTTTTTGGATAAATTTATGTGTGTAATTCCCCGTTAATGAATAATACTCACCGGTACGACTTGATTCATTCTCACTAAACTCTTTAATTTCTGAGCTTTCCGGAATTGTTGTGGTTAAATAATTAAGTTCGGATTCACTATTCATATCAAACTTACCAAGTCTGAACCCAATACTAAAATAATCACGATCAGTAATATCCCAATCCAATCCACCACGCAAACCTCCACCATTAAATGCTCTTTCATTCTCTCCATTGGCTTTTATGGTAGTTGTTGTACCATTTAAAGTTGTTTCGCGCTGGCTATATGTATTACCCGGAAACGGACGTTCATTATAATCTGCACCAATATTAAAGTTTATATTTTTTTTACGCCAGTTTAAAAGAAAATCACCTCCAAACATTCCAAAAGATCCTGCTTTGGCATTTATTAAGCCTTGTACACCTTGTGTACGGTTCTTTTTGGTAATAATATTGATTATACCCCCTGTTCCATCCGGTTGATATTTGGCCGATGGATTAGTAATTATTTCAATGTTTTCAATAGTAGAAGCCGGCATTTGCCGTAAAGCATCGCTTGGTTCAAGCACTGTTGGTTTACCATCAATAAGAACAGTAAAACCTGTGCTTCCACGCAACGATACATTGCCTTCAATATCAACCCTTACAGATGGTACATTCTCCAATACTTCAACAGCCGATAACGAAGCTGATGTCATTTGCTTTCCCACTGATACAACTTTTTTATCAATATGAAATTCTACTGACTGACGTTCAGCAATAATTTCAACCTCTTCTAATGACTGGTTAGCTGCTCCCAGTGTTATCGTTCCTAAATCAATCATATTGCGGCCTCCATCAACCACAATATTATCGTAACGCTTATTTTCAAACCCTAAAAAAGAAACAATTACATAAAAGTTTCCTTTGGATAGACCGCTAATTTTGAAATTGCCTTTTTCATCACTAATGGTTCCCGTTATAACACTATTATCACTGGCATTATAAATCGCAATTGTGGCATATTCCACCGGGCCCTTGGCTTTGCCATCGTACACTTTACCTTTTACTATTCCATCTTTTTCCGGTGTATTGGCCATTATACCCAATGGGATAAGCAATACAAATACGAGAGTTAAAATTTTTATATTCACGCTTGTTTTTATTTTATTACTTAAGTTCACATTTAATCAGACGTTGTTCCTTTATTTATCCTGCGTTTTAAAAGAAACAAAAGAACAAAAAAAGATTAATTACTTCATCAACACAAGTAAGCTATCACTATATGAATCACTTATACAATTGCTTCTATTATTTTTGCTATTATAAAAAATTGTTTTTTTATACAACAGGGCACGCAAGCTGTTGTAGCTTACTTATTATTATTGTACCGAAAGTAATTATCAATTATTATCTTCACCGCTAAATATATCGGTTTTAACATGCTATTAACAAAAAAAGAACTGGATCGCTACAAGCGCCATACCATATTACCTGAAATTGGGCACGAAGGCCAACAGAAACTTAAAGATGCTGCTGTACTAGTAGTTGGAACGGGTGGGTTAGGATCTCCTATCGCTATGTATCTGGCTGCTTCAGGTGTCGGACGAATTGGTTTAATTGATTTCGATGTGGTAGATGCTTCAAACCTTCAGCGGCAAATTATTCATAAGAGTAGTATGATAGGTAAAGCCAAAACACTTTCTGCAAAAAATACGCTGAAAGAAATTAATCCTTTTATACAGATCGATTTGTATAATGAAGCACTAACACCAACTAATGCTTTAGAAATAATAGCACCATATGATATTATTACTGATGGAACGGACAATTTTGCAACCCGTTATCTTGTTAATGATGCTTGTGTAATAAGTAAAAAGATTAATGTATTTGGTTCAATTCACCAATTTGAAGGACAGGTAAGTGTATTTGGCCAAATAGATGGCCCTTGCTATCGTTGTTTATTTCCTGAACCTCCGGATCCCGGCACTATACCATCTTGTGCAGAAGCAGGCGTTATGGGAGTTTTACCTGGTGTTATAGGTACACTTCAGGCTACAGAGGTTATTAAGCAAATAACTGGTATAGGCACTCCTTTGGTAGGTCGTTTATTAAATTATAATGCCCTTGATATGCAGTTTGAGGAGGTCAAGTTTATGAAAGATCCGGATTGCCCCTGCTGTGGTGACACCCCTGAAATTACTGTATTGCAAGATTACGATACATTATGCGGAACAACAACTTTATTAAATGAAGAGATATCGGCTTCAGAACTTAAGAAACTGGTTGAAGGTAAGAATGCACCGTTTTTAATTGATGTGCGTGAACCAAATGAGCTAAAGGGTGGGTACCTGCCTGGTGCAATAAATATCCCTTTGCAACAAGTCCCTTATCGTTTAGATGAAATACCTAAAGACCAGCCTGTTGTTTTATATTGCCATTTAGGTATGAGAAGTTTACATGTAATTAATTTTCTTAAAACAAATGGTTACAACAACCTAATTAACCTGTCAGGCGGTATTGATGCCTGGGAAGCATTAGGTTAATTACCAAACAATATAGAGAGGCTTATTTGCAAAAAAGTGTTGATGGAAACTAAATAAATCCCCTCCTCTTATATATATGAGGCATTTGAATGGCTGACACCATTTACAGGAATTATTTGTAAAATACTCGTAATACAAAAACGTATTTATTTAATCCATCAAACCCGAATCAAAAAACTGTAGTTTTAAATGATCATAATTACCATGATAAATACAGTGATTCGGGAAATTCTGTAACGAAAAAAAGAATATTCCCGTAATGTACTTGTTCTGGATAAAGGTAAAGTTTACCTTGGCGGCGACAGCTTCTCTAAGGAGGGACAAAAGCCATTTTTAATAAGATGAATTTAAGCACTAAACAAACTACACTTCTATACCCGCCACAAAATCTTGCTTTTTGGACACCCTCTTTTTACTTCAATCAATATAAATAGCATAACAAAAGGGTACACCTGTCTCTATCTTTACTCTTCATACTCAAAATAGAGCTTATAAAACTTTAATCCACGCTGACTATCAAAGCCTTTCTCCATATACTGTCTTTTACCATGTACGTACACATGAAAATTTTTATCCAGTTTAAGAACCGATTTAAAGTGCTTTTTCTCTGATTTAACAGCATCTTTTGAAATATCAAAAGTATCTTGTAACGGCATGTTTTTCTCCGACTCAAAGAAGTTTTTATAATCCTGAAAAGCATCAATAACTTCAGGTTGACGTATTACTTCTTTCTCAAATTCTTTTTCATCAAAGGCGACATGCTTATCAAAATACTCCATAGAGCGATTAAGCATATCAACTTGATCGGGTCGCTCAACATCATTTTCCTCATTAAACACCTCTCCTACAAAGCCCTTACACATCTGCAAATAATTGTTTGTAAAGTAGTAATTGTCTTCCCGTGGTTTTAAGCCTAAAAAATCATCTACCCAAAAATGTGCCTCATTACCTTTATTAATATTATCAATGGAACATATCTTATAACCAAGGTCTTTCTCTGTATTAAATATTAAACACCCTTTATCCAGTTTCTTTATGTTTATGCCTTCCTGTGCACCTAGTTCAAAATTATTATCCTTGAGCATAACTTTCAGAAAAGTATCTTTATTCTCTGATTTAAAAATACCTAAAGCATCAACGATCTCACCATCAACTACACAGTTATTAAATAACACCATGTAAAACTCACCTCCTTTAATCTTTGGGTGATTGGATTGTTCGTATAAGTGGTTAGCGATATTAATTGACTTTTCGTAAAATGACGCATTATTTCCAAAAACAGAATCTACCCATGCATAAACTAAATTTTGCTCTATACCCTCTTCATTATGAAAATTGAAATAAGCTTCCGTTTTAAATGGCTTAAAAAAATACTGTTTTAGTACTTCTATAACCATTTCATCATCGTGCAATTGCAATTCTCCTTTTGAATATCGCGTTTCTTCAGCTTCGGCTCTACATCCAATATGATGCACAACTATATTTTGTATAGTGGCTTGCGTAAAATCTATCATCTGTTTCTGTTTAATCAAATTATAAGCTTTATGCTAATAATTCACTTAGCACACGAAATTAATATTTTCAACGCAATTTCTTGTTATTTCACCCACAGAAGAAAGCATTAATAAAAAACAGCTTTAATACTATGTAAGCATTGAAGCCGCTTGTACCATTTATAAAGTGTCATTTAACTCATCTTACAATGGGTTGACTACCATGAAACAGGATACTCTATTCCTGCAATGAGTCCATTTTACATTTTTCGGTCGTCCCATTTTTTTCATCCACCATAACTGTAAATGCGAAACTGACTTTTACCATGGATAAACCTCCTTTTCGTTTTGGTTCATTACAAATTACGATAAGGTAACAATGGGGTAAAGTGTAGACATTAGGTTATGATCAATTGATATTTAATCTATACTGATAAGTATTTCTTTAATTTCGATAAATAAACAGAAAATAAGTAAGCGTTAATAATTTCTTTTTATTTTTATCATCAAATAACTAATTTTATGCGACTATTTCTGTTACTTTTTATTATATTTTTATCCCTTTCTAGTTCTGAGACCAAAGCACAGTATTATAGCTCAGGTGCTGACCCTACTGATATAAAATGGCGCCAGATAAGTTCAAATGTATTTAAAGTTGTATATCCAGAAGAGTTTGAAGGTGAAGCCAAACGATTTATAGCAATGCTTGATTCGTTACATGCTTATGGTGGTTATACACTTAATCATACCAGCAAACCCATACAAGTGCTTATTCATTCTCGTTCAGCTTATTCCAACGGTTTTGTATCGTGGGCTCCTAAGCGAATGGAAATTTACCCCACACCTCACCAGGATATTGCTGCCCAGGATTGGCTTGAGCAACTTGCAATACATGAGTTCAGGCATGTTGTTCAAATAGATAAATTAAACAAAGGCTTTACTAAAGCATTAACAATACCATTTGGCCAGCAAGCCATTGGCACAGTATTAGGCTTATATGCACCACTTTGGTTTTTAGAAGGTGATGCAACTTTAACGGAAACAACCCTGTCAAAGTCCGGTAGAGGGCGTCGCCCCTCTTTTGAGCAGGAAATAAAAGCACAGATTCTGGAAAAACAGAATTATAACTACGATAAGGCCTGTTTTGGTTCGTACAAAAACTATGTGCCCAATCATTACCATATGGGCTATTTATTTACAGCTGGTGCAAGGTATAAATACGGTGCTGATGTGTGGGAACGTGCTTTAGATGAAGCAGGACGTAAAAGCTGGTCTATAACTCCATTTAACCGCGGCCTGAAAAAAGTTACAGGTAAAAATAAAGTTCCCTTATACAATGAGGTTTATGATGACTGGAAAGTACTATGGCATAAGCAAAATAATGCTCTTAACGTTCCACCTGTGCAATACATTACAAACAGGGATATACGCTATAAAAGCTATAATTATCCAACTCCAGTTGGTGACGAAGATATAATTGTTGAAGTTACCGGACCGGGTGAATTAAACCATTTTGCAAAAATCAATACAAAAACCGGTGATGAAAAAAAGCTATTAATTACGGGAACCAAGGGAAGTGAACCATTTTCATACAATAACAATACCTTGGTATGGACTGAACTGGAACAGCACCCACGTTGGGATAACCAGTACTTTTCAGTTATCAGAACGCTCGACTTGACAAGTGGTAAGCAGAAAAAAATAACAAAAAAAAGCCGTTACAAGGCTCCTGCTTTATCTCCTGACGGTAAAATCATTGCTGTCACTCATACTTCCTATGATAATACATTTTCAATACATTTATTGTCTGCCATTGATGGAGCTTTACTAAAAGAAATCAATATTCCGGATAATGCATTCCCTATGACACCTTCTTGGAATGATTCGGGTAACGAAATTGTTTTGATACTGCTAAATGAGAAAGGTAAAAAGATAGTAATGCTTCAACCCTGGCAAGAAAAATGGGAGGATGTATTACAAACTGATTTTGTGGAAATCCGTTTCCCAAAACAAATTGACAAATACATTTATTTCAGCGGGTCATGGAGTGGAATAGAAAATATTTACAGAGTCAAAATAAATGGCAATGACCTTGAAAAAGTCAGTGAATCAAGGTTTGGTGCAGCATATGCCACGATGGGGACTGATAATCAAGTTTATTACCAGGATTATACTTCTGATGGTTACCAAATTGCTTCACGTACACTATCTGAATTCAAAATTGTTCCTTTTAATAAACAAGCCTTACCCATTGAACAGTTTATTAATAAGATGCAATCTGAGGAAAAAGGGCTACCAGACCTTAAGAATATTTCAACTGAAAAATACACTTCTAAAACATATTCAAAATGGAATCTTTTTAATTTTCACAGCTGGGCACCTGCTTTTGTAAATGTTGATGACTCGGAAATAACAACAGGTGTTAGCGCATTATCGCAAAACTTGCTTGGTACAACATTTACTTCCCTTGGGATTAATACCGACAAACAATATTCCCGAGAAAAATACAATTTCAAATTCTCATACCAAGCATGGTGGCCTGTATTTGATGTGGAAGTGAAAATGGGTAATGAAAAGCAAAATATGGATGGTTATTATATAAATGAAAATGATACTTTTCATTTATATATGGATGTTAATCCAAAACATGTTCTTGTTGATTTTGATATGAAGTTACCACTGAATTTTAGTAGGGGTAAATATTTAAGAAAAATACAGCCTGCTGTTGGCCTATCATATCAACAGTCAGATGCTTATACCTATAATAAAACCTCAATAAGTGTAATTAATAATGAAATAATTGAAAAGGATAAAGTCACATACGAAATAGAAGGAATTGACATTAAATCGCTTTATTACAAACTATTTGCCTACAATGTTTTACGTTCGACACAACGCGATGTTACAAGTCGCTTTGCCCAGGTAATAGAGTTAAGCTACAGGCACACACCAATAAATGGTTGGGACTATGGAAGTATTTTTGGTGCTCATACCAGTTTATATTTTCCCGCAATTGGCAGGCACCATTCCATCCGGATTGATAATGACTGGCATATAAAAAAACATGGTGAGCAAGGTGGAACCTTCAGCGATTACAATTATTACCGGACTTTTACCGATTACGCAAAATTTCCGAGAGGCATTAATCAGGTTAATAATGATGAGCTTTATTCTTTTAAAGGGGATTATATAATGCCATTAATAAACCCCGATTTTAATCTCAGAGGGGTAATGTATCTTAAACGGATTACAATGAATATGTTTTTTGATTATTCTAAGGCATCACAACAACTACAAGTAAGTAAAACTGGCGAATGGGTTAAAAATGTTAGAAATTTTAAATCATACGGAACAGAGCTCAGAGCTGAAATGCATCCTTTTAGATTTGTTTACCCCCTTAGTCTTGGGTATAGGTATGCGTATATTCCTAATACCAATAAACATTATAACGAAATTTTGTTTTCAATAGGATTAGCTAATCTAATGAGTAATAAATAATGAGTGCCTATTATAAATAGGCATCATTCTGGGAAAGTAATTTAAGCAAATAAACACCTAATTGTTTAATTCGTAAATAATCTTAAAAAAAGGTGTATAATTCTTTATTTAATAACCTTTGTAGTATTCTTGCGTAATAGATCGTGGATAAGTCTTAATACCAATATTGCATTAAACTTAGTATTATAATTATATTTTTTGAGATTAACCGGTATTAAAAATTCATTGACAGAACGCTGTTATGTACAGATTTTTCACCTTGATTAAACTCATAAGATCTAATTTATTTAATGCTAATGTCAAAAACAAAATTGGTATAACCTAATAGCAACGAAAGATGGGTAGATGAAGTATACTTTGGAAGCATATGTAGTTTTTTTGATATTTACAGTCTTAATTGATTTTTTATTATACCGCTTAGTGCACAAAGGCAGTGAAAAGCCTACAGGACATTTTGCCTTTCCCTTAGGTATTTTCTGGTTTTATAGCGTCCCTTCTCTATATATACTGTCATTTTCGGGAATATTTACCTTAATTAAATCAACTGATTCACCACAATTATATGTCACTTTTCAGTGGATACTCTATTCTTATTTTCTTATTTATCTGCCGAAATTTTTTTATTACGTGACGTATATCCTCACATACAGGATCATTAATATTAAAAATAAATTTTCCAGAGATGGAAAAATAAAAAAGATGAATAGGGGACGTTATCCCAACATTACCCGAAAAAAGTTTCTTAGTCAGGTCGGTATTATTGTCGCTTCTGCTCCTTTTATATCACTACTTTTTGGCGCAATAAAAGGACGCTTTGCATTTAGCAAGCGCTATTCAAAACTATCATTTCCTAATTTACCTGAATCTTTTGATGGCTTAAAAATTGTTCAAATATCAGATTTGCACCTTGGCAGCCTTAATTCTAATTATAAGGAAATGGAAGAAGCTGTTCGCCTTATAAATGACGAATACCCTGATATAATATGCTTTACAGGGGACCTGGTTAATAACTTTTATGAAGAAACTATTGGATGGGAAAAAGTCTTCTCAAAACTAAATGCACGTATTGGTAAATTTTCAATATTAGGTAATCATGATTATGGGGACTATTCTAAATGGCCAAGTGCACAGGCAAAAGCTGAAAATTTACAAGCCATAAAAAATGCACATCAACGCCTTGGTTTTAACCTTCTTAATAATAGATCGCAAATACTTGAGTTAAATGGAGATAAAATAGCAATTACGGGAGTTGAAAACTGGGGACACCCACCATTTCCACAGTATGGCGATCTTGAAAAAGCGTCAAAAGGTACAGAAATGTTGCCTTTTAAACTATTATTATCACATGACCCTGATCACTGGGATCATGAAGTTAAGAAGGGCTATGACCATGATTTAACCTTATCCGGTCACACACATGGTATGCAGTTTGGCGTTGAGTTTAATAATTTTCAATGGAGCCCAGCAAAATATAAATTTCGCAGATGGGCAGGCCTGTATAAGGAAGGTAACCAATTTTTATATGTGAACCGTGGTCTTGGTTACTTGGGAGTGCCTGCACGTATAGGTATGCCACCGGAGATAACGGTAATTGAGCTTACGCGTGGACCTATTAGCAATGAACCAATGTAAGAAGTTAGGCTACAACACACATTTTAAAAAGTCAATCTTACACATCCTACGTTAAAAAGAAACAAACCCGCATTTACCTCTTTTGCACTCTGTCGGTATAGTTATATACATATTAAACCAGTATAGAAAACTTATTGCACAAGCCAACTTGTTAGTTCTGGTAACAGTTTAGTACCTTCAGCTAAACCAACCTTATACAATTGATCCAGTTTCTGAGGATTGTTCTCTATACGCGAGACATTCATTTGTGCTTGTGGACGAATAATAAATACCTTTCCTTCGCTCTCCATATCCTGCAATAAATCAAGGGTTGCGTTATAACGCTTAGCCCTGCTCATAATCATCTCAATAAGCTTTGGATACTTGCTGTATTTTTGTTTAATAAGCCATTTAAACCTTGTATCCTTCTTACTATATCCAGCATTACGTGTTAATATTACTACTGCTTTTTTATTACCATCTGCCAAGGCTTTTTCAATTGGAATTGAATCAGCCAATCCTCCATCCATAAATAACTCATTGTCAATCTCAACCATTTTAGCTACTAAAGGCAGACTGGATGATGCCGTAATAGCATCTAATAATTGCTGTTTATTCATGTCCTTTGATGACAAATAGTGTGCTTTACCTGTCTCAACATGAGATACACCTACCATAAAGTTTGTCGTTGAATTATATAAGGTATTATAATCAAATGGCACCAAACGATTTGGTATTTCTCCATAAACAAAATCCCAATCAAATAAATTTCCTTTACGAAGAAAATTCCACCAACTCATGTATCTTGAATCAGCCGTATATTTAAGGTTAACGACTTTGTTTCTCTCAAATTGTTCCGACACATATGATATGCCATACGCTGCTCCTGCTGAAACTCCAATTACATATGGAAAATGAACATTGTATTTTAAAAAAGCATCTAAAACTCCCGAAGTATACATCCCCCGAAACCCACCTCCTTCCAGCACTAAAGCTATTTTTTCATTACTATTACTCACTCAACTAATATTTTAAACCTTTGATATTCGGACGTGAAACAGGTCCACTCATTTCAATTATAATGTTGTTACCTTGCCTTGGCAAGGATTGGCCTGTCATCAGTTCTAAAGTAGATAGTCCATTTTGAAGGCCTGGGAAAAGATTACTTAAGATTAATTTTCCCTTAACTATTTCAGATGCTGTAAAATTGGCAGAATCAACCTCAATTTCAGCATTAAGGTCGGCATTAAGAAGTACAGAACTAAGCTTTGTGTTTTTTATGGATAGTATATTATCCTTTAAGGAAGTTTGAACAGTCAGAAGCTCAATGCTCAGTTCATCCATTTTAATACCAAACAAAGCCGTTTTTGCTTCCATCTGATTTTTTTTATCTCCAGCGTACTCCAGTTTAAATTCTTTCATCAAAATATCACTATTCTGTGATTTAATAATCCGAACACCATCCACCTGCTCCACAACTCCATCCATTTTAACCCGTAGATTATTAAGCGAATAACGGCCTGATTTTTTCGGATCTCCCCATTCAATACCATTATCATTTAATTTTAAATCAATTGAGGAACCTATCTCCACTGGAGTTACACCTTCAATTCCATCTCCACTATATGAAATATGTCCCTTCGATTTATACGTAATAATTGGTGAATCCAGATACAAATCCTCTAATACAAAAACCTTCTTATTGGGACTAAACCTAAGTTCCATTAATAATTTATCCACCTGATTATAATCCTTAATTTGTTCTTCAGTAAAACCCAAAGCATGCATCCAGGGAGTTTCAGCAAAGCGCATTCCATTTGCCACGAATTTTACAGCTTGCTTTTTAACAGGAAATACTGAGTTAATATTTTTAAAATCATGTTGGGTTAAGTGCCCTTTGAAATCGAGCGTAAGATTATTAATAATAAGCTTATTATCAATATCTTCAACATAAACCTCAATATCTTTTAATTTAACTCTAAATGATTTAACTTCTTCAAATCGTTTACTTTTCAAAAGTTGTATTGCCTCAGCATAAGGCATATCCAATTCTACGTGTTTACCTTTTACCAGGTTTTTACCACTTTTTGAATCTATTATAAATCCTTCTAGTTTAATTTTTGAAAATAAAGGATTTACAATTATCTCGTTAAAAACCACTGTAATATTTGTATTGGCATCTTTAATCCGCTCAATAAGCCTTTCTTCAATTTTCGCAGAAAGAACATTTCCATATATCCAGTTTCCAAGAAAAAGTCCCACTACTAAGAGCACTATAATACCTCCAATTTGTTTCTTCTGCATAAGTTGAAAATTACATGCGTATTGTGAGTTTAAAAATAAGAAAAAATATGCAACTGTAGTCCCATTAATTCCTAATTAAGCATAAGGCATAACATTTATTTTCGTATTTAAATAGTTTTTATGAGAAAACGATAGTTGAAATTCGTACAAACAATTATTATAAACTAAACTGCGAGTATTTAAAAATTGAATAATTACCTGAGATAAAATGTAACACCAACGGCAAGGGATAATGACATGTGCCATTTCACGTAATCTGTTCGAATTGCCTCAAGTAAATAAGCATCCATCGCTGAAAGTTCACTATAAATGCCGAACCCATTAAAATAACGATTATTTAAACCGAACTTTAACTCTCCTCCGAGAAAGGGCGCGAAGTGAATCTTATTTTGAAAATAGTATTTTTTCGGATAATAATCAGGCAATTTGTCAAAAGTATTATGGGTATGCCCCCAGTTAATTGACATACCAAGGTAAGGTTTAAAATACTTAAAGAGAGGCTCTCTAGTCAAATAAAAGCTATTCTTTAAGGAAACAGTAAAAACAGAATTCTCACTGTTTCCAAATTCTTTATTTAAATATCCAAAATATAAAGAGGGCTGATAAGTCGGACTTAATGTGTATCCAAAACCAATTGACATAAAGCCGATACTCCCCGCATATTGTATTTTATATTGTCCCGGAATGAACCAACGGTGTCGGTAAACAATTGTATCATTTTTAATAATTGCTGTTCGAGTTTTATAGGCATTCTGTAAAGCCCTTGGCAGCTCTGTATAAATAGAATCACTTTGAGCATTTATACTGGGTAAAACACAAAAAAACACTATCAATAAAAGCCATCTTAATTGGGAAAAATATTTCTGTCTTCGTATCATATCTTTCTAAATTAATAATGAACTCGTTCAATTTTTATAGTATCTGCTTGTATATCCAGGATAACAATCTCATCTTTACTACAGCTCGGAACTATCAAATAATCAACACTATCATATGGATTTGATAACTTATAACTGTGACCATGACCATGAACTGAAAGCGAAATATTGTTCTGCTCCAAAATGTAATTATAGACTAACTCATTTCCATATGAAAACTGACTATCCCAAGGAAATATATGAGAAAACGGGATTACATGCTTATGGTTCTTATCATTAACAACAGCAGAAGTAAGCCACTCAAAATCAGGATCTTTAATATTCTTCTCCCATACTATATTATCAAATAATACAAATTTAACGTCCTTGTATGCAAAATATAGATTTGGATCACCAAACATTTCAACAAAAATATCATATCCATTGCCAAGACAATCATGATTACCAATAATCGTAAAAACAGGAACTTCAATCCGGTCTAATATATCACTATACCATTTAAACTCTCGTGAATTGGAGCTTAAAGTTATGTCACCCAAATGAATAATAAAATCCAGATCATTTCTTGTATTCAGGTAACTAACTTGTTTTACAAACTCATCGTAATAAGTGTGAGAGTCTGATATTAAACCCACTCTGAAAGGCTCAAAACTTTTACTTGCTTCTGGAAGTAATCTATTGTATTCTTTTTGATTTTGATTCTTCCATTTAGCATCTACAATATTCTCGTACGGGCTATACTCAATTATTTCTTTACATGAAGAAATAAACGTCATAAATACTAGTATAACAACTAGCTTTGTTAAGAAAAACTTATTCATTCTCTGTTAAGGTTAGGAAAACACTAAACTAATAATGTTCTTTTATTAGGTTTATTACAAATATAACAGACATTACACAATGCCGTACACTATTTCTTCCTGAAAATAGAATTATTAGGTATGAAGTGTTTTTTTTAATACCTGAAATACATGCTCAATATAATTTGGAAAGTACAGAGAAGAAATTGTAAGTCAATTATTCAATGAAGGCGAATACGTTGTAATTGTGTATTTAACTAAGTAGGTTTTTACGAAGAATAAGAAACTTTAATAGAATGAATTTACATTGACTATCATTTAAGAAACTAGCCAGAAACCTAAGTCACTTAATACAAAAAGCTTTTACCCTTAAATATCTGAAGAAATGTTACTAAAACTTTGTTCTTTTATTAAGACCGGAAAGATAATAATGAGTTTTAAATAAAAGCCAATAGCTTTTGCTTTTCAAACAGTCTTTTACAATTTTATAACAAATCGGGTAGATGGTCAGAGAGATAAAATAAAGTATCTCTGAAGCATCTCCCACACCACCCGGCATACGGATCCATACCAAGGCGGTTCCTCAATCACACTCTTACCAGCTTATAATAATCGGACATAAAAATATAGTCAGCACGCTTTAGTAGCTCATTGGTTATACTGGAAGCAAGGATCGGACTATTTGAAGTGGGCCAATATGCCTTGCGCGTATTGGCAAATTCCCAAGCTTGATTAGATTACGCCATTTAGTCTTAATCTTTTTCCATTGTTTCCAAATTACCATCCGCAATCGGCGGCGATAACATTTATAAACCTTTTTAAGCAATTTTAGAATATCAGCGTATTTGTAATAATTAATCCATCCTTTTATAAAATAGTGATAATTCTCTCTTACGTTTTTCGGTTCTCCATCCATTGTTTCGGTTTGTTAATAACCGAAGTTTCAACTTCTTTTTAACTATGCTGTTGGGATGAATACGAAACCGAACTACTCCTTTTGATTGATAAAAAGAGTAGCCTAAGATCTTAATTTGGTTAAAGTGCACCTCCGAAGTTTTATCTCTGTTTACTTTCAAGAAAAGACTCCCCTCTATAAACTTTGCTACATTGTCCTTAATACGTTCCTCTGCTCTTTTACTTTTGCATAAAATCACAAGATCATCTGCATAACGAACAAATTTATTTCCTCGATTATGAAGTTCTTTGTCGAGTTCGTTTAGCATTATATTGCTCAACAAAGGACTCAGCGACCCACCTGCTATAACTGATAATGTTCGTGTTCCTTGAGTCGGAATTTTGCTGCCAGCTTCCTTCTGGTTATACCCCTCACGATAATCACCCTTGCCTTAAGCTAGTCCCCACAATTGACTTACACCATCTAGTAATTTACCATGCACGGCACACCAAAAAAAGGCAGGTCTAAATTGACCTGCCTTTCTTTTAGAATAAAGTAAGTAATATAACTATGCTTTAGGCTCGATAACCATCAATACGTCACCTTTTGAAACGGAATCACCAGATTCGTATTTAATCTCAGTAACAACACCATCTACTGATGAATCAAGGTTATTCATCATTTTCATTGCTTCTAATACAACAACAGTTTCTCCTGCTGCCACTTCATCGCCAACTTTTTTCTTGAATTCTACAATCATACCAGGGATTGGAGCAGTTAAGCTACCAGTAGCCTCAACTTCTTTTGTTCCTCCTTTAGCACGACGAGTACGTGGAGCACCAGCAACAGCATTAGGATCGTTAATCTCAACGGTAAAAACTTCACCATCAACTTTAACTTCTAATTCGCGAGTAGCACCTGGACCTCCTTTTGAAGTTAATTCGCCAGACAAAGCTTTACGAACTAGTTCCTGCTCCTTTTCAACTTGCTCCATTGTTTTAGCCTGGAACTCAGCAGGTACTTCTTCTTTTCCATATTTCCACTTAAGGAAACGCTTACCAGTCACAGGGTACAATGCACACAATACTTCATCATCAATATCCTGTGCTAAACCAGAGAAATCTTCTTTTACCTGATCCATTTCTGGCTCTAATATTGAACCAGGGCGCGCTGTTATAGGCTCTTCACCACGTGGATAATCTTTTAATGCCTTTTTCTGTACTTCTGGATTAATCGGATCAGTTGTTTTACCGTATAATCCGTAACAAAGATCTTTTACTTCTTTTGTAATCTGGGCATACTCACCTTCGTAAGAATCAAATAATACATTATTTACAGTCTGTACCCCAACTATCTGAGAGGTTGGTGTTACCAATGGAATATTACCAAGATCTTTACGAACTTTTGGTAACAAACGGAATACCTCAGGTAATTTATCCAAAGAGTCCATTGCCTTTAACTGGTTTACCAGATTAGAAAGCATACCTCCCGGAGTTTGGTGAAGTAGTACATTAATATCAGTTGTTGCATACTTAGGGTTGTTATCCAAATGCCTGTACTTTGGTATGTACTTCTCCATTTCGTCTGAAATAGCAGTAATTTTATTAATATCCATACCAGAATCACGGCTAGTTCCTAACAATGACATGATTAGTGGCTCAACAGCTGCATGAGATGTTCGGTAAGCATAAGGCCCTATACATGTATCAACAATGTCGATGCCCGCTTCAACAGCTTTAAAAATAGCCAAATCTCCCATTCCCGAAGTAAAGTGAGTATGCAAGTTTAATGGAATGTCAGTCAATTTCTTGATTTCACGAACTAGGTTATAGATATCGTAAGGTGCAATTAAACCGGCCATATCTTTAATACAGATCGAATCAACACCAAAAGCCACTAACTCTTTTACCTTATTAAGGTAGTAATCCATATTGTAAACATCTCCACCTAAGCGAGGTTGATTAAGCGTGTAACAAACAACTCCCTGGAAATGCTTTTTATTATCCTTAATAACTTGTGCTGCTGTTTCAAAGTTCCGGTAATCATTCAAAGCATCGAAACAACGAAAAATATCCATTCCGTTATCAATTGAACGCTGAACGAAAGCTTTTACAACATCATCTGCATAATTACGGTAACCTACAACATTCTGACCGCGCAGCAGCATAGAAAATGGTGTTTTAGGCATGTGCTTCTTAAGTACACGCAGACGCTCCCACGGATCCTCAGCAAGAAAACGGTGCATAGTGTCAAATGTTGCTCCACCCCATGTTTCCACAGCATTATAACCCGCATTATCAATCATTTCTGCTACTGGCAACATATCTTCTGTACGACCACGTGTCGCAAATAAAGACTGGTGACCATCACGTAAGCTAACGTCATTAATTTTAATTGGATTAGCTGCTTTTGGACGATCAGCACCAAACTCTAGTTGGGACATTTCTAATACCCCATGTTTATCGAAATTCATCTTTTTAATATTTTGTGGTTAATGTTAGTCGATATCCTTTAACAATCGCTAACAATAATCATTTTAATAATTAAGCGCGAGAACGTAATAAACGGCCACGGCGTTGCACCATAGCACGATTACCCATTATTACTTCTTTACCTGCTGCCAGCCATGTATTATCTGCTTTTGCATCATTATTTTTAGCTGCTTCCTGCTCCAGGTAATAAGCCACAGCAATCATTGCTGCTTTTCTCTTTTTTTCTCTTGCTGTCATAATACAATAATTTTACAATGGAATGTTTCCGTGCTTCTTAGGAGGTAACACCTCTGTTTTCGTTGACATCACTTCAAGTGCATCAATCAGGCGCTGCCTTGTTTCACTTGGCAGGATAACATCATCAATATAACCACGCTTGGCAGCTAAATAAGGTACATTAAACGCATCTTCGTATTCCTTAATTTTAACATCGGTCATTGCTTGCCTGTCTTCAGCTTCAGAAATTTGTTTACGGTAAGTTGAAATAACTTCAACAGCCCCTTTGGCACCCATTACTGCAATTTCTGCTGACGGCCATGCAAATACCATATCTGCTCCAAGAGGTTTAGAACACATTGCTAAGTATGCTCCACCATAATCTTTACGTGTAACAACTGTAAACTTAGGTACAGTAGCTTCAGCGTAAGACCATAATAATTTAGCACCATGACGAATAATACCATCCCACTCCTGCTGTACTCCTGGAAGATATCCGGGAACATCAACAAAAGTGATCATTGGAATATTGTACGCATCACATGTACGAACAAAACGACTGATTTTATCAGACGCATCAATATCTAAACAACCTGCCTGAATCATAGGCTGGTTAGCAATAATACCTACAGAACGATTGTTAAGATGACCGAAACCAACAATAGCATTTTCTGCATAGTGCTCGTGCACCTGCATAAATTCACCATTGTCCAATACTGACTCAATAACACTCACCATGTCGTATGGTGTTTTAGCATCATCTGGTATTATTGTATTTAATTCTTCGCATTGGCGAGTTGGGTCATCACCCATTGGAATTTGGGGTGCTTCTTCTAAGTTATTGTTAGGTAAAAACTCCAACAACTCCTTAATAGCTTCGATGGTATCTTCATCATTATCACAAGCGAAGTGAGCATTTCCACTCTTAGTGTTATGAACCATGGCTCCACCTAATTCTTCTAATGTAGTTTCTTCACCAGTAACGGTTTTGATTACATTAGGTCCTGTAATAAACATGTGACTTTGTTTCTTCACCATGAAAATAAAGTCAGTCATTGCAGGAGAATATACAGCACCACCTGCACAGGGGCCCATGATTGCCGAAATTTGAGGAATAACACCAGAAGCACGAGAATTACGCATGAAGATTTCACCATAACCTTTAAGTGCATCAACTCCCTCTTCAACACGCGCACCACCAGAGTCATTAAGACCAACGACAGGCGCTCCTGCTTTAACCGCTAAATCCATAATTTTACAGATTTTAGCCGCATGCATTTCTCCAAGTGATCCTCCACGAGAAGTAAAATCCTGTGAGTATGCAAATACAGGACGACCATGTACTAAACCATGTCCGGTAATTACACCATCAGAAGGTACTTCAACTTTTTCTAAACCAAAGTTAACCGAGCGATGCTCAACAAACATGTCTACCTCTCTAAAGCTACCTTCATCAAAAAGAAGATCGATACGCTCACGCGCGGAAAGCTTCCCTTTCTCATGCTGCTTTGCTACACGAGCATCTCCACCCATTTTCTGGACTTCTTCACGCTTCTTTTTAAGTAGCTCAATCTTTTCAGATACTTTCATAAATACAGATACTTTACAATTACACCAAAAATTCTTTAATTGTCTTTTGTGTCGCCAAAAATATATACTTGTAGGGATATCCAAGCTTTAAAAATGTTAAAAAAATGAAAATTCACGAATTATTTCTTTAATTATAAAAATGAACATCTATTTTATAAATATTTTATGAGTGTCTTAAGCCTATTATCGAAAACGGAACTCAGAATAAAATTTTTAAACAAAATATTGATATTTAAGGTTAACACTTGAATAGTTTTAAACTTTACAAAAAAAATAATGCTACAAGCTGTTTTTGCAATATACCAGTAAACAGTAATAGTTTATTAAATTCTTTAATTCTTAATATACACTCAAATCTTCCTATCTCACTCAGTCAAAAAACAATAACTCATACCAAACAACACTAATAGCTTTTTAAACGTATAAAGTTATTAAGCCTATTACATATCAAATAAAGAAGCCTATATTCAAATACAAGTAAAACGGTTACATAATTTTAAGCCCAATTTATTACAATAACATACATATATTATTCCACATTTACATATTCATACAATTGATAATTATTAATTGTAAGATCCTGAAAATTTTAGCAATGTTTTATTGATATTGATGTCACCTTATTTGTTTATTTATGTGTCTTTTAAAGCATGTAGTAATTGATAAAGTAACGACATTGATAATTGTAAAAACTATGCATGAAAATAAGAATAAAAGAATGCAAGGCTTATCTACCCTGATAGGTAATACGCCATTGTTAGCAATTGATTTTAACTATAAAGGTTTAACACGTAAAATCTATGCTAAAGCTGAATTCCTTAACCTTACAGGGAGTATAAAGGATAGAATGGCTTTCCACATTCTGAATAAAGCATACGAAAATGGTCATTTAAAAGATGGTGACCAAATTATAGAAGCTACAAGTGGGAATACGGGGATAGCATTTTCTGGTGTTGGCAGAGCTATGGGACATCCGGTTACTATTTTTATGCCTGACTGGATGAGCCAAGAAAGAAAAAACCTAATTAAGAGTTTTGGAGCTGACATTAGATTAGTTACACCTGAAGAAGGAGGCTTTTTAGGAAGTATTGAAATGGCTAATCAATTGGCTGAAAAGAATAAAAACTCTTTTCAGCCCCACCAATTCTCGAACAAGGATAATTGTGAAGCACATTATACCACAACAGGTCCTGAAATTTACTGGCAATTAAAATTTCGCTCTATTAGTCCTGATGCCTTTGTTGCTGGCGTTGGTACCGGAGGCACTGTTATGGGCGTTGGTCAATATTTAAAAGAAAAGGTACCTGATATTAAAATATACCCTTTAGAACCTTCAAATTCTCCAACGATGAGTACGGGTCATAAAGTTGGTAAACACCGTATTCAAGGTATTTCTGATGAATTTATACCTTCCATTATTAAACTGAGAGATCTTGATAACATTATAAGTGTTGATGATGGTGATGCCATTATAATGGCTCAAAAATTAAGTTCTGAGCTTGGTTTAGGTGTTGGTATTTCAAGTGGGGCTAATTTTTTAGGTGCTTTAAAAATACAGGAAGAGTTAGGGCCAAATGCAGTTGTTGTAACAGTGTTTGCTGATGACAATAAAAAATATTTAAGTACAGACTTGATGAGGGAAGAACCAGTTAAAAGAAATTTTCTATCAACAGGTGTTGTTTTAAATAGCTATGCCGCATACAAACGCATATGCCACACTTGTTGCGACCCTAATAGTTGTTTGGAATCTTATTACGAGGAAAAAGAAGTTAAACTTCCTGCATGTCCTCGCAGAGAAACAGTTAAGGAATAGTTTTTTACCTTGACTTTAAGATACCTTCATTTATATTACTTCTATAATCACCTAAAGCTGCTTCAGAAACAATATTAATGAAGGTTCTTATAATTTTTGGCATTTTGAGGCAAGTTCGTGTTTCTGGTACTAAAGTTGTTTAAAATTATTCAGATTTATTCATCTTTCTTTAAAACATCTCTGCCCTTTATATTTCTTTAGTAAAAAAAAAGATTTTAAAACAACTAACAACATCATTACCAATATCTAGGATTCTGTTTCCAAAATCTTATTATAACCTGCGACTACACCCTGAATTAATGAAGAACTAAAACCTTCGTACTCCATTTTATTTAATGACTTAATTGTAACTCCTAGAGGTGTTGTAACTTTATCAATTTCCGGCTCTGGATGAGAATTATTTTCAGTAATAAGATTTGCAGCGCCTTTCATAATTTGTGCAGCAATCTCCTGGGATAGTTTAGATGAGAAACCTATTTCAATTCCACCCTGCGATGCTGCACGTAAAAAACGTAATGCAAAAGCAATTCCACAAGAAGCTAAAACTGTTGCAGCTGGCATTTGAGCTTCTGGTATTACCATCGTTGAACCTAATTGATCAAAAATATTAACTACCTTTTCTTTATACGCTAATCCTTTTTCGTTAAATGAAAGTGCTGTCATAGATTCTTGAATAGCTATTGCCGTGTTTGGCATAGCACGTATAACCGGAACATCACCAAGAATTGTTTCCAGATCATTAATTTTCACACCCGAAATAACTGAAATAAGAACATGTTTACCATGTTTAAGAATTTCTTTTACCTGTTCTAATAAAGGCGTTGCTCCTGTTGGTTTAACAGCAATAATAACAATTTCTGCACTCTCAACTGCTTTAACATTATCCGTTGTAATATTAAAACCTTCTTTGTCATGCAGGTGCTGAATCATCTCTAACTCCAGATTAGTAACAGTTATCTGCTTTGGTTGCATTAAGCCACTTTTAACAAGCCCTTTCGCTATTGATGAGCCGAGATTTCCTCCACCTAAAATAGCAATGTTGTTTGGTGTCATTCTTAAATTATAAAATGATTTATATAAAAATTTACACCACAAAGCTAGACATGAAAAGCGACATTGAAATCAAAAGAAATGATGAATTATATCATTAAAACACCCCTCTTTAATCAGGCTATATTCACTAAAGACTTATCTTCCTCTATTGCTTTACATGCCGACAAAGTTGCTGCAACAACAGATATTACTGAAATAAAACCGGCAAGCATAACTCCTATGTATGGTATAAGAAGTACAAGTGAAAAAACGAAACCATTTCCTATTGCTAAACCTTTATTTTGATTTATAAACCGAATACTGGACTGTATCTTAAATCGACGTCGTTCCAGAGTATAATCAAGAAAAGAGAAGCCATAAAAATAAGCTGATACTAAAAATAAAGCAAGAGTAGCAAATAGTCCAACTATTGGAATAAAACTAATAATAAATAAAATAATGGTAAAAAACATCTCAATAGTTAGGTTACGTACAGCTAATAATACACCTCTGATAATGTCTTTTATAAATTGAGTGAAATCAAATGACTGGCTTGTACTGGTTATAATTCGTTCTGTTTGCTCTGACAACAGGGCAAAAACCGGTGACATTAGTACTATTATAATATAACCACCAATGTATGCATATATTATAAAGAATAGTAAACGTATCACAAAGCAAATCAACCCATTAATAAGCCCAATAGCAAAGCCAGCCCCCCAAAAATTCCATTCATCAATATTAGTCCATTCACTTAAGGTAGTGATTAAACTATCCCCCAATGATGCAACAGAATAAAAACCGACTAGCAACAATAAGATATTGAATATCAGTGGAAAAACAAAATACCAGCCCAATTTATTTCTTAACATGAATGATAAAGCCCGGGAATAGCATTTTAACCCCAATTGAAACCCTTGCCAGTAGTTCATTATTTTGTTCTGTATTATTAAGGTAAAGGTTCAAAACTAAACATTTCATCTAAAAATTACTATTTTTGCACTGCCAAAAAATCAAATAAATAAAATGATGGATATTCAATTATTGACTGCCATATCTCCTGTTGATGGAAGATATAGAAACAAAGTAGATGGTTTAGCTTTATACTTTTCTGAGTACGCGCTCATTCGCTACCGTGTTCTTGTGGAAATAGAATACTTTATTGCTCTTTGTGAGCAGCCATTACCTCAATTATCCGACTTTGATAAAGCTCTTTACGAAGATTTACGTAAGGTATACAAGAATTTTGAGCTTGAAGATGCTGAACGCGTAAAAGATATTGAAGCTATTACTAATCATGATGTAAAAGCGGTTGAATATTTTATAAAAGAAAAATTTGATATTCTTAAGCTGGATAAATATAAAGAGTTTATTCATTTTGGATTGACTTCGCAGGACATTAATAACACTGCTGTTCCTTATTCATTAAGAGACGCTGTTCATGATATCTATTATCCTTTACTGGAAGAACTAATACAAAAACTAAATGAGCTGGCTATAGAATGGAAAGACATTCCAATGCTGGCAAAAACACATGGACAACCGGCTTCTCCTACTCGTCTGGGTAAAGAGATGATGGTATACGTAGAACGTTTGAATAAGCAATTAGCTCTGCTAAAAGGTATTCCCTGCTCAGCAAAGTTTGGAGGGGCTACTGGTAACTTCAATGCGCACAATGTGGCTTACCCGGAAATTAACTGGGTTGATTTCGGAAATAACTTTGTCAACAACATTCTAAAGTTAGATCGTGAACAAGTAACCACACAGATTTCAAATTATGACAACATGGCTGCAACGTTTGATAATTTCAAACGTATCAATGTTATCTTGCTGGACTTATCTCGTGATTTCTGGACTTATATTATGATGGACTACTTTAAACAGCGCATCAAGAAGGGGGAAGTAGGTTCCAGTGCTATGCCACATAAAGTTAATCCAATTGATTTTGAAAATGCAGAAGGTAATATTGGCATTGCTAATTCAGTATTTTCACATTTAGCTGAAAAACTACCAGTATCCCGTCTACAAAGAGATTTAACTGACTCAACTGTACTTCGTAACATTGGTGTACCTATTGCTCACTCTATTATTTCAATTCGTTCATTAGCTAAAGGTCTTAATAAGCTTTTATTAAATGAAACAGCTATTAAAAATGACCTAGAAGATAATTGGGCCGTTGTAGCAGAAGGTATTCAAACCATCTTGCGTCGCGAAGGTTATCCGAACCCATACGAGGCATTAAAAGATCTGACGCGTACCAACGAAGAAATCAATTCTAAAACAATGGGTGCATTTATTGACCGTTTAGATATCTCTGACGATGTAAAAGCGGAAATGCATGCCCTGACACCACACTCTTACACTGGAGTATTTAAGATATAATAACATCCCTTAATTTGGGTATCGGGCAGTAAAAGTTTACTTTTACTGCCCGTTTTGCTTTTAAAACGACTACAACATAGACAAACACAAATGAAAGATTTTATTCTAATACTTAAACAGTATATACCACCATATAAACGTAATCTTATTTTAAGTTTTATATTTAATTTATTTGCAGCCATTTTTACTGGTTTAGCCATGTTGTTTATGGTGCCAATATTAGAAGTATTATTCGATACGGCTAAAGAAATTGAGGTATTACTACCTTGGGAGCTTTCCAAAAATGTTATCCAAAATAACCTTTATTACTACGTTACAGACATCAAGGTTCGCTATGGTATACCTGTCGTTATGCCATTTATTGGTTTATTAATGCTATTGGCTACATTACTAAAAGTTGGCTTTGCATATTTTGCTTCTTATCAAACCGTAGGTATTAGAAATGGTGTTACACGTGATATCCGGACAAAGATTTACAAAAAAATCACATCACTTCCATTGAGTTTCTATTCCGATGAACGAAAAGGTGACGTAATGGCGCGTGCTACAGGTGATGTACAAGAAGTTGAAAACTCAATCATGTCTTCAATAGATATGTTTTTCAAAAATCCAATAATTATAATCGTATTAATTGGTTATATGCTTGCCATCAGTTACCAGTTAACACTCTTTGTTTTTGTAATGTTACCAATTGCCGGATGGGTAATAGGACGTACAGGCAGAACGCTTAAAGCACACTCTAAAAATGCTCAAAACAAAATGGGGGACTTATTGGGAATTATTGAAGAATCGCTTAGTGGATTACGGATTATTAAAGCTTTTAATGCCGAAAAGAGGATGAACTCACACTTTATTTCCAAAACTGAAAGCTATAAAGAGATTATGAATAAATTACACCGCCGATATGCACTGGCCCACCCCTTGAGCGAATTTTTAGGCACTATTGTGATGATTATAGTTGTTTGGTTTGGTGCTTATATAATCGGAAGTGAAAACAGCACACTTGAAGGGGCTACTTTCATCGTATATATTGGTATTTTTTATCAAATTATTAATCCGGCAAAAGCATTCTCCACAGCTTATTTTAATATTCAAAAAGGATTAGCTGCCTATGATCGTATTGATAAAATTTTACAAGCTGATCTGACAATAAAAGAGCATGAGGGTTCAAAGGAACTAAAGAGTTTTACTGACAAGGTTGAATACCGCAATATTAGTTTTTCTTACGAAGAGACTAAAGTATTGAAAAATGTGAGTTTAACAATTCCACAAGGAAAAACGATTGCTTTAGTAGGGCAATCCGGTAGTGGAAAAACCACATTTGTTGATCTGTTACCTCGTTTTTATGATGTTCAGGAAGGCGGTATTTACATTGATAATATCAATATAAAGGACCTTAAACTATATGATTTACGAGAGTTGATGGGCAATGTGAACCAGGAAGCTATCTTATTTAATGATTCTATTTATAATAACATAACTTTTGGAGTTGAAAGTGCAACTGAGGAAGAGGTTATTAATGCAGCTAAAGTTGCCAATGCACATGAGTTTATAAAAAACACCGAAAATGGTTACAATACAGTAATTGGCGATAGAGGCAGTAAGCTGTCTGGTGGGCAACGACAACGTTTAAGTATAGCAAGAGCTATATTAAAGAATCCTCCTATTTTAATTCTTGACGAAGCAACATCTGCTTTAGATACCGAATCAGAACGCTTGGTACAAGATGCCCTTGAAAACTTAATGAAAAACAGGACTTCATTAGTTATCGCTCACCGATTATCAACTGTACGTAATGCTGATATGATTTGTGTATTTAGCGAAGGTGAAATTGTTGAAACTGGAACACATGATGAGTTAATTGCAAAAGCAGGAATCTATAAGAAATTACATTCTTTACAAATGAATTAATGGTAATCAAAATCTATTTAAACAAGTTAATTGTAATTTATAGTACAATTAACTTACTCCTACCCTAATTCAATCAATTCTCTATGTGGTAATTACAATTGCAATTTACATTTTTTAACGCTTTAATTGTAACATTTCGGTAAATAATTGCATAAACAATAATTAAAAAGTAGTTGATATGGTGATGAAAGATTGGATAGGTTTAATTACGGGATTAGTCATTTCTTCTTTTATAGCTGCGCAAGAGGTAGTAAATTCAAAAATTAAAAGATATAATAAAATTGGTTGTTTAAAAGTTGATACCACATTCAACCAGGCCTATTTAAATGATTTTTTAATTCCTTATCTGGAATTTTCAGATCTACATAACTGCAGAATCAAAATACGAAACAAGAATCTAAAAACAACAATGGCTGCCCGCCCTCATTTCTTTTCCTTATTGCTTGGCAAGAAAAACCGCAGGTATGTTATTCTTGTAAATAAAAATGAATCATTTAAAGGCGTACACCTTAAAAATGTTCCTGCTGAGGCAAGAATCGGACTATTTGCTCATGAATTAATGCATATTAGGGACTATGAGAGCCGTAAAGTTACGGGAGTAATGGAGCGTGGTATCCAGTATCTGTCGCTCAAGGGGAAAAGAAAGGTAGAACATTATACGGACAGCTTAACAATTGCTGCTGGATTTGGCCAGAACCTTTACCTTTGGGCATCATATGTTTTACATGACTCTGATGCCTGTGATGAATATAAAAGTTTTAAGTCTGAAGTATATATGACACCTGTTCATATTCTTTCACAGATTGAAACAACATTACCATAAAGATATTTACTTAAAAAACAGGTTAGAGAATCTAAAAGAGCTGGTGAAGAATCATTCCACCAGCTCTTTTTAATAATTTATACTAAAAATATTATTCTGAACTAGTACTTTTTAAATTAGAAATGTTATTATAATAACATGCAATATTAGTATATATTTTTAAAAGTAAGATTTTCAGTCTGTATATCCTCTATTCTGATCAAATCATCTTGCATTTGTTTACCTAATTTGTATGAAGCACATCAAAGTTCCTAGATCGGCTTTCTGTGAACAGGCGTACTCTGCTGTCTCCTTTTATCAGGATCAAATAAGAAAGTGACCTATTTATTTTCTTACCCTGATTTATTCTTATGTGCATATACAATTTATATTGCAGCCTTTGGTATATTATACAACACCTTACCTTTCTTGGCAGCTCTTATGCTTATTAAGGCATGCAAAACCAATAAAAACAACTGGCACAGCAATAATTTACGGGAGCCGGATAGTAATTACTACAACCCAAAAACTGAGCCTTTAGACTCCTGGTATACAACTCAAAACCATGACCTTACCATTGACGAGCTGGTTGAAGAATGTTACAAGCCTTAAAAAAAGCAATTTGGCAATTATAGTGTTAACGAGTTACATACCTCACTGGATATATCGTCGAGCTACCTTAAGCGCTATATGAATAAATTTAACCCTGTACTGGAAGATTTTAAAATCAATTATTTTAAGTCACATGATAGCCCTACCCCAAGTCAATGAAAGACGATAAGGGAAACTGTATTGTAAAAGATCCTAGGGAAGGAAAATCTGTACGTTGTATAGCCAAAATTGTTGACAGTAAACAATATCTTAGGTACAACGCAGCAACTTCTTATATAGACTCGTTTGCCAATAAAGTACAGGAAAGCAGGATAGAATACAATAATACAGCAACAAGACACCTTGTACATCCGTAAATCGTTCTTTACCCAAAGGATAGCATACCCCTAATATAAAAGAGTTTTAATACGCCTGTTATAAAACATTATACAACAATGGAACAACAGAAAAAAATAAAACTATTGTAATATTTACTTAAATATGAATTAAAATACCTATTCCGTATAGAAACTACTTTTAAACAAGTTACTTTAATTTACTTACTTCAACACACTGTAGTGGTTATACACCCTATTTTAGTATATATACTTATTTTATTCGCGGCTTTTATACCAATTGTACATTGAATACCGAAATATTTTCAGTGTACACAATGCTTAATGCTGATCATCGGTATTACATATCAGGCATCGTATACCACCATAAACTTTCTCTTATCCGGATCAATGGAAATATCAATTTTAGCAGTTGCCAGTATATCTTTACACCCTTTTGATAAGTTAACAAATGAGATTTTTTTACCTGCTTCCTGATATTTTTCATTAAGCTTTCTTATGGCCTCTATCCCACTCTGATCAACAACACGACTACTTTCAAAATCGACAATAATCTTATCAGGATCACTTTTAGGGTTGAATAAGTCAGTAAATGATGTTGTTGACCCGAAGAATAACGGACCATGAACATCATAATGCTTAATACCATTTTCATCTAAGCGAAGACGTGCATGTATACCAATAGCATGATCCCATGCAAAGGATAAAGCTGATAGTATTACACCTATGGCTACGGCTAAGGCCAGGTTATGGAACACAACCGTTACAAGTGCAACAATAACCATAATTAAGACATCCGCCAATGGCGTTTTCTTAATATTCTTAATACTTGACCATTCAAATGTACCATATGCTACCATAAACATAATTCCAATAAGTGCTGCAACAGGTATTCGTTCAATAACCGGAGACAGAAACATAATGAACATCAATAATGTGATTGCAGCCATAATACCGGATAAACGCCCTCTTGCTCCTGAATTTATATTAATCATACTTTGACCAATCATAGCACATCCCCCCATACTTCCCAAAAAACCAGAAATACAGTTAGCTACTCCTTGCGCCATACTTTCCCTGTTACCACTTCCCCTGGTATCTGTACGCTCATCAATAATGGTTAATGTTAAAAGGCTCTCAATTAACCCTACTCCTGCAACACTTATTGCAGGTAGAATAATAATTTTAAGTGTGGTAATACTAAACAGGTCAGGAGGATAATCAGTAAATACAGATGGTAAACCACCTTGCATAGATTTTCCTTTTAATAAATTTAGTACTGTAGGTGTTTCTATTCCTGGAATAAATGATATACCTGCAATTATTAAAATAGCGACTAAGGCTGATGGTATTGCTTTAGTAAACTTTGGAAGGAATACCATAATACCAATTGTTAAAGCAACCAATCCACTTAAAACATGCAATTTAGTTCCAGTATAATATGCAAACTCTCCTGTTGAATCGCTACCAAACATTGGAAATTGAGATGCGAAAATAACAATCGCTAAACCATTTACAAACCCCAACATTACAGAATGCGGAACGAGGCGGATAAATTTACCCAAACGCAAAGCCCCAACGGCCAGTTGTATTAGCCCTCCCAATATAATTGTTGGATATAAATATGCTTCACCATATTCTTGAACTGTTGTAGCAACAACCACTGCTATAGCCCCGGTTGCTCCAGAAATCATTCCTGGCCGCCCACCTAACAAAGATGTAAATAGCCCCATTATACAAGCTGCATACAAGCCAATAAGAGGATCTACCCCGGCAATAAAGGAGAAAGCAATAGCTTCCGGCACCAGTGCAATAGCAACAGTAATACCTGAAAGCAACTCATTTTTAAGGCTTGCCCCTTGTGTTAGTTCTTTAATAAAAACCATGTATTATTATTTTAATTTTAGTACAAAGCAATATCAATACTCATATGAATATTACATTCTAAATATTTTGTCGGGGATTTGCTTAACAGCAAAGATTTTGAATTTAACGGGCGCAAAGATAGAAAATATGTCATTAACAAGGAAGCAAAAAATAGCGTATACTAAAACAAGCCTTATTTCTCCAATTTTGAAACAAGGCTTGTTGTAACACGATTATTCAATAATTAATATTTCCACTCCTTGGCAGCTTCGTACATAGCAAGCACATTTTCAACAGGTGTCTCAACCTTTAGTTTATGTGATGGTCCTAAAATAAACCCTCCTCCATAAGCTACAGTATCTAATAGTTTATTAACGCCTTCTTTTACTTGTTTTGGAGTGCCTTGACGAAGTAATAACTCTTCATCCAAAGCACCACTAAAAGTAATGTAGTTACCAAAGTCTTCTTTCAGACCAACTGGTTCCATTCCACTGGCACGGGTTTGAATAGGATCAAGTACATCAGCTCCCAGACTGATAAATTCCGGTAATAATTTCCGTACTCCACCACAAGAGTGCATATAAAACTTAATACCTTTAGACCGTGGGATTTCAATATATGCCTCAATAGCAGGCTTACAGTATTGCTCCCATATTTCATTACTAATGCATAACCCCGATTGCGAACCAAAATCATCCGCAATACGAATAAAGTCAATACCAGTATTAGCATCGTCAAAGAAACGTTCAATAAAGTCTAAATAAAAGGAACTGACTTTTTCTGTTAATGCTCCGAAAAACTTAGGATGATACATTATTACATCTAAAAATGCATCTCTTCCCAGCAAACGTTGAATAATTCGAAATAAGCCCGGTGAAGAAAATCCTGGAGCTGTCATTACAGCATAATTCTTATACTTCTCAATTTTTTTTGGTAACGAGCTGAAATCAAACAGATCAATTGAAGGCCAATTGTAATCGTCTAAAACGGCAGGATCTGTTTGGCCTTGTAATGGATATTTGGTGGCTTCCCAAAATTCAAAATCTCCATTTTTAACTTTAGAATAACCAACACCCCATATGTCTGTCTTTGACAGGCCATCTTCTTCAATTAAACTTTTACCTATGTAATCCGGTTCAACCCAACGAAAGTCGACATCCAGATAATCCAATACCTGATCTCGATTCTGAAACCCCAGATGCTTCATTAACTTTGCACCAAATTCAGGGACATCCCAATAGAAGAAGGGCACCCTATCCGGTTGTTCATGATTAAGTGCCTTTAGGACTCTTTCCTTATGGATCATAAGCGTTGCTTTTGATTAAAAAATATGATTTTTCTCATCCCAAAACCTGACTAATTTAGAAAAGATATAACAATTATCAAATTTTCAACGATAAAAGCTTACCTTTTTCCTGATTAAAATCATGTTTGTAAATTAGTGCTTCCAGATCATGCTAATAGATTATATCAGATGTTAAATTCTAAAAAATAACGCTTTAGGCATATAGCTTAACTTAAATTATAAAATTCTCACACCATATGCAATACCAATTCTATCTTCGCACCCAATACCTACCGGGCTTAATATTGAAGATATGCTGCGCTTTACCGGTATATCCATTAAAGCATAGTAATACAACCTTTAATAACAAAACCTTAAAATAAAGTTTAAATTCTAGTTTTTACAATCTCATACATTAATATGCCCGCTGCAACCGATACATTTAAGGAGTTTATTTCTCCAACAATGGGAATACGGCTTTTTATTTCTGCTGCCTTTAAAATCTTAGCATCAACCCCTCTGTCCTCAGCGCCCATTACTAAAGCTATTGGTCCACGGTAATTGGCTTTATCGTAATCAATAGCACCTTTTTCTGTAGCAGCAACTATTTTTAACCCATTTCCTTGCAAATACTCAATGGTCGAAAGTAAACTACGCACTCGACAAACAGGAATTGTATGTAAAGCACCTGCAGATGTTTTTATGGCATCAGCAGAAACAGCTGCAGCACCTGTTTCAGGTATAATTATAGCATCAACCCCGGCACACTCAGCAGTACGAGCAATTGCACCAAAATTACGAACGTCAGTTATGTGATCCAGAACAAGCACAAATGGTTCTCTTCCCTGATCCAATATGCCTGGAATTAGCTTTTCAATGTCCTGATAAACGACCGGAGAAATTATAGCAATAACGCCTTGATGGTTTTCACGTGACGTACGATTGAGCTTTTCAATAGGCACAAACTGAAATGGTATATTATGTTGACGTACATCCTCTAAAAACTTTTGGAATAATGGCCCCTGAAGCCCTTTCTTTATCAATACCTTTTCAATTTCCTTACCGGCTAAAATAGCTTCTTGTACAGCACGTATGCCAAATACCAGTTGTTGTTCTTTCTGTTCCATTGCTATAATTAATTAATTTCATTTTTCTGTTGTTGCAATCTTTCCAAATTGACATGTGCTTCCTCCCATAGTGTCATTAGCTCTTCCAAACCAGTTTCTGATTCTTTATAAGCAGCGAATAAAGAATCATCTGAAGCATTCTCCGGCTGGCTGATTTTATTTGTCAGTTCTTCTAACCTGAGCTCCTGCTCAGCAATCTTTTTTTCATATTCTCCAACCCTTTTTTCAGCTTTTTTTAGCCTTTTACTTAACTCCTTACGTTCCTCAAAAGATATTTTAGCCTGGCTACCTCCTTTCTCAACAACACTTTTCTTTTTAGATGCAATTGAGTTATTTAACTCATTGAGGCTTTCCAGTTTCTTTTTTTCAAGAAACTCATATATACCACCTATATATTCTCTGATCTTGTTGTGTCTGAATTCATAAACCTTATCAACTAAACCATCTAAGAATTCCCTGTCGTGAGATACTAGAATAACTGTACCTTCAAAATCGCGCAATGCTTGCTTTAAAATATCTTTAGAGCGCATATCTAGATGGTTCGTAGGCTCATCCAGTATTAGTAAATTAACAGGCTCAAGCAGAAGGCGCACCATAGCCAAACGGGTACGTTCACCTCCTGATAATACACTTACCTTCTTTTCAACTTCTTCTCCGCTAAACATAAAAGCCCCTAACAGGTCTCTTATCTTTAAGCGTATATCACCTACTGCAACAAGGTCAATAGTCTCTAATACCGTATGACTCTCCTCCAGTCGTTCTGCCTGATTCTGGGCAAAATATCCAATCTTTACATTATGTCCAATAGTGAGCTTACCCTGATGTGTCAACTCATTCATAATCATACGTGCCATGGTAGTTTTGCCTTCTCCATTACGCCCTACAAATGCGATTTTTTCTCCACGCTCAATAGTAATATCAACCTCGTCTAAAACCAATAAATCGCCATATGCTTTTGTAACTTGTTCACCCTTTACAACAACAGTTCCTGAACGGGGAGCCGCCGGAAACTTAATGTTCAACGCTGAATTATCAAATTCATCAACTTCTATCCTGTCAAGTTTGTCCAGTTGCTTGATACGCGACTGAACCTGAACTGATTTGGTGGCCTTATACCTGAATCGTTCTATAAACTTCTCTGTATCTTCTATCTTTTTTTGTTGATTATTAAAGGCATTCAATTGTTGCTCCCTGCGTTCCTTCCTTAACTCAATATATTTGGAATAACTTGCTTTATAATCGTATATTCTGCCAAGTGAAATCTCTATACTTCGCTTAGTAATTGTATCTAAAAATGCTTTATCGTGAGAAATCAATACCACCGCCCCACTATATGTCTTCAGAAAATCCTCAAGCCATTGAATTGAATCAATATCCAAATGGTTCGTAGGCTCATCGAGAAGAAAAATATCAGGTTGTTCAAGTAATATTTTTGCCAGTTCTATGCGCATACGCCAACCGCCACTAAACTCACCTGTATTACGATAAAAATCACTGCGTTCAAAACCCAGTCCCTTTAGTGTTGTTTCGATTAAAGCTTCATGGTTTGCTCCTCCTAAAAGATTAAACCGATCATTTTTATCATTTAAACGATCCAATAAAGCCATGTACGACTCCGTTTCATAATCGGTTCGCTCCGCAATTTCATTATTGATATCTGCAATTTGTGCCTCCAAACCCTTAAGTTCTGAGAAGGCAAGTTCTACTTCCTCTACTACAGAGCGTGTATCAGCATACTTCATATGCTGAGGTAAATATCCTACTTTTATCCCCTTGGGCATAGCAACCACACCGCTAGTAGGCTCTTGGTGTCCGGCAATAATCTTTAATAACGTGGATTTTCCTGCTCCATTCTTCCCTATTAATCCTATCCGGTCTTTATTATTAATGAGAAAAGAAATATTCTCAAAAAGTTTAAAACCTCCAAAATCTATTGTTAATTGATTTATTGAAACCATGCTGAAAAATTTATGCAAAGATAGCAGCTATCCGGCCATTAAAAAACTGTAATAAAAAAAAGCTTAAGCAGTTCTGCTTAAGCCATCGTTATATTTTAACAACCAATTATTTACCTAAAATACAATGAATTAATGATATTATCTGACTTCTTCAATCTGCATCATATAATCAGGACTAAATTTTAAAATAAATAAGCCATGATTATAAAAACCTCCCCAATTAGAAACACGCAGGAAATTCATTTTTGATTGTATAGTGTGTGGATGATGATGTTGAATACAATGTGGAAAATTGTCACCAAAGTCACGTAATGCCGTAATAAAAAAGTACGCTATATCATGTCCCCATAAACTATATCTACTCATATTGGATTGTACCGAAGCAGTTTGAAAAAATGGCGAAATAGCTATAGGTTCTGTCTTAAACCATTGACGATAGAGCTTAATTTTTTCATCATTTACTGTATCCTGGTAGTTAACTGCATAATAGCTAAATACATGCCCGTTTAGCTTACATATATCTTCTGGATTTATCGTATTATACTTTATCCAGTCAGGCAAACCCCAAAGCGTTACTTTTGCGTTTGTTTTTTCAACAGCTCCTTTAAGCGTTGTCACAATTCTATTAACTTGAGCTTCTTCAGTTGATGGAATTACAATGGTATTTTCCTTTTCCTTATCTAGCATACGTTCCAGGCTAACCAGATCATCCTGCTTAAATCTGTATTCAATAAAGTCCGGTACTTCACCATTTTTAAAACTCTCCCAATACATTTTATTGCGTATTAGATCACTTAAGCGTTGCTCAAATACATTATCCTTATTCTCTGTTCTAATCAAAACCAATCGCTTACCTTGTGAATTCTGAATAATTTGTTGAGCCATTATATCAAACATTAAAGTATCAGACGGATTTGCCTGAAACAATAACGGATTATCATCTATTTGAAGATTATGAGTTGAAAGTGGATAAACCATTGGTATCTCGTATTCTTTAGAGAATTCTGAAACCAATTTAAGATTTGAGGAGTAAGCTGGCCCAATAATAAGATCTGTATGCCTAAGTTCCGGTTTCAACAGAATTTTAGCAACTTTTGTTGTATCAGGAGAAGTATCGTAAACAAAAAGATCAACATTGACACCTTCTTTTTTAAGACCATCTAAAGCCAGTAAGACGCCTTGGTAAAATTCAACAAACACTTTTGATCGCATTGATAAATTTTGGTTGGTCTTTTCAATGTTTATTGTTTCTCCTCCAACTTGTTTTGTTGTATAATTTATACGCTTTGTGGCCTCTGCATTAAATGGCAACAATATAGCCACCTTAATTGATGGTTTAGTTAAGCTATAATTGTACAAATCACACTCTAACTTTTCAAAAGGAGGTATTTCCGTTGTCCCAAGCTCCACACTATCCAATTCAACCTGGTGATCTCTTGAATAGTACTGTTCAACCCATTTTTTAGTTGGTACTTTAATAATCATACCTTTCTTCCAAGCATTAAGGTCGATGCCAGCAACAGCATTTACTTTTTCAATAATATCAGATGGTACCTCATAATTTTCAACCACATCAGATAAACGCTCTTTCCGCTTTATTTTATGATCTACTATGGTAGCATTCTCCAATAAAAGATGATTTTTTCTGGATTTTATACTCAACTTAGGTATTCTGACTAAGTACCCTAATGGCAAATCATCAGCATTAACAGATTTATTGGCTTCTAGTACATCTTTTGGTATAGCGTTGTATTGCTCCGATATGCTATATAAAGTTTCACCTGATTCAATTTTGTGGTAGAAAAAATTGGCATCTTCAAAATCTTTATCACCCGCCTCATTTGTCAACACGTTTTCATTGGATACAATTTCTTTTGGTATACGGATAAATGAACCAACAGGCAATATACCTGATTCCAACCCTTTGTTATTTTTAATTATATCATCTATTGACAAATGATAACGTTTAGCCAGACCATATAGAGTTTCTTTAGGCTCAACTTTATGTACATAATAGCCTTCATCATTTAACTCATTATTAATAACCTGAACTTTATTTTGCGGAATTTTGATTATTGTACCTACAATAAGTTGCTGATCACTCCCCATGTTGTAATCATAAATATCCTGTAGCTCAACCCGATATCGTTTAGAAATATAATAAGCCGTTTGACCTTTTTCAACAGTATGGTAAATAAACTCTTCTGATTGCAACTGTTTTTCTGTACTATTGCGTCCTTTTATTACCGGAACCTTTATTAGTTGTCCAACCTTAAGTCCATTGGCAATATATGGATTAACTTCAACAATCTCTTTTTGAGAAACGCCATAGGAAACACTTATCCGGTATAAACCTTCTCCTTTTCTTACTTTATGGAGGTAGAATGTTTGTCCATCAATAATAATTTTCTCTGTCCCCTCAGGTATATCTTGCTGAGCAACAGCATTATGATTTACAGTTAAAAAGGACAACACTACCAGACTAAACAAGAAAATATTGAAATACTTCATATTCGTAATTAATCGTTTTAGATGAAAACAATACGAAGAGAATATCCTGAATACCAGAACACCATGTTTACTGACCAAAGTTGAAGTAATTAGCTTGCTGTATAACTCCAATCAACACGTGTGGCTTAATTTCATACACCCTCTTTACGCACATTCCAAACTTCAAAAGTAAAAAAAGCGGTGTTACTAAACAAAAGTAACACCGCAATTAATATTTTTTTATACTATCTAAATACGACCAAGGTGATAATAAAAATCTGATTTCTAAAATGCCTCCCGACCTTTATTGGTTTTGTGACGGGTAATTCGGGCTAATTAATACCGTTTTATCAAAAGTATTAAGCTTACCATTTTTCACGTAAGGTTCACCTCTTTCTTTTAAATGCTGCACCATTAGGTTTCGCCACTTTTCGGCCACTTGCAAATAAGCGGTGATATCAATACAATTCTGCTCTTCACCTTCATCTTTATGAAGATCAAACAACTGTTCTTCTCCAGTTCTGAAAAACCAAACGTATTTTATTTTACCATCCGTTAAGGCACACCAGTAATTATGTTTCTCATACGTTGTAGCATGCTCTAAATCTATAAAATCTCTCCACGGTGCTCTTTTTTCCTTAATAAGTGGAAATATAGATAAACCATCCATTTCTTGCGGTTGATTTATACCAGAAGCCTGTAACATGGTTGGTAAAATATCTCTTAATTCCACACAATATAACAGCTCACTTCCTTTCTTAATTTTAGGCTTTACTGATGATGGCCATTTAAGAATAAAAGGTACCCTTGTTGAGCCTTCATACGCATAGGTCTTTCTCCAATGGTTATGATCACCCATCATATCACCATGATCTGAAACAAATATGATTAAAGCATTATCATACATCCCTTTCGCTTTTAACACTTCAATAAATCGTCCAATCTGATCATCTATAAATGTAATGGCAGCGTAATAGTGTCGTCGTGAATTAAGAGCATGTTCAACACCATAATCTCCAAATGCAGCATCTTTTTTTTCAGGATATTCTGCAAACCGACTCGCCCATTTACCCATAAAAGGTTCTGGAATTTCAGTAGTAGCATACATGTCCAAATACCTTTGTGGAGGATCATAAGGACTATGAGGACGAGCGAAACTCACTTTCATAAATAAAGGTTCATCACTTTGATATGCTTTAACAATATCAATAGCGGTTTGTGCTGTCCAATATGTTGGATGCAAATTTTCAGCTAAAACATATGATGCAGCCCTATGCTCATTCCAGCCTATACCAGTGGCATCTGGGTCCAGTTCCGGAGCTTGTATTGCAAACCATTGCCTGTAATCACTTACAAAACCATCTGACTCCACACGCCCACTCTCATCTAAAATTGTTTGATGAAATCCATGCAAATTACGTTGTGGATGCCAATGCATCTTTCCTATGCCTACTGTTTGATACCCTGCCTCTTTAAGCATTTGTGGCATTTCATAAGGGTATTCTTGGGCTACTTTATAGTATCCCAGCATACCATGCTGCCAAGGCGACATACCAGTTAAGAGCCCCGCCCTGGCAGGTGTACAACTGGGCACTGAGGAATATGCGTTTGAAAACCACACACCATCATCGGCCAATTGATCTAAATGTGGTGTTTGAATATCCGGGTTTTCTTTTCCCAAACAATCACCGCGCTGCTGATCAGTCATTATTAAAAAAATATGAGGCTTTTTCTGGGCTGAAACTTGCAACCAGACCAATAAAAAAAGGCTTGTAATAATATACTTCATTGCCATGCTTTATTTAAGTTATTCTCAACAAAAGTGCATAATAGTATACAAAGAAAGGTAGGGTATGTGTTCAAAAATGATAACATTTCTATTGCTCTATTTGTAACTGCCCATTGTCATCAAGCACAATACGGCCATCTGTCTTTTCATTGGTCTGCGGGTTTACAAAACCTTTTATTATTTGGGTTCTTTTCTTCAATACAATTGATTCAACCTGATTTATTGATAAAGCTTTACTCATAAATTCAAAAGGTATCCGTAAACGACAACCATTTTTAAAATTATTGCAACCATAGGCTGATTTTCCCTTTACTACAGTCCCTGTATTACACAATGGACAAGTCCAAACAACTTTTTCAGCTTCTTCAAATGAAAGCTCAAAAGCTTCGTTCAAAATAACACTTCCATCAACTTTGCCACTATCCAACTGAAAACCTTTAATTTTGGAAGTACGTTTTTTGCTAATAAGTTGTTCAACCTGCTTATCACTTAGCTTTTTATCCATAAATACAAAAGGAACAAGTGTTTTACACCCCTCTTTATATTTCGAACACCCCCATGCACTTTTTCCTTTTAGCATAAGGCCTTCTTTACAACGCGGACATATTAATTCCTGTTTTTTAACTTCCTTTTCTTTTTTAGGGTTTTCGCTTGCTTTCTCCTTTTCCTCTTCAGTTACAATCTCAATTTTCTTTTCACTTCTATCATGCTTTACATGGAAAACAATATCTGAAACCATTTGCTTCAGTTCATCCATAAATTTACCTGCATCGTATTGCCCCTTTTCGATCTCCCTTAACTTCTTTTCCCAGATACCAGTCAATTCAGCTGATTTTAACAGCTCATTATTGATTGTATCAATTAGTTGTATTCCTGTTACAGTAGGGTAAAGATTCTTTCGTACTTTTGAAATGTATTTTCGTCTAGTAATGGTTTCTATTATAGCTGCTCGTGTAGAGGGGCGTCCTATCCCATTTTCTTTCATAGCATCTCTCAACTCATCATCATCAACATGCTTACCTGCTGTTTCCATGGCTCGTAAAAGGGTTGCTTCAGTATATGGTTTTGGCGGCTGTGTTTCCTTCTCAATTAATAAAGGTTCATGAGTTCCTCTTTCTCCAACTGTAAACTCCGGCATAATATCATCTGCTTTCTTCTCTGTATCTTTATTATCCATAAAAACAATGCGCCAGCCAGGTACAAGCACTTGTTTACCTGTTGCTTTAAATTCAACACCAGCAACATCACCCAGCACCTGGGTATTGGAAATTGTTGCATCAGGATAAAAAGCTGCAATAAAACGCCTTGCAACCAGCTCATAAACTAATTTTTCATCCCGTCCCATAGCACTAGCAAATACCCCTGTAGGAATAATAGCGTGGTGATCTGTTACCTTTTTATCATCAAATACCTTTTTTGACTTTTTTAATTTAGCCTTCAGTAAAGGATTTATTAGATGGAGGTGATTCTTCATCCCTTTTAGAATATTTGGTACTTTGGGATAAATATCATCACTTAAAAAAGTTGTATCAACGCGCGGGTATGTTGTTAGTTTCTTTTCATATAAGGATTGAATATTTTTTAAAGTATCTTCAGCTGAAAAACCAAACTTCTTGTTGCACTCCACCTGAAGTGAAGTTAAATCAAATAAACGGGGTGGCGCTTCTTTACCCTTCTTCTTTGAGAAGTCTTTAATTTCAAAATCATCATTTTGGATCTTCTGCAAGTAGGCATTACCTTCTTCTTTCTTGGCAAAACGACCTTTTGTTGCAGAGAATATAACGTCTTTATATTTTGTCTTCAACTCCCAGAATGGTTCAGGAACAAAGTTATCAATGGCTTTTTGGCGATCAACAATTAAAGCTAGGGTTGGCGTCTGCACCCTTCCAATTGATAAAACCTGCCCCTGTTGTCCGTATTTTAAGGTATACAAACGCGTTGCATTAATACCTAGCAACCAATCACCAATAGCCCTTGAACTGCCTGCTGCATATAAATTATTAAAGTCATCGCCCGAACGTAATTTTTGAAACCCCTCACGTATCGCTTCTTCTGTAAGAGAAGAAATCCATAAACGTTTAACGGGGCAATTGGTACCGGCTTTATGTAAAACCCAACGTTGAATTAATTCACCTTCTTGTCCAGCATCACCACAATTTACAACTTCCGTAGCCTTGGTTACTAATTTTCTAATGGTATTAAATTGTTTTTCTATACCTCCATCACCTATTAGCTTTATGCCAAATCGTGATGGAATCATTGGCAACCACCCCATACTCCACCGTTTCCATTCCGGAAGATATTCATGTGGTTCTTTAAGTGTGCATAAGTGACCAAATGTCCATGTTACCTGATAGTTATTTCCTTCATAATAGCCATCGCGTTTTGATTTGGCTCCTACAACCTGAGCAATCTCATATGCTACACTTGGTTTCTCGGCAATACAAACAATCATAACTTATCAATTCTCATTCTTTAAAAGGGGCAAAACAGCTCTTGTCTGGTTTCTGTTAAGCGAATATAATACATCTCAAATAAAATGTTTTTCTATTCGTCTCTCTACTTATTAACATTTATTCGTAAGGTATTGATAAACAACTTTAAAAACATTAATACTTCCTCCTCAAAGACATCAAATAATTATTTTCAATAAAATATTGTGTGAATGTTGATAAAATGTGGAGTTATTTAAAAATTGTTTCTACATTTGTTTCGAACAATTTATTTTAGACTAATGAGGTTAGTGATACTTAATAAAGCTGGCTTCAAATTAATTTTTTTATAATGAATAAAGGTATTGTAAAGTTCTTCAATGATTCTAAAGGTTATGGATTCATCAAAGACGAAGAAACCAGCAAAGAGTACTTTGTACACGTAACAGGTCTTATCGACGAAATCAAAGAAAACGATGAAGTTACTTATGAACTTCAGGAAGGTCGTAAAGGATTAAACGCAATAAATGTAAAACTAGCATAGATTAGATTTATCATTTAAGACATTTAAAAGGGCTGTTTCATTGAAACAGCTTTTTTTTTGCGCTTATTTTAAGCAATGACTGACCTAAATCATCTTCCCAATCTTCATTTTTATCTAAATTGCAACTTGATAAACCATTATAATACATCTCATAATGACACAAGAAATCAAGTTTGCAGAAGAATTAATTGATTTTATACACAAGAGCCCTACTGCTTTTCATGTAATAAAAAACACTGCCGAAGAGCTAGAAAACAATGGTTACCATTATCTTGACATAGCCAGTCCGTGGAAAATTAAACAGGGTGGTAAATATTATACAACCAAGAGTAGCTCTGCTCTTTTTGCTTTCCAGATTGGAACTGAGGCACCAGAGGATAACGGACTTAAGTTAGTAAGTGCCCACAGCGACTCTCCCGGTTTTAAAATTAAGCCAAGTCCGGAAATGCTGGTTGATGGTAAATACCTTAAGCTGAATACTGAAGTATATGGCGGTCCTATTTTAATGAGTTGGCTGGATCGACCTCTTTCAATAGCAGGCAGGGTATTACTTAAAGGTAATGATGCTCTTAATCCTAAACAATGTTTAATTGACCTTAAAAAGCCATTATTAATAATACCAAGTGTAGCAATTCACCTGAACAGAAGTGTTAACGATGGCATTGAATTAAACAAACAGGTTGATATGCTCCCATTGATGACCATTGTTAAAGATACTTTAGAAAAGAACAACTACCTGATTAATTTAATATCCAATGAATTAAAAATTGATGTAACTGAGATTCTTGATTTTGATCTTTTCGTTTATGAATATGAAAAGGGCTGTTTAGTTGGTCCGGAGCAAGAGTTTATATCATCACCTAAACTTGATGATTTAGCAATGGTTCATGCAGGCCTTAAAGCTCTAACATCAAGCACTAACACTAAAGCAACAAATTTTCTTTGTGTATTTGATAATGAAGAAGTTGGCAGTGTAACAAAACAAGGTGCAGGCTCCCCAGTTTTGCGTAATATTATTGAGCGTATTTTCGAGAAACTTGGTAAAACAAAAGAAGAGTACCATCGAGCCATTTATAAATCATTTATGATCTCGGCTGATATGGCACATTCTGTGCATCCTAATCACCCAGAAAAACATGACCCGGTTTTACACCCACTTATGAATGCAGGACCGGTTATTAAAATCCATGCTAACCAGAAATATACAACGGATGGAGAAAGTGGAGCAATTTTTGAATCTATTTGCAAAGAAGCAGATGTTCCTGTTCAAAAATTTGTCAACAGATCAGATATGGTTGGTGGTTCAACACTTGGGAATATTTCAACTGGGAAGATTGATATTCGTACTGTTGATATTGGCAACCCGATGCTTGGAATGCACTCTGTAAGAGAATTGGGAGGTACGCTAGACCATACTTTTGTAACCAAAGCTTTTGAGAAATTCTACAATCTTTAACAGAACAATCAATCTATAATGCAATAATAAGGATAGTGCACTCACGAGCACTGTCCTTTTTTGTTGTAATAAATTGTTACTTTTATGCTTTATTTTTGGAGGGAAACACAAGTGATATACCAATTTAAACAAGTAAAAAAACAATTGGTATAACAGTATAATTTATTCTTAGTTTATACATTTAAATCAATCGTAAACTTAAACACATGAAACTTAAAAAAATTATCTTTTTTGCCATTCTTGCTTTCTTATTACACGCATGTAAAACAACAGAAGTGTATTCTGATTTTGATCCTAACGCTAAATTTGACAGTTACAATAATTATATGGTGTTGGAATATTTAAAATCAACACCAATTAAAGAAAATAGTAAACTATGGATTCACAATGCAATCCATAGTGAAATGGGTAAACGTGGCTATAACGAAAATAAAAGTCCTGACTTATTGATAAAAGTAATGATAAAAGCAAAAACTACAGAAACAACATCATTAACCAGGAATGATAACTTTTACTGGGGAAGTGACTATTATCAGTATGGATGGGGAGTAAATACAGGGGTAAACCAGGTAAAGTATGATACACACACTGAAGGTACAATTATTATTGATATTATTGATCGTAAAAAGAAAGAGTTGATATGGCAAGGAAGAGCTTCAGGTGCTGCTAAGGGTGATAATGAACTAACTGAAAAGTCAGTAGCTAAGATTATAGCAAAGATCTTTAATACTTATCCATTGCTTCCAGAAAAATAAAATACATTGTAAAAGTACAATTAACGCGATATGTTTACTTTAGCAACTATGTCGCGTTGTTGCTTTATCCTTTTATTAATTACTTTTACGAGTATTCCTAAAAAGTAAACAATGAACAATGCAAATTTTTCAGATACAGATAAAGCATTTTTTCAAGATGGTATAAAACTTGCTGAATCTGCAATAAAAGCTGAAGCTACTGATCAAAAATTGTGGCAAGCTACCCGACAAGAGCAAGATGCTATGGGAGGGCTTATAAACGCTCTTTTTGCCGAAGCCAAACGCCATAATGTGAGAATTGATTGTAAGAAAGGTTGCAATTGGTGTTGCCACCAGCCAGTATATGCTGTTTCTCATGAGTTTCATTTTCTTTGGCGTTTTATGCAATTAAATATGACTGAAGAGGATAGAAAGGTGATACTCAAAAGAGCTTTTGAGAACTATCAAAAACTTGGTAAAATGGATGATAAGGAGCTAAAGAACAGCAAGCTTCCCTGCCCACTTCTGATAAATGGTGTTTGTAGTGCATATGATGCCAGACCTATGGCTTGTAGAATTTACTTATCGATGACCGAAAGCAGTTGTAGGAAATTTTATAACTATCCCAATCACATTAGCAATTATCCTGAATTGCTGGAGTTTCCTTTACGAGCTGGACAAATGATTAATGAAGGTTTTACGGAGGGGTTGAAACCAGCAAACTTGTATAATACCGAATATCTTTTGGAGGAGGGTTTATTGATTGCACATAATAATGGTGAACCAATCATGGACAATAACATATACAATAACCCTTTATTTCAAAAACAACAATAATACTAATCAATACAAGCCATTTTTTATCAACATTGCCCTAAGAAGAGTAGTATAATTAGATGTAAATATTTATCTGATCTGGTAATTACCAGGTTTAGCAAACAACCGTCACAAGAAACAAACCTACTTAAGCTCACACCTATGCAAAGCCCTGATGAAGTTAAGCAAGAGAAAAAGCGTTTTTTAATACGTACAATTACTATTACGCTTCTTTTAATTTGCAACGTTATAGTGATTTATCTTTATTATTACGTTTTAATATTCAATAGTATAGAAGCAGGTAAAGTATACGGTGACAGCGTCTTTAATGGTGGTCGATATGAAGTTCATACGATAAAATATTATTACCAACATAAGGGGATAACTTATTTTGATAAAATTGACTATATGATGACCAATGATCTTGAAATTGGAGATTCATTGGAATTGCGTGTCCTTACCCCTTATCCATCCAAGCACATGATACAGAAAGTTATGCGCGACGAGTCAATACAAACCAATTATCACCATGAAGATAATTTACTGACGCAATACCATATGCATATCAAGAATTTAAATGACTACGAGCCTGCTAATGCAATAACAATTGAAACACCCCGTGGCAACAAACTAGTACTTTCTGATCAAACGCCTTCTGTAATTAAAGATAAAGTTATTCATACCATTGATAATATTCGCTTTAACCGTGGATCTCTAATTGAATATTTTATATTCCGAAATAATAAGGATTCTATAATACTTCACTCTGTTTATCACTATCTTAATGACTTTTCAATTGATGCAATACCTTCATTAATTATGAAACAGCGATTAAAGATTCAGTTCCCAGATAAGCAAATACACCTTTCTATTCTTGATAAAAACAATCCAAAAAGAGAAAGAAAACTTGATGTAGAATGATTGACATCAAGGGCATTAATATTATAGTCTCAATTCCCAAATAGCACTTTATTCTTAATTAAATACAAACAGACTTTTGTATTGCTCCTTTTGAAAAATACTCATTATCAAAATAAATTAACGTATGGAATTGATTTACAGCATTATTTTTCCTTAAACTTTAAAAAAGTAATCAAATTATACACAATAAAGAGCATAAGTTTAAAAAACTATGATCAAAATACCTTTTAGTTGACTACTTTATGCCATATATTTCTAATTTTGCACTCGTTAAGGTGCAATTGCTTAAAATGGGAATCCGGTGCTATGCCTTGTATAAATTCCGGAGCTATCCCCGTAGCTGTAAACCTCTCGTGTAATACGAAAACAATTCTATTTTCAACCACTATTAGCATGTGCTACGGGAAGGTTTATAGAATTGAGGTGAGCCAGAAGACCTGCCTTAATATTAACTTCGGGGCAAAGTGAGACCACGTGTGCTAATTTAAATGCTCACCCAATTTCATCTATCCTCCTGAGGCATTGTAAATCAGTTAATTTATAAACTATGCAGGAACTACAAACTAATTCAATTAACACAGAACTGGATGAACAAATCCGGAAGAAAATTGATTTAAAGACTAAACCTCCTGGCGCTTTAGGTACACTTGAGGAGATAGCATTTAAAGTATGCCGAATTCAGGAGACTTTAACACCTCGGCTTATTAAGCCAACGATATTAGTGTGTGCAGGTGACCATGGTATCACACAAGAAAATGTAAGTCCATTTCCCCAAGAAGTAACTTTTCAAATGGTTATGAACTTTTTAGCAGGAGGTGCTGCTATTAATGTATTCTGCCGTCAGCATGCTATTAACCTACTTGTTGCTGATACCGGCGTTAATTATGATTTTGAACCACATAACCAGTTACTTGATTATAAAATAAGAAAAGGAACCCGAAATTTTGCAACTGAAGCTGCTATGACTTTAGCTGAATGTAAAACAGCGATGCACAATGGTGCTGAAATCATAAAAAAACTTAGTATCGAAGGAACTAATATTATTGGCTTTGGAGAGATGGGTATTGGTAATACAACAGCAGCTACTGCATTGTTATGCAAATACGGTAAATACCCTGCAAAACAAGCTTCAGGAGCAGGAACCGGACTGGATTCAGAAGGTATTCAACACAAAGCAAGAGTTATTGACAAGGCGCTTCTTCTACATCAGAAAGTTACAGATCCTATTGAAATATTAGCTACTTTCGGTGGTTATGAAATAGCAACAATATGTGGAGCTATACTAAAAGCTGCTGAACTTAATATGATAATTTTATCTGATGGTTTTATAGCTACCTCTGCTCTTATTGCGGCACACGCAATTAATCCGGTCATTACTGATTATTGCTTATTTGCACACCAATCTAACGAGCAAGGGCATCAGCTGATGCTTAAACACCTTAAAGCGAAACCAATACTCAACCTTAATATGCGACTTGGAGAGGGAACTGGCTCTGCAATAGCTTACCCCATTGTTCAGTCTGCTGTTAATTTCATAAATGAAATGAGCAGTTTTGAAGACGCCGGTGTAAGTAATAAAGGATAAAGCAAGCATTGACTATTAGTCAGAGACTGGTTGTTTACTCAATATCTGCTAACTTTATTTTTACCAATTTATTAATAAATGAAACAACAATTTCAGTTATTACTCACCGCTTTTGGCTTTTTTACACGAATACCAATTGCTTATAAATTTGCATTTTCTCAGGAATATTTAAATAAATGTAATCGTTACTTACCTCTTGTTGGTTATGTTGTTGGAGGAATAAGTGCACTTGTGTTTTATCTCTCTGCGTTAGTTTTTCCACATGCAATAGCTGTTGTTCTTTCAATGTCAACATCCATTTTATTAACCGGTGCGTTTCATGAAGATGGTTTTGCTGATGTATGCGATGCCTTTGGAGGTGGTTGGACTAAAGAGAAAATTCTTACCATTATGAAGGATTCGCGTGTTGGTGCTTATGGCGCGATTGGCATTCTGATGTTATTACTCCTCAAATTCACTATTTTAAATGAAATTACTCCTGTATACATTGTTAAGGCCATCATAACCGGACATGTTATAAGTCGCTTAATGGCAGTATGGACAATGCACAGTTTAAACTATGTAAGGGAAGATAAAAGTAGTAAATCCAAACCTATCACAAAAGCTCTTCATATTAAAGATTTGATTATAGCATTTTCAATAGCATTAATGTCTTTACTATTATTTGCTGACTATCAGATTACCTTAATATTGCTTCCTACTTTTATAGCTAAAAAATGGCTGGAGATATATTTCAAAAAATGGATTGGAGGTTATACAGGTGATTGTTTGGGTACAATTCAACAAGTAACAGAGGTGGTAGTGTATTTAGCTATAATAGCTTTGATAATTTACCAAGGTAACTAGTCGTCTATTCAAACACAATTTAATACTATCTTTTAATAATGGAATTCTGGCTTATTCGACATACAACTCCAAAAGTTAATAAAGGTACTTGTTATGGTCAGCTTGATCTTGATGTGGAAGCTTCTTTTAACGAGGAAATGGCTTTAATTAAGAAAGCATTAAATACCTTAACTCCCGAAAGTGTGTACACCAGCCCGCTTAAACGATGTGAAAAGCTTGCTAATGCTCTCTTTCCGGCTTATAATATCATATACGACAAACGTTTAACAGAGCTCAATTTTGGCGATTGGGAAGGTTTATTATGGACAGAAATACCTTTGCAGAACATAGATAACTGGTCTGATAATTTTATTCAGAAATGCCCTCCTGGTGGCGAATCATTTCAATCCTTAATAAATAGAGTCGATAAGTTTGAGGATGAAATAATTTTAAATCATAGCAAGAGAGTTGCAATCATCACACATGCTGGTGTTATCAGAGCTTTTATAATGAAATATTTAAATATTCCTTCTTATAAAATATTTAGTTTACAACTAAACTACGGTGCAATTATTAAAATTACTGTGAATTCAGAAGAATATCAACAAGTTGAATTTATTAAAGGATAAGATGGCTAAAATAATATTAATAACAGGCGGACAACGCTCCGGGAAAAGCTCTTATGCACAGAAATTAGCACTTAAATACTCCTCTACTCCTGTTTATATGGCTACATCACGTATCTGGGATGAAGAACATCGCCAGCGAATTTTAAAACATCAGGCCGACCGAGGGCCTGAATGGACTAATATTGAGGAGGAAAAATTTTTATCAAAACACAATGTAAACGGTAAAACAATCCTTATTGACTGCATCACCCTCTGGCTTACAAACTTCTATTATGATAATAAGAGTAATATAGATCAATCTCTTATTGAAGCGAAAGAAGAATTTTCAAAGCTCATAAAACAAAATGCTACATTTATTTTTGTAACGAATGAAATTGGTATGGGTGGTATGCCGGAAAACCCTATACAACGTAAGTTTACCGATTTACAAGGTTGGATGAATCAATATATAGCCAACAAAGCTAATGAAGTAACATTTATGGTATCTGGAATACCAATGAAAGTAAAATAAGTGTTTATTAAAACAGAAGAGGATGTCCTTTGACATCCCCTTCCTCACACAACTAAACCTTTAATCTATGTTCCATCACAGCTTAAAAGTTTAAAAACTGTCCTATTTAATAATTTTCTACCTGTAGGTTAATCCAGGTAAATCTTTAGTGTGATTTTAATAACCTTTATTTTGTACCATATTCGAATTAGCATCCATTTCTGCTTTTGGTATTGACCAAGTCATTATAGGATCGCCATAAGGAATAGTTTTTGGAAAAAGTTGCTGACTAAAATCTTTGGTAATGTCCTTACCCATTCGAACTAAATCTTCAAAACGATGTCCTTCAAAAATAAACTCACGTTGTCTTTCTTTCAAAATATCATCTTTTGTAACCGTTGTATAGGGTGTTGCTCCTCTTTCGTTAACAATCCGATTAATAATACTCACTGCATCACCACCTGTTTCAACTAATGCTTCTGCAAGATTCATTATGACCTCTTCGTAACGAATTACAATCACATTATCATAACCTTGATTATCAGGATATTTACCAATATTACGTAACATGGTTCCTTCATATCCCAGAATACCGGCACGCACGTCTCCTGCTTCATATATATCCACAATTTGATCAATTACCTGAACATCACCATAGCTTCCGCCACCTGTGGTTCTATAAATATATGCCAGTCCGTCACTATCAAGGTTATCAGTTGCATTAAATGCTAATTCAAATATTGAATTGACTGACTGATCCGATGCCCAATGACTAACATACTGATCTGCAGGAATAACCTTGTATAGCTTTGAATCAATAACTGTATTAGCAGCTGCAATAGCCTCATCCCACATTTCAAAATAAACCGCAACGCTTGAAAGAATCGCTTTTGATGCATACTTTGTTATAAACTCTGTAGAGTTATCATAAGATGCATCCATCATATTAAATGCAACGTTTAAATCTTCTACAATCCATGTTTTAACTTCTTCAACAGTGTTTCTAGCAGGAAATAAGTCATCACCCTTAAACTCCTTTATATAAGGTATACCCAATGTGCCACCAACATGCTGTTGGCCATACTGCTTAACCAAATCAAAATGTATTAAAGCACGTATTGCATAAGCTTGCCCCTGCATATGTTTGGCATAATCAACATCTCCAGTTAAGGATTCAGCATCAACACCAATTACAATATTTGCACTACCAATAGCTTCATACGCTTCATCCCAGAAAAAGCCTGTATTTTCATCATATGAAAAACTTGCCTGTGTAGAGAATCGGCCAGAGCTACCATTTGCAAAACAATTATCCGAACGAACCTCATTATTTATAATGTAATCACGACCGTAATAACCTGTTTGTGTCATGCGATCATAAGCACCTTTTAATATTCCATATAGGTTCTCTACTGATGAGATACCACCTTCAACTGGCTTGTTTTGCTCAGTTGAAGGCTCTAGATCATCGGTAGTACATGCATTTATAACAAAAAGGAATGCAAAAAGGATTGTTATCCGTGATAGTATATTTAATGTTCTCATGATTCCTTAAAATTTTAAGTTAACACCAAAAATAAATGACTTAATCGGTGGGGTCGCCATACCAGTAAATCCATCTGTATCTGTTTCAGGGTCATATTTAAGATTTTCATCTTTCACCCATGTATACAGATTTGTTCCTCTTACATAAACCCTTAAAGCTCCAACACCAATCGCATTGGTAACACTTTTTGTAAAATCATACCCCAATGTTACATCACGTAAACGAAAATAATCTCCGTCATATAAGAATTTAGAATGTCTTTGCCATGGTCGTGTTACCCATTCTATTTTGCCAAAACGTGTTTGATCACCAGGCTGTTGCCATCTGTCTAAAATAGCATCAACTCCTTGATAAAAGTCAACTGAGAATCTATCAGTTCCATTTGTATACCTGTGCCAATCTTCATAAATTTTATGGCCACCAGCATAATAGCCTGTTGCATCAATAAAAAAGCCTTTAATATCGAAATGAAGATTCATACCAGCTGTAATTTTAGGTATGGCACTTCCATCTTGCCATACCTGCTCAGCATCATTAAAATTAGTGGTTGTTTCACTTCCTTCTGCCTGATTTACATACCAAGTTTCATCTCCTGTTGCAGGGTCAACACCAGCCCATGTTGGCATATACCAGCCATATACAGGATGCCCGGTTTCTACGCGACGTGTTGTTGTTGTAATGTTTATTTCTTCTCCGTTAGCATCTAAAGCCAACTCCAAAACCTCATTTGCATTGGTACCTAAATTACCTCCTACAGATAAGTTCATTTCACTTGATCTGATGATATCTACTTCAAGTTCTGCCTCAAACCCTTTATTTTCCATGCGGCCAATATTCTGGGTTTGTTCTTCAAAACCTGTTGTCAGAGAAAGTGGTACATCCAGTAACATATTTCTGGTTTCTCTTCTATAGTACCCCAAAGAGCCACTGATCCTATTCTGAAGAAAACCAAAATCTATACCTAAATCAAGCGTATGAGAAGTTTCCCAAGAAAGGTCTGTATTACCAAAAGTATCTGGATATGAAGCTCCTTCTCCGGCATAATCTCCATCATAAGCTAATAATGCCTGGTATTGATTTAATTCTATATTAGCATTTCCTGTAAGACCATATGAAGCTCTTAACTTTAAATTACTAACTAAAGAAGATCCAGACAAGAAATCTTCATGATGCATATTCCAAGCACCACCAACTGCCCAGAAATCACCCCAACGGTTATCAGGAGCAAATCGGGAGCTGCCTTCTTTACGATAAGTTAAATCCGCAATGTATTTACCTTTATAAGAATAATGTACCATTCCTAGATATGAGGCTACAGACCAATCTGTAAACCATGAGTTTGCAGTTGTTGGATTACCAGCAGAATTAAGGTTGGTTAAACCATGGTCAGAAAAATTATCAGCATCTGCCTCAAGATAATATAACCTATTTTTTTGGTATTCCTGAACCAATTTAAAATCAAAATCATGACCACCTTCAACAGCCCAATTGTAATCCAGGCTATTTTGGAACACATAGTTTGCCCGGTTTCTATTGGCTTGCCAACCATATCCTTTCGTATCACCATCTCCATCTCCACGAACAGGGTTACGATAGCGTTTATAATTATACACGTGATAATCAATATTGGCTCTCGTAGTAAACCGTAATCCTTTAACCGGTGTTTCCCATCTCAACGAGTTATTAGACAGAATCCTGGTTAATTTAGAATCATCTATATCTTCCTGAGCAATCCATAATGGGTTAGGAAGTGATGTTGTGGCATAATTAATAGTACCATCATCGTTATATGCCTGATCTATTGATGGCATAAAGTACTTACTTGCCCGCGGCGAAGAAAAATACGCACTGGTTTCCAGCAAACCATCCTGATAAGAATGAGAAGCATTATTGCTAGTCGTAAACGTTAACTTTTCCTTCAATTTTGCAGTCAGGTTTAAGGAACCCGAGATACGTTCAAATTTAGAACCTATAACAGTTGCTTCCTGATCAAAATAACCGAATGATGTATAGTAATTTATATTTTCCGTACCTCCACTTGCCGAAAGATTATATTCCTGCATTGGAGCATTATCATTAGTAATCAAGTCAGACCAGTTTGTCTCAGGACTACCTGCATCATTCCAACGTACATAATCTGTACCGAATTTATTTGGCAATGACTGATAATAAGCTTTGGCATCTGCAATTGTTGACAAGCCATTATCTGCACCAAAAGTATTTAAAATTCCTTCATAATACAGCATTTCTCTATCAGCTCCTGTCAAAACATTAGGACCATTTAATGCATCATTTGAAAAACCATAATTGGCACTAAAATTAATATTAGCCTGACCTGACTTACCAGATTTTGTTGTTATGACAATTACACCATTAGCTCCTCGTGCTCCATAAGCTGCAGTAGCAGAAGCATCTTTCAGAACAGTAATACTTTCAATATCACTACTGTTTAAACTTGCTAAATCTGAAATTGACGAACCTGATGTAGTAGCCGATGCATTGGTACTTACCATTGGTACACCATTAATAACATATAAAGGATTGTTTCCTGCTGTTATCGAACTTCGACCTCGAATACGTACATTCTGAGAAGATCCGGGTGTTCCTGAAGCTGAAGAAATAGATACACCAGCAACACGCCCTTGCAAAGCCTGATCTACACTGGCCACAGGCATATTAGCAAGTGCTTCACCACTAACTTGCACTGCCGACCCTGTTACTTCACTTTTTCTTGCAGTGGTATAACCTAGTACTACTACTTCATCTACGCCAATAGCGTCACTTTCCATAGTTACATTAATTGTAGTTCGACCTCCAATATTAAGATCCTGGGTTTTCATTCCTACAAATGAAAATAACAGATTTGTTGCACCATCTGGCACACTTAAAGAATAATTACCATCAACATTTGTGACAGTACCAATAGTTGTTCCTCTAACTACAACAGATACACCCGGTATAGGGTCACCTGATTCACTATCGGTAATTGTACCGCTAATTGTAGTTGTTTGAGCAAACATTGCGTTTAGTCCCACATACAAAAACAAGGACATAATTAATGCTAACTTGCGCATAAACAAAAGGTTTAAGTTAATAATAGTGATAACGTATTCGTGCTAGATACGTTCAATACATTTTAACGTGCATCCAGTAACACTTATGTGTTAATGCTGGCGAACATTAACATCATTATTACTGAATGTTTAATTAAAATTTGATAAATCTAAATTTGAATTTTTCTGAAAATACGGTTTCTAGTGTACATTTGATTAAAGGTTTAAATTAATAATGGCGATAAAGGTCAAACTTTATTTTGTTGTTTATTTACTTTATATTTTTAGCAACTGGCGAAATTGACATCACAAAAGCACATATCTTATTAATTAATATTAGTTTAATAGCATTAATTAATCACTTCGTATAGATCAATGAATGGATCAAAGCTAATTTTTTTAAAATTTTATTCCAAATTTTTGAGAATATTTGTTAAAATATATTAATATTTTATCATATAACCATTCTATTATTACGATAATTTTAAGAATATTCTTTTCAAATTATTTATACATTTGCTGCAAAAAATGAGTAAACTAGTTTGTTTCTGTGGTAAAATAAAGGAAGCTGACATATCGAAAGCCATTACAGAGAAGGGTGCTAAAGACATACAAATGATTCGGGAAACCACAGGAGCAGCTTCATGTTGTGGTAAGTGTATTACGGTTATTGAGCTAATTCTAGAAAATCATCAACTAATAACAACTAAATTGTAACAACTTAATTTACAGGATAACAAATCGAGTACTTACTTTTAATCTATTCCTCATTAAAACATAACACAAGTACAGATGTTTCCCTTTAAAACATTCTATAGTATGAACATTATTCTGAATTTTATTAATTCATTAGTTGACTTATTAAACGCCATGTCACCATATCTATTGCTTGGTTTCTTCTTTGCAGGCATATTAAAAGCATGGTTTCCACAAAGATGGATCGATCGCTACATGGGAAAGAGTAACTGGAAATCTGTAATAAATACAGCCATTCTGGGCATTCCTCTCCCTCTCTGTTCTTGTGGTGTTATTCCTACAGGCATTTCTTTTTATCGCAACGGTGCTTCAAAAGGATCAAGTGTTTCTTTTTTAATATCAACTCCTCAAACCGGCGTTGACTCAATAATGGTAACATATTCTTTGCTTGGCCTGCCTTTTGCAATAATCCGAGTTATTGTTGCTTTGATTACCGGTATTATAGGCGGTACTTTTACCAATTTTACTGGCAAAAGTGATAATATTGATTCGTATTTGTCTAACACTTGTGCTAATGATAAAATGGGTGTTAAAAATGGCTTTATTGGTGTTTTTCGATATGGTTTTTATGAATTTTTGATGGATATAGCAAAATGGTTAATTATTGGTATACTCATAGCCGCTGTATTAGCAGTAGTTATTCCTGATGATTTTTTTTCGATGTATTTAAATAATGAGCTACTTAGTATGCTAGTTGTTTTACTGGCTTCTGTTCCGTTATACCTTTGTGCAACAGCTTCAGTTCCTATCGCAGCCGTATTAATGCTTAAAGGCTTATCGCCGGGTGCTGCACTAGTATTGTTAATGGCTGGCCCGGCAACAAACGCTGCAACGATTACAATTATTAATAAAGTGTTTGGTAACAAAACCTTACTTGCATATTTAGGTTCAATTATTCTTGGAGCCCTTACTTTTGGACTATTGATAAATAACTTACCACGTGAGTGGTTTACATTAAGTTCACATGCAATGCACCACGCTCACCATCACGAATTAATTCCGAAATGGTTACAAATTATTTCAAGCATTACTTTGGTTAGTTTAATAGCAAACGGCTATCTGCAACAGTATCTAAAGAGAAGAAATATAAAAGATGACAATACCTTAACTATTAAAATGTTAGATACCTCAATCTTAGGAATAAACAAACCGGATACAACCATTCAGTTTTCAAGTTTTAGTGTGGCACAACCAACTATTAAAAAGACCTTTATCGTTAATGGAATGACATGTAGTCATTGTAAAAACAGTGTTGAAAATAAGCTCTCAAAATTAGCCAATATTATTAGTGTTAATGTAGATTTACAATCTAAACAATTGACTTTAGAGGGTACACATATAGATTCTGAAACTATAAAAAAGGAAATTGAGCAATTGGGTTATACATACTCTGGCATAAAAGAATAACCGAATATTCGTTTTGAAGCATAACACCCTTAAATACTGGGACACAATAGTATAAATTGTTTTGGTCAGACTCTAATAATTTTATGATTACGGATAAGTAAAAACTTAAAGTAGGCTTGACCAAAAACATAAATTCAAGGCCTAATAATATTAAACACTTACTTACTCATTTAACTTCAAATTGAGGCTCAGAACAACTATCTATAAAATAACCCCACTGTATTAACTAAGACTTAATCTAAATTATTCAAAATTCTATAGAATTGTATTACACATCCAACTATCTACATATCTTTGCTTTTGGATTGTTACATATAATAAGTACAAGCAATTTGTTTTTAGGCTTTTTATAGTTTAAAGGCAACACAGACACTAATACTTAACAAAATGAATAAAACAATAACTTATTCTGTTTTGATCACCATTGTGGTACTTTTATTGGTTAATTTCTATCACTATGAAAAACCATTAAATTTTACACAGTATGAGCTTAAGCAAAGGTTTGCCAGTAAGCACTCCTCTTCTGTAGACCATAGTCATTTTCAAATTTTACAAACAACATTTGAAACTCCCCAAGACGTTACTGAAGCGTGCTTAAGTTGTCATAATCAGCGTCATGAAGAAATCATACATTCAAGTCATTGGAATTGGGATCGGGTGGCTTATGTAGAAGGCAAAGGTATTACCAAACTGGGCAAAAAAAATGTACTTAATAATTTCTGTATTGGTGCAAGTACCAACGAACAATCGTGTGCCAAATGTCATATTGGTTTTGGAATGTCTCACAGTTCATTTAGCTTTGAAAATGCTCGCAATGTAGATTGTATGGTATGCCACGACCGAAGTGAAGAGTATATTAAAGGTGCTGCATTATCAGGATATCCGGATCGCAATGTTAATCTGAATAAAGTAGCACAACACGTTGGCCGTCCCAATAAAATTAATTGTGGGGCTTGTCACTTTTATAGTGGAGGTGGTAATAATGTAAAACATGGAGATTTAGAAGAAGCGCTTTTATCGTGCGACCGTAATATGGATGTGCATATGGCGAGCAATGGTATAAATATGGATTGTGTTGATTGTCATTCGGCAGAGAAACACCAGATAAAGGGAAAACTTTACTCAGTATCATCAACCAACGTTAATCGTTTACGTTGTGAAGAATGCCATACTCCAAAGCCTCATTTGAATGATGTGCTTAACCGTCACTTTTCAAAGGTATCGTGTCAAACTTGCCATATTCCGACTTATGCCAAAGAGAATGCTACTAAAATGGCTTGGAGGTGGTCTGAAGCCGGACGAATGGACCGGAATGGTAAACAATACCACGAAGAAGACTCCCTTGGTAACCATACTTACCTATCAATGAAAGGTGAGTTTGACTGGGCTACAAATGTGAAACCCGAATACCGTTGGTTTAACGGTAACGCTCAACATTATGCATTGGGCGATACGGTATCTGCTGAACCGGTGCAGATTAATAAGTTATTGGGTTCATCAAGTGATATTCATTCTAAAATATACCCGGTAAAAATTCATCGTGGTAATCAGATTTATGATCCAAACACCAAAATGCTTATTCAACCTAAACTTTATTCAGCAGAAAAAGGTGATAGTGCTTATTGGATGGATTTTGACTGGAACTTATCGGCAGAAGCAGGTATGAAAGGTGTAGGACTTCCGTATAGTGGTGAATATAAATTTATAAATACCGAAATGTATTGGCCAGTTAACCACATGGTATCTCCCAAAGATCAAGCTTTATCGTGCAATGAATGTCATGTTAGGGAAAATGGAAGATTGGCATCTCTAACTGATTTTTATTTACCCGGAAGAGATAAAAACGATTGGATTGATCTAATAGGAAATATTTTATTATGGGGATCACTTGCTGGTGTATTTGTTCACACATTAGCTCGCCTTTTTAATTATTTAAGAAAGAAAGAACCAGAATCTAAATAATGAAACATATGAAACGAGTATATATTTATAAGAAATTTGAACGTTTTTGGCATTGGAGTCAGGCTGCACTCATCTTCTTTCTGGGCATAACCGGCTTTGAAGTGCATGGTTCATTTGAGCTATTCGGCTTTGAAAAAGCAGTAGCATTTCATCGTATAGCATCATACATGTTACTGGCTTTAATCGCATTTTCTATCTTTTGGCATTTTACAACAGGTGAATGGAAGCAATATATTCCGACTATTTCCAAACTAAAAGATCAGATTCTGTATTATACAGTTGGTATGTTTAAAAATGCTCCTCACCCAACAATAAAGTCAGCCAATAAAAAACTGAACCCTTTACAGGCAATCGTTTACTTAGCTTTTAAGTTATTAATGGCTCCGGTAATGGTTCTGTCAGGTATTCTTTATTTATATTTCAAAACATTTGATGCCAATGATATAATTGTGGTAAGTGATATACCACTTGAATGGATTGCATGGGCACATACCCTGGGAGCATGGTTACTTATGGCCTTTATTATTGTGCATGTATATATGACTACCACAGGCCACTCAGTAACAGCTAATATTAAAGCCATGTTAACTGGTTGGGAACTATTGGAAGATGAAATGGCAGACAATAATGAGAAAACGACTAAAACTGAAGCAACTAAATAACGACAGGAATTATGAAAGAAGCACCTAAAAAATATATGAATCCGTATCTGGCAGGTTTCTTTTTGGGATTTGTCTTACTCACAGCTATATACGTATCAGGCAGAGGATTAGGCGCTAGCGGCGCAATCAAGAGTTTTGTGGTACAATCTGTTGAGACAATAGCTCCCAACCATGCTGCTACAACAAGTTACTACATTAATCAAAAACAGAATAATCCTGGTGGCCCTTTAAAGTCGTGGTTGGTTTTTGAGGTAATTGGCGTTGTTATCGGTGCATTTTTATCGGCAGTAATGTCTAACCGGGTTACAGTAAAAATAGAAAAAGGTCCCGGCGTAAGAAATGGAGTCAGAGTAGCAACTGCTATATTTGGCGGTGCCTTATTTGGTTTTGGTAGTCAGCTTGCTCGTGGGTGTACAAGCGGTGCCGCATTAAGCGGAATGGCCGTTATGTCATTTGGTGGTATTCTTACCATGATGTCCATATTTGGTATGGCATACGCAATGGCTTATTTTTTTAGAAAATTGTGGATTAATTAAAGCGAATTAAAGATGGGACCATTAGTACCAGATATTATCAGTAACGAGTTTAACTTCATCATTGCCATTATTGTAGGTATTGGATTTGGTTTTGCTCTCGAACAGGCCGGTTTTGGATCAACAAAAAAACTGGTTGGTTTATTCTACGGTTATGACTTTACTGTGCTAAAAGTATTCTTTACAGCTGGTGTAACAGCAATGGTGGGTATTACACTACTCAACCATTTAGGTATGCTTGATGTAAGTATTATATATATTAACCCTACCTTTTTATGGGCTGCAATTATTGGCGGTGTAATAATGGGTGGTGGATTTATTATTGGAGGATTCTGCCCGGGTACCAGTGTTGTAGCAGCAGCAAGCGGTAAAATTGATGGCTGGGCTTTTGTTTTTGGAACGGCTTTAGGTGTATTTGCTTTTATTGAAGGGTATCCACTTGTAAAAGACCTGTTGATAGCCAAAAACCTTGGCGATCTCTTAGTGTTTGAGATGATGGGCATCTCACGTGAATTATTTGCACTTATTATGATTTTTGTTGCTGCCGGAGCATTTATTGGTGTCACTCAAATTGAAAACAAAGTAAATAATGTAAATACAAAATGGCTTAAATCAAGTTTGATTAAATATGGTTTGAGTATTGGTATAGCTGTGCTAATTGTATTAATTACGATGCTTACCCCTACCCGATCTGAATTAATGGATAAAAGAATTGACACCAAGCTTGCCTCTGGAGAATGCGTACCCCAGTTAATGGATGAGGATAAATTAGCATTTGAACTAATACACAATTACTATATGTATAATGTAATTGATGTTCGCTCTGCTGATGAATTTAAAGTATTTCATATTCCAACTGCCATTAATATCCCTCTTGATGAGTTACACAAAACAGAACACATCAACCAAATCGTACAAAATATTAAGACCAATATTTTTTATGGAGCGTCTTTTGAACAAGCTCAACGTGCATGTTTAGTTGCAAAGTACCATGGTAAAGCTGAAAATTATGCATTAAGTAGCACTGCTATGCAGTTCAATCAAAACTTCTTCTTATTAACCGACGAGCAGGCTCCGGATAACAAGATTGATGGTGAGGTATTTATATTTCGAAAAGATGCCGCCAAAAAGCTCAAGGAAATTGGCGAAGCAGTTGCTAACCTGGATAAGCCGGTTACTAAAAAAAACAAACGTGTACAAGGTGGATGTAGTTAACAATAACACATTAATAATAGTGTAGAGGGTGTTTCAAAGTAAGAAAATTGATTTTTCGTTAAAATTCAGGATTACCCCGACTCTAAAGCTACGTAATTAATAAAAGAAGCAAATCATCTGATTTTTAGACACCTAAACTACACTTTGATTGTTTTTTTATTATCCTTATTACTGTAACAGGTAAAAAGTTAAATAATTAGGCAATTTCAGAAGTATTACTAAACCCATAATATTTCATTCTGACAGAGGGATGCAATATGGCAGTAATGTATTAAAAAATCTTTTAAATAAAAATAATCTTATTACTCAAAGCATGAGCAAAAAAGGGAATTGTTGGGATAATGCTGTTGCTGAAAGTTTTTTCAAGACACTTAAAACCGTACTTATTTACCGTAAAAGTTATCAAACTATCAAAAAGGCTGAATTAGATGTATTTGAATATATCGAAATTTGGTACAATAGAAAAAGATTACATTCGGCTTTAGGTTATAAAACGCCTATTGAAGTAGAAAAAGAATTTAATGAATTAAAAGAGGTAGCATAGGTCGTAACTTTTTTGTCCTACTTTTTGTTGCAATTCAAAAATGGTGTTGTCTTTATAAATAGTATCAGAGGTAACCTGATCTAATTCAATTTTTTCACCTGTTGAAAAAAATACCTGGGCCTTTGGGTTGCCTGCTTCAATTTTTGCAAGGTTTTGCCTCGTTTTAGAGTCGGAGTGTATAAACATTAACACCTATTGTCAATGGTAGCAAAATTGATGCTGCATAAACTGTGATACACTTTAAGCTGATGGTGCTAGCATTTACCGGCTGATGATTTGTTCTTATGCGTTGCTTTAACTGTGAGTAAGCAGCATTTAAATCAATATTGTGTGAACTGAGAATACATTTTTCAAAATTTGACTCATCCAACAAACTGTCAAATAGTTTTTTATTAGCAGGAGAACGCTCCAGCCAGTGTTCGAGCATTGCTAATTCTGTATCGTTTATTTCGTCTATAATAAATTTTACAATCAGGGATGATATACTATTTTCAAGTTGTTTCATTTTACCTTTTTTCGATCTTAATACTCTTATCACACCAAAAAATATAAAAAGGGGTAAAAGAAATTAAAAAAAGAAATAAAACTAACCTGCATACTGTTAAAAGTACTTTAGCAAGAATAATAAAAAAAGTGTACTAATTTTTGAAAACCAGTGTTACACTTTTGAATAGTTGGGTTAGACTCCTGATAATATGTGTTTGAAAAATAAAAACAGTCTTTAACGCATTTCTAAATTGAATTTTACCCGATTTTTTTTTAAAAAAAAGGTATAACAATATTTAATTAGCATATAAATTTCTGAAAAGTAATATTTGTATTACTTGCTTCTACTTCTAGTTTTCTTCAAAGTCAAAATATTTGTAATTATCTTATTATCTCTGCTTAGCTCTACATAAACCTGCTTGCTTTGTATAATGTGTTCAAGTTTCTCTGTGGTAAGTTCTAAGGCTGGAATATCATTTAGCTTTAATATGTAATCTCCTGACTTTAACGAGGTATCATCTGTATTTTTTACCTGGCTTAACGAACGAACTACGCGCAAATACTGCCCGAAGTACTCTACTGCATACCCGTTTAATATAAAATCCATTGGTAAATGTGAGTTATTGTTAGGCTTGCTATATATCTGGTAAGCAGTAAGGTCAACTATCCAGTTGAAACGGCTAAGTGTTTTAATTCCTATTGAGCCTAATACATTGTGTCGTCCATGACTTTCAGCTTTATACGGTTCCATAGCCAGGTTTACTTTTCTAAAAGTCATATTGGCCAAAGTTACACTGTCGGTGCTGCCTATTACTATTTTCTCTTTATGTCCTACAGAGTAGTTATATGACTCGTACAATACCGGAATATGAGTATCAATACCTGAATGCTCCAATTGCTTCATACCACTTCCAAACATAATGGCTTCATAACCAGCCCCAGTATCAAAAATAAACTCACTTTTAAACTCATGTCCGTTACAGTATATTTGAAAAGGTACAGTTGGCACACCGGTAACATAAGTCATATTGCATTGCTGATAGTTTTCTGTTGCTTTAAATATACCGTGCTTATATAGCCGTATAACGTTATTGTCAAAATCAACTTCTGTTATAAAGTTCCGAAACAGGTTTGAACCACCTATGATTCCATGTATTTCTTTACTTAATATGTTGTCGAACAATACCAGGCTTTGACGGGGTATAATTAATGAGTCAAGTACTAAATTGTTACCATCAGACATTTTAACCTGCATTTGCCCGCCGGGAACATTAGTGCTTTGACTGCGGGTAATTTTAACACCACACTTTTCCTGTAAGTCAGTACGGAGTGCCATACCATCGGCTCCTGTATCAAAAAGCATATTCAGCTCCGTATCACTTTTGTTTAATCGTGCCTTGATTATGATCTTATTGTCAACAAACTTAAAGGGAATTGATGTTACAAATTCGGAAGGCACTCTCCGGTAAAAGCTTCGTCCCCTGCTATCTAGCCAATCTGAGAATAATAACTGGCCACTATCTGACAGCGTAACCAATGAGCTTAATGTTTGCTCTCCTAATACATAATAAACCATACAGTCCAGTTTACCAACATCGGCTTCTGTTGGTTCATCCCAGTAAACTGAATCAGGTGCCTGCGCAATTTTCAAAAAGGAAGCAAACATACCTGATGAATAAGGTTGTTCATATACGTCTAACCTAAAAGACTTATCAACAATGTCTTTAATCAGGCTTGCATCTTTATTTATTAAGCACTGTTTATATTTCTGCAAGGTATTTTGTACAACCGGATTTGATTGAGAAGAAGCATACAAAGGGCTTATTATTACTATTGCAAATAATGCAATATGAGAATACAGTTTCATAATAATGGTATTTTGATTCAATTGCATTTTGTTTTATGTTTCATGCCTTTATGAAAGACAAGAGTTTATTTAGACAAATAACTTTCTATATTTTTTCTTAAATTACCATTTACAGGATTTGGTGCCGAAGCTTCCAGCAGGCTACCTTCTGCATCAAATATTAAAAAATGAGGTATAGACCCTATATTATAGGTTTCTGCAAACATCCGGGTATAATCCAAAAGCTCGATACCTTCTGATTGGGCAGCTACTCCTTTCCACAATTCCTCATTTTTATCGGTAGATATTGCTAAAAAGGTAACATCTTTATCGGCCATATCATGAGCTAACTGCTTAAAAGCAGGACGCATTTTCATACATGGTCCACACCAGGTTGCCCAAACATCAATAACCAAAAGTTTACCTGTATAGTCCGATATATTAACAATATCTCCGTCTATATTTTTAAGGGTTATTGTCTTAAACTTTTTTTTACTGTTTCTATCGACAATGTTACTTCGTAACTGTTCCAGTTGTTGCAAAGCATATCCCGACTGAAATAAATGCATATACCTGCGCTCAATATTCTTTAGCCCACTGCCATCGGTTTTTACTTTGCCCATATGAATAAGATAGGCCACCTGTATTTCGGGCGATTTTACGTATTCAACCGCTGGCTTGTTATTACTTTCATCTTTTAGATAAAGCCATACCCCGTATAAGGTTATATACGGGATTGTGTATTCAAATACATCCAAAAGAACCTGGTCATCAAACGTTGAGGTGCTTACTATAGGTTCGTAAAGATCATCAGGCAGCTCTTCTATTAATGTTGAAATAGTTGGGATTTGCCTGTGATATAATTTAAAAAAGTCAATATCAGCCTTTACCAACATTTTTAAAGCTTTTTTAAAATATGTAATGCCTTTATATTTGTCCAGTTTTTTCAAAAAAGAAATGCTTTCTTTTTCCAGATCTCTTTGTGCATTGTAAAAAGGTGTAATACGGTTTACTTCGTCCATATCACCATAATAATATTCGGCAGAGAGCAAACGGGCTTTTTGAGATATGTTATACCAATTATTTAATAGTATATTCTCTTTTGTGGGCTTTATATCTGTAAAACCTTCCTGTGTAATTTGCAAACCTATTTTTTGACCTTTTTGTGCAAATATTTTACGATATTGATTTTGATACTTAACTAAGTAGAATGCCTGTTCTAATGAGTCCACAACTTTCTTTTCCTCTCCTGCTTTTAATGCAAATTTTTCTATAAGATTTTGCTTCCCATCCTGTATTTTAAGAACTTGTACTAAGCTAATATCTACATCAGACTCAATATAAATCTCAGTGCTTTGCGCAATTCGTTCATTTTTGCATGAAAGAAAAACGAAGCAAACTGCAAAGGTGTAATATAAAACCTGTTTCATTATGTTTTTATTCAAAGCTTGTTAAATTTCACTTACAAACAGCACTTCTTTTGCAAGTTAAGTTACTGGGACTCCCCTCACTTATTATTTACAACTACCTAAGCACTTATAAAATGCTTAGATAGTAGGGTTGCATCTTTGCTGACTAATACAAAAAGTACTTTAATACAATACGAATTCTTTTGCCCTGTTAATTCTGAACTTTTATAAGGTTACGCAGCATATTTTCTATTGACTCATTCGATGGACGTGGTGCATCGGTTGTTACTATTTTTCCTTCTTTATCAAAAATCATAAAACGGGGTATGCCTTTTATATCATACGTTTTTGCAACATCTGAATCAAAAGCCTTATCTGCAATTAACTGAACGCCTTTTAATTCCTTTTCTTTTACAAAATCTACCCACTTTTGATGATTTTTATGCTCATCAAGCGAGATGCTTAGGAATGTTATTGTTTCTCCATGAAATTTCTTTTCCAGTTCTTTTAATGGCGGTATTTCTACTTTGCATGGCCCACACCAAGTTGCCCAAACATCTACATATACAACATTGCCTTTAAAGTCGGATAATTTATACTCTTTGCCTTCAACATCTTTACCGGAAAAATCAAAAGCTGGTGTTCCTTTTTCAAATGTTCTAATACTTAACTCATATTCTTTGAGTTTTTCTTTCTGGTATGTATTGATAAAATAAGGCTCAACTTTTTTTCTAAACGCTATATAATTATCATCGTAAGATTTGTAATATCTTAAATTGCTCAGAATAAAATAAGCTTTAAGTGTGTCGTTTTTAATACTTGACATACATGTCGTAAGGTACTCTTCTTTTGAGTTTGATTTAGGTTTATTTTTCATAAATAAATCAACAAAACAGGTAATATAAAAACGTCCTCCGGGGAGTTCTAATAAGCGCATAGATTGTGGAGCCTGTTCGGCAAGAATTGTATCGTAATAGACAGGAAATTGCTCACGCTTAGGATGTTTAGTGCGAGGACTTTGAACCATCCTGAGAGCTGAGCCTGCCATGTCAGTTTCTACCATTAGCTTAAGCAATTCATCAAACTTTGGGTCGCCGCTGTTTATTTTGCTTTTAAAGGCTTTCATTTCCTCTACAAAACCTGGCAATAACGGAAAGTAATCATCATAGGTAGCAGGAAAATAGAAGAAGCCATGTGAATAAGTATGAGTCGTATCTATTTGACTATTCCATTGGCTTAATAGTTTATTTTTACGGCTGTTTGTTTTTAATAGTTCGTAATCTCCTTCGCGTAAATTAATGTCTATTTCTACTCCATTTTCTAAATAAAAACGCTTCAAATCATGATCTTTATTTACATTACGTTGTGTTTTGGTTGATATAACATTAACAACAAAAATACCCGGCTCATCAACAGAGCAGGTGAAAGCAAAATTTCCATTAGCGGCAACTTTTGTTGTGCCTACTTTTACTTTTGCCCCGTGTTCAACTTTAGACAGTTGTATTTCCTTACCTGCTGCATTGCCATTAAAATATCCTTTAATAGTAGCAAACCGTTTATCTTTAGCCGAACAGGACATTAATACGATTACTAATGCTGTAAATACCGATATCCATTTTTTTATATAATTCATATTATTTTCTTCAGTAGTATCTGCCTAAAAACTCCAAACAGACTTATTTATTAGTACGTAAAGTATTTGTATTAAACTTACAGTATAGCTTAATTTATAAATTAAAGAAAGCCCGGTTTTTATTGTGTTAATAGTTGTTTTAAAAGAATTTCTACCCTCGGATCATTTGGTGTCCAAAATTTATTGGAAAAAACATTACCATCCGGGTCGATTAACATAAACCGTGGTATTGAATTAATTTTATAATACTGTACAAATGCATTGTTAAAACCGCTTTTTGTCCAAGCTGTAATACAATTTGAGCCTAAATGTTCATTAACATATTCCCGCCATTTACTTTCAACGCTATTTTTGTCTGCAGACAGAGATAAAAATACAATATTTTTATCCTTGTATTTTTCAGCTAACTCTACAAAGTGTCGAGTCATTTGCTTACAAGGTCCGCACCAAGTAGCCCAAACGTCAATATATACATACTTCCCCTTAAATTTATCCAGAGTAATTTCCCTATTATCTAAATCGTAGGCTTTTAAAGGGTAAACCTTTTTATTATCATAAACATTAGGAACCTGCTTTGCATACAATTCCTCAAATTCTTTTTTACCTGCCTCTGTTGTTATAAGAGAACGGGAAGAATCAAATAGATCTTTAACATATAAGGACTCTTTTCTTTTTATAAGCTTACCTAATTCATTCAGCACATAATACTCCCTTAAATCACGATTATTAAACACTTTAGCCTTTTGGAAGATATAATCAGTTAATGTAGGTTCAACCGATTTCAACTCTTCATGAGCCCGTATATAACCATTAATTAAATCATCTTTATAATAGTTGTTTATAAAGTCATTTTGCTCCATATCAAATGCTGTAATTTCCTTTAATATTGCTACAGGAACTTCCTGTTTTCCACTATGGGTAACAATGGCAGGTATATTTACCAGTGTATACTTATAGTTACACTCAATAAACCTATTAAAATATTCAACAAAATTCTTATTACTTATTTTTTTTAGTCTCACATCTTCCAGTTGCCTCTTCTTATCTGCCTTTAGTTTATCTACAAAATCAGGACTAAAAAATTCATCCATATTATGAACCTCAAGATCTCGTCGTACAACAAGGTACATAAAATGATTTTGCAGTACTGAGTTTTTATTCCATAGGAAATCCTTTTTCCATGTTTCCAAGTACTTGTTTATTTTAGTATTACCTCCTTTTATTATTCCTGTTTGAGCATCAACCTCAATGGTTTCACCCGGCTTTAACCATAAAAAATAAACATCTTCATTACAGCCTAGCAAAACCATTGTTTCTGTATCAATCTCTTTGAGATTCAAAACAGCCACTTCGCCATTCTTTACTTGGGCTAATGCTTTATCTTTCAAATTAGAATACCGTGTTGCAAACACCAGATTTGTAGTTACTCCTTTTACTTTTATTTCTACCTGTGCAAATGCAGTAAATGATAAGCTGGCAAAAATTAATATAACAAAAAATTGTTTCATTGTTTTGTTCTTTTCATATGATAAGCATTAATAAGATGCTTGATTTATTTAGATTAATGGTTTACTATCTTGAGTTGCTATAAGTTTTTCAGAGTCAGGATGTATTTGATACGCCCGGACTCTGAAAATTTAAATATTGCTGCTTTGTAATTAATTTATTGCGCTTCAATAATAACTTCTTCACCATTAGCTCCAATGCCAATAACAGCCATTGAAGACTTCCAGATTTCAACAGTAAATTGGGGCTTCATAAAAATTTGGTCAGGGAAATAGTTATGTCTTACCTTAAAGGCAACAATGTTTTCTGAATTATTAACTGTAATATTATTGCCTGATCGCATGTATGTTCCTGCCACCGGTGGCTGTGGATTTTTAAATAATTCCACATTTTCTTCGGTAAGGTATATTAACCCTCCGGGAGCCGGTACGTATGGGGCTTCACTAATTGAACCAAAGCCCCACGCTTTACAAAATGATGATAAGTCAAGTTGAAACAGTTTGGATGCTTCTGTTGAAAAATTTTGTAACAACGGAGGGGTTCGTTGTAAGTTTTTATGCATGTCGGCATAAAAATCAGGCATATTAAGTACTTCTGATGCGTATAACTCCAACTGCCAAAAAGGAACAATTCTTTCATTTGCCAAGTTATACCCTGAATTAAAATCACTTAATAATGCCTCCGGCAGTAATATATTATTAAATGCATCGGTATAAAGTGTTTGCTTATCAATGTATGAGGTATTACTTACACCAAGTTCTTTTTCGATATACAATGCATAAAGGTTCGGTATTGTTTCAATTAATTTAGTATAATACATTGGAATTATTGTGTGTACATCACCTATTTTATGCAGTAAATCCCACAATATTTCTCCTTCCATTGCATCAGGGTTGCATAGCATATCCATTTTATGAACCATACATTCTATACGTCCTGCTACCATATGCACAGGTTCTTTAACTGCAACAAAAGACATCCGGTTTTTTATCCCGATATTATATTTCTGTAAACCAATAAACTTTTGTTGCAAAGTAACCAGCTGATCATACTTATTTAGTAATCCACTTAGAGATGGTGCACTTTTAAGGTCTTCTTTTCTAAATAAAAGGTGTGCTTTTTCACCCTGTAAATCAATATATTCCGATTTGCTTTTGTTAAAATCAATATCGGCATCCCCATTTTTATAAATTCCGTTATATTGTCCACCTGCTATATGAATATGTACCGATTCTTCTGCTGCTAACGGTGTCAGATAGTCGATATATAAATGCCCCGAGAAATTCATTGTAAACCGGTTAACTCCTTCGTCAATTTTATAAAGCATAAACTCACTGGGTGATGCAGGGTTTAATAACTTTAGATTTACATTTTTATCTTCTAAAGCAGCAAGTACAATAACAGATTCCCACTGCTCAACAGCAATACCTGTTGCATTATCTAAAGTACCATACGTTCCGCTCATTTTATAATGTTTGATATTTGAATAAGGTTCGTAGTAACGTACACGAGCCATATTATAAGTACCGTAATACAAATGATAGGCAATGTTTCGGTAAAACTCGTCTTCCATGTTTAATATATCGCTTATGCTTACACTGGCACGCAACTCGCCTGCTGAAACATCGGTAAAAATATTGGCATAGGGTGATGATGTTGAGTAAAAACCTATTTCAGCGCAGTTAGCTGATATCATTCCATCGGTTTCTGCCCCTTGAGTTGACTTAATAACAAATTTTACCGAAACTGGCTTTTCAAAGCTGCTGTTCAAACTTATGGTTTGAGCATCACCAGTATTAACAAATACATGCACTTTTGCTAACTGATAATCAACATCTTCTGTTTTAATCCATATTTCAATCAGTTTAAATCCTTTATCTGTATCTCCGCTAAAAGGAGTGTATTGAATATAGTCAAGAGGGCTGCTGCTTTCGAGCATATATTCCAAAAACAGCGGATTTTCTCTTATGTCCTGCCATTCAGACTGGTAATGTGATACTTTATCTTCATCATACGACAGGGTTATTCGCTTTTCTCCAAGGGTTGATGAAGCATTGGCAGAGATAATCTTAATTTTAATATTTCCTGTTACAGATTCTTCTCCTGACAACTTATAATCAATCCGTTCAGACGATTGCATAAGTACAAAAGATTTATCGGCCTCATCAACATCAGAGTCAAAAGTGATTTTACCAATTCGTTCTGCCCCGGTATTATTAGGACTAACTGCTAGTATTAAATAGTTACTGCTGTCTTCTTTTACTTCTTGGTTATAAGTAAACCAGTCTTGATTTTCGCTAACAAGCTTATAGTCTACATTACTAACAATATTAACCCTTAATAGGGCTGTGTCGCGCCCGATATACGTACTGTCAGCCTGCAACAGTATCTGCGGACTGTTGCCCAGTTGTTTTACTGTCATAGTTAATCTTTGCTCACCACTAATCAAGTCAAATGAGGTTTCACGCTCTTTGGAGCCTGTATTCTCGTTTATGTAACAAGTAATAAAATTACTTGCATCATAGTCTTCAATTTTTACTAGGCTACACCACTGTTCTGTTTTGGATGTATCGACATCGAAGATTATAACACCCTTAATTTCAATAGTTTTTGCCTCACTTTGGGGCTTAAACTGTAATACCTCTTCTTCTACTTCAAGAATCCCACTTTTGGCAAATGCATCTGTGAGTTTGTTTTCATTACATGATGACATAAATGCCAAAAGAAAAAAGCAGAGTATATAATGTATATGTTTCATGGCTTTATATTTTACTGATATATATAGAAATTGTCTATTTTGCTCACCGGATTGGTATAAACAAAGGTTTTTATTTTACCCTCACCTTCCAGTATACGCATAGGTTGGGTTGCAGGGAGTGCCCCCGACATTTCATAAAAATACAACTTGTATTTTCCGGCAGAGTATGTTCCTACCAAAAGGCAATTGAAATTATACCCCTCCAAGTCAGCAGTCCACCTAACATGTCTCAGGTAAGTAACCTCTTCTCCTCCAAAATCCAGTACCATATTATCGCGCATTTGTTCAAAGTTGTAATAGTACACCTTACTGCCATTGTTAAAATATAAGTACTCGCCTTTACTATGCATGGCATAATGTTTGGCTCCTTTTAAAACATAAGTATTTTTGAGTGTATCAATACTTATCAAGCTTAAAAATGCATTTTGCTGACCTCCTGCAATTGGACCAAGACTAAGCTGATAGAGCAATAATGAATCGGGATATTGCTGTTTTTCGAATAAAAAGTAGGCTGTTTCATCCATACGCCCCAACGGAGGAATGCCTTTTTCGCTATTGGCCCGTCCGCAGTACTTTAAGTTAACATTGGAGAGCTTATTTACAGTTCCGTTTGTAGCCTGAAAATTAAGAGAGGGAAAAAACGAGATAGCAGTATCAGGCAATATCGAAAATGTTGAGTTAGAAATACCGTTTAATCCGACAATAGAGCCGGCGGTTTTATCAAATAATAAAGCTGAACCATTTTTTTGTGAGCTAACACAGGGCTCAAGTTCATAGTTTCCCGGAAAATCAGGAATAAAGTGTGATGTCTGGTACATTCCAGCATTACCTAAAAGTCGCATTTTTCCACCATTATAAAATAAAAATGTGGTTTCATATATGCTTATCATTGCTTCAATATTACGCTCTGCAAACGGAATATCGTCAGACAGTATTGTACTAAAATTTCCTAAGTAAGAGAAATCCTGCATTCGAAAAATAGCCAGTTCTTTTTCACTCACAGGTCTGATTACCCTATCGGTTCTTGTTATTACAGAATCGGTAACTGTTTCGTCATGCCATACCCAGTCCCAGTAGTCAATATCTACAGGTTTGCCAAGCAACGGTTCTTTTAATACAGAACTTATCAGGTTAAAACTTTCCTGTATGCTATCGGCTTTTAAAAGAAGAAATGCATCCATATCAGTATTTCCATCCTGTGTTTCTTTTAAAATATAATAACCACGTTCCATATGAGAACTCGCTTCAAACGTGGCATCGAAGTAATACTTCAGATTTAGTCTTTCGTAAGTTAATTCTAACACAAGATCGTGTCGCCCGCTTATGGTTATTGGCAATTCCAGATCTATACCTTTGGCAATAGTATCTAACCAAATTCCTTCTTTTTTTATAAACCACACTCCCGAAAAAGCGTCATTGTCTTCATCACCAAATTTTATAATCGGATTAATAATGAGTGTATCTTTAAATACTTCCTGCCCCGGATATAATGCTTCAACATTGGTGATTTCAATTTCGTTAAGCCGAGTGTAATCATAATTGCCCAAATCTTTGTAACAACTATTAATGCTTAGTGCTAAAAGCAATATAAAGCCGTATATATACCTGTTTATTTTCATGTGTCTATCATTTTAAAATTTCTAAACAAAACCTGCCACTTCTATTGTTTCCCTAAGGGAAATGTGCTTTAAAATTTGTCGATTTTGACTATGCTTATCGCTATTAATAATTTAGTTTTGATGCTCATTATAATGTATGGCTAGTTAAATTTAACAGGGCCATATACAAAAGCAGGATCTTCCATTAATGGTGGCTCTCCTTTGTCGGCACGCTCTTTATTAATATCATCTAATGCCTTGATACATATATTCTTGTATATTAATCGTTCTTCATAGGTTACTGCTTCCATAAATGTATCATCCCAGGGTTTACCCGTTACCTGAATCATAAGACGATGTTTAACAGGGCCATACTTACCAAAAACTAAAGAGTTAAATTTAGAATTTATCGTAGTGCCACCTTCGGGCCAAAACTCGGGGTAAGATACATTGTCGGATATATATAGGTTGTACTTTTTTAATTCATAGTCTCCAACTTCAAAATCATCTGAGTCAATAAACTCAACGCTTAAAAGAAAATCAGTATCCTTTAGAGAAGGGTCTCTTTTTAGAATAACCGGCACCTGTAGGTTAACTTTATTATTATCGACATAACAGTATTTTAAATATTCGGCATCGTCAAAAGGTACATAGTGCACATTAGGAATGGCCTGCTGGGGTGTTTTTTCCAAAACTTCACTAATTAACACTCCTTCGTTATCATACTCTCTCACATATTGATAATGTACGGCCTGTCTCACTTTATAATAGCGTTTGCGGGAAACTATATCGCCGGATATTTGAGCGTTTAGCCAAATGGTATCGAGCATTACATCTTCAGGGCTGTAGGCAAAGGAAAACACGGGTATTTTATCTACCCCCTCATTTTCTTCTTTGGCAAACTGGATATAATTATTTCCCAAATATTTATGAACTTCCTCTTTTTTACAGGCAGTCAGCAGGAATAAAAATATTATTAATGTATATAATGAATAATGTTTCATGGTTTGTATATTTAGTTTTCAATTACCACACTAAACCAGCTTATTTGGGTTATTCGCTGTATGAAAAGGGTTTAGTTATTCTCATGGCTGGTTTTATATGTTTCATCTTTGTTGGTCATTATTTAATTTAAAAATTCGGCTGACGGAATAGGTAATACATATGAAGAGGTATTTAGCCCTTTAGAGTTATTGGGTATTTGATTAAGAAATAGTCTTTTATATAAATAAAACAATTGTCCTTCGCATGAAAACTCCCGACGTGATTCATTTATGATGCGATTTTTTAAGTTACTTTCAGTCAAGCTTCTAAACGAGATTCCTCTTGCTATACAAAACTCGGTGTATAATTCATTTGCCTGTTCTAAACCGGAACATTCCATCAGGATGAAATAGATTTCGCTTAAACGTATAAGTGGTGTATGTATAACGTTCTCCTGTGACTTATCATCTAGAACAAACTTTTTGGGCATCATTTTTATTCCAAAACCTTCTTCAAAACTCATTCTGTGCCAATGTGAGTATCTTAAATCAGTTAAATCATTTTCAAACATTTCATCTATAATTTTGCCGGATGTATAATGTTTTCCTTGTGGTGATAAGGTAAAAGAAGCATATACATGCACTCCTACAATGTTTTCGCATTCAAAAAACGGCATAAGGCTACCTGCCATATTTGCATGTGTTGCTAAAACAAACGGTTTTTCCGCAGAATCATACTTTGAACGTTCCAAAACTATTTCGGCACATTCTTTTGCTCTTTCTTTATTACAAACCCACAAATAATATCTGGCCTGTAAGGCTTTTGCCGCATAATAATTAAAGCGAAGTCTGCTAATTGAGTATGTTTTATTTTCGTCTTTGTCCAAATAAAATACCGCTTTATCCATATCATCTTCCAAATGCTTTCTGAATTCATCGTAAGTAAAATACTCGTGATATTCAATCTGAGCCTTTTTAGGATAAGGCAGATAACGTTTGCTTTTGTTAACTTCGGTGGGAACCGGCCCAAATAAACGCAACAGGTCAAAATTAACGTAAGCACGCATGGCTAGTGCCTGTCCAAAATACAAAGCTTTATTTCTTTCGTTCAATACTCCTTCTTCATTTTCCAATGCATCAATCAGTACATTTAGGTTGACCAAAACGGTGTACATAGATTCAAACATCTTTTTAAGGCTGGCATCTACACTTTCTGATTCATACTCATGATCGTTAAGTTCTTTTGGCGCTCCCGAAGAGGGTGTATGCCACTGCGAGGCCAGGTATTCAATCTCTTCTCTTATTAGTGGTCCCGAAGGAGAGTAAGTTTGTCCCAAAGAATAATAAGCACCATTAAGCAAATCTCTAAATCCGGCATCAGTAGAAAACATCTCGTTTTTAGTCGATTTTGTTTCGGGCTGAATGGTTAGCCAATCCTGACATGATGTCAACAATACTATGGCTGTATATATTAATAATGTTCTTTTTTTCATGTGTCTATAAATTTTGTTTTTCAAAACTCATTGCATGTAAAATGGGTTAAAATGTCATTGAAACAGTAAACCTTGGTTTTATAGAATGTGGATAAGCTGTTCCTCGCTCTCTTTTAACAGTAGATATATAAAACAGGTCGCCAATAGAAGCTGTCATACTCATTGATTTCAGCACTGTTTTCGCTTTTAACCATTTGGTCGGCAAACGGTAATTGATATTAAGTGAACTAAGCTGTAATGAGTTATCATCCTGAACAAAACGGCTACTCTGCTTTCCTATATATTTAGCATCCAGTCCTATATAAAAGCTATTATCGCCCGGGTTTTGCCAACGTTGGTCTAACACTCGCCTGTCAACGTTACCAGTAAGATCAGCTCCCTCCACTTTTTTCATAAGTGTTGAGTTATAAGCCTGTCCGCCATACCTTACTCTAAAACTTGCCGTAACACTAAGTTCTTTATATGATACTGTTGTAGAAAAACGCCCGTCGATCTTAGGCTTAAGCAAACCATAGTTTCTGCGCTTTGCATGATTCCAGTTATAGGTGGGATTTCCGTTTACATCAATAAAAATTTCACGCCCTGTTGCAGGATCAATCCCCAAAGAAGGAATAACGTATAGAGCATCCATTGATTCGCCTTCGCGATACAGGTAATTAGGGTCATCTCGACCTGCTTTTTCTGCATTGGCACTTGCCTTTTTCATCTCATCAGACAGCTTTAACAATTCGTTCCTGTTATTTGCAACCGATGCACGTACAGACCAACGTATTCTGCGTGCCCTATCATTAAGTATTGTATAGGCTACAGACGCGTCGTACCCTTCATTCAAAACATCTCCTTTATTAGAAGTATAATTAGGAAACCCGTTGGTAAGCGGAAGGGGAATATTAGCAGTAAGCCCTTTTGTTTTTTTTCTGTAAAAGTTTAAGGTAAAACTAAGCCTGTTATCCAACACTGCTAAATCTAAACCTAAATTGTGGGCATAATCCATTTGCCATGTCAGATTCTCATTGGCAAGCCCCTGTAATAGTGCAGCCAATTCGCCATTATATTTCCAACTAGAGGCATAACCATACACTTCCATTGCTTCGTAAGGTGAACTAAATTGTAATGTACCTGTAACCCCATAATTATACCTGAATCTCATATTAGAGATAAAGCTGATGTTTTCACGAAAAAAATTCATCCGGCTCAGCGTCCAGCCAAGTCCGACCGAATAAAACGGCTTAAATCGGCTACCGGCACCAAATGATGAAGCACCATCCAAACGGTACGAACCATCAACATATACAATATTATCAAAACTATAATTAAGGGTTCCGGTAAAACCAACTGACCTTCCTTTTGCTTCGGAACCTCTAAGGGAGTTATCCTTATATTGTGCTCCCATACTGATAAAGTCTAGTTTTTCATGCGTAAAACCTTGTACACCGAAGTTATAATTAACACTTTGATTTTCTCTCATATTATAATCAAACCCAACAAAGAACCTGTTTTTATTAATAACTTTGGCGTAATTACCTGTTAAAGATATATCCCAGTTAGTTGACCGGCCAGTACCAAACAGGTATTCTCCTTTTTCTTCCTGGGGCATGTAATCTTTCATGTCTGCAAATTGCGGGTGACTTGCTGGAGTATAGGCATGAGACTCTTTTACCTGCGTAGAAATACCAGCTCTAAGGTTAAACTCAAAATTCTGATTTGGCCTCCATTTTATAGAGGTTGTATTGCGAATTGAATTATACCCGTTTCTATTATATCCTCCTATTTCGCCAATATATACCGGATTATTTATGGGGTGAGTAAGAAGTATGTCATTAAATTTCTTTATCGGTTTATCATATCTATCATATAGCTCCCAGTAGGGGTTAAGAGTTGTATAAGTAGAAAAGCTACCGTATTCGGACTCTTGGGAAGTATTAATACCTGTTGAAACGACATTAACAAACATTACTTTGTTCATATCATAAGATATATTGGCACTACCGTTAAAGTTATTTCGGTAAGAGCCTTTCATAACCCCAACAATCTGATTTAAGGAGCCAGATATACTATACCTAAATGCTTGGTTCCCCCCGCTAACTGATAGACGAGCATTACTTCCAACACCTGTTTGTAAAGGTTTTGACAACCAATAGGTATCTACACCTTCTTCAACTGCTTTTAGTTTATTATTGTAAGCTATGTCTAACTCTCTTTGCCGGGATAATCCTTTATCGGTTGTATATAAGCCCGATAACCTTTCCAACTCAAGTTTTTCCCTTGCATTTAACAGGTTATAGCTTCTAAGGTCAGGTATTTCGAGGTTGGCACCTCCCGAAACACTCACCCTAAGCTTACCATCTTTGGGCTTAACTGATGTTAGTACAACCACTCCGTTGGCTCCTCTGGAACCATACAGTGCTGTTGAACTGGCATCTTTAAGTATGGTCACTGACTCTATTTCTTCCTGGTCAAGATCCATCATACGTTCCAGCGAAATTTCAAAACCGTCGAGAATAAAAAGTGGTGTATTCAGATTAACTCTTTCGTTTTTCTGAACATCTTCCATATTAAGCGGTAAACTTGATGAACCTCGAATGGTTATTTCAGGCAATTTATTTGGGTCAGAGCCAAACTCATTATTCTCTGCAATATTAAATGCAGGGTCAATATTGGATATAGTTGTAAGAAGATTATTGGTTTTAAACTCGCCCATTTCTTCTTTTGTAATAAAAGTAACGGCTCCAGTAAAACTTTCTTTGGGTTTTACAAAAACACCAGTAACAATTACATCATCCAGAGTCGCAACTTCTTCTTCCAGTACAATAGTAAAATATGTAGTTTTGCCAATAGATACTTCTTTGGTTTTCATACCTATAAATGATAGAACTAACATTTTAGAATCATTACTAATATGTAACTTAAATTTACCGTCACTATTGGTTATAGTGCCGGAAGAACCATCTTTAGTGTAAACATTCACTCCTGGCATAGACTCCCCTTCTTTATTAGTTACTAAACCTGTTATAACATTTTTTTGAGGTTGTTGAATGCTATCGTCAATTTTATAAAGTACTATTGTTTCGTGCTTTATCATGTATCCTAAGCCAGTACCTTTTAAGCAAGACTCTAATACTTCTTCCAAACTGGCATTCTGAACGTCTATATTAATAGTAATCTCATTATTAATGTCTTTCAGACTATAAAATAGGTTTTTATTTATACATCTCTGTAACTCAGAAAGTACTGTTTCAATCTTAGCATTTTTTAATGTCATTGAGTATTTCCCTTCCTGCGAATAAGTAACAGCAGAAATGGTCATAAACCCAAATAGCATCAATAGGATTGTCAATTTCATAACCCGTAAAATTTTAATGTGACTCTCCTTTCCATGAGAATAATAGAACCATTTTTTTTTCATAAATTTGTTATTTAAGATTTTCAGAGATTATTATGAGGTAGGGAATGTTGACGGCATTTCCTGCCTTTATTTATTATTTACCTATAACTAAATTTTATTAAGTTGCCTTCAATAGTAACATTTAACTTATTGGTTGAAGTAATTACATCTATAACTTGCTCTATATCATTATACCGGCTGATTCCTCCTGCAAATTTCAATTCTGCAATTCCTGCGTCTTCAAACTCATAATCAAAACTATACCAGCGAGAAAGATCTTTCAAAATTTGTTCAAGGCTTGCATTGTTGTAATATAACACGCCATTAATCCACCCTATACTTTGACGTGCATTAACATTTAAAACTGACATACTGCCTTCTTTCTTAATTTTAACCTGTTGGTTGGGCTGTATTACAATGCACTCCAGGGTATTAATATTTTTAACTTTAACCGAACCATGCAGCAGGGTGGTTGTACAATTGAACTCATCCTGATAATCCCTGATATTAAATCCTGTTCCTAGAACTTCAACCTGATAGTTATTACCGTTAACAATAAATGGTTTTTCTTTATCTTCTGCTACTTCCAGAAAAATTTCGCCACTTAATAAATAGATATTGCGTACGTCGCCAGTAAAACGAGTTGGATAGCGTACTTTTGTTTCTGAATTAAGCCATACTTTTGTTCCATCAGCTAAAACTAGCTTGTATTCTCCTCCCTTGGGAACTGATAGTTTATTAAATTGTACTTCTGTTACTCTATTGTCAAAGTAGCGGATAACATCGACCGAGTCTTTTGTAAAAATAGTTCCTTTAAAAGAGTGAATATCTTTTTCTATTCCAGTTCCCAAGACAATGCTCTTCCCACCATTTAACTCTAAAATTGCATTAGCTCTTCCTGACTTTAAAACTTCTGAATTAACGGCCTGCTTTCTATCGATATAAACCACTGAAAAACACCAAAGTATTGTGCCCAAAGCTATAATAGGTAAGATTATTGATGCTGCACACTTAAAAAACGATAAGCTTCTTAATTTTTTCCATCCAGGTTTATGAGAAGTTCGATTGTGCACAACAGACCATGCTGTATCTGTTTTGAGCCTGTCGTATATACTAATTGAATGTATACTATTCAGTAAACGTAAGTACTCATTGACCAACTCTATTGACTCTTCATGCTGCAATAACCACCCTGATAATACGTCATATTCATTATCAGTTAGTTCTCTTCGGCTATAAGCTACCAATAGTTCAATTATATAATCCGGTAATCTTGCCACACTCATTATCTTTTATTCTTTTGATAACAAAATGAATAAAAGGGGTGACAAAATTTTAAAGTTTTTTCTCAAATCAAGAGTAGAAGTATTGTAAAAGTATCAGAGGACAGTTTTCCTCTTAGCGTTTTCATAGCTCTTGTCAAAGTTGTTTTAACCGTATTTTTTGAGATATTAAGCTCTTCAGCTACTTCATTGTAAGATAGTTTATGAAAGTAAACTCCCAAAAAGATCTCTCGGGTTCGCTCCGGCAGCCCTTCTATTTCTTTTTTAATAGCAGCGATCTTCTCGCCAAAAGTTTCATCATCAGGAAACTTTTCAAACATAAGTTCCTTATAATCATCCAGTCCACATACAGATAGTCTGTTTGTCATTTTCTGGTAGTTAAGACATTTGTTTTTAACAGAATTATATAGATACGCTCGCATATGCTTTTCTATAGAAGAAAACCTATTTCCCTCCCAAAAACAAATAAACACTTCCTGAACAAGGTCTTCAGCCTCCAGCTCTGTTCTGACAAATTTAGAAGCATAAACAACCAATGGTTTATAAAACTGCTTAAATAATAACTCTAACCCGAGCTTATTTCCATTCTTAAGTAACTGTAGTATTTTATCTTCCTGATTCACTCAGTAAAAAGTAATAAAAGTTAACACTTTACAATGAATAGCCCGTGCGATAGCTGTACCAATATTAAGCGATATATTTATTAAAGTTGTCAACTAACGAAATTTACATAACTTTTAATTGCTAGCACTATTAAACCTTATATTAAAGTCATTGTATTGCAATATATAAATTAATTCTTCATATAAGAACTTTACCTTGACAGTTTTGGTATTAAATTTACTTAGGAGTTACATATGGCAATGGAAAGAAAAATTATAATCATATGAAAAACTCTATATTGATTCTTAAATCATGTTATATTGGACTTACAATAAATTAAGCTCATAAGCTTACACCCTTTAATCTTATTTGTGCCACTAAGCTTATTTCGGTGAATAAGGTTGAATTCTAAAATTTTACCATTAATACTTATATTTACCCCATGGTAAAACTTTATTCTTAAAAACCTTTTTATCAGCTTGTTGCTATTATAAATAAAAGCAGGATAAAATCATTAAAGATCTTATCCTGCTTTCTCTCATAATAAAAGTTCTATGCAAATATACAACTGGTATTAGTTATCGCATCACAGAGGAGTACGCTATGGCAGGCATAAACCATCCCCCGTGTTGAAGCCATTGTTCTGACCAACGCCAACGTTGTGCCGGATCATTATCATATGGCTGCGGACGAAAGGCAATATCATTCTCATCATCAAACCCACCTGTGATACCATTACATATTCCACCCAGATAATTCATTGATTTACCATTTTCCTTGTAATCCGGATTATTTCGCCCAGCACCATGCAACATACATACATTATATGGATTTAAACCTAAAATCCAATTTAACTGGTTAGCCGCATATACCCTTGTGGTCTTTTTCATTTCCGAACTTAGTAATGGTTGTACTTTATACATCGCTGTTGCTAATGAGGCGATACGTGCATTTTCACCTTGCCACCAATACTTTGTTTCATTTACATGTGGTAAGAAAAAAGCAGTACGAGGCTGCTCTTCATTAGTAGCCTTCACATATTGACGTGCATATCCAAATGGGTTATTCACCTCATTTGTAATAGTGAGTTCATAGTTAAGTGATTTTAATATAAAGTCTTTAGCAGCAGTAATTCGTACCTCTTCTTTTTCTATAAATAAGTAATGGACCATAGCTATGATAGGTAACCCGGCTTCTGCTCCATGAAAATACGGACGATCTCCCTTATCATCTGCACGTAACCAGTTTTTACACCTGCTGTCTGTCATCATTCGGTTTGTTAACTTATCTGCTCTTAACCGTGCACCAAGTAAATAATTTTCTTCTCCTGTCGCTTTAAATAACTCAATAGCTGCCAATAGAGCGCAGTAATCATCAATAATATTTTCTTTACCATCATCTGTATACTTTAAATTATTGTTTTTAAGATGCGCATAACCTTTTATGGCTGATTTTAGATATTGTTCTGCTGTAAATTCACCACTTAAACCACTAGATGATGTACGTGCTAATGCCGCAATAGCCAATCCGCCTCCTTCACGAAAAGCTGCCTGGTAACGGTCATTTCTTTTGCCATCCTGACCTTCGTATGCACATATCTGGCGTTGTTCTGGATCCTTAGTCCAGCCTGCAAAAACCGTAGTATAAAAGTAACCTTCTTTGTCCTGCACCCGAACAAGGTAGTCTGCACCATGTACAGCCTCAATATTTAAATCGTTTATTATTTTGCTTTTTGCTGATAAATCTGATTGTTGAATTACTTCAATAGTTTCTAACATATTCCACACCATCATAGGTAATTGTTGCGGTGTCATATAATTTGAAAAGCTTAAATGACTTAAATACTTTCCTTTTTCACCGGATGCATCATACCACCCTCCACTAACATCAACAATATCATTGCGATCACCAAAAAATGACATTTGTTTATCTTTATCATCGTAAGGCGGTTTACAACGCTGCAATTGAAATGCTTTTGTTAATAACGGTAACACATCATTAGCAATATGCTCCTTTCGGATAACAAACTTCTCTGATGTAAAAACCTGCCCATCAACCTCTGTTTTTAAGATGTAGGTACCGGCTTTTTGGAGGTCTGAAAATTCAGCACGATAGGCATAACCTGTGTGCCATTTATCAACTTTACCGCCTATCTTATATTGTCCGGTATAAATATCGTTTCCTTGCTCATCAATAATTGTAAACAAAGTTGGGACAATACCTGATGACGATTGATAAACAGCCTGTTTAATGCCATTGGTATGGTAACCCAGATGGTTGACAAGTAAAGTTCGATCAACTTTTACGCTAGTCTTACAGCTCATGGTAATTACGAGTAGGGATAAATAAATTAGATTTTTCATTATAATACTTTTGAATAGTTATGACTCACTGAAAATTAAAGGTTGTACTTTGGGCATTTAAACATTCTTAAATGTTTATTATCTGCAACTTATAAATAATTCTTAATATTAGTTTCTTTCAGTGCTGCTTACTGTTTTGCCAGAGCATCGTAATACAATGCTGCTGCACCCAATACAGCAATATCAGGTTGATCGCTCACCTCAATCTTTAGTTTTTCAACTGTTTTCTCATACTGAAACTTATGGACTACTTTCCACATGTATTTCTCAAAGTATGGAAAGAAACGACTAATTGTTCCACCAACAATTATACACTCCGGATCATAAGCATATAGTATGGTTCTTATTGCCTGACCGAAATCCAAACCAAATTGTTCAAGAATAGCCAATGCTATTTTATCTTTCTTCTTAGCCCTGGTGTAAAGAACATCAGGTTTTAAACCATATTTTAACTCAAAATATTGAGTCGTACAATAGTGTTCGTAATTATGATCGCGGTATGGTATACAACCAAACTCACCTGCTCCACAGTTAGTTCCAGAATATAGTTTATTGTTTGTAATTACACCACACCCCAGACCAACACCAACCATTACACCAACAACATTGGAAAACTTTTTTGCTTTACCAAAATACTTTTCTCCAATAGCAAAGCAGTTCGCATCATTATTAACATATACACCTACTTTATACCTATCAGTTAATAAATCTCCTAAATAAACCTCACGCCATGAGGGCATGTGTTCCACATTATAAACGATGCCTTTTGATACATCAACCAAACTTGGTACTCCAATTCCGATACCACCAACATCTTTTGTAAATACCTGATCAATGGCATCCATAATCTCTTTTAGAATGACTTCTTCTGAATTATGATTATCAATTTCAAGAGCTAATGATGCTTCAACGGTATTGTTTCTTACACGCCCCACACGCAAGTGCTTACCACCAAGGTAAACACCAACTGCACACTGGTTCTGTGCGGTCATATCTTGTATCATGTTAATTATTTATCTTATTATGCTTCTGTTGCTGCATCTATATATAGCGCTGCGGCACCTAAAATAGCAATTTCCTTAACGACTGAAGGTACAATAACGAAATTTTCAAGTACAAACTGATACGGGAATGTAGAAATCTCTTTCCACATGGCCTCCTTATAGAAAGCATAAGACTTAGAAACAGACCCACCTAAAACAATAGCCTGCGGATCAACAGAAAATAAAATAGCTTTAATAACTCTTCCCAGGTGTGTACCATATTCTGCAAAAATAGCTTGTGCTTTTTTATCTCCTTCCGAAGCCAGTTCAGCAAGGTCTCCCCCATTTACATTGTGTTCATTTTCAAAAAACTGCCCACTACAATAATATTCATAGTCATGTTCTAAATAGGGCATCATTCCAAACTCACCCGCTCCACAATTTTGATCCGGCATCAGGTGACCTTTCTTAATAACACCTCCGCCTACTCCGGTTCCGGTAATTAAGCCAACAAAATCTTCATAAGCCTGGCCAGCACCATATACACGCTCACCCACCGCAAAACAATTGGCATCATTATTAATGTAAACCGGTAATTTAAATTCTTTTTCCAATATCTCTTTCAAAGGTATTTTTTTCCATGAAGGGATATTCTGAACATCATATACAATTCCACTAGCAGCCTTTACAAGACTTGGCACTCCTACACCAATACCTTCTACATCACCTGTTAATACCTTTCTTATTGTTTTTATTAGCGCAGCTGTTACATCTTCTGCTCTGTCTGTTTTTGGTACCAAACAAGAGGATACTTCTAAAATTTTATCTCCTTGAACCAAACCGGCTCTCATGTTTGTACCTCCTAAGTCAACTCCTATAATCATTCTCGTCTGTTCCATAAAATATAAGAATACTTTTTAATGCTCTTGGTATTACCCCAAATACCTAACATCTTACATATTTACATCCCTGATGTAATTTCAAAAGTGTACTGAAAAACTGTTATAAGATAACAGTCCCTCAGCAATTTCACTTCAAATTTACCTCTCAGTAAATCGTTTAATTTGATTTGAAGAAAGAAGACCCGGCGTCTCGTTAGGGTGGTTAGGTATCCAATGATTAGCCAGTCTCTTTCTTCATTTCAATTTATTTCTTATTCCAGCCTTTTACTCTAAAGTCAATTTCAGCAGGTATTAACTTTGTAGCAATTTTAGCCTTAATTGTTTTTGTTTCATTTGGCATTAAGCTTACATAGTTGTCATCCCAGAATACGGGTACAATTGTTTCTCCACTATTTTTATCAACTACTACCGCTTCAATAAAGAAAGCAATGCTATTGCTCTTATTTTCCAGTTTGCATTCAAACACCTGATTAGTTCCTTCTGTAATCTGATTCCAGCTTACATCTACCTGAACCTTCGACAGGTTATTTAGTGCCTGAAGATTAGCATAATCTGAAGGAGGTGTATACACCCAAGTTGTTTTAGAAAAATCCATCTCATCTGCTTTGGTCGATAACCAATAGAAGTTATCTGCAATGACCTCGCTTTTTTCATTCGTTAATTTCAGATTAACAAAATAGGTTTCTGTTAGTTCCTTCAATTCAGGTAGAGCATAAGCCAAACCTGAACTATGCGCCTTTAAAGATAAGTCCACTTTTTTATTTAATAATTCTTTTGAATTAATATCAAACACCTTAACTTCAAGTATTACATTATTGTAGTCCTCATTAAAATCATTAACCCAGTAAATACTATTATCCTTATAGTTATATACAGCATTAAGAGGCTGACAGGCCTTTTTCGTTCCGTAAAATGCTCCATTTGGTAATAAATAATAATCGTATAACTGCCAGTACATTTCAGGCCAAGCTGAATTCAGCATCCATTGGATAACACCTGTAGCATCATGTTTATTAGACTGAAAAGCCTCAAACATAGGACGAATAGCTTCATAATTTGAAATCTGCGATTTAAATGCAAATTCTTCTAAATCAGCGGCTTCACCATATCGCTTATTGAAAGAATTTAAATACCTGTCTAAAGAACCAAATTGATGACGACCGCAATGAAAATCCCAAATATCGTTAATTGGCCATAGTTTATCCTGTGGTATCATCTTTTTAATACTTTCTAAAGGCGGAACCTGCGGGCCGGGACCTGTCTCTGTATTAAATCCATACGCACCACCGGCAATAGTGTCAATATACCAATATACTGGAGGAACATAACCGTAAGGCCCTAACATCTTTACACCTGTAGCTCCACTTATCTCACTATGGTTGTAATGATCTGTTCCGAAATCCTGATATTTACATGCTGCCAGAATAGGACGTGAAGCATCTACTCCGGTGATGTAATCGTTTAATTTAGCTTCCAGTTCCGGTACAGGTAATTTATCACTGCCAAATACCCATAAAAATACACTTGGATGATTTCTGAGGTACATTACCTGATCTCGATAAGATTGTGCATGACGTTCAATTTCATCTTTACCGGTTATCGCGATAAAATTGGTTTCCGGACGACCACAATAAGGCTCCCATTCCCAATGACAGCTCCACCCTATCATAATTAGTAATCCATGCTCATCAGCTGCATCATATATAGTCTTATCGCGCCCCCAAAATCCTTCTAAACGGATACAGTTAAGATTCATATGCTTTACATATTCAACCTGTGCCAATACTTTATCTTTACTATCGGCTAAAAACATATCATCAACCCATCCGGCTCCTTTTATTGTTAATGGCTTTCCATTTATTTTATAGCCTTTATGTCCGTCTGCATTAAGGTATTCTTCTATTTCGCGGATACCAAAGCGAGTGTCAACACGTTGCGACTCATTTCCATCAACATGCGCACTAACTGTCATATTATACATATGCGGATCACCAAGGTTATTCGGCCACCACAATTTGGCATCTTTAACTTTTAACAGCTTATAATCCGATGCATTAATTTTAACATCTTTAACTTCTCTGCCTTTTAAATCAACCACATGCTCTATATTCCCAATACCTTCAATTGTAATATTAAGACTTGTTTTTTTAGCTTTATCAGAATGGTTTGTTACACTAGTAACTACAGTTAATTCGGCATCCTTCCGGTTATCACTATTTAGTTTTGTTACCACATATGGGGATTCGATAGATACAGATGCTGATTGAATTAGCTCAACACCACGCCATAAACCCATATTTTCATCAGGTGCTGCAGGATTCCAGTCTACAAAACCAATTGTTAAATCACCTTTTACAGGTGGAATAATCTCAACAGCAACAGTATTAGATCCTTCCTTTAAGTATTGGCTTACATCCAATGTCCAACGACTAAATGGTCCTTCAATAACAGTAGCATCACCTACTTTATTTCCATTAATCCAAATATTAGCTTTGTAATTTAAGCCTTCAAAACGCATTTGGTAAACAGAGGTTTTATCATAATTTGAAATGGTAAAATCCTTTCTGTACCACCATGGTTGTTTAAATCGTGAATTATCAACTTTGTCAATATTATCACCCATAAACAGGTCCTGATATTCTCCACTTTCACGCAAAATGGTCATTACTGTAGCAGGAATATTACCCTTAACCCATTTTTCCGCTTTAAAGTCCGATGAACTTAGTTCTTTGCCACCAACCGTAATATTATCCGAAGACTGGATAGCCCAATTCTCGTTTAATTCAGTTGTGTAACTCTTTGGTTTTGTCGTATTACATGCTATCAACAGAAATAACGATGCCACCAAAACCCAATTATTCAATACAGATAGTTTCATTTACAATATTTTTGGTTTGAAGCAAAGATGCATATAAAATTTATTTAATGCAAGCGCTTGCATTAAATAATCGCATTCATCGATATTAAAGTATATCATAAATTAAAGGTAATTAATAGCCAACTCTATAAATTTGCCTGTATTAGCACTATGACTATATCCGTTTGAGATTAACCAGTATTACAAAATTATGTACTGCCCCCCTATTATGTAAATTGTTCGCTTTGTTTAGGCTTTTAAAAAATTAAATACTATTTCCAAAACACTGGTAATATTTAAATTTTGAATGAAGAATTTCTTATCAGTAACTGTATAGGTTTGAGTATAATTGAACTATCTGTCGTCCCATTCTTAATACAATTAATTAATTGCTCTGCTGCAGAACGTCCCATTTCAAGCCCTGGTATATCTATAGCAGATAACGAAGGTGTCATAATTTCATTGCAGCGCTCATTACCCAATGAAATTAACGACAATTCCTCAGGCATTTTTACCCCCAGCCCCTTAACAGCCGAGGCTATCAATAAACCTGCCGAGGCACTTCCAGCAACAATTCCATCCGGTTTTTCTGGTAAACTCATCCATAATTTGGTAGCATCACGTGCATCCTGCTCGGTTAAATCACTTGCCAGAAGGAATTGAGACAGTAAGGGTAATTTATTTTTTCTCAGGGCATATTTAAACCCTTCCGCCCTGTCTTCAAACACTTTAGACGATAGGGATCCGGCTAAATGTGCAATTCGTTTACATCCAACATTAACCAGGTGTTCTGTCGCCAAGTAAGCTGCTTCGTAATTGTCAACAACAATTTTTGGTCCAGGAATAGTATAACTAACCCTGTCAAACATGGCAACTGGTATATTTTTTCTCGAGAATACATTGAAATGGCTTACGTCTTTAGTTTCCATTGTAAGACACGAGACTAATCCATCAACACGGGCTGAATTCATTACTTTAGTCATCTCAACCTCCTGCTGAACACTTTCGTTAGTTTGACAGATAATAACATTATAGCCATTTGATTGTGCAACCTCTTGTATACCACTTAAGGCCTGTGCAAAAAATTGTGATCCAATATGGGGGATGATAACACCAATAATATTTGTCTTATTCTTTGACAAACTTGAGGCAACCAGGTTTAACTCATAACCAAGCTCTTGTGCAACTTTTCTTACGCGTTCCTTTGTAGCTTCGCTAATTTTAACATTATTGTTTAATGCTCTGGAAACCGTAGAAGGTGAAATATTTAATTCTTTGGCAATATCATTTATGGTTATTTCGCCCTTTTTATTTAGCCTAGACATCTTTACTTTTTCTTTTATACATACAAAGAAACTAAAATTAATTCTCTACCAGATATTTAAAGTGTCTATTTTTATTCACAAGCTGGCTTCTAAACATTCGATCTCCAAAGTACATTGTCCAATAAACAGCTCCATCCCTGCTAAACCCAGCAACTTTTTTTGACATTGAGCTTGTTATAATAAAACCTTCTCCATACGTCTCAACACCACCCATATAAGGCGAATAAAGTTCATCAGGAAGCTGTATATCAGTTACCAGGCTTGCCGAAGCGTTAATAGTATTCATCCGGTATTTAACTATCCTGCTATAGGGGCGACTGTCAATGTTACCATTATCAAACAGCAATAAGCCATTCTCTCCTATCCACTGTGCATGGTGTTGATTAATAAAAAGCTCATCTTCATTTAATCCAAACTGATTTTCAGATCCAAACTTCATTTCTACTTCGCCATTTTCCGGATTAAGGAGCCATACCTGGCTAAGGTTTCTGACACTAATTAAGTACTTGCCATTATCACCCAACTCAATTGAATTTGCCCAGGGCTGCCTGAAAGATTCACCATTTTTTACCGGTAAAACATGATCGGCCATATCCCACTCCCATACTTTAGTTCCATAGGCATTTACTTCCGTAATGCCATCAACAACCACATCGTCAACATTTACATTGGTTATGAAGGCATAAGTTAAATTTTTAGTTAACACAACATCATGATGTGCCATCCTGTCAAAACCCTTCTTTCCATATTCTAAACGAACCAATGTATCTCCTGTAAATGTTGTTTCTAATATCAGGTTACCATCACCAAATTTGTTTCCCATATTATCCTCCAACGTCAGTAGTGTTCCTCGTTCTGTTAACTTTACCATTTTAATAAAGTTATCAGACAGTCGTGCCCATGCCATTTGTCCATTACCATCAAACATAAATACACCGGAAGGCAGATTCATTTTATTCAGAAGCAAATAATTATCACCTAAATCACATTTCCCTTCAATCTCAACGCTGGCAAATTCAGCGTACTTTTCTGGCAAGACCGGCAGCTCAAACTCTCCCTCGGTCACCATTACTTTATCCTCAAGTACTTTGTATCGGTATGTCACACCCGGCTTTAGATTGGTTACAAGGTATTTTTGCGTATTTACAGTACCATTAATGACAAACGAATGCTCAATTTTACCTGAATTGACATTATACATCTCAACAGACAAATCAACACCTGCACTGCCTTGTAATTTAATAACAACACTGGCCGGCTCATATTCCCGTACTTCAACAGATACAGAAACAGCTTTATCCATAACTTCATTAGTACATGAAAACAGAATGCTTAATAGTACTAACAGGAATATATTACGCATAGTATTATAAAAATGAGGCTGTCTCAAAAGCCTGTAATCACATCCTTTGAGACAGCCATATAAAACTTATTCCTTATCCCACCATACTCTTGTTAACCAATCATCTTTCCCCCCCATTCTATCAATTGCCTCCTGGTAACTTTCAGGATTATTTATCGCCTCAAATTCAGGATAAAAGAACCTTCTGGGTATTACACCACCTGTTCCACTGGAATACCACTCAACAGACTCAAATGGAACCAATTCCGGATAACCAGAACGACGGTAACTACTATACGACTCAACACCATCCATAAACAGATTAACCCACATTTGATCGTGTATTGCTTTCAGATTATCCGGAGATGCAGCTGGCAATGGGTTAGCAGCAATATAATCTTCAACAACATCATCAGCAATAAGTGGTGCTCCAGGATACATTGCACAATGAGCCATTGATGCTTTAATTCCATTTGAATAATGTGTTGGTGCATCACTTGCACCCCAATTACGAACAGCAGCTTCAGCAAGTAATAACTCAACTTCAGCATAAGTCATATGAAAAAACGGAGCTTCAAAGTTTGCTACATATTTACTTGGCATCATATGTTTATGCGTATGATCCACATAAGCAATATAATTACCTTCTTCATCAAGCAAATCGCCATAATCTTCCCACTCATTCCACCACATAGCGCCGTGAGTAATTCCTAATTGGAGGTATTCTGTCACATCTTGTCCATATTCACGACCAATAACACTCAGATAAGTACCTCCATAAATAAACAAGCGTGGATCATTCGTTACTTTTAAATGATCTACAAGCGTATTTGTTAAACGATAGCCTTCTGAATCATTTGAAGCATGAAATACTTGTGCACGACCATTACCTCTATTCTCTCCTTTAACATAGTCGAAATCCAGATGCTTTACTTTACACATGTCATCATTACTCTGCATAAGGCCTCCGGCAATAGCTGCCCTAACCTGCTTTTCAGCCTCTGCCGGATTTACCTTTTCCAGTCGAAAGCCCAAACGCATTCTTAATGAATTACCAAAACGCTTCCACTTCTCAACATCACCACCATACATGATATCTCCACTAATACTTCCTTTAGATGCATCCAGAGCTTTAACTGCCTCATCCAATTCAACGAAAAAATCAGCATAAATATCCTCTTGCTTATCATATCTTGGTTGAAAAATACCATCAGTACTACCTTTGGCTGCATCAAAATATGGTATATCACCATATAAATCAGTTAATTTTGAAAAAATATACACTTTAAGAATACGTGCAGCCGCATGTGTATTATTATATTTTTCTACACCTTCTGTCCTTTCTATAATATCAACTAAATTCTTAATTTCACGAGGATACATTTCTTCCCAAAGGGTAAACCAATGCCCCTTTTCAATAACGTTATACTGTCCACCATGCTGACACCACCATGATCCTGCAAAATATTGTACCATCGGGCTACAAATACCCAATTCATACCGCCATATTTCTTCACGATTACCACTTAGGTCTAATTGTATTTTTGTCAATTGAACTCCCGGATCAATAGAATTGAATGCTTGTGGATTAGTATTAATATCTTCAAAATTGTCGGTACACGCTCCCAATACCAATAAGAGCAATGAAACAATTAATAAATTTTTATACAATGTCTTCATCTTTATTTTTTTTTTACAACATTAAAAGTTCACTAGAATTTAATATTTAAATTAAATCCATAATGACGCCTGGTTGGCAAGGAACCATACTCCAGGCCTTGCCCATTCCCATTATTGTATGTTGATTCAGGATCAATGTTTGGTACGTTCTTATAAAGTGTAAATAGATTACGGCCAATTACCGAAACAGAAAGTGATTGAATGGGTGTTTTGGCTAAAAACTTCTTTGGTACATTATACCCCAGACTTAAATCACGAATTTTAATATAGCTGGCATCATATACATTTGATTCCGGAATGTTTGCTGCCGTCTGCCTCCAATAATTCTGAGGATTTGTAATCACATCATTTTTCTCATAAATCTCATTTCCGTCAGCATCAACACCAACTAATTTAACGCCTTCACCAACATAACCACCGTCCAGTGGCAATGCCTCATAGTCACCGGCACTATTTCCGGCATCAATCCATTCATTTCTGGCATCTTCATTACGCTGTGCCCAATCAAGAAAACCATCGCGACCTGCCATTGTAATACCATGCGTACCACCATCTACCATTCCTCGGTTAGTTATAGAATATATATCGCCTCCTATTCTAATATCCAATGAAGTTTTTAATGTAAGATTTTTGTACGAAAAAGTATTAATCACTCCACCTGTCCAGTCCGGCAATATACTTCCAATTACTTCTGGTGTATCTGAAGATAATGGCATTCCTGAAGTTGCATCATGAACGATATTACCTTCTTGATCACGCTTATATGCTCTCCCCATTATCTGTCCAAACTCTTCTCCTTCCATTGCAACAACAGAAACTCCTGACCATCTTGCATTGGCAATTGTATAAGCATCAACTTTCTCGTGTAAGCTCTTTACTGTATTCCAAACCTTAGTATAATTCAATACTACATCCCATTCAAAATCTCCTCTGAACGGCTTTAGGTTTAATTGAAGTTCGATACCATTGTTCTTAAGTGAACCTGAATTCAGAACCGCATTATTATAACCAGATACGAGAGGAATTTCTACATTAAGAATCTGATCATCTGTCGTTTGTTCATAATAAGTAAAATCAAAACCAACGGCATTATTAAAGAATCTTAAATCTGTTCCTACCTCCCACGATGTGGTTGTTTGCGACAATAGATTAGCATTTGGCACGAAATCTTCTAAAATTGCTCCAGTGGCCACTCCATTATATGATTTACCTGTTAAACCATAAGTTAAGGCCAAGCGGTACGGATCTGTATCACTACCAACCTGTGCCCACGAAGCTCTTACTTTACCATAAGTAAACCAAGGCAAGTTCAGATCTGCAGCATCGGTAAAAATAAAACTACCTGAAACAGATGGATAAAAATATGAATTCTGATCCTCTGGCAATGTTGACGACCAGTCATTACGTCCTGTTACATCAACGAATGCAAAGTTTTTATACCCTACTTGCGCAAAAGCATAAACACTTTGTATTTCTTTCCGGCGCTCTGTAGGCAACACTTCAACATTTGTAAAATTAATAATACTGGCTACTCCGGGCTCAACAATCTCTGATCCGGCAACATTATTCATTTTAATCTTATTCCTCATGATATTTCCACCAAGGTTAGCAGACAAATTCCAATTACCAAACTGTTTGTTATAGCTTAATAAAGCCTCATAGTTTGTTTCTTCAGCAGTTGTATTGATCTCATTATAAACACCACCTGCTTTAGTTGGAGTATTCTTATTATAAAAATTAATAAATTTTGTATCAAAGCGATCAATACCTGATTTTAAACGAAGCTTAAGGTGACTTGCCAATGTAATGTTTAATGCTGCAAACCCAATAAAACGATGCTTATTGCTTTCATTAAACGTTTCGTTTAACGTCCAATATGGATTAGCTCTATAATCATTTCCGGTATAATCAATGTAGTTACCATCCTCATCAGTATAAGTTTGTAACCACGCCTGATCAAAGTTAGGCACAATACCCATCAATCCATTTCCAATATTAGTCACTTCATCCGTCATTGCCGGACGATTTTTTACTTTCTCAGTAATATAAGTTGCTTTCGCATCTAACTCCATGAATTTATTCAATTCAGTCAATCCTCTTAAATTAAAAGTATTGCGATTTAAACCGCTGTTTGGAATAATGTCTTCGTTATGAACATTAGTGTAAGAAAAGCGCATACTTCCCTTTTCATTACCTGAAGATAATGCTACACTATTATTAAATGTTTTACCTAACCTGAAAAAACCCTGAACATTTTCATCAACTTTGGCATAAGGATATTCATTTCCATCTTGTTGCACCACCATAATTGATGGATCTAATCGTGGCCCCCATGCTGAAGTTATATTATTTGCAGGCTGACCTTCTCTTGGTAATAAGCCATTATTACCTTGCCCATATGTTGTTTGATATTCATCTAATCTGGTTGATACCTGGTCGAATGTAACAGATGAATTTACATCAATTCCTAAACCAGCCTGTCCCTTTTGTCCTGATTTTGTTGTTATTAATATAACACCATTCATCGCACGACTACCATAAAGAGCAGAAGCAGAAGCACCTTTCAACACAGAAATAGATGCAATATCTTCGGGGTTTAAATCAGAGGTACCATCACCAAGGTCAAAACCTCCCATCTCTGTTGCCTGTCCTATCGACGAATTATCAACAGGAACACCATCGATAACATATAAAGGCTGATTCGCCCCTTCCAACTCACTAATACCACGAATAACTACTCGCTTAGAACCAGACGGACCAGCTGATGTTTGTGTAATATCAACTCCGGCTACTTTACCGGCAAGACTGGCAATTGGGTTCATTTCTCCATTTTTGGAAATTTCGTCTGATTTAACTTCAGTAACCGAATAACCTAATGCTTTCTTTTCTCTCTTGATGCCCAGCGCTGTTACTACAACTTCGTCAAGGTCTGTTATATCTTCCTTTAATGTAAAGCTAAAATTTACTTTACCTGCAACAGGCATCTCTTGCGCCTTGTAACCAATAAAACTAACATAAAGAACATCTTCATCCTGAACAGTCAGGGTAAACTTACCATCCATATTGGTAATTGTACCATTTGTTGTTCCTTTTACAGAAACATTAACCCCCGGTAGAGTCTCACCATTCTCAGCGGAAACTTCTCCGGTAATTCTCTTTTGTCCTTGTGCAAACAATTGCACACTACATGCAAGAAGTGCTATCAATAGCAATCGCCTGCCAATCAATTTCACCCTACCTTCTATTATAGGGTCATTAATCAGATTTTTATTCATTTGATCAAATTTAGGTTAAACGATATTTCAAATCAAAAATCATGACAAAGATGTTATATTTGAAATAATAATGCAAGCGTTTGCATTTATTTTTAATACAGTGCAATTACAAAAGCAAACTGATTACTATTTGTGAAATATAACACAGTAGTTAATTACTGCTATTCAAAGCAAAATATATTGTGCATTGATCTTACTTGTTTAATCAAAAGACAAAACATTAATCACTTAAACCCAGCAACTCACATTTCAAATAACAAGGAAGAGAAAGTTTAAATTCAGATATATAAAACTCTTTTTTTTTATAAATTCCAACTATGTCATTTACATAACAATATTGCACCTTAATCCTCCATAATCGGTGATTCATCACAATATTTGAGTTAATATCTCTAGAAATGAATATTTTACATATTTTCGTATCATCTTTCCTGACAGGTTGTTTTCCCCTTGCCCCGTTCCTACACTCTTTCCGAATTGAACGGGGCTTTTTTTATTTCCAAAATTCCTTTTTGCCCGGATACATGTATTTTGCACGTGCTACATGCGGTGGAAAAAGATAATATTCAACATCTGCAGAACATAAAATGACACCATCTCCATTAAAAATACAGGCTTTTATAATAGCGATTTTATTTGTTTTCTTCTTTAATTCAGCACTCACCTTAACTTCTCCTCTGGATACAAACAAAGGTTTGTGATATTCTACATTAAGACGTTGTGTTACACCGGCAGTATCAAGCATCGAATAAATATACCAACTTGCAACTTCATCTAACAAGGTAGCTTGTATACCTCCATGTACTATATTAATATAACCTTCATAAGCCCTTTGTGGATTCCAATAACAAAATACAGTAGTACCATCACCAAAAAACTCAAGTTGCAACCCACTATGATTTGATGGTGAACAACCAAAGCAATTATAACGCTCCCCTTTATGTTCTTGAAACGGATTATTAATCTTCTTAACAGTTGACATGGTTCAACCTTTTTAATAATAAATTACAAAAATATTCAAACATTCATAAAAATTGAATGTTTTTATACAAAAATCAATAATCTATTCGTGTATTACGAGTAACTTTAGCACTGTTTAACTACATTTACTGATCAATCTCAAATTTAAGTAATCAAAATATGCCAATGCATTCTATTATGAGAAACATTTTAACATTATTATTAGTTGCAGTCATACTCGTTAGCTGCCAAACAAAAAAGCCTGAAATAGGACCTCCACAAATTCCTGTTTACACAACAAAACCTGAAGTTGTCTCTGTATATAAGGATTTTGTTGGTCAAACCTTTGGACTTTTTGATATTTCCATAAGGGCAAGAGTTGACGGTTACCTAGAAGGAATACATTTTGAAGAAGGAGGAAGAGTTAATAAAGGTCAACTACTGTATTCTATTGATCCTGCCCCGTTAAATGCAAAAGTAGCGGAGGCATTGAGCATCGTTGCGCAGGCAAAAACCAATTTAATAAAAGCAGAAAGCGATTACAAACGTTATAAACCACTGGCAGAAAACAATGCTGTCAGCCAAAGCGATTATGATGCTTCTTTAGCTAACTATGGAGCTGCACAAGCTGCCTTAAAAGCCTCTGAAGCATCACTTGAATATGCTAAAATACAGAAAAGTTATACAAATATATATGCACCTATTTCGGGAATTATAGGAAGATCCGAAGCTAAAGTAGGTGACTATGTAGGCCGGGAGCCCAATCCGGTTGTGTTAAACACGATCTCTAGGTTAGATACTATTCTTGTACAATTTCACCTTACCGAGTTGCAGTACCTTAACCTAGCAAAATTTGAGAAAGCTAAAAAAACCATTGCTAACCCTAATGAAGAAAAATTGGCAGAAGTAGAATTATACTTTGCCAATGGAAGCCAACATTCAGAGCTTGGTAAAATAGACTTCATTGGGCGAAGTATCGACCCAACAACCGGTACGTTAATGGTACAGGCTTCATTTCCGAATCCAAATGAATTAGTACGTCCGGGGCAATTTGCTCGCTTACGCATAAGTGTTAACGATGCAAATAATGCTATTTTAATTCCCCTCAAATGCCTGCAGGAGGTACAGGGGCAGTTTAATGTTTTCGTTGTAAATACAAAGGGAGAAGTTGAATTCCGTACCATAAAAATTGGCGAAACATTACAAGATATGGTTATCGTTGAATCGGGGCTAAAAGCCAATGAACAAATTGTATTGGAAGGTATGAATCGTGTGCGCAGCGGCATGAAGGTTATTCCTGAAAAAAAAGAGTTTAAATCCGTACGTAATAATAAGCAATAATTATGGGAAGTTTCTTTGTTAAAAGGCCTATTGTGGCCATGGTTATTGCCATTGTTATTTTAATTGTTGGAGGTCTTTCTGCCCTGCAATTACCCATGGAGCAATTCCCAGACATTACACCGCCAATGGTTCAGGTAAGAGCTAACTACACTGGTGCAAATGCATTAAATGTAGAACAATCTGTAGCAACACCACTTGAGCAACAGCTAAATGGTGTTGAAAACATGATTTATATGAAATCGACCAATGCCAACGATGGTAGTATGGTGATTAATATTTCTTTTGAGGTAGGTACTGATCCTGATATGAATACTGTTTTTGCGCAAAACAGGGCATCAGCTGCTACTGCAAAATTACCCGAAGAAGTAAAACGGTTGGGGGTTACAACTCGTAAGAGTATGAGTAGTATTGTAATGGCGTTGGCAGTGTCCAGCGATGGGCGTTACGATCAACAATTTCTTGGAAACTATTCCATTATCAATATTCAGGATATCCTGGCTCGTGTTGATGGTGTTGGACGGGTTCAAGTTATGGGTGCCAGCGACTACTCAATGCGTATTTGGATAAAACCTGATCGTTTATCGCAACTTAATCTTACCGTACCTGAAATTACAGCTGCTATAAGAGAACAAAATACGATTGTTCCGGGCGGTAAGTTTGGTGCAGAACCAGCTCCGGCAGGTACTGAAAACACTTTCACCGTTACCTTACCTGATCGCTTGGTTACAGAACAACAATTTGGAGAAGTAGCTATACGAACCAATAAAGATGGTAGCCAGATAAAGCTCAAAGATGTTGCTACAATAGAATTAGGTACAGAAAGTTATAACTCAAATGCAAAATTTGAAGGAAAACCTTGTGCTCTTATTGCTATTTATCAGTCACCAGGAACAAATGCTGTTACCATGGGTGAAGAAATTCTAAAGACGATGAACGATCTGAGTCTTTCATTTCCAGAAGGAGTGACTTATGATATTGCACTTGATGCAACAGCGCCAATTACAGCAGGGCTTAAAGAGGTAGCTATTACTCTAATTGTTGCACTTATCCTCGTCATACTGGTTGTTTTCCTTTTTATACAGGATTGGAGAGCTACGCTTATACCAACCATAGCAATACCAGTTTCCTTAATTGGTGCTTTTGCCGTATTCCCGATGCTTGGATTTACGATTAATACGCTATCCTTGCTTGGACTGGTTTTAGCCATTGGTATTGTTGTTGATGATGCTATTGTTGTGGTTGAAGCCGTACAAGTAAACATTGAAAAAGGTATGAATAAGCAACAAGCAACAATTGCTGCAATGAAAGAGGTGACTGCTCCTGTTATTGCAACAACCCTCGTTCTTATTGCGGTTTTTATTCCGGTAGCATCAATGGGTGGAATTACCGGACGCTTATACCAGCAATTTGCCATAACTGTTGCTGTTTCTGTTTGTTTTTCGTCTGTAAATGCATTAACCCTATCACCAGCATTAGCCTCAATTTTACTCCGTAAACCAAAACTTCCGGGTGGTTTACTAGGACGTTTCTTTAAGTTATTTAACAAAGCATTTGACAGAGGTTCTGTGAGATATATGAAGGTAACTAACCTTATGGCACGGAAGATTACGCGTGGTATAATTTTTATAGGAATTTCCGTTCTGTTAATAGTTGTTGTTGGCCGGTTTATTCCCGGTGGATTTATCCCGGAAGAAGATCAAGGCTATTTATTTGTAAATGTACAACTACCTGATGCAGCCTCCTTACAGAGAACACAAAATGTTGTTAATCAGGTTGAATATATGCTTAAAAATGTTGAGGAAGTAGAAAGTGTTGCATCTGTGTCAGGCTTTAATCTTTTATCAGGTAGCATGTCGGCTAATTCCAGTATTATTTTTATTACTCTGAAAAATTGGGATGAAAGAGAGCTTAAAGCTAACTGGATAGCCAGAAAACTTAACTTCATGTTCTATCAAGGCATAAAAGAGGCACAAGTTTTTGCGTTTGGTCCTCCGGCTATCCCTGGTTTAGGTAGTGGTTCCGGTTTTTCTATAATGCTGCAGGACAAGCATGGCAATTCGCCACAATACCTTTCTGAACAAACAGATAAATTTATTCAGGCAGTACAAAAACGACCTGAAATAGCTAATATTTTTACAACATATCGATCAAATGTACCACAACGCCATTTAAATATTAACCGCGACAAAGCTTTAAAAGCCGGTGTTCAACTTAATGATTTATACACAACCATAAGTGCATTCCTTGGAGGGGCATACATCAATGACTTTAACCGCTTTGGCCGACTTTATAAATCATACCTACAAGCAGCACCAGAATTTAGACAAAACGGCGATCAGCTTAACTTGTTCTTTGTAAAAAATAAAGATGGCGTTAGCCTTCCTCTTTCCTCTTTAGTTACTGTTGAAAAAAGCTATGGTGCGGACTTTACCAATCGTTTTAACCTTTATCGTTCTGTTGAGCTATCCGGAGCACCAGCGCCGGGTTATTCTTCAAAACAGGCGCTAGATGCACTTGAAGCAGTAGCTAAAGAAGTGCTTCCTCCAGGAATGGGCTATGAGTGGGCCAATATGTCATATCAGGAAAAGAAAGCAAGTGGTTCAGGTTCAATCGTATTTGTATTTGCTTTAATTTTTGTATTTCTCATTTTAGCGGCACAATATGAAAGCTGGTCTCTCCCATTTAGTATACTACTAGGTACGCCATTTGCAGTACTTGGTGCCATGCTTTTTGTATTAATAGCACGCTTTTTTAGCCCAAGCTTTGAGAACAATGTGTTCATGCAAATTTCATTGGTAATGCTGATTGCTATGGCCGCAAAAAATGCTATTCTGATTATTGAATTTGCCAAAATAAAATTTGATGAAGGCATGAGCCTATTTGATGCTGCAATTGAATCAGCCCGCTTACGCTTTCGCCCTATATTAATGACAGCCTTTTCGTTTATACTTGGTGTATTGCCATTAGTACTAGCCTCAGGAGCCGGTGCCGAAGCTCGTAAAGTTATGGGTATGGCCCTATTAGGTGGTATGACTATAGCTACTGTTATTGGTATTATAATGTACCCTATGTTATTCGTATTTATTGGAAAGATTGCTAAGTACGAAGAAAAAAGAGACTTAGCAAATCAAAAGAAAGAAGAAAAATGAAGATGACTAAACATATACTTTTTCTTGCCTTAACAATAGTTGCACTTAATAGTTGCAAAATGGGTAAGAACTATTCAAGGCCAGAGCTTGAAATGATGGATTCATTTCTGTATGCATATGGCGATACAAGCTATAATGATGCCTTAAAATGGTGGAACCTTTTTGATGATCCCGTGCTTGATACGTTAATAAAAAAGGCTCTTGAAAACAATAAGAACTTATTGGCAACAGCACAAAATATTGAAGCAACCCGTATTCAGCTAGCTATACAGAAAACCGAGCTATGGCCACAATTCAATTATTCCGGAGTAGCTGGAAAAGGTAACTTTCGAGGTTTTAAAATGCCTGAAACTACCAACAATTTCAGCATAGTTGGACAAGCCAGTTGGGAAATTGATTTCTGGGGTAAGTTGCGCCGAATGAATGAAGTTGCTAAAGCCCAGTATTTAGCTTCTGAATATGGACTGAATGCTCTGCGCTTATCTTTAATATCCACAGTTGCCAGCACCTATTTTCAGGTCATGGAGTTTAATGCTAAAGAAGACATTGCTAAGTCAACTTATGCTATTCGCGACAGTTCTTACCTGATTCTCCAACAACGCTTTGATGCTGGGATAATACCAGCAATTGATGTTAACCATTCGCGCATACAAAAAGCTATAGCTGCAACAGCAATACCTGTTTACAGGCGTAATGCAGTACAAGCACAAAATTTACTTAATGTTCTAATTGGTGAGAATCCGCAGTTTTTAGAATTTGATAACATACTGAACGAGCTTACTGATATACCAGAAATACCTGCCGGATTACCCTCTGATATTCTTAATAGACGTCCCGACATTATGATGGCAGAACAAGAGCTTATTGCCCAAAACGCAATGATTGGAGCAGCTAAAGCAGCTCGCTTACCCTCAATAAGCTTAACTGGTATGTTTGGTTTAGCCAGTACCGATTTAAGTAATATTGTATCTGGTGATCCGGCATGGAGTATTGGCGGTAGTATCCTTGGCCCAATCTTTAACTGGGGGAAAAACACGAACCGTATTAAGGCAGAAAAGGCTCGGACAGAAGCAGCCATACTAAAATATGAAAATGTTGTTCTCAATGCATTAAGGGAAGTTGAAGACGCACTTATTTCAATTGAAACCCTAAAAAAGGAAGAAGAAGCCATTCAAGAACATGTTGAAGCTGCATTGGAAGCTTCTAAATTATCTGAAGAGCGATACGATAAAGGTATTGCCAGCTATATCGAGTTTCTAGAGAGCCAACGTCAAGCGTTTGATGCACAAATGTCCTTAACAGGAAATAAACAGGATTTACTGGAAGCTTACATTAAACTATACCAGGCATTAGGAGGAGGTTGGGAGTAATAACCTAAGATTTTATCGAATAGTATTATTTGACTACGGTATGTCGTATTGGAGATAGAAGATTATTCCTTATTCTGTTCAAAGTAGAAATCATAACATAGCTACAATGTATTTTCTCAACACAAAAGAAACAGAAAATAATCATTTTACATACGACATACTCAGGTCAATTTAAATTTAAAACACAGATTGAAATAAAATGAGGCTTTTAATGTAATTTATAGAATACCAAAGAAACAAAAGAAGAGACCTCTGCTTTTTGATTGTTCTGTAGGAACAAAAATTATCTCGGATTTAAGAAATAGTATGCTAGATAAACTTCTCTACTACAAATTAAAAGAAGCTTTCTTTTCGATGTATAAAACTATGCAAATATTTGAAGTTATTCTTGTTCTTTAAGACAGTACCTCTGGTTATTATTATTATCATGCCCAAGATACAAGTTAATTTAGTCCAATACAGCACATTGGGTAATTAGCAAGTATAACAATTAACACCCTTGAAAAGGTAACCTAACTACACCCTGACTCTCAGTTTGTTTATAATTACATTATAATAGCAATCCATTGTGCTGCACCAAATAATACCTTAAGTACAAAACCGTATCAATTTACATTGTTTGTACAAAAAACAATCATGGCATTAATACCTAAGTATTGCATCCTGCTTTAATCAATTCCCCAAACTGACAAAAATCCCCATAAATGGGGGTTTGTATAATTAAAGATTTTTTTCATTTTTGCAACGTGATAAACAAGTATATAAAATACCAAAAAATCTTTAATAGATTAGTTCTGTTATTGATTATGTTATTTGCAGTTCAGATTGCAAACAATGCTTTGTTTTATCATACCCATAATATTGATGGTAAGACATATGCGCACGCACATCCCAATTGTGACGGACATTCGCATAAGGCAGCAGATTTTGTTTTCTACCAACAATTACAAACAATATTATTTGAGGAAATACCTAAACTATTAGTTGAGCAATTCCCAATTATAGTTTGTGATTTCGATTCTGAGGTATGCATTGCATATGATAGGTCAGCCATTAAAACAAATGCAGGACGTGCTCCTCCTGTAGTTTAATACATTCCATACTCTTTTTTATACAGCTATCATAAGATGTTAGTTGTGTATTTACGTGCACATCAATCTAATTTTAACTCACACAATCTTAATAGATTAAAACATTAATTACAATGAAAAACGGTATAGCTAAAATTCTATTCCTATTATCTGTTGCATTTTTTGCGCAGTTTAATGCTTTTGCACAAACGCCTCCTCCTGAACCTGTCTGCAATTTAAAAGGGGTTATTACAGCAGAAGGCCAGCCATTGCCATTTGCTACAATTACAATTAATAATACCACCTTAGGCTCTGCATCTGATTTAAAAGGTGAATTTAAATTTGGTCATATTCCTGAAGGAGAATACATAGTACGTGCCCAGGCTATGGGTTATAAGCCGGTCGAGAAAACCATTAGCTTTAAAATGGGTATACCTGTAAGTGTTACATTTGACTTAGAAAGCGATGTATTAGGGCTTGAACAGGTTGTAGTAACTGCCGACAGGAACGAAAAAAAGCGAAAAGAAGCCTCTACGATTGTAAATACCTTAACACCTAAATTACTGGAGAATACTCAGGCTATTTCAATTAGCGAAGGATTAAATTATATTCCCGGCCTTCGTTTGGAAAATAATTGTCAAAATTGTGGTTTTACACAGGTTCGAATGAATGGTTTGGACGGTGCACATTCACAGGTTTTAATTAATAGTCGTCCTGTATTCAGCAATTTGGCAGGAGTATATGGTTTAGAGTTAATTCCATCGAGTATGATTGAGCGTATTGAGGTTGTACGCGGTGGTGGATCTGCTTTATATGGTAGCAATGCTGTTGCAGGTACCATTAACCTTATTACCAAAGATCCTATGTCTAACTCATATGATATATCAACACAATACAATTCGGTAGGTGTTGGTAATAACAGAAATGTTCAGGCTGACTACTCAGTTAATTTAAATACAACCATTGTAAGTGATAATAAGAAAACGGGGGTTGCTCTATTTGGTTTTTATCGCAATAAAGACCCTTATGATGCTAATGATGATGGTTTTTCTGAAACTTCTCAGTTAGAAAACCTAACTCTTGGTGGTCGTCTATTTCACCGTATTGACTACCGTAACAAAATTACCCTGGATTTTATCCGTGTTAATGAAGAACGCAGAGGTGGTAATATGTTTGAATCCCCACACCATGAAGCAGACATATCAGAAGCCGTAGAACATAAAATAACAACGGCTGCCATGACGTATGAGCATTTTATAGGTACAGGGAGTATGTTATCGGTATATGGTTCGATGCAAAATATTGACCGTGCATCATATTATGGCGCCGAACAAAGCCTGAAAGACTACGGGCAGACTAATGGTTTAACTTACAATATTGGTACTCAATTTAAGTCTGATTTTGGTAAGAATAGTGTTGTTGCAGGTATTGAATTGGTTCATGACGATATGAACGATCAGAAGCTGGGGTTTCCGGAATATAGCTATAACGCAGATAAGGGCGAAATTGTTGTTACACATGTGCCTAATACTACTATTACCGATCAGAATAAGAGTGTTTATGGCGCCTTTGCTCAGTACGATCGCCAGTTTGGGCCAGTAAAAGCTTCGCTTGGAGCACGCTTCGATCATTATGAAATTACTGATCTGGACCATAAAGGAGGAAACAACAGAGGTAATGTATTTAGTCCAAGGGTAAGTTTGCTTTGGAATCTTATACCTGCCCTCCAATGGCGCGTTAGCTACTCACAAGGTTATCGTGCTCCCCAAATATTTGATGAAGATTTACATATTGAAACATCTGGTTCACGTAAAGTATTGCATGCCAACGATCCTAACCTGGAACAAGAAACCAGCCACAGCTATATGACTTCATTTGATTTTAACCGTAAGATTGGCACATGGAACATTGGTTTACTGGCCGAAGGTTTTTATACAAAGTTAGAGGATGCTTTTGCTCAAACTCCAGAATTTGATGAAGCAACTGGTGTAACCATCTATTTTAGATCAAATGCTGATAATGGAGCATCTGTTAAAGGTGTTAACTTTGAAGCTACTGCTTCGCCCTTTAAAAAATTATATTTTAAAGCCGGTTATACAATACAAACAAGTGAGTATAGTGACGCGCAAGAACTTGGTGAATCAGACTTCTTACGTACGCCCAATGATTATGGTTTCTTCTCTGTTGATTATGACATTACCTCACGCTTTTGTGTAATTGCTACTGGTACCTACACCGGTAAGATGAAGATAGCCTACTATGGCAACAATTTTAAGCCTGAGGATGTCATTATTACAGAAGAAGGTGTGGAAGGTACGATACGTACTACTCCTACATTCTTTGATTTAGGTTTAAAAACTGAATATGATTTTAGGCTTGGCGGTTTACCTCTAACAGCTTTCGCAGGAGTAAAAAATATTTTCAATTCATATCAAGATGATTTTGATTCGGGAATTGATCGTGATCCGGCTTATATATACGGACCAAATAACCCGCGTACAGCTTATGCAGGACTAAAACTAAAAAATGTTTTTGGACATTAGAATAAACATTACACCTCAAAACCTTTCAGGTTTTGAGGTGTAATGAAAATAGGATACAACAACCTGTAAAACGTATAATCCACTACATCTTTCTCAAGCTATTTTTGTTCCGTAAAAAACGATAAAAAAATGCGTATAAAAAGTAAAGCTATGCTAACTGTATTAAGTGTTATAAGGGACATCCTATTTCCTGTTATATATTAATGGCCTTATTGTCTCCAATTAGGAGGAATAGCAAGCAACAATAATTAATCGGCAATCACCTCAATTCGTAAATGGAAAATTAGCTAATATACTGCCTTAGCAATAAGAGCAACTGAAGCTGCTAATAAAATTAACAATACTTTTAGAGGACTGGAACCATTTATTAATGATGAAATACTTCAAATTTGATAAATAATGATAGAATAACCTTTAATGTAAATTAAAGCCACAGAAAATCAACATTATATCGGTTTTGTGATCAACATTCTTCATAATAGTAAACTAGTATAAATAATTTTAAGCCTTAAGATAATCCAGACTGAGGTAAATAATTGATTGTCATAACATATAGCTAATAGCAACAAAAGAAAATTAGCGTAGCATTGCAATAAAATTTACCCCTGTAAATCAGTTCTTCATTTTAAGCTCTGTTATTCCACTTACAAATAACAATTTTCTTTTGCATTATTGAGCCAAATTACCCCACTAATATTTCTTCAACATATACTTAAAAACTACTATCAGTAATAGTTCTGAGCACAAAATCTCACATCGAATTCACATTAATGCTATCCTTAATTACCTTACACCTTTTATCATTAGTTCATTTTCAATCTTAAAAATGATAATTTTCATTATTAGCCTACCTTATTCATTCTATTTTTGCAGGATATTTGAGAAAACCTGATCTTATGAAAAAATTGCAATTCCGTGGCAGAATGGTGCTGTCTATTCTTACTGTTGTAACACTGGTCTATGCCGGTAACTTCTCCTATTTTATTAGTAAATACAGAGCTAATGCATACTCTGATGCTAAACGTTTAGTTGAATCATTTGTTACACAACGTGCCACCCAGGTAGAATCTGAATTAAACTTGGAACTAGGTAAAATACGTGCCCTTGCCTACTCATACCTTAACTACGATAAACTTGATCCTGAACTTAAATGGGACTATTATGCCACTTCATTAGAGCGCCTATTGTTTGAAACTAAAAATGTATTATGCTATTGGTCAAATTTCGAGTTACACACGCACCAAAAAGGTTATACAAAAAAGCATGGAAGGAAAGGCCTTGTAACGTATATGGAGGATGGTATAGCCAAATCGTTCTATACCTATAAGGATATGGATAGTGTTGATCCCAATAGTTATTACGAACAAACCCGAAAAGAAAAAAAAGAAGTATTTAATGATCCCTACTGGTTTTCATTAACCGGTGATGGCAAAAACAACACTTTGGCAACTACCATAGCGGTTCCTTGCATAAAGGATGGCGTTTTTATCGGATCAACAGGTGTTGATTTAAGCATGGATAATATACAGCAACTGGTAGCTGACATTAAGCCTTTTAACAGTAGTCAGTCATACCTCATTGGCTACGAAGGGACTTATGCCTACCACCCTGATCCGAGTAAGATCACCACTCATATGAACGATATAAATCCGGCTTTAGTTAAAAAACACGATTTGTTAAACCGTATGCATAAGGGTGAAAACTTTTCTATAAAAGATAAAAACCGGTTTGGCGATGAAGTTTATTTCTTTATAACTCCTATTGTAATTGGTAATACGAGTACACCATGGTCCCTCGTTGTTTCCACACCGGTAAACGATATTTATAAAGAAGCACGCATGGCCATTATAATGCTTATTATTGGTGGTATAATAGGCTTAATACTTATTGGAGTATTTGTTTTTTTCATAACCAATAAGGTGGTTGCAATTATAGACCGTATGCAATGTTTTTCCGAAACTATCAATGCTGGTGATTTAACTGAATCACTTGATATTAAACGGAATGATGAGTTGGGGCAGCTTTCTGATAATATGAACCGAATGAAAGATTCAATTAAATCTATGGTTCAGGAGATTAAGAAAAATAGCGCAGGTATAACACACACCAGCCACCAACTGAAAGAAACTGCCGCACATGTTGCCAAAGAGTCACAACAACAAGCTGCAATTATTGAGCAAACTGCAACTGCCATTGAAGAGATATCAGGAAGTATTTCAGAAACCTCAACAAATACTTATGAAGCTAAAGAGATTATTTTAAAGAGTGAAATGGCTATTGATAATGGAAATAAATCAACTCAAAGAACGATCTCTTCTATGAAGAGTATTGTTTCTAAAATTGATGTTATCAGTGATATAGCAATGCAAACCAATATTTTATCGCTTAATGCAACTGTTGAAGCAGCTCGCGCAGGAGAAGCTGGTAAAGGCTTTTCCGTGATTGCAGGTGAGGTAAAAAAGCTTGCTGAACGGACTAATCTTGCTGCTTCACAGATTGTGGATCTATCACAAAATGGTGTCACTATTTCATCCGAAGCCGGTTTACAGTTTGATACCATTATACCGGAAATAAAGAAAACAGTTCATTTAATTCAGGGGATAGCAGTTGCATCGCAAGAACAACGTCAAAATACAGAGAGTATTAACTCATCTATTCAGGCGCTTAACTCTATGACTCAAACTTATGCCAGTTCTTCACAACAACTGGCTTCAAATGCCGATGAGCTAACCACTCAGTCAGAGAAACTGGAAGAGCTAATAAAGCAATTCAGGATATAAATTGTACCTTATCTGGCAAGTTTTAAGAAATCTTATTAACCTGCCAGATGAGATTAGCTTTAATTCTTACGTTCCAACTCATTTAAGTGAGCCATTTTCCTCATCTCCAAAAAGCTTTGAATATCGCCTAGATGTGCTTTCACCCGTTTATTGCCAAATTCATATACTTTTTCGACTAATCCATCAAGAAAATCACGATCGTGCGACACAAGTATTAATGTCCCATCAAAAGACTTTAGTGCTTCTTTAAGTACATCTTTTGTTTTCATGTCGAGGTGATTTGTTGGTTCATCCAGAATAAGCAAATTAACAGGCTCAAGTAATAACTTTATCATCGCAAGACGTGTTTTTTCTCCTCCTGAAAGCACCTTAACTTTTTTTGTTGTATCATCGCCACTAAACATGAATCCACCAAGAATATCTTTAATTTTTGTACGAATATCTCCTACCGCAATATCATCAATAGTCTGAAAAACGGTTAATTCTTCATCTAATAACGATGCTTGGTTCTGCGCAAAATAACCTATCATGGTATTGTGCCCTAATTGCAATTCCCCTTCATAATCAACCTGGTTCATAATAGCCTTAACAAGAGTCGATTTTCCTTCGCCATTCTTGCCTACAAAAGCAACCTTCTCCCCTCTTTCAAGAGTTAAAGAGACATCTGCGAATACCGTATAATCACCATATTTCTTAGTTACTTCGCTAACAATAAGTGGATAATTTCCAGAGCGTGGTGCTGGTGGAAATTTCAAACGTAATGCTGAGCGGTCTTCTTCATCTACTTCTACTCTTACGAGCTTCTCTAACATTTTAACACGGCTCTGAACCGAGGTGGTTTTAGAATATGTACCTTTAAATCGTTCAATGAACTCTTCGTTATCAGCTATCATTTTTTGTTGCTCTTCAAAGGCTTTTAACTGATGCTCCCGCCGCTCTTGTCGAAGTAATAAATATTTTGAGTAATTAACTTTATAATCGTAAATACGCCCCATGGTTACTTCTATAGTTCGTGTTGTAATGTTATCAACAAAAGCCCTGTCATGAGAAATAACTATAACGGCCTTACCACAGTTTATAAGAAACTCTTCAAGCCATTGAATCGATTCAATATCCAAATGGTTTGTTGGCTCATCCAATAGTATTAAATCAGGTTTCTGAAGCAGTATTTTAGCAAGTTCAATACGCATACGCCACCCTCCGCTAAATTGGCTGGTTGGCTGTGTAAAATCTTCACGCATAAAACCTAAACCCAATAATATCTTTTCTACCTCTGCGTCAAAATTTATTTCTTCAATAGAATAGAATTTCTCACTTAAGGCAGATACTTTTTCAATCAGTTCATAATAGGCATCGGACTCATAGTCTGTACGAGTTTCAAGCGCTTTATTAATCTCAGCAATTTCTTTTTCCATCGCCAGTATTTCAGCAAAAGCCTGTGAGGCTTCTTCAAATACTGTTCTGTTATCTTCTGTCATTAAATGCTGTGGAAGATAGGCTACCACTTTATCGCTTGGCACAGATACAGTACCCTTATTGGCCTCACGTGTACCAGATAGTATTTTTAATAATGTAGATTTTCCTGCACCGTTCTTTCCCATAAGGGCAATGCGGTCTTTCTCGTTTATTACGAAGGATATATTCTTAAACAGTGTGGTAGCACCAAATTCTACCGTTAAAGCATCAACTGAAATCATCTTAATTTTTTTAGCGCTGCAAAGATAAAAAGTTAGTTAGAAGTATATAACTTAAAACTGCTAAATATATGGATGCTCCGGTGATGAGCTTTAATAATCCTACCAAAAGGTATTTCACATTTCTAATATTACTTCAGGCAAAAAGAGAACCAGAGAGGTAATAACCTCATTACACATTTCCTGTTTCTAGTCTATTAGAGATTTGGCCAAGTAAAATATGTCCAACTTTCGTGTGCTCAAATTCTTTACAAACCTTATCGACTAAAAAGATAATACCAACTTTAAACAGCAGATTGCCTTATACATCACACCGGGTTATAAAAAAGATATCCTTTGACAGTATTCTTTCCCTCATTATTTTAGACAGCGATTTTTATAAGCTTAGCTTATTTTTCTTTTTAATTTAACCTCGTATTCATCTTTCATAACCAGAGAACAGATCCTGTCTAGAGTAACTGTGACACAAAGCTATTTATAATATGATACCCCAACACTTAAGGCAACAATTGAAGCAATAGGGCATAGAATTATAAAGAGCAATAAATGAAGATCTTAATAAATAAACATTAGAAATAACAGGACAACATTCACCTTGCTCTTTCTTTTTTTATTACAATTGTTTCTTTGTACAAAATTTTTCCACACATTTGTATTTCAATTTACAGTAGCACAATGGTAAATCACCTTAATAACATAAAAGGATACCGCTGTTTGTATGAGTGCTTAATGTACTACATACAAATAATTGCTTAACTGCACTTTATATCAGGGTGAAATTAATTATTAAGCCCCGCAGGATAGTGTATTCCCTGTTCTGGAAATACAAATCACTTTTTTACATTTTATAGTTTTACAGTTATACAACTATACGGCTATTGAATACTTTCTTTTAAATCATCAATATAACAACAATGACTATACATAAACATTTAAATCCTAACGGCATAAATATGCCGTCAGTAAAAGAAATATTAGGCAAAACAGATGTTGATAAAGCAGCTGAAAGGCCGGCTTCTGCCGAAGGTAATTTTTACAAACCTCTGGGCAATAAGATTGGCCCGGGAATGAATCCAAGAATTCAGCGTTTACGTCAACTGAGCTTTGATGCAGAACCTAGTATATCTATCGAAAGAGCATTACATCAAACCGCGTATTATAAAGCTCATTACGGGAAATATTCTATTCCTGTGCTACGAGCCTTAACATTCTTAGATCATTGCCAAAAAAAGACTCTTTACCTTGGCGATGATGAACTCATAGTTGGCGAACGTGGTCCCAAACCCAAGGCAGTACCTACCTTTCCCGAATTAACTTGCCATAGTATTGACGATTTTCATATCTTAAATACTAGGGAACAACAGCGCTATACCATTAACCAGGAAGATATAAACACTTTTGAAAAAGAAGTGATACCATACTGGAAAGGCCGGACACAGCGTGAGCGTATTTTTAACCATGTACCTGTTGAATGGAAACGAGCCTACGAAGCCGGCTTGTTTACCGAGTTTATGGAACAACGTGCTCCCGGTCATACTACCCTTGATGGTAAGATTTATAAAAAAGGTATGCTCGACTTTAAAAAGGAAATACAGGCTCATCTCGACTCGCTAGACTATATGCTTGATGTGAATGCAAATAATAAGGCAGAGCAATTAAAAGCCATGGCGATTTCGTGCGATGCAGCTATTGTATTTGCAGAGCGCCATGCCGACCTCGCTGAAGAAAAGGCAAGGACTGAGCAAGACCCGACAAGAAAAGCAGAACTTACAAAGATAGCTGAAGTATGCCGCTGGGTACCTGCCAATGCGCCTCGCACCTTTTATGAAGCTGTACAAATGTATTGGTTTGTGCATTTAGGTACTGTAACTGAGCTAAATGGCTGGGATGCCATGAATCCAGGTCATTTTGATCAACATTTAACGCCATTCTACGAAAAAGAAATTGCAGAGGGGACTTTAACACGCGAAGAGGCTAAAGAGATTATTAGCTGTATGTGGATTAAAGTAAATAACCAGACAGCGCCACCTAAAGTAGGTATTACAGCGAAAGAAAGTGGTACATATAACGATTTTACCAACATTAATATTGGTGGTTTAAAAGCTGATGGTTCAGACGGTGTAAGCCCTGTATCCTATATTATGCTTGAGGTAGTTGAAGAACTTCATTTACTTCAACCGGGCTCGTCGGTACATATCAGTCATAAAACACCTGATAAATTCCTTAATGCCGCCTGTAAAGTTATTCGCCAGGGACATGGTTACCCATCGGTATTTAGCCCCGAAACATATATTACGGAAATGCTAAGTATGGGTAAATCATTAACCGATGCACGCGAAGGTGGCTGCAGCGGATGTATTGAAGTAGGTGCCTTTGGTAAAGAAGCCTATGTATTAACTGGTTACTTAAATGTGCCTAAGATTTTAGAAATTACCCTTAATAATGGTATTGATCCGGTAACGGGTAAAGTAGCCGGCTGCGAATCAGGTGATCCGCATACTTTTAAAACGTACCAGGACTTATACAATGCTTTTCATACACAGATGAAGTATATCATTGACCAGAAAATAAGGGTGAGCAATTACATTGATACCATGTTTGCCAAATATATCCCTGCCCCCTTCCTGTCGGTAGTTATTGAGGATTGTATTTCTACAGGCCGCGATTATTACAATGGTGGGCCACGGTACAATACCAACTACATACAATGTACAGGACTGGGTACGGTTACTGATAGTTTATCAACGCTTAAGTTCCATGTATTTGAGAATAAAACATTTGACATGGAGCGTATATTAACTGCCGTTGCCAAAAACTTTGAAGGAGAGGAAATAATGCGCCAAACTATTTTGAACAGAACACCTTTCTTTGGTAACGACGATGACTATGCCGATAATATAGCACTAAAGGTGTACGATGATTTAATTAAAGCTATTGATGGAAAGCCCAATGTAAAAGGTGGTGAATACCATTTAAATATGTTATCAACCACTTGCCATGTGTACTTTGGAAAAATAATGGGTGCTACGCCTAATGGCCGTTTAGCCGCTAAATCTATTTCAGATGGCACATCGCCATCGCACGGTTGTGATATTAATGGCCCTTCAGCGGTAATACGCTCTTTAACCAAGCTGGATCATACCCGTTCGGGAGGTACGCTGCTCAACCTGCGCTTTCTACCCAGTTTACTTAAGCGTGATGAAGATATAGCCAAGTTGGGAAAGCTGATCAGAAGTTACTTTACCCTTGGAGGACATCATATTCAGTTTAATATTGTTGATACGGCAACCTTATATGCGGCTCAAAAAAATCCGGAAGATTATAAAGATCTTTTGGTGCGTATGGCTGGTTACAGTGATTATTTTAACGACATGAATGCCGATCTTCAGCAAGAAGTAATTGATCGCACTGAAAATGAATCCTTTTAATTAATTGTAATAAAATGCACACAAGTTTGGCTCCGGGGTATAACTCCGGAGACTGCTTGCTTATTCTGAACAGTTAATATATGCAAAGCTCCACTCTTATATTTGATATTAAGCGCTATGCTATTAATGATGGCCCGGGTATTCGTATCACCATTTTTTTAAAGGGATGCCCCCTTAGCTGTAAATGGTGTCATAATCCTGAAAGCCAGAACAGGTACCAGCAAAAAATGTACACCAACAATAAGTGTATTGGTAGTCTTGAGTGTATTAAAATATGCCCTAATAAGGCACTTACCTTAACACCACAAGGCATTATTACTGATGGCAATGTGTGCGAACTATGTGGCAAGTGTGCGGAGGTATGTCCCACTAAGGCTATGGAGATGACGGGTGAACAAATGAATGTTGACCAGGTAATGAAACAGGTAAAAAAGGAAACCATGCTAATGGATAAGTCGGAGGGCGGCGTTACATTTTCGGGTGGTGAACCCTTATTACATCATCAATTTTTAATTGAAATGCTGGATGCCTGTGTCGAAGAAGAAATACATACCTGCATTGATACTTCGGGTTATGCCCAAACAGATATTTTACTGGAGGTGGCTAAAAGAGCTGATCATTTTTTATACGATTTAAAAATGATGGATGCTGAAAAGCATAAGAAATGGACAGGTATTGGCAACGAAAAAATATTGGAGAACCTAAAAGTACTTGCTGCAACAGGAGCCAATATAAATATTCGCATTCCCCTGATTAAGGGAGTTAATGATGACGATAAAAACATACATGAATCAGCACAGTTTATAAGTGAGCTGAAAGGCAAAAAGCCGCTGGTTAATATTTTACCATTCCATAATATTGCTGAAAAAAAATACGAAAAGCTGGGTAAAGACTATGATAAAGGTGAAATGGATACACCTGACCAACAACAACAAGAAAAGGTTTTGGAAATTTTTAAAAACTATGATATTGATGCAATCATAGGAGGATAAGGGATATTTTAAAATATTGCCGGCGATGGCACATATTAAAAAAACACTTTATAAGCATATTATCCCTGTTATGTACATACAATATTTTAAAATCCCAAAGCATCTAAAATCTTAGCATTTAAGCGTCTATTTTTCCCTACCAACGGGTGACAGTGGATGTGAATGGCGGGGTTAAAATTCATTTCAATTATGGAATAATTATCTTCACTGGCTGGTTCATGTATGTTATCAATCATCATATCCAGACCTGTTACATTTACCCGTAATGCTTTAGCCGCTTCCACTGCAATTTGTTTATACGATTCATGCACCTCATCGGTATAGTCAATACTATCGCCACCAGTGCTTATATTTGAGTTTTCACGCAGGTAAACCGTTTCACCCTTTGCCGGTATAATTTCAAAGTTCCTACTTTGTGTTGCCAGAAATACCTCCTCTGCTTCGCCTTTAGCAATCTTTTCCAATGGTGTACGATAGCCTTTTCCACGCAATGGGTTTTCATTCTTTTTATCAACAAGCTGCGCGATAGTGGAGTGCCCATCTCCCACCACATTAGCAGGTACACGGTGTAGTATCCCTGTCACTTCATTATTAATAATAAACATACGATACTCCTTACCACTTATAAATGACTCTATTAAAACGGTATTATCATACTCAAAAGCCATTTGTACAGACCTGGCAAAACGCTCTTCCGAATCGTTTTCTTTTAAAATGGTAATACCCAAACCAAAATTGGTTGACTTAGGCTTAATCACTATTGCCTTGCCCTTATAGTAATCAAATTCATTAAGGGCTTTTGTTTGATCACTGTACTCTTTTCCTTTGGGGGTATTTATATGTGCATTATACAGTACTTTTTTTGTCATTACCTTGTTCTCCATCAATAACACACTGCTGTAATTATCGAGTGAAGTACGTGTGGCCTGCATAACATACTCTGTCTTTTGAGCTGTCGACAGTTTTACAAAATTCTCGCTCCTGTCCATTATTTCTATCTCAACACCCCTTAACACAGCTTCTCTTAAAAGCAGTTGTGTTGATAATTCCATGTCCTCTAATCCATAAAAATTAAAGGTTTTTTCTTTACTCTGTAAGAGGTATGTTTCAGCTCTTTGTAAATTCCAATCGATAAAGGCATGTTGTTTAAGCTCATTCAACGATTGTACCGCAGGACGTGTTTCTGGTTTATTCACCAATTGAATTAAAGTATCGTGTCCCGATTTGTAGGCATCAGGTAAAATAGCTCCTGTTAAAGCTTCCATTTCTTCCAGCACTATCTCCATTTCTCTTTGCAGACCTACTTCTTCCCCTTTATCATCAATTATAGTCGCATTGTCCGACATTATAAATGATGCTGCCATCTCATGGTTCTTAAAAGCTCGGGTTTGTGTTTCCATATCAAACACATTGGGTTCGGCCTTTATTAAACAATAGACTAAAAACTGGTGTATAATACGTGCATGATCAATATCAAGGCCTGTTTTTACAAAGGGATTTAAATCAAGCATACGCACTTCCAAATGCGTAATATCAATATCATCACTTGTTGATTTAATTCTTATACTGGCATAATTCTCTTTTGCACTTATTATTAATCCCTTAGAAATAGCATCTTTAATGCTTGCCTCGTACCCGGCAATAGAATCATAATTGAGGCACAGGTTTTCTTTGTTACGATAGCCACACATACTATTACGCATAGATCCTGCACTAGCCAGATGAAAGGTATCGTCTTTAAGCTTTGGCAAAAGGTTAACACATTCTTTAACATAGCTGCTGTGTACTACAGGGCTATTTCCCAATAAGGCAATTAAGAACCACCTGTAACGTTTGAAATTACGTAGTGTTTTTAAGTAAACCTGCTCCCTGAAAGTAGCGTATGAAAATTCTTTTGCTGTTGCCGAATTATATAAATGGCGTAGTACCTGCTCGTCAAACGATACATTAAAATGTATACCCGAAAGTAATTGTTTTTTACGCCCATAGTTTTCAGCCAAGTAATTTCGATACTGCTCCATTTCACTTCCCTCCGCATCAAATCTGGCTATTGGTATCTCATCTTCGTTGTCAGGCAATACTGGCGGTGCACTTTGTGGCCATAACAGCTCATCGCCCAGATGCAAGCTTACCTCATCATGAAGGGTTTCTAAAAAACCCAGTGCTTCTTCAATACTATACCTTACAGGTGTTATCATTTCAATCTGGCTCTCCGAAAAATCTGTTGTTATATATGGGTGCTCTCGTTTATTACCAAACACATCGGGATGCGGCGTTTGTGCCAGTTTACCTTCTTTAGTAACCCTTATATTTTCTTTTTCAATACCAAATCCGCCTTCAAATAATCTGGGACTCAGGTTTTCATTAATGATTTGATCAATATCTATAACAAGTCTATTCATAAGTCTATTTTTTCTTAATGGTCACATATAACCCGCCATTAGCTGTCATATTGATATATGATTGATATGCGCTCCCCGCTCGTTTCATAATCACACTTTGCTAAGTAACTTAACTTTTAAGTAATAATAAGCTGATGTTATTAAAATACCCCTAAAAGTAGTACTGATTAATATGGCGTACCAAATGCCGTTAACACCAAACCGGTGTGGCTGCGATAACCAAATGGCGAGAGGAATACGTACAATAGTCATTATAATATTTATGCTGGCAGGGTACCGGGTTCTTCCAATACCATTAATTATACCCGAACCAATCATTTCAACACACATAAACACTTGCGATAAGCCAACAATTCGCAAATAGGATGCTCCAATCCGAACGGTTGTTTCTTCATCAACAAACCAACGTACCATTTCTTCTGAAAAGGTTAAGAAAATAACGGTCATTAAAAGGCCAAACCCCACAGCTAAGGCAATACCAGCATTAAAGCCTTCTGAGACTCTTGACCGCAATCCTGCACCAAAATTCTGACCTGTAAAAGACATGATGGCACCGTTTAATCCTCCTATAGTCATAAAAGTCATGGCTTCTATCTGTAGTCCTATTTTTTGTGCTGCAATAGCATCACTACCAAAACCTGCTACTATTTTAGCCATGACAATAGCCACCACCGAAAAAATCATGTATTGTATTGATGGTGGCAAGCCTAGTTGTGTTAAATGCTTAATTTGCTTAACTGATATTAGCCATGCAGACTTTACACCCAAGAACAGGCCTGACCGTTGTACCAAAAAAATAAAGGCAACAACAAACTGGGCAATTATTGTGGCCCAGGCTGCACCTAATACGCCCCAGTCCATCACAAAAATAAATATAGGATCGAGAACAATATTCATAATAACACCTGCCATGGTTATCTTAAATGGCTTTTTTGAATCGCCACGCGCATTACTAATCCCAGTGAACAAACGTGTTGTAAATATAAAATACATGCCCAATGAAGCCAATCGCAAATAACCATGAGCCATTTCTTCTGTGGAAGCATTATCCAATTCAAAAAAACCTATTAAGTGAGTATACCACGATTGTATAACAGTAATATAAATAGTAGTTAAAAGTATTACGCCTACCAATGCATTAATAGCAATTTGTTGTGCTTGTTTATTTTCCTTTCGACCAACTGCCTGTGCAACAGAAATATTACTTCCAACAAGTATAATTGATGCAAAGGCCCAGCCCAAATGCAGAAAGAAACCTGCTGTACCAACAGCTGCTACAGCATTACTACCCAACCTACCGACCCATAACATGTCGGTAAAATTATAAGCAAACTGCATAAATGAAGAACCAATAATTGGTATAGCAAGTTTAAGAATATTATTAATTGCAGGGCCTTTAGTTAAGTCTTTTTGCATTGATTGGTTTAATACGTATTGATATTATCAGCCATATAGATTCGCAATATGCATTATAAATCTGTTATAAGCCACTATTTAACTGAAAATAATAGAGCGCTTATGATCAAAAATGATGCCAATTCTGTTGTGATTTAACAATAACCAGTGTAGTTTAATAATTTAGCACATCTAATAAATAGCAAATTAACTGATCTTTTTTAAAAAATTTTCACTCAATAGTCTGCTAATATTTGCTTTGTATACATGCAATCTGCACCTGACAGTAACGCAGTAATAGCTACTATTTTTTATCAACCAACATCAGTAATAATATATTTAGGTAATACAAAATATTGGTTCTCATAACTTACCTTTAATTTTTCTACTTTGCTTCCAAAGCAATATTTACAGCCTCACCAAACAACTCACCATCATGCTAATTATAGTATTTCGCAATAACTTCTGCTAGTTCCATATACCTATCTCTTGCTTCTTCCACACTAGATTCAACGGTTTGCTAAACCAGATTTGTTTCCTCTGAACAATAATTACAACAGCACCAACACCCCCCTATACTGAAGGCTGAAATAAGGACAAAATTTCGTCTTTTTCAAAGTGATTATTATTTGCTTTCATTTACCATATGTAATTCACCAAATTTAAATTTATCTCTGTGTGATAAGCTATTAACTACCGCTGATTTTCAATTCGCATGGTTTGTTTCGTATAAACATTATATACCATCCTGTCATTTTAATATACTATAGAATTAAATGTAACAGTTACTTCAAAAACTAAAAGGTATTTTTACATGTTGCTACATTATTAATGCAAAACAGTATATTAACCTATAAACAAAAAAAGTTATAACTATCTCTAAACCTGCCAATGTCGCTCATTAAAACTCATAATACATTAATATACACCGAGAGGAACAACTATTTTTGAGCTTTTTAGAATAAAAAGATAAAATAATTTAGTTTTTTTCCTCTTACATGCATCCTTTAAAAAAACATGCTGTCTTTAAAGCAATAATTAACTAGAAGTTGACACAACAAATCACCGACATACATAAGTCTATTATAGCGAAAGCAGCTAAAGGTAATGCCAGAGCACAAAGGAAATTATATGATCTTTATGCTAAAGCAATGTTCAACATTTGTTATCGCATGATGAATAGTTCAGAGGACGCTGAAGATATGTTACAAGAGGTGTTTTGTGAAGCTTTTAGTCGTCTTAAAAGCTATCGTTATGAGTCAACATTTGGTGCATGGATTAAGCGTATAACAATTAATAAATGTATTAATGAACTTAAACGTCGTAAATTGTCGCTTGTACTAAATGAAGAAATTGTTCCCGATAGTATACATGACGAAGTAGAGGAAGCTGAAGATTTTGATCTAAAGGTAGCGCATATTAAACTAGCAATGGGAATGTTACCTGATGGTTATCGCATCGTTTTTTCGCTCTATATGCTGGAAGGCTATGATCATCAGGAAATAGCGGATATAATGCAGATTACGGTTTCTACCTCTAAATCGCAACTAACAAGGGCTAAAAAGAAGTTAACTGAAATTCTAAAAGCTGGCTCAATGCAATATAGCCTTAATTAAAAAGGAGTGTTATGAAAGATCGCCTTAAAGAATATATTAACCTGAACCAGGATGCATTCAACAGCCTTGAAGCACCTGCACATGCCTGGAATGTCATAGAAAACAAAATTCATGGCAAACACCACAAACGCAATGGTATAATAAAATATACCTCTATTATTTCAGCTGCAACTCTACTTGGTTTCATTCTTTATGTGGTAACTTTTAATCAACCAGCAAATACCGAGGTAATTGCCGAAAACCAAACACTTAAAGAAACAGAATTTTATTATACCAACCAGATTAATCAAAAACGCGCAATGATCTACCAGATGTCAGCTAAATACCCGGAACTAAAGCTGGAAATGGATAACGATTTAGCCGAGTTGGATATGATTCTTATAGAATTGAAAAATGATTTAAAAGATAATGTTGATAATGCGGAAGTGATAGATGCAATGATACAAAATTACCGCATGAAGCTAATGATATTAGAGGATATCATGCTGTTTCTCGAAGATCAGGAACCGAAAAATAACGAACTTAATCACATATCATATGAGTTGTAATAAAATATATTCATTGATTTCGCTCCTAGTAATAACCAGTTGGCTACAGGCTCAGTCTATATCGGAGGAAATAAAGCACCTCGAGTCTTTTTACGTTCTCCCGTCATCAACATTAGAAATCAACAATAAATATGGTAATATTCATTTCTCTACATGGGAAAAGGACTCTGTTGACATCGAAATCTCATTTTTTATCTCAGAAAAAAACGAAGCAAAATTTAAAAAGGTAAAAGATAATGTAAATTTTAAAATAACTGGTAACTCAGCCTACATGGTTGCCGAAACAGTATTTGGAAACAAATATGCGTCATTCTTTAAGAATATTAAAGAAGCCACTAATTTGCAGCTGCCGGATAACACGAGCACACGTATTGATTATTTTATAAAGATACCACAACATATCAGCCTGAAGGTTAATAACCGTTATGGTAACGTATTTATTCCCAACTTTAGTGGTAACCTTAATATTAATTTATCAAATGGTGATTTCCAGGCTAAAAATATAACAGGCAATAATAACCTTAAGCTGGCTTTTGGCAATGTTTTAATAGAATCATTGAAACAAAGCACAATAGACCTCAATTTTACAACAACCCAGGTTATACGCGGTGGTCAATTAGATATCAACTCTAAATCATCAGAAGTAAAAATTGGCCAATGCGACCTTATTAAACTACAATCGAAACGCGATAAGTACAACATTAACCAACTAGATTATCTTTTTGGAGAGACCTATTTTTCCAATCTTTCAGTAACACAACTTAATAAGGAGTTTAATATGGTAATGCAATATGGTAGTTTAAAAAGCCTGGGTATGTCATCGTCCTTTAAATTATTAAAGATTAACTCTCAATATGCTAATTGTAATATTATTATGGATAATCCTTCGGCTTATAAGTGTACTATAATGGCATGTAAAGGAAATATTAACCTGCCAAGAGAATTAATTGCCGCAACCAGTAATTGGAAAGAAAAAATTGAAACAGAGGCTATTACCTTTAATTTCAAAGATACAACAGCTAAAGAAAAAGTGCAGATAAATATTAGCGATGCTGCATTTGAAATAAGTCATAAATAAGACGTGAGATGATGAAGTGGAAAATTGTAGCAGTACTCCTTCTGATAACCGTAATAAACAGTAAGGGACAGGATTATAAAAATGCAGTCCGCCTGTCATTTGGAACCTATTGGGGAGCATCTTATAAGCATATGATTAACCAGAAAGATGGTGTAATGGCAAGTATTCAACAGGGAGAATACAGCCTTCTTATAACTGGATTAAGAGTTTTTCATAAGCCGGCATTTCCAAGCAGTTCAAGTAAATGGTTTTTAACGTACGGCTACGGGGGGCATATAGCCTACCGCACCCGGATAAAATCAAATAATGTTTTCAGGCCTTTTGCTCCTCCAGTAGTCCATAATGGCAATTATTTATCACCAGGTTTTGACGGATATGTGGGATTGGAGTACCGTTTCTTAAAATACCCTTTTACGTTATCGTGCGACTACATACCTAATTTTGAGTTTTTTGGACCGAAATACTTTCGCCTTAACCTCACAAACATATCGGTGACTACATCTTTTGTATTTTAAACACACTATAGCATATATATTATAAATAATTAATACTAAGCATATGAAGAATTTTATTGTAATCCTAGCTTTTATTATGGCAATTAATATAGTAAATGCCCAGGAAAATAATTCCGAAGTCAGAACTATATTTGGTAGTAAAGGAAATCATTCAAATGGTGGCTATGGTGCTGTCATGATTAACTACGGACAAGTTAACAATCACGATGCCCTCTTTATGGGAGCACGAGGTGCCTGGTTAATTGACCATAACTTTGGGATTGGTCTGGGTGGATATGGCTTTGTGTCCGATCCGAAGTTGGATCCTGTGATTGATGAAGAATACCAATTTTCTGGTGGATATGGAGGACTCCTTATTGAGCCTGTTGTAGCAGCAAAATTTCCCGTACACGTTTCATTCCCTATTTTGATAGGAGCAGGAGGTGTAGCTTACAATAAGCACTGGCAAGAAACTGATAACGATAATTACTGCGATGAAACATATGAGGATAGTGATGCTTTTTTTATACTTGAGCCCGGGATTGAGCTAGAGTTTAACATGGTTAAATTTTTCCGCTTAGGCTTATCCGTTACCTATCGTTACACCAGTGATATTAATTTAGGCTATAAGGAAACAACAATTAACGCACCTATGCCTAATGTTATCGGATCTCAAGGTATGTTACGTGGCTTTAATTATGGTATAGTTTTTAAGTTTGGAAAGTTTTAAACGTTAATAATGATGACTGTAGGCTTAAATGTATGCAGTCATCATTTTAAAATCAAATCCAATTTTTTCTTTCTTTTCCTACTCACCACTATTTAATAACTTATCCTCCCATTTTTTTGCAAAATCACTTAAAAAAGGGATGGAAATACCCACTATAAAACGCCAACGCTTCCAATAAACATTTGTGTGTCTCTCATTATCCTGAGTATTATCTCCTTCCATTTCTGGAAAGCCTATGACACGGCGCATAGTATAGTTTGTTGATGCTAATGTAGCACCCAGAGTGATATCGGCACGTTTAAGATGCATCACTACCCCACCTCCATAATGATATATATTAGAATTAAACGTTGATGCGTAAGTTCGTGATATAGTCGTATTGCTATCCATACCCACCACTGCTGCTGAGAAATCAGTTGAGTAACTGATATAGGCATTAACTGATTTGCTGAATACATAGTTATAACCAATACCAAAATTAAAAACCGGCTTTAACTCATCAATAAGAAAAGCCTGATACATAACACCTGTACTCTGACCTTTAAAAGGTGCACTGGTCATAAGAGTATATTCATTCACCCCATGAAAATATTCAGCACTACCATGTAAGGTACCACGCTTAAACTTTATGCCTAAACCACCGGCTATGGATAAAGGTGTTTTAAAAGTCATATTCAGATCACCTTGATTATCCTTCTCATAAACAGGAGCTACTTCATTAAAACCTGTATAGATACACTCATAGTTAAACGATCCATCACCTGACAAAGATACCATTGGCGCTGTTAATGTTACACCCCATGAAAATGCATCTTGCAGCCAGGCCATACCAATCTTCCACACCAAGCCCAGGTGCGAATAGTTATAACTACTATTTTTACTATACATCTCAACTTCATGTGCATTGGTATAAGCTTTTACCTGCATGGCATCAGCAACATCCTGCTTACGGACAGATAAAAAATTAGTAATACCAATACTGAAACGAGGGTAAGGTGCATAGGCCCATGATAACCCCATCCATTCTTCGTTAAACTTCTTCTGCATCATCATATCACCACTCAGATATTCTTCTCCAGTAACACCGGGTAACACATCTCCATGAATACTATTGCCTTCTGTTAAATTAATATCCATTCGTCGTCGTCCAAGAAATGAATAAGCAAAAGAATGCTTGTCAAGCCCTTTAATACGATAAGTACCCGCCAATAAACTGGGTGCACCACCAAAAGATGATTGCGAAGATGGTGTTGTTCTGCCTTCAGCAGATTTTGTATCAAATGCGTACGTACTCAATTGGTAAACCTTACCACTAATTAAAAACACATTACTTTCAATTAAACCCAATCGTGCAGGATTATAAAACACAGCACCCAAATCCTCAACACTGCCAGATATAGAATTACTTAGAAGCATTGATCGCGTACCATATTGCTCCGTCCAATAGTGCGCATCCTGAGCAAAGCATTGAATTAATAAAACAAATAAAAATATAGTGATATTTATTACTTTCATGGCTAACTATTCATCAATCATATTAATATACAAAAACGGTGTAACTGTTGTAATATCTTAAATACTACTTTACTCTTCCTTCAAAAAAATATTGATAGTAAGCTCTAAACTAAAAACATAGAATTTGGATTCAATAACACCTCACAAATTTACATTAAAATTGTTTTGCAGTTTAAAAATAAATCCTACTTTTGCATCCGTTAACAATACGTGTTAACAACTAAAAAGTCAATGATCATGGGCTTTTAAGTTATATTGGAGAGATGGCAGAGTGGTCGAATGCGGCGGTCTTGAAAACCGTTGTACCGCGAGGTACCGGGGGTTCGAATCCCTCTCTCTCCGCTCGGACTCAAAGACAAACAAGAGTCAAGAACGGACAAGTCCTGTAAAACCTAGGTTTTACAGGACTTTTTTTATTCCTAAGAAGACACCTAAAAGACTTCAAAATGGCAAAAAAGGACAGAGTTTGGTAACTATTAAGTAACTAAAAAATCGCCAAATAAAATAGTTACTTCCTGTCTTGTTAAGTCTCTGACCTGTCACAAGATGTCCCACTAAAAGCAACTTATAATTTTAATATTAACCTGTTCTTTACACCGATGAGCAAACAATGAAAATTGCCCTGCTCCAGGTCAAAGACTTAAAAGTAAAGATTATGAGTAGTTCTTTTAAAATTCTTTTCTACGTTAAGAAAAGCCAGCTAAACAAAAATGGAAAAGGTACCATCATGGTAAGAGTTACCTTAAACAGCCAACGGACACAGTTTAGTTCTAAACTGGAAATTGAGCCCGAAAAGTGGGATAACAAAACAAATAAAGTTGTTGGGCGTTCTTCCGCTGCATTAGGGATTAACAACACACTGGAAAGTATTCGTACACGTTTGAACAACATTTATTATGAGCTTGAAAAATCAGGTTCGGTAACTGCTGAAAAAATACGGAGTGTTTTCCTGGGCAACCATCTGGAGCAGCAGTCACTACTGGCATTATTTGACAAGCACAATGAAGATGTAAAAAAATTAGTTGGTAAAAGCAGGACTAAAACTACATTGGAAAAATACCTTAGAACCCGTATGCGACTGGCTGAATACCTTTCTAAAAAATACAATCTGTCCGATATTCCCTTAAGAGATATTAATTATGATTTTATAACCGGATTTGAGTTGTATCTAAAGGCTGATTTTAATTACAGCAATAATACGGCTGCTAAAACCATGCAATTTTTTAAACGCATTATAATTATTGCAAGGAACAATAACTGGATGTTTGGAGACCCTTTTGCCAACTACAAAATTAAAATTGAAAAAGTTGACAGGGGATATTTGACCGAAGATGAGCTTCATGCCATTATTAAAAAAGAATTGGTCTCCAAAAGGTTGGAACAAATCAGGGATATATTCATTTTTTCATGTTACACTGGACTGGCCTATATTGATGTTAAAAACCTCTTAAAAGAGAACATTCAAAAATCGTTTGACGGGAACCTGTGGATAAAGACCAGGCGTGAAAAGACAGGTATTCCGGTAAATGTACCCTTGCTGGCCATCCCGCAAATGATAGTAAAGAAGTATGAAAATAAGGGAAAGAGTAATTACCTCTTACCGGTGATAAGCAACCAGAAGCTCAATTCTTATTTGAAAGAAATTGCTGATGTATGTGGCATTAATAAGAATCTCACTTTCCACGTTGCCAGGCACACATTTGCCACAACTGTCACATTATCGAAAGGTGTGCCTATTGAAACGGTCAGTAAGATGCTTGGGCATACCAATATTTCTACTACTCAAATATATGCCCGTATAACAAATGCCAAAATCAGCTCTGATATGAATATTTTATCCCAAAAGTTAGAAAGTTCAGAGCACGTATATAAAGAAACAGCCAACTTTTAAATGAATAATTATGAAACGTGGATATATTGAAATTAAAAGTAACAGCAATGACACGCTGGTTGTTAGTGCCTGTTTTATAAATGGAATGTTATGGATGACCATGTACGAAATGGCTGATTTGTTTAATACTTTCACTAGTTCTGTCAATAATAACCTTAGGACAGCTTTTAAATCAGGAATATTGCAAAAAGAAAATGTGACGCAAATATATGAAAATGGCAATGCACACATTACATTGTATAACCTTGAAGCATTAATTTTTATCGCTTATCGAACTGCATCCAAAGAAGCCGAAATATTCCGGAAATGGGTTGGAAATACATTATATAAATGTCACAGGAATAAACAGAATAATGTTTGGTTCCACCTGCCACTATCAGGTTTTACAAACAACGGTTCATCGATAGCATTAAATTAAGCCAATAATCCCTTAGGGGGTTATCATTACAATAGCCTTCGCTTTTATTGGTGAGGGCTTTTGTGTTTCTATAGCCACTAAAAAAAACTGCACAAAAAAACACCCAACTTGGGTACAAACTTGGGAAATGGCCTTGCTACTGTTTTAGACCTTTACAGCATTCTTGAAAATTACATCATGATTATGGAAGTAATAACAATAGATAGTGAGGCTTACAAAGACCTTGTAAAAAAAATAGACCGGATTGCTGTATTTGTTGAAAAGCACATGGAGGCTGGCCAAAAAACAAAGCAGGAAATATGGCTGGATAGTTTTGAAGTGGCAAGGCTTCTTAAAATAAGTACCAAAACACTTCAACGGCTCAGAAAAGACAAATTAATCAGCTATACCATCCTTAGAGGGAAATGCCTGTACAAACTCTCTGAGATTGAACGGGGGCTTAATGAACGGATAATAAAAGCAGACCCTCGCTCACTGAACGACTTTCGCAGAAACTACCTGATTGAAAATAAAATGGACTAAAAGTAGTGGTATGTTTATAGACAAAGAAATTTTTGAATCCTGGATGAAACGTGTCATGGAGCGCTTCGACAACCAGGATAAAATGCTGGAGGCCCTAAACAAGCCACAGAATACTTTGGATGGAGAAAGGTTATTCGATAATCAGGATTTATGTGAGTTGCTGCATGTAAGTAAAAGAACCCTCCAACGCTATCGCAGTTCAGGTGAATTGCCTTACCATACAATATACCACAAAACCTTCTATAAAGAAAGTGACGTACAGGCTTTCATCCGTACTAACTTTGAAAAGAAACAGAAGAAAGGTATTAAAACCGAGTAAAATATTTTATGGTTTTATAAGAGAATAGTATGCCCGTTCTATAACATTGCAGGGCTTTTTTAAATGAAAAGCCTTAATTTTTTTCTATGTTAATTCCCCTCGTTGCGGCAATTACCTTTCCGCTTTTGCAGGAAGACCGGAAACCTGCTCTCTCCTGAAAAGCTACAACCCAATAGCCTCACTACCCCACAAACACCCATTTGAAAAGAACCCATGCTTTAAAATGGTTTCTGTTTTTCAAAAGAGTGTTTCTTGTCCAACCCTTAAAAATGGAATGCTTGTTTTCTTACATTCTTAAACTGTCTATTAATGCCTAAACGGATAGATTGAATGTTAAAAGAACGTTTGTCTATTTTCTTTTTTCTATACTTCTCTTTCCATACTTCTTCCTCTTTGCTTCGATTGGAAAGCGGCTCAGAGTAACCGTGTTCAGGTGCGAAAGTATTTCCGTGTTCTTAACGCCACCTCAAGTTCAGGCCACAAGGGTTTTGTAAAAAATCTTCCTCTTTCCCTTTTTAATGTAGGCGAGCGTATTTTTTACAAAAAACTGGCAGCGGCTAAACACTACTTTCTCATTGCCCCTGAAACACGGTTACTCCTCACCGGCTCCGGCACGGCAAAAAAAAAGTCAGAAGTTATGAGAAGTATAGAAAAAAACAGGAAACAACGGTTCACCTACCTTCCAACCGGCATAAAATGGCTTGTGAAAATTGCAATGATGGTTTTGGGATTCTCCATTTGGGGAAGTGGATTTATTTGGGCTTTATTGGCATGGTATATTTTCCTGCCTGTCATCCGCGGCATACTTTGCATGTTGGTTGGTATGGGCGCAATAATCCTGTTTCTTTTTATTCTTCTCTCTTTTCTGTAACCCCTTAAAATTCAAGACATGAGCAAGGTGTTTTTATTAGGTACAAACAAAGAGATTGACAGGGCTAAGCAGGTGGTAGAGGTTAATCAGGTAATCCAAATGGAGGGTTACAGTTACGACAGTTATATAGTGTACGATATTACAGAAAACCAATGGGGTATCAGTTACAAGCTGATAAACCTCAGAACAAAGGAGTTTGGTACGACAGACATAATCCGACCTCTAAAAGAGAAATTTGGCATAGGCTACTACTTCAACAGCGTAGCCCCTCAATTTATGGATAGTTTTGAAGTTGCTATACTCTTGCAACAAGCACAGAACCAAAAGAAACAAGAGGACGAAAAAGCTGAACAAGTAAAAGTAAGAATTGAGCAAATTAAGGAGATTGGGCGCAAACGCTTTGCTGATATTTTACCCGAATATGCTCAAGCGGTTATCGTAGCTAGATTAAAGCAGGATGAGAGCGACAGCCAAACAGACTACTTCGCAAGTAGCACCCAACGCACCGTTATTCTCGGTTTCTCAAAACATAAAAGGGACTTGTTTTCAGAAATGCGTAAGCATGCCACCAATTTTGAAGAAACGGCCTATCTGGCGGAGTACAACGCAGACTATGAGCACCGGGAGAAGTACTCAATGGGTGCAGGCTATTACCTTGGCGAAAGCAAGTATCACGGGTGGATAATTGAAAAATGCCCTGTTTACACGAGAGAAATTATCATTGAAGAATTTGCATACATCGCAGGAAACAAGGATAACATCCACATCTGCCAAGCCGTCAGAACCGCACCAAATAACTCAACAGTACCAACGCCAAGAAGAAAAGACGGTTGTACAATGGTTGAGTATTCGCCCAAAGCGGTAGCAGTATTTGGCGAAACCAAAGCCATTAAAGACGAACTAAAAGCAATGGGCGGACGCTTCAACAGCAGACTAACCTACAATGGTGAACGCTTGGCAGGATGGATATTTTCTAAATCCAAAGAAAAGCAGCTGGCTTCTTATTTCAGACTGGATTAAACAAACAAGTGTTTAACAATGGGCGGAATTACTGCACTATAATTTCAAAATCATGAAAGCATCAAATCATTACTCTTTAAAACAGGGCAAATAAGCCGGTGTTTAGATGGAAAAGCAAACATAAATGGCCGGGCGAGGAATCGCCCGCTACTTTTTCCATGAGCCTTTAATAGCACGGAGAAAAAGTAGCAAAAAGCCCTAAAGATTACACTCTATGACAATTGAAAATTTCACCATTGCCTTGCTGGATATAGTTTTAATGACAATTCGTGTTATCGTCTATATAAAATCATTTTTTAAAATTAAGAATAAAGTTATTTCAAAAATTGTCTTATATACAATGACTACAATGCAGATAAAGAGTATTTTGAAATCGCTGCGTTGTCAATCTTATCCACTATCCCTGATAAATACTCCAACTTATCTAAAATATCATCAATGCTCATCAAATGATTATCTCCAATGGAAAAACCAGTAGTAAAATACTTTAGGAATTTCTCATCTACAATTCCATTTCGATGAGAATATAGATGCCTTATCTGTAATATCTTATCAATATCGACAATGCTTGAAGGCGTAATTGCATTTAAATCTTTAATTTGTTTGTTGTCTTTTATAAAACCTTTTACACTGCCCTTTTGGAGCTTTCCGATCTTCTGATTAGCCAAGAATATTATAAACTCTTGTATATCTGAGCAGTTTAGAACATCTTCAACTTTAACCATCTGTTCAGATTTCAAAGTGTCTGGTTTTGCTAAATAGATTTCATATAAGATTCCCGATAAATAGGTTTCGAAATTATCCACTATTGAAGAGAATATTATTCTTGACAGAATTTTACCTTCTTTTATTGAAGTCGAAATATTAGCCGACTGAGGATATAAAATGATTTTCAGATTATCAATTAGCTTTAATATACCCTGGTAGTGTTCTATTAACTTATGTTTTGAATCAGTTGTATTTATATTCAATCCATCCAATTTTGCACTAATAGTCGCAACTCGACTGTATCCTCCTTCTTGAAATACATTCGTGGTAGGATTTAATAAAATCGATTTATTTCCTTCTCTGGAATATACTTTTCCTTCAACAGAAATAGTGTCTTTTGACTTATTCGTTTTTATAGCGAAGAGCTTTTTATCATTATACTCAACATATCCATAATCCACATTCGGCTTTGGAGACAATAAGTCTATGGCTTTATGTGTTATGGACATTGCTCTAAAATCTTCGCTTAATCCTGATACCTTTAAACCTCCTATTTCTGTAACACCTAAAATTAATAAGCCTCCATTTTTATTGGCAAAAGAGCAAACAATCTGAGCTATTATTTTGGAAGGAGGTAAAACTGCCTCATATTCTAATGTTTCACTCTCAGGCTTTAAAATAACCGAAGATATTTGTTCCTGTAGGGTCATACTAATTCATATTTATTGGTATTCTGTTAATTCCAGTACTTTTCAATATCCTTCCGAGTGTGAGAATATGAGGGGCATTTATATTATTATCAACCCATAATTCGGAGTTATCAGAATCTAAGGTATCTTTCTCAGAAGAATAATAAACAATTACTTCTCCATTGTCTGATGGTCTTGTAACGATTTGTATTGGAACACCATTTTTCAGAATCCCAGCTAATGTTGTGGGAGCTGTTTCCTCCATATCTTTACAGTCGTATTCAGGATGATTCTCCAAAAATTCAATTATATTCTGTTTGGCTCGCTTTATTAAATCCTGAGCGTAGTTAAACATTTCTATTGTTGCAGTTGATGTATGATGAAACTTTGATGAAATAAGAGGGTCGCTGAAAGCTTCCTCCAATTCAGCTTGCGAAGAAATACCTAAGCTCACTAAAGTTTCTTTGGTAATAAAGATCTTATCAGGCTCCGTGGTGTCAGTGTTCGAGTTTGTATCATTCTTTAATGAAGATAAATGGTTGCGCAGCTCACTTACATTTTTGAATCCATGCTCTTCCATTAATTGGTCAAACTCTGTTGCCTTCTTCATATTTAATGAAATATCGTCATCTTCCAGGAATAAGAATTTTTTCTCATACAAATCTGAAAAGTAATTTTCTGCTTCGAACTTATTATCATCCATCCACAAATAGAATCGTTTTAAAATGTCCTTATGTTTTTTCCTTTTATCAACATCCCTAAGTATTGGTTTTACGAATGATGATATTTTATCAGCCACATCTTCAATTGAATATGTCCTATTTTCAGGAAGTTCCAAGAATATGGATGTGTCAAGTAACTCATCTCTGTAATCATACCCCAATTCACATGAAATATCCTTTAGAGTATCACCTATATCCCCATTATCTAAGAAAAGTTTTTCCTTTGTTTTAAAAAGACCATTCTGATTAGGCAAAATAGGATGTTTTTCCCGAATCAAATTATTCCCAAAATCTTCACGGATTAAAAAGGCTACCAAAGAATTTAACCACCCCATAAAGCTTTCTTCACTTTCAAAATTAAAGTTGTTAATCGCATTTGTAACTGATTCTGATTCTGACAATTTGGATACTATATAGAAAACTGATTTTTTATCAGATTCTTCCCATATTTTTTCATCATAATATTTTAACTCTCTCTTCTGAATAAAATCATCCGGGTAAACAATCTTCGAAAAATTGTATATATCTAACCGTCTTTGAGGGCTATTCTCGTTATGAAAAAGTGATGCTAAATAATCGCAAGTCTTTGAAATACTATCACCTTTTTTTTCTTTTAAAGCCTTATTAATATCTTCAATGATATTACTTTGCTTCTTTATATAATATTTTATCAAAGACTCAATTCCCTCAATATTACTAGCTGTATGTATATCTTTATGAAGCAAATAAGAACGAGGATCTTCATTAATCAGAGAACATGCATTTTTTAATTCTTCATCTACATTCTCATCAATGTATAATTCTGACCTTTTCTTAAAGGCTCCCAGCTGATTCGGAATAACAGCATATTTATCTGCATAGATATCTTTAATATGTTTCTGTTCTAAGTTCAACAAATCATAGTAGTCATTCAAAAATGATATGGTGTCATTACCACGTATGGAATCAGAAAGAGTTGCGGTGTTTTCTTTGTATTCAATTTCTTCGGACAGATTTTCTATCGAGAACTTTTTACAACCACTCCAAATAATATCATCCCAATCCTTAATATGCTCCTTAATAGGTATTGAGCCTGGAAACATCTTCTGAGATAATTCCCATATTTTGTTTCTAATATTATCTTTATTGGCATTCGGGAAATAAACCTGGCACTCTTCAGAATCATTCCATATTGAAACCCTATCTCCATTAGTAACATCAACAATAGGAGTTATTAATAGCTTTTTTCTAATTTGACTAACGACTGTGCTGTTAAACCATTCTGAATCTATCCATGTGTGCTTTTTTGGAGACCTGATTCTGGCTAAATTACATAAATTACACCAATCCTTGTTTTCTCCGATATATGAAAGAAAAGTATCATATAAATTAACAGCTCTGATTATGACATTGCAATTGTTTTGTGAAACAATATTATCAGAATCATTTAAAAGGCTTACTCCATCTCTTGGTTCTGTAGGTTCAAATAATGAACTATTAATGACAAAAGGCAAATTTAAATCTTCGGTTCCTATCATTGGAAAATCCAAATGAAGTCTAGGGACAGAGTCATCCAATTTTAAAGTGTTGTATTTACCATCAGTAAATGAAATTGGAATAATTAATCTTAACTCTTCATCATTTAAAACTAAAAAATACTTATCTGTTTTTTCATCATTACAGATAAGATTATAGATGTAGAATTCTTTACCATCAAACTCAATAGTTTTTTCTTGTATGATATGGAACTTCTCTTCCCCAAAAATATCTCTATCAATACTAAGAGAGTTTAACTCGGGTACATTAATTAATGTGTACGCCACACCTTTTTCAACTTCTTCAAGAGCAATGTCTGCAAGTTTTAGCTTTACTTCTTCTAGTGGATAAAGAAAAGATGTTTTATAATCAAATGGTCTCAACGAGACTTTACTTGAGGAGTTTATATTAGTTTCAGCCTCATTAAACGCATTATTTATTCCTTCAATAATATCTTTTTCTCCTCTACCAGTTCGGTCAAGCCAAAAACTAAATTGATTAAATGTATTATCCTCATTCTTATAATAACTTTCAATCTGAACTTTTTCAGACAATAAGTGCGTCGTCATAAAACCAGTTCCAAATCGCCCGGTTGTCTTGTATATTTGTCCAAGTTGTTCTGCATCCCTGTCTTTATCGCTTGAAGAGTATTTTCTAATAAGCCCTCTAATATGTTCATTGGTAAAATACCCTTTGTTATGTGAAAATATAAAATCGTTTTCCCTTAGTTGAATCGAAACATCCACCTTCTCTTCCTGGTCGTTACACAGGTTAGCATTATCCTTTGCATTTTGAATTAATTCCCAAATGAGTCTTCTAGCTGTAAATTCAACATTAATATTCTGCCTAATATTCATCAATTTTTCTAAAATTGATTTTGCAGTTATTTTATTAAGCTCATCTCTTTCAAATTTTGAAAAAATACCTTCAGCCATTTAATCTAGGTTAGTTTGAATTAAACATTGTATAACTAAGGTTTAAAAATATATTTAAATAACCTTAATAGCGCTATGATTCTTGCTAAAATGTAAGCTCTTGAAATAATAAAGGATTACTTTAAAAATAACTTTTCGGTTTTAAATCGAAAAGTCAATATTATGTTCTTCACCATTCAAAGCTATAAGATGTGTAATTTATGGCGTAATTTTCCTGAACAATTCTACGATTGTAATTGAATTGAAATAAAACAAAAGCGGATTCAATTGCCCTCAGATTTATTGCTTTTTCGACTCTTAAGATTAGCTTCATCCACTAAATCCTGCCAAAGTTATTAATCGCCATCTGGAAAAGTCAAGGGCGGCTGATTATTTAAGAATAGCCATAAGCCAGCCGTCCTTCGGATGCGTTCAGTTTGTTTTTCTTTTTCATAACAAACTGACATGCACCCTTGACAAGAATCCATCCGGCTCAATGAGGTACGCCAAAATTTAATGGCGTGCCGGTTGCCAAAATAAATCCCAAAGGCATGGGTGTACAATATGAATAATTTATTTGCACTAAATGAAATTAAGGTGTCATACTCTCGTAAAGTAAAGGTATCAGAACAACCAATGATTAAATGTTCTAAAGAAGTATACGATTTGGTATACCCCTTATGGTTGGAGGATATCGACTTTAAAGAGTCTTTTAGAATACTTCTGTTATCAAGGGCAAACCGCGTTCTTGGAATAGCAAACTTGTTTACAGGCGGTTTGTCAGGGGTTGTTGTAGATGTGAAGTTAATATTTCAAACAGCATTGAAATGTTCGGCTGCCTCAATCATACTGATACACAACCACCCATCCGGCAATTTAAAGGCAAGTACCCAGGATTTAAAGCTTACCAACAAAGTTATCGAAGGAGGCAAACTACTTGACCTGCCTGTTTTGGACCATGTTATTGTAACCAGTGAATCATATTACTCACTAGCAGATAATGGTCATATATAAACCATTACAAAAATAGCCGGCTTGTACTTGCCGGCTATTTTAATTCATGTAGACTGGTTTAATAATTCTTATTCGGAGTCTTCATTTTCGTCTCCATTTCCATTATTCTGCCAACTAAATGTTTTTTGTACTACCTGACCGAAATTGTCTTCAATATAAATGTCAATAGTCTGCTGTTCTTCACACCTGGAGGTGTAGTACAACCGGAAACTTATTTTTTTCAGTTGGTATCTGTCATTCGGTAACAGTACCGTCCCATTATCCATTTTCAGTTCACCATTACCGTCAGGCTGAAAGTAGCGAATAGTAAATAGGGCATCATCATAACTGCCTTCTTTTATCAGACTACAGCGTATTACAGCAGTTTCGCCATTAACCAACTTTTTAGGAACAGGCAAGGTTTGCAGCTCAAAAGTGTAAACCTGTTGTATATCCAGTTCACTGGTGCATGAGCTAATTATTCCTAAGGATAAAGTGATTATTATAACTATTATTGGATTTTTCATTGTTCTCATTTATTTTTGTTTCAGAAATAGAAATTTGCCTTTCAGTTTATTGACTGATAATATCTTACCATCCTCTACGCCATAGGCAACCAGCATAGAGCCATTGCGCGGCTGTGTACCAACAGTTCCGTCATGCCTAATAAACCGGATTCGATTGTAGAGAAACTTTATAGCAGTTGCATGTCTGAACACAATGTCATGAAACCATTTTGTTTCAATTTTTGAAAATACCAAAGCGGTTCCCCGGTTATGTTCGGCCATCTTTACCAGAAAATTCTGTTGCAATGGATTGGAATAAGGTGGATTCAGCCATATGCGACCATGCCAGGGCTGTATTAATCCATTTTCTTTTGCCGTATATATTGTCTTTGCCGATTGGTTCAATTCAAAGGCTTCATGCGAAGAAGCAGGGTCTAAATCAAATTCCCCCAGTGAGCGAATCAATTCTACAGGTGTGTACCATTCATCATTTTCTTTCATAGCGCTAATTGATGATGAATTTCAAACCTACTCCAATCTGGAAGTGAAAATGCCCCGTTGATGTGCCCCAAAGAAGGCGTTCACGGGCATTCAAAAGCAATACCACCTGGTCGCTTAAGTAAGTATCCATTTGCAAGGTAACCGCCCCTCCATAGATAAAAGCATCCCTGTTTTGCAGGGTAGCCCCGTCAAAAAGCAGCTTTTCGCCCCAATTACTTGTTGCATAGCCTACCAATGCCGAGCCGCCCAAATAAAACAGTATGGCTTTATTACCGGATGAAAGAAAATTCAGGTAATAGGCTCCTTCAGCAGTAAACTGATTGACAGGTATTCTCTGTTCCTTGTAAGGGTAATATTTGCTGAAATACTCTGCTCCAAATACCCACTTATTTCCGCTGTTTACATAGGTAGCCAGAGCCACCCCAAAGTAATAGCCTGATTCATCGGTCTTGTCAGATGAATGAAATCCATCCACCATACCTCCGGATAACTGAATGCCTTGCATTCCGGGCAACTGACGTTGTGCCTGTATTTGGTCTGTAGTAGCCAGGCACAACGCAACTGTCATTATAAAAGATAGCTGCCTCATGGTTATTTTACTTTCAGTTCGTTAATAACCTTAGCCCGCACTAAATCAGCATTATCTACTGTGAAGTGCTGATGCCTGCCGCCCGCCTGTTCGTTCAGTTCGACAACCAGCTGCTTATCATCTGGGATGGTGAATTTTGGCAATGTAAACACACAGCGTTCCGTTTTTTTACCTGCAATTACCGTCAGGTTGTTGTGGGCACGAAGTGGCATTATGACCTGCTCTTGTATAGCTGTTCGTTTTGCCACTTTCTTATCAATAATTTTGAAAGTTATGTAATCAATATCAAATGGTACACTAGACGAGTTTTTCAGTTGCATATGAAAATAAAGCAAGCCATTGTGTGTGTAAATACCTTTAAGGGTATGTTGGATACCAAAACGCTTAGAGCCGATGTGTTTTATCTCTCGCTTGTTATTCTTGTAGATGGATTTCATAATCAATCTAACCAGTAAAGGAGACTCCTGACCAAGTTCTTTCATATAAATATCCATCGCATTATTGGGGCGGTTAACCGCTTCTCCATCATGAATAAAATCGGTCATTTCTATCGATAGCTTTCGAGGCTCATTAGCATATTTTACATTGAAACTATAATACGCTCCATCTTCGGTAATGACAGCCAGATTACTTTCCCGGGAAAAATCACGCAGGGCTGCTTTTACCCGCAGTACGTTTTCTGTTCCGTCGGCTTTGGCTGCCAGCAGGTCGGCCGACCCCAAATCCACGTAACGGATGGCAGAGGGAAAAATAATATGTACGGTTTTGTTGAATGTTACCTCTAAAGCGTACGGCGGTATCATTCGGTTAAAGGTCAGCGGTCTTGTAAGCCCCTGATAATAGTCGCCCTTTGATGGCGTGGCGTTTTCCTGTTTTTCTACGCTCTTTTCCTGAGCTTTTACTGTGAATGTGCACCCGATAATGGCGAGCACTAAAAGCAATTGTTTCATACTAAAATTGTTTTAATTGTTACTTATTATTTGGATTTTTAGTGGTGGAGCTTTAAGCCCCTTTTGTTGATTATTGAGCTTTGGGCAGAAGTAAAACCCGATAGCCCGATTTGAGCGTTACTTTTACCTCTCTCATTTTTTTACTAAAAAACTGTGATGTCCCCTGAATAACGCTCCGTCCCAAATCAGCAGCCAACTGAGAACCTGCATCATCTGTTATGGTAATACTACTGCCCATTGACGTTCCCATGTTAGCAGCCAGCTCTTTTGCTGCACTGATTTCGTCTGATATTGGAACGGATATACCTTGTAAACCATCCATATCATACACTTCCATTTCAACAGGTATTAGATTGTTTGCATACTGAATTGATGCAATGGTTATGTGTAAACGCTCTGCTCCAATCTTCGCGACACCCGTTAATATGGTTCCTTCAGGTATCAATATGTTACCTGTTTTTATGGGTTCCAGTAAGCGGAGCCGTAACTCTTTCCCGTCAGATATGCTTACGGTTTGGTAAACTGCAGCCCCTATGCTGTTTTTGCCTCTTTTCGATTCATTGCCTGCTGCTGTAATAAAGCCCAAGTTTCGGGGCCTACTGTAGGCTTCCAAAAACTCATTGTTTGTCATTGGAGACGACAACAACGAGACTTCGCTATGGTGGACTTGCGATACTGGTTTCGGAATAACTTTCTCTTTTAAATCAATGGTGGCATCCGTGCCTGGCAGTAGGTTGGCTGAAACACCTTCTTGATTGCCCGGCATATACTTAGACGCAATTTGATACGATCTCTCAATCAGTTCCAATTGCTCATCGGCAACTGATTTTTCAGTAAGTTGTTTCTCCAATTCTTCAATGCGCTCCTGCAATTTTACTTGAGTCTTGTCCTCCACGCTACCTGAAGGTTGCACATGCCAGTCATTTAACTGTCGGTTTACATTTTTATAGGCATACGCCGACGACTGGATGGTATTACCTGCAAGAACATACCTCTTTTTAGTAATACCAACTGACTCATCAGATAGCGCAGGGTTAATACCGGATAAGGCATTATTGCCTGCCTGCTGCTTTTCTTCTTCTCCAAGCATAAAAGCAAAGTCCTGTAAGTTTCGCATCTTGTCCTTTTGCTTGTTTCGTATGGCTTCCTGTTCGTATGCCGCCCGTTTATCACCTATAATATCTTCGTCTTTGGGAATAGGTAGTTCGGCATTAAAACCATTGACTTGTATTGGCTCCATGTCTGATGAGGGGGCAAAAATGAGCCACATTGCCGCAATGAAAAACAGGACAAATAAAGGATAGACAAGCATCTTTTTCCGCCTCTGAAGTTCCTGTGGACTAAGTTCCTTTGGCACCTTTACCACTTTCTTTTTTTCTTCATTCTCGCTATTCATAATTCAAATCGTTTAATTGTTTTTACTATCTGCTTCCAGCCTGTATTGTGACTCAGTGCCTCTGATGTGTTCTATTTGCATTTGTGTTTTTCGGCTTGTTGTCCCAGATGATAAATGGAAGATACTGTCATGTAGATAGATCCAGAGGCAAACAGCAGAAACAGGACAAGGATTATTAGCATTCGACCGTTAGAGGGAATACTTTCCAGCCACAACCTAAGCCTCGTTCCCAACTATCTTGTAACTCTCTTTATCATCACTTATCGCTCGATTATTTGTAAATCTCTGTTTTCGATTATTTCAAAACGTTCCATGATAAAGCCATGCGGATTATTGTCGCTTCTAACAGCATTTATTAGTTCACACCGGGTCAGTAAACTTCTCTCGGTTATATTACTGGCCCGAATTATCCTTTGACGGGCATATACCTCTGCCTTATAGGGATAAGTCTCCATATTGCAGACAACCGAATCTATCTGAATAGCCTGATTGATATTATTAGAAATAATCCGGTTGTAATAGCCCTTTTCCTGCAGATCCTGATAGTATTTAAAAGCACTCTTGTCTACCAGGAATAAGGCCCTGTTTATATTCGATTCTATGGCACTTTTATCAGGTGATAGTGTGAAAAACAACTCGTGAAAGCGTTTAACATGCTCACTGGCCTCAACAGGACGGTTTTGCGATAAGTCTTGTGACAGGGCAAGCATCAAAGACTTCCCATTGTCAAGTACATAGATTTTCTGACGCTGTGCTTCTGCAAAATTGAATGAACTCCAGAGAGCATAGCCGGTTATTCCGGCGCACAGAACCACAAATGCGATAGCGATAATCCGTATTTGCTTAAAGCTGGTTTCTATATTCTTTAATGATTTAAATTCCATTTTAAATGTGTTAGTGCGATAATGTGCCTGTTATTGAATTGGCACATTATCGCGTTTACAAATTGACTAATTGATTTATCGGGGAGTTTGCCGCTTATTTACCAAGCAGGCGGCCACCTATATTGCCGGAAGCTGCACCGGCAGCTCCTGCTGCCAGATTCCCGGCTTTTCCTGCTGTCTTATTAATGGCTCCGGTATAACCACTCATTCCTCCGGCTTGTATAATCCAGCCGGCAACTGTAGGTATGGTAAAGTAGCCGATGATTCCAATAATGTGAAACAGGATGTACATTCCGCTAGAACCATCAGGGATATAGCTGGGATCAGTCAACTCGGCAATCTCCATTTTTAGCATTAATGCCTGTATTCTGGATAACACAGCAGAGAAAAGGTCTGCTACCGGCAACCACAAATAGACGCTTATATACCGTGCAAACCATTGGGTAAGCGTGGCCTGAAATCCATCATAGACACTGAAAGCAAAAGCGATTGGTCCCAAAATGGATAGCACCACCAGGAAAAATGTTCGTATCGTATCAATACTTAATGCTGCTGCATTAAATATCAACTCAAAAAAATCCCTTACAATCTCCCTAAACCACGCTTTGATGTCATGCCAGAATCGTTCACCCCACATACTGATAATCTCGGGTGTATCAATTATTCCCAACTCCTTCAATTTCTGATCATATGCTTCGTCATCAACCAGCCATGCTTTGCCTTCACGTACCCGTATTTCATAATTCAATATATCTCTTTGCTGGATCAGATCCTGCACATTGGTTACTTGGCTTTCCATAATCGCGTGCGTGCCTTTAACAATGGGACTCATCACGGCATTGATAGTTCCTAAAACCAATGTTGGAAAAAACATTATACACAAGCCGATGGCAAAGGGTCGAAGCAACGGGAACACATCAATGGGTTCAGCCCTTGCCAATGCTTGCCAGACCTTGTGTGCCACATAAAATAGTGCTCCCAATCCAGCCACGCCTTTTGCCACTCCAATCATGTCTCCACACAGCGGTAACATGTCCTGGTACAGGTTGGCAAGAATCTGATGTAGGTTATTAAAATTCATAACTATCTACTTTATATAATTACCAATACCGGTCAGATGGATTACCATATAGACTCAACACCCTTTCTGTATCGTTTTTTTCTTTGGCACGGATATACGATACCGAGATATTTTTTCGTGTGTAATACCTTGTAAGATTTCGGTATTCCAGCATTTTTGTATAGATCTGGTCTATTGCATCCATCCGTTCTTTATCGGATAATGACAGTCCATTGCCACCTGTTACAATATTTTTCAAATCACTAACCAGTGCTCCTCCTTCTTCCAGCAAGATGGCATATCCGGCAGAGATAGCAGCCAGCTCATCAGCAGTGAAGTTAGGATCTCCAACCATACGGTTGAACCCATTTACATATATGCCGGTAATTTCACTAACCATCTCAATGGTCAGTTTAACTTTTCGTGCATCCTTAACCAGGTTGCTTACCGATTTTAGTGCGTCGTAATATTCTTTGCCCTGCTTATAAATTTTCACGCTCTCCTGCAGGTTCTTCAGCATGTTGCTGGCTGTTGCAGTACCTTGTATGGCACTTCTGATATTCTGTACCAGATTAGAAGGGTCAGTTACGACCCATTGTGCTTTTGCCTGAAATGATAACAGGAACAACAAGCCTGCTACCATACTTATAAATCTGTATTTCATAATTTTTACTCTTAAATCATTAATGATTACTTTAATAAGGAGTGCTTAATCGCACTCCCTTTTGTAAACTCCTTCGTTTGTGAGCCAGAGCAGGTCTCTCTCACAATTGTATTTGATCCGCATTAGTCCATAGAAAAAGAAAAAGACCGAATCACTGCTGCGGGTAAGAGGCATGGTAAAGCTGGTATCCTTCTCGTAGAAGAGCGTCAACAGGAAACCTTTACCATTGTAGTATATCCGGATTCCGGGAGAACCGCAAAGGCTTACCCAGTTTCCACATACATCACAAAGTGGAAATAGGGAATGTCCTTGCAATTCGGATATGGAAGATGTGTTGATTGTTGTTCTCATAATCCATCTCCCGCTCTTCCTTTTTCTGCAAGCTGCCTGATTGCCATCTCGTAATTACCACCCAGTTCATTGGTTTTATCCAATACCTTCAGCTTCTCAGACTCCTCTGTCGTATAAGTCAGGTATTCTTCGCCACTAACTTCTGTTGCATAAACTGCGGACTGAACACCACCCAATCCAAACCATACTTCTTTGTATTTCCGGTTCGGGTGGTTAGCCATGTTGATACTCAGGATTTGTGCTTTCTCTTTGTCTGTTAATCCCAAAAGTGACTGAATCACATCAAAGCGGTTCATAAACTTTCGCTGATCCAAAAGAATTTTGCAGTCTGAGTTATTGATAATCGCTTCTTTGACAATAGGCGAAGCGATAATATCATCTACTTCCTGGGTTACAACGATGGCCTCCCCAAAGTATTTACGAACGGTTTTATACATGTACTTCATGTATTCGGCCATGCTTGGGGACGAGAGGGCTTTCCAGGCTTCTTCCACAATCAATTGTTTTCGAACTCCCTTTAAACGCCTCATTTTATTGATAAAAGCCTCCATGATAATGATGGTTACCACGGGGAAAAGTTCCTTGTTTTCTTTAATGGCATCAATTTCAAATACGATAAAGCTTTTATTCAACAGGTCAATATTCTTATCAGAGTTCAGCAGAAAATCGTAACGTCCGCCCCGGTAATACTGGCGCAGGGTGGTCAGCATGTTGTCCAGATTGAAATCCGCTTTGCGTACTTTAATCTCACGCTCTTCAAGCTCCCGGCGATACTCGTCCCGCATATACTCATAAAAGGTATTGAATGACGGCACAATACTTCTGTCAGCTTTTATGCGCTCTATGTAGGACGAAACTGCACTGCCCAATTCCCCACTTTCTGTCTTACTTATCTTGTCATCTTCACTTTTCCAAAGTGTCAGCAACAGTGTTTTAATGCTGTCCTTTTTCTCCACATCAAACACATAGTCGTCCGTATAAAAAGGGTTAAAAGAAATTGGGTTTTCTTCGGAGTAGGTGAAATATACCCCATCCTGTCCATTGGTTTTCCGGCGTACCATCTCACACAAACCCTGGTAGGAGTTTCCTGTATCCACCAGCACAACATGCGTTCCCTGTTCCCAATACTGACGGACAAGGTGGTTCATAAAAAAAGACTTACCACTGCCCGAAGGCCCCAAAACGAATTTATTACGGTTAGTAATAATCCCTTTTTTCATTGGCAAGTCAGATATGTCCAAGTGAAGGGGTTTACCGCTTATCCGGTCACACATTTTAATACCAAAAGGCGAAGGAGAACTCCTATAGTTGGTTTCTTCAGTGAAAAAGCACAAGGCAGGTTCTGTGAATGTATAGAACGATTCCTCTGCAGGAAAATCGCCTGCATTACCGGGAATCCCGGCCCAGTATAAAGTGGCCGCATCCACCGTATTGTGGCGGGGCTTGCACTCCATCAAGGCCAGTTGCGAACCAACCTCATTGCGAATATGCTTTAACTCCTGTTCATCATCACTCCATGCCATCACATTAAAATGTGCCCGAATAGAGGTAAGTCCGAAGCTGTGGGCTTCATTAAGATACTTGTCAATCCACTCTTTATTGATTTGATTGCCTCTGCTATACCTTGAAAGCGACTGCATATTTCTTGCACTTTTTTCAAACTTCCGCAGGTTTTCGGCACTGTCGTCGATAAACAGATACTGATTATAGAGATGATCGCACGACAAAAGTAAACCGACTGGGGAAGCGAAAGACAAACGACAATCGCTTCGGTCAGTCGATAGCTTCTCAAAGCACATGTCTGTTCCTGCTTTGCCCGGCAAATTTTCGGTATCGGACAACGTATGCACACAAACATGCTTGCTGCCCACCCGAAGCCCGTCGGCTCCAAGCCTTATATCCTGAAGACAGGTTGTTTCATCCTGCGACAAGGCAAAGAACTTCTCAATCAGTCCTGCCTTTTTATCCGTTCCGGTTATCTCATCAGAAGGGATTCGGGTAAGACGAATAAATCCGCTATCGTTTATGATGCGTTCAAACTGCCCGACAGCTTCCAGGAATTTTATACTGGTTTCCTTATTGACTTCTTTGGGGATGATATTTCCACGGCAAAGCGATGAGAAATTGCTTTGCATCCGCATCCGCTCTTTGGTGCTTTTAGTTAGGAACAAAAAGCACGAATGGTTCAAAAACGGACGTTCATTAAAATGCTGTTCAAAGCTACGTGAGAGAAAACTCATGTCTCTGTCAGTTGTCGGATGATAGTTTTCTCTGGTAAACCAGTCTTGTTTATGAACTATTGAATAGTCTGGCAGTACTTTAATAGCTTTTGCCCAGGATGAGTGAATGGCTTCATATTCAGCCTTGGTTACGGTAAATAGTTCCGGTAGCTCTATCCGGTAGGCTACTGTTATATCGGCGTCTTTGCTGATAATACAATTGTGCTCAACTGCCAGTAGCGGAAACTTGCTTTCTAAGGTGGATGCTTTCATGGTATTACGCATTTGCCACCTCCTTTCTTTTTGGCCTGAACAGGCGGTACGTCATTTTCCGGTTAATCAAATAACGGGGATGCTGTTTCAGAGCCATCAGCTTCATTAAACCGTGTTCACCGTATTTTCCATTCAGGCTAAAGGTCAGCCAAACCAATACCGAAGCAGCAATTACACCAAAACCAATGCACACCCACTGAGCAATACCAATCATATACAGGATGACAAAGACAATAAATACGGCCAGTAGCCCCCCGGCAAATATGAAAAGGTACTGAGATTTCAACCCCTTAAATTCCACGCTGTTCCCTACGCCTTTATTTATACTATACTCCATTTGCAATCTTATTGAGTGATTAATAAAGTGACTAAAGGAAAAAGGAGCGCAGGATGGTGGCAGCTACAATCAGGAAGATACAGGCTCCAAACCATGAGGCAGCAGTCTTGCTGGTATCCGGATCGCCTGAGCTGAATTTATTATATACTTTGATTCCGCCAATCAAACCTACTACTGCGCCAATGGCATAAACTAGTTTTGTTCCTGGGTCGAAGTAACTTGTTACCATATTGGTAGCATCGGTGATCCCTCCAATGCCATTGCCTTGGGCAAAAACGGATGAAACAGCAGCCAGAATGAATGCTGCTGACAAAAGGAAATGCTTTCTTGTCATTAGGAAATTGTTTTTGATGTTGGGGTGGATAGTCCCGGCATCTGTGATTACTATTTCTATTACTTTGGATTTTTAGTGGTGGCCATACTGGTCAACCATAGTCTTGTTCTTTCATTTTTATAGCTTGTTTTATTTTTAAATAAAATCCCGGATGTTAAAATCATCGGGAATTGTTTTTGGGCTTTCTTCTCTTACCATCTCAGCATCTTTGAGTTTGTAAAAAGCATCTAGGCTATCCGCAATCAGTTCTTTTACCCTTTCACGCCGGTCTGCTCGGCCTGAAACCAACTGCTCAAACATATCCGTACGACGTATCTCCAACAAGGTATCACCTGCTGCCTGTCTCTCATCCGCACTTGCTTTTTCTTTATCATTTACCGTTTTAAGCATGAGGCCCAGTTCCTCAAAACTTACCCCTGATGCAAGTGCCGCCTGTGATGTACCTTCCAGCTCTTCCGTCTCTTCGTCTTCGTCCCACTCATCATATTCAAGCGAATAATCAATGGCCATTGGCTCATTTTCCTCATCGGCAGGAGTCTCTGAAAATGTCTCGTCCAGGTCTTCCGTTGGTACCTTTTCTCGTCTGTCAGATGAAACAAATGTATTGCTATTTACCTCTTGACTATCAGGTTTTAGTGAAGTGGCATCAAGTGACACTGAGGTGGTAATCGGTGGCTTCAAAGCACTTAAGTCAAAGGTGCTTTTCCCGACAATATTTGTCTTTCTTCTTCCTGTTTTTTGCACGGAATCCCCCTGGCTTATAGTGTTCTTCTTTCTGTTAATTCCAGCACTCAGGAGATAAACAAATACAAAAAGGATGTACAGGGCAATTATAACAATCAGTATTCCTCCCATAACTGTTTCTTTTCAGCATTACTGTATTAGCCTGATATTGATATTGTAATCTCTAGAGGTTAAAATATCCCTTCATTATTTTTATTGTACAGTTCTGTTATTTCATCCTTAAAGCTCTCAAAATGATGATTCAGGACATTGTCAATGTAGCTGAATAATGATAATTGGTTTCGCCCAATGACCTGAACAATTTTCATGATTTTTTCGTGGTGCCCTTTGCGTATATACACCGATTTTCCGGTACGTGCTGTAATCCCGGCATTTTTGATAAACATCCTTTCGAAAGAAGTAATGTCATTTTGTTTTTTTCTGTTTTCTTTTGTCGCAAGAGCATAATAGGTTGTGCTTTTTACTTTTTCCCGGCGTCTCTTGGATTTACTATTGCAAATAGCTTTAGCCAATACAACCAGCATGAACAGAATTATACCTGCAACTATCATTAGTTTGTAATTATTAATATCGAATACCATAACTTCTATTTTTAATGTTTATAATAAATCTCTGCGCGATTGACGGAAAATCTCATTTATCTCGTTTTTATGCTGTTTCAGATGCTCCGAAAGCACCATGTCAATGTAGCCGCCAATCGTAATGTTTGTGTCTTCCAAAGCCCTGACCAGTTTTACAATTTTGCTATGTATATCGCGACTGATGTAAACACATTCGCGTGTTTTTATCTCATTGCGACGAACAAAGGTTTCCCGGTAATTTGCCTGTCCTCTCTTTTTGTGCTTGTTCTCATTTGCGGGGGCTGTCTTATTCTGTTTTTCTGGTTCTGGCTGTTCCACCTGCTGTCTTTCATGTTCAGGCACCAATGGTTTAGGCTCAGAGCTGGGATTGTTTCGCCTTTCTTTATTTTTGAACGAGGATATCACAAAGCTTGCATCAATCTCGTCCGGCTTTATCTTTTCTTCTTTGGCCATAACAGCTTATTTTAATGTTTCCAGCATTTCATCCACTAGGGCATCAAGTTTGCTCCCTTTTAGTAATGCTTTATCCGATGGAAAGAGAGTGGAACGGAACAAGGCTTTATGGCTTACTGTTTGTTCCCGGCGGAAGCGTTTGCTGTCAGGCAGAAATGTCTTGAAAACAGGGAAACCCAGCTTTTCAATTACTTCTTCATAAACCCCATAAAGCTCCGTTTTTTCCCTTCCGTCAACCAGGTTCCAAAGCAGGTGTGTTCCTTTAATCCTGGCTTTCCCGGTCGTTATTAGAGCATCGTTAATGGTAATTACATACTGCAGGGTACTTTCCAGCACCACTCGGTCAGCCGAAACCGGGGCAATAACGTAATCCATATGCGAAAGGGTAAGTACAACCGCCTCGTTGTTAATTGTACCAGGCAGGTCGAAAAACACAAAATCAGGTTGCATGGCATCAATCACTTCCTGCGCATCTTCTATCGCATCTTTAGGGCTGCTCTCAATTACTACATAGGCTTTTTTATTTAGTTTATTGAACTGCTCATAAGCCTTGAGTTTGTAATAATCATCTTCCATTGTCATTTTTAAATCGCGCTCACGCATCTCGGCAATGGAGTGTTGCGGAAAGTCACAATCAATAACGGCTACGTTATAGCCTTTTACATAGTGCAGGTAAGAAGCTACCAACACCGTTAGTGTCGTTTTTCCGGCTCCGCCCTTTTGGGTCGAGAATGCCACATTTAAGGTTTTCTTTTTCATATCTTCTTCTTTTTAAATAAGTAATTCCCTGCTTCTGCATTTCAACAAGCTTTTGTATCATCAATACCTTGCAGAAGTATCTCTCTAATTGTTTTAGTATTTAATTTCTGAACTCTTTATTTTGCTAATTCTGTAAATGTGTAAGTCAATACTTCAGTACGTCTTTACGACAGCAAATCCCTGCATATCTTCATCAATGGTTATTCAGATATCTGAAAGTTTACAGACTTGAGTTTTCATTTTTATCATTTTTTCAACCTTCAAATCATTGTAGTTTTAAATCGCTAAAGGCTTAAATATTTGCTTATCTAAAACTTCATCTACTCTGCAAATAAAAGCCTGATTTATCTTGCTTGATTCTCTTTTTATTGAGGTGGCAGCAAGTGGCACCGCGTTGGTACCATATGGCTTTAATGCGTATGTTACAACCTCTTACTGCATGGTTTAACTTTGCCCCATATGATTACAGGTCGCTTTTCGCCACTTTAATGATTCAATGGCAAGCATTAATATCTGTCGAGATTATCAGACAGATTTTATCCTGACATCAGGATAGCAAGCTGTGTTTTTTGCTGCATGAAATAATTTCTGCTGCAAAAAACGCTTGCCCCCATAAAGGGGGACACAACTCTCCGAAGTCGGGTTGCTGATAGAATCATTGATGTGATGATTGAATGGCGGCGAGTACCACATAATGATTATACCACTAAAAAATCCATAGTATGAATAAACAGGCAAATCATAAGCGTAAACGCAAAAAAGGGGGACGTCCACCTAAAAATGACCCGGCAAATTTTCGCTACTCGGTAAACTTTACCGCCACCGAACATGCCCGCTTTCTCTCTTTATTTGAGCAATCAGGATTAAAATCCAAGGCCGGATTTATTGCTGCACGTGTATTTAATGATGAGTTCAGGGTGATTAAAACCGACCGTTCCTTGCTGGAATACGCTACTAAACTAAGTGCTTCTCATGCCCAGTTCCGAGCAGTCGGCGTGAATTATAATCAGGTAGTGAAACAATTGCACAGTAATTTTTCACACAAGAAAGCACTTGCCCTGCTTTATAAGTTGGAAAATATAACTCTCGAACTGGTTGAAACGGGAAAGAAAATATTGGATTTATCGGAAGAATTTAAAAGGAAATACCTGCAAGATGATAGCTAAAATAAATATTGGTAGCAACCTGTACGGAGCCCTGGCATATAATCAGGAGAAAGTAAATGAGGGTAAGGGAAAAATACTGGGCAGTAATCTAATTTTTGAACCTGCCAATGGGCAGTTTAATGTTTATGATTGTTTGAACGATTTTATGCGTTTTGTTCCCTCACATTTTAGAACTGAAAAACCTGTTTTTCATGTTTCAATCAATCCACATCCTGACGATAGACTTACGGATAGTCAGCTTACGGATATAGGGCGTGAGTATATGGAGAAGTTGGGCTATGGCAACCAAACTTATTTGGTATTTAAGCACGAGGATATTGAGCGGGAACATATACATATCGTCTCGCTTAGGGTTGACAGTAACGGAAAGAAGATTGATGATTACAATGAGCATATCCGCAGCAAAGAAATTACGGAGCAACTGGAAAGAAAGTACGGTTTGCATCCCGGGGAAGGACAGAAAAATAAAGAAATATGGGAATTGACACCTGTTGATGCTTCAAAGGGAAATCTTAAAAAGCAGATTGCTTCGATCATAAAACCTGTGGCCGCCATGTATCATTTTCAGTCCATGGGCGAATATAAAGCAGTGCTATCGCTGTATAATATCCATGTGGAAGAGTTAAAGGGTGAAATTAACGGGAAAGCTTACCGTGGTTTGCTTTATTCGGCTCTGGATGATAAAGGAGACAAAACAGGGTCACCTTTAAAGTCTTCATTGTTTGGCAAAACGGTTGGCTACAATGGGCTGGAGAAACGTATGGTGAAATCGAAAGAACGCATTAAAAACAAAAAGCTCAAAACGCATACTTTGAAAGCCGTTCAGCAGGCAAAAGCCAGCTGTCAAACTGAGAAGGAGTTCAGTACACAATTAAAGAAACAAGGCATTGATGTATTGTTTCGCAGAAATGATGAAAAGCGCATTTATGGGACAACTTTTATTGACCATATCACACGTACCGTACTCAATGGTTCACGGCTTGGCAAAGAGTTTTCTGCCAATGTATTCAATAACTTGTATGGAAGTGGACAGGTAGTTCCCGAAGAAAGCACTCTTAATCAAGAATCCGATACAATACACACAGATAGCTTTTTACCGGAAAGCAGCATTACAGGTGGCATTTTCTCCATTTTTAACCCCGAACCGGAAAAACACCCTGATGAATATGTGCCATGGTCTCATCGCAGGAAAAAGAAAAAGCGAAGGTATGGGAGGCAGATATAATTAACCTTTGATGGCATTGACCACCTTTATATCAATCTTTCATCAAATTATCGTAAAGAATGGTATTTATACAGACTTCAATTCTACTATTTACAGTTTTCTCCGATATAACTCAATTTCTCTAATTAACCTCAATTTTCACTATTTTTCTTTAACTTGTACCTAATCTTTGAGTTAAGTATCCTAATATTAAATCAACTTATTTAACTGAATTGATTTCAAAGATTTAGAATAAAACAATTCTAATTTAATATTGATATTTCAGTGAGCAATTAGGGAATAACTACCTTTTTGGGTAAAAAAAAGAAGAAAACGACTCAATATCTTTAGATATTAAAAATGAAACGCAAATGACAACACGTTACAGTCGTAACCGAATTTACATTGATTCGGAGAAGCAACAAAAGATTAAAACAATTCCGATTCTACTGGCTGGCAGCGGATTGGGTAGCGTCATAGCTGAATGCGCCCTACGATTAGGTTTTGAAAACCTGACAATTATTGATGGTGACAAGGTTGAACATTCAAATCTTAACCGCCAAAACTATACGAATACAGATATAGGCAAACCGAAAGTGGAAGCAATCAAGAATCGATTGAAATCTATTAATCCAGAAGCCAACATAACAGTACATAATATCTTCCTGGACAAGGGAAATATGGAAGAATATATAAAGGGGCATCAATTGGCTATTAATGCCCTTGACTTTACATCAGATGCCCCTCTGTTATTTGACAAATTCTGCCAGCAACAGGATATCCCTGTTTTACACCCCTATAACTTAGGTTGGGCTGGTCTTTTGACCGTGATAATGCCTGATGGAATAAGGATAGAAACCTTAACCAGACAAGATCAAGAATTCAGCGAACTAACAATGGTAGAATATGTATTAAACTATATGAAGTTTTGGGAACAACCACTACCATGGATTGAAGATATTATAGCAACATACAAAGCTGAGAAAAGCAAACAGCCACCTCCACAACTGGCAATTGCCTCATGGGAAGTTGCATCCATGTGCACACAGGTATTGTTCAGTCTTATAACAGGAAAAGAAATCAAGAGGTTTCCTGAGTTTTATTTGTCATCAATCTTTGACACCACTGAAGCTGTTCTAAATTAACCGGTTATTAATGGCAATAAAAATAGCTTCGGTAATATTGCTTACCTCTAGTTTTTCAAATATTTTACGACGATGAAACTTAATGGTATCTGGTGATAAGTTAATCTTTTCCCCTATCTCAGGTACTTTCAATCCTTGGGTTGACAAAAACAATATATCCCTTTCCCTCTCTGACAAGATGATTTTTTCACCCTTGACCCAACTGTTTGTAGTAAGGTTATATTGCCAGAAAATATTTTCATTCTGTTTATAGATTCTTACGTTCCCAGGTTTTGATTTGTCGGATAGTGAAACAAGGCATAATGCCTTCCATAATTTTCCTTCCTGGGTCAGAAATAAAGGGGTTAACTTATGATTGACAAGAATAAGGTTGCCGCTTTCACTTTTCACCCGAAAATCATAAGAAATTGAATAGAGCAAGCGCTCATTCAGCGGAACATTCTCAAGAAACTTGAATCCAGCCTTATTGATTCGAGCAAGCATATCCAAATCCCGTTCAGCAACAACTTTAAAGTAAAAAGCATATCCCATTTCTTTAACTTCCTCGGCTGACATGCCACATAAAAAAAATGGATTGGCCGATACATAGTCAAAACACTGTTTGTAATAGTCAATCACATAAATATTCTTATAAGTAATTCGGGAAACAGCAATAATTGGCGCAAGGAAATCAGCAAGTTTGGCTCTATCGTGCTCCGAAATACTCTTAATGACGTTATGATGCGTAAAAAATCGGTCCATAGCTGTCTTATCGTTAATAAGATAACAAAAAATAAATTACCCAAAAAGGTAGAAGGTCGTATTCTACACAAAAACCACCTTTTTAGGTAGCAATCAATTTAAGGCACAAAATACTTTTGTAATAACTATTTAAAGTATGCTATGGAGCACAAGCCCTACCATATAGAAAACCCAACAAGAGATTATCTGCCCCAGATAGCTGATTTTGTGGTAATGCAGAACATCAAAAGTCATGCCGGAGAGATTATAACATTGCCAGAACATTCGAAATTAGTGCGCATGATATATGAAGAAGAGTACGATTACTACGAACACTCAAAGATATATGTAGCTTATGATTATACAGGAGGGCTTATAGGCACAATACGCACGATGAAATGGGATTACAATAAAGAGCTGCCTACACAACGAATCTTTGGCATTTCGCCTCTGGATTATGCAAAACAACATCGGAAGCATGAGATATGGCATATCGGCAGATTCGCCATAAAAAATGGGGTCAGGCAGATACGACTGTTAAAGCATCTGATGATATTGGCAATTCATCCTGTGTGTACTAATGAAAACAGTATGGCATTAGCTGAATGCGATAGCAAATTGATACAAAGTTTCGGGCAGATGGGAATAGGCTATACAGTCTTAGGGAAGTCTATTAACTATCTGGGGTCAGAGACGATACCAATATGTATGAGCTGTGAAGACCTGCAACACTTTTACAATAACAATATAAGCCTCTTGAGCGGAGAAGGACGTGAATCTCAAGATATTAGCTAACTATAATTACATGAAAGTATGTGATATATATAGATAGGTTCAAAAACACCAATAACTAAAACAAAACTTTAATGTTATGAAGAAATATATAATCAAACACATTATCCCAGGTGTCTTTCTGGTTTTCTGCCATGTTCTTATATATGGGCAATCAGTAGAAGAAAACCAGGAAGTAAGAAATTTTCTGGATGGCATGTTTCAGAATCTTAACAAATCAAAAGTTCCCACGGGGTTACTGCGGGATTATGCCTTTGAATTGGTAGAACTAGAAAAGTATAACGGCATGCAAATTTCGGATGAAAACTATCTGGATCGTCATGCCTATGAAATGCTGTTGCGCACCATTAGATCTTCGGCAGTTGGCAATAAGCCCTTTGGCAATGTAAAAGATATTTTAGTCAATCAGTATGCTCTAGGAAATTCTAATGTGGTATCGGTAAGTGCACTGGCTTTTAAATATTCGTCCATCAAATCTAATGCATTAACCAACGGCCTTATCAGGTATGAAAATGAAAAAGTATATGACAAATATGTAAATGGAAACTGGCAAAACCCATATCAGCAAGAATATGTAACAGGGCTTTGCTTACATACACATGAATTTTCGGGCACCTCATTAACTTTTAAACTTGATGGGAATATGTGGTTCAGCAATATTCCCTATCAAACAATTGAAATTGATGCTGGAAACGGTTATCACCAAATTAATCCAGGTGGAAGCATTACAGCTACCTTTTCATCAGGTGGCCAGAAAGAGATAAAATTAAGGGTTACACTTACAAATGGAATCAGGCTTCATTCACATACCTTGCTAAAATTAAATTATGGTATGTCCCTACGTTCTTTGGGTCTGAATACACCTCGCTATATAGCCAGTGGAACTGCGTATAGAGGTGTTACAACCTCCGCAGAGGTATATGTAAGAACTCGAAACGGCACAATAAGGAATCCTTTAATTATTGTAGAAGGTTTTGACCCTCGTTCAAATCAATATCCTACAGGAAGAACTACAGCAGAGAATTTCAATAACAAACTAACGGAAGTAGGAACAAGCAATAACAAAATCAGTCAAAACTACGATTTGATTTATGTAGATTGGGTAAATAGTGAACAATACATACAAGCTAATGCAAATACATTAAGAGATGTTATTAACTGGGTAAACAGTCAAAAACCATCTGGTAGCAACGCGACCAATGTTATTTGGGGTGAAAGCATGGGAGGCCTCATTTCCAGATATGCATTGGCAAGTATGGAAAACGACAGGATTCCTCACGAAACATCCCTTTATATTAGTTACGATGCTCCACATTTGGGAGCCAATGTGCCGCTTGGAACTTTGTATGGCCTGTATGGAGTTATTTCTTTTCTTGAAAACCAGAATACCATAGGCTCCTTTGTCAATAGTAATAGCGGGACATTGATAGAAATGGCGCAAAATCTTGCGCATTGCAACGCAGCCAAACAAATGCTGGTTAATTATGTGGACTTTGCCGGTCATTTAAACAATTACGAGCACAATTTATGGCAAAATGAACTAGCACAAATTGGCTTTCCCCAAGGTGACCCTCATAAAGAATTCAGGATGATTGGGGTTGCTAATGGAAGCTATATGGCAAATGACATTCCAGACTCTTATTTAGATGCTAATTTTTCTGCTTCGTCTGACATAACATGGTTGATACCAAGTATTAGCGGAGCCGCTATAGGTATTGTATTAAACGACTTATGGGCAGGTTTATTGGAACTGGTGCCGGGAAAAACAACCATAAAAGGGCTGTTACAAATTAACCCTGGCAGGTATGCCGGAAGTAAGATTACAGATATAGAGTTGAAGTACAAAAAGAAATTTGCATGGATTGCCAATATAACACGCACCATATTCTCATATGAAAAGAACATGCATTCAGGTCTGACCTATGATATATTTCCAAGTTCTAGATACGATTTTGGAAACATCAATTCGGGTGAGAAATACCAGATACCAGTCGTAGGAAAAGTTAGTTATAACATTGATTTGGCAACAGAACAAATTCCTTTTCTACCAACCTCAAGTGCTCTATGTGTTGGTGGAGGTAATGGCAACTTAAACTCATCCATGTTTACATCTATGCCTGGAATTAACGACACACCCTTTGGTGCCAATACTTTTGTTTCTCCTGCAGCATCTATCGGCCATATTCAATTGAACGAAAATATTTTAGAGTGGATTATAGCCCAGATTGATTTGGGAATTACAGGGCCTAAACACGGTGTTAGTGATTCACAATATTCTGTAATTAATGCACCATCAAATATCAGCTGGAGTTCGACTAATCCTTCTATAGCAAGTATTAACCAAAGTGGGCAGCTAACTGTATCAGGAAAGGGAATTGTTACAATTACTGCTACTACTAATAACAATATAACGGTTAGTAAAAAGATAATGGTTGGTACTCCTAATTTTATATTAGAAAATGTTAGTCGTGAACCGGGTTTCTTTTGTATTAAAGCTAAGTGTATTGATAATCAGAGTGGTTATGCCGATTTTGTAAAGAACAATACGGATATAATTGTTTACAAGTGGGGCGTGAAAAACGGAAATGAAGCAATAAAGTGGATTACATCCAACTCTCCAGAGCTTCATTTAAGCACACTGGAAGATACCGAGAATACAAGCATCTACCTGAAAACAATAGACCAGCATGGAAATGAAAGTAGTCCGCTTTTTAAAAGGATTACCGGTTACGACATTTATGACATAGGCTTTCCTACACTCGTATTCAATAGCCAGGGAAAAATGTATAGCAGTACAGGTACAAGACTGTACTACGATTACATTACAATGCCACTTACCATAAGGCAAAGTTCTATACCGGAGTTTACGAATGCCAAATGGAGTCCAGTTGCAGCTGTTGTTGTCGATGAAGACAACGTACATAAAGGAATACCTTGGGAAAGGAATGGATACATTAGGGATATTATTTCACAGTCCGATAAGGAGAATATTCTGTCACTAACTGATAACTCGGTAATAATATATAGACTGATGCTCCTTAATTTCGATAGGGAGATTATACAAAAGACCCCCATAACCATCATGTATAAAGCGAATTTCCCCTAAAAATAAATTGCAAAAGAGATAATATTAGAAACTATGAATATGTCCTTAAATATAAAATCTAAAATGATGCTGTTTACAATACTATTTGTATCAGTGCTGTTAAATGGGTGTGAAGATGATATTTTGAAATCTGACTCTAAATTTGAATGTACTATAAACGGAGAAGCATATCTTGAACATCCTTCAATGTTTATTACACCGGGTGCTTTACATAGCCCAAGAATTGAATACCGCGATAGTGTAATTAGCTTTTATTCAAGTGTTCATCCGATTGACACATCAAGTAATCTTCCTTTTTATGTCCTTCGGTTTAAAATACATTTTGTTCCCCCTTTAATTGAAGGTAAAAGATATCAGGTCTCACCACTTCCCAATCTTGAATATCTTATTGATATGGACCGTACCTGGGATTATTACGAACAAAAAAAATCATTCTGTAGCTTAGGCTTAAATGCAAGCATGTACCTGTGTTTCGGTACAGGCTATATTGAATTTACGAAGATTGATTTTGAAAATAAAGAGATGAAGGGACAAATAGAATTTGAAGTAGTTTCTCCTGATGAAGAAGATAACAAAAAATCGCTCAAAGTACAAGGTGAGTTTTATATAACAGGAGAATCAAATTTAACCATAGAGTAAAAACAACCTCAATATAAAAGGAGATTTTAGCAGCATACTTACACATGACCAATAGAATAATCTTTAAAAATAATATAAAATGAAACCAAAAAACATAATACTGTATGTCACACTCTTGCTACTAGGATTGGCATCGTGCAGACAAGATTATTTGAATGATGATTACAATAAGGAATTAGAAAATGAGGGCAACACTCAAAAGCAGTTACAGGATAGTTTGGTGGCAATATTCACGATACAATCCAGTCCGGAACTTTTGCTGGCCGACAGAATTATTTGTAAGAATTCAATCTTCATTCTGGATTTAACTGCTAAGGAAGCTGAAGAGTTACACATTCCGGATGATTTATATCAGGAGTACCTCAGAAAAGCAGAGGAAATGAACAAAAACATTGAAATAACAGAAGATTAAACACTTTAAAAAAACCTTATGAGAAAGATTAGTTATTATTTAGCCGGGCTCATTGCAATAATTGTAATGGTGTCCTCTTGTCAAAGTGATGATTTTGACTCTTTAAACGAACTTGGTCAGGAAGTCAACGAACTGAATTACCAGGTTGAGTACAGTAAACAACAAATTGCCAATTGGGAAACTACCGGCAGCCCGTTTTTGGAAAATGAATTGGATAATTCTGCCAACACATTAATAGATTCACTGATTCCATCCCACGGAGGTGTATTTAAGCCAATTCCTGACAACAAGTTAAAAGCTTATGGAGTAAACCCATACCAAAACCGGTTTTGGTCGATGATAAGGTTAAAACTGGGCAATATACAGGAACCCCTGAGAAGTATGGTAATAATGTCCATATCCATCGTTGAACAAGAAACGAACATCAGATTTTATAATGCAATATTGGATACCGAAACCCATCCAGTATATGGGTTCCAATATCCCAATGTCCATATAAGTCAGGTTGCTAGTGGTAAAATAGGTTCCACTTATATTGGTCGTCAGGGAGGAGAGCAATATATCTATCTTCCTCAAGATGCATCGGTAGGTTTTATTGTTAGGGCTTTGTGTAATGTCGCTGGAATGTATAACGAACAACAACGAAACGATAGGGATAGCTATGTGAATATAGACCTTAGTAACGTCAGTTCTGTGAACCGCTATCATTTTAATAAAATTACCTCAAACTATTACAGTATTGGTAATTTCGATATCAACTCGATAACACTGGCAGGAACCAATGAATTTGGAACAAACTCAATCCGACTGAAAAATGGAGCAGAAATCATACCGAATGACCAGTTATCATCCCTTGATAGAAGCTTTCTAAATTATTTTTACTTGCCCTACATTGCTCGTAGTGATACTTATCGTGAACTGGATAATGTGGTGTTTGATAGATATAACAACCAGCTCTCAGCTGCGGAAAGACTACAACTTCAGGCATATTTAAACAATGGCAATCCATACCCACCGGCTGGTGGTCGTATAAACCCTGTTCCATGGTAAAATGAACTCAAATAATCACTCGTAAAAACCAATAATAATGAAACGTTTACTTATCCTACTGGCAATGACACTACCAGTTATTGTTTTAAACAGTTGTCTTGATGACGATGATGATAAAAAAGATTGGAGCGAAAAAATAACAATTTACGTAGGTTCCGAGATTGTTGACTTTTATCCATTTGAAAACAACGGAGTTCCTTCCGAGGGGATAAATATAAAAGAAGAATCAAGTGACCATTGGACTGCTCATCCACTGAACGCCATAAATGGTTTTGTGTTTGAAGAAAACTTTGAATACAAGTTGTCAGTAACAAAAACACATCTGGCCATATATCCTGCAGATGGAATGAGTTTTACTTACAGCCTAAACAAAGTTATTACAAAGAATAAAAAACAAGATTAATTTAAAATCCAATTCTATGAAAGTTAAAAACTATTTTATAGGGTTAATTGCCCTTTCGTTATTTGCCGTTTCCTGCTCTAAGGAAATGGAGCCAGTACAAGATGTACCTATTGTGCCAGACAATCAGGAAGAAGTTTCTGAATTAACAACCTTGAAATCTGGAGTTGTTGTTAAGAAGCGTGGAGATAAATATTTCTACGAAGGAGACATTGTATTGTCAGAACAACAACTAAAGTCATTGGATGAAAAGGGTGATTTTCTGCCATTAGAAAAACCGGAAATTGATGAAGAAAACAGCATTCCCGTGAGTCTTGCAACGGGTTACAAACAAATTTCCGGCGATGTCAATTTAAAATCTAATGCAATTTACCCAACATCATACAATTTGTGGGCAATGGTAAGGTTCACATATTCTCATAGTACCACAGGAACAACATTGAACAGCTACACAAAGTCATTGGTTAAAGAAGCCTTGGAATATTGGGAGGCACATTCCAATGTAAGGTTCTATAATGCGACGAATGAGCCTGTACAAGACCCAACTTATGGTTTTTACTATCCATACGTAAATTTCTGTGACGGGTCACATAATCAATCATATGTAGGCAGAATTGGTGGTCGGCAGGATTTGACTCTGGTGCCTTACGGCTGTTCTGTTGGAACCGTAATACATGAAATAGGACATGCAATAGGGTTACTACACGAACATAACAGATATGATAGAGATAATTACGTTAATGTGCACATGAGCAATATTAAGCAAGAGTATAAAGATAATTTCTATAAAAGAACAAGCAATTATTACTGTATTGGGACATTTGATTTTAATTCAGTAATGATGTACTCCTCTTATACCGGTTTTGAAATCAATACTTCTCAACCCTCTTTGACAAGGAAGGATGGAACTACGTGGTGGGGACAACGACAAGGGCTTAGTACAAATGACAGGTTATTTCCGAATACATTTTATTTGCCATACATTGCACGCTCTGACACTTATAGGGAATTGGACGATGTAGTATACAAACAGGACGGCTCTATCATGACTCCTTCCGAACGATTACAACTGCAAGCACAGTTAAATTATGGTAACCCGAACCCACCACCTGGAGGAAGAATACCGAATAATTTTTAAATAGTTCATTATCACTTGCAAAACCGGAAGCAGACCCATTGGGGTTTGTTTCCGCTATTGCATTAAAAATATTACTAAATAAAATCCCATGAAAAACTATCTTTTAATTTTTCTATCACTTTTTCTTTTTTCGAGCTGCTTAGATAGTGAGGAAAATGACCACAAACCAATAATAGACCCGGAAATGTTTGGTTACATTATTAAATGGGAGGAAGCAGAATATAAAACCTCAGAATCAATGGGTTGGGATTCTATTGATAATAGACAAGAACTTCATTTCTATACCGACCATATTGACAAGGAAAACGGTTTGCCAAATAATGGCAGAATCCGCTATAATTCCGCTTTAAATATTAATATTAAAGACAACTCTGCATTTCTTCGGGATAACGATTTTTTTGAGTTTTATTATGAGTCTCATACGCAATATGTAGACACTATAAACCTTACCTATGAATTGCTAAACGACTCGATAATGATAATAAGCGATACAACGGTAACACCTGCAATTCAGGTAAAATACAAAAAGGTCGAGAATTAGTATGCCTTTTTAATTTAACTATCAAAGGAATATAGCGGATTAGTGATGCAATCAACAAAGCTACGTTATTGTATTTGACTTAAGAATAAAATTATAGCCGTATGAAGACATTTTTAATGACAATACTGTCTTTATGTTTTTTTTCTTGTTCCAATTCTTTGGAATCAAGGTATGAGAAAATCATTGCAGATTATCTTCAAACAGATAATAAGGGAGTAAAAACAGATTTGAAAATTAAGTTTTTAAGTCTCTCTGTTGATGACGTGTTTGTTTCAGACAGTATTAGCATTCTTCAGGAACGATTTAAGAAAGAAAAATTACAAAAGACTGAAACTGCACACAAGAGTGTTGATTATTGGCAAGAAACAGTTGATAAACACAAAAAAAGCGAAGATGACATAGTTGCAAAGGCACTTCTTGAAAACGCATTATCAAAGCTGGAAAAAGCAAAAGCCAAATTAAAAAAAGCTAAGGAGTGGAATCCTGAATATATGAGCCGTTATGAAGTTAGAAGCCCTGACGAATTATTGGTTAAGAAAGCTGATTGCTCTTTTTCGTTTTTTAACCCTTCGTTACAAACCAGACAGGAAGTGAATGCACTCTTTATCATATCTAAAGAAGAGAATAAATGTTTAGATATGTTGAAAATGAACAAAAAACCGGAGAGCAAATGATTTGATGCTGTGCATAACTGCTTTAGCTGAACTTTAAAATAGGTCAGGAAATTATTGTACCGGGTGTTTATTTTCTTGTTCCAGTCTCTATAAAGTTTTGGTATTTCTTAAGTAGTAACAGAATCAACCAACATATTAATAATTTAAATCTTATTGAAAATGGAAGCATTATACAACGACCCGGTAATGAGAGAATTGAACAAGCTAATTACAGGTAACATGAACCCCGGCAAAATTCCGGAAATGACTGTAAGAATCAAAAAGAGGGTTCTTAATATGGTTAATAAAAACCATGAGTCAAGATTGCTAAAAAGTTATCGGTATTTAATTCATCTGAAAAATGATTTAGAATGCAAAAAAAGAGTTTTAGCGAAAAAAAAATACCAAACCTCCATCGAATGAGGCTGATGTGGAGATGTTTTTCAACAACATTTCCTCATTTTTATGTGCTGAAATCGAATACATCCAACTTAGTTTAAAGTATTCTGGTGAAGATAATCAGGGAATGTGTTCTGAAAAACACGAGGAAAGCAAAAACTTTATCCAGCTTCAATGGTCTTTCAATAAAATAGATTTGATTGAGCTGGCCTATGCCCTGTATCATTCAAAAGCTATAAATGATGGTGATATTAGCGTAAAATGCATAGTTGAAGCTTTTGAGCAACTTTTCAATATAGATTTGGGCAAATATTATAGAGCATATACTGATATTACAAGAAGAAAAGTTATCCGCTCAAAGTTTCTCCGTAGTTTAATCAAAATATATGAAGAAAAGTTTAATGAATTGGATGGTAAATAATCAACTGATACCTTAGAGCCCCAGCTATTATTGTTATAGACACTGGGGTTTTTTAATTTTAACAAAACCCAATCGAATAGCACAATTAGCCTACTCGTGAGGTGCAGCTTTTTTCATACCTATTAGCCTTTTCACTTTCTGAATACCATTAACTCATAAAGTCTTGTACCAATTTTATCGGAATTGCTTTCCTTTTTTGAAAAAAAACTAGTAAAAGGCACCTGGGTATCCCTCCCAAGTGCCACCACTAAAAAATCCATCGTAAACGAAATCAAAACAATTTCATTATGCGACAAACTTTCAGTGGTAAATATAGTGTTTTTTACCTCTTCCTTTTTTTACTCCCTATTTTTGAGGAGAATAAAAAGACCGTCTCGTATTCGCTGTTAAAGGCAATGGCTGCATTAAAAGGTTTTTGATTCTTGCTTTTGAACCCTTTTATTTGCCCGGTTTTGCCACGGGTAAGCAGGTCCTTAAGTTGGAGGCTTGTTAAATCTTTTCCTGCTATCCGCAGAAAAATACGCAATCCACAATCTTCATTATTACAACGGGCAACTTTACGGTAAACAGTTACCTGTCCGTTTTTGCATTTTGGACAGGGATAAGTTTCCCGACTGCCTGTTCCTTCAATTTCCCCCGACAAGAGTTCCTTTGTAATTTGGGCAGTATAAATTTCAATACCCTTGTGAAAAGTACCGGCATCCATTTCGCCCAATGCAATTTTATTCAAAGCACTTTCCCATTGTCCGGTCATGGCAACGTCTGCTATTCTTTTGTCCTTTACCGCTAGGTACACAACCAATCCTTTATTGGTAGGGACAAGGGATTTCTTCTTTCGTTCAATATATTCCCTTGTAAACAGTGTTTCAATAATGGCGGCACGGGTGGCAGGTGTTCCTATTCCTGCCTCTTTAAGGGCTTCGCGTTCATCTTCTGTGGTAAGTTCCTTCCCGCAGGTTTCCATTGCTGCCAGCAAACTACTTTCCGTATGTAATGGAAGGGCTTTGGTTTGCTTTTCCAATAATTCAATTTCTTTTACAGGAAGTAATTCACCCATAGAAAGAGCTGGCAGCAGCTTATTGCTTTCATCAGACCGATTAAAGACAAGCTTCCATCCGGGAACAAGGATAAGGCTGCCTTTTGCAGTAAATGTTATCCCTGAGACATCAAGTAAGGCAGTCGTGTTCTCTTTAAGACACTTGCCTGAGAATGCTTCCAGCATACGCCCGGCTATCATATCATACACGATGCGTTGGTCGTCTGAAATATCTGTTGGTATATTTTCAGTAACAATTAAGGCATGATGGTCACTTACTTTATCGTCATTAACACTCCGTTTGTTCAACTCTTTGCCTGCTAATTCTTTGGCATAAGTCCCAAATGTGGCATGTGTGGACAGGTTTTCGAGAAGTTCAGGTATTTCGTTAAAAACATCAGTTGAAATATAGCGGCTGCCTGTTCTCGGGTAAGAAATAAGCCCTGTTTCGTAGAGCGATTGGGCTACAGACAGGGTTTTGTCAGCAGAAAAACCATGTCTGCTGTTTGCTTCTTTTTGCAAGCTGGTCAGGTCGTAAAGCAAAGGGGGTTCCTGACTAGCCTGCTTTGTTTCAACATTAGCGACGCTGACAGATTTTGCAGAGCGGATACGCTCAAAGATTGTGTCAGCATCCTGTTTGCTGTTGTACTTTTCATCGGAAACAGCCACAATGGAGACTGAACCTTTTTCGGTACTTAATTTAAGCTGGTAGTAGGTTTGAGATTTGAAATCCTTGTTTTCAAGATAACGGCTGCATACCATTGCCAAAGTGGGTGTTTGTACGCGCCCCAGCGACCAAACTCCTTGCCCTGCTGATATGGAAAGTGCCTGCGAAGCATTTATTCCTATCAGCCAATCCGCCTGACTACGGGCTCTGGCTGAACGATACAGGTTGTCATACTCATTCCCCAAACGTAAGTTTTCAAATCCTTTACGAATGGCCTGATTCGTAAGAGAACTAATCCATAAGCGTTCAAAAGGCTTTGTGCAATTCAGATAATTATAGATAAAGCGAAATATCAATTCACCTTCTCGTCCGGCATCGGTAGCAACAATAATGCGTTCACACTTATCAAACAGTCTTTTGATGATTTTAAGCTGTTTCATAACTCCCGGGTCGGCTTTGTATTTTTTACCCTCTTTTACTTGTCGCGGCATCAATATAAACTTTTGGGGAAGTATGGGCAGGTTCTCAGCCTGAAAGCCAGTAATGCCGTAATGTTCCGGCAGGGCAAGGCCAACCAGGTGTCCAAATGCCCATGTAACGGCATAGTCATTACCTTCTATGTAGCCATCTTTGCGTTTGTTTGCACCAATAATAGCGGCAATATCGCGCGCTACACTTGGTTTTTCTGCTATTATTACTTTCATATTAAGTGGATTTTTTAGTGGATGTTTTGAAATTTACATTTTTTGTCCTGCAATCTTTTTAGCTGGTTTTTTGGATGTGCGCCTTTGTGTTTTAGCCTGCCCTTCCTCTGGCTTTTGCTGACTTTGCTTTAAAGGCTCTTTTGAATGTTTTGTTGCTTCATTGGTTTTGCCCTCTGAATTAACGGCAACCTGGGTTTTGCTTTCATCCGAAGGTTTGGTTTCAGCGCCCTGTTTTTTGGCTTTGTCAGGATTCCATTTAAAAAAGTCCAGTTTGCCTTTTTCATTGTTTATCTTTATGTAGGCACTAAAGGGCTGGTCTTGCCCATCTTTTACCATTCCCTGAACATAGATGGTTTTGTTTTCCCGTAGCATGTTCTGTTGCTTTTCGTCCAGATTAACACCTAAAAGTTTTTTGGGAATTCTGACTTTGTTTTGTTGTTCGGCACTTTGTCCCTGTTCCTGTTTACTGTCCTGACTGTATTTGTTACGGTCCAGTCCATCATAAGAAAAGTCATAGCTACCCCTCGCTGCATTAAACTGTATATAAGCATCGAATAGCCTGGGATTATCAGTTCCCATTGTACTTTTGGTTGTCATGCCCTCAACCAGTACCTTCTTACCTTCTTTGATTTCCTGCTGTTGCTTGGGAGATAGCTCAACACCTTTCAGATTTTCTGAAATATTGATTTTATCCAGAGGTACTGCTTCCAAACGATTGGTGAGCTTGTCAATGGAAATTAGCGAAGGGACTTTATTTCCCGTTATTGGTTCAAGCTCAATGCTGCGCCCGCCATTGCCTGTCGCCAGCAGGTTTTCTTTAATATCATCAGGAAGCATAATGCCCTGAAAAGGCTTTTCCAAATCAACCTGCTGTTGGTAGGGATGGGAAATGAATTTCAGGCTGCCATTCGACTGCTCTTCCAGTGATAATCGTGCTTTTACCGGGAAAGTTTCATCGCCGATTTTAGGTTGTATTTCAACCAGGTGTGGCGACTTGTACCCAAAGCTCATTGCTTTTAATTCATTTTGTAAATCGTCAGGCGTAATGCCATATTTTTGGTATTCACTGTCATGGATTTTGCTTACATCCAGTTGTTTAAATTCTGTGTTTTGCTTTTTTGTTGCCATGTTGTTTTCTTTTTTATCGGTTATTACTTGCTCATCCGTTTTATCCGCTGTGTCGGCTTGCTTTTGTTGCTTAGCAAGAAAATCGTTGGGGTTAATGCGGTATTTCTCCAGTTCTTTTTCGCCAAGGGTCAGCACCTTGTTGAGCATTTCCACACTTACAGCATAAAAGCCCGTATGAGAGGGGTTCTTTGCCTGATTCATAAAATTTTTAAAGAAATTTTCAATGGGGTCGGCATGTCGGTCAATAAGTAGGAAATCGTTTGGATTGGCCTTTATGGGGTCAACTGCATCAATCTTGCCTCTTTTGTTGATGCCTTTTACGATTTTAAGCTTGTTGCCTTCTCCTTCATCGCGCATCAGAAGTACCTTTTCTTTAGGATTTAATTCTTTACTCATAAACTACATTTTATTGTTATTAATCAAATGTAGTCTTGATAATCACCTTGATAGCTATTTATCAGGTAAGTGGATGTATATGGCACAACTTTGAGAGCAAGTGGCGTTGACAGCACTGGGATAGTAAGTTTATTCGTCCTGATTCAATAAATGGACTAGTTTCGGGTCTGCTGCAATCCTTTTCAGTTCGTCTGCTACAATCTGCTTTGCTTCTTCTTTGATATGCTTATAATTAAACTGTATCTGTTCATGCATCCTGTCAACCCCCTTCTCGTCTATGAAGTTCGTTATTATGGGTAAGGGTTTATATGCCTTTGTTTCTGCTGCTACTTTTGCATTATCCACTACAATTTCAGCATGAAAAATCTTTTGCTCAATACGTTCATCAAAGTTATCAGCCACAGCTCCAACAAACATTCCCTGTGTAAGGTTACTGATTTTTGAAGCTGGTATCAGGCTATCCATTTGAGTGGAAATTGAAGTTGATTTATCATTGCGGTTAATGGTCATACTTTGTCGCTTTTGTAACACCTTCCCAAATCGTTCAGAAAGTGTTTTGGCTGTTTCTCCAACTACCTGACCCGAAAAGATGTTTCCTACCGTGTTCATTACAACCTTGGCCTCTTTGTCGCCATAATCGCGTGTAAGCTGGCTGAAATCCTGAAATCCCAAAAGGACGGCAACCTTGTTACTACGGGCAGTTGCAATGAGGTTGTCCAAGCCTTTAAAGTAAATGGTTGGCAACTCGTCTATCACAACAGAACTTTTCAATTGTCCTTTCTTATTGATGAGTTTTACAATGCGGGAATTATATAGCCCCAGAGCTGCACCATAAATATTCTGTCTATCGGGATTATTACCTACACAAAGCACTTTCGGTTCTTCCGGGTTATTGATGTCAAGGGTAAAATCATCGCCTGTCATTACCCAATACAATTGAGGACTAATCATACGGGAAAGAGGAATTTTTGCACTTGCAATTTGCCCCTGCAACTGGTCTTGTGCGCCGCCTAGCCAGGCATCCATAAAAGGTGAAAGGTAATTTTCCAGTTCAGGATATGAAGTAAGTATGGGAAATATGTCTTCGTAGCGTTTGTTCAGAAACTCTATTGCGTGAGGAAATGTACAATACTTACCGTCTTTATATATCCTGAGATACCAAATAATAGCAGCAAACAAAATAATGGGAGATTCTACAAAAAAATCACCTTGCTTTTGTACCCATGTTTTGTTTAGATTAAGCATTATGGTGTAAGCACTTTCGTATGCATCTGAAATATCCGTCATAAAACCGGGATTAATCGGGTTGCAACGGTGAGAACGTGCCGGGTCATCGAAGTTTATTACATAGAATGTTGGTACTTTCTGATAACCTCCCTGGTTATTGAGCAGGTGATTATAGGCAATTGTAGAAAGGTCGGGGAACTTGAAATCATATACGTAGAGCGAAAAACCCTTTTCAATTTGCTGTTTAATGTATTGGTTTACTATTGCGTAAGATTTACCAGAGCCCGGGGTTCCCAGCACGGTGGATGCCCGAAATGGATTGACCACATTAATCCAACCATTGTTCCATTTTTTTTGAAAGTAATAACGGGTAGGCAGGTTAATTGAATATTGATTTTCAATTCTCCGGGTTTCCTGCATAAAGGATTCATTTTCCACGTTAAAAACGTCATCCATCAGGTTGTTTTTCAGGAGTCGGCTCATCCATACTCCTGCAGCCAAAAGACAGAGATAGCCTGTTGACATGGTAAATACATAAATTGTTGCATTTGTTATGCCAGGCAGTGGTAAACCGAATACCCACCAATTGATAAAAAAAAGAATTAGCCCAATAGTGAGGAATGCATAAATTTTGGGCCATGTAATTTTTTCTTCTTTAACACCTTTTGTCCCAAGGCACGATAAAGCCAGAAACATTATTGCAAATAGTTTGGTGTAGAACGTATGTCTAAATAGCCTAATTGTCCGGTTAAAATTCAGCAATATTTTATCTACTATATCAACATTGAGTCCCTGTTCCCATAGTGCAGAATAACAATGCCAATACATGTTCATCAATACAAAAATAATGCTCAGTGCCCGCATAAAGTCCATTACTTTTGCCAAGCCTCTCAAATCGTCTTCTTGTTGCATAACGCTTCTCTTTTAGATGGTGAGAAGTGAAAATAGACCACTTAACGTTTTATCTGGAAAGTTATTAACGCAATGGGCTAAAGTGGCTTTGCATTGGTTATTTGTGGCGTAGCAGGTTGAGAAAATTTGAAGTAAATATTAACTGTATTACCACCGTGTGTGAATTATTTTATAGATTTGGTTTGAGGTAAGCAAAGTCTGCGAATTACCTGTATGACAAAGATTTTAATTATTGTAACAAATTAGTAAAATATGAACAAACAAGAATTAGTTTCAGCTATTGCTGAAAAAACAGGCTTAACTAAAGCCGATGTTGAAAAAATGGTAGGTGCTTTTGTTGATACAACCAAAGAAACCTTGGCTAAAGGAGAAAGCTTGCAATTAATTGGATTCGGCACATTCTCGGTATCGGAGCGTGCTGCCCGTACGGGAAGAAACCCACAAACGGGTAAGGAAATACAAATTGCTGCAAAGAAAGTGGCTAAGTTTAAAGCTGGGAAGGCATTGGATGAGGCAGTTAATTAGACGAATTTAGATGATATACCTAAGCCCTGTACTCTTACATAAGTTAAGAAGTACAGGATTTTTATTATCAGTGCTTATTGTAAATTAATTCTGTAGTATATTAATTTGGTGGTTACATAATTCTTTTCGCAGCTCCATTTGATTAATCAATCCAAAGGATTACATCTTCGGCTTGCTTTCCTTTTTTCTCAACAGTTATCTTTTAACAGTTGGGACTAAATAACTAAGCATTTTTTTCAGCCTTTTGCTTGTTTCTGAAGGTGTGTTTGTGTGTCAATTGTAGGAATGACACATAATCCTCACCTCTTAGCCATTGAATATTAAGGGGATTGAAAACATATACGTTCTCTTAATTATTTATCATTGGAAACAGGCCAAACATCCTAATTTCTATAAAACTATTTTATAGGAATTGTTCTATTAAGAAATAAATTATAAAATATTTTTGTTATATTTGACATTAGTTGACAATGATACACTCTATCTTTGTCATAAAATGACAAATTATATGGAAATTATTGCAATCATCATTTCAGCTCTATGTCTTGTATTACTGGCTATATTGGTATTCAGAGAAAAGGAAAATAGTGTTAACCCTGTTATTGAAGCAGTACAACAATTATTGCAACGAGAGCTAAAAGATAATCGTTCGGAATTATCAGTTTCTTTAAAAGAAAACAGAGAGGAACTGTCAAATGGCCTTGATAAGCTTACTCAAAAACTTGAAGAAAAACTTACTGTTATAAGTGATGGTCTGAATAAATCAGGTAAGGATAACCGAGAGGAACTTACACGTTCATTAAAGGATTTTAGTGATACATTCTCCAAAAATGTTAAAGAGTTTAATGACCTTCAAAAACAAAAGTTTGATTCTATGGCTGCCAAACAAGATGAGTTGGTTAAATCAACAGAATTAAAGCTTGAGAAAATGCGTGAAACCGTTGACGAGAAACTTCACAAAACATTAGAGGAACGTCTTGGTCAATCTTTTAAAATTGTAAGTGAACGATTAGAAGCCGTTCAGAAAGGGCTTGGCGAAATGCAGAATCTAGCCAATGGTGTTGGCGATTTGAAAAAGGTTTTAAGTAACGTAAAAACACGTGGTGTTTTAGGTGAAATTCAACTTGGTAATATCTTAGAGCAAATTATGGCTCCGGAGCAATACGAAGCTAATGTAAAAACCAAACAAGGTTCTAATGACCATGTGGAATTTGCAATCAAACTTCCGGGTAAAGATGATTTTGGCAAAGAAGTATTCCTACCTATTGATGCCAAATTTCCACAAGAGGACTACATTCGTTTACAAACTGCCTATGACGAAGGAGATATTGAAGGCATCGACAAAGTAAACAAAGCTTTAATCCAATCCATTAAGAAATTTGCTAAAGATATACGTGACAAATACCTTGACCCTCCTCATACTACCGATTTTGGTATCATGTTCTTGCCAATTGAAGGTTTATATGCAGAGATAGTTCGCCAGCCTGATTTAGTTGCATTATTACAACGTGAGTTTAAAATTATTATAACTGGTCCTACGACATTGGCAGCGATGTTGAATAGTCTCCAAATGGGATTCAAAACTCTGGCTATTCAAAAAAGAAGTAGTGAAGTATGGCAAATTCTTGGAGCGGTTAAAAAGCAATTTGGTGAGTTCGGTGCTGTTTTAAAGAAAGCTCAGGACAAAATCCGACAAGCAGACGGTGAGATTGAAAAATTAGTGACCACCCGAACTAACGTAATGTTATCGAAACTAAAAACGGTTGAGGAATTGCCTATGGCAGAAGCAACGAAGGTATTGGGTGAAACAATTGAAATTGAAGATTAAACGTATTTTACCCACCTAATGGTAATAAAAGAATATGATACACAAAAAGTAACAACTATAGAAAACTAAAGCCTATTCAATATGATTAAATCCATTACACTTAAAGGCGTTGCCAGCTATAAAGAAGAAGTTAAGTTTGAAGATCTAAAGAAGTTAAACTTTTTCTTTGGATATAATGGTTCAGGTAAATCCACATTAGCAAAATACCTGTATGCTTTAGGTTGTAATAAAGTAGAAGAGTCTGATTACAAGAATTGCTCTTCTGATGAATTTAACGATTCTAATGAACGTATTCTTGTATTTGATGAATTATTTATTGCAAGAAACTTTATTGAAAAAAATACACAGGCTGGTGTTTTCTCTTTAGATGAAAGAAATGAAGATATTGACTCATTAATCGAAAGTGAAGAAAAAGAACTTGGATCCAACGAAGGGTACATTAATATTTTAGCAGAAAGAAGTAAAAAGGTTTCTTCAGACAAGGCAAAAAAAGAAAGGGATTTAATTGAAAAATGCTTCGAATATCGAAGAGATTTTTCTGCTTTCACAAAGATTACCTTGGAGCATTCAAGAAACAAAGCCAATAATCTACAGAAATTAAAAAACGCGATAGATTCAGGGGATTTACCTTCTTCGCAAGAAATTGAAAAGCTAAAAGAACAATATAATCTTCTATACGAAAAGGAACTTCAAAAGATTGAGCATAAGGTTAATTGGCAGCATTTTGAAAAAATTCAAAAATTAGAGACAGAAATAAACCAGAAGTTAGATGAAGTAATTATTGGCAATGAAGATGTTGATATAGCAGCTTTAATCAAGGAATTAGATATAAAAAAGTGGGTGCAGGATGGTTTCGATATTTTAGATAAAAACAAAGAACTAAAAAAATGTCCCTTTTGTCAGAATGAGACTATTGACAAATCTTTAAGAAAAAAGCTAGAGGACTATTTTGATACATCATCAAGAGAAAAAATACAAACAATAAAAGACCTCTATAATGAATACTTCAAGGTGGTTAAACTTTTGATGAGTGAACTTGGAAAAATACAAAATCAATATAACGAGAAAAATAAAGTATCTAATCTGGATAAGCAGTTAAGCGAACTCCTTGAAGAAAACGATAAAATTGCCAAAGAAAAGGTTGAGAAAGCAAATGAGAAGAAGAAAATAGCATTAATCGAGCCATTCAGAAAAGAAATTGAAGAGATTAATAATGCCATTGAAACTAATAATGATTTATTCGATAACCTATCAACAAAGAAAACCGAATTCATTGAACAGTTATGGCAATACATGGCTATTGAATGTAGAGGACTGATTGAAAACTTTGAAAGTCGTTTGGAAAAATATAACCGAATAGAAAACACTTTTAACGTACAAAACAACTCTACAGTGGAAAAAATAGCTGCTTCAAAGCTTAAAATTAATGAATTACGAGAATCCACTGTTTCAACAAAGACAGCGGTAGATAATATAAATTCCATATTAAGAAATAGTGGTTTTGAAGGATTTGCAATAAAGGAAAAGCCTGAGAAAGTAAATAACATTGCGCAATATTACCTACAACGTCCAAACGAGAATAGTGAAAATGTTTTTAAAACTCTTAGTGAAGGAGAAAAGAACTTTATATCATTTCTTTATTACTATCAAATGTGTCTTGGCACAGAAGATTTAGAAGAGGGTTCGAAAAAGAAAATCCTTGTCATTGATGACCCTGTATCTAGCCTAGATAGTCAAGCACTATTTGTTGTTTCATCTTTGGTTCATAGTCTGATTTGGAGGAAAGGTGAATCTCCAAAAAATGAAAAACAGCTATTTAAGAATACAGCAATCGAGCAAGTATTTATACTTACACATAACCTATACTTTTATAAAGAGGTTTCTTTTGAGAAAAGACCGATATGCACCAATCGTTGGCATTTTAAGATTTCAAAGTTAAATAACCAAACAAGAGTTGAAGGTGATTACAATAAGCTAATTCATGATGATTATTCTTTAATGTGGAACACCATAAAGGATATAAAGAAAAACCTTCCCGAAGACAAATCGCTAAATATTATTATCTCAAACTCTATGCGCAGAGTGTTAGAGAGCTATGTGAATTTTATAGGCATTAGTAAAGAAGCTTGGGGTGCTGTGCTAGATGAAAACAAAGAAGCTCCTGAGTATATTGTCAAATGTGCCTTTATCTCTATGATTAATGATGAAAGCCACAAAGTATCAACACTTGACGATGTTTACTACCAGAAGATTGGCAATGAGCAACCCCAAATACTCTTTAATGTTTTTAAGGAAATATTTAGAACTATCGGGAAGCATCACTATGAGTTGATGATGGATGAAGAAATCGAAGAAACAGTAGTAGAAGTTAACTCTTCTGAGGAGACAGGGGCTATGGTATCAGAAACTTTAGCACCTGTTGATGCAGAATCTCAAATTGAATCACATAATAAATCCGAAGATATTGCTACATCTGATGAAGTAAAATTACTTATTAAAGCTATGAATGGAACTTATTCAAAAACAAGTCTTCGGAAAATAATTGGAGTTGATTTTAAAGTCTTCCATAGTGATTATTTTCTTCCAGCCATTGATAACAATCTAATTACAAAACTTTATAAGAAAAAAGGCAAGAAAAATAAAGCTGTTGAATATGGTTTATCTCATGAGGGTAAAGAATTAAAGAACCGATTAAATTAAGATTTTAAAACATGCCTGGAGAAAGAGTATATTTTTATTCGGTACATGATGGAGCTTGCTATAGCAATATAAAATTAGCTGATAAGATTTTGGAGAATTTTTCACCAAGCAATGCATACGATATTAATGAGATTATAGAATTATATCAGGTTAAACTTTATATCGACAATGAAGTTTTCTTAACTAAATGGACTGAGCAGGATAAAGAGGAAATTAAAGAGAAAGTAAAGAATATTTGGTCTGTAATTGTTCAATTCTGGAATAAGATAAATACAGGCAATCTTATTCACTTATTTAGCCAGTTAGAGTGTTGGACTTTACAGGATTCATTTTGGCAATTAACCACGAACATATCCATTTACAAGCGTTTTGACAATGATGTCTTCACTAAATTAATAAATTCAAAGGACTGTAGTATTCGAGCTATTCTTCATCATGAAAAGCTGGTAAAACATTTTAGTACAATAATAAGGAACTATTTATTGAATTATGATAAATCAGCCGAACTTTTATTATCGCAGTTTGTAGAGAAACATGATAGAGATAGAGATGATTATTTCTTCCCTAAAAGTTTGAGTATTAAAGATAGAGAGGATATTATATCTCGATACTTGGATGATAATGAAGCAAACCTAAACTTTGTTCGATTAGCTTTAAATATAAAGAAATCAGATAACCTTGACATTTCTGATAGAACTCGTTTGAAAGCAAAAAGGCTTGAAAATAAACTTAACAAGGAAATTCTTGACAAGAATGGAGGTGCATTATTTGGTATTCAAGTTGGATTTAGTGACGACCAGGAAGAACCATTAAAAATGGAAAAAGATGGCAGTACTGATATTTTCACATACAGCACCCAACACATTCTAAAAAAAGATAATCCAATTGTATACTTAGCTCATTTTGTAGGTTTATTCTTCTATTTGGATAGGCAGAATTGTATTTCATTGGTGAGTAAGAACTCTGAGTTTGGCACGATTGAAAAGCTATTTACTAAATCAAAAAATGAATATCCGGTAGGACCAGTCTTCAATAGAAAAGAAACTCTTTCCCTTGCTCAGATATTTTTATATGACAAAATTCTAAACCAAAATCAAAAACAAAGTATAGAAAACATTATTCAGTATCACATAGTTGAACACCTCGACGAATGCTTTGGATTAAAAGGTTTTCGATTTAGTTTACCTTCAAATGGCACAAGTTATTTTGAAAGGATTAGAACGTTATTAGCAGAATACGATGTCCTTTTGCGCCAGTATAAATTATATAAGGAGGATGGTTTTATCGACAATGAACTACTTTGTATGAGTTCTAGTACTTACAGCCTTAGTCAGATACCTAGCTTTATACATAAAAAATACTGTTATCTACATGACAACAAGTTAGCACTTCCAATTCATTTACTATTTTCCGACCAATCTGGATTAAGTTATGTAGAACCTTTTAAAGAAAGTAAATACCATTGTCTTTACGATTTAATAATAAACGAGGAAGTTCTATATGGTAATTTCAAATCATATCAATTTGACAGGCTGCACCATCTATTTGAACCTGGCTATTTATTTGTTGACCATACGGGTATTGTACGAATTAAAGATAAACATCAACTATTTATATTAAAACAGCTCTATACAGAGGAAGTTTTAAGCTATTGGCGTTACCCTGAAGAATGTAAGGTCATTATTGATAAGATGGCTGATGAGGGTATATTGTATTTTGAAGATACCCTTTTTAATAAGCTAGAGCAGAGTTACTTTAACTATTATTTGAACAAAAAGGAATTTACTAATGGACTAGACTTACGTAATAGTTTTATGCATGGAACAAATCCCAACTCTGAAAATGAATTAATAAACTTATACTATGTCCTTTTAAAAATCATTGTGCTTACTATTCTCAAAATAGATGATGACCTATCATTAAGAAATCAAATAAGTGTACAATACGAGAAAGTCTAATTTTTAAGATTATCAATCAATATCATGAAGAGAGATTACAATTTAGAAGAACGAATAAAGGTCTTAAAGCACTTTAAACCTGATTTTAGAGATTGCTCATGGCATAACAATATAGTTTTAGAATTAGATGATTTTATTCAAGGTAAAGGGTTTGTTAATGCACAAAACTTTCATTTCGAGTATGATTTTAATCCCGATAAAATAATAGGCTCTACCCATTGTAATTACTATGGTGGGAGTTGGATAAAAATGCTTGAAAACTTAAAGCGGTTTTATCGCTTACCTCAATTTTATTCAAATTCTGCAACTGAATATATCAATCAGCAAGACAATATTCTTTTGATTAAATGTGGCGACAACTATTTTATTGCTGAGGGAAATCACCGCCTTTGCATTGCAAAACTTCTCGAAACAAATATTGATAAAATAGAAGTAAATGAATTCTTACTATCCGGTATTAAGGAGTTTGAGAAACATATGCAAAGTATAAATACTGAAATAGATATTTCATCTAAAGAATAAAATAAATGGATAGTACATTCAATATTATAGCGTTACATATTTTACCTGATTGCTTTGAAAGTATCAGGAAAGTTTTGGATAAAAATGAATGGTATTTTTTCAATCAAAAATATAAGGTGAATAATAATGAATTAGTCTTAAATAGTGACTTCTCTGTTCCAAGTGATTTATTCTCTAAAAATATAAGCATACAAGCTGTTGTAGGCAAAAACGGAAGTGGAAAAAGCACCGTTATAGAAGTCATGCTTCGTTTAATTAATAATGTAGCAACCCTATTGTTACAAAAGGCAAATACAGATACCAAATTAAGCTACGTTTCCGGTGTTTTTGCAGAACTATATTATGAAAAGAATGGGGAAATTTTTTCATTAAAATGTGAAGATGATAAAATCTATTATAGACAAAGCTCACAAGATTTGATATTTAACCAATACCAACAACTATTTCAATCTTATGAGAATCCACCATTATCTCTTGAAGAAGCTAAGCCTCATTTAAAACAACTATTCTTCACAATCGTTAATAATTACTCTTTTCATGCCTACAATGAATTTGATTTTATAGATGAAGTAGAATCAAAAATTAAGGATGATATTTGGATTAGAGGTGTATTTCATAAAAATGATGGTTATCTAACACCCTTGGTTTTGAATCCATATCGTGACTTTGGAGTTATTGATGTTGAACGAGAAAAGAAGTTAACCAATAATCGTTTAGCATTATTATTTTATGCTTTTAATAAAGAAGGTATAGATTTCGTGCCAGATTATAAACTGAAATTCTTAACCTTCCGGTTAAATATTAGTCATGTTAAGGATAAATATTCAAAAGTTAACCTGAAAGATTTAGAGTTAGCTAAAGAACCTTATGAAATTGAAGTTAGTAGAGAAAAAGATGACGTTTTTAATACTACACTCCGTTGTTATTATCCGAATTACAAAGTTGATGAAAGACTAGAAGTCGCATATAAATACCTGGTATATAAAACGTTTTCTATTTCAAATAAATATCCCAACTATAAAGATTTAATTAATAAGCACTTTTTTGAATTTAGTCAAGAATGTACTGACGAAGATAAAGCTAAAATTAAAGAATTGGTTTATAAAATAAAAGACGACCCTTCTCATACTTCATTAAAAGTTAAACAAACCTTAAAATATATAGACTTCATCAATGGCATATCACAGGATGAGAGAGATTTACCTGTGTTAGACGAAGAATATGTTGATTGGAAATTTGATAATTACTCACAACAGGAACGATTGACACAACTTGATAACATACAAGCTAATTTTCCACCTCCATTTTATAAGCCATATTTTGAACTTGAATCAACAAAAGAAGAGAATGTAAAATTTGAAAAGATGAGTTCAGGGGAAAGGCAATTCTTGTTCTATATCAGTACAATACTCTATCATTTAAAAAATTTGGATTCGGTTGTAGATGATAAAGAAAGTGTTCAATATGAATATACAAATATTATATTGGAGGAAGTGGAATTATACTTTCATCCAGAGTATCAAAAGCAGTTTATTAGCAAGCTTATAGCATATTTAGAACAGGCTAGATTTGAGAATATTAAGTTTTATAATGTCATTATAGTGACTCATTCTCCTTTTATACTATCCGATATACCCGAAGACAATATAATGTTCTTAAAAGAAGGTAAACAACAGAATCATACAATTGATTTAATAACATTCGGTGCTAATATTCATGAATTATTAAGGCATGGTTTCTTTCTGAATGGAACTATGGGAGACTATGCCAAGAAAAAGATTGAAGATGTTATTAGTTTTTTGGAAAAGATTAAAAGTAATCAACCCATTGAAAATCATGATTTAAAAATTAAGGAACATAAAGCAATTATTGACTTAATTGGTGAACCTGTTATAAAAAATCACCTTACCCAATATTGGCATGAAGTTTTTGAAGAACCTAGTTACGAGGAACTTTTAGAAAAAGTAAAAAGATATGAAGCCAATTAGAATAAACAATAATCTATATGCTTTTGCTAAGGATTTTTCCTCAAAGTTATATGATGGAAAGACTAAAAAATACAAAACCAGACAAAGACAGCTTAATGAGCTTAGAACCAAATATTCACACCCTGTTAATGTAAGAGTTTTAAATCTGATTATTAAGTATTATGAAAATCAGGAATTACTCTATTCTAAACCCAACATTCATCAACGACTTGTTAATCTAACAGATAAGTATCTTGATGGTCTTTTTTATAATAGAGTTGAAAAGAAACAAACAGATTTTGGCGAAGAAATAGAAACAGCATTGCGATATGATACCCTTCAAAAAAATGATGCAATAAAAATAGTACAACACCTAAAACTTAATACTTGCCCCTATTGTAATGCATCTCTTACTGTGTCCATTGATAAAAATGATAAGGTCAAACCAAGATTTCAACTAGACCACTTTTTTCCAAAATCGAAATACCCATTTCTGGCAATATCATTCTTCAACTTAGTTCCTAGCTGTGGTCAGTGCAATCAGAGTAAAAGTAAATCAAGTGTTACAATCGGTCAAGATTTTCACTTATACTCTAACGAAACCCCTTATGATGCTTTTCAATTTAAGCTAAACAACAAGTCATTAATTGAATATTTGATTAATGGAGGCAATGATTCTCTATCATTTTCTTTTCAGCCTCGAAATAAGAAACATAAGAAATTTGTAGAAAAGCATGATAAAACTTTTGGAATAAAAGGACTATATGACACTCAGTTTGATATTGTTGAAGAGTTAATATGGAAATCTCAGTATTATACACCTTTAAGAATAAACGAGCTTGGAAATTTATTAAGACTATCAACTACAAGTATTGCTCGAATGATTACAGGTAATTATTCAGAATATGAGAATGTACATAAACGTCCATTAGCAAAGTTTACACAGGATATAGCGAGGGACTTAAAATTGATAAAATAAGCACGAGCGTATATTATAGAAGAATAATTAGAACACGTTAGTTAATGCAGAAAATACTAAAAAAATATTGCCAGCATCAGAATGGGCTTTTCGTTTTCCCATTACCAACCGGAATTGGAAAAACATACCATGTTTTAGAGTACATTTTAAAGAACTATAAAGAGAACCGTAAGATTTTCTTCATAACTAACTTAAAAAAGAACCTTCCTCTTCCGGAATTGAAAGCTAAGTTTGAAGCTTTTGGTAAAGGGAAAGACTTTGAAAAGCATGTTATCGCGTTAGATTCCAATGCAGACACAATAATTGGAACATTGCTAAATACATATTGTCCGCATTTTATTACGGATATGCCTGAATATAAAGCTTTGCACAATAGCATTACTTTAGTTCAAGGATTTGACAAGCAAAAAAACAAAGATGCGTTTACCAAGCAATTAATTGACAAAGCCAAGGATGACATTCGTAAAACTCATGAACCTAAGTTTCGTAGGGCTATAACTGATTGGTTAAATGATGAGTTTAAAAAAAACATTAAAACCGATTTAACGGAATCAAAAAAAATCACTTTCATACAGAAAAATCATCCCTGGCTCATTGAACTTTATCCTCCAATTTTATCTTCAAAAAAACGTATTTTTTTCTTGAGCGTAGATAAGTTCTTTTTAAAGAACACTACTATCGTAAGACCTTCATATTATTTTTGGGATGATAAGATTACGGAAGATGCCATTGTTTTTATAGATGAATTTGATGCCACAAAATCACATATTCTAAATCAAATCATTGAAAATGGTTATTCCAAAAAGGTTGATTTAATTGGTTTGTTTACGCATTTGTATTCGAGCTTATCAACATTACAAGTTCCAACGGATATTGTCCAAGAATCAAACGACAGGATTAAGCTAAGGGAAGCTAAAAAGAATGTTCCCAAAATATCCGATATATTCAATTCCTTTACTGAAAAAGTAAATAAAATAAATGACCGCTTTAATATAACTGTGCCATTTAAAACGGTTAATCCTGATAGAGTTAGAAGCTTTCTTTTTCAAGATGATGAGTTTCATACAATTTTAAGTGAAGGAAAGAATTATGCACGACTATCATTCTCTGATGAACGGATGCTTAATGAAATTCATTTTCAGAAAGAACCAATTGAAGAAAATGGGAATGTTTTAGGGTTAATAAATCAATTAAAAGGATTCCTTTACTATTTCCGAAAAGGAATATTTTTTATTTCATCTAATTATCAGCAGTTAAAAAAACAACAAAGCCCAAATAATGACGAATTTCCAATTGAAAGTGCGCTACATACAGCTTTAGATTTGTTTAATCTACCTGATGAATGGCGAAATTACCTTATTGATTCCATATTGAGTAATGATGGTAACTTTTCTAAAACTGATAGCCAGGAAGAAATTGCGGACTTAAACTTTTATATGAATGGATTTAGATACTACGATTTCTTTGATAGTGACGACCATGATTTAAAGTCTAAAATTTATCAGTACCAATACGAAAATACCCCTGAAAAATTTCTTCTCAATATTGCAAATAAAGCCAATGTGATAGCTATTTCAGCTACAGCCGATAGTCAAACAGTAGTTGGAAACTATGACTTAAACTTCTTGAGAAAACGATTAGGAATTAAATATCGTCAATTGGAAAGTGAAGAGCTTAAAGATATTGAAAATCAATTTAATTCTAATACCAAAGGATACAGCCAGGTTCAAATTAATGTCGATTTCATTGGTGTGAAGAATCACGAAAAAGAGCTTCTTGATATTTTCGACCAGGAAACAGAATTAACAAACTACTACTTAAACGAAATTAAAAAAGGTAGTACCAAAAAACATGTCATTGACAGGTATCTCAGATATTTCAAAGCATTTAAAGAGTTTGTTGTGAATGAACATATAAAATCCTTCTTGGCTCTGGGGATGGCTCTACCTGATAATAAGAAGAAGGATTTTAGAATAGACTTGTTTGAAGAGTATGCAAAACACATTATTGAACTATTTGGCAAAAAAGAAGATTACAAAGAAGGTGATGCCTCAAATGCAATTTTTGTAGTAGATAGTTCAGACTTCGATAGCAAAAAAAATCACATACAATCTACTTTAACTAATGGATTTAAGCTATTCGTTATTTCTACCTACAGAACTGTTGGAGCTGGTCAGAACCTTCAATATCCAGCACCCAAAGGTATAGACCTTATAAAGATTAATGATTTTGATAATAAAGAAAACGAAAAGGACTTTGATGCTATTTATGTGGATAAACCAACATACCTTATTGTTAATGTAAATAATCAAAAAGTTAAAGAAACAGAGGTAGTTGAACGTATCTTTCAGTTGGAATCACTTGCTCAAAAAGCTCAGGTAAGTAACCTGCAATTGAAGCATGAAATAAAAAAGGGATTTACTAAGCTGTCAGGAGCAGAATATAAGGCTCATGGGTTTTTCGATAAAGCGGAGAATAACCTATACAGTCTTCCAGATGTATCAAACAATGCAACCCGAATTTTAAATCAGGCTATTGGTAGAATGGCTAGATGTAATCAAAAGAATCCTTTCATTCACATATACAGTAGTGATGAGAATATTCAATATCTGCAAAAAAGCTATTTGCACAATAAGCTTCTAACAAAAGAGTTTGAGGGACTTGTAAAGAAAGCCAGCAATGGGTTAAATGAAACAGATTACACCACAGAATTAAAAGGGATAGGTGAATACAATAATCAAAGAGCTTATAATCATATACACCAACAATTAAAATACCTTTTTAATGAGCAACGTAAAGAGCGTTGGGCGCAGCTTAGACGTTTTGTATTAACCCACCCTACTTTTAATGAAACGGATTCTGTTCCGGTAAAGTTGAAAGACTATTACGTGGAGTTACCGAACGATTATAAGTATATCAATTACACACAAGAACAGGACTACAAACATGCAGAAATTGTATTTACAAATGACGAAAATGCAAATATCTCACCTTTCAATTGCCATCTCCCTACTTTCTTAAAGAACACGGAAATAAAGGAGTTATTCTATAAGGAAGGTTTTGCTACTGATTTCAAAAAAGGGCAATACATTCTGACGCCTGTGTTGTATAATAATATTTATAAAGGAGCTTTAGGAGAAGCAATTGGATGGCATTTAATTCAACGGTATTGCTTAAATGCCAAACTTGAAAGCCTAAATGGTGATGAGTTAGAACAGTTTGATGCTAAGACAAGCAATGGCATATATATCGACTTTAAGCTTTGGAACGATGCTTTTGAAAGAGAAAACCGAGATGAGATATTAGAGCATATAAATAACAAGATGCAAAAAATAGAGGCTGAGAAAGTTCTTATTATAAATATTGCATCGAGTAAAAAACCTGTGTTCAGGCAGTCTATTGACGATAGGATTATTGAAATTCCTGCAATATTCGATTTGGAATCTAGTGAGCCTATTTTAGAGGCGTTTAACTTCATTAACAAGATAATCAATGCATAAAGTTGATACGAATAAAATAACAGCCAAATTTAATTTTGATGCAATTAATAGTTCATTTAGTTTCATCAAAATAAAATCGAGTGAAAGAAGATATTGGAATGCTCTTTATTTAGACGCCTTGGTCAAACAACCAGTCGTGAAATCAATTGTTCACGAAAACGAACCTTCGTTTTATACGATGATGAATGTAACTGAGGATGAAGCTGCAAATATTGTTGAGCAGATTATTAGTGAGCATGATTCATTAAGTGCAGAGATTATCTCTCCTGAAAGCATTGAGCCACATTACCTGACTCAACTTTTAATCAATAGTCTTACAAGTAACAAGTCAAAGTTATTCAGCTTCAACAACCTCTCAGGAAAGTTTTACTATTCTCATCCGAGCTGGTTTAAGAAAAAAGGGAAAACCATTTGGCAAATACCTACACTTCAGTTCAAGGTAACAAAGGACTTTATACTAAAAGATTCTGTTGCGACTTTCACATCTATTACCAATAGGAAATGGATGAATATTAAAGAGAAAGTATATCACGAATTGCCTCGCTATTATTTCAATAGTACAAACTACTCTTTAAAACGGAAACTCCCTGATGAAAATCAAAAGGATGAAGATGTATTTATAATGCGACAAGTTAAAGGAGCTAAAAAAAATACTATTCCATTAATTGATTTTAAATCTTGGGATAAATTTCTTAGTTCAAAAGCCGGTGCATGGCATTACTTATTATCAAAAATCTCAACGGATTTAAAAGATTATATTGATATTAAATTCGATTCGTGGACGAATGCTCAATGGCTTGAATTTAAACAGACTAATTCAGCCTTTAAAGAAGAAAGAATAAGTCAATTATTTCAAGAAAAAAGAATTGTTTTAGTTGATGAAGTTTTGAATAATGATTCCAACCTTTTTAGCAAAAGGTTCAGTACTTTTCTTAAAGAACAGTTAGGAATCACTATAAAAACAAAAGGTAATCCTAAAGACGGTGAATTATGTATCAGGCTGATTAATAATAAGGAAAATCAGAATGGAGACGTTGACCAATATTTAGCGGTAGGCAAATTGTTTTCTAAAAAAATTGCAACACACCACATTACGCTACAGGACTTTTCAAATCAATTTGAATTTTATTTGCAGAAGGAGATAAATGAGTATGATGATAAAACCAAAAAAAGACTAGAAAGAAAGAATAACACGGCTCTTACGACAATAAAAAATATCCTTAAAGAAATTGTAATTAAGGATGATATTTTAAACAACTGTATTTCAATTACAGATTGGCAGTCTCATGGCTATGAAAATGATTGGATTTTCGGGTGGAAAGATGATACAAAAGACGTTGACCAGATAGGATTTTTGAAAATTTCACCTGATGGAAATCTTCAATTCGATATTTTAGATTTAAGCGACCTTTTTGTCGCATCTCAATACGAGCAGTATAAAAAGTATTTTGAACCTCCATACTCAAATGGCAACTTCACTCCGGAAGGTTTAATAAAATCAAAAGATGGATTCATTAACCTTATTGGTTTAACTAACACTAGAGCTATTCCTGCATTTAAAAAGGTTGGTAATGCTTTGGCTAAAGAGACAGAAGATTTCGAGCTTGATAAAGAGGAGTTGATTCAAATACTTAATGAGTGGAAGAAAAACGAACCTGAATCAAGCACAGTACTTGATGATATTATTAATCAATTAAACTTATTCGCTGAACAGGTTATTAATCGTGACGCAGCTCTTGGTTTGAAATTCAGCAAACCAAATCTTGCAAAAGAACTTCTCAATGAGGTTTTACTTGAGGAAAAAGGGATTATTCTAAGGAATTTTCTGCGAGGTAAAGAAAAGAAATACGAGCTTTTTAGTTCCAATATTGATATTGTCCATAGAACAAATAGCGAAGGTGTTGAATACTTTGTAGGTGATAAAAGCAAAGGAATAAAAGCATCCTTTAATAATTATTGTAACATCAGAAAAGCTATACCAATTGAAGGCTCTCCTGTGCTTTTTAATGAGCTAATTGAAACTATGAATGTTGACTTTGTAAAGCATGAGGGTTTAACTGTTCTACCTTTCCCATTTAAGTATATCAGAGAATATCTTAAAATCAATAAGTTATTGAATCAATAAGCAACGGTCTAAAATCAAGAAGGGTAATATAAAGAACTATATATGGCAGAACAAGCGAAGTTTCAGAAAATGTTGGAGATTCTTTTAATGCTTGATTGTAAGTATGGCAGAACGATTCAGGAAATATCCGAACGCTTTGATGTTTCTCCAAGAACTGTATATCGTTATTTCGATACATTTAAACAAGTTGGTTTCGTGATTGAAAACAAAAACGGTTTCTTTAACATCAATAAAGAAGAATCATCTGCAAAGGACATAAGTCAGTTACTTCATTTTACAGAAGAAGAAGCTTTTATTTTGGGTAAGGCTATTCATGCTATCGAAGATGGTTCGGAATTAAAGGATAAGCTTGCAAAGAAGCTATATAGCCTCTACGATTTTGACCGGGTTATTCATGCTATTTCAAAAAAAGAAGAAACCGATAATATTTTTAATATCATTCAGGCAATAAAGCAACAAAAACAGGTTGTTTTAAAAGAATACAAGTCTGGACATAGCAATAATATCAGAGACAGGTTGGTTGAACCTATTGACTTTACTGTGAATTATATGGGTATTTGGTGCTATGATACCGAAGACCAAAGCAATAAAATTTTTAAAACAGCACGAATTAAAGAAGTGGCTCTAACAGATAATTGTTGGGAATACAAACCAAAACATCATAAAGGCATAACTGATATTTTTCGGATGCAAAGCTTTGAACCAATTGCGATACAATTAAGGCTTTCAATGTTGGCTTATAACCTATTAATTGAAGAGTTTCCTCTAAGTGAAAAGTATGTCAAAGAATCTGATGACCATAAATACATACTGACAACTGATGTCGGAAACTTCATTGGTGTGGGGCGGTTTGTATTGGGATTACCCGATGAAATTGAAGTAATATATCCACAAGCATTTAAGGATTATTTAAACTCGAAAATTTCCAAGCTATCTTTTTAAAAATTTAGAAAATCCAATAATTGATGTACGACTTTTCCACATTAAATGATAGAGACTTGGAAGAATTGATTAGGGATATTTTATTCAAAAGAATGAATATAAGTTTTCAATCATTTAAGGCTGGTTCAGATAAGGGTATAGATTTACGACATGCTTCTGCTATAAATGAAAATTACATAATCGTTCAGGTAAAACATTATCTTGAATCGGGATATTCTCAACTCAAAAACAAATTAAAAAATAGTGAGTTGGTTAAGATTAAAAAACTGAATCCTCAAAGATACATTTTAGCAACCTCTGTAAAATTAAGTCCTCAAAATAAAGAAGAGTTAAAAGCTATACTTCACCCCTTCATACATAATACAAATGATATTTATGGGCAAAATGAATTAAATGATTCGCTAAGAGATTTTCCGGAAATTGAAGAAGCTCATTTTAAACTATGGCTTACAAGTACTACTGTTCTGAAAAGAATATTAAATAATGGCATCAATGGTCGCTCAGAATATATCGAATCAAAAATTTTAAATCGAATAAAAATATTTGTACCAAGTGTTACTCATAAAGAATCGGTAGATATTCTTAATCAAAAAAAATTCATTTTAATTACAGGAGCACCAGGTATTGGCAAAACTACACTCGCAGATATATTAACATATCAGCTATTAGCCCAAGATTTTAAACTCACCTATGTTACGGAGATCAAAGAAGCAGAGGCTGCATTTGAACCAAATGCAAAGCAGGTATTCTACTTTGATGATTTTTTAGGAGCCATAACTTTGGATTTAGTAAGTTCTCGCAATGCAGACAATGCTATTGTCAATTTTATTGAACGTGTGAGAAACGAAAAGAATAAAAGATTGATTCTAACATGTAGAACCACAATTCTAAACCAAGCAAAAGAATTATCAGATGCGATAAGCAATTCTACGATTGAGGTGTCAAAACATGAAGTAAAAATTACTGATTACGGAAACATTGAAAAAGCCAGAATATTATATAACCATATATTCTTTTCAAACTTACCGCAAAAGTTAAAAACTATCTTTTTTGGAAATAATTTTCATTGGGAAATTATAAAGCACCGGAATTATACCCCTAGAATTGTTCAGTTTTTTACAGATATAGAAAGAGTAGAATCTGAAAACTATAAGGACAATGTGAAAAGCTTTCTAAATAAACCAGAAAAGATTTGGGATAAAGCATTTAACATTCAACTTTCCGATAATGCTCGTTATTTCATGGCTACATTATTTTCTTTGGGAGGAACGTATGTAATAAATGAAAATCGTTTGAAGGAAGCATTTAAAGAGCGTATTCAATTCGAAATAAATAATAATAACCTCAAGAAAGAAAGCAATATTTATAACAAAACACTAAGAGAATTATTAAATGCATTTGTTACAAGAACAATTAGGAAAAAAGAACATTACAGCGAGACTACATTTAGATTTCTAAATCCATCAATCGAAGACTTTCTGTACCATCAATTTTCATTAAATAATGGAGAGGAATATCTTGATGTTTTAAGGTCTGCGAAGTATTTTGAGCAGTTTAAAGGACGAATTACAACCAACATTGAAAAAGGTTCGAAACGCATTTTTTTAGGAGGTGAAAACTATATTGAATTGCTTAATACTTTTAAACAAAAGGCTTCAAATCTTATTTCTTACGCTTCAAATAATACATTAGATACTATTATTTGCTTTATTCGGCTTTTTCATTGGCAAGACATTAAAGAAGATGTTATACAACGAGTTGATAATTTGGAGTTTAAATATTGGAGCTGGACTGAGAGAGAGTATCTGATAGAAATCTTGGATTATATTGCTAAAAATGAGCTAATTAATGAATTTTCAATTTCGTTTGATGAAGTAATTCAAAGCGTTTCAGAAAATGTGCCATCACATTTCTTAATTGAAAAAATCTCCAGATTAATTTCAAACAACGAATATTACAGACTATTGATTGAGGAAGCTAAAACTAATGATCCTGACTTTTTTAATAGTTTCAAAGATAATATTAGCCGTTGTTGGGAAGAAGAAATAGATAACTATATATCAACAACATATCAAATTAATGAAATTACAGATAGAAGTATTCTTGAGACTGCAATTGAAGAGCGCCTTCAGCAAGCTGTCGAGATAAACCATCAATTACAAATTGGAACTATTGATGTTATAGAAGATTATGATTTTGATGTAGATGAACAAGTAAGTAATAATCTTTCCAATATAGAATCTGAGGTTGAAATAGAAAACATAAATGAGGCGAAGGATATTGAAGATGAAGACACTGTAATCAATAACCTTTTCAATTCCACTATGGAAGATTTTTAAATTTATTAAAGTGTTAAATGTAATATACACCCCTTATTATAAATAAATTATGGATTTTGAAATAAATCATATAAGACAAATGACAATGCAAATGGTTTCCGATGGAGACTTTGATTCTCAATACACATTTTATTACGATGAAACGAACAACATTAGGAAATTTTATCTTAATGAAGAAAAGTTTAATGCCTCTTATGACTCAAATTTCGTATTAGGAGGCGTTGGCTATTTAGGAGACAAACCTAATATTGATGCTTTATTTACTGGTCTTAATCTTCAGAAATCAATAAAAGAAGTAAAATTAAAACACATAGCTAAGGGAGACTTTATTTCTTGCTTAAAGTCAAGTAAGCTAAGTTATTTTTTATCCTACTTGCTTCAAAACGATTTTTACGTCCATTATTCCACCTTAAACATTCTTTACTATTCAATAGTTGACATTGTTGATTCCGCTATAATGAATTCGGAAGTTGCAATGAAATTAGGTCAGCAGTTTGCTCTGAATTTAAAAAATGATTTGTTCAAAGTTATTAAGCTAAATACAAATGAAGTAATTACACTTTTTCATCATTATGAGTATCCAGATATAAAAAAGGAAAGGTTAATTGATTTTATAGATGATTTGCTATTAATATTTGAGGAATATGAAAGTATTCCTGAGTACCATCTCGGATTAACATCTTTAAGACAGATTTTTAAAGAATCGAAAAAAAAGAATTCTTTACCCTTTGTCATGGATGAAGAAGAATTTATCCTATTAAAGGATTTTTCACACTTTTATCTTCGCCCTGTTTATTTATTTAAGAACTCAACACATCTCTTTGATGTTGAAGAATCAATTCAAGAAAAAATTCAGGATTACAAAATAACAGATAATGGTCAGTTACTAGAAAATTACAGTTTTATTGATTCTGATGGCAACAAGTTCATACAAGCATCAGATGTTTTTACAGGTTTCGTTGGAAAATTATTTTCGTTTATTAATACAACAACAATTGAGGATATTGAAGGATGCTTGCAGAACCTCAATGACATACAAAAACAAAATCTAAAACTATACATTGAATTAATTAACAAATCTGATTCCAAAAATAAAGTTCTTTTTCACAATGTAGTCTGTTTAGATGATATGTCGAAAATGCAATTAATATTTGCTTACAACTAATAGAATAGCTTCTTTTTATTCTTGAAATTTTTGTAAGTATAGAAAAATTAAACGTCGAGATAATGAAAACTGCAGTACCTATTAATAAGAAACTTTTTGATATTTACCTTCTTTTTACAAGAGAGCCATTTGTGCGATATTTCACCCAAGAATTAGAATTTTACTCCAATGGAAACGGCGGACTAATTGGGTTAATTAGTCTGGATTATACGGATAATGATTATTATGGCTGTATTTTATCCAGAGATAATGCAAAGCAATATCGAGCCGAAAAAGTGGAAGCAAGTATTCCTACAATTGAAGAGGCTCGGCAATGGATAGATAAACAAATGAGTAGCAACTCAATTGTATTTCACGACAATAACCATGATTTTTTTGATTTATTTGGAAAGCTAGATAATGAGAAACAAATTCACCCAAATTATGAACTGCTAAAGACAAGTATTAGCCTATCATCAGCAAAAGAGGTAATTAAAGAGGTGTCGTATCACTATAAAGACATAGATGGAAACTTCATTGACCAATTTCAATCACTAAATGGCTTTGACTCTCGCGTTTGGGAATTATATCTGTATTGTTTTTTTAGAGAACAGTTTTTCTCCTTCAAAAGAAATTATAATGCTCCTGATTATATGATTGAAAAACTGAATGAAGAGATTGCTGTTGAAGCGGTGATTATCAGCAGAAAAACTTCGTTAGAAGAAACTGAACCCAAAAATCAAAATGAGATTGAAGAAAAACTAAAGAACGAAATCCCACTTCTCTATGGTAGTGCCATTTTTGACAAAATGAAAAAGAAATATTGGGAAAAGGAACATGTCAAAAACAAACCATTTGCTATAGCAATAGCAGATTTTCATGATACAATGTCAATGATTTGGACTTTTAATTCTTTATCAGAATATCTATATGGCTATAAATACGAACACTCGTTTGATGATTCTGGCGAACTTATAATTAAGCCAGTTAAGGTAAATGATTATACCAAACCTAATGGTACTAAAATACCAAGTGGTTTTTTCTTTTTACCTGGCTCAGAAAATGTAAGTGCAGTTATTTTCTCATCAAGTGGCACACTATCTAAGTTTAATAGAATGGGTAAACAGGCTGGATTAGGTAGTGAAAAGCTTAATCTAGTTAGAATGGGAAACTATTACAATCATAACCCAAATGCAGCAGTACCTAATACTATTACTTACCCTGTTAACGAGAATAGTCCAGAAACTTGGTCTGAAGGAGTTATGATATTTCATAATCCTAATGCCAAGCTACCTTTAGACCCTGAAATGTTTGATAATAGAGTAGCGCAATGTTTTTTTGAAGATGAGTTTATTCACAGCGTAATGCCTGAATTATTTCCATACAACTCAATCACTCATAATATGGTTACAACAACTGGATAATCCGCACTATATCTGAAAATAGCCACTGAATCCACAAATTAAGCCTTGTTAATGCTCTAAAAAGTTATATTTTTATATCTGAAGAGTTGCAGTAAAAGTGGAAGACTTTTTATGACAGTTAAAAGACAATTCCAGTCATTATTAGGTAACTATTAGGTAACTATCAAATCTGGCATTTTTGTAACAATGCTATTTTACAGGATATTAGAGAGAGAAGGTTTTGCTCCCTCTCTCTCCGCAAGTCAGAATAGCCTTATTTTGACAAAAGCACGACAAGTCCTACGGTATAAATACTGTAGGACTTTTTTTATACCTATTATTTAACAGCAAATACCTTCCAAAAAGACAAAAACAGACCCACTTTTGTGACTAAAATCGTGACCTATTTTATTTTTAGTTTAAACAGGTCACAGAATGGCACAAATCGGCACTCGTAAGACTGTTATCTTTATGATTGTAATCAATTCATTTTGGACCATAATAAAACTACAGTCCTAAATTGGGCTAACTTCGATTAGTTATAAACTGGGAAAAGATTCGTATACATTTTGCGCTGATAATTGAAGTTGGCACTGCCAGGCTTCCAGTCACTAGATATATCACTCCTAAACCATCCATTATGATCACCATTCCATCCCCAGTTCATATAAAGATAATCATCATATCTATATACAACACAATCGGTTCGCCACTTAAAAGGTCGCCATTTTTTATGGGTGATTTGAATTTTTGCTTCAAAAAAACCATCACAAAACCAGATATGTCCCCCCCTGATAACTTCCATGCTGATAGGCTGCGAGTAAAACCGGAACACCCTTTTTCAAATCATTGTATACTGATACTAGATTGTAGTTATCCAACTTTGCATTCGAATAGCCTATCCGCTTAAGCCCCGTAAGAATATTATCTGGTGTAGCTCCACTAAATGTAGCGCTCCATGAATATCTAGGTATATTATCCCCAATATCACGTAACATTAATGAAATAGAATTTTGTCTATTATAATTACCGGGTAATTCATAAGGCATCCCTGCATAGTAATAGTCATTTGGGAACACCTGGTCAAAGCATAATTGGCCAATAGCCACTGCAGGACATCCCGCCAAAGCTCCTCGAATAGGCGCATTGAAGTTATATCCGGTTCCCTGCCCCCATTTGTTAACCATACCTGTATAGGGGTAAACCGTAGTTCTACCAGAAGGTATCTCACCCGTAGGACAGGACTTTAATCCAGGTAAATTTCCTACAAATTCAATCTCCACCTGAGACGTATCATTTGCTATGCCATACCATAACGAATGCTCATCCTCATTTTCATCCAGCAGCTCTTTCATTTGCGCAGATATTAGTTCTTTCTGTTGCTTCAGCCAGATCTCTATTGTAGGATTTAAGTTATTAATATCAAAAGCACCTGAATCAGAAAGTGCAACAATAGGCGCATCTCCCTAATCTCCTGAGATAAGCATAAACCCCTTATTGTCACTAAAATTGACAGAAAACAATACCGTGTCTTTACTCTCTGCAACAATAGCCGATAAACCTTCTATACTCCTATTGACATTAGCTGTAGCACTTTTTAATTGAGCACCATTCTCCTCGCTCGAGAATAAATTATTAGCCATCATCGAAGCAAAAGCCTTTGCCTGTATTGATGAGACCTGTCTATTCTGCAATGGATGGGTTACTGGTTCTAGCCCATAATCCACACCTCTTTCACACGAAGAGGTTAAAAATACAGCTCCCAGAAATACAACTATTGACAAGTAGTCAAAAATTGATTTTTTCATATAATTTTGTATTGTGAGATTAAGCCTTTTGCTTTACCTCTGGTTGATATTTGAACCTGACCAGACTTGGTAATTTGAGCATTCAATTTTTGATTGGGTTCTTTTCTGGTTAAGTAGTTTAGTATTGCAAACGAACAAGTTTAACTTGTCGTAAGTCTTTTTTACTTAGTTTTTCTCGCAAGAAATTAACCTTAAAGTGATTATTGTTAATTCTTAAACTTTCCTGCAATCCTCAATGCAATTATAAAGTATTTTCTTCATTAATTACACATATAAATACATTTATTTATTACTATCATTTGTCTTTATGTGGTTTAAATCGATATATTTCAATACCTATAAAATAATATTACAAACTATTAATTTCTAACATCGTAAGCTCGCAAAAAAAAGGACATCACTAAATGATATCCTTTTTTTTACACATAAAGGCTTTAGCTTTTTATTTAAATAAGCTCCTGTATCCGTTCAGCCGAAACACCTGTAAACTCAACATCTTTTTTCGATTTCAACGCCTATTTTATGGGCTTTTTCTGCTTTGTCGTAAATAAAATCAACCAGCCACTCAATAGATCTGGACAGTTCATCTCGGTCTGTTTTTTTATTCAAATCCATGTCGCAAAATGTTGACTTGTCTTTATGAAGCACCAGGTAATATATCCCGGCAATCAGAATAGCCTGAATCAAGTTGAAATTAATACCATACCCCTTAAGTATATACTTTCCTTTATCAAGGAGCTTCTCGGCCATTATTTCTCTTTTTAATACCAACGAGGTAACAATATCATCCTCATCACTCAATTCCCAAATCAGCAATTTCTGAAGTTCTTTGCTTTTATAGAGTCCTTCAAGTTCTTCAGTAAGTATCGTTTTGGTAAAAGTACGCTTGTTTTCAGCTTCGCTATCGCCATATTCTTTTAGTCGTAATAGCCAATAATCCTGTTTTTTCAACCTAAGAAAGTGCTTTGCGGTTAGTGTGTGTCATTATAGGTTTGCTGAGTCAAGCTACCTGAAAAATGGGGTATCTAAATTATCTCACTAATGCATCTCCCATCTGATCAAGCACTCCAGTGGATGACATAACAATATGCCGGAAGGACTGAAAAACTAATTTAAAAAGAACATGAAGACTATTATAAGGCTAAGTGAGTGTAAGCTTTACTCATTATTTTTCAGGAATCAGTTTTTAAAACTTCTTAGCAGTTATTGCCTGCTATGAATTGTGATACAAGCATAAAGGAACTGGTACGGTTGCCCAAAAGCAATAAAACTATTAATAAGGAATCAGTTTTTGGTATTTTTTGTTACGGATATATGCCGTAATTATTGCTTTTGTATCCCTGTTATCATCAAAGTACTGTATATGTGTTTTAAACTGCTCCGGAGATTCAATACATTCACTGCTATTAATGTACCCCCATCCTAAATACTTTCCCTTTTCAATTACTACAACAGCCATTTCCTCATCATTACGCCCCTTATCAAGTATAATAAGATTCTCATGCCCGTAAGACAGTTTCTGTAATAACTGTAGCACACGTTTATTATAATCCTTATCACTTTCTTCTCCAACACAAGCTCCCTTACACGTTTTAAGCTGGTATTGAAAACAGCCATTATTACCATCATATAAGCCACACAACTGCTGACACAATTCGTATTGATCAATCCATTTAAATAAACGCTCTCTTCCCTCCTGTATACTTTCAAATGTAATATTCGGACTATCTACCCCATTATTAACTTTAAGAACAAAACGCAAATACCCCTTACGGTCATGATAATGGTACAGCCCCACCTGCTTGCGCGACTTGCGTTGTGCCCTGTTATAACGAGGCATTTCGTCTTTAATTTCCTGCGACTCCTTTAGTAAAGCCAGCAACTCGCTTCCTGTAAGTTCATAACTAATATCAGCCACCCTTTGCTTCATCTCAATCCCTTTTTTTGTTTTGGGGTTACCAAGATGAGCAATAATCCTGTTTCTTATATTCTTGCTCTTTCCAATATAAATCAGCTCACCATTCTCATCATGCAAGTAGTATACCCCTGTTTGAGCTGGCAAATTCCTAATATATTCAATCGATAGAGCTTTGTGCAAGCCATCAGCCGAAAAAGCTTTATACGGATCTTCGGGGTTTATTAAGCCATTATTCTTATTTAATAAAATCTCAAATAATTGCACCGTTGCCAGAGCATCACCAGCAGCTCTATGGCGTGCATCATTACTAATACCTAACTCAGGACATATTTTCCCAAGACTATATGATGTATGCCCGGGTAATAGCTTACGTGCTAATTTTACCGTACATATGGTTGGCATTTCAAAGTTAAAGCCTAAACTTTTAAACTCTTCTTTTATAAAATTATAGTCAAACCCAGCATTATGAGCTACAAATACAGCCCCTCTACAAATTTCAACTACATCTTTGGCTATTTGATAAAACGGTGGTGCCGATTCAACCATTTCATTGCTTATACCTGTCAGAGATGTTATAAATGGAGGAATATAACTTTCAGGGTTAACCAGACTAACAAACTCATCAATAATTTTTTCCCCATTGTGACGGTAAATAGCAATCTCTGTTATTTTACCATTTTTCATATTACCACCCGTCGTCTCAATATCAACAATTACGTACATGTAATTTACTTATAATTATATAACTGTAGTGCTACAATTTATTTCCCGTTTGTTTATAGCATTTAGTATACTATGCTTCAAAACAATTTAATATTTTCCAACTCTGCATAAAGGTACTTATTTCATATGATTATATTTTCTTTCAATTGCCATATGAAACTCGCCTGAAAAATATTATCCTCGTGTATGATAACCTTTCTCATGTCTCGTTTCGTGTGTTTATATTTTTTAGAGGTGAAATGTTAATGAATAGATTGTCAGATAATAGACATGAAGCGCTAGTTTAGAGATTTTAAAAGAGTAGATGTGAGATATTAGAAAATTGACAATATTAATATAAGGCAGCTATGAGGTAATGGATTGAATTCTATGATCATATAAGTATTCAAATAAGCCAATAACTTTCGGGCTGTGTTGTTATGTGACAATATTTGTGAAAATTTTTAGTTTGTGCTGATGATAAATTTTCATGCTAGCTCTATTTCAATGCTTGTTCTCAATATGCATAAAAACGATTTCAATGTACATTGAAATCGTTTTATGCATAATTTGAATTAAAGTAAAGGTAAAAGTATAAATTTTAATTTTTTATTAATCAAAGCTTTCTACTCATTTTAAATACAAATCCCCATTATTCCTTGGATACAGAAGTATAAAACGCTATATTTGTATACGATCATTAAAATAAAATATGCCGCATCATTCGTATCAGGTTGTTAAACTCAACACTATCAGAATACCGAGTGACGCTATGTTTTTAAAGAGCGGGCCTCGCCCTTGTGGTTACTATTTATAGTACGGAGGATTATCGATAATCACATGCACTCAAATCCTGTTTACAGGAGTTTAAATAAACCCCGGTTTGGTGCGGTTCTTTATATAAAAGGCGACACTTCTTTAGTTTCGCCTTTTTTTGTTTTATATGTCCTTAAGTAAAACGTTTTGAGAGCTTTTGAGTAATTCCTGTTCAAAATTCAATAAGAGGCTTTTTAATTTTAGTAAGTGATCTGTTTCTTCAAAATGCAAGTCTCCACTCCCTTTTACTTCAACCATCTGAATAATTTTTACAATATCTAATTGCCAAATATCAATAGCGGGCTGATAGTATGTTTCTTTATCATCATCAATGGTTACTTCTGAAAATACATGGCCAACAACAAGCTCATACAAAACCTCATTAACTAAACGAATAGGTAGCTTAAGCCTGTTAGACAACTCCATCGCGGAAGGTGCCCTTTCTCCCCGTTCAAAATGCTTAATTACATCGGTAGCCACCATAAGTAGCACAAGGCGTTTATATGAATAACTTATACGCCGTGTATCGGCATCAAACTCATAACTATCTGCATTTTGAAATGCAAATGATAATTCAGCGCCCAAAAGTACAATAACCCAACTTGCCTGCAACCAGATAAGAAAGAAGGGCAATGCGGCAAAACTACCATATATAGCGTTATAACTTGTTACTGAGCTTTGAAAATGCACATAGCCATATTGTAAGGCCTGAAAGAGTCCTCCTGAAATAACACCACCAAATAGAGCCGACCTGAACTTAACCCTTACATTGGGCATAATGTAAAGTAATAGTGTAAAAACAATACAAACCAATACAAACGACGATACATAGAGCAAAAACGATATTCCACAGCCTTCAACACCCAAGTTTCTTAATTGCCTAGTAACAATAACAACCATACCACTACTAGATACCATAAATAAAACTGTAATTAGGATTACAGATATATAATCGCTGAACTTACGTATAAATGAACGTGCATGCTTAACTTCCCAAATATCGTTAAACGAATGCTCAATATTACCGAATACTTTCATTACTGCCCATAACAATAATATCAGGCCAATACCCGCTATTTCACCTCCGGGTGTTCGCTCAAGATATGTAAGTGCAAATTTTGTAACAAATTCCAGTACCTCTTCCTGCCCTTCAAGTTTTTTGGTTAAGATCATTTGCAATTTACTGTCAAGGCCAAACCCCTTGGCTATACCAAAAGCCAATGCTGCTACAGGAACAACTGATAAAAGTGAGTAAAATGTTAATGCAGAAGCTTTTAATTGACAATTATCGTTAATAAAACCTTTAACAGATATACTTAATATACGTATGACACGTATTAGAAAAAACTGTCGCTTCGTTGTTTTTTCGGCTCTGATACGCCAGATTTCCTCATTAAAGTAATTAATTATTTTGGCTAAACGCTCCTTCATTATGCAGTCTTTTTAAGAAAGAAAAAATAGCAAGCCTGTAAGCCGGGTCCTGTGCCTCCTAACAGAGTGTCTATCATTTATCTATGGTTACAGTTACCTGTAACCTTTAGCGACCTACCCCTCACAACTTTTCCGGGGAAAAACAAAGCGAGTAACTTCATTCCCGAAGGAATTATGATATACATGGTCTTGCAATCCGTAAGACGTACAACTACAGTAGTCACCTACTACACTGGTGAGCTCTTACCTCACCTTTTCACCCTTACCCGAAGGCGGTTATTTTCTGCTACGCTACTAAACCCTCACGAGCTTCTTCCTATTCAGAAGTACGGTACTCTATATTGCCCAGACTTTCCTCCTTTACCAATGGCAAAAGCGATAGACCGGCTTGCTATCACTGCAAATTTACAATTAATTATTCGATTTTAAACGGCAAATAAAGATCGAGCTCTACAAGATGGGCATCTTTGTATCCAAGTGCTTTTATTTTGGCAAGTTGCTCTTCGGCAATACGACCTTCGAATTGTCCAGTTGTATATCGAAAAACTTTATCTTTCATCCTGAATTCCATTACATTATCTACATCCTTAAAATGACTTAGATATACCGGAAAACGAAATGCACTAAGTTGTACAGTATAAATTTTGTCTGGATCAATTTCTTTTTCATTTGTTGCAGAATCTGCTGAATTACCTTCTAGTAAATACTCATTTGTATTAACAACAAAAGCTTGTCTATAGCCCTTTGCTTTAACCGCATTAATAGCTGCTTTGGCTGCTTCGTATGTATTAAACTGGCCTAAACAATAGCGAACGTAACCATCCGTGCAGGCATACTCTCGAACGACTTCTGCATTATGAAAAAACTCTGCCATTTGTGGTGGTAGCCTTAAGGCCACAATTTGTATAGCGAAATATGGCTCCTGCACATACTTCATCCTTACTATCTTCTTATTTGTTCTTAATCCTTCAAGTTTGTCAGCCTTTATATTCAGACCAAACACGATAAATAAGGCAAATAGGATAATGGTTTTAAGTTTCATTTTAGTCGATATTACCATTAATTATCTTAATAATTACTTTACTTCAGCATTCTCCAAACGACAACTTCAACTCTTCTATTGATCAAATGTTCACTATCAGAACAATAAACACCACGTTTACATTTGTTTTTGAGGTAACGTTCGCCATATCCACGCGGAATCATTTGCTCATCACTAATGCCTTTTGATATCATTATTTGTTCTACTCTTTCTGCAATACTTTGCGATACTTCTAAATTGTTATAACGATTGCCTTTTGCTTCTGTATGACCATTCAGCTTCACTACTACATTAGGATTCATTGTTAAATAAGTTGTCAATTCATCTATTATAGCTAAACCTTCTTTGCTTATCTGACTACCTTCGTATGGTATAACCATAGTACCTATGTCATCTAAAACATCATCATTAAAAATCGGTGTTAACATCAGTCCATTATTATTGATGTCTTTAATTTCCATAATGTTTACAATCATTCGTCTGGAAACAAATTTATCGCCCTTGGAAACAACAATATTAAACTCCTGACTTTCGTTTTTATAGTCATCTGGTATATCTATGCTTATTTTACCATCATCACCTGATATACCTGAGGCAACTTCAGCACCGGTATCAGCATCTGTAATAATAATACTTACGCCCGATATAGCACCACCGTTAAAAGTAGATGTTAATTTAGTGGTCAAAGACGACGGATAAATTGATAAATCATCCGAAGGCATATCAATAATAACAACAGGTATATCTTCTATAACAGGTTCCTTAACCGACTCTTCAATGTATACTTTTTCAGCTTCTAAATCAAAAATTGGTATTTCATCTAATCCAACAATTGGTACAGCATCTTCCTTTGATTCGGTTTCTGCAATTTGTGGTGCTACTGTAAAGACCGCATCGGTACTACCCGATCCAATCCGGTTAGTTGAAAGAAAACCTCTTTTGGGGTCTCTTGGGTTTAACACATAGCCAAAATCATCTTTACCACTGTTTATTGGCTGACGAAGGTTTACTACTTCACCAAAACCACTCTCAGTTTTTTCTGCTCTAAAAATATCCAGACCACCAAACCCCAGGTGCCCATCCGATGCAAAGAAAAGATTTCCATCTTTATCTATAAAAGGCCATACATCATCACCAAATGTATTAATACCGTTTCCAAGATTCTCACCGGAGCTAACATCTCCTGATGCCATTATCTCTGCTTTGTATAAATCCTTTTTTCCAAAACCACCGCGCTCTGTTGATGTATAATACAAGTACTTATCATCAGGAGAAACAGCAGGATAAGCCACATTATAATCGTCAGAATTTATTCCAAGTTCTTTTTCATTAATCCAGTCGTCACCATCAAATTCAGAAGTAAATATCTTAATTCTACTGTCTCCACCTTTAATACGAACCACTTTCGTATAGTAAATACGCTTATAGTCACTGGTAAAAGCTGTTGCTCCAACATGGTAATCAGACTCAAGGTTTTTAGAAAACCCTTCACTTCCTTCTTGTAACTCGCCATCAACTATTTTAGAAAAAGCCAGATTTAAAAAAGCTTTACCTGAACGATCCAATCCTCTGCTATTGCCATCTTTTTCAGCTGAATATACTACACCATCATTATAATATTGTATACCAAATGACTGATCTCCAACCAATAAACTTGCAGGATTAACAACTACCTCAGGATCAAAGTCTCCATTCTCCATAGCCCACTCACATGCTTTGATAAGTGCATTCATATCAAGTGGATTACTACCTTCCTTCTTGGCTTTTTCATACCACTCAATGGCTAATTCAAAACCACCCTCCTGATGCCAGCAAGATGCATAATTAAGAACATCTTCTCCTTGTAATTTATCCTGTAGCTCAACATACCTGTTGAAGGCTTCTGTTACATCCTTCAAATGAAAAAAACAACGTGCCATCTCTATTTTAGTCTGGGTATCGTAATTAGCTCCTCTCTCACCCGCTAAGCGATAATATTCAAGTGCACGATAGTACTCTTCATTAATGAGGTATTGTTTTGCTTTCTTCAGGTCTGAGCGTTGCCCATAAGCTGATGTTACTGACAACAGCATAAAGAGAAGAATTATTATTCGAGAATTAGATTCCATGAGTTGAAATATTTAATTCAAAAATCCGGTTGATAATTAAGAAATTGCTTAAAAATACCTAATTGATCGCATTCCTGCACGCTTATTAAACGAAAAATCAAATTGCAATCCAATTTCATGTGATCCTAAGTTTCCATATTTACCTAAAGTTGACAAAGAATAATCAAATGAATAACGAACTGTCCATTGACGATTTATGATAAACTCGGTTAAAAGTACTACTTCTGAAATACTCCTGTACGATGCTCCAACCCAAATTCGCTCATTAAGCAATACGTTACACGACACATCAAATGTTAGTGGTGCTCCAACAACTGTACGTATTAATGCTGAGGGTTTTACTTTTACATCACCCCAGTCAAAAATATATCCACCGTACCAATAAGAGTGTAAGCCTTCAAAATTTACAGTATTCTTAAATGCACCTTCATCATCTCCGGTCTGATCAAAGGATGGACTAAAGAAGCGAGGCACTGAAAAGCCTGCAAAATACTGATCGTTATAATAGTATGCTCCTACCCCAAAGTTAAATCCTAATATAGACTCTTTTCTTTGAAACATAGGGTCTCCATATGAACCGGTTATTGCTTTTGTTCCATCATATACATTAGATGTAAGACCAAGCTGTAAACCAAGCGATAAGAACTCCCCTCTGCCCATTTTTAACTTATAAGAACCTGCTCCCATAAAGTTAAAATTGTTTGAAAAACCTAACCTGTCATTTTCAAGTACAACACCAACACCAAGATTAGTGTCTTCAATAGGTCCATGTACATTTATAGCCTGATTCATTGGCGCATTATCCATTCCCACCCATTGGCTTCGGTGAATAACCAAACCACTGATAACATCTCTAGTACCATTATATGCCGGATTAAGCACACCTTGGTTAGATATGTAGTGATTATACTGCGCCTGATCTTGTGCACTTACTACAGCAACCAATAACAGTAATAATATTGTAGGTATTAGCTTTCTCATAGCAAAATATCTTTTATCTTCTTAATTCGATAAAACCAGTAAACTCTTTTGTAATCGTACCCAATTCCCTATCATTAATTGTGATACTATACACATAAAAGTAAGTTCCACTTGGCAACTTGTCTCCTAATGATACCATTGCTGCAGCATTTGAGGTACCATCCCACCAGTTTTCATCAGATCCGTACTTATTACCTTTTGAGCGATAAATGACAGTACCCCATCTGTTAAATATTTCCAGTTTAGATTCAGAAACAGACTCTTCTCCTTCACCATAACTTCCGCTTATTACAAATAAGTCATTAATTTCATCTCCATTGGGTGAAAAAGCATTTGGTATTAACAGGTTGTTTTCTTCATCAACATCAGCGTTACCAATAAAGTAATAAACTGTTGCAATATCATAACGATGTGTATGCTCTGTGTTATAGATTAAATAAGTTACTGAATCACGTCCATAATAACTTGGTCGTTTTACCATTAATAAAGTACCTGTATTTGGATCTAAAGCTACTTTATTTCCTGCTCCTGTTTCGAGAACATTAAAGGGTGTAAAATCCGCAGCATTAGGATCAGGGTTAGGATTAACCTCAGGATCAACGATACTAAAGCGAATGTTATGTCCCAGCAAGTCTAAGACTGTACTTTCCAGATCATCATTTTCATGAACTACAACAGTTTGCTCATTAGTTCCTTTAGGTACTGCAATTAATGTATCATTGGCAACAAGTGGCTTCACTTCCAGCTGTACTAAACCACTCATTAACCTTGTACAACCATTTTCCTCTGCAATAATGCTATAAATACCACCATCTGTTTGTACTCCAAAATCAAGCATATCACCTGTTCCTGGCAATTCAACTGTAGGAGTAAATAAGAACTCATCTTTCAATAATGTGTATGTTACTCCACTGGTCGAATTATTTAAACCAAGTGCGTCAACGTTAACAGCTCCAACAATTGTTTCACCATCATTAACTACTATATTACCAACCATCATATTAAACAGTTGTAGTTCGGCATATCTTACAATTGCTACGTCATCACTTTCACTTTCGCAACCTGTAGCAAATGATTTAGCAATAACATAGTACGTTCCTTCACCCACTTTTTCAGTAAATTCTTCTGCATTCCCTGTACCTGTTAACCAGCTGATTCTATTATTGGTAATTCTGTCAACAATATAATAATCTATACCAGCCTCTGTAGTTGTTAAGTTAATTGTTGCTCCTTCATCGCTAAAGCAATACATAAGGTTATAATTTTGTAATGATGGTTTCTCCGGCTCTGTTTTTACAGCAACATTAGTATGCAAGGTAACTTCACAAGCTCCATTATCATCATACGAACCAAGAATGCTGTATGTACCACTGCTTACCAGTCCAAGCTCAAGGCTTGCTCCTGCACGCCCTCCGGTTACCTGGTGTACAACACTACCTGATTCATCAAGAACAGTATATACCACACCATATTCTTGGTCAACAAGGGTTAACATATAACCTCCAAGAGGGTCATTGCTACAGTAAGTGAAATCACCAGCCTGTAAATCCTGATGCTTAACACCGCTTACAACAGTTACTTCTATTTCACCTTCCATTAATGATGTACAACCAAACTGCGATATAGCATATACGTAATATGTTCCTATTTCATTCACATCAAATTTAATAGCATTGCCATCACCTGTTTTTTCAGCTACCTGTCTGTCTCCATTAACGAAATCTTTAAGAATAAGACGGTATTTATGATCTGCCTGAGAGCCTTCCAACCCAACTGTAGCATCCGTGATAGTAGTACCATCATCACACATCAGGCCTGAACCTATAAGACGATAAGATGTTGGGAGCGGATTAAATACGACTGTTATCCGATTCAACATTTCACTATTACAAGTATTGGTAGAATCATATACCGGATCCTTGTAACCAATTACATAGTAAGTACCTTCATTTAATATGCCTGTAAATATGATATCACCACCATCACCTGGTATTGTTTCAATGTATACATCAGCACCACCAGATATTTCACGGTACAAATCGTAATTGGTACCCAAATCACTATCCAACAATACGATATCTACAGCTCCATCACCTTCACAGACAGAGCCAGGATCAACTAATTGCTTCTTGGCCACAGCACTAGGGCTGGAAATACTAATATTAGTAACATCAGGTACTGATCCGGTACCTAAAGTAAGTACTATTGTACATTTTATATTGGTTGCTTCAACACGATAAAGACCTCCGTTATCTGTGATAGGATCAAATTCGATATCTCCATCTCCATTTACATCGTTACCCAATTTTGTATAACCCGGTACTACTGCATTTGTAATATTGCTTACCACTGAATATTCCATTATTGCTTCAGGAGCTAATACTTTTATTATTGTACCATCACAAGAAGCCGGATCAGCTGGAGCAATTACATCTACTACTTTATCGATAGGTAAACTAATTTCGGTAATAATCTTTTCACCCTGCATTTCCACCAGACCACAATTGGTATCTGTATTATTTTTTACTGCCTGCACTTTATAACTTCCTTCAGCAGAAACACTCCACTCAATTTGTGATCCGTTTACTGTACCATTGTCACCCGTAGGCACATAACCCGTACCATCGTTAAACATCAACCCGTATGTAACATCAGCTTCCGGGTTATTTATATACAATAGTGCTGAACCACCTCCTTCACAAAAATCATCTTCACCGTCAAACTGAAGTACTACTGGCACAGGATCCATTACAACATCAACAGAATTAGATGTTACAGTACATAACGAAGGTACACTTGTGCTTGCAACAACAGTATAAGTTCCTTCTTGCGTATGGTTACCAAATGATACTGTACTACTTATTGGAGAACCAACAGGGTTACCATCCAAAAGTAACTGATACTCAATATCCGGTTCGCTAATATTTATAGAAAGTTCAACTCCATCAACATCATTAGCACAATAATGACCATTATCATCTGCTACCAGATTGAAGGTCGAAGGCATTGCAACTTTTTCAATGCTAACACTACCCGTCATATAGTAAGTACACCCACCATTTTCAAGTACAACTGAATAATTACCCTCAGTTGTATATGTTCCAAAGTCTAGTGCAGCACCTGTACCTGCAAGCTTAACTGCTGTTGGTACAATTGGTACATTATTAAAGTATAGTTCGTAATCGTAACCAAGTTGTGAACTTGATAAAGAAATTGTTACTGCATCTGTACCATCATCACAATATTTACCGTCTTTAGTTGCCTGAATGGTAAAATCAGTATCAATAGCGGGATCCCCCTCAACAAGCCACTCACCATTCATTAGTTTCTCACAACCTGTAATTCCATGAACAGCTTTTATAGTATAGATCCCAACTCCTGTTGGAGCTCCAAAGTTAAGAGGTGCATTTGTTCCAACCTCTATGGCTACAATAGTAGCACCGTTTAACAATAAATAATCTACGTCTGTTTCTGATCCATCAAGTGTTATTTCTGTAGTTGTACCACAAGCACCCGGACCATCAATAGCTGTCGTTGGTGACATGTTAAATACATTCAAATCAGCATACTCTTCTATAAAAACAGTATTATTCATTTCCACCGGGGGTGTCGGAGGTGTTCCATCGTAATATGCAATCACTTTAAACTCTGCTGCAGGATTTTCTCCAACTACATTACCCCATTTAACAGTAGTAACGCCTCCTGATGCCAATATTTTCCCTAACGAAACATCAGGTGTTCCAATTTTAAAAAGCTCATAAGTAATATCTGGCTGAAAACCGGATAAACTTATTGAAGTAATATTTTCACCAAAGCAATGTCCTGGCTCAGATGCTATTACATCAAACTGTGTAATGCCATCATAGACACCAACTCTTATTTCATGAAATACACTACAGCCTGCTGCATTATATATGATAACACGAACGATATCACCATGTACTAAAACAGGATTAGCACTTGGTACTTCGGTACTTACAACTATATAATCAGTTGTACTTCTTGCCTGAAGTTCAGTACTTACACCACCACCATCAATTTTATAAAAAGCATATTCATCACCACCTATGGCTGTAAAGGTTATATCCGTCCCCTTAATAACATTATTACTTGGCATTGCGGTAAGATCTGTACCTGCCGGAAGTGTATTTACCGTTACAGGAAGTGTAAACACTGCCCCTACACAACCACCACCAGCACTCTCATAACTAACGCTAACAGAACCTGCTCCATCAACATTCCAAAGTACATCTATTGAGCTTAATGTCGGATCACTGGTAATGGTACCCCCAACAACTGTCCATGTATAATTAAGGTAACCGCCTTCTGTAACATATGTAGCCGTTTCACCAATACAGACAACATCTGGTCCCGCTGTAATTACAGGATTTGGTGTAGTATTAACAGTAATGGTAATACCTGCATGTGTATCTTCACAATTAACCGCATCAATAGCCCTAACAGTAACAACTTGTCCAGAAGCCAATCCAGAAGCAATATAAGTATCTGAAGGATCAGGTCCCTGTACTAATGCCAAATCAACATAAAACGCGTAAGTATCTCCACCTGTAGCAGTAAATGTTATATCTTCATCACTACAAATAACTGTTTTGTCGGCACTTAGACCTGCCGTTACGGTATTAACAGTAATCGTTTCTACAGTTGGGTTAAGTGCAGTGCAACCTTCGGAGTTAATATAATTAAGCGAGACAGAATGAGGTGCCGAACCATCCCAAACTATTTCTACAGTTTCCTCATCAAGAGCACCAGTTGGTGTACCACCATTAACAATCCATGTATAAGCACCTTTCCCAAGACCAAGCGTATTGGATTCATATACTTCTTTTGTGTCCGAACACACTGTTAACTCTCCTTTAATATTCGGAATTGGCCTGGAATTAATAACAACATTAATAATTGATGACAGTGCCTGACAACCAGAAACATTTGTTGCTCTGACAGCAAATTCTGTATCTGTATTAAATCCTGCTACATGAGTGTACGAATCATTTGGCCCGGCATACAATAAAGTGGGTGATGCTACAGGGCCTGCAAAAAATTCATAATTATCATAACCCGGAGTAGCAAAAAACGTAATCGGTTCACCCTCACAAAAAGCGTCACCATCTTTAGGACTGATCATTGTTACTGTAGGGTTAGCGATCATTGTTATATTTGTTGATGCCCGATCAGTACACCCGTTTATATTATCACTAACTTCTACTTCTACAATAACATTTGCAGTAATAGTTAAACCTATAGTATTGGTTGTTGATGCAGCCCCCTGACTTATACCGTTAACAAAAAATTCAAATAAATAATCCCCTGAACCATCCTGCCCTATTGCAGAAAAGTTTAACAAGGTATTTTCGCAGACTGTAAAATTAGCAGGTGTATGTGTTAGTATAGCATTTACTACATTAACTTCAACATCAGTAGTTGCCGTAGCACGACATGTACCATCATACACTTCCAGTTGATAGGTTCCAGCCATAGCTGCTGTGGCATTTGAATTAATAACAGGACTTTGTGTTCCATCTGTAAAGCCGTTTGGTCCTGTCCATGTATATGTTAACATACCATTAGCTCCACCCGTTAATTGCAATGGCTCACCAACACAAACAGGTCCATTATTGGTTGCAGTAGCAATTGGTGGTGTATTAATAACAACAGTAACTACTCCTTCAGCACTTGAACATCCATTATTATCAGTTACAGTAACACCATATTCACCAGCATCTGTTAAAGCCGCACTGTTAATGTTTAAAGTTGCTCCTGTTTCCCCTGTTATAACAACTGCATCTTTAGTCCACACATAGGTATTATAAGTTCCACTCCCACCTGATGGCGTAGCGGTTAAAATTAGATCTGCATTTAAACAAGCCGGATTATTGTAAGCTACACTAACTGTTGGATTATCATTAACAACTAAAGCAGTTGCACCAACAGCTACTGAAGAACATGTGTTATTATCCGTTACTGTTACTTCATACAAGCCTGCATCTGCAAGTGTAACTGGATCTAATGTAAAAGAATCACCTGTTTCTGTCAATGGTGTTGCATCATGTGTCCACGCATAAACATATGGTGCTGTACCATTAGCAGGTGTTGCAGAAATAGTTACGGAACCGCCCAAACATACTGGCCCTGTATTTGCAGCTGTTACAGTTGGATTTGGATTAACAATTACATCAGTTGTACCAGTACCGGTACAACCATTACCATCAATCACAGTTAAGGTATATGTACCTGCGGCAGCAAGACTAACCGGATCTATAAATGGATTTGGATTTGTACTCGTAAACCCACTTGGTCCTGTCCAGCTATAAGAAGCGTATGCCCCCGAGGTACGTGTTAATTCTAACCTATCCCCAACACATAAAGGCCCGTTATTATCAATTATTGGTGAAAAAGCCGGTAATATTGTAACTACATTGGCATTTGACTCTTCACTTACACAGTCATTATTATCTGTTACAAATACGGTATATACCCCTCCGTGCGTTGCTGCTACAGTTGGATCAATTGTAAGTGTTGCGGCAGTTTGCCCTGAAATTAATACACCATTGCGATACCATGCATAAGATTTATAAGGTACACTACCTCCCGATGGTGTAGCAGTAAGCGTTAATGCTTCTCCTTCACATACACGCGTTGCCGTAAGAGGCAAAGTAACTGCCGGAATATTATTAACCACAAGAATAGTTGAAGCCACTACAGCTGCACAAGCATTATCATCAGTAAGTGTTAAACGGTATTCTCCTGCATCTTCAGCACTTATATTATTAATTGTAAACGCATCGGTATTGTATGTTGTACCTGATGGTACATGAACCCATGTATAATTAAATGGTGCTTTACCACCTGTTACTATGGATGATACTGTAACATCACCTCCAACACAAACAGGTCCTGTATTAGCCACTACTACACTTGGTGTATCATAAACAATCACATCAGTGGTAACTGAATTAGTACAACCATTTACATCTTCAATTGACAAGGTAAATGTACCGTTATCAGTTAGTTGAGCTGAGTTGATTGTAATATTCTGACCGCTATACATTTTTCCATCAGGTCCGGTCCAGTTATAACTAACAAACCCCCCTTTTGTCTCATCTAAATTAAGTAATTCGCCTTCACACACCGGACCAGAATTAGTCACAACAGGTACAGGCAGTGGGTGAACAACGACATCAATTTCTCCAGACATATTTGTCTCACACACATTATGAAGTGTATTTCTGGCAAGGATAGAATATTTACCACTTTTGGTAACAGTAAATACAAGGGCACCACCATCACCATCCTGAAACTCTCCGGTATCAATGCCATTATCTAAAAGGTGATACCTTATATCAAGTTCAGAATCATTTAAAAGAAGGTCGGTTGAAATACCATTACATATGATTGCCCCTCCAGAAAGTGTAAATTCTGTAGGTTTAAGATAAACAGAGGTATAATCTGTTCCAGAAGCACCATTTATTGGTAAAAGTAACTTAAAGTACTGGTAACCTATATAAATTTTTTCTGCCTCATCAACATTCGGATCCACATTGCTTGTATAATAATTACTGGATATCTTATTAATGTCTAGTTCATACTGAGCAGTACTACCAGTTCCTACAATAGCACCCCATTGAGTAGAATAATCAACAGCCGTTGCCCCATCCCAACCAACTATGGTCCATTTAATAGCATCAGCACTTGCATTTGGTGGAGCTGAAAGTGTTATCTTTCCATCTTTGGAGCAGTAATTATCAGATAAGCTTGGAATCTCATTTGTAGCGCCTTTAAGCCTGGAACGGCTAAAACCACTTTGTTCAAAAACAGTTCTGACTGCTTTATTTTGCGATACAACAATAGTGTTGCAATACATTAGCAACCCTAAAGCAATAAACAACGACTTCAAACATTTTACTCTCTTCATAAACATGTGTTTACCTTAGTTCTCTACCGCACATAACTTTTATTTGGCAATAAAAATTATTCCGTCCCGAACTATCGTGATGAAAAGAGTTACTATTTAAATCGTTTTGTAAAGGTCCCCTTCTACTGATCAAACGACTCAAATACTAGCTCATCACTCACGAAAAAAATCAAGCAATAAAAATTAGCCCGTACCTAAAATTTCGTCATGCAAAACTTATTATTCGGATTATTTTGTAAAGGTCCCCTTTTACTGTTAAATAATCCAAAATAATATTGATAAGCCATGAATAAAATTAAATAACAGAAACGTTTTTCCTTAAAAACAAAGGGATATTTGCGTTTCATCTTACAAACCGTAACAAAAAAGTCTATTATTCAAATTATTTTGTAAAGGCCCCCTTTTTACAGTTAAACAACCTGAACACTAACTCTTAACGTACGAAAATCAGATAAGCAGAAACATTTATCCTTTAAACAATAAGGTTTCTACGATACTATAGAGCAGATGTTACGCCCTAATCGGTTTTCTATTCATTTTTTTAATTCCTTTTGTATAATTAATCTGTTTCCTTTCTATTTTTTAGCTTTTGACTCTTACCCCAAGTGCCTCTAACATCTGTGGCGAAGCCTCTAATGCAATACGGGCAACCTTTATAAAATTACTTATGTAATTTTGCATTTGAATAATCAATTTTTGGCGTTTGGCTGTTAAGCTCTGTACTTCACCAACACTTTCTAAACACTTATCCGACAATTGAGTTAATTCTGTCAACTGCGTTCTTAAGTATTCTATTTCATATTTTGCAACACCATACTTGCCCATTAGACTTAAATACCCTTCATCATTATCTAGCATAATTGAACAAAAGGCACTAACCTGAAATAACCACAAATTATAAACACGGCCTCTTGCACCGTCTAGAAGAAGAGCCTTACGTGCTTTTACATCATCTGCAAATCCAATACGTGCCAGTTTCACATATTTCATATAAGATTTATGAATCTTCGCTTGTAAAGCCTGCTTACGCACATAATTCTCATGCTTATCACATTTTGCAATATGCTGTTGGTGCGCTACCTCCCGCAATTCAGAAAGCAAACGATCACCTCTGTCAATTTCAACCTCTCCATAACCATACTCATTAACCGCATTACGAATAGCGTCTACATCCCTGCCATTCTTAAGTACTATACCTGCATGATATATAAATGAGCTTATAGTATGTTTTGTATAATGCATCTAATTTATGATCTCCTGATACTCAAATATCAAATTGACTTTCTCTTTTAAACAAAGATTTACAAATATTTAAATAATTTATCTATAAATACTAATTTATGCTCTCTTAATTTGATATCAATTTAACTTTTTTTGATATAATCTTAGTTTTCTTACATCAACTGATCTCTATAGAAAATTAATATTCTAATATGGTTAATAGTGATCAATAATTTAAAATTAATTCTTTACTTTTTATATAGCATCCTTAAAATTGATATTCGGTTAATACATATATATATCAGATGCAATCATCTCAGTTATAGCTTATATATTTTTATGGTAGTTATCTACAATCCATAATCAGATTATATCTATATTAATTGAGTATACTTAATTTATAAATAAGATTACGAATTTATAAATCAGATTATCACAATTTTAATATCGCTGCTATAATATTTAAATAAGATTTATAAAAAGATAGATTTATGCCTAAAAATAAGGCATAAGCATAAATGGCATTATGCTTTAGATTATAATTATAGAATATATACCATCGAAGAGAAGATGCAGATAATAACGCCACTGATTCTCGTAATGCGGCTTGACAACCACCAGATTTTAAGTAGATAATTACAGCCTGATATTAAAATATACTTGCTATTATCCTTAAAACTGCTATTCAAAACACATTACACTAAACCAAACAGCAATTATACCACTACAACAAACTGATAACAAAATAATAAACTCCAAAATACATATCTTAATAGCTTAGGTCATTTGTGTTTTTCATAGCCTATCTGTATGCAAAAACACTTAATTATTTAGTAATATAAAATGGCAACTGGTATAATTGATTTCATAAAAAGAACCCTGTCACATTCAAGCAACAGGGTTCTTAATGTACTTAATTCTAAAACAGTGTTATATGATAACCATGGTGGCTCCATAACCGTATTCCTGGAAAGAAGCATCCTGGTAATTGTGTTTACGATATTGACGATCTAGAAGTTTACGCACTTCCGTTTTAAGCGTACCTGAACCAACTCCATGAATAAAAACTATCTTGCGGCCTTTATTATTGGCATTATCTTCCAACACTTGTTTAAACTTATCAAGCTGAATGGTAATTATTTCACCATTACTCAATCCCGCTGTTGAATCTATTAACTCATCAATGTGAAGATCTACTTCTAAAATACCAATTTCATCTCTCCTTGCATATTTCTTCCGCTTAGGTTTACTTTCTTTTTCACGCGATACTTTTTGAATATCCTTATCACTAAGCTCTTCCAGCTTACGTTCAAACTCTCCTTTGATAACAGGAAGCAATACTGCCTTCTCATGATAATAAGCATTGTCTGTAAAAGCATTATCTTTCATAAAGCGTGCTGCCTTTATTTTAATGGTTGAAGAAACCGGATTAAAATTGGTATAGCTCTTTCCTCGTTTAAACAAAATCAAGTTTACCTGCCACTGACAATCATCTAATTGCATTATATTCATTTTATCCAGCGACAGCTTCGTATTGGGTTCAATAGTACCTACATACAACAAATCCAGTTCCTTGTTTTTTTGTAGCGTACTAATCGTATAACTCATAAAATAGTTACTATCATTTATAGCCTGAATACGGAAATTACCGGAATCCTGCCCTGGCTTATCTCCTGATAAAAATGCAATTAAAAATTGTGGGTTAGCATCATTACCTTCCTCTTCTTTATACTCGTAATCGTCCGGTTCGTCCGCTTCAACCGATGCTGGTGCCACTGCACCTGTATTGCTCTTAGGAGCTTCTTTCTTTATAAGGACTAACTCATTAACAAGCATAGGCACTTCAAAACCATCTTCATCTTCCACAAAGGCCAGTTTACCTTCAACACGCACTACTATACCTCCTCCACTTATATTGAGGAATCTTACTGTATCTCCTACTTTAATATTCATCTAATTTGTTTTTATTTAGTACTTAGGGAGCATTACTTAATAAAGTTTCGTAATGCTTTATTAGTTCGAAAGACCAAAGTTAACTAAATTTGTCGCGCTAAAAACTAAGACAATGATTAAGCCTAATATATCAATCAATAATTATACATATTTATTACCAGATGAACGCATAGCAAAGTATCCGCTCAGCAACAGAGATCATTCTAAATTATTGATTTATAAGAATGGATTAATAAGTGAAAAGACTTTTGCAGCTATTACTGAGGTTTTACCTGCAAAAGCAATGCTAGCTTTTAATAATACTAAAGTCATCAGGGCGCGCTTAAAGTTTAAAAAGGTAACGGGCGCCGAAATAGAGATATTTTGCTTGGAACCGCTCGTTCCTGCAGAAGTACAAATGGCTTTTAACAGCCGAAAAGAAACTACATGGAAATGCATTGTAGGTAATGCACGCAAATGGAAAGATGGCGCTCTAACAAAAGAAGTCACCATTAACAATCAGTCTTTTGCAGTGAATATTACTAAAGGCGAACGTATAGGAGATGCATCAGGTATAAATTTCAAATGGGATAATGCCACCGTTTCGTTTGCTGATATTATTGAAGCCATTGGCCTAACACCTATTCCACCCTATTTAAACCGTGAAACTGAAGATATTGATCAAGATCGTTATCAAACAGTCTATTCTGAACACCAGGGTTCAGTTGCAGCCCCTACAGCCGGCCTGCATTTTACCAATGCGATTTTAAAACAATTGGAAGAAAACAACCATCCTCTACTTAATGTCACTTTACATGTGGGTGCCGGTACTTTTAAGCCTGTTAAGTCTGAGGATATATCCAATCATGATATGCATACCGAGCATTTTGTAATTGAGCGAAATGCTTTAAAACGCCTTATTGCACATCATAAGGACTTGATTGCAGTGGGCACTACTTCAGTTCGTACATTAGAAAGCTTATATTGGTATGGCGTACGTATATTAACTCAACATTCTATTGAAAATGGTATCGAACAGTGGGACCCGTATAATTTAGAAAGTTCTTTTACAAAGGAAGAGGCTTTTGAGGCTTTACTGAATTATATGAACCAAAAACAATTGAGCCACCTAGCAGGTAAAACAGCAATTATAATTGTACCGGGCTACCGGTTTAAAGTAATTAACGGACTAATTACTAACTTTCATCAGCCAAAGAGCACGTTACTATTATTGATTGCTGCAATTGTTGGGCAAAAATGGAAAAATATTTACCAGTATGCACTCGATCATAACTTTCGATTTTTAAGTTATGGGGACAGTTCTTTTTTAAGTATTGAAAAATAAAACTGAGAGTGTCCCAAAGTAAAAAAATGATTCTTTGCTGAATTTTAGAATTATCCTGACTCTAAAGAACTACTGAACTTCAACAACTTCTCTGTAACAATCTAAGGATAAAATTTTGTTGAAAACAAAGGATTTTACTTTTTGCACACTCTCTAAATCTTATCTTTTAGCAATCTCATCTTCTAGAATTTCTTCAATATCAGCAACACAGCTTCCACAAATAGTGGCAATATCCGTTTCATCCTGCAAATTTTCAAAGGAAGAGATATTCTTTTCACGAATTACCTTTATAATATCAGCTTTAGTAAGCTGCATATGCCGGCATACAAAATCATTATCATCAAACATACGGTTCTTTTTATTGTTTATAACATAACATCATCAATGTTTTTTTGTTTCCATTGCCCAGTCTCAAAAAGACTTATTTGTTTACAACCTGTTTTTTTTAATCCAATTATTGCCTCTTCAAATCCGGATTTCAACTCATTGATATGGTGAGCATCCACTGATACTGTTAACGGAATTTCTAACTCAAGGCAGCGTTTTATAACATCAGTATTAGGAAACCAAGTGTGATATTTACCCCTATAAATACCCCGTGTATTCACTTCAACAATCGTTTTTTCCTGGGAAATAAGCTGCAGGGTCTCCTCCATAAGCTCCTTATACCATCCATCTGTTTCGCTAAAGAAGCGTCCTTTATTATTCATCACAACCTTATCCATGTGTGCAATTACATCAGGCTTTTGGCTTATAATCATTTCTTGTATTTGCTTGTAATACTGGGTTATTCCTGCTCTTACATCACCATCAAAACAAGCTTCAATCCGTTTTTTATATTCAGTCTCAGGACCATCCAAAAACCATATGGCATCTTCTTTTTGCGGATTATTAACCAAATGTACTGAACCAATGATATAATCGAGCTTACCAAGTTGTCGCCATGTTGTAAATGGTATACTTTTATCGTGTGCTATAAAATCCGCTTCCAAAGCCAGGTAAACATTAAGCCGGCCTTCAAATTTACATTTACAATATTCTACTTCTTTTACATAATCCATCAAACGCTCAAACGGCATGGCCCATGTGGTTGTAAATGGAACAGGTGCATGACTGGAAAAGCCTACTGATAGAAGTCCTTCTTCAATGGCTTTCTCACAAACAGCCTCAACACCGTTCTTTCCATCACAAAAAGTTGAATGTGTGTGATAACTAAAATATAACATTTCTTGTAGTGTTATTAATTTAAGGATTCAAAAGTGTTAATATTATCTTAAAACTCCAATAACATCAAAAAGCAATTGCTTTGAGCAGAAAAACAGTAGCCCTTTTTGTGTGTATAGTCCTTAAATCATGCTATTTTTGCTTCTGGCTCCAAAAAACTGTAGCTATTAACAAGGATTAATATTGAAAATAAAAATCGTTAAAGGATAGTTAAAGTCTTTCCGGCTTAACAAAAATTAACAAGCAAGAAATAATTGAATAGACGAATATTGTGTTTATTTGATTTGTAGTGAACAACAACATACAGAGTAATAAAAAATTAAAGAATATACGCATGGAACAATCCGTAGATATTAAAGCGATTAACGAAAGAATAAAAGAAGAAAGTTCATTTGTTGACTTACTAACCATGGAAATGAATAAGGTTATTGTAGGTCAAAAACACTTGGTTGAAGGCTTATTAATTGGCCTGTTATCAGACGGTCACATTCTATTAGAAGGTGTTCCAGGGCTGGCAAAAACATTGGCGATAAACACGCTTGCCACAATTGTAGATGCAAAATTTTCGCGTATTCAGTTTACTCCCGACCTCTTGCCTGCCGATTTATTGGGTACAATGATATACAGTCAGAAGAAAGAAGAATTTATAGTAAAACAAGGGCCAATCTTCACCAATTTTGTATTAGCTGATGAAATTAACCGGGCACCGGCAAAAGTACAAAGTGCTTTACTTGAGGCCATGCAGGAGCGACAAGTTACCATTGGTGAAACAACTTACCCCTTAGACAAGCCGTTTTTGGTAATGGCAACGCAAAACCCTATTGAACAAGAAGGAACATACCCGTTACCGGAAGCACAGGTTGACCGTTTTATGCTAAAACTGGTTCTCGACTATCCTAAAAAAGATGAGGAGCAAATGATTATCCGTCATAACCTGGCTAAATCATTCCCCAAAGCATCTACTATTCTTAAGCCTGATGATATTATCAGAGCACGTGAGGTAGTTAAGGATGTGTACATGGATGAAAAAATTGAAAAGTACATTGTTGACATTACTTTTGCTACACGATACCCTGAACAATACGGTTTGGAGAAGTTTAAGGATATGATATCATATGGCGCTTCCCCACGTGCAAGTATTAGCTTATCTATGGCAGCCAAAGCATTTGCCTTTATTAAACGTCGTGGTTATGTTATTCCGGAAGATGTGCGCGCAATCTGTCATGATGTACTGCGCCACCGTATTGGTTTATCGTACGAAGCCGAAGCCAATAATATTACATCTGAGGAAGTAATAAGCGAAATATTGAACCAGGTTGAAGTACCTTAAATTAGAATTGTTGGCTATTAGCTACCTGCTACTAGCTTCCGATTTATTACCAAGGAACACAATGTGTAACTTCTAAACAGAACAACTTGGAAGCAACTGATTTAATAAAAAAAGTACGCCAGATCGAAATCAAAACGCGAGGGCTTTCCAGCAATATTTTTGCCGGTGAATACCATTCTGCTTTTAAAGGTCGGGGTATGACTTTTAGTGAAGTGCGCGAATATCAGTATGGCGATGATATACGTAATATTGACTGGAACGTTACGGCTCGTTTCAACAACCCTTATATAAAGGTTTTTGAAGAGGAACGGGAATTAACAGTTCTGCTTATGATTGATGTTTCAGGCTCACGTGAGTTTGGTACTTCATTAAAATCTAAGAAGAATGTAATAACTGAAATGGCCGCTGTACTGTCTTTTTCTGCCATACAGAACAATGATAAGATTGGTGTTATTTTTTTTAGTGATCGTATTGAAAAGTTTATACCGCCTAAAAAAGGACGTAAGCACATTCTGCATATTATCAGGGAACTAATAACCTTTACACCGGAACATCGTGAAACCAATCTTTCGGAGGCATTAAAATACCTGACTAATGCTATAAAGAAGCGATGTACAGCATTTGTGATATCCGATTTTATAGATAACAGCTTTGAGGATGCACTTAAGATAGCCAATCAAAAGCATGATGTTGTTGCGCTAAAGGTATATGATAAGCGCGAAACAGAAATTCCATCCATTGGAATGATCAAACTGAAAGATGCAGAAACAGGTGCTTATCAATGGACTGATACATCGAACAAAGCGGTGCGCGATGCCTATCATAAGTGGTGGAGAGAAACAGATGATGCAACCCGTGTACTTTTTAGTAAATGTGGTGTGGACAATGTTTCGGTACGTACCGATGAAGACTATGTTAAAGCACTTATTTCATTGTTTAAAAAACGTGTGTAAATGATTAATACTAAATACATACATTTGATCACCAAGCAGTTGCTAGGACTTAGCATACTATTGTTTTCGGTATCCGGAATCAAGGCACAGAATGTTACTGCTACAGCAGCTTTAGACTCAACGATCATATTTATTGGTGGTCAGATTGATCTTAAATTACAACTTAGCCAGCCTGATAATCTGGAATTAAGCTTTCCACAGCTTACTGATACGATAACAAAAGCTATTGAGATTGTACGCTCTGGCAAGCCTGACACATTAAGTGCTGAGAATAACCGCTTATTAATTGAGCAAAGCTTTCGCATTACATCATTTGACAGTGGCTTGCACTATATACCGCCAATTATTTTTGAAGAAGCGGGCAAAAAGCTAAATCAAAACATTCAGACGGAAGCAATGGCGCTTATGGTGCATAATCCGTTTGAAGAAGTGGATCCTCAAAAAGGGATAACCGATATCAAAAAACCTATTGATACGCCATTTCATTTATCTGAGATGTATAAGTATTTGCCTTGGACATTGGGAGGACTCCTTTTAATCGCACTGACGATATTTATCATTGGGAAGTACTATGGACGTAGCTCTCCTGTAAAACTGTTTACCAAGGAACAACCTGTTATACCTGCACACATTAAAGCATTAAATGAGTTAGAGCGCCTTAAACAGGAAAAGCTGTGGCAACACAACCGGGTAAAAGAATATTACTCCGGTGTAACAGATACCTTGCGCCATTATATTGAAGAACGCTTTGAAATAAGAGCAATGGAGCAAACAACTGATGAGATAATGGATTCATTTAAAGGGATTGATGTAACAGGTGTTAAATCAATCGACAATCTAAAGCAAATTCTGTTAACGGCTGATCTGGTTAAATTTGCCAAACATGAACCGTTACCTGATGAAAACGATTTGAGCATGATTAATGCCTTTTTCTTTGTCAACCAAACCAAGATAGAAGAAATGAAATCGTTGGAAGAAGAAAAAGCTGAGATGCTAAAAAAATCTGAAAACGAAGTAATTGAGGTAAAAAACTAAGCAATACAAATGATGAACAATATAACATTCCTGCATCCCAGTTTCTTTTGGCTCCTGCTCATCCTTCCAGCTTATATTGCCTGGTATATCTGGAAACAAAAAAGTATGCAGGCTTCTTTACAAATTTCAACTTTAAAAGGCTTTTCAAAAGCACCGGTTTCTATAAAGGTTTATCTGCGTCATCTCCTGTTTGCATTTCGGGCTTTAAGCATTATCTTTTTAATTATCGTATTGGCTCGTCCTCAATCAAGCAATAGTTTTCGTGATGAAAAGGTTGAAGGTATTGACATTATGATGGCTCTGGACATTTCGGGTAGTATGCTGGCAGAAGACTTTAAGCCCAACAGACTTGAAGCTGCCAAAGATGTAGCAATGGAATTTATTAAGGGAAGAAACAATGATAAAATCGGCTTGGTGATATACGCAGCCGAAAGCTTTACACAGTGCCCTTTAACCACCGATCATAATGTGCTTCAAAACCTGTTCAGAGATATTAAACTGGGCTTAATTGAAGATGGAACAGCTATTGGTATGGGTTTAGCAACAGCGGTTCAACGTATAAAAGACAGTGAGGCCAAAAGTAAGGTTATTATTTTACTAACTGATGGTATGAATAACCGAGGGGAGATAGCACCTATGACGGCAGCTGAAATAGCCAAAACGTTTGGTGTACGCGTGTATACCATAGGTGTTGGTACCATTGGCATGGCGCCCTACCCTATGCAAACTGTATTTGGTAAAGAATACCAAAAAGTAGAAGTTAAGATTGATGAAGAGCTATTAGAGAATATTGCTTCTATGACAGGTGGCCAGTACTTTAGAGCAACTGATAAGCAGAAGCTTAATGAAATATATGCTGAAATAGACCAATTGGAAAAAACACGTTTTGAAGTGCGCGAATACACAAAAAGGAAAGAAGAATATTTGTGGTTTGCTGCTTTAGCCGGATTTTTTCTACTTATGGAGATCTTTTTAAGAAGTACTGTGTTTCGCAATTTACCCTAAAAATTAAATGCTTAATGTTTAACGATAAGCTATTGATTGATTTTCATTAAACACTGAACATTGACAATTAAGAACTAAAACGACATGAATATATTCAGGTTTGAACATCCAAATGCCCTCTACTTGTTACTACTCATTCCGGTGTTGGCGTTTATACACCTTTACCTGGCCAGACGACGAAAAAAAGCATTGGAAGAATTTGGTAATACCGATTTACTAGGTGAGCTAATGCCTAACGTATCGTTTAAACGTCCAACATACAAGTTTTACTTAATGTTATTGGCTTTAGTATTGCTTATTACAACTATAGCTGGCCCACAATACGGCACTAAGCTGCAAACAGTAAAACGTAAAGGTATTGAGCTAATTATAGCACTTGATGTATCTAACAGTATGATGGCTAAAGACATTGAGCCTAATCGCCTTGAAAGAGCTAAAAGAGCTATTTCTAGACTAATTGATAAGTTACAGAATGACCGTGTTGGGTTAATCGTTTTTGCGGGAGAGGCCTATGTACAGCTTCCCATTACTACGGATTATCCGTCTGCCAAAATGTTTCTGAACTCTATTAGTACAGATATTATAGGAACACAGGGTACCGCTATTGGTACTGCCATTAACAAAGGTATTCAATCATTTACCAAAGAAAATGAAGATATTAACAGGGCTATAATTGTAATTACTGATGGTGAAAACCATGAGGATGATCCTATAGCTGCTGCAAATGCCGCTGCTGAAAAGGGAATTAAAATATACACTGTTGGAATGGGTTTACCCAAAGGCGCACCAATACCTGTAACTGGTGGTCGAAATAATGAGTTTATGAAAGACCGCAATGGTAATGTTGTTATCTCTAAACTCGATGAATCAACCTTACAGAAGATTGCAATAACGGGTAATGGCGCCTATATTCCGGCCAATAACATTCGTAACGGTATCAACAATTTGGTTGATGAATTGGGAGAACTGGAGAAATCGGAACTGGAAGCTAAAATATATACGGATTATGATGACCAGTTTCAGTATTTTGCTGCATTGGCCTTATTATTGATAATAATTGAATTCTTAATTTTAGAGCGCAAGAACCGAAGGTTAAAGCACATTAATATTTTTGATACAAAGGGTAAAGATGAAAAAAACTTGTAAGTCATAGAATTAATGAACATGAAACGAGCCATGAGAATTGAAACACAACGTTAGTTAATAGCTTCTCACACAGGGAAAGGTTCAAATTTTAGTGAGTTGCATATGACCTTTGAAAAATAAATTTAAACATATGAAATATATATTTCTTATAACACTGTTATTTACCACACTAACATACACTGATGCGCAGGAAGAGCGAAAGTTTATCAGAAAAGGTAATGCACAATTTACTGATTCAGCGTATTTAGAATCAGAAATAGAGTACCGCAAAGCTTTAGATAAAACAGGCAATTCCTTTGAAGGCCAATTTAACCTTGGTGATGCTCTATATAAGCAGGAGAAGTTTAATGATGCGCTTGACCAATTTAATATTCTGGCCGAAACCGAAACAAATCCTGATCATTTAGCAATGATACACCACAATATTGGTAACAGTTATTTCGCAATGGAGAAATATAAGGAAAGTGTTGAAGCTTATAAAAATGCCCTCAGAAATAATCCCACAGATCATGATTCGCGTTACAATTTAATTGTTGCACAAAAGATGCTTAAGCAACAGGAGGATCAAAAGGATAAACAAGATCAGAACAAAGAGCAAAATAAAGACCAAGACAAAGAAGAGCAAAAAAAACAGGATCAAGACCAACAAAAACAAGATCAGGATCAAAATCAAGATCAAAAGGAACAGGAACAACAAAAAAATCAGCAGCAACAGCAAGCACAAGAGCAAATGTCAAAAGAAGATGCTCAACGTTTATTAAATGCCATTCAGCAAGATGAAGATGAATTGCAAAAGAAATTACAAAAAGCTAAAGCTGCACAAAAAACAAAATCTGAAAAAAATTGGTAGAAATACTACTTTTGTGTAAAATACAATCTTAACATATGAGACCGATCATACTTTCATTATTACTGTTTATAGCCTTAATGGCACCGGCTAAAGCACAGGACATTTCTTTTACGGCCCGTGCTCAACCTGCAGTAGTTGTGGGTGACAAATTTCAATTAACGTATACAATAAATGCAGAGGGTTCGGATATACGCTTACCGTCACTTCAGGATTTTCAGATTTTGATGGGACCAAGTACATCTTACTCCACCAGCACCTCTATTATTAATGGAAAGGTTTCGCGTGAAACAACTTACACTTTTACTTATATTTTAAAAGCCCTGAAAGAAGGTCAGTTTAACATTCCTCCTGCCTCTATAATGGTGGATGATAAGAAAGTTACTTCTAATTCTGTTAATATTAAGGTTGTTGAAGGAGATACACAGGTACAACAGCAAAGCCAGGCAACAGAAGCCACTGGCAGTACATCGGATTCCGATGATTTATTCATTACCGTTAAACCATCAAAAAAGACTATGTACCAAGGTGAATCATTTGTTCTGACAACAAAAATATACACTAAAGTACAGTTGGACGGCCTTTCCGACATCAAACAGCCGGAGCTATCATCTTTTATTACACAAGAACTTAAAAGCAAAGAAGGCATATCGTGGTCGATGGAAAATATCAATGGCCGGACATATAATGTTGGCACCTACGAACAAAAGCTATTATTTCCACAGAAATCAGGTCAACTTAAAATTGAACCTACCGAAATTGAGTTTATGGTTCGACAACGTGTTGCAAGAAATAGGTCTCGAAGTATTTTTGATGATTTTTTTGAGTCGAACTATAAAGTTGTAAAGAAACGTGTTAAGTCCAAACCAATAACTTTAGACGTTAAACCACTACCTAAAGGCCGTCCGGAAGGCTATACCGGTGGCGTTGGACAGCTAAGTATGAAGGCTTCTGTTTCTAAACAAGATGTAACTGTTAATGATGGTATAACATTAAAGGTTGTGGTTAGTGGTACTGGTAACCAGAAATTTATAGAAGAGCCAGAAATAAAATTCCCAGCTGATTTTGATGATTTCGATGCCAAAATATCAAATGAAACAAACAATACAACACGTGGAATGAAAGGATCAAAAATATTTGAGTACTTAATAATACCACGTCATGCCGGTACGTTTACCATTCCATCGGTTAAATTTGCTTATTTCGATCCTTCACAGGGTAAATACAATGCACAGGAATCGGGCCCGATAGTGATTAATGTAGCAAAAGGAGAAGGTACGGAAACGGAAACAAGTGGCATTGTTCGTTCTAATGTAAACCGTGAAAATGTTAAATTTATTGGTAAAGATATACGGTTTATCAAAACCGGTCGGGTAAATTTAAAACCAACAGGAACATTCCTTATTGGTAGCCTGACATTTTATTTAGCCCTTCTTATACCTTTCTCTCTTTTTATTTTGATGTTCATTATAAACCAGAAACGTTTGAAAGAAAATGCCAATGTTACATTAATGAAAACAAAGAAAGCTAATAAAATAGCAAGAAAGCGACTTAAGAAATCGGCTCATTTCCTTAAAACAGGAGAAAAAGAGGCCTTTTATGAAGAAGTGTTGCGAGCACTCTGGGGCTATATGAGTGATAAGCTAAGCCTGCCATTAAGTGAACTATCAAAGGATAATGCAAGTGATGTATTGGCAAACTCACAAGTATCCGAAGACCTTATTGCTGATATAATGGACATTCTGGATACCTGTGAATTTGCACGTTATGCCCCGGCAGAAGGTACCGACGAAATGGATAAGTTATACAACAAAACTATTACCACTATTAGTCAACTTGAAAATCAAATAAAGCGCTAGAAATGAAGCATCTTATTATATTATTCGTTTTGTGTTTTTCGATTAGTGCTACATATGCACAGGATGATCGTTTTGCTGAGGGCAATAAACAATACAGCGATGGAGAATACCAAGCTGCTATAGACACATACAAAGGCATACTGTCAACAGGTGTTGAATGTGAGGAATTGTATTTTAATTTGGGTAACGCATACTATAAAAACGGTGAACTGGCCAGTGCCATTTTAAATTATGAACGTGCTTTATTACTTAAACCGCATGATAAGGATATTAAATACAATCTGGAACTGGCATACAGCCAAACAGCCGATAAATTTGAATCTGTAGGCGGCTTCTTTCTGAGTAATTGGGTTATTAGCATACGAAATAAAACGACTTCTGACACCTGGACTTACATTGGAATTATTTGCTTTATTTTAACCCTTCTTACTGCATCGCTTTTCTTTTTCTCAAAATCGGTTGTATTTAAAAAAGCAGGTTTTTACTTGGGTATTGGTCTTTTAATGGCAACAATTGTAACACTAAGCTTTGGTAGCCGACAAAAATCAAAATTGGTTAATAGAAATCATGCCATTGTATTTAGTCCATCGTTAACAGTTAAAAGCTCGCCGGATGCAAGTGGTACAGAGATCTTTATTTTACATGAAGGAACAAAGGTTAAAATACTTAGCACCCTAGGACATTGGAAAAAAATACAAATTGCCGATGGCAACATAGGCTGGATTGAAGAAAAAGCTATTTCTGTAATTTAACCCATTCAAACATGGTAAGCCTTCAGTCTATTAAGAATATACGACATTACAGGTACTAAAATCAATCAGAAGAAAAACAAAGATCAATATTTAAAAGCTCTATATCCGTTAATATAGAGCTTTTTAATTATAAACACCCAAACTACTGATTGAATTTTCTTCAAAAGAAATTTGAAGAATCAACCATGTATATCATTAATTTCTTATTAATCAAAGTTCGATTAAAGAATAAAAGCCTACCTTTATTTTACAATGCTATTCCGACATAACTATAATTCTCTGCAACTGTAATTTTAAAACTCAGGTTGAAATAGATTAACTCAAAAGATCCCGGGAGTCTTCCGTCAACTTAAACTTGAAAATCACTATTTTCAAACAAACTGAGTAAAAGCTTTCCTTCGAATCCAGGTTATTAGATTCCATATGCTTTATATTGCTAACACTATGATTATATATATATTCTTTACCATTATCAAAACCTTCTCCACAAAACATTAACTACTGTTTTACTGCATTTTAACTTCACTTAAAAGCTCTAGTTCTAATCCATAATATGGAATTAGTTATAAGTACTGGAATTTTTTAGCACTTTTAGGTAAAAAAGCACCTTACCTATTTAAGAGCAAGCACGAAATCAAACACGATAAAACTTTAGTGTATAGAATAGTTTCTAGGCAAAAGAGTTGATTGTTCTTTGATAGTATCAGATAGTAATATGTTTATCCATATATATAGTGTACCCTTCAACCATACTGCCCATGTTAATAATATTGATTACACTATCACACTGGTATATAACTACATCATGACTAAAAATTCTATCCATATCAACGACCGTTTCTCCCTCTTCTATAACCACCTTAATTTTTACCCTGTTATCCTTAAATTGTGCACTAAGTAACTTGCTACAAGTACAACAACTGCAATTATTAATACTAATGACATTCTACTTTCTTTCTTCAGACTTTCTGTATTTAAGTTTAATTCCAATTCTTGGACTTTAATAAAAATTCATCATAACCCCACCATCAAAAAAAACACGAATTAACTGATTATATAGCAGTTAAGGTGCAGTTAAAAAGAGTTAAGGAAAGGTTAATCTGTATAAGTACATCCATACAAAGCCTTATCTTTACAATATTAATTACTCAATTATGAAACGAAAATCAATACTTGGTATAATTCTGTTAATGAGCCTCTCTTTACTTGGTATCATTGCTGCCCAGTATTTATGGATTCAGCAATCTATTAAAGTACAACATGAAAAGTTTCAGGCATCTGTATATCGAGCCTTAGATAATACCGTAATAAGAATAGAAAAAGAGCAAAATGCCGAATATATATTCCGTGAATTCCTACCTCGACAAAGCCAACAGACCACTACTTCATACAAAAAGGACGAACATGGAAACATAGCAATTATTCGTCAACAAAGCATTCGTTCAAATACTGTACAACCTAAAATAATATATCAAAAGAAAGATACTGTTATAACTCATGGAAATACACGTATTGAAGTCAGATCCGAAGTAAACGGCAACGGTAACCATACTGCACACCAAGTGTGGATAAATGCCTCTGGGGAATCAGTGGATTTGATTGACTTAGAGGAGCGAATGCTGCATATGGAAGATTCTCTTGACGTGGTAATGAAAGCTATGGAGAATAGAAACAAGGAAATTAAAGCAGTTTATAAACAAATGAGGCGTGAATTGATAAACCGTCATAACTCATTACAACAGCGTATTGATCTTGATTATCTTAAAAATGTACTGAAAGAAGAGCTTATTCAGAATGGTATCAATACACCTTTTGAATTTGGAGTCTATAACCAATATTTAAATCAGATATCTGATTACAAATCAGACAAGTTTGAACTAAATAAAGCTATTAAAGCCCCTTCTATTCGGGTCAACTTATTTCCACGAGATATATTCAGAGGTATTTCACCTTACGAGTTAATGATTTATTTTCCTGATATAGCAAGCTATTTAATTAAAACACAAGGCTGGATGGTATCCTTGTCATCCATCTTCACATTATTTATTTTAATTACCTTTTTTATAACCATACGCACTATTCTTAACCAGAAAAAAGTATCCCAGATTAAGACCGATTTTATTAATAATATGACCCATGAGTTTAAAACACCCATTGCCACTATTAGTCTGGCTACGGATAGTATTTTAACACCAACAATACTCGGTAATCCTGAACAGATGCAGAATTTCCTTAAAATTATAAAAGAGGAGAACAGCCGTATGAATAGCCATGTAGAACGTGTATTACAGATGTCGCAGATTGAGAAGAAAGATTTTTCAGTTGTGCGCAGCTCAAAAGATGTGCATGAGTTAATATTACGAGCAGTTGATAATATGCAGTTATTAATTAACGAAACTGGTGGTAAAATCATTACGTCGCTAAAGGCCGATTTAAGTGTATTTTTAATTGATGAAATACATTTTAGTAATGTTATTATAAATTTGCTAGAGAATGCCTTGAAATATGCCAAAGATAAGCCTGAAGTTAATCTAACAACAAGCAATACCAATAATGGTATACTTATTAAAATTGCCGATAAGGGAATTGGTATGACCCGTGAGCAACAAAATAAGATATTTGAGAAATTTTATCGGGCCAGCAGTGGCAATGTGCATAATGTAAAAGGTTTTGGACTAGGTTTAAGCTATGTAAAAGCTGTAATAGATGCTCACCATGGCAGTATTAGTGTAAAAAGTAAAGTTAATATAGGTACTGAATTTATTATTCAACTACCTTTTAAATAATAGCAATGGCAGAAGTTAATAGGATATTTATGGTAGAAGATGACCGTAATTTCGGTACGGTTATGAAAGCTTACCTTGAGATTAATGGTTTTATTGTAACATGGGTAAAAGATGGTATACAAGCCTATCAGCGCTTTAGGGAAAGCTCATACGATATTTGTATTTTAGATGTAATGCTACCTAATACAGATGGTTTTACAATTGGCAAGCAAATAAAAGAATCCCATCCAGATACACCAATAATTTTCTTAACAGCAAAGGTTATGAAGGAAGATGTACTGGAAGGCTTTAGTGTTGGTGCCGACGATTATATTACCAAACCTTTTGACTCTGAAATACTGATATGCAAGATTAATGCTATACTTAACAGAAATAAACGACAGCAGCAAGATGAAATACCTAAAGAGTTCAGAATAGGAAAAGCTATTTTTGATTCTGAACTACGCACCATAACTATTAATGCCGAGACCTTAAAACTATCACCTAAGGAATCAGACCTGCTAATTCTGTTATGTCAATCACAAAATAAAGTATTACAGCGCGATATGGCTCTTAAAGAAGTATGGGGTGAAACAGGTTATTTTACAACACGAAGCATGGATGTATATATCACCAAGCTGCGTAAATACCTTCGTGATGTTGAAGGTGTTGAAATTGTTAATATTCATGGTAGCGGTTACCTGTTAAGAGTTGATTAATATCTTGTACTTACGTTTGTAACTATCACTTGTTTTAAAGCGTCTCACCTTTATAACAAATTTAAACGCTAAAAAAAAATGAAAAGAACATTCATGTTAATAAGTTTGCTATGTTGTATCATTTTAGCTGGTGCACAAAACAAAAGTACGGCAATTGACAAAACCTTTGAAAATATTACAGAAGTAGAAATTAATGTCGTGTTTAGCGATGTTATAGTTAAATCAGTAGAAGGCAATACTGTTTCTGTTAAAGGCACAATTAAATGGGACAGGGATAAAGACAAATATGAAATTAAAACACGTCAATCAGGCACTATTTTAATTGTAGATGTTGACCATCCGCAAAAGGCAAAAGGCAGAGTTTCGGGAGAACTCTACCTAACCATGCCAGCCATGACTGATGTGAATATTAATAGTATTAGTGGTGATATTAAAATAAGTGGTGTTGGGCAACGTAAAGTGAAATGCAACACTGTTTCGGGTGATATTACAGCTAATAAAATCGGAAGTGATTTACATGCCACCAATGTATCGGGTAATATAGAATTAGATGATATTAAGGGAAGTGTTAAATCCAATACCATTTCAGGCAATCATACAATAAACAATGTTGATGGTAATTTTAAAGGCAGCTCTATTTCGGGCAATTTTAGGATTACCAATCTAAAAGGCTCCAGAGATATTAGTACTCTATCTGGTAATGTACACTAACAGCAGAACCACTATATGTAAAAAGAGGGTGGCTGAAAAGTAAAGATTTGAGTCTTTGTTAAAATTCAGTATTTCCATAGCCCTAAAAGAGTGATGAATTTCAACAGCTTCATCATAGGGATTTAAGGCAAAAGACTCCCTCTTTTGTATTTCTTTTGGTTAGAGTCATCCAAACGGAGATAAAAAGTAAATACTTTAATTAATAAAGCGTAGTATTTTACACCAATGGTACAACTACATCTAATGTAATGGCAAAACCTTAGAGCATAGTCGAAGTTCACTCATCCTCTCTGAAAGGGCAACTTAATAATTAAAGCCCAAACGAAGGGTACTAAAATCATTTGAATATTTATGGGCACCAATGTTGATAATGCCCTTGAAATAGGAAGGCAAATCCACAATCAATTATCAAAAGCTGCCTAAACCATTTATCTAAAACAACTTCAATAAATAGAATTAGTATGCCCTAATTAAAGCTAAAGCCTTTGGGTCGGTGATTTAATCTATGATTACAAAAAAAACTAATCTCTAAAGATCAACCTCATGTATTTTTTTAACGTTACTTCTGAAATTGCCTACTTATTTTTATAACAAGGAATACAGACTAAATAAAAAGCCTTATTTATTAAATTCCTATCGTCAACATTACCATGAATTAAAAGAACATCGTTAGTTTGTGGTCAAGGTTTTCTCCTCTGTATTAATAACTATATGTAGCTTAAAAAACACTTCAGGTTATTGCGAAAATACCACTAGATATTAAATCCAAACAAATTATCTAATCCTTATTTTGCAATACAATTGGAACGATTAATGTTTTAAACGACCACTTGTATTTAAAAGCTAAAGCACCGATAAAAACCAGACTTGCAATTAACAGGGTAATAAGCTCTTTCGTAGGATCTATCTCAAGCACTTTAAGCAAAGCATCGGTTTGAAATACAGCACTATCTGTTGTTACAAAAATGCTGAGGAAGGTATTATTGGCAGCATGTGCTCCCATTGCTAATTCAATACCATCGTCAAATACTGAAACCAAGGCATAAATAACCGCAACTGTAAAATACTGCGGCATCATTACCCAAAAACCGAATCTTTCAACCTCGGGATTAGCTACATGTAACAGCGCAAAAAAAAGTGATGGAATAATAATAACGGCAATCCGGTTCTTTGTCAAACGTCCCACTCCCTGCGCTACATATCCCCTTATAAGAATCTCCTCGTAAAAGGCCTGAAACGGAATAAGTAAAAGTGAAACTATTGCCAGCGGTATTAGAGCTCTAAGGTTAAACCTAACTTCATAATTATTGATATTAAGATAATAATCAACCACTACAACAAAAGCCATAATAACCAACCACATTACAAAACCAATTATTATCCTCCTCCATCGAATAACAGATGTACCATTAATTACGGTGGTATAAGATTTCTCGTGCAAAGGCTTAAAGAGATTGACAAATATAAGTAATGATACCAAAAATGGTATTAATAACAGCAGTAAACCGAAGGTGGAATTACTGCTATAAGAGGTAAAATCTATAGCATCGACTGTACCAGTATCAATTCCTGAATTAATTTTATAAACTGTTTGCGCAATAAATAAAGGCAATGAACCAATTAGTTGTGCCAATACAGGTATAACTACTATCATAAGTAGGTATTTCCACCATTGATTCTTTCCGAGATATGCGCTTTCAAGATGACTCATAAATGCATGTGTAGTGAGGATAATAAACACAAATTTAGCTATTCATAAAGAAAGTACCTCTCCATTAAAAACCGGAAATGAGCCATTTATCAAATAGTTGGTATAAAAAACGCCCAAACCATTATGTTTGAGCGTCCCCTATTATATATTGTTTTAATACTTATGGCAATGGTAATATTTGTTTACCATACACTTCAACTAATAAAGTGCCAATAGCAACATAAAGTGCTGTTGCACCACAAATAACACCTTCGATACCTGCAATAGTATGGATTAAGTGGCTACCTGTAAAATTAGCAGCTGCTAATAAAGCAAAAAGTATCACAACAGTACCAAATAAGAATATCATTGTTTTAGTCATCTTAAGTGTTGCAATCCATAGTCCGAAAGTAAAAATACCCCAAACAGTAAGGTAATATCCCATTGCTGCTGCCGATGGCGCATCACCTAATCCCATTTTAGGTAAAATCCATACAAGAACAAGTGAAATCCAGAATGCACCATATGATGTAAATGCCATCATCCCAAACATGTTATTCTTTTTCCACTCCAACATACCTACAAGTATCTGAATAAGGCCACCCATCATAAGTCCCATGCCCATAATCATAGTATCTAATCCAAATAAACCAGCATTATGTAGGTTTAATAACATTGTTGTTAATCCAAAACCGGTTAGTCCAAGAGGAGCTGGATTAGTTGTAACATCTTTGGCGATAAAAACGTTTTGTTCCATTTTTTTCTGATTTTAAGAGTCTATTTATTTAGTTCATTATTATGCATCACAAATAAGCAAAACAAATGTCTGTACTTAGTTTAAAATTAAAGAGCGCAAAAATAGATAAATACACCAATTAATAAGCTACAGATGATCATGGCAAAGGTATTATTTTCTTAAAAGATGTTAATATCTGAATGCCCTACAAATACGGGTATAATTAACAACCTGGCTATCTATAGTGTAAAAGATAACTGTCTAAAACTTACATATGAATTGAGTCAAATCTTTGATTTACGTTTAAAAGTTTAACCTGTCAATTTAAAAATAGGTTAGTGTAGGAACGAAAAATAAGGTTGGATTTGAGACTTGCTGTGAATGCACAGCTATATTACTCACATTGAAAAACCATTATTTATAAAAGTCACTTAATAACTTCGTATTAGCCATGCCCCAACATCACCATACTGATCGTAATCAATATTTTTAACATTAAATAGTAGGGTATTGAAAAAGTGTGATGACGGAGGTATTATCTATTTATAGAACAAGACATTGCCAGAAGACGCTAAGTTCTAACAGAAGTCACACTGTGGTTTTTTTACAAATATTGGGCTAGAGCTCCAATTCTAATTAAGCTTAATCACAAGGCTAAGAAAAAAGCTGGTTTTGCCTATTTATCACTAAGTGTCAATAGCATTAAAAAAGGCCATCTCATTATAAGACAGCCTCATTTATATTCTACATTAGATGCAATTAGATTAAATCGATACTACGCTTAACAAACTTTGTTAAAGCCTCTCCTTTAAGCATGTTGTTAGATAATAGTGCTAAATCAATTAATTGAGATACCAATTTATTAGATGCTGCAAACGTCGAAAGCTCAGCATCTTTTTTACCATTAAGTTCAGTCAGCTTTTTATTTATATCTTCTAGCTCATCTTTATCAGCCTGTGAAACTTCTTCCGCCTTTTTACCTTCTTTTGCTTTTTCCAGTTTAGAGCGTTTACCTTCTAAACTTTCTATCTTATTGCGTAAAGAAGATACCTTCTCACCTACTTCTTTTTCTTCATCTTCGATAATACGATTTACTAGAGCATGGTCTCCATTAACTACCAAATTGTAGCTGTCTGGCATTTCACCATAAAAACTCATACCGCCGCCACCAAGCTGACTCATCTCTTTCATACGACGCATAAATTCCTGCTGTGTTACCATTACCGGAGTGGCATTCTCACCCAGTGCTTCAAACGAAACAATAAAGTTAACTTTATCTACATTAGGCACCTGAGAGCTGAAAATAGTTGTTAAATCCTGCTTTTGTGCTGCTGTTAATTTTAACTCTGCTACGTCAGTTTTAGCAATTAATTTTTCAACAATATCACTGTCTACACGTACAAAACGCGACTTTTCAAACTTGCTTTCCAAATGATTTACAAAGTGACTATCCAACTGACCATCCAAGACAATCACATCGTACCCTTTGTTTTTAGCCGCTTCAATAAAGCTGTGTTGTGCTACCACATCAGTAGCATATAAGTATACTAACTGGTCGTCTTTATCTGTTTGGTTATCTTTTATAATGGTTATATACTCATCAAAGGTAAAGCACTTACCATCGGTATTTTTCAGCAAGGTAAACTTCTTAGCACGGTCGTAGAATTTCTCTTCGGTAAGCATACCATACTCAATAAAAATCTTAAGATCGTCCCATTTAGACTCAAATCCTTCGCGGTCTTTCTTAAATATTTCTTCTAAACGGTCAGCTACCTTCTTGCTTATATGGCTTGATATTTTCTTTACATTTCCATCACTTTGCAGATACGAGCGTGATACGTTTAATGGAATATCTGGTGAATCAATTACACCATGAAGAAGTGTTAAGAACTCCGGTACAATACCTTCAACTGAATCTGTTACATAAACCTGATTGCAGTATAACTGAATTTTATTCTTCTGAACTTCTACATTGTTCTTTAATTTTGGGAAATAAAGTACCCCTGTTAAGTTAAATGGATAATCGACATTTAAATGGATGTTGAACAACGGATCTTCTGTCATTGGATACAATTCGCGATAGAACTTGCTATAGTCCTCATCCTTCAACTCTGAAGGTGTGCGTGTCCACAATGGCTTTGTTTCATTAATTATATTATCCTTATCAGTTTCTTGTTCTTTTCCGTCCTTATACTCAGTTATTTTACCAAATACAACTTCAACAGGTAAGAAACGACAGTATTTCTTTAACAGCTTATTGATTTCTGTCTTTGTTGCATACTGCTTGTTCTCATCGTCAATATACAACACAATATCAGTTCCCCTGTCTTCTTTTTCAACCTCTTCCAGTGTATATTCGGGGCTTCCATCACAACTCCATTTAATAGCCTGCGAGTCATCGCGGAATGATTTGGTAATAATCTCTACTTTTTCAGACACCATAAATGATGAGTAGAAGCCTAAACCAAAATGTCCGATAATAGCATTAGCATCTTTCTTATATTTTTCCAAAAACTCATTAGCACCTGAGAAAGCAACCTGATTAATATATTTATCAATCTCTTCTCCAGTCATACCAATTCCTCGATCTGAAATGGTAATAGTCTTTTTCTCCTCATCAAGTATAACACGAACAGCAGAATCACCTACTTCGCCTTTAAACTCTCCTACTGATGATAAGGTCTTTAGCTTTTGTGTAGCATCTACTGCGTTTGATACTAACTCACGTAAAAAAATCTCATGATCTGAATACAGATACTTTTTAATAATTGGAAAAATGTTTTCGGTAGTAACTCCAATATTTCCTTTTTGCATCGTCACTAATATTATAAGTTTTATAATTCTTTTTAACGGCTCAAAGTTATCAAAGCCTGTGCCATTAGTCAAATAATGACATTGCGGCAGAGGAAAGTGACAGAAATGGAAAAAATGACAGTTTTTTAAAAAAAATGGGGCGATATAATGTGATAATTGGTTAATATCTACCAGAGTGATAATAGCAACAAATGAAGAAACTATCCAAAAGTAAAATACTATATTTGTAATTGTTTCGCTTTCTTTTGGGTAAAACTTCAAATATTACAATATCCTGAAAAGGAATAGATAAATTAAACTAATTTGTAAAGCTTGTTGTTCTTAATGTTAAGATCGGTATTAGTGCGGTTATAGCCCTTTTTTTAAGTGCTTGTAAGTAGAATACTAGTATTCAAATAAATTAGAATCATAAGGTTATGAAACATGAAATATTAAAAGTTAATGAAAAGGAAGTAAACTGGGATAAGTGGTCCAAGTCAAACGAAATAAAACATAAAAGAAAAAAAATTATTGAGGATAAGTATATCAACAAACTATATTGTGACATTTATGAAATACCGCCGGGTAAAGCCAACTGGCCAGTCCATTATCACACTTCAAACGAGGAGGTCTTTTATATTATTGAAGGACATGGGGAATTAATAAGCTGTAATGAAATAATAAACGTTAAACCAGGAGATTTCTTACGGTTTCCTGCCGGAGAAAAAGGCACACACCAACTAAAAAATACATCAAACAATAAACCACTAAAATACTTAGACTTTGGAACTGCAATCTTTCCTGATGTTGTATTTATGCCAGATGATAATAAGATTGAGCTGTTTGCAGGTCAATCAGGACAAGATAAAATGTGGTCATACGATGTTTAAAAATGGATAGTGACTACGATAAAATAAAAAATACCGAATTAGCCCGGAAAAACGATTTAGATCTCCCCTAATAACAAATAACACAACACCTCATGTACCCCTATCATAACAAAATAAAACAAAGGATAAAAAACAAGGAACTTACAGGTTATGAATATGTTGAAAAATACAAATCAATAAGTCCGTGTTTACTTTTATATTTTGATACCGAGCCAAAGATAAGGCCGATTAGAGAACATCGGTTTAAAGAATATGAAAAGATTTTACAAGAGCTAGATAATACATAAGAGCATCCACATCCATTATTAAAAAAGAACGTAGTTCATTAAAGCACAAATGTTTTTGTTGATAAACAAAATTAAGGTATTAAAATTTCTACAAAAAACTGAACTATAACCAAAGATACAATCATATTTTATGAAATAGCAGAAACCTCAAAAAGCATAAATTTACATTAATTATTTTATGGTTCTTTTGGTGCAATTTTCACCTCACTTAGAATGCATTGGAATTTACCATTAAATAAACCTGTTATTGTACAAAGAACAAAAATGAACTTGAACAATAATAAACTAAAGAATAGATATATACTTCATGGCTGAATTATTAAAAAACATATACAATAAAACTTTCTTTGAAAAATTTACCGATATTATACTAAAAGTAAAGACTGACTTTAATAAAGCGTCTTTTATTAAGCACATTTATGATGACGAATGGGAGTTCCGGGAATTAAAACAACGTATGCGCCATATCTCCCTTGTTTTAAATAAGCACCTGGCTGATGATTTTGAGAAGAATACTACAATCCTATTGAATAGTATACCTCAATTACTTAAAGCCGGGTTTAAAACAGATAGCTTAGAATTTATTTTCATTCCTGATTTTATTGAGCTATACGGTACAGACCACTACAACATGTCGGTTAAAGCATTAGAGCAAGTTACACAATTTATAACTTGTGAATTTGCAGTACGCCCATTTATAATAAAGTACGAAAAGCAAATGATGACTCAAATGCTTTTATGGTCAAAACATCAACATGCCAGTGTAAGGCGGCTGGCATCAGAAGGGTGCAGACCACGCTTGCCATGGGCAATGGCTTTACCAGTTTTAAAAAAGAATCCGGCTCCTATACTTCCTGTGCTTGAAAACTTAAAAAATGATGTATCGGAATATGTAAGACGCAGTGTTGCCAATAACCTTAACGATATTTCTAAAGATAATCCGGCTCTGGTAATAGATCTTATTAAAAGGTGGAGGGGCAATAGTAAAGAAACCGATACCATAACTAAACATGCTGCCCGAACATTGCTAAAGCAAGGTAATGCAGAGCTAATGCAACTATTTGGCTTTAGTTCAGTTGATAATATCAGCATTACAGACTTTAAAGTATTAACACCTACCGTTAAAATTGGCGAGTCACTTCATTTTTCTTTTACACTTCATAACAAGGCTAATACTTTATCTAAAATACGCCTGGAGTATGCAGTGTATTTCCATAAAGCCAATAGTTCATTATCTAAAAAGGTATTTAAGATAAGTGAAAAGGAATATGACAAGAATTCAAGCACAAGCGTAAAGCGAAAACAAGCCTTTAAAATTATAACTACCCGTCGTTTGCATCCCGGCTTACACCGCGTATCGATAATAATTAATGGTATCGAATTTGATATTTTAGATTTCACACTTGTTAATTAATATCTAAAAAAGGCACCTTATATATCTTAACGTATTTATTACAATCCTCACTAACATGCCGCATTTCAATTAATTAATGTCATGTACATACTACAACCTACTATCTACTGTTCCATTAAATAATTATAAAAGATGTTTAATCGGCAATGATTATAAGTGATAATAGGCTGTTATTTATCATTTTTTGATAATTTTACGCGTCCATTCAAAAACTTAAAGTAAGGTGACCAAAACAGATAGCCAATTCGACCATATAATTAATATATGTAAAGACATCTTTGAGAAAAAGATGAAAGATTACGGTACAGCATGGCGCATACTTCGTCCATCGAGTATGACTGATCAGATCTTTATTAAAGCTCAACGTATCAAAAGCATAGAGACCAAGGGCACCTCAAAGGTTGACGAAGGTATACGCGATGAATTTATAGGTATTGTCAATTATTGTTCGATGGCTTTGGTGCAGTTGGAGCTAAAACCAGCACAAGAGCCTGAAATGAATCATGCAGAAGCTTTAAAAATGTACTTGGATAACATTTATGCATCAAAAGCCTTAATGGAAAATAAAAACCATGATTATGACGAGGCTTGGCGTAAAATGCGTGTTAGCTCATTTACCGATTTAATATTAATGAAGTTACATCGCACCAAGCAAATTGAAGATAATCAAGGACAAACAATTATTTCAGAAGGTATTGATGCCAACTATATGGACATGATTAACTACGCCATTTTTGCTCTTATTAAATTAGAATTTCCAGAAGACAAAGAAAACGTATAAAACGATAACACTATGCTAAAGTTACTGAGTAGACTGTTAATTGGATTGATTTTTCTATTTTCAGGGTTTGTAAAAGCTGTAGACCCCAAAGGAGGTGCTATAAAAATTAGTGAATACCTTGAGGTAATTGGCCTTCATAATACCGACAACATAGGGATAATTCTCGCTATAGTGCTAGCTGCAGTAGAGTTTATACTTGGTTTCCACCTTGTAGTAAGCTTTAAAATTAAGTACGTGGCATTGCCAACATTACTTTTTATGATTGGCTTTACAATTTTAACCTTCTTTATAGCCATTTTTGAGCCAGTTTCTGATTGTGGATGTTTTGGTGATGCCATTAAATTATCCAATTGGGAAACTTTAGTTAAGAATTTACTTATACTGCCTTTTAGTTTACTGGTTTATTATAAAAGAAAGGAGTTTACCTGTACTTTACCGAGTATAAGACAGCACCTTTTAACCTTTGTAGGCTTTGCATTTATTATTGGTATTTCTATTTACAGTGTGTACTATCTGCCGCTACTTGATTTTCGCCCATATAACATAGGTGCTAATATACCTGAGAATATGAGCATACCCAAAGGAGCTGACAAAGGCGAATATCAAACTACATTTATATTGGAAAAGGATGGTGAGAAAAAAGAATTTGACGTTAACAACTATCCTTACGAAGACAGCACATGGGTTTTTATTGATAGCAAAACTAAAGTAATAAGAGAGGGTTATCAACCTCCTATTTCGGCTCTTAATTTTCAGTCTACTGACGGTGAAGATCTAACAGATTACATTATTAATAATGAAAGGCCCGTTTTTTTAATGATTGCACCTCAGTTAGATAAAATTTCCACCAAAAATATTAAGTCATTTATCGAGATTAAAAATGCTGCTGTTAATAATGACTATATTTTTTATGTGGTTACATCCTCGCTAAGCGATGTCTGTTTTAAGTTTGACCTGGAACATATGGCTTCTTTTGAATATGCACTTTGCGATGAAACTGTATTAAAAACTATTGTAAGAGGAAATCCAGGACTGGTTATTATCAACCAAGGAACGGTTATAGCAAAATATAATCATACAGAACTGCCATTGGCAAGCGATTTAGACAATCCACTTTCACACTCGATTGAATCGCAGCAACAATCAAAAGACAAAATTTGGCTTTGGCTCAATTTTGCTGCTATGGCTGCGCTGTTAATTATGATATTCAAACACAAACATTTTTAAATTATTACCAATGAGACAAAACATTGTTGCCGGAAACTGGAAAATGAATAACAACCTTGAGGAAGGTGTAACATTAGCCAAAGAGGTAAGCGGGATTTTAAAGGCTAATAAGCCGAATTGTAAAGTGGTATTGGGTGCACCATTTATTCACCTTACAGAAGTTGTTAAGGCTGTTGATTCTGAACTTGTAAGTATTTCCGCTCAAAACTGCGCTGATAAAGCAAGCGGTGCGTACACAGGTGAGATTTCAGCCTCTATGGTAAAATCAACCGGTGCTGAGTATGTTATTCTTGGTCATTCGGAAAGACGCGCTTATTATGGCGAAACAAACGCTATTTTAAAAGAAAAGACTGACTTGGCTTTGGCCAATGACCTTACACCCATTTTTTGTATCGGAGAGATTTTGGAAGAGCGTGAATCTGGTAAGCATTTTGAAGTAGTAAAAAAGCAGATTGAAGAGGCCTTATTCCACCTTTCAGCTGAAGCATTTGGTAAAGTAGTATTAGCATATGAGCCGGTTTGGGCTATTGGAACAGGTAAAACTGCTTCACCTGAGCAAGCACAGGAAATACATGCCTTTATTCGTCAGACCTTAGCTAATAAGTATGGATCGGAAGTAGCTAATGCTACAAGTATTCTTTACGGAGGTAGCTGTAAACCTTCAAATGCAAAAGAATTATTCGCCAATCCTGATGTAGATGGTGGATTAATTGGTGGCGCATCACTTAATGCAGAAGACTTCAACGGAATAATTGCTGCATTTTAAATATGAGTAATATTTTTACTCAGAATAGTTTTTCAGGAGAAAAGACCGCAGTTTAGCGGTCTTTTTTTGTTTGATGCTCGCATTTAATTATATTTAAATATGAGTTATGATTAAAACAGCTTTTATACTCCTAACGTTAAGTCTTTCAATTTATACAACTCAGGCACAAAATAATATTGCCGACCAACTTAACCAGGCTGCAATTGGTTTAACCAAACAACAAGTTACATATGACCCTAGCTATTACAGCATTCCATATCCTAATGGGGATGTACCGGCAGGTAAAGGTGTTTGTTCTGATGTTATTATTCGGACTTACCGCCAATTGGGCATTGACTTACAACAAGAGGTTCATCAGGATATGAAAGCTCATTTTAACTTGTATCCGAATAACTGGGGACTCACTAAAACAGATACAAATATTGACCATAGAAGGGTTCCTAATTTAATGGTTTTCTTCGAACGCAAGGGTATTAAGTTACCTTATTCAGCTGATGCTAAAAGCTATAAGAGAGGCGATATTGTTTGTTGGAGCTTAGGTGGAGGGACAACCCATATTGGCATTATTATTAACAAAATGTCGCGTGATGGTAAAAGGCCGTTGATAGTGCATAATATTGGTGCCGGACAAGTCATTGAGGATTGCTTATTTGATTATAAAATTATTGGTCATTACAGGTATCCCAAGCAATAAGCAGCATAGTCTAGAGACATTAAACTGTTTTTTTATTCATACCTCTCCGAATAGTTCTCTTCATAAACAGTTGATCTCATTTCGTTTTATTACGTTTGCAACCTAAACCATAACACAAACTAAACAATTATGAGTACGAACACATCTCGTCTATTTGTAATAGATGCTTTAAGAGGTTTTGCAATCGTTGCAGTTATGCTTCTTCATAACCTCGAACATTTCGATTTATATTTTTTACCACCCCAGCTTCCCGATTGGATAAAAACACTTGATAAAAATGTCTGGGATACATTATTCTTTCTTTTTGCAAGCAAATCCTATTCTATTTTTGCGATGCTTTTTGGCCTTACTTTCTTTATTCAGTCTAACAACCAGGAAAAGAAAGGCAACGACTTCAGATCTCGTTTTGCATGGCGCCTGATTTTATTGTTTGGCTTTGGCATAATCAATTCAATGTTCTTCCAGGGTGATATTCTAAGTATTTATGCAGTTATCGGCTTCCTTTTAATCCCTGTAGCTAAACTAAGTAATAAAGTATTGATCGGAATAGCTGCATTTATGATTTTGCAGCCTCTGGAGTGGCATAAACTATATACAGCCATCCAGAATCCGGATATAGAAATAGCTAACCCTGCTTCATGGACCTATTTTGGAAAGATACACGAATATATACCTAAAAATTCAATACTTGATACAATAACAGGTAACCTTACCAATGGGAAAAAAGCCGTTTTATTATGGAATTGGGAAAACGGGCGCTTCTTTATCATTTTTGCCATGTTTTTATGCGGCCTGGTAGCCGGAAGAAAGCAACTTTTTATTGTTTCTGATAAAAGTAATACCTTCTGGAGGAAAACTTTAACATGGGCTACTATTGCCTTTATTATTTTCTACCCTGTTCGTAAGTTTATTCCCGAGTGGATTGAAAGTGCTGCAATAGAAAGATCTGTTTTAACCATTGCTTCACCATGGGCAGACATAGCCTTTATGTTAATTCTAGTATCAGGAATTACTTTATTGTTTCAAAAAGGTATATTTAATAAGGTATTGATGATTTTCGCGCCTCTTGGGCAAATGAGTTTAACGAACTACGTAATGCAATCTATTCTTGGAGCGACAATATATTATGGTTATGGCTTTGGCCTTTACAAATACACCGGAGCTACGTATAGCTTCTTAATTGCTATTGTATTATCGGTTTTAACAGGTTTATTTTGCCATTGGTGGGCAAAGAACTTTAAACATGGTCCGCTAGAGGGGATTTGGCACAAACTAACCTGGTTAGGAAAAAATAAAGTTAGCCAATGAGGGTATCCGAAAAAGTATAATTCATACTCATCAAGTAGATTTGTTGATACTATCATACTGCTATTCAGAAGGTGTTTTGGTCATATTTCTCCTCTACTCCTAGTCTCGGCAAACTTCTTTATGAACAAAATCAGTATTCTGAAATATTGGTGAGTTAATAACCTGAGATAGTTTAAAATTACATCTTTCAGATTTTATTAAAGTGCTACTAACCTGAGTTCGACGTAAAATTTTAGACTCAGATCGCTTATAAATAGTGAGTTTCAACCACAAATTAAGAAAGAACAGCGGGCTATTTTGAATAATTTGGGGGAAGAAAATCGCTTTTATAAGTGAAACATCTCTGCTTTGTCATAAAAAACTAATCTAGTGCGTTAAATTTTTCGAGCTAGCCCGCTAGCCCTGCAAAATTTGCATTGTATATCAATTCTTTATGACAATCTGAATGCTGAAATTTAAATCGAACTCAGGTTACTAAATATCTGTTTTAAGGGTCATATCTGTACCAGTTAATCTACTGTTCTTTCGTATATAACTTTATGTCGATTGCAGGTTAATAAACAACTTAATGTTTAGACGGAACTTCTGCAATATCCTCGCCTTCATTCTTTGCTTCATCAATCAATGAGTGGGTATCCCAGGCACAATCATACTCCCGGTATGGGTGTTTTTGTTGCATTAAAAGAATATTTTCCAGGTGCTCGGAAAATTGTTTTGTTTCCATAACAAAATGAGGGTCATCTTTTGAATATCTCTGCTGTAAATTTTTCATAAAGCGCTTGTCTAGGTGCTTAAATGTTAAAGCAGAACGATAACTTCTGTGTGGATTAATACCCAAAGCCGTAAGCGCATCTGTACCCAACTGAATAGCTGAATCAAAAGTATCCTGCCGATGGGCTTCAACCCCAATGTTTTGTAATGATAAATCGTGTGCCACATCTACAGCTCTGACAACAAGCTTAAGCTTAGGGTAATGCTTTTGTGTTAACTCCACCAGTTTATCTATTTGATGTCGCTCACTCATTGCAACAACCAATACCTTTGCTTTTGCAGCGCCTGCGGCCTCTAACATGTCTTTCTTAGTGATATCACCATAGTATACTTTATAACCAAATTTTTTGAGATATTGTATATTATGCGGATTATTATCAATAATAGTTGAGTTTATTCCATTGGCATTAAGAAAGCGGCCAAGAACCTGACCTAGACGTCCGAAACCTGCTATAATAACAGGCTGTCCATTCTCTTCAACAACATCATTTTCCTGTATTTCTGTTTTTAACAGGCGAGGCTGAATAATATGCTCATTAACAATAAATAATAAAGGAGTAATTAACATGGATAAAGCAACTATAATTAATAGTATATCAGAGGTAAAACCATCATAAATGGCATTTTGTGAGGCAAAAGAGATAAGTACAAAACCAAATTCACCGGCTTGAGCCAAACTAAAGGTAAACAACATATTATGCGATTTACCCAAGTTAAACAGTTTACCCAAAATAAATAACACAAACAACTTTACCAACACAACAATACTGAGTATTATTAATATTAATCGCCAATGATTAAATAATAAGGTAAAATTAATACTTGCTCCTACTGAAATAAAGAATACCCCCAGTAACAAACCCTTAAAAGGCTCCAGATTATCTTCCAGTTCATACCTATATTCACTGTTAGCTAACACCACTCCAGCCAAAAATGTACCAAGTGCTGGCGATAAGCCTACTACATCCATAAAACCAGCAATACCAATTACCAATAGCAAAGCTGTTGCTGTAAATAATTCTCTTAAACCGGTTTCAGCAATAAACTTAAACACATAATGAGCTAAATAGCGGCCTCCTACAATAATAATACCTACTGCCCCTATTATCAGCAATAACTGGTACCAGCCACTATCACTCACCTCATTAACGTCATTGGCACTTACTGTATCAGTAACCACCTGATTGGCAAACAAAGCTATAATGGCAAATATGGGTACCACTGAGATATCCTGCATCAACAAAACCGAAAAGCTATGCCGTCCACCACGCGTTTGTAACATATCTTTCTCTGACAGTGTTTGCAAAACAATAGCAGTTGAGGATAACGATAAAATAAGGCCTGTAGTTATTGCTTGGGCAGTATTTAACCAGAATAAAGCCGTTATTAATGCAAAGATGAGTGTGGTAAAACCGATCTGCATACCGCCCAGCCCAAAAATTAAGCGTTTCATACGCCACAACATACTCGGGTGCAATTCTAAACCAACTATAAATAGCATAATAACAACTCCAAATTCGGCAATATGCATCACCCCTTTCCCTTCACTTCCAACAAGCTCAAGCACAAAAGGCCCGATTATTATACCGGCAATCAGATAGCCTAACACAGAACCCAGTCCAATTTTTTTTGCAATAGGCACTGATATAACCGCTGCCAGCAGATATATTATTATTTTAAAAAATATCTCGTCTAAATGCATAGAAGTATAGATTAGGGAATATTTATCTTTCTTATTTAATCACTTGGTTTATATACTCTGTTTCTTCTCTTTGTAAACCATTTATATCGCCGCTATCGCGCAAAAATTCAAGTACTCGCTTATAATGTCGGCTTATATCGCTTATATCTTCATCATTGAGCAAATGAGCGCCATGCACAACAAAAGGTGGCAAATAATTCATTTTACACAAATGTGCTGACTGATTAAAGGGTAATAAATAGGTTTTAATAGGAAAACGATTCAGTCCATTCCTTTGATAGGTTTCATAACGACCTCCGGTTGATATGCATGTCATCGCTTGTTTCCCTTCTAAGGCACTACCATCCCTTCCATAAGCAAAACCATGCTCCAAAACAAGATCAAACCATTCCTTAATCATAGCAGGTGCACTATACCAATAAAATGGATGATGCCAAATAATTACATCATGTGCCAATAATAAATCCTGCTCATACTTCACATCAATAAAAAAATCAGGATAATGCTCATAAAGGTTATGCACAGTAACATTTTCCAACCCCTCGATAGCATTAACCAATTGTTGATTAACGCGAGATTTATGAAGCATTGGGTGAGCAAAAAGGACTAATATCTTTCGCATTGAATTAAATTTAATTTCTTAACCTTCTTCATTATTCTAATAACAAAACAAATTACTTTAGCTTAAAAATACATAAAAGCCCTTCTTATCAAAAAAGGGCTTTCAGTTTTATTCTATTTTTTTAAAACTTATCCTATCCATTCACCTTTAAGTGCTTTCTCAAAACGCTTATTTACAACTTTCCAATTAACAATATTCCAGAAGGCATTAATGTAATCACCCCGCTTATTCTGATAATTTAGGTAATAAGCATGCTCCCAAACATCAATTGTTAATAATGGAATGCCCTTAACATCTGCAATGTCCATTAATGGGTTATCCTGATTAGGTGTTGAAACAACCTGCAGGTTGTGGTCAGTATCTAATATCAACCATGCCCATCCACTTCCAAACTGTGTTTTGGCTGCCTTAAAAAAAGCATCTTTAAAGTCATCTAATGACTTAAAGTTTTTTACCAAATGGCTCAGTAGTTTTGCCGATGGCTCTCCTCCATCAGGACTAAGGCTTTCCCAAAATAACATGTGATTATAATAACCACCACCATTATTCCTGACTGCGTCACCATGTTTTGAAACTTCAGCAAAAATATAAGGCATAGATCTCGTCTCTAATAAACTATTTTCTATAGCAGCGGAAAACTTCTTATAATACCCCCTATGATGTTTATCGTAATGTAACTCCATGGTTGTAGCATCAATATAAGGCTCTAACGAATTATATTGATATGGTAAGGCCGGAAAAAAATGTCCGGATACAGGTGCAGCTTTTATAGTTGAATCCACACGCTTATTTCGGCCAGCAGACGTACACGCAGCAGCTGCTCCCATTCCTAATAAACTTATAAATTGTCTTCTTCTCATAGCGTTAAATATGCATTTTTATGAATTTAAACAAGTTTTAATAGCAATTGTTCAACACTGCACCTGCACAATTTAAGCACTATTATCTAAAGAAGAGGCACATTCATCAAAAAGACCAATGTATAATCAATGTTTTTTAGTTTCTTTTAAATATTTTAGACTGAGCCCACTGTTATGACCAAACTAATCTTCACACTATTATTCTCTTTTATTGCACTTAATGGTACAGCCCAGGATTATGAGCAAAGAGCCAATAAATACTATAAGTATTACAATTACGAAAAAGCCCGAAAAGATTATATAAGGGCACTACGCAAAAAAAAGGAATAATACAGAACTCCTTTCTAAAATAATTAACTGCTATCTGGAAGATAACACTTTAAGAGAAGAGGCCTTACCGTATATCAATCAACTAATAAGCCTGGAACCCAAAGATAATAAAGTCAAAATTCAGAAAGCAATTGCCCTATTTCATGCTCACCGCTTTAATGAGGCTGATAGCTTACTTAAAACCATTGAACCATTAATTACCTCCAATGATGAACTACTGAAGCAAACAGCTACATTAAAACAAGCCATTTCAAATGCCAAAATATTAACCCAGATACCTCTTAATATCTCTTTTATTAACCTTGGTAAGGGTATCAACACAAATCGTAATGAGATTAATCCATACATTATCGCATCAGAAAACAAGCTTTTTCATGCTTCAAATAAGCAATATAATCCCTATGATAGTATCTACTATTATAATATTTGCATAAGTGAGATGAACAAACTCCATCTACAAGAGGGTAAAACAATTGGTTCTCAAATCAATACAATATACGATGAGGTTGTTGCTGGTACAACACCAGATGGCTCACAATTATTTGTTTTTCATAACCAAAATGGTAGCAACCAGATAGGCTATGCGAATTACAAAGGCAATTACCGTTTTGAACCGCTTGATAATTTTGGATCTCCACTTGACGCTAAAGGTTCGGAATATGGTATGTGGATGACAAATAGTAAGGATGCTATTCTTTTTTCATCAGAAAACGAGAAAGGCAATACAGATTTATACTATTCGATAAAGCTGCCAACTGGAGAATGGGGCAAAGCACACTTATTACCCGGTAAAATTAACTCAGTCGAATACAAAGAAAATTTCCCTATTCTGTCTTCAGATGGTAAGCGCATCTATTTTTCATCTGATAATGCTCAATCAATGGGAGGTTATGACTTGTTTTATGCCAATTGGAATGATGAAACCCAAAGCTGGAGTGTACCCGTTAATTTAGGTTATCCGATAAACGATACTTACGATAACTTTAATATCTCATGGGTTAATGGTCAACGTCATGCCTATATATCCGCAATACGACCCGAAGGCCATGGCCATCGCGATATTTATAAAGTGGTATTTAATTCTACTTTGCCATCTACCGCAATAGTAAAATGTAATATCCGATTAAAAAAAGACCGAAAACTTACAATCCCAGATTTTAATCCTACCAGTACTTTCACAGACACATTAAATAACCTGATTGGTACCTATGCAACACAAGACGATTCGGCAAGTTTTATTATGGCTCTGATAACAGGAAATTACATCATTAAGATTAAACATGATTTAATACAGGATCTGGATTATCAATTAAATATTCCAGACAACTATTTTAATACCTTAGCTGACCGCATAAAACTGATTGTATTACCGAAAAAGAAAAGCTTATAACAAATTAAATTACAGAGTGATTTTTTTGGTAAAACCAACTTTTATAAATTAATAACACAAAGATATTCAATTCCTTTATAAAGCATTATTTTTTTAGCTTGGTAGTTTCTATAACCAGATGATACCAATCGACATTTTCATACTACCATCTAATATACGATGATTATCTTACCCCACAAGTAAAGGATAAGTGAAATTAAGAGGGTGAATACTTTATTCAATCCAGTCGCTGTCAACGCCTGGAGTAAATTAATAGCCTATCACCTAATAATCCAATATTTAACAATCTATTCTCTAATAGTCTAATAATCTTTTATGCACTTAATTAGATATAACCGGGCAAATCCCTACTTTTGTGTCGCTAGAATAATTATTAAAAAAACGATTAAAAGTATATGAAACTTCATCTTAAAAACCCAATTATATTTTTCGATTTAGAGACAACAGGTATTAACATTACTAACGATCGCATTGTTGAAATAGCTCTGTTAAAAGTTAATGTAGACGGCGAAGAGGAATCGTACTGTTATAAAGTTAATCCGGAAATGCCAATTCCTAAAGCAACATCGGAAATACATGGTATTTATGATGAAGATGTAAAAGACGCACCAACCTTTAAAGAGCTGGGAAAGAAAATAGCTAAGATTATGGAAGGTTGTGATATTTCAGGCTTTAATTCCAATAAGTTCGATGTACCGCTTTTGGCAGAAGAATTTATTCGCGCCGGCATTGATTTTGATATGAAAAAGCGCAAATTTGTTGATGTTCAAACTATCTTTCATAAGATGGAGAAACGCACACTTGAAGCGGCATACAAGTTTTATTGCAATAAAGATCTGGAGAATGCTCACTCGGCTTTAGCTGATACAGTGGCTACTTACGAAGTGCTTAAAGCACAAATTGAGCGTTATGAAGAATTAGAAAATAATATTGAGTTTTTAGATACCTTTTCATCATTTAATAAGAATGCCGATTTTATTGGCCGTATAATATTTAACGAAAAAGGCCAAGAAGTATTTAATTTTGGTAAATACAAAGGTAAAAGCGTTGAAGAAGTCCTTGAAAAAGATCCTTCATACTATGGCTGGATGATGAAAGGAGACTTTCCACTATTTACAAAAAAAATATTGACAAATATTAAATTGCGTAACTTTAATAAGTAAGCTTTTATGAAAATATTATGCATTGGGCGCAATTATGTGGAACATGCCAAAGAACTGAATAACCAAGTACCTGAAGAGCCCGTTATTTTTTCGAAGCCTGACTCTGCTTTATTGCTTAAAAATAAGCCTTTCTTTATTCCTGATTTTGCTAAAGATTTTCATTATGAAGTAGAGGTGGTAATAAAGATTAACCGTATTGGCAAAAACATAGCCGCACAATTCGCACACCGTTATTACGAGGAAGTAGCTATTGGTATTGACTTTACTGCCCGCGATCTGCAATCAAAACTAAAAAGCAAAGGGTTACCTTGGGAAAAAGCAAAGGCATTTGATGGGTCAGCAGTGCTATCGAAGTTTGTAAATAAAAATAAGTTTGCTGAAATTCAAAATATCAACTTCAGACTTGATAAGAATGGTGCAACAGTGCAAAAGGGAAATACCAGTCAAATGATCTTTACTGTGAACCAAATTATTGAACATGTATCGCAATACTTTACCTTAAAAATAGGTGATCTTATCTATACAGGAACACCAGCAGGTGTTGGTCCAGTTGCTATTAATGACCGCCTTCAGGGCTATCTGGAAGATGAAATGCTGTTTGACTTTTTAATAAAGTAATTTTTGTAAATTATTAAACAAATAAACATACTCCTCATGTAAACCCTTGTTTACATGAGGAGTTGTATTATAAACGGTAATTTTTTGGTAGTGAGTCAAACCTATTTCTTTTCCACTCCATCTACTATAATATCAGATTATTTAAACGGACTATCCGGTTCTTTTGCCATGTGGTTATAAGCCAGCTTATCCAATAATTTTGGAAAAAACTTCTTTAGAAACACGGTCACTTTACCCTCAACAAAAGTGAGTATTAATGTTCGTTTGCGCTTAGCAATTGCATTAGCCATATGTACGGCAACTTTTTCTGCACTCATCATCTTTTCCTCTTTTCGGGGTGTTTCGCCCTGGTTACTTCCATCCGCCGTAAGGGCAGCCTTGCGCACATTTGATGCTGTAAAACCCGGTGCAGCGATCAGTACATGTAAACCTTTTTTCAGGTTTTCAATACGTAAGGACTCCAAAAAACCATGTATAGCAAACTTAGATGAAGAATAACCTGTACGGCCTGGTAAACCAACATAACCAGCTATAGACGATACACCAACGACTGAACCTTTCTGCTTTAATAAATGTGGTAATGCATACTTGGTACAGTAAACTGTTCCCCAGAAGTTAACATCCATTAATTGTTTAAGCACACTAAGGTCAACACTCTCAAATACAGCACGCATCGATATTCCTGCATTATTCACTAAAACATCAATTTGTCCAAATGCCTTAATGGTTTCTTTAACCAGATTGATACAATCTGCTTCTACACTCACATCGGTTTTAACCGATATTACCTCACTCCCATAAGTTTTCAGTTCGTGTTTGATCTCAACCAGTTTTTCAGCGCTTCGGGCAGCTAATACAAGCTTTGCACCACGCTGAGCAAACTCGCGGGCACAAGCCAAACCTATACCCGATGATGCTCCTGTTATTATTATGACTTTATTTTGCATGATCTGAATTATAAAATTTAAATCGAAATCAGGTTAAATGAATACCTTCCTGCTAATATTTTAGCATGTGAAAATAGTGATTTAGCCTTGCATATAAAACTAGGCTTTGCATAAAAGCCTACAATATAACCTTTGCAAATACAAGTTTCCGAATGAATAGAAGCACATTCTTATCCACAGAAGTCAAACAAAGTCATACAGCGTCAATAAAAAAACACAATAAAACACACTGATCAACAAATATATAAGATTATAAATAGACAAGTATATTAAGACTAATGAAACATTAAAACGAAAGTGGAAAATATTGAGACAATAAAAGGACTGGGACGACTAACAAAAGCAACAATGGTTATAAAATAAATGGTTTTCTTTTATTTAAAAACCAGAAGTTGCTTGTAAATTATGCAGGTCATGATATTGTTGAAAACCAATCTGTACAGGGATATGGAAAAACAAAGTATCGAAAAAGTGATAAGTTGTAAATATTAGTGTTATAATTATGATATGATACTTCTCAATTAAAGCTTAATGACACAAGTACCATTGAAGATATATCATCATAAGCCAACAGCATGTATAAACCTCTTTATCTAAATCGTAGGAAGAAGTAGCATCTTAATAAAATTTTTATCCATCCTTTTTGAACTTTTTCCGCCTTACACTGTCTTTTTACAAATATTGATTGGTTGGTTATAAAAATCTGATTTACTTTGCACAAATTTTCAGATTAAACCAATAATTATTAAAATATGCCAGTAAGAGCATAACTGCATCATAATTAATGGTAAAAAGACAGTTTAGATAGAAAATCAATAATATTATTAAATTTTATAAAATGGAAATAGGAAGAAATAAATTTGTTACCCTTTCCTACGAATTACGTATTAACGGTACTGATGGTGAAGTAGTTGAAAAGACTGAAGCAAATGCTCCTCTTGGGTTTGTTTTTGGTGCCGGTAAAATGTTGGAAATGTTCGAAAACAAATTAGAAGGCATGACTTCCGGTTCTGCTTTTAATTTTGAACTGAAAGCAACCGAGGCTTATGGAGAAGTAAATCCTAATGCCATTGTTGAAATCCCAACTAACATTTTTGAAGTAGAAGGGAAAATTGATGAAGATCTTCTAACAGTTGGTAACCAGGTTCCTATGCAGGATGCTCACGGTAACCGTTTAAATGGTATCGTTTTAGAACGTGGTGATGAAAAAGTAAAAATGGACTTTAACCACCCATTAGCAGGCGATAATCTATTCTTTAAAGGCGAAATACTTGAAATTCGCGAAGCAAAAGAAGAAGAAATTGCAGAAGCATGTGGTAGTGGCGGTTGTGGTTCAAGTAATGGGGGCTGCGGTGGCGGTTGCTCATGTGGATAAGCATAACTAAATAATTTAACAAAGGGAGATGGTATGCGTCTCCCTTTTTTGTGTACGAAACAATTCTTAAACTTGGGCATTCACTTATAAGTTACTATTTTTATGATCTAATTATTTTCAAACTATTATAAAAACACATATATGTCTGCAAATTCGTTTGGAACACTTTTTAAACTGACTTCATTTGGCGAATCACATGGAAAAGCTGTAGGAGGAATTATCGAAGGTGTATTACCCAATACCATTATCGACGAAGAATTTGTTCAAAACGAACTAAACAGACGCCGACCTGGTCAATCAGCTATAACAACACCACGCGATGAGGCTGATAAAGTAGAATTTCTGTCAGGTATATTTAAAGGAAAATCAACAGGCACCCCCATTGGCTTTTTAATTTGGAATAAAGATCAACGCTCTAAAGATTATAGCAATATTGCCGGTGTATACCGCCCATCCCATGCTGATTACACCTATCAAAGTAAGTATGGCATTCGCGATTACCGCGGTGGTGGCCGTTCGTCTGCACGCGAGACTATTGCACGTGTGGTAGCTGGTGCCATTGCCAAGTTAATGCTTAAGCAACATGGCATTACCATTCAGGCTTTCACATCAACTGTTGGCTCCATTCAATTGAATAAGAACTACAGAGAGCTTGATTTGGCTAATACAGACAAAAACATTGTACGTTGTCCAGATATTAAAACTGCTGAGAAAATGATTGCTTATATTGATCAGGTGCGCAAAAACAAAGACTCTGTTGGGGGAATTATCAGTTGTGTTATTAAAAATACACCCGTTGGTTTGGGCGATCCGGTATTTGGTAAACTACATGCTACACTGGGGCAGGCTATGCTTAGTATAAATGCCGTTAAAGGATTTGACTATGGATTAGGCTTTGGTGCCACTGTATTAAAAGGCTCGGAGCATAATGATGCATTTTATATGCAAGGTGACCGGGTACGAACCAGAACCAACCACTCCGGTGGTATTCAGGGAGGCATCAGTAATGGCGAAGATATTTACTTTAATGTAGCATTTAAGCCCATCGCAACAATATTAAAGGAACAGTACACGGTTAATAAGGCGGGAGAAGAAATTACCTCTACAACCCAAGGACGTCATGACCCATGTGTACTACCACGTGCTGTACCTATTGTTGAAGCTATGGCAGCAATGGTAATTATGGATCATCTGCTAATAAATAAAATGTATAAATAAGGAATTAGCTTCAAAAAAATGATAATTTAGAGGCTGGTTTTAAAAGTAAAAGTTCCAATGCTTTTGAAAGTTTATACCTATTACCAATCAAACCTGATAACTATTGGATGAGCAATAATAAAAGTCGCCCTGTTTTTGAGGCACACACTTTTTTTGATCATATTCAAAAATTATTATATGAAACGAGCTATGAGAATTGAAAATCAGCATTAGCTAATAGCTTCTCACCACTAAAAAAGGTTAAATTTGGCGAGTTTCATATGGAAAACAAAAGCAAATTTATAATCATATGAAATTATCCTTACAAACTTTATGTCGACTTCTACCCGCTTTAGTTGTAATATTACTACTTAATAGTTGCTGTAATAAAACAAGTCATAAAGCGCCTCACGATCACCTGTTGTGGTACTCACAAGCAGCCAACACCTGGGAAGAAGCTTTACCCATTGGCAATGGCCGTCTAGGTGCAATGGTATTTGGCAAAACAAGTCATGAGCGCATACAACTTAACGATGACTCTATGTGGCCCGCAGATTTGAGTTGGGATGAACCTGCCGGTACACCCGATGATTTGAATGCCATTCGCGAACAACTCTTTGCCAACAATCACCAAGAAGCAGATCGTCTTTTTGTAGAAAAATTCTCACGTAAAAAAGTCGTTAGGTCGCACCAAACTATGGGTGATTTATTCCTTGACTTTAAACACAGTAATATAACTGACTATAAACGTAGCTTAGATATTAACCGGGCTATTGCCACCACATCTTTCCGCAGTAAGGGACATCTGGTTACTCAAAAAGTATTTGCATCTAACCCACACCAGCTTATTGCAGTTGTTTTAACCTCGGATACATCCGAAGGACTTAATGGTAAAATACGTTTATCACGTCCGTTCGATGCTGGATTACCCACTGTGGAAGTATCCACAAATGAGGCTCAGCATTTAATTATGCGTGGTGAAGTAACACAGCGCAATGCAATATTTGACTCAAAGCCTGCTCCTATTACTACAGGAGTTAAATTTGAAACACGCCTAAAAGTTATTACTGAAAATGGTGTGATTACTAGAGGTGAGGATTTCCTGGAATTGAAAAATGTTAATAAAGCCACCATTTATCTGGTTGCCAACTCCTCCTTCTATCATAAAGATTACATAGGGCAAAATATTAAAGACCTTGATACTGCAACAAGCATCACATTTAACAAACTGGAGGAAGCACATATTAAAGATTACCAAGCACTTTATAAGCGTGTTGATTTGCAGTTAACACAATCGCCTCCAGACAGTCTACCTACAAATGAGCGCCTTAAAAATATTAAAGAAGGACAGATAGATCCAGGACTCCAAACCCTCTTATTTAATTATGGTCGTTATCTCCTTATCAGTTCATCGCGCACAGGAACCAACCCAGCTAATTTGCAAGGGCTTTGGAATAAGCATATTGAAGCACCATGGAATGCGGATTACCACCTTAATATTAACTTACAGATGAACTACTGGCTGGCCAATGTCACTAACCTTGATGAATTAAATACCCCCCTATTTAACTATATTGATAAGCTGATTGAGAATGGTAAAGTAACAGCACAGAAGAATTTTGGCTGTAAAGGTACATTTATACCACATGCTACAGATTTGTGGGCTCCAACATGGTTACGCGCCCCTACAGCCTATTGGGGCTGCTCAGTTGGTGCTGGCGGATGGCTTATGCAACATTACTGGCAACATTACACTTTTACAAGAGATACCGTATTCCTGAGAGAAAAGGCTTTACCGGCCATAAAGCAATCGGCCATATTTTATAGCGATTGGTTAATAGAAGACCCTCGCGATGGCTATCTGGTATCAGCACCATCCACTTCACCTGAAAACCGCTTTAAAGATCAAAATGGAAATCCGGTAGCTAGTTGCTTAGGTTCAGCCATGGATCAGCAGCTTATTGCTGAAGTGTTTGATAATTATTTACAGGCTTGCAAAATTTTAAATATTTCCAACACCCTGACCAATAAAATAGGCCAACAAAGAAAACAGCTTCGACCGGGGTTTATACTTGATAAAGATAATATTATTATGGAGTGGGATCGCGAATATGATCAAGTAGAACCGGGTCACCGCCACATGTCTCACCTGTATGGTTTTCATCCGGGTGTAGCAATAACACAAAGTAAAACACCTGAAATGATGGATGCTGTAAAGCGAACATTAGATCATCGTATTGCCAATGGAGGAGCCGGAACCGGCTGGAGCCGTGCCTGGCTTATCAACTGTTGTGCACGATTATTTGATGGCGATATGGCACAAAATCATATTCAATTTCTTTTGCAGAAATCAATGTATACCAATTTGTTTGATGCCCACCCTCCTTTTCAGATTGATGGTAACTTTGGTTACACTGCCGGCGTGGCCGAGATGCTTTTACAATCGCACGAAGAAAACCTACTTAGAATATTACCGGCCCTGCCAACGCAATGGACAGAAGGGTATGTTAAAGGCCTTAAAGCACGTGGTAATATAACTGTTGATATAAGTTGGAAGAATAATAAACTTGAAGAAGTAAGCTTTTATTCTCCTTATTCACAACAATTTACAATGATTTATAATTCTATTAAAACGCCCATTACCATTGATAAAGAAAGCGTTTTTACTTATAAGGCTATAAAATAACTTTTAACTAATCTGAGTTCGATGTAGAATTTTGAATTTACCTCATCACGTATTAGAAATTAAGATTTTCGATAAATGTTGTTTCAGATCGCTTGAAAATAGTGAACTTCAAATGTAGTTTAACGGAACAATAGTAGGCTACGTTAAGGCGGAACAATTAATTTTTAGTCGATTATATAAAGAAAACTGTTGTTTTCACTTGGAAACAACAAGCTTTGAATAAAAACAGATTTGATGTGTCAAATTAGAGTATCTCTCAATCGGAATTATTCCATAGTAAATCAGCTTTTTATTTCAACATGTATTTTAAAATTTAAATCGAACTCAGATTACTACATACACACCATTGTTAGTATGTGCCCCATTCGCTTTGTGCTGTTTCATAGCAAATTTTCAAATAATGCCTATTAGCATTAAACAAACATTTGCATATAGTGAAAAATAAAGTACTATACATAGTATACAAAACTCATTAACAACACTATGAAAACACTCAAATCTTGATCACTATTTATCTTTGTATATACATATGTAGTGCAATTTAGACTATTTAAACATTTTAGACTAGGTAATATACGTAGTAAAATAGGTATTTTACCTATAAGAAAATACGTAAAAATCTAAGTATATAATACAAAAGACTATCTATTTTTGTATAAAGAATAATTTTGTTGAAACCAATCAGGCAAGGGAAAGAAATTAAAGACGATGACGATGGTAAAAAGATCTGGTTGCAGATAATGCTTTAAACATGTATTCATCTTGAAAAACAGATTAAAACAAGCTTGTATAATGTATTGAAACATCCAGAAAATTCAAGAATACGATGGGTATCAACCATTATACAACAAACCATTCAAACCAAAATACTTTTACAAAGCTTTAAAATCTAAAATTGATTTTACTAAGCCTGAAATGATAAGTATTCATCAAAACATTTGGCTCGTTAACAATAGTCAAACATGAAAAAAACAATGCCAGGTAATGGCATATATGATTTTTCACTTATTAAAAACAAGGTCTATGAATAAATTACTAATAGTTGATGATTCGTATGCAGCCCGCTTATTTTTAGCAAATATGCTTAAAGATAGTAAGCTTGACATTTCGTTTGCAGAGAATGGTGTTGATGCTCTTTCCCAAATTGACATCATTAATCCTGATATAATGATTATTGACCTATTAATGCCGGTAATGGATGGTATTGAAGTGCTGGAACGTATAAAAGACAAGGAAAACAAACCCAGTACAGTTGTTTTATCTGCCGATATTCAAGCTCCAACAAAGCAGCGGTGTTTACAATTAGGTGCTAAAGCATTTATGCAAAAACCGGTTAATAAAGAAGAGTTGCTTGACACAATTAATAAATACTTAAACATTAGCTGATGGAACTATCTGACTTACAACTGGACGCTCTTAAAGAACTTATAAATATAGGCGTTGGTAATGGTGCCAGTTTATTAAATCAAATACTAAACCAGCCTATAGCATTAAGTGCAATTCATGTTGATGTTGTAGATATTGCTGATCTTAATACCGTTGCTAATTTTGATAAAAATGCATCCACCGTACTAATGGCATTTGAAGGGCAACTAACCGGTAAAGCCAAATTAATATTTCCAAATAATGATGCACTAAAGTTACTTAACCTTATTGCACCATGGATTAATATTGACACCAGCATTGGACAAGTTAAAAAAAATGTATTGATGGAAGTTGGCAATATTGTTATTAACGGTGTAATCGGGTGCATTTCCAATGCCTTAAAAATTACATCTAAATACTCCTTGCCGCAGTACTGGCAAGGCGATATACTCGATCTTTTTAAGAACAGTAATTCAGGTACAGTTATTTTAGCCAATACTCAATATGAAATTGAAAGTCACAAGATAAAAGGAAGCTTGCTTATCTTTTTAGAAGTTCATTCATTTGAAACATTAAGCAAGTTGCTTGACCAAAGCCTTTCAACCTAATATTGACAATTGACCTATATGAATATCAAGGAACTAGCTTTCATTTATAACTCTATACCTTTTAGTATTTGCGTACTCGATAAGGAAAGTAATATAATCTTTACTAACAAAAGCTTTCAGGATCATCTAAATTGTGAATATAATAATGTAGTCAACAAACATGTGGCTAACATGTTTCCTATATTTAAACAACCTTACTTCGAATTAAGGCTAAAGCAAGTTCTTGAACAACAACTTCCTCTGTTCCTTTCATCTGGTTTGCATGGGCCTGTAATAGCCAATTGTTTTTCACAGGAAGCCGCTTATTTTGAAGTCTCTGTTGCTCCCCTATCCGATCCGGATGACAACAACATTTATGCTGTTATAACTATTGAAGAAGTAACGGAAATGGTAAAGCAAATTAAGCATCAGAAAAAACTACTTAAAACACTTAATATGCAGCTGGAAGAAGCCGAAGCTGCCAGAGAAAAAATAAATTTAGCACAAGAGGAGCTTGAAATATCCAACAGGGCAAAAGATAAGCTGCTATCAATTATAGGCCACGATTTAAAAACACCTTTTAATGCACTTACAGGTATCAGCGAACTTTTATTAAAATCTGCAAAGAAAAAGAATCCTAAAGATTTACAGCGACTTTATGAAGCTATCTGGCTGGCTTCAACGCAAGGTACAGAACTGGTTACCAACCTGCTTAACTGGGCACAGACACAATCGAAAAACATTATGCCATTCCCTATTCACTTCAATATTGTTAAGTTAATTCAGGAACTGGAAGCATTTTTCAAGCTGAGCTTTACCAAAAAATCCATTCAGTTTAAACTAAAAGTCAATACCTATTCCGAGAGCGTATTTGCAGATATGGACATGATTAAGGTAATTATCCAAAACCTGATATCTAATGCTATTAAGTTTTCACATACAGGATCTAAAATTGAAATAGAGCTGCATTCTACAGAAAATAACCGTACTAATATAAGTGTGCGTGACTTTGGGGTGGGAATGTCTCCTGAACTTTTAAACTGCATAAGGTCTAACGACAACATTGTTGCAGGCATAGGTACTGATATGGAACATGGTACAGGAATAGGCCTTTCTATATGTCGTGATTTTCTACGTATAAATCATAGTAAACTTCGTGTTAAAAGTATGCTTGATATAGGTAGTGAGTTTTATTTTACACTACCTGTTTCAAAAGATTCACTGGCTAATACCAAAGAAGAGAATCAATCATAACCAATTCATTTTTAATACTATAAACCACCAAATTTATTAAATTTTTACATCCTGTTTTAGTCAGAATATTTTCCTTGTGCTTATCTACTGTCCGCTCCGAAAGATTGAGGTTTTCAGCAATTTCACGCCTGCTACACCCCTTACAAAGCTGAACAAGCACCTCCTTTTCGCGTAATGTTAAAGGTGTTAAGTGAAGGTTATTATTTGGTGTATTACCACCAATAATGGTTCTCTTAGATAAAGACAATAGTATTTTATTTGAGAAGTAGTTATCGTTATTTGCTACCGCCTCTATAGCTCTATCAATTTCTTGTGGTGTTGATTCTTTTAAGAGATAACCATCTACACCTGCTTCAATCATCCGCTCTATATGATCAAAACTTTCCAATGATGATAAGCCAATTACTTTTACTTTTGGGAAGTTCCTTTTTACATATGTAGTGGTATCTATGCCATTTAAAACAGGCATAAGAATGTCCATAAAGACAATATTAGGCGAATAGCCTTCCGATAACATATTAATAAACCTCTGGCCGTCTAAAGCCGTTTTAATATCTTCTATTGCACTATTTAAACTTAGATATGATTTAAATCCTTCAATAAATAAAGGATGATCATCAACTATTGCTATACTATACTTCATTTCAGATTGTTCTTCTGGTTAGTACTTAACTTGTAATCCCACTACTAGTCCACAGTTGAGTAATGGTGTAATCTGACATTCTCCTCCTAGCGTATTAACTCGTGTTAAAATATTTTTTATTCCACTACTCTTTGTCGAATCAATATTTTCCATCGAAAAATTACCACTCCCATTATCATCATACAGCAAGTAAATATGCTTGTTATAATTAAAAAGATTAACATTAATCTCACTTGCCATACCATGCTTTACTGAATTATTAATAAGTTCAGAAATAATACGATACAATGCCAATTCAATCTCTTTATCAGGCTTTATTGTAAAGTTATCTGTCTGCAAATGAATGTTTAAATCTTTCATGCCGGCATACAATATCCGAATAGCATTAAGGCTACCCTTTAAACCTAGTGTCTCCAGTTCAGGCGGTTTAAGGTCACGTGCCACCAACCTTATTTCCTTTGCTGTATCCTTAACAATATTATCTACCTTTTGTAACAAATCATCACCTCTGTATTTTGTATTAAGAGCATTCATATACATGCTTATAGCCGACATGGTGGCTCCAATGGAATCGTGTAATTCCATTGAGATCCGGGTACGCTGACGTTCTTCAGCATCCCAGATGGCCAATAAAATTTGCTTATTCTGCTCCCGCAGCAATGTATAATCCATTGATATGCCCCTGATACCTATTAAATCACCGCTATCGTTAAATATTGGCTTACCGGTAGCTTTTAAATACGTACGCTTATCCCCTTTGTCTAAAAACACCTCAAAATCATGGAATTCAACCGGGTTATCAGGAAAAGTACCAACAAAGTCATACAACTTTCCATGCAACTCCGGATCAAATAAAAGACTAATCGGCTTATCAATCAGTTCCTCTGCCCGGTAGTCTGAATAGCGGTATACATTGGGGGATACAAATATTATTATACCTTCCATATCTACCTCCCAAACAATACCGGTTAAGTGCTCTACAATTTCTTTATAATCAAGCGCTGTCTTTTCCAGTTGTTTGGTTTGTTCAACAACTTGCTTCTCTAATTGCTGCTTATATTTTTGTAATTCCGCCTCCATTGCTTTTTGCTCCGAAACGTCTTCTTTAATAGCAACAAAATGAGTTATTTCGTTATTATCCATTATGGGACTAATCGTGCTCTCTTCCCAGAATAAGGTCCCATCCTTCCGCTTATTCCTAAACTCTCCCTTCCAAACTTCTCCTTTGCTTATCTTACGCCATAACTCTTCATACGTGCTTTGCGGTGTTAATCCAGATTTGAGGATGCGTGGATTTTTTCCCAATACTTCATCAGGTGAATAACCAGTATTAATTACAAATTGCTTATTAATATACTCTATATTTGCTTTTTTATCTGTTATGGCAATAGCTACAGGGCTTTGATCAATTATCTGCAATAGCTTCTTAATTTCCTGATAAGCCATTCGTTCATCGCTGATATCACGGATATGAAGTGTTGTGCCAGCATAATCACCCATACCATCTTTACGGTAGGTTACGGTTGTTTTATAATGCTTAACTTTACCTCTGTTACCCAAGGAAAAGAGGAAATCAGAAGCCTGTCTTGTTTCTTTCACACGATCAATTGTTACGGTCAAATTAGCGAGAATATCATCCTTTAAATTCAACTCTCTAAAATGCTTACCCTTAAGATTTTGGTAATTATCTTCTAACAAGCCCACTTTAAAAGGTGTATAATAGACTTCAAAACGGTTGTTTTTATCAAGCGAATATATGTAATCATCAAGCGAAAGCAAGGTTGTTGTTAATATCTCATTTCGCTTTTCCAGACCTTTGTTTAATGGTAACAAATCCCTATCCGAAACAATTTCATCACCCCTATTTTCTTCTAATAAATTACCCGGAATAAGAAGAGCTAATGACTTTAGAAATTTTACTACATTATCTACTTTAGCCTGATCAAATACTTGTACTTCCTTAATACGAGACAGGTAATCATCAACCTTAAAGCCATATTTCTCTGCCTGTTTTCTAAAAAAGCTTAAGTCCGGTGTTTCGAGAAAAAACTGACCAGAGAATAAATTGGCTACATGCTGTCTTTTATAATAAACCGGAACGGCTAAATCAACCAAACCATTTAAACAAGTATATATGGCATAGTCATCCCCTTTTTTAAGGTTATTGGCCAAATAGGTGTCGCTTATAATGCAATTCTTTTTGGTTTGCTCACATTTCCTGTGGTATTTAGTACAAACCTTAATCCCCCCAGCTCCAAGATAATTACCATCTTGTTTATACAATATGTTACCATTTATATCTGTAAGTGTAATCGGCACATTACTCAGAGCTCTAAAGCTCTCAAACAATTGTTGTATTGGTTCTACATTAATAATAGTATGTCCTATCTGATTATGAGTCATATTCAGGCAAAATAAAATCCAAATTTAAAGTTTTACGCTTAACTATTTGTTGTGTAACTTCACAAAATAGGTAATTTACCTATAAAAACAGTATTTTTTATAAGCATAAAAGGTAATCCACTCCTTATTTTCCTACCATAAATTATGCAATTTTTATATGGCTATCGAAGTGGTTCTATTTTATTAACTACAAATGAGTATATTGCCCGTTCAATCACAATATACACTTAACAGTCTTAAATAAATGAAACAAAATTTAAAGCACCCTAAATACAAATCGGAATAACAGGTATTCTCAAGAATATTTAGGCTTGGATTATGGAGTGGTACAACAAAAACAACAGCCATTTCTTTTTGTTTTATATCACACTAAAATTTTGTAAAATAATAAGTACTTCGACATCCTTTGTTATATTCAATCTCATGTAAAAATATAATTAAGCTAAATTTAACCTTGGCTACAGCGATTATATTGCAATACTATCTATAGTAACCAAATGATGTATGAATGGCTTTATCAATCCCCCTATGCGACAATTGGTAAACAAGCCACTGAAAGAAACAATTCTGGTTACCCCAACGTTAAAGGTAAAAATTTAGGGTGACTGGGTAAGGCTAGGATGAAGACGTCTGCATAACTTCAAACACTGACCATAAAAAAAGCAGGTTGCAACTCTTTAAGAGCATAAGCAACCTGCCACATTATTAACCTAACCCAAAACCTCAACTTATTTGTCTTTTTTCTTCTAATCCATTAAAATAAAAGGCAAGTTGTCTCACTTAACTTGTAAATCCATTTTACTTAAAAAAAGCAGGCTGCAACTCCTTATGAGTAAAAGCAACCTGCCGCCTGCTAAAATCTAACCCTAGACCGCAATTAACAGGACTGTCTGTATCATCAACTATAGTTAAAAAAGCTCTGTTACATCATACTTAAGCCATTTTGATGTAAGTTAGTAATAAAAATATGGCTGTAAAACTATGATATAGTCAAAGCTTTTGATTCATGTATCGTTATTCCTAATTTTATTCCAAAACTGATAAAATGAATACCGACAAAAACTTTGCATTAAGTATTATGAGAAACTTTGTTATTTGCCGGCATTCACTCATTGTATTTTTAATTTTATAATCTAAATATCCAATGATAAATAGCGATATTTTAATGAACGTTACAGTTTAAAAGATATTTATACAAAAATACAGCCTATATTTAAAAAATACATAAGTAATTTACCTATTTCCATATAGGTAATTTACCTATTTTAGTAGGTAAATTACCTAGTCAGTGGTTAGCAAATTACGTAGTAAGGTAATAAATAGGTATAACTCTACGCTTATTGAAAAAACAATTATTTTATTAATAATATATATTAATTAGGTTACTATTTGCAATAATTCATTATTTTGAGCTGGATTTAATATGGTAATGTAGGTAATGCGGCACTGTGCTGATTGATGGCATCATTGGTAACGTTTTGATATTCTTTTAGTTGTGAATTACCCTCAAATTGTATCTTTAGTGCGGTCTTTGACATGAGGTTACTCTGTAACCATGAAAGACCTTTAGTTGTGAATTGCTCTCAAATTGTATCTTTAGTGCGGTCTTTGACATGCAAACCGGATGCAGGTTTTTTAAGTTGCCTGTTGTGAATTGCTCTCAAATTGTATCTTTAGTGCGGTCTTTGACATGTAATTTCCTGCTTTTGTATAAGTATGTTTTGTTGTGAATTGCTCTCAAATTGTATCTTTAGTGCGGTCTTTGACATGAAATACATTTAAGGCGGCTCAATCTGCATAGTTGTGAATTGCTCTCAAATTGTATCTTTAGTGCGGTCTTTGACATGTCAGAAATAGTATTCACTTTAATTGAGTTGGTTGTGAATTGCTCTCAAATTGTATCTTTAGTGCGGTCTTTGACATGTATTTTTATAATTTTAGTTCCTTGGCTTCCGTTGTGAATTGCTCTCAAATTGTATCTTTAGTGCGGTCTTTGACATGTCGTTAGCTATTTTTTTAGCTATTTCAACTGTTGTGAATTGCTCTCAAATTGTATCTTTAGTGCGGTCTTTGACATGATAGGTGAATAAGTAGAATGAGTAAGGCTCGTTGTGAATTGCTCTCAAATTGTATCTTTAGTGCGGTCTTTGACATGACAAAAGGATTGATGTTTTCTTGCGAGAATGTTGTGAATTGCTCTCAAATTGTATCTTTAGTGCGGTCTTTGACATGATTAAATTTTCACTTCTAATTTCAATGTCAGTTGTGAATTGCTCTCAAATTGTATCTTTAGTGCGGTCTTTGACATGATAATATCAGATTCAAAGTTTAAATCAATAGTTGTGAATTGCTCTCAAATTGTATCTTTAGTGCGGTCTTTGACATGGAATGTGAAAGATGTTTCAGATGTATTGAGTTGTGAATTGCTCTCAAATTGTATCTTTAGTGCGGTCTTTGACATGTCTTATTCTTTCTAAAGATTTAAACCCTCTGTTGTGAATTGCTCTCAAATTGTATCTTTAGTGCGGTCTTTGACATGAGGATTAAGGAGTTTAAATTTGATTATGATGTTGTGAATTGCTCTCAAATTGTATCTTTAGTGCGGTCTTTGACATGTGCTTGTTTGATGGGGTTATTTGATTGTTAGTTGTGAATTGCTCTCAAATTGTATCTTTAGTGCGGTCTTTGACATGAATGATAAAATATTAAAACCTGGAATAAGTGTTGTGAATTGCTCTCAAATTGTATCTTTAGTGCGGTCTTTGACATGAACCCATCTTTTTCAATCTCACAAGTAACTGTTGTGAATTGCTCTCAAATTGTATCTTTAGTGCGGTCTTTGACATGTGACTTGGCAGAATACACTGACGGACAATTGTTGTGAATTGCTCTCAAATTGTATCTTTAGTGCGGTCTTTGACATGAATAAAAGCTAATTATACATTAACAGAAGGTTGTGAATTGCTCTCAAATTGTATCTTTAGTGCGGTCTTTGACATGAAAGTTTTTGAGAACCCAAAGGAATCTATAGTTGTGAATTGCTCTCAAATTGTATCTTTAGTGCGGTCTTTGACATGGCTGGCAAAGTGGTAGTAAATAGTTCTGGAGTTGTGAATTGCTCTCAAATTGTATCTTTAGTGCGGTCTTTGACATGATTTACCAACATTCATATGACCATTATTTAGTTGTGAATTGCTCTCAAATTGTATCTTTAGTGCGGTCTTTGACATGTTCGTTGTTATCAATGAAAAAGTAACTCGTGTTGTGAATTGCTCTCAAATTGTATCTTTAGTGCGGTCTTTGACATGTAAAACCAATGAAAAGGGTCAGGATGAGTTGTTGTGAATTGCTCTCAAATTGTATCTTTAGTGCGGTCTTTGACATGCTATCTGAGGAAGATAATCAGTATTTTCCTGTTGTGAATTGCTCTCAAATTGTATCTTTAGTGCGGTCTTTGACATGGAAACTGAATTAGGGCAGTTAAAGACTTATGTTGTGAATTGCTCTCAAATTGTATCTTTAGTGCGGTCTTTGACATGTTTCTGGTGAATCATTGGCGTAGTCATCCAGTTGTGAATTGCTCTCAAATTGTATCTTTAGTGCGGTCTTTGACATGTTTCGTGTATTATGAAAGCTGGAAACTCAAGTTGTGAATTGCTCTCAAATTGTATCTTTAGTGCGGTCTTTGACATGATACAAAGGTGTTGCCCGAAAAGCGAATCCGTTGTGAATTGCTCTCAAATTGTATCTTTAGTGCGGTCTTTGACATGTCCTGTTTGGCGTCCGAGTTCTGACAACGTGTTGTGAATTGCTCTCAAATTGTATCTTTAGTGCGGTCTTTGACATGCAAAAGCTTTTAGCAATTCATTTGAAGATAGTTGTGAATTGCTCTCAAATTGTATCTTTAGTGCGGTCTTTGACATGATTTTTTAGTGAAACAGTTATAGTGATTCAGTTGTGAATTGCTCTCAAATTGTATCTTTAGTGCGGTCTTTGACATGCTGAACTATCAGCGGCTTTAATTGTGTCACGTTGTGAATTGCTCTCAAATTGTATCTTTAGTGCGGTCTTTGACATGCCTAATCGGTTTTTTTATGTGTGTGAATCAGTTGTGAATTGCTCTCAAATTGTATCTTTAGTGCGGTCTTTGACATGCATTAATGGATGCAGTTTTAACGCGCACTAGTTGTGAATTGCTCTCAAATTGTATCTTTAGTGCGGTCTTTGACATGAAAAAAACGGTTAGCACTTATTTTTGGTTGGTTGTGAATTGCTCTCAAATTGTATCTTTAGTGCGGTCTTTGACATGAGCGAAAAGCCGGAAAGAAAGGCAAAGCGGGTTGTGAATTGCTCTCAAATTGTATCTTTAGTGCGGTCTTTGACATGTCACATTGAAAGAAAATTCGACACCGTTTAGTTGTGAATTGCTCTCAAATTGTATCTTTAGTGCGGTCTTTGACATGATTTTCATCTCTATAATACTCATTATAAATGTTGTGAATTGCTCTCAAATTGTATCTTTAGTGCGGTCTTTGACATGAGTGGATTGAAGATGTTTGGAAGAATACTAGTTGTGAATTGCTCTCAAATTGTATCTTTAGTGCGGTCTTTGACATGGTCTTAACTGCAAATATCAAATTCACAGAAGTTTATCAGAGACTGCTGAATAAAGAAAACCACCTCTTATTAAGGGGTGGTTTTTCTTTATTCAAGTATTTAGCAATTCTAAAAAGTATCCGTGCTACCTGATGCATCTTTTCAGCTCAAGTTCGCCATATTATATTTGTTGTCATGAAAAAGTAAGTATTTTAGGCTGTAGAAAACAGCATGAAGAAAGTAATATTTACAAAGAGCCAGATCGTGAAGATCCTGAAAGGGTTCGAAATACACCTATTTTTTATACATTATCGGTAGACGTAATTTCATATGTGTCAATCAGTTTGTCTATCAATTTCCATGATTGCTCTTTTGAAATAAAACTTATCATTGGGATTGATTCTCCAAGTCTGTTTGCAGCCATAATTTTATGATGACCATCAATTAAATAGTTTGCAAAACACCAATGTGTATCAATTTCAGGGTCAATTTCTTCTCCGTCAACTTCTGGATAAATCATACTGGTTTTTACATCTAAAACCCCAAGAGCTAGGACTGTTGGTTTTAAGCCATTTTGAATCACCCCCATGTATTCAGCAATCCGACTTTCGTTCAAATCCGCAGTCTTGTACGTCGGAACAAAAAATTCAAACAGCTTTTCACTTTCTTTTATCTTTTTACTTAATCATCTATAATACTCTTGATTAACTTCACTTGCCCCATCATTTTCATCCGGCCATGATTCAAACAAATCTGTTATAAAGTAATCGTTTTTATCATTTGGGAAAGTCAATACTGGAGTGATTACTGTTTTAACTACAACATACTCACCATTAGGAAAGATTGATTTTAAAACGTCAAAATTTTCAAGTTTTGCAATTCCATTATTAAGCAAATCTCCTATTTCACTTGTGTCAAATAAGTGACCGAACTTAATCTCCTTTTTATTGAAAAAAAAGTTACAAGTTCCACATACATTCCCAATGAGAAATAGTTGTTCTCCATTGTAAGTAAGAAATCTATTCTAAACAGTCCAGCTACCTCCTTCTGTAGTTGCAAATCCAAGTTTTGAATTAGAGTCTTTAATTTCTATGTTTTTATGCTCAATCATTCTCGTTCGTTTTATACCTGCCAACGGTTGCGGCATGGCCAGTAAGGGATTGCGGGCTATAAACCTTCGCATATCACTGAACCCCTTATTGGCTATACCGCGTGTTACAAGTAGTTTGCCATTATTTTTTCTTTACTTAATTTGTTGTCGTAGATATAAAGTACAAACAAAACAACAATCAGAGATATAAATCCTGATAAACCAGTCATTCCAACTGTTAAATCGTTACCACCGTCAATGACCATTCCTGACGTTGCATTGAGGGTTCCGTGCATTATTGCCGTAGCTATTACCAACTTTGCCTTAATCGTAAAGTAAAGAAAGAGCGGGGTAAGCAAAATACACCAAAAGGTCATCATCAATACTCCAAATTCTGGATATTGAGAATAGTTATGTCCCATTAAAATTAGCGGTGAATGCCAGATCCCCCATATAATCCCGATGGTAATTGATGCCTTCAAAAACTTCATTTCTTTAAATGATTTCAGTAAGAATCCCCTTCAACCTAGTTCTTCTCCAAAACCAGCAATGACATTAATTGCAGCACCTGCAATTAATCCTTGTAAAACAGCCAACCACATAGGGTGAATTGGCATTATTTCCAATGCATTTCTCATTTGCTCCAGTTGTTTTCTTTAATGTGCCCCAACGGTCTCGGCTATGAAGCGTGACGGATTTGCGGTGCTGATTGTCTGTCCGGTAGGACGGACTATCGAGGCGGGAATCTGCCCACCCAAAGTGAGACGGACTGCTATGCGCTATGGCGGCGTGTTGGCTACCGTTTTTTATTTATTTTATCTGATTTTCCTTTTCTTAATAACACTATTTCATTTCCATTCAGGTCATAAGTTTTGCCTATAAAGCCCTTTTGCTTGATTCTTGTAAATGAGTCATTCTTGAATATAAGTCTCCTATTTTCAATGATTTTTGAATATGTTGTGTCTGTATTAAACTTGAACAATCGCGTGTAAATATCAATTGAGTCATTTCGATATGAAGTCAATGAAAGAGAGTCGATTTGATTTGAACAGTCACATTTCCACTTTTGGTCAAATTCTTCAATTTTAGCTTGTTGAATAATAGAGTCAGATAACCACATTAGTTCTAGTGTAATTATAAGTTGATTTGAATTAAAATCTAATGAATCCAATTCGGATAAATCATCTGGAAAGGATTGATTCCGCATTCTGAAGTCAATTACTTTTGCAGTCAGAATCATTTTGCATGTGTCTTGCTGCACATATTGTGTTATCCCAGAATTAATATCTCTAAACATTGGTTCGAGTAAAGCTCCACAACTTGTTACTGTGACAGCAAAGAATATGAAAATTATTATTCTCATGAGTGATTCTACGTTTTGCAAATGGTAGCCAACGTTGAGTGTATGGTGTCGTAAGAGATTGTGAGCTTCATACCTATCAAGGTACCACCCAAAATTGGCGCGGGTGACACCGCTCGAAAACCTTATGTACTATACACATTGCTGGGCGTTCGTGATTATTCTATTTTTATCAAATTTCATTCATTTAATAAGGCTGATGAAAATATTGAAATTTAAGTTCTCAATGATCTAACTATTGCTAACAGAATTAAGTATTCATATCTACCGATCTGTGAATATCAATGAATCATATGATTTGGAATATTTTCAGCCTATTATAGATTAATTACAAAATTAAATTATACAATTATTTTAGTTTAACTTTAATAACTTAGGCTTCAGCACAAATTTTTAAGAAAAATATCAGGATAAAGAGTTCAACCGTTTTATATCAAAAACTCTTTTAAACGAGTGGGGAAAAGCATTAAAAGAGAATATATTTAACAATACCTACAGAAGACAGCAATCATTTAAATAACACATTAATTAACAGACATTTAATAAAAAAGAGGCTATCTCAAAAATAGACAACCTCTTACCATTCACAAACTAATATAAATCAACAAAACTATTTTAATTCACTTTTACGCTTATAGGGTGTATTAATCCCTCCGCAAAATTTGAAAGGTAGTTTTCCCATGCTGTATTATTTTTAAACTGTGCACTTCCACTCCAAGCGAAACCGGAGTAAAACTCCACTTTACCATCTATCACTTTTAGGTGTAACAGAGCATGACTTTCGTCTTTCACCTCTGAATCTACCCTGGTTTGAGCTGCAAAATACTTTGGATGTACAACAATAGCAGTACTAAGCATTTCGCCTTTATGCGGTGTATGGTAATTAAGCCATACTGCCCTTGGATTGTCTGAAACTGTTCCTGCATTATCGTGCAGGGTGATACCTGTTGTCAGAGTATCCGTTCCTTCTACAAAAATCACATACTTTGTAAGGTTTTTACCCAGATCAATTGAAATAACTTTACGCTCTGTTATGGTTTTATCACTCACCTGATATGGTGCATAATCTAATTCAAATTCAGATGTTACAGGCCCGTTTTTAAATACCTTATAGCCTGTAAAATTTTTTGAAGCAATAAGTTGTCCATTACTCATTACACCTGTTCCTCCACACCCACGACTTGGCCCTACATGGTAATTATCCAATCCTTCGCCATGATCGGAATGGTAATAGCCGGGTTGATCAATATTACCCTGGTACCATTTATCGATAATGGAATGATTGACTTTCTTCAACCAGCAGTCTATTCCACTTGACAGTGTTCCTCCAGGAATATTGTTCTCTGTCATTCGTTGCGCTTCCGGTCCGTAAGTTCGGAATGCTACACGATCGTTCTCCCATGCAAAATCATCAGTACGTTCGGGTACAAAACGTGCAAATGTTTTTACTTCTGATGGTACAATAGTTGACTTTCCTTCCTTAATTATATATTGTCTTGTTTCATTATCTTTCAGGCTTGTCTGAAATGAAACAGCTTCTGCAATGCCATTATTATCTTTATCAATAGGCTGGTTTTGTACCTCTTGTCCTGTTCTTTTATCAATTAAAATTAATTGTTTCGATGAAAAAGGCAGGTGTTCAATATTTGCAGTTACCACCTCATCTACCCTTTCTGAGCCAAATGTATTGGTAACTATTATGGTGTGCTGATGACTGTTGCAGCTACTCAAAACAAGTAAAACTGCAACAATCATTATTTGAACAATTTGTTTCATATGATTATAATTTGCTTTCATTTACCATATGGAACTCCCCAAATTTAAACCTTTACCCTGTTTGAGAAGCTATTAGCTAACGCTAATTTTCATTTCTCATGGCTCGTTCCATATGAAATCTGTTATCCTTCAATATCATTTTCGCCTTTTACATACCCAAAGTTGGCCAGTATACCACCATCAACATAAAGCACATGGCCGTTAACAAACTCACTGGCTTTAGATGCAAGGAACAGGGCTGCATTACCAATATCTTCAGGCTCTCCCCAACGGGCTGCAGGTGTACGCATCATTACCAAGTCATTAAATGGGTGATTATCTTCGCGAATTGGTGCTGTTTGTGATGTAGCAATATACCCAGGACCTATTCCGTTAATCTGAACGCCATATTTTGCCCATTCGCAACACATATTAGCTGTTAACAATTTTAAACCACCTTTAGCTGAGGCATAAGCTGATACCGAGTTACGGCCATAAACACTCATCATAGAGCACATGTTAATGATCTTTCCTGAGCGCTTTTTAATCATATTTGGTGCTACACGTTTAGCTACAATTAATGGTGCTACCAAATCAACGTCTATCACTTGTTTATAGTCTTCTATTGGCATATCCAATATTGGAATTCGCTTGATTATTCCAGCATTGTTAACCAGAATATCCACACTTCCCATATCTTTTTCTATCTGCGAAATACCTTTATCTACGTCTTCTTCGTTTGTTACATTAAACACCAGCGTGTAAACATCAATACCTTCTTTGGCGAACTCTTCCTTACAAGCATCCAAACGTTCCTGCAATAAATCGTTAACACATATTTTAGCACCTGCTTTGCCCAGTACCTTACCAATGGCCATACCAATACCGTGTGTTCCACCTGTTATTAAAGCTACTTTCCCTTCTAAATTGAATAATTCATTTATCATGATTGTTTATTTTCTTATTGTTCATTAAATAAATTCAAGCGTCTTCCGCATGGTCAGTCGCTACTTCTCTCCTATCTCAACTCGTGTGGTTGTATATGATCCATATCAGTATAATCAAGATTTTCGCCTCCCATACCCCATATAAATGAGTAGTTAGCCGTTCCAACCCCGGAGTGTATACCCCATTCCGGTGAAAATACAGCTTGCTCATTATGAATAAACAAATGGCGTGTTTCCTGCGGCTCTCCCATAAGGTGACATACAGCCTGTCCTTCCGGTACCTCAAAATAAAAATAGGCTTCCATTCGCCTATCATGTGTATGTGACGGCATAGTGTTCCAAACCGATCCTTTATGTAGTTCGGTAAGCCCCATTACTAACTGGCAAGAGTTAACAATACCCGGAACAATAAGTTGATATATGGTACGCTCATTACTTGTTTCCTGTGATCCCAGATTCAGAACATTAGCCTTTTCTTTGTTTATCAAAACGGTAGGATATTCTTTATGGGCAGGTGTTGAGCTTAAATAAAATTTTGCCGGATTGTTTTCATCAACACTAGCAAAACTCACTTCCTTACTGCCTCTGCCAATATACAAGGCTTCTTTTGCCTTCAATTTGTGTTCTGTACCATCAACAACAACAACCCCGTCATTGCCAATATTAATTACACCTAATTCGCGTCGTTCACAAAAGTACTCCGATTTAATGGCATCAATGGTTTCCATTTTTAAGGTCTTGTCAACTGGAAATGCACCTCCTAAAATATACCGCTCGTACTGCGAATAGCTTAGGTTTATTTCATCTTTAACAAACAGGTTTTCTACCAAAAACTCCTCACGCAGTTTGTTTGTATCATAGTTCTTAACATCACCAGGGTGGCATGCTCTTCGACGGTCATAATTTACTGTTGCCATAATTTATATCTTTTAATTTGTTAATATCATTTAAAATCCAAATGCATGGGGTAACCACAAGCTTATCTGCGGCAGGTAAGTAACCAACAACAGGCAAACTATCATAGCCAGAAACATGGGCAGTAGTGGTTTTATTACTCTATCAATTTTAACATTGGCAACACTACACCCGATAAACAGTACCGAGCCTACAGGTGGTGTACATAAACCAACGCTCAGGTTTAACACTATTATTATTCCAAAATGAACCGGATCTATTCCCATACTGCTTACTATTGGTAAAAATATGGGTGTAAAAATCAATACAGCCGGTGTCATATCCATAAACACACCTACAACAAGCAGTATAAGGTTAATCAGCATTAAAATTACAAATGGATTATCACTAAGCCCTAGCAGGCCGCTACTTACTACCTGTGGAATATTCTCATAAGCCATAATCCAGCTTAAGCCCATACAGGTTGATACGAGCAGTAATACAATAGCTGTTGTTTTTACCGATTGTAATAATATAGCCGGCATATCCTTTATATTGATTTCTTTATAAATAAGCGATAATACAAAAGCGTATAATACTGCTACTGCTGAGGCTTCTGTTGCTGTAAAAAAGCCGGCTACTATACCTCCTATAACAATAACAAGCAACAATAAACTCGGTATTGCTTTCCATAAAATAGTTAAGGCACCAAGTGCTTTTTGCGGGCTTCGTTTTACTCTGTAAACAACATAGGCTAACAGGGCAAATCCAATTATTCCTATAGTACTTTTTCCTGCCATTTCAGATTGTTCACTGGCAAAATTTACAATAAGCCCCAAAACCATTACTATAGCTACTCCAATACAAAACTTTACCAGAGTCTTAACAGCACTTTTTATGCCTTTTGCTTTATATACCATCATAACCATAGCGGTAAGCATTATCGCTACCCCAGTCAATATTCCCGGCAAATATCCGGCAAGAAAAAGGGCTGTTATAGACACGCCTCCGCTTGCCAGTGAGTATACAATTAAAATATTACTAGGGGGAATGGATAAACCCGTTGTAGCAGAAGAGATATTAACTGCAGCACTGAAATTTTCATTATAACCTTCTTTTTTCATTTCCGGGCCCATTATGGAACCAATTGCTGAGGCTGAGGCTGCTGCTGAGCCAGATATAGCACCGAACAGCATGTTGGCAAATACATTTACGAAAGCCAGACCAGCAGGCCAGCGACCAACTAAAACACGAGCCAGGTTAATAAGCCGTATAGCAATGCCTCCACGGTTCATAATATTTCCGGCCAGTATAAAAAATGGTATCGCTAATAAAGCAAAACTGTCTAGTCCGGTTGCCATACGTTGGGCATAGGTTGTAAATGCCGGAAGTGAATCAATACTGACAAGCATGGTTAGTACTCCTGCAATTCCAATACTATAGGCAATGGGCACACCTATTACTAAAAGAAACAGGAAGGAAACGATTAATACAAAAACACCTAAAAACTCCATTATTCTCCTCCTTCTTTTTTAATGATAAACTCAATTGAATAGTATGCTATAAGTAGTCCGCTTAATGGCATTACGCTATACATAATGCCCAGTGGCAGGTTAAGTGCTGCTGAGTTAACATTAAACTGAAAGCGTGTTATTACCAGCCAACTTCCTCCTATTACCATAACTGCAACGGCAAATAAAGCCACACACAGGTGTATGATTACCATAAGTTGCTGCCTGCGCTTTGCATTTACTTTTTGCAATAATAAATCAATAGCAAGGTGTTGTTTTTGCCCGGTTACATAGGCTGCACCAAGCATTCCCACCCAAATAAGTAAAAAGCCTGCCAACTCATCAGTAAACGAACTGGGCGAGGCAAGAACATAACGGCTCAACACCTGCCACAGTACATCAATAATCAACATACTCATCAAAGTGATAAGTACATATTCCAATATTTTATCTATTCGTTTCTTTAATGTCATTGCCTTGAAATTAATGCGTTGATTTAATTCGCTTTATTAAATCATAGAGTTGTGGCTGATCTTTATAATTTTCTAACAGGGCTTCTACTTTTGCTGCAAATGGCTCCTTTGAAGGGTATGTAACCTTAACACCAGCTTCAATAACTTTTTTCAGAGCTTCCTCTTCAGCTTCTAGCCATAATTCTCTTTCCACACCTACTGATGCCTTTGCAGCCTTTGTTAAGTATTCTTTCTGCTTATCATTTAGCTTATGCCACACCACTGTACTGATTATTAACACATCAGGCACCCGTGTGTGCTCATTTAAACTATAATTTTTACAAACATCATAATGGCGTGATGTGAGAAAACTGGGTGGATTATTCTCAGCTCCGTCAACAACTCCGCTCTGAAGTGCAGTATACAGTTCTCCCCACGAAATTGGTGTTGGGGCACCTCCCATGGCTTTAACCATACTCATTGCTGTTTGACTTTTCATTACCCTAATTTTTAATCCTTTTAAATCATCCGGTTGTGTAATGTCTTTATTAATTGTATAGTAACTTCGGGCTCCGGCATCATAAAAACACAAACCCTTCAGATTAAAATCATCCATTGAGTTTAGCAGTTCTGCTCCTATTTTTCCATCAAGCACATTGTAATAATGTTCTCTTGAGCGAAATACATATGGTAACCCCAATACCTGGTAGTTATCGGTAAAACTTTCCAGTACTGCTGCTGATACTTTAGTAATGGCCAGGCTTCCTATTTGGAGTAACTCAACACATTGTTGTTCTCCTCCCAACTGGCCACTGGGGTATATTTCCATGGTCATTTCACCATTTGATATACTTTCCAGTGTATCGGCCATAAAAACCATGGCTTTATGCACCGGGTGCGACGGATCCATTCCATGTGCCAGTTTCACTTTAAAGGCTTGCTTTCCGCCTCCCTGACACGCTGCCAAAAAGACAATAAGCAATAGCGACAATAGCTGTTTAATGTTTTTCATTTATCCGGTTTTGAAAGGTTTTATAGCAATATTACCAGCTATTTTTCCTATTTTCTCACTTGTTCTATTGTTTCAATAAGCTTTTGAACCTTTATAGTAAGTGCATCATAATCGCCATTTTCCATTATTTCTTTTGGAAAAAGATTAGAGCCCATCCCCACACATGTAACTCCAGCCTGAAACCACTTTTCCAGGTTATTCTTTTCACAGCTTACACCTCCTGTTGGCATAATATTTGTCCACGGGCAAGGCGCTTTAACAGCTTTTATAAAGGATGGTCCTCCTACTTCTGAAGCAGGAAAGACTTTTACAAGTTCAGCACCCAGTTCTTCGGCTTTACCAATTTCACTAATGGTTCCACAACCGGGCGACCACATTATTTTACGGCGGTTACAAACTTTTGCCATATTCTCATTCAGCAATGGTGATACTATAAAATTGGCTCCTGCCTGTATATATATCGCGGTGGTTCCTTCTTCTACTATTGATCCTGCTCCCAATATCATTCCGGGTAGTTCGGACAGGGCATATTTGTTCAATTCGGCAAATAGCTCATGGGCAAAGTCACCCCTATTAACAAACTCAAATACTCGTATTCCTCCATCGTAGCAAGCCTTAACCACTGATTTGCAAACTTCAATATCTGCGTGATAAAAAACAGGTACTACACCTGTGGCTTTCATGGCCTGAAAAACGTCGATTCTTGAATATTTTGACATAGCTTTATTTTTTTGCAATATTGGTTGTGCTGAAATCAATCGTTCAATCTTCATCGTGCACAACGATTTACTGCATTATTATTTATCGTGAAACACGCCCTGAGGCATCACCTCCCATTAATTTTTCTACCTCTTCTACGCTTACTAAATTATAGTCACCCGGTATGGTGTGTTTTAAGCATGATGCTGCGGTTGCAAACTCCAGTGCTTTCTGGTCATCGCCTTCGTAAGTTAAAAGTCCATATATTAAGCCTCCCATAAACGAGTCGCCACCACCTACCCGGTCAACAATATGGGTAATGTTATAGTCTGCTGCTTTAAACAATGTTTCTCCATCGTAGAGTACCCCAGACCATGTGTTATGATTAGCATTAACAGAACCACGCAATGTGGTTATTACTTTCTTTACGCGCGGGTATTGTTTCATTATTTGTTGCGATACACTCCTGTATGCTTCTGCTTCCACATGTCCGCTTGTTACATCCATTCCTTCGGCGTGTATACCCAATACCATGGCTGCATCTTCTTCATTTCCCAATACAATATCGCAACCTGCAACCAATTCGGGCATTACTTCGGCTGCTTTTTTGCCGTAATTCCACAGGTTCTTACGGTAGTTTAAATCACATGATACAGTAACGCCCAGGCGATTTGCTGCCTGAATGGCTTCTAAGCAGGCTTCGGCAGCACCTTGCGAAACAGCAGGTGTAATTCCTGTCCAGTGAAAGTATGCGGCATCTTTTAATACCTCATCCCAGTTTATCATGCCTTTTTTAATGCTTGAGAACGATGAGTGCGCCCGATCGTATACCACTTTACTTGCCCGTGCCACAGCTCCTGTTTCCAAAAAATACAGGCCTAAGCGCTCACCACCATAAATTATATCTTGGGTATTTACACCATACTTTCGTAATTCCATCATACAGGCTGTTCCTATATCATTTTTAGGCAATCGTGTTACCAATGCAGCATCTATACCATAATTTGCCAATGAATAGGCAACGTTAGCTTCTCCTCCGCCATAGCACATTTCTAATTCTTTTGCCTGCGAAAAACGCTGGTATCCCGGTGTGGATAAACGGAGCATAATTTCTCCGAATGTGATAACTTTTTTTGACATGCTTAATATTTTTATAATTTCTTTTTTATAATGTAGATTGCCGCTTTATAAGGTTTACAGAGACAACTTCAGTACCATTTAATTCTTTGTTTTTTATCACTTTAAGCATAGCTTTTGCTGTTATTCGCCCCATTTTTGCTCCATTCTGATTTACTGTAGACATAGACGGGCACATTAACTCTGCAAATGGTTCATTAGCAAAACCAATTACACCTGTTTCTGGTATGTTTATATTGGCTTCTTTAAGCGCCTCAATCACACCTAAAGCCGCATAATCTCCTGCACAAAAAACAGCATCGAATTTGTCTTGCTTTAAAAGGTCTTTTATTGCTGCGTTACCAGCCTCACGTGTTAAGGCACTTTCAATTATCTGAATATCGGCTTCTTTCACTCCTGCCTGAACCAATGCATCAATAAATCCTTGCTTGCGTTCCTTATATATTGCAGTGCTATCATTGCCAGTAAGATGTACAAACTTTTTGTAACCTTTCTTTAACAAATACGCTCCTGCCTCAAATGCCCCTGTATAATTGTCGTTAACTATTTTTGGCCCTGTTACAGATGCATTAACCCGGTCGAACTGTACTATTGGTAACTGCTTACTTATGGATTGCAAATGATCAAAATTCCTGGTTTCCAATGAGTGGGAAATTATTACGCCTGCCACCCTGCTTTTAAGTAATGTGTCTATGGCTTTTACCTCACTATCGTATTTTTCTGACGATTGCAATATAGTGAGGTTATACCCAGCTGCATTAAGCACTTCTTCTACACCACAAATAACATTACTAAAAAAGTGCCGGTTAATACGGGGTACAACCATACCAATAGTATCACTGGTGCCCTTTCGTAATGATGAAGCCAATATATTGGGCTGATAGCCCATTTCCCGGGCTGTTTTCTTAACCAGTTCCCTGGTTTTTATATTTACTCTTTCATTGTTAGCTAATGCTCTTGAAACTGTTGATGGTGTTATGTTAAGTTTTCGGGCTATGTCTACTATGGTAACTTTCATATGTTTAAAATTAAGTATCAAGATGCAAAACAAAGTATTTTAATCACCCAATAGCTATCGGAGCTATTGGGTGTCAGAATGCTTTTATCATGATTGTTTCATATCTGTTTTTTTAGGTATTAGATAAGCGTCTGATTTGCATGATGTATATTTTAAGCCTTCTATAGAGAAGCATTTAGTTTATCTTGATTTTTAATCTTCATGGCTTGCCTGATGAAATACAAATGTTTGGGTAAAAATACAAACGTTTGTATTATCATCAAACTTTTTAGATATATTATTTAATTTTATATTATAACAGGCAATGTAAAGTGAGGTCTGTAAGTTTATTATTCAGTAAGTTCTGATAGGATAGCTAAAAACCGGACTAAGCTGTCTCTTTAAGACGTTGTTTATATTCGACTATCTAATTAGTCTATCAAGGTTCCATTAGCTAAAATAAACTTTTTGTGCTAAGGATCATATTGAGCTGACAATATGATAATAGATAAACTGGTATCATCACCTAAAGCAAGAGCTGGATGAAAGTGGAGAGTCACAGGTATCAACTTCCGACCCGGACAGTCGACAAATGATTACCCGCAACAACATTACCGAAGTTGCCTACAATTTACAAACCACTGTTGATGCACAAAATAATATTCCTATAGATTATAAGGTAACCAATGTCAACGACAGTAAAGCGATGGGAAATATGTTACAGTGCGCCAAAAGTATTCTGCGGAGTACCCCTGGTACTTTCCTTTTTGATAAAGGCTACCATACAGGAAGTAAGTTTTCAACGGCTCACTTATTAGGCATCAAAACCATTGTGGCTATACCAACTATAGCTGCACAGGCTCCTGTTGCCTTCCCCTTTATCAGACAGCTGCAAAATCGATATTTTTCTTTTTATTAAACCATATTTCTAAATCTTACTTTCTTCATACTGTTTTCGACTGCTTAAAATTAATAATTTGTCTAATTATAAACTGTCCGATTTTCAGGAAAGGCTACACTACGTAAAAATCGAAAAGGTTTGTTTTTCGTTGGAAGAAATGCAGTGATTTAGGCTTTCAAGCAAATTAACTGATAAGCCTAAAGCTTCGTGTCAGGGTACCTCCACCACATATTTTTCTCCTTTTCCATTTTATATAGTACAACCAACTTACAATGTATTCTATAAAATATATTGTAAGTTTGTAACATTATTTTTTATTTTAAAATTATTAAGATTATGGTATTAGGTTTAGTTAATTTCGGTGATGTAAAAAAATTTAAAGATCAATATCTTTCTACGCGTTTTTTTGTGCTTTTATTACCCTTAGCACCTATCAGCGGAGTATTTGTTACTAAGTCAAGTTTTTGGGGTGGAGAAAAAGGCTTCAAAGCTAAAATAAATTCAACATCAGTACTGAAGGTTTACCTGAGCGTTATTCTAGCTGTTTCTATTTTTGTTTTCCTGCTCGGGGGAATACTGATAAAAGAAATGAATGAAAGAATTATCTATTTTGCAATAGCTGCAATCTCTCTGATAGCATTACGCATAGCCAATGCCCGGTTGGGTAAAACGACTCCAGAGGAAGAAGCTGAAAGAGAGCTTTATTATACCGCTTGCGGTTTAAGTGCTTTACCCGAATATCTTGCAATCACTTCACAATCAGACATAAAAAACCACCTGATTGCCGACTTGGCAAAGAAGCGGGGAAACGATGTGTCTACCGATCCAATGTCGATAGTCAAAAGTTCCAACTACGATAACGAATTACTGCCTTTACTATTTGCCATTATGGGTTATGTAAATGCTTTGGAACCTTCGACAGAGCATGCGGATTTATACAACAAGATAAAACAAGAATATAAAAGTAGTTTGGGCAAATAAAACATAAAGGCTGAGCTATTTATCTCAGATTTTTTTTACGGAACACGAGCCGGATAGGAAGAAATCCCTATCTGGCTCGTTTCGTTATATTTTAGTAATCGCCGACAAGTTGTCTAAACCAAAATTGGCAAAATCAGGGATGATGGTATCCACCTTATCGCGCAGATTTTCGGCTGTATGCGTGGTGGTTAAGGCAAAGATGGTCATTCCTCCCGAGTGTCCAGCTTCGATACCATCAAACGAGTCTTCAAATACTACACAGCTATCGGGTTGTACGCCAAAATCCCTGGCAGACAGTAGAAAACACCCGGGATTGGGCTTAGCATACTCTACCCGTTCTACCGACACGATGGTATCGAAGTGCCGCACCTTGTTCACCGCAGCCAGCTTGGTCTAAACTTGCAAAAGAAAAGTGGGATAAAGATTTGCAAGATGAATTCTACCTGGACCAATGTTTCTTTTCAACCAGTCATGCAAAACGTGCTACAAAAAATGCTATTAGACTATACAATTATAAAAGGCTTCATATATCTTTAGAATATAAAATACCAAATTCGGTGTTTAAAAATATAGCGTATAAAATGATTAACCTGTAGCCGTATTCTAGAACTAGACACAAAGAGAACAACCGTGCGTGAAACAAAAAAAGTAAGATTTAGATTGATGTGATTGTCAATATTTCCAATTAAATCAACCTAAAACTGGATATATAAGATTAAATAGAATTTAATATGAAAATACGAAATGTTATAATATGGATTTTGGTTTTAATAATTATTGACCAAACTATTAAGATTGTAATATATAATTTTTATGGAGAAGTAAATTTTGATATTATACCCTCTTTAATAGAGTTTAAGCCAACATTTAATGTTAAACATAGTTGGGTGAATACACTATTAAATAAAAATTTGGGAATAAATATTGGGGTAGTGCCTCATGTTACTCTATACCTAATTATTGCAGTTATTGTACCTATGGTTTTCTCCTATTTTAGAAATAAAATACCTGATGATAAAAAAATCGTAGATATAGCAACGATATTTATGATGGCAGCGATAGTATGTGCTTTGCTTGGTAATATTGCGTGGACAAAGGGCACTCTTGACTATATTTACCTTAAACCATTATTTGTCTTTGACTTAAAAGATGTTTATATTGATTTAGGTCTTGTAATATTTTTGATATATGTTTTCAAGAATAGAACGCAATTAGAACAATGTACAAAAGGAGTAAAGGTGACAGATATATACAAGGAAACAATGATAAGATTTAAAGAAATGAGAAATTAAAAGCCAGCATCTAACAAACCGCATAGTGCATAAGGCGTTCGTTACGTTTTGGAAACGTTCGTAGCTTGGGCAAACAACACCAAATCACATTTAGCTTTCAAGCTGGAAAGATCAAATATATGCAACTTTGATCTTTTCATAACAAAAATTCAATCTGCAGAGCCAGTGCTGATGTTGGCTTAATCATGACAGCTTATAACCTTCACCACATTCTTAATATTCTGGATAGAAATTATTTTATTGAGTGTATTAACAACCTGTATTGCGTTTTTAATGACAAAAATGTACACTCCAACATCATAAGATCCCTGAAACAGATTTGTCATTATTTAAACAGAAACTTTAATGAATATTTTCGATTCACGAAAAATAAAGCTAGTTTTTAATATAAACATGATAGTCTGTTTGTTTTTTAAACAGACTGCTGTTATGGCAAACTAAAAATTAAACTAACTTTAACACTATGAAACAACTAATTATCTTCCTATCTATATTACTGAGTAGTTCACTGTTAGCTCAGAATAAGCTAATTCCAAAATTTGATGAACAAATAGAATTATTGAGTGTAGTTTTTCGATTAACTGAATCACCTGAATACATCAATAATTCAATCAAGTTATATTCTTCCACAGCCATATATAAGGGCAATGATAAGTTTATACTTTAATAACTGCGGAGCCTTAAGTAAGCGTTTAAATTCACACTGACTGAGTACAACCGGAAGTTTTTTGGGTAATTTAAGTTTAGGAAGAAACACTTGTTTATATGGTATTACCAGCACTTTATAAGCCAGGCGTAAACCGTACACAGGTATGTTTAAAATAACTGTTATTGAAACCTCTTTTGCCAATGGACAAAATTCATCAGGTATATCCGGCAGGGCATTATTACAGGGTGATTGGAAATACATTATATATAGTAAAGGAAAAAAACGTGACCAGCTTTTTAACCTGGAAAACGATAGTGGTGAAATGAATGACCTGGTTAAAACAAAGAATACGAAAAAATTAGAAAGGATTTGAAAAAGAAACTGTATAATTGGTGTCAACAAACAAATGATCCATTTATTAAACACCTCGATTAAATATGAATCAACTTGAAATACAAAAGGTAAGCTATTCTAAAAATGGCAATTTACAGTTTCCTGAAGCCATTCATCCTATTAAGCACGATAACTGGAATTATTCAGTAGATGTAGAAGCCAAATTTGGTCTGGCATATGATGACGCCCATTTTTACCTGCGATACGTGGTTAAGGAGCATCACCCTAAAGCTGTTACTACTGAAACAAACGGGCCGGTGTGGGAAGATTCCTGTGTAGAGTTTTTTATTACATTTGATAACAAGGTGTACTATAATCTGGAATTTAACTGTATTGGTGCAATTGTAGTAGGATGCGGAGCTAATAAAACAGAGCGGCAAAGAGTTTGTGATACTATTATCTCAAGTATTCAAACCTTTCCTTCGCTGGGCTCAAAGCCTGTTGATATTGAGTATACACCAACTGAATGGAGCATTGATATTATTATTCCCAAAACGGTTTTTGCCGGGGCTGATCCTGTATTAAACCAGGGACAACAGTTTAAAGTTAATTTTTATAAATGTGGTGATAAGCAAAAGGAGCCTCATTTTCTTTCGTGGAATGCCATAGATAATGCCACTCCTAATTTTCATCTCCCTGCTTTTTTTGGCAATTTATTGCTTAAATAAAGGGCTTTGAGCAAAATAATAAATAACGCACCTGACAGTTTTTTTAAACAAGGTCAGGTGTTTTTTATAGAAATATCTTTAGATTGATATAGAAAAAATATAACAAGTGTGAAATCCAGCTACTTTGGAATAGATTTTGACAGCAGGCTAATATATTATCTTAAAACTATTACAATATGAACTTAAAGTATTTAAATTACGCATTGGCAATTTTTATTGCATTAGGTATAGTGTCTTGTTCGGATGATGATACTTCTTCACCAACTAAAAATGCCTCATTAACTTTAAAGGCTGGCTCTGGTCAACTGAAAACGGCAAGTGAACTTACCATTTCTAAAGCAGTAATACACGTTGAGGAAGTTGAATTTGAGTCCCTGGAACAAAATGATGATGACTTTGAAATTGATTTTAAGGGGACATTTAAAATTGATTTGTTAACAGGTAAGAGTACACCAAATATCCCTACCTCCTATCTGCAAGCAGGTAAATACGAAGAGGTTGAAGTAGAGCTGAATGAAGATATTGACGTTAACCTTTTGATTAACGGAACTATATCATCAGTAGATAATGAACCAATCAATTTTGAGTTTTACTGCAATGAAGATTTTGAATTTGAAGCAGAAGGAAAAGATACAGCAAGTGGTTACCTGTTTGAGGTTGTGGAAGGACAGGATGTTAATATTGTTATGGAGTTTAACATCGAGGAATGGTTCACTGGTATTGATATTACATCCGGTACGCCTACCAATGGAGTCATAATCATTTCAAAAACATCTAACACTGAGCTGTATGCGCAAATCATAAAACATATTAACCAAGAGAAATTAATCGTTTACAACGCTAATTAATCTTATTATTTCAATGTATACCGGACAGGCTTAACAAAGCAGTTGCTTGTTAAGCCTGTCCGGTTTGCTATTGCTAAAAGGCTTCTACCAACGGTAATTATAATCATATACGGCAAAATAATACCAGTTTTAATAAAAAAAGCTTAGTTTTAAATAAATGTTTTCCTGTATATCTATCTTACAACACTACCCCACAACAACATACAAAACAAATAGTTAAGATATTTTTATCTACAAGGTTATTATTGCCATTCTTAAGTATTAAAATAAAAAAAGACGTAAAACTTTATGCAATACATAACTTTTACAAACTTGCTACGTATGGTTACACTCAAAACTATTTTGCCTTCGGAAAGGGCGTTACAAACAATCTGTATAAATTAGAAGATGGACGGAAGAGACAAAAAAAACATTAAAGCAGGGATTAAAGTATCAATTGTACAAAACAGGGATAAGCACTCTGGTCACCTCTCTCATGGAGTGGTAAAAGATATTATTACCACGGGAGCTTTTCACCCACAAGGAATTGAAGTACGTTTAAAAGATGGTCTGGAAGGACGGGTGAAGGAAATACGTCTTTAATCAACCAGACTCTAAAAGAATCAAAAGAGGGTGTCCGAAAAGTAAATTAATCAGCTCTTTGTAAAAATTCAGTATTACCCGGTCACAAATAGGGATCTGAATTTCAACAACTTTCCTATGGATATTTAAGGGTAAAAAGTTATTGAAGACAAAGGATTTTACTTTGGGATATCCTCTCGCTTTTATATATAGCTGAATTAGCAGATTTAACCTCAAAAAAAGCTGTTCATACAAAGTAAAAAGATCTTTTATACCCATGTTAAAAGTTCGGATTAGCCTTATACTTTGTTTTTCTCCAGATACATTATCATATACATATAAACGTTAGCCAACAAATAACCTCCTTTTATCAATACAATACTAAACTTTTAAATAAAATAAGCTATTTTAGTATTTATTAATCGGAAATAAACCACCACTCAACTAAGATAAAAGCATTATTTGAAAATAAATGCACTTTTGTATAATCTAATAAGTTAGGCTAATATTAATGAGACTTAGTACAAACAAAAATTGAATGATAAAACGACTATCTCTAATCACCAATTTTATTCACAAACTGATTCTTTTAAATTCAGCAACACTACTCTTCTTACTGGAGGTATTTTAAAGTTACCTCTTGCTAACTCAATATTTATAAATTCGATGATTAACAACAATAGTGAATTTGAAGAATAATCAATAACCTTAACTCTAAAGCGACAGAAACACTAACAAAATTCAACAAAATGAAACTGGAAAAAATCCTTGACAATATTAATTCACTTGAGAAAAACTCATTTTTAAAAATAGTAGACAACATAAAATCCAGTAATCCCAAAAACAGTAAGGAAATTGACAAGATTCTTTCTGAGAGTAGCAACAACTTGAAGAGTGTTGACAGTATTAACATAGCAAAAGTTTTCAGTTTTATTAAAGACGAATTTGCCGAAACAATCAAAGCCGAATTTGTAAATACTACGTCTCAGTTGGATATTCTAATTGACATACTAATTAAAGATGGAAATAATATATTAAAACAAGACTGGCTAGCCCGACTTTATGAAAGAGAGCTTTTGAATATTAAGAAACGGACAAAAGCCTTAGAAACACAATTAGAAGCTGAAAAATCTGAAATTGATATAAACCGTAAACGTGATTATAGAATTTACAAAGCATGTGTAGAAAAGGCATATACTAACGATGGTAAGAACAATCGTGAATCGAAAATTACAGACGATGAACTTTCAATTTTAGTAACTCTGACACATCAACTGGAACTTTCGCAGGAAGAAGTGAAACTTATAAATTATTTGATAATACCGCCCCAAAAAGCAGATATTGATACTGTTATAACATTTTTGAAAAACATTGGCGTAATATTCTATTCTAAAAAAAATAACCTGGTTTACATTGCCGACGAAGTTGTTCGTGTTTTAAGAAAAATAAGGAAAAAAGAAATTGCTGACAAATATTTCCGAAGGGTTTTAAAAACGTTTAGAGAATCACAAATCAATGTAATTTGCAGAAAACACAATATTGATCTAAAGGACCTTGACTACGAAACAAAGATTAAGCAAATAATTAAAGAAGGCATTTCATTTACAAACCTTTTAGCTAACGAAATTCACAAAGACGGAATTACTTTAACTGATAAAAAGAAGTTTATCAATGATTTATGGTGTAAAGGATTAAAGGCTTCTTATAACTTGAAAGGTGTAACACTCGAAGAAAAAATTGAAAACATTATTTCCTATTTCGATGATCTTGAAAGGGATGAAAAAGTTGGAATTTCTGTAGAAGGGTATGAAAAGTTAATAATTGAACTAAACAATGAACTAAAGTCCTTTAGAAAATTGGTACTTAATGAATTTGAGATGCCGGAAGAAACGGTTATTAACAGCAGTACTCTTTTAGATTTCAATATCAAACCTCGTGATGTTCTTGATATTTTGCCTGTAGATGATTTAAAATTATTCATTGCTTCAAAAGAACTAAAGTCAAGAGGCGATTTGGTTTTAAATATACTTGATGCGTACAAAGATGCCGAAAATTTACTTGTTGAGAATTATGTAGCGATTGGATTCCGAAATTTAGCTGTACTGAAAGAAAATGGAATAGTACTAAAAGAGAGCGAAGTAGGAATAAAATTCGAGGACATAACCAAAAACATATTTGAGAAATTAGGATTTAACGTAGATGAATTGTTGAAAAAACAGCTAAATACCGCTAAAAATAAAATTGACCTTATTCTAAACCTAGGAAATAATGATGTAATAATTATTGAATGTAAAACAGTTAAAGAAAACGGTTACAATAAATTCAGCTCTGTTTCAAGACAAATTAAATCATACGTTGATTTAGCAAAGAGTAATGGCTTTAATGTTGTAAAATCATTACTTGTTGCCCCTGACTTTAGCGATGATTTTGTTAATGATTGTGATTTAGAATTTGAGATAAATCTATCATTAATTACAGCAGGTTCATTAGTAAATATATTAGAAGGTTTCAGAGAGTCAAAACACAAACAATTCCCATATCAATTATTAATGAAAGATGTTTTGATTAAGGAAGATAGAATATTAAAAGCGATAAAAAAATAAATCATTCTAGTGATAACCAATAGCACGGATATGCCAGTTATTAGGTCTTTATAGCGTACATACTTACCAATCACGAAGGTGTCCAAAAAGTAAGGAAATTGATGCTTTGGCAACATTCAATATTAACCTGATCCTAAAGGGCAATAGCAGGTATGATATGATGGTAAGCTCAAGTAGTATGACTAAGTATGCCCAGGTTATATGACTAAGTAAGCTCAGATAGTATGACTAAGTAAGCTCAGGTAATATGACTAAGTAAGCCCAGATAGTATGACTAAGTAAGCTCAGGTAATATGACTAAGTAAGCTCAGGTAATATGACTAAGTAAGCTCAGATAGTATGACTAAGTAAGCTCAGATAGTATGACTAAGTAAGCCCAGGTAATATGAGCTGGTAATCCCGGTCACTATGCAAATTTGCTATTGCAGAATATTTAAAAGAAATATGCCACAGGTATCACCTGTTTATAGAAAATAAGGTAGCTAAAAAACATGCGGCGCCATACGTGTCGCACCTAATCATTATGTACGTTTTTATAAACATGGATCCTTTATCGGGGACAAGGGTGTACGAAAAAACTAAATTTAATCTGTTATACCTACGGACTATAAGCTGAGCACAATAAATACCCCCATCCCACCACTTCGTGGTGGTACTTCCCCCTGACCTATGGGTCAAAGGAAAGAGTGATTAGCATGGTGCTTATAATTGCTCAGTTTCAATAAGTAATTTCACCAATTTTGGATACCTTAATTAAGGTAATAAGGTTATCCATTTCTGAGTTGTTAATGCAACTAAGCTTATTCCGTAAAATAAGGTTGGTTTTGCTTTGCATATTGGCAAAATGGTTAAAAAGCTTAAAGAAAAAGCTCAAAACACCTCTGTTTTGGTCAAAAATTGACTGACAACCAACTTAATCGTTACTAAAAGAGAATATCAGGCTGTACAATGCCTCCTAACAGCATAACTAAAAATTAAGTCGCGAATCGTTTTTTGTATAAAAAAAGAGGGTGCCTCAATTTTGGACATCCTCGTGTGTGCGTTAAAATAATTCTGCAATTACATACTAACCAGAGTTCGATTTAAATTTTAAAACTCAGATTGAAATAAAGAGCTGATCTTTCATCAAATTACTCTTTAATCTCACTTTTTCAAGCAATCTGGGTCTAAAATTTTACGTCGATCTCTGGTTATTAAGATCAAACTCAAAAGGTAAGCCACTTCCTAAATAATGTAATGTTTTGGATACTTTGTTTGTAACAAATACTATCGTGTTATTTTTTAATGATGCATTTACATATTAACATCAGCTTAGTATCAAAGCTTCCAGCTCCTTATCAGTTACATCTTTCTTTTCTGGTGGCGCAATAGCCTCAGCAGCATTTTTGGCCTTCAAAAAGTCCCAGTTTTTACGTGCAGCATTAATCATAACACCAATTACAAAACGAATGGCAATATACTCGAAGTTCTCACGTATATATGGTATATCAATTTTATTGTTGGCCAGGTGAGCCAGACGCTTAACCAGGCGTTTTGCCTCATCATCATCAATTCCATCATCCAAACAACGCACTAAATCGTAAAATTCATTCGGCAGGTTATCGTATAAAAAAGTATCCACTTTAAGTACAATCTTAATCAATATTTTCCCCTCTTTCTTCTCACTAAAAAAGGGTATATCAATCTTATCATTCAGTTTTTCTGCCAGGTTCCTTACCTCCGTTTCTGTCATCTTGTGCCGTTTGGGTTGAGGCGCAAAATATTCATCCAGTAACTCTTTAAACTGTTGTTCTGTTAATTGGCTTAATGTTGTCATACTATTTAATTTTAAGTGTGAATAAAAAAGCTTATAAATCGTTTTCACGCAGTAAAGTATATGTGAAATAGTTGCCATACTTAGCTGCCGATTTTTTAATGATGGACAGGAAAGTCTGAAAATCCAGATCATCTTGTATTACCTGACAACCGGCACTGTATTTGCCTACTTTATCCACATCCCTGGTAAAACTGGTCGTATGGCAATTCAGGCCGCTTACATCCTTATGCACCTGCCCTGACTCGTCTAATACACCATTGGCATTATTATCACGCCATACTTTAAATCCAGCTTTATCCGATTGTTGTAAGGCTTCATAGCCCCGATGTGAACCAAGTTTCCAGCACTGGCGGTATTGTCCGGGTATTAAAATAGCGGTGCCCTTACTGTTGCCCATTTCCTTTTTAAGCCAGTAATAACCCGGGTTGGTACTGGCCTTAAAGCAAATGGTTTGTTTATTGCCAAAGGCATCTTTAAAAGCAAGGCCAAGCCAATCGTTAAACTCATTTGCCAAAGAACTACTACCCCTGATACCAAAAAGATTAAGGTTGTAGCTTCCTCTTTCAAAAAAAGCATATCCTTTTTGCTCAAACACATGTTTTAAATGATCATAGTTTATTTGCATAGCATATAGATTTATTGATTATGATTTGCTAAGCCTTTATTGCTAACTACCTCCTCTTAAAGGGAAATTAAAGAAACGCAGTGCAAAAGTGAGTATGGCGCCTGCCGAGATAAGTATAGACTGTATACCGGTTAAAAATTCTTGTTGCGTAACAATCAAAAAAACCACAATAGCAACTCCCATTAGCTTAAGTGGTAAACTGTACTGGTTCCAGCCTGCTTTACTGCGTTCGCGCAAACCATGATTAATTACCTCAACCTCATCTGCCTGCCGTATTACAAACACTGTAAAGCTGAGGTTAAAGAGCTTAAGAAACTGGCCATTCTTAATCAGGCCTTTATTAATAAGAATACTGACTACACCGTTTTTATGTAGGTTAATCACATAATCCTCTGCAATATCATATAGAATTGATTTTTCCTCGTTGCTACAACTGTCCCATATCTTTTGATAATACGTGCGGTTAATAAGGTAGGCCTGGTAAACATTATCCTCGTTAACAACAATATTTTCTATTTGGTTCTTTTTTATATTGTCCCAGGTTTGACTATTATCCGACAGGGTTACCTGCCTTACAAATAGCTTGTATTTATCTGTTAGTGCAGCATTTTGTTCCAGCTCTGCCTCTATCCAGTCCAAATGTCTTTTCCATTTTACAATGTCAATCTCATCCATATCATTATTAGTCGTATTCTGCCCTTTAAAAAATTCGTATCTCCAATTAAATTTAAGGGCTTTAATAGCGTATATCACATCTGTTTTTAATGGTTGCTCCATTAGTGGCACATATGACATGGAGAAATAAGCCAGACAATTTATCAGGCGCTTAAGCGTTGTTTCCAACTCCATCCTTTTTTTCAGTGTCTTCTTATTATTTTTGCGCAATTCAGAAATTAGTGAATCCCGAAAATGTTGAATCAGGATCCGGGGAACTTTAAAACAAACAATATTAAAACTTAAATAATGCCCGGCCTCCATTACTTTTTCAAGATGTTCTACAAAACTGGTTAGTTGGTTAACCCCCTTAAAGCTCATGTGATCAATAAACAGGTAAACATGCTTATCTACATTTTTATCTCTCAGAAAGCTGTTCATGCTGTCAGGCAGATGCAAGCGGTACATTTTAGTCTGCTCACTTTCTATACACTTGTGGTAAAAGGCCTTATCCGGCATTGTTACAATGTACTTGTTTTCACCACTTACTAAATGGTGTAACTGTTCTTCACTTTGTTTACCTGTAAAGAATTTTCTTGTGTATTTAAATTGAGGAAATAAATAAGGGCCTAACTTAGGCATTACAATAAAATATAAAATAATCAGGAATATCAAACCATACAAAATCCCCAGGTAACGCTTTTCTACCTCATTTAAATCAGGCTTTTCCATCTTAATATAAAAGGCCTCATTATTGTGAGGCAAACCGCCTTGTTTTACATGTAAATACAAACTGTCTCCTGCTATTAAATAGCTGTATCTTTTTTCCGGATCATCAGAATTAATATAGCTTGGTTTAACCCTGTTACCCCTGTCTTCTATAAGGTTATTGATAAAAAACATATTGGCTCTGGCTTGTCCAAAAACCCTTACATAATTGGTAGTGCTCATTAAAGGGTTGTAGCTAAACTGGCATGAGTCCAATGCGGTATTTTGCTTGTGATAGTTTTTACATGCTTTGCAATAAGCTACTCCGGCTCTGACAGAGTCGGTGCAATACTTCATTTTATGAAATTGCTCATAATAGTTTCCTTTTTGCTCCAGTATGGAAATACTATTATCAACATTGTTTTGCTGCTTAAGTGTATCCCTCCTTACAACGAGCTGATCAGCAATATACCGTTGCTGAGCCATGTAATGCAAGGTAAATTCTTGCTGATAAGTAACAGTATACAAAACACCTAAGGGAACTAAAACAAATAATACCAATAGGGTAAGTATGTAGGTGTAGTATTTATTCTCAAGGGTGTGCCAGGACTTTATTACACGTCCAAACGTATTCAGAACAGCTTGTTTGGTATTGTCAAGCCACTTCTTTTTGGTCTTTATTAAAATATACAGTAAGCTATTATGTACAACTATCAGAAGTGCCGACATTAAAAGTGAAAAACTGCAATAGCAGGTATGAGTTAACAATACTTCAATTAAGCCCAATATAATAATAGAATATCCTGTACGTTTGATTAATGCATAAGGCGACAATGTTCGCCTGTCTTTCCGATAAAAAAACCGAATATGCCATGTAATAGTACTGGCCCCGATAAGTGCTAAAAGGCTTATCCAGTGTATAACATAAATATACGGGGCCAAAATCAATACTGACACCAGCCACAATAGTACCATTAAAACATTAATAAAGGACAGGCTGATGTATTTGGAAGATTCTTTAGCATGTGGAAAGAAATACAATAAAAGGTGCGGCATATTATTGACATCAATATTACGCCTTAACCAAATACGGTATATCCATGTAATAAATAACCAGGAAAGGAGTATCAATATATAAGCTGCAATACTAATATACCCTACCTGGTTAACCAGTTGGATATAATTATTCACTTCGCACATGCTAACAACAAATAATCCTATATCCGAATCCAAAGGCTCCACATGCATCAACATGGACTTCATCTTATAGTCAGCTTTAAATACATCTTTACAATGGCTGGCCACAGCAGCCTTTAAATCGGGATGATGATCTGTTTCAGAAAATAAATTTTCGCGTATATTGTTCTTCGGGTCCTGATGAAACCAGACTTTACCATCCTTATCGATAATACAAAAAGAGTAGCCATGTGGTAAAATGGTATTACTTACTGATGACATTTCGTTACCAATACAGGCAATGTATGACGAACTATCAACCATAGAAGAAATAACAACCTGGGGTTTAGCAGTCGTGACTGAAAAGATTGATTCCAATCCAAACTTAAGTGTACCTTTTTTAAAGCGATCAGGATGTACTACATAATCTCGCTCAATTAAGTTTATACCTGATTTACTTCCCACATCATTATAGCGGTTACAATTATGAACTATGGCCAGCGATAAGCCATAATTATTTGTTTTTTGAACTCCCTCTTTTATATCACATTCATGCTGTTTATTTATTCCTTGCACAATAAAGGCATCCATCCAGGAAGCATTGGAATGCCTAAGTTTGACCTTTTCTTTTATCAGATCTCTTAACAAACTATCATTCTTCTCGTATACATTATCAAATTTCACTTGAGAGACAGCTATAGAAGATCTCAATTGTTTTAACTGGCATTTCATTGTATCCAGCTCAGTAGTAAAAGAATTTCTGATGGTATCTGCTATTAACTGAAGATGCTCGCCATCCTCTTTTACATGCGCTTTAATGTATTTAAGGTTACTCTGATAAAGAATAAAGTAACTGACAATAAAGACAAGGCCCACTGTACTTATTACTAAAGTGGTCAGGCTACGTATGGTATATGCCTCCCCCGGGGCAACAACAAAGAGCTTAATAACCGGGATGCTTAAGAGTAATAATAAGACAAATACCGTAATAGCAGAAATCAATCCCCTGTCGAAACCGCGTTTTAAGGATGCATATTTCGTTTGTGGCATTAAGGCTGCTAAAAAATGCACCTTATCTCCATCAACTTTTACAATAAACAGTTGATAATCTTCTCCTTTTAAAGTAATGGGTATTTGCAGTTCATAAGGGTTTTCTATTGCAAATTTAGTTGAGCCGCCTTCCAGGGAAACTTCTACATTGTTATTGCTTTTGAATAAATAGAGCAATGTATCTAACCTGAAAGATTGCTTACTTTCTTTTTGCTTCAGGTTTATATACGTATAATCAAATTGATTATAAATAACTTCAGCTGAATCAAAGGCAATAAAACCAGAAAAGAATTTCTTGTCTAAAACATTATTAAACAGGGCGTCTTTATCAATCCAAATTGTCTTAAAATCAACAAAATCTTCCTTTATTCGATCATATTGCAGATTTTTTATATCTAAATTAATTTTACCAATATCATACTTAGGCAAATCGTATTCAAGGAAATCAGTTTGCTGTGCAGAATAAATACTTGTATCCTTAATCTTTCCATATGTATTTCTTTGCAAAATAGACCTAATACTAGTTACACTTTTTTTAATTCTCTTTTCATACAAAGTTTGCTTGCTAATTTGTACATCATAGATACTGTCCAAACAATTTTTATTTAACCTAACGTTTGTGTCATTAGAATTTATTCTGGCTATAGCACCAATTATAGCTTTAGGTGTTTCGTTCCTTTTAATATCACTTTTAATCTTGTCTAAATACTCATATGCCAATAGCTTTTTTGTGTAAAATGTTTTCTTAACATCCCTCTCTTTCTCCTTTAAATCTCCTGCATAGCGATACAAGGCTTTAAAGGCCTGACGCTTAACTTTTGCTTCTTTTACATTTTGCGTATAGATATAATAGAGCCCCATAGTGAGTATAATCACCAACGCGACCGTTATAAGGATACCAAATCGTTTACCGGGTAGTTTTTGCATAACACTAATGTTTTATTAGATTACCTTGATTTACAATATGATACAAAAGACAGGCAAAGGGCGGGTTTTAAATAGCAGGGAGAATAGAATCCCGGGAAATATACCAGGGATTCTATTCCTGAAGTATTATACTACACCAGTTTTTAATACAGCGCAAAGTTCAATTGAGCACATAGTGGGTATTATAATTTGCTATAAGTTAGGATGGCGCTATACTTCGCTAAGCCTGACTTTTAAAAAGCCGCTGTTATTGCCATAATACCCATTCAGATCATTGGCAAAAGCACAAAATTCACCTGTTTTTGGGGGAGAATAATTTTCCAAAAGGTTTCCTACCGGAAAAGCATTATCATCGTTATCACCGATACATCCACACAGGCTAAACCAGTTAACATTATCACCTGTTACACGTCGGAATGGTTCGGCTACCTTAATCGGTATTTCGCGAAGCCCCCAGGTAATATCATCCCTGGTCCATCCTTCACCATTAACTGGTTTTATTTTACCATCGCGCCACTTATACTTATCCTCTTCAATAACTTTAATGGTATACTTTTTATCCTTTTCGAGATAAATACCGGTATGGTTGTATTTTAAGTGCGCATAAATACGGGTATCAATTCCCTCTTTTGTTGGCACCCTCATATTACTCCGGCTTTTTAACTTATGTTCCGATATACCATTAAACTCAATTCGGGTACCATCCTGGTACATTACCATATGCTTTTGGTTGCGCAACGATTTAGGACGATAATTCCTGTCCCTGGCAATTCTATCAGCTACCGACCAGTGTATTATTGGTAATGCATCCCTATCAACCTTATCTTCACTAATAACACAGCACAAACGATCGCTAAGAGTTAACAGATCAACTATTGGCATTCTGTTCTGCTGATGACTAACTCCCAGATGGTTGGGATCAATCTGAACATCATCAGCTTCGATACAAAGTTGTTTGTCAGAACCAAAAATAGTCTTATAATCAATATTTTGAGGTGACAAAAACTGAATATCCGGTTCGGGCAGTTCTTCAAACCAATCTAAAAAGAACCGTAAAGCACTATCTGATAAGCCATCATAGTTATATCCACCACCCACATCGCCATGTGCCCCTGGAAACCAAACCTCACAAACTCTGCTATCCTTATTCATCAGTGTTGGCTGAAATGCTTTGCGCTTGTCATCTAATGAAACCAGGTGTAAAGCCTTTATAACATTAGAAGGTAAGGTATGTCCATGTTCAAACACAACATCAGAAGACGGACGATCTTCTTTTTGAAAGTTGGGTAAGCCTATTGACGCTACAGTATCAAATACACCTTCTATAATTATTGGCCTTTTTACTTCGCTGTTTATAATAGCAGCAAACCTTCTGGCCAGGGCTGCTCCCCTGCTAAAACCAGTGATAACAATAAAAGCGGTATCGCTGGTAAAGTATTTGTCAAAATCATTTTTAGCCAGTTTAAGAATCGTTGCAACATCAGCACTTTCTTTGGCTAAACCAGCGTTAAACTTGCGTTCAAAAAAATTACCATAAGTACCAATTCCATTGTAATAAAACGTTCTGGAACCTCCTTTCAACTCAGTATCACCAGTCTTGTTTACCAGCTTACCTCCCAACAGTAAATGAAATTTCAACACATTGGTAATACTATCATCTTCAGTATTACCAAGAAACCGCCTGTTTTGCATGGCATCTACAGGCTCATTATCTGTTCCATCAAAATTAAAAAACAGTACTTTTTTCATTGTTTTGATTTTTTACAGGTTAATATGATCAATTGCAGTATTGCTTATTTACCTCTATGCAAAATGCTTCTTTAAAAACGCTAAGCCATTATTATAAAATAAGTCCTCAACAAAGGCAGCAGGATGGGGTATCAGATCAATAGCATATTGTTCTATGGCATCGGCCAGAATACCCTGAAATGATTCAAAATCTTCAGCAGTTGGACAACAGTCGATAGCATTAACCAAGCCATCAAAATCGGATCCCACAACAATATGTTTACCCGCATCGATATCGTCTCCCATAGTTTGTCCCACCTTTATTATATGCATCACATTATTAAGCAGGTGTAAAAGATGAATACGCCTTTTTTCCACACTGCGCTGTATGCCTTCATCAGCCAGCAAACGGGCTTCTTCCTCTTCAGCCAACTGATCTTCCAATTCATCAGCTGCATCCTCACGATCATCCATTAGTTTCCGCTCCTGCTCATCGGAACTCATTGGGGCAATAAATGCGTTCCACTCATCATTGCTGATAAACTCCTTACTTTTGGTATGTATTGAATAACCCAACACGCGCTCATCGAATATTAAGCCGATAAGCCCACCTGACTTCAATATGTTTTTGATGTCTTCATCGTACAGGTTAATACTATCAGGGTTAAAGTATGTACCGGCAATATGCCCTTTCTGACGTTCGTATTTAACTTTATACACAGCATGAGCCTTCTTCTTCCTTAGCTTAATAACGGGTTTATTATGCCACGAACACCCTGTTACTGCCATATGTGATGCAATAATAGGTTTATCGCCATAAGCCTGATAGAACTGTTTCCGCGATACAAGGCTAAGGTGTTTAATATCAATCAATACCGGCTTGCCTTCAACATTATCATCAAGACAGGTTTTTATTACCTGGTGCCCTGCTGTGGTAATACCATTACCCAATGGTAAAAAGGCCTTTTTACCCAGTATTTTAATGGCAAAAGCATGGTTGGCAAATACATTCTGACTAATATGTGTTAATGTAAGGTATAACAAACGTACGGGGTCAGCTTTGCGGTAGGCTTTTATCTTATTAAGCATAGTATCAATATCCGAAGACTCATTGCGCCCGTAATACAATCCGTGTCCGCCTTCCAACGAAGCAATAAGATGAAGCGTATCCATATCTTCCGGGTTATATTCATCTATTGAATTAATCCATTTTACTCTTTGCCCTGCCTCATTAGGGTTAGTGGCATTGTTTTTTACAGAATCTATTTCCTGTTCTAACAGTTGTGGATAACAGTACCCCTCAGCTTTACGGGCAATACGCCTGACTTGCCGTTTGTCAATAAACCGTATGGGGCCTGCTACTGTTTGTACCAACCCACCTTTTAGAAAGGCGGTTTCAATAGCATTTAAGCCCACACAAACCAAATTGCTGTTTCCTTCTAATAACTGTTCCAGATTCGACTGTGAGTCATAAATTTTATTAAACATGTTATCTACCTCATCCCATGGTGATTTACGATGATTTTTAAGCATCAACATAGGTTTTAAGGTTGGATGACAGTGTAAATCAAAAATTTTCATTGCGAGTTTATTTTGAGTAATACCTGATATTTAAATTGTTGTGTTTTAATACCTTTAATACAAAGCAATATTTACAGCTTCATTACCATAATCTGATAATATGCACCTGTTGGTAAAGAAAAACTGTTCCATTTTTAGTAAAGGTGTATTCGGTTTATAATATGTACCTTGCATTATACCAGGTGTATTACTGAAATAGTTCTAACAACTGGATTTGTTAATGCATTATAACCGATTAGTAGAAAAGATACATTCATAAGTTTTTCTCACTTATGCTTAGGTTATTTAAAAAAGTTATGATTGAGTTATTCCCATTATCAATCTTCTACCCCAACAGTTGTTCCCTTAAGCTTATGAATGCGAACGCAAGTTAAACTGAATATAAAAGAGTTTCAAATCTTCTTCTTACTGCTCTTAATTTATAACTCATTCACTTCCTTAATGTAAAAATCTATCTAACTGAAACTTAGATGACTTTTTTTAACTTTTCCGGTTTATCCTTTTAATCAACAATTTAGTGGCTTTGATCGCCAAAAAGGTTCATTTTAACCTTTAATACCAACTTTTAATCAATATATAACCAACCAGGTATACTGTGCTACGTCAATAAGAGGATATTTTCTTTTATATCACCATAGCTTACCTCCTGAATCGCTGAGGTACTACATTACTTTTTCTTCTACAGAGCGTGTTAACAAGTTATGTTCATCGCAATTTAAAGCTTATGACAATCAATAATAAGTAAATTGCAATACTGTTTGTTTATTTCCCTTAACTTTGCAAAAAACCTTACACTATGAATATTCATTTTATAGAAATAGCATCTGCTTTTATTGTTCTTTTTGCAGTTATAGATATTTTGGGCTCTTTGCCAATTATACTTGATCTCAAGAAGAAAAGCGGCCCTATAAAAGCCTTCTTGTCTACTTTCGTTGCTTTCACTATTATGATTGCTTTTTTGTTTGTGGGCGAGGCCTTATTAAGTCTCTTTGGTGTCGATATTGCTTCCTTTGCAATAGCCGGTTCTTTGGTACTGGTTATTATGGCTTTTGAAATGATTCTGGGTATTGAGGTTTTTAAACATGATTCTCCAAGTGGTGCATCTATTGTGCCAATAGCATTTCCACTTATTGCGGGTGCCGGTTCGTTTACAACTTTACTTTCTTTACGTGCCGAATTTGAAACCATCAATATTATTATAGCACTGTTCCTTAATATTGTGGTGGTTTATTTTGTTCTTAAGGCTTCTGCTTTTGTAGAACGTATTATTGGTCAGGGCGGTATTTATGTCTTAAAAAAGTTTTTTGGTATCATTTTATTAGCAATGGCCATTAAGCTTTTTATGACTAATTTCGGAAATATTGTAATGGAATTTATTAAGAGCATTAACTTTTAACAAGGCAAATTTAATTCCAAAAGCATTTATGCTAACTCAAGGGTATTAATCATCTGTTTAAAGGTACTGTACATGTCGGCTTTTAATACCATTGGTTCGTTTGTTACCGGATGCCTCATTCTTAATTCTTGTGCATGTAAAAGCATTGTCATCATATTCCAACGTTCTTTAAACATTTTGTTTTGTTTGTTACAACCATATGGCCTGTCCCCTATAATAGGGTGACGAAGATGATCAAGGTGCTTACGTATCTGGTGCATTCGTCCCGTTTTAGGGTAGGCTTCAATCAGCGAGTAACGAGATGTAGAAAATTTGCCCAATGGAATATCCAGCTCTGTTCGCGTAAGGGTTTTAAATGAGGTAAAAGCTTCCTGTAGCTTGCCACGGTCGTTAGTCAGTGGATAATCAACATCTGCTTTATCAGGAAAGTGCCCCCTTACAATGGCTTTATACACCTTTTGTGTACCCGGATCTTCTAAAATTATCTGAAGCTTAGCCGCTATTTCACTGCTTAAGGCAAAAAGCAATATACCGGAGGTTTTACGATCCAGGCGATGTACCGGAAATACTTTTTGCTGTATCTGATCGCGTAATATCTGCAAGGCAAATTCCTGTACATCTGATGCAATAGAACTGCGGTGTACCAATAAACCATGCGGTTTATTAATGGCTACCATGTATTCGTCTTTATATATTATCTCTAATACCATGTTATATTCTGCCTGTTCAATATTTGCATGCCAAAGGTAAGAAAGTGCGTTAAAATTCAATAGAGCCCTTTTTTAATACCTGTTCAGCTGAGTCTCCATTAATGATTTTTACCTGTTCCTACTACCTTGGCAGGTACAAACACTAAAGCTCTGAAGAGCACATATCTTATAAGTAAAGTCTGGCTAATGTAATAATTCAAACACTGCAAATACGCCTTTATGATCTGTAGGCCACACATCCAAAGGCTCAATAAACAGATCTTTATTTTCTTCCAGTACTTCTTTACTTTCTTTTATTGATGTACGCGGCCCTACTATTTTTACACTTTTAAGCGATAAATTATGCGGTGTTTTATAAAAAATATAATCGATCCGCTCTCTTTCGTCAGAATCCGGAGCCCAAGTCAGTTTACTAACATCTACCCCCTTATTGGATGACGGATAGGTAAACCCGGGATTTTTAACTGGCGAAGGGTAAAGTTCACGGTATGAATCAATATACCCGTTCTCATCTAATAAAGCAGTCACTGGCCACATATAAACCAATCCGTTATGATCGAACATATCTTTGGTTTCAGCAGTCCAGTCTTTAAAAGATGGTTCGTTAAAATCTCCTCCCAGAATAACTGTTGTGCCATTCTGAAATTCGTTGTTAGCATCAGCAATAAAATTACGAATAGCATCATCCCGCATTGACGCCCTTCCCATCTCCTCTATTTCTTTTTTATCCACTACAGGCCTCTCCAGCTTGCCCCATGTATTGCCATCGTATGCACGTGGCAAGTAATAAGCACAATTTAAATAATCGAGATGAGCTGTATATACGGCAAATGGGATTCCTTCCACTTCTGTTTTTAACTTATAAATAGTACCATGATCATTATTTAATGGAAAAATAGTTACACTATCAGTTATTGGGTGTTTACTTAATAAACCAGAATCGTAACTATAAAAAGAGTAGTAGTCTAAGCCCTTTTCTTTAAGATCTTTTGTTATTCTATCGCAAAACCGGGTGTTATTATAATTCCGCACCTCACTTAAAGTCACAAAATCAGGCTTAAGACGTGCAATCTCATTCACAATAGCTTCGTAACCGCCTTCTACCTTTGTTCCTTCCTGCCATATATTTAAAGCCAATACAGAAATATTCTTTTTACCTTCTTTCTTACAGCTTATAACAAATGCAGAAATAAAAAGAAAGAATAGCAAAGTCTTTATCAATGTTAGCCATTTTACATTCTTCATTACAATTTTTTTTAAAGTATTAAGTTTACAAGATGTCATTCTTTTTTATAAAAATAAAAACACATTTTATCAGCTTACATTAGTAATTCTTTATTCAATCAAACTTTTAGTACGGTACAATTTGTACCTAATATACCTGTCAGGCTTCTAAAATCACATTAACTTTATAGCATAACCCCTTCTAATATAACACGCTGATAAGTTGGTGCCCCCTTAAACTTCTTATGCCATTCTTCTTTTGAATAAATATTAAGCGATAATGACTGACCGGACTGTGCTTTTACTTTATAGCATGCATCAAGATATTGTTGCTCTATACCAAAATCAACTTTACCAATTGTTAGCACATATATTTGAATATCTTCAAAAAAAACTAGTTCCTGGGGAAATAACAGAACGATCTCAGCATAAGGGTCAAGAGATTGCACATGCTCTTTTACTAACTCCACAATATAACCCCTCTCTTTATTCATTAAGCAAAAATAATGATCTCTTTATAAATATTTTCATATTTGAGAAGCAAAAGTTAATTAAGTTGATATTTAAAATCGTGCTATGTTAATTATATGTTAAATTGAAATAAATAGGATCTAGAACAAATTACAAATTAATTTCGTGTTGGGATTTTCACTAGTTTAGAAAAGAGTTAACATAAGAAGCAACTCGTCGAAGACAGGCAGTCGAGTAGCATAAATGCCACATTACCAAAGTCAATGTATTAAAACAGTAGAGCCTTTATTTCCCTATATCACTTAAAATGTATCTCAACAAGCCTGCAATACCAGTTCATCAGCTACTTCAATCTGCCCTTTGAGTTACTATTCCCTTCCAACTCCGGCTAATGTCATTTTTCGTAATTTACAAATCATTTAAGATTTGCATATTAGTTTAGCGTGAGTTCAATTCAAACCTATACAGTAATCAACAGAAATAAAACTAGTTTATAGCTAAAATCAAAAAGTATTAAGACACAAGTATCAAGTTCTGGTACATACGCACAAACAAATATGTTTTACATTGATTTTCAAATACTTTGCACTTAATACTTTTTGATTAAATTTAATATAATAACCAACAAATTAGAAACTTAAATCAAATCCTGATATTGAACTCAGGTTAATTATTAATATGGAGTGTGGTAAATTTAAACCTTTAATCTATCTCTGGTTATTAAATATACCTTTTTAAAAATGATAAAACAATGAGAAGTTAACAGCTGACATATCAAAGTCCAGCCCAAAATTAGAATAGTCTCTTTCATTAACTTCCCCCTTATTATGGGTTTCGGATTTATAGCCCAACATACCTAATGAAGAGGCCATTGACCAATTTGAAGTAAACCAATACTGCATGCCCGGACGTACACCTACTCCAAACATACTATGGTTATCGCCTCCACCAAAGGCCACTACTCCATCGCCAAAAAACTTAAAATTACCTGTTATTCCTTTATAATAACGTATATATGGCTCCACAGACCATGTATTAACACTTTCACCACTATTATCCTGACCTTTAATTAACAAGTTAACTCCAGCACCCCATTGCTTATTTAGCATCATTCCCCAGGCGGGGCCAATTTTATAACTGGAAACATCTGTTCCATCATAATCACCCGAGGTAAATCCAACAGTACCTCCAAGCCACATACCTTTACTGGCTTTCTCTTGTGCATTAATACCAATGGCAATAAGCACTACAATCATTACTAAAAAAACTTTCTTCATAATTTAGGTTTTAATAATTAAAAAATTTAGGTTAAAAATCCACATTTATTCAAATGTTGTGCTAATTTAAACAAAAAACACTCCAAAAGTCAACTAAAAAGTTATCATTTGCTTTATAACAACTTAGTAATTATTAACACAATAAGTGTTTAAAAACTGCTATTTTAAAATAAATGCGCTACTCAAATACATGAGTAACGCATTTATTATATTGTTTTAAAATGATATTATTCTACCAGGTCATAGCCCAGATCCTTTCCTTTTTTTGTTGCTGGTACACCATCATGCATCCACACTGGCATTGGCGCACCTTTCAGATAATGGTTGAAAAATTGCATCATTCGTATGCTCAGGTCTTTAGAATTAGCTCTACGTGTCAGATTATGCTCTTCATTGTTGTACACCAGCATCCATACCGGCTTATTTAAGCGTCGCAGAGCCATAAAATATTCTATCCCCTGGTACCATGGCACTGCCCCATCTTTATCGTTATGCATAATTAAAAGTGGTGTTTCAACTTGTGGCGCAAAAAACACAGGTGAATTTTCGATGTATTTGCTGGTTCTTTCCCACAATGTACCTCCAATACGACTCTGCGTGTGCTCGTATTGAAACTGGCGGCTCATACCCGACCCCCAACGAATACCACCGTAAGCACTGGTCATATTACTAACCGGCGCACCAGCCATACCAGCCTTAAACAGGTTGGTACGTGTAATCAAATGAGCAACCTGGTAACCTCCCCAGCTCTGCCCTTGCAAGCCCATATTATCACGGTCGATAAACGAATAGCGATCAGCCATTGCTGAACATCCACTTACAATAGCTTCGTATGCACACAGCCCTGGATCTCCTTCGCGGTAAAAAATATCAGGTACAAAAATAACATACCCGTTTGATGCATAAAAATTCCAGTTAACAGTAGAACGACTTGGCGCTGGCGAATAATAACTATGTAAACGGTCTGACATGCGTTCGTAGAAGTACGATATCATTGGGTATTTCTTTTCAGGATCCAGATTCTCCGGTGTAATAAGTAAGCCCTGATGCTTTAACCCGTCAAGTGATATCCATTCCACTAACTGTATATTACCCCAGATATAATCTTTTTGCTGGGGATTAACGTTACTAATCACTTTTGAGTTGGTAAAATCCTTACCACACACCTGTAAATCGGGGTATATGGTATATGTTGATTTACGCCACACTATTACATCAGCATGTTTTGCTTTTTGCGGTGTATAAACAAGATAGTCGCCCTCCATAACCTGTTGCAAGTCACCGTTAGCGATCTTAGCAAACCCCGATTTCTTATTGACATCATTAAATGTTTTAAACAATAAATCGTTATCTAAGTCAATGCTTTGCTCATCTTCATCAAGCTTTATATAGCGGTACTCAGTGGTATTTTTGCGGCCTTCTCCTTTTGTAAGACAAACAGGTTTTACTTTAGCTGTTAAGTCAAGTTTCCAAACATCGTAACGGTCATAAACTATTACAAATTTATCATCGTTAGTAAACGATGCAATACCATAGGCTTTTGCATCTGTTGGCATATCGTTCAGCTCATCAGCAAAATTAATATTCAGCCCTTTTGTGAGCAACACAGCCTTACCAGTTTTAATATCTATTGAATAGTATTGGCCATCAGCAGGCTCATAATAAACCATCCATACACCTGTTTCTGAAACCTTTTTTTCACCGTATTGATTTTCTTTTAACAAGGTACGCCCCCCGGTATTTACATTTACCTTATAAACATCAGATGACCAAAGAGCCGAATATGATCTTGCCCATTTATAGGGTGTTGCATCATACCCTATAGCAATGGATGAATTACCTTTGTTTAATACTGATACAAATTTTAATGACTCATCTGCCAATTGTACAACTTTCTTTTTTTTAATGTGATACACACAGGCATAGGTCGGATCCATTTCTTTATCCAAGTTTTTCTTCTGCATTGGCTGAATATCCGGGTCTTTCCAGCTCCAGATATCAACATGCGTTTTTTCATCAGCTACCAGAGTATCTTTAGGCTCTTCTACAGGCCGCTTACCAGCTTCAAAAAACAGGCGTTCGCCATTGCGCGAAAAGTATAAATGTCCCTTGGTACGTGCCGACCATTCTGCAGGTAAACTCTTATTAAGTGTATCTACAATTATAGCCGGAACCTTCATTTTTGAGTCCCAATGGTATAAGCGATAAACTTTTGTTTTAGCCGTATCTGGCGAAAAGTAAAAGGCACATTGCTGCCCGTTGTAAGCACTGGCAATTTTCTCTATTTTACCCGTTTCTCTAAAAAGGGTGTCTACGGTAAATGTTTGCGGATTAAACTTTAAAACTTTTGACACCTCGCATGTATCTCCAATACTTTGTACTACATATGCTACAGATCCATCTTCTGACAAGGTATAATGTGTTACTTTCTCAAGATATAAGCTGTCGCCTGCTGCCGGGCGATAGAATACTAATGGCTTGCCATTAGATTTAAACACATTTTTCGTCTTGTCTTTATCTTCTTTTTTGCCTTCTTCTTCCCCTGGCGTTGGCTCTTCCTCGTTCTCTAACTTGGTTGTATCTCTGGAAGCCTGCTCTTTCTTTTCCTCTTTATCAAGCATATAGGCCAGCCAGTTACCACCCTTTTTAGGTACATTCCATTTATTAATGTTAGCAACAGTTTTGGTTTCGCCCGTTTCCAGGTTACGAATAAACAAGCTGTCCTTAGGCATTTTGTTTTTCTTCACTTTCTTAAGCTTCATTGCCCTAATAGAGTCAGCTTGCGCTACCACCTGAAAAGCCAGAAAATTTCCTTCTTGTGAAAAAACGGGTGATTTTCCTCTTGGTACAGAATCTAATTGTGCTTTGTTAACATTATAAAGGTAAAGATATGTATCCCCTTCTTGCGGCTTAACTACGTATGACACATACCCCCCATCATTAGAAATAACAGTTCCTCTGCTAATTGACTTCCATCCGTCATATACAGAGGCATCTAGTTTCTTTTTTTCATCGGCAACTGATGATACAATACCCCCCCATAACAGTAATACTGAAAGGATAATTCTAATTGTATTGTTTTGCATTGGATATTATTTTTGAGCTTATGAAAGTAGAAAAATCAAAGCTAGTACGACCAAAAACACCAGGTTTATTTCAAAAAAACTACCTGGTGTTTTGTGTCTTAATCGTATTTTTATTCCAAAATCAGGTGTTATGCACCTAATGTAGCTACCATAACAGCTTTAATTGTATGCATGCGGTTTTCTGCCTGGTCAAAAACAATTGAAGCTGGAGATTCAAATACATCTTCTGTTACTTCCATACCGTCTAAACCAAATTTCTGGAATATCTCTTCTCCTACTTTCGTTTCACGATTGTGAAATGCTGGCAAACAATGTAAGAATTTACAGTTTGGGTTACCTGTTAATTCCATTGCCTGTGCATTTACCTGGTATGGTTTTAATAAGTCGATGCGCTCTTTCCACACTTCATCAGCTTCACCCATTGACACCCAAACATCAGTATAAAGGAAATCACACCCTTCAACACCTGTTTTTACATCATCAGTAATGGTTATAACGGCACCTGTTTTTTCAGCAATTGCTTCACACTTCTTAACCAACTCCGCATCCGGTTGTAAGGATTTAGGCCCGACAATACGAACATCCATTCCCATAACAGCACCACCTACCATTAATGAGTTGGCCATATTATTACGTGCATCACCAAGATAAGCATATGATACCTGGTTTAATGGCACATTGCTATGCTCCATCATTGTCAGGAAGTCAGCTAGAATTTGTGTTGGGTGAAATTCATCTGTTAAACCATTCCAGACTGGTACACCTGCATATTCAGCCAGTTCTTCAACAATAGCTTGTCCGTACCCACGGTACTCAATACCATCGTACATACGCCCAAGTACACGAGCTGTATCTTTCATCGACTCTTTATTTCCAATCTGTGAACCTGAAGGCCCAAGGTAAGTAACGTGAGCACCCTGATCCTTCGCCGCTACTTCAAAAGCACACCTAGTACGTGTAGATGACTTTTCAAAAATCAGAGCAATGTTTTTACCTGTCATACGTGGTTGCTCAAAGCCTGCATATTTTGCAGCTTTTAAGTCCTGCGCCAACTTTAGTATAAACTTTAATTCTTCCTGATTGAAATCCAACAATTTAAGGAAGTTCCGATTTTTAAGATTGAATGCCATAATTCTTCTTTTTATTTATTGATTTATTATTTGATTTCATAAAAAGCCATTGCTGTTGGCTCTTAGCTTATAATTTCCCTATCCTGTTAATTAAATAACAATTACTTATTGTATTTTTTTAAATCAGCCTCGTCATACTCTGCTGTTATCTTGGTTCCGTAAGCCTTATCAACCAGCTTGGTAGCTTCAGTAATAACACTCATTTCGCCCCCTCCCTCAACAAACTGAAGTGCAGCATTCACTTTGGGCGCCATACTTCCTTCTCCAAATGTGCCTTCATCCAAATATTTCCTAGTATCTTCAATGTTTAAAAATTCCAACACGTTTTGATTTGGCTGACCAAAGTTAGCATAAACAAATGGTACATCAGTTAAAATATAGAAACGATCTGCTTTAATCTGACGGGCTAATAGTGAATTGGCTAAATCTTTATCAATAACAGCTTCAATGGGTCTGATATCGCCTTTTTCGTCAGTATAAACTGGTACGCCACCACCGCCAACAGCAATAACAATTGTTCCTTGCCTGGCATTTTTTTCAATCACTTCCCAATTACCTACTTCCTTAGGCTGCGGCGATGGAACAACTCGCCTGTATCCCGTCGTTGATTTCTTTTCTTCTTTAAATATCCACCCTTTTTCCCTTGCCAGCTTATCTGCTTCCTCTTTACTAACAATTTTACCAATGCGTTTGGTTGGATTCTTAAATGCCTGATCATCAGGATCCACTTCAACAGTCGTCATTAAAGTTAAAACACTACGTTTTATATTGTGCTTACGCATTACATTTTTCAACGAGCGTTCTATCATATACCCAATACCTCCCTGTGAGTCTGCCACACAAACATCTAATGGCATTTGAGGTATGTTATACATTTGCTCACCGGCATCGTTACGCATCACTATGCTACCTACCTGGGGACCATTACCATGCGATAATACGATATCATATCCTTGTTCTAATAAAAATACGATGTTCTCCAATGTATCGGTAGTGTTTTGCTCTTGTTCCTCTATTGTGCCGGTCTGGTTATCTCTCAAAAGAGCATTTCCTCCAAGTGCAATAACTGCTAATTTGCCCATAGTCTTTTAGGTTTTTAGTTATTTGGTAAATAAATTACAGGTCTTTGTTTTGCGATATAACAAACTTTTAGCGATTTAATTTATGATTATTGTCATTCATGTTGTACAACCTGTTTTATAGGGATTTCTGTATACTTTCAATTTAAAAGCAGGTACAAAAAGTACATCAATAATAAGTGCTTTTTTATATGCCTTCTGGATCAGTTCTTTTTTGATTAACCTTCGTTTTTAAATTACCAATAGCATCTGGTCTCCATTATATAATTGTTACTTTTGGCATGTTGTCTTATGCAGCACTTACAAACAAAGTTACTATGCACAAACTCGTGTTATTGGGTTTAATTCCTTTATTATTTGCCTGTCGTAATGCTAATACGACAGACACAAGTCAAGGTATAATAACATATAAGCTGGATTACTCCGAAGAAGTACAAGCTAAAAGTTTTGCTTCATTTTTACCCACAACCATGATTACTACTTATAAGAAAGGCGATTATAAACTAAGTATTCAGGGTAATTTAAGCCTGTATAACCTTGAATATATTTCGTGTGCCGATGGTGATAGTACGGCTACTTTATTCCGCATATTTGATAAGCATATGTTTCATAAACATGGTAAGGAGGAATTTTTATTTTTATTTCAGAATACCGAAGATAGCAAACTTGAATTCCGGAATAAAGAGTCTAAGGTAATAGCAGGCTTAGAATGCAAAAAAGCAATCGTACATTTTAATAATCCTGATTTAGAAGATATAACCGTTTACTATTCGACAGATATTGATTTTAAACGCCCTGAAGAAAACAGTCCTTTTGATGATATACCCGGCATGTTAATGGCATTCAGTCTTTCCTTTAAAGGGCTTACCATCAACTTTGAAGCACAAAAGATTGAGTATAAAAAGATAAATGACAAGGTCTTTTTAATTCCTGATAAGTATTCACCAAGCGCCCACGACGAAATAAGCGAATTAGTTAGTGCTTTAATCAAATAGCTATTAACAAGTTCTGATTTCATTTAAAGTTTTTAAGATTTTCCAATTTTTATTGGTAGTGGTTTTATTATTTTTGTCGTTATAACACTTTATTGACAACTAAGAAAGCTTATGGCTAAGAAAAAAAATAAACCTAAATCCCGTAAAATCTCATTTTCAACTAAACTTGATCAATGGAAGGATAATTTAAAGGATTTTAAAGTACGCTTTATTTCAGGTATTATTACCATTGGAATAGCATTTTTCACTTTACTGGCATTCTGTTCTTTTCTGTTTACCGGGTTTGCCGACCAAAGTAAGTTCGATATTAACCTTTGGGAGCTTTTTAAAAATTCGGACATAACCGTAGAAAACTGGACAGGAAAATATGGTGCTTACCTTGCCGACTCATTCATTAATCAGGGTATTGGTATATCTGCTTTTACTTTAATTGTTGTATTATTTGTTACCGGTTTCAGGCTATTGGGTGCCCGTATTCTGCCATTAAGAAAAACAGTAATACATTGCTTTGTTATATCAGTGTGGCTTTCTGTTACTTTAGGTTTTTTATTTATTAGCTCTGTCAATGATCAATACCTGTTATTAGGTGGCACACATGGTTATTTTATGAGTAAATGGCTTCAATCTTCAATTGGGGCAGTAGGTACAATTATCCTTTTACTCGTTAGTTTAATCACTTACCTATCTGTTACTTTCGAAGCTTTTTACCGAGCTATCAATAAACCTTTGCATAAAAAGGCAAGTGCTAAAAACACCGAAGATGAAAAAGAAGAACCGGCCAACGAAAATCCTGTACCTTTAAGTACACTTGCTCTAGATGATATTTCTACTTCGGATGAGGTAATGGCATTGGATCGCGAAATTGATATCAAATCGGATGACGAAGAAGTACCGGAAACAGCAACTCCTTTTAATGAGGAGGTTAGAGAAGCTGAAAAAGGATCAACACTGGAGTTTGAACCAACAGTAGATGCCAGCGCTAATATTGATGATGATATTAGTCTTGATCTAACTATTGAAAAACATGAAGACGAAGAGGTGCTGGATACCATAGATAATGAACCTTTGGGAGACTACGATCCTACACTTGATTTATCATCGTACCAACTACCGGCAATTGACCTGCTGGATGATCATAACGCCAACAATACGGAGGTGTCCATGGATGAACTGGAAACGAATAAAAACCGCATTGTTAAAACACTTGAAGATTACAAAATTCAGATAAAAAATATTAAAGCAACGGTTGGCCCAACGGTAACATTATACGAGATAGTACCAGCGCCGGGTGTACGCATTTCTAAGATTAAAAATCTGGAGGATGATATCGCACTTTCGTTGGCTGCATTGGGTATTCGTATTATAGCACCAATTCCGGGTCGTGGCACTATTGGTATTGAAGTACCAAACTCTGAGCCAGAAGTCGTATCCATGCGCTCAATTATTAATACAAAGAAATTCCAGAATTCAAAGTACGAGCTACCAATAGCTTTAGGTAAAACCATTTCCAACGAAACCTTTATTATTGACTTGGCTAAAGCCCCGCATATGCTGGTTGCCGGTGCTACAGGACAGGGTAAATCAGTTGGACTGAATGCCATTATATCCTCTCTTCTTTATAAGAAACATCCTTCACAATTAAAATTTGTAATGGTTGATCCAAAGAAGGTAGAGCTTAATATCTATTCAAAAATTGAGAAACATTTCTTATCCAAAATGCCGGATGAAGAAGATCCGATTATTACGGATGTACAGAAGGTAGTTAACACACTTAACTCTTTGGCTATTGAAATGGATAACCGGTATGAACTACTTAAAACAGCTCATGCTCGTAATATTAAAGAGTACAACCATAAATTTGTTAAGCGCAAACTAAACCCGGAAAAGGGACACCGCTTTTTACCCTACATAGTTGTGATAATTGACGAGTTTGCCGATCTGATTATGACAGCGGGTAAAGAAGTTGAATTGCCAATAGCCAGAATTGCACAGTTAGCACGTGCCGTAGGTATACATATGATTGTAGCTACCCAGCGCCCCTCAACCAATATTATTACAGGTGTTATTAAAGCTAACTTCCCAACCCGTGTAGCGTTTAAGGTTGCTTCAATGATTGATTCCCGTACTATTCTTGATTCACCGGGAGCCAACCAGCTTATAGGCCGTGGTGATATGTTAATATCGCAAGGGAGCGATTTGGTGCGTGTGCAATGTGCCTTTGTTGATACACCTGAGGTAGAGCGTATAAACGATTTTATTGGTGAACAACGCGGTTACACTTCTGCTTTTCTTTTACCCGAATACCACGGTGCAGAGAGTTCAGAACCTGTAGCTGGTGAAGTTGACCTTTCAAAGCGGGATCCTATGTTTGAAGAGGCTGCAAAAGTGGTTGTTGCTAATCAATCGGGATCAACATCATTGGTTCAGCGCCGTTTCTCAATAGGATATAATCGTGCCGGACGCATTATTGACCAACTGGAAGCGGCAGGTATTGTTGGTCCTTTTGAGGGAAGTAAAGCACGCCAGGTTTTAGTGCCTGATGAACTGGAACTGGAACGTGTTTTAAGTCAATTTAATTAATTTTACACATTTTGGAATAATTATTGAACAGACAAGCCTGTCTTTATACTTAACGATTGAAAAATGATTAAAATGAAATACACACTTACAGTTTTACTGCTTTTATCCGGTCTTTTATTACCAGCACAGTCTCACGAAAAAGCCAAAGAAATCCTAGATAAGGTTTCTGCTAAAACAAAAAGTTATACATCTATTGTTGCCGATTTTTCTTTTGCTTTAGAGAACCTTCAGGAGAATATTTCCGAAGTTTACAATGGTAACATCATTCTTAAAGGCAATAAGTATAAAGTTAATTTAATGGATGTGGATACTTATTTTGATGGTGAAGTAATGTATACACATATGCTTGATGCAGAAGAGGTAAATATTACTGTTCCTGACCTTGATGATGAAGAAACATTAAATCCAGCAACTATATTTACCATATATGAAGAAGGGTATACATTTAATTATGTAACGGATGGTACTGCCAACGGAAAGGCCTGTTATGAAATCGATTTGTACCCAACAAACCGTGACAAGCCCTTTTCAAGAATTAAATTACTGATCTTAAAAGATAATTTACAAATCTACTCTATTCGCCAGGTTGGCAAAGATGGTAACAACTATACAGTTGTTGTTAAAAGCATGAAAACAAACAAGGATATAAGCGATAATACTTTTGTTTTTGATAAAGCTAAAAATCCTGATGTTGATGTTATTGACATGAGGTAATTGCCTGTTTAAATTGGTATAAAATACAAAGTCCGGTTAACAGCCGGACTTTTTTTATTCTCCACCGGATTAAATACAGGATAAACCTTATTTGCTTAAAATAAGCTTATTAGATTATTTCTAATAATACCACATTAAATTTTAACCAATAAATACAGGTACACTTTTAATAGCAACTTACCTACTCCAACATAAACATATTAAAAAAAGGGTTACCATTACGGCAACCCTTTTTTTTAATTTATTTAATACCAACTGCACTTTAAAATGCAACAAATAATTTCAAAGTATACAATGGTTAATGCCCAACATACAACGAGCGAGTAATCTGAACGGAGTGAAAGTAAGTGACATTTTGTTACAAAATTGGTATAAGATATTTATTACCTTACAATTATTTCATCACAAAAAAGCCATGAAGGGTGCCCTGCTCCCGGTTTACCTTTTGGAATTACTCCATAATTAAGGGCTTTAAACTTTATATACCGTGCTTCGATGCTGTTATCCTTACTACCCAATTCAACCACCTTAACGTTATTAAGTACTTCTTCTGACGTTCTAATATTTACTTCGACGGCTGTATAGCTAAGCCCGTCTTTAGATACAGCCATCTCTATTTGCCCTGGTGCATATACCCATGCTCCCTGCTTATCAAGAAAACGGGCTTTTACCTCTGAAACAGCTATCATTTTTCCCAAGTCAATGTTTACTTCCATATCAGTACCATTAAATCCCAGAAAAGCAGAATAATCAGAAGCCCATAAGGGTGTAAAGTTTTTAGTAACACCATCGCACAAAGCCTGTGGCGGTGTATTGTATGGTTTATCAGGCAAAACTTTTAATTGTACGGCTGCTCCTATCCCATTATGGTCAGTTTGTATGCATTTTTCGGCCATCTCTTGCTCTATAGATGGTACATCGTACTGTTTGCGTAATGCCTTTAAGCGTGTTTTTAATTTTTGTGTCAGCTCTTCATAGCCCTGCTGCCCGTACAGGTTGTTCATCTCCTGTGGGTCATTTTCCAAATCGTACAGTTCCCACTCATTGTTATCAAAATAAAAGTGAATAAGCTTATAACGGTCGGTAGCAACACCATAATGACGTTTTACGGCATGTATTCCGGGATATTCAAAATAATGATAGTAAACAGCATCGCGCCACTCACCAGCTGTTTGCTCCAATAAAGGACGCATTGATAAACCCTGCATATCATCCGGAGCCTCAACACCCGCATAATCCAAAAATGTTTGTGCAATATCAAGATTTTGCACCAGCTTATCTGATACCCATCCCTTTTTAATGCCTTTGGGGTAGCGAATAAGCATTGGTGTGCTAAGCGATTCTTCATACATAAAGCGCTTATCAAACCAGCCATGTTCACCTAGGTAAAAACCCTGATCAGAAGTGTACACTACAATGGTATTATCAGCCAAGCCATTATCATCCAGGTAATCTAATAATTGTCCTACACTCTTGTCTACTGACTCAATGGTCGATAGGTAATCTTCCATATAACGGCGATGCTTCCATAGTGCCAGCTCTTTCCCTTGTGGATTGGCTTTATGAAAGGCTTCATTTTTTTCGCGATAAGCATCATGCCACACCTTTTTTTGATCATCACTCATACGGTCGTACCAATCGCCCCAGCCATCACGCACAATTTTATCATGACTTGCCTGCGTCATTTTCAAGTCATAACCGGGAAACATGATGGTATTAATTTCCATTTCCTGCTCACGTGCTGCATGTCCACGGCTTGAGTAATTGTCAAAAAAATTATCAGGAACAGGTATCTCAGCCTTATCAAAATGATTGAGATATTCAGGTGCGGGCATCCAGTTACGGTGTGGTGCTTTATGTTGCATCATCAGGCAAAAGGGCTGGCCTTTATCCACACCTGAAAGCCACTGTAATGAGTGATCTGTTATTATATCTGTCACATAGCCCGGTATACGGATTATTCCTTCTGGTGTACGAAAATCAGGATTATAGTATTCACCCTGCCCCGGTAATACCATCCAATGATTAAACCCAATTGGTTCACTCTTTAAGTGCCATTTGCCAATTACTGCAGTTTGATAACCTGCCTGTTTCAGTAATTTGGGAAAGGTATTTTGCGATCCGTCAAAGGTGACTTCGTTATTAATTAAGCCGTTTTTATGACTGTGCTTTCCACTAAGTATTACGGCCCTTGATGGTGCACATATAGAGTTGGTTACTGAGGCTTTGGTAAAGCGCACCCCTTCATTGGCCAGCCGATCAATATTAGGTGTATGATTTAATCCTGAACCATAACAGCTAATTGCTTTTTCAGCATGGTCATCTGATATGATAAAGATTATATTAGGTTGCTTTTGTTTGGCCGGTGAGCAACTGTAGAGACCAATTGCAAAAGCTATAAAAGCAAAATATCTTAATGTGGTTTTCATAGTGCAAAATTATCACAGAGATTATAAACTATTGGTTATACAAGGTTATTTGAATATTTAAATATGACCAAGCGGACGTACTTCCTTTCCCTCCACTTTTTGCAGACGGTCGCCTAATTCCAATCTTGCTTGATCGGCAATAGTATTAAGCTGTTTTACTATTTCAGGATATTGGTCGATAACATTTGTTGTTTCACCTATATCGTCTTTGAGGTTGTAAAGCTCCAATCCACAAGACATTTGTTTTGTCCATCCCGGGTAACCATCGTTACCAGCCGGATACTGACGGTACGATCTGTACTCGTGGGGAAAGTATAATTTCCAGTCGCCTTTTTTCACGGCATGTAACTCTCCGCCATAGTAACACCAGAATTCATCACGGGGTGTTTCTTCCTTTCCTTGTAATATGGGTAAAATATTAACACCATCAATTTTAGCCGTGGGTAAGTGTGATCCTGTTATATGAGCAATGGTAGGTAATAAATCAATTGTTGAAGCCATTTTATCACTCACCCGTCCATTGGTAATTTGTTGCGGCCAGTGCATAATACATGGTACACGGTGTCCTCCTTCCCACATTGAGCCTTTTCCTTCACGCAGGGGATATGCTGAACCGGCATGGTTACCAAAACACATCCACGGGCCATTATCACTGGTAAAAATTACAAGTGTATTATCTTCTATTCCGGCTACCTGTAGTGCTTTCATCACCTCACCTACCGACCAATCAATTTCCATGATTACATCACCATACAGGCCTTGCTCACTTTTGCCGCTGAATTTATCAGATGCTGCAACAGGTACATGAGGCATGGAGTGTGCTAAATATAAAAAGAAGGGTTCGGCTTTATTACGTTGAATAAATTCTACTGCTTTCTCTGTATACAGTGTAGTAATTTGCGCCTGGTCTTCAAGGGTATTGATTTCAGCTATTTTACTATTGCCTTCTAATACTGGTAAAACCGGGTACTTTAACTTCCAAGGCTTAGATACACTGTCTTTGTCATGAACATTAACCCCATCATAATCAACCGGCCACATATCATTGGAGTACGGAATACCATAATACTCATCAAATCCTTGTTGCAAAGGTAAAAAGGCTTTATTATGTCCCAGATGCCACTTACCGACCATGCCTGTTTTATAGCCTTTTGTTTTCAGCATATCTGCAATAGTTACCTCTTCGGGGTTCAGACCTTTCAGAGAATCCCACGGCATATAGGCACCTCTTACGCTCAGCCGTTCGTTATAACACCCTGTTAACAGCGATGCACGTGAAGCACTACAAACAGCTGTACTAACATGAAAGTTGGTAAAACGAACGCCATTCTCAGCCAAACGGTCAAGGTGTGGTGTTTCAAAATCGTTAGCGCCGTAACAGCCTAAGTCGGCATAGCCCTGATCATCGGTAAAGATGATAACGACATTGGGCTGTTTGTTTTTTTGGCAGCCTGCTGTACCCAACAGAATAGCTGTACAAAAAAACAGGTGTAATAATTTGTTGTACATGTGTAATATGTATTGGATAAACACCAAAAATAAGATGCAACAAATCAACTTGCGTAAGACGTGGGTTCAGATTTCGCTAAAGATGTTCAACGTTTGTTTGTATTTATTATTAATGTTAAATTCTATCGTGCAAATCGGGAACCAGCCATTATTTCAATACAATTGAGTTTTTAAACATGAATAGGTATAATACCAAATACTACATTAAAATGCACCTTACACTTTCGCTCTTTTTAGCTTTTGCTACATATAAAAAATATTGCAATAACCCAGGTCATGTCTCTGCTTTTTGCCTTGCCTAAACTAAAGATGCTCAAAACAATTAAAGACTCACTTCAAAATAGAATTGGTATAATTACAATGGAAGGAAGACAAAAGACAGGGAGTATTGTGTGATCTTCTTTCTTTTTAACTCTTCTTTACAGAGGAAAAGTAATTAATGCTAGTGCTTTTTTATTTGCTCCAAAAGATCTTCAATGGTGCGTAGTTCATGTTTACTACCATCGGTTTGCTGCAATTTATAAGCTTTATTTGAATCCGTATCAATATTTATTTGCGGATAATCCCCTGCTTGGTCAGTTGTTTCATATCCTGTGCGGTTAAGTGCATGGCTCAGCCATTTATATTCCACACCTTTACCAACTACACGTATGGTTTTAAGCTGCTCGCGCTCAACTTTAAATGAGCCACTATTATTATCAAACAGGATACCTTCTCTTTCAAAAAAACGACGAAAGCCGTTAGCTAAAACAAGGTCTTCGGGTATACCTGCTTCAAGCTCAAGCCCCTGTGCCAATAGCCATATTTTATCAGCGAGCTGTAAAGCTAAATCCAAATCATGGGTCGAAAGTAATATACCTTTATGCTTTTCTTTTGCCAGTTTCTTTAGTAACTGTACTATTTCTATCTTACTTGGTAGGTCGAGAAATGCGGTTGGCTCATCCAATATAATAAGTGGTGTATCCTGTACAAGGGCTTTGGCAATCATCGCCTTTTGACGCTCTCCATCACTCATACATGTCAACTGCCTGTTGGCAAAACTTTTTAACCCCACATCATTAATGGCTTCCATTACCAATACTTTATCTTTTTTGCTTAGAGCACCAAAAAAATCTGTATAAGGTGTTCGCCCAAGTGCTACTAAATCAAAAACAGTCATATTACTTACCTGTAGTTTTTCAGTTAGTACAACACTAATGCATTTAGACAGTTCGCTACGCTTATATAAATGCAGTTGTTTACCACTGACTAACACTTCTCCTTCAATGCGGGGAACAAACCCACTCAGAGTTTTAATAAGGGTGGATTTTCCGGCTCCATTGGGCCCCAGTATACAAGCAAATTCACCTTGTTGTAATTGTACATTAATATTACGATGTAAAACCACTTTGCCAGCTTTTCCTTGTGAATAGCCAACTGCCAGATCTTTTGATTGTAAAAGTATTGTTTTGTTAGCCATTTACTCCGCTTATCTTAAACCTTTTAATAATAACAGATATAACAATAGGTGCGCCAATCAGGCCTGTTACTACATTAATAGGCAATGCACCATCAAAACCAGGCAAACGTGCAATTAAATTACAAAACAGGGCCAGTACAGATCCTGCAAGTATAACTGCCGGCATTAATATTTTCTGATCTGATGTACGAAACAAGCCTTTGGTTAAATGTGGTACTGCCAATCCCAAAAATGCAATTGGCCCACAAAATGCAGTGATAGCAGCCGTCAATAGTCCGGTACAACATAATATTAAAAGACGTGTACGTTTAATGTTAATACCCAGGTTTTCGGCATAGTTTTCTCCCAATACAAGTACATTAAGGGGTTTAATTAATAAAAGACTCAGCATCAATCCTAAAATCACAATAGGAACTAATACCATAAGGTGTTCCCATTGTACATTTGAAAAACTGCCCATTCCCCAGATAACGTATGCCTGAATATCATCTTTAGAGCTATAGAACTTCATAACACCAATAATAGCTGATGTGGCATAGCCGACCATTATTCCAATAATCAATAAAATGGTATTATCTCGCAAAGCCTGTGCAAAAAACACGATTAGCATCAGAATCAGAAATGCCCCGAGAAAGGCAGCTCCAACTACTGTCATATGTCCAATAAAACCATACCCGCTAACCGTAACTCCAAGCACATTACCGGCAAATAATATAACAAGTGCAACGCCTAGTCCTGCTCCACTGCTTATACCCAATATTGAAGGGCCTGCCAATGGATTGCGAAATAAAGTTTGCATTTGTAAACCTCCCACTGCCAAACCTGAGCCTGCTAATACGGCAGTGATGGTTTGCGGTAATCGTCCTTTATAAATAATAGAGGTATTGGATAGTTTTGATGGTATTTCGCCTGTTAGTACTTTAACTATATCGCTTAACGATATGGATACCGAACCAAAACTGATGTTAAGCACAAACAGCACTATTATCAATCCCAGCAACAACGTAAAACCCAATATCCATTTAACACGATGCTGCTCCATGCTTACTCTGCTTTTAAATGGTTAAAATAAGTTGGCTTGTAAGCAGGCATTAAATCAGGATGAAAAGCATAAACCAGGTCGCTCAATACTAAATGCGGTTGTAACAAACCCTTTTCGAAGTACAAAGAGTTAGAGGCATTTGTAACAATGATATTGCGATTTTTGTAGGCACCAAAATCCTCATAACGGGGATCTATCTTTTTAATCTCCGAATAATTTATTTCTGTTGGGTAATTGATTATTAAAACCCAATAATCGGTTTCTATAGCTTTATCTATAATTATTTCATAGTCGAGAGACAGGGAACCCGTTCCTTTAGTGCCTTTATAAATATAGTTACATCCGGCATCGTCAAAAAAGTTGGCCATATAACTTTCGCCTGCCGGTGTATACCATATGCCCTGGTATATATGCCCTGTAAAAACAGTTGGCTTATCAACTGCCTTTTGTGCTTTTGCCTTAACCTGAAAATATTCCCGCTCAATATTTTTAAACATTTGCTTTGCTTCTTCTCCTTTGCCTAGCAACTCACCTACCAGTACTAACCATTCTGCCCGTCCCAAAGGCGTATGTTCAAGATAATCGGCATTGGTCAATACCGGTATTCCTGCATTAATTATTGTAGTAAAATGATTGTCTTTAAAGGGTGACACCATCATAAAATCGGGCTGCAGGTCAATTACAAGCTCTGCATCAGGAGCAACAGCCATACCTAAATTCCTGACTGCTCCTGTCTTAATCTGTTCCTGAATAAAATCATCAGCAATATACTCTGGCTCTGTCACGCCACATATGGTGTGCTTCATGTCCAGTTTATCGGCATAATTAACCATTGTTGATGAAAGAGCGATCCAGCGTGTAGCCGGGTAATTTATGATATAATCATTGTGGGTTTTGGCATCTTCTTTAGCCACCATATTTTCAAGCAGTGCAAATGTTTGATGCTTTGTGGTATCTCCCCACGGATCATTTAGTACTACCTGTTTATACCCACCATAATAATTAATAACAAAACCTTTAGCATGCTGAGGCATATAGCTGCTATCCGGTTTAATATGCATATAGCTTACTTGCGCTGTTTTCTTTCTTTGGCAACCTGCCAGCACAGTTACAGCAATTAATAGTGGAATTATTACTTTGATCATTTCTTTATCTCCCGAAAGATTTATGACTGTATCAGTTGTTACCAGGCAGGTTTTCCGGCTCTCTTACCCCTATTTCTCCTTCCCATCAGGTAAACTAACAGTGGACTATGAAATAAAGCTTCTGAATAAATTCAGATACAGAATACGGCTGCGGGAACAGCTTGGCTTTAAACCCAATTCCCTTCCTGAAATAACCCTGCAAACTTACTGTTTTTCTTTATTAGTGCCTAGTGAAAAGTGTTTTTCGTTTTTCAAGCCGCACCCCCTTTCCAAACAATTCCTATTCAGACAAATACCCATATGTTGTATTATACCGCATCATTTGCTCAAGGTAGCCTTCATCATAACTGACCTCAATATTGAGGATAGTACCATCAGCATCTTTAAGCGGTGTTAGCTTAGGGTTTATAAAACCGGAGTAAGGTGCAATACCTAAACCCGCATAGCGCTCAAGCACCTCCAGATGAATAGCATTATCAACCTTAACACCATAATTTTCAACCAATAATCGTGCTGCTTTATAATCCCCTTGTGATTTAATCCGTTGTATTTCTTTAAGTAATTCACCAAATAAGGCCCTTAACTTTTGGTGATCCTCTACAACAAAGTAGCTCTTACCTTCTTTTTTCCTTTGTACAATAACCTTATCCTTAGCACCTCGTTGTAACACCCATTTACATATCAGTTGCCTGTTGCGCATATGCGCCTGCTCTATATTATTCCCTTCGGTAATACGTGCCAGTTGCACCATTAAACCATTACGTATATAAGCACTATATTGTGCCTTAGCTACATCCATAGATGGGATTAAGCCTAGCTCCAGCATTTTTTCATCAGCAATAAAATATAGGCCAAACAAGTCGGCACGTGCTTCTTCAATAACCGAACCATAAGCTTTTAAATCATCGGATCGTACACCATCTTCCAGTTTACCAGATCCATGCCCCACACATTCGTGCAAGTGGGTATGTAAATGATCTGCAACAGCTCCATATTTTTTATATAAAGCTACTTCTTCTCCTGAATAAGCAAACTCCTCTATAATACCAGAAGTTAAAGATGCCATTTCGTAGGCCTGGCTGATATTTTGTAAGGATACAGATTTGGAACCATGTACTTCGCGAATCCATTCGGCATTAGGCAAATTAATACCTAAAGGTGATGCCGGATAACAATCACCTCCTAACATAATAGCGTTGATAACCTTCATGCTTACACCTGATACCTTTTCTTTGCGATGTTTATCACCTACTGGTGAGTGGTTCTCAAACCACTGTGCATTTTCACTAATAACAGCAGCTTTAATAGTTTCTTCTTTATCAATAATATTAACTAGACTTTCCCACGTTGCTTTATAGCCAAGCGGATCACCATACACTTCTATAAAACCATTTATAAAATCTATTTCTCCTTTTTGTTCTTTTAGCCATTCAATACTGTATTGGTCAAATAGCTTTAGATCTCCAGTACGGTAGAATTCACACAACAGTTTAATAACTTTCTTTTGCTGCACATTTTCGGCAACTCCGGCTGCCTTATTTAGCCAATAGATTATTTGGGTAATGGCTTTACCATACTTGCCACATGTTTTCCATATTTCCTCTTTGACTTCACCACCTACTTTTATTAAACGTGAGTTTAAACCATATGAGACCGGCATTTTATCAGTTTTATCAATTCTTTCAAGGTAAAAGCGCTCTGCTTCTTCCTGTGAAACGCCTTGATAAAAATTGTTAGCCGATGAAGTAAGTAAATCTTTGTTTTCATCCTGACAAACTCGTCTGAACATATAGTTATCATCAAATAATAAACGCGCTAGTTTATCCTCTAGTTCCTTATGGTTTGAACAAGACAGAAGGTTAAGCTGCTTATTTTGTAATAATGAAATCCATACATTCAGTTCTTGCTGGTTAAATGATGGCTTTAGCTTATCAGTGCTATAATGATGGTGCATACCATTGGCAAAAAGTACGCGCTTATAATATTCGATGAAACGATGTGACTTATCATCTTTTTGATCTATTACACTGTACAGCTCCCCTAAACACCTGCGTAACCACAGGTTATGCTCACAATTCTGGTCCCATATTATATCACGGCCACACAGGCTGGCTTCACCCAAGTAATAAATGTATAACTTCTTATTCAGGGGTAACTTATCAAATTCCGGAATGTTATAGCGTAAAATACGAAGATCGGCAAATTGCTCAACTATATATGGAAAGTTCTTCATTGTTTATTGATATTTGATGGTAGATAGTAGGCTTATAGATGTTAGATTACAGACTTCGAGATTATTAGATTTTAGATAATCTTACTGTTTTGGATTTCTCAGGTCAATATCTCTTTTTAGCTCCCATACCCCTTTTGAAAATTTAAAAGCATTGTAGGAAAAATCGGGTCCATAATACTGGTATACCCCTCTGAACATGGGTTTTAACGGGGCTAAATTATCCAGCACAATCATTTTTAGCTTTTTATCGTAGCGCATCAACATTGTTGCTCCGGCTGAATATTTATAAACCATCCTGTTTAGTGTAATCCGGTCTGTTTTAAATAAAGGGCTTCCAAATCGTATACGCCCATTTTGCACAGTTAATACATCTAACACCCGTGTTTTTGTAAACTCATCGTGTCCCTTATAGCCCATAAGAGTATAATAGGTTTTATTGCCATTTTCTGTTTGAATTAAATCAATATAAAGTGCTCCATACCACTTCTTATTGGTTAATAATGAGCGTTCTGGTGACCTGATTTTATCAGTATGGTCATGTAAAAGATTAACTTTTATTCCATTTTCATTGACAATTACAGCACCATAAAATTGATGCTTGAAATCTGCTTTCTCAATATTATAGGTACAGATCTTTACTTTACCATCATCAGATTGCAGTGTTTTCATTCGTTTTAATTGCTGAAAGGTATTTTTATACAGCTCTGCATCCGTCCATAAAATCAATAAACGATTCTGAATAACCTCATTTAACGAATCTTTCTCCGCATCTGTTTCCAAAGTTTGTAAATCCTCAAAAAAACATTTACTTATTATATCAATAGCTTTCAATACGGTTTGTTTCCCATTTTTAACGGTAAATTCATACAAATCTGTTCCTGAGTGGGCAATGTTGCAGGTTAACTCTGGCTTTCCTTTAACTTCATTGTAGGGTAGTTCCTCTCTAAACAGCCATCGCTTGTTACTGTAATCAACGATCCATTCCAACTGGTACAGGCCACTATAAGTTGATGAGCCAAATGCAATAATGTACAACTTTTCATCTTCTGACTTAATTATATTCAGCTGACTAGTGTTACTACTTATGGCCAATATATCTAAAAGTGGCAGATCTTTTAACGCTTGGCTAATTGCTAAAATTTCGTTCCGTTTTTTATTAGCATCAGTAAAAGCTTCGAGGGCCTCAATACGTTCAGTCATTTTCTCATGCTTCTGTGCTATAGTGCTAAAGCAAACTAATATCGCTATAATTAAACAGATGCACTTTGCCTTTTCTATTATAAATTGACTCATATGGCAAAGTTAGAAATTAAAATAAAAGGAAGGAGCTATTCTTTCTGTTTGTAACGCTATAGCTTATCCTGCATACTGTAATAATCTAAAATAGCGACACCAAAAATCAAGAATAAGGAAACTAGGTAGAGAATTAATGGGGTTAACTGACTACATGAATCACTTTTTCATCTTCATGGCTCGCTTTTTCAGGTATAAAGCTCAGAGCTTTTGTATGTCTACAGTGAGCTTTATTAACTAAATTACGAACTGATAGTATTAAAAGTTGAGCTTATATCATAAATTTTGAGCCGCTAATATTATTTTACAGGCTGATTATGATATAATAGTGAAGAGCATTAATAACCTAGTTAAATAACGCTTTGGGGCAATAAAAAAGGCAGCCTTTCGACTGCCTCCTCTTATAATATAAAGTCTGCTGATTAATCCCAGTTTAAAAGTACTTTTCCACAGTTACCTTCTTCCATCACGTCAAACCCTTTCTGGAATTCATTAATGCTATAACGGTGTGTAATTATTGGTGATAAATCTAATCCTGACATTAACATTTGTTCCATGTGGTACCATGTTTCGTACATCTCACGGCCATAAATACCCTTAAGTGTTAAGCCTTTAAAAATAATACGGTTCCAGTCTACCTGTGTTGATGATGGTAAAATACCCAACATTGAGATTTTACCTGAGTTGTACATGTGCTCTACCAGTTGGTTAAAAGCAACAGGCGAACCAGAACACTCTAAACCTATATCGAAACCAATCATACCCAGGTCATCCATTACTTCACGAAGATTCTCTTTAATTGGATTTACAACACGTGTTGCTCCCATTTTACGCGCTAATTCTGCTCTGAATTCATTAGTTTCGGTAGCAACTACATAGCGGGCTCCTGCAAATTTAGCAACAGCAACTGCCATACTACCAATTAAACCAGAACCGGTTATTAGCACGTCTTCACCAATAAGTGGAAATGATAAAGCAGTATGTGTTGCATTTCCAAACGGATCCATTATAGCCAGCGTTTCATCAGGAACTGAAGCATTAATCTTCATTACATTCGTTACGGGCACTTTTACATATTCGGCAAATGAGCCATCAATGTTTACACCTATACCAATGGTTTTTTCACATATATGCTGACGCCCGCGACGACAATTACGACAATGACCACAGGCAATATGTCCTTCACCCGTTACGCGGTCGCCCTCTTTAAACTCTTTAACTTCACTACCAAGTTTCGCAACATGCCCAACATATTCATGCCCTATTGTCATACCTACAGGAATGGTATTTTGTGCCCATTCGTCCCACTTATAAATATGAAGGTCAGTACCACAAATAGCCGACTTGGATACTTTAATTAATACATCGTTTGGGCCAATCTCAGGAATTTTTACTTCTTCTAACCAAATACCTTTCTCGGCCTTTGATTTTACAAGTGCTTTCATCATTGTCATTGTGTAGTCTTTTAGTGTGTAATTATGTACCCTATCTGTTATAATTCTAAATAACAAAATTGCAAAAGGTATTTGACATGTACCTATGACTATTGTCAGTTTGGTAAAATAAAAAAAGGCCAGCAATTATGCCGGCCTTTTATTCTATTGCTTATTTGTTATTTATGTTACTTTGCCCACCACAATTTGGTTGACTGTAAATCCGGCCCTTGCCTGTCAACAGCTTCTGTTACATTATCAAGGTTTCTTGTATAAGCATTGGTTCCATAGCGCATGCGTTGAGGGTATATGCCGTTTAAATCACCTAAACCGTATATATCAGCATCATCAACACCTGCTGCAAGTTCAGCTGGAAATCCAGTATCACGTACAATAGACCAGGCTTCGAATCCTTCCGTATAATTAGCGAGCCACCTTTGAATAGCAATCATTTCCAGATCATTTGTTCCGGATAATGTCCCGGCCGGTGATGTATCTAAAAAGGTTGTAATATCAGCTTCATCAACGCCCCACAACAACATGGCCTGGGTTATACCATTACGATAGAATAAATTGGCATCTCCAGATGCTAATCCTTTTACAATAGCTTCTGCCCTCATAAAATACGCATCAGCAGATGAAACAACTATTTCAGGTGCAATATTAACCATCTCATTCTTTGACTGTACAATGTAATCGGCTGGCATACTATACAGTTCTCTGCGATTATAATCATACATTTCACCATTCATTCGCGGAGGCTGTCCAATGTAATATTTGTCAGTTTCCATTGTAATAACAGTTTCTCCATTTTCGTTTAATGCGGTTGTATAAACAGCTCCTGCCTCATCAAGATTAGCTAATATAAAATCACGACGCTTGGCATATAAGGTAGCATCATCAGACTCGGGGTGCGGTATTGTAATTTCTCCGCCTTCTGCTGGTTTAGCATACTTCATCAACCGTGGATCAGCATTATCCTGTAAGTTATTGATTACATACTTACTAACAGTCCATTTTGATCCATAACCACCGAAATTATGCCAAATATCACCATATGCAGCACTATTCCATTGACTAATTACATCATCTTTAGGCAATAAAGCATTATCATCATATTCTTCAAGAAAGCCTGCTGCCATAGCCTCCGTAATAGCTGATACTGAAAAGTTATCGCCTTCAGCTCCGTTAGCGCGTAATGCAAGTCTTAATTTTAATGTATTTGCCAGGGCTTTCCACTTTTGCAAATCACCATTGAAAAACAAATCGTTCTCACCCAGATCCTGCTCTAATTCACCTGTTTTTTCTGCCGTTCCAATCATTTCCATGGCCAGAGACAGGTCAGTAATCATTCCTTGGTAAATATCCTTCTGCGTATCGTATTTAGGTAACAATACCTCCAGGTTACCTGTTTCACTATATGGTATTTCGCCAAAGGTATCTGTGAAATACATAAAATATAAGCTACGCATAACTAAACCAACTGCATGTGCCAATGGGTTTTCCCTGTCACCACCTTCTCCTGTAATCTGAAGGTAAGTAACCAACGTACCTGTGTACCCCTCAAAATAGTCCCAAGCGGCATTTGTATACCCGCCACTATAGCTGTATCCAAGCGCATCACTCCACCACGAACCATTAAATCCGAAACAGAACTGACCTGCGAATCTGTCTGCATGTATCAGGTGTGCGCGCCAGTATGGATAACGGTCTGGTGCTATTAATTTAACCTGGGCTTTAGTAATAAAATACTTTGCTTCAATATTTTCACCTGTTATAGCCCCAGGATCTTTGTTTATATCTTCAAACTCACTTGTACACGCTGCCAAACAGCTAAGCATGAAGGTAATTATTAACAATTTATATACTTTCATAACTATTATCATTAAAAATTAGAACTTAAGGTTTACATTAAATCCAATGCTTCTTGCCGCAGGTATTGGGTTGTAAAGAATACCCTGCGAAAAATTGCTGGTACTATAGCTCATCTCGGGATCAAAATTTGGTGATTCCTTATATATAAAGAATAAGTTACGGGCAATAACACCTACAGAAGCACTTTTCAGGAATGTACCATCTAACACACTTACAGGCAAACGATAGGTTAAGGACATTTCCCTCAAGCGAACATTTGTCTGACTATATACATACGGCGATCCTAAGCTGGATACTGCTCCCCAGTATTGTTCTGCGGTAATAGCATTATCATTAGGCACATATATTGGATTTTCATTGGCATCAACACCATCCTGCACAACAGCATCTAAAGTAACACCACCATCACGATATTGTAAAGACCTTTCGGATACACCATTAGCATCCAGGGTAGCATCCGTTCCTGAGTAAAAATCACCTCCGATACGGGCATCAATAAGGAACCTGAATGATAAGGTTTTATAGGTAATTGTATTATTCAGTCCGGCTAATGCATCAGGCTGATAATTACCCAGTAATACTGCTTCACTGTCTGTTGGAACACCATCACCATTTACGATTAAAGTACCATCATCTGTACGTGCATAATCGGTACCCCATATTTCGCCAAAACCACCACCTACAGAACCTTGCACAAATATGTTACCACTATTTGTTTTACCAAATTCAAATGTTTCAGTGTCAGCAATCAAACTATTCAATTTATTTTCATTTTGCGAATAGTTTAATGAAACATCCCATGTTAAATCTCCTGCTTTCACCGGGGTAGCTCCAATAAGAATTTCAAAACCAGTATTTTGAATTTCTCCAACATTATCAATAACAGAACCAAATCCGGTTGCTGCTGCCACTGGCACAGGGAATATTAAATCGGTTGATTTAATATCATAAAAGGTAAAATCGGTATAAATTCTATTCCTCAAAAACCTTAATTCAGCACCTACTTCAACAGATGAAATCGCCTCCGGTTTTAAATTGGCATTGTTTTTAGTCGAACTTCTACTCATTGTTGTTCTACCTAAATACGAATCTGTCGCAGGGTCTATAGAATATATATCCAGTAATTTAAACGGGTCTGTATCATTACCTACTTGTGCCCAACTCATTCTTATTTTTGCAAAATCAACAACTCCACTACTCATATCAAGTACTTCGTGCAATAATAATGAGGTACTTACAGATGGATAAAAGAATGACCAATTATTACTTGGTAAGGCAGAAGACCAGTCATTTCTAGCCGTCAAATCTAAATATAACCAACGATCAAATGATAAAGAAGCTGTTCCGTATAACGAATTTACAATTTTCTTCTTTAGTGGCGTATATCCGGTAAAAACCTGTTCTGCAATACTAACCGGTGGTCCGTCAGGAATCCTGAAGTCTTCACCATTAATTCTCATATCAGCAACACCTCTGTACATATGGTTACCTCCAAAGGAAGCACTTAAATTAAAACGATCACTTAAATCCTTATTCGCCATAAATAAGAAATCAACATTCGTTTCTGTTGCCTTAAACTGTCTGTAGTTGAATCGTCCCTGTGGATAATACCAGTGTCCGTATGCTTCTTCAGTTTCAATATTATGATTAGAGAAATCAGAACCAACACGTGCAAAAGCAGATAACCAGGAATTAAAATCATACTGTAATTTTACAAAACCATTAAAGCGGTTTTTCCAGTCTTCTTTCCTGTTTTCATTTAAAGCAAAATAAGCATTGGAACCCAATGTGTTATATGAGTTTGCCTTTTGGGTAGCCAGATCGCGCTGATTAGCTTCAAGATCCGACATTACAAGGTTACGCGGAACCGAGTAAACATTACCCATAACACCTTCGGTACCTAAAGTTGGTCTGTTTTTACCATACTGATAAAAATACGTTGCTTTAGCATCTAAAGTTAATTTATCAGCCATTTTGGCATATCCCCTTAAATTAAAATTATGGCGCATTAAATCAGAATTTGGTAACATGGATTGTGCACTTGTATTAGTATAAGAGAAACGCACATTGGCATCCCCATTACCACCATCTATAGCTAAAGAAGTAATAATGGTACTTCCTGTTTCCAGAAAATCCTTTACGTTATCCGGCTGAGCTGAATATGGCTTTGTTTCACCTGTCCAGTACAATTGATTAGAACCATCTAATGCAGCACCCCATGAACCTCCTGCCTGCTTAAGATCTTCAATATTATTGGGAACAAAGCCCTGTTTTCCCTGGCCATAATCATTTTGATACTCGGGCAGAATCATTGGTGTATCAAAAGTAACACTGGATGATAAAGTAACGCCTAACCCCTTAGTGGTAGTACCTTTTTTAGTTGTAATTATAATAACACCATTAGCAGCTCTTGAACCATATAGAGCAGCGGCATTAGGACCTTTTAATACTGTCATAGATTCAATATCGTCCGGGTTAATATCTGATACACCTGAACCATAGTCTGTTTTAGAATATGCTCCTGTATCATTATCTCCCGATGAACCATATGACGAATTATCAATCGGCACCCCATCCACAACATAAAGAGGCTCATTACTACCTGTTAATGAGTTATTACCACGAATAGTTACTTTAGAACTACTACCAGGACCAAAAGCACCCTGGGTAATGTTTACCCCTGCTACTTTACCTGCCAGTGAGTTCATAACATTAACATCCTTAACAGTAGAGATCTCTTCACTTTTTACTTCACTAACAGTATATCCCAATGCTTTTTTATCACGGGAAATACCCAAAGCAGTAACTACAACTTCATCCATTCCTATCACATCGGGCTGCAAAGCAATATTAATTGTTGAGGAATTTGCCTGAGCCTCTTGTGATGTCATACCTACAAATGAATAAATGATTACAGCACCTTGCGGAACTGTAATGTTATAAACCCCATCAAGGTTAGTGATGGTACCATTTGTTGATCCTTTCTGAACAACAGAAACACCCGGTATGGGTTGTCCATCTTCGGAACTGGTAACCGTACCAGTAACATTTAAGTCCTGGGCATATATAAATACCCCGAGAATGAGTGTTGGAAAAAGCAACAAACATCTTTTAAACCAACTTACTTTTCTTTTCATACGTGTGCATTTTTAGGTTAATAATGAATGATACATCGGATAATATCATAATCAGGATCAATCATTTCAATCCTGATTGCAACACATTCTGGCGCATGCGTTACAACGGAATTAATTTAAATAGATAAAAAAAGAATAGCAAGTATTAATTAACATTTTTTTACATCTTTACACTTTTTTATCTATTATTACACATTCACAAGCAACACGTAAAACAATTGATTACAAAAATTAAACAGAAGTTGATTCATAAAAAAGAGGGATTCTGCCTAAACAGAACCCCTCTCTCTCTAATTGTACTTATATATAATAGTTTGGTTTTAGAGACTATTATAAGATAGTTTAACAGGTATTATTTACCCCACCATACTTTGTTTCTCATGTCCTTATTTGCTTCAGGTACATTATCATTAATCGCAACTTCGCTTTCAGGAACTCTCATACGTTTAGGTAACTCAAAATTTGTACTACCTTGAGCATATTTCTCAATAGTTCTGTTTGGATCAATAGTACCATCAGCATCTTTCCAAATTCCAGTAATTGTTCTATCCTTATCAAGGAAACAAAATTTTGGATGACCTGTACGACGTAAAACTGCATATGCCTGATGTGGTACAGTATAAGCCGATACCCATCTTTCTGTAGCGATAATAGCAACTTTTTGTTCTGGTGTTGCTGCTGCATATTTAGTTGCAATATTATCTGCAAAATCAGCACCATTAACAGCCCCCCATCGCTCACAACTTGCAATCAATCCTTCTTTTAGCCAGTCACTATCAGATTTACCTGAAGTTACCAATCCTCTTTGTACAGCTTCTGCCATAGCTAAACATACTTCTGCATAATCCATACTTACAGGACTCCAGGTACCACCATCATACCATATTGATGGGTGTAACCATGAATAATTATGAACTTCACCTTCTACATTATGATTCTGGATATTTCTAATCGTATCCTGATCATCAACAAAGTAAACTGCACGGGCAGGTCGTCCTTTATGTGCATTAGCAACATCACCTTTAGGAGGCATAAAAAATTTGTCTATTCTAGGATCATATACGCCAGAAACAGCATTAATATCCTCTGAGTCTGAACCTCCGTCTTTTACTTCCGAAGCATAAAGTGGACTTCCCTTCATTACTTCAACAAGTTCTCTAGCTGGAATAAAAGCACCAGGACCCGGCGCCCATGTCATTGAATATCCATCCCACTGATAAGATGACGCTCCACCTTCAGGGAAAGCACCTTGCCAGGCTGCAAAAAATCCATAGTACTGATTATGCAAATAGTCGGTAGATTCAGTTCTTTTTACCATTACATTTTCATCATTACTCTCTAAAAGAGGGTACTTAACAATGTTTGCTAAAATTGTTTTAGCACCAGCTTCGTCAACATTTGAACGACGTAAAGCCATACGTAAACGAAGAGAGTTAGCAAATTTTCTCCAATTCGCAACATTACCTTTATAAACAAGATCAAACTTATACATTGTTGGTATTGTTTTTTCCTCTGTTAATTGTTCTTCAACAGCTAACTTTAATGTAGCCTCAATAGCATCATAGATGTCTTTCTGAGCATCAAACTTAGGCGATGGTATATCTATATTACCATGCTCTGTATAAGGCGTATCACCAAAAAGATCTGTAATTTTTAGAAACTGGTATGAACGTAGTACGTGACAAATTCCTACAAATTCTTTTGCATGCGGAGCATCAGGATTTTGTTCATAATATTCAAGTAACAGGTTGGTGTTAGCAAATAAAGCTCCACCAAAACCATTCATTGATGAAGATGAGTTATAGGAATCCCATGCAGCAGCAGTCCATCCTTCATTGTAATCATACGAATTACCCGGGGCCCACCAGCCACCTTTGTAACCGCCATCAACATGACCGGCAAAACGTTCTGCATGAAGAACAACACCTCTCCAAAACTCAAAGCGATCTTCGTGGAATGCTTTACGCATTGAACTCGCAAGTACACTCTCTGTTGCAGGATTATCTGCTGTTGGAGAGTTTGGGTTTGTATTTAGTTCTTCGAAATTATCAGTACAACTGAAAATCGCAGATGCTAAAAAAACCGTTAAAATATATTTATTTAATATTTTCATCTATCTAAATTTACTTTAATTAAAACTTAACATTAACAGTAAAACCATAAGAAGTTGTTGTAGGTACGTTATAAAGGTTATACCCTTGACCATTTCCAGTACCCCAAGTCTGATTAGGATCAATATCTTTCGCAGCTTCATCACGATAGATAAAGAATAAGTTATATGCATTAAAATTAATGCTTAAGTTCTTAATAAAGAAGTCCGGATCAAGCTTGAAGTTATATCCCATACTCAATTCGCGTAAACGAACATTTGTTGCATCAACAATCCATGGTGAACCATAATTACCCAAACCACCCCAGTAGGCTTGTGCATTCATTAATACTGTGTGAGGGTTGCCATTAGCATCAACACCACTTACTTCAATACCAGTTTCACGATACTCAAGCGTGTTTTCTGTAATACCTTTATTGGTCATTGCCCCTTTAGTTGCGTTCATTACGTCACCACCAATTTTTCCATCAATTAAAGCGCGGAAATTAAAACGCTTATATGAAAATGTATTTAACCATCCAAAAGTAGCATCAGGTGTAAAGTTACCTAACTCAACTCTCTCTTTGCCCGGAAGAAAACCATCAACACCTAACCGGTAGTTTCCATCAACCTGAGCAGGCATACCCATAATTACACCATAACCATTTTTACCGGTTTTAGCAATAATCTGAACACCACCAACAATATTACCAAGGTCAGCTAATACCTGGGTATCGATTCCTTCTGAAAGCTCTACTACTTCTGTAATATTTCTTGCTAAAGTTAAAGTCGTTTCCCATTCAAAAGAACCAGTCTTTACCGGAATACCTCCTAAAGACATTTCAAAACCCCTGTTCACAACTTCACCACCATTCAAATATTTGTTAACATATCCGGTAGCAGATGACACTTTTGTTGTAAACAACTGATCTTTTGTTGATTGAGTATAATAGTTAAAATCTGCAAATAAACGACTGTTAAAACCTCTATAATCAATACCAAACTCCATAGATCCTGTTCTTTCCGGCTTAAGATCCGGTACACCAGGTGTTCCATTAACATCCATTAGCGGAATTCTATTGTGGTTTAGCAATGGATTAATTCCATAAGTAGTTACTAAACGATATGGTTCAGAATCATTACCTACTTCAGCATAACCCAAACGAACTTTTAATAAGTTTACATTATTCATCTCAACTAGTTCATTAACCAATAAACTTGCTGATACTGCAGGGTAAAAATATGAACGATTTTCTTTGGGCAAAGTAGAACTCCAGTCATTTCTAAATGAAGCATCCAAATACATAAAATTCTTATATCCAAGATTTACAGTCGCGTAGGCAGAATTAACCTGCTTTTCAAATACATTATAGCTTGCATTCTTATTGATATAATTCTGAGCATTCCAGTAGCCGTTAGAAATTACATCATCTCCACGATTGTAAGTTACATCACTTCTGTTTTTCATGATGTTACCACCAACATTTACACCAAAATCAAGATCACCCAACCGTTTTCTATAACTTAATAATGCATCAATATTTGTTTCGCGGCGCTTGAAATTATTCATTACCCATAAACCATTTTGGTACTGCTGATGACCAAGGTTGTAACGTTCTTCAATTGAATTGCTGGTATAATCAGTACCTGCTCTTACAAAGCCGGAAAGATTCTTAGTAATATCAAAATCCAATTTAACAAAACCAATTAAACGATCTTTTTTATTAATCATGTTGTCATGAAGAGTCGTCCAATAAGGATTCATTTGTGTTCCTATAAATGGATCGTTTGGCTTGTTCTCGTAGTTATAATTCTTTAACTCATTAAGGTTAGTATTACGTGGTAATGTAAACAAACCATATACAGCATTACTACTTCCTTCTCCTAACCAGGTACCTCCTTCAATTTCCTGATTTACATAATTGGCTTTGGCATCTAAGCTTATCCATTCTGACAAATCATATTGCGTTCTAATATTAAAATTATGACGATGTTGCTCATTACCCGGGATTATACCTTTTCCATACAAGTTTGTATACGAAAAACGAGAAGAACCGTTTTCTCCACCTTTTGTTAATGCTACTGTATTAGTTGATTTAAATCCTGTATTAAAGAAATCTTTAATATTATCTGGTTGTGGTGAATAAGTTAAGTTATCTTCAAACCCACTCCATGAAGGCAATTGTTGCCCTGTCATAGCTGGGCCCCAACTATCATCAGTTTCACTTGTAGAGTAAGTTGGTACATTATCTTTATACATTCCCTGACCATACTTGTTTTGAACCTTAGGAAGATATTGTTCTGTTACAACATCAAACATATTGGAACTTGAAACATCAATGCCTAATCCACTTCCTTTTGCTCCGGATTTAGTTGTAATGATAATAGCACCATTTTGTGCTCTCGAACCGTATAATGCAGCGGCGTTAGGACCTTTTAGTACAGTAACACTTTCGATATCATCCGGATTAATATCCATTGATCCGGAACCAAAGTCTTTTCTATCCCAAACTCCAGAAGCCTCTTCAACAGTTGAGTTATTAACCGGTACACCGTCTACAACATACAGCGGCTGATTATTTCCTGAAATAGAGCTATTTCCACGTAAAACCACGCGATTAGATGAACCTAAACCACCTTGTGCTGAACCTAAGTCCAAACCAGCAACTTTTCCTTGCATAGAACTAAGTACATCACTACCTGCAGCAGCCTGTATTTCTTCACTATCAACTTTTGACACACCATAACCAAGTGATTTTTCTTCTCTTTTAATACCAAGAGCAGTTACAACCACCTCGTCTACGTCAACAGCGGCAGACTCCAGGGAAACATTTACAGTGGTTTGTGAACCAACTGGAATTTCCTGAGCTTTCATACCCACAAAAGAAAATGTAACCACTGCACCTTTGGGAGCAGTAATTGAATAATTACCGTCTATATCGGTAATGGTACCATTAGTAGTACCTTTTTCGACTACAGAAACACCCGGGATCGGCATTCCATCTTCAGCACCTTTTACAGTACCGCTAATCGTAACATCCTGGGCAAATGCTATACTTACTGATAATAGTAGCATAACTGCACCCATGAGTCCTCTTTGAAACCAGTTAAATCTTTTTTGCATAAAGAGTTTAATTTTGGAATTAGTTAACATGTTATTTAAATAAATGTGAGAAGCAGCAGTAGTGTTAACATCAATATCAAAAGCACAACAAGTACACTACGTATTAAAAAATACCGTCGCGCCTCATGCTTAATATTCGATGCCTTCTTTCTATTGCTTATTGTCAATTTCATGTTAACAAATCTAGAATAGTCGGCATGTAGTTTATTGAACTGTTGTTGTAAATGATGGAACTTTTAACACTTAAATAAAACTATCGTTGCACTTATGTACTATTGTTGCAATACCTTGTAAATAAAGCCTTAAATAATGTTACAATATGCCATTAGTTGTTTTGAAAAACATGACAACAATCACATCTTTTTAAATAATACTACAAAAAAAAGCATATCATTACGATACACTTTATCAATGAGAATTAGTTCTCTCTACAACAATGTGCCAATTAAATATGGTTCTTCACCTTCTAATATAATGTCATCAATAATTACATCGTAAAAAGTATTCTTAGAAAGCTTGTTTCCTTTTACTTTTACAGGTACATAATACTCTCCATATCCTTTTCCTGTTTCTTGTGTTAAACTTTCGATCAAAACCTTCTGCCTGGTTCCTTTTAAACTCTTCTGGTATTCGATCTTTACCGCAAAGGCTTTCTTGCGAAGTTGTTCACTTCTCTCCTTCTTACCTTTCTCACTTATTACATCAGACATACGTGCAGCACGTGTATCTTCTCGTTTAGAATATTTAAACGTATGAACATGTCCGAATTTTAACTCATCAATTGCATCAACTGAATCTGCAAAATCATGACTTGTTTCTCCTGGAAATCCAACAATTATATCTGTTGTAATATTAAATAAGGGGTTGATCTCTCTAAGCCTTTTTACTATTTTTTTATATGCTTTAAAGGTGTACATCCTGCGCATTTGCAACAAAACAGATTCAGATGCGCTTTGCAGACATAAGTGCAGATGTGGTGTCATTTTAGGGTGCGAACATAAATTGAAAAAATCTTCATCAAGGCCATCCGGTTCCATAGAAGAAATACGCAGGCGAAAATCCAAAGGCAAGTCCAGTATTTTTTTCAATAAACCCGAAAATTTCAATTGCTTATATTCATACCTGCTTATATTTACTCCTGTTATAATAACTTCTTTATATCCAAACTTCACAACATCATTAATGTTATTCAAAATATCTTCTACAGGGCGACTTACTGCCTTTCCTCTTACTTTTGGAATAATACAAAAGGTACAAAAGTTATTGCATCCATCCTGTATTTTAATCATACTACGCGTATGAAAAGTTTCATTGGCAGGTGCATAATTAAATACTCCACCTGTGTTTTCATTAGTCGGTACTATCTCCTTGTTATAATGTGCTTCAACCAATTGAGGTATAGCACTTTTCTGATTATTATCTACAACATAAGCATTGGGATAACGTTTCTCAAGCTGTTCTTTATGATGATTAGCCATACAGCCAGTTATCACCAACATCCCTTTATGCCCAGTACTTAAGGCATTATTTATGACATAGCGTGACTTTTTATCACTCTGATTGGTAACTGTACAGGTATTTACAATAAAGACATCTGTATCCCTGCTTTCTTCAACTACTTCATACCCTAAACCAGTAAACTTTGATGCCAGAGCATCGGTTTCAAACTGATTTAAACGACACCCTAATGTCTTAAGCCCAATTTTTCTTTTCATCCTGCTTATACTACAACTTGCTTTGCTTCTTTTATTTCAATTAATTCTCCTTCAACTGAAAAACGATTTGCAGAAGTTATCCTTACATTAACAAAATTACCAATCAACTGTATGTCATTTGATGCAAATCTCACCGTAATTTTTCCTTCTGTTTGTGCACTTAAGTAACCTTTCTTCCTGTCGGTATCTTTAACCAATACCCTTACTTCTTTACCCAACAGGCTTTGATTATAAGCAGCCGAAACCTGAGCCAAATCTTCGGTTAATAAAGCAAAACGTTCTTTTTTTACCTGATGATCTACATCATCGGGCCAGCTATAAGATGCTGCACCCGGCCTTTTTGAGTACATAGCAATATAAGCCATATTGTAGTTAAATTCTCTCATGGCTTTACGTGTGTTTTGAAACTGTTCTTCTGTTTCTCCAGAAAAGCCAACAATTATATCGGTAAATAAGGTTGCCTGTGGTATTAACTCCCTTATCACTTCCACTGTTTCTCTGTATTTTTTTACCGAATGTTTACGGTTCATTTTAATGAGCACCTTATCGTCACCGGATTGCATTGGCAAATGAATTTGCTTAGCTAAACATTCATATTTTGCAATTATCTCAATTACATCGCGTCCCATATCACGTGGGTGTGGCGATGTAAAATATACCCAAAATTTATTGTGGGACGCATCTCCTATTTTGCCAATCTCCCCGAGCAGTTCCGTAAAATTAATTTCTGCACCTTTTTTATCAAGTCCATATGAATTTACATTCTGTCCTAAAAGGGTAATTGACTTATACCCTTCATCTACAAGACTTTTTACCTCTTCTATTATTTCAGCAGACGGGCGACTAACCTCCCGCCCACGAGTATATGGAACAGCACAAAATGAACAAAATTTATCACATCCATTCTGAATTGGTATAAAAGCCTCAAACTTACTATTATACTTTGGTTTTACTCTCCAAAAAAAATTAATTTCTTCCTTTGGATTAAGGTTGTCATGCTCTAAAGATACAGGTGTTGTGACACCATATTGTGATAGCATCTGAGGAAATTGTGGCAATTCGCGCATGGCAAACACAATATCAAATAACTTTAAAAAGCGCTCCTTATCTTTTGGTAATACACAACCACTGATAAATGTTATCAGATTCTGAGATGCCTTTCGTTTATTCCATTGTGCTATTTTTGAGTAAACTTTATCAATTGCTTTCTGCCGAACAGAACAAGCCAGAATACCAATAATACTGGCTTCATTTTCCTGATCTGTCCATTGGGCTCCCATCCCTTCTAAAACTCGCTTTACTCGCTCACTATCAGATTGGTTCATCTGACACCCCAAAGTTAATAAATGGTATTTCACTAGTTTACAGCTTTAACAATCAAAATTTGAGATATAATTGATCTTTATACATGAATCTAAAAATAGACTTCGGCATGAATATTATCCGTACTTACACCTTGTTGTTCCAGTATATCATACACATCATGTATCATGTTACAATTTCCACACAGATAATATTGCACTTCTTTTCCAAATTTATGCTCTTTCAAATAATCTGTAACACGTCCATTATAGTCACCTTTCTTATCCTGTGAAGTACATAATTTATACTTTTCATTTTCATATACATCTGAATCATATGCCTCTGAACTATATTTTACGCCATGCAATAAAGTATAGTTGAGTTGCTCATGGCTCTTTACAAAACTATGAAATGGAGATATTCCTGTTCCACTAGCAATAAATACATATTTCTGTCCTTTAGGATAATTTTTACTAATAGTAAAATAGCCAACAGGCTCTTCCACAACTACAAAACCTCCCTTTTGTAATTTTCTTAAGCTTGGCGAAACCAAACCATTTTCCACTTCTTTAACTAAGATCTCAATGTAATCTTCTGTTACACCACTATAAATAGAGTATTCGCGTGTATGGATACCATTGGGCGGCCCAACACAAACATGCTGGCCTGCTTCAAACTCCAGGCCTTTTCGCTCAATACGTAATACAAATGTACTTTCCGTCAAATGACGAATATCTAATATCTCATGCAACTCTGTCTTGATCCTATTAGCTACAGGAACTCCTTTACTCATAATCTGATAAACTATTTCTTATTATTTTAAATCTTTTTAAGTCAAAGCCCTTTTTGTACTTCAACACATCAATTAACACACCAGTGACTCAATTGGTTTAGTTAAAAAAGACTAATGTGTATTTTATTTTAATAATTCATCCCATCATAACTACTGATCGTAAGACAATAAAAATACTATTGGTAAGCTTTAAATATTGAATGATTCCCAATCTGTATAAATCATTTTTTCTATCTTCATGCCTTCAAATATTGTATTTATGCCCAAAATACTTTCTGTATTAATTTTTATACTTTCTGTCTCTTTTAATGGTCTTTTTAGTCAACCATCCTATTATGGACATAATAGCCTGGATACTGAAAACGGCCTTACAAATAACTCTGTAAACTACATATTACAAGACAGTAAGGGCTACATGTGGTTTAGTACTTACTATGGGCTTAACAGATATAATGGATATGATATTACTTCGTTTTACAGCATATCAGATCAGGAAGAAACGCTCTCAAGTAACTTTATTAATAATTTATTAGAGGATAATGACGGGAATATATGGGTTGGAACTGCTGTTGGACTAAATAAATTTAGTAAAGATACTGAGAAGTTTAAACGTTATATGGTTGAGGCTGATAAACCCGCATCTTTGGCTAATAATCAAATTGGCGATTTATTAATGGATAGCCGGGGACATATGTGGGTCGGTACTATGGGGGGTGGCCTTCATTTCTATCACGAACAAATTGATGGCTTTACCTGCTTTTCTCAGCCAGATTCACTTGGCACATATATTAACACCATTTCAGCTATAACAGAAGGTTATAACGGCGAGCTATGGGTCGGTACTTTTGGTAATGGATTAAGCATGTTTAACCCCAAAGAGCACTTCTTTATCAATTTTGAATTTCCAACAATGCAAATTAATGCTTTGCTCGACGATGGAAATGGAAACATCTGGATTGCTACGGATAATATGGGCTTATACCGTTTTGACAAAGAAATGAAAGTATATGAACGCTTTATTGCTAAAGGACAATCGAGTAACATTAGCTTAAATATTATATTATCTCTCACCCTCAACAAAGATGGTAGCATTTTAGCAGCTGTTGATGGTGGAGGAATTGTTAATATTGATCCCATCAAAAAGGTCATTATTCCTAATAATGAAAGTAATCACGCCTTTAGCCAACTTGATACCAAAGCGGTATATTCAATTTATATTGATAGTAATGGCTTGTATTGGGTTGGTACCATTGGTAAAGGTGTACGTATAATTAATATGGAGCGTAACCGTTTTCATCATTACACACACCAAAGTTATAAACCAGAAAGTTTAAGCGATAATACTATCATTGCTTTATTACAAGACTCTAAAGACAGAATATGGGTTGGTACCGATGGCGGAGGCTTAAACCTCTTTAATACTGAAAAAGAAATCTTTAAGAGTTTCAATAAACTTTCATCGAGCCTTAAGAGTAATGTTATAAAAAAAATATTTGAAGATGATGAGCAACAAATATGGCTGGGGTCTTATGGTGGAGGCCTGGCATACTTAAACGAAAAAACAGATGAACTAGTTGCTTATAGTCCTAAATCGGAGATTAATAACGAATCACTTTCTATTTCTGTTTGGTCCATAGCACAACAAAAAAGCAGGAAACTTTGGATTGGAACACTCGGTAACGGTTTATTTGAATTTGATACAAAAACAAAAGCATTTACCTCATTAAAAGATATTTATCCTGAACTGCATGAGGTTATGAATGATTACATACTGAGCCTATTTGTTGACTCAAATAACAACCTTTGGATTGGTACCAGCAATGGAATATATGTATGGTTGACTAATGAAAAGAAACACACGTGCTACTTGTTTGATAAAATTAATGATAGTGGCGTTGGTAAAAATGCAATTATCAGCATATTTGAAAGTAGTGATGGCAACATATGGATTGGCTCAAACGGAGGGGGTATTATCATTATTGACCCTAAAAGTGGTAAAACAACAGATTTAACTGTTAATGACGGCTTAGCCCAAGAGCAAGTATATGATATAAAACAAACAAAAGATGGAGCCATGTGGCTTGCCACACATGGGGGAATTTCCAAATATGAAGCAGAAACCGGACGCTTTCAAAACTATGATAGCAGAGATGGCCTTTTAGGTAGTACTTTCAATACTTTATTGTATACATCAGGTAATAAACTATTGGTTGGTGGCGTTAAAGGGCTTAATCTTTTTGACCCCAACGTAATTAAAGTTAACAGTACTGTACCACGTGTTCTTTTGGCCGAGCTGTATATTAACAATACGCCTGTAAAAGCCGGCGAACCCAACAGCCCTCTGAAAAAAGATATAGCCAATACTCAGGAAATTGTACTCCGCCACGATCAAACTAATATTGGAATTGAGTATGTAGCTATTAACTATTTTATATCGGAAAAAAACTCGTACAGCTATATGCTGGAAAACTCTTCTGAAGACTGGAGTATAGCTTCCCCTAATCGGCTGGTAAAATACAATAACCTAAAACCTGGTGAATATATTTTTAAAGTTAAGGCTGCCAATAATGATGGTGTATGGAGTAATAGTGAAACAACACTAAAGATCACAGTTCTTGCACCATGGTGGAAACGTTGGTACGCTTATTTAGCCTATTTCCTTGTTATTGGTGGCGTTATGTATGCTTACATACGATACACTATTTTATGGATAGATTTAAGACGAAGACTGGAGTTTGAAGTAATGGAACGGGAAAAGATTAAGGAGCTAAACCAAATGCGTCTACAATTTTTCACTAATATTTCGCACGAGTTTCGTACACCTTTAACACTAATAACAGGACCTTTAGAATCATTGCATAAGCGACTAAAGTTAAAAGATGAAGAAGAGAACCTGTTTAAGATTGTACACAAAAACACAAGCTTATTACTTCGTTTAATTAACCAGGTTTTAGATTTTAGGAAAGTCGAAACCGGTTCAATGGAATTAAACGCAAGTAATGGTGACATTGTATCGTATATAAAAAGTTGTGGTGAGGCGTTCAGATATATGGCTGAAGAGCGCTCCATGAACTTTATTATTGAGAGTAATGTTAAACAACTTGATATACAGTTTGATCAGGATATTATTGAGAAGATCATTTATAATTTACTATCCAATGCTTTTAAGTATGGAAAAGAAAATGGTAAGGTTCGTTTAACTATCCACCTTACATCGGAGCAAACTATTGAACAGCAAAATTTACTTATCAAGGTTAGTGATGATGGTCCCGGTATTGATTCAGAAAACCCACAAGATGTATTTAAACAATATAAGCAATTTAACCATAGGTATAAACATATATCGGGAACCGGAATTGGTTTAACTCTGACAAAATCACTGGTTAAGCTACATGGTGGAAATATTACTGTGGACTCGAAAAAAGACAATGGTACAACATTTACTTTTACTATTCCACTTATTAAAAACAGCACCATTGAACCCGGTTTTACAACAAGCAGAACCGAAATTAGTATAGCTAAACCAGTATTACCAACACATAAAACTGAGCAACAATCAACAGGCCATCATAAAAACAAGTTAATGGTGGTTGATGACAATACTGAAATTACTGATTTCTTAAGCTCTGTGCTAAATGATAATTACCTGGTTTCAAAGGCTAACAATGGACAAGATGCTTTTGACTTACTTCAAAAACGCTCTTTCGACCTTATAGTAACAGATGTAATGATGCCTGTTATGGATGGTATCGAACTTTGTAATAAAGTAAAAAGTGATTTACAAACAAGCCATATACCTGTCATCATGTTATCGGCAAAAACATCCATAGAGAACAGAATTGAAGGACTTAATACGGGTGCAGACGCTTATTTGCCAAAACCTTTCAACCCTGACCTACTGTTAGCATATATTGAAAATTTATTAAAAAACCGGGAAAAATTAAAAGAGGTTTTTTCCGGTAATTCAATTGTATCACCTTCTGAGATAACCACAACTCCTGTTGATGAAAGTTTTATTACCAAAGCTCTGGAAGTTGTTAAACTAAATATGGAAGACGAAACTTTTAGTGTTGAAGAACTTGGTAGTGAATTAAACATGAGCAGAAGTAACCTTCATCGAAAAATAAAAGCATTAACAGGTAAATCCACAACTGATTTTATCAGAACAATACGTCTAAAAGAGGCTGCTAAAAAATTAATTAGCTCTAATGATCAGATTAGTGAAATAGCTTATAAAGTAGGCTTTAACAGTAGCTCCTACTTTATAAAAAGTTTTAAGAAAGAATTTAAAATGTCGCCGGGACAATATAAGCAGGCTCATAAGCGATGGAATTAATTATTAACAATCGTTTTAAAGCGATAAACTATGCCTCAAACGCAACTTTAGCCTATGCTTTATAGTATAGGTATGGGTTACAATGAGGATTTATTATACTATGTTGATGAATTTATTTACAACTTTCATTTTTATTTGTTTTTTATTAATAGTAAGTATTTTACCATTCCGTATAATCTATTTACTCTCTGATTTTGCAAGTTTTATTATGGCTAATGTAGTTAAGTACCGCCATAAAGTTATACATGAAAACCTTGAGAAATCATTCCCAGAGAAGAGCCAATCTGAAATAAATATCATAACAAAAAAATTCTACCGTAACCTTACAGACAATTTACTGGAAAGCTTCAAATCATTTACCATGAAGCGATCATCAATAATTAAGCGACACAAAATAACCAACCCCGAATTATTAGAATCACTTTTAGCTAAACACACCGGCATTATAGGTGTAACAGCTCATTATGCCAACTGGGAATGGGGAAGTCAATCGGGAAGTTTACAATGCAATAATAATTTTGCTGCTTTATATAAGCCTCTAAATAACAAATACATCAATAGTATTCTAAAAAAAAGCAGGACGAAGTGCGGTACTGAATTGGTCTCAATCTACAACACATCGGCCATGTTTGAAAAATACAAAGACAAGGGCTATGTTTTTTTATTGGCTGCAGATCAGGGGCCTGCTGGTGGGAAACAATTAGAAAATGCATATTGGTTCAGCTTTCTGGGCAGGCAAACTGCTTTTTTAAACGGTCCGGAAAAACATGCCAGAAACAATAACTATCCTGTTGTTTATATTGATATCCAACGTGTAAAAAGAGGTTACTACGAAATAGAACTATCGCTTATTACAGATAGCCCCAATACACTTAAGGACGGTAAAATAACTGAATTATACAAAAACAAACTTGAACACATCATCAGGTCAAAACCGGAAAATTGGCTATGGTCACATAAAAGATGGAAACGCTCACCATTATAACATTTGTTACTAAACTATGAATACTAATCATATCGCTAATATGCTTCGCCTGCGTGCAGATAAATATACCACACGCGAAGTTTTCAGATACAAAGAACATGAAGCGTATAAATCCATTTCATGGAACACCTTTAAAGAGCAAGCTGAGTGCATCTCTAAATTCCTCTTATTAAAAGAAATTACTACGGATAGCAAGATTGGTATTTATAGCCAGAACAGACCCGAATGGTCCATCAGTGACCTGGCAATAATATCTGTAAGAGCTGTAGTTGTTCCCTTATATCCTACTGCCACATTTGAACAACTAAAGTACATCATTAATGAAACAGAAATGGAAGTTCTTTTTGTTGGTGATAATGAACAGCTTGATATAGCCATAAAAGCCCTTGATAAAACAAATTGCCTAAGGTATATAATAACTTTTAACTGCGATAAGACTAACGATAAACGCATTATTCCGTTTCATAGTATTATTAATGAGGAATACAGTGCCTTTAACAAAGCATTTAATAAACAGTTAAATAACGCTACTGAAGATGATCTGGCAACTATAATTTACACTTCCGGCACAACAGGCGAACCTAAAGGTGTTATGCTTCAGCACAAGCAGTTTATGTATGCGTTTAAGATTCACGATAAACGTTTATCTTTGAACGAAGATGATGTTTCCATGTGCTTTCTTCCCCTGAGTCATGTATTTGAGCGCACATGGACCTATTATTTGTTGTACTCCGGTGGTACTAATGTCTATAATCTTAACCCCAAAGCAATTATTGAGGAGTTACCCCGCGTTAAGCCCACGGTAATGTGTGTTGTACCCCGTTTCTTTGAAAAAACATATGATGCCATTCAGTTGACAGCTCAAAAATGGCCGAAACCACAACGGGCTGTTTTTAACTGGGCATTATCTGTTGGGTCAAAATACATTGAATACGAGAAAGATAATAAAAAAGCACCATTGATTTTACAATTGAAACGCAGCATTGCCAATACTTTAGTATACAAAAAAGTTCGTCGCGTATTTGGTGGTAATATCCGCTATACACCATGCGCTGGTTCGGCACTTAATAAACACCTTTTACGCTTTTTTCATAGTATTGGCTTATACATTTGCTATGGATATGGAGCCACCGAAACAACGGCTACAGTTTCATGTATGCCTAATGATTACTATGACTTTGATTACACTGGTGATATTATGCCCGGGGTTGATGTAAAGATTAATGCTGAAAATATGATACTAGTAAAAGGTGGAACTGTTTTTACCGGATATTATAAAAAACCGGAAGAAACAGCTAAGGTGTTAAAAGATGGATGGTACTACACGGGTGATCAGGGCTCAATTCCCCAACCGGGTAAGCTTCATATGACCGAACGCATTAAAGATATTATAAAAACTTCAACAGGCAAGTATATCTCGCCTCAGAAGGTCGAATTATACCTGTCGAAAGGAGATTTAATTGAGCAACTTTGTGTAATCGGCGATAATAGAAAATACCTTACTGCCTTGGTTGTACCGAGTTACGATGCGTTAAAAATTATAGCCAAAAGTGAAGGTATTAAGTACCAAAACAACAGTGAATTGATTAAAAATACTCATATCAAAAATTGCGTTGAAAAACAGGTTAATGTTATGCAAAATGATTTACCCAAACATGAAAGGGTAGCCAAAATATATTTGCTTGATGAACCTTTTAGTATTAACAACGCTATGTTAACAAATTCGCTAAAAGTGCGTCGTAAGGAGGTAAATAAAATCTACAAAGAAGAAATAGCTGAAATGTATTAAATTAAAATATACGTTCATACCTCCAAACCTGTCAGGTTAGGAGGTATGAACGTATATTTTTTACCCAAATAAGTCTTTAATATCATCAATACTGAGTGTTTTCATAATGTTCTCATCTGTTTGAACAATATCACCAGCCACTTTCTTCTTACGCTCTTGTAATTTCAGTATCTTCTCTTCCACTGTATTACGACAAATCATACGATAGGCAAATACATTTTTATCCTGCCCGATTCGGTAACAACGGTCAATTGCCTGATTCTCCACGGCAGGGTTCCACCATGGATCAACAATATAAACGTAATCAGCTGCTGTTAAATTAAGTCCTGTACCACCAGCTTTAAGGCTAATAAGAAACACTCTTAACTCATCATTATTCTGAAAATTATTAACCGATGTTTCACGCTGCTTGCCTGAACTCTTCCCGTCTAAATATTCAAACTCAATATTACGACGTATCAGCTCGTCTTTTATCAGTCCTAACATCTGTACAAACTGCGAGAATATGAGTATCTTATGGTTAGCTGTTTTATCGGTAATATGCTGAATAATTTCTTTGATCTTAACCGATTCAGTCTCGTTATAATTACTGTCGTTAATTAATCTTGGCGAATCACATATCTGACGTAAACGTGTGAGTGCCTCAAGTACCATTAACTTTGATTTACCAATCCCCTCCTCTTCCATTTTACCAATCAACTGGCTACGAAACTTGTTTTTGTATGCATCGTAAACCTTACGTTGTGCAGTATCCATCTCACAAAAAATGACGTCTTCTGTCTTTGGTGGCAACTCTGATGCAACTTTTTCTTTTGTACGACGCAATACAAAGGGATTAATCAAACGTTGTAATTCACTACCTATTAACTCATCGCCTTCCTTGTCAATAGCATTAGAAAAGTTCTCTTTAAACGCAGAAATACCACCTAAAAATCCACGGTTAACAAATGACATCTGTGCATACAGATCAAATGTATTGTTTTCAATTGGCGTGCCTGATAAAGCTAAGCGGCTTTTGGCTTGTAATAGGTTAGCTGCTTTATACCTGCGAGATGCCGGATTTTTAATTGCTTGTGACTCATCCAATACAATATAGTTGAAACGGTATCCTCGCAACATTTCAATATCTCTTAATAACACCCCATAACTTGTAAAAACAATATCAAAATCATCAAAAACTGCAGTATCATTAACTCTACTTATACCATAATGGTAATGGGCTTTTAGGGATGGAGCGAACTTACGAATCTCATTCTCCCAGTTAAATAATAAGGTTGTAGGCACAATAATTAAGTTCGTTGTGCTATTGCGTTCCAAAATCTGCTGCAAAAAAGTAAGCACCTGCAAGGTTTTCCCCAATCCCATATCATCAGCCAGAATACCCCCCCAGCCCATTTCATCCAGGAAGTTAAGCCAGTTAAGGCCTTCTTTTTGATAATGACGCAAATCAGCCTTAATACCATCTGGCACCTTAACATCTGAAATTTCAGTAAAGGCAGCCAGCTTACGACGTTTCTCAGCTAATTCTTCAAGTACAACAACATCATCAATTGTGTCAAATAATTCGTCAACAATTGAAAAACGCAGTTTTGAAACAGATATTTGCTCACCATTCAACTCACCATGTCTGAAAAATTTTTCAAAACGATGAAACCACTCAGCAGGCAGCACACCTACTGAACCATCCTGCAACTGAATGTAACGTTGCTTTTTAAGCACTGCTTTACGAATTTCGCCCAGTTTAACGACATTATCACCAAAACTAACTTGAACATTAATATCAAACCAATCCTGTCCTGAACTTATCGAAGTAGTAATTTTTCCTTTGTGAGGCGAATACTTAAAGCTCTTTAAATCATTTATTCCGTACACCTCAATATTATTCAACTGGAGCGCATCAAAGAACTTGTAAAACCACATTTCACGGTTAAAATCATTATAATGCAGGTGGAATACTTTACTGCTTTTTTGTGCCTCAAATTTAGGATGTAACGCAGACAACTGCTCTGCAAAATCCTCTTCCAGTTCAAAGTTTCTTTTATACTGTACTATTTTGTCATCCTCTTCAACTAATACATTACCATTTGTAGTTAATTTTACAGCCACACCATTATGGTATTCCACTTGTGGTGTTATAATCAAATGCTGCTCTTTCTCTGATAAATACACCTGCTTACGCTTAAAATCAAGTTCTACCGTATCAATAGGATAAACACCTTTATCAAACAACATATCAAAGCTATTAGCCAAAGGCAAAATTACATTCTTAAAAAAAGCTTTTTTATGGGTTTTCACCATTTTTATCGGCGCACTATGTTCCACTATAAGTTTTGCAACCCGATAATCTTTAGTTACATAATACACGCCATCAATCACATATATAAACTGACCTGATGACTCTATATTGATATCCTCTACAGAACAAACCTTATCGTTAATTGTGAGTTTAGGATTAAGATAAACAAAGCTATCATCCTCCTTTACCTCAAAATAGGCATCAATCGGGTCAGGTGATATAACAATCCTATCTAAGTCACCTTTTCTAAGCTTATAATTATTAGTACCATTAACATATACATTTTTTTCAAGAGCCAAAAGTTCCATAACCCTTTTATGTATAATAAATAAATTAGAAGCTTTCATCCTGGCATTACAATCATCGATCAAGCTTAACAATTCCTTTTGATGATCTGTAATATCAAGTAAATAATCCTCTACAACGCCATCGTACTCTTCAATGTGAGAACCTAAACTTTCCCTTGTTTTATTGGGTTTCCCAATAATGGGCATCAGCTCTATAACGTAGTTATCGCTAAAATAGGTTTTAGTAGTACTCAACTCTAAAACAAACCCCATCTCACGCTCTTGCTTAAGTACTTTGTCCTTATCTTCCAAGTGGAAGGTTTCAACATCAATATCTTCCAGTATTTGATTAACAATTCCTTTTTCTCCTTCGTCCAACGCAATAAGTCCTTTTGCAAACTCAGTTTGCTGAGCTACAAGTCCTTTCTTTTCATCAAAGCCAATAGTAAAATAGGTATCAAAACTACCTTCATTCAAGCCATGCTTATCTATTGTTTCTTCTTTAATAATTTCCAGACTATCCTTAAAAATACGCTTAAGGATATCCGGGCTCTTAGAGCGTGCAAATTTAAGCAGACAAATTACCTCAGGTTCAGTTAAAGACTGAAGGTTAGTCTTTTCTTCAGGGGATACATATACCTTATCATCCAACATTGAAAAAATGACTCTAACATGCTTTTTAAAGTTTTGATCAAGCTGTACAATTAACTTGTTTTTTTCAACTATTAACTCAGAAATATAACTTACCTGGTAACTGTACGATACTGCGCTAAGCACAGAGTAAGTCGTATTTTCTTTAACAAAATGCTCTGTTATATTTTCAAAATTATGCAATTCAAACCCCATTACCGAACGGCCCGAGACTGCACGCTGGTTGACTTGCTCACTGCGCTTATCAATACCTAACTGAATGTTACCATCAATTTCGGCTATAAATAATAAGGCACCTATAGTATGTGTACAAAAACGGCCACCAATATATGAGCAGTTACACATTGTTTCAATACGCCGATCATTTAAATTACGCACCTGTACCTTATGCATTTTGGTGTCTTTAACCGAAAAAATCCAGTTATCAAGCACCTTCTGATAAAGCTGCAATGTTACCTTTCCTTCCTTATACAAATTTGTTCCTGCCCTACTTACTTCATTAGAAGTATAAAAATCAATCGAATTACTAATATATTCCCTTATACTTTCCGCCATACTCATTTCCCAATTTGAAAAGTGCTAATCCGCAAAAGTACAAACAGAAATCCAGTTGTAAGCAAATTAAACCAGAGTATTTACACTTCTATACTTTAATTAAACTCCGGACTGAATATTAAACCCGAAGATTTTCAGTGAAATACCTAAATGTTTTTTGTCTAATAGCACATAGAGTCACCCTAAGGATACAAATTTCCATTATAATTATTTATCATTTTCAGACTGTATAGTTTATTTGTTATAACAATCATCCATATAACTTTATATAACTAAACTACTACTCACTATAATACCAACTGAATAAGAAAATATACTCGATATATGCATATTTTACAATGAATAACTGACTATTTTAAATAAAATATTAGCAACTAGCATATTAAACATTCATTTGTATCGTAATTACATTATTGATACTTTTAGTTGTTATATGGGGAAAATAAGCCAGATACCTTTAAAAAAATAGTAGGCAATTACAAAATAATTCTAAATTTTATAAAAAAAGTAAAATTAGTTATTGGCTTAACTTTCTGCTTAGGAGCACTATTTTCAATCGGAACATTAAAACAAAACACAGTTGCAAATGTTGGCTGGGGGCTTTGTAAAATTTGTAATTCAGGTGAAGGTGTAACAGTAGTGACTGGTGCTGTCGCAGGAGGCGTGGGAGCCTATGCTGGCGCCAAAGTAGGTGCAAGTATTGGCTGGCTTGGAGGCCCTGCCGGAGCGGTTGTAGGAGGTGCTGTTGGTGCTTTATAGTTAAAAATGAGCATTTCTTGATTGTATCAGGTAATGCTCACTTTTATTAATATTAAAATACAATGATAATGATTAAACAAACCTTAATAAATACTACAATAATTTTCATCACTTTATTGACTCAATTGATAATCCTATATTTTTTTTTCCAAAGAGAAAAACAAACCAGAATTAAAGGATAACGTTGTTTCATTTATTGTCGCTTCCTTTTTTATTGGAATTACACTCTCCCTAACATCTAAACTTTCCAATTACATTGACTACAAAATCATTTCATTCATACTAGTATCTTCCACTATATCTGCTTATTGGTTCATTATTGAACCTTTTAAATATTTATTAAAGAAGAAGGAATATTATAGGGATACTGAATTAGAAAAAGAACTAAGTATAAAAGGTTATCATTACAAAATCCTTTTTACTGATCAAATTATTACTAATGCTTATGCAACTGGCATAATTCCTTTTTATAAAATTATAATAGTTGGTAACAACTTAAAAGATAGCCTAACACCATCACAATTAAAAGCATTAATATTTCATGAAATAGGTCATCATAGAAAAAAGCATATTCTCAAGCTATTCTTTATAAACATAATACTACAAACCGCTTTCATTATTATATTCTCTTTAATCTACAACTTTCACATTACAAATACTCTCATAGAGTTAACACTTGTTGCATTAACCGGGGGTATGGGGGGATTTCTCTTTTGGTTTATTCCAAACAAAATTTCCTTCTATTTTGAATATTATGCAGACGAATATTCAGCACTTAACTTTAGCAGACGTTCATTAATAAACGCACTAATCAAACTGGACGAACTATCCGAAGGAAAACTCACAAGAGGCAACTATAGCCATCCGAAAATAGAAAAAAGATTAAACAATCTTGTTAAAAATGAGAATAAATAAACTACACTTGTCAATAGTATTAATATTAGTTATGTTATTATATAACTTTAAGCCTCTAAATACAGACATAATATCAAATGATGCAAACAATATCCTAAGCTTAGGGATTATAAACACAAAATACGATTTTCTAAATATCTTTATTACAAATACTATCGTCAGTTTGCTCTTATCAATCGCAGGCTTTTTTACAGGTGGAATTTTATCTATTAATTATTATTTGGAATGTTTTGCTACTTTATTTGCTATATTCCTATGCCTTTTTAAGCACTAATGATATTAACGCGATCTTATATCTATCCAAACACGCACCTCTTGAAATATATGCATGAACATTATTCTCAATAATTGGCTTCAGAGGCTTTAAGTTTTACATTAAGCTTATTAAACTACACCAATTTGACAAAAAGCTCATTCCAAACATTAAAGAATTGGTTTTGCCAATCATTTTACTATTATTAGCCTCATTCATAGAAGTTTCATAAAATTACCACTCAAAATATGAACAAAATAACAATTGAATCACTATCAACTTTATCTAAATATTTGATTTTGCTTTTAATAACATTATTAATTGAAGGGAAATATCGAATTAGCATTATTAACAATTATTTTATTGACTATGATTATATCCATATACTAAAACTCTCCAGTAATATAAATATGCTTATTTCATCCCTTTTTATTATTATTGTCTTGATGATAATACTATCTGCATGTTGTTTTACAAGTGAAATCTTCAACCTAAAAATATCAACAAATAGTATTATCCAAGCTTTCATTTCAGTTGCTTTAACTTTTACATTTTTTCAACTTTTCAAGTTAATTATTGATATAATATTTCTTGAAGGATCATATGTTGATATAACAGATGAAAGTAGTCTCATAAAAAGCCTTAAAAATACCGAATGGTTTAAATACATATCTATAGCTGATTATTTAATGGTTACTACGAGTACAATTGTTTTATTCATAACAATGTATTTACAAGAAAAGAAGCAAAATCTCTTTTCTATACTAATATTAACCTCAATTTTCTTAATTTGCTATTTCATTGTACTACTATAAAAACACTAACAATTAACAAAATACTTCGACACAAAACAAAAAAAGCCTGACAAAATCTAAATTTGCCAGGCCCAATATTATATATCTACTTTCTATTTCTGTGCTTCAATCCACTTGCGTGCATTTACAAAAGCTTCAATCCATGGCGAAACCTCATCTCCTTTTCTATCTTCAGGATAGTATCCCCACTGCCAGGGGAAAACAGCACGTTCCAGGTGTGGCATCATTGCTAAATGACGACCATCATTTGAACAGATAGCTGCAGTATTATAATCACTACCATTAGGGTTTGCCGGATAGCCTTTTTGTGAGTATTTACCTACAATGTTGTACTTTTCCTCAGCATAAGGCAATTGATATTTTCCTTCCCCGTGTGCTACCCATACACCAAGCTTAGTTCCTGATAATGATTTCAACATCACCGAATCATTCTCTTCAATATTCATATTTAAGAAGATGGATTCAAACTTATGCGAGTTATTGTGAAGCATCTTAGGCTTTTCCTGGTGATCAGGATAAACCAAACCAAGCTCAACCATAAGCTGACAACCATTACAAATACCTAAACTTAAAGTATCAGGACGTGCATAAAAGTTATCCAGTGCTTTTTTAGCTTGTGGGTTGTACAAGAAAGCTCCTGCCCAGCCTTTGGCTGATCCAAGCACATCACTGTTTGAGAAACCTCCAACATACACAATCATATTGATGTCCTCCAATGTTTCCCGACCCGAAATTAAATCAGTCATATGAACATCCTTAACATCCATACCAGCCAGAAACATGCTGTAAGCCATCTCACGATCACCATTCACTCCCTTTTCACGTATAATAGCAGCCTTAATACCTGTTCGTTCTTTACGATCAAGCATTAGGTTCCATTGCTCTAACTTACCTGTAAATGAGCTTGGAAAGTTATATTCTAAAGCATGTTTCTTATAATTATTAAAACGCTCTTTAGCCAGGTACTCGCCACTTTGCTTACGGTCTAATAAGTACGATGTTTTGTACCAATCATCACGGTATTTATCAATATCCAGGCTAAGTATCTGATCATTATTGGTAATATATAACTCGCGCGTTTCAACTGGCTGCCCCAATTCTATAAACTGGATACCATTATTTTCTAATATGGAAGCAACGGTAGTTAAATCTTTTACCTGAATAATTACGCCCGGATTCTCGCTAAAAAGTATTTTTACCAAATCCCTCTCCTCGTAACCGTCCAGATTCACCTTAGCACCATATGATGCATTGGCAAAACACATCTCAAGCAAAGCAGTAACTATACCTCCCGCCGAAATATCGTGTCCGGCTAAAATCAGGTTTTTATTAATTAACTCCTGAATAGCGTTAAATCCACTCTTGAAATAAGCTGTATCCGTAACTGTTGGTGCTTCAGCTCCAAGCTTATTTACAATCTGTGCAAATGAGCTACCACCCAACTTAAGGCTGTCAAACGATAAATCAATATGTAATAAATGCGTAGCGGTATCTTTTACCATTACAGGCTCAACTATCTTTCGAATATCGCTTACCTCACCGGCTCCTGAGATAATTACTGTTCCTGGGCTATAAACCAGGTCACCGTCTTTATACTTCTGTGTCATCGATAAAGAATCTTTACCGGTAGGAATGTTAATGCCCAAATCGCAACTAAAGTTACTCACAGCCTCAACAGCACGGTATAAACGGCTGTCTTCACCTTTGTTTTTACAAGGCCACATCCAGTTGGCACTTAAAGATACCCCTTTTAAGCCGTGTGTAAGAGGAGCCCATACCAGATTAGTCAGTGCCTCGGCAATAGAAACAACAGCTCCGGCTGCTGGATCTACCAAACCAATTGCCGGTGCATGGCCTATTGAAGTTGCCACCCCCTTCACTCCTTTATAATCAATAGCACAAGCACCAAGGTTATTAAGTGGCAACTGTAGTTCACCAGCACATTGCTGTTTTGCAACCTTTCCTGTTACCGAACGGTCTACTTTATTGGTTAACCAGTCTTTACATGCCACTGCTTCCAACTGCAATACATTGCTAATATATTTTTCAATCTGTGAAGTTTCGTATACTACTGCTTCAAATTTATCATCAGCTGTTTCGTCCTTCATTATTGTTTTAGGAGGATTACCAAACATATCAGCCAACTGCCAATCGATTGGTGCATTTCCTTTTTCATCTTCAAACTTAAAATGCATATCGCCCGTCGTTTCTCCTACTTCATAAAATGGAGCACGTTCTCGGGCTGAAATATTTTTCAAGTTTTCAATGTCTTTATCTTTTAGCACAAGCCCCATACGTTCCTGCGACTCGTTACCTACAATTTCTTTTGAGGATAATGTTGGATCTCCAACAGGTAATTTATTCAAATGAATTGTACCTCCTGTCGTTTCAACCAACTCTGATAAACAGTTTAAATGTCCACCTGCTCCATGATCATGAATTGAAACAATTGGATTCTCATCTGACTCCGCCAATGCACGAATAGCATTCATAGCACGCTTCTGCATCTCAGGATTAGAGCGTTGTACCGCATTGAGCTCAATTGCATTATCAAACTCACCGGTTGCAACAGACGAAACAGCTCCACCCCCCATTCCTATACGGTAATTATCACCACCTAGGATAACAACTTTATCTCCCTTTTCCGGGGCTGCCTTTATAGCATGTTCATAACGACCAAAACCAATTCCTCCTGCTAACATGATAACTTTATCAAAAGCAAATTTCTTATGGTTTTCGAAATGCTCAAAAGTAAGCACTGAACCACAAATCATTGGTTGCCCAAATTTGTTACCAAAATCACTGGCTCCATTGGATGCTTTAATTAATATTTCTTCTGGTGTTTGGTATAACCAATCCCGGGCAGGTATTTCCTTTTCCCATTCACGACCTTCTTCCGAACGTGAATAGGAGGTCATATAAACAGCAGTACCAGCCAATGGTAATGAGCCTTGCCCTCCTGCTAAACGGTCGCGTATTTCACCTCCAGCACCTGTAGCCGCACCATTAAAAGGCTCAACTGTAGTAGGAAAATTATGCGTTTCTGCTTTTAAAGAAAGTACAGTATTAATTTCTTTAGTTTCAAAGAAATCAGCAGTATCCTGACGCCCTGGTGCAAATTGCATTGCTTTAGGCCCTTGTATAAAGGCTACATTATCCTTATAAGCCGATACAATGAAATTATGATTTTCCTTTGATGTTTTCTTAATCAACTGAAATAAAGAACTTTCCTTCTCTTCTCCATCAATTATAAAAATACCATTAAAGATCTTATGACGGCAATGCTCGGAATTAACCTGAGAAAAACCAAACACCTCACTATCGGTTAGTTTACGCCCAAGCTTATCGCTTAATCCATTCAAGTATGTAATTTCTTCATCACTTAAAGCTAATCCTTCTTTCTTATTATATGCAGCAATATCATCGATATGCACAATTGGCTCAGGATCTTTCTCAATGGTAAAAATATCCTGATATAAGCCATTATACATGGCCTGTAGCATTGGATCAAAATCAGCCTTCTCTGAATCTACTCCGAAAAACTCTTCTACCCGAATAATACCATCTACACCCATATTCTGGGTTATTTCCATAGCATTGGTACTCCAGGGTGTAATCATTTCCTTCCGTGGACCAACAAAAAAGCCTTCTAAAGTTTTACTTTCAGAAAGCTTTGCTCCATTAAACAGCCACTCTAACTTACTAATATTTTCAGTTGAGATTTCAACTTGCGTTCCTACCGCGATAATCTGCTTTGAATTTCCCTTAAAAAACAGAACCATGAATGAATTTTTTGAATTGTGGTTTAAATAAGCTACAAATTTAATAATAGTTCAGTAGTTTTCAGTCAGAAGTCAACAGTTTATTATTGAAGTTGCCAAAATAAACCTATTAATAGCTAATAAAAATAAAGAGGTCATTCTTTACGAATAACCTCTTCTCTCTAAAACCAAAAAACTACCTGCGCTTATTTAAGTACCCTTACGGGTAAAGTAGTCAGTAATAAAAGATTGATTTTTCATCAATATTAAAAAGTATAAAATTACTACTTTTTTAACATCTTCCAATAAAAAAGTAATAAAATGTTAAATATTTTTCACGTCCAATATAATTACTTAAGCATGTGCACTTTGACTACCATGCCAGATACATGCAACCCTGCCATAGTTATAATAGCACCCCCTGCTATACTACAAAAATTATAATATACACAAAAATCGAAAATTCAACCTTTAAATTTACAACCTAGTGATGCACAACAATTATAACTATCCGAGTATTTCTCTTATATTTTAATTTACACATGTACAATTATGACTATGCTAATTAATGAAAAAACAGTTTTTTTAACAGTACACTCAGATTGAGATATGTATTATGGTATTATTACAAGCAATATTAAAATACCAAATCGAAGAGAACATTTTAGTAAAATTGTTTTAGGATTTGATAATAGAGAAGGATACAGCACATTAACAATGGTTCTTATATTGGAGCTATAATAGGTCGCTATGCTAATCAAATTAAAAATGACAATTTTACAATACAACAGCCAACTTTCAGCTATGCAGGGTAATTACCTTGATAGTTCATTTCATGTGATGGTATTTATTTTGATAAGAACTATGGTGTTTACTTCAAAAAACATGATTCATCAAATCAAAGCCAATTTACATCACCTGTTTTAAAACCGTAACCTATAAACAAACTACGGTATATAAGTTCGGAATAACTGAATAAAAAAGAGCATTGTCACATGGCAACGCTCTTTTTCATTTTACAAATCAAATCAGCGATATCTCACAATTGTTTTTTCATTAATCCATGAGCCTACAGTATAATTTTCGCCTTCCTGTATACCATGAAAAAAACCTGTTTCTTTATCTGGTAGATATTGAGAATACAAATTAATTTGCTTATCAGCTTCTGGAGCACAAGCCGGATCAACAGCTTTTGCTTTTTTAAACTGATCTATAGCAACCCAATATACCGTTTGGTGTTCAAAATCATTATCTCCATACTTTCTGCTTTCGTGGGCATAAATATTTCCTATTAAAATGTATGGATTACCCCAATCATTTTTAATCTGTAGTGCATTCCTAGCGTATTTCCTTGCTTCCAAACTATTTTTGTAATGTGAAAATGTAACTACAGCCAACTCATAAAAACATTTCGCCTGTAACTCTTCATCACCCTGACTAATCGTTTTTAAATAGTATTCTTTAGCTTTATCAAATGCATTCTTTTTTATAAAATACTTAGCCAATAAATAGGATGCTTTTGCACTAGGATTTAAAGTATAGTTTTGTTCTGCTACTTTTGCATATAAAGGACTTTGTGTACAGTCGAAAGCATCCATTAATGCTAATATGCGCTCCAAGCCTTCAATATTATCTTTTAACATATCATACTTAGCAGTCAAAACTTCTTGAAGCTTTATGCAATCGGTAAATCCACTTTGTGAAACTATCTCAACACATGTTGTACTGGCCTTATTCAGCATTTCAATACGTTCTGGAGACTTTTGTTTTGAAATATGCTCTGTCAAAACATCATCTACATTTAAGTACACTTCCAGCAGTTCCTGTAACGAAGCATGCCCTTCCTGAAGTAATGCATTAGTTGCCTGTAACCAATTAACAGCAACCATTGGCTCCATTCTTAACCCTATTTTGTCAAATGAATGTGTAAAATAACCGGCTGCCTCCTTTAATGAAGCAAGATCTGCCCGTCGGTACTTAACCATATCAATTCCTTTACGCCCAAGAATCCAACCTTCTGGATATTTCGGATGCGTACCGAAATATTTTATTCTTTGATCGTAGATAATCATCAGGGTATCTATTAAGGCTTGCCTTCTCACCTCATCTTTCTCTAATTGGATGTAGTGCTTATAAATATCAACACCATCAGAATAAAGACGAATAGTTACATCCGGACATAGATTAAACATCTCTCTCCACGGATTAATTGAATAATCATACATCTTCTTCTTTAAAGACTCTTTATACAGCGAATAGTTTTTAAGGCATTCTATACTATCCATGCTTTGCTCTTCCTGAGCGTAAATATTAATTGTATTTACTACTATCCCAAACAATAGAAATAGAAATGTAAAAGGTCTCTTCATGGCCATTAAGTTTTATTTAATATGTGTAACACTTAACAACAACACTCCTGCCATTCTTCACAACAAACTAATTTACTTTCAATTATACAAATTACATAAAACAATTCTTGTTCGAATACAAACATTAAATGGTCGAAAGCGTACACCTCAGAACTTAAAAATATTAGCTTAATAACTTGACGTCTGGCAAAAACACCTTCAGTATGGAAAGTATTATCGACCTATTCGAAGAAAGTATCCAACGTTACAAGAACAACACTTTGATATGGGAAAAACCTGAAGAGAAATTAACCAGTTTAAAGCGAGATATTGCGTTAAACGACATAAGGGTTAACTGATAACGAAATACAAATTTCCATAGCAATGGATATCAAAAACATTGGTCGCATTAAAAGAAACTTTCACTGAAAAAACAAGTTAAACCAATAGCACAATGAAAGTTGTAAGACCAAAGATGGAAACGTATTTTTCTAGTGATATAAACTATCTTTACCCCCGAAAGTCAAAGGCTTTGTATCAAATACTAAATATTAAAAACTTAAAATATTTCTCATCAATGAAGAATAAAAAATACAAATTTGAAGTTTGCATTGATTCTGTACAATCAGCAATAAATGCACAAAATGCAGGAGCTGATAGAGTTGAACTATGCGACAATCTTTTTGAAGGTGGTACAACCCCTAGTGCCGGAATGATTCAGCAAGTAAAAAAAATGGCTCCTCAAGTACTTTTGTTCGTAATAATTCGTCCACGCGGTGGCGATTTCTTATATACGAAGGAAGAAGTTGAGGTTATGCTGGCAGATATTGAAATTGCTAAATCTTTAGGTGCTGATGGTATTGTTTCAGGCGCATTAACACAAGATGGTAATATAGATATTAAAACAACTGAACAGCTTATTAAAGCATGTGGTCAGCTCCCTTTTACTTTCCACAGGGCATTCGATATGTGCAGAAATCCAGAATTAGCTCTGGAACAACTGATTACAATTGGAGTAAAGCGTATTTTAACTTCAGGGCTCAAGCAAACAGCAGAAATTGGAGCAAAAACAATTGCGAAATTGGTTAAACAAGCTAAAAATCGTGTAACTATTTTAGTTGGATCAGGTATAAAGCCAAATAATATAGCAAATATAGCACAGTTAACTTTAGCTAATGAGTTTCATTTTTCAGGACGAAAAGAAAGTAATTCGCAAATGACATATAAAAACAAAGCAATAAATATGGGAGGTATTCCGGGCCTTCCAGAATTCAGTATATTTCATTCAGATTTAAACACCATAAAAGAAACAATTAAAGCAATTGACAATAATTAAGTGTATCAAAACAGACCGTTTACTATAATTAATAAGCTATCCGTAAAGTTTTTTGTATAAAGATCAATCTTTAGGAACAATTGATTTTTCTAATCGTAAAGTTTTTTACATTTTTACATCATAATTAAAGCACATCCGAATGCCGTTGTTATTAAGATATTTTGTATTACTAATTGTTGTATTATCAACAGTTCTTTCAGAGGCTAATGCCCAACGAAGACGAAAACCAAGAATATGGGAAGGCTTTAGTATAGCTGGACAAGTAGGTGGAAATCATTTCTTTGGCGATCTCGTTGATGATAGCAGAAGTAGTATTAGTTTGGGAGTTATAGCAGAAAAAGAGCTTTCTACATATCTTTCAGCACGAATATCTCTTATGGGTGGCACTATGAACGGCACTCAACATGCCTATTCTGACGGTAGTGCAATTAATTACGTTGGAGATGTTTACGCTTATTTTAATAATATTTACTCTGAATTTAATATCGGAGCAAGTTTTAGACCACTCAACCTTTTGTTGGGTTATTATAAGCAACGCTCTTTCAATCCATACATCATAGGTCAGATTGGCATGTTATATTATAGCGCTTCTGAATTTTACGGCGATGGTTCAGGTTATGATCATTCTACACACTGGCGTGATAAAGATGGAATAACTGCTAGTATTGCAGCTGGTGGTGGCTTATCATACTGGATTAATTCACAATGGAGTGCTAACATTGAACTGATAGGAACTTTTCCTACTACCGATGAATTAGATGCTCACAGTGAATGGATAGCAGCTGATGGTACAATCTACCAGACAGAAGCCAATGACTTTTATTACACTACTACCATTGGAATAAGATACTTAATAGATGACAGTAGATGGAAGAATGAACCAAAATACAACAGGAAGGCATATTTAAAAACAAGATCACAGATGAGAAGCTCATCTAAGAAAAACCTAAAGTCAATTAAAAGAAAAAGACGCTAATAAGCTCCACAATACATGTAATAATATAAAAGAGTTGCCTATGGTAACTCTTTTTTTGTTCTTACTTTTGAAGTAAATTAGTCATATTAATATTTCACCATGGATTTTAAAATAGTATCGGAATTTTCTCCTACAGGCGACCAACCACAAGCGATAGCACAACTGACAGAGGGTATTAAAAATCAGGTAAAACAACAATCCCTTCTTGGTGTTACTGGCTCTGGAAAGACCTTTACTATTGCCAATATGATTGAAAAGGTACAAAGGCCTACTTTAATTCTATCGCACAACAAGACCTTAGCAGCGCAATTATATGGTGAATTTAAAAGCTTTTTTCCAGACAATGCAGTTGAATACTTTGTATCGTATTACGATTATTACCAACCTGAAGCCTACTTACCAGTAACAGATACCTATATTGAAAAAGATCTTTCAATAAATGACGAAATAGAGAAACTTCGTCTAAGCTCCACCTCGGCTCTGCTTTCCGGCAGGCGTGATGTTATTGTGGTTTCTTCGGTATCATGCCTATATGGAATTGGTAATCCTGAGGATTTTCATTCTGGCGTAATAAATATCAATACCGGAGATCAACTTACACGTAATGTTTTTTTACGCCAACTAGCTGATAGCCTGTATTCACGCAACGAGGTTTTATTTGAAAGGGGCAACTTCAGGGTAAAAGGCGACACCATAGAAATTTTCCTGGCCTATGTAGATTACGGCTGCCGCGTAATTTTTTGGGGTGATGAAATCGAAGAAATTGAAACCTTTAATCTGGACAGTGGTAAACGCATTGATTCATTAAATAAAATAACAATTTATCCGGCCAATATTTTCATCACATCTAAAGAACGAACACAAGAAGCTATCAGGGAAATTCAAGATGATCTGACAAGTCACCTTGCATTTCTGAAAGAAAATGGAAAAAATACCGAAGCAAAACGTCTGGATGAACGGGTAAATTACGATCTTGAGATGATACGTGAATTAGGCTACTGTCCGGGAATTGAAAATTACTCACGTTATTTTGATGGCCGAAAAGCGGGCACACGACCATTTTGCCTGTTAGACTATTTTCCTGAAGACTTTCTCATCGTGATAGACGAAAGCCATGTTACCATTCCGCAAATCAGAGCAATGTATGGGGGTGATAAGTCAAGAAAACAGAATTTAGTAGAATACGGCTTCCGACTTCCGGCAGCTTTGGATAACAGACCTCTTAAATTTGAAGAGTTCGAAAAGCTAGTTAATCAGATTGTTTACGTAAGTGCTACTCCTGCCGATTATGAATTGGAAAAATCAGAAGGTATAGTAATAGAGCAATTAATTCGACCAACAGGCTTGTTAGATCCGGAAATTGAAGTAAGACCAAGCCAAAATCAAATCGATGACCTTATTAATGAAATTAACGAAAGAATAGAGTGTAGCGAGCGTGTTTTGGTGACAACTTTAACAAAACGAATGGCTGAAGAATTAACAAAATACCTGACTCGTTTATCAATCAAATGCGAATATATACACTCTGATGTTGACACGCTTATGCGGGTTAAAATTATGGAAAACCTTAGATCAGGAATCTTCGATGTATTAATCGGGGTTAACCTCCTACGTGAAGGACTGGATCTACCTGAAGTTTCACTAGTTGCAATTCTTGATGCCGATAAAGAAGGCTTTTTGCGCTCCGAACGATCGTTAACGCAAACAGCTGGGCGCGCTGCTCGTAATTTAAATGGACGTGTAATAATGTACGCTGATAAAGTTACCAAAAGTATGCAAGCAACCATTGATGCAACACTATACAGAAGGGAAAAACAGTTAAAATACAATGAGGATAATAATATTACACCAACTCAAATTAACAAACAGACTAAAGCAATTCTTAATTCATCACAAACAAAAGCATATATAGAGCCGAACCCTAACGATGTAGCAGCTGATCCAGTTGTTAAATATATGAGTACAGAAGCTTTAAAAAAGACAATTGAAAAGACAAAAAAGGAAATGCAAAAAGCTGCTAAAGAACTTGATTTTATATCTGCAGCTCAATATCGGGATGAAATTAAACGCCTTGAAGAATTAGCCAATAAAAAAGCCCCGAAATAACTTCAGGGCTCTAAATTTATCATTGTTAATAACCTTTTATCCTAAATAAGATTTTAATAACTTACTTCTTGAGGTATGTCGTAAACGACGGATTGCTTTTTCTTTAATCTGACGTACTCGCTCACGGGTTAATCCAAAACGCTCACCGATCTCTTCTAGCGTCATTTCCTGACAACCAATGCCAAAGAATAACTTAATAATATCACTTTCACGCTCTGTTAATGTTGCCAAAGCTCGTTCTATTTCTCTTGCCAGCGATTCATTAATAAGAGCCTTGTCCGCATTAGGCGAATCTCCATTCACCAATACATCTAACAAACTATTATCTTCTCCTTCCACAAATGGTGCATCAACTGAAATATGACGCCCTGAAACACGCATGGTATCAGCTACTTTATCAGCAGGCAACTCAAGCTTATCAGCTAATTCTTCCGGGGATGGCTTTCGCTCATTCTCCTGTTCAAACTTAGAGTAAGCTTTATTAATCTTATTTAATGACCCAACCTGATTTAAAGGTAAACGCACTATACGCGATTGCTCAGCCAAAGCTTGCAATATTGATTGGCGAATCCACCAAACCGCATATGAAATGAATTTAAAACCTCTAGTTTCATCAAATTTTTCAGCAGCTTTTATCAATCCAAGGTTACCTTCATTAATCAAATCCGGTAAACTTAAACCCTGGTTTTGGTACTGCTTTGCAACAGAAACCACGAATCTAAGGTTGGCCCTAGTTAATTTCTCCAAAGCAATCTGATCACCTTTTTTTATTCGCTGAGCTAACTCTACTTCTTCTTCTACAGAAATTAGTTCTTCACGTCCAATTTCCTGTAAATACTTATCCAGAGAGGCGCTTTCGCGATTAGTAATCGATTTTGTTATCTTGAGTTGTCTCATATCCCATAAAAAAAATACGGCGCAAAAGTACTACTATTTACTGATTTTTCCAACCATTAGCGCTTTTTAGCCAGAAAGAATTTAATCATTGAGATTTACAGCATAATAAACAACACGTCCATTAGGATAAATTCCAGTTAAAAAGAAACCATCTTTAGCAGCTGACACCTCGTTTTTAAAATCATTTACAGATTTAATTGCTGTGCTATTAACTTTAGTGATGACATAACCATTTTTCACACCACTTTGTCTTAGTTTACCATTACCAACTTCTACAACTTCTATGCCATAGCGTACACCAAGATGCTTTAAATCATCTGCCGATACCTCTTCAAGGTTTGCTCCAAGCGTAGCATCAATGTCATTAGAAGATATTATTCCAGTCGTTCCGCGTATGTTACGTAAAGTAACCTCAAAAGGTTTCTGTTTTTGATTCCTGATAACTATTAAACTTACTTTTTCTCCAGGACGATGCATACTTATTCTCTCTTGAAGTTCCGGTACCGAGTTTACTTTCTCCCCATTTACAGAAATAATAATGTCTCCAACCCTTAATCCTGCTTCCTTTGCTCCTCCATCAGGTGTTACCTGAAAAATAAAAACACCTTCAATTTTCTCAAGTTTAACATCCAGTTCTGCAGCCCTTTCCTGAGTTACTTCGCCAATACTCACACCCAGAAGTCCGCGTTGTACTTCACCAAACTCCATTAAGTCAGCTACTACCTTTTTAGCAATTGACACAGGAACAGCAAACGAATATCCTGTAAATGAACCAGTACGCGATGCTATAGCAGTATTTATACCAACCAATTCTCCTCGTTGATTAACCAATGCTCCTCCACTATTACCGGGATTTACTGCTGCATCAGTCTGAATAAACGATTCAACACCTAAAGTTTGATTACGATTTGCAATAATGTTAATGCTTCTGGCCTTAGCACTAACAATTCCAGCGGTAACAGTAGAAGTCAGATTAAACGGATTTCCAACAGCTAATACCCATTCACCCACCTTTAATTGATCCGAGTTACCATAAGAAACAAATGGAAGATTATCAGCATTAATTTTTAACAATGCTATATCAGATGTAGGATCTGCACCAACTAAGGTTGCTGAGAAGCTACGCCTGTCATTAAGGGTTACCTCAATCTCATCAGCACCGTCAATAACATGGTTATTAGTTATGACATAGCCATCTTTTGTTAAGATAACTCCAGAGCCTGCTCCCATCACAGGCTGTTGTGGCTGCTGTCGATATCCGCTCCCTGGGCCAAAGAAAAAATCATAAAACGGGTTACCTGAGTAATAATCACTCCCTCTGCTCTTAGTTTTAACATGTACTACAGCATGAACTGTCTTTTCAGCAGCTACAGTTAAGTCAGGCAAAGTTACTTGACTGGGATTTGACATTAAGTAGGCAGCAGGAGCAGCCTCTTCTCTTATTGTAATAATTTTTGGTTCGCTATTATCTAAATGCGAATAAACGTATACGCCTGTAACTGCACTTACTATAGCAATAACAAACGTGTAAAACACTTTTCTTACATTCATATCTATCTTATTTTTAATCTAGAAAACTGAAATATACGAAAAGTTAGTTCTCAAAAATTATACCTCTTACTAACTTTAACCAAGCCTTAACGTTTTTTTGCCAAATTTTAAGGAATATATGCCATATCAGCGTATTTTTGTAAGCTTAACAGGAAATACTGTCATTTTGCTTACTATTACTAATACGATTATAGTTACGGACGAAATACTTTTTAATGATAACATTTTATAAATACCAAGGGGCTGGCAACGACTTTATTATTATTGATAACAGAGACAACTCGTTTGACGGAGACAGTGCACAATTAATTGAGAAAATTTGTAACCGAAGATTTGGTGTTGGTGCTGATGGCTTAATGCTTTTAGAAAACCACCCTGAATCAGACTTTACAATGCGCTACTTTAACAGCGATGGACACGAAGCTTCTATGTGTGGAAATGGAGGACGTTGCATTGTGGCTTTTGCTGTGCATATTGGTATTGTTACTCAAACTAAAAATATTTGCTTTATGGCTGTTGATGGTGAACATAATGCTGCATACAACAATGGCATTGTCACCTTAAAGATGATTAATGTTAATACTATAACAAAAGAGGGTAATTACACTTTTCTAGACACGGGCTCTCCTCATCATGTAATATTTGTTGATGATACAGAAACAATAGATGTATATCAAGAAGGAAAGGCAATCAGGTATTCTGACATTTATCCTAAAGGGACAAATGTAAACTTTGTTCAATTCACTGGTAAAAACTCACTTCGGGTAAGAACATACGAAAGAGGTGTTGAAGATGAAACACTGGCATGCGGAACTGGCGTTGTAGCTTCAGCAATTTCAGCTAATCTCAAAAAACCGGAAATAAATGATTTTAATATTGCTGTTAAAGGTGGTCAGTTAAGGGTATTTTTCATACAGGAAAATAATCAATATAAAGACATTTGGCTGGAAGGACCAGCTGAATTTGTTTTTAAAGGTATAATCGAAATATAATACCAATATACTATACATTGAACCCGACAACTATCGGATGGGTCTTATTGCTACGTTCAGTAAAGCATACTTAATACTACCTTATCGCAATAACTGCATTTTCCAGGTCAAAAGTATTCAGAGCAATTTAAGCCTAACTATTAAGATACAATTGGGATAAGCAAAAAAGAGGGCTTTTTTTCAAGCCCTCTCATTATAAAAATTTCAATATAATCTAGACATCAATATTGGCGTAAGTCGAATTTTGCTCAATAAATTCACGTCGTGGTGGTACTTCATCACCCATTAACATTGAAAATACACGATCGGATTCGGTTGCACTTTCAATGGTTACCTGACGTAAAGTACGTCGCTCCGGCTGCATGGTTGTTTCCCATAATTGCTCTGCGTTCATCTCTCCAAGACCTTTATATCGCTGGATGTGAAGTGAACTTTCTTTTCCTCCGCCCCATTCTTCAATTAAACGCAAACGTTGATCTTCTGTCCAGCAATACTGTTGACTTTTTCCTTTTTTAATCAGGTATAACGGCGGCGTTGCAATATATAAATAACCATTTTCAATCAGTGATTTCATATAACGGAAGAAGAACGTCATAATAAGTGTTGCAATGTGGCTACCATCCACATCGGCATCACACATGATAACAACTTTATGGTATCGTAACTTATCGAGATTTAAAGCTTTACTATCTTCCTCTGTTCCTATTGTAACTCCTAATGCTGTAAAAATATTCTTAATTTCATCGTTCTCAAACACCTTATGTTGAAGTGCTTTTTCAACGTTAAGAATCTTTCCTCTCAACGGCAGTATAGCCTGAAATTTACGATCCCGACCTTGTTTAGCTGTTCCACCTGCCGAATCTCCCTCGACAAGGAATACTTCACATGAAGCCGGATCTTTGTCTGAACAGTCGGCCAACTTACCAGGCAATCCACCTCCGCTTAAAACACTTTTACGCTGAACAAGCTCACGTGCCTTACGCGCAGCATGACGTGCCTGAGCAGCCAAAATCACTTTATTTACAATATCTTTAGCATCCTTTGGATTCTCTTCAAGGTAATTAGCTAACATTGTACTTACCGCCTGATCAACAGAAAGACTTACTTCACTATTACCAAGCTTTGTTTTGGTTTGGCCTTCAAATTGTGGCTCCGCTACCTTAACCGATATAACAGCAGTTAAACCTTCCCGAAAATCATCTCCATTGATATCAAATTTTAACTTACTTAACATACCTGATTTCTCGGCAAATGTTTTCAAAGTTCGTGTTAAACCTCTTCGAAAGCCTGTAAGGTGGGTACCTCCTTCAATAGTGTTAATATTATTTACATATGAGTAAATATTCTCACTAAAAGAAGTATTGTATAAAATAGCAATTTCAACGGGAATATCATTTTTCTCTGTTGAAATATGAATTGCATTATCAATTAATTTCTCACGTGATTCATCAATAAACTCCACAAATTCTTCCAACCCTCTTTCTGAGAAAAATAGTTCTGTCTTTTTATTGCCTTCCTCATCAAGCTCACGCTCATCTGTCAGCCTAATCTTAATGCCACTATTCAAAAAAGCTAATTCGCGCAGACGATTTGCAAGAATTGAATATTTATAAGTTGTTACATTAAAAATTGTTTCATCAGGCTTAAACGTAACGTTTGTGCCTGTTTTATCTGTAGTGCCAACTTCCAGAATCTCTGTCACTGGCTTACCAATAGAGTACTCCTGAGTATGAATTTTTCCATCTCTGTGCACTTCTGCCTTAAGCATTATAGAAAGCGCATTAACGCATGAAACCCCAACACCATGCAATCCACCAGAAACCTTGTAAGAATCTTTGTCAAACTTACCTCCGGCATGCAATACTGTCATCACAACCTCAAGAGCTGACTTACCTTCCTTTTCATGAAAGTCAGTTGGAATACCACGACCATTATCTGTAACTGTGATTGAATTATCTTCATGAATAACAACACCAATTTCATCACAATGGCCAGCTAAAGCCTCATCAATAGAGTTATCAACAACTTCGTATACGAGGTGGTGTAATCCTTTTTCTCCAACATCACCAATGTACATGGCCGGACGCTTACGTACTGCTTCTAATCCTTCCAGTACAGTAATACTATTGGCGCTATATTCACCTTGTTGATTTACATTTTCATTTACCTGATCACTCATCTTTAATTCTTTTGAAAAGCGTAAAAAAACCGGCATAACCGGCTATAAGAATCGTCTATATTTGAAGACATACAAATATAACAAAAATCATCTGTTTAAAAGCCTATAAATGATGATTTTTATAGCATAAAAACAACTAATACTCTAAGCTGTATAAAATTAAGCTCAGAACGAAAAAATAATCCCTGCTTTCGCATTTAATCCCTGCATCGGATAGCCGTTCCATTGGTAGTATTTTGCCGCAGCAATATTATTTATATTGGCCCAGAATGACCAGTGCTTGCTAAAATAATATTCACCTCCTAAATTAATATCTACAACGCTCTTAAGTTGTTTTTGATTATTGTCGAATGATGAATTAAAAGCCTGACGCTCGCCAAGCATTTTTACTCCAGCGTTTATAAACAAATTGTCGATTAAAGAGAAGGAGCCTTCTACTCCAACTTCTAATTCGGGTTTATGCCAAGCAGACTCCAGTTTATCAAGACTCCAGCCATAATAAGCTCCATTAAGAGCAAATACCATCTGCTCTTTTGGCTTATATATCAACTCTCCTTTCACTTTCAATACTGCCCCGTCATCATAAACAACATCAAATAAATTTGAATAGTGCATTTCTCTCATTAAATCGGCATTGACAACTTGGCTTGTGTACTGCTTATTTACCCAAAAGTGTTCGTTATTAAAAAAGCCGTACTCCACACCTGCTGAAAAGGATGTGGATGAGCTAAAGTTTCCCTTTATTCCTGCCATAAAATTTAATCCATAAAGGGATGACTTCACATTAACATCAACTGAAGCAAACGGATTTTCATATAACATGGATTGATAATCATTCACAAACACTTTACCATTCACACCTCCATAAACCGATGCAATACCCTCTACTACAACTAACTCTCCAAGAACATCAGGCGTTACATAAAACTCGTCTCCTTCTGTATCAATAATACCAGCTAGCAATATGCCAACTTTAAACAATGCTTTATCGAAAGAGAAATTAATCGTTGGATTTACTTTAAATAAGGTTTGTGACCGATCCTTAAAGGTATACATTGGCCCTATTGTATCAGGTACAATTGTTTTGAAACCGGAAACTTCACCTTCTAACCCAAAAGCCAAATCGTTTATTGGCCGGTACAAATTTCCTTTAATAGAAAAACCATTTTGATTTACTCCGGTTAGATTCCCAAATGTATTAAAGCCAACACTGGTATTATAGGCAGTTTTCCGTTTATCCGTAACATTGTTCTTTAAGCCTACAGTTACATCAAAACCTGCCAAGCGCTGATCTTCATTCGGAATATAACTACTTCCACTTGTTAGTGTGCCACCAGGCAACCAATATGCACCACCTGCATTTAATGTTTGATAGCCATAATACCGATACTTATTATGCTTAAAACCAAGATCAACAGCAAAGGTTTTATCATCAAAAAAATGCATAAAGTTAGCTACTGCCCATGTGTTATGAAATGATGCATCCACGGATTTATCATTTTCAAGCGTTATATCACCCAAGGATGAAATATGCCCGACATTAAGTCCTAAAACAAACTTTTCATTAGCAAGGATATTATAACCTAACTCAGCCTCTGCAGTACTGTAATTTCCAACACCACCTTTAATATATGATTTATCCAGATATTCTTTTCGCTTGTTATTAATGCGTGCAGCAGTGATAGGTGCCGGTTTGTAGTTCGTAGCTACGGATGTGCTTAAAATACGGTAATTAAATGTTGAATGAACAGTTATTGAATCATCCAGAACAGGCATATAATTCACCTTGTAAGCATCTGATACAGTGGGCGTATAAACCTTCACCACCTTTACATCCTGATCAATAGTCTCCTGCGCCAATACAGGTTCTATATTGAGAATCAAAACTATTGCTATAATTGGAAAAACTATATTTCTCATCCTAAATCCTTTGAATCTAATCATTATACAACCATTGATTAAGCGGCATTATCCGTCTCATCATTAACACTATCATCTACCTTCCACTTTTCAATATACATATCAACCCGACTGTGTATATCGTCATCTCCCTTATAATTTTCCTTTATACTTTGCAAATATTGAAGTGCCTGAAAATTTTCTCCTCTTCCATAATATATCTCTGACAATAAAATAAAACTCCGTGCCAGCCAATATTGATGGGAAGTGCCTTTATCAATGTAATCAAAAATGACTCTTTCAGCACCATAAGCATCATTTTGATTAAACTTAATTTGTGCAACCCAGTATTTTGATTCTGCTCCTTCAATACTTTTTGTATTACTGGCAATTACCTGGTAATTTTCTAATGCCTGATTAATATCTCCCAGGTTATGATAGCTCTGTGCTATAATAAAGATTGCTTCACGCTTAATTTCATCCGCTACCTTTCCGGATGACATTAGTTTTTTTGCTGCCTTGATACACTCTTCCGGCTCATCAAGTTTGGCTAAACAACGCATTTTACCAATTTTAGCTTCCAGGCGGTTTTCTTCAATTTCAGCCTCTAATTCCAACCTGGAAAAACTCTCATATGCCTGGCGGTATGCCTTCTGTTGATAATGTAATTCTCCCATTTTAATTAAAGCCTCTTCGGTAAACAAACTTCGCTCCCTGTTAGCAACATATTCGAATGAGCTTAACGCCTCGCTGTACTCTCCTATTTTATACTGACAATCAGCTTTATAGAAATGCGCATTAAGGACAAATTTACCATCGGAGAACTGTTTCAGATAGTTTTTAAAATGACTAACAGCTCTATCGCAATCACTTTGCATATAAAAACGCTCTGCTCCAACAAAGGTTAAAGAGTCTTTCTCACGTTCGTCAACCCGGGCAAATGCTCCTAAACTATTCGTATATTGCATATAACCATTCAAGTCATTTTTTTCCATATATATATTTCTTATGCCAGCCAAAGCATCTTCTGCTTCTTCCGTTCCGGGATATTCATTTACAACACGCTTATAAAATTTCATTGAGTTATCACTGTCATTGCTATTGTAGTAAACCAAACCCAACTGTAGCATAGCCTTTTTGGCATAACTTCCTTTCGGATACTTTTCTTTAGTTTGCTTGTAATTATAAATCGCCTTATCCAGATTTCCCAGTGCCACATAAGATTGTCCTGTTTCATATAAGGCATCATCAACATACGAAGATTGAGGATAACGATTCACCATTACATTTAATTCACTGATCTTACGATCATATTGTTTCTCTAACCCTAAACAGAAAGCTTTCTGGTACAAAGCGTAATCAGGTGACCCTTCGGGAACTCTGGATGCCTGATCGTAAAAATCAATTGCTGACAAAAACTGACGCTCCACAAAATAGCAGTCTCCAATCCTGTTTAATGCATCCCCATACATTACCCGGTCATGACCATCAGATATATTGATAAACTTCCTAAACCAACTTTTTGCTTCATCGTACTCTTTCTGCTTAAAGTAGGCATAGGCAATATTATAATGAGCTGCGGCAAATTCTTTCATCTGATATGAACCAGGTTGAAAAATAAATTCACGAAAATCCTGAATTGCTTTTCCATAATCATTTGTTCTGTACCAGGCCTCACCTCTCCAATAATAGGCACCTACCTTTAAGGTTTTATCATACTCACCATATTTTAAACTATAGTTGAAAAAATCAATCGCTTCTGTAAAACTCAAATCTGTAAATAGCTCTAATCCCCGGTAATATGCAACGCGTTGTAAAGCCCGGTATACATCACCATTTTTTCTTTTTATTTTCTCCATTGATGCAAGCGCATCGCGATAATTTTTAGTTGTAAGAAAAGCTCTTCCCAAATATTCATATGCCTGATCAACTTTATCGCTCTCCGGAAACAACTCAATAAAAGTCATAAACGAATTAATAATTTCATTGAAAGGAGAATAGGACATTTCGTAATTCAACTTGATGTAATTAAATAAACCATCTTCCTGAATATCTTTATCAAACTCGTATTTAGAGGCAGCTTCAAAAGCTACACGTGCCCGCTTTTTATCATCAAATTTAAGGTAACAATCACCTAAATGGTAGTAAGCATTTTGTGACATAACATCATCGGACGATGTTACTTTTGACAAACCCTCTGAGGCCTCTTTGTAATTACCTATAAAATAGTTAGCAAAACCAAGATGGTAAAAATCTTCCCGCTTTGGTACAGAAGACTGTTTTATTGTTTTTTCATAATAAGGTATTGACTTTGCATACTCTTTATTGGCATAATATGAATCAGCAATTATCCTGTTCATATCAGCTTGCCGTTGTTTTGTTCCTTGATCCAACAAGGGTTCTGCATATTTTATTGCATTAATATAATCTTCTTGCAAATAATGAATTTGAGCAATATAAAACGAAATAACCTTCTCAAACCCTTTTTCATTCTCAAGTTCCTTAAACTCTTCAAGAGCTGTTTGGTAGTTACCCTTTTCATACTGTATATGGGCATAATAATACTTCACAGAAGTGTTGTACTTATTATCTCTGTCTTTTATTTTATTGAATTTGAGTAAGGCCTTGTCATACTCATTCATCATAAAAAGCACATAGCCCGAAGAAAAGTAATATTCAGTTCTTGTTTCTTCATCAAGCACTGCTGGACTTACCTTTTCATACCAACGTGAAGCCTGCTTATATTTTTTTAAATCTTTATAGTAATCACCCATATTCACTTTTGCGTAGGGCAACCTATTACTATAAGGATATTTCCTAATATAATCTTCCCATAAAAACTTTAAATCATCATTCTCAAGTTTTTGAGCACAAACATGCGACAAATAAGCTGCTTCTGCCACTTTTGAGGATACCATGTTACTTTGCTCCTGAACATATTTAGAGAAGTTAATTCGAGCTAAACCATACTTGCCAATACGGTACATCTCCATACCACGCTCATATAATTGCTCATCTGATTTGTACTTAAGTGATTGCTGTGCAAAGGAATAATGCACAAGGCTTATAAAAAGCAAAAGTGCTATTTTTCTCATCATACGGATAAGGCCTTATTGTATTAGTATATCTGAATATTTAAACGCAACTTTCCCACTTTTAGTCTATTGAGAAAAACAATATTTAAGCGTTAAAGATAATAAAAGTGATTTAGCAGAAAAGCGCATTACTAAAGTTAATTTCACACCAGAAGGTCAAAATCTATCTCTTCCTGCTTTGATTCAAACAAGCGTGTATCTTCGCATCGAATTGTTCTGCCAGGAAATTTTTTCAGTAAATTATAATTATGCGTTGCCATAACCACAGTATTTCCTGAAACACAGATCTTCTTTAACAAATGCATTAATTCATCAGAAGTATCCGGATCAAGATTACCAGTAGGCTCATCTGCTAAAATTAAATCAGGAGAATTTAGTAAAGAGCGGGCTATTCCTATACGTTGTTGCTCACCACCTGAAAGCTGATGCGGCATTTTATAGCCTTTATGCACCATATCCACATGAGAAAGCACATCTCTTATTCGTTTATCCATATCTTTCTTATCCTTCCAGCCGGTAGCCTTTAGTACAAACTTAAGATTATTATAAACGCTTCGATCAGATAACAATTGAAAATCCTGAAATATAATGCCCATTTTTCGTCTCAAAAGGGGTATTTGTTTGCTCTTTATACCCTTTAAAGGGTAACCTGCAACAAAACCATAACCTTCATTCAAAGGCAACTCCTTATACATAGTTTTGAGCAAACTTGACTTACCACTCCCTACCTTTCCAATTAAATAAACAAACTCCCCCTGCTCAATACTAAAATTAACATCCTGCAATATAAGGTGTTCCTGCTGGCGTATACACGCATTTTTAAATTCAACAATCTTACCTTCCGAGTTAGTGCTTTTAATTGGTTGCATACCCATACGATTCCTGTTCCTCTTATTATAAACTTTTACATTTCAAAGAAACAATTTTTTTATGTGATTTAAAACGATTAGTTATCAACAGAATTAGCAAATTATTTTAACTGAGCCAAAGCGTCTTTAACACGACTAAATGCTTCACTTAATAAATCATCGGATGCTGCATATGAAAAACGAACACAGTTTTCACTTCCAAAGGCACTACCAGGAACAGAAGCGACATACGCTTTTTCAAGTAAATACATACACATATCCATAGATGTATTTATTACTGTATCTCCATTTCTTTTTCCAAAATAAGCACTTATATCAGGAAAGATATAGAATGCACCTTCCGGTACGACAACATTAAAATCAGGTATGGTATTAACGATTCTAAGCACCAGATCACGACGCATCTCAAATGCAATACGCATATCCTCAACACACTTCTGATCTCCTTTAAAAGCCTGTACTGATGCCATTTGCGCAATTCCACATACGCCTGAAGTAAACTGTCCCTGAAGTTTTATTACAGCTTTTGCAATAAACTGGGGAGCAGCAATATAACCAATTCTCCATCCTGTCATCGCATATCCTTTAGAAACGCCGTTGATAACTATTGTACGCTCTTTTAAGGTTGTAAATTCTGCTAAACTCACATGCTTTCCAACAAAATTTATTTTCTCATATATTTCATCAGACAGGATGTAAATGTGTGGATATTTTTCAAGTACTTTAGCAATAGCCTCTAATTCTTCATAAGAATATACACTTCCTGTTGGGTTTGATGGAGAATTAAAAAGAATGGCCTTTGTCTGTGGCGTTATACTATCTTCCAACTGCTGCGCTGTAATCTTAAACTGCTGATCCACACCAGCCTCAACAACTACAGGAATACCCTCTGCAAGTTTAACAAGCTCAAGGTAACTCACCCAAAAGGGTGCTGGAATAATCACTTCATCTCCTTTATCAATGATGCATTGAAGAACATTAGCCAAACTGTGTTTAGCTCCACTGGAAACCACAATTTGTTCAGGCGAATAGTCTAACCCATTATCTTGCTTCAATTTGTCTGCAATAGCCTTTTTCAGAACAGGAAAACCAGCAACAGGCGGATAATGTGTCACATTATTATGAACCGCTTCAATTGCTGCTTCTTTAATATGCTCAGGAGTATTAAAGTCTGGCTCGCCCAAAGTTAAATTAATGACATCAACACCACTTTCTTTTAATTCCCTGCTTTTTTGATTCATCTGAATAGTTTGCGATTCAGATAATTGATTTATCCTTTTTGAAATAATTGCTGTACTCATCAACAGATCTCCTATTCTATAATTTAGTGACAATTCTCTTACGCTAAAACTATTCGATGCAAAACATTTTATATCTTGCAACCGAATAGCAGCAAAATTAGTAAAAAATATAAGCTTATAACTAAAAAGAATACAAGTATTGTAATCTATGCATAGTTTTTGACTTACACATAATAACTATTTATTAATGAGAAACGTTAAATTAACCATTATCATTTGTATATAATTCTAATTTGTTAATTTGCATTTTAATAACCTTAATGGGTAACCACATAATTTTAAGTTTCATGATTTCTTCCGCAGATCTAATCCAAACATCAGTATCAACCTTACTTATCGCAACTCCTTTATTAATTCTTATTCACTGGTTTTTAAAGCATAACATTAAATTAAAACAACTAGAATTGGCTAACAGTACTTTTAAAGAACTTATTCCGACACGTCTGCAGGCTTATGAACGCTTATCAATTTTGCTGGAAAGAATTACCCCGGAAGCATTGGTATTAAGAGAACAAAAACAAGGCCTAACAAGCCTGCAGTTGCAAAGCATATTGTTGCAAAGTATTCGCAAGGAATTTGAACACAACTTTGCCATGCAAATCTATTTACCTGCCTCCACCTGGGATCAGATTATAAAGTCGAGGGATGAAGTTATTAAATTACTAAATACATGCTCAGCCGAAGTTCAGCCCAACTCTCCTTCAATGCAATTATCAAAAATTATTCTTGAAAAAGCAATTAATGAAACCAACTTCCATATTGTTAAAGCAAAAAAAGCTTTAAAAAAAGATATCCAACTCTATTATTTTGACTAGCATTATCATTGCTCTGTACCTATGAAAAAAGTTTCTATCATAACCGTTGCTTTCAACTGTGCTACAACACTACCTGACACGATTAAGAGTGTTAACCAACAAACAGCACGACATAATATTGAATACATTATTATTGATGGAAATTCCAAAGATGATACACTAAAGATTATCCGTGAAAATGAAGCTTATATTGACAAATGGATAAGCGAACCAGACAACGGGATCTATGATGCAATGAACAAAGGCCTTTCAATGGCAAGTGGAGAATGGATTGGTTTTCTTCATGCCGATGATTTATTCTTTGACAATGCTGTTATTGAAGATTTACTACTTAATACAATAAATACGAATTACAATGTTATATATGGTAACCTTAACTACATAAAAACAACACCTTCTTTTCAGATTATAAGGTATTGGCAAAGTAAAGCCTTTAAAACATCTCTTCTTAAGCGTGGCTGGATGCCACCACATCCAACTGTATATATAAAGAATGATCTGATTAAAGAAACGGGCGGGTTTAATACAAGTTTTAGGATTTCAGCAGACTATGATTATATGCTTCGTTTATTTTCCAATTCAAAAACCAACAGTTTCTTTAACAATAGAACAATGATTAACATGCGCTTGGGGGGCATTAGCAATAACTCCGTTAAAAACATTATCCGCAAATCAAAAGAAGATTACAAAGCACTTAAGAACAATAACATTGGAGGCTTAGTCGCCCTGTTTGTAAAAAATTTTAGTAAACTATCACAATTCACTTCAAAATAAATAAACCTAAACTTTCCCTTCATAATATTCGGCAGAATAATAACCATAGCCCTTTTCATTACTGGAAATATCATTAAGTATAATTCCAAGCCCCTCAACATGCTCACTAATCAATCCATCAATTGTATGAGCCATATGCTCTTTTGATGTATAATTTGATCGAACAACAAATAAATTACAGTCTGAATGTTGCATTAATAGCCTTGCGTCAGCCACCAAACCAATCGGAGGCGAATCGATAACAATAATATCAAACTCTTGACGTAAATACGTATACAACTCATTGGTACGCTCACCCACTATTAACTCACTTGGATTAGGCGGTATTGGACCGGCTGGTATCACAAATACATTCTCTTGTGATGTAGCATATACTATTTCACTAACAGTACTCTGTCCTATATAATAATTCGATAAGCCTAATTCACCCTGCAAATTAAAAAGAGCTGTCAGGCGTGGTTTACGCATATCAAAACCAACCAAAACCGTTTTTTTCCCAGAGATCCCAAATACAGAAGCAATATTCTGAGCACAAAATGTTTTACCTTCTCCTGTATTTGAACTTGTTAAAGTAATAACCTTAAGACCTTCGGTTCCGGCCATAAACTTTAACTTGGTACGAATTGATCTGAAAGATTCACTAATTACCGAATGAGGCTGATCCAGTATCACATTTTCTGCATTACTTTTACTATGAATAACCATTCCTACGACCGGAACATTTGAAACCAAATACTTAAGATCCTCTTTGCTTCTGACTTTCGTATTTAAAAACTCTTTTAAGCCAATAAAAACAGCTGGAATCAATAAAGCCAGCATCAATCCTTTTTTATAGTCACTATTCTTATTTGGAGAAACAAGTGCACTTAACGACGCACTATCAATAATCTCATTATCGGGAATATTACTTGCTTTAGAGATTTGTGTTTCTGAATGCTTTTGCAATAAAAACGTATATATAGCATCATTTAACTTATAAGCCCGATCAATCAGCAGGTAATCCTTCTCCAGTTCAGGAAGCTTATCCATATCAACCAAAATAACGTCCAGTTCCTTTTCTTTTTTTTCTTTTTCCAGACTATAATTACGAAGCACCTGATTAATCGCTTTATCCAACAAATCAACGGTCACTTCAATTCTGTTATTCAGTGCAACTACATACTGATTATTTTGATGAGCCGCAGATTGAAGTATTTCCAGCTCTTTTTGTAATTCAATCAACTGTGCTACCAATTCAGTAACCAAGTTTGTATTTTCATTATTTACAACTGAAAGCATGTATTGCTCAATATCTCCTGAAGCTTTAATATTTTCTTTTAAATACTCATAATATTCAATCCGCATTGCAAGAATTTTCAACTCGCTTTCTATTTCATAATATTTATCTGCCAGTTTTTGCGAAAACTCTGATGGGCCCATAAACCTATTGGCTTTCCGGTATAACGATAACTTGTTTTGTACTTTATCTAAAGTATCTGAAACCATCTCTAACTGCGCTTCAATAAAATCAATAGAACGAGTTGCCATATCATTTTTTCTATCCAGATTATGTTCCAATATAACTTCACATAACACATCTAAAAAATGAATTATTTTCCCTGGATTTGTTCCCACTGAAGAGATAAATAAAATACTTGAACCTTCACGATAGGGAGTAACAGACAATGAACTCCTATATTCGTTAACAAGCTGACCATGTGATTTAAACACAAAATGGTAACTGACATCCGGCGTTAAACCCATATTGGGTTTACACTTAATGCAAAAAGAAAAGTTTTTGTGTGTTATCCACTCCCCTTGTTTAACACTTTTCTCAAAAGATAATACGCCAACCCTGCCAGCATACTTCCCTGTAGCAAACGAATGCAATGAAGCTTCATCAGTATAGACAGCCACTTTCAACATATTGTCAGCCAATAATGTAACCTCAAACGGAACATTGAGCAATTGCGGATGTATAGAATCAAATTCAATATAAAATGGTGAATTGGTATACAATTCCGAATTTTTAAAACGTCCTTCCTGAAAATAAGAAACACCAAAATCTAATCGGTCAATGGCTTTTTTTATTATGCTACGGGAACGTATAATAAAACTTTGATTTTCTACACTACGCATCTCTGGTGACAAGCCAAACCCCTCCATCAAATCAGATTGTGATATTGTTTTCTGCTCACTTCTCTTTAGCATTAAAGTTGCTGATGCTTTATAAACAGGTACCGTATACCGATGATAAAGAAAAACACTACCTAAACACAAGGGAAAGGAGATTAAAAACAAATACCAGTTTTTAAGAACTAAGCTGATAATTCGATTAAAATCAAACAGGTTATCTGTAGCACTCTTATTGTTTGTGTATGTATTGCTTAAAGGCGTATTACTCTTTGTGTTATTCATTCAAATTAATTTGGCTTCCCAAATATATACATTTTCAATGTTTTGAAGCACTTGAATACACAGTTGATTACCCCTCCCCTACTTTTACATGTTTGCATCTCGATACAAATACTTCTGCTTTAGCTCTTCATCACTAAAACTTTTACCATTATAAACCATATGCCCCTTAAATAAATTATAAACTCAATTCTTCCCTCAAGCAACACATTATTAATCTCACAATTAACACCTTCAGCAAGATAACAATAACTTTCTCTTAAAATTCAGCACTTCGCAATACAAAATCAGCACCTGAACCAATTCTGACCACTTTTTTTTTGAGGATACCCCATTAATATAATAACAAGCGAGAACAGAAACAAATTCATTAAAACTTATTCTACCTGACTTAACACCCCCTTGTTCTTGAACTTTCAACACTGACCTTGTCAACAGAAATGGTTCACGCTTTAATGTAAATCCCATATTTGATCCATTGAGATTAGGTTCAGCTTATCCTCCATTATAAAATTAGAGCAATTCGAATCACTATCAATTAAAAATCCGCTCATAAATTTCAATATGGTATAACATCATTAGTTCGGCATAAATTAATCTGAGATAACATATAGAAGGATCATTTCCAATTCCTTATTTACAGATAATATTAAGTAAAAACGCACCCGGGGAATCTATTACTAACTCCAGTATTGGTTTTAAACAACTGAGATAAAGCTTAACATTCTCCTCACATTGAAAACGGTCATTAAGACACCCTCTCCCCATTTTAGTAAAGGCCTCTTCACCTATACAACTTTACCATTTTTAATAAGAACATAATCCACTTAAAAAATTTTGCATTAAAAACAATATTAATTACAAATAAGGCCACTGCATCACCGCTGTAAAAATTAAACCTATACAATACATGAATTAGCGGGTTCAGCTACTCTCTACCTGTCTATATAAAAGGCAACATCTTCACATTGTATAACCTTATTACCATATAGAAAAAATCATTAAGCCGAAAGAACACATACTAGAATCACAAATGCCCAAAAAACGAACACTAAATTGTACATATTCGAACATTTTACACAATATAAAACAAAGACAAATCACACCCATAGAAATAACTTACAATCACTTACAACAATTGGCATATTAATTGATTAGATCAAACATCATATTGCAACGGTAATATTCAAGTAATGCTAATAGCGCAAAAGCAAAATTACTAAAACAAACTTTATTGACCTGAATCTGTGAAGACAATAGGCACTCACATAAAGAAATGGCGATTTCTTAACTGCAAATTATAACAATGAGGTATTCACACAACTCCTTTTTTCGTTAGTTGCTTCATTAAAGATTCAGGCGATCGTCTGGAGAATATTCACCAACACGGTTTCTAGTGTTTTGGCGATAAAGGTGTAATTTCTCTTCAGACATGGAGGCTGTAACCCGACCCAAAGAGTTCAGCCTCTTTTTTTTTAGGGGTATTACTCTTTTTTCATACAGTCTAAATTAATTACGAATTTTTAAGCCACTTTTTCTGTAGAGCTATTAATGTTTCTCTCTAGGATCAAGATTAAATAAAACCTGATCTTTATAACACTAAAAACTATTCTTAATATTTTAACTAGATTCATAATTAAGTAGTGAATTTTTCTCTCCACCTTCTTTTTTTTGATGATACAAACGGTATTCCTGATTGTGTTTGACCGTAGATTTTACTCCCACATACAATAGAGCTTTCAATATCTTACCAACAGATAGACTTATTCTTGATATACCTTTCATTTGCCATATGCAACTCACCTGCAAAATAATTATCCTCATATGTGAGAACTTTTTCTCATCCTTTGTTTTACAAGAAGAAACCTGAACCTCTATCTACCTTTTTTTTAATGCTATAAACACCAAGCGAAACACTGTTAATTACATTGTTAATAACAATTTAAATTACAAATTGCAACTCGTAATAAATTTGATATTTTTGTATTATAAAATAAAAGGACATATATGCAGGATTTCTTGCACGCAAGCCACAATGAAGTTTTTGAGGCAGTTGAACGGTTTGAGCGAATGATTAGTGCTGAAAAAGTCGTTTACTTTGATGTACATCAGGTTGAAAATATATACGAGTTTTACCTTGATAAAAATCTATTTAATCAAGCTGAACAAATTATAGAAATAGGATTAAAGCAACACCCGCAAACAACAAGCCTTTTAGTCAAAAAAGCTTCACTTTTGGCTGATCTGGGTAAAAAAGATGAGGCGCTTGGTATCCTGAAGACGATTGCACCAATTGAAGACACCAATCCTGAAGTCTTTATGACTATTGGTTGGATTATGCTTCAGAAATCTGAAATTGATCAAGCATTTAAGTATTTTAACAAAGCCGCCAATTTAGCTTTCGACGATGAGGAAAATACACTACTCGAAATAGCCTATAACCTAAGCCAGGCAGAAGCATATGAAGAAGCAATCATTTTTCTTGAAAAACTTATTCGAAAGTTTCCAGATAATGAGAGTGCGCTTTTCGAATTGGCCTTTGCGCTGGATAAAACATTTGATTATAAAAAAAGCATTGACACCTACGAGAAACTACTTGAATTAAATCCATTTTCAGAAAATGGCTGGTACAATGCTGGTATCGTTTACAATAAACTTGAACAATACTTAAAAGCCAATCAGGCATACGATTTTACCATAGCTATTAATCCGCACCACAGCGAAGCATATTTTAATAAAGGTAATAGCTTAGTACATCATGGCTGTTTTAGCGAGGCACTTGATGCTTATTTAGAACATGCTACATTAAGTAATGATGTTGTTCTTACTTATCAATACATAGCCGACTGTTGGGAACAGCTTGGTAACTTTGAAATGGCTATTCGTTTTTACCAGTTGGTAATTAAAGAACTACCACACAATGCGGATGCCTGGTACGGTATTGGAACTGCCTTGATGGAAACAAAAAATTTTAAAGGAGGGCTACAGGCTATTGATCAGGCCATTTCTATTAATCCGTTAAATGCTGATTATTGGTTTGCACACGCTCGTGGACTCTTCGAACTTGATAAAGTGGAAGATGCAAGTAGAAGTTTGGAGAATGGCCTTAACATTGATCCAGATGAAGTGACTGGTTGGTTTGAGTTGTTAAAACTAAAAATAACCCTTAATGCTGAGTTTGATATAGCCACATATATATCAACGCTTGTAGCACAATATGATGATGTAGCGGCCATTTACTATCTGTCAGCAGTTGCTCATTATTATTTTTTAAAAGATACAAAAACAGCTGTTAAAGAGCTTAAAACAGCCATTGCATTAAATGAATTTGGCTTACAGTGTGTAGAAGAAGATTACCCTGAATTACTAAGAGAAAAGGAAGTTGTGGATTTACTTGAAAGCAATTCTCAATAAGTCCTCTTATTTTCTATAGATTTTTAATTATGAATAATTCAATTAGTAGCTTTATAAAGACTAGCCTAAAAGGTGCTGCTATGGGTGCAGCAAATGTTATTCCCGGCGTTTCAGGAGGTACCATTGCATTAATTACCGGCATATTCGAACGTTTGATAAATGCAATTAAATCGTTTGATAACATTGCACTTAAACTTCTGCTTAAAAATGAATTTAAAGCGTTTTCTAAGCACATTGACCTATATTTCTTAGTGGCCTTATTTTTGGGGGTTGGAATTGCGGTTATAAGCCTTGCAAGGCTTTTTGACTATTTTTTCATTAACTATCCTGTATACATTTGGGCATATTTCTTTGGCTTAGTACTAGCGTCAATCTACTTTGTAGGAAAAACAGTAAAGCAATGGTTCTTTTCAGCCATTATGGCGTTTATTACTGGTACTTCCATAGCTATAGCCATTTCTGTTCTTACGCCTGCATCTGAAAATGATTCATTTATGTATCTCGTTCTGTGTGGTGTTGTTGCAATATGCAGCATGATACTTCCCGGATTATCAGGTTCTTTTGTTCTGATATTATTAGGTAATTACCAGTTAGTAATGATAAATGCAATAAATGACCTTAATGTATCAATTTTATTACCAGTTGCGTTGGGTGCTGTAGTTGGGCTTATAGCATTTTCCCATGTACTTTCCTGGTTGCTAAGGAAGTTTCACAACCAAACAATAGCAATATTAACAGGCTTTATTACCGGATCATTAGGTATTTTATGGCCCTGGAAAGAAGTTATTACCCAATCTTTTGGTGATAAAATAAAAACGGTTGGGTACAATTGGTTTTTGCCAAAAATGGACAGTGAGTTTTATTTTGCACTCTTTTTTATTATTTTAGGAATTGCAAGCATTGCAATAACAGAAATATTAGCTACAAAAAAAACATAATAAGCAGCATGAGAACATTTGGTCTGATCGGTTATCCACTTGCTCAATCTTTTTCGCAGAAATATTTTACTGAAAAATTTAACCATGAAAAGATTGATGCACGCTATCTTAATTTTGAAATCCCTTCTGTTGATGAACTGCCTCAATTATTAGAATACCATCCATATATAGCCGGTTTTAGCGTTACAATACCGCACAAAGAGAATATTTTTAAGCATCTGGATAAACTTGACGATAGCGCAAAACTGGTTGGCGCTGCCAACGTAGTTAAAATCAGCTGGCATAATAAAAAACCAACTCTTACAGGGTTCAACACCGATCTAACTGGTTTTACCAACTCCATTAAGCCATTGCTGCAAGCTCACCATAAAAAAGCATTAATATTAGGAACAGGGGGAGCAGCTAAAGCCATCGCACATTCATTTGATTTAATGAATATTGAATACAAATACGTATCTCGTCGTGTCAGGGAGAGTTACATACTAACATACGATAAGCTTAATGAAGACATACTTAAAGCATATAATATAATTGTAAACTGCACACCATTAGGTATGTATCCGAACATTGATGAATGTCCTGATATTCCTTACCATTTCATTACAAAAGAGCACCTGTTATATGATTTAACGTATAATCCGGAAACAACACTTTTTATGCAAAAGGGGCTGAATCATGGTGCATCAGTCAAAAACGGACTTGAAATGCTTCATCTGCAAGCCGAGGCTGCGTGGGAAATCTGGAATAAATAAGCTTATTGGCAATAAAGCGAAGATGCCTTTCGCACTTTCCTCTTAAACATTTCAGGCGGATACTCAACATCTACTAAAAACAAGGCCTGAGGAGGAACTGATGTACCGGCAGCACCACGATCCTGTAATTCAATAACACGACGAAATTCATCCACACTGATTTTTGAACGGCCAACTTCAAGCAGCGTACCTACTACAGCACGAACCATATTACGAAGAAAACGATCAGCTTTAATTACAAAAATCGCTCCTCCATCATATTCAATCCACTCGGCTTTCATCACCTTACAATTATTTGTCTTAGTATCGGTATGCAGTTTACTGAAGCTCGTAAAATCCTTAAACTCAAAAAGAATTTTAGCAGCTTCATTCATCTTCTGGATATCAACATTATAAAAAGGCCGGTAACTCAACTCATTTGTAAAAGGATTTTTTTCTGTTTGCAGGTAATAATGATACGTTCGTGATGTGGCATGAAAACGCGCATGCAATTCATTATCTACAGGGCGTATATTATACACAACAATGCTATCGTCTACAATCCTGTTAAGTTTATATACCAGCTGACCGGCATCTTTTAATAATTCATCAACATTAAAATGCGCTACAAAATACGAAGCATGAACACCTGTATCTGTTCGTCCACATCCCACCACATTAAGCTCTTGGCGTAAAGCTTTATGTAATGCATCATTCAATACCTCCTGAACAGTGGTTGCATTGGGTTGAATTTGCCAACCGTGAAAACTAGAACCATTATAAGCCAACTCTATAAAATACCTGTGCATTGCTATACCTTTCTAAGCACAAAGAAACAAAAAAAAGCGGTGAGTTTAAGCTTCTCTTCTCAAGAGAAAGTTTCTCCATTAAGCATAGGCTTGACAAGCACATCACAAATAATTAACTTTAATAAACATCACATTAACAACACTAAATACAATTACTAACCAATACAAACATCACCATGAAAACACTGAATAGAGCGATCAACGAAAAATCTGTCGCCCCAATAAAGGCGATATTAAACGAGCTATTGCGCTCCCAGGAAGAAGGTAATATTGATGCATTTGCAAATTGTTTTGCTCAGGATAAGAATACTGTTAACATCGGTACTGATATTGATGAAATATGGATTGGATGGGAAGATTTTTACAATTGGATGAAGGAGGCCATTCAAAACAAATCAGACTATACTATTTCAGAAAAGAATACACGTATTTTCCTAAGTAAAAATAATGATATTGCATGGTATTTTCAGCTTTTAGATACCTGCATTGAGTCGAAAAATGACCCAATAAGAATTGAAGGATTCAGACATACCGGTGTATTAGAAAAACGTCATAACAAATGGTTAATTGTACAAAGCCATATTTCAGTTCCTGATTATGATTTTTAACAAAAAAAGCACAACAACCTCTTTGTTATACCGAACCATAAAGCAAAAATTTAATACTTGTTGTACCAAATAAATACAATACACCTTAAAAATCAAAACCTTTTGATTATCCTCCTTGTTGTAAAATAATTGGTAACTTAAATTAATTACAAATGAAATCATTCTTAACAATAACAATATTGTTTATCTCGATTATACTAAGCGCTCAACAATCATTCTATGATTTTAAATGTACTACTATTGACGGTGACACATTGGATTTTGCAAGCCTCAAAGGCAAGAAAGTAATGCTTGTTAATGTAGCCAGTAAATGTGGATTAACACCACAATACGAGCAATTACAGACTATTTACAACCAGTACGGCAGTAGTAATTTTACTATTATTGGCTTTCCTGCAAACAACTTTATGAGTCAAGAACCGGGTAACGAAGAGGAAATAAAAACTTTCTGTACAAAAAACTATGGTGTTACCTTTCAGATGATGAGTAAAATATCTGTAAAAGGTGACAATATACACCCTCTCTACAAATGGCTGACTACAAAAGAACTAAATAATTATAAAGACAGTAAGGTAAAATGGAATTTTCAAAAATACCTTATAAATGAAAATGGTGAAATAGCAAAGATCATTTCGCCACAAACTAAACCTGATGACAAAGCTATTATTGAATGGATTACCGAATAGGTAATAACCAGAAGATATAGTTTTGATCAAATTCAGGTTAATAACGAAATTGCCATTTGTCAGCTTTGCTATCCTAAAAATTTCTTTATAAAGGGTTGATTAATTTATAAGCAAAGAAAGGCTGACCCAAAAATAAAGTTATCAACTTCCCTTGAAGAATATAAGGGTAAAAAGTTGTTGAAACCAAATGACTCTGCATTTTGAACAGCCTTTTCTATTAAAATTAATTTAAGCCTCTTTTATTTAACAAAGGCTGAAGAGATGGATCCTGACCTCTAAACTTTCTGTATTGAACCATTCCTTCATCTTCACCACATTCCGACAAGCAATGCTTACGGAATTTAGCCGCCAGATCCTGATTAAAAATATCGCCACTTTTTTTGAAAGCATCAAAAGCATCAGTATCAAGAACGGCTGCCCATATATAAACGTAGTAACCAGCTGCATAATAATCACTGCTAAAAATATGGTTGAAATATGTAGAACGATAACGCGGAATAATTTCGTCTATCAAACCAATCTTGTTCATTACTTCTTTTTCAAAATCAAGTACATCTTCAACTACATCATCTGCGATTAACATGTGCCAGTTAAAATCAAGAAGGGAAGCTGCGAGGTATTCAACAGTAACAAACCCCTGATTAAAATGACCACTCTTCTCTAGTTTTGCAATTAACTCATCAGGAATTACTTCACCCGTTTTATAATGTCGGGCATAATGACGCATTACCTCCGGCTCAGAAGCCCAATTCTCCATAATTTGCGATGGTAATTCTACATAATCCTGTGCTACCACTCCTGCTGTACGCCGATATTCACCCGAAGTAAATAAAGCATGTAAACCATGTCCAAACTCATGAAATAATGTTGATACTTCTTCAAATGTTAAAAGAGAGGGCATATCTCCTGTCGGCTTAGTAAAGTTGCACACCAAAGAAACCAAAGGTGTAACTTTCTTGCTATCCTGCGTAATGGCCTCCCTAAAACTGGTTTGCCATGCCCCGGAGCGTTTACTGTTTCTTGGGTGATAATCCAGATATAACAATCCAATGTGATCTCCATTGGCTTCTTTCACTTCAAACACCTCTGTATCTGAATTATAAACCTGAACATTAGTAACAAGTGTAAACGTAACCCCATAAAGTTTAGTTGCTACCCAAAACATTCCGTCACGCACATTCTCCAACTTAAAATATGGTGTTATTTCCGACTCATCAAGGTCAAATTTATCTTTTCTTAGCTTCTCTGAATAATACCACCAATCCCATGATTTTAGTTTAAAATTGCCACCCTCACGATCAATAATTTGCTGCATTTCTTTTAACTCTTGCTTAGCTACTTTAAGTGCAGGATGCCAAAGTCCCATCAAGAATTCTTCAACCTTTTCGGGTGTTTTAGCCATATTAACATTTATAGCGTATTCTGCATGAGTATTATATCCCAATAGCTTAGCACGCTTTGAACGTGTTATAGCAATTTTACGCACAAGTTCTTTATTATCGAACTCATTATCGTTATTACCACGCATAAAATAACCCCGGTATATTTTTTCTCTCAATTCTCTGTTTGTAGCATATTGTAAGAAAGGAATTAAACTTGGCTTCTGAAGCGTAAACACCCATTTACCCTCCATTCCACTAGCCTTAGCAGTAGAAGCAGCACCTGAAATTACACCTTCAGGCAAGCCTTCCAAATCGGCTTTATTATCAATAATTAATTTGAAATTTTTATTGGTTTCAGCCATTTGTCTTTCACCAAACTGCAATTCCAACATTGATAATTCTTTATTAAATACTCTAAGCTTAGCCTGATCTTCAGAAGACAACTCAGCGCCCCTACGCACAAAATCATTATAATACTTTTCAGTTACACGAATCTGAGAGGGTGTTAAATCCATTGAATTACGATTATCATACACCGCCTTAACACGTTTAAACAAACTCATATTCATAGACATATTATCTGAGTGCTGGGTTAACAATGGCGTAATTTCAAATGCAATGTCCTGCAATTCATCAGTATTATCAGTTGCCTTTACATTAAAAAAGACCGAACTGACCTTATCAAGCAATGCGCCTGAACAATCGTATGCCAAAATCGTATTTTCAAAAGTTACTTCTTCCTTATTCTCAACAATTGCATTAACCTCTGCAATTTGCTCTGCCATTCCTCTTTCAAAAGCCGGCATATAATGCTCAGCTTTAATCAAATCGAAAGGAGGTGTTTCGAAAACTGTACCATAAACGTTGTAGAATGGATTCATTTCTTCTGTTGTTTTTGTTTGGGATGTTTTATTCTGACACCCTTCTCCCAGCATTATTACTGCGAGCATCATTAAAAATATTGATTTCATCTATTCAGATTTGTATAGTGGTTAGAATAACTATTCTATTGGGTTAAACATGTTTCTTAATTCCATTTAAAAACGAGAAATATGCAAAACACTAAAAACTCAGCTTAAAATTAGTACTTTATCTGATTCTCTAACACAAGTAAATTAAAAAAGGTACTCGACATCATCGAATACCTTTTTTAATAGAACACAATGTCTAATAATTATGATTTGAGCTGAGCTTCAATTTCTTTAATCTGACCTTTAAAATCTTTATTTGTTTCAATCAGGTTATTTATTGCTTTACAGGCATGCAATACTGTAGCATGATCTTTTTTACCAATCTTTGCACCGATTGTTGACAAAGATGAATTAGTAAGGCCTTTACTAAAAAACATAGCAATTTGACGCGCCTGAACTATTTCTCTTTTTCGTGTTTTTGATTGCAAAATATCTAAATCTAATCCAAAAAATTCACAAACTGTTTCTGAAATGGAATCAATAGACAATTCTTTAGTTGTCTTTTTTACAAGCTTATCAATAACTTGCTTGGCCGAATCAAATGTAATTTCCTTCTTATTCAATGTGGACTGAGCCAATAATGAAATAAGCGCTCCTTCTAATTCCCGTACATTGTTTACTACATTACTGGCAATATAGTAAACAACCTCTTCTGGCACCACTAAAGCATCTTTATAAATCTTCTTATTAAGGATTGACACCCTGGTTTCAAAATCAGGTATTTGCAAATCTGCTGCTAGTCCCCATTTAAATCGAGACAATAAACGATCCTCAAGCCCCTGAAGTTCAACCGGCGCCTTATCACTTGTTAATATAAGCTGCTTACCAGACTGATGTAGATGATTGAAGATATGAAAGAATGTATTTTGAGTTTTTGTTTTTCCTGCAAATTCATGTACATCATCAATTATAAGCACATCAATCATCTGATAAAAATTCAGAAAATCATTTTGAGAATTGTTTCTTACAGAATCAGTAAACTGAGTCTGAAATTTATTAGCATTAACATATAAGACAGTTTTCTCAGGCATATTACGCTTTACATCAATACCAATTGACTGCGCCAAATGCGTTTTTCCCAATCCAGAGTTACCATACAAAAATAAAGGATTAAAAGCTGTCTTTCCTGGATTTTTAGCAACAGCTAAACTAGCACTCCGAGCAAGTCGATTACACTCCCCTTCAACAAAATTCTCGAAATTATAGTCACCGTTTAATTGCGGATCAACACTTAATCTTTTTATACCAGGAATAACAAATGGATTTCGAATATCAGGTTTTTCCTGCTTTCCGATGCTAACTGGCCGATTACGTAGATCTGTTTTATTACTTGTTGGAAAATTTAAGGTATAAGGTTGTTGATTTGCCATATGAGCATTATCCATTACAACGTTATACTCTAGCTTTGCTTTATTTCCAAGTTCCTTTCTCAGGGTTTTGCTTAACAAATCAATGTACTGCTCTTCTAAATATTCATAGAAAAATAAACTTGGCACCTGTATTGTTAATACATCTGCTTCCAGCTTTACAGGCACAATGGGTTCAAACCAGGTTTGGTAACTAATCTGAGGTATATTGTCTTTAATTACATTAAGGCAATTACTCCAAATCTGAGTGTAATCGGTTTTCATTATTTCTGCTTTCCTTTATCGGGTTATGTTTACTAACTCATATTATATCGAAAACAAAAATTGTGAAAAAATAAATGAAAAAAAAACTTCAATTCTCTTGATACTTATCAAATAAAGGTTTGATACCTAATAATCAGGCAATTAAAAATATTTACACTAACGTACTAAAAAACAAATACTTAAACATACACCATTACTTTTAATCAGATCATCAACCGCACTGTAATTAAACCCCTTGACTAATTTGTGGAAAAAAATTAAAAATATTTTTAAAAAAAAAGCACGATCTTAATTCTTAACAATATGTTTAACAATTACTTTGACATTTTTTTAGCTTCTTTCACACTGATTGGGATACCATTCTGAAGCGCAGCAATTTCTGATTCGTCAAAAATGCCGATTACTTCATCTAAAGTTTTTTGAGCTTCATCAAAAGTTGAAGCCTGACCAATTGTGTAAAAATATTTTGAATCCCGATAATCTTCAAATACATTATATTTTCCATCAAGAATTTGTCTTTGCATATCAAGAGGCTTTTTTGATTTTTTTAATACGACTTGATATACAATATCATTAACATTGTTACCTTCTTCTGCAACAACAACTTTTTTCCTAAGATCTATAGCTGAAAAACTCACGTACCTCTTTGGATTATGACGTACATCAACAAGCAATCTATTTAAATTTGTTGCCACATCATTTAAAGACAAGTACAAATCATCATCAGAAAGCACTTTTCCCATTGTACCTTCTCCATTATTTAATTTGTTAATTATTGAGTTTACGCTACCAAGGGTCAATTTCAGCTGTTCAATTGATTCATCAATATGAGCCCCCTCAAGTTGTTTGGAAAATTTCGCCAGATTTATAAAAGTAGTATCAATGTATGGTTTTTGAGCTGAAAGCATAGCCATAATAGAATCTGTACGTTGCAGCATAACAGTTACCTCTCCATCTTCATCTACCTTATTAGACAAGTGTCTGGAAATGGCTTCAAAATGCATTAACGATCTGTTTAAATTAAGCATACTGGCATGAAACTGTATTTTTTCTTCATCAAAAATAGTATTAAAACTACTAAAAACTGTATCCATTTTTACAATCAGTCGTTCCGCTTTGTCTTTCAAAGGTATCACTTCCATACTTACCTGATCTTTCAAATCACCCATAACAGACGTCACCATCGTATCACCAACCATTAAAAGCTCTTTACTTTCACCAGGCACAAACTGCACCCCCTTACTTCCCATCAGATCCAAACTATAAATTTGAGCTTTCGAATCTTTTGGTAATTCCAGTTCATTATTTAATACAAAAGTTACCAAAAAACGATCACTACGTTCAGGGTGAAATCCTATGTCGCGAACAGAACCAATTTTAAACCCCCTATAGTATACAGGACTGGCTTTAGTTAAACCATCAATACGACTATATACGCCATAATAATATTCACCAATTTTGATTATATTCCTACCCTTAAGAAAATTCAAACCCCAAATAATAGTTAGAAAAGCTACTAAAACAGTTATTCCAATTTTTATTTCCTTCTTCATATCCTAATATTTAGCATTAATTATAGTGCTATTTATAATTCACTCACTCGTTACCAATAATGACAATCAAAATACATAAAACATATTTATTGTATCTTCTCTCTGGAAATCATTCCTGTTGCATTAACCTAGCTTCCTTAACTGTTATTTTCTTTTCTCCATCAAATGCAACTACAAAAGCATCTTTAGCTTTTTTTCTAACCTCTTTTAATGAATCCATAACCGAAGCATAGTCTGAATGACACACAGTAGTATACTTGTAATGGCCAGCATCTTTAAAGCTCCATATTTCATCAAACTTCTTATAAATATGCGTTCCGCTTTTTATTTCTTTCTTTGAGGAAGCCACCTGTATTCGATAAACAATATGACTCTTTTGCTTTTCATTAGCTTTTGATACAAAATCTTCCATCTTACTTTTAGAATCAAATTCGTTACGATAATCCCGAACTGCCCTGAAAATAGCCGATGCCATATAGGTTTGTCCCTTTTCTGAAGCAATAAAAGCCTCTTCTGTTTGATTTGTTAAAAAACCTAATTCGATTAAAACACTAGGCATTGCTGCTTTACGTAAAACTAGAAACCCTGCTTGCTTAACGCCCCTATCACGACGCCCTACCCTTGACTTAAATTGCTCCTGCACAAGAGATGCTACCTTTATACTTTGGTCTATATGAATATTCTGGAAAAGCTCAAACAATATATATGACTCTGCCGAGTTAGGGTCAAATCCTTCATAAGTTGTTGTATAGTCTTCCTCCATAACAATCACAGAATTCTCTAACTTTGCAACTTCCAGGTTTTCTTTCGTTCGGTGCAATCCCAAAACAAAAGTCTCTGAACCATAAATTTTGGGTGTAGATATAGCATTCGCATGGATTGATATAAATAGATCAGCCTTATTTTTATTGGCAATTTCCGCTCTATTATTTAACGGAACAAAAACATCTGTTTTACGTGTATATATAACATTAACCTCCGGCAGATTCTCATTAATATATTTTCCAAGTTTCAAAGCCACATTAAGAACAATATCTTTCTCTTTTGATATCTTACCAACAGCCCCAGAATCTTTTCCTCCATGTCCTGCATCAATAACTACAGTCTTAAATTTTATAGTTTCTTGTGCATTAAGTACCGAAATGTTAAGAAGCACTAAAATACAACACCACAATGAAAAATTAAAACGTGTGATAAATAAATAAGTTGTCATACTTTTATATTAATTATCGTTCAAAATTAGAAAAATTATATCGACATAAAAATGTTGAATGCAAGCTTATTTTTTACGATGCACCGTTACATGCGTAATTTTTCTTTATTTTTGTGGACTCTTGTAAAAAAAACAACTTTGACACTAATAGACACCAAAGCACATAAAACACTCAAAGTATTACTTTTAATGATAGCAATACTGGGCTCTTTTCTTTTTCAGCCTGTAACTTTAAGTCAGGAATTAAAAAGCACAGTAGAAAAACCAGAAGCTCTATCAACTGAAAAAGACTCAATAAAAGTTCAATCAAGCAGCTTTATTATTGATAGTGAGGTAAAATACAGTGCAACAGATTCGATCGATTTTGATATAGAAACACAAAAAACTTACCTCTACGGTAATGCACAGGTTAGTTATCAGGATGTACTCTTAAAAGCACATACCATTGTTCTTAACATGGATAGCAGTACTGCTTTGGCATACGGAACACGTGATTCGTTAGATAATGAAACAGGCCTGCCTATCTTTACTGATCCGAGTGGTGAGTATACAATGCGCCGCATGAAGTACAATTTTAAAACAGAAAAAGCAATAATTGAGCATATCGTTACTGAACAAGGTGAAGGTTTTGTAGTTGGTAACAAAGCAAAAAAAATAGAAGATGGTTCATACTGTATGCATAATGCCAAATATACTACATGTGATTGTCACGATCATCCACACTTCTATTTAAACTTAACAAAAGCAAAGGTAGTACCAGGCAAAAAAACAGTGACAGGATTAGCTTATCTGGTTGTAGAAGATGTAACTTTACCAATTGGCGTTCCTTTTGCAATGATACCAAGTACAAGTTCTTACAGTTCCGGCTTCCTTTTTCCTTCATACAGAGATGAACAAACAAGAGGGTTTGGATTAACTGATGGCGGATACTACTGGGCAGCCTCAGACTATTTTGACTTAATGGTTAAAGGTGATATTTTCACTAACGGTTCTTGGGCATTACGAACTGGTACTAATTATAAAAAAAGATATAAATTCAGCGGTCGTTTTAATTATCAATATATTAACAATGTTTTTAGCGAAAAAGACTTGCCTGATTATCGCGTTACTAAAGATATGTCTATTGCTTGGACTCACCGTCAGGATGCAAAAGCTAATCCTTTTCAAACCTTCTCGGCAAGTGTAAACTTTTCAACCAGCTCATTTGACCAAAATAATATCAACAACTTATACAACCCTGCCAACAATAACATTTCTACTAATACCAAACGATCAAGTATATCATATAGCAAACGTTGGGCTGGTAAACCATTTAACTTTTCCGCCAACCTGCTGCACTCACAAAACAGCCGTGACACAACAATTGACCTTACAATTCCAGACTTAACATTTACCGTTAATCGCTTTTATCCTTTTAAAAAGAAAAATAAAATAGGAACAAAAGAGAATATGTTTGAGAAGATTAGTGTTTCTTACACCGGTAACTTAAAAAACTATGTTCATGCTAAAGAATCAGAGCTTGGTTTTGACGGTAATAGCTTTGCCAACCAATGGAAAAATGGTGTAAAACACAGTGTTCCGGTAGCCATGAATCTTAAACTCCTAAAGCACTTTACAATTACACCATCATTTAACTATACAGAGCGGTGGTACCTGAACAAAATTGAAAAGGGATACGATGAGGTTAATCGGAAGATTGTAAATACAGATACTATCACAGGGTTTAATCGTATTTACGATTACAGTTTAAGTGCAGGTACATCAACAAAAATATATACCTTTTTTAAACCATGGCGTAAATTATTTGGCGATAAGGTAAATACTATACGCCATGTTGCCACACCATCCGTTTCTATGTCGTACAGACCAGATTTTGGCAACTCTAAATATGGTTATTACGATTGGTTTGAATATTACGATGAAGAGCGCAATGAAATTGTAAGGCATGACTATTCTTATTATGATGGTGCCTTATATGGTGTTCCCGGTAGTGGAAAATCAGGTTCAATGAGCTTAAGCCTTGGAAACACTCTTGAGATGAAGGTTAAAAGCGACAAAGATACTACCGGATTTAAAAAACTTAAGATATTAGAAAGTTTAAACTTCAGCACCAGCTACAACTTCCTAGCGGACTCATTAAATTGGCAGCCTGTTAGCATGACAGGAAGAACTAAATTATTTGGTACTAATGTTAATTTTGGTGCGCGTTTTGATCCTTATGCACTTGACTCCTTAGGACGCAGAATTAATGAATCTGTTTATTCACAACAAGGTAAATTTTTACGCCTTGAAAGTGCAAACCTGAGTTTTGGGTTAAACTTTGGCTCAGATACCTTCAAAAAGAAAGACAAGAAAAATGAAGATTCTAATACAAGCGAGGATGAGCCCCCCTTACCTCCAAACCCGTTAAATGATCAGGCTTTTGATCCACAGGCAACTTTCGAAGGCAGTAATGCACACTTTGACATTGGTGATGATGGCTATGCCAAATTTGAAATACCATGGAACATTTCTTTAAACTATTCATTCAGGCTTAGCCGGGATGGTTTTAATAAGAAGAAGATGGACTATGACTTCAAAGTAACTTCAGACATTAACCTTAATGGTAATATATCTTTAACGCCTAAATGGCGCATTAATTTTGCATCAGGATATAGCATAGACAGTAAAAAAATAGCACACACTAATATCGGTATCAGCAGAGACTTACACTGTTGGAGTATGAATTTTAATCTGGTACCAGTAGGACGTTACAAATCGTATTACTTTACCATCAGGGTCAATTCAAGTATGCTACAGGACTTAAAATACGAAAAACGTAATCACCCCAGAGACAACGGTAGTTTCTATTAAAAAGAACATTAAAATCCTTAAATATCAAATATAATGAAGCGAATTATTTCCACAACAAATGCACCCGGAGCAATTGGCCCTTACAGCCAAGCTATTGAAGTGAATGGTACCTTATATATATCAGGACAAGTACCTGTTAATCCGTTAACTGGAAAAACTGTTGAAGGTGGTATTACAGAACAAACTGAGCAGGTAATGAAAAACATAGCTGCCATTTTAGATGAAGCAGGTTATACATTTGCTGATGTTGTAAAATCAACATGTTTATTAAGTGACATGTCTAATTTTGCAGCAATGAACTCTGTATATGGCTCATATTACAAAGAGAATCCACCGGCACGTGCCGCTTTTGCAGTAAAAGAATTACCACTGGGTGTTATGGTTGAAATAGAAACTATAGCAGTAAAGTAAGCTAAAAGCATTATCCCTCCATTGGATAAACCGTTTTGTTTTTACAAAGCGGTTTTTTGTGCCCCAAACTTTTTAAGGCACAAAAAAACCATCATGTCCCCATGATGGTTTATGTCTGTTTGAAAAATGTTTTAATCTATCCGAGATTAATAAAAATGTTACTCTGCAACCACCTCTACTGAGATGTCTACTTTCACTTCACGGTGCAATTTTACAGTTGCAGTATAAGTACCTACCTCTTTTGCATCGTCTTTCATAGAAATGTTTTTACGCTCTACATTAAAACCCTCCTTAGTTAAGGCTTCTGCAATTTGGATAGTGTTAACTGAACCAAAAATCTTACCTGTGGAAGAAGCCTTAGCACCAATAGTAAATGACTTACCTTCAAGCGTTTTAGCAACTTCAAGAGCTTCATTTTTAACTTTCTCTTCTTTATGAGCTCTTTGCCTTAAATTCTCAGCATGTACTTTCTTGGCTGAAGGCGTAGCTAGAATAGCCAACCCCTGAGGTATCAAATAGTTACGTCCGTAACCATTCTTAACCTCTATAATATCATTCTTATGGCCAAGATTTTGAATATCTTCTTTTAAAATAATTTCCATCGTAAATCCTCCTTTTTCTTATTTCATCAAATCGGTTACGTATGGCAACAAGGCCAAGTGACGCGCTCTCTTAACTGCTTGAGAAACTTTTCTTTGATACTTCAAAGATGTACCAGTCAAACGACGAGGTAAAATTTTACCTTGCTCATTCAAGAATTTCTTTAAAAATTCAGGATCTTTGTAGTCGATATACTTGATCTTGTTCTTTTTGAAACGACAGTACTTCTTTTTCTTAATCTCTACTGACGGAGGAGTAAGATACCTGATTTCTGATTGATTCTGTGCCATGGTCTAGTTCTCCTTTTCTTTTTTAGTTGCACTTCTCCTTTTCTCTGCATATGCCATTGCATACTTGTCTAAACGGAATGATAAGAAACGAATAACACGCTCATCACGACGGAAAGCTAATTCTAATTTCTCAATCGATTCGCCTTTAGCTTCGAATTCGAACAACTGGTAAAAACCTGTTGACTTCTTTTGAATTGGGTAAGCAAGCTTACGAAGTCCCCAATTTTCTTCATTAACCATTTTTCCTCCGGCCTCAACAATCAATGCCTTGAATTTGTCGACCGCTTCCTTCATCTGAACATCAGACAAAACGGGAGTCAAAATGAAAACGGTTTCATAACGATTTAACATATCTTCCTAAATTTTAGAAGGTTTAAATAATCAGGGCGCAAAGATAAAAATAAATACACAAGAAACAAAAAGGTAAACCAAGTAACACTTAATACGTTCAGAAGAAAAGGCAGAAGCTTTTATCAATTGCTCCTACCTTATATTGCACGAATAAGTTGTTATATCGTATTAGCCCTTATGTCCCGAAAAATAACGCATAAACTGAACACGTTCAAAAACCTCTGGATTAGAGGAATACCCTTGACTTAGCCGTCCTTTAAATTCTGAAATGGTATTAACTCCTCTTCGTTCCATCCAAGCCTTTAGTTCATTAAGTATAGCTGCAATTAATTCAGGACCTTCTTTATATATAGCAGATACGACTTGTACTGACGATGCTCCTGCCAGAAGCATTTTAACCAAAGTACGATAATTATGCACTCCGGTTGATGCAACTAAATCACAACCAGCATATGATGATGCAACAGAGATCCAACGAAGCGTATTCACATAATCTTCTGCCCCAGAATAAACTTTACCAGTTATCACCTGATCATTTTCAATATCATAATCAATTGATGTAAAACGATTAAATAATACCAAACCTCCAACACCAGTATGAGAAAGTCGGTTTATAACACTTCCTAAATTAGTAAAGTATGGTGCTAACTTTATACCAACAGGTATAGTCAAGCGCTCCGTTACTTTTCGAACAATATCAAAATATACCTTTTCAATAACAGCAGCATCTCCTTCAGGGCTAAATGGTAATTTAAAGATATTCAACTCAATGGCATCAGCTCCTGCTTCTTCTACTTTATTAGCAAATGCCACCCACTCATTATAACCTGAGCAGTTGATACTTGCAATAATCGGGATATCAACGGTTTCTTTTGCTTCCCTAATCAAAGCTACATAATTATCAAGTACATCATTTTTCACCTGGTAATCGTAATAGTCAAAAAATTCAAGGTTATTTTCGTCCCCCCCTAACTGCTGTCCGATCGTCTGGCTGGCTTCAGCTTTAATTTCCTCCTCAAAAACTGATTTTAAAACGATAGCTGCGGCTCCGGCACTAGCCAGTTTCTTAATTCCGCCAATTGTTGTTGTTAAACCAGAACTACCAACCACAACAGGATTCTTAATTGGCAGGCCTAAATATGTTGTTTCTAAATTTTGCATGAGATCCTGAATTTATGAGTTTAGTTTTGCCTGAAGGTAAGTATGCATTGCTGCAGCGGCATTACGGCCATCACCCATAGCTAATATAACGGTTGCTCCTCCCCTTACAATATCTCCACCAGCAAACATCTCCGGCATTGAAGTTTGCAATTTTTCTTCATCAACCACAATTGTACCCCAACGTGTTGTTTCCAGCTGGGGCAGTGAACTTGGGATAAGCGGATTAGGTGAAACGCCTACACTTACCACAACTGTATCAACTTCAATATCATATTCTGAACCTTCAATTGGTATTGGGCTACGACGCCCTGAAGCATCTGGCTCGCCAAGTTCCATTTTCTGAACACGTACTTTGTTAACACGTCCTTTCTCATCAGCAAAATACTCAACTGGATTACATAAGTTCAAAAATTCTATACCTTCCTCTTGGGCATGTTTTACCTCTTCAACACGAGCTGGCATTTCATCCATTGAGCGACGATAAATAATCATAGCACGTTCTGCTCCTAATCGTTTTGCTGTTCTTACAGAATCCATTGCTGTATTTCCACCACCTATAACGGCAACATTCTTACCGCTGACAACAGGTGTATCTGTTTCCGGATTTGCAGCATCCATTAGGTTTATGCGTGTTAAATATTCATTAGAGCTTAAAACACCTATATAGTTCTCACCCGGAATATTCATAAAACGAGGTAACCCTGCTCCACTACCTGTAAAAAAGGCTTCATACCCTTCCTCTTTCAGGTTATTAAAAGAAGCTGTTCGCCCGACAATAAAGTTATTCTCAAACTTAACACCCATTTCTCTCAGGTTATTGATCTCCACATCAACGATACTATTGGGTAGGCGAAACTCAGGAATTCCATATTTTAATACACCACCAATTTCATGCAATGCTTCAAAAACAGTAACATCATAACCCAGTTTTGCCATATCACCGGCAAAAGTTAATCCAGCAGGTCCACTGCCAATAACAGCCACCTTAATGCCATTTGAAGCAGCTACCTCCGGTACTGAAATTTGTCCGGACTCACGCTCATAATCTGCGGCAAAACGCTCAAGATACCCAATAGCAACCGGATCTTTCTTCATTTTCACCTGGTAAAAACACTTGGCTTCACATTGTTTTTCCTGCGGACAAACACGGCCACAAACAGCAGGTAAAGTACTTGTTTCCTTAAGTACTTGTGCGGCTTTCAAAAAGCTGCCTTCTTCAATTCTCTTTATGAATTTGGGAATATTAATCTCAACCGGACAGCCTGAGATACAAGTTGGATCAGGACAATCTAAACAACGGCGTGCCTCATTTTTAGCTTCATCGTCGCTTAAACCAGAATTTACTTCTATATTGGATTTTATACGTACTGACGGCTCCACTTCTCTCATGTGAACCCTTTTTAATGCAGTACGTTCTTTATTCTTTAGCAGTTTACGAATGTTCATTCGCCACGACTGCTCTCTTTCTTCTTTTAGAAACTCTTTGGTTACAGCCATTACTATTTCTTATCTTTTGAATGTAGGTACTTATGCTCTGCTTCTTTCTCAATATCCTTATAACCATTAAGGCGGAGTAACATTTCATCAAAATCAACCTGATGTGCATCAAACTCAGGACCATCAACACATACAAATTTTGTTTTACCTCCAACAGTAATACGACATGCTCCACACATACCTGTACCATCCACCATAATGGTATTTAAACTGGCAACGGTTGGCACATTATACGCTTTGGTTGTTAATGCAGCAAATTTCATCATAATAGCCGGACCAATCACAACAGACTGATCTACTTTTTCACGCTCCATAATTTCTTTCATTCCATCAGTAACTAATCCCTTTTTACCATAAGAGCCATCATCGGTCATTACAATCACCTCATCAGAGTATTGTGCAATCTGTTCTTCCAAAATAATAAGATCTTTGGTACGCGCTGCCAAAATTGTTATCACTCTATTGCCTGCCTTCTTAAGAGCCTCTACAATTGGTAACAGAGGTGCCACACCAACACCACCACCACATGCCAGAACTGTTCCTACTTTCTCAATATGTGTCGCTTCACCTAATGGGCCTACCAAATCAGTTAGTTCATCACCAACATTTAAATCAGTTATACGATGAGATGAAACACCTACCCGCTGTATAACGAGTGTAATTGTACCCTGTTCAGGGTTAGCTGAAGCAATAGTTAAAGGGATACGTTCACCTTTTTCACCTAATTTAACGATTACAAAATGACCTGCCCTGCGAGCTTTTGCAATGCGAGGAGCTTCAATCTCTAAACGGATAACGTTTTCTGAGAAGTACTCCTTATCAACAATTCTGTTCATTATAGCAAACTATTTCATTAGTTTAATTAGTACCTAAAACAAAAACCTGTTCCAAAGAAGATGTCTCTTCAAAACATATTGATTGAATTTTCAAAGATAAAGATAGCGTTTGGATAATACTGAATATATGACATTCGTTATTATCGTTTTAATTTACAATTAATCTAAACTAGGATATTAACGAATGTATTTTATTCTTTTTAAAGGACTTGATATCTTATTCAATATGTGAAATTCTTAAACTAACAGCTAATTCCAATACAGACAATTATGAATATTGAAGCATTTTTTAAAATGACATATGGCTTGTACATCATTGCTACTAAAGATGGCGATATTTTAAATGGCTATACAGCAAATACAGCCTTTCAGATAACAGCGCCTCCAGCACAAATAGCAATTAGCTGTAGTAAAGATAATTACACCTGTGCTTTAATTAAGAACAGTAAGCATTTCTCTATTTCGGTGATGCAACAGGATACAAAACCCGAAATAATTGGTTTAGTTGGTTACAAAAGTGGTAAAAAAGTTAATAAATTTAAAGCAATAAACTACTTAACATCAACAACAGGTGCACCAATTGTTACAGAAAACTGCCTTGCCTGATTTGATTGCAAAGTAAATAATATGATCGATATTGATTCTCATATTTTAATTTATTGCTACAATTGTGACTAATGATCTACTTGATAAAACAGGTATACCTTTAACTTATACCTATTTATCATGATGTAAAAAAGGGCATGGCACCCAAAAACGCTCCAACTTATATTGATGAGCTAAAATATAAAAAGAAGGATACCAGCACAATACCACACAGAAAACACAAATGCTTAGCATGTGGATATATTTATGATCCAGAGATTGGTGATGAGACCGTAGATATTCCACCAAGTATATCATTTGATCATTTACCTGATGATTGGTTATGCCCAACCTGTGGCTCATTTAAAGAAACGTTTGCTGCAATATAAATTATACATACCTGTATTTAGACCAGAAATAAATTAGCATATCCTTGAGTCCAAAAGGGTAAAATAATAGTTTGATATTTTATATTTGTTCTACCTTCCCAAAACTCAAACGAATATTATTGCTAAAAAGAACAAACATGGAGAGCTTAAAAGGAACTAAAACGGAACAAAATTTACTTAAAGCATTTGCAGGCGAATCACAGGCGCGTATGCGTTACGATTATTTTGCCAAGCAAGCTAAAAAAGAAGGCTTAGAGCAAATTGCAGCCATATTTACTGAAACAGCAGAAAATGAAAAGGAACATGCTAAACGTTTCTTTAAGTTTCTAGAAGGTAATATGGTTGAGGTTACCGCTACCTATCCTGCCGGTAAAATTGGCACTACAATGGAGAATCTGAAAGCTTCGGCTGATGGTGAAAACGAAGAGTGGACTGAGCTTTATCCAGAATTTGCCCGTATAGCAGAGGAAGAAGGATTTAAGGAAGTTGCAGTAGCTTTTAAAATGATAGCGAAAGTTGAGGAGGCTCATGAAGCTCGTTATCGCAGATTATACAATAACCTTGAAGAGGGTAAGGTATTTGAAAGAAACGGAAAGTTAACATGGAAATGTCGTAATTGTGGTTTTATTCACGAAAGCGCAAAGGCACCAAAGACATGTCCGGCTTGTTTACACCCACAATCGTATTTCGAAATTAAAGAATCCAATTACTAGACCGCAGTGTTAAGTATTGGCATACTAGGGGGCTTCTTTCAAGAGATGCCCTCTTTTTTTGCTAATATCTTATATTGAAGAAAAAAGGAGCTAAGTATATAAAGCCCAACTCATTATTACCTGTAAGCTTAATAATGAGTAAGTATCCCGTCATCAACTAAATACAATTATATAAAATCCGGTTTATCTGCATAAGCATCGTCCATCAGGTCAACCTCTCGCACATTATTCGCAAAAACTAAAAAAGGATACCTTCCTACCGGTTTCAATTCTGAACTTATCACTCAATGCTATTTTAAATCTGTTTTAGCAACTTGTATAAAATGCTTTTCACCTCCTTTAGAATGTTATTTACATCCACTATTCCGAATTTCAATACCTTTATCGCAACAAATATTACAAGTAATAAGCAGACGCTGTTGTATAAAAAAAAGTGCCCAAATGGACACCTTCCTTAGTATAAGTTACAAAATAAACTACGCATCAAAATGATATAGAAAAACAATCTCACCTTCATAAGCTGGTTTTCTATTGCCTTCAATCTCCAGCTTAATACCAATATTTGCTTTAGTAACACCACGGAGGTTAATAACATTATTTACTTTAGCATGCAAACGCACCTTACTGTTTACCAATACCGGTGCATTAAACTTCAGTTTTTCTATTCCGTAATTAACCTGCATTTTCAGGTTTTGTACATCAACAATCTGATTCCAAAGGTGTGGAAGAATGGAAACAGTTAAATAGCCGTGTGCAATAGTGTTACCAAACGGTGAATCTGTTTTTGCCTTTTCCTCATCAGTATGAATCCACTGATGATCTAGTGTTGCATCTGCAAAAAGATTAATTTGTTCTTGAGTAAATTCATGATAATCAGAAATTCCAAGGTCGTGACCGATTAATTTTTCTAACTCATCAAAACTCTTAATTACTACTTTACTCATTGTATTACTATTTATGATTTGTCTAATTTAATTGCAGCTGCTAAGATATAATAGTTCATTATTTTTTTAGCAGTAAGCAGAGGTTTATTTCAATTTAAAAAATGTACACCCCATAAAAGACAGTAATCGAAAACGTTTGCAAACCATCACTCTAAATATATAATGTGTATTTACATCTTTTCTTTTATTCTATTAACAAACTAGGCACATAACCCCATAGCACTAATACACAACACAATAAACAACATTACCTTAAACTAAATTCATTTATACCTAAACCAGCATACCACATTTGATATCTAAATAATAAAATGGTCTTTGTAACTTGTTTTCGGAAATTATAACCGTTTTAAATAAGTTATATCATTAATTTTCACTCTAATTACATCTTATTATAAAATTATATGAGAAGCTTAAAATTTATATTTTTATTGATACTACTAAGTGCCTTTGTATGCCTTGGCATACCTGCACAAAATACGGTAAGAACGTTTAATTCTGCCTCGATAAATAACAGCATATTAACACTTAAGGTATCTGATGGTTCTATTATCATTACACCATTTTCTGATACAAATATAGAAATTCAATTTATAGCTGATACTGGTCAGGAGGTAGTACCTTCTTACGCTATTGCCGATAAAAGCCATTTAAAGACCGTACAATACAGTGATACAGAAGATAAAATTCATTTTGCCTTGCCCCACCTGGAAGTACTTATTACTAAGTCGCCATTCAAAATCAGCTACTTTCATAAAGGAGAACTGCTTTTATCGGAAGAAAAAGGTTTTTTTGCCAACGATAAGAATCAAGGCTTTCGCTTTAACCTGTCAAAGGATGAAAAACTAATGGGCGGTGGAGAGCGTGCCTTTGGTAGTATGAACAGGCGCGGCCACCGCCTTCAGCTTTATAACAAGGCAAGCTATGGGTATGAAACTCATGCTGAATTAATGTACTATTCAATGCCACTTATTATATCGTCAAAGAAGTACATGTTGGGTTTTGATAACGGAGCCAGTGGGTACCTTGATCTTGGTGCCACAGAAAAAGATATTATGCAATTTGAAGCCGTTAGCGGACGAATGAGTTATTTTATTGTTGTTGGTGACAATTGGCGTGAACTTGCTGTTAATTTTACAGATCTTACCGGACGGCAACCAATGCTTCCGCGCTGGGCATTGGGCAATATATCTTCGCGCATGGGGTATCATTCTCAACAAGAAGTTGAATCAATAATTGACCAATACCAGAAAGAAGACATCCCCTTGGATGGTATTGTTCTTGATTTATACTGGTTTGGTCCTGATCTGAAAGGCCATATGGGTAATTTAGATTGGGACCGAGATTCTTTTCCTCAACCTGAATTAATGCTACAACGAAACAAGGAAAAAGGTGTTAAAACAATTTTAATAACCGAACCATTTATACTAAAGGAGAGCAACAATTTTACAGAGTGTACCGAAAAGGGTTTATTAGGTACTGATTCAATAGGAGAACCATGCATATATAATTTCTTTTTTGGAACAACAGCCCTGCTAGATATTTTTAAACCAGTTACTAAGGATTGGTTTTGGTCTATATACAAAAAGCATACTTTAACAGGAGTTGACGGTTGGTGGGGCGACCTTGGCGAACCAGAAGTACATCCTGATGATATGGTGCATGTGAATGGACGTGCTGACCATGTACATAATATTTATGGTCATGAGTGGGCTAAAGTGATTCACGATGGTTTTGAAAAAGATTTTTCATCAGTCAGACCCGTCACCTTAATGCGCTCAGGCTTTATAGGCTCTCAACGCTATGGATTAGTTCCATGGTCTGGTGATGTAAGCCGCTCATGGGGTGGTTTACAATCACAGGTTGAAATAGCCTTACAAATGGGCATGCAGGGGTTGGCCTATATGCATTCCGACCTTGGCGGTTTTGCAGGTAACTATAAAGACGCTGAGCTTTATACACGTTGGTTACAATATGGCACATTTCAGCCCATCTATCGCACTCATGCACAAGAAGATGTACCTCCAGAACCCATCTTCTGGGATGATAGTACTAAAGCCATTGTGCGAGATTTTATTAAACTACGTTATAAATTGACACCATATAATTATACTCTAATGCATGAAAATAGTACAATGGGCATTCCTATGATGCGCCCCTTGTTCTATATTGATAATAACCCTGACTTGATAAATGAAACCAAAACATACTTGTGGGGTGACAACATTCTGGTTTCTCCTGTCGTTGAGAAAGGTCTTACCATCCAAAAAGTGTATCTGCCGGAAGGATTTGTTTGGATTAATTATTTTACAGGAGAAAAACATACCGGTGGCCAGGAGATTAGTGTTAAAACAAATATTAATACGATACCAGTATTCATCAAAGCGGGTGCATTTATTCCAATGGTTCCTGCCTTTAATAATATGGAAGAATACACGAGCAAGAACCTTACTTTACACTATTACCATGATGCCTCTGTACCACACGGACAAGGTTTTATATATGAAGACGATGGAAAAACACGCCATAGCCTTGTCAATAAACACTCTGAAGAATTACTTTTTAATTGTTACAACCAAGGCTTTTTAACTTTCGAAATTAAACCCTTGCGATACCAATACGAGGGAATGCTTTGCGAACGAAACATTGAACTAGTCATTCATGATTTTGACTCAAAAACCCAACATATAAGCATTGAAAATAAAAACTTTAAAGTAAATAAATCTGCAAAACGTTATGCCAAAGGTGATGTGGGAGCTTATTACAATGCCAAAACAGGAATTTTAAAAGTAAAGTTTACCTTAAAAGAAAACCTTATAAAAATAATAACTGAATAATATATTTACATGAACAAAATACTATCATTAACGGCATTACTAGCTTTGTTAATAACTGGATGCCAACCTAAAACAAAATCAACAGGGGAGCCACAAAATAAAAAGGCTGTTATATACCAGGTCTTCACTCGATTATTTGGTAATACTAACACAACAAACAAGGCCTGGGGCACGCTAGAAGAAAATGGCGTAGGTAAATTCAATGATTTTAATGACAAAGCGCTTAAGGAAATTAAAGATTTGGGTGTTACACACATCTGGTATACCGGAGTACCACACCATGCCGTAATAAACGATTACAGCGCTTATGGAATCTCAAACGACGACCCTGATGTTGTTAAAGGTCGTGCTGGCTCACCTTATGCTGTTAAGGATTATTACAATGTTAATCCTGATTTAGCAGTAGACCCTTCAAAACGCCTGGAGGAGTTTACTGCATTAATAGAGCGTACACACAAGCATGGCATGAAAGTATTAATAGATATTGTACCTAATCATGTGGCACGCCACTACGAAGGAAAAAATAATCCTGAAGGCGTAAATGATTTTGGTGCAAATGACGATACAACAGTTGAGTATGCTGTTAATAACAACTTTTACTATATACCTGGTCAAACTTTTAAAGTGCCGGATCCTGAAAATAATTATCAACCTTTAAACGGGGAAAAACATTCTTTATCTGACGATTATTTTGATGAAAAACCGGCAAAATGGACTGGCAACGGCTCACGTTTAACTCAACCTCACTTTCACGATTGGTATGAAACGGTTAAAATAAACTATGGCGTACGTCCTGATGGTACAAAAGATTTTGATCTTTTACCGGATAATTACGATACAAAAGATTACAAAGCTCATTATACTTTCTGGCTAGATAAAACAGTACCAGATTCGTGGATTAAATTCCGTGATATAGCTCTATACTGGACTAATTTAGGAGTTAATGGCTTCCGTTTTGATATGGCTGAAATGGTTCCAGTTGAATTCTGGAGTTATATGAACTCGGCCATTAAAATGGCAAACCCGGATGCATTTCTACTGGCTGAAGTTTACAACCCATCACTGTACCGTGCTTATATACACAAAGGTAAAATGGACTATTTATATGATAAAGTGGAGCTTTACGATACTTTAAAACACATTATGCAAGGGTACGGCCTGACCGATAATTTACCTGCCATACAAGAAAACTTGAAAGATATTGAGCATCACATGCTCCACTTTCTTGAAAATCATGATGAACAGCGTATTGCAAGTCCTGAGTTTGTTGGCAATGCAATGAAGGGTAAGCCTGCCATGGTAGTTTCCACAACGATAAGTACAGCGCCAACCATGATTTATTTCGGGCAAGAAGTTGGCGAACCTGGAGCTGAAGATGCAGGTTTTGGTAGCAATAGCCGTACAACTATTTTTGATTATTTTGGTGTTCCTAACCATCAGCGGTGGATGAATAATGGAGCTTTTGATGGAGAATTATTATCTGATGACGAGAAGGAATTACGTGACTTTTACAAACGCCTGCTTAACTATTCCATTAATAGTAGTGCAATGATGGGGCAATACCGGGAAATACATACATATAACCGCACTTCAACAAAAGGCTATAGTAATAAAGTATTTGCCTTTACGCGCTGGTCTGATAGCGAACAAGTAATTGTACTATCTAACTTTCATGATGAAAATACACAATCCTTCTTTTTACAATTACCAACCGACTTAATAAAGGAGTGGAAACTTAAGGATGGTAAATATAAGCTGACGGATCAATTATATAACACAAAAAACATACTTAAAGTAAAAGAAGGCACAGGATTTATAAAAGTTTCTTTAAAACCTCTCGAATCATTTATATACCAAGTACAATAATTAATTTTACCCCAATCATATTTAAGAGTGACATAGTAGTTTAGGTCACTCTTTTTTATACTTTTGCCTTTATCACTAAAGGAAAAAGAATGCAATCAAAAAATCAGATCTATACTCCAATTGAAGAAAAGCTTAATGTGTACTCACACCTGCTGGGCTTTATTCTGGGTTTAATCGGATTAATATTTCTTTTACTAAAACCATTCTCCGGCTGGATACCTGCACTAATTTACCTGACCTATGGTTTATGTATTCTGTCCATGTTTTTAGCTTCAACTTTATATCACTCTGCTACTGATGTACGAAAACGAAAACGTTTAAAGATATTTGATCACTGTGCTATTTACCTAATGATAGCAGGTTCATATATGCCATTTCTTTTGATTGGCATGGGTACTACTCATGCCTACTTTTTACTTGGTACAGTTTGGCTATTGGCCATTGGAGGTATTATGTTAAAGCTATTTTTCACAGGCCGCTTTCGCTTAATATCAACAATAAGTTATGTACTGCTTGGCTGGGTTGTTGTTATCGCCATCAAGCCTTTAATGAAATCCTTATCACCTGATGCTTTAATATGGTTGGCTGGCGGTGGCTTATTCTACACGCTTGGAGCTGTATTATACCAGGTAAAATACATCCCTTATAACCATGCTATATTTCATTTTTTTGTACTCGCAGGTGCTTATGCGCATTATTATGCTATCTATTGGTATGTGTAGATTTTATATTATTTCAAAAGATCATCTGCCACAGCGTTAAAATCAGGGTAAGCAAATGGAAAGCCATCCTCGATAAGGCGCTTAGGAATAACCTTCTGCCCTATTAGCAACAGGTCAGCTCCATCACCATAAAGTAAGCGCAATAGAAACTCGGGAACATATGGCAAAATAGAGTTTCTTGTTCTTTGTTTCAGAGCCTTTGTAATCTCCAGGTTAGATATCATCTGCGGAGCCACAAAATTGTATATTCCACCAGATTCTTTGCGTTTAATAAGATACCAAAACGCACTTAATACATCCTTAATATGAATAAACGGAAACACTTGATGCCCATCCCCAAGTTTTGCCCCCATCCCGTACTTAAAAGGCTTAAGAAGGTGCGGCCAGGCACCACCGTCTTTTCCTAAAACAACGCCTAAACGCACTATACACAAACGTACGTTATTAACCGATTGTAACTTAAAGGCCTCATCTTCCCACTTTTTGCAAACATGGCCTAAAAAATTCGTCACATAGTTAGTTGAAAATTCATCATGAACCTCAAAACTATCATAAATACCTACCGCAGAAGTGGAAATCAAGACTTCCGGCTTTTCCTTAAGCAAATGAATAGCTTCCACAAGTTTCCTGGTAGTGTTAATACGGCTGTTTATAATTTTTTCTTTATAGGCTGTTGTCCATTTTTTTATACCAATAGGAGAACCTGCCAGATTAATAACAATAGCACAAGTTCTTAGTTTCTTGGCTAACACATCCGGTTCATTTAAGAAATCATTTCTTAAAAGCTTAACAATTGTATAGCCATTATCTTCAAGAAATTCACTTAACGACCGGCCAATAAATCCAGTGGCACCGCTAATCGCTACTTTATTATTTTTATTGCCTTTGGGCATCATCTTATTATTTCAAAAATTAAAACCTGTTATCAGGTCTTATTTAACAATTCCTGTAATTCTTCATCAGTTATTCCCATCTCCATCTTTCCTTTACTAAAAAACGAAATACGCCCTGTTTCTTCTGATACAACAATAGCAACGGCATCTGTGGACTCGGTAATACCCATCGCTGCCCTGTGTCTCAAACCTACACGTTTGGGTAAATCAGTATTTTGAGAAACCGGGAGAATACATCCAGCCGCTTTTATTTTATTTCCTGTTATAATAACAGCACCATCATGCAAAGGGCTATTCTTAAAAAAGATATTTTCTAATAACTGTGATGATATCACCCCATTTATTAACTCACCTGTCTGCACATAATCCAATAAATCAGAATCTTTTGTAATTACAATAAGAGCACCTGTTTTTGTTCTGGCTAATGAAACACTGGCACGTACAACAGGTTTATTATAAATATTCATCATTCCTTTTGATTCCGACATAAAGACTTTTTCCATTGTAAACTTAGATGACACATTATAACGCGACCCTAACAATAAAAGAAAGCGACGTATCTCTTGCTGAAATACGACTAAAAAAGCAATAACACCTACATCAACCAGCTTATCCAATATACTGGAAGACAACTCCATGTTAAAAGCTTTGATAAGTAGCCAGAACAAGACAAATGCAAATATACCATACATGATATTTAGAGCTACAGTACCCTTTATAAGTTTGTAAATTCTAAACATCAGGTAGGCAACCAAAACAATATCTACCAAATCAATTAAACGTATATCAAGAAATGTCATGTATCTATCAGGCTTTTTTTAGTTGACGCACTAAATTAATACATTCTATGGCTTCTCTAACATCATGAACTCTTAAAATATTGGCTCCATTTAATAAAGCAATGGTATTTAAAGCAGTAGTACCATTTAAAGCATCTAACGGCAATACATCAATAACCTTGTAAATCATCGACTTACGAGACACACCTACAAGTATTGGCAAATTAAATATCTCAAATTGTTTTAATTCTCTCAACAACTCATAATTATGTTCTAATGTTTTTCCAAAACCAAAACCGGGATCTAAAATAATATCTTTTGCCCCTAAACTGTTTAGTTTATTCACTTGCTTTGCAAAAAATAAAGCCATTTCACCAATAAGATTATTATAAAACGGGTTATTTTGCATGTTTTGTGGTGTACCCTGCATATGCATAAGCACATAAGGAACACCTAACTCCCCAATTGTTTCAAACATGTGTTTATCCATTGTACCTCCGGAGATATCATTAATAATATCCACTTCAAAACGAGTAACAACATGTTGGGTCACATCGGCTCTAAAGGTATCAACAGATAAAACTGCACTGGGGTGTCTTTCTCGTATCACTTCTAATGCCTGATTCAAACGCTTAAGCTCATCAGCTTTTGAAACATGCAATGCACCGGGGCGTGATGAATAAGCACCTATATCAATTATATCCGCTCCTTCTTCAAGAATCTGATCACAACGTTTCTCTATATCGTATTTTAATTGATATTTACCTCCATCGAAGAATGAATCAGGTGTTATATTTAAAATCCCCATTGTTAATGGAATATCCAGAGATCTCAATCCCCCCTTTATATTTATGTACATTGCATTTTATAAGTTTAAAATTAAACAAGCTCCATGTTAATACTAATTACACTTTTTCGCGAGCTATAAATTTCACTCCACTTCCTTATAAGCTCAAATGTGCAAACCTGTATTTTCCTTTATTATACAACTTGATTATCATGCAAAGTTACAATAATTAAGAAGCATTAGCATGGTTTAAGAAGGTTTATACTAAGACTGTTCTCTACAAAAAATATTGAACAGCACTAGCATCACCTCCAAAGAAATACAAATTCTTTTAAAACAGCAGAAGGAATTAAACTTACAAATGACAAAATTCAGCCTTTCAGAGTATGTTATATAACAGAAAGGGTGTTATATAAAGTTCTTGCTCATCTTTTGTTAAACAATAAACCTGAACCAATAAAAATAATAACTTGTAAATAATTAGGAGGCACTTGCAATAGAGTGTTTCAAGCTATTACATTTCAGCAATAGATAAAATGCAGGTATCAATGTAATAACCATATGCTATGCAAGAGTGGTACAGCGGTAAAAAGATAAATTTGAATCTTTACCGAAAGATGAAATAATAGGTTTTATTAAAGTTTTTTTTCATTAAATCAAAATAACCATACTACACTATCTACTAAAAACTTACATAAAAACAACAAGATACTAACAAACGTTAAAGCCTCTAAAAATAAATAAGCCTTAGAATAAAGTTTTATATTTGCGAGAGCATAAAATTAAACATTAATCGACAAATTTGTTAAGCTTTAATTATTAGTATATTGCAAACTTTAAATAATATAATTAACACTAATTAATACCATTTTATTATGAAAGTAACAGTTGTTGGAGCAGGAAATGTAGGTGCAACTTGTGCTGATGTACTCGCTTACAGAGAAATAGCAAACGAGGTTATACTTGTTGACATTAAAGAAGGTGTTGCTGAAGGCAAAGCTCTTGATATCTGGCAAAAAGCTCCAATTAATTTATATGATACAAGAACTATTGGTTCAACTAATGATTATGAGAAAACAGCTGGTTCTGATGTTGTTGTTATCACCTCTGGCCTTCCGCGTAAGCCAGGAATGACACGTGATGACCTGATTTCTACAAATGCAGGCATTGTTAAGTCGGTAACAGAACAAGTGGTTAAATATTCTCCCGAAGCAATTATCATCATTGTTTCAAACCCTTTGGATGTTATGACTTATCAAGCACATTTAACATCTAAGTTCCCTCGTACAAAAGTAATGGGTATGGCTGGAATTCTTGATACTGCTAGATACAGGGCTTTTCTTGCTGAAGAATTAAATGTATCACCTAAAGACATTCAGGCTGTATTAATGGGTGGACATGGTGATACTATGGTGCCACTACCCCGTTATACTACTGTTGGAGGTATACCCGTAACTGAGCTTATTGAAGAAGATAAATTAAATGCAATTATAGAACGTACCAAGTTTGGCGGTGGCGAACTAGTTAAATTGATGGGTACTTCGGCTTGGTACGCTCCGGGATCGGCAGCAGCTCAAATGGTTGAAGCAATCGTTCGTGATCAAAAACGTGTATTCCCAGTTTGTATTAAATTAGATGGGGAATATGGTATTAACGACTGTTACCTTGGCGTTCCAGTAGTTCTTGGTAAGAATGGTGTTGAAAAAGTAATTGAGCTTGACCTTAACGCTGATGAGAAGAAATTACTTGAGACGAGCCGTAAACATGTACTTGAGGTAATGGAAGTTCTTAATAAAGAGGCATAAATCTATATTTTTATACACAAAATCCCATCTCTTTTGAAATGGGATTTTTTTGTACGCATCCGAACATTCACCTGTTACAATATCGTGCAAATAAACAGGCTATAAAAACCACTCACACCATTATGATATTAATTATGTGATCATTACAAACTATGGCACAAATTGTGATTTATCCTTAATATAACAAAAGAAAGAGGAAGAAATCATGAAAACTACAGTACCCAACCACCACAAAAACTCAGTAATCAATTATTTATTTTTTGGAATTGTTGCATCAGTCCTTACCCTGAGTATTTTCTTCTCATTCTATCAGAAAGAAGAAAAAGTAAACTTCATCACAGACATAGCATATATAACCAACTCAAGAATGCTTAAGCCCGTATCAACAATAATTACTGAAACACAACCAGTAAATTTAAAAACAATGTTAACAAAGACCAGTGAAGTTCCAATAGTAATGGAACCCTGGATAACCAAAACTATAACAAGTGGATCAACAGTAACTCTATCTGTTGCTTCTTCTAGTACATATTATGAAGCCGAAATACTTGTTGAACAATGGATGACTGACATCGACAGTTGGGCATTAGTATCATCAAATACAGTGTTGTATGCGGAAACAGAAATGGCCATAGAGAGCTGGATGTTAAATACAGATGAATGGCTGGTATTAAGCGATGTAAGTCCATATTTAACAAATAACATAACGGAAGAACCACTACAGATCGAAAACTGGATGTTAAACCTTGACAGTTGGTCAATTACATTTAATGATGTTAATTTTTTTGAGCCACAACTAACACTTGAAAGCTGGATGTTAAATAGTTCAAGTTGGTTAGCAAGCAGTAAATAATAAATATTAACTCTTTGTTTTGTAACCTGATAATTTATTTTATCCGTTTTTTTTATGTCAGTATATTTTTTAATAATTTTAGGTCAAGAATTTTTCGTTATTTTTCCCTCGTACAAAAAGTAACCCGCTAAAGACAAACCGGACTTTATATATAAAATCTCAATATTTACCAATACGGGTATTTTCTTAGTGTAAATATTTATTACTTTTGCATAGCATTTCTTTAAGGGGCTGACGTGGATTTGACAGCTAGGTAAAGTGATGTGTAAGCATGTCGAGCGTCGTGATGCTGGCTCGTAAAACCCGGATCTCAAACTTTTTAATTGGCGAAAATAATTACGCTCTTGCTGCTTAATCGAATCATAGTAGATTAGCTTTATTTCAGCACAAGGTGCAGAAACGAGACATCCTGCGAATGCTAACGTTTTGAGGCGGTTCGTGCCAAGGATGCTGGAAAATCAGAACTAGGAAAATGCAAACCTCGGGCATTGTCCGAAACAAAGAGGATAAGGTAATAATCGGTGGCTTTGATCCAGTTATTATTCGAAAATTAAGTCAGAGCTAAGCATGAAGAAAGCACATGGCTTCCTTGCCTGGACCAGGGTTCGATTCCCTGCAGCTCCACAAATTAAGATTTTTCAAAACACTTCAAACCCCTTTGTACAAGGGGTTTTTATTTTTATTCAGCTTTTTCTAACATTAATTTCGCCTATTCGTCACCCATAGGTTGATAATCAGATTAGGTGAAACATTTTACAACATGAGTAAAAATAGCGAAATAAATTTTGTAGGTCAGCCGATATTCAGACAGATAATAGATTTGCTAAAGGTTGTAGACATATCACCCCTGATAAAGCACCATAAAAGTTAAAAAATAAGTTAGTGGATCCTCAGAACAATTGCAGTTAAATTAGAATGGGGGCTTATTTTGAAATGAAAAACAAACACCCATTAAATGGGCGTTGTAGAAAATAATTTTTGAATTCCAATCTTAGTCTGCCAATAGTGATAAACTATATTAATGATAATTGAGCATCTATCCATTAATAAACTAACATTATTTCAATGCCTAAAGATTTCTAGCTTGTTAAAATGAAATTTAATAAAAAAGAACGAATCATATAAGTTACGTAAATCTTGAATTAATATATGTGCAGTACAAGTATTACTCCATATTTTGCAAAAGTTGGTTAAAATCTTCCTCCAGAAGCTTATTATTGACAAAATCATATAATGTCAGGTTTCTGACTGTATAATACCCTGCCCAATATTGATATAAAGATTGAATATATTGCAGACGGGCATTATCTTTTGCTTTCTGAGAAGAGGTGAGTTTTAAAACATCCACATTCCCTTTTCTGAAACGAGTAGTGGTGAGTTCGTAGCTTTGATGTGCAAGTGTATCTGATTTGGCTGCTGCCTGCACTTTGTTATGTTGGAGGTTAAACTCCAACACTTTGGTGATAACCTCCTGCTCAAAAGTGTTAATGGCCTGTTCGGCACTAATACGTGCAATTTCCTGACGCGATTTTGCCAGTTGGTACTGTCCCTTGCGCTTCCCCCAATCCAGGATGGGCACGTTTAAGCTTACTCCAAGTTGCTGATAATCATCAAACTCAGGACGATATACATTACCAATCTCACCGTTAACAGGCATATCATTTTGATTATCATAATAACCATCCACTTTGTTAATGCCGTATGAGACATTCAGATTAGCCTGAAAACGATTCTCAGCTTTTATCTTAGCTACCTGGCGTTGAGCATCAATAAGCTTTAATTCTTGTTCCAACATTTCGGCATTTCGCTCTTTGGCCAATTGCAGAGCTTTACCTTCGGGTATATCGAGTACCATTACATCAGGTAAAATAAGCTGCAGGACTGTTTCAGAAGGAAGGCGCAGGAAAGAAATTAGTGCTTCTTTGTTTTTTCGGTACTGCATCTGTGCTTCTTCCAGGTTAATAGCTGAGTTATTTTTATTGAGTTCCAACTCCAGCAATTCATCCTTTTTTACGGTACCCAATATAAAACGTTTTTGAGCCACTTGAAGAAGTGTATCCGTATGAGCATTATTGTACCCAGCCATCTCAAGGTTTATTTCAGCCATAGCCAGATTAAAAAAGTAAGTACATCCGATGCTGTTAGTCCGCTCAACGCTGTGCAAATACTCTCGCATGGCTTTTTCGATTTTTTTAGGTTCCAGCTTACCTTCCCATTTAAACCGATTGTAACCAAACAATTCCTGCCTATACCCTATTCTAAAAGGACGTGAAGAAAACTGCGTATAAGCCCTATTGCCAAAATTCTCATTTCGGGCCAGATCAGACTGCATATAAAAAGTCCCTCCTGTAAGACCCACATTTTGTTTGATAGCTAATGAGGCATTAGAATTCAATGCTTCAGTACGCACATAATCCTCTGTTCTGGTAACTGAGTTATACCGTAACTGGTTGGCATTGGCATATGACAGCAATTGTGAATTTAATTCTAATTCAGGCAAATAATTAGCTTTAAAGCTTTTATACTGCCAATAACCTGACAGATAGTTGTTTTTAACAAGAAAAGATTGCAAGGATTGTGTTTGTGCTAATCGCAGGGCATCTTCTAATGAAAGAGTCATTCGCTGTTGGGCGAAAAGTAATTGACCTATAAGCAGGAGAAGTAGTATAAGTTTATGTTTTTTCATTTGTTTGTTTAGTGTTTATTTACTTGAGACGAATCAATACCGAGTTCAAAATTTAACTACAAATTCTTGGTGTCCTTATATTCTAACTAAAGAAAAAGATTGATCAGGTTAAAATAATCCATTTCATTTTGAAAATCATTCTAGTATATTTTAATAATGTTGCAATAAGTAAACTATATATCAATAAATCAATGCACAATAATGAACATACTTTTGATTTTGCACACTGTTTTTAATCGTGTACAGCTTTTAAAAAAGCTATAGCTATTTGCCTACAATTGCATCTTCATATAATTTCAAAATTTCTTGAGATTTAAGTGGACTCCCAATAACAAGAATTTTACCAAGACCATCAATTAACATTGTATTTAATAAATAGTCATCTGGAATTTTATTTTTTATAGCAAACTCGTTATTATAATCATAAACTACAGGATACTCAAATTCGATTTCATTTTTGTTCATTAATTCAAAACGAGCATAATTGTCAGCATAAATAAAAAAAAGAAATCTCACGTTTCTTTTTGAAAACTTATTAATTATTGACTTCCATTCTACTAAATAATTTACACATGCATGACAATCCCCATTTATTATTGTTACTATTCTATAACATGCAGAATTAAGAAACTTCTTTGAAGAGGAAAGACAATATGTACTATCAGTATTCAACTCTTTAACAATAGCAGAATCAGGAATTTGGATAAATCCCCCTTTTTTTTCACAAAAGAACTAATCTGTTTCGTTCTAGAGTCAGCACATGCTGCTAAACCTCCAATTATCGCGAGTATAATAATAAATGCTCTCATACTAATTTAAATCTTTTGGAATATTAATAGTTACAAGTTTATAGTCTTCATCAATTAAGGCAATACAATATAATTCTGAATCATTTGAACAAGTTATTGCATAAGGAGCAAAAGGAATATAATATTTACTTTGAGGATTTCCATCCCAATCAAATGTAAGGATGCACCATTGGGATTTTTTACTTTCTTGAATTTCATAACAAACAAAAATCCTATTATCAGAACCCGAAATCTTAGCAGAAATCCTATTTAATGAACCCCTGACACCAGGAACCGGTAAATTTTTTGACATTTCCCATTTATTATGTGCAAAGGTTTTCCTTTCAACTAAATTTAATTTAGTTCCTTCTAAATCCATAACATCAACGATGTAGTGAGAGGCTTTAAACGCAACATATCTGTTAGAACTTGGCTTTCTTACGATATGGCTATAATATGCTCTTTGCTTTGCTCGCTCAGGTAGTTTCCCTTTTGATACTTTTGGATAATCTACATAAGAGTATACAGTACCTTTAGATAAATCCAAAACTCCATAATTCTTTTCGAATGGAGCATTTCCATTAGTTACAAAGATAGAATCGTTGAATGGTGAAACATTATTAATAGCAGGTACATTCATCTTTTTATAACAATACACGGTATCCTGAACTGTTCTATAAAATGATACCTTTTTTAGCATCCTGTCAAATATAACAAATGTCGTATCTGTTAATGGAGCCAATCCATATCCATCAATAAAATCATTTGGCCCCCTGCCTTTATTGCCAAACGAAAAACTATTACCTGATTTATTAATAAAAGTAAAAAGTTTTTCTCCCTTGTAATCTGAAATTATTAATGAATTTTGAACTTTTATTAAACGTATAGGATGGTACAATAAAAGTTCAGGAAAACGGTCTATTACAGTATATGTCGCGTTTCCTTTATCATCAAAGTTGTCAATAAAAGGAGTTTCTTCTTTTTTGCATCCCCAAAATACCGATATGATAATAATTAATAAATGTTTTTTTTTCATAGTATTAATAATTATACAGGGAAGAATTACTCTTCCCTGCTACAATTCATAAATTTAGCAAGGGCCATTACATTCGATTACATGGCTTTCGATTCTTCCTGCTCCTTCGCATTGCCATGAACCTTCGTAACCAACACTGCCATCACAAGGTGCTCCACTTTTATAACTCCAACACCCTGTCTCATCACTTGGGCAATCAACACAGCTACACATTAGCTCACCTCCACTTTCATCACCATTAGCTAAAGCTACCTTAATTAAAGTATCTAGGTTTATGTCATTTTTGCCATTTACGTCTATTGAAAAGAAATTTATTATTGTAAGCAAAGTGAAAAATAAAAACACACCTGCTATTCTAATTTTTAATTTCATATTTTTATTATTTTTTTTAGTTGAAAATGAATATTTATCCATAATTTTAATCAATTCCAATAGGGTGGAGCCCTACTTTTCCTTTCATCAATTAGTAATTTACATAACACATTCACAATTTTTTAAGCTTATTAACAACTAAGACATTGTGATACTTTTTGCTATTTTTCAATTCACTAACTAATTGTTTTATATTTTTTAATGCATCCAAAGAACAAGAATCTAAACTATCAACCATTTCCTTGAATTGCAATACATTACAATGATATGTAAGATATCCATCCTTATTATTAAAACGATAATAGGGCATTATTGATTTACTAAACGCAACCTTGCAATTGCCACAGAAATCATTTATTAAAGTATCTATTTTAAAGGCGGTATGCTTGTACTTATTTATGACTAAAAATTCATTGTCATCTTTGTCATGCTTACGAATACTAAAAATGAAATAACCATTTGATGCATATAATAAGCGTCTGTATTGATGTAGCTTACCATCAGTTAATTTCTCATAATCTAAACCATATAAAAAAATATTATTTAGGACACGGGAAGGGTTTATTGTGTTTTTTTCAGAATAACAACATAAAAATGGGGTGAATTTGCTGTTGCTTGGATTATAATAATAAGTAGTGTCTTGATGGCTATCAAAAACTATTTTATCTCCATCAAGTAACAAATGATAAACAGAATTAAAATATGGATGCAAAATATTTGGATACTTCCCTCTTACCAAATTTGGCACTGATAAATTTATGGATTGAAGGTAACCCCAATACTCTTTGTCATGGATAATTCCAAACAATGTTGTAGAGTCAATAAACACAAAATCGTATGTGTGTTTGATTGCCCAGTCCATCTTTCTAAAACTATTATCTTTTAATCCAAAGACATATAGTTGTTCTAGACCTGGAACTTGGATATAAGCTTTATTTTCCTGTTTATCAATTTGAGAATGAATTGCCCATAAATATTTTTGTTCACCATCTCCTCCAAGTCGTTTTATGAACTTTCCAGTTTTTGAGTACAATAAAGCTGGTCTTTGCTTTGGTATCACAACAATGAAATTGTCCGATACTGTAACTTGTTCCAGCTTGTAATCTTCTTTTGTTAGACTGGTATCATTTTCTAGAAAAACGATATCACATGATTCCGCAATTTCACTCATCATAAGATGTCTATAATCTTTAACTTTATCAATATTGCAGGATACAAATTCGTTTCCATCAACTTCCGAGACTTTTACAGGAGAGCTATTACATGCTCCAACAACAATAATCATTAACATAACACACTCTCTATACATACAATATTTATTTATAGCACTGACTAACTTATTTTCTATTGTTAGATGATACTCCCAAATAAATTTACTTGATTGTAACATTACAGTACACTTTTTACAGTTAGCAACTAACAGCAAGCACTGTTCACTGACTACTATTTACTGACAACTGATTTCCTGTACAAATAATAATAACATAGTGGAATAAAATACAGACTGACCAAAGTACCCAGAGTCATACCACCTATCACGGTAAGAGCCAGAGGCTGTTGCAATTCACTACCCATATCATGCGCAAACAAGAATGGAACCAATGCCAGAATTGTTGTTAAACTGGTCATCAGGATTGGTTTCAAACGTCTTCGTCCACCGGTTTCAATTGCATTCAGCAATCCCATGCCTTGCTTTCTTAGTTGGTTGATGGTATCTATTTTCAATATAGAGTCGTTTATTATTATTCCGCTCATCACAATGATTCCGATCATGGCCATCAGGTTAATACTGCCACCAAAGAGCCACAACAATCCCAAGGCTCCTGCAATATCCATTGGCACTTCGAGCAATACAATAAGGGGTTGGGTAAGACTTTCGAATTGAGCCGCCAGGATAAAATAGAGTAATGCCAGAGCTATCAGCATCACAATCAGCAACTCTTTTAATAGTATACGCGATGAAAATAACTGACCTGAAAAAGACAAGTTTAAATCAAACTTACCCTGAAGCTGCTCCCGCACATCTTTTGCTAATGCATGCGGAGCTATGTCTGCCACATTATAAAACGATACAGGCACATATTCTCCATCTTTACCGCCAAACAAAGTTTTATAATTCTCTTTTCTCACCAGCTTCACCAGATGATTTACCGGTATCTCCTCTCCCTGACGATTCACAATTTTCAAATCGCGCAAAATAGTATTGATACTACCCGCCTTATCGCTTAATACGATAGGTACATATAAGGTACGCGATCGCAATACCCCAATCTGGTACTCATTCAGTGCTGCCTTTAAACGGGCATATAAACTCTGTTGATTGACATCGTATAATGCCAATTGTTCAGGCTGCACCCTCACCTCAAGATATTGATTACGTGCAAAAGACTCCGGTTTATAACCGGGATAAGCTTGCTGTATCATATTTAATACCCGATCCATTTCTTCCACTTCTGGCACTCCCTTTATTTTTTGGCTACTTACCTTTGTCACAAAAGGAGCTTCCCTGTCGGCAAACAAACGATCGAATATAGTTTCAGGGAATCGAAAAGAGAACTTTGCTTCCGGATGATCCGTTTCCAATTGTTTTCGTATCTGATCTTCCAGATCTTTTGTAACATACCCTTGCTTTAAGCTAAAGAAAAGAACAGCTTCAGTAGCTGAGAGGTCTATCCCTCTGTGCATCACATATTGCTGCGTGCCCACAAACGCATTAACCAACTCCGTCATTGACTCTGATCCATTAATCAGCTGTTCTACGCGTTTGCTATTTTCCGATAAATGAATACGTTCATTCCAATCAATTTGCACTACCAGTTCCTGTTGTTTAAACGATGGAAAACGCTCCTTCTTCATCTGCCATCCCATATAGCCCCCGGCAATAATCAGCATCAGAAACAGCGGCATCATCCATCTTCGTTTACTGAATACCCAATGCCAGCCTTTCTCATAAATATCTTCGACCTGGAATAAGCGGTATTTCTCCATTAACCTGGCAATACGATTGGTACGTGGTTTATTTTTGCGTTCGGCTCTTAACCAAAACAAACGGTATAAGGTGGGCAACAACGTTACAGATACTAACAATGATACAAACAGACCAATAGCCACTGCCACTGCCTGATCGTAAAACAATGCACCGGCAATACCACTGATAAAAATTAACGGCAAAAAAACAGCACAAGTGGTTAGAACTGATGATATCAGCGGTCTGATTACTTCATTGGTTCCCCGGATACACGACTGTGCCAGAGACTCTCCACGTTCCATCCATTGTGTTATATTATCGATGACAATAATGGAATTATCAATCATCATCCCTACTCCCAGTATCAATCCTGATAAGGAAATGATGTTTAATGACAGGTTCAGCAGATGAAAGAATAGCATACTGATGACCAGTGACACCGGAATACTGAATCCTATCAGCCAGGGCGACCGTGTATCTTTAAGAAATAAAAATAGGATCAGAAAAGCCAAGAAGCCTCCCAACATCAGGCTCTGCCTGAGATTTTCAATCGCATATTTCAGAATACCCGTTTGATCGCGGGTAACGGTTAACTCTACTTCACGATAGTCGCGACGAAAGACCTTAAGCAATTTATCCACCTCCGTTTTCAGGTCTTCCATACGGGCATCACTCTGCTTGATTATGGCCAGCGAAAGCGCATCTTTGGTGCCTTGCATAAACAACCCTTCACGGGTACGTGGACGTAAACCCACCTTCGCAATATCTTTCAGCTGCAAAATGCGCCCATTGCATTTCAGGTAGAGCTGGCTTACATCCTCCACTCCACGCAAATAGTTTGAAAAACGGATGTTATATTGATATTGCCCATCGATCACTTGTAGCGATCCAAGTGTTACATTATTTTCTTTTAACACCTTTTCAATCTGGCTCTCGTTAATGCCCAACGACTTCATCCGCTCTGCATCAGGTAATATGTACAACTCGGGCCATAGCTGTCCGGTCATATCGACCATGGCCACCTGAGGCAACTGCTCCAGGCGCTTTTTGATCACCGCATCAGTAAATTCGCACAACTCCATAAAACGGGCAGTTTCATTGTTTTCTGCAGCACTCTGCACATTGATATAGAACACCGGCAAATCAGTTGCGCTGGCCTTAATAATAGCCGGGCGATCTACTTCGCGTGGCATGGACCGCATCACACCGTCTACCTTTTCGTTCACATCAATAAAGGCATAATTAATATCGCTGCCATACTTAAAGCGCAAACGGATTAATGCATAGCCCTCGCGTGCTTCGCTGGTGATATCATCGAGGTGTGCCACCTGCATCAGGTTTTGTCGCATAGGACGAACCACAGTATTTTCCAGTTCGCGAACGGAAACGCCAGGTCGTTCCACCTGCACGGTTATTTCGGGGATGTCAACATCCGGCATTAACGAAACCGGCAATAAACCAGCTGCCACTCCACCCAACAACAGGATGGCAATAAACGTCATAATGACGGCAATGGGGCGATGGATGAGGAAGTTAATCATGGTAATTTAATATCAATTTATTACAACTGTAATAGTCATGTAATGTCGCAAATATTAGGCCTTACACACCAATAGTTCTTTTTAAATACTTATCTATTTCTTTTGGCTTGTTTTTGTCGGGGATAAAAACATTGAACACATCCAAATTTTTGTCATAATAAAAAAAGAAAGGTATTGAAACTCTATTTAGTTCTGTATTTGCCAACTTTGAGCTCCATCCATTAACTATTTCTAAATCTGAATATTCCCTACTGTAATATTTATGTAGATTGCGATTTTCAAAAAAGCAGATTATTTTTATCTTCGACTTAAGATTAACATCTTGAATAGCAATTAATTTAATGCATGCTTCAACACATGCTTGACAGCTTTTTTGTGAAAAATAAAAAACATGTTGCATATCTTTTATTTTACATTCCCCATTATGTGGATCAATATAAACACTATCCAACAGAGACTTAACCATATTATGTTGAGATTTTTTTGTCTTTTCAGCTGACATAGTATCTTGTCGACCAGAAACCCGATAAAATACTACGACAAAAATCACAAGTACACACAATAAACTATATTTCATATTTAATAATTATTGGATTATTAGTTTCTGGTATTGCATTTTGTATTGCTTTAATCGACTCAATCCTATCCTGACTATAGTTAGAATTCTTACCATTTAATAGTCTTTTTAAAGCTACGGGATTAACTACTGAATAGAGGCAATTATTTCTTCCATAATTAACAGGGAATAAGGTTTTCCAACTATTCTTCTCATATGGAGTTTTTGAAAAGTCAGTTGCTAAATTTTCACTAATATTATAGAAAACACCCCTTCCCTTTTTTTGATGGAAGTATTCGAGATAAATCCAATTATCAAATTCAACAAACTGCGTATAGCCATAAGCATATTTTTTGCGTAATTCATCAAATATTTTTTGATTATTTTTCCTATCCTTTCTTTCTCCGCTAAATATTTTTTTTATCTGTTTAGCAGGAATATTACCATTTTTGAAATTTAATTTATATTTGACCGCAACCTGACTATTGTCATCAAATGAATAGATATTTCTAAGTAGTGGTAAAACAAAACTAGTCTCTTTAAGGCTATTTTGCTTTGAAAAATGACCTCCATTACAGAATAAAATATTTGGATTTTCAACACCTCTTACAATTTTCTGTATTTTACCAGAATTATTAAATTCAACAAAATTAATTTCATTTTCATTATCAAGCTTATTTCCATCGTTTGTTGTAAATGCCCAATACTTATCTTGTGAAACCTGATAAAAAGACTGAAAATATATATCTACCCTCTTCTCTGATATTAGTTGACCGTTAAAATTAAGCTCAGTTACTTTTTTAAGTCGTCTATCATAAACTTTTATTATTTTATTTTCTTTACTAACACTAAAATATGAAGGATTAAGAAACTCACCTGGCCCTTTACCCTTATTTCCAATATCATTAATAAAATCACCACTTAAATTGAATCGAAATATTTTTTTCTGGAAGTTATCTAGTATAAAAATGTTCTCGTCACCTATGTGTAACTGATCACATTTGGTAATTAAGCAGTTGTCATTAGTTTCCAAAGCAACAAATGACACTTCTTTAAAAACCTTATCAAATACCTCTGTAGGAGAATTCTCTTTTTCAGGAGAAATAATAATTGTTTGACTTTGATTATGTTCATTTTTTTGAGAACATGATTGAAAAAAAAATAAAGTACAAATACAACAAATTAGGCTGTAACCTTTTACTATTTTCATAAAAACAATGATTTTCTAGTTTTGACTGTAATATTAAAATCCATCTTTGCATAGCCCTTTCTTAATAAAGAATGAAGAGATGAATTACTTGCAATTAGATTGGGCGAATATAAATTCTTTAGTTTTTTATTTCTAACCTTTAAGATTGCAATAACCTACTTCTGATGAAATTTTCAGAAGTAGGTTAAGTTAATTATTAAGCTCTATACATTCTTCACGAACCTAACAATAGAACCTAAATAAAACACGTGTCATTAGCATCATCACAACCATGTATATGTACTTCAACCCACTCTTCTCCATCTAGGTATTGGTCATATGAATAACAGTTTTCCATTAATAAAATTCCTCCACTTAGACCTGTCATCTCTTGACAAGCAACTGCCATTTTACTAATCTCATCTAACGCTACACCTTTATTTCCATTATTAAATTTAGTCCCTACAACAATTGTGAAAATCAATGCAAGACCAGCAATTACTTTTAAAATATTCTTTTTCATTCTCTTAATTTTCAATCATTTCAGAAAACCTTTAAGGCGTTTTCTCTACCTAACAACCTTTCTATTGATATATCCTTTCACAATACAGGCGTTGTTTACCTTTAGTCATCTTTTATTGTATCTTTGTCATACCGATTGGTAACTAACTAACATTGGCGTTGCCAATTGTTGTTACTTATCCATCAACATTATAACTTTACCTCCTTTCTTAGTTTAGGCAGGAGCCGGACAGAAAGCGGTGGCTGCGAAACCAATAGGCTTTCTGTCCTTTTCCTTGGTTAGTTACACTGAGATTCTCTTAGGATCACTGATATGCACAGAGGCAAACTTTGTGGATCGTCTTGTAATCTTTGTGTATCTCTGTGTAATATCTTTAAGTGTTAATATATCTTTTAACACCTCTCTTTAATAGTTTTTCATTGAAGTTAATTAGCAAGCCCAATTCATATCCACCAAGTTTCAGGTAAGTGAGAATCTGGGCTTCATGAACTCCTGTTAATGCCTCCACATGCTTCAACTCTACAACTACTTTACCCTCGCCCCACAGATCAATCCAGTATCCATGATCCAATTTCACTTCTTTATAAATGATGGGTAATGCCAGTTCCTTCTCTACCTTCAGCCCTTCCTGCTTCAACTCATAGAATAAACATTCCTGGTATGCTGATTCAAGCAGACCGGGTCCTAATGCACAATGCACCTCAATTGCTTTACCTATTATAGTATGAGTTAGTTCGTTTATATTCATTTTTTTTTATAAAAATTACACAGAGACTCACGGAGAACCACTAAGTTACACAGAGCTTCTTCTCTGTGAGGCTCTGTGCTTTCTTTGTGTATCTCTGTGTAACTGAAAAAACAACGGTAACCACACTATTATTGACACCAAGCTAAATACCAGTCCGCCAATGGCACCCACGGCCAGCGAGAACCAAAAACCTTCTTCCTTCCCGCCAATCAAAAACGGAATCAGTCCTAATGCGGTTGACAGAATGGTTAACAGAATTGGTGTAATCTTATGGTTAAAACCTTTCAGATAATGCTTTATTTTAAGTAGCCCCGGACGCTTCCGGCGATTGTCGTTATAATCGTTGATGACATAAAGGGCCGAGTTCACCGTCAGTCCACACAACAACACCATGGATGCATATCCTCCCTGGTCGAACGGGAATTTAAACCCCGCAAATGTGAGAAATACACCAATAAATGACAGCGGAATAGTTGCGATCACAGCCAGTGGTTGCAGAAGAGACTCTAACAGGATGGCACAGATAAAATAGACTATGACCATTACCAGAAACAGCAGCCAATACTGTTTTTTACTCCCATGATTCCAACCCCAGCCGGAATGCCCGTTTTTGGCAGAAAATCCCAGGGGCAGGTATTTATTAATGTTCTCCAGATTTTGTTTTAGCACCCGTTCCGATAACTGATAAGGGCCTATAAAATCGTAGGTTACCGATACTTTATATTGCTGATTGGTTTTATTGATAGACGAACCAACCCGTTCTTTTCTTATTTCTGCTACATTTTTCAAACGTAAGGCCTGCCTGTCACTTCCCATTACCGGATGATTCATCAGGTTCCAGATACCAGCGTTCTCATTGGATTGAGGACGTAAAACCACCGGTAGAAAGTCCTTATCCAACGGCACATATCCGGCTTTCGCTTCCGATTGCGTCAACTGACTCAATTGTCCAAACAAATGCCCGATAGAGGTTCCACTATTAGTTAAAGCTTCCGGGTTGACATCGGCCACAAACTCATAGCGTGGTTTTCCATACCTATTGCTTTCTGTACGAACAAACACCTCTTTAATACGCTGATGCTTCAACAGTTCTGCTTTCAGGAAACGGGCATGGGCCATCAATTCATCAAAATTATAACCATTGAGGGCTATTGCATTATTGTGGTAACCTTCATGCAGTTTATTGCTAAAACCACGCCCTACCCCAGAAATACCAAAATCAGCTCCTCCTGTCTCAACAGCCTTGGTTTCCATCAATTGCTTCAGATAATACGGAAAGGATGATTCTTCAGCTTCCTTTTTGAAAGTAATTTGAATGGATGATCGCTCAATACTTGTAATACGGGAAATAAACCGGTCAATCTCATCAAAACCGGCCAGGTAGTTTTCCAGTTCCAGAAAAAGTTTATTCATCTGATCAAGAGTCGCTCCATCAGGCATGCTCACATTCACCGTTAATTGAGTCCGTTGGTTGTCCCAGTTAAAACTCTGTTCGGCCATATAAGAGGTGAAATAATACAAGCTTCCTCCAAAAATCTTATTGATCCAGGGCTTTACATCGCTTACAAATGTGGTATTCCCCAGGGTTTTATTATACCATTGCTGGTATATCTTTAACTCATCATTACTTTTTCGTTCACTTCCAAGGCGATCGGGTAAGAGAAAAAACGGAAGCCCAAATCCCCAAATGGCCACCACAATAAAAATCCATTTAAAACGCTGTTCAAAACGAATGAAACGTTCATAACCAAAGGTTATACCCAACACGCGCTTTTTACGTTTTATCATTCGTTGTACTTTACTGTGTTCCAATGGAATTTTATCCATTAATGACGGAATAAAGAAAAGGGCTATAAATAGTGAAACAGCCAGGTTAACCAGCATAACCAGGGCAAAATCCACCAGATTAATCCGTTGTTGCTCATTCAGGAAGAAAATAATGGTTAGGGCTCCCATGGTTGTTAGCGTAGCTGCCAATATGGCCAGGAACACCTTATTATTCCGGTGATGGCGCAGGTGATCAGCCATTACAATGGTATTATCGATAATAATACCCAAAGAAACGGTGATACCAGCCAGTGAGTATAAATGGATTTCTATTTTCAGCCAATAGTAGAAAATTACTGCAATGGCCAGATTAGCAACCAGACTAAGGCCAATCACGGTCAGGTAACGCCACTGGCGGCTAATTGCCAGCACAAATAATAGCAAAATGATAATAGCCAGGCCGGAACGCCACAAAATCTTACCTGTCTCTTCGCGTAAGCGCTCCGAGGCATCGTAACTCTTCAACAACGAAAAATTCTTAGGGAAACCGGCTTTCAGTTCTTCCACAGCATTAAATATCTGCTCTGCCACCTGAATCTGGTTGGCCCCTTTAGTAGTGTAAATATTCAGGTAAATGGTATTTAACCCATTAATCCGGAAATAAGATCGCGGATTTTGTTCTTTCAACCGTACCTGTGCCAGATCGGTCAGCTTTATGATACGTCCCTCTTGATTAGCCACAGTAATCCGGTTCCACTGTAACGAATCAGAAGGCTGGCCCCGGAATGAGAGAAATACAAAATGATCCCGGCCGGCTTCCTGTAAGATGCTGCCTCCCAGCTCACCTTGTTTTCGATGGCTGTTAATGGCGTTTTGAAGATCCCCGGGCGATAGGTTCAATGTTTGTAACTGATAGGGATCATAACTTAATTCCCATTCCAGTGGCGTAGCCCCCGTTGCCTCAACCTGATCTACCTGATGCAGCAAGCTCAATACCGGCACTATATGATCGTTGGCATACTGCTGAAGCGACAAAGTTGTTCCCTCACCGTTAAGGGTAAAGGTCATTAACAGTTTCCGGTCACTCTCATTGCTGTTTTGCATACTCACCCGTGGCCGGCTGACTCCCTCCGGCAGTTTTGGATAAACATGCCGCATCATTGATCCTGCTTCAAAGCGCACGGCATCCATATCTGTGCCTTTCTTAAACTCTAGGCTGATTTGCCCATATCCTTTACCGGATGACGATGTAATCTTCCTTAATCCTTTTATTGATGCCAATACCCCTTCCAGCGGTGATGTCACTTCTTTTTCCAGAATCTCAGCAGAAATATCATTCCATGAATAGGAAACATATAACCTCTCATTTTCAACCGAGGGATGCAACTGAATGCTCAACAAAGGAATAAGACTCAGACCGATGATGGTGAGGACGAGGAAAATGGTATTTATAGAAAAGCTATTCTTCAATTTATTAGTTTTTGGTTAACAGGTATAAGGTTTGGTATTCAGTTTATCAATTACTGATCACTGACTACTAATTTAAGTTTACTGAGCTTTACAGAATTGACTGGATTTATTAATCATGGACTGTATCATCTTTCCAATTTCAGAATACCTTGAAAGAAAGTACTTTCTCTGTTCTTCTGTAATATAACTACAATCAAAAGCAATGTCTATCCAATGTTGAGTTTCTTGTTGTTCTCCATCAGCATAAGTCAGTTTACTAATAAAGTGTTTTTCATATCTTCTTTTTGACCAACTCTCAGCTATTTGAGCACCCACCGAACGGGATGACCTTCTTATTTGATCCGTTAAAGAATATATTTCTTCTTTGGGGAAAGATTTTGTCAACTCAAATATTTCAAAACTCATTTGCTTCGTCAATTGATAAACCTCCAATTCCCTAAAACTATTTGCATATCCCATTTCATATTTTTTATACTACCTGTGATAATATTTTATTGATTATCAAACCAACTACCGAAAACTGATTACGGATCACTGATTACTGCTAACTGTTATGGATCACTAAATTTTGTTAACTGACAACACTTCCTTACTCATTGCAAACTGATAACTGTTAACCGAACACTGATTACTGTTTACTGATCATTGCCAACAGAAACCGGTGTTTCGTGCGCCAGATTCAGATTATTGCTAACAATCACTTCCTGTCCGGGTTGCAGGCTATTATCAATAATGGTGACTTCAGTACTGTTCTCCTGTCCGGTCTCAACATACATCCACTTGGCTATGCCATTGTCATGTACAAAAACCACTTTACGGTTCTGACGGTATAATACTGCTGACTTTGGAATAACAATACATCCTTTCTGTTCGTTACGCAGCAACACTTTAGCATTCATACCATCCATCAATTCCCCCTCAGGGTTCTTTATTTCAGCCTGTACCGTAATCATGCCATGCTCATCTATCGAAGGGTTTAATGCTGTTACCATACCGGTATACGAAGTATTGGGTGTAGCAAAAGGAGTAACCTGCACTTGCTGTCCTTTCTGTACCATTTGCATCTCTCCTTCCAGCACTGTAAACTCAAGCTGCATCACAACATCGTTGATTACCTCGCAACACTTTTTATATTGTGATGAAGGATTATTCTCCTGAGCCTGCAGATTAGCAACAACTCCACTGAAAGGGGCCTTAACTGATGTATTCTCGGAATTACGTTGCGCCTCCTGCAAGTTGCTCCATGCCTGGTTATAGCCACTTCGTATACGGGCCATCTTTAATATATTGCCAGGTATACGGGTCGAGTCCTTAATAAGATAGCCATACCCAAGTAGTTGATCTTCCAGGTCGATGCGTGCTTTCTCAAACTGGTTTTGGCAATCGTTCAATGCTTTTTTATACTGAAAATTTTCAACCCTTGCCAGCAATTGCCCTTTCTCAACCCGCTGTCCATTACTAACAAGAAGGGCTAAAATCTGCTCCTGTACTTTAAATGGCACCACTGCTTTTTCTTTTGCCATTAATTTGCCATTACTCACCAGTTCCTGTGCAAAAGCGCCTTCCTGCACTGCGGCAACTGACACCTTCACCGCCTGCTTCTCGACAAATGATTTCTTAGCCGCCTCTTCTTCATTCTCATCTGCCTTTGTGGAGGTACTACAACTATATATTCCAGTTACAGCTATTGCAACAAGACCGACAATCAATATATTTTTCTTCATATTAGTTAAGGTTATTTGAACAATGATAGCTAAAATAATAATTATTGATTAACTTAAAAATTTATTTCGCCATACATAAGGACGCAGACGAAGTGATTGAGTGAAATTATTCAGCGTAGGCACTTCTCCTCTTCTTTACGATCCTCCAAAACTTCAACTCACAAAATCCTTTGACAATATACTTTTATACAGCAACAAATATTAATACTCTCTTTTCATATAATTATTGATTTCTTGATTATATAATCTCAATAACTTTTCATTATGTAGAGGATTACCTACTAAAATTACATTGTTACTAGAATCACACAGTAAAGTGGCTATTTCGGCAAAGCCTCCGAAATAACTGGCATAAATCGAACCGTGTTATCCAGTAAAGTGCAAAATCGCCATTGTACACCTTTTGTGTATTAACTTGAACGGTTTTTTCCCGGTAAGGGACTTTTTTTGCGATATAAGTTTCTTGTTTATCTTTTTTATTGGTGGTTGAACAATTCCACAAGAAGATAGTTAGCAAATTGGCAAAAATTAGATTGTTCAGTGTTCTCATTAACTATTGTAAATTGACAAGTATGCATTTGTCCTTGTATTATCAAGCTTATCAGTAATAAACACATTAGAAATACATTCATCGTAATAAAAGTAAAATGGAACATTTATTTTTACACAATCTGTTGCTTGCTTGATTTGTAACACTTGAACCTTGAGGTTTTGTTTAATCTTCTTTACTTGAAGGTTATTAGAAGTATTATATATGATGCACAAATTGCAACCTTTGCTTTCATCTAAAAATTGTTCAATATTATCCAATTCATTATTTATGCATGCAGTACACATATATTCATTCAGATACAATACTAAACACGGGGATTCTAACTCAGAAAGGTCTAAGTAATTTCCATTTGATCTTATTAAGTTTAACTCAATAGAATTAGCAACAAACTCATTTTGTTTTGATGTGATTAATTTTTTAGAAACTTCTTTGTTATGACTAATAGTCGACTCAAAGATTGTAAAATGATCATAGATTACTTTTGAAATAATAAAGAGAAGAAAACCTATTAACATTAACTTAATAATTGTAGTACTACTAAGCTTTATCATCGTAATAAATATTTAATAACAATCGGATTATCATTTTCTTTTATATTAAACTCCTTAGCTATGTGTCTCATTTCATAAGCAGAAACGATTGAAAAACAAATGTTTGATGAATAAGCGATGTGAGGAAAGAACAATGGAGAAATCTTTCTATTTTCATTATCCTGTTGATTAATACTAACTTCTAGGAGATTAGCTTTTTTATTTGATTTATTAATTGAGAAGGAATAGTGTCTAGAATTGTGAAAGAAACTTAAGTATATATTTTTCTCACTTTCAGTAAATCCATTAAATGAACTAACGTACAATTTTGCTTTCTTAATCAACCATTTAGTTGGAACCTTATCTTCGAGTATATAATCATCAACCTCTTCTGCAATAGGGTTGTATTTCCCGAAATCAAATGTATATTTGGTTTTTATTTTTTCCCCATCAAAAGTATAAATATTATTATTAAAGGGTTCGTGGAAATAACACAATTCATAGCTTCCAGGAAAACATTTGAATGCATCACAAAGTGTATGTCCATAACTTTTGTGTCCGTATACAAACCTGACACCATCATCTATATCGTTGGCAAGGTTGATAAATTTAAGGCGCTGATTCGCATCTAACTCTCTATGAATTCTACGCGCATCACCCGCATATCCCCACCATGTTTGATTATTTATATTATAAATTAGACGTCGATACGAATAATTAATCTTTTTTTCTTCTATTAGCTTCCCATAATAATTGTAATATATAAGCTTTTGATTACCTATATCACCAACAACAATTTGTTGTTGCCCTGCAATATCAACAATTGTTCTTGGTATAATATATTCTCCAGGACCTTTACCTTTTTGCCCAATAGAATTTAGAAACTTTCCGGATTTATCAAAACGATATATCGATTTATTAATTTCATCGAGAATAATTAATGATGAATCAACACCCATAATCATCTGTGATGGTTTTGCTAACAGACACTCTTCTTTTGTTTGTAGTTGAATTATTTCTACTTTACTGTAAACGGAGTCTAACACAGTAGTGTCATAAGTAGAATCAAGGTCAATTTTAAATATAGTCCCTGAATTTTGCACCTCTTTTGTATTGCATCCCGTAGCAAACAGTAATAATAATATAAATGTTATATTGTTTTTCATAAATAAAAGTATACGAGAGGCTAAAATAGCCTCTCAATTTTTAAATTAAGTCCTTAACCAAGTGTTGCGTATGAACAATAACCCCAACCTGCATCTTCACAACCTGCAATCAACCATTCTGGATGATGACAGTCTATCATTAATAGTATAGCACCTCCATCTGGTAGTTCTGTTACTGGAATACATTCAGCTTTGGCCATATCTAAATCAAATAATACATTTTTATTTGCCTTGTTTCCATAATACCCTAGTACCATAACTAGAACAACTATTGTTATTTTAATATACTTTTTCATTGTCATTTATTAAAAAAATTTGGAAAACCTTAAGGTGTTTTCAATACCTAACGAGCTTAATATTGATCTATCCTTCCACAATACAGGTGCTGTTAACCTCCATTATTTTTTTATCGTATCTTTGTCACCTCACCTCCTTTCTTTATTGCAAGGGGGCTCGAACAGGAAGCGTGATGCTGCAAACATGAATGCTTCCTGTTCTTTTCCCTCATTAGTTACGCTGAGATTCACTGAGAACCTAGGAGATACACAGAGTGTTATTTATCTGATGCACCCCTATTTAATTTCTTATTATTTTATCATTTCACTATTCACTAACAGCCACTTCGCCTTTAACCAATAATTCTTCCTTTCCTTTTGCCGAATTACAAAACACGGTAATGCTTTTTACAAACCGCCCCGGGTATTTGGCATCGTAGGTTACTTTTATTACGCTTGAATCGCCTGGTTTAATGGGGCGATTTGGCCATACGGGTTCAGTACAGCCACAACTGGTTTCAACCCGTTGTATAACCAATGGATATTCACCTGTATTGGTAAATTTGAAACTGACTGTTTGTGGGTGGCTTTGTTGCAACTGGCCCATATCTATTTCGGTTTGGTTAAAATTAATTTGAGTTGTATTAGCAATACTATTATCAGTATTTAAGACACAGAAATAACTCCAGACAATTGACATAAAACACATAACAGTTATTAATACCAAAACTACTCGCTTCATATTCTTATCAGTTTTAATTAATACCATTTTTGCTCTCCATTTTTATAAATAAATATTCGTTCACGACTTCTATTACTCCATTGTTTATTTTTTAACAGTAATAATGAATTCGCTGGAACATCTGTATAATTAAGTACACCCCCATTCCCTTTCTTCCTGGCAATTGGCTTCCAACCATCATTCCAAACAAGCAGTTCGTATTCATTTTGTCCAGATAATTGACTATCAATCTTTGGACAATAGCCTATTCCATCAATCTCTGTATTTTTGCCCAAATCCAGACCAATCCAGGCCATTTGTTGATCGCAATTATCAATAAGATCTACTTGTTCATTGCTCCATGATGTTGCGGTTAAACCATCAAATACATTGCTGATGTTATTTGTATTTAATCCTTCTGAAAAAATAACCTGCCCTACTAACCTTTCAAGTTGTCCTCCCACTTTTTTTGCATAAAACTGTAGTTCTGCAATATCTGTCATCGGATCTGAAAAAATAATTCGCACATATCGTCCTTTAACCGGTTCTTTTAAATAGTTAATGTTTAATCTGTAAAGCATACTGTCAGGCAAGTGGCAAACTATATCTGCAGATGAAAAACAGGCATCGTCTGACACCTCAATTCTACAGTTTTTCAATCCTTTAATCCCTTCACCATAGTTAGGATTCTGATAGATCAACCGGTTGATGGAAATATCCTGTTTTATCTCATCAGTTGAAACAAGACTTTCAATGACTCCTTTTTCCGTTAATAAAAAGGGATCTGCAGCATATTTAAAACTCCCATTCTGGTAAAAGCATGGCAAATAGACAATTCCTTTACCCATCGCCTTAAACTTAACCTTGTCCCCTTCTATTTTACCCCATTGAACAGGATGCCATTGATGGTAACCAAAAACACACAGATAACAATAATAAGTATTGTCAGGGACCTTATTGCTTAGTTCTATTTCCACATCCTGAACTTCAAAATACTCGTGCGAAACATCTTTCTTCTTTATATTTCTAAACAAGCTGGGGATGTTTTCATGCTGAATCCTTGTATCTAGTATAGGTCCTTCCGGATGTGATGCAAAGGTATGACGATATACCTTTGGCAGTTTGAAGACTCCATAACGGTTGTCCCAGGATTTATTATTGTAAATCCTTTTATATTTCCATCGGTCGTTATCCCAAAAAGGCTCAAAAGCATGTGACTCTCCGTTATCTATAATTACATTCCATGAATGCCCTCTATTTTTATTGCCCCATGCGGGGACAAAATCAATGGCACATGGAATCCCTAAAGATGAAAAAGCCATTGAGTTGTACCAGCATTTATGATAGCATAACCCTATTTTTAATTGTTCGAAATCCTCTACTTTCAGCAGGGGATAGTCGGTCAATATATAGCGACTATGCTTTATTTCCCTAAACTCATACAGCAAAGTGTCACAGGCTTTCAGCAATGGTAATGGATAACAATCATGAAAATGGTTTTTATATTTTAAATAAAAATGCTCACGCCAATCTTCAATTGGAAGTCCATTTATACGTCTGTAGGGCAATATATATTCCATAAAATCAGCAAAGGAGCTTTTATATGGATTATTATTCCAAGACATATATGCAAGTTCAATTTCCCGGATTAAATAATCCGCATCTATTGTTTCACAATCTGCAAAGTATTGTTGATATTGCGAACCCAACTGCAAACTATCTTTGTATAACTGCCAACTGCTTTTTAGTTTTTCTTTTAATAGCTTAGAGTTGTCTTTATGAACACTGTTCAGGCTATCAGCCCATGAGAGAAAAGAACGATATAAAACCAAATGAGATGTATCACATGATGCATTCCCAATCATATTCTGTATTAAGAAGCAACTGGCTGCATATTTTTCTTCATTACCCTGATACTTGTAATATTCAAGAACCTTCTCCAATTCTGATCGGTTCTCTCCTGCCAGATCGAGAGCTTGTTTTAATGGGCCTCTACAGGCCAGTAACATGCTCACTATGGTACAAAATATTAAAACTGTTTTCATGTTTATGTAGTTTACTCCATATATATTTGTAGACTTTTGCCAATCCGATTCCAACGCACAGACTCCCAGCTTTCTTTATTTTCATTCGTGCTCCATCCCACCATAAAAAACCTCCCAATAATATGGTTTTCGGGTACCAGTCCCCAGTTACGGCTATCCATGCTGTTATGCCGGTTATCACCCATCATAAAATAATAGTTTTGTTTACATACATAATAATCCGTCTGATGCCCGTTAATCAGTACAATATCTCCACGTCTCATTAAATCATTACCCTCATACGTTTCTATTAGACGCTGATACCGATAAAACAAATCACCTGTTAATTTCAAGGTATCCCCTTTTTTAGGGACATATACAGGTCCGTAGTTATCCCAGGTCCAAGATATTGGCACATTCCCTAAAAAAGGGTAAGTACTATGATTTACCCAATTTTCATAATAGGGGCTAATGCTATCCACAACACCTTCCTCAATGAGCATACGACTCTCTTTTAACTCAGAAAAAGTTAGCAATGCCACATAATGACCATACCAAGTTTTAAAACAGGAATGCTCTACCTTTGCCATCGCTTCTTCTACTACTTCTTCTTTCTTTGAATAAACATGATACCACCGTTTTACAGCATACTTTTCATTTATGTAAGAGCCATTAATAGCTATCCGACCACGGCTTATTGTCAATGAATCGCCGGGGAGCCCCAAACAGCGCTTGACATACGGTAGCCTATACCTAAGCGGTATTTCAACAGTTGTAGAGATTACATTTGCCCCGTGCTTATTAACAATAGACCATCTTTTCCGATCATAATAGTTCTGAAACGGATCATACTTAAAAACAGTGTCACCCTCGGGAAAATGAAAGACCATCACATTGCCCCGTTTTATTTTTCTGAATGTTGGCAGTTGTACTTCTTTGCCAAACAAAGCGGCAATCCCACCATAGCCAACTTTATTAACAACAACCCAATCTCCGGGCCAGATATTAGGCAACATCGATCCGGTTGGAATTTTATAAATTGATAGAGCATAATTTTTAACTACAAAAAACAAAACGAATATACTTAGTATAAGTATCCATTTTTTTCCGATCCAATCAATACTTTTACTCAAGACTTTTTTCATTGATAAACAAATTTTCATCCTCTTCTTTTATCTCCTCAGTAACCAAACATCCTAGCTACAAATATTTCCACCTCAACTCATTCGTAATCTACTTCACTTTCAGAACTAAACCGCTCTCAAAATAAACTACAACCAGAATATACATGGATTAAATATATTGCATGGTGAAACTCAATTAAACCTCATTATTTTAATGCATTATATCCAAGATAGATTGCTCAATATTAAATTACTTTGGCAATGAACTTGCTCCTACTATCTCAAAAAACAGCTCCCTCATTTGAGTTGTAACATACGGAGCCCCAATTAATTGGATTTTGTTTTCTTTATCAATTAGAACTGAACTATTAAATATATCAAAAGGAATATCAATATTGCTTTCTAAAAATTGTGAATTTGAATCCATAATGATTGGATATTTATTATATATATAATCAATTTGGTGTACCTTGCTTATAAATTCAGGATAGCTTTTACCCATAATAATAAAAAGCATTGTATAACTATCTGGGATACCAATTGAATCCATTTTGTTATGCCACTCAACAAATTTTGGATAACATGAAAAACATCCATCCTTAAAATAAACCACTGAAATATAATCATACTTACTTCGTATACTCTGATATGTAACAACTTCATCTCCAACGATAACATTTTTAAACATTTTGAGATTAACAGACTTTTTAAGAGTTTTTTTTATAATCTTTTCATTCGGAGAAAGTTGTTTGCAGGATACAAAAAGCACACAACTTAATATTAATATATAATTTTTCATTCGTCTAATTTTCTATTTTTACTACTTAAAAGACCTATATCGACAATGATTAATTTTTGCTTGTTAAGGGATTAAGAAGATTTATCCAAATCAAATAAACATATACATATTAATTCTCTAACAGATACATATACGCTAAACAAAAAATTAGATCAGGGGCCACCTCCTATCTAACTAACACTAAGAATGGATTATGATTAGAATTAATCATTACATTATGCTTTCCTATTTTAGCTGCTGCTGCATCAGCTCCTGCATCGAGAAATTCTAACGGATTACAGCTAAATATTAACATGTCCTCCTGAACACCTACAATGTACTTAAATGACTGTTTATCCGGCAAATTGAAATACGAATGCAAGGGACCTTTATTATAAACAACTTGACTTACCCGATTCATTGCTAAGCAATTCTGTTTATCATCATCAACAACAACAAAATAATGTCCTTTGAACATAAATGCCGATGTTATATAAGGGATGTAATGTCGCAATTTTGCTTTCTTCCTTAATTCACAGTGGTTTTTATCTTTATATTGATCTGATATACTTGCAGGAACAAATCTACTTCCTAAATCAATGGTTAAAATCTTATCAAATCCTGAGTTTGAATATTCAAATAATCCAAATACATTAGGACTATAGAAATATATTTTATTATTAAATGAAAAATTAGAAGCAGTAACCATAGTTGTTTTTGGGTAAGAACTGCATTCTGATGAAATAAATTTCTTAATAATCGTTTTTTTAGAGAGGCTATATAAACCTACAAAGTGCTTTTCCTGCCCACCAACAAAACTACGACATAACAACACATTATCCTCATCCAAAACAAAGACATCAATACTGGCAAAATCTTTAATATCATATTTATTTATCATTTTACCATTATAATCAAACGAACACAACCTTCTACCTTCATCAATAGCATATAAAGTACGATTAACACTATCTAATGCAAAAGAATAGATCATTAACACTTCACCTGGACCTCTCCCAACTTGCAACTTATTCAAAAATTTACCAGATGAATCAAATATGTAAATATTAAAGTTTGATAAAACAAAGACTCTATTATTAGGTAGATCAACGTTTACTTTTGTGATGGAACCGATTATAGACTCTGAATTTGTTTCTAGTTGAATTATGCTAGAGTTATAATTTATTTTTAAATTGTTGTTCGTAGTTGTTTCCAATTTAATAATATTTGAATCTGATTTCTTCTTATCATTATTGGCGCAACTGCATAATAGAATAAAAAACAATAACCAAATCCAATAAAAATTACCTTTTTTTTCCATGAGATGTTATTTTCGAATATGATGCGCACAAAGTAAAGTCTTCTTCGTAATTACATATCCTCTTGTGAAACAGAAGAAAATATTTACAATTTAACCTATATTATATGCGTATCATATATTAACTAAATTTTATCTTAATACAACTATTTTTTACAGTAAGATCCCACTTCGCCACCACTTATGCAATGTTCATCGCCAATAAATGACTGACAAGCAAGCCCCTCAGTAGTACTATCTTCACATGCCGCTATAGCCATAACACTTACATATTTCAAACTTACATTATCTTCACCATTTTTGGTGGTTTGCATACCGATTGCCATAATTGCCATTAGTGCTGCTCCTGAAATAACTTTCAAAACTTTCGTTTTCATTTCAATTAACTTTAAATGTTAAACAATAATATATATCACTTTTGCAAAAGTCTATTTAATTCACTTCTTATCTCTTCAATAGCTCTCGACTCTACCTTTACTTCCTTTTCCAGTAATTCTTTGGCTATTTTGGTTGCTTGCTGAATCAGACCATTTTGGTTGTATAACTTTGCCAGAAGGTATTTAGGATAAAACTTATGTGGCACCATTTGCCAGGCATGTAAGTAAGCCTTTTCCGCTTGTTCAATTAAACCTAATGCCTTATAGGTATCACCCAGGGTAGTATACAAAATTGGATCACTCCTCAATTGTGCTGCTTGTTCCAACAATTCTTTTGCATTACCCAACTTTTCCCTGACTACTGATAACTCTTCACTGATCACTGAATACTGATCTCTATTTACTGACATAGTCAGGCACTTACCATACATTTGTAATAACAACCCATTACCAGGTAAATAACCCATCGCCAACAAATATTCTTCTGCGGCATCATCGTAGATCTGGTATTGGTAGAGTTGATAAGCCTCCTTCCAGTGTTTGTGTCCTTGGTATTGATTAATAGTTTGGATAACCAACCAGAAGGCAAGAGGGAGAAGTATAATTGCAGTTAATGTGGAAAACAGAGGTTTTAGTTTATAGGATTTAGACATTAGTGACTGGCGATTTAAAGGTTGCAGATTAGCAATCAGAGCAATTAATATGACCATCTGTACAACAATAGGGGCAACGTCCAGAGGATATGAGAAGAGGCTGAAAACTATTATTGATAATAAGCTTCCTTTTAGTAACACGAATATCCGCTGTCTCGCAGAGTATTCTCCGTGTAACTTTGTGTTCACTCGGTGAGTCTCTGTGTAACAAAAATAAAGCATCCCAAACACCAAAAGCACTCCTACCAGCCCATACTCGATCCATATGCGAATAAACTCATTAAATGGTGCTTCGGGTATTCCGGCTACCAGTTCATGTTCAGGAGTACCTTTACCACTCTTAAACCACTCTGCCTGATAATTGCCATAATGAGCTTCAAATCCTCCCGGTCCCCAACCAATAATGGGTTTATCTTTTATCATCTCCCACGAGACCTGCCACATCAACAGCCGGCCATCGGCTGAGCCCTGCTTGAATTTATAAAGACCATATACCCCGCCCACAAAAAGTAATACAAGGACTAAAATTACAAACCACCTTTTTTGTAACACAGAGATGCGCAAAGCAGACACAGAGGTCCTCAAAGACACTTTTACCTCCTTACGGAAGTGCCACAAAACATAGGCACAACCCGCCAACCCACCGAGCCACGCTGCCCTTGAACGTGCTGCCGGCAATACCAATAGTAACAATACAATAACAACCTGGGAGAAATAATTTAGAAGCCGTTCGGAATTTATCTTATTAAACTGATATTTGATCCTTACCAACAGATTACTGTTTACCGCTAACTGATTACTGCTAACTGTTCCCTGTCTATTGTTAACTGTCAACTTGTAAAGACCAAGTGCCATAGGCAAACCACTAACCACGAAGCCCGAAAAGGGCCCCGGGTTGTGGAAGCTACCGCTTATAGCAAATTGGGAATGATTGGAGGGAAACAATCCATATAACTGCAATAAACCAATTAGACACTGTATAACCATTACAGTTAAATAACCAACTAATACGGTTTTTACTATTCCATCTGACCAACTAAACAACCTTACAAACAGGTATAATATACTTACAGCAGATATCTTAACTAAGGATAGATAATCATCATGGCTATTTACCATTAACCACAACACCAATATCGTTATCCCTAAATCCAATCTGGATAATTGCATCCTCTTGTAAAGGAAGACTAAATTAAAGACAATAAATACAATCGAAACAGCTGCAATCATTTGTATCCACAACCATTTACCCACTGTATTGCCATGCATTAGTTCAGGACTACAAAGCATGGTAGCCCATAACCACAAAAATATGATCAGAACAACAGGTATGTGCTTTAATACTTTTAACATAGCAACAAGTGTCTCTTATATTATTTAAACCCCATTATTTTTATGATTTCTCCAAACCACTCAATAAGACTAAATGGTTTACATTCTAAATCCACTTCTATTTTACCTTCCTCACCTGCATATGCATAGTGCGAATAATTTTCCAGGTTTATGTCATAGGTGCTGTTATTTGGAGGACATAACAAATGCAGTGCGGTTAATATAATACACAATCCAACAATAAGCTTTCGTTTCTTCTTCATAATCAAAGTCTTTTGGGTGTACCACCCGATGAAGTGCAAGAAACAAAAAAGCTAAATGACTTGTCATATTTTAAGCGTGACAAATGCGTGACAAATAATAATCACCTATTTATCAGTTAGGTACAAATATTACTTGCAAGTATATGTACTAAGCGAGTGTACAATATTTTACAAAAACCGTACGTTTATTATATTGGTAAACAAAGTAAACTAACAACAATACAGCTGCATACTCAACTTTAGTCGTATTGTTAAATATTAAAACGCATTACATCTCTATTAATACCTGTTTACATCCTTTAATTCCAGATGGTTCTGAAAGTATTGTTCAACTGAATCTAAACTTTGCAGTTCCAACTTTTGTCGGATACGTTGTTTTACTTTTCGGATAGTTGTCGTCTGCACATTTTGTATTTCAGATATAACCTCTGCTGATAAATCAAGAGCAAACATTACGGCATAACGCACCTCCGTATCTGTAAGTTGAGGGAAGTCCTTTGTAAATAAACGAATTGTTTCCATATAACACTCGGCAAATTCATCAGAAAGTGAGGCAAAATGAACATGAGCACTGTCACCCTTTTTCTGCAACAAACGTTTTTCACCCAAACCAACTAAAATATTTTGCAATTGTATGGCTCTCTCTCTCTCCCGGTGTTGCTTCTCTCTATGTCTATATTGCATAAATTGAAAAACGATAAACATTACTCCAAATACAATAATAATGAAGACACTATAAATCATGTGATTAATCTTATTATCATACGTTAACTCATCAATGTTTTGTTGCAATAATAACACACCCAAATCTACTTCAGCTATCTTGCTCATCAACTGTTTCTCTTTCTTTTGCATCGCATTATTATAATACAAAGCTTTAGATTGATGAAATATTGCCTGTTTATAGTCTCCTTGCAGAGTATCAACTCTAAAAAGATATTTATAAGCATAGTAAGACAAATTCTCCTTTTTATGTTTCTTATATCCATTAAGAGACTTTAACATATACTGACGGCTGACATTATAATCCTTTTGATAAAAATAGATGACTCCTTTCATTTGATAAAAACCTGGTAACATAAAACTGCCAGTATATGTTTCATCATAGTTATCAATTGCTTTATCAATCTGACATTGGGCCGAATCATACTGCCCATGATGTAAGTAATACTTGCTTAACCACTTATAGGTAGTAGATGCATTATTATTCAGTCCCATACTAAGATATTCCTTGGCTACATTTTTTAAGTGAGTTGCAGCTTCCTCATTTTGCTCATTAAACATAAAAGAAGCAAAATCCACATAGAGTAAAAACTCTTTAATACCACAAGATTTAAGATACTTAATACCTTTTTTAACCTCCCCATCTATTGGGTCTTTAATGGCCTGTTTACATCGTGCAATACCCAACCAGGCCAAGCCATTCTCCTTGGTACAATCATCATTAGTCAATTGTATTGTTTTGTAGTAATTGGTTTTGGCCTGTTCCCAGTAACCAGCTCCTTCGGCAATCCATCCTAATAAAAGGTTGCACTTTGCCTTTCCTTCAGGATTACTTTCCCGGGTATAACTTATTAAACCTTTTTCGATATAAATGAGAGCACTGTCCATCTCCCCCCGGTGATAATCCATAAACCCGCATAAAAAAGCTATTTGCCCGGAATGAGGATGCAATTCAAAGCTTCGCAGTAATAATTTCAAGCTATCAACCTGTTGTTCTACTAAATGAGGATAATAATAAATTTGATTTTCAATGGCCAATAACTGCCTATCACTGTCCTTTCCCCTTTGCTCAAATACGCATGAAGCAAAACAACTAGTAACAATTAAGAATAAAAGCAATCGAATTGACATATGCTATATTTGGTATTGCATAACAAATATACCAAATAATATAAAACTTACTTACAATTCGTGCAATTCTTTTATTCCCATCCATAAATGGATGAATATATGAAATCATCACCCAGGGTAGTATATAAAATTGGATCACTCCTCAATTGTGCTACTTGTTCCAATAATTCTTTTGCATTACCCAACGTTTTCCTGACTACTGATCACCGATCACTGTTTACTGACATAGTCAGCACTTACCATACATCTGTAATAGTAAACCATTCTCTGGCAATTATTCCAACGCAAGTTGGTATTCATCAGCAGCAGTATATACCTGGTATTGGTAGAGTTGGTAAGCCTCTTTCCAGTGTTTGTACTCTTGGTATTGATTAATAGTTTGGATAACCAACCAGAAAGAAAGAGGGAGAAGAATAATCGCAATAAATCTGTAAACAAAAGGTTTAGCTTATAAATTTTAGGCAATACAGCAATTGGGGTAACATCCAGCGAGCACGAAAAAGGCAAAAACTATTATTGATAATAAGTTGCCTCTTAGTAACACAGATATCCGATGAGGCTTTATAGAGTTACTCCGGACTACCTCTGTGTTTCTTTGTGATTCATCGCGTACCTTTGCGAAACAGAAATACAACTGTCCCAATACCAGTAATACCCCCAAGTCCATACGCCATCCATATGCGAATAAACTCGTTAAACGGAGTTTCTGGTGTTCCGGCTACCAGTTCTTGTTCCGCTGTTCCCTTGCCATTTCAAAACCACTCTGCCTGGTAAAAACAACTCTCTTATAAATCATTATTCTTAGTAAAAAAATCAAGTGAAAGGCAACTATAAAAAATCTAATTATACAGATTACAGCCTGTCCTTACTTGCTTTTCTGAAAGTTGCTCAATTAACGTTTACAAACTTGTTTTATAAACCACACATTATACATTGCTAATAAACAGAAATCGACCATTTTTTCATGTCACCTCATCATATATCTAAGTAAGTAAAGTATTCTATACAACCTTATTTCAGAACGCTCACGAATAGTAAGTTTCAAGCATATATAAATTTAAATAAGCATTTTACATGTTATTATTACTATTGACAGCCAATTTTAAGATAATATAATATCACATCATAAATTGATACTAGTATTCTCCTGTTTTATTATTCTGAATAAAGAGATTTAAAATGGAGATTAATAATGAATTATTTTTATCTACTTTTGCAAGCAGATCAGTTAGCTGTAACAAACACATAACTGTTTTGTATTTGTTAACTCGTTCTATTTTTGAAGGTGCGTAACAACGCAGGGTAATAGTATTACAAATGTATTTTTTATTCTCGTATGCCACGTTCCTTTTTTATTTTTATTTCTTCCCCATCCGGGGTAAATTTCATGTTGTATGAGAAGCGAAAAAGATACCATCTGTGCCATATCAACAGCCCAGGGAATGGGTGCTATTGCAGTTGTCCGCTTGTCGGGTAATCAATCCATATCTATTTGCGAAAAGATTTTTAAGCCGGCCAAAGCAGGTAAACTACTTAGTGAACAAAAAGCCAACACCATACATTTTGGAAGTATCAGGGATGGCGAAAAGGATATTGACGAAGTACTGGTCAGCCTTTTTAAATCGCCACACTCTTTTACAGGAGAAGAGATTGTTGAAATAGCCTGTCATGGGGCAACTTTTATCCAACAAGAGATACTACAGTTACTAACTAGGAATGGTGCCCGTCTGGCCACGGCAGGTGAGTTTACCCAGCGGGCTTTTCTGAATGGTAAAATGGATTTATCGCAAGCCGAAGCAGTAGCTGACTTAATTGCTTCAAAAAGTGAAGCGGCTCGCCGTGTGGCACTACAGCAAATGCGTGGTGGCTTTTCCAATGAGCTGATTAACTTAAGGTCTCAATTAATTAATTTTATAAGCTTAATTGAACTGGAGCTTGACTTTAGCGAGGAAGATGTGGAGTTTGCCAATCGCAATGAACTAACCAAACTGGTTGATGAAATAGACTCTGTACTAAAAAAGCTGATAAACTCATTCTCATTGGGTAATGCCATTAAAAATGGTATTCCGGTGGCAATTGTTGGCCACACCAACGCCGGTAAATCCACCCTGCTGAATACTCTATTACAGGAAGAGCGCGCCATTGTTTCGGATATTCATGGTACCACCCGCGATGTGATTGAAGACACCATCAATATTGAAGGCATCAGCTTCCGCTTTATTGACACGGCCGGCATACGTGCCACCAAAGATGAAATTGAGAACCTGGGGATTGAACGCACCTATGATAAAATTACCAAAGCAACCATTATTTTACTGATGCTGGATGTAAACGATCCGGATGAGAAGATTCACGACGCTATCACAGATGTAAAACAAAGAATGGACACGTATCAACAGCTGATTGTAGTGATTAACAAAACCGATTTGGCTAATGAAGGTGTTCAGGAGCGCTTCCAAAAAAGCAGCTTTAAGGAGCTGTCAGGCACCGATGCCATTGTTCCCATCTCGGCCAAACAACAATCCAACATCGATGTCTTAACCTCTGCCCTGCTCAAAACAGTTAACCTCTCTGCCATTGATAACAACGAGGTGATTGTAACCAACGTGCGCCACTACGAAGCTTTACAAAAATCACACAAAGCCATCCAGCGCGTGGTTGATGGACTGCAAACTGGTATTACCGGCGATTTCCTGGCCCAGGACATTCGGGAAGTGCTCCACTTCTTAGGTGAGATAACCGGACAGATTAATACAGATGAAGTTTTAGGCAATATTTTTAAGAATTTCTGTATCGGAAAGTAATATAATACACTAACATTAAATCTATTAACACCACATGAAACATACTAAATTAGATTACAGTACCACCTATTTTAATATGTTTCATTTCCCTTTTACTTTCATTCATCTCCCAATTGCGTAAACCTCCAGCGATTATTCCATGAGATTGTATGTTCCTCCTGAAGAATCTGACTTACTTTAGTAATAATATCAGGACATTGATTTGCAATATCATTGTTTTCCAAAGGATCTGATTTTAGATCATATAATTCAAAAGTTATATTATTATCCCTCCTCACATTCTTGGCAATGACTTTATAATCCCCCATACGAACAGCCAACTGACCGCCATATTCAGGATATTCCCAATACAGGTATTCATGAGGCTTTTGCTTTTTTCCTAATAACTCCGGCAAAAAGCTAATTCCATCAGTATCTGAGGGCTTCTCTACTCCGGCAATATCACACAGGGTAGGCAACACATCCCAGAAAGCAGAAACATGCCCACTGGTTGAACCTGCCTTAATATATCCAGGCCACGAAGCAATCATTGGCACACGAATACCTCCTTCGTGTAAAAAGCCTTTACCCCTACCATACTCACTGTTGAAAGGGCCTCCACTGCCAAACCACGGCGAATCAGTTCCTCCATTATAGGTTGGTCCGTTATCGGAGCTAAAAATGATAACTGTATTATCATATATACCCAGCTCCTTTAACTGATTAATCAATTGACCCACCTGGTCGTCCAGGTAAGAAACCATAGCTGCATACCCAGCATGCGGATAACGATGCGGAAAATACCCATGTTTGCCATCGTAAGGCTTTTCATCACCAAACTTCTGAGTGTAATAATCTACCCATTTCTGTGGAGCTTGTATAGGCGCATGAGGTATGGGTGTTGCCCAGTACAGAAAAAACGGTTCTTTACGATTTTTATCCACAAAACTGGTAATCCTGCCAAACATCAAATCGGGTGAATAGTCCTTTAGATTATAAGGCTTATAGTTCTCAATAGCATATGGATCAGCGCCTTTGGCTAAGCGTGTTCCTGGTGCCACTGTATCATTATCTAAATATACCCGGTGCTCATTTTCATAGAGATGTATTGGGTAATATGTGTGAGCCTGACGCTGACAGTTATAGCCAAAGAAGTAATCAAAGCCCTGTTTATTTGGAATACCATCGGTATGTGGAGCTCCTAACCCCCATTTACCAACCGCAGCAGTTTTATAGCCAGCCCTTTGCAAAATACGCCCAATGGTTTGCGTTTCAAGTGGCAAAGGGCGCTGTCCTTCCAGAGTTGAATCCGTAATCTGTGCTTTGTAATTCCATACATCACCGCGCTCGCGCCATTCGTCATTACCACGTACATAAGAATGCCCCATGTGCTTGCCAGTCATTAATACGCAACGGGAAGGTGCACAGACCGGCGCTCCGGCATAATGCTGACTAAAAAGCATCCCTTCTGCGGCCAATTGGTCAATATGGGGTGTTTCAATCAATTCCTGTCCATAACAACCTAATTCACCATAACCAAGGTCATCAGCCAAAATGTAGATGATATTTGGCTTTTCGGCTTTATTTTGAGGCGAACTACAAGCATTAAAAAGCATTGCAACAACAATTGCGCCCAATATTCTTAACTTACTATACATACTCAATGTTGATTATTATTTGTATTTATTACTACCTGCCCTCATTAACCTTTTAACCAGGGCAGGTTAAATCTGATTCATTCAACTCCTTATAAAAAAAATTAGTACACCATTCGGTACCAGCAACAATACCGGCTATTTGTTCCTCAATTAAGACATCATCCAGAATTCTCACATCATCGATTTCTCCCTTAAAATAATAACCAGTAGTTGAGTAGATGGCATATCCTATCTGCATATTATTAACTGTATTATCGGTATTAACAACCTCAGCAGATCGGAGGTTGTCCCGCTGCATCAGCTAAATTACTAATTTGTAATTACCATTATTAATAATATTACTCCCAATCAGGGTTTTGTTGTAATGCATCATTAAGCACTATCTCTTCACTTGGTAAAGGAAATAGGTAATAATGTTCAGGAAATACAGGAGGCATTCCAGGTACCAGTTGAACATAGCCTTCGGCAGCACCACCCTTGATAGGAATTACTTTTTTATAATCGTCTTGCCTGATCCATCTCCCCAATTTAGGTTCAGCTGCATAATGCATCTTTTTCCATCTCCTCAAGTCTTCTCTTCGGAAACCTTCGCCCATTAGCTCTATAGCCCGCTCTCTTCTGATTTCCCATAAAATCTCATTAACAGAAGGATCTCGCTTGGGGTCGAAATCACTGGTTATCGACGCCACATTCATTGTAGCCACCTCACCGCGCTCCCTCAACTTATTAATGGTTAAATCGGCCACTGCCTGGTCAAACTCCCCAAGTTCAAATTTAGCTTCTGCATGATTTACTAAAATCTCACCCATTCGGAAGATAGGTCCATCATTAAAGTCTTTTGACGAAGTACGATAGCTAACGTTACTGAAATACTTCCAGAATCGGTACCCGGTTGCAGTTTGCGTTGGCAGCAAACCTTCAAAGTTAGGTACTTCGGTAGTAATACGATCAGACCAGTTACGATCGGGCACTTGCTTATAAGGTGATTCTAAATCGCCTAACTTTGCACCACTAATACGGGCCATCTCGGTAATCCACTCTTCATCGACCGGATTACCTGTAGGCTCCCAAACGCCTGTTCCTAAAGAATTAACTTTGTATGGAGGAGGTGTCATAATAAGTAAGCGTGTATCTCTGTCTCTGAACTCAGCATAAACATCCTTATTACCCTGAAATAAGGGGCTATTCCAAATCGTTTGTCCATCCTTGCACAGGAACATATCAACGCCTTTACGGGTTACATCATATTTATCATTGGTTGAACGGGTGTTAGTCGACATCATATGAAAGCCTGCATCATCGTCAATGTAATGATGATAAAGAATAATACCAGGCTGCCCCTGTAAATCCTCCCGGTTAAATATTTGATCGTAATACGGCATTAAATCCGGATAATCCAGAAGAAGTTTATCAGATGCTACAACACTGGCTTCTAAAAACTTTGTATAGTCATCCAAATCATGGTATTTACGCCAAGTTCCTTCAAATAAACCAAAACGGGAAATTAAAGCCCTTACAACATTGGCATTAATTGTATTTTCACCATCTCCTTCTTCTTTAACACTTTCCACAGCTTCCTGCAGGTCTCTTAGTATATTATCGGCAACCACCTCTCGCGAATCTTTTGGTCCATACAATATATTCGTGTTGGCATCGGTTAGCGAATACTCCACCCATGGTACTCCGCCAAACTTGGCTAACAGTTTTATGTACTCATAGGCCCTGAAAAATAAACCTATTCCACGCCAGTGGGCTTTTTCAGTATCGGTCATATCGGCATTAGGTACATTATCAATTAATAAATTTGCCCTTCGTATGCTCTCATACCTATTGGTCCAATCCATATCTGTTGCCGGAATAGTCACTCTATCCCAAAGGTAGGCTTCCCCGTTGGTGGCATAACCATTCTCAATCAGGTCAGCTTCAGCATCCCAGGCAATGGTTTTATAGTATTTTCCAGTATGACCAGACCAGGGATAAGGATTAAGATTCTCATAAAAACCCCAGGAAAATACTTTGCAATTGTCATAGGTAGAAAACATTGTTACTTCAGACAATTCATCTTTTGGTGCCAGGTTCAGAAAATCATCGTTACACCCAACATTAAACAACAACAGTAAAAAGAGTACTGATATATATTTTATTTGTCTCATTTCTTTCAGTTTTTAAGATTTAGAATATCAGATTTAAGCCCATAGAGAAATTGCGCATAAATGGGTAAGCTCCATATTCTTCATTGGGCCTGCTTGGATTAATCTGGTCAGCCTCCATTCCTTTAGGCAGATGATCAAATGTGTAAATATTATCACCCGATACAAATACGCGCAAATTATCAATACCCACTTTATTAACCACATTCTTAGGCAAAGTATAACCCAGTGTAATATTCTGTATTTTGAGGTAACTACCATCCAGCAAATACTTTGTTTGAGTATGGCGATTACGTCCATAATTACTGTTGGTGTTTCCTTCCGGATCGCCATAAATTCTGGGATAAAAAGCATCCTGATTATTAGGTGTCCAATAATCTAATTGATGAGCATATATGTGATCAAACTGGCTTGGATATGGCCAAACCAAATCTGAATTAGTCCAAAGGTCTCTTTTACCAACACCGCTTAGCACAAATGAAAAATCAAAACCTTTGTACTCGGCAAAGCCATTGATACCAAATTGATATTTACGACTGTTGTTACCAATTACTTTACGATCGCCAGGCCCGGTATGAGCAATTAAATTTCCTTCCTTATCATATTCGGGATAAATAGTTCCATTACCATTATTAATCATGCCATCGCCATTTAAATCTCTATATTTCACATCGCCAGGTAGTGGTACAGGCGCATTTTCAATGTATACAACACCTTCTTTTAACTGGCGGTCAGGTCCGTACAAATGTGCATCAAGTGTGCCATCCACAAAATCATCAACTGTGTAATAACCATCAGTAACATAGCCCCAAATCTCACCGATCTTCTGACCTGTATAGTACTGGCTGATTAAGCCTCCTTCGTTAAGAAACTTAGTGATTTCTCCATCTGAATTAGAAAGGTTGACATTGATACCATAACGTAGTTGGCCAATACGATCGTTCCATTTCAATTCAATTTCCCATCCTCGCACCTCTAAATCAGCAATGTTTTGTTTAGGAGCATCTGTACCCAACACCGCTGGTAGTTGAACGCCGGCATTGAGCATACCTAATGTTTTGCGCGAATACAAATCTACATTGACTCCCAAGCGATTATCGAAGAAGCTTACATCTAAACCAACATTGGTTGTCTGTACTTTTTCCCAGGTAAAACCGCCGCTCACCAATTGAGCAGGATTAAAGGAGGTATAACGCATACTTAAGCTACGGTCAATCCAATATGGATTATACTGCTCATAGCCGGCAATGTATGGATAATAATCGCGCACTCCATTGGTTCTAACCAACTGGTTACCAATCTCACCCCAGGAAGCCCGTAACTTAAGCATCGACAGTATATTAAATGATGACATAAAATCTTCTTTGGCTATATTCCATCCTCCAGATACAGAAGGTAGTAAAACAAAACGATCATCTTCGGCAAAGCTCGATGAACCATCGTAACGCCCATTAACTTCAATAAAATACTTATCGTTGTAGTTATAATTAACCCGTCCAAAGTATCCTAAAACAGCCCAATCATAATAGCTATCTCCCCCATCAAACTCGCCCAGACCAAGATTAAGCGATGGCTGATCAACTGTAATAAGGGTTTTTCGATTCACATTAAAGGCCTTATAGGTTTTCTTTTCACGATTATAACCCGCTAAAAAGTTAAACAAATGATTATTAATCCTCACTTTATACTTTGTGTAAATATTTAAACCATGGTACACATTGTCGGAAGTACTGCGAAATAACTTCGTATTCTCATAGCGCTGCTGAGGGGTACTGTTTTCAACAAACTTAAACGAACTTGCAAAACCAGCCTCCTCCTCCACTCTGCTAAACTTATAAAAACCTTTTTCAAAAGTATACTCACCTGTAACTGTGAGATTCTTTATCACATCAAGCTCCAGTTTCTGAAAAATTCGGATGTTATCATTATTCGTAATACCTGGTTCAGAATAACGTACAATATTTCCCGGTGTATCGAAAGGCAGTATATTAGAAGTTGTCAGTCCAAGCGAACCGGTTGGATCCATTAAGTCAATATGCCCGGTTGGATCGTACATACGTCGCTGAATTGCCTGACTATATTGAGCCTGTGGTTGCGAGCGCAAACTACTTCTGTAAATAATATTAGTTGATGAACTGAGATGTTCAGTTAAATCGGCGTTTAGTAAGGCATTAACATTAAAATTCTCATACGAATCTTTATCTGTTATCATAACCCCGTCCTCAAAGCTATATCCGGCATTAACACGATAACTGATTTTCTCGGCACCACCACTCATGGTAAAGTTATGGATAGTGGAATAACCAAAATCGTTCAAAAAATCACCAATCACATCAGTGTCGGCCAATGGGTAATATTGCCCAGATTCGTCAACAACAATGGCATAATCCTTTCCTCTAACAGGATCTTTTACATAGGTGAGTTGTTCAGGATTATTTTCATATGTATCCAAATAAGATGACCAGGTATCTACATCCTGCCCGGCAAAATACTCATATACCCCAAAATCCAGAAGGGCATCTACAAACTGGCGGGTGGTAGCCTTTTCAGGCAGTTCCATCGGTGAGGTTAAGCTGGTTGTAGTAGCGTACTGAAACTTCATTGGTTGATTCTTCTCTGCACTTTTAGTTGTAATCAAGATAACACCAAAAGCAGCCCTGGCACCGTAGATAGATGATGCAGCAGCATCTTTGAGTACTGACACTGACTCAATATCACGCGGATTAATATCATTCAAGTCATCAATTGGCACATTATTAACCAAAACTAATGGCGAACCTCCGTTGATGGATGTCATCCCCCTGATATTAAGGCTGGTTGATGTACTACCTGGCTGACCAGAACTTGATACTACTTGTAAACCTGCTGATACACCTTGTAAAACCTGGGCTGAATTTGTTATTGGACGGTCTTTAATAATCTGATCCATTTTGACAAAAGATGTTGCACCTGTAATATTCTCCTTTTTGGCAGAACCAAATCCTACAACAACAACCTCATCTAATCCTCTTACATTCTCAAGTAACACAATATCAATTAAGCTGCGAGCTGCCACCTGCACAGTTTGCTTCTCAAAGCCGATATAAGAAAAAGTAATCTGAGCTTGATCGGAACTAACCGTTATTACATACTTTCCATCAATACCAGTAATAACTCCATTGGTTGGGTTTTCTTCTTCAAACACGTTCACACCCGGTAATGGCTCCCCTGTATTATCAGTAACACTACCTGATAGTGTTAAGGTCTTTTGCTGGTCACTCTGCAATTGAGGTAAATCCGCATGTAAGATAACTTTGTTATCTACTATTTTATACACAATATTTGTTCCTGTTAGCAAACCATCGAGTAACTCCACAATACCATTATTCTTGCCTTGTAGCAAAACAACCTGATTTACATCAATAGTTGCATCATTATACACAAAAGAATAGTCACTTACTTCTTCTACCTGTCGGAGTACATCCTTAATAGAAGACTTCATGTATTTAATATTGATTTCTTTCTCTTGTGAGTAAACACTTGCGAATATTGGCATAAGACCAATTAAAAGTATACAGGTTATTATTATCCGAAACCCTCTCAACAAGGTATAATTCTCCCTGCTGACGTTAAACATCAGTCTTTTTTTCATAGATTTGAATTGTTATTGTCAATAATATCTCGTATGTAGCACGAGTGTTAAACATTGGGAAGTGTTGTAGCACTTCCCTTTTCTTTACATCAATACTGTTTGGTTATTCGTACATTTCGTTCATCGATGATTATATATTGTATTGGTGCAACCACTTTAATTAGCTCCATCACTTCGGCAAAGCTTTCGTGAGTTATCGTAAGAGTAAATCGTTCGGAAGTAAACAGTTCTTCATCCAACTCTATTTGAACACCATACCACCTTTCCAACTTTTTTACTACCTCAATAAACGTATTATCATCAAATATGAGTTTATTGTTGGTCCAGGCGGTATAGAAACTAACGTTTGTCTCTGCCAGTTCTACTTCTTTAGATTCTTTATTATATATACATTGTTGTCCGGGCTTCATTAACCACTCTTTACCACTGGCATGTACTTTTACCCCAACACTTCCCTCCTCAAGTGTTGTTTCTATGATCCTTTCATCATTGTAGGAATGCACATTAAAACGGGTTCCATAAACAACTAAATCAACACCTTCTGTTTCTACAATAAAAGGTCGCTCTTTATCTTTAGCCACATCAAAAAAAGCTTCACCATTAAGCGTCATAATACATCTATTGCCATCTACATCATATATATAAGTAAGTTCAGTACCAGAGTTTAGCCACACTTTAGTGCCATCCTGCAATACCACCTGACTCTTTTGTCCGGATGGTGCAATTACACTAAGCTTATGTTTATTGAACTCATTTTGTGACTGATTCATCAGCAAATAGGCAATTGAACCCACCATTATAAGCAGGGTGAAGACAGCTACAGCACTTAGCCTGTTGAACTGGTGACTTGTTAACATCCTTATTTTACCTGAGTTCGACTCAGATTGAATTCGGCTATTCAATTGCTTCCAGTTAACATCTGTGTCATAAATCCAGCCCTTAACACTTATGTCGGCGAACTGATGGCTTTCGTTAAACTCATTAAAAAGTCGTTTATTTTCATTCGACTCTTTCAACCTCTCCGATAGCTTTTGTAATTCATTATCCGTGGCAGTTTTGTCAAAAAAACGAACCATAAAGTTCCTATAGTCTGTATCACCCTTCATTTTTACCTTTCTTACAGGTAGTACAATGAAGAAGAGTTTTACCCCTACATGAAGATTAAAAAAAGGTCAATAATACTGAAATGAGGTATTCTTTTAACTCTTTACGAAATACTTTTAAAGCACGTCCTATCTGAGTTTCAACAGTTTTTACTGAGATATTAAGTTCCTCAGCAATTTCTTTATGTTTTTTCCCTTCATGCCGACTCATCAGGAAGATTTTCCGACATTGTTCAGGCAAAGAATCAATAACCTCTTGGGTTTTAATGTTTATTTCTTTAGCCAGTAAAGAATCATGAGAGTCAACAAAATCACCTTGCAGATAGGCTGATTTAATTACATCCATGTACTTATCCTCAACCTGAGCGTGTTTAATGATATTTAAACTCTTGTTTTTGGCCAACTGAAAAAGATAGGCTGTTATTGACTTATTTGCATTAAGTTCGGTTCTGTTCTTCCAAATACTATAAAAAACTTCCTGAACCACCTCTTGCGTTGCTTCATAGTCATTGAGGTATTTATTGGTGAAGGCGCACAACTTTCTGAAATATCTGTAATACAGCAACTCAAAGGCTTGGTCATCGCCTTTTTTTAATCGCCTGATAGTATCTTGTTCTTGTATACCCACTCGCCATTTACCTTTTAGAGAGTACGCAATTTAACTAATTTTTTTAGACGATAACTAAATATGACTCTTCCCTTATTTATAAATAGTCTGACAGTTAGCTTTACCTGGTATAATTTTACTTGCAGACATTGATAAGAATATCCTAAGCATACTCGTAATCAGAAATTATATGTAAACGTTTAATATTTTATTCATTAAAAAAACTTGTGGAAGAAGCCTTCTCCAAGAGTTTTTACTGATTACGCAAATTTACTTAATTGTTCTCTCTACCACACCAATCGTTTTTTATTAAAAAATATGTTTATCACCTGCCATTTTACTCAACCTCAATAAGCTAAGTTCGATTTATTTTTTTAAATAAGGCTAGCAGGTAAAATCAGGCTTAGGTTAGTAGAAACAGAGAATAATCAATTTAACATATGACATATTTGTAGTTAGGTTTGGCATTAATCCTTGATTTATCTAAATAGTGCAAATCCACTCATACTTTTAAATCATAAAAATATATCTTTGTAGCAAATATGATTAACCCAAAGCAATATAAAGCCCTTTACGCTGCTTTCGACCTGTTTCCTACATCAAAAGGAGCTTCAACCCATATAGCACATATGGCTAAATACCTGTTCGATTTTTATGGAAACGGCCTGTTATATACTCTTGGTAATGAAACTTACCCCGATTACGAATCAGAAGGTAATACGGATATAATTCGTTTCTCTAAGCGTATTCCTCATTACCTTAACAGGGCATTTGAATTTAGTCACCATTTGGAGCATTTATTGCGTAACCATACAGAGATAAACCACATTCACTTTCGTGATATCTGGGGTGGTCTGGCCATATTTAATTCAGCATCCAAAGCAAAAACACTCTTTGAGGTTAATGGACTTCCATCCATAGAACTCCCTTACCGTTACCCAGGTTTAACAAAAGCCACACTTGGAAAAATAGAACGTATAGAAAACCTTTGTTTATCAAAGTCATCTCACATTATTGTTCCTTCTCAAGTAATACAATTAATGTTGTTATCGAGGGGTGTAAGTGAGCATAAAATAGATGTTATACCCAATGCTGCCGAAAGTAATCCAACATTTGAACAGCAGGATAACCTACCTGGAAAGTACATTCTTTACTTTGGGGCTTTACAAAACTGGCAAGGTGTAGATACCCTGTTAAAAGCCTTTGCAGGCTTAAAAGATATACCCGGACTAAAGCTGGTTATTTGTAGTTCAAACCGACAAAAGGTGAGTAAACCCTACCTTAAAATGGCAGAAAAATCAGGCATAGCAGAAAACACAATCTGGCATCATCAACTGGAAAAACCGGTTTTGAATACCTGGATTAAAAATGCGCTACTTACCGTTGCTCCCTTACGCGAATGCAGCAGAAATATACAACAAGGGTGTTCGCCCCTGAAGATATACGAATCAATGGCCTGTGGTACGGCGGTAGTTGCCTCTGACTTACCGGTGTGCCACGAAATAATAAACGATAATATTAATGGTAAACTTGTGCCTGCAGACAGCCCCCAGGAGTTAAGCAGAGCCATAAGAATATTAATCGAATACCCAACTGTAAGAGAAGAACTTGCCCGTAATGGCCTGAAATATATTAAAACAGTGGCTAACTGGCCAATTGTAAAAAACAAATTAGAAACAGTATACACATCCAAATTATAACATAATGCTTTTAAAATATTTCAAGATGAGAGGTCAGCTCTCACCATCTCAAAAAAAGTTCCTTCAGACCATGCAACTTGAAGGTCAGTTTAAAATCTCAAACCTGTTAAAAGAATTGGCCTTTTTAGGTAAAATGGATGCTGCTGGTGGTAAAGCTAGAAAAAAACTAGGCCATATTATTGTGATTAGTTTAATATTGGTATTTATATCTGTTTTTTTCCTGCTGTCTGTATCTCCCTTACTATTTAGGATCACTGCAATCACCCTTGCTTCATTTGCAATTACCTCCATCATACTCAGGATTATTATAAAAAAAGGCGACCTCGATAATACACTGCGTCTATTTACCATCCCGTTTTTGGGTATGATAAAAGAGGAAATGCATGAAAAAGGTAAAATAAGACTATCGCTCAGTGCTAAAAATTCTCTTCATAAATCATTTCTTTTTGATAAAAAAAAGCTGCCTCCAAGAACCAATGGTTATATAAAAGATTACCGAACCGTTTTATATTATAAACATACCCCCCTGAAAGGAAGTGTAAAATTTTCAGACGAAACTGATTTTATGTTTGAGTTTATTGACTTCTCTCAACAAATCAAAATCAAAAAAGTAAGAGGTGGCAAAACAAAATTTAAGACGAAATACAAGAAAGCAATCAAGCTTAATATCTCGCTTACATTTCCAAAATCGAACTATATACGCAATGAAGCAAGCAAGCCCGATATGCCTATAGTAATTACTGAAAACGAGCAAACAATTATGGTAAAAGGAAAGGTTATGTTTAAAGCATTACAAAAACATGATACTCCCCCGTTTAATCCATCTGTACATGCCATTCAGCAATTGTATAAAACCGTAAAACCGATTTAGTAACAACAGTAAAAATTCAGCTTATGAGATGTGATATAAAAAAGGGTATATTCAGACAAATTGCTTGCAAAGGACTGGCAACTAAATCCTGTTCGGATTGTGGTATAAAAGTATGCAATACACACGCGGAACAATCAGATGGTAAAACAGTTTGCATTAAGTGCTATACTAAAACCCAGAATAAGTCAAACCCGGGATTTCGCGAGCCTAATTACGGTAATGACAGGTATTTTTATATGTCCTACTGGGCTATGAGATCAAGCTATTATAACGATTACGATGACTATGGCTTTGATGAGTCTGATTATTCAGGATTTGAAGATACCACTGATGAGATGTACAGCATGTCAGAAAGTGATGAAGATGATTTTTTAGATAGCTAATGACAACAAAAAAACTCCTTTGGATAACAGAAAACTACCCCCCTAACAAGGGAGGCATGGCAGAATCTTGTAACAGGATAGTTGCGTTTTTGCGAAAGCTGGATTACGAAATTCACATTTTACATTTTACAAATCGTAAAAAGCCGTTTTTTACCGAACAAAAACTGAATGGTAGTTATACAGCAATTCCAAAGCACCATGATATTTCACACACACTCAACCTGGGTTTAAATTTTTTAAGCAACCCAGCTACAACTCTTCAGTATGATAAGCTTGTGGCTTTTGGTGGTTTATTACCTTTAAATGGAGCCCCTGTATATGCGCGGTTGTTTAACAAACCCCTTTACACATTTATTCGGGGAAATGATTTTGATATATCTGTTTTCTCTCCCAAACGTAAATATTATTTAGACCAGGCTTTTAGCTTTTCCAGCGAGGTTTGTGCAAATAGCCTTGATAAAGCCCGTAAAATTCAAATACTCTATCCCAAAACAAATATACATTACATTCCCAACGGCATTAACAGCCATAACTGGCTTCCACTTAAAAGTGAGGTGGACAGCATGCTTGAATGGAGACAGAGCAACACGGCTTCGGGTACCATAACCATTGGTTTATTTGGCGTGTTAAAAGAAAAAAAAGGCATTCATTTTTTCCTGGAAGCATTGGTTAAATCGGGCGTTAAAGAGCTTGTACACCTGGTAGTAACAGGTGATACCAACGATGAAAAAGTAAAACAACTGATTGACAAATACCAGTTGCAAACAAGTCAATTGCCCTTTATGGATCGTAATACCTTATTGAAGTATTATACTGCTTGTGACTGGATAGCCATACCTTCATTTTACGAAGGTATGCCCAATGTACTATTGGAGGCAGGTATACTGGGAATACCAGTACTAGCAAGTAACATTGATGGTATGAAAGACATTTTAACAGACTGTGAAAACGGCCTTACTTTTCACCCCTCAGACAAAGAGGCTTGTGCCCGCCAGATTTTTAAAGCCGTAAAAATGAGTACTAACAAAAGAGCTCAAATGGGACATACGCTTAAAAAGCACGTAGCTGCCAATTACTCTGCCAACCAAGAAGCTGTTTTGTACGACCAGTTTTTCTCAGGCAAGCATCAGAATACCCTTATCAACTCAAATAAAATAAAAACCATACAGTCACCAGTTAATTTTTAATCGCATGATCAGGTTAAGCCACCTTCTTTTGATAGCAATACTACTTTCCGCATGTGGAAAGGGTAATAAAAAGCAAACGTCTCATAATACAGAAGTTATTGCGCCAGAAATAAAAACAAACAATGCCATTGAGCAAACCACCATTTACCTGAATAATGCAGAAAATGTATCTATTGGTGATATTTTAATTGGATCTGATGTAATAATTAACCTTGGTGATATTCATTTATACCGAAAAATTGGACATTCGGGAAAGGCAAAGTACATGGATAAGCAGGGAAATACACTTGCAAAAATAAATGTTTATGATGATGCCATTAAGCTTAAAAAGGAAGATGGCGAGCTGCTTTACAAGGTTAAAATATATGCAGATAAAATTAAGGTAGCAGCCGATAACGAAATGACAAAACCCTTTGAAATCAAAAGGAAAAACAGCCAGTTGTTTAATATTTATAAACAGGGGAATAAAACAGGCAGTGTTACCTTTAATAATAACATCGCTACAATAACGTATAACGACGACAAGCCTATTTATGCGATTGGCCTTAGCACAAATAAAATTGCAGGCGTATTGGCTTTAAACGAGATTGAAATAACCTACCGTTGTATAATAGTTACCGAACTGCTGTTAAAATGAGCCTCATTGGGAAATCTGAACTTAGAAACATTAAGGATTAATGACTTTATATTATGCGCCTGGAGGCGGACTGGGACATATAAGCCGTGCTTTAAAACTAATGCGCCAGTGGGGTATTAAGAATTACAAAATAATAACCACCGCTAATACTGCAAGCAGCTTTGTGGATGATAAGCACTTGCTTATTATACCCAACAAGGGAATTGATAAGGCAGATATATTAAATAATGTATTAGCAACAGAGCATGTAACATCATTTTATATTGATACGTTTCCATGCGGTTTAAAAGGCGAATTAAACCAAGTTGCTTTTCCATCACATATTAATGTTAACTATATTTGTCGCCGCTTAAAGTGGGAGGCATACCAAAAGCATCTTGTTTCCGATTGCCATTTTAAAACAACTTATTTACTTGAAGAACCCGAACCAGCCCACCTGGCTTTTATCCAAAATTCATCTGAGCAGGTTAATCACCTTAAAATTACCCTCCCCTCCAGCAACAGCACAGTAGGTGCAACTATAAAAAAACAGCATAACCTACCTCTCAATAAGGACATCTGGCTTATTTCTCATGCCGATAACCCTGCCGAATTAAGTGCTTTAATAAACTATGCCAAAGACATTGCAAAAATAGAAAACAGCCAACCTTACCTGCTGGTTAATACAAATATTAAAGACAAGCTCTTTGATGTTAACCAAGTTATTTTTCATTACCCTTCTTATGAATTATTTCCATATTGTAAGCGTATTTTTAGCGCCAGTGGTTTTAATATGATGCAGGAAACACAAGAGTATACAATAAAACACTTTTTTATTCCTTTTGAACGAAAGTTTGATGACCAGTTCTGGCGAGCTCAAAAACGAAAAACATTAAACAAATAAAATAAAGAAGAAACAATTGACTTATCTCTCTTTAAATAACTGATTGCCAGAAATAAATTAAACCTGGCCACCATATTAATATTATTAACGCACCCCAAAATTGCTATCGGAGCTGTAAATATACCATCTTCTTATATATCACATAAAAACCTAATAGTCAATTATCTAATTATCTATTATCTAAATAATCATCATTCCTTGCTTTATTTTTGCATTACTCACACTTATTCATTCATCATAAATATTAAGCCGTTTATCAACAGTAAATAACCGTTTATCAAATAGAGGTATAATTTATATAATTAATTGCATTGTACTATAGTTATATGACACTATATTTATGATAAATATTTGAAAGTAAACCGCCGGCTGGTCATCAACCTTGCCTGCTTGGCGTTGCGCATTGGAAGAGGAGGCCGGCGGAGCTTTACAATATAGGATTAAAAATACATAAGCATGAGTTACATTGAAAATTTTAACACATGGAAAGATCAAATTGAGGCAGTAGCAGATAAAGACATTAAACTGCCTAACCAACCAGTAGATGAGTTTACTGCTAGCGTAGAGTCTCTTGCAGTGGAAGCTACTAAAGACAAAAAGGCCTTAACTGCTGTCGGTATGGATGTAAGTATTATTGATGAATTAATGCCATTATCGGGTGCCTTGCGCTATTGCCAGGCACAATGGATGAGCGAGTTCCGTGCCCGGCAGGAAGCTCAAAAAGAATGGCTGAATATTGCACCTACAGCTTTTGAAGAACGTGATAAATTGCTGCACCACTTTAAATTTGCATTCCGCAACCAGCCAAATACTTTAACCAAAGTGATGCGTATTAATGAGGGGCGCGGACAAGTTGATATGATACAGGATCTACTTGAATTAGCGGTATTAGGTGAAAAGAACCCTGAGCCACTGGCTGACATTAATTTCGATACAACTTACCTGCAAAGTGCCCGAACCTTATCTCGTCACCTGGCTGAGTTACTTGCCAATGCCAATGGTTCATCTGATGAGAGTAGCCACACTAAAAAGCTTCGTGATAAGGCCTTTACTCTCTTATCAGAACGTGTAAGCACTATTCGTGAATACGGGCGCTATGTATTCTGGAAAAATGAAGACAGACGCGAAAAGTATTACAGAAGTCATAAGGGGTAAAACAGTAAAACCCTTTATTTTACTAGCCCCGAGACCTGTCTATACAGCCCATCGGGGCTACTTACCTTCCAATAAGCCTACCTCACCTATCCATCGACTTACTTAACCCGTCAACAGGCTTACAAAGCATTTCAACAGGTACTACAAACCCTCCAACAGGCATTACGCACCCATACATAAGAACCTCTTTCCCATTCAACAGGCTTACCTCACTCTCCCATCGGCTTGTTTGACTCACCAACAGGCTTAATAAGCATCTCAACAGGCTCAACAAACCCGCCCATAGGGGCACCTTACCCTCCACAGTGTGTCGCCCTAAAATAAATTGACAGATTTTAAGCTCGCTTTCTCTAACATCAATTAAGGTCTTGAACCAAATGTTTTTCATCGTTGCTTGTTCCTGTTGCTGCTCCAAATGTCTTAAGCGCTACTCAAGCTGCTTGTTGTCTTCTCTTTCTTTTGAACTCATAAGGCCAAAGAATAAATGTAATTCATAAGAATAACGCACTAGCCTGCGCTTTATAATATCGTTATAAGGTCTTCTACTAAGGTAAAAACAATCTCTAATATCATAAATACTTATATAACTGCCATCATGCAGACTAACAGCCCATCTGCGAAAACTGATTTCAAAAGTATTATAATCTGTTTTTTTGACTATTGTTGTCAAGCTATTTTGTAACAACCAACAACTTCCTTAACTCTCTCCCGTTATTTAAACCTGTTATTAAACCTTTTAAATAACATACAAAAACACTGTTTTTTATTTGATCACAAAATCAAGCTTTATTTTATACAAAATAATTGATGTACAAGATAATATGTATAAGCAAAATCAATATTATTGAACCTGTTTAAAATAAACAACCCTATTTCAACCGCCCAATATAATACTGATTAACAACTTATTAAAACATACGACAACCATTATAACCAATAATATTAATTACGATGATGTTTTTTTTCTCTTTGTAATATAATATGTATTTTTCCTGACAGCATTAACGATTAAAACTTAATATATACAAAAAGGTTTTACCTGGCTCGGTCAGATCAGAATCTGTGTGCAAACTTTGGCATGCACATAACAACAGGTTTAAATATAAGAGTACAATAAAAATTACAAATCAAAAAAACACTAATGAAAATTAGAAAATAGTATAGATTATTTAACTGTATTTACAATTTAATTTAATATGCCCAAATATTACTTAGATGTTGACGTAAACACCGTTGCAACACAGCGCATAGAACAATTGTTTGATATCTTCCCCAAAACTTATCTTGCTTTTAGCGGTGGAAAAGACAGTACTGTAATGCTTCATATTGCACTTGATATTGCCCGGCAGAAAGGATGTTTGCCCTTAGATGTATTATTTATTGATCTGGAAGGGCAATACAGCTTAACCATTGATCATATTAATGAAATGACCCTTAATAACGATGATATTAACCTGCATTGGGTATGCCTTCCCCTAAACCTGCGAAATTCGATAAGTGTATTTCAACCTCACTGGCGTTGCTGGGATCCAGAGGAAAAAGACAAGTGGATTCGTCCAATGCCGGATAATGATAGTGTGATTAGCGATTATAATTATTATCCTTTTTACAAATACGGAATGGAGTTTGAAGAATTTGTATTTGAGTGGGGCAATTGGTTTTCGAATGGCCAACTATGCTCCTGTTTATTAGGCATTAGAGCTGATGAAAGTTTAAATCGCTTTATCTCCGTATCCACAAAACCTTGGAATGACCTCAATTGGATGAGCAGGGCATCAAAAAATTTAGTTTATTCATACCCTATTTATGATTGGCGTACAGAAGACATATGGCGCTATGTAGGCAAAAATAAAGTATCATACAATAAACTATATGATAAATTTTACCTGTGTGGCTTAACCATTCACCAGGCCAGAATATGTCAGCCATATGGTGATGATCAGCGCCAGAGTCTCGAATACTTCCACATCATTGAACCTGAATTATGGGATAGAGTAATTTTAAGGGTAAGCGGTGTAAACTTTGGATCAATTTATAGCAAAACGGCAATTTTAGGAAGGCGAAAAGTTGTCCTGCCGAATGGTTTGACATGGAAACAATACGTTAACCTGCTTTTAGAGTCTATGCCTGTAATAACGCGTTCTCACTACGAAAAGAAGATAAGAACATTTGTAAGCTGGTGGAACAACCATGGTTTTCCGTTTGACTTAATACCTGATGAAAGCAACTTAAAACTTGAAAATGCCGGGAAAGTCCCATCGTGGAGAAGAATTGCAAAATGTATTGTAAAGAACGATTGGTGGTGCAGAAGTATTGGCTTTTGTCAAACCAAAAAAACATATGACGAACTCTATTCAAAAAGAATTAATTAAAGATGAAAGCAATCCATTTTAATACCATACTCGAACTCTTTGACAAGCTCGATGATAGTGAAAAACTGGAACTAATTAATGAATTATCAGCTAAGTTTACCCAAAAAGGTGACTATCAGATTAAAGAACCTGTATCATATATCAGGTGGGTTCCAATAAAACATATAGTGGCTAACACATACAACCCCAATAAGGTGGCAGTAGCAGAAAAACGTTTGTTACTGCTATCAATGACTAACCATGGTATTACCTGTCCTTTAATTGTACGTAATAAGGGTAACAACACTTACGAACTAATAGATGGCTTCCACCGTTTTAAGCTAATAGAGAAATGTAAAGAATTAAAAACACGCTTAAACAACAAAGTTCCTGTAGTCATCTTAAATATTTCTGAAAACGAGCGAATTGTTGCTACTATCAGGCACAATAGAGCCAGGGGTAAACACCAAATAGATGGTATTGCAGATGTGGTAAAACTATTAACCGAAAATGGGTGGTCGACCGAACGTATTATGAAGGAATTAGGTATGGAAGCTGATGAAGCTTTACGTTTAAAGCAATTTAAAGGTTTAGCCGCTAAATTTAAAGATTCTGATTATTCCAATTCGTGGGTATAATACATATTTTTCATTTTCAATAATTTGAAAATAATAAGCTTATACTCCATTTATAGTGCCTTCTGATTCAAGTCTCAAAACAAATTGGCTTAAACCATTGGGACTTGAACTGCGGGTAACAAGTCATACTTACAGAAAGCTATGCTTGCTCAGGTTGGTATAAGACAGTAAGCTATAGCAATTAAATTCTCATCAAAAAGCAAACACATTCAATTTATACCAATCTTATTTTGAATCTTATAGCTATTGGGTTCAATGTAGTATCAGGTTTTACAATCCGGGAAGTTTACATTTACACAATAGTAAAAACCTCATAAACAATACATTATAAACACATCAAATCTATGATTAATATACTCTAAACACCTGATATGGGCATATTATTTATCTAACACTACGCAAATTACGTAGTCATAAATACGGATTTTCCGTATGTATTTTACGCAATATCCCCACTATCAAAAGGTCAATTTTAAATAGTTTTGTTACATTAAAAACCAAGATTAACCTGAACCAAAAAATAATATTAAATTTTAAGTGTATTCATTTACATGGTATTTATTTTCAAATTGTGTTGTAATATTCAAGCTATTGAATCACACATTGCCCGGTCTGCTTAAATACTATTTGTGTTAAAGCACTTAACCTACTTCTCCCATTGTTTTTAATATTACTAATAGTTCCGTTCTATGATGATACTTATCAATAAATTTCAAAATCAACTATATTTTAATAAAATAGTTTTCTATGTATTTTTGATGTTTATATCTATCCGGAGTTATTCCCAAACATCATTTACAACATATGGAGAAGCACAACTGGTAGCAAATACAGTCAATGAGTATCAACTAACCAGTAATAGCTATTCCGAACTTGGCGCATTAGAAAATCCATACCCCATTGACTTACAATATAGTTTTGAATTAACATTTGAGCTTTATTTTGGCACTTCTGATTCTGGTGCTGATGGTATTGTTTTTATGCTACACGGAGATTGTGCCAGTACTTTTACAGGAGGAGGTGGACTGGGAGTTGGCAATTTCAATCCCAGCTTATTCGTAGAGTTTGATACATACTATAATAGTCCACTACATGACCCTGGTTCTGATCATATCGCCATTTTAAACAACGGTAATACTAACCACAGTTCCCAATCCTTATCCACTCTAAGAAATAGTTTCACTACACTTTCGAATATTGAAAATGGTAAATGGCACCAGGTAAAAGTAAAATGGAATCCTCATGTCAATAACACGCAAACTTTTTCAGTTGAATTTACACACTCTAACGGTACAACTTACAATCATAGTAAAACAAGCAACTTTATATCTAATACTTTTAATAACAATACCTTAGTTTTCTGGGCCTTTTCAGCTACCACAGGTGGCAAAAGAAACCAACATAAAGTAAAAGTTAATTTCCCTGTCAATACCAACATAACATCATGCCCGGGAGTTAGCCATACCATTACTGCACCTGCCAAAGGTTCTGGATACAGCTGGAGCCCTAATAGTTATATCAATAGTACAACAGATCACACTGTCATTGTAAATCCAGTATTACCAACAACTTACACTTGTCAATATACTGATTACTGTGGTAATGCCAACAGTGTCTCTTATAAAATCAATATGCCTGTAGCTCCAACTTCAAAAGGAGATATTATTGAATGCGCACAAGGTAAGATTCAAACCTTAAATGCCAATAATAGTATCTCTGTTTTAGCAGCCAACGAGGTAATCGAATGGTATGATGCACCTACCGGAGGTAATAGGGTAAGTAATCCAATACTTAATACTGAGGGAAGTATTAGCTATTATGCACAGACAAAAAATACAACTACAAGCTGCCTGAGTCATAGCAGAACGGAAGTGCAGCTAACAATTAATAAAACAGATCAACCAACTTCTAAAGGAGATATTATTGAATGTGAACAAAGCCCCCTACAAACAATCAATGCCAATAGTGCGATTAATAAAAGTGCCTTGCCAAATAACGTGGTGGTAGAATGGTTTGATGCACCTTCGGGTGGT